>NZ_CM135725.2:0-5048455 GCF_054208735.2 Streptacidiphilus sp. PAMC 29251
CTCGGTGTCCAAGCTTCGCGATTTCCAGGTCGAACCGGTTGACGATGTCGTCAGGGCGCTGACGCTCCACCCTGGGCAGTCCATTCCTACGGATGGGTTGCGGGCTCAGCTTATCGCTGCCCCGGGTACGGGAAAGACGTTCATGTCGGCGCACGCGGGGATGAGGATCGCCCCGAAGGGGCCCATTCTCGTACTCGTTCCCACCCTCGACCTGCTGGGCCAGACGATCGAGACCTGGCGGGCCGCCGGGCGGGCGGGCCACATGTACGCGGTCTGCTCCATGGCAGACCACGAGCCTGCCGCCGGGGTGCTGTGCACCACCAGCTCGGAACGACTGGCGTTCTGGCTCTCGAAGGCCGGCGAAGGCGTTCCGGTGACCGTCTTCGGCACCTACGCGAGCCTTCCGACCGTCATCGGAGCACACAGCCGAGACTTCAACCAGTACGGCATCAGTCCTGTTCAACGCTGGTCCGCCATGATCATCGACGAAGCCCACAGAACCAGTGGCGCAGCATCGAAGCCATGGGCGGCCGTGCACGACAACCAGGCCCTGCCCGCCGCCGCGAGACTGTACATGACCGGCCACCCCCAGAGTGTGGAACGTCCCGGAGAGCTTGGACGCCAGCACCACCGAGGGAGCAGAGGCAGACGCAGGCCGGCCCCGCGTACCAGTCGCTGCCGAGGGAACTGGCGATGTCCATGGACGACGAGAACTGTATTCGGCACCGTCCGCCAATAACTCCTTGACGCTCATGCGCAGCCAGGACATCGGGGTGCTGGCAAGGTTTCAGCTCGTCGCCCTCGAAAATCGTTTGATCCAGTGCTCCACGCGATGCTGGAGACGAAGAGGGATCGGCCGCCGGGCGCGGCTTGCGGCGATCCAGGTCGCTGTTCTCAAAGCCATTGAGGATAAGGGTCTCAAGAAGGTCATCAGCTTCCACAACCGCATTGATGACGCCGAGGTATTCGCTTCAACTCTTCCACGCCGGATCGAGGCCGAAGACGATCTCCGTGCGGCGTTCCCCAACGGCGTCTGGGCACGCTGGCTCTCCGGCGAGCACACAGGGCGTCACCGCAAGCAGGTCCTGGCGGAGTTCGACGACGAGGAACCCGGCGGCCTGCAGCGGCCCGCCCTGCTGGCCAACAGCAAAGTGCTCGCCGAAGGGCTGGACACGAAAAGCGACGCCGTCCTGTTCACCAGTGCCAAGGGCAGCCTGGTGGACCTCATCCAGGCGATCGGCAGGGCCCTGCGCCAGCAACCCGGCGCGGGGAAGGTCGCCACCATCATGGTGCCCACCATCGTGGCCAAGGGCCGCCCACGACACGATCGAAGACGCCACCACCCAGCAGCGACCTCGTCGCCGACCCCGGCTTCGCCCCACTCTTCTCCATCCTCGAAGGCCTCCGCGCCTACGACAGCAACCTGATCGAAGGCCTCGCAGTCCCCCAGCGCCGCTCACGCACCGAACAACCCGCCCCACGGCTGCAGGACGACGAACAGGACCAGGAGCAGCCACCGGGATCCGGACAGGCCGGTGCGCAGGCGCTGCGGATGGTGCTGGAGTTCGCCGGCGGCCTCCACACCGCAGCCGAGATCGCAGCCGCCGTACGACTACGCGTACTCAGCCCCGAGGCACAGAACTGGCTGCGCGGCTTACGCCGCCGCCAGACGCTGGCACGAGACCCACTCCAACGTGGCGATCCCTGTCGATGCCACAGAACCCGGCTCGGACTTCCCCCTGGGCCGCTGGGCGGCCTCGCAGCGGGCCGCCTACGCGGCCGACGAGCTACTACCCTCACGCGTACAGCGCCTGGAAGAGCTCGGCATGGTCTGGAACGCCCACGAAGCCGCCTGGGACGCCAACCTCGCCATCGCCCGCACCTACGCCGCCACCCACGTCGAACGCCTCGCCTGCAGCGCCACCACAGTCGCCGGCTCGACCAAGATCGGCCGATGGCTCGTCGAACAGAGATCCGCCGCCAACGCCGGCAAACTGACCCAGGCCCGCATCGCCCAGCTGGCGGGCATCGACCTGTGGTGGAACCCCACCTGGCCACTCCCCTGGCAACGCTCCTACCGCATCGCCCTCGCCCACACCGACAACGGCGGGACGCTCACGGACCTGCTGGACCTGCCCAAAGGCATCCGCATGTCCGGCGAGGACATCAGCAAGTGGGCCAGGGCGCAGCAGGCCCGGTGGCACGAGCTCCAACCCGGCAGCAGGAACTGCTCGGACGGCTGGGCATGACCGCCCCCACGCAGTCTGCAGTCCCCGCGGCAGCACCCGCGCGCAGTCAGACCGACCGGTTCAACACCGGACTCGCCGCAGCAACAGCCTGGGCCGCGCAGCACGGCGGCACCATCACCGCGGTCAAGCGGAGCGATGTACAGCCCATGCCCGACGGGCCGTTCAAGTTGGGGCTGTGGGTGGGCAACGTCCGACAACGAGCCGTCAAACTCACCAAGGAGCAGCGCGCCGCACTCGACACCCTCGGCATGCGCTGGTGAGGCGGAGGCCGGCCTGGGAGGAGGTGACGCTGTGCTGCTGACGCAGGGGGTCTTCCGGATCGCGCCGATGGCCGAGGAGACGGTGTGGTCACTGCTGGACGCACCGCCGCCCGGTATGCCATGACGTCCACCGATCTGCGGGCCGCGTGGGAGTGGCGCAACAATCCGCCCCGCTCCCCTGGTGCCAGCGGTGTACGCGCTGACGCCGAGATCCTCCTCGACCCCGCCGGGCAAGCCCTTCTCGCTGCCCTGTGCCGCATCGACCTCCACACCCTCCAGCGCGCCCTGCCCGCCTGGGCCAAAGGACCCGCCGCGTTCACCAGCACCTCCTCCAAGGGACGACCGCAGGCCCGCTGGCAGTCCGGCGCAGCAGCCCACGGACCCGTCGCCTACGCCTGCCGGCCCTGCACCGCACAGCGCACCGGACAGGCAGTGACCGCCATGCGGTACCGCGACGGATGGCAACGTGTATGCCGCCGCCACCAGCGGTGGACCCTGGGCGCAGGCGACGGACACGACCTGGAATATCTCGACCTGCGGGCCTGCCCCGAGATCGCGGCGGCGCAGCAGCAGTGGCCGACCGTAGCCCGACGGGCCGAGGCGGCCGGGGTGACACCCGGGGCGGTGTTCGCGGTCGCCCGCGCCGTGGTGTGCCAATGGTGGGAACCTCGCACTCGAATGGAGCGAAGAGCGGATCTGGCCCACCCGCCTGCACGCCCTGGCCGGCGGCGACGCCAGCGCCAACCTGTGGTGGTGGCGCGCCGTCACTCGCGAAGCCACCACCTTCCCCGAGACCGTCGCCCTCGCCGGGGCACTTTTGGACCCCGCCGTCGCCGACAAGGTCCGGCACGACAGCGGCGGTCCCGGGACCTTCAGGATCTCCCCGCGCGACGGACAGTTCGAGCAGGAACTCGCGCGCAGGCTCGGGCGGCCCTGGCTCGCCCGGGTCGGCGCCACCACCGACAGTACCGCCCTGACCGCATGGCGCGGAGCAGTCGTGCGCAGGCGCCACGGCATCGGACAGCCCGGCGACTGGGGACAAGACCCCTGGTGGATCCCCCGCGACCACCAACCCGCCTCCGTCACCGCGCTCCTGCGGACCCTGACCCAGCGCACCGACGGCACCATCACCTGGCGCGCCACCATCCCCCGCCCCGAACGCGGCTGGATCAACGAAAAAGTCCGCGAGGCCACGGAGCTCCTGGCCGCCCTGGACCCCCATGACACCGCGCCCCTGTCCACCGCCACCCAACAGCTGATCGACACCCTCAACCAGGCCATCGCCACCCTCGACCAAGCCGTCACCGGCATCGCCAGCTCCGCCCACACCGCAGGCATCCCCCTCCACCACCTCGCCGAATGGACCCGCCTTCCTGCCGCCGACCTCCAGCAGGACATCGACGACCACCAAGCCCACATCGAAGACCACTACGGATACCGCCACCACCCACCACAGACATGAGGGAAGGAGCGGCGGCCAGCACAGCTGCGCGGCGGCCACGCTCAGGCTGGCGAACTGTCTGCTTCCGGGGTCACGGCTTTCGCCGGGGCCTCCGCAGCGGGGTCGACGAGGAGGGCCAGGTACCGGAACTCTCCCCCGGTTCCGGGCCGCTGCGAGTACGGCCGCCAGCGCAAGGGATAGGTGCCTCGCAGGACCCGGGTGTTGGGGGCGAAAGTCGCCCCCGCCCCACAGCAGCGTCCCGCTCAGCTCACCGCCCTCGTGCAGACGGAACTCGCGGTCGCGGGACTGCGTCCCCGACGGCTTCGGCTGCTGCCACAGCGCCGACTCGTTCGTGATCAGCAGCGCCAGGCCGTTCTGGTCGGGGCGGACGCAGAACTTCTCCAGCCGGGCGACGTCGAAGACGAAGTCCCGCCGGGCCAGATCAGGGGCGCCGTGCGACTTCAACGCGTACCGCTCCTCCAACGGGCCACTGCCCACCGTGCCGCTCCAGGCACGCTTGACGTACTTGAACTCCACCGCCGTGCGGCCCAGCGGACCAAGACACAGCAGGTCCAAGTGCTCGACACCCTCCGAGGCGGTCTGGCGCACCTCCAGGCGACACTCCACCTGCGGCGCCAGCCCCCACAGCACCCGCGCGAACGCATGCTGCAGATCCGCCTCCGAATGAAACACCGGCCGCACCCCAGCCAACACCGCCAACACCTCCGCCAACCCCACCTGACCAGCTATCAGGTCAGCGGCAGAACGGGATGGGCAGACGCCGACCGATTCCTCAGGAGTGTTCTCAGTAGCCATGGAAGCCTCCAGCACAGCGATAGGGGTTCAAGACCATAAGGCCACCGGGCCCAGCCGCGCTCCGGGACGGGGCACGGTACTACCGGGTCCTCATCGCGTCGGCGGCGCGGGACGGGCCGCACGTAGCCAGTGCTCGACAGCGGTGGAGTCCGCGCCGGTCAGGCCTGCGGCGGGGTCGACACGGTGCAGCATGGCCGGCCCCGGATGGTGCGCAGCCATCCAGCGCCGGTCAGTACCGGTGATCTCGTCGTCCAGCCAGACGAACGGGCGCCCGCCCGCCCAGGCGAGCAGGCCGCGCGTCTTCCAGTGCAGCCCGGAGCGCCCCTCCTCCTGGTCCTGCTCCGGCCACAGCACGACCGGCAGGCGCGGCAATCCCAGACGCGGCGCCACGCACTCGTTCGCCTCCTCCATCCAGGTCGTGGCCCACACCAGCTCGCACCCCAGCGCGGCCAACCGGGGCCCCAGGCTCGGATCAAGCCTGGACAGCAGAGGATTTCGCCCCGACCACCCGCAGCCCTGACGCATCCGGGAAAGTCGGGTAGCCGCCCGGCAGCTGACGGGGCGTCGCACCGAACGGGATCAACGGCCCGTCCACATCGAGGAAGAGCAGCGGGCGCCACACAGAACCAGTCACCGCCGCACCCTAGCCCAGAGCCGGCGGGCGTCCGACTCCGGCAACTGGCCTGTGGAAGGCCAGGCAGCCAGGCGCAGTGCCCTCCATCGAGTCACTCACCAACTGGCGAAGCGGGACGAACAGCAAGGGATTGTCGATCTTCGCGGTTGGGCATCGCTTCACAGCGGTAGTGCCGCTGACGGCCCACATGATGAAGGGGCGCTGTCGCGGGCAGGCAGGTTCGGCCAGGGGAGGGCCAGATGGCACGGCAGAAGTCGATAGCGCAGCAGTTACTCGACGCCCTACCAGGCGAAGCAGAAGGCGAAGGCCGCCGCTGTGAAGAAGGAGGCGGCGGAAACGAGATCGGCTGGCCAAGAAGGCCGAGCAGGACCGGCTCCAGCGCGAGCGCCAGGAAGCCGCCCGGCTGGACAAGGAGCAGGCCCGGCTGCTGTCGGTCGGAGAGCGGGAGCTGACCAAGCAGGAGCGTGAAGCCGCGCGGGTGGAGCGGGAGCTGGCGCAGCGGCTCGCGGCGCGCAAGCGCACAGCGGAGCAGCAGCAGCGTGAGCGGGCGCGGGCCGAGCAGGAGCAGGAACGCCAGCGGCAAGCGGCCGAGGTGCAGAGCTTGAAGGACGAGGCGGCCCAACGGTCTGAAGCCGTCCAGGCCCTCGTGCAGGAGTTGGAGTCTGTTCTCCTGGACCGGCCCGGCGACCTGGGCGACTACCGGCGCAAGGCCGAGCAGCGCTTACTGCAGGAGGGCCCGCAGGCCTTCGCCGATGCGGTCGGCAAGCTGCTGCTCCACTCGCCGCTCCCCCCGGGGTGCCGGCCCGCGGTGCGGGCCGCCTACGCGCCCGAGGCCAAGCAGCTCCTCCTGGAGGTCGACCTGCCCGGCCAGGGCATCATCCCGCAGGCGGCCGGATACCGGTTCATCGCCCAGCGCCGCGAGGTCGTACCCCAGCCCCGCAAGGACACCGAGGCCCGGGACCTCTACCGGCGCCTGGTCGCGCGCCTGGCGCTGCACGCCATCGAGGAGGGCTTCGCGGTCACCAGCCCCGACCTGGTGGACACCGTGCTCTTCAACGGGCACGCGGACGCCAAGGACCGCGCCACCGGACGCCCGGTGCGCCCGTGCCTGGCCAGCGTCGTGGCCGAACGCGAGGCCTTTTGCGAACTCGACCTCGGCGAAAGCGAACTGGACCCCGCCCTGTGCCTGCGCCACCTGAACGCCATCGTCTCCCCCCACCCCTACGACCTCCCAGGCCGTAGCCCCCGTCGCGGAATTCGACCTCAGCAAGTACCGCTTCGTGGAGGAGGTCGACATCGTCTCCGGCCTCGACAGCCGCCCCGACCTGCTGAAGATGGCCCCCACCGCGTTCGAGCACCTGGTCCGCCAACTCTTCGAAGCCATCGGACTGGAAGCCTGGACCACCCAGGCCAGCCGCGACGACGGCGTCCGACGCCGTCGCCATCAACCGCGACCCCCTGACCGGAGGCCTGTGCGTCATCCAGGCCAAACGCTACAAAGACACCGTGCCCCCCGACGCCGTCCGCGCCCTGGCCGGCGTCATGAACGACAAAGCCGCAGCCAAAGGCATCCTGGTCACCACCGCCTGGTACGGCAAATCCAGCCTCGACTTCGCCCCAACGCACCGGACGCATGCAACTCATCGACGGACGCGGCCTCAAAGCCCTCCTCCAAGAACACCTCGGCATCGACGCCCTCATCGGCCTCCCCAAACTCCCCCGCGGCTGGCACCCCCAAGACATCCAGTAACACCGACAGAAACCCCACTGGTCGACAACGGTCAGACCAGGATCGGAAAGGCACGGCCACGGCGAACAGTCCCGACCAGAACCCGGCACACCGCCCTCCCACATCCGGCCCGCCCGCAGAAAGCCTCTTCCGGCTCGTACCCCTGTCCGGTGAGACGACGTGGTCGCTGATGTCACGGCTGGCGGCCCGCTACAGCCTGGATACCCAGGCTCTGCTGGGGCACTGGCAGTGGCGCAACCAGCAGCCCCGCCACAACGACGGCAGGTACCGGGCCGACGTGGACGTGCTGCTCGACCAAACCGGGCGTGAGGTACTGGCTGCGCTGTGCGGGGTCGGCGAGGAGGTACTGGCACACGCGCTGCCGGCGTGGGGTCACGAGGATGATAGGCCGACCGCGAGCGTCGGCGCACCGGACCGGCCGCAGGGACAGTGGCGGGCTGGCGGCGCGGCGGTCGCCCCCGTGGCGTTCGGGTGCCGCTCCTGCACTGCCACACGCACCGGTGAGCCGGTGCGTGTGGTGCGGTACGCCGCACGGTGGGAGCGGGTCTGCGGGCGTCACCGCAGGTGGGCACTGGAACGCCGACGCCGACCAACCGATGGAGCACCTGGACCTGCGCGGCTGCCCGCAGGTCCTCGCGGCGCAGCGGCGGTGGGACGGTGTGGTGCGGCGCGCACGGCGGGCGGGGGTGAAGCCCTGGGAGGTGTTCGGGCTGGCGTCGGCAGTGGTGTGCCGGTGGTGGGAGGAGTCCCCGCACTGGGGGCATGAGCAGATCTGGCCGGCCCGGCTGCGCCAGGTCGCCGGTGCCGCTGCCCGTGCCGGAACGGGTACCGCTGCGGGGCTCGGGTGGTGGCGGGCGGTGGTGCGCGACGCGCTCGTCTTACCCGAAGTGGTCACGGTCGCCAGCGCTCTGCTGGATCCCGCGATGGCGCAGCTGGTGTGGCGCGACAGCGGAGGTGAGCGGGCGCGGCCGCTGCCGGCTGACGGGGCGTTCTGCCGCGAGCTGGGAGTACGGGTGCACCGGCCCTGGCTCGGACCGCTGGCCGCGGTCGACCACGGCGGGCCGCTGCTCTCCTGGATGGGCACCGTCATCCGCCACCGCCGCGGCACCGGCAGCGGCTCGGCCGTTGCCGCGGAGGACCTCTGGTGGGTAAGGCCCGAGCACCAGCCGCCCACCACCGCAGCACAATTGCGTGTCCTCGGCAAATTGAAGACCGCGTCCAGACCCGCCACCACGTGGCACTCCGCGGTGTCCAGTCCGCAACGGCACCTGATCCGCGGCCTGGTCGCCTCCGCCGAGGAGCAGCTGACCCAACTGCGCGGGCGCAGCGCGGCACCGTCGGCGAGGCCGCCCAGCGGTTGCTGCAGAACCTGAGCCACAGCGCCGGCCTGGTCGACCGGGCACTGTGGGAGAGCGCGACCGCCGCCTTGGAGGCGGGCGAGTCCCTGGAGGACCTGGCCCGCTGGGCCCGGCGGCCGGTGGAGGTCCTGGCGGCCGAGCTCGCCGCCTACCGGGACCGGGACGAGGACTGAGCGCGGGGCCTGGTTGCTGACGGGCTGTCCGCGAGCGGTCCGGTCGCCCTGTTCCATGCATCTGCAGCCGGGGTTCGGTTGCACGAGGCGCCGTCCACAATCGGTCGGGGCCTGGATATTGGCGCGCGCGTGCCGGAGAGGGGGCGGTAGCGTCGCACGCCATGGGCACGGAGATCTACGGGAGCATCGAGTTCCGCCACCCCGGTGTGGGCACCGACTACTACGAGGGCGAGCCGTGGGTGGCGGCCATGGACCTGTGGCCCCTGTACGACCAGACCGACTACACCGCCTTCGGGCTCCTGTTCGGGGTACGCAACGACGCCGGCTTCCACCCGCTGGCAGCAGACCGCGGGCTGCCCCACGACCTGTCGAACGCCGTGCGCGCGCAGTTGGAGGCCCCGGTCACCGTCGGCGAGATGAGCGGCGCGACATGGGTCAGCTGGGCGCAGCTCGCCGCCTTGGAGCTCACGGGCCTGCCCGGAGGGTTCGTCGGACGACTGACCTGGTCGAAGCCCACGCTGCCCGCGCTGAGGCACCGCCGGCTCGTCCCGGCCCAGTGGCCGCCCGACGTTCTCGCCACCACCGGGGCACCCCCACCCGGCTGGCACCCGGTCTGCGGGCCCCTGGACTGGACCGCGGGCAACGGCCTGCAGTGCCGGTACGAACCGCTGCGCGCCAGCACCGTCCTGGGACCTGGCACCGGCTGGTCGCACGTCTTCGCCGTGATGAAAGCCCTCGCCGACCGCTTCGGCGACGACGCCGTCCGCCTGGTCGTCGCCTTCGACTGAATCCCCCGGCGCAAGCGGACGGGTAGCGCATCGCGCGGTGCTGCGTCTGCGGAACACGGGAACCGGCCCGCGCCGGGCGGGCACCGGTTTGACTGAATGGGTGAGCGGCGAGGACGCAGCGGGCAGGTCCGGGGGCGGAGTAGGGGCCCGGCCGGAGCAGATGCTGGACGGGCGGTCGCTGGCCGGCGTCGAGGCGGTGTTCCGCGACGTGGTCGGGCAGATCGTGCAGCAGCGGTGGGCGGACGCGGCCCTGGCCGTTCCCTTTGAGGACCTGGCACCGGTCGCGGGGTTCCCCGTCGTGCCCGGACGGCGCTGGGGTCCGGGGCTGTGGTGGTCCGCCACCACCGGCCGCCACGTCCACAACGGGTCCGCCACGATGCGCGCCCAGCTGATGGTCCTGGACCGCGACCCGCGCGTGACCGGACTCGCCGGACGCCCCGTGCGGCTGCTGTGGCGCACCGGGCGCGGCGAAATCCGGGCCTGGGTACCGCAGCTGTTCGCCCGCTACACCGACGGCACCGCGCTCCTGGCCGACTGCCCCAGCCACCCCGACGCCGGCGGCCCGCGCGCGGTCGCGGCCGCGGCCGCGGTGTCCGCCGCGTGCGCCAACGTCGGCTGGACCTACCGGCGCCTTGAACCCCTGGACCCGGTCCTCGAGGCGAACCTGCGCTGGCTGGCCGGCTACCGCCACCCCCGCAACCAGGGAACCCCCGCCCTGAACGCAGCAGTCCTGGACGCCTTCGCCCGACCAAAGCCGATGATCGAAGGCGTCCAAGCCGCCGGCAACCCCCTCGCCGTCCTGCCCGCGATCTTCCACGCCCTGTGGCACGGACACCTCCACGCCCCACTCCACCGACCCCTGCACCAGAGCGTCCAGGTCTCCCCCGGCACCCCCACCACCGCCAACCAGCCAACCCCCCACCAGGACCACCACGACAGCGACGACGAGGACGACGTCGAAGGCCTCTGGGCGGACGACAGCCGCAGGAAGGGAGCGGCCCACGGCGGGCGCCCGGGCGCAGCAGGGGGCGCGTCCCGCGACCGGGGCGACAGGGGCCGGGTGTGAGCGGGGCGCGAAGCCGGCGGCCGGTACTGGAGGTCGGCGCCCAGATCCGCCACCAGGGCCGCCGGTGGCAGGTAGTCGCCATCGCCGGACAGCGCATCCACCTGACCGCCCCGACGACCAGGACCAGGACCAGCGACAGGAGTCGGACGGGCGGGGACACCAGGACCAGCGCAGCAGCGGCGGGGAGCCGCCGGACGGGTACGAGGGTCAGGGGTGGGAAGACCGGGTGGTGCTGGCCGGGTACCTGTTCGCCGACCCCGGCTTCACGGTCCTCGGAGCGCCCCCGCCGGAGCCGGTGCCCAAGTGGGGGCTGCTGGAAGGCGTCCCGGAGCAGGCCTTGGAGCGGGCACTGGCGTGGCAGCGGCACGTGCGCGAGGTCGAGACCGGGCTGCCCGGGCCACCGGGCAGCGCCGGCACCCCTCGCCCGCCCTACGAACCCGGCCGGTGGACCCTGGCGCAGCGCGAACAGGCCAAGGCGCAGGAACTGACCGCCTCGGGGTTCGGGCGGGTCTCGCGCACCACGGTGCAGCGCATGCGCCTGGACTACCGCGCCCACGGGCTGTGGGGCCTGGTCGACCACCGCTCCACCCGCACCTCGCGCCCCACCGGCCGCACCGACGAGCGCGTGCTCGCCGCCATCCGCGAAGCACTCGAGCGCCAGCGGGTGCGCTCGAAGGGAACCGTCAAGGGCCTGCGGCCGCTGGTGCGGCAGATCCTGGAGGACCAGCACGGGCACCAGGCGGTGGCCATGCCCGCGCAGGCCACGTTCTACCGCCTGGTCAACACCCTGGCCACCCCCGACCAGCACCCCCGCCAGCCCGTCCGGAGCCCCTCACCCGCGGGACCGTTCACCCCGACCACCGCGCTGCGGCCCGGCGAGCAGGTCCAGATCGACACCACCCGCCTGGACATCTTCGCGCTCCACCCCGACGGCACCACCAGCCGCCCCGAACTCACCATCGGCGTCGACATCGCGACCAGAGCGGTCCTGGCGGCGGTGCTGCGGCCCGGCGGCACCAAGGCCGTGGACGCCGCCCTGCTGCTGGCCGCCATGGCCGTCCCCCACCCCATGCGGCCGGGCTGGCCACCCGCCCTGCGCCTGGACCGCGCACCCCTGCCCCTACGCGACCTCCTGGACCTGGACGAACAGCTGCGCGACGCGGCAGCGCGCCCGGTCGTGGTGCCCGAGACCATCGTCGTAGACCGCGGGAAGGTCTACCTGTCCGGCGCCTTCACCGCCGCCTGCGAAACCCTGGGCATCAGCATCCAACCCACACCTCCCCGCGCACCAACCGCAAAAGGCATCGTCGAACGCACATTCGGGACCATCAACGACCTCTTCTGCCAGCACGTCGCCGGCCACACCGGCTCCGACCCCACCCGCCGCGGACCCCACGCCCAGACCGAGGCCCGCTGGAGCGTCGCGCAGCTGCAGGACCTCCTGGACCAGTGGCTCGTCCACTACCACCACCGCCCCCACGAAGGCCTGCGCCACCCCGCCGTCCCCGCAAGGGCCCTGACGCCCAACCAGATGTGGGCCGCCCTCGTCGCCGCCACCGGATACGTCCCGGTGCCCCTGACCGGCGCCGACTACCTCGAACTGCTTCCCGTGCGCTGGCACACCATCGGCCCCTACGGCATCCGCATCGACCACCGCACCTACGACCACCACACCCTCAACTCCCACCGCCGCCAGCCCTCACCCAACTGAACCCCGACCACTTTCGTGGACACTGGAAGTAGTTCACTCAAGTGTCAAGTGGGAAGTGCACGATGGTTTCAAAGCGGAAGAAGTACACCCAGGAGTACAAGGCAGAGGCCGTAGAGCTAGTGGTGAGCTCCGGCCGGCCCGTGGCTGAGATTGCCCGGGACCTCGGTCTGAACGAGGGAACCCTAGGAAACTGGGTAAATGCCGCGAAGAGGAGCGGAAGCATCAAAGACAAGCCGCTGACCATCGACGAGCGCGTCCATATGAAGGAACTCGAAGACGAAGTACGGAAGCTCCGCATGGAGCGGGACTTCCTAAAAAAAGCAGCGGCGTGGTTTGCGAGCCAGAACCAATAAAGTTCGCCTTCATCCTGCAAGTCCACGACGAGCAGGTCGGCAAGCCACGCCGCTTCATATATCCCATCAACTTCATGTGCAAGATGCTGGACGTATCGCGTACCGGATTCTACTCGTGGATCCGCCGTGAGGAGTCCGCACACGCACGACGCGATGTCGAACTTACCCGACTCATCATCGCTATCGACAAAGTCAACAGGGGTCGCTACGGGATCGACCGGATACACGCGCAGCTGGCCCGCCAGGGCGAGCGCGTGTCACCCAAGCGCGTCCGACGCCTGGCCAGGGCCGCTGGGCTGGCGTGCATCCATCCACGGCCCTACAAGGCCACCACCGTCCAGGATCCGGCGAACAGGCGCGGCCTGGTGGACCTCGTCGAGCGGAATTTCGTCCCGGAAAAGAAAGACCAGATATGGTACGGTGACATCACTTACATTCACACCGCAGAAGGCTGGGCCTATATGGCGACAGTCATCGACGGGTATTCGCGGAAGCTCATCGGCTGGTCGGTCGCTGACCACATGCGCGAAGACATGGTGATCCAGGCGCTAGACATGGCGATCCGAAATCGCCAGCCGGCACAGGGTGAAGTCGTCATGCATACAGACCGTGGCAGTCAGTACACCGGTAGTAAATTTCGCGACCAATGTCTTGACAGCGGAATCCTGCCTTCGGTAGGAAAGACGGGGATCTGCTTCGACAACGCCGCAGCAGAGTCGTTCAACGCAACCCTGAAAAAGGAATTGATCCACCTGCACGTGTGGACAACAATAAAGCAGGTCGGGAGTGCAATATTTGAATACACCGAGTCTTACTACAATCGACACAGGATTCAACGTGAGCTCGGCTACCTATCTCCCTATGAATACGAGAGTGGGTCCACACTAAGCGCAGCACTAGCAGCATAAAAGACTGTCTTCGAAATCGGTCGGCCTCCAAACCCCGCCAGGGGCGGCAAATGGGAAATCCACCACGACCCCCACGACGCCCGCCAGATCTGGATCCGCCTACCCGACGGCCACCTCACAGAGATCCCCTGGATCCACCGCGACCACGCCCACCGCCCTTCAACGACCACACCTGGCACCACATCAAAAACACCCTCACCCACCACAACCCCGACCGCCACCAACACGAAGCCGACCTCGCCGACGCCCTGGACCAACTCCAACGCCGCACCCGAAACGGCACCGCCACCCCCACCGAACACACCCTGGACAACCACACCGCCTCCACCCGCACACCCCCAGACACCGACCACGACCGGCCGGCCCACGGCGACGAGCGGGAACAGCAGCACGAACAGGCGCAGTCCGAGCCGCACCAGCGCGAGGAACGGCCGCAGGCAGTCGAGCAAGGACACGGCGAGCCCGAGCAGCACGGCTGCAAGGACACTCCCCGGCACGGGGACAGCACGGGACGAGCCGGAGCCGGCACCGCAAAAGGCCCCGGCGCGGATACGGGCCAGCACCTACAGCCGGCCGCGCACCAGGGCCTTGCCGCGCGGAAAGACGACGGCCGGTCCGCGGACCCGGCCGTGTTCGAGGACGAAGGCCAGCCGGTACGGGACCCGGACCAGGACGACCACCAAGACCGCGAAGACCTGGACGACGGCAACGGGGCGCAGGTCCCGTACACCGGCCTCGGACTCTACGACGCCGAGAAAGAAGCAGAACTGTGGTGAACCCTCACCCTCAACCTGACCCTTACCAAGGCCCTGCGGCAGCGGCCACCGAACGCGTACGGGCGCGCACCGCGGAGCAGCCGGACAGCGGACCCGCCGCCCCGAACCTCAGCGCCGACGACGCCGTGGCCAGCGCAGTCGGCCGGCCCTGGCCCGTGACCACCTGGAGCGGCTTCCAGCACTTCGCCACCACCACACCACCGGCCCCACCACCGCCGGGTGCGCCCCCGCGCAGCACCGAGGAACGCCTGGCGTACCACTCCGCGTTCGTCACCGTGCGCACCCAGGCCATCGACACCCTCGCCCACCAGGTCCGCACCCTGATGATCCTGGGCGCCCACCAGCACACCACCGCCCGCCCCGCCCTGATCCTGACCGGCCCCGCCGGCACCGGGAAGACCACCGCGCTCCTGCACGTCGCACGCACGTGCCACCTCGCCCACACCAAACGCCACGGCACCGCCGCCAGCCCCGCCCCCGTCGCCTACCTCCTGGTCCCGCCCGGCGCCACCGCGAAAACACTCGCGACCTGCTTCGCCCGCTACCTGGGCATCCCCGTCACCGCACGGATGACCACCGCCCAGATCACCCAATCCGTCATCCACACCTACAACCAGGCCGGCGTGCGCCTGGTCGTCATCGACGAGATCCACCGCCTCAACCCGCGCACCACCACCGGCGCGGAGACTGCCGACCTCATCAAAGACCTCACCGAACACCTCGGCGCGACGTTCCTCTACGCCGGCATCGACGTCGCTTCGACCGCACTGTTCACCGGCACACGCGGGGCTCAACTCGCCGCCCGCGCCTCACTCATCCACGCCGGCCCCGTCCCCGCCCGCCACGGCAACCGGCACCCCTTCACCGACCTGATCACCGACCTCGAAAACGCCCTCGACCTGCACTGAACCCCGACCACTTTCGTGGACACTGGAAGTAGTTCACTCAAGTGTCAAGTGGGAAGTGCACGATGGTTTCAAAGCGGAAGAAGTACACCCAGGAGTACAAGGCAGAGGCCGTAGAGCTAGTGGTGAGCTCCGGCCGGCCCGTGGCTGAGATTGCCCGGGACCTCGGTCTGAACGAGGGAACCCTAGGAAACTGGGTAAATGCCGCGAAGAGGAGCGGAAGCATCAAAGACAAGCCGCTGACCATCGACGAGCGCGTCCATATGAAGGAACTCGAAGACGAAGTACGGAAGCTCCGCATGGAGCGGGACTTCCTAAAAAAAGCAGCGGCGTGGTTTGCGAGCCAGAACCAATAAAGTTCGCCTTCATCCTGCAAGTCCACGACGAGCAGGTCGGCAAGCCACGCCGCTTCATATATCCCATCAACTTCATGTGCAAGATGCTGGACGTATCGCGTACCGGATTCTACTCGTGGATCCGCCGTGAGGAGTCCGCACACGCACGACGCGATGTCGAACTTACCCGACTCATCATCGCTATCGACAAAGTCAACAGGGGTCGCTACGGGATCGACCGGATACACGCGCAGCTGGCCCGCCAGGGCGAGCGCGTGTCACCCAAGCGCGTCCGACGCCTGGCCAGGGCCGCTGGGCTGGCGTGCATCCATCCACGGCCCTACAAGGCCACCACCGTCCAGGATCCGGCGAACAGGCGCGGCCTGGTGGACCTCGTCGAGCGGAATTTCGTCCCGGAAAAGAAAGACCAGATATGGTACGGTGACATCACTTACATTCACACCGCAGAAGGCTGGGCCTATATGGCGACAGTCATCGACGGGTATTCGCGGAAGCTCATCGGCTGGTCGGTCGCTGACCACATGCGCGAAGACATGGTGATCCAGGCGCTAGACATGGCGATCCGAAATCGCCAGCCGGCACAGGGTGAAGTCGTCATGCATACAGACCGTGGCAGTCAGTACACCGGTAGTAAATTTCGCGACCAATGTCTTGACAGCGGAATCCTGCCTTCGGTAGGAAAGACGGGGATCTGCTTCGACAACGCCGCAGCAGAGTCGTTCAACGCAACCCTGAAAAAGGAATTGATCCACCTGCACGTGTGGACAACAATAAAGCAGGTCGGGAGTGCAATATTTGAATACACCGAGTCTTACTACAATCGACACAGGATTCAACGTGAGCTCGGCTACCTATCTCCCTATGAATACGAGAGTGGGTCCACACTAAGCGCAGCACTAGCAGCATAAAAGACTGTCTTCGAAATCGGTCGGCCTCCACCCCCACCCAGGCCACCCAAGCACCCCCCGACCGCCCAACCCACATGGCCGCCACAACACCAACACCCCAGGTCACAACCCCACCAGCACACCAACTACAAATCCCTCAGAGACAGCCTACGAGTACATGTATGGTCAGCACACGCGACCCGATCCTGGGATCGGATCGCGTGTACCGAGCGTCAATCTGCACGGGGAACGGGGCACAGCAATGGCAGACCGCCGGATCATCAGGGTCTACGAGGACAACGGCCAGCCCGCTCCCGTGGCCTCCTTCGGCTACGGCGGTCCCTGGGGCACCTTCAGCCTGGTGCGGTACGTGGCCCTCCACAAGAGCGACTCGGGGCGCACCCACGCTGAGCTGCGGGTGATCGGCTGGTACTGCGGCGCCACGCTGCTGGACTCCAAGCTCGTCAACCGCACGGTGGCCGACATCGGCCGGGACCTGGGCCTGGCGCCGGACTCCCTCACCCGCATGATCCGCAAGCTCACCAAGGACAGGCTGCTGCGCAAGAGCGGCAGCATCGGGCGCAGCCCCTTCTACGAGATCACGCCCTACCTGGTCTTCAACGGCAGCGGCTACGAGCACCGCGAGGCGCTCAAGGGCTGGAACCCCCCGCACATCAAGGGCCTGACCGAGGAGCCCGAGGGGTACATGCTCATCACCGACGCGGCCCAGGACGCCGCCGCGGTGAAGCCGGAGAACTTCCTCTCCCACATCCACTCCGCAGCCCTGGCTACCCGCAGCGCCTGACCCGGAGGAGAATGGCACCGTGAGCGACACTCTGCAGGACGTGCGGGCCCTGATGGGCCGAGCCAAGGACCTGCCACCGAACCAGCGCCTACTGCTCGCCTTCTACGCCACCCTGCCCTCGGGCAAGGAAGGCACCGAGCAGACCGGGGCAGCCCTGGCCAAGGAGATGGGCTGGCAGCCCACCGTCTTCTCCCGCGTCCGCACCGAGCTGGTCGAGGCCGGCTGGCTGGACGAGTACGGACGCTTCAACAACGTCCGCTACTACCAGCCCAGCGACATGGCCATGGGCCGCCGCTCCAAGGTCGTCCAGATGCGCCGCGCCGGCTGACCCCCTACCTGATACGCGAAGGCCCGCACCCCGGACGGGATGCGGGCCTTCGCGTTAGACAGCTGTGGCAGCCAGTCAGCCGGGCCCCGGCAGGAATCGCCGACGCCCGGTCAGCTTCTGACCGGGCCACCCACGGTGCCTGACCAATGGGGTCCGGTCAGACCGCGGTGCTGCCCCAGACCTCGGGTTCGGCCGGGATGATCCGCCCGGCAGCCGAACCGGACCGCGTGTCCTACCTGACCGCTGTCCGGATCATCCAACGCACCGTCCTCGCCCAGGCCGCCACCACCCTCGCTGGCCTGGAATGCGCCTTCGGTGAGGCCTGCGCCGAACTGAGCCACCGACTCCTCCCCGCCCGGCGGCGACGCCCGCAGCCAGGCATGGTCAAAAAGCCGCCCAGCCGCTTGCCCCAGACACGCAGCCGCTCGGGCATGGACAAGGCCGCCGTCGGCCGCTGGCCCGTCCCCAACAAGAACCCGGGCGACGAGGTAGGTCGTTGCGTGCGAGGAAGGACCTGTCGTTGGATAAGGCATGGACGTTCCCCCCTACGACCCGTTCACCACCGCCACAGCTCAGCTCGGGGCCTACTGGCTGGACTCAGCGGTCCACAGCCGGGCCTCCTGCACATGGTGCCGACCCGGCTGGGCTGCTGCCCAACCCAGCGCACCCGAGCCTGAGAACGCAGTCCCGCCCGGCGCCCTGGCGCTCGGCTGGAGTCCGGCCTCGCGCAGCGATGTGCCCGCAGACATCCGACCGCCGGCCCGCCTCGATCACCCAGAGGACCCGTTCGGGTGGTCCGGCTGAGGCAGCCCTCGTCGACAACTCACCCTGGATCACAGAGACCAGTGCTCGCGCCACCCGGGCTGGAACTCCCAGCGCTGGGCCAGCATCCGCAAAGCAGGTCCAGCGAACACCGGGTCCAACGGCCAGCACGGATCAGCGCTGGCCTCGCCACTGATCAGGGCCTCGCAGTGGTGAAGGATCCGGCGCAGGGACCGGGCAGTGATGATCAGATCCGCCGGCACCCGACAACGGCAGCGCCACCGGCGCCCGCACCGCCCACACCCGTCCTGATGAAGCAGCCGATCAGGAACAGTGCAGCTCAGCTCGTGGAACAGGTGAGCCTGCCGCTCGTCCTGGTCCAGGCGGCCACGGATAAAAGCGATCAGCTCCGCGGTATCGCTCCCGCGATCGGGGCGGAAGCCTGAATGTCGGGTCACCTCACTGCACCCCCTAGCGCTCAACAGCGCCTTCAATCCTGACACCGACCTCCTTCCCCTGGAGCCAGAACCCACCTACGAACCACACCATCGAGCTAAAGCAACGGCATTGCGCGGCAAGCGGCCCTGGTACCCGGGGGATTGGCCGGAACGGGGAACCACGCAGGTGGTGGGCCTTCGGCCCGGGATGCGGGAGCGGTTGGTGCAGGCCTGTCCAGCGCCCTGTCGGCGGGTGCCGGCGTCGTGTCGGCGCAGCACCGTCCGTAGTCGGTACGTGGGCCCCCGTCTGACGACACCGCCCCCTTAAGATAGGGAGAGGCCCCGTTTGTGCTGGTCAGAGGCTTGCGGCGATCGAGTTATGTCCCCCTACGACGGACATATCTCCGGAGATGTGTCCGTCCTGGCTAGACACATCCGGTCGCAAATGTCCAAAATCCTTGACATTTTGGTGCGGCCGTTTTTGGGCTCCCGAGGGGGCGGAGGGGGTGAGATCTGTCCCCCCTGGGGGGACACAACTCGCGAAAAGTTCTAAGTTCCTTGACATCCGTGTCCAGAGACGTTGACATTAGGTTGATCCACTCCGCAGTCACCCTGGCAAGGAGCACCGGCCCGTGGCAGCAGTACCCGAACGGCAGCAGCCCGGCCCCGCTGTTCCCAGGCGTCGGCGCCGCGCGCTGCCCGAGCAGCCCCCGCTGCCGCTGCCGGACCCCGGCACAGCGTTCGAGAAGCCCAAGAAGCTGCGGCCGGTCCGCCCGGCGGAGAGCCTGGACGAGCTCGCCCGCCGCTTCCCGGACCGTGGGATCGCGCTGAGCCCCGAGCGCGGCACGCTGGTGTTCTTCGCCAGCGATGAGCAGCCCGGCGCGTTCTCGATGGACAGCCTGGAGTTCTTCTTCGTCATCGCGCAGTACTTCCGCGAGGCGCTGCCGCTGCGGCTGATCCTGCTGATGATCTCCTGCCAGAAGGCCGGCGGGACGATCGAGCTGACCCAGGAGGAGATGGGACGGGTCCTGGACGTGCCCAGGGTCGGGATCAACGAGATCCTGGCCGAGGTGATGAGCCACGGCATCGTCTTCAAGGTCGGCCGCGGCCGCTACCAGTTCAACCCGCCCTACAGCTACCGCGCCGGAGAGTTCATCCCCGGCACGGAGACCACCAAGGCCGAGTACCGGCGTGTGGAGCAGAGCGACACCCTCCGTAAGATCCGTGACGACCTGACCCTGCCGGAGCTGGTCAGGTACCCGAACCTCAACGCGATGCGAACCGAGATCGAGCGGGTACGAGAAGAGCGAGCAGCAACGCGTGCCGCCCGCCGGCGCAGCCGTGAGTCGAAGGAGACCGAGTCGTGAGCACCAAGCCCGCACCCAGGCGCTACTCCTGTGTCAACGCCGAAAGCGCCCTGGCCGACCTGGACCTGGTCCCCGTGGCCTACCGCGTGCTGCTCAAGGTCCGCGCCTTCAGTGAGCCCGGCGGGCTGCTGCACCTGGACCAGGCCGCCATCGCCACGATGTGCGGCCTCAGCCGCGCCACCGTCAACGGCGCACTACGGGACCTGGACCTGGCCCAGATCCTGACCAGGGTCCGCAACGGCACCTACCAGCTCAACCCCATGCTCGCCTCCTACCTCACCGCCGAGGACTGCGACGCCGCCATCGAGGCGATGCCGGAAGAGCTGCAGGTGACCCACAAGGACTTCATCAAGCAGTACCGCAGCAACACCGCGAAGTACGAGGACCAGCTCGCCGAGCAGCGCCGCAAGCGCCAGCTCAAGGCCGAGATGGAGGTGGCCGCGATCAACGAGCGGCGTAACACCATGCGGGCCCGCAACACCCAGCACGCCGCCGGCAGCTGACACAGCCGATCCACCAGGGCCGCCCCCCGGAGACCGCGTCCGGGGGGCGGCCCTGTCCGTTGGACCGCCGTGAACAGCTTCCCCACGGCGAGGCCTGGGACCGGACCCCGGCGTGGGGCCCGCGGCCGCCCCCGGCACCGAGCGCCCCGCCCCCGGCCGCCCTGTCGCTGAGACAGCGGGCCGCTCCAGGATTACCGTCCGAAAATCCTTTCGTGGCAACATCCTTGGCATGACTGAGAACGCCGCCCTCGAGGCTGCAACCACCGAGTACGTGGCCGCAAACAAGGCGTGGATGACCCACGTCAATGCCGCCACCGCCGTCCCTTACGTGGAGCCCATCGGACTCAGCGACGCGGAAGAACTGCTCAAGCGCGAGCGCACCGCCCGTGAGAACTACGCGAAGGAGCTGACGGCCGCCGGACACGCCGTGCCAGCCGGGCTGCTCGCCTACTGACACCCCACCGACCGGACCGGCCCGCAGCCTCGCCCACGGTGGCCGACACAGGCATGGCGGCGTCGGCCACCGTGGGCGCGTGAGTGCCAGCGGCGGCAGCGAACTGCAGGGAACGGCTTCTGCCGAGGTGTCAGCGCTGCAGGACCCTATGCGGCGGGGCCGACCAGCGCGCGGTGGACCAGGGCGCGGGCCTGGGCGACGTAGGCGTCGGTGACCTCGGGATCATCCTCAAGGTCGGCCAGCCAGTCCTGGAGCTCCCGAGGATCCATGGAAGCGGCTTCGCTGTCACTGAGCATGGAGAGCGGCATGGAACGAGCGTAAGGGCCGCCTGGGCGGCCCGGGGCGCTACGGGGGATCGGCCACCCCGGCGAGGGGCCGTACGCGGGGCGCAGGGGGCGTGAGGGGGCCCGTACGCGCTTCCGTCGGGGCCGTCCGGTGCTGGTGATTTCCCTGGTCCTGCGGCTGCTGATGGGCCATCATCGACGGTCCCACCGCGCGCCGCTCCAAGGGGCCCACTTCGTTGACCGTTCCACCGCTCCGCCACACCCGGCAGCTGGCCCGGGTCGTCCGCGTCCAGAACACCCACGCCTTCATCACGCTCGATACCTGGTGCCGCGCCCAGGTCCTGGTCCCGGTCCCGGTGACCGTGCTGCGGCGCAGCACCGGACTCCACGACCGGGCGCTGCAAGGGGCGCTGCTCAGCGTCGAAGTGCGCCTGGACGCGTTGCTCGACACCGACCTGAAGCCTCGGAACTGGCAACTGGTGCGCCGGGCCGGACAGGCCGACCCGGCCCGGCCGGGGATGCCGACCGCCGCGCAGCTGCTGACCTCGCTGCCCCGGGGCGCCTGACCCGTACCGGCGCGGAACGGCGGCAGCGACCCGCGGGTCCGCGCCGGGAGTCCGGCCCGCCGGCCTGCGCGGCGGTGGGGCTACGCGGCGGCCAGGTCGGCCATGACGGCCATGACGGCCACCGTGTCGGCGATGGACAGCGACAGCACGGCCTCGCGGCGGTGCTCCCCGCCCTCGCAGGCCCGGCAGCCGTCGCGCTCATGGACCGAGCCCGTGCACTCCTTCGGGCACTTGAAGCGCCGGGGCACGTCTGGCTGAACGCTCGCGCCGGCGTCAGGAGTTCTCGGAGGCGTGGTTGATGGTGTACTTCGGGATCTCGACGACGAGGTCCTCTTCGCGGATGAGCGCCTGGCAGGACAGGCGGGAGGTCGCCTCAAGTCCCCAGGCCATGCCCAACAGGTCCTCTTCCTTGTCGTCGAGCTCACCGAGCGAGGCGAATCCCTCGCGCACGACGACGTGACACGTCGTGCACGCGAACGACATCTCACACGCATGCTCAATCTCGATGTCGTGCTGCAACAGCGCGGCACATACGGACTGCCCGCGGGTGGCCTCGATCACGGCACCGTCAGGGCAGCGGGTCGGGTGGGGAGAACGACGATCTGCGGCATGACAGGAAACCTTCCGGAAGGAGACAGTGGCCCGAAGATGAGAGCTCGGCGCCGCGCAGAGAGCCTCTAAGCCCCGCGTACAAAGGATCATCCCGGACGGACCCCGTCGTCGGGGTCAGTTCCCCCTGATTCGCCCGGCATCCCTTCGGCGCGACAGGGCAGCGGCGACAGCCGACGTGGCCGGGCGACAGACACCGCGTTGTGCCGGGACACGGTAGGTGTCACAGGCACTGCCGCTGGATCTGGTGCGATCCGCCTGTTGGGACGCAGTTGTTGTCACCGGCGTCGACGCCGCGCCATCCCGGAGCAGCCCCCGCTGCTGCTGCCGGACCCCGGTACGGCATTCGAGACGCCCAAGAAGCTGCGGACGCTGAAGCCGGCGGAGAACCTGGACGAGGTCGCCCGCCGCTTCCCGGACCGCGCTCTCTCGCTGGGCCCCGAGCGCGGCAACCTCGTGTTCTTCGCGAGTGAGGAGCGGCCGGGCGCGTTCTGCATGGACAGCCAGGAGTTCTTCTTCGTCATCGCGCAGTACTTCCGCGAGGCCCTGCCGCTGCGGCTGATCCTGCTGATGATCTCCTGCCAGCGGGCGGGCGGGACGATCGAGCTGACGCAGGAGGAGATGGGGCGGGTCCTGGACGTGCCCAGGGTGGGGGTGAACGAGATCCTGGCCGAGGTGATGAGCCACGGCATCGTCTTCAAGGTCGGCCGCGGGCTCTACCAGTTCAACCCGCCCTACAGCTACCGTGCCGGGGAGTTCATCCCGGGCACCGAGACGGTCAAGGCCGAGTACCGGCGTGTGGAGCAGGCCGACACGATCCGTAGGATCCGTGACGACCTGACCCTGCCGGAACTGGTCAGGTACCCGAACCTGAACGCGATGCGTGCCGAGATCCAGCGGGTACGAGAGAAGCGAGTAGAAGCTCGTGCCGCCCGCCGGCGCAGCCGTGAGTCGAAGGAGAGCCAGTCGTGAGCACCACTCCAGCGCCCCGGCGCTACGCCTGTGTCAATGCCGAGGGTGTCCTGGCCGACCTGGACCTGGTGCCCGTGGCCTACCGCGTGCTGTTGAAGATCCGCGCGTTCAGCAGCGACGGCGGGCTGCTGCACCTGGACCAGGCCGCCATCGCGAAGATGTGCGGACTCAGCCGGGCCACCGTCAACGGCGCGCTGCGGGACCTGGACCTGGCGCAGATCCTGACCCGGGTCCGCAACGGCAGCTACCAGCTGAACCCGATGCTCGCCTCCTACCGCACGGTGGAGGAGTGCGAGGCCGCCATCGAGGCGATGCCGGCGACGCAGAAGCTGACCCACAAGGACTTCGTCCAGCAGTACCGCCTCAACCTGGAGCGCTACCAGGACCAGCTGGCCGAGCAGCGCCTCAAGCGCCAGCTCAAGGCCGAACGCGAAGCGGCCGCGATCTCAGAGCGCCGCAACACCATGCGGACCATGAACACCCAGCGCGCCGCGGGCAGCTGACGGGCGGTCGATACGTGCCGCCCTCGCCAGCACAGACACCTGCCCCAGGGCGGCCACGGGCACCGCACAGCCACTGGGAGCAGCCCGGCCGGCTGGTCGAGTCGATGTGATCCACCAGGCTGCCACCGGGAACCGTGTCCGGGGGCAGCCTCACGCGTTGGACCGCCGTGAGCAGCACTTCCCCACGGCAAGGACTGGGACCGGGCCCCGGTGCTCCACCTGCCTCCCGCCGCCCTCCCCCATGGGCCGCACCCGCCCACGCGCCCGCCCCGGGCCCCGTTCCCGGCTCCGGCACCCTCGGCGGCGACGGCAGTGCCGAGCGGGCCCGTGAGGCGGTGGGCAGGCTCCGGGTCGTGCCGGTCCAGGCCGCCGTCGTGGAAACCGCTCTGGCCCTGGCCAGGGCAGTTCTGGCGGGTCAGACCGGCCACCCGGACGTCCAGGAGTCCGCACGGGCCCTGGCGGTCATCCTGGACCGCGCCCTGAACCAGGCAGCCGCCCCCGTACGGTCGCCGGTTCCCGCGCAGCAGTCGACCGCGCCCACCGGCACCGGCACCGGCAACGCGGCGCAGCGCCCGTCCGGCGGGGTGCCGGCGGGCGCTGCGGACGTACAGGGTGTCGCGGCTGGTGCGGGGACTCGGGACTGAAATCAAAATGAGGACTCCAGCCGACGCCACTGGAAGTTGCCGGAGGTGTCGGAACTCGCTCGCTGCCTACCTCGTCGGCGTGCCTGTGGTCTTCAAGGGGTGCGAACGGATTGGGTCTGATCAGGCCGCTGGGACGTGCACCGCGATGCTCCGGTGAAGACAGCGAGAGCGACTGTCGCTCCCACCGCTGTCGCCAACGGGTCCGCAGCGACACCGCCCAGATGCGGCCGCATCAGGTCCACCAGGACACCCACCACAACGAAGCCGACACAGGTCGCCAACGCTCCTGCGCCCCAGTACCGGTGCCGGTGGTAGAACCAATTCCCCAGTACCGGTGACACGGCGGCCGCGACAACTACTGGCTCAATGTCGAGGAGACTGAAAGCGGCGTACGCCATCGCGCAGAGGACCCAGCACAGGGCCGCCATCCGGACCGCCTCCCGCCAAGGGACACCTCGCACTCCGCCCATCGCTCCCCGCCTCCCACTCCCTTGGTTCCATGGAGTGGAGCACGTGGCACCGGGGCCCTGTCAAACTCCTCACCCTCGGCTGCGCAATTCTGATTCCAGTCCTTAGGCGTCGGTCCCGACCAGCGTGCGGTGGACCAGGGCGCGGACCGCGTAGACGTCGGCGTCGGTCACCGAGGTGTCGCCTTCCAGGTCCGTCAGCCAGTCCTGGAACTCGGTGGGGTGCATTGCAGCGGCATCGCTGTCGCTGAGGAGGGAGAACATCATGAGGAGCAGCGTAGAACCCGCCCAGGCGGCCCGTGGTGCCGTCAGGCGAAGGGGGTCGCAGCGGCCCCCAGGGGGCGTGCGCGGCCTTCGCGCGCTTCCGCACGGGCCGCCCCGGGCTGGTGAATTCCCTGGTCCGGCACCCTGCTGATGGGCCATCATCGACGGTCCCACCCGCCGTTCCAAGGGGGCCCACTGCCTTGACCGCACCACCGCTCCCCCACACCCGCCAGCTGGCCCGGGTGGTCCGCGTCCAGTCGACCACCGCGTTCGTCACCCTCGATACGTGGCGCCGCGCCCAAGTCCTGGTCCCGGTGTCGCTGACCGTGCTGCGGCGCAGCACCGGACTGCCGGACCGGGCGCTGCAAGGGGCGCTGCTCAGTGTCGAGGTGCGCCTGGGCGCCCTGCTCGACACGGAGCTGGAAGCCAGGGACTGGCAGCTGGTGCGCCCGGCCGGACAGGCCGACCCGGCCCGGCCGGGGATGCCGACCGCCGCGCAGCTGCTGACCGGGCTGGCCCGGGGTGCCTGACCGGTACCGGGCCGGAGCAGGCACCCCGGCGCGGGCCGCCCTGCAGCCGTCCCTCAGGCCCGCGGGATGTGCACGCCTGTGGCATCGCGCTCCAGCACGACCCGCATGGTGATGCCGTCCACGAGCTCCGCGATCCGACGGCGGAAGTCTTCACCCTCGCCGCCGGCCTCCGTGCCGACGGGGTCGGCGGCGGTGACCGGGCTGCGGCGGGCAAGCGCGGACCGCCTGCGGATGGCCGGGTCGGCGTACGGGCCGGTCCCGGCCGTGTAGGGGTCCAGGAGCCAGGCCTCGATCGCACGGCGCTGGCGCTCGAACGGTCCGAACGCGAGGAAGTCGAGCACCACCTCGTCCCGGGCCAGGCGCTCCACGCTCTCGTCCAGGCCGCCGTGGAACTCCAGGTGGTGGACCAGGAACCGGGCGCGCCTCTGCCCGTCCCCGCCGCGGCGGTTCGGGCGGAAGCTGTGGACCTTGCGGCACCCGCGGGGCCGGCTGCCCGGCTCCAGGGGGCGGGTGGATACGTCTGCTGCTTCGAAACCGCTGGTGTCGTTCATGGGCTCCACCCTGCTGGCGCGCCCCTGTGGACAGTGGTTGCGCGTTCGCGGCGGTAGACGGGCAGACCAGGGCCCGGGTCCGGGCCCGACAACACCGGCCTGGCACTGATCGCGGACGCCAGGGCGTCACCGTGGATGACCTGTCTCAGCGAAGGTGAGCTGATTCTCGGCGAAGATGGGCAAACAGCCGTTAGTCTCACCGGAGTTGGACCAGTTGCTGTCTGATCCGGTGTGGGGGCGTCGTGGTGGCACTGCTCCGTGAGCTGGTTGAACCTAGCCCGATGGGCTTTGAATCCGATCCACGCTATGAGACACGCCCCGGCCCGGCGTTCCCTGCAGGCGATCTATCCGTCCATCGCCTACGGGCCCTGCGCACCACTGTCAGCGCGCCCGCGACAGTGACAGCCGACCCCACGACGGTGAACCCCAGACCCGGCAAGACCCTTCCCCACCCCAGCTGGCTGGGGAAGATCGCATCCCCAGGACGAGCAGGGTCGAACAACACGGTCACACGGTCACCAGTTGAGCCCGAATCCACCGGCTGATCATTTCGGGGTTGCTCTCCTGCCCGTGGACGGTCGGCCGCTGGGGGCAACAGGTTGAGGGTGTGCGGTAGCCGCCGTGCGCGGGTCGCGGCCTGTCCGAGGGGTTGTGCGGGGTCGGGAGCGGTTGGTGGCGCTGTCGCCGGTGGCCGTCGGGCCGTCGCGGTGCGGGATCTTGTGGCGGTCAGGCCGCCGGGCGCGGCGGTGGGGAGTGGACGGCCTCGAACAGGGCGGTGAAGGCGTCGCGCCAGGGCCAGTGCTCGGGCAGATGCACCGTCAATTTGGTGCGCGCGGTGCGCGCGAGCCGGGCCGGGACGTGGACCAGGTGGGCGCGCAGGGTCGCTGTGGTGGCCTTGGCGTGGAAGACCGAGGTCAGCGCACCGGCGGCCCGCAGCAGGTTGTGCGACATCGCCCACAGGGTCAGCCACGCGGCGTTGGCCTGGAAGTTCCCGGACGGCAGGTGGGCCAGAGGCCCGGACTTCCCGTCCGCGATCACCTGCTCCACCACGGCGTGCTGCCGGTGGTGCAGTTCCGCCTGCAGCACCGCGAAGGAGCTGTCGGTGAAGACGGGGTGGTAACGCCAGGCGGTGAACAACTCGCCCTGACCCTGGGCCACTTCGGCGTTCAATCGGCGGACCCGGCGCACGATCAGCCGGGCGGTGACGTGCTCGGACTTCCTTCGGCCGGTGAAGGCGGTGTAGGGGATCTCGGCGACCTCGGCGTCGGAGACCATCTCGCCGGTGTCGGGGTCGACGAAGGCGTCCGGGTAGCGGATCGCCGTCCAGGACTCCTGCGGGATGCGGGAGATCGCGCCCGCGATGGAGGGGTTCATGCCGGTGGTCAGGGAGAATCGGGCGCCGGCCCGGCGGCAGGCGGCGACCACGTCGGCGGTGTAGAACTTGCTGTCCGCGCGGACCAGGCGGATCCCGGTGCCGCCGGTCTCCTTCGCTATGGCCAGGGCCTCGCTCACGAAGCTCTCGGCTCCGCGGACGTCGGCGGCCTTGCCGCGGCGCAGGCGGACCGCGCCGATCACGGGCCGGGCGATCGGGGTGGACAGGGTGGCCAGGATCGGGTGCAGGGTGCGCTGGCCCTTGAGGCGGCCGACCTGCGCGCCCTGCTTGGCGTGGCCGTACACGCGGCGGTGGGTGGGGTCGATGTCGATGAACATCAGTGTGTCGGCGCCGGGCAGCAGTGGGGTGCTGCGGGCCAGTCGGGCCAGGAAGTCGCGGTGAACGCGGTGGAGCTGGCGGTTGTGGCCGTGGGTGAAGGAGCGCAGGAAGGTGCCCAGGGTGGAGGGCGCGCGGACCGAGGTGAAGGCGCGGTCCATCGCGCCGTGCCGCAGCCGCGCCGCGTCGTCGATGCTGTCCGCGCCCGCGCACATCGCGCTGATCAGCGACATCACTTTGGCGGCCGGGTTGGCTCCGCCGCTGTTGTCGGCGCCCTCGATGCGGAGCGCGGACGCGGCCAGTTGCCGCAGGCCGGCCCGCTCGGCCAGCCGGACCAGCGACAGCAGCCCGGCATCGGCGATCAGGTTCGGCTCGTCGAAGACGGCGGAAACCGCTGTGGCGGCATGGCAGGATTGCATCTCGCGGATGTTCTCTCGTTCTGGCGACTTGGTTCTGTAGGAAGTCCCATCGTCCCAGGTCAGAGGGCATCCGCGTCGTTATGTCCAGGCCTCGGACAGGTCATTCATCGGTGGATTCGGGTTGAGAGCCCGTCCGGCGCATTCACCGGATGGTCGATAGCAACGGACGCCAGACCCGACGCCGTCCGGACGTCCACCACGATCGCCGAGGCGTCTTCCTTGAGCGTCGGCTTCACATACTCAGCGCTGACCACGACAGCCGCAGCCCGAGGCGCACCGTCGAAATGGATCCGGACCGCTATGTCGCCCCAGGCGAACCAAACGCCCACCGCCACGAAGAACGGGCCGAGCAACAGCCCGAGAACCAGCCGGACCTCGTCGAGCGAGAAGCCGGCCGGGTGCGGACTACCTACCTCGGTCCAGCCCTCAGCGACCTCGACATCATCTGGTCCCACCACTACCCCCCCAATTCAACTGGTGCCCACAAGCCAGGCCCAGGGCACTCGCCAGCGACCGTACTGCTGCCCCGCGACCTGTTCCCTCTCTGACAGTCTCGACTGAGACGTCCGGTTCGTCCGGGTTAGTCTGGATGGGCGAGACAGGAGATTCCCGGCATGGCTTCCAATACCACCACCTCACGCACAGCCCCCGAGCCCGACCCGGCCCCGCGGCCGAAGCGGCGCACGTTCACGGCGGAATACAAGCTGCGGATCGTCGCTGAGTACGATGCCGCCCCCAGCGGGGAGAAGGGCGCGGTCCTGCGCCGCGAGCGGTTGTACCACTCGCACATCATCGAGTGGCGGGCCGCGCGAGACGCCGGAGCGATGGCCACGCTCGCCGACCGGCGGACCTCGCCCGCACGCCCCAAGAGGCCCGCCGAAGCAGCCGAGGCCGAGCGGCTGCGCAAGAGGCTGGCCGTCGTGGAACGGGAGCTGGCGCAGAAGGACGCCGCCCTGGAGCTGCTGGGAAAAGCTTCCGCACTCTTGGAACTGCTCTCCAAGAGTGCGGGCTGAAAGCCGAGGCCGAGCAGGTCGCCGACGAGCTCTTCCAGTCGCTGGAGCGGGAGTTGAACACCACTGCGGCCTGCCGGCTGACCGGTCGCTCACGGGCCACGCACTACCGTCGGCTCAAACCCGCCCCCGCCGCGCGAGCGCGCTCCGCGCCCCTCGCCGCCCTCAGCTCTGGCTCCGGCGGAGCGCGCGCGGATCCTGGCACTGATGAACAGCCCGGCCTATGCCGAACTGGCACCTGCCCAGATCTGGGCGCGCGAACTGGACGAGGGCCGCTACTACTGCTCAGTGCGCACGATGTACCGGATCCTGGAGGCCCAGGGCCAGACCGGCGAGCGCCGCCGCCAGGCCACCCACGCCGCCAAGTCCATCCCGAACTCGTGGCCACCGCCCCCTCGCAGGTCTTCAGTTGGGACATCACCAAACTGGCCGGACCAGACAAGGGCATCTGGTACCACGCCTACGTCATCATCGACATCTTCAGCCGCTACGTCGTCGGCTACACCGTGGAGATGGCCGAATCGGCCGAGCGCGCCGAGGAGTTGATCAGCGAGACCGTCGAACGCAACGGCATCGCCCCCGAGCACCTGCACGCGGACCGCGGCACCTCGATGACCAGCAAGAAAGTCTCGCAGTTGCTCATCGATCTGGGCGTGACGCGCTCGCACTCGCGCCCCAAGGTCTCGAATGACAACCCGTACAGCGAAAGCCAGTTCAAAACCACGAAGTACATGGCCGACTACCCGGCGCGGTTCGACTCCCTGAACCACGCACGCGAGTGGTTCGACTCATTCATTGCCTATTACAACCATGAGCATCGCCATTCGGGCATCGGGCTGCACACGCCTGCGTCCGTGCACTTCGGCACCGCCGGCCAAGTCCAGGACCAGCGCGCCGTCACGCTCAACGAGGCATACGCCCGCCACCCCGAACGCTTCGCCCACCGCCCCGCCCGCCCAAGATCCCCGATCAGGCGTGGATCAACGACCCCGCCAAACGCAGAGAACCCGAATCAGCACAACAGAGCGCATAACCGTACGAACGTCTCATTTGACTTGACACGTTCCGTCGAGGGCTGCCTCACCGAGACCGGACTGATCATCGAACCCCGGTGACACCAGCGCAGGCCACCACACTTTCAACCTCAGCAGTTGGCCTCGGGTCAAATCCCCCGGCGGAGCGAGTGGAACGGCGTACTCTCGCACTAGCGCGAACGGTACTTCTCAATAGGACAGTTGATGACTTTTCACTTGCCCGTAGCCCGGCCGGACGGAATGCCAAGCCCCTCTGGACCCCGAGGATTCCGCCTGCTCAACGCCATCTGGTCGTGGTTCACGAAGAACAACGCTTGGCCAACTTTCGATGAGATTGATCGGGAGCTTTACAGGAGCGAGGGAGATGGGTCCTTCGTTGATGTCCTGTCCCTCTTGAAGTGCCCCGGTTCCACTCGTTCTGCCCCTACTGACTGTTCTGTCTCACTACAGTTGCCCCTGGGGAGATCCGGAGGGGCCGATGAGCGCGGTGCTTGCCGTTGCGGACGCCGAGGGGTTTGAGCTGGGGTTTTTCGACGCCGAGGGTGTTGAGCGGCGTGAGGGGCTGTCGCGTTGCTGGAGTGTGGCGTTCGAGGACGTTGGGCCGGTGCGAGCGTTCTTCTCGCGCAAGGGGCAGCGGCACTTCCCCGGGTGGTATTACGCGGTGACGACGGGGCGTCATGTGGGCTTCGAGTCGTGGCTTGAGCGTGATCACGCGATGCTTCTCGACTTCGATCCGCAGGTGGTGGGGTTGGCCTCGCAGCCGTTTTGGCTGCACTGGACGGTGGAGGCCGAGCGCCGACGCCATGCCCCTGACTACTTCGTCCGCAAGGCGGACGGTACCGGGGTGGTGCTCGACGTGCGGGCGGACGATCGCATCGAGCCCCGCGATGCGCAGGCGTTCGAGGCGACACGGCGGGCGTGCGGGCTGGTCGGCTGGGAGTTTCGTCGGTTGGGGACGATGACACCGGTATTCGTGCGCAATCTGCGCTGGATCTCACGCTACCGGCATCCGCGATGCCGGGGCCCGGCGGGCGTCGCCGAGCGGCTGCTTGAGGTCTTTGCGCAGGCCCAGCCCCTGTTCGAGGGGCGGGGATGGTCGGGGAACGGCTGCTGGTCCTCCCGGTGCTCTATCACCTGCTGTGGTGCGGGCATCTGTCCGCGGACCTGCACGCGCGGGTCCTCGACGCATCGACGCCGGTGGGCGTCGGGGCCCGGGGGCAGGCGCGGTGAGCGCGCCGCGCAGGCCGGGGGTGTTGCACCGCGGCGACCGGATCAGCTACCGGGGTGCTTCCTATACGGTGCTGGGTTTGTCGGGCACGCTGGTGCGGTTGGCCGAGGAGTTCCGGCGCGGTCCCGACCTGGCCGTGCACCTGAGCGACCTGCAGGCCGACGCCAGCTTCTCGATCGTCGGGGCGCGCGGGCGCGCGAAGCTTCCGGCGTCGGGGCTGCTGGATGAGCTGCCGACGCACCTGGTCGAGGAGGCGCTGTGGTGGGAGCGTCACGTCCTGGAGGTCATCTACGGGGTGGGCCCCGACGCGCTGCCGGGGGCGTCGGCGCGACCCGGCTACGATCCGCTTGGCACCACGCTGACCCAGCGTGAGGCAGCCAAGGCCCGTGAGCTGGCGGACGCCGGACACCAGGTGAGCGTCAGCCGGGTCAAGCGTCAGCGGCAGCGCTACGAGGCCGGCGGGGTGCGCGCGCTGGTGGACCGCCGTTTGACCAAGCCGGCGTCGCCGGCCGGTCGGGTCGATGAGCGGGTGGTGGCGGCGATGCGCGAGGCGATCGCGGAGACTGCCGAGGCGTCCTCGCGCACCGCCGGTCACGCGTTGTGGCGCACTGAGCAGATCCTCGCGTCCTGGCACGGGCCCGGTGCGGTGGCGATGCCCTCGCGCACGACGTCCTACCGCCTGTTCGCCAGGTTGTCCGACACGCACACCACCGGCTCGGCGCGCACCCGGCGCTCTTTGGCTGGCCGTCCCGAAGCCCCGTTCGGGGCACTTGCGGTGGACGCGCCGGGGGAGATCGTGCAGATCGACTCCACGCCGCTGGACGTGCTGGTGCTGCTGGACAGCGGGGTGATCGGTCGTCTGGAACTGACCGGCATGATCGACGTCGCGACGCGGACGGTGACCGCGGCGGTGCTCTCCCCGACCACCAAGTCGGTGGACGCCTCGGTGCTGCTGGCCCGCACCGTGACTCCCGAGCCGATGCGCCCGGGCTGGATCGAGGCGCTGTCGATGGCGCACTCGGTACTGCCGCACCGGCGGCTGATGGCCATCGACGAGCGTTTGGAGCACGCGGCGGCCAAACCGGTGATCGTCCCGGACACGATCGTCTGCGACCTGGGCAAGGTGTTCATCTCCCACAACTTCCGGGCGTCTTGCCGGTTCCTGGGGATCACTTTCCAACCCGTGCACCCCGCTTCGGGCGCGGAGAAGCCCCATATCGAGCGGATGTTCTCCTCCGTGGGCACGCTGTTCAGCCAGTTCGTCGCCGGCTACACCGGCTCCAGCGTCGAGCGCCGCGGCTACCAGGTGGAGGACCAGCCCTTGTGGTCGCAGCTGGAACTGCAGGCGCTGCTGGACGAGTGGCTGATCCTGTGGCAGAACCGGCCCCACGACGGGCTGCGCGATCCGCTGGCACCAGGGCGCGCGTTCACCCCCAACGAGAAGTACGCCGCGCTGGTGGAGGCCGCCGGCTACGTGCCGATCGCGCTGGGTCCCGAGGACTACATCGAGCTACTGCCCGCGACCTGGCGGGCGATCAACGCCTACGGAGTACGTATCGGACGGCGGACCTACGACGCGGCAGCGCTCAACCCCTGGCGCGGGCAGCCCTCGGGCGTGACACACAAGAGGAACCTGTGGGAGGTCCACCACGACCCCTACGACGTCTCGCGCGTCTGGGTGCGCGAGCCGCGCGGCGGCTGGATCAACGTGCCCTGGCGCCACCTGCAGCGAGCCCCGATCCCGTTCGGCGACCTGGCCTGGGACCACGCGCGCGCCAACACGCCGCCCGGTGCCACCGAGGAGCAGATCGCCGACGCGGTGCAAGACCTGCTGCGGCGCGCCGCCGCCGGCCCCGGTCAGACCCCGCAGGAGGGACCGGCTGCCTCCAAGCGCGAGCGGCGCGTCGCGGCCCGCACCAAGGCCACCGCCCGCCCCCAGGCATCTCCCGATCCGTCCCCGGACCGCGCGGACCAGGACGAACAGGATCCGCAGCCCCTCGCCGAGGTCATCCCGATGCCGATCTTCGATCCGTTCGCCGAAGCGGACAAACGATGGTGACCGGCCGCGCCCCGCAGCGACCGGGAACCGGTGGCCCCGGCGAGTTCGAACATCTGCAGCTGACCACGCTGGCCGGATGGCGCGGGTTCATGGACGAGACGCTGTCAGCGCCGGACCTGCTGCCCGAGGTGTTGTGGCTGGGCTTGGAGGACGACAAGCGCACTGGCTACGACGACGACCGTATCGATCACCACTCCCGCCTGCTGGTGGTCCAGACCCCGACCGTCCACCAGGTCGTCACCAGCGGCCGCCGCCTGATCCAGATGAACAAGAACGCCCACTACGGGCGGTGCGGACTCATCGTCTCCGGACCACCCAGAACCGGGAAGACCACCGCGCTGACCCAGTTGGGAAAGACAGTCGAGCTGATCCACCGCCGTCGCCACCCGCGCTCCACCGGTGACGCCCCGGTGGTCTACATCACCGTCCCCCCGGCGGCCACGCCGAAGATGATGGCCATGGAGTTCGCGCGGTTCTTCGACCTGCCGATCTCGGGCCGGTCCAACATCACCGACATCGCCGACGTGGTCCTCGCAGTGAGCCTGGACACCCGTGTCACCCTCGTGGCCATCGACGAACTCCACAATCTGGACACCCGCACCCGGGCCGGCGCCGAAGCCTCCGACACGCTGAAATACTTCTCCGAGCGGATCCCGGCGACCTTCGCCTACGCCGGAATCAGCCTGGAGCGCACCGGACTGCTCTCGGGAACCCGCGGCGAACAGATCGCTGGCCGGTTCGGCATGGTCCGCACCGGCCCGTTCGCCCCAGACCAGCAGTGGACAGCCCTGATCGCCGCCCTGGAGGACAGCCTGCGCCTGCACTACCACCAGCCCGGGACCCTGCCCGGCCTGGACCGCTACCTCCATCAACGCACCCACGGCATGATCGGAAGCCTGCTCTGGCTGATCCGCGGCGCCGCGATCAACGCCGTCCTCGACGGCACCGAGCGCATCACCAAGAAGGCCCTGGCCGCCATCGACGCCGACATCGCCTCCCAATCCCCGCGCCCTCCGGCCACCTGAGCGCGGCCCATGCTGCCCCAAGAACGCGTCGAGCAGATCCTCGCCCTGGACCGGGCCGGCTGGTCGGCTCGCGCCATCGCCGACCAGCTCGGCCACGCCCCGCAGACCATCCGCGACTACCTGAGCGGACGCACGACACCCGGAGTCCGAGCCCCGCGGCCCAGCCTGCTCACCGGCCCTCTCGCCCGCTACTGCCGGCAGCGCTTCGCCGCGGACGCGCACCTGCCCGCCAACACCCTGTTCGCCGAAGTCGTCGGCCTTGGCTTCGAGGGCAGCCGGGCGACTTTCTACCGCGCGCTGACCCGCCACCGGATCACCCCCGGCCGCCAGGAGCCGGTGCCGCCGCGACTCTCAGAGCCGAGCCCCTCAGGCCCGCCCCCTCCGGCCCGGAACACACCGGTCCTGCCGCGGCCCATCGCCCCCATCGCCGGCGAGACCCTCGACTCCTACCTGACCCGCACCGCTGACGCCAGCCACCTCACCCTCGCCGAAGTCCTCGCCGTCCTGCCCCCCTGGTTCACCACAAAGATCAGCAATCCTGACGACCGCTCCCAGCACCACATGCTCGCCCCCGCGAGCGCCCGGGCACTGAACGCTCTCGCCCGGCTCACCAGCACGACCCCGGCCGCCCTCAGTCGAGCGCTGCCCGCCTTCAGGGCCGCCGACGCGCACCTCCTGATCCGAGCCACCACCGCCTGCCGCCGATGCACCGCCCGCCGCGGCATCGCGCAGCGCGTCCACGTCCACCTGCCCGCGCACCACGCGATCTGCACCCGGCACGGCATCTGGCTCAGCGACGGCGACCAGCCGCAGATCGACCTCGCCATCTGCCCGGAGATCATCAGAGCCCAGTACCGGGCCCGCCGGCTCCTACGCCGGTGCTCGCCGCAACAGCTGATGCTCGCCCAACAGGCCTCAGCCGAAGTGATTCCTGCCTGGCCGTCCTCGCCGAGAGCCATCGCGGAGCATTGGAAGTACCGACTCCTCGCGCTGCAGACCGCCAGCAACCACCACGGCGTCCCCACCGACCACGACGCCTACGCTGACGCGGCGAAATACCCCGACGTCATCGCACTCGCCGCGGCCATCCTCACGCGCAGCGCCCAAGGCGGATCCGAGCAAGATCCGAATGCGCCCGGGGCTCCGCAGATAGCCGCAGGTGACACGGTAGTTGGCCACCGTGTCGAGGAACTGCTGATTCAGAGTCCCTGGATGGCTTCGCCCAGGTCAGAGCAGTAGGAGGCCCAGCAGATCACGGAACCGTGGGTATCAAACTGTCCCACCTGCCAGCCCTCGTCGCCCTCGACTTTGACCAGGCACAGGTCGTGGAAGCCGAGGACGAACGACCTTGACCCACGACGAAGGACGGCCACAATCACGGCACCGAGGAAGGTACTGCGCATTCACCCGATCAAGTTGAGTAGTCTCCCGGATGTGACCCTGGATGACGGCCGCCCGCAGATGCCAGAAGCCTTGCTCGCTCTGGCAAACGTGCCGCTTGACCTCGACGGAGTTGGCCTGCGGTTTCTCCCGGACTTCCTGCCGACCAAGCAGATGGAGACGTGGTTCCGTGACTTGGCCGTCCCAGGCGGGGCCCCCGCGAACGACTTCCTGATCTTCGCCGTGGATCGCGAGGAGGGCCTCGATTCCATGGCATTCTGGCTCGCCCGACCCGGGGCCGCTCTCGAGGAACAGCCCGTCGTAGCCATCGGGCCATACACACGGCCGCAACTCATCGCTCGCGATCTGGCCAGCTGCCTCTGGTTCCTGGCAGACGCATTCACCGTGATGGGCATCGATGCGTCCCCAGAGGGTTCGCTCAACTACGGGTTGGTGGAAGTCGCGGAACGATTTGCCCCAGGGAGCCGCCAGACAGTAGCTGGGGCAGAGACTCGGGCCGCTGAGGAGTTCCCCGACTTCCAAGCTCTCCTCGTTGACCCAACCGATCCCTGAAGCAGACTGGTCGCCGCAGGTCGCAGGCATGCTCGCAGACCAGATCGCTGCCGGAGTACAGCCGCGCCAGAACACCTCCGATCCGGGACAGATCGAGTGGGACTGCAGGCCCTCGACGCACATCGGGGGCAGATTGAGTGGGACAACGGGCCATCAACCATCCCACTCAATCTGCCCCGCGCAGGTCAGCGATGTGATCGCGGAGCGCTTCAACTGGGACAGGACACGTGCGCACCGTCCCAGGCGGGTGACATGCTGCGGTGATATCGAATATGTCGCTGTTCGCGCAGGTCAGGGCTGGTATTGGTCTCCATGTCACCCGGTCATGTCACCGACCATGTCACTGGGCCATGTCGGTCTTCCGGTCAGTCCAGGTCAGCGCTGGCCAGGGTGACCGCGAGCGCGATGTGAGAGACGGCGCTCAGGCAGTGCTCCGCTGCCATGGTCGGATCGGAGGTGGCGCGCACCTCCTGCAGCGCCAGCAGACCGATCAGCACCGCGGCGTTGACCGCCTGGTCGAGGACCTCGTCCGCGGCGAGCTCGCCGCTGGCCACCATCTCGACCACCAGGGCGACGGCGTCCTGCGGATCGTGCCGCCACCGGGCGACGACTTCGTCCCCAGCACCCACCAGGTCCATCGCGGCGGACTGCTCCACCGTCGGCAGCGGCACGCCGTACTTACCGGGCGGCCCGTCCTGGTCCGCGAGCTCCTGGGCCCGCGCTACGGCGCACCGGGCGGCGTAGGTACGCCGGGCCTCCCGCTGTTCCCTTGCCATGGCGGTCGGCCACCGGGCGTCGTCCTCGGCGCGGGCCCGGTCCAGCAGAGGGGCAGCGGCGAGGCTGACCTGGATACACGGCAACAGGGCCACCTCCACGGCCTCCTGGCCGGGCGGAGCTGCGGCGAGCGGCTCGTACACCGCGGCCGCCGCATCGGCACAGGCCCCGATCAGTGCGGTCAGGGCAGCGATCAGCCGTGCGTGGCGGCGTCGGCGGGCGGGCAGTTCCAGGCGGTCCGGTGTCACAGTCACCCTCGGCACTATGCCGCGCGGCACCCGCCCGCCGGGCCTGTTTCGGCCCTGCGGCCCGCCCCGCGCCGTCCTTGCGTCACCGCCAGAAAGGCCGTCGCTTCCACCAGTGCTTGGCCGGCTCTGGGGTGACCTCCAATTTGGGCTCCGGCTCGGCGGCCGGAAGCACCTCGGTCAGCCGCTGCTGCGCGTCGAGCTCCCACGGCACCCCGTCGTCGTCGGTGAACGTCACCCGGAAGCGGTACTCGTCCGCTTTGACTGGCAGCCGCTCGAACACGAAATCCAGTGGCTGATCATCCCGGCGCAGCATTGGCCGGGGCATCGCGCCGAGCACCCCGATCATGGGCCCAGTCATGTTCGCATCGTAGGGCAGCGGGAGCGTACGGACCCTGCGCACACCGGTTCCCGGGCCCGGATCAGCATTCGCTGGACCGCGGCGCCGACGCTCGCCACAGTGGTCCCATGAGGAGTTCCAGGCGCACCGCCGCCTACGAGCCGGGTCCGCTGGTGCCGACCCGCTTCGGGCCCGTGCCGACGATGCCCGCCGTCGCCAATCGCACCCCCGTGAGCAGCGCGTGCTCCAGGCCGCTTCCCAGCGCGGGGTGGAGGCGGCCGGCTGGCTCATGGACCTCGCGCAGTTCCAGCCGGACCCGGAGCACGCCCGCGCGCTGATGGGCATGTCCGAGGCCGTCGCGGTCGCGCTGATGGCGTTCAACACCACCGTCTTCGAGCTGACGCAGGAGCAGCGCAGGGAGCTGCTGGAGCTGCTGGACCTCCACACCAGCCCGGACGGCTCGCTGGTGACCACGGACCGGGGCAGCCGGTTCGATGTGGGCGACCTGCTGCTGGTCGCCTCGCTGACCGCGGCCGTGCGCACGGTGGTGGAGCTGGCGCCGATGGACTGGGCCCGCGACCTGCCTACAGTGCTGGAGCTGATCGACCACATCCTCGCCGCCGCCTCGGCCAGCCGCGCCGACCCGCCCTTCGCCGGCTGACGCGGTCAGTGGAAGTTGAAGTCGAGTTCTTCGACGTCGACCAGCTCGCACGTGACCACGTTGTTGAAGTAGGCGCTGGTGAGGATGTCCGCGACGATCTCCAGCAGGTCGTCCTCGTCCGCCCCGGCGTCCTGGGCGTCGATGAGCTCCCGGGCCTCCATCGGGGAGACGTTGACGCTGATGTCGCGCAGCCGGCCGTCGTCGGTGCTGCCGGTGCCGGTGAAGCCGATGAAGCCGCGGACGTGGATCCTCATCCCGCCCACGCTGACCGCGTGCTCCCTGGCCTGGGCACGGACCCGGGGCTGCCACTGGCTCTTGACCTCCTTCTCCATCCGCTCCCGCACGTCGCTGCGCGGGGCCTTCACGGTGCCGGCGCGGTAGCGCTGGACGGTGCGCTGCGAGACGCTCAGGCGCTCGGCAACGGCCCGGGTGGAGCCCTTGGCGCGGCCCAGCAGGAACGAGATCCTGGCGCCGACGCCCTTGGGCACGGGCTTGGTGAACGCCTTCTCCTCCGCCTGCTCCAGGCCCAGGGCGACGTGCTGCTTGCCCGCGGCTGCTGCGCGCTGGCGCTTTCGGTTGCTCATCACAGCAGCGTGCCGCCGCAGGCCTGTGGACAGGCTCCGCCGCCGTGCAGCAACGGGGTATCCGAGCGGTGCAGCAGCGGAGTAACCGCGCAGCAGCACCGGCGCAGCAGCAACGGGGTAACCGCGCAGCAGGAGCGGGGTAACCAGGAGCTGCTACGTGCAGCATCGCAGGTCAGAGCGTGCAGCAGCAGCAGCAGCAGCGGTTGCGCGGGCGGTGCAGCAGGCGGGGTAACCGGTGCGGCACCACAGCGCAGCGCGGACTCCAGCCGCAGGGCAACCGCTGCTAGCAGCACCGCAGGCAGGCCGTGCAGCAGCAGCGGTTACCCCGTTACCCGGTTGCCTCCGGGCAGGCTCTTCACAGCAGCCGGTAGGACGCGAACCCTCCGAACCACAGGGTCAGGGCCGCGGGGAACACGCCGCCACCGAAGACGGCGACCGTGACTCCGGTCGCGTGCAGCGCCAGGAGCGCCAGGGCGGTAGTGAGCGCTGCGACCAGCGAGGACAGAGCGGCCACCGCGATCCACAGCACTTTGACGATGGCGGGCTGCGGCGGCGTCGGGGTGCTCAACGTTCGATCTCCTTTACGGGAAAGGGTGATCGAACCGAAGCCGGGGCAGCTTCAACCCGACCACCCGGGCGGTGGTCAAGGATTGAAGTGCGCCTGACGAGGGCGGACAAATCAATCGAACTACACGACACTGTGCGGGCACTGGTCTCCGGCGAGAAGACCGTGGGAGGCCGTCATAGTGGCGCTCTCCCAGAACCCAGACGGGGGGCAACGTCAAAAGCCCCAACTGACCGTCGGCCAGGACAGTAGCGCGGTGGCTCGGCAGTCCGCCACTCGGTCAAGATGGGTCGGATTCCGCGCATCGGATGACCGCAAAAGTAACCCGGCGGATATGGGCACCGGGGCCGGCTCCGCGAGGGGCGGCGGCTCGCCGCTACATCCCGTAGGACGATTCGACGTGGCTGACGATCGTGGTGGCGAGGTCTTCGACGTCCTCGCGGATGCCCTCGAACTCGCCCTTCTCGATCAGGCCGGCCTGCTCCAGGTACACCTGGATCATGTCGGTGACTTCGTCCGTCGTCGTGTCGTCCACGGGTTCCTCTGCGGTGATGCCGACCTTGGTGAGGGGCGGTCAGGTGGTCAGGTAGGCGACGATCAACAGGGACCGCATCGCCGTGGTCTGGTAGAGCACGCGGACGCCTTCGACGTCGTCCTGGTAGTCGCGCAGCAGGTCCACCCCGAGGTCGACGCCGCGCTCCGGGTCGGCGGACAGGACCGCGAGGGCGCGGTCCAGGCGGTGGACGGCGTCTTCATCGCCGACGGCGACCAGGTCCGCGATCGGCTGCTCGGCGAGCGCGGTGAAGAAGACCTCGGCGCGGCGGCCGGGCTGCTGGTGCCGGGCCATCAGGCGGCGTGGCCCTCGCGGGCGGCGTGCAGCTGCCGCAGGGCCTCTTCGCGGATCTCGGACCAGGGCTGGCAGGCCTCCACCGCGGGGAGCCCGTGTTCGGCGATGTCCTCGAGCGCCGCGGCGAACCGGTCGGCCCGGGCCCGTTCGTCGGCGGCCTTGGCGCGCAGCATGCCGGCGGCGGCGGGCGCCATCGGGGTACGGCCGGTGGGCTGGGGGTCGGGCTGCTCGGACATCGGGTACTCCAGTCGCGGTGGTTCATCCACGGTAGCGGGACCGCACGGGGCGGCGGGAGGTGTTCGGCGTCATCCCGCGCCGTCCGGGCCCGGCTCCCGGGCGCAGCGCCAGGCCACCAGCAGGACGTCGCGGTCGGTCAGGGCAGTCGTGTCGATGACGGCGCTGACGTGTGCCCCGAGCAGTTGCTCGCCTGGGCCCAGCACCATCACCAGGTCCGTACGGCGGGCGGTCACGGTCGCGGCCCCGCAGCACCGGGCCGCGAACGCGATCCGGACTTCGTCGGTGGTGACGCGTACGATCTGGCCCCGGCAGCGCTCGCGGACCGGGACCGGCTGCTGCTGGTCGGGGACGGACGGTTGGTGCATGGTGCCTCCCTGCGGTCCCACGACGCTGTGGGGCCTGGCATCATCGCGCCCCGCACCGACAACCCGCACGCGAAATCCGGTTCCCGGCGGTCCTACCCGCCGTTCGCGATGACGGTGACCGGCTCGATGCAGTCCGAGCAGATCGCCGTCCCCGGGCCCTGGACCAAAGCGCGGACGTGCGCGGCCTTCTTGCCGCACCAGGTGCAGTACGGCTCCGCGGACCGCGCCCAGGCGGCGCGGGTGTCCAGGGCACGGGTGCAGTGCAGGGCGTGCTCGCGCAGCGGGACCTCCTGCTGTGCTCCTCAAGCCGTCGCCGGGCGCGATTGCCGAGCTCACCGGCTTGCTTGTCCCCGATGACGCCAGAGGGGTGACCGCAGGGGCCAGTTGTGGGTCATCGTCGGGTGTCAGGCGGGCTCGACCTGGGGTTGGACGTGGAGGATCTGGTCCAGGCCCAGAACGCGCAGGATGCGCACGGTGGTGGGCGGCACGTGGGACAGGGTGATGTCCGCGGCGCGGGCGTGGTTGCGGGCGGCGATGATGACGGTGATCCCGGTCGAGTCGCAGAAGGCCAGGCCGGTCAGGTCGAAGGTCAGGGTCTGCCCGGCCTCCAGGGCGAGGGCGTCTACGGCGGTGCGCAGCTGTCCGGCACTCGCGTGGTCGAGTTCCCCGGTCAGGGCAAGGACGGGTCCGGTGGTGCTGTGCGTGGTGTTGATGTCCAGTTCGGTCATCGAGCGGTGGCCGTGCCGGTGGTGGGGGCCGGGACGCCCAGGGCGAGGAGGGCGGTGTCGTCGTCCAGGCCTTCGCCGAAGCTCTCCAGCAGGCCCGTGACGGCATTGATGGTGGTCTGGGTGTCGGCGGGGGCCAGGGCGGTGGCGAAGGTGTGCAGGGCTTCCTCGCTGTAGCGGGGGCCGGCTGGGGTGCGGGCCTCGGTCAGTCCGTCGGTGTAGAGCAGCATGGTGTCGCCGGCCTGCAGGGTGGTGGTGGCGGTGGTGAAGTGGGGCTCGGGCAGGACGCCGACCAGGGTGCCGCCGGGGGTGGGCAGGTAGTGGGCGGTGCCGTCGGCGCGCAGGACCAGGGCCGGGGGGTGTCCGCCGCCGGCCACCGTGACGGTGACGCCGTCCTCGTGCGGGGCCAGGGTGCCGGTGATCGCGGTGCAGTAGCGCGGGTCCTGGTCGGCGTAGTACCCGTGCAGGGCGGTGTGCAGGACGGCCAGGGCGTGCACGGGGTCGGCGTCGGTGAGGAAGGCGGCGCGCAGGGTGTACCGGATCAGGGAGGTCACGGCGGCGGCTTCCGGGCCCTTGCCGCAGACGTCGCCGAGAAAGAAGCCCCAGCGTCCCTGGCCCAGGGCGAACAGGTCGTAGAAGTCCCCGCCGACCTCGTCGACGGAGGCCGGGTGGTAGTACGCGGCTGCTTCCAGACCCGGGACCTGGGGCAGCACCGTCGGCACCAGGCTCTTTCGCAGGATGGCCACGACCTGCTGCAGGCGGGCGCGTTCGGCCTCGGCTGCCCGGTGCGCGGCCTGGACCTCGATGCTGGCCTGCTCGGCCTGCTTGCGCGCGCGCAGCAGTTCCTGCTCGTAGGCGCGCCGGTCGCGGGCGTCGAAGAGTGTGGTGCGGATCAGCAGCGGCTGCCCGTCGGTGCCGGTCTTGACCGTGGAGGTGACCAGGACCGGCAGCCGGCTCCCGTCGGCGGCCTTGAGGTCCAGCGCGATCCCGGACAGGTGGCCCTGCATGGCCAGCAGCGGCGCGAAGTGCGTCTCGTGGTAGAGCTTGCCGCCCACCGTCAGCAGGTCCGCGAAGCGCCTGCGGCCCACGAGCTGGTCGCGGGTGTAGCCCAGCCACTGCAGCAGCGTGGCGTTGACCTTGGCGATCTGCCCGTCCAGCAGCGTGGACAGGTAGCCGCACGGCGCGTGCTCGTACAGGTCCTCCGCGCTGTCCTCCAGCAGCGCCGAGAACTGCGCCTGCTCGGCCTGGTCCACACTGTCCTCGCCGGTCCCGGTGTGCTGCTCGGGGTCGCCGTCGGCGGTCTGGCACATCACCGGGCGGCTCCGGCGAACTCCACGATGGCCTGTCCCGTGGCCTCGGGGGCACTGAGCTGGGGGCAGTGCCCGGTGGCGTCCAGGGTCACCAGGCGGCTGCCGGGGATGGCGGCGTGCACGTAGGCGCCCACCTCCCGCGGCGCGATGGCGTCCTGGGCACACTCCAGCACCAGCGTGGGCACGGTGACCGTCGCCAGGTCGGGGCGCGAGTCGGACAGGAACGTGGTGTGGGCGAACACCGAGGCCATGGCCGGGTCGGTGGCGCAGAAGCTGTTGGTCAGCTCCTGCCCGAGCTCGGGGCGCTGCGGGTTGCCCATGATCACCGGGGCCATCGCCGCGGACCAGCCCAGGTAGTTCGAGTCCAGCGACTCCAGCAGCTCCTCGATGTCCTCGGCCGAGAAGCCGCCGGTGTAGCCAGTGGCCGGGTCGTCCAGGTAACACGGGGAGGGCGCGACCATGACCAGCTTGGCGAAGCGCTGCGGCTGGCGGGCTGCGGCCAGCACCCCGACCATCGCACTGACCGAGTGCCCCACGAACACCACGTCGGACAGGTCAAGCTCGGCGCAGATCTCCAGAACGTCGCCCGCGTACCCCTCCAGCGAGGAGTAGCGCTGGGCGTCCCAGGCGGAGGGGTCCGCGCGCCCGGAGCCGACATAGTCGAACAACACCACCTGGAAGCGCTCGACCAGCTGCGGCACCACCAGGCGCCACATGTTCTGGTCACAGCCGAAACCGTGCGCCAGCATCACCACCGGCGCACCGGCCCGGCCGGTCACCCTCACGTTGTTCCTGACCACCGCCTGCATGGCGGACATCATCCCACGGCCTGCAGCGCAGCCGCAGAGTGCCCCGCGAGCGAGCCACCGAAGCCGCCAGGGCACGGCTCAGCAGCGGCCGGATCGCGCAAGGACCACGGCACGCCGGGAACGTCGGGGCAGCTGGAAGGAGTAGCGGCACAGGCTGGCATGGCCACGAACCGGGAGAGCCTGCCCGGCCGTGCCTCTCGCCAACGGCGGGGAGGCTCAGACGCGGTGGTCGCTGTGGGCCAGCAGCGGGTCCAGGCCCAGTTCGAGCAGGCGGCCCCGGGTCCGTGGATCAGCACGGTGGACCGTCAGCGCAACGGGAGGGTCGCCGGCGCGCAGCGCCTGCAGCAGCGGGAAGAACAGGACTGCGGCGGCAGCCGCGCTGAGTGGGTTGGCCTGGTCCACGTCCAGGTGGACCTCGCGGGTACCAGGCGCCGCCAGCTGCGCGAGCCGGTCCGCGACCCGCTGCGCCGCGTCCGCGTCGACCACGCCGTGCACGCTCGCCACCAGCTGCCCCGCAGGGCTCGGGTGCAGGTGCAGCAGACGCCGGTCCCGGTAGCTCATCTGCTCCCCTGTCGAGATCGTGGCTTGGAGTGCGGAACCGGTCCCGCCGTACTGGGCGCCGGGGCCGGGGTGGTGGTCAGCCGCGCCGTGGTCGATGACCTCGTCCTGCGCGTGCAGCCCTCCAGGATCTCCGCGACCGCGTCGCGCGGCTGCTGCACGATCTGGTCGGCGACGTCGGGGTGGCAGAGGATGTCTGCCCCACCGAGCGGAACGCGGGGTCGTCGGCCATCAGAAGTCCGCCTCCAGGTAGTCCACGCCGGTCAGGCGTACGTCCAGGCCGTGGGCGCGGCGGCCCCCGTCGCGGAAGTAGTGCTCCGCGAAGCCGTTAGCGATGATCTGCGCGAGCTGGTCGTCGGTGGCCCCGTTCTCCTGGGCCTGGAACAGCCTCGCGGCGTAGGTGGCGGGCAGGTGCTGGGTGATCCGGCGCAGCCGTCCTTCGTCGGTGGTGCCGGCCGGGGCGTCGTAGCCGAACGTGCCCCGGGTCTCGATGGTGATGCCGCCGCTGGTGGTCGCGTGCTGGATCGCGCGTTTGCGCACCAGCGGCTGGAACCGCGCCTTCACCTCCCGCTCCAGGGCCGCGGCGACGGCCTTCGAGGGGTTCAGGCGGGTGCCCTTGAGGTACCGCTCGACGCTGCGCTGGGTGACCCCGAGCAGGTCGGCTACCGCCTTGGTCGACTTCAGGCGGTCCATCAGGAACTTCACCCGCTTCTGGGCGGAGACGGGGGGCTTGCGGGTGAACTGCGCCTCGATGGAGGCGGTCAGCCCGTCGCTGATCTTGCCCATGGTCATTCACCGTCCCAGGAGTCGGTCGTGGCCTTGATGATCGCGGCCACGTTGTGGCCCATGTCCAACTCGGTCGCAGCCCAGAGGTATTCGCGGCTGCCCTCGGGCTTCACGTGGCCCGGGGAGACTCCGAGGGCGAAGCCGCCGGGCAGGTGCTTGCCCTGGTCGTCGTAGGGCAGGACGTCCAGCACCGAGGGCCCGGCGGAGGGGTAGACGACGCAGTCGACGTTGACCGCCAGGGGCCAGCGGTCGGCCTTGAGCGCCATGCTGACCATCTTGCGGTGCAGGTTGACCCGGCTGGTGGAGATCACCGCCGCCCGGATGTCGGGACGCCAGTGCTTGCGGCGCAGCGCCACCCACGGCTCGCCGGTCTTCACGCCCGCGCCCTGGTTGCGCTCGCGCAGCTTCCCGACACCGCCCTTCGCGGTGGCCTTGATCGCCGACAGGACGGCGGCCATGGCCGGGTCGACCGCCTTGTGGTGCTCCATCGCGGCGATGAAGTCGGGGATCGGCATCCCGAGGGTGACCCCGAGGTCGGCCATGGTGTCCAGGTAGGCGGCCCGCAGGTGCTTGTGCCACGGGTCCAGGTAGGAGCCGTTGGCGAACCTCGGCACGGTCTCCAGGAACTCCGGCTTGAAGGACTCCAGCCCGAGCCGCTCCACCGCGCCCAGGTCGCCGCCGCCGTGCCACGGGGCCGGGGGGATCCGCAGCCCGTAGGAGGAGACCAGGTCCCGCAGCTGGGCCTGGTTCGGACGCACCCATGCCTCGACCGGGGTCGTGGCCAGGTGCTGGCCCAACAGTGCGGCCAGTTCGTAGGCGTAGGCCACGGTCGGGGTCGCGTACCAGGCCGGCCCCGTCGGGGTGGTCCCGGTGGGGTGAACGGGGAGGGCAGACGCGGGTCCAGGACCAGGCCGGACAGGTCGATCAGCCACGCCCCGGGCAGCTTCTTGTCGAACACCGGGGCCATGACGTGCACGGCCTCGCCCAGCCCGACCAGCAGGCGGTTCGACGCGGCGAGGTAGGCGGTGTTGATGTCGATGCCGACCGCGTGGGAGCAGGCGTCCTCCGCGTCGGTCAGCAGCTCCGGGTCGCGGGCCCAGATCAGCGACTCCTCCTCGATGGCGCCCAGCGGGCCCTGCGGCCGGCCCTGGGCCAGGGGGTGCTCGTCCGGGGGCTCGGGCGGGGCCGGGTCGACCGGGATCGGCAGCGACCCGGGGGTCGCGCTGGAACGCCAGATCCCGTCCGCGCCGCGCTGGCCGTGGGTGGGCGGGCGCACCGCGGCCATCAGCTCGATACCGCAGGTCGCGCCGCCGCCGACCGGGGTGATCACGCGGGCGGCGTACGTGCCGAGCATCAGCGCGATCTCGGGGGCGGGCAGGGTGGCGGCGGCCTCGCCCCAGTCCCGGGGGTCCAGCGCGCCCCAGGGCAGCACGGCGAGCTGCACGCACAGGCGGCGCTTGTTCTCCGCCGGGCGGTAGATCCGCGGCCAGGGGCCGAAGCCCCGCTTGGTCAGCTGCCACTTACTGCGGGCCAGGCTCCAGAAGTACTGCCGCATGTGCGCGGCCAGGGCCGGCGGCAGCATGGGGTCGTAGTCGGCCATCTTCCGCACGTCGACCGGGAGCTCCACCGCGCCCAGCGACAACTGCATCAGGTCCGCGTTCGCGCGCTCCTTGGCCCGGCGCCGCGTACGGCGGGCCTTAAGGTATCGACGCAGGGGGCCGCTCTTCGCCGGGCCCGCCTTGCGGATACTGGCCCAACGCTGGGAAAACCACCCCGGCTGGCGTGCACACTGGTCCCTCTGACCGCTCGCCGTCAGGCCCGGCCGGGGGTGCTCGCCGCAGGGGGTGGGAGGAGCAAGCTGGTGGTGGCGTTCCGGACCCAGATGTCCGCAGGCCCGATCCCGGCCAAGGCCGGCGTTCTTACGGAGGAGTGGTGTCCGGTTTCGAGATCGCGGTGCTGATCCAAGTGCTGGCGGCCAGTGACGAGCGCGGGTTGCCGGTGTGGTGGGCGGGGCGGTGCGCGGCGGTACTGGGGGTGGACGGCCTCGCGGTCTCCCTGGCCCCGGGCGGCGGCCCAGCGGCGGAGTTGCTGCTGTTCAGCGACGAGCGCGCGGCCTGGTTGGAGAACCTGCAGTTCACCCTCGGCCAGGGCCCCACCGAGGAGGCCGCCCGGCTGGGTACTGCGTGTCTGGAGCCGGACCTGCTGGCCTCGCAGCAGCCGTGGCCGGTGTTCACCCCGTCCGCGCTGGAGGCCAGGGCGCGGGCGCTGTTCGCGTTCCCGGTCCGCCTGGGCGGCATCCGGCTGGGCGTGCTGACCTTGCACCGGCGCGTGAACGGGGCTCTGGGCGAACCGGCGTTCAGCGACGCGCTGGCACTGGCCGACGCTCTGGCGCTGTTCGTGCTCACCATGCGGCTGGATCCGGACCGGGCCTCCGGGTGGGGGCGGGCCGGATGGCTGGACCTGCACCGGGCCCAGGTCCACCAGGCCGCCGGGATGCTGTCGGTCCAGCTGGGGGTGCCGGTCGGAGAGGCCCTGCTGCGGCTGCGGGCCCACGCCTTCGCCCACGATCTGCCCGTGCTCCAGGTCGCCCGGGACGTGCTGGAGCGCAGGCTGCGGCTGGCGGGCGACTCCCGGCCCCCTGAGCCGGTGTCAGGTCGGGGGCGGGTCCTTGCCGAGCAGGGCGGTGTCGGCGATGCCCTCGATGACCTCCCCTGCCAGGTCGGTCAGCAACTGCTGGTGGGCCCGGGCGTGTTGGCGCATCAGGTCGAAGGCCGCATCCACGCCGATGTCGCGGTGTGCGGCCAGGGCGCCCTTGGCCTGCTCAATGACCAGCCGGGACTGCATGGCGTGTTGGAGCTGGGTGGTCAGCAGGGTCTGATCGGCCACGGTGCGCTGCTGCAGGATGCCGATGGTCGCGGTGTCCGCCAGGGCCTGGCCGATCCGCAGCTGGGAGGCGGTGAGCGGGTCCGGGCGGTGGTGGAACAGGTTGAGCGCCCCGACGGTCTGGGTACGCAGCCGCAACGGGAGCGCGGCGACCCGGGTGAAACCCAGGTCAAGGGCGGCGGAGGCGAAGTGCGGCCAGCGCGTACCGCTGCCGGGGACGCCCAGCGCGGTGTCCGGGACCGCGGTCCCGGCGATGAAGCAGTCGCGGCACGGGCTCTCGTCCCAGGCGATGCCGGACAGTTCCAGCTGGCGGGTGGCCTCGTTGGACGCGGCGGCGTCGATCAGCTGCCCCTGCGGGTCGGCCAGGATCACCCCGGCGGCGTCCAGGTCCAGCAGGGCGACCGTGTGGTCGGCCAGGGTGTGCAGGAAGTCGATGATGTCGAAGGTGTCCACAAGGGTGTCGGCGAGCTCGACGAACGCGGTCGCGAGCCGATCCTGGGGCAGGGGCGTTGGCTGGGGGGTGACAGACGGCATGGCGCCTCGGTCCTTTACTCCGGGGCCCTCCCACAGGGAGGGCGTCCTCCGGTCCGTGGGGAAGAAATTCCCCACACCCACAGCATCCCGCGTCCAGACCCACCAGCAATCCCCATCGGGCAGACAACCAGGCCCGCGACGAGAACCCGGACCAGCCAGGCGCCCCGGACAGCTCACGGCAGTGAGGAAGGGCCGGGACCGAGCCCCCGCAGCCGCCAGTTCTCCCGGAGCAGCCGCCGCTCCGCCCTCAGCACCATCAACTGCTCCGACAGCTCACGGTTCGTGCGGCGCAACTCCGCGAGCACCGCAACCAGATCGCCACCGCGGCCCACCAAGCTCCGATCAAGGTCCCGGAGAAAGACGCGGCCGCCATGACCGTGTTCAGTACCAAGGAGGCCCTTGACCTGCTGACCCAACTGCAAGCCCAGTACGCCAGCAAGTAGCAGCACAGCAGCGGGGACGCCCACGGCTGTGGGCGCCCTCTGCTGCTGTGCGTTCAACCCAGGCACAGCGGGCAGTGCGGGCCCATTCGCCGGAGGTCACCGACGATGGCCGGACAACGCTTCGCCATCACGCCCGTGCAGCGGCTCTTCGGGGCCAGACACGGACGCCCCCGCGACGGCTTCGAACTGCCCCTGGCCGGCAACACCAAGTGGGGCGCATTGGACTCCTTGGTGGCCTCGGTGAGTCCGTGCATCAGACGGGCCTCGTCCGTCCCCCGGGGCGGCCCGCCGCCAGCGCGCCGGGGCCAACCACAGGATGTGCACTCCTTGCGGATTCCTTACGTGTCCTTGCGGAAGGAGCATCCGGCTGCCCGCGTATGGGCAAGCCAGCCGACGAACAGCCTGTTCAGAGCCGGATCTGCGGATTCCGACGTCCTCGAACGGCACCCCTTGACAGGCGCATTGGTCTAGTCCAACTTGTGGGTCAAGCATTATCCGCTGTCTTCCCCTCCCCCACATTGAGGACAGAAATCCATGGCATCCCCTCGCCGCGCCATCGGCGCAGTCACCGCCTGCGCGACCGTCATCGGCCTCGGCCTGACCGGACTGGCCGCCTTCACCGGCTCTGCCAGCGCGGACACCACCAACCTGGTGGCGAACCCCGGCTTCGAGACCGGTTCGCTCGCCAACTGGAGCTGTAGCGCCGGGACGGCGTCCGTCGTCTCCAGCCCGGTCCACTCCGGCACCCACGCCCTCTCCGCGGCCCCCACCAGCGGCGACACGGCGCAGTGCACCCAGACCATCAGCGTGCAGCCCAACTCCTCGTACTCGCTCAGCGCCTGGGTCCAGGGCCCGTACGTCTACCTGGGCACCAGCGGGGACGGCACCACGGATGTCAGCACCTGGTCCAACAGCAGCTCCTGGAACCAGCTCAGCACCACCTTCAAGACCGGTGCCTCGACCACCAGCGTGACCATCTACCTGCACGGCTGGTACGGCCAGGGCGCCTACCAGGCCGACGACGTGACGCTGAGCGGCGCGGCCGGTGCGACCACCGCGCCGCCCACCACCGCCCCGCCGACGACCACCCCGCCCACCACCGCGCCTCCCACCACGGCGCCGCCCACCACCAAGCCGCCGACCACGGCGCCCCCCACCACCGCCCCGCCGACCACCGCGCCGCCCACCACCGCGCCGCCGCTGACCGGGAAGCACCTGGTCACCGGCTACTGGCAGGACTTCGACAACGGCGCCACCGACCAGAAGATCAGTGACGTCAACTCGGCGTACGACATCATCGCGGTCTCCTTCGCCACCGCCGACCCCAGCAGCACCGGCGGCATCACCTTCTCGCTCGACCCGACCCTGCAGAGCAAGCTGGGCGGCTACACCGACGCCCAGTTCAAGGCCGACATCGCCGCCAAGCACGCCGCGGGCAAGAAGGTGGTCATCTCGGTCGGCGGCCAGAACGGCACCATCACCGTCGCCAGCTCCGCCGCCGCGACCAACTTCGCCAACAGCGCCTACGCGCTGATGCAGACCTACGGCTTCGACGGCGTCGACATCGACCTGGAGAACGGCCTCAACCCGACCTACATGTCGCAGGCCCTGCACTCCCTGGCGAGCAAGGCCGGTTCCGGCTTCGTGCTCACCATGGCCCCGCAGACCATCGACATGCTGTCCGCCAGCTCCGACTACCTGGCCACCGCCGTCCAGATCAAGGACATCCTGACGATCGTCAACACCCAGTACTACAACTCGGGTTCGATGAACGGCTGCGACGGCGGCGTCTACAACGAAGGCACCGTCGACTTCATCACCTCGATGGTCTGCACCGCGATCCAGGCCGGGCTCAAGCCCGCCCAGGTCGGCATCGGCGTCCCGGCCTCGTCCAGCGCCGCCAGCAGCGGCTACGTCACCCCCAGCGTGGTCGAGAACGCCCTCAACTGCCTCACCAAGGGCACCAACTGCGGCACCTACAAGCCGACCACCCTGTGGCCGACGATCGGCGGCGTGATGACCTGGTCGACTGCCTGGGACGCCAAGAACGGCAACCAGTTCGCCCTCAACGAAGCCGCCTTCACCCACACCCTGCCATAAAGCACCACAGGAGCTGTCACTCCCGGAGGCCGGACCCGACCACCAGGAGCGACAGCAGCAACAGACGCACACGCCACCCGAGCGGCGAGCCTCCCCACCTCAGCGCCAACCACTGCCCACCGGCAACAAGACCGATCAGCAGGGCCGCCCGGCGTCACCGGCCCTCGACTGGATCGGTCCGGGTTTTGGCGGGAGGGCCGGGTTTTTGAGTCCGGTTCGGTGGCTGGACCTGTGGGCTGGTCAGCGAAGAGGACCGCTGCGGGTTCGCGGCGGTCCTCTTCACACCTGTGACCAGACTCTGAACCCGAATCCACCGGCTGATCATTTCGGGGTTGCTCTCCTGCCCGTGGACGGTCGGCCGCTGGGGGCAACAGGTTGAGGGTGTGCGGTAGCCGCCGTGCGCGGGTCGCGGCCTGTCCGAGGGGTTGTGCGGGGTCGGGAGCGGTTGGTGGCGCTGTCGCCGGTGGCCGTCGGGCCGTCGCGGTGCGGGATCTTGTGGCGGTCAGGCCGCCGGGCGCGGCGGTGGGGAGTGGACGGCCTCGAACAGGGCGGTGAAGGCGTCGCGCCAGGGCCAGTGCTCGGGCAGATGCACCGTCAATTTGGTGCGCGCGGTGCGCGCGAGCCGGGCCGGGACGTGGACCAGGTGGGCGCGCAGGGTCGCTGTGGTGGCCTTGGCGTGGAAGACCGAGGTCAGCGCACCGGCGGCCCGCAGCAGGTTGTGCGACATCGCCCACAGGGTCAGCCACGCGGCGTTGGCCTGGAAGTTCCCGGACGGCAGGTGGGCCAGAGGCCCGGACTTCCCGTCCGCGATCACCTGCTCCACCACGGCGTGCTGCCGGTGGTGCAGTTCCGCCTGCAGCACCGCGAAGGAGCTGTCGGTGAAGACGGGGTGGTAACGCCAGGCGGTGAACAACTCGCCCTGACCCTGGGCCACTTCGGCGTTCAATCGGCGGACCCGGCGCACGATCAGCCGGGCGGTGACGTGCTCGGACTTCCTTCGGCCGGTGAAGGCGGTGTAGGGGATCTCGGCGACCTCGGCGTCGGAGACCATCTCGCCGGTGTCGGGGTCGACGAAGGCGTCCGGGTAGCGGATCGCCGTCCAGGACTCCTGCGGGATGCGGGAGATCGCGCCCGCGATGGAGGGGTTCATGCCGGTGGTCAGGGAGAATCGGGCGCCGGCCCGGCGGCAGGCGGCGACCACGTCGGCGGTGTAGAACTTGCTGTCCGCGCGGACCAGGCGGATCCCGGTGCCGCCGGTCTCCTTCGCTATGGCCAGGGCCTCGCTCACGAAGCTCTCGGCTCCGCGGACGTCGGCGGCCTTGCCGCGGCGCAGGCGGACCGCGCCGATCACGGGCCGGGCGATCGGGGTGGACAGGGTGGCCAGGATCGGGTGCAGGGTGCGCTGGCCCTTGAGGCGGCCGACCTGCGCGCCCTGCTTGGCGTGGCCGTACACGCGGCGGTGGGTGGGGTCGATGTCGATGAACATCAGTGTGTCGGCGCCGGGCAGCAGTGGGGTGCTGCGGGCCAGTCGGGCCAGGAAGTCGCGGTGAACGCGGTGGAGCTGGCGGTTGTGGCCGTGGGTGAAGGAGCGCAGGAAGGTGCCCAGGGTGGAGGGCGCGCGGACCGAGGTGAAGGCGCGGTCCATCGCGCCGTGCCGCAGCCGCGCCGCGTCGTCGATGCTGTCCGCGCCCGCGCACATCGCGCTGATCAGCGACATCACTTTGGCGGCCGGGTTGGCTCCGCCGCTGTTGTCGGCGCCCTCGATGCGGAGCGCGGACGCGGCCAGTTGCCGCAGGCCGGCCCGCTCGGCCAGCCGGACCAGCGACAGCAGCCCGGCATCGGCGATCAGGTTCGGCTCGTCGAAGACGGCGGAAACCGCTGTGGCGGCATGGCAGGATTGCATCTCGCGGATGTTCTCTCGTTCTGGCGACTTGGTTCTGTAGGAAGTCCCATCGTCCCAGGTCAGAGGGCATCCGCGTCGTTATGTCCAGGCCTCGGACAGGTCATTCATCGGTGGATTCGGGCTGAAGGACCGGCCGACCCACGGGGCGAAGCTGCAGCCCTTGGGGCGACTGATTTAGAGCGCAATGAGGACCCGGCCCAGGAACGCCGCTCATGCGTCAGAGCAATGCGTGGCGCCCTCTTGGTCATCGTGCCCAGCCCTTCAGTGGATCGGGACGGGCAGGGCTCTGATCTGCATCATTGTCCAAAACGCATGGTAGGACGTTCTGAAGAATGCCGCTCATGCGCGTCAGAGCAAAGAGCTACGTCCCCTAGCCGTTCGCTGAGGCCGCCGGAGCACCGCCCCTCGCACACGGGGCCGGCCACAGTCCGCGAGCGGCGCGCACGCACGACGCAAGGGCAATCCCGAACCCGAGTTCGACGACTGGCTCACCGTGGAACGGCCCTTCGCCGGGTTTCTGTTCATGTCTGCGACGGTGCGCGCTGCAGGTCTCGGGGCAGGGGACTCCAGGTACGGAAAGCAACGTAGGGCCCCGGTCCGATCCCAGGAGGCGGCGCATGCTGGCAGAGCTGCAGAAGGAAACGGCGAGCGAGCGTGTCCGGGAGCGGATGCACCGACGCCACGACCAGGCGGTGCTGCCGGGCGAGGTCGACCGGGTCCTGGCCGGCGCCCACCACACTTCGACGGGAGCCCGGTGCGCACGTTCGTGCCGATCCTGGTGGAACGCCGGGTGCGCACAGAACTGGACCGCCGGCCGGGACGGCACGCCAGGAAGCAGCCCAAGGACTGGGCCGCGCGGTCGCGGGCGGCCCGGGGTCAGTGGGGGATCTGGTCGGTGTCGAACTGATCGTCGGCGATCTGGCGGGCCAGGCGGGCGAGTTGGTGGTGGTGGGAGCGGGCGTAGGTGCGGAAGGCGGTGAACGCCTCATCGACGCTCAGGTGCCAGCGTTCGGCGAGTTGGCCCTTGACTTGCTCCAGGACGACGCGGCTGCTGAGGGCGTACTGGAGTTGGCCGCGTTCCAGTTCGCTGGCGGCCAGGGTGCGCTGCTGCAGGATGGCGATGGTCGCCAGGTCCGCCAGTGCCTGGGCGATCTTGACGTCGGCGTCGCTGAGCGGTGCGGGGTCGGTCTGGAACAGGCCCATCACCCCGATGATCCGCCCGCGCAGCCGCATCGGGAGGGCGCTTGCGGCCACGAAGCCCGTTGCCTGGGCGGCCTGGGCGAACTTGGGCCAGTGGGCCGTGGCCACCGGGTCGTGCAGGTCGATGTTGGTGGCGGGGGCGCCGCTGCGGTAGGAGTCCACGCAGGGGCCCTGGTCGTGCTGCAGGGCGAAGAGCTCCAGGACCCGGGTGTGCTCATCGGATGCGGCCAGGACCTGCAGGTGCTCGTGCTGGTCGGCCAGCAGGACCCCGACGGCGGCCACGTCCAGGAGCTCCATGCAGCGCACGGACAGCTGCTGGAGGAAGTCGATGAGGTCGAAGTCGTCGATCAGGGAGTCGGCGACCTCCACGAAGATCTCGGTGAGCTGCTGTTCGCGGGTCATGGCGAATCAGTCCTTGTCCGCGAGGGGCAGCGGTGTGCCCCGCCGTTGCCGGGGTGGTCCAGGCGAAGCCGCCTGTCCACGACGTCCTTGGAAATGCTGGTGATGGTGCGTCCGCTGCTGTAAGCATGCGCGCGCAGCCGCAGGAGAGCGGTGGGCAGGGGCACGGAGAGTTGGATGCTGAGCATCCCGGTGGCCTGGTGGACCACCGCGTCCTGCAGGTCGCACAGCGGATCCATCAGGGCGCCAGCGTCCGGTTCCTCGCTGTTCAGGCATCGGGCGGTCAGCGCGGCTGCCAGGACCAGGGCGTCGTCGGCCTGCCTATGGGTGAGCGGGCCCGGGGTGTCGCGGACCGCGGTCAGGACCCCGACCTTGATCGCGCCGATCGCCATCGGGAAGCAGAACACCGCCCGCGCCGTAAGGCCCGGGGCCTCCAGGGCGAGCGCGGGCCAGCGCCGGGCACTGATCTGGGTCAGGTCCGGCACCCAGACCATGGCGCCGGTCCGCACCGCCTCGGGCCCGGGGCCCTCCCCGAGGGTGAGTTGCAGGTCCTGGAACTGGCGGGCGGCGCCCTCGGCGCACCACAGGAGTTCGGTGAGGTCGCCGCTGGTGACCAGGGATACCGCCAGGCCGTCCACACCCAGCGCGCCGCCCGCGGCGGCGGTGGTGTCGGCCAGCGCCCCACGATGGTCCTTTGCCTGCAGCCGGCCCAGGACTTTGGCCATGGCGTCGCTGATCACCCGCTCACCCTGACCGTTGGGCACCGGGTAGGAGCAGCCCGTTGATGCTGTCGTCGACCACGGTGGTGAGCAGGGGCCAGGTGCCGGTCCGGGTAAGCAGGCGCACGAGCACGGGACACAGGTTCTCCAGGCGTAAGCGTCCTGCGGCGGCGGCGGTGAGCCAGTTCGCGTCCAGGAGGGCGTGCAGGCCTGCGACATCGCAGAAGGTGAGGTTGGCCAGGTCCAGGTCGATGGTGCGGTGGGCCGCGCCCAGGCACTGCCGCACGGCCAGGTCCAGCAGCGGGGCAGTGGCCAGGTCGAGCTCACCGGCCAGCGTCAGAGTTGTCCCGAACCTGCGGTCGCGCCGGCGGATACCCAAGCCCTGGACCACGTGATGCTGGACTGCACGTTGCGCGTGCGGCGCCACTGCTGGGGCCTGCTGTGTGAGGGACACGTGGACTCCCTGGACCTCTCGTGCGCGACGCGGCCGGGGTCCGGGGCAGCAGGAACAGACACCGCCGAAGCGGTCACTCGGTCCTCCGCGCGATGCCGGGGTCACGATCGCCCCGGCACCCGATCAGATCCCGGCCACCGGCATGACGTCTGGTGGGCGGAGCTGAAAAAGGAGTCCTCTGTCCTGCACACAGTAGCGCTGAATGACACCGTCGGCGACGATCGCCGGATATGCGCAGAAGAAGCACTCACCCGTTCGACCCAGGCATTGGGCCCGCCCCCCGCGCGGCCCGGGTCAGTGGTGCGCCGCGCCGTTGGGGCGTTGCCAGGCGTGGTGTTCGCGGCGGGCGAATTGGAGCAGGTCGATCGGCTCGCGGCCAAGGACGCCCTGGACGTCGGTGGTGACCGCCGAGGCAAGGCCCAGGCGGCAGGCGCTGTAGAGGGCGAACATCACCGCCGCCTGCCCCCCGGGCAGGCCGGAGGCACGGGTGTGCTGCCAGTAGGCCCACGGCTCCAACGCGCGGTACCGGATGGGCCGCCCCAGGACGGCGGACAGCACACAGGCCACGTCGTCGTAGCTCAGCGCCAGGGCACCGGTGGGGGTCAGCGCCTGCCCCGCCAGGGTCTCACCGGTCAGGGCCCGGGCGCAGATCGCGGCCACGTCCACGATGTCGACGAACGAGGTGCTCCCGTGCCCGGCGGGCAGGCTGAGCGTGTCCGTCTCGCGGATCTCGGCGTGGGTGGTGGACAGGTTCTGCATGAAGAACCCGGAGCGCACGAACGTCCACTGCAGGCCCGAGGCGCGCAGCCACCGCTCCAGGCGGTAGTGCGGCACCAGCGGGTTGCGCTGCGCGCCCTGCACGGACAACACCATGCGGCGCACCCCGGCCCCCTTGGCCGCCTCCAGCGCCGGCAGCATGTCACGGGCCACGTTCGCGATCTGCGGGGGCCGCATCACGAACATGGCCTCCACACCCTCGAACGCCCCGGTCCAGGTCTTGGGGTCGGCGAAGGAGAACACCACCGCCTCCTGCCACGGCTCCCCTTCCCCCCGCTCCTCGCGGACGGCGGCGCGCACCGTGTGCCCGCCCGCGACCAGGTCCCTGGCCACCGCGCCCCCCACCCTGCCGGTAGCACCCGTCACCAGGATCGGCGTCATCCGATCCCCCCGTCACCAGCGGGGCTCGGCTGCGGCAGCCAGGTCCGGGTGGCCACCAGGTCCTGGCAGGGCTCGAACAGCAGGCGCAGTTCATGGAGCAGACGCAACGTCAGGTCTTCCTCGGGCACCGGCGGCCCCGCGGACACAGTGTCCGCGCTGTGGTCGCCCAGCAGGACCATGGCCAGGTGCACCCGGTCCACGCCACTGATCGAGGGCGGGCACCGGGTCCCGGCACCGGTCTCCAGGTCCTGGTCCTGCGGCAGGGGCTCGCGGGCCCGGGAATAGGTGCCAACGTCCACATCGTGTCCCACGACCGCGCCCAGGCGAACCACGGCGAACAGGTGACAGTCGCACCACAGCATCGCGGTCGGCCGCAGCACCAGCACCGCACGGCCACCCGCGGAAGGTGCACCCTTGAACTGCCGCACCAAGGGGTCCTGTAACGAGCCCGGTCGTGCTGGCAACTCGGGGTCTGAGACCTGCGGCCGGATGGTCGCGTCCACTGGAGCCTCCCTGTCTGCGCTCGACAGCGGCACAAGGCCGCACAGGCAGCCACATCGGGTCCAGGATGCAGAACCACCAGCGTAGCCCCGCCCGACCCCGCCCCGACAGGCCAAAAGCAGCCGTGCCCCACCCCGCCGACCGCCCGCGATTGGCCAGATGCGACGACGGATGCGGACGGTCGAGCCTCTGCGATTCAGATCTGAATCGGCGCTCATGGGTGCCCTGACCTGGTCAGTAGCCGACGCTTGTGACCGGTTCGCCGTGATGGACCTCGCCGCTGGCCTCGCCGGTGCGCGGGTCCGGCGAGGCCGTAGAGGGTGACCGCCTACGGCCACATCGCTTCCACGGGTCCGGGCACGCGAGCGATCGTCATGCGTTGATGCGCAGGTTCGGGGTCTCGCGGGCGAGGCTGCCGACGGCGAACAGCGCGTCGGCCCGGGTGTCGCCCACGCAGACCGGGGCGGTGACGGCGGTGACGGTGACGTCGGCGGCCGGGCTGCCGGCGGCGTCCAGGTATCTGACGGCCGCTGCGGTCTCGGTGATGGTGCGCACCAGGTCCTGGCCCATTGCGGGCGGCCCCTGGATCCGTGCCGGCAGCACGTCGGATGCGGCCTGGGTGAGTGCAGGCAGCGCCTGCCCCCGCGCACCACGTCGGCGGAGCAGGCCTGCACGAACCGGACGGCACCCGCCAAAGTGTCACGGTCCGTGAGCGCCAATGACCCCATCCCGCGTTCGGCCGCGCGCTGCACGGCTGCGGGCAGGGCTGCGCCATAGCGGGCGGAGTACCCGGAGGCGACCTGCTGTTCTCGTCTCCGATCCACTGTAACCTTTAATCGAACACATGCTCGAACAGATGGCAGACGGAGGCTAGCAGCGCCCCCGGCGAAAGCACAGAAGGCCGCCCGATCCGCCGCCGGTCCCCACCGGCCCACCGGCTCCCCCGGTCACGCCAAGTCACAAGCCCTGCCAGAGGGCTGACGCCCGGCACCCGCCGTGCGCGCCGCGGCGGCCGGGCGCACATTGGGTCCCATGGACCACCTCACCTCGCCGCGCGTCGTCGTGTTTCCGATGGAGTCCGGGCCGCAGGGCCCCGGGCGCCCCGTGCAGATCGGCAGCGAAGACGTCGGCATCGCCGAATCGTGGGAGGACCTGGACCGGCTGCTGCAGCAGCACGGGGTCTCCCCCGAAGCGCCGGTGGTGTGGCGCGGCGGTGGCGCCGATACCTGGGAGTAGCCCAGGCTGCGGCTACCGCAACGCCTTCGAGACCGAATCGTGCACAGGTAGCTGCTCCCCGCGCCTGGCCGACCCCGAGGTGGCTTCACCCAGCGAATCGGGTTGTGTGGGCGCGGCCCGCAGGCCCGTCTTCGGGCGCGGTGTCGGCAGCGCGCAGGACGGCCGGGTCCTGCGCTGGCCCAACGGGGTGAACTGGTCGCGTGGCGCCCGTCGCGGGCCCTACTGGGGGCGAATCATCGGCAGGACGACACCCGCGGCCGGCTCTGCTCGCACGCGGACCGCCCGGTGTTCCACCCTCTCGAAGGAGATCCATGATCAACCGCTCGATCCGCACCGCCGCTGTCCTCACCGGTGCCGCCGGCGCCCTGGTCCTGGCCGCGGCCGGAACCTCCAGCGCCGACAGCAACGCCTACGGCCTGGCCTACGGCTCCCCGGGCGTCCTGTCCGGCAACCTCATCCAGATCCCCGTCGACGTACCCGTCAACGTCTGCGGCAACTCCCTGAACCTCGTCGGCGCGCTCAACCCCGCCTTCGGCAACCACTGCAGCAACGGCGACAGCCAGGACGGCTACCAGGACGGCGGCTACCAGCAGCACAACACCGGCGGCTGGCACGCCACCGGCTGGCAGCACACCTGGCAGCACGGCGACACCATGAAGAGCGACAACCCCTGCGACACGCAGGACTGAGAAACCCTCAGCACAGCTGTCCCGGCGCCGGACCGCGCCGGGAGCACACCGCGGCGGGCAGGCACCTCAGACGCGCTGCCCGCCGCGGGCCGGCAGCCGTGACTGCGCCACGTGGCATGGACCGAGATCATCGCACCGCTGCCTGACGGCCGGGACTTCCCTCATCGAAGCGCAGCAGAAGTAGCTGCGGCCAGGACCACATCGGTACCCGTCGCGGACAGCTGCCCCAACAGGTGGCTCACCCCGCCTGCACAAGCCGGTCGCCGACGCTCGCTGAACGGGTGAATGTCGCCAACGCACGGCGAGTCCCGCCTACCGCATCACATGACGATCCTATGGTCAGGTTGTTGCCCGGTGGAGTGGCCGAGTGGTCAGGCAGCGGCCCGCAAGGCCGTACAGATGGGTTCGATTCCTATCTCCACCTCAATGACAGACGAGGCACCCGCCCAGGTCCCGACCGCCCCACGGAGCCTCCTTGCGGCAGGTTGACGGCACGGCGCTGGTATTCATTGGCTGGTGGTCCCGCAGTGGATCACAACGGGGATGACTGCCTACTCCCCCAGTGAGCCACGCAACCCCTTCCAGACGGGGTGCCTGAGCAGGTGGCTGTTCTCCGTGTACTCGAGATACTCCACCTCGCCCCGGACCAACGGCTTCACCCACCGCACAGGCTGCCTGCGATCGGGAGCCGGACCGGACGTCAGTGGCGAGACCGGTGCGGCCAAGCGCTCCAGCAGTGCGGCCAAGGCCCAAAGCCGCGAAGTTTGCTGATCTGCGGTGCTGTCCAGGCGGGTTCTGGGCAGGTGGGTGGCCTGAACGTACGACGGGACCCCTGGTAGAACTCGGTGATCTGCCAAGATCGGTCCGAGTTCGGGGTCCCGTTGCGCCTTCAGTCTGCCATCACCACGTTCACGCGTTCCATCACGGTCGCCGCAGGGGTCTTCGCCCCGGGCCATCTGGGCGAGTTGACCCGGTATCTTCCGTTCGAGTTGGTCGACGCGGTACTGGAGGAGACCGGGACGGTGCAGCGGCGGCTGCGCTGTCTGCCCTCGCGGGCCGGCGTGTACTTCCTGTTCGCGCTGGCCCTGTTCCCGCAGTTGGGCTATGCGGGGGTGTGGGGCAAACTGGTTGCCGGCCTGAGCGGCCTGCCGCTGCCGGCTCCCTCCGAGACAGCCCTGCGTCACTTGCGCCGACGCCTGGGCGCGGCACCGATGAAAGCCCTGTTCGAGGTGGTCGCAGGGCCTCTGGCCCAGCCGCACACCCCGGGCGTGCGCTACCGCCACTACCGAACCGTCGCGTTCGACGGCTGCAGTTCGATCAAGGTCCCCGACTCGGAGCGCAATCGAGGCTGGCTGGGGAAGGTCAAGTACCGCCTGGCGTGGGCCGGTTACCCCACGGTGATGCTCATGGCCCTGGTCGAGACCGGAACCCGGGGCCTGCTCGGCGCGACCTTCGGCCCCTCCGCCGGTCCGGACACCGGCGAAAGGGCCTACGCGACACGGCTGCTGCCGCTCCTGAACCGGGACATGCTGCTGCTGGCCGACCGCGGCTTCGACGGCAACGACTTCCTGACCGCTGCCGCCAAGACGGGGGCCCGACTCCTGGTCCGCGCCAGATCCACCCGCCGCCCACCGATGCTCACCCCCTTGCCGGACGGCTCCTTCCTGTCGCGGATCGCCGGACTGCGGGTGCGGATCATCGACGCCGACATCGTCCTGACCATCGCCGACGGCACCGTGCACACCAATCGCTACCGGCTGGTCACCACCCTGCTCGACCACCGCACCGACCCCGCAGGGCAGTTGATCCGCCTCTACCACGAGAGGTGGGAGGTCGAGTCGGCGTTCTACTCCCTGCGCCACACGATGCTCACCGGCCACATCCTGCGCTCAGGCGACCAGTTCGGCATCGAACAGGAACTGTGGGCCCAGCTCACCGTCTACCAGGTCCTGCGCACCGCGATGGTCGCCGCCGCAGAGTCCCGTCCGGGCACCGACCCCGACCGGACGGGCTTCACCACCGCATTGGAGAGCGCTCGCGAGGAGCTGACGCTCGCCCGCGGCATCGTCGAGACCGGTGAGGTAGACCTGGTCGGCGCCATCGGTCGCGCTGTCCTGGCCAACCTCCTCGACGAGCGCCGCCCCCGATTCAACGCCCGCAAGGTCAAGTCCCCGGTATCCCGCTACCACGCCCGCCCCAAAGCCGATGATCGGCCGCTGACCAGCATCGACATCACCCAGATCAGTGTCCTCGTCCACGCGGGGACCTCCACCCCGCCTCCCGCCTGCGCGGCCGATGCCGACCCGATCGCGAACGATGCGGCCAAGGAAGTGGAACCGCCCCGCATCCTGCCCGCGCATTCACAGGGCACGCCACCGCAGGGCAGCCGTAAGGAACGCGTCCTCGCCCTCCTCCTCACCGATCCGCAACGGGCCTGGCGAGGCCGGGAAGTCGCACATGCGCTGGGCGTCACCAACCTCAACAGCTTTTGCGTTCAATTGTCCCAATGGGCGCACCGTGGACTACTCAACAAGACCGGCCCCGCCACCTACACGCTCGCCGCCTGATACCCCCTTGCAACTGCCTCCGATCAGCAAACTTCGCGGCTTTGGGCCAAGGCCCGGCGCTCAGCGTCGGAGAAGCCGGTGCCGACGGCGCCGACGTACCGCAGCCCGCCGCCGTCCGGCACACCCAGCAATAGGGCCTTGACGGTGCTGCCGGTCGGCACCCATCCACAGACCACCACATCAAGGGAGCGGACGTGCTTCAGTTTCCGCCAGTCCGCGGACCTGCCGCTGGTGTAGGTGGAGGACAGGCGCTTGGCGATACAGCCCTCCAGTCCCTGGGCGCGGGTCCACTCCAGGGCCTGGTCCGCGGCTGTGCCCGGCCAGGCCGGCGGGACCACGACCCGGGCCCCGCCCAGCGGCAGGGACTCCAGCAGCTCCCTGCGCCCCCGGTAGGTCAGCCCCGTGGTGGAGCGGGTGTCCAACCAGAGGCAGTCGAACAGCATCAGCGTCACCGGCACCCTGGCCACGCCGGTGCGGATCACGGCGGGGCGGGTCAGCATCATCCGCTGCTGCAGCCGCGAGAACGGGGGCCGCCCGGCCGCGTCGGTCGCGATGACCTCACCGTCCAGGATCGCCGCCCGCCCGCCCGCCCAGCAGCTCCTTCAGCTCGTCCAGCTCCGGGTACCGGGCGGTGACGTCGTTCCCGTTGCGGGTCAGCAGCCGCAGCCCGGACCCGTCCAGGTAGGACACGATCCGGCTGCCGTCGTACTTGATCTCATACGCCCACTGCTCCGGCCGGTCCGGCGGATTCCCGGCGCTGGCCAGCATCGGCTGCACCAGGGGAGGCGAATCGCGGTGTCACGGGCCATAGGACCATCGTCGGCGGCGCCGGGCGGTCGGGCATGTCGGGCGGTGCCTGCGCGTGCCGGGCGACCAAGCGGACCTAGCCGCTGCACCGTGAGCCCCGATACGTCCGCGCAGGCCCCGCCCCTCCACGCTACGAGCAGCCCGCCACCGGCGCATCTTCACCAGCCGCTTCCCGTGGCGCAGCAGCGGGCGCCCTCCATGGGGGCGTGCACGACCCGTCGCGCGCCGCTGATCTACCGGGAACTGGGCCAAGTCCCTCCCGCCGCCGACCGGTGAGGTCCACGATGGTCCTCCCCTTGTACTGGGAGGCTGCCGTGGTCACCGTTGTCACCTTCGTGGTCCTGGGCGTGCTCTGCGCCGCGGCCGGGGAGCTGGTGCTGATGCATTCCTCCCGCAGCCTGGTGGAGAGGTACCGCCAGCAGAGCGATGAGTACCGCAGGCGGGCGACGGAGGCTGACGCGTTCGTCACCGACATGCAGCAGAGCTACACCGCGCACCGCGCCTCCTATGGGCGAGGAGCCCGCGCTTCGCGCTGAGTACGGACGGCCCTCGGGGGCGAGCGAACAGCGCGTGCCCCTGAGGTGGCGTTCACACATCGCGTCGGCGTACGACGACCAGCGCGAGGAGGATGGCAACCAGTGGCCAGAGCGCGAGCACGATCCAGGATCCGGGGACCGTGGCCGTGTATCCCAGGCTGTCGTGCCCCGGCTGCCAGTATTCGAGCAGGCGCTTCCAGGCGGTGACGACCATCGTGTGGTTGACGTCGGCCGACCAGCGCTGGGAGTCCGAGAACATCGGTTGCAGCATGACCAGGGTGAAGGCGGTGATGATCATGGTGGCCGCGCCGTGTCGGACCAGGACACCCAGGCCCACGCCGATCAGTGCGCAGACCGGGGCCAGCAGCGCCGACACCACCACGGCCCGCAGCACCCCGGGGTGGCTGGACGAGACTGCGGCGTGACGCCCGTTCAGGATCACCTGGGAGACCGTGAACGAGCTGATCGAGATGACCGTGCCCACCACCGTCCAGACCGCGGCAACGACGGCCGCCTTGGCCAGCACCACCGAACCGCGGGCGGGCACGGCGATCGTGGTGGTGCGGATCAGCCCGCTGCTGTACTCGCTGACGACAGCGAGCGCGCCGATACTGCCGGCGACGAGCATCAGGGTCAGGTAGCCGGCGGGCGGGTACGCGTCGAACACCAGGAATCCCTGGTCGGCTCCCGGACTGGCGTTCCCCAGATTGTTGTACTCCGCCAGCGCCGCCGCCGCGGAGGAGCCGATGACGAAAAGGGTGATGAGGGCCAGCGTCCACGGCGTGGAGCGCAGCGACCGCAGTTTGATCCACTCGGCGGCGAGCAGGTCGCCGAAGCGGCCCGGCGGTTCGGCGGGGGGCCCGTGCGAGGTGAGGGGGGGAATGGTGTGGAGCGTGGTCATCGGGGCCGTCCTGCGAGGTATTCGATGCTGTCGGCGGTCAGTTCCATGAAGGCCTCCTCCAAGGAGTTGCTGCGGGTGGTCAGTTCGTGCAGCATGATTCGGTGTTCGAAGGCGAGCGCCCCGATCCGGTCGGCCGACAGGCCGGTCACCGCGAGCCGCTCGGCTTCTGCCGATCCCTCTGGCTGGACCGAGCCGCCGGCCGCGAGCAGGACCGCGGTCAGCTCGGCGGCCTGCGGGGTGACCGCCACGACGCTGAGCCGGGTGCTGCGAGCCGCGAAGCCGCGCACCGACTCGGCGGCGATCAGACGGCCCTGGCCGATGACCACGAGCTGGTCGGCGGTCTGCTCCATTTCCGACATCAGGTGGCTGGAGAGGAAGACAGTGCGGCCCTCGGCGGCGAGGCTGCGGAACAGGTGGCGCACCCAGAGCACGCCTTCGGGGTCCATGCCGTTGATCGGCTCGTCGAACATCAACACCGGCGGATCGCCTAGGAGCGCCGTCGCGATCCCGAGCCGTTGTTTCATGCCGAGCGAGAAGCCGCCGATCCGGCGCCGTGCCGCCTGGGCGAGCCCGACCTCGTGGAGCACCTTGTTTACCCTGGTCAGCGGGATGCCGTTGCTGCGTGCCAGCGCCGACAGATGGGCGGCGGCGGTCCGTCCACCGTGCACGTGCCCGGCGTCGAGCAGTGCGCCGACGTGGCGCAGCCCGCGCTGGTGACTGCGGAACTGGATCCCGCTGACGGTGGCGGTACCGCTGGTGGGTGTGTCCAGGCCGAGGATCATCCGCAGTGTGGTGGTCTTGCCCGCGCCGTTGGGTCCAAGGAACCCTGTGACCTGCCCGGGCCGGACGGTGAAGGAGAGGTGGTCGACGGCGGTCTTGCCGCCGTAGGTCTTGGTGAGTTCGTTGACTTCGATCACGAGGGCAATTCTGCCGGGGAGGACCTGCTAGGGATATTGAGCCGTGGGCGGCAATCGAGCGGTCGGGTTAGCCCGCGGGCGTACGTCCCGGGGCTGATGCCGCGCGGGCAGTGGCTGGCTAGGGTGTCAGCATGGATGCCACATGGACCAGCTCGTTGCCTGCGCGCGTTGTGCATCGCCTCCTCCTACTCGGAATTGCACACCGCTGATGACGAGAACGACGGGCACAGCCTGGGTGGGGGGTGTCCTCTACCTGTTCATGGTGGGTCTGCTGGTGGGGGGTGCTTGGGGCACGGTCAGCGCTGTCGGGTCGCTGCTGGCTTTGAGCCTGCTCGTCGGTGTGCTGCGACGGGTGCCGCTGCTGGCTCTGGCCTTGGCGCTCTTCGGGTCCACTGCCGTGGTGGTGGGCACCCCGAGCTCCGTCCATACGCGGCTGTCGGTGTCGTACCAGACTCCGTTTCTGTCGTATCTGGCGGTGGACCTCGTCCTGGGCTTCATAGTCGCCACCTGCACACGGCGGGCCTCGATCATCGCGGTGGCCGGATCTTTCGCCGTGCAACTTCCGGTTGTCGGCGCCTTCGCGCACGGGGACAGCTTGACCGTCAACGTCGTGATCGCCCTCTTGGCGATGGCGGCATCCTGCACGGTCGGTCTGCTGAGCCGTGAGCGCCGCGAGCACGCGGTGGCGCTGCGTTCGCGGGAGGTGGCTGAGGCGGTAACGGCCGAACGCCTGCTGATCGCCCGTGAGCTGCACGACATGGTCGCGCACAGCATCGGCATCATCGCCATCCAGGCTGGGATGGGCAGCCGCGTCATAGAGACGCAACCGGTCGAGGCCCGCGAGGCGCTGCGGGCTATCGAGGCCACCAGCCGGGAGACCCTGTCAGGCCTTCGGCGCACGCTGGTGGCACTTCGTCAGGCTGATCCGCACGCCGGCTCGGCGCTGGCACCGCTCACCCCCGCGCCGGGCCTCGCGGACATCGAGCGGCTGGCGACGGCGACTGCGGACGCCGGCGTCAGGGTCGAGGTGCGCTGGGTCGGCCAGCGGCGTCAGCTACCGGCCGACATCGACCTGTCGGCCTACCGTATCGTCCAGGAGGCGGTGACCAACGTGGTCCGCCACGCGGGCACCGGGCACTGCCGGGTGACCATCGACTACGGGGTGGAGGAGCTGTCCGTGGAGGTCCTCGACGACGGGCCCGGGATACCGGGCGCGGCGGGACCCGGTTTCGGCATCACCGGCATGCGGGAGCGCGTCAGCCTGCTGCACGGCCGGTTCAGCGCCGGGCCGCACCCCAAGGGCGGCTTCCGGGTAGCGGCCCGGCTGCCGCTGCCCGAGCCCGCCCGGGCCCGGGCGGACGTCCGATGAGCATCCGCGTCGTCCTCGTTGACGACCAGCCGCTCGTCCGGTCCGGCCTGCGCGTGATCATGGCCGACCATCCCGACCTTGACGTCGTCGGCGAGGCCGCATCAGGGGCTGAGGCCGTCCGACTGGCCCGGGAGGTGAGCCCCGACGTGGTGGTGATGGACATCCGGATGCCCGGCATGGACGGCATCGAGGCCACCCGCCTGATCACCGCCTCCCCCGGCACCACCCGTGTCCTGGTCCTGACCACCTTCGACGAGGACGACCACGTCTACGGCGCACTGCGCGCCGGCGCGAGCGGATTCGTCGTCAAGGACATGGCGGTGGACGACATCCTCACAGCGATCCGCGTGGTCGCCGCCGGAGACGCCCTGATCGCCCCAGGCGTCACCCGCCGACTGATCGCCACCTTCCTCGACCGCCCCGAACCCCCCACAGAGCGCTCCCCCCAAACGATCGAGGGCATCACCGAGCGCGAACGGCAGGTCCTCACCCTGATCGGCCGGGGCCGCTCAAACACCGAGATCGCCGACGAACTCGTCATCTCGGTAGCCACCGCCAAATCCCACGTGGCCCGGCTGCTCTCCAAGCTCAACGCCCGCGACCGAGTCCAACTCGTGATCACCGCCTACGAGAGGGGCCTGACCACACCACTGCGGTGACCCGGTGACGGGGGGATGTCCCTGAAAGACCCCTGATCAGGTCCTGAGCCGCGATCCGGCACGAGAACAACAGCCCGCACCGCTGAGCGGCCGTCTCGCGTGGCTGCCCGGGAAGGCTCTTGGATGCTCAGGTGGCGTGGCGCCGGATCCAGGCGGCTGCACTGATCGCGATGATGACGGCCAGGATGAGGTAGCTGCTGGTTTCGAGGATCTGCAGTTGCCAGAAGCGGGAAGCCGGCTGGTAGGTGGCCCACTGGGTGTAGTGGTGTGTGCCGAGCCATGCGGTGAAGTCGTCGCCGGTAGTCACGCCGTGGCCGTGGGCCTGCTGGAAGAGGGTGATGAATTCCTGGCTCTTGTTGCCGAAGGTGCGGCCGTCGGGTGCTCGGACCCAGGTGTCGACGACCCAGCCTTGGGAGGTGAGCTGTGGCGAGTCAACGGGCAGGGTTTGGAGGCTGGCCAGGTGCTGGCGGATCTGGGTCATGAAGGCCCAGGACAGGGCGAGCCATACCGCTGCGGTGGCGGCCATGGCTGGGACGGTCCGGCGTAGCAGTGCGCCGGCCAGGGCGCCGAGGGCGAACGCCAGGAGCGTGCGGGCGGTGAAGACGGTGCCGGTCACTTCGTAGGCCTGGCCGATGCTCATGCGTCCGATGAGGCTCACCTGCTCCCGCCCCACCTGCCCCGAGCAGCGCTTCCCCCAGGGCGCGGGCGCCGGGCGCCAGGCCGCGGTAAGCCACGTCAAGGAGCACCTGTCCCGGATCCGCGCAAGCGGCGGCCCCAACGGCGAGGCGTGGTGCGCGTGCCGCGCCGCCGGCTGCTCCTGGCACACCCCGGACCCCACCGCCCGCGCGGGAAGGCCTGCAGCGGCAACATCGGCCGGCAAGTGCGGGGGCGCGGTCGTGCTGACCGTGCACGCGGACCGGGCGGGCCGGCTGTGGCGGATCGCGGAAACGTGCGCGCGCTGCGCGGCCGCCACCGCCGACTGCCAAGTCCTGGACACCGCACCGCCCCCGCCGCGCCCCAACCCCGCCAGCACCGAGCCGGCGCCGGTGCCGGTGGAGATGTCAGAGCACGCGGGTGGATCGGCCCGGGCAGCGGCCTTCTCCGACCACGCCACCAGCGCCAGCCAGGCCACCGCCGCACCGGCCCCCGTCCCGCAGCCGCGCACTGCGTCCCGCAGGGTGGGGCACCGGCAGTGGGGGAAGATCGGGCAGTGGACCGTTCCGGCCGACCTGCAGCCCACGGTCCTGCGCGACGAGCTGATCGACCTCGGGGACGCGTTCCGCGCCTACCAGGCCGGCCGTCCCGACCTCGCGGTCCTCGCAGACCTCCATGAGCGCAAGGCCCGCGCGTTCGACTCCTGGGCCGACATGGCCGGTGACGACAGCCTGCGCCGGGAAGCACGTCGCGCGGAATCGGCAGCCCACGCCACGCACCACCAGCGCACCGGCCAACCCGCCCCTGTGACCGGTACCGCCGACGCGGCCGGTGCCGTCCTTAAGGACGGGCCGGTGGTGGAGCACCTGCTGACCGCGGGCCAGGGCGCCCACGCCCGCGAGGTCCTGGACTACGCCGCCGCCCACGCCCCCGACCCGAGGGCCGAGGTGCGCCTGGCGGTCCTCATGCTCGCGCTGCGCGCGGCCCGCGCCGGCACCGGGAACATCACCGGCCAGGACCTGACCGGCTGGCTCGGCGACGACGCCGAACAGGTCCTGGAGCACCTGGTCGACGCCGGTTGGCTACGGCTGGCCGGTACCGCGGCTGAGGCAATGGCCTCGAGCTCGGAGGATCCGACCGCGTTCACCGTCCCCTCCCTGCTGCCCGACCAGCCCCGGCTGCTCGACTTCGGCAAGACCACACGCTCCAGGATCTCCGGCTGGGCCCAGAAGGTGATCGGCGACCGGAAGCTGCGCAAGAAGAAGGCCACCGCGCCCACCAGACTCCTCGCCCTCTACACCGCCGCCCACACCCGCCCGAGCGGACACCTCGGACACCCCAGGGACGCAGGAATCGACCTCGCCCGGGCCGCCGCGTTCTGCTCCCTGACCCTCGACCAGGTCCCCGAACACCTCGACGTGCTGGTCGCCGCCGACTGGCTCACCGACACCGCCGTCAGCGAGGGCCGACTGTCCGGACAGTTGGCCGAACGCGTCCAACCGCTGGGCGGCCTGCTGTAACCGCACCGGCGCGCCAACCGGTCACACCACCGGCGAACACCCGCCGGCCTGGGCCTGGAGGCCCAGGCCGGCTGTCCGGGGTCCCGGCAGACGACGTCCTGGACCTCACCCCCACCACCCCCGGCACACCCGACTGAGACTCGACCGCGGCGTACCGCACCGCACCGGTGGATATGGCAAGAGTGCCGGTGTCAGCTGGTACACGCGGGACCAGTCTGGCAAGGCCGCAGCATCGGACACTCCTGGTTCTTTAATGGTCACTCTGCGGCGTTCGGGTGCTGCGTTGTCCAGGCGCGATCACGGTGGGCGTCTGACGACATGAGAGGAGCGCGTGCGTGGTCGCGATCAACGACCGACGGCTGAACAACGCGACCGGGAACGAGGTCTGTTCCGGCTCTACGCCCATGGGTCAGCGCTCTGTCTCTGGCTCCTGGCCTGCGGCCTGTCTGCGCGGCTGCCTTGCCAGGCGGCGCGCGGAACACCCTGGATCCCGGCCCTGTTCTCGCATGGGATGCCCCATACCGAAGCGCCCCGCACCCTGATCCGCGGTGACCCCCGTGCGGGCCGTCTGCCGGGGAATCGGCAATCCCAGCCGCTTGTGGGGCTCAGTCGTTCGTCAGAGGCGGCCTTGTGCCGCAAGGAAGGCAGGGGACAGTGTTGAGGAGTCCACGTCACGGTAAGCAAGGGTTCATCGGGGTAGTCGTGGTGAGTTGGCTCAGCTCTGCAGCCGAGGCGCGTCTGGAACAGGTCTCGCGGGACACGTCCAGCATGCGGGACGAAATGGTCGGAGCAGTCCAGGGAGGGCTCGAAAAACTTCGGGAGACCGACACCGTCCTGCGGCAGGAACTCCGTGCCGGGCTGGGTGAGTTACGCGAGGAACTGCGCGCGCTGCACGCCGAGCTGCGCGCTCTGCATAGCGATTTGAACGATGCCAGTCGGGACGTCGCCGATTCCCATCGTCAGATGGAGGCCCTGCGGCTGGCGCTCAAGAGCAGCGGGTCGCGGGTGCCCCAGGGTGGTGTGTCCGGGTCCGAAGAAGCAGCGGCCGTGCCAGCCCAGCGCGCTGCTCCAACCTCAGGGGGGCCCTTACTCCCTTCTTCCGGCACCGCGAGCCCGGAGCCCGAGGTCCTGCCATCTGCGGCCTCGCACCAGGCACGGCTGGAGAAGGTGGCCGGTATCAGTGCTGCCGACCTGGTCTGCCATCGCGACACCTGGGCATTCCTGGTCGAACAGGCGGCGCATGACGTCCATTTCCGGGTTCCTGGCGAAGTCAGTGCCGGGGAGGACGGTGGGGTGCGTGTCACCTTGTCCGGCCGCAGCCTCATCGCGGTCCTTACCGCCCTGCACGCCGCTTCCCATCCCGCTCCCGGCGGTGACCTGGGGGACTGGGCCTTGTCGAAGCGTTTCTACCAGCGCATCGCTGACGCCGTCGACACGGTCAGCCCGAACTTCAGCAGGCCCGTGCTGCCCACGTCCCAGCCTCACGGGACGGCACCCGCACGCACGCTGATCGTCATCGATGACCGCCCCGCATCACCGTCCACGCACGAAGGGCCGTCCACGCCGGGAATCGGCAGTGATGACATCGAGGGGGAATCCCATGAGTGACGAGGCCACCGAGCTCTCCGAGGCGATCAAGGCAGTTCGGGCCGGCCTGCTGGCCGCCCAGCGGGAAGGCGCCGATTCTTCGGTCCGGTTCATTGAGCTGTCGCCAACTTGAAGTTGCTGGTCAGAGTGCTGGCGTGATGTCTCCTTGGGGTGCTCGGGCTGGTGGTGGGCGGTTGTCTGTCGTGTAGATCGTTTGTCAGCGGTTCACTTCGAGGTTGGTCAGGACGAGCAGGGCGCGTAGGAGGCCGGTGGCCTTGGCGAGGTCGGTTCGGAGTTTGGTGAGCACGCGCCAGTTCTTCAGGTGGGCGAAGCCGTGTTCGACGGGGGCGCGTCCGGCCGCCAGGACCCGGTTGGCGGTCTTCTGGCCTGGGGTGAGCTTGCGGTAGCGGGTGGCTTTGTAGCCGGTGACGATCACTTGGTCGTCGGGGTCTTTCGGTTTGTCGACGCCGATGAAGCCCAGGTCGCCCAGTGCGCCGAGCCCGGCGGCCTTCAGGTGCTCGACGATCTTGTCGTGGCGGGTGGCGGTGGCGTCGTGGGTGCGGCCGGGCCGGGCGGCGGAGATCCAGACCAGCCGTCCCTTCTCGTCGGTCAGGGCGAGGAAGTGCAGGCCGTGGCGGTGGTGCTTGCCCGAGTAGTTGGCCTTGTTGTCCTTGCCGGTGCGGCGCCTGGTGGGCACGAGGGTGCCGTCGATCAGGACGAGTTCCCCGCCGCGCTTCACGATCTTCTTCAGGGTGCGGTCCAGGCGCGGGGCCTGCCCGGCCAGCAGGAGGACCATCTCGTCGCGCCAGCGGCGCACGGTGGATTCGGCGATGCCGTTGCCGCCGGCCATGTCGGCCAGGCGCTGGTCGTGGCGCAGGACGGCGAGCACGATCAGTGCGATCCGGCGCGGCGGGAGCGAGCGCCAACGCGAGCCTATGGCTTTGAGGTGGCGTATCAGCAGGTCAGCGAGGTGCTCGATGGTGCTCTTGGACAGCGGCAGGCGACACTGGTAGACAAGGGAGTCGGTGCCCTCGGAACGCTCTTTGTTTTTCTTCACACAAATCCAACGAGCCCCGGGGGCACCTCAGTTACGGCCTCGCGGTGATGATGCTGGTCACAGGCCCGTGCTGTACCGGCCGTCGGGCAGCTTGCGCAGCCAGCCGCGTTCGGCGAGCTTGGTCAGCTTCCCCCGCAGCGGCTCCAGCTTCCCGCGTACCGCGGTGTCCAGGCCGAGTGTCTCTGCGACCTGCCGCATCATCACCGGACCTGCGGCTTTGCGCATGGCGGCCATGATCCGCTGGTACTCCGGCGGCAGCGCCGACTCGGCAACCCCCGCCGTGCGGTATGGAACCTGCAGCACCGCAGCCCCGGCGACCTGCACCGATACCGGCGCGGCAACGGCGCGCTCGGTAGCGAACTGCTCACGCATCCGGGCCCAGACCCGCTCGGCCGCGGCGAGGTCGCCCCGCTCGGCCCGCAACTCCTCCAACTGCTTGACCAGTTGTTCCTCCAATACGTCCAGCTCCGCGCGGCGCGCGGCTATCCGCTCTGCAATCTCGGTGTCCGACATGCCCGGAGCGTAGAAGCGGTGCTGGTCGCAGCGGACAGGAAGCGGTGAACCGGCCCTGCCGGACGATCTACGTGCCAGACTCCCGCTCACCACCAGCACGAGTTCCCGCACGGACCATCACGCAACCATCCTGACCAGCAACTTCAAGATGGCTGATCTTCAGTGATCCGCTTGCCGTTCAGTGTGATGCCTGGTACTTCTCCACAATTTCTGAGGGCACCCGGCCCCGCGCGCTGACCTCAAGCCCCTGCGCCAAAGCCCAGGCCCGCACAAGAGAGGGATCAGGGCGGTCTCCGGTGACAGGGGCAGTGCGCTTGAGCACCGTACCCCGCTTGGCGCTCTGCTTGCGGCCCGCCTCCACGAAAGGCTGGAGGGCATTGCGGAACTTGCCGGCGTTCTTCTCGCTCAAATCGATTTCGTAGCTCTGCCCATTCAGAGCAAAGACGATAGTCTCGACAGCTTCGGAGCCGTCAATATCGTCCTCAAGCGTAACGGATACCTTCTGTGCCATGACCATGCCTCTCACGAGTCCACTACCTACCAAAAGCACAATGGCAGATCAAGTGACTCTTGGCAAAGAAAAACACAGAGAAGGCCTGTCGATTCTCGATGAGCACTCGCCGACCTCCCCGTTCTCTCTTTTGCCCGGGTTCAGCTGTCTGCCGACAAGACGCCGGAGAACTCGGGCCCTACGTCTTCGGCGCACGGCATACACACAGCGGATGCGACTGAACACCAGACGGATGCCGAGCAGGGAGGCGCCGCGCACCTTCACACAGCGTGGTCCCAAGGGCAGGACAACCCTCCAGTTGGCAGGTCAGTTCGTCCGTGCCGGCGGCAGACACCAGACCTCCAGCCCCCGCTGCAAGTGCAGGTGCAGGAGAACTTCACGACATAAGACGCACAGCACTGCATTGGCCGGCAAAGCCCAAATCAACTGGTGAATCGGGACAGAACGGCAGTCGCGACGCTGAGGAGCGTTGATCCAATAACGGCCAGCGAAATCCTCAGTGCAAGAGAGGAGCCACTACCGAGAATGGCGGGCGTCGCCACGAGGAACGCGCCGATACCGCTCACCGCGACACGCACTGCGAGACGAAGCCGGGAATGCTTCACGATGATGGGGAGCTGAGCCAAAACGGCAGGCGGCCCCGCCGGATCCAATGGCCCTTCCTTTGGGATCTGATGCCTGATCAGCGGGCCGCTGTGGCCTGAGGTCTACCGATACGATCTCGCTCTGTGAGTGAGGACGCGGGTGGGGAGCAGGAGCCTGACAAGGGCTCGATCGGGTTGCTGGCGCAGGTGTTCCCGCGCGAGGTCGTCGACTCGGCGATCAGCCGCGCGGGCGTCAAAGAGCTGCGGGACCGGGCGCTGCCTGCCCGGCTGATGGTCTACTTTGTGATCGGGATGTGGCTGTGGTCCTCGAAGGGCTATGTCCGGGTGCTGCGGAAGGTGACCGCGGGTCTGCGCTGGGGGGCTGACGACGCCGATCGTCATCCGCTGCCCTATGACGGATCGATCGCCAAGGCGCGGGTGCGGTTGGGCGAGCCGGTACTCGCCGACTTGTTCGCCGGGTGCGCCGGGCCGGTCGGGCGTGCGAGCGAGCCGGGGGTGTTCTTCGCCGGGCTGCGGGTGGCGTCGCTGGACGGCACCGTGTTCGATGCCAAGCCCACGGCCGAGAATCTCGCCGCGTTCGCCGTGCCCGCGGGCGGGGTCCTGCCGCAGGTGCGGCTGCTCGCGTTCGCCGAGTGCGGCACGATGGCACTGCTGGGCGCCGCGTTCGACAGCATCGCTGTCGGCGAGCGGGAACTGGTGATCCGGCTGCTGGGCCGGTTCGCCCCCGGGATGCTCGTGCTGGCCGACCGGGGCTTTCCCTCGTTCGAGCTGTGGCGCGACGCCGCGGCGACCGGCGCGGATCTGGCGTGGCGGGTGTCGGCGTCGTTCAAGCTGCCGCCGATCGAGCGCCTGGACGACGGCACGTATCTGTCGGAAATGCGCGGGCGCAAGAAGAAAGACCGCGTCACGGTGCGGGTCGTGGAGTTCTCCGTGAAGGACGCCGACACCGGGATCAGCGAGGTCTTCGCCCTGATCACCACACTGCTCGACCCGGCCGGGTACCCCGCTGTGGACCTCGCCCGGCTGTATGCCGCGAGATGGCAGGTGGAGCTCCTCTTCAAGATCTTGAAGGTGGAGGTCCGCGAATCGGGCGCGGTGCTGCGCTCGAAGACCGCGCCGATGGTCCGCCAGGAGCTGTGGGGCCTGCTCTGCTGCTACCAGGCCGTCCGCCTGGTCACAGCGCACGTCGCGGCCCGCGCGGACGTCGAGGTCCGCCGGGTGAAGTCCCCTGAGCTGTTCGACGCCGTGTGCGACTCCGTCGCCACGGCGATTTCCCCCCTGCACGCTTGACCGCGCCCAGCGGCATCTGGTCGCCGACCTTCCCAGGATGCTGATCCGCGGCCGGCCACCGCGTTCGACTCCACGCGTGCTGCAACGCCCCGGGCGCGGCTGGCCGACCCGCAAACCCGACACGCCGCGCACCCGCGTCGTCGACCGAGAACTCATCGTGCACCGCCTCCCCGCTCCGGCGAAGACCACTGCGCCGCCGCGTCCCGTCCAGGAACGTCCGACAGACCCCGGCCGGCGGCCACCCCGCCGGACCGACTCGCCAGGACCACACCGACCTGCGGCATCGACCAAACCGAACCGCGACGCCACCACCACCTCCCGACCCTGAACCACCGTCAGATCAGTAAGGAAGGGCCATTGCCGCCGGATCAGACCCTCCAAGACGGATCGTCGCGTGCGTCAGCGAGTCATACGAGGCCGCATTCGGCTGTAGCCAGAACTCCACCGAGTCATAGCGGGTCATCAAAGTTGATGGGTCGTCAGCTTTCCGCGTGCCCTTCGGGTGGTTGCGCAGTGTGATCGCAGGCGTTGGCTCCGGCGGTTTCGGAAGCCGTAGGCCTTGCGGGCTTCGAGCTTGATCACGCGGTTGTTGCCTTCGGATGCGGCGTTCGTTATGCCGGTTTTGATGTAGTTCTCGATGCCGTGCCACCACTGGTCGACGGTTTCGGCGAGGGTGACCAGTTCGACCAGGTAGGGGCGGTCGGCACAGAAGGCCTGGAAGCGGTAGCGGGCGGCGGAGACCGCGGAGCGGTCGGGAAGGACGTGGGCGTGCTTGGCGGTGAGCCGCAGCAGGTCGCGCAGGAGCTCCTTGGCACGCCAGCCGTCGAGGATCTGCTTGCCGTAGGTACCCATATCGGTCAACTCGTCGGCAAGCGTGGCCAGTTCTGTGGTGGTGAGGTCTTCCTTGTTGCGGCGCAGGAGCTTGCGGACGCTCCAGACGGGGTCGCCCTTGCGGGCGCGGCGGCCGTGGTGCCTCCAGGTGAGGCGGCGGCGCAGGTCGGCCAGGTGGCGCTGGGCGAGCTGGACGACGTGGAAGCAGTCCACGACGATTCGGGCGTGGGGCAGGGCGGTGCGCACGGCGGCGCGGAAGGTGGCGCACAGGTCGATGGCCACGTACCTGACCCGCTGTTTCCAGGTCTCGGGCTGGAGGGTGAGCCAGGCGGCGACGGAGGCGGCGTTGCGGCCCTCGACCTGCCCGAGCAGGCCCTGGCCGCCGACCGCGTCGACGAAGCCGATATGCCAGGCGTCGGCGACCAGTTCCCATGTGCCCGTTTCGGGGTTCTCCCGCCAGACCGGCTTGCCCCTGCGGGTCTCGTCGATGCCGACGGCCTCGGTCACGGGCGGCTGATCAGGCAGGACGAGCTCGGCGTACTGTTCGAAGGCAGCTTGGGCAGTGGGCCAGGAGATGCCCAGGTCACGGCCGGCCTGTACGACCGTGCGGCCGTCGTCGGCCACCACGCGTCCGGCCTCGCGCCGCAGCGCGCGGGTCAGCCGGGCCCCCGCTGGCACCTCGCGGACCTGCTCGGTGAACGAGCCGCGCGGGCACAGCGGTTCCGCGCAGAACCAACGGGACTTGTGCCAGTGCAGATCCACACGTCGTCCACCGTAACGGCGCGGTGTACGAATAACGATCGTGGTATTGCCCGGACATGAAGCAGGCCGTGCGGTGGAGTGGTGTTGTGACGCATCACCCGGGCCGCACGGCCTTGTCCAAGCGTATCTTCACCGGCCTCCAGCCGCGGCGACTCGGCAAAACTCGTCGCCGAACTCGCCGGCGTCTGGACTGCTGCCGAGGAATCCCGGCTGCGTGAACGCCGAGGCCACGAGCGGTTGCGTGCGGCCGGGGCCGGCCCCGACCACGATCTGGTGTTCGTGGACCGGATCATCGTGACCCTGGTGGCGCTGCGCTTCCAGCTCCCGCACGCGGCCCTGGCCGAGCTGTACCGAGTGGACCGCTCCACGGTCACCCGCGCGATCCGTGAGATCAGACCGCTGCTGGCCGCACGCGGATTCGCCGTCAAGGACCATCCCGAGCTGCGGCTTCGCACCCTGGCCGACGTCTTCGCCTACGCGGCGGCCGAGGGCGTCGAGCTGCGATTCGACGGGACCGAGGTCCAGGTCCGCCGCCCGCGCGCCAACAAGCCCGGCCGACGTGCGTTCGTCTCGGGCAAAAAGAAGATGAACACCAAGAAGGCCACCGTCGTCACCGACGGCCAGGGCCGGACTCTGTGGGCCGGGGCGTTCCGCCCCGGGCGGATGCACGACCAGACGGCGGTGCGCACCGAGGGAATCGCCGACCTGTTCAGGCAGTTCCCACAGGTCAAAGCCAAGGTCGACGCCGGATACCGGGGCCTGGCGAAGGAGTTTCCCGACCAGGTCCAGGCTCCGCCGCTCAAACCGAAGAAGGACGCGACACCCCAGGAACTCGCGGCCTGGAACGCGGAACGCCACCAGCAGTCGTCGGAGCGCATCTGCGTGGAGCACGCCAACGCCGAGCACAAGCAATGGCGCACCCTGCAACGCTTCCTCGGCCGCCGCGAAGACTTCGACGAGACCTACACAGCCGTAGCCGGCCTGGTCTCCGACCGCGCTGCCGAGAGGTGATCACCCATCAGACAACCCGCCAGGCCGACACGCCCTGACCTCAATCGCACACAGCGCCGTAAGGAAGTTGGCGGGGGCGGGTGAGACGTGGGCCCTTCCTCGTCGTGGAGAGCACTCCGCACTCCGGGCATGCCCGCGCACCCTCGTCCACCGTCGCCACGTGCACGACGAGAGCCGGCCCGACCTCCTCCACCTTGATCACCCCCAGCCCCTCCAGGCCCAGCAGCAGTGTCGCGTCCGTATCGGCACAGGTATCGTTGATGTTCGAGCCCGCAGGTGTTCGTGATCGGTTTCTCTAGACAAGAACCATGATCACCAATCCCTGCGGGCTCCTTGCATCCGGGGCACACCACACCCGGCATCGTCACCCAACGTGACAGTCAATTGGCTCAAGCCGCTGACGGCCCATCAAGTTTGAAGACCCGTCATAGCGCAGGGCGACCTCATGCCGATCATCCGAGGACACCCGAAGGAACCTCCCATCGGTCGTGCAGGACAGCACCACCTGTGCCGCCTCAGCATACTGACCCGAGTAGAAACTAACCGGGACCCTCGCCAACTTACGGTCATTCAGAGACAGACGACCATCGACGTCGAATTGAAACTTTCGCTTCCGATTCGGACCTATCGGCTGATCGATCCGCATAAAATAAGCGGCCTGGAAAGTAGGGTGCAGCGCCAGCCTGCGCACCACCCCCCGCCAGCGCTGCGCACTGTCTCCCTCGTCGCCAATCCTCAGATCGGGGAATTTAAGGACAGCCGGGAAGTAACCAGGGTCTTCAAACTTGATGGGCCGTCAGCGGCTTGAGCCAATTGACTGTCACGTTGGGTGACGATGCCGGGTGTGGTGTGCCCCGGATGCAAGGAGCCCGCAGGGATTGGTGATCATGGTTCTTGTCTAGAGAAACCGATCACGAACACCTGCGGGCTCGAACATCAACGATACCTGTGCCGATACGGACGCGACACTGCTGCTGGGCCTGGAGGGGCTGGGGGTGATCAAGGTGGAGGAGGTCGGGCCGGCTCTCGTCGTGCACGTGGCGACGGTGGACGAGGGTGCGCGGGCATGCCCGGAGTGCGGAGTGCTCTCCACGACGAGGAAGGGCCCACGTCTCACCCGCCCCCGCCAACTTCCTTACGGTGGACGACGTGTGGATCTGCACTGGCACAAGTCCCGTTGGTTCTGCGCGGAACCGCTGTGCCCGCGCGGCTCGTTCACCGAGCAGGTCCGCGAGGTGCCAGCGGGGGCCCGGCTGACCCGCGCGCTGCGGCGCGAGGCCGGACGCGTGGTGGCCGACGACGGCCGCACGGTCGTACAGGCCGGCCGTGACCTGGGCATCTCCTGGCCCACTGCCCAAGCTGCCTTCGAACAGTACGCCGAGCTCGTCCTGCCTGATCAGCCGCCCGTGACCGAGGCCGTCGGCATCGACGAGACCCGCAGGGGCAAGCCGGTCTGGCGGGAGAACCCCGAAACGGGCACATGGGAACTGGTCGCCGACGCCTGGCATATCGGCTTCGTCGACGCGGTCGGCGGCCAGGGCCTGCTCGGGCAGGTCGAGGGCCGCAACGCCGCCTCCGTCGCCGCCTGGCTCACCCTCCAGCCCGAGACCTGGAAACAGCGGGTCAGGTACGTGGCCATCGACCTGTGCGCCACCTTCCGCGCCGCCGTGCGCACCGCCCTGCCCCACGCCCGAATCGTCGTGGACTGCTTCCACGTCGTCCAGCTCGCCCAGCGCCACCTGGCCGACCTGCGCCGCCGCCTCACCTGGAGGCACCACGGCCGCCGCGCCCGCAAGGGCGACCCCGTCTGGAGCGTCCGCAAGCTCCTGCGCCGCAACAAGGAAGACCTCACCACCACAGAACTGGCCACGCTTGCCGACGAGTTGACCGATATGGGTACCTACGGCAAGCAGATCCTCGACGGCTGGCGTGCCAAGGAGCTCCTGCGCGACCTGCTGCGGCTCACCGCCAAGCACGCCCACGTCCTTCCCGACCGCTCCGCGGTCTCCGCCGCCCGCTACCGCTTCCAGGCCTTCTGTGCCGACCGCCCCTACCTGGTCGAACTGGTCACCCTCGCCGAAACCGTCGACCAGTGGTGGCACGGCATCGAGAACTACATCAAAACCGGCATAACGAACGCCGCATCCGAAGGCAACAACCGCGTGATCAAGCTCGAAGCCCGCAAGGCCTACGGCTTCCGAAACCGCCGGAGCCAACGCCTGCGATCACACTGCGCAACCACCCGAAGGGCACGCGGAAAGCTGACGACCCATCAACTTTGATGACCCAGTAACCATGGTTGGCCTCTCTGATTTTATCAATATACCTTTTGCTCTCCTCGACGATCTCCGGCAGGGTCACGGGATAAGAATCAAGGTCGACGCGCTCGCGCACTTTGAGCTTGAAAACGAACACGTCTGCAATGCATTCAGCCGAGGCTACGACGGCATGGCGCACCGGAAGAATAAAGCAATCCGTCGGCGAATCCCGGTCGGCTATGAAGCCGAGAAGCACCGTTTGCCCGATGACAGATCCAGCCGCCACCTTTTCCCGCAGGGCCGGCTCGACATACTTGTCTTCATACCGAAACTGCAGGAGCGCATCGGGCGGGAGGGCAAGCGCCGTCAAAATATCCTCGGCGTAGCGTCGTCGCAAATTTGAGGACAAGAGTAGGATCTGCGGACGCTGCGCCATTAGTCCCCCGATATTTATTGCGTTAGCAAACCGCCATAATTACGCGTACGCGTCTGTGCACTCGTCCAGGGACATGTTCCCCCAGCTCCCCCGCATGGAATCGTCCAAATAGGTGAACCTCCTCCAGACGCGATCGTCGGGAAGCTCATCGACAGTCAGCCGGGCCTGGGGCTCATAGCTGATCCCCTGCTCCTTGAGCGTGGAGTAGGGCGCGCAGATGATCGGTTCCTCGAAACCGTCCGCCTGATCACACGTCAGGTCGATGACCTGGCGATCACCATCCTGTGGCGACCCGACCTCGATCCAGCAGTGGTGATCGACGGTCGAGACGGCCGGATCCTCGAACACCAACCTTCCATAGCAGTAGGTGGCCTCGATCTCCTTCATGCGCAGCAACTGCGCCAGCCACACCGAACTGACACCGCACTGCCCCTTGGACGATAGGGGCGCCTGCGCATAGCTGGGGTGAACGGTCTTCTCGGACCACGCTCCCTCGAGCCGCCGGCGGTACTCGGGAAGCTGTCGCACAAACTCGCTGGTGAGCGCGGCCCTGGCCGAACCGCCGGGTGCCGGGCTTGACTCATCGATATGTACCAGTGTCTTCACTTGCTTGAGCTCTTTTCGCGCTTTGCGGTCGACACCGAGCACTGCCAAGAGGTTCCGATAGATCGGCTGCGTCCGGTTCACGGGATGATCGGCACCGGAGTGGCGCCGTGTCACGTACCTGCCGAAATTATCATAGAAGTAGGCAATTGGCGCGTCGGCCAGGGGGGTGAAGTTTGTAGCCTGCAGCGTGCATCCGGAGAATCCGAGCATGGGATTGAAAGCCGTGACAATGTACCTGCATCCCATCTGACGGAGCGCATGCGCCGCCTGGCCCATGGTAAAACTCATGAGGTTGAAAGCTGTTCCTTTCAAGCCCATTGCACGGGTCAGCACCAGGGTATTCTGGCGTGACGCCGCTATCCCCTGGGCTCGCATGGCATCTACTATATAGCGGCGATCGCACGCCGAGAAAGCCATGTAGGTTATAGGATAGGATGCCCCCTGCAGGAAGCAACCCATTTCCGCAATCGTGTCTGCACGCGGACTGAGCATGTAGTGAAGCTTGGACTGGTAAAAGTCCCCGATTCGCGGCGAAACCATGCGAAACCCAACGCCTACAAACGAACCGTCAGGTCGGACGAGAGTCCCGCCCCTGTGCATCACTTCTTCCCCGAGTAAAAGTGACGCATTCGCCCGCGCGCAGGCATCCTCCATATAATTGGACATGCTGCTGCACCGCGCGATGAGCACCGGTCGTAGCTTCTCGTAAAGACCGCGAAGGTCCCCGTCGCACGGACCGCCGAGCATGTAAGGAATATGGAGCCTCAGCTGAATCTCAAAATCCTGAACACTCATACCGCATAACGCGGCATCAGCAGCCACAGCTTCCCTGCACCCGCTCGCAATCCTCTCGACCCCAAGGCCCCGGCGAAGTCGCGATACGTCCGTTATGTCATGCCGCCTGCGGCGGGACCTGCCGGCCAAAGTCCCAGCTCACATGCCCCGGCCAGTTCGCGGCCCGGTCGGACAACTCGGACATCTCGCGACTTTGCCGGGGCCTTGCTCTCGACCCCTGGGATCCGAAGCGATCCGGCCAGCTCACGCCACGCCCCGCGACCGTCCTGCAGGCCCACAGCCGCAGCGGCCTCGCTGATCATCTGCACTGGCAAGGGGCGATGCGTTTCTGAGACCCCCCAGCCCGTAAGGGCATCCTGGACACAACGCTGGCCACGATCAACCACCACCCTCCCCCTGGCTGCTCGGACAGGGAAGTCCATGCTAGACAGACACCGCGCAAGCTGACCAGAGCACGAGATCGCGCCCTGATCACCTGCAACTCCCCTACGCCCAGCAGCCCCTGACGATGTCAACGGTAGGGTCAGCAGTGGATGCCGCGCAGCGGTCTGAGATTATTTCCCCCTGCGAATCGCGCCGACAGTCCGAATCGGCACAGATCAAGTTCCTACACGAGACACATCTCTTCGCCCAGCACCTACGTACGAGCAAGCCTCCGTCGATGGTGGCCCCTCCGCCGCAATCACTGCGGGTACCAACCGGGCACGGGCGATCCACGATCCCACGGGCGTCCGGGGCCAACAGCAGCAGTTATGACGCCCCGTCGACGTCGTGCTGGAGGCGCCAACCAGCGCGGGCAGGAACGCGGCACGGTTCGGCGGCCAGCTGGTGGCGGCACTCGACGGCTTCGGTGATGGGGACCAACACACCTTTCCGGTCCCCAGCATCCGACTGCTCGCCGGCGCCGACGCGCTCACGCCAGCCGTCGAACGCGCCCAGCGGCCGCGGCGCCTCGGCGGCGACCTCGGTGATGTAACCGATCGTCTCACCTACGGCGCTAGGGACCAGGGGCTGCCCGGTACACGAGAAGATCGACCCGTCGATGGACACGACCTCCGAGACGCGCGTAACGGCCGTACACACCGAGCCGACCGTGATGGTGAGCAGCAGTTTCACGCTCAGGCCGTAGTGGAGCAGGCGGTCCAGGAAGCGAGCCAGCGCGGTGATCCCGCTGACGCTGGTAGAGCTACACCCAGCGCGCGGGGGGATGGTCCTCAAGTCAGGGGCTTGGCTGACCGCTCTCCCTACCGCTCCCTCCTGCCCAGTCAGTCGGCGTCCCCCTGCTAATGGGGCGCGGGGACGCCGAACCGGTTCACTGCGTAGGTGCGGCGCGGGGATGGGCTTCAGAGCGCGACGTTGGCGTAGAGCACGGTGACCGTCGCTGAATGCGCGGTGGGGCTGGTGGGGAGCGGGACGAAGACGACTGTGCCGCTGCCGGAGCAGGGCAGCAGCAGGGAGGTGGGGATCGCCGCCTTCACGGCCCAGTCGGTCAGCAGGACCGGGGTGGTGGCCGAGGCCGCGGTCCCGAAGCCGACCTGGATCCGGTTGGCGGCGCTGCCGGTGAAGCCGGCGGCGGTGCTGCTGCTGACCGTAGCGGGCAGGGCTGCGACGGTCTGGCCGGACAGGGGATGCCCGGTCTCGCCGGGGATCACCGGCCCGGGGCAGACGACCTTGATGACGGCTTGGGTGCTGACGTTGTTGACCAGCCCGGTGAAGTACTGGTTCGGTCCGATGGGGGCCGGGTCGACCACGCCGTCGGCTGCGGCGGGCGCGGCACTGAGCAGACCTGCGGCGAGAACGGTTGCGGTGACGGCGAGAGCGGAGCGGTGGAGCACGGACAGCATGGTTCCTCCTCGGTGAGCGCGCTCGGCGGCCGTGGCCGGCGGAGCGGGCTGGGGGAAGGGCAGTTGGGTGACCGTGTACACGAAAGCAAGCATGCGGATGCTACGGCCCGAGCCCACCCGGCAGCAACGCATCCGACGGGTCGGCCCACGGGATGGCCGGAGCACAAACAGCGCTCCGGCCCATCCCAGCCCCGGGGCGGCGACGGATCCCGGTACACCGGTGCTCGCCGTGGCCGCGATGCCGCGCGGATCGCCGCCCACCGGCACCGTCGCGGTGACGGTTCGACCAGGCCCTGGAGCACGGCGGCGAACCCGACCGGTTCCCGGCCGCACCGACCTGCCCGACACCACTCCGAGAAGGCGGTCGACTGCCACAGGACGCGCTGCGGGCCTACCCATCCCGTAGATGGATGGGACCCTTCTCACAGGACAAGAACGTTACGCCGCGAGCCGGTCCGGTGGATCACAATCCGGGCCTGTTCGAAGGTCAGCAGTTTTTCAGGACTGCGGTCAACGTGGCTTTCTCCGCAGTGTCCACGCTCAGGGCGTAGTAGTGCTTGACCTGCACCCATGCGCGGGCGTAGGTGCACTGGTAGGAGGAATGCCGCAACCACTCCGCCCGGTCGTCGTCGCCCTTGGACCGGTTGGAGCTCGCGGAGTCGGCCAGCAGCTGCGGGCGGGTGGTGTCGTTGGCGAACGCCTGCCGCTGCGCGGTGGTCCAGGCCCAGGCGCCCGAGTCCCATGCTTCCGACAGCGGCACCAGGTGGTCGATGTCGAAGGTCGATGCGTTAGTGGTGGTCGCATTCTCGTAGGGGCTGGTCCAGTGGCCCGAGGTGGCGGTGCAGGCCGAGTTGGTGACCACACTGCTGCCGTCGCGCTTGATCACGTACTCGCGGGTGTCGCAGGTGCCGCTGATGGTGATTCAGGTCGGGAACGGTTGGCCAGGTCAGTCGGCGGGCCCGGAGGCGTCGCCCGGGTCGGGCTTGAGACCCAGGCGCTGCTCGGCACTCTCCCAGTCGGTGGCGAGGGCCTGCTGGGCGGCGGCCAGGGTGACCTGCTTCTTGCAGATCGCGGTATGCAGCCGGGTCTCCACCGCGTCCTTCGGGTTATTCGGCCCAGCGCCCACCTTGTGGCCAGGTGACGGCGGCTCGACCCACAGGTTCCTGGGGTCGTTGGGGTCCCCGCCCAGCTGAAGGCTGATCAGATGGTCGTACTCCGCGTCGTGCAGGGAACCGGTGTAGCCGTACGACTTGGCGTTCGCGGCCTTCTCCTTGTTCGTCACCCCCACCGGCGGACGGATCGTGCCGGTGTACCCGCCCGACCGACAGATCGTCGTTGCCAGCGTCGCCTGCGTCACGGCCGGCGACAGGGCCCCCGGTGTGCACCGGGGATCCGGCAGCGGCTGCCCGTGGTCGCTCCCGAAGTGGCAGGTCCCGGCGGCGGGCTGGGCCTGGACGGTGTACTTCGCCTGCGGCCCGGGCCCGTATGCCAGCACCGCCACGGCATGGTCCGCGGATCCGGCGCTGGACGCCGCGCCGGTGGGCCTGGCCGCGTCGCTCGACGTACCGACACTGTGGGAGCAGCCGGTCAGTACCGCCATAGCAAGCGCCGCGACCAGGACCGGAAGACGGGAAACAGAGGACACTGCGGCTCCTTTGCACATGGGCAGCTCAACGGGTAACCCCGGGACGGGGCGAACGTCACCGTAGCGATATTGCGGTGCGCGCCGGCCCGCTTCGCGAGGGCTTCACCCCAAGGGGGTCTATGTGTGGCTTCGATGAGGAAGGTCGCGTCGAGAGCTGGCTGCGGGCGTCGGCACGGGCCGGATGGACCCTGGGCGCCACCGCGACCGGCGGTTTCGCCGTCCTCCTATTTCTCGCGGCCCTGGACGTCCTCTAGGACAGTTGTGCGTTGGTGCGGGGCCGCCCTGGTACAGGGTCGAACTCACGGTCACCGTTCCGTAACACGCGCTTGCGACCTGGCGCTGCCTGGAACGATCCCGGCATGACGCGTCGGCGCCTCACGCCGAACCAGCACTTGGTGTTGTGGGTCATCGTCGTACCCCTGGTCGTCGTCGGCCTGATCATCCTGCTCGCTGTTCTCAGCGGCCCCGGAGGACCAGCCGGCCAAGGCGGAGGAGGTGGTGGCGGAGGCTGATCACCGAACCGAAATGCCGCACCCGCCCAACGGGGCCAGACTGGACACAGCGGCCCCGCCATCTCGCCGCACCACCAAGGGAACCCTCATGCTCACCCGACTCCGCGTCCGTACCGCCGGCACGATCCTCGCCCTGACGGCCGCGTTCATCGCCCCCACCACCCTGGTCAGCGCCGCACCCGCCGTCGCAGCAACAGCGCACTGCGCCCACCACACCGTCGGCGTCTGCAAAGCCAGCTCCCCCCACTCGCGCGGCGCGATGGCGAAGTGCAAGGACGGCACCTACTCCTACAGCGCGCACTTCTCCGGCACGTGCTCCCACCACAAGGGCGTCCGGTACTGGTACAAGTAGATCCGGACGTGATCGGCCCCGTTCCGGTGCGGCCGGGCGGGGCCGCAGTGCATCCTGGGCGCCGCCCCGCACGTGCCGGTGGACCGACGGATCTCTGCCACTGCTACCCATTGACCCGGTCATCCGCGAGGACGGCGCCCAACCATCCTCACGCCGGGTGGGGCTGGGTGCATCCCGGGAGCGCCCCGGGCTGCTGACGGTGGCTCCCGCTACGGTGGCCTGTGGGGCTCGGAAAGTCATCGCTGCAGGTCATGGCACCTTTGGTGGGGTGGATGGCAGGATGTTCGAGTGATCGTTTCGATGCTGTACCGTGCTGCTCGCACCCTGCTGTCGATACCCGGAGCGCTACTGCGCCGGGACACCGCCAAGGATGCTGAGCTGCTGGTGCTGCTGCGGCATGAGAACGCGGTGCTGCGGCGTCAGCTCAAGGGGCCGGTGCGCTACGAGCCGGTGGACCGGTTCTGGCTGTCGGCGTTGTCCTCGTTGATCCCGCGTCGCCGGTGGGCAGAGGTCTTCCCGGTCGCACCGGGGACGCTGTTGGCCTGGCACCGCCGGTTGATCGCGAAGAAGTGGGACTACTCCGCCCGCCGTCGCCGTACAGGCCGACCGTCCACCGCTGCCGCGCTGAAGAAGCTGGTGCTGCGCCTGGCGCGGGAGAATCCGCAGTGGGGTCACCGCCGGATCCAAGGCGAGCTCAGCCGGCTGGGGCATCCGATCGCGTCGTCCACGGTCTGGGAGATCCTGCACGCGGCTGGCGTTGATCCGGCTCCGCGTCGGTCGGGACCGAGTTGGCGGGACTTCCTTGCCGCTCAGGCCGAGGGGATCATCGCCGCGGACTTCTTCCACGTGGACACGGCCCTCGGCACGCGCCTGTACGCGATGGCGTTCCTCGAGCACAGCACCCGGAAGCTGCACATCACGGGTGTCACCAGGCATCCGACCGGTCAGTGGGCGACCCAGCAGGCCCGCAACCTTGCCGCCGACCTCGGGGCGAGGACGGAGTCGCTGCGCTTCGTGCTGCGCGATCGCGACACGAAGTACACGGCGCCCTTCGACGCCGTATTCGAGTCCGAGGAGATGGACATCCTGCTCAGCGCTCCGCGAGCGCCCCGGATGAACGCGCACTGCGAGCGGGTGATCGGTACCGTCCGCCGAGAGGTGCTGGACCACGTCCTGGTCCTCGACGAGGCGCACGCCCGACGAGTACTGGCCGAGTACCAGGATCACTACAACGGGCACCGGCCACACCGCGCCAGGCACCAGCAGCCACCTGACGCCGGTCAGCTACCCGCCCCCATCCACGACCCCGACGGCCGCAGACTCCTGCGCACCCGCGTCCTCGGCGGCGTCATCAACGAGTACAGCTACGCTGCTTGACCTGCAGCGATGACTTTTCGAGCCCCACAGCTTCCGCTCGGTCGGCTCAGCCCAACGGTTCCTGGCCGCGTTCAGCGGCATCTCACCCCACTTCCGACCCCGCAGACACCTCCTGACCGCCCACCAGAACCGCCTCGAAATGACCATCCGCTTCACCGTCTGGAACCACATCACCGGGGCCACCGCCCTGCCCACAACGGCCTGACCCACCGCCACCACCGCGGCCCACCACGCCCCGACACACCAGCAGAGACGTGAACCCCCGACAACGTGACAACACCATCCGGACGCACCCGGAACTTGATCAAGCCCTGTGGCAGGCGGCGGCCGGGCGGGCACCTACAACCTCACAGTCACGTTGGTGGTCATGTTGGGGCGTTGTGGTATTGGAGGAGGTCGGAGGTGTCGAGGTCGAACGCGAACGGGGCGGGGATATGGATCTGCTCGCCGAACTTGCGGTCGGTGCGCGTGTGATAACGGTCCCCCTCAGGCTCGGAGAACAAGGTGATGGTGGCCTCGCGTGCGTCGATGATCAGGTATAGCGGGATGCGCATCACCGGGTAGTCGCGAACCTTGCCCGTCCAGTCGTTCTCCGGGTTTGACGGCGAAACTAGTTCCACCGCGATGAGGGCTTCTTCAGCAGCGATGGCGTTGTCGGTGGTGGCCATGGCGTCGGCGGGCAGGTATGTCAGGTCGGGGTTGCGGCTCTTGCCGATGGCCGGGCTCTGGAGGTCACTGTTTCCACTGGGTAGGTACCCGTCCGGGGCGTGCCGTTCGAATTGGCGCATGACCAGCGCGAGATTTCGTTGGTGGATGCCGGAGGGGCTGACCATCATGACAATGGTGTCGCCGGACAGTTCGGACTTGAAGCCGGGGGGCAGAGCCGCGCGGGCTTGTTCGAGGAGTTGGAAGTGGCGAGGGTCCATAATTCCGTACCTTTCTAACTGGGTTCCAGGTCATTCGCAAGATCAGGGCTTTCAGAGCACTGGATATGACTGACATAGTCGCGCGAGCCGGTCACTGTTCCCGGAGCAGGGCTGTCAGGACGACGGCCGGGTCAGCGTCGGGCGGTCCGGCTGGCCACCAGGTGCCCTGGTTCTTGGTGTACGGGTACCAGAGACCGTCCTGGCCCAGCCGCACCTGTGCCTCCGCGCCCTCGACGGTCCAGCGGTTGCGCCAGGAGCGGAGCCGGGGCGGCTTGCCCTCGGCCCAGTCGGCTCGCAGTGTCTCGCGGTCGCGCTCCAGACGGCCGGCGGGCGGCGTCCAGTCGTTCTCCAGCGCGTCCAGGGACGCGGCGGCGCCGTGGTGCCAGGCACGGACGGCGGCGGCGAGTTCGCTGTGGGTGCGACCGCAGTTCAAGGAGATCCGGGCGACGATCTTCCCGGTCGGGTGGGTCGCGGCGAGGCGGACGGCGTCCTGCCACTCGGTGAGGGCAACGGGCGGGGCGGTCTCGGCGTGCCGCGCGCCGAGGGCCGCGGCGAGCAGGTGCTGGGCGCGCATGGCGGCGTCGGCTGCGAGGAGTTCGAGTGCGGCTGGGTCGACCCCGGGTTCCGGGGCTGCCGAGTCCGCCAGCGCGGGGCCGCGGCCGGGCTGTTCGGGCAGCGGGGGCGGTGCGGGCAGGGGCGGGAGTTCGCCGCGTGAGGCGAAGGCGACCCGGGCGGAATCGCCGCCCCGGGCTTCCGGAACGGCCTGGGCCTCGTCGGTGGTTTCTGCCTGCGCCGCGGTCTCGAAGGCGGCGCGGGCGGTGTTGCGGCGGCCGAGTTCGTCCATCAGCCCGCGCTCACTGCGGCCTCGCAGGAGTAGCAGGACGAAGGGGTCGCGGTCCAGGAGTCGGGCGAGCTGGTAGCAGAGGGCTGCGGCGTGTTTGCAGGGGTAGCCCCAGTCGGGGCAGCTACATTCGGGGTCGAGGTCGCGAGGGCCGGGCAGCAGCGGGACGCCTGCGGCTGCTGCGTCGTCGGCGAGGCCTGCGGGCATCTCGCCGTCGAGCAGGGCCGCGATGTTGGCGGCCCGCTCGGCGATCATGTCGAGCAGTCGGTCCCACTGCCGGTCCGTCAGTTCCGCTACCTGGACCGTGGAGCGGTAGGGGGTGCGGAGGCTGCCCTGTACCGGGGCGGAGGCCGATCCGGGGGCGACGGTGATCTGGCCGACCGCGCCGCCGCGTGCGTAGGTGCGGCCGCGCTGCAGGCGGCCGGATTCCAGGGAGGACTCCTCCAGTGCGCGTAGCCATTCGCGGCCCCACCAGGACTCGGCGAAGGGCGCGCGGCTGCCCTTGGCCGACGGGAGTGCTTCGAAGGTGCGGGCTGCGTTCACGTGCGAGGGGGTGCCTCCGGTCATCGGCTCGTCCTTCGCAACGTGACCAGTTCGGCCAGTTCGGAGTCGCTGAGTTCACTGAACGCCGCCTCGCCGCCGCCCAGTACCGAATCGGCGAGTTCCCGCTTCTGTCGGAGCATCTCGGCCACCCGGTCCTCCACCGTCCCCTCGGCGATCAGTTTGTGCACCTGGACCGGCTGGGTCTGTCCGATCCGGTAGGCACGGTCGGTGGCCTGGTCCTCGACGGCCGGGTTCCACCAGCGGTCGTAGTGGATGACGTGTCCGGCCCGGGTGAGGTTCAGGCCGGTGCCGGCCGCCTTCAACGACAGCAGGAACACTCTCTTCTCGCCGGCCTGGAAGGCGTCGACCATTTCCTCGCGTCGTTTGACGGTGGTGCCTCCGTGCAGGAACAGGGTGTCCACGCCGCGGGAGGTCAAATGGCGTTCGATCAGCCTGCCCATGGCCACGTACTGGGTGAAGACCAGAGCGGAGCCGTCCTCGGCCAGGACGGTGTCCAGGAGTTCGTCCAGCAGTTCCAGTTTCCCCGAACGGCCCGGCAGCTTGGCATCCGCCGGTTCCTTCAGGAACTGCGCGGGGTGGTTGCAGACCTGCTTGAGTCCGGTGAGCAGCTTCATGACCAGGCCGCGTCGGGCGATGCCCTGCCTTTCCTCGATCTCGGCCATGAGCTCGCGTACCAGTGCTTCGTAGAGGGAGACCTGTTCCTTCGTCAGCGAGACCGGCCGGTCGGTCTCGGTCTTGGCCGGCAGTTCGGGTGCGATGCCGTGGTCGGACTTGCGCCGACGCAGCAGGAAGGGGCGCACCAGCGCGGCGAGGCGGGCGGCGGCCTGTTCGTCACGGTCGCCCTCGACGGCTTTGGCGTAGCGGTCGCGGAAGGAGGTAAGGGTGCCGAGCAGGCCGGGGGTGGTCCAGTCGAGCAGGGACCACAGTTCGGAGAGGTTGTTCTCGACCGGTGTCCCGGTCAGCGCGACCCGGCCGCCGGAGGGGATGGTGCGCAGCGCCTGGGCGGTGTGTGCGTGCGGGTTCTTGACGTGCTGGGCCTCGTCGGCGACCAGCAGCCCCCAGGGCTGCCGGCCGAGGCGTTCGGCGTCGCGGCGCATGGTTCCGTACGTGGTCAGGACGAAGCCGCCCTTCACCCCGGTGTCGAGGCCCTCCAGGTCGCGGCCGGGGCCGTGGAAGCGGCGCACCGGGGTATCGGGGGCGAAGCGCTGGATCTCACGTTCCCAGTTGCCGAGCAGTGAGGCGGGGCAGACCACCAGGGTCGGTCCTGCGGTGGCCTTTCGTTCCTGGCGGCGCAGGTGCAGGGCGATCAGCGTGACGGTCTTGCCCAGGCCCATGTCGTCGGCCAGGCAGCCGCCCAGGCCGAGCGAGGTCATCCGGTGCAGCCAGTTCAGCCCGCGCAGCTGGTAGTCGCGCAGGGTCGCGGCCAGCGCCTTCGGTGCCCCCTGGGGCCTGCGCGCGGCTACCGTCCCGGCGGTGGTGTCGGCCTCGGGGTCGGCGATCCGGGAGCGCAGTTCCTCCAGGACTCCGCCTGCGGTGACGGCCACCCGTTCGCCGTCCACCTCGACACTGCCGGTCAGCGCGGCGCCCAGGGCGTCGATCACGGTCAGCGAGGTGGTCCTTGGCTGCGCGGCCCGGCGCAGGCGGCGGACCAGTTCCGGGTCCACGACCACCCACTGGTCGCGCAGCCGCACGATCGGCCGGTGCGCCTGGACCAGGCGTTCCAGTTCCTCCTCGGTAAGTTCCTGGTCGCCGAGCGCGACCCGCCAGCGGAAGTCCAGCAGTCCGCCGGAGGACAGGAAGGACTCGGCCGAGGACTGCGTCCCCTTGCGGCGTGCCGCTTCCAGCACCCCGTCCGCGGTCAGTTCACGTACGAGTTCCTTGGGCCAGTGCACGGCGACCCCCGCCGCGGACAGGCTCTCGGCCGCCTCGCCGAGCGACGCCTGGGCCTCCTCGTCGGACAGGTCCAGGCCCGTCGGGGCAGCGGCCTCAAGCAGTCGGGCGGCCGGGGGCCAGGCGCGAGCGGCGCGGCGCAACGTCAGCAGCGTGTCCACCTGGGCCCGTGGGCCGAACAGTTCGGGCGCGGTGGCCCGCCCGGACCACAGGTCCGCGGCATCCGCGAGCACGGTCGGGTCGGCCAGGCTGCGCAGTTGGACCACGGCCCGCAGGGACTCCTCCCGGCCCAACTCCAGCCGCAGCGACACCGCCAGGCCTGCGTCGCGGCCGGCGGCGACCTCCGCCGCCCAGGCGCGCTGCTCCGGGACGGACTGCGGCGCGCGCACCGCGAACGCCGGTCCTTCGGCCACCTGCCGGGCGGCGGGAGGACGGGTGAGGGAGTCGGCCACCGCGTCCAGGAAGGCCCGCAACAGCGGCTCGGCCGCCGGGAGCGTGAGCGGGGACAGGTCGGGGATCGCGACGGCGCGGGCCTCGGGGGGCATGGCGGCGGCCAGGACGCCGAGCCGCTCGTGGTCCCCCGCGTCCAACGGGCCGACCCGCCAGGCGTCGAAGCCCTTCGGCGACACCCCGGGCAGCACCCGGCCACGGGCCAGCAGACCCAGAGCAAGCAGGGCCGCAGCACCCCAGAACGCCGGGCTGGTGGGGGCGGTGCCGACGGACGCCCGGCTGGCGTCGTTTGCACCGAGCGCCCGGCAGCGGGTCAGCAGCGGCAGCGCCTGCTCCACCGGAAGCAGCACCGCGACCACCCTAGCCCGGCGCACGGACGAGCCGTGCGCGCGAACCACGGTCAGTTCCTGGGGCTCCACCCCGAGATCCGGCAGCTCACCGCCCGGCGTCCAGAACGCCACCCGTCCCAGTCGGGGCGGATCCGCAGGAAGGAACACCGCCTCACCGGTGGCGAGCGCCGGCAACCAGGGGGTCAGCCGCTCCCGGCCCGATTCCGCCGAGGCTACCGCAGCCGACCCGGAGGTGGCCGGCTCTTGGGATCGCGTCGCCTGGAAAGCAGCAGCCGGTGCTGCCGTCGGATGGACCTTCGCCACTGCACCCACTCCTACAGCTGTTCGAGACCGCGCAGAACCCTGCGCCCTCGCCAACCCAAGGCTATCCGGACGGGTGACCCAACGTGTCAAGGGCGGATACACCCGCTCGACGGAGTGCGACAGAATGGCAGACCGCAGGCGTCGTACCGGTGCCGGCATCCGTCTCCGCTCCAAGGGAACCTCTCGCCGTGACCACCGAGCCCGTGCCTGTCTACCAGCTGAAGATCGCCCTGCGGGACACCAGTCCGCCGATCTGGCGCCGGGTCACCCTGCCCGCCGACACCTCGCTCGGCAGCCTGCACGACATCGTCCAGACCTGCTTCGGCTGGCACGACTCGCACCTGCACGCGTTCACCGAACCCGGCTCCGGCCGCCAGTTCGTCGACTTCGACGCACCGCTGGACCGAGACCCCGGCCGCGACTTCGACGAGGAGTCGGTCTCCGTCGCGGAACTGCTGCCCTACGAGGGAGGCCGACTGGAGTACACCTACGACTTCGGCGACGACTGGCGGCACCAGATCACCCTGGAGAAGTCCCTCCCCGTGACCAGCGGCGAGCGGCACGTCCGCTGCACCGGCGGACGCCGTGCCATGCCCTGCGCGGAGGACACCGGCGGCCCCTGGGGACTGCAGGCGGTCCTCGACGCCGTCGCGGACCGCACCTCACCGGCCCCCGAGCCCTGGGCCCACCTTGTGGAGACCCTGCGGGAAGAAGGGTTCGACCCCACGGCCTTCGACCGCGAGACCCTGGACCGGGAACTGGCCGAACAGGACCCCCGTCCGCCGACTGCGGCCCCGGCGCCGAAGCGGGTGCCGAGGCACCCCACGGCCGCCCCCGGCGGACAGCTCTGCTCCTGCGGGGAGGTCCACGACGACGAGGACCTGCAGCTGGACTACCTCCCAGTACGCCCGGTCACCCTGGCACCCCGCACGGATCTCGCCGCCGCCGCGCGGCAGGTGCCACTGATCGCCGCCACCCTGCGCCTGGCCCAGTGGTGCCAGGACGGGCGTGCCGTCACCTCCCGCGGTGTACTCAAGCCCGCACAGGGCCGCCTGGCCGTCCAGGAGCTCGAACTCTGGTCCCTGGACCACGAGCTGAGCGCACTCCCGGCGGCGGAGCGCGACCAGCGACTGGCCCGTCTGCGCAGCTCCGGAGACCTGCCCTGCCTCGACAACCCCTGGCAGCTCGCCCGCTACGCAGACCTGGTGAAGATCAGCGCAGGCACCGCACGCCCCGGCACCGACCTGCCCGCCACGACCGGAGACGAGGGGGTGCTGAACCTCTGGAGCGAGGCGCTCGACGGTGAACTCGACGACCTAGACGGCTTGGGGACCCTCGGCCTGCCCCCGGTCCTGATGACCGCACTGGGCCTGCAGGACGAACTCGGCAACGGCCTGGCGGCCGTGGTGCTGCGGGCACTGTACGAGGTTCCCGACGGCGAATGGCTCGACACCGCACTGCTCACCGTCGCGCTCCGCGAGGGACTCCCCACCCGGGAGGCACGACTGATCGAACTGCTGCTCCTGCAGGTCCTCGACCAGGCATCCTTGGTCCTGACCGAATATCGGGCAGCCGAGGTCGAGACCAGCCCCGGGGCGGCCCGGGATCGCGACCACATCCTCCTTGACATCCTCGGCATCAGCGGCGCCTCCGACGGGAGCGACGGCACCCCCATCCCCGGGCACCGGCTCAGGCTCACCCCGCTGGGGCGCCACGGACTGCGCGAATACCTGCTGGCCGAAGGGGTGCCCGCGCCGCTGATCGGCGAACTGGCCGACGCCGACGCACCGACCCTGCTGGAGGGACTGCTCGACTACGACCAGGCGTCCGCCCATGCAGAGATCGCCGGCTGGATCAGCCACCGGGGCCAGGGCCCGGCCGCAGTCCAAATCATCGACGCCTGCGCCGGACTGGACGCCGACGCGGCTCTGCGCCGACTGAGCGCGGCACCGGTGCTGGCCGATCTCGACGAACCCAGGGCACTCGCCGTCCTGCGCAAAGCCGCGGCCTCCCAGGTACCGGGCTGCGCCCAGACCGCGGCGATCGCCTTGGCCGGCCGGGGCGAGCACCCCGAAGGACACGGCCCGGAACTCGAATCGTGGGGGCTCATCGACCACCTGTGGGGTCCGCTCGGCGTCGCCGACGAGGCGCTGGCCGAATTCCTGGACCAGGAAGGAGACGCGGTGCTGCCGCTCCTGGAGCAGGCCGCCGACGATCTGTGGCGCTGCGACCACCCCGCCACGGGAGCCGTCCTGGAAGCAGCCGGACGGCACCTGAAGACCCGGGACAAGGTACTGGCCAAGCGGCTGCGGAAGTCCGCGACCAAGGTCGGCTCCCAACGCCGACACTGAGCCCAGGCCGAGGCTGAGCCCAGGCCGAGGCTGAGGCTGAGGCTCAAGGAGCCTGCGCCTGCCGAAAACTACATCCATGTGTCGGCGGCCGTGGCAGAGTCCAGGTGTGCGGCCAGTTGAGTCCAGGCTGATGGCCACCGGAAATCCAGGTGGATGGCCTGTTGACCTGTGGTGTTCCTGATCGCTCCCTTTATCTGAAGAAGACCCCTCCGTCCGGTTTGCTGGTGTTTGCGAGCATCAGCTACCGGCCGGAGAGGTCCTATGACGAAGTCTGACAGAGAGATCATGGAAATCTTTGAGGCGTACGACCTGACGGAGACCGTCTGGTCGGCGGCGGCCCTGAGCGGGCACGACCCCAAGACCGTCAAGCGGTATGTCCAGGCCCGTGACCACGGGCTCAATCCCTTCGAGCACGCGCCGCGGCCGAAGATGATCGACGCCTACCTGGAGAAGATCGAGGAGTGGGTCGACCAGACCCACGCGGCGATCCGGGCGGACGTGGCCCACGACAAGCTCGTGCGGATGGGCTTCGCGGGCAGTGCGCGCTCGACCAGGCGGGCGGTGAACGCGGCGAAGGGCGCGTGGCGGTCCGGGCGGCGGCGCTCCTACCGGCCGTGGATCACCGAGCCGGGGATGTGGCTGCAGTTCGACTGGGGCGAGGGCCCGCGCATCGGCGGGCGGCGGACCTGGCTGTTCTGCGCGTGGCTGTCGTGGTCGCGGTTCCGGGTCGTTATCCCGGTCTGGGACTGCACGTTGGGCACCCTGGTGGCCTGCCTGGACACCACGTTGCGCAGGATCGGCGGAGCGCCGACCTACATCCTGACCGACAACGCGAAGACCGTCACCGTCGACCACATCGCGGGGATACCGGTGCGGCACCCGCAGATGGTCGCCGCCGGCCGGCACTACGGCTGCCAGATCGTCTCCTGCGTGCCCTACGACCCCGAGTCCAAGGGCGGCGCGGAGGCCACGGTCCGCATCGCGAAGGCCGACCTGGTGCCCACCACCGCGAACCTGCGGCCCTCCTACGACACCTTCGCCGAGCTGGCCGATGCCTGCCGCAGTTGGTGCCTGGAGGTCAACGCGCGGCGCCACCGCTCGACCGCGCAGATCCCTGACCTGCGGCTGGAGATCGAACGTGCGACCTTGCACGTCCTTCCCGCCGAGCCGTTGGCGTTGGCGCTGGGCGCTGAGAGGACGGTGGGCGCGGACCGGACTGTCAGTTTCAACGCGGTGCGCTACTCGACGCCGCCGGGCTATACCGGGCAGCGGGTGTGGTGCCGGGTGGTGGGTGAGGAACTGTCGATCACCGCGCGCACCGACACCGGCGACCTCGCCGAGATCTGGCGCCACCAGCTGTCGACCCCGGGGGTCCCGCAGATCATCGACGCGCACTACCCCGACCACCCCGAGGGCCGGAGCATCCTCGCGCCGCGGCTGGCACCGCGCTCGGAGGCGGAGATCGCGTTCGTGGGCATCGGCCCCGGGGCGGGGCGCTGGCTCAAGGAGGCCGGACCCGCCGGCGCGGTGCGCATCCGCGCGAAGATGGCCCGCGCGGTCGAGCTGGCCACCGTCATGGGCAGCGACAACGTCGACCGGGCCCTGGGGCTGGCAGCCACAGCCGGACGCTTCGCCGACGACGACCTGGTCTCCATCCTGGAACACCTCCAGGGCAGCACGCCCCTGGGCGAGGTCGTGCGCGCGGACGAGAGCCACTCCGCCCAGAGCGGCACCTCGGGCTGGCAAGCCCTGGGCCAGCAGAACAACCCACGCTGACCACACCCACCCTGACTATCCATCACCAGACGATCGGCACCGCCATGTCCTTCCCCAACCCGCCCGCCATCCCCGAGGAACTCGACAAGCTGATGCGCCGCATGCGCCTGCCCTACATGCGCAAGGCCGCCCCCGACGTCCTGGCCACCGCCCGCGCCCAACGCTGGGACCCCGCCGAGGTCCTACGGCTGCTGATCGCCGAGGAGGTCACCGGCCGCGACGCCGCCACCCGACGCCTTCGGCGTCACTCGGCGAACTTCCCCACCGGCAAGACCCTCGCGTCCTGGCGCACCGAGGATTCCACCATCCCCGAACCCACCCAGAACTCCCTGACGACCCTGGAATGGATCGGCCGAGCCGAGAACCTGGTCATCGCCGGTCCCTCGGGGACCGGGAAAAGCCACTTCACCGAGGGTCTGGCCCAGGCCGCGATCGAGAAGGACCTGAAGGTGGCCTGGTTCACCCTGGAGACCCTGACCGCCGCGATCGGCAAGTCGAAGGTCGACGGGTCCACCGCCCGCACCGTCGCCCGGATCTGCCGCGCTGATCTGATCGTTTTGGACGATATTGGCCTGCTGCCGGTCGGCGAGGACGCCGCCGAGGCGTTCTACCGCATCATCGACGCCGCCTACGAGCGCCGCTCCATCGCGGTGACCAGCAACATTCACCCCTCAGGCTTCGACACGATCATGCCCAAGACCCTCGCGGGTGCCAGCACCGACCGCCTCATGCACCACGCCCACCTCGTCACCACCACCGGCGACTCCCACCGCCTCGCCGAAGCCCTCGCCGGCAAGGGCGTGGTCCCTCTGAACTGACCTCCCCCACCCCAGGAGCACCACTGACCACAGGCCTGGGTTTCTGATGGCCACCAGCCTGGTGAACCCACGACCACCTACCTGGGGATCTCAATGACCGTTGACACCATGCAGTTCAGGCAGCGTGTTGGTACTCGTGGATCACGCCGCCGAGGCGGTCGTGTCGGCGTATGTTCAGGTGGGTGATTCGGTCCGGGTCGGTGATCGGTTCGGGGACTGCCCGTAGCGGCGCGGCTTGGGCCATGGCCTGGTGGGGTCGGTGCTTGTTGTGGTGGGTCTCGAACTCGCGCAGGGCGCGGCGTAGGTGGTTTTGGTTCCAGATCAGGGTGCGGTCCAGGAGTTCGTGGCGGCAGGTCTGCACCCAGCGTTCCATGATCGAGTTCATGCGGGGTACGCGGATACCGCTGAGGACGGTCTGGATGCCGGCGTCGGCGAGGATCTGGTCGAACAGGGCGGGGAACTTCGCGTCGTGGTCGCGGATCAGGTACTTGACCTTCGCGCCCGCGTCGTCCAGGTCCATGGCGAGGTTCCTCGCGGCTTGGGTGACCCAGGTAGCTGTCGGGTGGGCGGTGGTGCCGAGTACCCGGACGCGGCGGGTGCGGTGTTCGATGACGGCCAGGATGTACTGGCGCTGTCCCGTCAGGGTGACGGTCTCGATGAAGTCGCAGGCCAGTAGTGCATCTGCCTGTGATCGCAGGAAGTCTGCCCAGGTGGTGGCGCCACGGTCGGGGGCCGGGCCGATGCCCTCGGCCTTGAGGATCTCCCAGACGGTGGAGGCCGCGGTCTTGATGCCGAGGGTGGCGAGTTCGCCGTGGATTCTGCGGTACCCCCAGGAAGGGTTCTCCCGGACCAGGCGCAGGACCAGCAGCCGGATGGAGCGCACGGTGCGTGGTCGGCCAGGGCGTCTGGGCCGGGAGGCGTTTGTGTGTCGCTGCTTCACCAGGTCGCGGTGCCACCGAAGTACAGTGTCGGGTCGCACGATCAGTCGTAGCCGGCGCAGCACCTCGCGCGGCAGGGGCTGGAGGAGTGCGGCAAGGAAGGCGCGGTCCGCGCTCGTGAGCTTCGCCCTTTCGGGGCCGAGGTGCCGTTGCAGAATGGTGATCTGGTGGCGTAGGGACAGGATCTCGGCGTCCTTGTCCCGGTCGCTCATAGGGAGCAGGCGCAGCACGGCGAAGGCGTTGGTCACGGCCAGGTAGGCGAATCGCAGCAGCACAGTTGATCATCATGCCGTGCTGGTCGGCAGAGGCTGCAGGCCGGGTGACCTGCGCGGACGAGGTTCTCGGCAGGGGCAGGGCCAGCGCGATGGCGGCGTCGCCGTCCAGCGACCAGGCCTCGAACCCGTTCAACGGCTGACCGGTGATCTTCCGGACCCGGCTCTGGGCAGTGCTGCGCGGGGCCTCCATCGCCAGTGCGATGTCGGCGTAGCTCATGCCGAGCCCGTGGGCGATACGCACGGCGGCGTCGCCCAGGCCCTGGAGGTAGGGCAGCAGGTCGACGAACACGGTGTTGATGATCGTGTGCCAGTCCTTGGCCGACGCGACCTGGTGCGTCGATCAGCTGGGGGCGCCGCCGGTCCGAAGGACGGTCAGGGCCTCCAGCACGGTGTCGAAGTAGTTGGCCAGGTCCACGGCGTCGGGGCCGTCCGCGGATCCCCGCTCGATGGTCCCCAGGACCTGGGCCTGGGCCGGGGTCAGGGCGAAGGTGAGGGTCGCCGCGCCGGTGGCGGCGTCCTTGGCGAAGGTGAAGTCGGGCAACGGCTGACCCTCTCGGTGGTACGTCGCCGCAGGTCGGCGCGGGTGTGCGAAGTCTCGTACACCCCTCATGCCCGAACCTTCGTACACCTGAACCACGAACCTTCATACAGTCCGATCGCCTACGGGCCGCCCCTTCGCCCGCCGCTCTCAGGCCGGAGCGGACCCGCCGGCGCGTCGCGGTCCGCGACGTGCCCGGTGCTGCCGATCAGGCGGCCGCCGCCGCGTCCGTGCCCTGTCCGGTCGTTCAGTCCAGGCCCACTCCTGGGTCCACCGCCCACGCCTCGAACTTCGTCGGGGGCCGGCTGATGACCTTCTGGACCCGGCTCTGGGCGGTGCTGCGCGGAATCCCCACTGAACCACTTGCTGTTGCGGATGTTGCTTCCCATAATCGCGCCCTGCCGGACCGCACCGGCGGGGCGCGACCGCGTCACACCACCTTGGGGAGCCCCCATGCGCAGCACCACCTCCGCCCTCGTCTCACTACTCGCCGTAGCGGCACTGATCCCCACCGTCAGCGCCTCGGCCTCCACCCCGCCGTCGCAGCCCCAGGCCGCACCGCAGCAGGCCGACCACACCCAGGGCACCCGCAAGGTGATCCTCGACTCCGACATGGGCGAGCTCAACGACGACGCCGTGGCGATGTTCATGCTGGCCAAGTCCCCCTCTGTGGACTTCCTCGGCGTGACCACCGTCAGCGGCAACACCTGGGCCGAGGAGGGCACCGCCGACGCGCTCAGCCAGCTCCAACTGATCGGCCGAAGTGACATCCCGGTCGTCCAGGGCTCGACCCAGCCGCTGCTGCCAGGACGTCAGGACCGGCTCGCCGCCGAGAACGCGCTCTACGGGAAGGCCCCCTGGACCGGGGCCTTCGAGAGCCCGGAGCCCGCCGCCTACAACAAGTTGCCGCAGGCGCCCTACGGCGGCTACGCCAAGGCCAGGCCGCTGGACACCGCCGCCGTCGACTTCATCGTCGACCAGGTCAAGCGCAGTCCGCACCAGATCACCTTCTTCGAGGTCGGCCCCGCCACCAACCTCGCCCTGGCCGTCCGCACCCACCCCGAGATCGTGCCGCTGATCAAGCAGGTCATCTACATGGGCGGCTCCTTCGACCGTCCCGGCAACATCACCCCGGCCGCCGAGTTCAACTTCTGGTTCGACCCCGACTCGGCCAGGATCGCGCTGCGCACCCCCTTCGCCCAGCAGACCATCGTCACCGACGACGTCTCCGAGAAGGTGCTCTACACCAAGGCCCAGTACGACGCGATCACCGCTGGGAAGTCCACCCCGATCAAGAAGGAGTTCAAGGCGCTGCAGGGCCCCCAGTTCGCCTCGGACCCCAACTACAGCTCGCCGATCTGGGACGCCATCACCGCCGCGATCTTCCTGGACCCGGGCATCGTCAAGACCTCCGAGCAGCGCTACGTCGATGTGGACTCCACCTTCGGCCCCGACTACGGGCGGGCTCTCGGATACAACCTCGGCGAGTTCGACAAGCCGGCCAACCCGGCAGGAACGCAGCTGGCCACGCTGGTGATGGACCTGAATCTGCCGCGCTTCTGGAACCTGTACACCGGGCTGCTGAGCAAGCCGTAGACCGATTTCTTTCGGGGGCTCGGGGGTCGTCGCCCGGCGTGTCGCAGTACGTGCTACTTAAATCTCACAGCTGACCCCTTGCGGTTGCGCGGGTTGCTTCACATAATCCTGCAACCCGGACGCAACACGAGTTGCCAATACGAGTTGCCAACGCGTGTTGCGTCCGGACCGACGATCAACGAAGACCTTCGGGGGCACAGCATGGCAACACGGCAGGACGTGGCAGGACTGGCGGGCACCTCGCCCTCGGTCGTCAGCTACGTGCTCAACAACGGGCCCAGGACGGTCGCCCCCGCAACCCGGGAGCGTGTACTGGCCGCCGTGCAGCAGCTCGGCTACCGCCCCAACGCGGTGGCCCGCTCGCTGCGGCTGAGCCACACCATGACCCTGGGCCTGGTGGTCCCGGACGCGGCCAACCCGTTCTTCGCGGAACTGGCCCGCACCCTGGAGGACCACGCCTGGTCGGCCGGCTACACCCTGCTGGTCGGCAATACGGTGGACGACCCGGGCCGCGAGGCCGGCTACATCAGGACCTTCATCGACCGTCAGGTCGACGGCCTGGTGCTGATCCCGGCCCAGGGCGACCAGCCCTGGCGGACCGAACTGGCCCGCTCCGGCGTGCCCAGCCTAATCTTCGACCGCGAGCTCGAGGGCGTCGAGATCTCCCAGGTGCTGGTCGACAATGTGCGCGGGGCCCAGCTCGCCACCGAGCACCTGCTCGCCCACGGCCGCCGCCGGGTCGGCTGCATCGCAGGACCGCTGGGCATCCACCCCACCGTGGACCGCGTGGTCGGCTGGCGGCTCGCCCTGGAACAGGCCGGACGCAAGGCGGGCTCGGGGTCCGGCGGCCGCACCGGCTGGGAGGCCTGCCCCGAGGCGGCCCCCCTGCTGCACGGCTCCTTCGGACGCCTCGACGGCTACCGCTCGGGACGGGCCCTGCTCTCGCGGGACCGCTCGGTCGACGCCCTGTTCGTCACCTCCGACGAGCAGGCCGCGGGCGTACTGCGGGCAGCGACCGAACTCGGCATCAGGGTCCCCGAGGACCTCGCCCTGGTCTCCTTCGACGGCATCGCCGCAGGCGCCTACACCACCCCGGCCCTGTCGACGATGCGTCAGCCCGTCGACGACCTGGGCCGCACCGCCATCGCCCGGCTGCTGGACCGGATGAAGGACCCTGACCTGCCGCCCAGCCGGGACGTGCTGCCGGTGACCCTGCTCGCCAGGGGCTCCTGCGGCTGCCCCGACCCAGCCGGCGGGGAGCACCCCGCCGATCGGCGGACCGGCAGTGAAAGCACCAACCCTCACGAAGAGAACAGCGGAGCACTGATAAATGACTGAGCGACTCGTCGTGGTCGGCAGCCTCAACATGGACCTGTCGGTCACTGTCCCCCGGCTCCCCGAACCGGGGGAGACCGTGTCAGGGGCCGACGTGGTCCGCGGAGCCGGCGGCAAGGGCGCCAACCAGGCCGTCGCCGCCGCCAGACTCGGGGCCAGCGTCCGGATGGTCGGACTGCTGGGCGACGACGCCTTCGGCAGCGAGCTGCGCACCTGCCTCGCCGACGAGGGCGTGGACGACCGCGCCGTCGCCGAGCTGCCGGGTGCCGCCTCCGGACTGGCCCTGATCGTGGTCCAGCACGACGGCGAGAACACCATCACCCTCTCGCCCGGCGCCAACCACCACTTGGACGAGAAGGCCCTGCGGTCACTCACCGACGGACTGCTCGCCGCCCCCACCGACACCGTGCTGCTGCAACTGGAGGTGCCACTGCCCACCGTCCTGGCCGCCGCCCGCACCGGGCGCGCGGCAGGAGCCCTCACCGTCCTCAACGCCGCGCCCCGGCCCGAGCCGCAGCCGCTGCTGGCCGAACTGCTGCGGGAGATCGACGTACTGGTGGTCAACGAGACCGAGGCCGCCGGACTGCTGGGAATCGACCACCACGACGACGTCCTGGACTGGACCGTGCACGCCGACCGGCTGCGCGGGCTGGGCCCGGAGACCGTGGTGATCACCCTCGGCGCGGCCGGGGCGGTGGCCGTCGGCCCGCTGCACCGGCACCACCAGCCGGGCTTCCCGGTGCACGCGGTGGACGCCGTCGGCGCGGGCGACGCCTTCTGCGCCCAGCTCTCCATCGCGCTGGGAGCCGGCACCCCGCTGCCGGAGGCGGTCCGCCGGGCCTGCGCGGCCGGGGCACTGGCGGCGACCAGGGCCGGGGCCCAGTCCTCGCTGCCCACCCGGGCCGAGGTGGACGCACTGCTGGCCGCGGTGCTGGTCGCCGACGTCCCGGCCCCGGCGGAGGCGCACCATGCGCACTGACGGACTGTGGCACCCCCGGCTGCTGCAGCTGATCACCGCCCTGGGCCACGGCGACCTGCTGGTCGTCGCCGACCCCGGACTCCCGGTCCCGGCGGGCGTGGAGACCGTCGACCTGGTCTGGCGGCGCGGCGACCCGCCGTTCCTGCCGGTGCTGGCCGCCGTCCTCGGCGAGCTGGTGGCCGAACGGATCACCGTGGCGGCGGAGGCCGCCGACCCCGAGCTGCTCACGGGCCTGGCCGAACTGGCCGACCGGCACGCACTCGCCACCGAACGGGTCCCGCACGAGCAGCTGAAGCAGCTCACCCGCGGTGCCCGGGCCCTCGTCAGGACCGGCGAGGCAACCCCCTACGCCAACGCGGTCATCCGCGCCGGCGTGCCCTTCTGACCTTCCCCCAGCACCACGGCGCCACCTCTCGCGGTACCGGTTTGCCCAAAACCGAACGAAACAGCCCTTCCCACTCGAAAGGCAGTCCCCATGAAGCTCAGGTTCGCCCTCACCGCCACCACCGCCCTGGTCGTCGCCACCGCACTGGCCGGCTGCGGCCAGGAAGGCAGCAGCAACAGCGCCAAGTCCACCGCCTCCGCGTCCGGCGGCAAGCCCACCATCTGCCTGGTGATGAAGTCCCTCGGCAATGACTACTTCCAGACCATGGAGAAGGGCGCCGAGGACCACGCCAGACAGCGCGGCGACCTGACCCTCGAGGCCAGCGGCATCCAGAACGAGACCGACATCGACGGCCAGGTCGCCGACATCAACAAGTGCATCACCGACAAGGTCGGCGCCATCGTCATCGCCCCCGCCGACTCCCGGGCCCTGGTCGCCCCGCTCGGCCGGGCCGCCAAGGCGGGCATCAAGCTGGTCAACATCGACGTCCAGCTGGACCCGGCCGCGCTGAAGTCCGCCAGTCTCGACATCCCCTTCGCCGGCCCCGACAACACCCTGGGCGCCCAGGAGTCCGGCGCGGTGCTCGCCAAGGCACTCGGCAAGGGCGGCAAGGTGGTCATCCTGGAGGGCATCTCCGGCGCGGCCAACGCCCAGCAGCGCAAGGCGGGCTTCGAGGCGGCGGCCACCGCCGGCGGCCTCGACGTGATCGCCTCGCAGTCCGCCAACTGGGAGACCGACCAGGCCTACACCGTCACCACCAACCTGATCACCGCCCACCCCGACATCACCGGCATCCTCTCCTCCAACGACGACATGTCGCTGGGTGCGGTCAAGGCCATCGCCGCCGCGAAGAAGACCGGCCAGATCAAGGTCGCCTCCTTCGACAACATCGATGCCCTGCACCCCTACATCCTCAACGGCACGGTCGTCTCCACCGTCGACCAGTTCGCGGGCAAGCAGGCCGGCGACGGCATCGACATCGCCATGGACCTGATCGCCGGCAAGACCGAGACCGGCTGGATCAAGACCGACATCAAGGTCGTCACCAAGTCCGACCTCGGCTGACAGGCACTCCCATGACAACCACCGACACGCCCGTCCTCGAGGCCGTGGGGATCAGCAAGCGCTTCCCCGGGGTCCGCGCCCTGGACGGAGTCCAACTGCAGCTCCTCCCCGGCGAGGTGCACGCCCTGCTGGGGGAGAACGGCGCGGGCAAGTCCACCCTGGTCAAGATCCTCGCGGGGATCCAGCCGGCCGACGAGGGCAGCATGACCCTGGGCGGCGAGCCCTACGCCCCCACCGACGCCGCCGCCGCCATCAGGGCGGGCGTGCAGGTGGTGCACCAGGAGCTCAATCTGCTCCCCAACCTCACCGTCGCCGAGAACCTGCTGTTCCAGCGGCTGCCCAAGCGCTTCGGCCTGGTCGACCGCAAGGAACTCGACCGCAGGGCCGCCGAACTGCTGGCCGAGGTCGGACTCGACGTCAGCCAGCGCACCAGGGTCGAACGGCTCGGCATCGCCCAGATGCAGCTGCTGGAGATCGCCAGGACGCTCTGGCAGGACTGCCGGGTCCTGGTGATGGACGAACCCACCGCGACGCTGACACCGCGTGAGAGCGAGCGGCTGTTCACGCTGCTGCGCAGGATCACCGCACGCGGCACCGCCGTCCTCTACATCTCGCACCACCTGGACGAGGTGTTCGAGATCGGCGACCGGATGACGGTCTTTCGCAACGGACGCTTCGTCACCACCCGCGACCTGGCCGACACCAACACCGCCGAAGTGATCCGGCTGATGGTGGGCCGCGACCTGGAGCAGGAGTACCCGCCGCACCTGGAGCGGGAACCGGGCCAGGAGCTGCTGCGGGCAGAGAACCTGGTCCCGCCGGGCGGACACCCCGTCAGCTTCACCCTGCACGCCGGCGAGGTGGTCGGTGTGGCTGGGCTGGTCGGCTCGGGCCGCACCGAGACGGTGCGGGCGCTCTTCGGCGCCGACCGGGCCACCGGCGGAGAGGTACTGGTCAAGGGCCGCAAGGCCAGAATCAGGACGCCTCGCGACGCAGTCAGGCTCGGCATCGGGCTGCTGACGGAGGACCGCAAGAGCCAGGGCCTGGTCCTGGACATGCCGGTGGCCGCCAACATCACCCTCGCCGCCACCCACAAGGTCTCCAGATGCGGGTTGCTGCGCAGAGCCGAGGAGACGCGACTCGCCCAAGCCGCCGTCGACGGCCTCGGGATCCGCGCGCCCGGCGTGCGGACCGCGGTGCGCACCCTCTCTGGCGGCAACCAGCAGAAGGTCGTGCTGGGCCGTTGGCTGCTGGCCGACACCGACGTCCTGGTCGTGGACGAGCCCACCCGGGGCATCGACGTCGGCGCCCGCTACGAGATCCACCAACAGCTGGTGGACCTCGCGGCGCAGGGCAAGGGCCTGCTGGTGGTCTCCTCCGACCTGCCCGAACTCATGGGCATCTGCGACCGCATCCTCGTCTTCTCACGCGGACGCCTGGCCGGCGAGGTACCCCGCGCGGAGTTCGACAGCTCCCACATCCTCACCCTGGCCTACTCCGCCTTCACCACCGAAGCCGCTGCCCCCACGAACGGTGACACCCCATGAGCACCACTGACACAGCCGCTCCCGCGCGCAAGCCGCGCAACGCCGCCGCCCTGGCCCGCCAGGTCCTGGGCGAGGCCGGCACCGGCATTGCCCTGCTCGGGCTGGCAGTCATCTTCACGGTGGCCGCGCCCAAGTTCCTGACCTCGGACAACCTCACCAACATCGCCACCGAGATCACCCTCAACACCATGCTCGCGGTCGGGATGACCTTCGTCATCCTGGTCGGCGGCATCGACCTCTCGGTCGGCTCGGTGATGGCGCTCTCCGCAGTGGTCTCCGGACCGATCCTCACCGCCCAGGGACTGCCCACCCCGGTCGCCGTGCTGCTCACCGTACTGGTGTCTGCCCTGGTCGGGATGGCCTGCGGATTCGTCAACGGCCTGGTCTCCGAGCGCTGGCGGGTGCCCTCGTTCATCATCACCCTGGGCATGCTCAACGTGGCGCGCGGCGCGGCGCTCCAGTACACCAACGCCAAGACCATCTACGACTTCCCGCCGGGCTTCAGCACCTTCGGCACCTCCACCGTGCTGGGCGTGCCCAGCCTGTTCTGGATCGCCCTGGCCATGGTCGCGGTCGGCCACTTCGTGCTCACCCGCACGGTCTTCGGCCGACTGGTCTTCGCCATCGGCAGCAACGAGGAGGCGGTCCGGCTGTCCGGGCACCGCACCTCGATCGTCAAGGTCGCTGTGTTCGTCATCAGCGGCCTGACCGTCGGCATCGCCGCCGTCACCTACATGGCCCGGCTCAACATCGCCAGCCCGATCCTCGGCGACGGCTACGAGCTCAACGCCATCGCGGCCGTCGTCATCGGCGGCGCCTCGCTGGCCGGCGGCAAGGGCTCCATGATCGGCACCCTGCTCGGCGCCTGCCTGCTGGGCGTCCTCACCAACGGCCTGCTGCTGATGGGGGTCTCCGACTTCCAGCGCCAGATGATCACCGGCCTGGTCATCATGGTCGCCGTGGTCGTCGACTACTACCGCGGCCGGCTCGCCTCCAGACTGCCCGCCGAGAGCCTCGGCTGAGGCGGGGCAGAGAACCATGGCCCGGCACCCCTCCCCGGGGTGCCGGGCCATGCTCGTTCGCAGGTCCAGAGGTACCCATGCGCAAAACGCGCCCTGCTGGAGCCTCATAATCCATAGGCGCACAATATTCGTCATTACCTGGAGTTGTATGTGCATCGCGGGGTGGCCATTCTGCAATCATCGGTCAGGCATGGTATCCGCGCAGCGGGAAAATGTCATGGCCATGGCTTTGTTGGGTGCGCATGTGAACGCGACCCTGTGCGTGTCGCCCCCGTCCGACTCGCCGGTCGGGGACTGATGCCTGCAGAGGCATGGAATGGCAGGGCAGGTCGGCGGCCACTCCGCGCACACCCAGCCGAAGTGCCCGAGGGCCGCTGAACGATCGCGGCGAGAGCCGGCCTGTGGGTCCAGGGGGGGCACGGCGGACCCGGGAGTACAGTCCCACGCGCTGAGATACGCGCATAATGCCCGACTTTGCCGTGCCGTCATGATTTCGTAAGAAGTAGGGGGCTGGGAGTTTCCGTCCTCGTCCGCCTAGCCTGCGGGTGGAAATCGTCCGCCCATTTCGGCGCCTGCCGTTGTGCGACGGTAAAGCCGCGCACGATCGTCCGACCGGAATCCGCTGATGCCACACGAATCATCCACTATTTATGGAGGAGTCGTTTTGCGTAAGTATTTAGTTGAATTCATCGGGTCATTCTTCCTCGTCCTGACGGTTGGCACTTCGGTCCTGTCGGGATCCCCGCTGGCGCCCCTGGCCATAGGCGCGGTGCTCATGGTCATGGTCTACGCCGGAGGGCATGTCTCCGGTGCCCACTACAACCCCGCGGTCACCCTCGCGGTCCTGGTCCGCGGCCGGATCCCTGCACCGCGGGCAGTGGGGTACATCGCGGCACAGCTTGCTGCCGCCGCAGTGGCGGCACCGCTCGCGCGGTGGGTGGCCAACCCGAAATCGGTGACGGCCCTGTCCCTGTCCGGGCGGCATCTTGCCTCCGCGCTGGTGGTCGAGGCGCTGTTCGCCTTCGCCCTGGCCTACGTGGTCCTCAACGTCGCCACGGTCGCAAGCCATCAGGACAACTCCTTCTACGGCCTCGCCATCGGCTTCACGGTTCTGGCCGGCGCGGCCTCTGTGGGCGGCATCTCCGGGGGCGCCTTCAACCCCGCGGTCGCTCTGGGGGGTGCTGTGATGGGACTGTTCGGCTGGTCGGACCTGTGGGTGTACCTGGTGGCCGACCTCGCCGGCGGCACATTGGCCGGCGTCGCCTTCCTCTTCCTCAACCCGCACGAGCACGAGACCGTGGCGGAACCCGAAGCAAGCACCCTCAGCCCCGCCGCACAGTCCTGACAGATGAGTGCCGGCGACGATACAGAGACCCGAACCACGGCCGCCCAGGCAGTGCCGAATCCCACCGGGCCGCATCCCGGCCCGCCTTCCGCGGTGGTGGTGGCCGCTGAGGAAGTAGCGGAGGCGTGCTGGCGACTGGCGAACGCCGTGGCTGCCACCAGGATGCCGCCCGAGGACACCCATCAGGTGGCGGGCCGCCTGCTCGGGGCAGCCGACGCCCTGGGCGTCCTCGCGCGCGTCACCGCCGACGACACGGCAAGCAGCGAAGTGGCAGCACCGGGTACTACGCCGCCTCCCTGGAGAGCCGTCGACCTGGGGCTGGCGGCCGTGTTCCACCACCTCTACCTGTCCATCCCCGCCGATCACCCGGCAAGGCAGTGGTTCATCCGGTACGCGCAGGCAGACTGATCCACCGATCACGGTGCGGTGGCACTGGAGGCGGAACGGAAGCACATCCCCGCGCCGTCTACCCCAGTGCCACCTCCACCACGATCCGGGCCCTTCGATCAGTGCGCCCACACCCTGGGACACCGAGACCCCTTCTACCGGTGACGCTCCAGGTGTGCCCCGGGTGCCGGCGGTATCTGGGGCCGTCTGGAGGTGGTGAGGGTCAGATGCCCTCGGCGAGCGGCGGGCGGGGTAGGGGTGTTGTCTGAAGTCCTCATGCAGGGTGGGGAGTTCGTGCTGTACTGGGCGCGACAATCCATTGCTGTAGGTGACGTCTCCCGGTCTGGCGGCCAGTTCGCCGGCCTGCTGCGAGGCGACGCTTTGGCCTGATACCCACCCGCCGGCATGACCGCCCTCCCGCGACTGGGGGCACCCGCCTGCCCCGTGTGGGGGGACCTGGCGTATCACCTATGCGGCTACGTATTCGGCGTAGCCGTTTTCGGCGGTGCCCAGGGATTGCCGCACGGGTTCTTCAATGACCGCAAGCGTGAGCGTGGAGGCGTCTGGATCATGCAGGACAAGAATCTTGTGAAGGTCTACAGCGACAGGGTCTATACCTCGACCACGATGGTGCGTCACCAGGGGATGGTGGTGGCGTTCGGGTTCGGTGCCGACCGTGGGGTCTACTACAGCGTGCTCAGCCTGGACCAGGCCGACCGGGTGCGTGGGCCGCTGGACGCGGCGTACTGGAGCAGTGGAGGCCGACCGATTTCGAAGACAGTCTTTTATGCTGCTAGTGCTGCGCTTAGTGTGGACCCACTCTCGTATTCATAGGGAGATAGGTAGCCGAGCTCACGTTGAATCCTGTGTCGATTGTAGTAAGACTCGGTGTATTCAAATATTGCACTCCCGACCTGCTTTATTGTTGTCCACACGTGCAGGTGGATCAATTCCTTTTTCAGGGTTGCGTTGAACGACTCTGCTGCGGCGTTGTCGAAGCAGATCCCCGTCTTTCCTACCGAAGGCAGGATTCCGCTGTCAAGACATTGGTCGCGAAATTTACTACCGGTGTACTGACTGCCACGGTCTGTATGCATGACGACTTCACCCTGTGCCGGCTGGCGATTTCGGATCGCCATGTCTAGCGCCTGGATCACCATGTCTTCGCGCATGTGGTCAGCGACCGACCAGCCGATGAGCTTCCGCGAATACCCGTCGATGACTGTCGCCATATAGGCCCAGCCTTCTGCGGTGTGAATGTAAGTGATGTCACCGTACCATATCTGGTCTTTCTTTTCCGGGACGAAATTCCGCTCGACGAGGTCCACCAGGCCGCGCCTGTTCGCCGGATCCTGGACGGTGGTGGCCTTGTAGGGCCGTGGATGGATGCACGCCAGCCCAGCGGCCCTGGCCAGGCGTCGGACGCGCTTGGGTGACACGCGCTCGCCCTGGCGGGCCAGCTGCGCGTGTATCCGGTCGATCCCGTAGCGACCCCTGTTGACTTTGTCGATAGCGATGATGAGTCGGGTAAGTTCGACATCGCGTCGTGCGTGTGCGGACTCCTCACGGCGGATCCACGAGTAGAATCCGGTACGCGATACGTCCAGCATCTTGCACATGAAGTTGATGGGATATATGAAGCGGCGTGGCTTGCCGACCTGCTCGTCGTGGACTTGCAGGATGAAGGCGAACTTTATTGGTTCTGGCTCGCAAACCACGCCGCTGCTTTTTTTAGGAAGTCCCGCTCCATGCGGAGCTTCCGTACTTCGTCTTCGAGTTCCTTCATATGGACGCGCTCGTCGATGGTCAGCGGCTTGTCTTTGATGCTTCCGCTCCTCTTCGCGGCATTTACCCAGTTTCCTAGGGTTCCCTCGTTCAGACCGAGGTCCCGGGCAATCTCAGCCACGGGCCGGCCGGAGCTCACCACTAGCTCTACGGCCTCTGCCTTGTACTCCTGGGTGTACTTCTTCCGCTTTGAAACCATCGTGCACTTCCCACTTGACACTTGAGTGAACTACTTCCAGTGTCCACGAAAGTGGTCGGGGTTCAGTTCTCCCGCTGGCAGGTCTTCGCTTCGGACGGCGAGGCCATCTACAGCTACAACCTGGAGCAGAGCGCCGAGGGGCTGTTCAACGTCGCGGGGACCCAGCTCTACACCAGCCCCGATCCGAGGTTCGCCGGCTCGGTACTGGAGCGCGCCCCGGGCATCGACTCGAACACGATGCGGCCGCTGGTGCCGGTGGCTGTGGCCAAGGACCGCGGTGGTACGGCGCTGCGTTTCGAGGGGAGTGCTAGTGGGCCGGTGATCGCGGGCAGGGTCGCCATGGCGGTGCCGCAGGGCCCTTACACGGTGGAGGCGTGGATCAGGCCCACGGCGCCCCGGGGGCTGATCGTGGCGCGCACCGATGCGTCTACCTTCGGGACTCCGGTGTATGTGAGCCTGAACGCGGCGGGGAACCTCGTGTTCGGCCATGGCGCCCAGACGCTCACCTCCACCGCTGCGGTTCCGATGGGGGTGTACGCGCATGTGGCGGCGGTGTTCGACGGGGCGGTGATGCGGCTGTTCCTGGACGGCGCGGCGGTGGGGACCTGTGAGACGACCGCGGCGGTGGCGGTCACCGCTCAGCTGTTCATCGGCAAGCGCATGGTCTCGGGCACCGCGTCGCCGGACCCTTTCACGGGCGAGATCGACGAGGTGCGGATCTGGGGTGTGGAGCGCACTGATTTCACCGATCGGGCGCGGCGGCTGGTCGGCACCGAGCCGGGCCTGTTCGCCTATTTCCCGTTCGACGAGGGCGCCGGCAGGAAGGTGTCGGACCGTACCGACAACCGCTTCTCGGGCACGCTGGGCCCCAGTCCGGTGTGGGTGACCTCGCAGGCGCCGCTGTACGAGGGCCCGGGGGTGTCGCGCACCTCCTTCGCGGTCTCCGGGCGCACAGTGACGTCCGGGCTGTCGGCGACGCTGTACTTCCAGCAGGAACCCGCGGTGACGGGGTATGCGGTGACCGCGTCGCAGGAGAAGCGGCAGGCGCGGGTGCTTTTGGCGTTCGCCACCGCCGGGCCACCGCCCCAGGGCGAGCCCGCGGACCGCTCGTACGTGGCGAGCGTGGACTGCGCGCTGACAAAGGACGGCCGCGTGGCCACACCCTCGGGGTCCATCGACCTGGCCTGGGTGGGCCGCCCGGATCCCACCGCCGATATACAGAAGCTGGGGGCGGCGCAGGCCGCCGTCACGGCAGCGCGCGGCCAGCTCGCCAACGACCAGGCCCTGTCCAACAGCCTCGATGCCTACACCGCGCGCCTGAACTACCTGTACGACAAGGTCTACGGCGGCACGCCGGGTTTCACGCTGCGCGACCTGAACAGGAACATCGTCGGGCCCGCCCGCAACAGCCAGCGTGAGGAGGAGCGGAACTACCTCGCGGAGGCGGCCACCTTGGAGCCTCTCAAGGCCCAGGCCATAGCGGCCCGGGGGCGGTTGGGTGCGGACGGTGCGGCGCTGAGCGCGGCGTTGAACACACTGTCCACGCTCAGCGGCGGAATGCTGGGCGCGGCCGAGGCGGTGCTGCCGATGCCGACGGTGTACACCGACCGGTCGGGTCTGAGCGTGCTGGGGGCGCTGCTGTCGTTCGCCTGGACCGGGCAGGCGCCGTTCCTGCTGGACAGCTCGAGCGGCGAGGTGGTGCTGTACTTCCGCGGCGGGCAGGGCCAGTTCTTCGCCGTCTACTACGCCACCACCGTCTCGCGGGCCGTCAAACGGATCACCGTGCCCGACGGGGCACTGTGCCTGACCAGCAGCGACGCCGCTACCACCCAGGCGGACCTCGAGGTGACGGTGAGCGCGACCGGCACCGGCACACGCACCGTGGTCATCACCCGGGGCACGAGCACCGAGACGTTCACCTCGGTCCCGGAGCGGGCCGACCTGCTGGCCGGCGTCCTGAACGGGACCCTCAGCGGCGTCGACCTCGGCACGGTCCTGTCGGCCAAGGACACGAGCGTGACGCTGCAGGAACCGCTCACCACCACCCTTGTCCCGGGGTCAGCCGTCACCATCGGCCAGGAGAGCCGCACGGTCGCCTCCGCCCAGGCCGGCTCCGCCCAGATCACGGTGACCACCGGCAACCTCACCCCCGCGCCGGGCACCAGGGTCCGCACGGCGGCCTACGACTACAGCCTGGCCTCCGCCAACACACCCGGCGTTTCGCTGGCCCGCGGCTCCCAGCTCATCAGCGCCCACGCCGGGACCGCCGTCGGACCGGTGGCCGCCGGAACGGCAGAGAACCTCAGCGAACCGCTGGTGCCGCGGTGGCACGGCGACGCGCCGGGCCGGGCATTCTCCTTCGACGGCACCGGCCAGCGCCTGGAACTGGCGAGCACAGCGAACCTGGCAGGGCTCGCCACCCCCGGGGACCTGACCCTGGAGGCCTGGGCCTTCCCAACGTTCGTCAACGCAACCGTGCGGATCCTGAACACCGAACTGGGCGACACCCGCTACTCCCTGGGCCTGGAAAAAGCCGTGCTGCCCTCAGGCACGGCCGGCTACACCCTCCTGGGGGTGGTCAACGACCAGGTCGTACGCGGCACCGAGGTCTTCCCCCTGTCCCAGTGGGGGCAGGTCGCGATGGTGTTCGAGCAGAACTGGGCCATCGCCATGAACGGGAGCGGCTACCTGGACGCCGGCGGCCCCGGCGGCCTGGACATCGTCGATGACCTGACGCTCGAGGCGTTCGTCAGACTCGACTCCCTGGGCACCGTGCAGGGACTGATCGGCAAGGGCGCGATCGGCGGCGCCGCCTACCAGGCCGTCCCCTACTCCTTGTATGTGGAGGCCGACGGGCAGCTCGCCTTCACCTTCGAGTCCGGTTCCGGCGGCGCGGGCGCGCAGGTGACCCACCAGTCGGGGGTCAACCTGATCGCAGGCGTCTTCTACAAGGTCGCCGTGACCCGGAAGAACCCCACCAGCCCCGGCGGCAAGGTGGAGATCCGCTTCTACGTCGACAAGGCAGGCTTCACCCCTGTCCAGCAGACCTACGCCGGTGCCAAGCCGGTCGGCAACGACGCGCCGGTGCAGTTGGGGCGCCACCGCGTGGGCAAGGACGCCTTCGGGCTGCGGGGCGCGCTCGCGCAGGCGCGGATCTGGAACATCGTGCGCGACGCGGACCAGATCGGAGCCCCGATCACGGAGAAGGCATCCGGCCTGGTGGCGTGGTGGACCTTCGCGGAGTCCACCGGCGCACAGGCAGCGGACCGGCTCGGCTCCTACCCCGCCACGCTGTACTCGGTGGCCCGCGTCCGCACCCCGGACCCGGCAGGCAACCGCTTCACCCTCTACCTCAACGGCACCGCCACCCCCGCCAAGCTGTCCCCCCCGCCCAGCCTCGTGTCCAGGGACGACGGGAAGAGCCCCCAGCACAGCGCCGTGGCCGGGCGCAGGTCGCCCACCGGCTACGGCCAGGCCTTCACCGGGGACCTGGACGAGATCCGGGTCTGGCGCACCGCCCGCACCCAGGAGCAGATCCTGGACAACATGTTCGGCCGCATCCACGGGGACCGCGAGGACCTGATCGCCTACTACCCCTTCGACACCGACGACACCCTCGCCGGCGCGCAGATCCGCGACCGGGGACTGGGCGGCCAGGACCTGCTCCAGTCCTCCCCTCCCCCGAAGATCGTCCTGTCGACGGCGCCGATCTCCAACGACAGCTCCCAGGTCCGCTCGGCGCTGACCGGCATCCGCACCCCCTTCCACCTCAACATCGCCGCCACACCGGCCACCACCGAGTACGGCGACGTCCAGCAGGCCGTGCACGGCGCCACCTTCGGGGTGATGAAACGCGCCTACAGCCACCTGCAGGGCACGGACTGGGTGCTGACCAGCGGGTACAAGATCGGCGAGCTGGCCACCACCTGGGTGGGACAGGTCCAGTTCGACCCCCAGCTCATCGGCTACATCGAAGGCGCCCCACCGGTCCCCTCGGAGAACCTGGTCGCCGGCACTGCCACCGACTACGCCGGCGCCTCCTCGATCGCCTTCGTCCAGGCCGACAACGTCGTCAACGCCCTGTCCTCCTCCAGGAACCACAGCGTCGACGCCTCCGTGAAGCTCAAATTCGACGTCTCGGTCAAAGACGAGACCTTCCTGATCGCCGCACCGCTGGGCGTCGGCACCGCCAAGCCCGCCGGCTCCCTCGCCTTCGACTTCGGGGCGAGCCTTGAACTGAAGTTCTCCAACAGCTGGACCAACGAGACCAAGGTCACCCAGGGCACCAACACCACCCGCACCAGCCGCGTCGACCTGACCGGCGGCTGGGAGAACCCCAAGAAACAGGTCAACCCCACCGCCGGGCAGCGGTGGGTCCCGGCCAACACCGGCTTCGCCGTCGTCCAGTCCGAAACCGCCGACCTGTACGCGCTGCGCCTGGTCCACACCGGCGCCATCGTCGCCTACCGGACGCTGCCCAGCCCCGACATCCCCCGCGACTGGAACCTCATCCCGTTCCCCATCAACCCCCGCTACACCAAGCAGGGCACCCTGGACGGGGTCGTCGGCTACGCCGAGCAGGGACCCGGCAAGGAACTGCGGCCCTTCGCGGACCCCAGCTTCCCCAAGGCCGCCGACGGGGTGCGCGGGGAGTTCAGCTACTACCGGCCCGCAGAGGCCTACCGGATCAAGAAGCGGATCCAGCGCGAGCAGCAGCAGCTGCAGGGTTTCTACGAATCGACCTCCACCGAGACCCACGCCCCGGACCCCACCCACGGGCAGGCTGCCAAGGTCCTGAACGGGATGATGGGAGGTACCGGCGCCGAGGCGGCTCTGGGCACCGACCCCGGCAAGGCCCGCGAGGCCGCACGCTCGGGGTCGCGCCGCAACATCGTCAACACCTACGTGTGGACCGCCGCGGGCGGGTTCTTCGCCGAGACCACCGGCACCACCGACCAGGTCACCGAGACCACCACCGGCAGCTTCACCTTCACCGGCACCATCGGCGGCAGCTTCGCGGTGAGCTTCGACGTCTTCGGGGCCGGCGGCAAGTTCGGCATGGAGTCCTCCTACGGCACCGGCTACAGCGTCACCCGCAGCAAGTCCAAGGACGCCACCCGCACCTTCAGCCTGGACGTCACCTGCACACCCGGGCGCCAACTGCAGAAACACGACGGCGACACCCCGCTCTTCGACGCCCAGGACCGACCCGTCCTGGTACCCGGCCGCGTCGACGCCTACCGGTTCATGAGCATCTACCTCGACACCACCACCGACAACTTCGAGGACTTCTACGGCAAAGTCATCGACCCCGAATGGCTGGACCGCGGCAAGGACCCTGGCGCCCTGGCCCTGCAGGGCGCCCGCCAGTCCGACCGCAAACCCCCCTGCTGGCGCATCCTGCACCGCGTCACCTTCGTCAGCCGCGTCCAGGACACCACCCCCACCACAACCCCCTCCCTGGCCCAAGCCATGGGCACCCTCGGCATCACCAGCGACTACCAGCTCATCAAGCAACTGGAGCCCTACCTCGCCGGCGCCACCACCAACCCCGCCGCCCTGACCGCCGCGGCAAAAACCGCCCTGGCCGCCCACTTCCCAACCCTGACCCCCTACACCGACACCATCACCACCCGCCTGGCCGACTACTACACCACCCCCACCCCGCCCCCCGCATCGGCACCCATCCCGGCCCCGACTCCAATCGCTCCCATCCCGGCCCCGGCCATCCCCGATGCCACGCCGGCCCCCACCCCACCCCGACCACCACGCTGACCAGCAGTACCGGCACGGTCCCCAGCGGAACCGGCATCACCTTCCAGTACGCCACCACAGCCGCCACCGCCGGCCCCAAGAACTGGATCGGCATCTACGTCGCAGGCGTAACACCCGGCACTGCGGCGTCCCTCACCTACCTCTACGCCCCCGGCACCACCGGAAGCCTCACGTTCCCCACCACCGGCAACATCACAGCCCCGGGAAGCTACGCCGCCTGGTACCTCCTCAACGACGGCTACACCCCCATGACCAAACCCGTCCCCTTCACCGTGACCTGACCTGACCTGACGAGTAGCCGGGGACAACCACCCCCGGCTCTCCCACCCGGCACACCGCGACGTCGCTCAGTCACAGCGGGTTTGGTCAGGTGACGTCGAAGTCGTTCTCGTCCCAGGTGAAGTCGTCTTGCCCGAAGCCGCCGTAGGCGCTGCCGCCGTTGAAGTAGTCGGCGAGGGCCTGGCCGATGACGCCCCGCACCTGGTCCTCGTCTTCGGCTATGGCCAGGGCTGCGGCCTGATCGCCGGTCAGGTTGACGTGGACGTCGCGGGCGCGGACGGCGTCGGAGCCGCGGATCTCGAACGTCATGGCGCGTCCGACCCGGGCGGTGTGGGCGGAGAAGCGGCCGGTCTGCTGCAGCTGCTTGGCCTTGCGGGCGCGGCCGCGTTCGGTGGTCTGGACCTTGACCGCGTCGGTGGCGAGGCGGTCGGCCGTCGTGGCCGGGCGCGGCAGCGGAGTCTGGCCGGCCGCCGCCCGGGTCTTGTTCGTCTTCTCCCACCGCCGCTCCGCCGCTTTCGAGAGCTTCGGCGGGGTGCGGGTGCCGTCGATCCAGCGCTCAACGGTGCGCGGGCTGACCCCGCAGGCGGCGGCCATGGCCTTGGTGTTGCCGCCGAACGCCTTCTCGCGGACCTGCCCGGCCTGCGTGGTGGTCTGCACGGGGGCCTTCCGCGAGGGGAACAGCGCCTCGCGCACGCGCCCGAACATGCCCTTGCCGGCCATCAGTTCCTGCCTTCCTCATCGGCCCGGGCACGGTCGGCGTCGGCCTGGGCCTGGTCGACGGGGGTGCCGTCGGTGGTGAACATGTGGACCAGCTTGGAGGGGTGCTCGCGCCGCCCCAACGCCTCGATCACCGCCGTCATCGGGATGGACGCCTCGTGCTTGTGGCTGCCCGGGGCGATGCCCATCCGCAGCGCGCCGGGGACCGGGCTGCCGTCCGGCTTGACCGGCAGGAGCTCCAGCGGGGACGGCTGGTTTGCCGCGTAGAGGTAGGAGTCGACGTTGACCGCGATCGGGGCCCGGCCGGTGAGCTGGAACGTCTTGCGCATCCGGCGGTGGGCGGCGATGCGGGCCGCGGCGATGATGTGCAACCGGATCTCGGGGCGGTAGGTCCAGGAGGTGGCGACCTTCTCCAGCCAGGTGTCATCGTCCAGGTGGCGGGCGGAGTCGGACCACTTGCCGATGCCGCCCTTGTAGACGTTCTTGTAGAGGCCGGCCAGCACCAGGGCGTCGGCGAGCACCGGGTCGGCGCCGGTCTCCTTGTGGGCCGCGTAGGCGGCTAGGAACTCGGTCGGGCTCTGGCCGTCGACCAGGCCCAGTTCGGCATAGGTGCGTTTGTAGCCGCCGCGCAGGTGCCCGGTCCACTCCTTCAGCAGCGGCACCGTGTGCGTCGACAGCAGGGCGTCGGTGATGGTGGCCGGGTTGAAGCCGTAGGTGGTGGCCATGTAGGCGATGGTGGGGGTGGCGTACCAGCCCGGTCCGGTCGGTGCCAAGCCGTGGAAGGTGGCCGGGTGCGGCAGCAGCTCGTCCACCGCTGTGGTGGTGAAGTCGCACCACCACAGGCCGGCGACCTTCCCGCCGTCCCACGCCGGGTGCTTGACGTGGACCAGGAGTCCGGCGGGCAGGCGCAGGGACTCGGTGACGGACAGGTAGGAGGCGCAGACGTCGACCGCGACCGCGTACGGGCACCCCGCCTCCGCCTCGGTGGGCATCCTCGCCCACCACTTGTAGTCCTCCTCCTCGCACACCGCCTCCTTGCGGGACAGCAGCTCGCGGGTCAGCGGGTGCCGCGCCCCGGCGGCCGGGGCCACGCACAGGTCGCCGACCGGCAGGGCGCCCTCGCGCAGGTGCGAGGACCACTCCCCCGTCGTCTCGTCCTTGGTCCACTCCACCCGGGGGCGGACCGCGTCCAGGAGCAGCATCGCGGTGCTGGCCGTGGAAGCGCCGGGGGCGACGCCGAGGTCGGCGGTGAAGGCGCGGATCCGGCGGGCCAGGGTCAGGCCGTCCCGGATGCCTTCGGAGGTGGTGGCCAGGGGGGTGACCACGGCGTTGGTGGCCTGCTGGCGGTTGTCTCCCTGGCCCAGCCACGGGGCGGCCAGGATGCCCAGTGAGGTGCGGGGGCCGCCGGTGGCGCCCTTGCGCCGGAAGGCCCTGAACGTGGGGCCGATGGCGTCGGAGACCTCCATGCCGACCGTGGCGGCGGCCTTGGCCAGCTTGGCGTGCAGCGCGGCCAGGGCCTTGTCGGTGGTGGGCAGGGCGGCGGCCAGGCCGAGCTGGTGGAGGGCGGCGGCGGTCAGCACGACCATGCCGTCCCCGCCTCGTCCGGCCGGGTGGGCGCGCTCGATGCGCAGCGGCAGGCCGGTGCCCAGCCACGCGAACCAGTCGCCCAGCTTCGCCCCGGCCGGGACCGGCATCTGCTCCACGTCCGGCAGCCAGCTGCCATCGGCGGCCACATCCAGCGCGACAGCAGGCCACCACCGGGCGACACCCGCTGGGGTGGCACCGGCGGCCGGGCGGGTGGCGGTGGGTCGGGAGGCGGTGCGGGACGGGGTGGAACGGCGGCCCTGCCCCGGAGGCGGGGTCCACGCAGTGGCGGCCGACACCGGCGCGGGGGCCGCGGCCGGGACGGCGGCGGGCAGTGCGGGCGGGGCGGGCACGGCCTGGACCGGTATGGCGGCGGGCTCGGGCGCGGCGGCGGGCGGCTGCTGGGTGCGGCAGAAGCCTCCGACGTGCTGAGGGACGCCGCCGACGCGGATCGGGGTGGGCTGGCCGCACCACCGGCACGGCAGCGGCTCGTGCATCAGGTAGCCGCCGTCCGGGCCGCTGCCGGGCACCTCGGCCACCGGCGCAGCGACCGGAGCGGCCGGGAGCGGCCGGGAGCGGGGCGGCGGCCGGAGGAAGGGGCTCGGGGGCGGGGAAGCGATTGGCCAGGCCCTCCAGCAGACGGGCGTAGCCCTGGACGGTCTGCCCGGTGGGGGCGGCGGTGCCGGCCTCCCAGGCGAGGACGGTGTCGGAGTCGACCCGCAGCGCGGCCGCGATCTGCCCGGGGGTCAGGCCCGCGGCCAGGCGCAGCCGCTGGCGCTCCGCCGGGACAGGCAGCGCGGGGCCGTCGACGGCGGCCAGCAGGGCGTCAACGCCCGCGAACACGTCGTCGTCACCGCTGGACATCGGACTCCCCCTTCGGTTCGAGTTCTTCGAGCTGGTCGGCGATGGCGGCGATCCGGTTCGCGGCCTCCAGGGCGGCGATGGCGTCGCCGATCGCGGCCTGGGCCCCGCGCAGCCGCACCAGCAGTTCGTCGTTGCTGGGCTGCGGCAGGGCCGCGAGGAACGTGCCGTCGCCCTGGGAGATCCGCAGGACGCCCTCCTGGCGCAGATCGCCGGTGGCGCGGCGGACCGTGTTCAGCGAGACCTCGTAGTGCTCCATGAGGGCGGGCAGGTCCGGGAGACGGTCGCCTACGGCCCATTCGCCTGCGGCGATGCGCCGCCGCAGGTCGGCGTAGATCTGTTGATAGCGCGACATGGCACCATGCTAGCAGACTATCGGTAACTTTGCAAAGTTTGCATAGTTTGATCGGATGGTGCCGACCTGGGTGACATGGAAATTCCAGGGAGGCGTTGAGTCACTGGTTTGCGCAGGTCAGGTCCGACATGTCGTGCTTCCATGTCAGGCATTCGGCCGTCCTCATGTCAGCCATGTCACCCCGTCATGTCACTGCCGAACCGTCTTCATGTCAGCGGAGTATCGCGTGACGTCAGCGAAAGCGGGGCTGTGCTCCGGGCCCACGGCCGCTTTGTGGCGGCGCGGCGCAGCGCGGGCAACGGCACAGCAGCAACCAGGAGGTGGGCGTGAGTTGGGGCCTGGCGGTGTCGGCTCCCAGAACCAGCCGTAGTCCGCCATGGATGGGTGGTACGAGAGAGGGACGAGTGGATGCCCCTGTGCCGGACATCGGCGGCGTGTTCCGGGTCACTCCCCTGCCACCAACAGCCGGAGTTCCGCCCTCTTGTTCCCCCGGCGGCCGTGGTGCCGCCGTTGTGGAATGGGCAGGTCAGCGCGTTGCGGTCGGGGCGGGGTCAGATGACCGCAGCTGCGTTGTTCGCGGCGTCGAGGTGATGGGGGTGGGTCAGGCTGATGCGCAGTGTGTGGGCGGGTTCGGTGTCCTGGCGGTGCCAGCGGACGTCGAGGACGGTGTAGGCGGGGCCCTGGTTCAGCCATTCGGCGGCGGCCTGGAACAAGGAGGCGGGTTCTTGGGCGGCCAGCACCAGGGTGCCGTCGTCGTCCGCGGTGACCCACAGGTCCATGTGATTGTTCACGTACGCGGCCGCGCGCTCCCGCAGTTCCTGGGCGACTGTCATACCGTCCTGAGCCGTGATCATTTCGTCCCTCTCCGTACGCACTTGAGAGCCGTTACTGTACGGCCCCGTGCCCGCCCCATCGCAGGCCGGTCACGGACCGGATCGCCGGCATTCTACGGAATCGTGGTCAGTGCCCTTGCTGTGCTGGGCGATGCGATCGCTGATGCCGGGCGGTGGCACACGCTGGGTCGTTATGGGGTGGAGGTGGGCGGCGGGTTCTGGTCGAAGGCGACGTGGATGTCTTCGAAGGGCTTGTAGGTTTCCGTGGTGGCGTAGGAGATGTACGCGCGCTTGTCGGCACTCGTCAGGGCGGCGTCGTCGGTGAAGGGGGCCAGGAGGTTGCGGGGCCACAGTCGGCGGGTGCGTACCGCGGCGCTCTGTGCGCAGAGCACGAACGTCAGGGCGCCCAGGTACAGCCAGGCGATCAGGCCCAGCACGATGGCGAACATGCCGTAGGTGGCGGTGGCTCCTCGCAGGGCGTGGTTGACGCCGTAGGTGCTCAGGCCCAGCAGCACCTGCCAGACGGCTGCCGCGCCCAGGGCTTCGGGCCACAGGGCGGCACTGTTCAGAGCGCGGGCGGTCAGCACACGGAAGGTCAGCAGGACCAGGGCTGCATTGACGGCCACCGACAGTGCTGTCGCGCCGATCCGGGTGGCCCAGCTGATGTCGAGGCCGAACACGTGGGAGGTGGCGGCCAGTGCGGCCAGCGCGGTGGTCCCAACGACACCGGCGGCCAGGACCAGGAGCAGGAGCAGGCTGCGCGCTCGGGCGGTGAAGGGGTTAGGTCGGTTGTGCTGGGGGACGGCCCAGATCCTGTTGAGGGCGTTTGGAGGCCGACCGATTTCGAAGACAGTCTTTTATGCTGCTAGTGCTGCGCTTAGTGTGGACCCACTCTCGTATTCATAGGGAGATAGGTAGCCGAGCTCACGTTGAATCCTGTGTCGATTGTAGTAAGACTCGGTGTATTCAAATATTGCACTCCCGACCTGCTTTATTGTTGTCCACACGTGCAGGTGGATCAATTCCTTTTTCAGGGTTGCGTTGAACGACTCTGCTGCGGCGTTGTCGAAGCAGATCCCCGTCTTTCCTACCGAAGGCAGGATTCCGCTGTCAAGACATTGGTCGCGAAATTTACTACCGGTGTACTGACTGCCACGGTCTGTATGCATGACGACTTCACCCTGTGCCGGCTGGCGATTTCGGATCGCCATGTCTAGCGCCTGGATCACCATGTCTTCGCGCATGTGGTCAGCGACCGACCAGCCGATGAGCTTCCGCGAATACCCGTCGATGACTGTCGCCATATAGGCCCAGCCTTCTGCGGTGTGAATGTAAGTGATGTCACCGTACCATATCTGGTCTTTCTTTTCCGGGACGAAATTCCGCTCGACGAGGTCCACCAGGCCGCGCCTGTTCGCCGGATCCTGGACGGTGGTGGCCTTGTAGGGCCGTGGATGGATGCACGCCAGCCCAGCGGCCCTGGCCAGGCGTCGGACGCGCTTGGGTGACACGCGCTCGCCCTGGCGGGCCAGCTGCGCGTGTATCCGGTCGATCCCGTAGCGACCCCTGTTGACTTTGTCGATAGCGATGATGAGTCGGGTAAGTTCGACATCGCGTCGTGCGTGTGCGGACTCCTCACGGCGGATCCACGAGTAGAATCCGGTACGCGATACGTCCAGCATCTTGCACATGAAGTTGATGGGATATATGAAGCGGCGTGGCTTGCCGACCTGCTCGTCGTGGACTTGCAGGATGAAGGCGAACTTTATTGGTTCTGGCTCGCAAACCACGCCGCTGCTTTTTTTAGGAAGTCCCGCTCCATGCGGAGCTTCCGTACTTCGTCTTCGAGTTCCTTCATATGGACGCGCTCGTCGATGGTCAGCGGCTTGTCTTTGATGCTTCCGCTCCTCTTCGCGGCATTTACCCAGTTTCCTAGGGTTCCCTCGTTCAGACCGAGGTCCCGGGCAATCTCAGCCACGGGCCGGCCGGAGCTCACCACTAGCTCTACGGCCTCTGCCTTGTACTCCTGGGTGTACTTCTTCCGCTTTGAAACCATCGTGCACTTCCCACTTGACACTTGAGTGAACTACTTCCAGTGTCCACGAAAGTGGTCGGGGTTCAGTTCTGGGCTGCCTGGGCGGCGCCGAGTGCGCCGTAGAGGCTGCCTGCGATGCCGACGTAGAGCGCGACGGTGTTGCCGTGGAAGGAGTGGATGTTGGCGCCTATCTGGTCGCCGATGACGGGGAACTGGCCCAGGGCGGAGTTGAGGACCTGCTGTTGCAGCTGGGGGTTGCCGTGCAGGGCGAAGCCCAGTGCGGTGGTCAGTAGCAGGAGCATGGGGAACAGGGACAGGAAGCCGTAGTAGGTGAGCAGGGCGGCGAGGTAGGTGCCCTGGTCGTCGATGAACTTGTAGACCACGGCCAGGGGCAGGCCCAGCCAGCGGTGCCGGCGCTGGTAGCTGTCCAGTCGGCTGAACCAGGTCACGGGCTCGGTCCCATCAGTGGTCATCGGGTAAAGGTTGGGCGAGGTGGTACGAGGGCCGGCACAGGGCCAGGGGCGGTCGCACCGCGTGGCGCTTCGGAGCTGGCCGGGGGCGGCTGACTGATCGCCATTGCCTCGGGTGACGAGGAACGAACGGGCAGCACGCACAGTAGCGGTTTCGCAGTCGCTGAAGGAGAGCACCGGCACGAGGCAGGCGGCCAGGACGATCCAGATCCACAGCGGGGCGCCCGGGACCACGATCGCCCCCATCAGCGGCCCAGGACGGCTCTCTCATCGAAAGAGCCCCCTGTTCTGGTGTCGTCAGCAGGAGACCTCCACGGCTCCAGATCCGGCGTGGTGGGCGTGAGCACAGCACCCTTCGTCCGCCGCTGCTGCGGCTTTGCGCCGAGCTTCAGACGAATGAGTTAGTGAAGGATCGTCGCTGTTCAGGATCGTCGTGATCGGCGACGTGCACAGCGGGGTCGGTCCGGTTCGGCCAGAAAGGGCGGGTTGGGGGCGGTGCGGGGCACTGCGCCGTGGACGGCGAGGGGCAGGGGTGAGACTGCGGTCACCGGGCAGGGGTCCGGGGCCGGGAGTGGTCGACCGATCGGGCCCGGCCTGTGTCGGACGAGTTTGAGGATGTGGGCGTGTGAGCGGCTTCCGGGTGACCACCACGGTTGAGGTCTCGATGGAGCTGGGGGCCTACGGGGCCGACATCCAGCCCCTGATCAAGGAAGCGCTGGACCAGCTGTCGGACGAGTCCGCGATGGTGGCGGGCATGCCCGACGGGCCTGGTCGACACGCGGAACTCCTGCCGGGAACGGACTTCTACTGGGTCGTTCTGGAACGGCCCCGGCTGGTGATCGTCTGGCAGATCACGACCCGCAGCTGACACAGGACCGACCAGGGGCGACCCACCGGGGCGGCCCTGGTCGGATCCTGTCTCAGCCGGCGCGGACCCAGCAGTGCCCCGCACGGTGCGTGCGGGGCACTGCTGGGTCCGTTCGGGGTTGTCTCACCGCAGTGGTGGTGTCGGTGTGAAGGTCGGGTCTGGTGGGATGTCAGATCAGTGGGTTGGTCGTACGTGCCGCGGTCCGCTGCCCCTGCCGGGGTTCGCTGGCAGGGGCAGGGGCAGTGCCTGTGCGCTTCAGCCGATGCCTTTGAGGGTGCGGCGCGCGATCCCGCCGGCTATGAGGGAGAACAGCGCGGCTATGCCGTAGTTCAGCAGGGTCTGGATCTTGAGATTCGCTGTGGTGAACAGGTCGATGAACCAGGTGGCCAGCCAGTGCACTCAGTGAGGCATCAGTCCCCGTGGACCTAGGGACCACCGGCAGCCGGGGGTCAGGGGCAGTCGGCGCCGTCCGCGCCGTTGGCGCCGGCGACGCCGTTGGCCAGGCCGGCCGCGCCGTTGCCGCCCGCGCCGCCCTGGCAGTTCAGGCCGCCGTTGCCGCCGCGCCCGCCGTGGCCGCCGTGGCCGTCGCCCGGGCTTGCGCCGCTGGCGCCACCGAATCCGCCCGCACCGCCGTGACTGCCCGCCAGGAGCGCGGAACCGCCCGCCCCGCCGTACCCGCCGTCAGCGGTGGCGCCCACACCGCCGTAACCACCCGCGCCACCGACACCGGCCAGGGCCGCCGCACCGCCCAGGCCGCCCAGCCCGCCGACACCGGAGCTGCCGCCCGCACCGCCGTAGCCGCCGGCGCCTCCGACACTGTTGGTGCCGTTCGCGCCGCCGCCCTTGCCGCCCGCGCCACCGGCCACCGTGTTGCCGTGACCGCCGTAACCACCGCCACCGCCCAGGCCACCGGCCGCGTCCCCGCCGTCGCCGCCGTTACCGCCGTTGCCCGGGCTGCCGGTGGTACCCCCCGCGCCACCGGCACCCCCGGTACCGCCGAAGGAACCGGTACCCGCGCTGCCGTTGCTGCCGTTGGCCGCGTAGGCCACCCCGGAGGTGCCGGCCAGGAGACCGCCGATCGCGAGCGCCGTGACCACCACGGTCCGGGGCGCGGCCGTGGTGAAGAACCGACGAAAGGACAGAGTTTGCGTACGCATGAAGGACACACCTTCCAAGAGGCCGCACAGTGGCGAAGCCACTTTCCGCAGCTTTTCCACCAACCTACCCACCTCCGCAACCATCCGAACACGAAGTGTGACGAAATCCGGAAAATCACCCACCCGGAGAGGCCCCAAAGAGAAAGCCGAGGCTGAGGCATCCGCCGCCCCCGCCGCCGAGGCGCCGGTGAGCCGGTGGGCTCTTCGCCAGGGATTGGCCCATGCCCTGATTTAGAATCTGGACGGCTCCATTTCATCACTCTCCGGAGCGGAATCATTTCCCAAAGCGACACGTGCGGCTTTCGGTGCTGCACTTTCGCCGACGTCATGTACCACCAGCGCCTCGGACTGCTGAACGGGCCCGGCGATTGCGTCGCGTAAACGGTGGATCACCTTTGCTGCTCATACTCGGCTGCAGTTCCCAGCCGTGCCATCAGGGAGCTGATCCACCGCTACACCCGTCGGGTCGAGATCAATGAGCTGGCCGGGGGAAGTGCTCATACCGGTGCTGCTTGGCTGGCGACCGGTTCCCGGTAGGGGATGCAGCGTTGCAGCAGTACGGCAGGCTCTGCGGCGTCGAGGACGGTGCCCTGGTTCATCATGATGGAGCACGCCGCCGATCTCTTCGGGGAGGGCGTTGCCCATCTCCTGGTAGAAGTCCATCCGCGCTTCGGCGGGCAGGGCAGCGGCGACCGCGTTCTGGGTGCGTGCAAGCGGTGCGGGACGGGCCCCGTGGACCGGCTGTACGCACTCGCTGGTGGCTGCTGGTCCAGGCCGCTGCTGACCCCGCCACCTCCGCCACCGCGGCCGCCGTGAAGGCCGGCACGGGGCCCGGCCGCGGTGCCACCGCCGTCCTGCGCGAGCTGCACCGACGCAGCACGGACGTCAGCGCACAGCCGGGCTGACCGGCTATGACCAGTCACCCAGCAGGGGTCGCCGACAGGCCCCTCAGATCGGCTGTACGCGCGTCAGGATGCTGTACGGCTCCACGGCGTCGGCGAGGACGGTGAACTCCGCAACGAACATCGCCGCGTCCGTGCTCACCACCACACGCCGGAACGCGGGAGCGGCCGGGTCCACGGTGTAGCCCTTCGGGTTGCCGCGCGTCTCATTGATCTCCACCGACAGCGCCAGCACCGCCGACAGCAGATCGAACGTCGCGGCGGGATCCTCCAGCAGCGCGGCTACGGCCTGCGAGAACAGACACGGCCATCCGTCGTCGTGCAGGTCAAGGTCGCCGTCACTCAACGGGCAGGCCCCGCGCCTCGCGCCTCGCCAGGACCTCCGCCATCGAGACCACCGGCAGCGTCCCGGCCGCGGCCTGCTGCTGGACCCGGGCCCGGTCGGGGTCGCTGTCCAGCATCGCGTGGCCCCACCAGGTCCGCAGAACCGTCCCGATCTCATCGGGACCGGCCGCCATCAGCTCCTTCCGGAACTGGCTGCGGTTGCCCTCGCTCAACGCGGCCATCACGTCCGCAGGAGTGCACGCCACCCGGGGCCCAGCGCTGTAGTGCACCGGCTGCGCGCTCATCACGGTCTCCTCCAGTAGAACGGCCATCGGCCCCAGTCTACGAGAGCCCCACCCCCACCACAGCCGGATCCGCCCTGCGCCCAGAACTGTCGCCCAGATCATCGAAATCCTCGACGGCCGGACAGGTAGGCACGGGCCTCGACGAACGTGCCGAACCGGTCGTGGGTCTCGCGCCAGAACTGGAGGCTCGCCAGGGTGTCGCCGCCGGCGCGGTCCACGAGGATCATCATGCTTCGTACCCTGCCGATCACGGTGCGCGACCGGGGCGGGAATCGGCAACGCCGGTCCGCCCGCCGGGACCTGACATGCCGCCAAGCCTCGTGTTCCCGCAGGTTGTCGGCAGTATCCCCGATGATGGAGCTCCACAGGCGGATCAAGGGAACGGAAGGGCGCGCACATGACGGTGGAGGCCGACACCAGGGCGGATGAGCGTGTCGCGGGACGGCTGTGGGTGGTGCGCCTGGACCCCTACGGCCGTCCCTGCGCCGGCACGGTCAAGCTCACCTGCTCCCGCCCCGCCTGCCCCGAGCAGCGCTTCCCCCAGGGAACCGCGGCCGGGCGCGCGGCCGCGGTCGAGCACGTCAAGCAGCACCTGGCCCAGATCCGTACGGGCGGCGGCCCGCGCCCACTGGCGTGGTGCGCGTGCCGGGCCGCCGACTGCGCCTGGCACACCGCCGACCCCACCGCCCGAGCACACGGACGCCCCAAGCCATCGACGGGAGCGGACAAGTGCGGGGGCGCCGTGGCCCTGAGCGTCTACACCGACCGCACCGGCCGGCTGTGGCGCATCGCGGAGACCTGCACGCGCTGCGCGGCGCTGATCCCCGACTGCCAGGTCCTGGCCGCCGCCGTTCCCCCGCCCGCGAGCCGACCGGGGTGCAGCGGCCCGCGCGCGAGCCGGGCGCCGAGCAGCAGAGCGGGGTGGCGGCGGGGCCGGGTGTGGCGGCGGTCTTCTCCGGCACCAGCCCCGCAAGCACCGGCGCCGCTTCATCTGCGGGCGATGCCGCACCAGCATCTGTTCCCAAGGCCCGCACCGACGCCCCGGCCGCCTCGCGGCGGGTGGGGCAGCGGCAGTGGGGGAAGGTCGGACGATGGATTGTGCCCGCCGGCCTTGAGCCGGTCGACCTGCGCGACGAGCTGATCGACCTCGGGGACGCCTTCCGCGCCTACCAGGCGCGCACCCAGCCCGACCTTGCGGTCCTGGCCGCCCTGCACGAACGCAAGGCCCGCGCATTCGAGACCTGGGCCGCTGCCACCGGCGACCACAAGCTGCGCCAGGAAGGGCTGCGAGCGGGGAAGGCAGCGGCCGAGACGCACTACCAGCGCACCGGCCAGGCCGCCTCCACCGCCTCCACCGGGACCGCAACGGACACCGGTGTCGCAGTGCAGGCCCGTGCCGAAGTCGGCGGGCCGGTGGTGGACCGCCTCCTGACCGCCGGTCAGGCTGCTCACGCGCGCACGGTGCTGGACTACGCCGCGGCCGCCGCTCCCGGCCCGGATGCCGGGCAGCGCCTGGCGGTCCTGATGCTCGGCCTGCGCGCGGCCCGCGCCGGCACCGGCAACATCACCGGCCAGGACCTGACCGGCTGGCTCGCCGACGACGCCCAGCAGGTCCTGGACCACCTGGTCCAGGCCGGCTGGCTGCAGTTGCCCGGCACCGTCGCCGAGGTGATGGCCTCGCGGCCCGAGGACCCCACCGCGTTCACCGTCCCCTCCCTGCTTCCCGACCAGGCCAGCCCCTTCGGCTTCGGGAAGACCACCCGCTCCCGGATCTCCGGCTGGGCCCAGAAAGTGGTCGGCGACCGCAAGCTGCGCAAGAAGAAGGCGGGCGCCGCCGACCGGCTCCTGGCCCTCTACACCGCCGCCCACACCCGACCCGACGGACACCTCGGCCACCCCCGGGACAACGGGCTCGACCTCGCCCGGGCCGCCGTGTTCTGCACCCTGACCGTGGACCAGGTCGCCGGGCACATCGAGGTGCTGGTCGCCGCCGACTGGCTCACCGACACCACACTCACCGGCAACCGGCTGTCCGGGAAGCTCACCGAACGCGTCCTGCCGCTGGGCGGACTGCTGCAGTGAACCCCCGCGGTCAGCGCGTGAGCCGCTTGCAGCCGGGCTCCGAGCGGTGGGAACCGCGCCGGTTCGAAGTAGCCAGGCCCTCGGACAGCGATCACATCGTCTGCCTGAGCACGGACAACGCGGAATCTGCTGAACAGACCCTGCCAGCTGCCGGCCGTGTCGGCCTCGTCAGAAAGCGGTGTGGCCGCTGTCGGGCTCGGTGGGCCGGTCGGCGATCCAGACGATACACAGCAGGACGATGTGCCGGGTGTCGGCGGGTTCGGGGTTGATGACGTACTCGACGACGGCTGGGTGGCCGGGGACGGGGATGTCGCAGTACAGGCCGGTGGCGTCCAGGGCGACGCTCTCGGGCGGGGCCGGGTCGCGGTGCAGGACGACGGTCAGGGCCATGACGGCGGAGAACAGCTCGGCGGGGGCGGCGACCATGGCGTCGCCAACCTCGGTGGAGGGCACCACAGGCCAGGCCTGGCCCTGATCGTCGTAGCCGTCGGACACTCAGCGCTCCTGCGCGGCGTCGCGGCGCCGGGCGATGTCGTCCCAGGTCGTGGTCGCCAAGGTGCCCGTGCGGGCGGCCCGGAGCCGCGCCTCGCGGTCAGGGCGGCTGTCGTTGGCCGCCCGGCACCACCACACGTCCAAGAGACGTTCGAATTCCTCGCCCGAGCGGATGTGGCCGAGTTCCTGGTAGAACGCCATGCGGCGGGCACCACTGAGCGCGCTGGCGATGCCGTCGGGGTCGCGCGGGATCTGCGGCGATCCCGCGGCGTAGTGCACAGGCTGGGCGCTCACGGACTTCCCCTTTCCACCGGACCCGGGCACACAGTGGCCCGCTCGCTTCAGGCTACCGGCAGCGGGCTCCACCCCGGAGCCAGTCCCCGCCGCCCGCCGCCCGCGTGCACGGCAACGCTCAGGGGGTCGGCCGCACGGCGGTCGGTGACCTACCGGCGCCGGCGCACGGTGGCGGGGCGCTCCATCGGGTGGGTGAGGCGGGCTTGCCAGCAGGGGCAGGCCGGGCCATGGAGTGGGCGATGCCGGCGAGGGCAGGACCAGGTGCAGCAGGGCGATCCGCAACCGGGCCGTCACCTGATGCACGGGTCGGCAAGAGTGCTCCGCCGGTCACGTGAGGTTGATTTGCGGTCGCGTACCGTCAAGGTTCTGGTCGGCTGTCGCCTCCACCGCCACCGTGGCCTACGGCGAAACAGTGACCATCCAGGGGGCAGCGATGGCGGTTTTCAACCGGCGCATCACCGAGCTGATCGAATCGGGGCGCGCCGACGCCGAACAATACTTCCAGCAACTGGGCGGCGGCGCCGACGCCCTGCGCGCGGAGACCGCCACCGCCCTGCGCGAGGTGCGCGAGCACCTGGACGCCGCACAGCGGAGCCTGGCGCGGGAACTGGGTGACCAGGGCCGGGAGCAGTTGGCCCAGTGCCTCACCGCTGTGGCCGGTCTGCGGAGCGAGGTCGCCGCGCTGCGCGCGTCCCTGCCCGAAGCCCTCCCCGCGGCGGGGGCTGTTCCGGTCCTGTCCGTCGTGAAGTCCTGTGCACCCATCGAACCGGAGGCCGGCATGGACGATGACCACTCCCGCATCCTGACCGCCCAAGCGTCGCAGGAGGACGGCCTGCAGGAACTGTTCGACGTCCTGACCACGGTCGCGCTGATCAGCACCGTCGAGATCCACTTGCACCCGCACACGTGGGCGTTCATCGTTCGCCACGTCGCCCAGCAGGACCTGATCCACGAGCTCCTGCCCGAGCCCCAGGAACAGGAGTCGGACGTCCTGGTCACCGTCCACGTCTCCGGGCCCGTGCTGATGGGCATCCTCAACGCCCTCCACCACGCCATGCAGCGCCCTCGGGGGAAGGCACTGACCCGCACCGATATCGCGGAGAAAGCCCTCGCCGGAGCCCTCTACACCCGCCTCAGCAAGAACCCCGCCACAGGCTCCGGACCCGCCGGCGGAACCCGCACCCTGATCGTCATCGACGACCGCGCCCCCGACCAGGACCCGCCGCCCGAGCCCGCCCCGACGGGAACCGCCCCCGGCAGTCCACCGGCCACCGGTTCACCGGCTGCCGCCGACGCCTCTGGTGGCACCGAGGACGACGGCGCCGGCGCCGGCGCCGAGGGCGACGGCCCGGTCAGCGGCAGCGGCAGCGGTGAAGACGTCGGCGCACAGGACATCGGTGCGGACAGCGTGGACGATGGCGCAGAAGCGGCCGCCCACGTCGCGGCCGCGACGGCCGGCGGAGCCGAGGAGCTTCCCCGGCCTACGTACTTCCTGATCAACGGCATTCTCCTGTACGCCTCCTACCCCGTGTACTGCGTGGCTGAGAGGACGACGGGCGGGCGCTGCCGCAACCCCCTGGAATTCGGCCAGAACGGCCAATGGACCACCGCCACCACCGCCTCCGGCACCCAGGTCCACGCCTACGACGTCGGCCACAGCCCGCGCTGGATGAGCCAGCACTGCAACACCCACGACGACCCCGCCACCACAGACCACTGCCCCGCGCAGTGGCAGCCCCACCCCCACGACCTCGACGCCACCGGCTGACCCCCTGCGGGTCCGCGCCTGCGGGCTGCGAAGCGCGATACCGAACACCCGCCGACAGTTGCCGGTTGCGGCTACTGGGGGCGTCGTGGCGGTAGCCGCTGGCGGGTAGGTGGGTCAGGTACTGTCCGGTGCTGTCCTTGGCCGGCGCCGTGATGGGGCGGCGGACATCGGGTCGAGATCACTTGGCTGTGCCGGGAAGGTGCTCATACCGGTGCTGCTTGGCTGGCGACCAGTTCCCTGTAGGGGGTGCAGCGTCGGAGTAGGGCGAGGTGCTCTCCGGCGTCGAGGACGGTGCCCTGGTTCATCATGATGACGTAGTGGGCGTGCTGGACGGTGGTGAGTCGGTGGGCGACCACAAGGACGGCGCGGGTCGCCGCGAGGTCGTCCACGATGCCGCGGAAGCGTTGCTCGTTGAGGCCGTCGAGTTGGCTGGTGGGCTCGTCGAGCAGGACGATGTCGGCGTCGCTGAGCAGGGCGCGGGCCAGGGCCATGCGTTGGCGTTGTCCTCCGGACAGGTCGCAGTCGCGGCCCAGGGGTGTGTCCAGGCCCTGCGGGAGGCGGGCGATGTCGCGGGTCAGGCCGACCGCGTCCAGGGCGGCGGCGAGCTGGCTGTCGCTGGCTGGGCGGGTGCGGCCCAGTTGCAGGTTTTCGCGGGCGGTGGCTTCCAGCAGGGTGAAGGCCTGGTCGACGTAGGCGATGCGGGTGCGCAGCGCGTCCAGTGGCCAGTGCCGGGTGTCGTGGCCAAGGACGGTGATCGAGCCGGAACTGGGGTGGATGAACCGGTCGATCAGGGACAGGGTGGTGCTCTTTCCGGCTCCGGAGGGGCCCACGATGGCGGTCAGGCCGGTGCGGGCGGCGCTGAAGGAGATCCCGCGCAGGGCGGCTGCGGACTCGCTGGTGCCGGGGTGGGTGTAGGAGACGGACCGGAAGACCACGGCGGGGACGCCCGCCAGCGGGGTGGGGGTGGGCGGTTCGGTGGTCCGGGGGTCGGTTTCGGTGGGGAGGGACAGGAGTTCGTTGCAGCGGTCCCGGGCGGCCAAGCCGGCTTGCAGCCGGCCCAGTCCGGTGGCCAGGGTGCTCACGGCCGGGATCGTCTGCAGGAGGTAGAGCAGGAACGCGGCGAATCCCGCCACCCCGAGGTCGCCCGAGGCCAGCCGGGCACCGCCGGCCAGGATGACGGCGATCATCGCGAACTGGTTGCCCAGGGTCAGCACGGCGGGGATCAGGGCGTTGAGGCGGGCGCCCTGGAGGGAAACCGTCCGCAGCTGCCCGGCATCGGTGGCCAGGGCGCGGGCGGCCATCGGCTCGGCCCGGTAGGCCTTGATGGTGGTCAGGGCCTCCAGGTTGGCGGTGAAGCGCTGGGCGATGTGTCCCACCGCGTCCTGCTGGCCGGTCACGTTGGCCTTCATCCGGCGCAGGATCAGCAGGATCAGCCCGGTCAGGGCCGTGAGTGCGACCACCGTGGTCACGGTGAGGACCCAGTCGATCCAGGCCATCACCAGCAGCGTCGCCACCACGGTCATGGCTGCCAGGGGCAGTTGTGTGGCGACGTCGATGACCTGGCGCAGCAGGGCCGCGTCCGAGGTGATCCGGGCGGTGAGCTCGCCGGTGCCCTGGGAGCGGGCCACCGCCAGCGGGAGCCGCAGTGCGTGCTCCATGATGCGGATCCGCAGCCGGTAGATCATGTGCTCGCCGATGCGGGCGCTCAGGAACCCCGACAGCGCCTGGGTCACAGCGCCGACGACAGCGGCGGTGCACATCAGCGCGATGTCGGGGGTCATCGTGCGGTGGTCGGAGAAGTCGGTGATCACGGAGCGCAGCAGCAGCGGCAGGGCGAGGGCGGCAGCCGTGGCCGTCAGCGCGAGCAGGAGCGCGCCGGCCAAGGTGGCGGGTTCGGTGGTCAGTTCGCGGCGCAGCCGTATCCGGTCCGGCAGATGGCGGGTGCGGGGAGGCAACTGGTCTGCCACGGGCGGCCTCTCTGATGGGGCAGCGGTACGCAGGGCGGCGGGATCGGGCTGTGGGCGGGGTGTGGACCGGGCCGCAACGGCGTATCGCCGTTGCGGCCCGTTGGCTGGCCGGGACCGTGGTTAGGGTCCCGGCCGACCGGACTGTGGCTGGCCCCGTTAGGGGGCAGGGGTCACAGGCAGATCAGGGTGCTCAGGGTGCTGGTGCCGCAGGTGATCACGCTCAGGGAGCTGACGCTCGCGAGCGTGTCGTCCATCGGGGCCGCCTCGGTCTCGGGCAGCTCCATCGTCTGGAGGTCGAGGATCGCCATGACTGGTCTCCTTACTGGTGAGGATCCACCCGGCCGGTGGCCGGGGGTCTGTGGGGGGCGCCGGGCGCGCCCGGGGGTGGTGCGGAACGGGTGGTCGGGTCAGCTCGGCTCGGTCGCGGCCGCCGCCCCGGTCCAGGGCTTGGATTGTGCGGCTCTTCGACCTTGGAAGGCTCGCGAACGCCTTCGGCCCCGCGGCGGTAGGGTGGGGCCCGAGCAGTAGCAGGAGGGTGGCCGATGTCCGTACAGCCGATGCACGAGGCCGGTCCTGTACCAGTGGCCCGCACCCAGAACGCGGTCGCCGCAGCCCTGCCCGCCAGTTCCCGGATGGACTTCCACCGTGAGATGGGCGAGGCCTCCCCCGAGCAGATCGGCCAGGTGCTGACCCGCTGGTGGCTGCTGGTCCAGGTCGCCGCCGACCCCTCCACCGCCGCAACGGCGGCTGCGGTCACCGCCGGGACCGCGCCCGGGCGCGGCGCCACCGACGTCCTGCGCGACCTGCACCGCCGCGGCACAGGAGCGTAGCCGCCGGTGTCGTGGCCGGATGAGAACGGGGCCGACGAGCCCGACCCGCTGGTCATGTCCCCGCAGGTCGAAGCGGTGCTCCTTGACCCGGACACCCCGATGGACGTTGTGGGCGCGCTCGCCACCGCGATGGTCGCCCTGCGCGATGCCCTGGACGTCGGCGTCCTGCCCCCGACGCCATGCCCGTCCCCGGCATCCCCGACGCCTTCCTGCTTGCCCTGCCACGCAACCTGGGCATGCTCGAATTCCATCAGACGCAGGCAGAAGGCCGTCTCGCGGTCTACCTCTCGCGCGTCGTACGCACCGACTCCTACCCCGACGCGTTCTGACCCTGCTGCCTCACTCGTCCGGATCGAGGTCTTTCGGATCGCGGCGCAGTACAACGGGTGTGCTGCCGCCCTGGATGGTCAAGGTCTTGCCGAGGGGCGTGCCGTCGGCCCGGAACGTCGTGCGCAGTATCTGGGTTCGGGTCCCCACCGGGCTGCGGGTCATGACCAGCGCCGGGGAATCGGGTAGCAGTTCCAGCACTGCCGTGGCGGTGAAGAAGAGGTCGGTCTGTCTGTATCCTCAGCGTCCGCGAGATGGCTGTGACCACCTCTCGACTCCACCCGGCGAGTGAGGTCAGCGTGTGGACCGGTAGAGGGCCAGGGAACCGATCTGGAAGGTGATGGGTCCGGTGGTGGTGGGTGGGGGATGGATACTGCCGTCGTCGATGGACAGGTTCAGGACCGGGTAGGCGCGAAAGGCCCGGCCCACCCCGCAGTGGTCGCTCCAAGCAGGTCGCAGCCGCCGAAGACTGGTCCCGACGTACCAGGTGGTGTTGCGCGCGCCCAGCAGGACCGCCGTATAGAGCCAGGCCCCTGGGGCGACCTGCGGGGACGTCCAGGAAGTGAAGGCGGCCGGGCGGCGGGTGTGGTTGACGAACTCCAGGGTGTGGGGGCGGTCCGAATGCCACTCGAACAGGTCGACCTCGTTGCCCCCGTCGCGCCAGGACCACAGAGCCGGCCACGCGCCCGGGCCGTGCACATCCGGCAGACGCACCCGGGCGACCACCAGGTCCCCGGCACGCTCCAGCATTCCATCGCCACCTGTGGCACAGGAGTCACCGGTAGTCAGCAGCCCGGTGGTCCACCGGCCGTGCGCGGCCCGCCGGGCGGTGATCCTCAGGCCCCGTGCGCGGTGAGCGCGGTACGGGTGAGCTGGTCGAGTTTGTGCTGGCCGGGGTTCGTGGTGCAATCCGTGTAGGCGCCGCTCTGCCACCCCCACACCGCCCCCAGCCGCAGCCTGCCGAAGTCTTCGGAGAACACCGCGCGCTGCCCGGCCAGCAGGCTCACCCCGCTCCCGGGAGCGGCGCGAGCAGCAGCAACACCACTGCTTCTGCGGCTGCCGCCGGCTGAGCCCGCCCCGAGGGCGAAACACGCAGCAACCAGAAGGACCAGCACCGGACGCATGGGACGCATACAACCAACACTCATCCATCGAGCCCCACCCCGCACGGCAGACCACCGCCGAAGGTGTTGTCACGTTGTCTGGCGGCGGTAGGATGATCTTGTAGTTGCTCGTTGTCGGGAGGGTCGTTTCGTGGTGTCTGTGCCGCCGTCGTACAGCAACCACCGGTATCAACACCAGTGCGTTAAGCCTGTGACCTGCGGCGCAACCCCGGCGTGAACGTCGAACGGGACTCCTGATAGATCATCTTGCTGCCAAGCTCGGATGATCATCGGGAGTCCCGTTGCGCGATCAGTCTGCCACCACGCCCGCCATGCAGGTGATCCCGGGGGTCTACGCGCCGGGCCACTTGGGCGAGTTGACCCAGATCGTGGATTTTGCCCTGGTGGACGCCGTGCTGGAGGAGACCGGGGCGCGGGAGAAGCGGCTGCGGCTGCTGCCCGCCCGCGTGATGGTGTACTTCGTCCTGGCTCTCGCGCTGTTCGAGCACGCCTCGTACCGGGCGGTGTGGGGAAAGCTGACCGCGCACCTGCCCGCGGCCGTGATCGTCCGGCCAGCCGTCTCCTCGCTCGCCCGGGCGAGGCGCCGCCTGGGTGCCCGCCCCCTCAAGGTGCTGTTCGAGACGCTGGCGGGTCCTGTCGGCGAGCGCCACCGCCCCGGCTCCTTCTACCGGGGGCTGCGCACAGTGGCCGTCGACGGCACCAGTCTGCACGTGCCCGAAGACGCGCAGGTCACCTGGCTCTATCCCAAACGGGTCGGCGAGAAGAGGGAGTTCGGCTACCCGCTGCTACGCCTGCTGGTGATCGTCGAGTGCGGCACCCGGGCTCTGCTGGGCGCGGCCTTCGGCCCCGAGGCAACCGGTGAACTACCCTACGCCACACGCCTGTTGCACGTGCTAGACGCGTCGATGCTGCTGCTGGCCGACGCGGGCTTCGACGCCGTGCACTTCCTGGCCGACACCGCCGCGACCGGCGCCCACTTCCTGGTGCGCTCGGGCGCCAGCCGCTGCCCCACCGCCCTTCAACACCTCGCAGACGGCTCCTACCTGGCCCGCCTGCGCGCCCCCTACCGGGCCGGCCTGGGCTACTCGCCCCTGCCGGTGCGCGTGATCGAGGCCGAGGTCACCGTGACTCTGTCCGACGGCACCGTACGCACCGAGCAGTGGCGCCTGCTCACCAGCCTCCTCGACCACACCACCCACCCCGCAAGCGAACTCCTGCACCTCTACCACGAGCGATGGCAGGCGGAGACCGCCTATTTTTCGATCAAGGCCAGCATCCTGGACGGCCGCGTCCTACGCTCGCGCAGCATCGACGGCCTCGACCAGGAGGTCTGGGCACTGCTGACCGCCTACCAGGTGCTGATTCGCGCCGCTGCCGACGCGATCACCGACCAGCCCGCCCTGGATATGGACCGCCTCAGCTTCACCGTGCTGCTGCAGGCCGCCGCAGACACCGTCCTGACCGCCGCCGGCACCACGATCCAGGACAAGGCCGACCTGGTGGGAAGGATCGGCGCAGCGATCCTCGCCGACCTGTGGCCCGCGCACCGCCGACAGCGCGTCAAGGCCCGCAGCAAGAAGAACACCACCAGCAAATACGCCCCGAACGCGGGCAAGCACCCCCAGAGCGCACCCACCTACACCTTCAGCGCCAAGATCGGAATGCTGGAGAACGGACTCACTGCCCGCCCACGACGCTGACAGCCACGCAGGCCACGGTTGCACCGCAGGTCAACGCCCTAACGCACTGGTGTTGCCACCGGTATCCGCCGGAGATCATCGCGCACTGCGTGTGGCTGTACTTCCGGTTCCCGCTCAGCTTCCGCGAGGTCGAGGAGCTGATGCTGGAGCGCGGGGTGGTCGTCTCCTACGAGACGATCCGCCGGTGGACGCTGAAGTTCGGGCAGGACTACGCCAACGCGCTGCGCCGCCGCCCGCGGCCCGGGACAAGTGGCACCTCGACGAGGTGTTCGTGAAGATCAACGGTGAGCAGAAGTACCTGTGGAGGGCCGTCGACGCCGACGGAAGCGTCCTGGACATCCTCGTGCAGAACCGCCGTGACACCGCCGCGGCCAGGCGTTTCTTCCGCAAACTCCTGAAGGGGGCCGGGTCGGTGCCGCGGGTGGTCGTGACCGACAAGCTCCGCTCCTACGGGGCCGCGCACCGCGAGGTCATGCCCTCGGTCGAGCACCGCTCCCACAAAGGTTTGAACAACCGAGCCGAGAACAGCCACCAGCCCACCCGGCAGAGGGAACGCGCGATGAAGGGCTTCCGATCCGTCGGAGCGGCCCAACGCTTCCTGGCCGCGTTCAGCGGCATCTCACCCCACTTCCGACCCCGACGCCACCTCCTCACCGCCGGCCGGAACCGCCTCGAAATGACCATCCGCTTCACCATCTGGAACCAGATCACCGGTGCCACCGGCCTGCCCGCGGCAGCCTGAACCACCGCCACCACCCGGGCCCACCACGCCCCGACACACCACCAGAACCCCCCACCCCCAACAACGTGACAGCACCTGTTCGACACCGCGTTCACCGACAACGTCACCGCGGTGGCCGGCTACGCCGCTGAGCACGGCCACGCCTGCCCGCCCAACGACGCCGTATGGAACGGCAGACCTGTCGGGGTGATTCTCAAGAACCTGCGAACCGCGCAGCGGCGCACCGAGGCGCTCCAGCGCCGCGCGGAGGCCGGGGAAGGCGGGCTGGAGTGGGCCGGGGCCCTGTCCCCGGACCGCAAGGCGGCGCTGGACGCCATCGACCCGTCGTGGTGCCCGGTGGGGTGGTCCCTGGAGTGGCAGCGGTCCTTCACCCTGGCCCGCCGCCACGTCCAGGCCGGCGGGAAGCTGCTGGGGACGACGCCGGGCCGTGTCGCCGTCCAGGGCGAGGACCTCGCCGGGTGGGCCCGCGTGCAGCAGCTCGGCTGGGACAAGCTCGGACCGGCGCAGCAGTGGATGGTCGAGCACGTCCTCGGGCTGGAGCCCCTGGCCCCGGAGCAGCGGCCCACGGGGAAGGTCCCGCACGCGGAGACGGAGCGGCGCAACCTGCTGGCGGCTGCCCAGTACCGGGAGCGCGAGGGCACCTCAACGCCCCGCGCGGACACAAGGAGACCATCGTCCTGGACGCCGGGGACAGCGACGCCGACGACGACGGGCACGGCACCGAGGTGACCTTGTCGCTGGGGCTTTTTCTGGCGAACAGCAGGACCAGGAGGGCCACCATCCCGGCCGAGCGCGCGGCCAGGCTGTCCGAGCTGGGGATGCGGTGGGAGTGACCGCAGGGCGCAGCTGGTGGCGGCGGCCGGGGGTACTGGACCCCGGCCGCCGCGGCTTGTGCCCGCATCAGGCACCGCGCGGGGCCATGGTGATGGTGACCTTCGACCCGGTGTACGACGTCGTGACGTCGTACACCGGGTCGTCACCGTCCCGGCCGTCCTCGTCCGCGTCGGCCAGGGCGCCGAAGACGTCGGTGTCGCCCAGTTCCGCCACCAGCACCTCCACCGCCCGCTCCGCCGCCCCGGTCAGGACCGGCGCGGTCATGCGACTGCTGACCTCGAGTCCCGGTGCGCGAGAGTCGACGCACCGGCGTCGGGAGATATCTTGGGCCGCAAATAGCCGTGAGACACGTTTGGCACACAGGCTGCGGGGCCACCGGGAGGAGGACGTAGGCCGCCCGGTGGCGGACCCGGTGCGGCCGCAGGCGACTACCTCTCGTCGGGGACTGCGAGGCCGAGCTCGATGAGCCAGGTGATCAGCTCGTCGGTGTCGACGTTGATCGTCTTGAAGTGGGCCCCCAGCGGTTCGTCGTCGTCGGGCACCTGGGCCGCGGTGTAGATCTTTTCGGTGATCCTGGCGGCGCCGTTGGTTTTCTTGAGCTCTTCGATGAGGACCCTGGTGCCCGGGACGAGCGCGAGGGGGTTGTACTGGACGCGCCTGTCCGAGCGGGCCTGCGTGATGCGGACCGGGACGCGGATGGCGACGTCGGGGTTCATCTTCGTCAGCTGCTCGTTGAACTTCACCTGGTCGGGGTTGGGGTGGGTCAGGTAGGTGTCCGGAAGGACCTTGCGGAACTGCTCGTTGCCCGGCACCCCGCCGAAGAGTTCGCTGTCGCTCAGTTCCTCGCGGGACAGGGTCCAGACCTTGGGCCAGAACTCGTAGGCCCGCTCGGACAGCACCTGCTCGGGGTCGATGCTGTGGCCGTCGGCGATGGCGCCGCCGATGGCGCCGGCCAGGAACAGCGGGGTGAAGGCGTAGCCGTCATCGGGCGCGGGGAGCAGAGCGCCTGCCTGGACGATGTTCAGGGGGTGGTTGGCCGGGGCGATGGCGGCCACCGCGACCAGCCCGCTCACCCGCTCCCGCTCGGGGTTCTCCTGCTTGGCGTTGGCGGCGGCGAACAGTGCGGCCTGGCCGCCCTGGGAGTGTCCGACGATGGCGAACTTCTTGGAGATCTCGTCGCGGAACAGGTGGCGGGCGGCCAGCACGATGTCCAGTGCGGCGCGCGCCTCGGACTGGCCGAGCAGGTAGGGGTGGAGCTTGTCCTGGGGGCTGAGGCCGGTTGCGGTGCCGTCGTCGGTGCCGGTCCCCAGGGCCTCGTAGTCGGTCATGGCCACCGCCCATCCCTGGTCCAGGAAGCGGCCGAGGATCGTCTTGGGGTAGGCGTTCATCGCCGACGCCCCGGTCTCGCCGGTGTCGCGGGACGGCGCGACCCGGTTCGCGCAGCCGACCGTGCCGTGACACCAGGTGACCAGCGGGTAGCCGCCCTCGGGGACCGGGTGCTCCTCACGGTCGGGCAGGACGATGATGCCGGAGGTGGCGACCGCGGTCGGATTCTGGCCGGCGGTCTCGGACCGGTACAGGACCAGCCAGTTCTCCCCGCCCTCGGGCACCGCGAAGGTGTTGTCCAGCGGCCGCAGGTAGACGGGGTCGCCGACGGCCTGGCCGGACAGCGAGTCGGGCGTCGTGAAGTTCGTGTAGAACGCGTCGTCGTCGGGGGTCTGCTCGACCAGCTTCTCGATCAGGGACGTGTCTCTCATGGGCTTCCCTCCACAGGAACCGCCCCGGCACACGACCGCTCGGCTGAAGTATTCCCTCAGGCAACGAGCGGGCATGCCGGGACATTCGAAAACAGATGATCGGCCGGGCCTGCTTCGCTGCGCACCGTGAACACGGCGTCGGCGTCGGCGTCGGCCGGATGAACAGAGCGCGTACATGCCTCTTCACCGCACAACGGCCAGGACATACCGCGCCGAGGAGAGGCTTGGCCCCGGCCTGTCACGGCGATGCCGTTGGACGCGCAAGCACGGGACCCGCAGCGGCGAACCGGCGGGTCCAACGCCCCGGGTCGGTGCGCCAGACCGCCGAGTCGGCGGAACCGGGCACCCCGGGCCGACGGCCACTGCGGCGCCGCGTGGTGCTCCGCCTTCCCCCGGGCAGGCATCCGCGAGGCGGCCCGGCCGGGGACACCGCGCGGCCGGGTCAGAACCTGTCGGGGAGCATGGCGGCCACCTCGCTGCCGTAGCTGTACAGGTTGGCGATATTGCTGGTGGCGCCGACGACCAGACGGATGCCCTCTCCGGCCTTGCGCTGCCCGCGGACGAGGATGTCCTTCAGGCCGTCGTCGGTCTTGAAGGTCTCGTACTTCCAGCTCCCGGACGCGGATTTGTGCCCGATCGTCGCGTACTGCTGGGTGAGGGCGCCGCCCTGGCTGTCGGCATCCAGGGTTCCCCGCAGGATGTAGCCGGTCGGGCCGTCTGCCCAGGCGTGGCCCTCGAAGCGTACGTAGTAGGAGTTGTTCTCGTTCCCGTCGGTCTTCGTGTATACGACCACGACTGGCTGGAGGGGGCCGCCGGCCTCCAGTGTCACCGTCGACCCGTAGTGGTAGTTCCCCATGGCGGTGACGTTCACGCCGAGCCTGAAGTCGACCGTCTCGTTCGCCAGCCGCGCCCCTCGCCCCGGACGTTGATGGTGTCGCCCGTGATCCGGTACTCCAGGGTGTTCCAGTCGCCCGACGTGGCGCCGTGCTCGACCTGCACCGTGTTGTCGAAGCTCTCGGAGGACCGGTTGAGGCGGCAATAGCCCTTGACCGTGCCGGAGAACATGTAGCCCGTGGCGCCCTTCGGCTCCACCACGGCCTCAAGGACGAGGTCCGTGGCGTAGTCCTTCTCCTTGAACTCGGCCCTGACGATGCCCATAGTCCTTACCCCTTTTCTCCGGGCCTCGCCGCCTCCAGGCCTGCCCCTGTCATGATCATGAAGCGGGCCGGCGGGTAGCGTCATCGGATTCGGGGCGAGTCACTCGATCGAGTGAAGTTCGGGAATTTCCGGGACACGACACACGCGCCCCGTTCCGGAGGACCCTCGCTTGGGGCGGCCCGCCGCGTCCCCGTGTGGTCCGCCCGGATGGCAAGGATCCTGGCCAACTGGCCTGTCAATTCTGGCCAGGCCCGGAGTCCAGGCACATGGAGCTCCGCCGACACGGCACGCCCTTCCGTGCCGAGTCGGCCCGGTGGGCACGGACCGCGGCGCGCTGCTGCCCGGCCCTCGAAGCGCCGGGTGCTGTCGCCGTGCCGGGCCCGCGCGGCCGGCTTCCCGCGTCACCTGCACGGCTGGGTTCCGGAACGGGGCGGAGCCCCGCGGCAGCACGCCAGAACGCCACCGCTACGACCCCGCCGCTGCGCCGCTGGTCACGTCCCGCCACGTGGTGTAGCCGATCATGTGCATCAAATCAGCAAATCAGCAAGTCGCAAGGGGTCTGACGCCCAGTCGGAGAGCAGCGGCCTCCCGTCAGGCAGGATTCTCCACGATGAGCCCCCGGCATGGATATGCGCCCAAGATCGACCCCGCTGAACGGCATGATCGGCTACACCACGTGGTGGGACACCATCGCGCCGCTTCACCTGAGTTCCGCTGCCGCCGGCTACGCGGCTGAGCACGGGCACGCCTGCCCGCCAGGCGATGCCGTCTTCAACGCCAAGCCTGTCGGGGTGATCCTGAAGAACCTACGGACTGCGCAGCGGCGCACCGAGGCGCTCCAGCGCCGGGCCGAGGCCGGGGAGGGCGGGCTCGACTGGGCCGGGGCGCTGTCGCCGGACCGCAAGGCGGCGCTGGACGCCATCGACCCGGCCTGGTGCCCGACGGGGTGGTCCCTGGAGTGGCAGCGGTCCTTCACCCTGGCCCGGCGCCACATCCAAGCCGGCGGAAAGCTACTCGGAGCAGCGCCAGGCAGCATCGCCGCCCAAGGTGAGGACCTCGCCGGGTGGGCGAGGATGCAGCAGCCGTGCGGCTGTTGCTGATGAACAGGCCCAGGCTGATCTCCGCGGTGGTGCCGTCGTCCAGGACGATCGGCTCTCGGTGGGTGCGAGGGACATCGAGGTTCGACTCACGCTCCCGGTACTGGGCGGCGGCGGCCAGGTTCCGGCGCTCCTTCTCGGCGTGCGGCACCCGGCCGTTCCTCCGGTGCCAGGGGTTCCAGTCCGAGGACGTGTTCGCACATCCACTGCTGCGCCGGCCCGAGCTTGTCCCATCCGAGGAGGGCCACCATCCCAGCTGAGCGGGCAGCCCGGCTGTCCGAACTCGGCATGCGCTGGGAGAAATAGCAGCAGCGGGTCCTGGGTCCGGTTGGTCAGCCTCAGAACAAGGAGTCTTGGTTGGGGTCCTGATCGGGACGTATCAGCACGACGTCCTCGCCCCGCCACTTCGCTTCCAGGTACCTACGCCAGCCGCGCGGCGCAGGCCACGGGATACCCCACTGCTTCAGCTGCGCACGGCTCCAACCGCCAGCCTCGGTCTGCGCGGCAGCGACTTCTTCAGGTGAGGGAACCACGTCATCAGCCATGCGCTGATAGTGCCCAAGCCCGCCCCCCACAACCGTGGCCCATCCGAAGAGCCAGCGGAACCAGACGTCGATACCCACCACCCCAGAGCGCGTGTAGAGGCACAGCGCCGGTGCGGTGCACAGGGGCGCAAGGCGCAGCCGGGGACGGCGGTCCCGCTGTCAGGGCACTCTGGGACACTGCCGGACATGACCTGGAACGATCATGATCTGCGGAACTCGCAGACCCGTATCAACACCTGGCTCGCAGGCCACCGCCAGCGGGCCCCCGAGCGGCCTGCCGCCGCTGCGGAGGAGCTCCGCGCGCTCGAAGCGGACCTCGGGGCCACACTGCCCGCCGACGTGCACCGGTGGTGGACCATGGCCGGTGTCAGCGCCGACTTCTGGATTCCCGGGTCGTTCGCTCCGGTGGGCCTGGACGAGGCCCTGGAGACCCGGGAGATCTGGCTGCTGGTCGCCGAGCAGGAAGGAACCGCCCTGGACGCGAGCGGCAACCCGGAGCCCCGGTTCCACCCCTGGTTCCTGCCGATCGCCATGGACCCCGGCGGGGACGGCCTCATCGCCGACCTACGGCCCGGCGAGTCCTACGGCGCCCTGTTCCGCTGGGACCACGAGACCTAGATCCTCGAACTCCCCCTGTGGGAATCAGTCGCCTCCATGCTCCACGACACCGCCACCGCCCTCGAAATAGGCGCACCAGCCCTCCTGCAGCACGCCACCCACGGTGGCCAGGAGCAGCCCTGCATCGCCGCCGTGGTCAACGATGCCGGAGAACCCCTCTGGGGGGCAACCGCACACTGACCGCCTCCGTCCAGGACGGCAGTCGCAAGTCGCGGGTGTGTCATGAAATCGTGATAGACCCGGCGTGCTCGGCGGCGTCGAAATAGGAGATCCACGCCGGGGCCGGGGCGGCTCGGCCGCGGTGAGGTGCTGGTCGGCGACGGTGGTGATCGGCTTGCTATGACAGCTGTACGCCTGCGGAGGGCGTCCGCCCGCAAGTTCTGTTGCGGTTCGGCGGGAGTTCGATCACCTGGCAGCCCAGTCCCCGAAACTGGTCGACGATCGTGCGGGCCTTGGTGTCGCAAACTGAGAAGACGAACGGTCCTGGTACCAGGACGACCCGGATGATTTCCTGCGCCGCGAGTTCGATGAGGTGGGTCAGGGCGGGCAGGGGCCCGCAGGATCGCAGGCCGTTGTCCAGGAAATCCGAGGGCATCGGGAGCCCGAGCTGGTCGGCGAGGCGGTGCAGGGCGTACCGGTGGGCCGGCATCGCCATCAGGTCGAACGGGTAGCAGCGCAGGTAGATGGCTGCGGTTCGAGGGGCGCGGAGGTTGGGTGCGTTCATGTGGTGCTCCTGGTCGCACTGGCGCCCGGGGCGGTCCTTTGCGGGCGTTTTGTCTGTCGATATCCAGGACACCGTCCTTGGCCCCTTGGATCCATGGGTGGGAGTGGTGATTTCCCCATCAATTGGGCCCGGACGTGGGGGGCAGATGGGTAGGGGTCGTCGCACAGGGGCGGGGTGGGGTAGGTAGGGGGCCGGTCGGAGCCTCGGGGCTCCTGCGCAGCTGACAGCCCTGGGAATGCACCGTTCCGGCTCGGGGGGCTTCCCCGGGCCGGAACGGTGTGGGTGCGTGCTGCGGTCAGCCGGCTGACGCTGTGATGCTGTCGATGTTGACGTAGCCGTTGTCGCTGGGGCCGACGAGCAGCTGGACGGCGTTGTCGCCTGCCGGCAGGGTGACGGGGAGGGTCACGGTGCCCCAGGTGTCCCAGCTGCTGGTGACCGGCAGTTGGACACTGGTGGTGGTGCCGCTTGCTGCCAGCGACAGGGTGCGGGCGGAGCCCTGGCCGTTCGCGTAGCGGATCGCGATCGTGTACGCGCCGGCGGTCGGGGTGTGCACGGTCAGGGTGTCGGATGTGCCCGGTCCCCAGTGGTCCACGAAGCCCGACCCTGTGTAGCCGGTGTGGTTGGTGGCCTGCTGGGTGCCGCCCGCCAGGGCGCCCTGCTCGGCCTCGCAGACGGCGCCGGTGGCGCACGGCACAACATCAACGGTGATGCTGTCGATGTTGACGCTGCCGTCGTTGCTGGGGCCGACGAGCAGCTGGATGGGGTTGGCGCCCTTGGGGAGGGTGACGGGGAGGGTCACGGTGTTCCAGGTGTCCCAGTTGCCGGTGACCGGCAGTTGAACACTGGTGGTGGCACCGCCGAGCGTCAGCGAGACGGTGCGGGTCTTGCTCACGTAGGGGGCGTTCTTGCCGCCGGTGGAGTTCGCGTAGCGGATGCCGACGGTGTAGGTGCCGGTGCGCGGAGCGTTGACCAGCAGTGTGTCGGAGGCCCCTGGGTAGAGGTCGGCGAGGAAGCCGGTGCCGGTATAGCCGTTGTGGTTGGTGGCCGTTGCGGCGCCGCCGGCGAGGAGGCCCGCTTCGGCCTGGCACGCGGTGCCGGCGTCGCACGGTGGTGCGGTGAGGGTGAGGCTGTCGAGGTTGACCAGGCCGTTGTCGTTCGGGCCCACGGACAGCTGGATGGGGTTGTCTCCCTTGGCCAGGGTGAGGGGGACGGCGACGGTGCCCCAGGTGTCCCAGTTGCCGGTGGGCGGTAGTTGGACGCCGGTGGTGGTGCCGCCTGCTGTCAGTGACAGGGTGCGGGTGCCGCTGTTGCCGTTGGCGTAGCGGATGACGGCGTTGTAGTTGCCTGCGGTGGGGACGGTCATGGTCTGGGCGGCGGATGCACCTGGGCCCCAGTGGTCCACGAAGCCGGTGCCGGTGTAGCCGGTGTGGTTGGTGGCCACCGAGGTGCCGGTGAGGGCGGCGCTCTCCGTCTCGCACGGGGTGCCGGCGGGGCAGGTGGCCGAGACGAGGCCCGTGATGCTTCGTGTCGTGGTGATCGCGGAGTCCTGCCAGGTGGTGGTGGCGGTCAGCACCGCGGCCGGGCCGGGGTTCGAGGGGCGGTGACGTTCCAGGTCACGGTGGCGGAGGAGCCGGGGGCGAGAGCAGCCACGGTGGTGCTCGTGGTGGGGGTGGCCGTCCAGCCGTTGGAGACGTTGAGGGCGGCGGTGACCGCGGTCGCGTCGTGCCCGCCGTCTGAGGTCAGGGTGAGGCTGACCGGTGTGGACAGGCCGGCGGCCGCGGTGAACGAGGAGCCCGACAGTGCGGCCAGGAGGTGCGCCGAGCCGGCGGTGGGCACGTTCAGTTCCGCGACGCTGGCGTTGGCCCCGCCGCTGAAGGTCAGGGTCACGCCCTGGGCGGCGGTGCTCGGCCATGTGGCCTGCAGGTCGCCGGCGGCCGCAACGGCTCCGGTGGCGACCTGGGTCCAGTCGCCGGCCGGGGACTGGACCCAGGCCTGGTAGTTCGCCGGGCGCGTGGGTCCCCAGTGGATCTCGACGCGGTCGGCCTGCTTGCCCGCGGGCAGGGTCACGGCGAGGGAGGAGGTTGCCGAGGTCGCGGACCAGTAGGTGGTGTTGTTGCCGTCGACGGCGGCGGCCGGCAGGTTGACGGCCCCGGAGGAGGATGCGGCGGCGCTCTGGCAGCGGGCCTGGTTGAGGGTGGGGGCCTGGTCGGGCCTGGCGGTGGGGACGGTGAGCGGGGCGCCTTGGCCGAGGCTGTGGCTGCCGTCGGGCGTCTTGACGGTGATCGGCGCGCCGGAGGCGAGCGACACGGTGGTGGTGGCCGGGCCGATGGCAACGGTGACGGACCTGCCCTGGTACTGCAGGCCGGTCAGGGTGACGCCGTTGCCCAGTTGAGGGGGGAGCATGGGGTCGAGCACCAGGGCGTCGGGCTGCCAGCGCAGTCCGGCCAGACCGTAGGGGAAGGTCTGCAGGAAGCCACCGGCGCCGGTCGCGAAGGCGAAGGCCGGGTTGCCCTGGCCGGCGGAGGGGCCGGAGTTCTTGGTTTCGTTGAACTGCTGGAAGGGGCCGCGCAGGAACGGCTTGTAGGAGTTCTCGAAGAGCGTGTAGGCCGCGCAGCCGGGCTCGCGGGCCATGGCTGCGATCACGGATTCGACCGATGCGGTCATCGCCGGGCCGCCGACGTCGGTGAGCGGCATGTACCGCTCGAGGTCGGCCGCCGCAACCGCGCGGTCCGTGATGTACCCGATGGGGTAGGACATGAGGACGGTGTCGGCCTGCTTGATCGTCTTGTTGGTGTAGCCCACGTACTCGGGGTGCGTGCCGTCCGCGTCGACCGGGATGTTCAGGTTGTCGGCGATCGTCGTCCAGCGCGGGTCGGGGCTCTGCCCGAGCGCCTGGGCGGCGAGCACCGCACTGCGCAGGGACATGACGGCTCCGGCGTTGGTCATCGCGTTGTCGGTGACGCCGTTGGCGTACTCGTCGGCGGAGTCCACCCGTGCGAGGTGGTACTTGCCGTCCGGTGTCTGGTTGACCCGGCTGGTCCAGAACGCGGCGACGTCGCGGATGACCGGGTAGCCGTACGAGCGCAGCCACGGCAGGTCACCGGTGGCCTCGTAGTACTGCCACTGGGCCAGGGCGACACCGTTGTCCAGATGGACCTCGTTGTGCGTGCAGTCGGTGCAGCTCCCGTTCGGGCCGTTGTGCCAGGCCCAGGCGCCGCCCGCGTAGCCCTGCCGGGCGGCGTTCGCCTCGGCGGCGGCCTTGGTGTTGTAGCGCTGCATCACGACGGACTTGGCGAGTTCGGGGTGGAAGGCCAGCAGCGATGGCATCATCCACACGTCGGCGTCCCAGAAGATCTGGCCGGCGTAGTTGTCGCTGGACAGCCCGGAGGGGGGATGCTGAACGAGACCCCGGCGCGAAGGCTCGAGTAGAGCAGGTAGAACGCGCTGTTGGCCGCTGTCTGCACATCGTTTCGGCCCGTGACCGCCACGTTGGGTGCCCACAGCTGCGACCAGGCGCCCTGGTGGCGGGTCATCAGGTCAGTCCAGCCACTGGCCGCGGCCGCGGTGACGGTGGCGGCCGCCACCTGGCCCGGGTCGCCCGGGTCGTTGGACGTCGATATCCCGACGTACTTGGTGAAGGTGTAGGTCTGACCCGCCGTCACCGGGACGCTCCACTGCTCGCCGGCGGTGGCGGCGCTGCCCGCCGGGGTCAGCGCGGCGCGGGCGGAGACGGTGGCGCCGGGGCCGGCGACCATCAGCTGAGTCTCCGTGACGGCGGTGTTGGTTCCCGGGCTGACCAGGTTGACCGTCGAGGTGTCGGCTGCGGTGTCCACGCTCCGGGATGCGGGGTTGACGCGCTGCGCGTCCTGGCCATCGATCAGGCCGCTGAGCGAGAGGCCGCCGCTCCACGCGGGGGTGACGGTGACCTGGACCTGGCCCAGGTGCATCACGTCGCGGTTGGCCGCGACGTCGAAGGTGACCGCAGTCGACTTGCCCGCTGACGGCGTCCACGTCATCGACGTGGTGACGGTGGCCTTGCGCAGGTCGAGCGTCTGCCTGTAGTCCGTGATCTGAGCCGCCGACACCTTCGCGTCCAGGTTCTGGTCCCCGACGCCCAGGTTCATCGTCGACCATGTGGGCAGCGCGGAGATCAACTCCTCCTGGATGCTCGTCGCGGTACTGGTGTCCTGGTAGACGCCCGCCACCAGCGCCGTCGTGCTCCGGGGCGTGTACAGCGGCCATCCGGACTTGGCGCTGAACTGCTGATAGCCCTGACCGACGGCCGACACGCGCTGCGAGAGGTAGCCGTTGCCCACGAACGGGCTCGTGGTGTAGTCCTCCGGACTGAAGGAGGTGTTCGTCAGGACCCACGGGTCCGCGGGCCCGGCGTCGGGCTGCGTCACCGCGGGCGTCGGCGACCCCGCGGCCACCGCGGGAACAGCGGCCCACACCGGCACCGCGCACAGCAGCGCGGTGAGTGCGGCCGTGAAAGACACGGCAAGTCTGCGCCGCGGTACTTCTAGTCCAGGCATGGTGAGCTCCAAGGTGGTGCGGAATATCTGCGGTCGGCGAGCCGGGCAGGCGCGACACAGGAATAGGCAGTAAGAGTTGAAGAGCTAAGTCTGTTAAATCGGGCGAAGGCAGAAGGTTCCGCCAACAAGAGTTGAAACCTGAGACCTCTTGCTTCCGTGCTTTTCGCTTCCCGCTCCGAAGGTGCACCCGACCCTGCAAAGCCCTGTGAACTGGACGCCATCATCGAGAGGGGCGATGGCACTGTCAATGTTTCTGGCGAGTAAACCGCCCGGTGATTCCAGAACGTTTCCTTCATGTATTGATGACCATGAGCACCGAGTAACCGCCCCAGCCGCGTGCTGCCCGGGTTATGTGCCTGTGTGGGCGCGGGCCATGAGATGGTCGGTCCAGGGAGCTTCAAGGCCTGCGCCGGACGGCGGCGGCGCAGGCAGCCACCGATGACGGAAGAAGGCGGCGCCCCGCCCGCGTCGGCCGCTGGCCGGGCTCGAGGTCAAGGCTCGTGCCGGTCAGGGTGGGTTCACGCGTGAGTCTGCGCTCACGAGGCTTCGCGCGACCGATCACGGCTTACGGCGCGGTGTACGAATAACGATCGTGGTATTGCCCGGACATGAAGCAGGCCGTGCGGTGGAGTGGTGTTGTGACGCATCACCCGGGCCGCACGGCCTTGTCCAAGCGTATCTTCACCGGCCTCCAGCCGCGGCGACTCGGCAAACTCGTCGCCGAACTCGCCGGCGTCTGGACTGCTGCCGAGGAATCCCGGCTGCGTGAACGCCGAGGCCACGAGCGGTTGCGTGCGGCCGGGGCCGGCCCCGACCACGATCTGGTGTTCGTGGACCGGATCATCGTGACCCTGGTGGCGCTGCGCTTCCAGCTCCCGCACGCGGCCCTGGCCGAGCTGTACCGAGTGGACCGCTCCACGGTCACCCGCGCGATCCGTGAGATCAGACCGCTGCTGGCCGCACGCGGATTCGCCGTCAAGGACCATCCCGAGCTGCGGCTTCGCACCCTGGCCGACGTCTTCGCCTACGCGGCGGCCGAGGGCGTCGAGCTGCGATTCGACGGGACCGAGGTCCAGGTCCGCCGCCCGCGCGCCAACAAGCCCGGCCGACGTGCGTTCGTCTCGGGCAAAAAGAAGATGAACACCAAGAAGGCCACCGTCGTCACCGACGGCCAGGGCCGGACTCTGTGGGCCGGGGCGTTCCGCCCCGGGCGGATGCACGACCAGACGGCGGTGCGCACCGAGGGAATCGCCGACCTGTTCAGGCAGTTCCCACAGGTCAAAGCCAAGGTCGACGCCGGATACCGGGGCCTGGCGAAGGAGTTTCCCGACCAGGTCCAGGCTCCGCCGCTCAAACCGAAGAAGGACGCGACACCCAGGAACTCGCGGCCTGGAACGCGGAACGCCACCAGCAGTCGTCGGAGCGCATCTGCGTGGAGCACGCCAACGCCGAGCACAAGCAATGGCGCACCCTGCAACGCTTCCTCGGCCGCCGCGAAGACTTCGACGAGACCTACACAGCCGTAGCCGGCCTGGTCTCCGACCGCGCTGCCGAGAGGTGATCACCCATCAGACAACCCGCCAGGCCGACACGCCCTGACCTCAATCGCACACAGCGCCGTTAGCAGTGACGCGGGTCGATAACCCCGCCACGGGCGAGCGGCCGAAGGCCCGCCACTTCCCCGCGCACATCGAACAGGCGCGGGTGCGGTGCATGTACCCAAAGCGGATCCACCCACCGCTCGCGGAACGGACGCTCCTTCAGCCGGGCCCCTGGGCCCGATCGTGCCAGACCTCGCCTACCCGATCGCGTCGAACGCCGAGCTTCTGGAGGACCTTGGCGACGTGGTGCTCCACCGTACGCGGGGACAGGCCCAGCGCCCCGGCGATCGTCTGGTTGCTCTCACCCCCGACGAGCAGCCCCGCCACCTGCCGCTCCCGCGGGGAGAGGCCGGGGCCGTAGTGTCGGCGCGCGCCTGGGCCGGGCCGGTCCTGGCCGACCTCGCGCAGCACCTGCTCGCACCGCGACGCGGACGCCAGCGCGCCCAGCCGCTCGAAGATCTCCAGCGCCGACCGGAGCAACCGTTCCGCCTCCTGCGGGTGCGCCCCCACCAACTGCTCCCCGGCCCTCGCGGTAGCCCGGGCCGCGCCGACGGGCCGGGCGATGGCCCGGTAGCGACCAGCCGCCTCCTCCAACAGGTCCGTGCCGTACCTGGGCCCGGACAACGCCGCCAGGACGCCGCGGCAGTACAGCAACTCCGCCTCGACCGCCGGCGCGTTGCGTCCGGCCAATCCGCGCTGCGCCTCGTCCACGACCTGCCGGGCCTGATCGTGCAGGCCGATCTGTTCGGCGGCCAGCACGGCAGCGGGGATCAGTCCGGTGGCGGACAACCAGTGCTGCAGACGGCGGTAGACGGCCAGGACAGGCTGCAGTGAGTCCCAGGCGTCCTGCGGGCGTCCCTCCATCAGGCTGATCCGGGCCACAAGGGCCGCGCCCGCCTGGCCCAAAAACGTGCTGTGGAAATCCGGGGCCCCCAGCGATGCCAGCGCCTGCCTCGCAGTGCTCCAGTGCCCGCGCTCGGTTGCCAGGACCGCGCGCACGTAGCTCACCTCCGACGCGATCCAGGAACCTTCCTCGCTCTCCAGGGCCATCGCCCCGGCGCGCACGTCCAGACCCTGCCAGCGACCCGCCGCCAGGTCCAGGAGGAGCTCCAGGGCGTTGTGCGCCGCCAGCAGGGGCTCGTGACCGGTGCGATACGCCAGCGGTCCCGCTTCTGCGGACAGCCGACGGGCACGGTCGTCCTCCCCGCGCATATAACAGGCGTCCGCGGCGTTGTGCAGCGCCCGGGCGGTCTGCCGCAGGACGTCGCGATCCGGATGCTAACGCGGCAGGCCCTCGATCAGGTCCAGACTGCGCGGATCGGCGTCCGTTTCAAGGACAGCGATAGCCGTCGCCGTGACCGTCGCCCGTGCCACCGGCCGGTCGCACCGCCCGACGGTCTCCAGGGCCCGGGCGATCCACCCCCCGGCACGGTAGCCCAGGCTCTGCTGCTGGAACAGACCCAGCAGCGCCATCGCCATCGCGGCGAGATCGGGGCGGTCCTCCAACTCCCCGATCGCCCGTTGCATCTGCTCCATCCCGCCGTAGCCCGGGCTGTGGTTGAGCAGGGTGCGTGCCAGGTTGATCCGGATCTCACCGCGGATCGCTGTCGCAAGCTCGGTGTCGTCGGCCAACTCGCTCAGCAAAGCGATGCTCGACGCCTGGTCCACACGTCGAACCGCGATGCGGCTGAGTTCGAGCGCCGCACCGCTGCGCTGCTCCGCTACAACGAGCGGTTCGGCCAGGAGCTCGCGCAGCAGACCGGCGGCGACCCCGTCGTCCCCAGTGAGGGACTCTGTCGGGGATCTTGGAATTCTCAGGCGGAAGGGCATGGTGATCGGGCAGGCTCGGCTGGTCACAGCCGTTCGTCTTCTCTGAGGTGAGCCAGTGTCCCTCCGTCCGCGTTCTGGTGAGCAGGTTCCTTCCGCGACCGCGCGGGTGGCTCGGGCGAGCAATCCCCGTGGCACGACAGCGATGTGGGTGCGGGACCGGCTGGACGGGCTGTGGCACGATGAGGACTTCGATGCCTGGTATCCGCGAGACGGGCGACCCGGGCTCTCACCGTCCCAGCTCGCCACGGTATGCGTGCTGCAGTTCCTGCTGAACCTCTCCGACCGGCAGGCGGCCGAGGCAGTGCGCTGCCGGATCGACTTCAAGTACGCCCTCGCGCTGGATCTTGATGATCCCGGCTTCCACCACAGCGTATTGTCCGACTTCCGCGAGCGGCTGGCCCAGGATGATCGTGCTGATGCCCTGCTCGATCTGGCGCTGGCCAGGCTGAAGGAGGCCGGGCTGGTCAAGGCGCGTGGCCGACAGCGTACCGACTCCACCTATCTGCGGGCCGCCGCTCGTGAACTGACACGGTTGGAGCTGGTACTGGAAGCGGTTCGCGCTGCGTTGGAGGAGTGCGCCCGCACCGGGCCAGAACTCCTCGACGGCCTGGTGACCGAGGACTGGGCGATGCGCTACGGGCGCCAGGTCCGCCTCGTCAGCCAGCCCAGCCATCCGGCCGCCCGGCTCAAACAGGCCGGCGCCGACGCCGCCGAACTCCTCGACCGGATCTGGCGCCACCGCCCCGGAGCAGCAGTGATGCCCGCGGCGCAGGCTCTGCGGCAGATCTTGGTGCAGCACTTCCTCGTCGATGCCCGAGGCCAGCGGCGTCCGCGCGCGGAGAAGGACGGCCTGCCGCCGACGGGGCGGCGAATCGAGTCCCCCTACGACCTCGAGGCCCGCTACGTCCGTCGTGGCCACCGCACCTGGACCGGCTATCTCGCCCATGCCACCGAGACCTGCGACGAGGGCAGCGTCAACGTCATCACGGACGTGGCCACCACCGTCCCGACCAACGACAGCACAGCGCTGCCCGGCATCCATAGCCGGCTCAAGCGGCGGTGCCTGCTGCCCGCCCAGCACCTGGTCGACGGCGGCTACACCTCGGTCGTGCTTCACGACACCGCCGCCCGTACCCACCGCGTGACGATGGTCGGCCCGGTAAAGTCCGGCAATTCCTGGCAGCGCAAGCAGGGCACCGGGTTCGCCCGGGAGGACTTCACTATCGACTTCGAGAGCCGGACGGTCACCTGCCCCGCCGGCAAGGTCAGCGGCAACTGGTATGAACTGCCCGCGATGGCCCCCTACACCATCGTCCGGTTCAATCCCGCCCACTGTGATCCCTGTCCCGTCCGCGCCTCCTGCACCAGCGGCAAGGCACCGCGCACCGTGAACTTCCTCCCTCGCCACCTTCACGAACTCCAGACGCAGAACCGTGCCGACCAGCAAGATCCTCAGTGGCAGAGGCTCTACGCCTCCCGTTCCGGGATCGAGGGCACCATGAACGAGCTCGCCAACGGCCACCGTATGCGCCGCTGCCGCTACCACGGCGTGGCCAAGGCCCACGTCCAGCACGTCCTGACCGCGATCGCCATCAACATCGAACGCCTCAGCAGTCAAGAGCCAGAGGACTCCGCCTACCGACCCCGTCCACCGACGACGTTTCAGCAGTATCTCGACGACCATGAACTACCCCGCCCCCGCTGGTGGCGCCAAGGACAGTGATCAAGGAAAACCAAGATCCCCGACAGAGTCCCTCAACAACACCAGTGCGTTAGGGCGTTGACCTGCGGTGCAACCGTGGCCTGCGTGGCTGTCAGCGTCGTGGGCGGGCAGTGAGTCCGTTCTCCAGCATTCCGATCTTGGCGCTGAAGGTGTAGGTGGGTGCGCTCTGGGGGTGCTTGCCCGCGTTCGGGGCGTATTTGCTGGTGGTGTTCTTCTTGCTGCGGGCCTTGACGCGCTGTCGGCGGTGCGCGGGCCACAGGTCGGCGAGGATCGCTGCGCCGATCCTTCCCACCAGGTCGGCCTTGTCCTGGATCGTGGTGCCGGCGGCGGTCAGGACGGTGTCTGCGGCGGCCTGCAGCAGCACGGTGAAGCTGAGGCGGTCCATATCCAGGGCGGGCTGGTCGGTGATCGCGTCGGCAGCGGCGCGAATCAGCACCTGGTAGGCGGTCAGCAGTGCCCAGACCTCCTGGTCGAGGCCGTCGATGCTGCGCGAGCGTAGGACGCGGCCGTCCAGGATGCTGGCCTTGATCGAAAAATAGGCGGTCTCCGCCTGCCATCGCTCGTGGTAGAGGTGCAGGAGTTCGCTTGCGGGGTGGGTGGTGTGGTCGAGGAGGCTGGTGAGCAGGCGCCACTGCTCGGTGCGTACGGTGCCGTCGGACAGAGTCACGGTGACCTCGGCCTCGATCACGCGCACCGGCAGGGGCGAGTAGCCCAGGCCGGCCCGGTAGGGGGCGCGCAGGCGGGCCAGGTAGGAGCCGTCTGCGAGGTGTTGAAGGGCGGTGGGGCAGCGGCTGGCGCCCGAGCGCACCAGGAAGTGGGCGCCGGTCGCGGCGGTGTCGGCCAGGAAGTGCACGGCGTCGAAGCCCGCGTCGGCCAGCAGCAGCATCGACGCGTCTAGCACGTGCAACAGGCGTGTGGCGTAGGGTAGTTCACCGGTTGCCTCGGGGCCGAAGGCCGCGCCCAGCAGAGCCCGGGTGCCGCACTCGACGATCACCAGCAGGCGTAGCAGCGGGTAGCCGAACTCCCTCTTCTCGCCGACCCGTTTGGGATAGAGCCAGGTGACCTGCGCGTCTTCGGGCACGTGCAGACTGGTGCCGTCGACGGCCACTGTGCGCAGCCCCCGGTAGAAGGAGCCGGGGCGGTGGCGCTCGCCGACAGGACCCGCCAGCGTCTCGAACAGCACCTTGAGGGGGCGGGCACCCAGGCGGCGCCTCGCCCGGGCGAGCGAGGAGACGGCTGGCCGGACGATCACGGCCGCGGGCAGGTGCGCGGTCAGCTTTCCCCACACCGCCCGGTACGAGGCGTGCTCGAACAGCGCGAGAGCCAGGACGAAGTACACCATCACGCGGGCGGGCAGCAGCCGCAGCCGCTTCTCCCGCGCCCCGGTCTCCTCCAGCACGGCGTCCACCAGGGCAAAATCCACGATCTGGGTCAACTCGCCCAAGTGGCCCGGCGCGTAGACCCCCGGGATCACCTGCATGGCGGGCGTGGTGGCAGACTGATCGCGCAACGGGACTCCCGATGATCATCCGAGCTTGGCAGCAAGATGATCTATCAGGAGTCCCGTTCGACGTTCACGCCGGGGTTGCGCCGCAGGTCACAGGCTTAACGCACTGGTGTTGAGTCCCTCAATGCGCACCGCGTGCTCGGCTGCGGCCACCGCGCGGGGAACCCAGGCCGCCGCGTCGCTCGAACGCCGCGTGTGGTGAGCGATCTGCAGCAGCGGCACAGGTTCCCGCAGGGTCAGCGCCTCGACCGCCCGCCGGTGCATGCGCCGCCGCCGCGGCCCCGGGATGCTCTCGTACACCGTCCGCGCGGCAAGCTCGTGGCGGAAACCGTAGCGGCCCGAGGACGGCTCGACGAGGACCTTCTCGATCAGTGCCGTCGTGAGCGCGGCCTCGGCCGCCTCACCCTCCACGTCCGCCACCGCGGCCAGCAACTCCTCCTCGGCCGGCCGCGCCAGCACCGCCGCCGCCTGGACGAGGGCCAAGGCGTCCTCGTCCAGGCCCTCCACACGGCTCATCACCGCTTCGTGCAGCGCACGCGGCACCCTCGCATCCGCGAGCACGGCCGCCGCCCGGCCCGCCCGCGGCTCACGGGCCGCCAAGACCAGAAGATCCTCCTCCACCACCAGCGGCAGGCCCGCGCTGCGCGCGTACAACTCCGCTGAAACCGCCCGCGCGGCGGGCACCCCCAGCACCGCGGTCGCGAACTCCCGCACCTGCCGCTCACTGAACGCGACCATCCGCAGATCGACACCGCCGACCCCCACGGGCCGCCGGTACGGCGGCCCCAGCACGCACCCGGAACCCGGCAGGTCATCGGAGCGGTAGCTGAGAACGAGGCGCAGCTGCTGCGGCGGATTGCGAGCCAGCAGGAGCAGCAGCTCGCGTGTGGCCTCGTCCGCCCAGTGGACGTCCTCCACGACCAGGACGAGGGGCCCGAGGGCGCCAAGAACCTGGTGGACAGCTCGTACCAGCTCCTGGCGTATCGGTGGATCGAACATCTCGACCTTCGCCGGCAAGGCGGCCGCGAGTTCGGGGACGTAGGCGGCCAGCAGCGATTGTCGAGGACCCGAGGACGGTCGATGGCTCCAGGAGTGGGCCAGCTCCTCCAAGCGCGTCCATCACGGGCCCGAACGGCAGCGGCTCACGCAGAGGGTGACACCATCCCATCAACACCGGGACACCGGCTCGTTCGACCAGCGGCCTCACCTCCGCGAGCAGCCGGGACTTGCCCGCCCCTGCCTCACCGTCGACAAACACCACCGCCGGGGCCTTGACGAGCGCCGCCTTCAGAGCCCCGATCTCATCGCGGAATCCCACAAGCGCGAATCCCGCAGGCCCCCGACGCGCCCACTGCCGCATGTCCGCCATGCCCACATACTCCCTCCAGTGGGAGACCATGCCCTCCAACCCACCGTACGCCCGCAATGTCGGGTGCAGCTGCCGGGCGGGCGGCATCCGGGGGTCCTCATCAGCAGGAGAGCACCCCGCGCCGACACCGGCTCGTCTGGGGCCGGACCGCTCAGTAGGTGATCGTCGGCTCCGAGGATGCCGAACGTGCGGCAAGGCCGGGTTTTCAGCGGCACACTCCAGGCGGGCGGACCGGGACCGGGGGATGTCTCCGGCATGGAGTTCGGCGAAATCCGTGCGTGCTTGCTCGACGGCCTCGGGGTACGTTGGGCCCCCTCGCCCTCGGCGAGCACCCGGTAGATGCTGGCCAGGCCGGGGTTGTGGGGGGGCGGCCGCCGTGCCTGCCCTTGCGGGCGGCCGTGAAATCGGTAACGTGCGGTACGTCAATCCCCGCCGAACGCCGAACGGCTGCTGCCGCGCGTGAGCTCACCCGTCCGCGCCCGCGCCACCGGCCGCCACGGATGCTGACTCGTCGTGCTCGCGCAGCATCCGCATGACGGTGGCCGGCGACGGGTGCTGTCCCTTCTTCGCACCTTTGGTGATGACCAGCCGCGCGGCGATGTCACGCAGGCTCAGTTCCTGGCCTCGTAGGTGAAGGGCCATGGAGAGCATGTCGGTGTCGGTGACGCCCGCGCCGCCGATGGTCTTGCCGCGTTTGCGGGCGGACTCATGGCCCTCCAGGGTGCGGTCGCGGATGTACTCGCGTTCCATACCGGACAGGGCGGCCAGCACGGTGAACACGACGCCCGAGGGGTCGTGGGAGCCCTGGAGCTCGCCGGTCAGGAACTCCAGCCCGACACCGCTCGCCTTCAGCCCCTCCGCCAGGGTCGCCAGGTCGATGCCGCGGCCGAGCCGCTTGTGCTCGTGGACCACGAGGGTGACCTGGACGCCGGAGGCGCGCAGTTCGCCGGCGAGGGCGACGGCCCGCTCCAGTTCGGGGCGCTTGGCGGCGCGGGTGGAGATCTTCTCCGAGAAGACGCGGGTGACCTTGGCCTCGGCGAGGGAGTCGAGTTGGGAGTCCAGCGACTGGCGGGCAGTGGACGCGCGGGCGTACCCCAGGCGCACGTGCCCGGCCGGACCGGTGCCGGCCTCGGCCGGGCGGGGCAGTTCGCTCCACGCCGACCCGGGCCTGCGCACAGCGGGGACGGGGACGGTCAGTGCCTTGGCGAGCGAGGGCACCAGCCGGAAGCGGGCGGTAAGGTACTGGACGGCGACCTTCCCCCTGCCGGTGCGGCACGGCGAGCCCGCAGGGGCCGCACAGGCGGACATCGGACAGGGATGCGATTCCACGCGCTTGAAGTCGTCGCTCACGGCCCCGAGTGTTTCATGTGTCCGTTTCGTTTGTCGATGCGTTTGCAACGACCCATGAAACAGAGAACGTGCAGCCCGGCCATCGGCCGGCGCGGTGTTTCACAGGCGAACACCTATGAAACAGCGATCGGCGTGTGACGACGGGTCAGCGCTCGTTGCGGTAGTCAACCATGCCCCGCGGCCGCCCATCGTGCAGGTATGTGACCGCGCTTACGCTCCGGCAGGTAGCAGCAGTGATTCTTCGGTGTAGGCAGCGGTGAGCTGGTCGATCTGCTCGTAGCCGGTGCGCAGCAGGAAGGTGTTGAGGCGGCCGTAGGACTTGGCGCCCAGGATGAAGAAGTGCGGCTCGGGGTTGCGCAGCGCCTCGATCCCGACGGACGGCTGGGCGAGACAGTCGCCGCCTGCGGAGCCGAGGAGGGCTGCGGAGAGGTTGATGGGGGCGCCGGTGGCGTAGCACTCGTGAACCTGCAACTGCCGGTAGAGGGAGGCGTCGCCGGTGTAGCCGGTCAGTGCCACGACGTGGTCGCAGACGATCTCGCGCGGGCCGCCCTCGGTGGCGAGACGGGCACGCACCCGGTCACCGTCGGGGCTCAGGGCCTGGACGTGGGTGCCGGTGTGGACGGTGAGCCGGTCGTTGGCGCCGTCGGCGAGGGCCCGGGAGGTGTCCACGAGGTGCTGGCGGCCGGGCAGGGTGTCGTCCGGTACGGCGCCCCAGTTGGGTGCCGGGCTGCGTACGGCCCACTCGACGCGGGTGCCGGGCAGGGCGGCGAGGTCGCTGGCCGCGGTCTGGGCGGATTTCCCGGCGCCGACGAGCAGGACGGTTCCCGTCCAGCGGCCGGGGGCGCCGGTGTCCGGGAGGGTGCGGGTGATGCGGTCGGCGAGGGCGCGTTCGCCGGGGCGGGGATGCCGCCGTCGCCCAGGGTGTTGGGGTGGGAGTAGGTGCCCGTGCAGTCCAGGACGAGATCCGCCTCGGCGGTGTCCTCGCCGTCAGGAGTGTCCAGGAGGAGAGTGAAGGGTGCGGCGGCGCGGATGTCGGTGCCGATGTGCTCGTGTTTGAGCAGACCGGTGCGTGCGATGCCGGCCACGCGGGTGCGTAGCCTGATCCGGCCTTCGAGGGCGGGCAGGGCGGCGAGGAGGTCGAGCAGGCGGGTCGCGAGCTCGGCTCCGGTGGGGCAGTCGTCGCCGGTCGGGGCGTCCGGAAAGTGGGTGCGCATCCGGCCCGAGACGTTCAGGTCCCACGGGGTGAAGAGGCGTGCATGGCCCCAGGCCCGCACGTGGGCGGCGACGGTGTCCCCGGCTTCGTAGACGGTGAACGGCCATCCGGCGTCGGTGCAGGCGAGAGCGGCGTCGAGGCCGACGGGTCCGGCGCCGAGGATCGCGACGTGTCGCGGCATGTGGATTTCCCTTCCGTTCTGTACGGGTACGGGTCAGATGGCGCAGTGGACGGGGCGGGGCAGGGTGCCGTCGGTGAGGCGGGCGGTGAAGAACCGCTCGGTGACCAGTTGTTTGCCTGCGGTGAGCGGGGTTCCGGCGGGTGCGAGATGGAGATCGGGGCTGGTGGCGAGGTCGGCGCCTGCGGGGTGCCAGTGCAGTCCGTCGGTTGTGACGGTCAGTTCGGGGATGCTGGAGTCCTCGCCGATCTCCACTCCGCTTTCGGCGAATCCTCGGCGCAGTAGCGGGCGTACGGCGAAGTGGTCGGCGGGCAGGCCGAGTCCGGCCAGCAGCTCGGCGACATCGGTAATCTCGTGGGTGTTGTCCGGGGTTTCGGTGAGGACGACGCGCGGAGGCAGTCCGAGGCCGATCAGGTGGCGGATGCCGTCGAGGGTGCGCTGCCAGGAGCCGGAACCGCGGTGGAGGTCGTGGGTGTGGGCGGTGGCGCCGTCCAGGGACGTCTGGACGGTGAGCTTGCGGTCGGCCAGATCCGCGAGGCCGGCGGCGCGGCGGCCTCGCAGCAGCATCGCGTTGGTCATCACGACGGTGGGCAGTTCGGCGCAGGCGTAGTCGAGGAGGCCGACGATGTCAGGGTGCAGGAAGGGCTCGCCACCGGTGAGGTACAGCTCGGTGAAACCGGCCTGTACGGCCTCGTCGACGAGGGCGCGGAAGGTGTCGGTGGGCAGGGTGCGGGCGGCAGCTTTCGGGGAGGAGGCGACCGCGCAGTAGTCGCAGGCCAGGTTGCAGTGGAAGTTGGTGTAGATCCACAGCCGTGACGGGAAGTACGCCGTGCCGAAGAGCGGCACGACCGGACGCTCGCCTTCCAGGGCCTGGGGCGCGGCCTCTCCCCACCCGTCGTCCGCGGGCCGGAAGCCGGAGGGCAGGGTGGAGCGGTAGAGGTGGTAGCGGCCCCGGGAACGCTCACGCGGCGGCAGGATCTCCAGGCAGGTGGTCCACCAGCCGGTCTCGATGGTCTCGGCGAAGATCTCGGGCAGCCCGGCGGCGCGCATCGATCGGGCCTGCGCCCGCCAGTCGTACGCGAGCGGGATCAGTTCGGCGCTGACGTGCCCCTCGGAGAGGTCGAGCATTGCGTACCAGGCCTCGCGGCGGCCGTCGTTGGCGGGTTTGCCGAGCACGCCGACGTTGACGGCGAGGGTGTCGCCGATGCGCCGCTGCCAGGGCAGACCGCTGTGGGTGCACAGCACGACGTCGGCCCCGGATGCCTCTACTCGCAGGCGGTGTTGCTCCTCGGGGAGGGACTCCCACCAGAAGTCGTTCAAGGCCAGGGTCGAGCCGTGGACCATGTGGACGTCGACGCCGTCGATCGTCTCCCGGCGCTCGGTGGGCAGAGTGCCCATCCAGGCGGCGAAGTCACGGCCGGTGGTGGCGAGCGTGTGGTCGTAGATGAGTTGGGCGTACTCGTTGTCCTTGGCGTCGCGGTACCCGCAGCCGCAGTCGGTGTCGCCGCGGGCGATGGCCACGTCGTAGTTCCCCGCGACGCACTCGACGTTGTTGTCGGTCAGGATCGGCCACAACGCGTTCACGTCGGCGCCGAATCCGCCGAGGTCGCCCAGGCACAACAGCCGCTCGGCGCCCCGGGCGCGGGCGTCGTCGACGAACGCCTGGAGGGCGTACGGGTTCCCGTAGGGCCCTCCGCAGACTGCGATGCGCATGGGTCGGTCTCCAAAGTGTCGAAGGGCAGAAGATGAGGAAGGAAAGGCGTTCAGGTCCTGCTGATTCGTGCCGCGGACGGGCGCCGGGTCCGCAGGAAGCGGGGACCGGCGGTGTAGCGGGCGCGGATGGCCTGGGGGTCGACGCCGGCGAAGTAGAGGAGTTTGAGGTACTGCATGAAGGCGATCATGCGCCAGGTCCGTGAGCGACCAGCCGGCGTGAGGAGGCCGTCGAGGTGGCGGGCAGCAGGCGCAGTTGGCCGCGGCGGTGCAGGCGCCGCGACATCTCCAGGTCCTCCATGATGGCCAGGTCGGGGAAGCCGCCGAGGGCGTCGAAGGCGGTGCGGCGGATGAACATGGCCTGGTCGCCGAAGAAGTGGTGGAGGCGCCGCGCGCGGGCGTTGGATGTCCACGCGAGGTAGTTCAGGGCGGGTGTCCGGCGGTCGAAGCGGAGGGTGAGGCCGCCTGCGACCACGGCCGGGTCGGCAAGCGCGGCCCGGATCTGGCCCAGGGCTTCGGGATCGATGGCGGTGTCGGCGTGGATGAACCACAGGATGTCGCCGGACGCGTGCCGGGCCCCCTCGTTCATCTGCTGGGCCCGCCCGCGCTCACTGCCGATCACGGTGGCGTGGAGGGCGGCGAGTTCGACGGTGGCGTCGGTGGAGCCGCCGTCCACGACGATCAGCTCGCAGCCGGGGAAGTCCCGGCACAGGCAGCTCACCGCACCGTGGATCGTGGCCTCTTCGTTCAGCACCGGGACGATGATCGACACCCGCGTCATGGCCTCTCCTTGGACTGGAGCAGGGCGGCGATCGGCGCGGGCAGCGCCGGATCCGTCAGGAGCGCGGCGGCGTCCTCGGGGGTGTCCAGGTCCCGCAGTGGACGCAGCATTCCCATGCTCAGTGCTTCGCCGTCGGCGAGGGCGCAAGTCGCCGCGAGTACCCGCTCCGTGCTCCAGACATCCGGGTCGAGGGCGAAGAGCGAGGTGTGGGGTGCTCGAAGGCCGATCAGGTAGTAGCCGCCGTCGAGCGCCGGGCCCAGCGCCACGTCATGGTGTTCCAGGGCGGTGAACGCGGCGCTCAGGCGGTCGCCGGTGAGGGTCGGTGCGTCGGTGCCGATGACCAGCAGCGGGCCCGCGCCGTCGGCGAAGGTATCTGTGACGGCCGCGGCCAGGCGCTGTCCGAGGTCTTCACCGCGCTGGACGAGCAATCGGACATCGGCGGGCACTGCCGTGCTGATGGAGTCCCTGCCGTCGTCCGGGGCGTAGGCGAGGTAGGTCCGCGAGGCATGGGCGGTGGCCAGTTCCACAGTGTGGCGGATGAGTTCTGCCTGAAGTTCCGCGCAGCGCAGCGGGCCCAGCAAGGGATGCAGCCGGGTCTTGACCGTGCCGGGCCGGGGCGGTTTCGCCATGACCAGGATCGCGGGGGTGCCCCGGTGGCCGGTGGCGTTCACGCGTCGAACCGGTAGACGAAACCGGCCCCGCTCACGGCGCTCAGGGAAGGCAGCGCGTGCCCAGCCAGCGTCGCGAAGACCTCCTTGCTCGCCGCCATCCGGTCCAGCAGTGCTTGTACCGGTTCCGGTTCGGGGGTGACGCCGTTGGCGTAGTCGGTGACGAAACCCACCAGCGCCATGGGCAACTCGGCCTCACCAGCCAGGACGACCTCCGGTCCCGCGGTCTGGCTGACGGCGCTCACGCCGGCGGCGGCCAGCGCGGCCACCTCGGGGCGTGAGTTGAACCGGGGCCCGTCGACGTGCCCGTACACACCCTGCGTCGCAACGGGCACCCCACTCTGCCCGGCGGCCGTGATCAGCGCTTGGCGCAGCGGTTCGCTGAAGGGCTTCTCGAAGATCCAGTGGCCGCGGCCCGCCTCGCCAGGGGTGTCGCACCAGGTGCAGGGGGTGCTGTCGGGCAGCCGGTTGGAGGGAAAGTACAGGTCATCGAAGACCACCAGCGAGCCCGGCCGCAGATCCGGGTCGAGGGAGCCGCAGACGGTGAACGACACCACCGCCTCCACCTGCCGGGCCAGCAGGGCGGCCAGGTTGGCCTTGTGGTCGACCTGGCTGGAGAGCCGGTGGTGACCCGCGCCGTGCCGGGACAGCTGCACGATCTCCGCGTCCCCCAGGCGTCCCTCGGTGACGGTGACCTCGCCGTGGTCGGTGACGATGATCCGCTCCGCGGCTCCTTCCAGATGGGGCCAGTCGTAGCTGCCCGATCCGGTGATCACACCTATGCGCATGAAATTACTTCTCCTTCGGTGACGTGCCGGACGAGCGGCCGACGGTGGTGCGGACCTCGACGATCGGCAGCAGAGTGCGAAGTGCCGCGTTCTCGGCCGGGTCGAGTACGGCGTGCTGCACGCAGGCGGGGACCAGGGTGCCGTTCTCGGGGTGGGCCATGGCGTAGTGGCAGGCGGCCAGCCGCTCCTGGGTCTCGCGCAGCCGGGGCTCCACGGCCTGCTCGCCGCGCTGCATCATCTCCCAGGCCGGGGCGACGACGTCGGCGTCCATGAACTGATGCATGACGAACGTGACCGGGCGCACCCGCCTCCGGTGGCGGACCAGCCGCAGCAGCCCGACGCGGCGGGTGGTGCGGGCCAGCCAGCGAAGCGCCGTCACCGCGGTGGACGGGTGGCGGGCCACCACCCGCAGGACCCTGGCCGCGAGGAGGGCGGGCGGGGTGCCAGTGAAGGTGACCTTTCCGAAGTAGCGGAAGAACGCGTCGCGTACGGCGAGGTCGCGCGGGTCGCCGCCGTCGAGGAACGGATACCAGCGGCGGCCGACGTAGAAGCCGTAGGCGGTGCGGTTGCAGCGCACATCACCGTTCTCGAAGACCCGGTAGTCCAGCCGCGTCCCCGCGCCGCGTTCGATCTCCGCCCACACCGCGTCCGGGGTCGCCTCGCGGAACTTCTCCTTCCAGCGCCGCTCGTCGCCGAGGAAGGCGGCGGGCTGGAAGGAAAACATGCCGTAGCCCATGGCGTGGCAGTCGCGGACTACTTCCGCGACCTCGTCGAGGTTGCCCGGGGTGACGGTCATGTTGTGGGCGAGGAAGAACCGCACGCCGTGCTCGCGCCGCAGACGGGTGAACATGGCGGCGAACCGTGCCCGGTACGGGTTCAGCGCCTTCTCGTCCGGCGGGCGTTCGATGCCGCGCCGGCCGTACATGAACTTGTCGAAGTGCGCGGCGAAGGACAGACGCCCGATGCGCCGTGTGCCGTCCGGGCCGAGTGCGAGGCGGGTGAGGTAGTCGTCGTCGAAGTCGCCGTGGGTGAAGCTCATCGGTTCCCTGCCGTGCTGCCGCATGATCGTCAGTGCGGTGGCGTGGTCGTCGGGGGTGAGCAGGCTGACCTCGCCGCCGATGAGCTGGGTGTGGGCGCGGGGGCCCCGCAGCCGGCGCAGCAACTTCATCTGTGCGGCGATCTGGTCGTGGGTGTGGGGGCCGTCGACGCGTACCTGGTTGGCGTCCCGGGAGTGATAGCAGGGGGTGCACTTGAGGTTGCACTTGGGGAAGACGCCGTGGGTGCCCTCGCAGCCGACGCCGTGCCGGCCCAGGATCTGGCCGGGAGTTCTGGCGGTTTCGGGGAGTTCCGCCCAGCGGCGTTCCATGGCCTCGGCGAACTCGGTGTCGTAGGGGCGGGTGGCATGTTCGAGGGCGCGCAGTGCCGTGATGATCCGCATCAGTGGTTCTCCTGGGATGCCGGGGCTGCGGTTGAGGTTCGGTCGGTGAGGATGGCGGACCTGGCCCGCCGCAGTCCGCGCCACAGCAGCCAGGCGTACAGCAGCATCAGGGCGTCCTCGACGAGGACGTACCAGCGCAGCGGCTGGGCGAAGTAGGTCCCGAAGCAGCCGCAGTTGTCCAGGACGAGTCCGCGGGCGAACGCCTGGGCGGCGAGGGCCGACCACACCAGCGCGACGCCCGTGTACAGCCACACGGGTGTGGCGGCGCGGGAGCGTGGCCGGGTGAGGAACCAGCCGGCCGTCACCGCCTCAGCGCTGATCAGGGCCACGGCCAGAGCGGTTGAGGCCGCGCCGGACATCAGTCCGTACGTGGTCAGGATGGCGGGCATCGCGTCGAACGAGGCGAACTGGCCCAGCGCCATCGCCGCCAGGACGCCGCCCAGGACGATGCGGAGGATCACCGGATCACCCTTCTGCGGAGCTTCAGCAGCGCGCCGATGGGACCGCTGCCACGGGCCAGGCGAACGTAGACGTCGGCCAGCGCCGCATGCCAGGGTCCGTCGGCGTAGGTGGGGTAGGGGTGCACGGTGCGGGCGTAGTCCGAGGGCGTCCAGCCCAGGCGCACCGCCGACGCCAGATGGGCGATGGTCTCCCCGGCCCTCGGCGACACCACCGTCGCCCCGACGATCTTCCCGCGCGGGCCCAGCACCAGGGTGGTGAATCCCTCGGTGCGGCCGTCGGCGACCGCCCGGTCGACCCGGTCGTTCTCCAGCGTGTGGACGCGTGCGCTGTCGCCGTACTTTTCGCGCGCCTCGTCGGCGGTGAGGCCGACGCGGGCGATCTCGGGGTCGGTGTACGTCACCCAGGGCACCGCACGGTAGTCGATGGGCCGGCGTACGCCGAGGAGAGCGTCGGCGGCGACCGCTCCGCCCTGCGCGCCGCCCAGGTGGGTGAACGCAGAACGGCCGGTGACGTCACCGGCGGCGTAGATCCGGTGGTTGCTGGTGCGCAGCCGCTCGTCGGTGCGGACATGGCCGGTGTCGGTCAGCTCCACACCGGCCGCCTCCAGGCCGAGGCCCCGGATGTTGGCGCGGCGCCCCGTGACGGCCAGCAGCGCGTCGTACGGGAGAGGGCCACCGGGCCCGTGGACGGCATCGGCGTCGACATTCTCGGCGCGGTAGCCCGTCAGCACGGTGACACCCTCGGTCTCCAGCCGCTCCCGCAACACCTCCGCTGCCCGGGGTTCCTCGCGGGGCACCAGGCGGTCCATCGCCTCCACGAGGGTGACCTGCGAGCCGAGCCGGGCGAACGCCTGGCCCAGCTCGCAGCCGATGGGACCACCGCCCAGCACCACCAGGCGGCGCGGGAGTTCGGCCAGCTCCCAGACGCTGTCGCTGGTCAGCGGGTCGGCCGCGGCCAGGCCGGGGACCGGCACCAGGGCCGGCGAGGAACCCGTGGCGATGAGCGCGTACCGGAAGGAGACCTCCTGCTCGCCCGCGGTCAGGGTTCCCGGGCCGGTGAAGGACGCCGCGCCGTAGGTGACGTCGACTCCGTACGGGGCGAGTGCCTCCGCCGAGTCGTGCGGTTCGATCGCGCCGATCGCCCGTTTCACCTCGGCCATGGCCGCCGTCAGGTCGGCCGGACCGGTCACCGGTGGGAGGCCGTAGGCAGCGGCGCGGCGGGCCGCCTGGACGTCGGCGGCGACGTGCAGCAGCGCCTTGCTCGGTACGCACCCCGTCCACAGGCAGTCTCCGCCCAGCCGGTCCCGTTCGACGAGCAGCGTGCGGGCGCCGAAGCGCCCGGCGGTGCGGGCCGCGGTCAGGCCGGCGCTGCCGCCGCCGATGACCAGCAGGTCGTACCTGTTCATGGTGCGGGCTCTCTCCAGTCGGTGGGCCGCCGTGGGACGGGCGGCGCGCGGTCGTGGGACGTGAGGGAAACCCGCCGGCACAGCCGGGTCCTTCCCTTTCACAGCCCCACGATCACGGTCACGATGACCGTCCCGCGTGATCCGTGCGTGTCCGGCGTGTCCGAAACGGAATGGCGGACCGGCCCGGCAGGGTTCCCGACGGAAAGCACAGGGGCGAGCAGTCCCCATGGGCGGGAGGATCGGATGAGGGGCGAAGGCTGGATGGACGAACCGGACTGGCGGCGCTACGTCGCCGCCTACCACCAGGCGCACCCCGGTATCACCGAGCAGTTCTTCTCCCTGGCCGATGCTTCCCCCTACGCCTGGCTGGCCGAACCACTGCGCGGTATCGAGGGCACGGTCCTCGACCTGGCCTGCGGCTCGGCGCCCACCCGTCAGGAGCTGCCGGCCGCCGACTGGGTCGGGATCGACCTGTCGGCGGCAGAACTGGCCGAAGCGGCCCGCCGGGGCCGCGGCCCGCTCGTCCGAGCCGGCGCGGACGCGCTCCCGGCCGCCTCCGCGAGCGCCGGGGCGGTCTGCGCGGCGATGTGCCTGCCGGTCGTCACCCCCCTGCCGCAGGTCCTCGGGGAGATCCGGCGTGTGCTGCGGCCCGGAGGGATGCTCGCGGCGCTGGTGCCCTCCCAGTCCGGGCTCTCCCCGTCCGGCATGCTCGGCTGGCTCCGGGTGATGGCAGCCCTGCGCTCCCTACGCCAGCCGTGGCCCAACCCGCAGGCCCGCGACGGGCTGGCCGCTGTGCTGCGCACGGCGGGCTTCCGCGTCCGCTGCGACGAGCGACGTGTCTTCACCCTCGCCATCGACTCGGCCGACGCGGCGGCCCTGCTGGCCGATGCCCTGTATCTGCCCGGTCTGACACCGGACCGCTCCCAGGCTGCCAAGCGTTCCCTGGCACGGTGGGCGGCCCCGGGGCGACGCCTGGAGTTGCCGCTGCGCCGCGTGGTGGCCGACCTTCCCGCCGAACCACCGTCACAGGAGCCCACATGAAGCACCAGGCAACCCCCTCCTCCGCTACCGAGCCCACGCCGCCCGACATCGGCCCGGGTTCCGATGCGGGCCCGGACGGGGTGGCGCGGAGGTCGGCGCGCGCGGCGTGGCTGCGGCTGGCCTTCCTCGTGGTCCTGCTGGTGGCGTTCGGGGCCTGGGTGGCGCTGGGAGGCGGGGACCTGTTGCGCGAGGTACGCCAGTGGGTCGACTCGCTCGGCATGTGGGGGCCGGTCGTCTTCGCGGTCTGCTATGCCCTGGCCGTGACGGCGCTGCTGCCCGGCTCCGTACTGACCGCCTCCGCGGGGGCGCTGTTCGGGCTGCCGCTGGGGGTGGCGGCCGTGCTCGTGGGAGCCACGGCGGGTGCGGTCCTGTCGTTCGGCCTCGCCCGCTGGCTGGGGCGTCCGGTCGTGGCCCGCTATGCCGGGTCGGGGCGGCTGTCCCGGCTGGACGCCTACCTGACACGCCGCGGGTTCGCGGCCGTGCTGCTCGTGCGGCTGGTGCCGCTGTTCCCCTTCTCGGTGATCAACTACGGGGCGGGGGTGGCCGGTGTCCGCTTCTCCTCCTATGTCACAGCCACGGCCCTGGGCATCATCCCGGGCACCGTCGTCTACACCGGGCTCGGCGGTTCCCTGGGCGACCCCGGCTCCCTCGGGCTGTGGATCGCGCTGAGTGCTCTGCTGGTGCTGAGCGCGGGCGGCTGGTGGGCGGCACGGCTGGTCCGCTCCCGCAGCGTCGAGGCCGACGCGATGCCGGTAGCCGGTGACGGCCCTGGGGACGCCGACGACGAACGTCTCGTGAGGGAGGAAGTCCGTACCGGTGTGGAGGAAGCCCACCGCGTTTCGGAGCGCGATGGGCGGCATCGGTCCTGCACACCGGTGGTTGATCGCCGCTGATCTGAGACCCGACCGGATTACGGCACAGCGGAGGGGGAATGACGACCGCCGCACAGCGGGTTCCCGTCGCGGCCCCGGTGAACCACCGGCCGGAGCAGGCGAGATCACTCATCAGGGAGAGACATGGCGACGATCGACGTATCCCCGGAGCAGCAGACGCCCCGCTCGTCCGTGGCGGAATCGGTCAGGGACTACTACGGAAAGGTGCTTGCCTCCTCCGCGGACCTGAAGACCTCGGCCTGCTGCACGGACACGGCACCGCCGCCCCACATCGCCGCGGCCCTCGCGCAGGTGCACGACGAGGTCATGGAGCGTTTCTATGGCTGCGGTTCGCCCATCCCGCCCGCACTCGACGGGGCCACTGTGCTCGACCTGGGCTGCGGCAGCGGGCGGGACGTCTACGTGCTGTCCCAACTGGTCGGCCCCACCGGCCGGGTGATCGGCGTCGACATGACCGAGGAACAGCTGGCCGTAGCACGCCGCCACCAGGACTGGCACGCCGAACGGTTCGGCCAAGCCAACACCGACTTCCGCCACGGCTACATCGAAGACCTGGCCACGGCCGGCATCCCGGACGCCTCCGTGGACGTGGTGGTCTCCAACTGCGTCCTGAACCTGTCGCCGGACAAACCGCGCGTCTTCGCCGAGATCTTCCGCGTCCTGGGGCCCGGCGGCGAGCTGTACTTCTCCGACATCTTCACCGACCGCCGCCTGCCCACCCCCCTCCTCGGCGATCCCGTCCTCGTCGGCGAATGCCTCGCCGGCGCCCTGTACACCGAGGACTTCCGCCGCATCCTTCAACGCGCCGGCTGCCCGGATGCCCGCACCGTCACCGCCTCCCCGGTGGAGATCAGCGACCCGGACATCGAGCGGAAGATCGGCTTCGCCGCCTTCACCTCCCGCACCGTCCGCGCCTTCAAGCTCCCCTTGGAGGACCGCTGCGAGGACTACGGCCAGGTCGCCGTCTACCGCGGCACCATCGCCGAGCACCCGCACGCCTTCGACCTCGACGACCACCACCGCTTCCCCACCGGTAAGCCGATGCTCGTCTGCGGCAACACCGCCGACATGCTCGCCGCCACCCGCTACGCGGCCCACTTCACCGTCACCGGCGACAAGAGCCACCACTTCGGCCTGTTCCCCTGCGATCCCGTGGACGGCGCAGCCGCGCCGACCATGGGCTCACCGTCGGGCTGCTGCTGACCAGCACGCCCGACCGCCAGGGTTCGCGCGGGATCGGTGTCCTTCAACGGCGGGCCCGGTCCCGGCCCGGCGGCGTGGTGAGGTGATGAGCGAAGCGCCGTACCCGGGCCGACGCGAGGGACGGGGGCGTCCGCTGGGGATGGTGCCGCAGGGATGCCTTGACCAGCCGCAGCAGTTGCAGACTGCCGCTGCACGCCCAGCAGCAGGCGATGTGGGCGGCCACCCGCACGCGGTGCGCGCCGGTGAGCTGCCCGTCGACGTACGCTTCCACGTCACCGCGCAGCCGCACATGCCGTATCTTCTCCCGGCACTCGGCCCACACTCGCCCCGGCCCGGGAACGCGCTGCCATTTCATACAGCGGAAACCCCTCTCGCCACACGCAGCATTCCAGCCCGCGCACAAGCTCCTCACCCCGCCACTGACCGCAGTGGCGCCCGGGACCGGGAAGCAGAAGGATGAAGAGGATGGAATGCGGATCCGGGGAGAAGGGGTTTCCACGGTGTGGAAGACGAAGTGACAGCGCCGCCTGACCCCGCGGACCTTCGGGGTCAGGCGTTCGCCGCCTATGTGCTGCCGGAGGTGGCGGTACTGCTGCGGGTGGCGATGACGCTGACCGCGCAGCCGGCGGATGCCGAGGACCTCGTGCAGGACACCCTTCTGCGCGCCTACCGGGCCGTGGACCGCTTCGACGGGAAGCACCCGCGCGCGTGGCTGCTGACGATCATGCGGCGGGCCGAGATCAACCGCCACCGCCGCCGCCGTCCCCACCTCCTGGACGACCCGGACACCGATCTGGACCGGCTCAGCACCACGGGCCCCAGCGGGTCGGCGGAAGAGATCGTGGTGGGTGAGGCGTTCGACGAGGTGGTGGACGAGGCCCTGTGCGCGCTGCCGGACAAGCACCGCCAGGTGGTGCAGCTGGTGGACATCGACGGCCTCACCTACGCCGAGGCCGCCCACCTGCTCGACGTGCCCGAAGGCACCGTGATGAGCCGGCTGCACCGGGCACGCAAACGGATACGGGCACGACTGGCCACGGCCGGACTGGCACCGAAACGAGGTGTGATGTGAAGAGGCGCCCATGGTGGCGGCGTGCAGCGGCCGAGCGCCGAATGAACTGCATGCAGGTCGCCCGAGTGCTGCAGTCCTACCTCGACGGCGAAACCGACGAGGTTACCGCACGCCGGGTCTCGGCACACCTGGAGGACTGCCGCCGCTGCGGCCTGGAGGCGTCCGTCTACCAGGAGATCCACAACGCGCTAACCCGCCGCACGGAGCCCGACAGCCAAGCGGTGGAGCGCTTGCAGGAGTTCGGCGCATCGCTCCTGCACGACCCGCCGACCGGAGACGACGACACGGAACACGGCACCACGGCTCCGACAGGTGGCTAGTGGTTATGAACGGTGTCAGTCGGCCCCGCCCGTGCGGCCCGTCGCCGCGGCGACGCCGCCTGGCACGTGGTCTTCGCAGTACGGCGTCCAGCCCGTGTCCTCGCGCACCGCCCAGCCCTCCCCGGGCCGCAGGTAGTGCGCACACGTGCTGCAGGCCGCCCCGAACCGCGAGCGCACCACGGTCCGCTCGCCCGGCGCCCGGCTCATCGACGCGTCCATTCGTACCCGTCGTCCCCGCCGAGCAGGTCGCCGACATCCTCACCGACCTCGTCCAGGTCCAAATCCTGCGGCATTTCGGCCTCGGTCTCGTCCATACCCCCCATGATGCCCGCGCGGATCGCCCCCTCGCGGTGAACTCGCCGAGTAGGACCCGGCGGGGTCAGCGGGGCGCTACTTTCGGAGGATGCTGACGCCCCCGACGACTCGCTACGGTGAGCTGCGGAATCCAGGCACAACAACGGCCCTGACCGGGCCTCAGCTGTTCAAAATTGGGCCATGGTCCAATTTGGGCCTACTGGTGGCCGCATCACCCCAGGTCAGGGATATCCGGTGATTTTGCGGCCGTTGCTACCGGGACCCGGAAGCCCTTGTCGCGCAGGTTCGCCATCATCGGGTCACCGTTGACGCGTTCCGAGCTCGTCGGGCCACTCGGTGGGCTCGACCATGTTCTGCTGCCCGACAGTGAGCACGGACATCAGCACGCCCTTGGCGACCTGTTGCTGCAAGGCCTCGCGCATCCCGCCCAAGCGCGGGGTGATACCGGCCGCCTCGGCGATCGCGTTTTCCGCGTCCGTCGCGAGGTAGGGGTGGGCGGGGGCGGACAGCGCCATCATCAGGTTCAGCGCCTCGTGGCCGAGCCTGTCGCACATCAGGTTCCACGTCTCGCGGTCCCGGCCGCCCCCCTTGTAGTAGTCGACGGCCAGGGTGATGCCCTCCATCAGCTTCGCCACCTTCACGGAGACCTCGGCCAGGAGCCTCTGGATCTGGGCGTCATTCAGGTCGGGCAGCGGGGGCCGCTGGGGAATCTGCATGGCCGCGACGCTGCCGACCCGCGGGACGTCCCCGCCCAGGCTTCCGAGAATCAGAGCGTTGTGGTGAACCGCTCTGCTGATCGATGAACTGCGCGTTTCTCCATTCGGTGGTGTGTGGACTGCTTCTTCCGGGCAGCCAGCTGACGATTGGTCGGTTTGGTGGTGGAGGTGTCGTTCGTGCCGTCGGTGATCGCGTTGCTGGAGCGTCGTGAGGCTCGGGCCCGGGAGGAGCTGAACGCTTGGCAGGAGTTGCTGCGTGAGGCCCAGGAACAGGTCGGCGTCCATCAGGAGCGGGTGGAGCGTGCGCGGATCGGCTGTGAGGAGGTCCTGCGTGCGCTGGCGGAGGAGGCCGAGGCCGGCATCGTGGAGCCGCTGACCGCGGCGGTGCCTGCTGTGTGCGCGCCGGCGCTGCCATCGGCGCCGGAAGTGCCGCAGGAGTTGGAGGTAGCGCGGGTCGAGGTGTCGGAGCCGACGGCGTCGGCCTTGCGGTGGGACTACGATCCGCGTCCGCCGGTGTGGCGGCCGGGTCTGGGCGTGGAGGCGCTGGCCGGGGTGTACCGGCAGGTCTTCGACGTGGTCGCGGGTGCGGGTGGCCCGGTGGCGGTCAAGGCGTTGACGCTTGCGTTGGGGCGGGACGCGGAGCGGTTGAACGAGATTGAGAAGGTCCGTCACCGTGCCTACGCTTTGCAGGCGCGGGGCTGGCTGAGGCGGGTGCCGGGCGGGTTGTTCATCCCCGCGCAGGGCCTGGTGCCGCCAGCCGGTGGGGGCGGAACTCGGGCCAGTGCGCGCGCTGGCGGGCCATCCGCCGCACGAGGGTGATCGTGGCGGCCCACCACACCATCTGCACGTGGTGGTCCTCGCGGCGCTCGTGGTCGCGGTTCAGCCGCCGGGAGCGCGACAGCCAGCCCAAGGTCCGCTCCATACGCCAACCACACTGCACTTATGGATAGTCAAAGCAGTGGTCAGGAAACGATAATCGGACGAGAGGGCTTGCGGCGGTTGGCTGCTGTGGCCGAGAGGCTGATGGCCCGCGCGAGTGGCGGAGGGAGCGTGCCGTCATGGCCGACGACAGTGACAACGGCCCCAGATAGAAGTGCTGCTGAGCTCGGACACGTTGGTGTGGAACAGCTTACCGGTGGTGAATCGGCTGGCTGCGGTGCGGCAGTTGGTGCTGTTGGCGAGTCGTGCGATGGATAGCGCGGCGGCGAGTGAGCGGGGTCAGCGATGACGGCGCTGATGCCCTGGGAGCGGGTCGGAAGCAAGGTTCGAGATCGTCACCTGCAGCGACTCGCGGTGATCTACGTCCGGCAGTCCACCCGCCAGCAGGTCCTGGAGCATCAGGAGTCGACGCGGTTGCAGTATGCCCTGGTGGACCGTGCGGTCGCGCTGGGCTGGGAGGCGGGCCGGGTCCTGGTGATCGACGAGGACCTGGGCAGGTCCGGGTCCAGTGCGGTGGCCCGTACAGGATTCCAACGGCTGGTCACCGAGATCGGCCTGGACCACGTCGGCCTCGTGTTGGGCATCGAGATGTCCCGCCTGGCCCGTTCCGGCAAGGACTGGTACCAGTTGCTCGAGCTGTGCGCCCTGTCCGGGGCGGTCCTGGCCGACACCGACGGGGTCTACGATCCTGCTGACTACAACGATCGGTTGCTGCTGGGGCTCAAGGGCACGATGAGCGAAGCCGAGCTGCACCTAATCAAGCAGCGCATGTGGAGCGGGCGCCTGAACAAGGCCCGTCGCGGTGAGTTGGCGTTCGCACTGCCCAGTGGCTACGTCCGCCGCCCGTCGGGTGAGGCGGTCCTGGACCCCGACGAACAGGTGCAGACCGTCGTGCGCCTCGTCTTCGCCCAGTTCGAACGCCTCGGCACCTTGCACGGCGTCCTTCGCTACCTCGTCGACCACGACATCCAGGTAGGCATTCGGCTGCGCGAGGGCCCGGACAAGGGCACCCTGGAATGGCGCAGGCCGAACAGGATGACGCTGCAGAACATGCTGCACAATCCTGCCTACGCCGGCATCTACGCCTACGGTCGGCGCAGGGTCGACCCGCGTCGCCAGGACCCGGCCCACCCCAGCACCGGCCGGGTCGTCCAGACCCAGGACGAGTGGTACGTGATGGTCCCAGACGTTCTGCCCCCCTACATCAGCATCGACCGGTTCAAGGCCAACGAGGCGAGGTTGGCGGCCAACCGCGCCCGCGCCGATGCCATGGGCTCGGCGAGGACCGGAACCGCACTGCTCGGCGGGCTGGCGCGCTGCGGGCGCTGCGGCAGGCGGATGAGCGTGCGCTATCACGTCCAGCACGGCGAGAGCCTGGCCGAGTACGTGTGCTGCCGGGATGTGACCAACTACGGGAGCGGCAGCGCCTGCCAGCTCATCAACGCCGCCTGCCTGGACGACTTCGTCGCGGGCCAGGTCCTCGCAGCCCTGGCGCCCGCCGCCGTGGAAGTCTCCCTACGAGCCGCCGACCACGTCCTGGCCGAGCGGGCCGATCTGGAACGGCTGTGGTCGCAACGACTGGAACGAGCCTCGATCACCGCCGAGCGGGCCCGCCGCAGCCACCACCTGGCCGAACCCGAGAACCGCCTGGTCGTCCGACACTTGGAAAAGGAGTGGGAGCAGGCCCTGGCCGCCCAGCAGCGGTTGAGCGAGGAGCACGACCGCTTCACCCGCACCAGCCCCAGCACCCTGACCGCGGCCGAGCGGGCAACTGTCACCGCCCTCGCCAGCGATATCGAGGGACTGTGGAACGCGCAGACCACCACGGCCACGGACCGCAAGGAGATCGTCCGCGCGGTCATCGACAAGGTCGTCGTCACCGTGCTCGGCACCAGCGAACAGGTCCAGGTCACCATCGCCTGGGCCGGCGGGACCAGCACTCCAGCGGACATCGTCCGCCCCGTCCAGCGCCTGGAGCAGCTCAGTTACTACCCGCAACTGACCGCCCGGATCCGTGAACTGGCAGGACAGAACATGGGAGCCGACGGCATCGCCGCGCGATTGGAGGCCGAAGGCTTCCGACCGGCCAAGGGCGGCAGGCGAATCTCAGCGGCCACGATCCGCGACCTCATGCGCCGTCTCGACTGCCTGGCAGGCCGCACCCACAAGCGCCGCCCCGCACCACCCGGCGAGGAGCCCGGGCCGCACGAGTGGTGGCTGAACCAGCTCGCAGTCGAACTGGAGATGACCATCTCCACTCTCTACGCCTGGATCCACCGCGGCTGGATCACCGTCCGCAAGGAGAGTTGCTGGCCCCACCGGCTCATAGCCCACGCCGACCAGCAAGAACTCGCTGAACTACGCGAACGCCGCACCCGCCCGCCGGGCTGGTACAGCCGACGCCTGTGGACGGACGACGCCAGCACCACGACCGTTGACACTCCATGAGTGCACTGTGCTTGACACATCTCCACCACCCAGCGGCGCGCCAGCACCTTGAACCCCCTGGTCCCGTCAGCGCGTTTGACTACCTCCACGTCCACCCCGTGCGCCGCGAACGCGGCGGCCAGCTCCGGGCCCTGGTAGGCGGAGTCCACCCAGACGAGTTCGAGGAGTCGTCCGGGCTCGGCCATGAACGCTTCGAGCAGCCCGGGGGCGGCCTTGGAGTCGTGCACGTTGGCGGGGGTGACGGTGACCTCCAGCAGCAGTCCGCCGGTGTCGGTCAGGATGTGCCGCTTGCGGCCGTCCCGGGATTTGCCGCCGTCGTAGCCGCGTGAGGCGGCCGGGCAGGTCTCCGAGCCGTCCACGGACTGGGAGTCGATGATGCCCGCGCTCGGCTCAGGCGCTCGTCCCTGCCGCTCACGCTCGGTGCGGCGCAGGCGCTGGTGGAGCTCGCGGATGTAGCCGTGGCGCCGCCAGCGGCGGAAGAAGTCGTAGACCGCGCGCCAGAAGGGGAAGTCCGCCGGCAGATTGCGCCACTTGACGCCGTTGTCGACCAGGTACCGCACGGCATCGACCATGCTCCGGTGGCAGTGCGCCTCCGGGCGTCCGCCCCTTCCCTCCAGCCAGGCGGGCATCGGCATCGCGACGCGGACCACCGCCCATTCCGCGTCCGTCATGTCGCTGTCGTAGTACGGCGCGCGGTGCCCGCCGGAGATCGCCCCGTACAAGTGCACGTAGCAGTCACAGCCCCGGGTGAGCGCAGTGGACTCCCCGGCACCACAAGTGCTCAACTGGTCAGGCAACGGGCTCCCTTGGCCTGCAGTGGTCTCGACAACCGACTGTCTACCAAGAGGCCCGTTGCTTCATGCCCGAGCAGTTCCGGGCACTCGCGTGCGAACCCTCACCCTCCCCACCGGCAGTCCTAGAACGCCGGACGGTTCACCACAACGCTCTTAGTCAGCAGCCGCGTCACCCGGAAGCCGACCGCTCCCGCCCCCGTGACCGAGCTGCACTCCCTGTACCGCCGTGTCCGTCCCCGCCCTCGTCGGGGACGGACACGGCACCATCCCCGCCTCCGGGAGCCTCCGTGCCCAGCAGCGCCACCACCGAGCAAGCCGCCGCGGTGAAGCCGCCCGCTCCTGCCGACCGTGCCACCGCCCGCGCGGAACGAATCGCCGCCAGCGACGCCGCCTTCCGCGACCTCATCGCCGAACACCGGTTCTCCCCCAGGCACAGGCGGTGCAGCCAGGGCTGCCCGTACTGGCCCTGCGACCCGCTGTGGCGCGCGGCCGCCGTATGCGACGCCGCGCTGGCGCAGCGGTGAGCGCCGCCGACGGCTGGGGACACCGGCAGCACCCGCTGCTGGGCCGCCAGGTCGAGGACGTGGCCACCGGCAAGCTCGGCACGCTGCGCGCCGTGGTGGACACCGACGTGCCCACCCACACCGGACGCCCCCGCACGGTGACGCTCGCGTTCGTGGCACCGCACGGCGGCGGCCAGGAATGGACGACCAGCCCCACCAACGTCCGAGAGGTCCCCTCATGACCACGGTCCCCACCGACCCGCGCCACGACCACGCGCTCCCGCTGCGCCATCCCGGGACCAGCGTCCACCGCCCACGCCGGCCCGCCTACCTCTGCGCCGACGCTGTCGAGCCGTCGGGCACCACCCTCTACTACCCCGACCGCTCCCGCGCCGCCGCCAGGGCCCAGGTCCTGGCGCAACTGGCCCAGGGCCGACGGCTGACCGCCGACCGGCGCGCAGGCCGCGAGCCACGGTGGTGACCCGCGGACAGCAGCCGGAGGTGGGCGACCTGGTCCAGAACGCCGACGGCCACCAGCGGGTAGTCACCGACATCCGACGCGGGCAATGGGTGCTGCGCAGCGTCCACGGCAGCCGTGAGGACCCGCCCGTGCCGCCCGACAGTCTGACCCTGGTGGCACGCCGGGGCGACTGGCGCTGAACCGCACTCCCCTGCTCCAGGCCGGCATCCGCCCGGACCTGTGATCAATCCGGAGTCTCTCCCCGGAGGTGCTGATGTCGAATCTCCACTCACCTGCTCCCGTCAGCCGGTTCGTGCGCCGCCCGTACATCGAACGCTGCGCCCGGTACGAGATCGCGGGCGACCGGCTGTCCACCGGCGGCCTTTGCGACCGCGACTCGGTCGCCGACGTCGGGGCCGGCCACACCGAGCTGGACGTGTGCCTGCGCCTTGGGCACGGCTGGCGCGGCCGGTACGTGCCGGTGGACCGTTGGACCGGACCGGTCGACCTGGAGCACTGGGTGCCTCCGGTGCGCTGGGACTGGTTCGCGTGCCTGGAGGTCCTGGAACACCTGCGCGACCCGCTGCGGCTCCTGGAGGCGATGCTCAACACCGCGGTGAAGGGCGTCGTGGTCACCACCCCCAACCCGGCCGTGGTCGACGTGCTGGCGATGGACCCCACCCACGTCACGCCGATCAGCCGCGAGCAGCTGGCCCAGGCCGGGCTCTACACCAGCCTGCACAACCTCTACGGCGCCGATCAGGACGGCATCTGCGGTGTCTGGTACCGCGAGGGCCTGCACCTGGTCGAGCGGGACGTCGTCCCCGTCTACGCAGGAGAGTCATGATCAAAGAGGGACAGTACACGTTCATCGACGGCCGCGACCAGGTCCTCCCTTACCTGGGGAAGTACGCCGCGAAGCGGGCGGACGTGTTCGAGGTGATCCGGCGTCGGTGGGAGGCGGCCGGCCTGGAGCAGGCGCCGTACCGGCCGCTGCGGATCGAGCTGGAGCTGACCAGCAAGTGCAACGACTCCTGCCCCTCGTGTGGGATGGGCGCGCTGCCGCTGAACAAGGGCATCACCCTGGGCCCGGAGCGGCGGGCCCGGATGGTCGACCAGTTCGACCAGGTCGGCCTGCCCGCAACCGCGATCACCGGCGGGGAGCCGTTCGTGGCCCTGCACGCGCTCCTGCCGCTGATGCGGGCGCTGCGGGAGCGGCACATCGACATCTCCAAGCTCACCACCAACGGCCTGTGGGGCGCCCAGCGGCGGTGCCAGCGCACGTTCGACCGGCTCGAGCAGGCCGGGCTGCTGGACAACGAGCTGTTCGTACCGCTGCTGATGGTCTCCATCGGCGAGCAGACCACCCCGCTGGACTACATCGCCCGGATCCTGCACGAAGCGGTCACCCGCTACAGCGACCACGAGCTGAATATCGCGGTCTCCAGCCTGACCGACCCCACCGACCGCAACCACAAGGTGTACGAGCTGATCGCCCTCTACGAGCGCGCCTACGGCGAATTCCCCCACGAGCGGGTCCACTCCACCATGCGGGTCTACCTCGACAACGAGCGCCTTCCCGAGCAGAAGGAGGTCCAGCGCCCCGGCCACACGACGGTGGAGCGGTGGATGAACGCCTGCTACGACTGCTTCGCGCCCACCGTGGGCACCTACATCCTGCCCACCGCGCTGCTCAAGGAAGACGGGCGGATCTACGCCTGTGCCGCGTTCAACGTCCCCGAGAAGCTGGCGTTCGGGAACCTGTGGACCACGGACCTGCGCAACATTCTGACCCGCACCAACCAGGACGCCTACGTGCGCAAGGTCCGCGCCGGCGGCGGCCTCAAAGCCCTGCACAGTGTCGTGCCCAAGCAGTTCACCACGGGCACGACCTGCGACAGCTTCTGCGGCTCCTGCAGCCTGCTGATCGACCAGTTCGACCACGCCACCGACCGCCCCGCCCCCGCTGCCGGGCTCCTGATACCCGCCGACACCCTGCTCAGCCGCCCGGCGGGTGCGTGATGGACACCCACAAGGTTCTGCGCGCCAACTTGGCGCGGCTGACCACCGTGCCGCTCGACACCGTCGGGGACGATATGAGAGCGGCCCACCTCGAACACCACCTCGGCATCGACAGCCTGGCCCTCCTCCAACTGGTCACCGCCCTGGAACACGACCTGGGCATCGTGATCCCGGACGAGGACACCGGGCAGTTCACCACCGTCGCCGACGTCCAGGACGCCCTGGACCGGCACACCCGCACCCCGAACGGAAAGGTCACCACCCCGTGAGCGAGCGACACCTGAAGCCCGGAGGCCGCGGCTTCCTCATGGTCAACGCACACCCCAACGGCGCTGCTGCCACCGTCGACCAGCTGTGGCAGCAGCTCCCCGACCGCACCGCCGACGGGCGCCGCCCGGTGGTGCTGGTCATCGGATTCAGCGCCGGCTACGGCCTGGCCGCGACCCTGGCCGCCGCCCGCCGCGGCGCGGTCGGCGTCGGCGTCGCCTTCGAGGCCCCCGAACTCCCGCGCCGCACCGCCTCCGCCGGCTGGTACCGCACCGCGCGGACCGCCGAGCTCACCGGCGGCCAGTGGACCTTCCTGAACACCGACGCCTTCGCCGACAGCGCCAAGGCCGACGTCGTCAAACTGCTCACCGAGCAGTACGGCCAGGTCGACCACCTGATCTACAGCATCGCCGCACCCCGGCGCACCGACCCCGCAACCGGGCAGATCCACCACTCCGTCATCCAGCCCCTGGACGGCCTCTACACCGCCAAGTCCCTGGAGTTCACCGACGACGGCCCCGCCATCGGCTCCTCCACCCTCCAGCCGGCCACCGACCAGGAACGCCAGGAGACCGTCAAGGTCATGGGCGGTGAGGACTGGAAGCGCTGGGTCGACGCCCTGGACCAGGCCCACCTGCTCGCCGACAACTTCACCACCGCCGCCCTGACCTACGTCGGCTCCGAGCTGACCGCCGGGATCTACCGGGCCGGGACCATCGGCGCCGCCAAGGAGCACCTGGAAGCCACCGCCCGCGAACTGGACACCCAGCTCGACGGGCCCCGCCGGGCGTACACCGTCGTCGCCGGCGCGGCTGTCACCCAGGCCTCCACCGCCATCCCCAGCATCGCCCTGTACACCAGCCTGCTGCACCGCGTCCTGGGCAAGGACGGCTTCCACTCCACCACCCGGCAGATGACCGCACTGTGGCAGCAGCTGACCGGCGAACAGCCCCTGGACCTGGACGAGACCGGCCGCATCCGCCTGGACGGCTGGGAACTCGCCACCGACGTCCAGGACAAGGTCCGCGCCCTGTGGCAGCAGGTCACCACCGAAAACGTCACCACCAGCGCCGACACCACCTGGTTCCGCCAGCAGGTCGGCCAGCTCTACGGCTGGAACGTCCCCGGCATCGACTACACCGCGACCAGCGAGACCACCGTGCCGTGGCCCGGTAGCGCCAGATAATCCGCTCGAACCCTCAAGACCCCGGCCCCGGCCCCGCCTCTCCCCCGTGAGGCGCACCGGGGCCAGCCTGCGCCCAGCGAGCAAGTGCGCCACCGCGGATGTTCGTGATCGGACCCGGGCAGCTCGGGCGGTACGGGACGATCGGCTCATGGTGACCATCGGGATCAGGATCCAGTTCTTCGAGAAGCCCGCCCAGACGCCGTTCGAGTCCTCGCAGGGCTACCTGGGAGAGGTCTACAAGGAGGAGAGCTACACCGCGCCGTCGGTGCCGGGGATCGGCGAGTCGGTCGGGATCGTCAGCATTACCGTGGGCCCCGAGGGCGTCAACGACCTCTCGCCGCTTTCCCCTGGCCGGCTGTTTTTGCGCGTTCAGGATATCGAGCACTACCCGGAGCCGATCGGTTCCACCCGGCCGCCCAGGAGCATCGTGGTCCTTCACACCAAGATCGGCTACACCGGTGCCCAACTCGAGCGCTTCGTGCGCAACTACAGAGACGCAGGCTGGACGTGGAAGCCCAGCAGCCCCGACCTGCAAGAGGCCTGGAACACGGTCCGCACCCACTGACCAGCCCACCAACCCCTGGGAGGCGCAGCATGGACGCCAGCCGCTCCCCCGCAGTACTGCGCCGCTACGGCCCCAGCGACGTCCCGGCCCTGCTGGACACCCTGGTCGAGGTGTGGGCCGACGCCCACGCCGGACACCGCGACGTCGCCGAAGCCGACCTCACCCCCGAAGCCCTGCATCAGCAACTCACCGCGCACGCGAAGCGGCCCGGCTTCACCCTGATCGCCGCCTACGACGCCGGAGTCCTGGTCGGCTTCGGCTACGCCTTCCCCTGCACCCCCGCCTACTGGTTCGGCACCGAGCTGCTCCCGCAGATCCCGGAGGCGGCCCGCTCCACCGAGCACCTGGTGGGCCTGTGCGAACTCGCGGTCCGCCCCAGCTGGCAGGACCGGGGCATCGGCTCACGCCTGCACCACGCCCTGGTCGAAGCCCTCGCCTCCCGCTACATCAGCCTGCTGGCCATGCCCGGCAACGCCGACAGCCAACGCCTGTACCGGCGGACGGGGTGTCGGTGAGGGGGGTCGGGAGGATGCCGTCGTTGATCAGTGCAGTGACGAGGCGGTCGAAGGTGGCCGGATCCAGGGGTTCTTCGGGCATGCCGCATTGGGCCAGGGCCCTCCAGGTGGCGTCGGAATGGATGGGCGGGTGTTGGTAGCGGGGGCCGGCGGTGAGCATATAGGCGGCCATGTCGCCCAGCCCGGCTAGGGGTGCGACCTGAGGATCGTCGCTGTGTTCCAGGACGGACTGCCACCAGTGCTCGACCGGGGCGGGTTGCAGGTGGTAGCCGGCTCTGGGCAGTGCGGCGAAGACGTCAGTGAGCGGCAGTTGGGTGGGGCGTACCAGGTGGAACGTTCGTCCGGGAGCGTCGGGGTGTCGGCTCAGTTCTACGATGGCGCGGGCGACGGTGTCCACCGCGTCGGCGGGTACTGTGCCGGCCCCGGTCGGCATGGTGCCCAGCGCGACCGCGGCGCGCAGGAGTGGCACGAGCAGGTCGGCGTCGGAGGTGCGGCCGGTGCGGGAATGGCCGTGGACCACGCCGGGGCGCACGACGGTGGTCTGCAGTCCGTGCCCGTGGGCGGCGCGGACGGCTTCCTCGGCTTCGGCTTTGCTGCGCGGGTAGCCGACGTGGGGCAGGACGTGGTGGCAGGGGGGTGTGGTCTCGTCGAGGGGCCGGTCGGTGGGGATGGTGCTGGGGGCGATGGCGGCCAGGGTGGAGACGTGGATGAAGCGCACCGGCCGCCGCGAGGTGCCGGTGATGTGTTGGGCGAAGGCGATCAGGGAGCGCGTGCCGCCGACATTGGCGGGGGCGAGTTTGCGGTAGGGGCCGGTGAGGTGGACCGATGCACCGCAGTGGTGGACGGTGTCGATGGTGGCTGCGAGGTCGGCTCGGTCCCGGTCGGAGAGTCCCAGGTCGGGTGCCAGTAGGTTGCCGCGCACGGCGATGAGCCGCTCCTGGGGGTAGGGGTGACCGGTCAGCGGCAGCATGCGGCTGCGCAGACGGGCGGCGGCATGCTCCGGGCCGGCCGCTCGGACCAGGCAGTACAGCGTGGCGGTGGTGTGCGTCAGCAGGGCCAGGGCAATTTCTGCGCCCAGGCTGCCGGTCGCGCCGGTCAACAGTACGGACCGGGGGTCGGTACCCGGGGCGTGGGTCAGGATGCTGGTCACCGCTGGTTCCCTTCTACTGGGCCGCCGCCGGGGTCGCGCGCATCGGCGGTGTGGGGCCGAGCAGGACGCTGTGCTGGAGGGTTCCGGTGGGGGCGAGGCCACTGGTCATGGGCGGGTTGGCGCGGGCGCCGCCCTGTCTATCTCGCGGTGGTGCGGGTGCGGGTCTGGTGCTTGTTCCAGTAGAGCGGTGCCGGGTGCCGGTGGGCCCGGTCGGGCCCGGTCGGTGGTGTGGAAAGTTGGGCACGCGTTGAACGGGACGCTGCTTGTGGCGTGACGGCGCGGGCAGGCTGCCCGTTCGGACCGGGGGTGCGACCGTGGTCTCGGCGAGGGGGCCGGATCAGGCATCCGGGGCGGATCGCGGCGTGGTGGCATGGGAAAAACGCGGTGTGCCGCGGCTGGCCGGTTACCGGGCCGGCCGGGCGCCGGCGGCGCGTTGCAGGGTGGCGCGGCGGCGGGGTTGCGGTGGTGGGGGCGCAGGCGGGCGCGCAGGGTGGTCAGGGCGGTGTCGGCGCGCCGGGAGTTGAGGTGGGGGTAGTCGTCGAGGAACAGGTGCCAGGTGGCGGCGGCTTGGTCGAGGTGTCCGTGGTCGAGGTGGAGTTCGGCCAGGGTGGCGGTGGTCAGGGCGCGCGAGCGGCGTTCGGTGAGGGGGCGGTTGCGGATGGAGGCGGCCAGGACGGTGATGGCGGCGGCCCGGTCGCCCAGGGCCCGCAGGACGGTGGCTTGTTGGTGGGCCAGGGAGGCGGGGTGGTAGGCGCCGATCGGGCTGTCGGACACGGGGATGCGATCTAGTTGCCGTTCGGCGGTGTTCAAGTGGGCCAGGGCGGCGTGGCGGTCGCCTGCGGCCGCGGCACCGACGGCGGCCTGCCCCTGCAGGAAGGCACGAGTGGCGGCCGGGAGTGCGCGGGGGGCTCCTTCCAGTGCGGTCTCGGCCAGGGTCTGGGCGCGTTGGTGGTGGCCCAGGGCGTGGGCCTGGACGGACAGGGCCCGCAGGGTCACCGCGTAGGCGGTAGGGTCGTGGTTCTCCACCGCGAGTTGCAGGGCGGTGTGGTAGTACGCCTGAGCGCGGTCGTTGTGGTTCTGGTCGAAGTTCATGAAGGCGCACAGGTAGGCCAGTTCGGTGGCCGCGGTGAACAGGGCCCGGCGGGCGGTTTCGGTGCGCGCGGTGCGCAGGTGCGGGGCGATGGCGCCGCCGAGGTAGCCGGTGGCCGCCGCCAGCGCGTGACCGCCGCCGAAGGCGGCGTCGCAGTCGGAGAACACCCGGATCATCGCGGTAGCGGTCGTGGCGGCAGGTGTCCCGGACGGCTCGGCGGCCCGGGCGGTAGGCGGTGGCAGGGGCGCGGCCCTGCCCCAGGCCGGCAGCGCCAGAGCAAGGACGCTGTAGACCCCGCCCTGCAGCGCGCTGCGTCTTTCGGTGTTCAGGTCCACCAGCCGCGTCACCGCGTCCATCTCCCATAGGCTCGTCCCCGGGGGTAGATGCTTCGCCTGGCCGGGGAAGAAGTCCAGGGGCGACACCGGCCCTCCCAGCCGGCGGGTCAGTGCTTCGGCGATCAGAGCGGGAACCGGCGGGCGGGGTCGTGTGCCCGCCATCCAGTGCCCGACCGCGGTGCGGTCGTAGTGCAATGTCTGGCCGGTCTCGGCGCCGATCGTGTTGACCGCGGCGGCGAGGTCCGCCCCGCTCCACCCGGCCTGGGCCACAAGCGCCCGCAGCCTTTCGTTGGGCTGCCGTACCTGCGCCATCGCTCTCCTCCACCCCGGGAGCACAACACCAGGAGGCGACGGGGAGTCGCTCCTTTTGCAGTAACCGGCGGCCTGCGGCCGGTGTCAAGAGTCGCTGCCCACGGCGGTCCGGGGTCGGTCGCCCCGGGGGGCCGACCCTTCGTGTTGGCGCCGGGGCCGGTGCGTCGGGCCGTGGCTGATGAGGCATCCGCCGGGGCCGGTGGCACTCCGGGGCGGCTTTCCACGCTCCGGCGACTTTCCACGCTCCGCCGAGACTCGGGGGCTTCTGCCGACGGGCTGAGCTCGCGCCTACTTGGTGGTGGGGCAGCTGCCCCGAGCGTCCGTCGCACAGCGAGGAGCGCAATCGCCCGCCCGGTCGACACACAACCGGCCGCCGCCGCGTACGGGTGGCCGGTGCCGGCCCGGAAGGAGTCCAAGATGCCCCGCACCATGTCGCTGACCGCCGTGCACCAGGTGTCCGATGAGCTGATCCCCGCTGCGGAGTCGAATCCCGACTGCCGGGTGCTCCTGTCGGGCGGCCCCGCCGCGATCGCCACCTACTGGCTGCTGACGGACGGTGCCCGGCCCGGCCACGGTGACCGGGTGACCGTCACCCACTTGGGCCGTCGGCACCATTTCGAGTTCACCGGCGGCACCGCGGGAACCCTGCCGGTCTTCAACTGGATCTACGTCACCGCCGTCGCCGAGTAGGACGGCATCCCCGCCGGGCATCCCGATCCCGCTGCGCTGGTCCCATTCGTGAGGGAGTCGACCGTGCATGCACCATCCACATCCACCGAGCCGGAAGTGACGGGTACTCATCTTGCCGTGGGCTTTCCCGGGCAGGGCTCCCAGGGCCCCTGCATGGGCGTGCCCTGGTACCGCCACCGCGCCTGGAACCTGGTCAAGGACGCCGAGGAGCACCTGGGCCGCCCGCTGGCCCCGATGCTGCTGGACCCGACCGCGCCCCCGCGCGGGGCCACCGAGACGCAGCTGGCGGTCGTGGTGGTCTCGATGATGGCCTGGTCGCAACTGGAGCGGGAGGTCGCGCCGACAGTACTGGCCGGGCACTCGTTGGGCCTGATCCCGGCCCTGTTCGCGGCGAAGGTGCTGACCGCGAAGGACGCGGTGACCGTCGCGGCCCTGCGCGCGCTGGTCACCGAACACGCCTGCGGCCGGCACCCCGGGGGCATGGCTGCGGTGCTGATGCCGGTCGCCGACGCCGAGGCGGCCTGCGCGGACCACCAGTGCTGGGTGGCCAACGACAACGCCCCCCAGCAGGCCGTCATCTCCGGCACCCGCGAGGGGCTGCACGCGGCGATGGCCGCAGCCCACCGGTTCGGGGCCGCGGACGTCATCGAACTCGAGATCGCCGGCGCGTTCCACAGCCCGCTGATGCGCGAGGCCGCTACCCGGTTCCACGAGCTCCTGCAGGGTGTCGCCTTCACCCCGGCTCGCGCGACGATCGTGCACAACGCCGTCGCCCACCCGCCGGGCAGTGCCACCGACTGGCGCGCGGTGGTGGCCGCCGACCTGGTCACCCCGGTGCGGTGGCGCGAAACCCAACTGCTGCTGGCCCGCTGCGGCCTGACCACCTTCGTCGAAGCCGGCTACGGGCGCACCCTGACCGGCATCGCCAAACGCACCCTGGGGCAGATCCGGCTGGTCAACGCCACCGGCCCCGGACCCGTCGCCGCGCTGGCCCGCACGGTCACCGGCCCTGAACCGCTGGTGTCGCGATGAGCCGCCCGGTGGCGCTGGTGACCGGTGGCTCACGCGGCATCGGAGCCGCGATCGCCCGCCAGCTGGCCGCAGCTGGGCACCCGGTCGCGGTCGCCCACCGCGACAGTGCGGTGCAGGCCAAGCAACTCGCCGACGAGATCGCGGACCAGGGGGGTACCTGTCTGGTCGTGCGCGCCGACATCAGCGACCCGGCCGACATCGAGGCACTGTTCACCACCGTCCGCAAGGAACTGGGGCCGGTCACGGTGCTGGTGAACAACGCCGGGATGCTGCGCGACCGGCTCCTGATAGACATGGACGAAGCCGACTGGGACATCTCCTTGCGGACCAACCTGACCGGCCCGTTCCACTGCACCCGGCTCGCGGTACCGGACATGCTCACCGCCCGGTGGGGGCGGATCGTGAACGTCGCCTCGGTCGCCGCGGTGACCGGCCCGGCCGGACAGGCCAACTACGCCGCCGCGAAAGCCGGGCTGCTCGGGCTGACCCGCAGCACCGCCCGCGAACTGGCCACCCGCGGCGTCACCTGCAACGCGGTCCTGCCTGGGCTGGTCGACACCGCGATCATCGCGCACCTGGACGCTCCGCGACGCGACCAACTGCGCCACCAGATTCCCCTGGGCCGTCTCGGTACTCCCGAGCAGGTCGCCTCGATGGTGACCTACCTGTGCTCCGACCTCGCCGGGTACGTCACCGGAGCGATCATCCCCGTCGACGGCGGCATGTCGATGGGCCACTGACCCACCCCACCGCAGCCACCGAACGCCCCTACCCGCTGACCCCCATGCAAGGAGAACCCCGTGGACATCGAAGCGACCCGCACCCTCGTGTACGGCCTGATCGCCAAGATCCTCAGCACCCCGCCGGAAGAGATCACCCCCGACGCGCGCCTGCGCGAGGACCTGGACGCCGACTCCCTGGACTTCGCCGAACTGACCGTGGCGCTGTCCGAGCACGGCATCCACCTGGACAAGGCCCACGTCCGCGAGAGCGTCACCGTCGAGGCCCTGGTCACCCTCGCCGGTGCGGCATGAGCCGCCCACCGATCCCCGGGCAGGGCCCGACCGTCAACGGCAAGGACCATGCCGGGCGTTGGCGCGTCGCCATCACCGGCATGGGAGTCAAGACCCCCGCCGGCTGCGACCTGACCACCTTCGCCGACACGGTCTTCGCCGGACGGCCCGCCGCCGCCAAGGTCACCCGTTTCGACGCGAGCACCCTGCCCACCCGCATCGCCTGCGAAGTCCTCGGCTTCGACCCGACCCCCTACGCCACAGGCAAGGCATTGCGGCGGATGGACCGGTTCACGCAGATGGGCCTGGCCGCAGCACTGGACGCCTACACCGATGCGGGCAACCCCGCCATCGACCCGGAACGGGCCGGGATCGCTTTCGGTACCTGCATCGCGGGCATCGACATCTGCTACGACATGGTCAAAGTCGCGGAGCACTCGGGACCCCAGTTCGTCTCCCCGTTCTTCGGGTCGATGCAGATGCCCAGCGCGCCCGTCGCCTACATCGGCCTGGAACTGGGCTGGCACGGCCCCAGCATCACGGTGTCCTCCGCCTGCGCGACAGGCGCGGACGCGCTCGCCACCGGCGCGCAGATGATCCGCGAGGGACGGGCCGACCTGGTTCTGGCCGGGGCCTCGGACACCGGCGGTGTCAGCCCGCTGCACATGGGCTCCTTCTGCGCCTCCGGCGCGCTGTCGACCCGCAACCACGACCCCGCCACCGCCTCGCGCCCCTTCGACGCGGACCGCGACGGCTACGTCATGGGCGAGGGAGCCGCGTTCCTGGTCCTGGAACGCTACGACCGCGCCATCGCGCGCGGCGCACGCGTCTACGGCGAGATCAGCGGATACGCGCGCACCTCCGACAGCCACCACATCACCGCCCCCCACCCCAGCGGCCGCTGGACCGCCCTGTGCATGACCTCGGCGATCACCGACGCCGGCCTCGTCCCTGCCGACATCACACAGGTCAACTGCCACGCCACCGCGACCCCGCTGGGCGACGCCGCCGAGGCACAGGCCCTGCTCACCGCGTTCGACAGGACGCCACCACCGGTCACCGGGTCCAAGGGGGTATTCGGGCACCTGATCGGTGCCGCCGGCGCGGCCGAGGCCGTCGTCGCGGTGCTCAGTGCCGGGCGCGGCCAGGTCCCGCCCACCGCCGGCTTCCAGCAACTCGGCGCGGACTGCGCGGGAATCGACGTCGTCGCCGGTGCCGCTCGTCCCGTCGGTATGGGCCCGGTGCTGACCAACTCCTTCGGCGTCGGCGGCCAGAACGCCGCCCTGGTCATCACACCCCCCGCCCCTGGGCAGACGTGATGAGCGAGGCGGACGCGGTGTTTGCAGGTCGGACGGTGGTGGTGACCGGTGGTGGTCATGGGTTGGGGGCGGTGATCGGGAGGCGTTCGCTGTCGCGGGCGCGCAGGTGGTGCTGACGTGGTGGCGCTCACGGGAGCGCGCCGAGCAGACCCGGGACGACCTCGCCGCACGCGGCCACAAGATCCACCTGATTCGCACCAATGTCGCGGACCGCGACAGCGTCCGCGACCTGTTCGCCACCGTCGCCGACCACCACCAGCGCCTGGACGTCCTGGTCAACAACGCCGCCTCCGGCGCATTCACGCTCCTGGCCGACCTGCGCGACAAGGACCTCGACCGCGCCATCGACACCGACTACAAAGGCACCTGGTGGTGCAGCCAAGCCGCCCTCCCCCTCCTCGCAGCCACCGGCGGCAACATCATCAACATCACCGCCCCCACCGGCACCACCTCCTACCTGGGCGGGATCGCCCCGGCCAAGGCGGCGGTGGAATCCCTCACCCGCTACTTCGCCGCCGAATACGGCCCCAGCGGAGTGCGGGCCAACTGCCTGGCCCCCGGACTCCTGACCGGGGAGCGCGCCCGCACATTGCCCGACTTCGACCGCAGAGAGGCGGCCACCGGGCTTGCCACACCACTGCGGGGGATCGGCGACCCCGCCGACGTCGCCTCCGCCGCCCTGTTCCTCGCCTCGCCCTCCGCCCGCTGGATCACCGGTCAGACCCTGGCCGTCGACGGCGGCTACGGCATTCGCCCCGACCACCCCCAGCCCGGAGACACCTCATGAACCAGCCGACGTTTGCGGGCAAGACCGTGGTGGTGACCGGTGGTGGTCATGGGTTGGGGGCGGTGATCGGGGAGGCGTTCGCTGTCGCGGGCGCGCAGGTGGTGCTGACGTGGTGGCGCTCACGGGAGCGCGCCGAGCAGACCCGGGACGACCTCGCCGCACGCGGCCACAAGATCCACCTGATTCGCACCAATGTCGCGGACCGCGACAGCGTCCGCGACCTGTTCGCCACCGTCGCCGACCACCACCAGCGCCTGGACGTCCTGGTCAACAACGCCGCCTCCGGCGCATTCACGCTCCTGGCCGACCTGCGCGACAAGGACCTCGACCGCGCCATCGACACCGACTACAAAGGCACCTGGTGGTGCAGCCAAGCCGCCCTCCCCCTCCTCGCAGCCACCGGCGGCAACATCATCAACATCACCATCTCCGTTCCAGTCAACCCCTACGGTGCGGTCGAGGGACCCGCCAAGGCGGCAGTGGAGGCCCTGACCCGCTACTTCGCCGCCGAATACGGCCCCAGCGGAGTGCGGGCCAACTGCCTGGCCCCCGGACTCCTGACCGGCGAACGCGCCCGCAGCTTTCCCCACTTCGACCAGTTGGAAGCCACTCTCGCCACCGCGACCCCGCTCGGCGCCATCGGCGACCCCGTCGACGTCGCCTCCGCCGCCCTGTTCCTCGCCTCGCCCTCCGCCCGCTGGATCACCGGCCAGACCCTCACCGTCGACGGCGGGTACGCCCTGTGCGCCAACGGCTTCACCCCCGGAGTCATGCCGTGACCAACCAGACCTTCACCGACAAAGTCGTCCTGATCACCGGCGGCGGACACGGCATCGGCGCCGTTACCGCAGCCCAGTTCGCCGCCGCAGGCGCGCACGTCGTCCTTGGCTGCTTCCGCGACCCCGCGGCCGCCGAAGCCACCCTCAAGACACTGCCCGAACACAGTGCCGAGATCATCCAGGCCGATGTGCGCGACCGCGAAGCCGTCCACGACATGTTCGCCACCGTCCGCGCCCGGCACGGCCGCCTCGACATCCTGGTCAACAACGCCGCCTCAGGGGTCTTCCGCCCGGTCCCGGAACTGACGCCCCGCAACTGGGAACGCGCAATGGACACCAACTTCAAAGGCACCCTGTGGTGCACCGAAGCCGCCGTCCCCCTGATGACCGGCGAACACCCCGCCGTCGTCAACCTCTCCTCCGTCGGCGTCGCCATGGTGCTTCCCTACTACGGCGCCGCCGGCGCGTCCAAAGCCGCCATCGAGAACCTCACCCGCTACCACGCCGCCCACTACGGCCCCCTCGGCATCCGGGTCAACACCGCCAGCAGCGGCCTCATCGCAGGCGACAACGACACCGCCCACCTGCCCCGCCAAGTCCTGGAAGCCGCCACCGCACTGACCCCCATGGGCCGCCTCGGCCGCGCCGACGAACTCGCCGCCCTGGTCCTGTTCCTCGCCTCACCCGCCGCCAGCTGGATCACCGGCCAGACCATCTGCGCCGACGGCGGCATGACCACCGGCTACCTCGCCGCCGCCACCAGCACACTGGAAGCCGCGACCTTGCGACAGAGCGCGACCGCACACCGCTGAACCCGGACGGCACGCGTATCGACACCGCTCACAGATCCTCGGCCGTCAGCCCCGGTCCCGTCGCACCGCTCGCCGCCTCCCGGGGATCCCCGCCACGGGGCCGAACGACGACAGATGCGTCCACCCCAGCCCGCACAGGCCCCGGATCATTGGGATGCCCCGCGAGGTTCCAAGCGCTGGAGTGGACCCGGCGCTCCACCACCGCGATCGGTCCCAGCCCCGCCAAGGCAGCCGTCAGTTCCCGCGCGGCGGACAGCAGCCCCGCGACCGAGGCGGTCACCCCCACTGCCGCAGCATCCTTGAGCCAGTGCGCCCGGACGTCCTCCGCCGTGGCCGCGAAGCGCACCGGCAAGCCCAACGCCCCGTAGCGCGCGTCACGTTGCGCCGCCGGGTCCCGGCCAGCCACCAGCAGCACGTCACTGACAGTGGCCACCGCCGACACCGAGGCCCAGTAGTCATCCGCAGCATGGCACAACGTCCCCGGATGCTGAGGAACCAACCCCGGGAACCGCGCCCGCAGCGCGGCCACCACCGCCCCCGAGTCCTGCACCGCGAGCCCTGGAGCCGCGACCACCGCCACCCGCCGCGCATCGGGCACCCGCACCGAAGCCACCTCCGCGACCCCACCCACCACCACAGCGGCCGCCGCACCGTCCGCCAGCCACTCGGACACCGCCCCGCCATAGCCGGCCCGAGAGGCGATCAGGACCGTGTCACCACGCTCCGCGAACCTGCGCACCTCGGCTCTCGCTGCCGCAGCCGCCGCACACGCATCCCCCGCCGCAGCCTCACCCCCGGCTTCCGGCCGGGCCAGGCAGCACGACCGGGCCTCGCTCAGCGCCAGCCGCCGGGTCCGCAGCGCCTCCGCCCAGTCCGACACCTCCTGTGCGGCCGCCCGACCGGCAGCACTGTCATCCGGCGAGGTCACTACCGCCAACCCCCACGCGTCACCGGCACGATCGATGTAAGTGACACCCCGCAATTCACCCACCCCCTCCCCAACCCGGCCCAGCGCCTCATAGCGCACGGCAAGACCGCGCCGACGCAGCCCACCCCCCAAAACCGCGGCCGAGGCACAGGCCACCCGACCGCGCACAGGATGGACGTAGGAGGTCGCCACCACCGCCTCACCGCGGCGGACGGGCACATGCGTAGCGAACAGTTCCTGTAGCCGAGTGCGGTTCATACCCCCAATGTGCCGCCCGCGCGCACTAACACCGGGCTGCACACGCGCACGAACACGAGGTCGGTGGACGCGGGTCCATGCCGCCGGCCGCGCGTCGGCGCGACCCGGCCTTAGCTTGACGTTTGACCTCAGCAAGATCATTTCTTGTCGGGATTTGCTGTTCGGCTGACAACGAGAACGGCCGCCCGTGATCCTTCGGAGTGTCGAGCTTCGAAGTCCCACAGAACGGCCGTTGTGATGAGTGTGCTGGATGGGGTCGACTGCGTCGACCAGTTGGGCGTGTTATCCGGGTTTCGACGGGAACTGTACGACTGCCTGGACGCACGTGGTGACACGTTGTTCGAGCTGGTCGATGCCCTGCTGTGCACGGAGGGTCCGGTCAAGACACTGGTCGAGTTGTCGCTGGCACCTGAGCACCGGCGCGGCCACGGAGCCTTGTACGACGCGTTGAACTGCGGGGTCCTGAACCTGCGGCGGCTGCGCTCGGCGCTGGCCGCGCTCCCGCTTCCCCGGGCGGCCGACGGTCGGATCGTGCTCGCGGTGGACGTCAGCAGTCGCGGAACTGCAGGCGGCGCCCGTCGCCGGGGTGCAGGGCCTGGTGCCAGGTGTCGTGGTTCGGGTGGTGGGAGTTGGCCAGGGTGAACTGCCGCAGGGGTCCGAAGTGGGCCTCGATCGGGTCGGCCCAGGACGCGTTGGTCGGAGTGAAGCACAGCTCGACCTGGTGCTTTTTCGCCCAGGCCCGGATCTTGGCGCCCTTGTGGGCGGACAGATTGTCCATGATCACATATATCGGTGCGCCGTCGCTCTGAGCGGCGCGGATCGACTTGAGTGCGGCCAGGGAGTTCGTGGCGCTCTTGCGGCGGCGGTTGACGCCCCACAGCGTGTCGTCGCCCACCGAGTAGCAGCCGTGGAAGTAGGTCACCCCGTGGGTGCGGTGGTAGGTGGCCGGCAGGCGGTCCGGGTGGCCGGACAGCGCCCAGCTGGATCCGGCGGTGGGGCGGATGCCGAGCGGTCCGAACTCGTCGAACGCGAAGACGCGCTCGGGTGCGTGCTCCAGCAGGTACTCGATCCGGTCCAGCTTGGTGTCGTAGCCGGGGTCGGTGGACTCCTTCCAGGTGCTGGTGCGCTGGAAGGTGACGCCGCGTCGCGCCAGCAGGCCTCGCAGGGCCTCGCGTCGCAGGCCTATGGTCCGGCCCGGGACGGTGGGCAGGTAGTCCGCGAGCTTGCGCAACGACCAGTGGGTGAAGGGCTGGCCCAGGCGGGTCGGTCGGGTGGTGGCCGTCTTGACGACGAAGTCCTCGTCCTCAGGGCAGAGCTGGCGGGGACGGCCTCCCGCCCACTGAGGGTCCAGTGAGGCCAGGCCGATCTCGTTGAACCGGTGGATGACGTCGCGCACCGTGTCCTCGTCGGCCGCCACGAGCTGGGCGATGACCGGGACCCGTTTGCCTCCGGCCGAGGCCAGCAGCATCATCGCGCGGCGGTAGCGCACCGTGTTCATGGTGCCGCGCCGCACGATCTGCTGCAGCTTCTGGCCCTCCTGGTCGGATAACCGACGCACCCTGACTGGCTCTGCCACCATGCCTCCACGAGACCGAAACGGATGAAGCCCAACAGTCCACCGTCCCACACCCCACCGACACGGCGAAGTCACCCGGTCAACGCACTAGACCTGGGCTTCGGCACCACGGCGCCCGGATTCTCCGCCGAGGGACTGGTCTACCGTCGCGACGGCACCGCGGTGAAGGCGCTGCACCCGCGCAGCACCCACCTGCCGATCGGCGCACCGGTGCGTGGCGGCGCGCAGTTCGTGTACTACGTCGAGGCCGCCGCCAATCCGGTGGTCATGCATACCGGCCCCGGCACCCTCAGCTTCGGGCCGACGCCACTGGGCGACCGCGCCGCCTGGCTGCACGACCCCGACGCCTCCCCCAGCGAGCCGCTCTACCGGCTGCGCCGGATGGACCTGGCGGTCTTCGATGCCACCGTGTTCGAGTTGATCCAGGACCTGGACGTGCTGGGCCAGTTGATGCACGAGCTCCCGGCCGGTACCACTCGCCGCTGGCAGCTCCTGCAGGCCGTGGAACATGCCCTGGACGCGGTGGACCTGCAGGATGTCAGCGGCACGGCCGCCGCCGCACGCGCGACGCTGGCCCCTGCCCTGGCCGCGCCCGCGAGTGCCCGGGCCCACCGGATCTCCGCGATCGGCCACGCTCACATCGACTCCGCCTGGCTGTGGCCGCTACGCGAGAGCGTGCGCAAGGTCGCCCGAACCATCTCCAACGTCACCCAGCTGATGGACGACCACCCCAACTTCAAGTTTGCCATGTCCCAGGCACAGCAACTGGCCTGGCTCAAGCAGCATCGCCCCGAGGTCTACGCCCGGGTCCAGGAGAAAGTGGCAACGGGGCAGTTCCTGCCCACCGGGAGCCTGTGGGTGGAACCGGACACCAACATCACCGGCGGGGAGTCACTGGCGCGCCAGTTCGTCCACGGCAAGCGCTTTTACCTGGAGGAGTTCGGCATTGAGACCGACGACATGTGGCTGCCAGATACTTTTGGCTACAACGCCGCACTACCCCAGGTGATGAAGCTGGCCGGGGTGCGCTGGTTCCTGACCCAGAAGATCTCCTGGAACACCACCAACAAGTTCCCGCACCACACCTTCTGGTGGGAGGGCATCGACGGCACCAGTATCTTTAGCCACTTCCCGCCGGTCGACACCTACAACAGCGAGCTGTCCGGCGCCGAAATCGCGCACAGCGAGCGCAACTTCCAGGACAAGGCCCGCACCAACCGCTCGATGGTCCCCTTCGGCTACGGCGACGGCGGCGGCGGGCCCACCCGCGAGATGCTGGCCCGCGCCGCCCGGCTGGCCGACCTGGAGGGTTCCGCGAAGGTCGTCGTCGAGTCGCCGGGCGAGTTCTTCACCGCCGCGCACGCCGACTACCCGGACGCCCCGGTCTGGGTCGGCGAGCTGTACCTGGAGTTCCACCGCGGCACACTGACCAGCCAGCTGGCGACCAAGCAGGGCAACCGGCGCAGCGAGCACCTGCTGCGCGAGGCCGAACTGTGGTCGGCCACCGCCGCGGCGAACCTCGGCGCGAACCGCCCCGGTGCGCCCTACCCTTACGAGGCGCTGGACCGGCTGTGGAAGACCGTGCTGCTGCACCAGTTCCACGACATCCTTCCGGGCACCTCCATCGCCTGGGTGCACCGCGAGGCCGAGGAGACCTATGCCGCGGTGATCGGCGAGCTGGAGCAGCTCGTCGACGACGCCCAACGCGCACTGGCCGGCCCCCCCGGCGCAGACGGGTCTACCATCGTCTTCAACGCCGCCCCGCACACCCGCGGCGGCGTCCCGGCGATGGGCGCCGCACCCCGGTGCCAGGGGCCGTCCGCGACCCGTCCCGCACGCATGGGCGGCGGATTCGTCCTGGACAACGGGCTGGTCCGTGTCGTGGTCGACGACCGCGGCCTGATCACCTCGGCCTATGACCTCACAGCCGACCGGGAGGCACTCGTCCCCGGCTCCCCGGCCAACCTGCTGCAGCTGCACCAGGACTTCCCCAACGAGTGGGACGCCTGGGATATCGACGCCTTCTACCGCAATACGGTGCGCGACCTCACCGAGGTCCAGACGGTGCAGGCAACGGACACCGCCGTACGGATCGTGCGGACCTTCGGCTCTTCCCGGATCGAGCAGACGCTGACCCTGGACCAGGGCGCCCGACGGCTCGACATCGACACCCTGATCGACTGGCACGAACGCGAGAAGCTACTCAAGGCCGCCTTCCCCCTGGACGTGCGGGCCGCCCACTCCACCGCAGAAATCCCCTTCGGCCACGTGGAGCGCCCGACCCACACCAATACCAGCTGGGACGCGGCCAAGTTCGAAGTCTGCGCCCACCGCTTCCTGCACGTCGGCGAACCCGGCTGGGGCGCCGCGCTGGTCAACGACTCCACCTACGGCCATGACGTCACCCGCGACACCCGCCCGGACGGCGGCACGACCACCACCGTGCGGCTCTCGCTACTGCGCGCCTCGCGCTTCCCCGACCCTGAGGCGGACCAGGGCCGGCACCGGCTGCGCTACGGGCTGCTGATCGGCGTGGACGTGCCCGAGGCGATCGAAGAGGGGTACCGCCTCAACCTCGCAGAGCGGATCGTGCCCGGCACCGCCTCCGTCGCGCCACTTGTCTCCGTCGATCACGCCGCGGTTCTGGTGTCGGCCGTCAAACTCGCCGACGACCGTTCCGGTGACATCATCGTCCGCCTCTACGAATCCCACGGCGGAAGGGTCCGGGCAACGCTGACGCCCAGCTTCGCAGCGGCCGCCGTCGTAGCCACCGACCTGCTCGAACGCCCCCTGGCGGACGTCAGCAGCCATACCGTGGAGAACGCGCAGATTCAGCTGTCGCTACGGCCCTTCCAGATCCTGACTCTGCGCCTCACCCCGGCCGCTGCCGCAACAGCAAGGCCACCGCGAACATGAGCAAGAACCCCAGCAGACTGTGCACGCCGCTCCGACGTGACGTGACCGGGCCGCTGCCGCTGACCGCGCCGGCATACGGGCCCGCACCGCCCACCGAAGTTCCGGTAAGTATCTTCACGCTGGGGGCCACCTGGAACGACCAGAACGGTAACACTGTGCAACCCACCGCCTAGGCATCGTGCAGTTCGGCGGGACCCGGGTCGGCTTCGGCGTGGAGTAGAACGGGAGAACTCAGCCGGTGCCGCAATCCGCCCTGCTTCACCTCCCCGACCTGCACACCTGGAGCTACCGGAGCAGCGCCATGGCCATCCGAAGGTGCACAATGCCTCGGCCCGGACCTGTGTGATGGATATGCACATCCCTTTATTTCTTCCGTACCGTGACCGCCGGTCCACACCGAATGGTGTGGGCCGGCGGACCTTTGACCCACCGTCCCCTCATGGGACTTGGTCTACGAGGTGGGCACGGTCCACTTCTGGTTGGCGCCGCCGTCACAGGTCCAGATGTCGAGCTGGGTGCCGTTGGTGGTGTTGAAGCCCGGGTCATCCAGGCACTTACCGGTCGCCGGGTTCACCAGGGTGCCGTTGGTGCGCTGCCACTGCTGGTTGGCGCCGCCGTTGCAGGTCCACAGCTCCACCAGGGAGCCGTTCGCCGTTCCACCGCCGGTGATGTCCAGGCAGAGCCCACTGGCCTTGAGAGTGCCGCCGGTGACAGTCCACTTCTGGGCCGAGGTGCCGTTGCAGTCCCACAGGTCGGCCTTGCTGCCGGCCGTAGTGGAGGCGCCGTTGTCGTCCAGGCATTTGGCACCGTTCACGCCCGAGGTGACCGGACCGGCCGGCGACGGGTTGACGACCGAGCCCGGCGGGGCCGCGACCAGCGCGTCCTCGCCGCCGGCCGTGGTGCTGTAGGTCACGGCCGTGACCGGACCGGCCCACACCAGGCCGAAGTTCCCGGAGCCGTCGGTGTCGTGGGCCACGATCGAGTTGCCCTGGGCTGCCAGGAAGCTGTCGAAGGCGGTGGTCTTGGCGGTCTCGGCGAACGCCCGCAGGTCGCGGACGAAGATGCCCTTGAACGCCGGGGCGTCGGCCCCGCAGCTCGACGGCTCGCACGGATCGTACAAAATGCCGTTCTTCGTCAGCCTGGAGGTCGCCGCCGTGGCGATCGAGGTCGCCGTGGTAAGCAGACCGGTGCTGCCGGTCGCCCTGTAGAGCTCGGTCAGCCCGGCCAGGATCACGCCCTGGTTGTAGGTCCAGGTGGTCTCGTTGTTGTTCGCGCAGGAGCTGGTGAGACCGTCGTTGACCAGGTGCGAGCTGTTGATCATGCCGCTGCCGTTGAACCAGGACCACTCGGCATTGGCCCAGCCCAGGTAGGTGGTGTCACCCGGGATGCGGTTATGCAGTCCGGCCGTGACCTGCAGGAACAGCTCGTTGGGGATGGCGTTCTTGTAGTTCCTGGCGTTGCTCCAGTACACGCCGCCGCCGCAGGTGGAGTCCCAGTAGCTGTGCATGTAGTCGGCGTCGTTCCTGGCCATCTGCAGGTAGGAGGCGTTGCCGGTGATGTCGTAGGCCTGGATCCAGGCCAGGGCCCACCAGCCGGTGTCGTCGACGTAGTCGTTGGTGAAGTTGTTCTGCTTGTTGTCGTTGAACGTCGTCGCGTAGGTCGACTGGTACTGGGTGTCACCGGTGGTCTGCTGGTAGGTCAAGATCGTGCTCAGCGCCACCGCCGACGTCCACCAGCCGTCGCCGATCAGGCCGGTCTTGGCGTCGTAGGACTTCATCAGGGCCGCGGCCCCGGCAGAGGCGGGGGTCGTGGCGGCCTTAGCGGTACCGGTCACCCCCGCCATCAGCCCGAGCCCGAGGGCAACGGTGGCCGCGGCGGCGACCAGCCGCCGCAGGACAGGCCTGCGTGTTTCGGTGCGCTTCATGTGCTGGGTACCGTCCACTTCTAGTTGATTCCGCCGCTGCAGGTCCAGATCAGCAAGGGGTGCGGTAGGCGGTGCTGCTGCCCGGGATGCCGAGGCTCTGCCCCGATGCCGGGTTGACGTGTGGTTAGCAAGCGCTGCTACAGCTGGGCGGCGCCCGGCGCGGAGTCGCACCGCACCCCTCGCCCCGTGCTTCAGGCCGACAGGGACCACGTCGGCAGGGACTTGGTGCGCCAGGTGGCATTGGCCACCCCGGCCAGCGAGCCGTACCAGGCGAACACCGCGGTGGCCAGGCCGGCCCAGCCTCCTGCCTGGGTGATCCCGGCATGTTCGCCCAGAGCGCCGATCGTGAGCAGCAGGAAGGTCACGGACAGCGCCGCGAACACTGCGAGGACAACGGCGTTGACTCCGGTCGCGACCACCGTCATGTACACCGTGAAGATCGTCCAGGCCAGTAGGAACAGGCCGGTCGCCTGATGGGCGTGCGCGGGCGGCAGTTTCGGGGCGACGAACTGCACATACGCCGCGAAGGACAGCCAGAACGAGCCGTACGAGGTGAAGGCCAGCGCGCCGAAGGTGTTGTTCCGGCGGAACTCCCACATTCCGGCGAGGAACTGTGCTGCTCCGCCATACCAGAGCGCGAGCGGTAGGACTACCGCCTCCAGTGCCTTGTCGCCGACGATCCCGGCGTTGAAGCAGGACAGCACGAAGGTGGTGAGGGCGAAGGCGCCCAGGCCGAGCGGGCCGGGATCGGCGATCGCCGGTGCGGAGGGTTCAACAGGACTCGAAGTCGTGGGCATGTATATGTTCCAATCCTGGTTCTGGTTCCTAGAGCGGTGCAGGGGTCCGGATGGGGTCGCTTCCCGGTCGCGAGATCGGCCAGGGCGCTGTTGTTGAAACGCCGGTGACCTTGATGATTCTGGGCCGGTCGACCAGGGCGCGGTGGTGCCTGCCTGTGCGGCCGCGTTCAGCGTGTGCTTGGCGCTTGCCGTGGTGCTGGACGCTATCTCCTTGACCGGTACCGACGCTTCGAGAGCGGATGCCGCTGCGACCGACCCGAGGTGCTTGAGGTAGCACATGTGTGTTTCCCGCGTTATCTAAGGCTCATCCGCCCGGCATGGGCATGGGCATGGGCGTGGCGATGCGGCCGGTACCTGGTGATGTGATTCCGCGGTTCTCAGGCGAAGGTTGCTCCCGTCCGGTCACACCTCAGGCGCCGGGTGCGGACCACTTCTGGTTCGTCCCGCCGTTGCAGTCCCAGATCGCGAGCTGGGTGCCGTCGGTGGTGGAGGACGCGGGGTCGTCCAGGCAGCGGCCGGAGGCGGGGTTGCGGTAGCCGCCGTTGTAGGCCTGCCACTGCTGGTTGCCGCCGCCGTTGCAGTCCCAGATCTCGACTTTGCTGCCGTTGGCGGTGCCGGCGCCGGTGACGTCCAGGCATTTGCCGAGCGCGCGCAGGGTAGCGTCGGGGGACGCGGTCCAGGACTGGGCGGTGGTGTTGTTGCAGGACCAGATCTGCGCGGCGGTGCCGTTGGTACTGCCGCCCTTGTTGACGTCCAGGCACTTGCCGGTGATGCCCGAGCGCACGGGGGCGCCGGCGATGGTGACTGGTGCCTTGATCCAGCCGGCCGCGTCGGCGGTCTGGATCCCGGTGTTGAAGGCGTCGGCCATCTTCTGGTATCCGCCGTCGTTGGGGTGGAGCTGGTCGGACAGGTCGGCGGTGGTCAGGGCGCTCATGTCGACCAGGCGGACGTGTTTGCCCGCCGCCTGCTCGGTCTGCACGATGCCGGGGATCGCCTGGTTGAACGCGGGCCGGTTGGGCTCCTCGGTGCTGTTGGTGGACACGATGAGCGTGCCGACCAGGACGGTGGCGTCGGGTGCGTCGGCGGTGATCTGGTCGATCAGCGCGTGCAGTCGGGTGCTGGCGGTGGGGACCTGGTAGTTCTGGTTCAGGTCGTTGGTGCCGATCTCCAGGGTGATGACGTTGGGCCGGTACTGGGCCAGCACGGAGTCGGCGATGCCGGCGATCTGGTCGATCCGCCAGCCGGAGTGGCCCTCGTTGTCCGGGTCGGACATGGTGCCGTTGCGCTGGGTGCCTACGAAGTCCAACGTGTGTCCCTCGCCGGACAGTTCCTTTCCCAGGTCGCCTCGGTAGCTGTTGCCCGTGCTGCTGCCGATGCCCCAGGTGATCGAGTCACCCAGCGGCATCACCCGCAGTGAAGCGGGCGCGGCAGCTGCTGCCTGGGCGTCGGGGCTGCTGGCGTCTGCCGGCAAGGCAGCGCCCACACTGAGCGCAGCCGTAGCCACTGCCACCAAGCCTGCCATGTAGTACCTCATATTCTTTTCCTCTTCTATTGGGGCGGCGGACGAGATGCTTGCACGGTCGCCAGCCGTGGCTGTCCTACCGGCCGGCCGGCGGGGCGGCCGCGCCGTTCACGACGAGGTGGGAACGTTCCACTTCTGGTTGGCGCCGCCGTTGCAGTCCCAAATGTCGAGCTGAGTGCCGTTGGCGGTGGTGGAGGCGAGGATGTCGAGGCAGTGGCCGCTCGCGGGGTTGACCAGGGCCCCGTTGCTGACAGTCCACTGCTGGTTTCCGCCGCCGTTGAAGTTGCACAGGTCCACGAGGGAGCCATTGGCGGTGGTGGCTCCGACGACGTCCAGGCACAGGCCGTTGGTGGTGACTGAGTCGTTGCCCACGGTCCGCTGCTGGGCGGGTGCGTCATCTAGGTACTTGGCCGTGTTGAGGTCAGAGGTGACCGGTCCGGTCACAGTGCCGCCCCCAGTACCCGAGCCCGGGGTGATGGACAGGTCGTCGAATTGGTCGGTGCGACAGCCCTGGATGCCCACCCCCGCCCGCCCGGACTGGAAGGAGCGCGTCGGTGAGCGAACCGACCCGAGTGCCGTCTACCTTGCCGCTGATCGTCGAGCCCTGGAAGTAGGGCTTCAGCTACCGAATCGGAAGTAGAGGGTGCGCGAGTAGGTGCCCGTTGCCGTGTTCTGCTGACTGGCCGGTCCGAGCTGGGCCGTCGTGTGGAACTTGTTACCGATGGCGGGGATGGCGTCGAGGAAGGACACGTCGCCGCTGGGGAAGGGCGCGGTCGCGTGCACCGGGTCAGCTGGCCAGGTGGGCGTGAACAGGCGCAGGAAGACGTCCTCCTGTGCGGAGACCATGGTGATGGTGCCTTCCGTGGTGTGCAGCGTGGCCCAGTAGAGCTTGGCGTGGTAGCCCTTGAACTCCGGGTAGATGAATCCGGTGTCGCCGGTGACGGTGTCGTTGTAGTCCTTGGTCCACACGTCGGTGGTGACCCCGCGCAGGCGGTTCTTCCAGACACGGTAGGGGCCGCGTCCGAGCCAGGTCACTCCGGTCACCTTGGAGGTGGGGTAGTCGAAGTTGACGCCCAGGAAGTCGTAGGTCCCGGTGAGGTGGTAGGTGTAGTCCAGGCGCAGCCAGGCGTTGGTGTCCAGGCGCCAGCGTACGGATTGCAGGTCGCCGGTGTAGGTGGCGGTGACGGTCTGGGCGGCGCCGTCCTGGGCGTGGGTGAGAGCGGTGAGTGTCGATGTGCCGGTGGCCAGGGCAGGTCCGTTGGCCAGGGAGAAGGTTTGTCCGGCGTGGGTCACTGTGTTGAGTCGGCCGCTGGTGCGGGCGATGCTCACCGTGGTGCTTGCGGCGGTCATGGAGACGGTGCTGGTGGTGGTGGTCGAGGTCACGGCGGGGGCGCCGGTCGCTGGGGTGACGAGCCGGGTGGTGTAGTCGGTTGCTTTCTTGATCGTCCAGACCCAGGTGTTGATCTCCGCACCGGACGGGTCGGTGGCGGTGAGCATCAGTGCGTCGGCGCCGTTCCAGTTGGCGGGAAGTCCCAGGGACAGTGTCCCGGTGGCGCCGGGGGCGATGTTGGGGCTGGGACTGGTGCCGTGGGCAGTCACTGTGTGTCCGGTGGTAGTACCTGGTGCCGGATAGGTGACAAGCTGCCAGCTGAATGAGCAGGCGGTGGTGTTGGTGAAGGCGTAGTGGTTGGTCAGTCGGGTGGTGCCGTTGAAGGCGGCGGGGAAGGTGTTCTCGTAGTAGGTGGGGCTGGCCAGCTGGATCGGTGACCAGATGTCCTTGATGGTGGAGAAGCTGCCCTCCTTCTCGCGGAAGGGGCCCACGATGCCGTCTGGTCCGCGGTTGCCGTTGGTGTCGATGGTGCCGCCGCCGTCGTCGCGGCGGATGCCCTCGTCGATGAGTGACCAGATGAACCCGCCGGCTGAGTGTGGGGCTGCGGTCATCAGCTGCCAGTAGTCGTCCAGGCCTGCGCCCGCGCCGCCGTCGTAGAGGCTGTGCAGGAATTCGGTGGGCATGAAGACTGTGGTGCCGGTCAGTTTGGACTTGACGGTGTCGTAGGTCGGGTAGTGGTTGGTGTCGATCTGGCTGAAGTTGGCGGACGGGTGCAGGACCGATCGCCCCTGGGGGTCCCAGCTGGCGAACGCGCTGTCCATTGCGGTGTTCCAGCCGCCCTCGTTGCCGTTGTCCCAGAACAGGATGGAGGGGTGGTTGACGTCGCGGGTGACCATCGCCTGGACCAGGGGGGTGCCCGCTGCGGTGTCGTAGGGGTGCTGCCATCCGGCGAGTTCGTCCAGGACGTACAGGCCCAGTTCGTCGCACAGGTCCAGGAAGTAGGTGTCGGGGGGGTAGTGGGACATCCGTACGGCGTTCATGTTCATCGACTTCATCAGCACGATGTCCTGCCTGGCAAGCCGAGGGCTGGAGGCGCGGCCCAGGGTGGGGTAGAAGGTGTGCCGGCTCACGCCCTTGAGCAGGACCCTGGTGCCGTTGACGTAGAGCCCGTCGCCGGGTCGCACCTGCACCGTGCGGAAGCCGAAGCGCTCGGTGATCTGGTGCACCAGGGCTCCGCCGGCATCAGTGAGCTGGACTGCGACCTGGTAGAGGTTGGGGGCTTCAGCGCTCCACACCCGGGCCCCGGTTACGGTGGTCGACAGCGTGGTCCTGGTGGTGCCGGCGGCCACCGATGCGGAGACGCTGCTGACCGCACTGCTGCCGTCGAGGTTCTGGATCTGGGCGGTCACGCGTCCGGAGCCCACGCTACCCGCGAGGTGCACGTCCAGCGTGAAGGCACCGCTCGTGTCGGCTTTGACGGCCACCCTGTCGACGCGTGCGGTGGGGAACGCCTGCAGGTAGACGGGTCGGAAGATGCCGCCGAAGTTCCAGTAGTCGCCCTCGCGCTCTGCCTGGTTCACCGACGTCTCGGCGGAGTCCTTGGTGACCGTCACCTCCAGCAGGTTGGACTGCCCGGGAAGGATCAGCGCCGTGACGTCGTAGCGGAACCGGTAGAAGGCGCCCTGGTGCACCGGGCCGGCTGAGCGGCCGTTGAGCAGGACGGTGGTATCGGTCATCGCGCCCTCGAAGACCAGGAAGACCTGCAGGCCGGCCCAGGCGGCGGGCGGGGTGAAGCTGTGGCGGTAGTGCCCGTTCTCGCCGGGCGTCAGCGTGCCACCGTAGTTGTAGCTGCCGTAGCCGGAGAACTCCCAGTTCGAGGGAGTAGGCACCGTGCCCCAACTGTTGCTGCGCCGGCCGCCGGTGACCATGAAGTCCCACGGCACGGTACTGTCGGCATCGGTACCGGTCAGGTACATGGTCTGGGTGGCGGCCGCGCCGCCGGCCGCGGCGGACGCGGGCAGGCCGCGTACCGCCCCGGCGGCGGTGAGTCCCGCGGTGACGCCCAGGGCCAGGAAAGTGCGCCGTTGCAGTTCCATGGGAATACCTCCGGTGAAGGGCCCGGCACCGCTGTCGGCGTCCGGTAGGCGGACCAGCGGGCGGTCGCGTCTATTCGCACCGACGCAGTCCGGGGTCCTGGATGGGGGGTGCGCGGCCCCGGGAGCCGGCAGGGCGAGTTTGCGCACCCCGCCGGTGCCCGAAGGTCGCGCGCCGTTGTCGTCCGGTTCGGCTACGGCAGTGCCCAGTGCTGGTTGGCACCGTTGTCGCAGTCCCAGATGTCAACCTGAGTCTGGTTCGCGGTGCTGAAGCCCGGGTCATCGAGGCAACGTCCGGAAGAGGCACTGACCAGTTCGCCATTGGCCTGGGGTGTCCACTGCTGGTCGGTGCCGCCGTTGCAGTCCCAGAGCTGGACCTTGGTGCCATTGGCTGTGCCCTGGCCGGTGACGTCGGCGCACTTGCCGTTGATGTGCAGGACGCCGCCGCTGTAAGTCCAGTTCTGATTGGCGCCGCCGTTGCAGTCGTAGATCACCACCGCGGTGCCGTTGGCGCTGCCGTTGTTGTCGTCCAGGCACTTGCCGTTGATGCCAGAGGTGACCGGGCCGCTGCCCCCGGTGCTCGTTCCGCCCGGGCCGAAGCCGATGACGTGGCCGTCGCGGGTGCCCACGAAGACCCGACCGGCGTCGGAGGCGGGAACCACGAACTTCGCCGCGGTCCCGATCGGTGCGGAGAACCGCAGGTGCAGCTGCCCGCCCTGCGGCACCGCGTCGTACGCCTGCAGGGTGGCCCCGGTGCCGCTGGAGTCGCTGGTGTGCACGATCCACACGATCGCGGACCCTGCGGTGGTACCGGTGGAGGTGACCAGAGGCGAACCAGCTCCCAGGCCGAACGTGGCCGCACTGGTACCGGCGGAGGTGAGCTGCGGCAGGCCGTTGGCGTTGACCGAGCGTTTCAGCGCCCGCAGCGGGCCGCCGTTCTCCACGTCGTAGACGTAGCCGCCGTCCCCGCCCCAGACCGCCGGGTGGTCCCACATCCCGTTGAACGGACCGGCCACCGGTCCCACCGACGCGTCCGTCCCGCCAGGGCCCTGCCCCATGCCGCCCAGGTTGTCGCGGTCCAGCAGGAACACCCGGCCGTCCTTGCCGACCTGCACGAGCAGGTGCGGGTGCGCAGTCGTACCGAAGCTGTCCGGCAGCGCCACCGGGCCCCCCGAGCCGAAGTCCGAGTCGGCCGCGGACAGCTGGGTGTTGTTGGTGGGGCTGAAGAAGTCCTTGGCGGTCAGCGATCCGTCGCCGTTGACCTGCAGGCGCACCACCGAGTCACCAAGCCCCGCCGGCGGACTGCTGCCGGGACCGCGGGCTGGGTCGACGCCGTTGCCGCTGGTGAAGATGATCCGCCCGGGCCCGTCGGAGACCAGGCCGCCGCCCGACTGCCAGATCGCGGCTTCACCGTCTGCGGTGCCGGCCTCGGCCGACCACAGGGTCGACATCACCGGACTGGTGGTCTTCACACAACGTAGCCACGTAGGGGCCCTTGTCGCACGAACTGCCGAACGCGGCGTAGACCACACCGCCCAGCAGCAGCAGCCCCGGGCGCTGCAACGCGGTCGACACATTGAACGGATGCGCCTTGTCGTTGCTCGGCAGACCGGCGATCGCGACCGGCCAGCCACTGCGCTCGGCGCCGGTGGCCAAATCCACCGAGTGCATGTAGTAGTGCGGCCCGTCGTTGACCTTTGCCAGAAAGAACACCGACTTGGTCGCCGGGTCGTAGACCGGGGTGCTGGTGATCCCGATTTGCGGGGTCAGGTCCCCGCAGTCGGCCCACGGCGCCAGCGGTGCGCCGACGTTGCGCGACCACAGCACCGCTCCAGTCGCAGCGTTGATCCCGTAGACGTTGTTCGCCTCGGTGGCCGCCACCAGGGTTCCCCCGACCACCAGCGGCTGCCCGTAGACCTGGCCGGTGACGGGTGTGGAGAAGATCTGCCCGAAGCCGGTCCCGGGAACCGAAGCCGGACTCAGAGCCGCCTCGTTCGGGTCCCACCCCGTGCGGAAGTTGTCGTAGGACACGGTGGTGTCGTCCGCGAACGCCGTCTGGCACACCAGCGCCGCAGTCGCCATCAGCGCCATACTGGCGAACGCCCGCGCGGCTGAACGACGAAACATGAATCCTCGTAACATGAAACTCCTCGATGGATTCGCGCCCGCACTGGGACGCACTGAAACAGGCACGGGTCGCGGGGGCAGGCCACGGTCGGCAGTTACCGACATGGGCTTCCGCATGCCTGAGCCGGAGCCGGACCGTAGAGGGGCCGGCAGGGCTGGCTGAACGGAAGAAGTGATTTGACCGAGCGCCAGAGGCTCATCAGATCTAGTTAGTTCGATGCGACGAAGACGGATCGGCCTCGGTGGACCATTCGACTCCGACTCGACCGTGCGGCCGACGTCGGCTAGCAAAAGGGAGGTGACCGGCACGTGTCAACCCTCTCGACCGGATTGCCACACGGGCAATCTTTGCGCGATGACACCGTTGTCAGGAACTCACCCCTGCGGTACAGCTCACTCCTTACCGGACTGGGGGGAATCGAGGTGGCAGTAGCCAGCGCCCGGTGGAGAGTTTGCGGCGCGACCCCTTGACTGCTCTCCAAGGGCCCCCTACCGTCGGGCCCGTATCGTATATGAGATCTCCTCTGGGCTGCTTTCGGTACGCCCTGCGTGCTGATCAGTCCCTTCCCGTGCCTTGGAGTGCTGCCTGTGTCCGATGCTCTCGTGCAGTCAGGACGTTCCCTGCCCGGCTCGATCCCCTCCCGCCACCGAGGCGGTCCTGGCGGAGATCAAACACGCCATACTGGTCGGTGAGTTGAAACCGGGTCAGGCTTTGGTGGAGACCGAGCTGGCCGAGCGCCTGGGTGTGTCGAAGACTCCGGTCCGGGAGGCACTCAAGACACTCGCCGGGTCAGGCCTGGTCGTGATGAGTCCCTACAAGGGGGCCTCGGTGCGCGCAGTGGACCGGGCCCTTGCACTCAGCGTCTACGACATGCGGCTGCTGCTGGAACCGGTGGCCGCGGCGCGGACCGCAGCCCGCGCACACCATTCCTGGCTGGAGGCCGTGGCCTCGCTCGATCGCGCCGACCGGGCGGCGGACACCGCCGAGCGCTCCTTGGCGAACCGGGACTTCCACCGATCCCTGTACGCGGGCTGCGGGAACCCGCTCCTGGTCCGCTCGCTGGAGGACCTGCGCGATCAGACGGCCCTGGTCTCCAGTGCGGCGTGGGCTGCCCGGCCGTCGTGGGAACTGGAGGCACGCGAGCACCGGGACATCCTGCGTGCAGCGCAGGACGGGAAGCTGGACCTGCTGGCCGACTTGATGCGCAGCCATATCAGTGCGTTCGTGGCCCGCAACTTTCCCGAGGAAGAGGCGGGGTAGCGTCGAGATGACATCGGATGCACTGCCGCTGGATGCTCTTCGCGCACGGCTCGGCACGGTGGTGGCCATCCCCGTGACGCCCTTCGATGCCCAGGGCCGCGTTGACTGGGACAATCACGCGCACCTGGTGCGCCGGCTGGTCGACCACGGGGTGGAGGTGCTCACTGCCAACGGCAACACGGGGGAGTTCTACACGCTCACCCCGGCCGAGGGGCGTCGCGCAGTGGAGTCCACCGTACTGGCGGCCCAGGGCCGTGCCGAGGTGATGGCTGGTGTGGGCCTGGATGTGGCCGGAGCAGTTGCCGCTGCCTTGCATGCCCGCGACGCGGGGGCCGGATCGCTGATGGTGCACCAGCCCGCCCATCCCTACCGTTCCGCCGAGGGCTGGATCGACTATCACCGCGCTGTCGCGCAGGCGGTGCCTGAGCTGGGCGTCGTTCTGTACATCCGTGACGAGCGCGTCACCGGCGCGCATATCCGCACCCTCGCGGACCAGTGCGGGAACATTGTCGGAGTCAAGTACGCCGTCCCTGATCCCGTGCGCTTCGCCTGCGTGGCCAGAGACGCCGGGCTGGAACGGTTCGCCTGGATAGCGGGCCTGGCCGAACTCTCCACACCCGGGTACTGGGCCACCGGCGCGGTCGGCTTCACCTCAGGACTGGTCAATGTGGTCCCGCGGTTGTCGCTCGCGCTTCTGGAAGCGCTGCGAGGTGGGGACTTCCCCAAGGCCATGCTGATCTGGGAGTCGGCGCGGACCTTTGAGGAGCTGCGCGCCGCTGACGCGTCCGCCGACAACGTCAGCGTGGTCAAGGAGGCGCTGGCTCAACTGGGGCTCAGCCACCGCACGGTGCGCCCGCCCTCACGGACCCTGCCGACGGTGCTACGCGACCGCATCGGCGAACAGATCGCAAAGTGGCGGACGGAGGACTGGCTATGAAGACCCCCGCGCTGACAACTGGAGGCGCTGCCGCGCCGACCAGACAACTGCGGAGCGCGGCCTGGTTCGGCGCCGCCGACGACGTCACCGGCGGGGGCCTTCGGGCCTTCAGCCATCGCTCGCGGATGCGTCAGCTCGGCTACCTCCCGGAGGAGCACCTGGGAAAGCCGGTCATCGCGATCCTCAACACCTGGTCCGACATCAACCCCTGCCACATGCACCTGCGTGAACGCGCTGAGCAGGTCAAGCGTGGTGTGTGGCAGGCGGGCGGCTTCCCCCTGGAGTTCCCGGTGGCGACCCTGTCGGAGACATTCCAAAAGCCCACCCCGATGCTCTACCGCAACCTGCTCGCCATGGAGACCGAGGAACTGCTGCGCTCCTACCCGGTGGACGGCGCGGTGCTGATGGGCGGCTGCGACAAGACCGTCCCCGCCCTGCTGATGGGTGCCGCGAGCGCCGGTCTGCCTGCCCTGGTCCTGCCGTCGGGCCCGATGCTGCGCGGCCACCACCGGGGCCAGCCCCTTGGCAGCGGAACCGACCTGTGGGCCTACTGGGAGGAGTACCGGGCGGGACGGATCGGTGAGTGCGAGATGTCGCAGGTCGAGTGCGGTCTGGCGCGGTCCCCGGGCCACTGCATGACCATGGGCACCGCCTCCACCATGACCGCCGCCGCCGAGGCCCTGGGCATGGCACTGCCCGGGTCCTCGGCGATTCCTGCGGTGGATTCCGCCCACCACCGGATGGCGGCCGCGGCAGGTCGGCGGATCGTGGGACTGGTCAAGGAGGACATTACCCCGGCCGCGGTGATGACCCGGGAGGCCTTCGAGGACGCGGCCGCGACCGTGCTCGCCCTGGGCGGCTCCACCAACGCCCTGATCCACCTGATCGCCATGGCCGGTAGGCTGGGGGTCCCCTTGTCCCTGGAGGACTTCGACGCGATCGGCCGCCGCGTCCCGGTACTCGCGGACGTACGACCGGTAGGCACCTACCTGATGGAGGACTTCTACTACGCCGGCGGCCTCCCCGCGCTCCTGCAGCAGCTGAGCACGGTCCCGGGCACACTCCACCCGGACCGGATCACCGTGGCCGGCCAGCCGTTCGCCGACTACTTCGCCGACGCAGAGATCCACGGCCCCGCCATCCGAACCCCGGCAGACCCGCTCTCCCCGCACGGCGGGGTAGCGGTGCTGCACGGCAACCTCGCCCCGGGCGGCGCGGTGATCAAACACCTGGCCGCCACCCCGGCACTCCTGCGGCACACAGGTCCCGCCGTCGTCTTCGACTCCTACAGCGCCCTACTGCACGGCATCGACGACCCGGAGTTCGCCATCACGAAGGACACCGTCCTGGTCCTGCGAGGCACCGGCCCCCTGGGCGGCCCGGGCATGCCGGAGTACGGCATGCTGCCCATCCCCGCCTATCTCCTGAAGCAAGGCGTGAGGGACCTGGTGCGGATCTCCGACGCCAGGATGAGCGGAACCAGCTACGGCACGTGCGTCCTGCACATCGCCCCCGAGTCCCATGCGGGCGGACCCCTCGCACTGGTGCGCACCGGCGACCTCATCACTCTCGACGTTCAGCAGCGACTACTCCAACTCGACGTCGAACCAGCCGAACTGGAACTGCGCCGCCGCGCCTGGACACCACCGGCTCCGGTCTTTACCCGCGGCTACGGCGCCCTCTACGCCGATCACGTCACCCAGGCCGATGAGGGCTGCGACTTCGACTTCCTCGCCACACCGGGCCGCGACCCGGCACCCGACCCACGCTAAAGCCGCACCACAGCCTAGTCGAGACGCGTTCGCCACCACACCAACGAAGGGCTTCATCCGCCATGCCCGACAACAGCGAAAGCACACCGCACCTGCCCGGCCTCTCGCGCCGCCGAGTCCTGTCCACACTCGCCGCCGGCGCGGCCGCCGTCCCCGTCCTGGCGGCCTGCTCCGCCCCCAGCAGCCCCGCGGACACCGCCCCCACCGCACCCGGCCACCTGGCCAGCGCCCCGGCCAAACCGGTCACCCTCAACATCCTCGACGTAGCGGGGAACCTGGCGCTGACCAAGCCCATGATCGAGGCGTTCAAGACGGCACACCCCGAGGTCATCGCCCACGTCACCTACACCACCGGAACCGCACCGCAGCTCGCCTCCAAGGTCCAGGCCCAGCAGCAGGCCGGCAACGTACAGATCCACCTGGTGCTCACCGGCACCGACGGCCTGGCCGCCGGCATCCAGAAGAGCCTGTGGTACGACCTCAAGCCCTACTACCACACATTCTTCCCCGACCTGATGGCCAACTACCAGGCACCTGCCGCAGCCATGACGACCCTGGCCCAGGACCAGGGCATCGAACTGGTCTGGTACCCCTCGGGGCCCCTGCTGGAATACGACCCCGCAAAAGTCGCCACCCCGCCCGCCACCACCGACGCCCTGCTCAGCTGGGCACAGGCCAACCCCGGGAAATTCCAGTACGCGCGCCCCGCGAACTCCGGACCCGGCCGCACGTTCCTGATGGGCCTGCCCTACCTCCTCGGCGACTCCGACCCCACCGATCCGACCAACGGCTGGGCCAAGACCTGGGCCTACCTGACCGAGCTCAACAAATACGTCAGCGCCTACCCCGCCGGGACAAACAGCGACGATGAAGAATCTCGCCGCCGGCACCGTCCACATGGTCGCCTCCACCACCGGCTGGTACATCAACCCCCGCGCCCTGGGCACCGTCCCGCCCAGCATGAAGATCGCCAAGTTCACGACCTTCACCTGGGTGTGCGACGCCCAGTACGGCACCGTCCCCAAAGGCGTCTCACCCGACGAACTCACCGCCACGCTGCGCCTGCTGGCCTGGATGCTCACCCCCCAGCAGCAGGCATTCGCCTACGACACCGGGTACTTCTACCCGGGCCCAGCGGTCAAGAACGTGCCACTGAGCAAGGCCCCGGCCTCCTCCCAGCAGGTCGTCGCCCAGTACGGCGACGCGGACTTCGACACCTGGATGACCCAGTACCCCATCAAGAACTCCCTGCCGGCGACCACCCAGGTCACCGCCTTCGATCTGTGGGACCGCAGGATCGGATCAACCAAGTGAACGCGGTGAGCCCCATGACCCGCACGGCCCCCGACCCGCAGCCTCCAGTCGGCAGCCGCCCCGACTCCCAGTTGCACGAGCTGCACCTTGAAGGCGTCAGCCGGGCCTACGGAACGCATCTCGCCCTGCACCCGCTGGACCTGACCCTGCACGGCGGCGAGTTCCTCGCCCTTCTCGGCCCCTCGGGCTGCGGCAAGACAACAGCCCTGAACTGCCTGGCAGGCCTGCTCCCCCTCACCGCCGGGCAGATCATCCTGGACGGGCGGCGCATCGACACCCTGCCCCCCGAAAAGCGGGGCTTCGGCATGGTCTTCCAGAACTACGCCCTCTTCCCTCACCTGACGGTTCGCGCCAACATCGCCTTCGGCCTGAAGATGCGCAAGGTCCCCAAAGCGGAGAGCGAACGCCGCGTGAACGCGGTGCTGGACCTGGTCAGGCTCACCGAGCAGGCCCGCAAGCACCCCGGGCAGCTCTCCGGCGGTCAGCAACAACGCGTCGCCATCGCCCGCGCCATCGTCCTGGAGCCACCCCTGGTCCTCATGGACGAACCGCTTTCCAACCTGGACGCCACCCTGCGCCTGGAGATGCGCACCGAGATCCGCCGCATCCACCAAGAACTCGGCCTCACCACCGTCTATGTGACGCACGACCAGGAGGAGGCACTGTCCCTGGCCGACCGCCTGGTCGTCCTGGACCAGGGCCAGGTCAGCCAGATCGGCACCCCCGCCGACCTGTACGAACACCCCGCCAACGTCCATGTCGCCGCATTCATGGGCTACCGCAACCTGCTCCACCTGGAGATAGCGTCCGCAGACGCCCAGGGCGCGCTCGCCCGCGGGCGCGGCCTGGCGCTGCGCGGCACCCCGGTGGCCGGCCGCGCCCTGGTACCGGGCGAACCGGTCGTGCTCGCGATCCGGCCCGAGGACATCCACCTCACCCAGCACACCGAGCACGCAGACATCGAAGCCGTCGCCGAGATCGTCGAATACCACGGACGGCAACTCCACGTCGAAGCCCTCACCCGAGGCGGCGACCGCATCCACTTCAAGACCCCCACCCAGGTACACCCCCTCGACAGCGTCTCCCTCACCATTCCCGCCGACCGGGCCCTGGTCTTCCCCCGGAAGCCGCACGAGGCGACCACGTGACCAACACCACCCTGACACCGCCCGGACCCGCAGCCGATCCCCCCGCGCGGGAACGCGCCGCCCTGCGCCACCGTCTGGCCGCACGCGGCCTTGACCGCACCCTCCTGCTGCTCATTCCCGCCCTGCTGGCCGTGTTGGCGCTCTTCTGCTACCCCTTCCTCTACGGCCTGCAGCTCTCGTTCCAACCCGCCAAGGGCGACTTCCTCGCCTCCTACCGCGCCTTCTTCAGCAACTCCTTCGCGGTCGGGTCCATCGCCACCACCTTCAAACTTGCCCTACCCGCCACGCTCATCAACGTCGGCGCCTCGGTCCCCCTGTCCTACCAAATGCGCCGCGACTTCCACGGCAAACGCCTGCTCCTGGCGCTGCTCGTCGTCCCGATCACCCTGGGCACGGTCCTTACCGCAGAGGGCATCCTAGAATTCTACGGACCCGTCGGCTGGTTCAACCAGACCCTGCAACTCCTGGGACTCACCAAGACACCCGTACAGCTGACCTTCAACTACTGGGGCGTACTGCTCTCGCTGATCATCAGCGGCTTCCCCTTCGCCTTCCTGCTCACCCACTCCTACCTCTCCGGCATCCACCCCGCCCTGGAGCGCGCAGCCGCGACCCTGGGCGCAGGCCCACGGCAGCGCTTTCGCCACATCACCTTCCCGCTCCTGCTGCCAGGGCTGATGACGACGTTCTGCCTCACCTTCGTCCTGGCGTTCGCCGTCTTCCCCTCCGCGCTCATGGTCGGCGACCCCGACGGCAGGACCCACGTGATCTCCATCGAAGCCTACGAAGCCGCCCTGGAACGCTTCGACTACTCCCAGGGCTGCGCCGTCGCCATGGTGATGACCGCCTTGATGCTCGCCGTCATCGGCATCGCAATGGGACTGCGCTCACGCCTGTACCGCGGATCGACCGGAGGCAAGGGATGACCACCACCCCGACAGGTACCGCACCTCGACAGGCGCCGTCCCGCCCGCCAGCCACACGCAAAGGCGTGGCCCTGCGCCCTGGGACCTGGCTGGTCTGGGCCCTCCTCGCGTTCTTCTTCGTGAACCTGCTGGGTGTCATCGGCTCCGTCGTCCTGGACTCCTTCGGCCGGACCTGGTTCAAAGGATGGCTGCCGCACGGCTACACCCTGTCCTGGTACAGCCAGTCCTGGAACGAGTTCAACCTCGGCCAAGTGCTGTGGGTCACCATCGAAGTCAGCTTCCTGGTAGTAGCCCTGTCCCTCCTGCTCGCAGTACCCGCCTCCTACGCCCTGGCCCGCCGCGACTTCCCCGGCAAACGCGCACTGACCATATTGTTCGTCCTGCCCATCCTGGTCCCGCCCATCGCCTACGGCATCCCCCTGGCCACCGTCCTGTACAAGTTCCACCTGGCTGGATCCCTCACTGGTGTCGTCCTCGCCAACCTGGTTCCCTCCATCCCCTTCGTCGTGTTCACGATGACGCCCTTCATCGAACAGATTGACCCCGGAATCGAATCGGCCGCCCGCATGTGCGGTGCATCCACCCGCGCAGTCCTGACCCGCATCCTCACCCCCCTGCTCCTGCCCGGCATCCTGGCCGCCAGCATCCTGGTCCTGGTGCGCACCTTCGGCATGTTCGAACTGACCTTCCTCACCTCGGGCCCCACCAGCCAGACCCTGATCGTGTCCCTGTTCTCCGCCGTCTTCTCCGCCGGCATCCGCACCCCCCAGTCCATCGACGCCATGGCCGTCATCTACACCGCCACCATGGCCCTACTGCTCCTCATCGCCCTGCGCTTCGTCAATCCCACCCAACTGGTCGCCCGCACCCCGGACTGACTTCGTCCCTGCGAGCACACCCGGCAGAGCACCCCTTGGCCCCGCGAACAGTCCCCGCGCCGAAACACCCCTGGAGGCATAGTGCCCAAAGCTGACTGCCCATCACCACGCACCCCGACAAGGTGATGCGCACCGTTCTAGTCACCGGGGCAGGTGGTGCGATCGGCGGAATCCTCCGACGGGGGCTGCCGGAACTCGGCTGGCACGTGCGCGGGCTTGACCTGATCCGACCACCCGACGCAGACCCGGACTGGAGGGTCGGCGACATCACCGACCCCCTCACGCTCCGCACTGCCATGAACAGTGTTGACGCCGTGGTGCACCTTGCCGGCATCCCCGGCGAGGCACCTTTCACCGACCTTCTGCACGCCAACATTGACGGCACCTACCAGGTCTTCGAAGCCGCCCGCCAAGCAGGAGTACGCCGCATCGTCTACGCCAGCAGCAACCACGCAGTCGGCTTCCACCCGCGAGCGGCATCCATCGGCATCGGAGTCCGCCCACGCCCCGACACCCTTTACGGCGTCACCAAAGCCTTCGGAGAAGCACTCGGCTCCCTCTACGCCGACCGCCACCACATGGAGGTGGCCTGCGTCCGCATCGGTTCCTGCTTCCCGGAACCGACCACGGTACGCATGCTCTCCACCTGGCTCAGCCCCGACGACACGATAAGACTCACCCACGCCCTCCTGACCGCCACCGATCTCCACTACGAGATCGTCTACGGCATCTCCGCCAACACACGCGCCTGGTGGGACCTGACGCCCGGCCGGCACCTGGGCTACCACCCACACGACGACGCGGAGCACTACGCCACCGCCGTGCTCGACGCGTGCGGCCCACTGGGGCCCGATGATCCTGACACACTCTATCTAGGCGGCCGCATGACCCTCGGCTGACTCACAGCTGCCACCGCCTACGGGACAGAGCCCGGTGAACAGTGAGCCCGTTTCATCCTGAAGTGGCTGGTAGGGGGTCTGGTGTGGTGACGGCTGGGTGTACTCGTGCTGGCAGGGGAGCATGATCGCCGGGCTTGATCGTCCGCCACGGATCCTTGGGTGACTGTCTGTTCTTCCCGTATGCCGGGTGCGGGTCGCCTACGATCCGTAACAAGAGCACTACTCGAGCAGCAGGGGGCTCAGTGGACCCGGTACTGCAGCGGATCAGCGCGCGGCGCGCCTACCTCGCCGAGCAGGTCGAACTGCTGGGCAAGCAGCTGACGGAGGCCCAGGCCGAGCTGGCCCGGGTCGTCTCGGCGGAGCAGGTCGTGGGGCAGTTGCTCGCCGAGCACGGGGCGGCCGGGGAAGAGGATCCGGCCATGGTCGCCGGCGTGGAGCCGTCACGGGTGGTGCCCTACCGCAAGGATGCGGCCGGACCTGGTGATCTGTCGGCCGAGTACCAGCGGGTGCTGGCGGAGATGGCGGAGGCGGGCGCCCCGGTGCGGTGCAAACAGCTGTGCGAGCGGCTGGGGATCGGCACCGAGCCGCGCAAGGTGGAGGCGATGCGCGCGCGGACGAAGCGCCTGACGGACCGGGGCTGGCTGCGCGAGACGGCTCCGGGACTGTTCACACCGCCCAGCTGATCCCCCCGCAGGCCCGGTCGGTGCCGAACGGCTGGATCGGGCCGTAACAGCGTGGCCCCCGGCGGGTGTTGGCGTCGTGTGACCAACAACAACAGCCCGGCCGAGGGCTCACCCCCACTGATTTACCAAGTCAAACTCTCCCTGTCCACCAGCGTGGTGAACCACGTCGCAGGCCTGATACGGGCTCGGCGCAAGGCGATCGACTCGCGCTGGCGCAAGCTCGACCCGGGGCGGCAGGCCCTGCTGGTCCTGGCGTTCCTGCGCCATGACCAGCGCCTGGCCGACCTGGCCGGCGGCAACGGCATCTCGGCGGCGACCCTGCGGCGCTGGGTGATCGAGGTGATCGGCCTGCTGGCTGAGCAGGCCCCGCGGCTGGACCGCGCCTTGAAGAAGATCGCCGCGAAGGGCGGTGTCGTGGTGCTGCTGGACGGCACTCTGGTGCGCACCCGACGCCGGACCGGGGACCGGGACCGGCCCAACTACTCGAGGAAGCACAAGGCCCACGGCCTGCTCTTCCTCGCCCTGACCGACGAGAAGGGCAACCTGATCTGGATATCATCGGCCGCACCGGGACGCTCCAGCGAGATCACCACCGCCCGCCGCAACAAGATCACCGCGCAGCTGCGCAAGGCCGGCCTGGGCGCGATCGCCGACCTCGGCTTCGTCGGCCTGGACGACGACCCCGAGAACCCCGTGATCATCACCGGCCGCAAGGCTGCGCGCGGCAAGCCGCTGACCGCCGCCCAGAAGGAGGCGAACCGCCTGGTCAGCCGCGAACGCGCGGCCAACGAGCACGGCTTTGCGAACTTGAAGGCATGGCGCGTGCTGACGAAGGTCCGCATGAGCGCGGCGTACGCGACCACGCTGCTGCGGGCTTTGCTGGTACTCACCGGCCTCCAGGCCACCCGCTGACAGATGATCAAGCCCAGCGATCATGCCGCCCTGCCAGCACGAGTACACCCAGCGGTCACCACACCAGACCCCCGACCAGCCACTTCAGGATGAAACGGGTTCAGTGCGCGCAGGACTGCGCCAGACCATCACCATCGCGTCCCGATCAGTTCGATCGCGATGTGGAACTGGCTGCTGACGGTGACAGCGGCCGTGACATCCTCCCCGACAAGACGGGGTGGAATGTCATGGCGCCAGGATCTCAGGTGGACTTGGCTCGCAGCGGGCGCAGGGCTTCGGCGACCCGGGTGAGCTCCTCGAACATGGCCGCGGCTGAGGAGGTCATGACCTCGTTGGGGATCAGGCCCTCCTCCTCGCTGATGAACTGGTGAACGAACGGAATGGAGACAGCCTCGGCGAGCGGGGTCATCTTGAGGGTGGTCACCACCTGCTTGATCATCTGGGCGGCTCTGGTTCCGGCCGACACCCCGCCATAACTGACCAGTCCGACCGGCTTGTACTGCCACTCGGTGTGCAGGTAGTCGATGGCGTTCTTCAGCTCGGCGTTGTAGCCGTAGTTGTACTCCGGCATCACGAACACGAAGGCGTCCGCCTCGGAGACCTTGCTACTCCAGTCACGGGTGTGCTGGTGGGTGTATTGGCCCAGCCGCGGGTGGTGCGGCTCGTTCATGAAAGGCAGGTCCACCTCGGCCAGGTCCACCAGCTCGACCTCAGCGAAGCCGCCGTGCGCCCTGGCCTCCTGCTCGATCCACCCAGCCACCGTTGGTCCGACCCGCCCCGGACGGCTACTCGCCACGATGATCTCCAGCTTGGCCATAGTGGTCTCCTTCATGGGTTGCTCGCCTTTCGCCGTTCTGACAGTTTTGGGGTCTCAGGCGGCGGCGTTGGTGCTGGCGGCGGCCCATGCCTGTTGGACGGCGCGGATTTCCTGCTCGGTGGGCTGACCGAGGCTGTCGCTCAACTCGGGTTCCTGGGTTGTCAAGGGGGTGCGGTTCACGGTCGTGGGAGCTGGTGTCCGCTCAGGCGGCGCTCGGCGTCGGGTGGAGGGTGGTTTCGCGCACGACGGTCCGGGCTGCGTGCCGAAGGTGCTTGAGGAGGTTGTGGGTCAGTCCCCACAGGCCCAGTTCGGTCTCGACCATGTCGCCGCGGTAGTTGAGGTGGCGGCCCAGGCGGTTGAACAGTTGAGCGAAGACCGGTTCGATGGTGCCCGACCTCAGCTTGTACAGCTGCTTGGCCTGGTCAGTGGCCATGTGGTCGGCCATCGGCTGCCAGCCGTCCGGCACGGTCTTGCCGGTGGTCGGCTCGCCACCGCTTTGCGCGGCTCCGTTGTGGACCGCCACGTACAGGTCGACCTCGGTGGGGGCGGTGAAGTTTTCGGTGGAGGCGTACCCCGCGTCGAACAGCCCCTTGCCGATGCCCTCGGTGATCCCGGCGGCGTCCAGGTTGATGCGGGCCGCTTTGAGCAGGGGGTGCAGGGCGGCTACGTCGACCGGGTTGTCGTGGAGGAGCATCGCCACGATGATCTGACGCCGGCTCGCGAGTGCCTGCAGGTTGTAGGCCTGCAGGTAGCCGCCGCCGGTCTTGGCGGGCATGGTCCGCGAGCGGGGGTCGGTGGTGTTGGCCTTGGGTACCGCGCCCTTGTGCCGGTCGGCCTCCGCGCGGTGCAGGGCCCGGTCGGCCCGTTCCACCGCGCAGCGGGCGGCGATCACCGCGGGGGCCCGGTCCAGGGGCAGCGGTGGCCTGCCGGGGCCTGCCTTTCCTCCCGAGGCCTTGGCCAGCTGCCCGGCCCGGCGCCGGTCGATCATGGCCTGCTGGGTCGCCAGAACCTGGGACAGATGCTCCTTGGCGGTGTTCGCGCAGGTGGTGGCCCTGTCGAGTGCGGTGCGGGCTCCAGCGGTGTCGCCGTGCCGGTGCGCCAGCGCCTCCCGGGCAGCTCTGGCGCGTTCGAGCTTGTCGAGTGAGCCCGTTTCATCCTGAAGTGGCTGGTAGGGGGTCTGGTGTGGTGACGGCTGGGTGTACTCGTGCTGGCAGGGGAGCATGATCGCCGGGCTTGATCGTCCGCCACGGATCCTTGGGTGACTGTCTGTTCTTCCCGTACGCCGGGTGCGGGTCGCCTACGATCCGTAACAAGAGCACTACTCGAGCAGCAGGGGGCTCAGTGGACCCGGTACTGCAGCGGATCAGCGCGCGGCGCGCCTACCTCGCCGAGCAGGTCGAACTGCTGGGCAAGCAGCTGACGGAGGCCCAGGCCGAGCTGGCCCGGGTCGTCTCGGCGGAGCAGGTCGTGGGGCAGTTGCTCGCCGAGCACGGGGCGGCCGGGGAAGAGGATCCGGCCATGGTCGCCGGCGTGGAGCCGTCACGGGTGGTGCCCTACCGCAAGGATGCGGCCGGACCTGGTGATCTGTCGGCCGAGTACCAGCGGGTGCTGGCGGAGATGGCGGAGGCGGGCGCCCCGGTGCGGTGCAAACAGCTGTGCGAGCGGCTGGGGATCGGCACCGAGCCGCGCAAGGTGGAGGCGATGCGCGCGCGGACGAAGCGCCTGACGGACCGGGGCTGGCTGCGCGAGACGGCTCCGGGACTGTTCACACCGCCCAGCTGATCCCCCCGCAGGCCCGGTCGGTGCCGAACGGCTGGATCGGGCCGTAACAGCGTGGCCCCCGGCGGGTGTTGGCGTCGTGTGACCAACAACAACAGCCCGGCCGAGGGCTCACCCCCACTGATTTACCAAGTCAAACTCTCCCTGTCCACCAGCGTGGTGAACCACGTCGCAGGCCTGATACGGGCTCGGCGCAAGGCGATCGACTCGCGCTGGCGCAAGCTCGACCCGGGGCGGCAGGCCCTGCTGGTCCTGGCGTTCCTGCGCCATGACCAGCGCCTGGCCGACCTGGCCGGCGGCAACGGCATCTCGGCGGCGACCCTGCGGCGCTGGGTGATCGAGGTGATCGGCCTGCTGGCTGAGCAGGCCCCGCGGCTGGACCGCGCCTTGAAGAAGATCGCCGCGAAGGGCGGTGTCGTGGTGCTGCTGGACGGCACTCTGGTGCGCACCCGACGCCGGACCGGGGACCGGGACCGGCCCAACTACTCGAGGAAGCACAAGGCCCACGGCCTGCTCTTCCTCGCCCTGACCGACGAGAAGGGCAACCTGATCTGGATATCATCGGCCGCACCGGGACGCTCCAGCGAGATCACCACCGCCCGCCGCAACAAGATCACCGCGCAGCTGCGCAAGGCCGGCCTGGGCGCGATCGCCGACCTCGGCTTCGTCGGCCTGGACGACGACCCCGAGAACCCCGTGATCATCACCGGCCGCAAGGCTGCGCGCGGCAAGCCGCTGACCGCCGCCCAGAAGGAGGCGAACCGCCTGGTCAGCCGCGAACGCGCGGCCAACGAGCACGGCTTTGCGAACTTGAAGGCATGGCGCGTGCTGACGAAGGTCCGCATGAGCGCGGCGTACGCGACCACGCTGCTGCGGGCTTTGCTGGTACTCACCGGCCTCCAGGCCACCCGCTGACAGATGATCAAGCCCAGCGATCATGCCGCCCTGCCAGCACGAGTACACCCAGCGGTCACCACACCAGACCCCCGACCAGCCACTTCAGGATGAAACGGGTTCAGTGGTGCTCTACTGCAGGCCTGCCCGGCCACCGATGCCCAGCCGGCTGGGGCGGATCGGTGGCGTCGGTACCGGGTCTGCCGTCCTCGGTGGTGAGGTGGACCTCTGATGAGTCCAGTCACGCAGGGGCCCGTTCGCCTCGATGCGGGTGAGCGCGGAGGCGAGCCACTGCAGCAGGGCGTGCTTCTTCCCTCACCGAGGCCAGCCAGCTCGCCCTGGACCAGGGCGACGCCGAACCCACCGAGCCCTGACACCCGGGCCGCCGGCCCACGCCGCTGCCGCGGGTGTCCCCGCCTTCGGGGACTACCCGGCGGGCACCGGCGGGATCGCGACCTGGACCGTCACCAACAGCCAGAGGACGTTCGACCGAGCGGACCGCCCTGCGCCTGGTCCAGCAGGACGGCACGTGACTGGTGGCCCAGTCCGCCACCGTCCACGACAGCGACCTGCGCCCGGGCGACTCCACTTGCGCCGCCCTGTCCGCACCTGCCGGAGGGGGTCGCCCCCCTTCGGCAGCCGGTGATGGGTCAGGGGAGGTTCCACCGTTGGTTGGCGCCGCCGTTGCAGGTGTAGATCGTCAGTCTCGTGCCGTTCGCGGTTGCGCTCGCCGGATCGTCGAGGCACTTGCCGGAGCCGGGGTTGACCAAGCTGCCGTTGGCCTGCGACTGCCACACCTGGGCGGAGCCGCCGTTGCAGGTGTAGAGCTCCACCTGGGTTCCGTCAGCAGTGCCCGCGCCTGTGACGTCCAGGCACTTGCCCAGGACCCGCAGGGTGCTGTCGGCCGATACGGTCCACGCCTGGGCAGTGCTGCCGTTGCAGCCCCAGAGCTGGATCGCCGTGCCGTCCGCCGCGCTCGCCGCGTTGTCGTCGACACACAGTGCGGTCGACAGAGCCGAGGTGATCGGACCGACATGAACGGTGGGAGCGGTGCTTGCGCCGGTCCACTGCTGGTTGGCGCCGCCGTTGCAGGTGTAGAGCTCCAGGCCGCTGCCATTGGGGTTGGCGGAGCCGGTGACGTCGAGGCACAGGCCGGACTGGACGCCGGTGATCGTGCCGTCGGCATTGCGGAGCCACTGCTGGTTCGCGCCGCCGTTGCAGTCGTAGATGTCGACGGGTGTGCCGGTCGTGGTTCCCGCGCCGAAGGCGTCCAGGCACTTACCCTCCAGGCCCAGCGCCTTGGTCGAGGCGTTGTAGGTCACGCTCTGGTTCGGACCGTTGTTGCAGTCCCAGACCTCCACCTGCACACCGTTGTAGTTGCTGCCCAGCGGCAAGTCCGCGCAGCGCCCGGAGAGTTTGCTGACCAGGGGTGCCCCGATGGTGCCGTGCCCGGTGGTCGGGGTGACCCGCAGGACTGCGGAGCCCTGGCTGGGGAGCGAGGTGCTGTAGGAGGTGGTGGAGGTGCCGAGGTCGGTGTGGCTCCACAGGTTCCGGATCGTGGCGCTGCCGGTGAAGCCCAGGTCGGAGAAGTTCGCGGTGACGTTGGCCGTGGTGCCGGCGAGGTTGAACAGGCCCACGGTGTAGGTGCCGTCGCCGTTGTAGGCCCACCAGGTCTGCTGCTGTGCGCCTTGGACTACCGGGTGGGCGGGTTTGCCGGAGCGGTCGACGCCGAGGATCTCGTCGTTGGTCAGTAGCGCCAGGTCGCCGGAGTCCATTTTGGTCAGGTCGGTTCCCAGGACCAGCGGGGCTGAGGAGATGGCCCACAGGCTCATCTGGGTCCTGCGCTCGTCGTCGCTCAGCCCCACGGAGGAGCCGTTGCCCAGTTCGACCGAGTCCGGGTCGGCCCAGCCGCCCGATCCGTCGTACTGCACCCAGGCCGGTAGATCGTTGAACCGCACCGAGACCTTTCCCCAGTTGGTCAGGGTGCTGCAGTAGCACTCGATGTCGTCGTCGACGCGCCAGCCGTTGGCCAGGCTCTTCCAGGTCGGGCCGTTCTTGACGTCCAGGGAGTTCGACAGCTGGAAGTGGATGGTGCGGCCCGACTGGTTCAGGGCCTGCGACCAGTGCTGCACGTCGGCGATGTCGCCGCCGGAGCCGCCGACCCCGTCGATCTTGAGGTAGTCCACCCCCCAGGACGCGTAGAGATCGGCCCACGAGTTGAGGAACGCCTGTGCGGCCGCGGGGTTCTTGGCGTAGTCGATGTAGTACATCGCGCCTTCGTGGAAATTGTAGTTCGGCTCGTAGCTGGTGGTGTTGGAGACGATGTCGCGGGCGTGGAACGAGGTTCCCTGGATCGGGGTGTTCTGGTTGTACGCGGCCACCGGGATGCCCGGGGTCACGTACATGCCGAACTTCTCCCCCTTGGCGTGCACGTAGTCGGCGACCGGCTTCATCCCGTGCGGGAAGTGGGCCGGGTCGATCGCCCAGCGCCCGTAGGTATCGACGGTGGTGCCGGGGTTGAGGTAGTAGAAGTCGTCGACGTTGATGTAGGTGAACCCATGGGACACCAGGCCGCTCGACGCCATCGCATCAGCCTGCGCCTCGATGTTCGCCTCGGTCGGGTTGTACCGGACCGAGCTCCAACTGCTCCATCCCGCCTGGGGCGTGGCCGCCGCGCCGTTCCCCTCGGCGACTGCGGGTGCGGCGGTAACGCCCACACCGAGCAGGGACGAGGCGAACAGGGAGGCCGCACCCAGGAGCCCCCACCTGCCCCGGTTCCTCCTGCTGCCGGAAATCCGGGTCGATGGCTGCGGAACAGAACTCACGCAGTGCTCCTTCCAGAACGGTGAGGGGAGGACCTGGATGCCCGACTCATGACGAGCAAGAGGACTCGTCGCATATTGAAAGGTTCTGGTGAATTACTGTCAATGATTCTGACGTAATCCAACAAAATTACGCAGGTGGCGTGACGAAGCACCAGGTCGGGCAACGGAGCTCATCGTTGGGTTGAGCATCTGCAACTCGGAGGCTCGCTGTAGTTGGCAACCTCGGGTCTGGCGGGTGGAAATCATGAGCCGGTCGGCGAGCGCCGCGATGAGCACCGAACGTGATGCCTCGCACGCCAGCGTCCTGGCCCAGATGCGCACCCTGCACGCCTCCTCCCTGGACGCCGCGGAGCAGCGCTCCCAGGCCAGTGTCGAAGCGATCCACCTTCGCTACGCCGCAGCCCTGGTGCGGCTGCAGGCGCGCTGTTGAGCTCTTCGTCCAGGCGTGAGGACACAGGGCCGAACCTCGATCGCCTAGGCGCGCCGGGTCGCGGCTCCCCGCCGGGCCCGTACCCCAGGCCCAGGTGCATCGCGAGCTTCGTTATCGCCGATTGTTTCGCCTCAGAGGTCATGGCCGCCGTCTACGCGGCCAGCGCCGTTGCACCAGTGGTTGCGACCCAGACCGTCACGACTGTCCGCACCCCGATCCCGGCGGCGGTGGTGCGGGCTGACGAGGGGTGCGCCTGCCCGGTCGGCCTGGTGGCCCTGAACGGGCGGGAGCCCCCGCTTTCGGACGGAGGCTCCCAGTGCCGAGGCAGGGGACGAGGCTGCCCGGCTACCGGCGTAACCGTGCCCTGGAACGCACCGGCACCAGCAGCGTCCCCGTAGGGGGTGCCCGGATCAAGGACCGTGGGCCGCATGGGTGTGTCGCGAACATGCGAAAGCCCCCGGGTGTCCACTCGGGGGCTTGCGCGCCGGGGCGGACGACACCCGGCTGTGCTGGGCTCTTGGGAGGCCCTGCGGGACCATGCTCGGCCGCACAGGGCACGGGGTCAACTCGCTTGTGGGCCGAACGGGTCCAGGCATGCGAATGGCCCCCGCACGCGGGGGCCATTCCACGAACCGGGTGTCTGAGGCCCCGGTCGGTGCCCCGCAGCCGCCTCCAGAAACAGGACACACCACCATCAAGCCCCAGCCGCCAGTGGGGTGCGAGCCGGGTGGGCTGTTCGGGCGGACACCCAGGCCCCTACCGCGACTGGTTGGGGCCGCCGCCCTGCCACTCCACGGCCCCCGGCTCGTAGAGGCTCAGCTCACCCAGGCCCGCGGATCGCGTACATCTCCATGGGCCTCAGCATGGGCGGCGTCGAGATGGAACCCAGGACATCGAGCACCTCGCCCTGGCCCTTGAGGCCTACCTGCCGAAGCTGCGCCAGCTCGCCGCCCAACTGGTCAAGATCCGGACACAGGACCCTGGCGACCCTACTGCGAGGGCCTGATGCCCCGGCAAGCCGTGACAGGCCCGTAGGATGCGCGCGGGGGTCCTGGCCGAGGTCGAGCAGGGGGCTTCCCCCCGGCCTCGGCCTCGGCCCGCCGCAGAAGTGCGCCGGTATTGTGCGCCAGCACACTCCAGAGGCCCACTATCCGGGTCGGCGGCTGCGTCCTAAGCTGACCGTGCTGCCCAGGACCCCGACCGTGCGTTGCTGATGTGTGTGGACGAAGGCCGGCTTGGAGGGGAAGGCGGCATTTTGCGTTGCCGGTACTCCCTACTCCGATCCGGGCACGCCAGCGGCCGACGCTGGGCAAGCCGAGGGACCGCGTAGCCGTGGTGCGGAAATGGGTTCTCCATCAGGCGCTGCGCGTGCCGTCGAATGGGAGATTCGACAGCAGACGGCCCGTACCGGAAGGCGCCCGGTACGGGTCGTCCTCTGACAGCATCACTGCGCCGCCAGGGTCACACCGGGAAGGTGTGGCGTGCTGCCTTGTACCCCGCATCACCCGTGCCACCGCGATCAAAGCGCGATGCACCCAGCAAGCGCCTAGGCGTCTCGGGCACAGGTTGAGCTACTTGGCGGCCTTCCGCTTGGCGAGCTGCGCGGCGGAGGGCGCGAAGATACGAATGGCGTCGTTCTTCGTGCCGGCCTGCGTGCCCTCGACCAGGACGGTGTCGCCGCTCTTGAGGACCGACTCGGTGGTCTTCTTCCCGTCGCGGGTGATCTTCAGCTTCGGGTCCGCGTTCCAGGCCCAGGACGTGCCGTCCGCGCTCTTGACCGTCACGGTGGTGCCGGACACGGCGGTGACCTGGCCGCGCTGCCACTCACGGGTCACGTACTGCCCGGTCTTGACGTTCTTGACGGTGCGCTGGCCGTGGACGCCGCGCGGGGCGTGGCGGTGCGCCTGCTTGTGCTTGGCCTTCGCCGTGGTGGTGGTGGCCTTGGCCGTGGTGGTGCTGGTGGCGGCGGAGGCGGTGGCGCCGCCGGCTACCAGCACACCGGTCACGGCCAGCGCCGCGATCACAGTGCCGCGGCGACGCAGGGTCAGCTTGCCCATGGTGGTCTCCATCCTTGAGCTGCCGCCATCTTGAAGTTGCTGGTCAGGGTGCTGGCGTGATGTCTCCTTGGAGTGCTCGGGCTGGTGGTGGGCGGTTGTCTGCTGTGTAGATCGTCTGTCAGCGGTTCACTTCGAGGTTGGTCAGGACGAGCAGGGCGCGCAGGAGGCCGGTGGCCTTGGCGGGGTCGGTGCGGAGCTTGGTGAGCACGCGCCAGTTCTTCAGGTGGGCGAAGCCGTGTTCAACGGGCGCGCGTCCGGCTGCCAGGATCCGGTTGGCGGTCTTCTGACCTGTGGTGATCTTGCGGTAGCGGGTGGCCTTGTAGCCGGTGACGATCACCTGGTCATCGGGGTCCTTCGGTTTGTCGACGCCGATGAAGCCCAGGTCGCCCAGTGCGCCGAGCCCGGCGGCCTTCAGGTGTTCGACGATCTTGTCGTGGCGGGTGGCGGTGGCGTCGTGGGTGCGGCCGGGCCGGGCGGCGGAGATCCACACCAGCTTGCCCCTCTCGTCGGTCAGGGCGAGGAAGTGCAGGCCATGGCGGTGGTGCTTGCCCGAGTAGTTCGCCTTGTTGTCCTTGCCGGTGCGGCGCCGGGTGGGCACGAGGGTGCCGTCGATCAGGACCAGTTCCCCGCCGCGCTTCACAATCTTCTTCAGGGCGCGGTCCAGGCGCGGGGCCTGCCCGGCCAGCAGGAGGACCATCTCGTCGCGCCACCGGCGCACGGTGGATTCGGCGATGCCGTTTCCGCCGGCCATGTCGGCCAGGCGCTGGTCGTGGCGCAGGACGGCGAGCACGATCAGTGCGATCCGGCGCGGCGGGAGCGAGCGCCAACGCGAGCCTATGGCTTTGAGGCGGCGTATCAGCAGGTCAGCGAGGTGCTCGATGGTGCTCTTGGACAGCGGCAGGCGGCACTGGTAGACAAGGGAGTCGGTGCCCTCGGAACGCTCTTTGTTTTTCGTCACACAAATCCAACGAGCCCCGGGGGCACCTCAGTTACGGTCCTGTGGTGATGATGCAGGTCACAGGCCGGTGCTGTACCGCCCATCGGGCAGCTTGCGCAGCCAGCCGCGGTCGGCGAGCTTGGTCAACTTCCCGCGCAGCGGCTCCAGCTTCCCGCGCACCTCGGTGTCCAGGCCGAGTATCACTGCGACCTGCCGCATCATCACCGGACCTGCGGCCTTACGCACGGCAGCCATGATCCGCTGGTACTCAGGCGGCAGCGCCGACTCGGCAACCCCCGGCGCGCGGTACGGAACCTGCAGCACCGCAGCACCGGCGACCTGCACCGATACCGGCGCGGCAACGGCGCGCTCGGTAGCGAACTGCTCACGCATCCGGGCCCGGACCCGCTCGGCCGCGGCGAGGTCGCCCCGCTCGGCCCGCAGCTCTTCCAACTGCTTGACCAGTTGTTCCTCCAGCTCGTCCAGTTCTGCGCGGCGCGCGGCGATCCGCTCTGCGATCTCGGTGTCCGACATCCCTGGAGCGTAGAAGCGGTGCTGATCGCAACGGACAGGAACCAGCGAACCGGCCCTGCCGGACGATCTACATGCCAGACTCTTGCCGACCACCAGCACGAGTTCACGAACCGACCATCACGCAACCATTCTGACCAGCGACTTCAAGATGGCTGATCTTCAATGAACTCGGCGATCTGGGCCAGCATCGCGGTCCGTTCATGGCCGATGGGATCGAAGTCGAATCCCATGCTGTTGCTCCAGGCCATAGAGCCCAGGCTGGCCCAGGCCGGATCTTCGGCGAAGAACAGTTCCAGTTCTACGCTCCAACGCTGCGGCTGCCAGAACTCTTCATCGCGGTCATCCTCGTCGTTCACCGCGAACTGCCGGGTGAAGACCAGGGCGGGGCAGTTGTCGTTCCAACCCCACCGCCCCCACTGCACGATGAATCCATCGCCGTCGTCCTCGGCAGGCTCGATCCCGTCGACTGGCACCTGGACGAACTCCTGGAACGCAGACCACGCCCGCGCGACGTCATCGACTGCGTCCGGGTCCAGCCCATGGCGTCGGAGGATCAGCGCGAACATCTCGGGACTGCTCTTCCAGTGCGTGGCCATGCCGGATGCTAACCGATCACCGCCAGCTCCAGGACGGTGCCCGGCAACGAATCATCAGAGGGCGGCGACAACCGGCAGGACTTCGACTCGATGCAGCATTCGCAACAACATCCCGAACTGGGAAATAGCCATCAGGGAATCCGCGAACCGCGGATAACCGAGGGTCCGAGCAGGATCACGTTCTCCGCCTTCGCGACGAACGTGCCGGTGGCCAGGTGCGCGAGGACGTCGCGCCGCAGTGAGGGCAGATGGTCGAGGTTGAAGTCCTCCAGGGTTTTGACCTGCGGAAAGTGGGCGGTGCGGATGCGCATCGTGGTGCCCTTGGACTCCCGGTCGGCGACCTGGCGCTGCAGTACGGCGGCGAGGTACTCCTCGTGGGACCAGTTCTGGTCGCGGGCCTGGTCGGCGAGCTCCTCCCAGAAGGCACCGATCGTGGGCATCTTCAGGACCCGGGTGAGGTAGGCGAGCATGGACGGCATGCCGTCCTTGGGTCCGGTCGCCGCAGTGGACGGCTTGGGTTTGGCAGTCGTGGTCATGTCTCACTTCGCTTTCGTGGAGGGCGGGTTGAAGTCGACGCCGAACAGCGCGTCGTAGTCCGGCAGGGCCCGCAGTGCGACGCTGTGGCCGTCGGAGTGCTGGCGGGTGGCCGCGGCGCGTCTTTCACGATCCAGCGCAAGGGCCTGCCGCATCCGGGCGGCGGTGACGGCGTGGACCGGGTCGGTGACCACGGCCTGCCGGGCCCAGGACCTGGTGTGACGGGCGACGAGCTGGCCCTCGCAGAGGACCCGCACCTCGTGTGCCGAGGCGGTGACATCGACGAAGCGGCCGATCGCCTGCGGGTCGACGGAGTAGTCGACCGTGTCGAGGCGGACGTAGTAGTCCCGTCCCAGCCGGATGCGGTGGCTCAGTCCGACCGTCGGGTCCAGGGGCGGCAGTGGGAGCATCGACAGGAGGTCGGTCTCCAGCAGGTCCACCGGGCGGCCCTGGATCGAGCGGACGGTGCGGGTGTTCGCCTTGACTAGCCAGTCGCCGAGCTGGTCGTTGAAGTCCGTCGGCGAGGCGAACTGGCGGCCGGGCAGGAACGAGGTCTCCAGGTACTGGTTGTTGCGCTCGACGATTCCCTTGTATTCCGGATCGCGGGGCGGCGCGAGCTTGATCTTGGTGGCCAGGGTACCGGCGAACGCCGCGGCCGGGACGGTCACCTTTCCGGTTCCGCCGATCGCTGACTCGCGGTCCCAGACCAGGGTCCTGGTGACCCGGCCAACACCGCTGATCAGCAGCCACATCCCCGCTAGGATGTCTCCGGCCTGGCGGGTGGGGATCATCGTGGCGGTCATGAACCGGGAGAAGCCCAGCGCCATCACCAGCACCGGCAGGACCCGTTCCTGGCCGGCGGCGACCTGGACCCGGGTCTCGGGGAACCACAGGTCGCACTGGGTGATCTCGCCGGGTTCGTAGACCGTACGGTCGACCGGGTCGATGCCGGTGTACTGCGGCCGGATGACCGCCAGCCGCTTGCGCAGCGGTGGCATCGAGTGGGGCCAGCCGATCCGCTCGGCGATCACCGGCGCGGGCATCCGTGGCCACTCGTTCAGCAGGATCCGGATCCGTGGTTCGAACGCGTCCGCCACCGAGCCGCGTGGGGCCCGCTCGTACTTCGGCGGGTTCTCCGAGGACAGCGCGGCCCGCACCGTGTTGCGAGCCACCCCCAGCCGCCGAGCGATCTCCTTGATGGGCACGCCTTCCGCTCGATGCAGCCGGCGTATCTCTGCCCAGTCCTCCACGTTCAACATCCTCCAAGCTTCCGGAGGGGGTCAACTTTCGGAGACTGCCTGGGGGTCAGTTTTCACGAAGCAGCGACAACCGCTGTCGGTCTCCCTGGACAGGCCACCCTCGGTGAGGATGCCCGCCTTCAGGAACGCCTTCACCAGGTCCAGGACCCGCCGGTCCCCGACTCGCCGACGCACCCTGTCCATCAGGGCAGCGTGGTCGATCGAGTCGAAGCACGCCTCGATGTCACCCTCCACCATCCACTCGTACGAGCTTCTGGCGAAATGGTGCGCCTCGGCAAGCGCGTCATGAGCCCGGCGCTCGGGGCGGAACCCGTAGGAGCACGGGAGGAAATCCGCCTCGAAGATCGGCTCCAACACCAGCTTCAGGGAAGCCTGGACGACCCTGTCCCGCACAGTAGGCATGGTGGCTTCATACTGCCCCTCCTGCTGTGATTGTTCGGGTTGTGAGGTCGGATTTGACGCTCTGGTCGGCGAGTTGGAGGCAGAGGGCCTCGTTGTCGCTGGTCCAGGGGATGCTCAGGCGGCCGTCGGCTGGGCGGTGGGCGTCCAGGTAGCCGCGGGCGATCCAGTAGTAGACCGCGCCGGCGCGGACACCGAGCCGTGCGGCGACTTGTTGGATGCTCAGTTCGCCGCACTCGGTGGCGGTGGCGGGAAGTGGGTGGCTGCCGGGACCGGTGGGGCCGGGGTGTTTGGGCCGGTCCAGGTCGGCCCGCAGTTCGGCCGCGATCTGATCATTCCAGGGGATGGCGATGCGGCCGCCGGGGGTGCGGTGCGCGGGCAGGCGTCCGATGCGGACCTGGTAGCGCACGGCCGCGTCGAGGACGCCGAGGCGGGCGGCAGCCTCCGGGATGCTGATCTCGTCGGTGCGGGCGGCCTCGGCGGGCAGCGGGCGGCGTCCGGTGGGAACGAACTGCTCGGGGTGGGTGATCCAGTCCCGGCAGGCGGCCTCGACCTGCGCGTCCCAGGGGATGCACCAGCGGCCCCCGACGTCCTTGCGCGCGGTCAGCCGTCCGCAGCGGATCCAGTAGTAGAGGGCGTGCTCGACCACCCCGAGGCGGGCGGCGCCCTGCTGGACGCTGACCTCGCCGGGCAGCGTCTGCGGCGGTGTGGCAGGGCGCGGGGTGAGGTGGCCGGAGGCGTCGATCTGGCGTCGGCAGTCGGCTTCGACCTGCGGATTCCAGGGGATGCACCAGCGTCCGCCGACGTCCTTGCGGGCGTCCAGGCGCCTGTGGGTGAGCCAGTAGTAGACGGCGTCGGCGGTAATGCCCAGGGTTCGGGCGGCCTGGTTGACGCAGATCTCCCCGTCGTGGAAGGGGACCTGCGCGGGGATCTTGTAGGCGTGGCCCACCCATTTGACGGCCGCCACGTCGTAGGGGCGCCCGGTCCCGGTGGTCAATTGGGCGTCGGCGAGCGCGGCGACGATCTGCTTGTCGCTATGGCTCGGACGCAGGGCGGCGATCAGCTCCCGCGCCGCCGCCGGGGTGCGCATCACCTCCGGTGAAGTCCGCGGCCGGGCCAGGGCCAGTTCGTCGGTGGCACCGGTGTGCCAGCGCACCCCGACTCGGGCGCGGGCCCGGTCGGTCTCGGGCAGCAGGGTCACATCCGAGATCAGTGTCCGCAGCAGGCGCTTGCGGTCGCGGTCCCTGGTGGCAGGGGCGTGCCACAATCCGGGCAGGTCAGCGGCCAGGGCCTGCAGTGCGGAGCGGTCCGGCAGCACAGGTCTGGCTTCGCGGGCGCTGTTCAGGGCGGCGTGGGCCTGGTCGAGTGCGGCAAGTCGGGCCTCCCAGCGGGCCTCCAGGGTGCAGGCGACCATGCGGTTCTCCGGCTCGACGGCGGTGAAGGTGCGCTCGGCGCGGTCCGCGTCCCACTGGGCGCGCTCCACCGCCAGTTCGGCGGCGCGGTGCGAGCGGGTATGGCGGTCGGTGACCTCGTCGGCCGCGGCCAAGGCGACCTCGATCTGCCCCGGGCTGAGGGTGGTCAGGAGTTTGGCGACCACGGCGTCGTCCACGATGTCGGCGCGGATCGAGCGGCAGGTCGGTGTGGCCTCGTGGTCGGCCCGTGACAGCGAGCACCCATAGGCCGCCTGGCCGTCGTGGTGGTAGCGGGTGGTCATCGGACGTCCGCACGATCCGCAGAACATGATTCCCTGACACAGCGCCAGGCCCTCACGCGCGGGGCGTGCGCCGTCGTGGGTGCAGTTGGCCTTCAGTTTCGCCTCGGCCGCCAGGAAATCCGCCCAGGTCCAGTAGCCCTCGTGGTGGTCGTGCAGGACCACCGGCCACTGCTCGCGGGGCACCCGCGCCAAGCTGGTGTGCACGCTGCCGTCCGGCTGGACCCGGCGCCGGGTGATGTTGCGGCCGTAGACATAGGTGCCCGCGTAGCAGGGGTTGCTCAGCACTCCCAGCGCCCGGGCGTGGGTGAGCTTGCCCCACCGCAGCTGACCTGCCCAGGCTCCTCCATAAGCGCGGAGCGGGAAGCGTCGACCGACGAACGCCGCCACGACCTGGTAGACCGAGCCGCCGGCCGCGAACGCGGCGAAGACGTCGCGGATCGCGGCCTGCACCTCCGTATCCGGGTCGATCACGCACATCCCCTCGTCGTCGTAGACGTAGCCCACCGGCAGCGGGGAGCGCAGGTCGCCGAGCTCGGCCGCGGCCCGCTTCGCGCCCTGCAACCGGCTCGAAAGTATGTGCAATTCGGCCTCTGACATGCTGCCTTTCAAGCCGAGCAACAACCGGTCGTTGAAGTTGGTCAGGTCGTAGACCCCGTCGTCGTCGATCAGTAGCACGTCCGTCAGCCGCGCGAGTTCCAGCAGCCGGGCGAAGTCCGCCGAGGACCGCGCGAGCCGCGAGACCTCCAGACCGAAGATCGCGCCGACCTCGCCCAGGCAAACCTTGGCGACCAGGTCGCGGAAGCCCTCGCGGACCTGCCCGAACTTCCCCGACAGTCCCAGGTCCGCGTCGATGACCAGCACGTCCTCGCGGTCCCAGCCCAGCCTCACCGCCTCGTCGCCCAACGCGTACTGCCGCAGCGTGGACTCGGTGTTGTCCCTGACCTGGACCAACGTGCTCTGCCGCAAGTAGACCGCCGCCGTCCTGGAGCGGTGGGACGCGGTGATCTTCGAGGTCCCGTTCACGATCACGGCTGCCTCCCAACGCAGACTCGACCATGTTCGCCCACGCCATCACCATCTCGACGCGGCACTGCGGTGACGGCGGCACGGCCCCTCGATTCCGCCCACGACAGGGCTGGTGCCCGACACAACTGTCGTAGCATCAGGATCCCTCCCCGTCCGCGTCGCCACCACGGCTCACCAGGGCATCCACCAGCGCACGCAGCGCACCGAGCCCCTCGACCGCGAGCCGGTCCCCGGATGCCTCCCCGCCACGATCCGTCCACTCCTGCGGCAGCGTCACGCTCCGGCCCGCGCCGTACGCGCAGACGAACACCAGCGCACCGCTCCGGCGCTTGACGAACAGAATGTCCAACTGCTGGCCGGCCAGCGCGTGGAACGGATGGGTCACCGTCAAGGAACCCAAGGACTGCCTGGACGACCCGGCACTATGCCGTGTCCGTCGGGATACCCAACCGGCGGCTTGGCCGTTCCCGGCTTGGGGATCATCCTCTCCCGCACGGGCAGAGGCCGAAAGGCCCACCCCCGCAGATCAGAGCGCACCTCGTCGAGGAAGACCTCGACCCCGTGCCCGGCCTCCACGGAGCGGGCGGTCTGCCCGTCCACCCCAGCCGAGCGTGCGCCCCTGTTGCTCCGCACCCGAGCCCACGCGACCAGCAGGAACGCGGAATCAGCAACGAGATTGAACAGGTCGTCGAACCGGCGATCACGATCGCCGTTCGCCCAACAGTGCAGCTTGGTCTGCATCTCCAGTACCCGGCGCTCGGCCTTGAACACGGCGATCTCCAGCGCGTCGGTATTCACCAACGACCTCCCGGCATTGCAGTCTCCTCCCCGCCGACCTGCTGGCCCCCTTCGCCATGTACGGAGCTTTCCTCCGCTCGGACTAATACGGGGCCTCCGCCCCACCTGCGGCCATCAGCCGGCAACGGGCCTGTCCCCGACGGTCCGGACTGGCTGTCCGGTTCCAGGGACGACCGCAGGCGGTTCCCACGTTCACCATGCACCGATCGGCCAGGTCGGCGTCCCGCTACTACCCCGGCAGCATCGCCACGCCTACGCCGCAGACCTTCAACGTGGCCGCCCCACCGGCAGTTGGAGACCGGCTTCGGAGTTGACCACCCCAACCAGCAGGGGGTCACGCACTGCACCCCGGCCCACATCCTCCAGGTTGGAGCCGGTGACAAGACTTACGGGGCTTTACACGGATTCCTCTTCGTACGCCTTCTGGCCTCGCTTGCCGGACCCGGCACGTCTGGAAGTGCCGCACCGTCCCGGCGTTGTCAGGGCTGCTTGCCATCCTCCCCGGCGCTCCCCGGATCAGACTGCCCTCAGCTTCTACCCGGCCGCTGCGACGGCCCGGCGATGAAGGTCTCGCACCTCCACTCGGTCACACAGCGCCTCGTGGCGCACCCAGCCGTTCTTCCGCTTCGCGTCCGACAGCAGCCCCTGGACCACATCCGCGAACACCTCCCGCGGCTCCGGCCGCGCGAACAAGTGCCCGAAACCGTCCAGCAAGATCGCTAACTCCTCAGCCCAGCAGCCGAGTTGCTCCTCCGTCACACCATCCAGCATGACCGATCAACGACACACCCGATCACCAGTCACATGATCTGCTGCTGTAGTACCTGGTGCGTCGACAGCGACATCCCCGAAGTATGCCGCCACCACCGTCGACCGCTGGTGGCTCGGGATCGCCTCGTTCATAGCCGCCAGCCACGGCAACGCCAAAAGCGAGGGCATCAATTGCATGATCAAGCTCACCGACCGTACCGCACATGGTTTCCGCACCCCACCAACCAACGCCTACGCTGCGTCGCCACCCACCGAGCCTGCAAACACCTCCACACCGCCTAAATTTGAAGACCCGGCGACCGACAGTGCGCCAGTGGTGACCATGACTCACACGCGGCTGAGAATCATGAACCGGCCGCGATCTGTCGAGCTGAAATAGAAACTCGTGAGCTTCCAGCCCGGGCAATCTCGAAAGCTGCCAGACTGGCCTCGGTGATTCACGAGCCCTTGGCGTGTGGTGACTGAGCGTCACCTGGATGCAGAGACGGTGCCCCTACCTGCAATGATGCGAGTTATCTAGAAACGTATCGTCGCGAGGTGGGGCACCGAATCCGTGGGGAAGAATACTGGACGTCTGACCGATCTGGCCATGTCGGCTGACAGGAGGCGGCAGGTCGGGCATGCGGGTGGGGTGCATCTGCAGGTGCTGGCCGAGCGGGCGGGGCTGGCAGGGGCGCTGACGCAGGCGATGCGGCGCCCGGGTTTCCGGCCGGGGCACGAGCGGGGGCGGGTGCTGGTGGACCTGGCCTGCGCGATCGTGCTGGGGGCGGTGGCGATCGGCGACATCGCGGTGCTGGAGCATCAGCGCGAGGTGATGGCGGGCGGCCCGGCGGTGGCGTCGCCGCCCACGGTGTGGCGGGTCCTGGACGAGGTTGGCGAGCTGCAGGTGCGCCGGGTCGCCCGGGCCCGGGCGACGGTGCGCCGGCAGGTGTGGTCCTGGCTGGAGAACCGGCCGCAGGGGTTCCCGTGGATCGTGGTGGACGGTGCGGCGCTGACCGGTTGGACGGTGATCGACTCCGATGCCACGCCGGTGGCCTGCGCCTCGGAGAAGGAGGGCGCGGCCGGGACGTACAAGAAGGGCGTCTACGGCCTGTGCCCCATGATCGCTTTCTGTGACAACACCGGGGAGATGCTCGCGCAGGAGCTGCGTCCCGGCGACGCGGGCTGCAACAGCGCCGAGGACAACATCGCCTGCTTCGCCGCCGCGGTCGAGCAGCTGCCCGCCGCCTACCGCCGCAAGATCTTGTTCCGGATCGACGGGGCCGGGTTCTCCCACGGGCTCCTGACGTGGATCGCGAAGGCCGGTGGCCGTCGCCACCCCTCCTTCACCTGGCAGTACTCGACCGGCTGGGCGTTCACCGACCGTGAGATGACGGCCGTGACGGCGCTGGACGAACTGGAGAAGCAGGAGCGCAAGCAGGGCCGTTCGGTGTGGCAGGCCGCCCTCGACGCCGACGGTGCCGCGCGTGAGGACGCGCAGGTCGCCGACATCACCGGACTGCTCGGCGACCTCTCGCTCTGGCCGCCCGGGCACCGGGTGATCGTGCGCCGCGAACCGCTGCACCCGCGCTACGTCAAGGACGCCTCACCCTACGAGCTCGAACACGGCATGCGGCTGCAGACGTTCGCGACCAACACTCCCGACCGTCAGGCCTCATGGCTCGATGCCCGCCACAGGACTCACGCCCGGGTCGAGGCGAAGATCCGCGACAGCAAGGACGCGGGCCTGAACCGGTTCCCCTCGCGCCACATGAAGGTCAACCAGGCGTGGCTGCTGGCCACCGCGCTGGCCTGCGACCTCCGCAACTGGCTCCAACTCCTCGGCTGTGAGGGCGAGATGGCCAAAGCCACCCCAAAGACCCTGCGCTTCCGCTTCCTGCACGTGCCCGCCGTGATCGTGCGCGGCCAGCGCAAACGCACCCTCAAGATCCCCAGAACCTGGCCCTGGGCGAACGCGGTCGTCCAGGCCTTCCGCCGCCTCATGGCCCTGCCCTACCCAACCTGACCTGGGCAAACCGCCCAGCAGAGCATCGAGAGGAGGCCGACCCGCAGTCCCCGGGCCCGTGGAACCCGGCGCCACCGACGCGACAGTCGACGCGCAGCCCTACCCGGCGAAGCCCGCCAGGCAGAGCAAAAGCGACAACCCGGGCACACGATCAACGGGCCGCTGCGGTGAAAGATTCAGGCCAGGCCATCCGAATCATGGCCATGGACTTGGAAGACGCCGGTATCAAGGCCAAGTACCTGATCCGGGACCGGGACACGAAGTTCACCGACGCCTTTGACGCCGTCCTGGCCGACGCCGGCATCCAGGTCGTCCTCAGCGGCATCCGGATGCCCCGCATGAACTCGATCATGGAGCGGTGGGTGCAGACCTGCCGCCACGAACTCCTCGACCGCACTCTCATCTGGAACCAGGCCCATCTCCTGAGAGCACTGCGCGAGTTCGAGACTCATCACAACGGGCACCGGCCCCACCAGGCCATGCGCCAGGCGTCGCCACTCCGCGCAGTCCCCGAACCGATCACCGAACCAGGGCGAATCGCTCACCTCGACATACGCCGGCACGACAGACTCGGCGGCACCCTGCACGAGTACCGGCATGCCTCCTGACCAGCACGGACGGGTTTTCGGCAGGCGCAGGGTCGACAGTTGCCGACGGGCTTGGTGCACATGCTGGCCGGTGATCGGGAGGTGGACCGCGGCTGCGGCGCAGAGCATGGGCGGTTGCGGGGAGGCGTCCACCGTCACGGTGGCCTCGTTGCCCTCCAGTTCGATGCGCCCGGCACCCGACCCGGTCACGTGGTTGGTCGGCACCGGGCCCAACGAACCGGAGAACACCTGACTCCCGGTACCGGGGGCCGTCGGCGTGAGCCGCGGACAAGGGCACCAGGCCCAAGGGCCGAACCTCCCGCCAACGTGGGGACCGCCAGGGGGACTGCGGGCCGGTCCGTGCCCCCCATCCCCGGAATGGGCAATCGAGTGGCGTGTGGGGCAGGACAAGGTGGGCGCATCCACCCGCCACTCTTTTGGCCGTCAAATTCTGCCCGCTCCGGGTTTCTCGGTTGGGGGCCGCTGCACGTGCGAGTGCCCGGTCTGCGCCGTGGGCAGGACGCTCCGGTCACCCTTGGCCCGGATGTCGTGTGTGGCGGGGTGCAGTGCGTCGACGACGAGGTCGAGCAGTCGCCCGGTCTGCTCGGTGGTGGTGTTGGCTGCCGTGGACAGGAACACGCCGAAGATCATCGCGACGACGTCCTGGGGGGCGACGTCGTCGCGCAGTGATCCGGCTTTCGCGCCCGCGGTGAGGATCGTGGCGATCGCCGTGGTGAGCCGTTCGCGGACGGGCGGTGTCGCGATGCGCCCGGAGGCGTAGCCGGCGCGCAGGGTGTCGATCATCCCGCGTTTGGTCGCGGTGAACTGGGCGTAGCGGCCCATCCACGCGCGCAGTGCGGCGTCGGGTTGGTGCTGGTCCAGGAGGGTGGCGGCGCTGTTGGTGATGTCGTCGAGTTCGGCGGCGTAGACGGCTTCGACCAGTGCCTCGCGGGTGGGGAAGTGGCGGTAGAGGGTGGCGATGCCGACCGCGGCCGCGCGGGCGATGTCCTCGATCGGGACGGTGTCGTCGGCGGCGGCGAAGGCGGCCCGTGCGGCGGCGACGAGCCTGTCGCGGTTGCGCCGCGCGTCCGCGCGCAGCGGGCGGTCGGCCGGCGCGTCGAGGGGCGCCCGTTCGAGCGGAGTCAAAACGGAACCTCCTCCGGTAGTGTTACAGTCGCTTGAGCGGAGGGACCTCCACTTCCGTCATCTTCTCATAGGGCAGGAGCTTCGCGATGCCCAGCAGTACCCCCTCCGCGAGTACGACAGCGACAGGTGCCGCGCGTCCCGGTGGCCCGGGCCAGCTGGCCGGGCGCACGGTCTCGCGCGTCGGTTACGGTGCGATGCAGCTCGCCCGCCTGCACCAGGACCGCAGCGCCGCCCTGGCCCTGCTGCGCCGCGCGGTGGAGCTGGGGGTCGACCACATCGACACCGCCCAGTTCTACGGCGAGGGCCTGGTCAACGCCCTGATCCGCGAGGCCCTGCGGCCCGAGGATCAGGTTCAGCTGGTCAGCAAGGTCGGAGCCGAGCCGGACCCCGGCGGCCCCCGCCCCTTCCGTGCCGCGCAACGCCCCGAGCAGCTGCGCGCAGGGGTGGAGGCCAACCTCAGGGGGCTTGGTGTCGACCGGATTCCGGTGGTGAACCTGCGCCGGATGGACAGCGGTCCGGGGCTGCGGGCCCAGGGTGACCAGGTAGTGGACCTTGAGGACCAGCTCGCGGTGATGACCGCTCTGCGCGAGGAGGGCAAGATCGGCGCCATCGGGCTGAGCTCCGTCACCATCGACGGGCTGCGCCGGGCTCTGCCCGCGGGCATCGCGTGCGTGCAGAATGCCTACAGCCTGGTGGATCGCGGGGACGAGGACATGCTCGCGCTGTGCGCCGCGCACGACATCGCCTGGGTGCCGTACTTCCCGCTCGGCAGTGCCGTCCCCCACCTGCCTAAGGTCACCGACGAACCGGCGGTCCAAGCCGCCGCCGAGGCCCTGGGCTTCACCCCCTCGCAGGTCGGTCTGGCCTGGCTGCTGCACCACGCCCCGAACGCGCACCTGATCCCGGGCACCGCGACCATCGCCCACCTGGAGGCGAACATCGCCGCGGGCGCCGTCGCCCTGGACCAGACAACGCTGGCCGCGCTGGACGCCGTCCCTCCGCGCCCGGCGGCACGCATCGGCTGACCGGTCCCCAGAACCGCGGTACGTCCCCCGCGCGACCCGCCTGAGGACGTCCATTCGCACCTGACCCAGACCGCACCACGCGAGGAGCATCATGAGCGTCGTCGTCACCGGGGCAACCGGCCAGCTGGGGCGCCTCGTCATTTCCGAGCTGCTTGCCACGGTTTCCGCCGAGCACGTCGTCGCGCTGGTGCGTGACAAGACGAAGGCGGCCGACCTGGCCGAGCGCGGCGTGGAACTGCGCGTCGGCGACTACAACGACCCGCAGAGTCTTGACGGCGCCTTCCGGGCCGGTGACGTGGTCCTGCTGATCTCCGGCAACCAGACCGGGCAGCGCATCGCCCAGCACCGGGCCGTGATCGACGCCGCCACCGAAGCCGGGGTGGCCCGCCTGGCCTACACCGGCATCCTGGGTGGGCCGGCCGCCGACTACGACCTCGCCGAGGAGCACCAGGCCACAGAGCAGGCCGTCCTGGACTGCGGCCTGGCCTACACGTTCCTGCGCAACGGCTGGTACAACGAGAACTACACCGCGCAGATCCCCGCCCAGCTCCAGTACGGCCTGGTCGCCAGCGCCGGCCAGGGGCGTGTGGGCTCAGCATCGCGCGCCGACTACGCGGCGGCGGCGGCCACCGTCCTGACCACCGGCGGGCACGAGAACAAGGCGTACGAGTTGAGCGGCGACAACGCCTGGACACTGGTCGAGTACGCGGCGGAGCTCTCCCGGCAGTCCGGCAGGACCCTGGAGTACCAGGACGTGCCCCCGAGGTCCTGCTCGGCATCCTGACCCGCGCCGGGCTGCCCGAGCCGATGCCCCGCCTCCTGGTCGACGTCGACGTGCGCGGCATCAGGACCGGACTGCTCCAAGGCGGCACCGGGGACCTGAGCCGCCTCATCGGCCGACCCACCACCCCGATCGCCAGCAGCATCACCGCAGCCCTGAACCCCTGACGCCCGCCAGGACTCGGTGGCACCCGGCCAGTGCCTGCGCCTGCGCGCTCCGCCGCTGACCGAGACCGGGCGGTCAGCGGCAGAGCAGTACGCACAAGCGCTTGCCCCCTTCGCGCACGCCTCTCCACCGGAATGCGTGCTGGTGGGCCTGGACGCAGTCTTCGACCCCGAGGGGGTCGTCTTCGAGCGCAAACGTCCCGCGCCGGGGGCGCGCGAAGTCCCCAGCGCTCCACTTCCGACAGCGAGCCACCGTTCCTCTGAAGTCCTCCCAGTACATTCTGACGTTCCGACAAAGGGGCCCCCGGTATGCATGTGCGATCTCTTGGGCTTCGGCGCGCGCTGTCCTTGGGCGCGGCCTCCGCGGCCCTGCTGGCCGGGGCGGGCACCTGGTCCGCCCTCGCAGTGCACGGGCCCGCCCCGGTGCAGCGCACCGATCAGGTGCTGGCCCTGCCGCAGTCCCCCGGCAGCAGCCGGACCGTGGGCGTCGACACCTCCTACTTCACGTCCGGCAGCCCCGGGCAGCGCCGTCCGGCGGTGCTGCTGGCGCACGGTTTCGGGGGCAGCAAGGACGCGATGACCGCGCAGGCCCAGTCGATGGCCCGCCAGGGCTATGCGGTGATGACCTGGTCGGCGCGCGGCTTCGGCGCGTCGGGCGGCGACATCGGACTGAACGACCCGACCCGCGAGGTCGCCGACGTCAGCGGCCTGATCGACTGGCTGGCCAAGCAGCCCACCGTCCAGCTGGACGCGCCGGGCGACCCCCGGGTCGGGGTGGCCGGGGCCTCCTACGGCGGCGCGGTGTCGCTGCTGGCCGCCGGGTACGACAAGCGGGTGGACGCCATCGCCCCGGAGATCACCTACTGGAACCTGGCCGACGCGCTGTTCCCCGACGGGGTGTTCAAGAAGCTGTGGGCCGGAGTCTTCTTCACCACCGGGTCGACCGACGCCACCGCAGGGGCAGCGGCCCCGAAGGCCACGGCCGCCGCCCACTCCGCCTGCGGCCGCTTCGCCCCCGACCTGTGCGCGATGTACCAGCGGGTGGCCCTCTCCGGGAAGCCGGACGCGGCAGCCGAGCAGTTGCTTGGGCAGCGCAGCCCTTCCGCGGTGGCCAAGCAGATCAAGGTGCCGACGCTGCTGATCCAGGGTCAGACCGACTCGCTCTTCCCCCTGGACCAGGCCGACCAGGCCGCAGCGGCGATCAAGGCCAACGGCGCGCCGGTGTCGGTGGACTGGATCTCCGGTGGCCACGACGGCGGCGACACCGAGCCGGCCCGGGTCCAGCAGCGGACCGCCGCCTGGTTCGACCGCTACCTCAAGGACGACAAGTCCGTCGGCACCGGACCGGCCTTCCGGGTCAGCCGCAGCGGCGGCATCGACAGCACCAGCGGCACCGTCCCGCTGCAGGGCGCCACCGCCCCCCGCTACCCGGGCCTGGAGGGCGACCCGGTGGCGGTCGCCCTGTCCGGACCGCCGCAGACCTTCGCCAACCCGCCCGGCGGCACACCGCCGTCGATCTCCGCGGTGCCGGGCATCGGCGGGCTGAGCCAGCTCTCCGGTCTCGGCGTGGGGCTGTCCCTGGACTTCCCAGGCCAGTCGGCCCACTTCCTCTCCCGACCGTTGACCACCGCGCTCCAGATCACCGGCTCGCCCACCGTGCGCATCCACGTCTCCGCCGACTCCGACGACGCGGTGCTGTTCGCCAAGCTCTACGACGTCGCCCCCGGCACCGGCGGAAGCAAGGTGCTGCCCTCGCAGTTGGTCACCCCGCTGCGGGTGACCGGCGCCAGGGCGGGCGCCGACGTCCTGGTGCGGCTGCCCGCGATCGACCACCGGGTCGCCGCCGGGCACCGGCTGGACCTGGTGCTGTCCGCCACCGACCTCGCCTACGCCTCCCCCGCCGCACCGGCCAACTACACCGTCACCCTGCTCGGCAATACCTTGAGCGTGCCCACCGACCCCGACCTGGCCACCGCCACCGCTGCACTGCCCTGGTGGGTCTGGGGCCTGCCGCTGCTGGCCCTCGCCCTCGCCGCGCTGCTGCTGCTCACCGGCCGCCGCGGGCATCTCCCGGCTGCGCCCACGGCCGGGCAGGTGCCGGGCCTTGACCTGGTCCCGCTGCGGATCGAGGGTCTGTCCAAGCGCTACGCGGGTTCCGCTGACCGCTACGCGGTACGCGACCTGTCGTTCCAGGTCGGGCCAGGGCAGGTGCTGGGCCTGCTCGGGCCCAACGGCGCCGGCAAGACCACCACCCTGCGGATGCTGATGGGCCTGATCGTCGCGGACCAGGGCGAGATCCGGGTCTTCGGGCAGACGATCCGCCCCGGCGCCCCGGTGCTCTCGCGGGTCGGCGCGTTCGTCGAGGGCCCCGGCTTCCTGCCGCACCTGTCGGGCCTGGCCAACCTGGAGCTCTACTGGGCCGCCACCGGCCGCCCGCCCAAGGACGCACACCTGGACGAGGCCCTGAAGATCGCGGCCCTCGGCGACGCCGTGCACCGCGCGGTCCGCACCTACTCCCAGGGCATGCGGCAGCGCCTGGCCATCGCCCAGGCCATGCTGGGCCTGCCCGACCTCCTCATCCTGGACGAACCCCTCAACGGCCTGGACCCCCCGCAGATCCGCGAGATGCGCGACGTCATCACCGGCTACGCCGCGAGGGGGCGCACCGTCATCGTCTCCAGCCACCTGCTCGCCGAGGTCGAGCAGACCTGCACCGACCTGGTGGTCATGGACCACGGCCGACTCGCCCAGGCGGGACCGGTCGCCGAGATCATCGGCTCCGGCGACACCCTGCTGGTCGGCACCCCCCAGCCGCTGGACCCCGACCTGATCGGCAAGATCACCGCATTGCCCGGGATCGCCACCGCCGAACCGGCCCCCGAAGGACTGCTGGTACGGCTGGACGGCGCCTCGGCCGCCGAGCTCATGGTCCACCTGGTCCGACTTCAGGTCCCCGTGCACAGCCTGGGACCGCACCAACGCCTGGAGGACGCCTTCCTCACCCTGATCGCAGGAGCAACCCGATGACCACCACCGCGAACACACCCCCTGTCCCCGCCGGTCCTACCGCCGCCGCAGGCTTCCGCAGCCGCCGCACGCTGCCGCTGCGGGTAGAAGCGGTGCGCCAACTGCGGCGGCGCCGCACCGCGGCGATGGCCGCGCTGGTGGTGCTGCTGCCGCTGATCATCCTGGCGGCATTCGAGGTCGGCGGCACCCCCAGCGGGACCGGCTACCAGTCCGGGCTGCTGACCGTGGCGACCGCCTCGGGGCCGAACTTCGCGGCGACCTGCCTGTTCCTGTCCTGCGGCTTCTTCCTGGTGGTCCCCATCGCCCTGTTCTTCGGCGACACCGTGGCCTCCGAGGCCGGCTGGTCCTCGCTGCGCTACCTGCTCGCCGCCCCCGTGCCCCGATCACGGCTGCTGGTGAGCAAACTGACGGTAGCCGCGGGCTTCGGGGTGGCCGCGGCACTACTGGTGCCCCTGGTCGCACTCGCAGCCGGCACCGCCGCCTACGGCTGGGGCCCACTGCAACTGCCCCTCGGCGGCACGCTGCCGCCCGGCACCGCCACCCTGCGACTCCTGGAAGCCCTGGCGTTCATCGCGCTGAGCGAACTGGCCACCGCCGCACTGGCGTTCTGGCTCTCCACCGTCACCGACGCACCCCTGGGCGCGGTCGGCGGCGCACTGGGCCTGACCATCCTCGGCAACATCCTCGGGGCCATCACCGCCCTGGGCGGCCTGCGCGACTTCCTGCCCACCTACTGGACCTACTCCTGGGTCGACCTCCTGCAGACCGACCCACAATGGACCGGCATGGCCAAGAGCGTGTCGGTCTCACTCAGCTACGCAATCGTCCTGTTCGCACTCGCCTTCCGACACTTCCGCACCAAGGACATCGTGTCCTGACCACCCGACGAGCACCGCACAACACCACAGGTCGTCGCCCACCGCACCCCACAGCAGCCCGCGCGACCCACGACCCGCCTTCGCCCGCCCGGACAGGACTAAGCCATGCTCAGCTACCTGCCAGGGGGACGTGGATTACATCTTTTGAAATCTGTAACCACAGCAGGTAGGATTCGGTCCATGCAGAATCGGCACACGGAAGCCGGTGCCATCGCACTCCCTGCCCACGGCACGGCCCCTCGCACCCGTTGCCCGAGCCCGTCGGCCGGATCGGCGAGGTGGGACTGATGGCCGGGACCACGGTGCTGGACGCCGAAACGGTACTGACCGCCGCCGAGGAGGTGCTGCGCCGATTCGGGCCGGCGAAGGCCACCGTGACCGATGCCGCGCGGGTGCTGGGTGTCAGCCACGCCGCCGTCTACCGGTACTTCCCCTCCAAGGCGGCACTGCGCGAGGCAGTGACCCGGCGCTGGCTGGAACGGGCGCACAACGGCCTCGCACAGATCGCCGAGGACACCGGGCAGCCACCGCCGCAGCGGCTGCGGGCCTGGATCATCGCACTGTGTGCCGACAAGCAGGCACGGGCAACCACCGACCCCGAACTCTTCGCCGCCTACCGGGAACTGGCCGCCGAGCACGGCAACGCGGTCGCCGACCACCTCGCCACCCTCCTGGCACAACTGCGCGGCATCATCGCCGACGGCATCGCGTGCGGCGACTTCACCCCCTGCGACCCGAATGTGACCGCGCTGGCCGTCTTCGAGGCAACCGCCGCCTTCCACCACCCCGCCCACGCCGCCGCCTGGCCCCAGGAAGGGACGGCGGACCGCCCTCGCGGCAGTCTGCGCCCTCATCCTCGACGGGCTGCGCCCACACTGCCCCCTCCCGTGCCCCGGCCCCGGCCCCGGGCCCGGGCCCGGGTAAGCGCGCATCGACAAGAACCATCCGCACAACCTGGAGGACCCCATGTCACTGAACCGGGAAGAACAGCAGCGCACCAGCGGAGAACTGCACGCCAACATCCAGCTCTGCGGCACGCCACCGGAACAGCTCGCCGAGCAACTCGGCTTCAGCGCAGACCAGCTGGAGGACACCCTCAATATGGGCGGCGCCTGCCAGCCGCAGGACGTGTGGCTGCTGCGCGACCACCTCCAGGACCTGGTCCTGGCCCAGGGCAGGACCCCTGTCCCCTACAGCGTCCTGACCGAGCAGGCCCGCCGGGCCGCAGCCGTGTGGTTCCCGCTGCACCCGCTCTCACGCCCGTAACGCAGACCCCAGCCCGCAGCTCCCGCAGCAATCGATTCAGACAAGGCACCTCACACCATGACCGACACGATATCCACACTGGACCCGAGGCGGTGGAAGGCCCTGGCCTTCATCGCCCTGGCGCAGCTGATGGTCGTCCTTGACGGCACCATCGTCAACATCGCGCTGCCCTCGGCGCAGCACGACCTGGGATTCTCGGACGCCAACCGCCAGTGGGTGGTCACCGCCTACGCGCTGGCGTTCGGCGGGCTGCTGCTGTTCGGCGGCCGGATCTCGGACCGCTGGGGGCGCCGCCGCGCCTTCATCATCGGCCTGATCGGCTTCGCGGGCGCCTCGGCCCTGGGCGGCGCGGCAGTGAACACCGGCATGCTGCTGGGCGCGCGTGCGCTCCAGGGCGCGTTCGGCGCGATCCTCGCCCCGGCAGCGCTGTCGCTGCTGACGGTGATGTTCACCCAGCCCAAGGAACGCGCCAAGGCCTTCGGCATCTACGGCGCGATCTCCGGCGGCGGCGCCGCGATCGGCCTGATCCTGGGCGGCGTGCTCACCGAGTACGCCAACTGGCGCTGGACCCTGTACGTCAACGTCTTCTTCGCAGCCATCGCCCTGGCCGGCGCAATCTTCGAAATCAAGGAACCCGAAGGCGGCCGACAGACCGCCCGCCTCGACATCCCCGGCATCGTGCTGGCCGGCACCGGCCTCGCCAGTCTGGTCTACGGCTTCAGCAGGGCCGAGACCGACGGCTGGACCGCGACCAGCACCCTCGGCTTCATCCTGGCAGCCGTGGTGCTGCTCGCCGCGTTCGTGGTGGTGCAGTCCCGCACCAGGTCCCCGCTGCTGCCGCTGCGCGTGGTCCTGGACCGCAACCGCGGCGGCGCCTACCTCACCATCGGCATCTCGGTGGTGGGCATGTTCGGCGCCTTCCTCTTCCTCACCTACTACCTGCAGGTCGTCCTCCACTACAGCCCGATGACCAGCGGGTTCGCGTTCCTGCCGATGGTGGTCGGGATGATGCTCGGCGCCACCCAGGTCGCGGTGCGGCTGCTGCCCAGGGTCCCGGCCCGGTTCCTGATGGCCCCGGGCGCGTTCATCGCGGCCGGCGCCATGCTGATCCTCACCCAGATCAGCGCCGGCGGCTCCTACACCACCCACGTGCTGCCCGCCCTGCTGATGCTCGGCTTCGGCATGGGCCTGGTGTTCATGCCCGCGATGAACCTGGCCACCCTCGGGGTGCAGCGCCAGGACGCCGGCGTGGCCTCGGCCATGGTCAGCACCTCCCAGCAGATCGGCGGCGCCATCGGCACCTCCCTGCTGAGCACCATCGCCAACAGCGCCACCACCACCTACACCAAGGGACACGCAGCCACCGTCCACTCCGCAGCCGACGCCACACTGCTGAGGTCGAACGCCATGGTGCACGGCTTCACCACCGCCTATTGGGTCGCCGCAGCCCTGCTCGTCCTGGCCGGCCTGTCCGCAGCACTGCTCGTCAACGCCCCGCCACTGAGCGGACGCCACGGGGAAACCGGGTCCGACGACAAAACCGCAGACATCGCACCCGTACTGGCACACTGACTCGCGTCGGCCGCCCCCTGTCGGCTGCCGCCCGATCCCCCGGGCCAGCCGACAGCGCCCGCACACAGATCTGCCGACGCGTGGCCGGACACACCCAGGCCACGCGTCGGCGCTCGAACGGGCGCTGCGCCTCAGGCGCCCACGCCCCGGCGCCCGGCAACGCCATCCCCGACGCACTGCTGCGCACGCCGCCGCCGGGGATCTCGGTGATGATGCTGGAGCTGGCCCGGTACGGCACGCACAGGGGGCGGGTGGCGGGGAAGCCGGCGAACAACCGCGAGCTGTACCGGCGCCGTCCGAGGCGACTGCTCGCGAGCCGGCACCGACGGGATCCCGAAGTCGGCGGCGAGGTGGACGCAGATGGACCCAGGTCACCGCCGCGAGGGCGGTCCGCCGCTGGCCATCGTGTTCACCGGACGGCAGTGGCGGCTCGGGGCCTGATGGTGTGCGGCACAGGGGCGATGGCGGTCTTGGCGTGCGGTGTCAGTGTGCCGTCGTCGGCACTGCGTGGCCCGTGTCGTGGGCCCGGGCCTTGGAGTCGTCCGAGGGACCGTGCTGGCCGCGAAGCGGACCGGTGTTGATCAGCAGCGCCGCAGACAGTGCGGCCAGGGCCAGGAGTGCGGCCGCGAGCCAGTAGGCCGTGGTGAAGCCGTGCACCATGGCGTTCGACCTCAGCAGTGTGGCGTCGGCTGCGGAGTGGACGGTGGCTGCGTGTCCCTTGGTGTAGGTGGTGGTGGCGCTGTTGGCGATGGTGCTCAGCAGGGAGGTGCCGATGGCGCCGCCGATCTGCTGGGAGGTGCTGACCATGGCCGAGGCCACGCCGGCGTCCTGGCGCTGCACCCCGAGGGTGGCCAGGTTCATCGCGGGCATGAACACCAGGCCCATGCCGAAGCCCAGCATCAGCAGGGCGGGCAGCACGTGCGTGGTGTAGGAGCCGGCCGCCGAGATCTGGGTGAGCAGCAGCATGGCGCACGCCGCGAGGAACGCGCCGGGGGCCATCAGGAGGCGCGGCGCGATCCTGGGCAGCAGTCGCACCGCGACCTGGGTCGAGCCCGCGACCATGCCTACGACCATCGGCAGGAACGCCAGTCCGCTGAGCAGCGGGCTGTAGCCGAGCACTTCCTGGAGGTAGTAGGTCAGGAACAGGAACGCGCCTAACATGCCGACGACCGAGATGCCGAGGGTGAGGTAGGCGCCGCCGCGGTTGCGGTCCAGCACGACCCGCAGCGGCAGCAGCGGGGACTTGCTGCGGACCTGCACCAGCACGAAGACTGCGAGCAGCACCACGCCGCCGGTGATGAAGCCCAGCGTGCTGACCGCGCTCCAGCCGGCCGACTGGGCCTTGCTGAAGCCGTAGACCAGGGCGGCGAGGCCGGAGCTGGCCAGGATGATGCCGGGGATGTCCAGGCCGGTGGTGTGCCGTGCGCGCTGGGGCTCCTTGATTTCACGACGACTCGGCCGCCGATTAGGAAGTGCGAGCAAGTCGCTGAGTAGAGCAATGCCGGCGAGGTCGTCCGTGGTACGAACAACATGAACACGCACGTCAGGAGCACGATGAGCCGGATATGGGTGGGGATCGACAGTCGGAAGGGGCACCATCACGGCCTCGCGGTGGATGCCGACGGCAAGAGCCTGCTGTCGCGGCGGGTCGCCAACGACGAGCCCGAGCTGCTGAAACTGATCGGCGACGTGCTGGCCCTGGCCGAGGGCCGTGAGGTCACCTGGGCCATCGATATGACCGGCGGGGAGCCCGCGCTGCTGCTGTCTCTGCTGGTCGGCCACGGTCAGGAGGTCCTCTACATCCCCGGCCGCCTGGTCAACCGGGCCTCCGACGGCTACCGCGGCGAGGGCAAGACCGACGCCCGCGACGCCTACGTCATCGCGGACCAGGCCAGGATGCGCCGCGACCTGCGGCCGATCCGCCCCGGTGACGAGGCCGTGATCGAACTGCGGCTGCTGACCGGACGCCGGGCCGACCTGGTCGAGGACCGCACCCGCAGCGTGAACCGGCTGCGCGGCACGCTCCTGAGCATGTTCCCAGCCCTGGAACGGGCCCTGGACGTGACCAACGTCGGCCCGCTCAAGCTGCTGACCGGCTACCAGATCCCGGCCGCGATCCGCCGCGCAGGCGTCGCCCGGCTCGCGAAATGGTTGAGCAACCGCAAGGTCAGAAACGCGGTGGCGTGAAATGAGCGTGACGATCAGGGACGGTGTGGCGGCGACCGCGGAGAGCACCAGCAGGCTTGTCCGGTTGACTGAGGTAAGGGGCCGAGCGGTGCTGCCGAGCGTGCCGGGCACCAGCAGGATGGAGAACAGCGGGGCGGCCCCGGCGTTCCGACGCCACGGGCGCTTTTGCCAGGCTCTGATACCTCAGCGACCGTGCTGCGCGGCGAAGTTCGAAAGGATGTGTGGGGGTGCGGGGCGGTGGGGCCCCGGCGGGACTGCGCGGATTCGGGATGTCCGCCGAGCTTTGAGCGGCGTGGGTGGTGCCGTCCGCACAAGACGATGCCCGGCTGGCAAGACTCGGTCAAGGTCGCGCGCAACAGAAGTTGAAAGACTCTGAAACATCTTTCCTCCCGGGTCGGTCCAGGTGCCCGTCACCTTCGCTTCAGGGCCGCGACTCCGCCCGAAGGTGACACCTTCGATGCGGTAAGTCGCCGATTGCAAGGGTCTTTACGCGGTGCTTGCCCGTCAGTAATCTCATGATGATTCTTGCAGTGACCTGTGCAAGATGTGGCGGTCCCGGTGGAGACCGCTGTCATCAGTCACCTGTCGGGAAGTCGGCTCACCAGTCGACTCGGGAGGCTGCGGAGCGGGGCGTGAGTTGCCTGCCGTCCGCTTGACCTACCCGTTCCTACCCGAGGGGTACCTCTTGATATCGCCATCACGTCGCAGAACAGGGCCGACGGTCCTGGTGCTGACCGCGGCGGCCGGCCTCACGGCCACGCTGCTGTCGTCCGCGCCGACCGTCACGGCCCACGCCGGGACCGCACCGGCCGCACAGAGTGCCACCGCCAACACGGCGACGGTGTTCTACTACACCAAGACCCGCAACTGGCCCGCGTACAACCTGCACTACTCGCCCGACGGCGGGAGCTGGACCGCGGTGCCGGGCGTAGCCATGGCGGCCGCGTGCACGGACTGGGTGAAGACCACCGTCGACCTCGGCTCGGCGGCCGGCCTGCAGGCCACCTTCAACAACGGCCAGGGAACCTGGGACAACAACGGGGGCAAGAACTACAACCTGGGCACCGGCGCGATCACCGTCCAGGACGGTGTCATCGCCCACAGCGACCCGTGCGGCGGCACTGGCCCCTCGCCCAGCCCCACCCCCTCACCCAGTTCCAGCCCTTCCGGCAGCCCGACGCCGACGCCGACGCCGAGCACGGGCAGCTCCACCTCCACGGTCTTCTACTCCACTGCGGTGGTGGGCTGGAGCACTGTCAACCTGCACTACGCGCCGACCGGCGGCGCCTGGACGACCGCGCCGGGCATCGGCATGACGCTCGCCTGTCCGGGCTGGTTCAAGAAGACCGTCGGGCTCGGTTCGGCGACGACCATGGCCGCGACCTTCAACAACGGCAACGGCACCTGGGACAACAACAACGGCGCCAACTACACCGTCCCGGCCGGCATCGTCACCGTCCAGAACAGCAAGGTCACCGCGAACGCCGTGGACCCCTGCGCCGCTGTCGTGCCGGACACCACACCGCCCACCGTGCCGACCGCGCTCAGCGCCTCGGCCACCGGTACCTCGATCGTGCTCACCTGGAACCCGTCCACCGACGACCACGCGGTGACGGGCTATCAGGTCTCGCGGACCGGCGGCACCAAGGGCGCGATGGTCTACGACCTCGGCTCCACCGTGTACTCCGACGCCAACCTGGAGGAGAACACGCTCTACAGCTACACGGTGAAGGCCCTCGACGCGGCCGGCAACGCTTCCGCCGCGAGCCTGCCAGCCGCCGCGACCACCGGCGCCGCGCCGCCTCCTGCCAAACAGGGCACGATGCTCGGCACCGATCCGCGCAAGGACCCCATCTACTTCGTCCTGACCGCACGCTTCAACGACGGCGACTCCTCCAACAACCGCGGCGGCAACCAGGACGTGAAGTCCGGGAACGCGGCCAACCACGACCCGATGTTCCGCGGCGACTTCAAGGGCCTGGTGCAGAAACTCGACTACATCAAGGGCCTGGGCTTCTCCGCCATCTGGATCACCCCGGTGGTACTGAACCGCTCCGACTACGACTACCACGGGTACCACGGGTACGACTTCTACCGGGTCGACCCGCGCCTGGAGTCCGCCGGGGCCTCCTACCAGGACCTGATCAACGCCGCCCACGCCAAGAGCGTCAAGATCTACCAGGACGTGGTCTACAACCACAGCTCCCGCTGGGGCGCCAAGGGCCTGTTCGTGCCCACCGTCTACGGCGTCCGCGACGCGCAGTGGTCCTGGTACTACGACGAGAAGCAGCCCGGATTCGAGTACGACGGCCTGACCGTGGACCCGAAGACCGGAAAGTCGTACTACAACGGCGACCTGTGGTCGACCACCAAGCCCGCCGACTCCACCTGCGTGGGCTGGGGCACCCCCACCCAGTACAAGAGCCCCGAGGGCTACACGATCTACAACTGCCAGTGGCCCAGCCCCACATCGGGAATGTTCCCGGCCAAGTACTACCACCAGTGCTGGATCGGCAACTGGGAGGGCGAGGACTCGCGCTCCTGCTGGCTCGCCGACGACCTCGCCGACTTCAACACCGAGAACCCCGAGGTCCAGAACTACCTGATCGGCGCCTACAACAAGTACATCGACATGGGCGTGGACGGCTTCCGGGTCGACACGGCCGTGCACATCCCCCGCGTCACCTGGAACCGCCGCTTCCTGCCGGCCATCCAGCAGCGCGTCACCCAGGACTGGGAGCCCGCCAAGGCGCAGAACTTCTTCGTCTTCGGCGAGGTCGCCGCGTTCGTCAACGACAAGTGGAACCGCGGCTCGGTCAACCACTCCGCCCAGTTCTACACCTGGAAGGAACGCAAGGACTACACCGCCGACGACACCCAGGCCGCACTGGACCAGTACACCTACGAAGAGCAGCTGGGCACCGGAAACCAGCCCACCAGCACCAACGCGTTCCTGACCGGGAACGCGTTCCACACACCGGACCACTCGAAGTTCTCCGGCATGAACATCATCGACATGCGCATGCACATGAACTTCGGCGACGCCCACAACGCGTTCAACACCGGCAAGGACTCCGACGACTCGAACAACGACGCCACGTACAACGTGGTCTACGTCGACAGCCACGACTACGGCCCCAACAAGTCCTCCGTGCGCTACAACGGCGGCACCGACGCCTGGGCCGAGAACATGGCACTGATGTGGACCTTCCGCGGCATCCCCACGCTGTACTACGGCTCGGAGATCGAGTTCCAGGCCGGCAAGACCATCGACTGCGGTCCCTCGTGCCCGCTGGCCACCACCGGCCGCGCCTACTACGGCGACAAGATCGCCGGAAACGTGACGGCCAGTGACTTCTCGGTCGTCTCCTCGGCGGACGGCGCCGTCGCCACCACCCTGCAGCAACCGCTGGTCAAACAGGTCCAGCGACTGAACCAGATCCGCCGCGCCATCCCGGCGCTGCAGATGGGCCAGTACTCCACCGACGGTGTCACCGGAGGCGGCATGTCGTTCAAGCGCCGCTACACCGACGCCCCCACCGGAGTGGACAGCTTCGCCCTGGTCACCGTCACCGACGCCGCGACCTTCACCGCCATCCCCAACGGCACCTACACGGACGCCGTCTCCGGGGACGTCAGGGTCGTCACCGACGGCACCCTCGCGATCACCGCCCCCGGCAAGGGCGACCTGCGGGTCTACGTCCTGGACCTCGGCGGCAAGAACACGGCACCGGGCAAGATCGGCGTCGACGGACCCTACCTGAAGTAGCCGACCCGAGCAGCCGGGGGACACCGCCGAACAGCGGCGCCCCCCGGCCACGCCCGCGTGAGGTCACCGAACGACACGAGCGAGGGAAACCGACATGTCGCAAGTGCGCCGCCCCCACAGTCGCACGCACGGGCCCACAGCCCGGGACGTGGGCGCCGCGGCGGGTGTCTCCCGCACCTCGGTGTCGTTCGCGTTCAACGACCCGCAACAGCTGTCAACCACCGGGAACTCATCCTGCGGGTGGCACAGGAGATCGGCTACCGGCCGCCCGCCCTGGCCCGGATGCTCCGGTGCGGCCGGACCCGATCCATCGGTGTCCTGCTTCCCCAGAACCTCTCGACGATCATGAGCAATGCGTACTATACGGACTGGAGGACATGTTGTCGGCGCGGATGCGTCAGGTGACCCGGTCTCTGTATCAGGACCATTTGACGCTGCGGGCGGTGACCGAGACCCGTCTTCCCCGAGGCGCTGCCCGACTGGGTGTCCTTGGGCCGCCGCTCCCGGTTGGAGCCCTTCGTCAATCTGCAACGGGCCATCGTCAAGCAATGGGCCGCCATCACCGCTGCGGCCCAGCACGCCATGAGCAACGGGATCGTGGAGAGCATGAACACCAAGATCCGCCTAATGACGCGCAGGGCCTTCGGCTTCAAGGACTCCGCAGCGCTCATCGCCCTCGCCATGCTCAGCCTCGGCGGCCACCGACCCTACTATCCAGGCCGTCAAGCCGCATGAAAACACCCACGGAAGCGACAGGAGAGCCCGTTTACGAGCCTGAGTGATCGCGCTGGCCGACGCCGGTGTCCAAGACGCGTCCCCGCAACTCCACTTGTCCAGTGGCCCGGCGTTCGCACGGACCAGAAGTCGGTCCGTGCGAACAGCGCGTTCAATCAGGAACGATGGTCACGACTCGGTTCGTCAGGCCACCGTGACGCCGGACCCGAGGGTCCACTTCTGGTTGGCGCCTCCGGTGCAGTTCCACAACTCCAGGCCGGCGCCGTTGGGGTTGGTGGCCCCGGTGACGTCGAGGCAGAGACCGGACTGAACGCCGGTGATCGTGCCGTTGGAGTTGGCGTTCCACTGCTGGTTGGCGCCTCCGTTGCAGTCGTAGATCTCAACGTGTGTACCGGCGGTGGTAGCGCCGCTGTGGGCGTCGAAGCACTTGCCCAGCACGTTGAGCGTCTTGGCCGAGGAGCTGTAGGTGATCTTCTGGTTGGTGCCGCCGTTGCAGTCCCACACGTCCAGCTGGGTGCCGTTCACCAGGGTGCTGTTCGGGTCGTCGGCACAGCGGCCGGTGAGGCCACTGGTCAGGTTGCCGCCGACCGGAGTCGAGGTGCCGGACGGGGTGACCTTGAACAACGCGGACTCGTGCGGGGCCAGACTGCGGCTGACGGAGTTGGTGAGGGTCTCGTTCGACTTGCCCCAGAGGTTGCGCACCGTGGCGGAACCGCTGAACCCGAGGTCGGAGAAGTTAGCCGTCACCGTCTCGTTGCCTGCCCGGTCGGAGCGGTTGAACAACGCCACCGTGTAGCTGCCGTCCGGGTTCTTCTGCTTCGTGGCCCACACCTGCAGATCATTGTTGTTCGAGATCTGGCTGGCCACCACGGAGTCGGTCTGGTTGACGTTGGTCACCTCGGCGTTCTTCAGCATGTTGAGGTCACCGGCGTCCAGGTTGGTCAGGTCGCTCCCAGCATCATCACCGACCGCGTGACCGCCCACAGAGTGATCACGCTCTGCCGCTCGTTCACGGTCAGACCATTGTGGTCACCGTTGCCGACCTCAACCGAGTCGGGGTCGTTCCAGCCACCCTGACCGCCGTACTGCCCCCACTGAGCCAGGTTCGCCCAACGCGGCCCGACGTTGCTCCAGTTGGTGAGGGTCGAGCAGTAGCACTCGATGTCGCCTCCCGTCCGCCAGCTGTTGGCGTACTGCTGCCAGGTCTTGATGTTGTTGATGTCCAGGGTGTTCGACAGGCCGTAGTGGATGGTGCGGCCGGTCTGGTTCAGCGCCTTCGACCAGGCGATGACGTCGTTCTGATCGCTGGTGTGCACGCCGTCGATCTTGATGTAGTCGACCCCGTAGGAGGCGAACAGGTTCGCCCACGAGTTCACGAACGCCTGAGCCGCGGTGGGGTTCTTGTTGTAGTCGATGAAGTACATGACATTGCCCCACCCCCCGTAGTTCGACTCGAACGTCGACGTGCTCGAGACGATGTCCCGTGCGTGGTACGACGTGCCCTCGATCGGGGTGTTCTGGTCATAAGCCGCCTTCGGGATGCCCGGCGTCACGTACATGCCGAACTTCTCACCCAGCCCGTGGACGAAGTCACCCAGGTTCTTCATACCGTCCGGGAACTTGCCGGTGTCGACGACCCAGCGACCGTACTGATCGACGGTGGTGCCGGGGTTCTTGATGTAGTAATCGTCCAGGTTGATGTACTTGTAACCCGCGGCCAACAGGCCCGAGTCGTGCATCGCCTGAGCCTGGTTCTTGAGCTTGGCCTCGCTCGGGTCGTATCTGAGGGAGCTCCAGCTGCTCCATCCCATCGGCGGCGTCTGCGACGCACCGTTGTCCTGGGCTTGCGCGGGCGCCGAGCCCGTCAGGGTGGATATGAACAGCGACGATGCCAGGGCAACCGTCGCGACGAGCGCGCGTTTGTACATGACTCTCCTTTGAGTCGAATCACTTCACGCCAGGAGTTGTCTTACTGTTCTGTATTGAGCCCTAGTGTTCGATCGAGTGTCAATACATCCACACAAGTGGACTCGATCGGACAGATTCGTTCAGTTCCGGACTGACACGCGGCTGCAGTTCGTTGCTTGGTGAGTCGTCGTTGCTGGTCAAGTGCTTGCTGCAGATCCGCCGGGACACGGCCGTGGCTAGGCGCTTCTTCCGGAAACCGCTGAAGGGCGCCGGGTCGGTGCCGCGGGTGGTGGTGACCGACAAGCGGGACTCCTGGCCTTGACAGACCGCTCGACTCAACGGCGAATTCCCCCCACCCTGCACACCCACTTCGCCACCCACTTGGTCGAGTGCCGACTCTTCAGGGGACACGTGCTAACACTCTCGCCCTGATCAAGCAGTCCATGCGCACGGGCCCGCGGCCCCTGCTCAACCGCCTCGCCTACCTCCGACTGAGCCGCTACTCCCAGGGACTTGCCAACTGCAAGCGCACCGAGCCCCCAGCCCACTGCAGCATTCCCGCGGGGCACTCAGGCGAGCACCGCGGTGACGGCGAACGCGAGCAGGGCGGCGCCGGACAGCAGGAAGACCAGGGCGGCTGCCACGGTGCCCGCGGCCCTGTGTCCGACCAGGCGGTAGGCGCCGGGGTCTGCGGCCAGGTAGCACACCTGGTAGCCGCCCACTCCGGGCGCGGCGGGGGCGCGGCCCAGATCGAGCCAGAGGCCGATCCGCCGACCGCCCTGGGCAGTGAAGGCCAGATGGACGAAGGCATGCTCGACCTCGCGGTAGCGCCGTGGGTACCTCCGCGGCACGGGCCCTGGCATCGGCTCCTTGACGGTGTGCGTCTGCCGGCGCCCCGTCTCACAGCGCACCAGCACTCCGTCGCACACGATCCTGGCCGTGCGCACCGCCTCGAACACCACGCCCGACCCGAGAGCGATCATGGTAGTGCCGCCCAGGAGCAGGAACACTGCAAAGACGTACTTCACAGCACCGCCCCCGCCGCGGGCAGCCCGGTGCGCACGGCGTCTGGGCAGGCCGGGACTGTCCCAGTGTCCGGCGGCTGCGCGGGTTGTGAGTTGTTCACAGGGGACCGGTGTATCCGCAGGCGCGCCACAGGGCCTCGCGGTTCTGGTGTACCTCGATCAGTCGCGGCCGCACGCTCCGGCCCGGCGGGTGTTCGGGGGCGAGGAACACGGGACGCAGTAGGAGCAGTACCGGGCCCGTTGGTGCGCGGCCTGCGCGGCGGGTTCCGCTGCCGCCCGGGCGCCAGCGATCCTGTGCCAGCGCACCGGCGCGCGGACCAGTACCCACAGGAACGGGCCGTAGAGCAGCGCGAAGGTGGTGGTGATGATGTGGGCGGCGGTGGCGTGGGGGTGGTGGGCGGCGCTGACCCACAGCGCCACGAAGGGTCCGATGGTGAACAGCGCACCGGCTGCCACCTGCAGGACCAGCTCGGACCAGGGGTCCTTGAAGGGGGACAGGCCGATGCGGGTGTGGGCGCCGACGGGCACCGTCTGCTTGCGTGTCCGATAGGACAGGATGCGCGTGACCTGCGAGTGCCCGTCCCGCCAGGTGGTCTGCTCCTCGATCCGCACCCAGGTGGTGTAGTCCGCGGCGATGGTGTGCACTGGCGTGAGCCGGCCCCGGCGCCCGCAGCCCGGGCAGGCTGGCGCGGGAGCGGCCGGGCTGGTTCCAGACGGTGGAACCACGGGCTCGGTCATGCCGGGAGCATGGTTGCTCACGCCCGCGCCTGCCCTGTCGGGCCTTGACGGTGTTTCTACGCGGCGGGGTCGCCCGCGGTGTCCATGCCTGGGACTGTGACCGGGCGGGTGGTGCCGTCGGTGAGATGGTAGGAGAGGCCGACGACGGCGGTGCGGCCTGCGGCCACGGCGTCGCTGAGTGTGCGGGAGCGGTCCATCAGCAGGTCGACGGTGTGCCGTACGTGCTCGGCTATGAAGTCCTCGTCCTTGGTGTGTCCGGCGGCGCGCGCGGCCAGGACGCTGGGGGTGACACGCTCGATCACGTCGCGCACGTAGCCCTGTGCCGTGGTGCCGTCGGCGACGGCGGCGCGGGCGGCGGCGACCGCGCCGCACGAGTCGTGGCCCAGTACCACCACCAGCGGGCAGTCCAGGACGCTCACGCCGTACTCGATGCTGCCCAGCACCTCGGGCCCCATCACGTGACCGGCCGTGCGCACCACGAATAGGTCCCCCAGCCCCGGTCGAAGATGATCTCGGCGGCCAGGCGTGAGTCGGAGCATCCGAACACCACCGCGAAGGGACGCTGGCCCGGTATGCGGACGTGGACACGCTCGGTTGCCGGGGTCGGGCCACCTCGTTGGCCGGCGTGTGACAGTGCCTCACCAGGTTGCCGACGTCCAGGGCAGAGGCCGCCGCAAGGTCGCGCCCGGGGACCGCGGTTTTCTGCCCGCGGACGAGACACCGATCTTCACCGAGCTGTCCGCGCAGTGGCTCCAAGCCGCCCGCACCCTCCCCGGTCCCCTGGACGCGGAATGGTCGCGGCTGACCGCGGCCCCGCCGCGGGTGACGCCGGACTTCATCCCGGCATCACCCCACCTCGGGGCCGTTGATCGGCCATGATGGCTATGACCACGCGTCATCCTGAGGGGCCTCGCGTTTTCCGGACAGTCACCAGGCGGCTGAACTCTATGCCGTGAGCCGCATGTTGCGATGCTCAAGGTAGGCCTCACGCGGCGTTTGGTATCCAATAGCCGAGTGAAGTCGTTTGCGATTATACCAGAATTCGATGTACCTCGTGATGTCCTGTCGTGCCTCCTCTCGTGTGGCGTATGCCATGCGCGACACGCGTTCGTTCTTGAGGGCGCCGAAAAATGATTCAGCCATGGCGTTGTCATAGCAGATACCCGTTCGACCAGCTGAGCGGCAGAGGTCGAGCTGGTCGAGAGTCTTGCCATATTCTGCGGACATGTAGTTGCTGCCGCGGTCGGAGTGGAATATGGCCTTCTTGGCCAGATTTCGGTTGCGCGCCGCGTTCCTGATAGCCCGAGATATCAACGGGGTTTGATAGTGATCGTCCATGGCGTACCCGATCACTTCTTTGGTACAGCAGTCGATGACGGTCGCCAGATAAAGCCATCCCTCGCCGGTGGGGATGTACGTGATGTCCCGACCATTTTCTCTCCCGGCTTCTCGGCGGTGAAGTTTCGGCCGACGAGGTCGGGGACGGGGAACGGCAGGCCGGCCTTAGTCAGGTTGAACCGCTTGGGCTTGGGCTGGCAGGGGATCAGGCCGAGCTCGCGCATGAGCTGCCGGACCAGCTCCGGTCCTGCCTGCACGTCCCAGCGGCGGAGCTGTGCGTGCACGCGCCGGTGCCCGTATGTGCTATCGGATTCTTCAAATATCTTCGAGATTAGAACTCTAAGCTCTTCCCGGCGGGCCGCGGTGGCGGATTCCGGCCGTTTATGCCACTCGTAGTAGCCGGACCGGGAGACGGCAAGCATAGCGCACATGAAGTCGACGGGGAATGCGTACTTCGCAGTATCGAGCCGCATCTGGTCGATGAACTCGAACTTGTCACTTACCGGTGATCCTTCGCGAAGTCGGGTGGCCCGGGGGAATTTCGCCCCCGGGCTCCCACAGATCCGTACGTGACAGTCTCCCGTCATACGGCTCTTGTCGTCCTGGTCACCAGACCTGGGCGGGCGCTGTCATCCAGACCCAGTGCGCGAAGAACCGGGGATGTCGATCCACCCCGGACCACCACGCACGGAAGGTCGCTGCCCAACTCCGCCGCAGCCTGCGGTACTTCCCACGCAACCACCGGACCAAGTAGGCATTGATCCGTTTCAGGAGGGGAAACAGGGCCGACCTGTTGAAGGCCCCGTAGTACTGCATCCATCCCCGCACGACCGGATTGATCCAGTCGGCGAGGTCTCGGACCTCGCCCTGCACCCAGCGGTGCAGGCGCCAGGAGCGCACCACCTCGCCCATCCGCTTCAGGGCCTGGTCCGAGACCGCCGGAGAGAAACTCCGGAACAGCCCGTTACGCCCGTCCACGGTGCGCTCGCGAAAGTCGTAGCCCAGGAACGTGAACCGCGTGTGCTCGAAGGAGCCCGTGCGGTTCGCGTCCCGGCAGTAGACGATCTGCGTCTTTTCGGGGTGCAACTGAAGGCCGACCGAGTCCATGCGCGCCTCCAGCGCGGCCAGCACCGCTCTCGCCTGGGCGAGACTGCGGCAGTGAATGACCGCGTCGTCGGCATAGCGTTCGAAGCCGATGCCCGGGAAACTCCGGTCCAGCCAGGTATCGAACGCGTAGTGCATGAACAGGTTCGCCAGGACCGGGGAGACCGCCGAACCCTGCGGGGTGCCCGTGGTGCGCTCGATCAGCACACCGTCCGCACGCTGCAGCGGGGCAGCGAGCCACCGCTTGACGTACAGCAGTACCCAGGGGAGCTCGCAGACCGAGCCCACCGCCTTGAGCACCAGGTCCCACGGTACTGAGTCGAAGAACGCCTTGATGTCGAGATCGATCACCCAGTCGTACTTCCAGCACCGCTCCCGGCACCTGCCCACCGCCTCGATCGCCCCGCGCCCCGGGCGGTAGCCGTAGGAGTCCGGATGGAAGATCGGCTCGACCCTCTTCTCCAGCACCATCGCCACCACCGTCTGCGCGACCCGGTCGCCCACGGTCGGCACGCCGAGGACCCTGATGCCGCCGTGCGGCTTCGGGATCTCCACCATGCGTACCGGCGGAGGGAAGTAGCAGCCCGAGGACATCCGATTCCAGACCCGGTACAGGTTGCCCCGCAGGTCCTCCTCGAACTCCTCGATGGCCACCGCGTCCACGCCCGGCGCGCCCTTGTTCGCCCTGACCTTCTCCCAAGCCTCCATCACCAGCAGCCTCGGAATACCGAACGGCTTGACCGGTGCTTTCAACTCATCCACGCCAATTCCTCCCGGAGAACGTCCGGTTGATCGAATGAACAAGCCACGAACGACCCGGCCCCTTCGCTCCATCCTCATTACAAGGGCTTCACCGCTACTACGAACCGGTCCGCCGGCGCACGCCCAATACGGCAGTGCGCCTTCTCCTGTTCCGCACAGATCCCGCAGACCGGGCTCGCGCCACCTTCACGCCGGACACCGCCTGGCCAGAAATACGGACACCCGCCAGACTCATCCCGGGGAGCGTACAAGCCCCGGTTTCGATGTCGTCCAAGCATTTCGACGCATCAGCAGTGGTTCGCTCGCGCTCGCCTTCCCGATCCCCACCTGACGCCCTTTCAAGGACGCCTTTTCCTCCGACGCTCACCACGACGGTCTTCAGCCAACGCAGCAGGAGGCGGTTTGGAGCCTCCCTCCGCAGGAGCGACTCCGAGGGGCCAAAACCCTCATCATCTGTGCAGCATCATCCAGTTGCTACCGGCCTACACCGGCAACCACTTTCCGTTCAGGACACACGTACGCCGCTGCTTTTTTCAAGAATACGTTCTCCATCTCGACTTCGCGGAGACGCCGTTCGAGCTCCTTCAGGCGTGCGCGCTCACTCACCGTCAGCTCCGAGTCAGCGGCAGGCTGAGTCCCCTTCTCATGCTTCTTAACCCAGCTCCGCAGAGTTTCCGGATTCAGGTCAAGCTCGCGAGCGCTCTCCGAGATCGTCTTGCTCGACCCCAGTGCGATCCGTACTGCTTCCTCGCGAAACTCCGGCGAGTACTTGCTCGGTGGCGCCATTTCTACCTCGTTCCCTTTCAGAGAGATCCTATTGGGTCTCTGTCCGGGAACCTCAGGGCACCTCATCCTTCCGGCGTAGGCCCGGCACCAGGGAAGGTCACCATCACTACCCCGCCCCACCCAGACCAAGGATGCCAGGTCCGCCACCGCCCGGACGGGCGCGTCGGTCCGATCCTTGGCCAGCTCGTGGAGCACCTCAGCTTCAACGACGTCTTCGGGCGCTGCCGCGTCTTCGTCCGCCCCATCGGGGGCGGCATCGAATTCGAGGCCGACCTCCAGGACCTGGGCCTGACCTGACCGGCCCGCCCCTGCGCCAATCAGGCCTGACGCTGCGGATGGCGGGGGCGCGGCGGTTGCGGTGAGATCCGCGATGTCGGCCACGGTGGTTCCGGGGGGTAATGCGGCACTGCCGCCATTCGGCAGCGAGTTCTCCTGCGCCACAAACGTGGCCGCGTCAATGCCTCGTTGCAGCCTTGGGGTACTGAAACAATTTTCAACGCCAGGCCCCCGCCGGCCGAAGGGAGCAAGCTGGGGCGCCCCACTGCACGCGCAACCCCTTCAGCGCATTCTTTTACCTGCTCAGATGCCATCGGATGGCTTCGTCCCACTCGTGCTCACTTGCGCGGAGCACCCGGCACGGTCACATCGCGAGCGGAGCAAACCACCACTGGGCGCTCATAGGAGCGTCTTTCGACTATTGAAGGCAGATTCGTTCCAGCCGCGGAAATTACACCTCGATCCCCATGCGACGCAGGATCGGCGCGAGGTTGAATACAAGACTTGAACGCTTGCTGGGGTCAGTGGGTGGTGCTGGCCTGCTTCACAGGCCTGCGCTTTCGACCTGCCGCACGAACCGCCAGGAGTGTCGCCTTGTACGTGTCGTTGGAGCCGCGTTGGTCAGTGGACATTCCCACCCGGACCGCGGCCAGGTGGACGGGGGTGCACACGTTCATCATCGGGGCGGCCACGCGGGACGAGGCTGTCGATGCCGCCTAGCGGCAGGCCACCAGCAGCGACGGTGCCCGGCATCGCAGCGGCGCACCACCGCCTGATCGCCCACTGGTACCCGGCGGGCTTCTTGTGGCGACTTTCCGCTGGGCGGCCGCGCGCACACCTTCGACGCCCCACCCGAGCGGCAGCGGTGCCGCTCGGCTACGGCCCCTGATGGCCCTTCGGCGGCCGACGCAGACCCCCGGGTTCGCTCATTCGGGGACCGGGCCGGTGGTTCCGCGTACGACCAGGTGGGTGGCCAGTTCGATGTGCAGGGTGTCGACGGCATGGCCATCCATGAGGCGCACCAGCAGGGAGACGGCCATGCGGCCCATCTCCTGCAGGGGTTGGCTCACGGTGGTGAGCTGGGGTTCGGTGCTGCGGCTGAGGTCGATGTCGTCGAATCCGGTGACGGACAGGTCCTGCGGAATGCGCAGGCCGCGCTCGCGGGCGGCGCGCATGGCACCGACTGCGACCTTGTCGTTGAAGGCGACCAGGGCGGTGGGGCGCCGGGGCAGGTCCAGGAGTCGCGCTGCTACGGCGTAGCCGCCGTCCAGGGTGGGTTCGAGGTGGTGGATGAGTTCGGGGTCGGGCAGGGTGCCGGTGTCGGCCAGGGCCGAGGTGTGCCCCACGGTGCGCGCGCGGCCGGCGAGCCAGTTGCTGGGGCCGCCGATGACGCCGATGCGCCGGTGGCCCAGCCCGGTCAGGTGGGCGCTGAGGTTGCGGGCGCCGGTGAAGTGGGCGGCGGAGATGGAGGCGATATCGCGCGGCAGGTCGGTGCGCGGGTCGACCACCACGAAGGGGAAGCCCTGGGCGTGCAGGGCCTCCAGCTCCCCACTCGATTCAGGGGGCAGGATCAGGATCGCCCCGGCGATGCCCGGGTCCTTGGGCAGCGATCCCAGGACCGGGGTGTGCTGGGCGGCCTCGCCCGCGTCCAGGATCAACCGGCGCCCGTGCAGGCTGACCGTCTCGGCGATCGAGGACACGATCAGGCCGAAGTAGTCGGTCAGCACGTACGGGCAGCGCAGGTAGACCGCCCCGGTTCCGCGCCTGATGGGGGCAGGCGCGCCAAGGCGCGTCATGGCCTTCTGCACCAGGTCGCGGGTCTGTTCGGCGACCTGGTGGTGTCCGTTGATCACGCGCGAGACGGTCGCGATCGACACCCCCGCCTCGGCGGCCACGGCTCGCACCGTCACTTTGCCGCTGACCGGCCTAGCCACCTGTTACACCATTCCGTTTCATGGCCGGAAGCATAGGCGATCACTGCGGGCTCTGGTTCCGGGACTTGAAGAAATCCTTGACAGGGAATGAACGTGCCGCTTTCCTGATGTCCGCAGCAACGTTCCATAAAGTGTTTCATTCCGTTTCATGGAGTCGTTGCCGTGCGCGTCGAAGGCCTCGTCCACTCCCCGGGTGCCTTACCACCCCGACGAAGGAGCAGCAGATCTTGTCCCGCACCAGATTCATCCAGGCCTCGCTTGCCGCGGCGGCGCTGATCACCGGGTCGGTGACGGCGATGGGCACCGCGGCCCACGCCGCCTCCGGTACCGCGGTCTCCGTGTGGGAGACCACCGCCGACCAGAGCCGGCTCCTGGCCCCGCAGGCCGGCGCCACCTTCGCCTCCGGCAGCAGCAGCGCCTCCCAGACGATCACGGTGGACCCCACCAAGACCTATCAGTCGATGACCGGGTTCGGCGCCTCACTGACCGACTCCTCGGCCTGGCTGATCGCCAACTCCCCGCAGCGCAACACGATCATGTCCAAGCTCTTCGACCCCAACTCCGGTATCGGCCTGGACTTCCTGCGCCAGCCGGTCGGGGCCTCGGACTTCGCCCGCTCGGTGTACAGCTACGACGACATGCCCTCGGGGCAGAGCGATCCGTCGCTGTCCAACTTCTCCATCGCGCACGACAACGCCTACATCCTGCCCGTCCTGCAGCAGGCCCTGCAGCTCAACCCGTCCACCACGGTCATGGCCACCCCGTGGAGCCCGCCGGGTTGGATGAAGACCAGCGGCAACATGATCGGCGGCTCGCTCAGCAGCTCCAACTACCAGGCATACGCCAACTACCTGGTGAAGTACCTGCAGGCCTACAAGAACGCGGGTGTGCCGATCTCGCTGCTGACCGCGCAGAACGAGCCTGAGTACTCGCCCTCCAGCTACCCCGGCTCCACGTTCTCCTCCAACGACGAGGCGAACCTGATCGGCAACTACCTGGGCCCGGCGATCAAGGCCGCCGGCTTGAACACCGGGATCCTTGGCTACGACCACAACTGGGACGACCCGGGCTACCCCGAGACGATCCTGGGCAACTCCACCGCCTCCCAGTACACGGTCGGTACCGCCTGGCACTGCTACGGCGGCACCTCGGACGCGCAGACCACCGTCCACAACGCGTTCCCGAACAAGGACGCTTACTTCACCGAGTGCTCCGGCATCAAGTCCTCCAACACGTTCTCGGACTCCCTGCTGTGGCAGACCGAGAACCTGGTCATCGGCGCCACCCGCAACTGGGCCAAGTCCGTGGTCACCTGGAACATGGCCCTTGACCCCAGCGGCGGCCCCTCGATGGGCTGCAACACCTGCGCCGGTGTGGTAACCGTCGACAACGGCAACGGCACCGCGAGCTACAACGCCGAGTACTACGGCCTGGGCCAGGCCTCGAAGTTCGTCAAGCCCGGAGCGGTGCGCATCGACTCCAACACCTTCGGGTCCGGAAACATCGAGGACGTCGCCTTCAAGAACCCCGACGGCTCCACCGCCCTGCTGGTCGAGAACGCGGACACCTCCAACGCACACACCTTCGGCGTCAACCAGAGCGGCCAGTCCTTCACCTACACCCTGCCCGCCAAGTCGGTTGCCACCTTCACCTGGCCCGCCCTCGGCTCGGGCACCGGCGGCAGTGACACGACCGCGCCGAGCAACCCCTCGGGTCTTTCCGCCGGTGCTACCACCGCGAGCTCCATCTCGCTGAACTGGTCGGCGTCCACGGACAACGTGGGTGTGACCGGGTACAACGTGTACCGTGGCGGCGCCCAGGTGGGTACCGCCACCGGCACCAGCTACACCGACTCCGGCCTGAGCGCTTCGACGGCCTACAGCTACACGGTCAAGGCGTTCGACGCGGCCGGGAACCTGTCCGCGGCATCCAACACCGCCACCGTCACCACATCCGCCTCCGGCGGAGGCGGTGGTGGGGGGAGCATCAACGCTTCTGCCTGGTACACCGTCACCAACGCCAACAGCGGCAAGTGCGTGGACGCACAGGGCGGTGGGACGGGTAACGGCACCGCGGTCCAGCAGTGGGCCTGCGGGGCCGGTAACACGAACCAGCAGTGGCAGTTCCAGCCCACCGACAGCGGCTACTACAAGGTCGTCTCCCACAACGCCACCTCCGAGGCGTGGGACGTCAGTGGCGGACCGGGTTCCACCGGCAACGGCGTCCAGATCCAGCTGTGGTCCTACGGTGGCGGCACCAACCAGCAGTGGAAGCCCACCCAGAACGCCAACGGCTCCTACACCTTCACCCCCCGCAACAGCGGCACCCAGTGCCTGGACGCCGCGTCCACCTCCGACGGCGCCCGCACGCAGCAGTGGACCTGCAACGGCAACACCGCCCAAGCCTTCACCCTCGCCGCCCAGTAGAGCGGCCCGCCAGCACCGGTCGCCGGGTTCGCCCCCGGGGGACGCGAACCCGGCGACCGGCACCACCGCCTCCCCCCTGGCGCACCGTTCGGCCTTGATCTCAAGGCCGGGTGCTCCAGACGGGGCTGAGGTCAGGCTCCACCCTGTCAGGCGGGCCGCCACCCAACGGCCCGAAGCATCACCTCGTCCCGGGAAGGACGCACGATGCAACACGCTCTGAACCACCGCACCACCCTTCGAGGCAAGGCCGCAGCCTTAAGCGTTGTCACCGCCCTGGCCGCCGTGGCCCTGGGCACTGTCACCGCAGGCCCCGCGCACGCGGCCAGCGGCCCGACGATCTCGGCGTGGATCACCACCCCGGACCGAACCAACCTGCTCACCCCCGGCGCCGGCACCACCCTGGGCACCGGCACCTCCCAGGGAAACACCATCACGGTGGACCCCTCCCAGACCTACCAGAGCATCGACGGGTTCGGCGCCTCCATCACCGACGCCTCCGCCACCCTGCTCTCCGCCCTGCCCCAGGGGCAGCGCGACTCGGTGATGGGATCGATATTCAGCCCCACCGCCGGCATCGGCATGAGCATGCTGCGCCAGCCGCTCGGGTCATCCGACTTCGTCAACGGCCCCTTCTACACCTACGACGACCTGCCCTCGGGGCAGAGCGACCCCACCCTGGCGCACTTCTCCATCGCCCACGACCAGGCGCAGATCATCCCCCTGCTGAAGCAGGCCATCAGCCTGAACCCGAAGCTGAAGGTCGTCGTCGCCCCCTGGGGCCAGCCGGCGTGGATGAAGGACAACAACTCCGTGGTCGGCGGCCACATCCTGCCCGCCGACTACCAGGTCTACGCCAACTACCTTCTCAAGAGCGTGCAGGCCTACCAGGCCGCCGGCGTGCCGGTCTACGCGATGAGCGTGGAGAACGAGCCCCAGAACCGCACCCCGCTGGGCTACCCCGCCACCGACGTGCCCGTCGCCGCCGAGACCGCGATCATCAACGCCCTGGGCCCGCTACTGCAGGCCAACGGCCTGGGCAACGTCAAGATCATGGCGTACGACCACAACTGGGCCGAGCACCCCAACGACACCGCCTCCGCCGCCAAGCTCGGGGAGGCCCCCGAGCTGAACTACGCCAGCGACATCCTCAACAGCTCCGCCGCCCAGTACATCTCCGGCGACGCGTTCCACTGCTACTACGGCGACGCCGGCGCGCAGACCGCGATCCACAACCAGTTCCCCACCAAGGACGTCTGGTTCACCGAGTGCTCCGGCAGCCACGACGCCGGACAGCCCCTGTCGCAGTACTTCTCCGACACGCTGAACTGGCAGTCCAACAACGTCACGATCCCGGCCCTGCAGAACTGGTCCAAGTCGGTCCTGCTGTGGAACCTGGCCCTGGACTCCAACGGCAGCCCCCACAACCAGGGCTGCGGCACCTGCACCGGCACCATCGCCATCGACGGAACCAACGTCACCTACAACGCCGAGTACTACCTCACCGGGCACCTGAGCAAGTTCATCCAGCCCGGCGCGATCCACATCGGCTCCAACAACGCCGGCGACCTGCACAACGTCGCCTTCAAGAACCCGACGGCACCATCGCCCTGGTCGTGAACAACATCGGCGGCGGCACCCAGACCTTCGGCATCAGCACCGGCGGCCAGAACGCCAACTACACCCTGCCCCCCAACGCCCTGGCCACCTTCACCTGGACCCCCAGCGGTGGTGGTGGTGGTGACGTCATCGCGCCCAGCGCCCCGACCGGCCTGGCCACTACTGGCACCACCGCCACCTCCACCACCCTGAACTGGGGTGCGTCCACGGACAACGTGGGCGTGACCGGGTACAACGTGTACCGCGGCGGTGCGCAGGTGGGCGCCACCACCGGTGCCACCAGCTACACCGACACCGGGCTGAGCGCCTCGACCGCCTACTCCTACACGGTCAAGGCCTTCGACGCCGCCGGAAACCTGTCGGCCCCATCCAACACGGCCTCGGTCACCACCGCCGCCTCGGGCACCGGCGGCGGCATCAACGCCTCGGCCTGGTACACCGTCACCAACGCCAACAGCGGCAAGTGCGTGGACGCGCAGGGCGGCGGCACCGGCAACGGCACCGCGGTCCAGCAGTGGGCCTGCGGCGCCGGGAACACCAACCAGCAGTGGCAGTTCCAGCCCACCGACAGCGGCTACTACAAGGTCGTCTCCCACAACGCCACCACCGAGGCCTGGGACGTGGCCGGTGGACCCGGATCCACCGGCAACGGCGCCCAGATCCAGCTCTGGACCTACGGCGGCGGCACCAACCAGCAGTGGAAGCCCACCCAGAACGCCAACGGCTCCTACACCTTCACCCCCCGCAACAGCGCCACCCAGTGCCTGGACGTCACCAACCTGTCCACCTCCGACGGCACCCGCCTGCAGCAGTGGACCTGCAACGGCAACACCGCCCAAGCCTTCACCCTCACCGCCCAGTAACCCCCAACCAACCCCAACTACCCACACCCCATCGCGGGTCGCGGCCGCCCTCCCCGGCAGCCGCGACCCGCACCCCCGTCTATGCCCTTCCTCACGATGCGGAGACCCACCACCGATGCGCACCTCCCGCAGAAGCCTGCTGCTCGCTGCCAGCAGCACCCTTGTCGCCACCGCGATCGCCGGCACCGGCCTGGCGAACGCCTCCGCCTCCGCCGACCACCACCCCGGCCCCCCTCGCGCGGCCGGTTCGGCGCAGGTGTGGGTCACCACCCCCGACGGCACCGACACGATGGCCGACCTTGGCACCGTCGCCTTCACCCGCACGCCCGCGGATCCCGCCACCGCCCCGCCCACCGTCGTGGTCGACCCGAACCGCACCTACCAGACCATGACCGGCTTCGGCGCCTCCCTCACCGACTCCTCCGCCTCCGTGCTCTCCACCCTGGCTCCCGCAGCCCGCGACGCCGCCATGACCTCCCTGTTCGACCCGCGCACCGGCGACGGCCTGAACTACCTGCGCCAGCCCATCGGCGCCTCCGACTTCACCGCCGGCCCCGCCTACACCTACGACGACGTCCCCGCCGGACAGAGCGACTACACCCTGGCGCACTTCACCATCGCCCACGACCAGGCCCAGATCCTGCCCCTGCTGCGCCAGGCCCGCCAGCTCAACCCGGCCCTGCAGATCCTGGCCACCCCCTGGAGTCCGCCCGCGTGGATGAAGACCGGCGGCTCGCTGACCGGCGGGCGCCTGATCGATGACCCCCGCGTCTACCGTGCCTACGCCGCCTACCTGGTGAAGTTCATCCAGGCCTACCATGCCAACGGTGTCGAGGTGGACCAGATCACCGTGCAGAACGAGCCGCAGAACCGCACCCCGTCCGGCTACCCCGGCACCGACATGCCCTCCTGGCAGGAGGCCAAGGTCATCGAGCAGCTCGGCCCGATGCTCCGCGAGGAGGGCCTGCGGACGAAGATCCTGGGGTACGACCACAACTGGGCCGAGCACCCCAACGACGTGGCGTCCGCCCCGCCGGACGAGAGCGCCGACGCCGGGGACTACCCCCAGCAACTCCTGCAGTCCAGCGCCGCAAAGTACGTCTCCGGCACCGCGTTCCACTGCTACTACGGGGACCCCAGTGCGATGACCGCGCTGCACAACCAGTTCCCGACCAAGGACATCTACTTCACCGAGTGCTCCGGCAGCCAGTCCGGCGTCCCGGCGAACACCTTCTCCGACACCCTCAAGTGGCACACCCGCAACCTGGTCATCGGCGCGACCCGCAACTGGGCCAAGACCGTCGTCAACTGGAACATCGCCCTGGACCCGGCCGGTGGCCCGCACACCGGCGGCTGCACCGGCTGCACCGCCGTGTTGACCGTCAACGGCGACGGCACGGTGACGCGCAACGCCGAGTACTACACCCTGGGGGCGCTGGCCCGCTTCGTGAAGCCCGGCGCGGTCCGTATCGCCAGCACCTCGTTCGGCACCACCGGCTGGAACGGCCAGGTCCAGGACACCGCCTTCCGCAACCGGGACGGCAGCACCGTGCTGGTGGCCCACAACGAGAACGACAACCCGCAGACCTTCGCCATCCAGGAAGGCGACCGGCACCTGACCTACACCCTGCCCGGCGGGGCCCTGGCCACCTTCGTGTGGAACAGCAGCCACGGCACCGAGGACAGCCTTCGGCAGAGCGACCCCACCGGCTGGACGGCCACCTCCAACACCACCGGCACCACTGACACCGCGGCCGCGGCGGTCGACGACGACGCCAGCACCCGCTTCTCCTCCGGCGCCGCCCAGGCCCCGGGGCAGTACCTGCAGGCCGACCTGGGCAAGGTGCAGCGCCTGCAGCAGGTCGTCTTCGACACCGGCGCCTCCACCGGCGACTACCCGCGCGGCTACGCCGTCACCACCAGCACCGACGGCACGAACTGGACCACCGCGGTCGCCGACGCGACCGGCACCGGCCAGTTCACCACCGTCGACCTGGACAACCAGCCCGTGCGCTACATCCGGATCACCCTGACCGCGGCCAGCGGCAGCTGGTGGAGCATCGCCGACATCCGCACCTACCACGCAGACCGCTAAGAAGCACCCTTGATGAAGCGCCACGGGCACCCGGCATCCCCGTCGGGCCCGTGGCGATTCGCCCTCCGGCGGCGCCCCAGCTCGCCCGGGCACCCAGCCACCGGCCCAACCTTCGCGACGCCCCCTGGCAGTACCCGGAACACCATCAGGACAGGCACACCTTGGACGACGACGCCGACCGCCACCGCCCATCCGCGCACGCCCTGGAGGGCCGGCCCGATACCACCGGCCAGGCACTGGACCTGACCCGGACTTTCCTGCGCGGGCATGTGCCGGGACTGGATCCGCGCACGGCCCAGGACACGCTGCTGGTGGTGGCGGAGCTGGTCACCAACGCGGTGCGGCACGCGCCGGGCCCGCACACGCTGACACTGACCGGTGACAGCAGCGGCACCGTCGAGATCGCCGTCAGCGACCGCCACACCAGTGCGCCCGTGGCCCATCCCCCCGAACTGCTCGGCATCGAGGGGGGCCACGGGTGGCACCTGGTCAACCAGCTCGCCGACCACGTGGAGATCCGCTGGGAACCGGGCCACGGCAAGACCATCACCGTGCGCCTGCACCACCACGCATAACCCACCGAAGGACAGGGACCGTCGGCGAGCCGCCCCGGCCACCGCAAAAGCGCACCAGGAGAACCCCGTGACAAGCAGCGACATCAAGGCGCGACCAGCCCCGGACACACCACCGAAGGGGCCCCTGGCTGAGCCCGCGTTAGTCCACCCGGTCACGGCCGGGGCGCGGGCACCGGTGCCCGGGGCTTCGGAGCGGGTGCCGGTGGACTTCGCCGGGCCGGGCGAAGGCGTGGGCGAACTGACCTGGGGGATGTGGTCGATCTGGCACGCGATGGTGGCGCAGGGCAACTCGCTGCCCATCGGCGGCAGTACACCCCACTGCCGCCCGGGACCACCGTGGCCGACATCGCAGAGGAACTGCGCTACCTGATGGACCGGTTCCCCTCCATGCGCACCCTGATCAGGACCGACGCGCACCAGTGGCCCACCCAGGAGCTGTTCGAGCACGGCACCACGCACCTGGAGGTCTACGAAGCGGAGGCCCACACCGATCCAGGGCAGCTCGCGGCAGCGATCGAGGAGCACTGGCGCCAAACGCCCTTCGACTACGCGCACGAGTGGCCGGTGCGGATGGCCGTAGTTTGCCGCGACGGCCTGACCGTGCACCTGGTCACCATCATGAGCCACCTGGTCACCGACGCAGCCGGCGCGGAACTGATGCTGAGCCAGGTCAAAGTACGCGACAGCGCCCCCGCCACCGGACTGCAGCAGTTGGAGCAGGCCCGCTGGCAGGCATCGGCCGCCGGACAGCGGCAGAACGCCATGGCCCTGCGGTACTGGGAGAAGGTCCTGCGCAGCGTGCCCGCACAGCGCTTCCCCGCCTCCAAGGATCCGCGCGCACCGCGGTTTTGGAGCTGCGCCCTGGACTCGAAGGCGCTGCACGCGGCGCTGCCGGTGATCGCGGCCAGGACCGGCGCCGACACCCGCACGGTGCTGGTGGCCCTGTTCGCGATCTGCGTGCACCGGATCACTGCGTTGAACCCGGTGCTGGTGCGTCCGGTGGTCGGCAACCGGTTCCGGCCGGGGCTGGGTGACGTGGTGTGCACCATCGCCCAGTCCGGCGCCCTGATGGTGGACCTCAGCGACACCGCCGGGACCAAGGGCGGCGCAGAGCCCGGTGAGCGGGAGCGGACTGTTGACCAGGCGGTCGAGCAGGTCCGGCGCACCACGCTGGCCCTGTTCAAGCACGCCTACTTCCATCCGCAGGCCCTGGAGGCGCTGATCGGCACGCTTTCGCGTGAGCGCGGGGAGCAGATCCAGACGGCGGTGTTCTTCAACGACCGCAGCAGCCACCTGGCCGCCCCGGACCACGTTGCGCCGGCCGCAGGGGAGCTGGTCGAGATGCTGGACCAGGCGCGCAGGGAAAGCCACTTCCGCTGGACCGCGGCGCGCGACGGGCGGGCGACCTGCTGCACGTCAGCGTCGAGGACACCGCCACCGGTGGCCTGCGCGTCGACGTCCACGCGGACTCCCACTCCCTCTCCCCGGCAGACGCGGAAGCACTGGCCCGCGGCATCGAGGATGTTGCCGTCGAGGCCGCGACCAACCCCGGCGCCCTCACCCGGGCACCGGGCGAGCGAGTCGACCCGTCCCGGTGACCGGGCCCTGCGGCGAAGCCATAGGGCCCAATGCACCGCGACGCCGTCCCGGGGCACGGCCACCGCGCTGTCTTCGTACACGTGCGATCTCACTGCCACGCCCTGGCAGAGCCCCTCGCTACGACCCGCCTCCCGGCTTGCCCGCTCAGGCAACTGCCCGTAGGCCTCACCCACTGAACCCGTTTCATCCTGAAGTGGCTGGTCGGGGGTCTGGTGTGGTGACCGCTGGGTGTACTCGTGCTGGCAGGGCGGCATGATCGCTGGGCTTGATCATCTGTCAGCGGGTGGCCTGGAGGCCGGTGAGTACCAGCAAAGCCCGCAGCAGCGTGGTCGCGTACGCCGCGCTCATGCGGACCTTCGTCAGCACGCGCCATGCCTTCAAGTTCGCAAAGCCGTGCTCGTTGGCCGCGCGTTCGCGGCTGACCAGGCGGTTCGCCTCCTTCTGGGCGGCGGTCAGCGGCTTGCCGCGCGCAGCCTTGCGGCCGGTGATGATCACGGGGTTCTCGGGGTCGTCGTCCAGGCCGACGAAGCCGAGGTCGGCGATCGCGCCCAGGCCGGCCTTGCGCAGCTGCGCGGTGATCTTGTTGCGGCGGGCGGTGGTGATCTCGCTGGAGCGTCCCGGTGCGGCCGATGATATCCAGATCAGGTTGCCCTTCTCGTCGGTCAGGGCGAGGAAGAGCAGGCCGTGGGCCTTGTGCTTCCTCGAGTAGTTGGGCCGGTCCCGGTCCCCGGTCCGGCGTCGGGTGCGCACCAGAGTGCCGTCCAGCAGCACCACGACACCGCCCTTCGCGGCGATCTTCTTCAAGGCGCGGTCCAGCCGCGGGGCCTGCTCAGCCAGCAGGCCGATCACCTCGATCACCCAGCGCCGCAGGGTCGCCGCCGAGATGCCGTTGCCGCCGGCCAGGTCGGCCAGGCGCTGGTCATGGCGCAGGAACGCCAGGACCAGCAGGGCCTGCCGCCCCGGGTCGAGCTTGCGCCAGCGCGAGTCGATCGCCTTGCGCCGAGCCCGTATCAGGCCTGCGACGTGGTTCACCACGCTGGTGGACAGGGAGAGTTTGACTTGGTAAATCAGTGGGGGTGAGCCCTCGGCCGGGCTGTTGTTGTTGGTCACACGACGCCAACACCCGCCGGGGGCCACGCTGTTACGGCCCGATCCAGCCGTTCGGCACCGACCGGGCCTGCGGGGGGATCAGCTGGGCGGTGTGAACAGTCCCGGAGCCGTCTCGCGCAGCCAGCCCCGGTCCGTCAGGCGCTTCGTCCGCGCGCGCATCGCCTCCACCTTGCGCGGCTCGGTGCCGATCCCCAGCCGCTCGCACAGCTGTTTGCACCGCACCGGGGCGCCCGCCTCCGCCATCTCCGCCAGCACCCGCTGGTACTCGGCCGACAGATCACCAGGTCCGGCCGCATCCTTGCGGTAGGGCACCACCCGTGACGGCTCCACGCCGGCGACCATGGCCGGATCCTCTTCCCCGGCCGCCCCGTGCTCGGCGAGCAACTGCCCCACGACCTGCTCCGCCGAGACGACCCGGGCCAGCTCGGCCTGGGCCTCCGTCAGCTGCTTGCCCAGCAGTTCGACCTGCTCGGCGAGGTAGGCGCGCCGCGCGCTGATCCGCTGCAGTACCGGGTCCACTGAGCCCCCTGCTGCTCGAGTAGTGCTCTTGTTACGGATCGTAGGCGACCCGCACCCGGCATACGGGAAGAACAGACAGTCACCCAAGGATCCGTGGCGGACGATCAAGCCCGGCGATCATGCTCCCCTGCCAGCACGAGTACACCCAGCCGTCACCACACCAGACCCCCTACCAGCCACTTCAGGATGAAACGGGCTCACTGGGACGGATAGCCGCCCGCTACGGGATGTCGGCCACTGATCTGCGGGCATCGTGGGAGTGGGGGAACAACCCGCCACGCTCCCCCGGGATCGATGGGGTGCGCCCCGACGCCGAGGTGCTGTTCGACGCTGCCGGGCAGGACCTGCTGGCGGCCATCTGCCGCACCGACGCCGCCATCCTGCGACGCGCCCTGCCCACCTGGACCCATGAGCCGGCCCTGTTCACCGCGCCGGTCACCGAAGGCCGCCCGCAGGGCCGCTGGCAGATCGGAGCAGCGGCCCACGGCCCGGTCGCCTACGGGTGCCGGCTGTGCACCGCCCGGCGCACCGGGCAGCAGGTCGTCGCTATGCGCTACCGCGAACAGTGGCAGCGCGTCTGCCGGCGCCACCGGCGCTGGACCCTGGGTGCGGGCGAGGGTCACGACCTGGAGCACCTCGACCTGGGCGCCTGCCCGGAGATCGTGGCGGCGCAGCGGCGGTGGCCGGTCGTGGTCCGAGGGGCGGCGATGGCGGAGGTGGCGCCGGGGGCGGTGTTCGCGGTCGCGCGGGCGGTGGTGTGCCAGTGGTGGGAGCTCGCCCTGGAATGGAACGACGAGCGAATCTGGCCCGCCCGCCTGCACCGGCTGACCGGAGGCGACGCCGGTCCGCAGTTCTGGTGGTGGCGCGCGGTCGCCCGCGAGGCGGCAATCTTCCCCGAGGTCATGGCCCTGGCCCAGGCCCTGCTCGACCCGGCTGTCACGGAAATGGTGTGGCAGGACAGCGGCGCGCACAGCATCCGGCCCTTCCCGCCCGACGGACGGTTCGGCCAGGAACTCGGACGCAGGCTCGACCGGCCCTGGCTGGGAGCAGTTGGCGCGATCCCCGACAGCAGCGCACTGAACGCCTGGTGGGGCGCCCTGGTACGCCAGCGCCGCGGCACCGGACAACCTGGCGACTGGGGGCAGGACCCCTGGTGGATCAAACGCGACGACCAACCCCTCTCCACCGCCGCGCAGCTGCGGACCCTGGCCCAACGCGCGGACGGCACCATCACCTGGCGCGCCTCCATCCCCCGGCCAGAACGCAGCTGGATCAACGACCGGGTCCGCGACGCCACCGACCTCCTGGCCACCCTCGACGTCCACGACACCGCACCCCTGGCCACCACCACCCAGGACCTGATCGACACCCTCCACCAGGCCATCGCCACCCTCGACCAAGCCATCACCGCCATCGCCAGCTCCGCCCACACCGCCGGCATCCCCATCCACCAACTCGCCGACTGGACCCACACACCCGCCCAAGACCTCCAACAGAACATCGACGACCACCAAGCCGACATCGAAGACCAGTACGGCTACCGCCGCGGCCCAGCACCGGCTTGAGACCATCGGTACTGACGGCCCAGTGCGGCCGGGGCGGACGAGCTCAGGCCAGCGAGCTGTCGACGCCTGGGGTCTCGGCTTCAACGGGGGCCGGCGCACCGGGGTCGACGAAGAGGGCCAGGTACCGGAACTCCCCCGCGGCCCCAGCCTGGAGCGAGTACGGCCGCCAGCGCAGCGGGTAGGCACCGCGCAGGACCCGGGTATTGGGCGCGTAGTCGCCCCCGCCCCACAGCAGCGTCCCGCTCAGTTCGCCGCCCTCGTGCAGGCGGAACTCACGGTCGCGCGACTGCTTGCCCGCCAGCTTCGGCTCCTGCCACAAGGCCGGCTCGTTGCTGACCAGCAGCGCCAGGCCGTTCTGGTCGGGGCGGTCGCAGAACTTCTCCAGCCGGGCGACGTCGAAGACGAAGTCGCGCCTGGCCAGATCAGGGGCCCCGTGCGACTTCAACGCGTACCGCTCCTGCACCGGGCCAGTGCCCAGCACACCGTTCCAGGAACGCTTCACATACTTGAACTCCACCGCCGTGCGCCCCAACGGACCGACACACAGCAAGTCCAGATGCTCGACACCCGCTGAGACGGTCTGCCGCACCTCCAGACGACACTGCACCTCGCGATCCAGCTCCCACAGCACCCGCGCGAACCCGTGCTGCAGATCCGCCTCCGAATGGAAGACCGGCCGCGCCGCCGCCAGCCGCGCCATCACCTCCGACAATGCCACTCGTCCGGCTATCAGGCCGGAAGGGTCACCCGGCATACGGACGATCGGTGCCTCGGACGGGCGCTCAGCGGGCACGACAGCCTCCTGGAGGGTGATCGAGGTTGAGCCTGATCCGGCCCCGGGCCCCGCAGATCCTCTGGGGCAGCGCCGGTGCTCCTGCGTTACAGGGCGTCGGAGAGCTTGCGCTGCGCCGCGCGCAGCCAGCGGTCGATGACTGCGAAGTCCGTGCCGATCAGACCTGCGGCTGAGTCCACCCGGTGCAGCAGGGCCGGTTCTGGATAGTGCGCAGCCACCCAGTCCCGGTCGGTGTCGGTGATCTCGTCGTCCACCCAGACGAAAGGCTGCCCGCGGACCCAGTCGAGCAGGCTCCGGGTCTTCCAGTGCAGGCTGTTGTGCCCGTCCTCGTCCGACGGCTCCGGCCACAGCACCACAGGCAACTGCGGCAGGCCGATCCGCGGGCCCACCCACTCGTTCGCGTCGTCCGTCCAAGCCGTGGCCCAGACCAGCTCGCACCCCAGCATCAGCAGCCGCGGTCCGAGAGCGGGATCAAGCCTATCCAGCAGAGGATTCGCATCGACCTCACCCATCCCGGGGCCGACCGGATAGGTCCGGTAGCCGCCCGGCAACTGACGGGACGTGGCACCAAAGGGGATCAGCGGACCGTCCACATCGAGGAAGAGCAGCGGACGCCACGCAGAATCGCTCACCGCCGCACCATAGCCCAGGGGCCGCAAACTTCCGACTCCGGCAACTGGCTTGTGCGGAAGGGGCGGAGCAGCCGGGCACGGAGCCGTCGATCGGATCGCTCACCGGCTGTCGGGCCGAATGAACAGCGGGGATTGTTGATCTTCGTGGTTGGGCATCGCTTCACAGGCAGTAGTGCCGCTGACGGCCGGACCGGATGAAGGGGCGCTGTCGCGGGGAGGGCAGGTTCGGCCAGGGGAGGGCCAGATGGCACGGCAGAAGTCGATGGCGCAGCAGTTACTCGACGCCTACCAGGCGAAGCAGAAGGCGAAGGCCGCCGCTGTGAAGAAGGGGGCGGCGGAACGCGATCGGCTGGCCAAGAAGGCCGAGCGGGACCGGCTCCAGCGCGAGCGCCGGACCTTTCCCGTCCGGACCTTCTGGGCCGCAGGAAGTACGCCCAGTCTTCCGTGGCGCTGTTGCACAGGGTCCGCGAGCAGAGCGACTCGGGTGTCCTGGCACTGATCGGGCCGTGGGGATCAGGAAAGTCGTCGGTCCTGGAGATGACGATCGGCCTGCTGAAGGAAGCCACAGCCGACCAGTGGCTCGTCGCCGACCTCAACCCGTGGCTGTACCCGGATCTGGATTCCTTGACAGCTGCGCTGTTTACCGAGATCCGTAACGCCCTGCCCAAGGACAAGCGATGGTCGAAGTCGAGGGAGAGCCTCGCTGAGTTCGGTAAGGAGATCGCGCCCCTGGGCAGCCTGGCCAGGATTGTCGGTGTCGACGGGAAATCGATCTTGCAGGTCATCTCCAAGCGGGTCGGTGGTGACACCAGTGCGTCCGCCGCGAAGCGCAAGGTCGAAGCAGCTCTGCGTGAGGCCAACCAGCCGATCCTGGTCGTGATGGACGACCTGGACCGGCTCACCCCAGCCGAGCTCCTGCTCGTCTTCAAGCTCGTACGGCTGGTCGGACGCCTGCCAAACGTGAACTACCTGCTGAGCTACGACGAGCACACCCTGCTGGACGTACTGCGGCGCAGCGACCTGGTCGGCGGTGAGGAGTCGCGGGCTCGTGACTTCCTGGAAAAGATCGTCCAGGTGCGGCTGGACCTGCCCGCGTTCCGCGAGCGCGACGCGGTGAAGTTGATGGATCAGTACCTGACGGAGGTCTTGGAGGATCACGGCCAGCAGTTGACTTCCTCGGGTCTCTCCCGATTCGCCGAGGCATACAACGGCCACCTGCAGATGCGGCTGAACACGCCACGTGCGATCAAGCGGTTCATGGCGCAGGTCGATGCGAGCCTGGGCTCAGTGGTCGAGGACGTCGACCTGGTCGACTTCCTGCTCGTCACGTTTCTGCGCACGATGGAGCCCGGCATCTACGCCATGCTCAAGCTCCACCGCGCCGAACTGACGGGCACCACCTACACCCCGCAGGGCAACAACCCGCAGGAAAAACTGGAGCGCTGGCATGACCGGGTCCGGAAGGCAGGTGTGGCCGACAACCATGTCGATGAAGTGCTGGGGCTGCTCGCCGTCATGTTCACCCCGATCGCCGCGGTAGTCGACACCTGGAGCACCAGCGCCGCGAGCGATGCGGACCGTCGGCACGGAATCGGGAGCGACGACTACTTCGACCGCTACACCGCGTTCACTGTCCCCGACGACGACCTGTCCGAGGCCGCGTTCGACCGCGCGCTGACCCAGGTCGCCTCCGGCGCGCCCGGCGATGAACACGCCGCGCTGGTGGCACGACTTCGTGACGACACCCACCGAGTCACCCGCAGGATCCTGCTCCGGCTGCCCCTCGACGCGGAGACGAGCACGGGGCTGCTGGCACTTCTCGCCGACGAGTACGGCAACGCGGCCGGTCCGCCCGAGGCCTTCGGCCTTCTCCGTCCGGCAGCCGCGGTCCAAAACGCCGCCCGACACATCCTCGCCCAGCTCCCGTCCCAGGGACGCCCCGCCGCGCTCGCCCGCATGGCGCAGACCGCGGACGGAGCGGTACTCGCTGTCCAGACCCTGCGGAACACCGTCTACCCGCAGGACACGGCACCCGCCGGAGACCTCGCGACCGACACGAGCCTCGACACCTGGGCCCGCACCAGCAGGGACGACCTGTCCCGCCTCCTTCCCACACACCTGGCAACTGCCGCGCAAGCGCCCGCAGACCGCATCACACCCCTGGAACGGGAACTCCTCCTCGCATGGCGCCTACTCGCCCCGGACCAAGCAAAGTCCTGGATCAACGAGCGCCTGGACGACCACACCTGGGACCTCCTCCCCCTCCTGGTCAGCCTCACTGCCCCGGAACTGCTGCGCTCCAGCAGCAGCAGCCGCCGCGTGGTACTCGGCCCCGTAGACCTCGACCTGTTCGATGCGCTGGTAGGACTCAGCCGTATCACCACTCACCTGGCGACCGAGATCGACGCAGCCCCACCGCAGCTCCCGCTCACCGCATCCCTGGCAACCCCGGGCCTGGAGCAGCAGAGTGTCCTGAGCGCACTTCGCCGCCATCGCGACCAAAACCCCACACCACCCGCCCCGTAGCCACAAGGAGCAACCTACCCATCCGCGCCCACTGAACCTGAACAGCGATCAGGACACCGCACACCCCTCCGACGGACATCCTCTGCCTACGAGCCAGCCCGGGCGACGCCTCGGCACCCGGAGCCGCGCCATCGACCGGTGTCCGCGCAACCAGGGCGGCCAACCACACCATCTGCTCGTGATGATCGGAACGGCGCTCGTGGTCTCGGTGAGCCTGCGAGTACCGCGGAGAAGATCAACCGACGAGGCGGCGTCGCCAGTCCAGCGCGCAGATGGTGACGGCCCGCTCCGGGGTGCCGTCCCACTCCACCAGAAGCCCGGCCGTCTCGAGAGCCGCCGCGACCTCCCGGCCGATGGCCGCGGTGGTCTGGGCAGAACCGTCGAATCCGCCGTACAGGAGCTCCAGGCCCCGTCCGGCAGCAGCCGCGTCCGTGCACTGCCGATGGAAGTACACGAAGCCGCGCGCGCCCGGCGCCGCCTCGGCCCCGATCTCAGCCTGTCCGCAGTTACGGCAGCAGGTGAAGTTCTCCCGCGCCGTGATCCCCGCCGCCTCCAGCGCGCTAAAGGCACGGGTGACGCGCTCGGGGTCCGTTTCGCCCTCCCATCGAGACTGCTCCTCAACCCGCTCCAGCCAGAGACGGTCCGCCAGCAGCTTCGCCTGCCTGGGCGAGACGGGCCGGCGGTCCTGCGAGACGAGGTACTCCTCGGCGAGTTCGGCCAGTTCCGCCCGCGAGGCGTACCCGCCGACGATCACCTCGCGGACACGGGCTTCGAGACGCTCACGCTCCCGGCTCTCCAGATCCAGCGAGGGCACCGGCGCAGCAACCGGGACCGGGCCCAGGTCCAGCAGCTCCCAAGCAATCCCGACGTCCCAGTCGTCGTTCAGGCGAGCCCAGCCGGTCATTGCCTCGATCACCCGCTCGGGTCCCTCGATTCTGCTCTGGAAGTGCCGGTCGGGAGCACCGCCGCGGTGCTCCAAGGTGTAGTCCTCCCCCGCGTGGTGCAACACCTGGATGTAGACATCGGGCAGGTCCGGTATCCGCTCGACGACCAGGAACGTATCGCCCGGGGCACCGATCCGGCGGACCAGCGCGGCCAGGTCGACCGCGGGTACCCGCAGATGGCGCCGACTGTTTTCCGTCTGCACGGTGATCGCAAGCATGGAGCACACTCTGACACGCACCCCCGACACTCCGCCCCATCAGGCTACCGACAGGCGAGCAGCCCAGCGTCGGACGCCGTCTTCCCGGCCTGCGGGCATGACGCGGAGACCATCCCACTGGACCTGCGCACCGCCTGGCACAGCCCCCATCTCACCGGCCACCGGGAGCGCCACCGATCAGAACGCAACGCGGGTCCGACTACAGGGACCGGCGAGCACGGCGGAACCGATACCGCACGGCCACCCCACACAAGCGCCGAGAGGACCCCACCCCGAGCCACCCAGCCAACCTGACCAACAGCCAACGAAGCTGACCACCAAACCCCGACCTGCAGTAATCCCGGCAACCCCCGTAGAGATCCCGCAGACTGCCCAACCACCTACATGACCAAGGCCAGCTCAGACCACACAACCACCAGCCATGATCACCGGGTGCGGACACCTGCCGTCAGCCGGCGGAGAAGTAATGGCCGTTGTCCAAATCGGCGAGCAGGCTGGGCTGTGCGGGTTCCCAGCCGAGGGTCCGGCGGGTGATGAGGTTGGACGCCGGGTAGTTCTGCGTGACTATGTTCGCGAGGAACCCGAAGTATCCCGGCACCATCAGTACGTCCGCGGGAATGCTCACGGCGGGCAGGCCCAGGCGGCTGCCGATGGCCTCGGCGATCTCGCGGAACGCGATGGCGCCGTCCCCGACCGCGTGCCAGTATTTGCCGGCCGGCCCCTTCTCCAGCGCGATGCGGAACAAGGAGGCGACATCGCGGGTGTGCACGGCGTTCCACAGGTTCGCGCCGTCTGCGGGGTAGCCGACGACGCCCTTTTCCTTCGCGAGCGCGATCAGCGTGGGGAGGAAGCCGGTGCGGTCGGTCGTGCTGTGCGCGATGTTGGCGATCCGCACGACCGAAGACCGCACTCCGCGCTCGGCGAGGCCGATGACGGCGGTTTCCACGACGTTGCGAACCCGCAGGGTGCCCTTGTACTGGTCGCCGCCGGGAAGGGCCGGGTCCTCCTCGGTGGCCGGCCGTCCCAGGTGTTGCCCGGGCGAGCCGATGCTCCCCGCCGTGACCAGGGGCTTTCCGGTTCCCGCGAGTGCCTCGCCGTATGCGAGTATGACCGGGAGCTCCGCGGCGGCCACGGCGTCGATACCGCCGGAGGGAAGCAGGTCCTGCCTGTGCGCGACGTGGATGACGCCCTCGGAGTCCGCGGCCGCCTCCTTGAGTCCGTCGAGATCCTCAAGGTCGCCGCGGCGCACCTTCGCGCCGAGCGCGGCCAGCGTCGCCGCGGCCGCGTCCGATCGGGCCAGGCCGGTGACCTGGTGCCCGGCGGCGATGAGCTCGGGGACGATGTAGGAACCGGAGTGGCCGGTCCCGCCAGTGACGAAAACACGCATGCTGCTGGTCCTTGTGATTGGTGTGGCGCGAGAAGTGGTGGTGCGGGCGCGCTCAGGAGGACGTGTTGATCCCGAGGGTGAAGTTGAAGCCCCCCGCGCCATAGCGGCCCAGGCCGATCATCACCAGGCCCGTTCCCTCCAGCCAGCGCGCCATTGTCAGGGGGCCGGTGTCCATCGGCCGCAGCCCGAGGCTCTTGATGAAGGCCGACACCGTCGCCTTGGCCTCGGCGTCGTCGCCGGCGATGAGCACGTCCAGCGGGTTGCCCTGCGCCAGCATGTGACCGAAGACGGTGTTGAACGCCTTCACGACGTGCGCGCCGGCGGGGGCGGCCTTGGCGATCTCCTGCGCGCCGGAACTGCCGTCGGGGGTGACAAGGCCCTGGGAGTCGGGGGAGGCGGGGTTGGTGATGTCGATGATGACCTTGCCGTGCAGTGCGTCCCCGTACCCGCTGACCACCGCCGCCGCGCTGGCGTACGGCACGGCGAGGACAACGATGTCCCCGGCCGGGGCGGCGCCGGCCGTCCCGACCGTGGCGCCGCCGAGCGCGGCGGCCAATTCCTTGGCCTTAGACCGGTCGCGGCCGATGATCTCGACGGCGTTGCCGCCGGCGAGCGCCCGGCCGGCCAGGGCGCCGGCCATGTTCCCCAGGCCGATAATGCTGATGCTGCTCATGGGTGTGCCTGCTTTCTGAAGCTGGATAGGACGCCATGCCCACCGCGTCGCCGTCAACGGTCGCGTCGTCGGGCGCCGTCGAATGACGCGATGAACGGCGGCCAATTCCTGAGGTGCTCATTCGGGGCCCGGGGCCTGCTGCAATTTCCTATATCGAAGTCTTGTGCCGAATCCGCTTCGCCCCCCGTGGGTACTTATTCGGGTCTTCAAACTTGATGGGCCGTCAGCGGCTTGAGCCAATTGACTGTCACGTTGGGTGACGATGCCGGGTGTGGTGTGCCCCGGATGCAAGGAGCCCGCAGGGATTGGTGATCATGGTTCTTGTCTAGAGAAACCGATCACGAACACCTGCGGGCTCGAACATCAACGATACCTGTGCCGATACGGACGCGACACTGCTGCTGGGCCTGGAGGGGCTGGGGGTGATCAAGGTGGAGGAGGTCGGGCCGGCTCTCGTCGTGCACGTGGCGACGGTGGACGAGGGTGCGCGGGCATGCCCGGAGTGCGGAGTGCTCTCCACGACGAGGAAGGGCCCACGTCTCACCCGCCCCCGCCAACTTCCTTACGGTGGACGACGTGTGGATCTGCACTGGCACAAGTCCCGTTGGTTCTGCGCGGAACCGCTGTGCCCGCGCGGCTCGTTCACCGAGCAGGTCCGCGAGGTGCCAGCGGGGGCCCGGCTGACCCGCGCGCTGCGGCGCGAGGCCGGACGCGTGGTGGCCGACGACGGCCGCACGGTCGTACAGGCCGGCCGTGACCTGGGCATCTCCTGGCCCACTGCCCAAGCTGCCTTCGAACAGTACGCCGAGCTCGTCCTGCCTGATCAGCCGCCCGTGACCGAGGCCGTCGGCATCGACGAGACCCGCAGGGGCAAGCCGGTCTGGCGGGAGAACCCCGAAACGGGCACATGGGAACTGGTCGCCGACGCCTGGCATATCGGCTTCGTCGACGCGGTCGGCGGCCAGGGCCTGCTCGGGCAGGTCGAGGGCCGCAACGCCGCCTCCGTCGCCGCCTGGCTCACCCTCCAGCCCGAGACCTGGAAACAGCGGGTCAGGTACGTGGCCATCGACCTGTGCGCCACCTTCCGCGCCGCCGTGCGCACCGCCCTGCCCCACGCCCGAATCGTCGTGGACTGCTTCCACGTCGTCCAGCTCGCCCAGCGCCACCTGGCCGACCTGCGCCGCCGCCTCACCTGGAGGCACCACGGCCGCCGCGCCCGCAAGGGCGACCCCGTCTGGAGCGTCCGCAAGCTCCTGCGCCGCAACAAGGAAGACCTCACCACCACAGAACTGGCCACGCTTGCCGACGAGTTGACCGATATGGGTACCTACGGCAAGCAGATCCTCGACGGCTGGCGTGCCAAGGAGCTTCCTGCGCGACCTGCTGCGGCTCACCGCCAAGCACGCCCACGTCCTTCCCGACCGCTCCGCGGTCTCCGCCGCCCGCTACCGCTTCCAGGCCTTCTGTGCCGACCGCCCCTACCTGGTCGAACTGGTCACCCTCGCCGAAACCGTCGACCAGTGGTGGCACGGCATCGAGAACTACATCAAAACCGGCATAACGAACGCCGCATCCGAAGGCAACAACCGCGTGATCAAGCTCGAAGCCCGCAAGGCCTACGGCTTCCGAAACCGCCGGAGCCAACGCCTGCGATCACACTGCGCAACCACCCGAAGGGCACGCGGAAAGCTGACGACCCATCAACTTTGATGACCCACTTATTCAGGCTGCCATTGGCCCGAGTGGGCGTCCAATACTTCTTTCAGTCGTGGTGATACCTTGGAGTCATCACCAGGCTGGGAGGCGCCATGGATCTGGACCTGCGCAAACTGCGTTACTTCGTCGCCGTGGCCGAGCAGTTGCACTTCGGCCGGGCCGCCGATCAGCTGCACATCGCGCAGCCGGTCCTCAGCCGGCAGATCCGCGCGCTTGGCTTCGTATGTGAAGTCGGGTTCTTGCAAGATTTTCGTGAAGGGGTGACAGTGCGTCACTTCGGTGCCATCGTCGGTGCTGTGTGACAACCTGCAGGACGTCGTGTTTCCGCACCTGGTGTCGGTTCTGGTGGGGCGGGTGCGTGTGGTGGGCGGGGTGGTGCGGGTCACGGCCCGTACCCGCGATGGGACCGTGCTGTCATGCCCGGACTGCGGCTCCGCGTCGGGCCGGGTCCACAGCCGCTACGAGCGTCACCTGGCCGATATGGCGGTCGGCGGTCGGGCGGTGGTGATCGACCTGACGGTTCGGCGGCTGTTCTGCGACGCGTCCGGGTGTCCGCGCCGGACCTTCGTCGAGCAGGTCCCGGGCCTGTCCCTGCGCTACGGCCGGTACACCCCGTCGCTGCTGGAACTGCTGCAGGCGGTGGGGCTGGCGCTGGCCGGGAGCGCGGGCGCGCGCCTGTTGCGGGTGCTGCACACCGTGGTCAGCCGCGTGACAGTGCTGGCCCTGGTGATGGCGCTGCCCGAGCCGGCGCTCCTGTGTCCGCGGGTGCTGGGTGTGGACGATTTCGCACTCAAGAGGGGCAGGATCTACGCCAGCGTATTGATCGACGGTGACTCCCATCGGCCGGTTGACCTGCTGCCGGACCGTGAGGCCGGCACCCTCGCACGGTGGCTGCGCGCGCATCCCGGTGCTGAGGTGATCTGCCGCGACCGTGCAGGGGCCTACGCGGACGGTGCGCGGACCGGGGCACCGGACGCCCTGCAAGTGGCTGACAGGTGGCATTTATGGCACGTGCGCCGTGAGGCGCTGATTGATCGAGTGGAGGTGGGAGACCTTCGCCGCTGTCCTGTCGCAGCAGGGCGGTGAAGCTGGGGGCAGCCTGACCCGGGAGGTGCCGGGGAGGGTGGCAAGCGGCCCTGACGAAGCCGGGACGTGTCAGCACTGCCAGATGGTGCGGGTCCGGCGAGCGAGACGGAGAGGTATACGAGAGGAACCGGTGTTCGAAGCCTCCTAAGGTGACATCAGCTCGAACCTGGCGGATCTGGGCTGGTTGCGGTGCGTGCTCGCCGGTGCCAAGGCGGGCAACTTCCCGGCGGTTTCTGCCAGAGCGCCGGGGAGGCCACGGTGAAGTGCTGCGGGGTAGCCGTGGCGATGCCGCGGGGGTATAGCCGGGTGCCTACTCCGACGATCGATCAATCAGTGAACACGGGAACCTCCCCGGCTCTGCCCGGGTTCCGCGCGGCCAGCGCGGGAACCGGGCTGGGTCCACCGTCGGCCGACCGGGCCGGGGAGGGGCGGAGCCGCCGTAGTACTCCGAGCCGGGGAGAGCCCGGCGCATGGGGAAGGGCGGCAGCGAGATTGCAAGGGAGGAACTGCAATGTCCGAAGACACCGGGGTGGATGCCCTGGTCGCGTGGCCCTCGGTGCTGGTTGCCGAGGCGCGGGTACGGAAGATGCAGACCAAGCTGCACCGTTGGGCGGTAGCCGATCACGGCTTCCGGTTCGACGATGTGTTCAACTTCGTCTGTGACCCGGCCGTCCTGGTGATGGCGTTTGAGCGGGTCGCGGGCAACACCGGAGCCCGGACAGCAGGCGTGGACGGCGTTCGCGCCGCCGACGTCCTGGCGTCCGGAGTGACAGCGCACCTGAACCACATCCGCGACCAGCTCCGGGCCGGGGCCTTCCAGCCCCTGCCGGTGCGCGAACGGATGATCCCCAAGGCGGGCGGGAAACTGCGCCGGCTGGGGATCCCGACCGTTGCGGACCGGGTGGTGCAGGCTGCGTTGAAGCTGGTCCTGGAGCCCGTGTTCGAGGCGGATTTTCGTCCGTACTCCTACGGGTTCCGGCCCAACCGGCGTGCACACGACGCGATCGCCGAGATCCACCTGTTCGGCTCTCAGGGATACCGCTGGGTGCTGGACGCGGACATCGAGGCGTGCTTCGACCGCATCGACCACACGGCCCTGATGGGCCGTGTCCGGGCGCGGGTGAAGGACAAGCGGGTGCTCGCGCTGGTGAAGGCGTTCCTCAAAGCCGGGATCATGACCGAGCTCGGCGAGCGGAACGAGACCGATTCGGGAACCCCGCAAGGCGGGATCCTCTCGCCGCTGCTGGCCAACATCGCACTGTCCGTGCTCGACGACTTTGCCGCCGAGCAGTGGACCAGCATGATGGGCAGTCGGCGCGATCGCGAGCGGCAACGGCGGCGGGGCCTGCCGACCTGGCGACTGGTCCGCTATGCGGACGACTTCGTCGTCATGGTCCACGGCACCCGCGAGCACGCCGAGGCGCTTCGCGAGCATGTGAGCGAGGTCCTGGCCCCGATGGGCCTGGTGCTGTCAGAGGCCAAGACCCAGGTGGTGCACCTTGCGGACGGGTTCGACTTCCTCGGCTTCCGAATCGTCTGGATGCGGAAACGCGGAACGGACAAGTGGCACGTCTACACGTTCATCGCCGACAAACCGGTCGCGTCGCTGAAACGGAAGATCAAGGCACTGACCCAGAAGTTGTCGCATCTCGATTACAAGATCACGCTGATCCGGATCAACCAGATCCTGCGCGGCTGGGCCAACTACTTCAGGCACGCGGTCGCCAAGCACACCCTGCAGACCCTGCACACCTTCGTCTGGTGGCGCATCGTCCGCTGGGTGATGCACCGGCACCGCATGACGTGGACGGCCATCCGGCGATGGCTCCGCGGCCCCAACGGGCGGTGGAAGCCCATCGAAATGGACGGGATCCAACTGTTCGACCTCGGCAGAGTACCGATCACTCGGTATCGCTACCGAGGCACGAACGGCATCCCCAGCCCTTGGCCGGACGCTCTGGGCAGCCCGTTTCCAACGGATGATCTCGTGGAGAGCCCGGTGCGGTGAGAGCCGCACGCCGGGTTCGGAGGGCGGGTCGGGGAAACCCACCGGGAGTAATCCCGGCAGGGCGCCCCGGCCCGACCCATCAACCTCGGTGAAGCGGTGGAACGCTGCGTCTCCGCCCACCGCGGCTGCCTGCGCGAACCCGAGGACCCCGAGATCCTCGAACCCGCCGCACCGCCGCAGATCCTGGAGCTCCCCGAGCACACCGGCATCAGTGCGAACCGTCCGGCGCACCGCTTCACCGACCGCCTCCAGGAGTGCCACGCTGCTGTCCACGCGGAGCTCGCCACCGGCGCGAGCATGCGTGCGGTCGCCCGAAAACTGGGCCTGGGTCGCAACACTGTCCACAAGTACGCACGGGCCGCGACCTGGCAGGAGATGTTCCACGGTCAGTGGCAGGATCGCACCAGCATCCTGGACCCGCACCGCGAATACCTGCTCCAGCGATGGTCCGAGGGCTGCCACAACGCTCTCGCCCTGCACCGCGAGCTCCAGACCCGCGGTTACCAGGGCAGCTACGGACTGCTCCGCGACTTCGCCCGGCAGCGCTTGCGTGGCCTGCCCGTTCCGATCCGGCCCGCACCCCCGGCCCCACCGACCGTGCGCCAGGCCACCGGCTGGATCGTGGGCCACCCCGACGGCCTGGACGAGGACGCGCATCGCCGACTCAAGGCCGTCCTGGACCGCTGCCCGGAACTCGCCGCCGTCCACGGCCACGTCCACGGCTTCGCCCGGATGCTCACCCAACTCCAGGGGGTCGACCTGCCCTCATGGATGGCCGCCGTCCGCGCCGACCACCTGCCCGGCCTGGACAGCTTCGTCCACGGCCTCGAAATCGACCTCGCGGCCGTCACCGCCGGACTCACCCTGCCCTTCAGCTCCGGCGCCGTCGAAGGCAACGTGAACCGGATCAAGATGCTCAAACGGCAGATGTTCGGCCGCGCCGGCTTCGCCCTGCTACGCAAACGCGTCCTATTGGCTGGCTGACACGAAGCTGCGGCGGTAGGTTGCCGACCGACACGAGAGAAGATCAACCATGGATCCCCGGCTGCCGCGCCTTCGCCGAAAGCTGGCGAAGATTGCCTTCAACCCGCTCCGCAGTCACTCCTTCGGCGAGGAACAGCACCGGTTTCGCCTCGGACCACCACGGTCTGAAGCCCAGGTCACGGCATTCGAGAACAGCAACGGCGTGGAACTGCCCAGCGCCTACCGCACGTTCCTGACCCACATCGGTGCGACAGGAGCCGCTCCGTTCTACGGCCTGCTCCCGCTGGAGAAGTGTCTCCTGTTCACCATGGACCCGAAGACGTCGCCTGCCAGCCCACGCGGCTTCACCGCGCTCGAAGAGGGGCACCGACACGGCGACCTCTTCCTCCACGTCATCGAGGCAGGCTGCAGCGACTTGGTCCTGCTCGGCATCACCGGCCCCTTGACCGGGCGAATCCTGACCGGCAACGCCGACGGATTCTGGGGCCCCACTCTCTCCCAGGCGATGGACTTCATCGCCTGGTACGAACTCTGGCTCGACGAAATGGCAGCCGGACACGACAACCGCGCCCTGGAACTGACCTCACCACAGAACGCCTCTTGATCCAGCACGCTCCGTCACCCCTTCACGAAAATCTTGCAAGAACCTGAGATTTGACTCCACCTGCTGGCGTCGGGCGCTCGGCCGGGGCTGTTCTGGGCAGGCTCCGGATGCGGATCATCGGGCCTTGTTCGAGGAATTGTGCGCGGTGCTGGCGGGGGCCAGGTTCGAGCCTGCGCCGGTTGGCCAGGAGGGCCTGTATGTGGGCCAGGCCGGAGGGCGTCAGGGCTGGCTGGCGTTCGCAGCGCGCGGCCGAGCCTGGTGACGGTCAGCCGGGGCGTGGTCAGGGCGGGGGACGTTGGAGTGCGGGCTGCCCTCGCCGCCGATCACTACGTCCCCTCGGCTCTGAGGTGAGGCGTCACTCCGATTCTTGGACGATCAGCGCAAACCCGACGCCGTTGCAAGTGGGACAGACCGCTCCTGCGGAGCTCCCGCCGCCATGACATTCGCTGCACAGTCCGTCGTGCCAGGTCGATCCGTCCAGTGCGTGGTGGGGGCGCGGATAGTGCGTGTCAGGAAGACCCCGGTCTGCGCAGGCCCCGGTCTGCGCAGGGGTAAGCACCGCCTTACGGCGCGGTGTACGAATAACGATCGTGGTATTGCCCGGACATGAAGCAGGCCGTGCGGTGGAGTGGTGTTGTGACGCATCACCCGGGCCGCACGGCCTTGTCCAAGCGTATCTTCACCGGCCTCCAGCCGCGGCGACTCGGCAAACTCGTCGCCGAACTCGCCGGCGTCTGGACTGCTGCCGAGGAATCCCGGCTGCGTGAACGCCGAGGCCACGAGCGGTTGCGTGCGGCCGGGGCCGGCCCCGACCACGATCTGGTGTTCGTGGACCGGATCATCGTGACCCTGGTGGCGCTGCGCTTCCAGCTCCCGCACGCGGCCCTGGCCGAGCTGTACCGAGTGGACCGCTCCACGGTCACCCGCGCGATCCGTGAGATCAGACCGCTGCTGGCCGCACGCGGATTCGCCGTCAAGGACCATCCCGAGCTGCGGCTTCGCACCCTGGCCGACGTCTTCGCCTACGCGGCGGCCGAGGGCGTCGAGCTGCGATTCGACGGGACCGAGGTCCAGGTCCGCCGCCCGCGCGCCAACAAGCCCGGCCGACGTGCGTTCGTCTCGGGCAAAAAGAAGATGAACACCAAGAAGGCCACCGTCGTCACCGACGGCCAGGGCCGGACTCTGTGGGCCGGGGCGTTCCGCCCCGGGCGGATGCACGACCAGACGGCGGTGCGCACCGAGGGAATCGCCGACCTGTTCAGGCAGTTCCCACAGGTCAAAGCCAAGGTCGACGCCGGATACCGGGGCCTGGCGAAGGAGTTTCCCGACCAGGTCCAGGCTCCGCCGCTCAAACCGAAGAAGGACGCGACACCCCAGGAACTCGCGGCCTGGAACGCGGAACGCCACCAGCAGTCGTCGGAGCGCATCTGCGTGGAGCACGCCAACGCCGAGCACAAGCAATGGCGCACCCTGCAACGCTTCCTCGGCCGCCGCGAAGACTTCGACGAGACCTACACAGCCGTAGCCGGCCTGGTCTCCGACCGCGCTGCCGAGAGGTGATCACCCATCAGACAACCCGCCAGGCCGACACGCCCTGACCTCAATCGCACACAGCGCCGTTACCGCACAACTTGCTCCCACCGGGAAGTCAGTCGAACCCCGTCCACGACCTGACGGACCGCTCGCTGCCGACACTCGCGAGGGCCTCGGGTGCTGCCACCGCCCTGGGTCGGTCGGCGATGTCGGGCCACCTCCAGCGGGCCGGGCCCGCCTTGAACCTCGTAGAGAAAATCTGGACGCACACCCGGCCGACATCGCGGAGTGGGGCGCGCTCAGGTGGGGTAGCGGGTCAGAAGAGCTGGACGCGGGTGATGACGCAGTGGGGTTCGGGTGCGTCGGCGACGATGACGTACTCGGCGACGCCCAGGGAGCCGCCGGGCCCCAGCGGCATGCGCCGCTGCTGGGGCCATCGCTCGGAGGCCGAGCTGTCGGGGACCAGGCCGCGCGTGGTGTTGATCTGCACGGTGGCGGAGAGGATCGCGCTGAAGACGTCGCCGATCACGGCCGGGTCCTGCAACAGGGCCTGGACCTCCGGCGACAGGTAGCAGGGCCACCCGTCGTCATCCTCGGCTCCGTCCTCGCCGTCTTCGTGCGGGATGTTCGAGTCACTCAACGGGCAGGGCCGCCGCGCGCCGGGCCTCGACCGCGTCGGCGACGCTGCGCAGTGGGAGCGTGCCGGCGAGGGCGGCAGCGGTGAGCTGGTCGCCGTGGGCCTGGTCGGCGTCGAGGACCGCCTCGCACCACCAGTACCGCAGTACCGCCTCCGCGTCCTGCGGCGCCGCCGCCAGCAGCTCGCGGTAGAACTCCATCCGCCGCGCCCCGGACAACGCCGCAGCGATCCCCTCGGCGTTGCGCGGCACCGGATCGCCCGCGCCCTCCACATGGACCGACTGCACCGACATGGCCACCTCCCTGCCTCTACGACTCCCCGGCCAGTCTGCCTCCCCAGCACCCCGGACGTCGACACGAACACCGCCCCGGCCGGACCCTGGTCCCGACCTGACGCTATCCGTGCCCCGCACACGACGGGTCCACGGCCCGGAATCTCACCCGATCCAGTGACCACGGAGCGAAATACTCCCAGGTCAACCCGGGTGCGTGCCGTCCAACTCCACAGCCCTGACGCGGGCGCGGAGGTCAGCGATCTGCCCGACGGCCTCGGCCAGCGCGAATTCCAGCGACTCCACGCGAGATGCCAAGCCGCCGAGGGGCACGGTCCCCACGTCCGGGCCGCTGAGCTCTTCCTCGGCGTCGGCGTCGGGGTGCGCGACGAAGGCGCCCTTGCCGGGGCGGGAGACCGCGTAACCGTCCCGCTTCAGCAGGGCCATCGCCTTCTGCACGGACAGGCTGGAGGCCCCGAACTCCGCCATCAGCACCGCCTGCGTCGGCAGCGCATCCCCCGGCATCAGCCCACCGGAGCGGATCCGCTCCCGCAGGGCCTCAGCGATGACCTCGAACGTCAACAGCACCGTGCCGCCCACCGGCCTACGCCCCTGCCTCCCGACCGTCACCGCTGTCCACCTGCCCTCTCCGCGCCACTATCACCGAAATCCGGCCCGTCCAAAACGGGAAACCCAGGCACAGTACCCACACCCCACCAGGCCACCGAAACGGATGAGGAGGGATGCACTTGAATGCGCCGTTGACGCGATGCTACCTTCACGCACCGCTGGTGAACACCACCGCTGACCAGGCCAGACGTCCCCGGCCCACCACCCGCGCCCACCGTTCCCCCGCGCGCTGACCACCCCGGTCACCCCTCTTCCTCCCTCTCTCCCTGCCGGAGGTCTGTCCCCATGCCCGCACAGCCCCAACTCCCCTCCCCCGCAAGCCGAACCTTCGCCGCACTGGCGCGCTCTGGCACGGCCGACGCGTCCACGAACCGCGACTCCGCGCTGGAACATCGGGGGAGGCTGACCGCCCGCTTGGCCAAGCTCGCCGCCGCCGGACACCTCGCGCCCCTGGCCCGCCAGGTCGGCTCCCTGGGCGGCTGCGCCCGCCCGATCCGCCTGACCGGGCACCGCACCCGCCTGGACACCGCCACCGGCCAGATCCTGGACCACCTCGACACCCGCCACCTCCCGGCCGGTGAACTCCTGCTGCGGTGCGGCAACCGCCGCGCCACCCGCTGCCCGTCCTGCTCGAACGTCTACCGCTACGACACCTACCAGCTCATCGCCGCCGGACTGCGCGGCGGCAAGACCGTCCCGACCAGCGTCTCCACCCACCCGCGCGTCTTCGCCACCCTCACCGCCCCCGGCTTCGGCCCCGTCCACAACCAACCCGGCGCATCCCCGTGCACCTGCGGTGCTCGGCACAGTGACGGCGACCCGCTCCTCGGGACGCCGCTGAACCCGCAGCGGTACGACTACACCGGCGCGGTGCTGTGGAACGCCCACGCCCCCGCCCTGTGGGCACGATTCACCACCCACCTGCGCCGCGAGATCGCCCATGTTCGAACATGAGCACGTTGTCGCCGCACACGACGAAGAGCAACCCTCCGGGTTGCCCTCTTCCACATCATCACCACGACCCTGACGCGATCCCGCTCACCCATCACCACAACGAACGTCGCTCAACAGTCAGGGTGGGGAGCGGCAGAGCCCTTCCCGGGTGGGGGCGGGTGAAGCCGGCAGGTGGGACCGGTCCCGGGTGGGGGACTGCCCACCCACCCGCACGCGTACATGCGCCCGTTCACCTGCTCCGGGCCGGGGTCCGCGTCGTAGTGCTGGTGCCATCCGGTCTCTGCCATGGCGTACTGCTCGGGCGGGTCGCAGACTGCCTCTTGGATCTGCCGCCCCACTGCCGTCATCCGGTCCGCGAGCTGCTGCGCGCAGCCGATGTGGTTTACGGCCGTCAACGGGGGACCGCGCGGTGGCCGTGGACACCCCGTGGGCAAGCGCGAGTTCGACACCAGGGAGATCGGGTGGCCTGCTTGGCAGCACGGGGGGCGGCCCTGGCCGGGGCCGTCCCACTATGAGGCGGCCGGCCTAGTCTGGGCCTGGCACGAGCCCAGTTCGACCTGGCCCGTACGGCGCATCTTGCTGGCCCGGTCCGCTCCACCAGCAGGGGAGAGAGCGATGACCGGTGCGCAGGAACGGCAGGAGCTGGCCGTGCGGTAGGAGGGCCAGGCCACCCATGCGTTCTGGCCGGGGCACGGCTCACCTGGAGCGTGCCGAGGCCGGGGGCCGGCAGCACGCCCGCTCAGGGCACCTCATGCGCAAACCAGCTGGGCCCAGGCCCCACACGCAGCCCACAACTGAGCGTGCATCATCGAGCACCAGGAGGAGCAGGATATGACGCCCGAGCAGGAAGCCGTGGTGAAGGTACCGCTGTTCGCGTTTCGACGCGCCGACCTCGGCGCAGGCTTACGTCGACGCGCCGGAGCTGGGCCGCGAGATCGAGACCGTGGCGTCGCTGGAGCGGCAGTTGGAGCCGGAGCACCGTCCCGCGCACGCGGGGCCGGCCACCGTCCCCGCGCGGCGGGAGGTGCTGCTGCGGGTAGCGGCTGCTGCTGACCGGTGGGCGTGGCAGGAGCACGGAGGAGGCCAACAAGCTGGCCGGGCTCAGTGCGTACCAGCTGTGGAAGCACGACTGGGACCAGGAGGAGCCCGGCGGCCATTCGGAGTGCGGGGGCCTGCACGGGGTGCGGTCCCGGGAGTGGGACGCGGCCGGTGCCACCCGCGCCTACGTGCGTCAGGAGTACGCGTTCTGGGTCACCGGTGCCGTGCCGGAGCCGCAGCAGGAGGGCTGAGCGGTGGGGAGTCCGTGGAGGACATCGCAGCTCAGCGGTCCCGCGCGCGGGCATTCACTGAGCACCTGGTCCAAGTCCTGAACGAGGTCCAGGAGGCGGGGGTGCTGCTGTCGGCGCGGGTCGAGGTGGTGGACCACGTGGTGCGGCAGATCGGCGGCCGGTGGTGCCTGAACCTGGGGACCCCCGGCGGCCAGGGCTGACCGGTTGGCCCCGGCCGGGCAGGCCGGGGCCAACCGCGCCGCGTCCGTACATCACCGGTTTTCACGCACATGCCGCCTACCCGGCCTGCGCCGTGGCACCGTTTCCAGAGCTCAAGGGTCGTGGCTTTGACGACCTCGTCGGCGGGTGGGGCGGTCACGGTGACGGGGGTGTTGTAGAGGAAGTCGACCGAGCCAGCGGCAGCGGTCGCGCCGGCTAACCGCAGGACAGCTGAGTCGGCGCCGTTTACTGAGGGGGGCGGTCGTGGTGCGCGGCTGTGCGGGCGGCCCAGTCCGCTGGTGGGGGTGGTCCCACCTGCTCGCTGCAGCCCTCGAGCGCGCCGGGCGGGGCGCCCGCGAGCAGGGCCCGCATCAGTGCCCGGACCTGGGTGTAGGAGCCGTAGAACGGCAGTGCCCACCCGCCGCCCAGGCGCACCAGCAGGCCCTGGTCCAGGGCCCACTGCTCCAGCGGACACCCGGGCGGGTGGAGCAGCACGTGGTTCCACCACTGCCCGCGCAGCAGGGGTGCCGTTGGATCCGCCCCGGCAGCTGCCGCCAGCGCCTGGCGGTACACAGCCGCCAACTCCCCACCGGTCACCGATACGGGGCCTGGGCCGGGAGGTGAATCGGGGGGTGGGTCGTGCGCATCGTCCATACGGAACATGATCACCCCGCAGCACCCCAGCGGCCCCAGCCATTGACCTGTGTGCCGGTCACGATCCAGCCGCAGTCCTATGCCTGTCCCGCCGTCGGGCACTCGTGCGGGTGGAATCCTTCGACCACGCGGGTGGCGCGCACCCGGCACGATGCCCGTGTAGGGGCGAGGATCGAAGGCAGCACTACTACCTGCGATCAAGGAGACTTACCCCTATGTTGGAGCGCACCCGCGGTAAGGGTACGACCTAGGTCACCTTCACCGTCCCCGCCGAGCACCCCTGTGGGCAGGTCAGTGTCGTGGGCGACTTCAACGACTGGCAGCCCGGCGCCCACTCGCTGATCGCGCGTAAGGACGGCACCCGCACCGTCAGCCTGACCCTGCCCGCCGAGCAGACCCACGCCTTCCGCTACCTGGCCCACGGCGACTATTGGTTCGACGAGGACCAGGCCGACGGCCACGACGGGCGCAACAGCATCCTGCACACCTAAAAACCAGCGCCAGGCCAGCCGTCCGGGGACCCCGGGCCCGGGCCGGTGCCGTGTGCGCGGGACAATTCCCGCCATGAACACGCGCACCCCGGCCGGCCGCCGCACCGGCGGCCCGTACTTCCTTGACCGTCTGCCCGGACCGCCGCCCTGCACCGGCCGGGCAGACCTCTACACCGCGGAAACCCCCACCCCCGGGCAGCAACTGACCGCACGGGCCCTGTGCCACCAGTGTCCTGTCCAGGAAGCCTGCCGCACCTACGCCCGCGACCAGCGCCTGTACTACATCTGGGGCGGGGAGAGCACCCGCGCTCGCACCCAGGCCGGCTACCACCCCCGCGGCCGATAACCGCACACACGGCCACCATCGCGCCGCGACCGGTCTACCACCGAGACGTCGTCCCTGTCCCCCATGCAGGGCGCGTCGCGGAGCGCACTGCCAGTCGCGCTGCTGCTGGCTGCACCGGCCTGGAAGGCTGGGGTGACCTTCCCCTCGTAGCGTTGAGGTCGTGACTGAAGGGGAAGTTGGGAGTCATGGCAGAGATGAGACGAAAGTTCGACGCGGAGTTCCGTGAGGGGGCGGTGCGGATCGTCGCCGAGACCGGTAGGCCGATCGGACAGGTCGCCATGGACCTGGGGATCAACGAGACAACCCTGAGCACATGGGTGTCGAGGGCGAAGAAGGCCGGCGGGGACGGGACGCTGAGCGTGCCCGAGCGCGAGGAACTGGCGCGGCTGCGCCGGTTGGACGCGGAGAAGAACAAGCGGATCAAGGAACTGGAGATGGAGCGCGATGTACTCAAACGCTGCATGGTCCTTTGGGTGAAGTAGCTGAAGGGGACCCGGCGTTGCTCGTCGGGGTGATCAGCGACCAGAGGACCGAGCACGGCATCCCGCACCGCGTCGCCTGCCGCGCCCTCGGAGTGTCCGAGGCGTGGTTCTACAAGTGGCGCCGCCGCCCGGCCGAGCCGACGAAACGCGAGGTCAGGAGGACGCGCCTGGAGGCGAGGGTCACGCACTTCTTCCGGGAGTCGGGCGAGACGTACGGGTCGCCGCGGATCACCCTGGACCTGTGGGCCGAGGGCTGGCAGGTCTCGGTGAACACCGTCGCCGAGGTCATGGCCGACCTGGGCCTGCAGGGCCGCAAGCCCCCGCGAAGGCGGCGCTCACTGACCCGGCAGGGCAAGCGCCGGGCAGCCCCTGACCTGGTGCTTCGCCGGTTCGACGCGGTCGCGCCCGACGTGCTGTGGGTGGGCGACATGACCGAGATCGAGACCGGTGAGGGCAAGTTCTACCTGGCCACCGTCCTGGACCTGTTCTCGCGCCGCCTGCTGGGCTACGCGATGGGCGCGCACCACGACGCAGCCCTGGTGGGGGCGTCGCTGAAGATGGCGGCCACCACCCGCGACGGCCAGGTCGACGGCGTGATCTTTCACTCGGATCGCGGCTCGGAATACACCAGTGAGGCGTACAACGACCTGTGCGACAGGCTGGGCGTGGTGCAGTCCATGGGGCGGGTGGGATCAGCCCTGGACAACGCAGCCGCGGAGTCGTTCAACTCGCTGATCAAGGTCGAGTACATCCACCGGCACCACTTCCCCACCCGGGCCGAGGCCCGCCTGAAGATCGCCACCTGGATCACCGACTTCTACAACCCGCGCCGCCGCCACAGCGGGGCCGCCGGCCTACCGCCCATCGAGTTCGAACGAACCATCAGCGAAGCACGCGCCCACCATCAAAGAGACCAAGCCGCATAAGGAAAGCCTCTACGAAACCAGGGGATTGACAGGGGCCTGTTCCGCCATCGTGAAGGGGTCCCGTCATGCGTGTTGAGCCGCCACCGGCCACCGCCTACGGCAGCCTTGCCGTGGCCGAGGCCCGGATGCTTGCCTACCTGGCCTGCGCCGCCGCCGCCGGACAAACCGTCAGCGCGCAGGACCTGGCACTGCTCCCGGCGCTTCGGCGGAGCCACCACGGGCCTGCAGCCGGCCCATGCCGAAACCGAGCGCACCCCGATCACGACGTGGAGACAGTCAAGGCGCCGGCCACGAGACCCGCAATCATGATCGCGGTGGCCGCTGCCTGCACGGCGCCGAAACGGCCAAGACCTCGGAGGTGGCCTGCTGGCGGCACCGGGCCCGGGCGCAGGGCTGCGGCCGGCCGTCAGTGCAGGATGCTGACGGCGCGGGCGATGACCAGGAGCGAGGTGAGCAGGGCGGCGATGCCTTCGATGCTCATCATGAGTTTGGCCCGGGCGGACAGCGGCATGGTGTCGGTCGGGCTGAAGGCGGTCGAGTTGGTGACCGAGACGTAGAGGTAGTCGGTGAAGGCGGGGACCCAGTCGGAGGGGAAATCGAAGCTGCTTCTGCCGGTCAGCTCGGTCATGAGACCTACCCTTCCTGACGCTACGGCTCCATGCCCCACTCACACGTTCGGCCACGAAGCTGGCCCCAGTCGACGGTACGTTCCCGTCGACTTCGACCACCGCTGCGCTTCCCTGCGCTTGGTTGTCTGCCGCGTTCATGCTGGAGGCGTGGTCCGCTCCTTCGTTCCCCGGGGACCGGGCCGACCCGCGCGGGGGACTTCCCTTGAGTCATAGCCGCGGGCCAGTTGCTGGAGGGCGTCTTGGAGATCCGGCTGGTCCAGGACCAGGTCGGCCTGCATCTGCCCAGGTCGGGCCGGGGCCTGCCGGCAGGGACCACGCTCGTCCAGCGCAGCCACGTGGGCGGCCAACTCGTCCAGGCGCTGCAGATGGCGGTGCAGCGCACCCGGCTCCCTGCTCATGGGACCAGTCTCCACCCGGTGCCACGCTCACGCGCGACCGGTGCGGTGTCAGGGTCGTGGACGACCGCTGCTGCGAAGGCTTGATCGTGAAGGCTCTTTGATCGTTAAAACTATCGGCGGATAATCTGCTCATAGGCACGATGAGTGGGAGCAAAGATGAGCGTGCTCGCCTGGGGCCTCGTCCCCGTGGCCGCAGGTCTGTTCGCCGGCGCCTGGGTGACCTGGTCCGCACGGCCCCGTACAACCAAAGACAACGACTCGCTCACCGGGCACCAGCGCTTTCGTGAGGCAATGGAGCGCAGCAGCGACCCGAAGCAGTAAACCGGCGGGCGGTCGCTCTTCGCGCCGGAGGTCGCGTTGCGCTCCTTGAACCTGGCCGCTTGCCAAGGGTTGACCGCGTAAACCCGACTGGACGCAATACACGCCAGGCCGGGCGGGTCTGCAGTACCGGACCGGCCCGGTGCTACCGCCGTCCACCTGCGCAAACGGGAATGCGACATCCTGGACTGACGGTCCGGCAGCCTCCGGCGGCGAGATGATTGAACCCCGTTGAGGTCATATAAGATCCACGCGTCTGTCCTGCCGCCTCGCTGAAATGACGTCAATGCCTACCAAGAGCCACCTTCTCCTCCTGACTGCGGCAGCGCTGGTCCTGCCGCTCAGTGCCTGCTCCTCGTCCACTGCCAGCACCATGGGTGCAACGGCGGGAAGCAGCACCAGTGCGAGCCCCGCAGCAGCAGGCACCAAGGACGCCGATCCGAACGCCGGCCTGAAGACCGGTCCCCAGCTCGCAGCCCTGCTGCTGCCCGCCAGTGCAGCGCCCAAGGGCTACAAGAGCGTCTCCAGCGGCACCGTGAACAGTGGAGCCGGGTTCCAGGCGCCCACCACGGCACCCATGGACCTCTCCTCCGTCTGCGGAAAGTTGGACGGCACCGCCTGGATAGCAGCAACAGGGATAGGCTCCCAGGCCTTTGCCCAGGGTGACTTCATGAACGCCTACCAGGAAGAGTTCAGCCAGGAGATCGACACCTTCCAGGGAACCGGAGCACAGACCACGATGGCCCGGCTGCGGCAAATCTTCACCCACTGCAAGCACTTCACCGAGACCTCCGGCAGCACCACCGCCCACATGACCCTGACCAGCAAGGCAATACCAGGCCTGGGCAACCAGGCCCTGGAGGCCGTCATCTCCTCCCCCACCTACAAGGGCGGCCAGACCCTGGTGGCGGCCCGCGTCGGCAACACCGTGGTGACCACGTTCTACAACGTGCAGGCAAGCAACCTGGGCTCCGCCGACCTCGGCTACACCAAGAAAATCGTGGCCAAGATCAAAGCCGTCGGTTAACCCTGGCCGTCCACGACCTCGCCTACCCGGTCCATGGAGTCCCCCTGGCTCAACGACAACCTCGACGGCCGCTGCTTCTTCCGCTGGCAAGGGTTGCAGCAGTCATCCCCTCCGGGGAGTACTACGCGGGATACAGCTACAACCGCTACACCCGTCACTGGACCTCGATGTGGTGGACCCACCCGCATGGCTGGATCGCTCAGTGGAACGGATTGCTTGGAGACGCGTTGATCGATCGCATGAAGCGCGCTACCGGAGAGCACCTGGGACGAGCACACCTACGACTACCTGGACCCGCTCCACGGCCAGGGCAAGCCGCACACGTGGCTTCCATACCTCTACAGGAACGGACGAGGCCTCGTGGATGTCGCCGGGTGACGCGGGTCGGTACATCCTCACTGGGGCTTCGTATACTGGTCACGACCCTGTCCCTGGCATGCACGGCATCCTGCGCCGGCGTCCTCAGCGAAGACAACTCCGGGAACAAGATCACGAATGACCTGCGGCAGGACGTGTGGCTCGTGTCCTGTTCCCAGGATCGGCCCAACTTTCCCGGGGCCACAAAGATCGGCGCCAAGAATGCGCTGCAGATGGAGGGAGACTGGCTGCCGGCGGATGACCCGGGGGCGGCCTGCTTCATCTCCAGCAGTCCAAGATCCAACCACGCGGGCTTTCAGGGATGCCTGAAAATGCCAACAGCCGATAACGGCCGCTCCCAATACAAGGTCACCGAAGTAGAAAGCGGAGTCACCGAAAGCGCCTGCATGGCCCTGTCGCGCCCCGGTCCACCGTGACGCTGAAGTCGCCGCCCAACTGGTCACCGTGCTGCGGCGCGGCCAGCCCCACCCTCGCCGCCGTCGACAACCCCAAGAACCAGCGGCAGGCCATGCGGGCCGCCGAGTACGATCAGGCGAGGTGGCACCTCCGAGCCGGGCCACTGCCTACCGGGTTTGGAGCGGCGGCACCCCACATTCCGGGGCGACTCAGGGCGACCTGTACAACGAAGCCGCTGTCAAAATCGGCTGTGGAGCGGACAGGCGCCGTCGACCTTAAAACGTGAGGCTTGTTAGGGCGTCACCGGTCGAGGAGTGCTGGGCAATGACGGTGGCCGCGCCAGTGATGTCCAAGACGCGGGCAACGGACGCGGTGACGCCGGCCAAGGCCAGGGAGCCTTGGCGGCTTTGGGCATGCCGGCAGGCGCGGAGCAGGGCGTTCAGGCCCATCGAGTCGCAGAACGTGACGTGCGACAGGTCCAGCACGAGGTGGACGCTGCCGTGGTCGACCAGGTCCAGAAGCGCTTGCTGGAGCGGGGCGTAGGTCTCCATGTCCATCACACCGGCGACGGTCACCACGGCCGCTCGTCGTTCAGGGTGGGCGACGGTGGTGAAGGCGAGCTGTTCAGTCATGGCGTCTAGGACTCCGAAGTCGGAACGTGGCGATGGGATAGGCGCCCCTCTCAGCATCCCCGTTTTCGGAGCCCGGTTCCAGCCCCCTTCCCCACGAGGGCCAGTCGTTGATTCCAGCGGCCTGCGTGCGCCGTCGCGCGCCAGGCCCAATCCAGCGACGCCCGTGGCCCGAACCAGTATCGTATGAAGGCGTTGCGGGCTGACCGGGTGACAGCCGCCCAGGCGGCATGCCGGTGGCACGGGGCAGAGGCCGGCCACGCATGGCGAGCAGAGTCGAGCCGCGGGAGAACGCACCATGGAGCACCACCACCGCACCCCTCTGGCAGGTGTGGCTCCTCTGCGCGTCGGCCTGGACCAGCGCAGCAGCGTCGGTACCGCCCGCGACCGGGCCGCCCGGTTCCTGTCGTGCCCGCCCTGCCCGGTTCCGGCCAGCGCAACCTCGTTCCAGGACGTGCTGCTGGTGGTCTCCGAACTGGTCACCAACGCGCTGCGCCACGCCCCGGGGCCGGCCACCTTGTCCGTGGTGCTCGCCGCGGGCGAGGTGGAGGTCACCGTCCAGGACACCAGTACGCGCCCCCCTGTCGCGCGCGGTGGCGGCCTGGAGCGGGGCACCGGCGGGTTCGGATGGCCCACCGTCCAACACCTGGCAAGCCGGGTGCAGGTCCTGGTGCACCCCGACGGAAAACACGTGCGTGCCGTCCTGCCCTGGTAGCAGCGCGCAGTCCGGCACCGGCGACCGCCGCACGAGGCTCAGGACCGCGGTTGCCTTGAGGCGTTGGGGTCCGGGCGCGGGGCGGTGACGACGGTGCCGAGGAAGAAGTCGTCCAGGCGGGTGACGACGGCCAGGAAGTCATCCAGGACCAGGGGCTTGGTCAGGTAGGCGTTGGCGTGGCGCCGGTAGGAGTCGGCCACGTCGGCCGGAGCCTGCGAGGTCGTCAGGACCACGACCGGAATGGTCAGCAGGGCCGGATCGGTCTTGACCTCTTCCAGGAACTCACGGCCGCCCATGCGGGGCATGTTCCAGTCCAGCACGATCAAGTCCGGCCTGGAGGCGGCCGGGTCCCGCAGATACTCCAGAGCCGCGACACCGTCGGTGACATGGGCGACCGTGTGCGCAGCACCGTTGCTGTCCAGGGCTTCCTGGATCAGCAGCGCATCCGCGTCGTCATCCTCCACCAGCAGCACGACACCCGTACGCGGATCAAGGTCGGCCATCATAGGCTCGCGGCCATCGAAAAGGGGGCAGGGGGCACACGCAGCACACCCTGGCGACGCCCAAGGAACCCGGCGCTCCGTGGATCCTACAGAACAGACCGCCCGGAACGGCCGTCAGCGCCTCTTGAAGGCCTCCGGGACGGCGCGTTCGAAGGACCCCTCGCGAAGCTGATCAAGGGAACGAGCAGCCCGGTGGTGAGTACAGGCCACCTGCTCTTAGCCGCGGAGGCCGCTTGGCGTGGTCCGGTGTCCGGGCGCGGGCGCCGCTCCGAGGGGGCGCCACACGCCGACGCCCACCAGGCGTGTGTACAGCAGGGCGGCCCGAGCGCGGATCGAGGCGACCGCGGCGGCGGTGACCTGGGGCAGCTGGGCGGCGGCCTGGTGGGCCGCCGGTGGGGACGGTTCGCGCTCGCTCATGCCACCCACCCGGGCCCGAGGGCGGCGACACTGCACACGGTGGTCCGCCCAGGTGGCGATGCCTGGGCCGGCCGCGGTCCGGATGTGCGGCGATGGGCGTGCCGGGCCGGCCCCGGTGGTTTTCCGGCCGCGGCCGGATAGGTGTGGGACGCCGGTGACTCCGCGGTCAGATCGGTGCTGCTACCGGGTCGGTGGGGTTCTGGTTGCCGCGCCATTCGCACAGCAGGACGGTGGCGTCGTCCTGCAGTCTGCCGTCGTGGTGATCCATCACGGCGTGGATCAGGCGGCGCAGGGTTTCGGGGACTGGCCTGTCGTCGGCCTGGTGACGCACGATGAAGTCCGCGAAGCGCTCCTCTCCGAACGCCGTCCCGTCGCGGTCGCGGGCCTCGGTGATGCCGTCGGTGTAGAGCAGGACCCGGTCACCCGGTTCCAGCTGCTGGCTACTGACCGTGACCGGCAGTCCCAGCGCGGTGCCCAGCGGGTGCGAGGGTGTGCCGGTCAGCGGGGCAGACCTGCGGCCGCCGCGGATCAGGATCGGTGGCGGGTGGCCGCAGGTGGTCCAGGTCAGCATGCCGGTGTGCATGTCCAGGTCCGCCAGGAGCGCGGTGGTGTAGCGGCTGCGGGCGTACTGCTCGATCAGCAGGGCCTCGATCGCCGCGCTGGTCTGGGCCAGATCGGCGCCCAGCCGGCGCTGGTTGCGGCAGGCGGCAACCGCCAAGCTCGCGGTCAGGCCCGCCGCGGTGTCGTGGCCCATCGCGTCGAACAGCGCCAGGTGGACAAGGTCATCGGCCAGGGCGTAGTCGAACGCGTCCCCGGCGCTCTCGTAGGCGGGCTCCACCGCGGCAGCGATCACCACCCGGTGGTTGGCGAACGTCATCGCCGGCAGCAGGCCCCGCTGCAGCTCGGCGGCCACCGACATCGGGCGCGTGCGCGTCAGCCGGGCGTAGGAGTCGCTGTCGGTGCGCTTGGCCAGCAGCAGCAGCCCCAAGAGCGCGGCCACATCCTCCAGTTCCACGCCGTCGCCCAGACCGCTGCCCGGGTCGGTGTCCACGCGCAACAGCCCCAGGCGCTCAATGCCTTGCACGATCGGCACCCAGTACCGCAGCCGCCCCTCCTGCGGGAGCGACAGGGGCAGGCCTGCGCGGAAGGCGCGCCCGGCCACGGTGGAGTCGATCCGCAGCTCCTCCCCGCCGCGCCCGGCATCTGGTCCCTGGCCGGTGACCTCCCGCAGCACGTCCTGCTGCAGGTCCACCACATACAGGCGCGCCTGGTACAGGCCGGCCTGATCGGCGTGCACAGCCACCAGCTCCGGCAGATCCTCGAAGGTCACCAGCTGGCCCAGGCGCACCAGAGACGACAGCAGACGGGCAGGGTCGAACAATGCCATGACGGACCTGTCGGCCAAGAAAAGGAGCGTGCCCGCGTGCGCCCGTCGGCCGCCTCTGGAACAAGACGGCGCTGTACGGCAGACGAAAACGAGAAGCCGGCGGCTTCACTACCCACCCTACGACCGCAGAACCCCGCCACGACGAGCGCCCCAGCCCGCCCGACTCGCTGACAAAGCCACACAGGTGTAGCCGCCGAGGCCGTCCTGGCTCCTGGTCGCCGTGGAGGTCCGCAGGCGGGGGCGGGTGGGGTTATCGGCGGCCGCCGGGGCGACGTTCGTCGGCCAGTGAGGTCAGTGGGCCGTATTCGTGGGCGAGTTCCTGCCAGGTCAGATTCTGTCCGCAGCGGGCCTGGTGGTGTGCGGGGTCGTAGTTCGGCATGGTCCAGGTGCCGGTGGCCTTGGTGCGCAGCCACAGGTCGCCGTCGCCGTCGACCACGGTCTGCGGGGCCGGGTCGGGTTCGGCCTGATCGGTGGGGGCCCAGGTGACGCGGCCGGGGTGCGAGGCGCGGCGCAGTTCGGTGGCGGCGGTCTGTGCGGCGAGGTCCTGGGCCTGGCCCTGGAGCGCTTGGACCGCGGCGAGCCGGTAGGCGTCGGTGAGGCTGGGCAGGGCTGTGCCCTGGTTACGCTTGGAGCCCATGGGAGTCCTCTCGGGATTCTTCGTCACGGCGTGGTCTGCTGCGGGATCGGGCGGTGCCCGGTCTGCTCGATGCCGCCGGCGCACGGCTTGCACGCTTTCTTGCCCGCCCGCACGGCGTCGGCCTCCGGCACCCATCGCGGTGGATGCAGAGCCCGGCCCAACGTCTCATTGTTGCCCACTGCCCGGTGCCGCCCCGCACAGTCCTCGTTCCGGTGGAAACGCGACCCCTTGGCGCTGTTCGGCAGTTCGCGGGCCGAAGCCGGGGCGGCGCTGGCGGTCTTGGTCGCGCGGTGTGCCTCGAGGGCGAGTTGGTACGCGGCGGAGTGCTCACGTGCGACGGTCGCCGCCGGCGCCGCGGCCGTTGGGCCCGTGTCCGGTCCGGCCTGGTCCTCGGGGGCGCTGACTGCGGCTCCGGTGGCCAGGACCTTGAGCGTGCGGACCGCAGCCGACCGCCAGACCGCCCCGCTGGAGTCGTGGCCAGCTCAGCCGCGCGGGGTGGTGCGCAGGGTGGCGGTGACGGTCTTGCCCTCGCGGTGGGTGGCCACCGTCGTGGTGTCGGCCGTGCGGTCCAGCAGGTGCATGCCCAGGCCGCCGGTCCCCCCGGTCAGGTCCGGGGGCCGCTTCACGGGGACGTCGGTGCTGGTGTCGGTGACCGCGACAACCAAATGGTGGTCCTGGTGCAGCAGGTCCAGGGCGCAGGGTCCGGGTGCGTGGCGGACCGCGTTGGTGACCAGCTCGCTGACGACCAGGACCGCGTCCTGCACCACCACCGGGAGCAGCGGCGGGTGCAGCTGCTGCAGGAAGGCTTCGGTGTGGTGGCGGGCTGTGGTGATGCTGCCGTGGTTCCCGTCCAGTTCGAAGGTGGCCTGGGCGGGCGGGGGCTGAGGGTTCATCGCTGATCCCCATGATCTCTTCTGGTCGGTTTTGTTCTGGACTGTGCGCCTGCCCCCGTCATCGGCGGCGATGCCCGCAGGCGGCGGACTGCCCCGATGGCGTAAAGGGGGTGCTTACTGGCCGGTCAGTCCGCTGGTGTCCGGGCCGGTCGGTCCGCGATCCTTCGGGCAGTACGGTGACCGGCAACAGCCGGTGCACCGTCCCCGTCCCCGAATGTGTGGAGTCGCCCCCTCATGTCCTCCGAGGAACTGTCCTTCACCCTCCTCCAGCGCCATGGCGCGCAGGCTGTGGTCCAGGTCAGCGGCGCCATGGACTACGACACCAGCGCCCCGCTGGAACAGTCCCTGGCCGGCCTGCTCGGCAACGGTGCCCGGCACCTGGTCCTGGACATGGGCGCCGTCACCTTCTGCGACTCCTCCGGTATCAACGCCCTCCTGCGGGTCCTGGCCCGGGCCAAGCAGGACCAGGGCTCCCTGGCCCTGGCCGCCGTCACCACCCAGGTCCAGCACGTCCTACAAACGATCGGCGTGGACGCGGTCATCACCCTGTACCCCACCATCACCCTCGCCCTGGACAGCACACCCGCCTGAACCGGCACCCGGGACACCCGGCTACCGGAACCAGTGGTTCCTCCTAAGCCGGGGCGGGCGACCTCCCGGTAGAGCGCAGCAGGACCGTTTTGGGTCCGAAGCGCCGTCGGCCTGGTCGGTGCCGACTCCCATAGCCCGGCCGCTGTCAAACGACGCTGCCACCTCTGACGACACGCCCGCCTCCAGGGGCGGCAGCACGTCGTACTTGATGATCACCACCGCGTCATAGTCGCTTTCGCCGTTCATCTGGTGGACCTGGCTGCCGGCCCGGAGCAGTACGTTGAGGTGCACCTGGGACCCTATGTCCTGTTCGGTGACATTCCAGGTCAGCTTGACGTCGTCGCCCTGCACGAGGCCGTCCAGCAGGCGCGCGTAGGTCCATGCCGCGGGCCCGGCGATGGCGGGCCATAGTGATGGAAAGCAGTCGTCACCAGGAAAGGACCGCGAACGATGAGCCCCAAGACTGTCCTGATCACCGGCACGTCCTCCGGCATAGGGCTGGCCACCGCCGTCGCCGCTGCACGGAGTGGCTGGCACGTCGTCGCCACGATGCGCGACACCGCCAAGGCGGACGCGCTGCGCGCCGCGGCCCGGGCGGCCTCGGTGAGCGTGGAAGTCCGCGCGTTGGATGTGACCGACCCGGCCTCGGTCGCGGCCTGCCTGGACGGCCTGGACAGGCTGGACGCTCTGGTCAACAACGCAGGCTCGGGCCACCTCGGCACCCTGGAGCAGGAGAGCGTGCAGGACGTGCGCGCCGTCATGGAGGTCAACTTCTTCGGCGTCCTGCACGTCACCAAGGCGGCCCTGCCCCTGCTGCGTACAAGCGGGGGCCGGGTACTGACCGTGACGAGCGTGGGCGGCGTGGTCGGCCAGCCGTTCAACGAGGCCTACTGCGCAGCCAAGTTCGCCGTCGAGGGCTTCATGGAGTCCCTCGCCCCGGTGGCGGCCAGCGTCGGGGTGAGCGTCAGTGTGGTCGAGCCGGGCGCGGTGGCCAGCGAGTTCGTCAGCAACGCGGGCGGCCGTGACGCCCTGCTGGCACAGGCCGGACCGTATGCCCCGGCCCTGGACGCCTACCTCGAGCGCACCGCGATGGCATTCGACAACGCCCAGACCCCCGGCCAAGCCGCCGCCACGGTCATCGAAGCCCTCACCACGGACCAGCCCGCCTTCCGGTTGCAGACCTCCCCAGCAGCCCGCCAGTTCACCGCCACCAAGCTCACCGACCTCGACGGCTCCGCCGTCCAGGCTCTCACTGGCACCTGGATCCACTGACCACCGCCCCAGCGGCCCCAGCGCCACCATCGGCCCCTGACCCAAGGTCATGGCGGGCAGCCAACGCATTTCCGCTGGTGGCAGTGGCCTAGGCGTCGGGTCGTGAGGCGGGCAACAAGATCCTGGGCCCCAGGTAGTCCACCCAAGACTGCTGACCCGGGAGTAGCGCATCGATGGCGGCGGTCAGGCAATGTGCTCCCGCCAGCGGGCTAGCTGTGGTGTCTCAGGAGGTTGGTTTCACCGGGGCACCCAGATGACTCCTCACTGCGTTGGCTGCGTGCTGATGAAGCTTGGGACGTGGATCCTGATCCCGCCCATGCTGACCGCGTGCGTCCTGGCCCTGGGTCCGAGCACATGATCACGGCAAGGGCAGCGTGCAGGGAGCCGGCTATCCGGGCGGTGCAGCAGCCAGGCGACCGGGCGCAGTGGTGCCGGCGCGCAGGAAGCGCAGCAGCAGCCATAGCAGCGGGCATTCCACCGCATTGTGCCCTCGTTGCAGAGCTCCGCAGGCTGGCAGGGCTTCAATGCAGGTCACGGGCCATGTCAGCGGGTTTCGACATAGCTCGGACATGGGGTATGCGTCTGGGTGGTGTGTCGGGTCGTTCCGGGGCCGGACTACTGATCCTGGACCAGGCGCTGGACGGTGGCCGCCAGGGTGGAAAGGACCACGGTCTGTTCGCTCTGGCCGGCGGCCAGGCCTTCAAGAACACGCCCCTGGTCGAGCTGTCCGGCTGTCAGGTCATCGACGACATCAGCCACGTTCTCCAGCATCCGGGCGATAGCCCCCAGGACCTGGCCCTGGTCGAGCTGGGTGGCGCCCAGCGCGACCAGGAGGCGGGTGTGGGCGTTCTCCTCGCGCAGCCGGTCCACGTCGGCCGCCAGTTCCTCCACCTGCCGCCGCAGCTCCTCCAGTTCGCTCATGCCCACCAGTCTCCCAGTCCGCCGCCGTGCCTGGGCGCTGTCGGACGGGGGTGCGGTGGGGCGGGTCGGGGTGGCGCGGGGTTCAGTCCGCCCAATGACCCAACCCGCCCCGTGGGCGCGGGTCTGGTCACGCTCCCCCAGGCCTGCCCTGCCCGGGGGAGCCGGTGCAGGCCTGAACGGCAGGTGCCCCCGGCGAAGTAATCCATGCTCAACGGCAAGGCACCGGGGGCGTAGCGCGCCATACGGGCGCGCTAGAACGAACGTACCAATGCCAGCGCTGCCCCGCTATCGACACACGTCGAGCAGGCCGCCGATCCGGGACCGGTCACCGTCCACCCGCGGCGCGGGTGGAAATCTCGTAGCCGAACCCGGCGTTGCCTCACCTGGAGAGCCACCCCGCCCTATCGGCGGCGAGCCCCGCAGCAAGAGATGAACGAGGGTGCGGCGGAACGCGGATGCCGTGGCGGCGGTCACGACGAGGGTGGCGGCGGCCAGGACGGTGAGTGAGCGCTTGGCGGTGCGAATCTTCATGATGGATTCCTTGGTGGCGTCGGGTTGTCGGGCGAGTGGTGTGCCTTCGTTCAGGGCAGGAGGATGATCTTGCCGAGGGCGGTGCGGCTGGAGGATTCGGACAGTTCCAGGGCCGCGGCGGCCTGGGCCAGCGGGAAGCGGGCGGCGATCTGCGCGGTGAGCGCGCCGTCGCGCAACAGGCCGAAGACGTGGGTGAGGTCGGTGCGCATCCGGGTCCGGAAGGCCTCCCGCTTGGCCGAGCCCGGCTTGCCGTGGCGCGCCCAGACGTCGTAGAAGCTCGCATGCCTGCGCGTGGGCAGGTAGTTCCAGACCGCCAGTTTCGCCAGCAGCCTCATGAAGTCGAAGATGATGGGGCTGGTGTCGTTGAGCTTGGCCGCGATGCTGTAGACCACCAGTGTTCCGGTGCGGTTGAGCAGTCGGTAGGAGCGGTTGACGCTCGCGTCGCCACGGTGGTCGAACACGGCGTCCACGCCGTCGGGGGCCAGCGCCCGGACCCTGACCGCCAGGTCGGGGTCCCGGTAGTCGATCGGCTCCACTCCCAGCGCGCGCAGCGCCTGGTGGTGGCGCGGGCTGGCCGTGCCGATCACGCGGACGCCCGCGTGGCGGGCAAGCTGCACCAGGATCGTGCCCACCCCGCCGCTGGCGCCCAGCACCAGCACCGTCTGCCCGGCCTGCACCTTCGCGCTGCTGTGCAGCATCTGATACGCGGTCAGGCCGTTGACGACCAGCGTCTCCGCCTCGGCCGCCTCGATCCCGTCGGGCACCTCCACCAGGTCGGCGGCGCTCAGCAGGACGGCCGTGGCCCAGCCACCGGTCTTGGTCAGAGCGGCGACGCGACGGCCGAGCAGCGCACGGTCCACCCCGGGGCCGACGTCCGCGACGACGCCGACCAGGTCGTAGCCGGGCACGAAGGGGAAAGCCGGCTGGCCGTAGTAGCGACCCCTGCGCATCGCGCTCTCGGCGAAGGACACGGCCGTCGCCTCGACCCGCACCAGGGCCTGCCCGGCGGCCGGTGCCGGCAGTTCGCGCTGGTCCAGCCGCAGGCCCGAGGCCTCGACCTTGCCCGGCAGCACCATCTCGGTCGCTGTCACAGTCGTCCCGGCGGTGGCGTTCATCCCGCTCATAGTGGACTCTCCGCATCTATGCGATTTAGCGTTGCTCTGTTACTAGTCATAACTATGAGGCTATGTGTCACACTGCGTCAAGCAGAAACTTTGAAGTGGGGTGAAGGGTGATGCCCGAGCCGGAGCCGACCCGACGCGAGCGGTACCGACGGCAGACCGTGGCGCAGATCAAGGCCGCGGCCATGGGTTCGTCCCCCGCGGCACAAGTCAGGGCGGTCTCCCACGCCTACCGGCACTGGGCCCTGGCGCAGCCCCACGCCTACCACCTGGCCTACGGAACGAGCTACGGCACCGGCGCCGAACGCGCCGACCAGCGCATCGCGCTGGCAGCGCAGCGGGGCATGGACGTGCTGCTGGGCGTCGTGGCCAAGGCCGGCCGCCCGCCCGCCGCACCGATCCCGGCCGCACTGCACCAACAGATCCGGCACTGGTACGACCACGGCGAGCAGGACGGCCCGCCGACCTGGGTGCTGCATTTCGGACTGGTCTGGTGGAGCCGGCTGCACGGCCTGATCAGCCTGGAACTGGGTCGGCACCTGGCAGCCACCGGGATCGAACCCGCGCTGCTCTACCGAACCGAGGTCGAGGCCATGCTGGCGGGCCTGGGCGGCGAGCGCCGCGCCACGGCATGACACCGCTCAGAGCGTTACTGGGCGTAGTGGAACGAGATGCCGGTCCGAACTCGTGGTGCTCGTTACACTGCGAAGATGGATAACACGTCTCCGACCATGAACCGGCGCGAGCGGCTGCGGGCGCAGACCCTGCGGGAGATCGAGGAGGCGTCCTTCGCGATCATCGACGCGGAGGGCGTGGACTCCCTGTCGATCGCGGCGATCGGGCGGAGCATGGCGATGTCCGCCCCCGCGGTCTACCGCTACTTCCCGTCCCGCGACGCGCTCGTGGCGCACCTGGTGACCCTGTCCTACCAGCAGCTCACCACAGCAATGGGCCAAGCCGTGCAGGGCGGCGGCCCTGAGCCGCGCGAACGGGTGCGGGTCCTGGTCGCCGCCTACCGGGGCTGGGCGCTGCGGCACCGCCGACGCTACGGAATGCTCTTCGGCGAGCGCGCCGGCCACCTGCCCGCGTCGGTGACCACCCGGACCCCGCTGGACCAGGCGATGGCACTGCTCATCGACATGCTGCTGGCCGCCAAGGGCGACGCGCCCGCCAGCACCGGCAACGCAACCCTGGACGGCCAGCTGCAGGCGTGGGCCCGCACCCAGGAACGACCCGACACCCCGCCGAGCGCCGCCCTCGCCGCCGTCCTGATCTGGACCCGGGTCCACGGCATCGTGAGCCTCGAACTCACCGGCATCTTCGATGACCACACCATCCAGGCCCAGCGACTGATCGACCTGGAGATCGACGGAGCCATCCGCACCCCGGGGCCGGCCAACTGACGCCCGGGTTGCGGACCGCCATGAGCATCGCCCACGCACACGACCAGACCCTCCAACCACGATCGGTCGCATGGGGCAGCCGGTCCACGGTGGAACGGCAGAACCGCTTATCGAAGTCCCGGACCGCCCTGCCCGCCAGACGCCGCACCTTGGCCGAGGCCGGCAGCTCGACGAAGTCACTGCGACAGCGGGCCACCACCGCCTCCGACAACCGGTCACCCGACAGTTCCACCCCGCACAGCCCGGCCGTCAGCCACTCGGCCAGCCGCTCTTGGTCCTCCTCCGTGCCCGCCCGCAACCCGAACGCCTCACGGATCTCCTCGCGGTGGCGCTTGATCCGGTCGCCCTGCAAGTCGTACGACACCCCACGAGCGAGCCCGGACTGTCCGCAGCCGGCTCCGCCAACTGTCCGTCGGCAGTTCCGCCATTTACGAATCCGCATCCCTCTATGACCTCGCACGGCCGACAACCCGACCGCCATCTGTCAGTCGTGGTCACACCAAGATCGGCTGAGGCTCGCGGCGTGTCCACCGAGTGGTACACCGAGGCCGGGAGCACCGTTGCATGACATGAGCCGTTGCGAGCTGGACAACCAGATCAGGAGTGCCATCCGCCTGGATGGGGGCCACTGGCTGTGGGCGGGCAGTACCGACCGCCACGGGCGGCCCGTCGTCCACCATGACGAGCACACGGTGGTGGTCCGGCGCTGGCTGTGGGAACAGCAGGCAGGCGTGCCGGCCGGTGGGCTGGTGGTGCGCAGGACCTGCTCCCACTCAGCCTGTGTGCGCCCCGCGCACGCAAGGGCGACCGGGCGTGGCGCGTCGGGCGGTACCGTCACCGAGCGCCTGGCGCGCAGGCTGGTGCCGACTGCGGGCGGCTGCCTACTGGTCGACGGCCAGAGTGATGCCAGGCGGGCCCCTGCCGTCGATGTGGACGGCAGGCGCACCACCATGGCGCGGGCCCTGTGGCAGGAGCGCGTCGGCCCGGTCCCCCCGGACCTGCGTGTCGCCCGCACTTGCGAGCAGCTCGCCTGCGTAGCACCCGCCCACCTGTACCTGACCACCGCGCTCGCGCGGGTGCGGGCCACCGCCCAACGCGGCGGCTTTGCCGGCGAAGCCCACTGGAACCACAAACTGACCGAGGACCAGGTCCGGCAGATCCGCGCCGAACCCGCCACCCCGGCCACCGAACTCGCCGCCCGCTACCACGTCAGCTCTGCGACCATCGGCGACGCACGCGCCCGACGCCACTGGGCCCACCTGTAGTGGTGTGGGCCCCCCGCTGGCTCCGTCCCTACTGCTTCCGCTTCCGCGGCGGCCTGCCGCTGCGCAGGTGTTTGAGCGCCAGCTGGGCCAGGGACTTCTCTCCGTGGTGATCACCGTAGTCGGGGAAGAGGTGTTGTCACGTTGTCTGGCGGCGGTAGGATGATCTTGTAGTTGCTCGTTGTCGGGAGGGTCGTTTCGTGGTGTCTGTGCCGCCGTCGTACAGCAATCACCGGTACCCGGCGGAGGTGATCTCGCACTGCGTGTGGCTGTACTTCCGGTTCCCGCTCAGCTTCCGCGAGGTCGAGGAGCTGATGCTGGAGCGCGGGGTGGTCGTGTCCTACGAGACGATCCGCCGGTGGACGCTGAAGTTCGGGCAGGACTACGCGAACGCGCTGCGCCGCAGGCGCCCTCGGCCCGGGGACAAGTGGCACCTGGACGAGGTCTTCATCAAGATCAACGGCGAGCAGAGGTACCTGTGGCGAGCCGTGGACGCCGACGGCGACGTCCTGGACATCCTCGTGCAGAACCGCCGGGACACCGCCGCGGCCAGGCGTTTCTTCCGCAAACTCCTGAAGACCACCGGGTCGATGCCCCGGGTGGTGGTCACCGACAAGCTCCGGTCCTACGGGGCCGCGCTGCGGGAGGTCATGCCCTCGGTCGAACACCGGGCACACAAGGGACTGAACAACCGCGCCGAGAACTCCCACCAACGAACCTGTAAGGAATCAAGTCCGCGTGTCGTGATTCTGGCGATCCATATGTGGTAAGGTGACTGATTACCTGTTACCTGGTCAGGTCGGTGTGGGGATCCAGGCTCCGCGGCCGTCGAAGAGTCGGCGGGTGACGTCGAGGAGGTTCCTGCCCTGTTTGGCGGCGGTGGACAGGTAGCCGCGCATGGCGAGGAACCGCTCGGCGCCCTGGAAGGTGCGCCAACCGTTCGAGATCTTCTGCTGCACCTTCACCATGCGAATCGCCTGCTCGGAGCGGTTGTTGTCGAAGGGGACCCGCCAGTCGAAGGCGAAGCGGAGCACTTGGTCGCGTTCGGTGTCCAGGCGGTCCAGCAGGTTCGCCGTCTTCGACCGCTTCGATCGGGTCCCGGGTGCGCGGGCCGGGTGCAGTCGGCGTCCGGCGGTGATGAGGGTGTCGTAGCGGTCCGCGTAGCGTTCCAGTTCGTCCAGGCTGAATCCGTTTGCCCACGCGTGTTCGGTGCGGGCGTCCTTGATCGTGTCCCAGATCTCCACCAGCAACTCCGCCAGTTGCGAAGCCCACTCCTGTGGGGCGTCGGGGCCGGCGTTTTCCACCGCACCGGCCAGTTCCCGCAGGTGGTGCGCGTTGCACAGGGCGTGGGCGGCTGCGGTGTAGGTCTTGTAGGGCTTCCAGCCGTCGTGGACGGCGATCCCGGTGAAGCGGGGCAGGACGCCCATCGCCTCGAACGCGAGAACACCGCGCTTGGCGTGCACGGAGTAAAGGGTGAGTGTGCGCGTGCAGGCGGTGTGCACCCAGCAGGTCCGCCCCGCGACCCGGGCCCCGGTCTCGTCGAAGCCGACCACCTCACAGTCGATCAACTGCGCGCGGACGGTGGCGGTGTGCGCCGTCACCGCGTCGGCGGCCTGCTCGTTCCACGCCAGCAGCGAGCCGGTGGCCACCTTCACGCCCAGGCAGTCGGCCAGTAGTTCCGCGCACCGCGCGTAGGGCAGGTGCTGACGGTTGAGCAGGTACACAGCCATCGCCCGAACCCCCGGTCCGTACTGGACCGGGGCCGATACCCCGGCTGGCGCGGGGGCCGCCGTCGTGGTCCCGCATCCGCAGCGACGGTGTTCGATGCGGTGCTCGGTGACCTGCGGTCGGATCTCGGGCAGGTCGAAGACCTGCCGCCGCTCCACGGACACCACCTGCGCGTCCGCCAGCGCGCCCGCGCAGCCCGTGCACGCGAGCGGAACGTGCACCCGGATCCGGTCCGGGGCCTGAACCTGGAGCAATGCCCCGCCCGGCGAACCCTTCGGCTTGCCCGGGCCGCGCCCCGAGGGCTTGCGCAACGACTTCGGCTTGGCCAGGCCGTCACTGGACGGCGGTTTCGAGGAGTTCCGCGAGTTCATCCCCAACTGCCGACGCAGTTCGGTGTTCTCCGCCCGCAACTCCGCAATCTCGACCCTGGCCGCAGCCAGCTCGGCACGCACCTGGGACAATTCGGCCCGCAACTCGCCCACCAGCCCGACGAGTTCCGCATAGCTCGGCAACTCGCTCTCGGACATGACCCCATGATCAACCAGGCAGGCCTACAAGATCAACCCCGGCGAGGACAGGGCAGGTAACCAGTCACGTGGTAAGTAGCCCCGAGCTGCAGCTTTGCGCAGTCAGGCCACCGTTATGGCGTGAAGTCGAGCGGGATCGCAGCGGCGGCTTTGCAGCTCTCAGCCGCTTTCAGCTCATCGGCTGCGAGGCGGCGACACGCGGACTTGATTCTTTACGGGTTCAACCCACCCGGCAGCGCGAACGCGCGATGAAGGGCTTCCGCTCCGTCGGCTCAGCCCAACGGTTCCTGGCCGCGTTCACCGGCATCTCACCCCACTTCCGACCCCGCAGACACCTCCTCACCGCCGGCCGGAACCGCCTCGAAATGACCATCCGCCTCACCATCTGGAACCACATCACCGGCACCACCGCTCTGCCCACAGCTGCCTGAGCAACCGCCACCACCAGGGCCCAGCCATGCCCCGACACACCGTCAGAGAGGCTCTGGCCCGTAATCGGTGGTGGCCCTCCGTGGCTATGACTGGAGCAGGATCCGTTGGCGGAGGAGGGGGAAGGCGGCGCGGCCGTGCATCTGCCTCATGATCTTCTTGGTGCTGGTGTTGACGCCCTCGGTGCGGCCGTTGTGGTACGGGAGAGTGAGGCCGGCGTCGACGGCGGCTCGGTCGAGTTCGAGGCCGTTGGCGAAGGAATGCAGGTGGGGCAGGTCAGCGGCGCGGACCTGGCTGATCCAGGTGGTGAGTTTCGCGTCGTTTCCCTCTATGGGTGTCAGGAGTTGGGCGAACTCGCCTGCAAGTCGGGTGAGTTCGGTCATCTCTGGGCAGGACGTGGTGAGGTTTCGCAGTAGTTCGGTGTCCTTGTCGCGCAGGTTGTCGGGGCGGGTCAGGAGGAGTCGGGCCAGGCGGTTGGGGGTGATGGTGGGCCGGTCGCCCTCGGCGCGGCCCTGGGTGAGGTACCGCACCAGCAGGTTCGCGCTGCCGGTGTAGCCCATTTCCTTGATCTCGCGCAGGAGTTGCGTGGCGGGGACGGCTGGGTCGGTGGCGCGGCGTTCGCGCAGGTGGTCGCGGTAGGGGTCGACCAGCGTGGTCCGGTACTGCGGCACCCGGCGCTGGGGGGCGGGCTCCGTCATGCGGGCGTACCGCTTGACGGTGTTCAGTGCCACGTCCAGGCGGCGGGCGCATTCGAGCAGGCCGACGCCTTTGCCGAGCAGGTCGTGGACGTGCCGCCAGCGCTGGAGGGTGGTCTGCTCGCGGACCCCGGCGGGGCGGGCCGGATTCGCGGTCGCCCAGCACGCGGCGTGGGCGCGGACCTCGGACAGGGCTCTGCCACACAGGTTGATGGGTCGGGCCGGGGCGCCCTGCCGGGATTACTCCCGGTGGGTTTCCCCGACCCGCCCTCCGAACCCGGCGTGCGGCTCTCACCGCACCGGGCTCTCCACGAGATCATCCGTTGGAAACGGGCTGCCCAGAGCGTCCGGCCAAGGGCTGGGGATGCCGTTCGTGCCTCGGTAGCGATACCGAGTGATCGGTACTCTGCCGAGGTCGAACAGTTGGATCCCGTCCATTTCGATGGGCTTCCACCGCCCGTTGGGGCCGCGGAGCCATCGCCGGATGGCCGTCCACGTCATGCGGTGCCGGTGCATCACCCAGCGGACGATGCGCCACCAGACGAAGGTGTGCAGGGTCTGCAGGGTGTGCTTGGCGACCGCGTGCCTGAAGTAGTTGGCCCAGCCGCGCAGGATCTGGTTGATCCGGATCAGCGTGATCTTGTAATCGAGATGCGACAACTTCTGGGTCAGTGCCTTGATCTTCCGTTTCAGCGACGCGACCGGTTTGTCGGCGATGAACGTGTAGACGTGCCACTTGTCCGTTCCGCGTTTCCGCATCCAGACGATTCGGAAGCCGAGGAAGTCGAACCCGTCCGCAAGGTGCACCACCTGGGTCTTGGCCTCTGACAGCACCAGGCCCATCGGGGCCAGGACCTCGCTCACATGCTCGCGAAGCGCCTCGGCGTGCTCGCGGGTGCCGTGGACCATGACGACGAAGTCGTCCGCATAGCGGACCAGTCGCCAGGTCGGCAGGCCCCGCCGCCGTTGCCGCTCGCGATCGCGCCGACTGCCCATCATGCTGGTCCACTGCTCGGCGGCAAAGTCGTCGAGCACGGACAGTGCGATGTTGGCCAGCAGCGGCGAGAGGATCCCGCCTTGCGGGGTTCCCGAATCGGTCTCGTTCCGCTCGCCGAGCTCGGTCATGATCCCGGCTTTGAGGAACGCCTTCACCAGCGCGAGCACCCGCTTGTCCTTCACCCGCGCCCGGACACGGCCCATCAGGGCCGTGTGGTCGATGCGGTCGAAGCACGCCTCGATGTCCGCGTCCAGCACCCAGCGGTATCCCTGAGAGCCGAACAGGTGGATCTCGGCGATCGCGTCGTGTGCACGCCGGTTGGGCCGGAACCCGTAGGAGTACGGACGAAAATCCGCCTCGAACACGGGCTCCAGGACCAGCTTCAACGCAGCCTGCACCACCCGGTCCGCAACGGTCGGGATCCCCAGCCGGCGCAGTTTCCCGCCCGCCTTGGGGATCATCCGTTCGCGCACCGGCAGGGGCTGGAAGGCCCCGGCCCGGAGCTGGTCGCGGATGTGGTTCAGGTGCGCTGTCACTCCGGACGCCAGGACGTCGGCGGCGCGAACGCCGTCCACGCCTGCTGTCCGGGCTCCGGTGTTGCCCGCGACCCGCTCAAACGCCATCACCAGGACGGCCGGGTCACAGACGAAGTTGAACACATCGTCGAACCGGAAGCCGTGATCGGCTACCGCCCAACGGTGCAGCTTGGTCTGCATCTTCCGTACCCGCGCCTCGGCAACCAGCACCGAGGGCCACGCGACCAGGGCATCCACCCCGGTGTCTTCGGACATTGCAGTTCCTCCCTTGCAATCTCGCTGCCGCCCTTCCCCATGCGCCGGGCTCTCCCCGGCTCGGAGTACTACGGCGGCTCCGCCCCTCCCCGGCCCGGTCGGCCGACGGTGGACCCAGCCCGGTTCCCGCGCTGGCCGCGCGGAACCCGGGCAGAGCCGGGGAGGTTCCCGTGTTCACTGATTGATCGATCGTCGGAGTAGGCACCCGGCTATACCCCCGCGGCATCGCCACGGCTACCCCGCAGCACTTCACCGTGGCCTCCCCGGCGCTCTGGCAGAAACCGCCGGGAAGTTGCCCGCCTTGGCACCGGCGAGCACGCACCGCAACCAGCCCAGATCCGCCAGGTTCGAGCTGATGTCACCTTAGGAGGCTTCGAACACCGGTTCCTCTCGTATACCTCTCCGTCTCGCTCGCCGGACCCGCACCATCTGGCAGTGCTGACACGTCCCGGCTTCGTCAGGGCCGCTTGCCACCCTCCCCGGCACCTCCCGGGTCAGGCTGCCCCCAGCTTCACCGCCCTGCTGCGACAGGACAGCGGCGAAGGTCTCCCACCTCCACTCGATCAATCAGCGCCTCACGGCGCACGTGCCATAGATGCCATCGGTCACTGACCTGCACTGCTTCCGGCAGGGATCGGCGGATTGCCTCCCCGTAGGAGCCGGATCCGTCGCGGCACACATACGCGGCTCCGGGGTGCTCGCGCAGCCACTTCGCCAGCGTGTCCGCACTGCGGTCGGGCAGGACATCGATGCGCTCGCCGGTCTCGGCGTCGATGATGTGGCACATCCCGTGAGCTCCCCTGCGGTCGGGTGGGTGATTGCCCCTGTGGTCAGGGCGTTCTTCCTCCTTCGGGTGGCTTGCTGGACGGTGACGTAACTTCGGGATTCCTGAAGCGTTCTCATCTTGTCTGACCGATCTGCGGTCTGGTCGAAGGCGAGGAGGCTCGGGTTGGCTTCGCTGGCGGTCGTGAGGGATCTGCGCGAGTTCCGGGCACCTGTCTCGGCGGGTGAACTGGAGCGATTCGAGACGGACGTGCTGGCCGGCTTCGTGCTCGCGCGGGCGTCGGCGGGCCTGGCGGACAGCACCATCCGCGGCGACGTCGGGAATCTGGAGCAAATGCGGACCTGGTTCGGGCAGCCGTTGTGGGACATGGAGCCGAAGCATGCGGACTCCTACTTCGGCCAGGTCCTGCGAGGGTCGCCCAGCGGCACCCGCCTGGCGCGGTCCCAGGCTCTGACCACGTACTTCGCGTTCCTAGAACTGCGGCACAAGATCGAGATCCACCAGATGACCGGCCGGGTCCTGGAGTGCCCGATCGATGAGATGAACCGGCCTCGCGGGAGCAAGGACGCCCAGCTCCGGATCCCACCGAACACCGCCGAGGTCGCCGCGCTATTCACGGGCTGGGGCGGGGAGTTGGCGACGTGCCGCAAGTTCGGCCCGACGGCCCGGAACTACGCGGCTGCCAGGCTTATGGCCGAGGTCGGGCTGCGGGTCAACGAAGCCTGCCGTCTGGATCTGGGTGACATCAAGTGGGACCTGGGCCGGTTCGGGAAACTACACGTCCGCTATGGCAAGGGCTCGCGGGGTTCGGGCCCGCGTGAGCGCATGGTGCCGTTGATCAACGACGCCGGGCGGACCCTGCAGTGGTTCATCCAGGACGTATGGGCCCAGTTCGGGGGTGACCACACCCGGCCCGGAGTCCCGCTCTTCCCCTCCGAACGCAAGAGCGTGGACGGCTCACCGCGACGGGTCGGCGACGACGCCCTGAGGTCCGGGCTCGCCGACGCGGCGGCAGCCCATCTTCCCGCCTGGACAGACAAGTTGACGCCACATGTGCTGCGGCACTTCTGCGCGTCCGAGTTGTATCTCAACGGCCTGGACCTGATCTCGATCCAGGAAGTACTGGGGCATTCGTGGATCGCCACGACGATGCGCTACGTCCACGTGCACCGCACCCGGGTCGAGGACGCCTGGATGGCCGGCAACGAACGGGCCGCACGGCGGCTGGGAAGTCTGGTCCGATGAAGTGGAACCTGCGGCTGACGGCGGCGAACCATGGCGTCTGGAAGGCTTCCGACCTGCAGCGGAGCCTGGCCGAGCACGGCCTGGTGATCTCAGCGGGGAAGATGTCGGGTCTGTGGTCCGGTCAGCCGGTCTCCCTCAAGCTCGACGATATCGACGTCATCTGTGTGGTCCTAGGCTGCGAGATCACCGACCTCCTGGTCCCCGAGCCCGAGAAGGTGTCCCGGCCAGGACACGGCGACGGGCAGCAGGCGGCGGTGGCTTCCGGCGGGACGGCGCCGAGCGTGGTGCCCCGGCGTCGTGACGGCCGCTCTCTTCCTCCGATGTGACGGGCAACAAGACGATGACACCACCGCGAACGGACAAACCGGCGTCCTCCTGCAAGGCCTGCTTCTCCTGGGGGCAGTTGCCCGGATACTCCTGCCGGGCCTGCTTCACCTTCGCCGGCCTCCACGAGGTGGGCCAGTGCTCGGCCTGCCACCGGTCGGTGCCCACCAAGAAGGGCTACTGCCGGCTGTGCTGGCTGCAGGCGAGCCTGGAGGCCAGGACCAACGGAGATGTCGTCGTTCTCGCGCCCTACCTCGCACAGCTCCAGCACCAGCAGCTGTTCCTGGCCAGGATGCATCGCATCCGCCAGCCCGGCCCCCTGCTGGGCAGGGCGGGCCGCCGTCCCGCGCGGCACGCACCGGAACCCGCACGCTCACCGTCCCCATGGATCCAGATGTCGTTGCTCGACGCGCCCCGGGACTACCGACGCTTCGATCGACGCCGTGACCAGGACCTGGACAACCCCTGGCTCGTCAAGGCACGCCATTTCGCGAGGGAGTTCGGCGAGGCCCGGGGCTGGACGCACTGGACCGCCCGCGACGTGGACCGCGCACTGGTCATCGCCCTGTCGGGCTTCACCGCCGGAGACACCGTGCGCTACTGCGAGTTGCTCCCGGCCCTGCGGGAACGCGGACTGAATACCGGACGCACCATCGAAGTCCTGAACCGGCTCGGCCTGTTCCAGGACGACAAGCCCACCGTCGCCCGATGGCTGGACCGCAAACTCCAGGGCGTCGCCCCCGGGATCCGCCACGATGCCGAGGACTGGGCACGCACCCTTCTCGACGGCGGACCGCGCAGCAGACCGCGGGGCCAGAGCACCGTCTGGCACTACCTCAGCAGCGTCGCACCCGTGCTCCTGGCATGGTCGAATGACCACGACCACCTGCGGGAAGTCACCCGCGAAGAGCTGCGAGCCGTCGCCGAAGCGCGCCAGGGCAGCGAACTCCACCACACACTCAGTTCGCTGCGGTCGCTGTTCCGGCACTGCAAAGCGACCGGGACCATCTTCCGCGATCCCACCGTCCGGATCCGCCGTGGACGCCGCAGTTACGCAGTGATCCTCCCCCTCGAGGCCGGCCAGATCCATCAGGCGGTAGCCGCCGCGACCACCCCCACCGCCAGGGTCGTGATCCTGCTGGCCGCCATCCACGCCGCCCGGTCCAAGACCATCGCCGAACTCCGCCTCGAGGACATCGACCTCGGCCAGCGCACACTCGTCCTCGCCGGACGCGCCCGCCCCCTGGACGATCCCACGCGCCAAGCAATCACCGACTGGCTCGACTGCCGCCGACAGCGATGGCCGAACACCGCCAACCCCCACCTGCTGATCAACCGGCGAACCGCCCTGGGGACCGAGCCGGTCGGCCGGCTCTGGCTCACCAACCCCCTCCGCCACCAGGTCGCCACCCTTGAACGACTCCGCATCGACCGCCAACTCGAAGAAGCCCTGACCCACGGCCCCGACCCGCTCCACCTCGCCGAGGTCTTCGGCATCGCCGAGATGACCGCGATCCGCTATGCCACCGCAGCCCGCCAGATCCTGGAGTCCTCCGCGGAAACCGACTCCTCAGCTTCCTCCCGAACCCACGGGTCCACCAACGACCAGCACACCAACAGACCCTCGGGTTCCCGCTGAGAACCCCTCAGTTCGCCGGAACCCACGGCGGAGTGATCGTCGCGTAGCGGTGGCGGCGTTTGAGTGCGAAGTCGTCGATGCCGATCACCCGCGGCACGCGCAGTGGAGCGATCGGCAGGCGCATGAGCTTGCGCAGGGCCGTCGAACGGGAGACGGCGAAGGCCAGGGAGCGGGAGAGGCGGGAACCCGCCCGGCCCGCTAACTCCTTGACCACAGAGCCGAGTTGTCTGTCAAGGCGGTGGGTGCGGCGCTGGTAGCGCTCCACGAGGCCGGGCACCTGCTCGCGGAATGTCTGCCGCGGGCATCCCAGAACCGGACAGACCAGACGCCGCAGCCGCACCGAGACGACAACCCGCCGCCCGTCCACCGGCACGTCCATCAGGGTCCGGCCGTGGAAGCCGTGCACCTTCGAGGTCAACGTCCCGCAGGCCGGACACGGCACCGGACCGCCCCGCGTCCGCGCCACGACCCGGATCACCTCGACTTCGTCCGCCACATCCTCCACGACCAGCGCAGACAACCCGGAAAAGACCATTGCCACAAGCGAGTTGACGTCAATCATGCCCAATCTTGGCACGCTGTCACTAATCGTCACCACCGATTACGGGCCAGAGCCGTCAGAGACATGCACCCCCGACAACGTGACAACACCCTCCCACCAGCCGACCCGGCAAAGAGAACGCGCGATGAAAGGCTTCCGCTCCCTCGGATCGGCCCAACGGTTCCTGGCCGCGTTCAGCCAGATCTCCCCGCACTCCAGACCCCGCCGACACCTCCTGACCGCACCCGACCACCGCAACGAGATGACCGATCGCTTCACCACCTGGAGGCACCTCACCACCGGCGCCGCCCTGCCCGCGACGGCCTGAACCAAGGACCTCACCGCGACCAGACACGTCCCAACCCGAACCGCGCCATTGCAGGTTCCAGCAAGTTGACAACGCCGGTACCCGTGCCCCGTCTGGACTGTGGACCAGCAGGGGTCGAGCTCAGAGCCGTGTCGCTGTCCCGACGAGGTCGGCCAGGGCCGTGGACCGGCTGCGCGGCGACCAGGCGATGACGGTCGTGACGCTCGGCGCGTCCAGGACGGCCACGGCAGCCAGGTTGCTGTGCAGTTGGGCCCGGCACGACTCCGGGCAGACCGCGCAGGCGCGGCCGAGCGCGACGAGTTGCAGCAGTTGTGCGTGGTCGCGGACCTTCGGCCCGGGACCGGGCGGGTAGGTGCCGTCGGGGCAGGGCCAGCGCGGCAGGGGCAGCCCCGGTAGCCCGGTGATATCGGCCATCCGCACATGGGCGCGAACGGTGAGCGGATGCCCGGCACGCAAGACCGCTACCTGGCCCTCCGTGCCGAGTTCTTCGGTGTCGAACCCGGCCGTCGAGTCGAACGGACGGTGCAGCAGTGCCAGGTCGGCCCGGCCCTCGCGCAGGAGCCGCTCCTGCTCGGTGGGGCCGCACAAGATGACCTCGACGGGAACCGCGCCGGGTTCGGCGGCGTACGCGTCGAGCAGTTTTGCCAGTAGCTCGCTGGACATGCCGGCCTTGGTGACCAGGACCAGACCGGGACGCCCGGTCGCGGAAAGGCCCGCGCGGCGCGTGCGTCGTTCGGCGGCGTCAACCCCTTCCAAGGCTGCCCGGCCCTCGACCAGCAGCACCGAGCCGGCCTCGGTCAGCTTGACCGTGCGACTGGTCCGATCCAGTAGATCCGTCTCCAGCCTGCGCTCCAGTTGCTGAATGGCCCGCGACAAAGGCGGCTGGGCGATCCCCAGCCTCCGCGCGGCGCGTCCGAAGTTCAGCTCCTCGGCAACGGCGAGGAAATAACGCAGTTCCCGGGTCTCCATACCGCCACGGTACCCGGACCGATACCTGACGGGTATCGCCACCCACCCGATCGGTGTTGGACACCCGGTAGGGCGCGATGCAGCATGGTCGCTATGAGCGAACGAAAGATTGCCCTGGTCACCGGTGCCAACAAGGGAATCGGGCTGGAGACGGCCCGGCAGTTGGCGAAGCTGGGCGCGACGGTGCTGATCGGCGCCCGCGATCAGGGGCGCGGCCGACAGGCCGAGGGCCAGTTGCGGCAGGAGGGGGCCGATGCCCACTTCGTCCAGCTCGACGTGACCGACCAGGAGTCCGTCACGAAGGCCGCGGCGTGGATCGAGGCACGGTTCGGGCGCCTGGACATCCTGGTCAACAACGCGGGCACCTCCACCGTGTCGCGACGCATGACCCTGCCGAGCGAGACCTCCATGGAGGACATGCGGGCGGTCTACGACATCAACGTCTTCGGGCTGGTAGCGGTGACCAACGCGATGCTGCCACTGCTGCGCAGGGCCCAGGCGGCGCGGATCGTGAACGTGTCCAGCGAGGTCGGCTCGATCTCCGCCCAGACCAGCACCACCAGCCCCCTGGGACAGATGCGCGCCTCGGCGCAGTACCCCTCCTCCAAGACCGCGGTCAACATGCTCACCGCCATGTACGCCAAGGAACTGCGCGACACCCCGATCAAGGTCAACGCCGCCAACCCCGGCTTCACCGCCACCGACTTCACCAACCACCGCGGTGTACGCACCGCCGCCGAGGGAGCCGAGGCCAGCGTGCACCTGGCCACACTGCCCGACGACGGCCCGTCGGGAATCCTGTGGGGCCACATCTGGACCACCGAAGGCGACGGCGACGGCGGATACGGCCCCATCGCCTGGTAGCACGCGGGACCCGCCTCGACACCGGCGCGGACCGCGGCGACGGATACCGGGCACCGTCGCCCCTATTGTGATCATCCCGTCTTCGCCATCCACGACAGGCGGTCCGGTTCCCACGGCACTGCCAGCCTGTGGCACGGCGCCTCAAGCCGTGGTGCGAGGACCGGCGGGTCAACGTGCGCCGACCACCACAGGCTGATTCACTGCAGTTGCCGGGGCCGTGTCCAACGGCACGCCGCTCTGCGACACCACGGCATACGACACCCGTCGCTACCTTTCACTCCCGCCCCGGCCGGAACCCCCTGGTCGACACAGCAAGGGAAGAACCATGTCCACGATCGTCGTCCTCGGGATCAGCGGCTACGCCGGCGGCCACATCGCCGATGAACTGCTCGCGCGCGGCCACCACGTGGTCGGCGTGGCCCGCAACCCCGACAAGGTCACCCCCAGGGAGCACCTGGAAGTACGGAGCGGCTCCATCTACGACACACGGTTCCTTACCGCTACCGCGGCGGGAGCGGACGCGATCGTCGTGGCCACCGTGCCCCGCCAAGACGATGGGCAGGAGTTGGCGGCGGCTGTCCCGGCGCTGCTGGCCGCGGCCGGCGGTGGACGGCTGGGTGTGGTCGGCGGCGCTGCGAGCCTTCGCGTCTCCGAAGGCGGCCCCCTGGTGATCGACGCGGATTTCCCGCAGGAGTACCGGGCCGATGCCGAGGCCCACGCACGCCTGCTGGATGCCCTGAAAGAGGCGGACACCGGCGTCGACTGGTTCTACCTCAGCCCGGCCGGCTCCTTCGGCTCCTACAACCCGGGGACCAGGACCGGCACCTTCCGCCTGGGCACCGACGTCCTGGTCACCGATGCCGACGGCAACTCGAACATCTCAGGCGCGGACTTCGCCACCGCATTCGCCGACGAACTCGAAAAGCCCGCCCACCACCAGGCACGATTCACCATGGGCTACTAACCAGTAGGTCAACGGCCTCGGCTTGCCGCATGGAGCGCGCCTCCAGTGACACTGACGACGCGACAGTGCGCCCGCGAGAGTGCGCGGGCACACCGCATTCGATCCTGGTCCATGGTCCGACGGATCCGGCGTGGCTGCCGCCGGCCAGAACAGTCCGCTCTGTCGTGCCGGAGGACCAAGCCACCGCTGTGGCTGGATAGGTGTCTTGGCCTGCGCGAGTTGACCTCGAGGGTTGGCGTGCGGTCTATTGGGGTCATGTCCGCTGCGGGATCGCCACCCACCTATGAGGAACTCGCATCACTGGTAGTCGAGTTGGGTATCGAGCTGGCAGCTGCCCGGGCCAAGATTTGCGGACTTGGAGGCCCGGGTGGGGCAGAATTCGAGGAACTCCTCGAAGCCTCCCTCCTCGGACGGGTTGGCGAAGCCCGCCCCCAAGTCCCTGCGCGGGAAGTCCGGCCGGAGTCCGGGCCGCCCGATGGGCCAACCGGGCACCACCTTGCGGCAGGTCGAGCATCCGGACGACACCATCGAGTACCGCCCCCAGGGCGCCTGCCGCCGCTGCGGGACCGATCTGGCCAACGCCCAGGAGGTCGGGGTCGAACGTCGTCAGGTCTTCGACCTGCCCGAACGCATCGGCCTGGAGGTCATCGAGCACCGGATGGTCACCTGCCGGTGCACCTGCGGCCGCACGACCGGGGCCGACGCACCCCAGGGGGTGAACTCGCCGGTGCAGTACGGCCCCCGACTGGCCGCCACCGGCGTCTATCTCATGCACGGCCAGTTCCTGTCCAAGGGCCGCACGGCCACCGCGCTGGGCGAGCTGTTCGACGCACCCGTAGCGCCGGGGACCGTCGCCTCCTGGGTGCGACGCTGCGCAACGTCACTGGACGCCTTCGGCCGCGTGGTCGCGGAACGCATCAGGTCCGCACCGCTGGCGTTCTTCGACGAGACCGGCATGCGTGCCGCCGAGCGCCTGCACTGGCTGCACTCCGCCTCGACGGGCATGTTCGTGCACCTGAGCGTCCACCGCCGACGCGGCACCGGCGGCACCGACGCCGCCGGCATCCTCCCCGGCTTCACCGGCGTGGCCGTGCACGACGCCTGGGCACCGTACGACACCTACAGCCAGGCCACCCACGCCCTGTGCTGCGCGCACGCCCTGCGGGAACTGGTCGCGGTCCTGGAATGCGGCGACGAGGCGGCCCGTTGGGCGGCGGAGCAGACCATCGACGCACTACTGGCACTGAAGAGCGCGGCCGACGCGGCCCGCACGGCCGGAGCCGGGCAGATTCCCGACACCGTCAAGGATCGCGAGCTGGCCGCACTGCGCAGCGCGGTCGCCGAGGGACTGGCCGCCACCGCCCCACGATCCTCCAAGACCCAGGCCAAGCACCACGCCCTGTTCAGGCGTCTGGGCAAGCGCCACGACGACTACCTGCGCTGGGTCCATGACCTGGCACTCCCGTTCGACAACAACGCGGCAGAGCAGACCATCAGAATGGCGAAGCTGCGGATCAAGGTCTCCGGGTGCCTACGCACCCTACGAGGTGCCGAGGACTTCGCCGCCATCCGCACCTACCTCGCCACCGCTGACCGACACGACCAACGCATGCTCAACGTCCTGACCACAGCCATGCGCGGCAGCCCCTGGCTACCTACCCCAGCCTGATCACACCAGCCCCGCCAACCCGCGATCAAGCACGCCTATCCAGTTACTCTTCCGCAAACTCCTGAAGACCACCGGGTCGGTGCCCCGGGTGGTGGTCACCGACAAGCTCCGGTCCTACGGGGCCGCGCTGCGGGAGGTCATGCCCTCGGTCGAACACCGGGCACACAAGGGACTGAACAACCGCGCGGAGAACTCCCACCAGCCGACCCGGCAAAGAGAAACGCGCGATGAAGGGCTTCCGCTCCGTCGGCTCAGCCCAACGGTTCCTGGCCGCGTTCAGCGGCATCTCACCCCACTTCCGACCCCGCAGACACCTCCTGACCGCCCACCAGAACCGCCTCGAAATGACCATCCGCCTCACCGTCTGGAACCACATCACCGGGGCCACCGCCCTGCCCACAACGGCCTGACCCACCGCCACCACCGCGGCCCACCACGCCCCGACACACCAGCAGAGACGTGAACCCCCGACAACGTGACAACACCACCACCGGTACTCGGAGGCATCCACCGGGTGAAGTTTGAGCTGAGCCGCCTTCGCGTAGCCCAGGACGTCGTTCCCTGAAAGCCAGGGTGGGATCCTCACCGCTGCTCCAGGTCCCTGCGACTTACGCTTCACCGCGCCAGTCTACCGATGCTGCGGGATTGCCCCGGGTTTAAGGCTGCGCCTACCGGGCGGTGCAGCGCTCCTCAAGCCTCGCTGGTCGGCTGATCGGAAGGTTGACTGACAGGGACGGCCCAGGGATCGACGAAGCCAGTCTCGGTGAGCCCTTCAGCCCGTGCGTAGGCTTCGCGGGCCTCCGCGAACTTTCCTTTCCCAGAAAGCAGCATGGCCAGGTTCGCCCAGCCGTCGGCCTCGCCAGCCTCGCCAGCTCGTTTGAACCAAGCTGCGGCCTCGTCCTCGCGCCCGGCACCCCCGAGCAGGGCACCCAAGTTGACCATCGCAGGCGGGTATTCGGCCTCGGCCGCCTCAAGCAAGAGGTGCAGTGCCTCGACCCCACGCCCCTGAGAGGTCAGCAGCTCGGCCAGGTTGAGCGACGCCGGGATGTATCCGTTCGCATAAGAGCGCTTGTAGGCAGCCTCCGCCTCGTCGAACTGTCCCCTCTGAGCGAGCAGGAGAGCGAGATTGCTCGCGGCATCAGCCATCCCGGCTCCTTCCGCGCGGCGAAACGTAGATTCAGCGTCGGCTTCGCGCCCGACTGCGGCCAGCAGGAACCCGAGGTTCCCCAGAGCCCCCGCATGGCCGGCGTCCGCGATCTGCTGGAAGACCGCGATCGCCTCATCGATACGGCCGTCCTCCCCGAGCAGCACGCCGAGGTTGTAGCCGGCCTCCCTATCACCGTCGGCCAGTGCCTGGCGGAAGATAGCCTCTGCTTCAGTGATGTGGCCTTGGACGGCTAACTCGATCCCCCGGGCGAGTTCGGGTGTGAGCGACGGGATCTCTGCCCCTGCTGGCGGGGCCATGAGGAAGGTGCGCTGCGATTCTGACGATCGCGGGGTTGCGGATGGCCCAGTGTCGGGATCAGCGATCGGGTCCGGACTTGCCGACTTGCTTCCACGGCGACCGAATAATCCGCCCCACAGCCTCGTCCGGTTCATGGCTTCTCCGTTTCGGTAGACCATCGCGGTGCCGCAATAGCGCGCCGGAGCAACCATTTTCATCTAGCCCTGCCGAGCTGTCAGCCGGTTCACGCAGCCCGGCTGCACCACGGTTGTTGCCTTCTCGGCAACAACTGCGGCCAGTCGTGACCCTCTTGGTCACAAACTGCCAGGACCACCGTACGGGGCGGGTAGGTTGCGGCCATGAACCCTGGCTGGGTGATCACGGATTGAAGTGCGCCTGACGAGGGCGGACAAATCAATCGAACTACACGACACTGTGCGGGTACTGGCCTCCGGCGAGAAGACCGTGGGAGGCCGTCACAGTGGCGCTCTCCCAGAACCTAGACGGGGGGCAACGTCAATGGAACACGCGACGCTGGGACGGTTTGGCTGGGACGAGATAGCCGCCGTGCGGATTCGCGAGCAGCGAGTAGGAACCACCTCGCAGCGCTTCATCGAGCTGGTCCTGCACGATCCGGATGCCTATTTGGCCCGAGCACCCAAGCTCACGCGCCACACCATGTCCCTGAACACCCGACTCGGCTACGGTCTGGCCAACATGCCCATGAGCACCTTGCCGGTGCCACCCGAAACGGTTGTGAACGCGATGCTGTCCCACCACCCCGGACTCACAATCCACCCCTGAGCCCGCCAGCAACACCCGATGACACCGGGCGGCTGCGGAGCAACAGCTGACGCCGAGTCCCCGGTACCCTACGGTGATCCTGGCCCTGATCGAAGCCCAAGTGCCGGCGCAGCGGAACGCGGAACGAGTACGGCCAGCCCGCCGCCGGACAGCCATACCCCGACTGGGAAACTGGGGTCGGCCCGTCCCCGGCCGAAGCCCGGTCGAGCGGCCGGGGACGGCACCCGGGCCCTGTCAGGGCCAAGCGCCAGCGTTGGTGCTGAGCAGCGGCAGTACCCCAGTCGGAGGGAAGTCCATGTCGCTGGGATTGAGCAGCGCCTCAGTCGTTGCTTTCGGGTCAGTCCAATGCTGGGACGGCGTCCAGCGTGCCGACGGTCATGGCGACGGCCCGAGGTGTGGGCCCAGATCCGGACTGCCTGCGAGTAGCCCAAAGCGTCGCCACCGTGCCGGGACCGTCGGCGGGAACGGGGAAATGCGGGGGCGCTGTGGCCTTGAGCGTGTACACCGACCGGGCCGGCAGGCTGTGGCGGATCGCCGAGACGTGCACCCGCTGCGCGGCGCTGATCCCCGACTGCCAGGTCCTGGCCGCAGCCGTTCCCCCCGCCCGCGAGCCGAACAGGGCGCACCGGCCCCGGGCCGGGTACCGGACAGCAGAGCGGCGGGGCGGCCGGGCCGGCTGTGGCCACGGCGGTCTTCTCCGGCACCCGTCCCGCAAGCACCAGTGCCGCGTCATCTGGCGGTGATGCCGCACCAGCGTCTGTTCGAAAGGCCCGCACCGACGCCCCGGCCGCCTCGTGGCGCGTGGGGCAGCGGCAATGGGGGAAGGTCGGACAGTGGATTGTGCCCGCCGGCCTTGAGCCCCTCGACCTGCGCGACGAGCTGATCGACCTCGGGGACGCCTTCCGCGCCTACCATGTGCGGACCCAGCCCGACCTGGCGGCTCTCGCCGCCCTGCACGAACGCAAGGCCCGCGCGTTCGAGACCTGGGCCGCGGTCACCGGCGATCCCAAGCTGCGCCAGGAGGCGCTGCGCGCGGGGAAGGCAGCGGCTGAGACGCACTACCAGCGCACCTCCACCGCCTCCCCCGGGACCGCAACGGACACCGGTGCCGCGGTACGGGCGGGTGCCGGGGTCGGCGGGCCGGTCGTGGATCACCTCCTGACCGCTGGTCAGGCTGCTCACGCGCGCACGGTGCTGGACTACGCCGCGGCCGCCGCTCCCGGTCCCGATGCCGGGCAGCGCCTGGCGGTCCTGATGCTCGTCCTGCGCGCGGCCCGCGCGGGCACCGGCAACATCACCGGCCAGGACCTGACCGGCTGGCTGGGCGGCGACACGCAGCAGGTCCTGGAGCGCCTGGAAGAAGCCGGCTGGCTGACGCTGCCCGGCACCGTCGGCGAGGTGATGGGCTCGCAGCCCGAGGACCCCACCGCGTTCACCGTCCCCTCCCTGCTGCCCGACCAGACCAGCCCCTTCGGCCTCGGGAAGAGCACCCGCTCGCGGATCTCCGGCTGGGCCCAGAAAGTGGTGGGCGACCGGAAGCTGCGCAAGAAGAAGGCGAGCGCAGCGGACCGGCTCCTGGCCCTGTACACCGCCGCCCACACCCGCCCGGGCGGACACCTCGGCCGCGTGACGGACAACGGACTCGACCTCGACCGGGCCGCCGCGTTCTGCACCCTGACCGTGGACCAGGTCGCCGGGCACATCGAGGTGCTGGTCGCCGCCGACTGGCTCACCGACACCACGCTCACCGACGGCCAGCTGTCCGGACAGCTCACCGAACGCGCCCGGCCGCTCGGCGGCCTGCTGTAGAGCGGGTTCGCCGAGCCAGCCGCCTCGATCGACCAGATGACGGTGACGCGCTCAAAGGCCGGCGAGGTCGACGACGGTGACCCCGAGCCCGGTGTAGGTCTTGGGCTCGGCACTGAGGATCACGCAGGAGGACCGGTCGTGGGGCTGCAGACCAGCGGCCTGGACCACGTGGACAGCATGGGCGACCTGCCACGCCACCCCCGCACGGACCAGTTGCTCGATGTGGTGGAAGGCGGCGAAGTCCAATGGCGCGAAGTCGACTCCGCTGTAACCGCCCAGGTCATCAGCCAACCCCTGCTGCGCTCCCTCGCCCAACAGGGCCGCGGTCAGGCACAGCAGTGGCACAGTCACACGGTCGCGGTCGTCGTCGGGGGCATTGACGGCGAAATGCAGCAGCGCCGGGTACCGGCGCAGCCCCGCGACCGCCGTGTGGTCCAGAACGATCACGCTACCTCACCCAGCTCCCCCGCACGGATCCGGCGCAGCATCTCGCGGGCCGCCTCCAGGTCGGCGCCGGTGACCTCCACGCCGAAGCGCTCCCTGGTGTGGGCGATGTTGCGCTCAACGGCGGCCTCGCGCTCGCTGCGGGTGCGGACACTGGCGGCCAGCTGCTCCACCAGCGTGCGGGTGCTGATGCCGCGCTCCTCGGCGACCTCGCGCAGCCGGTCGCGGACTTCCTCGGGATCTTGATCGTGGTGTCAGCCATAGCAAGGAGAATACAGCTGAATACCTTCAGAGGGGAGCGGGTTCACCCGTACGGGTGGCCGGGGCGGCGCGCGGTCATGACACTGAGCGCCGCCCCGGCTTGCAGACCCGGGGGGTGTGGGTCCTACCCAGGCCAACGAGCGGGCCGGGTCGACGTCACGGCGGTGCCCATGGGGACGGCTGCTCAATAGGATCGGCCGCGTGTCCGATGACCAAATACCTGTGCCCGAACTGACCGAACGCCAGTGGACCGCTCTCGGAGAGCTCCGACGGCTGCAAAACCAGGGCCGCACCCCTGGGCGCGGGATGCCGGACCTGCACCTGGCGACGATCCGGCCCCTGGAGGTCCTGGGCCTGGTGAAGCTGGGCGAGACCGGAGAGCCGGACCGCAAGGGACGGCAGTGGACCGCCGTCCTGACCGAGGCCGGCCGCCGCACCCTCGCCCAGGGCGACGCGGAGCCCGCCGACTCCTGACCCGGACCGCGCCCGCCCCGGCCGCCCGCCGGCAGCTGCCTGGGGCGGCGCGACGTCGGCGGCCGGGTACCTCCGGGGCGGTGCCACCGCGGCGAGCGGGGAGTTCCCAGGTGCCTTTGCGTGCTGCGATCGCAGAGCGGGGCGCCACAGCGTGATCCCCGCGATCTTCGACCACACCGCACTGCTCGCCCTGGGGGCCGGTTACCCCGCGCTGTGCCTGACCACCGCCGAAGCCCGCCCGGGAGTCGCCGAAATTGTCGGCGCTCTGCCCGGCCTGGACATCGACGCCCCAGACCTGTCCGCGGCCATCGCGGTCGGCGCCCTGATCGGAGACGGCATCGACTGGCGCATCGCCCACGCTGTACACGCCAGCCCGAAGACCCCCGAGGCGTCCCCGCTATGAGGGGCGAGCGGCATGAAGTGCAGCGTTTGGCCGGTAGGGTGAGCTCGATTCGGACCCCGTTTCGGCTCCAGTAGTGGAAGAGCGTATGGACGACACCCTGACGGTTGCCTCGCCGGCGGTGCTTCCGGCCAGTTTCATCGAACTGCTGTCCAGGATGGACGGTGCCCCGGCCGACCCCCAAGTCTCCGCTCTGGTCGACCGGGCTGTCGAGATGTGGCGCAGGCCCGGCTTCGAGACCTTCCTTTCGCTCCCGCAGCTGGGCTTCACCCCGTTTGGGTACCAGAAGCAGACCGCGTTGACGGTGCTGCGCCGGATGCGGGGCCGGGCGATCCTGGCCGACGAGGTGGGTCTGGGCAAGACCATCGAGGCGTCCCTGGTGCTGGCCGAGTTGCGGTTGCGGGGGCTCGCCGACCGGGTCCTGGTGCTCACCCCGGCGGGCCTGGTCGACCAGTGGCGGCAGGAGCTTGAGCGCAAGTTCGCCCTGCCGACGGTGATCGCAGGCGGGAAGGGGTGGGCGCAAGCGGGGACAGATTCTGGCGCGGACCGTCCCGTGGTGCTGGCCTCGATCGCCTCCGCGCGCCGGGACCCGCTGAAGTCGCTGGTGACCGAGCAGCCCTGGGACCTGGTCATCGCGGACGAGGCGCACCGCCTGCGTAATCCACGCAGTGCCTCGGGCAGGCTCGCCCGAACCCTGCGGGCCCGCTACCTGTTGCTGCTCACCGCGACGCCGGTGGAGAACCGCCTCCAGGACCTGTACGAGCTGATCAGCCTGGTCTCACCGGGACTGCTCGGTACACCCGCGCAGTTCAAGGCCAGGCACATCGGCACCGGGGCCACCGCGGGCGCGGATCCGGCCGCGGCCCGCGACCTGGACGGGCTTCGGGCCCGCACCCGCGAGGTGATGGTCCGCCACCGGCGTAGCGAGGTCGAGGTTCTGCTGCCGCAGCGCCTGGCCGAGACGGTGCTGATCCCGCCCTCCGCCGAGGAGGCCGAGCTCTACAAGGCGATCGTGACCCGGATCAGGGCCGAGGCGAAGACCGCCTCCGCCAGCCGGCTGCTGGCCATGCGGGGTCTGACCCGGCTCGCGGGATCCAGTCCGCAGGCGGCTGCGCCTACCCTGGCCAAGATCGGCTGGCAGGATCTTGCCGACCAAGCGGCTGACGTCATGGGTTCGACGAAGGCCGACGCGGTGCTGGAGCGGGTGCTGCGGCACACGGCCCGGGGCGAGAAGGTGCTGGTCTTCACAGCGTTCCGGCAGACTCTCCAGTCCCTGGCCGACCGCTTCGGCGACGCCGGGGTGGACGCCGCCGTCTACCACGGCAGCCTGTCGCGCCGGGAGAAGGAGGCCGCGGTGGCCGCCTTTCGCCAGGAGGTCCCGGTGCTGCTTTCCACCGAGTCCGCGGGCGAGGGACGCAACCTTCAGTTCTGCCATGTGATGATCAACGTGGACCTGCCGTGGAATCCCATGCAGATCGAGCAGCGGCTGGGCCGTCTGCACCGCATCGGCCAGGAGCAGGACGTGGTGCTCACCAATCTGGTGGCGCAGGGGACCATCGAGCAGCGGATCCTGCACATCCTGGAGTCGAAGATCAACCTGTTCGAACTGGTAGTGGGTGAACTCGACATGATCCTTGGCCGGGTGGACGAGGACTTCGACTTCGAGGCGTCGGTCTTCGACGCCTTCGCCGGCTCGGTCGACGACGCCGAGTTCCAGGGCCGCCTGGAAAGACTGGGTGAAAAGTTGGTCGGGGCCCGCACCGATTACCTGGAGAACCGTCAAGCAGTCGATGCCCTTGTCGGGGCCGACCCGCAGGACCAGCGCAACGGGGAGGCGGCGTGATCCGCAAGGAGGGGGCCCTCGACTTCTGGCTGGACTGGGTCGAGCACCGCGGCGGACTGTGGGAGGACGACGGCGAACGCGCCTTCGCGGTCCTGCCCCAGGGCCTGGCCCGGGAATTCGAACTGGCGGAGGAGACCGCCGTCACCACTGACCCCGACGTGGCCCGCGAGGAGGGAGCGCTGCTGCTCATCACCGGCCACCCGCTGATCGCACGGGCCGCCGAGTCCCTGCTCCATGCAGGCGACACCGGCACCCTCACCCTGCGCCCCCCGCGCTCGGTGCCGCCCGGAGCGGAACTGCTGCTGGCCAAGGCACGTGAAGCCTTCCCGGTGGACCACGGACGCGTGGACGCCAGACCCGGCACCCCGCCGCTGCGTGCGCTGCGCCCGGTGCTGCGGGTCGGCGCGCTGGTTGCCTACGAGTTCTCGCCCGAGGACCACTTCCAGGAGCAGGTCGAGGTCCACCTCGACCTCGCGACCCGGCTGCCACTCCCGGAACACGCCGCCGGTCGGCTCGCCGGTACCGAGCGTGATCCCGGCCCCGGGCAGGAGTTTGACCCGAGCCTGCTCAAGGCGGCGCTGGCCCGCGCCCACCAGCAGATCGATGAAATGGCCACGGACCGCCGGCTGGTCCTGGCCGCCCAGAGCGGCAACTCCCTGGACCAGGAGAGCGCCCGCGCCAAGGAGTACTACGCGGCAGCCCTGGACTCCCTCGAACGCCGGGCCCGCACCGCGCCCCAGGACCGCAGGGCGCTCCTGGAGGCCCGGGCCCAGAGCACCCGCGAGGAACGAGCCCGCAGGCTCGCCGAGATCAACGAGAAGTTCCGGGCCCGACACGAGATCACGCCCTATCGCCTGAACCTGATCGAAGTCCCGGTGCTGCGCCTCAAGGTGGACGTGAGCCGTGGTGCACGCCGTTACCCGCTGACCTTGGACTGGCTGCTGCCCGTGGGCGAGTTCGCCCAACTGCGGTGCCCCGCATGCGGAGTCGGCCGCCCGGCGCTGGTGGCGACCAAGGTGCACCTGGGCTGCGAGCGCTGCATAGCACCCAAATCCCCGTCCCCGGCGCCGTCCCTGTCCCCGCCAGTGGGTTCCTCGACCCCGGGGTCGAGTTCGCCGCCGGCCACGGCGCCGGTGGCCCGAAAGCCGGAAGTGCAGCCCGCGCCGGCCCAGTCGCAGCGGGCAGCCGCGTCGAAGACGGCCCCCCCCCGGTGCCGCCCCAGGTCAACCGGACGAAGACGACTGCCATGAAGCACAGCGCCCCGGCCCGGGCGGGAAGGAAGTACACCATCGGCTCGGGCGAGGACCGGGCGCTCGCCTTGTGGCAGCACGCCGCCCGCGGAGAACTCACCCAACTGCGCGAGATGTGCGAACCGCACTCGCCTGCCGACACCCTGCTCCACCTGTACGGCGCACGGGGACCCGCCTATGCGATCGGCGTCGGCCCCAAGGAGTCCGTCCAGTCCCTCTCCACCAGGACCTACCCCGGTGCGGTCGAACACACCGGAGGCGAGGTGAGCACCGACCAGGGCAGGCATACGTACCTGTTGGCCTGGTCGCAGAGCGGCTCCGCTCTGCTCGCCGAGGTCCTGGCCTACGCCTCCCCGGTGCAGCTGAACATGGCCGCCATGCTCGGCCGGTACCACCAGGCGACCGCGCGGATCACCACCGCACCCAAGCCGGGCCTGGGCGGCGACCCGGTGGCCTCCGCCCTGTGGAAGGAAACGCTCCCGCGCCGGGGCATCGGCCCGACCCTACGCGCCCTGACTGCCTGGTCGCGACTGCCAGACCCCACCGCCCTGGTAGAGCGCTACCCCTCGCGGGTGCTCGCCGCGGCCGCCGAACGGGCGGTCTGCTACTGGGCGGGAACGGACGGCGGCGGCTACACCGCCGCCGCGCTCCAGTGGCGCGTGAACGAGGCCGAACTGCGCAAATCCGGCGCCCACCTCCAGCGCCTGCTCAAAATGTCCACCGACAAACTGTGGTGATGGGGCCCCGCCGGGCACCGGCAAGACCGTCATGGCGTGCGCGATGATCGCCGAGGTCGCCCAGCCCACCGCGCTCATCGTGAACAAGGCCGAGCTGCTGGCCCAGTGGCGTCAGCGCCTAAACACGTTCTTGGAGCTGGGCGAGGGGCAGGTGGTCGGGTCGCTGGGTCGCACCAAAGACCGCCGCGGCGGGGTCGGGACACCACCGCGCAGTGAGGCCCGTCGCCGAAACCATTTTGAAGCACTCCATCGGCGGGTTCCACGAAGACCTGGACGGCTTCGCGGAACCGATGTACAGCATCGGGGGGTCCAGTGTCAGGAAAGTATCGGCTTCGGCGCCATCAGGTGGAGGCGATCACTCCGCTGGTTCATGAACTTTCGGTCGGCGCTGGAGGAGAAATTCCGCCCGGAGGTCTGCGGACACAGTTCCTTTCGCCGTGCGGGTCGGGCAAGACATTTGCCTCTACGAATGTGGCACGCAAAGTCGTGCGCGCCGGGCGCCTCTTGAATTGGAGCCCGTCTCTGGATCTCCTGTCCCAGACGGTCAGTGTGTGGATCGATGCCGGCTTTCCGCCCGACAAGATGGTCGCGGTGTGCTCTCTGTCACCCGCGGATGTCTCTGGGGTCCGGTGCACGACGAGCCCGCCGCGGCTTGCCCTGTGGCTGCAGGAGATGGGGCAGGAGGCCATCGTGTTCTCCACCTACGCTTCCCTGGCCGTCCTGATCGAAATCCACGAGGGAACGGCCTGCCTCCCGCCTGTCATCCCCTGGAACCTCATGATCATGGACGAGGCCCATCGGACCAGTGGATTCATCGGTAAGGCATGGGCCGCTGTCCATTCCGACCAGCTGATTCCATCGGAACGCCGACTCTATATGACAGCAACAGCGAGGATCTGGGACGACAGCGCAGCTGTGAAGCCCCGCCCCGGACGCTATGTTCCCCTGACTCGCAAACTGTCAGCAAGCATGGACGATGTCATTCTGTTTGGAAACATCGGCCACAAACTATCGCTTGCCGATGCGATCGAAAGAGAGCTTCTGGCGAATTACGAGATTGTCTGTCTTGAAATTCGTGACCAGGTGCTTTACGAGCAACTCTCCAAGCCACTCTCGGACGACGAGGAGGAGCGGGACGAGGTCCGCGAAGCCCGGCTCGCGGCGATGCAAGTTGCCCTTCTGCGCGCGATGGCCGAGCGCGGCATCGAACGGGTGCTGACGTTCCATCATCGAACGAAGGAGGCGGAGCGGTTCGCGGAAACTCTGTCGGCCCGGGCAGCCGAGTGGGCAGCAGACGACCCCACCTCGGCGCCCGGTGACGTATGGGCGGACTGGCTCTACGGCGAGCATGAACCCTCGTACCGGCGCGCGGTGCTTCAGGAGTTCGCAGAGCTGCCTCCGGGCGCCTCTGCAGTGCTGAGCAACGTCCGCGTGCTGGCCGAGGGAGTGGACCTCTCGGCCGACGCCGTGCTGTTCGCTGATCCCCGTTCGAGCGTCGTGGACACCGTACAGATCATGGGTCGAGCCCTTCGCCAGCAGCGCCCCGGTATGGGGAAGATCGCCAGCCTCCTCGTGCCGATCTTTCTGCCCGCGAAAGCGGCAGACGACGAGGATCTGTTGAGCTCGCGGGCGTGGGATCCGCTGGTCAAGATCCTTCAGGCTCTGCGATCACACGACGAGGACGCGGTCGAGCAGCTGGCCATTCCGCAGCAGAACTCGCGCGGGGCCCACATCCTCGCGCCGTCGGGGCTCGTTGACGAGGACGACGCCCTGGTCGTCGATGCTGCGCTGATGGCCGCAGCCACCGTCGCCGAGGAACTGGGCGGTCACCAGGTGCCGGCGAAGGTCACTGAGCTGGCCCCCGATATGCCCGGGGTGACACCGCCGCCGACCAAGCCCGCGCGCGGGCCCCAGCTCCGGTTCGCCGACGATCGCTTTTCGGCTGCGGACGTTGCCCTGATGGTCTCGCTCAGGGTGATCGTGCCAGAGCACCAGTCCTGGCTGCGCGGCCTGGCCGCCCTTCGCCGCTGGAAGGCGCAGCACGGACACGTACTGGTGCCGGTGACGGCGATGGACGATTCGGGTCGGTGGCCTTTGGGGCGGTTCGTGGCTGACCAGCGCGTGGAGTACTGGGCGGGTCGACTGGATCCGCTGCGGGCCCAGTTGCTGGCGGATCTGGGGATGGTGTGGTCGGTCAATGATCATTCCTGGGTGCAGGGTGTGGCGTTCGCGAAGAAGTGGGCGGAGATCCACGGGAACCTGTGCGCACCGGTTTCAGCGGTGCTGGAGAACTATGCGCTCGGTCGGTGGCTGGCGACTGCTCGGGCCCAGGCCTTGCTGCCGCTGACGGATCTGGGTTCGATGCCGCAGTCGCGTCGTGACGAGCTCGCTGCGATTGACCCGTTCTGGTGTCCGGCCTGGGGGGTGGTCTGGCAGCGGATGTACGGGGTGCTGGTCCAGCATCTGGCTGCTGGGGGGACGCTGGCGGTGGAGGATGGCCGGCTGATCGAGGGCGAGGATCTGGGCCGGTGGTTGCGACGTCAGGCCGAGCTGTGGGGTGAGCTGGACCCTGAACAGGTGGCGCTGTTGGAAGGGGTTGGCCTGCAGGCTCCGCCCGTGGTGAAGACCCGGCCGGTTCGGGTGAGCAATGCGCAGCGGTATGCCCGGGGGGTGGCTGCGGCTCGCCTGTTCTTCGAGCGGGAGGGGCACCTGCGGGTGCCGCGGGCGCACGAGGAGACGTTGGAGGACGGGACCGTGGTCCGCCTGGGTGATTGGCGTAAGAATGTCCGGTCGAATCGGGCTGGGCTGACGGTGGAGCAGGTCCGCGAGTTGGAGGCGGTGGGGATGGATTGGCCGGTGCCGAAGGGGTCGTGAGGGGGTGCCGCTTGCCATCTGCGGTGGGCGCCGCGGAAGTCGGGCCCAGTGGAGGGGCGGCGGACGGCTTCGGCGGGAAGTGTCAGCAGTGGCCGGGAGCCGGAGTCGGGCGTCCCGGTGACGTCGCTGACCGGCCGGCTGCTGGGCAGCGGCCTCTTGGAGACCGCCTGGGTGCTGATGCTGGCGTTGGTCGACGCGGCGGCTACGCCTGGGGAGCAGCGGCGTGCATCCTGGAGAGCATGAGGAGAAGTAGGCGGGCGCGGGGTGGCCTGGTTGTGGCGGAGCCGGGGCCGCCGGCGGTCAGTGCGGTCGTGGAGGTGGTGGAGGCGGAGGCGGAGGTGTCTGTTGGTGTTTCTGATGCCGATGCGAACCCGATGCTCGCCGTCGTCCTGGAGCCGTCGTGCTGTTCGGTGACCCGGAGGTGGGAGCCCCTGGGTGGAGGCGTGGCCAATGTGATCACCCATCAGTGGGGGTGTCCGGTGTGGTCGCGTCGATGATCGCGAGGCTACTTGGATCCGCCCCGTTGAGTGCCTCGGATACGGTCGCGGACGGACCCGGCGGCGCCGTAGCCCATGGCCGCGACGATCACGGTCATGATGAGCTGGTCGGTGAGCTTGGTCGAGCGGTTCGTGGCGAGGAGCCAGAACGCGGGAAGGGCCAGGACGAGGATCGCCTGGGCCAGGTCTGCCCACTGTTGTAGCGTGCTCCGGCGCTCTCGTGGTCGGCGGTCTTCGCGGAGCACGACGAGGATGGCCACGGCGAGTGTCCACCACCAGCCGAGCAGTACAGCGTCCACAGCGTTGATCACGGGGCTCATCTTGCCAAACGCTGTGGGGGGGTCAGACCGGATTCCCGAACTTCGGCAGGCAGGGCACCATTCTCGCCCTGTGTAGCAGGTTGCTATACGCTTGGGGCATGCCGAAGCAGATCAGCATCAGAGTCGACGACGACGTGCACGCGAGGCTCACCGCACGGGCCGCCGCCGAGGGAACCACGGTCACCGCACTGATCACCGAGGCGGCCGAGCGCGATCCGCGCCTCGACGGAGGCGCAGCTACGGCGGCGGCCTTCCTGGCCCGGCACGCCAGCGAGTTCGCCGAGGCGTTCCCTGAAGAGGAGCCGGACAGCGCGGCCGGACGGGCTGCCTGAGCCCGAATCCACCGGCTGATCATTTCGGGGTTGCTCTCCTGCCCGTGGACGGTCGGCCGCTGGGGGCAACAGGTTGAGGGTGTGCGGTAGCCGCCGTGCGCGGGTCGCGGCCTGTCCGAGGGGTTGTGCGGGGTCGGGAGCGGTTGGTGGCGCTGTCGCCGGTGGCCGTCGGGCCGTCGCGGTGCGGGATCTTGTGGCGGTCAGGCCGCCGGGCGCGGCGGTGGGGAGTGGACGGCCTCGAACAGGGCGGTGAAGGCGTCGCGCCAGGGCCAGTGCTCGGGCAGATGCACCGTCAATTTGGTGCGCGCGGTGCGCGCGAGCCGGGCCGGGACGTGGACCAGGTGGGCGCGCAGGGTCGCTGTGGTGGCCTTGGCGTGGAAGACCGAGGTCAGCGCACCGGCGGCCCGCAGCAGGTTGTGCGACATTGCCCACAGGGTCAGCCACGCGGCGTTGGCCTGGAAGTTCCCGGACGGCAGGTGGGCCAGAGGCCCGGACTTCCCGTCCGCGATCACCTGCTCCACCACGGCGTGCTGCCGGTGGTGCAGTTCCGCCTGCAGCACCGCGAAGGAGCTGTCGGTGAAGACGGGGTGGTAACGCCAGGCGGTGAACAACTCGCCCTGACCCTGGGCCACTTCGGCGTTCAATCGGCGGACCCGGCGCACGATCAGCCGGGCGGTGACGTGCTCGGACTTCCTTCGGCCGGTGAAGGCGGTGTAGGGGATCTCGGCGACCTCGGCGTCGGAGACCATCTCGCCGGTGTCGGGGTCGACGAAGGCGTCCGGGTAGCGGATCGCCGTCCAGGACTCCTGCGGGATGCGGGAGATCGCGCCCGCGATGGAGGGGTTCATGCCGGTGGTCAGGGAGAATCGGGCGCCGGCCCGGCGGCAGGCGGCGACCACGTCGGCGGTGTAGAACTTGCTGTCCGCGCGGACCAGGCGGATCCCGGTGCCGCCGGTCTCCTTCGCTATGGCCAGGGCCTCGCTCACGAAGCTCTCGGCTCCGCGGACGTCGGCGGCCTTGCCGCGGCGCAGGCGGACCGCGCCGATCACGGGCCGGGCGATCGGGGTGGACAGGGTGGCCAGGATCGGGTGCAGGGTGCGCTGGCCCTTGAGGCGGCCGACCTGCGCGCCCTGCTTGGCGTGGCCGTACACGCGGCGGTGGGTGGGGTCGATGTCGATGAACATCAGTGTGTCGGCGCCGGGCAGCAGTGGGGTGCTGCGGGCCAGTCGGGCCAGGAAGTCGCGGTGAACGCGGTGGAGCTGGCGGTTGTGGCCGTGGGTGAAGGAGCGCAGGAAGGTGCCCAGGGTGGAGGGCGCGCGGACCGAGGTGAAGGCGCGGTCCATCGCGCCGTGCCGCAGCCGCGCCGCGTCGTCGATGCTGTCCGCGCCCGCGCACATCGCGCTGATCAGCGACATCACTTTGGCGGCCGGGTTGGCTCCGCCGCTGTTGTCGGCGCCCTCGATGCGGAGCGCGGACGCGGCCAGTTGCCGCAGGCCGGCCCGCTCGGCCAGCCGGACCAGCGACAGCAGCCCGGCATCGGCGATCAGGTTCGGCTCGTCGAAGACGGCGGAAACCGCTGTGGCGGCATGGCAGGATTGCATCTCGCGGATGTTCTCTCGTTCTGGCGACTTGGTTCTGTAGGAAGTCCCATCGTCCCAGGTCAGAGGGCATCCGCGTCGTTATGTCCAGGCCTCGGACAGGTCATTCATCGGTGGATTCGGGCTGAGTGGACCTGCACGTCGACATTCGCTGGCTGCTTGAGCGCCAGGCAGAGGTTCTACCCAAGCATCCTTCCATCAACGACTTCAGCGGCCTGGTCGCGGCCGTGGCCCGGCACCGGGTGAACACACCGCGCTTGGACTACCAGGCGGACGCCTCGTGGCGGGCAGCGGCTCTCCTGCACGAGATCGTCTCGGTTCGCCCTCTGCCTGCTCGCAACTCTCTGTACGGGGCACTGATCGCCGTGGCGTACATGGCGGCGAGCGGCGAGGCCATCGACGCCCCGTACGGTGCCCTCAGCCACCTGGCGGCCGAGGTCCGCGCTGGGGGCGCCGACGTCTACGCCTGCGCAGACCGGATCCGAAGCTGGCGGGTCTGAGCTCGGGCCGAAGCCGGCGCGGAGCCTGTCCGCACAAGTGGATGCGAACGGGGAGGGTCGCCGGGCATCCTTGAAGCCAAGGCCTTTCAGAGCAACGAAGCACCGGGTGAGCCCCCGGGTCAGGGAGTCTTGGGATGGTCACGGACGTACGTCGCGTACAGACCGCGGTATGCGACGACGCGCAGTCCGACTCTCCGATCGTGTTGCCCCTGGAGGTAATCGAGGCAGCAGCCTTCCGACGGAGTTACGCCCACTCGACGTTCTGGTGCGGCGTCCTGCTCGGAGGCTGCGGCGGACAGCTCTCGACCAAGCTGTACACGGACCGCGCATGCCACTTCGCTCACTTCCCGCACCTGGATGGGTCCCCTCGCGTCTGCAGACGGGCTCAGAACGATGTCTCTAGTGCTGACCACCTGTTCATCAAATCTGACCTCACCCGGTGGCTCGAACGGCAGGGCATCGCGGCTACCGGATCCTTCCCGGAACTCACCGGCGGGATAGGGTCGATGGTCGACCTCGACCTGCAGTCCGGGGCGCGGCTCACTATCCACATCGGCAGTAGCACCGGCGTTCCGGACTGGACCCAGGCCAACGGTCTGCAGGTGATCCTGGGCCCGGGCGTCGAGGTCAGCCGAGGAATCTGGGAGCGGTGCCGCTACATCAACCGAATCAGAATGGAGAGCGAAGGCACGCGCCGCCGACCTGTCCTGGGAACCCAGATCGAAGGAGTCGGCACCGACTGGTTCCAGCTCGAGGAGTGCCGGTTCGACGAACGAGGCCTGATCACGCCCGCCGTCACCAGGATCCTTGCGGAGGAGCCACCCGGCTCGGGTCAACTACGGCCGCGCGTCGGGGGGCACCCCAGGCCGACGAACCGTCCTCCGCAGCACCACCCTGCGCAGCCACGGCCGCAGGCCGACGAGGCACCGGACATGCCGATGGAAGCCGCCGCACTCCTCAGCCGGCTGCGCGCGGCGACCCGGTCAGGTGAAGCGAAGCCAATCCGGTTGCTCTACGCGGCCGCGGAGGTTCGGCAGCACAGTTCGCCGCCGCTGACGGCCGCCGCCAGGGACGCCTTCGCCGTCTCCCTCGCCCAGGCCCGCGAGGTTCTGACGCAGCAGCAACACGAGCGCGACGCCTTGTTCGAGAGCCTCGCGAACGCGATCCGGGCCGGCAACGCTCCGCAGGTGCGGGCGCTCCTGGTCCGGGCGCGCGACGTCACCCAGCACGGAGGTGCTTCCGGGGAGCTCGGCACGCTCAGGAAGGGCGAGTCCTACCTCCGCCAGGAACGCACAGGCCTGAGTGCGGGGCGCCGTACCCCGGCACGCAAGGTCCCCGTCGGGCCGACCCGAGAGCAGAAGAAGGCGGCCGCGCGGACCGAGCAGCTGCTCGTGGCCCTGCGCAAGCGCAAGCTCACTCCCGACGTCGACCCGCTTCGGCCCTGGATCGCTGAGCTGCAGCAGGTCGCGGCAGCGGCCGCCGACGTACTGTCCCGTCCGCAACGCGCTGAGGTCACGGGCTGGGCGGAGCGCGTCCTACCGGATGAGCGGCGCCTGCCCAGGCCAGGAGCTCCCGCGGCCGGCGCGGGTCAGAGCAGGCCGCGCCGCATGCGGATATCGGACTCGCTCGTGGAACCGCGGGTGAAGGCGCTGCGGGCCGAGTTGATGCAGGCCGCCCGCGGCAGCCGGACCGTGACGCTGTCCCAGTTGTTGAGCAAGGCTCAGAAGCCCGGCGAAGGATCGCTGCCCAGCCAGATGGTCGTGGAGCTCCTCGTTCGCGTGGACCAGGATGGAGCGCCGCGCAACGGCCTGCTGTCGGCACTGGTCACCGGGGAGGATCACGAGATGCATCCCTACTTCCGGCAGGTCGCTGAGCGTCTGGGGCAGCCGCTGCCCGAAGATCCGCTAGCCGCCGCGGGCGCTTGGGCGATGGCGGTCGCGCTCACCCATCACAAACGCCGCTGACTCCTCCGGCGCGGGGGCGCCCCCAGGGCCGTCCGTGCTGCGGAAGGCGACACCGATCATACATGGGGCCTGTCGAAGGCGTGCAGGATCGCCTCGATGATGGCACTGGTCCCGGTCCAGTCGCCTGTGGGCTCCGCCGCCGGCTCCCGGGCCAGAGCGGTCCCGGCCTTGCGAGCGAAGCGTTCCTGGATGACCCGCTTCTGGTACGAAGAGAACCTCCCCGTACCGTCCTCGGCCAGTGGCAGCGGAAGCAGCAGGTCGTCGGGTCCGGTGAGGACGTCGCGACCCAGGTACATCTCCAGAGATCCAGCCGTGCCGTTGAGGTCGGCAGGCACCGGGACACTCGTACCGAACGGGAGCGTGGGGTAGTCGGCGAGCAGCGGCAGCGAAGGGTAGTGGAGGATCCGGCAGTGGTCAGGCAGTGCCCTACGCTTGAGCTTGCCCATGGAACGGTGGGCGGCGACGTCGTTGTCGGCCAGGGCGATGAAGCGGTTGGTGACGCCAGCGGCGATGAAGGCGACGGCGTTCCGGGCAAGGGCGCCAGCGCCGCCCTCGGGGCGCGTGGCGGGCGCGTCGAAGTCGAGGAAGTTCACGAACCCGGCCAGGTGGGGGTGGGTGACCTGGATGGCCTGGGAGAGCAGGCGGGCGTCGGAGACACCTTCGGTGAGCACCAGGAGCGGGCTGATCTCCCGTCCCAAGGCCAGTTGCCCGGCACGGGCGTTGGTCGCGCGCGGCTCGTCCTCGTCGAACGGGAAGCAGCAGCCCCCGGTCAGTTGGCTCAGGTCCAGCGCCACCGGTGCGACGGCGGGGACGCAGTCCAGCAGCAGCCGCAGCATGCTGCGCTCACTCATCCGCATCATGACGCTGAGCGGGTCGTTCTCAGGTGGGAAGGTGTGGATGTCGGTGGGGCTGGCGAGGCGGCGTGCGGCCTCCTGCAGGACGTCGGCGGCAGTGGGTACCGGTGCGGTCCAATTGGGCAGCGGTCCGGGGTCCTCGCTGTGCCAGCGGCGGAGTTCTTCGTCCAGGTCGTCGCGGGCCCGGGCTGAAGTCATGCCCTGAGCCTGGAGGCGACCGAGCAGGGTGTATGCCGTGGAGCGGTAGCCCAGCGACATCGTGTCGGTGTCCCAGCTGTCCCACCCCGTGGCGGATGCGTGTTCGTGGACTCGCTCATCCTCGGTGAACATCGCCAGGAGTTCCTCGCCTCCGGCGATTACGGAGCCGCCGGCGATGTGTAGCCACGGATAGTGTCCCATCGCTTGAGCGTGTCACGGCGGCGGCAGGGTCCGCACGCGGATTCCGGGGCCCGCTGGCACCGTGGACGCAATGAGCACCAGCACTCTGCAGGTCGTCAAGCCGGAACTCAACGTAGATGGCTGCCGGCGTATGAAGCTGCCGCCCCGGGCGATCCGGCTGGATCCGTTCAACGGAGCCGGGCTCGGACGCCGGCGGTCGGGCGGCGGCAGAGCGAGCCCTGGCCTCGACGGTGCGCAGCGGCCTGCCGATGCGGTAGCGCTCGAAAGGTGAGCCGGGCCACTGCCGCCGTGGTGCTCACCGCGGCCCGGGCTCTGAGTCCAGTTTGCGGTGCGCCGGTGCGAAAGCCGCAAAGGCTATCCGGTCGCTGCCTGGGGTCGGTCAGCTCAGCGGTCGAGGCTTGGCATGAACAGGCGGGGCGTGCCGTCCGTCCAGTCAACGTTGACGATCGCGTTGCGGGCGTGCAATTCCCATGACAGTTCAGGGTCAGGGGTGTGGTGTACGTCGGGGAACGCGGTGAGGTCGATGATGCGGGCGACCAGCGGGCGGCCTTCCTTGTCGCACTGCAGGATCTGTGTGACCGGTCGGCCTGCGAGCTCGGCGTGGCCGGTGGCGGCGACCTTCGCACCCCATTCGTCAGTGACCCATAAGCACAGGCAGGCCCGGTCGGGCAGGGACGGGTCGAAGAGAACGTCTGCCTCGGTGTCGGGGTCGTCGGTGATGCGGAAGGAAACGGTGAAGCGGACTGCCGGCAGCAGGTCGTCGGTAGGGCCGGGAACCGGGTTGGGGAAGACGGACCATCTACGCACGACTGCCTTGGCCGCCTCCTCGATGTCGTCGCAGTCCTTCACGCGGTCGGGGTGGATGATGTCGCGGAGCGAGGCCAAGGCGAGCGCGTCCAGGCCGGTACAGATGCGTCGGCGGGCATCGGCGAGTTGTCCATCGGTCGCGCCGGAGGGACGGTCCTCACCGCGAGGGGCGTAGAAGCGGACCTGGTCCAGGAGGACCGCGGAGTCGAGCAGCGCGGCGAAGCCTCCCACCGGTGGTGGTCCGATCTCGGCCAGGCATAGGACGATGGCCTGCGAGTCTGCGTCCAGGAGCGCGAGGAGCGCCTGCATGGCGGCCCGGTGGCGGCGGGCAATGGGTTCCGGGCCGGTGCCGGCTTGTGCCAGGCCACCCAGGTACGCGCTGGCGGTGGGGGACAGGGCTGCAGCGTGCTCGGCGAGGAACGCCTCGAAAGCGGGTGCGCCCACTGCGGCCCGGTTGGCGGGCTCGGTATCAGCGGGCCAGGGTGCGTCGAGGTCGGCGAGGATCAGCGCAGGCGCGCTCAGCGGTTCCCCGCTGCGGCTGTGCGGCAGTGATGGCATCGGTTCGGCCATTGCTATCGGCTGGCGGCCAAGGTCGGCCTCGTAGCGGTCGGCGACGGCACCAAGGACATCCCCCAGGCCGATCGTCCATACCGGAACTGCTGGGGGCTGCTCGGCCGAGGCTGGGTCGGCTGGGACCAGGAGTCGCCCGTTGCGGCGCGTCCCACCCGGAATCCGGCGCAGCGTATCGAGGCACTGGTGTGTGCCTGCCAGCGGGCATAGCCCGGGCTGCAGGCGCGGCCCGACCCCAGCGGCTGGCCAGCGGTGCGCCCGGGAGGGCCCCAGGAGACCGCCCAGGAGAACGGGCCCTCTACAGCCAGTGGCAGGCCCAACGATCCGTGCGGTGATGGGGACTGCTCGGTGATCGCCGCGCTCAGAGGTGCCACGGCACCCGGGAGCAGCAGGGTGGTGCTCCAGTGGCCCGGCGCGCAGTTCTGCCAGTCCAGTGTTGGGGCGACGGGTTCGCTGGCAAGGTGGGCGAACACTGCGGCCAGGGCTGTCAGCCGCCAGGTCAGAGCGATGGCCAGAGCGGGGCGGATGGACGGCCCCCAGGCGGCGGGGGGTTCGGCGGTCAGGGCGCCGAGCTCGTGCTCGGCTGCGCTGTGCAGGAACTCGGCGCGGTCGGCGTTGTCCCGGCTGTGCTCGTCCAGCGGCCGGGCCGGGTCGATCAGGGCGTCCCGGTCGGGTGCGTGGTTGTAGACGCTCTCGGCGAGTGCTTCGAGCAGCCAGGCCCTTGGGGCCAGGGCCAGGGCGTTGGCGCGCAGCGATGTGTCGTCCAGCGCCGAGACGGCAGTTCGCGTAGCGCGCAGCACTCGCTGGGTCCGGTGGGTGGGCGGGTCCGGCTCAGTAAGGGGACCGGTCCGTCCGTACCATCGCCAGATCCTGGCCAGCTCCAACCAATCAGCCAGGAGATCCTCGTGAGCGACGCAGGCCACGACGATGTCGAGGAGATCCAGCCCCGCGCCATCGGAGGGCAGGGGCTGGTCGATGAATTCCAGGATTCCGGCGGCGAGCTGACTCGGCTCGCGATCAAGGACGCTCAGAACGCGGTTCACGCGCTCGAATGCAGTGGGCGCCACAGCAGTCTCCCAGCACAGGAAGTGACACACGATCGGGCTCAGTCCGATCATCCCGCACTGGCTGGCCGGGGCGGGCTCGATCGTCACAAGTGGGATCCTGGGCGGGGGAACAGAAGGACACCGGCCCCACCGGCTCCGCTCCGCCAGGCTGCTCGGCCGAGGCGGCGTTCTCCGCAGCACCGTCGGGAGTTGTCCACACCATCGCGGTGACCCCAGGTGCGCAACGGTGGGGCTGAAGCGCATCCAGTCAGGGGCCTTCACCTGGGGTCTGTGTAGTGTCATTGTTCAGCCATGCCGTTTCAGCCCTTCGCTCACGACTGGGATCGCGCCCAGGCCGCCGACGTAGAGCAGTGGGGATGGCTCGCCGTTGAAATCGAGGAGATCCGGCAGTGCGCCCGGGCCGGCGACCAGTCGCACGACCGGCTGGCCCTGCTCCTTGTCGATCACTTGGTCGAGGTGATCGTGGGACGTGAGGTCAACGCCCGACTTGCCATGCAGCTGGCTGACAGCGTGGTCGAGGAACTACGGGAGGTCCGAGGCACCCTTCCAGAACCGGATGCTCGGCTGGACAAGTTGCTTGCCGGGCACATCGGGCCGGACAAGCGGATGGAACTCGACAAGCACCTGCACAGCAAGACCAAATACCTCGTCAAGCAGGGGGTTCTGACGCCCGAGGAGTGCGCGGTCCTCGCTCGGATGCACGAGTACCGCAACGAGGTCTACCACAACGACGTCCTGCCGGAACGTGTCAAGTCAAATGAGACGTTCGTACGGTTATGCGCTCTGTTGTGCTGATTCGGGTTCTCTGCGTTTGGCGGGGTCGTTGATCCACGCCTGATCGGGGATCTTGGGCGGGCGGGGGCGGCGGGCGAAGCGTTCGGGGTGGCGGGCGTATGCCTCGTTGAGCGTGACGGCGCGCTGGTCCTGGACTTGGCCGGCGGTGCCGAAGTGCACGGACGCAGGCGTGTGCAGCCCGATGCCCGAATGGCGATGCTCATGGTTGTAATAGGCAATGAATGAGTCGAACCACTCGCGTGCGTGGTTCAGGGAGTCGAACCGCGCCGGGTAGTCGGCCATGTACTTCGTGGTTTTGAACTGGCTTTCGCTGTACGGGTTGTCATTCGAGACCTTGGGGCGCGAGTGCGAGCGCGTCACGCCCAGATCGATGAGCAACTGCGAGACTTTCTTGCTGGTCATCGAGGTGCCGCGGTCCGCGTGCAGGTGCTCGGGGGCGATGCCGTTGCGTTCGACGGTCTCGCTGATCAACTCCTCGGCGCGCTCGGCCGATTCGGCCATCTCCACGGTGTAGCCGACGACGTAGCGGCTGAAGATGTCGATGATGACGTAGGCGTGGTACCAGATGCCCTTGTCTGGTCCGGCCAGTTTGGTGATGTCCCAACTGAAGACCTGCGAGGGGGCGGTGGCCACGAGTTCGGGGATGGACTTGGCGGCGTGGGTGGCCTGGCGGCGGCGCTCGCCGGTCTGGCCCTGGGCCTCCAGGATCCGGTACATCGTGCGCACTGAGCAGTAGTAGCGGCCCTCGTCCAGTTCGCGCGCCCAGATCTGGGCAGGTGCCAGTTCGGCATAGGCCGGGCTGTTCATCAGTGCCAGGATCCGCGCGCGCTCCGCCGGAGCCAGAGCTGAGGGCGGCGAGGGGCGCGGAGCGCGCTCGCGCGGCGGGGGCGGGTTGAGCCGACGGTAGTGCGTGGCCCGTGAGCGACCGGTCAGCCGGCAGGCCGCAGTGGTGTTCAACTCCCGCTCCAGCGACTGGAAGAGCTCGTCGGCGACCTGCTCGGCCTCGGCTTTCAGCCCGCACTCTTGGAGAGCAGTTCCAAGAGTGCGGAAGCTTTTCCCAGCAGCTCCAGGGCGGCGTCCTTCTGCGCCAGCTCCCGTTCCACGACGGCCAGCCTCTTGCGCAGCCGCTCGGCCTCGGCTGCTTCGGCGGGCCTCTTGGGGCGTGCGGGCGAGGTCCGCCGGTCGGCGAGCGTGGCCATCGCTCCGGCGTCTCGCGCGGCCCGCCACTCGATGATGTGCGAGTGGTACAACCGCTCGCGGCGCAGGACCGCGCCCTTCTCCCCGCTGGGGGCGGCATCGTACTCAGCGACGATCCGCAGCTTGTATTCCGCCGTGAACGTGCGCCGCTTCGGCCGCGGGGCCGGGTCGGGCTCGGGGGCTGTGCGTGAGGTGGTGGTATTGGAAGCCATGCCGGGAATCTCCTGTCTCGCCCATCCAGACTAACCCGGACGAACCGGACGTCTCAGTCGAGACTGTCAGAGAGGGTGCCGGTCGACTTGATCGGAGACCTGGTACTTGGCTACATAGTGCTGGCTGGGCAGCTGCTCGACCGGCACCGGCCGATCATGTACCCCCTCGCAACGTCTGCTCCGGGGGTTGTCGTGCCCCCTCGTGAACTGCCCACCCTGCTCACGGCCGGCCTTCAGATGGACCTGCGAGCCGTGGCTGCGCGATTCAGCGATCATGCCGTCAAGCGGGTGAACAGTATCGTGAGGACCGTCGAGACGGCACGCCAGTTGTTGTCTGCTCTCACGAAGGATGCGCGGGAGCGGAACGATCCACTGCCAGACGATGAATTCGGCAACCTCCTGAACGGCTTGAGCCAGACGGCCGAGAGGAAGTTGAGCTCGTGGAACAAACGAGCGGTAGGCCTGAGAACGGGGATCACGACACTCGTCAATCTGATGGTCCGCTACATCGGCCTGGACAAGGACCTCTGCGAGGTTGAGTCGTCGGCAAGGCGTTTTGAGATCGTCCTGGACCGGTGGGAGCAGAATCGCATGGACGAACTCAGGGGTAAGTAGCGCACTGCACGTGACGAGCTCCTGTCCATCGCTGCTCGCGATGCCGCGGCCAGACTGAGCTCGAACGACTGACGACTGCCCTGAGCAGTGAGATGAGGCGCAGGTGGGAAATGATCCTGCGGCGGTCGGTCGTGCCCGGGATACTGCTGGGATGTCGCAGATGGATCTCGAAGGAGCACGGTCGGCGCTACGCGCCCACGCGCCCACCGCCCTGCTCGGGCTCCGTGAGGGGCAGTGGCTGGACGCGAAGGCCGCCCCTACGAGCCGCGGAACCCCGGCTCGGTAGAAGAGCTCGCCAAGGACGTCGCGGCGTTCGCCAACGCAGGAGGCGGTCTGCTCGTCCTCGGTATCGCCACCCGGCTCGAGCACGGCGAGGAAGTGCTCGATCGGATCGCTCCCGTCGACTGGGACTCCGTCGACCTGGACCAACTGCGCAAGTTGATCCGCGAACGCATCACCCCAGCGCCGCGTGGCGTGACCGTCGCCCGGTCCGACGACGGACAGGGGTCATGCATCGCCTACGTCGACATCCCCCAGCAGGCGTCGGGAACCGCCTTCGTCGTCGCGGCCGCAACCGGTAAGCCGGGCCAGGTCAGCCGGGACACCGTCGCACTCCCGGTCCGCGAGGCCGACGGCACCCACTGGCTGCCGCGCACCGAACTGCAGCGACTGCTCTCCGCCGGAATCGCCGCCTCCGGCATGCCCGCCCCGCAGGTCCTGGCTGACCTCATCCACCAGGCCCTCGCCCAAGCCCAGTTGGACGCCTCCGCCCCACAGCTGCGCGTGGGCCAGGGACTGCCCTCACATGAGCGCGAGATGAGCGAAGCCCACGCGCAGCTGCGCGGCGCCGGTCTCGGCCAGCCGACGAGCGAGGCCTACGCACACGGTGCCGCCGTCATGCAGCACTTCGCCGACACGGTTGACGCGCAACCTGGATGGGTCCTGTGCCTGGTCGGCGGCAAGGCCCCGGTCGCAGTGGCTGAACCGGTGTGGAAGTCCCTGCTCGACGCGGGACGGCTAGGCCCGGGAGGGGATCCGCTCGCCGTGGTCGGCTATCCCCTCGTTGAAGGGGCCGCTGCCACGGCACTGGGGCCGGAAACCGAGCGCGTCACGGTTGACGGCGGCAGCTGGGGCTCCGGGCTGCTGGTGCGCTCGGGACGAGTCGGGTGGCACTGGGAGCCGGAGGTCGCCCTGGACTTCAAGCAGACCCGTGCGGCCCGGAACTGGACCAGCGACCGGAATCCACCGACACTGCGGCTGCGGGTCCTGGTCACACTGCCCTGGGACCAGTCGAGAGGCCTGCAGATCACCCCGGCGCGCCGCCGTGACCTGGCGCAGGCGCTGCCCTTCAGCGCATTGGCCGGCGCGGTGACCACGCTGTCGCGACGCCGGGGCGCTGGACTTCCCGCCGCAAACTGGGGGCCCGGCCCCTACCGCAACGCGCTGGAAGCGGCGAGCTACTCAGCCACCCTCACCGCCCCCGATGGGCGGCCTGCCCTGACCGCGGCGGTGATGGCCGCCCTTCCCAGTACCCAGTACGCACCGCTGGTGACCTGCGCCGAGGTGACGCTCCGGGACACAGCCGCCTGGTCGGCGGCTCTTCCTGCCGATGCCGCGACCCAGCTGACGCTGGAGGAGGTGCAAGCTGTACTGCTGGCGGCCTGGGAAACCGCAGCCGACCTCCTACCGGCCGTTGCGGGCGACGCTGCCGCGATGCGGTGGGCGGGAGTGCCCACCGTCGAGTTGCGCCTGACCTCCGAAGGTCCCCACGACCAGTCCCCATCCGACCTGCGCACGCTGATCGACCTCAGCGAGTTCGGGGCGACCGGCCACGACCTGTTGACCGATATGTCCGTGACGATCACGGTCTCCCCCATGCTGGAGCGCACCGCCCGTCAGCGTTTGCTCCACAGCGCGCTCGCACACACGGCCCAGGGCTACGGATATATCCCGACCGACGAGGACCTCCAGTGAAGCGGACAGATCCCCGTGCCCGTCCGCTCTCGACTCTCGTCAACAAATCCAGACGGTCGGGTGCTGCGAGTACCGACGGGTCGGCCGGGACCGGTTTTGGTCAGTTGACCCGGTCCTATACGTGCGCCGGACCCGTCGCTCCGGCCGTCCGCCGGGTGCACCACCGCACTTATGGGTCTGCCAGCAGGACCATTCGAAGTCCTGCGCTCGGCCCGGCCAGCGCATAGGGGACGAGCCGGTCACCTTCCGAAGACCTGCTCTGCCTCGTCGAGTTCCTCGCGTGCCCGCTGAGCCGCTGCCGCGATGGTGGCGGCCTAGTCGGCAACGATCGCAAGCTCGGCGGTGGCAGCGGCACGGAGACCTTGGAGGTCCAGGGGGTCCGAGCCCGTGTCAGCTCCCGGCAGTTGGCGGCTGAACCGCCGCAGGATGTTGCTGACCGGTTCCGTCAGGGGCCCTTCGGAGGGTGCCGTGCGCTCGGCGGCTTCGACCAGGCGCAGGGCCGCGGTCAGAAAGTGGATGCGGGTGCTGTCCGGGCCGAGCAGCCTCAGCTCCAGAGGCCAGGAGCTGATCGCGATCAGCCCGCGGGCCGGAACGGGAGACGTGGAGATCAGTGCCGGGCACAGTGGTCGTTCCCCGTACTGGGTCGGCCGCCCGCCGACCTGGCCGTCCCCGAGCCGTTCGGCACGCGCCGGAGCCTAGAGTCCGATTTCCCTGGGCGAGGCCCAGATCAACAGGTCCTGCGATTGGCAACGTGCAACACCGCGAACTGTCCTACCTCGCTGCCCCGCAGATCACAGACTCGGGTTATGGATCTCACCAATCGGCAACCGCACCTGGCCCCCGGGCTCATCCGAACCGTCATCACCAGCTACGGCGAGGGGCACAACGACGCCCCTGGCGGCGACGCGCTGCGCGTGGACACCCGGCCCTTGCTCAATCCGCCCGAGGACCCGGCGGTCCGTCGGCGAATGCTCCACTCCAACGGCCTCGATTCCCAGGTCCGGGACTACGTCCTCAACTCCCCCGGCGCCGAACGACTCATCAGTCGAAACCTGCGCCGCATCCTTGCGCTTCTGGAAGCGTCGAACGACGGCCGCCGCATCGACATCCATGTGGCATGCGGTGGAGGAAGGCACAGGTCAGTCGTTGTATCGGAAGAGCTCGCCGCTCGGATCCGCCGGGCCGGACACGGCGTCGAGGCCGAGCACCGGCACATCGACCGGCCTCTTCTTCCACAGCGGCCGGACCTCACCGATCACGAGCACGTTGCGCTCCAACTCCTGGCGCGTGGCCACACCCACACCCAGACCGCTTCCCTCCTGAAGATCCGGCCGCAGACCGCGGGCCAGCTGCTCAACAGAGCCAGGATCTTGCTCCACGCCCGGACGCTCCCCCACGCCGTCGCCATCGGCTACGCGACCGGGCTTCTGGGACACGACCGCGCAATTCCTGAGCCACCGCTCGGACGCTGACGAACGGGACCTCCAGTCCACCTCGGCCTACCGCTCGCTGAGGACGTCAGGTGACCCGCCGCGTGGCCGGCGCTCCGGCCGAGCGCCACGCGCACGGGCGCGGGTCCAGCAGTGCGTCCAAGTCGAGCAGCACGGTGAAGTGGGCGCCCAGCAGTTCCGCGCGGGTCAGTCCGCTCTCCCTCGTCAGGGTCGACACCGGCACGCCGATCAGGATGGCGCCGAGCCTCCACGCCTTCGCGGCGACGAACGCCGTCTGCCCCGAGCAGCGGACGACGGTGACCGTGGTGCGCTCGTGCTGTCCCTGCATCGCCCCCCTTTGCAACCAACTGCACGGATGTGTGGCGCCATGATGGTGCATCACGTCAGCTTCTGACCAGCAGTTTTCAACTAGTCGTACTAGCCGGGGGCGACTCTCCTCGGCTGGTGGGGCGCAGCTCGGATCGCTTCCGGCCGATGAGGGCGCAGGACTGGGCATGTTGTCCCGGTCGGCGGACGAAGTGCGTTGTAGCCCGACTACCCGAGGATGGCCAGTACCCACGCGGGGCTTGCGCCGTCGTCGGCCGAGCTGAGTCGCACCAGGGCGCCGGTCGGAGAGACGGCACCGCGAGCCAGGGTGTTCACGAAGTCGTCGGCGGTGCGGTGACGCGGAGGTGGCCTTGGTGGCTGCGGTCGCCGACGAGGACGTCGGTGTCGAAGATCAGGGGGTCGCGGTGCCCGGTGGCCTTCGTCAGCAGCTTGAAGGTTTCGTGCGGGTAGGGCGTGCGGCCGACGGTGATGCCGACGATGTGGTCGCCTCGCACCAGGTCGTCGCCGACGCGTACCCAGACGTCCCGCTTGGCCACCGCTGCACCGCTTCCGCTCCTGGACTGTTTCGCTGCCGGTACTGCGCGCCAAGACCCTTTTCAGCCGGCTCTGCCGGGCTCCGCAGCCCTGTGACCTGCGCCGCAGTGACCTGGGCGGAGTCGACAGTGACCGGGGAGGCGTGCCTAAGATCGCAGCTCTGCTGATCGCGAAGGGGCCGGACATGCTGTGGTTCAAAGGACGCAGGGGTCGTGTGTCGCGCCCGGAATCTGCTTCGCCAGCCGCTGCAGCGGCACTGCGGCGGGAGCCTGAGCTGATCTACTCCAACGAGGCCGACGAGGTGATCACCAAGGCCGAGTGGGAGATCCTGGTTCCCGCGGGCAAGGCCCGGATCATCGAATCGACGGTCAACGGCGGGTTCGCCGTGGTCACCATGTGGGACGGCGTGCGCACGGTCGAGGGCAACGGGGACCCGTACTGGATCGAGCAGGTGAGATTCCGTGCCTGCGCCCGGTCGTGGAAGCCGAAGCGGCTGCTCACCCGGGCCCAGGCGAAGGAGGCCCACGACGAGGCTGTGCTGACGCTGGACGGCGTGGTAACGGCCATCGCTTCCTCCACCTCTGGCGACCATGGCCTCGACCTGTCGAACTAGCTAGGCGCGGCCGGCGACCGCACCCCCGTGGCCGTGGGCGGCTCGGCTCCCCGCTCATCCAGGCCGACACGCGCGCAGGTAGTTGAAAGACTTCACCCAGACTGGCAGTCATGACTTATGTCTACTCAGCCCGTCAGCCCACGAAGTGCCCCTACACGCCTGATGGCCGGAGAGTTCTTCGGGGAGCGTGAGATCAATGCGAAGGCTGGATTCACGACAGTCGACACGTTTTGGGAGTGGGCGTCAGGGGCTGCCGATCTTCCCTACTACGGGCTGCCTGGATGGAGAAGTCAATATATGGCTTATCGCGGTCAGCCTAATGCCGAATACGGGCTGTCGTCTAGCCTCTTCCGCCTCTGCCGCACACATGTGGAGCGAGTGACGGAGGAACTGATGGAAAGAACTGAGGCCCGAATCATCGGCGCCATGCGCCAAGAAGGACTCGGGCGGCTGATGATGGACGGTGAACTTCTTGCCGTCCTACAGCATCACGGTATCCCGACTCGGCTCATTGACGTCTCCGTGCGCCCTAAAGAGGCCCTGTTCTTTGCGGTCGACCGGGATGATGACTTTGATGGTCGACTCTTTGCCATCCAACTTCATCCGAAGAACGGAAAGCTTGACAAGATCAATCTGGATGGAAGTTCCGATTTGCCCTGGAAGGGCTCTGCACTCGGTACTCGTTACTCGAAGTCGGCGTGGACCAATCGCGTCGCCATTGCCGAGCCGATGGATCTCGACCCCCGCATGCGTGCGCAGCGGGGGAGGTTTCTCGTGGGCGGCCTGGCAGCCAGTAACGAGAGGCAGAGAATGCAATATCAGCATAGAAGGCTGACTGCCGTCGAGCTGTCTATGGTTACCAGGGTCATCGAAGTTGATGGGTCATCAGCTTGCCGCGTGCCCTTCGGGTGGTTGCGCAGTGTGATCGCAGGCGTTGGCTCTGGCGGTTGCGAAAGCCGTAGGCCTTGCGGGCTTCGAGTTTGATCACGCGGTTGTTCCCTTCGGATGCGGCGTTCGTTATGCCGGTTTTGATGTAGTTCTCGATGCCGTCCCACCACTGATCGACCGTCTCGGCAAGAGTGACGAGCTCGACCAGGTAAGGGTGGTCGGCGCAGAAGGCCTGGAAGCGGTAGCGGGCGGCGGAGACCGCGGAGCGGTCGGGAAGGACGTGGGCGTGCTTGGCGGTGAGCCGCAGCAGATCGCGCAGGAGCTCCTTGGCTCGCCAGCCGTCGAGGATCTGTTTGCCGTAGGTGCCCATGCCGGTCAACTCGCCGGTGAGTGTGGCGAGTTCTTCGGCGGTGAGGTCTTCCTTGTTGCGGCGCAGGAGCTTGCGGACGCTCCAGACGGGGTCGCCCTTGCGGGCGCGGCGGCCGTGGTGCCTCCAGGTGAGGCGGCGGCGCAGGTCGGCGAGGTGGCGCTGGGCGAGCTGGACGACGTGGAAGCAGTCCACGACGATCCGTGCGTGGGGCAGGGCCGTGCGCACGGCGGCGCGGAAGGTGGCGCACAGGTCGATGGCCACGTACTTGACCTGCTGTTTCCAGGTCCCGGGCTGGATGGTGAGCCAGGCGGCGACGGAGGCGGCATTGCGGCCCTCGACCTGCCCGAGCAGGCCCTGGCCGCCGACCGCGTCGACGAAGCCGATGTGCCAGGCGTCCGCGACCAGCTCCCACCTGCCCGTCTCGGGGTTCTCCCGCCACACCGGCTTGCCCCGGCGAGTCTCGTCGATGCCGACGGCCTCGGTTGCGGGCGTCTGATCAGGCAGGACGAGCTCGGCGTACTGTTCGAAGGCGGCTTGGGTGGTGGGCCAGGAGATGCCCAGGTCGCGGCCGGCCTGGAGGACCGTTCGGCCGCCGTCGGCCACCACGCGTCCGGCCTCGCGTCGCAGCACGTCGGTCAGCCGGGCCCCGGCCGGAACTTGGCGGACCTGTTCGGTGAACGAGGAGCGCGGGCACAGTCGCTCACGGCAGTGCCATCGGGACTTGTGCCAGCGAAGATCCACCGCCCGCCCACCGTAGGACAGTTGGCGCGGGCTGGTGACGCGGCCACCCTTGCGCGTACCGGAGAGTACCCCGCACCCCGGGCATGCCCGCGCGGATCCGTCCACGGTTGCCACGTGCACGACCAGAACCGCACCGGCCTCCTCCACCCTGATCACCCCCAGACCCTCCAGGCCCAGCAGCAGCGTCGCGTCCGAATCGGTACAGGTATCGTTGATGTTCAGCCCGCAGGTGTTCCGTGGTTGGTTCTCTAGACAAGAACCATGATCACGAAGCCCTGCGGGCTCCCTGCGTCCGGGGTACCAGCACCCTCACATCATCACCCAGCGTCACGAACAGATGGCCTCACGCCGCTGACGACCCATCAAGTTCGAAGACCCGGTTACCACCCTGACGATCAGATTCCCTCAGAGTCGGACTCAGGGGCCGGGATGGCCAGCAACAGCATGGACGATTCGAATTCCGGCATGCTGGAAGAGAACCCTTCGCGAGCGCCTAGCAGCAGAGAAGGATGGGCTGACAATTGATACGATGTATCCGCCCGTTAGCGAGGTCCGGCGTCTGGCTATGCGTGAGGCAGAACGCGAGATCAGGACCATTGTTGTCCGATAGTCAATAGGGCGGATTCAAGCGGGAGAGACTATGATTTCAATGCCGCCCGCAGCCCTGAGCCCGGGCCGGGCACACACTTCCGTTCCACCCAGTCCACCCCACTCAGACCAGGCCCCAACGTCGCTTGGGAAGCTCATGATCGGCTAAGGTCTGGATCTTGTGCCACGTGATCACATAGCTGGTGAGAGCTACCCGGAGCGGCTGCGGATGGGGCTGCTGTCGCGCACCTTTACGCCCGAGTTGGTCGACTTCGTCGTCGATGAGGCCGGGGCGCGGGAGGAGCGGACCAAGTCCCTGCCCTCGTCGCTGATGGTCAACTTCGTTCTGACGATGTGGCTGTTCACCGGCTACGGCTACGGGCTGGTGCTGCGCGAGCTGGTGGAGAACTGGCCGCGCCGTGCGGGCGAGACCTGGCGGCCGGCGACCACGGGAGCCCTGACCGAGGCGCGGGCGCGGGTGGGGCCCGGTCCGCTGCGGCTGCTGTTCGACCGGGTCGCCGGCGCCAGGGGGACGCCCGCCACACCGGGGGCGTTCTGGCGCGGACTGCGCCTGGCCTCCATGGACGGAACCCTGGTCGACGTCCCCGACAGCGAGAAGAACACCGCCGCGTACACGCGCTCCTCGAACGCCGCCGGCCCGGGGCCGTATCCGCAGGTACGACTGCTGGCCCTGGTGGAGTGCGGCACCAAGGCGATGATCGGGGCCGTCTTCGACTCCTTCGCGGTCGGCGAGCGGACCCTGGCGCTGCGGCTGCTGCCCCTGCTGGGGCCAGAGATGCTGCTGCTGGCAGACCGGGGCTTCCCCGCCTACGGCCTGTGCACCGACACCGCGGCCACCGGGGCCCAACTCCTGTGGCGCGTCTCGCAGTCGTTCGCCCTGCCGCTGGTCCAGGTGCTGCCCGACGGCACCTACCTGAGCGAACTGCGCGGGCGACGCAAGGGCGAGCGGATGCCGGTGCGGGTCATCGAGTACACCGTGACCACGACCACCTGGGGCCCCGACGGGACCACGGAGGAGACCTCGGAGCTGTTTTGCCTGATCACAACCCTGCTCGACCCCGTCACCGCGCCCGCACAGGAGCTGGCCGAGCTCTACACGTCCCGCTGGACCAGCGAGACGATCTTCAAGCACATCAAGATCGAACAGCGCGGCGGGCGCACCGCCACCCTGCGCTCGAACAGCCCCGCCATGGTCGAGCAGGAACTGTGGGCGATGCTCTGCGTCTACCAGGCAGTCCACGAGCTGGCCCTCGACTCCGCCGAGCAGGCCCACGTTCCCGCCGCGGAGATCAGCTTCAAGAACACCCTCGCCGCCGTCCGACGCACCGTCGGGACGGCTTTTCCCCCTCGCCAGCTGGCCGCCAAGGCCCGTGACGTCCGCGCCGACCTCATCCGCCAGGCCGTCACACCCCGACCCGGACGCGCCGCACCCCGTGCCGCCAAGCGCAGCGGCACCGGATACCGCACCCTGAAACCCGACGAGCCCGCCACCACCCGCGTCACACACACCGTCAAGCTGCAGCTCTTCCCCCAGGCACACCGACCCGGCAACCCGGCAACCGTCGTCACCCTCTGCACCCACAACAACCTTGACGAACAATCACGAACACTCGAACACTTCACCGCCGCGGCCTAGCCAAGCGACGTTGGACCAGGCCCCATGGCCCTTCAACACATGGACGGTATAGGGAAATGTGCGGCCGATTCGTCTCCACTCGCAGCCCTCAGGACCTGGCGGCCACCTACCAAGCGGCCCTGCCCGACCAGGACCAATACCTGGCACCGTCCTGGAACATCGCCCCCACCGACCACGTCTGGGGTGTGCTGGAGCGGGCGGTGAAGGACGGCTCCGAAGTCGAACGCCAGCTGCGCCCGCTTCGCTGGGGCCTGGTGCCGTCCTGGGCGAAGGATCTGTCCATCGGCTCTCGGATGATCAACGCGCGGATAGAGACGGTGCACGAGAAGCCTTCGTTCCGCCACGCATTCTCCAAGCGAAGGTGCCTGCTGCCTGCCGACGGGTTCTTCGAGTGGGACCCGGTCCCGGCAGAGGAGGGGTGCAAGGCGCACAAGCAGCCGTACTTCATCAGCCCCGATGACCCGGCCGGCGGGATGAGCATGGCCGGCCTGTTCGAGTTCTGGCGCGACCCGTCCCGAAAGGACGACCCGGACGCGTGGGTCACGACCTGCGCAATCATCACAACCGAGGCAACTGACGCCGCAGGCCGAGTCCACCCCCGGATGCCGCTGACCGTGGCCCCCGAGCACTGGGAGGACTGGTTGAACCCCGAGCACCAGGACGTCGTCGATCTGCGAGCCCTCCTCGAGCAGCCCGCCGCCGGGAACCTGACCGCCCGCCCGGTATCCACAGCGGTCAACTCGGTGCGCAACGACAGTCCCGAACTACTGGCGGAAGTCGACCTGTAGCCGCAGCCCTCGGGACACAGTGGCCCGGCCACCGTCGCGGCAATCAAACACCGGTACCGTGCCGCCATGACTCCCCTTGAACTGCGCGACCTGCTCTGCACGCACCTCCCCAGTTCCCCGGGCGTCGCCCGCACGGAGGTCTGGGAGGAGCGGCCCTACGGACTGGGCGTGCAGCTCGACGGACGCCCAGGATGGGTGTGCTGGATGGTCACCGGCGCGTCCGGCGTCGCGCCGGCCGCCGATGCCAAGGAGCAGCTTCAACCGGTGGCGGTTCCGGACCTGACCGCCGCGAAGGTCCCGCTCGGTGCGATGGAGCAGGCGCTGCTGGCCGTGGCTGTGACCGCCCCCGGGGTCGTACGGTGGGACCGCTACAGCACCAGGCCCGCGCCGCCGGCCGTGGTGTTCGGGGCCACGATCGACTTTACCGGCGGCGTCAGGATGTTCTTGTCTGCTGTGGGGACCAAGGGCAGTCTGGCCCCGGGGGAGCGGCTGCGCCCGGTCAACGCGGCGAGCGAGTGGTGAGGGGCGCGATGGCTGAGGAGCCGCCGGACGCGGTGCAGGTCCTGCCCGGGATGCGACCCCTCCAGCTCGCCAGCGCTGCGGGCGCCGAGCTGCGCCGACACCTGAGGGCCGTCTGATGTCGAGCGGAGAGGGTGCTCCGATCGCCATCGATACCAGTTCTCTGTCCGAGCGGGGGTGGGAGGCGCTGGCCGAGCTACGGCGCCTGGAGAATCGGGGCTTGATCGCCGCCCGGCAGCCCGGTGGCATTCACCTCGCGACGATCAAGGCGCTGATGAAGCTCGGCCTGGCCGACATCGAAGATCATCCTGAACGGGACCGCAAGGGACGCAAATGGGTGGCCAGGCTGACTGAGGCCGGACGACGGCTCATCGACTCCCCGGAGTGAGAAGGTCCTCTCTCCCGTGCCAGCTCCCTGGCTGCCATAACGGACCGGTCCTGCACCTGGCGACAGGCCCACGCCCCCTCGGGCGGCCGTCGAGACGGTGGCGCGCAACCGGGCCGAGGGCACCTCGCGCACCCGTGCCCGGGTCGGGGCTCCTCATCGCACAGGAGTTCCGGGCGGCGCTGGACGCCCTGGCCTGACGCCCCGAGGCGTTCGCTAGCCGCCGATGTAGGTGATGCGCAGAATATAGATGCGCTCCTGGCGTCGGATCACGGTGTAGTGGAAGAAGCCGTTCGGGATGAGCTGCTGCTTCATCTTCTCGTCGGGGCCGGTGTGGGTGGTGCCGTCCAGGTACAGGGCCGCGGCGGCCCGGACCAGCTCGTCGGCCTTGGTCTCCACTTCGGCGATCACCACCGGAGATACTCCGTCGGTGACGTGGTGCTCGTTGGGCAGGTACTCCCACGCCCAACTCACCCCTCGACCGCCGCCTTCGCCTGGTCCATGACGACCGCCATCTCCGACATGGCGGCCTGCCACCGGGGATCGCTGTTGTCCAGGGTCTGGGCCGCGTGCTCGGCCTCACGCATCCGGGTCCGCAGATCCGTCCGGCGTTCCATCTCCACGACCGATGCCCACCAGGTGATCCAGGCGTGGATATGCCCGATCTTCCCGGTCTGCGCGGCCAGGGCGAACGCCTCGTCCTTGGATGCGGCCATTTCGGCCAGACGGGCGGGGTCGAGCTCGGCCAACGCGGACCGCAGCGCCTCGGGGGTCTTCGCCGGCCGGGGCATCGACTCCCCGGCCGGGTGGAAGGGCTGCGTGCTCAAAGGGGCCTCCGGGACGGGCAGCCTTCACCCGCATGGTTCGCTCTCAGCTACTTCGTGATTGCGCTCAGTAGAACCGGGCGCACGTCTATTTCACTGCTGGCACCACCGTACCGCCGAGGGAGCCAGCGGTGCCCCGCGTTCCGGTGAGGCTCCGGGCTCAGGAGCCGGCGTGGCCGGACCCGCTCGGCGCCGCGCCTCCGGCGGCCCCGGCCGCTGGAGGCGGTTGGACGCGATGCCAGTTGAAGGAGAGCAGTGCCGGGCGGGCCTCGTCGTGCCGTCGGGCAGGGATCGGCATCGAGGCGGTGGCTACTGCGGTTCGACCTGCAGGGCCGGCTTCGCAGCGGCGGCGGAGTGCCTGTTGCAGTAGGGGCAGTACTCGATGAACTCGTCCTCGCCCGGCTGCTCGGGGTGGGAAGCGACAAGCACCGCCAGCTGGCTCCACGGTGTCAGACGCGGCCCGGTCTCCACCAGCGCCTCGACCGCGGCGACCAGGGCCTGGTTCCGGCTCGGCATCAGGCCCACGACCAGCGTCTGGTCGCCGGGGTGCCAGACGGCGTGCTCGACCGCGGCGGCGACCTCCGCGGGTCCTCCTTGGGCCGGCAGCAGTTGGAGGCGGTCGTGGTCGGTGACGACCATGCCGACCACGGGTGCGGGGTTGCCGGGCTGGGCGGTCTCGGACCGGGCGATCACGATCTCCAGCGGCGCGCCGACCGTGGCGTCGCCGTCCTCGGTGGCCGGGCCGGGCTGGGTACGCGGGACGTGCAGTGCCATGAGGGTGGTGCCCGGGGACGTGGCGCACCAGATCGGGCCGCCGAGCTGGGGCCAGGTGCCCAGGACCGTGCCCGCGCTGGCGCTGGGGTGGGCGTCCAGTGCGTCCAGGACCCGCTGGCCACGGTGGTTGACCGGCCCTTCACCGGCGGGCAGGGTGCGGTGGCCCAGAATCGTGCGGACCTGCTTGGGCAGGGTGGCCAGGTCCAGGACGACGGTTCCGGCGCTGTTGGGGTCGCCGTAGATCTTCTGGGCGTCCTGGGCCAGTCGGCGCGACGGCGCGTGCTCCATCACCCATTCCAGGCCCTCCCAGAAGTCGCCGGTCGGGTCGGGGGCCGGGGGGAGGTTGAATTGCGCGGCAATCTGCCAGGCCGCCGGATCGCAGTCCTTGGGCAGCGCCCCATGGTCGGGGTAGCCGCCGGGACGCCAGCCGGACACGGCGGTGTGCCACCAGGAGGTCCCGAGTTCCTCGACGGAGGCGCTCAGCGTCCCTGTCAGCTCGGCGGCGGCGCTCTCGCAGCGGCGGACGAAGGTCTGGGCGTCCGCCAGTGGTGGGGGGACCTGGGCGGCGCGCTGGGCGTCGGGAGCCCACGCGGCGACCAGGGCAGGAGCGGCGCACCCCGGCGGCCACCAGGGGAGCCGGTGGCCGATCGCAGTGACCAGGTCGGCGAGTTCGCCGTCACCGGGCGAGAGTCGCCGCAGCCGGTCGTGCAGGTCCTCCTCGCCGAGCCTGTCTGCTTCGTAGAGGTCGAGCAGGCGCACGTCCCCGGACAGCGCGCTGTAGTGGGGCGCGGCGGAGGTCGGCAGCAGGACCAGGGTGCCCAGCAGATCCGTGCTGCTGTGGTGGTCGACGTCGAGGCCGTCGAGGATCTCGTGGACCAGGTGGTTCAGCGGGCTGCCGTGCGGCCAGGGCCGCGGCCAGCCCAGCAGGCTGCTCGTCTCGCTGGGGATCAGCGCGGTGGCCAGCCAGACGGAGGGGCCCCGGCCGTTCGCGTCCGTGTAGCGGGCGATGTGGACGTTGACCGGACGGGTCGCGAACGCGGCGTAGGCCTCGGGCAGGTTCGTCTGGCTCAGGTGCAGGGTCTGCTGGCCAGCTGGGCGCAGCCGGGGCCCGTCGGGACCCGGCAGCAGCCAGGGCGCGGTCTGCGGAGGCAGCCGCCGTCCGGCCGCTGCGCACCAGCGCGCCACCGTGTCTCCGCGCCACAGCGGTCGCGATTCGGTGCTGCCCTCGCCGTCCGGCACGGGCAGGGCGTCCGGTCCTTTGGCGCCGTGCAGGTGGGACACGCGGCCGCGGCTGAGGCCGGTGAGACGGGCGATACCCGCACTGGAGTAGGTGTCGTCGAGGGAGCGGAAGGCGCGCGAGCGGAGGAAGGTCATGCGAGTACGCTAAACGATTCGTTTAGCTCTTGTATCTGCTTTGGTTAATTCTGTCGGTGGATCTTCTCTTTCGGGTTCCGCCTCCGGGGCGGTCCGGCGGGACTGGCGGTGTTCTTCGGCACCGCCAGCCGATCTGACCACCCGTCGCCTTCGCTGTCCTGATCAGGTCACCGCGCCCTGTCGGCGCACCAGCGTCGTGTGCGCCTCAGATCGGATCACGAGATCCCGTACACCGTGGGCACGTCCGGGGATGCGGCCATCTCGTCGGCCATCGCGAGGAGTCCGTACAAGGTCATTGCAACCGTCCTGGCGATGGCGGTCTGGGCATTGAGAGCTGCCGTGCACGTCGCAATGATCGCCGGGTCCCCTCCTGCGGTGATCGCTCCCGCCGTGTCCAAGGGAATCGAGGGCTCAACGACGGGGACGGTGATGCCCTCGACTACTTCCAGATGAACCTGGTGCTCTTCCAGGGATTCGAGGTAGGCCGCGACGACCGCACCCTGTGGTTGCGGAAGTGTGGTTGCCACGTGCGGACGTAGATAGTCGGCGAGTGTCGCTCCTGCCAACGCGGCAGGGTGGAACTGCGGCAGGCCGGGGAGGGCAGGCACTTGGTCCCATTCTCCAGAGAACAGGATTGCTGCGGCCCGTTCCTCAGCGCCCAGTTGGCGGACGGTGGCGTCAAGGAGCTGACGTGCGGCGGACACGATGGGCCCGGAGGCTGTGGACCAGTGGGACAGGATCATTAGGCCGGTCACCAGGCGCGCGTCGTGGGCTCTGAGCGCACTCTTGATCTCGTGCTCGATGATGCCCCGGGCCCGGGGATGTCGCCCAGCAGCGTCGAGTAGGAGCCCCGCGATGCGAGCGAGGTCCCAGCCCGGCGGCATCCCGATCAGCGTGGCTGCGTGCTGGACCAGCAGATTGTGGTAGCGGAGTTGTTGGCGAGTCAGTTCCTCGGCGAGGAGGTCCACAGCGAGGCGAGCACCGGGGGCCAGTGCCATCGACGCCTCATCGCGCGAGTCCACCTCGCGTAGAGCGCTGACCAGGGCGTCACGAAGATGCGGGTGGTGAGTGAACAGTCCCGCTGCGGCCAGGAGCCAGGTGTTGTGCCAGGAGGAACTTCTGGCAAGGGCCTCCAGCCGGGGCACGATGTCGTTGTCCGGACCGGAGAGCAGCGCGCGAGCAGCCATGTACTCCTGCAGGCTCCTGACCTCGAATCCGATGAACCCGGCGTCGGGGGCCACCAGCAGGACGAGACGGTCGGTGGCGGCGGTGATTAGCTGGCTGGCCAAGGTCTGGGACTCAGCGGAGTTGTCGGTCTCGTCCACGAGTCTTTGATAGGTGCGCTCGCGAAGTTCGTCCTCGTGCATGACCGCGTCCAACTGGCCGGTCTGGCCGGCCCGGGATTGGAGCAGCAGGCCGACGTGCTGGTGGAGCCAGTGAACGTGGTGTTTGTGGTCGGCGAGCAGTTGCCCGGTGGCGCCGGGCTTGTCGGCTTCACGCTCATAGATGATCGTGTAGTAGGCGTCGAAGAGTTCGTACTGGTTCTGGGGCATCCGGGCATGGCGCTCGACGAGCAGCGACATGATGGTCACCTGGAGCGGGGAGCGCATGAGGCGTGTGGTCGCAGGTGCGCGTGCGGCGCTCTCAGTTCGCTCCAGCACGGTGCTCCGCATGTCGGGGTCATCGTGATGGCGCGCCGCCGCGAGCCGGTGGGCATAGTGCAGCGCGTCATCGGTGGACATGTCCACGAGCTGTACCTGCTCGTAGTCCCCGGCGTGAAACTCGCCGTGGTAGCCCTGGGGCCGGGTGGTGGCGACGATCAGGAGGTCGGCGTCGAGCTGGCGTGCGTCCAGGAGGAACGCGGAGATGCGGGCCATCATGTCTTCGCGGGTATGGGGGGAGGCCACCTCATCCAGACCGTCGAGAACTAGCAACCACGGCCAGGTGCGCAACCAGCCTTTGAGCTGGCTGTCGGTGACGGTCGAGGAGGAGCGTTTGTTGACCTGCCTGGTGATGAAACGCAGCAAACTGAGGTCCTCGCCACCCAGGATGGCGTTGGCGAAGTCGTGCAAGGCGATACGGATTGGCCAGCGCCTCGCCCGCGGCATGGGCAGATCGATGCCGCCGAAGTCGCTCCTGATACTGCGGAGGAACTCGCGGATCTCGCCGGTCAACAGTGCGTCGCCCGATTCGTCGAGCAGGGCGACTCGATAGACCTGGCAGATCAGCTGACCCAGGGTGCTCTTCCCCTGCCCCGGCCCGCCGATCAGCACGACATGAGGTACCTGGTCGGCAGGGAGCTGGGAGGGGCGCAGCACCGCGTCACCGCGTTCGATGACGTGGCGTCCCGCGTACATGAACGCGGAGGATCCTCCTGGTTCTGTGATCTCGGCTTCGAGGTCGACTGCGACCGCTCCCAGGCTGATCCTTTGCCGTTCGGCCTGGGCTCCGGCCTGGCCAAGGCGCACCCATTGTTCGGCAAGGAGTTCGTGACCGGCATGGGACCGGATGAGTTGAGTTGTCTCAGCGGCCGCGTCTGGGACAGTGTCCAGGAGGTTGCTCAGTACGTCCCCGGGGGTAATGAAGCCGGCGTAGTTTCGGCGGATGTCGGTGTGGATGTCGAGATAGGTGCACATCTCGTCGTAGTGCCACACCGCCCACCCCCGCAGCCCCAGACGGCTCGCGGCCTCCTCGATCACGGCTTCAACGCGGGCGATGCCGCCGACGTCTGGCACCGGCGACAGCACGACGTTTGTGGTGAACAGGAGGTACTCCGGCAACCGGCCGCGCTTGGATGCCGGGTCCAGCCACGCCTTCAACTCCGCCCTGACCTTGCGTTCCATCCACTCCGCGTCAGGGATGTCCCCCGCCGAGCGCCGCCGGAACTTGGCCTGGATAACCCCGTAGCCGTCCCACTGCCGATCCGGAAACGGGAATGACACCGGGCCGTCGAACGTGGCCTCCCGGCCACCGTCCTTGCCGTCGCCGAACACCGCAACCCCAGGCCCCAGTACGCATTTTGCGAGCGCACCGGTCAGCTGTTCAAACGAACCAGTCGTCAGGCCGCTCAGGGCGTAGTCCATCGCCCCATCCTTCTCTCACACACGCCGGAGAACAAACGCCGGTGCTACTCCCATGGTGAGCTGGTAAGCGAAGTACGCGGGGACCGTTCCGCGCCAGGATGCTCCGAGCCTGCCTCCAGCGATCCCGCTCTGCAGCAGAATGAGGACACCGCCGGACTGCGGCGCGTCGTGCGCGGACCGCACGACGCCGACTGCAGCTCAGCAGGGCGAGGACTGCTTCGGCGCAGGGGAGAGGTCAAGATCACCAGCAGGAACCGGTGGGTGGCCACGGGCGGAGGTCGCCAAAGTAGCGGGGCGTCCAGATGTTGCAGTCGCCGCCCTTCCCGTCCGGGCACTGCGCAAGTCCGTGGGCGGCGTGCACCCAGTCCCCGTCCGGTGTACCGCCCCAGATGCCGAGGTGGCAGTGCGGACAGGGCTCGCGGTAGACCACGGCGCCGCGCTCGGCGAGGGCGAGCTGGGCCGCGTGTAGGTCCCAGGTGCCTTTGAGGGTGCGGCGGTGCCTGCGTCGGTCCCACAGGTAGCGGACGCTGGCGTAGTCGACGCGGGCGCCGTTCGAGTCGTAGGCAGCACACACGACCCAGCGCCGTGAATGCCAGGTCGACGCCGCTGGTCGTGGTGTGGCCCATGGAGTCCTCACCGCAGGGCCCCGGCCGGCCGGTACAGATCGGCAGCTGCGACGTCGGGCGAGCCCAGTGCTGGGACGGCGTGGACACCCTCCTCGCCCGAGCCGGACTTCCACCCGACACACCCGTAGTGTGGAGAGGCGGAAACGCGGACGTCTGGGAGTAGCCGACCGCCTTGACGGACTTCGCCGCCCACCGTGACTAGCTTGCCCGGGCCCGGCCGTGGATCGCGGCGGACTCCTCGGCCGGCTGACGGCCGACCTGCTGCTCGTGCTCTTCCCGCGCTGCTTCCAGCAGACGGCGCCAGGACGTCACGGTCGGCCGGCGACGCAGCAGAGCTCGGCGCTCCCTCTCGGTCATACCTCCCCACACGCCGTGCTCGATGCGCTCGTCCAGGGCATGGGCAAGGCATTCCACCGCGACCGGACACCCCGTGCAGGCGGCCTTCGCCCGGTTCTGCGCCGCTCCTTCAACGAAGAGCTCCTCCGGATCGCCGGTTCGACACGCGGCCCGCACGCCCCAGTCGTCGTCCACCATCGCGCTGCCCCCTCCCCGCCAGCGGCTCCACCCCCGCGCAGCCTTTGGAGAGTGAGGTTACGACACCCTTCGGCCGCAGCGTCAAGGAGCAACCCGATCGAGTGAAGTCCCGTGAAACTCCCGACTTTCCGCCGCCCTGGCGACGGCTGACCCTTCATCCCCGCAGGCGCCGCGCCACCGCTAAGCTGTTGTGCTGGCGGCCTGTTCGTACCCGCCGCTCTCCGAGCCGGGGTCCGCCCGCAGGGACACCGGCGCCGAGGACAAGGCCCTTCGGGCCCGTACGGGAGTGCTCTTCCCTGGCCCTGGACGCGATACGCCGCCGGCCGGAAGGTGCGGGACTTCGGGCCGCTGACAGGACCACCATGACCACCTCGAATGCCGCCAAAGAAGCGGCCCGGGCCCGGATGGCCGCCCACCAGGGCGGTGAGAACTACACCACCGCACTGCGCCACATCCGGGTTCAGACCACCTCCCCCGACGCCGCACCCACCTCGGCCAAGGCCTACCTGACCGCTGTCCTGGAGCAGCTGCGGGCCCGCGGGTGGCCGACCGAGGCCGACGACGACACGGAGAACGGAACCTACAGCGGCCATGCCGGTCCGACCGGATCCGTCCAGCTCGAGGTCTGGCGCGAGGGCAACGAGGAGCAGCACGATCCCGACGACGCCAGCCTGGTCGACCCTGCGGGCTCCCTGCATCTGATGACAATCTGCCCGGCCGGCAACGCCTCGGTGGAGGACCTCGAGTGGGGGACGGCGGGCACCACCGCCCCGAAGGCTGCCGCCGAGCAGTTGGACGCCGAACTCGCACGCACCCGGCTCAAGCGGGTGCGGGGGATGGAGGAGCTGTCCACGACGCCGTGCCCGGTGTGCGGGGACCGGTACCCCGAGCATCACCTGCTGAGGACTCCCCCAGCGCCGACGCGGTGTGCCCGGCGTGCATCTGGGACGGGGACCAGCGCTACCGCACACCGATCTGCCGTACCTGGCCGTCCAGATCGACCGGCTCGCCTACGAGGACCTGTCGCTCCCGCCGGCTGGGACGCGGTCGTGGCGGTCCTCGCCCTGACCTGCGGCGCGAACCTGGGCACCCGCGCGGTGCGTGAGCTGCGCTGGCGCAAGGGGTGGCCGATGCTGATGAGCCGCTGGAACGACCCGCTGGGCCAGTGCTGGATCTGGCCGCCTCCGGCCGAGGACCGCCACGCTGCGTTTCGGCAGCTGGGTGCCGGGGCCTCGCTGCGAACAGTGGTCCAGGCCCTGGACCTGCACTGCCCCCAGGCCCGCACACAGGCCAAGGTGTTGTGCCGCGAGGCCGAGGTCCGGTGGCGGGAAAGCCTGTGGCACAGCGCCGTCGGCTACGCGATTGCTTTCACCACCCAGTCCTACGAGCGTGACCGGCACCGCCGACCGGTCCACGTCATCGCTTCGACCAGCGATGGGCTCTCGCAGATCAACGAGCCGTTCCGGGTCGCGGGCGACGCGGTGAACATCGAAGGCGGTCTGGAGGTCCTCCTCGACTATCTGCTGTTTCCGCTGCTGCTGGGCCACGGCATGCGCGACGCACCCGACGAGCCGCAGCGGCGCAACGGCGCGCAGTCCGGCGACCGGCGCCCCGCGCGGCGCAGCGCGGACGCCGGGATCAGCCACGGCATCGACCGGGCCGCCCAGCTCGCCGTGATCCTCAACAAGATCCCCGGGGCTCCCCAGCCGGAGACGATGTGGGACGGGATGGCCGTGTCCGCCGAAGAGGAAGGAGCCGAGGCCTTCGGGTCCACCGCTCCCGTCAACGACGTCGTCGCCCACCTGCGCGAGGAGCTGCGGCTGCAGGTGGCCGGCACCATGCTCGACGGGCACGGCCCGCTGGAGGCGACGGCCGACGGCGCATGGGAGCGGCTGGGGTGGTGGATCCCGTCCGACGACGCCGGCCACGCGGTCCGCCAGGCCCGCGCGTACCTCGGCCAGGACCTGCCGGTCCAGGTCCTGTGGGCAGGCCACCTGGGCAGGCGGCCCGACCCGGCTTGGGTGGACGTGACCGTCGTGGACGTGCACGCCACCAGCACCGGTCCGCGCAATGTGCCCTGGCTGGGAATCTGGGACGGCCAGGCGCTGGCGGGGATGATGCTGAGCGACATCGCCGCCCTGCGCCGCCCGGACGCCACGGGCTGAATGCCCGGCATCACGGCCGGGACGCCCAGCAAGAGCGTCCCGGCCGGAGCTGGCACCGGGGTCCCGCTGCGGAAGGCGGCGCACCATCTGGGAGCTCGACCTGGCCGAGGTCGATGTCGCCTGGCCCGAACAGGGCTCCGCGGTGTCCTGCACCTCGACCTTTCGGCCACAGCGCTGAGGTGGCCGCCTCGGTGACCGTCCTCGGGTTCGGGCCAACGGCAGCGACTTGGCCGGACCCGCAGGGAATTCCAGCTCTCGAACGTATTACGGTCCATCCTGGTCAATGCGGGGGATGTCCGGCTCGATCTGGCTGCGAGCGGCTACACCGAGCGGGATCCCGGGGAGGGTGAGGGGTCGCGCTTCCGCCCGCCAGGCTGGGGCCCGGCGGGCGTTGGTGGTGCGTCAGTGCGAGCTGGGCGCAGGCGGCAGGACTCGGCCGAGGAAGTCGTCGAGCACGCCGTCCTCGAGCTTGCCGTCCAGGGACAGGGCGGTGCTCAGGGATTTGGCAGTGACGTCACGCGGGATCTCCAGGCGGCTCTCAGCCTGGCCGACCAGTTCTCCTATCATCCAGCCGGCCGGTCGGGGTCGGTCTTCACGAGCCAGGCGAGCATCCGGGCCACGGGCGAGCCGATGCCGTAGAAGTGGGCCGGGGTGGGGTTCTTCGAGTGGCGTTCGATCTGGTTGTGCAGGTCCTGGCCGTAGGCGAGTTCGTCCAGTAGGGCGTGGCGCAGTGTGGTGGACAGGTCGCCCAGGGGCAGGACCTGGTCGACGTTGACGGCCACTCCGTAGGCGAGGTCCTGGCAGATCTCGCGCACGGACTCCTCGGTGCGGAACCGCAGCGCCCATCGCTTGCGCCACTGCGGGTGCCCCCACAGGGCGGAGTGGAAGATCTTGGCGAAGGCGTCGCGGATCCGAGCCTGTCCCACGGGCAGCTGGTCGGGGTCGGTGGCGGCCAGGACGGCGTTGACGTTCTCGTCCGAGCGGGCGCGCAGCTCGGCCCAGTCGGCGGCCACGGTCCGCGCCCACGCGCTGCGGCCGCTGATGACGGCCTGCGGGGCGGGAACGTCGCCCTGGTTGCGGGAGATGTAGGAGCGCAGGGTCGGGGCGGCGATGCCGGCGGCCTCAGCGAGCTCGGCCAGTCCGAGCAGTTGGTCGGCGCCGAGCTCGGGTGCGGACAGGCGCACCACGCACTTCTCCAGCGGCAGTTGCTCTCCGCGCTGCTGGCGCTTGTCGGCCCAAAGGGCGAGGTGGTCGGTCCACCGGTCGGGTGGGCGTGTGTCGATGTCGAAGTCGGTGATCGCCGTGATGCTGCCGCCGCGAGGGTCGGCGCTGTCGTCGAGCAGGTCAGCGGCGCTGACGGTGACGGCGCCCTTGACGGGGCGGGCGGCGTAGTCCCCGCTGGCGGGGTCCCAGACCTGCTTGGGCCGGTACCATTGCTGGCCATCCCACCAGTAGCCGCCCTGGCGGTAGAGCAGGGTCGAGTTCTGCCAGTCGGCGTGCATGGGCGAGGCGTCGCCGTCGCGGACCAGGATCACGGTGGTGCCGTGGACGGGGTGGTGGCGCACGCACCAGGCGAGGTCGTGGTTTCGCGGGTCGGTTGTGAAGGCGAGCCAGTCGCCCTGGCCGGCGGGGCCGGGATCCTCGCGGCCCCACATGCCCTCGGTCTTGTTTCGGCCGATGGACTCGACCGCGGCGGCGTCGTGGATGGGGATGTGTGAGTCGTCGACGAAGGGCAGGCCGGGGATCGGGTGGTCGGTGTGGAGGCCGTTCGCGAGGGGTTGGATCAGCTGCATGAGCGTTGTACCTTCCGGAACTATTGGCGTTGTATCTATTTACAACGTAGCAGCTTCCTACCTACAACGCATCCAAATCTATGATTACAACGGCATGGGGATCCCTCGGAACCTCCTGAAGCTGGCGCACCGGTCACGACACCGGCCGACAGTCTGTGCTGGCACAGGTACTCGGCCTGCGCGATTCCGCACCCCGGGGACTCAGAGGTAGAAGCTGACGGCGTTCCAGGCCGAGCCCACCCGAGTCTTCCGCGCCGAGGATGCAGCCGAGATGCGGTCGACCAGCCGCAGCGTCCTACTGTGGGCGCTGGATAGCGCCGCGGCCCACCAAGCCGGTCGCTGACCCCCACGGCTCCGGTCCATTCCATGGAACCGGGCGGGACACGCCGGTTCGAGGGATCTGACTGAGGACCACCGGCACGGGAGGGCACACTGGTTGCGGAGGTTGCCGGCCTCTGGTGGTGGTTCCCGCATGGTCGGGAATGCGGCCCTCTCGGCACGGGCCGCTGCTGCGCGCCCCAAGCCCGGGTGCGGCCAACCGACCACCAGCAGGAGTTCTCCCTTGAACCAGCTCACTCCCCCCGCCGTCCGACCGCCCCGCCCGCTCTCACCGCCAGCGACCAGGGCATGGCAGACGCTGCGGGCCAAGGCCGTCGTCCACAGCTGGGACACCACGCTTCACCTCCGCGACTTCCAGGAGCTCCAGCGACACGGCCGGGCCGTGGTCACCCGTTTCTCCATCCATGCGTGGGTTGCCGAGCTCGGTCCCTCCTACAAGGAGGTGCTCGAGGTCACCGTGCCCAACGGCACCCCGCAGCCGCCGCCCCCGGTGGCTGACGACCTCCTGCGGCTGCGTGTGCCATCGGAGCCTCTCCACGTCGCGGGCCGGCACAGCCGCGGGCGCGACTTCGACGTCCAGCCGGTCCTGGAAGCCGAGGACCTCGCCGGCTGGGTCTACCGGACACCGGACCCCGGTGGAAGCGGCCTGGTGTTCGGGTGGGTGAGCGTAGACGCGCAGTCCTGCGGTACCTGGAGCGCCTCCAGGAAGGAGGCGACCGCGGCGCTGCGAACTGCGCGCCGAATCGAGGCGGAGCAGACTGCCACCGGCCGAGCGGCCGCGGCCTGCGTCCATCCCGGCCCGCACTGCTTCAAGCCAGTCCGCAACGATGCCGGGCAGCTGCTCGGGCACACCTTCCGGCTGAGCCGGCAGACCACCAACGCCTGCGCCTGGGTGACACCCGGCGGCACCGTGAGCAGGCGCATCCACCAGTACCACGAAGAGGCGGCAGCCGCGATGAAGGCCCATCTCGACGCGGCACCAGGACTGACCGACGACGAGGACGCGCGCGGCTCCGCCCTCCGGGCCTTCCCCTGCGCCTACAACCTGATCCGGGTCTAGCGGCGCGGCGGCGAACAGGACCTGCTCGGCTGGATCTTCTCCATCGCCCCCGGGTGCAACAGTCACCAATTCGGGTGGATCACGGCCACCGGCCGAGTCTGCGAGCGGCTGACCGCGGACCGCTCCGCCGCCCGTGACCTCCTGGGCCGACTGCGTCCTCGACACGCCCTGGACGGCTCGGTAGAGCCCCGGAGTCACCGTTCAGCTCAGGGGGACGGGGACCGAGGGGCGTACCGGGTCCGGGACAGGCCCACCCCCGCGTGTGCCACGGGACGCCGGCCGGTCCGGGGCTCGCCGGCACCCGTCTGCTTGTCAACCCGGCGACGCAGTCTCCCGGGTGACGGTGCCGCACATGGCTAGGGTGGTCCCGTGAAGGACCACGGCACGAAACGGGGAAGCCCCGACGGCGGCGGAATCGTGGCCGCCAAGGGTGCTTGGAGCCGGTTCCTGTTCGGAGAGCGCGACGACCGCCTCCGCGAAGCCATGAACTGGTACCGGGACCGGGCCCTGGCCGACAGCGGCACACGGCAACTCCTCGCCGCTGAGCACGGGGTGAACTGGCACGACCTCCCCGCGTGGCAGCAGGCCATGATGTTCGTCCCGGACCCGCGAGCCCCCGGCGGCGGCCTGGACATCGCCGGCCTGATGCTGCAGACCCTCAAGGCGGACTGGGACTGGGACCACGCCTACGCCCGCGTCAGCCCGCACCGACTCGCCCTGGACCTGACCGGCATCGTGCCCACCGACATCAGCGCTCTTCGCCACGAACTGGTCACCGCAGCAATCTTCGATTGTGAGCGCCCCCTGACAGCCGAGGCCCGTATGGAGCGCGCCCTGGTGGCACCGACGGTGACCGCCGCCTACCTGGCGCTGCCCCACACCCACTTCATCCCAGCCCCACTGGCCTGGGACGTAGCCACCACCGCAGTCGCCGACGCGGATACCCTGGCGGCGATGCGCATCTCCGGCCGGTGGTCCCTGGTCTACCACGAGCCGATCCCCATCAACGCCGTCGAGGCCGACGACCAGTTGCTGGCCGAGATGGTCGACAACGGGCGCAGCGTGCTGGGCACCGACCTGGTCGTCCTGGGTGGCGTTCTGGCGGCACACGACGACGGCACCTTGGACACGACCCTCGGATTCCTGCTCACCAGCGGCACGACCGCGAAAGGCCGGCGCCACAACACGTGCGGATCGGCATCCGGGACGCCGAGGACCGCCTCATCGGTCCCGTCTACAAGACCGGCGTCGAGAATGTCACCTACCTCCGCGAGCGGCGCTGGATCCGTCCCCGCCGGGTCCGCCCCGACCTTCCCCTGCGCGAGGACGAGCGCTCCGTCTACCGCCTCCCGCAGCCCTGAGGATCCGAGCCAGCGAGAGCGACGACCAGCGGCACCCTTCGGTGAGCGCCTCCGGCTGCGCGCTCAGGCGAACAGAGCTGCTTCCCAGGCACTGCGGTTCGCCTGGGTGAAGGCGTACTCGCGCTCGGACCACAGGGCACGGTCGGCCATCTGTTCGACACTGGCACCGTGCGGCCCCGGCCCGGCCGCCGCCTGCCGCCGCCACCAGCTGGCGTTCTCCTCTTGCCGCTCCAGGATCGCGTCGACCAGCAGCTCACGGTCACGGTCTTCAGCGCGGTAGGCCTCGACCATCACCCTCAGCTGCGCGGCCTGCGCGTGAACGGGCCAGGAGCCGGGACGGCTGGACAGGACCCAGGACCAGAGCTGGTACGCCAGATCCCGATGGGCGGTGCCCGGGCCCGCGCCGTCGAAGTCGATGAACGCGAACGGAGTCCCGTCCGGGGCCATCACAGCGTTGTTCGGCCCGGGATCACCGTGGACAACCACCTCGTGCCCCCGGGCCAGGCCGCTGCCGCGGGTGGCGTCGTGGAACCGGCGCAGCAGCTGGCCGGCTGCTGCGACCTGCTGGTCGGTCCAGCGCTGGAACCGGGCGGGCACCGTGCCCTCCAGGTACTGCAGGATGTCGCGGCCCTGCGGGTCTCGGCCCAGGTAGCGGGGGGCGCCGTCGAAGCCCTTGGCCTCCAGGTGCTGCAGAAGCACCGCGGTGAACGCGGAGGAGCCCGAGGCCGGACGACGCACGGTTGCGCCGATCCGCACCACACCGGCAGTGAGGCGGCCGCCGTCCAGGGCGACTTCGTCGTTGCGTTCGTCCACTGCCGCGCCCCTCACGGGTCGGATACCGTCCTCGGTCCGTTACCCAACTCCTCAGGATCCACCAGGTCCTGGTCCGGAAGGTCGACGTGCCATTCGATCAGGTGCAGCAGCGCGTGGACGTTGAGCAGCGCCGGCAGCGTGTACTCGGGTTTGTAGGTCGCCCGGCTGGCCTGGTGGACGATGCGGTGGCGATTGAAGCGGTCCCGGGCGGCGCCTTCGTACTGGAAGGAGTCCTGGAGGCCTGCGATGACCAGCCATCGGACGTAGGAGAAGGCCCTGGCGCCGACGCCGGGGGCCTTGGTCCACGTCTGGGACAGGGCCCTCCCGATTCCCACCTTGTCGCTGGGGAACAGTTCCGGGTACTCCTGGAGCAGCCAGGGCAGGCCGTGGCTCTTCATCGCGGTCTCCAGCAGTGAGGCGCACAGCGCCAGGGCGGCCTGGGGCATGTCGGCCCGGGCGGCGGCCACGGCATGCCGGCCGAGTTCGCCGAGCTCCAGTAGGGCCGGGTGGCTGAGCTGTCCGAAGCCGGTGTCCAGGTCCTGCAGCACCGATTCGCGCCGCTCGTCCAGGACCGCGAGCCGGGCGGTGCGGTCCGGGGCCGCGAGCAGCGCCTGGACGGTGGTGGTGCGCGGAGCCCAGGCCAGCGCCATCGCGTCCTCGGCACTGATCTCGAAGATCACCGCCCAGTCGTCGTCGCCGAACGGGCTCAGGTTGGCGGGCAAAATGTTGTCCGCGATGCGGGTGATCTGATCGCCGAAGTCCCGGTACCAGGCTCCGAGGCCCGGAATCACCGCGCCCAGGTCGGGGCCCCGGAAGCCCTGCACCGAGCGGAGGCGGTCCGCCTGCTGCCGGGACAGGTCGAGCAGGGGCGTCATCTGGGCGGCAAGGGTCCTGCTGTAGTCAGGCAGAGCGGCGGTGGCCGCGAACGCCTGGCGGAAGGTGTCGGCCGGCCGCGGCCCGTAGTTCGCCAGCGTGTGCAGGACCGAGTTCCTGGCGAAGTCGGCGGCGGCGGCGGAGTAGGTGGCGGCCGGGTAGCCGCGGTTCAGGCCTGCCTGGGCTGCAGTGCGCAGTGCCGCGAGCTGGGCTCGGTGGAGGTGGGTGGCCTGACGGCGGATGGCGTCGAGGGCGGTGAAGTCCATCATGGGTTGCGGGATCGGGGTCCTGGCTGCGGCGGGTCCAGGTTCGGATTCGTCGTCGTCGACCGAGTCGGCGTTGAAGCTGCTCACGGTCTTATTGTGGGATGGGCCGCTGACATCCCGGGTGACGCTGAGCTGCGAGCGACCCTTCGACCATTGAAAGCGTTCGAGGCCGAGTCCTCCACCGCCACTGCACGATGCGAGGCCTGAGGATACGACCGGGCAGGTTCCGCCTGGAAGCCACTCGTTCGGGCGAATCGCGTCCCGGGATGGCCCGTCAACAGGCCCCTCGGCAGCGCGGGCGGGTGGGCGGATCGGACCGCAAGCGGCAGCGGCGACCGCTACCGTTCGGGTGATCACCGTCAGGAGGCTGGCGGGGCGGGGACGCTGGAGGCGGGCCAGGGGTGGCGGGTGCTGAGGAACTGCCGGACGAGGCCTTGGAGGGCGTCGTCGAGCGGGTGGTGTACGTCGATTCCCGCGGCTTCACCGTCCTCCTCCTGGACACCGGGGACCAGACGATCGTCAAGGCCGCCGGAACGGTGCTGGTCGGTGCCCAGCCCGGGGAGAGTCTTCGGTTGTCCGGCCGACATGAACGCGGCGCCCATGGACCGCAGTTCAGTGTCCGGGGCTGTGAGCACGTGCTCCCCGCCAGCGTCGCCGCGATGCGCCTGTACCTCGCGTCGGGGCTGATCCGCGGCATCGGTCCGAAGATCGCCCACGCCATCGTGGACGCGTTCGGCGTACCGACGATGACCGTGATCGATGAGGACCCTGAACAGCTGCGCAAGGTCTTCGGCATCGGGCCGACCCGGTATGCCGCGATCCTGGCGGGGTGGCAGCGTCACAAGGACATGCGTGAGCTGATGCTGTTGCTGCAGGGCTCGGGAGTTCCGGCCGGCTTCGCGCCTCGGATCGCGGCACGGTTCGCCCAGGAGGCCACCGACATCGTGACCCTGGTCAGGCAGGAGCCGTACCGGCTGGTCGAGGTCGAGGGCATCGGTTTCCTGAGCGCGGACCAGCTGGCGCTGTCGCTCGGGGTCCCCGAGCGCAGTTCCCAGCGGCTACGCGCGGGCCTGCTGTTCGCCCTGGACGAGGAGATCGGCCGACAGGGGCATGCCTACGTGCCCGAGCCGGTGCTGCTGAACAAGGCGGTCCAGGCGCTGGGCCAGGACCGGGCGCTGATCGCCCGCGAGTTGGACGTGCTGCGCGAGCGGGGCGAGGTCGTGGCCGAGTTGGTGGCGCACCGCGGTCCGGACGGGATCGACGCCCAGCGGATGGCGGTCTTCAGCGCGCGCACCCACGGCGCGGAGGACGCGCTGACCCGGCACATCGGGCGGCTTCGCAGGACTCGCACCTCGCTGAGCCGGCGTGCGGACTGGACCGCAGACCTGCGCCTTGCGCCGGATGCCCCGGCCCTGCACGAGCAGCAGGAGCAGGCGGTCCGGATGGCGCTCAGCGAGCCGGTGTCGATCCTGACCGGCGGCCCGGGGTGCGGCAAGAGCCACACGGTCGCCACCATCGTCGCCCTGGCGGAAGCCTGCGGCGCCCAGGTGACGCTGACGGCGCCCACCGGCCGCGCGGCCCAGCGCCTGTCCGAGCTGTCGGGTGCCGAGGCCCTGACCGTGCACCGGCTGCTGATGGCGCGCCCAGGCGGAAGCGGCGAGAGCCTGTTCGACGTCGACCCGCTGGCTGCGGACCTGTTCGTCGTCGACGAGGCCTCGATGCTCGACACCGCGCTGTGCGCCCGCCTGGTCGCCAAGATCCCCACCGGTGCGCACCTGGTGTTCGTCGGCGACGTCGACCAGCTGCCCAGCATCGGCCCGGGGTGCGTGCTGCGGGACCTGCTCGCGGTCCGGGCCCTGCCGCGCACGCGGCTGACGCATGTCTTCCGGCAGGCCGAGGACAGCCCCATCACCGCCAACGCCCACCTGATCAACCAGGGCCTGAAGCCGTACAGCAAGGGGGCGTACTGGTTCTGGGAGGTCCCCAACGCGGACGAGATCCCCGATCAGGTCCTGGACCTGGCCACCCGCCGGCTGCCTGCCCGGCTCGGGCTCGCGCCGGGCGGCGTTCAGGTGCTGTGTCCCAGCCGCCGCCATCCGGAACTCGGGTCCGACGCCCTGGCCCGAAAGCTCCAGGCCGTCATCAACCCACTGCGCCCGGGCGACGCCGAGCACCGGGTCGGTGAGCGCTCCTTCCGGCTCGGGGACCGGGTCATGCCGCAGCGCAACGACCGCAGCAAGGGGCCGAACGGGGTGTTCAACGGCTCGGTCGGCACCCTGGTGAGCATGGACCAGGAGCAGCGGGAGGTGGAGGTGCTGCTGGACGACGGCGACACGGCCCTCTACTCCTTCGACGAGCTCGGCGACCTGCTGCACTCCTACGCGATCAGCGTCCACAAGGCCCAGGGCAGCGAGTACCCGGTGGTCGTGGTGCCGCTGTCGATGCGTACTGCCTTTCACCTGCGCCGCAACCTGCTCTACACCGCGGTCACGCGGGCTCGTCGGCAGCTGGTCCTGGTGGGCGAGTTGGACGCGTACAAGATGGCGGTCACCACCGCGCCGGCGGTTCGGTTGACCGGTCTGGCCGGGCGCCTGCGCGCTCACCTGGGTACGGGCGAGGGTCCGCCGCAGATCGGCGGCAACGGGCAGATCCCGCTGTACTGACGCCAGAACCAAGGAAGGACCGATCGCGCGATACTCCTCCCCGCGGTCGGCTCGACCGGATTCCCACGAGATCTGATCAACGGTCGGCGATGGCCCCTAGGCTCGCTGGCCACACGAACTCACCGCCGCACGAAGAGGAATGAGCGCTCATGACCACCGAAGAACTCACCAGAACCACCGTGTCCGCCGAGGTGCGCACAACCCTGGAAACCCAGCTGACGGCCGTCAATGCCGCGATCGCCGAGCGCGAAGGGCAGCTCAAGGAGCTCCACGCGACCCGGACCTGGCTGGAGGGTGTCCTGGCCGCGGCCGTCGACACCGAGGCGACGCCGGCGCCCGCCGCTGCGCCGACGCCTCAGGAGCCGACAGCGGCTGCGGTACCGGCGGCCGAAGGGTCCGTCCCGGCCAAGGGCAACGCGAAGGCGAAGGCGAAGACGGGCACGGGCACGGGCACGGCTGCGGCATCGCCGGGCCGTCGGGTCTCCCCGCGCCGCCAACTCGTACAGCGGCAACGCGCCACCGCGCAGCCCGCCGCTGCCGCGCCCACCCTTCCGCAACGGGTCCAGGGGTTCCTGGCGGAGAACTCGGGTCCGCAGAAGGCCGCCGAGATCGCCCAGGGTCTGTTCGGCACCGACGTGGTCCCGGCGAATGTCAGTGCGACCCGCGCGGCGCTGGAGGGGCTGCTCAAGCGCGGTGCCGTGGAGAAGTCGAAGCAGGGCTCGACTGTCTACTACGAGGCGGCGGCCAGCGGGGCCACCGCGCCGGCGAACTGACCGGCCGCCGCCTCGAACCGGTCCGTGGCCGCCTGGGCTGCTCCTCGGCGCCCACGGACCCCGGTGCTGGCACGATCCCGGCGTGGGTGGTGCAGGGTCACAGTGGCGTTGCCGCTGTCGGCGTCGTACTGGGCGCGGGTCCCCGGCCGTTGCCGGGCGGACTTACGGTTTCGGATGCTCCTGCAGCCACTGCTCAACCAGTGCGGCCACCTCCGAGGGGTAGCGCTCCCGCAACTTGAGGAGCGCCCACTTCTCGGCCTTCTCCACGCGCACCCAGTCCTGGTGAGCCTGCCGCTCGCTGCGCCACCGGGCTTCCGTCTCGGCGTCGGCCCAGTACCTGGTCTTGTGCCCCTGGTTCTTCCAGCGGCGCCCCAGGATCTCCATCCACTCCTGGCCCAGGCGCCCACTGGCCTGCCCCGCCTGGGCCATCAGCGCCAGCGTCAGCAGAAGGCCGTTCGTCCCCTGGTCCACTCGGGCGAATACCCTCGCCAGGGTCTCCCTGTCGCGCGGGCGCACATCCTGGAGCTCCGCGATCTTCCACGCGATCTCAGGCACGCTCACGGGGTGCGCGGCCTTCGCCAGCACCGCCGCGACGTCCTCAACCGTCGGCCGGATCCTGTCCTCCCCGGTGATCATGCCGTTCCTCCCCGTCCGGCGGACCGGCCCGGCTCGGCTCGGCTCGGGCGACCGTTCTGGTCCTCATGGTGTGCCCCTGGCAGCTGTTCATGAAGCGCCAGGAGTGCCGGAAGTAGCCGCCGGATTCGTCTCCGGCGGACATCTCCCAGCTGACGTCTGGTCGCGGCCAGTACCCAACCTCTCGGTTCTTCGTTAGGGATGACAGGGCCGCCCGCTATCCCCCATGAGACCGGGCGGCCCACCCCACTTCCCCGCCCGGTAGCGGTTCAGGTGGCATCCAGGACCGCGCGCGCATCGTCGTCGATGAAGATCCGTTCTCCCGGAACCCCGTACTGCTGCGCCAGCCTGTCCAGGTCGGACCAGTTCACCACCGGAGATTCAGCGAACACACGGTCGTGCTCATCGGCGGTCTCGACGACGACGTCGGCGAAACTGCGGGGAGCCTTGTGTACGTAGAAGGACAACTGCGCTGAATCGCTCATGCCTCCAGCATCCGGTGAAGGCGAAACCGTGGCACGTGCTGCGACTCCATCGGGTCAGAACGGGATGTCGACCGGGACCAGGGGCCAGGGGCCGGTGCCGAGCAGGCCGGCGAGGAGGTCGCCGTCCTCGGCGACTCGGGCCAGTACCTGCTCAGGGGTGAATGCGAAGGCATCAGCGTCCGCGGCGGCGACCTCCTGCCAGGTGACCGGGGTCGAGACGCCGGGGACGGGGGTGTCGGTGGCGCGCAGGGTATAGGGAGCAGCGGTGGTCTTGGCGGTGGAGTTCTGCGACCAGTCCACGAGCACTCTCCTGGTGCGCAGATTCTTCGCCATCTTGTGGACGACCAGGTCCGGGTGCTCGGCTTCCAGGCGCTGGGCGAGCTTCTTCGCATACCCTGTGGTTTCGTTCCCGGCGGCGGGGCTGATCGGGGCGTAGAGGTGCAGGCCCTTGCTGCCGCTCGTCTTGGCCCAGGACTGCAGCCCGTCGGCTGCCAGCAGGTCCCGGGCCAGCAGGGCGACCTGACAGCACTCCACCATCCCGGCGCCGTCGCCGCGGTCCAGGTCGATCACGAGCCGGTCGTGTGCCTCGGGTCCGGTGGCGTTGGTCCACTGCGGGACGTGGATCTCCAGGCCGTAGAGGTTGCCCATGGCCATCAGGTCCCCGAGGTCGTTCAGGACGACGTGGGGCTTGGGGCCCTCCTTGCCGGGGACCTGGGCGGTGCTCACCCAGTCGGCCAGGCCCGGCGGCGGGTTCTTTCCGTAGAACCGCGGCCCGCTGACGCCGTCGGGGAAGCGCACGAACGAGGCGGGTCGGCCAGCTGTGTGCGGGAGCAGGGCGTCGGCGACCTGGGCGTAGTAGTGCAGGGCCTCGCCCTTGGTGAACCTGGGCCACAGGAGCTTGTCGAGGTGGCTCAGGGTGACGACATGGTCTCCGACCTGCACGGGTACACGATCGGGCATAGCGTTATGTATCCCCGCAAACCGTCGGGCTATGCAGGGAGTGGACCATGCGGAGCATGTGGAAGGGCAGTATCGCGTTCGGCCTGGTCAGCGTGCCCGTGAACTTGTACAAGGCCGTGGAGGAGCACTCCGGGCCGTCCGCCCACATGGTCCACGCGACAGACGGCGGCGCGATCAAGATGAAACGGTTCTGCGAGGACGAGGGCGTCGAGGTCCCGTACGCGGACATCGCCAAGAGCTACGCGGGCGACGACGGCCGGGAAGCCGTCATCACCAGCGAGGACCTCACCCAGCTGCCGCTGCCCAGTAAGCGCATCATCGATGTGCTCGCCTTCGTCGACGCCGACACCATCGACCCGCTACGGCTGTCCTCCCCCTACTACATCGGTGTCCAGCCCAAGGCGGCCGCGAAGCCGTACGTGCTGCTGCGCGACGCGCTGACCGAGTCCGGGAAGATCGCCGTCACCAAGGTCACGCTGCAGACCCGCGAGTCCCTGGCGGTCCTGCGCGTGCACGGCGAGCTGCTGATCCTGCAGACCCTGCTGTGGCCCGACGAAATCCGCGAGCCGGAATTCGCCGCCCCTACCGCCGAGGCTCCGGTGCGGCCTCAGGAGCTCAAAATGGCCCGCTCCCTGATGGACACCCTGTCCGAGGATTTCGACCTCGACGAGCTGCACGACGACTACGCCCTCGCCCTCCAGGAGCTGATCGACAGCAAGCTCGGCAACAAGCCCCTTGAGGCCGGACAGCCCGCGCCTTCGGGCGGGGGCAAGGTCCTGGACCTGATGGGCGCCCTGCAGTCCAGCGTGAAGGCCGCCAAGGAGGCCCACTCCAAGTCGGCCGGCACCGCCACGCAGCAGCCGGCCGCGAAGAAGCCCACGGCGCGCAAGTCCACCTCCACTCAGTCCACCGCCGCGAAGAAGGCGGCACCGGCGAAGAAGGCGGCCGCAAAGAAGACCAGCGCGCGTAAGGCGTCGTAGTGCCGCGCCGGACGACGCCGGGCGGTCCGGTGACGCTGCCTGTGCTGGAGCCGATGCTCGCCTCACCGGGCCCACTCCCGCCGCGCCTGGAGGAGTGGGGTTGCGAGGTGAAGTGGGACGGCATGCGCATCCAGGTACGGCTCGACGGGGCCGGCGGGGTGGAGCTGGTGTCCCGGGCCGGGAACCCGGCTACAGCGCGGTTCCCCGAATTCGGGATCCTGGCCGAACTGCTCTCGGGACGCGACGCGATCCTGGACGGGGAGATCGTCGCCCTGGACGAGCACGGCCGCCCCTCCTTCAGCCGGCTGCAGGAACGGATGGCCCTACGCCGCCCGGCCGAGGTGCGGCAGGCGATGAAGGCCGTGCCGGTGCAGTTGCTCCTGTTCGACGTCCTGTGGTTGGACGGAGCGCAGACCACCGCTCTGCCCTACGCGGGACGCGGCACCCTGCTGGACTCCCTGGATATCAAGAGCCAGCGGGTCATGGTGCCCCCGGGCTGGCCGGGGGAGGCGGCCCGCGACGCGTTGGCCTGGACCCGGGAGCGCGGCCTGGAGGGCATCGTCCTCAAACGCCTGGACGCCCCTTACCGCCAGGGGGCACGATCCAAGGACTGGATCAAGATCAAAAATGTGCGGTCCCTCGACCTCACCATCGGCGGCTGGATTCCTAACGGCACGACGATGAAGGCCCTGCTGCTGGGCCTCCAGGGCGAAGACGGCTTGCGCTACGTCGGGAGGGTCGGCAGCGGGTTCACCGAGGCTGAACGCAAGGCGCTGGTCGGGCTCCTGGACCGGATCGCGACCCAGGTCTCCCCGTTCACGCGAGGACCACGCCCGGACCGCAGCGAGCCGGCCAGATGGGTGCGGCCAGAACTCACCTGTGAAGTCGAGTACCTCGAGTACACGGCCTCAGGACACCTTCGGCACCCCGTCTACAGGGGACTTCGCGGGGCCGAACGGGACTGAGGCGCCTGCCACAGCGATCTTCCGGATGACCAGGCGGAGAAGGCGGGGACGGGCAGCCGGCAGGATGCGATCGTGGACGGATTCTCGACTGCAGCGCGGCGCTGCCCAGGGCCGCCTGGGCTCCTCCGGGTACCCACGGGTCCTGGCGCTGGCACGAGCGCGGGTTCGCACCGAGCGGGGCGGTCAGCCGGGCCGGCGGGTCAGGGTCACAGGCTGCGCAGCACGGCGACGACCTTGCCCAGGAGCGTTGCGTTGGCGGCGTCGATCGGCAGGTAGGCGGGGTTCTCGGGCAGCAGCCACACCTCGCGGCCGGTGCGCTTGAGGCGTTTGACGGTGGCCGCCCCGTCGATCATCGCGGCGACGATCTCGCCGGTCTCGGCGTCGCACCGGGAGCGGACCACGACGGTGTCGCCGTCGTGGATGTGGGCGCCGGTCATCGAGTCGCCGACCACGGAAAACCGACAGGTCGCCGTCGCCGACCAGGGTGCGGGGCAGTGTGAGGACGTCTTCGACGTGCTGCTCGTGGTCGGCGGCGATCGGGGCGCCGGCGGCGATGCGGCCGAGCAGCGGGACCTCCACCGTGCCCGCGGCGGCCGCGGACGCAGCTGCGACCGGGTCCGGGTAATGGCCGGGGGCGAGGCGGACGGTCCTGGGGCGGTGGGGGTCGCGGTGCAGGACGCCCTGCGCCTGCAGGGCCTTGATCTGGTGGGCCACCGAGGAGGTGCTTCGCAAGCCGGTGGCCTGGCCGATCTCCCTCATGCTGGGCGGGTATCCGCGCGCTGCCGTGGTCTCGCCGATGAAGCGCACGATGCGGACCTGGCGGTCGGTCAGCCCGTCCTGGTTGCGCCGGGTTCCCGGCGGCCGGCCGGACCGGGTTGCTGTGTCGTCCATCGCCGTCCTCTTTCGTGATCTTCCTGGTGGGAGGGTATCCCCCGCTGCTGAGGTGGGGAACTGGGTTTGCCGCGCCGGTGCGGGCGCGCGGCCGCGGAGTGGATAAGCGGCGGCCGCGGCGGCGGGACCGGGGCCCTTGGCCGCCGAAGGGGCGGACCCGGTCGACCACGACGTTGACGGTGGCGCCGGAGCGCTCGAGGTAGCCGTCGAGCAGGACGAAGGCGGAGTCGAGCAGCGGTTGGTGAAAGCGGGTCCAGACGTGCGGCTGGAAGACCAAGTTGATGGTTCCGCTCTCGTCCTCCAGGACCCCGAAGGCGACGCCGCGCGCGGTGGGCGGGCGCTGGAGGTACTTGGCCTGGCCGCCCAGGCGCACCGGGGTGCCGTTGACGAGCCCGTGCGCGGTGGCGGCGGTCAGGGCGCGGGCGTGCTGGAGCTGGGGGCGCAGGTGGTGGACCGGGTGGTGGCGGGCGCTGGAGCCGGTGGTGCGGATGTCGGCCGCGGTCAGGTCCGCGCTGGTCATCGGCGGCAGTGCGGGTGCGGGGGTGAGGTGGCCCAGGCCCGGCAGCGGGTCCTGGTGTCCGTGGACCAGGGAGGCGGCGGTCCACAGGATCTCGCGGCGGCTGGCTCCGAAGGCGTCCAGGGCGCCCGCGGTGGCGAGGGTCTCCAGGGCGCGGGCGCTGAGGCGGGTGCGCGCGGCCAGGTCGGCCAGGTCCGCGTAGGGCTGGTGGTCCACGATGCGCTGGGCGGCGTCCGTGCCCAGGCCCTCGATCCGGCCCAGCCCCAGGCGGATCGCCAGATGCCCAGCGGCGGACTGCGGATCGGGTTCCAGGCCGGCGCGGACGGCGGAGCGCTGGACGTCGGCGCCCAGCACCGTGATGCCGCGGGCCTTCGCGTCCTGGATGAGGGTCTGGTCGTCGTAGAAGCCCATCGGCTGATGGGCCAGCAAAGCCGCCGCGAAAGGTGCCGGATAGTATTTGCGGAGCCAGGCGCTGGCGTAGACGAGGTGAGCCATCGACTGGGCGTGCGAGGCCGGGAAGCCGTAGTTGCTGAATGCTTCAATCATTCCGCAGATCTGTGTTGCCGCGTCCTGCCCGATTCCCTTTTCTGCCATTCCTTCGAGGAGTCTTGCGCGTAGCTGCCCGACTTTTTCCGGGGCGTGTTTGGCGGCCATGGCCTTGCGGAGCCGGTCGGATTCCCCGGGCGTGAACCCGGCGCAGTCGATAGCGAGCTTCATCGCCTGCTCCTGCCAGAGAGCGACGCCCAGGGAGTCCTCCAGCGCGGGGCGGGCGAGGGGGTGGGGGTAGGTTACTTCTTCCTGGCCGGAGCGCCTGCGCAGGTAAGGATGCTTGGATCCGGCCTGAATAGGGCCGGGCCGGATAATGGACACCGCGACCACGAGGTCCTGGAAACTCCGCGGCTTCAAAAGAGGCAATGTCGATATCTGAGCACGACTTTCGACCTGGAAACATCCGATGGTATCCGCACGGGCAATCATGGCGTATACCGCAGGATCGTCCGCCGGAATACTTGCCAGATCAATGCTGACGCCGTAGTGCTTGGACACCAGGTCGCAGGACGTGTGCAGCGCGGAAAGTATCCCCAATCCGAGGATATCAATTTTTACCAATTTCGCGGACGCGCAGTCGTCCTTGTCGCCCTGGAGAACCGACCGGCCCTCCGCGGTCGCCCATTCGACCGGCATGACGGTTCCGATCGGCTCACGGGTCAGCACCATCCCTCCGCTGTGGACGCCGAGGTGGCTGGGGAGGGTGTGGAACTGCGCGGCGAGTTCGCGGACGTCGGCGGGAAGGTCTGCTTCGGGCCCGGGCGGCTCGTGGTGGATGTGACGGGTCATCACGGCGCGCCGCGCCGGGGGGTAGCCCAGGGCCCGGGCGGCGTCCTGGACGGCCAGCCGCGGCTGGTAGCTGATGACGTTGGCCACCTGGGCGCAGTGGTCACGGCCGTACTTCTGGTACAGAAATTGGATCACCTTCTCGCGCGGGGCCCCGTTCTCGAAGTCGATGTCAATGTCGGGCGGGTCGCTGCGCTCCATGTGGAGGAAGCGTTCGAAGAGCAGGCCGTGCGACAGGGGTTCGACCTGGGTGATGCCCAGGACGTAGCAGGTGATCGAGCTGACGGCGCTGCCGCGGCCCTGGCACCACACGTTCTCGGTGGCCGCGAACCGCACGATGTCGTGGACGATCAGGAAGTACCCGGGAAGGTCCAGCGCCGTGATCACCTGGAGCTCGCGTTCGAGCTGCTCCCAGGCCCTGCCGGCCGCCGGGTCGGCGCGGTGTCCGTAGCGGCGTTCACAGCCCTCCTCAGCGAGGCGGCGCAGCCACGACGCCTCGTCGTGGCCTTCGGGGACCGGGAAGCCTGGCAATGTCGGGCGCAGTTCGTCCAGGTCGATGGTGCAGTCCCGGCCCAGCGCCACGGTGGTCTCCACGGCTGCGGGGTAGCGGCTGAACCGGTGCTGGATCTCGGTTCCGCTGCGCAGGTGGGCGGTGGGGGCCGGCATCAGGTGGCCGGCCGCGGCCGCCAGGTCCTGGCGGTGGCGCAGCGCGGCCAGGGCCTGGGCGAGCCGGGCCTGGCGCGGTGAGGCGTAGTGGACCGCGCCGGTGGCCACGACCGCGGTGCCGGTGCGGTGGGCTGCGGCGAACAGGGCGTCGTTGCGCAGGTTGTCCAGCGGCAGGTGGTGGTCGATCAGCTCGGCGTGGACGCTGCCGGAGCCGAAGACGGTGCCCAGGGCCTCCAGGCGGCGGGCGAGGACGGCGACGTCGTGCTCGTCGGGGTCCTCGGGGCAGCCGGTCAGCACCGCCCAGTGGCCGCCGGTCGCGGACTGGGCGAGCAGGTCAAGCTCGTAGCGCGGGGCGCCCTTCGTCCCGGCCAGTTGGGCGGCGCTGATCGCGGCCGACAGGCGGCGCCATCCCTCCAGGGAGCGGGCCAGCACGACCGGCCGCCCCAGGCCCAGGTCGGTGGGCAGGGAGAGCTCGGCGCCGTAGACGGTGCCGACGCCGTGCTCCCGGGCGGCCTCGGCCAGGCGGCGGGCCCCGTACAGGCCGTCGCGGTCGGTCAGCGCCAGGGTGGTCACGCCAAGTGCGGCGGCCTCGGCCACCAGGGCGGCCGGGTCGGAGGCTCCCTGCTTGAACGAGAACGTCGAGTGCACGTGGAGCTCGGCCCACGGCACTTCCTGCGGGCGGGCGGGGGCCGGTGCGCGCACCAGGTGCAGGGCGGGGCGGTTCTGGTCAGCCATAGCGGGCCTCCGCCGACCAGTGCCGGTCCCGGGTCTGGATCAGCCAGGCTCCGTCGCGGGTGGTGACCTGCATCCGGGCCAGGCGGCGGCCGTGGTCGCGGTCCCACCACTGCTCGATCACCGGCCAGGGCCCGGCCCACCCTGTGACCTTGCCGGCGCTGTGCCCGGTGACTGCCAGGCGCTGCGGCGGCGCGGACAGGGCGATACGGGCGGAGACCTCCACGCTGGCGCCGGCCGCGTCCTGGAGCTGGGCGGGCAGCGGCGGGGTGTAGATCTCGGCTGGGTGCGGGGCGGGCAGCCGCCCGGGCCACGGTCCGTCGGGTTCGGTCGTGTCCGCCAGGTCGCCGAAGGGGATCCGGCGCTCGCGCTCGCCCGGACTGCGGCCGCCGCCGAGTTCGACGCGCACCGCGCCGTGGTGGCCCAGCAGTGCCTGCACCCGGGCCGCCGCCTGCTCCAGATCCACCGGGGTGGCGTGGTCGCCGAAGAGCATGGCCTGCCGTCCGGTGGCCGCGCTGTACTGCTCCGGGCGCAGCACCAGGCCGGTGACCCCGGCAGCTTCGCCGTCGCCGGCGGCGGCCAGGTCGCCGTGGTCGGCCCAGGCACGCAGTTGGCCCCGGATGCGTTCGGCGACGGCGAGGGTTGTCAGCCGGCCCTCGTGGCGCCACAGGCGCTGCAGTCGCCTGCCGTCGGTGAGCTGGACCTCGACCTCGACGCGGGCGCAGACCAGGCCGGCGGCGGCCAGGTCCTGGTGCAGTCGCTCGGCCAGCGCCTTGCCGGCGAACGTCATTGCGTCCACGCGGGTCTCGGGGGGTTCGAAGTCGAGGGACACCGCGTGCTCGGCATGGGCGCGCGGGTCCAGGGGGCGTTCTTCCAGGGCGCGGGCGGCGCGGTGGGCGGCGACGACCTCGGGTCCGAAGCGGGCCTGGACGCGGTCGGCGGGCAGGGCGGCGAACGCCCCCAGGGTCGTGATGCCGAGCCGCTGCAGGAGATCGGACAGGTACGGCAGGCCCAGGACGCCGACCGGGTAGGGGGCGAGGAAGCGGGCGCTGGCGCCGGGCGGCACGATCAGTCCGCCCGGGGTCCGGGCGGCCAGGGCCGCGGCCAGGACGGTGTCGGCCACACCGGCCTGGACGGGATGGCCCAGGCCGGTGACGGCTGTGGCCAGCCGGTCGACCAGCGCCGGTTCGCCGCCCCAGTACCGGGCCGGGCCCCGGGCGGGCAGCAGGACCAGGCCGGGCCGCAGCACCTCCAGCCGCGCGGCCACGTCCTGCTCCAGGGCGCGCAGCACCGGCTCGAAGGCGCGGATCTCCGCCTCGATGTCGCGGTCGAGGACCATCAACTCAGTGCTGCGGGCCTGCGCGACGCGCAGCCTCATCCGGCGCCGCACCCCGGCCCGCCGTGCCGCCTGGGAGCAGGCCACGACCGTGTTGCCGGATACCACTGCCACGGCGGCGTCCTGCGGTACGCCGGTGGCGATGACCGGCCAGTCGGGTACCCAGCACACACTCCATCGGCCGCTCATCGAGGTCACCCGGCCACGGTCAGAGGGCTCGCGAGAGGTGAACGCCCCGCTTCGACCGGGGCCGGGGCCGGGGTGCCGTCCGGGCCCGGCAGCCAGGCCGTCGCGGAGCCGCCGTTTGCCGCTGCTCCCCGACCGGTGGCCACGATCTGGACCCGGCGGCGGCGCAGCAGGCCGTGGCCGGCCTGCACTCCCTCCCACGCTCGGGCGGCGACGCGCAGTCGGATCTGCGCGCCGTCCCACGGACCGGCGACCAGGACCACGGCGCCGGTGCGGCGCTGCAGAGCGGCCAGGCGCTGTCCGGTGCGCGGGGCGACGCGACCGGGGGAGGCCAGCAGCACCAGCGGCACGGCCTCCAGCAGGACGCCCAGGACCTGGGGCCAGTCGCGTCCGGGCCGGTCCACCCACAGGCCCCGGGCCAGGTCCAGGCCCGCGTCCACCGCCGCGGCGGCGCCAAGTCGAGGCAGGCCGACCGCGGCCCAGGTCCCCTCGGCGGCGGCGGGACCGGCGAGGGCGAGCAGGACCGGCAGGTCCGCGTCCTCGACGCTGACCGTGGTGCCGTAGCGCAGGGTGCCGCCGGGCAGCAGGGAGCGCAGCACGGGCGTGACCGGAAGACCTCCGGCAACACCCTGCTCCGCCATCCCGCGCTCCACCGAAACCGAACTCACCCCATGAGGATCGAACACATGTGCGGTTTAGTGCAAGCGGGACGTCGCAGGTCAGCGCGATGAGAATGTGACTGTTCACGCTGGTTGGCGGCTGTTCAGCGGAGTTGGCGAGTCCCCTCCCAGAGACCCTGGCCAGCCTCGGCAGGCTTGACTGGCCAGGGTTCGTCTCAGGGGGCGACTCAGACGAGCGCGAACGCGCCGTTCAACATGTCGACATCGTTGACGAGGCCGACAACGGATTGGTCGGCGATGTTGTTGGCGAGAGAGTTGCCGTTACTGCTGCCATGGTTGTTGACCGACCCTACGTTCCCGCTGTTGGCACCCAGGTTCTGGCTGCCAATCTGGATGGCTCCAATGGTGTCTCCGATGGAGTTGGCCGACGCGGGGACGGCGGCGGCGAGGACGGTGACGCCGACGACGGCCACCGCGCTGAGGACTTGATTGAAGATCTTGGTCATACACATCGAACGACTGCTACGCGCGAACGGACACGGGGCATACGGGAAACGGGTCACTGCCGAAGACAGCGCAACCAAGCACTCTCCGTGGCCAAGAAGCGGCATCCCCCGCCATCCATTGCGAACGGAGCCCGCCAACCCATGTGAACAAAACCCCACGTGAGCAGCGCAGCTGTATCGCCTCAGTCGCCATCAACCGTGAACGGTCACAGAGAACCGCGCCGAGCGGCCACGGCGCCGGCTCCCCAAGCTGCTGCGCACCGGGACCGCCACCCGGCCGCCCGAACTCCGTTGTACTGAGTGGAGAACCGTCAGAGTGCTGTGCTTGGCCTCAACACCCTTGGCCGCGCCGGGCGGTGGACGGAAGCCGATCGCCCCGTACCGAGGAGACCTGACCGTGGACCCCGAGACCATGTACGCCATCGACCTCGACAGCCCGGAGGTCGAGCTGGAGACGCAGGCATGGGCGGTGGACGTCGGCAGCCGCGCCCAGGTGGTCTTCACCGTGTCGCACCGGATCGAGACGTTCACCGCCGACGGCGGCCGCGGACCCGATCCCTATCTCCTCGGCCTGGCGGCCTCAGGGTGGGCGAGGTTCGACGACCTCCCCGGCTGGGCGGAGCCCGCAGACCGGTGGTCGGCAGTCCTGGACGTGCCGGCCGATGTGTTCACCGTGACCGGTCCGCACGGCGTCCTGTACGCCGGCACGCTGAACTCCTCCAAGGCATGGCGGCGCCTGGCCCGCTAGCACGGGGTGTTCCTCGCCCTGGCCGGTTCCATCTCGCAGCCCTCGGACGTCGCGGCCGCGGAGGAAGACGGCGAGATGTATGCCCTGCTCTGCCCGGTCACCCTGGATGCGACGACGGGCACAGGTTGATCAAGGAGGCCGGCGCGGGCTCGCCCTGCTGCGCGGGCCTTGTCAGTGCCCGGTCCGAGAATGGCCCGATGGATCTCGCCTACACGACATATCTGGGGCCGCCGTCGCCCTCCTTCCAGATCGTCGGCAAGCCGTGCGACTTATGGCCCCGGGAAGTGGACCTCGTCAGCTGGCTGATCACCCATCTCGACCAGCTCGGCGAATGCCTGGGCATGAAGCGTCTGGACTTCGTCGGCCGCGAGGTTCAGGTCGGTGAGCAATGGCAGGACGTCGACGTCACCGGCCGGGAAGTCTGGGTGGGCGCGCTGCGCATGGATATCGTCGCTCGTGACGAGCACGGCCGCACGGTGGTCATCGAAGCCCAACTCGGCAACAGCGACCACAAGCACCTGGGACAGCTGCTGACGTACGCCCGCGCAGCGGAGGCGGCGGTCGTGGTCTGGGTGGCGGCAGGGCGTGACTTCGACCCGCCGTTTCGGTACGACCACCTCGCGGCGCTGGCGGAACTCAACAACTGCTACGCCGGCCGTCGGGTGTTCCACGCAGTCGCGGCCAGCGTGGAGTCCGATATCCGGTCGCAGTTCATCGTGGAGGACACCCTGCGGCCGCGGCTCAACCTGGTCGACCTGGCCCCGGTGGAGGGCGGGTTCCGCTACGCGACCGACGCCCGGCCCCTTCACGGAGCATGACCCTCTGCCAGTCCCTCCCCGGCGCGCAAGTCGTCCGTACGGCCCGGGCACTCAGGACTGGCCCTCCTGGCCGGCGCCCGCTTCAGTTCCGGCCGACTGAAGGACACGGGAGAACACCTCGGTGCCGTCCAGCGCCTGGTCCGCTGCGTCGCCCGAGACTGAACGGGCCCGGACGGCGCGGAAGAACGTGTTGATCGGCTCGATGATCTCGGCACGCCGAACCGTCTCGGACAGCAGGGCGCTGTCCAGGAGCCCCGGCACGTCCTTGGCGCCGCTGCTGGCCAGGACCAGCCAGCGCAGGAGCGTCTCGGACGCGACCGCGCGCAGATCCTCGATCCGGACGCGTCCTGCGTCGATGTCGTCGCCGTGGACGTACTTGGAACGCTCGGTGTAGGCGTCCTTGACCAGCTTGGCCACCCGCTGGCGGTCCGTGTCGGTCTGCCACAGTGTCGCCGCGCGGTAGGCGACCTTACGGCTCAGGTCCAGGTTGTCCTCATCGGCCAGGAGCGCCTCCATCGCGATGACGTACTGCAGCAGCACCTCCTCGGCTTCGTCACCGGGGAGTTCCTTGGCGACCGTGCCCCCGTAGGTGCGGTGCGCTGCCCGGACCAGGTGCTGGGCGGCCCGGGTCAGCCGGCGCGCCCGCTTCTTTCCGGCTTTGCCGTTCTCGGCGAACACCTGCTGCATCCGGTCGACCACCTCCTTGCAAAAGACGGTGAACTCCCCGACGTCATCTGCGCCGACGCGGTAGTCACCGCAGTCGAACTCCTCCAGATCGTCGTCTTCGAGGTCGTCATCGGGGTGGTAGGTCATCCAGATGCTGGGAGAGCCCTGGTCCAGACGCACCCGCCGGCCCCGTTCAACCTGGTAGTTGGCCTGGATGCGGGTGAGCTCAGGGGACCACAGGAGCAGGGGCAGCAGCGGTTGCCAGTGCTCCGTCTCGGGGCGGGGCCGCACAACCAGCTGCGGGTTGAACGCCGGTGACGGGCCTCGCTCGGAGATCCGGTGCAGGAACGGAGCCCCGGCCAGCGGCTCCGCCGTGAGGTCGCCGGCCTTCAGGTGCGCCCTCAGGCCGGGGAACGGGTGCAGATCACGCAGCTCGGCCAGGGTGAAGGTCTGCAGGGTGTACTCCCCGATGGCCACGCGAGTGCCTTGCGGGAAGGTGGCCTCGATCAGGAGCCAGTCCTCCGCAGCCGGCCGCGGGCCTGCGCAGAATCGGGCGAACCCCTCAGCCACCTCCGCGGGGTCGATCGGCTCACCCTTGGTGAGCGCGCGGGCGAGGGAGCCGAGACCGCTGACATGCAGGAGCACCTGGTCGTCGATCGCCCAGCAGTCGTCAGATGGATCCCCGAGTCGGTAGCACAGGTCGTCCCGGTCGTTGGCCAACGCGACGGCGGTCACTGCGTGGCGTACCGGTGCCCACTCCGCTTGCTCAGCCAGGTGTTCCCATAGGAACCCCTCTCCACGGGGCGGCATGCCCTTGCTCACCAAGTGCTCCAGCCAGTCGCGAACGGCCCGCTGGATCTCTCCTGCATCCTCGCTCATGGCGCAACGCTAGTGCCGCCGAGGCCTTCACTTCCTCAGAATTCTTTCCAGCAACCGCAGTTAGGCTGTCGCCGCCGCATCACAGGCCTTGCCGCACAAGAGAGTGGTCCAGCCCCGATCGCTATCGTGTGCGGGTGAGCATCCCCGCAACTCCCTCGCCTTCAGGGGCCCCGGACCCGTTCAATGCTCTGACCATCGAACCCGACCTCGTCCAGGCGCTCATCGCCCAGGGGAAGCACGGTGAGCGTGCGCTGAACCTGCTGCGGGACGCCGCCAAGATCCTGTCCGAGCCGCAGACGTTCAGTGCACCGTACGAAGTGGCACAGACCTGCTGCCGGGGCGCCGTGGACAGCATCCTGAACATCGCAGGCCAGAACTTCCCGGGACTATTCTCGGCTCGACTCGAGGTAGCCGCCCGGGCCAAGGCGCTGGTCGATGCACCCGATCTTGAGGTCGGGGCACCACTGGAGCTGGGCGCGCTGACCCAGGCCGTCCAAGTCCTGCGGGAGGAGGAGAGCAACCGCGGCGGCTTCCGTGTGCGTCAGGTCGGCGCCCTGGTACGCAAGCACACTCAGCGGGAGATCGGCGCACCCGAGCCTCACCGGCCTCGCCGGGGTCGCCCCGACCGCGTCCGCCGTCCCGATGTTCTCCACGGTCGACAGAGCACGGCTGCGCGGTGACGAGCTCGACGCCGACTACTGGTTCCGCAACCTGCGCGGCCAGGTCCGGTTCGCCGAGACGATCACCGAGATGGTCTCGTACGGCTTCGACGCCTTCGTCGAGATCAGCCCGCACCCCGTCCTCACCGGCTCGCTCCAGGCCGTCCTCCAGGAGGCCGGCAGCAGCGCCCCGGTGAACGCGACCCTCAAACGCGACCAGGGCACCCGCGAGCGGTTCCTCGCCGCGGCCGCCGAGGCGTACGTCCAGGGCCACCCGCTGGACTGGACCCGCCTGCTGCCTGCGGTCCCCTCCCGCGCCGTGGCGGCCGCGGAGCTGCCCACCTACCCGTTCGAGCGCGAGCGGTTCTGGCTGGAGACCGAGGGCGTGGGCCGGGTGTCCCCCGCCGTCACCCCCGTCACCGCAGCCGGCCCGTCGACCGCCCGCCCGAGCTCCGTCGCGGACGGCGGCCACCCGTTCCTCCGCTCCGTCGTGGAGACGCCCGACGGCACGGTGCTGCTCACCGGTCGGCTGTCGGTCCGCAGCCACCCCTGGCTGATGGACCACCGCGTCGAGGACACCGCCCTGCTGCCCGGCACCGCCTTCATGGAGCTGCTGCTGACCGCGGGCCGCGAGGTCGGCTGCGAGCAGCTCGAGGAGATGGTGGTCAGCGACCCGCTGCTGCTGCCGATGGCCGGCACGGCCGTCGACATCCAGGTCGCCGTCGCCCCCGTGGACGCCCACGGCACCCGCGCCGCCAGCGTCCACTCCCGCACCGCTGCCGGAACCGGCTGGCTGCGCAACGCCGAGGGACTGCTCGGCGCCGCCCGCCCCGGTACGGACACGGTGGACCTGGCCGCGGCACCGGGCGCGACGGCGCTGCCCCCCGCCGAAAGCCTCTACCCGAGGCTGCACGGTCTCGGCTACGGCTACGGCGAGGCCTTCCAGGGCGTGCGCTCCGGCGAGCACCTGGGCGCCGACTGGGTCCGGAGCCGGGTCGAGCTGCCCGAGGCGGCCCTGGTGGACCACAGCGGTTTCGCCGCGCACCCCGCGCTGACCGACGCCGCCCTGCACGCCGCCGTGGCCTGCGGGCTGCTCGGCGAGCCGGAGCCCGGGCGGATCGCGGTCCCGTTCGTGTTCAACGGCGTCCGATCGCTCTCCGCGTCCGGCGCCGTCGCCTGCGAGGCGTTGGCCTACCGGGTCGGCCCGGACGCGATCGCGCTGACCCTGGCCGCGGCCGACGGCACCGTCCTGCTCGAAGTCGAGCGGCTGGTCGTTCGCGGCCTGGCCCTGGACGGGGCCGGCGCGGCGCCGGTCGATCTCGACCGCGCCGGTCTCTTCGCCACCAGCTGGCAGGAACCGGCCGGCGAGGCGCCGCAGGACGTGCGGTTGTGCGTGGTCGGCGGTGACGAGGGACCGCTGCCGGCCGCGCTGCGGGACGCCAACCGGGAGGGCATCTCGGTGGCCACCCTCGACGAGGCGATCATGATCGTCTCGTCGATCCCGGGGACCTGGCAGGTGGTCCTGGGCACCCCGGCATCCCGGCACGCCACGGTCGAGCAGGTGCACGCGTCCGCCGAACGGAACCTGGCCGCCCTGCAGACATGGCTCCGGGCCGAGGCCCTCACCGGCAGCGCGGTGCTGACCTTCGTCACGCAGGACTCCGTGGCCGTCCCGGGCGACGAGGCGTTCTCCCTCGCGGACAGCGCGGTGTGGGGCATGGTCCGCTCCGCCCAGACCGAATACCCGTGCCAGTTCCGGGTGGTGGACACCGACACCGTGGTGCCGGGCGCGACCGACGCCCTGCTCCGCGCCCTGCGGCGCACCGAGCCCCAGCTCGCCGTCCGCGGCGGCCGCGTGCTGATGCCCCAACTGACCCCGCACGCACCGGCCCGGGCACCCCTGCCCGAGTTGGGCGACGGCACCGTCGTACTCACCGGCGGCACCGGCACGCTGGGACGCGAGGTGGCCCGCCACCTGGTGACCGCGTGGGGAGTCCGGTCCCTGGCCCTGCTCAGCCGCAGCGGCGAACGGGCCCAGGGCACAGCCGGCTTCCAGAGCGAACTGGCCGGGCTCGGCGCCGACGTGCAGGTGTTCGCGGCCGACGTCGCCGACGCGCACGACGTGCGCCGGGTCCTCGCCCTGATCCGGTCCCGCGGACCGGTCGCCGGCGTCGTGCACGCCGCCGGTCTGCTGGACGACTCGATCGTCGCCAACATGACCCCCGACCAGCTGCACCGTGTGCTGCGCAGCAAGGTCGACTCGGCCTGGCACTTGGACGCGGCGACGCGCGAGGACGACCTGGGCTTCTTCGTGCTGTTCTCCTCCCTCTACGGCGTGCTCGGCGGCCCCGGCCAGGCCAACTACGCCGGTGCCAACAGCTTCCTGGACCAGTTCGCCGCCTGGCGATCCGCGCAGGGCAGGGCCACCCGCTGCATCGCCTGGGGTCTGTGGGCCGAGGCCACGGGCATGACCGGCCACCTCGACGAGGGCGACCTGCTGCGCCTGCGGCGCAACGGTGTCGCACCGTTCCCGACGGCCGACGGCCTGGCGCTGTTCGACGCGGCCGTGTCCGGTACCGCCCCGGCCCTCGTCGGCGCCCGGCTGGCGCTGCCGGACGCGGCCGGACCCGGGGCGGGCGAAGCGCCGTTCCTGCTGACCCGGCTGGCGGGGCCGACCAGGGGCGCGGGCAGCGGCCCGGCCGCCCGCGCCGCCGCTCCGGTGCGGACGGCCGCACCGGTCGCCGCACCCGCAGTCGCCGCCGCACCCGCCGCCTCCTCCGTGGGCGCCTCGGCGGAACAGCCGGGAGCCGCCGTGCTCGCGGTACTGACCTCCGCCGAAGCCTCGGCCGACCAGCGGCTGGTCGCCGCGGTCGGGCTGGTCAAGGAGTGCGTGGCCGGCCTGCTGGGCCTGAAGCCCGACCGGGTGGACCCGCAGCGCTCGTTCTACGAGATGGGCGTGGACTCCCTGACCTCCATGGAGCTGCGGGTCCGGCTCGGCCGGATCCTGGGCATCCGGCTCAGGGCCACCGCGGTCTTCGACCACCCGACCCCGGAAGCGCTGGCCCAGCACCTGGTCGACCTGTTCGGCCCGTCTGGACCGGGCGGCGGCGACCCGAGCCCCGAGCCTGCCCCTGGCAGCCCGGGAAATGACGGTGCGTCCGTAGCGGCTCCCGCCGCGGACGCGCCTTCCGGGACCGGGGCCGGGGCCGTCGCTCCGCAGCGGCCGTCCCGGGCCGACTCCCCGCCGTTCCCGCTCACCAAGCTTCAGGAAGCCTATGTCGCAGGCCGCGCCGGAGACTTCGAGCTAGGCAACGTACCGACGGTGCTGTCCGTCGAGGTCGACCTCACCGGTTTCGACGTACGGGCGGGCGAGCGCGCGTTCCGGCAGCTCGTGGACCGCCACGGGATGCTCCGCGCGGTGTTCGACCAGGCCGGCACCCAACGGGTGCTCGGTGAGGTGCCGGAGTTCCGCATCCCGGTCGAGGACATCCGCCGGCTCGGCGCCGACGAGCGGGCCGCCCGCCTCGCCGAGATCCACCAGGAGGTGACCACCCACACCTTCGACACGGCCCGCTGGCCGCTGGTCCTGGTCCGGGCGACCCACCTGGACGAGGCAGTCACCCGGCTCCACGTGGCTGTGGACGTCCTGGTCTCGGACGGCGCGAGCAGCACACTGCTGTTCAACGAGTGGGCCCGGCTCTACCGCGACCCGCAGGCCGCGCTCCCCGAGACGGGCCCGCCGTTCGCCCTGCACGTGGAACGGGCCGCGCAGTACCAGGCCTCGGCGCAGATCGAGCCCAGCCGCGCCTACTGGCAGCAGCGCGCGGCAGCCCTGCCACCGGCGCCGCGCCTGCCGTACGCGGTACCCCTGTGCGACGTCGGCCGACCCGCCTTCGGCAACCGCTTCATCAGGGTCGAGGCGCCGCAGTGGCAGCGGTTCAAGGAGAACGCGGCGGCGGCCGGCCTGACCGCCTCCGGCGCCGTCCTCACCGCCTACTGCCAGGTGCTCGCCCGCTGGTCCAGGTGCCCGGACTTCACGCTCACCGTCCTGGTCTCCCAGCGCTCGGCGTTCGCCGCGGAGGACATGTCCACGGTCGTCGGCAACTTCTCCTCCACCACGCTGCTTGAAGTGCACATCGACGAAGCGGCCCCGTTCCGCGAGGCCGGCGCGGGCATCCAGCGCCAACTGCTCCAGGACCTGGAGCATGTCGCCTACACCGGCCTCGACGTCCTGCGCGACCTGAGCCGGCTGGACGGGGAGGCCGGCCGGGCCCGGCTGCCCGTCGTGTTCAACAGCACCATCGGCGGCAGCCGACCCGCGCCCGGCGTCCCGCGCACAGTCGGCCCGGTGGGCGCCCTGTGCCTGCTCGGCGACACGGGGGCCCCGGTCTGGAGCGGGGTCCGCACCCCCCAGGTCGTCCTGGACCACCAGGCGTTCGAGGAGGACGGCGCGCTCGTCCTGAACTGGGACGTGGTCGAAGAGGTGTTCCCCGAGGGAGTCGTGGACTCCATGCTCGCCGCCTACGAAGGACTGATCCGTGACCTCTGTGACTGAGTCCGCCTGGACGCTGCCCGCGTGGACCGGGACCGCCGATGCCCTCCCGGCGGAGGCCGTCGACCCCGACCCCGTGGCCGCCCTCCCCGCGGACGCCCTGCTGCACCTGGCCTTCCTCGACCGGGCCGCCGCGACCCCTGAGGCCGTGGCCGTCATCGCCGCCGACCGGACCCTGACCTACGGCGAACTCGCCGACGAGTCCGCCCGACTCGCGGCGCTGCTGGCGGCCAAGGACCTCGGTCCCGAGCCGCTCGTCGCCGTCGCCATGGAGAAGGGCTGGGAGCAGGTCGTCGCCTGCCTCGGCATCCTGCGGGCCGGCGCCGCGTACGTCCCGGTGGACCCGCACTGGCCGGCCCGCCGCCTGACCGAGATCCTCGGCGCCGCCGGCGTCACCGAGGCGCTCACCCAACCCGGCCTCGCCGACACGGTGGCCTGGCCCGAGGGCCTCACGGTCAGCACCGTCGCGCCCCCTGCGGCGGACGCCCCGGCCGGTCCCGCCACCGAGGCGCCGGCGGTCGAGATCGCGCCCGGCGACCTCGCGTACGTCATCTACACGTCCGGCTCCACCGGCATGCCGAAGGGCGTGATGATCGAGCACGGACCCGCCGTCAACACCGTGCGGGACGTGAACCGGGAGCTGGGCTGCACGGCTGCCGACCGGGTGCTGGCCCTCTCGGCGCTGCACTTCGACCTCTCCGTCTACGACCTCTTCGGCCCCCTGTCGGCCGGTGGCGCGGTGGTGCTGCCGGCTCCCGGCGATGCCCGCGAACCCGCTGCCTGGCTGCGGCTCATGGCCGAGGCGGGAGTCACCGTCTGGAACAGTGTGCCGGCCCTGATGGCCATGCTCACCGAGTACACCTCGGCCGCCGGGCCGGCACCGCTGCCACCGCTGCGCGCGGTCCTGATGAGCGGCGACTGGATCCCGGTGGGCCTGCCGAACGAGGTCCGGGAGTTGTTCCCCGGGGCCCTGCAGTGGTCCCTCGGCGGCGCCACCGAGGCCTCCATCTGGTCCGTCTGGCACCCCATCACGCCCGCGGACGCCGACCTCGCCTCGGTCCCCTACGGCCGGTCCATGACCGGCCAGCACGTGTACGTCGGCGACGGACTGATGCGGCCCAGGCCCCGCTGGGTGCCCGGCGAGATCTGCATCGCCGGGGTCGGCCTGGCCCGCGGCTACCTTGGCGACGCCGAACGTACCGCGCGCAGCTTCGTCACCGACCCGGCCACCGGCGCCCGCCACTACCGGACCGGCGACTGGGGACGGCTGCTGCCCAGCGGCGAGATCGAGTTCCTGGGCCGGGAGGACATGCAGGTCAAGGTCGGCGGCCACCGCATCGAACTCGGCGATGTCGAGGCGGCGCTGCTGGCCTGCCCCGGCATACGCGGAGCGGTGGCCGCCGTGCGGGGCGACCGGCACCGCACGCGGCTCACCGCCCAGGTCCTCCTGGAGCCCGCGGCCGGCCACTCGGCCGATGACGTGAAGGCGCTGCTGGCCGAGCGGGTACCGGCGTACATGGTGCCCACCGCCGTCGCGGTCCTGGACGCGTTCCCGCTGACCCCGAACGGCAAGGTCGACCGCAAGGCGCTGGCCGCCGAGGCCGAGGGGCTCGCCGCCGAGCAGGCGGTCGAGCACCTGGTCGAGCACCCGGCCGACGCCGAGGAGGAGTTGCTCCTCAGCATCTGGCGGGGCTTCTTCGCCGACGCGCACCTCTCCGTCACGGACAACTTCTTCGAACTGGGCGGCGACTCGCTGCGCGCGGTACGCCTGGTGTCCGTCCTCCGCCGCGAGACCGGCGTGGAGCTGCCGGTGTCCGCTCTCTTCGGGGCGTCCACCGTGCGGGCCCTGGCACAGCGGCTGCGCGAGGCCCGGGAGGCGGCCCGGGACGGCTCCGACTGAACCGCCCCGGAGCCGGTCAGCACCGAACCGGCTCCGCGGCTGCGTTGGGGACGGTCAGTGTCCGGGACCGGCTGGCAGGTTGGGGCTCAGCGCGGGATCGGCGTTCTGTGCCGGGGACAGGGCCTGTGCCGGGAACCAGGCTCCGGCCGCCGGGTCGACACGCCCCCAGAGCGGGTCGAACAGGTTCTGTCCTGCGGCATCCTACGGCCATCCGGGCTGGGTGTAGGCCGAGTAGTCCCAGGTGTGCACGCCGCCGGCCGCGTCGCACTGGCCGTCGGACTGGCGGCTGTGGGGTTGCACCAGGCCTCGAGCTCCAGCGCGGTGGCGGTCGCCTCGCTCTGGTTGTAGGGCGCCTTCGTGCAGCCCTGCATGGTGTTCTGGCCCAGGCCGTGGTCCGGCTCCAGGTGCTGGAGTCGGAGAAGGTGGTGGGGTAGTAGTGGCTGGGGCAGTAGTCGGGGCGGTTGTAGGCCCAGTTGGACGGGTCGGTGATCATGGCGATGCAGCTGGAGATCCAGGACCCGTAGTCCTGGGACGCGGCGTCGGTCTGGAAGTTGGAGACGTTGGAAGAAGCCCCGCGCCTGCCGCACGCCTGCCTGCCTGCCTGCAGCAACCGGGAGGAGATGTTGCCGACCGCCTGCCAGTGGGAGTTGGTTCCGTCCTGTCCGGCAACGTTGTCCAGATCCCGTCGACGTGCCGGTCGACGTCTGCGGCAACTCCTTGAACCTCGTCGGAGCGCCCAATCCCGCCTTCGGCAACCGCTGCAGCAACCGCAGCCAGGACGGCGGCCACCAGCAGCACGGATCCGGCGGCGGGCACGCCACCGGCTGGCAGCACACCTGGCACCACGGCGACACCATGATGAGCGACAACCCCTGCGACACGCGGGACTGAGAGGCCTCCGGCAGCCGTCCCGGCGCCAGAACACGCCGCGAGCGCGAGCGCGACTGCGCCACGTGGCACGGACTGAGCCGGCCGCAGGCGCTGGCTGAACGGGTGAATGTCCCCGACGCACGGCGAGTCCGGCCCGCCGCAGCACAAGACAATCGTATGGTCAGGCTGTTGCCCGGTGGAGTGGCCGAGTGGTCAGGCAGCGGCCCGCAAGGCCGTACAGATGGGTTCGATTCCTATCTCCACCTCAAAGACAGACAACCAGGACGCATCCCCGCCCCGCCACATAGCGGGTGGGCACATCACGCCACGGTGCACCAGTCCGCGTCCGCCGGCGTATGCCGTTGATCAGCTGCCGCTTGGACCAGACCGGAGGCCGCCCGGCTTCCGGCCCACCGGCAACAGCGACTCCAGCCTGGCCCAGTGCTCGCTCGTCAGATCTCCACACCATAAGTGGATCATGACAGACCTTGATCAACTCATGAGACGGACCCTAGCTCCACCCTCCGGCGGCATCCGCCCGACGAACCAGTACAGGCGTCCTCAGCTGACCCGCGGAACCGCCAACTGCGACACATCGGGCCTGCTCAGGCCACCGACGACCCGCAGTTTCGTCAAAATCCGCCGCCTCGTTGTCCAGGGTCGAGCCGCTCCCGCATCATCGGCGCAGCGACGACCCACCGCCTGGCGCGCTGTGCCTCAGGGGCCCCGTCCGCTGCTCCCGCTCCATCCACCCGAAAGGCCCGTCGTGATAAAGAAGATCGTCGGCATGTGTCTGCTGTCCTCGGCACTCGTCCTCGCAACGGCACCGCTCGCTGCTGCGGCACCTGCCCCCATCAGCTACAACAGCCCCTCGTGCCCCACCAGTCTGACGTCCGGCGAGGACGACGGTTGCGTCACCTTCCTCCAGGAGTCCTTGAACGATCTCGGCTTCGGACTGAGTGTCGACGGCGACTTCGGCGCGCACACCTTGGCTGCGGTCAAATGGGTGCAGACCAAGGCACACCTGGCGAACAGCTCCTTCTCGGTCGACGGACAGGTCGGGCCGCAGACCAAGCCGCAGATCCTCTTGGACGCGGGCTGGTGGGCCCAGGACGGGTGCAACGCGACCATCGACGCGCACCCCAACTCCGGCACGGCTCAGGGCACGATCTACAACGACACGAACGGCTACACCTGCTCGGGCTTCCTGGAGACCTCCAACAACGGCGGAGCCAGCTGGAGCGAGGTCACCGGCATTTCCAGTGTCGCCCCCAACCCTCCCGCAGCCGGGGCGAGTTCAGTCACCACACCGGCGACTTCCGACACAGCCTCCCAACTGGTGCGCGTGTGCGCCTACGCCGGCAGCGCGGCCACCGAGTTCAGCTGCACCAACGGCTTCTGACGGGCCGTCCCGCACGGCCCCCGATCCGGTCCGCTGCTCCGCGTGGCAGGCGACTGCCTGCACACCCTTGCGTTGACCGGTGAGCAAGCCCTGAGCCGCTGCCTCCCCTTGGCACCCGCACCGCAGGGTGATCACGCTACAGCGACGTGACCACCCTGCGGTCCTCATCGCGGTCCGCGCGTGGATCCGGTCAGGGGGTTGGTCGCCGTCGGCATTGCGTGGTCGGACTCGTGGGACTTGTACACCCGACAGGGCGGGGAACGCGCCCCTCGCGCTCGGCGATCCGTGCGTCCCGTGGCCGTCCGATCGACCTCTCCAGGGCCGGATCCCACGGGACGTCACCGCCTGCAAGCAGGGAATACTCCCGACGGCACCGAACCGGCTAGAGCGACGGCCACGAAGCCCCTAGTATCTCCCCTGGAGAGCCAGGGAGAGCCCTCCGACAATGGCAAACGTAGGGGAGAAATGGCACGGTGGCGGGCTCTGCCTGCCGGACTCGATCCGGCGGTGGCTCAATTGGTGATTCAGCTGCGCGAGCTCAAGGACGCCAGCGGGCGCACCCTTCAGGAGCTCGCCGACGACACCGGATACAGCTCGTCGTCGTGGGAGCGCTATCTGGGTGGCCGGTCACTGCCGCCCCGCGCCGCCGTGGAGGCCTACGCGCGGAGCGCGGGCGGAGACACCGTACGACTGCTGGCCATGTTCGACATGGCCGCGGACGCCTGGCAGTCGCAGCGACCGGTCATCCCGGACGCTGAGACATCGGACGAGCCCGCAGGCCCGTCGGCAGCCGGGACGGACGCGACGCCGGGCGAGACCGACACCGGAGCCCCTGACGCCGGAGCCGCGGCAGACCCCGGACCGGACACCACCGTGCGCCGCCGACCCGCCGGATGGCGCCGAGCCGTCACGCTGGGCGGCGCAGTCGCCCTGGGCGCTGTGATCACGCTGCTGGTCGTCCAGCCCAGCGCGGGCGTGGTCGCCTGCGCGCCCAAGCCCACGCCCACGCCCACCGTCCACAAGGCGGTGGCCTACAGCTGTACGTACAGCCGCCGTGCGGGCCTGTGGTACGCGGGCAACAGCAGCACCAACACCCAGCAGATCGTGGTGGACATGTCCGGGCCGACCGTGGCCGAGTTGCAGTGCCTGCTCCAGCGTGCGGGAATCACACCCGGCGGGATCGACGGAAACTTCGGGCCGCTGACCGAGTACGCGGTCATCCAGGCCCAGAAGAAGTGGCAACTGGACGTCGACGGCCAGGTGGGGCCGCACACCTGGGCGGCCCTGCGCCGATGACCTCAGCAGACTTCCTCAACCGAGGGCCGTGTTCACGCTTGGCGGCCGAACTGCGCCTCCTTCGCGAGCGCTCCGGTCTGACCATCGCCGCGCTGGCTGAGGAGTCCGCCTACAGCAGGTCCTCGTGGCAGCGGTACCTCAGCGGTTCCGCGCTCCCACCCTGGCTCGCGGTGCGCGCGCTGTGCCATCTCGCCGACGAGCCTGAGCCGCGCATTCGGGCCCTGTGGGAACTGGCCGAGGGAGCCTGGAGCGGCCGCGGAGCCGTGGCCCCCGCCCCGGCTGCGACTCCCACACCGGCTCCCGCACCGGTGCCCGCACCACAGTTGCCGTCCGTCGCCGTGGGCCTCCCCGCCCCGCCGCCGATGGCGGACGGCATCGTCGTCGTCGAAGAGCCCCGCCGCTTCCGACGCGGAGCGTGGGGCGGGGCCCTCGCGGGCGTGCTGCTCCTGGCCGCCACCCTCGGGGCCGCGGCGGGCCGCGACCATCAGGCCGACGTCCACGCGTCCGTGCGGCCGTCCGGCACGTCCAGCGCATCGGGATTCCACGTCGGCTGCGTCGGCGGCGCCTGCAACGGCCTCGACCCGCAGAACACGCTGTGCGGCGTGGAACCACAGACCCTGCTGCATCAGGTGATCCCTGGTGGGACCGGGCTTGAGGTGCGGTACAACCCCCTGTGCCGGTCGGTGTGGGCACGCATCTGGAACACTCGACTTGGTGACGTCCTCACGCTGTCCGAGCCCGGCGCGCCCACGCAGAAGGTCTCCGTCAAGGACCCGCACGCGCTCGACGCATTCGCCTACACCCCGCTGCTTGCCCTCGCCCCTGGCGGCACGAGTCTCAAGGCGTGCCTGACCACGCCCGTGCCGCCCACCACCACCTGCTTCGATGTGCCGTCCCCGGAGCGGTGACGTCGTACGGCCGTCGGCGGATCGGCCTGAGCGGTGCCGATCCGCCGGACGTGATGTCGTCAGTCGGCCGAGTACGCCCATGCCTGCTGCTGGGTGCCGTTGCAGACCCAGGTCTGGATGACCTGGCCGTTCGTGCTCTCGGTATTGGTGTCAGCGTCCAGGCACTGGTTGTCCCCGGCGTTGACGATCTGGCCCTGCGAGTTCCCGGTCGTCCACTGCTGGTTTTTCCACCCGTTGCAGCCGTAGGCGCCGACTACCTGTCCGTTGTGGCCGGCGGTCCCGCTGTCGGCGTCGAGGCACTCGGCGTCCTGCTGGTTCACGACGATGTACCGGCCGCTGTGCAGGGGCACCGGGTACCAGCGCCAGTTCTGGTTGGACCCACCGGTGCAGGTCCAGCCCCAGGCCTTCTGCGGGCTCTGCCCGGACTGGGCGGAGTCGGCCTCCAGGCAGCTCAGGAATCCGCGGTCCTCCAGGTGCTGGATCGTGGTGACCTTGCCGCCCTGGACGCCCTTGGCGCCGTCGCTGAGGATGGCCGACCGGGTGTTGAACCCGACCTGGCCGTCGGCGGTGTCGCCGGCCTCGGTCTGGAAGACCTTGACCGCGGCCAGGGTCTGCGGACCGAAGTCGCCGTCGGCTGCCAGGTTCATGCCCCAGTCCTGAAGCCACTGTTGGAGGTCGGTGATGCAGCCTCCGCTGTCGCCCTCGACGATGTTGGAAGGGCAGGCCGAGGAGTAGAAGGGGATCGGCGCCGGAGTGCTGGCGTGCGCCTGCGGGGCCACGACGGCCATCAGCGCCAGGACGCCGGTCACCGCGGACAGTTGGGCTCCGAGTTGGGTCAGACGACGGGACATGGTGATGTTTCTCCGTATCTCTCGGTTCGGCCGGGGCCGGTCCGGATGGGATGGTGCGGGAACGCGCGCGTCGCCACGCTGTTCTCCTGTGCGGTCCGAGGCTCCGTCAGTTGATCGCGGTGCAGCACGGGACCAAGACTGTGCGGCGGGATCCACAGTCGCCAGAGCGACGGGGCAACTGCCGGATTATCGGGCAAGTGAGGGCCCTGAACTGCGGGAACTCACCGGTGATTGACGGAAGGGCGGGACTTCTCCCGGCGCCGGGGACGTCTCCTGCCGACGGCCGCCGTGCGACAGCCGGCTGGTGCCGCGGACAAGTCAGCGCGTCCCCTGCCCCTACACGCTCCCGGTGACCCGTCACTCCGTCATCACGGGGCGCCTACCCGCACGTCAGTGGCCCGGTGGCGTCGCCGGTGCGGCATCTGGGCCCAGCCCGTCGACCTGCCGGGACGCACGGCCCAAGCTGTGTCCGGGTCGCGGTCTCCGTACGAACCGGGACCGCGCCGACCCGGACACGGCCCCGGCCGATGTCATGGTCGTCCGGTCCGGTCCGTCCCTTTCCTGTCCCCACTCACATGCTCCCGGATGGGTGTGATGAAGAAAAAACGACTCCAGCGAAGGAGCGGCACAGCGCTGCTGGCCGTTGTCGGCCTGTCAGCGGGCTGCTTCGCCCTCCAGGGTCCAACCCAGGCCCAGGCCGCCCCGGCGCAACCCCGCCCAGCGGCCACCTCGTCGCACGCCTCGACCACGCAGCTCGCCCCGAGCACGCCCAAGCTCACGGCCCCCGGCCAGGTACTGGCCCCCGGATGGAAGTCCTCCAAGGACCGCGCGGTGGAGGTGATCGGCGATGACAACGGTCTCAACGTCATGGTCGCCGACGCCAAGGACGGATACACCTGGCAGACAGCGGCCTCCCTGTCCGAGCCGGGATTCGACAGCTCCCAGTGGATCGGCAACGCCTGCGTGACCGGCTCCGGCCGCTACGCGGCAGTCGTGTACGGGCCGTGGAGCTTCAGCAACAGCTCCGACGCACGGGATCGCGGGGGGTTCGCGGCGATCGTGGACCTGGACAGCGGTGCCGTACGCAAGTTGAACATCCTGACCAGCATGGCGTACTACAGTCCGGGCTGCGGCACCGGGGAGCAGGCGGCGTTCTCCGCCCTCGACGAGGATGCCACCGCCCCGACCTCCACCAGCATCACCCTGGTCAACGCCGCGACCGGCACTGTCCAACAGCACACCACCCTCACCGGTGAGGTCACCTCACCCGTTCCCTACGACGGGGGAGTGGCGGCAGCACTGGGCAACCGGGTGATCCAGGTGAACACCCACGGAGCGTCCTCGGTGCTGTCGGTCGAGAAGAACACTCCCCTGCGCCTGCACCCCGACGCCGACCACGGGCTCGCCTACGAGGTTCCGCAGGGCAAGCAGATCCAGGTCAAGCGCTACACACAGGGCCACTCGGTGGTCGTCACCACCGCAGCGGCCGGAGCCGTGCAACTCCAGGGCAGTGCGGGGCATGTCTACCTCGTCGGCCCCAAGGCCTCGACCGCGATCGCCGGCGCACGATCCGCGGGCGGTTGGCAGGCGGTGAACGGCAACGCCGAGGCGACAGCCTCCACGCTCGGACAGCTGCTGGTCACCGAGGTGTCCAACAAGACTGATCCGCAGTTCACCGGGGGGACTCCGACCGCACAGGCGGGGCGCCTGACAACGTCGGTGGCGCAGAAGGCCCAGCACCGGATCGCGATCCGGGCCACGGTCACCTCCACCGGCAAGGCCGTCTCCTTCACGGTGGACCCCTCCGCACGGGCGCCGCGCCAGGGAAGCACCGCCTCGCCCGCCCTCTCCCTCGCCGCCGCGGCACCGGCCAGTGCCAAGCCATCAGCCACCGTGAAGCCACCGGCCACCGCGAAGGCAGCCAGCCTGAGGGCAGCGGCCACCACCCCCGCCGCCAGCGTCGTCAATGCCGACGACAGCGCGGACCCCGCCAGAGTGACCTGGGATCCGGTGCGTGGTTGCGCGGTGGCGCGCAACGACCCGAAGATTCAGACGTTCCAGGCCAACGCCGCGCAGATCGAGTGGGCCGCGGACCTGGCCGTGCAGGGCCAGCTCACCACCCGGACCCGCGGGGTGAACTGGGAGGGATCGGGCATGCCGATCTCCTGGACCCCGCAGGGAATGTTCCCCCTGCGTCAGCTCGACGGCGGCGGAACGGTCCCCGCCCAGGTGCTGCTGGGCTTGCTGGCCCAGGAGTCGAACACCCTCCAGGCCAGCCCCCACGCGGTGGATTCGGTGACAGGCAACGCCAACCAGGGGGGCTTCTACGGCGGCGTCTCCACCTCCGGTCCCCCCGCTGGCACGACCTGGTCCTCCGTCGACTGCGGATACGGGGTCGGCCAGGTCACCACCGGGATGACGATCGGCTACACCGGCGCCATCGCCGACGCGAGCTCCTCCTACACGGTCGCCGAGCAGCAGCAGGCGATCGCCACGGACTACGCCTCGAATGTCGCCGCTTCCCTGAACCTGCTCATCGACAAGTGGAACCAGCTCTACACCGCCGGCGTCCTGGCCAACGGCGGCGACCCGGAGTACGTCGAGAACTGGTACTTCGCCCTGTGGGCCTACAACACCGGAGTCGAGCCGAGCGCGGCGTTCGGCAACACGACCGGGTGCGCCCCGGGGCCCAACTGTACGGACGGCGCCGGGAACTGGGGCCTGGGCTGGACGAACAACCCCGCCGACCCGACGTTCGCCGCGGATCGCGCGGACTTCACCGCGGGCTCCGACTACGACACCTCCCATCCGCAGTACTGGCCCTACCAGGAGCGGGTCCTCGGCTGGGCGGCCACCCCGGTGCAGCGCTACGACTACGCCACCGGCCAGTGGGTCAAGGCGTACGCCTCCGGTCTGTGGCAGACGCCTTCCCACCAGCCCGCTGAACCGGCCTACGAGTCGCTGTGCACCGCGGCCGACAGCTGTATCCCCAGCGCCGTTCCCGATGAGTCGGGCACGGCGGACTCCGCCGGAAAGTGCGCCCAGGCCAGCGGGCACTGCTGGTGGAACCAGCCGCAGTCGTGGACCAACTGTGCCTTGAACTGCGGCGTCGAGAAGATCACCTACACTGCGGCATCCGCCCGACCCTCGTTCACCGACATCTATCCGCCCGACGGCTGTACCTCCTCGGGCCTGCCGACGAACGCTGTCATCGTCGACACCACCGTCACCGCGGGTACCTGTAGCGGGACGCCCACCTGGCAGAGCCAGGGGACTATGTCCTTCTTCTTCCCGACGTCGGTGAACTCGGCCTGCACCTCCCAGTGCATCAACTACCAAGGGAAGATCGACTTCCATCAGATCGGCACCGGTCTCGGCGGACACGTCTTCTTCACCCACATGATCGACACGCCGACCGACGCCGGGACCTCTTACACCGACGACTCGATGACGGCTACCTGGGCCCCACCGAGCACCGTCTCCGGCTGGACCCGCATCAAGGTCCACATCCCCAGCAGCGGCGCGACCACCCGGATGGCCAACTACCGGATCAACCTCGGCGGCGGCCAGCAGCGCCACCGACTGGTCAACCAGTACCAGAATCAGAACACCTGGCTGGACCTGGGCTCCTTCGACCTGTCCGCCGGCGCGAGCGTCTCACTCAGCAACTACAACACCTACGCCGCCCACGGCGACGGCGGCGACGTGGCCTTCGACGCCGTCGCCTTCGTACCCACCGTCAAGCCCAAGGTCAACTACGTCGCCCTCGGCGACTCCTACGCCGCCGGTGACGGCCTGGTCCCCTACCAGTACGGCTCGAACACGGCGTACGCCGACGGCGCCAGCGACTACTGCAACCGCTCGGCAACCGAGGCCTACCCCGAGGAACTCAACTGGCCCGGCCTGTCCGGCACGATCGCCGGCGTCTCCACCGCCGACGGCGCCGCGAATTTCGCCTTCCTCGCGTGCAGTGGGGCCCAAACAGTGGACCTCACCGCCGGTGCGGTCGATCCCGGCAACACCTGGAACACCGACTGGGGCAGCGCAGCGGCCAACAGCGCGGACTTCGGCGAACTCCCGGAGATCGACGCGGCCGGATACCTCGATCCCGACACCACCCTGGTGACGATCAGCGTGGGCGGCAACGACGCCAGATTCTCTGACGTCCTCAGCGGATGCATAGAGACCCTGGACCCCTGCATCGACCCGGCCTACTACCTCACCCGCGGGAACGGCAGGGTCGACCCGCAACCCCTGATCACCTACGAGCCCGAAGTCATCACCGCCGAACAGAGCCATCTGCGGGCCGTGTACCAGGCTATCCACCAACAGGCGCCCAACGCCCGCGTCCTGGTCCTGGGCTATCCCCACCTGTTCCCCCAGGACACGACGATCCCCAACTGCGCCCTGCTTACCGACTCAAGCGCGGAGGCAGCCGCAGGCTGGATGAACACCATGTCCGACGACCTGAACGCCTCCATCAGCGACGCGATCAAGAGCACCGTCGCGGCGGACCCCGGCATGGACATCTCCTTCGTCGACGTGCGCCCCACGTTCAACGGCCATGAGGTATGCAGCGACGACCCCTGGCTCAACGGAGTCGTGATCAGCGGCGCCGGTGCCAGCTTCCACCCGATGGCCCCGGGTGATACCGAGGAGGCAGCCCAGCTCAACGCCCTCCTCAACTAGGAGCTGTTCGGGGTTCGGATCTCTTGTCGCGCGGGTTGCTGGTAGAACTCGGGTGTGGCGCGTTTTGACGTGACGGATGCCGAGTGGATGTTGATCGAGCCTCTTCTGCCGGTGGCGGCTACGGGGCCGTTGCCTCGGCGGGTGCGTGATCAGTTCAACGGGGTGGTCTGGCGTTTTCGTACCGGGTCAGGTTGGCGTGACGTCCCGGAGCGGTACGGGCCCTGGTCCACGGTGTACTCCCGGTTCAACAGCTAGGCCAGGGCCGGGGTGTTCCAGGGGCTGATGGACGCGTTGATCGCGGAGGCGGCCGGGCGGGGGCTGGTCGGGCTGGAGCTGGTGAGCGTGGACTCCACGGTCGTGCGCGCGCACCAGGACTCCGCCGGGCTGGCCGTCGCCGGGGAGACCCTGGATGCCCTCGAACAGGCACTGACCGAGGAAAGGGGGCTCCGCTTCCGAAGCAACCGCCGGTGTGGCGGGTGGTGCACCACCCGCCACAGCGGACACGACCGCCGCGGAACGGGCGCGGGCAGAGCGTGCCGCAACGCGGCGTCGCCGCAAAGCCCGGGCGAAGGCTGCCGGACTCGGCCGGTCCCGGGGCGGCCTGAGCAGCAAGGTCCATGCCGCAGTCGACTCCGCCGGGTTACCCCTGTCCTTCGTCCTGACTCCCGGTCAGGCGGCGGACTGCCCGCAGTTTCGGAATGTGTTGGAGAAGGTCAGGGTCCCGGGGCCGGTCGGACGGCCCGGCCTTCTGTCAGTGGGTCCGCATGCGGGTTGTCGTTGAGGGCATTCGTCCGAAGAGGCGAGATGGGACGGGCGCGGTCGGCCCACGAGGCGGAGGAGGTGTTCAGATGAGTGCTGAACACAGAGCTGAAATGAACCGGGAGTGGGGGGTAGGGGGCATCAAGAATCGAAGGGCCAGGGCCGTGGGAGGTATGGCCCTCGCTCTGGCCATGGTCATCACGGGGGTAGTCATACTGGCTTCGGGGGGACGACACAGCCACAACGGATTTCCAATGATCATCGGGGGCGGTGCCGTGATGGTGTTCCTGGGCATCCTGGGCTTCGTATTCAGGAAAAGTCTCAAGCGCTAGTGCGTTGACCGGGTGACTTCGCCGGGTCGGTGGGGTGTGGGACGGTGGACTGTTGAGTCTGATCCGTTTCGGCTTCGCGGAGGCGTGGTGGCAGAGCCAGTCAGGGTCCGTCGGTTATCCGACCAGGAGGGCCAGAAGCTGCAGCAGATCGTGCGGCGCGGCACCATGAACACGGTGCGCTACCGCCGCGCGATGATGCTGCTGGCCTCGGCCGGAGGCAACCGGGTCCCGATCATCGCCCAGCTCGTGGCGGCCGACGAGGACACGGTGCGCGACGTGATCCACAGGTTCAACGAGATCGGCCTGGCCGCACTGGACCCTCAGTGGGCGGGAGGCCGTCCCCGCCAGCTCAGCCCTGACGACGAGGACTTCGTCGTCCAGACGGCCACCACCCGACCGACCCGACTGGGTCAGCCCTTCACCCGCTGGTCCCTGCGCAAATTAGCCGCCTACCTTCCCACTGTCGCGGGCCGGACCATCGGCCTGGGACGCGAGGGGCTGCGTTGCCTGTTGGCCCGACGCGGCGTCACCTTCCAGCGCACCAGTACCTGGAAGGAGTCCACCGACCCCCACTACGACACCAAGCTCGACCGCATCGAGTACCTGCTGGAGCACGCACCTGGGCGCGTCTTCGCGTTCGACGAGTTCGGGCCGCTCGGCATCCGCCCCACCGCCGGAGCCGGCTGGGCGCCGGCTGGCCATCCCGACCGCCTGCCGGCCACCTACCACCGCACCCACGGCGTGACCTACTTCCACGGCTGCTACTCGGTGGGCGACGACACCCTGTGGGGTGTCAACCACCGCCACAAGAGCGCCGTGAACTCCCTGGCCGCGCTGAGATCGATTCGCGCCGCGCGCCCCGACGGCGGACCCATCCACGTGATCATGGACAACCTGTCCGCGCACAAGGGCGCCAAGATCCGGGCCTGGGCGAAGAAGAACCAGGTCGAGCTGTGCTTCACCCCGACCAACGCCTCCTGGGCCGACCCGATCGAGGCCCACTTCGGCCCACTGCGCCAGTTCACCCTGGCCAACTCCCACCACCCGAACCACACGGTCCAGACCCGCGCCCTGCACGCCTACCTGCGCTGGCGCAACACCCACGCCCGCCACCCCGACGTCCTCGCCGCCCAACGCCGCGAACGCGCCCGCATCCGCAGCGAGAAAGGCATCCGCTGGGGCGGACGCCCACTCCTCACCACCGCATAACCCGCAACCCGGCGAAGTCACCCGGTCAACGCACTAGCCGGCGACTCCCGCCAAACGGAGGGAACGCCCTCTCATCCTGTCCAGAAGTCGTCGATGCGGGTGACGACCGTGATGAAGTCGTCCAGGTTCAGGGGCTTGGTGACGTAGGCGTTGGCGTGCCTCTGGTAGGAGTCGACCACGTCCAGCGATGCCCCTGAGGTGGTCAGCACGACGACGGGGATGGACTGGAAGGTCGGGTCGGACTTGAGGGTCTCCAGGAGTTCACGCCCTCCCATCCGTGGCATGTTCCAGTCCAGGACGATCAGGTCAGGCCATACCCCTGCGGGCTCACGCAGGTGCTCCAGGACGGCGACGCCGTCGGTGACATGGGTGATGGTCCGGGCGAGCCCGTGGTCTTGCAGGGCGTCTCGGATCAACAATGCGTCGGCGGCGTCGTCCTCCACCAGCAGGACGGCAGCGGTCGGCGTTGAATGGTGGGCCATCGCGGGCTCCAAGTGGTCACGGGATCTTGACGGGTACGGTGGCAGCCCCCGGCGTGCCATCTCTGACAGGCGCTTGCAGCTGAGTGCGGCTACCGGCTGAGTGCAAGTTGTGTCGTCCTGCCCGGGCGGTGCGGACTGCGGCCCGGTGGCGGACGGTTCCGGTGGCGGTGGCGACTTGATCGCCATGGTCCTGGCAGGGGCCGGTGAGGGCGTCAGCGAGGTAGGCGTCCATGCCGGTGAGTTGTATGACGTGGCGCTGGTGCTCGTTGAAGCCGACCAGGTGAAGTCGCACGCCGTCGGTGACCGTGCAGCGCTTGATCCAGATAACGGTGGACAGGCCGGAGGAGTCGCAGGCATCTACGCCGGCGAAGTCGAGTGTCAGACATTGCGGCGTGGGGACGATGTTCAGGGCCTCGTCGGCGGCCTGGCGCAGGTCTGCGACGGTCTCGTAGTCGCACGGGCCGCTGAGGACCAGGACGACGCGTCCGGGTCCGCTCTGCGTGGTGGTGATCGTCAGCGGCTCGTTGGTGTTCATGTGTTGTCCTTGGTCGTGCGGTTGTGCGGGGATGTGGTGGCGGTGGTCACCGCGCATCGACCGGCGTCGATGATGGCCAGTGTGCGCGGGAAGTCGTGCAGTTGGGCGGCGATGACGTCCAACGCGGTCAGCAGGGATCGGGGTCGGACGTTGCGGGCAGGATGTCTGCGGTCCAGGTCAGTCGTCACCGGCCCTCCCCTGCGCCGAGGCACCGCCTGGTGCGGTGCGTCATCCGGTGTACCTGCCCCGGCCGCGGCCGTCCACCATGGTCAGGTGCGATCCGCGGCGTGGTGCGCCGATCGCCATCAGGGCGATGTCATCGTGCTCGCCGCCGCCCAGCCACTGCGCGGTGGCCAGTTCGATCCGTTCGACCACCGCCTCCACGGGCATTCCGGCGCACTCGGCCAGGGCGTCCTTCAGGCGCTGGTCGGCGAACATCTCCCGGCCGCCGGGACCGCCGCGGGCCTCGGTGACGCCGTCGGAGTACAGCAGGCACATCTCCCCCGGTTCCAGCACCGTGGTCCAGGTGGTGGAGGTGATGTCGGGCACCGCGCCGATGAGGGTCCCCCGGGTGGCGGCCTGCTCCACGGAGCCGTCCGCGCGCAGCAGCAGCGGGGCGGGATGGCCGGCGGAGGTCAGGTGCAGGTCGAGGCGGCCGTTGCTCACGGGAGTGACGCCGGCCAGGACCAGGGTGACGAAGCGGGCGTCCTGGTCGTCCAGGAGAGTGGCGTTCAGGAGCTCCAGCAGGTGTCCGTGGCGCAGTTCCAGGCGGCGTAGTGCGGCCAGGGTGTTGCGGATCTTCCCGGTCAGGATCGCGGCACCCGGGCCCTTGCCGCACACGTCGCCGAGCATCAGCAGCGTCTCGCCCGCACTCTCGTCCTGGCCCGCGGTGGGCAGGGGCGGGTGGACGTCGTAGAAGTCGCCGCCGATCAGGTCCGCGGCACGGGCGGGGCGGTAGGAGCTGGCAAGGTCGATGCCCTCCAGGCGATCGGTGGGCGGGGGGATCAGGGCGCGTTGCAGGACTGTGGTGGTCTCGGTGCGCTCGGCGTACAGGACGGCGGCGGAGATCGCGGCGCCCGCGCGGGCGGCGAAGATCCGCGCGAAGACCTCCTCCTCGTCGTTGAAGCCGGCCTGGTCCGCGCGGCGCAGCAGGATCAGCGCCCCGGCGGAGACCCCGTTGCCGGGCAGCGGGGTGACGACCAGGGAGCCGAGTTCGCCGAAGCCTTCGGGTAGTAGCCACGGGGGTGCGAGGTCGGGCTGGACCCACAGGGAGGGCACGGGCGGGAACCCGGCCAGCGCGTCACTCAGTCCCGGGACCTGGTCGACCTCCACGCTCAGGGAGGTCTCCTCGATCCGGCCCCCACGGACCATGCGGGTCACCGAGACCCGTCGTCCCCGGGTAGGGGTGACCACCACGGCGGCGTCGGCGAGTTGCTCGGCGGCCAGTTCCGCGGTCGCCCGCAGGCAGCGGCGCTGGTTGAGCGAGGCCAGCAGGCGTGCCGAGGCCCGCACCAGGAACTGGGTGCGGGCCCGCTCCTCGCCAAGGCGCTTGAGGGCGGCGCGCTCCTCGGTGACGTCGGTCAGCAGCCAGCCGGTGCACTCCCCCGGCAGCGGCTGGGCGGTGGCCCGGAACACCCGCTCACCCACGGAGCCGTCCAGCGCCTCCACACCCTGCTCCTGCGCGTGCACGAGCCAGGAGGCGACCGTTTCGACGGTGAACGCGTCGGTGGCTCCCAAGGCCGGGAACAGGGCTTCGGCTGCCTTGTTGTGCAGGCGCACCCGCGCCGGGTCGCCTGCCAGCACGAGCACCGGTGCTACCGCGTCGACCAGGGCGCGCAGCAACGGCGCTCCGATGGCGGGCCGCGGCGTTGGGGCTGCGGGCGCGGGAGCGGAGGGGCCGGGTGCGGGCGGGAAGGACGTCATGGAGGACCACGGGCCCAGTCACCGGTGGTGCCGGGCTGACTCATTTCTTTGTCTCGACAGCGGACAACAGGCGTTGTCGCCTGAGCCACCGTCTCGCGGTGCGACAGATATGGCAAGCCCGTGCCCCGTCGCCGGAAAGGCACCGACTCCGTCAAGGGAGGCACCTGCCCCGGACAGCGCCTCACATTCCCGACAGTCCGACAGCCGGGGTCTGTTGGCAAAGCCACTGCGGGGTAGCAGCTGGATCAGCTCGCGTGGGGCGGAGTCGCCTCGGCGGTGAAGTGGTCCTTGAGACCCACCGCGTCTAGGACGCGGATGATGTGGCCCGGAACTGCCACCAGGATGAGGGCCGCTCCGGTGCCGGCGGCCAGGTTGCGGGCCGCCAGGAGGGCGCGGATGCCGCTGGAGTCGAAGAACTCGACCGCTTCCAGATCCAGGACTAGTCGTTGGCCAGGAAGCAGTGCGAGGCTGGGCAAGAGGTCGTGGAACTCTTGGGCGGTCTCGAAGTCCAGCGCCCCGGCGATCTCGACGAGCGGGCCGCTGTCGCTCGTGCGGGCCTGGAGCGTCAACGGCATCATCGCCGGCCTCCGGCGCCCGGCGCCGCGGACGCCGCGGCCTTGGTAGCGGATTCCTCACAGGCGCGGGCGGTCGTACCCCGCACAACCGCCTCGCCTCTGCCCTTCGCACGCGCGTTCATAGCTCGTATCTTGCCACGCGGTCTTTCCCCGCGGCGCGTGCGCAGCCGTTCAAGCTGGCCGATGGCCTCACGGGAGTTGGTGATTCTCGCCATCCTGTGGGGCATCAGGCTTGGTGGTGGATTGCCGGGGTGATCCGCGATGGGTGGCGGTCAGGACCAGGGCCGCCTGGTCGTCGTTGATCTCCTTGCCATCGGTGAAGATCCGTAGGGCCTCGGTGAGGGTGTGGATGACCTGGGATGCCGTGGCCTGCTGCGGTGCCTTGGTCAGGGCCTGGGCGAGGCGTTCCTCGCCGAACTGCTCTGCGGCCTCGTTGCGGGCTTCGGTGAGGCCGTCGGTGTAGAGCAGCAGGCTCTCTCCGGGGTGCAGGTGCAGGTGTTGGGTGGTCAGGTGCGGGTCGGGCGTGATGCCCAGCAGGGAGCCGTCGCTGTGGACGAAGGCGGCAGCGCCCTGGGCGTCGATGTGCAGGGGCAGGGTGTGGCCGGCGCGGACCAGGCTGATGTCCAGACCGTCGGTGGTGGGGACGAGATAGCCGTAGACGAGGGTGACGAAGCCGGTGCCGTGGCTGATGGGCCGGTCCAGGAGTGCTTTGTTGACGGCGCGGACCACGGCGTCGGGGCCAGGCAGCAGGGGGGCGACGGCGCGGGCGGTGTGGCGGACCAGGGCGGTGGTGGTGGCGGCCAGGGCGCCGCGTCCGCAGACGTCGCCGAGCATGAACGCCCAGGTACCCTCATGCAGGGGGAAGACGTCGTAGAAGTCGCCGCCGATGTCGAGTCCCTCGCCTGCGGGGTGGTAGTAGGTGGCCAGTTGCGCGCCCGGCACGTCGGGTACGCGGGGCAGGAGCAGCCCGGCCTGCAGGTCGCGGCCCAAGGTGACGCGTTCGGTGTACTGACGGGCGTTCAGCGCTGCCGAGGCGGCGCGGCGTGCGAGCTCCTCGGCCAGGGCGACGGTGTGCCCGTCGAAGGACTGCTCGCCGGTGGTCAGCAGGGTCATGGCGCCGAACGCTGTGCCGCGGTCCATCAGGGGCACGCACAGGTACCCGGTGACCTTCAGGTCCGACCAGGGACCAGGGCCGGTCGGGGTACGGCGGGCGATCTCACTGGTACCGGAGGCGATGACCCGGGCGACAGCGTCGTCAGCGGCATCGTAGACCGGGATATGCGAGGCGAGGAGGCGTTCCTCCTCAGCCGTGGGCGCGGCGGTGGCGATGCGGTGCACGCGCCCGGATTCGACGACATCGACCGTGATCAGCGGGGCCAGGGTCGGTGTGGCGGCGGTGGCCAGGCGCTGCAGTGTCTGGGCGTGATCGAGGTCGGCGGACAGCGTGGTGCTGGCTTCCAGAAGGAAGGCCAGGTCGGCGCGGGCAGCCTTTTCCCTGGTCTCGGCGGCCAGGCGGGCCTGGTCGGCCTGGTGGCGCTCGATCGCCAGGGCAGCGGTGCCGGCGAACACCCGTGACAGGGCCAGGTCAGCGTCCTGCGGGGCGCGGGGTGTGCGGTGGTACATCGCGAAGGTGCCCAGCAGCGATCCGTCCCTGGCCAGGATCGGGGTCGACCAGCAGGCCGCGACGCCTGCCTTCGTGGCCAGGTCGCGGAAGTCGTCCCAGAAGGGGTCGGTGGCAATGTCGGTGACGATGACCGGCTGGCGCCGGTGAGCGGCGGTGCCGCAGGAACCGACGCCTTCGCCGGTGGCGATGCCGTCGATGGCCTGGTTGTAGAAGTCGGGCAGGCTGGGGGCCGCCCCGTGGCGCAGGTGGCGTCCGTCTGGGTCGGCCAGCAGGACCGAGACCAGGACCTCCTCCGGCGCCAGGTTCTCGATCGTGCGGGCCATGCCGTGGAGCACCTGCTCCAGCGGGGCTTGGCGGGCGATCTGCTCCAGCAGCGCACGGTGCTCGGCGGTCAGCCGCTGCGCGTGCTTGATCTGGGTGGTCTCCACCCCGATGATCCGCACCCCCATCACGTTGCCGCCCGCGTCCAGGCGCGGCTCGTAGGTGAAGTCGAAGAAGGCTTCCCGTGCACCGGGTCCGGTGCCCAGCATGATGCGGGCGTCGTGTCCGGTGTGGCGCTCACCGTGGCGGTAGACCCGGTTCAGCAAGGCCAAGAAGCCCTGCTCGGCAAGCTCCGGCATCAACTGCCCGATCGGAACCCCGGTCCGCGCACGGTCCCCGCCCCCGATCGCCGCGAAGAACGCCGGGTTCGCCGCCTCGAGCATGTGCGCGGGACCGGCGAGGGAGGCGAACACGGCGCTGGACTGGCCGAACAGGGCCCGCAGGTCCTGCTCCGCCCCGCTGTCGGCTGCCGGACGAGGGACTGGGTCGCCGGTCGGCACTGACGGCTGTTCTGGAACACGGGTCATCGCCCTGCTACCTCTCGATTGTCCACAGGCACCGAGGACCTGGCGTCCTGGACGTGCGGTTCGTGCGCGCTGTCGGCCTCCAGCGCTTCGCGCGCCGTGTCGTGCACGGCCATCACCTGGTTCAACCCCGTCAACGCGAAGAGCCGCGCCACGGAAGCGGGCACCGCCGCCAGGCGCAGCGCCCCGCCGCGCGCGGACAGTTGCTGGTAGATCCCGATCAAGCAGCCGATGCCGGAGGAGTCGCAGAAGGTCATAGCGGTGCAGTCGACCACCATCAGCGGAGGCGGCTGCGGCCCGGCGAGTGCGGTCTCGGCTGCTTCCCGCAACTGGACGGCGCTGTGGAAGTCCAGTTCACCCCGTAGAGCGAGCACATATGCGAGCCCGGCCGGCCTGGTTTCTACCGAGAACAACCTTCACTGCCTCCACCTCGACCACCGGGGAGCATCCGATGACGGGCAGCCTCCATCGGCCACGCGCAGGCTGGTTCCGGCGGCTCCATGCGGCCGCCATGCTCTCCATCAGTCCCGCTTACCCCCTGACAGCCGCTTCACCGGTCGGTGACCCTCTCCATTCCGCAGGTGAAGGAAACCCAGCCGTCCTCTCTGCAGTCCGTTGGTCCCAGCGCGCCTGGGCCAGCCGGATCCACCGGCCTCGTGCCGGGTCCGATGCGTCCCGGAACGTGTCAAGTCAAATGAGACGTTCGTACGGTTATGCGCTCTGTTGTGCTGATTCGGGTTCTCTGCGTTTGGCGGGGTCGTTGATCCACGCCTGATCGGGGATCTTGGGCGGGCGGGGGCGGCGGGCGAAGCGTTCGGGGTGGCGGGCGTATGCCTCGTTGAGCGTGACGGCGCGCTGGTCCTGGACTTGGCCGGCGGTGCCGAAGTGCACGGACGCAGGCGTGTGCAGCCCGATGCCCGAATGGCGATGCTCATGGTTGTAATAGGCAATGAATGAGTCGAACCACTCGCGTGCGTGGTTCAGGGAGTCGAACCGCGCCGGGTAGTCGGCCATGTACTTCGTGGTTTTGAACTGGCTTTCGCTGTACGGGTTGTCATTCGAGACCTTGGGGCGCGAGTGCGAGCGCGTCACGCCCAGATCGATGAGCAACTGCGAGACTTTCTTGCTGGTCATCGAGGTGCCGCGGTCCGCGTGCAGGTGCTCGGGGGCGATGCCGTTGCGTTCGACGGTCTCGCTGATCAACTCCTCGGCGCGCTCGGCCGATTCGGCCATCTCCACGGTGTAGCCGACGACGTAGCGGCTGAAGATGTCGATGATGACGTAGGCGTGGTACCAGATGCCCTTGTCTGGTCCGGCCAGTTTGGTGATGTCCCAACTGAAGACCTGCGAGGGGGCGGTGGCCACGAGTTCGGGGATGGACTTGGCGGCGTGGGTGGCCTGGCGGCGGCGCTCGCCGGTCTGGCCCTGGGCCTCCAGGATCCGGTACATCGTGCGCACTGAGCAGTAGTAGCGGCCCTCGTCCAGTTCGCGCGCCCAGATCTGGGCAGGTGCCAGTTCGGCATAGGCCGGGCTGTTCATCAGTGCCAGGATCCGCGCGCGCTCCGCCGGAGCCAGAGCTGAGGGCGGCGAGGGGCGCGGAGGCGCTCGCGCGGCGGGGGCGGGTTGAGCCGACGGTAGTGCGTGGCCCGTGAGCGACCGGTCAGCCGGCAGGCCGCAGTGGTGTTCAACTCCCGCTCCAGCGACTGGAAGAGCTCGTCGGCGACCTGCTCGGCCTCGGCTTTCAGCCCGCACTCTTGGAGAGCAGTTCCAAGAGTGCGGAAGCTTTTCCCAGCAGCTCCAGGGCGGCGTCCTTCTGCGCCAGCTCCCGTTCCACGACGGCCAGCCTCTTGCGCAGCCGCTCGGCCTCGGCTGCTTCGGCGGGCCTCTTGGGGCGTGCGGGCGAGGTCCGCCGGTCGGCGAGCGTGGCCATCGCTCCGGCGTCTCGCGCGGCCCGCCACTCGATGATGTGCGAGTGGTACAACCGCTCGCGGCGCAGGACCGCGCCCTTCTCCCCGCTGGGGGCGGCATCGTACTCAGCGACGATCCGCAGCTTGTATTCCGCCGTGAACGTGCGCCGCTTCGGCCGCGGGGCCGGGTCGGGCTCGGGGGCTGTGCGTGAGGTGGTGGTATTGGAAGCCATGCCGGGAATCTCCTGTCTCGCCCATCCAGACTAACCCGGACGAACCGGACGTCTCAGTCGAGACTGTCAGAGAGGGTCCTGGGCACCAGTAGCCATACTCCTGTGCACGCAGGGCAGCCGCAGGAAATGACACCCCTTGAGTTGGCCTCCGCCTCGCACAGCGGCGGCAGCAATGTGATCTTCATCATTGCCGCCGTCTTCGTCGGTGCAATGTCCCTGTTGCACGCCATCAAGCCGGAGACCGCCTAGAAGATGCGGCGATGGCAGTTCAGGAACCAGGCGGCGAACGAGCCGTCGTCGGCGGGATACGCCGCTATCCGCGTCGGTGGTATCGCCGGAGTCGCCATAGCGGTCGTCTTCGTCCTGCTCGGGACGCACGTCCTGTGACAGCGTCCCCGGTCGGTCCCGCCTTGGGCAGGCGCGGGCCAGGTCGGCCGAGTCAGGGCAGCGTCAGCCGAGGAGGGTCAAGAGCGCCGTCACGGTCTTGCCCCCGTCTCCCTGTCGTTGGATCTCCACTCGGTCGGCCAGGCCCTGGAGCAGGTGCCAGCCGAACCCTCCGCCGCCGGCGGTCAGGTCCGCTGCCCGCGGCACCGGAAGGTCGGCGCTGGTGTCGCTGACGGAGACCTGGAGCAGTTCCCCGTTCTGGGTCAGTTCAAGGACGCAGGGGCCCGGAGCGTGGCGGACCGCGTTGGAGAGCAGTTCGGCGACCACGATCAGTGCCTCCTGCGTCGCGGTGGCCGAAGGTGGACGTGCCCCGGCCTCCAGGAAGGCCCGGGCGTGTCCACGGGCCAGGCCCAGGGTGCCCCTGCGGCCGGACAGCTGCCAGCGCGCACAGCGCGCAGGCAGGCCCGGTTGCTCGCCCACTCCTCGCACCGCACCTCCGCTACCAGGAGTGTCGCCAACGGCCGATCCGCCAGTTGCCGGCCAAGACTACGGGAGCCCTGCTGCCATGCGACTCTCGGTGGGACCGCAGTCGTAGCGCTGCTGTCCCAGTGCCCGCGGCAGGGACGGGGCCGCTGGAAGCGGATCCGCGTCCGTCGCCTGACGCGTAGGCTCAATCGGAACCCCCAACTGCGGCCGGTCTGCTGTGGCCGCTGCACTAGAGGAGAGGCGCTGCATGGACCTTCCCGTGCTTCCCGGCGCCCGCCCCTCCCCCGCTGCCTGCTCTCACAGCCACGCCCCTTACGGCGGCGCCCCGCAGGAGCGCTTCGGCGAGGCCTGTGTCAGCTACTTCGACCAGGGCGAGGTATTCGTGGTGATCCTGCGGGGCGAACTGGACTGGCGTGCCGAGGACTTCGTGCGTGATCTGATAGACCACGCCCGAAGCAGCGCACGCCCCCTGGTGGTGGACCTCTCGGCCGTCACCCACCTGCACATCGACGTCCTGGCGCAGTTCCTCGCCGCGCGGACCCGCCCCGGCATCAGCCTGCTCACCCCGCTGCCGCCGGCCTTCCTGAGGATCGCGGGCACCACCGGGACCACCGACGCCTTCACCCTGCACGCGAACCTGGTGCACGCCGTGGCGTCGTGCACGTCGCCGCATCCCCCACGCCCTGAGAACTGTCAGCCCCGCAGCCTCAATGATCACCGGGCGGCTAGGGTTCGCACCCGCCGTGCTCCAAGCTGACAGGCGAAAGGTCAGGCGCTCTGGTCGGATCGCCTGTCCGGGGTGCGGAGCTGCTCGTTCAGGCGCAGGGCTTCTTCGAGCTGGTCTTCGAGGATGACGATGCGGCAGGCGGCCTCGATGGGGGTGCCCTGGTCGGCCATCTCGCGGGCGCGGGAGGCGATGTGCAGCTGGTAGCGGGAGTAGCGGCGGTGTCCGCCCTCCGAGCGCAGCGGGGTGATCAGGCCTTGTTCGCCGACCGCGCGCAGGAATCCGGGGGTGGCGCCGATCATCTCGGCTGCCCAACGACGATGAACCCACTGACCCTCTCCCAGAGCACCACCGCCACCGGACCCGTTCTGCACGTGGCCGGCGAACTCGACTACGCCCAGGCGCCCGCCCTGCGCGAACACGTCGACAGCGTCGTCCTGACCCCCGGCCAGAACCTGGTCATCGACCTGTCCGGCCTGGACTTCTGCGACTCCACCGGCATCACCGTGCTCCTGGCCGCCCGCCAGCGCGCCCAAGCCGCCGGCGCCGACGTGATCCTGGCCGCCGTCCCCGCCGACACGATGCGCGTCCTGACAGTCATCGGCCTGCACCACGTCTTCACCATCCACCCCACCGGCGATACCGCCTGACGTCCACACCGACACCACGGCACAGGCTCCCACCGGGCTGGCAGAACCGGCGCCGACGGCCGTACCCGTGGCCACGTCAGAGCCGAGCGAGCGCACCACCAAGCAGGCATATGCCAATATGGCCGCTTGGTGAGTATTGGGCTCCGTGTGGCTGATTTCCACGCCCGGGTTCGGGAAGGCGGAGGTTACAAACTTCCCCCTCATGAGAGGAGCTGCGGCACATGAGCCCGTCTCAGGAACCTATTTCTCCGCAGCACGCCAGCTTCGCCCTGGACGGGCTGCACGGCTCCGTCGGCGCAGCCCGGGACTCCGCCAGAGCGTTCTTCGCCGGCGCGAACGCGACGCTGCCCGAACCTGTGCTGGGAGACGCGCTCCTGGTAGTCAGCGAACTGGTCACCAACGCCGTGCGCCATGCCCCGGGCCCGTGCATGCTCACCCTGACACAGGACCAGAAGCAGGTGACCATCGCGGTCAGCGACAGCTTCGCCTCCCTGCCGGTCCCCCGCAGCGCCGACCTGACCAGCGGCACCGGGGGCTTCGGCTGGAACCTCCTGAGGGACCTGGCCCGGCACGTGCGCATCACGGCCCGCCGGGACGGCAAGACCATCACTGCCGTCCTCCCGCGCCTCCTGCTCGCAGGAATCTGACCCCACCGCACTGCCCGTCGGTGGACAGCAGCCGCCCGAGTGCAGGGTAGCGACAACAGGGACAACGCAGTGGGCCACCGTACGCGATGACCGTGAACGCCGGATCAGAGTGTTCTCGGAACAAGGGCGCCCTGAAACATCAGCGAGTTTGTGGGGCAAGGGAGTTGGCACTGTCGTGCAGGGATGCAGGGGTGGGGCGGGGGTACGAACACGTGCATGGATGACAAGGAACTGATCGGTGACGTTACGTGGGATTTCTGCCTGACCGGGGCCGACCAGCTCGTGCGGTGGCACCAGGAGCACCGGCAGGGGGCTGGGGTGTGGTGGTCCCAGCAGCCGTCGCTGGTGGTGGTGTTCTTGGCCTCGGCGATCCACAGTCGTGCCTCGTTGTCCGCGCTGACGGGCTCCCAGGTGGCTTCGGTGTCGCTCGGTGACGCGTACGGGGCGGGGGTCCTGGGCACGGTGCGCTCGTTCGCTCTGGCGGCGATCGAGGGAGCGCCGGCCGGCCCGGGGCTGGGTGAGCAGGAGCGCCGTACGCTCCTGGACAGCTTCGGCACCCCGGCCTTCGCCTCGCTCCAGCAGGCGGTTCAGGAGGTGCTGCAGCATCACCTTCAGGCTGACCCGACTGATGACCCCAGTCTTGGGGACCGCAGTGCGGCGATGACTTCCGTGATCCGTACTGTGCCGCAGCCGCTGCCGGTCCGGGGCGACCGCCCTTGGTGAGGCCGCCAAGGGTCCCTGGTTGGGCGTCGTCTCACCAGGGGCTTTTGGCTATGACGATGCCCGCGTCGTCGCGGTGGGCTCCGGCGTGGCGCAGGAGCTGGCCCGCGATCGCGCCCGGGTTGTGCGAGAGGAAGCCGGGCAGGGCGTCGGTGGTCCAGCGTTCGCTCAGGCCGTCGGAGTGCATGACCAGGGCGCCGCTGGCCGGGAGCGGGTAGGTGAAGGTGCGCAGGCCCCGCATCTGGTGTCCGACGATGCCCGGGACCGAGGGCAGGCTCGTCTTGGTGGCGGTGTCGATCAGCGCGGCGGCGATGTTCCCGACGCCGCAGAACAGCACACGGTCCTGGTCGGGTTCGATCCGCGCCACCGCGACCGCGGCGCCGCGTGAGCCCTTCAGCGCACGGTGGACCTCCCCGATCACCTCCTCGGGCAGTTGGCCGCGCCCGGCCTGGAAGGCCTGCACCGCGGCCTGTCCCGCCAAGGCGGCCATGGGCCCGTGACCCAGACCGTCGCAGAGCATCACCAGGAGACCGGGGTCCCCAACACTGGGGGACGGCGCGTGGGCAGCGGTCCGGGTCGCGGTCAGCAGCGACCAGTGCGACTGCCCGACAGCAGATCCCGCCCCTGGACCCGAAGCTTCCGGCGGCACCTGCCGGGTGCCGTCGTCGCGCCGCGCCGCCCAGGCGTCCCCGCATACCCGTTCTCCACTGATGGGGCGGGTCACGCCCGCCACCGCCAGCTCACCGGCCAGCAGTCGCCCACCGGCCGCGTCGGCCCGGAACTCCTGGTCGTCGCGCGGCCAGAAGCGGCCTGTGACCACCGTTCCCTGCCCGGGCAGGGTGTAGATGTCGAAGGTGTCCGCGAGCCGGGTGATCGCCCCCAGCCCGATCCCCAGCGTCCCCACGCTGGAGATGCCGTCCCGCATCACCGCCGGAAGGTCCGTTATCCCCGGGCCGGCGTCCAGCGCCAGGAACTCCACCGCGGCGTACCGGTCCGTACGCAGAACCCGCAGCAGCAATGAACCGTCGACCGCGTGCTTGGCCAGATTGGTGGCGACCTCAGAGACGGCCAGGGCGACCTCGCCCGCCCGGTGCTCGCTCAGTCCGATGCGCCTGGCCAGGGCCGCAGCGGCACCCCTGGCGCCGGTGAGCTCGTCGCGGTACCAGGCCACGTCCTCGCAGTCCAGCAGTAGCCCGTTCACCCCGCTCCCCCGCGCCCGGCCCGGGCCGCGGTGCGGCCGTCGTGGGTGGGCAGAAGTGCCCGCGCGGGGCGGGCCGTGCAGTGACTCATCGCGTCCCCCTGGTACCAGCTGAATCGGAAGAGGCGAACCTCTGGAGCCTACGTGTGCTAACCCGCTACCTGGGGCAAGCCTCTCATCAGCGCGAGGCCCAACCCACCACGGCGACGGCCGACCCGAAGGACGACGCGCACGGCGCGGACAGGCACCCGCTACCCCCTCGATCGCATCCCATGGCAGAAACACGCAAAACATCTCAACGCGTCCCCCTGGCTGCAGCAGTGTCCGCGTCGTCGGCGAAGATTTCTTTGTCATCGTCAGAGAGCCTGGAATGTAGGCGAGTTGTTGGGGCACATGCCATTCACGGGCAAGCGAACTCATCTTCAAGGAGTAGTAATGGCGACGGGATACGGTGACGCGGCTGCGACTCGCAGCGGCAATGGCATAGCGATTGCGGGCCTGGTCTGCGGGATCGTCGGGATCTTCCTCTTCAACATCATTCTCGGTCCGCTGGCGCTGATCTTCGGGGGCGTCGGCCTGCGGAACGCCAAGCGCAGCGGAGCGGGCCGCTCGGGCATGGCGATCTCCGCGATCGTGCTCGGCGTGGTGGACATCGTCCTGTTCGTGGTCCTGCTGGCGCTGGCCAGCAGCCACGGCGGCAGCTTCCAGTGGCATGTCGGCGGCTGACGTCCACCGAACGGCACGACGATCAGGATCGCAACGTGTGGGGCCACCCCGGCGGGTGGCCCCACACGTTGCGTCTTCGGCAATAGGGGCCCACCACAGGCGGAGTTGTCGGTGAGCTCGCGCGCCAATACCGCGTAGTGCCTTGAACATGGCGAATCCCACCCCGGAAGGAAAGTCGCCGAAGGCGAATGGGTAGAAACGCGGCCGAGGTGTCAGTCGGCGCACGCACCGTCCACTTCCACGTCCGTAGCGCGACCGTGGATTCCCGTGGGCATCGGTCCGCAGGAGGGCACCAGGCGCTCCGTTCTCGGCGCGGAGTCATGCCAGGAGTCCAGGTGAAAGGGCAGGTCAGGGTCATGGCGAGGGGCGTAATATTTTCCTAGGCTTGGAGGTGCTGAACCTCTCGGCATGGGGTATGCGCCGTCGCATGGACGCGCGTGCGCGTCCATGTACTCGCTTGTTGCCGTGTCTCATCCGGAAGGGGACCCCCGATGCTGTCCAGCCTCCAGCCCACCTCGCAAGCGACCCGCACCGCGCCGAACACCCCTGCGGTCACCGAGCCTGCACACCCGCGCCGCGTGGCGGAGCTGTTCCCCGAGCTGGACCTGTCGGACCCGCGCAACTCCACCGGCCCTGACGCACGGGCCATGTCGAAGGTGCTGTTCGCCCGGCTGACGGAGCTGGAGGAGGGGACGCACGAGTACCAGTACGTGCGCAACACCCTGATCGAGCTGAACCTGACCCTGGTGAAGTTCGCGGCCCGTCGGTTCAAGACCCGCAGCGAGCCGATGGAGGACATCATCCAGGTCGGCACGATCGGTCTGATCAAGGCCATCGACCGGTTCGACCTCGACCAGCAGGTGGAGTTCCCCACCTTCGCCATGCCCACCATCGTCGGCGAGATCAAGCGGTTCTTCCGCGACACCAGCTGGGCCGTCCACGTCCCCCGGCGGCTGCAGGAACTGCGCCTGGCCCTGGCCAAGGCCGTCGACGAGCTCACCTTCAGCATCGGCCGCCCGCCGACCCACGCCGAGCTCGCCGCGCACTTGGAGATCAGCGAGGACGAGGTCCGCGAGGGCCTGGTGGCGGCCAACGGCTACTCCGTCAGCTCCATCGACGCCGGCGCCCCGGGCGAGGAAGGCGACGAAGGGACGTCCTTCACCGCACGCCTGGGCGAGGTCGACCCCGGGGTGGAGATGGTCGAGAACCTGGAATCCCTCAAGCCCCTCATGGCGCAGCTGGGTGAGCGGGACAAGGCCATCATCTCCATGCGCTTCGGCGCGGAGATGACCCAGTCCGAGATCGGCGCCGTCCTGGGTGTCTCCCAGATGCAGGTCTCCCGTCTGCTGTCCCGTGCCCTGGGCAGGTTGCGCGACCAGCTCCTGGTGCAGGACTGACTTACCCCGGCCCCTGCCGTTGAGGGTCCTCTTGCTGGGGTCGTGCCCGCCGGTCGGTGGCTATGGCTTAGGGTTTCGGGGACGTCTGGCTCTGAGTGTGAAGGATGTGCGTGCTGTGGCCGGTGTGACCACTACCGACCGACTGGTGAAGTTGCTGTCGGCCAAGGGGGAGGACCTGGCGTCCGGCTGGGTGGCCGAGGTGTCGTCCTCGCTGGGCGGCCGGGTCAGCCGACTGGAGGTCGAGCGTGAGCTGCGCGAGCTCTACACCTCGCTGGTCGCGGCCCTGGGACGGGGCAGCCTGGACGCGCACGGGGAGGCGTTCGCCGAGGTCCGTGCGCTGCTGACGGAACTGTCGCGCAGCCGAGCGCGCCAGGGCTTCACGCCCAGTGAGACCGCGGTGAGTGTGTTCGCGCTCAAGAAGGTCCTCGAACCGGCCCTGGCCGGTGGCGACGCCGAGGACATGAGGGCCTACCTGGAGCTGGCGCGACTGCTGGACGCATGGGGCCTGTTCACCGTCGAGGCCTACACCCGCACCCGCGAGGAGCTGATCAGCGCGCAGGCCGAGCAGCTGCTGGAGCTGTCCACCCCGGTGGTCAAGCTGTGGGACGGGGTGATCGGCGTCCCGCTGGTCGGAACGCTGGATTCGGCGCGGACGATGGTGGTGATGGAGAAGATGCTGCAGGCGCTGATCGACACCGGCTCCGAGCAGGCCATCATCGACATCACCGGGGTGCCCGCGGTGGACACCCAGGTCGCCCAGCACCTGCTGAAGACCGTGGTCGCGGCCCGACTGATGGGTGCCGAGTGCACCATCTCCGGCATCCGTCCGCAGATCGCGCAGACCATCGTGGCGCTGGGCATCGACTTCGGCGACATCGCGACCAAGGCCACCCTGGCTGACGCCCTGCGCCACGCCCTGGGACGCTCGGGCACCACCTTGGTGAACGCCCCTGCCGCGGGGCGGGTCCGATGAGCGAGCGGGTGCCGGTCCTGCAGATCGGGCAGGTCCTGCTGGTCTCGATCCAGAGCGACCTCGACGACCAGACCGTGCTGAACCTGCAGGACGACTTGGCGGCGCGGGTGGTGGACACCGGTGCGCACGGTGTGGTCATCGACATCACCGCGGTGGAGATCGTGGACTCCTTCGTGGGCCGGATGCTGGCCACCATCGCCTCGATCTCCCGGCTGCTGGACGCGAAGACCGTGGTGGTGGGCATGCGGCCGGCCGTCGCCATCACCCTGGTCGAACTGGGTCTGTCCCTGGGCGGCGTGCGCACCGCTCTGACCTTGGAGAAGGGTCTGCAGATCCTCAACCGTGAGATCACCTCGACGCCGCCCGCCGGCTCGTGACCGGCATGGTCGCGACCGGGGTGGTGGTCATCGACGCGAACGACGGCGTGGTCCAGGCACGGCAGCGGGTGCGCGCCTTGGCGCAGGAGTGCCGGCTCTCGCTGGTCGACCAGACGAAACTGATCACCGCCGCCAGTGAGCTGGCTCACAACACCCTGGTCTACGGCGGCGGCGGGACCATGACCGCCACCGTCGTCGACCTGAACGGCCGACGCGGAGTACGGGCGGTCTTCGCCGACCAGGGCCCCGGCATCCCGGACATCGACCTGGCGCTGACCGACGGCTGGACCTCGGGAACCGGCATGGGCCTGGGCCTGTCCGGGTCCCGCCGCCTGGTCGACGACTTCATCCTGGACTCCGTCCCCGGCCAGGGAACCACCGTCACCATCACCAAATGGACCAGATGACCCCCAACGTCGGCTCGCAGACGACGAGCAACGGCCAGGCCTGTTTCCACAGCCGTCAGAACGCAGCTCGCGACGGCATCACCGCTCCGGGCCGAGACATCCGCCTCGGCGGCGCATCCGGCATCTTCGACGTCCGGAGACTGCGGTGACTGCGGACTCCGCCGAGACTCCGTCCCGCAACGAGAGCGGGAGTGAGCCGGTTCTGTGGACGGACGTCCGCTCGGAGCAGGACGTCTTCGCCTTGCGTCGCCAGGCCAAGACCGTGGCCGCAGCCGTCGGGATGGATTCGCGCGACCAGGTGCGCCTGGCCACAGCGCTCAGCGAACTGGGCCGCGACCTGCTGCGACCGGCTCCGATGACCGCCACCTTCACCCTGGTCCACGACACAGCCCCCACCCTGCGCGTGGACTTGCTCTGGAGCGACGCGCGGATCCCGGGACCGGGCTCCCTCGACGCCGTCACCCGCCTGCTCCCCACGACGCGCTACCGGCCTGCCACCGACCCGGCACAGACCGGCGGTCGCCTCGAGATCACCTGCCCGCTGCCCACCTGGCCGACCGGCGGCGCAGAGGCGATCCGAACCGCCCTGCGCGCCCAGTCACCCGGTGCCAGCCGAATCGAGGACCTGCAAGCCCAGACCCAGGACCTGCTCGCGGCCCTGGAGGAGTCCCGCACCCAACGCGTCGAACTCGAAGCCCTCAACCAGGAGCTGCAGGAGACCAACGAAGGCGTCATCGCCATGTACACCGAGCTCACCGCCGAACTGGAGGAGACCAACCGCGGTGTCGTGGCCCTTTACAGCGAGGAGCACCAGCTCGCCCTCACCCTGCAGCGCACCTTCCTGCCCGCAAGCTTGCCCACCACCCCGGGTGTGGAGCTGGCCGTCCGGTACCTGGCCTCCACTTCCCAGACCGAGATCGGCGGCGACTTCTACGAAGCCCTCCACACCCCCGGTGGTCTGCTGCTGGCGGTGGGCGACGTGGTCGGCCACTCCCTGCAGGCCGCCGTCGTCATGGGCGAACTGCGCCACGCGCTGCGCGCCTACGCCGCTCAAGGCCACCCCCCGCACGTCCTGCTGGAAAGCCTGGACCGCCTCCTGGTCCTTCACCAACCGGGCTGGACCGCGACCGTGTGCATCGTGCTGGTCGAACCCGGCAACGACCGGATCCACATCGCCAACGCCGGACACCTGCCACCCCTGCTCGTCACCCGGGACGGCGAGGCCACCTACCTGCACGACCACGGCCCCCTTCTGGGCGTGGGCCTGCCGCAACGGCCCGCCACCGCGCACCGCATCACCGGCGGCAGCCGACTGCTGTTGGTCACCGACGGCCTCATCGAAACCCGCACCAGCGATCTCCAAGAACGCCTCGAGGCCCTGAGCCGGGCCACCGCCGCCGGCCCCAGCGCACCCGAAGCACTCTGCGACACGCTACTGAAGACCTTCGGTACCCCCCAGGAAGACGACATCGTGGTCTTCGCCGCCCGCCTGAACCCGCAGCCATAGCAGAGGGCCGCGCACCGAGCCGAACGCCTGCGCCGGACCAGCAGACGGCACGCCGCTCCGACTCCGCCGATCGCGCGCACGTGGGATCGGCACGCGGCGGCAGGAGGGCACGGCATGGGTCCATGCGTACGCCGGCGCGCGCCGACCACGCGTCTTCGCCTACCCCCGTCCGGGCAGAACTCCCCGAACATGGCGATGCGCCGCCCACCTTCACGGTGGGCGGCGCACAGACGTGGCTGTCAGATGGTCACCAGCGGTACCAGCGACCCCTGCTGCCGCCGGACCCGGCACCGCGGAACACGAAGCCCAGCGCCCAGATGACCAGGACCACGATGGCGATCCACCACAGAATGTGAACCGCGAATCCCGCACCGCCCAGAATCAGGGCCAGCAGTAGAACAAGAAGCAAAGCACCCATAGTTGTCATCCTCCTTGAAACCACGACTGCCCTCGCCAGAACCCGTCAAACAACGGCGTTGAGCAGCGGGGATACGTCGAGCACGGTCTGCGGTGTGCCCGCATCCTGTACGAGGGGCCGCATCCGGACGAGGAGTTCAGCAGTAGCCCATACGTACGCGCCGGGTGCTCCTTTTGAGGCGTTGCTCCATTAATGTGCGTCTCGGGGGTAGGCGGCCGTACACAGCCCCTCCCGCCTACGGCGGGGCACCACGAGGCGAGGTTTTCATGGCGGATGCGATCGTCGTCGGCTCGGGCCCCAACGGCCTGGTGGCCGCCAACGTCCTGGCCGACGCGGGCTGGCAGGTCCAGGTCCTGGAAGCCCAGCCCGAACCCGGCGGCGCGGTGCGCAGCGACCGCGGCGTGGACCCGGCGTTCGTCAGCGACCTGTTCTCCGCGTTCTACCCCCTGGCGGTCGCCTCGCCGGTGATCCGCGACCTGGAGCTGGAGCGCTTCGGGCTGCGGTGGAGCCACGCGCCGACGGTGATGGCCCACCCGCTGCTGGACGGACGCTGCGCCACCCTGCACCGCAGCGCAGAGGCCACCATGGCGGACCTGGAGAGCACCTTCGGGGCCATGGACGCCCAGGCGTGGGGACGACTGTCGGGGCTCTGGGACCATCTGGATCCGCATCTGCTCCAGTCCCTGTTCACCCCCTTCCCGCCGGTCAGGGCCGGTGCGGCACTGGCGGCGAAACTGCGCGCGGCCGGGGGCCTACGCGCCGCGCGCTTCCTGACCCTTCCGGTGCGCCGGCTGGCCCAGGAGGAGTTCACCCAGCCCGGTGCCGGGCTGTTGCTGGCCGGGTGCGCGCTGCACGCGGACCTGCTGCCGGAGTCGGCGGGCAGTTCCGCGTTCGGGTGGCTGATGGCCATGCTCGGACAGCAGGTCGGCTGGCCCGTCCCGGTCGGCGGGGCCAGCCAGCTCACCGCCGCATTGGTGAGCCGACTGGAGTCGCTGGGCGGGAGCGTGCAGTGCGACACCCGGGTCCAGGAGGTCATCGTCCGCGGTGGCAAGGCGCTGGGCGTGCGTACCGCCGACGGCCAGAGCTACCGCGCCACCCGGGCGATCCTGGCCGACGTGCCTGCCACCAGTCTCTACGGCGGCCTCGTGGCCTGGGACGACCTGCCGTCGCAGGTGCGCGCCGACATGCACCGCTTCCAGTGGGACTTCTCCACCTTCAAGGTCGACTGGGCCCTGAACCGGACCATCCCGTGGACCGCGCCCGCCGCGTCCACGGCCGGGACGGTGCATCTGGGCGCGGACATGGACGAGCTGAGCGACTACGCCCTGCAGGTCACCACCGGCCGCCTACCCGCACGGCCGTTCACCCTGCTGGGCCAGATGACCACCACCGACCCCAGCCGCTCCCCCGCCGGCACCGAGTCTGCCTGGGCCTACACCCACGTACCCCAGCACATCACCGGCGACCTCGGCGAGGCGGGCATCACCGGGCGCTGGGACAAACGTGAGGCCGAGATCATGGGCGATCGCGTCGAGGAGCAGGTCGAACGCTTCGCCCCCGGCTTCCGCGACACCATCGGCAGCCGGCGCATCCTGACCCCTCCGCTGCTCCAGTCCCTGAACGAGAACCTCGTGGGTGGAGCGCTGAACGGCGGCACCACCGCCGTCCACCAGCAGCTCGTCTTCCGCCCCGTCCCCGGCACCGGACGCCCCGAGACCCCGATCCCCCGCCTGTATTTGGCATCGGCCTCCGCCCACCCCGGCGGCGGAGTCCACGGCGCCCCCGGCGCCAACGCCGCCCGCGCCGCCCTCCGCGCCCACTCCCGCACCGTCGGCCGCCTCCTGTCCCCCGGCCTGGCCGCCGCCCAACGCCTCCTGTCCGGACCCACCCCAGGAACCTGAGGCACGACCGGCAACCGCCGACCTGACCACCCGCACCCGCATATGTGACGAGGAGTTCCCGTGGCGAAGCGCCAGCAGTTGATCAAGTGCCCGCCCGAGCAGGTCTGGAAGATCCTGGCCGACGGCACCAGCTACGCCCAGTGGGTGGTGGGCACCCAGGACATCCTGCACGTCGACCCCGCCTGGCCGGCGGTCGGCGCCCGCCTGCGGTTCCGGGTCGGTCTGGGCCCGGTGAACTTCGAGGACTCGTGCGTCGTGCGGATCTGCGAACCCGGACGCCGCCTGGAACTGGAGGCCAAGGCCGACCCGTTCGGCACCGCGCGCATCGCCATCGAGCTCATCCCGTGGGCCGAGCACACCCTGGTGATTCTCGACGAGCACCCGCTGCTAGGGCCGGGAGCCCGCCTGCAGGGTCCGCCCAGCGAACTCCTGCTGCACCTGCGCAACCGCCGCATGCTCGGCAACCTCGCCCGCACCGCCCTTGAGCAGCACGAGCGGGCTGGAGTGCCGCGCGGCGTCCAGGCCCCCAGCCGCCTGTGACCGGGGGCTAGCTGCGCAGCAGCGGGCTCCGGGGGAAAGAAGCGGCAGGAGATGGGGCGCCGGGGGTCCTGGTGAACGCTGCTGACCAGCATCCGCACCTCGTTGCTCCCGCGCATCCGCATACGCGTCTTATGCCGTCATGGCCATCCTCCCGACTCATACCTGAGTGACCGGATATGACCTACTGATCCCGCAGACAGGCCCGAACCGCCCCAAGCGCGGGTGTGGATGGTTTCAGATAGTTTGGGTCGGTTAGACGCCAGGCCACTACGTGTCCCGTCCGATGCCCGGAGGAACAGTGCCCAAGTCCAAGAACAGCAAGACCGCCCCCGCCTCCGGCAAGCAGGCGAAGAGCGCTCCCGGCCTTCCGGGCGCACCGGTGCTGGGCGCGGTGCCGCTCGCAGAGCCGACCGAGCCGACGCGTCCGCTGCCGCCCAAGCCGGACCAGCAGGGCCCCGCCCCAGTGTCCGCGACCGGGCAGCCGGTCCAGGTCGAGCCCGCCGAACGGGCCCAGGGTGGGGACTACCTGACCACAGCCCAGGGCCTGCGGCTCCCGGACACTGACCACTCCCTCAAGGCCGGCCCGCGGGGACCGGTGCTGCTGCAGGACCACCACCTGCGCGAGAAGATCACCCACTTCGACCACGAGCGGATCCCCGAGCGCGCCGTCCACGCCCGGGGCGCGGCCGCTCACGGGGTGTTCATCGGCTACGGCAACGCCGACTCGGTGACCAAGGCCGGTTTCCTGGCCGAGGGCGTGGAGACGCCGGTGTTCGTCCGCTTCTCCACCGTGCTCGGCTCACGCGGCTCGGCCGACACCGTGCGCGACACCCGCGGCTTCGCGACCAAGTTCTCCACCGAACAGGGCACGTTCGACCTGGTCGGCAACAACATCCCGGTGTTCTTCATCCAGGACGCGATCAAGTTCCCCGACATCATCCACGCCGGCAAGCCGCACCCGGACCGGGAGATCCCGCAGGCCGCCAGCGCCCACGACAGCTTCTGGGACTTCGTGTCCCTGCACACCGAGGCCACCCACCACACCCTGTGGAACATGTCCGACCGCGGCCTGCCCCGCTCGTACCGGATGATGGAGGGCTTCGGCATCCACACCTTCCGCCTGGTCAACGCCCAGGGCGAGTCCAGCCTGGTGAAGTTCCACTGGAAGCCCAAGGCCGGCGTCCACTCCCTGCTCTGGGAGGAGGCGCAGCTCATCGCCGGCACCGACCCGGACTTCCACCGGCGGGACCTGGCGGACGCCATCGAGGCCGGGGCGTTCCCGCAGTGGGAGCTGGGCATCCAGGTCTTCCCTGACACCGAGGCGCAGAGTTTCGAGGGAATCGACCTGCTGGATCCCACGAAGCTGGTGCCCGAGGAACTGGCCCCGGTGCAGCCGATCGGGCTGATGACGCTGAACGCCAACCCGAGCAACTACTTCGCCGAGACCGAGCAGGTCGCCTTCCACCCCGGCCACCTGGTCCCTGGCATCGACGTCACCGACGACCCGCTGCTCAGCGGTCGGCTGTTTTCCTACCTGGACACCCAGATCAGCCGGCTGGGCGGCCCCAACTTCGCCCAGCTGCCCATCAACCGGCCGCACGCTCCGGTCAACGACGACCTGCGGGACGGCATGCACCAGACCGCTGTCCACACCGGTGTCGCCCCCTACAAGCCCAACACCCTGGGTGGGGGCTGCCCGTTCATCGCGGGCGAGGACGTGGGCGGGTACGTGGAGTTCCCGGTCCCGATCGCCCAGGACGCGACCAAGGTGCGCCAGGCGCCCGCCTCCTTCGAGGACCACTTCAGCCAGGCCCGGCTGTTCTGGCTCAGCCTGACCCCGCTGGAACGCGAGCACGTCATCGCCGCCTACACCTTCGAGCTGAGCAAGTGCTTCCAGGACATGATCAAGGAGCGCGCCCTGGGGGTGCTGGCGAACATCGACCCGGAGCTGTGCGAGCAGGTCGCCGCCGGGCTCGGGCTGCCCGCTCCGGCCGCCGAGCAAGGGGCGGCCCAGGTCGATCCCAGCCCCGCACTGTCGCAGGTGCAGCCGGACAAGGTCTGGCCGACCGCGGGCCGAGTCATCGGCATCGTCGCCGACGGCACCACCGACCTCGCCAAGCTCAGCACCCTGCGCCAGGCCGTCCTGGACGCGGAGATGGTTCCCCTGGTCATCGCCCCCACCGGCCGCTCCCTCGGCGAGGGCCCCGATGCCGTCGCCGTCCAGCGCACCTACGCCAACGCCCGCTCGGTCGAGTTCGACGCCCTGATCCTGACCTCCACCCCGGCCCCCGGCGCGGACGCCTACGGCGCCCGGGACGCCAAGGCCGGCAATACGCCCACCGTGGTCGCCGAGGTGGACCCGCGGATCGTGCTGATGGTCGGCGAGGCCTACCGCCACGCCAAGGCCCTGGGCGGCTGGACCGAACCCCAGCACACGCTGGAGGCCGCGGGCTACCTCTACGGCGCGCCCGGCGTGGTCATCGGCGAGGAGCCGCAGACCATCCTGGAGGAGATCACCGCGCTGCTGGGTCAGCACCGCGTCTGGGACCGCTTCCCCGCCGCCGTCACCGGCTGACCAGGACCGAGACACTCGTGCGGGGTGCGGCGACCCAGGGGTCGCCGCACCCCCGCACTGTGCTGTGTTCGGGGCGATGTGGCTAGGGCACTGTTTGTGGATCGACGGGTTCACCTGTGGACGACGCCGGTGACAGTCGCATGGGGGCAACGGGGTCCAGGGTGGGGGCGGTGGCAGTGACGGGCAGGGTGAAGGCGATGCGGGTGCCCGGGGTGTGCTGGGGGTCGATGGAGATGGTTCCGCCGTGGAACTCGATGATCTTCTTGACCATGGCCAGGCCGATGCCGTTGCCGGCGTAGGCGTCGCGGGTGTGCAGGCGCTGGAAGATCACGAAGACCCGGTCGGCGTACTCGGGGCTGATGCCGATGCCGTTGTCGGTTATCGCGAAGAGCCACACCTCCCCGTCCCGTTGTGCTTCCAGGTGGATGCGGGGCGGGCGGTCCGGGGCGCGGAACTTGATCGCGTTGGTGAGCAGGTTCTGCAGCAGCATGCCCATCTGGGTGCGGTCGGCGGTGATGATGGGCAGCGGGTCGTGGGTGATGACCGCGTCGGCCTCCTGGGCTGCGATGCCGACGCTGTCGACCGTGACGGCGAACACCTCTTCCAGGTCGATCGGGGCGTACTCCTGGTGAACGCGCCCGACGCGGGAGAACGCGAGGAGGTCGTTGATCAGGGTCTGCATGCGGTTGGCACCATCGACCGCGAAGGAGATGTACTGGTCGGCGCGTTCGTCCAGCTTGTCGACGTAGCGGCGCTGCAGGAGCTGGCAGAAGCTGGCTACCTTGCGCAGCGGCTCCTGCAGGTCGTGCGAGGCCACGTACGCGAACTGCTCCAGCTCCGCATTGGATCGCTGGAGGTCCGCTGCCTGCTCGTCCAGGCGCTGGCGGGCTTGGTCGGTGAACTCCAGTTCGTCGACCAAGCGCCTGCGCATGCCCTCCACGTCGGTGGCCAGCAGGCGCAGGTCCGCGGGTCCTGCGGTGGCGGAGACCGGGTGGGTGAACGTTCCGGCACCGACCTGACGCACATCCTCGGACAGTCGCTCCAGCGGGAGCGTCACCCCTCGGCGCAGCCCGGTGAAGATCAGGGCGGACAGGAGCAGGATGACGGCGGCGATCGCGGTGAAGATCCAGTTGCGGAGCCTCTGCGCGCTCTGCAGCGCGTTGTACTTCGTGTTTCGCTCATCCATGAGATGGGCCTGCTGGGTGGCGGCGGCGGCCCGGATCGCGTCGAACTGCTGCTTGCCGAGGTCCGCGCGGGTGGTGGCCAGGGCGATGGGGGCGCCGGGGGTCCAGGCGGCGATTGGCTGGGCGATGTCGTGCTGCCAGACGGCGGCCTTGGTCAGGACCGCCTCCAGGTCTGCCTGGGCGACCGGGTCTTCGGCGAGCAGGGTGTGGAGCTTGTCGACAGCGGTCTTCTCGTCCGCCAGCCCGGAGTGGTAGGGCTCCAGGAACTGGGACTGCCCCGACAGGCCGTAGCCGCGGATGCCGGTCTCCTGGTTGATCAGCGGCATCTCCAGGCGCACCGAGTTCGTCAGCGCCGGCGACCCGGTGTTCACCATCGCGTCGGTCACCGTGGTGGCACGCGCGAGTACCCACGCCCCGAGCAGTCCCAGGGCCAGCAGGACGATCAGGGCCGCGCTGACGCCCAGCGTCAGCCATCGCCGGGTGGTCCACCGCGATCCCAGCGGAATCCGGGGCGCTCGCGGGGTGGGCCGCTCGGACACGCACGTTCCTCTTCGTCAGCCGACACGGGTCGTTTCACCGCCCGGGCAGCGGCGCGTCGGCGCCCACCCTATCGCCCGAGGGACGACACGAGTTGTCACCTGCGGGGACCCAGGCGACCTAGTCCTGGGGTTGGGTGGTGCGGGTCTCCAGGTCGAGCAGGAAGTGGCCAAAGCCACCGGGGGCGCGCGGGTCGCGCCGCGCCGAGGTTGTCACCGGGGCATCGGCGGAGGCGTGGACCCGATAGTGGGCCAGTTCCAGTGCCGTGACCAGGGCATGGTCCTCGCCCACCGCCACAGCCGGGAAGCCGCCGACGGCCTGGTAGGCGTCGGCACGCACACCCAGGTTCGCGCCGTGGACATGGGGGTGGCTGCGTCCAGACCGGCGTGGGACGTCAGGAGAACCCAGTGCGGCCTGCGCTCGGCGGTCGTAGTGGTGCAGGAAGCGGACAGCGGTGGTGGCGGTGTGCTCGCTCCAGTCCCGGACCTGGACGAGCCCGGCCACGGCGTGCGCACCGGCCGTGGCATGGGCGAGCTGGTCCGCAAGCCAGCTCTCAGGGACCTGGGTGTCGGCGTCGGTGTGGGCCAGCCACACCTGCTCGGCCGCCAGGGCAGGTTGGTCGGCGCGGACCAGGTCCAGGGCGTAGGCCGTCCCCAGGGCCCGGGCGGCCCCGGCACTTCGGCACTCGACTTCCAAGACCTGGGCGCCGTGGCGACGGCCTGCCGGGACGGTCCGGTCCCGGCAGCTGTCGGCCGCCACAACCACCGTGACCGGTAGCGCGAGCACAACAGGATGCTGGGCGGCGCGGCCGATCGAGTCCAGGCAGTCGCCGATCAGGCGCTGCTCGTCGCGGGCGGGGACGATGACGGCGATCGCCGAGATCACGTCAGGCCCTCCGCGGCGGCCACCGACAGGCGGGCCGGATCGGTGAGGTCCAGAGTGGGCAACGCAGCCGGGGTGGACCAGGCTGCCCACGGGTCCTCCGGCATGCCGGGGTCCTGGATGGCGTTGCCTGGCGCTTGCGCTGCCCGCCCGTTTTCGGCGGTCACCGGCTGCCCTCGGCGACCAGGGTGGCACCGAGGCCGGCCAGGTCGCGTTCGCCATGGTGCTGGCGCAGGTAGACGGTCAGGTCGGTGACGTTCCGGGCGCACGCCGAGGAAGTCCGGTTCGGCAAGGATCGCCAGGGCATCGGTGTGGCCCTCGGCGAGTCTGGCCAGCGCCGGATCGCGTTCGGCGATCGCCGTCAGTGCGTGCCACCGGCCACGGGTGTCCCCCGAGCCCGGCAGCGGGAGATCAAGTTCACCCGCGTCGACCAGGCGCGAGAACTCACCGGCGACAGCGAGCCGGTGCCCCTGCGGATCCAACCCGGTGGTGTGTTCTCTGGCGAGAGCGTCAAGGTTCGCGGTGTCGGCGGACGACTGGTTCAGTGCGGGAGTCATGATGGCGACCTCATGGATCACAGGTGTCCCCCGGGCCGGGCGGTGCGACACCGGGGGTGGGGCCGATCGGGTGCGTAGCCGCAGAGGCAGTCCGCTGCTGGAGACGTGCCGGTGGCCCCTCGGTCTTGCGAGGGGCCACCGGGTGGGTACGGCCAGAGCGATCAGGCGGGCAGTCAGTCCTTGAAGGCGTCCTTGGCCTTCTCGACGGCCTGCTTGGCGTCGCCCTTGGCCTGGTCGGCCTTGCCCTCGGCGGTCAGGCGCTCGTTGCCCACCGCCTTGCCGGCCGTCTCCTTGACCTTGCCCTTGGCCTTGTCGGCGGTGTTGCCGGCCTTGTCCTCGGTGCTCATGCGCTGCTCCTCCCGCTCGTCGGTCAACTCGTCGGGAAATCGCGTACCCAGCAGATTCCGGAACACACAGCCCACTCGCAGGAAAATCGTCGACCTGTCGGCTGAGCGCACGAAGCCGATGGAGGCGCATCCCCTTGTCCGGGCCGTGGTGAGGCGACGTCATGGCTGACGGGGCGCATCCGGGAGAACTCACCTCGCACGTGTCCTGACCTGCAAGGAAAGGAAGGTTGAGTGGAAGCTTGTCAACTATCGGGTCGGGTGCTATAAATCTGCCGTTGCCATGCGCATCCCTCTACCGGACAAGGAGTGATCCACGATGCTCATGCGTACCGACCCCTTCCGCGAGCTGGACCGGCTGACCCAGCAGGTGCTGGGCACCACCGCCCGCCCGGCCGCGATGCCGATGGACGCCTACCGCGACGCGGAGACCTTCGTCGTCGAGCTCGACCTGCCCGGGGTGGACCCGGAGTCGATCGACCTCGGGGTGGAGCGCAACGTCCTGACCGTCCACGCCGAGCGCCGCCCCACCAGCGGCGAGGACGTCGAACTGCTGCTCTCCGAGCGCCCCAGGGGCGCGTTCAGCCGCCAGCTGTTCCTGGGCGAGACGCTGGACACCGAGCGGATCGACGCCGCGTACGACGCAGGCGTCCTGACGCTGCGGATCCCCGTCGCCGAGCAGGCCAAGCCCCGCAAGATCGCCATCAGCGGCGGCGGCGCCCCGCGCCAGATCAACGCCGGGCAGTGACCCGTCAGCCGGTGCACCACAACGGGTAATCCGGCCGCTGCGTGGTACCCGGGGGTGTGCGGCACTCGGCATCGGGCAGGTGCCGCACAGCCCCCTCGCTTCGCCCTTCCCCGAACCCTCAGCGTCGCGGGAACCCGGCACGCGGTTCCCGCCGCCTCGCCCCTGGAGCAGGCCATGCCGTTGATCAACCTTCCGCTGCTCGAGCGCCTCGTCGCCGAACTGGACGCGTTGCAGGACCAGCCGGACGCAACCCGTCGGCGCGAAGACCTGCACTACACGCTGTGCCTGTCCACCGGAGTACGCGAACCGGACCAGGCCCTGGTCCGTGCACGCTGCCTGCTGACCTCCCGCCGCGAGCGCTCCTTGGCACCCGCCGCCTGACCCAGCCCATCGCGCTGCTTCAGTCACCGTCCGCTCGCATGGGACCGGTAACTGACGTCCAGCTCGCCCTGCAGCGCCAGCACGGCACGCTTTCGCCGCTGCTGGGTCGGGGCTGCCTGCACCGGCCGCCCCCCCCGGGCCCAGAAGTGGTGAGGCGGCGAGAGACCGATTCTCGACGAAGAGGGTGGCATGAGGCGGCCGTAGGGGGACAGGAGGCTCACCAGGTCAGCAATCCTGCTGTTCCGGTTGATACCAGGTGTTTTCACCTACCGGCGAAGGGTGTTTCCATGGCGAACGACGTGTGGGGCTACCAGACGAACTCCGGCTACCAGACCGGAACCGACCTGAGCGGCTACAAGGTCGAGGCGACCGACGGCCACATCGGCAAGGTCGACAAGCACTCCGAGGACGTCGACGCCGGGTACATCGTCGTCGACACCGGACCGTGGATCTTCGGCAAGCACGTCCTGCTCCCCGCCGGCACCATCACCTCCGTCGACGCCGACAACCAGACCGTCCACATCGGCCGCACCAAGGACGAGATCAAGAACTCGCCGGAGTTCGACAAGGACAAGCACACCGGCGACGCCGATTACCACCAGCAGGTCGGTACCTACTACGGCGACGGCACGCCGCAGATCTGACCCACCCCCACAGCATCGCCGCGGCCCGCGCAGCACTGCTGTGCGGGCCGCGCCCGTTCTTCCACCAGGCCTAACGCACTGCCGGCGTCAGCCGGAGGGCGGCGGCGCTTCACCGGGCTCACACCGGGTAGGCGGGTGCCCAACCGGCGGCGGGCGCAGTGGGCGGGCGTCGACTCCGGGGTCTGTATCGGCAGACCGGCACTGATCCCAGCAGAACACGTCACAGCGGAGGCGACATGCGTAAGCCCACCTTCCTCACCGGGCTCGCCCTGGGCTACGTACTCGGCACGCGAGCCGGACGCGAACGCTACGAACAGATCCGCAAGGCCTCGCACATGATCACTCAGACCCCGGCGGTGCAGTCAGCCGCACGCACCGCCACCCACGCAGCCGGATCAGCGGCCCACACCGCGGCCCACACCCTGGTCGAGAAGATCGGCCACCGGCTTCGCCCCACCACCCACGAGCGCCTGTCCCACGTGCGCGACCGCACTGCCGTCTATCGCACGGGCGACGCGGTTGCCTGGAGTGATACTGCCGGCAATGAGGGGTAAGTGTCCGGCTCGTGGTGGAAGCGAGTGGATCGGGTGGTTCTGCGGGGATTATTGCCCTGGTGGTCGGGGTGGTGGTCGTGGTGGGGCTTCGTCGCCTTCGTGCTCGGGTCACGGCGCAAGGAGAAGGAGCAGGTACCGGTCGCCCCGGACCTGGCCCCACGGCCGGGACCTGCGGGCGCCGGGCCTGCCGAGCAGACTCCCGGTGCCGGCTCGGGATCGTGGTCGACCCCGCCCTCCACTCCCGGCCAGGCCCCTCAGGGCGACCAGTCCCGCACCAGGACTGACGAGTCCTCGGTTACTGCAGAGGTGCGGGCGGGTCGTCGAGGTCGTACCAGTCCTTGGCCAAGAGCCTGGCGTGGCTAGGTTGGACGCCGGTCTGGACCGTGCCGTCGGCGGTGACGAACCGCAGGTGCGCGATCAGGGTGCGCTGTTCCTGGTCGGGGGTGGTGCAGGTGCTGTCGGGTTCGAGGTAGACGTACTTGCCCTGCTGGACCCAGCCGCGGCGGGCCAGGCGCCTGCCCTGCTTGAGCAGGTCCAGTGCTTCGGAGAACTCCATGACTGCCGTGTACCCGCCAACTGAGTGGGAAGTCCCCACCGCCAGCCTCCTGCTGCCCTCAGGCGGGCAGGCTGTCCAGAGCCAGGGTGATGGTGGGGTACGTCGTGATGACCGCATCGACTCCGGTCATCTCCAGGACTCCTTGGACCCGAGGCGTGGTGGCGACCAGGGCGAGGGAGCCGTGCTCCTGACGGGCGCGGGCCAGGGTGCGGACGAGGGTGTTGATGCCGGAGGAGTCGCAGAAGGCGAGCGCCGCCACGTCTAGGACCAGGTGGCGGGCGCCGTCCTGGAGCAGGTCGGTCAGGGCCTGTTCCAATGCGGGGCTGGTGTCGTAGTCCATGGCGCCGCTGACCTGGACCACAGCCCGCGCGCCGTCGCGCTGAACGGTGAAGGACAGTTCTGGACTCATGAAGGGAGCGCTCCCACAGGTGAGGTCGGGCCGATCACCCACCGGCCGTCATCGATGGGTGTACTGCCCCAAGGATCGCGGATGACCCGACCGCAGGGCCAGTGCGCTGACCGGCCAGTAAGTACGGGATCGAGCCACCGTAGTCGCCCTGGTGTTCGAGAATCGAGGTGGGCAGTCGGGGAAGGCGCACCATCCGGCACCCATACGACACGAACCGAGCAACGGGGAACCAGCAATGGACCACCACCCCCCACCCTCCCAAGCCACTTTCGACCTGGCCGGCACCTCGGGCAGCACCACTGCCGCACGTCACCACACCGAGGGCTTCCTGGCCCAGTTGCACCCGCCCCTGGTACCGGTCACCGCTCAGGACGCGGTTCTGGTGGTCAGCGAACTGGTGGCCAACGCGGTGCGCCACGCACCGGGCCCTTGCGCCCTGGACCTGCTGCACCAGGGGCACCACCTGGTGATTGCGGTGACCGACACCAGTTCTGTGGTGCCCGTCGCACGGGAGCCCGATCTGGTGAACGGGACCGGCGGATTCGGGATGCACCTGCTGGACCGCCTGGCCGCCGACACCACGGTACGCACTCACCGCGACGGCAAAACTGTCACCGTCACCTTGAACATCCCGATCTGACCTCAAGGTCCGCTCGGGAAAGAGCAGGAATTCCCAGCCGTCGCCCGGTCAGGTGGCCAGGACAGCTGGGTACGCGCACCTTGTAAAGTGCTTCCGTCCCGCTCGTGCACCCAGAGGAGGCGAACGTTGGCCCCGGAGGTCCTCAGCGCGTCCGGTCCACCGCTGAACGGCCACCTGTGCGGCATGTACGGCGACGCCCAGGAATGGGCGCAGCTCGTGACCCGCTTCGTGCGGGAGGGCCTCGCGGCCGGCCTGCAGGTGCTGTACTTCTGCGACGCACACACCCCACCGGTGGTCACGACTGCCCTGGAGGCGGGGGGCGTGGACGTGGGAGCGGCCGTGGCCCGCGGGCAGCTGGTGGTCATGGAAGCCGCGCAGTCCTATCTGCGCCAACTGCCCTTCGATCCGGACGCGGTGATCGCGGGATGCGGGCCGCGTGCCAGCAGGGCCTGACCCTGGGGTACCCGGGGTTGCGGATCGTCGGCGAGATGGACTGGTGCGCCGCGGCCTGCCCGGAGCTCAGCGGGTCCTTGAGTACGAGCTGCGTCTGGACCGGGAGGTCTACATCGACCTTCCCCTCACCGGCTTGTGCGTCTACCCCCGCTCTGTCGCTCCCCCGCAGATGATCCAAGCACTGGCCGCCGGTGCCCACCACCAGTACGTATCGCCCGACGGGGATCGCGAACCACCGCCCTACGAACTGCCCTTGGCGGTGAGACCGGCGGAGGGCGGTGTGCGCCTGGACGGCCATGCCGACTTCGACACCAGGGCGGCGCTGTCCGCTGTGCTCGATGCCCTGCCCGGCCTTCAGGGCCGCACCGTGCACCTGGACCTGTCGGGAACGGACTTCACCGACCTCGACGCACTGGCGCGACTCGCGGCCACCGCCACTGCCCTCGACCACCAGGGCCGGCGGCTGAGCGTGCGCAATCCCCACCCTCCCTGCTGCGAGCAGCGCAATTGTTCCCCTACGAGTGCGGCGTTCTGGAGATAACGGCATGACCGACACGGTGACCACGAAGCCCGACACCGGTGCCTTCGTCCACCCCGCGTTGTTCTATCAGGGCCCGCAGGAGTACCTGACCGGTGTCGGCGGCTTCGTGCGCGCCGCGGTCGAAGCCGAGGAACCCGTCCTCGTCGCTGTCCCCGGCACCCAACTGACCGCCCTGCGAAACTGGCTGGGGGAGGAGGCGGAAGCGGTCGACTTCGCGGACATGACCGTGCTGGGCCGCAACCCCGGGCGCATCCTGGCCTCCCTCCTGGGTTTCGCCGACCAGCACCGCGGACGTCCGGTCCGCATCGTCGGCGAGCAGACCTGGCCAGGGCGCTCACCCGCGGAGACCCTGGAGGCAGTCCGGCACGAAGCGCTGATCAACACCGCCTTCGCCCGACGCCACGCAACGATCCTGTGCCCCTTCTCCGTCTCCGGCGTGCCCGCCGGCGTGGTCGCGGACGCTCGCCGCACCCACCCCACCCTGATCCACAACGGCCGCGACCAGACCAGTGACGCCTACGTGGACCCGGCCGAGGTCTGCACCGACTGCGACCAGCCCCTGTCCCCGCCTCCGGCCAGCGGCGTCCTGACGGTGAACTACTCCACGGATCAACTCGCCTCCGTACGCGAACAGGCCACCTCCTGGGCAACCGACGCCACCTTGGACAGGACCCGCGCGGGCGACCTCGTCCTGGCCATCAGTGAAGCCGCCGCCAACTCCCTCGCCCACGGCGGAGGACACGGCACCCTGCGCCTGTGGGCGACCGCATCCGGCACCGTCATCGCCGAGATCTCCGACACGGGACACCTGATCGACCCCCTGGCCGGCCGCAGCCGCCCCACCCTGGCCTCCGCCAACGGCGGGCGCGGGCTGTGGATGATCCACCAGCTCTGCGACCTTGTCGAAACCCGCGCCACTCCCGCCGGCCTCACCCTGCGCCTGCACCTCACCCCCTGACTCCGAGCGCGACCGGGACCCACTCCTGTGCGGTGGTGAACCAGACGAGACATCCATTGCGGCCTACGAGCCCTGGCCGGTCACCCGGCTCATCACGTCCTGCGTAACAAAGAGCGCCAATCCTTGCGACACGACGGGGTAGGAGTGATGTTGTGACGCGACGCCCCACGGGGGCCATGGATTGGAAGGGTGGGAGAGCACATGGGCATGGAAGACATGACCGATGCGATGGCACCCAGTCTCTTGCGGGCGTCGGGCCTGTCGGCGGCCCCGGACGCCGACATGGAGCGCTTCGCCCGCCTGACCAGACGCCTCCTCGCCGTCCCGGCCGCACTCATAGCGCTACGGGAGGGACAGGACCTGGTCTTCCCCGCCGTAGTCGAAGCGGCCACCGGGCCCGACACCGGTGCCCGGCACGCGGCAACGGCCCGGAAGCTGAGCGAGCACGTCATCACCTCGGCCGGCCCGGTCATCATCGACGACACCCGCACCAGCGACTTCGCCGAGCGCCCTCCCGGTGACACAGTGGCGGCCTACGCCGGCGTGCCGCTGACCGACGCCCAGGGCGACATCCTGGGTGTCCTGAGCGCGGTCGACACCACTGCGCGACCGTGGACTGCCGAGCAGCGCGGCGACCTCGCGGACCTGGCTGCCGCGTGCTCGGCCGAGTTGCGGCTGCGGATCGCCTCCCAGCGCGCCACCGGCGCCCAGTACCGTGCCCAGTCCCAGACCCACCAGGTGCGCCAGGACCTGAACAGCGCGGAACTCCTGCTGCGCGCCGCCGAGGAACTGACAGCCGGCGCAACGGTCGACCAGGTCCGCACCCGGGTACGGAACCTGATCCGGAGCGCCCTCAAGCCCTCCTACATCGGCCTGCTGCTCCTGGAGGGCAGCGAGCTGTACCGACTCCCCGACCCGGACACCGGGTACCCCCCGGAGTCGGTCGAGCGCATGGACCGCAGCGCCGGCTTCGCCGCAGCGCGGGCACTGCGCGAGCGCCGCATGGTCACCGTCCCCGACCGGGCCGACCTGGAAAAGAACTACAGCCCGGCGGCGCTGGCCGCGTTCGACTCCCTCGGGATCGCCTCCGCTGCCTGCCTGCCGTTGATCGCCGCGCACGGCCCGGTCGGTGTGCTGGTCCTGGGCTGGGAAAGCGCCCACACGGTGGGCCTGGACGAGGCGGCCGTGCTGACCACGATCGCCGGCTACACCGCCCAGGCGGTGGAGCGCGCGGTCTTCCTCGACGCCCGCGTCCACGTCGCCCACCAGCTCCAGCAGGCCATGCTCACCGACCTGCCCACCCTGCCCGGCATGGACATCGCCGCCCTCTACCGCCCCGCCTCGGTCGACGACATGGTCGGCGGCGACTGGTACGACGCCTTCCCCCTGCCCCACCCCCACGCCGACCGGGCCCCCGGCGTCGCCATCACCGTCGGCGACATCACCGGGCACGACATCCAAGCCGCCACCCTGATGGGACAGGTCCGCAGCATGCTGCGCCAATCCGTCCTGATCAAGAACGGAGAAGGCCCCGCCTCCGCGCTGGCCGCCTTGGAGTACGCCTGCCGCGTCCTGCCGCTGCCCGCCTCCGGCACCCTGGTCCACGCCCACATCCACCACGAGAACGACCAGTGGACCATGACCTGGACCAACGCCGGACACCCCCCGCCGCTCCTGCTGCACCCCGACGGCCGCGTCAGCCGCCTGACCGACCACGGGCCGCTACTGCACCACGCCCTGCCCGCGACCGACCGCCACGACCACAAGGTCGTGCTGCCGCCCGGAGCCACCTTGCTGCTCTACACCGACGGGCTGATCGAACGCGCCGGTCATGACCTGGACGCCGCCATCGACCACACCGCCGCCCTGCTGGCAGCCGGCGCGCGCACGCCGCTGCCCGCCCTGCTGGAACACCTCGCCGACCAGGTCGCCGACCAACGGGCCGGCGACGACACCGTGCTGCTCGCCCTGCGCATCCCCACAGCGGACTGACCACCCCGGCCGCCAGGGCTGCAACGGGCGCAGCAGGGTAGGAGGGACACGGGGGGCCGGTGGTCCACCCAACGGGAAGGCACCATGTGAGCAGTCCTGCCGCACCGAGCAACCGGAACGCCACACCTCCCCGGGACGCGGTGGTGGAACGGTTTCCCGAGGCGGGCGCCACCCACTGGAGCCTGGAGGGCACCACTGTGCTCGTACTCCAGGGAGTCCTCGACCGCCGGATGGAGAACTGCCTAGGCGCCATCGCCCGCAGCGCTCGCCACGCACAACTGCCGCTGGTGGTCGACCTGTCCGCCGTCACCCGCATCAGCGTCGACATCCTCGCCCTGCTCCTGGACGCCCACGCCGACCCCGGCCTGACCTTCGTCCCGCCCCTGCCACCCGCCTTTCTCACCCTGACGGAGATGACCGGCACCAGCACCGTCTTCGCCGTCCTGCCCGCCGATACGGATCCGGGACCGGGCGATCACTTCCCGGCCGGTATGCGCGAGACGCGGTGAGGGAGACGAAGCAGACCAGATGGGGCACAGCTGCCTCCGGCGCAGTCTCCCTGCGGTCGTGACCAGGCACAGGTCCTACGAGTACGCCTCGGGCGGCCACAGACCCAGGCCCCCAGGGGTATTCGTCGATGGTCCGCGCGGTCTCGAACCCGCCCAAACGCTGTGGACGCCTGGGCGTTGCTCCCGGGATACTCCCTCGGCAAGCACTGCAATCGGCTGATCCGAGCCGCGGACAGTCGGTGCCTGACAAAGGAAGGATCGTGACGCCATGACGAGGCACCTCTAGCCGCCCGCCCGGAAGGACCGGGAGCACGGGCGGCGGGTTCCGAAAGGAACGAGATGTCGCGCACCGACAAGACCAAGCCGCTCTGGGTACGTTACGGGCAGACAGCGCACCCGTGGTGCGCACCATCGGTGCGGTGCGGGTGCCTGGTGCGCACCGGCGGTCCGCACCAGGTGCGGTGCGTGAGGTCACCGGTGCGCACCGGCTGAGTTTCAGCGCACCCCGCCGCCGCGGTTCTGGCCCTGCTGCCCGCGCTCCTGCTGGGCGCGCATTGCCGCCCGCCTGTCGGCGGCGGCCTGCTTCGCCGCGCGGGCCTTGGACTGCTCCTCCGTACGGATCTCCTCCTCCCGGGCGCGCTGATCGGCCGGCATCCGGTCCCGCAGCTCCCGCTCCGCGCGCAGCACCCAGGCCGTGCCGCGCGCGGCGTCGACCGCCACCCGGTGCCGGACGGCGCCGGGCTCGCGCTGCTTGGCGGTGCTCGTGGTGTCGGCCACGAGGGCGGCCGCGTCCTGGTCCTGGACCTGCTGGGCGGTGAAGTCCTGCGCCAGGAGAGCGGCCTCCACCGTGGCGTGCTCGGTGGCCGCCTGCTGCTCCGCCCGCCGCAGCAGCTCGGGGGCCTCTGTCACATGGCTGGCCGCCGACGCCTCCAGGCTGGCGGCGCCGGCCTCCAGGGTCTTCACGTACCCGAGCACCTCCCGGCGCGAGACCTCCCGGCCTGACCCCCGCAGGGCGGTACCGCCGCGGATGAGACCGTTACCGTCCGCACCCCGACAGACCGCCCGAAAAACCTAACCAGCAGCGCCGGAGGATAAGGAACAAGCCAAGGTCGATCAAATGCACGGAAAGGTTATTTTTTTCTTCTTGCGAAATAGAATATAACAACCAGCAAGAAACCTATCCCCAATAGGGTAAGGAATGAAGTGTCATACGAGCTGGGAGGCGGCCTGAAGGCAGCTATTTGCATCGCACTCCTATCAAACTTCTCCGCGTCCGCCATTGTTTATAATTCTCGTGTAGATAAAATAGCATGCACCTCCGCCGAGTACTGCGAAGCTGGCTGGTATGGCACCCCCAGCGTAGTGGCCGGTGATGAAGTACTCGACCGCCAAGAGGGCGGATGCCAGTACGCAGGTGGCGGCAATGTAGAAAAGTACGCGTATTAGCAAATTGACTCCCGAGGGAAAGGGGCGGAGCATCCGCAGGATAGCTCCGCCCCGGGATGTTGCGCAGTCAGTCGTTCAGTTGCTTTTCTGCCGCCGTGGTGCCGGCGTCGGCTGCCACGGCGAGTACACCGCAGTAGGCAGCCCCCGCTGCAATACTCGCACCTGCCGTCTCCGGGGCGCCAGCTGCTGCCGCGACGCCACAGAGGGCCCCAACTCCTGCTCCAACGACTATCCCAGTATCGTCATCCAAAACGCCCTGAGCGTCACCGTTGAGAGTGTCGACGGCAACTCCGATATAGTCTGCCGCGCCGCCAATGTCGTCGATAAAGTTCTGTCCGTTGGGATCGTCGCGATTGACCGGGTTTTCGCCTGCATAGGCGTAGAGGTTGGCTTCCTTACCGCTGGGGTCGGTCTGGGTGAAGCGGGTGAGGGTGGGGTCGTAGTAGCGTGCGCCCATTTTGTACAGTCCGGTCGGGTCGAGGTAGGCGCCGGTGTAGCGGTAGGGCTGGGGGATGGTCTGGGTGGGTGTGCCGCGGCTGGCGCCGGTGGGAGTGTAGCTGTAGGTGGAGGTGCGTGTGCCGGTGTTGTCGACGGTGCCAAGGACGGACCCCTGGGCATCGGTGAGGTAGTAGTATGGAGGCCGACCGATTTCGAAGACAGTCTTTTATGCTGCTAGTGCTGCGCTTAGTGTGGACCCACTCTCGTATTCATAGGGAGATAGGTAGCCGAGCTCACGTTGAATCCTGTGTCGATTGTAGTAAGACTCGGTGTATTCAAATATTGCACTCCCGACCTGCTTTATTGTTGTCCACACGTGCAGGTGGATCAATTCCTTTTTCAGGGTTGCGTTGAACGACTCTGCTGCGGCGTTGTCGAAGCAGATCCCCGTCTTTCCTACCGAAGGCAGGATTCCGCTGTCAAGACATTGGTCGCGAAATTTACTACCGGTGTACTGACTGCCACGGTCTGTATGCATGACGACTTCACCCTGTGCCGGCTGGCGATTTCGGATCGCCATGTCTAGCGCCTGGATCACCATGTCTTCGCGCATGTGGTCAGCGACCGACCAGCCGATGAGCTTCCGCGAATACCCGTCGATGACTGTCGCCATATAGGCCCAGCCTTCTGCGGTGTGAATGTAAGTGATGTCACCGTACCATATCTGGTCTTTCTTTTCCGGGACGAAATTCCGCTCGACGAGGTCCACCAGGCCGCGCCTGTTCGCCGGATCCTGGACGGTGGTGGCCTTGTAGGGCCGTGGATGGATGCACGCCAGCCCAGCGGCCCTGGCCAGGCGTCGGACGCGCTTGGGTGACACGCGCTCGCCCTGGCGGGCCAGCTGCGCGTGTATCCGGTCGATCCCGTAGCGACCCCTGTTGACTTTGTCGATAGCGATGATGAGTCGGGTAAGTTCGACATCGCGTCGTGCGTGTGCGGACTCCTCACGGCGGATCCACGAGTAGAATCCGGTACGCGATACGTCCAGCATCTTGCACATGAAGTTGATGGGATATATGAAGCGGCGTGGCTTGCCGACCTGCTCGTCGTGGACTTGCAGGATGAAGGCGAACTTTATTGGTTCTGGCTCGCAAACCACGCCGCTGCTTTTTTTAGGAAGTCCCGCTCCATGCGGAGCTTCCGTACTTCGTCTTCGAGTTCCTTCATATGGACGCGCTCGTCGATGGTCAGCGGCTTGTCTTTGATGCTTCCGCTCCTCTTCGCGGCATTTACCCAGTTTCCTAGGGTTCCCTCGTTCAGACCGAGGTCCCGGGCAATCTCAGCCACGGGCCGGCCGGAGCTCACCACTAGCTCTACGGCCTCTGCCTTGTACTCCTGGGTGTACTTCTTCCGCTTTGAAACCATCGTGCACTTCCCACTTGACACTTGAGTGAACTACTTCCAGTGTCCACGAAAGTGGTCGGGGTTCACGGTCCCGCAGCTTCCCGTTCCGCGCGCAGTGCCTGGACCGTGTCGCGGGCGGCGTCGACCGCCGCCCGGTGCTGGACGGCGCCGGGCTCGCGCTGCCGGGTGGTGCTCGTGGTGTCGGCCGCGAGGGCGGCAGTGTCCTCGTCGCGGAGCTGCTGGGTGGTGAAGTCCTGCGCCAGGAGGGCGGCCTCCACCGTCTCGTGCTCGGTGGCCGCCTGCTGCTCCGCCCGCCGCATCAGCATCAGCTCGGGACCCTCTGCCTGGTTGCTGGCCGGTGACGCCTCCAGGCCGTCGCGGATCTTGCTGGTCCCTGCCTGGAGCGGAGGGGATTCAGGTCGGTGGTCTCCACTGGGGTGTCCTGATGGAGTGTCCAGGAGGCGGCCATGGGATGGGTGGTCCCTGGGACTCGGCGGTGACTCTTTCGATGCGTGCGGCGAGGTCGCCGTGGAGCGGTGAGAAGCGGCTAGCCAGGTTCATCCCGAAGGGAAGGACGGGCGGCAGGCGATATGTGTGCCACAACTCGGTGAACTCGTCGGCGGCGGTCGGCTGGTCGTCGAGCCATCCGTGCAGAACGCCGTAGCAACCTGCGTGAAGAATCGAGTCGAACTGGGGGCCGATCTTTTTCGATTTCCCGCCCGCGGTGATGGTGTCGAGGTAGGTGTGGATGCGCAGATCTGCGGCGCCTGTCGTGTGCGCTCCCGCAGATTTCAAGGCCAGTGCATCTTGCCAGGTGTGCAGGAGGTTGTCGGGGCGCATGTGGGCGTAAGCCTGTCCACGCTCGACGGTTACCACCTGGCTGAGGTCAGTTGTGCCAAAGCGGGATGCGAAGAAGAATGCGTTGTCGACTCCTGCTACCAGGGGGCTGTACCCGAATCCGCCCATCATGTTGACCTCAAGAAGCCCGGTGGCGTGACCTGGGCGGGCGCCGACAGCTGTGCGCGCTGCGTGCGAGCTGAGGCCGGTCCCGCGTCTTTGCGAGCGTGACTCGCTGCGCGTGGTCATCCCATCGCTGCGAATCAGCAGGAAGTCGAGCTCGGTGATGCCGGCCTGCCGCAGCGCTGTGCCGTGGAGGGGGATGATGCCCCGGTCGGTGGCGACGTAGGGAACCGCATGCACCACCCCGTCGCCCTGACCGGAGTTGTGCATGTCCTCCTCCCAGAGCGCTGATCTCCAGCGAACCGGTGCCTGCGGGCCGTCCTGCGCGATCGTGATGAGCCAGGCGATGTGATCAGCCAGGGCGTCACGGCGTACCGCGGAGAAGACGTCGGTGGGGTATGTGACGAATCCATCGCGGGTTAGGCGAAGCTCGGCGGAGCCGGCGTGGTCGCTGATGCTGATGATGGGCTGCCTGAGCTGTTGCTGGGGAGTCATCACATTGCGGTCGAAGTTTCGGTGCAGTGAGACGACCCGGATGCCATTGACGAAGATGTGGGATTTGTACGATTCTGGCGACGGGGCCCACATGACGTCGCCATATGGTGGGACGGACAGGCGGCGCCACCTGTCGGAGGATTCAGCGGGCACCAGGGACGCGAGTGCGCTGTCGAACCAGGTGATCCGGCTGTCGTGGATGTGTCCGCGCAACACGGGAGGCTGTGCGTGCTGGAACCAGTCCCAGGCCCCGGGATCCTCGATCAAACGGCCTGCGTCAGCTGCGCCGAGTCTGACCCTGAGCGTGGTGCCGATCGGGGCCCGGCAGTACGTGATCTCGGTGTCCTTGGCGTGCTCGGCTATCCGAAAGCACAGCGCCCGGTCTTCGGCCGCACTCATATGGCGAGTGATGACCTGTACTTCTGAGCCCAGAAGGAAGGCGGCCAGCACTCCGATCCGAAACGTCCGATCCTGGGCCGCTGTACGCGGGTCTGCGCGGTGCGTCGAGCGGGATCGTCGGCCGGATCGTAGGAGCCGCCGACAGTCAGAAAGTGCTCCCGGACGACCTCGGATGTCATGCCGACGCCGGTGTCCCGTACTTCCAGCCAGTGACGCCAACCGCTGGGAGTGGCCACAGATGGAGCACTGAGGTCGGACGAGGGGGTCGTCCCGTCGGTGACTGTGATGGTGATGGTGCCTTCATCGAAACGTTCCTCGTCGGGCCGACCCGATCGACTCCGGGTGATCGCCTGCCGTGCCCAGACTGCGTCCAGCGCATTCTGCAGCAGCTCGCGGACCCCGGCTTCGGGGTGATCGCCGTACAGGGGCCTGACCAGGAGCGGAAGGATGCCCGCGACGTTGAGGGCGAGCTTGCCCAGATGGGGGTCGAAGGGTAGGGCGTTGTCGCTCACATACTGCTGCGGATCGTCAACGCTGCTGCGGATCCGCGGGTGGCGCAGGCGCAGTGCCGCGTCCCGCCCAACGAGGTAGTACTGCGCCAGTGCTGCCGCGCACTGGTCGATGCATTCGCGCAGCTGCTTCACTTCCTGGCGTACTGCCTCCAGCGCCCGCGGGTTGTCCGGCACACAGACCAGGCGCAGCGCCTCTGCCTCGTCCTCGCTTTCCAGGTGCACGTCCGCGACCTCCTGTCGGACGTGTTGGAGCGAGCCGGGCGCGGTGGGTGAAACACGGGCGGGGACGATCACTCCGTCGTCGTCGATCTCGAGAAGGCGGCTCATCTGCAGCGCCGCCCTCAGGAGTACAGCCAGATACAGGACACGGCATCCTGCCACGTACTTCACTCCCGCCAGGCGCTCGTAGCAGCGCTCCGCGAGACGGTGACTGGGTTCGTGAAGGGTGCTGGCCAGTGCGGCAGTCACCTTCCGAAAGCCGGCGAACGGTTCAGCAGTCCCCGCCAAGACCTCTGCCAGCACCCCGGTCCGCTCAGAGGCCGACGTCAACAGTGGGGCGTGGCATCCGGAGAAGATCGCGATGGCTGCAAGCTCGGGACCTCGCAGGTCATCCGAGAGAGCCGACAGTGCGCGAACATCCGGTTCGGAGCCCGCTCGCGTCCCCACCTGTTCGGACCAAGCCTCGGGAGATGTCGACTTGAGACCCTCCACGAACTGGACCCACGCCTGCTGTACCGCCATGTCTTGGCCCACGAGGGCGGCCAGCGCGGCAACCCCGAGCAACTCTTGGGCGGCGACCTGGGCGGTGAGGACGAGAAGAACGATCGCGTCACGGGCGGACAGGCTCCCCAGCGCTTCAGGGTCCACCGCAGCCACAATGAGTCGGAGCACTTGCTGGACCCGCTGCCGAAACCGCCAAGGCCCGTCGGCCCGGCCCGCTTGGCCAACCTGCTGCTCGTAGTGAAGCAGAAGAGACCGGGACGCGGACCGGCAGTGGGTCGAGGCATTGAGCAGGAGGGCCAGCTCGTCTGGGATGAGGGACCCGTCCATCCCAGCGCCCTCGTCGTTCACTCGCCGCACGCCACTGCTGGACGTAGCGGCCATCTCCGAGGCTGCCTTCGCGCGTAGTTCCAGAAGCGGCTCGGACGCCGTGCGCAGTGCCCCTGACAAGGCGATCACGGTTGCCTCACTCGGCAGCGAAGGGCCGTTCAATGCACGACTGGCGGTGGTATGACCCACACCCGCGTGACGTTCCAGAGCCACCATCGACAAACGACGCACTCCGCGCAACTGGCGAAGCCGCCCCTTTAACTCACCCAGGGCCGACCTCTGCCCACTCTCCGCCACTCCCACGCCGCCCCCTCATTCCCAGCACCAGATCTTCGTTCATCTTCATTCACTGCGAACGCCGGTGTACCCGAATTGGGTCATCTTCCTTCCAGACCCACTCCTCGGACCGGACAGGAACCCCGATGACCGCCACCGCCAGCACGCTCGCCCTGAGCGTCCTCACCCTGATCACCGCGGCACTACTCGCTCTAGTGGCCGCCATCGCGGCCGCGGCGCTCGCCCGGATGGACGGCAGCACCATTCCCATGGCACTCGCTCGCGCTGGAAAGACCTTCGCTGGCACCCTCACCCTGCTCACTGCGCTCGTGGCGCTGGGCGCCAGTATCCTGAGGTGAGAACTGGAACAGAGCTGAAGGTCCGCCATCCGCCCCCTCTCCTTGGGAAATGACAGGGCCCGATGAGTCCGCGGGGGCCGAGAACCGGGCCCCACTGGATCAAAATCCCTCCGCCTGGACAGAATCGGTTGACTGGGCGAGCTCCGGCTCGCGGTGCGCGCGGTCACCGGTGCGCACCGGCTGGTTTCAACGCACCCCGCCGCCGCGGTTCTGGCCCGGATGCCCGCGCTCCTGCTGGACACGCTGTGCCGCTCGCTCGTCTGCGGCCACCTGCTTCGCCGCGCGTGCCTTGGACTGCTCCTCCGTACGGATCTCCTCCTCCCGGGCGCGCTGATCGGCCGGCATCCGGTCCCGCAGCTCCCGCTCCGCGCGCAGCGCCCAGGCCGTGTCGCGCGCGGCGTCGACCGCCGCCCGGGTGCGGACGGCGCCGGGCTCACGCTGCTGGGTGGTGCTCGTGGTGTCGGCCACGAGGGCGGCAGCGTCCTGGTCCTGGAGCTGCTGGGCGTTGAAATCCTGGGCCAGGAGGGCGGCCCCCACCGTGGCGTGCTCGGCGGCCGCCTGCGGCTCCGCCCGCCGCAGCAGCTCAGGAGCCTCTGCCACATGGCTGGCCGCCGACGCCTCCAGGTCGGCGGCGTCGGCCTCCAGGGTCTTCGCGTGCCCGAGCACATCCCCGCGCGAGACCTCCCGGCCTGACCCATCACCATCGCCTCCGGCCTGGTCCTCGCGGATGAGGCCGGCGGCCTCCAGCTTCCCGGCCTTGGACATCCGCAGCGTGCCCGCAAGCTCGCACAGCCGGGCCGCCCGCGCCTTCACCGGCTGCGTCGGCACGACGGCGCGACTGGGACCGGCCTTGCCCCCGTTGCCGTTCGCTGTGCTGGGCGATGAATTCTGCTGGGAGCGGTGGGTCACGGACGCGGACTCCGGCGGCCGCGGTCGGCCTCGGCGGTGGGGGTTCCGGTCCGGCCGGTCACGGGTGGCGAGTCGGTGGAGCGGGTGGAGTCGGAGCGTCCCCCGAGGGCGAGGTATGCCTTCACGATGGGCTCCAGGCCGCTGCGGGGGCGCAAGTAGACGTGCTGGACCGCCACCTCGATCTGCATCGCGTTGAGGCGGGACACCGTCCGGGTTGGGAGGGTGGCGATCTCGTCATGCGGCGATCGGCCGACGAGCAGGTGCTTGGGGTCCAGTGGGAGGACAACGGCGCCGGAGTCTCCCAGTGCCATCATCCTGTGTTGGATCTTGTCGCCGAGGTCTTCGAAGGTCATGGCCGGAACGTCGCCGAGAAGGTACTCCCCGGTCTCGGGGCTGAGGATCCGCAGCCCCGAGCCGCGGATGATCTTCCTCGCCTGCTCGAAGTTCTCCTCGATGCGCACGCGGAGATCCGCTCCGTTGCTGTAGCTGTAGTCGTCCAGATGGAGCTGAAGGAGCTCGTCCGCCGCTGCCAGCAGGCCCCCCGGGCCGATGGGATGCCGACCGGTGCGGCGGAAGGTCTCTTTGCGCAGCGCGTCGGCTTTCTCGGTGAGCAGCTTGGATCTGATCTTTGCGAGCGAGTCGGTGACGATCCGGCGGTAATGGTCGCGGTAGTACCGGGAGCGGATCCAGTGCAGGGCGATGAAGTCCTTCAGCACTTCGACGTGGCGGTCGTCATCGAAGACGTCCCCGCGCACGGCTGCGGCGGCCGCGACCGGCAGGAGATTCTCGACCTGCCCCCAGACCGCTTCCAGCGAGGCCGAGGCGAACGGCACGAAGTCCCGCACCATGCCGCATGACTTGATCGCCTTCAGTTGGTGATGTCGGTCCGGCTGGTCGAGATTGAACTGCTGGACCCGATGGCCCTGGCCGTCGTCGACCGCGAACCGCTTGAGCAGCACCTGGGACACGACGTGCTGGTTCTTCACCGGGGGCGCGGTCTCGGTGCGCCGGGCCTCGATGCGGGCCTGCCATTCGGCGTCGGCCTTCGGGTCTTGCAGTGACGGCGTGTTCATCCGTGCAGTCTCCCAAGGAGGTGGCCAGCAGGGGCCGGTATTGGTGGGCGAGGCCGGATCCGAACCGGCACAGCCGAAGCGGGGGCTTTATGGGCCCTTGGGCTCTCCAGTGCCCAGCTCGCTGATGCGAGGCCCGTCCCGGTCTACTACCGCCCCCACGGCAGCGGCAGCCGCCTCCTTGTGCGCTGGCTGGTGCGCACCTGGCAGTCTGAGCACACACAGGTCCTCCGCAGCCACGTCGAGGTGCTGGACGGCAACGGACTCGAAATCAGGGCTCGGGGAACTCACCACCAGCTGGACCACCGACTCGGGCCCGGCCGGCCCTGGCTGAGCCCGTCTCCTACATCTCCCATGGTTGGGAGGACTGCCGTCTGCTTCGAGGCCATACCTGCGCATGAGGCGGTTGCGCTCGGTGTCCTCGTGGGCCGCGAGGTCCCAGAGACCGGGACAGGAGGCAGCGTCAGCAGCAAGGACCGCGAGCCGCCAAGCATCCTCAAAATCGCTACCATCAATCCGGATTCGGACCAAGGCTTGCAGGCCATCCGAGTTCCCGCAGTCGGCGGCTCGCTGGTACCACTGCTCGGCTTCGCTCATGTCCCCGGCTGATTTCCGCTGGTCCGCGTACATGAGCATTGCGTTGGACTCTCCGCTTTCCGCGGCCCGTCGGTAGACGTCCAGGGCGATCTCCGGGTGCCCGGCGTGTTCATGCATCTCGGCGAGGCACAACCAGGTCTCGGCGGCTCCCTGCGCAGCGGCTTCGTGCAGGAACGCCTCGGCCGTGTCCCACTCACCGGCCTCAGCGCGCCTCCAGGCCAGCGATATCAGCGCTTGGGGCTCACCGGCGCGGCCGGCCTCGAAGAGGAGCCGTTCGACTCCCTCATCGTCACCGTTCTCCTCCAGCAGTAAGGCAAGAGGGAGCACGGCCGTGCTCTCGCCGGCGGTCAGTGCCCGACGCAGGAGGGTTTCGGCGCTCTGCCAGTCCCCTGCGTCCTTGTGGTGGCCAGCCAGGATGTGGAGCGCTTGCGTGTCGCCCAGTTCGGCGGCCCGTTGGTGGAGGGCTACCGCTCCTTGGAAGTCCCCGTTCTGTTTCCGTTCCACGGCAAGCCGGAAGATGGCTCGGGTGTCACCAGCGTCGGCGAGGCCTTGGAGGAGTTGCTCCTTCAGGTCGCCCTTGGTGAACGAGGTGAGCTCGAGTACGGCGTCAAGGCTCCCGCGCTCGGCGGCCCGGAGTTGGAAACGGTGGGCTGCGGCCGTGTTCCCCGCGAAGAGCGCGAGGCGGCCCAGCTCGATGAGCGGATCGCACCCCCCGCTTTCTGCTGCTTTGCGCAGCAGATCAGCAGCGTGGCGAAGCCGCCACATGTTGGTGGCAGCGTTCGCCAGCGCCACAAGTCCCGTGGCCGAGTCCAGGTGGGAGGCAGCGGCTTCCCAGAAGGCTGAGGGTGGGCAGATCCCGCGCCGCAGACGGCGCCCATGGTGGTCCAGATAGTCGGTCAGCCGCCACACCCCGGGCTGGCGGCCCATCCCGTCAGCCCGCGGCACCGCTTCGAGCGGGGCCGCCACGCGCTGGACCTTCTCCCGGGCCACGGCAAGAGCGCCTGAGAACCAGTCCTCCTCGGCGGCCGCGCGCTGGTCGTCGTCGAGGTAGCCGGGCGCGGCGTCGCGCAGAAAGTCCTCGGGCAGCGGTCCCGCCCAGCCCAGACGGGTGGCGTCCATCGCGGCCGTGACCAGCGCGCGACTGTAGCAGTGCGGAGGGTGTACAGCGCTGGTGTAGCGGTCCAGCAACTGGACGCCGGCTGCCAGGGTCTGGGTGATCTTGCCGATCGGCGCAGTGGTCCGCGCCTCCGCGAGAGCCGGATCTCCGGCCGCTGCGGTGGTGAGGCTTCGGAGTGCGTCTTCCGTGAACTCAGAGGGGACGTCGACCCGTTGGGCACGGTGCAACAGCGCCCTGCTGTGGTAGTGGGGATCATCGCCCAGCGAGGGCGGCGGCGCGGTCAGTTTGTGGTAGGCGTCGTCCCACAAGGTGGCAAGGATGACCGCCGGACCCTGGAGGCGGTTCAAGCAGGACAGCAGCGCCGCAGCCAGGGCCTCTCCCTCGGGGCCGCCCAGCAGTCTGTGTGCGTCGTCGAGCAGGAGCACGACCCGGTTCTCCAGTACGCCCGCGTCCAGGATCTGCAGAACACTGGCAACGCTCTCGGAACGGGCCAGCTGCCAGTCGGCCAGCTCCGGCACCGCTTGGAGGGCCTCGACTGCGGCCCGCGTCTTCCCGGTACACGACCCGCCGCGCAAAACCACCAGGGCGCCTGCGGGGCCGCCTGCGGCGCACCGCAGCGCTTGGCGCAGTCGACCATCGTGAGGGCGCTGAATGTAGGCCGGAAGGACGAAACCCGGGTCAGCGTCGGCGATGCCAGAGATAGAGGGGTGGACGCCCAGACGCTGCGCGGTCCAGGAGCCCACCGGGCGTGGCATGTCGCTCAAATGCCACCATCTCGCGGCCGTTGCCCTCACTTCCAGGCGAGCAGATGCCTCCTGGCCCCGCTGCACCAGCCCCGCCTCGTGCTGCTGACGGGTGAGAACCTGCCGGTGGCGTTCCCGCCAGGGGGTGTCTCCACGAACTGAAGTTCACGTGCGCTCAGGCCGGCGCTTGAAGCCGCCGCATGGATCGTGGCGAGCACGACACGCAACGCCTCGGCATCCGCCGGGACCGCCTGCCCCTTGAGCCATGTGTCCACCGCCTGGTGGGAGACGTCGGCCGCGCGCGCCAGGTTCCGCAAGCTGGGCCGCACATCGGCAGGAAGCCGCGCCAAAAGCCCCGCCACCCGCTTCAGGTCCCGGAGGAAAAGGTTCCTCAGCACCTGCGCGTCCCGCTCCGCGCCCACGATCGCCCCCTTACCTCGACCGCCGGTGTCCACTCCGCCCGGTGGACACAGGCCAGGCTAGGCGAAACGTCCAGGTCAACGCAGACAAACCGACAACTCCTCCAGACCCCTGGAGAGACAGCCCGGTGGACAGCGAGCGTCGGTCACGTCCCGCTCCCCACTCCCGAGGATCCATCCATGTCCCTGCCCGACGCCCTGCTCTCCCTGCTGACTGCCCGCGCCTTCACCGCTCTCGCAAGCCTGGTCGCAACAGTTCTCGTCATCGCGCTGATCGCCAGGCAGACCCTGCGCGGCGCTAACCCGGAACACAGGCCCGCCATCATCAAAGCACTCGCCGAACTCGCCCGCGCTCTCCGGTGACCGGTCACGGCGCCAGCGCACCGATTCGGTGCCGACGGGACCCAGGCCCGATCTGTCCCCGCGCCGCATCATTGCCGGTCCTCGATCAGGGCGATGATCCTGCTGCGCAGCGGTTCGGAGAGTCCGGCGTAGCGGGCCTGGAGTTCCGCCCGGGTGGCCGCGGGCCTGATCCCCGAGGACGGTGGCGCAGTCTGGGCGGCGGGCCCGGCGGGGCCGCGCTGGATCACCGCGCGGCGTGGCGCGGGCGGCGATGTCTGGGGTGGGGCCTGGGTGCCGGGCGCGGGCTGCCTGGAGCACTGCGCCCGCCGCCAGCTCTCGCCGAGCTCTGCCCAACCGCATGGCACGCATTGTCTACCTCTGACGCACCCCCCCCCGCAGGTCATTGGCCAGCGACCCGACGACGAACGTCTCCCTGATTCAGGGTGCCCCTCAAAGGAGGCGCAGGGTCCGGTTTGGTCGGCCGGTTCCTGGGCGGCGAGGCGGGGCTGGTCTCGCACATAATCGGCGTAGTTCAGCAAGTGGCCGTGCCGGGCGTTGCGGAAGTCGTCGTCGGTGAACGCGCGGTCAGTGCCACCGAGTCGGGCGTTGACCAGGCCGATCTGGGAGTCGACGGCGAGCGGGGCACCGAGGTCGCCGACGACGCGCTGGACGGAGCCGGGCTCGAAACCGGCGCGGACTGCGGTCTCCAAGGTACTCAGGTCACGCGACCGGTGCCGGCGGCCTCGGCGAGCATGTCCACGAACATCCTGCGGGCGGCGGGTGTGGCGGCCGGGCGTCGAACTGCCGCAGGATCTTCTAGACGGTCTGGCGGACCCCGGCGCTCCCTGGTGATCTGACCATCGCGCCCCTGATCTGGCATTTTTTTTGCCGAAGCACTCCGCTGAGACTCTGGGGGATCCCTCGCCCGAAGGTGGGAAAAAGTTTCCCCTCGGCGAGGGAATCCCCTCCCAGGAGGGTCTATGAGCAGACGTCATGACAACGTCGCCCAAGGAGGACTGCACGTGGTTTCCAACCACGGCGACACAGCCGGTCCCGCACCCATATCGCCGTCGTGCCACCCGGATTGCTCGCCCGGGCGATCTGCGCGGTCAGAGACGGGACCTGCCCACCAGAACGAGGGTGAAGCGACAACGGACACCTCGACAGCTGAAGCAGACGACGAAACAGCCCGAGCATGCCCTCCGATCACGCTCGCACACCGGGAAGCACCAAGATCACCGACAGAGTCAAGCCTAGGCGATGATGGCCGCAAGGATCTTGTCGGTCAGCCGGTCCAGGTAGTCGGGCGCAGTCGGCGCGTGCACCACCGCCAGCCGCCAGTAGAGCGGGCCGGCCAGCAGGTCCAGTGCGAGGTCGCGATCGACGTCGGCCGGCAGCTCGCCGCGCTCGATCGCCCGTTCCAACATTCCCATGGCCCGGGCCCGGCGGGGATCGCGCACGGCGGCGCGGAGGGCCTGTGCCAGCTCGGGGTTGCGGGTGCCCTCTGCGAGCAGGTCGGGGGCGATCCTCGCGGGGAGCCGGTGGCGCAGCGCGGCGGCGGCGTCGGCGACGAACGCGAGTACGTCCCCGCGCAGGGTGCCGGTGTCGCTGATCTCGACTGCGCTCGACACGACCTGCGAGATCAGGGCGATGGTCATTGCCGGTTTGGAGGGCCAGCGTCGGTAGATGGCGGCCTTGCCCGCACCGGCGCGCTTGGCGACGGCCTCAAGGGAGAGCCTGGCGTAACCCACCTGGGCCAGTTCCTCGAAGAAGGCGGCCGCGATCGCCTCGGTCACCGAGTCCTGGAGGACCGGTCCTCCAAGGAGCCTTCGTTCGGGGGGCTGCGGTGCGGGTGGGCTCGCCATGCTCCGAAACTAGCACGAGACGGAACGGTTGCGTCTCGACTGGGTGGCCGGTAGCGTCCCTCCCATAGTCGAGACGCAACCGTTCCGTCTCGCCAAAGTTCCGGGAGTGCGCCATGAAGTTCTTGTTCGACGACGAGTCGTTCTCCTTCGAGACGCTGCGGGCGGCGGGGTTCGCCAACGAAGGCGGCTCCGACCTGGGCGAGGTCCTGGCCACCGCCCGCAACATCGGCGAGGGCGACGAGGATGCCTGGCTGCGGGAGTGGAAGAACACCGCGCAGCGCGTCCATGCCATCGGCAGCCGCGCCCTGGCGGCCGGGCACCGGGTCAGTGCCCGCGAGGCCCTGCTGCGCGCCTCGAACTACTACCGCACCGCCGAGTTCTACCGCCGCGACGACCCCGCCAACGACCCCGAGGTCAAGCTCCTGTCCACCCTCTCCCGCGAGACCTTCGCCCAAGCCGCCAGCCTCATGGACAGCCCCGTCGAGGCCGTGCGCATCCCCTACCAGGACACCAGCCTGCCCGGCTACCTCTTCCTCGTCGACAACTCGGGCACCGCCCGCCCCACCGTCATCTTCACCAGCGGCTTCGACTCCACCCTGGAGGAGGCCTACTTCGTCGTCGCCGCGGCCGCGCTGCGCCGCGGCTACAACGTGCTGGCCTACGACGGCCCCGGCCAGGGCGCGGCACTGCGCGAGCAGGCACTGGTCTTCCGCCCCGACTGGGAGGCCGTGGTGACCCCGGTGGTCGACTACGCCATGACCCGACCCGAGATCGCCCCCGACCGGATCGCCCTGCTGGGCTACAGCCTCGGCGGCTACCTCACCGCCCGCGCCGCCGCCCACGAACACCGCCTGGCCGCCCTGGTCCTGGACGACGGCCTCTACAGCTACCACGACGCCAACACCCGGATCATGCCCCCCTTCCTGCGCGAGTGGGTCGAGACCGGGCGCGACGACCTCGCCAACCCCGTGGCAGGCCTGCTCATGACGAGCAGCACCCAGGCCCGCTGGGCGCTGCGCAACGGGGTGTGGACCTTCGGCGCCACCTCGGTGGCGGACTACATCCGCCGCACCACCGACTACACACTCGACGGCGTCGCCCACCTCATCGACTGCCCCACCCTCATCCTGGGCGCCGAGAACGACCAGTTCTTCCACGGCCAGCCCCAGCGCGTCGCAGCCGCCCTGACCTGCCCGCACACCCTGATCACCCTCCCCGAGGCCGAAGGCGCCGGGGAGCACTGCCACATGGGAGCGATGTCCCGCTTCCAGCAGACCACCTTCGACTGGCTCGACGCCACCCTGCCCACCGACTGACCGACCGACTGACCCACGGCGCTGACCACGAGGAACGCAACGACATGGACCACGCAGCACGACCAGGACAAACGCCCGAACGGCTCGGCTTCTTCACCGACGCGGTCTTCGCCATCGCCATGACCCTGCTGGTCATCGAGATCCCCCGCCCGGAGGGAGAGGACTTCGGCACCACCGACGGCAACTCCAAGTCCCGGGCCGCCGCCCACCTGTGGCACTTCCTCATCCACGAGGCGGGCTCCTTCTACTCCTACCTGCTGGCCTTCCTCGTCCTGTGGATCATCTGGCGCCAGCACCACACCATGCTCGACCGGATCAGCCACGTCGCCGGCCCGATGATGCTGCTCCACTTCCCCCTGCTGCTGCTGACCGGCTTCCTGCCGTTCGCCACCACGATTATGGGCCACTACCCGGACAACCCGCTGGCCGCCCTGCTCTTCGGCCTGGTTGTCCTCCTCCTCATGCTCTGCCGCTCGGGCATCCAGACCCAGGCGAGCCACAACGGCGTCCTGTCCTCACCCGCCCAGGAACCGACCCAACGGCTCGACAGCGCCATCTCCTGGCTGGTCACCGCCTACTGGGGCCTGACCCTCCTCCTCGCCTGGTGGACTCCATGGGTCCAACTCCTTTGGTTCCTCTCCGGCGCCATAGCCCAGGCCCTCACCCTCCTCCTGCGCCCCCACCTCGCCAAAACCCAGCCCCACCCCACCCCCCTCGCCACCGGATAGCTCCCGCCCAGACAGCGCGGTGGGCAGGCAGCACCCGGCAGTGAACACCCTCGGAGACAGTCCACCCGCGAAGCGCTTGCCGCCCCGTCCGGGCCGCGGCCTCCCCGCATACCGGGCCTTGTCCTTCGCGGTCGCGGGCCAGCCGGTGCGGTCCGGATGTGACAGTGCCTCACCAGGCGGCGGACGCCCCAGCAGGACGGCGCCGCAGAGCCGCGACCGGGGACGGCGAATCGATTCTGCACGCCGACGACACCCCGGTCTTCACCCCGCTCGCCGAGCAGGGCCGGCGCGAAAGACGCACACTGCCGGGGTTATCGGTGTCCTTTCAGATAAATCTGGGCGGAAGGTTGAGAAAGGTCGCGATAATGATCTTTCATGGCTACTGTTACATTCTCGGTTCAATTCGCCGGTTTTGGTCGGTCCGGTGCGGGGATTCGATATCTAGTGGTCATACCGGGGATCCATGGGGGATTCGATTAGATGTTCGGCAGCTGGCTGGCTACTTTGACCTGATGTTCTTTGACCTGGGGGGTCGCTAAAATGGTTGACTTTCGTAAGCACAAGGTGGGTGTCCGGGTTACGGGCGCGGTTCTCGCAGTTGGCTCGGTGGCTGGTGTGATCGGGGCGGTGGAGGGTCTGCCTCAATTCGTGGGGCAGGTCAGCCACGTGTTCGCGCATGGGTCCGCGTCTCCGGGACCGGTCGCGCAGTCCTCGGGGGCGCCCGTTGCTCCGCCGACGACTGCGTCGCCTGCTTCGCCGACGGCCGTGCCCACGGTCTTACCCACCGTTGACAGCAACGGGAATGGCGGCTCGGACGGTTCTGTCGGCCAGACGTCGTCCGGGTCGAGCGGTACTAGCGGGTCCGGCGCAGGTTCCGGGACGAGCGGCACGACGGGGACGAGCGGCACGACGGGTTCGACCACGGGCAGGAACTCCAACGGCGGCTCCCCCGGCACCTCGAACCAGGGCTCGACAGGATCGAGCGGCACGACGGGGAAGTCCGGTGGCACGGGCACGAGGCCCAACACCGGGGGGAACTGCCCGGACCGGCTCGTTGCACCGGCGGAACCGGCTTCCACGAGCTTCCAGATCGAGGCCGACGTCACATGCACCGTCGCCAACGGCAGCAGGCTCTACCTCGTCTCGGAGATCTTGAATGCCGACGGCCACGGGCACACCGAGTACTACCTGGTGACGAAGTGGAACATCAGCACGACGCAGAGGACGCCGCAGTACTGGCAGTCGAGTGCCTCTACCGGCACGGTGCGCACGTACTACCTGATCAGTGTGAGTCCGGCTGATCTCGCGCAGATCCAGAGCAGCGGCAACACCGCCTCCGACGGCGGCTACTTCTCGCTGAACGGTGCTCCGGTGGTTTCCAACGTGCAGACCACAAAGACCAAGGGGTAACACGCGTAGCACCGGAGACACGGAGCCCGACCCAGGGATGCGGCCCCTGGTCGACACCGAATTCGGAGGAGGCCCCCGCCGTGGCGGGGGCCTCCTCGGTGATGACCGTGATGGTCGGGTCAACGGGGATTCAGTGGTCCAGCTCAGCCGGCCATCACTCCAGCCGCCGGGGGCAGGTGAGCCCACCGCGGTGCCCGCGGCTCGGCGTACTCGCGCTATCGGTCGCCGCAGCGACCAGCGCCAGGGCGGCCACCCTCCCGATCCAACGGCGAGTGGGAACGCATGTTTCATATGAGACTATCGGCCATCGCAGGGAGGGTATCCCTCTAGTCTGAAGGACGTTCGAGCATGGGTCGTGAGGACAACGAGGAGGGCGTGAAGACGCCTTCCGGGGGTGAAGAGAACGCGAACTGGCTGCTGAAGGGCGGCACGGCGGCCGATGCCCAGCACGGCGACGAGAGCGGCGACGAGACTGAGCCGGCGCCGGCACCTGCACCAGCGTCCGCGAAGTCCGGTCGCCGCCGTCGGAGGCTGAGCCGCAAAGGCAAGATCCTCTGGGGCGTGGCCTGGGCAATGCTGTTCCTGCTGGTCGGCAGCGCGGGCATCGGCCTCTGGGTCTACGCCCATCTCAAGGGCAACATAGCCACGGTCGACATCGACCACGCCCTCGGTCCTGACCGTCCCGCCCCGTTGGCCGTCGGCGGGGAGGACATCCTGCTGCTCGGCTCCGACTCCCGAGCCGGCGCCAACGGCACCTTGATCGGCGACGACACGGACGACACCCCCGGCGCCCGCTCGGACACGGCGATGGTGGTACACATATCCGCCGGAGGAACCGAGGCGGTAGTGGTGAGCATTCCACGCGACACCCTGGTACCCCGGCCCGCCTGCACCACCGCCCAGGGCACGAACATCCGGGCCGCGAAGCAGGTCATGTTCAACTCGATCTTCTCGGTCGGCGGTCCCACGTGCACGGTCAAGGCCGTGGAGGCACTCACCGGGCTGCGCATGGACCACTTCGTCCAGATCGACTTCTCCGGGTTCAAGAACCTGGTGGATGCCCTCGGCGGGGTGGACATCACCGTCGAACAGCCCATCGACGACCCGTACACGCATCTGCACATACCCGCAGGCACCAGCACGCTGCACGGCACCCAGGCCCTGGAGTTCGTACGCACCCGCTACAGCGTGGGCGACGGCAGCGACCTGGGCCGCATCCAGCTCCAGCAGCGGTTCATGCTCGCGGTGCTGACCAAGGTCCAGCAGGAGAAGTCGCTCAGCGACCCGATCAAGCTCTACCGCATCGCGGACGCCGCGACCAAGTCGCTGACCACCGATTCCGATCTGGGCACCCTTTCCGGACTGCGGAAATTCGCCGGCAGCATGAAAGGACTGGACAGCAGCAATCTGCAGATGATTCAGCTGCCGGTGGTCTACGACCGCGCCGACCCCAACCGGGTACTCCCCGCCACAGCCACGGACCGCGCACTGTGGACGGCGCTGCGGACAGGGCAGCCGATCCCCGACAGTGCGACGGACTCCCCCGCCCACGGCACCGTACCCTGACCGCTGACCGCTGACCGCTGACCGCTGACCACCGTTGGGCGCCCGTGGCCAACAGGTTCAGCGGAAGAGCTCCGTCTGGACCGCGTCGGGCTGCTCGATCAGCGCGGTGAGGCTGGCCGGCAGCTCGTCCTGCCAGGCCAGTGCGCCGCTCTCGCGGACCCTGGTCATGCTGCCAGGACAAAGCGAGAGCGAACGGGGCGCGGTCTTGTGGTCGCGAACGGCGACCATGCCGAGCACGGTCGTGGGAACGCCGCCGTAGACGCCGCCACAGACGGGGCACTGAACCCGAATCCACCGATGAATGACCTGTCCGAGGCCTGGACATAACGACGCGGATGCCCTCTGACCTGGGACGATGGGACTTCCTACAGAACCAAGTCGCCAGAACGAGAGAACATCCGCGAGATGCAATCCTGCCATGCCGCCACAGCGGTTTCCGCCGTCTTCGACGAGCCGAACCTGATCGCCGATGCCGGGCTGCTGTCGCTGGTCCGGCTGGCCGAGCGGGCCGGCCTGCGGCAACTGGCCGCGTCCGCGCTCCGCATCGAGGGCGCCGACAACAGCGGCGGAGCCAACCCGGCCGCCAAAGTGATGTCGCTGATCAGCGCGATGTGCGCGGGCGCGGACAGCATCGACGACGCGGCGCGGCTGCGGCACGGCGCGATGGACCGCGCCTTCACCTCGGTCCGCGCGCCCTCCACCCTGGGCACCTTCCTGCGCTCCTTCACCCACGGCCACAACCGCCAGCTCCACCGCGTTCACCGCGACTTCCTGGCCCGACTGGCCCGCAGCACCCCACTGCTGCCCGGCGCCGACACACTGATGTTCATCGACATCGACCCCACCCACCGCCGCGTGTACGGCCACGCCAAGCAGGGCGCGCAGGTCGGCCGCCTCAAGGGCCAGCGCACCCTGCACCCGATCCTGGCCACCCTGTCCACCCCGATCGCCCGGCCCGTGATCGGCGCGGTCCGCCTGCGCCGCGGCAAGGCCGCCGACGTCCGCGGAGCCGAGAGCTTCGTGAGCGAGGCCCTGGCCATAGCGAAGGAGACCGGCGGCACCGGGATCCGCCTGGTCCGCGCGGACAGCAAGTTCTACACCGCCGACGTGGTCGCCGCCTGCCGCCGGGCCGGCGCCCGATTCTCCCTGACCACCGGCATGAACCCCTCCATCGCGGGCGCGATCTCCCGCATCCCGCAGGAGTCCTGGACGGCGATCCGCTACCCGGACGCCTTCGTCGACCCCGACACCGGCGAGATGGTCTCCGACGCCGAGGTCGCCGAGATCCCCTACACCGCCTTCACCGGCCGAAGGAAGTCCGAGCACGTCACCGCCCGGCTGATCGTGCGCCGGGTCCGCCGATTGAACGCCGAAGTGGCCCAGGGTCAGGGCGAGTTGTTCACCGCCTGGCGTTACCACCCCGTCTTCACCGACAGCTCCTTCGCGGTGCTGCAGGCGGAACTGCACCACCGGCAGCACGCCGTGGTGGAGCAGGTGATCGCGGACGGGAAGTCCGGGCCTCTGGCCCACCTGCCGTCCGGGAACTTCCAGGCCAACGCCGCGTGGCTGACCCTGTGGGCGATGTCGCACAACCTGCTGCGGGCCGCCGGTGCGCTGACCTCGGTCTTCCACGCCAAGGCCACCACAGCGACCCTGCGCGCCCACCTGGTCCACGTCCCGGCCCGGCTCGCGCGCACCGCGCGCACCAAATTGACGGTGCATCTGCCCGAGCACTGGCCCTGGCGCGACGCCTTCACCGCCCTGTTCGAGGCCGTCCACTCCCCACCGCCGCGCCCGGCGGCCTGACCGCCACAAGATCCCGCACCGCGACGGCCCGACGGCCACCGGCGACAGCGCCACCAACCGCTCCCGACCCCGCACAACCCCTCGGACAGGCCGCGACCCGCGCACGGCGGCTACCGCACACCCTCAACCTGTTGCCCCCAGCGGCCGACCGTCCACGGGCAGGAGAGCAACCCCGAAATGATCAGCCGGTGGATTCGGGCTGAATGCGTGGAAGCCTGGCCATCGGACGATGCTACTGCGATGCCCGCCTTTCCCCGCCCGGTCGGTCACGTGGCTTCGACGAACAGGCGCGTGTCGGGGTCTACTGACGCCGGCGTTTCAGGGTGACGGTGGTGGGAGATCGAGGGAGAGCCCGGTCCCGGTAGTGAAGCCGTTGAGGAGGTCGGGGCGCCACTGCAGTCGTTTGAGTCAGGCGATGCTGCGGGCGGACAAGCAGCCGGGCCGCCTTGGTCCCCTCAGGTCGCGGACCCGGCGGCGGCTCCCGTCGCCGGGTCCGCGCCCCAGCGGGCGAGGGCGGCGTCCAGGTCCAGCCAACGGCAGCCTCCCCGTCTTCGACGAAACCGACCTCGCCCGCACGCGTCGGCCGCCACCCACGGCCTGGACGCTACCGAAACCCTCGCCAGGATCGCCACCGTCCTGCACGAACACCACGACGGAGGGCCAGCGACGACACCGCGCTGCTCGCCCTACGTGTCCCACCCACCAACTGAACCCGCCAACTGAACCCACCGCCTGGGCACAGCTGCGACGGGCTCGTCCGGTCAACCTGCCCGACCGGCAGAGCCCCGCCCCGTCGATGGACTGCGTTTGCGCCGGGGCCTTGCCGGTTCAGAACTGCTCAATGGGTGAACCAGGTGCCGAACGGGTGGAGTTGGTCTCGTCTGTCGCCTCCGTGTCCTCCGTTGTCGCCTCCGTCCCCTCCATCGTCGCCTCCGTGTCCTCCGTCGGCTTCGTGCCGATCCGGCCCGCCACCGTGCGACCCCAGGTCGTCCCGGCCAGCACCAGGACCGCGCCGCAGATCCCGACCGGCCCCGGTCGCTCGCCGCCGACCACGATCGCGCACACCGCGGCCCAGAGCGGTTCGGTGCCGAGCAGCAGACTGACGCGTGAGGGCGACGTCCGCCGCACCGCCCAGGCGTGCACGAACATCGCGAACACCGTGCACATCAGTGCGAGGTAGAACAGGTCCCCCACTGGTTGACGCTGAATGATTCGGCCAGGGCGAGCGGCGACGTTCCGGTGAACGGCGAGATCACCAGGAAGACCAGCAAGGACGCGCCGAGCTGCAGAAAGGTGAGCGAGAGCGAGCCGGTCCGCCGCACCGAGCGCATCCGGTAGATCATCAGCAGGTGGACGGTGCGGGCCCCCGCAGCGATGAGGATCAGCAGGTCGCCGAGGGACGGGCGGGTGAAGCCGCTGCCCTGGGTGAGCAGACACACGCCGACCACCGAGATCGTGGCCGCGGCCATGAAGGCGTGCGGGAGCCGCGTCCTGGAGAGCCGGGCCTCGGCCACCGGGGTGATGATCATCGTCATGCTGATGATCAGGCCCGCATTGGTCGCCGAGGTGTGCACCACCCCGTAGGCCTCCAGCATGAAGACCGCGCTCAGCATCGCCCCCAACACGGCGCCGCCGCGCACCTCGGCCCGGGTCAGCTGCGCCAACTGCCGCCGGCCGGCCACGAAGAGGACCGGCAGCGCCGCCAGGAAGCGCAACGCCAGCAGTGCGACCACGGTTCTCTCGGTGGCGATGCTCTTGGTCGCCAGGTAGCTGGATCCCCACACCAGCGCCACCAGGAGCATCGGCAGGTCGTACATCAGGAGTCGGCCGGCGGACTGCTGCCGCGTAGAGGCGGACCGGGACATCGAAGCCATCCTTGGATCGGAGACGTACGGGGGGACGGGAGGCCGCGTCGGCGGCCTCCCGTCATCATGGCGCGGGCGCCGTCAGTCCGCGGTGGCGTGCAGGGCGCAGCCCACGAACGCGCCGGTGGACATGTTGATCACGCCGACGTTGGAGTCGACCGTGGTCGCCCGGGCGATCACCCCGCCGTAGCCGTTGACCATGGTGAACACCCCCCAGGCCACGTTCCACGGCACCGGCTCGCCGTCCTCGCCCGGGAACAGCTCGGGCACCGGGCGGATCCGCCGCTGAAGCACGAACGCGCCGTCCACCGCGTCCTCCAGCTGCTGCCGCCACAGCTCGGGGTCGGTGTCGTCGTGCCAACCGAGCAGCACGCCCTGGCCGCCGTGCAGCAGCGTGGGCTTGAGGGCGAGCTCGTCCTGGTGCTCGATCGCGTAGGCGAGCAGGTCCACCCTCTCGCCGTCCTCGAGGGTGACCTCGCCGCGGCGCACCATCCGGGTCCACGGCAGGATCCGGGCCAGGCTCTCCCGCTCCTCGGCGGTGAAGAGGTGCTGGTTGAGCTCGTCCGAGAGCATCGCCAGCGCACCCTTGCTGGCGAAGAGCTCCGAGTCCATCGGGGTGAAGATCTTCACCTCGCCGCGGGCGGCGGCGTCCAGGACCGGGTCCATCAGGGCTGGTGCCTCCGGGGACTCCAGCAGGTCCTCGATCAGGAACAGCCGGTAGACCACGTCCACCGCCCGGTCGCCGAGCCAGACCCGGCCGTCGTGCACCTCCAACTGCCCGATGTGGCACGGATGGGCGTCGAGCCCGAATTCGCGCCAGCGCTCCGCGTAGTGGGCCATGTAGGGGCCCAGGGTCTCGAAGCTGCTGGGCCAGTCGGTCAGCGCGACGACCGGGCGCGAGTCCGGGGCGAGGCCGCACTCCACGATGACGTTGTTGACCTGCTCCCGCATGGTGTCGACGTACTCCAGGCCGTGGGCCTCGGCGAACCCGCCCAGCACCGGGTGGTCCAGCAGGGCCCGGCACATGTCGGCGTTGTCCATGCCGCCCACGGTGCTGCCCATGTTGAACTCCAGCAGCCGGAAGCCCGTCTCGTCGGTGTACAGGTCGGCCCGGGCCTGCATGGTGACCGAAGTCCCCCGGCTGCGCATGATCGCCGAGACCTGGATGTCGGTCATGCCCACCGCCTTGGCGAAGGCGGCGAGGTCGCCGCCGTGGACCCGCTCGGGCAGGCTCTTCAGTGCGCTGTGCAGGTTGAGCAGGTCCGCCTCGAGCTGGATCCGTTCGGCACGGCCCAGGAACACCGGGCGGGCCAGGTAGCGTCCCATGTACTGGGCCTGGAGCAGCTTGGATTCCGGCTGGACGCCGACGAGCTCGTCCGGCTTGGCGCCCTGTCTGACGACCTCGGCGGTGTACGCGGCGGTGATCTCTTCACGGTCCATCGTTGTCTGGCCTCTCATCAGCGGTTCTGTTGGCGGGCGGTGACGACATGGCGCAGGTCGTCGGTGAAGTCGACGGTGCGGCGGCGCAGCGGCAGCGGCAGGCCCTCGTCGGCGAGCATCGCCTCGGCCAGGGCCAGGGTTTCCGGTGCGGCGGCGTAGCGCGGATAGAGCAGCCGGACCAGCATGTCCAGCACCTGGTCTCCTCGGAGCGCTCCGACGCCGGGCATCTCGGCGAAGAAGCGCTCGACGAAGGGCGCGGTCAGCTCCACCTGGTCGGGCTGCCAGAACCCCTCGGCCAGAGCCCAGACCTGGTAGTTGGAGAGGTCCCCGGCCGTGGTGATCAGGTCCCAGGCCGCTTGCTTGGCCTCCGGGTCGGGCAGGGCCGCACGGCACTTGGCGGCCCACTGCTCGCCCTCGGCGCCCGGGTCCGCCTGCTGGGCGGCGTCGATGCCGGCCGCGTCGATGCCGCCGAGCGCGGCCAACCGGTAGCGGATCCGCCAGCCGAGCTCGGAGTCGAGTGCGACACCGTCCGGGATCCCGGTGCCCGCTGCCCAGGCGCGGAGTTCGGCCTCGTCGGCGCCGCAGTCCACCAGGGTCCGGAAGGCGAGCAGCCGCCGCTCGTCGCCGGGGCGGGTCCGGTCGAGCAGCGCCCGGCAGGCCCGGCCGAGGCCGGCCAGCGCGGCGGGCCGCTCGGCCGGCTGGAGGTAGCGGTCCGCGACCTCGGTCCGGGCCTGCTGCAGCACCTCGGCGATGATCGGCAGCTCGGTCTCCACGGCCGCCATGTCCTGCGCCAGGTCCAGGTAGTCGGCGGCGGGGAAGGCGCCGTCCTGCACCGCGAGCAGCAGGGTGCCCCAGAGCATCGCCCGGTTGAGCGGGGACAGCGTGGGAAGCAGCTCCGGCAGCGCCGTCAGGGACCGCTGGTCCAGCTGGATCTTGGCGTAGGCGAGGTCGCCGTCGTTGAGCAGCAGCAGCCGGGGCGCCGGCAGGCCGACCAGCCCCGGGACCTCGGTGCGGGCGCCGTCGACCTCGACCAGGACCGAGGTGTCCTCCTCACCGTAGAGGCCGATCCGCAGGGTGTGCGGCCGCAGCACCGGATGCGACTCCGGGGCGGTCTGGTGCACCACCGCGGAGGTGATCAGGCCGTCCGCCACGGTGAGTTCGGCCCGCAGGGTGTTCACATTGGACTCGCGCAGCCACAGCGCGGCCCAGCGGGTGAGGTCGGTGCTGCTCTGCTCCTGCAGCGCGGCCAGGAAGTCGGCGGTGGTGGTGTTCCCGTAGGCGTGCCGGGAGACGTAGGTGTGCAGTCCCGCCTCCAGTGCCTCCTCCCCGATCCGGGTTGCCAGTTGGCGCAGCACGGCGGAGCCCTTGAAGTAGGAGATCCGGTCGAACAGGGCGAGCCCGGCCATGGCGTCCACCGCTTCGGCGCCCACCGGATGGGTGGAGGGGCGCTGGTCAGCCGCGTACGCGAGTCCCTTCCGGGCGGCCGAGAAGGTGGTGAGCGCGCCTGAGTACTTGGTGAGTTCCGTGGTCAGCCGGTGGCCCATGTAGTCGGCGAAGGCCTCGTTCAGCCACAGGTCGTCCCACCAGCGCATGGTGACCAGGTTGCCGAACCACATGTGCGCCATCTCGTGCGCGATGATGAGCGCCCGGTCCTCCTTCTCGCCGGCGGTCGGCGTCGACCGGAACACGTACTGGTCCCTGATCGACACGCACCCCGGGTTCTCCATGGCCAGGCTGTTGAACTCCGGTACGAAGACCTGGTCGTAGCTGCCGAAGGGGTAGCGGGTGCCGAAGATCCGGTGGTACTCGTCCAGGCAGCGGCCGGTGATCCCGAAGAGCTCCTCGGTGTCCGCGGCCAGCGCGTCCGCGATCGAGGCCCGGCAGTGCAGCCCGAGCGGGATGCCGTCGTGGACGCTGTGGAAGCCGCGGTAGGGCCCGGCGATCAGCGCGGTCAGGTAGGTGGAGAGCGGTTCGGTCTCGGCCAGCTGCCAGTGCCCCGGTCCGACCTTGGCGGCCGTCCCGGTGCCGAGCACCTGCCAGTGGTCCGGCACGGTCACGTCGAAGGTGTAGCGGGCCTTGAGGTCGGGCTGGTCGAAGCAGGCGTAGATCCGCGGTGCCGCGTCGAGGAAGGACTGGGCGTAGAGGTAGGTCTCGCCGTCCACCTGGTCCACGAAGCGGTGCAGGCCCTGGCCCTCGTGCGAGTACTCCATCTCGGCAGTCACCACCAGCTGGTTCCGCGCGGCGAGGCCGGACAGCGGCAGCCGTCCGTCCTGCAGGTCCGCGACGTCCAGCGGGGTGCCGTTGAGCACGGCGGACCGCAGGATTCTGGGCTTGACGTCGAGAAAGGTGCCGGCGGCCGGGCCGACCGCGTCGAAGTCGATGGTGGTGGTCGAGTGGAACACCTCGTCGTCCGAGGTGAGGTCGAGCCGGATGTGGTAGGACCGCACCGTGAGGAGAGCGGCCCGTTCCACGGCCTCCGCTCGGGTCAGACTGGGCATGGCGTACTCCCTGAAGTAGGCAGTGGTGTCGGGGTGCTGGTGGGGGCCGGTCGGCTAGGGTGTGCGTTTGTGGACATCGACACGCCGGATCTGGCGGGCCTGACAGCGGCGGTTTCCCGGTTCGCCGCGTACGGCAGACCGGACCGGTCCTGGGCCGAGCTGCAGCGAAGGACCGAACCAGGGCTCGACCCCTCGCTGGCCGGCCACCGGGCGGCCCTGTTGGCCTGGTTGAACGCCTGGGGCTGCCGGATCCGCTATCCCCGGCCGGGCGAGCCGAACGTGTTCGACCAGGGGCTCGCGGACTGGTGGAGCCGTTTCGGCGGGCGCCTGCCCGCCGCGGACGTGTCCATGGTCGGGCTCAGCGACCAGGACATCGCCCGACTCGGCGAGTGCTACGCCGGGTTGACCGCGATGCCGGCCGCCGCACTGGCCAAGGGGGTGCGGCCGCTGGGGCCGACCGCCGCGGCCAAGCTCTTCCACGCGTTGCGCCCGCGGGCGGTGATGCCCTGGGACGAGGCCATCGCGGTGCGTCTGCACGGCGCCCGTGACGCGGACGCCTTCGCGGCGCACCAGCGCCTCGGCCGTGACTGGTCCTCCGCGCTGCTGGCCGAGGCCGGCCTGGACGAACCCGGGCTCGCCGAGCAGCTCGGCCGCCCGGGGCGTCCGCTGGCCAAGATGCTCGACGACTACTGCTACCTGGTGCTCACCCGCGATGAGGTGTTCACCGGCTGACCGCGGCATCACGGCAGGGTGCGGGCAGGAGGGCGGATGACGGTGACGGGCTCCGAAGGCTCGGCGCGGGCCAGCACCGCCAACAGCGCGTCGGCGGCCAAGCGGCTGGCCGCGAACGAGGTCTTCGCCGCACCGCCGCCCCCACCGGTGAAGGTGAAGAGGCCGCTGCCGCCGCCGATCGGTCGCAGAGCCAGCCCCGGATCGTCGTGATAGCAGTCGAAGGCGGTCACCGACCGCACCGCGGTGATCTGCGCCGCCGCCTCCTCGCTGAACCGGCGTCGGCCGCAGGCCACCACCTGTTCGGCCAGGACCGGGTCCGCGCTCACCGTGTCGGGATCGATGTTCCAGTGGTCCCCCGGCATGCCGAGCAGGAAGGTGTCGGCGTCCAGCGGGCGGCCGTACATCCCGCTGGTGTCGTCGACGAACACGCCGAGACCGGGCAGGCGCAGCGTGCACACCGTGTACTGGATGGCCTTGGTGCGCAGCGCCGCTTCGGGCAGGTCACTGGCCCGGAGCAGCCGCGGGGTCCAGGCCCCGGTGGCGAGGACCACCGCGTCGTACCTGTGCTCCGCGCCGCTCGCCAGACGTACCGAGGGCGACACGGTCACCCCGGAGACCCGGCCCCAGAGCAGGGCGACGTCGCCGGCCGCGGTCAGTTCACCCAGCAGCGCGTTCCTCAGCCGGGCCGGTGAGATGAAGCCGGCCTGACGCTCGGTCACGCCCAGGACACCGTCCGGCAGGTCCCGGAAGGGATAGGCAGTCAACTGGTCCTGGTCGAGCACTTCGGCCGAGCCCGGCAGGAAGGCGTCCACCGGCTCCAGCGCGGAGCCGATCTCGGAGCCCCCGGGGAGCAGGTAGACCGAGCCGATCTCCTGGTAGGCGGTCCACTCGCGCAGGATGCTGCTGGCACGGATCTCGGCGAGGCTCTCGGACGCCAGCCGGCCGGCCTTCAGGTCGAGGTCGAAGCCGCGGACCATGCCGCCGGACGCCCCGGTGGCGTCGTAACCGGACCGGAGTTCGCCGACATACAGGTCGGTGCTGACCTGCGAGGCACTGCCGCGCAGCTGCCAGGCGAGCAGCGCACCGGCGACTCCGCTGCCGACGATGCCGATCCTCATGAGGTCCGCGCTTCCACCCGAAGCGCCTGCTCGGCCGCGTCCAGCGCGGCGTTGCAGTCCGCGACCCCGCCGCTGAGGGCGACGGCGAGCGCTATCCGGCCCCAGACCGTGCCCTCGGGCGGCGGCGAGTAGCTCTTGCCCGGCGTCGCTATGGCCGTCGCCTTCACGATTCCGGCGGGCAGCCGGGCCTGGTCGAACGCGACCGACTCGACCGTGGTGTCCGGCTCGTCCACGTAGAAGAAGCGGACCCCGCCGACGAGTTGCCGGGTCGGCCGGGTGTCCGGGGTCAGCCCGCAGGCCGCGGCGGCCGCGGCCCGGCCCGGGTCGATGCCGGTGGCCAGGAGCCCCAGGAAGGGGATCAGGTCCCCACCGAGCCGGCCGTTGACCTCGATCAGCCTCGGGCCGGCCGCGGTGAGCATGAACTCCGAGTGGGTCCACCCGTCCCGGAAGCCGAGCGCGGTGTGGGTGTCCTGCAGTGCCTGCTGGAAGTCAGGATCGAGCAGCAGCGGGTCGGCAGCGTCCACGTGGTGGCCGATCTCCTCCGCGTACGGCGGGTAGCCGACCACCTTGCGGCCCACGAACAGCGGGGTGACCTTGCCGTCCTGGACCACCGAGTCGACGCTGACCTCGTCGCCGACCACGCATTCCTCCACCAGCACCGGGTGGTCCGAGGCGTAGACGACCGGTTCCGGTGCCGGGGTGTCCCGCGTGAAGGCGAAGCGCTCCCGGAGCTCCTCCGGGTTCTCCACCCGCACCACGCCGAGGCTGGCGCCGAGCCCGCGCGGCTTGAGGACCGCCGGATAGCCGACCCGCTCTGCCGCGGCCAGAGCCTGGTCGAGGGTCTTGACCGGGACGGAGCGCGGCTGGGGCACCCCGGCCGCGTCCAGCGCGGCCCGGGTCTGCGCCTTGTCCCGGCAGCGCCAGATCACCTCCGGGTCGCCGTTCGGCAGGCCCAGGGCCTGGGCGATGTACGAGGTGGCCAGGATCCGGCTCTCGTCCCAGCACAGCACCCCGCTGACCTTCTGCTCCTCGGACAGCTCCAGCGCGGCCCGGGCCATCGCCGGACCGTCGAGGGTGGACGGCAGCACCGTCCAGCCGTCCAGGTACTGCTGCTCCCAACTGGGTTCGGCGGAGTGGAACATGTGCACCCGGTACTCGGTGCTGATGGAGCTGAGCAGGTACTCCCGGAACAGCTGCCAGCCGCTGGCGACCAGCACCAGCAAGGGGCGCTCCGGAGCGCTTTCGGTGGTCATGTCGATGCTCCCTCGGTGGTGTCGTCGCGGTAGTACCAGTACTCGGGCTCGATCATCCCGAACGGGTTCAGCGTGAATCCGCCCAGGTCGTTGGCCACTTCGAAGAGCCGAAGGGCGAAGTTGGGCACCAGCAGGACCGGCGCCTGCTCGGCGATGTAGTCCTGGTACTCGTACATCGCCTCCACGTCGTCGGTGACCAGGGTCCTGGCGATCAGCTCGTCGGCCCTCGGGTCGCTGTAGTGGCCGAAGTTGCCGCCGGCGTTGGTGGAGAACACGATCTCGCCGCTGGGGTGGTGGAACGCCCAGCCCCCGTTCCAGCAGGTCATCTCCCACAGGCAGGGGGAGTTGGGACCCGGCACGCAGGGAGCGTCCTCGGCCACCAGCACCGACCCGTAGACCTCCTCGGTCCGCAGCCGGATGCCCACCGACCCGGCGTCCTCGACCAGCTTGGCCACCAGCTGTGCCAGGGCCGGGCGGCCCTCGGCGTAGCGCAGCAGGATGTCGAGCTCGGTACCGGCGGGTATGCCCTCGCCCGCCTGGCCGGGGCCCGTGCCCGGGTTGACGCAGACGGCCGGGGTGGTGCTGGTGTCCCAACCGTTCGCCTCCAACAGCTTCCGGGCCCGGCCCAGGTCGAACGGGAACGGCCAGGCGCCCTCGCGCTGCCGCGGCGAGACCAGGTCGGACGGCGGGTACATGGGCACCGGGCCGTTCTGCCGGAACGCGTAGCCCTGGTAGATGTCACGGACCGCCGAGTCCTGGTCCATCGCGCTCTGCAGGGCCTGCCGGAAGTAGGTCTGCCGGAATATCGCACCGGACACCGTCGGGTTGTTGAAGTTCATCGACATGTACCGGATGCAGTAGGCCATCTGCGGGACCAGCGTGTAGTCCTCGCTGAGCGGGTTCTGCGAACCGGCGGTCGGGTCGGTCGTGCTCCCGCTGGCGAAGCCCAGCGGCAGGTACCCGACCTGGACTCCGCCCGGACCGTGCGGGCCGGCCTTGAGCAGCTCGTACTGTTCGTCCTCGTGGTTGATCGGGATCTGCCGGAACTCGTCCAGGTACGGCTTGTTCGGGCCGGAGTAGTGCGGATTGGGGACGAAGGTGACCACACCTTCGATGGTGTAGCTCTTCAGCCGCCACGGACCGCTGACCACGCTCCAGATCGGGCTGTCGGCCCACCGGGTGCGGTGGTCGTTGCCCTCCTCGACATGGTCCCCCTGCTCCTTCATCAGGTACGCGTAGACGGCCTCGACGTCGGCCAGGTCGCCGGAGGCGTCGGCCGGTCCGGCGTCGGTCCGGTCCCATGCCCTGGGCAGCGGGGTGATCGTGCTCAACTGGTTGAACAGGACCCATCGCTGCGAGTACTGCTTGTCGAAGGTGAAGTAGACGGTGTCCTCGGAGAGCTTGCCGTAGGAGGTCAGGTTGTCCGGGAACAGGCCGGGGACGTACTCGCCGTAGCGGTCGCCCTTGACCTTCATCAGGTTGACCCAGAACAGCACGTTGTCCGCGCAGAGGGTCTCGCCGTTGGACCACTTCCACGGTTTGACCGTGATGGTGACGGTCAGTCCGTCCTCGCTCCACACCGGCGGGGTGCCGATGCTGCTGTCGTAGTCGACGTCCGGGGAGCCGTTGGAGCCGAAGTAGTAGAGGGTGCGGAACATCAGCGCCTGGAACTCGAGGATGTTGCGGGTTCCCATGCGCTCGGCGGGGGTGAACGGGAAGATCACCGCGGGCGGGAAGCCGGGGGCGCAGGCCCAGGTGACCACTCCCCCCTGCTTGGGCTTCGCTGCCTGCTCGGGCTTCGCTGCCTGCTTGGGCTTCGCGGTGTCTCGCCCGGGGGCGGTTGTCGTCGGGGTCATCAGAACTCCAGGAAGTCCGGGGCGGGTGAGGTGACGACCGGCTGCTCGCCGGGGAAGAGCTCCACCAGGCGGGAGACCCCGCGGGCGGAGTGCTGACCGAAGCGCTCCCAGACCTCTTCGAGCACGATCCGGCCCTCGTCGTCGAGACGGGGGGTGCTGCGGCAGTATCCGGAGATCACCACGCCGGTGTCGCGCACCATGCAGTAGGCGAACTCCAGCGAGCCGTCCGCCGAGACACGGCCCGCCAGCGAGCCGCGGCGGGCTCCGCCGCCGGCGAACTCGCCCCAGAGCAGGTCGCCTTCCTGGTGGTAGGTGGCGACCCGGCTCTCCTCGCCCTCGAACTGCGGGCGGAACCTGCGGCCGTCGTAGTTGATCACCATGAGGTGTCCTCGCGGACCTCGAGGGTGCAGCACTTGGCGCTGCCGCCGGCCTTGAGCAGTTCGGACAGGTCGACGCCGATCGGCACGAAGCCGCGGTCCGCCAGCGCCTCGTGCAGGTGCACGGCCTGCGGCGCGAGCAGCACGTTCCGGCCGTCGGACACCGAGTTGAGGCCGAACACCGCCGCGTCCTCCTCGGTCGCCAGGACCGCGTCCGGGTAGAGCGCGCGGAGCACCTGCCGGCTCTCGGTGGAGAACGCGGCCGGGTAGTACATGATCTCGTCGTGGTCGAGCACCGAGAGTGCGGTGTCCAGGTGGTAGAACTCGGAGTCGACCAGGTGCAGGGTGACCACCTCGCGTCCGAAGAACTCGGCGGCCTCGGCGTGCGCGTCCGGGTGGGTGCGGAAGCCGGTGCCGGCCAGGATCCGCTCGCCGGTGAACAGGAGGTCGCCCTCGCCCTCGTTGATGTGCACCGCGTCGCGCACGGTGTAGCCGTGGTGCTTGAACCAGGCCAGGTAGGCGGGGCCCTCCGGGATGCGCTGCGGGTAGCGGAAGCGGGCCGACAGCACCCGTCCGTCGATCACGGTCGCGCCGTTGGCGGCGAAGACCATGTCCGGCAGGCCCGGGGCCGGGGCGATCTCCAGTACCTCGTGACCGAGGCTGCGGAGCAGCCCGCGCAGGTGCTCCCACTGTGCCAGCGCGAGTTCGGTGTCGGTGGGCTTGTCCGGGTGCATCCACGGATTGATGGAGTAGCTGACGTCGTAGTACGTCGGCGAGCACATCAGGAAGCACCGGGGTCGGGCGGTACGGCGGGGCGGGAGCGGGGTCCGGGTCGCTGCGAGGCGCTGGTGCACGGAGGTCCTCCGATGGGTTGGGACGGACGGGTGGGCAGGTGACGGGACGGGTGCGTCCGGTCAGTCGGCGAAGGTGACGTGGATCTTCGAGGCGAGGTCGTTCATCGTGCTGAGCGCGTCCTCCAGTGAGTCGCCGGTGGTCCCGAGGAAGCCGAGGATGGTGTTGCCGTGCGGGGGCCTGCGGATCAGGTCGCCGGGGCGGGCGGTGATCTTGAGCAGGAACACCCGGTCCGACTCGCCGACCTCGGCCGGCACCTCGACGTAGCTGACCACGCCGGCGTCGCAGAGCAGGCACATCGCGGTGATGTGGGTCCCGTTGGGCTGGTAGTGCCGCACCGAGGGACGCCTGCCCTGGCCGACGTCCACCACGGCCGCGATCGGGTCGTAGTCGGCGGCGGTGCGGGCGATCAGGTCGAGCCCGCCGCCGCCGACCCGGGCGGCGATCTCCAGCAGGTAGGGCTTGCCCTGGTGGAACCGCACCTCGGCGTGCATCGCGCTGCGGTAGAGGCCCTGGGCGTGGGCACCGGCGGTGACCACCTCGTGCACCGCGGCCAGGTCCTCCGGGCTCAGCGAGGTCGGGGCGTGGTGCACGTCGTCGTCGAAGGTGTCGCCCTCGGCGGTGATCCGGTCCACCACGTTGCCGAGGTAGACCTCGTCGTCCCACGCCAGGGCCTCGATCAGGTACTCCCTGCCGTCGAGGAAGGACTCGACCAGCAGCCCCTGCGGGCCCAGGTCGATCCCGTCCGGCTCGGCGAGCGACCAGAACATCGTGGTGATGCCCTCCGCCGCCTGGGCGTAGCGGCGCACCATCTCCGTGGCGTTGTCCACCCGGAAGACGAAGTTGCTGCCGGCGCCCATGGTGGGCTTGAGGATGACCGGGTAGCCGAAGTCGGCGGCCGCGGTCAGCGCCTCCTGCTCGCTCTCCACCAGCCGGAAGTCGGGGATCGGCGCGCCCGCCTTCTGGTGGGCCTGTCGCATGAGGTACTTGTTGCGGCTGGCGCAGGCGGCCTCGACCCCGATCGTCGGCAGCCCCAGCGCCTCGGCGACCGCCGCGACGGTGATGACCGCGGCCTCACAGAAGGTGATGACGCCGTCGAACTGCTCCTCCGCGTGCCAGGCGCGGGCGAGCTCGATGACGGCCCCGATGTCCTTGGTGCCGGCCAGCCGGTAGTGGTCCTCGGGCCAGAAGTCCTCGGTGCCTTCCCCGTTGAGGACGTACAGGTCGACCCCGAGGTCCTGCACCTGCTGGTAGCGGGAGTGGTAGTAGGTCAGATACTGCCGGGTTTCCATGGCGAGCAGTTTCATCGGGTCTCTCTCCTTCCGAAGAACATCGTGGAGACGATCAGGACGGTCGGGACGATGGCGATCAGACCGAGGGTGAGGAAGCCGGAGACCACGCCGACGTGGTCGACGACGGCGGCGACCAGGAGCGTTCCGGCCGCACTCAGCGCCAGGCCGGCGGCGTTGGCGGTGCCGAAGACCCGGCCGACCTTGTCGGCGTCGACGGCGCGCATCAGCTCGGTGCGGCTGGCCAGCCGGGCGAATCCGAAGGTGACGCCGCCGACCAGGATGCCGGGGACGATGGTCCACACGGCGATCGGTTGCACCAGCAGGGCCAGGCCGCAGCCGACATAGCCGAACAGGATCAGGTAGCGGTAGTTGACCTTGTCCTTGACCCGCTTGTAGAGCGCGGCGGCGATCATCATGCCGATCCCGGCCAGGGCGTCGACCACACCGAGTAGCCCGGTGCCCTGGTGGAAGCGGTGGATCACGGCGATCAACAGCAAGCGTGTTGGTGACCAGGACCAGCACCGCGCCCAGGGAGAACAGCATGCCGAGCCGCAGCAGCGGGGCCTTGGCGACGGCAGGTGCGGCCGGTGCCGACGGATCCGCGGCACCCGCTCCGGAGTCCTCTGGCTGGTCCGCCGTCGAGCCGACCGGGCGCCGGCCGAGGGCGTAGATGCAGACCGCGGAGAAGACGAAGGTGACCCCGTTGAAGTAGAACATCGGCTGGAGGCCGATGTACTGCATCACGAAGCCGCCGACCACTCCGGAGGCCATCGCGCCGCCCTGGTAGGCGATGTCGAAGTTGGCCCCGAAGTGCCCGAGGCGTTCCGGCGCGATCCGCTCCTTGATCAGCGCGTTGCTGGCGGGCATGAACATCGCGGAGGTGATCGCGAGGAGCACACTGACGGCGTAGGCCCCGGCGATCTCGTTTGCCGCCGAGCAGCAGCCACACCGGCAGTGCCAGTGCGGCGACAGCGCTGACCGTGTCCGTGATGACGCAGAGGGTCCTGCGGTCGTACCGGTCGGCGAGGCGGCCGAAGAACGAGGACAGGGCGATCTGCGGGAGCGCGGTCACGATGAACACCCACCCCACGGACATCGCCGTGCCCGAGGCCCTGAAGATGAGCAGCGACGCCGCGATGAGCTGGATGTTGTTGCCCAGAAGCGTCACGAAGGTGGCCGGCAGGAAGAGGCGCTCGGCCCGGTTGCTCCGGAGCTGGACGTCCGGCGGGGCGATGGCGATGGCAGTCAAGGGAGTCTCGATTCGTCGTGGCCGGTCGGTCGCGGCGCGACCGTCGGGGGTTCAGCCGGAGGCAACGGTCAGCCGGGGCAGCGCGAACGGTGCGATCGCCGTCGGTGCTCCCGCCCCGAGGGCCAGGTCGACGCCTGCGCTCCGGGCCCGGTCGGTGACCTCGGTCAGGATCGGTGCGGCACCGGCCAGCAGGGTGCGGACCTCCAGCAGCAGGTCGGCCAGGCCGGTCCGGTCCCGGTTCGCCGCAACCGCCACCGCGCTGTCCCGCAGCCGTTCCAGCTGGCGGCCGATGGTCTCGGCAGCACGCACCAGGCTGCAGTCGGACAGCTCGTAGCAGAGGCGGAACCGTTCGACCAGGGCCGCCGCCCGGTCGCGGCCGCCCTGGGAGGTCGGCAGCAGGGCATCGCGGTCCAGGCCGCGGGTGGCCCGGCTCAGTGCGTCCGACAGCACGCCCCAGGGCTCGATCAGCCGGCGGGCGGTGACGCTGCGCAGTTCGGCCAGGGTGAAGTTGCTGCGCTGGAACTCCGGTGCGGTGAGCGCGAGGTAGAACCGTGCGATGTCCTGCGGCACCTCGGCCATCAGCTCGGCGGCGGTGATCAGGTGGCCGCGGCTGGTGGAGAACTTCTCCCCGTCCAGATCGTAGAACTCGTTGCAGACGCTGGTGTAGGGAGTGATGTAGCGGTTGCCGTGGGCCAGCAGGAAGGTCAGGTCCATCAGGCCCCAGTGGTACACGTTGTCGAAGCCGTGGAAGTAGACCAGCTCCGCGCCGTGCTCGGCCCGCCAGTGGGTGTCGGGCTCAGCGGCCGGGGCGGTGCCCTCCGCCTGCTCCACTGCCCAGGCGGTACTGAGGATCGAGGCCGGCATGGCCTCGATCCAGGGGTAGACGATCTGCCCGGAGACCTCGGGGAACGGGGCGGGGATGCCCCAGTCGCCGGGGACGGTCACCGGGATGTCCGGCAGCGGCCGGGCCAGCAGCTCGCGGATGAGCTGCATCGCGTGCGGCCGCCAGCGGTCCTGGCGCTCCTTGAAGTAGGACGTCAGCTGCTCGCGGTACTCCTCCATCGGGAGCACCAGGATCTCGACCTCGCGCAGGACCACCGGGTCGGTCGGATCCATCGTGGAGTAAGGCTCCAGCAGGTCGTCGTAGCTGGTGGGGTGGCCGCAGTCCTCGCAGGCGCCGCCACGGGAGCCGGACAGGCAGACCGGGCAGATCCCGCCGACGAAGCCGTCGAACAGGAAGGTGCCGGAGCGCTTGGCGTAAGGGAGGGTGACGGTCTTCAACTGGAAGCGGTCCGCCTGGTGCAGCCGGGTCAGGAAGTCCAGCACGGTCCGGCGGTAGCGCTCGTCGATCGGCGGCAACCCGGCCATCGAGATGCCCATCAGCTCCAGCGACCTGGCGATCGCCGCGGTCGAGTTCGCGGTGAGCTGCTCCGGAGTGGTGCCGCGGCGCTTGGCGGTGGTCACCACATAGCTCTGGCTGTCGTCGGTGCAGGTGGTGTAGACGACCGACCGGCCGTTGGCCCTGAGGTAGCGGGCGTAGACGTCGCCGGCCAGGTAGGGGCCGGCCAGGTGGCCGACGTGCAGGTCGCCGTTGGGGGTCGGGGTGGCCGAGATGATGATCGTCCTGGACTCGGCGGCGCTCATGAGGCGTGCTGGTGCCGCGTCACGAACCCCTGCGCCAGGTCCTCGTCCCACCAGATCGCGTACATCTGGAACGGCTCGTCGCCGGTGTTGACGACCTGGTGGTGTGTCTGCGGCTCGAAGTGCACCACGTCGCCGGCGGCGAAGGGCACCTTCTCACCCTCGACGACCAGCTCGGCCGCACCGGTGAGAGCGATCCAGATCTCGTACTCGTGGTGGCTGTGCGCGCCGGAGGCGGCGCCGGGCGCGACCACGTTCCAGGAGCCCTCGAACGGGGCGTTCAACAGTGCCCAGGGGAACAGGCGTTGTGCCAGCAGGTTGTTGTCGGGCTTCAGTCCGGCACGGTCCAGACTGCGGATCTCCATCACAGCAGTGCTCCTTCGGTGGGTCGGGTGACGCTCTCCAGCAGCAGTCGGCCGGTGCGCCGGGCGAGCAGGTCCTGCACGATCTCCTGAGAGCGGAAGGCGACCACGCTCAGCAGCGAATCGGCGATGCCGTGGGTGGCCTCGTTGACGCCCTGCAGGTAGACCGACGCGGTGTAGTCCTCCGGCAGCTCGACCCGGTACTGGCGGTCGACACTGAGGCTGTCGAGGCCGACGGCAGCGGCGAGACCGGTCACCACGGCCGGCATCTCGCGGACGTAGCCGGTGCCCAGCAGCACGACGTCGCAGCGCAGTTCGGTGGTCTTCCCGGACTTGCGGTCGAGGACGTCGAGAACGACCTCGTCCCCCGCCATGCGGGCGGAAACCACCTCGGACAGCGAGGTGATGTGCAGCCGCTCGGTCCCGGTGAGCCTTTCCAGGTAGGTCTCGCGGTAGAGGTTCTCCACCATCGGCGTGGTGACGCCCGCGTAGTTGCTGCGGTGCATCCCCTTGAGGATGAGCTCGCGGGTCTCCGCGGGGGCGTCGTAGAACTCGTCGATGAAGGAGTTGTAGTAGAGGAGGTTGATGAACTTGCTGACCTCGTAGATCGGCAGGCCGACCGAACGGGCGATCATCGTGCACTCGGCCCGGGGGAAGCCCTTGTGGACCGACCAGAGCATCTCGGCGGCGCTCTGCGCGCCCCCTATCACTGCGACACGGTGCGCACCGTCCGGATCCAGCTTGCCGATCCGGGTGGCGAACTCGGTGCTGTGGATCACCCGTTCGGCCGGAAGGCCGGTGAACTCGGCGGGCACCAGCGCGTCCCGGCCGCCGCCGATGACCAGGTCACGGGCGAAGATCTCGGAGCCCGTCGCCGGTCCGCACGATCCAGCCGTCGACCTCACCGGACACGGTGCGCCGGGGCTCGATGGAGGAGCAGCGCTTGCCGTACTGCACCCGCACATGGGGCAGTGACCCGGCGACCCACTGCAAATAGCCGGATATTTCCACGCGGTACGGGTTCGGGCTGCCCAGGTTGATGAACTCGTCGAGATTCCCGATGGCGTGCTGGTAGTTGAGAAAGGAGTACCGACTGGTCGGATTCCTCGGGGTGACCAGGTCCTTGAGAAAGGAGACCTGGCTCTGTGCCCATGGCAGGAGCATGCCGCGTTGCCAGGTCGCATCCTGGTGCTGTTCGATGAGCAGGGTTCGATCGGCGAGCTCCGGGGCCAGTTCCTCCATGGCTACGGCCAGGGCCAGACTCGCGGGTCCGGCGCCGATCGCGAGGATTTCCACCTCTTGGCGATCCATTCGACCTCCTACGTAGACGGGATGGGGCCTCGCACGGGCATAACTGCGCGGGCCTGGTGCAGAACTCAGTGGACCTGGTGGCGACCGGGCCGGATCGGACGGCCGGCGGCGACAGGTGGGTATGTCGCCGCCGGCCGCCGTCGCCGGCCGGTCAGTGCGGGTCGTCCACACCCGGCTTGTACGGCGCGGGTGTCAGCCCTTGACCTCGTGCAGCATCGCGAGCATGAAGTCGCGGGTGTCGAGGATCGCCTGGGTGAAGCCGGCCTCGATGTCGGCGCGGTCCACCTCGCCTGCCGCGAGCAGCTTCTCGACCGTCTCGCAGGTGGCCCGGGCGTGCTCCTCCTCTCCGCTGGAGTCGAGGTGGATGTCGAAGAAGAGGGTCTCGGCGGTCTTCTCCGGGTACCGCGTCAGCAGCGGAAGGCTGATGAGCGACAGCTGGAAGTCGGACTCGACCTCCACCGCCAAGGCGTAGCCGATGGCGTGGCCCAGCTCGGCCTGATAGCCGGCGCTGTTCTTGGCGACGAACTCCTGCGCCGACTGCGGCATTTCCCCGAGATCGAATTCGAGGCTCTCCATGAATCGCTTGAAGATTCCCCAGTGACTGCTCGGGGTGTTCTCCTCGCGGTATGATTCCCTTGATGTACTCGCGATACCAGCCGTTGTCGGTGGCGCGCAGGGTTTCCGGGAGCACCTTCTTGTTGAACCCGTAAGTTTGGAGCCCCAGTAGTAGGCGCTCAGGAACGTGGCGAGTTCCGTTTCGGACAGGGTGTTTCCGAGTACCTCGACGTGCATCTGGTTGTCGATGTGCCCGTGCCCGCGGGCACCGGACTTGAATGAGCAGGTTTCAGCCACTCCAGGGAGGAGGGGTCGGCGCGGTCGTCGATTCGGCGGCCGTAGAGCCACTCGAGGTAATCGACGGTCGAGTCGAAGGACTGGCTGCTCGACTCGGCCAACAGGGAAAGCGCGGGCCCGCGCTGCTCAAGCTGCGTGTCGGTCATCGTGCTGTGCTCCTTGCTCAAGGGGATGAGGGATGGAACCTATGAACCGACTTGTCGTGCTTTCAAGTGATAAGTCGGCACAGTGAAGGGCATGCGCTCCCGAAGGACTCATGCGGGTAGTGGGTGCGCCTTGTGGAGGCGACAGGTGGGACGGGCGGTGGGGCTGAGTCGCGTCGGCTTCAGATCAGCCGTGCAGGCCGTCGCCCCACTGCGAATCGGCGACGACGCGGACCTGATTGACAGGTACCTGCTGTGTGCTGGAATGCACGGCTGATTTCACCGGGACGATGACGGCGAGGGCCGCTATGCTGAGCCCTGCGATCTTTACCACGACAGGTAATGCCCGTGCGCTGTGTGAAGTGCTCATGTGCCGTACCCCCGGACTCGAAGAATGGTGCCTTCCGTATGTGTTGCTCAGGCAACCGCACCGGCGCTTCCGGGCCCTGACCCGTGTTCTGCGCCTGCCGCAATCGTGGCACCGCAATCGGCCGGACCGTATTGATGGAAGGCGTGCTGTCCACGCATTGCTGAATCACGCAGGGGGATCAGATGTGTACAACGAGCGCCATATCGGACGGCTCCGAGGGTGGAGAGCTGTGCGATGAGGGGCTTCGGCGCTACGCGGAGGCCATCGAGACCGGGTTCATCGGGGTCAGCATGGCTCCGGAGTGCCTGATCCAGTTCGGGCTGCTGTCCCTCGCCAGCGACGGGTTGCTCATCCCGGTACTGCCGACCACCGCGGCGAAGCTGGTACTCAACCCCCTGCGCCGCGCCGCCCTGGACCATATGGAGGTCGTCGCCGCCGCAGAGCGGGCCTTCGCCGCCGCCGACCGGGTGCACGCCATCGCCGAGCGGAAACGTGCCCCGGACATCCGGCTCATCCAGGGGGGCGAAACCATCAGCTCGATCCTGCAGTCGGCCGTGGACAGCTGCGAGAACGAGTTGCTCACCATCCAGCCGGGCGGCAGGCGTCCGCCCGAACTACTGGACCGGGCCCTCAAGAAGGAACTGATCGCGCTTCGACGGGGGGTGCGGCAACGGATCATCTACCAGCACACGGTTCGCAGCCACGAACCGACCCTCGACTACATCCGCAGCATCTCCGAGGCCGGCGCCCAGGTGCGCACCGTCGACGAGGTCATCGACCGTCTGATCATCTGCGACAGCACGATCGCCTACATCCCCACCGGTCCGCAGCGCGGCCAGGAGGCGCTGGAGGTGAGCCATCCGGCCATCGTCCGGTTCTTCGAAGGGGTCTTCAACAACATCTGGAACCGGGCCCATTCCTTCGACACACCGACCGCGGGGGCGGCCAAGCCACGCATCGTCGCCACGGAGATCCAGAAAGCGATCATGCGGATGCTGGTGCAGGGCCACACCCAGACAAAGATCGCGCGGGAGCTGGGCATGAGCGCACGGACCGTCACCAGCCTGGTCGGCAAGCTCTCGGAGGAACTCGAGAGCGCGAGCCCCACCCAGTTGGGCTACCTCATCGCCACGCACGGACTGCTGGACCAGGAGACCAAAAGGCACTGAGGGGGGTACTTGAATCGGCTCGGTGCTTGCCCCTAGCATGTCGAGCGCCGCACCCCTGCACTGCCGCCCTGAATCGGCGCAGCGGGTGCGAGTCCCGGGACGTGCCGCACACAATCCGTCCCCGGGCAGCGACTTCTCCGGCCTTCCGGACCGCTCAGGCATCGTCAATCCCAGCTCAGCTGACATTCGCCCCTCCTGTGAGGCGGGGTGAGGCCGCGTCAGCCTGGGCCGACCTGTCCTGATCCGAGAGAGGCAGCTCCCATGGCCCTGTCCGACATCTCCGTTCCCCGACTTCTGATCCGCACTCCGGTCCGCATGATGGTGGTCTCGGCGGGCATCACCGCACTCGCCGCCGCGGCGCTGACCGCGTCCGTCCTCTTCTTCGGCCACCTCGGACCGTCCGGCGCGGCGGCCGCCGGGACCCGTCTGGCAGCAGCGCCCACGTTGCCGCCGGTGTTCCGGCTGTTCGCCGCGGTCGCGGCGATCGGTGGCCTGGCACACCTCGGCGGTCGGCTGGCCCGGCGGGCCGGCCAGCGTCGGTGGTGGGCGAGATCGCCACCGGCATCCTGCTCGGCCCGTCCCTGCTGGGCCGGTTCCTGCCCTCGGTGAGCCGAGCGCTTTTTCCGCTCGGCATTCGGGCCGACCTCTCCTCACTGGCCCAGATCGGCGTGATGCTCTTCATGTTCGGGGTCGGCGTCGAGTTCGACCCGAGGATCCTGAGGCGGCAGCGGGCCGCGATCAGCATGCTCAGCCAGGCGACGATGATCGTGCCCTTCGTGGTCGCGGTCGTGGTCGTTGCCGGCGCTCTACTCCCAACTGGCCGGGACCGGTGCGAGCCGGACCACCTTCGTGATCTTCATGGGCACGGCGATCAGCATCACCGCCTTCCCGGTGCTGGCCCGGATCATCCAGGATCTTCGGCTGACCGGCACCCGGCTCGGCAACCTGGCCATGATCTGCGCCTGCGTCAACGACGTGATGGCATGGTGCGCGCTGGCGGCAGTGATGAGTGTGATGACTGCGGGCAGCGCGATGGGCGCACTGTGGCGGCTGCCGATCATCGCCGTCGTCGCCGCGCTGCTCCTGCTCGTGGTCAAGCCGCTGCTGCAGCGGGCGTCGGACCAGCTCGCCGAGCGCCGGGCCTCGACGGCGGCCCGGCTCGTCCCGGTGCTGCTCCTGGTGTTCGGCCTGGCCGCACTCACCGACCGGATCGGCGTCAACACCATCTTCGGTGCGTTCGTGGCCGGGCTGATCCTGCCCCGGGGGTCCGCGTTCCTCGGCAACGTTCCGGAGCGGCTGAGTCAGCTGAACCAGGCGCTGCTGCTCCCGGTGTTCTTCGCCTCCACAGGGCTGGCGCTCGACCTCTCCGGCGTTTTGTCCAGGCCGTCCTATCTGCTCACGGCGGGTCTGATCCTGCTGCTGGCGGTCGGCACCAAGCTCGGCAGTGCCGCGCTCTGCGCGCGGGCCGGTGGGATGCCCTGGCGGGACTCGCTCGGCCTCGGAGTGCTGCTCAACGCCCGCGGGGTCACCGAGATCGTGGTGCTCAGCACCGGGCTGCAGATCGGTGTGATCAACCGCACCGCTTTCACCATCATGGTGCTGATGGCCCTGGTCACCACCAGCATGACCGCGCCACTGCTGCGTCGGCTCGGCACAGCCGGCCCGCTTCGTCGTGAGCACGACCTCGCCGCCCTCGCACCTCGATCCCTCGGGAGTTACTCACATGGATGTCATGACGGCCATCCTCACGCGTCGCAGCGAGCACGTCCTCGCGGCTCCGGCACCGGGCGACGCCGAGTTCACCTATCTGCTGCAGGGCGCCACCGCCGCACCCGACCACGGCAGCCTCCGCCCCTGGCGCTGGATCCTGCTGCGGGACGATGACCGCGAGCACCTCGGCGGCTGCCTGGCCGCCGAGGAGGACGCGCTGCCCGCCGACCAGGTGCGGGCCCGACTGCGGCGTGCCCCGCTGGTGGCGGCGCTCGTGTTCGCCCCGCACGAGGGCCACCGGATCCCCGAGTGGGAGCAACTGGTGGCGGCCACCTGCATGGCGCACTCGCTGATGCTGCTGCTGCACGCGCGCGGATACGGCAGCATCTGGCGCACCGGCCGGCTCACCCGGAGTGTCGCGGCGGCTGAGCTGCTCGGGCTCTCCGGGTCCGAGCGGCTGCTGGGCTCGCTGGACATCGGCACCGCCGACCCGACCAGAGCGCGTCCGCAGCGCCGCCCGCTGATCGAGGTCGGTGATCGCGTCACCACCTTCGGTGCGGTCCGGGCCAGGCAGGTCGCCACTGCCTGACGTGACGCCCGGTCACCGGCGCGCCGCCGACTCCGGCGTCGACGAGATGAGGTGAACCCGGTCAGCCCCACGGGTGACGGGGCCGTGCGGCGCAGGACCAACACCCCTCGGGCGGGCAGGACCCGTCCACCCGAAGCACCGGCCAGAGGCGGCCGGGTGCATGCCAGTACCTCGCCGTCGATCCCGGTCAGATCGACCGGGTCGTCGGTGCGGTTGACCAGGAACCAGAAGACGGACTCCGCGGACCGTCGGACCGTCAGTTCGACCCGGCCGCCCAGGTCCTGCGGGAGCTCGGAGGCCACCCCTGCGCCCTCCAGCAGGCGTTCCAGAAGCGGTGCCAGCGCCTCGGGCCCCAGCCGGGTGGAGACGTAGGCGGCGGAGCCGCCCCGTCGGCCCGGCAGCCGGGTGACGGCGGGGTGCCCGGCCTGATCTCCGGTCGCGTAGCGGGCGAGCACCCGTACGGCGGGGTCGGTGAGCTGGACGCGCTCGGTCCAGAGGGTGCCGCAGCTCCCGTCGTCCAGCTCCACCTGCTCGCCGTCCAGCAGCGGGGCGAACTCCTCCACCCGGATGCCGAGCAAGCCGCGCAGGGCGCCCGGGTAGCCGCCGAGCCAGACGTGGTCGTTCTCGTCGACGGTCCCGGAGAAGTAGGTGGTCACCAGGTGCCCGCCGGCGGCGACGAAGCCGCTCAGCCGGTCGGCGAGCAGCTGCGGGACGACGTGCAGGACCGGCGCGACGACCAGGTCGTATCCGGCCAGGTCCGCCCGGGTGGTGACGACGTCCGCCCGTACGCCGAGGGCGAGAAAGGCGCTGTACCAGTCCAGGGCCTCCTGGCGGTAGCGCAGCAGGGAGGAGGGGTGCGAGTCCAGCTCCGAGGCCCACCAGGACTCCCAGTCGAACAGGATCGCCGCGCGGGCGGGTTCGCGCACCGATCCCGCCGCCGGGGCCAGCTCGGCCAGGGTCCGGCCCAGCGCGGCGGACGCGCGGAAGACGTCGCTGTCGGCACCGGCGTGCGGGACCATCGCGGAGTGGTACTTCTCGGCCCCGGCCACGGACTGGCGCCACTGGAAGAAGGCCACGGCATCCGCCCCGTGGGCCACGTGCAGCAGCGAGTCACGGGCCAGTTCCCCTTCGCGCTTGGCCTGGTTGACGGTCTGCCAGTTCACCGCGCCGGTGGAGTGCTCCATCAGGTACCAGGGCAGGCCCCCGGCGATGGCGCCGGTCAGGTTGGCGGAGAAGGACAGCTCGTCCAGGCGCTGCGGTCCGGGGTGGGCGTAGTGGTCGTTGGAGACGAAGTCGACCTCCTCGGCCCAGTCCGGGTAGTTCATCCCCCTGGTCTCGCCCATGACCATGAAGTTGGTGGTCACCGGGACGTCCGGGGTGATCCGGCGCAGCACGTCCCGTTCGGCGCACAGGTAGTCCTTGAGGGCGTCCGAGGAGAAGCGCCGGAAGTCCAGCTGCTGGGTCGGGTTGGGGTGGGTGGCCGCCAGCCTCGGCGGCAGGATCTGGTCCCAGCCGCTGTAGTACTGGGACCAGAAGGTGGTGGCCCAGGCGTGGTTGAGGGCGTCCAGGCTCCGGTAGCGGGCCCGGAGCCAGTCGCGGAACGCTCGGGCTGCGTCGTCGGAGTAGTCGTGGACGTTGTGGCAGCCCAGCTCGTTGGAGATGTGCCAGGCGGTCAGCGCGGGGTGGTCGGCGTAGCGGGTCGCCATGGCCTCCACCAGGCGCAGGGCACGCTTGCGGAAGACCGGGGAGGTGGGCCGCCAGTGCTGGCGGCCACCGGGGAAGAGGGTCTCGCCGGTGCGGGTCTCCGGGAGGATCTCCGGGTGAAGGGTCGTCAGCCAGGGGGGCGGGGAGGCGGTGGCGGTCGCCAGGTCCACGGCGATGCCGTTGGCGTGCAGCAGGTCGAGTACCTCGTCCAGCCAGTCGAAGTCCCAGCTCTCCGCGGTCGGTTGGAGGCGGGCCCAGGAGAAGACCGCCAGGGAGACGATGTTGACCCCGGCCTCCCGCATCAGCCGGATGTCCTCCTTCCACACCTCGCGGGGCCACTGCTCCGGGTTGTAGTCGGCGCCGTAGGCGAACCGCGGCTCCCGGCCGCCGTCCGGCCAGCGCAGCCAGCGGCGGGTGGGGGGAGAGGTCGGGGTCATCGTGATCCTTTCGGATGCTGCGCGAGCGCTGGGGGTGAGACGTCCGGAGGCAGCGGCGGCAGGCACCGGCCGGGTGGCCGTGCCCCGCCGCCGCTGCCGACGGACGGGCTTCATGGGCCGGCCGGACTCACTGGCCGGTGGTGAAGCCCTGCTGGGCGGCGTACTTGTCGGAGGCGTCCTGCCATGCGGTGAGACCACTGGCCAGCGGGGTGGACGAGACGTAGGCCTTGCCGACGGTGTCGCCGAAGACCGAGTTGGCGTAGACCTGGTAGGGCAGGTACTGCCATCCACTCACCACGTCCTTGGCGGACTGGGAGAAGATCTTGTTCGCCTGCTGGCCGCCGAAGTAGGGGAAGGCGGTGTCCAGGAACGTCTGGGAGTTCAGGTCCGCCGTCGTGGCCGGGAAGGCCCCGCCCTTGATCCGGTCCTGCACGCCCGCGCCGTTGTCGGCGAACTGGAGGAAGGCGTAGGCGAGGTCCTGGTGCGAGCCGGCCTTCATGACGGCCAGCGAACTGCCGCCGTTCTCGGCGCTGGCCGTGCCGCCCGCCTGCCACTGCGGCAGCGGCGCGACCCGCCAGTCACCGGAGGCCGAGGCCACACCGGAGACGAAGTTGGCGGGCATCCAGGCACCGGTGACCAGGGTGGCGATGGTGCCGTCGCCCAGGCCCTTGTACCACTGGTCGCTCCAGCCGGGGACGGGCGAGAGGAGCTTCTGGGAGATCAGTTGCTGCCAGGTGCCGGCGAACTGCCGGCTGCCCGCGTCGCTGAAGTCGACCGACACCTTGGTGCCGTCCACGTGGTACGGGTGGCCGCCGGCCTGCCAGATGAGGCTGGTGGTCATGCCGGCGTCACCGGTGTCGCTGGTGATGTAGGCCTTCGGGTTCGCCTTGTGCAGCTTGGCGGCGTCGGCCACGTACTCGGTCCAGGTGGTGGGCACCGTGAGGTGGTACTGGTCGAAGACCTTCTTGTTGTAGAACAGCGCCATCGGGCCGGAGTCCATCGGCAGCCCGTAGACGCCGCCGTTGATGTCGACCGAGCTCCAGGGGCCGGGCGAGTAGTCCTTGGCCAGGCTCGCGGCACCGTACCTGGTCAGGTCGGCGAGGGACTTGCCGAGGGCGAACTGACCCAGCGCGTAGTACTCGACCTGGGCGACGTCGGGGACGCCGTTCCCGGCCTGGACCGCGTTCTGCAGCGCCGTGTACTGGTCGTTGCCCGTGCCCGCGTTCACCAGCTTGACGGTGACCTTGGGGTACTTGGCCTCGAAGTCGGTGACGACCTGCTTGAGCGTAGGCTCCCAGGCCCACACCGTGATGGTGCCGCCCTTGGCGAGGGCTGCCTGCACCGCGGAGGCGGAGCCGGCCGAGGAGGCATTGCCGGCCGTACTGGCCCCGCTGCCGGAGGAACCGCATGCGGTCAGGGTCAGGGCGGCCGCGCAGAGCAGCCCGACGCCTTGCAGTGCGTTCTGAACTCTCATGACGTTCATCTCGTTTCACATCGTTGTGGTTGAGGACGGGCAGGGTGAAACAGCCCCGTCGGCCGGGATGCGCCTGGCCTGGGGATGGAGCCGGGAGAAAGGTGAGGGCTCGTCAGCGGGGGTGCGCCGTCACTCCTTGACGCTGCCTGCGGCAAGGCCGGACTGCCAGAAGCGCTGGAGCAGCAGGAAGGCCGCGATCAGCGGGACGATGGTGAGCAGCGAGCCGGTGATCACCAGGTTGAAGACGGGCTGGCCGCCCACGGTGGAGGCCTGTTCGTTCCAGGAGTTGAGGCCGAGGGTCAGCGGGTACCAGTTCGGGTCCTTGATCATGATCAGCGGCAGGAAGTAGTTGTTCCAGGTCGCGACCACGGTGAACAGCAGCACCGTGATGATGCCGGGGGCCAGCAGCGGCAGGCTGATCCGGAAGAAGGTCCGCAGTTCCCCCGAGCCGTCCACGCGGGCGGCTTCCAGCAGCTCGGTGGGGATCGCCTCGGCGGCGAACACCCACATCAGGTAGAGCCCGAAGGGGGAGACCAGGGACGGGATGATCACCGCCCAGGGGGTGTTGGTCAGGCCCATCTTGCTGAACATCAGGAAGGTGGGGACGGCCAGGGCGGTGCCCGGGACCGCGACCGCACCGATGACCAGGGCGAACACCGCCCGCTTGCCGCGGAAGTCGTACTTCGCCAGGCCGTATCCGCCGATGACGGCGAGGCAGGTGGCGCCGCCCGCGCCGACCACGACGTAGAGCAGGGTGTTCAGCAGCCAGCGGACGAAGATGTGGTCGTTGTAGGTGACCGTGTCCCTGACGTTGTCCCAGAGCGCGAAGTGCCCGCTGAACCAGAGGCCGAAGGAGCCGAGCAGGCTCTGCTGCGTCTTGGTGGAGTTGATGACCAGCCACGCCAGCGGCAGCAGAGTGTAGACCAGGACCAGGGCGGTCAGCCCGGTGAGCAGCAGGTTGCGGCGGGGCCGGTGCACGGTGTGGTGGCGGCGACGGCGACCGGGGGCACGCTGGGGGCGGAGCACGGGGCGGACCCGTTCGGGTGCCGGGGAGGTGGTGGCTCCGGAGGCGGCCATGGGGTCAGACCTCCTTTCGCATGCCGCGCAGCTGGACGGCGTAGGCGACGATCATGGTGATGACGCCCATGACGATCGCGATGGTGGCGGAGTAGTTCTGCTGCTGGCCGGAGAAGGAGAGCGAGTAGGTGTAGAGGTTGGGCGTGAAGTACGTGGTGATGGCGTTCGGCGCCAGGCTCTTGAGGATGCTGGGCTCGTTGAAGAGCTGGAAGCTGCCGATGATCGAGAAGATGGTCGCGATGACCAGGGCGCCGCGGATGGCCGGCAGTTTGATCGCCCGGACGATGCGGAACTGCCCCGCGCCGTCGATCTCCGCGGCCTCGTACAGCGCCTGCGGGACCACCCGTAGTGCCGAGTAGAAGATGAGCATGTTGTAGCCGACGAACTCCCAGGTCACGATGTTGCCGATACTGGCCAGCACCCATCCCGGGGAGAGCGGGTCGGGCAGGTGGGTGCCCAGTGCGCTGTTGACGCTGCCGACCAGGCCGAAACGGGTGCCGTACATGAAGCCCCACATGAGGCTGGCCACCACGGCCGGGACCGCGTAGGGAAGGAAGATCGACACCCGGAAGAAGCTCCGGCCGTAGAGCCGCCCGCTGTCCAGGGCCAGGGCGACCAGCAGGGCGATGCCCAGCATGATCGGGACTTGGACCGCCAGGAAGCCGGTCACCCGGCCCAGCGCGGACCAGAACTCGTGGTCCCCGAACGCCTGGCGGTAGTTGGCGAAGCCGACGAAGGAGTTGCCGCCGATCAGCCGGTTCTGGAACAGGCTCAGGTAGATCGAGTAGGCGATGGGCGCCAGGAAGACCAGGGCGAAGACCGCCAGGAACGGACTGATGAACCCCCAACCGGCCCGGCCCCGCCGACCCCGGCCTCGACGCGGGGAGCGCGGGGAAGGCCTGCCTCCTGCCTGCGCCAGCGGTGAAACGACCGTCATGACCATCCCTCAGATTTCGTGTGCGGCTCCGGACCGTCAACGGCGGATGGCCGATGATTGCGCAACCATTGCGCCTCTGGCAAGAGGGACGCCCTGGATGTTTGCGCAACCGCTGAGTAACCTGACGATCTACATCGACGTCCGAGAGCGTCAAGGTGACACGCGCCGACGACAGAGCAGAGGGAAGACGAGTGAGGGAAGCACAGGACGCGCAGGCATCCGCCCAGGAGCCGGTTCAGGCTGCCCGGTCCCGGCCGGCCCGGCCCCGCCGGAGTGCCTCCATGGCGGACGTCGCACGGGTGGCCGGGGTGTCCCCGCAGACCGTCTCCCGCGTGTCCAACGGACACGACACCGTGATCGAGGAAACCAGGGAACGGGTCCTGGCAGCGATGAAGGAGCTCGGCTACCGCCCCAACAGCGCGGCGCGGGCGCTGAAGCACGGGGAGTTCCGGACCATCGGCGTCATCCTGTTCACCCTCTCGACCACGGGCAACGTCCGGACCCTGGAGGCCATCGCCACCTCCGCCGCCGAGGAGGGCTACGCGATCACGCTGCTGCCGGTCGCGGTCCCCACCCGTACCGGTGTCCGCGGCGCGTTCACCCGCCTCGGCGAACTGGCCGTGGACGGGATCATCGTGATCATGGAGGTGCACCTGCTGGACGCCGCCACCGTCTCGCTTCCGCCGCACGTCAAGGTGGTGGTGGCCGACTCGGACGCGGGCGACCGGTACAGCGTGGTCGACACCGACCAGGTCGGCGGGGCCGGCCTGGCCGTCCAGCACCTGCTGGACCTCGGCCACCGCACGGTGTGGCACCTGGCCGGACCGCAGAGCTCCTTCGCCGCGCAGCGGCGCATGGGTGCATGGCGCGAGACGCTCCTGGCGGCCGGCCGCCGGATTCCCGACCCGGTCCGGGGAGACTGGTCCGCCGAATCCGGCTACCGGGCCGGACGGCAGCTCGCGGCCGACCCGCACTGCACCGCGGTCTTCGTCGCCAACGACCAGATGGCACTGGGCCTCCTGCGCGCCCTCAACGAGAGCGGACGGCGAGTCCCGGAGGACGTCAGCGTGGTCGGCTTCGACGACATCGCCGAAGCCGGCTCGTACTACCCGCCGCTGACCACCGTGCACCAGGACTTCGCCGAGGTCGGGCGGCGGTGCGTGGCCGGGGTGCTGCGGCAGCTCCGCAACGAGGCCCCCGAGCAGGGAACCTCCCTGGTCGAGACCCGCCTGGTGCTGCGTCAGAGCACAGCCGCACCCCGCTCCGAGGCGTGAGCGGAGGCGTCAGTCGGCCTGAGCATCTACACATGACCACTCAAAAGCAAACACTGTCAGACATGCCGAGGTCGGTCATTGTCAAGCCCGAGGTACTGCTCTCGTCAAGGGTTTCTTCCGGAACATTTCTGGGACCAGGGATGTTTGCGCAAACTCTTGACGCCCGCTGAGAAGCGCAGTTCTCTGAGGTCGCACGTTTGGTCATGGGTGGTTTCGGTTGATCGTGTGGGTCTCTCCGTCTGTAGGCCTGTCGAGAGCCGCGCGGCCAACCCCCTGACCTTTCTTCTCTGCAGGGACCGGACAGTGGGCCCTGCTCGCCAGGTCGAGGTTGCGTAACCATCCTCGGCGAGGCGTAGCCGCCGCAGGTGGCGCCCCGGTCCGGATTCACATGCGCCGCTCATTCCCGATCACAGATTTCATGGAGGTGTCGACATGCCGAGACAGTTGGCCATGTCACGGTGGGCCCGGATTCCGACCGCAGTCGCTGTGCCGCTGGCCGGTGTGCTGCTCGCAGCCGGGCTTGGAGTCGCCGTGAGCCCGCCCGCCGCCGCAGCCACCGCGAGTCCTGCCGCCGCGGGACCTCCGGCCGCCGCGACCCCGGCCACCGCGGCTGTTCCCGCTCGGATCACCGGCGCCGCGCAGAAGATCAGCGGCTTCGGCGCCTCGGGCGCCTGGTGGACCAACGACCTGGCAGCCTTCGCCCCGAGCGTGCAGAAGAAGGTCGCGGACCTGCTGTTCACCAGCTCAGGCATCCAGTTGAGCCAGTACCGCTACAACATCGGCGGCGGCGGTGACGGCGTCACCACCCCGGCGCGTGCCCCCCAGGCCTTCCTGACCTCCAGCGGGACCTACGACTGGACCAAGGACCCGGGCGGGCAGGCCTTCCTCAAGTTCGCGGCTGCGGACGGCGTCCCGGATCTCATCGGCTTCGTCAACAGCGCCCCACCGCAGTTCACCACCAACGGCCAGAGCTGCGGCGGTTCGATCTCCACGAGCCAGGACGCCGCGTACGCCGCGTACCTGGCCGCCGTCGACAAGCACTTCAAAGCCCAGGGCGCCGGCTTCAACCAGATCAGCCCGATGAACGAGCCGGACAACTCCTTCAGCTCCTGCGGCCAGGAGGGGATGACCGTCGCCCCCGCCGACCGCGCCGGTGTCATCGACGCGGTCGGGGCCGCGCTCAGGAAGGCGGGCCTGTCGGACACCAAGGTCATCGCCGACGAGTCCAGCCTGACCACTCAACTGCTGTCCGAAGCGCCGACGTGGCTGGCCGACCCGACGGCGCCCTCGTACGTCAGCGCAATCGCGCACCACACCTATGACTTCCCGTCCAATGCGCAGCTCGAACAGACCGCGGCGCTCGGCACCACGGCGGGCAGGCCGACCTGGGCCACCGAGATCTGCTGCCAGGTCAGCGGCGGCGGGTACGGCTCGCAGTACGACCCGACCGTCGCCGGCGCGATGACCATGGCCAACTCCCTGTACAGCGACCTCGCGTACGGCAACGACAGCGCGTTCCAGTGGTGGACCGCCCTGTCCTCCGCCATGGGCTGCGACCCCGCGCAGGGCTCGTGCGCCACCTCGGTGAACTCCAACGGCTGGAACGACGGCCTGATCTACTACGACCCGAACTCCGCCACCGACGGCAACCAGTCGCTGTACGTCTCCAAGCGCTTCTATGCTTTGGGCCAGTACAGCAAGTACGTCAGGCCCGGCGCGGTGCGCTACTCCGTGGCCGGAACGCCGTCAGGCGTGCAGACGCTCGCGTTCTGGCAGAAGGACCACTGGGTCGTCGTCGCGGCGAACACCAACCTCAGCGCCACCCCGCTCAGCCTCGACACCGGCACCCAGTCGCTGACGCCCAGTGGCGCGTACCGGACCAGCGCGACGGAGAACATGGCGAGCGTCGCAGCGCCGAGCATCGCAGGGTCCACGATCACCGCGTCCCTGCCCGCCCAGAGCATCACCACCTACGAGCTCTCCTCCCCGAAGAAGCCCGGCAGCGCCGGCTACGCCCCCAGGAGCTGGTCGGCAGCCAGTCCAGCCGCTGCCTGACCGTCCCCGCCTCCACGGCCGCGGCCGGTACCCAGGTCGCGGTGTCCACCTGCACCGGGGCCAAGGCACAGGAATTCAAGCTCAAGGCCGCCGGCCAGATCGTGGCCGACGCCAGTGGCAGCCAGTGCGTCGAAGCCGGGAGCGGGACCGCGCCCGGCACCGCCGTCGGCGTCGCCGCCTGCTCGTCCTCGCCCGCCCAGAAGTGGGTCCAGCACCCCGACGGCAGCGTCACCAACACCGCCTCCGGGCTGTGCCTGGACGTCGCCGGCCAGAGCACCTCCGACGGCGCGCCGGTCGACGAGTGGACCTGCGACGGCGGCGCCAACCAGCAGTGGACGCTCGCCTCCGGCTCCTCGTCCGCCGCTGCTTCGGCCGGCGCTGCCGCCGGGCAGTTCAATCCCGGTCAGGCCTGGACCGACACCAGCGGCAACGTGCTGCAGATGCACGGCCTGGGCATCATCAAGGCCGGTTCTACCTGGTACGGCTTCGGTGAGGACAAGACCGGCGAGAACGCGAACGACGCCGCGTTCCAGGACATCCCGTGCTACAGCAGCACGAACCTGTCGACCTGGACGTACCGCGGCCGTGCGCTCTCCCGGCAGACGAGCGGCGACCTGGGACCCAATCGCGTGGTCGAGCGGCCGAAGGTCATCTACAACGCCTCGACGAAGAAGTACGTGATGTACATGCACATCGACAGCTCGTCGTACGGCGAGGCCAAGGTCGGCGTGGCCACCAGTGCGACACCGTGCGGCCCGTACACCTACCTGGGCAGCTTCCAGCCGCTCGGCTTCCAGAGCCGCGACATGGGCCTGTTCCAGGACACGGACGGCACCGCGTACCTGCTGAGCGAGGACCGCGCGAACGGTCTGCGCATCGACAGACTGTCTGCGGACTACCTGTCGGTCGTGAGCTCCGTGGCCGTCCTTCCGGACTACGAGGCGCCCGCGATGACGAAGGTCGGGAGCACCTACTACCTGTTCGGGTCACACCTGAGCGGGTGGAGCACGAACGACAACGTCTACGCGACGGCGACCTCACCGGCGGGCCCGTGGTCGGCCTTCCAGGACTTCGCCCACGACAGTACCGACACCTACGACAGTCAGACTGCCAACATCGTCCCCGTCCAGGGAACGGCCGGCACGACGTACGTCTACGCCGGCGACCGCTGGCAGACCTCGAACCTCGGCGCCTCGCAGATGATCTGGCTGCCGCTGACGATCAACGGCACCTCGGTGTCGATGTCCTGGTACAGCCCGTGGACGCTCGACGCGGCGTCCGGGACGTGGTCGCAGCACGCCGTGTCGATCCTCGGAGCGCAGTCCGGGCGCTGCCTCGACGTGACCAACCAGGACGTGCACCCCGGTACCAGCACCGACATCTGGGACTGCAACAGCGGCGCGAACCAGCAGTGGAGCCTGAGCAGCGACGGCAGCATCGAGAGCGTGCAGTCAGGCCTGTGCCTGGATGTCAGCAACCAGTCCACGACACCGGGCGCCGCGGTGGACATGTGGACCTGCAACGGCGGCGCCAACCAGAAGTGGAAGGCCAACTCCGACGGCACCGTCGTCGGAGCGCAGTCGGGCCTCTGCCTCGACGTGGCCGGCCAGGCCACCGGCAACGGCGGCGGCATCGACGTGTGGACCTGCAACGGGGCGAGCAACCAGACATGGTCACTGAAGTGAACCTTCCCAGGTTCGGTGGGGACACGATTTCGTGTAGGGATTCGAGTCATGGCGTATCGGCTCGTCCGAGATCCTGCGCAACTGGGTGCGGCGCGACCAGGTCGACTCCGGGCAGCGCCCGAAGGAAGCCAATCAGGTTCTGACCGACCCGGAGAAGCTCTCAAGCCTGGTCGGCGGCAACGCATGCGGGACCAGTCCCCGCCCGCCACACGTCCAGCTTCTCCCCCGGATCGGGTCGACTGATCCTGGACACGCCGATGCGCCGCCCACCGTGGGGTGGGCGGCACATCGGCGGTTGCCGCCGGAGGCGCCGCCGCCGAGGCCGGGGTCGGGTCAGGAGGCGGGGTCCGGGGGCGGGGGGAAGTGGACGTGGATGAAACCGCCTTCGGCGCCGTCGAGCTCCTCGTTCAGGACGACCTCGACGGTGATGTCATCCAGTGTCAACGGGGCTGCTGCCATGCCTTGTTGACGATCGGCCAGTTCCCCGGCCAGTGCCCTGCGGACTGCTGCGGCCAGGGTGCGGCCCTGGCGGTCGCCCAGCATGAGGGAACGACCGAAGTGCGGGAGTCCGCCCTCCAGCACGACGACGCGACTGGAGACCGTGACCCTGGGCAGCGGGGCACCGGCGCTGCGCCGCTCCAGGCTGAGCGAGGCGATCCGCGCTGCGGCGCCCTGGACCGTTTCACCCTGACCGCTCTCGACCTGGCGCCCGCCGCCCGGGAAGGAGACGACGAGGCCGGGTGCGGGGTCATCCGGCAGGACCGTCGGGAGGCTCGGCTCGGACGGTGTCGCGGAAGGGGTCGAGGAGGACTCAACGGGAGCCGGTCGCCCCCCGTCGACCGCATCGGTCGTCACGGGAATCACGACCCCACGACGGTCCGCGTCGGTGATGAGGGGCTGACGGGTCTGGCGATCGCCCTCCTCGGAGGGGTGCTGCGGCACGGTCGGGGCATCGGAACTCCACGACCGCACCACTGCGGCCTGTGGCTCGACCGTCCGGATCATCGGCGCCGGCGCCGGTGGGAGACGCGTGGGCTCAAAGGCGCCCAGAACCGGCCCCAGCGGTCGGATCACGGGCTCCTCGGTCGAATCCAGTCCGAGGGCCAGGAGCTGAGCCCGCTCGGGTTCCCGCGGGGGCATTCTCGGCGGTTCCGGGCGGACCGCTCTGGGCATGGAGGGCTCGGCGACCGAGGTGGACGCGGCGTCGGAAGGGCGCAGGAACTGAACGTAGCGGCGGGGCGGCTCGTCCAGTCCGCTCCTGGCGTTGCTGAGGTAGCTGCCGAAGAGGGTTTCGTCGTCCGGGTCCTCCTCGTCGAGGAATCTCTCAAGTGCCTTGCTGTGCAGCCGCTCTGAGGCGAGGGGGTCGACCTGGGGGCGCGGGCGCGGCTGTGTGGACGGACCGCCGCCGTTCTGCGGATCGACATCGGCGGGAGCGTTCACGGCCGCAGGGGTGTCACCGGGGTGACTCAGAGGCCCCAGAGGCCCCAGCGCCCTGCCGTCCCGTCGGTCGTCGGAGAAGAGCAGGGTGTCGCCCGGGCCGTGCTGGGCCGCGCCGGTCTCGTTCTCGGGGATGTCGAGGGTGACCGGGACGACGCCGCGTTCCTGCACCTGGCGGCCACCGTCCACGAAGGTGACGGTGACCTCCGCGTAGCCGGTGAACCGGGCCATCGGCGTGTTGAACTTGCCGCTGGCGATGACCCGGCCACCCTGCTCCAGCAACGCGCCCGCGCGCTTGCGGTGCTGGTATCCGCCGGTCAGCAACCCGGTGGCCTCGGCCGAGCCCGCACTGCCCTCGGCCCCGATCTGCAGCTGCCCACCAGTGTTGTGCCAGCTCAGCGCGGTGTGGCGGGTGGTGCCGGAGACCTCGCCGGCCGGGCTGAGCTCGACATTGCGGTCGGTGGACTGGTACTCGAGGTTCAGCACCCGGACCGAGGCCCGGATCTGAGCCCGGTTGGTGAGCAGCCGCAGCCGCCCGGCGGTGGGTGTGGTGATGTCGTCGCCGCGCGTGGACGCGTTGAAGCCGGCCGAGAGTCCGCTGTGGCCGAAGCCCTGCCGGGCGACCACGCTCATCCGCCGCCAGGTGCCGCTGTCGAAGAAGCGCGGGCCACGCATCCGGATGATGTCGCCGATGCCGGAGGAGTCACCGATCCAGCGGGTGACGTCCACGTCGCGCAGACCGTCGGTCCACACCCGCTCCGGGGGCACCCGTACCGTCACTGGCGGGCCGGGCAGGTTGCTGCCCCTGGCCAGTCCCTGGGTCCGGGCGCGCTCCGCCCGGTCGAAGACGTCGCGTTGCGTGGTCTCGGCCGCGTCGGGGCGGGCTACGAAGGCGGGGGGCTCGCCGGTCCGCAACGGGCGGGCCTCGGACTCCAGCAGGGTGGCGTGGAAGCCGACGTCGAGGGCGGCCTGGGCGCGTCGGGGGGCGGCCAGGCGGCGGAGGGTGCGGATGGTGTGGCTGCTGTCCCCGTAGACAACGCTGCGGACGCTCTGGGCGAACATGTGCGGCACGCCGCCGAGGGCGCGCGGGGGCAGCGGGCGACCGCCCGCGATGCTGAGGACCGGCAGGTGCACCTCCTGAGGATTCCCGTTGGCCGCGGGCTTGGTGTAGACCCGGAGGGGGTCGGCGGGGTTGGTGACCCGTTGGCGGAAGGCGGCGGAGGCCGGCTCCGGCACGACCCGCTCGCTGTGCCCCAGCCGGACCAGGGGCTTGCGGGTCATGGTGAAGACGAGCCGGGCCTCGCCCTGCGCGCTCACCGCGGGGTTCTTGCTTTTGGAGGTCATGCCGGTGGACGCGGAGCCGATGGACGCCAGGTGCTCGTCGTGGCCCCAGGAGTGCACCGCACCGCCGCCCGCCAGGACGGAGGTGCCCTCGGGGAACGGGTTGGAGGTACCCAGGACGCTGACGGTGACCACGTTGCCGGGACTGCCGGAACCGCCGTGGTCGTCGTGCTCGGCGAAGGTGCGCTGGGCCCCGGTGCCGGTGTTGAACTCGGTCGTGCCGGTGTTGCCGGTCACTTCGAGCCTGCTGACGTCGGACCTGATCCGAACCTCGCTACGCCCGTGGCGCAGCACGATCTCGCCGCCGGCCATGGCGGGTTTGAGGGCGGGCACAAGACCGTCGCTCTGGATCAGGTCGACGATCTTCTGGCGCATGCCCTCCCAGTCCCCGCCGAGGGTGGCCCGGCCGGTGGGGTTCAGCCGGTCGACCGACTGTTCGACGACCTCGCGGTTGCGTCCCACCGGGACGGGCGCCGCCGCTCCACCACCGCCGACGTGGGCGGCGGCCGGTACCGGGACGTGGGCGGCGGGCTGCAGCATGTGCACGTCAGTGACGATGTCGGAGGAGCCGAGCCGGTGGCTCTGCCGGATCCGGTCCGGCACGGCGGTGCCGGGGCCAGGGGCCGGGGCGCCTGCGGCGGGGTCGGGGGCGTCGCGCAGCGGCACCGCCACCACGGTGTCGGGCAGGGTGACCGGGAACTGGCGGTTGAAGTGCTCCAGGCGCCGGCTCAGGTTGACGTCGACGCTGAAGTCGGCCGGGCCGGTGAAGAGACCGGCATTCTCGACTGTCTTCCCGCGGCTGACTGTTGATCCCGAGCCTTCGGTGGTCATGCTGTCCGAGAAGTCGTAGAGCCGGTTGTAGGAGAGGTTGACGGTGGTGTGCGGGAGCTTGAACTTGAGCGGGATGCCGACGATGTGCCGGACCCGCTGGTCGCGCACGATTCCCAGGGTGGAACGCTGCTGACTGCCGAGCTCGAACTCGAAGTTGTCGACGTCCTCGGTGTGCGTCATCCGGCCCATCCGGGCTCCCACCGAGATGGTGCCGGACCAGCCGCCGGCGTCCACCTTGATGACGATCCGGCCGCCGCGGGTGAGCCGGGAGAGCTGCCCCTTCAGCGCGAACGGGTCGAGCTGCTCCCGTAGTTGCTGGTGCAGCCCGTCCGGCAGAGGCGTGCCGAGCCGGGTCCGCAACTGCTGCTCGACCTGGTCCAGCAGCCGGGTGTCCTGCGGGCCGAGGCTGTGCAGCACGTCGGAGGCGCCCAGCGCGCCCCGGTCGGCGATCCGGGGCGGCGGGTCGTGCCGGGTCGCCGGGGCGGCACGGGGCAGGAACGGGGCGCGCGGCGCGGGAGGCCTGGCCGCGGGTCCGGCCGCGGTGGGCCGCGGCCGGGTGAACACGGCCTCCCCGCGGGCATCCGCCTGGGCAGCGTCGGTGTCCCGGGCGTCCATGCTGAACTCGACCTCCAGCGGCTCCGCGTGCACCCGCACCGGATCGCCCTGCCTGCTGAACCGGAGGTCGATCTCCACCCGGGAGTTGAACAGCGCCTGCGGCTGGCCGTACTTGCCGTTGGCGTAGACCTTGCCGGCCTGCCCGGACCGCCAGCCGATGCGGGTGCGGCGCTGCTGGGCGTAGCTGCCCTGGATGTCCAGCGCCTCGGCGGTCTCCATCTTCGGGGCCGCCTCAGTGTGGCCCGCGCCGGCGTCCTGGCCTGCGGAGGCGGAGGTCTCGCCCGAGCCGGACTGCCCCGAACCCTGCTCGCCCTCGCCGCCCTTGGCCACGACCTGGTGCAGCACCGCCTCGCCGCCGCCGACCGCGCCACCGGCCGTGGTGCGGGAGAAGACGGTGCGGTCGGCCTCGGCCGTGCCGGTCTCGGCGACCGCGTTCAGCTCGGCCTTGGTGTCCAGCCGCTTGTACTCCATCTCGACCACCCGCGCCGTGGCCGACACGTGCAGCCCGTGCCGCCGCAGTGTCTCCCCCAGCGTCCCTGTCTCCAGGGGCAGTCCACGGGTCATCGAGGGCAGGTGGGCAGAGACCATGGCATGGCTGAAGGAGTCGATGACCTCCTCGCGGACCTCCTCCCACACCTCGGGGAAGTGCTGGCGGCCGATGGTGTCCAGCCGGTCGTGGAGGGCGGAGACATCGGCCAGGTCGCGGGTGGTCACCGTGTCGCGCAGGCCGTAGGGGCCGGCCGGAGGGTGCTGTGCGTCCGGTCCGCCCCAGACCGAGTCGGGGGGCCGCGCGACCGGGTCCCCCGGGGTCCGGGTCAGCCGGGGCAGGGGGGTCTTGGCCCCAGCAGCGGTGAAGCGGGTCGGATCGGGCTGGCCGTGCGGCGCCGGCTGCACCTCGTGCGCCTCGCTCTGCTCGACCAGCGCGGTGAAGTTCACCTCCGCGGTGGCCCCGCCGACCCGGTCCTCGTGCAGGTTCTCCACCCGGACGAAGTGGAAGTCGAGTCCGCTGGTCCCGCCGAACACCGCACCGGGGGCCTTCAGCTTGGTGGTCACCGTGACGTCGTGGGACGAACCGCCGATCTCCACCCGCTCCCGGCCGCGCTGCTGGGAGCCGGTGAAGCCGAACATGCCCGGCAGGTACTTCATCACATTGCCGACCACCGGGATCTGCCCCAGATGGCCCCGGTGCACCTGCCGACGCTGCGAACGGTACACACCGGTGCCGACGTTGAACTCGGTGGTGCCGGTGTTGCGCTGGTGCTCCATGGTCCGGACGTGGGCGCCCACCTCGACCACGGCCTTGGACCAGCCGAGGAAGTTGGCCGGCACCTCGATCCGCAGCCGGTCGCCCGCCATCATCCCCTTGAGATCCTGGTGCAGTCCGCCCAGGTCGATCTGGGACTTCAGCTCCGGGCGCACCGTGTTCCGCCAGAGGTCGTTCCCGAAGACCCGCTCCCCCTCGGTGTCCAACTGGTGCAGCACCGCGTCGACACCCTTGAGCTCCTGATGCGACGTCGGGTGGGTCCGGCTGGCGGACACGTCCAGCACGATGTCCGAGCCGCCGAGCCGCCGCGTGTGCACCACCCGGTCCGGTGGGGCGAAGAGCCGGTCCGGGACGGGCACCACGCCGTGCCGGTCCCCGGTCTCCAGTCGTGGCACGGCCACGGTCGCCGCGATGTCCACCGGCACCCGGTGGTTCCCCGGCAGGTGCTTCAGCTCGCCGAACCGGGTGACATCGGAGAAGTCGAGCTCCAGACGGAAGTTGGCGCCGAAGAGGGCGGCCTCCTCGGTGGTCTTGCCACGGGCGATGGTGCGGGCCCCGTCGCCGCGCAGCTTGGTGTTCAGCCGGTCGTAGATGTAGCCGACCTGAGGGGTGAAATCGCCGTTCCCCCACTTGAACTTGCCGGAGAGGTTGGCGAGGTAGCGGTTGCGCCGCTCCCGGGTCCGGCCCACGGTCATGTGCTGCTCGGCGCCGCCCTCGAACTCCAGCTTCTTCGCCTCGGTCAGGTAGAGGGTCTCGTCCACGCGGACCCGCACCTTGAGCTTGCCGGACCACGGCCCCGCCTTGAACGGTGCCTCCCAGGCGTCGCCCCGGGAGAGGGCCGAGAGCCGGGGCTTGAGCCCCGACCCGCCGAAGAACGCGTCCGCGATGGTCCGCCCGGCCGCGTCGTCGCCGAAGGCGGCACCGATGTGCCGCTCGATCCGCCGAACGATGTCCCGCTCCCGGCCGTGCAGGCTCACCAGCAGGTCGGACGCGCCGAGCTGCTGATGGGTCGCGATCCGCGGGGGCGGTCGGCGCTCGACGTCCGGCCCGGGACGCCGTGCCGGGGCGAACGCCGGGTCGTGGAGGCGGTGCCCGTCCCAGGCCGGGTCGGGCACGTGGGGCGCGGGGGTGCGACGGACGGGCGCGGGGGTGCGGGTCTCGGGGGTGCGGGTGAGGGTGTCGGGGGTGAGGGTGTCGGGAGTGCGGGTGTCGGGAGTGCGGGTGTCGGTCGGGGCGGCAGGGCGGCGGCGGGTGGCTGCGCTGCTGGACTCGGCGCGGCTGGACTGCCCCGTGTCCTCGGTGCCCGCCGAACGCCTCCAGCGGAACGGCGAGCGGAAGCCGTTGCCGGAGCGCTCCCCGTCCGGCCAGGTGCGGTCGGGCCGGGGCGGCTTCAGCTCCATCGAGTCCCCCGGCACCTGCGTGCTCTCGCCGCGCAGCGGGCGCGGTGCGGCCAGCGCGGCGGCGGCTTCCTCGCGGCTCGGTGTGACCGAGGGGTCGTCCAGACGCGGTTGCCGGACCGGAATGGTGGCGTGGTCCGTGACCACCGGGACGTCCGTGCCCTCGTCAGGCCGGGAGCGGAGCGCCTCCGGCTCGAGGACGACCGGCGTCACCACCGTCCGACGCGGGGGAGGCAACGGCTGGTCAACCGGCTCCTCAGACCCGCGCTCCAGGCGCGGCGGGACCACCGGTGCGTGCTCGGAAGGCAGCACGGTGGGCGACGCGCCCAAATCCCGGCCTTCCCCACGCACACCTCGGGGCGGCAGCACCGACGGCACGTCCTCGTCCGAGGGCTCCCGAAGCGGCACCAGCAGTTCGCCCCTGTCCGACTCAACCACATGCGCCGACGCCGAACCCCTGCCGAACGGCGGCAGCCCCGTCCGCGACGGATCGGGCATGACCCTGACCGGGTCGTCCCCATCAGTGATCGAAGCAACCGACTCCCCATCACGCTCCGGAACCACCACCTGCTCCTGCGCAGACCCGCGCGGCGGCAACACCGTGGAGTCCGCCTCGGGCTCGTGCAGTGACGGCGCAGGCGAACCCTTCGTCGACAGAGGCTCCACCACCGGCGTCGTACGAGGAGGCTCGGACGACAGGGCTGACGGATCGTCCACGCGGAAGACCGCGGCGGGCGGCTCTGCGCTGTGGTCCGCGACCACATCCTCCTGGGCAGGCAAGTGCGGCGGCGGGACCGTAGGATGCGCCGCCGGTGTCATGGTCGTCGGGTCGTCGGCACTCTGCTCCTGGACGGGAGCAGCACGGGCGGGGTCAGAGACAGGGTCGACCCAGGTGTGCTGACGCTGGATCACCGGGGCCTGGTCGCGGGCCTGCCGCCAAGCGGCATCGTCCCCCGGACCCGACGGCTGGGCCGCACCGGTCTGACTGCTCTCCGCCTCCTGCTGGGTGACATCAGTCGACCCCTCGTCGATGCTGCTGCCGTCGGCGGCCTTGGGCGCGCGCGGGGAGACTTCACCGGCGTGCAGCGGAGTCGGGCCGGGCACTGAACCATCGGCGCTGTCACCCCCGATCAGGGCACCGAGCAGGGCCAGGTGCCGCCCGCGCAGCCCGGACTGCGACAGCCCCGCGACCGCGGGCTGACGGAAGTCACCCAACAGGCTCCCCGTCACATGTGCACGCTGCGGACCTGACGCGTCACGGTACTCGTCGCGCAGACCCAGCTGATGCGCGATCTCATGCGCGTACGCCGCAGGCTCCGCCCCACCGCCCACCTGTGCTGATCCATGTCCCCGCCACGCCCCACCAGATCCACCCTCAGATCCGGACCGTCCCCCTCCCCCACCCGCTCCACCGTCACATGCAACCGCTCACCACCGGGCAGCACATGCCGAGGATCGTTGAAGAACTCCTTGACCCCCTGCCGCACCCGCGACCACGTCGCATCGCCGTCCAGCGAATCACCCGCGCCACGGAACGCCACCCGCACCGACACGTCCGCGAACCGCTGCCCACCCGCCTCGAACCGACGCACCGAGAAACCCGACCGCACCACGAACCGCGGCGACCGATCCACCCGCGACGAGGGCACCTCCCCGGGACCGCGCGGCGGATCGCTCGGAAGCGGGACCTGGCCCTCCCCCTGACCTGCATGCGCAGTCGCCGCCGCGGCCCGGCCCGAGCTTGGCGAGGCGTCAGGGTGGCTGACCACGGACCCCGTTCCTCCGGACCCGGTGGTGGTGGGGACGGGATGCACAGGGGCGTCCGCCGTGCTGGTGACAGGTCGCGGCGCGCGGGGCGAAACGCCCTGGGGCGATGCCTGCGCTGCATCCGGCTGCTGCGTGACGCTTCCGTCGCCGGTCCGTGTGGGCGCCGGGGCTGCGGACTCGACGGGGGCCGGACGCGGTGCGGTGGTCTCGGTGGAAGTCGTGGCCGTGACGGCGCCGCGGCCCGAGGTGGTCGGCAGCGGTGCCTCTGTGTTGACGCGCGGCGCAACGCCATTGGCCGTCTGCTTGGCACCGCCGCCCTCCTGCCGGACGCCGGTGACGCCCTCGGTGGTGACCCGCTGGCCGTCGGTCTGCGCAACACCGAGCCCAGTCTCGGTGCTCGGAGCGCCATGCCCGACGCTGCGGCCGACCTCTTTCGTCGCCGTGCCGCGCTGCCCCGCGCTCTCCGACCGGGTGCGTACGCCACCCGTTCCCCGCTCCACCTTGCCGGGCAGGCCGGACTCCACCGCGGCCGAATGGCCGCTCCCCTGTTCTTTCCCCCGCCGGAGAACCCGTGCGCGTCCGGCCCTCCGGTCCCCGTCCTACCGGTCGTGGCGTGCGTGCCGGCCGTACCAGTCCCGCCCTCGTGCTCCAGGCCGGCCAAACCCTTCTCGCCGAGGCCGTCCCCCCGGCAGGTCCGATGTGAGGTCGGCGGTGAGGTCCAGGTGCAGATCGGGCCTGGACGGGAGCTTGATGTCCCCGTCGATGTGCTCGTGCTCCCCCTCGCCTCCGCCGAAGCGGCGGCGTCCACCGCCTCCGCCCATCGCGCCGATGATGCCGGAGCTGAGCGTCGCACCCCAGTCGCCCTCGCCCCCGAAGATCCCGTCCATCGTGGCTGTGCTGACCACGCCGGTGACCGCGCCGATGGTGCCCTTGCCGATGAGCGAGCCGGTGAACTTAGACCGACCGGCAAATGGATCACTTGAGGCGTCGGGTGGTTGGGCGGCCGTCCCAGCGGTAGCGCTTGGTCGCGCGTCGGATGAGCATACGGAGCGTGACCAGTGCGGCAGCGAGGTGGAGATAGAAGTCGACCGCCTTGCCACTCTTCTCCGTGCAGCGCCGCAGCTTGCCGTAGCCGTTCATCCACGAGTGGCTTCGCTCCACCACCCACCTCTTGCCGGCCTGGATCGGGGCCGGGATGCCCTTGCGGGCGATTTCGGCGGTGAAGCCCAACTCAGCCAGCAGGGAACGGGACTTGGCGCTGTCGTAGCCGCGGTCCAGGTTTACGTTGACGTCCTCGGGCATCGCCCCGACCTGCGTGCGGGCCGCCTCCAGAGTCGGACCGAGCAGGGGTGAGTCGTGCCGGTTGGCTCCGTCGGAGACGATGCCGATCGGAACACCGCAGGCGTCTGTGGCGACCGAGCGCTTCAGCCCCTGCTTGCCCCGGTCCACTGGGGAGCGTCCCGCCTTCTCTCCACCGGACGGGGCCTTGGTGATGCAGCCGTCGACCGAGATCTCGCCCAACCCCAGCCCGATCATCCGGTCGTAGGCCTCGAGCGCCAGGGCGTGCACCTGCTGGGCTATCCCCAGTTCGGCCCACTGTTTGACGCGGCGTCGGATGGTTCGGTCCGAGCATCCGGGGCTCGCGATGCGCTCGTAGCCCGAGCCGTGGACCAGGGCCAACACGACGTGCTCGAAGACCACGCGGTCCGGTATCCGACGGCGGTGGCAGCCCAGCGGATGGCCGGCCGCGTATCCCTCCTGGGCAGGTAGGAGAGCGGCGAACTGGTCCCACAGGGGTTCCAGCAGGCAAAATGGCACCGCAGGCACGGGTCCTCCGTGTGATCACTGAGCGTAGAGAACTCCATGATCACGCAGGATCCGTGCCTGTCTCACGTGCGGCACCCCCAACCGACGCGCAGCCTCACCATTTGCCGGTCACTCTTAGGTGCGAACGCACCGCCCACGCCGTGCAGGATGCCGCCGATGCCACCGGAGATGGCGCCACTCTCGACCGCCGAGAGGGTGAGCGAGGCGTCCCACTTGGTCCGGTCCCCCTTGAGGAACTGGATGGTCTGGATGGCCACGTCCATGCCGACCATGAAGCCGACACCCATGACCACGGACTGGAGCAGCCGCTTCAGGATCATCTGCACGATCAGCCGGGCCGCGGTGATCGCGGCCGGCACCGCCTCCGGGGCCCAGAACGCAAGCTGCACCAACTCGTAGGCCAGCCAGACGAGCTGAGCCAGAATCATGTACTTGGAGTACTCCAGTTGCACGCCCGTGTTGTGGCCGAGCTGGCCCATCTGGCCTGCCGCGTCGGCCATGTCGGGCAGGCTGGACTGAAGCTGGGCGGTGAAGTCGTGGAACTGGTCCGCCACCTGACCCCCGATGCTGTTCAGCACGCCGCTGGTGGCGGGGTCGATGGTCGCGCTGAGGTTCACCAGCTGCTGGGCGGCGTCGTTCCATGCCGCGCCGAGCGCGATCATCTTGTCCTCGTCGCCCTTGGGCCACGCCTGGCCGACGGCCAGACGGGCCACCCAGCCCAGCTCGGGGGCAGGTTGATGCTCACAGGTGGCCGTGCTCCGTCCTCGATCCGCCGGTCGGAACATCCGGCTGGTCGGGGGTGTGCAGCTGCCGGGCGGCGGCGGCGTTCTCCTCTTCCAACTGGGTGAAGCGCAGCGCCATGGTCTGGATGCCGTCCGCGGTGCTGTCGAGCACCTGGCCCACGCCGCTGATGCCTTCCAGCAGCTCGTGGTGCGGGTTCTCGTACTGGTCCAGGAACTCCTTGCCGCTGGCGTCGTCGCCCCAGGGCTCGCCCAGCGCGCCGAGGCGGGCCTCCAGGTTGCTGCCCACCGAGCGGATGTGCTCCGCGAGCTGCCGCACGTAAGGCAGTTGGCGGTGCAGCCCGTCGGTGTCGACCGAGAAGTGTCCGTTGTCCATGGTCGTCCTCATTCCTCTTCCACGTTGGCTCAGCCCGGGCGGTGCAGGCCGTCCGGCCGTCCGTTCTCGACGTACTCGCGCACCTGGTCGGGCATGCCCGGCTGTTCGGGGAGCAGCGCGGCGGGGTCAACCCGGCCCTGGATCAGGTCAGCGACACCGACACCCGACGGCAGGTTCAGCGTGGTCAGTTCGGCCACTTGCTCCAGTGCCTTGGCCCTGGCCTGGGAGAGTGCCGCGAGCAGCGCCTCGGAGAGCTCCTTGGGGGCCATCCGGCGCCACGCCCCGGTGGGGAACTCGATCGCGGTGACCTCACCCTGGGCGGTCACCGTGGCCTTGACGCTCTGCCGGGGCGCGAGGCCGACGCCGGTCACCTCGTTGATCTGCCTCCGGGTTTCGGCGGCCTCCTCACGCTGGCGCTGGTAGAGGGCCAGCAGATCTTCGATCTCCTGGTCGTAGGGAGTGCTCATGCCGGTCCTCCCCAGATGTCGCCGTCCTGGACCAGGAGGTCGGCGATACTGCGGCGCTGCGGTTCCTCCTCCGGTTCCTCCTCGTTCCCCTCTTCCGGATCCTCCTCGGGGACCTCGTCGGTGGAGCGGGCGGTGAGCGCGCCGGTCGCGGCGATCGCGGCGGCCGTCAGACCGCCCGGCGCGGGCGTCTGGTCCGGACGCCAGGTGGTCCAGGTGGGGCCTTCCTCTTCCTCGGCGACCCCGGGGGGCGACCACGGGGTGGGCGCCCCAGGTGCCGTCCTCGGCCGTGGCGTAGCCGGAGGAGAGGACCTCGCGCTCCTCGTCCGGGCCGACCAGTCCCCAGAGCAGCGGCACCAGGGTGTCGCCGCTGGCGTCCCAGGCGGCGGTCTCCTCCGCGTTGCCGGGATCGGCTCCGCCGACCAGGGCCGGGGACGGCTCCGACTCCGCCACGGCCCCGGCCGCCGCCTGCTCCAGCGCCTCGACCTCGGCGATGGCGGCGGTCTCGACCGCCTCCTGCGTCAACAAGGCTTCCTCAGAGGGAGGTTCGGCCGCAGCGGGCTCCTCGCTCCAGGCCACGGCCTCGCCGGCGAGAGCCGGCGGCACGGCGGCCACCGGGTCGCTGTGTTGCTGACCGGTCCGCGCAACGGCCACGGTCGCGGCCACAGCTGCGGCCGACAGCGCAGCCTCGACCACGGCTGCCTCGGCACCCAGTTCCAGGCCTGCGGCCCCTGCCGCCGCGCCCTGCGGGGAGCCGGCCTCGCCGGTGGCGGCCGGTGCGCCCTCCCACGGCTCGCCCTCGCCCTCCAGGAGGCCGGAGGCGTCGCTGCCCTCATTGGCCTGCCCCTGGCCCGAGCCCGAGCCGCCACCCATGCCCGGCAGGTAGGGCATGCCCTCGCCCGTACCGGCTGCCTGCTCGGCCTCGCCGGCCGCCGCCTCGTCCGCTCCGGCGGCCGACCATGCGCCCTCGGGCAGTGCGGCCGCGGTCACCGGCTCCTCGGCTGCCGGCTCGCCCACGGGCGACGCGGCCAGGAGGTCCGCGCCCAGGCCGTGCAGCCCGGGACCGCCCGCGGCCGCGCCGAGCGGCGTGCCGACCTCCTCGGCTGCCTCTGGCAGGCCGGTCCAGGGTTCGGCGTCCCCGCTGAGCAGGCCAGAGGCATCGCTGCGCTCGTTGTTCTGCCCCTGGCTCTGACCAGCGCCGCCGCCCGTGCCTGGCATGTACGGCATGCCGCCCTCGCCCAAGCCCTCTCCCTCACCCAGGCCGTCACCCTGGCTCTCGCCGGAGCCGGGAACCCCGAGGCCGCCGATCCCGTCACCAAGGCTGTCGTCGCCCAGGCCGTCCAGGCCGGGGCCGCCGGCCAGTGCGCCGAGCGGCGAACCCGCTTCTTCGCCGCCCACGTCGGTGGAGCCGGACCAGGGTTCGGCATCGCCGCTGAGCAGACCGGAAGCGTCGCTGCGCTCCAGGTTCTGCCCCTGCCCCTGACCGGCGCCGCCGCCCATGCCCGGCATGTACGGCATGCCGCCCGCACCGAGCCCCTCACCCGCGCCCTCCTCGGAGCCGGCGGCCCCGAGGCCGCTGATGCCGTCACCGAGGCCGTCGCCCAGACCGGAGTCGAGGCCCGTTGCGTCGGGGAGACCGGACTCGGTGGAGAGGCCGCCCGGGAAGGCGGCGGGGTCACCGAGCCCGCCGACGCCGACGCCGCCGCTGGTGCCGAGCCCGCCGACGCCGCCGGTTCCCAGCTCGCCGGGGAAGGAGTCGCCCGCGCCGTCCGTCAGCGGGTCGGTCAACCCGTCCTCACCCGTGCCGACCCGACCGGCCCCCTTGGTGGACGTGCTGAGTGGGAAGGGCGTCGGGGTGAAACTGTCCAGCGGCAGTCCGCCCGGGCCGGTACCCACGTCGGTGCCGCCGGGGAAACGCGCTGGGATCGGCCAACCCACCCGGCCCACCGGTGTCGGTTCCGCCCGGGAACGCGGACGGGTCGGCCAGGGCGCTCGGTCCGCCGGTGTCCGTGCCGCCGGGGAAGGGGGACGGCTCGCCGATCCCCCCGGCGGGGTTGAGGGCGGCATCCATCAGGGCCGGATCCGAGCCGCCGAAGGGCAGGCCGGAGCTGTCGCCGGTGGAGAGGTCGCCGGGGAAGGGAGCGAGCGCGGGGTCCTGACCTGCCTGGAGGTCGCTCAGGTCGGCGGGCTGCAGGCCGGGGTCGGTGATGCCGTCCGTGTCGGAGAGGTCGTCCGGGTTCGGCTCCGGGATGGTGTCCGGGGTGTTGTCGCCCGGCGAGGTGATCGGCTGCGGTGAGCGCACCGAGTCGATGGTGACCTGGTACTCCCCCGCCAGGCTCTTGAGCACGCCCCGCATGTCACTGGTCATCATCTGCACCAGCTGGGGCTTCTGGCTGATCGGGATCAGCCCGTTGCTCATGGGGTGGACACCCATCTGGATCGCCTGGTTGGCATACCAGTTGTCGATCTCGACGATCTTGTTCTTGGCGTTCAGCAGGTTCACCGCGTTGTCGGCGAGCTGCTGCGGGATGGAGTGGGTGCCGGTGGCACCCCCGGAGAGTACGTCCGCGGTGGCCTTCACCTGCCGGGAGAAGGTGGTCATCATGTTGATGAACGAGTCGGCCGCGTCGCCCTTCCACGGCCCGTCGGGTCCGGCCAGCGCCTTGGCCTGGGCATCCAAGCTTTCCGCGATCTCGGAGAGGGTGACCTGCACGGCGTAGAAGGCATTGGCTGCCTTGTTCAACGAATTCGGATCGGAGACCGCGAGGGCGTGCGACTGGTTGTCGGAGTCGTCCACGCCTGCGGACATGCCGCTGATGGCGGCCTCGATCTGCTTCCAGTCCCAGGTGTCGTAGTCGGAGACCGATCCGGGATCGGAGCCCGGATCGCCGAAGATCGCGCCGTCACCGCCCTGGTTGAAGCCGTTGCCGTTGTAGTCGGTGTCACCCATGGTTGCCCCTGCCCTGCTCCGTCTGCCCTGTGTCCTGTGCTGTACGGTTGCCGGGCCCCCGTCAGCCGACGTCCTGGCGGGACGTCGGCGTACGGGGGCCGCGGCTCTCACCCGGCGGGAGGGCCTGTCGTCCCCGAGCCGCCACCGTCGGAGATGAGCGAGGTGAAGTCGGCCTGGGAGAGGTTCATCGCGGTGGCGAAGTCGGTCGCCGTCATATGACCGGCGTCCTCGACCGTCGTGTATGTGTGGCTCAACTGCTTGATGCCGTCCCGCAGATCGGCCAGGCCCTGACCGAGGTCGGCGAGCACCAGCAGGTACTTGGCCTTGAGTCCGTCGTCACCGTTGGCTCCGTTGATGTCGACCCGGATCTTGTTGGCGTGGTAGAACGCGCCCGGTGAGATGCTGACCTCGTCCAGCGTGGTCGAGGCCGTCTGCGTGGGCGTGATCAGCAGGTCGATGTTGCCCGCGAAGACGTCCAGCGCCGAGGTGTTGACCGTGGTGCCGGAGCCGCTGCCGTCGTGTCCGGGCACCGGCGGCACGGCGAACGGATCCGGGTTGTCGAAGGTTCCCTGACCGGGTGTCAGGGTCAGCCCGCCGTTGTACTGCTGGGCCTGGTGGGCGGGCGTGGACGATTGGTTCCGGGTGGCTGGCATCGCGGATCAGCCCCAGAGCTGAACGCCTTGGCGTTCCCCGTTGGAGTAGTACTCGTTGATGTTGCCGAGCATCTGCGTGGCGGCGGCGGCCTTGGCGGTCATGTCCGCCGCGGCGGCGTCCCACTGGGCCTTGACCTGGGCGTAGGTCTCCTGGGCATCGCTGGTCCACTCGGCCAGGTTGACCTTCGACTGGTTGTCGAGGTCGGCCAGGGTCTGGTTGATCTTCTGGGTGATGGAGTTCATCTCGCCGACGATGAAGTCGACCTGCTCCATCTGGACGGTGTAGGTGGCCATGTTCACGGGCTCCAGCTGTGAGGAGGGATGGTCCGTCGGAATGCGGACTGGTTGTGGCAGTGCGGAAGCAGGCAGTGGCTCAGAAGCCGGGCAGGCCGACCGCGCCGGACGAGATGCTCTGGGCCACCTGCTGCGCGACCTGCTGGGTGTCCTCGTGGGTGTTGGCGTAGACGTTGGTGTTGGAGGACAGCTTCTCCAGCATCGTGCGCAGGGCGCCGTTCACCGTGTTGAAGTCCTCCAGCCACTGCTGCATGGCCTGGGTGTAGACGTTGGCCGCATCGCCGCTCCAGCTGGCCTGGAGGCCCTCGATCTGGCCGTCCATCTGGGAGTAGGAGCTGGTGGTCTCGTCCAGGGCGTTCTGGAAGGTGCCCTGGGCGGCGGTCATTCCCTGCAGTTCGACTGAGGTCAGTGCCATGTCGGTGGTCCTTCTCTGCTCGATCGGCGGTTGGGGTGTCAGGAGCGCACCAGCGGTGCGGTCCCGGTCTGGCCGGCCGTCCCGGGGACGGCCTGCGGGGCGGCCGGCTGCACCGGCTGTGGATCAACCGTGCTCCGGCCGTTGGTCGTTGGGGCTTCCTCCGGGTGACGCTGGGCTGACGGCCGGGCGTCGGCCGCGTGCGCCTCCAGCAGCGCCGTCAGCTCGTCCACGCCGACGGTCCGCGAGCGGGCCGCGCCGGCCAGCCGCTCGGCCAGCCAGTGCAGCTCGTGCGCACCGCCAGGGGCGGGGCTCACCTGCTGCTCGGCGGCGAGCCTCCGGGCCGCCTCCTCCCCCAGCCGGAAGCCGAAGGAGCGCAGCCGACGGCTCACCAGCTCCACCGCCTGACCCGGGGTGTACGGGTCCAGTTCGGCGTACACGGCGAAGGTCTCGGCCAGCTCGTCGTACCCGGAGAGCGCCCGGGTCAGCTCCGGTCCGCCGCCGCAGAGCACCAGTACGGCCCCGTGGTCCCGCACCGCGAGCTGGGCCAGCGCGTCCAGCACGGCCCCCCGGTGATCGGCGGGCCGCCGGTCGAAGGCCGCGTCCCAGGCCACGGCCAGCACCCCGCCCTCGGCCTCGGTCAGTGCGGCGGCCAGCCGGTGCAGGGGCTGCTGCGCCCAGCGCACCGGAACGGCGGACAGCTCGATCCGGTGCGGGGCGCCGTGCGGCAGCAGGTCCAGCTCCGCCAGGCAGCGGGCGTACGCCTGGGCCAGCGCCCGGCGTCCGCTGCCGGACGGCCCCTGGAGCACGGCGTGGGCCAAGCCCTCGGTGGAGCGGCCGGCTTCGCGCAGCTGGGCCAGGCTCTCCAGCCGGGTGGCCAGGACCTGGCGGGCACGGTCCAGGCCGATGAGTTCGGCGAGAGCGCGGAGCGGCTCCGCTGGAGGCTTCGCCGAGACGGCGGCGGGAGCCGGGGCCTGTGCCGGAGCGGCGGGGGCGGAGGGTTCCGGGGCCTTCGCCCTCGCGACGGGTTGCGCCCCCGGGGCGGGCTGCACCGGGGGGAGCAGCACGTCCGCGCCGGTCAGGCGGCTCAGCTCGCTGTCGTCCTGCGGCGGACCTGAGGCCAGCCGGGAGGCCTGACCGCTGATCATCTCCTCGAAGACCTGCCGGGCCACGCGCCCGTTTCCGAAGGTGGCCCCCTTGGGCACCAGTTCGAAGTAGCGGTCCAGCGCCTCGAGCGCGCTCTCGTCCAGCTCGTAGTAGTGCTTGGCGCACAGCCCCCGGACGATGGTGACCAGCTCGTCCGGACTGTAGTTGGGGAAGGCCACGCTGCGGGCGAAGCGGGAGGCCATGCCGGGGTTGGACGCCAGGAACTGGTCCATCTGCGCCGAGTAGCCGGCCACGATGACCACGATCTCGTCGCGGTGGTCCTCCATCAGCTTCATCAGGGTCTCGACCGCTTCCTGGCCGAAGTCCGGCCCGGTACCCCGGGACTGGTTGGTCAGGGTGTAGGCCTCGTCGATGAAGAGCACGCCGCCGAGCGCCTTCTGGAAGACCTCGGTGGTCTTGATCGCGGTGCCGCCGATGATCTGGGCGACCAGGTCGGCGCGGGCCACCTCCACGATGTGGCCCTTGCTGAGAATGCCCAGCTCGGCCAGGACCGCGCCGTAGAGCCGGGCCACGGTCGTCTTGCCGGTGCCGGGTGGTCCGGCGAAGACCAGGTGACGGCTCAGCGGTGGCATCGGCAGGCCCATCTCCTGCCGCCGCTGGGCCATCTTGTTGAGGTTGATCAGGCCGGTGACCTCACGCTTGACCGACTCCAGGCCGACCAACGCGTCCAAGTCCGCCAGCGGCCCGGTGCCGGTGTGCCGCAGGCCCTCGGGCCCGCCGGAGGCCCCGGTGGCGGAGCCGGCCGACCCGCCGTCGGCCTTGGTGCCGCCCGCCGCGTCCCGTGCCGCTTCGGAGCCGCCGCCGGTGTCCAGCCGCTCCACGGTGACCGGGCCACCGGGCTTCAGCTCGCGCACCGGGCTGCCGCCGTTGTCGCGGATCTCGCAGTCGTGCACCCGCACCGGCGCGTCGGTGTTGCAGCGCACACCGTCGCCGCCGCTGTCGAAGATCCGGAGCCCGCCCAGGTCGGCCCGGCCGGAGGCCTGCACGTGCACGCCGTTGCGCCGGGCTCCGCCGATCCGGCAGCCGACGGCGGTCAGCAGACCGCCGGCGACCCGGATGCCGTCCGCGTCCGAGCCGGTGAACTCGCTCTCGGAGGCCCGCAGTTCGCTGTCCGCGCCGACCAGTGTCTCACCGCCGTGCACCGAGCTGGAGACGAACTCGGCCTTGGCGCCCCCGCTCAGCGCCAGCGGCGTGCCGCCGGCCGCGGTCAGCCGCACCTGGCAGAGGCGGGCGGTCACCTCGCCGTCCAGCTCCACGCCGAGCGCGCCGGCCGGCACCGCGATCTCGCCGCCGTTCAGGCTGAGCGTCGCCCGGCCCTGGGCGCGGACCGCGACCGCCGCGGCGTCGCGCACGGTCAGGCCGACCGCCTCGGCCGCACCGGCGGCCTCGACCAGCAGCCCGATCGGGGACCCCTCGATCCGGCACTGGTCCAGTACGGCGCGGGCGGCGGCGGCCACCCGCACGCCGCCCACGGCCGCCCCGCTGATCACGCAGCCGCGCAGCAGCGGCGCGGCCCCGGCGCCGACGTGCACCGACTGCCCCGCCGAGCCGGTGAAGACGCAGTCCAGCAGGCTGATCGCGGCGCTGCTGGCGAGGTAGGCGTCCACATGGACGCTGTCGGCCACGGTCACCCCGCGCAGCTCGGCGCGGCCCTGCTGTTCCACCGCGACGGCCGGCTTGCCGCTTCGCTCGATCCGGCTGGACTCGACCACGGCGGCGCCCTCGCCGTTGACGCAGATGCCGTTGCCACGCGCGCCGGAGAGGGTGCAGTCCCGGACGGTGAGCCGCCCCTGCTCCGCCACGACCACGGCGGAGGAGCCGACGTCGCTCACCCGCGAACGCTCCATCACATTGCCGCCGCCGGAGGTGACCACGATGCCCGCGCCCTGGGCATTGGTCACTGTGCAGTCACGGAGCGCGAGTTGGCCCTGCTGCCAGGCCAGTACGGCGGCCCAGGCCTCGCCGGAGACCTGGCAGCCGTCCAGTGCGGCCTGGCCGCGCCGCACGTCCAGCACCGGGGCTCCGGGGTCCGAGCCGGAGAGCAGCAGCCCGGAGAGCTGCACCGCCTCGGCGTCCAGCACGACGGTGCTGCCGGAGGCACTGTGGATGGTCGCCGAGCCGGCCGGGTCGGCGGCCAGCGTCACCGGGCGGGTGATCAGCAGCGACTCCTCGTACCGCCCGGGGGCCAGCGTGATCAGCGTGCCGTCCCGGGCGTCGGCCAGGGCGGCCGCGACGGTCCGGTAGGCGCCGGGGCGGTCGGGCGAGACCGCCAGCATGTGACGGCTCATGGAGCTGCTCCCTCAGGGGCGTGGCCCCGGTCCGCGGCGGGCCGCAGGCGGTCCCGGGCTGTCAGCAGGCCCGGCGGGTTGCCGAGGACGCCTGGTGTCTCCTCGTTCTGCGAACGGCTCTCCAGCCCGAGGGCGGTGACGGAGCGTTCAAGGCTGTCGAGGGCGATCTCGTCCAGCGGCAGCCGCCGGGCGGCCGGGTCCGCGAGTACGGCCGTCCCGGCGTCGGGGTCGGCGGCGGCCTCGGCCGGGGACAACTCGCGCAGCAGCACCACCGGGCGGTCTCCCGACTCGTCGGTGCGCAGCACCTTGAAGGCCGTACCGGGCAGGAACAGCACCCGGTACGGTGCGTGCGGGTCGAGCAGGGCGGTGCGGCGGGCGGTCATGGACCAGATCAGGAAGTCGGTGCCGCCGGCCGGTGCGGGCGGGGGCGCGGTCCATCCGGTGCAGAAGGCCCACTCCACCGCGGTGCGGCCGTCGGTGTACCAGGCGCGGTCGGTGGCGCTGAGGCGGGTGCGCAGCAGGACCGGTCCCCGGTAGGAGGGCAGCCGACGCAGCCCGGCGGTGACGCAGCGGGCCAGCGGAACATGCGGCCCGGCTGCGGCGGCCCGGATCGTCTCGTCCACGGCCGCGCTGTCACCAGAGAGGTAGAGCCGGACGGCGACCAGGTCGGTCAGCGCGTCGGCGGCGTCACTGCGGGAGGCTCCGCGCAGGCCCGGCGACTCGGACATCACCCGCGAGACCGTCCCGGCGATGGCGTTGTAGCGGGAGCTGAACGTACGCCGCACCCACGCCCGCTCCTGCTCCAGCCCGCGCTCCGGCGGCAGCACACTGGCCGCCTGCCCGGGCGTCGTCTGCACCCGCACCCCCACCACCGGCTGCGGCGGCAGCGGCACTGACACCGGCGTGGGCGGAGGCACGGCCACGCTCTCGGGCACCGTCCCGGACTCCATCCGGATCCTGGGCACGGTCGGCGCCGTGTCGGATCCGTCCGCCGATGATGGATCAGTCTCGTTGCGGGAAAGAGGGTTTGGCGCGGTTTCCGGCTCCCCCGCGGGAAGGCCGGGTGGCCCGGCCTCCGGCCGGGGTCCGCCGGCCGTGGGTCGTCCGGCGAGGGCCGCCGCGATGCGGGAGAGGCCCTCGGGGCGGTCCTGGGCCGGGGCGTTCCCGATCGGCTCCGAAGGCGTCCACAGCGTCAGTGGTGTCAGCGGCAGTTGTACCGGTGTCTCCGGGCCGTCCTGCCGAGGTTCGCGTACGTGGTCGTCGCCGTCCGGCCCCGTGGACTGCGCGGGCGCGCCGGGTCGGGGGGCGGCGGGATCGTCGGGTCGGGCCGGGGCGGCCACCACCGTCGCGGTGGTGCTGGTCGCCACAGGGGCTGGTGGCAGCGGGGCAGCACCCTCGGAGTGGAGGGCGTCCAGGCCGGCCGCGCTGCCGGGGGTGGCTTCGGACTCGGTGCGGGGGCGGAGCGGGACGGCGGCTGGGTGGGAGCGGTGGCGGCGCCGGACCACATCCGGGGGCGCTCGGGTGACGGTGGGTCAAGGGTGTCGCCCCGCGCTTCCTCGGCGGCGGGGGCGGACGGCGCGATTGCCGGAGCGCCGGCCTCGGCGCGGGAGATCCACGGGGCCAGGTGCATCGGGCGGCGCTCGGCCGCCCGCGCGGCGGCGACCGCGCGCCAGTCGTCGGCGGTGGGGGGCACCGTCCAGGCGTGGTCGTCTGCGACGGCAGTCAGACCAGGGGCGTCGGCGGGGGCGACCCGGAACGCCTCGCGGCTCTCCGGGTCGAGCCGCCAGAGCATGTCCTGCGCCAGGGCGCGCATCCGCTCGGCGGTGGCGGGGGTGCTGCGGTCGTAGAGGATGACCGGGTGACCGGGCGCGCAGGGCAGGCGGCGGACCTCGTCGGCGCCGGACGGGTCCACGACGGGCCGGATCCAGAGCCCGGAGGAGATCACCTCGAGCACCGCGTCGGCGGCGTACTGGTAGACGCCGGGGCCGAGTTGGCGGACCTCGGTGACCGGGTGCCGGAGTCCGGCCAGGCTGGGCGGCGGGGCCTCGCCGTCGGCGCCGCGCGGGGAGTAGACGAGTTCGGCGGCGAAGGGCGACCAGCCGGGCGAGCCGTCCCCGCGCAGGCCCATGATCCGGACCCGGCCGCTGCCGACCGAGCCGTCACCGGACTCGATCGTGGGCATTCCGGCGTAGAGGACGACCTGTCGGCCGATCGCGTCCGCCAGTTCCTGGCCGACGCTGACTCCGCCCTCGGGCAGGGCCACCGGGCCGAAGTGGATGAAGCGGACCCAGGAGCGCACCGAGTGCATGACGGTGTCCCAGACCCGGACGATGTCGTCGAGCGGAACGGCCGGCCCGCCGGGGCTGCCCAGCACGACGTTCATCAGCTGCGGGTGGCTCGGCACCCGGTCCACCAGGCGGCGCCAGCCGGCCAGCGGCGGGCTGGGACGGGCGCTGCGGACCCAGACGCCGCTGGGCACGGCTTCGACCACACCGTAGGGGCTGCTCTCCCAGGGCTGGTCGCTGGTGGAGAACTCCCACATGGGCTTGGGGAAGCGCAGTGAGTCGCGTTCCAGCGGGCGGCCGGGCCGCATCCGCAGCCAGCCCGCGCCGTAGTCGGCGGGGATGAAGAGGCCGCCGTGGGCCGTGGGCAGCAGTTCGCCGTCGGGGGCGAGCACGGTGCGGCGCAGCCGCTCGGCCAGCAGTCGGCCGACGTGGCGCGACTCCTGGGGGGTGGCCCGGCCGAAGACCAGCCGCAGGCTCGTACCGGGCAGGCCGTCGAGCAGCCGGGCCAGTTGCTGCCAGTGCGGCTCCAGCGCACCGAAGGGCAGGTCCACCACGACCAGGGTGTGCTGGGTGTCGGAGGCCAGCCGTTGCGCGAAGGCGAGGGCCTGCGGGTCGGCACCGCCCTTGGGGTGGACCAGCATGGCGTCGCCGGCCTGCCGGAGCCGGAGCGGCAGCAGGGTCCGGGTGCGGGGGGCCGCCGTGCCGGCGCGCATCGAGGCCATCGGGTTCACCCGCCCTGGACGGTGAGTCGGGCCGCGGCGGTGGAGAGCACCGGCCCCTGCGGCAGGACGGCGAGCAGCGAGGCGGGCAGCGGCACGGGCGCGCCGCCGCCGAGGCCGAGGGTGGCTCGGGCCTGGGCGTCGCCGAGCGGGTAGGCCACGCCCTGGTCGCTGATCAGGTAGGTCTGCGGACTGCCCTGCTGCCGGGCCAGCTGCTCCTGGTCCACCGCCACCACCCCTCCGTCGGGCGGAAGCTGCACTGGTCGGGAGTCGGCGTCGGCCGGGGCCTCGACCGCCACCGTGCTGATCCGCGCCCCGTGGGCCTGCTGGCGCAGGCAGAGAGCGTGGAGCCGGTGGCGCTTTCGGGGCATCCAGCACCTCGGGCAGGTCCGCGCCGGGTGCGGTGGCGGAGACGGGGGCGGCGGCCATGTCGGCGGCGGTGACCTGACGGGTGCTCAACGCGCCGGGACGGGCCGCGAGCAGGGCCGCCTCGGTGGGGCCGATCGGGGCGACGCCGGTGCTGGTCATCACGTACGCGCGGCCGGTTCCGGCGGCACTGGTGCGGAAGGTCTGGCCGACCACGGTGGCCCTGCCCGCCACGGCGGCGGCCGGGTTTCCGCTGCCGATGATCGGGGCGGCGGTCAGCGGGGCGCCCACGGGCAGGGCGGCGAGCCATTCCTTGGGGGCGGCGTGCGGCCGGTCGCCGTCCAGGCCGAGGGCGATCAGGGCGGCGGGGTCGGGCACCGGGTGCAGTACGCCGCGCCAGAGCAGCGAGCGGCTTCCGTCCGGTCCGGTGAGCAGCAGTTGGCGGTCGGCGGGCAGCGGAGTGCTGCCTGCGGCCGGGGCGAAGTCGACACGTTCGGCACCGCTGCCGGCTCCGGTCGCACCCACCCCGGTGGGCGCCAGGCACCGGGTCCAGACGGCGCCGGTGAGCGCGTCGGCGGCGGGCAGGGCGTCGGGCGCTCCGGCGATGCCGACCGGTGCGCCGTGCGGGGTGCGGCCCAGGTCCTTGGCGGAGACCTCGCGCAGGGTGGCGCCCTTGCCGAGGATCAGCAGCGCGGAGGCATAGTTGCGGACCGGGCGCAGGGTGCCGTCGAGGAAGAGGTAGCGGGTACCGGTCTGCCGCTCCATCACGATCGTGCCCGTGGTGCGCCAACTGTCGCTCACGGGTGGGGAGATCAGGCCGTAGACGCCGAACCCGGCGCAGAGCAGCAGCACCGCGCCGGTGCCCAGCACGGTGCCCAGCGCGGCGCGGCGTCCTGGGCGGTCGCCACGTCCCGGGTCGCCGGTGAGCAGCGCGGTGGAGAGGCGGCCCATGGCGAACTGGTAGGCCTGCAGGTGGTCGCGTCGGGTCTGCATGCTCCGTCCCCTCTCAGCCGGCCAGCGAACGGAAGTAGCCGTAGGCGTGCAGGGTCTGCAGCAGCAGCGGCAGCAGCGCCACGGCGGTGGCCGTCTCCAGCAGGTCGCCCGCGTGGCCCCAGATCGGCAGCAGCCGGGCGGTGGGCAGTCGCAGCGCGGCGAGCAGCAGCAGGGCCGCGCCCGCCAGCAGCACGGCGAGCAGGGCCAGCCGGTGGCCGGGGCCGCCGGGTACTGCCCGCACCAGCAGTAGCACGGCCAGGCCGAAGGCCGCGGAGAGCACTGTCGGCGCCCGCTGCGGGATGCGGACCAGGCCGCGTGCACGCAGCAGCACGGCGGCGGCGAGGACCAGCGGCAGTACCCAGCCGATCCAGCCGTGATCGTGCGTCAGATACCAGAAGCCGACGGCGTAGACGAGGCCGGAGCCGAGGCTGAGCACGTCCAGGCAGGCATTGGCGAAGTCGACCCGTTGCTCGACCCGCTCCTGCGGCTCGGGGTCGAGCTCCCGCTGCAGTTCCTCGGCGTTGTGCGGCAGCGCGGGCACCCGGAGCCGGGCGGCGCGCAGGGCCAGCCGGGGGCCGAGGTGTCCGAGCACGAAGAGCCCGCCCGCGACGATGCCGACGGCCTGTGCGCCGTGCCAGTGGGCGGCCTGCATCAGTCCGCCGCCGACTGCGGTGGCCACGGCGGTGAGCAGCGCGGTGCCGGGCAGCAGCGGCGACAGTGCGCGCAGGGCCAGCAGGGCGCCGGCCAGCACGGCGACGCAGCCGGCCGCGGTCAGCACGCCGGGCAGGCCGGGGGCGTAGCCGCCGTGCTGGCCCTGACGGAAGGTCAGCCCGGCCAGGCCGCCGAAGGCCAGCGCGCCGAGGCCCGCCACGGTGGCCACCGAGCGGGTTCCCGCGGCCGTGCGGTCACGGCTGGGCGCGGCAGCGGCGGCGGACGCCCCCAGCAGCACGGCCGTGCTGCCGGCGCCGAGCGCGGTGGCGGCACCAGGACCGCCGCCGAGCAGTCCCACGGCCAGGGCCAGCAGCGCGAGGACGGACAGGGCCAGCGCGAGTCCGCGGGTGGTGCTCGGCTCCCAGCGGCCGGGGCGGGCGCTCACCACATGGGCGACTCCGTCGGCGAGGTCGTCGAAGTGCAGCGCGGGCAGCGGGTCGCCGGCCGGGCGCAGGTGCAGTGTCTCGCCGTGGCGCAGCCGGTGGCTCTCGACGGTGCCGTCCGGGTCCAGCGGGTCCTCGCCGAGGCGCTGGAGCACCCAGGCGGTGCCCGGCTCGACGGCGGGGGCGGGGGCGGGGGCGGGGCCAGGGGCTGCCGTGCTGCCCTGGGTGGGCACCGGAGCGGCGGCCGGGACGGGGGTGCCGAGCCGACGGAGCAGCACCGGCAGCAGCGCGGAGACAGGGGTGGCCACCGGCACGGCCAGGTCGGCGCTGCCACCCGGTCCGACCACGGTGAGCCGGCACACCTCGGTGCCGGTGAGGGTCGGCGCGGTCGCGGTGGGCGGCATGGTGCTCCTGTTCGGGTCGCGGAGGAGGTTCGGGTCTCGGAGGCGGGCCGGCGGGTTGCGGCGGCGCAGCGGGTTGCGGCGGGCCGGCGGGTGACGGCGGCTCGGCGGAGCGGCCGGGGCCGGTGTCGGTGTCGGCGGCGCCGGTCGGGTCGTGGTCACCGGCCCTCCACCAGGCCCGTCTGCACCAGCCGGACCGAGCGCCGGGTGACCAGCTGGGCACGGCCCGCGGGCAGTGTGCGGGGCTTGGCCTCGCCGATGAACTTGCCCTCCTCCTTGGGGTAGGAGAAGAGCAGCGCCGGGTTGCCCAGCTCCCACATGCGGCGCAGCAGCGGGTCGGACATGGCCCGCATCGCGCCGGAGGTGCTGCGGGCCACCACCAGGTGCATGCCGATGTGCGGGCCCTGGGCCAGCAGCGGCAGCAGCGGGGCGAGCGGCGAGGGGGTGCCCGCCGCGCCGCCGAAGAGGTCGTAGTCGTCGACCACCACGAACAGCCGGGGGCCCTGCCACCAGTCGCGGCGGGCCAGTTGCTCAGGGGTGATCTCCGGACCCGGCACCCGCTTGTTCATCGAGACGGCCGCGTTGGTCGCGAGCACGGCCAATGCGTCGCGTTCGACGGCGTAGCCGACCCGGTACTCCTCCGGCACGCTGGCCAGCAGGCCGCGGCCGGGGTCGGCCACCATGATCCGGGCCTGGTCGGGAGTGCAGTGCTCGGTGAGAGCGCGGATGACCAGGCGCAGCGCGTTGGTCTTGCCGGTCTCTCCGTCGCCGAAGGCCATCAGGTGGGCCTGGGCCGAGAAGTCGTGCCGGACGGGTTCGAGCCGCTGTTCGTCCCAGCCTAGGGCGATCTTCAGATCGCCTTCGGGGGGCGGCAGTTGGGCCGCCGTCAACCGGGTGGGCAGCAGTCGCACACTTGGGGCGGTGGGGCCGGTCCAGAAGGTGTCGATCTCGGCGACGGCCGCCTTGGTGGCCTGGGTGAGGTCGGCGGTGGCGGCGGAGCCGTCCAGCCGGGGCAGGGCGGAGAGGAAGTGGTGGCTGCCGGAGGTGATGCCGCGGCCGGGGCGGTGCGGGACGGCCTGGGCGACCCGCGAGGCGACCTCGGACTCCATCGGGTCGCCGAGCCGCAGCTCGAACTTGGTGCCGAGCAGGTCGCGCAGCCGGGGCCGCAGCTCGGACCAGCGCACGGCGGAGGCGATCACGTGGATGCCGAAGGAGAGGCCGCGCGCGGCCAGCTCGATGACCCTGGGCTCCAGGTCCTCGTAGTCCTGACGGAGCGTGAACCAGCCGTCCACGACCAGGAAGACATCGCCGTAGAGGTCCTCGACGCCGCCCCGGGCGCGCTGCGCGCGGTAGGCCGTCATGGACTCCAGGCCCAGGTCGGCGAAAGCCTGCTCGCGTCGCTCCAGCAGCTGGCTGAGCTCGGCGACGGTGCGCAGCACCCGGTCCCGGTCGAGCCGGGAGGCCACCGAGCCGACGTGTGGCAGCCCGGACGTGGAGGCCAGGCCGCCGCCGCCGAAGTCCAGGCAGTAGAACTGGATCTCCTCCGGGGTGTGCGTCAGCGCCAGCGAGAGGATCAGCGTGCGCAGCAGCGTGGACTTGCCGGTCTGCGGGGCGCCGACCAGGCCGACGTGGCCGGCGGCGCCGGAGAGGTCGGCCACCAGCAGTTCCCGCAACTGCTCGTAGGGGCGGTCCACCATGCCCAGGGCGACCCGCAGCGAGCCGGGCCCGGCCGGGCCCGGCGCGGACATGCCGCGGGCCGGGTCAGGGACGATGCCGGGCAGCAGTTCGTCCAGACTGGGTGAGGAGTTGAGCGGGGCGAGCCAGACCTGGCGGGCCGGCGGGCCGGCCTCCTCCAGTCGGCCGACCAGCAGTTCGAGCAGGCTCTCCCTTGGCTCGGCGGGTTCGGAGGTGTTCACGGCCGGCCGCTCCTGCTGCTGCTCGCGGGTGGCGGTCAGCTCCTCGATCCGCTCGGAGAACAGCCGCCCCTGCCGGGCCAGGGCGAACGGGACGACCTCGAGTCCGGCGTCGGCCCCGGCGCTCTCGACGGTGACGCCCTCGACCCGCTCCGGGGCGGGACCGGAGACGTAGGCGGCCTTGAACCGGACCAGGTTGGTGGTGTCGATCTTGAGGAAGCCGTTGCCCGGGGCGGAGGGCAGCTCGTAGGCGCTGGCCACACCGATCACCGAGCGGGACTCCATGGCGGAGAAGGTGCGCAGGGCCAGCCGGTAGGACAGGTGGCCCTCCACCTTGTGGATACGGCTCTCGTCCAGCCGCTGTGAGGCCAGCAGCAGGTGCACGCCGAGGCTGCGCCCGAGGCGGCCGATGGAGACGAAGAGGTCGACGAACTCCGGCTTGCTGGCCAGCAGCTCGGAGAACTCGTCGACGATGACGAGCAGCGAGGGCAGCGGGGCCAGGTCCGCGCCGCCGCCGCGCGCCTTCTCGTAGTCGTAGAGGGAGGAGTACCCGGCGGTGCGCAGCAGCTCCTGACGGCGGATCATCTCGCCGTTGATGGAGTCGCGCATCCGGTCGACCAGGTGGATCTCGTCGGCCAGGTTGGTGATCACGGCGGAGGTGTGCGGCAGCCGGTCCATGCCGAGGAAGGTGGCGCCGCCCTTGAAGTCCACCAGCACCAGGTTGAGCACCTCGGAGGAGTGCGTGACGGCCAGACCGGTGACCAGGGTGCGCAGCAGTTCGCTCTTGCCCGAGCCGGTGGCCCCGATCAGCAGGCCGTGCGGGCCCATGCCGCCCTGCGCCGACTCCTTCAGGTCCAGCTCGACGACCTCGCCCTCGTCGGTGACGCCGAGCGGCACCTTGAGCCGGGCCGACTGCTCCAGCCGCGGGCGCCACTTGGCGGCCACGTCGAAACCGTGCGGGTCGCGGATGCCGAGCAGCGCGGAGAGGTCGAGGTCGGACTCCAGCGCCCGGTCGGCCAGGTCCACACTGCCGCCGGTGCGGAACGGGGCCAGAGTGCGGGCGAGGGTCTCCGCCCCGGCGGCGCTCAGCGCGTCCGCCTCGGCGGTGACGGTCGACTCCCCGCTGGGGAACTCCACCGTGCCGCCGCGCAGTGCCAGCCGGAGCACCTTGGGTCCGCCGGTCATCGCGCCGGTGGCGTCCAGCAGCAGCACATTGCGCAGGCCGCCGGTCAGCAGCCGGGAGGAGCCCGGCAGCGGCAGGCCCTGGGCGAGGATGACGACGTAGGGCTCGGCGGTGCTCGGCGATGCGGCCGGGTCGTGGTCGGGCCGGTCGCGCACCTCGGAGCCGAGCAGGTCCAGCAGCGCGTCGTGGTCGTCCGCAGCCAGCCGCAGCGGCCCGGCGTCGTCCTCCTCACTGCGGTGGGAGTTGTGCGGCAGCCACTTGAGCCAGTCCCAGTCGGCCTGCGCCGTGGGACCGCCGAGCAGCGCGACGCGCAGTTCCTCCGGCGAGTGCAACGCGACCAGTTGACCGATGACGGCGCGGGCCAGCGCGAGCGCGTCGGCGCCGGAGCCGACCAGTTCGACAGCGGTGAACCGCCGCCGCAGTGAGACCGGGATCGGCAGCCGGGGCACCACCTGATGGGCCTTGGTGAAGCGGCGCAGCGAGACCGCCGCGAGCGGCTCCAGGTCCTCCACCGGGCGGGTCTGCGGGGGCAGGAACTCCATGGCCGCACGGCGTGGTCCGAGCCCTATCCGCACCCGGGCGAAGTCCTCGTGCCCGGGCCTCCGCTCCCACAGGCGCGGTCCCTGCACGAAGGCGGTCAGCCGGACCGGGTCGGGGTTGTCCCAGAGCAGTGCGGCCCGCTGCGCGTCCGCGGCCTGGCGCGCCTGACGGCGCTTCTGGCCGAGGTAGCGCAGGTAGTCGCGGCGCTCGGCGTGCATCCGGCGGCGGCGCTCGCCGCCGGAGCGGCCGAGCTGCGTCAGCGTCATGCTGACCATGGCCACGCCCATCATCCCGGACATCATGTAGGTACTCGGCCCAGCACTGCGCATGGAGAACATCAGCGCCATCGCGCCGACACCGAGCCCCATCGGCAGGTAGAGGAGCGCGGAGCCGAGGTCCGCCGAGGCGGGCTCGCCCAGCACGGGCGGCTCGGCCAAACTCCGCCTCGCCCTCGGGCATGGCCGGGCCCTCGACCCGCGGGCTGCGCTTGACCTGAACAGTGCTCACGGCGCAACGCTCGCTTTCCGCATCGCTCCGGCCTGCGGCCGGGCCGCGGGCTTTCGGGTCTGGTTCGCCCGAACGGGCCAAGCTTGTCCGGTGAGTTGGATCGTTGGGTAGTGCTACCAACCCCAGGACCAGGTAATTTGACGAATGGTCACCTCGGGTACGCGCGGCGTCCAACTGCGGAGGTGCCCTGGTTCGCTTCCCCCTCTCCCTCGACGGCGGCCGAGCGCCCCACTCCTGCCAGCCGCAGCCCAAGTGTCGCGCGAGAGCCGAGGAGAGCACTCACGGCGGTGCCGCTGCCCCGCACCCCGTCCGGGGCGGATCCGGCGACTCGACACCTGCGGATTCGGTTGAATATCCCTGGCAGTCAAGGGACCTGATTAAGCAGATGCTGGCAGACTGGTGGGGCCGATCGAGAGGATGCTGATCTCATGCCGGACGGGCCGACTGCTGACCTGTCGAAGGAGAGGCTGGAGCCGAGGATCGTCGGGCTCGGCTCGCTGGCGCCCGACGGCGTACAGGCCGTGCGGTCCTTCCCCTACTTCTCGAATCCGGAGATCGAGGAGCACAAAGGACGCTCGCTGAACCTGGGCTATCAGCCGACGCCTGCTCACGTCCTGGTCAAGGGCGCACTTCGGTTGGGCTCCGTCTACGGCGGGGACGCAGCCAAGATCGCCTGGGCGCGACGGCAACTGCCGAAGTACCTGGAGGAGGTGACCGCGTTCTGCCTCGGGCCCCAGGGCGGCGGCGTCGCGGCGCTGGAGTCCCAGTCGCCGGGCTGGACCGCAGTGTTCGAGAAGGTCCACCAGGTCCTCGAACCGCGTCCTGCCGCCGGCTTCGTCGACAGCGGGGCGTACGACTACGCCCGGGAGATCGCAGCCGCCTCCGCGGGGGTCCAGGACTTCCTCCTGGCCAACTACCGGGCCTATCCGCAGACCCCCGCGGTCCGAACGGTGACGGGGATGTTCCGGTGGACGGTACGCATATCCGACGAGGTCAACAGCAAGGCCTACACTGCCTACCTCACCGGGGTCGCCGCGTCGCGGAACCCCGCATCACGGTCCAGCACACCGGGGGCGACGACGACGCCCTCGATGCCGCGCTCAAGACCCGGCTTCCCGCCATTGCCGACGCACTGGACGAGGCTCGCGCGCAACAGGGTCGGTCAGCGGCGATCCGCGCGCGTACGGATCTGAGTGCGGCCGATCTTGCCGCCGCTCTCAATGCCTGCCGTCCCGCGCTCACTGCGGTGCTCACGAAGATCAGTACAGGTGTACGTGCTGCCTTCGACGGGGCAGAGATCTGAGCGGACGGCGACTCCCTCCATGCCTCAGGCCCCGCCGCCGGTCACGGTGCCGTCGGTCGTGCCGGTTCTTTCGTGCGCAGGTGCTCCAGGTAGTGGTGGGGTCCGGCCCGTGGCCTGGTCCTGGGCTCCACGGCGGATGTGAGTCAGGGTTGCGTCGGGTGCGATGCGCAGCATGGTGGTGGCGGCGTGGGGGGCGTCGATGTCGCGCAAGGCGTCCCCGTCGAGGACCGGAACAGCGGGGCCGAACATCGTCGCCGCTGCTGCGGCGGACGCGACGGGTGGCTGCCCCGTGCGGTTGGCGCTGCTGACGTACAGGCGTGGGAAGCGCGTCAGCAGGGGGGACAGCGGCTGCCAGTGTGCGCCGAACAGCAGGAGGTGTCCTGCGCGCAGGGCCGGCGCCGCCCACTGCGGCAGCGGAGCGCGCGGGCGTACGGGGACCAGAAGGGTGACCAGTTCCGTGCGCAGCAGGGTGAGTGCCTGGCGCGCGGCGGCGGGTGACAGTTCGAGGGAATTTGCGAGCTCGCCCCAGACTGCGTCGTCGTGCGCCCACAGGGCCACGTCCTGGTCGGCGGGTCGGCCCTTGGCGGTGTTGACGGCTGCGGGACGGTCGCGGCGGCGACGTAGGTCAGCGGGCTGGGGTTGGGCAGGATGACGGCGCGTCCGGTGCTCAGGGCCTCGGCTGCGGCGGTGGTGTCCAGGGTCGTGACGGTGGGCATGATTCTTCCGTTCAGGTCGCGTCGGGTCACGTCAGGCCGAGGGCGCCCCGGCGGTGAGGCCGTCCAGGTAGGCGGCGAAGTCGGCGTCGGCGACGACGGCCTGCCCCAGCCGGTAGGCGCGCTCCTTGACCCAGGTCAGGGCGACGCCGACCTGGGCGGCGTCCAACTGGTGACCCAGCCGCTCAGCGAACCGCGCGCAAGACGCGGCGGCTGGCCAGGTGGGTGAGCACCACTGTGGGCGCTACTCCCAGGTGCTGCTGGGGTCGTAGGGCTGAAAGGTCTGCGGGTGCGTGAATGGGTGCCGGTGGAGATCGTGGCCACCCCGGTGCCCACGATGGGCGTGGTGACGGTGAGGGGCACGCCGGTCTCGGCGGACACCATCCGCGCGATCCCCGGCAGCCGGGTCAGGTCCGGCGCCGTCCACCACGGCTCGCAATCCGGGCCGAGGACCTGCGCGGCCTTGGCACGGTCGTGGGCAAGCAGGAACAGCAGTTGCTCGGTGGCCGCCATGCCGCTGCGCTCGGCCATGCCCAACCAGGAGCAGGCAGCCACGCGGACTCCGCTCTCCAGTGCGGCCAGAGTGTTGGCCAGGCCCAGGCCGAGGTCGTTGTGCAGGTGCGAGACCAGAACCGCCTCCGGCCCCGCTCCGACTGCGACCCGCTCGAACAGGGTGCGGGTCTGGCCCGGGAGCAGGTCGCCGACGGTGTCGGCCAGCACGATCGTTCCCGCGCCCTGCGCCGTCATCGCCCCCGCGTACTCCGCCACCAGGGCGTGGTCCGCACGTGGTGCGTCCACCAGGCACACGTCCACCGCGACACCGTCCGCCAGGTCCACCGCCGCCTTGACCACATCCAGGCCGCCGGCCAGCGCGACCCGGGCATCGCTGTGCACCAGGGCGCGCGCCGTCGCCTCCGAGGCCGCCACGATCACCATGATCCGCGCGTGCGCCGCACCCCGGACCGCGCTCAGCGCCAGCCGCACGTCCTGCACGGTGCCTCGGCAGATCGCCGCCGGACTGACCGAATCCTGTGCCTCCAGGGCGACCTGACGCGTCGCTTCGAACTCCTGCGCGCACACCGAGGGGAAACCTGCCGCGAACACTACATGCCGCGGCCCGTCCACCCCGAACACCGCTCCCTGCTCCTGCGCCAGCCACACCCGGAAGCCGGCACTCATCAATGTCTTGGCCTGCGCCCCGTCCCGCGCGGACTCCTCGAACAGCACGACCCGGCCAGCCAGGGCCGACTCCCGCACCACGTCCACTGCCGCCACTTCTCAACCCCGTCTCAGCGCGGCAGCCATGCACCTGATCGGCGCGACCCCGCTCGTGGAGCCTAGAAGGCCTAGGCAACAGCAGCGTCAACAGGGGTGCAAATCAGCCACATTGGGACCATCCAACCACTTCTTCCCTGAGGCGGCGCCGTGCGGCCGTATGCGGCCCAGCAGGCGTCGGCCGTACGCATCTCGGACCTCTGGTGCTGAACGCGCACCCACCGCACCGAGTAGGGCGGCAGCACCGGACTCCCTCGCGGAGCGGCGCCCCTTTCGGGACCGTGCCGCGGCTGCAAAGCTGGGGGTGGACGTGGGGGTGTGATGGTGTGGTGGAACGGTACGAACTTCACGACGGACGGCCACGAGCCGAGTACGGCGCAGGAGTACTTCGGTCTGGGCCAGTACTGCTGGAGCAGATCCGAGCACCGGTCGGGGGCGGCGTTCTTTCTGAGGCCTGCGGCCGATGCGGGGCATGAGGCGGCGATCGAGCTGTTGGGGCACGTGCTGTTCGTGCAGGGGGACTTCGTCGGTGCGGCACCCTGGCTGCTGAAGAGCACGGGATCGGGCCGCGCCGCCTACTACCTGGGCGTTCTCCACCAGCGGGGGTGTTCCGAGGCGGGGATCGCAAAGTCCTTCGCCGCAGCCGTCGCCCGGTACCGGAGGGCTGCACAGCTGGGTGAGCCGGAGGCGATGCTGGTACTCGGGGACCTCCACAGTGACCGGCTCCTGCCGGTCACCCGCTCGCCGTTGGAGCACGCCCTGGAGTTCTACCTGCAGGCGTCGCGGCTCGGTCACCCTTACGGCCAATACCTGGCGGCGGAGGTCTACCGCAACGACTACGGCGACCTTAACCGCGCGGCCGTCCAGTACGAGCTGTGCCTGGCCAATGCCAGCAGGGCCGGGCACTCCCTGGCGGGCCTGATGACCCAGCGCAGCCAGGCCGCGCTGCGCGACATCGGCTGGACCCTCTCACAGCAAGAGCTGCAGCGGATCCGGGACGAAGTCCATCCGCCGCACCCGGAGCGGCCGAACTACTGAGCAACCACTCACACCCGCACTACGCGGCACCGGTCGCGGGCTGTGTCGGAGACGTTCTGGCGGCGCTGTTCAGCACCAGAACGCGATCCAGAACCTCGCGGCGTACAGTGCCGATCAGCGTTCGCAGCAGGCGTTCATCCGGGGCGCTCCGGGGGCGCTCAGCAGGACGACCATGTCTTCGGCCTCGAAGACGGCGTCGTAGTCGGCATCTTTCGCCATGTCCCGACGCAAGCGGCTGTCTCCGGCCCGATCAGCCGTGCATCGCCACGCGACAGAAAGCCGCAAGCGCGTCGTCGACGGGGTGAGGCTGCGGCTTGCCGGAGGAGTCGAGCCTGTTCCACCTCTGCAGGTTCACGGCGACCGCCATCTGCCGCCTGCCGTCGGCACGGGTCATGGCCAGCGTTCCACCACCCCAGACCGTGCCCCCATGGCCCCAGAAGACGCCCCGGCCGGGAACCTCCATCGGGTGCAGGCCGAGGCCGTAGTCGATCGTCCTCCCCTCTTGGGAGACGACCGGGACAGTGCGTTGCATCTGCGCCAGCGACGATGGGCTGACGATCTCCCCGGCCAGCAGCACGCCGTAGAAGCGGTTGAGGTCCGCGACGGTTGATATCAGCGAGGCCGCCGGCCCCACCCATGACATGTCGTAGACGCTGTAGTCGCGCGGCGGGTCGATCATGCCGAACCACGCCTCGTAGAGCTGCGAGTGCGGCCCGTCAACGTCAGGTCCGGCGGGGAATTCGGTGTCCCGGAGCCCGGCGCGCTCGATGACGTTACGGGTGATGTACTGCTCGGCCGTAGTGCCGGTCACCCATTCCAGGAGTGCCCCGAGGAGCAGGTAGTTGGTGTTGGAGTACACCCCCGGCGTACCGCCCGGGGTGCCGACGGCGGGCGCGGCGACCCCCATCTGGATCAATTCAGTGGGGTGGAACCGCGTGAGCCGGTGGTCCTCCAGACTCTGCGGTCCGGTGTCCGCGAGGGCGGGGAACGCCCGGAGGGAGGGATAGGCGTACGGGAGGTACTCGGCCAGGCCGCTGGAGTGGTTGATCAGCATCCGTACGGTGATCGTGTCACCGCGTTCTCCGGGGACCAGCCCCGGGAGGTACCGGCCGATCGGCGTGTCGAGACCGATCCGACCGCTCTCGACCTGTTGCAGGACCGCGGCGGCGGTGAAGGTCTTGGTGATGCTGCCGACCCGGTGCCGCATGTCGGCGGTGACGGGGCGGCCGGTGGCTACATCGGCGACCCCGGCGGCGCCGTGCCAGACCTGGTCGCCGTCGCAGACCTCGGCGAACAGGCCAGGCATTCCGGCGCGGTGGACGTTGTCGATGGCCTCGTCCAGCGCCGCGGAATCCAGTGGGTCCTTCACGTCATGCGTCCTTTCGTATTGCCCGGGGCGAGCTCCGCATCGGTCGCCGGACCCGGACATCGGGGCACGAGCGGCACGCCGGCCCGCCTCCTGCAGGTCGCCCGGCATGCCCTTGTCCTCATTATGCACGCGGTGCGTGCAACGCCAAGTGCATAGGTTAGGCTGAGATCCGGCGAGAGGAGCAAGATGGCAGGCCGAAGACGCTGGTCGACCGAAGAGATCCTGGATGCGGCGGCGGAGCTGCTGCGCACGAGCGACGCGGATTCGTTCAGCGTGCGCAAGCTGGCCGCGGTCCTCGGGACCGATTCCTCCAGCCTCTACCGGCACTTCCGCAGCAAGACCGAACTGCTGCGCGCGGTCGCCGACCGGATTCTTCTCGCGGCCATGGACGGCTACCACCCCGAGGGCGACTGGAAGCAGCGCATCACGGCCCTGGCCCTGCGCGTGAGAGAGGCCTTCGGCCAGCAGCCCCAGCTCGCCGCGGTCTGGGGACGCTACGCGTCAAGCGGCACCGGTTCCCGGCTGGTCATGGAAGAGGCGCTGCAGGCTCTGCGCGCGTCGGGACTGCCCGACGAGCAGATCCCGGCGCGCTACCACCGGATCGCGGTCCTCATCGCCGCGTTGATCGCCTCCGAGGCCGCGGTCAGCACCGTCACCCCCGAAGAATACGAACAGGGCATGGAGCTGTTCCGCGTCGCGGTACTCGGCGCCGACCCCGAACGCTTCCCGGCCCTGGCCCACTTCGCCCGCGACGTCCGCCCCCTCGGGGTGGACCGCCGCGCGGTGTTCGAGGAGCTCCTCACCGCCCAACTCGCCCACATCGAGGCTGCAGTCCGCCCGAGGTAGAAGGCCGATACCGCCCTCGGTGCCGCCGTCAGGGAACGCTTCGGCCGCACAGTACGAGTGGAGGCGATCGTCCGGACCTACGCGGACTTCCCTCGACTTTTCAAGGTCGGGGCTCGGCTGTGGTCCCAACCAAGCCCCGCACCATGCGATTTCCCTCTTCCGCAGGTCGGGACGATCAGCCGGAAGACGGTACGGCGGTTGCTCGGTGCAGTGGGCCGCACGCGGTACGAAGCGCGACTACCGGGAACCACAGACCGCCGACGCCGGGCCAGGGTGCCTCCGACCTCCCGTCACATGTGGGCGAAGCGGAATTCCGGCGAGTTGTCAGGTCGAGCGGGACGCCATGGCCGTCACCCCCCCCCGCGAGGCCCGCCTCGCGACCGCGTTCACCGAACTGGCCGACACCCTCGTCGACGACTTCGACTTCCTCCGCACTCTGACGGCGAAAACCCAGGCAGGCAACTGCCGACCCACGAACACCACAGGTCACACATACGCCCACGGACTGAAGCCCCGGGTTCGGTGGGGACTCGATTTCGTGTAAGGATTCGAGTCATGGCACGTCCCTCTTCCTATCCTCCTGAGCTGCGCCGTCGTGCGGTGCGCATGGTCGCCGAGGTCCGCGGCGACTACCCGGAAGTATCAGCCGCGCTGCGGGCGGTCGCGCAACTGGGTGCGGCGCGACCAGGTCGACTCCGGGCAGCGCCCAGGCACGACCTCGGCTGAAGCGCGCCAACGAGATCCTCAAGGCCGCGGCGAGTTTCTTCGCGGCCGAGCTCGACCGGCCACACCTGCGCACGCAAGGTCTGGCGCGAGCTCAACCGCCGGGGCAGGACGTGGCCCACTGCACCATCGAGCGGCTGATGCGCGACCTCGGGATCACCGACGCGGTCCGCGGCAAGCGCGCCGTCACCACCGTTGCCGACGCCTCCGCCGCGCGGGCGCCGGACCTGGTCGACACGGTGAGACAGGCCACGTTCCACCCGTCGAATACGAGACTACTTACTACCTCACAGCCACAAAACCACAGGTCACAACCACAACTTGAGATCTCCACCGAATCCGGGGCGGTTCACTGTTCGGTGCTCCGAGCGGGTGGGAGGGCGGCGGCAAGAATGGTCGCCGCCTCGTGCAGACAGAGCGAGAAGGCGCGTGCGGGCTGTTCGGTGCATTCCTTGAAGGCGGTCTGAAAGAGTTCGACGCCGACTCGCGCGAAGAGGTTCGCCACTGCGGCCTCGGCTCCTCTTTGCCGCAGTGCCCGCTCGGCGGACTCGGCTACAGCGGTGAACTTGGTGCGCTCACGCTCCTGCAGTTCGGGGCTGGCTGAAATGACCGCACGGCGCTCGGCGGCCCGCGTTACGCGGGCGACGAGCTGGTCTCCTGTGTCCGCGAGCGCCGCCAAGAGGGCCTCGAAGGGCGGCAGGGCGCTGTCAGCGTGCAGGATGGCGTCACCCAGGACTGCCGGGAGCTGCTCGGAGCCGGCGAAGAGCACATCCCGCTTGTCAGTGAAGTATCGGGAGAACGTGCGGCGCGTGAGCCTGGCCCGCTCGGTGATCTCCTGCACGACGACGTTCTCATAGCCGTATTCGAGGAACAGGTCCAGGGCCGCATTGCGCAGGCGCTCTTCGGCTTGGGGATCCCATCGTGGCATGGGCCAAGCATACAGATGATGTCTCATCGAGACATCAGGAGTAGGGTGATGTCACAGTGAGTCATCAAAGGCTGCGTGTACGCCTCTCCATCGTGGCCAGAGCAGTCCGCACCCAGACACGGAGGAAGCATCATGAACCTGAGCAATCAGAGCGTCGTCGTCATCGGCGGCAGTTCCGGAATGGGGCTGGCCGCCGCGCATGCCGCAGCCCAGGCCGGCGCGAACGTCACCATCGCCGGGCGCAACCGCGAGCAGCTTGATTCCGCGCTCGCCACGCTGCCGGCCGCGTGCGAGGCAATCCAGACCGACGCAACCCGGGAAGACGAGATCGCCGCCCTCTTCCACCACGTCGGCGCGCTGGACCACCTCATCTACACCGCCAGCGCGGGGCCGACCCCGCAGTCGGTCGTGGACCTGGAGCTCGACGGTGCCCGGCGAGGCTTCGACGTGATCTTCTGGGGCGTGTCGCCGCCGTCAAACACGCGGCGCCCAGGATCCGACAAGGCGGCTCCATCACCCTGACCTCCGGCACGCTCGCACTGCGGCCCACCCACGGGTTCGCCCTCGCCAGCGCCGGTACCTCGGCCATCGAGGGCCTGACCCGCGGCCTGGCCCGCGACCTCGCCCCGGTCCGGTCAATGCGATCCGACCGGGCACGGTCCGCACCCCGATGTACGACGCCATCCCCGAAGAACAGCGCGAAGCACTCTTCACCGCCATCGCCGAACGCAACCTGACCCACACGATCGGCGAGCCCGAACAGATCGCACAATCCCACCTGTATCTGATGGGCAACCCCTACGTCACCGGCACCGTACTGACCATCGACGGCGGCTCGCTACTGAGCTGACCCGCACCGGCACACACCAGTACCGGGTGGGGGCCTTTCACCGGGAGGGTGCCCCAATCATCGGCAAGGACGGTGCATCGGCAATCGCCACTCTCGTCGAACGCACCACCCGCCACATCATGCTCGTTCATCTGCCCGACGGACGCAGTGCAGAGCTGGTCCGCGACGCTCCGGTGAACACCCTCCAGGGCCTGGGCCGACCGAGGCTGATCCCACCACGGCGGCCAAGCCGGTGATACCTACCAGGCCTCGGGAACCGGCCCCCTCAAGCTGACCCGACTCCCCCGCACGAGCACGGCAGCCTTCCTGCCCCAACCGCCAGAGCCCGGCGCTCCGCGGTCTGGCAAGCGTGTGCTGCTGCGGTCCGGCAGCACTATGACGACCACCCTGTCCCTTTGACGTGCGGCATTGGCCCCTTCCTGCCACCGGCCCCAAATCGTGGCTCCAGGAAGGATGTTGCGGGCTGAACGGGCTCATTCACCCATTGTTGAGTTGACGTTGACACAGCCGTGGACATCGCCAGGTCGTGCAGTTAACCTACTTTACACATTGGTCATGGATATGATCGCAGTTCATATACATGACCTTCCCTTCTTCGTTCAGGGACCCCCATGCCCCGTAGAAGCAACCCCGCTCTCCTCGGCTCAGCCCTCGCTGTCGGCATCGCACTCGCCGCCGGTTCGCTCACCGTGGCCCTGGCGTCCACCGGCCCCGCTGCCGCCGCCGCTCTCCCGGGCGACCTGGCCTGCGGACGGCCCACGACGGCCACCGCCACGGCCGCCGGGACGCCGCTCGCCGCGACCGACTGCAACACGGTGACTGCTTGGCAGAGCACCACAGCCCACCCCCAGGAGCTCATCGTCGACCTGGGCGCGATCGATGCCGTCGACCACGTCACCGTGGCCTGGGGCGCCAGTTACGCGACCTCGTTCAAGGTCCGGACCTCCCCCGACGGCACGCAGTGGCACACCCAGAACGCCAGCACCAGCGGCACGGGCGGGACGAGCACGGTGCAGCTCCCGGCCGGGGTGTCCACCCGCTACATCGAGCTCTACCTGCAGCAGTTCAGCGGCAGCGGATTCCAGGTCAACGAGTTCGAGGTCTACGGAACGGCCGGCACCCCGACGGCCACGCCTACTCCCACCCACACAGCCACACATACTCCCACACCGACGCCGACTCCCACGCCGACACCCACAGGGACGGGCACCCCGAGCGGCCCCACCGTGCCGGTCTCCACCGCGGCGCAGCTCACCGCGGCGCTCGCCTCCGCCAAACCGGGGCAGACCATCCAGCTGGCCCCGGGGACCTACTCCGGTGTCTTCCTGGCCACCACCAGTGGAACCGCAGCAGCGCCGATCACGCTCAGCGGTCCGACCTCGGCGATCCTCACCAACCCGGACACCACCGGCGACCTCGGCGCCGGCTACGGGCTGCACCTGGAGACCGACCACTGGAAACTGACCGGCTTCAGCGTGGCGAAACTCGGCCAAGGGCGTCGTGCTCGACCACGCGAACAGCGACGTGCTCGACGGCCTCACCGTGTACAACACCGCCGACGAGGGCATCCACCTGCGGGAGTTCAGCTCCGATGACGTGGTCGAGCACTCGACCATCCACGACACCGGCCTCAAGGCCCCCGGCTACGGGGAAGGCGTCTACATCGGGACCGCCAACAGCAACTGGGACACCTACACCAACGGCCTGCCGGACCTGAGCAACGACGACCAGATCCTGAACAACACCTTCGGGCCGAACATCGCGGCCGAGAACATCGACGCCAAGGAGGCCACGGTCGGCGGTCTGATCAGCGGAAACACCTTCAGCGGCAAGGGCGAGAGCGGAGCCAACTCCGCCACCGACGTGGTCGCCGTCAAGGGCAACAACTACACGGTCACGGGCAACACCATGAGCAACGGGCTCGTCGACGGCTTCCGAGGTCGAGCAGCTCTGGCCCGACACCGGCTGCGGCAACACCTTCACCAAGAACACCATCACTCTGAACGCCTCCGGTTACGGCTTCAACGTCAAGGACCAGAGCGACTGCACGACGGATCCCAACGTCGTCGGTACATCCAACACCGTCACCGGAGCTGCCAAGGGCGCTTCCAAGATCCCGGAGACACCTGGCCTCTGAGCCCCGCACCGGCCCTGTGGTCGCCGGCTTCCCCAGCGGGCGACCACGCACCGAAACGTCGCAGAGCCGGATTTTTAGTTAGGAAACTTTTCCTTACGAGAACTCTTGACGGCCACAGTGGGCGAGAGTTAACTCTCGGACGAAAGCTTTACGGAGCGTCTTCCGGCCGTTGCGGCTTCCGTGCTACGAGGCATACCCGGCCCTCAGCACGGGCTCGGCCCATGCTCCCTCAGCCGCCTAACACGGCGGCAGCCTCTTCGGCGCGTCGATCCCCCAGCTGTCAGACGGCCTGCCCGCACTCCCGGCACCATGCCCGGCCGTGCGGTGTGCGACCCCCACCCCTGCCCCCTTCATGTTGGGACAATCTGATGCCATCGACCAAGAGACGCCGGTTAGCGTTCGGCGCAACCCTCGCCCTGCTGCTGGCCAGTGGTGTCGTGGCGACCGGCTTGACTGCCGGCGCCGCTGTCACCACCACGACCACTGCCACCCCTGCGTCCGCTGTGCCCCCGGGGGTCACCCCTGCGCCCGTGCTGCGGGCACTGGACCTGTCGGCTGCCAACCGCCGCGCCCCGCTGCCCGGCCTGCCCGACTGGAGCAAGGCCGGCTACCGCGGCGGCCAGCCGCTGCCCGACGCCTCCGACATCAACCCATCGGCGTCCTGTCAGATCACGCCGTCCCAACTGGCCTCCACGTACGGCGTGGTGCCGAATGACGGCAAGGACGACACCAACGGCATCCAGGCCGCCATCGACAAGCTCAAGAGCACCTGTTCGCCGACCAACTCGTACACCAAACTGTCACTGATCACGTTCCCGGCCGGCGTCCTCAACGTCACCCACGAGATCGAAGTGGACGCCAACTACACGATCCTGCGCGGCTCCGGAAGCGATCCGACCACCGGCACCTCGTTCGAGTACCGCCCGGACGCCAACACCCTCTACGACACCCTGACCCCGGACGGCACGGACTCCGACGGGGACAACATGACCTCGGGTGACGGCACCATGGGCTGGGCCTGGCCCGGCACCGGGCTGTTCCGGGTCAGTTCCCGGACCGTCGACCCGTCCTACCAGTCGGAGTACAACGCCGCGCCGGCCAACCGCAAGGAGATCTTCCTCGGCTCGATCAACCAGCACTGGAAGGCCGGCGTCAAACTGCGGGCCAAGCCGGGCGAGACCACGTTCGCCGCCCGGCAGGGCGACACCGTGATCTACCTGGCGAACAACGCCGCCATGACCAACTTCAAGGTCGGCGGTTTCGTCAAACATGATGGCTGCCAACTCGCAGAAGTTCTACCAGTCGATGGACGCGGTCAGCACGGCGAACCCCGAAGAGAACCTGCAGATGCGGCAGCAGATCTTCACGATCAGCGCGGTCGACACCACCAACCACACGGTCACGATCGACAAGCCGCTCGAGTACGACATGCCGATCGACTCCACCTCGGACGGCTCGGCGCCGATCGACGGCACGGTCTACGCCAGCCAGGCCTCGCCGATCGTCGAACCGGTCGTCGGGGTCGGCCTCGAGAACTTCTACATGACCCAGCCGATGTCGAACCTCAACCAGGCCGACTCGGTCCAGAACTACGGCAACATGGACCCGCACGCCGAGATGAACGGCATCGTCCTCAAGTGGGCGGTGAACGACTGGGTGCAGGGGATCCGGAGCTACATGACCGGCTCCCACCCGATCGTCACCGAGGAGGCCAAGAACGTCCAGATCCAGGACAACTTCCTGGACGGGTCGTGGAACAAGGGCGCCGGCGGCCGGGGCTACTTCCGCGGCTCACGGGTCTGGGACTCGCTCTACGCCGACAACGTCACCCGCAATCTCCGGCACTTCACGTTCCAGTGGTCGGCGTCGGACAACGTGGCCATCGGCAACGACATCGACTCCGACTTCAACCTGCACGGCGGCTACGAGCGCCGGAACCTGATCGAACTCAAACACCCAGGCCGTGCCGTACGACCACCGCGCTGGCAACTGCAAATCCAACTGCGGCGACGACGGCGGCGCCACGACCGCACCCGACACCTCCAACTGGTTCCCGATCTACTGGACCGCGGGTCAGAAGGGTGTCGAGTGGTCCGGCGCGTCCGGACCACAGAACGTCTTCTTCGACAACACGATGACCAAAGCAGCTGTCCACCGGCGGGCCCTACCAGCCGTACTACCCGCTGACGAACACCATCTACCAGTTCGGCGTGGCCGGCCCGTCCGGCGGCGTCTACCACCCGCTCGACGTGGGCGGCACGCCGATCGCCGACTGGGCCAAGAACGAGCAGAACGACTACACCGGCGGACACGGCGTCGACGCGTCCCGAACCGACACCGGACAGTCGCTCTTCCTCAAAGACAGTCGCCCCCGTCATCAGCGGACCGACCACCTCCCCGACACCCACGCCCACCCCAACGCCGACCTCGACCTCGACGTCAACGCCGACGTCAACGCCACCGAGCAGCACTCCGCCCACCTCCCCGGGGAAGTCCTACGAGGCGGAGAAGGCCACCCTGGGCACCGGCACCACGGTGACCAGCTGCGCGCACTGCTCCGGCGGTAAGAAGATCAGCTTCCTGGGCAGCGCCACCTTCTCGGTGACCGCGCCCACCGCGGCACCTACCCGATGACCATCTACTTCATGAGCGTCGGCAGCGTCCACACGGCGGACCGTGAGCGCAGGCGGCGTCACCCAGACCGTGAACTTCCCGTCGACGCCGGACTACAACACCGTCGTCACCCTGAAGGTCCCGGTGTCCCTCAAGGCCGGCACCAACACCGTCGCCATCGCCAACACGGCGGGCACCGGCCCCAACCTCGACCGCATCGTCGTCTGAGGAACAACCCCCGGTCACGACCGGCGGTCGCGACCACCACAGCAAAGGCACCGGCACCGGACCCAGGCCCCGCCACGAGGCCTGGGTCCGAACCACGGGCACGCAACGGTTGCCCGGGACCGCGGCCAGCGCTTGATCCACACACTCGAAGACTGACTGCACGTCAAGAATCGCGCACCGCTCTCGAATTTACGTAAAACAGGTTAACGAGATGATTGCGCGTCAGGGTCACAGGTGCTTCGATTAGTTAATCAGTCTTACTAACAGAATCAACGGAGGCCCCCACCCCCATGTCATCGACCCGTACCCGCCTCGCCATAGGCATCGCCGCAGCCCTCGCGCTCGCCACCCCGCTGGCCATCGCGAACGCCGACGCCGCCACGACCCTCACCACCGCCACGGCAGCTGCTGCTCCCGCGGCCGCTGCCGCACCGAACGCCACCACGTACACCGCCGCGCAGGTGCTGGCCGCCATCCAGCAGCATTCGACGTCCGCGACCCAGGTCAACACCCTGCCCCACATCAACACCCAGACCCGGGCCAAGAACGTCAACGTCTACCAGCCCGCCAGCGGCGTCTTCGTCTACACCTCCAGCATGGCCACGACGACGACGGCAGCGACCCCGACCCCGATCCCGACCACCAGGGCGACACGACCTTCCAGGACAGCAACGGCGCGCAGCTGGCCGCGCACCACGTGCCGTTCTACGTGCTGGGCGACGACTGCTGGGACAAGAAGACCCCCTGCCCCCACTTCTTCTACAAGGAGCACGGCATCTCGGGCCGCCAGTTCGCCCTGGTCTTCTACAACGGCAAGGCCATCGGCGCGATCTTCGGCGACACCCAGACCGGGAACTCCCAGACCACCTCGGACAACGACTCCCGCGAACTGGGCGAGGCGTCCGTCAAGGCAGCCAGCCTGCTCGGCATCCCCAGCAGCGGCACCACCGGCGGCGTCGACAACGGCGTCACCGTCGCCATCTTCTCCGGCCCCTCCTGGGTCGTCAACGGCACCAACGCCAACCTCAGCAACAACGCCCAAGCCCTGGTCCAGAACGCCCTCAACACCCTCGGCACCAGCCTCGCCGGCGGCACCACCACCCCGCCGCCCAGCAGCCCCCCGCCGTCGAGCCCGCCGCCGTCGACGACTCCGCCCACCGGTGGGAACAAGTCCTACGAGGCCGAGGCCGCGAGCCTGGCCGGCGGCACCACCATCACCAGCTGCGCGCACTGCTCCGGCGGCAAGAAGCTCAGCTACCTCGGCAACGGCGGCACCGCCACCTTCAACAACATCACCGAACCGACCGCCGGCAGCTACACCATGACAGTCTCCTTCATGAGCGTCGGCCAGGCCCGCACCGCGACCGTCACCGTCAACGGCGTCAACCAGACCGTCAGCTTCCCCGAAACCCCCGACTACAACACCGTCGTCACCAAGAACGTCACCGTCCAACTCAAGGCCGGCAACAACACCATCGAATTCTCCAACCCCTCCGCCGGCGCTCCCAACCTCGACCGCATCGTCGTCTGAGGAACAACCCCCGGTTCACGACCGGCGCCAGGCCTACTGGCGCCGGTCGTGACCGGCATCTCTGCACCGTCCGGCCGTCCGTCCGCGGCCGGCCCTGACCCCCAGGCCGGCTGGAGTGTCCATGCGGGTTCGTGAGCGGTCCCGTGTGGCGGGCAGACTGGGTACTGTGACGACACAAAGCTGTGCAGGTGTGTTCGAGGACGCCCGACGGGACCCGGGTCGGTCCGGCGGGGCAGCGCGAGGGTGATCCCGGTGTACGTGAGCCGTCCCGGTGTCGCGGTGCCGCCGTACCGGGTGACCACCGCTGAGATCGCCGCGGACCTGCGCCGCGCGCACCAGGGGCGGCCGGACACGGAGGCGCTGACGCGACTCGCGGGCCGGGTGGGTGTGGACGTGCGGCACCTGTCGCGTCCGTTGGAGCAGCTCGGACTCGGCGAGCCGATCGAGGCCCGCAACGCCTGGACGGTGCAGGCCGTCTACACGCTGGGCGCCGCTGCCGCGCACCAGGCCCTGGACCGGGCCGGGCTCCGACCGGGTGACGTGGACTGCCTGATTACCGCCCACGCCACCGGCATCGCCATGCCCGGCCTGGACGTCCATCTGCACAACGCCCTGGGGATGCGGCCGGACGTGCTGCACCTGCCGGTCACCCAGGCCGGGTGTCTGGGCACCGCGCTGTGCCTGTCCCTGGCCGCCCAACTGGTGGCCGCCGACCCCGCGCGCCGGGTGCTGGTGGTGCTCTCGGAGGCGTTCAGCACGCTCTACCGGCACAGCAGCACGCCCGACGAGCGCGAGGACCGCAGCGAGGCCGACGAGCGCAAGGCCCGCCGGGTCCGCGCCATGTACCAGGCATTGTTCGGTGACGGGGCGAGCGCCTGTGTGGTGACCGCCCTGCCGCTGGGCCCGGGGATGTGCGTCGAGGCCTGCCGCTCGCATCTGCTGTCGGAGTCCGCCGACCGCTACGGGGCCGGTCTGGGCCCGGCCGGCCAGGTCTGGGACTCGACCCCCGCGGCGCTGACCGCCGTGGACCAGTGCCTGCCCCCGCTGCGGCAGTGGCTGGAGCAGGCGGGTCCGCAGGCGTGGCCGTCGTGGGTGGTCGCCCACCCCGGCGGCCCGCGCATCCTGGACGCCGTCGCGGCCGGCCTGCCCGTACCCGAGCCCGCACTGCGGCACGCCCGCGAGAGCCTGCGCATGCGGGGCAACACCGGCGGCCCCAGCGCCCTGGACGTGCTGGAGCGCACCTACCAGGACGCCCCGCCGCACGGCGAGCCCGGGCTCCTGGTGGCGTTCGGCCCGGGTTTCACGGGGTCACTGCTGCGGGGCCGGTGGAGCGACGGCGCCGCCCTGTGACCAGACCCGGTCCAGCTGCATGCTGTCGTCCACGGGCACGAGCATGGTCCAGCGCCAGCTCAGGTCACCGTAGGGTGAGTACGCCATGATCCGCACGGAGACCGGATCCGGGGAGACCAGGGGCAGGTAGATGGCGCGAAGGTCGCCGTAGGGGGTGGCCTTCGCCGTGGTGGAGCTCTGCCACAGGACCTCCGCCCCGGGCAGCTCCCGGACGCTGGACACCACCTCCGCCAGGCGCCTGTTGTCGGGCCACCGCTGCCAGGCCATCCGCAGCTGGCCGATCATAGGCACCGCCCAGTCCCGTTCCCAGTCCACGAGCTCGTGCCGCGCCCGCGCGGACAGCGCCCATTCCATGATGTTGGCACCGGGCCGCGCCAGCCAGGGCAGGTGCAGGAGGGCGGTGGCGCCGTACGAGACCACGTCCCACGCCTGGTCCGCGATGTAGGAGATGCACCGCTGCTGGTGCATCAGGGCGACCATCACCGCGTCCGGCTGGGCATGCGGGCGGTCCTGCGGCGGCTGGTGACCGGTGCCCAGATACAGCGCCGCCGCACGGTCGCGGTCCAGATCCAGGATGTCGACCACCCCGGCGATCATGGCCGCGCTGTACCGGCGGTCCGCACCGCGCTCCAGCCCCGCGTACCAGCCCTCCGTGACCCCCAGCAGGGTGGCCATGTCCAGCTGCGTCAGATAGGGGCGCAGGACATCGACCACGCCCGGCACCAGTGAGGGATCACGCGCCATCCGCCACGCGCGCACCAGCGCCCCGAGGTCCGCCCGTGAGTCCATGGTCGTGCCATCCCGTTCCCGTAGGTAAAGCGGCAGTAAAACTCTGCCTTCGCCACGTTGTCACCTTGGGTGATATTACCGGTTACACCTGGATATCGATGCAGGCCGGAGTCGGTGCCCTGCCGTGTGACCGGACCCGCACTGGCCAGTACCGGTACTGGCCAGTGCGGGCCAACGCGGTCCGAACCCGCGCAAGGTGAGGAGCGCGTCGGCCGCGTCGAGCATCGAGGCGGCCCCGAGCCGGGAGAACCTGCATGGCCACCGCGTCACTGCTCCGCCCCGCGATCGCCCGCACCCCACTGCCCCGGGACCCCGTCAGTCCCCGCCGCGCCCGCCTCTGGACCAGGGCCACCCTGTGCCGCTGGGGCATCACCGGGCCACCCGCCGACGAGGTGGTACTGGTCGTCTCCGAGCTGGTCACCAACGCCTATCAGCACGCCTGCGGCCCCATTCACATCTCCGTCGCACACCTGCCGGACGGATCACTGCAGGTCACCGTCCGGGACCAGGGTCCCGCCCGCCGACTGCAGCCGCAGCCGCAGCCGCAGTCGCAGCCCGGAGCACCCGAGGAGCACGGCCGCGGCCTCCTGATCACGGCGGCACTCGCCACCGCCTGCGGCCACAGCCTCGACGAGCAGGGGCACCGCACCGTGTGGGCGACCCTCGGCAGCCGGCCCCCGGACCGTGGAGACGGCGCCGGCCTCGGTGCGACCTGAGCCACACAGGAGGTTTCCCGACACCGGGGCGCGCACGGCCCTGCGGTCCCTAGAGTCGGTAGGCATGAGCGATCCTGTGCCGATGGACCTGCAGGCGTACGACCGGAGTCTGGCACGCAAGCGGATGGGCGCCGGCGCGTGCTGTTCTTCGACGCCGGCGGGCGGGTGCTGCTGGTGGATCCCGTCTACAAGGACACCTGGGAGATCCCCGGGGGTACCGTCGACGCCGACGAGTCCCCCCGGCCGGGCCGCCGTCCGCGAGGTCCGGGAGGAACTCGGGCTCGAACTCCCCCTGGGCCGGCTGCTCGTCGTCGACTGGGTTCCGCCCGACCCGCGGTACAGCGCGGACCGCCTGATGAGCGAGGGCGTGATGACGGTCTTCGACGGCGGGGTCCTGACCGCGGAGCAGATCGCGGCCATCGTGCCGCAGCGCGAGGAACTACGCGGCTACGCCTTCGTACCCCCCGAACGCCTGCACGAGTTCCTCAACGACCGACTGACCCGCCGGGTCCGCGCCTGCCTACGGGCCCGCGACACCGGGACGGCGCTGTACATCGAGAACGGCAGCGACCCCGGCCCGACCTGACACCCGAATCGTGCCTGGCGCCGGCAGTGGTGGTACCGGTGTTCCGCAGCGTCACCGCGGACAGCGGCACCGTCGACCTCGTTCACGTTCCTGGGGCGGCGGGACGCGCCACGGACTGTCGAATCGCCGGTCGTGGGCGAATTGCGTTGGAATTCCATCACCGTTCGATAACGCCGGGTCGACCCTCCTTGCCGCAGAACGTTGATGACAGTTCGTCATATGCGCTTGAGCAAGAAGGGTAAATTGGACTTATGAGTTTCATGAGTGACTCTGCGCGATAAAAGTCGCCTACGGACGAACTGGGTCGCCGAGGCCCCCACGCTGCCAATGTGCCTGTGGAGCAGCTGAAGGAGAGGTCACCTGCCATGATCACGCGCTGGCTGTGATCGCACTGTGCTCGCACAGTGCGTGACCGAAGCCCTCCATGGCTTGAGAAAGGTAAGTGCGAAGTGATACCAGGTAAGTCCACTCATGGGTCGGCGCATCCGTCGGCCCGGCGATGGGTGTCGGCGGCGGTGACGGCCGCGCTCGTGGCGGGAGGCGTCGCCGCAGCCGCCCCCGCCGATGCGACCGCCCCGGACGTTCCCACGAAGACGTCGGCCGTCCAGGCTTCCAACGAAGCGTCGGCGCTGCTGGCCGCGCGGTTGCAGGGGCATCGGATCGAGGTGCTGGACGCGCGCACGGACGCGTCGCAGACGTTTGCGAATCCTGACGGGTCATTGACGTACGAGACCTCGACCGATCCGCGGTGGGTCAAGCGGGGCGGGACGTGGACGGCTCTGGATGCGGCGCTCGTGGCGTCGGCGGACGGGTCGTTCTCACCGAAGGCGTCCGAGTCGCCGCTGGTGCTCTCGGGCGGCGGCTCGCGTGCTCTTGCGGTGATGACGGTGGACGGCAAGCAGCTCTCGCTGTCGTGGCCGACCGCGCTGCCCAAGCCCACGGTCTCCGGGGCCACGCTGACGTATCCGAATGTGCTCGTCTCCGGGGTGGACCTGCAGGTCACCGCAACGGCAGCGGGTGGCGCCGAGGAGACGCTGGTCGTCAAGAACGCTTCCGCGGCAACGGATCCGGCGCTCGCGGACCTGGTGCAGGCGGTGAACACCGCCAGCGGGACCACTGCGGCCACCGACGCGGGCGGGAACCTGACGGTCACCGACGCCCACGGCAACGCGCTGCTCACCTCGCCCGCTCCGGTGATGTGGGACTCAGCCACCGAAGCCGGCGCCACTGCTGCCCCGGCCGCTGCCGCCGGGGGCGTCAACGCTGCGGTAGCGAACCGGGTGGAGGTCGCCCACAGCGCGGCCGCAGGCACCCGCTCCACCTCGCACACTCCCGGCAGCCACGCGCACCAGGCCCGGGTGAAGGCCGGGCTGAGGGACCACAAGCTGCACCTGGCAGCTGACCGGGGCCTGCTCACGGCCAGGAGCACCGTCTTCCCGGTCTTCATCGACCCCGCCTATGTGCCGCACCCTGCCTCCGGCAGCACACTGCACTACGACCAGGTCCAGCAGGCCTATCCGACCACGTCGAACTACGACGCCGCCCCGGGCAGCGGACTGGCGGTGGGCTACCAGGGCTTCTCCTCGCCCACCGGTATCGAGCGCACGTACTACTCGATGAGCGTGCCCACCGCGGTCTACGGGTCGACGATCCTGTCGGCGACGTTCAACACGAAGGTCACCTACGCGGCGGCCGGCGGGTCGAACTCCACCACCGTCAACGCGTTCTCGATGGGCTCGATCACCTCGGCGACGACCTGGAACAAGCAGCCCGCCAAGGACACCGCGGCGAACCCGAACTACCCCAACCCCAACGCATCGGCGACGTTCACCACCACCAGTTCCTCGCCGAACCAGGCCGTGTCGTTCAATGTCACCTCGGGTATGCAGAAGATCGCGGACCTCAGCAACGCGGGCTGGACGCTGGGGCTGTTCAACGCCACCGAGACGAACGACGTGGACCTGGTCCGCTTCTCGGCCAACCCGACGTTCTCGATCACCTACGACCGCAACCCGGCCACGGTGGCCTACGCGGGCACGGTCACCCCCTCCGGCTCCGGCTACCCGCAGCACAGTGCGACGACGACGCCGACCCTGGCCAACACGCCCACCGACCCGGACAGCGACACGGTGCGCCTCGACTTCCAGGTCCTGTCCGGCAGCACCGTGGTGGCCTCGGGCTCATCGGCGTTCGTCAACTCCGGTTCGACGGCCTCCTGGAAGGTCACCCCGGCGCTTGCGGACGGCAGTTACACCTGGAAGGCCCGTCCCTACGACGGTCACCAGTACGGCGCCTGGACCGGTGCCTACGCCTTCTCCGTGGACACCAAGGCCCCCGCCGGCACCACCGTGGCCTCCACCGACTTCCCGGCCGCCCAGTGGTCCGGCACACCTGACCCGGACGGGACCTTCGACGGCGAGTTCACGCTGACCCCGCCGACGGCCGACACCAGCTCGGTGTCGTGGCAGCTCGACAGCGGCACCTGGACGAGCGTGGCCACCACCGGCACACCGGTGACGGTGGACACCACCTTCACCGCCGGCAAGCACACGCTGGCCGCCAAGACGGTGGACGCGGCAGGCAACCCCTCCGCGGTCACCTCGTACGTCTTCTACGCCGGTTCGGGCGCGGCACTGACCGCCCCGGGACCCGGTGAGCGCCCTGCGCGCCGGGTGGGGCTGACGGCCCAGGGCCAGTCCTCCTACACGGCCGTCACCTACCAGTACCGCATCGGCGCCACCGACTCCTGGCACAACGTGCCCACCGCCAACGTCACCAGGAATGCCGACGGCAGCGCCCTCGCCGCCTGGCCGGTGGCACTCACCGCCGGCGTCCCGGCCCCGCTGACCTGGAACATCACCGACACCTTCACAGCTGACGGCCCGGTGGACGTGCGAGCGCTGTTCACCGACGGCACCAGCACCGCCGGATCGCCGTTCAGCACCGTCACCGTGGACCGCAAGGCGGGCACCGCGCCCAGCGTGCCGGTCGGCCCCGCGGATGTGAACGTCCTGACCGGCGACGCGTCCCTGTCGGCCACCGACGCCACCGCGTTCGGACTGACCGTCACCCGGTCCTCCTCCTCCCGCAATCCGGCCGACGGCGCCTCGCAGACCGGCCAGGCGGCGATCTTCGGCCCGCAGTGGACCGCCGGCACCACCGCCGACGCCACCGAGTCGTCCTGGTCCTACCTGAAGCAGACCTCGCCGACCTCGGTGTCGCTGGTGGACGTGGACGGTGACGCGACCGGGTTCACCGCTGCCGCCGGCGGCGGCTGGACCCCCGAGCCGGGAGCTGAGGACCTGGCCCTGACCGGTGCGCTCACCGGCTCGTTCACCCTCAAGGACACCGACGGCATCACCACGGTGTTCGGCAAGCCCGCCGGGGCGAGTACCTGGCAGGTCACCAGCACCTACCTGCCCACCGACAACTCCACCACCACCGTCGTCCCGCAGACCGTGGTCGTGGGCGGCAGCACCCTGGTGGAGCCGCACTACGTGATCGCCCCCACCAGTGCGGTCACCGCAGCGACGTGCCAGACCACGCCGTCGACCAAGGGCTGCCGGATACTGGAGTACGTCTACGCGCCCACCACCACCGCCACCGCCGGCACACCGGGCGACTACGCGGGCCAGGTCAGCCAGATCAAACTCTGGGCCACAACCCCCGGCGCCGCCGGCTCCACCGCCACCGTGATCGCCCAGTACGACTACGACACCCTCGGCCAACTGCGCGACGTCTGGGATCCACGCACCAGCCCGGCGCTGAAGACCAGCTACGGCTATGACAGCGCAGGCAGGATCACCGCCCAGACCGACCCCGGTCAGCTGCCGTGGACCTTCCGCTACGGCAAGGTCGGCACCTCGGCCGTCGCCGGTGACGGCATGCTGCTGTCCGCCTCACGCCCGACCCTGACCCAGGGCAGCAACACCGCCACCGACGGCGGAACCGCGACCACCTCCGTGGTCTACAACGTGCCCCTGACCGGACCCGGCGCGCCCAACGCCATGGGCCCGACCGACACCGCCGCCTGGGCCCAGAGCGACGCACCCACCGACGCCACCGCGGTCTTCCCCGCCGACCAGGTCCCCGCCTCCAACGACGGGTCGACCCTCGGCGCGAGCGGCTTCGGCCACGCGACGATCACCTACACCGACGCCTCCGGACGCCAGGTCAACACCGCCGCCCCCGGCGGCCACATCAGCACGACCCAGTACGACCGTTACGGCAAGACCGTCCTCCAGCTCAGCGCCGTCAACCGCGAGCTGGCCCTGGGAACGGCGGCCTGGCAGGTCACCCAGCAGCAGGCCCTGGACATCGACCAGGACACCACCGCGCAGCGTGCCCAACTCCTGGCCACCACCTCGCTCTACAACACCACCAGCGTCGTCGCCGACACCGGCACCGACAAGGACACCGACCCGATGACGGTCGGCCAGCGGCTGAAGCAGCAGTACGGGCCGATCCACCTGGTCACCCTGGACCACGACACGCCCTACCCCGGCGGAACCCTGCCGGCCGGCACCCAGGTGCCCTCGCGCCAGCACACCCTGAACACCTACGACCAGGGCCGCCCCAACGACGGGACCGCCACCACCAGCAACCAGATCACCACCAGCCAGACCGGCGCCGTGGTCTCCGGCGCGCCCGACGGTGACACCACGACCACGACCACGACCTTCGACTGGGTCAAGGGGCTGGCCACCAAGAACACCACCGACCCGGCCGGCCTGAAGATCACCAGCACCACCGGCTACGACAGCCAGGGACGAGTGACCTCGACCAGCCTTCCCAGGTCCACCGGCGCTGACGCGGGCACCACGGTGACCTCCTACTGGTCCGCCACCGGCACCGGCACCTGCCAGGGCCGACCCGAATGGGCCGACCAGGTCTGCTCGGTGGGACCCGCCGCAACCGTCACCGGCGGCGGCGCCAACCCCTCCCAGCTGCCCACCAGCACCACCACCTACGACCGCTGGGGCAACCCCGCCACCGTCACCGAGACCGCCAACGGCGTCACCCGCACCACCACCGACACCTACGACGCCGCCGGACGTCCCACCCTGGTCCAGATCACCGGCGGGGTCGGAGCCGCCGTGCCCGACACCGCCATCACCTACGACCCGGCCACCGGCAACAAGGCCACCGTCACCGCGGCCGGCCAGACCATCAGCTACACCTACGACGTGCTGGGCCGACAGACCCAGTACACCGACGGCAGCGGCGGCGGGGCCAACACCGGCTACGATGCGCTGAACCGGCCGGTGAAGGTCACCGACACGGTGCCCTCGACCACCACGTACAGTTACAACGCCCTCGGACTGGTCGACTCGCTGACCGACTCGGTCGCCGGGACGACCACCGCGGACTACGACTCCAACGGCAACCTGTACGGCGAGCACCTGCCCGGCGGCATCAGCCTGTTCGTCGCCCGCGACTCAGCCGGGCAGGTCACCGGACGCAGGTACACCCGCGACAGTGACGGCACCGAAGTCGCCTCCGACCAGGCAGACTTCAACATCGCCAACCGGGAGCACGACCACGACGGCAATGCCGGGACCAGCTCCCACCAGGTCTTCGGCTATGACGCCGCAGGCCGGCTGACCAGCGTCGCCGACACTCAGGGCGGCACCACCAACCGCCGTGGCTACGCCTTCGACGCCAACACGAACCGCACCGGCCTGACCACCAGCACCGACAACCCGGACGGCACGGCCGGTACCCCGGCCACCACCGTCAACACCTACGACAGCGCGGACCGCATCCAGACCGTCGCGGGCGCCACCGGCACCACGTACGACGCCTTCGGCCGCACCACCGCCCAGGCCGACGGCACCACCCTGGCCTACAACGCCAACGACCTCGCCAACCAGGAGACCAGCGGCGCCCAACGCCAGACCTGGACCCGCGACCCCGAGGGTCGGGTCAGCGGCATCCAGACGAGCAACTACGCCAACAGCGTCTGGACTGCCACCGGCACCGTCACCGACCACTACGCGAACGGCGCCGACGCCCCCGGCTGGAGCACCGACAGCGCCACCGGCGCGGTCACGCGCAGCGTTCAGGGCATCGACGGCGACCTCGCCGCGACCACCACCGCCTCCGGCGGCGTCGTGCTCCAACTCGGAAACATGCACGGCGATGTGACGGTCCAGTACCCGGTGGACGCGGGCCAGGCGCCGACCGTCCAGAACTACGACGAGTACGGTAGGCCCATCAGCACCGCGGGCACCACCTACGGCTGGCTCGGCAACCTGCACAAGAGCAGCGACTCCCCGAGCGGCCTCACCCTGATGGGAGCCCGCCTCTACAACCCCGTCACCGGGCGGTTCCTCCAGGTCGACCCCGTCCCCGGCGGCAGTGCGAACGCCTACGACTACGCCTTCGGCGAGCCGGTCAACCGGCTCGACCTGGACGGTCGGTCAAGCAAGACGATCGCCGAGGCCCGGGCGTGCTGGAGCGTGGGATACTCGGGCTGTGTCCTGGTCATGGCTCTCTCCGCCATCCTGTCCTGGAACATCGTCGGGAACCACGGCCGGAACAACGCCCTGCGGCACTTCATCTGGCAGGCGACCCTCACCTATGTCCTCGGCGCCGCCGCGGCCAAGCGGCTCGGAGACGCCCACGAGGTCGGCGAGCACTGCCGCGGTGCTCGGAACCGGAGCTGCGACACCGTGAGGGACCAGCACAACAACTCGGTGGCGCGGACCTTCGTGCACAGCTCGTGGAACCGCAGCCAGATGTACAAGTACCGGAACAACCTCTGGTGGTACCTCGCCACCGTGGGCAACTACCTGTTCAACGTGGGCGTCCTGTGGTGAGCGGAATGCGGGCCCCGACCCGGGTGCTGATCCCGGCGGTCCTCGCCCTCGCACTGTGCGCTGCCGGGCTCACCGGCTGCTCGGTGCTGCCGGGGGGCGGGGGCTGCGAAGGGACGGCGCCGCGGCTGGAACAACTGGCCGCGCTGCCGGTGCTCACGGCACGGCCGCCGACAGCCCTGCCGCATGACGGGGCCGCCGCGAACAGCTGGTGCGACCCGGCGGACTCCTCGAGCGGGGTCCGGGACGGCGCCTGGCTCAACGCGAGCCGGACCTACGACTTCCCGGGGAACAATGCCGCACTGCTCGACTTCTACCGCGCCGCGGCCATCCGCGAAGGCTGGATCCTCCAGGCAGATCTGCCACGGGGCCTGTGCTACTTCGGCGGCTCGGAAAACGACGGCCTGGTTCTGACGGTGGAGCCGTGGGCAACGGGAGCGACACCGCACACCGGCGGCGAGTACGCGGTCACCGTCGCCACGTCAGCGGACGGAGGTGCGCCGACCTGCTGAACGAAGTGCCTTGTCCGACTCCGCGGTGAGGCCCTGACACGCCACCTGCCGGCCGACTCGACAACACCGACAGAGGCGGCGCCCACGTGCCGGGCGGACTGCTCATCGCAGTCCGCCCGGCGGGGGTGTCAGTAGCCGTAGACCAGGTCGTAGGCCAGCTGCGGGTCGAAGGCGCCGGCGGGGTCGGTACTGGTGCCGCAGTCGCCGTCGGACTCGCCGGGGGTCTTGATCCAGAGCAGCGCCTCGGCGCCGCCGCCCAGCTGGTCGGTGGCGCCGAGCTTGCGGCCCTGGGGGTTGCACCAGTTCCCGTTGGAGCCGTTGGCGTCGCGGCTGGTGTCCACGACGTAGGGCTTGGTGTAGCCGTAGGAGGCTTTGAGGTCGGCGTTGATCTGGTTCCCGTAGGCGGTGTTCTGGGCCACGGTGTAGAAGCTGGAGACGTTGATGGAGAAGCCGTGGGCGTGGCTCAGTCCGGCGGCGTTGAGCTCGGCGGCCATGGTGGCCGCGGATATCCAGCCGGGGTTGCCCGCGTCCAGGTAGACGTAGGTGTTCGGGGACTGGTTGGTGAACTGGGTGATGGCGTTGTTCAGCAGGCCGTCCCGGTCGGAGATCTGGGACGCCGTCATGCAGCTCTCGTCGGCCAGCGCGTCGGGCTCCAGGATCACCAGCGCGGGGCGGGAGGCGATGCCGCCGGCGAAGCCGCCGATCCAGGTGTTGTAGGCAGCATCGGAGGACGCCCCGCCGCTGGACTGCCCCGCGCACACGTCACGCCCGGGGATGTCGTAGGCGACCAGCACCGGAAGCTTGTCGGAGTAGGCCGCGGCGCCCACGTACGCGCCGGTCGAGGTGCCGATGGCGCTCTCGCCTCCGGTGAACCAGACGGCGTCCGGCTTGGTGGCGATGGCGGACTGGATCGCCGGCTCCCGTCCGTCGGTGGGATGGGCGGCAGCCCAGAGGGCGGCACTGTTGTTGGGGTTGACGTAGAAGCCGTTGGTCGAGGTGAGCGGGTTGCCGGCGGCGTGGGCGGCCGGGGCGGCGAGCAGGGTGACGGCGGCGGCCAGGGCGGCGGAACCGATCAGGGCGGGGGTACGCAGGCGACGACGCATGCGGGATCACTTCCTTCGGCACGGGTGGGTGCACTGGTGCACTGACAGAACAGGGATGGGAGCGCTCCCAAATGGAAGCGCTTCCAGTTCTTTTCGACATCGCAGATGCTGATCTCACCGCGATCGTGTGTCAAGGGGATACACAGAACCCGTGATGAGACTGGAAGCGCTTCCAGAGGCAGGTCCGCGGGCCCCGGGCGCCTCGACCGCCTCGGGGAGTTCCCGAGGCGGCGCGCGTGGTCAGGCTTGGCGCAGGCAGAGGGTGCCCCAGTGGAAAGCCGGCGCCGATGGCGGACATGACGAAGGTGTCTCCTGGCCGCAGTCGGCCGGTGGAGACGGTCTGGTGCAGGGCGGTGAAGACGCCGGCGGCGCCGGTGTTGCCGAGTCGGTCCAGGGTGACGGGGACGCGGTCGGCGGCGATGCCGAGCCGCTCGCGTGCTGCGTCCAGGATGTTGATGTTGGCCTGGTGCAGGAAGTAGTGGTCGATGTCTCCGGGTGTGAGGCCCGCGTGGCGGGTGGCGTTGGTGATGCTTTCCGGCAGGCGGGTGGTGGCGGTGTCCCAGACGGCTGGGCCGTCCATGCTGACGTAGTGGGTTCCGCTGGCGAGCGTCTCGGGACTGGTGGGCAGCCGGGAGCCGCCCGCCGGGATCTGCACGGCGTAGGAGAGCTGCGAGCCGATGTCGTAGGAGAGCAGTCCCGCCCCCTGGGTCCGGGTACGGCTCAGGACCACGGCGGCGGCCGCGTCGCCGAAGAAGACTCCGGCGGTGCGGTCACCGGGCCGGGTGACACGGGAGGCGCAGTCGGCACCGATGACCAGGATGGTGCTGATGGAGGGGTTCTGCAGCAGGTGGGCGGCCAGGAGTACGGCGTGGACCCCGGAGGCGCAGGCGGCCTGGGTCACGTCGAGGGCCATGGCCCGGCGCATTCCCAGCGCGTCCTTGACGATCAGTGAGGTCGAGGGCATGGGCTGGTCCTGGGTGTAACTGGCCACGATGACGGCGTCCAGGTCCGACGCGGTGACCTGGGCCGCTTCCATGGCGGGACGGGCGGCGGCCACGCACATGTCGGAGGTGGCCAGGTCGGGTGCCAGTCGGCGGCGTTCATGGATGCCGGTGCGTGCGGTGATCCAGTCGCCGCTCCTGTGGGTGGTGCGGGTCAGGTCCTCGTTCGTGACGACCTCGGCCGGGATGTGGATGCCGGTGCCGGTGATCGTGAAGGGCACCGCCAGGCCGTCTCCGGTGTGGGAGGCAGCAGTCCGTTCGTGGGCGGCCACGGTCATGCCAGGGTGCTCCGGTCCGCGGAGGTGAGGGATTCGAGATCGGCGTAGAAGCGGCCCGAGGGGCGGGGCAGCCCCAGGAGAATGCGGCGGGCAGCCTCGGCGGTGAGCGCGCCGCCCAGGGCGACCCCGGAGGCCAGCTGCGGCCAACTGCTCAAGGTGGTACCGATTCTGGGAATCGCGGCAGCCATATCGGCACTGATCGTGTCCCGGCCGACCATGGCCAGAATGGCGTCCACCATCTCCTCGTGCGTCAGGACCGCGAGGTCGCGCGCGGTGGTCTCACCCAGGAGCCCGTGCAGCAGCGGCCGGTCCGGTTCGAGGTCGAACCGCTCGACGTCCAGCAGGCCCCGGTCGTTGGCGTCCATGACGACCGGGATGCGCAGCGCGCGGGCACGCTCACGGGCGGCGAACTTCACGTACGGGGTGTCGCACTCCTCGACCAGCAGGTCGATCGGTCCGGCGCCGCCGGTGAAGAACTCTTCCATCTCGTCATCGGTCAGGCCGCGGGGGTAGATCTCGATGTCCAGCCAGGGGTCGATCTCCGCCATCTGCCGGGCGGCGATCACGCACTTGTTCAGCCCGAGGTGATGGACACCGGCCCGCAGCCGGTTCAGGTTGGACAGGCTGAGGGTGTCGAAGTCGGCCAGTTTGAACGCCCCGGCGATGCCTTCCATCGCGAACGTCAGGGCGGCGCTGCTGCCGACCGACAGGCCGATGATGCCGACCCGGCGTTCCAGCAGCCGACGCTGCTGCGGGCGTTCGATCCGGCCCCGGTTCCGGTCGGTGCGCACCAGGCGGAACTCCTGCCGGGGCAGCAGGTGCACCACCCGGCCCGACCACGGGTACCAGACCCAGGTCCCGTACTCCCGCAGCCCGCAGCCCGCCAACTGCTCCGCGACAGCGTGCTCGACGGCCTCGGCGGAACGCCGCAGCCCGGGGTCGCGGCTGGTGACCAGCTCCCTCAGCTGCTCCTCGATCGTGTCCAGCACCTCGCGGACCTGCCCCGATCCGAGCAACACCTCAAAGGCCAGCGCGTCCTGCTCGTCCCCGAGATCGAAGAGCACCGGCTGCCAGCAATCGACACCTTCTGGGCGCGCACTGCCGGTCGCGGCCGCGGGACGCGGCAAGGCGACCCGCATCGGCTCCGCAGCGGCCACGAAGGCGGGGAACTCCTCCTCCAGGTGCTCGACCAGGCCGCTGTACTCCCCGGCCGGCTCCGCTGTCCGGTAGAGCATCGCCACCACGTCCTCGGTGTACCGCTCGACGTACCGGCGTGTTCCCGGCACCGGACGAAACCCGAAGCGTTCATGGAACAGGTCCTGGCCGTCGGCCGTGCCCGAGGTCCCGATCATCGCCTTGGCACCCAAATGCCGCGCGGCCGCGACGGCGACCGCGTTCAGGTGGACCCCCAGACCCAGCTTGCGGGCATGGTGCTCGACGACCAGACGGCTGTGCTCAAACGTTTCCGCAGCGCCCAGGCCGTGCTCGCGCAACGCCTCCTCGAAGCGGTCGGACCCCAGGTACACCCTGCTCTGGAACAGCTCGCTCGTTTCCGGCGTCGAGAGCCGCACATACCCCAGGGGGCGGTCTCCTTCCCGGCGCCTGGCGAAGAAATGCCAGGCCCCGAAATCCAGCTCCTGATCATCCGTGTACGCGCCGGAAGACGTACGGAAGTCGGGCCGACGCCCACGGTCGAACAGAATGCGTGCCCTCAACTCCCGCGTCTCCCGCACCCGCGCGTCGTCCGCCGGGGTGTCCTGCGCGATGTGGAACGCGGAAATCTGCCACGTGCCCTCAGGCGACGCGTATTCAGCCAGCACGGCCGTTCCTTTCTTTGACATCAGCACGTGCCGTCCGGCCGTGCCACCAGGTGCGTTCCCGTCACTTCGCCGCCACCGCCGCCGCACGCCTGGCCGTGAGCACCGCGGTGAGCTCGCCCACGGTGGTGTCCCCGGCCGTCTCGTGCTCCTCGACCGGGACGTCGAGATCGTCCTGCAGGATCAGCGCGAGCTCGGCCAGCGAGAGCGAGTCCAGGCCCAAACTCTCCAGGCTGGCCCCGGGGACGATCGCGGACTCCGGAACCTCGAATTTGGCGGTCAGAGCGGAATGGAGGGAGGTCTGGACAGGAGACATGGCTGTGCCCTTTCAGTGGTGGACGACCGCTCAGAGCGAGCGGGCCGTGGGAGAACCGGTGTCGTGCACCGGCGCGATACGGGAAAGCCCGGGCCACAGCACCGCGGCCGAGCCCCAGGTCAGTCCGGCGCCGAAGGCGGTGAGCAGCACCTTCTGCCCGGTATGCAGGTCCTCGCGGGCGGCGGCGTCGGCCAGCGCCAGCGGGATCGAGGCGGCGCCGGTGTTGCCGACCTTCTCGATATGGCGGATGCACCGGTCCGCGGGGATGTCCAGGCGTTCGCCCACCGCGCTCAGGATGCGGGCGTTGGCCTGGTGCGCGACCAGCCGGTCGACGTCCGCCGCGGTCCAGCCGACGTTCTTCAGCAGCAGTCGCGAGGACTCGGTCATCCGGGTCACGGCGTGCTGGAAGACCTCGCGACCCTCCATCCGGAAGTAGCGGTCGGACGGTCGGTAGGCCTCCGGCGTGGCCCGCTCCAGTGCCCCGCCGCCGGGTACCTCGATCAGGCGGTGGCCGGACCCGTCGCTGCCCAGGTCGAAGCCCAGCACGCTGCCGGGCTCCCCGACCGCGCCGCGGCGCAGCACCACGGCCCCGGCGCCGTCCGCGAACACCACTCCGGCGCCGCGGTCGTCCGGGGCGATCAGTGTGGAGTAGACGTCTGCGGCCACCAGCAGGACTCGTTCGGCGATGCCGGCGCAGATCACGCCCGCCGCGGCGGCCAGCCCGTAGACGAACCCGCTGCACGCCGCCGAGACGTCCCAGGCCGCGGCACCGTCCAGCCCCAGCCGGGCCGCGAGTTGCGGCGCCATGGCGGGCATCGGGCGGTCCGGGGTGGAGGTGGCCACGATGACCGCGTCCACCCGGGGCGTACCGACGGTCGCCATCGCCCGTCGGGCGGCGTGCTCGGCCGCGTCCCCGGTGGAGATGCCGGCGCCCACCCAGTGCCGGGTGGCGATGCCGGTACGCCGCCGCACCCAGGCATCGTCGACACCCCAGGAGGCGGGCAACTCCGCATTGGCCACCGACCGCGGCGGCACCCACCCGCCCAGCCCCTCCAACACCGCTGCCGCGGAGCCGAGTTCGTTCGACACTCGTAACCTCACCAAGATCAAGCCCCAGGGAACGGGCTCGACTGTAGGCAAGGAAAGATCTTGAATCATCTCGCGCTGATACCCAGCAGCCGGGCAGCATCAGGCAACTGGAAAGGTTTGCGCAGATCAGAGCGGTGGCGGCCAGGAAACATAGTGGACGTTATGCAATGCGACAATCACTCCGACGGGTGAACAGCGGGCTGCACCGCTGCTCACCCGGCTTCAGCGAGGCTCGCTCAGTCGAGATTGTCCTCCAGGCGGGTGCCCTTGGTCTCCTTCACGAGCTTGAGCACGAAGGGGATCGAAAGCGCGGCGAAGACGGTGTAGATGACATAGGTCATGGTGAGGTTCCAGTCGGCCAGGCTGGGGAAGCTCGCCGTGATGGCCCAGTTGGCGATCCAGTTGGCGGCGGCGCCGACACCGAGCGCCGCGGCGCGCAGGCGGTTGGGGAACATCTCGCCGAGCATGACCCAGACCACGACGCCCCAGGACATGGCGAAGAAGAAGACGAAGATGTGGGCGGCGACCAGGGCGACCATGCCCTGCGCGTGCGGAAGGGTCGCGCCTGCCTTGGAGGCGAAGGCCCATGCCTCGGCAGCCAGGGCCACCGTCATGCCGCAGGAGCCGATCAGGACCAGGGCCCGACGGCCGATGCGGTCCACCAGGACCATCGCGACCACGGTGCCGATGATGTTCACGATGGAGGTGGTGAACGAGTAGAGGAAGGACGAGCTGGGATCGATGCCGACCGACTGCCACAGGGTGTTGGAGTAGTAGAAGGCGACGTTGATGCCGACCAGCTGCTGGAACACGGCGAGGCCGATGCCGACCCAGATGATGGGCTTGAAGCCGAAGCGGGCGCCGAGCAGGTCCTTGAAGGTGGACTTGTGCTCCGAGTTCATGCCGGCCTGGATCTCGGAGACCCTGGCGTCCAGGTCGGGAGTGGAGGGCTCGACCTCGGCGATGACGGCCTTGGCGCGATCGATCCGCCCCACCGAGATCAGGAATCGCGGGGACTCCGGGATCACGAAGGAGAGCAGCCCGTAGATCACGGCCGGGATGACCATGACGCCCAGCATGACCTGCCAGGCCTCCAGGCCGAGCAGGTGGCCTCGGTCCTTGCCGCCCGCGGCGTTGAGGATGCCCCAGTTGACGAGCTGGGACAGCGCGATGCCGATCACGATCGCGGCCTGCTGGAAGGAGGCGAGCCGGCCCCGATAGGCGGGCGGTGCCACCTCGGCGATGTAGGCGGGGCCGATGACCGAGGCCATGCCGATGCCGAAGCCGCCGAGGACGCGCCACAGCGCGAGGTCCCAGACCGCGAAGGAGAGGGCCGAGCCGACCGCGCTGACGGTGAAGAGGACGGCGGCGATCTGCATCACCCGGATGCGGCCGATCCGGTCGGCTATGCGTCCGGCGACGGCGGCGCCGAAGGCGCAGCCGATCAGCGCGACGGCGACGACCTGGGCCAGCTCGGCCGAGCCGATGCCGTACTTGCTCTGGATCGCTCCGGTCGCTCCGTTGATCACGGAGCTGTCGTAGCCGAAGAGGAAGCCGCCCATGGCGGCGGCGGCTGTGATGAAGACGACGTGTGCGAGGCCGTCGCCCGAGCTCGGGGACCGGGACGACGAGGTGGACACGGAGTGGGTTGTGCTGGTCACGACGACTCTCCTGGCATCCGGCATCCTTACCGGACTTGAACTGTAGAGGTAGCTTTCGAAGGTTATGCCTTCAACTTACTAGACCAAAACACCTAGATTTGGCCTTTGTCGCGTACATTTAACATCATTACTTGAACACATTCCCCGTCGAGTCGGGCTACTCGATCCCGTCTCTCCTGCCTGAGCCAGGTCAAACCGCGCAAGCTCGGGACCCCGCCATCGGCCGGGTCCCGAGCTGCCGAGCGGCTGGCATCAGCCGCCTGTGACGGTCCAGCCGAAGGAGGTGCTGCCGGTGGCCTTGGTGTCGTCGGTCGCGGTGACCGTGACTGCAGACTGGCCGCCGCACCGACCGACCCGGTCTGGTTGCCGGGTGCGGTCACCGGTGTCGTGGTCACGGTCTGGTCGACGGCGGTGACGGTGACGCAGGTGGTGCCGGAGGGCGCGCCGTTCTTGCACACCTTCTCCCCGACGGTGGCCGTGCCGACCCGCGTGAACGTGGTGGTCTCGGGCGGGAGCGCACTGGTGACCGGGCTGGCATCGGTGCCGATGGGGCCGACCTTGACGGTGGTGCCGATGAACTGGCCGTCCGGGGTCTGCCAGCCGTTGGCGGCCTTGCAGTGCCCGGCGGCGTCCCGGCGTGACGGGCCGTCACCGCGAAACGTCGCGGTGCGGCCCACCGGGCGCATGACGGACGAGGGCACGGGCGCTCGAAGGCTGTCGGTCGACGTCCACGCCCCGACAGTAGGGCGCACCCCGCGCACCGGACAAAGCAGCCGCGGGGGCATGGGCGAGGGGAACCTCTGATGCTCGGCTCCGGCATCAGCACGTGCCGACCCTGGTGGTCGGCTGGGTGAGTGCGGTGTAGAGCTCGGGGCGCCGGGTGTCGAGCAGGCCGAACTGGGCCCAGTCATGGCACTGGTTGAGGTCCAGGTCGGCGACCAGGACGGCTTCGCGGTCGCGGGGTGCGCGGAGCATGATCCGGCCATAGGGGTCGGAGATGAACGAGGAGCCGTAGAAGTGGCCGGCGCCCTCGGCTCCGACGCGGTTGGGGACCACCATGAACATGGCGTTGGCCAGGCCGTTGGCGCTGATCGCGTGCTCCCACATGGGACGGGTGTCGAAGTCGGGAAGATCCGTCTCGGAGCCGATGGCGGTGGGGTGCACCAGCACCTGTGTGCCCTGCAGGCCGTAGGCGCGGGCCAGTTCGGGGAACCACTCGTCCCAACAGGTCGGGAAGCCGAACCGGGCGCCGGCCACCTCCGCGACCGGGAAGCCGGTATCGCCGGGACGGAAGCAGAGGTCCTCGTGGTAGCCGGGGAACTGCGGGATGTGCAGCTTGCGGGTGCGCGCGAGCAGTGCGCCGTCGGGGGCCACGCAGATCGCGGTGTTGTAGCCCAACCCGCCGTCGGGAGCCCGCTCGTAGAGCGAGGCGTGGACCAGGACGCCCAGCTCGGCGGCGAGTTCGGCGGCCAGCGCGGTGGTGCGGCCCTGGGGCAGGTCCTCCTGGTGGCGCTTGGCATCGCCGGCCAGTTCCCTGTCGGCGGCGAAGTAGCGGCTGAGGGTGAGTTCGGGCAGGCAGACGATCTGTGCGCCCTGCCCGGCGGCCAGTCGCACCCCTTCGCGCAGGGCCCGCTCGTGCGCGGTCGGGTCGGGGTGCCAGCGCATCTGCACCAGACCCACCCGCAGCAGGTCCACGGCGGACTGGTCCACCCGGCCCGGGGAGCCCAGCGGCGAGCCCAGCGAGGTGAGCAGGACGTGACTCATCCGCGGACCTCCGTCACCGCGGCCGGAATCTGCTGGGTGATGCAGTGGATGCCGCCACCGCCGTAGGCGACCGCGGGGGTGGGGACGCCGACGACCTTGCGGTCGGGGAAGGCGCGGGTGAGCACCTCCAGGGCTGCGGCGTCCTCGGCGGTGCCGGCCACCGGGACGACGACGCCGCCGTTGACGAGGTAGAAGTTGAGGTAGGACACCTCGGTCTCCTCGCCGTCGACCAGGGTGAACGTGGTCTGCGGCAGTTCGACCAGTTCCAGGCTGCGGCCCAGGGCGTCGGTGGCCGCCGCCAGCACGTCGCGGTTCTCCCGCATCCGGTGGTAGTCGGGGTGCGCATGGTCGTCGGGCACCGAGATCAGCACCCTGGCCGGGCCCACGAACGCGCACACACCGTCGACATGGCCGTCGGTCTCGGTGTCATCGAGCCCCCCGTATGGCAGCCAGATCACCTTGGTGACACCCAGCCGTGCCTTCAGTTCGGCCTCGATCTGGGCCTTGGTCAGGGTGGGGTTGCGGTTGGGGTGCAGCAGGCACTGCTCGGTGGTGATCAACGTGCCCTCCCCGTCGACGGTGATCGCCCCACCCTCCAGGATCATCTGCGAGGCGATCCGTTCCACGCCCAGCCGCTCCAGCAGCAGGGCGCTGATCCGGTCGTCCGCGTCGAAGGGGTGGTGCTTCCGGCCCCAGGAGTTGAAGCGGAAGTCCACCGCCGCCCGCTCCCCGGCGGGCCCGGTCACAAAGATCGGACCCGAGTCGCGGAACCAGGAGTCGTCGATCGGCAGCTCCACCACCTCCACCCCGGCCCCGCACAACTCGCGTGCCCCCGCGCCCTGCCCGGGCACCGCGACCATGGTCACCGGCTCGAACTCCGCGATCGCGTTCGCCACCGCCGCGTACTCGGCACGCACCTGCTGCAGCACGTTCCCCCACAACTGCGCCCGGGTCGGCCACGCCATCAGCGTGCCCTCGTGCTCGACCCACTCGGCGGGCATCCGGAAATTCGTCATGGCGCGCTCCTTGCGTTCTGTGCCGTCTTCGGTCGGCATGACTCTGGCACTAACTGAAATTTCAGTCAATCCTTTGGGCAGACGGATCCGACTGACAGGTCGGGTCCGTCCGGTCAGCCGGCCAACGCGGCCAGCTCGATCTCGATCGCCCGGGCCAGGTACTCGCGTGCCTTCGCCAGCGGCAGGCAGCCGCTGAGCCAGCGCATGCTCAGCCCCTCGGTCAGCGCGGTCAGCCGCTCCGCGGCTCCGGCCTGGGCCGCCGCGCCGCCCCCGGGTTCGATCCGTACCAGCAGGTCGACGATCTCCTGGACCCACTCCGCGGTCGCCTTGGCAAGGTCCTCGCGCAGGTCGGGCTCGAAGACGGCGCTGGCCCGCAGTTCGCCCCAGGCGATGCTGTTCTCCCGGACCGCCGGCGTGTCCTGCAGTTCGAGCAGCAGTGACTGCCGCAGCTCCTCCCGCGGCTCCAGCGGCTCCGTCTGCGAGCCACGCTCATGGGTGTAGCGCTCGGCGCGCTCATTGATGTGCTCCAGCGTCCTGCGCAGAATCCCCGCGCGATCGGTGAAGTGGTAGTAGAGCAACGAGGTCGAGACCCCTGCTTCGGCCGCCACCTCCTCGACCCGTAGGCCACGCACACCACGGCGCGCGATAACCCGCGTCGCCGCTTGAAGGATGGTTGTTCGACGGTCTGCCACAGCGGAACCATACCGTTTCGGTCCGCCCGGCAACGGCCGGCACTACTCTTGACTGAAAGTTCAGTTAGGAGCAGGATGCGGGAACCGCCCGCCACCCACTCTCTTCAACACCAGTGCGTTAAGCCTGTGACCTGCGGCGCAACCCCGGCGTGAACGTCGAACGGGACTCCTGATAGATCATCTTGCTGCCAAGCTCGGATGATCATCGGGAGTCCCGTTGCGCGATCAGTCTGCCACCACGCCCGCCATGCAGGTGATCCCGGGGGTCTACGCGCCGGGCCACTTGGGCGAGTTGACCCAGATCGTGGATTTTGCCCTGGTGGACGCCGTGCTGGAGGAGACCGGGGCGCGGGAGAAGCGGCTGCGGCTGCTGCCCGCCCGCGTGATGGTGTACTTCGTCCTGGCTCTCGCGCTGTTCGAGCACGCCTCGTACCGGGCGGTGTGGGGAAAGCTGACCGCGCACCTGCCCGCGGCCGTGATCGTCCGGCCAGCCGTCTCCTCGCTCGCCCGGGCGAGGCGCCGCCTGGGTGCCCGCCCCCTCAAGGTGCTGTTCGAGACGCTGGCGGGTCCTGTCGGCGAGCGCCACCGCCCCGGCTCCTTCTACCGGGGGCTGCGCACAGTGGCCGTCGACGGCACCAGTCTGCACGTGCCCGAAGACGCGCAGGTCACCTGGCTCTATCCCAAACGGGTCGGCGAGAAGAGGGAGTTCGGCTACCCGCTGCTACGCCTGCTGGTGATCGTCGAGTGCGGCACCCGGGCTCTGCTGGGCGCGGCCTTCGGCCCCGAGGCAACCGGTGAACTACCCTACGCCACACGCCTGTTGCACGTGCTAGACGCGTCGATGCTGCTGCTGGCCGACGCGGGCTTCGACGCCGTGCACTTCCTGGCCGACACCGCCGCGACCGGCGCCCACTTCCTGGTGCGCTCGGGCGCCAGCCGCTGCCCCACCGCCCTTCAACACCTCGCAGACGGCTCCTACCTGGCCCGCCTGCGCGCCCCCTACCGGGCCGGCCTGGGCTACTCGCCCCTGCCGGTGCGCGTGATCGAGGCCGAGGTCACCGTGACTCTGTCCGACGGCACCGTACGCACCGAGCAGTGGCGCCTGCTCACCAGCCTCCTCGACCACACCACCCACCCCGCAAGCGAACTCCTGCACCTCTACCACGAGCGATGGCAGGCGGAGACCGCCTATTTTTCGATCAAGGCCAGCATCCTGGACGGCCGCGTCCTACGCTCGCGCAGCATCGACGGCCTCGACCAGGAGGTCTGGGCACTGCTGACCGCCTACCAGGTGCTGATTCGCGCCGCTGCCGACGCGATCACCGACCAGCCCGCCCTGGATATGGACCGCCTCAGCTTCACCGTGCTGCTGCAGGCCGCCGCAGACACCGTCCTGACCGCCGCCGGCACCACGATCCAGGACAAGGCCGACCTGGTGGGAAGGATCGGCGCAGCGATCCTCGCCGACCTGTGGCCCGCGCACCGCCGACAGCGCGTCAAGGCCCGCAGCAAGAAGAACACCACCAGCAAATACGCCCCGAACGCGGGCAAGCACCCCCAGAGCGCACCCACCTACACCTTCAGCGCCAAGATCGGAATGCTGGAGAACGGACTCACTGCCCGCCCACGACGCTGACAGCCACGCAGGCCACGGTTGCACCGCAGGTCAACGCCCTAACGCACTGGTGTTGCCACTCTCTTCCAGGGAGAATCATGGACAGGCTCCACACGTCCCGCAGAAGGCTCCTCCAGGGCACTGCCGCCCTGCTTCCCGCACTGGCCCTGGGCGCACTGACGCCGGGCCGGGCCGGGGCAGCCACTGCCACAACCGCGACCGCAACCGCGCTGACCCTCCCGGCTGAGACCGGGGCGCACACCCGCACCTTCATGGCCTGGCCGGCGCTGTCCTCGATCTGGGGCAGGCAACTGGCCGGGGTGCGCAACGATGTGGCGACCATCGCCCGGGCGATCGCCGAGCACGAGCCGGTGGTCCTGCTCGCGCGTCCGGCCCAGGTCGCGGCGGCGCAGGCCGCCTGCGGCTCCGGCGTCCAGGTGATCCCGGTCCCGGTCGACGACCTGTGGGCACGGGATTTCGGCCCCACCTTCGTGGTCGGACCCGGCGCCCTCGCCGCGGTCGACACCAACTTCAACGGCTGGGGCGACAAGCAGAACCCCCACGACGAGGACGCCGCCGCCACCGCCGCGCTGTGCTCCCGCTACGGATTCACCCGCGTCGACGCACCCCTGGTGACCGAGGGCGGCGCGCTGGAGTGCGACGGGCAGGGCACCCTGATGGCGACGGTCAGCTCGATCGTCAACGCCAACCGCAACCCGGGCAGGACCCAGGCCCAGATCGAGCAGTCGCTGAAGAGCACCTTCGGGCTGCAGAAGGTGATCTGGTTCGCCGGGGTGGCAGGCCAGGACATCACCGACGACCATGTCGACGCCACCGCGCGGTTCAGCTCGCCGGGCCACGTCATCCTCGACAACCCCGGCCCCAGCACCCCGACCAGCAGTGTCTGGTACCAGGCCTACGCCCAGGCCAAGCAGGTCCTGGCCAGTGCGACCGACGCCCGCGGCCGCCGGCTGACGGTGGTGGAGCTCCCCGAGCCGGACTACTCCAAGATCCGGGGCAAGGGCGCCGACTTCCTGGCCAGCTACACCAACTTCTACACCGCGGGCGACGCCGTCTTCGTCCCCAGTTCGGGGACGCCCACGCGGACGCCGCAGCCGTCGCGATCCTGGCGGGCCAGTTCCCCGGCCGCCAGGTGGTCGCGCTGAACATCGACACGCTGGCCGGCGGCGGCGGCGGGATCCACTGCGCCACCCAGTCCCAGCCGGTCGTCCCACCCGTGAGCTGAGCTCCGCTCCCGCCGCCACCACCGCCCGACCCCGTAGCCACCGCCCGCACCCCCAGAGTGGAACAGGGAGACCCCCCGCCATGCCGCACCAACACACAGCACACCCCCGCAGATTCACCGGCGCCGCAGCGTCCCTCGCCGCCCTCGCCCTGGTGGCCGCCTGTGCCGGCCCTCCGCGCGCCTCCTCCGTCCACGCGGCTGCCTACACGCTCTCGCCCAGTACCCCGACGGCCGCCGGGGCCCTCGACTCCTTCACCTGGGCCCTGTACGCCGAACCGCCGACCCTGGACTACATCTCGGCCTTCGACTACGAGCAGAACATGGTGCTCTCCAACGTCTGCGAGAGCCTGATGCGCTGGACCCCCCAGCTCACCGAGGAGCCGGGGCTGGCGGAGAAGGTGGAGCAGCCGAACGCCACGACCTTCGTCTACGACCTGCGTTCCGGGGTGAAGTTCCAGGACGGCGGGGTGATGACCGCCGCCGACGCCGTCTACAGCCTGAACCGGCAACTCGATCCCAGCCTGGGCTCCTCCTGGGCCCAGGTGTTCGACAACGTCAGCTCCATCAAGGCCACCGGGCCGCTCCAGGTCACCGTCAAGCTGAAGCAGCCGGACTCGCAGTTCCCCCAGTACATGGCGACCGCGGCCGGGGTGGTGGCGAGCGAGAAGGGCATCAAGGCAGCGGGCAAGGACTACGGGACCAGCGGCAGCCTGGACTGCACCGGCCCCTTCACCCTCGGTCACTGGACCAAGGGGCAGTCGCTGGAACTGGACCGCTTCGCGGGCTACTGGGGCGACCCGGCCAAGTCGGCCAAGGCTGTCTTCGAGTTCATCACCGACCCCTCGGCCCTGACCAACGCCCTGCTCACCGGGCAGGCCGACGGCAGCTACCTGGTCCCCACCCCAGCTACGGCCAACTGCGGTCCAGCGGCATGGGCACCCTGTACTTCGGCAAGAGTCTGACCACGGTCAACGTCAACGTCACCAATCTGAAGGGGCCGCTGGGCGACGTCCGGGTCCGCCGCGCCCTGTCGATGGCACTGGACCGCAGCGGCTTCGTCGCCACCGGCCTGAGCGGCGTGGGCAGCCCCAGCACCTCGCTGTCACCGCGCGACGCCTGGTCCGCCGCCGCCCCCGGTGTGGCCGCCGCCGCCTTCAACGGGCTGCCGCCGACCTCGAAGGACCTGGCCGCGAACATCGCCACGGCCAGGGAGCTGGTCAAGCAGGCCGGGGCGGTGGGCAGGACCGTCACCATCGCCACCAGCTCCATCGGACAGGACGTCTCGCTGCTCGCCACCGCCGTCCAGGCGGCCGGCACCCAGATCGGCCTCAAGGTCAAGCTCAAGACGGTCTCGCCCGACGCCTACACCGCGCTGTTCACCGACCCGCAGGCCAGGGCCGGGCTGGACATGTTCCCCGAGACCTACTACCTGTCCATCACCGACCCGATGGACGTGCTGACCAACTTCCAGACCGGCGGCTACGAGAACTACGGGAACTTCAGCGACCCCGCCTACGACAAGCTGCTCGCGCAGGCCACCTCGGTCTACAAATCGGCCGACCGGCTGAGGATCGAAGCACAGATCCAGCGGACCGCGGCCGACCAGGTGCTGTGGATCCCGGTTGCGGAATGGCCCACCTCGGTCTTCCTCAACAAGCGCATCACCGGTGCGCCGACGTCCATCGCCTACATGTACTACCCGTGGGCCGCCGACGTGGGGGCCACCCGGTGAACTACCTGAGATTCATCCTCCGCCGCCTGGCGGAACTGGCCGCCACCCTGCTCGCCGCCTCGTTCGTGATCTTCGGCGCCATGTACCTGGCGCCGGGGAACCCGGCCGCCTTCCTGCTGTCAGGACGCGCGGCCACCCCGCAGGCCCTCCAGGCCATCGACGCGCAGTACCACCTGGACGACCCCTTCGTCGAGCAGTACCTGCGCTGGCTCGGCCAGGTGCTGCGAGGGGACTTCGGGCGCTCCATCGAGTACCGCACCCCGGTCTCGCACCTGCTCGCGGCCCGGCTGCCCAGCACCCTGCTGCTGGTGGCGATGGCACTGGTCCTCGTGGTGGTCTTCGGCCTGGTCCTCGGCTGGATCGCGGCGGTGCGCGGAGGTGCGGTGGACTCCACCATCCTGATCGGCACCACCTTCGCGGTCGGGACACCCTCCTTCGTCGCCGCGATCCTGCTCCAGGGGCTGTTCTCGGTCAGACTCCACTGGTTCCCCAGCGGGGGCAGCGGATCGGGTCTTCCCCAGGAGCTTTGGCACCTGACCCTGCCCGCCGTGGCACTGGCGCTGTACCTGATCGGGCTGCTGGCCCGGGTCACCCGCAGCAGCATGCTCGAAGTCCTGCAGGAGGAGCACGTCGCCGCGGCCCGCAGCCGCGGCGTCCCCGAACTCAAGGTGGTGTGGCGCCATGTGTTCCGCAACTCGCTGGGCACCCTGCTCACCATGGGCGGACTCATCGTCTCCACGCTGGTGATCTGCACCGTCCTGGTGGAGTCGGCGTTCAGCGTCAACGGCGTGGGCCAACTGCTCGACCTGTCCACCACCACCAAGGACTTCCCCGTGGTCCAGGCGATCTCCCTGGTCATCGTCGGACTGTTCATGGCCGTGAACCTCGTCGTCGACCTGCTCCACCCGCTGGTCGACCCCAGGGTCACCTTCGGCACCAGGAGTTCCAGCGCATGACCCCATCGAGCCCCACCACCACGCACCCGGCCGACGAGGCCACCGCCCTACCGGGCGCCGCTCCCCCACTGCTGCGCCGTCCCGGCCTGGCCCGTCTCCGCACCGGCAGCTCGCCGCTGCACGCGTTGTGCCTGGCCTTCGTCGCCCTGATCACCCTGCTGGCCCTGCTCGCCCCCTGGCTGGCCCCGCACGACCCCAACAGCGTCGACCTGAGCAGCGCCCTGGCCGGCCCCTCCGGGGCACACCCGCTCGGGGTCGACGCCTCCGGCCGGGACACCCTGTCCCGGCTGCTGCTCGGCGCCCGCACCTCGCTGCTCGGCCCGCTGGGCGTGGTCCTGCTCTCCACCGTCACCGGCATCGCCGTCGGCGCGGCCGCCGCCTGGCGCGGTGGCTGGCTGGACTCGGTGCTGTCCCGCAGCACCGAAGTCGTCTTCGCCTTCCCCGGCCTGCTGCTCGCCCTGCTGATCGTCTCCATCTACGGCGAGGGCCTGGTCGCCCCGGTCATCGCCCTGGGGATCGCCTACCTGCCCTACGTCAGCCGGCTGACCCGCTCCCTGGTCCTGGCCGAACGCCGGCGCCCCTACGTCGAGGCCTACCAGGTGCAGGGACACTCCGGGCTGCAGATCTGCCTGCGCCATGTCATCCCCAACATCGCCCCGGTGGTCCTGGCCCAGTCCACCATCAACTTCGGCTACGCCCTGATCGACCTGGCCGGCCTGTCCTTCCTGGGCCTGGGCGTCCCCGGGCTGACCCCGGACTGGGGACGCATGGTCTTCGACGGCGAAACCGCCATCCAGCAGGGCTATCCGCTGTCCGCCGTGCTGCCCTGCGCCGCCATCGTGCTGACCGTGGTCGCCTTCAATGTCGTCGGCGAGCGCTGGGCCGACCGAGTCGCCAAGAGGGAATGACAAGGATGAGAACACTCGACATCCAGGGGCTCCGGCTCACCCTGCCGCACACCGCCAGGCCGGTCCTGGACGGTGTCGACCTGACCGTCGACGCCCGCGAGACGGTCGCCCTGGTCGGCGAATCCGGCTCGGGCAAGAGCATCACCGCCCGCTCGGTCCTCGGCCTGCTGCCGAGTGGTTCGGTGACCGCGGGAGAGGTCCTGGTCGACGACCAGAACGTGCTCGCGATGACCTCGCAGCAGCTCCGCCGGCTGCGCTCGGGCACCGCGGCCATGATCTTCCAGGACCCCCGGGCAGCCATCAACCCGCTGCGCCGCGTCGGCGACTTCCTGACCGAGGGCGTGGTCCTCGGCGCGGGCACCGGCAAGGAGGAGGCCAGGGCACGCGCGAGCGAACTCCTGGCCGCGGTGGGGCTGACCGACGCGGTGCTGCGCAGCCATCCCGGACAGCTGTCCGGCGGCATGCTGCAACGTGTCATGATCGCAGGGGCGTTGATGGGCGGCCCCAGACTGCTGCTGGCGGACGAGCCCACCACCGCGCTCGACGTCACCACCCAGGCCGAGGTGATCGCCCTGCTGCAGGAGGTGCGCGACCGCTTCGCCACCGGCCTGCTGTTCGTCACCCACGACCTGGGCCTGGCCGCGGCCATCAGCGACCGGGTCTATGTGATGTACGCGGGACGCATCGTGGAGACCGGCACCGCCGACGAGATCTTCGCCCGGCCCAGCCACCCCTACACCGCCGCCCTGCTCGCCGCCACCCCGGGGCTGGAGGCAGACAGCGTCCGGCTTGCCGCGATCGAGGGCCAACCACCGGACCTGCGAACGACATTGACCGGTTGTGCGTTCGCCCCCCGCTGCCGCTACGCGACCGAGGTGTGCCGGACCACCACGCCGGCCGGACTCCCGGTGTCCGGTGCCATGCCCCGCGCCACCGAGCACCTCGCCGCCTGCCACCACAGCGGCCACCTGGAAGCGGGTACCGTCCATGCCTGAACTCCTGCCCCCCGTAACGCCCGAGTCAATGGCCCCGGTGCCGGCGGCCCTTGAGGTGGAGGGTCTCAGCAAAGTGTTCCGCGGCGTCCCGGCCGTGGACGACGTGTCCTTCCGGCTCCCGATCGGCGGCTCGCTGGGCATCGTCGGCGAGTCCGGCTCCGGCAAGACCACCACCGCGCGGATCGTGGTGGGCCTGCAACGACCTGACCACGGCCGGGTGCGGGTCCAGGGCCAGGACCGGAGCGATCGCGTCCACCGCGGCCGGGCGCACCGGCTCAGCCGGGCCCGCCAGGTCCAGATGGTCTTTCAGGACCCCTTCCTCTCCCTGGATCCGCGGATCTCCGTCTTCGACGCGCTGGCGGAGGCCCTGCGGCTGCACTTCCCGGACCGTGACCACGACCAGCGGGTGGCCCAACTGCTCGACCAGGTCGGACTGGGCTCCCGACTGGCCCACGCCAGGCCGCGGCAGCTCTCCGGCGGCCAGCGCCAGCGGGTCGCCATCGCCCGTGCGCTCGCGGTCGAACCGTCCGTCCTGGTGCTGGACGAGGCGGTCGCGGCCCTGGACGTGTCAGTCCAGGCGCAGATCCTCAACCTCCTCGCCGACATCCGCGAACAGACCGCTGTCAGCTACCTCTTCATCACCCACGACCTCGGTGTCGTGCGCTGCGTGACCGACGAGGTGGTCGTCATGCGACGGGGCCGCATCGTCGAATCAGGCCCCACCCGACAGATCCTGACCAGTCCCCAGCACCCCTACACCCGCCTGCTGCTGGAATCCGTCCCGCGCCCCGGATGGAACCCCTCCCGCATCGCCGCGGCCAGAGCCGCCGCAGACTGAGGATCCGTTGGGGCCGGTGCGTGACCGGGCGGCGTCAGTGGTCCAGTGAGTCCGCTCCGCGGTATCCCTGCGGGACTCCGTTGACCAGGACGACGTCGCCATCGATGTGGTCGGTGCGCAGCTTCGCGATCGCCCGGTAGGCCGGGGAGGAGTACCACCCGTGCGCGTGGTCCCGGTCGGGAAACTCAATGACGATCACGGCGGGCCCCCAACTGCCCTCGAGGACCTCGAAGTCGTCGCCGTGGGCGCGGAACCGGCCCTGGAACGGGTCGAGGGTGGCGTCGATGCGCTGCAGGTACTCGGCGATCTGCGGGCTGGGACGGACCGAGCGGACATGCATGATGGCGTAGGCGGTCATCGGAACTCTCCCGGTGCAGGGGCGAACATGCTGACGAGACAAACCTAGGCACCACGACCCGACAGCGAATCCGTCACGCATAGGTAGGACGATGACCGGATCCCCGCCGGGCTTCGGCTGGTGCACGGCTCCGCGCAACTGCTGGGCGGCGGTGTGGTGGGGTGCCCGATGGTGCTGCCCAGGCAGCGTGCCCGTCCGGGTGCCCCAGGGCACCCGGAGCGGGCACTGGCCGAGTCGGCGGTCACCTCGGCCAGGGTGCGTCCGCAGTCGAACGCGGGAGCACGCGGCAGCGCCTTGTCACTCCACGTTGACCCTCGGGGTGCTCGATCGATTCCTCAGGGCGCCCATGGCCCGAGCATGTCCTTCATCGCATCCGTCAGCGCGAGCTGCAGCAGCGGGCCGTAGGTGATCCGGCCGACGCCGAGGCGGCGGAAGCGCTCAAGATCGTGCTTGACGGGATGGGCTGTGGAGTTCACGGGAATGGTGACAGCGGCGACCACCGCAGCGAGCAGGTCGTCGTCGTCCTGGATGCGCACCGGGTAGACACTGTCGGCGCCGGCCTGCTCCAGGGCCCGCAGTCGGCCGATCGCTTCGTCGAGGACGCTGGAGGCGTCCTCCGTGTGCAGGAAGAGGTCGGTGCGCCCGTTGACCCAGACCGGGATCCCCGCGTCGTCGGCCGCCGCGCGCAGGCTGGCGATGTAGCTCGCGTGCTCCTGCGTGCTGCGCACGCGTCCGCCGTCCGAATGGACGGTGTCCTCGAGGTTGAGACCGACGCCGCCGATTTCGGTGAGCCCGGCGATCAGATCCGCGGGCTCCTGTCCGTATCCGGCCTCCAGGTCCACGGACACCGGGATGTCGACCGCGGCGATGATCGGCCTGACGGCGGCGAGCACCTCCTCGAAGGTCTGCCCCTCGTGGTCCTCGGCCCCCCGGGAGGTGGCGAGCGGATGGCTGCCGACCGTCAGCGCCAGGAACCCGGCGTCGGCTGCCGTCCGCGCGGACCAGACGTCCCAGACGGTCGGCAGCACGAGCGGCTGGTACTCGGCGTGCAGCTGCTTGAGGCGTTGAGCACGCTGAACAGTGGTACGAAAGTCCATGGGGAGGACGCTACCCCCTGATCCCCGCGAACAACGTGCCGACGGGGCGACGGGGCGACGATCAGCGATGAGGGAGGACCTGGTCGGGGTAGCGGAAGGCACAGACCCCGATCGAACTCCCTTGGCCCCGCTGCACGTTCGCCGGCCTGGGGGTCCCTGCCGCGGTCGTTTCAGGTAACCGTTCGGCAACACTCGTCACATTGTATTCACAACTCTGGAACGCTGAGCAACCCAGCGACCACCCAGGGAGATCAGCGCCATGCCAAGACCAGCCCGACCAACACCCTGGCAGCCACCACCGCCGAGGCAGGTGTCCGGCCGGCGGAAACTGAAGATCGCCGGGATCGGTTGCGGCGGGCTGTTCCTGCTGTTCGTCGTGATCGGCATCATCGGCGCGATCGTCAGCCCCGCGAAGACGCCCGCGACCCAATCCGCCGCCGCGACGAGCCCCAGTCCGAGGCCGACGGCAACGTCCGCCAGCGCCAGCCCGACGCCCACACCGACGCCCACCGCGACGCCGAAGGTGGTCCCGGATCTGACCGGCGTCACCCTCGACATCGCCTCCGTGACCGCGACCCAGCAGGGCTATACGACCCACGTCACTCTGCGCAGCGGTGCCGAACTGCCCGCAGCGAGCCCATCGGCCTTCCTCGTGTGCACCCAGTCGCCGGACAGCGGCACCGCCGAGGACGGCGGGACGATTGCCTTGACCGTCGCCGAAACCGCCAAGGGCCAGGCGTGCACCGGCCCAACAAGCACGCCGACGCACACGGCAAAGCCCACACCCAAGCCGCAGCCGAAGCCCACCCGCACGCACTCCAGTACCACCGGCGGGTCGAGCGGCGGGTCGTCAGGCGGCTCCAGTGGCGGCAGCCCTGGTAACGGCGCCACCGCCCTGTGCAACGACGGCACCTATTCCTACGCCGCCCACCACCAAGGAGCCTGCTCCCACCACGGCGGCGTAGCTGTCTTCTACCACTAGGAGCTGTTCGAGGTTCGGATCACCGGGTTGAGGTGAGGGGCACCCCGGGCCCCTGATCTTCTCCGGCAGGGCCTGGAACTGCGGGCAGTCGCCCGCCTGACCGGGGGTCAGGACGAAGGCCGGCGGCAGCCCATGACGGCACCGAGTGAGTCCCCCGCTCTCACCAACCGCGGGACAATTGGGCGTCAGGCCGCCGTGCGGCGGGCGTACTCGGGGTCAGCGGGGCACGCCGCCCAGGGTGCGGCGCCAGCGGGCCTCGGCGAAGGAGAACAACCCGAACGCGATCAGACCCAGCGCCACCAGGATCAGCACCAGCGGACCGAAGGAGGTCCGGGCGAAGGAGCGCAGGGTGGCGTCCAGGCCCTTGGCCTTGCCCGGTGTGTCCGACAGGGCGGCTTTGAGGGCGAAGAAGCCGACAGCGGCGACGATCACACCGCGGGCGATGTGACCGGCCTGGCCCAGGCGCAGCACAAGGTTCCGGGTGCGGTAGGTCATCCATCCGGTGCGCAGCCGTTCGGCGAAGCGCTTGCTGACGGCGTGGGCGACGATGGCGATGCCGACGACGATGGCGATCAGTGACAGGACGACCATCAGGACGCGTCCGTCGTCGGACCGCAACAGACGGGCGCTGACGTCGTAGGCGCTGTCGTCGGAGCTGGTGGGGGTGCGGCCGTGGGCGAGGAACTGGTAGATGCCCCAGGCGCCGATGGCGTAGATGACGGCGCGGGCCGCGTCCAGGAGATGGTGGCCACCGCTCTCGGCGGAACTGGCGGCACGCACCGCGCGCCACAGGGCCAGGCCGACGAAGCCGATGACCAGAAGCCAGAGCAACAGGACCCCGAAGGGCTCGCCGGCGATCGCAACCAGGGCTCCCCCACGGTCCAGGTCATGGCGTCCGTAGCCGAGCCCGACCAGGAGCGCCAGAATGCCGATGACGAGGTAGACCACGCCGCGGGCTATGAACCCAGCTCGCGCCAGACCGCTGATCGCCCCCGCCCCCGCCACCCGCCGGGCGCCCCAACTGCCGCTCGTCCTGGTGCGGGTGGAGCGCTCACGAGAGCTACTGCGCCGCGAGTACCGGGAGTTGCCGGTGCGGCGGGTACGGGTACGACGTCTGCCGGACAGTGTCCAGTCCATGGGTGCCTCCTGTCACCCCGGCTGCCCCGACCCGCCTTCCGAAAACAGATCCACGCCTCGAACATGACGCTGGGGGATGGCCGCCGGCTCTGCGGAAAGGTCGATGGTGAACGCCACCCGGTCGAGTCCCGGGCCGTCGTAGTCCGGCTTCACGGCTGAGGCGGTGAAGCCGAGGCGGGTGTGAAATGCCCGCGACGCCGTGTTCTCCGGGCTGGTGATGCAGTGCACGTAACGGCGCCCGTGTGACCGGGCGAGCGTGAAGAAGGCCCGGTAGAGGGCACGCCCCACACCCTGCCCGTGCAGCACCGGGTCGACGCCGACGAAGTGCACATAGGCGGCTTCGGGCTCTGTCTGCGACAGGAAACCGACCAGGAAGGCGGCGACTTCTCCACTTCCGCGTTCGACCAGAAAACTGGTGGTGGTGAAGTGCTGGAAGAACAACCGGGGCAGCAGCAGCGCCCGTTCCGTCGCCCCTGCCTCACCCTTCAGACCACCCCACCACGGGTCCAGTACGGCGAGCACGCGGAGGTGGTCTTCGTCGGTAGGGCGTCGGGCCCTCAGGCCGGCAGGAAGGTCGTCGATCATCCGTGCAGTCTGTCAGCCGCGCGAGGCGCACCGCGAACCTGAGCGACGCTGGGCGCTGCTGGGCGCCGCTCCGGGGGTGGTTTCCGGTGGGGTGTGGCGGGCGGGGGTCGGGTCGGATCAGCTGCGCGGGCCGGTCAGCCTCCCGGCGAACTGGGCGATCGGGTGGGAGGGGTCGGCGAAGCTGCGACCGGTGAGCTTCTTCCGCATCCGCTTGAGGATGATGCCGTCGACGAAGGAACGCGGCGCGTAGCGGCACAGGGCGTTGTTCATCCTGCCGCTGCTGGTGGTGGTGATGTCGCGGACGGGCCGGCTGCCCAGGGCGGCGCGGACGAAGGCGGCGACCGCCGACTCGAGGCTCTCCTCCGGTGAGGTGCCGGACAGGGAGAGGCCGAAGTCGATCGAGTCCTGCTGGATCGGGGTGCGGATGTAGCCGGGGTAGACGGTGGTGACGGTGATGGCGTCGCCGTGCTCCATCCGCAGCGCCCGCGAGTAGGCGGTGATGCCGTGCTTGCTCATCGCATAGGCGGGGGCGAAGGGCAGGGCGACGTAGGCCATGCCTGAGGCGACATTGACGACCCGGCCGCGGGCTTCCCGCAGGGCGGGCAGCGCCGCGCTGGTCACCCGCCAGGGGCCGATCAGGTTGACGTCGATGACGGCCAGCGCCCGCGCGTCCGGCGGAAGTCCGGCGCTCTGGGGGGTGGCCAGGCCGGCGCAGTTGATGAGGACGTCTACCCCGCCGCCCAGGCGCTCGACGGCGACGCCGACGGCCTTGTCCACGGAGTCCTGGTCGCGGACGTCGCAGCCCACGATGTCCGGCTGGTCCGTGGTGCGGTCGAGGCCGACGACCCGGGCGCCGAGGCGGGTCAATTCGGCGGCGGTGGCGGCGCCGATGCCGCTGGCCGCGCCGGTGATGATGATGCGCTTGCTGCTCATGCGGTCACCTTGCTTGCTGGGTCGGTGGGGACGGTTCGGTGGAGAGCAGGGAACCGGGGGCGGCCTTCCTGTTCATCTGGTACACGTTCGTTCCGGTCTTCTTGGCGAGTCGGCGGAAGCGCCAGGTCCAGTCCGGCCACAGGGTGGCGTTACGGCCGGTGGCGTCCTGGTAGAAACTGGTGCAGCCGCCGGTCTCCCAGACGGTTCCGCGCAGCTTCCGGTCGATGCTGTCGTTGTAGCTCGCGACCAGCGCGGGGGTGACCTCGGCGGTGGCGGCCCCGCACTGCCGCATAGCGCGCACGGTCCGCAGGACGTGCTCCACCTGCGATTCGATCATGTAGACCATGGAGCTGTGGCCCAAGCCGGTATTGGGCCCCAGCAGGAGGAAGAAGTTGGGGAAGCCGGGCACGGCGGTGCCCAGGTAGGCGCGCGGGCTGCCGCCGAACCGGTCCGACATGAGCTCGCCGCCGCGTCCGCGGATCAGCCGGGACACCGGCATGTCGGCGACCTGGAAGCCGGTGCCGTAGATGATCGCGTCGACCTCGTGCTCCACGCCGTCCGCGTCCACCACCGAGTGCTCGCGCACCTCCTGGACGGACCCGTCCACGAGGGTGACATTGTCCTTGGCCAGCGCCGCGTACCAGCGGTTGGACGGCAGCAGCCGCTTGCAGCCCAGGGTGTAGCGGGGGGTGACCCGCTCCAGCAGTTCGGGGTCCTGGATGAAGCGGCGCATATGGGCCCGCGACACCTCCTCCAGCTTCGCCATCAGCTTGGGCCGCTTGGCGAAGGGGATGAGCAGCAGTTCCTGTTCCAGGTAGACGCGGGCGCGGGCGAGCCGCTGGGCCGGCGGGAAGCGCCGGTGCCGACTGCGCTCCTTCTCGGCGACGGGGTGGTTGCGGTGCGGCACCACCCACGGGGCCGTGCGCTGGAACACGTACAGCTGCTCCACCTGGCGCTGGATCTCCGGGACGTACTGGATGGCGGAGGCGCCGGTGCCGATGGAGGCGACCCTCTTCCCGGTCAGGTCGTAGTCGTGGTCCCAGCGGGCCGAGTGCATGGTCTTACCGCGGAAGCGCTCGATGCCGGGAAGTTGCGGGACCTTGGGCTCGTCCAGGGGTCCGACTCCGCAGACGACCACGTCGGCGATGACCGGACCGACCGCGGTGTCCAGCTCCCACCGGCAGTCGGCCTCGTTCCAGGCCGCGCCGTGCATCCCGGCACCGGTCCGCAGATGGGGGCCCAGGTCGAAGCGGTGTACGCAGGCGCGCAGGTAGTCCAGGATCTCCGGCTGGGACGAGTACGCCTGGGTCCACTCCGGATTGGGGGCGAAGGAGTAGGAGTAGAGGTGGGAGGGGATGTCGCAGCGGCAGCCCGGATAGGTGTTGTGGTACCAGGCGCCGCCGATGTCCTCGGCCTTCTCCAGGATCACGAAGTCGTGGTCCCCGGACTGCTTGAGGCGGATCGCCATGGCGATGCCGGAGAAGCCCGCGCCGATGATGGCGGTCCTCGTGTGTGCAGGCGTCACTGCCGCCACCTTCCGCGCTCAATCAGGAACGTTGTTGTTCCCGATTGAGCGCGGACGTTACCACTCGGGGGCGCGCCTGCCCAGGGGTTGGACCGACCAGTCGACGGGGCCGGGCTACTCCTTGCCGTCGCCGAGGATCGCCAGGCACAGGCCGGTCAGGTGGTCGGCCAACTCCTGCGGGGAGTCGGTCATCCCGCGCTGCAGCCAGTCGATGACCACCTCGGTGATCCCTGCCGTCAGCGCCAGCAGCATGCGATCGTGCCGGATCCGGTCGCGCGGCTTGTCCAGTGACCTGCGGGCCAGTCGTCCGAACAGCTCGGCGTCCTTGCGCAGCAGGCCGCGCCGCCGCAGCTCCATCCGGGGGGCGTTGATGTAGATCACCCGGGCCCGTTCGGGATGCTCGAAGAGCATCCGCACCAGGGCCTCCATCATCGCCGACAGCAGCTGCCGCAAGTCCGCCGGCTGCTTGGGGGCGGCGGCGGTGATCCCGTCGAGCAGCCAGTCGTTCAGCTCCCGGTGCACGGTGAGCAGCAGTTCCAGGCGGTCGGAGAACACCTCGTAGAAGTAGCGCTTGGAGAGCTTGGCCCGCACGCACACGTCCGCGACAGTGACGTCGTCGTAGTCGCGGGCGGCGAAGAGCTGCACTGCGGCCTCCGTGATCCGGGCCCGGCGTTCGGCCTCACGCTCGTGCCGTGACTGGCCGGCGTACGTCTCGCCCCGGACCGGGATCGCGTGCCCCTGCTCGCTCACTCGCGCACCTCTTCCGCCTCGTGCCTGCCGGCTCCGGCCTTCCGGTTGCTCCCTCGCGGGAGGCCGGCCGCCCAGGATATCGCCGTCACGGCTCGGCGGCGGCAACGGCGTCAATCAAGAACGGATGCGTTCCAGACTCTTGTGCGGCAGTGGGGCGGCTCGCATACTGCTTGCCAGTACCGCACCGGGACGGCGCCGCCGGGCGGACTCCGCCTCCCTCTCCCCATCTGGAAACGGATCGCCATGTCCTCCAGCTCCATGACCGACTCGGCCGCGCCGCCACTCGACAGCAGGGGCGGGATCTGGGGCCGCAAGCTCAACCGCTACCCCTCGAACGGACTCCGGGCACTCCTGCTGCTGATCGTCGTCCTGGCGACGATCACTCCCTACTACGAGCTCTACATCGCCGGCTCGGTGGCGACGAAGATCGCAGCCGATCTGGGCATGACGCTCACGTACCTCATCTCCATCTCCATCGTCGGCAACGCCCTGGGGGCGCTGGCCTCGGTGGCCGCGGGCCTGGCGGACCGCTGGGGCCGGGCGAACCTCGTCGTCTACGGCCTGGCCGTGACCGGGGCGCTCACCTACGCCATCTCCTACGCGCACGGCAAGACCACCTACCTCGTCCTGTTCTCGCTGGTCAGCCTGGTCGAGGGCATGATCCTGGTGGCGACCCCGGCCCTGGTCCGGGACTTCTCCCCGCAACTGGGCCGCGCCTCGGCGATGGGCTTCTGGACGCTGGGCCCGGTCGTCGGCAGCCTGATCGTCACCGAGGTCTCCAGCCACACCCTGCCCTCGCACCCGGACTGGCAGTACCAGTTCCGGCTCTGCGGCATCGTGGGACTGGTCGTCTTCGCAATCGCGTTCGTCGGCCTGCGCGAACTCGCGCCCCGGCTGCGCGACCAGCTGATGGTCAGTCTGCAGGACCGGGCCCTGGTGGAGGCCAGAGCACGCGGGGTCGACCCCGAGGCGGCGCTGGAGGGCCACTGGAAGCAGATGCTGCGCCTGGACGTCGTCGGCCCGGCCTTCGCGATCAGCGCGTTCCTGATGTTCTACTACATCGCGGTCGGCCTGTTCGTGGTCTTCTTCGCGACGAACTTCGGCTACACCGAGGCGCGGGCCAACTCGCTGGCGAACTGGTACTGGGGCTACCAGGCCCTGGCGCTGGTCCTGGCCGGCGCCCTGTCGGACCGGTTGAAGGTGCGCAAGCCCTTCATGGTGGTCGGTGCTGTCGTCAGTGCGGTCGGCGTCGCCCTGTTCGCCGTCGCCACCACGCACGCCGACACCTCCTACTACCACTTCGTCTGGATCATCCTGCTGATCTCCATCGGCGGTGGGACGACGTTCGCCGCCTGGATGGCGGCCTTCACCGAGACCGTCGAGAAGCACAACCCGGCCGCCACCGCGACCGGCCTGGCCGTGTGGGGCGCGACGCTGCGGACCTTCGTGGTGGTCATCCTGTTCGGGCTGATCGCGGCGGTCCCGGCGGCCGGCACCCTGGTCGACCACGCTCCGACGGTCCAGGCCTCGGCGGCGGGACAGGACCCCGCGCTCTCCGCCTCCCAGAACGCCGTGGTCAAGGCGGTGGCCGCCGATCCCACCCTGGTGCCCAGAGTGCAGTCGTTGGCGGCGAAGTACCAGGCCGAGCTCGCCACCGCGGCCAAGCTCACGCCGGCCACCCAGGCCGCGCTGACCGCGACTCCGACCGACCCGGCCGTCCAGGTCCAGGCGCTCAGCGAGATCTCCGGGATTCCAGCCGCCACCGTCGCCCAGGTGGCCCAGCTCGCCGCCGCCGACAAGGCCCAGCTCACCACCCTGGCCGCGATCGACCCGGCGACCCAGGCCGCACTGAACGCCAACCCGGCCGACACCGTCGCCCAGGGCAGGGCCGTGGCCGACATCATGGCCACCCTGCACGTCACCCAGGCCGCTGCGGTCGCCGACCTGACCGCGCTCAGCCGGGTTCCCAAGGCCGACCTGGCCTTCCTCAACGCCAACGGCGCCCTGGTCCAGGCCGCCTCCACGCAGCTGACGGCCCTCGGCGCCGTCCCGGCCGCCGACCTGGCCACGCTGAAGACCTACGGCCCCGGCCTCAAGGACCCCAAGGTCGTCGCCTCGCTCACCTACCTGCAGAAGGAGGCGCCGGTGGTCCAGGCAGCGGCCAAGGCGTCGCCGTCGCAGTGGCAGACCTGGTGGTGGATCTGCCTCGCCGGCCAGCTCGTGTTCCTGCCCTTCATCTGGCTGATGACCGGACGCTGGAGCCCGAGGAAGGCGCGGGAGGACGCACAGCAGCACGAGGAGGCCGTTCAGCGGGAGCTCGCAGCGCTCAGCAGCGCCGCCTGAGCCGGTCCGAGCCACGGCGGACGGAGGCTGCGAGGGGTCACCCTCCAGCTACCTCCACATGCGGGTACCCGCCCCCATGACGCAGACGTTGCCTGCCTCCCGGCAGTCGGCGGCCAGCAACCCGCACCACAGACTTGAGTTTCGTCCAGCGGCGGTGCAACGGTTCGCGGCCCCATCGGCGTCCTTCAAGGAGACCGGGACGGGCGATCGTGCACACACAGCGGATTCGACAGGGGCGGCACAGTGGGACTGCTCAGGAACGGCGTCATCGCACTCGGCCTGGCGGGCGTGGTGCTCGCCGGGGCGAGCGGCTGCAAGGACAGCGCAGGCAGCGGATCAGCCGCAGGGAAGCCGTCCTCGGCCGCGAGCAGCGGGCCGGCGGCCGGGGCGGGCGGCAGCGCCGGCGGCAGCCCGACCCCGACCCGTCCGGCGGGGCCGCCGCTGCAGTTGGACTCGATCGCCCCGGCGGCCGGCAGCACTGTCGGAGTGGCGATGCCGGTATCGATCGTCTTCACCAAGCCGGTCGCCTCCTCCGCCCGCGCCGCGGTGGAGCAGCACCTGAAGGTGAGCGCCTCGGTCCCGGTGGTGGGGGCCTGGCACTGGTTCAGCAGCCGCCGGGTCGACTGGCGGCCGCAGACGTTCTGGTCGCCGGGCACCAAGGTGACCGTGGTCGCAGGGCTGACCGGGGTCGGTGACGGCAACGGCCGCTTCGGGACCCGCGACTACACCCATGCCTTCACCGTCGGCGCCGACCTGGAGACCAGGATCGATGTGCCGACCCACAGCATGAAGGTCTACAGCAACGGCGTGCTCAAGCACTCCTATCCGATCGACGCGGGCAACCCGAAGTTCCCCACCTGGGACGGCACCATGGCGGTCACCGACAAGGCCCCCGAGGTCCACATGACCTCCTGCAGCGTCCACATCACCTGCGACCCGGCCAACCCGCAGTTCTACGACCTGACCCTGCCCTGGGACGTGCACCTGACCTTCTCCGGCACCTACGTCCACTACTCCACCGGCGACCCCGTCCCCGGCCACGGCTACGGCTCGCACGGCTGCGTGCACCTCTCACTGGCCAACGCCAAGGCCTACTACAACCTGGTCGAGCAGGGCGACCCGGTGACCATCACCGGTTCCCCGCGCGGCAAGGCCGACGGCGACAACGGCTACGCGGCGTTCAACCTCACCTGGTCCCAGTGGCTCGCCGCGAGCGCCACCGGCTCCCAGACCACGACCCAGCTCGCGGTGTGACGTCCACCGGTCGGCGTCGGCAGGTGATCCCTGCCGGACCCGGACCCGGACGCGGCCACGGTGCTCCGGTGGGCGGAGCGCCGTGGCCGCGTCGTGTGAACGGTCAGGTCAGGTCACATCACTGCACCACGGACCACACGAAGGTGGCCGTGCCGGAGACCTGGGCCTGGTCGGTTGCGGTCACCGTCACCGTGTAGGTGCCCAGCGTGCTGCTGGAGCCCGAGACGGTGCCGTTGGAGGCGATCGTGATGCCGGGCGGCAGCCCGGTCGCGGTGAAGGTGAGGGTGGCCCCGGTCTTGGAGTCCACGGCCTGGACCGGGAAGGAGACCGCCGCGCCCTTCGGGCTGCTGTAGCCGAAGGGGTTGACCACGCCGACCGTCTCCGCGCCCGGCACGCCCGAGTTCGGCGTGACGTTCGCACTGACCGCGGTGTTGGCCAGGGAGACGCCGGAGGCCGAGGTGCCGGCGGCGACCTGCCCGGTCAGGGTCTGGGCCAGGGCGGTGGAGCCGGTCAGCGGCAGGTTGTTGGACGCGTCCCCGACCTTGATCGAGTACGTGCCGGCCGGAGCCTCCCACTGGTTGTCCGTCGCTGACCAGGAGGCCAGGTCGTGGACGGTCAGCGGGAAGCTGACGGTGCTGCTCTGGCCGGGGGTGAGCGTGACCCGCTGGAAGCCCGCCAGCTGCTCCGGCGGGTCCTGGCCGGCGGCCGGGTCGCCGACGTACAGCTGCGCCACGTCCGCGCCCGCCACGGTCCCGGAGTTGGTGACCGTCGCGGTGGCCGTCGCCGTTCCGTTGGCGTTGAAGGCGCCGACGTTGAGGTTGGAGAAGGAGAACTTCGTGTAGGAGAGCCCGAACCCGAACGGGAAGGCGGGGGTGATGTTCTGGGACTGGTACCAGCGGTAGCCGATGTTCACGCCCTCGCTGAAGTTCACGCCGGTCGAGGTGCCCGGCCACTGTGCGGTGGTCTGCGCCGGAACCTGGCTCAGGGAGGCGGGGAGGGTGACCGGCAGCTTGCCGGAGGGGTTGGCGGTGCCGAAGATCAGCGCGGCCGTCGCGGCGCCGGTCTCCTGTCCGCCGTACCAGTTCTCGAAGACCCCGGCGACCGAGTTGAGCCACGGCATGACCACCGGCGATCCGCTGTTGATCACCACGATGGTGTGCGGGTTCGCCGCGGCCACGTCCGCGATCAACGTCTCGTCGGTGCTGGACAGATCGAGCGTGGTCAGGTCGCTCTCCTCGCCCTCCGGCGCGTTGACGTAGACGATGGCGTCGGTGGCGGCCTGGGCGGCGGCCACGGCCTGCGGGATGTTCGCGGTGCCGTTGTCGTTGCCCTGGGTGTAGGTGACCTTGACGTTCGGGCCCGCCGCGTTCTGGATGCCGGTGATCGGCCAGATCGTGTTGGAGCTGGTGACCGTGCCGCTGCCGCCCCCGGCGAGTTCCACGCCCGCGCCGCCGTCGGTGCCGATCACCGCGATCGACTCGCTGCCGTTCGGGTTGAGCGGCAGGGTGCCGTTGTTCTTCAGCAGCACCGTGCCCTCCTCGCTCAGTTGCAGGGCGGTCTGCTGGTGCGCCGCGGTGGAGACGCTGGTGGAGAGGGAGCCGCTCTGCGGGTTGTCGAACATCCCGAAGGCGAACATCTGGGTGAGGATCCGGGCGACGTTGGCGTTCAGCGTCGCCTGGCTCAGCGTGCCGCCCGTCAGTGCGGCGGACAGGGCGTCGGCGTCGGAGAACGGCATCGCCACATCCATGCCGGCCTCGGTGGAGGGGACGCTGGAGTAGTCGGCGCCCCAGTCCGAGGTGATGTAGCCGCCGAAGTTCGCCTCCCCGTCGAGCCCCTTCTGCTGGATGTCGGCGTTCTGGCAGGAGGCTGCGCCGTTGACCACGGCGTAGGAGCACATCATCGCGGCCGGTGCGGACGTCTCGATGGACGACTCGAACGGTGCCAGGTAGAGCTCCTCCAGGGCCTTCTGACTGACCGTCTCCTTGTTGCTGCCGTTGGGGTACTGCTCCTGGTCGTAGGCGGCGGTGTGCTTCACCATCGCCATCACGCCCTGGCTCTGCAGCCCCCTGACCTCGGCCGAGGTGATCCGGCCCGCCAGGTACGGGTCCTCGCCGTAGGTCTCGTAGGTGCGCCCCCAGCGCGGGTCGCGGACCAGGTTGGTGGTCGGGCCGAGGGAGACGTTCACGCCCTTGCCGGCGAACTCGTTGCCGATCGCCGTGCCCTCCTGCTGGATCAGTGCCGGGTCCCAGGTCGCGGCGGCGCTCTCGCCGTCCGGGAAGGCCGTCACCCCGCCGGTGCCGTCGCCGACCCCGTTGGGGCCGTCCTGCATGTTGGTGGGAGCGATGCACAGGTTGGGGATGCCGGGGATGTGGCCGATGTAGGACGAGGTGCCGTCACCGGCGACCAGGCTGAGCTCCTCGGACTGGTCCATGGTGTTCAGCACCTGCTGGACCCGTTGGGCGACCGGCGCCGTGGAGCCGACCCAGGAGCAGGTGCCGTTGCCGCCGTTGCCGTTGCCGCCGGTGACCGGGGCGACCGTGGTCAGGCCGTAGGCGTCGAACTCGAAGACCGAGTAGCCGAACTGGGTGGCCCGTGCGGTGCCGTTCATGCGGAGGTAGCGGTCCGTCACGGAGACCGGGATCGTCTCCTTGCCGCCGGTCGCGGTCGTGGTGGAGTAGATCGTGGTCCAGGTCGCGTTGTCGTTGGATACCTGGATCTGGAACGCCGTGGCGTAGGCGTCCTCCCAGACCAGGCCCACGCTGCAGATCTGCTGCGGGGACCCGAGGTCGACCTCCAGCCACTGCGGGTCGGCGGCCGCGCTGGACCAGCGGGTGCCGGGGTCGCCGTCGGTGGCGTCGGGGGCGGGGTAGTCGGCGGCGTCCTGGGTCGAGGAGGCCGTGGTGGGCTGGTCGAGGGCGAGGTCCTGGGTGCCGCAGTACTCGGTCGGACCGGTGCCGCCGCCTCCACCTCCACCGCCTCCGCCCGTGCCCTGGGTGAGGGCCAGGTAGTGGGCGTTCCAGCCGGCTGCGTCCTCGTCGAGGGTGAGCGTCTGCTGGCCGGCCGGCAGGGTGGCGCTGGCGGTGACGGTGCTCCAGGTCTGGTAGCCGCCGGTGGCGGGGACGGCCACGGGGCCGGTGAGATTGGTGCCCGAGGCGTTGGCGAGGTGCAGGGCGTCCGCGACCGCCTGCGGCGCGGAGACCCGGAAGGTGACCGTGTAGATCCCGGCCGTGGCGACGTTGACGGTGTACTTGAACCACTGTCCCGCCGCGGTCCAGCCGAGGTTGTAGCCGCCTCCGGCCGCGCTGGTGTCCTGGGTGTCGGCGGTGGCCTCCAGGTCGATGCCGTCGGTGCGGTAGGCGTTGGCGCTGCCGTTGCCCGCCGTGGCGTTGTAGCCGACGCCTTGGCCGCCGGTGTCGTAGTTGGCCGTCTGGACCGTGCCCGGCACCGGGGCCGGTGTGCCGCCGAACGGCTGGTCGCCGCTCGTTCCGCCGCCTCCACCGCCGCCTGTGCCCAGGGTGAAGCTCAGGAAGTGGAAGTTCCAGCCGTTGGAGTCCTGGTCGAGGGTGAGCGTCTGCCGCCCCGCCGGGAGGGTGACGCTCGCGGTGACCGTGGTCCAGGTCTCGTAGCCGCCGGTGTTGGGGACGGCGACCGGGCCGCTGAGGTTGGCGCCGGAGGAGTTGGCGAGGTGCAGCGCGTCGGTGATCCCGTACGGCGAGGCCACCCGGAAGGCGACGCTGTAGGTTCCGGCGGTGGCGACATTGACGGTGTACGTGAACCACTGTCCCGCCGCGGTCCAGCCGAGGTCGTCCGCGCCGCCGGCCGGGCCGGTGTCCTGGGTGTCGGCGGTGGCCTCCAGGTCGATGCCGTCGGTGCGGTAGCTGTTGGCGCTGCCGTTGCCCGCAGCGGTGTTGTAGGCGACGCCCTGGCCGCCGGTGTCGTAGTTCGCGGCCTGGACGGTGCCCGGCACGGGGGCCGCGGTGCCGCCGAAGGGCGCGCTCCCGGCCGCGTAGGCCGAGCTGTGCGCACCGGCGAGGGACAGGGTGAGCAGGGCCACCACCGTCAGCAGTGCGCGGAACGCGGGCCTGCGGCGGGGTGCTCGTCCTCTGCTTCGCCTCGGCGACAGCGGGTGGGGAAGAAGCCTCATGCCTATCCGTACCTTCCGGGGTGGGGGGATGGTGGGACGACGATGAACGGGACAGAGCTCTGACCCCGACCGTGAGAGCGCTCTCCGGAGAGGTCTAAGGCAATCGCGGGGACATGTCAATCGGTCGGACGTGAATTCACACGCTTCCGCTGCCGAGTGCAGCCACTGCACACGCAAGTGCCGCTGCCAGTACCGTTGTTGTCATGACAAACAGCAACGGGGACACCCCGGACAAGACCGACGTCAAGGTCAGCATCCTCGGGGGCCACCGCCTGAACGGAGCCACCCTCCACGAACGCACCGTCACCGCCTCACTCATCGGCGGCGCCAACATCGACCTCACCGACGTCGACCTCACCGACGACGTGCAGCTGCGCATCACCAAACTGAGCCTGATCGGCGGCGTCACGCTCAAGGTCCGCCCCGAGGTCCGGGTGGAGGTCCACGGAATTCGTCTGGGCGGCGTCAAGGACGACGGCCCCAGCCGACCGGGCGGACCCACCGTGCGCATCGACGCCTGGGGCCTGCTCGGCGGCGTCAGCGTCCACCGCGACTCTGGATCCCACCAGGGGACGTCCTGACCGGGCCGCCGTCGGAGGGACTGCGCGGCCCGGTCAGGAAGGCACCGGGGGTCAGGCCGGAGCGGGGTCGAGCAGGGCCACGGTTCCGTTGCTCAGTCCCGCCGCCAGCGACCGCCCTCCCCCGGTGAAGACCAGACCCGCGACCTTGTCGGCGGTGCTCCAGCTCCGCAGCGGACGGCCGCCGGAGAGCTGGTAGGTCTGAACACCGGTGTCGCTTCCGACCGCGAGCGTGTGACCGTCGGGGCTGACCGCGACGGCGGCGGCAAGACCCCCTGCGACCGTGGGCGAGGTCAGCCGGGCGTTGCCGACCACGTCCCAGACCTCCACGACCGCGCCCTGCAGGGAACCGGTGGCTCCACCGGTCACCAGCGTGGTTCCGTCCGGTCCCAGACCCAGGACCGCGGCCGGGGCGGCCGGCAGTACCCGGCTCGCCCCGGTGACCGTGTCCCACAGGCACACCCCGGACCCGCCGCAGGCCGCCGCCACGAGCCGGCCGCCGTCGGCGAACAGGACCGCCGAAACACCCGCCGGGGCCCGCAGCGGCGACCGCCGCTCCTTCCTGGACGCCAGGTCCCACAGGTGCAGGGTCCCGCCCTGTCCGCCCGCCACCAGCAGTTTTCCGTCGTGGCTGAACGCCACACAGCCGTCAGCGCCGGGAGCGCTCATCGGCAGGCTGTACCGCGGTGCCAGAGTGGCGCCGTCCAGCACCAGCAGTTCGCTCGACGCGGCGGCGATCGCGCCGTCGGCGCTGAAGGCCACCGACGAGACGGGAACGCCGTCGGTCTGGTGCTGCCGGAGGAGTCTCCGGCCCTCCAGATCCCACAGCCGAATCCCGTCGTCGCCGTTTCCGTACCCGCTACCGGTCGCCAGCCGCCGACCGTCGGGGCTGACCGCGACGGAGGTGATCTCCCCCGAGTCGTCGTGCAGCACCAGCGGGGCGGTCGAACCGCCGGTGCCGCCCTTCTGCTGACCGCTGCTCCCCTGCTCCGCGGTGGGCGCGGCACAGCCTGCCAGCACGACTGCGGCGGTCGAGGCCAGCCCTGCGATCAGCGCCCGTCTGTCGATCATTCGCCTGACGTTCTGAGGGAGGGATCCCCGCGGATCGGCTCAGAACAGCCAGTTCCAGGTTGATTCGCGGGTGACCGGAAATAGCTCGTTCAGTTGGGCGGCGGTGAGGGGATGCGCGGATTCGAGCGCCGTGCGGGCATAGGTGTCCGCGTCGGCGCCCTTGGGGATCGCCTGATCGGCGCCCTGCCCCTGGAGGTACTGGGCCCCGCCGACGGAGAGCTCCAGGGTGGCGCCCTGACGGTGCGCCACATATCCGAGCACGGAGCCTGGATCGCCTCGGCGCCATAGGTCGGGAGCCACCTGGGTGCAACTCGGCTGTGCCGTACGGATTCCCTCTCCGTTTCCGTACGCCATCGGCCCGCAGGGGTCCTGGATGCCGGGGACCGCCACCTCCACGGCATCGACCGTGGTGAAATCCGTCCCGGGGCCCTCCGCGAACCCGTACGTGGCGGTCAGTTGACGGCCGTTCCAGGAAAGATCGCCCAGGTGCATGTTCGAGATGTCCACCACCTGGAGCACTCCCTGCGGCGGAAGCGAGCCGCCGGCCTTCTGGTCGACGACGTCGAGGCTGCGCCGCAGCGACGCCTCCGCGCTGCCCGCGGCGCAGAGGAGTACCGCGAGAACCAGTCCGCCGAGCACGAGCCTGCGAGAGGGGCGCAGGCCGACGACGCAGACCGTCAGCGCCTGGAGCAGGAACATCATCACGACGACGACCGCGAACCGGAACGGAACGAACCAGTCGAGTGCGACCAGCGAGGCGACCGCGGCGCAGAGCACCAGCGCCAACCTGCCGGGGCCGATCCTGCGGTCGGCGAGGAGCTTGGCGCCGACCGCCACGGTCGCCGCCAGCACCGCGGCGGAGAGGAAGGCCAGAAATACCAGGGCAGCGGCCTTCAGGGCCCCGACCGGACCCCCCCGGCCCAGCGCCACCGCCGAGAGGGGGAGGATCCCGCAGAGCAGCGCCCCCGACCAGACCACTGCCAGTTCGAGGAACGCCACTCCACGCAGGTGCTTCAAGTCCCGATCCTTCATCTGGTTCATTTCCTGGACGATCCTAGAACCCGTCACCGATCGGCTGGAACCCGGTGATCCAGTCCTTCCCGGCAGGCGGCGCGGTGAGGGACGACGGGAACGGCTGGACCTCTGAGTACTTCGAGAGGTTGGGCAGCATCTTCGAGATCTCCCGGTCGATGTCCTCCGGAGTCAGCTGATCCGGTTTCCGGTCCTCGTAAAGGGGGTCATCAAAGTTGATGGGTCGTCAGCTTTCCGCGTGCCCTTCGGGTGGTTGCGCAGTGTGATCGCAGGCGTTGGCTCCGGCGGTTTCGGAAGCCGTAGGCCTTGCGGGCTTCGAGCTTGATCACGCGGTTGTTGCCTTCGGATGCGGCGTTCGTTATGCCGGTTTTGATGTAGTTCTCGATGCCGTGCCACCACTGGTCGACGGTTTCGGCGAGGGTGACCAGTTCGACCAGGTAGGGGCGGTCGGCACAGAAGGCCTGGAAGCGGTAGCGGGCGGCGGAGACCGCGGAGCGGTCGGGAAGGACGTGGGCGTGCTTGGCGGTGAGCCGCAGCAGGTCGCGCAGGAGCTCCTTGGCACGCCAGCCGTCGAGGATCTGCTTGCCGTAGGTACCCATATCGGTCAACTCGTCGGCAAGCGTGGCCAGTTCTGTGGTGGTGAGGTCTTCCTTGTTGCGGCGCAGGAGCTTGCGGACGCTCCAGACGGGGTCGCCCTTGCGGGCGCGGCGGCCGTGGTGCCTCCAGGTGAGGCGGCGGCGCAGGTCGGCCAGGTGGCGCTGGGCGAGCTGGACGACGTGGAAGCAGTCCACGACGATTCGGGCGTGGGGCAGGGCGGTGCGCACGGCGGCGCGGAAGGTGGCGCACAGGTCGATGGCCACGTACCTGACCCGCTGTTTCCAGGTCTCGGGCTGGAGGGTGAGCCAGGCGGCGACGGAGGCGGCGTTGCGGCCCTCGACCTGCCCGAGCAGGCCCTGGCCGCCGACCGCGTCGACGAAGCCGATATGCCAGGCGTCGGCGACCAGTTCCCATGTGCCCGTTTCGGGGTTCTCCCGCCAGACCGGCTTGCCCCTGCGGGTCTCGTCGATGCCGACGGCCTCGGTCACGGGCGGCTGATCAGGCAGGACGAGCTCGGCGTACTGTTCGAAGGCAGCTTGGGCAGTGGGCCAGGAGATGCCCAGGTCACGGCCGGCCTGTACGACCGTGCGGCCGTCGTCGGCCACCACGCGTCCGGCCTCGCGCCGCAGCGCGCGGGTCAGCCGGGCCCCCGCTGGCACCTCGCGGACCTGCTCGGTGAACGAGCCGCGCGGGCACAGCGGTTCCGCGCAGAACCAACGGGACTTGTGCCAGTGCAGATCCACACGTCGTCCACCGTAAGGAAGTTGGCGGGGGCGGGTGAGACGTGGGCCCTTCCTCGTCGTGGAGAGCACTCCGCACTCCGGGCATGCCCGCGCACCCTCGTCCACCGTCGCCACGTGCACGACGAGAGCCGGCCCGACCTCCTCCACCTTGATCACCCCCAGCCCCTCCAGGCCCAGCAGCAGTGTCGCGTCCGTATCGGCACAGGTATCGTTGATGTTCGAGCCCGCAGGTGTTCGTGATCGGTTTCTCTAGACAAGAACCATGATCACCAATCCCTGCGGGCTCCTTGCATCCGGGGCACACCACACCCGGCATCGTCACCCAACGTGACAGTCAATTGGCTCAAGCCGCTGACGGCCCATCAAGTTTGAAGACCCCGTAAAGGTCGATGCCGGCTTGTCTGCCGTAGTAGTTCCCCATCGTGTTCGTACCTGATCTCTCGGCATTGACCTCCGCGCCGACCTGGAGGGTCAGGGCACTGAAGCCCTCCGCCCGGCCGACATATCCATAGGATATGTTCGCCCAGATATTGAAATATATCTGCACCCTTGGATCGCCGGCGAATCTGGTGTAGCCGGGGATTCCACCGGTGGGAATCGGCATGGTGCTCAGCAGATCGGTGACCTGCTTCTTGAAGTCCCAAGGCTTGTTGTTCCCGATGATCGCCGCGAAATTCTTCAGAGCAGTGACCTGCATGGCGCCCTGTTGTGCGAAGACCCAGTCGAGGACCGAGGGGTTGTCCAGGTGGTGGATCTCGGCGAACTGCGGGCTGGCCAGCATCTGGACGATCTGCTGGTAGATGAAGTTCCGTGCTGCCACGTAGCGCGTTACGTCCCCGCCGCCACCCTGGAAGCAGGCGCCGCCCGGTTCGTAGGCATCGGCAGCTGAGCACGGATCAGCCGTCGGCGTGGGCGGCGGCTTGCAGTATCCGTTGGGGCAGTTCGACGGGCAGGCCGCATCCTCGCCGGGGCCGCAGGCGAGTCGAAGTCCGGTGGGGTCGCTGCTGGTGACCGGGTTGTCCCCGGAATAGGTGTAGCCGCCGATCTGCTGGGGGCTCGTCGCCTCGAAGACCGGGTCGACACTGATGAACAGGCCGAAGACCGGGTCGTACTTGCGGGCCCCGATGTCGGTGTAGCCGGTGACGGCGTCCTGGGCCTTGCCGAGGTACGAGTGCGTGGGATCCGGCCATGCCGTGCTGTCGGCGCTGGCGCGCAGCTCGCCGTAGGGGGTGTACTGCTGCCGGGAGACCTGCTGGGTCGTGGTGTCCATGGCCAGGGTGGCGGTGCCGTGGGGGTCGCTCAGGAGGTACTCGACCCCTCCGCCGGGCAGGCTCGACCTGATCGCGATCGCGGTCCCGGATCCACCGATGGAGTAGGTGCGGATCGCCCCGAGCAGGGTGTGCGGGGTGCTGCTGGTGCCGACGACGATTTCCGTGTCGCCTGCGAAGAAGACGGTCTGGGTGGGATCACGGCGAAGGAGCTGGTTGCCGTCCGCGTCGTAGAGGTACTGGGTGGTGCTGGGGTTGGAGCCGGTGGTGGTGACCTGCTGGAGATTGCCCTCGTCGTCCCAGACCAGGCTCTGTCCGGTACCGGTACCCGCGGTGGGGCCGCGGGTGAGCAGGTTGCCGTCGGCGTCGTAGGTCAGCGTGGTGGGGTTGGCACCCGTGGTGGCGGTGAGGGTGTGCGGCTGGGGGCCGTTGACACAGGTACCGGTGCATCCGTCGTGGTACACCGTGGTGGCGTCGGCACCGGTGCCGGTGGCGTGGTCGACGCTCTGGCTGCGGTCACCCACCGCGTCGTAGCTGAAGGACTGCCAGTACGAGCCGGCCGTGGTCGACGTGGTGCCGGCGGCCGGCGCCGCCGCACCCGCGGGGCAGGCGCTGCTGCTGGTGGTCCAGGCATTGGCGAGACGGTCCAGGCTGTCGTAGCTGTAGCACTGGCGGTCGGTGGCGGTGTTGCCGGTCTCCGACTGGAGACTGCTGGTGGAGGTCGGGTTGCCGGACGCGTCGTAGGTGTACTGGGTGTCATCCACCAGGGGGCCGGGCGCCTGGGTACGTGACACCTGGCGGTCGGTCAGCCGACGGGTCTGGTCGTCGTAGGAGTAGGTCTCCCACGCCTGGTTGGTGGACGGGCCCAGAACGATCCGCGCGGGCTCACCGTAGTCGGTGTAGGTGGTGCCCCCGACATAGGTCGCGGTACTGGTGCCCGTCGTCGTGGGATTACCGAGGGGGTCGTGGTTGTAGACCAGATTGTCCGCCGCCATCGAGCCCACCCGCGGGTCGCTCTCGGACGACATGAGCTGGTCGTTGATGCTGTATGCGTAGGTGGTGGTCCACGTCGTCGGCAGCGGTGCCTCCGACGCGGGGAGAGTGATCTTGGATCCGGTGGCCTTGCCCAGGGTGGTGTATCCCAAGGTGGCCACCGTGTACCCGCCGGTGGTGCCCTGGACATAGCGGGTCGAGGAGGTCGGCTGACCGATCCGCAGGGTGTCGTACAGCCAGCTGGCGAATTCGAAGCCGCTCTTGGACTTGTCGGTGGCGGTCAGCTTGCGACCCGTCAGGTCGAAGGTGTAGTCGAGCTCGACTTGGCGGGCGTCGGTGGTCGAGACCAGGTTTCCCGCGTCGTCGTAGCCGTAGCCGCTGCTCCCGGCGTCCGGGTCCTTCTCGGAGTACTTGCGGCCCAGCAGGTCGTAGCTGAACAGCCAGGTCGTCGAGTCGGACGCGGTGACCTGCTTCTCCTGCCCGGCGGCCGTGTAGGAGTAGTGCGTGGCCGTGCTGGTGCCATTGCTCACGGTGAATCCGTCCGCGGCGTCGCCGGACAGGGTCGGGGCCGCGGTGTACTGGTCCAACTCGGTCTTCTGCCCACGGGCGTCGGTCACCGTGGTGGTGGCCACGCCCCCCGCAGGAGGCACCACCGTGGTCCGGTCACCCGCATAGGCGGTGCTGCTGACCGAGGTGACGGCATTGTCGTGCTCCTCGGTGGTCCGGGTGGCCCGTCCCGTCCCGTCGTGGTCGGTGACGGTGGTGTCGGGGATCGAGACCAGGGAGATCTTGGCCAGACTGTTCGAAGGGCTGCCGGCAATGCTGTACGAGTTGTTGGTGACCACGGTCCACCCGTGGCTGTCGTACTGCGTGTCAGTGACGGTCGTGCTGCTGTTCTCCGAGGTGGCCTGGGTCTCGCGGACCCGGAGCATGGCGTCGTACAGGGTCTCGCTGGTGCTGTAGGTGCCGTTGTCGAGCAGAGTGCCAGTGGTGACCACCGTGGGTGCGGTGGTGGAGAGCGCATAGCTGAAGGTGGTGTTCGCCGGGGCCCCGGCGGCCTGGTTCTCGTTCGGCAGCCATACCGCGACCGTGCGCCCCAGGGCGTCATAGGTCACCGTGGTGGTGAGCTTGCCGACATCGGTCCTGCTGATGGGGAGGGCTCTGGCGGGATCCAGGATCGCGCTCTCGACCTGGCAGTCCTTGGAGTCCACGCTCGCGGTGGTGCAGCTGAAGCCGGGGGTGACCTGAGTGGCCGTCACCGTGGCCGTGGGCAGTGCGCCGGTCGCGGGGGTGAACCCGGTGGAGACCGTCTGGGCCAGGCTGGTCCCGTTCGGTGCCGAGGAGTCAGGTGTCCGGGTCACCGACGTGGTGCGCCCGTAGCTGTCGTAGCTGGTGGCAGCCTTCACCAGGTAGGCGGTGGCGGTGGGACCGGTGGCCGCCGAGGCCAGGCTCACCTGGGTGATGTCACCCTTGGTGGGGGCGGTGCCCGCAGGTGAGGCGCCGTCATAGGTGAAGGCATGGCCGTCGTAGGCGGTGAGGGTGTCGGAGATCAGGGCGCCGCTGCGGGTGGCGTTGGCGCTGGTGCAGTCCTGGGCCGTGGTCGTGGTCTCGGCCGTCAACGCGAGCAGGTCGCCGGCGTCGGTGACATAGCGGGTGTAGGTGCACTTCTCGACGTTGCTGCTGTCCGCTGTCTCACCCCGGTCGTCCACCTGCACCGGCATACCCGTGGTCAGCTGGCCCAGGGCCGTGTTGTAGAAGGTGTCCGTCTCGGTCTTGCGCCACCCGTAGGAGACGGCCTCGCGGTTCAACGTCTTCGTGGTGCGGACCATCTGCGCCGTCAACGCAGGCAGCCCTGTCCTGGCCCGTGAGGCCGTGGGCCCGATGATGCCGGGAACCGTGACCGCGGCCTTGACGAGCGAGCCGGAGGCACTCGAGTAGCTGTCGGTCTCGAAGACCTCGCCGGCCAGGGCGTTGTCGTCCGGCACCGTGGCCGTGGTTCCGTCCTGGCTGACCAGGGGTGGCACGGTGCGGGTGCCGGAGGGCAGCGTGTCACCGTTCATGCCGAGGAAGTAGTAGGTCTTGGTGAGGGTCTTCTGGTCGTGGACGGCGACGCCGTTGGTGTAGTGGAAGACGTTGGGGTCGCCGGTGGTGGTGTCGACCTCGGGGTAGCCGCGAAACTGGCCCCAGGTGCGGTTCTTCGCCTTGACCGTCTCGTTGTCGTCGTAGTGCCAGCCGGGGTCGCCCTTGTACGCGTACTCGGTGACCAGTTCCGGCTGGGTGCCGTCGGCATAGGAGTTGTGCGGGTCGGTGGTGGTGACCGAGGCGACGGTGTGCAGGTAGAACCAGTCCAGCATCGGATTGGGCTGACCGTCCGGGGTCCAGTAGACCGGGAAGCAGGACAGCTTGTTCGTGGAGGCGAAGGTCTTGGCGGCGGCGTCGGTGGGGTCGTTGGGGTCGCTGGCCGGGGCGGTGGAGCAGTCCGGGGTGTTGTAGACCACGGTGGTCTGGGCGCCGGTCTCGGTGGTGAGGGTCTGGATCCGGTCGTGGTACATGGCCGGCATCTGCGGGATGGTGCCGACCCGGTTGGCCAGTTGCAGCGGGGGGTCGAAGCTGATCGGCTGGGTGCTGGCACTGGCGGTGGCGCCGCCGCTGGTGTCCAGGCCGATGTGCTGGATGGAGTCCAGCCACAGGGTCGGCGCGTGGTCCCCGCCGTCGGGGAAGGACTGCACCAGTTTGTACTGGTCCACCTGCTGGGTGGCGCCGGCGATCTGCACCTGGGTGGTGATCGAGGTCAGCCGCTTGCGGGACCAGAAGCTGGGCCCGTGGTTGGTGCAGTCGGTGGCGCCCTTGGCGCAATTCTGGTCGATCGGCACGTCGGGCCAGTAGGAGGCGTTGGCGACGGTGAACTGCGAGTCCGCGCAGGTGTTGGCGGCCACCGGGCTGCCGGCGATGCAGCGCTCGGCGCTGGCGTCGAAGACGATCTGCTCGGGAGCGGTGGCGGAGTACACGGTCGAGGCCGTCATGCCGTAGTCGATCCGGGCCAGGGTGCCGCCGCGGGTGTACGCCACGGCGGTGTTCTTCATGTCCGCGCCGTAGTAGCCCGTTTCCGGGTTGTAGTAGTACGCGGTGGCGTTGTTGTGCAGGTCCACCGAGTAGTCCAGGTTGAACCGGTACCCCAGCGTGCACGCGGTGTCCGCGAACGAACCGCTCGGGCAGGCCGCCACCCCGCCGTGCGCGTTGTACACCGGCTCCGACCAGGCCGAACCCGTCTCGGCTTTCCCACTGGCCCACCCCGGCAGGTGGTTCAGGCCGAAGAAGTACTGCACGCCGTCCTCGGTGACCTTGAAGTACTCACCGTTGGTGGTGCCGTTGGTCGCACCGGTCAGGTCCTCGATCTTCGTGGTGCCGTCGTCCTCCACCGGATGGAAGCTGTGGTTGACGTCGTCGTAGACGATCGGGGTGGACTTGCCGCCCAGCGACAAGGTCAGGATCTGTCCGTCCCAGCACTCGTCGCCGTCGTTGGCGGGTGCCCCGGTCGCCTTGATGTCGGTGCAGGAGCGGTAGGTGCGCTCCACGTAGCTCTCGGTGGACGACCACCCGTCGCCCACCCAGGAGGACTGGTTGTTGGTCCCGGCCGTCAGCGCGTCCTGACTGGAGGAGTCGTAGGACAGCGAGACGGTCGGGGATGCCCCGCCGATCGCAGCCGGAACGGTGATCGGGTAGTTGTAGCTGAACGACCCGGTGTTGCCCGCGGTCGACCAGGTCCCGCCGGACGCCAGCTTCGTGGCCGAGTAGTCGCCCGAGGAACCACTGGTTCCCGCCGTCGCGGCCAGCACCATCGCACCGGAGGTCGCCGGCAGGCTGATCCGGGCCGACAGCGGCGCCCCGGCCGTGCCGCCCAGTGCGGTCTGCGTCTGGCACTTCGGCGACTGCGGTGTGGTGAGCGCGCACCCGGGCAACTGGACCAGGTGCAGTCGCGAGGCGTAGTCGCCGCCGTAGGCGTAGCGGAAGGTGGAGTCGTCCACACTCAGCCCCACCGGGCCGGTCGCCCCGGACGTCCGCCGCACCGTGAAGAGCACGCCGTGGACACCGGCCGACTGCGCGGTCTTCTGCGCGACGACCTGCACCCGGATCCGGGCCGCCCCTGCGGACGCCGAGGGCAGCACGCCTGCTGCCGCAACGGGCGCGAGCAGCACCGGAAGGGATCCTGCTCGTACCGGCACCGACGTCCGGGCAGGGGTGGCGGCCAGGACCGCATTCCGGTCCTTGCTGGAAACGGCAGCGGGAGCGGCAGGCAGCGTAACGGTCGCAGCACCGGCCCCGGGCAGGGTGCTCTGCCCCGCGGGGTCGAAGCGCTTGAACGCTTTGACCGCCGGCGTCTTGGCGGGGACGGCAGGGACGGAGGGGACCGTCCGGTCACGCGGCACCGCCGGCGCGGTTACGTGCCGCACTGTCTGATCCTGCGTCAGAGCCTGCGCCTGACCGGTCGACAGCAGGCCGCCGGCGAGGACCGTGGTCACCGTGAGCACAGCCACCCGGCGTCTGAGCGAACTCACCTGACGGTGAGACAGTCCAACGATTCGCACCATGGTGCGCGATCCCCTCCCCCGCGTTCACACCCCGAACGGATGGGAACGTGCCCCAGCCCTGGGCGTACAGAAGCCGGGTGGTGGATGATCCACAACCCTGCAGTGGCACACCCTAGGACCCAGGCGAGTCGGGCCGCATCCATTAATGATTACAGTTGGATAACGGGAGGGAAATGGGATACAAATGCGGATTTTCACTCCCGGTGCACGCGAATGGAGCTCCGAAGGTAAGAGGTGTTCATGAATTGATTTACATATCGCCCAGGACGGCCATAAAAAGGACACACCCGGTCGTCGGGAAGATCAAAACGCGTGGACCTGGGTCTATTTCGCAGCTGAGAATGCTCAGCGGTATGGGCCCATGGGGGCCGATCGTTCTCGGAAGGCCGCTATCACGATGTCCACGTCCCGATTCGCCGCGACCAGGCCGGGGCGTTCGACGTCCCGGCTCCTGGCTGTGGCCGTCACCGCCGCGGTGGCCGCCACCTCGCTCGCCACCGGTGGCATCGCCCACGCGGCCGAGCCCGCGAAGGCACCGCAGCGCTCCGGCGCGAGCAAGCCGAAGAGTGCGGCGCACGGCCTCGACCCCCTGGAGTCCGCGTCGGCGGTGGCCAGGAAGACCGGCAAGCCGGTGACGGTCGACCAACTGACCGACAGTGGCACCCTGGTGGTCGCGAACCCGGACGGCACCTACACCCAGACCTCGTCCTCGGTGCCGCAGCGGGTGAAGCAGGGTAAAAGCTGGGTGTCCATCGACACCTCGCTGGTGCGGCACAGCGACGGGACCTGGGGCCCCAAGGCCGCCGTGACCGGCCTGTCCTTCTCCGGCGGCGGCTCGAACACCCTGGTGTCCATGGCGACCGGCACGGACTCACTGGGCTTCTCCTGGCCCACCGCGCTGCCCAAGCCGGTGATCTCCGGCGACACCGCGACGTACCCCGACGTCCTGCCCGACGTCGACCTCCAGCTGACGGCGGACGCCTCCGGCTACTCCTCCGTGCTGGTGCTCAAGTCGGCCGCGGCGGCGAACGACCCGGGGCTGGCGAATCTCGCCCTCGGCACCACCAGCGGCAATGTGACGCTCAGCCAGACCAGCGACGGCGGCGCCCAGGCAGTCGACCGGCGTACTGGCGAGACCGTGTTCCACAGCGACACCGCCCTGATGTGGGACAGCAGCGGCGCCCCGGTCGACGCCTCGTCGAGCGCCCCGGCCACCACGCCCTCCGCCGCGCACGCCGAGCACCTGCGGTCCGACCAGGTCGGCGCCCACCGGGCCCAGGTCCAGGTCAAGCTCTCGCGCGGAAAGCAGCAACTCGGCCTGGACAAGGCGCTGCTGACCGCGCCCGGCGTCACCTACCCGGTCTTCGTCGACCCGGAGTGGTCGGGCCCCAAGACCCAGCTCAAGTGGGCCCGGATCTCCGACAACGGCTGGAACGTCTACAACTCGACCTCGACCACGGGGGCGACCAACGCCCGCGAGGGCTGGGACAACAACTCCCCGGGGAACGGCGAACGCGCCCGCACCTACTACCAGATGGACACCAGCGGCATCAAGGGCGCCGAGGTCTCCGAGGCCTACCTGGAGGTCAAGCAGCTCTCCGCCGCCTCCTGCGCGGACACCCCGGCCGCCGCCTACGGCACCGACACCCCGGCCGGCTGGAGCTCCTCCACCCTGTACTGGGGACACGAGCCCACGGTGCGCACCGGCGCCCTCGGCCCCAGTAATCCGCAGAGCCACGAGGCCGGCGTCTGCCCGGTCACCAACGGGACCGGTTCCTATGTGAGTCCGCCTGAGCTGAAGTTCGACGTCACCTCACGGGCCCAGACGACCGCCGCGGCCAAGAGCGGCACCATGACGCTGATGGTGCAGTCGCCGAACATGAACGACGCGACCCAGTGGAAGCAGTTCGCCTACGGCGGCGGCGCGACCCTGTCGGTCACCTACAGCTTCCGGCCCAAGCTCAAGGACGGCACCGGCGACCCCGCGGTCAAGCCGTCCATCACCAACACCGGCAAGATCTTCACCACCACCCACACCCCGACGCTGTCGGCCCGGGCCATCGACCCGGACCTCACGCCGCACGCGAGCGAACTGGTGCGCATCGGGTACCAGGTCTACAACTCCGCGGGCACCGAGGTGGCCACCGGTTTCGGACCCAACCTCAACGCCAAGGGCAAACCGCAGTACAACACCAACGGCAGTGACTGGACCACGCCCCACCTCGCCGACGGCACCTACACCTGGAAGGCCACCGCACAGAACGCGGCCGGCTACTGGGTCGGACCCGGCGCGGGCATCTGGACGAAGACCCAGACCTTCACCATCGACACGACCGCCCCGCCGGCGCCGACCGTCAGCTCCACCCAGTTCCCACCGAAGCAGATCGGCGGCGCGTTCTCGGACCTGGGCACCTTCGTGCTCAACAACAACCACACCAACAACATCACCGGCTACCTGGTGTCCCTCGACGCCACGCTGGGCAGCACCGTCTACACCACCAGCACGCCGCACTGGGTGGCGGGCGCCGCCATCGTGCCCGGCAAGGTCTACTACGCCACCGCCGACAACGGCCCCGGCACCGGGACCTCCGTCATCAACGGCAGCGCGGCACCGGTGTTCGCTCCGGGTACCACCGGTCCGCACACCCTCTTCGCCAAATCCGTGGACCAGGCCGGTTCCACCTCGATCCAGCAGACCCCGTACCTGTTCAGCGCGGGGACCAGTACGCCGGTGTTCACCTACGGTGACAAGCTGATCAGCGGCTACACCGCGACCAACACCGACAGCACCACCACCGTGGTGCCCAAGGCCACCACCACCAGCACCGGTGGCCAGCTGGTCAGCCAGGGCAACACCTCCGGCACCCACTACGCCGACGGCTTCCAGGCGATGCTCGGCAACAAGAGCAGCACGGTCAAGGTCGCCGCAGGCGACCGGGCGGTGTTCAGCTTCGACATCCCCAAGGACGCCGCCTGGGACCTCGGCGCCGACCTGACCACGGCGAAGGACTACGGCCTCTACAGCCTGACCCTGGACAAGGGCCAGCCCACCGAGTCCGTGCTCATCGGCGGCTTCGACGCCTACAGCTCGTTCACCACGACGAAGTACCTCGACTTCGGCATCCCGAAGAGCAGCAAGGACGGGTCACTGCTCACCCTGAAGAAGGGTGTGCACACGCTCACCCTCGCGCTGCTCAGCAAGAACCCCAGTTCCGCGGGTTTCCAGGCCGGCATCGACGTGCTCCGGATCGCACCCACGCTGAGCTGCTCGATCATCGCCACCAGCGGTTGCCTCAACAACACGGCGACCAGCACCTTCACGGCCTCACCCGCGGCCACCAGCACCGCTGACGCGGACGGTTCCGGCACCAGCATCAACGCACCGGACCTGACCTCGACGCTGGGCTGGCAGAGCGGCAAGACGGTCACCGTGGACGGCGCCACCATCACCCTCCCCAGCTTCGGCACCGGCAACGCCGACAACATGCTGGGGTCGGGACAGATCGTCACGGTGCCCACCACCACGCAGAACAACGGCAGTGCGCTGGTCTTCCTGGCCTTCGCCACCGGAGGCGGCGCCAAGACCGCGACCGGAACCGTCACCTACGCGCCGGGCAACTGCCTGCCCGGCGGAACCAAGGCGGTCGACCAGGGCTACACCCTGGACACCGTGCCCGACTGGGTGGCCGGCCCCGCCGACTCCGCCGTCGCCACCCTGGTCCACGAGAACCACAGCAACAACACCCAGACCAGCCCCAGCCCCGCGCCGAAGATCTACGCCGTCAGCGTGCCGCTGAGCTGCCCCGGCGCGAAGATCACCAGTGTCTCGCTGCCGCTGTTCAGCAATGGCGTGAAGGCCGGGCAGTCCTCGATCCACATCCTCGGTCTCGGCATCCGCCCGACCAGCATCACCAACGCCGGCGCCACCCACTGGGTGGGCAGCTGGGCCGACGCGCAGGACACCGCCAAGGTGCAGAACCAGGCCGGGGCCACGGTCGCCCTCACCGGTCAGACCCTGCGGATTCCGGCCCACCTCAGCATCGGCACCAGCAACGACAGTGGCACGGACACCGGCAACGCCGTCCGGATCCACCTCTCCAACGCCACCGGCACCAGCCCGGTCACCTTCGACGCCGCGTCGCTCGCGCTCCAGGACAGCACGGCCGGGGGCGCGACCGCGGCCGCGGCACCGATCGCGTTGACCTTCGGCGGCCACGCCTCGGTCGCCATCCCCGCCGGTGGCGACGCCACCAGCGACCCGGTGCCGATCTCCGCGGACACCCAGGACACGGTGCTGGTCAGCCTGCACCTGAGCGCCAACGCGAGCGCCCTGCCCGGGCACGCCTCGGCCCAGACCCCGGTCTGGATCAGCGACGCCGCGAACCGGACCGCCGACACCGCGGCGACCAACTACACGGCGACCACCTACACCGGTCTGCCCTACCTGTCCGGCATCGACGTCACCACCCCGGTCTCCGCGCCCACCGGCTCGCTGGTGCTCTTCGGCGACCAGACGGTCAACGCCGACTCCGGCCAGGGGGACGGCCAGCACCACCTCAGCGACGCCATCACCGGCGCCCTGGTCAACGACCCGAACGGCCCCGGCGACGGCTCCGTCCCCTACGGCGTGCTCAACGAGGGAACCAACAGCTGGAGCCTGAACAACAACCACCTGCCGCAGATCACCAACGCGCCGCAGCCGTTGAACGCACTGGGGCCGGTGGACCGCAGCGTCCTGGCCCAGGGCAACGTCCGCACGGTGCTGCTCTCCACCGGTACCAGCGACCTGCTGAACTGCACCGGCACCGCCAACACCTGTGCCACCAACGTGGAGAGCGGGCTCATCGCACTGGTCAGCCAGATCCGCGCCTACAACACCGACGACGGGCTGTCCACCGGACCCGACGGGGCCTATCTGAGCCAGAACTCCTACATCACCACCTATGTGGCCACCATCCCGCCGTTCACCCACACCGCGACGGCCGCACAGGAATCGGCCCGTCAGCTGGTGAACAGCTATCTCACCAGCGGCTCCAACTTCAGCGACGGGATCGTCGACTTCGCCGCGGCGGTCTCCTCCGACGGCACGGACACCTCCGCCACCGTCAAGGCCGCCGACCTGAACGCCGGCAACCCCGACAACGCGTACTACAGCGACCTGGCGGCCGGGTACCTCAGCGCTGTGCAGAGCACGGTCGTCGTGGCCCCCGACGTCGCGGTGGCGTTGGCGCCCGACGACGACACGCCTGAGAACGAGTGGCAGCTGTCCGCCGACGGCAGCGACAGCGACGGCTCGAACCCGCTCACCCCGGTCGGCGGAGTGACCTTCGGCTCCGACGCCCCGGACAGTCTGAACGCCGGCACCGGCTCGGCGTCCTTCGACGGCAGCACCGGATTCCTGGAGAGCGACCACGCGGCCGTCGACTCCACCGCCGACTACAGCATCTCCGCCTGGGTGAAGATCAACTCGGACACCACCGCCACGGCCTTCTGCCAGGGCACCAGCGCCTACCAAGCCTTCTCCATCGGCTACGACAGCACCAACAAGGGGTGGATGTTCCAGACCACCACCAGCGACGACGACACCGCCCAGTGGCCCACCGCGGAGGGCGGACCCAACACCGCCGCCATCGGCACCTGGACCCACCTGGTGGTCACCTACACCGCCCCGGTGGACGGGGACACCAGCACCGGGCTGATGTCGATCTACCAGAACGGCACCCTGATGGGGACCGCGACCAACGCCACCCCCCAGTACGACTCGTCCCTGCCGCTGACCATCGGCGGCTGTGTCAACAGCGGCACCGCCACGACCCCGGACAGCGGTGCCTTCCCCGGCTCCGTGGCCGACGTCCACGTCTACCCCACCGCGCTGGAGTCGGCCCAGGCCGACACCGCCAGCCTGATCGTTCCGCAGGGCTGGGCCAACGGAATGCCCGAGGACGAGTGGAAGCTCGCCAGTGACGGCACCGACACCGGCGCGCTGAACGGGTTCACCCCGGTCGGCGGCGCGACCTACAGCACCGACCACCCGAACGCCCTCAACGGCGGCTCGGGCTCGGTGGCCTTCGACGGCAGCACCGGCTTCCTGCGGAGCAGGCAGAGCGCGGTCGACACCGCGGGCGACTACAGCGTCTCGGCCTGGGTGAAGATCAACTCAGCCACCGGCTCCACCGCCGTCTGCCAGGGCACCAGCGAACACCAGGCCTTCTACATCGGCTACGACAGCGGCAACAAGGGCTGGATGTTCCAGACCACCACCGCGAACGCGGGAACAGCGGATTCGCCGACCGCCGAGGGCGGGCCGAACACGGCCGTCGTCGGCGCCTGGACCCATCTGGTGGTCACCTACACCGCCCCGGTGGACGGAAACGCGAGCACCGGTCTGATGTCGATCTACCAGAACGGCACGCTGATGGGCACCGCGACCAACATCACGCCCCAGTACGACTCCTCGATGCCGCTGACCATCGGCGGCTGCGTCAACAGCGACAGCGGTGCGGCCCCCTACAGCACCTTCCCCGGCTCCGTGGCCGACGTCCACGTCTACCCCACCGCGCTGGCACCGGCCCTGGCCGACACCGCCAGCCTGATCGTCCCGCAGGGCTGGACCAACGGAATGCCCGAGGACGAGTGGAAGCTCGCCACCGACGGCACCGACACCGGCGCGCTGAACCCGTTCACCGTGACCGGCGGCGCGACCTACGGCACCGACCACCCGACCAGCACCAGCGCGGGGACCGGTTCGGTGGCCTTCGACGGCACCACCGGAATGCTGCAGAGCAAGCAGAACGCGATCAACACCGCGGGCGACTACAGCGTCTCGGCCTGGGTGAAGATCGGCTCGAACACCTCGTCCACCGCCGTCTGCCAGAGCACCAGCGAACACCAGGCCTTCTACATCGGCTACGACAGCGTCAACAAGGGCTGGGAGTTCCAGACCACCACCAGCAACGACGACAACGCCCAGTGGCCCACCGCCGAAGGGGGACCCAACACCGCCGTCCTCGGCACCTGGACCCATCTCGTCGTCACCTTCAAGGCAAGCACCGGAGTCATGTCGATCTACCAGAACGGCACCCTGACCGGAACGGCGACCAACCCGACCCCCCAGTACGACTCCTCGGCACCGCTCACCGTCGGCGGCTGCGTCAACAGCAGCAACCCCGCCCCGTACGCGACCTTCCCGGGCTCGGTGGCAGACCTGCACACCTACCCGCAGACGCTGTCCGCGAGCCAGGTGAGCGCGCTGAGCTGAGTCCGCCCCGGCAGTACCTCACCGGAACCCCCGCTTCGACCCGGTCGAAGCGGGGGTTCCCGCGTTCGGACCCCGTGGGTGCGGGTCACGCACCGTCCTCGGCCGGGTCCGGTTGGGCCAGTTGGGTGTCCATGGCCGAGCACAGGCGGCCCACCAGCGCCTCGAACTGCTGGAGCAGCTCCGGCGGGTATCGGACATCAGCGCGTCCAGGCGTCCGGCGAGCGGCCGGAAGAAGGCGTCGGCGCGCTGCGGCTACGCTGTGGCTGGTCCGACTCCCCTGCCGAAACGGGTTCGCCTCGTGAAAAGTCGTCTTCACCAGCAGCGTGATCGAATGGCGTGGGCCCGCTCCGTTCTACTTCGCCGCCGTGCCGACGGAGCAGTGCGCCGACATCCGTGAGGTGGCCGCGATGGCCACGTACGGATGGGGCGTGATTCCGGTCGAGGCCCGGATCGGTGACACCACCTTCACGACGTCGCTCTTCCCGAAGGACGGCGGCTATCTGCTGCCGCTCAAGAACGCGGTGCGCAAGCCGCAGGGCCTTGAGGCGGGCGCCGTTGTGAGCGTGGAGATGACTGTTCGGCTGTAACGCTCCCGGAGACGGCCGGCTTGGCGATGCGCCGCCATGCGGGACGCGGTCTCATGGAACCATGCAGCCGGATCCCGTCCTCGCCCACACCGACGAACTGCTGAACCTGGCAGATCACCTCGACCGCCACACAGCCGCCGCCTTCATCCAGCGCGTCTTCGACGCCGGCGCCGCCCAAGGCGCCCACATCGCCATCGCCAACACCGCCGAAGAGGTCACCGCCCGCGACGCCCAGGTCCACCGACTCGCCGCACACCTGCAGACCCTCGGCGAAGACCCCCTCACCATCACTCAAATCATCAGCGGACACCGCCGATAGGCTCAACACGCCCACCTTCGGCCGACTGGCCGGGTACGGGCTTCTGCTTCGCCGATCCTTGGGCCGGAAGCAGTGGTACCGACCCAGAGGGGCCGAGCAGTGGCGGCAGGACACGGCGCAGGTCCGGTACGAAGAGGAGCGGTGGCGCTGCTGGCCGCCCTGGCCGTCGCGACCTCGGTGGCCGCCGCGGCGCCCGTCCACCCGTCCCCGTCACCACACCGCAGCCTGCGGCGGGAGGCCGTCCGGGTTGCCGAGCCTCCCACCGGCGGCACCTCGATCGTGGACGAGGCCTTCAGCGGCGACTCCGTGCCGGACGCCGCCTGGGAGCCGCTGGGCAACACCTGTCTCACCGGCGCCGCCGCGGGCAGTAGCCCGCCGAGCGGGGCCGCGCCCATCCCCGCCTGTCCGGTCAACGGCTCGGGGCCGCCGCCCACCCCGGGGGTGACTCCGGGATACCTCCAGCTCAACGACGCCAGCGGCTTCGTCAGGGGCTCGCTGCTGTACCGCCGGCCGATCCCGGCCTCCGCCGGCCTGTCCGTCACCTTCGACCAGTACCAGTACGCGGGCAACGCGGCACCGGGCGACGGCATCGGCTTCTACCTGGTCGACGGCTCCACCGCGCTGGACGCCGAGGGCGCGGACGGCGGCAGCCTCGGCTACGCGCAGCGCCACCTCACCCCCGGCGTGGTGGGCGGGTACCTCGGCATCGGCCTGGACGCCTACGGCAACTTCTTCAACGACGGCGAACTGCGCGGCAACAACTGCCCCGCGAACGAGCACTCGCCGGTCCTGGTGGACGGCCCGGTCGCCCCGAACGCGATCACCATGCGCGGCCCCGGGGCGGGCGACGACGGCTACTGCTACATCGATTCGACCACCACCCCGACCGCCGACCCGGAGCGCTACGCCTCGACCCTGCCCGGCACCTTGAGCACGGCTTTCGGCAACACCGACCCGACGGTCGCCAAGCGCCGGGTGAATGTGGAGATCACCCCGACCCGCACGCCCGAGGTCATCGTCCGGATCGACTTCGAGGACGGCAAGGGCTGGCAGCAGGTGCTGGACGAGCCGGCCCCGGCCGGCCTGCCCGCCAGCTACAAGTTCGGCTTCAGCGCGTCCACCGGCGGCAGCACGGACGTTCACCTGATCGGCGGTGTCACCGCTGACACCGTGCTTCCGCTGGCCAGGCTGTCCCTGGTCAAGCAGGTCGACCGGACCGGTGCCGCACTGCCTGCGCAGATCACCGCCGGCACGGTCATCCCCTACCAGTACGTGGTGACCAACGCCGGCCTGGTCGGGGTGGACGACCTGACGGTGGCCGACGACCGGCTGTCGGGGATCAGCTGTCCGAGCGGCTCGGTGCCGCCGTCTCCGGCCGTGGGGTCCACCGTGACCTGCACCGGCGACTACACCGTCACCGCGGACGACGTCGCCGCCGGGCAGGTGGTGAACCAGGCCGTCGCCTCGGCCGCCGCCGACGGCGGGGGCCGCGTGCAGTCCGGTCCGGCGACCGTGACCGTGCCGCTGACCTCGGCGCTGACCCTGACCAAGACCGTCACCACGCCCGCCCCGCACACGGTCGGGCAGGACGTCCACTACGCCTTCGAGGTGACCAACAGCGGCGGCTCGACCGTGCACACGCTGGTGGTGCAGGACCCGGTGCTCAACCCGCCCGGCTCGGTCGGCACCGTCGCGTGCCCGGTGTCGGTGCTCGCCCCCGGCGAGAGCACCACCTGCACCGGCGACCATCTGCTCACCGCCGCCGACCTGTCCACCGGTCGCTTCACCAATACCGCGACCGCCGACGGCATGACCGGGATCGGTCAGGTCGTCACCTCGCCGCCGTCCAGTGCCGTGGTCGGCGCCACCGCCGACGTGGCGGTCCAGGTCACCGGTACGCCGAGAGCGCCCGTGGTCGGCCGGAACGCCGTCTTCACGGTGACCGCCACCGACAACGGGCCGGAGGACGCCTCCGCCGTGCTGCTGTCCAATCCGATCCCCCCGGGCACCACCCTGGCCTCCGCCGTCGCGGCGGACGGGGCCGCGTTCGACCCGTCCACCGGGGACTGGACCGTCCCCCTGCTGCGCAAGGGGACCAGCACCCGGCTGCTGCTCACGGTGCGGGTGGACCAGGACGTGCCGATCACCGACACGGTGCGGGTGGTGTCCGGCGCGCAGACCGACCCGGTCACCGGGAACAACACCGCCTCCGACACCCTCGATCCGGTGCTGCCCACCGATATCGCCGTGGGCAAGACCGTCGACCGGCCCGACCCGGCGCTCGGCGGGACGGTGGTCTTCACCGTGACCGCGCACTGCGCCGGCCCGGCCCCGTCCACCGGAGTGACCCTGGTGGACCGCCTGCCGACCGGTCTCTCCTTCGTCTCCGCCGCTCCGTCGGCCGACTACGACCCGGCCACCGGCCTGTGGACGGTCGGCAGCCTGGCTGTGGGCGAGACCCGCACGCTCACCCTGACCGCCACGGCGGAGTCCGTCGGCCGGCTGACCAACACCGCCGACCTGGCCTCGGTCGACCAACCCGACGCCGACCCGGCCAACGACTCCGCCTCCGCTTCGGTGACCGTGCGACCCGGCCCCCCGACCGACGCACCCACCGCTCCCCCGACCGCCACTCCCCCCAGCACCGGAACCGCCGGCGGCCCCTCGGCCGGGACGCCGGGCACACCTGGCCGACCGCCGCACCATGGGAGCAGCATGGCCGACACCGGGGGCCCGGTCCTGCTCCCCGCCCTCCTCGGCTGCCTGCTCCTGGCCGTCGGTGTCCTCGCCACCGCCTTGGCCGCCCGCCCGCGCCGCCGCCGCTGAAGTTGCCTTCGAGTGCACTCGAAGGTGTTGACTGTGGGAGAAAACGCGCGACGTGTTGACCGTACGGATGACGAGTTTCCTTGAGGAGCACACCATGACGCAGAAGATCTGGTTCATCACCGGTGCCTCACGCGGCTTCGGCAGGGAGTGGGCCATCGCCGCCCTCGAACGCGGCGATTCGGTGGCCGCGACCGCGCGCGACCTCTCCACGCTGGACGACCTTCGCGAGAAGTACGGAGAACGGCTGCTGCCCCTGCGTCTGGACGTGACGGACCGTGACGCCGACTTCGCCGCCGTGCAGCAGGCCCACGAGCGGTTCGGGCGCCTGGACGTGGTGGTCAACAACGCCGGTTACGGCCACTTCGGCCTGGTCGAGGAACTCACCGAGGCCGAGGCGCGCGCGCAACTGGAGACCAACCTGTTCGGCGCCCTGTGGATCACGCAGGCAGCGCTGCCGTTCCTGCGGGAGCAGGGCAGCGGCCACATTCTCCAGGTCTCCTCCATCGGAGGCATCAGCGCCTTCCCGCTGGTCGGGATCTACCACGCGTCGAAGTGGGCACTCGAAGGCATGAGCCAGGCGCTGGCCCAGGAAGTGGCGCCGTTCGGCGTCAAGGTCACCCTGATCGAGCCCGGTGGGTTCGCCACCGACTGGGCCGGTTCCTCGTCGAGCAGGTCCGAGCCGCTGCCCGCGTACGCCGACTTCCACAAGGAGGTGCAGGAGCAGCGCCGCAAGCGCATCGGCACACCGGGCGATCCGACGGCGTCCGCCGCGGCCGTGCTGCAGATCGTCGACGCCGACGAGCCGCCGCTGCGCTGCTTCCTCGGTGCGGCGCCGCTGGGCATCGCCAAGGCCGACTACGAGCAGCGTCTCGCGGTGTGGGAGAAGTGGCAGCCCGTGGCAGAGCTGGCGCAGGGCTGAGCCGGGGAGGACAGAGTAGGGGTTTTGCCCACCACGGAGGTAGGTCTCGGTCCATAGCGTCCCCGCGGCCCTCGCAGCAGCATGATCCCAAGGCCACCGTGTGGCCCGGTGCTGTGTCCGAGAATCCCTGGGAGGGCCCGTGGTTACCACTCCGTCCAACGACCGAGGCCGAGGCAGAGACCGAAGCAGAGGCCGTGCGCTGATGACGCGCCGTCATCTGCTCGGAGCCGCGCTGGCAGCCGGAGCAGCCGTGCCGGTCGCCGGGGCCGGCCGCGCCTGGGCGGCTCCGACCGGCCCCGGCCCCGGCCCGGTGCGGCCCGTCCTGCCCGTGCCCACCGGGCCGTACCCGGTGGGCACGGTGGCGCTGCACCTGGTCGACCGTTCACGTCCGGACCCCGTGGCCGGTCCCGGGCACCACCGCGAGCTGATGGCCGCCGTCTGGTACCCGGCCCGGGACGTCAGACGGTGTCCGACGGCGCTCTGGACGCCACCCGCCGTGCTGCGCCCGCTGCTGGCGTACAACGGCTTCCCGGCCGACGTGGCCCTTTCGCCCCACACGGTCGGCCGTCTGGGCGCCCCGCTGCGGCGGACGGTCGAACGGCTGCCGGTCGTCCTGTTCTCGCACGGCGCGCACGACCACCGGGCGGAGAGCACCATCGTGGTCCAGGAACTCGCCAGCCACGGGTACGCGGTGGTGACGGTGGATCACACCTACGACGCCTTCAGCGAGTTCCCCGACGGGCGGATCACCGTCCCGCTCGACGAACCGTCGTTGGGCGCAGCGGACTTCGCCACGGACATCAGGTTCGTCCTGGACTGCGTCGAGGAACTCGCCGCGGGGCGCAACCCGGACGCCGACCACCGGCCGCTGCCGACCGGCCTGGCCGGCGCCCTCGACCGGCACCGCATCGGGATGTTCGGCAACTCGAAGGGCGGGACCGCGACAGCCCTCGTCATGAGTGCGGACCAGCGGGTCCGGGCCGGGCTGAGCATCGACGGCCCGATGCAGCCGATGATCACCACTGAGCTGGACCGGCCGTTCATGATGATCACGGCCGAGTTCACCCGCGCCCTGGAGCCGAGCGTCGCCGAGTTCTGGTCGCGGTTGCGGGGCTGGCGGCTGGACATCCAGGCGGCGGGCGCGGTCCACGCCTCGTACAGCGACACCCAGGTGCTGATCCCGCAGCTGGCGAAGGCTGCCGGGATGAGCGACGCGGATCTTCTGGACTGGGTCGGCACCCTCGCCCCGGCCCGGGCGGTGCGCATCCAGCAGGCGTACCCGCTCGCGTTCTTCGACCTGCACCTGCGGCAGCGGCGCGGACACCTGCTCGACGGCCCGAGCCCGGCCTTCCCGGAGGTGACCTTCCTGCCCTGACGCCCCGGAGCCCTTATTGCCCTTCTCGATCGCTGCTGTCGATGATGCCGATGTTCGCGGCGCTGGTCTTCCCCTTCTCCCTGGCGACCTCGAAGGCCACTTCCTGCCCTTCGGCAAGCCGGCTGAGCCCCGCACGCTCCACGGCTGATATGTGAACAAAGTAATCTATTCCCTCGCATTCGATGAATCCGAAGCCTTTGAGGGGACTGAACCATTTGACCGTGCCCACAAGAAACAATATCCGAGTCACGCGTGAACCGACCCGCAAAAATTCCTCGGCCACCGTGAAGGCGACAATTCCCTGGCCCTGAGTATCAGCGATCCGTTTCAAGTGGCCGCGGACGCTCGTGTAATGCGAATACCAGATCCTCAGTTCGCGGTGGCGAGCGCCTTCATCGGGTGCGGGCGAAGTCGGCAACCGGTTTATGATCTCCTCCCCCAGCCCTGTGACAAGCGCCGCAGCCGCAGCCGCATGTCGATAGACGGCGTCAAGACCCTGGCCCTGGTCGCGGCTCGCTGCACTGTCCTGGTCCCCCGAATCGGCAGGGACCACGTAGGCGTGTTCGAGGCGCAACACCACAAGGCTCTGCACTACGGGGTGAACTCTGACGTTGTCGGCGCTTCGCGTCGCGACAGAGTACTCACACAACGCGTCGAGCGCCAAGGCCTCCTCCAGGCTCTCGCCGAGGAGATGACGCCCCGCCCGCTGGTCGAGCAGTCGGGCGGGGATGTTGTCGGAGGCGAGGTAGGCGAGGACGCCCATGAGGTCCGCGGCCTTCTCTCCGCCGGGAACTCGTGTCGCCTGCTGCAAATTGCTGTCGATGACCCGGGCGACCGTCTGTTCGGGAGTGGAAAGGTTCCGGGCGTAGGGAGAGGTCCGCATGGCTCTCGTCTCGTCAGCATATCGCCGAGCGTCCCAACCCGTGCGGCGCATGCATATGCCTGCCTGTTCGATGGCGAGTGGAAAGCCACCCAGGCTGGCAATCAGACTGTTGTCCCCCAGCCCGATCGGCTGGTCAGAGATGCGCTCCAGCAGCAAGCGTGTATCGGAGTCGGGTAAGGTGTCGAGCTTCATGACGGTGAACCCGCGAGGCCAGAATCCACGTCTCGAGGTGATCAGCGTCCGGCCGGAAATACTCTCGGCACACAGGTCCGCGATCTGGGACTCGTCGGCGTTGTCGAACACAACCAGCCAATTGTATCGGCAATGCTGCAACCAGTTTCGCAGCCGCTCCGCGCCGACCTCGGTGTTTCGGGCGTGGTGTCCTCCCGTCAACTCGGAGTACACAGCGCTCATCGCGGCGGTCAGGTCGACGCGGTTCGCGGCGTTGAACCACCACACGAGGACGGCCGAACGGCTGTCGGAGAGACGCTGGTGGGCATATTCGGCGGCGAGACCGGTCTTGCCGGTTCCGCCTGCTCCGGTGATCACCACAGTGCCCGTCGCACGTGCCAGCGTTTCGATCTCCGTGGTCCGGCCGGTGAAATTCTCGGGCCGGAGCGGAAGACTGAGTTGATGGAGATCCTTCAGTCCGGGTTCGCGCGCACTGACGACCCTGCTGTTCAGGCCTCCAAGAGCAGGGGCGAGTCTTCCATGGTTGACGACATCCTCAATCCGCCGTGCGACAAGGCTCTCGGAGAACGTCAGCGGATCCTCGATGACGACTCCGACGAGATACTCGCCGACAAACACCGCCGCGCCTGAAAGGCCCGCCCACCCGGACGTTCCCCGCGTGGTCGACCGAGGGTTCCGGGAGTTGACGGTCAGTCCAGATGCCTTCCGGACGAGGCAGTCATAAACGCGCCCGTGACAGAGGACGCCGTACCCCACACCTGTTCGGGCTGCCGCCCCCTGGCATCTCGGCCGGCCAGCGGGAACCCGACCGCGGTCCACTGGACCGGCTCGTCCCCCTCCAGCCTGCCGAGTGCCAAGTCCCCTATGCCCGTGCCGATGCCGCCGACACGCACGGCGGCCACGTCCAGGTCGGAATCCAGCGCCGCCACAGTCCCGAGCGACCAGCGAACTTCATCCGGGTCACCGGCCGCCTCCAGCGACGCCCAGACCGCGACCTCGCACGGATCGCCCTCCTGTACGGCCCCCTGGATCAAGGCCCTGGTGATGTCACCGGGGACATCGGCTGCGAAATCGGCTGCGATGAGCACGTGCGCGGCCGTCAGTACCCAGCCCGGAGCCACCAGGTATCCAGAGCCAAAACGGTAGCGGGATCCGCCGCCCCCGCTCGCACCTCGGCGGACGCGAACAACGCGCTGTCGATCCACCGGCCCTCACTCAGTCAGTACCCTCGATCGCATCCGCCAGACGGCTGAACTCTGGTACTGCGTGCCGATAATCAATGGTAGTCCGATGGGAACATTACCGTCTCTCGCACCGTCGCGGAGGGAGTACATCGGAGAACCTTCGATGCCGCTTCCCGCCCTCCCTGACCTGACGGATGCGCAGTGGGCACTGGTGCAGAATGCAGGCTGAAATTCAATCTGCGGGAACGGGCGTTGTGATGATTGACGTGATGGTGGTCGGCGGCGGGCCGACCGGGCTGATGCTGGCAGGCGAGTTGCGGCTGCACGGCGTGCACGTGGTCGTGCTGGAGAAATTGACCGCGCCGACCGGGGAGTCCCGCGGTCGCGGTCTGCACACCCGCAGCGTCGAGCTGATGGACCAGCGCGGCCTGCTCGACCGGTTCCTCGCGGTCAGTGAGAAGTTCCAGGTCGGCGGCTTCTTCGGGGGCATCCACAAGCCGTGGCCGGAAAGCTTGGACACGGCGCACCCCTACGGCCTCTCCACCCTGCAGCCGGTCACCGAGCGGCTGCTCAACGAGCATGCCCTCGAACTCGGCGCCGAGATCCGGCAGGGCAGCGAACTGGTCGGGCTGAGCCAGGACGAGGACGCGGTCACCGCCGAGCTCGCGGACGGCACGCACCTCCGCTCCCGCTACCTCGTCGGCTGCGACGGTGGCCGCAGCACGGTGCGCAAGCTGCTCGGCGTGGGCTTCCCCGGCGTGCCCGCCACGGTCGAGACGCTGCTGGGCGACATGGAGATGACCGAGGATCCGGCCTCGGTCGCCGCCGTCGTCGAGGAGGTCCGCAGGACCCAGCTGCGGTTCGGCACCATCCCCAACGGGGACGGGACCTTCCGCGTCATCGTGCCCGCCGACGGCGTGTCCGACGACCGGGCGAGCGCGCCGACCTTGGAGGAGTTCAAGCAGCGGCTGCGGGCGGTCGCCGGCACCGACTTCGGTGTGCACTCGCCGCGCTGGCTGTCCCGCTTCGGCGACGCCACCCGGCAGGCCGAGCGCTACCGGGTCGGCCGGGTGCTGCTGGCCGGTGACGCGGCGCACATCCACCCGCCGACCGGCGGGCAGGGGCTCAACCTCGGCGTGCAGGACGCGTTCAACCTGGGCTGGAAGCTGGCCGCCGCGGTCGAAGGCTGGGCGCCGGAAGGGCTGCTGGACAGCTACCACCAGGAGCGGCACCCGGTGGGCGCCGCCGTGCTGGACAACACCCGTGCGCAGATCACGCTGCTGGGGACCGATCCGGGTGCGACCGCGCTGCGCGAGCTGTTCTCCAAGCTGATGGACTTCGAGGAGGTGAACCGGTACGTGACCGGGATGGTCTTCGCGGTCGGGGTCCGCTACGACTTCGGCGCGGGCCACGATCTGCTCGGCCGGCGGCTGCGGGACGTGCGGCTGAAGCAGGGCCGCCTCTATGAGCTGATGCACGGCGGCCGCGGCCTTCTGCTCGACCAGACCGGCCGGCTCTCGGTGACGGGGTGGGCGGACCGGGTCGACCATGTCGTCGATGTCATCGACGCCGATGAGGCCTTGGACCTGCCCGCGGTGCTGCTGCGGCCGGACGGCCATGTGGCCTGGGTCGGCGACGACCAGCAGGATCTGCTCAGCCACCTGCCGACGTGGTTCGGCGCCCCCGCCGGCTGAGCTACTGGCCAGCTGCCCACCGCCGGCCTTGGGCGGCCGTCGCATCGCGGCGGACGAGGTCGCCGACCGGATTGTCGGCGGCGACCTCGTCCTTCATCCCGAGTGAGCCCTGGTGTCACTTGCGCCAGAACAGGTGGTGCGTCACGCCGCTCGGGCTGGGCACGACCTCCAGCTGGAACCGGTCGAGCAGCTCGTCGGGTGACTCCCACAGCCGCAGTCCGGTCCCGAGCTTCACCGGCGCGACCACGACATGCATGGTGTCGACGAGGTCGGCGTCGAGGAACTGCCGGATGGTGGTGACCCCGCCGCCGAGCCGGACGTCCCTGCCCTGCGCCGCTTCCCGCGCCTGTTCGAGGACCGTGGCCGGGTCGCCCTCGACGAAGTGGAACGTGGTGTCGGAGAGCGAGAACGACGGCCGCTGGTGGTGGGTCATGACGAACACCGGGGTGTGGAACGGGGGCACGTCACCCCACCAGCCGAGCCAGTCATGGTCCTGCCAGGGCCCGCGCTGGGGCCCGAACTTGTTGCGGCCCATGATCTCGGCCCCGATGTTGTGGGAGAAGTCCCGCGCGAAGTAGTCGTCGAGACCGCGGCTCCCACCGGGCTCGGTCCGGTTGGGCCAGTTCGCCGTGGCGCCGGCCCAGGAGAACAGCCTCCCGGGATCGACATAGCCGAACGGCCTCTCAAGGGTCTGGTCCTCGCCGGCACCGATCCCGTCACTCGAGATGGTGATGTTCTGGACTCTCAGCAGCTGATCCACGGGTTTCCTCGTCAGGTCCTGGCGCACGATCGTGGGGCAGGGCGCCCCACACTATGGCGTCGAACGAGGAGTGCCCGGATCGACAGCGGCCCAGAAGTTTTTTCCTCGGCGTGCCAGAGGGCATCTGGCGGCGCAGCAGGTGCGGCCGGATCAGCCCGCGGGTGGGCATCGGCGAACGCACCTTCCAGGCGGCAGCGGGCTTGCGGAGCCGCGGGCCTCGGACAGCGGAAACACGCGGCCCGGTCGCGGCCGGTGCGCACGTCGGGCGTACGGTGAAGCTGTTCGACACGGTTCGAGGAGGGCATGCGCTGATGAACGGCCTGTTGAATACGTTGGGGGACGTGCTGGGAACGGTGATGGACGTCACCGGGAAGGTCACCCTGGCGGTGTTCTGCGGTCTCCTGGTCCTGATGGCGGTCGCGGTGCCGCTGTACACCCTCTACGCCATCGTCAGCAGCATGCGGGCTTCGGCGGGCACGGAAGCGGGGACGAAGCCGCAGCCGTAGCGGCTGGTGGGAGCATGGAGAGCAGCCAGGGCGTCGATCCTACGAAGTGGGCGCCGTCGGCGTCATGCCCTTGATGGTCGCGGTGAGGATGCGGGTGAGGCGGGGCTCGACCTCGACGACGGCATGGGCGAGGCGGGGGTCGCTGCGGTAGAGGGCGGCGATCTTCGGGCCCGGTGTGGCGATCTGCCAGAACGCGCCGGCGAGCGCGACGGCGGTCGCGATCAGGTCGAGGCTGTCGTCGCGGTCGAGGGCGGGGAGCCGCTCGTCCAGCGCGGCGAAGATGTCCTGGCGTGCGGCGAGGGTGGCCAGCTTGAAGTCGCGCACCGCTTCGACCGAGACGTTGCGCTCCAGGTTGAGGGGCGCCTGGGCGAGCAGGTCGCAGAACATCCCGCGCTGCGCGAGCGTCACCGCGAAGGCCTGCGCCACCGTCTCCGGACCGGGCTCGGTGATCGCGCGCAGCCTCGCGGCCAGGGCGGGCGACCACTCCTGCCAGCCTGCCGCGGTGAGCCGCAGGAAGATCTCCTCGCGCGTCTCGAAGTAGCGGAGCAGCGCCGACTTGTGCATCCCGGCCCTGGCGGCGATGTCGGTCAACGTCACCTGGCGGATGCCGTGCTCGGCCCCGAGGGCTCGGGCCGCGTCGAGGATGGCGGCCTCGCGCAGCCGCTTGGCCTCGGGTGAGCGGGCGCGCTGGAACTCGGGCGTGGTCATGGTCCGATCCTACTGGACCGCAGTTGCGTTAATAGTGAAACAGTGTTTTGCTAAGTCTATGCAGCAGACCTGGTTCATCACTGGCTCCTCCCGCGGCCTCGGCCGCGCTCTCGTCCGCGCGGCCCTGGAAGCCGGCGACCTCGTCGCCGCGACCGCCCGCAACCCCGAGCAGTTGGCCGACCTCGTCGTGGAGTTCGGCGACCGGATCCGGCCCCTCGGGCTCGACGTCACCGACCCGGCGGCCGCACGCACGGCCCTCGCCGAGGCGAAACGGCATTTCGGCCGCATCGACGTCCTGGTGAACAACGCCGGCTACGCCAACGTCTCGCCCATCGAGACGACGGACGACGACGACTTCCGTACGCAGTTCGAGACCAACTTCTGGGGCGTCTACAACGTCACCAAGGCCGCCCTGCCGATCCTGCGCGAGCAGAAGGGAGGCCTGGTGATCCAGATCTCGTCCATGGGCGGCCGGGTGGGGGCTCCCCCGGGATCGCCTCGTACCAGGCGGCCAAGTTCGCGATCGACGGCTTCAGCCGCGTGCTGCGCACCGAGACCGCCCCGTTCGGGGTCAAGGTTCTCGTCGTGGAGCCCAGCGGCTTCCGGACCGACTGGGCAGGTTCCTCGATGGCCGTCCACGACATCCCGCAGGCGTACGCCGAGACGGTCGGCGCCGTGAACACCCTGATCCGCCGGAGCAGCGAAGGACCGGCGGGTGACCCGGTCCGGGCCGCCGAGATCCTGGTCCAGGTGGCCAAGCGCCACAGCATCCCGGACCACCTTCCGCTCGGGGTGAACGCCGCCGAGGGCTCCATCGGGCTCGACCGGCGGCTCCTGGAGGACGACCTGACCTGGCGCGACGTCAGCCGCTCCGCCGACTTCGCCGAGCCCTACCCGGTCCCCTTCCCGCCCGACTGCGAGCGCTAGAGACTCCCACCGACGTTCATCCGTGCAGGCGCTCCATCTGTCGGGGTATGCCCGCGCGGGAGGTGACGCCGAGTTTGGCGAGCAGTCGGGTGACGTGGGTCTCGACGGTGCGGGGGCTCAGCACCAGGCGGCTGCCGATCTCCTGGTTGGTCATTCCTTCGGCGACCAGGTCGGCGACCTGCTGTTCGCGTTCGGTGAGGGTCGGCCGGTCGGAGTGCGCCCGGTGGGTGCGGACGGCGACGAGGCGGCGTTGGACCCGGGCGGCGCACTGTTCGAGCCAGTCCGCACCGGACTCGTGGAACAGGGCGCGGGCCTGGACCAGGTGGGATCCGGCGGTGTCGAACCGGCCGCAGTCGACGGCCGACTCGGCGGCCAGCAGGTGCGCGCGGCCCTCGTGCACCGGTTGCCCGGCCGTCCGGAACGCCTGGACCGCGGCGGTGGCGTCGCCGCAGGCCGGAGCATGGTCGCCGGCGGAGCGGGCGATGGCGCCGCGGGACATCAGCGCGGTGCCGAGCTGGCCCGGCAGCCCCATCCGGGTGGCGGTCTCGACGGAGCGCCCGGCCCAGGTGCGGGCCTGCTCGGTGTTTCCCGCGGCGGCGTCGACCTGTGCCGCCAGGCCCCAGCGGACGGCCAGCATCGGATCGGTCTGCCGGTCCTGGTCGAGGTCCAGCAGCCGGGCGGCGTCCCAGGGGACCTCAGCGCCGAGCTGCAGTCCGATGTCCACGATCATGGTGGAGATGCTGATCCGGAACCAGTCGCTGTCGGGTTCCGGCAGCCGTCGGGCCTCCTCCCAGAGGCCGCGGACGGCGTCGGGGCCGCGGGTCCACAGCACCGGGTGGAGTTTGGCGGCCCCGGCGAGGGCGAGGATGTCGGTCGCGCCGAAGGCGCGGGCGTTCTCCTCCCCGTCGTCGGCCGCGGCCAGCGCCTCGGCGAGCCGCCCCTGCTTGGTCAGCGCGTAGGACTGGATCGTGTAGAGGTGCGGCAGCGCGTAGAGATGGCCGTGGGAGCGCGCCACCCGCACCGCGCGGTCCAGGAAGTACAGCGACAGGTCCGGCCGCTCCAGTAGGTGCGCGGCCCACGCGAGCGGCGGGACGACGGCGTCCAGCGCGGAGCGCAGGTCCTGTTCCGGCAGCGCCTCGACCGCCTGACGGGCGGATTCGAGCTCGGCGACGGCACGTTCGATCTCGCCGCAGCCCGCGGCGCTCAGGGCCAGCAGGGTGGTGGCGGCCGCCGCCGCGGTGGGGCCCAGGGTGGCGCGCTGCTGGATCAGGGTGCGGGCCCGCTGCATTCCGGCGCCCACGCGTCCGCTCATCAGGTCGATGGTGGCGAGTTCGATGGTGATCAGCTCGTTGTCGACGCCCTCGGCGACGGCAGCGGTGGCCTCCAGCATCGCGTAGGCGTGCTGGGACCGTCCCTGGATCCGGTTGCACTGCGCGAGCAGCATCGCGGTCTCGCGGTGCCGGGGCCCGAGCCGAGCGCTGAGCTGCTGCAGCATGCTGTTCGCCTGTTCCAGTTGTCCGCAGGCCAACAGGGCGCGGCCGAGCAGGAGTTGGAAGTCGGTGCGCTGGTCGGCGGTGTCCGCCGTCTCCGGCAGGGCCTGCAGGACCTTGCTCAGCCAGTGCGCGCTGATGGCCGGCGCGGAGGCGAGCGCCAGCCTGGCGGCCTCGGCGAGTTCCACGCAGGTGGCCCGGTCGCCCTGCCGCAGCGAGTGCTCCAGGTGCTGGGCCCGGAACATCGCCGGGGCGTGGACCGAGGCGAGGTGGTCGGCGGCCCGCCGGTGGGCGCTGATCCGCCAGCCGTGCCCGGCCAGGTGGTAGGCGGCGTTGCGGACCAGCGGATGGGTGAAGCGGACCCTGTTGTCGGTCGCCACCAGGACGCCGTGGGCGGTGAGTTGGTCCAGCGCGTCCAGGACAGCGCTCTCCGGTAACTGGGCGATGCCGGCGATCAGGTCGGCCGTCGCCTCGGCCCCGCCCACGGCGGCGGCGCGGGCCACCAGGGCGGCCTGCGGCTCCAGTCGGCCCAGATCGGCGCGGACCGTGTGGTCGAGGAGCGCGGCCACGGCCTCGTCATGGATCGGGGCCGAGCCGCTCAGGGCGGTGACGGCGTCGGTGGACAGTTCGGTCAGCAGCTTGAGGTAGAGCGGGTTGCCCGCGCTGGCCTCGGCCAGCGCCCGCCGCCGTCCGGGCCTCAGCCCGGGCAGCATCAGGTCGATCTCGGCGGCCTGGAACGGCGGCAGCCGCAGCCGCAGCGGGGGGTGCGGGAGGCTGGCCAGCGCCCGGACCAGCCGGTGCGGACAGGTGCCCGAGCGGTGGGCGAGTACCAGCCCGATCCGGCCCGCCGGGGGCCGTTGGAGCAGGAATTCCAGCAGCCCGAGGGACGCCTCGTCCGCCCACTGCAGGTCGTCGAGCGTGATCAGCAGACCGGCCCCGTCGGCCAGTTCGCCCAGTGCCTCGCGCAGTCTCCGGTAGAGCCGGTGCTGGTCGACCAGGGAGCGTCCGTTCTCGTCGTCCCCGCCGAGGAACGGGCGGCCCTCGAACCCGGGCAGGGCGTCGATCGTGTCCAGGAACAGCCCGAACGGGATGACCTGTTCGAACTCGGTGGCCCTGCTGGCCAGCACCAGGTCGCCCAACTCGGTGTGCCGCCGCCGGATCTCCTCCAGCAGCCTGCTCTTGCCGATCCCGGCCGGGCCGTCGACCACCACGGTCCAGGAGGAGCCGCGGCTGTGCTGCGTCAACTCCGCTATCCGCAGCACTTCCCGCGTCCGCCCGACGAAGGAGGAACTGAACGAGGCCGGACCGTCCTCGGAGTCCCCGGCCGGTGTTCTGTCTAATTCAGCCAAAAGAACCTCCGACACCGACATCAGCGTATCGGCAGACTACCCGTCCAGCGCCGAAATGGGGCTTCTGGTACGCGAATTCCCTTTCCTGTTCCGCTCCTGTTCCGTTTCCTGTTCCGTTTCCCGTTCCGTTTCCCGTTCAGTCGCGCACGGCGGGGAGCACCCGGTCGACGAACAGTCGCAGGCTCCGTTCCATCGAATCGAGCCGCTGGCCGCCGAAGTCGACCTGCCACAGGCACACGTCAGCGGCGAGGTCCCGCACCAGTTCCCGGACGCCGCTGATCACTGTCTCCACCGACCCGACCACGGCGGTGCCCCCGTGCCGCAGCGCCTCGTCGCTGACCTGCCCGAAGGAGTCGGCCATGCTCTCGTACCCGGCGTAGTTGGTGGACCGGACCCGGGACCAGGAGCGGGCCGCCTCGGTGGTGACCGACAGGTAGTCCCGCAGGTAGGGGATCGCCTCCTGGTAGGCCGCCTCGTCGGTCTCGGCGACGAACATCGGCAGGCTGACGGCGACCTGCGGCTGACGCCCGCTGCTGCCGTGCACCGCCGTGAAGGTCTCCCGGTAGGACCGCACCAGCTCGCGGGTGTAGGCCAGGTCCTTGCGCAGCGGGGACGGCGAGACGAGCAGCCCGAAGCCCTGCCGCCCCAGCCATTCGAAGCTCTGCCGCGACCGGGTGGCCGCTCCCCAGACCGGCGGGTGCGGGCGCTGCACGACCGGCGGCAGCGAGGTCGCGTCGCGGAAGGAGAAGAACGTGGTGTCCTCGGTGACCTTGTCCTCGCTCCACAGCCGCAGCACGGCCCGGATCGTGGCCTCGTACCTGGCTCGGCTGGTGTCCAGCGGGACGCCGAGGGCCTCGAACTCGTACGGCAGCCAGGCCCGGGCGAAACCGACGTCCAGCCGCCCGTGGCTGATCACGTCCACCATGGCCGCGTGCGCTGCCAGTTGGACCGGGTGGTGGAAGGCCGGCAGGACGCATCCGGTCATCAGCCGGATCTGCTGGGTCTGGGCCGCGACCGTCGACAGGAAGGTCAGCGGGCTGGGGCAGTAGCCGCCGTAGTCGCCGAGGTAGTGCTCGGTCATCTTGACGTAGTCCAGCCCGCCCTGGTCGGCCAGCCGGGCCACGGCCAGCGCGTCGTCGTAGTAGTCGGTGGCGCTGCGCCGGTCGGGTCGGCAGTCGGGGAGCAGCGAGATGCCGTGCTTCATGGTGACTCCATTCGTCCTGGGTCAGTCTGGCTTTGGGTGGTGGTGGAAGCGCTCACAGTTCGCTGTCATCCGTCCGGGTCGGCCAGGAACGCCCAGGCGGCGGTGACCATCGCGGTGACGGCGGTGCGGACGGTGGGCACCGGATCCGGGGCGAACCACGGCGAGTGGTTCACCGGGAGCGCCGCGAGCCGCTCCCGCACCGTCGCGCCCGGCCCGGCCGCCGCGGCCCACTGAGCGGCGCCGGTCGAGCCGACGGCCCAGTAGACGGTCGCCGTGGCCGTCGCGTGCACCGGGTCAGCCGGGCTCGCCGGGTCCGCCGGGCTCGCCGAGCCGAGCAGGGGGAAGTCCTCCGCTGCCATCGAGGGTCCGGTGGCGAGGACCCGGCCGGGCCCCAGGGCGGCCTGGTGCGCCCGGCGGACCCGGTCAGCGGCGGCCGCGTCGTTGTGCTGCACCGGCACCCGGGCCGTGACCCGCACCTCGGGCGGACCGGGACAGCCCTGCCGGCCACCGGCCTGCTCGGCCAGCTTCGCGACCTCGGCCACCGCCGCGTCCAGTGCGGTGTCCGACAGGCTGCGCACCCCGAGGGACACGGTCGCCGTCTCGGGGACGACATTGGGCCTGGCCCCGCCCCGAATGGCCCCCACCGTCGCCACCACCCGCTCCTGATGCTCGGCTGGGGCCCCGAAGGCGCCCTGGACCGCGAGCGCCAGGGCGGCGGCGGCGAGCACCGGGTTCGGCGCGAGCTCGGGCATCGCGCCGTGGCCGCCGCGTCCGTCGAACCGCACCTCGAGGAAGGCCGCGCCCGCGGTGACCGGACCCGGGCAGTGCAGGACGGTGCCGGCCGGGGCCGGGCCGACGTGCTGGGCCAGCGCGACATCGGGCCGCGGCCAGCGCCGGTGCAGGCCGTCCGCGAGCATGGCCGCCGCACCGGACAGGGTCTCCTCGGCCGGCTGGCCGACCACCAGCACCGTCCCGCGCCAGCGGGACGCGGCTCCGGCCAGCAGCCTCGCGGCCCCGGCCACCGCGGCCACATGGGCGTCGTGCCCGCAGGCGTGCATCACCGGCTCGCGCACCCCGTCGGCGCGGACGGCCTGCTCGGTGCTCGCCCAGCGCAGCCCGGTGCGCTCCCGGACCGGCAGCCCGTCCAGTTCGGTGCGCAGCAGGACGACCGGACCGGGCCCGTTGCGCAGCATCCCGACGACGCCGTGGCCGCCGACCGCCGCGGTCACCTCGTACCCGCAGTCGGCCAGCCAGCCGGCCAGCACTCCGGCGGTGCGTACTTCGGCGCCCGACAGCTCGGGGTGGCGGTGCAGGTCGAGGTACAGCTCGACCAGCGAGCCGAGCAGCCGCTCGTCCAGACCCTCGGTGATGTCCAATGCCGTCCTCCAGCGATGTGTCAGTGAACTGTTCGGCTCCCCGACAGCGGTGTCGGGCTGAATGGTCGTCAGGCGGCAGACAGCCGCCGGGCGAGGCGGACCCTGCGGGGTCCGGCCCGCACCGATCTCACGGACAGGACCACCCCATGGGCGACTCCCTCGACCTCAGCGTGCTTGCCAAGGAGCTCCAGGCTCTGGAGAGCGAGGTCTTCGAGATCGTGGACTACACCGAGACCTACGACCTGCTGAGCGCCGTCAAGGCCCCGGCTCCCGCGCCGTCCCAGTGCAGCACCGCGAGCTGCAGCACCTGCAGCAGCACCACCAGCACCACCAGCTGCTGCGCCTGACCTCCGCCCGCCTCCTCTGACAGAGAGATGACCGCCATGAGCGACCAGTTGAACCTCAGCCTCCTCGCCAAGGAGCTCCAGGCCCTGGAGACCGAGACCTTCGAGATCGTGGACTACTCCGAGGTCGGCGACCTGCTGAGCGCAGCGGGCAAGGCCCCGGTCGCCGCCGCGACCAGCACCAGCAGCTGCACCAGCACCTGCAGCAGCACGACCAGTTGCACCAGCACCTGCGCCTGACCCTCCCCTTCCGGTAGAGAGATGAGCGACATGAACAAGGAGTTGGACCTCAACGCCCTCGCCCGGGAACTCCGTGAGCTGGAGACCGAGGTCTTCGAGATCGTGGACTACACCGAGGTCGGCGACCTGCTGAGCGCGGCGGGCAAAGCCCCCACCTCGACCAGCACCAGCAGTTGCACCAGCACCTGCAGCGGCACCTGCAGCACGACCAGCACCTGCGCCTGACGTACCGTCATCCCGTGGTCGGGACCGGGCTCGCTGCCCGGTCCCGAGCACGGGACGCCGCTCACGGGAACGGATGCGGAACCAGGTGCAGATCGTCCGGGCCCAGCTCCCGGTCGCGGAGCCCGGCGCGGTGCAGCGCCGAGAACGTCCTCGGCATATGCAGCGCCCGTTGCCGCGACCAGCCGAAGTCGATCGGCAGCAGCCCGGGCACGATCGCGCACACGGTCCGCAGTCCCAGCCGCAACTGCTCGGCCGAGGTCTGGTCGACGATGATGACGTCGTGCCCGGCCCGGGCCAGGTCGTCCCGGCAGAACCGGATGTCGTCCAACAGGTCCAGGTTCCGGGGCCGGCGGCGGTTCCAGTCCGCGTAGACCTGGTCCGCCGGGAGCCGGCGCCCGGCCTCCAGGTAGCGTCGCGCGTGCACCGCCATCTCCGGCAGCGCGAACAGACCGGAGTGGTCCGGGAGGGTTCTGACCAGGTCGAAGTTCTCGGCCATGGCGGTGAGTTCGTCCCGCCTGGTGTGCACCTGGCGCGGGATGACCGGCAGGTAGGTCAGGATCTCCGACAGCGCGCCGAGGATCGCCGACTCCGGATGCGGGCTGGCCCCCGCGGCGAACACCAGGGTGCCGGGTCCGCCGTCGCGGCGGGCGGCGACCGCGGTGGCCACCGGTACCGCCAGGTCGATCCGGTTGTCGAAGACATGGACGTCGTAGCCCTGGAGACCGGCCCGGTCGACCATGGTCCGCAGCCGGAGGTCGGCGACACCGCCCAGGTCGATCTCGGTGAGGTCCGCGCCGCCGTACCAGCCGAGCAGGAAGGCGTCCCGCTCGATCAGTTCGAGCAGCGCGAAGAGCACCGCCTCCTCCAGGCTGCCGCCGCTGGCGCAGCCGTTGGAGCACTCGAAGACGAAGTTGTCCGCGGCGGTCCCCGAGCCGTAGTACACCAGCCGCTCGGGCACCAGCACGGTCCGGTGGTCGCGCAGCGAGTAGCCGCGCACCCAGGGGATGGTCCGGTCCGGGGCGAACGGTTCCAGCAGCGGGTCCTCGCGGTAGGTCCGCGGCGCGTACTCGCCGCAGGTCCGCGGGTCGAGCGCGGCCTCGCCGAGGTTGTCCAGGGAGTCCAGCACCCGGAAGGTCGGCTCGCCCCGGCGGGAGCTGCCCGACCAGCGTTCCAGGCCCTCCAGGAAGGCCAGTTCCCGACTCAGCCCGAAGGAGTCCGCCTGGCCGCTCCAGGTCAGCTCCATCAGGCCGGTGTACGCGCGGTGGGTGCCGCTGCCGCTGACCGGGGCGGTGGTCGGCGAGTCCAGCAGCTGGTACGCGGCCGGGCCCAGCGCTCCGCACACCTCGTTGACCAGCGCGTCGGCGGGGAGCAGGTACTCCTGCGGGCGGCGCGACCGGTACGCGTCCGGGGCCGACTTGGGACGCGGTCGCAGCTCGGGCGGCGCGGGGGCGGTAGCGGGCGGGGCGGCGGCGGCGGCGAGCGGCGCGGGGGCGTCCGCCGCCGGCCGGGTCCGGGCGCAGCCGGGGCAGTTGGGCTCCGGGAGCAGCGGCACGGTGCGGACGGTGAGGGTGGCCAGGTCGATCCGGGTCACCTGCGGCAGGGCGCCGGCGTCAGGCCGCGGTCGGGGATCGAGGAAGGCCGCCTGGTAGCAGCCCCAGACCGCGTCCACGAGATGTCCTGTCAGCAGCGGCCAGGAGCCCACCGGGCGGGCCTGCCCGCCGCCGTACAGGGCGGCCTGCTCCAGCCGGGGACGGAGCCGCTGCCAGCGCATGCCCAGGCAGAGGCCGCAGCCGGACGGGAGGTCGGGGTCGCCGCCCCAGGGGCCGATCAGGACGGCGTGCGCGGTCAGGTGCACGTTCACCGCCTGCTGCCGCTCACCGGCCGCGGTGCTGGCCGCGGAGTAGGCCGCGATCCCGGCCGGGTCGCGGGCCAGCAGGTCGGCGACGCCCAGGGCGCCCGCGCGTGGCGCGGTGACCGGACCGGGGCCCTGGTGCCGGCTCGTCCGCGCGTCCAGCAGTCGCTGCAGCTCCCGGACGCTCGCGGCGTGCGGCAGGGCGGGCGTGCTCGCGCCGGTGCGCGTGGTCGTGGGCGCGGTCATGTCTCACGCCCCCAGCGGAACAGCCGGGTCGCGAAGGCCGCGCCGACGACGGTGAAGCAGGCCAGGGCGATGCAGGGCACGATGATCGAGTCGGCCGGTTTCCCGCCGGAGAGCACGCCCGCGACCCCGTCGGTCATATAGCGCAGCGGCAGCGCCCTGGAGGCGATCCGCAGCCACAGCGGACTGCCGTCGATGGGGTAGAAGGTGCCCGAGGTGAAGATCATCGGCAGCATGATGAAGTTGCCCATCGCGGCCACTGCCTCCAGCGAGCTGGTGTAGGTGCCGATGATCATGCCGATCGCGAAGAAGGCGGTGACCCCCAACGTCAGCACCGGTATCGCCCAGAACACCTCCCCCGACACATGCAGTCCGAAGATCGGGAGGACGGCCACCCCGGTGAAGAACAACGCCTGCACCAGGGCCACCCCCAGCGCCACCAGGTAGCGGGAGCTGAGGATGGTGGTCACCCGGACCGGGGTCATCCGCAGCAGCCGCAGCACCTGGGTCCGCCGCCAGTGGGCGAGGGTGTAGGCGACGCCGAACAGCGCGCCGTTGGCGACGGCCCAGCACAGCACGCCCGGCGCGAGGTAGTCGATCAGCTTGTGCGTCCCGTAGCTCTGGCCGCCGAACAGCAGGCCGAAGACCACCAGGAAGGCCAGCGGGAACGCGAAGGTGAAGAACAGCGTGGTGCGGTCGCGGACATAGGACTTGGTCGCGGCCGCAGACAGTGCCCGGTAGTCGCTCATACCGTGAACTCCAGTCCGGTGAGGCGGAAGTAGACGTCCTCCAGCGAGGGCGCGCGGGTGCTGATGCCGTCGGAGCCGGCCCGCTCCGACACCGCGGAGAGCACCGGGACCAGGGTCCGGGTGGCGATGACGAGCTGGTCGCCCTCGTCGGTCGCCGAGTCGACGCCGACGATGGTGCGGGCGTCCTCGGCCGAGATACGGCCGCTGGGGACCAGCAGCCGCAGCGGCTCGTCCAGCGCCTCGACCAGCGTCCGGGGCCGGTCCACGGCGATGACCCGGCCGGCGCGCATGATCGCCACCCGGTCGCACAGCGCTTCGGCCTCGTCGATGTGGTGCGTGGTGTAGACGATGGTCCGGCCCTGGTCCCTGATCTCCCGCAGCAGCCGCCACAGGTCGCGCCGGGCCTGCGGGTCCAGGGCGGCCGTGGGCTCGTCCAGGAACAGCAGCTGCGGGTCGTGGGTGAGCGCCGAGGCGATGCCCAGGCGTTGGCGCTGACCGCCGGACAGCTGCTCCACCCTGGTGCCTGCCTTCTCGGTCAGGCCCACCTGCTCCAGCACCTGGTAGGCCCGGGCCCGGGGCATCCGGTAGAGCGCGGCGACCGTCTCCAGGTGCTCGATCGTGGTCAGCCGGGTGAAGAAGGCGGCGGCCTGGGACTGCACCCCGACCTGCGGCAGCAGGGCCCGGTTGCGGGGCCACGGGTCGAGGCCGAGGATCGACACCGTTCCCGCGTCGGCGCTGCGCAGTCCCTCCATCATCTCGATCAGCGTGGTCTTGCCGGCGCCGTTGGGGCCCAGGACGCCGAACATCTCGCCGCGCTGGACGGTCAGGCTGACGTCGTCGACGGCGGTCAGTTCGCCGTACCTCTTGGTGACGCCCTGGAGCGTCACCGCCGGGCCGGTTCCGGCGGTTGCTCGTCGGGGTGCCATGTCCTTCTCCTCCTCGATCGGGCGGGGGTCGGCGACCAGCGCCACCGGATCCGCCGTCGGTGTCGGTACCGCTGTCGTTGGGGCTGTGGCCGGGGGAACCGCCTTCGCCGCGGCGCGCCGGGCACGTATCCGCAGGCCGGTGTAGCGCGTCAGCATGATCAGCAGCAGCACCGGGACGACCAGCCGGCCGTACGGCTCCGGTACCCGCCGGCTGAAGTTGAGCTGGGCCACCGCCAGCACGCAGCCGACCATGGCGGCAAGCAGTACCGGGTAGCCCCCGTACACCCACCGGGTCCAGCGCGGGTACTGGCGCGGGAACGGCTCGCGGCGCAGCAGCGACCGTCCCGCCGCCCGCAGGAACAGGTAGCTCTCCCCGGCCAGCCTGGACATCCGCAGGCCGTGACCGAGCAGGACGTAGCCGTCCGTGGGCGGGATCGGGACCAGGTTGAGCAGCGCCTCGATGCTGCCGAACAGCAGCAGCGCGCCGATGCTGGTCCCGGTCACGTCGCCCTGGGGCAGGAAGAGCCACAGCACGAAGAACGGCAGCAGGAACAGCAGGTTGGTCACCGCTCCGGCGGCGGCGATGGCGATCTTGGGCCACCGGCCGCGCAGCAGCGGGACGTCCTCGACCCGGCAGTACACGGCGTTCAGCGGGAACAGCCACTTGAAGCCGATCTGGGTGGGACGCGCGCCGAAGTGCCGTCCGACCAGGCCGTGGGCCAGTTCGTGCAGGCTGGTGCTGCACCACAGCAGGCCGGCCACGATGATGGCCAGTTGCGGCTGGTCGAAGTAGTGCGCGGCGTCGTGGCCGAGATCGGGCAGCCGGCAGGCCAGGTAGGCCTCCATGCCGACGATGACAGCCAGCAGCGGCGCCATCACCGCCGGGGTGAGCAGCCGGTGCAGCTTGCGGTAGGCCTTGTCGATCATCGGGCCCGGGTTCTCCGAGAACACGAGGCGACCCTGCATCAGGTTGCCCTGGATCCGGGTCCGGCCCTGGTCCTGCTCCTGGCCCTGGTCCTGGTCCTGGTCCTGGCCGGTCGGTTCCGGCAGCGCGGGTTGCGGTTCGCGGGCGGCGGCGGGGTCGCCGTCCAGCAGCCGCCGGGAGGCCAGCAGGGCGAGCAGTTGGTACCAGCCGGCCTCGCCGAGCCGCCGTTGGAAGGTGCTCGCGTAGGCGTCGCCGATCTGGCCCAGGGTCTGCCCGCCGTCGAGCCGGGACAGCACGAAGAACTCCTTGGCCCCCAGCTCGTGCAGCCGCCCGGAGCCGGGGTCCCTGACCACGTGGATCGGACGGGCTCCGCGCAGCAGTTCCGGGCCCAGCACCAGTTCCGGCCGCCGCTTGGGCCGCTGCTCCAGCAGCGTGTCCGCGGTCACCGGGTGTCCTGCATCCGGTCGGCGTCGACCAGGCCCCGGGCCAGCACCTGCGAGAGGTACGCCTCGTCGTCCAGGGTGACGTACAACCGGTTGTTGGTCATGTGCAGGTAGGGCGAGAGCAGCCGCAGCGCGGCCTGCAGCGGGTCGGTGACCAGCTCCTGCCGGTCGTCCGTCCAGGAGCGGAACTCCAGGGCGCCGCGTTCGGCCAGTTCGGTGATCCGGCCCAGCAGGTCCAGGCTGTGGGCGTACCACTCGGCCAGGATCTCCGGCAGCCGCCCGCCGTCCCCCGAGGCCAGCGCCCGGCGCAGATCGCTGAAGCGGACCGCCACCCGGTCGCCCATCTGGTCGTAGGCCTGGTTGTACTCGGTGTCCCTGATGTACTCGGTGCTGCTGAACGAGCGGCTCCAGAAGTCGTGGTAGCTCTGGAGGTACTCGCGGGAGGCCGCCTCGCCGGGCAGGAAGGCGGTGGTCATCACCATCATCAACTGCGCCGACAGACCGAGCAGGACCGGGCGCAGGTGCAGGTTCATGGTCTGGTTGGCCCGGACCACCAGGTCCGTCGAGCGTTGGAAGTGCCACTCGGCCAGGGCGACCCCGGCCGGGCCGCCGTACTTGCCGTACTCCGGCTCGTACGGCTCGCGGCTGTAGGTGTTGTTGGGGCGCAGCAGCATCCGGCCGTCCGGGGCGATGAACTGCTCGCGCTCCTCGGGGCTGAACTCCAGCTCGAAGAGCGTCTCGTAGAGGCTGGCCCCGAACTCGCTCTGGGTGTCGTAGAGGGCGGGCCGCCGACGCAGGTACGCCTGGACGGCGGCTTCGGCGCGGCTGTTGACCTCGTCGGTCAACGACACCCTGGCCGGCTTCAGCCGGAGCCGCACATGCGGGCCCTCCACCCAGTAGTTGATGAAGAAGTAGCCGGCCAGCAGGCCGTCCGCACACAGCGAGTCGATCAGCGGCTCCAGGCAGTCGACGATCAGCGGGCGGGAGCTCGCGGCGTAGAAGACGTGCAGGGCCTGCCATTCGCCGACAGGTTCCTGCGGTGGGGTCGGTGCGTCGACGTGGTTCATGCGGGTGGTCACCTCGAGGTCTTCAGCTGGATGAACCGGGAGGACTGCCGGCTCACGGGGGAGAGTCCGGTCACCACGTCGACCAGCATCTCGGCGACGTGGTGACCGGCGTCCGAGACCACCTGGAGCTGGTCCTCGGTGGGCAGCGCCTCCTCGAAGACCACCCGGTTGCCGGTGGTCCTGATCAGCGAGGCGAGCAGGGTGAGCGAGAGGCCGCTGGTGAAGTCGATGTGGCGGGGCTTGGACCAGCCGCCGCGTCCGCCGTCCGCGCCCTCGGGCTTCTCGAACCTGGCGAACACCTGGTCCGGCAGGCCGTGCGTGCGCTGCCACCGGCGCCAGCCGACCAGCCTGGCGCTGTCGGTGGCGTTCGCCGCCTCGGTCGGCAGCTGCTCGGTCAGGGCGTTCCAGGTGCGGCGGCTGAGCACCAGGCCGCCCCGGGTGACCCGGGGGCGGACGGTGACTCCGTCGACGGCGGCGCCCTCGGGCACGCCGCCCCAGACGTCCAGCACCGAGTGCGTGCCGGGCGAGAACATCAGCAGGGCGCGGGGGATCTCCGGCAGCGCCATCGGCATCAGATAGCCCAGGTAGACGGGGATGATCTCGCAGTCCAGCCGGCCGGACCAGAGCACCAGCCGGTCCGCCGTCAGGTCGTGCCGGACCTGGAGGTCCTCCAGGTCGATCTGGTTGGCGAGCGGCAGCGCGCTCTTCTCGCCCGGGTAGACCAGTTGGAAGTCCAGCAGGTGGGCGTGCAGGTTGAGGTTGTGGTCGGCCGCGCCGCCGACGACCTCGGCGAAGCGCGCCCCGGGGGGCTGGAGTTCCCTCAGCGACGCCGCCACGTCCTGGGCCAGGCCGCCGGGCGCGACGTCCTCGAAGCAGTGGGTGAAGCGGGAGAACGGGAAGGCGACGCTGCCGAAGGACCGGTTCAGCACCGCGAACGGCGCTCCGTCCGGCGTCGCCGGCGCCGCCGTGCAGGGCTGGACGAAGTGCCCGTAGCTCTGCACGCTGTCGGCGACCTCGGTCAGCTCGCTCGCGATCCGGGTCAGCAGCGCGGGGTCGAGGTCGATGTCCGCTCCCCCGGGCGGCTGGGCGGCCCAGCTGTCGCGCATCGCCTCCACGAACAGCCCCCTGGCCCGGTCGACCGCGTAGAACTCCGGCCGTCGCAACCAGTTGACCTGGGGCTGCAGCACCCCGTCGGCGTCGAACACCCCCTGCCGGACGGCCGCGTCGGAGTAGAGGTCGTAGATGTCCTCGTGGAAGTCCTGGATCATGGTGAGCACGTCGTCGCACCGGCCGCCGATCCCGTAGCGGGCCAGGAAGAAGCCCTTGAGGGTGAGCCGGTGGCCGATCGAGGCGTCGAAGGCGGGCAGGATCTCGCTGACCGCCCGCAGCGGGCCGCCCACCGCCCGCGCCCACTCGCGGCCGTCCCAGGCCAGCGCCGGGCGGGCGGCGCGGGCGTCCTCGTAGAGCAGGGTCTTGGGCAGCACGGCGTCGGTTCCGCCGACCGATCCCAGGAGTTCGGTGAAGCCCTCCCGCAGTCGGGCCAGCAGCGCCCGGCGCTCGGCGAGGTCGGCGCCGGCGTACCGGTCGATCTCGGCCGCGAGGGCGGTGAGCCGGTCCGCCAGCAGCGCCGACCAGGCCGAACCCAGGCCCCGCAGGCTCTCGGCGAAGGCCCGGACCGGATCGGGCTCGTGCACGTCCAGCAGCAGGACGGGTGACTGGAGCAGCCCCAGCCTCAGCAGCACCCGGAGGTACTGCCGGGGCTCGTCGGCCAGGCTCGGATAGGCCTCCCCCAGCCGTTCGGCCAGTTCGCGCATGGTCCAGCCGCCGCGCTCGTCGAAGAGGGCCAGCACCGTGCCGAGCACCTCGCTGTTGCGCAGGAAGAACAGGCTGTCCCGGGCGAAGTCGAAGCCCATGGTGGCGTCGTCGGCGCCGCGGGTGATGGTCCGCCGGATGTAGCGCACCCGGTCGGCGCCGGGGGTCAGTCCGGCGGCCAACTCGATCCGCAGTTCCTCGCGCAGATCCGGATCGGCGACGATGCGGTCCGCCAGCCGGGACAGCACCGCGACATTGAGCCGGGGGAAGGTCGGCCAGTGCTCGTCCACGCCGACGCCGACCGGGGAGGGCGCGTAGGGGTCGGTGAACTCGCCCAGGGCGACCCCGGTCAGGGTGCTGAAGGGGCTGGTCTTGGCCGCTGTGCGGTAGACGTACTCCAGCAGGGAGCGCTCGACGCGGCGTTCGTTCTTGCCGGTCGGAGCGCCGGGGGCCGGGTGGTAGGCGTCCACGACGCTGTCCAGTGTCGGCGACGCGAGCAGCAGGCCGGAACGGAACCGCAGGTCGCCGTTGAGCCGGCGCAACTGCACCCGGGCCGCCTCCAGTTCCGCCTCCACCACCGGCCCGCCGGCCTCGCGCAGCGCGGTCAGCGAGCGGCCCGCCGCGATCCAGGCGGCGAACGCCGCGTCGACGTCGCCGCCGTGGGAGGCGACCAGCCGCAGCGCGGCCTCCTGGTCCGCCGGGGGCCTGCCGTTGAGCACGCTCCGCCGCAGTTTCAGCAGCGCGCGCCGGGAGCTGTCGTCGGCGTTGCCGCCGATCAACTCCCCCAGCAGCTCGCCGAGTCGGCGGCCCAGGTCGGCCGTCCGGGTCTCGGCCTCCAGGACCAGGTCGGCCCAGGCCACACTGTGCGGCGTGCGCAGCCGCTGGATCGCCTCGGTCGGCAGGGAGGCCACCCTGAGCATGAACTTCCGTCCCAGCAGCCAGGACCGGGCTCCGGTGGGAGGTGGGGGTCGGGTGGTGTGGCGTCCGGGTGCGCGGACGCGTAGGTCGCGGAGCTCATGGGTCCCCTTCGCTGCTTGCGCAGGCTCAGACGAGGTCGTAGCGGAAGTCGGCGTCCATGGGGCGCTCATGGCCGATCATCATGATCAGCAGGGGCACTTCGTCGGTGTCCTGGAGGCCCAGTTCCTCGGCGTAGGCGATGTTGTCGAAGCCGAGGGCGACGCCGCAGCCCAGGCCCACGGCCGGGGCCGCGGTGTACACCGCCTGGGCGATCGCGCCGACGACGGCGTTGGTGAGCCGGTAGCCCCGCGCCCCGACCGCGTCCAGCACCGCCGCGGCGCGGACGGTCGGGACGATGACCGCGGCGGCCTGTTCGAGGTTGTAGTTCTCCAGGAAGTAGGTGTACTGGAGGAACCGGCCGCGCGAGCCCTCGTGGATCAGCCGCAGCTGGTTCTCCGCCGGATCGAACCGGTAGACCCCGGGCTCCACGTCGGTCACATGGTTGACGAAGACATACAGTCCGGCCAGGTCGAGGCCCTGGTCCGGGGCGCTCAGATCGCACGGCAGCGCCGCCGCGGCCGAGGCCGCCGCCAGCACGGTGCCCAACTGCTCGGTCCGGGTCGGTCGTTGGGCGGAGAACCGGCCGAAGCTGCTGCGCCGGGCGGACAGTGCCGTGCGCAGCGGCATCTCCATCGGCAGCACCGGCGGCAACTGGATCGGACGGCCGAGCTCCGGCCCGCCGTGCGGGCTGTCGATGTACGCGCTCTTCAGCGCCTCGGGGGCCGGGCGCTGCCGCGCGCCGTCGATGGCGGCGTCCTGCATCCCGGTGATCGCCTCGAAGCCCACCACCCGCTTGGAGCGTTCCCGCTCGGAGGTCCGGTTCCGGGCCGGCCGCGGCTCCCGTACCTCCGGCAGCGCCGACCTCTCCGGCGCCGCTGGTGGCGCCGCGCGGTCGGCCCAGCGCAGCGGCACCACCGCGAGCACCCCCTCGTCCTGGGCCCGGACGCCGAGCAGCCCGGCGAGCAGTTCCTCGTCGAACCACAGGGCGGGCGACACCTCCAGGCCGTGCGCCCGGGCCCACATCTTCCAGGTCTGGACGACGGTGCCGATGTCCATGGTGACCGCGTGGTAGGAGAAGCTGTTGTACTTGAAGGAGTTCTGCCAGAACTTCAGCCCGAGCACCAGGTACTGGTCGGTGGCGGGCCCGACCTCGCCGATCGCCTCGGTGACGGTGGCCGAGACGTCGCCGACCAGCAGCCGCTGCATCGCGTGGTGCGTCGGCGAGTAGTGGTACACCCCCGGCAGCGTCGGACCGCTCGCGCCGGTCACCCAGTACACGCTCACCGGGTAGAGCCCGCCGCCCGACGCCGTGCCCCGGGACCAGCCGGCCGCCCCGTACTGCGGCAGGGTGACCGTATTGGAGTTGGAGTGCAGGGCGAGCCGACGGCCGACCTGACCGTAGGAGTACAGCAGCATGTCGGCCAGCACCGGCAGGGTGAACGGCGCGGGCTCCGGGTCGACCGGCGCGAACAGCGCGCCGCCGACCGTCGCCAGGTCTGACGGCGTCCCCGACGGGAGCGCGAGCCGCTCCACGTCCGGGTAGAACTTGCTCCGGCGCGGGTGGTCCGACCAGTCGGCGGTGAAGTCCACCGGTTCCATCGGGATCCTGCTGCGCCACAGGACTGACCTGAGGTACTCATGAGCGACGTCCATCGAGGTTCCCTTCGAGGAGGCTGGGGGGAGCAGGAGAGTCCGGTGGAGGCTGGAGGAACTAGGGGAAGGGGTGCGGGACCGGGTTCAGGTCGGCGGCGGTCAGTTCGCGCTCCCGCAGCCCGGCCGCCATCGGCGCGGTCCGCATCCGCGGCAGGTGCAGCGCCCGCTGCCGGTGCCAGCCGAAGTCGATCGGCAGCAGGCCGGGGACGATCACCGCCGCGGTGTGCAGCCCGAGCCGGCGCTGCTCGGGGATGGTCTGGTCGACCACGATGGTGTCGTGCCCGGCCGCCGCGAGCATCCGTACGCAGTCCGCGAGGTCGACGCCCAGGTCCGCGCTGCCGCCGGGGCCCCGGCCGGCGGGGCCGTCCGCGCCGCGCACCGCCGAGACCGGCAGCGGGCCGCCGGGCGGGCGGGGCGGTCCGCCGAGCAGGAAGTCGGCGTGCTCGGCCATCTCGGGCAGGCCGAACAGGATGGGGTGGTCGTGCAGTCCGGTGACCTTGCCGAAGTCCTCGACCATGGCCCGCAGCCGGGGCTCGTCGTAGCCGACCCGGGTCGCCAGCTGGGTCGCGTCGGTGGCGATCTCGGCGAGCGCGGCGCTCAGGGCGTCCTCCGGATCGAGCCCGGCCCCCGCCCCGAAGCACAGCGCGCCCAACCCGCCGTCCTGCCTGACCGCGACCCCGGTGATCACCGGCACCGGGAAGGTGGACCCGGTGTCGAAGAACCGGGCCCGGTAGCCGTACAGTGCCAGCCGGTCCACCAGTTGACGGGTCACCAGGCGGGTGCTGGTGCTCGGGTCCAGTTCCGGCAGCGGCAGTCTGCCGTACCAGGCGAGCAGGAAGGCGTCCCGCTCGATGAGTTCCATCAGACCGCAGTAGGCGGCCTCGGTCAGCGAGGAGCCGGAGGCGCAGCCGCTGGAGCACTCCTGGACGAACCGGTCCGCCTCGGTGGCGGAGTGGTAGTACGCCAGGACCTGCGGCACCAGCACCGGCCGGCGGTCCCGCAGCGAGTACCCCCACACCCAGGGCAGCTCGACCGAGCTGGAGAAGACCGGCGCATCCGGCCGCCTGCGGTGGAACTCCTCCGAGTACAGGCCGCAGTCCCGGGGGTCCAGGGCCTTGCCGCCGAGCGCGTCCAACGACGCCCGGACCGACACCTGCCGGTCGCGCGGCCGGACTCCCGCGTAGCGCTCCAGCCCCTCGAACAGGCCGATCCGCAGACTGCCCCGGTAGGACTCTGCGTGGCCGCCCCAGTAGATCTCGTACAGTTCGTCGTCGGCGCGTTCGGCGATGCATCCCATCACCGCCGAGGTCGTGGTCAGGCCGAACTCATGGCTCGCCCCCTGCCCCAGCACTCCGCACACCGGGTTGAGGTAGCCGTCCAGCGGCAGGTCGTAGTCGTCCACGGAACGGCCGCGGAAGCCGCCCCCGGCCCGCTTGGGCACGGCGTCGACGCCGACGCCGCTCAGCGCGGCCTCCGCGGCGGCCGCGTCGTCCGGCCAGGGCCGGCCGCAGTCCGGGCACTGCGAGTCCGCCACCAGCCGGACCCGCTGCACCGTCAGATCGGCCAGCCGGACCAGATGGACGAACGGCAGCGGCTGCTCCGCCGACCGGTGCTCCCCCTCGTTCTCCCGCTGCCGCTCCAGTTCGCCTATGACCAGCGCGGTCACCGTGTCGGCGGCGAACGGTGTCAGCAGCGGGGGCGCGCCGACCGGAAGGGCCTCCGCGCCGTGTTCCAGCGCCTCGCGCACCTGCGGATGCCGCACCAGCTGCCACCGGCGGGCGACGCAGCGGGCACAAGCCTGTCCCCCGCCGCCGGGCGGCAGGACCGGGCCGACGACGGCGTTGCCGCCGTCGAGCCCGATCGGCGCCGACCAGCGGTCGCGCCCGGTCGCCGGGTCCGTCCCGGCGGGGACGGCCAGTTCGTCCCGGACGCCCCACGGCCGCACGGTGACCTCGACGGCCGGGCCGTCCGACCGGGCCGTCCCGGTCCACCGGTGCCGCGAGAGTCCGGCCCGCACCCGCTCTCCGAAGGCGGCGCAGGAGTCCTCCCACGGCAGCGTCTCAGTCACGGTTCGCCAGCAGCACGCGCACGGTGGCGATGCCGCCGCCCGACAGGTCCGCCGAGGAGGTGTTCACCGCGAACGCCTCGCGACCGGTTCCGCGCAGCAGGTCCAGGGCGTCCGCCCAGCCGCTGTCCCGGCCCAGCTCCGGCTTGGCCTCGTGGCTGACGCCCAGGGCGTACGGGTCGAAGGCGCTGATGAACGGATCGCCCGGGTCGTACTCGTCCGTGGTCGCGGCGTCCCGGCTCAGTTGGACCTGTCCGACCAGGTCGCGCAGCGCCGTCAGCGCGGCCTGCTGCCAGCTCAGCCGCGAACCGACGGCCCACAGCGGCGTGTCGGCCACCTGGTCGAACGCTCGGGCCAGCAGCACCGGCGCGGGGGCGTCGGCACCGGAGAGCTGGAGCAGTTCCACGTCGAGGTCGAGGTTGCGGGCGGACTCGAGCAGGAAGTCCAGCTCCGGATCGTCCGCCAGGCCGTCCGGCAGGATCGCTCCGACCGGCGTGGTCCCCCGGATCGCGGAGGTCAGGGCGTGGAATCCGAGCGCGGAGAGCAGGCCCCGGTCGAGGGCCTCGGCCGTGGTCCGACCGGCTCCGGTACCGGCCGAGCTGGCGACGAAGAACCGGTGCCGGTTGTCCCGGCCGAAGCTCCGCACCGCGCCGGCCGGGACCAGCGCACGCGCCCCCGACAGGACCGATGTCGCCACCGCCCAGCGGGAGATGTCGGTCGTGTCGGCCCCGGTGCCGCTGTGCAGGTCGAGCCGGGCGGGATCGAGCCGGGGCGCTCCCCCCTCCGGGGCTGCGGCGGGCTGCGGGACGGCGTGCTCCGCGTAGACCTCGGCCGCGCGGTACAGGGCGTTCAGCCGCGCTCCGACGGTGTGGTGGACGTCGAACGCGGTGACGGTGCGCCGCACCGTCTGCCCGAGTCCCAGTTGGACCCGTCCGACCTTGAGCGGCAGCTGGGTGAACGGCTCGTCCGCGAACCGGGTGAACACCCCGGTACGGTGGCCCACCAGCCCTGCCACCTCCGCGAGTTGGGAGCTGCGGGCCTCGGTGTCCGCGGCGTCCGCCGGGGCGCTGACCACCTCGGCCAGCGGCAGCACGCCGACCAGCGCGTCGGGGTCGGCCGCGAGGCCGGGACCGCACCCGGGGCAGGCCGGATGCGGCGCCAACGGCTGGGTGGCCACGTCCATCGACTGGAGGTCCTGGCAGAGCACCGTCCCCTCGGTCTCCGGGGGAACCACGCCGGTGAGCGAGCGGAACACCTCGTAGGCCAGCAGGTTGCCCAGCATCGCGGCCAGTTGGCGGCCCGGCCGGGGGCCGGTGTCGGGAACGACCAGGCTGCTCCACACCTGCGCGGCGGCACCGGGCCCCCCGTTGGCGCCGATCCGCAGTACCGCGCAGATCCAGCAGCCGGGACGCCCCTCCGACATCAGCGGACCGACCACCGCCTGGTCGCCGATCGTGGCCGCGGGCAGCAGGGTCACCCCGGCCGGCACCCCGGCTTCGACCAGGTCCAGCAGTTGGCGGACCCCGGCCCCGTCCACCGAGACCACGACCGTGTCGAAACCGGCCAGTTCGTCCCAACTGAGCGCGCCCTGCGGGGTCGGCAGGTCGACCAGGTCGACCGGGCATTGGGCGGCGGCGAGTTCGGCGGCCTCCGCCTCGATCTCCTGGAAGCGGTTCTCGGGGTCGCGCAGGGCCGCCTGGACGCCGATCGCGGACCCGCCGTTGCGGATCAGGCTGAGCACGCACCAGCGGGCGATCGCGTCCCCGCCGAGCACGGCCACCCGGGCCCTGCGGAACGCCACGAACCGCTCCTCGGAGTGGTCCCGGTAGTGGGCGACGTAGTTGAGCTGCGCCGCGAACCGCTCCGCCTCGGCCGGCGTACAGCCCGCGTCGGCCGACAAGGTGTTCGCCGGCTCGGCGTCGCGGGCGAACCCCCGGTCGAGCAGGGCCTCGGCCAGGTCCGCGACCATGGTCCGCTGTTCGGCACTGAGACTGCCGCACAACTGCTCCACCGTGTGGTGGCCGTTCATGTACGGCACCACCAGGCACGCCAACTGGTAGGCGGACTTGGCGGTGAGCTGGAAACCCCCTTGGGAGTCGTGGAACAGGACCCCGTCGGGGGTCTGCACATACAGCACATCGTGCTTCACACGCGGTCGGCTCAGAGAGATCGAGGCATAGGAATCGGTCATCGGGACACCACCCATCCAGGCACGCAGGACATGGACACGAAAAAAGCGAGGGCAGACCAGGGGGTCACACCGGCTCAGCGGGACCGCAGTTCGGCACGTGACCCGGCCACCGCGGTGCAGAAGCCGCGCAGCAGGAGGTTCACCCGGTAGCGGGCGTCGGCACCGCCGCCGATCAGTACGACGTCGACCAGTCCGACGTCGACCAGCGATTCGAGGAGTTGCTCCGTCCTCCCCACCGGATGCCCCGCCAACGCCGCGCAGTCCTCCAGCGAGAATTCGGCGGCCGGTGACGATCCGATCCGGACGAAGGCCTCCGCCACCTGCCGGTCGAGTCCGGCGAGGAACTCGGCGAGGATCCGGTGCACCGACACCTGCCGGTCCCCGGCCGTGACCAGTTTGCGGACCGGATCGGCCCTGATCGCCTGGACCAGATCGGCTGTGGTGCGCTCGGTACCGGACAGCAACCGCGTCGCGGCCACCCGCAGCGCCAGGGGGAAGTGACCGCACAGCTCGGCCAATTGGTCGGCCGCGGCCGGCTCCGCCGCACCCCAGCCGCTGCCGAGCATGGTCTCCAGCAGCAGCAGCGAATCCGGGGCGGCCAGCGCGTCCAACCGCAGGGTCCGGCTGCCGCGTTTCAGCACCAGGTCGACCAGGCTGGACCTGGCGGTGACGATCGCGGCACTGCCCGGTTCCGTAGGCAGCAGCCGCTCGATCTGCTCGGTGGCGCTGGCGTTGTCGATGAGCAGCAGACTGCGGGGCTGCCCGCCGGGCTCCACCCGCGGCACCTGCTCGGTTCCGTGCAGCCGGGTGATCCACTGACCGCCGGGGAAGTGCGGCGTCACCAGGTGGGCCAGCCGGACGGCGAGTGCGGTCTTGCCGATCCCGGGCGGGCCCGACACCACGACGACCATCGGACCGGACGACGCGGCGGTCAACTGCTCGGCGAGGACGCCCAACTCCCGCTGCCGACCCACGAAGTGGGGCAGATCAGGGGGCAGCGGCTGTCGCGGCGCCTCGGCCGGTGGACGAGCCGGCGCGGCGGACGTCTGGACCGGCGGCCGGGGGCGGACCCGGGGCCCGAGCTCCTCGCCCCGGAGGATCGCCGCCTCCAGCCGCTGGAGTGCGGCGCCGGGGTAGACACCCAACTCCTCGCGGAGGTAGCGCTTGACGCTGCGGTACTCACGTAGTGCGTCGGCCTGCCGTCCGGTCCGGTAGAGCGCCTCGATCAGCTGCTCCCGGAAGCGCTCATGGCCGGGGTGCACCAGCGTGGCCGCCCGCACCGCCGCGGTCACGTCCCCGTGCTGGCCGAGGTCGATCTGGATGTCGAAACATCGCTCGGCCGCGCGCAACCACTCCTCCGTCAGTCGCGGCACCTCGTCCCGGTGCAGCGCCCCGGAGTGGATGTTGGCCAGCGGCGGACCCTGCCACAGCGCCAACGCCTGGCACAGCAGCGACAGTTCGGACTCCAGGGTGTTCCGGGCCCGGGCCGCCTGGACGAGCTCCCGGAACTGCACCAGATCCAGGCTGTCGGCGGTGGCGGGCAACCGGTACCCACCGGGGACGGTCTCGATCACATTGTCCGAGATGCTGAACTTCTGGAAGAGCTTGCGCAGCCGCAGCACATAGGTCTGGAGCGTGGCCTTGGACGTGGGCGAGGGGCAGTCCTCCCACACGGCGTTCTGCAGGAACTCCACCGACCGGGTCTGATTGGGGTGCAACAGCAGCGCCGCCAGCAGGGACACCGGCTTGGACGGACGGAACACCACGGTCTGGGCCTGGTCCGCGATGCTCACCAGCCCCAGCACGGAGAAGCGCGTCACCGCGGTACGCTCCGCCTGACCGCCGCCGAGGTCCGCTGCGCCGGCGCCTGCGGGGCCTCCGGTGCCTACGGAGCCGACGGTGCCTGCGGGGCGGGAGGCGATCGATGTCAGGGCCAGTGCGCGGGAGTCCCGGGAGACCTCCAGCGCCTTGCCGCGTACCGCTGCCGGATCAGTCACTGCGCGAGTCACTACCCCTTCCTGGGCCGGAGGTTCGTTCCGCCTTCAGGAGTCTGGCAGCGCGTTTCTCCCCCGGGCATCCGTGAAACCCCGCGTCCTCAGCACGCGGGGTTTCCCCGCTGGGTTCACGCGGCGTGGTCTCCGTCGGGTCCGTTCGAGCCCTTGGTCAGCCGTCGATGATCGACATCAATGCCGCGGTGAAGGGCGCGGGGTCCAGGTCGCCGCGGATGGCCAGTTGCTGGTTGTAGCTCATGCAGAGGGCGACGAACCCTTCGGCGATCTGTCCGGCTTGCCGACGCCGACGGTCGGGTACCAGCTCGGCGACCGCGGCCCGCATGGCGGCGAGCTGTTGTTGAACAACGGCCGCCAGTGGCGGCGATACTGCGGCTTCGGCGTAGATCTGGGCGACCAGTCGAGCGTGGTCGGTGTCACGTGCCAGGGCGCGTACGTGTTCGAGGAAGCCCCCGACGGCCTCGACGGTGAGCGCCTGCGGCAGGGCTTCGGTCCCCTGTTCGCAGACGGCGACGACGATCTCGTCCTTGCTGGCGAAGTACCGGTAGATGGCCCCGTTGGAGAGTCCGGACTCGGTGACGATGTCGGCCATGGACGTGCGGGCGAAGCCGTGGCTGGCGAACCGGGCGCGGGCGGCGTCCACGATCTGCCGACGGCGGGCGTCGAGGTGCGCCTGGCTTACCTTGGGCATAAAAGAGTGACCCCTCGTTTTTCTTGGTACGGTAAGGGAGCTTACCGCGCCACCGACTCCCAGGAGCTGCCATGCGTTACCAGACGTTCGGCCGACTGACCGGACTGCGAGTGTCGGAGTACGCGCTCGGGACGGCGAACTTCGGCACATCGGACGCCAGTGCCGGCCCCGAGGGCTCGCGGCAGATCTTCGAGGCCTTCGTCGCCGCCGGCGGCACCACGTTCGACACGTCCAACCTCTACCAGGACGGACAGGCCGAAACCATGCTCGGTGGACTGCTCGGCCGCCAACGGGACGACTTCGTGGTGCTCACCAAGTACAGCGGGACACGGCAGGACCAGCCCCGCCCCGGCACGACGGGTAACAGCCGCAAGATCATGGTCCGTTCCCTGGAGGCGAGTCTGCGCCGTCTGAACACCGACTACGTAGACCTCTTCATGCCGCATTTCCCCGACGGAACCACCCCGGTCGAGGAGATCCTGGCCGGATTCGACGACCTGATCCGCTCCGGCAAGATCCTTCACGGCGGACTCTCCAACTTCCCAGCCTGGCGGGTTGCCGGCGCCGCAGTCCGGGCGGACCTACGCGGCCTGGCCCCACTGGTCGGCATTCAGACCGAATACAGCCTGGCCGAACGATCCGCCGAACGGGAGCTGCTGCCGATGGCACAGGCCCACGGCTTGGGCTCGTTCCTCTACTCCCCGCTGGCCGGAGGACTGCTCACCGGCAAGTACCGGCAGGGCGAACACGGCCGGCTGACCGCTCGCGGCGACACAGTCGTCGAGGGCACCGCACAGCGCACCACCATCGTCGACGCCGTACTGGCGATCGCCGACGAGGTCGGCGCCAGCGCGGTCCAGGTTTCCCTGGCCTGGCTGCGCCGCCGGGCCGCACAGGCCCACACCGCCCTGATCCCGATCGTCGGCCCCCGCTCCCTGACACACCTCGAGGAGTACCTGAAGTCTCTCCACCTCGAACTCAGCGACCAGCACTACCAGCAGCTGGACCAGGTCAGTGCGGTCCGTATGGGGACCCCGCACGAGGACGTCGCGGCCGCGCTGAACCACGGCCTCGACGGCGACCGCACGCTGCTGGACCCTTCCCCCGTTCCCGTCATCTGATTCGTCACCCCCGAGGAGACGGCGTCGGGGTGCCGGTGCTGCTTCGGGTGGCGAGGACGGCCAGTTCGGTGCCGGCCAGCAGGAAGCCGCCGACACCGAAGTCGGCGGTGCTGCTGTAGGTGACGGGCTGGCTGGAATCGGGGCGGTCGCCGACCTTCTGCACGTAGCCGAGTTGCCCGTCGGGGTGGACGGCCGTCGCCACCAGGCCGTTCCAGGCGCGGGCGGCGACCGGCAGGTACGTGGCGGAGGCCACCAGCCCCGTGCTGATCGCGTACGCGGTCCCGTAGACGAAGAAGGCGGTGCCGCTGGTCTCCGGGCCGGGGAAGTGGTTCGGGTCGGCGAGGTTGACGTTCCAGAAGCCGTCCGAGCGCTGCACCTTGGCGACCGCGGTGACCAGCCGGGTCAGCGTGGAGCGGTATTCCGGGACGTTCGCCTGGGTGGCCGGCAGGGCCTTGAGCACCTTCGTGTGCGCGGCTGCCGCCCAGCCGTTGCCGCGCGACCAGACGTCCGGCTTGCCCGACGGTGAGACGATGCCGCCCGGCAGGAAGTTCTTGTCGCGGTACCACAGGCCGGTCGTCGGGTTGTAGAGGCCGGGGCCGCCCTCCGCGCTCTTGGTGTGCGTGTAGAGCTTGTACAGCTTGTCGTAGTAGCCGCTGTCGCCGCGCAGCGCGCCGAGCCGCGCGAACTGCGGCATCGCCATGTGCAGGGCGTCGACCCACCACCAGTCGTCGTTCTTGCCGACCTGGTTGACGTAGGTCATGGTGTGCAGACAGGCCTCGATCGCGGCGATCTTGTTGGCGGCGGGGGCGATGCCGTAGAGGTCGAGGTAGGCCTGGCCCGCGCACTGACTGTCCGCGTCCCGGGTGCTGTTGCCGCCGTTGAGGCCGTAGCTGTGGCTCTGCGCCCAACCGGTCACGTAGTTCAGGTATTTGGCGTCCGAGGTCAGCCGGTACAGGGCGATGAGCCCGCTCATCAGCGTGGCGTCGGCCCACTCGTTGTCGCCGCTGTTCGGGTGCGCCCCGATCCACTGGTCTGCGACTCGCCGCAGCACCGCGACCATGTCCGCACGTGGCGGCAAGGTCGCGGCCGGCGGCACGGCGGCGCTCGCGGCGGGCGCGGACACCGCGGTCAGCGCCGGTACGCCGACCGCGGCGAGCGCGACTCCACCGGCCAGAAAACTCCGTCGATCCATGGTGACGCCTCTCACGAACGGCGAGCAGGAGGTTGAGCCGTCCCATGCTCACAAGGGTGGACGAGGTTCATCCATATGAACAGCTCCACGAGGACGATAGGACTGGACCAATCCTCGGGTCAACCCTCGCGACGGCAATTGGTCCAGACCTTGACCGTGCCATCTCAAGCGAGTTCAATCACTTCCGGAAGCCCCGCCGCCGGTCCGGCGATGCGTCATGGGAGCGCTCCAACACGGTTCTTCCGTGGCTTGGAACACCGAAGGAGGCATCGTGCGCGGATTCCGAATGTCCACGAGAAAACAAACGTCCTGCCTGGTCACCCTGGCGCTGACCCTCGGCGGGACCGGCTTCCTCGCAGCGGCGGTCCCGGCGGCGAGCGCCGGAGCGGCCACCCCGGCGCCGCCGGCCGCCCTGGCCGCGGCCCCGGCAGCTACCACCGCCGCATGCCCATGGGTGCACTCCACCGCCCCGATCCCGCAGCGGGTCAGCCAACTGCTGGCGAAGATGTCCACGGCCCAGAAAGTGACCCTGGCCACCGGGGCCGGCGGTTCCAGCTATGTCGGCTTCACTCCGGCCATCGGCTCGCTGTGCATCCCGGCGATGAACCTGGAGGACGGGCCCGCCGGGGTCGCGGACGGGATGACCGGTGTCACCCAACTCCCGGCCCCGGTCAATGTGGCGTCGACCTGGGACACCGCCGCCGAGCAGACCTACGGACGGGTCATCGGCTCGGAGGAGGCGGCCAAGGGCACCACCGTCGACCTGGGTCCGACCATCAACATCACCCGCGACCCGCGCTGGGGCCGGGCCTTCGAGTCGATGGGCGAGGACCCGTACCTCAACGGCCAACTCGGCGCCGCCGACATCCGCGGGGTCCAGTCCACCGGGGTGATGGCCCAGGTCAAGCACCTGGCCGTCTACAACCAGGAGACCAACCGCAACACACCGTCCGACAACGCGGTGATCAGCAACCGGGCCATGCAGGAGATCTACCTGCCCGCGTTCCAGGACTCGGTGCAGCAGGGCGCGGCCTCCTCGGTGATGTGCTCCTACAGCACCGTCAACGGCACCTACGCCTGCCAGAACCCCTACCTGCTCAACACCGTGCTGCGCCAGCAGTTCGGCTTCACCGGCTTCGTCACCTCGGACTGGGGCGCCACCCACGCCACGGCGGCCTCCGCGAACTCCGGCCTGAACCAGGACATGCCCGGCAACGACGGCTTCTACGGCAGCACCCTGCAGAGCGCGGTCGCCAACGGCTCGGTCAGCCAGGCCACGCTCAACTCGCTGACCACGGGCGTCCTGACCGAGATGTTCGCCTTCGGCCAGTTCGACAAGGCCCCGACCGGTTCGCCCGCGCAGACCGCCACCAGCACGGCCGACCAGAGCACAGCCACCCAACTCGCCGAGGAGGGAACGGTCCTGTTGAAGAACAGCGGCAACCTGCTGCCGCTGGGATCGGCCACCGCCTCGTTGGCGGTGATCGGCGCGGACGCCTCGACCTCCCCGCAGAGCGCCGGCGGCGGCAGCGCGGCCGTCAACTCGAGCGGCACCGTCACCCCGCTGCAGGGGATCACCGCGCGCGCCGCCGGCAGCGGCGTCACCGTGACCTACAACGCCGGCACCTCCACCAGTTCGGCCGCCTCGCTGGCGGCCTCCTCCGGTGCGGCGGTGGTCTTCGTCAGCGACTTCGAGAGCGAGGGCAGCGATCTGGGCGGCATCGACCTGCCGAGCGCCGAGAACTCCCTGATCTCCGCCGTCGCGGCGGCCAACCCCAACACCGTCGTGGTGCTCAACACCGGCTCCGCGGTGACCATGCCGTGGATCAACTCGGTCAAGGGCGTCCTGGAGGGCTGGTACCCGGGCCAGAGCGACGGCACCGCCATCGCCTCGCTGCTCTTCGGCGACACCGACCCCTCCGGCCACCTGCCGGTGACCTTCCCGACCTCACTGTCCCAGGTCCCCGCGCACACGGCGGCACAGTGGCCCGGTACGAACGGAAGCGTGCAGTACTCCGAGGGGGTGGACGTCGGCTACCGCTACTACGACGCCAACGGGCTGACCCCGCTGTTCCCCTTCGGCTTCGGCCTGTCCTACACCAGCTTCGGCTTCAGCAACCTGCATGTCGGCTCGCTGTCGCCAGGCGGTGCGGCCACGGTGACCGCGACCGTCACCAACACTGGCTCGCGGGCGGGCGCCGACGTCGCCCAGCTGTACGTCACCCAGCCGGCGGCGTCCGGCGAGCCCCCGAAGCAGCTCCAGGGGTTCGCCCGGGTCAACCTCCAGCCGGGCGCCAGCCAGACCGTCACCTTCCCGGTGACGCAGCAGAACCTCCGGTACTACAACGCCGCGTCCAACGCCTGGGCCACCAGCACCGGCAGTTACGGCATTTCGGTCGGCGACTCGGACGCCAGTCTTCCGCTGACCGGGGCCCTGTCCGTCACCTCCGCGCAGCTCGCCCAGCCGCTGACCGTCACCACCCCCGGCGTGCAGGAGGGGCCGGCCGGTTCGCCGGTCTCCGTCCAGGTGTCGGCGCACGACGCCACCGCCGCCCAGACCCCCGCCTTCAGCGCGACCGGGCTGCCCACGGGCACGTCGATCTCCACGGGAGGACTCATCACCGGCACACCGACCACAGCGGGCGGCTACACCGCCACCGTCACCGCCCAGGACGCCGCCGGCGCGGCAGCCTCGACCACGTTCCTGTGGACGGTGGTCCCGGCCGACTCGGTCGCGGCCACCCCGCTGGTCGGAGTCGGCGGCCTCTGCCTCGACCTGGCCAGTGACAGCAACACGGACGGCGCCAAGGTCGACGTCTACACCTGCAACGGCACCAACGGCCAGGAGTGGACCGAGGCGTCGAACAGCACCGTGCAGGCGGCCGGCAAGTGCCTGGACGCCAAGGCGGCCGGGACGAGCGTCGGCACCCTGGTCGACCTCTTCACCTGCAACGGCACCGGGGCCCAGGTCTGGCAGCCGCAGGCGAACGGCGCCCTGCTCAACCCCGCCTCCGGCACGTGCCTGACCGACCCGAACTCCTCCACCACGGTCGGCACCCAGGTGATTCTGTCCACCTGCGCCAGCACGGCGAACCAGTCCTGGACCTCCCCGGCGGCCACGGTCGGCGGCTCCGGTTCCGGCGGCCAGGTGACCGGGCTCGCAGGACTGTGCCTCGACGTGGCGGGCGCCAGTACCGTGGACAAGACCAAGGTGGACGTCTACACCTGCAACGGCACCGCCGCCCAGCAGTGGACCGCGTCGAGCGGAACCCTGCAGGCCCTGGGCAAGTGCCTGGACGTCAACGCGGGCGGCACCGCCAACGGCACCCTGGTCGACCTCTTCACCTGCAACGGCACCGGGGCCCAGGTCTGGCAGCCGCAAGCGAACGGCGCCCTGCTGAACCCCGCCTCCGGCAAGTGCCTCGACGACACGGGATCGTCCACCACCCCCGGCACCCAGGTCCAGATCTGGTCCTGCACCGGTGCGGCCAACCAGTCCTGGACCCTTTCCTAGGGCCCGACCCGGCGCTGACGCGTCGCCCCTGGCCGCTGCCGACTCCATGCCCCAGCGACCAGGGGGGTCCAGCGGCCAGGGGCGACGGCCGTACCTGAGGCAGGGTCAGGGCCGCAGGCCCAGGGAGGGCTGCGTCAGCAGCTCCACCAGGGTCCGCACCCCGAACCCGGTCGCACCGGCCGGCCACTCCCCCTCGTCGGCGTCGGACAACGCCGTTCCCTGGATGTCCAGATGCGCCCAGGGGACGCCGGCGGGCACGAACTCGCGCAGGAACAGCCCGGCCAGCAGCGCCGTGCCGTGCCTGGTGCCGATCGTGTAGTTGACCAGGTCGGCCACCCGGGAGTCGAGCTGCCTCCGGTACACCTGCGGCAGCGGCAGCGGCCACAGCGGCTCCCCCGCGCGCTCACCAGCCGCCACCAGGCGTGCCACCAGGTCCGGACCGGTCCCCATGACCGCGGCGATCCGCCGTCCCAGCGCGATGGCGGCGGCGTCGGTGAGGGTGGCGATGTCGACGATCGCGTCCGGACCGGTCTCCCCTGCCAGCACCAGCGCATCGGCCAGGATCAGCCGGCCCTCCGCGTCGGCATGGCGCACCTCCACCGTCGTTCCGTCCCGGATCACCAGCACGTCCCCGACCCGCATCGGATCGGCGTTGGGCATGTTCTCGGTGAGCGGCAGCCAGCCGTCCACGGCGACCGGGCACCCCAGCCCGGCCAGCACGGACATGGCGCAGAGCACCGCGGCGGCCCCGGCCATGTCGGCCTTCATGTCGGCCAGTTGGGCATTGGGTTTCAGCGAGAGCCCGCCCGCGTCATAGGTGACGCCCTTGCCCACCAACGCCACCCGGTAGGGCGGCCGGTCGGTCGGCGTCGGCGGCCGGTAGCCCAGCCGCACCAGCCGCGGCGGGGCCAGCGAGCCCCGGGCCACCCCGGCCAGGCCGCCGAGCCGCTCGGCCACGATCCTGTCCTGGTCCCACACCTCGCAGTCCAGCCCGGAAGCCGCGGCGAGGGCAGCCGCCCGCTCGGCGAACAGCTCCGGGGTGAGCGCCTGGCCCGGCTCGTTCACCAGGTCCCTGGCCCGCAGCACCGCCTCGCCGACCAGGACGCCCGCCGCGAGCCCGGCCGCGGGGTCCCCGGGGCCCCCAGGGTCCGCGTCGGCTTCCCCCTGGTCCAAGGGGACGATGTCGAGCCACTGGTCGACCGAACCGCCGGGACCGCTCCGGTAGCCGGTGAAGCGGTAGCCGCCGAGCAGGTATCCCTCGACCAGCGGACGCAGGTCGGGCAGCGGTGCGAGCAGGGTGATCCTCCGGTGTCCGGTCACCGCCCGGGCGAGCTGGGCCGCCGCGCCGCGCACCGCCGCCCGGTCCAGGTCCTGGCGCGGGCCGACGCCCAGCAGCACCCGGGTCGGCCCGCCGGGAGGTCCTGGCAGCTGCAGCACCTGGCCGACCGCTCCGGAGAAGCCGGCACCGGCCAGGAACCCGGCCGTCAGATCACCGGGCAGTTCCCCGGAGCACACGGGCGTGACCACGGCGTCGGTGTCCGGCCCGGGGGCGGACCGCAGCCCCCAGCGCGGGCTCACGCTCCGCGCGCGGCACGTCGGGCCGCGCCCCAGGACTCCAGTTCGGCCAGGTACTGGGCGGCCGGGCCCGCCATCCCGCCCGCCGCCGCCGTCCGCTGCCAGCCCCGCGCGGCGGTGATCGCGTAGGGGTCCAGGCGCAGGGTCTGCAGATAGCAGTCCTCGGCCGGCGTGGTCAGCCCGGCCCGCTCGAAGCACTGGGCGGCCGCGGCGTAGCCGAGCGCGGTGGACACCGGGCCGAGCCGGGCGGTGCGCAGGTAGCTGTCGGCGGCCTCGGCGAAGCGCTCCTGCCTGAGCAGGCTCTCCGCGTGTTCGATGTGCGACTTGGGCTCGTACGGGTCCAGGGCCAGCACCTGCTCGACCAGTGCGTGGCCGTCCTGCTCCTCGCCGAATCCGAAGGATTCCTTGGAGCGGCTCTCCAGGCAGGCCCGCAGGTTCTCCCGCTTGAGGAACTCCTGGTAGGGGCCCTCGGCCGGCGCCGAACGGGCCAGTTCCTCGGCCCGGTCCATGTCGCGGGCCAGCCAGTCCCGGTCGCGCAGCAGGAACGGCAGATAGCTGACGCTGCGGTAGAAGCGGCTCTCCAGCATCGCCTTCTCGAACGCGGGCCGGCCCGGCTCGGCCAGCAGTTCCACGAGGCTGCTCGCACCGGCTTCCCGCCAGGCGGTGACCTCCGCGACCGAGCGGGTGTGCCTGGCGTGGAACACCACCGCGAAGGTGGCCACGACATGGCGGAGGTGGACCGGGCAGGCCGGGTGTCCGGCGATGGCGAAGGAGTTCTCGGGCACGGCGACCGTGCCGCCGGCGGAGCCGACCGAGCCGACGTAGCGGATCAGGTCGCGCCAGTGCTGGAGCCGCAGCTCGGCGGGGTCCGCCAACAGCGCGGCGGGAACCGCGGGCAGGAGGTCCAGCACCAGCTCGCCGAAGCCCAGCCGGAACAGCACCACCGCGATCCGGTGCTGCTGCTCGGTGTCGCAGTCCGCGAAGCCCTCCACCCAGCCGCAGAGGGTGTCCCAGGCGGGAGTGCGCAGCGTGGCGGGCAGGTCGGCGGGGTGCTTCACGGCGAAGCCGGTCAGGCCAGACTCCCGGACCAGGTTGCTCCGGAACGCGGGCGGCATCAGCCGCTGCCAGTTCAGCTCCGGGCGGGCGCCGCGCTCGGCGAACGCGAAGGCCAGGCTGGGGAGTCGGGCGTAGAGGCCGGGTGACTGCGACTCACCGAGATTGAAGTACGACGCGTACATCTGGTAGTGCCAGTTGTTGCGGTAGGGGTGTTCCGGGTCGCGGACGGCGGCGCTGCGGACCACCTCGGCCATCGGTCCGTCCTCGGCCACCTCGGCCACCGCGACCAGGGCGTCCCTGGTGGCGGTCGCGCGCGGGGCGGCCCGGAAGGCGCGTTCGTTGAGCACCCGGCCGAACTCCGGCCGACCGAGGGCGCGGGCGCACTCGGCCGCCCTCAGCAGGGCGAAGGCCGTCCCGTAGGGTCCCAGCCTGGCGGCGAGCAGATAGCCGGCCAGCGCCTCCTCACGCCGCCCGTCCCGCTCGGCGGCCTGGGCGGCCTGCATCCGGATCTTCACACAGCTGGGGTCGAGCAGCAGTCCCGCGGCCAGTTCGCGCTGCTCGGTCTCCGCGTCGCCGCGCCGCACCGCGATCTCCAGGCTGCGGTCCAGCAGCCTGCGTCTGCCCTCCAGCAGGACCAGCCCGTCCTCGGCGTCGGCCGCGGTGAGGTCGGCGACCGTCTCCTGAGCAGCCGTCAGGAGTGCCTGGGCCTGGGTGAACTCCTGCCGGCGTTCGGCGGCCATCACCTCGCGCAGGACCAGCCGGGTCTGCAGGATGCCCTGCTCGAAGGGGGTGAGTTCGGCGGCGAGGCCCTTCAGCAGGTCTCTGGCGCGGGCCAGCATCAGCGGTGCGGCCGAGGCGTCACCCGCGTGCCGCGCCAGCAGGTAGCCCCAGCCGGCGACGGCCTGGACGTGGGTGATCGTGGCCGCCGGGTGGTCGACCAGCGGACGGTAGGCGGCGACCGTACGGTCGGAGAAGCCCTCGGCGGCGAACAGGGCGACCGCCCGGGCGGACTGCAGGCTCGCCAGGACCGGGTCCTGGCAGTCCTGGGCGGTGAGGTCGGCCGGAGCCACCCTCAGCACCGCCCGCGGCAGGCAGGCGGCGACGAGCCACTGGGCGAGGCCGGCCCGGTCGACCGGATCGAGGCCGGCCCGGTTCCGGTAGGCCTCGGACAGGCGCAGCCAGTCCGGCGAGGCCAGCTCCTCGGCGAGGTCGGTCGGCGCGTCCACCCGGTAGCCGGCCAGTCCCGACTCCTCCACCAGGAGCCGCCGATAACTGCCCGGCATTGTCATGCCGAATCGCAGCGCCAATGGCGCGCGCTGCACGAACCTCCTGGCCGAAAGAATGACGGCTTTTGCCTGGACAACTGTCGCAGGTGATTCCGCTCCGTCGAAGTAGGGGCGGTGCACCTCAAGAGTCAGCCAGCTCGGCGCATTCACGCCGACGATTCCGCGGCCGACGTCCCATCGCTGCACCACGTGATTCCCATCATTCTCGGCTGCGGGGAATGCGCCCTGCCGCCGGGAAGGCGACAGGGCGCGGACACGAACGGACGAGCGGACGCTCAGGCGCCGTCGTCGATAAGACAGGTCCAGCAGTCCGCCGCACCCGTGCTGATCTCGACCTCGTCCGCGAGGTCCTCCCACGACTCATAGGACATGACGCGACTCCTTTCACCGGGGGCCGGCCCTCGGATGGGATCCGGCAGGGTTTTCCCTGTATTTATGGCATATTCATGTCACGCGGTCAAGGCTTCGGAGCGGAAATCGCCGACAGCAGGAAATCGATCTCCGCGTCATTGGTCCAGTAATGCGGGGAGACGCGGACGAGTCCGTCCGGAACAGATACCTGAATACCCGCGCGGGCCAGGTCGGCGACCATGCGCGCGGAGTCGCCACCGGGCTCGGAAAAGCTGACGATTCCGGACTGCGCGGCCGGATCCGAAGACCCCGCCGGGCAATATCCACGATCAAGGAGCGCGCTTCGCACCCGATCGGCGAGAAGCAGCGTCCGGGCGGCCGCGGCGGCGCCGCCGACCGACTCCAGCTCCGCCAGGGCGGCGGCCAGCCCCACCACCCCGAGGACGTCGTACATCCCGCCCTCGACCCGGGCGGCGGTCGCCCGCTCCGGAAGGTCGTAGCGCAGCGCGCCCGGCCCCTTCATCAGCTCTGCCGCGCCGTCGAAGCCGAACCAGCCGGTGGGCGTGCTCCGCAGCAGCGGCAGCCGCTCGGCCCGGCAGTAGAAGACCCCGGTGCCGGGCGGACCGCAGAGCCACTTGTGCGCACCGGCCGCCAGGAAGTCCACCGGGGTGTCGGCCATCGACAGCGGCAGCACCCCGAGGCTCTGCACCGCGTCCACGCTGACCAGCGCGCCGACCCGGGCCGCCAGCGCGCAGACGGCGCCCAGGTCGCAGCGGAACCCGGTGGCGAAGTTGACATGGCTGACCGCGACCAGCCGGGTCTGCGGCCCGATCGCCGCCGCTACGTCCTCCAGCAGGTAGCCGCCCTGACGCATCGGCACCCAGCAGGGCTTCACCCCCAGCCGCTCCAGCCGTAACCAGGGCCTGACGTTGGCCGGGAAGTCGCCCTGGAACAGCACCACCTGGTCCCCCGGCCGCCAGTCGAGGCCGTCCGCGACCAGGTGCACCCCGGTGGAGGTGTTGGGCACCAGGGCGACCTCGGCCGGGGAGCAGTCCAGCAGCCGCGCGAACGCCGCCCTGGCCGTCGCCCGGGCCCCGAACAGCTGACCGACGTGGACGCTGCCGTCCGGCAGGACCTCCTCGAGTGCGGCGCGCATCGCCCGCACCGCGGGCGGACGCAGCCGGCCGAACCCGGCGTAGTCCAGGTAGGCCCGGACCCCGGCGGTCACCGGGCGGTGTCCGACACCGGCACCGGATCCGGTACCGGCGCGGCCGGGCCGCGGTCCGTGCGCAGGGCGAGCGCCGCCAGCCACACCGCCACCGCCAGCGGCACACTGTGCAGCAGCAGCACCCACTGCGGGAGCCAACTGGGGCGCAGCAGAGCGCTGGTGAGCAGCAGTCCGGCCATGAACCCGCCGTTGACCACGATCTGCGACAGTCCGAAGGCCCGGCCCCGCCGTGCGTCGGGCAGGCTCTGCAGCGCCTGTTTGAAGGTGATCTCGCTGAGGGCGTCACCGAATCCGGCGGCCACGGCCGAGGCCAGCCGGGGCCACCAGCCGTCGAACCAGAACACGCCGATGAACCCGGCCGACATCACCATGGTCGCCAGGCAGAACACCAGGCCGGGATTGCGGCTGATGACCTTCTTGGCCAGCGGCCGGAAGACGAACCCGCCCAGCAGCAGACCGGCCGCCCAGCACCCCCAGACCGCGCCCGACACGGAGGCCGGCGCGCCGGGACGCAACTGGGTTCCCAGGATCGGCAGCCCGACCTGCTGCGAGGAACTGCTGAAGGCGTCCAGGCCGCGCAGCACCACCAGGCTCGCGAAGCCGGCCGCGACCAGCACCGGCCACGCCGCCGCCCGACCGCCGGAGTCCTGTGCCACCGCCCCGGCGCCCTCGCGCATCCGCAGCCTCAGTAGCAGCAGCACCGTGGCGGAGAGCCCGTAGCTGGCTGCGTCGAGCGCGAAGACACCGCGGTAGCCGACCAGCGGGACCATGACCGTGGCCAGGCCCATCCCGATGACGAACGCCACCCCTTTGAGGCCTGCCAGCACACTGTTGACGGCCTGGGTGCGCTCGCCGGCGAGGACCGGGGTCGCCGCCGAGAGCGTGCCCTCGAACACCGAGCGGCCCACCCCCACCAGCACCACCGCGGGATAGAGCCACCAGGTCTGCGCCCGGTCCGGCAGCAGCGCGAGCGGCACCAGCACCAGCAGCCGGACCAGGTCGGCGCTGATCATGGTCCAGCGCCGGTTCCAGCGGTCGCCGTAGCGGTGGCCCAGGCGTCCGCCGACGATCGCCCCCGAGTACAGGGCGACACTGACCAGCCCGGTGGCGAGCGCGGCATGACTGCGCTCCCACACGAACACGGACAGGCAGATGAAGTCGAGGGCGTAGCCGATGTCCGAGATGGTCTTGGCCGTGAGCAGAATGCCCAGGTCGGACCGGGTCGCCGAGTTCTTTCGGAGCTGAGCGGGGTCTGCCCCCACTTCACCGGACCGCATCCACCGCACCCCCATGCTTGTCAGGCTCACGCAAGGATTGCGCACCCGGTCAGCCCCCACAAGAGGGCGGCCCCAGGGGGCGCCGGCGCCGATCGGTCAGTTTCGAAGAAGCGGCGGCCGGTGCCCCCTCCCTAGGGTGGGATCACCGGCGGAACCAGCAGGTCCGCCGCCGGACCGCCCCGAGCCACAGGAGGACTTCCACCATGAGCAGCGACATCAGCGTGATCCTCTACCACGTCAAGGACCTCGACCGGGCCAAGGCGCTCTACACCTCCTTCCTCGGTGTCGAGCCGGCCACGGACTCCCCCTACTACGTCGGCTTCGAGCTCGGCAGCCAGCAGATCGGGCTCGTCCCGGACGGCGACCAGCACGGCGGCGCCGGCCCGGTCTGCTTCCGCGACGTGCCCGACATCGCCGCCGCCCGCGAGGCGCTCCTCGCCGCCGGTGCCGAGTCCCACGAGGAGCCGCACGACGTCGGCGGCGGCCTGCTGGTCGCCTCGGTCAAGGACGCGGACGGCAACCTCATCGGACTCCGCCAACTGCCGTGACCCCGGGGGCCGGACCGCCGGCCCGCGGGTGCGGTCACCGCTGCCCGCCGTGCAGCGGTGACGTCAGCTCAACCCTGCTGCTGCCACGCGCAGTTCGTCGAGTGCGGCTCGGGTGTGGGTCGCCAGCTCGCCGGGGTCGTGGTCGCGGGCGGGGTCGGCCCACCGGTTGAAGCCGAGTTTGAACGCGAGCACACCGAGCTCAGCGGCCACGTGCGCGGTGGGCCCGGCGACGTTCCGTCGCTCCAACGCGTCGACCATCGCCGCAGCCATGCCGATGCTCTTCAGCGCGTTGCGCTCCTGCAGCTCCTGGTTCGCCTCGATCGCCGCGTGCAGCAGGGGGCCGAGTTGCCGGTTGAAGGCCGTCATCTCTCCCGAGGCGCGCTCCAGGCCGGCCGCGACGGCCGCCATCGGAGTCGCGTCCGCCGGAGCGGCATCGATGCCCTCGGCCAGCAGGCGGCTGAGGACCCGCTGTCCTGCGGTGAGAATCTCCCGCTTGTCGGCGAAGTGGCGGAAGAAGGTGCTCCGGGTGAGGCCCGCGCGCTCGGCGATCTGAGCGACCGTCGTGTTGTCGTAGCCCTGCTCGGCGAACAGCTCCAGCGCCGCCACGGCCAGGCGCTCGCGGGCATCGGGCTTCCATCTCGGCATGGGTCCACTCTAGACGATGCGACTGGTGTCGCATCAGGTGTACGGTGATGGGACACCAGTCGCATCACCTTCGGGAGTCCCTCATGCGCGTCTTCATCACCGGCGGAACGGGCCTGATCGGCACCGCCGTCGTCGCCGAACTGCTCACCGCAGGCCATTCGGTCACCGCCCTCGCCCGCTCCGACGCCTCCGCCGCGAGCGCCCGGGCGGCCGGCGCCGACGTGCTCCGCGGCGCGCTCACCGACCTCGACGTGCTGCGAACCGGAGCGGAACAGGCGGACGGCGTCATCCACCTCGCCTTCAGCAACGACTTCAGCTCGCCCGAGGCACTCGCCCGGGGCATCGCCGAGGAGGGAGCCGCGCTCGCGACCCTCGGCGAGGCCCTGGTCGGCACCGACCGGCCGCTGGTCACCGTCTCGGGCACCCCCACGTGCCCGGACGCGCTTCGACCGAGGACGACCCGCTGCCGACCGCTGGACCCGTCGCCGGACGCAGCCGGTCGGTGACCCGCGCACTCGACCTGGCCTCGCGCGGCGTACGCAGCTCGGCGGTACGGCTGCCCCGCACCGTCCACAACCGGGGCACGGGCGGCTTCGCCGGACTGCTGACCACCATCGCCCGCGGCACCGGCGTCGCCGGCTACCCCGGGGACGGCACGCAGCGCTGGCCCGCCGTCCACGCGCTGGACGCCGCCGTCCTGTTCCGGCTCGCACTGGAGCAGGCCCCGGCCGGAAGCTCCTGGCACGCCGTGGACGACGAAGGCGACGCGGTGGCCGACATCGTCGCGGTCATCGGGCGGCGGCTCGACCTCCCGGTCAGGTCCGTGCCCGAGGAGAACTTCGGTCCGCTGGGCCCGATCTTCGCGACCGACCAGCCCGCCTCCAGCGCCCGCACCCGCACCGCACTCGGCTGGGAGCCGACCCACCCGAGCCTGCTCAAGGACCTGGAGAACATCGAAGCCTGAGCCGACCGCGTTCAGCGGCCCGATCGCCGGCCCTGCCGCAGTTCGTTGAGCGACTCGGTCATCCGTTCCAGGAAGCGGGACACGGTGCGGAGTTCGTCCGCGCTGAACTCGGCACGGACGGCGTCGGTGGACTCGCCGACCGGACGGAACCAGGCCGCGGCGAGCGCGCCCGCGCCCGGGTTGTAGTGGATCTGGACCTGGCGGCGGTCGGACCCGTCCCTGGTGCGGCGCAGGTGCCCGGCGCGTTCGAGGCGGTCGAGGACGGCGCTGACGGCGCCGGAGGTGATGCCGAGCTCCTGCCGCAGCCAGCCGGGGTTGACCGGGGTGCCCGGCTGGTCCAGGGCGGCGTTCATCACACACAGCAGGGCCTGCACATCGGTGGTGTGCAGGCCCTGCGCCGCGGCGAAGTCGTGCCCGAGCAGGTTGAACTCGGTGGACAGCCCCTGGAGCTGCCGGACGAACGCATGGCGTTCGACGTCCATGATCACCAGTTTCCGGTGTGGTTGAAGTCGACAGGTCGGGGCATACGGCTCAGTCAGCAAGTATCTCAATCGTTGAGATATATTTCAGCGCATCCTGAGCCCGCGCTCTTCAGTCTTCCGTGTAAGGACCCGTCATGCGTAGCCGCTATGTCGTCCCCCTGGTGCTGTTGCTCGTCTGGCTCGGTCTGGGTGCGGCCTTCGGCCCCTACGCCGGGAAGCTGGGCGAGGTCGCCACCAACGACAGCTCCGCCTTCCTGCCGAAGAGCGCCGAGTCGACCCAGGTCGCCGCCCTGCAGAAGTCCTTCCAAGGCCAGTCCGTACTGCCGGTGATCGTGGTCTGGCAGACCGACCGGGGAGCGGCCGTCAGCGCGGACCAGCGCTCCGCCGCTGCCGCCGCGCTGCAGCAGGCCGCCAAGGTGCCCGGGGCAGTCGGGGCGGCCTCCCCGGTACTGGCCGCCAAGGACGGCCGGGCGCTGGAGGGCGTGGTGCAACTGCGCGCGGACCTCGGCGACAAGGTCAAGGACAGCGTGGACGCGGTCCGCGCCAAGGTCTCCGCCGTACCGGGGACCCAGGTCGGCCTGGCCGGCCCCGCGGCGCTGCAGAACGACCTGTCCGGGGCCTTCGCCGGGATCGACGGGCTGCTGCTGCTCGTCGCGCTGGCGGTGGTACTGGTGATCCTGCTTGCGGTCTACCGCAGCGTGCTGCTCCCGCTGCTGGTCATCCTCGGCGCGGTGTTCGCGCTCGGGGTGGCCTGCGCGATCGTCTACGTGCTCGCCCGGCACGGAATCGTGCGGGTGGACGGCCAGGTGCAGGGGATCCTGTCGATCCTGGTGATCGGAGCGGCCACGGACTACGGCCTGCTGATGTCCGCCCGCTTCCGCGAGGAGCTGCAGCGGCACGGCGACCGCTTCACGGCCATGCGGATCGCCTGGCGCCAGTCCGTGCAGCCGATCGCCGCCTCGGGGTCGACCGTGGCGCTGAGCCTGCTGGTGCTGCTGCTCTCCGACCTGACGAACAATCAGGCGCTCGGGCCGGTCGGTGCGATCGGCGTGGTCTGCGCGGTGCTGTCCGCACTCACCTTCCTGCCCGCCGCGCTGGTGCTCTGCGGGCGCGCGGCGTTCTGGCCGGCCCGGCCCAAGGCCGACGGGACCGGCGCGGTGCACGGCGTCTGGAGCCGGGTGGCGGCCCTGGTCGGCCGTCGGCCGCGCCTGGTCTGGGGCTGCGGCCTGATCCTGCTGGCCGGCCTGGCGGCGTTCGCACCGACCCTGGACTCGGGCGGGGTGCCGCAGAGCCAGCTGTTCACGACCACCCAGCCCTCGGTGACCGCGCAGAAGCTGCTCGCCGCGCACTTCCCCGGCGGCTCCGGCAACCCGGCCGTGGTGATCGCCGAGGCCGACTCGGCCGACCGGGTGGGCGCGGCAGCGAAGGGCGTCCACGGAGTCAGCTCGGTCACGTCCTTCACCGGGGCCGCGCCCGGCGGCCCGGCCAAAGTGGTCGACGGCAGGGTCCAACTGCAGGTCACCCTCACCGACACTGCGGACAGCGACGCCGCGGTCGACACGGTGAAGGCGCTGCGCTCGGCCGTGCACGCCGTTCCCGGCGCGCAGGCCGAGGTCGGCGGCTTCACCGCACAGCAGTACGACACCCGGCACACCGCCGAGCACGACCGGACGGTGATCGTGCCGGTGGTCCTGCTGTGCGTCCTGATCATCCTCATCCTCCTGCTGCGGGCCCTGATCGCACCGCTGCTGCTGGTGCTCTCGGTCGCGCTGTCCTACCTGGCGACCCTCGGGGTGGCGGCGATCGTCTTCCCGCACATCCTCGGCTTCTCGGCCACCGACCCCTCGGTCCCGCTGTACGGGTTCATCTTCCTGGTGGCGCTGGGCGTGGACTACAACATCTTCCTGATGACCCGGGTCCGCGAGGAGACCCTGCCGCACGGCACCAGGGACGGTGTCCTGCGCGGACTGACCGCCACCGGCGGGGTGATCACCTCGGCCGGAGTGGTGCTGGCGGCGACCTTCGCGGCCCTGGGCGTCATCCCCCTGGCCTTCCTGGCGCAGATCGCCTTCATCGTCGCCTTCGGCGTCCTGCTCGACACCCTGCTCGTCCGCTCACTGGTGGTGCCCGGCCTGGTCTACGACCTCGACGACCGGGTCTGGTGGCCCAGCGCCCTGGCCCGTAGGAAGGCCGACGGCGATCTAGGCAGGCGCGGCGGCGGCGTTCGGGTCGGCGGGAGCGACGGGAGCCGGGGGACCCGGGCGTAGCAGCAGTCCAGGCCGATCACAGCGAGGACCAGCCAGTGCCCGGAGCGACGCCCGTCGCCCGAGGGGGCCGACGGCGTCTTCCCAGGGACTGGTGGGGCGTGGTTGCCGGGGTCCGTCATGGGGATCCGTTCTCACGGGGAGAGAGCCTCGCCGGCGCCTCGCGTGCAAGCACAATCGGCGAGCCACGTCGAGGGAGCCGTACATGCCGACGCAGGCCACACTCACATGATCACGCACCTGCTGCGACCGGACGCCGGGCGACACCGCCGAACGGGCGCAGGGACGACAGCTGACCCCCAGCGTCTTTAACCGGCGCACATCTGCGCAGCTCACTGCTGCGCCGTCCACCACGACGGTGGGCGGCGCATCGCCACGACCGGGCACGATCCGGCCCGTGCTATGAATTGTTCGTGTCGAAGGAAGAGATACTCGCCGACCGCCTCCGCGAAGCGGGCTACGCCGCAAAGGAAGTAGCGGAGGCAGTCGGTGGAGCGGTCGCCATCGCCGGACTGGTGACGCTCGAGGACGGCACCGAGTTGTTCGCGAAGACCCTGGCCGGTCCGGATCGGGACGTTTTCCAGGTGGAGGCCACCGGGTTGTCCGAGCTGCGACGTGACGGCGGAGCGAACACACCCGACATCCTGTGCTCCTCGCCGCGGCTGCTCGTGCTCGAGAGGATGCAGCCGCGCCGGGGGGACGAGGAGGACTTCTGGGAGCAACTCGGCCGGATGGTCGCCGCCCTGCACCTGTCCACCGTCTCGGACCGGTTCGGCTGGCACCGCGACGGGTGGCTCGGCCGCCTGCGCCAGGACAACACCTGGGACAGGGACGGCCCCGCCTTCTTCGCGGAACGCCGGATCCTGCGCTGGCTTTCGGAACCGCTGGTCGAGGCCGTATTCGACCGTCACGAGCGGCAGGCACTGGAACGGCTGTGCGCGGCCCTGCCCGACCTGGTTCCACCCCAGCCTCCGTGCCTGACCCACGGTGATCTGTGGCAGGAGAACATTGTCGCCACCAGCACGGGGGCTCCGGTGTTGATTGACCCCGCCGTGTCCTACGGCTGGCCCGAGATCGACCTCAGCATGCTCTGGTGCTCACCGCGCGCGGCCGCGACGGAGCGTTTCTTCTCCGTGTACCAGGAGCTGGCCCCACTCCAGAACGGCTGGCAGGAGCGGATGCCCCTCCTTCATCTTCGGGAACACCTCAGTGCGGTCGCCCACGGCGACGACAGTTGGGGCGCGGTCGACGCCGTCAGGACGGCCATCGCGCCGTTCCTTCGGAAGGTCGGGCGGTGAAGGCAGGTCGTAACGGCGGCGACGGCGCTGGCTGCCGGGCCGGCCTCGAGGCCGGCCCGCTGCCTCGGGATTCCGGCTACGGCTTCTGAATCGTGGCGACCAGTATCTCCAGCTGCTCCTCACCCTTGACCATCTGCTGATGTCCGCCTGGCAGGTCGAGAATCTCGATGCCGGCCGGGTACAACCGCTGCCAGTGAGCGGTGTAGTGACGGTGGGACACTTCGTCCACCGATCCGTCCGGTCCGGAGTCTCGGATGGACGTGCTGACGAACAGCGTCGCCCTGACCGAGGACGGCCTGGCCCGGTAGTCGGCGAGCGACCTGACCTCGGCCTCCAGCACCTCGTACGGCAGCCACTCGTCCAGCGTGACGGCGTCCACGTCAATGTTCATCCCAGGCGCCAAGGCCTTGAGCGCGCGCTCCGTCTCCTCGCGCGCCGCTCCGCTCTCGCCCTGCCCCTGCTGCCAGAGCGCGTCAACCTGCCGGTAGGTCTCCGCGTAGCGACGGAAGCGCGGACCCTGGGCGAGCCCGGTGACCGCCGGTTCGAGCAGGTAGGAAGCGGCGACCTGGTCCGGCTGCTGGACACACATCTCGTGTGCCACCACGGCCCCGGTCGACCAGCCGAGCAGCAGGTAGGGGCCCTCCGGCTGGATCTGCCGGATCTCCTCCCAGTACCTCCGTGCCATGGCTTCGACGCCGACGACGGGCTCCTCCCCCGCGTTCAGCCCGGATGCCTGTACCCCGTGGACAACGAACGAGCCGGCCAGCCGGGCGGCAAGCTCCTGGTAGGAGTGTGTACTGCCGCCACCGGGATGGACGCAGAACAGCCGGGGCAGTTCCGGTCCTGTGCCCGCCTGCTCCGAAAGCTGAACCACCAGGCTCGAACCCCCCGTCTGCGGGCCGGCGATCGCTGCCGCGAGGTCCGCGACGGTGGTGTGCCGCATGATCTGCTGCAGGCTCACCGTCCAGCCTGCCGCCCTGACGCGGGCAGCGACCCGAACCGCCTTGATCGACTGCCCGCCGAGCTCGAAGAAGTTGTCGTGGATGCCGATGGAGTCGATGCCCAACACATCCTTCCAGATGGCGGCGAGCTGCTCCTCGACGTGGTTGCGGGGTGCGGTGTAGGTGGTGTTCAGGTCGGGGCGGGTGGTGTCGGGGGCGGGCAGGGCTTTGCGGTCGGTCTTGCCGTTGGGAGTCAGCGGCAGGGCGTCGAGCATGACGTAGGTGGCGGGGACCATGTAATCCGGCAGGTGCTGCTGCAGGTGGCTGCGCAGTTCGCCCGCGGTCGGGACGGTGCCGGTGGTGGGGACGAGGTAGGCGACCAGGCGCTTGTCGCCCGGGCTGTCCTCACGCACGATCACCGCAGCCGCACCCAGACCGGGATGGGTCAGCAGATTGCTCTCGATCTCACCCAGCTCGATCCGGTACCCACGCAGCTTGACCTGGTCATCGATCCGCCCCACGAACTCCATCTGCCCATCCGCACGCCACACCACCAGATCCCCCGTCCGATACACCCGCGCCCCCGGCACAGAGGAGAACGGGTCAGGGATGAACCGGGCCTGTGTTAGCTCCGGGCGGTTCAGATAGCCCCGGGCCACACAGATCCCGCCCAGCAGGCACTCCCCCGGCACCCCCACCGGCACCGGCTGACCGAAACGATCCACCACATACGCCGTGGTGTTCGTGATCGGCACACCCACCGGCGCAGACTCCCACCCCGGACCCACCACCGAAAACAGGCTCATCACATTCGCGACCGAACCCTCCGTCGCCCCGTACTCGTTCGCGATCACCGTCCCACCCGCACCGGACCGCACCATCCGCTGCGCCAACACCGGCGACAGATCCTCACCACCCGCCACCACCGTCACAATCCCATGCGAGGAACCACTCGCCTCCAAATGCGCCGCCAACACCTCCAAATGCGAAGGCGTCGCCTTCAAGAAACTGATCCCCACCCCCGACACAACCACCTCAACCGCCGCATCAAACGCACTCTGACCAGCAACCGGCCGCGGAATCACAATCCGCAAACCCTGCAACAACGGCAGAAACAACGCCGTCACCGTGAGGTCGAACGTCACCGACGAATAGAGCAGCGTCCCGATACCGCCGGCAGCGATCGGCGGATAGTTCCGGTCACACCACTCCAGATAGTTCACCACCCCACGGTGATCCAACTGCACCCCCTTCGGGCGACCGTCGAACCCGACGTGTAGATCACATACGCGGCGTCGTCAGGACCCGCCACCGGCAACGGGTCCGTGGTCGGACCCTGCGGCCAGTCCCGGTCCACCAGCAACTGCGCAACACCCGCCGGAAGCCGACCCGCATGATCGGAATGCGTCACCACCAACGGCGTCGCCGTATCCCGCACCATGTACGTCAGACGCTCCGTCGGATAGTCCGGATCCAGCGGAACATAGGCGGCACCGGCCTTCAGGATGCCCAGCAGCGTGTACACCAGCTCCGGACTGCGGTCCAGGCACACCGCCACCAACGTCCCCGGCACCACACCCGCACCACGCAGATGATGCGCCAACTGATTCGCCCGCTCATTCACCTCCCGATACGTCCAACTCTCCGCACCAAACGACACCGCCACCGCATCCGGGATCAACCCAGTGCGCTCCTCCACCAACTGATGGATCGTCGCCATGTCCGAGTACGCGCCCGCCGTGTCATTCCACTCCACCAGAATCTGCTGCCGCTCAGCCGCCGTCAGCATCTCCAACTCCGACAACCGAGCCCCCGGATTCTCCACGACCGAGGCCAGCAACGACTGGAAGTGACCCACCAGCCGCCCCATCGTCGCGTCTTCAAACATGCTCCGGTCATAGACGAAGCGGAACTCCAGGGCCGAGCCGGCCGAGGCGACCAGAGTCAGCGGATACCCGGTCCGTTCCACGCACTTCACCAGTCGGCGGGTCATGCCCTCCGGGATGTCCGACGCCTTCTGCATCACCGGGTAGTTCTCGAAGACGAGGATCGACCGGAACAGCGGTTCACCCCGGGGGATCCGGCCGTACTCGCGGACGTCGACGAGGTGACAGTACTCCCACTGACGCATGTCCAGTTGCTCGTCCTGAAGCTCCTGGAGCCAGTCCGACACCTTCGCATCGCCATTGGTCCGGCCCCGCACCGGAAGCGTGTTGATGAACAGCCCCATCATCGACTCGACATCGGGCAGAGCGATCGAACGGCCTGAGATCGTCGAGCCGAACAGCACGTCGTCGTTCCCGCTGTAGCGCGACAGAAGGATCGCCCAAACGCCTTGGACCAGGGTGTTCATCGTGATCCGCGACGATCGTGCGTAGGCGGCCGCCTTGACGAAGAGCTCGGGTTCAGCTTGGACCTCGATCTCGCCGACACCCGACTCACCCGTCTCTCCGTCGACGTGGAGGTCGGTCGGCTCGGTGATGCCGTCGAGATATCCGGTCCAGAACTCCTTGGAGCCGGCGTGCTGCTGGGAGCTCAGCCATTCGACGTAGCGGCGGTAGGGGATCGCCGGCGGCAGACTCACCGGTCGTCCGTCCAGCAGGCCCCGGTAGATCGCGAAGAGCTCTTGCTGCAAAATCTGGATGCTCCATCCGTCCAGCAGGATGTGGTGGAACGACCAGACCACGTTCCGGTGCTCCTCCGCCGTCCGGAGGATGGTGACTCGAACCAGCGGCGCCCGGGACAGCTCGAACCCACGCTCCCAGTCCTCGGCAAGGAACTCCTGGAGTCGCGCTTTCCTGAACCTGGTCCGAGCAACCACGCAGGTCGACCAGGGCAAAGGGGAGTTCGGCTGTCCGCTGGACGACCTGGACAGGCTCGGACACGCCTTCCCACACGAACGCGCTGCGGAGGATCGAGTGGCGGTCGATGAGTTGCTGCCAGGCCGCCCGGAAGCAGTCGTCGTCGAAGGAGCCATCCACCTCTTCCGTCATCTGCACCATGTAGGGGCGGGTCTCAGAGGTGTCCTCGAGCGAGTGAAACAGCATGCCGAACTGCAGGGGTGACAGTCCGTAGACGTCCTCGACGTTGTTCTTGCTCATCAGATACCTCCATGGATGCTGTGGCCTTCGGGCCGGAGAGAATCGGGACCCGCGGCGGCGCGGCGGGACGATCGGAGCCGCGCGCGCCGCGGTGGCAGGGTCAGAGTCAGGAGGAGAACTGCGCCAGGATGGCTGCCATGTCGCTGTCGCTGACCTCAGCCAGGGGGGCGCCCTCCGTGGCCCTGCCTGCGCCGATGTTCGAGCTCTGCGCGATGAGGGCGCGGAGGCAGGCGGTCATGTCGGCGGCGAGGCGTTCGACGGTCTGGCGGTCGTGCAGAGCCGAGGAGTAGTTGATGTACACGCTGAACGTGTCCCCCTCCACCGCTGCCGTGACGTCCAGGACGTTCCAGCGCATACCCTTCGGGCTGATGGAGTGGCCCTTGGGCTCGGTGGGAGCCGCATAGCGACCGATCCCCGGCAGCTGCCGCGTGAACTGGCCGAGGTAGTTGAAGTTGACCTCAGGGGACGGCTGCGCCTGAAGGACGGACGCCATCTCCGGACTGCCGAGGTAGCGGAGGATCCCGTATCCGACACCCTTGTTGGGTATCCCCGCCAACTGCTCCTTGACCGACGCGAGAGTGGTCGCGTCGTCGGCGTCGGCGTCGACTCGCAGCGTGACCGGGAAGACGCTGGTGAACCAGCCGACCGTGCGGGACAGGTCCACGTCCGTGAACAGGTCCTCCCGGCCGTGGCCCTCCAGCCCGATGAGGGTTTCTCCCTCGCCGGTCCAGGCGCTCATCGTACGAGCCAGCGCGGTCAGCAGCACATCGTTGATCTGAGTGTTGAAGACCCTGGGAATGTCCCGCAGGAGCGCGTTGGTCTCCTCGGGGCTCAGCGATGCGAAGACGGTCTCGGCCGACCGCGCTTCGTTGGCTCCGTGACGGTCGCGCGGAACCCGGCCGCTGGGCTTGGGCTCCCCCCAGTAGTCGAACTCCGCACGAGCCTCGGCCGACACCGCGAACGCGGTCAGCTTGTCGGCCCACGCCTTGAACGAGGTCGTCTTGGCCGGCAGCAGGGGGTCCGCCCCGCCGCACGCTGCTCGTAGGCGCTGCCGAGGTCCTCCAGGAGGATACGCCAGGACACGCCGTCGACCGCGAGGTGGTGCACTGCGATGAGCAGCCGCTGGCCGCGCGCGGCACCCAGATTGAACAACGCGCTGCGGATGAGCGGACCCTTGAGGAGGTCGAGGCTCTGCTGGACCTCCTCACCGATGGACTGCACCACCGGCCACAGGTCGTCCTCGGACAGCTCGGAGAGGTCGTGAACGTCGAGCAACCTGGTGCCGGCTGTGTCGTCGAGGTGCTGGATCCAGCCGGGGACGCCGTTGTCGTAGCGCAGGCGGAGGGCGTCGTGATGCTCGATCAGGTCGACCAGGGCGAGTTCGAGCACATCGGGGTCCAGGTCGTCCGTCGCCAACAGCTCGGCCTGGTTGAAGTGATGGCTGTCCGGCAGCTCCTTCTCGAAGAACCAGTGCTGAATCGGTGTCAGGGCCACCTCGCCCGTCACTGTGCCCTGCTCCGCGTCCACCGAACTGTCGGGCTGGGCGTGGGCGGCGATCTCGGCGATGGTCTGGTGCTTGAAGATCATCCGGGGAGTCAGGTGCACGCCGTACCTCTTGGCCCGCGCGATCATCTGGATGCTGACGATCGAGTCGCCACCGAGCTCGAAGAAGTTGTCGTGGATGCCGATGGGGTCGATGCCGAGAATCTCGCCCCACACTGCGGCGAGTGTCTTCTCGACGTGGTTGCGGGGTGCGGTGTAGGTGGTGTTGAGGTCGGGGCGGGTGGTGTCGGGGGCGGGCAGGGCTTTGCGGTCGGTCTTGCCGTTGGGAGTCAGCGGCAGGGCATCGAGCATGACGTAGGTGGCGGGGACCATGTAATCCGGCAGGTGCTGCTGCAGGTGACTGCGCAGTTCGCCCGCGGTCGGGACGGTGCCGGTGGTGGGGACGAGGTAGGCGACCAGGCGCTTGTCGCCCGGACTGTCCTCACGCACGATCACCGCAGCCGCACCCAGACCAGGATGGGTCAGCAGGTTGCTCTCGATCTCACCCAGCTCGATCCGGTACCCACGCAGCTTGACCTGGTCATCGATCCGCCCCACGAACTCCATCTGCCCATCCGCACGCCACACCACCAGATCCCCCGTCCGATACACCCGCGCCCCCGGCACAGAGGAGAACGGGTCAGGGATGAACCGGGCCTCAGTTAGCTCCGGCCGGTTCAGATAACCCCGGGCCACACAGATTCCGCCCAGCAGGCACTCCCCCGGCACCCCCACCGGCACCGGCTGACCGAAACGATCCACCACATACGCCGTGGTGTTCGTGATCGGCACACCCACCGGCGCAGACTCCCACCCCGGACCCACCACCGAGAACATGCTCATCACATTCGCGACCGAACCCTCCGTCGCCCCGTACTCATTCGCGATCACCGTCCCACCCGCACCGGACCGCACCATCCGCTGCGCCAACACCGGCGACAGATCCTCACCACCCGCCACCACCGTCACAATCCCATGCGAGGAACCACTCGCCTCCAAATGCGCCGCCAACACCTCCAAATGCGAAGGCGTCGCCTTCAAGAAACTGATCCCCACCCCCGACACAACCACCTCAACCGCCGCATCAAACGCACTCTGACCAGCAACCGGCCGCGGAATCACAATCCGCAAACCCTGCAACAACGGCAGAAACAACGCCGTCACAGTGAGGTCGAACGTCACCGACGAATAGAGCAGCGTCCCGATACCGCCGGCAGCGATCGGCGGATAGTTCCGGTCACACCACTCCAGGTAGTTCACCACCCCACGATGGTCCAACTGCACCCCCTTCGGACGACCCGTCGAACCCGACGTGTAGATCACATAAGCGGCGTCGTCAGGACCCGCCACCGGCAACGGGTCCGTGGTCGGACCCTGCGGCCAGTCCCGATCCACTAGCAACTGCGCAACACCCGCCGGAAGCCGACCCGCATGATCGGAATGCGTCACCACCAACGGCGTCGCCGTATCCCGCACCATGTACGTCAGACGCTCCGTCGGATAATCCGGATCCAACGGAACATAGGCGGCACCGGCCTTCAGGATGCCCAGCAGCGTGTACACCAGCTCCGGACTGCGGTCCAGGCACACCGCCACCAACGTCCCCGGCACCACACCCGCACCACGCAGATGATGCGCCAACTGATTCGCCCGCTCATTCACCTCCCCATACGTCACGCTCTCCGCACCAAACGTCACCGCCACAGCCTCCGGGTTCAGCACGGTGCGGTCCTCAACCAGCTGATGGATCGTCGCCATGTCCGAGTACGCACCCGCCGTGTCGTTCCACTCCACCAGGATCTGCTGCCGCTCAGCCGCCGTCAGCATCTCCAACTCCGACAACCGAGCCCCCGGCGCCGCAGCAACGGCTGCAAGCAGCGTCTGGAAGTGACCCACCAGACGCTCCATCGTGCCCAGCTCGAAGAGGTCCGTCCGGTACTCCAGCGCGGCGTCCAAGCCGGCCGCGGTCTCCCCGACGGTGAGCTGCAGATCGAACTTCACCGCCTGCCCGCTGACGCCGACCTGCTCGACCGACAGGTCCTGGAACATCCAGGTGTCGCCGTCCGGGTTGTTCTGCAGCACCAGCATGGTCTGGAAGAGCGGGTTGCGGGAGAGGTCGCGCTTGGGTGCGAGTTCGTCGACAAGCCGCTCGAAGGGCAAGTCCTGGTGCTCATAGGCACCGAGCGCGGTGTCCTTGGCACGGTCCAGGAGTTCGAGGAACGTCGGATCGCCGGACAGGTCCGTGCGCATGACCAGCGTGTTGACGAAGAACCCGATCATGTCCTCGATCTCGGCCCGGTTCCGACCCGCGATCGGCGTACCCACCGCGACGTCCTCCTGCCCGCTGTACTTCGACAACAGCAACTGGAACACCGACAGCAACGTCATGAACAAACTCGCACCATGTGCTGTCGACACCTCCTTCACCCGGTCCGCGACCTCGGCCGGAATGCGGAACCTGAGGGTCTCTCCGTCGGTGCTGCGCTCGGCCGGCCGCCGGTGGTCGGTGGGCAGCTCCAGCGGTTCCAGACCGGTGAGCTGGTCGCGCCAGTACCCGAGCTGGTGTTCCAGGACGTCACCGGACAGCCACTGCCGCTGCCAGACCGAGAAGTCGGCGTACTGCACCGCCAGGTCCGGAAGATCCGCCTGACGTCCCTGGAGGGCTGCGGCGTAGAACTCCCGCAGCTCGCGGGCGAGGATGCCTTCGGACCAGCCGTCCGAGACGATGTGGTGGACCGTGAGCAGCAGGTACTGGTCGTCGTCGGCCAGCCGGACCACATCCGCGCGCAGGAGCGGTCCCGTGGCGAGGTCGAACGGCCGCCCGGCCTCGGCTTCCATGATCAGCTGCGCGGCAGCCTCAGGCGCCACGGCGCCCCCGGTCCGCCGCAAGTCATGGACGGTCGCCGTCACCGACGTCGCCTCGAGCACGAGTTGGGACGGATTGCCGTCGCCGTCGGCGAGGAACCGGGTCCGCAGGATCTCGTGGCGGGCGACCAGGCCTGTCAGTGCGGCATCGAGTGCGGCAAGGTCCAGCCGGCCGCGCACATGCAATCCGAAGGGGACGAGGTACTCGGCGCTTCCGGGCTCCAGTTGATCCAGGAACCACAGCCGCTGCTGGGCGAAGGACAAGGGGAGCGCGCTGCCGCCGCGATCGGCCGGAGTCAGCCGGGAGGTCTCGGTCGACTCCAGCTGTCCCATGGCCGCGGCGAGCGAAGCGGGCGTCGGCGAGGTGAACAGCGTCCGGACCGGGACGTCGATACCGAGCTCACTGCGGATGCGGCTGGTGACCTGGGTGGCGAGCAGTGAATGCCCGCCGAGCTGGAAGAAGTTGTCGTGGATGCCGATGGAGTCGATGCCGAGGACATCGGACCAGATGCCCGTGATGGCTCGTTCGAGTGCGCTACGGGGTGCGGTGTAGGTGGTGTTCAGGTCGGGGCGGGTGGTGTCGGGGGTGGGCAGGGCTTTGCGGTCGGTCTTGCCGTTGGGAGTCAGCGGCAGGGCATCGAGCATGACGTAGGTGGCGGGGACCATGTAATCCGGCAGGTGCCGCTGCAGGTGACTGCGCAGTTCGCCCGCGCTCGGGACGGTGCCGGTGGTGGTACTCCCGGTGGTGGGGACGAGGTAGGCGACCAGGCGCTTGTCGCCCGGGCTGTCCTCACGCACGATCACCGCAGCCGCACCCAGACCCGGGTGAGTGAGCAGGTTGCTCTCGATCTCACCCAACTCGATCCGGTACCCACGCAGCTTGACCTGGTCATCGATCCGCCCCACGAACTCCATCTGACCATCCGCACGCCACACCACCAGATCCCCCGTCCGATACACCCGCGCCCCCGGCACAGAGGAGAACGGATCCGGGACGAACCGGGCCTGCGTCAGCTCCGGCCGGTTCAGATAACCCCGGGCCACACAGATCCCACCCAGCAGGCACTCCCCCGGCACCCCCACCGGCACCGGCTGACCGAAACGATCCACCACATACGCCGTGGTGTTCGTGATCGGCACACCCACCGGCGCAGACTCCCACCCCGGGCCCACCACCGAGAACATGCTCATCACATTCGCGACCGAACCCTCCGTCGCCCCGTACTCGTTCGCGATCACCGTCCCACCCGCACCGGACCGCACCATCCGCTGCGCCAACACCGGCGACAGATCCTCACCACCCGCCACCACCGTCACAATCCCATGCGAGGAACCACTCGCCTCCAAATGCGCCGCCAACACCTCCAAATGCGAAGGCGTCGCCTTCAGGAAACTGATCCCCACCCCCGACACAACCACCTCGACCGCCGCATCAAACGCACTCTGACCAGCAACCGGCCGCGGAATCACAATCCGCAAACCCTGCAACAACGGCAGAAACAACGCCGTCACCGTCAGATCAAACGTCACCGACGAATACAACAGGGTTCCGATACCGCCGGCAGCGATCGGCGGATAGTTCCGGTCACACCACTCCAGATAGTTCACCACCCCACGATGGTCCAACTGCACCCCCTTCGGACGACCCGTCGAACCCGACGTGTAGATCACATACGCCAGATCATCAGGACCCGCGACCGGCAACGGGTCAATGGTCGGACCCTGCGGCCACTCCCGATCCACCAGCAACTGCGCAACACCCGCCGGAAGCCGACCCGCATGATCAGAATGCGTCACCACCAACGGCGTCGCCGTATCCCGCACCATGTACGTCAGACGCTCCGTCGGATAATCCGGATCCAACGGCACAAACGCCCCACCCGCCTTCAGAACGCCCAGCAGCACGCAGATCAAATCCGGACTACGGTCCAGGCACACCGCCACCAACGCCCCCGGCACCACACCCACACCACGCAGATGATGCGCCAACTGATTCGCCCGCTCATTCACCTCCCCAAACGTCCAACTCTCCGCACCAAACGACACCGCCACCGCATCCGGGACCAACCCAGTGCGCTCCTCCACCAACTGATGGATCGTCGCCATGTCCGAGTACGCACCCGCCGTGTCATTCCACTCCACCAGAATCTGCTGCCGCTCAGCCGCCGTCAGCATCTCCAACTCCGACAACCGAGCCCCCGGCGCCACAGCAACGGCTGCAAGCAGCGTCTGGAAGTGACCCACCAGACGCTCCATCGTGCCCAGCTCGAAGAGGTCCGTCCGGTACTCCAGCGCGGCACGGAGGCCGTCGCCGGTCTCCATGACGTTCAGGGTCAGGTCGAACTTTGCGAAGCCACGCTTGATGTCGACCGGTCGGCTGCGGGTGCCGGAGAGGTCCCAGGCCCCTGTGTCGGTCTCCGCCTCAGAGCTGCCCTGCGCCTGGAGGACGAGCATGGTCTGGAAGATCGGGTTGCGGGAGAGGTCGCGTTCGGGGGCGAGTTCCTCCACCAGCCGCTCGAAGGGCAGGTCCTGGTGGTCGTAGGCACCCAGCGCGGTGTCCCTGACCCGCTCCAGCAGCTCGCCGAACGTCGGATCACCCGACAGGTCCGTACGCATGACCAGCGTGTTGACGAAGAACCCGATCATGTCCTCGATCTCGGCCCGGTTCCGACCCGCGATCGGCGTACCCACCGCGACGTCCTCCTGCCCGCTGTACTTCGACAACAGCAACTGGAACACCGACAGCAACGTCATGAACAAACTCGCACCACGACCCGCCGCGACGCTCCTGAGCTGATCGGCGACCCCGGCCGGAATGTCGAAGACGACGGCGTCGCCGCTGCCGCTGTGCTGCGCCGGCCGGCGGTGGTCGGTGGGCAGTTCCAGCGGTACGACGCCGGTGAGCCGGTCGCGCCAGTACTCCAGCTGCTGGTCCAGGACGTCGCCGGTCAGCCACTGCCGCTGCCAGACCGAGAAGTCGGCGTACTGCAGCGGCAGTTCCGGCAGGACGGCCTCACGCTGCTGCAGGGCGGCGAGGTACAGCTCTTTCAGCTCGCGGGCCATGACGGCCTCGGACCAACCGTCCGAGACGATGTGGTGCATGGCCAGCAGCAGGTACTGTTCCTCGTCCGTCAGTCGGACCAGGTCCGCCCGCAGCAGCGGCCCGGTCGCCAGGTCGAACGGTCGGCTGGCCTCGTTCCGCAGGACCTCCCTGGCCCTCTCCTCGCGAGCGCTCGCATCCTCCACCTCGCGCAGGTCGTGGACGACGGCCTCGACCGGCTGTGCGGCGTCGACGATCTGCGCCGGTCCGCCGCCCGCGTCCGAGACGAAGCGGGTCCGCAGGATCTCGTGCCGGGCGACCAGCCCGGACAGTGCGGCCTCCAGGGCACGGATGTCCAGTGCTCCGGTGAGGTGGAGTCCGAACGGCATCACGTACTCGGCCCCGCCGGGCTCCAACTGGTCCAGGAACCAGAGCCGCTGCTGCGCGAAGGACAGCGGCGCCGAGGCGGTCGTGTTCCTGCGGGGATGCGGCCGAGGTCCGCCCGCTGCCGCATACGTGCCAGGAGACGGCCTTCGATCGAGTTCTCGCCCATGATTTCTTTTCCTGTCTGTTGCAAGTGACCGTGGAAGGAGGATTACTGGGAGACCTGGTCCTGCAGTTCGAACAATTCGATGAGCTGACTCTTGATGCCGATGATCGTGGGCGCCAGGAAAAGTTTCCTCAGGCTGACTCGGAAACCTGTCAGGGTCTCCACCCGGTTGACGAGACGGGTGGCGAGGAGGGAATGGCCGCCGAGGTCGAAGAAGCTGTCGTGAATGCCGATCCGGTCGACGCCGAGTATCTCGGTCCAGATGTCCGCCAGCGCCTTTTCGATCTCGTCGCGCGGGGCGACGAATTCGGTTCCGTTGTCCGCTCCCTCGCTTTCGGGCGAAGGCAGCGCCTTGTGGTCGACTTTTCCGTTCCCATTGACCGGGAGAGCGTCGAGGGCGACGAGGGCGGAGGGCATCATGGCGCGCGGCAGGATCTCGCCGCACCAGGCCCGAAGCGACGCCAGGTCGAGGGCCTGGCCGGGTGCGGGCACGCAGTAGGCGGTCAGCCGCTTGTCGCCGGGAGTGTCCTCGCGGACCACGACCGCGCAGGTGCCGACCGCGACGTGGGCGAGCAGCGCGGACTCGATCTCGCCGAGTTCGATCCGGACGCCGCGCAGCTTCACCTGGCGGTCGACCCGGCCGAGCAGGTCCAGTTGGCCGGTGGACGTGAATCTGCCGAGATCCCCGGTGCGGTACATCCTGGCCTCCGCCCGGGCGGCGAAGGGGTCGGCGACAAATCGCTCGGCGGTCAGCTCGGGGCGGTCGTGGTAGCCGCGGCCCACGCTGGCACCGCCCAGGTAGACCTCTCCGACCACCCCCGGGGGTACCAGCCGGCCCGCCTGGTCGAGGACGTAGACGGTCTGGTTGATCATCGGTCGCCCGGCGAGGACCGGCCCCCGCGGATCGGTGCGGGACGCACGCCAGAAGGTGGTGTCCACCGAGACCTCGGTGGCGCCGTAGAGGTTGACCAGGTCTCCGGGCAGACGCTCGACGAACCGGCCGACCAGGGCGGGCTGGAGGGGCTCCCCGCTGCAGAACGCGTAGCGCAGGTGGGAGCAGTCCTCCGGCCTGACCTCGGCCACGAACAGGTCCAGCAGGCTGGGGACGAAGTGCAGTCCGACGATGCGGTGCTCGCGCATCAGCCGCGTGACGAGTCCCATGTCCAGGCGTTCGGCGCCGGGGACGAGGACCACGTTCGCTCCCTGCCACAGCGGCCAGAAGATCTCGTAGGCGGACACGTCGAAGGACAGCGGCGTCGCCTGGAGGAAGCCCTCCCCCGCCGAGATGGGGAACTCGTGCTGCATGCCCGCGAGGTAGTTGACCACGCCCCGGTGCTCGATCCGGACGCCCTTGGGCCTGCCGGTGGAACCGCTGGTGTAGATGACGTAGCAGAGGTCCTGGGGCCCGGCGAGCGGCGTCGGATCCGTGGTGGGGCGTTCGGCGAGATCGGGCCAGTCCCGGTCCAGGGCCACGTACGGGGTACCGGCCGGGAGCCGGTCCACATGTCCGGTGTGGGTGATGACCAGGGGGGTGGCGGTGTCCTCGACCAGATGGGCGAGCCGGTCGGCGGGGTGGTCGGGGTCGAGCGGGACATAGGCTCCGCCGGCCTTGAGGATGCCGAGCAGGGCGCAGACCAGGTCCGGGCTGCGGTCCAGGCAGACGCCGACCGGAATGTCCGGGCCGATGCCGTGGCGCTCGCGCAGTTCGTGGGCGAGCTGGTTGGCCCGCTCGTTGAGCTCACGGTAGGTCAGGGTGACCGGCCCGCAGGTTACGGCCACGGCGGTCGGGCTGGTCCGGGCGCGCTCCTCGAAGAGCTGGTGCAGGGTCGCGGTGTCGGGGTGGTCGGCGGCGGTGTCGTTCCACTCGGAGAGGATCTGTCGGCGTTCGGCCGCGCTGAGCAGCTCGAGCTCGGACAGTCGAGTGTCGGGCCGGGTGGTGACCGCGACCAGGAGATTCTGGAAGTGGCCGACCAGTCGTGCCGCCGTGCCCTCGTCGAACAGGTCGGTGGTGTAGACGACAGCGCCGTCGAGGGTGCCGTCGTTCGCTTCGGCCAGGTACATCGACAGGTCGAACTTGGCCTCGTGCGCGACACCGGGCAGGGGTTCGACGTCAAGACCGGCCAGCTCCCAGCTCCTGCTGTCACGCACGTTCTGGAGGACGAGCATGGTCTGGACGAGGGGGTTGCGGGAGAGGTCGCGTTCGGGGGCGAGTTCCTCCACCAGCCGCTCGAAGGGCAGGTCCTGGTGGTCGTAGGCACCCAGCGCGGTGTCCCTGACCCGCTCCAGCAGCTCGGCGAACGTCGGATCACCCGACAGGTCCGTACGCATGACCAGCGTGTTGACGAAGAACCCGATCATGTCCTCGATCTCGGCCCGGTTCCGACCCGCGATCGGCGTACCCACCGCGACGTCCTCCTGCCCGCTGTACTTCGACAACAGCAACTGGAACACCGACAGCAACGTCATGAACAAACTCGCACCACGACCCGCCGCGACGCTCCTGAGCTGATCGGCGACCCCGGCCGGCACGGTGAACGGGACCATCGCGCCCCGGCCGCTGCGCTCGGCGGGCCTCCGGTGGTCGGTGGGGAGCTCCAGAGGCTCAAGGCCGGTGAGGTGGTCGCGCCAGTAGTCGAGCTGCTGATCCAGGACGTCACCGGACAGCCACTGCCGCTGCCAGACCGAGAAGTCGGCGTACTGCACCGGCAGCGCGGGCAGGGCATGGTCGCGAGAGCCCGTGGCCGCGCTGTACAGCTCGGTGAGCTCGCGGGAGAGGATGGCCACCGACCAGCCGTCGAAGGCGATGTGGTGGACGGTGATCGCCAGGATCCACTCCTGGTCCTGCACGCGGACCAGGACGGCCCGGAGCAGTGGCCCAGCGGTGAGGTCGACCGGCCGGCGCCCATCGGCGTCGACAATGCTCCGGGCGGCGTCCTCGCGGGCGCCGGCGTCCGCGAGATGGCGCAGGTCGTGGCTGGTGAGCGCCATGGGGCCGGCTTCGTCGACGATCTGTGCCGGCCGGCCGTCGGCATCCGCGAGGAACCGGGTCCGGAGAATCTCGTGCCGGGCGACGAGCGCACTGAAAGCGCTAAGGAGGGCGGCGGGGTCGAGCGGGCCGGTGAGGCGGAGCGGGCAGTGCATGAGGTATTCCGCCCGCCCGGGCTCCAGCTGATCGAGGAACCAGAGCCGTTGCTGGGCGAAGCTGAGCGGGAGGGGGGTGTGGTCGCGGGGGGCGGCGGCAAGCGGGGTGTTGCCCGGCGTGCGGGTGGTGGTGTCGATGACGGCGGCCAGTTGGGCGGGCGTCGGTGAGCTGAAGAGGGTCCGGACGGGCAGGTCGATCCCGAGGGTCTTCCGGATCCGGCTGGTGACCTGGGTGGCGAGCAGGGAGTGTCCGCCGAGGGTGAAGAAGTTGTCGTGGACGCCGACGGCGCTGATGTTGAGCAGGTCGGCCCAGATGGCGGTGACCGCGGATTCGGTGGGGGTACGGGGTGCGGTGTAGGTGGTGTCGAGGTCGGGGCGGGTGGTGTCGGGGGCGGGCAGGGCTTTGCGGTCGGTCTTGCCGTTGGGAGTCAGCGGCAGGGCGTCGAGCATGACGAAGGAGGCGGGGACCATGTAGTCCGGCAGGTGCTGCTGGAGGTGGCTGCGCAGTTCCCCCGCGGTCGGGGCGGTGCCGGTGGTGGTGGTGCTGCCGGTGGTGGGGACGAGGTAGGCGGCGAGGCGTTTGTCGCCGGGGGTGTCCTCGCGGACGGTGACGACCGCGGCGGTGACCTGGGGGTGGTCGAGCAGGGTGGCCTCGATCTCGCCGAGTTCGATCCGGTAGCCGCGCAGTTTGACCTGGTTGTCGAGGCGGCCCAGGAACTCCAACTGCCCGTCCGGATGCCAGGCCGCCAGGTCACCCGTCCGGTAGACCCGGTGGGTGCCGCCGGCGATCTCCCGCTCGGCGAACCTCTCCCGGGTCAGCTCGGGCTGGTTGAGGTAGCCCCGGGCCAGGCCGGCGCAGCTGATCCAGATCTCTCCGGGAACACCCACCGGGACGGGACGGCCGTGCCGATCGACGAGGAAGACCCGGGCGTTGGCGACCGGCCTGCCGATCGGAACGAAGCCGGGCGTCCCGGTGATCCGTGCGGTGGTCGCCTCCTGGGCCGCCTCGGTGGGGCCGTAGCCGTTCACCAGAGGAACGGAGCAGTACGCGAACCACTGCCTGACCTGCTCGTACTGGAGTGCCTCGCCACCGAGGCGGACCAGGCGCAGATCCGGCCCCAGGGCCCCGGGGCCGTCCAGCTGTGCGGTCAGCGCGGAGAAGGCCGACGGGGTGAGCCAGGCGACCGTCACTCCGGAGGTGCGGAGCAGCGCGGCCAGGGTGGAGGGGTCGAACCGGTCCTCGCGCAGCACCAGGGCGGCGCCGCAGCTGAGCGCGGCGAACATCTGGCCCACCGAGGAGTCGAAGGCGATCGAGGCGAACTGCAGGACCCGGTCGTCGTGGGTCAGCTCCAGTTCCCGGCGGGTCTCCCGCATCCGGGCCACGAGTGCGCCGTGTTCGATCTGGACGCCTTTGGGCCGGCCGGTGGAGCCGGAGGTGTAGATGGTGTAGGCGAGGTCGGTGGGTCGGGAGGTGGGCGGGGGGTCGGTGCGTGGCTGGGGGGCTACGGCGGTGTCCCAGTCCTGGTCGAGCAGCAGGCGGGGGGTGGTGGCGGGGAGCCGGTGGGCGTGGTCGGTGTGGGTGACGACCAGGGCGGCGGCGCTGTCCTGGACCATGTGGCGCAGCCGCTCGGTGGGGTAGTCGGGGTCCAGCGGGACGTAGGCCGCACCGCTCTTGAGGATCCCCAGCAGCACGCAGACCAGCTCGGGACCGCGGTCCAGGCACACCGCCACCAGCGAGCCGACACCCGCACCCCGCTCCCGCAGATGGTGCGCCACCTGGTTCGCCCGCTCGTTCAACTCCCGGTACGTCAGCGACCCGGATCCACAGGTGACCGCCAAGGCGTGCGGGCGCGCAGCGGCCTGGCCCTCGAAGGCGAGGTGGATGGTCGACCGGTCGGGCGGGGCGTCGGCGTCGGCGCCGTTCCAGTCGACCAGGATCTGCTGCCGCTCGGCCCCGGTGAGCAGGTCCAGCTCGGACAGCCGGCTGCCAGGGGCGGCGGTGACGGCACTCAGCAGGCTGCCGAAGTGCCCGGCCAGGCGGGCCATGGTGGGCTCGTCGAACAGGTCGGAGGCGTAGACGATCGTCCCGTCGAGGCTGCCGTCGGCCTCTTCGGTGAGGTACAGGGTGAAGTCGAACTTGGAGTCCTGGGCCTCGACGCCGAGGGGCTCCACGCTCAGGCCGGGGAGGTTCCAGGTACGGGTGTCAGGAGTGTTCTGCAGGATGAACATGGTCTGGAAGAGGGGGTTGCGGGAGAGGTCGCGTTCGGGGGCGAGTTCCTCCACCAGCCGCTCGAAGGGCAGGTCCTGGTGGTCGTAGGCACCCAGCGCGGTGTCCCTGACCCGCTCCAGCAGCTCGCCGAACGTCGGATCACCCGACAGGTCCGTACGCATGACCAGCGTGTTGAGGAAGAACCCGATCATGTCCTCGATCTCGGCCCGGTTCCGACCCGCGATCGGCGTACCCACCGCGACGTCCTCCTGCCCGCTGTACTTCGACAACAGCAACTGGAACACCGACAGCAACGTCATGAACAGACTCGCCCCGCCGCCGGCGGCGGTGGCCCTCGCCCGCTCGGCGACGTCGGCGGGGATGCTGAAGGGGAGCGTGCCGCCCTGGCCGCTGCGCCGCGCTGGCCGGCGGCGGTCGGTGGGCAGCTCCAGCGGCGAGACGCCGGTGAGCCGGTCGCGCCAGTAGCCGAGCTGCTGATCCAGGACGTCACCGGTCAGCCACTGCCGCTGCCAGACCGAGAAGTCGGCGTACTGCAGCGGCAGTTCCGGTAGGGCGGCGGCGTGGTGGGCCAGTGCAGCGGTGTAGAGCCCGGTGAGCTCGCGGGAGAGGATCCCCACCGACCAGCCGTCGAACACGATGTGGTGCACGGTGATCGCCAGGAGGTACTCCTCGTCCGCGGACCGGATGAGGAGGGCCCGCAGCAGCGGCCCGGTGGCGAGGTCGACCGGCGCGAACGCCTCAGTGTCGACGATGCGCCGCGCTGCCTCCTCGCGGAGTCCGGCGTCCTCGATGTGGCGGCAGTCGCGGACCGCGAGGGCTACCGGCCGCGGCGCGTCGACGATCTGGGCCGGGTGGCCGTCGCCGTCGGCGACGAACCGGGTCCGGAGCGCCTCGTGCCGGGCCAGCAGGCCGGTCAGTGCTGCTTCCAGGGCGTTGGTGTCCAGCGGGCCCTGGATCCTCAGCCCGATCGGGATCAGGTACTCGGCGCGTCCCGGTTCGAGCTGGTCCAGGAACCACAGCCGGTGCTGGGCGAAGGACAGCGGAAGCGGACCTCCGTCGCGGGCGGCGGTGGGGATGGCCGGCTCCACGGGTGCGCTCCAAGCGGTCGACGCGTCGTCGCCGTCGAATTCGGCACCGTCCTCGAACATCAGCCGGGCGCGGAGGTAGGCCTGTTCGGCGAGGTGGGTGGATATCGAGCGCACCGTCAGCGGCACCGGCGCCGCTATTTCCCGGAATTCGGCGCCGAATTCGCGTTCCACCCGCTCGGCCATTTCCTCGGCCATGACACCGGTCCCGCCCATGGCGAAGAAGTCGGTTTCCGCGTCGACCGTTTCGGCGCCGAGCAGCTCCTGCCATATCGCGGCAATACGGATCTCTGCGGGGGAAAGCTCACTGTGCGCCGCCCCCGCGTCCGCGAGGGGCCCCGTCATAGCATTCGTCGTCATGCTCCACCAGTTCCTCATCGTCGACCGGATCCGGTCCGGCCTCGTCGGCCGCCTGATATCGATGCTGGCAGAGCTCAGGTGACGGGATAACTGGTTACTTTCACCCGGTCGGCCGTGGCCACTTCTGACCGAACCGCTGCCGTCGCAGGTCAGGCGGACGGCGGAGACCACGGGCTGACCCGGCACGGAATGCCGGCGACCGCACGTGGTCTCCGCCGAGCCGGGGCCCGGCCGCGGAGGTTCAGATCTTCGCCAGTTCGACGACCGCGGGGTCCGGTTCCTGGCCGGGCGGTTCGACCGCGGGGTCCGGTTCCTGGCCGGGCGGTTCGACGGCCGGGTCCGTCGGCCTCCGCATTCCTGCCCACTCCCGGCTCATTCCCGGAACCACGATGGCGACCAGGTAGAGCCCGCCGACGATCCACAGCGCCGGGGTCAGGCCGGCCGCCGTGACCAGCCCCGCGCCGATCAGGCCGCCGAAGGGGATGCCGGCCCAGGTGACCGCCTGGGCCAGGGTCTTCACCCGCCCGAGCAGCGCGGTCGGGATCAGTTCGTAGGTCACCGCCCCGATGATCGGGTTGACGAATCCGGAGCCGAGGCCGCCGACGGCGAGCACGCCCAGCACCGCCCACAGCGGCACGCCCGCCGCCATCGCGACGAAGCGCGGCACCCCGCCGACGACGAACCCGATCAGGTAGACCTGGCGGCGGGGCAGCCGCTCGGCCACTGCGGCGGCCACCAGCGCGGCCACGATGGAGGTCGCGGCGAAGACGCTGACCACCAGTCCGATCACGGCCGGCCCGTTGCCGGACTCCTTGGCCCACACCGGGAGCAGCACGGACATGAAGGCCTGGTCCAGCAGGTTGGTCGCGGCGAGCATCCCGATCATGGCGCGCAGCAGTCCCGCGCCGCGCAGGAAGTCGGCGCCCTCGCGCAGTCTGGTGAGGTAGCCCGCCGTCTGGTCGACCGGCTGCTCGTGGGGCTCGGGGACCGGGTTGGTCAGGGTCGTCGAGACGATCAGGGCCGAGAGGCCGAACAGGGCGGCCGTGACCCACAGCGCGTACACGCTGCCGAAGGAGGCGACGACCACGCCGGCGAGGGCCGGACCGGCCGTGGTGGCGGTGCGCTCGACCGCCCCGGAAAGCCCGGTTCCGCGTTCGAACGACACCCTGGCGGCGCGGGTGGCCGCCGGCAGGAAGAGTCCCTTGGCACCGTTGGCCGGTCCGTCCGCGACGCCGACGACGGCCATCAGCGCCAGCAGTACCCCGAAGGAGAGGGATCCGCTGAGATAGAGCAGCGGCGCTGCCGCCATCGCGGTCATCGACACCAGGTCGCCGATGACGCTGATCCGCTTCGGGCCGATCCGGTCGATGATCGGACCGGACAGGGCCTGCGCGATGACATAGGGTCCGACCTGGCAGAACGCCACCAGACCGGTCTTGCCGATGCTGCCGGTGGTGGTCAGCACGAACCAGGGCAGGGCGATCGCCAGCACGCGGTTGGCGGACAGCGCCGAGGCATTGGCCGAGAGCATCCCGACCAGGCCGCGCAGTGATCGTTTTCCGGGAGGAGCAGCGCTCCCCGTGGTCGTGGTCGAGTCCTTGGTCATCGTTCTGCTTCCGTTCCGGTCGTGGGCGGGAGCGCGGCCTTCACCAGCGCGTCAGTTCGGGGAAGAATCCGGGGATCTCGGTGGCCCGGCCCTGCTCCAGCGCGGCCCGGTAGACGTGGCAGCCCACGGCCAGGTCGAGCACCCCCAGGCCGAACGGGGAGAAGATGGTCGGGCGGTCGGGGGTGAGCACCACGTCGCCGCGCAGGACGTCCGCGAGGGTGCCGTCGATGAACTCCCGGTGTCCGTACTCGATCTCGGTGAGGTGGGGCGAGGTCTGGGCGGTCAGGCAGTGGTCCAGGTCGTCGAGGACGTTGTGGCAGTTGATCATCACGGTCGGGTGCACGTCCCGCAGCGACAGGTTGAGGATGAGCTGGTCCGGCCGCAGGGTCTGCTCGTCGCACAGCCAGGGGGCGGGGGCGGTCGTGGCCAGGACGACGATGTCCGCCGTCGCCATCGCCGCGTCGATGTCGGCCACCGGCTGCGCCGGCCAGCCGTGGGTGTCCCCGAGGTAGCGGGAGAAGGTCTCCGCGTAGGCGTCGACATGGTCGTGGACCAGGCAGTCCTTGACGTCCAGGCCGCGGGCCGCGAGGAAGTTCGACACGGTCCGCCCGATCACCCCGGCGCCGACGAACAGGACGGTGCGGGGCCCGCCGCCGGGGGCGAGCGTCTCCACGGCCAGCGCCGCCGACGCCGCGGTGCGGGCCGCGCTGATCTGGGAGGCCTCCAAGCAGGCGAAGGGATAGCCGGTCCCGGCGTCGTTGAGGATGAGGACGGCGGACGCGCGGGGCAGGTTGCGTTCCACGTTGGGCGGGTAGCTGGCGATCCACTTCAGTCCGGACACCGGGTGCTCGCCGCCGAGGTGGGCGGGGAGCGCGATGATCCGGCAGTCGGGCCGGTCCGGGAACCGCAGGAAGTAGCTGTTGGGGTTCACCGTCTCCCCGGCGCTGTGCCGCAGGTAGGTGTCGCGGACGAGCTCCAGGATCGTCGACGGGGAGGCTGCGAGCACCTCCTGTGTGATCGTTCCGTCGATCACGTGGAAGGACGACATCGGGGCTGCCTTTCGCTGGGTAGAGGGACGAGGGACGATCAGGACGCGCACGTTCAGGGGACCGCGGACGCCAGTGCGGGCGCCGTCGCGGTGGCCGGCGCGGAGTGCCGCAGCGCGCCGAACCGCTCGTTGACCCAGTCGTCGCTGTAGACCGTTCCGAGATAGCGCTCCCCCAGGTCGGGGGAGATCGCCGCGACCCTGCTGCCGCTGGGTACGACCCCGCGGTAGTGCCGGATGGCCGCCAGCACCGAACCGGTGGAGCCGCCGACCAGGAACCCGTGGTCGCGGGCCAGCCGCCGACACTCCCGGATAGCGTCCTCCTCGGCCACGAAGACGACCTCGTCGGCGAGTTCCGGGCGGCACAGCTCCGGGCGGCGGCTGGCCCCCAGGCCGGGGATGCAGCGGTGACCGGGCTGTGCTCCGAAGGTCACCGACCCCAGGGCGTCGACCGCGACGATCCGCGTCCCGGGCGAGTACTCCCGGAGGTACTGGGCGCAGCCGACGAAGGTCCCCGTCGTCCCGGTGCCCACGAACAGGTAGTCGATCTGCTGCAGTTCCTTGAGCAGGTTGCGTGCCGTCTGCTCGTAGTGGGCGCGGGGGTTGGCCGGGTTGGCGTACTGGTTGAGCCACACCATCGCCGGGTCGACGGCGGTGCGCTGCTGGATGTAGGAGATCCGCGACTGCAGGTAGCCGCCATTGGCGTCGACGGCGTCGACCACGACGACCTCGGCGCCGAGGGCGCGCATGTGGCCGGTGCTGCTGGTCGAGGTGTTGGGGTCCACCACGCAGGTGAAGGAGTAGCCCTTGGCGGCGCAGATCGAGCTCAGGGCGATGCCGAGGTTCCCCGAGGAGGACTCGATGATCCGGGCCCCGGGCGACAGCCGGCCGTGGATCTCGGCGTCCTCGACCAGGCTCAGGGCGGTCTTCAGCTTCACCGACCCGGCCGGGTTCAGCCCTTCGACCTTGAGGAACACCTCCGCGTCCCTGACCAGGTGGGGCAGCCGGAAGAAGATGTCGTCGGTGACGATGTCGTACGCGTTGTCATAGATCATGATGGTGCCTCCGTGTGCCACAGGTCCTCGGCACCGATCTCGCCCGGTGCGTACTTCCCCAGCGAGCTGATGAGCAGGCGCAGCTCCAGTGCGAGCGCGCGGAGCAGCCGTTCGAGCCCCTCCTCGGGGTCCTCGTCGACGGCGACCAGCGCCGCCCGGCCCAGGCCCACCGCGGACGCCCCCAGCGCCAGCGCCTTCACCGCGCGCGGTCCGTTCCACATCCGGCCGCTGGCGAGCAGCGTGCCCCCGGTGGTGTCCACCCGCCGTAGGCACTCGGCCAGCGGGAGGCCCACATGGTCGAGGAACGAGGTGGGGGCCCAGCCCGTCCCGCCCTCCGCGCCGTCGACGGTGACCGCGTCCGCGCCGGCCCTCCAGGCGACGTCCGCCGCCGGCCCGACGTCTCGGCCGGGGAAGAGCTTGACCCAGCAGCGGGCGCGCGGGTAGTTGTTGCGCATCAGATGGATCTGCTGGCGGAATATCTCCTCGGTGAAGGTCCCCGGGCAGGAGGCCCGGAGCACGGTGCTCCCGGCCCCCAGCCGCTCGATGGCGTACTGGTCGTCCAGGCCGGGGACCGCGTCCTCGCTGATCATGGTGAGGCCGCCGAGGCCGGGCTTGGCCCCCTGCCCGACCTTCATCTCGAACACCAGTCGGCCGGTGGCGAGCAGGCCGCTGACTGCCGGGTCGCTGTAGACCTGGTTCCATACTTCGGAGTTGGCGTCCTCGGTGCTCTGCTGGACGCACAGGCCGCCGCGGCCGTCGGGCAGTTCCTCCAGGTAGGCGTGGATCCGCTCCAGCAGTCCCTTGCGGTGGTCGTCGCTGCTGCTGCGGAAGCCGTTCATCGGCGCGACGTTCTCACCGATGACCATGGGCAGGCCGATCCGGCCCGCCTGGCGGCTGAGGGCCAGGCTGCCACCGGCCACCCGGGTGGACCCCAGTGCCGAGACGTAGACCGGCAGCGGCGAGTGGAGGCCGCCGAAGTCCGACTCCAGGCGGACGTCGGAGTACAGGGGTTCGCGCCCGAGCTCGATCAGTTTGGCGAGCCGGCTCGGCATGAACACCGGGGGGACCAGCCGGAGCGCGTCGATCGCGTCCTCGGGCCGTTCCGGCCCGCTGCCGTAGACGGCGGTGCCGTACTCGTCCAGTGGGGGGAAGACCGCGGCCGCACCGTCGCGAGCGCGGCGGCGGACGGCGTCCTCGGGGAATCCTGGTGCGTCGAGGTACGTCACGGCGACACGACCCCCGCGAGCTTCGGGAAGGCCGTCGCCTGCCACACCGAGTCCAGGCCGGCCACCCAGCGGGTGAGGCGCTCCACGCCGATCCCGAAGCCGGCGCTGTCGGGGATGCCGTTGCGCACGACGTCGAGGTACCAGGCGTACTTCGACGGGTTCTCGCCGGTCTCCCGCATCCGGGTGATGATCTTGACGTACTCGAACTCCCGCTCGCTGCCGCTGCAGAGTTCGCCACAGCCCTCCGGGGCGATGAGGTCGAAGTTCAGCAGCGTCCCCGGCTCTGCCGGGTTCTCCTTGTCGTAGAACCCACGGGAGCCCTTGGGGTAGCCGACGATGAAGAACGGCGCCGACGCCTGCCGGGAGATGATCTCCTCGGCCTCCCACTCGATCTCGGTGCCGGCCGCCTGCGGGTAACCTCCGTCGCGCAGTTGCCCGACCACCTGGCTGTGGCCGACCCGGGCGAAGGGCTTGTCGACGAAGGCCCGCAGCACAGCCGGGTCGCGCTCCAGGACCGCGAGGTCGTCGGTGTTCTCGGCCAGCACCTTGGTGACCGCGTGCCGGATCAGACCCTCGACCAGGCCCATCGCGTCGTCCCGGGAGGCACGGGCGATCTCGACGTCGATCTGCCGGAACTCGGTGAGGTGGCGTCTGGTGGAACTGGTCTCGATCGGCTCCAGCCGGACGTTCGGGGCGACCAGGAAGAGCCGGTCGAACGCCAGGAGCGACGCCTGCTTGTAGAGGATGGCACTGGTCATCAGCTTGTAGCGGTGCCCGTAGTAGTCGATGTCGGCCTGCTTGGCGCCGCGCGATCCCGGGTCGGTCACCGGTCCGATGACGGGGTGCCCCATCTCGACGGCATCCCCGGCCCGCAGGTACTCACGGGCGCCGGCGAGCAGCGTCTGCTGGATCCGCAGCGTCGCCCGGGTGCGCGGGTCGGCGAGGTGCGTCCTCGGGGTGGGGAGGACGACGGAGTCGGGGTTCAGCGGGCGGTCTACCTGAATGGTCATGTCGGGTCCTAGCTGAGTGCGAGGTGGCGGGGACGGCCGGCGGTCGCGGCGTCGTCGTGGCGGTTCGGGTCGTCGTAGCGGTTCCTGACGTAGCTCAGGGCGTGCAGCAGGCCGGAGGAGGTGAGTGGGAGCGATCCGCGGGCGGGCGCCAGGTGGCCGATCGGCAGCGAACCGGTCCTGGTCCACTCCAGGCGCCCGTCGCCGGCGATGACGCTCCGGGTCCGGGCCGCGTTGTCGGGGTGAAGGCAGTACGGGACGTCCAGGTAGCCCTGGGCGAACGCCTGCACCAGCGCCTTGCCGATGTCGGCGTTCAGGTTCATGACGGCGTCGATGATCGCGCGGGCCTCCGCCCCGACTCCCGTGTCCGCGGCCGGCGGCAGGCGCCGGCCCGCGGCCCTCCCCGCGGCGGCGGCGACCTCCAGCGCGGTCACGTTCTCCGCGATCGAGGGGATCCGCACGGCCTCGGCCGCGGTCTTGACGATCAGTCGGGTGGAGCCGGTCCTGACCGCCAGCCGGGCCGCGTCGGCGACCAGTTCCAGTGCCCCGGACTCCGAGCCCGGGTACAGGCCCATGTAGGCGTAGACGACCACGTGCCAGGACGCGGTCGGCAGCAGGTCCGCCGCGATCTCGTGCAGGGCGAGCAGGGCCTCCTCGTCCTGGTCGGGGCTGGTCTGCTGGGCGTAGCTCAGCGAGATGCTGCGGATCCCGTTCTGCCGGAAGAAGAGGCCTTCCAGCACGGTGAGGGCGATCAGCAGGGAGGGCGGGCAGAGCTGCCCCAGCATGCAGCCGCCGAAGCTCTCCAGATGGGGTTCGACGCCCCGGTCCCGCAACGAGGCGAGCTTGCGGCAGGCCTCCTTCCACGCCTGCACCGACTGCTGGATCGGCGTGCGGCTGTAGGGCAGGCAGTAGGAGATCGGACCGCCCTCGGTGGCGTCGATCCCGGCGTCGACGAGGGCGTCGAGGATGCGGGCCGGCAGTGGCGAGCCGTGGCGGACCTGGACCGGGAAGTCCGGCCCTGACACGCCGTCCAGCATGGCCTTCGTCGTGCCGGTGGAGTGGTTGACGATCGGGTAGCCGTTGAGGGTCCGGCCCTCGCGCAGGGCGCGGCCGGCGGCGGCGAAGTCGCCGACCCTGGTGAAGCTGTCCAGCGTCAGGGTGCCGACGGTGGTGGCGTTCGCACCCTTGGTGGCGAGCAGTCCGGCGCGCATCCGGGCGGTATCGCCGAATCCCATCCGTGGTTGGACGACGAGTTCGCCGGTGCGGCGGGCCGACTCGAGGAAGTCGTGGAACCCGCCGCCGGGGCCGGCGGGTTCAGGCGTGCGCATCGGCGTAGGCCCTCCACCGGGCGCCGACCGCTACCGCCCGGGGCAGGCCGTCCAGCAGCGACAGCAGGTCGGGCACCGCGCCCGCGCCGACGAGCACCGCGTCGAACCCGGCGGCCAGCAGCGGTCCGAAGTCCGCAGCGGACTGCGACCCCGACGTGTCGATCTTGCCGCCGATGACCAGCGGGACGCCCTTCAGCTCCTTCCTGGCGCGGACGGACCCGGCGATGTCCAGGCCCTCGTGGAGACCGTGCCCGTTGACCGTGCTGACCACGACCAGGTCGGGCAGCTGCCGCACGGACTCGGCGACGAGGGTCTCCACCGGCACACAGGCGCCGAGGTTGGTGACGGCGCAGCCGTGCTCCTCCAGCAGAAGTTGCAGGAACAGCAGGTTCCAGGTGTGCGAATCGGACGGAATCGTACTGAGCACGACGCGCCGGGGGCGTTCGCTGCTCGGGGACCACTGACGCGGTGCCACAGCGGACCTACCTCCTTCGTTGACAGGCTCCGGTGTCCACGGATGTCCATCGGAGTCCGCCGGCGGAAACCGGCGACGGATCCCATCGTGTCCAGCGAAACCACCCTCCGGAACTGGGTAGTTGTGACCACCGGCCGACCCGGCACTTCCGACCACTGGGGCGGTTCCCCGGGGCGCTCTAGCGTCGCTGTCGCGGATGCAGTCGAAAGAACACACACGACGATGTTGGGAGTGCCTGGTGACCGATCACCGGTTGGCATACTGGAAGCAGACGCTGGCGTGCCTGGAGCCTCTGGAGTTGCCCACTGACCGCCGGCGGTCCGGGTCGCCCCTCCCCGGCGGTGCGATCGCCTTCGACATCCCCTCCGACACCGCCGGCCGGCTGGCGGAGATCGCGGCCGACCGGGGTGCGGACCTGTCCGTCCCCCTGCTCGCCGCGTTCCAACTGCTGCTGGCGAGATACAGCCGTCAGCAGGACGTCGCGGTCCGCCTGCGCGCGGGGTCCGACCTGGTCGTCAGGACGGACCTCGCCGACGACCCGGCCTTCACCGAACTCCTGGACCGGGTCGTCGCGTTCGTCGCCGAGGCCGGTTCGCAGGAACTGCCGTTCGAGCAACTCGCCGAGGAGCTCCAGGGCACCTGCGAACTGCGCCGCTACCCGCTGGTCGAGCTGCGCCGGGCAGGTGACGACAACGGCAGCGACCCGGGACGATCCGACCTGGCGCTGTGTGTCACCCGGGCCGCCGACGGCAGTCTGCGCGGCTCGCTGCGCCACCGCGCCGAACTGTTCGGCCGGGAGGGGGCCGAACGCCTGGTCGGCCATCTGCGAACGCTGCTCGCCGCCGCCGCGGCCGACCCCCTCGCCCGCCTGTCCGAGCTGGACATGCTCACTGCGGCTGAGCGGCGGCAGATCCTGGTCGAGTGGAACGACACCGGCGTCGACTTCCCCCGTGCCAAGACCGTGCACCGGCTCGTCGAGGAACGTGCCGCGCAGCAGCCGGAGACCGTGGCGATCTCCTCCGAGACCGGCGACCTCAGCTACCGTGCTCTCGACCAGCGCGCCGACCTCCTCGCCCACCACCTGCGCGGTCGGGGCATCGGCCGGGACAGCCTGGTCGCCGTCTGCCTCGACCGCAGTCCGGACATGATCTGTGCCCTGCTCGGCATCCTCAAGGCCGGCGCCGCGTACGTCCCGCTGGACCCCGGCTACCCGGCCGACCGGCTCGCCTACATGCTGGCGGACAGCGCCGCCCCCCTGGTCATCACCGACGCGGGGCTCGCCCGACTGCTCCCGCGGTCCACCCCGCAGCTGCTGATCGACAGCGGCTGGCCCGCCTCCGCGGCGGACCCGGCCGGGCAACCCGCCACCTACCCGGCACCGGCCGCGACGGCCACCGATCTCGCCTACGTCATCTACACCAGCGGTTCCACCGGCCGGCCCAAGGGCGTGCAGGTGCAGCACCAGGGCCTGGTCAACCTCATGCACTGGACCACGGAGAGTTTCGGCCCGGCTCCGGCCGACCGGGTCGCGCTGCTCGCCGGGGTCGGCTTCGACGCCGCCGTCTGGGAGCTCTGGGCGCCCCTCGCCGCCGGGGCCACCTGCTGCATCGCCCCCGAGGCCGTCAGGACGGACCCGCCGCTGCTCCAGCAGTGGCTCCAGGACCAGGCGGTCCGGGGCACGTTCGTCCCCACCCCGGTGCTCGAAGCCCTGGTCGCCCTGCCCTGGAGCACGGAGAGCTGCCTCGAGTACCTGCACACCGGCGGCGATCTGCTGCACCTGCCCGAGGAGGGCGCCCTGCCGTTCCAGGTCGTCAACAACTACGGGCCCACCGAGTGCACGGTGCTGGCCACCTCGACCGGGAGGACCGCCTGCGGGGGGTCCGTGCCGCCGATCGGCAGGCCGATCGCCAACTGCACCGCCTACGTGGTCGACCGGCACAACCGCGCCGTCCCCGTCGGCGTGCCCGGAGAGCTGCTCATCGGCGGCGTCGGCCTCGCCCGAGGCTACCTCAACCGGCCGGAACTGACGGAGGCGCGGTTCGTGCCGCATCCGTTCTCCGCCGCGCCGGGGGCCCGTGTGTACCGGACCGGCGACCTGGTCAGTTGGCGCTCCGACGGGCAACTGGAGTTCCTCGGCCGCATCGACGACCAGGTCAAGCTGCGCGGCCACCGGATCGAGCTCGGCGAGATCGAAGCCGTGCTGCAGACACATGTCGGCGTCGCCGCCGCCGTCGTCACCGTCCGCGAGGACACCCCCGGCGACAAGCACCTCGCGGCCTACCTGGTACCGGCCGGCGCGGCCGGCCCGACACCGGCGGACCTGCGCGCCCACCTGAGGCGGGACCTCCCCGGCTACATGGTCCCGGCCTCGTTCACCGCCATCGACCGTCTCCCGCTGACCCCCAACGGGAAGATCGACCGCAAGGCCCTGCCCTCGCCCGGGGAGCGGCGGTCCGGCCTCGACACCGCGTACACCGCACCCCGTACCCCGGTCGAGTCCGCCGTCACCGCCGTCTGGGCCGAGGTGCTGGGCATCGTCACCGTCGGCGTGCACGACGACTTCTTCGAACTGGGCGGTCACTCCCTCCTCGCCACCCGGGTCGTCTCACGGCTCCGCCAGGACATCGGCGTCGACCTTCCGATCCGCGCCCTGTTCGACGCCCCCACTCCGGCCCGCCTCGCCGCCCTGCTCGACGACGTCACCACCGCGACTCCCCACCGGGAGCCCTCCAGTGACGGAACGGGCGCGGCGGGCTCCCCCGGCCTTCTTCCGACCGCACGCGACGGGGGCCCGCTCCCGCTGTCCTTCGCCCAGCAGCGGCTGTGGTTCCTCGACCAGCTCACCCCGGGCAGCGCCGAGTACGTCATCCCCTTCGGACTCCGCGTGCGCGGCCCGCTCGACACCGGCGCGCTGGAGACCGCCCTGAGCGGGCTGGTGGCCCGGCACGAGATCCTGCGGACCCGGTTCGTCGCCGACGAGGACGGGCACCCGGCCCAGGTCGTGGATGCCCCCTGGCCGGTGACGGCAAGCGTCCACGACCTGCGGGACGCCGGTGACGCCGGCGCACGCGAGTCCGCGGCGCGGCGGCTGCTGGAGGCCGAGGCCGTGCGCCCGTTCGACCTGGCCACGGGTCCACTGCTCCGCGCGGTTCTCGCCCAGGTCGCCGACGAGGACCGGTTCCTCCTGGTCAGCGTGCACCACATCGTGGCCGACGGCTGGTCGGAGGGTATCCTGGCCCGGGAACTGCGCGAGCACTACGCGGCCGCGCTGGAGCAGCGTGAGGTCCGTCTGCCGGCCCTGCCGGCGCAGTACACCGACTTCTCCGCCTGGCAGCGGCAGTGGCTCAGCGGCGACCTGCTCGACCGTCAGCTGGACCACTGGCGCAACCGGCTCACCGGGCTGGAGCCCCTGGAGCTGCCCACCGACCGCCGCCGACCGGCGGTCCGGAGCGGCTCCGGCGAGGTGCTCCGGTTCACCGTCCCGAGGAGCTCGCCGTCCGGCTGCGGAGGATCGGCAGCGGTCGTGGCGCGAGTCTGTTCATGACGTTGCTGTCGGTGTTCCAGTTGCTGTTGTCGAAGTACAGCGGGCAGGAGGACGTCGCGGTGGGTACGCCGATCGCGGGTCGGAACCGGGCCGAGATCGAGGACATGATCGGGTTCTTCGTCAACACGCTGGTCATGCGCACGGACCTGTCCGGCGACCCGACGTTCCTCGAACTCCTGGACCGTGCCAGGGACACCGCGCTCGGTGCCTACGACCACCAGGACCTGCCCTTCGAGCGGCTGGTGGAGGAACTCGCCCCCGAACGCGACCTCTCCCGCAACCCCCTCGTCCAGACCATGCTCGTCCTCCAGAACACCCCGGCACCGACACCTGGGCCCTGCCAGGGCTGACCGTGGAACCGGTCGCGGTCACCGCTCAGGACGCCAAGTTCGACCTCACGCTGTTCCTGACCGAGGAGCGGGACGGCTCCCTCGGCGGAACCCTGGTCTATGCCACCGATCTGTTCGACGAGCCCACCGCGGCCCGCCTGGCCGGACACTTCCAGACCCTGCTGGCAGCCGTCGCCACCACCCCCCAGAGCCGGCTGTCCGAGCAGGAGTGGCTCACAGGGGACGAGCGGCAGCAGATCCTGGTCGACTGGAACGACACGGCCACGGAGTACCCGGACACCGACCGCGACACCGCCACGGTGCACCGGCTGGTCGAACAGCGGGTGGCCGCCGACCCCGACACCGTCGCCGTCCGCGGTACGACCGGGTCGCTGACGTACCGGGAGTTGAACGAGCGGGCGAACCAGGTGGCGCACCATCTGCGGGAGCGGGGTGCGGGTGTCGGCTCGCTGGTGGCGGTGTGCCTGGACCGCGGTCCCGAACTGGTCTGCGTGCTGCTGGGGATCCTCAAGAGCGGTGCGGCCTACGTCCCGCTTGACCCCGACTACCCCACCGAGCGGCTGCGCCACATGGTCCAGGACAGCGCCGCCGCCCTGGTCGTCACCCACACCGACCACGCCCACCGGCTCCCCGCCACCACCCCCCGCCTGCTGCTCGACCAGGACTGGGACACCGCCGTAGCCCCCCAGCCACGCACCGACCCCCCGCCCACCTCCCGACCCACCGACCTCGCCTACACCATCTACACCTCCGGCTCCACCGGCCGGCCCAAAGGCGTCCAGATCGAACACCGTAGCCTGGCCAACCTCGTGCACTGGACCAGCACCACCTTCGCCATGGCGCCCGGCGACCGGGTGGCCCTGCTCGCCGGGGTCGGCTTCGACGCCGCCGCCTGGGAGCTGTGGCCCGCACTGGCCTCGGGCGCGACCTGCTGCCTCACCACCGACGCCGTCCGGACCACGCCCGACCTGCTGCAGCAGTGGCTCCAGGAACAGGGGATCCGCGGCACGTTCGTTCCCACGCCCATGCTCGAAGCCCTCGCCGCCCTCCCCTGGGACGGCGCGGACCGCGCCGGCGGCCTCGACTACGTCCTCACCGGCGGCGACCAGCTCCGCCTCCCCGCCGACTCCCCCCTGCCGTTCCGCGTCGTCAACAACTACGGCCCCACCGAGGCGACCGTCCTGGTGACGTCGACCGAGGTGACCCCGGGCGACCCGGTGCCGCCGATCGGCCGACCGGTGGCCAACTGCGCGGTGCACGTCGTCGACCGGTACGACCGGCCGGTCCCGATCGGCATTCCCGGCGAGCTCCTCATCAGCGGCGCCGGACTGGCCCGCGACTACCTCAACCAGCCGGAACTGACGGCGGAGAAGTTCACCGCCCACCGGGTCAACGGCGTCACCAGGCGCGTCTACCGTACCGGCGACCTGGTCAGGTGGCGTACGGACGGGCAGTTGGAGTTCCTGGGCCGCCTCGACAACCAGGTCAAACTGCGCGGCTACCGGATCGAACTCGGCGAGATCGAGGCCACCCTGCTCGACCACCCCCAGGTCACCGCCGCGGTCGTCACCGTCCGCGAGGACACCCCCGGCGACAAACGCCTCGCCGCCTACCTCGTCCCCACCACCGGCACCGCCCCGACCGCGGGGGAACTGCGCAGCCACCTCCAGCGCAGCCTCCCCGACCACATGGTCCCCACCACCTTCACCCTGCTTCCCGCCCTCCCGCTGACCCCCAACGGCAAGACCGACCGCAAAGCCCTGCCCGCCCCCGACACCACCCGCCCCGACCTCGACACCACCTACACCGCACCCCGCAACCGGGTCGAGCGGGCACTCACCGCGATCTGGTCCGACCTGCTCGGCGTCGAGACCGTCGGCATCCACGACAACTTCTTCACCCTCGGCGGACACTCCCTGCTCGCCACCCAGGTCACCAGCCGGATCCGGAAGACCCTCGGGATCGACCTGCCCGTCCGGACCCTCTTCAGCTCACCGACGCCCGCCCAGCTCGCCACCGCCCTGTCCGAGGTCATGATGGCCTCCCTCTCGGCCCAGTTCGGCCGGACGACGGAGAGCAGGACATCGTGAAGGGACCGGCGCCCGACGTTCAGATCATGTCCTCCGCCCGGATGCTGCCCTCGGCGATCGCCATCGCCCGAGCTGGAACCGGCTGTGGGCGCCGAAGCGGTCAGTGAGCTTGTCGGACAGCCGCCGTACCGTGCGCAACGAGACATCCATCTGCCGGGCCGCGGACGCATCGGTGAGACCCTGGGCCCAGAGCCGGAGGATGTGCTTCTCCTGGAGTGAGAGGAGGCCGCGGGTACGCGGGCGGGCCTCGGTGAGCGGGAGCGCCTCCCGCCACAGCTTGGCGAACAACGCCGCGAAGGCACTGATGATCGACTCGGCCGTGCACACCAGACCGCCCATGACGGCGCGGCCGTTGGCGACCGGCACCACGACGTACTGGCGGTCGATGAGGATCATCCATACCGGCAGGGACGGCAGCATCCGGACGCCGCCGACCGACTCCATCTTCCACCGCAGGTACGGCATGGCGGAGTTGTCGTTCCTGGCGCTCTCCAGCAGGATCGAACGCGACCGGGCCCCACGCCGGAGGACCGTCTCGTCGACAGGCCGGCTGGCCTCGATGACCGACTCCGTCAGCCGCTCCGTCGGGCCCAGGGACAGCGTCTCCTCCTGGCAGCCGTCCGCCAGGTCGGCGACCCGCTGCCAGACGGCCGCCTCGCCGGAGAGCCACTCCACACCCGGTACCTGTCCCTGCGGGCGGCGGCCGTGCGTGGCAAGTGCCTGGGCGACCTCCAACCGGCTCTCCTCGACCTGGAGCTGGTGCTGGGCCAGGTCCGCCTGCTGCCGGGCCAGGAGTGAGGCGAAGCCGACCTCGGGTTCCACCGGCAGCCATCCGGTGGAACCGTCGCCCGGCACGAGCAGCGACAGGCGGGAGAGCCGCTCGAGTGCGCGGCCGATCACCATGTCGCTCTCGTCCAGTTGCTCGGCCAGTTTCGGAATCTCCGCGTGGGGCTGGGCGACCATCGCCAGATACACGCTTTCGGCGACGGAATCGATCCCCAGGGTGGTCAGCATTTTCGCGCTCCTATGAGTTTTGCCCTATCGGCTCGCCTACTGAAAGGAAGTCAACGGCACGGCCCGTATCCGCGCATGCGTGCCGGGCACCCATGTTCCTCGAACCGTTCCAGACGCACCGGCGGGCGTATCCCCCACCACCGCCCCGCGCCTCCGGGCGCAGCCGTACCTACCGGCAGGGGCGGGTCTCGCGCAAATATGGGTGAGTCGTACGCATGCCCCCGTCCGCCGCCGTTGCCAAGCTGGATCCATCAGCAAGCGGGCAGCACCCACGGAGGAGCGGACATGGCGATCAACACTCGGACTCGGGTTCAGGCAGTCGTGACGGCAACGGTTCTGGGCTTCGCCGCCCTCACCGGAGTGGCCGCGGCGACGGCCGGCGCCACGGCGCACGGAGCGCTCCCGCAGCTCAGCATCGTCAGGGCGGACGGCGGCGCCACCGTCCCCGCTTCCTCCCCCACCCCCAACGACGGCGGAACCGGCAATGGCTGAGCGCCACCCGGCACGCGGCGAGATGGCATGGGAGCGGGTCGGACTCCCAGCAGCCGATGTCGACCTTCCCGTCGCGGTCGGCGGCTCCACGGAGCCCCACCGACTCCTGGAGGCCCACCGCCACGGTGCCTTCCCCTTCCCGCGGCGGCACGCGGCCCAGGCCGCCGCCGACCGGCCCCGCTACGAGCGGCACGTCGCCAACGGGCGGATCACAGCCTTTCCGGTCCTCGACGGATCGGACGCCTATGCGCTCACCTGGTGGAGCCCGGCAGAGCGGCCCACGGTACGGGTCGGATCCGCGCGCCTCGCCGGCGACCTGCGCCGCAGCCGCTCGGACAGCTCTCATTGGATCGCCACCCGCAACCACGCGTTCACCGACGTCGTGGACGCCTGCCGGATCCAGGCGCACTGCGCCTGGATGACGGACGCCTTCCACGCGTCTCTCATCGCCCTGCACGACGCCGGCTGGGCACACAGCGTCGAGGTCTGGCACGAGGACCGCCTGATCGCCGGCCTCTTCGGCATCGGCATGGGCCAGGTCTTCAGCGTCGACTCCGCCTTCGAACGCCGACCACGGGCGAGCCGGGTGGCCTTCGCGGAGCTCAGCCGCCGGCTTCACGGCCGGGCGGACCTGATCGACCTTCAGGTACCCCACGACTACGCGGAAGCGCTCGGAGCCCGCCCGATCGGCCGCGGGGACTACCTCGACGCCCTGCTGTCGGTGGACCTGCCGCTGGAGCTCCACGCGGGAGTGCTGTCCGTCCGCCCGCTGTGCGAGCATGATCCGGTGTGATCGGGGTAGTCTGCCCGCGTGCTGGTTTCGTCACCGACCGTGGTCGGGCGCGCAAATGAACTGAGCAACCTTCACGACGCTCTGGCTGAAGCGCGAGGCGGGCGTGGCGGGACGGTGTTCATGGTCTCCGAGCCGGGCCTCGGCAAGTCCCGGCTCGTGCGCGAGTGCATCACCAGCGCCACCGACAGCGGAATGGCCGTGCTCCGGGGCAGGGCCACCCAGGCGGGCGCGACGGTGCCGTTCCGTCCGCTCACCGAAGCACTGTTCTCGTTGACACGCTCGGGAGGCGTGCCGAACGACCCGGACCTGGCGCCGTACCGGCCGGCCCTGGGACGACTGATCCCTGAATGGCGCGAGGGAGCCGAGCACGCCTACGACCACGACGACTCACCGGTCGTGCTTGCAGAATCGGTTCTGCGGCTGCTGGGCACCGTCGGCCGAGGCCGCGGGGCCCTGATCTGCCTCAGCGATCTGCACGACTGCGACGCCGAGACGATGGGAATCGTCGAATACCTGGTCGACAATCTGTCCGGCCAGCCCGTCCTGCTGCTGGCCACCATCCGCTCCGCTCCCTCCTCCGCGCTGGCCCTGGCCCAGTCGAGCGCGCGCGACCGCGCTGCGGTGCTGATGGAACTCGGACCGCTCGACGACGAGCAGGTCGGCGAGCTCGCCGCCACCTGCCTGGCCGTCGACCCGCGGGAACTGCCGGAGGACGTCCTGCGCTGGCTCGTCCGGAGCGCCGACGGCAATCCCTTCGTCGTGGAGGAACTGCTGCGCGGCGGCATCGACGCCGGAGCCCTGGCCCGCACCGAGGGCGGCTGGCAGCTGGTCGAGGGCGTGCCCCGCGACCTGCCGTCCAGCGTCGCATCCAGCGTGATCGACCGTGCCCGCCGGCTCGGACCCCAGTGGCTCCGCGCACTCGAGGCGGCCTCGGTCATCGGGCGGCGGTTCCCGCTGCAGGTGCTCCAGCGGGTGGCCGGCCTGTCGGACGACGAGCTCCACACCCTGGTCCGGGTCGGCTCCGAGGCGCAGCTGCTCGAACCCTCCCGCAACACCCCCGACTGGTGCGCCTTCCGCAACGTGTGGACCGCCGAGGCCCTCGCCAGTCGTGTGCTGCCCGCCCAGCGAAGATCGATTGCCGCCGACGCGGCCACGGCTGTGGAGTCCCTCTACCCGGACATGCCGGGTGAGCTGTGCCAACTGGCCGCCACCCTGCGACTCACGGCCGACGACGGACCGGCGGCGGGACTGCTCTACGCCATGGCCGGACGCAGAGCCCTGGCCGACGGCGCGGCGGCCTCGGCCGGACGCCTGCTGGAACGGGCGATCGAGCTGATCCCGGCGCACTCCCACCCGGGCCGACGCGTCGAGGTGCTGGAGGCGCTGCTCTACGCGCTGAGCGAGGCCGGCGACGTCGAACAGGCGCTGCGGCGGGGCGCCGACCTCTACGGCTCGGCACTGCTCGGCCCGGAACAGCAGGCGGAGCTGCTGACCCGACTGGCGTGGGTCTGCGTGGTGGGCGGCCACTGGGCGAAGGCCGCGGAACAGGTCGCCCTCGCCCGCAGGCTCCTGGACGCATCCCCCTCGCCGTCCCAGCTGGCCCCGCTGGACGTGGTCGAGGCCCACCTGCTGACGCTGGGCGACGGTCAGGGCGACGACCGGGCGGCCGAGGCCGAGGCACTGGCGCTGCGCGCGGTGTGGACCGCCGAGGAGATCCCTCTGCCGACCACCGCCTGCCAGGGCCTCCAGGTCCTGGCGCTGCTCGCCCGGAGGCGCAGCTTCGACGACGCGGACGTCCACCTGCGGCACATGCTCGCGACAGCGCACACCCACGGCCTGCCGATCTGGCGACTGCGGGCCCAGATGCGGCTGGCGACGAACGAACTGATGCGGACCGGCGACGCCGAACAGATTCTGATAGCCCGTCAGGCCGCGCTCGATCTCGGCGCGATCACCGCCGGATCGCAGGCGGACGCCACCGTGGCCATGCAACTGGTGCTCTACTGCGAGTTCGAGCAGGCCGAGAGTCTCGCCGACCGCCTGCTCGAGTCGACGACGCGGATGCACCAGGAGAGCGAGTCCCAGTTCTGTCTGGTGATCAAGATCGCGGCGCAGGCACACCAGGGACGCCGGGAGGGGATGCGGCAGACGCTGGCCGAGTTCCAGCGGCTCGGCGGAGAGCAGTCCTTCCACGCGCCGGTCGTCTTCGGCCACCGCGCCGTCTGTGCGCTGCTGGGTGAGGACCGGCCGGGAGCGGAGGCGGAGATGGCGCGGGTGCGCGAATGGGAGCGCACCCACCCGACGATCTACTACCAGTCAGGCCGCTACGGCCTCGGCCTGCTGCTGGAAGTCCTCGGCCACCGCGCCGGACGGGCGGAGCTCGCCGAAACCCGTGCCACCGAAGCGGCCCACCTGCGCTGGAACCTCCAGTTCGTGCTGGCGGCGGAGGCGGTGCTCCTCGGCCAGGAAGGCGACCCGACGGCGGCCGCGACCAGGACGGCCGAGGCGCTGACCGTGGCGAACCCCTTTCCGATGGCGCGCCACCTCATCCTGCGGCTGGTCGCCGAGGCGGCGCTCGCCGACGGCTGGGGCCAGCCGGTCGACTGGCTGCGTGCCGCCGAGGAGTACTTCCACGGCGCCGAGGCCGCCGGCATCGCCGGCGCCTGCCGGGCCCTGCTGCGCAAGACCGGCGCCCGGGTGATGCAGCGCCGAACCGGGAACAGCGCCGTGCCCGCGCAGTTCGCCAGCCGGGGCGTCACCGCCCGCGAGTTCGAGGTGCTGATGCTGCTCGGCGAACGCCGGGCCAACCCGGAGATCGCGAAGCTGCTTTTCATCTCCCCCCGGACCGTGGAGAAACACGTTTCCAGCCTGCTGGAAAAGCTCGACCGGGCCGACCGCAAGGAACTGGCCGACCTGGTCATCGACGGCTAGGCGGCCGGCGGGCATGCGGTCCCTGCGCGCCGCCCCGTCTCGGCGGCTCCGGGCCGCGCGGCTACGAGCCCTGCGTGGAGGGCCCGAAGCGGGACATGAGACGGATCAGGGCGGTGGACTGGGCCGCGAGCTGGGCCCTGACGGTCGGCAGGCTGGACGCGATTCGGGCCAGGCCCGCGCGCTGGTAGTCCGAGACGACCTGGGTCTCGACGTCGAGCAGACCGACCTTCAGTTTGCAGCCGAGGTCGCCGGCGGCGGTCCGGAGTTCCAGCGGGCTCGGCTTGTCGGAGGCCCAGCGCTCGTCGCCGCCGGCGGCGAACGGGGTGCTGTAGTGGTAGCCGTGGGTCAGCATGCAGGCCGACCACTTCTTGAAGGAGGCCAGCACACGAGGGTCGGACTGGGCGCTCTGGAAGGAGTCCGACTGGACGTCCCCGACCAGCGTCCCCGGGCCGCTGCCGCCGGTGGCCTGGGTCGCATCGCTGACGCCCGCCTGGTCCAGCAGCTCCGACGCCTCGGTCTGGCACCCGCCGGCCGGGACCGCGCGATGGTCGTAGGTCTTGACTGCGCCGATCAGCACGTCGCCCCCGACGGGCGGCAGTTTGGTGGGCGCGGCCATGCCCACGGTCCAGTCTGGCAGGTGGTACCCGTAGGACTTGACGGCCACCGGGTCGGATATCCCGTACCAGCGCGAGTCGAGCTCTTCGGAGATGTCGATGTTCTGGGTGATCAGTCGATCCGAGAGCGTCGGCAGGTAGTCGATGCCGTATCCGCGCATGCACGTCTGGGTCAGCCGCTGGTTGAGGTACTGCAGGTCGCCGAGCTGAGTGGGTGTCAGCTCGTAGGAGGCGACGGGCAGCGGAACGGTGAGGACACGGCTGGCCACCTCGGCGGGGAGGGGCGGCAGCGGCAGGGCGACGGCCGTCGGCACCGCGCCGGAGCCGGAGCCGGAGCCGGAGCCGGAGCCGGAGCCGGAGCCGGAGCCGGAGCCGGCCGAGCATCCGGCGACCAGCGCGATCCCCATCGCTCCCGCCCCTGCCATCGCTGTCCACCTCTTGTTTCGGTTCACGACGCCTGCCTCCTTCTCCTGCGCTGCACTTCATTCGGTCGGGCGGCCCGACGGAGCCCCGGCCGCTGCCTGCGGCCCAGGGCTCCGTCGGGGTACTCACGGGCGCGGCGACCGGGTCAGGACGTGCAACCGAGGAGCCTGATCGACGCCTCGTTGTTGATCAGCGCGGTGTTGAGGTTGCCTCCCTTGGAAGGCGACACGTAGTCCCAGTTGCCCTGGTAGTTCGGAGACACGTACACGTAGGCGCTGCAGACGGAGGAACCGTTCGACAGCGAGTCGGCGTCGTTGCGCACCGGCTGGCCCAGACCCGTGCTGGAGCCTCCGGGCGCGACGATGTTGAAGTTGCCCGAGATGGTGCTCGTCGAGAAGGCCTTCGACCCCCAGCCCGCCCCGCCCGTGCCGTTGCCCTCCAGGTACCACAGGCAGTACAGGTCGCCGCTGCCGTGCAGGCAGTACGTGGAGGTCCAGGAGCTGATGTTGGTGCCCGAGGAGGCGTTGGCCGGCCCTGCGGCCAGCAGGGCTCCGCTGCCCGCCAACGCCACGCTGGCGGCAACGGCCGCGGCACGCCCGAGGATTCGCTTCATTGGTGTCCCTTTCGTCATGCGGTCGGCCCGCCGCCTGTGTTGCAGCGGCAGGTGGCACACAGGCTGCCCGGGACACCTGGCGACCAGCTAGCGATGACCTAGCGGTGCTGCTCGCAGCTGCGACGGGCGCCCGTGCAACCGCAGTGCGGTCCGCGCGACCCGTGCCGCCACCCGTAGCCTGAGTTCCCGCCGGGAGGATCGGCACGGACGGACAGTCATGAGCTGTTGGGGGGCAAGGATGGTGTGGATCGGTGTGCTGGGTCCGCTGGAGGTGCGGCATGGAGGGCAGCTCCTGCCGATGCAGGAGGGCAGACAGCGAAGCGTGCTGGCCGCCTTGGCCCTGAGCGGCGACCGTGCGGTATCGCTGGACGAACTCGCCGACACCGTCTGGGACGGAGAGCCTCCCGCCGCCGCGGAGGCCACCCTGCGCAACTACGTCAGCCGCCTGCGCCGCGCGCTGGGTCCCTCCGGGGCCGACCAGTTGGTGACCCGGCGCTCCGGCTACCTCCTGCAGCTCGCCGAGGAGGAACTCGATCTGACCCACCTGGAGGCCCTGCACCGGGCAGGCACCGCGGCGTTCCGGTCCCGGGACTGGCCGACCGCCGGCCGCACGCTGGCCGACGCCCTCTCCCTGTGGCGCGGCCTCCCGCTGACCGACGTCCCGTCCCGGACGCTGCAGCACGAGCACCGGCAGCGACTGGCCCAGGTCCGACTCCAGATCGTCGAACAGCGAATCGAGGCCGATCTGCACCTGGGCCGTCATGACCAGCTCGCGCCGGAACTGCGCGACCTCGTCCGGCGGCATCCGCTGCACGAGCGCTTCCACACCCAGCTCATGGTGGTGCTGGCCCACTGTGGGCGCCAGGCCGAGGCGCTGGCGGTCTTCCAGGGCGCCAGACGGCTGCTGGTCGCGGAACTCGGAATGGAGCCCGGATCCGAACTGCAGACCGTGCACCAGCGGATCCTGAGCGGCGACTCCGCTCTCCTGGCCCACCCGGCGGCGGCCACCGCCGGACCGCCGGCGACGCCGCCGCCTGCCCAACTCCCTTCGGACCAGGTTGACTTCATCGGCCGCGATGATCTGATCAGCTACCTGTCCGCCGCGCTGCGCGGGAGCGCGTCCGGGGTGTTCGCGTCGGTGTCGGGGACCGGCGGAACGGGCAAGACCGCGCTGGCCGTGCACCTGGCGCAGCAGCTGCGGGAGCACTTCCCGGACGGTCAGATCCACGTCGACCTGGGCGGCTCCGGGCTCCGCCCACAAGATCCGGGCCAGCTCCTGGGGCGGCTCCTGCGGGACCTGGGCCTCTCCCCCGAGGCGGTGCCCGCGGACCCGCAGGAGCGCGCCGCCAGGTACCGCAGCCTGCTGGCGGGCCGCCGGGTCCTGGTGCTGCTCGACGACGCGCGCGACGACGCGCAGATCCGTCCGCTGCTGCCAGGCAGCGGATCCAGCCGGGCGCTGGTGACCAGCCGCGCCCGCTTGTCCACGCTGTACGGCGCCCACCAGGTCGAGCTCGGCCCCTTGGACGAGGCGGAGGCCCGGGCGCTGTTCCGCCGGATCGCCGGATACCAGCGGGTGGACGCCGAACCCGACGCCACCGACATGGTGCTGAGCGCGTGCGAGGGCCTGCCACTGGCCGTTCGCATCGCCGCCGAGCGGCTCACCGCCCGCCCCGACTGGCGCGTCCAGGTGCTGGCCGACCGGCTGGCCGACGAGGGGCACAGGCTGGACGAGCTGGCCGTGGGCAGCCTGGCGATGCGCAGCGGCTTCGACGCCGACTACGCCCGGCTGCTCGCCGACGCGAAGGAAGCCGGGACATCAGAGAGCGCCGGGAGTTCCGGTGACGCGGTCCACCCGGCACGATTCCTCCGGCTGCTGGGCTCCACGGTAGGGCCGCACATCGGCCTGCCGGCTGTCGCGGCCCTGCTGGCTGTGCCGGTCGAGCAGACGGGACCCGCACTGGAGGCGCTGGTCGACGCGAACCTGCTGCACAGCTCCGGCCCGGGGCGCTATCGCCTGACCGGGCTGACCCGTGCCTACGCAGTGGCCCGTGCGGAGGCCGAGGAGACCGTGGAGGCCCGCGGGGCCGCTGCGCGCAGGCTGCTGGCCTGGTACCTGCGCACTGCCACCGCAGCCTCCCGACACCTGACCACCGACCGCGGGGGCGGGCCGGCCGACCTGCCTGACGTCCCCGGACCGGTCCTGGCCTTCGCCGACGGAGTCGAGGCGTGGGCCTGGCTCGACACCGAGGCGCCCAATCTGGTCGACGCGGTGCACCAGGCCGCCCGCCTCACCTACGACGACATCGCCTGGCGGCTGCCGCTCGTCCTGCATGAGTTCCTCATGCTCCGGGGGACGCCCGGTGAGGGAGCCGAACTGTATGAGGTCGCTTTCGCGAGCGCCCGGCGCGCGGACGAACCGCAGGCCGAGGCCCATGTCCTCACCCGGCTGGCGGACGCCTGCCGGCGGGCCGGCCGCCACCACGAGTCCCTGCACGTCGCTCGGCAGGCACTGGGGATGTGGCAGGCCCTCGGCGACCGGTGGATGCGGGCGGACACCCTGCTCGTCTCCGGGGCCGCGCACCACCGGCTGGGGCATCACGCCGAGGCCGTCCGCGACTTCACCGAGGCGGCCGCCCTCTCCCGGACCCTCGGATATCCGCGCGGGGAGCGAGCCGCGCTCTCCGGGCTCGACGCGCTGGCGCGGATCTCCCCGCAGGCGGGCCCCGGGCCGGGTCCGGGGCTCTGACCCCGCCCCCGTGGGCGCCGACGCCCGCGGGGGGCGCACGGAGGCCGTATTGAGAGATCACTTCGAGGTCGCTCAGAGGTGCACCCGTGTTGCTCCCGGCGCCGCAGCGCCCCTCCGCCAAGCCGCCCTCGCCTCGTCCATGCGACCCTGGCTCGCGTGGACGGCACCGATGGCTTCGAGGCAGAGGCCTGCGAGGCGGTGCTCGCCGCAGTCGGTGGCCAGCTCCAGGGCCTGCTGGTACAGAGCCAGTGAACTCCGCATGTCCTGGTACGCGCACTGGATATGACCGAGCGTCAGCAGCAGGGCGGCCGTTCGGGTGCCGTCTCCCAGCGACTGCGCCAGCACCAGCGCCGACTCGGCCTGCGACTCCGCTTCGCGGTAGCGGCCGAGGGACAGCAGCACGGCAGCACGGTCGCCGAGCCCACCCGAGCCGACCGTGGGCGACAGCCAAGCGAAGCAGTGGTGGCCCTGCAGGTCGGCGTGGCGCAAGGCGGCGATCAGGTTGGCTCGCTCCGCCCGCTGCCAGCGAAGGGCCTGATCAGGCCCGTCAAAGACCAGGCGCGGCCACGCAGGCGTCCCCGCGCGGTCGGACTCATGGCGGGCACGGTGTCCCGCATCGCCACGGCCGGCGTCGGAACACGGCCCGGCCAACAGCTGTGCGGCGGCCTCGGCGGTCCGGTGGTACCAGCTGAGCAAGCGGTGCAGGGCCTCGGCACGTACGGCGGGCTGGTCCGCTGCCAGGCTCGTCTCGACGGCGAACAGCCGCCGCAGGCCGTCGACCCTGTAGCGTCCGGGATCCACGGACCGAAGCAGATGGCTGTCCACCAGTGCCTCCAGGGCCTGTTCGCAGGTCGGCCCGTCCAGGTCGGCCAGCGCGGCGACGGCAGGAAGGCTGAGATCGGGCCCCCGCCACATCCCGGCCAGCCGGAAGACCAGTGCAGCGGCGCGCCCTGCCGGCCCCGCTGCCAGCCGGCGGTAGGCCACCAGCAAGGTGTTCCCGACCGTCGCCCCTCCGACGGCCAGCTCGGACAGCCGCCGTTCAGTCCCACCCAGGAGTTCGGCGAAGTCGGCGATCTGCCAGGAAGGTCGGCCAGCCAGGCGCATACCCGCGCTGCGCAGGGCCAGCGGCAGGCCGTCGCAGAGTTCCAGCACCCGCCTCACGGCAGTGGGTTCGGCATCCACGCGCCGCGCGCCGACGATCCCGGTCAGCAGCCGGACCGCCTCCTCCTCCGGCAGTCCTTCGAGCGGCATCCGGTGCACGTCGCCAAGGCCGGCCATCCGGTTGCGGCTGACGACCAGGACCGCTCCTCCCGCGTCGGGCAGCAGGGGCAGCACCTGTTCGGCATCGGCGGCGTCGTCCAGGATCAGCAGGAAGCAGCGTCCCGCGATCAGGGAACGGTAATGTGCCGTGCGGGCGTCGGCCCGGGTCGGAATCGATTCCGGGGGCGCGCCGAGGTCGCGCAGCAGCCGGGCCAGCGCCTGCACGGCGTAGACCGGCTCCGCACCGGAGCCGTGGAGGTCCACGTGCAGTAGGCCGTCCGGAAACCGGTCGACCAGCCGTCGGGCCAGATGGCGGGCCAGCGTGGTCTTGCCGGTACCACCCAAACCGGTCAGGACAACCACCGGGGGCGGCTCGCCGGGCCCGGCCGGACTGCCCAGCAACTTCCCCAGCAGTGCGGCCTCTTCAGGCCGCCCGAGGTGGTCGTCGACCGGGTCGGCCTCCTCGGACGTGCTCAGCACGCCCGAAGGCGGAGTGCGCACGGGGAGGCGTCCGGGAGTCGGACCGACGGCGAGATTCGGGTCCCGCCGCAGGATCCGCTGGTGCAGTTCCTGGAGCTGGGCGCCCGGCCCGGTGCCCAGTTCCGCACGCAGCGTGTCGCGGATGCACCGGTAGGCACCCAACGCGTCGGCATGACGCCCGGAGGCGTACAGGGCCAGCATCAGCTGTCCGTGGAAGGCCTCCAGGACGGGATGCTCCACCGTCAGCGCCTGCAGCTCGGCAAGCACGCTTTCGTGCAGGCCCAGGTGCAGCTCCGCTTCGATCCGCCACCGCAGCGCCTGAAGGCGCAGCTCACGCAGGCGCCGGCACTCGGACTCCGCAAGCACCGGCTGGGCGATGTCGACGAGCGGATCGCCGCGCCACAACCTCAGGGCCGCAGTCAGTTCCCTTCGGGCAGCGACCCACTGACGCTCCCCACGGGCCGCGAGCCCGGCGCGGTGGTGGTCGTGGAAGCGGCTCAGGTCCAGCTCGTGGTCGCGCACCTCGATCAGGTACCCGGACGGCATCGTGTGGATGCGCCGGGCCCCGACCGGGCCGAGAAGATGGCGCAGCCGCCCGACATGGTTGTAGAGGTAGGCCGGTGCGGCGGCCGGCTGCTCGCGGGGCCACATCGCCTCGATCAGCCGGTGGGCCGGGACCAGTGTGTTGGAGCGTGCCATGAGCACCGCGAGGGCCGTCCGGGGCAGGGCCGGCGTGACCGGCAACCGCACCCCGTCGTCGCCGTCGACCGTCAGCGGGCCGAGTATTCCGAACAGCACCACTACCCCCCACCCCGTGCCGCTTGCCGCGCCGGGAGGTCGTGGGCTCCCTGGCGCGAGGACGTGTGGCTCAGAGCGTGCGGCGACGGCCGACGGCACCGCCACCGGCCCGAGCGGACTGCCGAGATCGCGGGACGGCACGGGCCCCGAGCTGCTGGGACATCACCCAGAAGGACAGCGGGACGGGACGGGGCGACGGAACCGACGTGTCCCGTCGTACCGTAGCGCGGGGTGAGGTCGGTGCAGGTCGGAGTGGTGCTGTCCCGGGACGTCGGCAATTGTCGGAACGCCCTGGTTGTGCGTTGGGGTGCCAGCCAGGCTCGCAGCGTCACCACAACCCACCGCCCGGAAGGACAGCCATGCCTGTGTTGCGAGAAACCCGTCTGCGGCTCGCGCGTCGAGCCCTGCTCCCGGCGGCACTGGGGGCGCTGCTGGTCGGCGGCTTCGCCGCGTCGGCCTCCGCCTCCCCTGCACCGATCGACCTGAACTCCGCCTCCTGTCCCGCGAACATGGTCCAGGGCGAGGACGACGGCTGCGTCACCCAGCTCCAGACGCTGCTCGACACCCACGGCTTCAGCCTGTCCGTGGACGGCGACTTCGGTGCCGGCACGGTGGCCGCCGTGCGGACCTTCCAGTCCGAGACCGGCATAGCCGTGGACGGTCAGGTGGGCCCGCAGACCAAGGGGCAGCTGTACGTCAGCTCGACCTCGGTCCCCGACCCGGTCAACCTGTTGTCCGCGCAGTGCCCGACCAGCATCACCCAGGGCGAGGACGACGGCTGCGTCACCGAGCTCCAGGAGCTCCTCGACGCGCAGGGCGCCCGGGTGTCCGTCGACGGCGACTTCGGCAGCAGCACTCTCGCCGCCGTAAAGTCCTTCCAGACCGCGCACGGGCTGGGCGTGGACGGGCAGGCCGGTCCGCAGACCAAGTCCGCGCTCTACGGCACTGCGGGCACCCCCTCGCCGGCCATCAACCTGCTGTCCTCGCAGTGCCCGACCAACATCACCCAGGGCGAGCAGGACGGCTGCGTCACCACCCTGCAGAGCCTGCTGGACGCCCACGGCGCCGCCGTCACCGTGGACGGGACCTTCGGTGCCAACACCCTGGCCGCCGTGCGGACCTTCCAGAGCGCCCAGGGCCTGGGCGTGGACGGGCAGGTCGGCCCGCTGACCAAGGCCGCCCTGTACCGGGCCGTCAGCACCGCCCCTGGGGCTCCGTCCCCCATCCCACTGGACTCCTCCTCCTGCCCGACCAGCCTCACCGAGGGCGAGCACGACGGCTGCGTCACCACCCTGCAGAGCTTCCTCAACTCCTGGGGCGCCCACCTCTCGGTGGACGGCGACTTCGGCGCGCACACCTTCACCGCGGTCGAGTCCTTCCAGGCCGCCCACGGCCTGGGCGTCGACGGGCAGGTCGGCCCGCAGACCAAGGCCGTGATCGCGGGCGGCGGGGCCTACCCGTGCCCCAGCAGCGGATGCCCCGGCCAGGGCACCGCGATCCAGCCGTACGTGGTCATCGACGCCAAGAAGATGGTGGCGGCGGGCAACATGCCGTACGCCTACGCCGGCGGCCACGGCCGGACCCCCGGCCCGTCCCTGGGCCAGTGCGTCCCTCCGGACGCCGGCTATGTCAACGGCGTCTGCGAGGGGAGCCACACCGTCGGACTGGACTGCTCGGGGTTCGCCCGCCTGATGTACTCCCAAGCCGCCGGCTACGACGTGCTGGGCTCGGGCAACACCGACAGCCAGCTCGCCCGCGGCACCCTGGTGGCGGTCAGCAAGGCGGTCCCCGGCGACCTTGTCTTCTTCGGGAAGAGCACCACCGACACCGACCACGTGGGCATCTACGCGGGTGTGGTGAACGGCGTTCCTGAGATGTACAACGCCTTCGAGACCGGGACCTACGTCAGGGAGGAGCCGATCAGCGACGCCAACGACTCCTCGCACCCGCTGCTGGGCTACTACCACTACAGCGCCACGGTGGCTGTTCCGGCCTGACCCCACCCCGCACAATCCCTCCCGGCGCCCACCCGCGCAGCGACTCCAGGGGCTCGATCCTGGCGACGCACAGCGCCGGGTGGGCGCCGGTCCCGCGCGGAGGAACGGAGGCAGGACCGAACGCGGGAACCTCCGAGCTGAAACATGCGTCTCCTCAATCGTCCGAGCCGCTAGCATCGCGGCGGGGCGGGCGGAGCCGAGGCCTGCTCCGCAGGCCCCACCGGACCGACGCAGGGGGATCAGCACATGGCTCGCTGGAACGCACTGCCCCAAGACCTTGACCCAGCAGTCGTCCAACTGACCGCCGAATTAAGGCGGCTGAAGGACCAAAGCGGTCTGAGCCTGACCCGCCTCGCCGCGAGGACCGGCTACAGCGCCTCGTCCTGGGACCGGTACCTGGGCGCGCGCGCCCTGCCGCCGGCCGGGGCCGTGGAGGCGTTGGCCGGCGCTGTCGCCGCGGACCCGGTGCGGCTGGCGGTGCTGCACGACGCGGCAGCGGAGGCATGGCAGGCGGAGCAGCCGCAACCACTCGGACCGTCGGACGGTACCCCGCCGACCGAGGAGGGACCGGAGGACGCCCCGACCGCCGCGACCACCAGCCGCAGACCCCTGGCCTCACGTCTGCCGGAGCGGCGCACCAGCACCGTCGCGGTGCTGTCCGCCCTGCTGGGCGCAGCGGTCGCGCTGCTGCTGGTGCAGCCCTGGCAGGCGAGCGCCAGGACCGGTGCCCCGTCCGCCGTGCAGGCCGATGCACCCGCCACCGCGGTTTCGTACCGGTGCCGCATCACCCGCAGCGACGGCAAGTGGTACGCGGGCGAGAGCAGCACCTCGACCGACCAGGTCGTGGTCGGTCAGTCCGGACCCGAAGTAGCGGAACTCCAGTGCTTGTTGCAGCGGATCGGGATATCACCGGGCGGTATCGACGGCTCGTTCGGCCCGCTGACCGAGCGCGCCGTGATCCAGGAGCAGGAAGCCCGGCATCTGGACGTCGACGGGCAGGTCGGGCCCGGAACCTGGGGAGCGCTGCGCGGGTGACGCCGACCCCGTCGCCAGGCGGACGTCTGGCGGCCGAGCTGCGGGCCCTGCGAGCCCGGTCCGGTCTGAGCCTGGCCGCTCTCGCGGTCAAGTCCGCCTACAGCAAGTCCTCCTGGGAGCGGTACCTCAACGGCAGGACGCTCCCGCCCTGGCCAGCCGTCCGCACCCTGTGCGCCTTGGCGGACGGATCGGAACCCAAGGTGCGGGCCCTGTGGGAGCTGGCGGAGACCGCGTGGAGCGGCCGGGCCGTCGTCGCGTCCTCCTCGACCCCGACGCCGACCGAAGCGGCTGCCCCCGTCCCCGCGGCGGCAGTTGCGGAGTCCGCCGCACCCCAGCAAAGCCGGGCCGTCACCCGGCCGAGGAGCCGCACCCGCTCCGGCGCGGCGGTCCTGGCCGGAATGGCGCTGTGCGGTTCCGCCCTCACCGCCGGTGCCGGCTACGCCTGGCAGGGCGGCGGCGCGGGACGGCGCGCCAGCTCGGTCCCGTTCAGTGCCTCCGCCTCCCGCTCCGGGTTCCAGGTCCGCTGCCGCAGCCGCAGCTGTGAGGGCGCTGATCCGATCGCCATGCTCTGCGGCGCGATCCCACAGACTCTGGCCGAGTTCAAGACCGCCGAGGGAGCCGGACTGCAGATCCGCTACAACCCGCAGTGCCAGGCCGCCTGGGCCCGGGCCTGGAACACCCGGGCCGGGGACCAGGTCTCGATGACCACGCCGGGGCAGCCCACCCGCACCGTCCTGGTCGCGAGCCAGGACGCCGCCGAGACCTTCCGCTACACACCCATGGTCGCCGCGACCGCCGACGGCACCGTCCTGCAGGCCTGCCTGACCCCGGTGGACCACGGCCGCCGGCAGTGCTTCACCGTGCGCACACGCTGAGGGCTCACCGTTCAGCCGGATCAGACGCTGTCCGCGCCTCGGCCGCGGCTGAGCTCCTCGGTGATGTCGGGGTCGTCCGGGGACAGTGCGGCCGCGGCCTCCAGGTCGGCCAGCGACTCGGCCGGGCGGCCCGCGTCCCGGTGCACCAGGGCCCGGTTGTAGAGCAGGGCCGGGTCGTCGGGCTGCAGGTCGACCGCGCGGTCGAGGTCCTCGGCCGCGGTGGCCAGGTCACCGGTGGAGTAGGCCAGCACGGCCCGGCCGACCAGCGCCGAGACCAGGTCCGGCTCCGCCTTCAGGGCACGGTCGTACGAGGCCCGGGCGGCGGCGAAGTCGTCGCCCTCGGCGAAGACCTGGCCGAGCACCGCGTGCAGATAGGGGTTCTCCGGCTCGAACTCCAGTCCGCGCAGGGCGTCGTCGCGGGCGGCCTCGTTGTCGCCCTGCTCCAGGTACAGCCCGGCCCGGTTGACATAGGCGTCGACGAAGTCCGGCTGCAGTTCCAGCACATAGCTGAAGTCGGCCAGGGCGCCGGCCGCGTCGCCCTCGCCGAAGCGCAGGTCGCCCCGGTTGTAGTAGATCTCCGGGAACGGCGGGGAGAGCCGCATCGCGGTGGCGTAGTCCGCGTGGGCCTCCGGCTCCCGGCCCAGCTGCCGCAGGATGTTGCCGCGCTCCAGGTAGTGCTCGGGGTGGTTGGGGTCCTGCGCGATCACCACGGCGTAGTCGGCCATGGCGTCCTCCAGCCGGCCCAGGGCCAGGTAGACCCGGGCCCGGTTGTTCTTCAGCACCGAGCGGTGCAGCACATGGTTGTCCGGCGGCAGCAGCCGGTCCAGCATCTCGATGCACTCGTCGACCAGTCGCAGCGCCTCGGCCGGCTCGCCCAGGTTGGCCTCGACCAGCGCCAGGCCGTTGCGGAAGAACGCGCTCTGGAAGGCCCGCTCCAGCGGGTCCTCGATCATCGAGGCGCTGGCGATGGCGGAGTTCAGCCAGGCCTTCGCCTTGCGCTGGTCGCGCTGCTCGGGGTCCTTGTGCCGGGTGTAGAGCATGGCGGTGGAGTAGGCGCAGCTCATGTGCACATTCGGGCTGATCGAGTCGAACCGGGACTGGTCGTCCATCAGCTCGGCCTCCTCGGTGCGACCGAGGATCGACAGGGCCAGGGTGGTGCCCTTGACGAAGGCCCACCAGCGCTGGTGCTCGGTCCTCGGGTCGACCAGCCCGAGCCCTCGGCGGCCGTACTCGACACAGGCCTCGTAGAAGCCCATGCAGAGGCAGTGGTCCGTGGCGTTGAGGAGGGCCCGCACCCCCGCTTCGCCCGGGTCGCTGCCGTGCACCCGGTGGTGGGCGAGCGCGCCGATCCGCAGCGACTGCTGGTCCAGGGCCTCGATCTCGTCGCCCCGGCGGTCGTGCAGCCGGGCCCGCGCCTCGGCGGACAGGCCCTGGTAGGCGGCCAGCTGCGCAGGCTCGTCGCTGGTGCAGTCCGCGTCGACATAACGCGCGGCGTCCGCCTCGGAATCGGCGTCGGCCTCGGGATCGGCGTCCGGCGCGGCCGGGATGCCCGCAGCGACCGGGGTCAGCCGGGCCCGGGTACGCAGCACCGCCAGCAGCGTCTCGTCAGCCGGGTCCTGGTCCGGGGTGCAGACGACGACGCACAGCCGCCCGGGGTCGACCCGGCGCAGCAGCGAGGCCAGGAACTCCAGGTCGGTGCGGTCGGCCTGGTCGACGTTCTCCACCACCAGCACGCGAGGTCCGGCGTCGGCCGGACTGTCCCGGACGAACTCCACCAGCCCGTTGGCGATCCGGGTGGTGCGCAGCCGGGCGTAGAACCTGGTCCGCTCGGTCGGGATCGCCATCGAGGTGAGCGTGTCCCGGGAGTTGGGCACGATGCTGCTCACGTCGGGTGCGGCGGACAGAAGTTCGATGTCGTAGCGGTGCACCAGCTCGGGGTCGTGCCGCAGCGTCGGCGGCAGCAGGCGGGTGACCAGCTGCCCGGCCGCGCTGTAGGGGCCGCGCACCCGGCGGTGCGCGTCCACGCACAGCACGGCCTCGCTGCCCGGTTCGCCGGCGCCCAGCTCGCGCAGGATGCGGGCGCGGTCGCGGCGCAGACCGCCGCGCAGCCAGTGGTGGGTGTGCAGGAACTCGTTCATGTGAGCCTCCTTGCTGGTGGTGGACAGGCCGGGCTGCTATTCGACGATCGCGCCGATCGCCGGGACGCCGCGGCGCTGCCAGCCGCGGACCGCGAGGACGCCGGCCAGGACCAGTTCGCCGAAGTTCAGCACCAGGAAGACGCCGACGTCGGCCATGTTCAGCGGAGTGAGGTTGTTGACCAGCTTGTGCCAGGCCAGCTCGGTGATCCGGACCGCGGTGGGGATCACCACGATCACCAGCAGCACGGTCATCAGGGTGTATCCGGCGACCATCAGCCAGACGTACCAGCGCGCAACGTCGCGGTCCCGCTGGGTCCAGGACTCCGGGTCGACCAGCTTCTCCCGGCGGCCGAGCAGGCTCCAGAAGCGGTTCTGCAGCGTCTGCCGGGCGACGGTCTGCAGGTCGTTGCAGCCCAGCACGGTGGTGGCCAGGAAGTAGAGGTCGGTCCGCAGGAAGAAGTAGAACTGCCAGGCGAAGCGGAGCAGCGCGCCGAAGGCCATGGCCAGGAAGAACTTGCCGAAGAACCCGGTCACCCCGTGCTGGCCGACCATCGGGATCGCGGCGAGGGTGAGCGCGGAGACCACCAGCACGTCGACCAGCATCCCGGCCAGCATCGGCAGATAGCGCTTGCGCCGGGGGACGGCGACCAGGCCGTCCAGCGTGGTGACGAACACCAGGTAGTAGAAGCGCCGGCCGATCCGCAGCCTCGAGTTGAGGCCCAGCCTCCGCCCGGCCACCGCGTGGGCGCCCTCGTGCAGCAGGATCCACGGGGCCTGGCCGAGCACATTGCCCGCGGTGAGGGCGACCAGCGACGAGGTGGTGAAGAAGACGTTCTGGTAGCGGGGTGTCACATGGTTGTCGAGGATCATGGCCAGGACGCCGGCCACGACCACCGCGGCGTAGCAGACCCAGGCCGGCGGCGAGAACAGCGCCTGGCCGAGCCGCTGCCAGCGGACCGCCTTCACCTCGGCGACCTGCTCGCCCTCGGGCACGAGCATCTCGTACTCGTCGAGCACCTCGAGGAACTCCAGGATGTCGACGGTCTCGCCGTACTCCTCGCCGAACCAGCGGGCTGCCTCGTTCGGCGAGTCGCCGGCCTCCAGCCTGCGCAGGCAGGGCCGCCGCGTCCACCGGGAAGAGTCCGTAGGAGTCGATGTCGGGCCGCCCCACGGTGACCTCCTCGCCCTCCTCCAGATAGGTGAGCGGGTACAGCCTCAGGGATTTGTCGAGATCCAGTGTCGCCAGGTCCATGCCCCCACCTCACCGTCCGTCGGTAGACTTCAAGCGGGCCCGGGCCGCTATGCGTGCGGCCCGGACCCTTTTCGCTTTTCGCTGACGCCGTCGGCCGTGGGGGAAGTCAGAACTCATTCCGGCACGGCCTGGTGACGATGGGTCAGGCGAGGACGGTGCCACCGCAGTAGCAGGTGGTGGCAGCGGAGGTCAGGCGGACGGTTCCGGCCTTGCGTACGGTGAACTTCTTCATGCTGTACTCCTTGTCGCTCGTGTGACACATGGCCCGGACGCGGTCGCGTCCGGGTCTCCCGATTTTTCGGGAGGTCAATGGGGAGCTCGTGGCTCGGTGCAGATGACGTAAAGGAGATGGGGCGAGTCAGCGAAGGCGTGTTCGCGTTCGTTAACTTCGGCAAGAGAGTTCCATGCCGTCTGACAACTCGTCAACATGTCCGGGTCAACTACGTCCGAAAAGCTCTGGACCGGCAGAACGCCCCCGATGTCGCACCGAAACGAGCGGCTATGTCCATGCCTGCACCGCTCCTGACTGTCCGTCATCATGATTGGCAGGAGCATGCCATTAGAAATGGCGGCACCGAATGGGGCGGACAATCGGTCCCAGGAAATGGCGGAATCCGCCGTTCGGTTCGCCTGCATTCTCATGCGAGCCGAAATACGCGGCAATTCTGTGGAAATACTCGTTCATCTTCGCGGAGCCGGACGCACGGTCGGCACCGGTCCCGTCCCCGCGGGCCACCGCGTCCGGCCCCACCGGCACCGGCACCACCGCGGGCCGGCCTCGGAGGCGGCACGGTCCGACGGCCCGGAGAACCCGTCCGCAGCCGCGCCGGCGCATAGCGCGGCCCCGCCGCCGCACATTGATGGGTGCACGATCCAGCTTCGCCCGCCGGCCTCGTCCGACATGTCGGGCCCGGAGCATTCTTCGGCATCAGCCACCACTCCGGGGGGTGGCGGAACGGCGCAGCCCGGTCCGGGCGGCGCGGGGTCGCAACAGAGGGTTCCCGGGCCGGCCCCGCGGAGGGGCGCCCGTACCGGCCCCGGGCGGCTGCCGGTACGACGGTTTCGAGCCACCAGGACCAGTACGGGCCGATCTACTCCCCGCCGTCCGGAGGCAGGTCGAAACGTCCGCCCACAGCCTCGGAGCCGGCCGCGGTGGGGAACACCTTTCCGCTGCCGTCGGCCTCGGCGGCGTGGGCGAGGTAGGCCAGCCCCCGCACCAGCATCCGGCGCGGAACCGGGTTCAGCGCGTCCGCCCAGGCCGGTTCCCGGGTCTCGCCGCGCAGGCGGGCATAGCAGGCCAGGGCGTAGCCGAGGTCGAGCTGGGACAGGTAGCCGTGCCGCATGTAGCGCAGGGGCGCCGGGCCGCCGGCGGCGGGGCCCCGGTGGTGCGAGGTCACTGCGGCGTTGGCGGTGAAGACGCCCATCCCCAGATAGACCGCGGCCAGGTCGGTGAGCTGCTCGTGGTCCTCGCGCTCCTCGCGGTCCTCGCGATCGGGGGCGGCGAGACGCCCTTCGCCGATCAGCCGGACGTGGCCCAGCTCATGGGCGATGGTCGCTGCGAGCACGGCGGGAGCGACGGCGTCCATGCGGTCCAGCGAGACGACCGAGAACTCCCAGACCTTCAGGTACCGGCCGATGGTGATGCGCCAGTCCTGACGCCTGCTCAACTCCTCGCTCCCCGGTCCGTCGAAGAGGTTCAGCCAGATGAACAGCGGATCCACCCGCATCACCGAGCAGACCCGCGACAGCAGCGCCCTGATCTCGCGTCGCGTGCCGGTGAACGGGACCGGGAAGAAGTCAGGGGTCGGCAGCGCCACCGGGCGCCGCACTGCGGCCAGGCCGAACTCCTTGACCAGCCACAGCATCGACGACTCGATCCAGAGCTGGCGCTCGCGGGACACCGGGCAGGTTGGCGGCGCGGGGGTGACCACGCGCCGACGAGCGGGCACCGAGGCGGTGCGGGGCCTGCGCCGCTCGGGGTCGTGCAGGGCCGCGTACCCGAGGTACGCGCCGAGCGGAACCATCACGCCCAGGAACGCCAGCACATAGGTCACCGACGGTCCCCCATGGTCTCCCCGCCCCGCTCACCCGTCACCACGAGGACGAGTCTGGCCCCGGCACCCGCGGGACGGAGCCGGAACCCGACATCCTCCTCGGCTGCCCGGTCCGGGACTCAGCCGAGGTAGCCCTCGACCTCGCTGACCGGACGGACGTCCGCGACGGGATCGGTGCCGAACTCGGTGGCGGCGCGGCGCCGGCGCAGCAGGTCCCAGTACTGGTCCAGCTGCTGCTCCAGGGCGTTCAGCCGGGACCGGTTCCCGTCTCCCTGCCCGGTCGGGGCGGAACGCAGCTGGTGTTCCTCGTCCACCAGCGCGCGGATGTGCTGCAGAACGTCCTCGTCATTCATGGCGACCTCCCGGTGGTGCGGATCCGGCGCTGGGGCGGGCTGCGCGGAGCTGGTCTCAGCTCTGGCGGGCCTTGTAGCGGGGGTTCTTCTTGTTGATCACGAAAGTGCGCCCACGACGGCGGACCACCTGGGATCCGGCCTTGTCCTTCAGGGAACGCAGTGATGCGCGTGCCTTCATCGACTCTTCCTTTCCTTGAGCTGTCCATCCCAACACCGCCGGAGGCTCGGTTCTTCCTTTGACGTGATGGACACGCGGCTGCTCGAACGCAACGGGTAGCCTGGCCGGGTGGGCTTGGCGCAGGTCGAACGGGGACACCATGAGTGCTGACGGTCTTGACGACGTTCTCGCCGAAGGGCTGGACATCGTCTTCATCGGCATCAACCCCCCGCCGGTGTCCGTGGCCGCCGGGCACAGTTTCGCCACCCCGGGCAACAGGTTCTGGCCGGCGCTGCACGCCGCCGGATTCACCCCGACCGTTCTGCGTCCGCAGCAAGAACGCGACCTGCTGCGGCTGGGCCTCGGCATCACCAGCATCGTCCGCCGCGCCACCTCCCGGGCCGACCAGCTCAGCACAGCCGAACTGCAGTCCGGCGGAAGCGATCTGACGCAGCGGCTGCAGGCCGTCCGGCCACGCTGGGCGGCGTTCCTGGGCGTGAGCGGATACCGTCCCGCTTTCGACGCTCCGGCCGCCCGGGTCGGCCTGCAGTCCAGCATGATCGGCACGACCCGGGTGTGGGTACTTCCCAACCCGAGCGGCCGCAACGCCCACTTCCCGCCCGCCGCCCTCGCGGCGGAGTTCGCCCGGCTGCGCCGTGCAGCGGGGCTGCCCGACCGAAGACCGGCCCACGAACAGCCCGGCAGTCCCCCGGCAGTCCCCCGGTAGTTCTCACCTCTCACAAAGGCCACCGCGCATGAGCGCTCCTTCCCTGCACTTCAACGCCTTCATCTGGCCGGCCGGCTACCACGAGTCCGCCTGGCGCGTCGTGGACGACGACATACGCGACGTCCTGGGACTGCCCTACTACGCCGACATCGCGCGCACCGCCGAGCGCGGGCTGATGGACGCGGTCTTCCTCGCCGACAACCTCGCCATCGCCGAATACCGCACCACTCACCTGCCGCAGACCCAGTTCGACCCCATCGCCGTCCTGTCGGCCCTGGCCGCCGTCACCACCCGGATCGGACTGGTCGGCACCGGTTCCACCACCTACAGCAAGCCCTGGGAACTGGCCCGCCGCTTCGCCACCCTCGACCACCTCAGCGCCGGGCGGGCCGGCTGGAACATCGTCACCACCGTCACCCCGCTGGCCGCCGCCGCCTTCGGCGAGGCCGCCCACCCCGATCACGCCGACCGCTACGCCCGCGCGGGGGAATTCGTCGACGCGGCGATCCGGGTCTGGGACAGCTGGGGCGACGACGCGCTCGTCGGCGACCGGGAACACGGCGTCTGGGCCGACCGCGGCAAGCTGCGCACGCCCGGCTTCCACGGGAAGTACTACGACGTCGAAGGGATCCAGCCGTTCCCCCGCTCGCCCCAGGGCCGCCCGGTCCTGGTCCAGGCCGGACAGTCGCCGGCCGGCATCGCCCTGGCCGCCCGCTACGCCGAGATGGTCTTCTCCGGGCCCTCCAGTGTTCAGGCCGCCGCCGCCTTCCGCGCCAATCTGCACACCCAGGTCGCGGCCGCCGGCCGCGACCCGCAGCACGTCGCCGTGCTACCCGCGCTGATGGTGACCCTGGGCGGCACCGAAGCCGAAGCCCGCGACCGGGCGCAGCGCCTCGAAGAACTCGCCAGCCCCGACTTCCGGTGGCAGAACGCCCTCTACACCGCTGGGCTGGACCCCGACGCCTTCGACCCCGACGCTCCGCTGCCCCCGGACACCTGGGCCGGACAGGCGGCGCCGTCCAGCCGCGCGGAGCAGTTGTACGCGGCCTCGCGTGCCCGGCCGGACGCGCCGCTGCGCGAGGTCGCCCAGACCGTCACCGGTGGCGCCGGGCAGGTGCACTTCACCGGCACACCGGAGCAGCTCGCCGCGTTCATCGCCGAGTGGCAGGACGCGGGCGCGGCAGACGGGTTCACCATCATGGGATCGACGCTGCCCTATGAGCTGACGGCGTTCGTCGACCACGTCGTGCCGCTGCTGCAGCGCCAGGGCCGCTACCGCACCGAGTACACCGGCAGCACCCTGCGCGACCACCTCGGCCTGCACCGGCCGGCCGCGGGCTGAGCAGGCGCGGGGAGCGGGGCTCGGGGCTCGGGGCTCGGGGCTCGGGGCTCGGGGCTCTGCGTCAGACGGCCGGGTCGTGCATGATCTCCCGGACCTCCTGCGCGCAGCGGCACGCGGCGGCGAACTTGGCGGCCCACTCCAGCGCGTCCTGACGCGAGGGCACATCGATGATCGAGAACCCGCCGAGGACCGCCTTGGTCTCCGGGTACGGGCCGTCGGCGACGGTCCCGTCGGTGGCCACGACGCTCGCCCGCTGCGTCTGCAGCCCACCGCCGAAGACCCACACGCCCGCGTCCCGGGCCTCCCGCAGCACCGCGTGCGCGGCCTGGTCCACCTCGGGCAACTCCTCCTCGGGGAAGGTCATCGCGCCGTCGTCGAACGAGATCAGGTACCGCGTCATCCTTGGCTCCCTCGGCCGTTGGCCTCCATCGGTCCCTCTCACCCTACGACGGGACCTCCTGCGGGCCGAGGATCCGGTCGGCCACGTCCTGGATTTCCCGGCGCAGCCGCGCAGTCGTCCACCCCTGGCTGGTGATCACGTGTTCCAGCAGGTCTATCCGGGTGTACGAGAGCAGCGCGTGCGCCGTCCACGCTGCGCGGTCCGCGCCGACCATGCCGCTGAGCAGGTCGGCGAACAGGGCGTGCGCCAGCTGGTAGTTCGGGGATTCCAGCACCGACGTCCGCTCGGACGTCTGCTCCAGGGCCCGGGTGATCCTGCGGTTGTCCAGCTTGAACTCGACCATGGCGTCCAGCAGCGCCAGCACGCGTTCGCGTGGCGGTGTCCCGGGGCCGAGCGGTGGCGGGCCGTCGACGATCGCGGCCATCAGGCCGGCGATCTGCGCGTCGAAGACGGCACGCAGCAGCCCGGTCCGGTCGCCGAAGCGACGGAACAGGGTGCCCTTGCCGACGCCAGCCGCCGCCGCGACATCGTCCATGGTGACCACCAGCGGGTCGTCGGCCGTCTCGAACAGCGTCCTCGCGGCGGCCAGGATGACCTGGCGGTTGCGGGCGGCGTCGGCGCGTTCCTTCACGGTCACGTCGTGGCGAACTCGGCGAGCGCGAAGTCACGGAACGAGCGGGGCGGGGTTCCGGTCACGCGCTCCACTGTATCCGTCGTGCGGTCCTCCATGCCGGACGCGACGACCCAGTCCATCCCGACCAGGAACCGCGCGGAGTACTCCGGCACGCCCAGTGCCTGGTAGTAGGCCGGCTGGTCCGCCGGATCCAGCCGGGTGTGCGTGATCGGGCGGCCGCTGGTCTCCTCCAGGATCGCGGCCACCTGGTCGTAGCTCAACGATTCGGGGCCGGTCAGGACCAGGTCGGTGTTGAGCGGCGCCGATGCCAGCAGCGCCTCGACGGCGACCCGGGCGATGTCGCCCGCGTCGACGAACGCCGCCCGACCGTCACCCGCCGACGTGGCGATGGCCGACGTGGCCCGGAGGCAGGCGGCGTGCGCGTGGCCGCCGGTCACGTTCTGCATGAACCAGCCGGGCCGCAGGACGGCCCATTCGTCGAACGTGTCCGCGATGGCCTGGTGCACGATGCCCGTCATCCCGTCACCGGCGGACACCAGGGAGTTGCTCAGCAGCACCGCCCTGCGCACGCCCGCGGCCCTGGCCAGGTCGAGGAACGGCAGCATCACGGCCTGCGGGTCCGGGTCACGGAGCGGTGGCACCAGATACATCCGGTCGACCCCGGCCAGTGCGCCCGCGTGCGTACCGGAGTCGTACCAGTCGAACGCGACGGCACTAGAGCGGCTGGCCGCCCGCACCGCGATGCCCCGGGCGGCCAGGCGTGCGGCCACTCGGCTGCCCGTGGTGCCGCTCGCCCCGGTGACCAGGACGGCGCTCATTCCGCGCTCCAGTCGGCGCTGCGCAGCGGGTTCCAGTAGTCCCGGTAGCAGGCCACCAGGCCGTCGCGCACGGTCAGGAAGGACACATACGACTGCTCGAAGGGCGCACCGGTGGCCGCCACCGTGCCGGTCATGGTCATCTCGATGATCGCCAGTTCCGGCTTGACGGTCTCGTGGATCTCCAGGTTGGTCACGCTCTCCAGGCGCACGTGGCCCGACAGCGCCCGCAGGTACGCGCCGACGGCCGGCTTGCCCTCGACCCGCGTGGGGCGGGGCCCCGGGGCGAACGGGAACTCGAAGACGACGTCCTCGGCGCACAGGTCGATCAGTGCGTCGCTGTTGCCGGTCGCGACACCCTCGGCGAGTTTGTTGAAGACTTCCACGGCTGTGGTCATGCGCTCCTCCTCGCATTAAACGGACTGCAGGTCCGATTAGGAACATACGGACCGCTGGTCCGCTTTGTCAATCGACCCTGAGGGGTCTCCCCCTCAGGTACCGGTGGTCGGCACCTCAGGGGGAGGCCGTGGAGTGCCGGAGTTTCTAGGGTCGAGCCATGAGCAGCGCAGAACCCGGTGGTACCGGCCGTCCCAGTGACACGAGCACCGAGCGGAGGCCCGTCCTGATCGGTGACCCGCAGGTGGCCCGGATTCCGGTCCAGGACAACGGTGAGCCGATGGCCGCCCTGGACTGGATGTCCGGCCCGGCGGTCGGCGCGGCCCGGCTGGTGCGGGTCGGGGTGGCCGACCGGCTGGCAGCGGCCCAGACGGTGCTGCCGCGCGGTGTCCGGCTGCATCTGTCCGAGGGGCTGCGCCACGCCGCCGACCAGCAGGCGATCATCGCCTCCTACCGCGCCCTGCTGTGCCGGGAGCGGCCAGGCGTCGACGAGGCCGAACTGCACCGTCTCACCAGCCGGTACGTCGCTCCGCTGGCGGTTGCGCCGCATGTCGCCGGTGCTGCGGTGGACCTGACCCTGGCCGATTCCCACGGACGCCCGCTCCCGATGGGCAGCGCGTTGGACGCGACGCCGGAGGAGAGCGACGGCGCCTGCTTCTTCGCGGCCCCCGGCATCGACCCCGAGGCCCGGCGCAACCGCGACCTGCTGGCGTGGGCGCTGGGCGGGGCCGGCCTGGTGAACTACCCGACCGAGTGGTGGCACTGGAGTTTCGGCGACCGCTACTGGGCCTACCGCAGCGACGCGGCGCACGCCTGCTACGGCCCGGTGCTCACCGGGGCGGCTGCGGCATGAGCAGCGGCGGGATAGGCAGCGGCCTCGCGGACGGCACGACCGGACCCGGGCCGTGGTCCGACACCAGCGGTCCGCGCCTGCGGGTGGACCTGGACGCGGTCGCGGCCAACACCCGGCTACTGGCCGGTCGCGCGACCGCGCTGATGGCGGTGGTCAAGGCCGACGGCTTCGGCCACGGCGCGGCGGACCTGGCCCGTACGGTCCTGGACTCGGGCGCGACCTCCTTGGGTGTGACCTCGCTGCGGGAGGGGATCGAGCTGCGGGCCGCGGGTATCGCCGCCCCGGTGCTGAGCTGGCTCAACCCGGTGGACGCCGACTTCGCCGCGGCGCTGCGGGCCCGGATCGAGCTGGGGGTGCCCAGCCACCAGCACCTGGCCGCCGTCACCGCGGCGGCGGCCGCGACCGGCCGCAGGGCACGGCTGCACCTGCACATCGACACCGGCATGGCCAGGGACGGGGCCGAACCGGCCCGCTGGCGCGAACTGTGCCTGCTGGCGCGAGCCGCCGAGCGGCGCGGACTGGGTCGAGGTGGTCGGCGTGATGGGCCACCTCGGCTGCGCCGACACCCCCGGCGACCCGTGCACCGACGCGGGGCTGGCCGCCTTCGCCGCCGCGCTGCGCACCGCGCGCGCGAGCGGACTGCGGCCCCACGTCCGCCACTTGGCCGCCACCTCCGCCACGCTCACCGACCCGCGCACGCTCTTCGACCTCAGCCGGGTCGGCGCAGGACTGGTGGGCATCGATCCCACCGGAACCACCCGGCTGCGGGCCGCGCTCACCCTGACCGCACCGGTGGTGTCGGCCCGTCAGGTACCGGCCGGCACCCGCGTCGGCTACGGACACGCCCACACCACGCCCCGGGCCACGCACCTGGCGCTGCTGCCGCTGGGCTACGGCGACGGCCTGCCGCGAGCGGTGTCGGGACGCGCGCAGGTGCTGCTCGGCGGCCGGCTGTGTCCGGTGGTCGGGCGGGTGTCCATGGACCAGATCGTCGTCAGCACCGGTGACCGGCGGGCGGAACCCGGTGAGGTGGCCGTGGTCTTCGGACCCGGTGACCGGGGCGAGCCCACCGCGGCCCACTGGGCCCGCTGGGCGGGCACGATCGAGCACGAGCTGGTCACCGGCCTGGGACGGCGCATCCTCCGCACGGTCGGCCGGGTGCACCGTCCCGCCTGCGTGCCCTGAGCAGCACCCGGCAGTGACCACGGCTCCAGAACCGCGCAGACCAGGCACGACAGCAGACAAGGACGGCCCCGCCATGACCAGCACATCCTCCTCCGTGATCCCGCGCCTCACCCGGGTGGCCGTCATCGGCGGCGGCCAGAACAGCGAACACACCGTCTCGCTGGCCTCGGCCGCCTCGGTGCAGGCAGCCCTGGACCCCGCCCGCTACGAGGTGCAGGCCCTGACCATCGACCGGGACGGCTACTGGCTGCGCCCCGACGGCGAGCCACTGGGAGCGACCAGGGGTCGCAGCTTCGCCGCCGCCGCCGGTCTGCTCGCCAACTGCGACGTCGCCTTCCCCGCCGTGCACGGCCCCCGGGGTGAGGACGGCTCGCTGGCCGCACTGTTCGAACTCGCAGGCGTGCCGTACGTCGGCGCCGGGGTGCGCGGCGGAGCGTTGGCGATGGACAAGTGGGCCACCAAGCTGGTCGCGGCCGACCTGGGCATTCGTACCGCGCCCGGCCGCCTGGTCAGCGCCGCCACCCGGGCGCAGCTGCGCCCGGAGCGGTTTCCGGTGGTGGTCAAGCCGGTGGCCGCGGGGTCCAGCCACGGCGTCGGCCTGGTCCACCGGATCCAGGACTTCGACCAGGCCCTGGACGCGGCACTGGAGCACGACGACCGGGTCCTGGTGGAGGACTTCGTGGTCGGCCGCGAGGTGGACATCGCCGTGCTGGAGCGCGCCGACGGCAGCCTGCTGGTCGGGCCCTCGCTGGAGATCGTGGTGGAGGGGGCGGCGCAGGGCACCGCGCTGTTCGACACCCAGCAGAAGTACGACGGCAGCGCCGTGTTCCGGATACCGGCGGCGCTGCCCGACACGGCCGACAAGGAGCTCCAGGATGCGGCGCTGCGCCTGTTCACGGCCCTCGGCTGCCGGGCGGTGGCCCGTTTCGACTTCTTCCTCACCGCCGAGGGCCCGGTCCTGAACGAGGTCAACACCATGCCGGGGATGACGGCCCAGTCGCAGGTGCCGAAGATGTTCGCGCACATGGGCCCTGCCGTACTCGGCGCTGCTGGACGAGATGATCCGCACCGCGCTGCGGTGACCGCGATCGCGACCGTGCTTCGATGGAGGGAAGCAGCACCGCACCCAGGAACAGGAGAAACGGCCATGCCAGGCAGCACCGCACCGTCGGAGGCCGCGGACCACCGCCCTCCGACCGGCCCGGCGTGACCGCCCGCACAGCCGGGCGCGGTCCGGTCGCCGCGCTGCTGCCGTCCCGGTGGCCGGACCTGCTGCTGGCCCTGCTCGTCCTCTGGTACGGCTACCAGGAGGCCCAGTGGCTGTCGGCCGGGTGGAGCTTCGGCGTCCACCGCACCGTCCTGGTCATGGTGCTGACCGCTGTCGCCGTGGCTCTGTTCCGCACACTGCCCGGCACCGCGCTCGGCCTGGTCTGGCTGACCACCGCGGTCCAACTGCTGATCGGGCCCGGCGTGCTGCAGACGCAGCTCGCCGTCGCCTTCGTGGCCTACGGCGCCGCCCGCTACGGCAGCACGGCGGTGCTGTGGCTCAGCGGCGCCTCGCTGCCGTGCGGCGCCGTGATGGCGCTGCTGATCGCGCGCCGGCACGGGATCGACCTGCCCGTCTCGATCTCCCGGTTGGTGCGACCCCTGGGCGTGGCCCCGCTGGAAGCGATCGGCCTGATCGGTGCCGCGCTGCTCGCGATCATCGCCACCCCGTGGCTGCTGGGCCTGCTGCTGCGGGTCCGGGCCAAGGCCGCGCAGGACCAGGCGCAGGCCGAGGCCCGCCGGATCCGGATCGAGGCGGAGCGCGCCCAGGCCCAGCAGATCGCGGAGCTGCGGGACGGCCAGGCCCGCCTGGCCCGCGACGTGCACGACGTGGTCGGCCACTCCCTCGCGGTGATCCTGGTGCAGGCCGAATCGGCCGGGTTCCTGCCCGATGGCGACACCGCCGCGATGCGCCGGACCATGGAGAACATCGCCGCCTCGGCCCGCCAGTCACTGCGCGAGGTCCGCGAGGTGCTCGCCTCCACCGACGCGGAGCACCAGCGCGCCACGCCGCCCCAGGGCAGCCTGGAAACCCTGCTCGAAGGGGTCGAGTCAGCCGGCAACCCGCTGCGGGCCACCGTCGTCGGCACGCCGCAGCCGCTCCCGCCCGAGCTGGAGACGGTGGCCTTCCGGGTGCTGCAGGAGATGCTGACCAACGCGCTGAAGCACGGCCTGCGCGGGGAGCCCGTCGTGGTGGAACGGCAGTGGGATCGGGCCCTGCGACTGGAGGTGCGCAACGTGGTCGCCCGGGAACCGCGGATCCCCGACGGCGCGTCCGGCGAAGGGCCGGCCACCGGTCGGGGCGGTTCCGGGATCGAGGGCATGCACCGCCGCCTGGAAGCGGTCGGCGGCCGGCTCGACGTGCGCCGGACCAGGGAGGCGGACACCGGCCCGGTGTTCACCGCAACCGCGTGGATGCCGCTGCGAACAGGGGAGACCGCATGACCGGGGTACCGATCCGAGTCCTGCTCGTCGACGACCAGGAACTGTTCCGGGCGGGTGTCGCGGTCATCCTCGACGCCCAACCCGAGATGCAGGTGGTCGGACAGGCCGGCGACGGACAGCAGGCGGTCCGCCTGGTCGACGAGCTGGAACCGGACGTGGTGCTGATGGACGTGCGGATGCCGGAGCTGGACGGGGTCGAGGCCACCCGGCAGATCTTCTCCCCGGCCCGGGTCGCCGCCCGGCAGCGCCGGGTGCGGGTGGTGGTGCTGACCACGTTCAACCTCGACGACCGCGCCGCCACCGCCATCCGCCTCGGCGCCAGCGGGTTCCTGCTGAAGGACACCACGCCAGCCATGCTGATCGAGGCCGTCCGCACCGTCCACTCCGGCAACGCGGTGCTCGCACCGCAGGACCTGGACGTCCTGCTGGAGGGCCGCTTCCGGCTGCGGACCCCGGTCCCGCCCAGGTACGAGGCACTCACCGACCGGGAACGTGAGATCCTCGCCGCCGTCGCCCGCGGCCTGAGCAACGCCGAGATCGCCCAGCAGCTCTTCGCCGGCGAGTCCACCGTCAAGACCCACGTCGGGGGCATCCTGCGCAAGCTCGACCTCCGTGACCGGGTGCAGATCGTCGTCTTCGCACACGAACACGGACTGACCGAATGACGTGCCAGGACCGGGCCGGTGGCGGCGCGGGGAAGTCGACGCGGGGAAGTCGACGCGCGGCCACCGGCCCGGCGGGTTTCCAGCTGCTGCGATCTCAGCTCGCGGTGCAGGTGAGGGTGGGGACGGCGTTGCTTCCGCTCCAGCTGCCCTGGAAGCCGAAGGTCGTGCTGCCGGCTACGGCGACGGCGCCGTTGTAGGAGAGGTTGGTGGCGGTCACGGCGGCACCGGACTGGGTGGCGGTGGCGTTCCAGGCGTTGCTGACCTGCTGGCCGTCGGCCCAGGCCCAGGTGACTTTCCAGCCGTGGGTGGCGCTGCTACCGGTGTTGCTGACGGTGACGGTATCGGTGAAACCGGTGTTCCACTGGCTGTCCACGTGCAGGCTCGCGGTGCAGCCCTGGTTCCCGCCTCCGCCGCCGCCCCCGCCTGCGGTGGCCGTGGTGGCCGTCACCGGTGCCGACGCGGCGGAGGCATTGCCGGCCGCGTCCACCGCCTTGACCGTGTAGCTGTAACTGGTCCCGGCGCTGAGGCCGGTGTCGGTGAAGGTGGTGGCTCCGGGTGTGCTGCCGACCACGGTGGCACCCCGCAGCACCTGGTAGCCGGTGACGGCGGTGTTGTCGGTGGAGGCCGTCCAGGACAGCGAGGCGCTGCTGCTGGTGGTGCCGGTGACCGTCAGCGCGGTGGGAGTGCTCGGCGGGGTGGTGTCACCCGTGCCGCCTCCTCCCCCGCCGCCCGCGAAGGCGGGAGCCTTGATGGTGGCCAGGTAGGCGTCCTTGGTGGTGTTGACGGTGGTCCAGTCGTCGTTGAGGATGCCGCCGGTGTCGCCGGAGTCGGGGTTCCAGGACCAGAACGTCCAGGAGAAGCTGTCGGCGCCGTAGGTGGCGGTGGGGCGCAGGTAGGCGACCAGGGTGCGCAGCCAGGTCTGATCGACCGTGGACTGCAGGGTGGTGCCGAACTCGCCGACCCACACGGGTGCGGTGTTCTGGTTGAACAGGTAGCCCCAGTTCTTGTCCCAGACGCCGGCCAGGTTCGCGGGGAAGGCGGGGTCGGTGAACCAGGGCTGGCTGGAGACGCTGGTGGCGTAGTCGTGGGCGGAGTAGACCAGACGGTCGGCGACGCTGAGCTGGACCGGGTACTGGCCCGCGCCCTGGAGGTTGCCGCCCCACCAGTAGGAGCTGCCGTTGAACGTCTGCACGCCCTCGACGAAGATCAGCAGAGCGGGGTTGACGGACAGCACGGCGTCGCCGCCGCGCTCGGCCGCCAGGCGCCAGTCAATGGTGGTGTCGCCGCAGCCCCAGCAGGCTGGGTCGTGCGGCTCGTTGTGCAGGTCGATGCGACCACCGCGGGGTTGCCGAGGTAGCGGGTGGCCAGGGCCTTGAGGTCGGCGATCCAGGTGGTCTCGGGGACGGCGGCGGTGTACCAGAGCGCGGACTGGCCGCTGGAGTCCGGGCGGTGGCGGTCCAGGATGACCTTGAGGCCGTCGGTGCCCGCGTAGTTGACTATCTTGTCCATGACCTGGAGCGAGTTGAGGCCCTGCAGGTCGGCGTTCATGCCGGAGGAGAAGTTGATGCTGGTGGGCATGGTGCCCTTGAAGATGTCGTCGCTGTAGGGAAGCCGAATGGTGTTGTAGCCCAGCGACTTCATCTGGTCGATCATGCTCTTGTAGTCACGCGTCCACAGGCCGTGGGCCACGTAGTTCGCCGTCTCGAACCCGAACCAGTTGACGCCGGCGATGCGCACCGGCTGGTTGGCGGAGTCCAGGATCTGCCGACCACTGGTGTGCCAGTAGCCGGAGCCAAGGCCCGCGGCGGCGGCGGTGGCGGTGGCGGGCTGCGCGGTGGCGGGCTGCGCGGTGGCGCCGAGCGGGATCAGGAGCAGCGCGGCGGTGGCGACCGCGGCGACAGCCTTGGACAGCAGACGCAGGGGGTGTTTCACGTCGACCTTCCTCTCTGGGTGGGTGTTGGGCGGTCCTGACGGAGGGTCAGTTGGCGGTGCAGCTGAGGGTGGGGGTGCCGTTGCTGCCGCTCCACGTGCCCTGGAGACCGAAGGTGGTGGTGCCGCCTGCGGCGATCGCGCCGTTGTAGGACAGGTTGGTCGCGGTGACCGCGCTGCCCGACTGGCTCACCGCCGCGTTCCAGGCACTGGTCTCCTGCTGGCCGCCCGGCCAGGTCCAGGTCACGGTCCAACCGTGGATGGCGCCGGCGCCCCGGTTGCTGACGGTGACGGTGTCGGTGAAGCCGGGGTTCCACTGGCTGGTGACGGCCAGCGAAGCCGAGCAGCCGCTGCCGCCGCCGGATCCGGCCTGGGTGGTCGCGGTGGCGCTGTTGGACGCGGCGGAGAGGTTCCCGGCCGCGTCGACCGCCTTGACCGTGTAGCTGTAGGCCGTGGAGGCACTCAGCCCGGTGTCGGTGTAGCCGGTGCCGGTGGCCGTTCCGACCAACGTGCCGCCCCGGTAGACGTCGTAGCCGTTCACGCCCACGTTGTCGGTGGAGGCTGTCCAGGACAGGGCAGCCGAGGAGCTGGTGGTGCCGGTGACCGTCAGATTGGCGGGCGTGGTCGGGGCCTGGGTGTCGCCGCCACCGCCTCCCCGCCGCCGGTGCTGCTGGTGGCGTTGAAGGAGAAGCTGTTGGTGGCCAGCCCTTGGCCGCCCTGCCAGATCTCGAATCCGGCCTCGGCGTCGATCAGGTACTGGGAGGCGTTGACCGAGCCGCGCGCGACGGCGTCGTTGATCAGGGCCTTGACGTCCAGGTTGCTGAACGAGGTCCCGCCGCCCTGGAGCACATAGGAGATGATCTTCCAGGAGGTCTGCTGTCCGGTCCAGACGTTCCAGCTGTGGCCGGCCGCGGTGGAGCTGCCGGTCTGCGACCCGAAGGGCTGGACTCCGCCCCGGCTGTTCAGCCAGATCATGATCTCGGTGCCGTCCGGCTGGCCCGTGGTGGTCGGGGTGGAGTTGATCCACAGGTCGTAGGCGACGTCGTACGCCCCCGAGGCAGGCTGGACCGTGCTCCATGAACTGGTGGCGCTGCCGAGGTTGCTGACCTGGATCGGGAGGTTGCTGCCGGTGGTGCAGGCGCCCCAGTGGCAGCCCTTGTAGAGGGACGGGTAGGTGGCGGGCGCCCCGTTGGTGGGCAGGTTGAAGTTCGCCGTGGACACCGACCAGCCGGTGCCGCCGGTCGCGGTGACGCACTGGGTGGCGCTGGAGTTCCACTCGTTGGCCTGCAGAGTGAACTCGCCGCTGTTGATCGGCAGGGTGCCCTGCGGGGCGCAGGTACTGCTGTCGGCCGCGGCGGCCGACTGCGCCGTCGCCACCGGCACCCACGCAGCGGCGGCGACCAGCAGCCCGGCAGCGACCGCTGCCCGCAGACGGCGATGGCGGGTACGCGGGCCGGAGTGCGGCTCTGCTCGGACGATCTTTGGGAGCGCTTCCATGAAAGTAGGACCTGACCTCTCAGCGGGTGGGCTTGAAGGACGTGGTTCGCTGGACGGCACGACGGCATATCGTTCAGATCTCACAGTCGGATCTGTCCCTCGATGCCTGCTGACATAAAGCCAGCACCGCATGAGCGCGTCAATACCTCGCGAAGCGTTCACTTGTTGGACGAAAACCGGAACCGCCCGGACCTGCGGTTGACCGTACGGTTCAGCGGGAGCGCTCCCAGATTTCACCGGCCAGGAACCGAACTGACGCAGCACCACGTCTCTCACGCCATGATCGATCCACCGAAGGTCAACGACTACAACAGCTTCGCCGAGGCGTACACGGCGGAAAACGAGACCAACCTCCTCAATGCCCACTACGAGCGGCCCGCGATGCTGGCCCTCGCCGGAGACGTGGCCGGTCGGCGGATCCTGGACGCCGGCTGCGGCTCCGGGCCGCTGTTCGCGGCGCTGCGCGACCGTGGCGCTGTGGTGAGCGGCTTCGACGCGAGTGCCGGGATGCTGGAGCTGGCCCGGCGGCGGCTCGGCGACGGTGCGGACCTGCGGGTGGCCGACCTGGGCAGCCCGCTTCCCTATCCTGACGACACATTCGACGATGTCGTCGCATCCCTGGTGCTGCACTACCTGGAGGACTGGGGGCCGGCGCTGGCCGAGCTGCGACGCGTACTCAAGCCCGGCGGTCGGCTGATCGCGTCCGTTGAGCATCCCTTTGCAGTCCATCTCATGCACCGCCAGGCCGGCCGTGAGGCCGAGTACCGGTATTTCGACACCACCAACTGGACCGAAGAGTGGATCATGGGCGGCCAGACCGCCCTGATGAGTCTGTGGCACAGGCCGCTGCACGCGATGGTCGAGGCCTTCACCGGGGCTGGCTTCCGGATCACCGTCATCAGCGAGCCGGAGCCTGATCCAGCCGCCCGCGAGCTGTTCCCCGAAGAGATCGCGGACAAGCCGCGCTTCCTGTGCTTCCTGTTCTTCGTCCTACAGACTGACTAGTCCGCACCGCTCCGCAACATCCACCCGGAACCTAGAGAACGGACTCCGACCGGCGTGAACGCTGAGATCCACCTCCGTCCCGTGGCCAAGGACGACCTCGCAGTCCTGGGCGCGCTGCACAACACCGGTCCGGACATGGCATCGCCCTTCGGGTGGTTCGGGTGGACCGATCCCGCGGGCATGACGCGCAGGTGGGAGGGAAACGGACTGCTCGCGCCCGACTCGGGACATCTGGTGGTGGCCGAGGGCCAAGCGCTGGTGGGCCATGTCTCATGGCACCGCTCGCCCCAGGGCCCGCTCAACCACAGCTGGAACATCGGGGTCGGTCTTCTGCCCGAGGCCCGCGGCCGCGGCGTCGGGACCATCGCCCAACGACTGCTCGCCCGCTACCTCTTCGCCCACACCCAGGTGAACCGGATCGACGCGAACACCGATGTGACGAACACCGCCGAGCAACGCGCCCTGGAAAAGGCCGGTTTCACCCGCGAGGGCGTCCTCAGAGGCGCGCAGTTCCGGAACGGGCAGTACCACGACATGGTCCTCTACAGCGTCCTGCGCCACGAGGTCTCCCTCGATTGAGAGCCGGCGGCGGCCAGCGATCCCCTGGGGCAGGACCTGGGCGCTGCGGCACGCAGGCGAAGGGGGTATCCGGCCACCTGGTCCACGCAATCGCCCATAGTGATCGCGCCGTCGAGGGTTACGTCCTGCTGGTGCGGCGCGTCGCAGTGCGACACCTGACCTGAGCATGCAGCGTCATCGCGGGCTGCCCGCTTCCAGCCGCAGGGCGGTGGCGCGTTCATCCAAGAGGTCGACGCACTCGTGAATGCCGGGCTTCGGCCGGTCGGCACGCTCGCGCATCACTGCGATGGCTGGAATATGGCGGCCGGCGGTGATGAGGCTGTCCACCTCTGCTCGCGTCTCGGACGAGAGTCTGTCCCACAGACCTCAGCCTGGCCGAGGCCAAAGCCGCCCTGGCCCCGGCCGACACCGACATCACGTCAATAGCCGCGGCGCAATAGCCGGGGCTGGGTGATCGTTCACGTCGTCGGTTTGGCAGAATCGGGTCTGTCGTGGTGCACGGCGGAGCAAGCTGCGGACGATCGAGGAGAACCCTGTGCCGATGCCTTCGGAACCCTTGCGGAAACTCGGCTTCCTGACCATCGGGCTGTTCGACGGGGACGACCCGCGTCCGGGCCATGAATCGACCCTGGAGATCATCCAGTTGGGCGAGCAGCTGGGCTTCGACAGCGCGTGGGTCCGGCACCGCCATCTGCAGTACGGGATCTCCTCCCCGGTCGCCGTCCTGGCCGCGGCCTCGCAGCGCACCAGCCGGATCGAACTCGGCACCGCCGTCATCCCCCTGGGCTGGGAGAACCCGCTGCGATTGGCCGAGGACCTGGCGACGGTCGACATCCTGTCGGGGGGCCGTCTCAACCCCGGTCTCAGCGTCGGTCCGCCGATGCACTTCGAGCAGGTGCAGGAAGCGCTCTACCCGGGCACCGCAGACGTCGAGGACTTCAGCTACGACCGGATGCAGCGGCTGCTGGACTGCGTGCGCGGCGAGCCGGTCACGCACTTCAGCGGCGTCGAGGGCTTCGAGGTGTTCTCCGACCGGGTCCAGCCCCACTCCCCCGGCCTGGCCCGGCGGATGTGGTACGGCGGCGCGAGCAACCGCTCCGCCCAGTGGGCCGGTGAGCACGGGATGAACCTGCTGACCAGCAGTGTGGTCAAGGCCGAGGAGTCGGAGGACTTCGCCGAGATCCAGCTGTCGCACATCCGGACGTTCCGCCGGCACCACCCGGACGACCGGGCCCGGGTCTCCCAGGGGCTCGTGGTCATCCCCGTCGACTCCGCCTCAGCGGAGCAACGCGCCAAGTACGAGGCCTTCGCCGAGAAGCGCACCCCGCGGACCCTGCTGCCGCAGGGGTCGGCCCGGATGATGTTCGCACCGGACCTCGTCGGCACGTCCGCGGAGATCGCCGAACAGCTCTACGCCCACGCCGCGTTCCGCGAGATCGACGAGGTCGCGTTCGCCCTGCCGTTCACCTTCGAGCACGCGGACTACGTCCAGATCCTCACTGACATCGCCACCCGCCTCGGCCCGGCCCTCGGCTGGCAGCCCAGCGCTTGAGAGCACAGCGCCCTCGCAGGACACGGTCGCCCATGACCGGGGTGTGGCTCAGCGGCTGGGCTCAGCCCCGGGTTCCGGGGCGATGGGGCCCTCGCGGTCCCAGCCCGGGGAGTGGATCTCCAGGCTGATGTCCGGGCCGTGCGCCTCCGCCCCGCAGGTGCGGCAGGTCCAGGCCGTGTCCAACGGGTGGTCGGGATGGTCCGGGTGGTCCGCCGGGTGGTGCCGCAGCACCACCGGCGGCTCGGGCGACACCCAGCGGTCGCCCCAGGCGAGCAGCGCCTGGGTGAGCGGGGCGAGATCCCGACCGGCCTCGGTGAGGTGGTACTCGTAGCGCGGCGGGCGCTCGCTGTAGGCGCGGCGTTCGACCACCCCCGCCTCCTCCAGGGCGCGCAGCCGGACGGTGAGCCGGTCGCGCGGGGCGCCGGTGTTGCGGACGATCCGGTCGAAGCGGTGGTTGCCGTAGAAGATCTCCCGCACGGCGAGCAGCGCCCACTTCTCGCCGAGGATCTGCAGCGCGCCGGCGATGGAGCAGGGGCGGCCCGGCAGCGGGGTGGCGGCGGAGCGCGTGGCAGCAGAGCGGTCGGCCCTGGGCTGAGCATCAGTGTGCGGGGTATCGGTGTGCGGAGTCACTCCACCAGCCTGCCATAGAGGTTGCGTATTCAAACTCACTACCGCTAGCGTTCCGGGCCATGGAGATAGTTGGAATATCAAACCCAGTAGCCGCTCCGGCCGACCTGGACCGGCCGCACCGCCGGGCCGCGTTCCTGGTGGTCGCCGCCGCGGTGTTCGTCTCGAACCTCGACCTGTTCATCGTCAACGTCGCCCTTCCGGCGATGCAGCAGCACTTCCACGGCAGCAGCCTGGCCACCCTGTCCTGGGTGCTGAACGGCTACGCCATCGTCTTCGCCGCCCTGCTGGTCGCCGCCGGAAGGCTGGCAGACCGGATCGGACACCGCCGGGTGTTCCTCACCGGGCTGGCCGTCTTCACCCTGGCCTCCGCACTCTGCGCGCTCGCGCCGGCCGTCGGCTGGCTCGACGCCGCCCGGGTGGTGCAGGCGGCGGGCGCCGCCGCACTGATGCCGACCTCCCTGGCGCTGCTGCTGGACGCCACTCCCCCGGCCGAGCGCCCCGCCGCCATCCGGGCCTGGGCCTCGATCGGCGGAATCGCCGCCGGGCTCGGCCCGGTCCTCGGCGGGCTGCTGGTCCAGGCCGACTGGCGCTGGGTGTTCATCGCCAACGTCCCGGTCGGCGTCGCCGCCATCGCGGTGGGGGCCCGCGTGCTGCCCAGGCTGCGCGGCAAGGAGGACGGACCGCTGCCGGACCTGTTCGGCGCGGGACTGCTCACCGCCGCCATCGCCGCCCTCGCCGTATCCCTGGTCAAGGGTGACGACTGGGGCTGGGGTTCGGTCCGGGTCCTCGGCGGGCTGCTCGCGGCCGTCCTGCTGACCGGCTGGTTTCTGCGCCGCTCGGCCCGCCACCCCGCCCCCATCGTGGAACTGCCGCTGCTGCGGGTGCCCAGCTTCGCCGCGGCCAACACCGCCGCGCTGCTGTTCACCGTCGCCTTCGCCGGGATGCTGCTGACCTCGGTGCTGTGGTGCCAGCAGGTCTGGGGGTACTCGGCGCTGCGCACCGGCCTGGCCATCGCCCCGGGACCGCTGCTGGTGCCGCCGGTCGCCCTGGGCAGCGCGGCGCTGGTGCGCAGGCTCGGCCCCGGACGGCTGGCCGCGCTCGGTACCCTGCTGTTCGCCGCGGGCGTCGGCTGGTGGGCGGCCGCCATCGGAGTCCGGCCCGGCTACGCCACCGAACTGCTGCCCGGGATGCTGCTCACCGGCCTGGGCGTGGGCCTGACCCTGCCCACCCTGATCGGATCCGCGGCGGCGGCGCTGCCGCCCACCCGCTTCGCCACCGGCTCGGCGGTCACCACGATGGCCCGGCAGATCGGCGCGGTGGTGGGGGTGGCCCTGACGGTCAGTCTGATCGGCACCCCGCACGGCCCGCAGGCCGCGCTGGACGCCTTCCGGCGCGGCTGGACGGCGGTGATCGTGGCGGCGCTGCTGGCCTCCGCGGCCTCCCTGGTACTCGCCGCCGCCCAGCGCCGGGCCGCGGCGAAGTAGCCCCACCGGGCGATCGGTGGATTCGGGCCTCACCCGGCGGGCTGGACGGAGGGGGAGCTGGCGTCGGGGATCAGCAGGCGGGGGCGCCGGTGCCGTCGGCGGGGACGGCCCAGACGTCCCAGCCGTCGCCGGACGGATCGCCGGACGGCCGGACCCGCCCGTACATCACGGTGTGGTCGTCCAGCCAGGCCGCCTGGTCGTCGATGCTGTGCGGTTCGGCGAGCGGGGTCTCCCGCATCGTGGCCAGGTCCAGAACGTAGAGCTGCCAAGGGCGGTTGGCGCTGGCGTTGACCCGCTTCTTGAACACGATCCGGGTGCCGTCCGGCGACAGCGAGGGGCATTCGACGTTGCCGCGCAGGGTCTCCGCAGTCCAGTTCCGGTAGTCGCCCCGGACCAGGTAGGTGCTGCCGCCGGTACGGACCGTGGCGTAGAAGGTGTTGTCGTCGGCGGCGAAACTGACGCCCCAGTAGTTCACGTCGGAGGCGTGGTACGGCTTGCCGTCGAGGGTGAGCGGGATCCCCTCGATGCTGTCGGTCAGCCGGCCGGTCCTGGTGTCCAGGATCGAGGTGCGGGTGGAGAAGTCGTCGCGGAGGTAGGAGTCGCCCTGCACGAACGTGGTCCAGGACAGCATCCGGCCGCTGGCGGAGACCCGGGCCCGGTTGGGGAATCCCGCCGTCCTGACCTGACGGACCTGGTGCAGGTCGTGGTCGAGCACGGTGACATAGGTGGCCGGGACCGGGCCCTTGCGCTGCAGGCAGATGCCGGTGCCGTGGGCCGCGTAGAGGCGGTCGCAGAGCAGGCCGCCGGTGGTCCTGGCGCCGTCCGGGCGGGCCAGTGGCACCGTGGCGAGCTGCCCGAAGCCGGCGCCGGGCGCGGTGTCGCGGAACAGGATCTCCCCGGGGGCGTCGAGCCGGACCCGGCCGGAGGCCGCGGCGACCGCGGTGTCCCCGCGCGAGCGCAGCACGTACCCGGTGACGGCGGTGGTGAGGACGAGGGCGACCGCGACCAGGATCAGCACTCTGAGGCGGCTGCTACGGATCGTCATGCGTTTCCTTCTTCGCGGAGCGGGAGGATCCACAGGGCCGCGAGGATCGTGAGGACCAGGGCGGCGAGAGCGGCGGCGACCGCCGTATGCAGGCCCCACCGCGTCCAAGCCGCGCCGAAGAGCACCGACGCGGCCAGCGCGGCCACCGCCTGGCCGGTCTGCACCAGGGCCATGCCGCTGGCGCGCAGGTGCTCCGGCAGCATCGGTCCGACGGCGGCCATCAGCACCCCGTCGGTGGCGGCGTAGAACAGCCCGTGCAGGGCGAGGGTGACGACCAGCAGCGCGACGCCGCCGAGCGGCCCGAACAGCAGCAGGTAGGCGCAGAGCAGGGCGCCGTACCCGCCGAGGAACACCCGCAGCCGGCCCAGCCGGTCGGCGGCCTGCCCGAGCGGGACCGCGAGCAGCAGATAGCTCGCGGTCGTGCCCAGCGGCAGCAGCGGGAAGTACGCCGTGGCGATGGCCAGCCGCTGCTGGAGCAGCAGGTAGACAAAGGCGTCGCTGAGAGTGACCGCGCCCAGCAGGGTGGCGGCTGCGGTGACCCGGCGGAAGCCGGGGAGCAGCAGCAACCCCCAGACAGCGCGCAGCGACGCCGTTTGCACCCGGTCCGCGCCCGTGGTGGGCGCCGGGGCCGCCGGGCGGTGGTCGCGGACCAGCAGGGCCAGCATCAGCACCCCGAAGACGGCGAGGCCGAAGCTGGCGACGAAGACCGTGTCGTAGCGGCCGGGAGCGGCCAGCAGCAGCGCGAACGCCGCCAGCGGGCCGAGGAAGGCGCCGGTGGTGTCGAGGGCCCGGTGCACGCCGAAGGAGCGGCCGAGGGTCTGCGGGGTGCTGCTGAGCGAGATCAGCGCGTCCCTGGGCGCGGTGCGCAGGCCCTTGCCGGTGCGGTCGGCGGCGATCACCGCCCCCAGCACCGGCACCGAGGAGCCGGCCGCCAGCAGGCCCAGTTTGCAGACCGCGGACAGCGCGTAGCCGGCGCCGGCCACCAGCTTGAGGCGTTGCCGACGGTCCGCCAGATGGCCTCCGGCCAGGCGGACAAGCGCGGTGACGCCGAAGTACATGCCGTTGAGTGCGCCGAACTGCAGCGGGCTCAGACCGAGGGTGAAGATGAGGTACATCGGCAGCACTGCGGTGATCATCTCCGAGGAGATGTCGGTGACCAGGCTGACCGATCCGAGCGCCAGCACATTGGGGGCCACGGCCCGCAGGCCCCGGGCGGACGGGCGGGAGCCGGCGGCGGCTGGGGCGTCGCCCGGTGCGGTGTCGGCGGCGGGTGCGGCGTCGGCGGCCGGGACGCCGGTGGAGCGGCTCGACGAGATGTACATGGCTGTCCTCCGTGGCTGGACTGCTCGGGGCGGAGGCCCGCCGGCCGGCACGCCTGACGGTGCGTCGGCCGGCGGGCGCCGGCGGTGTCAGCCGGTGACGGTGTACAAGTCGCCGTAGGTCTTCCAGGACAGCGACGGGTCCGGGACCAGCCCCAGGTTGCCCGCGTCCAGGAACGCCCGCTGCTCGGTGTCGACCCTGCTGGTGTCGCCGTGCGGGGACGCGGCGCGCATCGCGGCGGTGCGGGCGTTGAGGAAGGCGTTCAGGTACGCCGTCTCGTCGCCGCCCTGGGCCGGGGTGCGGGCGTGCTTCATGGCGGTGGCGCGGATCGCGGCGAAGCCGAGCGGGCCGGGGCCCGAGCCCTGGCCGAGCAGCGCGTCGAAGTAGCCGAACTGCCCGAGCGCATGCAGTCCGTCCGCCTTGGCCAGGGTCACCGCCGGGTCCAGGTAGACCCGGTCCAGCTCGTCGTTCTGGGCCTGCTGGAAGGCCGGGTCCGCGGCCGCGGTGTGCCAGGCGGCGGTGAATCCCGCGCCGAGGCCCTGGTGCGAGTAGCCGCCGACCGCCTTGCGCAGCGCCGGCAGGTACGCCGCGAGTGCGTTGCCGGGCCTGTGGGCGGTGTACCTGGCGACCACGTCGAGCAGGTCGCCGGTGGCGGAGTGGAAGCCGCCGATCCCGGCGGTGTAGCCCTGGCCGTCACCGATGTCGTCGATGTAGGTGTACTGGGCCTTCCAGTCCAGCGAGGAGTTGTCCGCGCTGGAGACCAGCTCCATCGCGAGGTCCCTCCGGCCCGGAGCGGTCAGGTCACCGGTCGAGGCCGAGGCGACTGGGGTTGAGGCCGCGACCGGGGCTGCGGCCTGCGCCGCGTGCGGGGCGGCGGCGGGCGTGGGGGCTTCGTAGACCTGGAACTCGTAGAGCGAGTAGCCGTAGCTGGTCCCCCGCTTGGTGCCGTACATCCGGAGGTACCGGCCGTGCCCGGTCACGGTCAGGTCGTCGGTCCCGCCCTTGCCGCTGGTGGTGCTGTAGACGGTGGTCCAGGTGCTGCCGTCGTCGGAGGTCTGGACGGTGTAGGCCTTGCCGTAGGCGGCCTCCCAATTGAGCCTGACCCGGCCGATCGCGTAGCTCTTCCCGAGGTCCACCGAGATCCACTGCGGATCCGAACCCTCCTTGCTGCCCCAGCGGGTGGTGCTGCTGCCGTCCACCGCGTTGGCGCCGCCCAGCGAGGTGCTCTCGGTCGAGGAGGTTGTGGTCGGCCGCTTCAGCGCCAGGTTGACGCTGCCCGGCGGCGGGGTGGTCGGGGGCGGTGTAGTGGGCGGTCCGCTGCTCGGCGGCGGGCTGGTCGGCGGGGTTGTGCTGGTGTCCCAGATGTCGGTGATCGGGGCGGCCGTGGCCGCGCTGCCCAGCGCCGGCAGCCCGTACATGTCCTCCAGGGTGCGCAGCAGCGAGTAGTGGTTGTACTTGACGGCGGAGCTGGCGCCGGTCCTGACGTGGGCGCCGACGATCATGGTGGCGATCTGGTTGCCCGTGTCGTCGCCGTCGTCCTCGTCCCAGGTCAGTACGAGGGCGCTGTTGTGGGTCTTGGCCCACTGGATGTAACCGTCGAAGTGGCTCTTCAGCCAGGTGTCGCCCTGCTTCACCGTGCCGTCGTGCATGTCGTCGGCCAGCGTCGGCGTCACGAACGAGACGGTGGGCAGCTTGGTGTAGTCGGTGGGGAAGCGGCTGTAGCGCAGGTTGGACGTGGCCGGGACGTTGGAGAAATCGACCCAGCCGTTGTGCTTGCGGGCGTAGCCGCTGTCGCCGTCGTCACCGCAGTCCTTGGAGCCGTCGGCCGGCAGCGCCTCCGAGTAGCCGATGAAGGTGTGCCCGCTGGTGAGCAACTGGTTGCCGAGGTTGTCGGTGGTGAAGTCGTGCGGGCAGTCGTCGTCCGCGACGCCGTGCGTCGAACCGGACATCAGCGCGATGTAGTTGCCCTGGCTGGGGTGGGTGGTGCCGTGGAAGTTGGTGAACGCCGCACCCTGGGTGGCCAGGGAGTTGATGTAGGGGGCGTCCTTGCTGCCGACAATGTCCTCGTAGAACTTGTTCTCCTCCATCACCACCACCACGTGGTCGAACGTGGGGAGCGAGGACGCGGCGGCCGCGGCGGCCTCAGCGGCGGCCTTCGGCGCGGGCGGCGCAGCGGCGGCCGTGGAGACCACGCCGAGGACCGCGACGGACATCACGGTGGCGGCGGCGATCAGGGCGCGGCGGGCGCGCCTGACGCTGCGAAACGGATCGTGGGTGCGCCCGGAGCGCACGGCGGGGCTGGGGGGTGTCATACGGTTCTCCTTGACGGCTGAGAGCCGTCGTCGCGGCGGGCGGAACCAGCACCAGGCGCGCAAGGGCGACAGGTGTGGCACTCGCTGGAGTGACACGGGGGCACTGCTCGTGCCACGTGGGGCACAGAGGGGCGGCATGGGGCCGCGGGCAGCCGGGTCAGAGACTCCTGAGCGCGTCGGGTTTCGAACTTCCGCGCCAGGCCGCTGAGACAGATTTCTACTCGTGCTGTCGACGACCTGTCAAGAACCTTTACTCAATGCTCGTCGTGCCCGAGCTGGGCGAGCACGTCCTCGTGCAGGAGTCCGTTGGTGAACACGGCCGCTCCCGTGGTGATGCTGCGTCCCCCGCGCAGGTCGCTGAACCTTCCCCCCGCCTCCTCCACGATGGGCACAGCCGCGGCGATGTCCCAGGGGCCTGCGGTCAGGTGCAGGAAGGCGTCCACCTGTCCGGCGGCGACCAGCATCGCTCCCTGGCACACCCCGCTCCACTTCGACAGCGGTCCACCGTCGTTGCACCGACTGACCAGCTCGATGGCGTCGGCCAGGCGTTGGGCCGGGACCCGGGCGGCGACGGGCCAGATCGCCACCGTGGCATCGCCCAGTGCTTTGGTCCCGCTCACCGCCAAGGCCTGCCGGGGCCCCAGCACTCCCCCACGGCAGGCGCTGGTCCAGGCCCCGGTGGAGCGGGATGCCCACCAGCGACGCTCCAGGGCCGGTGCGGTGATCATTCCGGTGATGACCTCGCCGTCCGCCTCGACCGCGATCAGCGAACTCCACTCGCGCCAACCGGCGGCGAAGTTGACGGTTCCGTCAATGGGATCGATCACCCATCGGCGAGCGGCAGTGCCGTGGTCGCCGTGGTCGCCGGACTCCTCGCCGATGAAGGAGTCCTGGGGCCGTGCGCCGGCGAGTCGGCCCCGCAGGACCCGCTCGATCTCGTGGTCGGCCGCGGTGACGGGACTGCCGTCCGCCTTGGCCTGCGTCGCTACCCCGCCGGACGCGAAGTACCGCATGGAGATGCTGTCAGCGGCATCCGCCAACTCCTGGACCAAGGAGAGATCATCAATCATCGTCATACTGAGGGGAGCCTAGGCGACCGCGACGCCAAGCCGGTTCTCACTCTCCTCCGCTGCCGCCGGTCGAACCGCCGCCGTGGTCGTAGCTGTCCTCGTGGGCGTGCAGGGTGAGGACCTCGCCCTGCACCGTGAAGGGCCACGGCTGCAGCGGCCGGGTCGCCGGGCCGCCGAGCACCTGGCCGGTGGCGGCGTTGTAGCGCGAGCCGTGGCACGGGCAGTCCAACTCCAGGCCCTGGCCGGGCTTCACCACGCAGCCCTGGTGGGTGCAGACCGCCGTGTGCGCGGTGAACCCGGTTCTGCTCGGCCGGGCCACGACCACCGGGTAGATGGCATCGACCATGACCACGATGGCGCCGCCGACCGGAATACGGCTGGTCTGCACGGGTTGGGGCCCGCCAGTCGCGGTCCCGGTCGGCGAAGGATCGGTATTGGCGGCGGCCGTCCCCCGGTTGGCGCCGCAGGCGGTGAGCAGGCCGCAGGCGCAGGCTCCGGCGAGGGCGGCCCGCCGGGTCACCGTCATCGGACGACCTGCCCGACCGCCGCGGCCGCGGGCTCGCGGCGCAGCGCCTGTCGGGAGACGGTTCCGGCCACCCGGCCGCGGTCGAGCACCAGGGCGATGCCTCCGTCGTCTCCCCCGTCTCCCTCGTCTGCTTCGCTCCAGTCCGTCACCGCGGGGTCGGTGAGGGCGAGCCCGGCTCCCAGTTTCGGTCCGACCGGCCGGACGGTCTCCGCGATGGTCCCGGCGCCGCGCAGTCGGGCGGGCGTGGTCCAGCCCAGGATGTCGGAGGGGTGCGGGGCCAGGGTCCGCCACTCGCGTCGATGGGCCACCAGGACCGGGGCGTCCTCCGCCAGGTTCTCGTCCTTCAGGCCCTCGTCCTTCAGGCCCTCGTCCTTCAGGCTCTCGTCCGTCACGTTCTCGGCTGCCAGCCGGCGCAGGGCCTCGACCACGTCCTCGTCCTGCTCGACCAGCCGGGCGGCGGTCGCGAACGCTCCCACGGTGGGGCCCTCCACCCCCGCTTCGGCGCCTGCCGCGGTGAAGCCGTTGGTCTGCAGCCAGCGGTCGTTGAAGTAGGTGGAGAGGTAGGTCCGCCCCGAGTCGGGCAGCAGCACCACAACGGTGTCCTGCTCCGTCAGCCCCTCGGCGACCCGCAGCGCGCCCGCCAGGGCGACCCCCGAAGAGCCGCCCGCGAGGATTCCCTCGGTGCGGGCCAGCCGCCGGACGGCGTCGATCGCGTCCTGGTCCTCGACCGGGACGAAGTCGTCGATCACGCCCAGGTCCAGCGACTTCGGCCACTCGTCCACGGTGGTCTCCGGGTGGACGAAGTGGCCGGCGCCCTCGATGTACTTCTGGCTGCCGTCCCCGCCGGAGTACCGGGAGGTGATCGGGTCGGCGCCGATCACGCTGACCCGGCCCCCGCTGATCTCCTTGAGGTAGCGGCCGGTGCCGGAGATCGTGCCGCCGGTGCCGACGGTGGCGATGAAGTGGGTGACCGCGCCCTCGGTGTCCTGCCAGATCTCGGGTCCGGTGCCGGTGTAGTGGGCCGCCGGGTTGGCGGGGTTGTCGTACTGCTGCGCGAACCAGGCTCCGGGGGTCTCGGCGACGTACCGCTCCCCCTGTGAACGCAGGCTGTCGGGGTGGCTCCTGGGCACAAAGGCGTCGACCAGTCGCAGCTCGGCACCGTAGGCGGCGAGCTGGTCCCGTTTCTCCTGGGCGATCGCGGAGCTGGTGAAGATCACTGCCCGGTAGCCGAGCTGAGCGGCCGTCAGCGCCAGTCCGATCCCGGTGTTGCCGCTGGTCACCTCGACCACCACCCCGTCCGGACGGAGCGAGCCGTCGGCCTCGGCCTGGCGCAGCATCGCGAGGGCCGCCCGGTCCTTCACACTGCCACCCGGGTTCTGCCACTCCGGTTTGACGTAGATCCGGGGGCGCAGTCCCTCGGCCGCCCGGGTCAGCCTGATCAGCGGCGTTCCGCCGATGGAATCGAGCACGGACTCAAATCTGGCCACGGTTCTCCCTTCAGAGCACCTGGTAGTGGAATGCGTCGGTGTACTGCTCGGTCGCACTGGCGACCAGCGTCAGCGTCCCGGTCCAGGTCCCCGGGTCGGGCACATTGACCGATGAGCTCACAAACGTGAACGCGGTGGCCTGCCCAGTATGGATCGGGCCGGGAAGCCGATAGGGGAAGCCGACCGGCAGCGCCCGCACCCGGCCGGCGGACTGGCCGAGGTCCAGTTGCACCGACTGGGCCGCGGCGACCTTGTCGCCGCTTCCCTCCGCCGTGATCCGGAAGCTCTCCGGGCCGCGTCGGGCCGGACCGACCTCGATGGTGACGGCGTAGGGGCCGATCGTGGCATGGAGTACCCGGGTGGGAGCGTAGGCGGTGGCGGCCGGAGCAGCCGAGGACAGCACCCCCGCGACGATGACGATCGCGGCGCCGATCCCCGCCTCGATCCGGACCCGCCCCCGCAGCCGCGCCGTCTCCCCCGGAGCGATGAGCCCGTCCGCGGCGCGGTCGCTCCGGGCAGCGAGCTGCCGGCCGATCCAGCGGTTGCCGGCCAGTCCCAGCAGCAGCGCCGCGGCCACCAGCAGCAGCTTGACCAGGAGGATGCCGCCGTAGGTGGTGCCGGTCAGGGCGCCGGTGCTGCGTACCTGGACCAGCCCCTGCAGCAGGCCGGTGCCGGCCATCAGACCGACGCTGGCGGCGGCGTAGCGGGACCACAGCGGGAGCCGCGCCAGCCGCTGGAACGACAGCCGGCGGCGGAGCACCAGCCAGCCGAGCACGGCCAGCCCGCCCAGCCAGGCCACGGCGGCCGCGACATGGACCACCGTGGAGCTGAAGTACCACCAGGCGCCGCTGCCGCCATGGCCGTTGTGGACCACGCAGCCCAGCACCGCCAGCGCGAGGACGCCCTGCAGCGTCCACCGCGCCCGGAGCAGGCGCCGGTCGCCCGCCTGCCGACCGCCCGCCAGGGCTCCCCGGGTCGGCAGCAGGGCGAGGGCCGCCGCGAGCAGGCCGATCCGCACCAGCACCGCCTGGGAGTAGGCCGAGCCGGCGAAGTCGCCCAGCCCGGACCAGCCGGCGCCGCCCGGCAGCGCAGAGGCGTCCCAGAGGTACTGCGCCACGATCTGCAGCAGCGAGGCGAGAAGGCTCAGCCCGGCGCCGATCCGCGCGGCTCGCCGCAGCAGGCGCTGCTCGTCCGGGTCGGCGCCGAGCACCAGACCCGCCGGGAGCAGCCCGAGGGCGGCGACCAGCCCGAGGTAGAGCAGTCCCTTCACCACGCCGACGACCAGTTGCAGCCCCGGGCTGGGTTGCGGCGACGGTGCCGGGGCCACCGCGTCCGCGGGGACCCCGTACCCGAACTGGAGCGATCCGCCCACCGGGTGGGTGTCGGCGGAGACGACGGACCAGCTGGCGAGGTAGGAGCCCTTGGCCAGCCCCGGGCGCAGGCCGATGACCAGGGTGCGTCGGCCGTCGGTGAGGCGCGCCGTGCCGTCGTCCACCGCCTTGCCGGCAGCGTCGACCACACTGGTGGACCCCTTGGCGGAGGGCAGGGTGACCGGTTCGTCGAAGGTGATCCTGATCCCGGTCGGGGCCGAGGCCACCTCCGTGCCGTTGGACGGGGTGGTCGCGACGACATAGGCGTGCGCCGAGGCGGCGGGGGCCAGCAGGACCGCTCCGGTCAGCAGGCAGAGCAGGGCGAGCAGTGTGAGTGCGCAGCGCCGCCCGGCCCGCCCGCTCACGAGGGCGTGCGGGTGAGGCCCGCGTCGCTGAGGCCCGTGTCGCTGAGTCCCGTGTCGCTGTCAACGGGCTGCGGCGACACGGTGGTCCGACGCGCACGGGTCAGCGCCGCGCCGCCCACCGCGCCCGCCGACAGCGCCAGCACGATCCCGGCGGCGCCGAGGCCGATGCCCCAACCGTCCCCGCTCCCGCTCCCGTTCCCAGGGCCCGAGCCCGAGCCGGCCGAGGCGGTCAGCGACGCCGGGTCCGGGGTGATCACCACGCTCGGGGCCGGGTGCTCGGGCTCGGCGCCCCCCTGGGCCTGCTGCACCCAGTTCACCTCACTGCCGTCCGAGTAGCGCTGGACGGCCGGCAGGTAGAGCGTGCCGCGGTCGGGCAGCGGGCCGACGGACAGCGAGAACTGGCCGAACTCGCCCGGCGCCAGACCACCGGCGGTGGCCGTCCAGGTCACCTCGGTGACCGCCGAGGTGACGGCGTTTCCGTCGTCGTCCTTCAGCGGGGCGGGGAGCGCGGTCCGGGTCAGCCGGGCGGTCCAGCCAGGCACGGGTGCGCTGAGCACCGAGGTGAACGGAGCAGTGGTCGGCAGGTGCACGGTCAGGGCGACCGTGTGCGCGGCCTCGGACTCGTCCGGCACCGTGAACGTCAGCACGGCGCTACCGCCGCCCTTGCTGCTCGACGAGGACACGGTGACATGGGCGGCCGCGGGGGCGGCCAGGGCGAGCACCAGCACGGCGGCGGCGACCGCCGCCGCGACGGCGGAGCTCATGGTGCGGATGGACATCGGGCCTGATTTCCCTGGTCTGGTCAACGGTCTGGTCAAACGGTTTTCCTGGAGCTCGTCCGGCGGTGTGGTGGCCTCCTCGTCCAGCAGCGCCAGAATCCGGGCGCGCAGGCTGACGAACTCGGGGGCGGACTGGTCCCGGGGGCGGTCGAGGCCGACCTCGACCACCTCGCGGATCCGGGCCGGACGCGGGGACAGCACGACCAGGCGGTCGGCGAGCGTGAGCGCCTCGCTGACGTCGTGGGTGATCAGCACCGCGGTGAAACCCCGCTCCTGCCACAGTCGCAGCAGTTCGCCCTGCAGAACACGACGGGTGAGGGCGTCGAGCTTGCCCAGCGGCTCGTCGAGCAGCAGCACGGAGGGGTCGTTCACCAGGGCACGAGCGAGCGCGGCCCGCTGTGCCATGCCGCCGGAGAGCTGGGCCGGCCAGGCGTCGGCGAACTCGGTCAGGCCGACCAGGGCCAGGGCGTCCTCGATCCGGGCCTTCGACCCGGCGTGGGCCCGCCGCGCCTGGGGGCCGATCGCGACATTGCCCCGGACCGTGCGCCAGGGCAGCAGCGTCGGGTCCTGGAAGACCAGCGCCCGGCTCGGGTCAGGGCCGGTCACCGCGCTGCCGTCGACCTGCACCGCACCGAACAGCGGGCGGTCCAGGCCGGCCAGCAGCCGGATCAGCGTGGACTTGCCGGAACCGCTGGGGCCGACCAGGGCGATGAACTCGCCCGGCTGGACTGACAGTGACACATCGTCAAGGACGGGCAGGTCGTTGTCGCCGTTGCGGAACGCCTGGGTGACGTTGCGGATGTCGATCGCGGCGCCGGTCCTGGTGTGGGTGCGGGTCACCATCGGGTCAGCTCCTTCTCCCAGCGCAGCGCCCAGCTGCGCAACCGGAACAGCAGGGTCAGCAGCAGCCCGCAGACGCCCACCAGGACGACGATCCCGGCGTAGAGGGCCGGGAAGTCGCCCCAGCCCTTCTGCCAGTTCAGATACCAGCCGAGTCCGGAGTTCACCCCGAAGTTCTCCGCCACCGTGAGGCTCACGAAGGAGGAGCCGAGGGCCATGAACGCTCCGGTGAAAATGCTCGGCAGAGCCGCAGGCAGGGCCACCCGCAGCAGCAGGAACCAGTTCTTCGCGCCCAGGGTCTGGGTGACGTCGTAGTACGAACGGGGATGCTGACGATGCCGGCCCGGGTCAGCACCGTGATCGGGAACCACACGCTGACCGCGATCAGGAACACCGCGCCGGTGTAGGCGCTCGGGAACAGCACGAAGATGACCGGCACCCAGGCCAGGGTCGGCACCGGGCCGAGGAACATCAGGATCGGGTGCACCCAGTAGTTGGCCTGCTGCCACCAGCCGATCGACACGCCGGTGACCAGACCGGCCAGCAGGCCCAACGCAAATCCCAGGGAAAGGAGTTGGAGCGAGTTGCCGAGGCTTTCGGCGAGGATCCGCCGGTCGTGCCAGAGGTGGTCGAAGATCTCCTGCGGCGCTGCGAAGTAGGGGGTGGAGAGGAGTTGCGTCTTGGCGGTGGAGATCTCCCAGAACACGGCCCAGAACGCCGATCCGAACAGCCAGGCGGCGCCGTGGGCGACGCGTGCGGCCGCACGGGCGCCGAGCCGGGTGCGGGCGCCCAGGCGGGTGCGGGTCGCACTCAGGGCCCAGAGCGCCGCGGCGGTCCCGGCGACGACCAGGCCCGCGATCGCCGTGAAGGTGGTGGTGTCGTGGATGGCGGCGGCGTCGGCGAGCGGCAGCTTGGAGCTGTCGTGCACGGCCTCGGTGAGGGCGCTGAAGGCGATCCAGGCGAGGATGCCGGCGCCGGTCAGGATGGGTTGATCCGGAGCGGATGGGTGACCTTCTCCAGGGCCGCGTGGATGCGCGCGGCGCCCTGGACGGTCGTTTCGGCGGACGGGTCCGGCTGTTGTTGCCCGGCTGTGGCCGGGGAATCCGTGAGCGTGCTGAGGTCCATGCCCGGCCTCAGAAGGTGAGGCCGAGGTTCACGAACACCTTGTCGGCGAGCGCCTGGGAGTCCGTGTTGGCGGGGAGGAAGCCGGTGTGGATGAACTTGTCGATGCCCGGTTGCAGCACCTGCTGCAGGTTCTTGGGCGAGGGGTCGAAGGTGAGGGTCTGCAGCACCGGCAGGATGTTCGCCGGGGTGTCCGGGATGTACTTCTTGCTGGACTCGAGCTCGGCCGTGGCCTGGAGGTTCGCCCCGGCCCAGCGTGAGCCCTTGGCCCAGGCGGTGACCAGCTTGGCCGCGGTGACCGGGTCCTGGCTGACGAACTCCTCATTGAGGGCGACCGCGCAGCAGGGGTAGGAGGAGTTGCGGCTCAGATCGCGGTTGTTCGACAGCTCCTTCGCCCAGCCCGCCTTGACCCCCTGGATGATCGGCAGGAAGCCGCCGGCGGTCGCGATGGCGTCAACTCGCTTGTCCTGCAGGGCCTTTGGCAATAGGTCCTGCTCGATGACCACCCACTGGACCTGCTTGGCCGCCGGACTGGAGTTGATGCCGGCGTCCAGCAGGTCGAGCGAGAAGAAGTTGGGAGCCGAACCCTGCAGACTGCTGACGCCGATCTTCTTGCCTCTCAGCGACGCCACCGTGGGCACCGAGCCGTCGTTGCGGACGTTAGAGGTCGAGGCAGCCGTGGTGCAGTCCGCCGGAGAGTTTGACCGGGGTGCCGTTGTAGATCGGGCCGAGGAAGTTGAAGAAGATCCCGTTGGTGGCGATGTACTTGCCCGAGCCGACCGCTGCGGTGACGTCCTCGTCGGTGCCGGTCTTCTTCAGGACCACGTTCAACCCGGCGTCCTTGAAGAAGCCCCGCTCGTAGGCGACGATCAGCGGGGCCTCGCAGACACCGCTGGGGGCGGTCACCGTCAGCTGCCGACCGGCCCAGGACTTGGTGACGGTGAGGCCGTCGGCGGCGGTGGTGTCCTTCCTGTCGCTCCTGATGAAGGCCCAACTGCCCAGCCCCGCCGCGGCCGCCACACCGGCGCCGACGGCGCCCAGGGTGAGCACACGGCGCCGGGAAACGCCTTGGGCGGCGTCGAGGTCCACATTCGCGTCGACGAGAGCGGGCTGTACAGGTTCGGGCTGCGGAGTTTCGTCACTCATTTCGGCATCCTGACGTATTTTCGGGCGCGCTGAAAGCGCCACGATGGATTCATCGATTCGTCAACGAAGAGGTTGCGCAGAAGGTATTACGGAACTGCGAGCCCGTGACGGCCCGTCAGAGCTCGGCGCGCGGGCCCGTACAGAGGGCGCCAGCCACGCGCTGCAGGTCGATGTGGCGACGGCTGCAGCTGGTGAACGCGTGTCGCGTACTCATCCGTCAGGACCTCCGCTCAGCGAATTCGCGCTTGCCGGGCCCCCACGGACCCGGCCTGGTGTTCACCTGGAGCACCCCACCGCGGAGGAGGGTTGCTGGTCAGCAGGCCAGGGCCGTTCGCTGACGCTCATCACCTATGGCGGGACCATAGCGCGCCTCCCACCGACCCGACAAGAGCCCGGAATTGGCGACACACTGCCGCAGCACGGGGTTCACATTCGGCGATGAAAATGGCAGGAACGGACGGGCGGGCCGACGGTGGGGAGCGGCCCGGCCCGCCCGGTCGACCCCCGTCGGCACGTTCCGCTTTGCGAGGAGTACGGCCTTGGATGTCCACGCTTCCCTTGCCGATGTGGTCGGCAACACTCCGCTGGTGCGGCTGAACCGCGTCACCGACGCGGCGCCCGCACCCGTCTACGCGAAACTGGAGTACGTCAACCCCGGTGGCAGTGTGAAGGACCGGATCGCCCTGGCGATGGTCGAGGCGGCCGAGGAGGCCGGGCAGTTGCTGCCCGGCGGCACGATCGTGGAGGGCACCTCGGGCAACACCGGGGTCGGCCTGGCCATGGTCGCCGCACAGCGCGGCTACCGCTGCGTCTTCGCGATCCCGGACAAGAGCAGCCCGGAGAAGGTCGCCGTGCTGCGGGCCTACGGCGCCGAAGTGCTCGTCTGCCCCGGGGACGTGCCGCGCGAGCACCCCGACCATGTGTTCTCCACGGCCGCGCGCGTCGTCGCGGAGACTCCCGGGGCCTGGCTGGCCAACCAGTACGACAACCCCGCCAACCCGGAGGCCCACTACCGCACCACCGGGCCGGAGATCTGGGAGCAGACGGACGGGCGGATCACCCACCTGGTCTCCGGCGTCGGCACCGGCGGCACCATCACCGGGACCGGCGAGTACCTCAAGAAGGTCAGCGGAGGCCAGGTCACCGTCGTCGGAGCCGACCCGGAGACGTCGGTGTACTCGGGCGGCGACGGAAGCCCCTACCTGGTCGAGAGCATCGGCTTCTTCCGTCACCCCGAGTCCCTGGACAACAGCTGGCCGCAGTCCTACCACCCCGAGGTGGTCGACCGCTTCGAGCGGATCAGCGACCGCGAGTCGTTCCTCACCGCCCGCCGGCTGGCCCGCGAGGAGGGGCTGCTGGTCGGCGGCTCCGCGGGCACCGCGGTGGCCGCCGCCCTGCGCGTGGCGAGGACGCTGGGGCCCCAGGATCTGGTCGTCGTCATCCTCCCCGACTCCGGACGCAACTACCTCTCCAAGGTCTTCGACGACCGCTGGCTCCAGGAACTCGGTTACCTGGCCCCCCGAATTCCGTGAAGGAGGCGCCGTGACAACGCCAGCATCCCTGCCGGTCATCGACATCTCCCGCTTTCGTGACCCCGCCGCCGACCGTCCGGCCTTCCTCGCCGAACTCCGGTCCGCCGCCCATGAGGTGGGGTTCTTCTATGTCACCGGGCATGGCGTCCCGGCCCGGCTGCGGGCGGAGGCGCTGGACGCGGCCCGGGAGTTCTTCGCACTGCCCGAGGCGCGTCGGCTGGAGATCGAGAACCTCAACTCTCCCCAGTTCCGCGGCTATACCCGGACCGGGACCGAGTACACGGCCGGCAGCGCGGACTGGCGCGAGCAGATCGACATCGGCCCGGAGCGGGCGGCGCTGGAACCCGTCCCCGGCGCCCCGGACTACCTGCGGCTGATCGGCCCCAACCAGTGGCCCCCGGCCCTGCCGGGGCTGCGCGACACCGTGCTGCGCTGGCAGGCCGAGGCGCTGCGGGTGAGCCGCGAGGTGCTGCGCGCGCTGGCTGCCGCGCTGGGACAGGAGGAGGACTACTTCGACCGCTGGTTCGACGACGAGGCCGCGGTGAGCCTCAAGGTCATCCACTACCCGCCGCGGCCCGCCCCCGAAGCCGAGCAGGGGGTGGGCGCCCACAAGGACTACGGCTACCTCGCGCTGCTCCAGCAGGACCAGGTGGGCGGGCTGCAGGTGCAGCGCGAGGACGGGAGCTGGATCGACGCGGTGCCGCTCGCGGACGCCTTTGTCTTCAACATCGGCGAGATGCTGGAGATCGCCACCCAGGGCTATCTCAAGGCGACCCGGCACCGGGTGGTCAGCCCCCGTCCCGGGGTGGACCGCTACTCGATCCCGTTCTTCCTCGGCCCCCGGCTCGACGCGGTGGTGGAGGCGGTGACGCTGCCGCCCGAACTGGCGGCCCGCTCCCGAGGGGTCACCGACGACCCGGACAATCCGCTGCTGGCCGCGTTCGGGGAGAAGGCCCTGGTCGGCTGGCTGCGCTCGCACCCCCGGGTCGCCGAACGCTGGTGGTCCGACGTCCTGGCCGGGACGGACGGGTCCCGGTAGCGGTGCTACCTGCTACCTGCTACCTGCTACCTGCCCAGGCTCAGCAGGGCGAGGATTCCGCCGACCACCGGCCGGGCCTGGAAACCGCTCTGATGGTTCGTCACCGTGTCGTACAGGTCCGTGAACGGCACCCGTGAGGGCGAAGTGTGGGCGAAGTCGTACAGCGCGTCGATCAGGAACTGGCTGACCGGGTGGCCGCGCAGCCACGCCGCGGTCCACATCTCCCAGTCGCCCTTGGTGTAGGAGTGCCGCAGGTCCAGCGGCACCCCGTACTGGTTGACCTGGGTCAGGTACCAGTCGGCCTCCTCCTTGGCGACAGAGCTCGGGACCAGGTTCAGGCCCAGCAGCCGGTCCGGGTAGCCGTTGTACTTCAGGCTCCAGGTCCCCGGCTGGTCGTAGGCCAGTTTGAGGTGGTCCGGGGTGGTGTCCTGGGCCTTGGCCGCCCACTGCGAGCTGTAGCCGGCGGCGGTGGTCCGGTAGCGCTTGGCGTCCGCGGTGTTGCCGGCCGCGGTGGCGATCTGGCCCATCGCACCGATGGCGAGGATGCCCTTCAGCGCCAGGTTGGCGCTGTGGCCGATGAAGCCGGTGAAGTCGTCGGTCTGGTTCTGGAAGCCCGGGTCGAGCGCGTTGGCGACCAGGTACTCGCCCCACTGCCTCAGGACGGTGTAGTGCTTGGCGGCGAACGCCCGGGCGGCCGGAGCGTCGATCCGCGCCAGGTACGCGGCGCACATCAGCAGCATATTGGCGGACTCCTCGACCGGCATGTCCTCCTCGTTGCCGTCGTTGTGCCCGGAGGCGACCGGGTAGTGGGAGCCCAGGTCGTGCTCGGCGAACTCCTTGGGCCAGCCGCCGTTCTCCGGGTAGTCCAGCAGCGGCGCGAGCAGCAGCCCCAGATAGGCCGGGTCGGCGTACAGGAACGCGGGCATCGCCGGGTAGGTGACGTCCACCGTGGAGACATTGCCGTCGCTGGAGATCTCCTTCAGGAAGGCCCAGGGCTCGCCGTTGCAGCTCACCAGCTCCGTTCCGCCGAAGGCCTGACGCAGCGACAGCGCGCACAGCGCGGCGTACTTGGCGCCGCCGACCGCGGTGGCGTCATGGCGCACCTTGGCGTCGAAAACAGCGGTCCGGGTCTGCGCCGCGGTGGCGTCGGCGTGGAAGGAGGCGGCCATCTGCTGCCAGGTGGACCAGTAGGAGCGCCACAGCGGCGGGAGGTCCGCCCCCAGGTAGCTGACGGCCGGTTCCCGGACGTGGCCGACGGACAGCACGGCCGACTGCTTGGACCGCACCGCCCCGAAGTCGACGTTGAAGCCGAACACCGGCCAGTTGTCGCTGATGGCCCGGGGCTGGTTGCTGTCGGCGGTGTTGCCGAGTTTTCCGTTGGCGAGGACGGCGGAGCGGACCGCGGTGTCGGCGCCGATCTGCCAGGTCAGCCCGGGTCGGTTGGTGGCGCTCCAGACGACCGAGCCCCAACTGGCCATGTCGCCGTTCTCGCTGAGCACGGCCGGGGTGTCCGGGGTGAAGGAGAGCGCGGTGAGCGAGGTGCTGCCGCTGCCCTTGACCTGCTCCTGGGACCAGCGGATCTTGGTGCCGGAGTCGCCGTGGGCCCACTCCCCGGAGATGTCGAAGTACAGGCTCACCTGGTGCGACCTGCCGTCGGTGCTGCGCACGTCCGCGGCGAGGTAGGACAGGGGTACCGACTGGCGGCGCAGGTCCCCTGGCTCGATCGGGGACAGGAAGGTCAGCGTCAACTGGACGCCGGCGGCCTCCATGACATAGGTCGAACGGGTGGCGCTGAGCGTCAGCGAACGCTGCATCATGCCGCGCAGGACATGCCCGTCGATGTTCGGCGCGCCCATGAACAGGAAGGCCACGCCGTCGATCTGGGCGATGCCGGCCATGGCGGTGGTGCGGCCGGTCCAGAAGCTCGGCCAGGTGCCGGCCAGGTTGTCGGCCGGCAGCCAGGTGCTCAGGTAGGGAGAGCGGACGGCGAGGGGCACGGCCGGAGGCCGGATCGGGTCGAACGAGGACGCGAACGCGCTCGCGCTTGTGCTCGCGCTCGTCCCGATACGACCGGCAGCGGAGGGGGACGCGGGGACGGCCGCTTCGGCGGACTGCGCCATACCTGGCAGCAGGGCGACACCGGCCGCTCCGAGTCCGGCCGCTCCGGTCCAGCGGATCAAACCGCGACGGCTCAGGCCGTCGCCCGGATCGGTCCGCTGCGTGCCCTCGGTCCGGTCGGGTGAGTCCATCAGGTGCGACATGGGTTTCCTCCAGGAGCCGCTGGTGGAAGCGGCGTTGGTTCAGGGAGCTGGGCCCGGCCCCACCTCCGAAGCACAGACGTGGATACGGCCGGGGCAGGCCGTGGCGTCAGCCGTAGGTGAAGCAGCGATCACGCAAATAACAACGTTGCAATGCGAGCACTGGAATGACAGCACGCCCCCAATGGCGCTGTCCACCCCTCAGCGAGAACATCCCCATCCGCCTGCCGCGGGCACCCCACCGCCCACCGGGACCACCAGCAACGCGCACCCCAACTCGCGCGCATCCAGGGCCCACTGCCCCACCGAAGGGGAGAACTAGCAGCTGGACAGCATGATCACGTGGCGTTCCGAGCCCATATTGTCGACACCCCAGGGCTGCGGCCCGTGGCACGCAACGCCGCGACCCCACCACGCACCCGGGTATCGACCTCTCCACCGGCCGGCTCGCGGCCGACCAGCCGTCACCCGCCCTGACATGAGGGCACTTCCGCTCATTGCCCATGCGACGTATAGACACCGGCCAAGGGGTGTGGTGTCATGCTGTTTGCCCGTTTACAACGATAGAATACGGTCGAGGAAGGAGTACTGCGGCGACCTCCAGCGACACCTCAAAGATGATCGATTCATGGAAGGCGTTGGCGAACTCCAGCCGGGGCGTGACACGATCACCACTGGCGGGAACCCGAGCCGATCCGGATCGACAGGCCAGTGGACCTGCGGTCGGAACCCAGCTGAGGAGTGGCGGACCGGTGCGCGTGGTCGTCTTCGAAGCGCCAGTGGTAGGGCCAGATGACACAGTCGGTTCGCTGGCTCGGGCGCTGGCGGTGCCTCAGACCACGCTTGGCGATTTCATGCGCGCCAACATCTCGCAGGGCACTGCCCTGGGGATCCGGGTCTCTGAGCTCATGAAATCCGGCAACCTGGTCGACGAGAACCTCATCACCGAAGTGGTCCGCGACGGCCTGCAGTGGCTGACCCATACGGGTTTCCTCCTCCTGGGACACCCCAGAACCGTCTCGCGGGCGCTCGCCCTTGATGACCTGCTCCGCGAGCTCGACGCTCCTCTCGACGGCGTGGTGTACCTGCGTCTTCCCGACACAGAGGTGGAGCGTCGCATCCACCGCCTGGCGGCGCGGCGCCGCTGCCGCAATGACCAGACCCACCAATTCATCCCGGAGATGGACCGCCTCCGCGTCGAAGGCGTCTGCCACTGCGGAGGGGAGCTCTACCAGCGCGAGGACGAAACCGAGACCATGTTCCGCACTATGTTCATGTCCCACGCATCGACACTGGAGCCCCTTACCCAGCACTACGCCGAGCATGGCCTCCTCGTCACCGTCGATGCTGCCGGCACCTTCGGCGAGATATCCAGGCGCGCGCTCGCCGCGCTCCAGAGCCGCAGCCTCTGATTTCGATCTTCACCGATGATCACCAGGCTGTCCGGGGGCAAGCTCAGCAGTATCCGTCGACCCTGGTGCTGCCGCTCGGGGCGAGGCTCGGCCAGGGCCGCCCAGCACTCTCTGCGGCGGCAGGCTGCTGACGCGACGAGAGGGCAGCGACCGACTCCGGCGACAGCTCATCGTTGTAGATGCGTCCCGGTATGGAGACCTGCTGGCCCTGGACCATGACCGAGAAGGGTGCGACCGGCCGATGCCGAGAAGCGGGCATGACCGCGAGCACTGCTTGGACGTCATCGGCGAGCTCGGCCGGGAACGCCGATGACGTCAGTTCTTGGGGGTTGGAAAACGACTGCACGTGTCGAGCATATGTGCAGGCCAGCGACCGAGATAAACACCCCGATGTTAAGGAACAAGCCCAGAGCTTGTGTGGAAACATTCCTGCATGACGCAGGGGTTTATAGGAGGGGTTCAGATGAGCTACTACACGAAATTTGCGGGTTTTGTGACGATATCTCCGCCTTTGAATAGTTCAGAAACTGCCTACTTGACCCTTTTCGCCGATACCCGGCGGGTGGCGTGGGATATCCGGTCCGGTAGCTGAAGGGCGGCACCGAGCGCCGCTTCGGTGCGCCGGACGCCGGCGATCCGGCCCTGGCCGACGAGTTGAAGCGCCCCTGGAGGGCAGGTACTACGCACCGGAGTTTGCGGCGTTCACCTTTGACCACATGCTCAATGGTCATATCGATGCGGCAGGTGAAGCCGGGGAGCGCTGGCGGATCGTAGTGGATCAGAACCGGGTCAGTACCTTGGACCTGTAACCGCCTTGGATCGTGCGAGGCGGAGTTCTGCCACCACCTCGACCCTGCCGAACGCGGCCGACGCGGGATCGACTCCTACGTCGTCGGCAGGTGGGTAGCGGGGGCGCCGGGTCAGCTGAGCTTCCACTCACCGGTGTCGTCCGCGAATCCACTGTCCGGGGTGAAGTCGATTCGGGCCAGGTGTGCGTGCTGTGGTATCTCCATGACCACATAGCCCGTGGCACCGCGCCCCGGCTGCAGTTCGAGGTTGCCGTGGGGTGCGACGGCGGGGCCCTCGGAGAGGGTGGGGGCCACGAAGGAACCCACCTGGAGGCCGGTGTCGGTGCGGCCCCAGGTGCAGTTGCTGGGAGAGTCGGAATAGGGCGTGGAACCCGAGTCGACCAGTCGGAGCCTGAGTCCCACATACTTCATACCGTGGTCGAGCAGGGAATTGCCGCCCACACCGCACGCGGGATCGACCACGTCCAGGAACGTCACCGTCACCTGTTCCCCGGGGTCACTGCCCCTGAGGGTCAGCGGGTGTCCCAACGCCGCCACCTGGTCGGCCGCGGGCAGGCCGGAAACCGGGGCGCCGGCGTCGCCGGGGCGGGGCGAGGGGGACTGGCAAGGGCGTACCGGGGCCGCAGCCGAGGATGCCGGTTGCGTGGCGGCGTCTCGTGGGGACGAGCAGCTACTCAGGAACGCAAGGAGCGCCAGCACTACGGGTGCGGAGCGGCTGGAAGAGTGCACGGGCGATACTCTCGGGGAGAACCGGGGGGCCGGTCAGACCTTGGGGGACGGCAGTTCGCTGGGCTGGATCACGACCTGGCCGGTGCCCTGGAAGGACAGCTCCCAGCCCTCGGTCGTATTACTGTGCGGGCGCAGCGCCGAGGTGTTGGAGCTCTGCGACTGGAGCTGTACGTCCAGCGCCGACGACCAGGCCACCACCGCGTCAGCGTCCGCCGAGGCGTACTGCTGCGGCCCGACCGGCAGTGCCAGCGGACGGCCGGAGGTCATCAGCACCACCTGTCCCGGGCCGGTCAGTTCCAGGCACCAGTTGCCGACCCCGGCGATCCGCTCGCCGCCCTCGATATTGACGGTCCGCCACCTCACCGAGTTCTCCATCGCGAGGAGATAGGCGCTGCTCAGTGTCAGCTGCTCGCCCTGTTGGAGCGTCAGCACATGCAGGTGCTGGGCCAGGTTCGCCAGGAACACGGTGCCGGTCCCGGTGCAGCTCATCAGCAGTCCCTGCGCCCCGGCGGCGTACTGCTGCTGGAGCTGCTGCAGGTGCTGACCCTGCTGCTGGCCGTGCTGCTGGCCGTGCTGCTGGCCGTGCTGCTGCTGGCCGTACTGGTGCTGGCGCTGGATCTGCTGGTTGATCAGGTGCGCCATCTGCCGCTGGTCGCCGCCGACCTCGGTGAAGGTGGCCCGGCCCTGGAAGGCGACCATCGAGCCGCTACGGGCCAGCACCTCCCGGTGGCCGTCCAGGGCGACCCGCAGCATGTGGTCGTTCTGCAGGGTGAACACGTCGGCGCCGGTGGCGACGGTGTGGTGGAGCAGTGCGCTCTGCATCGGATCTGGTCCCTTTTCTCCGGACTGCGGTTCTTTCAGGTGGGCCGGCCTCAGGTACGCCGGCCTCAGGTACGTCGGCCCCGGGTACGCCGGTCTCAGGTATTCCGGCCTCAGCCGCGGATCTTCAGCCGGTCGCCGGTGTCCTCGCTGGGCTGCACCACCACGAACCCGGTCCCCTTGAAGCCGATCTGCAGCGCCTCGCCGCTTCCCCGTCCGATCAGCGAGCCCATCTTGACGCTGCGGTGCGGACGCAACGTCAGGGCGCCGGTCCAGGCGACCAGCGCGTCCGGGTCCACATAGGTCTCGGCCTCAGCGCAGTCCAGCACCACCGGCACGCCGTTGGTGCTGACCGCGACCCAGCCGGTTCCGGAGACCACGACGTTGAACAGCCCGCCGCCGGCCGCCAGGGCCACGCCCTTGACCCGCTCCACGCGGCACTGGAGCTGGGAGTCCATGGCGAGCAGGTGCGCGCCGTTGACCGACAGCTCCTCCTCGGCCAGCCGCAGCACCAGCACGTCCGCGCCCTGGTCGGCGAGGTAGAGGTCGCCGTCGCCCTCCCAGGTCAGCAGCGGGCTGCGCTCGCCCGACGCCCACTCCCCCATCGCCCGGCGCAGCGACTGGGTGACCGGCTGGTAGGCCAGGAAGCCGGTGTAGGCGACCATCGCCCCGGCCTTGGCGTGCACGGGAGTCTGGGTGTCCACCCTGACCCGGCACATCGCCGAGCCGTGGTTGGACATCCTGGCATTGCCCGACTCCGGGGCGTGCCCGGCCAGCAGTTGCCTCTGCACCGACGGAACCTCCTCGTACCTGAATCTCAGGCTTCGTACGGCTGGACGATGACAAAGTTCCCCGGGCCGCCGCGGAACTGCAGGGTGCAGGTCTCGGCGGAGCGCCCGGCGAAGCCCGAGCGGCGGATGCGCACCGGTGCGGTGGTGATCACCTGGGAGCCCCTGGTCCAGGCGACCAGGGCGTTGATGTCCACCTGGGTTTCCGGGGCCGGGGTCACCGGCAGCACCACCGGCGTCCCATTGGTCTTGACGACCAGGGTGCCGTGGCCGGAGAACTGGAGGGTGTGGAACCCGCCGCCCGGCAACCCGTCGCCCTCGATCCGGCGCACCTCGATGTCCAGGCCGGCGTCGAAGGCCAGGATGCGGTCCGCGCCCACGCACAGCGACTCGCCCTCCAGCCGCACCACGTGCAGCTGCGAGGCCCCGTCCGCGAGGAAGACCTGTCCGTCGCCGCGCACCCGCATCAGCTTGAGCTGCTGGCCGGTGAGGTTGCCGATGATCTTGCGCAGCACGCCCGAACCCTCGTACGAGAAGTCGGCGTCGCCCTGGTAGGCCACCATGCTGCCCTGCAGGGCCAGCACCTCGGCGTCCTTGGCCAGCGTGAACCGCACCAGCTGTGGGTTCTGCTGGAGCCACCCGGTCTGCTCCGGCAGCTCTGCGTACTTCAGCAGCGAGACCCGTGCGCTGACCGGCTCGGCGGCGGGGCGGGGGCGGGGGCTTGAGCGGGGACGAAAGCTGCAGCTGGGGCGGGTGCCGAGGCGGCGGCGGGTGCCGAGGCGGCGGCTGGAACGGCGGCGGGTGCCGGGGCCGGCGAAGGCGCTGCCGCGGCTGTCGGCTCCTCCTCGGCCACCTGGCCGCCGTAGTTCTCCAGCAGCGCCTGCAACCCGCCGTCGAAGCCCTGTCCCACCGCGACGATGCTCCACGCGCCCGCGCGGCGGTAGACGTCGGCGAGCATCACCGCCCGCTCCGTGCTGAACTCCGTGCCGGTGAAGGAGTAGCGGACCACCTCCTGGCCGCCCGCCAGAAGCCGGACGTGCCCCGAGGCGACCTGGCCCATCGTGCCGTCGCCGTCCAGCGTCGCGGTGAGCGCCATCCGGTGCACCTGCGCCGGGACGGAGTCCAGCCGCAGCCGGAAACTGGCCTGGTCACCGTCCTGCGGGGACAGCAGTTCGATCGCGTTCTCGGGCGACGCGGGCTGGTTGAAGAAGACGAAGTAGCGGTCGTCGCTCAGCCGCTCGTCGGCGTCGAGCCCGAACACGCTGAAGTCGAAGGCGACCCCCGGCGCGTCCAGGGTCACCCCGAGCCGCAGTTCTGAGTCGCCAGTCAACTCGCTCAGCCGAACCCGCGCGCCCTTGGCCAGATCCCGACTCATGACGTGACAATCCCTCTCGCGTACCCCGACGGTGCCCGCACCGTATCCGACACCGGGGACGGCCGGACCGGATCCGTCGGTTCCACCGGGTTCCGGGGTCCGTCTGCGGCGTTGGTGGACGTCGCCTGCGAGGACCAGCAGGTGGGCTGACGGCATCGCAGCCGAGCCGCCGCAGCTCGGCCCGCGCCAGCAGGGCTTCCGGGGAGCACGCAGGCCCGGTCCGCCTCCGCCGCCCGAGGGGATTTCGCCTGCGCCCCGTATCCTGCCCGGGTGACATCGATTCTTCAGGTAGGGGCGCTGGTCCACTCGACCGCGAGTGAGCCAGTGGTCAGCGTCGGCGCGAAGCCTGACGGGCCGGACGCCGGCTGGACCGGGCCGCACCTGACCGTGCACGGGCAACCCGCGTTCGAGCAGACCTTCTGGTGCGGCACCTGCGCCCTGCTGTTCCGCCGCATGGACGGCGCCGATCGCTACCGCGACCCGGAGCTTCTGCGGGACCGGCTGGCCACCGGCCTCGATCAGCTCGACCACCAGGTCGTGCAGGCTTTCGTGAGCCTGCTGGCCCCGGGACGCTACCTGCCGCTGCTGCTGGAGATCACGCCGGAACTCGTGCTGCCCGGTGGCGACCGGGACTATTTCACTCACGAGCAACTGGACACCTGGGACGTCGAACAGGCCCCGCACGACCTGCCCGCTGACCCCGCCACCGCCTATTACCGGCTCGATGGCAGCACCCCCAAGCCGGTGCCCGGTGGCGGGCTGCTGTTCGAGTTCCTCGTGCCGATGCAGCCGCCGACCCGCAACGATCCCGCCACCATCGACCGCTATGCGGGCGCCCTGCTCGGCGGAGAGGCTCCCACGGCGGTCGCAGTCAGCGTGCTGGACACCGCCGCGCCCGCCATGTGGAGCCGACCCCCGAAGCTGGAGGCCCAGCACTGGGGGCTGACGCACTTCCTGCTCGACGGACACCACAAGACCCAGGCCGCCGCCCGCAGTGGGCAGCGACTGCGCCTCCTCTGTCTCCTTGCCGTCGACGGGGGCAATACCGACCCGCGATACGCCCAAGCCGTCCCGGCCCTGCTCGACCGCCCGCCGGTGGACGCCGCCTGGCCCACCTGACCCGTCTGGCCCGCCTGACCCACGCGGCGCTGTCCACGACCGTCGTGGACCACGGCCCAGCGAGACCACGGCCCGGCGCTCACCCCTCAGGCGGCCGAGGCGAGGGCCTCGCGGTTCGGGGCGAGGAGCCGGCGGGCCTGCTCCACCGCGCGGGCGGGCTCGCGGATGCCGGTCGAGACGCAGAGGGTGTAGTGGAGGTCCTCACGGCGGCGCTCGATGTCCGCGCCGCCCTGAGCGTCGCCCAGGGCTTCGAGTGCGGTGACGAGGCGGCGAAGTTCGGCGGGGTTGTACAGAGGCATGGAACACTCCGTCAGGTCGTTGCTGGCACGGTGGGAAACCACTGCAGGCCGACGCTGGACCACAGCTCGGGAAATCCGCCAACATGCCTCAGCATGTGGAGAATTGACCCGGCATCACCTCGCCGGAACGAGGTGGACTGTTGACTCAATGATAAGGGCTCCCCACCCCGGCAACTGCCGTCCGCGGGCGAGACGTCCGCCACAGAACGGCGGCAGACACAGCGTTGGCGCCCGACACAGCGTCGCGGTACGGCATGAGGGCCCTCTGAGCGCCGCTGCGGATGTCGTCATCCGCACCGGGCCCAGAAGGCCCTCACCCACCAACCTCCGTGCTCAGTACGCCTAGCGCTCGCCCGCGGAGCTCGTGCTGGCGCTGTCCGCCTCCCGATCGATCTCGATCTCGGTCTCACTCTCGCTCTCGCCCGGCACCGCGGCGAGGCCGATTCCCGTCCCGGCGGCCTCCGCACTCGCGGCAGCTGATTCCGTCTCAGCCCGGGCCTGGTTGCCCGAGACCGTGCGCAGCGGAACCTCCTTGAGGAAGGCCGACAGCACGACTGCTCCCAGCAGCAGGACGGCGACGATCGCGAACACCACGTCCCCGGCGGCGGAGAAGCCGACGAAGAACGGGTGGCTGAGCGGCTTGGCCAGCCCGTTCAGGAACGAGGTGTCGTCCAGGCCGCCGCCCAGGTGCTGGTGCAGCGAGGCGAGTTGATCCGGGTGGGCCTTGGCCGCCGCGATGAAGGCCGGGTCGCCGGCCGCCTTGGCGTACTCACTGCTGATCTTGGTTCCGGCCGACGAGAACAGGACGGACAGGAAGATCGCGGTGCCCAGGGTGCCGCCGATGGAGCGGAAGAACGTCGACGCGGCGGAGGCGACACCCATGTCCTGCGCGGGCACGGCGTTCTGCATGGCCAGCACCAGGCTCTGCATGTTCAGCCCGAGGCCGATGCCGAAGACCGCCATGTAGATGTCGGTCTGCCACAGGGCCGTGTCGGCGCCGATCGTGATCATCAGGCCCATGCCGACGACCATGAGGACCGACCCGATCACCGGGAAGATCTTGTAGCGGCCGGTGCGGGCGATCAGCTGCCCCGAGCCGAGCGAGGACAGCATCAGCCCTGCCACCAGCGGAAGCAGCAGCAGTCCCGCCTTCGTCGGCGAGGCGCCCTTGACGATCTGCAGGTAGAGCGGGATCACCGACATGCCACCGAACATGGCCATGCCGATGATGGTGACCTGGGCCGAGGCGACCGAGAAGGTGCTGTTGCGGAACAGTCGCAGCGGCAGCAGCGCGTCGTCCCCCATCCGCCGCTGGACCCAGACGAACAGGATCAGGCCGGCCGCACCGGTCAGGTAGCAGGCGAAGGAAGCGACCGAGGCCCAGCCCCAGCCCTGGCCCTGCTCGGCGACGACCAGCAGCGGGACCAGGCCGACGGCGAGCAGCACCGAGCCCCACCAGTCGATCCGCCGCTCGCGGCGGACGTGGTCGAGGTGCAGCACCTTGGCGATGACGATCAGGGCGAAGGCGGCGATGGGGACGTTGATGTAGAAGATCCAGCGCCAGCCCGCGGCGCCCAGGAAGCTGTCCGTGCCGGAGAGCAGGCCGCCCAGGACCGGTCCGAGGACCGAGGCGCTGGCGAAGACGGCCATCATGTAGCCCTGGTAGCGGGCCCGCTCGCGGGGCGGGATGATGTCGCCGATCACGGCCAGGGCGAGCGGCATGATGCCGCCGGCGCCTATGCCCTGGAAGGCGCGGAACCCGGCCAGTTCGTACATCGACTGGGCCAGGCCGCACAGGGCCGAACCGATCACGAAGATCACGATCGCGAGCATGAACAGCCGCTTGCGGCCGTAGATATCCGACAGCTTGCCGAACAGCGGTGCGGCGATCGTCGAGGTGATCAGAAAGGCGGTGGTGACCCAGGCCTGTGCGGACAGGTCGTTGAGGTCGTTGCCGATCGTCTTGATCGCGGTCGAGACGATCGTCTGGTCCAGCGCGGCGAGGAACATGCCCAGGACGAGTCCGGACAGGATCGTCAGGACCTGGCGATGGGTCAGCGCGCCGTCCGACGGTGAGCCCGCCGGATGGGTTGCAGTGGAACTCATGTGGTGCTGCCTTCTTCCGGGTCGCCGTTGCGGGCGGAGTGTCGCGTCGCGTCGGTCATCCATTGGGAGTGGGTCGTGTCGTAGGCCGCGGTGAACCGCTCCAACAGGTGGGCGAACTGGGCCAGTTCGTCGGGGGTCCAGCCGCTCAGCACCTCCTCGAAGAAGGCGGTCCTGGTGTGTTCGTTCGCGGCGATGATGGCTCGGCCCGCATCGGTGACCACCAGCAGGCTGGCCCGGCCGTCCACCGGGTCGGCCCGTCGCTCCACCAGTCCGCGGGTCACCAGCGAGGCGACCTGGCGGCTGACCGTCGACAGGTCCGACTGCAGACTGCCGGCCAGCGCGCTCGCCCGCATCGGGCCTTCGGCCGCCATGGTGCGCAGGAGCATCTGGGTCGCCGAGTCGACGTCGTCGCTCGCCGCGGCCAGCAGCCGGGCCTTGGACCGCCGCACCGTCCGCAGCAGGTCGAGCACCGAGTCCGCGACCGAGGCCACGCGGGTCTTCGGGCCGCCGTCGCCGGCACCGAAGGCCACCGGCTCCCGCACCGCAACGGATACCGCTGTTGGCCGGTTCGCCATGACCCACCTCCGCTCTCAGTAGTACTTGTATACCGCAAGTGCTTGGGCTGTACAAGTAATTCCGGACTCGCAGCCCCTGGCCCCGCCGGGACACTGCCGCACGAGTGGATCTTCGGCCGTTAGACTCCCCGGGGGCGGATGGGGGTGGCTGGGATGCCTGGGGACCAGGCGATGGACGATGACCGTTGGGCTAGATGGCCCGAGCCGTGGGTTGGCACGGATTCCGACATGCGTACGGTCCTCAGCACGATCCCGCGAGAGGTCAAGGACGGATTCGCGTACGACCAGATCCCCTGGCAGCGGTTTCCGCATTTCTAGTCGCCGAGGATCCATTGATGATCGAGGGCAGCACAGAATGCCCCGTCGACTGGACCATCCAGGCCGCTCGCGCCGCTATCACCAGCGACCTGCACCTGCTGCTCCCGCTGCTCTCCGACCCCGCCGCCGAGGTCCGCTCCGCGACCGCCTTCGTCCTGGCCGCGGCGACCGGCGAGGTGCCGCGGATCTCCGCGGCCCTGCACCGCGGGCTGGCCGTGGAAGACGATCCAGCGGTCCGGGTGAGCCTGGTGCTGGCGATCGCCCAACTCGCCCGCGAGCACCAGGACGAGCACGCTCCCGCGTGGGCCCGGAGCCTGTGGTCGGACCCCGGCCGACCGTACGAGCTCCGCATCGGCGCCGGCCTCGCCTGGCTGTGCCTGGTCACCGACCCCGCCCCGGACCAGCTCCGTACCCTGCTGACCGCCCCCGGCACCGAGCAGCACGGCGACCTGCTTCAGCGGGTGCCGTGGCTGCGACCGGTCGACCCCATCAGCGGGCTGCGCCGCTGTATCAACGACATGCTCACGTCAGAATAGGCATCGTGCGACCCGGGTCGGCGGCGTGAAGTCGGGACGGCTTGAATACGGTCATGGACTCCCCGATCTGGGCCGTGCTGTCGGCCGCCGAGCGCTCCGCCGTGGACAGCCTCATTCAGCAGGACCATCGGATAGCGGCAGTCGTCCGTATCCGCGCGGCGTTGCCGGTCGAGTCCAGGCCGGGCCTGTACGACACACTCGACGTGGTAGCGGAGCGCTACCGGGAGTTGGGCCTGCGGTTCGAGCGCTATCCGACCCCTCCGCTCGATCTGGTGGCGCTGGTGGAGAAGGTGGAGGCGCTGCCCGGCCGACCGGTCGCCATCGAGGCGCTGTGGGACGGCGACCCCGATGGTTGGTTCGTGGAGCTGGTAGCCCTCACGGACGACCCGGCTGCTGAGCACCCGCTCGCCTGGATCCGGCACGGCAGTGACATGCGGTTGTTCAACGGCACCGTTCCGCCGTGGCCCGAGGCGCAGGAGGCAGAGACGGTCGGCCGTGCCCTGGCCGAGCGGTTCGCCGTGCCGTTCCACTTCGCCAGCCCCGATCAGCCCGACGACGAAGCGCCCCGCTGGAGGACGACCTCGTAGGCATCGACCGCACCCGCCCTGGGTCGCATGGTCGCTATCAACACACCGACGCCCGCACCCGCTGCCGGTCTCTCCGCCGGCGAGTGGCCTCTAGCGGCGTCGCGGCCGGACCTGTGGTCTCCCCGAGCCATGTCGTGGGCGGCTCCCTCATCAGCGGTCTTCGGACGACCGCGCTTCGAGAATTCCGGCGAAGGCCGAGGCTACGCGGGCGACCGCGTGGTCGTCGTCGTGGGACAGGTGGCGCAGGATATCCCGTGCCGCTGGCCCCGACAGCTCGACCATTGCCTGGATCAGGCGTAGCCGCGTCGCGGAGTCCGCCGTGGGCGCGGCGAGTTCGTCGACCAGTACGGTCATGATCCGGTCCGCGCACCCGGGGTCCTGGGAAAGCGTTGCCAGGACCTCCGCCGCGTCGACGTCGTGGGAGCCCTCGACCACCATGGCGACGAGGAACGGCACGGCCGAGACCACCCCGCGCCTGCCCAGGGCCAGCGCGGCGTGCCTGCGCACCGTCGGGTCCGGGTCCCCAGTACGTCCGCGAGCACCGCGGCCGCACCTGGGGCCTCGGGCATCGAGGCGATCGCCAGCACCGCGCGCCGCCGGACGTCCACGTCCTCCGACTGCGCGCCGGCGGCCAGCATCGCCACGCGGTCGCCGCCCGATCGGGCGAGGGCCCAGCGCAGGGCGCCCGCGACATTGGGGTCGGCTTCGGCCAGGACCGCCGCGGCCAGCAGTTCCCCGGGAACCGACACCCCCTCAGGCGCCAGGACGGCCTGCTGCCTGCGCGCGGCACTGGTCGAGTTGAGCCCCTGCATGAGTTCGACGATGCGCAGCACACCCGGCCAGTCGTCGGGCGCCGACGCATCGATCGCGCGGAGCCGCTTGAGCAGCTCCTGTTCCCGCTCCAAGCGGTCTTCGGTCCAGCGGATGAGGTCGCCGACCAGGGCGGACGGGGTGAAGGCCGGCTCCTCCAGCGCGCGCCCGACCTGCTTCAGCGAGAGCCCGAGCGAACGCAGGCTCTCCACGTGGAAGATCCTGCGGACATCCTCGGCGGAGTACTCGCGGTAGCCGCCGACGGTGCGACCGGTCGGTCGCACCAGTCCGAGGGCGTCGTAGTGCCGGAGCATCCGGGTGCTCACGCCCGAGTGGCGGGCGACATCGCCGATCAGCAAGCCCTGGCCTCCGCGGCCCTGGCGGCCTCCGTCGAATCGGCGAGTCGCTTCGCCTCGTGGATGGCCGCCCCGAAACCGATCTCCGGGTCCTGCAGCAGCAGCTCGGTGGCACGGGCGTGCGTGGCCACCGCCGGGTCGGAGTTCGTCGCAGCCTTGGCCAGGGCAGGCTCGATCACCTCGCCGAGGTCGACGAGGGCCCGGCTCAGACTCAGCTGCATCCTGCTGTCGCCGCGGCCGAGCTGCGTGGCCAGTTCGTCGACCAGGTCGTTCCTCTCGCCCTCGTCCTCGGGCACGAGGACGAGGGCGACGCGCCACGCGGTCCGCGCGACCTCGTCGTCGGCGTCGTGCAGCAGGTCGCGGGTGATCCAGGCCCAGGCCCTCCTGTCCCCGATCTTGGAGAGCGTGTGCAACGCCTGACTGCGCGCCTGATCGCACGCGGAGTCGAGCTCCCGGCGAATCCGGGGCAGGGTGATCGCCGCCGGAAGCCGGGTCAGCGCCCAGGTCAGCATCTCGCGCACGAAAAAAATCCGGCTCGACCGCGCACCGTTCGACGAGCGCCTCCAGAAAGCCCGGGTCGGGGTTCGAGCCGACCGCGAGGGCTGCCTGGAGCCGGACCGACGAGTCCTCGGCGCTCAGGGCGTTGGCCGCACGGGTGCTCTGCGGGGTTCCGTCTGTGGTGTTGATCGGGGCCACCTCCTGCACTCAGTGGACACCTTCTCACCGTGTCAAGGTCAAGCCGCGTCAAGGTCAAACCATGTCAAGGTCAAGCCGTGTCAAGGTCGAGCCGGCGACCGGCGGGCACCGGTGTCGGCCTGGAGCAGTTGGTCCAGCACCCCCTGCCGGTCCGCGAGCAGGACGGTGAGGATCCGGCGGGCGGCGCGCAGCAGGTCCGCGACGTCGGTTCCGGCCAGCGCGTACCGGACGGTCGCTCCTTGGCGGGTGGAGACGACGATGCCCGAGCGTCGCAGCAGGGCCAGGTGCTGGGAGAGGTTGGAGGGTTCGACGCCGGTGGCGGCCAGCAGGGCGGGCACCGGCACCGGGCCGTCCTGCAGGAGTTCCAGGACGCGGATGCGGACCGGGTGGCCGAGCATCTTGAAGAACTCGGCCTTGACCTCGTAGAGCGGGGGCTGCATCACATGTCCAGGCCGGTCTCGACCAGCTGCAGCTGGCGGCGCGCCATGGCCAGGTTGGCACGCCTGCGGTCAAGGACGAGGAACAGGAACAGGCCCGCACCGCTGTGCGCGGTCAGCGGCCGCACGAGGTGGTACTGCGTGGTGAGCGTACTCAGGATGTCCTCGATCCTGCCGCTGACGCCGAGCATCTCCATGACGCGCAGCTTCGCGCGCACCAGGTCCGTGTTGCCGGCGGCGGCCACCGCCAGGTCCAGGTCGCTGCTGCCGCCCAGGGTGCCCAGGGCCATGCCGCTGCCCACGTCGACCAGGGCGACGCCGAGCGCGCCCTCGATCATCATTGCTTCCTTCAACGCGATCTCAATGTTCGCCATGGCCCAGGACGCTACGTAGTCGACCCGATACGGCAGTGACGAATTGCGAATTCCGGCAACTTGGCGGGCCGCAGGGTGTATTTTGCCCCGCTGCCCGCCCGTGCCCATGCCCGTCTCCGACGCGGGCACGGACGCGGGCGCAGGCGCGAGCGCGAGCCGGGTTAGCTCTTTCGGGTGAACTTGCGGATCGCGATCGGTGCCATGACCACGGTCAGGCCGACGGTCCAGGCGAGCGTCACGGTCAGGCCGTGGGCGATCGGGCCGCCGGTCATCAGCCCACGGGACGCGTCGGCCAGGCCGGACATCGGGTTGTACGTGGTGAAGTTCGACAGCCAGCCCGGCATCGAGCTGGTCGGCGCGAAGATCGAGGAGCCGAACTGCAGCGGCATCATCACCAGGAATCCCATGGCCTGCACGGACTGGGCGTTCTTCATGGTCACGCCGAGGACCAGGAAGATCCACATGACGGCGGAGCCGAACAGCGCGGTCAGTCCGATGGACGCCAGCAGACCGCCCCAGTGGCCGTTGACGTGGAAGCCCACCAGGAGCGCGATGACCATCACCACCGTGACGGCGACCAGGAGCCGGATCAGTTCCACCGCGATCTTCGCGACCAGGACGGAGCCGCGTCCGATGGGCAGCGACCGGAAGCGGTCCATGATGCCCTTGTTGAAGTCCTCGTTGAAGCCGGTGCCGACGCCCTGGGCGATGTTCATGCTCATCATCGCGATCATGCCGGGGATCACGTACTGGACGTACGCTCCCTGGCCGCCGCCGAGCGCCTGGCCGATCGAGCCGCCGAAGACGTACACGAAGAGCAGCGTGAAGATGACGGGCATCAGGACCGCGTCCATCATCGACTCGGGGTCCTGCTTGATCCACAGCAGATTGCGGCGGATCAGCGCGCCGGTATGGCGTAGATGGCCGCGCAGGCCGATCTTGGGGTCGGCCTCGATCGTGATCGTGGGGACGGTGGCGGAAACCAGGGTGGCACTCATACGGCGACCTCCTCGAGCTGGGGCTGGACGTCCTGCGGGGCGGACGCTTTCTGACCGGTCAGGGACAGGAACACTTCGTCCAGACTGGGCAGTTCGGTGGTGATCGAGCCGATGGTCAGGCCGCGCGCGGTGACCGCGCCGACCACGGCGGTCAGCTGCTCGTCGCTGACGATCGGCACCAGGACCTCGCCGGTCTCGGTGTCGACGGTGGCGGTGGCGGTGGTGGCCGAGCCGGTCAGCCGCAGCTCGCCCAGCGTGTTGGCCAGCGCGCTCAGATCCAGCGGGTCTGCCGGGCGGACCCGCAGGGTGCGGCCGCCCACCGTGGCCTTGAGCTCGTCGGTGCCGCCGTTGGCGATGACCCTGCCGCGGTCGATGACGGTCAGCTCGGAGGCCAGTTGTTCCGCCTCCTCCATGTACTGGGTGGTGAGCAGCACGGTCACCCCGTCCCGGACCATGGCCTTGACCTCGGTCCACACCTCGTTGCGGGTGCGGGGGTCCAGGCCGGTCGTGGGCTCGTCCAGGTACAGGACGTGCGGGCGGCCGATCATCGAGGCGGCGAGGTCCAGCCGGCGGCGCATGCCGCCGGAGTAGGTACGGGTTGGGCGGGTGGCGGCGTCGGTCAGCGAGAACCGCTCCAGCAGCGCGTCCGCGCGGGAGCGGCCTCCTTGCGGGGCAGGTCGAGCAGCCGGCCGATCAGGTAGAGGTTCTCGCGGCCGGAGAGCTTCTCGTCGACCGAGGCGTACTGGCCGGTGAGGCCGATCACGCGGCGCAGCTGCCGGGGCTGCTGGACCACGTCGTACCCGGCCACGACGGCCTTGCCGGCGTCCGGAGTGATCAGGGTGGACAGGCAGCGCACGAGGGTGGTCTTGCCTGCGCCGTTCGGGCCGAGGACGCCCATGACGGTGCCCTCGTGCACGTCCAGGTCCACGCCGTCCAGGGCCTTGGTCTCGCCGTAGTGCTTGACCAGTCCCCGCACGGACACGGCCACCGGGCGGCCGGATTCGGAGTGCTTGTCGATTCGCTTCATACCCAGCAAGGTGCCAGGCCCCACCGACATCCCGCTGACAGCCTCCCGCACCCGCTGACATATCGCTGACAGGAGCGGGTACGCACCCGCCCGGCCTGGGCGCCCGAGCGCGCGGCCGGCGCCCCGCTGGCGGTCTCCGGAGGCGAGCACATCGAGCCGCACAGTGACTACGGCGGCCCTCGGGTGCTCTCGCCCCGGCTGGTCGCTGCCATCGCCGCGGACCTCGACGGCAGCGGGGACGACGAGGACGACGAGTTCTACAGCGAAGGCATCGATGTGAAGGAAGTCCGCAGACGGTTCCGCCATGTCGACCAGTCCGGTGCCTACGGGGCGGGGTGCGACGTGAAGTCGGTGGTGTGGGCCTTTCGCGTGCTCCGCGACTTCTACCGGGCAGCGGCCGCCGCCGGCGAGGGCGTCGTCATCTGCCTGAGTTGACCACGGGCCGGCGTCAGTGGTCCGTCGTCCAGGGGGCCTGCCAGGGGATGTGGCCGTCGGTGAGGCGGCCGGCCTGCGCGGGCCCCCAGGATCCCTGGGGGTAGGTCTGGACGGTGGGGGGAGCGTCGAGGATGGGCTGCAGGATCCGCCAGGTCTCCTCGATGGCGTCCTCGCGGGTGAACAACGCCCGGTCCCCGGTCAGCGCGTCGTGCAGCAGGCGTTCGTAGGGGGTGGGCGGTTTGCCGAGTTCGGCGCTGAAGGGCAGGTCCAGGTGGACCTGGCGGGTGCCGGTGCCGTCCGCGTCCCTGGACAGCATCGTCAGACGCAGTGCGCCCTCGGGGTCCAGTCGCAGGACGGCTTCGTTGACCGCCGGGGGGTGACCGCCGCCGGGCGCGGCGGTGTTCGGGGGCTGGTGGAAGATGAGACGGACTTCGGTGGCGAGGGTCGCCATGGCCTTGCCCGCGCGGATGAAGAACGGCACTCCGGACCAGCGGGGGTTGTCGATCTGCAGGCGCAGGGCGATGTAGGTCTCGGTGGTGGATCCGTCCTTGACCCCGGGCACCTCCCGATAGCCCTCGTACTGGCCGCGGACACACGCGGCGGGGTCGGCGGTGGCCGTGTCACGGAAGACTCGGACGCGCTCGTCCCACAGCGCGTCGGCACCCGTCGCTGCGGGCGGCTCCATCGCGATCAGGGCCATGACCTGCAGGAGGTGGTTCTGCACCACATCGCGCAGCGCGCCGACGGGATCGTAGAAGCCGCCGCGGTCCGCGACGCCGAAGTCCTCGGCCATGGTGATCTGGACCTCGGCGACATGCTCACGGTTCCACACCGGTTCGAGGAAGGTGTTGGCGAACCGCAGGCAGGCGATGTCAAGGACCGGCTGCTTGCCGAGGAAGTGGTCGATGCGCAGGATCTGGTCCTCGGCCAGGACCCGGTGCAGGTCCTGGTTCAGGGAGCGGGCCGAGGCCAGGTCATGACCGAAGGGCTTCTCGATCAGCACCTTCGCCCCCGCCGTGAGCCCGGCCTGCCCCAGGGCGGTGACGACGGGGCAGAAGAGCGAGGGCGGGATCTCGAGGTAGAACAGCGGGTGCTTGGCCCCCTTGAGACGTTCGGCGAGCTGCTGGTAAGTGTCGGGAGCGGTGAAGTCGCCCGAGAGGTAGCTCACCCGGTCCTTCAGCCGCCCCAGGACCCGCGCGTCCACGTCGCCACCGGCAGCGCGCACCGCGTCCTCGACCGCTCCGTGCAGTTGTTCGTCCGACCAGTCCTCCAGGGCCACCCCCACCACGGGGCAGTCCAGGCGTTGTGCGGCCTCCAGCAGGTACAGCGAGCGCAGCGTCATCTTCCGCGCCAGGTCCCCGGTGATCCCGAAGATCACCAGTACGTCGGCGTCCTGCGTCTGTGTGCCCGACTCACTCATCAGCGCCATGCCTTCCGATTGTGCGGCACTGGTATCGCTGCCCCTTTTCCAGAAGGCCGAACGCGCGCGAAGGTGTGAACCCCGGTGGTCAGGAACGCAGGTCGCCGATGCCGTCCTGGACGGAGGGGCGGAAGGTGAAGACCTGTTCCAGGCCGACGATGCGGAAGACCCTCATGAGTTCGGAGCCCACTCCTGCGAGTATCAGGGGGGCTCCGGCTGCCTCGGCCCGCTGGTAGGCGGTGATGAGCGCGGTGATGCCGGTGGAGTCGCAGTAGGCGAGGTCCGAGAGGTCGATCACCAGCCCGGTGGTGGGACCGACCGTGGTGTCGCTCAGGGCTCGCGTGAATTGCCCCGAGGTCGAGAAGTCGAGTTCGCCCGCCAGGGTGAACACGACGTCGCCGGAGGGGCTGGTCTCTCGGGTGACGTTGAGAGCTGGGTCGGTCACCGGTTCTCCTGGTCAGGTGGGATGGTGTCGAGCGGCGGAACGCGGAGGGTGCGCAGCACGGTGGGCTCGCGGGCGACCTGGTCTCCACCGGTCCGGAGGAGGTCGTCGGACCGGGATGGAGCGTCCTCCTTCACCGTCGTCGCCCCTCTGTTCCCGGCCCCGGCACGTCCGCTGCTGGGACAGCGGCTTATCCTACGGGGCTGAGACACTGGGGTCTGCTGGTGGGGCACTGGAGCTGCCGGGGCTCAGGCACGGACGTACGACGAGCGAGAGGATCTCGAGTGAGGCAGTCGGAGGAAGCCGGGTACGAACCCCCCGCGGCGGGAGCTGCCGGAGTGTTCGCCGCCGACGCCCACGTCGGCCGGGACCTCGACGCGGTGGACTGGCAGTCGACCCCGCTCGGGCCGCCGTCGGACTGGCCGCAGAGCCTGCGGACGGCCGTGAGCATCCTGCTGTCGTCCCGGTTCCCGATGTGGATGGCCTGGGGTCCGGAGCTGACCTTCATCTGCAACGACGCCTATCGCCGCGACACCCTGGGCCGGAAGTACCCGTGGGCGCTGGGCCGCCCGGCCAGTGAGGTGTGGGCCGAGATCTGGGACGACATCGCACCGCGGATCGAAGCGGTGCTGGCCGGAGGAACGGCGACCTGGGACGAAGCGCTGCTGCTGTTCCTGGAACGGTCGGGCTACTCGGAGGAGACCTACCACACCTTCTCCTACAGCCCGCTGCGCGACGACTCCGGGGCGGTGGTGGGCATGCTGTGCGTGGTCAGCGAGGAGACCCAGCGAGTTGTCGGCGAGCGACGGATGGCGACCCTGCGGGATCTGGGTTCCGATCTCAGCGTCGTGCGGACCGAGCGGGAGACTCTGGACATCGCCGGTCGGCAGCTCGACCGCAACCGGCAGGACCTCCCGTTCACCGCGACGTACCTGTTCCAGGAGGACGGCTCCGCCCGACTGGCGACAGCGACCGGGATCGCCGCCGGGCACCCTGCGGCTCCGCCGACCCTGCTGTCGAAGGACGCGGACGCGGTGTGGCCGGTGGCCGAGCCCGGCCGGGGAGAAGCGCTGCTGGTCGAGCTCGACGGTGCGCGGTTCGCCGGTCTGCCGACCGGGCAGTGGCCCGAGGCGCCGCAGCAGGCCCTGCTGGTACCGCTGCTGCAGCCCGGGAGTGCCCCGTACGGGTTCCTGGTGGCCGCACTGAACCGGTACCGGCCGCTCGACGACGGGTACCGCGGATTCATCGAGCTGGTCGCCGGGCACATCGCGGCCGAGATCGCGAGCGCCCGCAGTTACCAGGCCCAGCAACGGCGGGCGGAGGAACTGGCCGACCTGGACCGCGCCAAGACGACCTTCTTCTCCAACATCAGCCACGAGTTCCGCACCCCGCTGACGCTGATCATGGGGCCGCTCCAGGAACTGCGCGGCCACCTGGCGGACACGGACGAGCGAGCGCGCGAGGAACTGGAGGTCATGCACCGCAACGGACTGCGGCTGAGCAAACTGGTCAACACGCTGCTGGACTTCTCCCGCATCGAAGCCGGCCGGATGCAGGCCCGGTACGAGCCGGTCGACCTCGCCGAGACAACCGCCGAGCTCGCCAGCGTCTTCCGGTCCGCCGTCGCCCGGGCCGGCCTCTCCCTGGTCGTCGACTGCCCTCCGCTGGCGGAACCGGTCCACGTCGACCCCGGTCTCTGGGAGAAGGTGATCCTCAACCTCCTCAGCAACGCGCTGAAATTCACCTTCGCGGGCTCGATCCGGGTCTCGGTGCGCGCGGAGCCGACCCACGCCGTCATCACCGTGGCGGACACCGGCATCGGCGTGTCCGCCGAGGAGCTCCCCAGGCTGTTCGAGCGGTTCCACCGCATCGAGAACGCCCGCTCCCGCTCCAACGAGGGCAGCGGCATCGGACTGGCGCTGGTGCAGGAACTCATCGGCATGCACGGCGGCACCATCACCGCCGCCAGTACCCAGGGCGCGGGCACCAGCTTCGCCATCCGCCTGCCGTTCGGAACCGCTCATCTGCCGGCCGAGGCGCTGGCCCCCGCCGCAGACACCGCGGTGGTCTCCGACTCCGCCTCCCCCTACGTGCAGGAGGCCCTGCGCTGGTTGCCCACCGACCAGGACGAACAGGCCGACCGGGACGCACAGACCGCAGCGGCGGCACGGAGGCCGTGACGGTACCGGTCCCGGAGAGGGGAGCGCCGGTACCGGGGGTCCTGGTCGCCGACGACAACGCCGACATGCGCGACTACCTCAGCCGCATCCTGGCCGACGCCGGATACCGGGTTCACGCGGTCAAGGACGGCCAGGAGGCTCTGGAGACCGTCCGGGCCGCCACGCCCGACCTGGTCGTCAGTGATGTGATGATGCCCCGCCTGGACGGCCTGTCGCTGGTGGCGGCACTGCGCGCCGACACCCGGACCGCCTCGGTCCCCGTCTGCTGCTGTCCGCCCGAGCCGGGCAGGAGGCCGCCATCGAGGGCCTCCAGGCCGGGGCCGACGACTACCTGGTGAAGCCGTTCATCGCGGCCGAACTGCTCGCGCGGGTGAAGGCGAGCATCGACCTGGCCCGGCTGCGCAATCACCATGCCCGCTGGCGCGCCGCGCTGGTGGACTCGCTCCAGGAGGCCTTCTTCATCTGCGACGAGGACGGCGCGGTCATCGAGATCAACGCCGCCTTCACCGACATCCTCGGCTACGGACCCGAAGGACTGCCCTACGCGCCGATCCACCCGTGGTGGCCGGATGCCGCCAGCGCCCCCGAAGCCCACCAGCAGTTCGCCGACGCCTTCGCCGACCTGCTCGGCCGCAGCGGAGGAAGCCACACGATCCCGGTCACCCATCGCGACGGCCACCGGCTGTGGGTCAGTGTCACCTTCAACCAGGTCCAGGACCCCGAATCCGATCGGCACGTGATCGTCGGAGCGTTCCGGGACGTCACCGCCGAGCACTACGCCATCCAGCGCGACAGCGCGCTGGCCGCGCTGAGCACCTGCCTGTCCCGGGCGACCAGCCTGACCGACGCGCTGACCGGCGCCCTGGACACCCTGGAAGAGCTGTGGGGCGCCGACTACGTCCTGGCCGCCGTCTTCGGCCGGGGCGACGAACCCACGCTGACCGCCACCGCCGCGGCACCGGCCTGGCAGCAGCTCACGTCCGAGCGCCGCCGATTCCTCGTGGAACTGCGTCGGCAGTCCCTGCTCACACCCGCAGCCGACCACAGCGGTGCCGGCATCCTGCTGGAGCATCCCGACGGCCCGATGGCCCTGTGGATCGACCTGGGCGACCGCCGACCCTTCACCAGCGAGGACCAGCTCCTGCTCTCACTCCTCGCCGGACACCTCTCGCAGGGTCTGATCCGGGCCCACCAGATCGACCAGGAGCGCGAGACCTCCATCGCCCTCCAGCGCGCCATCCTCGGCCCCTCCCGCCTTCCCGACGGCTTCGCGGTCCGCTACGAACCCGCCACCACTCCCCTGGAGGTGGGCGGCGACTGGTACGACACCGTCCCGCTGCCGGACGGCCGCATCGGGATCGTGGTCGGCGACTGCGTCGGCCGCGGTCTTCAGGCCGCCAGCGTCATGGGTCAACTGCGCAGCGCGTGCCGCGCGCTGCTGCTGCAGGACGCGAGGCCGGCCCAGGCCCTGATGGCGCTGGACCACTTCGCGGTCGGCACCCCCGGCGCGCTGTGCACCACGGTCTTCTGCGGCGTACTCGACTCCCGGACCGGACACCTGGCCTACAGCAGCGCAGGACACCCTCCGGGCATCCTGGCCCTCCCCGACGGAACCACCAGCCTCCTGGAGGAAGGGCGTTCGCTGCCCCTCGCGGTACGCCCCGGTAGGCCCAGGCCCGAGGGTGAATGCCGCATCCCCGCGCGCGCCACCCTGCTGCTGTACACCGACGGTCTGGTGGAGCGCCGCCGCCACTCGCTGAGCACGGGCATCGACCAGGCCAGCGCGGCCGTCCACGAAGGCCGGTACGCCGCCGTCGACGACCTCGCCACCCGGATCATGGCCCACATGTCCCCGACCGACGGCTACGACGACGACGTCGCCCTGCTGCTGTACCGTCACCCCGCACCGCTGGAGGTGGCGTTCCCCGCCGAAGCCGCCCAACTCGCGACCGTGCGCACCACGCTGCGCGGGTGGCTCGACCAGTGCCAGATCCCCCCGCAGACCTTGCAGAGCGTCCTGGTGGCCGCCGGTGAGGCCTGTGCCAACGCCATCGAACACGGGCACCGCCACAGCCCTGGCGACAGCGTCCGGCTACGCGCCGAGGCCTTCGTCGACAGTCTTCGCCTCACCGTGGTCGACACAGGTCGTTGGAAAACCCCCCGTCCCGAGCAGAACACCCACCGCGGCCGCGGCCTGACCCTGATGCGCGCCATGATGCAACAGGTCACCGTCACTCCGGGCACAACCGGTACCACTGTCGACATGTCTACGAGGATTTCCTGATGACCGCACAGCTGATCCTCACCCCTGACCACCGGCCGGACGGCACCGCGCTGCTGCGGGTCGCCGGTGAGATCGACATGAGCAACACCGCGGACCTGGCCGCCGCCCTCGACAGCGCGACCGGTCCTCTCGTTCTCGACCTGACCTCCGTCGACTACCTCGACAGCGCCGGCCTGAGCGTCCTGTTCGCCCACGCCGACCGCCTCGAACTCCTCGCGCCCCCGCTGCTGCTTCCCGTCCTGCAGGTCTCCGGGCTCGCCGACCTGGCCACCGTCCACCGGACCGAACCCGCCCCCGGCCCGACTAACGCCGGCGAAACCCTGACCGCCGCTAATCAGCGTCGGCCTGGAAGGCATGGACCGCGAGCGAGGCGAAGCGCCGGGATGCCTCGGCCCGGGTGGCCAGGGGGGTCGCCTCGATGCCGTTGTTGGCCATGAGCATCAGGATCAGGTCCTCCAGGACGAAGTCGGGGCGCAGCCGACCGGCTTCCTTGGCCCGGCGGGCGAGCGCGGTGATGGACGTGAGCGCGTAGGCGCGCTCCGCGGCGAAGTCCATCGCGCGGGGGAAGGCCGATATGAAGGCCGCGGTGAAGCCACGGTCCCGGGCGTGGAGTTCACAGATCCTTTCGAATACCAGGCAGAAGCCGCGCCACGGGTCCGGCTCGGCGAGCCCTTCGTCGACGATCGCGTGGCAGGCGTGCATCTGCTCCCGGAAGGCCTCGACGGCCAGCACCTCCTTGGTGGGGAAGTGGCGGTACAAGGTGGCGGGGCCGACCGCGGCGCGCCGGGCGATCTCCCGTATCGGCACGTCCAGGCCTTCGGCCGCGAAGACCGCCCTGGCCGCATCGAGGATGCGCCGGCGGTTGTCCAGGGCGTCGGAACGCAGGGTGTGAGGCAAACGGTCGGTCACCGCTCTCACTTTACCCAAGCGGACGGAGGCGTCCGTTAACGTCCGATACGAGAGAGCACTGATCCACAACGAGGAGGCGACGATGAAGGCAGTCGAGGTCCGCACATTCGGAAGTCCCGACGGTCTTGCCGTGATCGATCTCCCTGTCCCGGTCCCGACCTCCGGACAGGTGCTGATCGCCACCGAGGCGATCGGCGTCGGGGGCGTCGACGCCGTGATCCGCAGCGGCGTCCTGGCCGGCTACGGATTCAAGGAGGGGCACATCCTCGGCAGCGAGGTGGCGGGCACCGTGGTCGCGGTCGGCAGCGAGGTGGACACCTCATGGGTCGGCCGGCGCGTGTGGGCCTTCACCGGCCTGGGCGGCGGCTACACCGAACTGGCGATCGCCCCGGTCGCAGAGGTCCTCCCCCTCCCGGCAGGCCTGTCCGCCGTCGACGCCGTGACGCTGGGCAGCTCCGGGGTGGTGGCCCACTTCGCCCTCGCCCATGCCCGCTTCGCCCCTGGTGAGTCGGTGCTGGTACGCGGTGCGGCCGGCAGCATCGGCATCCTGACGGTCCACCTCGCCGCCCGCGGCGGCGCCGGCGCGGTGGCGGTCACCACCTCCTCGGCCGGGCGCGGCGACCGCCTGCGCACCCTCGGCGCCACCCACGTACTGGACCGCTCCGGCGAGGGGGGCCAGGACGCCCCCTCCGGGTACGACGTCATCATCGACATCGTCGCCGGTGCGGACATGCCCTCGTTCCTCGGCAGGCTCAAGCCGAACGGCCGCATGGTCGTCGTCGGCATCGTCGCAGGCCAGCCACCGGCCGACTTCGGCATGACGCTGATGGCGGCGTTCCAGAAGTCGACGTCGTTCGCCACCTTCAGCACCGACACCGTGGCCGAACCCGATCGCCGTACCGTGCGGACCGCACAGTTCGACACCGCAGCCCGCGGCGATCTACCCCTCGTGGTCCACCAGGTGCTGCCACTGGAGCAAGCCGCGCTCGCCCACGCCAGGATGGACGCTGGCGACGTGTTCGGCAGGATCGTCCTGATTCCCTGAACCCGCCGTCCGCAGATTCACAGCCTTAGTTGCGCAGTCCAGACTGCGCAAGCTAGCCTGATTGTATGAACGAGAGCACTGCTCCGGCCGACGGCGTGTCCGAATCGGCCGCGCGCGCCGCCCGCGAGGTCCGGGTGGTCTACAGCCGGCTGAGACGCCGGATGCGCGAGACCTACGACCCCGGCGACCTCACCCCGTCCCAGACCTCCGTCCTCAGCCGGCTGGACAAGGACGGCGAGGCCTCGGTCAGCGACCTGGCCGCCGCCGAACGCGTCCGGCACCAGTCGGTGGCGACCACCGTCGGCATCCTGGTGGAACGCGGCCTGGTCGCCCGCCGTCCGGACCCCGAGGACGGCCGTCGGCAACTGGTCTTCGTCACCGACAGCGGGCACGCCTTCCTCGAGGACCGCCGCCGGGCGACCGAGGGGTGGCTCACCCGCGCCCTGGAGGACCAGTGCACCGAGGAGGAACGGGGCACCATCCTCGCCGCGACGGCCCTGTTGGAACGGATCGTCCGGTCATGACCGGACGATCCGTTCCAACAGGGCCGACCCGCCCCCTGCGCCGCCGGTTCCCCGGCATGGCGGCCAAGGGACCGGAGGCCACGGGACCGGAGCCCAAGGGACCGGCGGACGGCTTCGACCGTCGGCTGATGGCCCCGATGATGCTGGGGTCGGCGCTCAACCCGGTCAACTCCTCCATCATCTCCGTCTCCTTGGTGCCGATCGGCGCCGCCTTCGGCGCCCCGCCCTCCGAGACCGCGTGGCTGATCTCCGCCCTCTACCTGGCCACCGCCATCGGGCAACCCGTCATGGGACGGCTGATCGACCTCTTCGGGCCGCGCCGGCTGTTCCTGGCCGGAACGGCGCTGACCGGCGTCGCCGGGGTGGTGGGCATGCTCGCCCCCAACCTCGGCGTGCTGATCGCCGCACGGGTGCTGCTCGGCTTCGGCACCTGCTCCGGCTATCCGGCGGCCATGTACCTCATCCGCAGCGAGGCCCGGCGCACCGGCCAGGAGAGCCCGGCCGGCGTCCTCACCGCCCTGGCGATCACCACCCAGACCATCGCCGTCATCGGCCCCAGCCTCGGCGGCCTGCTGATCGGAGTCGGCGGCTGGCGCGCGCGACCCTCGCCGTCAACATCCCGCTCGCGATCGCCGGCCTGTACCTCGGCGCCCGCCGCCTCCCGGCGACCCCGCCCACCCGCCGCGACAACGGCCGCCACCCGGTGAGCGAGCTGGACCTGCCGGGCATGGGCCTGTTCTCCGCGGCGCTCGTGTGCCTGCTGCTGTTCCTGATGAACCCCGGAAGCGGCGACTGGTACCTACCGGTCCTGGCCGTCGCCGCGGCAGCCGGCTTCACCTGGCGTGAACGACGGGCGCCGGAGCCCTTCATCGACGTCCGCGTCCTCGGCGGCAACCTGCCGCTGCTCGCCACCTACGGCAGGGCCCTGCTCTGCTACATCGTCACCTACGCCTTCCTGTACGGCTACACCCAGTGGACCGAGGAGGGACGCGGGCTGTCCGCCTCCCAGGCCGGGCTGGTACAACTCCCGCTGTTCGCCGTCGCGATCGTCGTCTCCACCCTCACCGGACGACGCCAGGCCGTCCGCGGCAAGCTCCTGGTCGGCGCCGTCGGCCAGATCGCCGCCTGCGCCCTGCTGCTGCTCCTGCACGCCGACAGCCCCATCTGGCTGCTGCTGGCCGTGGTGTTCGTGCTCGGCGTCCCGCAGGGCCTGAACAGCCTCGCCCTGCAGAACGCCGTCTACCACCAGGCCGACGCCGAACGCATGGGCTCCTCCGCCGGGCTGCTGCGCACCTTCGGCTACCTCGGCGCCATCGTCGCCTCCGCCGCCACCGGCGCCGTGTTCGGCAAGCACGTCGACACCGGCGGCCTGCACCACCTGGCCTGGTTCATGCTCGCCGTCAGCGCCCTGTTCCTCGCGGTGACCATCGCCGACCGCTCGCTGCGCCGTATCGGCCCAGCCCAGACCGAACCCCAGCCGAAGGACGCACCGTGACCGACTCCGCCCTGCTCGTGATGGACGTTCAGAAGTCCATCACCGCCCGCCTCACCGACCTCGACCCCGACTACACCACCCGCCTCGCCCGCGCCGTCGCCGCGGCCCGGTCCGCGGGGATCCCGGTGGTGTACGTGGTCGTCGGCTTCCGGCCCGGCCGCCCGGAGACCAGGTCCAGCCCGATGTTCAGCGCGCTGCCCGAGGGAGCCTTCACCGACGGGGACCCCGGCGCCGCCATCCACCCCGACCTGGCGCCCCGCCCCGGCGAGAGCATCGTCACCAAGAAGCGCGTCAGCGCCTTCGCCGGCAGCGACCTCGAGTTGGTGCTACGCGGCGGCGGCATCGGCCGGCTGGTCCTGACCGGTCTCGCCACCAGCGGCGTCGTGCTGTCCACCCTCCGCCAGGCCGCCGACCTGGACTACCGGCTCACCGTCCTGGCCGACGGCTGCGGCGACGCCGACCCCGAGGTCCACCGGGTGCTCACCGAGAAGGTCTTCCCGCGCCAGGCCGAGGTCACCACCGTCGACGCCTGGATCTCCGGCCTCGGCTGACACGCCCGGTTCGTCGCAGGACCAGCAGGACACCGCCCGTGGCGTACGTTGTCCGTCGAGCACGCCGCACGTGCGACACCTCGGGGCCGAGACCGGAGCGAACCATGAAAGCAGCCCGCTTCAGCCGATTCGGGGGCCCTGAGGTCCTGGAGATCGTGGATCTCCCCGATCCGCATCCGGGTCCCGGTGAGATCCGGATCGCGGTGCGCGCGGCCGGCGTCAACGCGAGCGACTGGAAGAAGCGCCAGGGTCTGATGGACGAGGAGCTCCCGCAGACCCTGGGCTACGAGGCGGCGGGCGTCGTCGACCTGCTCGGCGAGGGCGTCGCGGACGTGGCCGTCGGCGATCGCGTGTTCGGCTTCTCCAGCGAGGGGGCGGCCCAGGCCGAGCTGGCGGTGCTGTCCTCCTACGCGCCGATCCCGCCCTCGCTGGACTTCCCCGGCGCTGCCGCGCTGCCGGCCGCCGTCGAGACGGCCACCCGCGCGCTCGACCAGCTCGGCGTCGAAAGCGGCAGCAGACTGCTCGTCAGCGGCGCCTCGGGAAGCGTCGGCAGCGCCGCGGTCCAGCTCGCCGTCGCCCGCGGCGCGCGGGTGATCGGCACCGCCAGTCCCGCGAACCACGACTACCTCCGCTCGCTGGGCGCCGAGCCCGTCGCCTACGGCGAGGGCCTCGCCGAACGGGTTCACGCGATCGCGCCCGACGGCGTCGACTTGGCGCTCGACGTCGCCGGCAGCGGCATCCTGCCCGAGCTGATCACGCTCGCGGGCGGCCCGGACCAGGTCGTGACGCTCGCCGACTTCGCCGGCGCGCAGCAGCACGGGGTGAGGTTCAGCCGCGGGGACAGCGGCCGCGCGCTGCACGCCCTCGCCGAGATCGGCGAACTGACCGAGACCGGGCGCTTCTCGCTCCCGGTCGCGCAGACCTTCCCGCTCAGCGAGATCGCGCAGGCGCACCGCGCCGGCGAGGACGGCCATGCACGCGGGAAGCTGGTCCTCCTGGTCGGCTGACCCGACCGCGTCGGGCGCTCAGGCGAGTGGCTCTGCCAGCGGGCCGTTTGAGCCGTTGGGGCCGTTCGAGCCATTCGGGGCGGCCTGGAAAGCCTGGACCGCGAACGCGGCGAAGCGCCGGGATGCCTCGGCCCGGGTGGCCAGCGGGGTCGCCTCGATGCCGTTGTTGGCCATGAGCATGAGAATCAGGTCGTCCAGGACGAAGTCGGGGCGCAGGCGGCCGGCTTCCTTGGCCCGGCGGGCGAGTGCGGTGATGGAGGTGAGTGCGTAAGCACGCTCCGCGGCGAAGTCCATCGCGCGGGGGAAGGCCGACATGAAGGCCGCGGTGAAGCCCCGGTCCCGTGCGTGGAGTGCGCAGATTCTTTCGAACACGAGGCAGAAACCGTGCCAGGGGTCCGGATCGACGAGCCCTTCGTCGACAATCGCGTGGCAGGCGTGCATCTGCTCCCGGAAGGCCTCGACGGCCAGCGTCTCCTTGGTCGGGAAGTGGCGGTACAAGGTGGCGGGGCCGACCGCCGCACGCCGGGCGATCTCCCGTATCGGCACGTCCAGGCCTTCGGCGGCGAAGACCGCCCTGGCCGCATCGAGGATGCGCCGGCGGTTGTCCAGGGCGTCGGAACGCAGGGTGTGAGGCAAACGGTCGGTCACCGCTCTCACTTTACCCAGGCGGACGGGGGCGTCCGTTAACGTCCGATACGGAAGAGCGCTGATCAACGAACCAGGAGGCGACGATGAAGGCAGTCGAGGTCCGCACTTTCGGAAGTCCCGACGGACTTGCTGTGATCGATCTCCCTGTCCCGGTCCCGACCGCCGGACAGGTGCTGATCGCCACCGAGGCGATCGGGGTGGGGGGCGTCGACGCCGTGATCCGCAGCGGCGTCCTGGCCGGCTACGGATTCAAGGAGGGGCACATCCTCGGCAGCGAGGTGGCGGGCACCGTGGTCGCGGTCGGCAGCGGGGTGGACGCCTCATGGGTGGGCCGGCGGGTGTGGGCCTTCACCGGCCTGGGCGGCGGCTACACCGAACTGGCGATCGCCCCGGTCGCCGAGATCCTCCCCCTTCCGGCGGCCCTGTCCGCCGTCGACGCGGTGACCCTCGGCAGTTCCGGGGTGGTGGCGCACTTCGCCCTCGCCCATGCCCACGTCGCCCCGGGCGAGTCGGTGCTGGTTCGCGGTGCGGCCGGCGGCATCGGCATCCTGACGGTCCACCTCGCCGCCCGCGGCGGCGCCGGCGCCGTGGCGGTCACCACCTCGTCGGCCGAGCGCGGCGACCGCCTGCGCTCGCTCGGCGCAACCCATGTGCTGGACCGCTCCGGCGAGGGAGGTCAGGACGCCCCCTCCGGCTACGACGTCATCATCGACATCGTCGCCGGTGCGGACATGCCCTCGTTCCTCGGCAGGCTCAAGCCGAACGGCCGCATGGTCGTCGTCGGCATCGTCGCGGGCCAGCCACCGGCCGACTTCGGCGTGACACTGATGGCGGCGTTCCAGAAGTCGCTGTCCTTCGCCACCTTCAGCGCCGACACCGTGGCCGAACCCGATCGGCGGGCCGTGCGGACCGCACAGTTCGACGCCGCGGCGCGCGGCGAACTCCCGCTCGTGGTCCACCAGGTGCTGCCGCTGGAGCAGGCCGTGCTCGCCCACACGAAGATGGACGCCGGCGAAGTGTTCGGCAGGATCGTACTGACCCCATGACCCCATGACCCCCTGACCGACCGCCCCTGGGATTTTGGTGCGGAGGTCAGGTCGCGCGGGCGAGGATGGCGCTGGTCACCTGTCCTCGTACGAAGTCCTGGGCGTCGTGCGGGGACGCCGCCATCCGCTCCGACTGGAAGGCGCTCGGCGTGCGGCCGGTCATCGTCTTGAACACCCGGTCGAAGTGCGGTTGATCGTAGTACCCGGCCTGGGTCGAGGCATCGGCCCAGCTGGCGCCGGCCTCCTTCAGCCGCAGCGCCGCCTGTAGCCGCATCACCTGCGCCGCCCCCTTCGGCGTCAGCCCGGTCTGGCCGCGGAAGCGGCGCTCGAGGTGGCGGCGGTTCCAGCCGGTCTGCGCCGCGAGTTCCTCCACCCGGATCCGTCCGCAGGTCCCCTGCAAGGTGCGCCAGGCCCAGGTCACCTCCGGGCTGACCGCGGGGCCCGAGTCGAGGGCCGTACCCAACACGCGGTCCAGCAGGGCGAAGCGGCTGTGCCAGTCCGGGAGTTGCGCCAGCCGCTCGGGCAGCTCTGCCCACGGCAGGCGGCGAAGGTCCTCGGGGGGCACGGACAGCTCCGCCCATTCGGACATCGGCACCCCGAACAGCCGGTAGGCGGCGAGCGGGCTGAGCAGGACGGTCACCCCGTGGATGAGACCGGTGTGCTCGCCGATCGCGCCGGTGGTCCGGGCGCCGCTGGCCAGGGAGGTCCCGCTCCAGGCACGGGTCGGGTCGCAGGAGTCCAGCACCCGGAGCGGGTCGCCGAAGCCCAGCATCACCTTCACCACGCCATCGGGGACCAGCAGCCTGCGCCGTGGCTCGATCGCATGGAAGTGGAAGCCGCGATAGCCCAGGACCTTGCCGCGCAACTCATGGGCGGCGGGCCGTTCGAGCAGTTGGTGCATGTACATGGGTCGATCCCCCGTAGGTCGACGTGAACATGGCAAGGATCGTAGGCGGTGCGGCCGTCAGGAGACACAGCCGCCGGGAACTTGGCCTGATTCAGGCGCCATGGGCCGTTCAGGCGCCGTGAGCGATAGGTCGCATTCGTACAAGCTCCGGCAGCGGCACCTCGGCAAGGCTGGGCGCAGCGCGGACGGCCGGTGACGGCGGTCGCGTCCAAGGCCCCACCCATCCGATCGGAAAGAGGAAGCCATGCGATCTTCTCTGACAAGGGCGCTCGCCACCACGACGGCCGTCGTCGCGATTGCCGCGGGGAGTCTGGCGGGCGCGACCGCGGGCTTCGCGGCCCCGCAGTCGGCCGCCGAGCCCGCGGTCAGCAGTCCGCAGCTCGTCCCCCTCGCGGTGAACAACCTCGGCCTGAGCACGGCCAGGGCCAAGAACTGGCAGAGCTGTCTGAACGCCTGGGGCTTCAACGCCGGCACCGTCGACGGGCAACTGGGCACCAACAGCTGGAAGGCGGCGCAGCGGATGCTCAACGCCTGGGGCTACAACGCCGGCACGGTCGACGGGAGCGTCGGATCCAACACCATCAAGGCGCTGCAGCGCTTCCTGAACGCCCTCGGCTTCAACGCCGGCGCCGTCGACGGCGTCGCCGGATCGGCGACCAGGGCCGCGTTCTCGAACTACAACGCCACCGGCTGCTGAGGCAGCCCGTGGCGTTGTCGTGGGCCTGGTCGGGCAGCCGGTTCGGCTGTCCGACCAGGCTCAGCCGGGTGGCCCGCCGGACGCGGACTCCTACGGTGCGGGGTGGAGTTCGGCGTAGCGGTGGCAGGCGACGGTCGCGCCTCCGGCGGCGGGACCCAGGACGGGTCGCTCGGCACGGCAGAGGTCGACCGCGTGCGGGCAGCGGTGGGCGAAGGGACAGCCGCCGGGGTTGGGCGGGGCCAGGGTGGTGACAGCCCGTGCGGTCCGGCGGACCCGCTGGTGCTCGGGGTCGGGCACCGGCGCGGCGGCGAGCAGGGCCTCGGTGTAGGGGTGTCCGGGATGCCCGTAGACCTGGGCGGCGGGACCGCTCTCCATCACCTGTCCCCGGTAGAGGACCACGATGCGGTGGGACAGGTGCCGGACCACGGCCAGGTCGTGCGCGATGAACAGGTAGCTGAGCCGCAACTCCCGCTGCAGATCGCCCAGCAGGTTCATCACCTGGGCCTGGATGGACAGGTCCAGGGCGCTGACCGGTTCGTCGCAGATCACCAGGTCGGGTGAGAGCATCAGCGCGCGGGCGATGGCGATGCGCTGCCGCTGGCCGCCGGAGAACTGGCTGGGGTAGCGGTCGGCGGTGTCGCCGGGCATCCCGACCCGGTCCAGCATCGCCCGGACCTGGGCGCCGGTCTCGGCCCGGTCGAGCCTGCGGTGGACCAGCAGCGGTTCGGCGAGGGTCTGGCCGATGGTGCGGGTGGGGTTGAGCGAGCTGTACGGGTCCTGGAACACCGCCTGCATCCGGGAGCTGAGCTCGCGCCGCCGGCGCAGGCCCGCGTGGGTGATGTCGCCGCCGTCGAACCGGACGGATCCGGAGGTCGCCCGGGTCAGTCCGAGGATCGCCCGGCCGAGGGTGGACTTGCCGGAGCCGGACTCGCCGACCAGCCCCAGGGTCTCTCCCGCGCCGATCTCCAGGGACACCCCGTCCACCGCGCGCAGCGGCGGGTTCCGCCGGCCCTGGCGGAACTCCACGGTGAGGTCGTGCACGTCGAGGGTCGTCATCTGCGGCCGCCTTCCAGGACGAGCTGATCGCTGTGCAGGCACCGGCTGAGCCGGTCGGCGGCCGGTTCGGTCAGCGCGACCGGAGCGGCCGAGCACTCGACGGTCGCGTAGGGGCAGCGGTCGGTGAACCGGCAGCCCGCGGGCCAGTCGCTGGGCGCGGGCACGGTGCCGGCGATGGTGGGCAGCGGTTCGCCCTCCACCGCCAGGTGCGGGTTCGCTGCCAGCAGCCCCTGGGTGTAGGGGTGGTAGGGCCGGTGGAAGAGGGAGCCGACGTCGGCGTACTCGACGACCTGGCCCGCGTACATCACCACGGCCTGTCGGCACAGGTCCGCCACCACACCCCAGTCGTGGGTGACGATCAGCACCGACATCCCGGTCTCGTCCTGCAGCTTGCGGAGCAGCCCCAGGATCTCGGCCTGGACGGTCACGTCCAGGGCGGTGGTGGGTTCGTCGGCGATGAGCAGCCGCGGTGCTCCGGCCAGGGCCAGCGCGATGGCGACCCGCTGGGCCATGCCGCCCGACAGCTGGTGCGGGTAGCGCCCGGCCACGGCGGCCGGATCGGGGATGTTGACCATGCCGAGCAGTTCCAGCACCCGGGCCCGGGCAGCCCTCCTGGTGCCGCCGCGGTGCCGCCGTACCGCCTCCGCGAGTTGGCCGGCGACGGTGAAGGTGGGGTCGAGGGCCACCATCGGCTCCTGCGAGACGAAGGCGATGCCGCTGCCGCGGACCCCCGCCAGTTCGGCCGGCGACAGGGCGGCCAGGTCCCTGCCCTCGAACACGCACCGGCCGCCGCTGATCCGCCCCCCACCGGGCACCAGGCCCAGGATGCCGAGGGCGGTCACGGACTTCCCGCAACCCGACTCCCCTACCACGCCCAGGGTCTGACCAGGCATCAGGTCGAAGCTCACCTCCTGGACCACCGGCATCCCGGCGATCTCGATCGACAGCCCGCGGACCGACAGCAGCGCGTCCGGGTCGGCGGCGGTCACCTCCGCTCCGGTGGACCCGGCGGTGACCCGGGCCGCCGCCGGTGGTGCGGCCAGCTTGGAGACCGACCAGTTCTCGATGGCGGAGTCCCTGATGGCGTCGCCCAGCAGACCCAGCGCGATCACGGTCAGCACCAGCGGGACGCCGGCCGGCACCAGCATCCACGGATCACGGTCGATGACATTGGAGGCGTCGGCGACCAGGCCGCCCCAGCTGGGGTTCGGCGCCTGCACGCCGAAGCCGAGGAAGCCGAGGCCGGCCTGGATGGTGACCACGATGGCGGAGAACAGCGCCGCTTGGACGATCACCATGCTGATCGTCCGCGGCAGGATGTGCCGCCGCAGGATCTGGGTGCGGGAGAGCCCGGAGACCCGCGCGGCGGCGACGTACAGTTCCTCGCGCACGCTCAGGGTCTGCGCGCGGAGCAGGCGGACCAGGCCCGGTGAGCCGAGGATCCCGAAGGTGATCATCGCGGCCGACAGGTTGTGCGAGAACACCGAGAGCACGACCAGCACGATGATGATGCCGGGCAGGGCGAACATCAGCTCGGCGGTGCGGGTCACCACCCAGTCCACCCAGCCGCCCAGGTAGCCGGCCGCCAGTCCGAAGAAGACGCCGAGGACCAGGAACACCAGCAGCGCCTCGACCACGCCCAGCAGCGTGCTCTGCCCCCCGTACAGCAGCCGGCTGAGGATGTCGCGGCCCAGTTCGTCGGTGCCCAGCAGGTGGTCGGCCGAGGGGTTCGCCAGGACCTGGGTCAGGTCCTGGTCCAGCGCCCCGTGCGGTGCGAACACCGGGGCACCCACGGAGGTCACCAGGACCAGGCCCAGCCAGACCGTCGACGCGACGGCGGCCGGACGGCGGAGGACCCGTCGGGCGAGGCTCGGCCGCTTCACCGGACGGCTCGCGGACTCAGCCGCAGGTCCGGTCACGGGGTCGGTCACGGGGTCGGTCACGGGGTCGGTCACGGGTTCCTTCATGCGGCACGCACCCGGGGGTCGAGCAGGCCGTAGGCGAGGTCGACCAGCAGGTTGGCCAGCACCACCAGCAGGGTGATGTACAAGACCGCTCCTTGGATGATGGGGATGTCGTGCTGCAGCGTGGCCTGCTGGATCAGCAGCCCGAGCCCGGGCATGGCGAAGACCGTCTCCACGAACACGGTGGCCGCCAGCAGGCTGACGAAGACCACGCCGAGCACGGTCACCACCGGGATGGCCGCGTTCTTCAGCACGTGCCGGTAGAGGATGGAGCGCTGCGAGAAGCCGTTGGCCTGCATCACCCTGATGAAGTCCTTGTTGAAGGTGTCGAGGACCGAGTCCCGGGTCTGCTTGGCGATGATGGCGATCGTGCCCACGCTCAGCGAGACCACGGGCAGCACCAGCGACCGCGCCCACTGGGCCGGGTCGGTGGCCAGCGGCACGTAGCCGATGGCCGGGAACCAGCGCAGCCGGACCGCGAACAGCTCGACCAGGACCAGGGCCAGCCAGAACGGGGGCACCCCCAGCCCGAACAGCGACAGGCCGTCCACCAGTTTCACCATGAAGCCGCCGCGGCGGGCGCTGAACAGCCCCAGCGCCACCCCGAGGATCCCGGACACCACGGTGCCGGAGATGATCAGCGAAAGCGACACCGGCAGCCGGTTGCCCAGCAGCGAGGTCACCTGCTCCCCGCTGAACAGGGAGGAGCCGAGGTTGCCGTGCAGGGCCTTGACCAGCCAGTGCCAGTACTGCACCGGCAGCGGCTGGTTCAGGCCCATCTGCTCGCGCACCGCGGTGTACTGCTCGACGGTGGCGTGCTCACCGGCGATGGTGCGGGCCGGATCCCCCGGCACCAGCGAGACCAGCACGAAGGTGAGAGCGGAGACGACGAACAGCAGTGGTATCGATGACAGCAGACGGCGGAGGACCATCCGGAACACGGCCATGCTCACCTCCTTGGGAGTGGGAATGGGTGTGGAAGCGGGAGCGGGAACACCGGGCCGCTGTCACTTGGGGGCGACGGTCCAGGCGATGTCCGGGAGGAAGTTCTTGGCGTTGACGTCGAATCCGGTGACCTTGCTGCCGCGGTAGGCGACGATCCCGTCGATGCGGGCGACCGAGACGAACCAGGCCTGGCCGACGACGTACCGCATGGCGGCCTGGTCCAGCGCGGGCTGCTCGGCGGCGGGCGCCGCGGCGGCCTTGGCCAGCATCGCGGTGAGGGTGGGATCCGAGGTGGCGAAGGGGTTGAACGCGGTGGCGTGCGGCAGCATCCAGTCCAGCGAGAGCTGGTAGGCGGGCGCCGCCCCGTAGCCGAATCCCAGGGCCGGGAACTTGCGGGAGACCGCGTTGGACAGCCACTGGCCGATGGTGGTGTCAGTGGTGACCTGGGTGGTGACGCCGATCTGCTTCCAGTCCTGGAGCACGGCCTGCGTCAACAGGTCTATGCCGACGCCCTGCTGCGTCTCGACCTTCAGCGAGAAGCCGTTGGGGTAGCCCGCCGCGGCCAGCAACTGCTTGGCCTTGGCCGGGTCGTAGGGGTACTGGTTCTCGCCGTCGGGGGCGTAGCCGTCCTGGCCGGGGATGGAGATCTCGTCCGTCGGCGCGCCGTACTGCTGGAACAGCGCCTTGGCGATGGAGGCCCGGTCCACCGCGTAGTTCAGGGCCTGCCGGACCTGCAGGCTGGCCAGCGGCTTGGCCACCGTCCCGCTCCGGTCCGCCAGGTTGACGCCCATGAACGCCACCGGTGCGGACGTCACCTTCAGCCCCGCCGACACTGCGGTGGGGACCTGGTTCGCGGAGATGTCGACAGCGTCGGCCTGGCCGGTCTGGACCGCCTGAAGCGCGGAGTTGGGGTTGGAGACGACCTTGATCACCACCTGCTTCCAGTGGATCCTCGACTTGTCCCAGTAGCCGGGGTTGGGGGTGTAGGTGTAGTGGTCCCCCGCCACCGTGTGCGCCGCGTCCAGCACGTAGGGGCCCGCGCCGAAGGACTGGGTCCCCATCTTCGACGGGTCGGCCAGCCCGGCCGGACTGATCACCGACCCCATCAGTGAGACCTGGTCCATCAGGCCTGGCAGCACCGGGTTCGGCGTGGCGCACTGAATCCTCACCGTGTTCGGGCCGGTGGCGGTGACCGAGCTGATCGCCGAGGTCCACGACACGTTCAGCCCGCTCTTGCGTACGTATTCCAGCGAGGCGGCCACGGCCTGGGCGGTCAGCGGAGTCCCGTCGGCGAACGTGACCCCCTGCCGGATGGTGAGGTCGAAGACCTTGTTGCCGGTGCCGACATAGCCCCACTTGGTGGCCAGGTCGGGCTCCATCTGCCCGTTCGGGCCCAATCGCAGCAGCGTGTCGTAGGCGAGGTTGACGTACCAGTTGTCGGTGCCGACGTTCGCCTTCGCCGGGTCCAGGCTGGCCGGCGGGCTCATGGACGCGACGGTGAGCGTTCCCCCGGTGCCGACCGAGCCCCCGGAGCCCCCCGAGGACGATCCGCCGCACGCGCTCGCCGTCAGGGCGACCGACGCGGCAACGGCCAGCGTGCGCAGCAGCGCGCCGGCAACAGGTCTCTTGTACCTCTGGGACATCGCATCTTCTCTCGTTCGGACGGAACACAGACGAGGCGGGCCGGGGCGGTTGACGATGGCCGCTCCCGGATGGATCAAGCGGTCGGCTCGGAGGTTCGGCAGCGCGGCGGCTCGGAGTCTCAGCAGCTCAGCGGTTGTGGGTGGACCGCCCACCGCCTGCGGCTTCCGGCGTCGGGAAGCACACACGGCTCCAAGCTCAGCCGGTGGTGGCGTGCGTCGCCGATAACACGTGTAACCATCAGCACGTGACGCAGTGTTGCGCATCGACCCCCACGGCGACAAGAGCCCTCACCGGACGGATCCGGATTTCCCGCTCGCCTTGCCGCCCCGGCGTCGGGGGCGGGGCGTCGGGGCGTCGAGGCCCCGCCCCACGAGGACCCTACGAGGACTGCCGGTGGACCAGGGTGAAGTCCGCAGGCGGCAGCATCGGCGCCGTCCCGTGCTCGATCAGCTGGTGAATGGTGTCGGCGACGCGCCCGGCCGTGGGCAGCTCAAGGCGGATGGAGCTGAGCTCAGGGCGCTGCAGACGGCCCTGCAGCAGGTCGTCCGCCCCGACCACGGCGACCTGGGCCGGGATGTCGATGCCCGCGTCCTGGAAGGCGTGGATCAGCAGCGCCGCGTACTCGTCGTTGTAGGCGAACAGCGCGTCCAGACCGAGATCCGGCCAGCGCCGGGCCAGCTTGGCGGCGGACTCCAGGGAGTAGGCCAGGTCCACCGGCGTCACCGTCGCCATCTGCGCGGCCGCGACGCCTCGCGCCCCGGCCAGGCGCGGCTCGGCGAAGGTGTTCAGGCCGCGTTCCTGCGGCATGATCACGCCGATGCTGCGCCGACCCCGTGCGATCAGATGCCGGACAGCGGTGGCGCCGATCCCGGCATGGTCGAACGACAGCGTGTGGACCCCGGGGATCGGCTGCGGCGCGACCGCCATCAGCGCACGGATCCCGGCACGTCGCAGCAGCTCGGCGGCCTGCCCGGTGAAGTGCTCGCCGTCCAGGGCAAGCACCGCCGCCGGGCGCAGCTCGGCCCAGGCCCGGGCGCCGCTGACGGCGTCCGGGAAACGACCGGCGTGGAGCACCACCGTGTAGCCGTGACGGTCCAGCTCACTGTGCAGATCGTCCAGCCAGTCGCTCACCAGACGGCCGAGGGCCGAGGTCGACACCGGCAGCAGGACCAGGTCGCTGCGCCCGGCGCGCAGGGTGCGCGCCGCGGCGTGCGGGACGTAGCCCAGCCGCTCGGCGGAGGCCAGGACCCGGTCACGTGTGGTGTCACTGACCCGGTGGCCCTGGGTGTTGTTGAGCACGAAGGACACCGTGGCCCGGGACACCCCCGCCAGGCGTGCCACATCGGCGCTGGTGACGGGTGACGGCAGGGCAGTTCTGTCGGCGGCCATGACTTCCTTGATCAATCCCGGGATCGGATCGGCAGATCGGATCAAGGTCAACGTTACACGCGCCGACGGGTGCCGACCGGAGCCGCGGCAGCGGCCGTCTGCGCAGGTGGGGGCGGCAGTCGAGACCGGCCGCCGTTCGGCCGGCCCCGGGTGGCCCCGCCGCCCCCGGGACCACCCGCCAGGGCCACCGGACGGGGCCGGCGGACGGGCCGCCGGGTGCGGCTCCCTCGTCAGCAACTTCATGCGGACCCTGGTGTACGGCGACAAAGGGTGTTAGACATCCAGTTACACGTGTTATCACCGTTGGCCACCCCTCGGCACCCTCGTGTCCCCACGCCGCGCCCCGCACCCCGGGAGCTCTGGCGTGGCCGCCTTCCACCACCGCTTCGCCTCCACCACCGCCCCGGCCCGCCCCGCCTCCCACCACCGCCCCAGCCAGGGCCGGGGCCGAGACTGAGGCCCCACCCCACCGCACCGCCCGGCCCCGCCCGCGCACCCTCCCACCCCGCCGAACGACCTCACGGAAGGCCCCACGCCATGCCCTCCCGTTCCACGCACGCCCTCATCACCGCGACCGTGCTGACGGCCTGCCTCGGGTCCGTCCCGCTGGCGGTCTCCCCCGCCTGGGCCGCCCCCGCCACCGTGGCCGGCAGCTCCGCCGCGCTGCACTCCGGGCAGCAGCTCACCGACGCCTCGGCCGTGCTCGACCGCTCCACCGGCGCGTTCCGGCTCAGCTGGACGCAGCATCCGGGGGTGCGCCGGGTGACCGTCTACGCCTCCATCCGGCCACTGGATCCGCGCGCCCTCGGCCGACGGGTGGCTGCCGTCTCCGTTCACGGGACGAGCGGCTCCGCGGTCGTCAGCGGGCTCGATCCAGCCCAGCGCTGGTACTTCGAACTGGCCCCGGACAACGCTGCGGTGGGCACGGAGACCGCCGTGCGCGACATCGCTGTCCCGGGCGCCGACAACGTCCGCGACCTCGGCGGCTACACCACCAGGGACGGCCGACAGGTCCGCTGGGGCACCGTGTTCAGAGCCGCGAGCCTCGGCGGCGTCACCCCCGCCGGAGACACCGTGCTGGCCGGCCTCGGCCTGCGCGAGGTCATCGACTTCCGCAGCCCGGCCGAGATAGCGGCGAACGGCGCGGACCGCCTGCCGGCCGGCGTCGCCGACGTGAAGCTGCCGATCGACACCGGCGACGCCGGAGGCTCCCTCGGCTCGCTCACTCCGGCCCAGTTCGCCGCGCTCTTCGGCAACGGGCAGGCAGCCGCCGACATGCAGCACCTGTACCAGCAGTTCGTCACCTCCGGGGCGGACCGGCAGCAGTTCGGCACCGCACTCAGGGCTATCGCCAACGGCGGCAGTTCCGCTCTGCTGTTCCACTGCAGTGCGGGCAAGGACCGCACCGGCTGGATGAGCGCCGTCCTGCTCACCGCACTCGGCGTCCCGCGAAGCCAGGTCTACTCCGACTTCCTGCTCTCCAACCCGGAACTCGCCGCCTCCAACGCCTCCCTGGAAGCGGTGCTGACCCAGGCCGGCTACGACGCCTCGCTGATCATTCCGCTGCTCACCGTCCAGAGCTCCAACCTGGACACCGCGTTCGCCGAGGTCAAGCAGCAGTACGGATCCATGGACGGCTACCTCACCCGGGGACTGGGCCTGGACCGGCACACCCTGGACGCGCTGCGCGCCCGACTGCTCCGGCCATCCTCCTAGGCTCCAGCCGTAGATCGTGATCTCGATGGTGAGGGGCGCTGGGGCGGCAGGTGGCCAGCGTGGAATATCTCGCCCGAGATCACCCACGCTGTCGCGGGCGTCGGCTTCTTCTTCGTTTACCCGAGTTCACCGAGACGGAGGGCGTCCCTTATCCCGCTGAGCTTCGCGGTCGTTGCCGGGGTCCGCTCCTGCGCTTGTTCAGCGAGTCGGAGGGCGTCGTCAATCTCGCTGAGCTTCGCGGAGGACAGGACGGCCTCCCGCTCTATCAGATCGTCCCGGGACACAGTGGTCAGCCATGTGCACGGGGTGAAGCCTGGACGCGGGAACGCGAGCCGCAGCACGCCTTCGAACGGCAGTCCTTCACCGGCGCCCACCCTCACTTCGATGCCCAGACCGCTGATGTCGACGCCCGCCGGGGTGACGACCTGCATCACCCGAATCCCGGACGTGTCCTCTCCCGACAGCAGTACGACCAATCTCCGCTCGTCGAACTGAACCCACCAGACTTCGCCACGTTGCACAAGTCCTCCGATACAGGACGGCAGGCAGACGCTGCGCGACCCTGACGCGCTGTGGAGACGGGTGCGACCACCGTTGATCATCGGCGTGTGGAGACAAACGATCATTCAGGGGCCGCAGTTCACAGCGTAGACCCCGCCCGTTGGCAGGAAGTGTTCGAGGGCCTGATGAGCCGGATAGCGGGACGGTTCACGCGGGTGGAATCCCGTTGCCGGGCCCGGAAGTTGGTACTTGGCCTACTGTCTGCGTGATCGTCGCTCACCCGGACCGGATCGAGCAGCCTACGCCGTCCATGCGGGTGGGGCGGACTGTCCAGGGTGGGCGGAGCCCATCGCGTAGCGACGCCCAGGGCGCCCTTGACGGGGTGCCGTTGACGATCGTGTCCGCTCTCGGAGCCGGCTCGAACAGAGATCGTATAGACCCGGAGGCGAAGCTGTAGCCATCGCCAACCGGGGAACACCGGAACGGCGAACGGAACGGACGCCACCGCGGGGCGCGAGGACCGGCACCGGGCCCGGCAGGCTGCGACCCCACACAAGGTCGCACCCGCGAAGCCAGCAACCCCACAACCGGCGCCACCTGGCTGGACGCCCACGTCGAGGGCCGCATCTACCTGGAGGACGAGAACAGCGAGATGTTCGGCTACGTGCCCTTCAACGAGACCGCAGCCGGCGGCTACACGACCTCCCAGGTCGTGACCAATGACAAGGACCCCAACGGCACCGCCTACGCCGCCCCGAAGGCCTTCTACCCCCGCGTGGACCAGCAGGTCGCCCAGATCGACCAGGCCGGCGGCCTCAGCTACGGCCCCCACGCCTGCTACATCTCCGGCGCCAGCCACACCTTCAGCGACGGCGGCTCACAGAACAACTCCGGCGGCGGCTACTGCGCCGGATGACACCTGACGATCACCCTGCGTCGCGCAGACGAGGACCAGGGTGTCGTCAGGGCGCAGGTAGTCCAGGGCCTTCCACGGCTCCTCGACAATCGGGCGACTCCGGCTCTCGTTGAAACCGCAACCATGTGGGGAATCGAGAGCAGCCCTGGCCGTTTTCGCAGACCCCATCACCGGTCGGCCCAAGTCGCAGCCGGAACGACCCGAGCCGCCCGTGCCCTCCCCCGCGGGGCGCAGGCGGCTCCAGTCGTCGGCAACTGCTGCGGGAACTGGACCGTCAGCTCCGGGGTGCGGCCGCCAGGTGATGGGCGAGGAACGCCACGCTGCGCGCCACGATCGGACCGATGTCCGGCGAGCCGAGGAAGATGTGGTCGGCGCCGGGCACCGGAACCAGCTCGACGTCGGCGCCCTGGGCCCGGAGGTGGTCGGCCAGCAACTCGCTTTGGGTGTACGGCACCAGCCTGTCCTCTGTGCCGTGGATCAGCAGGAACGGTGGGACGACCGGCGGTGTGTAGCTGACCGGGCTGGCCGCGGCGGCGAGGTCCGGCCGATCGGCGGGCGAAGCGCCAAGCAGGGCAGTGAACGGGTCGGCCATCGCCGGGATGTCGGTCGCCGCCGGGGCGCCGGTCGCCGCGGTGCCGGTAGCTGCCGGGATGTCGGCGATCTCGAGCCCCGCGAACGTCGGGAGCTCCGAGAGGGCGCCTGCCGCGGCGATGATGTCCGAGACCCCGTACCAGTCGACCGCGGCCAGAACCGCGGTGTCGCCCGTGGCGACGCCCTCGGCGCCGTCGAGTCGGCCGCCGTCGACGCCGGGCGCCGTGAGCGCGGCGAGCGCCGCGAGGTGGCCTCCGGCCGACTCACCCCAGACGCCGATGCGGGCGGCGTCGATGCCGAGGATCCCGGCGAAGTTGCGGACGTAGCGGATCGCCGCCTTGACGTCGTGCAGCTGGGCCGGGAACGGGGACTCCAGGCTGTGCCGGTAGTCGATCCGCACCACTGCCAGCCCGGCTGCGAGGATCGAGCCGAACAGCAGCTCGGCGGGGACGGTGGGCGGCGGGTAGCGGCGGTCGCCGTCCATCCATCCGCCGCCGTGGATCCACACCACCGCCGGTGCGGCCGCCTGACCGGGCGGGACGTGGACGTCGAGGAGACGGGGCCGGTAGCCGAAGCTCCTGGCGTAGGTGACTCCCTCGAAGCGGCGCGTGCCGTCGTCGGCCGTCTCGGGCGGCGGGGGCGGGAGGAAGGGAGCCGGCGGCCAGGACGTGTCGGGATCCTGCTGCACCTGCTGAGTCGGTTGCGTTGGTTGCGTCTGCTGCGTCACGGCGGCTCCTCGGAAGGGTCGGTTGGTCCGGAGGACCGGTGGTCCGAAGGACCTGGGTCGGGGCCACGGCTCGCATGGCGCGCCCAATGCCGAGCCGTGGCTGTTGCAGGGACCGGCCCGGGCTACAGGGGCCCGATCCGGCCCCGGACTCCGGGATCCACGCCTGGAACAGGCTCCTTGCGCGCTTTGAAGGTAACACGTGTAATCACAAGCTGACCAGACATTCGCCGCCCCGGACGACCCGCCCCGAAGTCGCCGCCGGGCAGGCCGCACTGGTCGTCCGGGCGAAGCTCCCGCGCCGGGAGCAGCAGCCGCAGTCGTACGCTGGCAGGCATGCGCATCCGTCCCATGGTCGACCGGCCCTTCGCCGACCTGCCCGCAGCCGTCGCGGGCGGGCCGTCCGGCGTCGCAACCGTCGCGGGCGGGCCGTCCGCCGTCGCACCCGCTCCCGCTGTTCCTCCCGCCGAGGGCCTGGCCCGGATCCGCGACCTGCTCGCCCGGGGGGGGGTGACGGTGCTGAGCGGGGCCGGGCTGTCCACCGAGTCCGGCATCCCCGACTACCGCGGGGCGACCGGCAGCCTGCGCCGGCACACACCGATGACGTATCAGGAGTTCGTGTCCGACGAGGCGGGTCGCCGCCGTTACTGGGCGCGCAGCCACGTCGGCTGGCGCACCATCGCCCGGGCCGAGCCGAACGCCGGCCACCACGCGGTGCAGGCGCTGCGGGCCTGCGGCAGTGTCGGCGCGGTGATCACCCAGAACGTGGACGGCCTGCACCAGGCGGCCGGCACCGCCGACGCGGTCGAGCTGCACGGCGGCCTGGACCGGGTGATCTGCCTGGGCTGCGGCCAGCTCTCCCCCCGCGAGGAGCTGGACCAGCGGCTGCACGAGGCCAACGGTCGACTGGAGGCCGCCGGGGCCCAGGCCAACCCCGACGGCGATGTGGATCTGGCACCGGAACTGGTGCACGCCTTCCGCGTGGTCCCCTGCCTGGCCTGCGGCGGGATACTCAAGCCGGACGTGGTGTTCTTCGGCGAGAACGTGCCGAGGGCCCGGGTCGACCACTGCTTCGATCTGGTCGGCGCAGCCAGCGCGCTGCTGGTGCTGGGCTCCTCACTGACCGTCATGTCCGGGCTGCGCTTCGTCCGCCGCGCGGCCAAGGTCGGGCTGCCGGTGGCGATCGTGAACCACGGCCCGACCCGCGGGGACGAGCACGCGGGCGTCCGAGTGGACCTGCCGCTGGGCGAGGCGCTGACCACGCTGGCCCAGGGGTCGGGCGCGAGCGCGGCCTCGTCGGCGGCTCCCGTGGAGGGCCTGCTTCCCGACTGATCCGGGCCGGATGACAGCGCCCGGCAGCCGGACGACACCCTCGCTCAGCGAACCCACCAGGTCAGCGCCGCTGTCACCAGGAAGGTGACGACCGCCGCAAGCCAGACCACCCGGGCTCGCGGACGCGAAGACCTGACCGAAGAGCTGACCGAAGGCCTGACCGGAGCCCATTCCCCTCCCGCTCCCCCTCCCCCGCCCCCTTGTGACAGCGCATCCGCGAATATCTGCGCGGTCTGAGGCCGGTCGTCGGGATCTACGGACAGCGCTGCGCGAAGAAGTGCGTCGATACCGTTCGGAACCTCCAGTTCCCCGGGAAGCGTCGGCCATGAGAACGCCGACGCTTCCACCGTGCTGAGGGTGGCCCAACCGCCCGCACCGAACGGCTTGGATCCGGTGAGTAGCTCGAACGCCACGACGCCCAGGGCGTACACGTCGGCCCGAGCATCGAACCCGGTGGTCTGGAAGGCCTGTTCGGGCGCCATGTACGCGGGAGTGCCCGTGGTCACGGTCAGCCCCGACGCGTCGGCGAGCTGCTTCGCGCTGCCGAGATCCGCGACCAGTACGGCAGCGGGTGTGCGGCCGGCGTCGAGCAGCAGGTTCGACGGCTTGACGTCGCGGTGGATGACACCGGCGTCATGGAGCACCTGAACGGCGCAGCCGGCCTCGGCCGCCAGCCGGAGTGCCTCCGCGGGACGGCAGTGCCCGACCCTCTCGGCCAGGGTGCCGCCTTGGATGTAGTCCATGACGAAGTACGGTCGGTCGTCCTCGACGCCGACGTCGTGAACGCGGACGACACGCGGGCTGGAGATCCTGCGGAGCAGCCTCGCCTCCGCCAGGAACCGCTCGCGTACATCGGCGTTCGACGCCCAGTTGTCGGCCAGCACCTTGACAGCGACGTCGGTGTCGAGCTCAGGATCGTAGGCCTTCCAGACGGTGGCGAACGAGCCGGCGCCCAGTCTGTCCTCGAGAAGGTAACGACCTAGCTTCCGCATATGGAAACATTCTGCCTGAGACGGCAGGGCGATGGGACCGCGGGGGCTTCGGTGCGGCCGGAGAACGCAGGTCGGACGGCAACGGGGGAACGCGCGATGGTCGAAGAGGACGAGCTGGCACAGTTGGTCGAGTCCGCCCAGTCAGGCGACCGGGAATCCCTGGAGCGCCTCCTTGCCAGGCTTCGACCCACGGTGATGCGCCGCTGCTCCAGGTTCCTTCCGCACCAGGCCGACGCCGAAGAGGCCGCGCAGGATGCCCTGCTGTCCATCAGCACCCATCTGGGCGACTACAGCGGGCGAGGCTCGTTCCTCGGGTGGGTGACGGTGATCGCCTCGAACGCCGCCCGGTCCACGTACCGCTCGATGCGCCGGCGCGCGGAGGACAGTCATGAGGTCGTTCCCGACGGTGTCGACCCTCGAACGACCAGCGTGATCGCGGGACCCGGCTGGACCTGATGGAGTCGCTGACCGCGCTTGAGGGGCGGCATCCGGCTCTCGTGGAATCCTTCGTCCTTCGCGATCTCGGAGACCTGACCTATATTCAGATCGCTGAGATCACCGGCGCTCCCCTGGGTACGGTCAAGGACCGCATCCATCAGGCTCGCCGCTTCATGCGGGAGCACCTCGGCGGCGGCTGAGGCATCGGCCTCGGCGGTGGCTGAGGCATCGGCTTGACCAGGGACGGGGGAAGGTACAGCGGTGCGCAATCGGACGATCGTCGCCATCCAGGTGACAGCCATCGGGCTTGGCCTGGTGGCCGGCCGCTTCGCCCTGCCCGCTCGCTCTGCCGCGGCTGCTCCGGTGGCAGCACCGGCCGCGGCGTCCCCCTCGGCGGTTGGCGGCGCTCCGACGACGAAACCCGCCGACGGACCCATGACGGTCCGGCACCTGCTGGCGGCGGCCGACTTCAGCGAGGTCGGAATCTCCCAGCACATCTATGTGCAGGACCGTTTCGGAGACGGCAGGTACAGCAACCCGGCCTGCGCGGGAGAGAAGACCCTGGGTGACACCTTGGGCGGGCCGGGCGCATACTTCCGCGGGTTGATGACCACCAAGGCCACGGACCCCGACGACCACACGCTGGCGGTGGACATCGGGACCAGGTCGCCCGCGAGGTCGCCGCTGAGGCCCTCAGCCCGGCATTCGCTCAGAACTTCACCGAGCGCCTGCTGTTGGAGGAGGTGCCGTGCCAGACCGAACCGGCCGGCCACTGGGTCTACGGGCCGACGCAGACGATGAGCATCGCTCCGAGCATCTCCGCGAGCTGGATGGGTCTCTACGACGGTGACCTCAACACCGCGGGCGCCGCGCCACGGGGCAAGGAGCCGTGCGGCGGCATCGCCGTCCTCTGGAACGGTACCCACTACGGGATCCTGGAGATCGATGCCTGCCTGGGCACGGCCGCGATGACGCGGATCGTTCGTACGGCCTTGGCAGAACTCTGAAGGATCGCCATCCAACTTCTCCCCCGGACCGTGCATCTCCCTTGATGTACGAAGACGCGAACCGCGTCGTGAACACACAGGGGGATGAGATGTTCGACAACCGAGCAGCCAGCAAGGAACTCTCGCGCAGCGGGCGAATCGCAGGCACGGCAGCCGCCGTAGGCGCCCTGATCGCGGTCGGGATCGGCGTCCATGCCGAAACCGCAGCCGCGGCCACCGGCTCTCCGAGCCGACCGGTGACGGCGCCGGTCGCCGCGCTCGCCCAGCCCGGCCTCGGCTCCGGGGACCTGATCCAGAGCGAGGCCTTCTTCCAGCAGGGCCTGGGCCCGGTCGGCGCGACGATCGACCTGGCCGGGAAGCAGGCGCTCTCGGCGTGCTCCGGCGAGGAGACGATGCGCACGCTGACCAAGGGGAAGGCCGCCGCCTACGCCGACGTGACCTGGACCTTCGACACCCCCGACTCCCTGCTCACCGAGTCGGTCGCAGACGGTTCCACCAGCACAGCAGCGGCCTCGTTCGAGGCGCAGCTCAACAAGCTGGTGCGCGGCTGCCAGGACGAGCCGGCCGGTCACTGGTACTACGGCGCGGGGCACGCGATCACCGTCCCGGCCGGCGAGGGTCACTGGTACCCGGCCTTCAACGGCGACGGTGTGGTCGCCGGCGGTGTCGCCGTCATCCGTAGCGGCCAGCGGTTCGGCATCGTCGAACTCACCGGTCAGCCCACCAACGACCCCAGCTACATCAAGGGGATCACTGCCGCTGCCATCAACCAGCTGGCCGACTGATCCCGCCGCGCCGCGGCGCACTTCCCGCGCCGTTCCATCCCTCCTCGCTGGGCGGGACTCAGCGAAGAGGGATGTGCAGGCCATCGAGCAGGACGGTGGTCAGTGGGTCGTCGGCGCGGGCGTCGGGGCGGCAGACGGCCACGTTCAGCACGGCGATGACCTCGCTGGGCGGGAGGTCGCGGCGCAGGCTGCCCTCCTGCTGGGCTCCGCGCACGAGGTCTTCGAACAGGGCCTTGGTCTCGTCGGAGAGCCTGGCCACCTGCGGGTCCGGCCCGGTGGCTTCGGAGAGCGACTTGGTCAGCGCCAGCGGCAGTCCGCAGCAGTGTTCCACCACCTGGAGCAGCAGCTGCCAACGGCTCTGATCCCGTTCGGCGGAGGCGGAGGCGGACGCGGAGGCGGCGGCGGAGGCGGCGGCGGACGCGGAAGCGGCGCAGGCCGCGCGGCCGAAGGCGAGCAGGTCGTCCAGCGCGTTGACGGCGATGTGCTCCAGCATGGCCTGCCGGTCCGGGAAGTGACGGTAGAGCGTGCCCACGCTCAGCCCGGCGGCGCGGGCGATCTCCTCCATCGAGGCGTCGGCGCCGCGTTCGGTGAACGCGTCCAGCGCCGCCGCGACGATCAGCTCCCGGTTGCGCAGGGCATCGGCCCGCATGCTTCGCCTCTCCTCAGAGCAATATGAATCTGCGGTTCATCTTACGGTAGGGTGGGCGCGGAAGGTGAATACTGGATTCATGTTGCCGGGGAATGGGGAATCATGCGCATAGGCCTCTATGTCGGCGGACTGTCGAGCGTGGCAGCGGCGCTGGACTCGGTCCGGCTGGCCGCGCAGGCCGGTCTCGACAGCGTCTTCTTCAACCAGGTCTTCGGCTGGGACGCGCTGACGGTGGCGGCTCTGGCGGGGCAGCAGGTCCCGGGCATCGAACTGGGGACGGCGGTGGTGCAGACCTACCCCCGGCACCCGATCGCCCTGGCCGCGCAGGCGCTCACCGTCCAGGGCGCCACCGGCAACCGTCTCACCCTCGGCATCGGGCCGAGTCATCTGCCGGTCATAGAGGGCCAGTTCGGGCTCTCCTACGACCGGCCGGCGCGCCACGTCCGCGAGTATCTGTCGGCGTTGCTGCCACTTCTGCGCGGGGAGCCGACCGACTACCGCGGCGAGACGCTGCGCGCGACGGCCACGATCGAGGTGCCGGGCGCGACGCCGCCGCCGGTGCTGGTGTCGGCGCTCGGGCCGGTGATGCTGCGCATCGCGGGTGAACTGGCCGACGGGACGGTGACCACCTGGGCGACCCCGGAGACGATCGGCGGGCATGTGAAGCCGCGGATCGACGCCGCCGCCGCGGCGGCCGGGCGGCCCGCGCCACGCATCGTCGCCGGCGTCGTCGCCAGTGTCAGCGCCGATCCGGACGGGCTGCGGCGCCAGGTGGCGGAGCAGGTCGGCCGGGCATCCCAACTGCCCAGCTATCGGGCGCTGCTGGACCGTCAGCGGCTGGACGGGGTGCATCAGACGGTGCTCGCCGGGGACGAGGACGCGGTGGCCGACGGGCTTCGCGCGTTCACGACCGCCGGGGCGACCGACGTGCTGGTCAGCGTCATCGGCGACGCGGCGGAGCAGTCGCGGACGCTGGAACTCCTGGCCGCCCTGCGCCGATCCGGCTGAGCGGCCGCAGCGGCCTCGCCGGGGCACTATCTGGTCTAGTCCTCTTGACGTGGACGCGCACAGGTTGTTTGGTATGTACCACGCCAGGCCTGAGCCGCACGACACCCCACGCCCCCACGCCCCCACGCCCCCACGCCCCCACGCCCGACGGGCATTCCCGAGAGGGATCACTGTCATGCACCTGGCAAGAACTGCCGCTTCCGCCTGCGCTCTTGCGCTCGCGACCGCCGGCGCGCTCGTCGCCCTGGCCCCCACCAGCAGCGCCGCCGCGACCAGCGTCTACTCCGTGGCCCCCTACGTCGACCTGTCGAACGGGCAGGAAGGCCTGCTGGACACGGCCATCACCGGCCACCACCTCAAGGCCTACACCGCGGCCTTCGTGCTCGGCGAGGGCTGCAACCAGATCTGGGGCGACACCCTCCCCATCGGCGCCGACTCCTTCACCGACCCCGAGATCGCCCGGGCGAAGTCGGAGGGCGCCTCGGTCATCATCTCCTCGGGCGGATCGAGCGGTCTGGCGCTGGCCTGGACCTGCTCCAACCAGAGCAGCATCGACGCCGGCTACCAGGCCATCATCAACGACTACGGCGTCACCCAGCTCGACTTCGACATCGAGGGCGCCGCCATCGCGGACACCGCCGCCGCGGCCCGCCAGATGCAGGCGATGAAGGACCTCAAGGCCTCCAACCCGAGCCTGCAGTTCTCGATGACCCTGCCGGTGCTGGCGAGCGGTCTGACCAACGACGGCGTCAACATCCTCAAGGCCGCCAAGAACGCGGGCATCAGGATCGACGTGGTCAACATCATGACCATGGACTACTACGCGGGCACCGGCACCGAGATGGGCCAGGGCTCGGTCGCCGCCGCCCAGGCCACGCTGGCGCAGATGCAGTCCGTCGACTCCGGCTACACCTACGCCAACCTCGGGATCACCCCGATGATCGGCAAGAACGACGACGGCTCCACCTTCACCCTGGCGGACGCCCAGACGGTGGAGAGCTTCGCCGTGCAGCACGGCGTCGGGCGGCTGGCCTTCTGGGCGATCACCCGGGACCAGGCCTGCGGCAGCAGCGGCAACTCACTGCCCACCTGCACCGAGATCAGCCAGAACCAGCTCGCCTTCACCGACGCGTTCGTCCCGTACGAGGGCAGCTCGGGCGGCGGCGGGGGCGGCGGCACCACCAGTGACTTCTCGCTGTCCGTGGCACCGGGCTCGGCGTCGGTCGCCCAGGGCGGCTCCGCCACCGCGACCGTCTCCACCGGCGTCACCTCGGGCAGCGCCGAGTCCGTCAGCCTCTCCGCCACCGGCGCGCCCTCCGGCGTCGGCGTCGCCTTCAGCCCCGCCTCGGTCAGCTCCGGCGGCAGTTCGACGCTGACCGCGACGGTCGGCTCGTCGGTGGCCGCGGGCAGCTACCCGATCACCGTCAAGGGCACCGCCTCCACCGGCAGCCACAGCGCGACCTACACGCTCACCGTCACCACCAGTGGCGGCGGGGGCGGAGGCGGCGGAGGCGGCTCGCTGACCAACGCCGGCTTCGAGACCGGCAGCCTCAGCCCCTGGACCTGCACCGGCGGCAGCAGCGTGGTCTCCAGCCCGGTCCACTCCGGCAGCCACGCCCTCCAGGCCACTCCCAGCTCCAGCGGCACCGGCGAGTGCGACCAGACCGTCACCCTGTCCCCCAACCACAGCTACACGCTGACCAGCTGGGTGCAGGGCCCGTACGCCTACCTCGGCGTCAGCGGCGGCGCCAGCGCCAGCACCTGGTCGAACAGCTCCAGCTGGAACAAGCTGACGACCACCTTCACCACCGGCAGCAGCGGAACCGTCACCGTCTACGTCCACGGCTGGTACGGCCAGGCGAACGTCTACGCGGACGATTTCACCCTCGGCTAGACAAAGCGGGACGAGGTGTCCGGAGCGGCCTGCCACGGCCGGCCCGGGCACCCCGATGACCGCGCGAACGTGGGGCCCCGCTGTGTGCGGACCGGGTGTCGTGGCGCTATCTTCGCGTTCACATCACACATACAGGGGGGATCGCCATGCGGCGAATACCGCTGGGCCTCGCCGTGGCAACGGCGATGGTTCCGGTGCTCGGCACACTGTCCGCCACTCCGGCGCAGGCGGCCGGGAGCAGCCTCACCGTGACCACCATCGGTCGCAACGGTGCGAAGATCACATCGGACCTGCACCTGGTCAACACCAAGACCGGCGCGTACGTCTCGGCCAAGAGCGGCAAGCGGATCTCGCTGGCCAAGGGGCTCTGGTCGGTCACCGTCGACATCGAGACGCCGAACAAGTCGTTGTACCTGATGTCCGACACCATCGTCGCGGTCCGCTTCTCGGTCACCGGGAACAACAAGCTGACCCTGGACGCCCGCAAGGGCAAACTGCTGCGCACCTCGGTCGACGCGGTGTCCGGTGCGGCCGGCAAGGAGTACCGCCCGCTGCAGACCGCGGCGGTCTGCTCCGGGGACGACGCCAACGGACTGGTCGGCGCCTACAACGTGCCGGGGCAGATCTACGAGGTGCCCAACCGCTCCAGCTACTTCCACTTCGCCTGGCTGGGCAGCTGGGTCTCCGACGACGAGGTCAACGGGCCGAGCGCCAAAAAGGCGTACCTGGTGACCGGGGCCACCACCGGGCTGCCGAGCAGGCCCACCGCCTCCTTCCACCAGTCGAAGCTGGCGAAGATCGCACTGTCGGTGCGCTCCGGCGAGACCCCGGCGCCGACCGGGGCGGTCAGCGTCAGCCCGACCAACCGCAGGACCCTGTGCGAGGACCTGGTGTACGGCGCGACCTACATGGGGGTCAACGGCGGCCCCTACAACGCCACCGCCTACGTCACGCCGGGCGACTGGGACTTCAACGCCTACAACGCCAACGACAACGCCTCCACCGACGGGCGGACCTACAAGGGCGGACACAGCTACGGCCAGACCTTCGGCCGGGCGGTGTACGGGCCCAGTTCCGGGCTGCCGGTGGTCGCCAACCGGAGCCTCACCTACACCCCCGAGCGCACCATCGGGGACGTCTCCGGCAACACCCAGACGAACGTGGACACCCGCAACACCGTCTCGCTCAGTCTGGGCGGCAAGGTCCTCAAGACCAAGACGATCACCACCAGCTACGGCATGGGCAGCACCTTCTCGGTGCACCTGGCCAAGGCCGGCTGGTACGTCCTCAAGGACACCTCGACCCGGGTCCACGCCGCGCCGCTGTCCAACGAGGTCACGCTGGACTGGCACTTCCACGCCGACCCGGCGCACTCCCAGGTCAGCCCCGGCTACCTGACCGGGTTCTCCCCAGCCGGGCTGAACCGCTACAACAGCGCCGCCGAGCACAGCACCACCTCGGTCGGGGTCTCGCTGCTGCGCAGCACCGCGGAGTGGAACGGCGGCCCGTTCGCCGCCGAGCACGTCAAGTCGCTGAAGGTCTACGCCTCGCACGACGGCGGCAAGACCTGGCACGCCCTCAGCGTCCGGAAGTCCGGGTCGCAGTGGGTGGCCAAGGTGCCCGAGCCCGGCAGCAAGGGATCGGTCGCCCTGCGCACGGTCGTGGCCGACACGGCGGGGGACACCTCCACCGAGACGGTCTACCACGCGTTCAACGTGGGCTGACGCAGTCCTGTCCCGTCCCGGGCGCCGCCACGGCGCCCGGGACGGTCCCCGAGGCGGTCCCCGGGACGGGACGTCCGTCCGGCCGGCCGCCGGCCCGCCGGGGCAGGCCGGTCGCGGCGTCGACGCGGGTGCGCCGGCGCAGGCGCGACAGCCAGAGCGCCACGGTGACGGCGGCGAGGACGGACGCGGCCGCGCCCGACGCCATTCCCCAGCGCGCCCCGGCCTCCTGGGAGACCCAGCCGATCACCGGGCCGCCGAGCGGGGTGCCGCCCATCGAGACCACCGTGTACACGGCCATCACCCGACCGCGCACGGCGTTGTCGACCTCTGCCTGGACGAAGGCGCTGACAGCGGTGTTGACCATCATCAGCGCGAACCCGGTCGGCAGCAGCAGCACCAGGAAGGCCGGGTAGGAGGGCATCAGCGCGGTCGCTGCCTCGGCCGCGCCGAACAGCAGGGCGCCGACGACGACGGTCCGCACCCGTGGCGACCCGCGCCGGGCGGCCGCCAGTACTCCGGCCACCGTGCCCACCGACAGCGCGGTCGACATGAATCCGAGTCCGCTGGAACCGACGTCGAAGACCCGGGCTGCGAACAGCGTCAGCGTGGTGGGGAAGTTCATCCCGAAGGTGGCCACCAGGCCGAAGATCGCGAACGCCGCGACCAGTTCCGGCCGGGCGGCGACATAGCGCAGCCCCTCCGCACCCGCCCCGGCCCAGGCGGTCCGCACCGGCGGGGCCGGCCGCGGTTGCGGACGGATCGTCAGCAGGCCCACCAGCACCGCCGCGAAGGACAGCCCGTTCACCGCGAACACCCAGCCCGTTCCGATCACGCCGATCAGCACCCCGGCGATGGCGGGTCCGATCAGGCGGGCCGCGGTGATGGACAGGATGTTCAGCCCGGCCGCGTTGGGGATCAGGGATCCGCCGACCAGCTCCGTGACGAAGGAGAGCCGGGCCGGGTTCTCCACCGTGAAGACACAGCCCAGGGCGAACGACAGCAGATAGACCATCCACAGCGGCGCGTGCCCCGACAGCACGGCCACCGCAAGGAGCAGCGCCTGCACCGCGTAGAGCGACTGGGTCCACAGCAGCAGGGTGCGCCGGTCGCAGCGGTCCGCCAGCACTCCGCCCCACAGGCCGAACAGCAGCACCGGGGCGAACTGCAGACCCGCCGCCCAGCCGACCGCGGTCCCGCTGTGGGTCAGCGTCAGCACGAACCAGTCGAGCGCCACCCCCTGCATCGCGGAGCCGATGTTGGAGACCAGGCCCGTGCTCCAGTAGACCCGGTAGTCACGGACCCGCAGGGCGCTGAACGTCCCGCGTGGCACGGCGCTGTCGGACACCCTGGTCCCCTTCCGGCCGAACAGAGAGCACCGCTCACATGGGTGATCGCCGCTCACGCTAGCCGCTCCGACCCGCCCGCGGACGGGTGATCCACCCGTCCGCGGAACATTTCGCACTCCTGCAACAATCGGCGGCGCGGGGGTGGGCCCGTGCGCCGGGCCCCCGCGCCGGGGCTCAACCGCGCGGGGTGACCACCCCCGCCGACCCGCCGCCGCGGCGTACCGGTTCCGCCGCCGCGAGGTAGCCGCGGCCGGGCAGCGCCTGGATCCCGGTGGCCGCGCCGATCTCCGCCGGGGCGTTGTAGCTCTCCCCCAGCGCCTGCAGCTGCGCCGCGTACGGCTGGTCCAGGAACGCCTGCTCGACGTCCGTGTGCGCGCCGTTGCGCTGGCTGGCGCGCGGCGCGGCGATCGCCTGCTCCAGGGTCAGCCCCCGGTCGATGTGTCCGAGCAGGATCTGCAGCACCGTGGTGATGATGGTCGCGCCGCCCGGCGAGCCGGTCGCGAAGTCGAAGCGGCCGTGGTCCAGCACCACGGTCGGCGAGATCGAGGAGCGCGGCCGCTTGCCCGCCGCGGGCAGGTTGGGGTCGGGCACCCCGGCCGCGAGCGGGGTGAAGTCGAAGTCGGTCAGCTCGTTGTTGAGGATGAACCCGCGCCCCGGCACGGTCATCGCGCTGCCGCCGGTCTGCTCGATGGTCAGGGTGTACTCGACGACATTGCCCCACTTGTCGGCCACCGTCAGATTGGTGGTGCTGGTGCCCTCGTACCCGGTGGGCGCGGCCGGAGCGGTGGTCGAGCAGCTGCTCGACGGGTGGTACGGGTCACCGGGCGCCAGCGGGCTGGTCAGGCTGGAGGTCGGGCTGATCAGGCAGGCGCGCGAGTCGGCGAACCGCCGGGAGGTCAGCTGGGCCGTGGGCACCGTCTCGAACGCCGGGTCGCCCACCCAGCGGTTGCGGTCAGCGAAGGCGATCCGGCTCGCCTCCAGGTAGTCGTGCAGGTACTGGGTCTGCGAGGCGTTCTTCAGGTCGAAGTGGGACAGGATGTTCAGCGCCTCGCCGACGGTGCTGCCGCCCGAGGAGGAGGGCGCGATCGAGTACACGTCCAGGCCGCGGTAGTCGACATGGGTCGGCTGCTGCAGCTTGGTCCGGTAGCCGGCCAGATCGGCCGCGGTCAGCTTGCCGGGACGCACGGTGAGCGTCGTCCCCGGCGCGGTCTGCGGATGCTGCACGGTGCTCGCGATGTCCGCGCCCACACTGCCCCCGTACAGCGCACCGATGCCCTTGCGGCCGATCAGCTGGTAGGTCTTCGCCAGATCCGGGTTGGTCTGCGTACTGCCGACGGCCGGCGGCTGACCGGCCGGCAGATACAGCGCGGCGGTGGCCGGGAAGGCGGCGAACCGGGTCTGGTTCTGCGCCACCTGGTCGTGGAAGGTCTGGTCGACGGTGAAGCCCTGGCTCGCGATCGACTCGGCCGGCTGGAACAGCTGCCCCAGCGACCTGGTTCCCCAGCGGTCCAGCGCGGTCTGCCAGGTGGCCAGGCTGCCCGGGACCCCGACCGAGAGCCCGCTGGTCACCGCGTCGGCGAAGGCCAGCGGCTTGCCGTTCTCCAGGAACAGGCTCTGGTCGTCGGCGGCCGGCGCGGTCTCGCGCCCGTCGATGGTGGAGACGGTCCGGGTCCGGGCGTTGTAGTAGACGAAGTACCCGCCGCCGCCGACCCCCGCGGAGAACGGCTCGACCACCCCGAGCGCGGCCGCGGTGGCCACCGCGGCGTCCACGGCGTTGCCACCGCCCTTGAGCACCTTCAGCCCCACCGCGGTCGCGTACTCCGATACGCTGGCGACCGCGCCGCCGGAGCCGGTCGCCACCGCGGCCTTGGGAATCGGCGGGACACCGGGTCCGCCCGGGCCGCCGTGGGCGACCGCGACCCCGCTGGGGCCGCCGGCCACGAGCAGCGCCGCCACCACGGAGACGGCGGCGGTTGCCGCACCTAATCGAGTTCGCACAGTAACCTCCTGAATGGACATCAGCCCATTACGGCACGCCACCTCCAGCCCGCACAACCGTGCCCCTGGTGAGCCTCGGAGCCGGCGTCCGCCCGGGGGCCCACCGGGGTCACCGCCGGGGCCCCGGCGGCAGCACCCTGATCTCCAACTGCTCGAACATCGGACCACCCTACTGGGCATGTCGATGCCGACCGCAGTGCGACGAGTTCATCCGGGTCCGGCTAGATGTGGCGCATCGCGTAGATCGTGCCGATGTAGCTCATCTTCTCGATCTTGACGACGGTGCCGGAGTGCGGGGCGTGCAGGATGTAGCCCCCGCCCGCGTAGAGGCCCACATGCGTGTTGTTGTTGAAGAAGACCAGGTCGCCGATCTGCAGGTCGGCCGTGGAGGTGACCGCGGTGCCGGAGTGGATCTGGTCGTAGGTGGTCCGGCCGATCGAGAGGCCGGCCTGCTTGTAGGCCCACTGGGTCAGCCCGGAGCAGTCGAAGGTGTCGGGCCCGGTGTGGCTCCAGACGTAGGGGTCGCCGAGCCGGGTCTCCGCGGCGGCGAAGGCCCTCCCGCCGACGCCGGTGCCGGCCGACGTGGGGTGATACGTGCTGCCGCTGCCGTTGCTGCTGCCGGCGTTCTCCAGCTTGGTGACCGCGGCACGCTGGGCGGTGGTCAGCGAGGCCAGCCTGGCCTTGGACGCGGCGAGCTTCTGCTGCACCGAGGCCTTGGCAGCGGCGAGCTGCCTGCCGGTGGCGTCGAGGGCCTTCAGCTTGCCCCCGGCCTCGGCCTTCTCCCGGTCCAGCGTCTGCTGCTCGCCCTGGAGCTGCTCCAGCAACGCTGCCTGACTGACCGTCACCTGACTCATGGTGGAGGCCTGGTTCAGGTACTCGGTGGGGTCGGCGGACAGCATCAGCTGCACCGAGGGGTCGATCGACCCGCTGCGATACTGCGCACTGGCGACCTGGCCGAGCGCGACGGACTTGGCGCTCACCAGGGCCTGCTGACGCGCGACCTGGTCCTGCAGCAGGTTGACCTGCTTCTGCAGCGCCTGCTGCTGGGCCTGCGCGGCGTCGTACTGCTCGACCGCCTGGTCGGCCTCCTGGTTCTGCTGGTCGATCTGCGCCTTGAGCTGCGCGGCGGTCTGGGTGGGGGCGGCCTGCGCGGACTGCGTGGCGACCGCGCCCAGCGCGACGGTGGTGGCCGCGGCGGCGGTGAGCGCGCCCATGCGGGCCCGGCCCGGACTTTTGAGACGACGGTGGGACGCCACGAAGGCAGGCTCCTTACTTGGGGAAATGCACGGCGGTGGCCGGGCTGGTGGCGCAGACGAACAGGTTCGCCTGCTGCATCACCATGGTCTGCGTGATGTGCGGGTTGTCCATCACGCCGTAGCGGCAGGTGGCCGGGAGCGCCTTCCACACCCGCTCCCAGGCCGGGGCCGTCAGCAGGGCCTTGGCCTGCTGGACCGTCAGCCCCTGGGCCTTCGCGTCCGTCGACATGCCCAGGGAGAGCTCCTGGCCGTCCGGCCCGTTCCAGGCCAGGGACCAGATGGCGACCCCGGTCCCATGTGTGTAGTCCTTGAAGGACTGGTCCACGTAGAAGGTGCCGCCGTTCAGGGGCGTCGTGGTGCAGACGTCGTGCGGCGCGACCTTCTTGCCGGGGCAGCGGAAGTCCTGGACGCCCTTGCCCACGCTCAGCGAGATCGTGGACTTGCCGTTGGGCGTCTCCAGGTCCGTCCTGAGCACGGCCAACGACTGCCCGCCGGGCGCCTGCACCTCAGGAGCGAACACCTGGAGCGAGACCCCGCCCAGGTCGGCCTCCTTGACCGTGGTGGAGCCGGCCGGGAGCAGGGACTTCAGCGTCTGCGCCACATAGGCCGGCATCCAGGCCGTGCTGGGCGGCGGCGTCGTCGCCGCGGCCGTCCGCGTACTGCTGCCGGCAACTGTCCTGGTGGGGGACGCGGCTGCGGTCCCGGTGGTCGTCGTCGCGGCGCCGCCCAGCAGCGGCACCCCCACGGCGGCGACCACTCCCAGCGTCGCCGCACCCACCAGAACCCGCTTGATCCTGGTCGCCCGGCGGATCCCACGCCCGCGCCCCACCGCCCCCGCGTACAGGTCCTGCGGAGCCGGCTGCACCGCCGATTCGGCCACCGCCCTCAGCTGCCGCACAAGCTCGGCCTCACTGTCTGATGACATGCCACATCCCTCTGCTTCCCTGCTCGATGCTTGACGCTCGATGAATGTTCCGTGCCGGGGGACGGTCAGCGCTCGGCGAACTCGGCGAAGCCGCTGCCCAGCACTCCGCGCAACCGCTCCAGCGCCCGACTGCTGCGCGAGCGCACCGCCGTGGACGTCAGCCGCAGCGCGGCCGCCGTCTCCTCCACGCTGCGGTCCTCCCAGTAGCGCAGCACCAGGACCGCCCGGTCCTGCGGCGCGAGCTCCCGCAGCGCGGCCAGCAGCGTCACCCGCAACGCGGGATCCTCCTGGTCGGGCCGGCCGCCCGCCCGCTCCGCCAGGTCCTCGGTCGGCAACTCGCCGCTGCTGCGCTTGCGGCGCTGCGAGACGAAGACGCTGACCAGGACCGTCTGGGCGTAGCCGGCCGGATTCTCGATGCGCGACAACCGTCCCCAGCGCGCGAACATCCGCCCCAGCGCCTCCTGCACCAGGTCCTCGGCCAGGTGCGCGTCCCCCGCGGTCAGCAGGAACGCCGTCCGGAACAGCTGCCCGCCCCGGCCCAGCGCGAAGTCCTGGAAGTCGACAGGATCATGGCCCCGGCCCCGCGATCGTGCTGCCGTACCAGTGGCTGTCATGTGTTCCATGCCCCACTAACGCCACGACCGCGCACTTCTGTTGCAGCCCCATCCGGAAAAGTTGTTTCTGCTCGTCAGAGCACCAGCGGGGCCCTCAATGGGCGAACCGTCGCCGGATGTCCTCCCGCTCGGCCAGGCGCGGCGGGTAGCCGGGGCCGAGTCGCATGGAGGTCTCCGCGAAGGCGATGTCCTCGCCGCAGGCGTCGCAGACGGTACGCGGGTGCATGTCGTGCCCGCAGCGGTCGTGGTGCAGGGTGACCGGCACGCCCGCGTCGTCGGCCAGCCACCGGTCGCCCCAGCGCATCATCGCCACCAGGACCGGGAAGAAGTCCTCGCCCTTCTCGGTCAGGACGTAGTCGTAGCGCAGCGGGTCCGTCTGATAGGGCTGCTTGTCCAGCAGCCCCTCCTCGACGAGCCTGCGCAGCCGGTCGGAGAGAGTGTTGCGGGCGATCCCCAGACCCTGCTGGAACTCGTCGAACCGGCGGATGCCGTAGAACGCCTCCCGCAGCACCAGGGGCGTCCACCAGTCGCCGAGCAGGTCCATGGTCCGTGCCACCGTGCACGGCCAGTTCGCGAACGAGGTGCGCCTCATTCCAGGAGTCTACGGGAGCGGGGCTGCTTCCTTGACTAGTAAGTCCATCTACGCAAACTGTACTGGTCAGTACATCTCTGCCGGATACGAAGGGGCTCGCGGATGGAATGGACAGGACAGCGGTACGCGGACACCCCGACCGTCGCCGCCGAGGCCTACATCGAGGCCCCGTGCGCGCGGGTGTGGGAGCTCGTCAGCGACATCGCGCTGATGCCGCGGCTCAGTTCCGAGCTGATCGAGGTGCGCTGGCTCGATGCCGGTACGGCGCCGGCAGCCGGCCGGCGGTTCCTGGGCCGAAGCGCCCACCGCGACCTCGGCGCCTGGGAGACGACCTGCCATGTGGTCGAGTGCGAGCCGCCGCACCGGTTCGCCTGGGCAGTGGAGGATCCGGACCTGCCGACCGCGGTCTGGCGCTTCACCCTGCGGCCGGAGGGCGCCGGCACGGTGCTGGAGCAGTGGATGCAGATGGGCCCGGGCCGATCGGGGCTGAGCCTGGCGATCGACGCCATGCCGGAGAAGGAGCAGAAGATCGTGTTCGTCCGTATGCGCGAGTTCGAGACCGGGATCAGGAACAACCTCGCCGCGATCAAGGATCTGGCCGAGAACACCGCGAACACCGCGAACACCGCGAACACCGCCGAGGGAGCCCGCTGATGCGTACCGCCACCACGATCGAGGCCTCCGGCGGCGAGACCTGGCAGGAGACCCTCGACTTCGCCTGCGAGGCGGAGAAGCTCGGCCTGGACATCTGCTGGGTGGCCGAGGCCTGGGGCTCGGACGCGCCGTCCGCGCTGGGCTTCCTCGCCGCACGCACCAGCACGATGCTGCTCGGCTCCGGGGTCATCCAGCTGGGCACCCGCACCCCGGTGGCCGTCGCGCAGACCGCCATGACCCTGGCCCATATGTCCGAGGGGCGCTTCCTGCTGGGGCTGGGGGCCTCGGGTCCGCAGGTGATCGAGGGGCTGCACGGGGTCTCCTACGCCCGGCCGCTGGCCCGGATGCGGGAGAGCGTGCAGATCATCCGCCAGGTGTTCAGCGGGGAGAAGGTCTCCTTCCAGGGCAGCGAGTTCAGCATCCCGCTGCCCGGGGGCGAGGGCCGTCCGATGCGGGTGTCGGCGCCCCCGGTCGAGGTGCCGATCCACCTGGCCGCGATGTCGCCGAAGATGCTGGAACTGACCGGCCAGGTCGCCGACGGCTGGCTGGGCACCAGCTTCGTCCCGGAGGGCTCGGCCGCGTACTTCACCCACCTCGACGCCGGCCTGGAACAGAGCGGCAGGTCCCGCGCGGACCTGGACGTCTGCCAGGGCGCAGAGGTCTCCTTCGCCGCGGACGAGCGGGAGCTGGCCGCCCTGGTGGCCGGGCGCAAGAAGGAACTCGCCTTCTCGCTGGGCGGCATGGGCTCGGGCCGGACCAACTTCTACAACAACGCCTACAGCCGCCAGGGCTGGGCCGAGGTCGCCGCCCAGGTCCGCGAGCGCTGGCAGGCCGGCGACAAGGCGGGCGCGGCCGGCCTGGTCACCGACGAGATGGTGCTGGCCACCACCTTGATCGGCACCGAGGAGATGGTGCGGGCACGGCTGCGGGTCTGGCAGGACACCGGAGTCACCACCGTCCGCCTCTACCCCGCGGGCGACACCCTGGCGGCACGGCTGGACACCCTGGGCCGCGCGCTCGACCTGATCAGGTCACTCGGCCAGGGGGTGTCCGACCCTCACGTGTTTGGGTGAGTGAGCGGGAAGTGCGGTCGATCCACACTGGGGACAGCGCCATGGATTACCCCACCCTCACCCTCGAGAGGCCGTCACCATGCCGATGATCGACGTATACGCCCCGGCCGGGACGTTCGACGACAAGCACGCACTCGCCCAGGAACTCGCGCAGACGATCATGCGGTGGGAGAAGGTGCCCGCGATCCCCTTCTTCCTCGACAACACCGCCGCGTTCATCCACGACCTGGAACCGGACTCCTTTTCCACCGCCGGCGGCGGCAGCTCCAGCGTGCGGGTGCATGTGACCACCAACGCCGGCGCGCTGGACCGCGAGCAGCAGCTCGGGCTGGTCAAGGACTTCACCGCCCTGATCGCCAAGGCGGCCGACGACCCCGCGCTGGAGCAGCGCACCTGGGTCGCCCTCACCGAGGCGGTCCCCGGCGGCTGGGGCATCGCCGGCCACGCCTACACCAACGAGGAGATCATCCAGCACGTCCGGGAACTGCTCGGCAAGGCGTAGGCCGCACGGGCTGCGGGTTGTGCATCGCGATGCACAACTGACTACGCTGGAGCCATGTACGTGGCCAGGACCGTCCTGCGGGGACGGGCGACGGCGATGTCGTCGGCCCTCGCGGTGGTCCGGCGCACCGGCAGGGACGGGCGCAGCGGGATCGTGGTCCTGACCGGTGAGCCCGGCATCGGCAAGACCGCGGTGCTGGAGGAACTGGTCGCCCAGGCCAGGGCCCGCGGGTTCGCCGCGGGGGTGGGCAAGGCCGACGAGGTCGGTCAGATCTCCCCGGGCGCGGCGCTGCTGCTGGCCCTGCGGTCCGGTGCATCTCCCCTGATCAGCTCTGACGTAATGGACGAACTTCAGGGCAGCATCGACCAGCCGCTGCGGTTGCTGGAGCAGGTCAGCAGTCGGCTGGAGAAGGCGGCCTGTGTTGCTCCGGTGGTCTTCGCCATCGACGACGCGCAGTGGGTGGACCGGCTGACCCGGTTCGTGCTGCGGGCCCTGCCCGCGCGTCTGGCCGGGTCGCCCATCGTCTGGGTGCTCGCCGGACGGGACGCCGGCGGTGGCCTGGTCGCGGATCTCGCGCAGGCCGAGATCCCCTCGGTCCCCCTGGAGCGGATTCAGCTGGGGCCGTTGAGCGCCGTCGATGTGGCCGCCCTCGCGCAGGACCGGCTCGGCGCCGCCCCTGCGGAGAAGGTCCGCGGCATGCTCGACGGGGTCGGCGGCAACCCCTTTCTCGTGGCGCAGATCCTCGACGGCGTCGTCCGGGCCCGCGCCGACGGCGAGCCGCAGGACCAGGTCCCGACCGAGTTCGTCTTCGCGACCCGCCGCAAGTTGCAGGGCCTCGACCCGGGCGCGCGCCAACTGGTGCAGACAGCGGCGGTGTTCGGGCGGCCGTTCGCGGTCGACGACGCCACCGCGCTGCTGGCCGAGCATCCGGCCGCCTCGGTGTGGGACTGGGTGGAGGCCGCCGTCGCGTCCGGTCTGCTCACCTCCCGGGACCACCGCCTGGGCTTCCGGCACGACCTGGTCCGCGAGACGGTCTATGCCGACCTGACCGAGGCCACCCGACGCGCACTGCACCAGCGCTGCGCCGAGTACCTGATGGCGACGGGGCACGGCCCGCTCAGCACCGCCCCGCACGCCCGGGCCAGCGCCACCCCCGGCGACCTGGCCAGCGCGAGGATCCTCACCCAGGCCGCCGACGCCGCCGTCACGGCCATGCCGCACACCGCGGGCGACCTCGCGCTGCAGGCCTTCCAGCTGCTGCGCCCGGCCCAGCCGGCCTGGCTGGAGGTCGGGGAGCACTGCGTCGACATCCTCTCCCGGGTCCAGCGCTGCAGCGAGGCGGTCGCCGTCGCGGACCTGCTGCTGGCCCGCTCCGACGAGCCGGCCGCCACCGCCCGCGTCCAAGTGCTGGCCGCCAGGGCGCTGTGGCTGATGGGCCGCGTCACCGACTCCCTGACCAGGGTCGACGCGGCGCTGTCCCAGCCCGGTCTGTCGCGTGCGCTGCGGTCCCGGCTCGGCTCCGCGCGCGCCCTGGCGCTGACCCGGACCCAGCCCGCCGACGTCGCCCGGCAGGCGGCGGAACCGGCCCTGGCCGAAGCCCGGCTGACCGGCGACCGCGAGGCCGTCACCGTGGCGCTCCAGGCCCTGGGCGAGGTCGCCAAGAACTCCGGGCACCACGCCGAGGCGCTGACCCGCTTCCGCGAACTGCGCAGCACCGCGGGCCACACCCATCTGGCCCAGGAGATACTGGCGCTGCAACTGCTGGACCGCTTCGCCGAGGCCGAGACCATGCTCAGCGCGGCTCGGACCGATGCCCGCAACCAGGTCGAGGCGATCCTGCCCTCGGTGCTGTACGCGCAGCTGTGGCAGGAGTACAGCCTGGGCCGCCTCGACGACGCCGACTCCACCGCCCGTACCCTGATCGCCCTGAGCGAGGAGCTCGGCAACCACACCCACGGGCTGCAGGCCGTGATGATCACCAGCTCGGTCGCGCTGCTGCGCGGCGACCTCACCGAGGCCCGCAACCGGCTGGCCCCGGCCCACACCCATGTGGACGCCGACGACCAGGTCCGGCTGCCCGGCCTGCACCTGCTCCAGGGCTGGATCAGCGCGGCGGAGGGCAATCTGGACCAGGCGATGGCGGTCCTCTCCCCCGCCCTGCACCGGGCCGAGGAGTCGCCGACCTACTGGCCCTGGTGGCCCGGCTGGATGCGCGGCTTCACCCGGTTCGGGCTGGCCGCCGGCGACCTGGGCTTCGCCGAGCACGCGGTGGCCATCGCCGAGGAGGGGGCGGCCCGCAACCCCGGGGTGGCCAGCTTCGAGGGAATCGCGCTGCAATTGCGCGGCACCCTGCGCGAGGACCTCACCCTGCTGCGGCGCGGCACCGAGGTGCTCGCGCACAGCCCGCGGCCCGCGCTGAGGGCCGGCGGCCACGAGGACTACGGCCGGGCGCTGCTGGCCGCCGGGCAGCGGAGCGAGGGTGCGGCCAATCTCGACCTCGCTTGGGACCTCTACCACCGGATCGGCGCCCGCGGATCAGTGCTCTCGTTGCAGAACACCATGCGCGGAGCCGGGATCCGGCGCTCCCAGTGGATCAATGATCTCGAGCGCCCGCGGACCGGGTGGGCCGCGCTGAGCGAGGCCGAACGCAGGGTGGCGGAGCTGATCAGCGCCGGTCAGACCAACCAGTTCCGCCGCCCGCACCCTGGGCCTGTCACCCAACACCGTGGGCACACACCTGCGCTCGATCTTCGCCAAGCTCGACGTACGCTCCCGCGTCCAACTGGCCAATGCCTGGAACGAGCGCACCGCGAGCGAGCGGGTGTCTCCACGCGGGCCGCTCGTCTAGAGCGCGCCCCGCCCGTCGACCGGTCCCACCACCCGACGCCAGTGCTGGTGAAGGGCTGTCGCCTTGTCCAGGAGATCCGCGGCGGCGATGCCGCTCTCGCTCGGCGCGAGCGCACCGGGCACATTCACCCGGGATCCTGTGGTGAGGTAGATCCTCAGCGCCAACAACTTGTCCACGGGCCGCCGCTCGACCACGATGTCACCGACCTCGGCCCAGCGGATGCGCCGGTGGGTGAAGAAGGAACGCAGTTCCATCCCCTCCTCGTCGACCCAGGTCACCGCGAACCAGCGGTTGAGGCAGACGACGACATTGAGGATCCCCAGAGCCGACCAGAAAGCGAGCGCGCCCCAGCCCCGCAGGCCGATCAGAGCCACCCCCAACGGGCTGAACGAGAAGTACCCCCAGGCGGCCACGCCGCCGAACACCCCCGACTGCCAGGCCAGGTCCCGCAACTTCTCGGAACGGGCATGGCGCGACAGGCCAATCTGAAACTCCGTCACATCCAGTCATGCTAACCACAGTTGCGCAATCCGTCAGCACCTCGGTCGGCGACCTGCTCCCGGTCGTTTGCTGCGGCGCCGTCAACCCTGCCCGATCTTCGACCGCGCCGGTGGCCTGGGGCGGCGTACCAGGCGGTTACCGTTCCATGGGACGACCGTTCGGCCCACCCTTCCGTACTCAGGAGAACCTCATGAAGATCGTGATCGCCGGAGGCCACGGCCGGATCGCCCGGTCCCTCGGCCGACTCCTCGTTGCCCGGGGAGACACCGTCGTCGGGATCATCCGCAACCCGGACCACGCCGCCGACCTGACGGCGGACGGCACCCAACCGGCCGTCCGCGACCTGGAGTCGGCCTCGCGGGAGGAGGTGGCCGCGATCCTGTCCGGGGCGGACGCCGTGGTCTTCGCCGCCGGCGCGGGGCCGGGCAGCGGCGCGGCCCGGAAGCACACCGTCGACCACCAGGCCGCCGTCCTCCTCGCGGAATCGGCCCTGCAGGCGGGGTCAAGCGGTATCTGATGGTCTCCACCCGGGGCGCCGGCAGCCCGCCCCCCGCCCAGGCCGACGAGGTCTGGGCCGCCTACATCCAGGCCAAGACCGCTGCCGACGAACACCTCATGGCCCTGGACCTGCAGTGGACGGTGCTGCGCCCCGCGGCCCTCACCGACCAGCCCGGCACGGGCAAGGTGCGCCTGACCGCGGAGCGCAGCATCGGGGACGTCACCCGGGACGATGTCGCCCAGGTGCTGGTCGCGCTGCTCGACGCCCCCTCCACCGCAGGCCTCGTCCTGGAGCTCGCCGCAGGCCCCGATCCGGTCGCCGAAGCCGTCTCCCACGCCGCCGAAGCCCGCACCGGAGCCCCCGAAGGACGGTAGGACACTCAGTCCAGGACAGCGGCCAGGCGTCGGCCGAACTCCTCCGGCGTCAGCACCTCGATGCCGAGGGTCCGGGCCTTGTCCAGCTTCGAGCCCGCGTTCTCCCCCGCGACCACCAGGTGGGTGCGGGCGGAGACGCTGGAGGAGGCCTTCCCGCCGGCCCGGGCGATGAGCTCGTTCATCTCCGTGCGGGAACGCTCCGCCAGGACCCCGCTCATCGCGCCGGTCACCACCACCGTCAGCCCCGCCAGCGGCAGCGCCCCCGGCTCGGGTGCGTCCTCGGCGCCGACCGCGTCGGGGTCGGCGGCGGTCGCGGTCGCGGTCACGGTCGAGGCCGCGATCACTCCGGGCTGGGTCATGTTGACCCCCGCTCGGATCAGCTTGTCGATCACCGGGGCGACCTCCAGCAGCTCGGCCACGATCACCGGGGCCTTCTCGCCGCCGATCCCGTCGACCGCCTCCAGCACCTCCGCGGTGGCGTCCCGGACGGCCTGCATCGACCCGAAGGACCCGGCGATCCGCAGCGACATCGACCGCCCGGTCCCCAGCACGCCCAGGGCGCAGAAGACGCGGTTCAGCGGCTTGCCCTTGGCGCTCTCGATCGCGGCCAGGAGTTTGTCGGTGCTGCGCTCCCCCATCCGCTCCAGCGACAGCACCTGGTCTCGGGTGAGGGTGAACAGGTCCGCGAAGTCCTCGATCAGGCCGAGGTCGACCAGCTGGACGACGATCCTCTCGCCGAGGCCGTCGATGTCCAGGGCGTCGCGGGCCACCGCGTAGCGGATCGCCTCCACCTGCCCGCAGGCGCGTCCACGGGCGCAGCGCCAGCGTTCCTGGGACTTGTCGATGTCGGCGCCGCAGCGGGGGCAGACCTCGGGGAAGCTGATGGTCTGTTCGGTGCCGGTGCGCAGGGTGGTGACGGGCGCTTCCACGCGCGGGATCACCTCGCCGGCCCGGTAGACGGTGACATGGTCGCCGATCATCAGGTCGCGACGGGTGATGTCGGCGGGGTTGTGCAGGGTGGCGTAGGTGATGGTGGTACCGGCGACGGTGACCGGGTCCAGGACGGCGCGCGGTGCGATGACGCCGGTGCGGCCCACGCTCCACTGGACCTCGCGCAGCACGGTGATCTTCTGGGTGGCGGGGAACTTCCAGGCGGTGGCCCAGTGCGGGGTGCGTGACCCGTTTCCGGCCTGGGCCTGGTCGGCCGGGGTGTCGGCCTTGATCACGGCCCCGTCGAGCTCGAAGTCGAGGGTGGTGCGCAGGGCGCCGATGTCGGCGATCCGGGCCAGGACCTGGTCCAGGTCGGCGCAGGCGGTGGTGGCGGCTTCGGTGTCCAGGGTGGTCCGGACGCCCAGGGCCGCCAGCCGGGCGACGAGCTGGGTGTGGGTCAGGTCCTGCAGGGTGAGGTCGGTGGTGTGCTCGGGGGCGGTCAGTGCGCCGTAGCCGAGGAAGGTCTGCTCCACCTGGTAGGCCCGCTCCTTGGCCCGCAGCGACCCGGAGGAGGCGTTGCGGCGGTTGGCGAACACCGGCGCGCCGTGCGCCAGCCGCAGTTCGTTGGCGGCCTCGAACTGGGCGGTGGTCATCAGCACCTCCCCGCGGACCTCCACCGTCTCCGGCTCCGCCAACCGCGTCGGCAGGCCCAGCACCGCGCCGATCGCGTGCGAGACGTCCTCGCCGGTGCTGCCGTCGCCGCGGGTCACCAGCTGCACCAGGCGTCCGTGTTCATAACGGGCGGCCAGGGCGACGCCGTCGAGCTTGGGTTCCACCGACCACCCCGCCGCCGGACGCCCGCCCAGTCGCCGTTCCAGCGACGCGACCCACGCGGTGAGCTCCTCGGCGGAGAAGACATTGCCCAGGCTGAGCATCCGTTCCCGGTGCGCCACCTCGCCCGAGGTGACCCCGGCCGCCACCTGACGGGTCGGCGAATCCGCCGCCGTCTGCTCCGGGTGGTCGGCCTCCCAGGCGGTGATCGCGCACAGCAGCCGGTCGTAGGCGTCGTCGTCCAGACCGGACTCGCCGTCGCCGTAGTAGGCCTCGGCCGCCGTGCGCGCCGTGGCGACGGCCTGCAGGTAGGAGTCATGGTCGGTGAGGGCGGCAGCGAGCGGGGCACTGGTCGGTGTCATGCGACTCATCCTGGCCCAGAGGTCTGACAGAGCCACGTACCGACGCCGCGTCCCCACGCCACGCCCCTTGCCTGGTCACAGGTCGTAGGGGTGGAGAGCGACCTTCTCGCGTTCTACGAAGATCTCGACCCAGTTGCCGGCGACGCCCTCGGGCAGCGGATCGGTCAGGTCCAGCAGGATCGGCGCGCCGTCCAGGTCGAACACGGCGGCGCCGTCCTCGGTGAGATTCAGCCGTCCTCTCAGCACGACGCAGTGACCGTCGGCACGAACCCCCGGCCCGGAGCCGATGGCGGGCCTGGCGTTCAGACCCCAGGTGACGTCCTCGTCGACGGTCCACTCCACGTGGTAGTCACCCGGCTCCGCGGCCGGGTCCCCGCACCAGCGCACCGACGTGCCGCCGAAGGACGTCCGCACCTGGGCGGCGAGCCGAGGGCTCCCGGGGAACTCCGTGATCTTCTCCAGCTCGACCAGCATGCTTCCGATCATCCGGCACCGCGGCGGGTGCGAGCGAATAGATCGTCAACTTCGTTGCTTTCAAGACAAGTTGCCTGCACATGCCATCTGTTGTGCGAAACGCTTCTGCTCCGTATACTGCCGCTGCTCAGGAGCCACACCCGGCTCTTGGCTTTCTTTGGAAGCGGCGTGGCCGATCGCCCGTCGCCCCGGACGAGGGAGGACCCACCATGGTCAAGCACTACCTCAAGTACGCCCTGAGCACGCTGACTGCCGCGATGTTCCTGCACATCGCCTGACCTGGACCAACCCCGGCCTGGGCCGGGGAAAGCAGATCCGGCCCAGGCTCCAGGAGGCTTTGTGTTCGGCACCGCCGTCAGTCAACTCCGCTACGGTATGGCGGTCCTGACGAATCGTAGGATCAGACCGCAGGATCTCGACCGGATCGCCCGCGATCTCGTCGCCACCCTCGCCGAGTTCGGCGAACCGGGCCAGGACTCGGCGCTGCTGCCGGGCCAGGCCGGCCAGATCGACCCCGAGGTACGCCGCACCGTCACCCGCAGGAGTCCTCCGGGCCACGGCCCGCGCCGCGGTCCGCCACACTGCCTACTACCGCCAGGTCTTCGAGGGCCTGGACCTGGACCCGGACCGGCTGGACCCGGACGCGCTCGACCAGGACAGCTGGTCGCGGGTGCCGATCACTCCCAAGCAGGCCCTGCGCGGCCTGCCCGGCGCCTTTGTGTCCAGCGCGTCCTCGCCGGCGCTGATGGCGCTGACCACAGGGACCAGCGGCACGCCCACCGCGGTCTGGTACTCGCGCGGCGAACTGGAGACCTTCCTCGCCCTGAGCACCATCTCCGCGGCCCTCGGCCTCGGCCTGCGTCCCCGGCACACCGTCGCCTTCGCGGGCTGCTCCCGCGCCACCCTGCCCCTGGTCGGGGCGGAGGAGTCGACCACCCGGCTGGGCGCGGGCTTCGTCCAGTTCGGCACCATCGCACCGGAGTTGGCGTTGGACCGACTCGCCGCCCCGCTGGGCCTGCCCGGCAAGGCCCCGCAGATCACCCATCTCACCACCTCCGCGTCCTATCTCTCCGCCCTGGTGCAGCAGGCGGAGCAACACGGCTGGGAGGCGGGCGACTTCGGCCTGGAGGGGATCGCCGTGGGCGGGGAGGTGCTCTCGGAACCGCTGCGGGGACGCGCCGAGGCCGCGTTCGGCGCCCCGGTGTCCACCTCCTATGTGATGACCGAGACCCTCCCCTCCTGCGGCACCCCCTGCTCGCAGGGCCATCTGCACCACACCACGGAGTTCGGCCACCTGGAGGTGCTCGACCCGCTGACCTGGCAGCCCACCGCGCCCGGCGAGATCGGCACGGTGGTCCACACGCCCTATGTGCCGTACCGGGAGTGCACACTGCTGCTGCGCTACGCCACCGGGGATCTGGTCCGGCTGCCCGCCGGGCCGCCCGGCTGCGAGCTGGCGCACGTGCCCGCGACCTCCCCGGTGCTGGGCCGCTGGAACGGCCCCATGAGCACCGCGCTGACCACCAAGGACCTGCTCGACCTCATCGAGGCGGAGCCCGAGGTGCCGCTGCCGGCCCGCTACGCCCTCTCCGGGGAACCCGGCGGCGGGATCCTGCTGCACCTGCTGGTGGGACGCCTGCCCGCGGCCGGGTTGCGCGGGCGGCTGGAGGAACGCGCCCAGGCGGCGAGACTGCCGCTGGCGGGCATCGTCCTGCACGACGACCGGGCCGACCTGCCGCCGACCACCCCGGTCCGGGCCGACCTGCACGAGCACAGCTTCGAGTCACCGCGTCCGGTCGCGGCCACCCTGGCCACCGCCGCTACCGCTACCGCTACTTGGAACGGCAGATGAGCGGGCAGGCGGTCGCGCTGGTCGGGCTCAGCGGCTGCGTGGCCCTGCTGACCGCCGCCGCCGCGTTCTACCTCGGGCGCGTGCGCATGCCGAGGCCGCCGGTCGGGGTCTACACCTCCGGGGACGTCGCCGTGCTGTGCGTGGGCGTCGTACTCGCGCCGTTCCTCTACCTGGACCTGCCCGGTGTCGCCGTCTCCGCCCTGTTCGGCCTGGTGTTCTGCTCCGCCGTCCAGTTCACCCTGGCACCGCTGCTCGCCGGGCCGAGGGCCTGGGCCCTGGCCCTCGCGGCGACGGCGGCCACCGGGGCCTGCGCCGTCGCGGGACTGTCCTCGGCGTCCAGGATCGGCACGGACGCCGTGCTGGCCCTCGCGGTGGTCGGCGTGGCCAACCTCTGGACGCAGAGCGGACTGCGCTCCGCCCAGGTCGCGGTCTTCGCCGCGGTCCTCGCCTGCTACGACCTGGCGGCCACCGGGCTGACCGATGTCACCGGGCGTTTCGCCGCGCAGGTCCAGAACCGCCCGTTCGCACCGCTGCTGGCCCTGACCGGCGGCGCGAAGCCGGTGGGCGTCGGCCTGGGCGACCTGCTGCTGCTGGTGCTGTTCCCGCTGGTCGCCACCAAGGCGTTCGGACGGGCGGCAGGGTGGTGGGCGGCTGCGGTGGGCCTGCTGGTGACCAGCACGGTCAGCCTGCTCTTCGGCCTCGGACTGCTGGCCTCCGGCTTTCCGCTGCTGACCGCACTCGGCCCGCTGATCGTCCTTCAGCACCTTTTCTGGACCCGCCGCCTCGGCGCGGAACGCAGCACCGTGCAGTGGCGCTCCGGCGCCGCCGCGCTGGTGATGGAGCCGGGTCGGACGACGCCGGCGGCGGCAGTCACCGCCGCGCTGCTGGCCGTGGACGTGCCCGAGGACCTGCCGCCGGGCACCTGGCTCGCCGTCAGCGACGGCCGGGTGGTCGGCACCGGCCCCTCCCCGGGCCTGGCCCGCCGGGACGCCCGGCAGCGCGGGCACGGAGCGGACGCGCTGGAGCAGCCGTCGGCAGCACTCGTCGTGCGTACGGTGCCCGAACCGGCCGCGTAGGAGGGCCGCGCTAACGCGGGGTCAGCACGCAGAACTCATGGCCCTCCGGATCTCCCAGTACTCAGGACTAGATGTGCCGAACCCGACTGATCGGCAGAGTTCAAGTCCCCCGAAAACGCGCCGCAGGGTAGGTTCAGCGCGCGGTCTTCCGTCGCTTTCGATGAGGGGAACTGATGACGGCCTCGCCGAAGAGGAAGGTCCGGTTCAAGGCTCCGGGGAACCGGTTCCTGACCCTGGACGACCTCGCCGCATTCATTCAGGACGCCCGGCGCAGCGGTGCCCTCGGCAACGAGGACATCTCCTTCGACAGCCGTCTGTGGCGGTACGCATTCCGGAAGGTGAGTATCGAGGTGGACCCGACGGCTGCCGGGTTTTGCGCGAGTATGTACGTCGGGCCTCCTCCGGAGGTGGCGGAGGCGTTGCGGCGCCACTTCAGTCCTCACGACCTAAAGGAACTCGCTCGTTTCCTGGGCACAGGCACGTCCCGGAATCGCGCGACGCCGCCTCGGCAGCCGGACTGGATCAAGCGGACCGCTGTGGTCGAGTGCCAGGCAGCGGACAAGCAGATACTGACCCTGGAGGATCTGGCCGCGTTCACCCAGGAGGCCACGCGGTTGGGAGCCTGTGGCGGCCGGTGCGTCGACAGCGAGGCCAAGATCTTCAGCTGCGGGCTGAAACGGATATGCGTCGACGTCGCGAGTACGAACGCCTACATGCCGCTGACGGTGCGCCTGGAGAGCCCGGAAACAACGGCCGTGGCTTTACGGGACAGTCTGCGCCCCGGCGAGGTTCTGGAACTCGCTCGCCTCCTGGACTCGGATGGTCCCCAGGCCTGCGATGCGCCTGCGGCGGCCGATAGTGCCGGGCAGCTCAGCGGCCACTCCAGGGCCGAGGGCGCACCGATGAGCACGCGGAAGGTGACAGTCGAGCACCAGACCGTGCTGACTTTGACCCTGGACCACGTCGCCGTTTTCATCCGGGACGCCAGGCGGATGGGAGCCCGCGGCGACGAGACCGTCAAGGCGGGAACCCCACCGAGGTATCACAAACAGGCGCTGTGGATCCTCAGCGTCGAAGTCGCACTCCCGCCTGTCGACCGTCTGCTGAGGAAGGTGCACACCGACCGCCTCACGGAGGCGGTCGGCATGGTGCGGCGCAACCTCAGTCCCCATGACGTTCTCCTGCTCGCTCGCCTGCTCGCAACAGATGCCGTCCCGGATTCCACCATGCTTTCCCCGGCCGAAGGGGCAAGGCGGTCCTCGGATCCGGCTCGGGGCGGCAAAGAACCGGGCTCCACCCGGGCAGTGAAAATCGAGTCCTCCACACCGAACCAGAGATTGACCCTGAGCGAAGTCGCCACGTTCGTCCGCGATGCAGCGGAGGCCGGCGCCCATGGCGACGCGACCGTCACAGATCCGAGCTGCAACTACCAACTGCTGAGCCTCTGCGTGGAAGTCGACGTGGAGCCCCTTGAGCGTCTGGTGCGCGACGTGCTCGTCGATCGCCCCTCGGAAGTGGCCAAGGCGTTGCGGCGCACCTTCGATCCCCACGACATCCGAGAGCTCGCCCTTCTCCTCCCAGCTGACGGCTCCCCGGCATAACCGGCCGTACGGCGCCTCGCACTCGCCGGTCCGCGGAATGTCCCGGTGTCGACCCATCCGTCCTCGTCGAGGAATTTGTTGCCCGGCTCGATCACGCAGAGCTCATTGCCCTCCGGGTCTGCGAGCACCACGTGCCCCTCCTCCGGGAGTTGGCCGATGTCGATATGCCGCGCCCCCAGTTCGAGCGACTTCGCCACCGTCCGCCGCTGGCCCTCGGCTCACCGCGCAAGGCTGGAAAGCGCTTGAGTGACTGACTGAGTCAGTCTACGATGAGCTGCATGCGCGGACGGATGCCGATGCGGCCGTTGGAGGAGATCGCCGATGCGGCGGTGCGAGTGTTCCTGGCACGGGGATTCCGCCCGGCGGGCATCTCCGACGTCGCGGACGCGCTCGGGCTCAGCCACGGCGCGGTCTACACCTACGCCAAGAGCAAGCAGGCGCTGCTCCACCTGGCGCTGACCCGGGTTCTGCGGCCGGACGCGGTGTCCGGGCTGGACGTGCCGGTGCCGACTCCGCCCGCCGACGAGGTGATCGCGCTGGTCGAGTCCTGGGCCGGCGACCGAACCGTACTTCCACTCCTGGCCAGGGCCTCGGCCGGGTCGTCCGACTTGTCAGCCGCGGCCGAACTGGGCGCTGTGATCGACGAGTTGTACGCGTTCGTCGAGCAGAACCGACTGACGCTGCAACTGGTCGAACGCTGCGCCGAGCACCTGCCCGAGCTGGCCCAGTGGTACTTCGTGCAGCAGCGGCGCGCGACGGTCGAACAGCTCGGCGCCTACCTGGCCGCCCGGATCGCGGCCGGCCGGCTGCGTCCGGTGCCCGATGTGCCGGTCGCCGCCCGGTTCATCGTCGAGACCGTCGCCTGGTTCGCCATGCACCGCCACGAGGACCAGGACTCGCGGATGCTGACCGACGACGACTGCCGCCGCACCGTGCGCCACCTGCTCATCGCCGCGTTCCCGACCAATCATGGAGGAGAGCCATGACCGGCACCGCCGAACTCGCCTTACCCACTCCTCCGCCGGCGCTCGGCCGCCCGCGGATGGCCTGGCGTCCGGTGTGGCTGGTCGCCGCGGTCGTGGCAGCGGTGCACCTGACGGTCGCCACCCGGTACGGCTGGCACCGTGACGAGTTCTACTACGTGATCTGCGGCCGCCACCTGGCCTGGGGCTACGCCGACCAGCCACCGCTGACCCCGCTGCTCGCCAGGCTGGCCGCCGAACTTCCTGGCGGCGTGCTGCCGCTGCGGGTGCTGGCGGTGGCCGCGCAGGTCGGCTGCGTGCTGCTCACGCCCGTACTGGCAGCCGAGTTCGGCGGCGGACGCCGCGCGCAGACCATCACCGCGGCCGCGATCGCGGCCTGCCCGGTGTTCGTGGCCTCGTCGCTGCTGTTCGGCACGACGGTGGTGGACCAGCTGGTGTGGGTGGCCGTGCTGGTCCTGGTCGCCCGCGCCCTGCGGCTGCGCAGCACGGGGTCCTGGCTGGCCACCGGAGTGACCGCGGGCATCGGCCTGGAGAACAAGGACACCCTGGCCGTGCTGCTCCTCGGCATCGTGGTCGGTCTGGCGCTGCTGCGACGCGAAGCCATCCGCACCGCCGGACCGTGGCTCGCCGGGGTGGTGACGGTGGCGCTGGCCGCGCCCAACGTGGCCTGGGACGCCGCGCACGGCTGGCCGAACCTGCGGATGGCCCGGTCGCTCGCTGCCGAACAGGGCGGCCAACTGGGTTCCCTGGCACAGCTTCCACTGCTCGTGCTGCTGGCCGGTCCACCGCTGCTCATGCTGTGGGTGCTCGGCGTCCGCTGGCTGGCCTCCCCGGCCGGCCGCGCGCACCGGTGGGTGCTGGTGGTCGCGGGGTGGCGGTGGTGGTGTTCACGGCCAGCGGCGGGAAGGCGTACTACCCGGCGCCCGTCATCGCCGGGCTGTTCGCGGCGGGGGCGGTGCGACTGGAGTCGACGGAGTGGGTCCGGGATCCGGCCAAGGGGTGGCGCAGCCTGGCGAGGCCGATCGGGCTGTCCGCGCTGATCGCCCTGTTGATCGGGCTGCCGGTCCTGCCAGTGAGTGCGGCCAATGTCGTGCGGCCCCTGAATCCGACGGTGATCGAGACCTACGGGTGGCCGGGGTTCGTCGATCAGGTGCGGCAGGCCGCCGCCACGCTGCCGCCGGGCACCCCGATCTTCACCAGCAACTACGGCGAGGCAGGCGCACTGACGATCCTCGGCCCGGCCCAGGGCCTGAGCCAGCCGGTGGTCAACTCGCAGAACACCTACGCGCTCTGGGGCCCGCCACCCGGACGCCCGGACGTCGCGCTGTGCGTGGGCGAGTTCGACGCCGCCCAACTGCACCAGTGGTGGGCCTCGGTGACGGAGATCGCCCCGATCCGGATGAACGGAGTGAGCGACCAGGAAACGGAACAACACGCCGCGATCTACGTCTGCAGCCAGCCCCGCGGCACCTGGGCCCAACTCTGGCCGACCCTCGCCCACTTCGACTGACGTTCGCCGTCGCGCCGTTACTGCACGGCACGGCACGGCATGGCACGGCACGGCACGGCATGGCACTGAACACCCGTCAGCGACCGTCGGACCGGGGCTCGCAGCACCGGCCGCTCGCCGAAATTTCGTAAATCTTATTAACGAGATGATTGCGTGCCAGGGGTCACAGGTGCTTCGATTGGTTAATCATCCTTACTAACCGATTGACGGAGGCTCCCCACCGCCATGTCATCGACCCGTACCCGCCTTGCCATAGGCACGGCCGCAGTCCTCGCGCTCGCCACCCCGCTGGCCATCGCGAACGCCGACGCTGCCACGACCCTCACCACCGCCACAGGAGCCGCTGCTCCCGCGGCGGCTGCTGCGCCGGCCGCCACCACGTACACCGCCGCGCAGGTGCTGGCTGCCATCCAGCAGCATTCGACGTCCGCGACCCAGGTCAACACCCTGCCGCACATCAACACCCAGACCCGCGCCAAGAACGTCAACGTCTACCAGCCCGCATCGGGCGTCTTCGTCTACACCTCCAGCATGGCCATCGACGACGACGGCAGCGACCCCGACCCCGACCCCGACCACCAGGGCGACACGACCTTCCAGGACAGCAACGGCGCGCAGCTGGCCGCGCACCACGTGCCGTTCTACGTGCTGGGCGACGACTGCTGGGACAAGAAAAGCCCCTGCCCGCACTTCTTCTACAAGGAGCACGGCATCTCGGGCCGTCAGTTCGCCCTGGTCTTCTACAACGGCAAGGCCATCGGCGCGATCTTCGGCGACACCCAGACCGGGAACTCCCAGACCACCTCCGACAACGACTCCCGCGAACTGGGCGAGGCGTCCGTCAAGGCAGCCAGCCTGCTCGGCATCCCCAGCAGCGGCACCACCGGCGGCGTCGACAACGGCGTCACCGTCGCCATCTTCTCCGGCCCCTCCTGGGTCGTCAACGGCACCAACGCCAACCTCAGCAACAACGCCCAAGCCCTGGTCCAGAACGCCCTCAACACCCTCGGCACCAGCCTCGCCGGCGGCACCACCACCCCGCCGCCCACTGGCACCTTGTTCGAGGCGGAGGCCGGCTCCCTGTCCTCCGGTGGCACGTTCGACTCCAACCACCTCGGCTTCACCGGTACCGGCTTCGCCAACCCGGCCAACGCGACCGGCGCCTACGTCGACATCCCGGTCACCGCATCCGCCGCCGGCACCAAGACCCTGAGCTTCCGGTACTCCGACGGCACAACGGTGGCGCGGCCCTCGACCATCTCGGTCAACGGCACCTCGCTCGGCACGCTGAACTTCCCGATCACGGCCAACTGGGACACCTGGTCCACCGCGACCATCTCCGCGTCCCTGAAGGCAGGTGCCAACACCATCCGGGTCACCGGCAGCACCGCGGTCGGCGCTGCCAACATCGACTCGGTGACCGTCTCCCCGTAGCTCCACCGCTCCACCGCTCACCTACGTCCCGGCGCCGGCCGGCGGGCCACTTCCCGCCGTCCGGCGCCGGTGCCGTCTCCCCGTCCCGGCCGTTACTGACCCCTGCGGGGTGAGGTCACCGAAAGCGTCAGTCCCCGCCGAGGCTGCCGTCCCGGCACTGCTCGCCCAGCAGCGCTCCGCCGAAGACGACGAACCCCACGGCCACCATCCAGGTCACGACGACGAGGACGGTGCCCACCGATCCGTAGGTCGCGGCGGTGGAGACCACCATGGAGGTGAACACGAGCTTGGAGAATCCGAGCAGGCCGATCATCCCGGCCATGGTGAAGACAGCGCCAGGCAGAAGGGCATCCCAGGACACCCGTCTGCCGAGGAGAATCCACTGCCCCCACCAGAACAGCAGAGTCCAGATCAGCACGTGAACCATCCCTGTCCATGGGGCCGGGATATGCGAGATGAGGGTCTCCGCGTAGAACTGGCCGGTCAGAGCCGCGAGCCACAGCACCTGCTCCCACAGGCGGTGCAGCATGCGGGGTGGCAGGTCCCAGACCTTCTCATAGCCGGTCTGGACACTGGAGGCGAAGGTCTGACCGAACACGCACACGATCGCCAGACCCAGCGCGTCGGTGCCGCTCAGCACCTGAAGCGACGGAGCGAACAGGCGCTTCACAATGCGCTCCGACGGGCCGGACAGGCCCATCGCACTGGAGACCCACTGCCCGAAGCCGCCGTACGCCACCGGCGAGATGGACGCGATGACGATGAGCAGCGGCATCAGGGCGACGAAGCCCAGCGCCGCGAAGCCCAGCGCCCGGTGCATCAACTCCACCTGGGAGGAACGCCGGTACAGCCGAACAACGCGAGCACCGAACGGGCTGTTGCCCCAGGTGCTCACTTGTCGGGCCGTCATACCTGCATGCCCTCCGCGAACGACGCTGATCCGGCGATCGTACGCACGCCGAGCACGGAGGACCCCGCAGGCGCGCGAAGGAGCTCACGGGGTGTTGCCACGCGGTCCGCAGCCAGGGCCTGCCGCCCTCGGTCGTAACTATTGTGGTTACTACAAGAGGAGGCAGTGAGGATGAGCGCCAACACGAATCCGGTGGTGATCCGTCGCCTGCTGGCCGAGCTGCGCAAGGCCGGACTGGCCGACTCCCGCAGGGGCGCCGGCGCCGGCTGGACGCTGTCGCGGGACCTGTCGGCGATCACCCTGCTCGACGTCTACCAGGCGGTGGAGTCGGGGCCGGTCTTCGCCCTGCACCGCTCGACGCCGGATCCCGAGTGCGTCGTGGGCCACGGCATCGCACCCGCGTTGACCACCGTCTACGACGGGATCGAAACCACCCTCCGCAAGGAACTGGCACGGACCACCCTCGAAGACGTGCTCCAGGACCTGCTGAGAATCGCCTAGCCTCGACCGCCGCCTCCCCCGACCGCGGGAGGCGCTTCTCGCGGCCGTAAATGTAACCAACATAGGGTCTCCCGGCCGGTGGTCTCGACGGCCCGGCTGACCCCCCGTCAGCCGGCAGGGCCCGCCGAACCGACGGTCGGCGGGCCCTGCCATGATGCTCAACATGCCGCTCACGGTCGCAGTCCTCGTCTCGCACACCGGCAGCAACCTCCGCGCCCTCACCACCGCGGCGGAGAACCCCGACAGCGCGTTCACCGTCGCCCTGGTCATCAGCAACAACAGCGCCTCCGGCGCCCTGGCCCACGCCCGCGAGCACGGCATCGCCGACCTGCACCTGTCCGGCCGCACCCACCCGGACCCGGAGCAGTTGGACCACGCCATGCTCGACGCCCTGCGCGAGCACCACATCGACCTGGTCGTCACCGCCGGCTACATGAAGAAGATCGGCCCGGCCATGCTGACCGCCTACAGCGGGCGCATCCTCAACATCCACCCCTCCCTGCTGCCCCGCCACGGCGGCCCGGGCATGCACGGCCACCACGTCCACGAGAGCGTCCTCGCCTCCGGCGACACCCTCACCGGCGCCTCCGTCCACCACGTCACCGCTCAGTACGACGAAGGCCCCGTCATCGCACGCCAAGAGGTCCCCGTCCTGCCCGACGACACCCCGCAGAGCCTGGCCGAGCGCGTCCTCGCCGCCGAGCACAGACTCCTGCCGGCCACCGTCCAGGCCCTCGCCGCCGCGACGCCCCGGGGGTGATCACCCGAGGCGTTGCTCCGATGCGGCGGGGCCCAGCAGGACGGGTCAGGTAGACCGACAACCAGTCAGATAATCGAAAGAGTTGACACCATGAGTGACAAAACCTCGAAGATCGACGCCATCAACAGGTTTTTCGCGGCCTATGCCAGCTACGACCTCGACGGCATGCGGGCGGTGCTGACGGACGATGTCGAGTGGACCATCCCGGGTCACCACCCACTGTCAGGGACCAAGCACGGTGTGGAGGAGGTCGCGGCCTTCTTCACCCAGCTCGGCACCTCCGGCTTCCAGGCCGAGCCGCTGTTCCTGGAGGCCAGTGAGGACTACGTCGTCGACATCCACCGCGGTTGGACCACCGAGGGGGTCGGCAAGGTCGACACAACCTGGGCCCTGGTGTGGCACTTCAACGGCGAGGGCAAGGTCGACCGGGTCATCAACCTCTCCGGCGACCAGCACCAGATGGACGCCTACGTCTGGAACAACTACACGCTGGCCCCGATCCCCGACCGACTGGCCTGAAACGCCGCGCGGCAGAGCCTGAGCCACCCACCCGTGAGGGGCCCGCGGGTGGCCAACGGGGGCGGACCTCACCCGAAGTTGGCCCGGGCCGGGGCGGCTGAACTGCGCGGGCCCGATCGAGGATTCCCGGTCGAGCGCGGGAACCGCGCCGCGTGGGGGCTCTTTGGTCCTGGCGGGCGGGCGATACTCTTTGGGCGTGGATCATCCCGCCCGGCAGTACTACGACCCCGAATCTCGGCGGCCGACGAGCGCACACTGCTGCGGAGGAACTACCTCCTGATTCAAGCTGGTCAAGCAGCGCTGGGACTGATCGGTCCGGACCTTCGCGGGATCGCGATCGAGCCTCGCCCGGGTGCGATCGTCCTCCACTTCGCCATCGGCGCGCGCACTCCCGAAGTGCAGGAAGACCTTGATGACATCGTCTTCGAGCTTGAGGCATTCCTCGGCGGCGGCCCCGAACAGGGCTCGGGCATCACTGTCGACATTCACGTCGGTCATCCGGACGCGACGTGGTCCGGTCGCCCTCACGCTCTGCTGTTCCTCGCAAAACACGAGGCCCAGTAGCGGGCAGGTCAAGGGCTTGGCGACAGGTCGACGGCGCCGGCTGAGCGGAGCGCGCGTCCGAGGTCGCCGATAAGAATGCGCGGGTGACGGCGCCACCACCACATGTCGTCGGGATCGAAACGGCCGACCCGGTGGAACTGCGACAGGGTCGACCATCTCGGTGACGGTGAACGCCTTGCGCCAGCCGCGCCCGTGCAGCACCTCGCCTGCCGCTTGGTCGTCCTGGGGCGGGGGTCCGGGCGACTGCCGCGGCGTCAGGTGGCCAGCCATATCAGGTCGCTGATGCGGATCGTCCGGGTCACCGGATCTGGAACGTAGTAGATCAGGACCGGGGCGCTGCGCACATCCACGGCGTAGCGGCCGTCGGCCAGCCGCGTACCGGCTGGGCGTCGGCCGAGTGCCAACCCCGCACCGACTTCGAGCGCCAGGGACCGCAGGAACAGCACGACTCCGTCGTGGAGTCGGACGTCGCCTGCCTTGTGCATCGCGAGCAGGATCTGGGCGGCCTGGTCGTCCAGGACCGCCCGCCAGGCCGGCTGAGCGGGTCCCGTCATTCGCCTTCGCCGGAGATCAGGTCCGGAAGCTCCACCGGGGCGCTACCGGCCAGGGCATCACGCAGGCGTTCGTCGCGGCCGGGCACCTGGTCGAGCATGACCTCGAACCACCAGCGCGACATGACCTCCACCACTGCGTCCGGCTCGGCGCCGATGACCTCTTCGAGGAAGGCCTGCCGCCGTTCGCCCACCAGCGCGTCCCCGATCTCACGGATCGTGTGGCCGATCGGCTGGATGTGCGGACTCGTCGGCATCTCAGCGTGCTGGGCGGCCATAGGTTGACTCCTCACAGACGACTCTTCGCCAACCGTAGCGCCTCGGACGGCACGTCGGCAGACGGTCTGGCTGCACAGGTCCCAAGCGGGAGCGTCTGTCGATCTGTTCCGGCATCACTCAGCTCACGGCGAGGGACCCGGCGTGCCCCCGTCCGCACGTGTCAGCCGTCGCTGCCGGGGGTACGCGTTGGTTGCGGCGTCGAGCGAAGGAGATCGTCATGCCTCAACCGGAACAGGAACCTTCCGAGCGCCGAGGCACTCTCGCAGGCCTACCGTTCGATGTGCGTACCCCCACGCGTGCGCGTATCGCTTCCCGGGCCTGGAATCCGGACGACCACCGGCTGTTCACTCCCAAGGCCTACGGATGGGGCTACGGAATCAACTTCTACTGGCTGATTCACCCCGTGAAGTACGTCAAGAGCTGACCACACCCGACCGGGCGACGCCGCGGTACGCAGGCCACCCCCACCGCCGCCCGTTCCCCGCAGGCCCGCTCAGCGGAACCACCACTTCGTCACACCGTGCGGCTCCTGCATCGCGGTGGCGACGACCGTGTGCACCGTCATCCGGTACAGGTGCCAGGGCCCGGCCCCGGCGCTCGGCGCGCTGTACGGAGCGGCCACGACGTCGCCGTCCGGCTCGGCGGGCCAGCCGACCTCGCGGTACTTGGCGGTGACCGCCGCCAGGACCGCCGGATCCGTCTCGCGGACGGCTTCGCCCTCGAAGACGAAGTCCCAGTCCGCCAGGCCCGCGGAGACGGTGCAGCGCGGGTCGGCGAGGAGGTTGCGGGTCTTCTGCGCCTCAGGATGCGTGGTGAGGAAGATCGCGCCCTCGTACCAGACATGGCCGATCCCGGCCGCGTGCGGGCGCCCGTCCGGACGGACCGTACCCAGGAACCAGGAACGGCCGGGCCCGGCCTTGAAGGCGGCGATGACCGCTTCCACCCGGTCCCATTCCAGCGTCGCGGTGCCGTACTGGGCATCGAGATTCTTCGTCCGCAGGGGCTTGAGCTCAGTCATGGTGAATCTCCTCGCCTCGGAAACACGCCTTCACCCGCATGGTTGGTGTCCGTATCCAGGATGGACCCGCACGCCGGCCGCTCAATGCAGCGCGGGCCCGCCGACGCAGAAAAAATGGGGTGGACACCCGGACGGGAACGGCTCATGATGGTCCGCATGCTGTCTCTTCGGGGCGTCCCCCTTGCCGTCATGCGTGACAGCTCTCCCCAGCCAGAGATCCTCGTGGTGGCGGCGGAGTACGGGGCAGCAGCCCACAGCCGTGGCTGGCCCTGCGGCCACGTGCGGGCCCGCGGCCTGCTGCCGGACCGTCAGTCGACGTCGGCGCTGCCTTCCCGGTAGATCTTCGCCGAAGTGATCCGCCCGTTCGCGATTCCGTAGAACCCTGCGATGTGGTCAGTGCGCTCCGCGCCGTCGAAGGTGAACACCTCGACCATCTGGCAGGCGGCCCGGTCCTGGCCGACGATCAGGTTCTGGATCGTCAGTGTCGGCAGCAGACCCTCCATAGCACCGGCGAACAGTTCGGTCAGCTCGGCGCGACCCCGCACCCTCGTCCTGCCCGTGATCCACACGGCGTCCTCCGCGAACCCGGCCATCAGCCTTTCGAGATCGCGGGTGTTGAAGGCTTCGACGTGGGTCCTGAGAAGGGCTTCGATTTCGATCACCCACCGGATCCTAGTGCGGCACCGTGCTGATCCTTCGTCGGATTCCTACGGTTGTCAGATCCGCGCCCGGAACAGTTGGTTCTGGTCCCCCGCTCATCCTCTCCTGGGTGAACCTGTGTTTCGAGCCCGGCATCGGGGCCAGGCGTTCTGCATGGAGCCAGAACACTCGGACGACGCCCGATGACCGCGACGTTCCTGCTCTGCGTGCCGCTGCTGCTCGCAGCCGCACTCGCCGGCCCACTTGCGCGCAGCTCCCGGCGGTCCCGGCATGCCAGACGCGGGAGGTCCCGCAAGCGCTGAGGGCGGGCCGGCGCGGGTCGAGTGCGCTCGCCGGTCAGAGCAGGCGCAGCTTGATTCCGGCGCGTTCCTCCAGGAGCGCGACCGCCAGGAGTTCGCCGTCGGCGGGTCCGTAGTGCTCCAGGGCCTGCTGGTGCAGCCGGCGGACGGTCTCGGTGACGTCGTGGGGGGTGTCCAGGTCGCGGGCCAGCGCGGTGACCATGGCCAGCTGGTCATGGATGTGGTCCAGGCCGAACGAGGCCAGATAGTCTCCGGCGAACAGCGACGGCAGGTCGCGGCGGATGAACTCGCTGCTCGCGGCGCTGCCCGCGAGGGTGTTCCGCAGCAGGTCGAGGTCGATGCCGGCCCGGCTCCCGAGCAGCAGTGCCTCCGCGGTGGCCACGGCCTGGCCGAACCAGAGCAGGTTGACCAGGAGCTTGAGGGTGTAGCCCGCGCCGTGCCCGCCGACATGGGTGATCAGGTCCGGATCGGCGACGGCGCCCAGCAGGGACCGGTGGCGGGAGAGCAGGTCGCCGTCCCCGCCGACGAACAGCCGCAGCTTGCCTGCTGCCGCGTCAGCCGGGCTCCCGCCGATCGGGGCTTCCAGCACACCGACGCCGCGGGCCTGGGCCCGCTCGCGGATCGGGGCGGCAGCGGTGGGCGAGTTGCTGGACATGTCGATCCAGGTCGAGCCCGGTGCGAGCGCGTCCAGTACCGCCTCGCTCATCACCGCCTGGACCTCGGTGGGGCCGGGCAGCACGGTGAGCAGCACGTCCACGGCCGCCGCGACCTCGCAGGCACTGGACCGCCAGGACGCCCCACAGGCCAGCGCGGCCTGTTCGCGGGAGGGTGCGATGTCGAAGACGGTCACCTGGTGTCCCGCGGTGGCGAGATTGGCGCAGATGGGGGTACCCATACGCCCCAGACCAATGATTCCTATCTCCAGCATCAGTGCGTCCTCGTGGCTCGTCTTGGATCCTTCATCGGCGATGGACCGGCTCCCCGGCCCCCTCCCCGGAGGCACAGTAGGGCAGGGTCCCGGCCGCCGACCCACCAGCCCGGACTCGTCCCACCAACCCGGACTCGTCCCCCCCTGCGCTGATGGAGCCCCAGTTCATCCGCGCTGTGCGGCCGGGTGGAGCCCGGACAGCGGCCGAATCCGGCGAACCAGACATACCAGCCGACACTCGGGGCAGGCGAAAAACCGTGCCTGCAGCACCCGCACCATCCGAACCACCCGCACCGCGACAGAAAGGCAGCACCGCTATGAGCACCCCCCGCTACACCGTTCCCGGCATGGCTCCCGACCAGGCCCGCGAGGTCATCGACCGGCTGCGGATGCGGCTGCACGCGCTCAACGACCTGGCGCTGACCCTCAAGCATGTGCACTGGAACGTGGTCGGCCCCCACTTCATCGCCGTCCACACCATGATCGACCCCCAGGTCGAAGCCGTGCGCGCCATGGTCGACGAGACCGCCGAGCGCATCGCCACCCTCGGCGGCTCCCCCGACGGCACCCCCGGCACCCTGGTCAGCGAGCGCACCTGGGACAACTACAAGCTGGGCCGGGCCGACGCCCTGGAGCACCTGGTCGCCCTGGACCACGTCTACACCGGAATCATCACCGACCACCGCAAGGCCGCGCAGGCGTCCGGCGACGCGGACCCGGTGACCGAGGACATGCTCATCGGCCACCTCCACTCGCTGGAGCAGTTCCACTGGTTCATCCGCGCCCACCACGAGACCGCGGCCGGGGCCCTGGACGAGACCCCCGCCAGGAAGCCGACGCGGCAGCCGGCAGCCAAGGGACGCAAGAAGTCCTGAGCCCGCGCCCGACCCCATCCACCTGAGCCCGACCGACCTACCGACCCGGGCCCGACCGTCCGACCTGGAGAAAGGCGACCGCCGCATGTTCACCCCTCCCTCGGGACAGCAGTACGAGATCGCGTTCGGCGAGCAGCACGCCACCGTCGTCGAGGTCGGTGGCGGCATCCGCAGCTACGGCGTCGGAGACCGCGACGTGCTGCACCCGTACCCGGTCGACGCGATGTGCGACGGCGCGCACGGTGCTCCGCTGATCCCGTGGCCCAACCGTCTCGCCGACGGCCGCTACGGCTTCGACGGCGAGGAGTACCAGGTCGCGCTGACCGAGCCGGAGAAGCACAACGCCATCCACGGCTTCCTGCGCTGGCGCCCCTGGCAGCCGGTGCACCGGGGCAGCGCCGCCATCACCATGGCCGCCGTGCTGCATCCGCTGCAGGGCTACCCCTTCACCCTCGACGTGCAGGTGGAGTACCGGCTCGGGCCGGAAGGGCTGACCGTGACCACGACCGCGGTGAACGCGGGTGAACGGGTCGCGCCCTACGGCTGCGGCCAGCACCCCTACCTCTCCCCCGGTTCGGACGGCCTGGACTCCGCCACCCTCACCCTGGACGCCGCGACCAGGGTGGTGACCGACCCCGACCGGCAACTGCCCACCGGCACCGAACAGGTGGAGGGCACACCGTTCGACTTCAGGGAGGGCCGGTCGCTGAAGGGGCTGGAGTGCGACTTCGCCTTCACCGACCTGGGACGCGACCAGGACGACCGGGCCGTCGTGCGGCTGCTGGGCGGGGACGGCGCGATCACCGAGTTGTGGGTGGACCAGTCCTACCCGTACATCGAGGTCTACACCGCCGACACCCTGGCACCCGACCGCCGCCGCACGGGCCTCGGCGTCGAGCCCATGAGCTGCCCTCCCAATGCCTTCAACAGCGGTGAGCAGCTGATCCGGCTGGAGCCCGGCGCATCGACCACGTCCGTCTGGGGCGCCCGGCTGCGGTGACCGCGGACAGCAGAAGACGTCCAGATCGGCGGGTGCGGCCGACCTGGACGTCTTGCTCGATCAAGCGTCGTGATCAGGCGACGTCGAACCGGTCCAGGTCCATGACCTTGGCCCACGCCGCGACGAAGTCGTTGACGAACTTCTCCTTGGCGTCATCGCTCGCGTAGACCTCCGCGACCGCGCGCAGCTCGGAGTTCGACCCGAAGACCAGGTCGACCCGGCTGCCGGTCCACTTGACCTCACCAGTGGCGCTGTCGCGCGCCTCGAAGGTGTTGGCGTCCCCGGACGTCGGCTTCCAGGTCGTGCCCAGGTCGAGCAGGTTGACGAAGAAGTCGTTGGTCAGCGACCCGGGGGTGGTGGTGAGGACGCCGACCGAGGACTGCTCGTGGTTGGCGCCCAGCACGCGCAGGCCTCCGACCAGGACCGTCAGCTCGGGGGCGCTCAGGGTCAGCAGGTTCGCCCGGTCGACCAGCAGGTACTCGGCCGGCAGCCGGTTGCCCTTGCCGAGGTAGTTGCGGAACCCGTCGGCGGTCGGCTCCAGCGCGGCGAAGGACTCGACGTCGGTCTGCTCCTGCGACGCGTCCACCCGGCCCGGCGTGAAGGGGACGGTCACGTCGACGCCGCCGGCCTTGGCGGCCTGCTCGACGCCCACGCCACCGGCCAGCACGATCAGGTCGGCCAGCGAAACCTGCTTGCCGCCCGCGTTGAAGGCCTGCTGCACCCCTTCCAGGGTCCGCAGCACCGAAGCCAGCTGGTCGGGGTCGTTGGCCTCCCAGCCGCTCTGCGGCTGGAGCCGGATCCGGGCGCCGTTGGCGCCGCCGCGCTTGTCACTGCCGCGGAAGGACGAGGCCGAGGCCCAGGCTGCGGACACCAGCTGGGAGACGGACAGGCCCGAGGCCAGGATCTGGCCCTTGAGTGCGGCGATGTCCTCGGCGCCGAGCGTCTCGCCCGTCGCCGCCGGGAGCGGGTCCTGCCACAGCAGCGTCTCGCTCGGGACCTCCGGGCCGAGGTAGCGCACGACCGGGCCCATGTCACGGTGGGTCAGCTTGAACCAGGCCCGGGCGAAGGCGTCCGCGAACTCCGCGGGGTTCTCCAGGAAGCGGCGTGAGATCTGCTCGTAGGCCGGGTCCACCCGGAGCGCGAGGTCGGTCGTCAGCATGGTCGGGGCGTGGGTCTTGGACGCGTCGTGGGCGTCCGGGACGGTGCCGTTGCCGGCGCCCTCCTTGGGCCGCCACTGGTGCGCGCCGGCGGGGCTCTTGAACAGCTCCCACTCGTAGCCGAAGAGGATCTCGAAGAAGCTGTTGTCCCAGGTGATCGGGGTGTTCGTCCAGATGCCCTCGAGGCCGCTGGTGATCGTGTCGCCGCCCTTGCCGGTGCCGAAGGAGTTCCTCCAGCCGAAGCCCTGGTCCTCGATCGGAGCGGCCTCGGGGTCGTCGCCGACGCTGTCCGCGGGGCCCGCGCCGTGGGTCTTGCCGAAGGTGTGGCCGCCGGCGACCAGGGCGACCGTCTCCTCGTCGTTCATCGCCATCCGGAGGAAGGTCTCACGGATGTCGCGGGCCGAGGCGAGCGGGTCCGGGTTGCCGTTGGGGCCCTCCGGGTTGACGTAGATGAGGCCCATCTGGACCGCGCCGAGGGGCTTCTCCAGATCCCGGTCGCCGGTGTAGCGCTCGTCGCCGAGCCAGGTGGACTCGGGACCCCAGTAGACGTCCTCGTCGGGCTCCCAGACGTCGGCACGACCGCCGCCGAAGCCGAAGGTCTCAAAGCCCATCGACTCCAGGGCGACGTTGCCGGTGAGGACCATCAGGTCGGCCCAGGAGAGGCTCTGCCCGTACTTCTTCTTGACCGGCCACAGCAGACGGCGGGCCTTGTCGAGGTTGACGTTGTCCGGCCAGCTGTTGAGGGGGGCGAAGCGCTGCTGGCCGGCCCCGGCGCCGCCGCGGCCGTCGCTGATCCGGTAGGTGCCCGCGCTGTGCCAGGCCATCCGGATCATGAACGGGCCGTAGTGGCCGAAGTCGGCGGGCCACCAGTCCTGGGAGGTGGTCAGCACCTCCGCGATGTCCCGCTTCACCGCCGGGAGGTCGAGGGTCTTGAACGCCTCGGCGTAGTCGAACTCGCCGCCCAGCGGGTTGGACACGGCCGGGTTCTTGGCCAGGATCTTCACATTGAGGCGCTCGGGCCACCACTGGCGGTTTCCCCCGCCCTGTGTCGGATGCGGCGCGCGCGCGACCGGGCAGCCACCTCCGCCCTCGGTCTTGGCGTCTACGACGATTGCGTCATTGTTCTCAGTGTTCTCAGTCATGAGAATCCTTCCGGACCAGGCGGAGCACGGTACTCAGGCGTTGGGGGGTGGGAGCAGTCGAGGCAGTGGGAGCAGTCGAGGCAGAGGGCAGTGGGGGCGCGGTCGGGGGCGCGGACGCCGACACGGGGTCTCCTGCCGCACTTGGTCGTTCCTGTCCCTTGGCTATCACCGGAACTGATCCTACGATGGACAGAGTCCAAGTCAAGAAGAACACCAGACTCACATCCAATCGGAACCCCCCGTCCATTGAGACCTTCGAACACTGCACCGGACCCGGATAGGGGTATCGATATGAGCGACCTGCTGGAGCGGCTGCGAAGGCGCGGCTGGCGGATGACTTCCCAGCGGCGTGTGGTGGCGGAGGTCCTCGACGGCGATCACGTGCATTTCACGGCCGACGAGGTGCACGCCCGCGCGGCGCAGCGGCTGCCTGAGATCTCCCGGGCGACCGTCTACAACACCCTGGGCGAGCTGGTCTCCCTCGGCGAGGTCATGGAGGTCTCCTCGGAGGGCCGCGCCAAGCGCTACGACCCCAACGCGCACCACCCCCACCAGCACCTGGTGTGCTCCAACTGCGGCACGATCCGCGATGTGCACCCGACCGGTGATCCGCTGGCCGACCTCCCGGCGGAGGAGCGGTTCGGCTTCACCCTGTCCGAGGTCCAGGTCACCTACCGCGGACTGTGCCCGTCCTGCACCTGAGGGGCTGAGGGGCTGAGCGCCTGAGCGCCTGAGGGCCTGAGCGCCTGCCGCCGCCGACGCATGGGCGCGGTCACCTCGGGTAGTCGCGCGCTCAAGGGCAAGCTCAAGCGCATGCCCAAGCGCAAGGACGAGGAAGCGACCGGTGAACGGTGATGGAACCCACTGAGCAGACCGTGGCGGCGCGCAGCCCCGCCGACGTCCCGGTCGGGGAGCTGATTTCCCGCGCCACCGAGCAGATGTCCCAACTGGTGCGTGAGGAACTGCAGTTGGCACGGGCCGAGATGGTCCAGAAGGGCAAGCGCTTCGGCATCGGCGGCGGCCTCTTCGGCGGCGCCGGCCTGCTGGCGGTCCTCGGGCTGCAGGCCCTGGTGGTCACGGCGATCGCCGCCCTCGCCCTGGCCGTGCCGGTGTGGGCGTCGGCGCTGATCGTCGCCGCGGCGCTGCTCGTGATCGCCGCGGTCCTGGCCGTGGCGGGCAAGCGGGAGATCGCCCGGGCCGTGCCGCCCGCCCCGGAACAAGCCGTGGCCGGCCTCAAGGCAGACGTCGAGACCATCAAGGAGAACGCGAAGCGATGAGCACAGGACCCGAGAACGAGAACAGCACGCCCACTCCGGAGGAACTCCGCGAGATGGTCGAGGGCACCCGCGAGGAACTGGGCCAGACCGTCGCGGAACTGGCGGCCAAGGCCGACGTCAAGGCCCGGGCCAAGGACAGGACCGCCGCGATCAAGGCCGAGGCCAAGGACAAGACCGCGGAGATCAAGGACAAGACTGCGGAGATCAAGGCCGAGGTCATGGAGTCGGCGATCGACGTCGGCACGCAGGCCAGGGAGGGGATCGCCCAGGCAGCGCACGTCGCCCAGGAATCGGTCGTCGACCCGGTGCTCGAAGGCGGTGCCGCGGTGGCGGCGAAGGGTGCCGCGGTCGCGGCGAAGGTACGGGAGAAGACACCGGAGCCGGTGGCGGCGAAGGCACGCCAGGCCACGGACGCGGTACGGCGGCGTCCCGGTCCGGCGATCGCGGCGGCGGTCAGCGCGGTGGTGGTGTTCTTCGCCATCCGTCGCAGGGCCCGCCGATGAAGCTGGCGAAGATCGCCTACAAGCCGGTCGGCCTGGCCCTGGGAGCAGTCAGCGGGCTGGTCGCCGGCGCCGCGGTCGATCGCGGCGGAGCCACCGCGACCCAGCGGCTGACCGGAGTCCGGCCGGGCTGAGCAGCACCCGGATCCGCCCCGGGAGCGGGCCTGGGAGCGGGCCCGGCCGCTGCCGGGGCTTCCGCTCTGCTGCCCGAAGCGGCCCGCCGCGACAAACCGGCGGACCGTCACCCTGGGACCCGGCGCCCGCACAGAACGGCGAGCCAGGTGGTGAAGTCGGGCGGCCGGGCCATTCCCAGAGCCTTCGGGCGCTGTCCCCTGGCCCGGCCGTCCGACGGCTCCAGCACAGCAGCCCGATCCCGGTGCTGGAAGCCTGAACGGCAATGCTCGGACAGGTCCGGACACCGCGCGGCCCCCCGGAGGAGCGCGACATACCGGCGGATCCCGCACCATTGGGTTCAATGGCCGCTAGGCTGGGCCGAGTTGACGAGCCCCTGGCAAAGCGAGGGCTCGAGACCGGCAACCATCCAGGGGGACAGTGCCGGACGCGACGGTGCCGGACGCATCAGGCCCGGACGCATCAGGCCCGGACGCCGAACCCGGGCAGCCGCAGCCGACGCGCGTGGCGACCGCACAGGTGCTGGGCCGGGAGCTCACCCTGGCCCGTCTCGCCGCAGGGCTGACGGTGCGCCAGTTGGCCGGCAAGGCCGACGTACCGCGCGGCACCGTGCAGGGATACCTCAGCGGTGACAACTTACCGCCGCCGGGCTACCTGGAGCCGTTCCGGCGGATTCTGGCGGTGGGCATCCTGACTTGAAGTCACCGTGTCGTCCTCATGCCTCTGTCGAGCCACACCGCGCGGGTGTCGGTCGGCGGCGGCACGCTATCAGAGAGCCAACCGGGAGGCGGCAAGGAGCACTTGCGGGCCCGTGCCGACCGACACCCTGGACGCTACGGCTGCAGACCGAGCGCCTGGAGTCGATTCAACAAGTCAGGAGCTTGGGCACCAACCCTCGTCACTGCTCTGTCCCACGCCCGACCGGCCTGCGTCTCCTGGCAACTCTCGCAGAAGGGCCGGCACAGCCGTCATGTCTGATCAGGACCTGCGCATCTTCGGCGGTGTGGACACCCACACCGACACCCACCACGCCGCCGTCGTCGACCAGCTCGGCCGCCACCTGGCCGATGCCCAGTTCGTCACCACCACCGCCGGATACCAGGCCCTTCTGGAATGGCTTCACTCCCACGGAGCGGTCGCGGCAGTCGGGGTGGAGGGCACCGGTTCCTACGGGACACAGCTTGCTCGGGTCCTGGCCGCGGCAGGCCTGACCGTGCTCGACGTCAACCGCCCTGACCGGCGGATACGCCGCCAGCACGGCAAGTCAGACCCGATCGACGCCTATGCGGCGGCCCAGGCCGCAGCTTCAGGCCGCGCGAACGTCGTGCCCAAGAGCCACGACGGAGCCGCCGAAGCACTGCGGATACTCCACAACGCGCGAAGTTCGGCCGTCAAAGCCCGCACCCAGGCGATCAACCAGATCCGCAGTGTCCTGGTGACCAGTCCCGACCATCTGCGCAGCCAACTGCGCGGGCTGGGCGTTGCCGCGCTGATCCTCACCTGATCGCGCCTGCGGCCGGGAACCGAGCTCAGCGATCCGGCCTGCGCCGCCAAGTTCGCCTTGCGCCGCCTCGCGAGGCGCTATCAAGACCTCGACGGCGAGATCAGCGAGTACGACGCGCAGCTGACCCCGCTGGCGAACCAGGCCGCCCCCGCGCTGATGGCAGTGCGCGGAGTCGGCCCGGAGAGCGCAGCTCGACTGATCGCCGCGATGGGTGACAACCCCGAACGCCTACGCTCGGAGGCGGCGTTCGCCCATCTGTGCGGCGTCGCCCCGATCCCCGCCTCATCCGGGCGCCGCGACCGACACCGGCTCAATCGCGGAGGCAGCCGATCCGCCAACGCCGCCCTCTACCGCATCGTCGTCGTCCGGATGCGGCACGATCCGCGCACCCGTGAGTACGTCGCCCGCCGCACCGCTCAGGGCCTCCAGAAGAAGGACATCATCCGTTGCCTGAAGCGCTACATAGCCCGCGAGGTCTACAAGGCCCTCACCCGCACAATCATCACCGGGCACGATCTCGCCCGAACAGCTTGACACGCAATAGGAGCATCTCCGGTGGTTCGAGACGACTTGGAGGTCACCTCGTCCAACCGGAGCTTCGATGCGTTCGTGACGGGCCACTCCCGTCCCCTTACCCGCCGTGACCTGCAGACTCAACACTCGCGAGGACTTTGAAACGCCCCTGCCAACAACCCCGCCCCCACAAGATCCAACGTCCAGTCAAACCGGATGATCCACACCAACCGGACCGACTCGTTTTACCGCCTCTATTCAATGCTATTTTTCCCCCACAATCCCGTCTCCGATCTCATTGATGGAGGAATGAGGAACGTCGGCCGATTGAACAGAATAACAACCAAGTAGACGACACAACAGCAGGCCGAGGAAGCCAAAAATACAACAGCGCAGACAATCCCCGGCGTTATCTCCCCCCGCTTGCGCCCCATGCATCCCCAATACTGCACTCACCACCCCTGCCGCAAGGAATGTGAGCTGAGCCGAGAGGACCACCACCCCTCTCACGAGCCCTCGCTTGAACTCGTCACTAAAGGGAACGGTAGAGAAAGACATAAGCAAAGATCTGGCAGCCCTCTCACTTCCTCCCCAAATATTAAATACCCGCCAATACAATACCCCGATGGCCGCCAGGAGAAAGAGGAGAGAAAAGGCCAATCCGAAGCTCACTGCCACCTCACTTGAACCAATTTATAACATTGTTGGTTATATTTGCCACGGGAACACTCGCAATTGCTCCCACTGCCCCCCGACCAATCCCCCCACGATATTACCTCCACCCGGCTCGATCGCAGTTCCGATCAAGCCACCCAAGGAAGCGCCTGCCTCTGTCATTTCCCAAGCTGAAGCAGTATCGGCGACAGTTGCAATGCCCGCTCGCAGTGAACTGTCGGCAACGGAGTGGTGAGCGTCTCGAGCGGTATCATACTCGCTCCAAGCCGTGAGTCCTGCGCCAGCACCCAATATCCCGTTCCCTGCCAGCCTGGTGATTGGACTGTCACCTATTGCCCTCAGGTTGTCCATGTTACTGAGCGGGCCGCTATTGAGTGCCTTGAGGGTCGTTGATGCAGAATTTTGCTCCGCGCAAGGATCGGACCATTCTATTTGATTCCGCAACAGGTCAACGAATACGTCTACCGCGGAAAGCAGGGGATGTCGAGCTCCTTGTCGGCGTGAGCTACTGGAACGACCTGCAGATCGAGCTGATCCAACCGATCGGCGGTGCTGAATCGCTCTGGAGCCGGGCCGTCGAGACCGATGCCGGAAAACTCAATCACTGCGCCGTGATGGTGTCCGACATCGATGCGACAGTACAGAAGAGAGGTTTGGAGAAATTCTTGGTCCATCGTGGCGCCGGGCCCGGATTGCACTTCGCCTACCTCGAAAGCTATCTTCCCGATGGCTCCCACCTGGAACTGCTGCAAGTGGAACCAGGTGTCCTGCAGGGCCAGCAGATCATGCAAGAGATCTGCCGCACATGGGATGGCACGAGACCGGTACGGACGCTCGAAGAGTTGGTGGCCGATTTTTCCGGACTGCCGCCCCACTCACCCGCGTGAATTACCGCGCTCGTCCTGACGCCGACCGACATTGCTCTACGACTGGCGCTCTTCCTCGATCACCTCGACTTTCAGGAAGCTGGATACAGTGAGGAACCACTATTCCTTCGCTGGCAAAGTCTGCGTGATCACCGGCGCCGGTTCGGGCATCGGTCGCGCGTTGGCGGAGAACCTCGTCAGTCACGGCGCGATACTGGCGTTGTCAGACGTGGACACCGAAGGTCTCGCCGAAACCGTGCGTCGCTGTGAGAGTGCCGGTTCGCCCGAGATCCGCTCCGACCGGCTCGACGTGTCCGACGGCGACGCGGTGCTGATCTACGCCGACACCATTGCGGCACACTTCGGCAGAGTCAATCAAATCTACAACAACGCCGGTATCACTCACTACGGCAGCGTGGAACAGTCCGCGTTCGCGGACATCGAACGCATCATGAACGTCGACTATTGGGGTGTCGTATACGGCACCAAGGCATTCCTGCCGCACGTGATCGCGTCCGGCGACGGCCACATTGTCAACGTATCCAGCATGCTCGGTCTGATGTCGATGGCCGACCGGAGTGCCTACAGTTCCGCGAAGTTCGCAGTGCGCGGATTCACCGAGGCCCTGCGTCAGGAAATGCTGATCGCGCGTAAGCCCATCAAGGTGACCTGCGTGTTTCCCGGCAGTATCAAGACCGCCGTGGCCCGCAACTCCACCGTCGCCGAAGGGATGGACCAAGGAGCCCTGGCGGATCTCTTCGACACGAAGCAGGCGCTGCACACCTCGGAGATGGCCGCCAAGACCATCGTCAAGGGCGTACGCAAAGGCCACGCCCGAGTCCTGATCGGCTACGAAGCCAAAGCCCTCGACGCTCTCGTCCGGATCACTGGCTCCGGCTATCAACGTATCCTCGCCTTCGGCAACACCCACATGATTCCCGAGTAGGCGAGGTTGATACCTCCTCTGGGGGCGAAAGCGATTCCCTCGTTGTATGTCTGACGGGTGGCCAGGCAGTGGTGGAGCCTGTCAGAACGCCCACCTCGGCGCTTGGCGCCTGGCGGGCGGCGTCGCGGGCTACCAGCTGTTCAACAAGAGCGGACACCCGGTCGACGACTGGCTGCTGATACCCCAGAAGACCTACAACGTGACCGTGCCGCGCTGACGTTCGAGCTGAGCGGGCCCTGACCTGCCTGCCGCCGTGCCCTGCGGCTCTGCGGCCCCCCAGGCGCGCCGTGCGGGGCGGCGTCGTACCTACGCCCCGCCGGTGCTCAGCCATCTGCCGATGGACGACAGCGCGTCGGGGCCGTAGTCGGAGACCACGCCGCCGGCGAGGTCGGCCACCGAGACCGCCCGCAGGGCCTCGCGCCAGGCGGTCTCCGCGCCGGCCATCGCGCGGGTGATGGCGCAGGGGGCGGTGCAGGCCTCCGGCGTGGCGGCCATCGGGCCGCGCTGCCGAATCTCGGTGCAGACGAAGGCCGGTCCGGGCCCGTCGACGGCCTCGACGACGTCGAGCACCGTGATCAGCTCGGGTGAGCGGGTGAGGGTGTAGCCGCCCGCATTGCCCTGGAGCGAGCGGATCAGGCCGGCCCGCGACAGCGCCTGGAGCTGCTTGGCCAGATAGCTGGGCGAGACATCGTGCAGCTCCGCCAGCCGGGCGGCCGGCACCGGCTCCCGCGCCGACGTCAGCACCACGCAGCAGTGCAGTGCCCACTCGACACCCCCGGAGATCTTCACTCCACCACTCTAGCCGCTTGACTCGGATGCAATGTGTCCGAGTACTATTCGGATAGAAATTGTCCGAGTCGGACACGGTCCCCAAGAAGGGCAGGACATCTCATGAAGTTCGCAGTCATCGGCGGAACCGGACTGATCGGCTCCCAGGTCGTGGAGAACCTCAACGCGGCCGGCCACCAGGCGGAGCCGCACGCGCTGTCCACCGGGATCGACGTCCTCACCGGTCAGGGGCTGGACGCGGCGCTGGCGGGCGCCGAGGTGGTCGTCAATCTGACCAACTCCCCACCTTCGACGACGCCTCGCCCGCGTTCTTCCAGACCTCGATGGACCACCTCCTCACCGCGGCCCAGCGGGCAGGCGCCAGGCACTTCGTCATCCTGTCCATCGTCGGCGTCGACCAAGTGCCTGATCTCGACTACTACCGCGCCAAGACGCTCCAGGAGGACGTCCTCAAGGCCGGGCCCATCCCCTACTCCATCGTCCGCGCCACCCAGTTCATGGAATTCATCGACGCCGTCCTGTCCTGGACCGCCGACGAGAACACCGTCCGCCTGCCCCGCACCCCGATCCAGCCGGTCGCGGCAGCCGACGTCGCCGCCACGGTCGCCGAGGTCGCCGCCGGGGCGCCCCTGGGCGGCATCCTCAACGTCGCCGGGCCCGACGCCTACCCGCTGGACGACCTGGGCCGGGTCACCCTCACCGCCAAGGGCGACAAGCGTTCGGTGACCACCGACGACACCGCCGGCATGTTCGCCGCCGTCCACGGCGACGTCCTGCTCCCCCGAACGGCGCCCGCATCGCCCCCACCCACTACACCGACTGGCTGAAGTAGCTCTCACGGCGCCGGGGTGCGTTGCCGACGGGCGGCCACGGCGCTGGTCAGGACGGGAGTGCGCCGAGCTGGCGCAACTGCGCAAGGACGTCGACGACGCCCCGGATCTCGGTGATCCGCCCGTCGGCGAAACGGAAGATGAAGATCTCGTTGTAGCTGACGGTTTTCCCGGTGGGCGGCAGGCCCTGGTACTCGCCCCGGTGGGTCCCGGTCACCGTGTTCCTGGAGACGACCTTGTCGCCCTCCGTGATGATCTCCTCGGCCGTGACATGGATGTCGGGGAACGCGCACAGCAGCACACCCCACACCCGCTTCAGGGCCTCGGCTCCCGTCGCACCCATCGGGACCGGCGCATGGAAGAGCACGTCCGGTGCGACGAACTCGTCGATGGCCTTCGCGATGGTGCCCAGGTCGCCGCTGTTCACGGCGGCGTGGAAGCGCTTGAGCGTCGCGGTGTCGCCCGTCGGCCTGGTTGTCGACATGCCGATTCTCCTCAGGTCTGTGCCTTCGGCGCCTGCTGGACGGCGCCTCGGCAGTTCGGTGTCCGCGCTCTAAGACACCGCAGCCCCCGGAAATGTGACGCGCTGCGCGAACCCTCTCGCTACCGCGCGGTCCAGACCGTGCAGCCGGCGGCATGGACGGTCAGCATGACAACCGTGCCGCCGGCCAGAACCTGCCGGGTGCGGGTGACCGTGCAGCACTCGGCCGGGGCCCAGGCCTCCTGGGGAGCAGGCCGATACTCGTCCCGGTCCGGCAGCTCAGCGCTGAGCCGGTCCTCGTCCCGGTCCGGCAGCTCGGTGCGCGGCCAGGCGGGTTCCGCCGGCGGCTGCGGCCGCGGCTGGTGGACCGGGTGGCGCCGGGCCTGCTCGATGGGGACCCCGAGAGCTCGGGCTCGGGCGTGCAGGCGGCGGCGGTCGCGTCGTTCGGACATGGCGACACTGTGCCCCGCCGCACCCCGTCAGCGCCAATGCCGTCCCCCTGGCGACGGAGTCGGCACCGGCGCCGTGCCGGTCAGCCGTCCAGCTCGGCCACCGCCGCGAGGATGTCGGCCACCTCGGTACGGCCGGTGTAGTTGGGGTGCACGTCGATCCAGCGCAGCGTCCCCCCGGCGTCGACCAGCGCGACCGTCGGCATGGGCAGCCCGTGGGTGCCGTCCGCGTTGACGGCGGTCAGGTCAAGACCGAGCGAGCCCTGCGCGGCGCGGGCGTCGGCGGTGGGCGCGGTGAGGATGCCGAGCTGCGCGGCGATGCCGTTGCCGGGGTCGGAGAGCACCGCGAAGGTCAGCTCATTGGCCTCCCGCGTCGACAGCGAGCCGTCCGCCTTCTGCGGGCTGACCGCGATCAGCGCGATCCCGCGTGCGTCCAGCGCCGGGACCAGCTCCTGCTGGTAGCTGCGCAGGGCGAGGTTGCAGTACGGGCACCAGGCCCCCCGGTAGAAGACCACCACGGCCCCTCGGCCCGCCCGGACCGCGGCGAGCGTGGTGGCATCGCCGTGGACGTCCAGCACGGTGCCGTCGGCCATCGGTGTGCCGGGGGCGGCGATGCCCGCAGGCAGGCCCGCGGCGTCGAGGCCGGCCTGCTCGGCGTCGAAGGCCGCCACGACCTGCGGCGGGAGCCGCGTCGCCGCAGCAGCGGAGACGGCAGCGGACTGGGCGGCGATGGTGGGCTGGGTGGTGGTCATCGGAGGCTCCTCGTGAATGGAGTAATCGTTCCATTAACGACCGTCGCAGATACTTTTTGGAGTGTCAACTCCAGAAATGAACGGAAGCAGAGGGCTCAGCCGCCGACGACGACCAACGAGGCGATGTGATCGATCGCCATATCCATGGCCGCCTCCAGCGCCAGCGTGTCGCGGCGGATCTGGGTCAGCAGCAACCCGCCCTGCAGCGCAGCGAGGGTGGCCAGCGCCAGTTGCTCGGGGTCGGCGTCCCGGCGCAGCTCGCCACGGTCGTGCATGGCGTGCAGGCCACCGCGGATGCCCAGCTCCCAGCGGGCGAAGCCGGCCGCGACATCGACCCTGGCCTCGTCGTCGGCCTCGGACAGCTCGCTGCCGAGCGAGCCGATCGGGCAGCCGCCCTGGCAGTGCCGACTGCGCTGGAGCTGCACGATGGCGTCCCGCCAGGACCGCAATCCCTGGACGCTGTCCAGGCGGTCCAGCAGTGGCTCCTGGGATCCCACGACCGTGTCGCTCTGATGGGCGATAACGGCCTTGATCAGCGCCTTCTTGTCCGCGAAGTAGTGGTACACCTGCGAGGTGCTGACCCCGGCAGCGGCCTGCACGTCCTCGATGCTGGTGCCGGCGACCCCGTTCTCGAACATCAGATCGGCCGCGGCGGCGACGATCCGCTCACGGGTCGCCCGGCCCTTGCTGGTGAGTCGGGGAGCGGCGCCCGGGGGCGGGGAGGATGCGGAGTTCGTCATTCCTCCAGCCTAGCGGTTTCTGGAGTACTCACTGCAGAACTGGGGCCAGCGCACCCGACCGCCCACCGATGTCACACATCGCGTCGCCGGTCTGTCCTCCAAGGGAACCGTGTCACCCGACAGGGTGACCGGTCAACGCCGTCCCCAGCACACCGTCCCCACAGAAGCGGAGAAATCGTGTTCGCCGCCTACCTCACGATCATCATCCTCGGCGCGGTCTTCAACGGCGCCGCCGCCGTCACCTATCTGATCGGCCACGACTACCCCAAGACCCAGGCGGACATGAAGGGCCTGCCCAGGAAGTGGGTCCCGGTGCTGGGCTCGCTGCTGGCAGCGGGCACCGTGGGCCTGCTGGGCGGGCTCGCCGTCCCGCTGTTGGGCACCCTGGCCGCCGGCGGCCTGGTGCTCTACTTCATCGGCGCCATCATCGCCCACCTGCGGGTCGGCTCCCATGACATTGTCGGCGGAATCGTGTTCCTCTCCACCGCGGTGGCCGCCCTGACCCTGGGCCTGCTCCAACACGGCCCCTGGTAGCCCGCGAAGCCCTCAAGTCCAATGCCGGGGGCCGAATCTGACGGCTCCTCAGCGCAGCCGCCGCGCCCGCAGCACCAGGTCGTCGGTGTGGTGGGCGCCGGCGCCGCCGTCGGGTGCGACGCGTGGGCGCTGCTCGTCGACCTCCACCGCCCAGTCGTCGTCGAGCAGCGCGGCGACCATCGAGGGCCAGACGTAGTCGGCCGGGTCGAAGCCGCTGTCGTGCGCCTGCTGGGTCTCCATCCCCGCGTGGTGCACGAGCAGCAGCACGCCGCCGGGTGCGACGGCCGCCAGCAGCGCACGCTCGGCCGCGGCGTCGGCGGTGCGCAGCAGGGCTGGGTACTGCGCGGAGACCAGGTCGAAGGACGCGGGCGGGAGCTGCGCCTGGTCCAGCGCGGCGTGCACCCAGTGGACGGCGAGGTTGGCGTCCCGCCCGTGCCCGGCCGCCCGCTCCAGGGCGATGCCGGAGACCTCGAGCGCGGTCACGTCCCAGCCGTTCCTGGCGAGCCAGACCGCGTCCGCGCCCTCGCCGCAGCCGACGTCGAGCACCCGTCCGGGGGTGAGCCCGGCGACCTCGGCCACCAGCGCACCGTTGGGTTGGCCGCTCCACAACTGCTGCCGGTCGGCGTACCGGCTGTCCCACTCCGCCCGCACGGCGGGATCTCCCACATAGTCGTCGGCAGGCGAGGGAGAGTCGGCGGACGCGGGCGATTCTGCTGCGATGTTGTCTGTCACGGGCCCACCGTCGCCCATCGCATGCGGGTCGCGCCACTCCTGTTGCTGTTCCGGCAACACGGCGTCCGGGCGCGGGTCAGAAGCCGCCGAAGACCAGGTGGCCGGTGGGGTCGAAGTAGGACCACATGGTCGCCACCCGGGCGCCGCCGACCATGCCGATTCCGCCCGCGACCTGCGGGTCCCCGTTGCTGGCGTCATTGAAGCAGGTGGGGTTGCAGCCCTCGGAGTAGGCCAGGTGGAAGGCGCCGTCGGTGCCGCGGAAGCCGATGTAGATGTCGCCGTCGGCGGAGGCGAGGCCCGGACCCTGGGTCGCGCCGACCGGGGAGAGGACGTGCGAGCGGGCGGTCAGGGTGCCGGTGCCGTTGAAGGTCGCCACGTCCAGGGTGTGCGCGGGGTCGGTCCCGGTCCAGGCGAGGACCACGCCGAGGTTGCTGCTGCCGCTCTCGTCCCACATCAGGGCGGGTCCGGCCGCGGAGGTGTCGGCGAAGGCGTGCCGGTCGGTCAGCACCAGCGTGTGGGTGGTGGCGCAGCCGCTGCTGTCGAGGCGTCCGACATTGAGGTGCCCGGCGGCGTCGGTCCAGGCCAGGTAGCGGTTCCCGGCCCGGTCGTTGACCAGGGCCGGCGCGTAGGGGCTGGTCACCCCGGTGAACGCGGTGCGGCAGGTCTTCGCGGTGCCGGTCCAGTAGAACGCGGTCAGGGTGTCGCCGTTGTCGCCCGCGGGCCACGCCACGAAGGCGCCGGTGCCGTCCCCGTCGATGGCCGCGCCCTCGCCCTGGGGCACGTGCTCGGTGGTGTCGAGCTTGACGATGTCCGTGCCCTTGTCGGTGGAGTAGCCGAAGTCCAGCTCCTTGGCGGCGGCGGTGCCGCTGCTCCCGGCCCAGGCGACGTAGAGCCTGCTGCCGACGACGGCCAGCGCGGGCCGGCCACTGCCGGTGTGCCAGGTGGTGGCCGCCGTGGCGGTTCCCGGCAGCAGGGCGAGGGCGAGGACGGAGACGGCGGCCACCGCCGCGCGGAGGCGTCGGGTGTGGCGGCCGTCGCCGGGGCGTCGGGGGCTCGGGCGGTGTTCCATCGGTCACTCCCAGGGCTCGGAGAGCGCTCTCTCGGCGGCCTCACCGTAGGGCCCTGAACCCTCACCGTCAAGACGTCCAGCCACTCCTGACGGTCTGTCGACTCGCCACAGGTCTCCCATGGGACGACAAAGGCGATCGCGGCCAGCGCCTGAAAACCGGCGGCGAGCGACCGCGTAGGGGGCTGAGGAACATCTATGTCAGATCGTGCGCTAAGCCCTCGTTGCCCCTGATGGGCGGCTGACGGAGCATCGGATGTGAACGCGGTCTGAAGTCTTCCCGCAGATAACACCCCAATATCTGCGGTAGCTTGATCCGTCACCTGCGGTGACGTTCTCCGGCCACTACGTGAAGCGGCCCTGTTGTCTGTGGCAAGGGGGAAGCGGTGCCCACCGTCGTAAAGCTGCCGACAGGGAAGGCGCTCACTGTCCAGGCGGCGGCCGACGTCTTCCTCGACTCGCTCGGCAATCCGAACACGGTCCGGAACTATGGGATCGGGGTGGGCAAGACCGCCGAGCGGCTCGGCGAGGGTCGGCCGCTGGAGTTGGTCGCGGACGACGAGATCGGCGAAGCCCTCGAACTGCTCTGGGGCACCTCCGCGGTGAACACCTGGAACACGCGTCGGGCATCGGTGCTGTCCTGGCTCGGCTGGTGCGGTGAACGCGGCTACGAGGGACCGGCGGTCCCGGCATGGGCGAAGCGGTTGGCGGTGCCGGACTCTCAGACCCCGGCCCGCTCGAAGATGGCTATTGACCGACTGGTCTCCCGTCAAGGCGAAGGGTGCGCGGACCAAGTCCCGCCGCCGGGGCGAGGCTCGCGAGGACTTCGTGCTGGAGACGGTCTACTGGGACGCCGGTACTGCCCGGCTCCTACCCCGCCTACTCAAGGGACGCACGAGGGGGCCGGTGTTCGTCACCCACCGCAAGCCCGGCCCGGGAAAGGTCGTCAGCCCGCGCGACGTGTGCCCGGACACAGGCCTCGCCCGACTGTCCTACGGGCAGGCCCGTGCCCTGCTGGACCAGCACACCGCCGTGCGCGGGCCCGGTACCGGGTGGGACCTGCACGAGTACCGCCACTCCTCTCTGACCCACCTGAGCGAGGCCGGGGCGAGCCTGCTGATGCTGATGGCCAAGTCTCGGCACAAGAAACCGGAGAACGTGCGCCGCTACTTCAAGCCCTCTCCAGAGGCGATTTCCGAGCTCACGAGTCTGCCTGCGCCGGGCGACGCCCGCCGCCGAGCGGTTTCGGGTGAGTCTCGGCTTCTGTACGGGTTGGCCGGCGGCCGACGCGTGTCGGTTGTGGGGATCCGCCGGTGATGCGCGCAGACGCCATTGCGGCACGCCAGATGCCGACCACGCCGCCCGGCGCGGCTGAGAACCGGAGAACTCCGCCCACCACCCGGTCAGCCTGGTAGGCGGATCAGACCATGATCCTTCTCGGCGTTAACCGCTGTAGCGCTGCTACTCAAGGGCGGATGACGCCAGCCGATGCGGCAGGTCCCGGGTGAACTCCCGGAAGCCGATGCTGTAGTACAGCGCCTTCGCAGCCGGGTTCTTCGGCGAAGACGGGCAGCCGACGAGCATCCGAGTCACGCCCGCTGCGCGTGCCTTGTGCATCCCGTGGATCAGCAGCGCCCGACCGAGGCGCTGCCGTCGGAAATCCGGATGCGTGCCCACGGGCTCGAACTCGGCCGTCTGGTTCTGTTCGTCGTGCCAGATAATCGCGGAGGTGGCCATCGTGCCGTCCGGGGCCTCGATCAGGATATGGAGATCCTCGCGGTAGGGGAAAGTCGCTCGCACGCCTTCGTAGCCCTGCTCGTTGTAGCGGGAGTACTCCCAGGCGTCGCGGTGCGCCTTGACTACCGCGGCCGGTCCGACCTGGCCGGCCGTACGGAAGTGGAAGCCCTCCGGAAGCACGGGGGCGTCTTCGAGGTCCTCCAGAGGCCGCATGTTGAACTGTGTCTTGTACAAGTTGTCATCGCTGTTGGCGGCCTGGTCCACTTCGTAGCCGTGCGCCGCGAGCCGCATCAGCGCCTGCTTGTCGGCAGCACGCGGAGTCGTCAAGTGCGGTAGATCCGGGGACTCCGCGGCGAACCAGTCAAGGATCTCGTCCAGGACGTCAGGCCGTTCGGGGTGGACCAGCTGCACCAGTTGGGCGGTCTTGCTGAGGTGGATCCAGCCCCAGGCAACGACCTTGTTGCCGTGGTACCAAAACCGGTGGCGCCAGCAGGCGGCTTCGGCGTGGTGGTCCATCCCATACACCCAGGCCAGCTCACCATAGGTAGCGTCGCTGTGCACCAGCGCCGGGTTGATCGCGAAGACCTCCTGCGCGAGGCCCTGCATCAGGAGGACGTCGTGCGGAGTGAGCTCTTGCGTCACAGTCATGGAGGGCACTGTCCCATCGTCGATCTTCCCTATCAACGGGTTTTCGGACGACGACCGTCGCGGTCCGGGGCCAGCCGGCATCCCCCAGGGAGTAGAGCGGGCTCATCGCCGGCTGTCAGCCCGACTAACAGTCCGTCAAAAGTTTTGACAGCAGCACCGGTTTTCTGCGCCGTTCCTACCGGACTCCCGAACCGGGCCAGGGCGATGAGCATGTTGACCTGCATGGCCCGCTCCTACTGCTGGAGCTCCAGCACGTCGGCGACCACGCAGCTGACGTTGTCGGGACCGCCAGCACGGTTGGCCAGGGCGATGAGCTCGCGCACCGCCTGCTCGGGATCGGCGACGGCGGAGAGGACCTGGTTCAGGTCCTCGGTCGCGACGACCGCGGACAGGCCGTCCGAGCACAGCAGGTAGCGGTCTCCCGCCCGGGCATCGTGCAGGCGAATGTCGGCAGAGGCATCGGATGCCCCGACCAGGGCCCGCATCAGGAGCGAGCGCTGCGGGTGAGAGGTGGCCTCGTCCGCGGTGATACGGCCCTCGTCGACCATCGACTGCACCAGCGTGTGGTCATGGGTGATCTGGAAGAACTCGCCGTCGCGCAGGAGGTAGGCCCGGGAGTCGCCGATGTGGACCAGGGCCAGCTGGGAGCCGGTCCAGAGCATCGCGGTCAGGGTCGTTCCCGCCTCCTGCGGCGCGGGGCCGCTGGAGGCGACGCCCCGCACGGCCTGCTGGGCCTGCTCGATCGCGTCACCCAGGACGTTGAGGAGGTCTCCCGCCGGGATGCTGTCGCCCTCCAGGCGCTTGAGCACCTCGACGGCGGCCGCGCTGGCGGGGGCGCCGGCCGGGCCGAAGCCGTCGGCCACCGCGAGCAGCCGGGATCCGGCGTAGGCGGTGTCCTGGTTGCTGTCGCGCACCAGGCCGGTGTCGGACAGTGCGGCGTAGCGGAGGTGCAGGGGATTGGTGGTCGATGACATGACGGGGTCCTTCCAGGTCAGGTGGTCGATGAGGAACGTGGCCAGGTCCCGGCGCGCTGCGGTGTCGGCTTCGATCCGGGCCCAGAACACGCGAACCTCCTGCGCGGCTGCGGCTGCGTCGAGTTCGCATACCTCGCGGATGCGGGCCAGGGGCATTCCGAGCCTGCGCAGCCAGGCCACCAACTGGGCGCGCTCCAGTTGCCCGGGGGCGTAGAAGCGGTAGCCGTTCGCCGGGTCGACGCGGGCCGGGGTCAGCAGTCCGAGCTCGTCATACAGACGCAGCGCCTTCGGCGACAGCCGGGACGCCTTCGCGAATGCCCCGATGGTCATCAGCTCCATGCCCGCTCCTCCTCGTGCCGGGCGCCTCGCCCGGCCTCACTGATGCTGGGGCTTCCCCCCAGGTGAAGGTCAACCAGCGCTCCTCGCCCGGCTCCGCACCGCAGACCGCCTATATGACGATCCGCAGGTGGGAGCCGGTTGCTACGGCGCTCTACGGGTGGTCTGCGTCAGCGTCCGGGTCGCGCAGCGGCCGTAGGCCCCCGGGCAGGTCGGGGAGCTGGAAGGAGTACCGGCCCAGCATGTTGATGTGCTGCCGGACAAACGGTGAGAGGCGGGCCACATCCTCGTCGCGGACGTCGAAGCCGTCAGCGCGGAGCTGGTTCACCGCGGCATCCATGTACCGGGTGTTGAGAGTACGACGGCGTTGAGCACGAGTCCGAGCGCGCCGATCTGGTCCTCCATGCCGTCCTGGTAGCGCTGGTAGAGCTGCCCGGCCTTGCCGTGGAAGATCTTCCGGGCGAGAGCGTGGCGCCCCTCCTGGAGGTTGGCCTGCACCTTGATCTTCCGCCGGTAGGTCGGCTCATCCGCCAGACGCAGGATGTGCAGAGTCCTGGCGATCCGCCCGTAGTGCGCGATCGCGTCGCCCAGCGGGGTGGGCCGACCCTCGCGCGACAGCATCCGGATCACGTCGTAGGCCCGCACCGCGTCGGTGTGGATAGAGCCGATGATCCGCAGGATGTCCTCCCAGTGCCGCTCGATCCGCACCAGGTCGACCCGGCCGCGGGCCGCTTCCTGGAACGCGCCGTAGTGGGCCGCGCGGTCGATGCGCCGCATCTTCTGGTCCGGCAGGTCCGCCAACTGCGGCGCGTAGGTGAACCCCGCCAAGGTCAGCAGGCCGAAGACAATGTCGGAGTACGAGGCGGTATCTGTGACGATCATGTCCGGGCGCTTGCCGCCATCGCGGTCGTACAGGACGTCCAGCACGTACAGCGAGTCGCGCGGGGTGCCGGCCACCACCTTCCCGCCGAGCCCGGCCGCCTGGTCGTTGATCATGTTCAACCAGGTGGCGCCGCCACGGCGTCCGAAGTACTTCGGGTTCGGCCGGGCGTAGACCGAGGGCACCGGCACCACGAACCGCCTTCCGTCGACCGAGGCGACCAGGCCGCCGCCCCACGCGCCGGCGAGGGGGATCGCCGCCTGAGTGGCGATCAGTGTCGCGTTGGCGGCCCGGTAGGTCGCCAGCCGCAGATACGTCTGGTCGACGTGGGACAGCCGCCCGTACTGCAGCGCGTCGACGCCGCTGACCACCGGGGTGTAGCCGACGTTGCAGCCATGCGCTACCAGCAGCCCTGCGATGGTGACCGGAAGGTCCCTCAGTCTGGCCTCGCCGCCGGTGACCGAGGTGTTCTCCTGGTCCGCGCCGGTCCAGGAGAACACCTCCAGCAGCACCTCGGGCAGATCGACGCGCGGCAGCATCGCGTTCACCGCCGCCCGCAGCTCCAGCAGCGAGGCCGGTTCGGACTCCGGCTCCAGCGCTGCGAAGTGCAGGCGGCCGTCGTCGAAGGAGATCTGCGCGTTGTCCGGCAGGCGGTCAGCCACCTCCCGGTAGGTACCGTCCAGCAGCGCGGCCCGCGCCGCCAGGTGCTCGCCCGCCCCCTCCGGCAGGCCCAGGGAAGCCAGCACGGTGGGCTTGGCCCGCTCCCACGCCCCACCGGCCAGCAGTTTCGCCCTGGGGTCACCCCACTTGGAAGAGTTCTTCGCGAAGATCTCCCGCCGACGCAGCATCCGGTGGAACTGCTCCAGCACACAGAACACGTACTCCTTCCAGTCCACGGTCCCGGGCTCCAGGCCCGGCGCGGCCAGCACCAGCCGCCGCCAGGACCCGCCCAGCAGCTCGGTGTCGATCTCGGCCGGGCCCACCTTCTTGCGGCCTATCAGATCCGGCAGCGACTTCAGCGCGGCCAGCACCGGGGCACCCTCCGGGGTCGCGTCGAAGTCCACGACCTCAACCAGGACCTTCAGGAAGGGCCGCACCGTGCCGAACCGGGCGACCAGCACGCGGCCCACCGGCGGGGCCGGTCAGCAGCCGCCGGGGTGGTCCGGGGATCAGTGGCGGTCCGGGGATCACTGGCCCAGGAGTCAGGACGCGTCGAGTCGGCGTAGGACGTCGAGGCTGTGGCTGTCCGCGGGGGCGGTCATCACCAGCAGGGTCTGCCGGCTGTCCGCGGTGCGCAGGGTCTGCCACTGCAGGGTGTACTGGCCGGCTGCGGGGTGGGTGAGGCTCTTGCTGCCGTGGCTCTGGTAGGTCGCGTGGCGTTCGGCCCACCAGGTGCGGAAGTCGGGGTCGCGCAGGGAGAGGTCTCCGATCAGCTCGGCCAGCCGGGGCTCGTCGCGGCCCTCGGCGGCGGTGCGGACGTAGCCGACGCAGACCCGGGCGATATCGGACCAGTCCACATAGCGTCCGCGCACGCCGGGGTCGAGGAAGAGCAGCCGCAGGAAGTTCCGCTCGCGCCCGGGGAGGGCGGCGAAGTCGGTGAAGACCGCGGTGGCCAAGCGGTTCCAGGCGAGGATGTCCAGGTAGGGGCCGAGCAGGATGGCGGGGCTGTCCCGCAGGTTGTCCAGCAGCACCCGGGTCTGCGGCAGCACCCGCTCGGCGCGGGGCCGGTTCAGCGGCTGCCGGTCGCTCTTGTTGGCCAGCCGGTACAGGTAGCTGCGCTCGTCCGGCCCCAGCCGCAGCGCGGTGGCGAGGGCATTGAGGACGGCGGCCGAGGCGCCGGGCAGACGGCCCTGCTCCAGCCGGGTGTAGTAGTCGGTGCTGATCGTCGCGAGCTGCGCGACCTCCTCGCGCCGCAGCCCCGGCACCCGGCGTGGACCGCCAGTGTCGGCGAGTCCGACCGCGGTGGGGGCGATCTCGCTGCGGCGGGCTCTGAGGAAGGCCCCCAACTCCTCCGGGCCTCGGCTGCTGCTGCTCATACCGACCATTCTCTCCCCCGGAGGGTGAGCCTACCTGGCCCAATTCCTTCCTAGGAAGAACCCTTCCGTGGAATCTATCTGCCCTGGTCAGCGCATCGGGCTGGAGCGACAGTGGACGGCGTCCCCCCCTTTCCCTCCCTGGATCAGAGGAACCGTCGTGCGTCATGACATCAGTTTCCGCAGCAACGGCCGACACCTGCTCGGCCACCTGTACCTGCCCGACCAGCACGCCGCGGGCGAGCGGCTGCCTGCCGTGGTCGTGGTCGGCCCGGCCTCCAGCACCAAGGGCCAGGTCCCCGCGGTGTACGCACAGCGTCTGAGCGCGCTCGGGTACGCCGCCCTGGCCTTCGACCACACCAGCTACGGCGAGAGCGAGGGCTTCCCCCGTACCGACGAGGACCCCTTCACCAAGATCGAGGACGTCAAGAACGCCGTCACCTTCCTGACCCGGCACACCGAGGTGGACGCCGCCCGGATCGCCGCGGTCGGGGTGTGCGCGGGCGGCGGTTACGCGCCTGCCGCCGCCGTGGCCGATCGCCGCATCAAGGCGGTGGCCACCGCCAGCGGGCTGCCCGATCTGCGTGCCACCGTCATCGCCGCGGGCGACTGGCAGGCCATCATGGCCGCCGCCCAGGGCGCCCGGGAGTCCTTCGAGGCCACCGGCCGGCCCAGCTACGTCCCGTTCCTGGCGGACGGTGAACTGGACCCGTGGCGCGAGAACGGCAAGAAGTTCTACCTCACCGACCGCAACCAGGACCCGAACTGGCGCAACCAGACCCTGCTGTGGTCCTACGACAAGATGCTCCACTTCTCCGCGCTGGACACCATCGAACTGCTTGCCCCCACCCCGCTGCTGCTGATCGCCGGCAGCGAGGCCGAGACCCTGGCCCAGAGCGAGGCCGCCTACGCCCGGGCCAATGAGCCCAAGGAGTTGCTCCTGCTCGACGGCGGCACGCACTTCGATCTCTACGACCGGCCCGAGTACGTCGGCCCCGCCATCGCCAGGATCGACGCGTTCCTCAAGCAGCACCTGTAGTCCTTGGCATGTCGCCCGTTGTCGGCTCCGACCTATACTCGGGCTGCGGGAAAAGCCAAGGAGCGAGGGGGACTTGTGGCGACGCACAGCCAGGCCGAACGGGACGCGATGACGGTGGAGATCGCCTACGCCGTCGTCTCCGCCGTGTTCCTCGCCTGCGTCACAGGTCTTCTCCTGGCCAGTCCGATCCTCCTGCTCGGCCTCCACGGTTCCGCGATGAAGGCCGTGGGCGGGGTCGGCCTGGCCGGCGCCGTCGGGGTGCTGCTGTGGCGGCTGGTCAGCGTCCTCTGGCGCTTCCGCCGCTGACCGGCTCCTGGAGCGCGGCGCTGCAGTCGCCCAGGCAGCGGTCGAACCGGGCGCGGGTTCGGTGGAGCAGGTCGATCCGGTGGTTACGCTCCATGATCCCGTGTCCCTCGCGGGGGTAAACCACAAACTCCTGGTCAACCCCGAAGCGGCGCAGCGCCCGGTGGAAGAACACCGCTGGTCACCGCCGACCAGGGCGCGCGGGCCTGCCCAGGCTGTGGAGTCCTCGCCGCCCGGGCCAGGGGCACTGCCCGGACCAGGACCCGTGACCGCCCTACGGCGAGCGCGGCGTGAAATTGGTGTGGCACAAGCGCCGCTGGTACTGCACCGAGCCCGCCTGTCCGCGCACCTCGTTCACCGAGCAGGTCCCCAAGTTCCCGGCCCGCGCCAGGATCACCGCCCGGTTGCGGGAAGCGGCCGGACACCGGGTCTGCGTTGCGGGTCCGCGGTCGTCCAGGCCGCCCGCGACCTGGCACTGTCCTGGCCCACTGTCATGGCGGCGTTCCTTCCCGCCGGCTGACGGGTCACCGCGGCCGCGCTGCAGCCGGTCCCGTTGTTGGGGATCGACGAAAACGCGGCGTGGTCGGGCGCGTTGGAAGCAGGATCCCGATACTGGTAGGCGGCAGCCAGTCGCGGACCGCCGGCACACCGGCTTCGTCGACGCCCACAGTATCCAGGGCCTGCTCGGCCAGGTCGAGGGCCGCGCACCCTGCGACGTCGTGGCGTGGCCTACCACCCCCCCCAGGACCTGGCGCGAGCAGATCCGCTACATGGCCATCGACATGTCCACCTCTTATCGCGCCGCTGTGCGCATCGGCCTGCCCCACGCCACCGTCGTGGTCGACCACTTCCACTTCCACGTCGTCCAGCTCGCCAACACCCCCGTCATCGGAGCGACCCTGCTGGTCGCCTGGATCGCCAAGGAACGACTGCGCAAGCTGCTGGCCACCGCCCGCACCAGCGCGGACCGCGAGCGCATCGGCCACCTCCGCCGGCGGTTCCTGACCTGGTGCGCAGACTCCGAGATCCCGGAAGTGCGGCAGCTCGCCATCACTGTCGACCGCTGGTGGCGCAAGATCGAAGCCTTCATACGCACCGGCCACAGCAACGCGAAGAGCAAAGGCATCAACCGCATGATCAAGCTGACCGCGCGAGCCACCCGCGGCTTCCGCAACCCCCAGGGCCGTTGCAAAGTCCTGTCCCTGCCCCACCGGCAAATAATTCCAGTGGGGCACCGGGACTATTACTAGCCGTTATCGATAGGGAATTCTGCCGCTGAGCTGCCAAACTTCGCATCAGGGATCAGTTTCCAATTTGGAGAGACGTGAAGCTCACCGAATCGACCTACAACCTTCTGCCAATGGGCGACTGCGAACCTTCAGGTTTACTTCGTTACCCAGTTGAAGGCAGCTGACGTCTTACTACCCAGTCACGAGCGACCTCGACCACGACTTGGATATCATCCAAGTCGTCAAGCTGTCGGTGCTCAGAATACCCATCACCGGTCACCATGCTGCTTCGGCACGGGTGCCGTCTTCGGCGGCGACAGCCAGGTGCGCTATCTCGCCTGCGCCCTTGATCACTTCTTCGGCGTGTCTACCGGCGACGCCACAAGAAGGCCACGCCATGATCGTTCTACTTGCTCTAAAAGGGCGGCTCATCCAATGGAATCTGAGGCTTCCGCGAATCAAAGTGCCTCTCATATTCCCCAACGGGAAGTGGTGGATCAATATCAATTTCATTCGGCGTGCCCCCTTTCCCCCATGCAGCCAGCGCCTTGGAGGCCAACTTTCTGCGCCATTCCATGGAGCTCTGTGCCAAAATAACTTCCACCAAGGGAACCAGCATCCTACGGTACGCCACCAATGCCGGGGACTCCGAAATCCGGACAGCAACAAACAAGAGCCGCTTCTACTACTCTCGAATCAGGGTCGTCAAAATAGGAAGCGATTACCGGAAAGGCTTCTGGGTAAATAGTCCTGATGTTGATGAAATTTGGAAACAGATCAGCTTGCGAATAATTCCCCCACTCTCGAATGCGTTGCTCCTGGCCAATACTGACATCCAAGGCCACACTGGCCAGCCACTTTAGAAGCTCACCTCGAAGTGGAAATCTTTCCGCTTCCCATGGAGGAGAAGACACCGTTCCACTCAGCCGGTCACCCAAAAGTGCGACGACATACTTGAACGCCGGCACGGTCGCAGAATATACCACCCCATCATTAAGAAGAGAATTATGGAGGTGTTTGAGCGAGCTCGCCACTGCTGAAAAATCATGCGACGCCAACTCGCGAAGCCTGACTGGAGTATCCGGAAAGGCCGGTCCATCGGCATTTTCAAGACCAATCCACTCGGCAGGACCAAGGAACGCTGATGGGTCAAAGCTACTGTCGGTCACCTTCGCCATTATGCCCTAGCCACCTGCAAGTACACAGCCAAGGCGCGGCACTAGGGTACCGCGCCTTGGTGAACTTTTCAGAAGGAGACTTCACTGAAAGTTTGGCGCAGCTGAGATCGAACTGCTAGCGACGCATTTTGCGGCAACATTCCCGAAAGTTTCGACATGCAGAACCCGCACGGTCCGCCAGGCTTTGAACCATCAGCCGGCCAACCAGACTCCCGTCCTCGGATGTCGATTGCCTCGCCAGAATCCTCATTATAGTGGCAGCCTGAACCTCGACATGCGAGCCGAAAAACCCTCCGGCGGGACTCGCCGCAGCGGGAATATCCCCCATGTTGGCTCTGATCAACGGGTGGAGTGTATCGGACGCCAGGTCAAACACTCCATGCCCCTTAATCCAAAGGCACCCACCGGTAGCGCCATCCGGCCTGCTGGAGGTTGCGGCATTCTCCGACGCTCTGGTGTGTGCCAGTTCGTCTGCGGTGGAGCAGTTATGAACGAGGACCGGCGTGTCGCCAGCTTCCACATAGTACGTGTGGCACGGTCCCCTGCTCTACCTGCTTCTTCGCAGGTCAGCGGCGATATGACGGTCCGTCGGGGTCCGTGGTTGTGCGCTGGCGTGGGTGGTTGTTGCCGTCACCGCTGCCGTCAGAGGTATAGACCACTCGATGTCATGTCAGAGGAACGCGCCGGGTTCTGCGGTGGCGTAGTCGGTGGCGGTGCGCCGGTAGCACTGGTGGCCGGTCTCGGCGGCGTGCTTGGCGATCAGGGCGGTGACGTCGTCGGCGCGGGTGCGCTCGCCGCTGGTCCACTGGCACTGCTCCTCGTCCGTGACGCAGACTGCCTCCCGGACGGGTGCGGCCGTCTCGTCGGTGCGCACGTGGCACTCGCGGAACCGCATCCGCTTGCGCACGCTCATGCCGCCTGCCCGTGCTCGGTCTGGCGGTGGCGGCCCTGCATCACGCGCACGTCGCTGAGCCGGGACTTGTCCCCGCAGAGCACAGCGGCGCGGGCCTGCTCGCGGAGCCTGCCGCACTCCTCGCATACCGGGCCGGGACGCTCCCGCCACTGCACCGACTCTTCGCCCATCTCCCGCTCCTTCGCTCCCGCTCGGCTCTCTTGATCAGGGTCTCGTTGGCCTGAACCTTTCGGAGGAGCCAGCGTGTCTGCCTCGGTGCCTGCCAAGCTGGCTGGGTGCGGGAGACGGTCGGTGAACTGGTGCGGCTTTTACGCCGGGCGCGCGGATGGAGTCAGCAGCGGCTCGCCGAGGCGCTGGCCCAGGCTGCCCCCGGACGTATCCCGCCGACGCGCAACGACGTGTCCCGCTGGGAGATCGGCACTCGGTCGCCGCGTGAGTGGCTTCCCTTCCTCGCCCAGGTGCTGGAGGTCCCGCGCGAGTTGCTGGAAGCCGCGAAGGCCGTCCAGTCCCCCGAGCCCGTGCCGCGCGTGTTGACCGTGGCCGACTTCCTGCCCGACGGTGACCTGCTGGCCCCGCTGCATGCGCGCACGGGCCGGCGGATCGGGGCCGGGCAGGTGGCCGACCTGGCTCAGCGGGTCCACGGCCTGCGGTTGGCCGACGACGTGGTGTACGGCAGGGACCTGATCGGCCCGGCCCTGCGCGAACTGCGTGCGGCCGTGAAGCTCTACCGTGAAGGGGCACACACCGACGCTGTTGGACGCGAACTACTGCGGGCTATCGGGGAGTTGGCGCAGATCGCTGGTTGGGTCGCCTCCGATGCGGGCGAGCACGCCGAGGCGGAACGCATCTACCGGCTCGGGTTGAGCGCGGCCCATGCGGCGGGCGACGGGGTGCTGTCCGGGAACGTGGCGGGCTCGCTGGCCTACCAGTGGAGCAACACCGGACGCGCGGGCGACGCCGTGGACCTGGCCCGCGCCGCCCTGGACAGCGCCGGGCCCGATGCCCCGCCCAAGGCCCGTGCGCTGTACCTGGACCGGGTGGCCTGGGCGCACACCCGCGCGGGCCAGGACCGCCCGGCGATGGCCGCCCTCGGGGAAGCGGGTGAAGCCCTGGCCCAGGACTCGCCCGACACCGAATCGCCCTCGTACCTCTACTGGATGGACGCCGGGGAGCTCCAGGTCATGGAGGCCCGCGTCTACACCGAGCTGCGGCGGCCCCTGCGCGCCGTGCCCCTTCTGACAGATGTCCTGGGCCGCTACGACGCGAGCCATGCGCGCGAGTTGGCGCTGTACCTGTCCTGGCTGGCCGTGGCCTACGCCGACGCCAATGAACCCGAGGCCGCGGCCGGGACGGTGGGCCGCATGATCGCTCTGGGGCAGAGCGGCAGTGAGCGCACGGCGGAACGCACCCGGATCGTCCTGGACCGGCTGCGGGCCTTCCGCGACGTGCCCGAGGTCGCCGAACTACTGGCGTCCTGACAACCCCTGCGCGGACCCGGCCGACCGCCGATCGGCCGATGCCTTCGGCATACTGCTGGCCTGAGCGGGGTGGTTCCCTCGTCGGTCGGGGCAGCTTCGCCGCACCAGGGTTCTCCGGGGCCGCCAAGGCTGCCTCCGGCACGCTCGCGCTTGGCCTTGGCGTCCCCCGGGGGTTCCTGGTACGCCTCCGGGGCCCGGGCGACGAGGGGGCCGCACCGCGCCCCACGACCCCTCACCACGACGGAGCAGCACCAGTGCTCGGCCCCCAGTCCCTCGGAGGGAGGGCAGTGGTTGCGCCGTCATCCCGCGTCGTATCCCGTCCCCATCCGCGCTGCTGGTCGGCGTCTCGGCCGGGGCGATCCATGCGCCGCCCGTGGCGATGAGCTGGCGACGGCGGCCACGCCGGAGCCATCACCGTGTCCATCGGCCACACGATGATGGTGCGTCAGCCGTCGCAGCGGGACCTGTCTCCCGCCACGCTCCTCTGCGCGGTGAGCTTGATTCGGTTTGACAGACACCTGGGATCAGGGGCTTCGGCCTCGGAGAGAAGATGTCCATCATGGAGAGCATGGGGAAGAAGAAGCCGCGCTCTCGCCGCTCGTTCACGCCGGAGTTCAAGGCCGAGATCGTCGAGCTGTGCCGCCGGGGAGACCGCTCGGTCGGTCAGATCGCCAAGGACTTCGACCTGACCGAGACCGCAGTACGGCTGTGGGTCACCCAGGCCCAGGTCGACGCCGGCGAACGCGAGGGCCTGACCAGCGGCGAACGAGAGGAACTGGCCGGTTGCGGCAGGAGAACCGCCGGCTCCGGGAGGACGTCGACATTCTCCGGCGCGCGACAGCTTTCTTCGCGTCAATGCCAAAGTAGGGGACACCGGCACCCGGGTGGTGCCAGAGTGACAGGACCGGCGGGGCTGGCTCTCTTTTTCGCTGCCCCGTTCGCGGTGGCTTGTCCTTGATGTGCCGCCCCGCCGGCCCTGGCGTCCCCGTGGAGTGGCTTGATAGGAGCGTGCTCTCTGCCCGATTGAGGCGTGCCCCCGCGGCGGACCCGGCACCGGATCCCCGCACGCCCTGTTGGAGGCACCTTCATGATCGTGGTCGGCGTCGACGCGCACAAGAAGACCCACACCCTGGTCGCGGTCGACCCGCTCGGGCGACGGCTGGACCAGCTCACGGTCGCCGCTACCACCGCCGGCCACCAGCAAGCATGCGAGTGGATGGAACAGTTCGGCCGGGTCCTGGTCGCCGTCGAGGACTGTCGGCATCTGACGCGGCGCTTCGAGGTCGACCTCCTGACCGCCCGTCACTCCGTTGTGCGCGTGCATACCAGGTTGATGGCCGGCGCCCGGCGCTCCGCCCGTGAGCGCGGCAAGTCCGATCCGATCGACGCCGAGGCGGTGGCCCGGGTTGCCCTGCGGGAGCCCGACCTGCCGAAGGCCTGCCTGGACGGCCCGTCCCGTGATGCGAAGCTGATCGTCGACCACCGCCGCTTGCTGGTCCGCCAGCGCACCGCGGCGGCCAACAAGCTCCGCTGGTTCCTCCACGAGATCGATCCCGAACTTCCCGTCCCCTCCCGGGGCCTGCGACGCCTGTGCGTCTTCGAGGCCCTGGAGGCGGCGCTCCTCGGACGTCCGGGCGTAGTCGTTGAGATCGCCGTCGACCTGATCGCGGAGTGCCGTCGACTCACGGAGCGGATAAACGCCATCGAGGGGAGGCTGCGTCGGCTGGTGCGCGAGCTCGCGCCTGCCCTGCTGGAGGTGCCCGGCTGCGGGGTGATCGGCGCCGCCGCGATCCTGGGCGAGACCGCAGGTGCTGCCCGCTTCAAGTCGAAGGACGCGTTCGCGCGCTTCAACGGGACCGCGCCGATCCCGGTGTGGTCCTCGAACAAGGTCAGGGTCCGACTCAATCGGGGCGGTAACCGGACGATCAACAATGCCCTCCACATGGTCGCCGTCACGCAGGTGCGCGGCGATGGCGAGGGAGCCACCTACTATGCCAAGCAGATCGCAGCTGGGAAAACCGTCAAGGAGGCGCTCCGCCTGCTCAAACGCCGTATCTCGGACCGGATCTTCCGCGCCTTGCTCGCAGACGAGACGGCACGGGGCCAGTGCGACCAACCGCCAGCCAGGACAGTCGAGTTGGCCGCTTGACATAGGAGCATCAAGGAGACCCGGTGACGGTGCACCCGTTCATCGAGGCGGAGAAGCAGGGCGGCCACAACGTCAAGCGCGCTTGTGAACTGCTGAAGGTCTCCCGTGCCGCCTTCTACGCCCGCCGCACCGCCCAGCCGGGACCGCGCGCGGTGCGCGACGCCGAGCTGACTGAGCAGATCACCCGCCTGCACGCGCGCTCGCGCGGAACCTACGGCGCTCCACGAGTCCACGCCGCCTACGGAACGAAGGGGCCCGGTGCGGGCGGCGCCGGGTGGCACGGCTCATGGGCCAGGCCGGCCTGGCCGGCGTCCACCGCAGGCGCCGCCACCGCACCACCGCGCCCGACCCGAACGCGGCCACCCGGCCTGACCTGGTGCTGCGTGACTTCCAACCCGATCCGCAGGCCCTGGACACCCGCTGGTGCGGTGATATCACCTACATCGCCACCGACCAGGGCTGGCTCTACCTGGCCAACGTCATCGACATCGCCTCGCGCCGGGTGGTCGGCTGGGCCACTGCCGACCACCTGCGCACCGAACTGGTCGCCGAAGCCCTGCGCCATGCGTGCCGGACCCGGAACCCGGCTCCCGGAGTGATCTTTCACTCCGACAGGGGCTGCCAGTACACGAGCCGTGAACTCGCCCATCTGGCAGACGAGTTCGGCGTTCGACTCTCTGTCGGCCGCACCGGTCAGTGCTGGGGCAACGCTCTCGCCGAGTCGTTCTTCTCGACGCTGAAGGGCGAGCTGATTAACAACCGCCCCTGGGCCACCCGGGCAGCGGCCCGCACCGCGATATTCGACTTCATCGAGGGCTGGTACAACTTGCACCGGCTCCACAGCAGCCTGGGCTACCAAAGCCCAGCCGCCTACGAAGCCGCCTGACCGACACACACAACCTGTCCGTCAAACCGGAGCAAGCTCAGGGCGGGAACGGGCCCGGTCACGGACAGATAGCGCACCTGCGCCGCCGTCCTGGCCGAAGCGTCACGCAGCCCCGCCCAGGCCGCGGCGGCGCTCGGGTCCGCGAGCACCTGCGGTCCAGTGAGCATGCAGGCCTGCCACAGTCCGGACACCCGAGCCCGGACCGGTCCCTTCGGCCCCACCCCAGAAGGCCACCAGGCCACCAGCACCGTCGCGGTTAGCGCTCACCAGTAGTGCCGAACCTGCTCGATCATCGCGCAACCCTCGGAGCTCACATCCGGGGCACCTGTGCGTGCCATGGGAAGCGCAGCATACGAGACCGGTCAGCACAGGCCGGATCTAGGCGGCGCCCGCGCGGCGTTTGGCGGGTCGGTCGGGGGTGGTGAGGGCCTGCAGGAGTTCGTCGCGGGACATCTTGGAGCGGCCGGTGACGTCCTGCTCGGTCGCCCGGGCGTACAGCTCGGCCTTGCTCAGTGCGGCGAGGTCCTCGCCGAGATCCTGACCGAGGTTCTGGCCGACATCCTGGCCGGGGTCCGGCCTGGCCGGGCTGCCGGCCCGGTCGAGGCTGCGCTGCAGCGCCTCCATCAGGTCGATCACATTGGTGGCCTCGGGGGCCGCGTCGGCGGTGACGATCTCCTGGCCGGCCCGTTTGGCGTCGATGAGTTCGTGCACCCGGTCCTCGAAGTGGTCGCGGTACTCCTCCGGGTCCCAGGCGGTGCTGAGGGCGTCGATCAGCTGGCGGGCCGCCGCCAACTGCTCGTGGTCGACCTTGACCCGTTCGGGCAGTCCGGGGAGTTCCTCGCCCGGGGAGCGGACCTCGTCGGCGTAGTGCAGCGTGTGCAGTTGCAGCACATTGCCGGCCGGGCGAATCGCGGCCAGGGACTCCTTGCCCCGCATGACGAAGGTGGCAATGGCGACCCGCTGGCTGTCCTCCAGCGCCTCCAGCAGCAGGCTGTAGATCTGGGTGTACTCCTCGCCCTTGGGCGCGAGGTAGTAGGTGGAGGTGAAGAAGACCGGGTCGACGGCCTCCAGCTCGACGAACGCGGACACCTCGATGACGCGCGACCGGCCCGGGGCGATCTCGTCCAGTTCCTTGGGCTCGATCACCACGTACTGGCCGTCGCCCAGGTCGTAGCCCTTGACGATCTCCTTGTAGTCCACTTCCTGGCCGGTGCGCTCGTTCACCCGGCGGATGCGGACGCGGTCGCTGGTTCCGCGCTGGATCTGGTGGTAGTGCGTGGTGTGGTCCGCGGTCGCCGAGTACATCCCGACCGGAATGGTGACCAGTCCGAAACTCAGTGCTCCGGTCCATATCGCTCGCGCCATCGTCGGCTCCTCGGTCAGAGAGTGGGAGAGTCCTAGGTCAGAGTTTGGGAGAGAGGGTCAGGCTGCCTGTTTGGTCAGGTGCTGGAGGTGGGCGGTGGCGTCGCGGGCGGAGCCCCGGGCGCGGCGGGCCTCGCGGTCGGTGGTCTCGACCGTGGTCCGGGCCCTGCGTTCGACGGCTGCCGCCTCGCGCTCCTGGTCACGGGCCTGGCTGAGGCGCTCGGCCAGGTCGTCGATCCGGATCCGCAGCCGTTGCCGCTGCGCGGTCGCGCGATCCAGGTCGCGACGGGCGGCATCGGCCGCGGCCTGGGCCTCGCGGGCGGCACGCTCGGCTGCTGCCACCCGCCGACGTGCCTCCGCTGCTGCTTCAGCCGCGGCTTCCGCCGTGCGGCGGGCCCGCTGGGCGCTGTCACCGCTCGGGGTGCTGTCACTGCTCGGGGCGGTGACCCCGCGAGCCGCTGCCGGCGCCGCTGCCGTTCCGGCGGCCGGGGCCGGGGCCGCGGCCGGGGCGCCTGCCCCCGCGCCCTGGGTGGTGGTGAGTCGGCCGGTGGCGAAGGCGTCGGCGATCTGCTGGTCGGCCAGCACCGTCTGCAGGTGCTCCTCCAGGTCCTGCAGCGGCCCCTCCCCCACTGGCAGCCCGGCCCGGGCCGCGGCCTGCCGGGCCTGCCGGGAGAGCGCGGACACCACGGCCCGCCGCTGCGCGGTCAGCTCGCGCAGTTCGGGTCCGGCCAGCGCGGCCTGGGCGCGGCGCAGGCCGGCGCCCAGCTCCAGCAGCGCGTCGGTCTCCTCGGGGTGCTCGCGGACCAGGAGGTTGGCCAGCCAGGCGCCCATGGTGGGACGGCGCAGGGCTTTGATCCGCGCGGCCAGGCCCCCGTCCCCGACGGCGCGGGCCTGGTCGGCGGCGGTGTTGCGAGCCGCGGTGAACTGCGGCGGGACCAGCCCGTACAGCTCGTTCGCGATCTCGTCGAAGTCCACGGCACCCTCCTCATCTACCCATGCCGCCTATCGTCCATATTCATCCATTATCGGATGATTCGGTATGCGAGAGCCGCCGACGGGGATACCTGAGGCCATGGAACCGGTGCAGGCGCTGGAGCGGATCGCGTTTCTGCTGGAGCGTGCCCAGGCGGCGACCTACCGGGTGCAGGCGTTCCGGCATGCCGCGGAGGTGGTGCGGCCGCTGTCGCAGCTGGAACTGCTGCAACGGGCGGTGGCCGGTCGGCTGACCGACCTGGAGGGCATCGGCGCCACCACCGCCCGGGTCATCGCCGAGGCCACCGCCGGGCGCACTCCCGCCTATCTGGCCGACCTGGAGCAGCAGCAGGCCGCCGCCCCGCTCACCGCGGACGGCGCGGGCGCGACGCTGCGGGCCGCGCTGCGCGGCGACTGCCATCTGCACTCGGACTGGTCGGACGGCGGCAGCCCGATCCTCGACATGGCCAGGACCGCGCAGGGCCTGGGCCACCAGTGGGCCGCGCTGACCGACCACTCCCCCGGCTGACCATCGCCCGCGGGCTCTCCGCCGACCGGCTGCGGGAGCAGCTGGACGTCGTCGCCGAGCTCAACACGCACCTGGCGCCGTTCCGGCTGCTCACCGGCATCGAGTGCGACATCCTCAGCGGCGGGGCCCTGGACCAGCAGCACGACCTGCTGGAACGGCTGGACGTGGTGGTCGCCTCGGTCCACTCCCAGCTGCGGATGGACTCCGCCGCGATGACCCGCCGCCTGGTCAACGCGGTCAGCAATCCGCTGGTCGACGTGCTCGGGCACTGCACCGGACGCCTGGTCGCAGGCAAGCTCCGCCCCGAGTCGGCCTTCGACGCCGAGGCCGTGTTCGCCGCCTGCGCGGCCGGGGGCACCGCGGTGGAGATCAACAGCCGGCCCGAACGGCTCGACCCACCGCGCCGGCTGCTCCGCCTCGCCCGCGACGCCGGGGTGCTGTTCTCCATCGACAGCGACGCCCACGCGCCGGGCCAGCTGGACTGGCAGATCCTCGGCTGCGCCCGCGCCGAGGAGCACGGCATCACCCCGGACCGGGTGATCAACACCTGGACCGCCGCACAGCTGCTCACCTGGACCCGCACCCGGCGAGCCCCCGCCCGCCGCCACTGACACCACGCCCACACCCAAAACCGCACCCACACCCACACCCACTGCGCCATCGGAGGAGGAGACCCCGTGCCCGAGGAGCGAACCGTCGTCGAGGTGGACGGGCGGCGCCTGTCCATGTCCCACCTGGACCGCGTGCTCTACCCGGAGACCGGCACCACCAAGGCCGCCGTGCTGCAGTACTACACCCGCCTCGCCCCGGTCATGCTCCCCCACCTGGCGCGTCGGCCCGCCAGCTTCCTGCGCTGCCCCAACGGGGTGGACGGGGAGCGGTTCTGGGCCAAGAACGTCCCCGGCGGGGCCCCGGACTGGATCACCACGCTCACCGTGCCGCTGCGCACCAAGGACATGGAGCAGGTCGTGGTCGCGGACCTGGCGACGCTGATCTGGGCCGGGAACCTGGCCTGCCTGGAGATCCACACCCCGCAGTGGCAGGACTCCCCCGACCTGCACGACCGGCTGGTCATCGACCTGGACCCGGGCGAGGACACCAGCATGCTGCACACCTGCGCCGCCGCCCTGGCCGTCCACGCGGCCCTGGCCGAGGACGGGCTGGACGCGTGGCCGAAGACCAGCGGTTCCAAGGGGCTCCACCTCGGCGTCGCACTGCGGCCGGCGCCGGGGGACGCCGTCAGCTCCTACGCCAAACGGCTGGCCGGGCGGCTCCGCGCGCAGTATCCGGAACTGATCGTGGACCGGATGAACCGGGACGCCCGCCGGGCCCGGATCTTCCTGGACTGGTCGCAGAACACCGGCGCGAAGACCACCGCCGCGCCGTACTCGCTGCGCGCCCTGGCCGCGCCCACCGTGTCTACCCCGGTCAGCTGGCAGGAGGTCGCCGGCTGCCGCGACCCGGCCGGGCTGCGGTTCACCATGGACGAGGTGGCGGACCGGGTCCAGCAGCACGGCGACCTGTTCGCGGCGCTGCTGGACCCGGCCGGCCGGCAGGAGCTTCCCGGCTGACCGCGTCGCTCATACGGTCCCGGAACCCCGGCGATGGCCGCGCGGTCGGACAACGCGCTGGGCCGGACCGCAGGAACAGCGGTCCGGCCCAGGGGAAAAGATGGGATACGTTTTTCCGGTCAGGCGTGGCGGCGTCCGGCAACTGCCCGGTAGACGGCCAGAATGACGATGGAGCCGACCACGGCGGTGACCCAGGTGGAGACGTCGAAGAACCCGTCCATCGGATGAATGTGGAAGAGTGCCGAGGCCAGGAAGCCACCGAGGAGCGCGCCGGCGACACCCAGCAGCATCGTCACGATCAGGCCGCCCGGGTCGCGTCCGGGCATCAGGGCCTTGGCAATCAGGCCGGCCAGCAATCCCAGAACGATCCACGCAATGATTCCCATGATTTCTCCCTTTCGAATGCGCGGTGCTGTTTCTGTCACCGCGTCAAACGGCTCATGCCCCGACTTCCCGCTCGAAAACAGGTCGCATTTTCGGCGCCCGCACAGCCCTGACGGAGGAACGTTGCTCGCCCGCACCGCAGTCGTAAAGCTGTCCCTGGTGGCCCTGCTACTGGGGGTGGCGACCACCGCCACCGGGTGCGGTGCGGGCCATGCGAGCAGACCGCCGTCGTCGCGCTCGTCCGCCCCGCCCACCCACACCGCCTCGGACGCGCAGACCTCGGCGCCCACCCCGGTCAACCCGTGCGTCGGCCGCGCACTGGCCGGCATGACGGCCCCTCAGCGGGTCGGTCAGCTGTTCATGTCGATGGTCGGCAGCGACGGGCCGACTCCCTCCCAGCTGGGGGTGCTGCGCCGGGACCAGGTCGGTTCGGTCATCCTGATGGGCCACGACGACATCGGCCCCGCCGCCGTGCACGCCGTGACCGGCAAGGTGCAGGCCACCGCGCCGACCGTGGCGGGGGTCAGGGTCGGCCTGCTGGTCTCGGTGGACCAGGAGGGCGGCCAGGTCCAGGTGCTCAACGGCCCCGGCTTCCCGGCGATGCCCAGCGCCACCGCTCAGGGTCGCTGGTCGACCGCGCTGGTGCAGCAGCGCGCCGCGCAGTGGGGGCGGGTGCTGAAGCAGGCCGGGGTCAACCTGGACCTGGCGCCGGTGGCCGATGTGGTGCCCGCCGACCAGACCTCCGTCAATCAGCCGATCGGCCGCCTGGACCGGGAGTTCGGCAGCACCCCGGCGGCCGTCGCCCAGGGGTCCTCGGCCTTTGTGCGGGGCATGCAGCAGGCCGGCGTGCTCAGCACCCTCAAGCACTTCCCCAGCCTGGGCCATGTGCGTGGCAACACCGACTTCGCGGCGAACGTCTCCGACGACGTGACCGGCCCTTCGGGCGACTTCGTCCTGCCGTACCGCTCGGGCATCCAGGCCGGGGCCCAGTTCGTCATGGCGTCGCTGGCCACCTACACCAGGATCGACCCGGCCCACCCGGCGGTCTTCTCGTCGACCCTGCTGCACGGGGTGCTGCGCGGGACCCTCGGCTTCCAGGGCGTGGTGATCTCCGACGACCTGGGCAACGCCGTCTCGGTGCGGTCGGTCCCGGTCGGCCAACGGGCCACCGCCTTCCTTGCCGCCGGCGGCGATCTGGTGCTCACCGTGGACCCGTCGACGGTGGACGCCATGACCTCCGCGGTGCTGGCCAGGGTGGCCCACGACCCGGCGTTCCGCGCCGGAGTGGACGCCAGCGTGCGGCGGGTGCTGACGGCCAAGCTCGCCGCCGGCCTGCTGAGCTGCCCGAGTTGACCGGGCTCGCGGCGGCGTGCGCGGCGGCGTTTGCGAGGGCGGTCAGCCGGCGCTGGGCACCGCCACCATGTCGCCGTCGTGCAGTCCGGTGGTGATCTGGGTCATCCGGCCCGCCGTCAGGCCGGTGGCCACCGTCACCTGGGAGCTGTGGCAGCTGCCCTTCTTGGCGGTGGGCAGTGCAGCACGGTGACATGGATGCCGGAGCGTTCATGGCGGACGGCGGCGGCGGGCACCGCGAGGACGGCCAGGCGCTGATCGACCGTCACCGTCGCGGTCACCGCCATCCCGGGCAGCGCGGCCGGCGGCGGCACCGGCAGGGCCAGGTCCAGCGAGTAGTTCTGCGAGGCCATCGGCTGCGGCCCGGCGGACCCGGCCGATGCGGCGGCCACCGGCACCAGGACCGGCGGGGCCGGCGGCAGGGCCGTCGCGGCCTGCGGCAGGACCGTCGCGGCCTGCGGCAGGACCGAGACGGCGCTGTCCAGCCGCAGGCTCGTCCCGGCGAGGGCGAGCTGGGCCGGCTCCTCCGCACGCAGCTGCCCCAGCACCGCGCTGGGGGCCTGGACGTGGGCCCGCAGGGCGGTGGAGCGCAGCACGATCGCCGGGTCGTGGCAGTCCGGGGTGGCTCCGGTCGCGGTGTCCACCTCTTGGACGATGCCGTCCGCGGGTGCGGTGATCCGGGCCGAGTCCAGCGTGCGCTGCAGCTCGGCGAGCCGGTCCTGGTCGTGCTGGATCCGGTCGAGGTCGGGACCGATGGCCGGCTGCGGCGCGGGGCCGGCCGGCGTGGACCCCTCAGCGGCGGCGGTAGCGGTGGCGGAGGCGGCGGCCGTGGGCTGGGCCCGGTCCTGGGCGAGCTGGGCGGTGGCCTGGTCCAGGTCCGCCTGCGCTGCCTTCAGCTGGGCGGCGGCCTGCTCGGTACCGGCCTCGGCCAGGACCTGGCCGCGGCTGACCCGGTCGCCGGGTCCGACCCGCAGCGTGGTCACCGTCCCCAACCCGGCGCCGGGGGCGGCAGCGCCATTGCAGGCGCCACCCGGGGTAGTGCCCACCGATCCGGTGCCGGCGGTCGCGGCGCCGAAGTAGAGGCGCCAGGTCACGGCCGGCTCCAGGTATCCGGTCAGCGCGACAGTGGAGCGCAGGTCCACCGGGTGCACGGTGAACTCCCGCGGCGCGGGCGCGTGTCGTGCCACCAGCAGCACGGCGACGCCGCTGAACGCCAGCGCCCCCACGGCTGTCAGCGGCCGGAAGTTCCCCAGGCCTCGCAGCACCGCTCCCCTCCTTCTGCTCCCATGGAGACAAACCCTGCCAAATAGGATTTACATACTCAAGCACCGAGGGCGGCGCGGCGGGCTCCGATTCAGACCTTGACAGGCAGCAGCGATGCTGGATTACTTAACCTCACCGACACAAACCGAATGTTCGGTAGGGATAAATAAGGACGGTAGCGACGTGAGCATCCTGCGCGGCAATGAGGCGATCGCGGAGCCCCGCGGGCGCAGGCTGGGCGAGCCGCTGCCGGAACATCTCCTGGACCTGGGCGAGCGAATGAGCCTGCCCGAGCTGCGGGCCTACCAACTGGAGCGGCTGCAGTAGACCCTGCGACTGGCCTATGAGCAGGTCGAGGTGTATCGGAAGAAGTTCGACGCGGCCGGGGTCGCTCCGGCCGACTGTCGCACACTGGAGGATCTGGCCCGCTTCCCGTTCACCACCAAGGCGGATCTGCGCGACTCCTACCCGTTCGGGATGTTCGCGGTACCGATGGACCAGGTCCGCCGGATCCACGCCTCCAGTGGCACCACCGGGCGGCCGACTGTGGTCGGCTACACCGAGAACGACCTGTCGATGTGGGCCGACGTGGTGGCCCGCTCGATCCGCGCGGCCGGCGGCCGTCCGGGCCACAAGGTGCACATCTCCTACGGGTACGGGCTGTTCACCGGCGGTCTGGGCACCCACTACGGCGCGGAACGGGCAGGCTGCACGGTGATCCCGGCGTCCGGCGGGATGACCGCGCGCCAGGTACAGATCATCCAGGACTTCCAGCCCGAGATCATCATGGTCACCCCTCCTACATGCTGACGCTGCTGGACGAGTTCGAGCGGCAGGGCATCGACCCGCGCAGCACCTCGCTCAAGGTCGGCATCTTCGGCGCCGAGCCGTGGACCGAGGCCATGCGCACCGAGATCGAGCAGCGGCTGGACCTGGACGCGGTCGACATCTACGGCCTGTCCGAGGTGATCGGCCCGGGCGTGGCGCAGGAAGCGGTCGACACCAAGGACGGCCTGCACATCTGGGAGGACCACTTCTACCCGGAGATCGTCGACCCCTTCACCGACGAGGTGCGGGCCGACGGCCAGGACGGCGAGCTGGTGTTCACCTCGCTGACCAAGGAAGCGCTGCCGATCATCCGCTACCGCACCCGCGACCTGACCCGACTGCTGCCCGGCACCGCGCGTCCCGCCTTCCGCCGGATGGAGAAGGTCACCGGACGCTGTGACGACATGATCATCCTACGTGGCGTCAATGTCTTCCCCAGCCAGATCGAGGAGATCGTGCTGCGCACCCCCGGCGTCGCCCCGCACTTCCAGCTGCGACTGACCCGGCGCGGCCGGATGGACCATATGACCGTCCGCGCCGAGGCCCGCCCGGGCACTCCTTCCGAGCAGCGCGCCGCCGCCGCCGCGGCGATCTCACAGGGCGTCAAGGACGGTGTCGGCATCAGCGTGGACGTCGACATCCTCGACCCGGAGACCCTGGAGCGCTCGGTCGGCAAGATCAAGCGGCTCAGCGACCAGCGCGAGAGTTGAACATTCCGGAGCCTGACTTAGCAGCGGGGGGCCGGTAGCTCCGCCTGATTAGTTAGGCTAGCCTTACCTCAGTTTTTGGACGACTGGGGTGGAGGCATGGGATGAGCGCTGCGGGACCGTCCGGGCGGCAGGTGCTGCGCCGGGCGATCGGGGGGCAGCGGCGGGACGTCGTCCTCGGGTCCCTGCTGGGGGCCGGGCACCAGGCCGGGGAGGCACTGGTCCCGGTCCTGATCGGCGTGGTCATCGACCGTGCCGTCGCCCCCGGGGACGCGGAAGCGCTGGTGGACTGGCTCGCTGTCCTCGCCGCGGTCTACGTGATGCTGTCGTTCAGCTTCCGCTTCGGGGCCCGGGCCGGTGAGCGGGCCGCCGAGCGGGCCGGGCACCGGCTGCGGGTGGAGCTCGTCCGCCGGGTGCTCGACCCGGTCGGCGGAGCCGAGAGCGGACGGCTGCCCGGGGCGCTGGCGACCATCGCCACCGAGGACGCCCGCCGGGTCGGCGCCGTCACCATGGGCCTGCTGTCCGGGCTTTCGGCCCTGATGGGGCTGCTGGTGGCCACCGTGGTGCTGCTGCGCACCTCCGTGCCGCTCGGCCTGGTGGTCTTGCTCGGCACGCCCGTGCTGCTGTGGCTCGGGCATCTGCTGAGCACCCCGCTGGAGCACCGCAGCGAGGCCGAGCAGGAGCAGGCCGCGCACGCCTCAGGCTCCGCCGCCGACCTGGTGGCCGGGCTGCGGGTGCTCAAGGGCATCGGCGGCGGGTCGGCCGCGGTCGCGCGCTACCGGCGGACCAGTCAGGCCTCGCTGTCCGCCACCCTGCGCGCGGCGCGGGCCCAGGCGCTGCAGAACGGCATGGTGCTCGCCCTGACCGGGATCTTCATCGCCGTCGTCGCCCTGGTCGGCGGACGGCTCGCCGCACAGGGCGAGATCAGCCTCGGCCAGCTGGTGTCCGCGGTCGGCCTGGCGATGTTCATGGTCGGGCCGCTGGAGGTACTCGCCTGGGTCAACGCCGAGTTCGCCCAGGGCCGGGCCTCCGCCGCCCGGATCGCCGCGGTCCTCGCCGCCGATGCTGAGACCCCGTCAGGCGGCCCGGCCCCGGCCGAGCCGGTCCGCGGATCGATCCGGTTGCGCGGCCTCAGCCACGGCGGGCTGCGCGCGTTCGACCTGGACATCGCCCCCGGCGAGATCCTCGGCGTGGCGGCGACCGCGCCCGCCGACGCGGCGGCCCTGCTGGGCTGCCTGTCCGGCCGGGCCGAACCCGAGGCGGGCACGGTCGAGCTGGACGGGGCCGCGCTGCGCGGCCTGGACCCGTCCCGGCTCCGGCAGCTGATGCTGGTGGCCGAGCACGACGCCCAGCTGTTCGACGGCACCCTGCTCGCCAATGTCGCCGCGGCGGCCCCCGAGGGTACTGACCTGGACCGGGCGATGGCCGCGTCCGGAGCGGACGAGGTGGCCGCGTCGCTGCCACTCGGCCGGGCAGCGCAGGTCAGCGAGCGCGGACGTTCGCTGTCCGGCGGACAGCGGCAACGAGTGGCCCTGGCCCGGGCGCTGGCCGCGGACCGGCCGGTGCTCGTGCTGCACGACCCGACCACCGCCGTGGACACGGTCACCGAGGCCCGGATCGCCGACGGCGTCCGCGAACTTCGGCTGGGACGCACCACCGTCCTGGTCACCACCAGCCCGGCGCTGCTGGCCGCCGCCGACCGGGTGGTGCTGCTGGACGGCGGCCGGATCACCGACACCGGCAGCCATGCCGAACTGGTGCAGCGTCAGCCCAGCTACCGGGCCGCGGTGCTGGGGTGACCGACCAGTGACCGACCAACCGGAACTGATATCAGCCGCCACCACGAGGGAGAACCCCGTGCCTGCACCGACGGACCGACCGGGCCCCGGGAACGACCGGGTGCTGCTGCCGACCGCGAGCCCGGGCGAGACCCTCGCTTCGGTCCGCGCGCTGCTGCGCCCGCACCGTGGGTTGGCCATGGGCGGGTTGACGGTGATGGTCGCCGCCACCGCCGTGGGCCTGTTCACCCAGCCGCTGCTGGACACATCGTGGACCTGGTCGCCGACCACCGCGCCGCCTCGACGCTGACGACTCCGGTGGTGCTGCTGGCGCTGGTCGCGGCGGTCCAGGGCGTCGCCACCGCAGGCGGTCTGTCGCTGACCGCACGGCTGGGCGAGACCGTACTCGCCACGCTGCGTGAGCGCTTCCTCGAACGCGCTCTGCAGCTGCCGCAGGAGCAGCTGGAGGCAGCGGGGTCGGGCGATCTGACGGCCAGGGTCACCGGCGACGTCGCGCGGGTGGCCGAGGCGGTGCGCACCGCGCTGCCGGAGCTGGTCCGCTCGCTGCTGGCGATCGTGCTGACGCTGGGGGCGCTCGCCCTGCTGGACTGGCGGTTCCTGCTCGCCGCCCTGCTCGCGGTGCCGATCCAGGCGTACACCGCACGCTGGTACGTACGCCGCGCCGTCCCGCTCTACGCCGAGCAGCGCATCGCCACCGGAGTTCAGCAGCAGCAGTTGCTGGACAGTATCGGCGGCGCGGCGACGGTTCGGGCGTTCCGGCTGGAAGCCGAGCACACTGAGCGGCTGGCCCAGCGGTCCTGGTCGGCGGTGGAACTGACGCTGCGTGGGGTCCGACTGATCCTGGGCTTCTACAGCCGACTGCACCTGGCCGAGTACACCGGGCTGGCGGCGGTGCTGGTCACCGGGTTCCTGCTGGTCCGGGACGGCTCCACGACGATCGGCACCGCGACGGCCGCCGCGCTCTACTTCCACAGTCTGTTCGGCCCGATCAACAGTGCGCTGGTGCTGCTGGACGACGTGCAGTCGGCGGGAGCCGGGCTGGCCCGGCTGGTCGCCGTCGCCGACCTGCCGGCTCAGCAGCCGGCAGAGGCCCCAGCGGCCATGGCGACGGCTGATCCCGTGGTGACGCTGGCCGGGTCGGACACGCCTACGCCCCCGGGCAACCGGTGCTGCACGAGGTGAGCCTGACGATCCGGCGCGGCGAGCGGGTGGCCCTGGTCGGCGCCAGCGGCGCCGGCAAGAGCACCGTCGCCAAGCTGGTCGCCGGTGTGCACCGGCCGACCAGCGGCTCGGTCAGCCTGAACGCCGAGCCAGCGCGGGCGAGCAGCCCCACCGTCGTGCTGGTCACCCAGGAGGCGCATGTCTTCGCCGGAACGCTGGCCGAGGATCTGCGGCTGGCCCGCTCCGACGCCGCCGACCCGGAGCTGCGCGACGCACTGGCCCGCGCCGATGCCCTGGCCTGGGCCGAGGCGCTGCCGGAGGGCCTGCTGACCGTGGTCGGCGAGGGCGGCCACAGCCTGGACCCGGCGCAGGTGCAGCAACTCGCCCTGGCCCGGCTGATGCTGGCCGACCCACCGATCGCGGTGCTGGACGAGGCCACCGCCGAGGCCGGCAGCGCCGGCGCCCGGCTGCTGGAGCGGGCCACCGCACAAGCCTTGGAGGGCCGCACCGCCCTGATCGTCGCGCACCGGCTCAGCCAGGCCGCGACGGCCGACCGCGTCCTGGTCATGGACCAGGGGCGGGTGGTGGAGAGCGGCACCCACGACGAACTCCGCGCCGCGGGCGGCCGCTACGCCGCCCTGTGGGAGGCCTGGTCCGACGCCCGCACCCCCAGCCGTGCCCACTGACCCAAAACGTCCACTGACCTGCAAGAAGAACAACGATGACGATGAGAATCAAGAGGATCCCCTGATGTCCCGCACCCTGAGAGGCGCCCGGCCCGCCGCGGCCTTGGCCTCCGTCCTGCTGCTGCTCGGCCTCGCCACCGGCTGTGGCTCCAGCACCACCGCGGCCTCCACGACGCCGAGGGCCTCCGGTTCGGCGGCCGGTCCCGCCGCGTTCCCGGTGACCCTGGTGAACAAGTTCGGCAGCACCACCGTCAAGTCCGCGCCCAAGCGGATCGTGACGGTCGGCCTGACCGACCAGGACGCCGTGCTGGCGCTGGGTCAGGTGCCCGTCGGCACCACCGAGTGGGTCGGCGGCTACAAGGGCGCCATCGGCCCCTGGGCCGCGGACAAGCTGAACGGCGCGACCCCGCCGACCGTGCTGAAGGACCCGGCACCGGCCCCAGGTCGAGAAGATCGCCGCGCTGCGCCCCGACCTGATCCTGGCCCTGTATGCGGGTCTGACCAAGGATCAGTACGCGACCCTCTCGAAGATCGCGCCGGTGGTCGCCGCGCCCAAGGGCTACAACGACTACGGCATCCCGTGGCAGCAGCAGACCGAGATCATCGGCCAGGCGCTCGGCAAGCCGACCGAGGCCAAGCAGCTGGTGGCCGGCGTCGCCGCCGACTTCGCCGCGGCGGCGAAGGCACACCCGGAGTTCGCCAAGTCCACCGCCGTGATGGCCACCCCCTACCAGGGGATCTTTGTCTACGGCAGCCAGGACGCGCGCTCCCGGATGCTCACCTCGCTCGGCTTCAAGCTGCCGACCGATCTGGACAAGGTCATCGGCGACCAGTTCGGCAACAACATCAGCGAGGAGCGCACCGACCTGCTCGACGCCGGAGTCATCGTCTGGATCGTCGACGACCCGACCAAGGACGCGGCCACGCTGCACGCCAAGAAGCTCTACGGCGACCTGAACGTGGTGAAGCAGGGCCGCGAGGTCTACGTCAAGGACTCCAGCGACTTCGGCAACGCGGTCTCCTTCGTCTCGGTGCTGAGCCTGCCCTACACCCTCCAGCGGCTGGTCCCCAGCTCGCCGCGGCGGTCGACGGCAACCCGGCGACCCCGGTGGTCGCGCCCACGTCCTGACTGTCTTTTAACGCTGAAGGGGCCGGCCCGCGAATCGCTTCGCGGACCGGCCCCTTCGGCGTTGCTACTGCGGGGAGAGCAGGCTCTTGGGCCGCAGGTCGGTCCAGTTGGCCTCGACATAGTCCAGGCAGTCCTGGCGGGCCGCCGGGCCGTGCGCGACGGTCCAGCCGGCCGGGACGGACGCGAAGTCCGGCCACAGGCTGTGCTGGCCCTCGTCGTTGACCAGCACCGAGTAGACGCCCTCGGGGTTCTCGAACGGGTTGCTCATGGTCGTGCTCCTTATCTGTGTGGTGATGGCGGTGGTCAGCGGTCGGCGCGGCGCACCAGGGCGCGGAGCGCCAGGAACCAGGTCTCGGCGAGGTCCTGGACCGCCTCCTCGGACAGCACTCCGGAGGCGAAGGACCAGTGGGCGGCCAGCTCGGGCCCGTCCGGCCGGTCCTCGGTCAGGGCGTTGACGGTCAGGGCGTGCGACAGCGGCATGCCGGGGTCGCCGTCCAGATCCGCCGCGTCCCCCTCGGGGGCGTAGGACCAGTCGGTCGCCTCCGGGTGGCCGAAGCGGCCCATGTAGTTGAACTCGATCTGCGGCGGGCTGAACCGGGCCAGCCGGGGGCCGGTCACCGGGTTGAGGTGCCGCAGCAGCCCGTGGCCGATCCCGCCCGCGGGCAGGGCGTCCAGGTGCTGCCTGATCCTGGCCAGCGCCTCATCCAGAGCCGGGCCGCCGGCCAGCGCGTCCGCAAGATCGACCGGGCCCGGGTCCAGCCGGACCGGGACGACGCTGGTGAACCAGCCGACGGTGCGGGACAGGTCGGCGTGACCGGCGAGTTCCTCCTCGCGGCCGTGGCCCTCCAGGTCGACCAGCACCGCGTTGCCCGGCGTTGTCTCCGGGGACCGGCGTCGGCGCCAGTCGGCGACGGCCAGTGCCAGCGCCGTCAGCAGGACGTCGTTGACGGTCGCCCCGAAGGCGGCCGGGACGCGGCTGAGCAGCGGTGCGGTGACGGCAGCGGGGAGGGTGAGGGTCAGCTGCCGTTCGGTGGCCACCACGTCCAGGGCCGGATCGAGGGCCCGCCGCACCGGGATCGGGTCGCCGCCGTCCAGGACCGAGGTCCACAGCGGCAGCTCGTCCTCGCGGGCGGGCTCGGTGGCCTGGGCGGCGAGCAGCTCCGCCCAGCGGCGGAAGGACAGCTCGACGGGGGCCAGCGCGATGGTCCGACCCGCCGTCAGATCCGCCCAGGCGGATTCGAGGTCGGGCAGCAGGATGCGCCAGGAGACCCCGTCCACGACCAGATGATGGATCATCAGCAGCAGCCGCCCAGGGGCAGCCTGCCCGGCGTCGAACCAGACCGCCTGCACCATGCGGCCCGCCTCCGGATCGAGCCGGGCTTGTGCCGCCTCGGCCTGTTCGGCGATGGTCGCGTGGAGCGCAGCCGCGTCGGCGCCGGCGATGTCGACCGTGCGCAGCCAGGAGGCCGCGTCCACCGCGCCGGGTGCGGGGACGTTCAACCACCACAGTTCCTCGCTGCCGCCGGAGCAGCAGTCGGCGGGGATCCGCTCCAGGGTGGCCCGGAGCATGTCGTGCTGGTCGGCCAGTGCCTGAAGCAGCGTCAGCAGCCGGGTGTGGTCGAGTTCGGCGGGCGTCTGCAGCAGGGCGACCTGATGGTAGGCCCGCATCGGACCGCCGAGTTCGCGCAGCGCATGCATGATCGGGGTGACCGAGATCAGGCCGGTGCCGGTGTCGTGGATACGACCGTCCCCGGAGCCTGAGCCCACCGGAGCCAGCACGGCGATGTCGGCCAAGGCCGCGACCGTGCGGTGCTGGAAGACCTGGCGCGGGGTGATCCGCAGACCCGCCGCCCTTGCCCGGCTGACCAGTTGCATGGCGACGATGCTGTCCCCGCCGAGGGCGAAGAAGTCGTCCTCGGCGCCGGTGCCGGGCAGGCCGAGCACCTCGGCGAAGAGGTCGCAGAGCGCCTGCTCGCGCTCGTTCGCGGGCGGGCGGCTCGCGGTGGCCGTGGCGAAGTCGGGAACCGGGAGCGCCCTGCGGTTGAGCTTGCCGTTGGACAGCAGCGGCAGCGCGTCCAGCACCACGACCGCGGCCGGGACCATGTAGTCGGGCAGGGCGGAGGCCGCCAGCGCCCTCAGCGCGGACGGCTCCGGCATCGGCACACCCTCGGCCGGAACGGCGTAGGCGACCAACTGCTTGACCCGGGGCCGGTCCTCGCGGGCCAGCACCACCACCTGGGCGACGGCCTCGTGCCGGGCCAGCACCGCCTCGATCTCGGCGAGTTCGATCCGGAAGCCGCGGATCTTCACCTGGTCGTCGGCGCGGCCGAGGAAGTCCAGCTGCCCGTCCTCGGTCCAGCGGGCCAGGTCTCCGCTGCGATACATCCGGGCACCAGGGGCGCCGAACAGATGGCCGTACGGGTCGGCGACAAACCGCTCGGCGGTCAGGTCGGTCCGGCCCAGGTAGCCGCGGGCCAGCCCCGCACCGGCCAGGTAGAGCTCACCGGTGGTGCCCGGCGGGACCGGGCGCAGCGCGGCGTCCAGGACATAGGCCCGGGTGTTGCCGACCGGACGGCCGACCAGCGGACCCGGGCCGGCGCCGATCCGCGCGACCAGGGCGTCCACGGTGGCCTCGGTGGGGCCGTAGAGGTTGTAGGCATCGGTGGTGGGGAGAGCGGACAGCTGCCGCCACAGCGCGTCCGGTACCGCCTCGCCGCCGACACCGACCGCCGCGAGCGGGCAGTCGCCGTCCTCGATCAGGCCGCTGTCGATCATCTGCGCCAGGAAGGACGGGGTGACCTCGATGAAGTCCAGGCCCTGGGCCCGGATCGCGGCGGCGGTCAGCTCGGGGTCGCGGCGGGTCTCCTCGTCCAGGATGTGCAGGGCGTGGCCGTCCAGCAGCCAGAGCTGTGGCTGCCAGGAGGCGTCGAAGGAGAACGACCAGGCGTGGCCGACCCGCAGATGGCGGCGGGCCGTGCGGCGCTTGGCGGGGTCGTGCAGGCTGCGGCGGTGGCTGTGGAAGAGATTCACCACGCTGGCGTGGCAGACCACCACACCCTTGGGGCGGCCCGTCGATCCGGAGGTGTGGATGACATAGGCGGGGTGCAGCGGGTCAGGACCGGTGGCGAGGTTCTCGCCGGACTGCTCGGCGAGCAGCTGCGTCGTCTTCGGGGCGTCGAGCAGCAGCAACCGCGTCCCGGTGTCGGGAAGCCCCGCGGCCAGCGCCTCGGTGCTGAGGATCAGCAGCGGTTCGGCGTCCTCGACCAGGGCCAGCACCCGCTCGTGCGGCAGCTCGGCGTCGATCGGAAGGTAGGCCGCGCCCGCCTTCAGCACCGCGAGAAGGGCGAGCAGATGGTCGGCCGATCGGGGCAAAAGCAGGGCGACGATCCGCTCCGGCCCCGCGCCCTGCCCGACCAGCAGCCGGGCGAGCCGGTTGGCACGCTCATTCAGCTCGGCAAAGGTCCAGCTCACCCGGCCGGAGACGACGGCCATCGCGTCCGGGGCTTCGGCGGTTTGCGCCTCGAAGAGCGCGGGGACGGTGCTGGGGCTGTGGGGCAGAGCGGTGTCGTTCCAGGTCTCCAGGACGGTGTGACGGTCGGTGTCGGTGAGGGTGTCGAGTCGGCCGAGCGGCTGGGCCGGGTCGGCCGCCATCGCCTCGAACAGGGTGACCATGGAGCCGGCCATCCGCTCCGCTGTGGCCCGGTCGAACAGGTCAGGCCGGTACTCGGCGGTGAGGGTCAGCCGCTCATCCGGCTCGACGGCCCAGGTGAAGGGGTAGTGGGTGGAGTCCTGGTGGTCCCGCACGGTCGTCCGCAGACCGGACCCGGCACCGAGGGCCGGGCCCTCGGCGTCGGGGTAGGACTCGAAGACGATCAGCGTGTCGAACAGCTCACCCAGCCCGGCCCGCCGCTGGATGTCGGCCAGGCCGACCTGCTGATGGGGCATCAGTTGGGACTGCTCGTCCTGCAACCGGTCCAGGAAGGCCGCCAGCGGTTCGCGCTGGTCGAGTCGGACCCGGACCGGGACGGTGTTGATGAACAGTCCGATCATCGACTCGGAGCCCGCCAGCTCCGGCGGCCGCCCGGCGACGGTCGCGCCGAAGACCACGTCGTCACGGCCGGTCAGCCGGGACAGCAGAATGCTCCAGGCCGCCTGGACCAGGGTGTTGACGGTCAGTCCGCGCGTCCGGGCCAGTGCCGTCAGGGCGGCGGTGAGCTCCGGGGTGAGCCGGACGGTGTGGGTGGCGGGCAGGACGGGGGTCCGGTTGGGGTCGGCGGGCGCGAGGTGGGTGGGGCCCTCCAACGCGTCAAGGGCCTGGGTCCAGGCGGCGGCGGAGGCCTCAGCGTCCTGCTGGGCCAGCCAGGCGAGGTAGTCCCGGTAGGGAATCGGCGGAGCCGTCTCGCCGGTGGGCGACTCATACAGCTCGGAGAGTTCGCGCATCAGCTGCGGCAGCGACCAGCCGTCCAGCAGCAGGTGCTGGTGGGACAGCGCCAGCCGGTGCTGCTGCGGGCCGGTGCGGACCAGCAGCAGCCGCAGCAGCGGGGGCTGCGCCGGGTCGAAGCGGCGGCGCTCCTGAGTAAGCACCTCGGTCCAGCGGGCTTCCAGGGCGATCGGTGACAGGTCGGCGAGGTCCAGCTGCCGCCAGGGCAGCTGGACCGTGCGCGGGACCACGGCCACCGGGCGGCCCGAGGCCAGGTAGCGGAAGCCGGCCCGGAGGTTGGCATGGCGGTCCAGCAGCGCCTGACCGGCCGCGCGCAGCCGCTCGGCGTCCAGCGGGCCCTCCAGGTCGTGGGACACCTGGACGGTGTAGACGTCGGGACCCTCGGACGCGGGGCCTTCAGCTGCGGGGTCGAAGGAGGCGGAGTCGAAGGAGGCGTGGAACAGCAGGCCCGCCTGAAGCGGCGTCAGCGGCAGCGCCTCGGCTGCGTCCCAGGTCACCAGCTCGGCGGTTTCGTCGTCGCTGAGGGCGAGCAGCAGGGCGGCGGTCGGGGCCTGGACGGCCACGGCGGGTTCACCAGCGACGGCGGCCAACCCGGCCGGGGTCTTGTGCCGGAAGACATCGCGGGGGCTGATCGCCAGACCGGCCGCGCGGGCACGGCCGACCAGCTGCATGGCGACGATGCTGTCGCCGCCCAGGGTGAAGAAGTCGTCCGCGGCACCGACCCGATCCAGGTTCAGCACCTCGGCGAACAGCCCGCAGAACAGCTCCTCGCGCGGGGTGCGCGGGGCGGTGTCGGTCACCTCGGCCGCGAAGTCCGGCGCGGGGAGAGCACGTCGGTCGAGCTTGCCGTTCGGGGTGAGCGGCAGCGTGGCGAGCGCGATGAAGGCGGCCGGGACCATGTGCTCGGGCAGGGCAGCGGCGGCGTGGGCGCGCAGTTCCGTCGCGTTCGGGGCCTGGCGGCCTGTGGGCGGGACGACATAGCCGACCAGCCGCTGCTCGCGGACCACCACGGCGCAGTGGGCGACGTCCGGGTGCTGGGACAGCACGGCCTCGATCTCGCCGGGCTCGACCCGGAACCCACGGATCTTCACCTGGTCGTCGACCCGGCCGAGGTACTCCAACTCGCCGGTGTGATTCCAGCGGGCCAGGTCCCCGGTGCGATACATCCGCGTCCCTGGCTCGCCGAAGGGGTCGGCGACGAAGCGCTCGGCGGTCAGGCCCGGGCGGTTGAGGTAGCCGCGGGCCAGCTGGACTCCGGCCAGGTGCAGCTCACCGGCGACGCCGGGCGGGACCGGGCGCAGCGCGGCGTCCAGGACGTAGGCGCGGGTGTTCCAGACCGGTCGGCCGATCGGGACGCTCTCGGCGCCCGGGCGGATCTGGGCGGCCGTCACATCCACCGAGGCCTCGGTGGGGCCGTAGAGGTTGTGCAGCTCGGCGGACAGCAGCGTGCTGTGGAAGCGGGCGGCGAGGGCGGCGGGCAGCGCCTCCCCGCTGCACAGCACCCGGCGCAACCCCGTGCACTCGGCGGCGGCGGGCTCGTCCAGGAAGGCGGCCAGCATGGACGGGACGAAGTGCAGCGTGGTCACGTCCTCGGCCTGGATCAGCTCGGCCAGGTAGGCCGGGTCCTGGTGGCCCCCGGGCTTGGCCAGGACCAGAGCGGCCCCGGTGATCAGCGGCCAGAAGAACTCCCACACCGACACGTCGAAGCTGGACGGGGTCTTCTGCAGCACCCGGTCCTCGGCGGTGAGGGGATACTGCTCCTGCATCCAGAGCAGCCGGTTGACGATGGCCCGCTGCGGGACCACCACGCCCTTGGGCTGTCCGGTGGAGCCCGAGGTGTAGAGCACATAGGCGGGGTGGCGCGGGTCTTGGCGCGCCGGAAGCTCGCCCTCCGGCCCTTCCGGGAGCCCGTCCTGAATGACCGTCACCGGACGGGTGTCGGCGAGCATGAAGGCCGTTCGGTCCGCCGGGTAGTCGGGGTCGAGCGGCAGGTAGGCAGCACCGGTGCGGTGCACCGCCAGCAGGGCGACCACCAGCTCGACCGAGCGCGGCAGGGCAACCCCTACGGTGCGCTCCGGCGCGGCCCCGAGACCGGCCAGGACACGTGCGGTGCGCTCGACCCGGCTGTCCAGCTCGGCATAGCTGAGCCGCTGCTCGCCGAGGACCAGCGCCAGGGCGCCAGGAGTGCGGGCGGCCTGGGCCCGGAACAGCTCCGGCAGGGTGGTCGGGGTGACCGTGCGGGCGGTGTCGTTCCAGGTGGTGACGACCTGCTCGTACTCGTCGGCGTCGAGCAGTTCCAGCTCGCGCACGGGACGGGTCGGGTCGGCGGCGACCTGCTCCAGCAGCAGTCGCAGGCGGTCGGCCAGCTGTTCCACCGTGCGCTGGTCGAAGAGGTCGGCGCTGTACTCGATCCAGGCCTGGATGCCGCCACCGACACCCTGCTCGATGAAGTCGAAGCTGAGGTCGAACTTGGCGGTGTCCTGGCCCAGCGGTTCCGGGCGGGCGGCCAGACCGGGCAGGTCGGGTGCCTCCGAGGCACCGGCCAGATGGACCACCATCACCTGGAACAGCGGGTGCCGGGCCAGCGAGCGGGTCGGGTTGACCGCCTCCACCAGCTGCTCGAAGGGCAGGTCCTGGTGCTCGTAGGCGGCCAGATCGGTCTCCCTGACCCTGGCCAGCAGTTCGGCGAAACTGGGCGCACCGGACAGGTCGGTGCGCAGCACCAGGGAGTTGACGAAGAAGCCGACCAGGTTCTCCAGGCCCTCGTCAGTACGACCGGAGACGGGCGCGCCGAGGGGGATGTCCTCCCCCGCGCCGAGCCGGTGCAGCAGGGTGGCCACGGCCGCCTGCAGCACCATGAACATGCTGGAGCCGTGCTCACGGGCGAGCGTGCGCAGGGCGCCCTCCAGCGGCGGATCGAGGGTCAGCCCGACCGCCCCACCGCGGTGGCTGCTCTCCTGCGGACGCGGCCGGTCGTAGGGCAGCGCGAGCTCCTCCGGCAGTCCGGCCAAGGCCTGCTGCCAGTAGCCGAGTTGGCGGGCCTGAAAGCTCGTCGGGTCAGCAGGGTCACCGAGCAGATCACGGTGCCAGAGGGTGTAGTCGGCGTACTGCACCGGCAGCGGCTGCCAGTTGGCCGTACGGCCCTCGGTCCTGGCCCGGTAGGCGGTGGCCAGATCACGCCACAGTGGCTGATCTGACCATTCGTCACCAGCGATGTGATGGATCGTCAGCAGGAGCACATGCTGGTCCGGCATCAGCTCGAACACCCGCGCCCGGAGCGGGGGTTCGCGGTCGATGGCGAAACCCTCGGCCACTGCCTCGGCCAGCCGCGCGGGCAGTTGCTGCTCGGTGGTGCGCTCGGTGCGGGTGAGGGTGCCGAGCTGGTCCGGGGCCAGGATCTGCTGGTACGGGCGACCCTCCAGGTCCGGGAAGACGGTGCGCAGGCTCTCATGACGGATCGCCAGATCCTGCACGGCCGCCGCCAGGGCGTCCAGGTCCAGCGGTCCGGAAAGGCGCCAGGCCAGCGGGATGGTGTAGTTGGCGCCCGGCCCCTCCAACTGGCGCAGAACCCAAAGGCGTTGCTGGGCGTAGGACAGCGGAAGCGGTTCGGGTCGGTCCCTGGGCGCCAGCGCAGGCCGCTGTTCGCCGTCCGACGACCCACCACTGCGCAACAGCTCGGCGAGCCGGGCCGGGGTGGGCGCCTCGAAGACCGCGCGCAGGGCGACGTCGGTACCCAGGGTGGTACGGATGCGGCTGACCAGGCGCATGGCCAGCAGCGAGTGCCCGCCGAGAGCGAAGAAGTCGTCGTCGACCCCCGCCTGCCCGACCCCCAGCACCGCGGCGAACAGCTCGCAGAGGATCTCCTCGCGGGCGTCGCGGGGCCGACGTCCGGATGCGGTGGACGCGAGGTCGGGTGCGGGCAGCGCCTGCCGGTCCAGCTTGCCGGCGACGGAGCGCGGCAGGGCAGGCAGCCCAACAAAGGCAGACGGGACCATGTGTGCGGGCAGAGCCGCCGTCAGCTGCGCGCGCAACACGGCCGGGTCGTTGTTGTGTCCGACGGCGGGGACGGTGTAGGCGACAAGTCGGCGAGCGCCCGGGGTGTCCTCGCGGATCACCACGGCTGCCTGTGCGACCTGCGGAATTGCCTGCAACGCGGATTCGATCTCACCGAGCTCGATCCGGAAGCCACGCAGCTTGACCTGGTCGTCGGCCCGGCCGAGGAAGTCCAGAGTCCCGTCCGCGCGGCGACGGACCAGATCCCCGGTGCGATACATCCGGGCTCCGGGCGCGCCGAACGGGTCGGCGGTGAACCGCTCGGCGGTCAACCCGGCCCGGTTGAGGTAGCCGCGGGCCAGCCCGGCCCCGGACAGATACAGCTCACCGGGGACGCCGACCGGAACCGGCTGCAGCGTCACGTCCAGGACGTGGGCGCGGGTGTTGGCCAGCGGGGCTGCCCAGGTGTCGCTGCCAGGATGCGGGCTGTGCCAGCCGTAGGCGTCGACGGCGCACTCGGTCGGCCCGTACAGGTCGTGCACCGCCGTGCCGGGCAGCGCGCAGAGCCGCTCCCACAGCGCGTCAGGGGTGGCCTCGCCGCCCACCGCGAGGGTGGACGGACGGTAGCGGTCGGCGTCCAGGAAGCCGACGTGGACCAATTCCTGGAGGTAGGTCGGAGTGAGGTCGAGGAAGTCGATCCGCTGGTCGGCCAGCAGGGCCAACAGCGCGGCCGGGTCGGCCATGGTGGCCTCGGACACGACATGCAGCTCGTGCCCGGCCAGCAGCCAGAGCAGCGGCTCCCAGGAGCCGTCGAAGCTGAACGAGGCGGCGTGGACGGCGCGCAGCGTGTCCCGTCCGGCGGCCAGGCGGGCCGGTTCGATCAGGTCCTCGAAGTGCGCGGCGAACAGATTGCTCAGGCCTTGGTGGGTGCCGACCACGCCCTTGGGGCGGCCGGTAGAGCCGGAGGTGTGGATGACATACGCGGCAGTCGCGGGCGATGGTGCCTCAACCGGCCCGGTCCCGGTCCCGACCTCGCTGCGCAACTCGTCGAGCAGCAGGGTCTCAGGCCGCCCGGTCGGCAGCTTCGAGGCAAGCGCCGCCGTGCTGAGCACCAGCTCCGGCGCCGCGTCCTCGAGCAGGTACTCCAGCCGCTCGGCCGGGTAGGCCGGGTCCAGCGGCAGGTAAGCCGCTCCTGCGGCGAGCACGCCGAAGATGGCCGGCACCGTCTCAGCCCGGGGCAGGGCCAGCGCGACCACGCTCTCAGCGCCGATCCCGCGTCCACGCAGCAGCCCAGCGATCTGATCCACCCGGGCGGACAGTTCACCGAAGGTCAGCCGTCCGGTGTCGGTGACCAGCGCCACCTGATCGGCCCTGGTCCTGGCGGCCTCGGCGAACAGCTCCGGCACGGTACGCGGCTCCAGCGTCCTCGCGGTGTCGTTCCAGGCGCCGAGCGAGTCCCGCCGCTCCGCGTCGGTCAGCACCGGGATCCGGCCGATCGGCCGCTCCGGGTCCGCAGCCAGGGCAACCAGCAGGCTCACAGCACGCTGGACCAGCGCCTCGGCGGTCGATCGGTCGGCCAGATCGGTGGCGTACTCCAGCAGCAGAGTGACCCGGTTCTCGGCGGTGTGGTCGACAAAGGTGAAGTCCAGGTCGAACTTTGCCGCGCCGAACCGTGTCGGCCACCACTCGGTGGGCAGGCCCAGCACCTGCGGGTCACCGTCAGGGCGGTGGTGATAGCCCGTCATCACCTGAAACAGCGGATTGCGGCCTAGAAGCCGAGGCGGGTTGACGGCCTCCACCACCCGGTCGAAGGGCAGGTCCTGGTGCTCGAACGCGGCCAGGTCGGTCTCCCTGACTCGGGCCAGCAGCTCGGTGAAACTGGGGTCGCCCGACAGGTCGGTCCGCAGCACCAGGGTGTTGACGAAGAAACCGACCAGATCGTCCAGAGCGCTGTCGGTACGCCCGGCGATCGGGGCACCGAGGGGGATGTCCTCCCCAGCCCCCAGCCGGTGCAGTAGAGCGGCGACCGCGGCCTGGAACAGCATGAACATGCTGGTGCCGGTACGGGCGGCCAGCGCGCGCAGCGCGACGGCGGTCTCGGTCGGCAGTTCGGTCCGAACCACCTCGCCGAGGCCCGTGGGCTCGCTCGGCCTCGGTCGGTCCAGCGGCAGCGGGATTTCCTCCGGCAGCCCGGCCAGCGCGCCGGTCCAGAAGTCGAGCTGCCGGGTGCCCTCGGCACCGGCGAGCAGTGTCCGCTGCCAGAGGGTGTAGTCGGCGTACTGCACCAGCAGCGGCTGCCACGGCAGCTCCTGATGCTCTGTCAGAGCACGGTAGGCGGTGGCCAGGTCGGCGAGGAACGGGCGGTCCGACCACTCGTCGGTGCTGATGTGGTGCAGCACGATCGCTACCACATGATCGTCGTCGCCGACCCGCAGCACCTCGGCCCGCAGCGGGAGATCCTCGGTCAGATCGAAGGGGCGGGCGACGGTGGCGTCGATGCGGGCCGACAGCTCCTGCTCCGGGCAGTCTGCCACCGAGAACTGGGGCTCAGCCACGGGCAGGATCACCTGGTACGGCTCGCCGTCCTCCTCGGCGACCAGCGTGCGCAGGGCCTCGTGACGGTCTGTCACCGCGCCCAGCGCCCGCTGCAAAGAGTGGGTATCCAGCTCGCCGCGCAGTCGGAAGACCAGCGGGAAGTGGTAGGCGTCGCCGCTGTCCAGCCGTTCGGCCAGCCACAGCCGACGCTGCGCCGGGGAGAGCGGGATGTGCTCCGGGCGATCAGCGGTCCGCTCCAGCGCGAGGCGGGCGGTCCGGGCCGTGGTGCCCGCCCTCTCGGCCAGGAGGGCCGGCGTCGGCGCCTCGAACAGGTCACGGATCGCCAGCTCGGCCCCGAGCTCGGTCCTGGCCCGGCTGACCAGCCGGGTGGCGAGCAGGGAGTGGCCACCCAAGTCGAAGAAGCTGTCCTCCGCACCAACAGCCCCCGGCAGGCCCAACACCTCGGCAAAGAGTCGGCAGAGAAGGTCCTCCTGCGGGGTCTGCGGTCCCCGGCCGCTGCGCAGAGCCGCTGCGGGCTCGGGGTCGGGCAGGGCACGGAGGTCCAGCTTGCCGTTGTCGGTCATCGGCAGCTGGTCGAGGGTGACGAACGCGGCCGGGACCATGTAGTCGGGCAGTCGCTGCCGAAGATCCTCGCGCAGTTGCCGCACCAGGCCATCCGCGCTGCGGGCAGCTGCGGGGTTGTTGGCGAGTCGGACAGCGGCCCCGCTGGGGCGATAGAGACCGGTGCAGTCCGCGACGTCGCCCCGAACGAACACCGCCTCGCAGGAGCCGAGTTCGGCGGACCAGGTGGTCAACACTCGGTAGCCGAGGGATGCTCCCAGCGCGTGCAGTGTCTCCGGGTCCACTCCCCCGGCCTCAACTCGTGCACTGTGGCTGGCATCCAGGACTCGCAGGCCCGCCAACTCCCCGGCGATCCGGGCGTCCGGGATTCCGGTCACCCGCAGCCGCTCGGGGCTGCGCTCGCGCAACTGCTGCTCCAACGAGTCGGACCAGGCCAGCTCCGGCACGTCCGACAGATCATCCAGCGCTCGCCCGTCCCGATAGAGCACGGCGTCGTAGCGGTGCCGGGTCAGCTCGTTGTGGTGCTGTCCGCGCTTGGTGCGCAGGTCGACGTCGAAGCCAAGGGTGCTGAAGTAGTCCGGGTCGACCAGCAGTTCCTTCTCCAGCCGCAACGCCCGCTCCGCAGCCCGGCACAGCGCCCCCGGCTCAGCCCCATCCCCCGCTCGCGCTGCCTGGACAGCGGTGTGGAAGGCGCGCGCCAGCCGTAGGTTGCGCACATCGCCGACGAACAGCGCCCCGCCCGGCGCCAGCAGCTCCATGGCCCCCCGGATCACCTCGGTCAGATGGTCAAGGCTCGGGAAGTACTGCACCACCGAGTTGATGACCACCGTGTCGAAGAAGCCGCTTGGCAGCCCCTCCGTGCTCTGGGCCGGCTGGCAGCGCAGAGTGACCCTCTCTGCCAACTCCGGTTCCCTCAGCAGCTCCTGACCCAGCTTGCGAATCACCGGCGCAGCGAAGTCCGTAGCCCAGTACGCCTCAGCGCCGGGGGCCAACCGCGCCAGCAACAGCCCCGACCCGACGCCGATCTCCAGGATCCGGCGGGGTCGCAACTCGCCGATCCGGGCCACGGTCTGCTCGCGCCACTCGCTCATCTGCTCGAACGGGATGGGCCGCCCGTCATAGCTGCTGTCCCAGCCCGCGAAGTCCTCGGTGAAGACGGCGGTGTCGATCTGCTCGTACTCCTCGGAGTAGACCTCCTGCCATTCCCCGATCTGCGCCGCCTCCGCCGACTCCCTTGACGCGTCCGAGAGTTCGCCGGGCACGACATAGCCGATCAGCCGGCTGGTGCCAGGGCTTGACGGGTCCTCTCGAGCGATCACCGCGGCCTGGGCGACCCGGGGGTGCCGGGTGAGCGCGGTCTCGATCTCGCCCAGTTCCACCCGGTAGCCGCGGATCTTGACCTGGTCGTCGGTGCGGCCGAGGAAGTCCAGGTTGCCGTCCACGCGGCGGCGCACCAGGTCCCCCGTGCGATACATCCGTTCCCCGGCCTCACCGAAGGGGTCCGCCACGAACCGTTCGGCGGTCACGCCCGGCCGGTTGAGGTAGCCACGGGCCAAGCCGATGCCCGCGATGTAGAGCTCGCCGGGGACGCCGTCAGCGACCGGACGCAGCCAGCCGTCCAGGATGTGGGCCCGGGTGCCCCGGATCGGACGGCCCACGGTCGGCGTGGCGCTGTCGTCGGTGCCGCCGCCGAGGGTGTTGATGGTGTACTCGGTCGGGCCGTAGAGGTTGTAGCCGTACGTCCCCTCGGTGTCGCGGAGCCGGTTCCAGACCGCCTCGGAGACCGCCTCGCCGCCGAGCAGCACAAGCGGCGGCCGGTGGGGGCCGCCCAGCAGCCCCTGCTCGATCAGCAGCTGCGCGTAAGTGGGGGTGACATTGACGACGTCGATGCGGTGCGTCCCGCAGTAGCGGACCAGGGCCTCGGCGTCGCGTCGCAGCTCCTCGTCGCAGATGTGCACCTGGTGGCCCTCGACCAGCCAGAGCAGTTCTTCCCAGGACATGTCGAAGGCGAAGGCGAAGGAGACGGTGTGCGCGATCCGCAGCCGCCGGCCGCCGGCCGAGGCGACGGCCGGGTCGAAGATCTCCCGCTGGTGGTTGAGCTGCATATTGGTCAGCCCGCGATACGGCGTGACCACGCCCTTGGGCCGCCCGGTGGAGCCGGAGGTGTAGATGACGTAGGCGGGATGCTCCAGGCTGAACCGGGGGCGTTCGGCCTCGGTGATCGGCCCGTCGCTGATCGGCCCGTCGCTGATCGGCCCCTCGGGGAAGGCGGCGAGATCGGCGCCGTCCAGCAGCAGCCGGGTGGTGGCGGGGGCCGCGTCGGTCAGCCGCGACGCGACGACGCCGGTGGTCAGCAGCAGCGTCGGCTCGGCGTCGGCGAGGATCAGCGCCAGCCGGTCGTCCGGGTAGTCCAGCTCCAGCGGCAGATAGGCCGCCCCGGTGCGCAGCACGGCGAACAGCGCCACCACCGTGTCAACCGAGCGGCGGAGGGCGATCGCGACGATCCGCTCCGGGCCCGCGCCGTGCGCCAGCAGCAGCCGAGCGGTTCGGTTGATCCTGGCGTCGAGTTCGGCATAGCTGACGCTCTGTCCGCCGAAGACCAGCGCGGTGGCCTCCGGGGTGCGGGCGGCCTGTGTGGCGAGCAGGTCGGCGACGGTCAGATCAGGCGCGGGCACCCGGCTGGCTGCCGTCTGCTGTCGTAGGGCGTCCTGCTCGGCGGGCAGCAGCGGGTCGAGGCTGCCGATGGACGCGGACAGGTCCTGGGTCAGCCGGTCCAGCAGCAGGGTGAACCGGTCCAGCAGCGCCTGGGCAGCCGGAGCAGGGACGGCGTCGGGCCGGTGGGCCAGGGTGACCCGGATCCGCTCCCCCGGCGTCACAATGAGGTTGACCGGGTAGTGGGTGGCGTCGACATTGGCCACGGCGATCGCGCCATGACGGTTCCTCAGCTCGGCGAGCCGGTCCTCGGTGTCGTTGTCGCGCAGCACGAAGAGGGTGTCGAACAGCCGGCGGTGGCCGGTCTCGGCCTGCAGCACGCCCAGGCTCAGATACTCGTGCGGCATCAGCGCCAGCCGCTGCTCCTGGACCCGGCGCAGCAGGTCCAGCACCGGCTCGGCCGGGTCGAAGGCGATCCGGGCCGGGACGGTGTTCAGGAACATGCCGATGACGTGCTCGACGTCCGGCACCTCGCTGGGCCGTCCGGCGACGGTGGTGCCGAAGACCACGTCGGTGCGCCCGGTGGCGCTGGCCAGGGTCAGGCCCCAGGCGGCGTTGAGCAGCGTGTTGAGAGTCAGGCCATGTCGGCGCGCCGTGTCGCGCAGCCGGGTGCCGAGGGCGGCGGGGAGCAGGGTCTCCAGGTTCTCCGGGATGTCCGGCTCAAGCCCCTGGTCGGCGGCGGCCAGCAGGGTGGGCTCGTCCAGTCCGGCCAGCGCGGTGCGCCAGGCGCGGGTGGCCTCGTCGCTGTCCTGGGCCTCCAGCCAGGTCAGATAGTCACGGTAGGAGCCCGCACGGGGCAGTTCCCGGTCGTCCCCGCCGCTGCTGTAGAGAGCGAACAACTGGTTCAGGAACAGCCAGGCCGACCACCCGTCCCAGAGCAGCAGGTGACGGCCGATCACCAGCCGGTCCCCCCGCTCGCCGCCGAGTCGCAGCAACAGCAGCCGGAACAGCGGGGGGCGTGCCAGGTCGAAGCGGCGGTCCCGCTCCTCGTCCAGCAGCTGGCGCAGCCGGGTGGCCTGCTCGGCGGCGGGCAGGTCGGAGAGGTCCACCACGTCCAGCGGGACCCCGGGGTCGGCGGCGATGAACTGCACCGGTTGCCGCAGCCCCGCGCTGGTGAACCCGGCCCGCAGGCTGGGGTTGCGGGCCATCAGCGCCCCGGCCGCGGTACGCAGCCGGTCGGCGTCCAGCCCGGCGGGGAAGTCGAAGGACTCATGGACGGTGTAGACGTCCAGGCCGGTGTTGTCATAGGTGGAGTGGAAGAACAGGCCTTCCTGCAGCGGTGCCAGCGGCCAGATGTCCGCCACCGGGCCCTGGCTGAGCCGGGTGACCTGCGCGGTCTCGGCCTCGGTCAGAGCGAAGGTGGAGCGCAGCGGCTCGCGGCTCTGGGCCGGAACGTCCGGGGCGGCCGCCGCTAGGGCGGCCGGGGTGCGGTGCTCAAAGACCTGTCGCGGGCTCAGCTCCAGACCTGCCCTGCGGGCCCGGCTGGAGACGCCGATGGAGCTGATGCTGTCGCCGCCGAGCAGGAAGAAGTCGTCGTCGGGGCCGACCTGGTCGAGCTTCAGCACGGCCGCGAAGATCTCGGTCAGGGCCTGCTCGCGCTCATTGCGCGGGGACCGGGCCTCGGCACGCGTCGCCTGCGTTGCGGGCAGCGCGGCCCGGTCCAGCTTGCCGCTCGGGGTCAGCGGCAGCGCGTCCAGTAGGACGTACGCCTCCGGCACCATGGCCGCGGGGAGCTTCTGGGCCAGGGCGGCCCTGAGTTCGGCGCCCGCCGGGTCGGCGGCATCCCTGGCCGGGACCACATAGGCGACCAGGGCCGACCCGCTGACGGTCACCGCGGCCTGGGCCACGGTCGGCTCTCCGACCAGGGCGGCCTCGATCTCGCCCAGCTCGATCCGGTTGCCGCGCAACTTGACCTGACGGTCGGTGCGGCCCAGGTACTCGACCGAGCCGTCCTCACGCCGACGCACCAGATCCCCGGTGCGATACATCCGGGTGCCGGGCGGGCCGAAGGGGTCGGCGGTGAAGCGCTCAGCGGTGAGGCCCGGCCGGGCGTGGTAGCCACGGGCCAGTTGCACGCCGGTCAGCCACAGCTCTCCTGGCACGCCCGCCGGGACCGGGCGCAGCCAGGCGTCCAGCACCCGCAGGCCGGTGTTCCACACCGGGCGTCCGATCGGCACGGCGGTGGCCGGCGAGCCGTCGTAGGTGTGGTGGGTGACGTCCACGGCGGCCTCGGTGGGGCCGTAGAGGTTGTGCAGCGGGACCTGCGTGAGAGCGTGCCAACGCGCGGCGGCCGGGCCGGGGAGGGCCTCGCCGCTGCTGAAGACCCGGCGCAGGGTGGACGCCCAGCCAGGGTCGGCGGTGATCTCGTCCACTTGCAGGAAGGCTTCCAGCATGGACGGGACGAAGTGCAGGGTGGTGATGCCGCGCTCGCGGACAAGTTGCGCCAGGTAGGCGGGGTCGCGGTGGCCGTCGGGCTTGGCCAGAACAACGGCTGCGCCCTCGCACAGCGGCCAGAAGAACTCCCAGACGCTGACGTCGAAGCTGGACGGGGTCTTCTGCAACACCCGGTCGTCGGCGCGGAGGCCGTACTCCCCTTGCATCCAGGCCAGCCGGTTGACGATGGCCCGGTGGGTGACCACGACGCCCTTGGGACGGCCGGTGGATCCGGAGGTGTAGATCAGGTAGGCGGGGTCGTCGGGGCCGGCGGCCAGAGCAGTAGTCGGCTTCGTCGGCCCGTCGTCGGTGGCGTCGTCCAGGACCAGCGGTGTCAGGCCCGGCATCGGCGGCAGCAGCGCGGCGTTGCCCGACGTCGTCACCACCGTGGCCGCGCCCGAGTCGGTGAGCATATGGGCCACCCGGTCCGCCGGGTAGTCCAGGTCGACCGGGAGATAAGCCGCGCCGGACTTGAGCACCCCGAGCAGCGCGACCACCAGCTCGGTCGAACGGGGTACGGCCACCGCGACGATCCGCTCGGGCCCGGCGCCCAGGGCCCGCAACCGCGCGGCCAGGGCCTCGGCCCGGGCGTCGAGCTCCCGGTAGTTGAGAGTCTCCGCGTCGTAGACGACCGCCGTGGCCTGCGGCGTCCGCACCGCCTGGGCCTCGAACGCACCGACCAGGGTCGTCTCGGTGACGTCGCGCTGCTCCCCGCTGGGGTGGACCCGCTCCTCGGCGGACAGCAAGTCGACGTCGGCGACCCGCTGCCGGGGGTCGGCGGCGACGGCTCGCAGCACCGTGGTCAGCCGGTCCGCGATGCGCTGGACGGTGGGCCGGTCCAGCCGCTGGGCGTGGTGCTTCAGCCGCAGGTCGAGCCGGCGGCCCGGCTTGACGATCAGAGCCAGCGGGTAGTGCACGGCGTCGTGGAACTCATGGCCAGTGATCCTGACCATGCCGGAGGGGTCGGCGAGGCCGGTCTCGGCCGGGTAGTTCTCGAACACAAGCAAGGTGTCGAAGAGCTCGCCGCTGCCTGCGGGTCCGGCCAGCCGCTGGATCTCGGACAGGCCGAGGTGCTGGTGCTCCAGCAGCTGCGTCTGCTGCTCCTGGACTCGGCCGAACAGCTCGGCCAGCGTGTCCGTGGGCTGCGCCCGTACCCGGGTCGGCAGGGTGTTGATGAACAGGCCGACCATCGACTCAATGCCATCGACCTGCGCGTCCCGACCCGAGACGGTGGTCCCGAAGACCACGTCCTGACGGCCGGTCAGCCGTCCGAGCAGCAGGCCCCAGGCACTCTGCACCACCGTGCCAGCCGTCACACCCATGTCTCTGGCCCGGGAGACGAGGCGGGCGGTCAGCTCCTCGGACAGCTCGACCCTGACCTGCCCCGGCTCCATCGGAGCATCGTCGGCCGGCGGTCCCACCAGCCGGGTCGGCTCGTCGAGCCCGGCGAGAGCACTGCTCCAGGCAGCACGGGCGCCGGTCCGGTCCGCGGTGGACAGCTGACGCAGATACGCGCCGTAGGGAGCGGGCTCGGGCAGCGCAGCCGGAGCATCTCCATAACTGGCCATCAACTCCCTGTGCAAGATCGGAAGTGACCATCCGTCAGCGATGATGTGATGGAACGTCAGTATCAGTCGGCTGTGGTCAGGGCCGAGCCGCACCAGCGCGCAGCGCAGCAGCGGCGGACGGGACAGGTCGAAGCGGGCCATCCGTTCGTCCGCGGCGACCGCGTCCGCGAGCGGCAACTGCACGGCGGCATCCTGGGCCGACAAGTCGATCTCGCGCCACGGCAGTTCCAGACCGGTGGCGATGAGCTGCACCGGGCTCCCGTCCGCGCGCTGGCGGAAGCAGGCGCGCAGCGGGGCGTGCCGGTCCAGCAGCCTCTGGGCGGCTCGGCGCATGGCTTCGCCGTCGACCGGGCCGCTGAGCTCCAGCACCTGCTGGACCACATAGGCGTCGCGATCGGCGCCGTCCACCAGCGAGTGGAAGAAGAAGCCCTGCTGCAACGGGCCGAGTGGCAGCAACTCCTGCACCTCGACGGGATGTTCACGCTGGAGTTCGGCAAGCTCGGCTGGCTCCAGCCGGATCAGCGGAGCATCATTGACAACCCCTGCCTCCCGGTCCGCGACTTGGGCCAGCGCTGCGACCGTGCGGTGCCGGAAGACATCCCTGGCGCTCAGCCGCAGCCCGGCCCTGCGGGCGGCTATCAGCAGCTGGATGGCGACGATGCTGTCGCCGCCCAGAGCGAAGAAGTCGTCGTCGATCGAGACGGCCTGCAGCCCCAGCGCCTCGGCGTAGAGCGCGCAGAGCAACTCCTCGCGGGCGTCGCGCGGCACCCGGCCGCTGCTGAGCGCCGCATAGTCGGGGGCCGGCAGCGCCGCCGCGTCCAGCTTGCCGCTCGGAGTCACCGGCAGCCGGTCCAGCGGGACCAGTGCGGACGGCACCATGTAGTCGGGCAGCCACTGGGCGGCATGCGAACGCAGGCTCTTCATCAGGGCGTTGACATCGCGGAACGGCGCCGGACAGTTGGCCCGCACGGTCTCGCCCGACGGACGGTACAGCTCACCGAGCGGCAGGTCGGGAGTTGCCAGGACCACATCGAGGCTGCCGTCGTCGGCGTGGCCGCTCCAGGTGACCGCGACCTGGTAGCCGTGCCGCGCACCGATCGCGTGCAGTTCCTCGGGGTCGGCGCAGGCCGCGGCGGCGGGACGGCTGCTGTCCCCGCAGGCGTCCAGCGCGGCCAGATCCTCGACCAGGCGGGCGTTGGGCACACCGGTGACCCGGAGCCGGCTCGGACGACCCGCCAGGTGCGCGTCCAGGGCCTCGACGCTGCCGAGGTCGGACCAGCGGACGTCCTCCTGGGTGGCGAAAGACGTAGCAGTGGCCCGCTTCCGCAGCACCACGTCGTAGCGGTAGCGGGTCAGCTCATTGTGGTGGTCGCCGCGCTTGACCCGGATGTCCGCATCGAACCCGTCGAGCGCGGTGAAGAAGTCGGGGTCGAGCAGTAGCTCGCCCTCCCAGGCCACGGACCGCTCGACGGCCGCGCTCAGCGCCGCCTTGTCCGCCGGATCGGCGGCGCGGCCGGTCTCGGCTGCGGCCCGCAGGCAGTGCAGCAGCCGCAGATTGCGGATGTCGCCGACGAACAGGCTGCCGCCGGGGGCGAGCAGTGCTCCGGCCGCGTCCAGCACCTCGGTCAGATACTCGGCGCTCGGGAAGTACTGCGCCACCGAGTTGAGCACGATGACATCGAACCGGCCCTGCGGCAGAGCGCTGGTGTCGTGGGCGGGCTGCGCCAGCAGCGTTACCCGGTCCGCCAGTTCCGGTACCGCCCCGACCTGGGCGCGAAGCGAGAGCACTGCTTCCTCGGAGAGGTCCGTGCCCCAGTACTCCTCGCAGCCGGGGGCGATCCTGGAGAGGATCAGCCCGCTGCCGACGCCGAGTTCCAGCACCCGGCGCGGTCGCAGTTCCTCGATCCTGGCGACGGTGGCGTCGCGCCACTCCCGCAGCTCGGCCACCGGGATCGGCAGGCCGTCATACATGCTGTTCCAGCCCGCGAAGTTCTCCTGGAAGCCCTCGGCACCGGCCGCCGCATAGAGCAGCTCGTGCAGTTCCTTCCATTCCTCGACCTGCTCGGCGGCCCCACCAGCAGCGCCTGCCTCCAGCGAGGGGACGACATAGGCGGTGAGCCTGCGGTCGCCGGGCCGGTCCTCGCGGACCACCACCGCCACCTGGTCCACGGCCGGGTGCGCGCGCAGCACCGACTCGACCTCGCCGGGTTCGATCCGGAAGCCGCGGATCTTCACCTGGGCGTCGGCCCGGCCGAGGAACTCCAGCCGCCCGTCCGCTTTCCAGCGCACCAGGTCGCCGGTGCGGTAGATCCGGGTCCCGGGGGCGCCGAAGGGGTCGGCGACAAAACGTTCGGCGGTCAGCGCGGGTCGGCCGAGGTAGCCGCGGGCCAGCCCGGCGCCGCCGAGGTAGAGCTCGCCGGTCGCCCCGACCGGGACCGGACCGAGCCGGTCGTCCAACACATATGCCCTGGTCCCGGGGTCGGGGACGCCGATGGGCACGATGGTTCCTGACGGGGTGTCCGGGTCGCAGAGTCCCAGCGTGGAGTTGGTGGTCGCCTCGGTCGGGCCATAGGCGTTGAACATCATCCGGCCCCGGGCGAAACGGCCGACCAGCTCGGGCGACACTCGCTCGGTCCCGGCCAACAGGGTCGCGGCGGGCGGCAGCAGCACGTCCTCCGGCATGGCGGCGAGCAGGGCAGGCGGCAGGATCATCAAAGTGATCCCATTGCCGTTCGCATAGTCGGCGAGCGGGCGGCCGGGCACCCGCAGCTCGGTCGGGACGACGACCAGCCTGCCGCCCGACAGCAGGCCCAGGCACAGGTCCCAGAACGCCACGTCGAAGCTGGGAGAGGCGAACTGCAGCACCCTGCTGTCCGGGCCGACGCCGAAGCGCTCGCTCTGGGTGGCCACCAGCTTGGCGACGCCTGCGTGGGACAGCACCACACCCTTGGGACGGCCGGTGGAACCGGAGGTGTAGATCACATAGGCCGCATGGTCGACCACCAGCGGGCCGCGGTCGGCCGCGGTCGGGTCATGGCTCGGGCCGGCCGTCAGCTCCGCCGCGACCTCCGGGGTGTCGAGCAGCAGCAACTCGATGTCGGCGTCGAGCCCAGCGCTCGTGTCAACGGTGGTGACCAGGCACAGCGGTGCGGCGTCGGCCAGCATGTAGGCGATGCGATCGGCCGGGTAGTCGGCGTCCACCGGGAGGTAGGCCGCGCCGGACTTCAGCACGGCGACCTCGGCGACGATCAGCTCGATCGAACGCGGCAGCGCCAGCGCCACCACCCGCTCGGGGCCGGCCCCACGGGCGATCAGGGCGTGCGCCAGCCGGTTGGCGCGCTCGTCCAGTTCGGCGTAGCTGAGCCGGGTGTCGGCGAAGACCAGGGCGACCGCGTCCGGGCGCTGGGCGACCTGCTCGGCGAACATCTCCGGCCAGGTCAGCGAGGGAACGTCGTGCTCGGTGTCGTTCCACTCCAGCAGCAGCCCCTGCCGCTCCTCGGCACCGAGCAGTTCCAGCTCGCCAACCGCTGTCTCCGGCCGGGCCACCGCATCGGCGAGCAGCCGGGCGTAGTGCGCCAGCATCCGCTCGGCGGTCGCGGCCTCAAACAGGTCGGAGTTGTAACTGAGCCGCAGCTCGCCTTCCGCCACCTGCACCAGCAGATCAACCGGCCCGCTGCACCCGTCACCGCTGCACCCGTCACCGAAAGCGGTGTTGAAGAACAGCCCGCCACCCCGCAGGGGCTCAGGACCCAGCTCGGCCGCCAGCGCGACCAGCGGGATCCGGTGCGCCAGCGCCTCCGCTCGGGCCGTGCCGACCCGGCGCACCAGCTCCTCGAAGCTCGTCCCACCGTCCAGCTCGACCATCACCGGCAGATCCTGGTAACCGACGGTGATGTCCTGCGCGCCGCCGTAGCGGTGCAGCAGGGCGATCTGGCCGGCCAGCAGCTCGTTTGCGTCCGTCGTCGCCGCGAACGGGCGGCCGCACGTCTCCCGGTCCCCGGAGGGCAGCAACGGGTAGGGGCGGTCGACCGGCAGTGCCGTCTCCTGCGGGAGCGGAGCGAGCCGTCGACGCCAGTACGCCGTCACTTCTTCGTTAGCGGACACAGTTGACCGCGCCTCCCAGGGTGTACGGAACCGGCTTGGCCGGACGATCGCAGGCCATACTAAGGTAAGCATTACCTAACCACGCGGACGCTGGTCCTGGAAAGCCCCGCCCGGCGCGGTGACCAGGGGCCAAGGCCCGCCCACTTCCAGAAAGTTGACGACCTTGGAGACTGCCCGGTGAGCCGGAGCGGCGGAATTCGCCCCGCTCTGCTGGTGGCGCTGCTCGGCGCCGTCCTCGTCCTGATCTGCCTGCTGTCGGTCGCCCTGGGGGCCCGGACGGTGCCTCCCGACCAAGTGGTCCGGGCGCTGTTCGGTCATCCACCCAGCCGACTTGTCGACAACATCGTCTGGTCGGCCCGGGTGCCGCGCACCGCGCTCGGCCTCGCCGCCGGCGCGGCCATCGGCCTGTCCGGGGCGCTGATGCAGGCGCTCACCCGCAACCCGCTGGCCGACCCGGGCATGCTAGGGGTGAGCGCCGGGGCCTCCTTCGCGATCGTGCTGGCGATCGCGGTGTTCGGGTTCGGCTCGCTGTTCGGTTACATCTGGTTCGCCTTCGCCGGCGCGCTGGTGGCCAGCCTGGTGGTCTACCTCCTCGGCCGGCTGGGGCGCTCCGGGCTGACGCCGGTCAAACTCGCGCTGGCCGGGATCGCGGTGACCTCGCTGCTGTCCTCGCTGACCAGCGCCATCGTGCTGACCGACCCGGACGCGCTGAACCGCTACCGGTTCTGGTCGGCCGGGTCCATCGCCGACCAGAGCGGCGGACTCGTGCTGCAGATTCTGCCGTTCCTCGCCCTCGGCGCGGTGCTCGCGCTGGCCTGCGCACCCGCGCTGAACAGCCTTGCCCTGGGCGAGGACGTGGCCGCCTCGCTGGGGCGGCGGCTGGGGCTGGTCCGGTTCCAGGGCGTGGTGGCGGTGATGCTGCTGACCGGCGGCGCGGTGGCGGTGATCGGTCCTGTGGTCTTCCTCGGCCTGGTCGTCCCGCACCTGGCCCGGATCCTGGCCCAGCAGGCCGGTCTCGGACCCGACCACCGCTGGCTGCTGCCGCTGTCAGCACTACTCGCACCCTGCCTGCTGCTCACCGCCGACATCCTCGGACGCATGGTGGACCGGCCAACCGAGATCCAGGCCGGGACCATCGTCGCCTTCATCGGCGGCCCGTTCTTCATCGCCATGGTGCGCCGACGCCGACTCGCGGAGCTCTGAACCATGACCCTGCACGCACCACCTGCCGCCCGTTCTTTCCGATCCTTCCGGCTGGCTGTGCCGCCGGTCTCGGGAATCCTGCGGCCCCGGCTGGTCGCGGTGTCGGTGGCCCTCGCCGTCGCGGTCTTCCTGGTCTTCTGCTGGGGGCTGTCGATCGGCGACTACCCGATCGGCCTCCCCGACGTCGTCAAGGCCCTGTTCAACCAGGGCGATCCCGGCACCCTGCTGGTGGTCCGGGAGTTGCGGCTGCCGCGGGCCGTGGTCGGGCTGCTGGTCGGCGTCGCCTTCGGGGCGTCCGGCGCGCTGTTCCAGACCATGACCCGCAACCCGCTGGCCAGCCCGGACATGATCGGCCTCACCGAGGGCGCCGGCACCGCCGTGGTCGCCGGGATCGTCTGGGGCTGGAGCGGGGTGATCGGCAGCCAGGCGCTCGGGCTGATCGGCGCACTCGGCACCGCGCTCATCGTCTATCTGCTGGCCTGGCGGCGCGGTGCCACCGGCTACCGAATCATCCTGGTCGGCATCGGGGTCTCCTGGATCTGCTCCAGCGCGACCGACTACCTGGTCGCCAGAGGCGGACAGTTCCAGGCCCAGGCCGCACTCGGCTGGTTGGTGGGCAATCTCAACGGCCGCGGCTGGAACCAGGCGGAGCCGCTGGCCGTCGCCCTGGCCGTGCTGCTGCCGACCGCACTGGTCCTGGGCCGGCTGGTGCGGACCCTGCAACTCGGCGACGACGTCGCGGCGGGCCTCGGCACCCGGGTCCAGCCGGTGCGCTTCGCGGTGCTGCTGACCGGCGTCGGCCTGATCGCCTTCGGCACCGCGGCGGCCGGGCCGATCGCCTTCGTGGCGCTCGCCGCCCCGCAGATCGCGCAACGGCTGGCCCGCACCGCGTGGCCGCCGACGCTGGCCTCGGGGCTGACCGGGGCGCTGGTCGTGCTGGCCGGCGACCTGATCGCCCGTGAGGTGATCCCCGGCACGGAGCTGCCGGTGGGCATCGTCACCGGCGTGCTCGGCGCGCCGGTGCTGCTCTGGCTGCTCGTCCGTACCAACCGCGCTGACACAGGAGGCTGAACCGCCCATGTCGACCACCCCCGGGCACTCGCCCCATCACCATCCCCAACCCCCTCACCATCCGGACCTTCGGGCCCATGGGCTGCACCTCTCCTACGACCAACAACCCATCGTCACCGATCTCGATTTGGTGGTACCGGCCGGCCGGATCACCGCCGTGGTCGGTGCCAACGCCTGCGGCAAGTCCACGCTGCTGCGGGCGCTGGCGCGGCTGCTGGCGCCCCGTCAGGGCTCGGTCCAGCTGGACGGTCGGGATCTGCACAGCATCCCGACCAGGGAGCTGGCCCAACACCTCGGCATCCTGCCGCAGGGGCCGGTCGCCCCCGAGGGGCTGACCGTGATCGACCTGGTCAACCGCGGCCGCTCGCCGCACCAGACCTGGTGGCGGCAGTGGTCCGCGACCGACGAGCAGGCCGTCCACGAGGCGCTGGCCGCGACCGATATGACCAGTCTGGCCAACCGCGCGGTGGACGAGCTCTCCGGCGGCCAGCGGCAGCGCGCCTGGATCGCCATGGCCGTCGCCCAGGGCACCCCGGTGCTGCTGCTGGACGAGCCGACCACCTACCTGGATCTGGCCCATCAGATCGACGTGCTGGATCTGATCACCGACCTGAACCGGCGTGAGGACCGGACGGTGGTGATGGTGCTGCACGACCTCAACCAGGCCTGCCGCTACGCCGACCATGTGATCGCCATGAAGGCGGGCCGGATCGTCGCCGAGGGGCCACCGGCCCAGGTGATCACGGCGGAGGCGGTGGAGGACGTCTTCGGGCTCCGCTGCCAGGTGACCGAGGACCCGATCAGCGGCACCCCCCTGGTCATCCCCATCAGCCGCCACCACCGCCCGGCCGGGCCGGTGAGCACCCACCTGGACGCCCAGTCAGTCCATTGACCGGAGGCGGCACCCGGCCCGGCCGGCCGCGCCGGGCCGGATCTGCGGCTACTCGGGCAGCTCCGGCAGGACCGTGGTGCCGGCCGACCCGGTCACGCCCGTCAGGACGGCGTGCGGCACGCGGCCGTCGAGGACGCGGACCGCCTCCACGCCGCCGCGGACCGCGCGTAGGCAGGCCTCCATCTTCGGTCCCATCCCGCCGGTCAGCCGCGGCAGCAACCGCTCGAGCTCCGCCGCGCCGATCCGGTCCAGGACCTGGTCACCGCCCTCATCCTGCTCACCCCCGGACCAGTCCCGGTAGAGCCCGGGCACGTCCGTGAGTACCACCAGCAGCCGCGCACCGAGCGCGGCTGCCACCGCCCCCGCCGCCGTGTCGGCGTTGATGTTGTAGACCTGGCCGTCCTCACCGCGCCCGATGGAGGAGACCACCGGGATGTGCCCGTGGTCCAGCAGCAGCTCCAGCACCGCGACATTCACCCGGGTCACCTCGCCGACCAGGCCGATGTCCACCCGCTCGCCGCCGACCTCGGCATACCGCTTCACCGCGGTGAGGGTGTGCGCGTCCTCGCCGCTGATGCCGACCGCGTACGGGCCGTGGGCGTTCAGCAGCCCGACCAGCTCCCGCTGGACCTTGCCCGCGAGGACCATCCGCACCACGTCCATGGTCTCCGGGGTGGTGACCCGCAGGCCCTGCAGGAACGGGGCCTCCAGCCCCAGCCGCCCCAACTGCACGCCGATCTGCGGGCCACCCCCGTGCACCACCACCGGCCGGACCCCGGCCCGGCGCAGCGCCACCATGTCCTCCGCGAAGGACCGTCCGAGCCCACCGTCGGCCATCGCGCTGCCGCCGTACTTCACCACCACGGTCGTGCCGCGCAGCGGTTCCAGCGCCGACAACTCGTCAGCCGGTTTGTCGGTGACCGCGAGCGCCCCGCTCACGCGCGGGCCGTCAGGTAGCCGCCCATGGTGCGGAAGTAGTCCGTGGCGGCATGCTCGGCGCCGTCCTCGGTGCGCACCCGCTTGACCACCAGTCCGCGCAGCCGCCCGTTCCGGGCTTCGGCTCCGGCGACGATGACCACCCCCTCCCCCTCCCGGATGAAGATCCGCCCGGGCGTCCCCCCGTAGCAGGCCTGCGAGACCTCGGCCGAGGTGATCCGCAGCCGCCGGCCCCGGTGGTGGGTGAACGCATTGGGGTACGGGTCGGACTGGGCCCGCACCAGCCGGTCCAGGTCTTCGGCCGGCCAGTTCCAGTCGATCCGGCTGTCCTCGATCGACCGCTTGTGGAAGAAACTCGCCCGGCCGCGGTCCTGCGGGGTCCAGCGGGCCCGGCCGGAGGCGATCAGGTCGAGCGACTCGTGCACGGTCGGCTCGATCAGGTCGACGGTGCGGTGGAACAGGTCGGTCACCGTGTCGGTGGGCCCGACCGGCACCGACCGCTGCAGCAGGATGTCGCCCGCGTCCAGCTCCGCGTTCATCCGGTGCGCGGTCAGACCGACCTCCGGCTCGCCGTTGACCAGGGCCCAGATCAGCGGCGAGAAGCCCGCGTAGGCGGGCAGCAGCGAGTCATGGATGTTGAGCGTGCCGTGCGGCGGCAGGTCGAAGACGGCGGGCGGCAGCACGGTGCGCCAGTTGTTGGCGACGATGAGGTCCGGTGCCGCCTCCCGCAGCGCGGCGAGCAGTTCGGGGTCGTCCGGCCGGTTGCGCAGCAGCACCGGGACGCCGTGCTTCTCGGCGAGGTCGGCGACCGAGTCGTCCCAGATCTTCTCGTACGCGTGCTCGCTCTTGGGGTGGGTGACGGCCAGGACCACCTCGTGGCCGGACCCCAGCAGCGCCTGGAGGGTGCGATGGCCCCAGGTCTGGTAACCGAACGTGACGACCCGCATGGTGGATCCTCTCCTTGGAGGGCGTGCTTGCAAGGTAAGGCTAACCTTATCTAGGCTGTGGCACGCAAAGGGAGGCGATGCCGCAGTGAACCCACTGCCACGTGAGCCGGACACCATCTATGACATCCTCGGGATCGGCTTCGGGCCGTCAAACCTGGCGTTGGCCATAGCCATTGACGAGTACAACGAGAACGCTCCCGCCGAGGGGGAGATCCGGGCAGGCTTCCTGGAACGGCAGCAGGGCTTCGGCTGGCACCGGGGCATGCTGATCGACGACGCGACGATGCAGGTCTCCTTCCTCAAGGACCTGGTCACCATGCGCAACCCCACCAGCGACTACAGCTTCCTCTGCTACCTGCGGGAGCAGGGCCGGCTGGTGGATTTCCTCAACGCGAAGACGCTCTTCCCGCTGCGGATCGAGTTCCACGACTACTTCGCCTGGGCCGCGGCCCGGGTGCGGCACCTGGTCGAGTACGGGTCCGAGGTGCTGGCCGTGGAGCCGGTGACCGGCGAGGACGGCGAGATCCGCTGGTTCGACGTGCTCAGTCGCGACCCGGCCGCGCCGGACCGCACGCTGGTCCGGCGGACCCGCAACATCTGCGTGGCGGTGGGCCTGGAACCGCATCTGCCGCCGGACGCCGTCCGCTCGGACCGGGTCTGGCACACCAGCGAACTGCTGCCCCGGGTGGCCGAGTTGGCTGTGTCTTCAGAACCCGTACGCCGGGCCTTTGTGCTCGGCGCCGGGCAGAGCGCGGCCGAGGCGGTGGACTACCTGCACCGCAGCTTCCCCGAGGCCGAGGTCTGCGCGGTCTTCGCCAAGTACGGCTACACCCCGGCCGACGACAGCCCCTTCGCCAACCGGATCTTCGATCCCGAGGCGGTCGACCTCTACTTCCACGCGCCGCCCGCGGTGAAACAGTCCCTGTTCGACTACCACCGCAGCACCAACTACTCGGTGGTCGACATGGATCTGATCGAGGCCCTGTACGCCACCATGTACCGGGAGAAGGTCCAGGGGCGCGAGCGGCTGCGGATGCTCAATGTCTCCCGGATCCGCGAGGTCGAGGAACGGGACCACGGGCTCGACGTCACCGTCGAGTTCCTGCCCACCGGGGAACGCGATGTCCTCCCCGCCGATCTGCTGGTGTACGCCACCGGCTACCGCCCGCAGGAACTGGGCCCGCTGCTCGGCCGGGCCGCCAAGCTCTGCCTGCACGACGACGGGGACAGCGTCCGCGTCGGCCGCGACCACCGGGTCGAGACCACAGCGGCGACCAGCGCGGGGATCTACCTCCAGGGTGGAACCGAGCACAGCCACGGACTCAGTTCCACCCTGCTGTCCACCACCGCGATCAGGGCCGGCGAGGTCCTGGACTCCCTGCTGAGCCACCGTCAGGATGCCCTCGCCGACCGCTCAGCCGCTGTGGCGGCGACCGCGCAGGACTGAGCACAGCGGCGGTACCGGCGTGCCGGCCGGTGCCGCCGCTGCCCCTGAGCCCCACAGGTCCATCAGGGATCAGGGATTGGCGCCCAGAGCGGCCTGACTATGAGCGCCGTAGACCCCGGTCGGATCGCCGGTGATCCCCCAGTTCTGCTGGAGTTGGGTGACACCGCGGACGGTGGCCCGGTCGTAGACACCGGTGATCGCCACATAGGTGAAACCCTGCGCGAACAGTCGCCGTTGCAGTTCGGCGACAGCGGGTCCGCGGTCGCCCGGCCCCAGCACGGTCGGCTCGCGCGGGGCGAACACCACGGGCTTCGGCCTCGCCACCGGGGCTGCGGTAGCAGTCTTCCGGGGCGTCGCCGGTGCGCTGACCTGGACCGCAACTCCGATGCTGCTGCTCGCTGTTGACGGTGCGACAGAAGCGGGCACGGTCGCCACCGGTGCCTGGGGCGACGGACGGCCGACGGACGGCCCGGTCGCCTCCACGAGTGTGGTGATCGCCGCAGCCGTGGCCCCCAGAGCCAGCAGGGCGAGCACCGCGGACGAGGGCCGACGCCGTTCGGTAGGCATGGCGTGACGCCGCACCGAATTCGTGCGAACTGCGTTCATTAATGTCACTTTTCTTTCGGAAATCCTTTCATCGCCGATTACCAGCAGGCGACGAGCTGCATCATTGCATCGGCAGCACACATACGTCCTGCACTTTCCGGATATCCGGCCGAAGTCTCAACTGACCATTAAGACGCCCCTAATGACGCTTTGTCAGCGCCGGTCGGGCCAATGCGGGCGGCTAGTGTGAGCGCTTCCCCGACTTCCCACGGCAAAGGAATTCCTGCCGCCATGCCCAGTGTCAAGCCCAGTTCCAAGCCCAGTTCCAAGCCCACACTCTCCCGCCGCCGCTTCCTGACCGTCCTCGGCCTGCTGCTGTCGGCCGGCACCCTGGCCGTCACCGCGGGAGCGGGAAGCGCGTCCGCGCACGGTTCGATGCAGGATCCCCTGAGCCGGGTGGAGGGCTGCTACCTGGAGGGCCCCGAAAACCCCACCTCGGCCGCCTGCAAGGCCATGGTCGCCGTCGCCGGACCGGCGCCGCTGTACGACTGGATGAGCCTGCGCATCGGCGACGCGGACGGGCGCAGCCGGCAGATCATCCCCGACGGGCAGTTGTGCAGCGCCGGTCAGGCCGAGTACCACGGGCTGGATCTGGCGCGCGCCGACTGGCCCGCCACCAACCTGACCGCGGGCAAGCCCTTCACCTTCCGGTTCCGGGCCACCGCCCCGCACAAGGGCAGCTTCCAACTATTCGTCACCAACGCCAGCTACGACCCGACCAAGCCGCTGACCTGGTCAAATCTCGACGCAAAGCCGTTTCTGACGGTTGCCGACCCGCCGCTGGTCGACGGCTCCTATGTGATGCCGGCGACGGTCCCGGCCGGGCTGACCGGCCGACAGCTGATCTACGCGATCTGGCAGCGCAGCGACAGCCCCGAGGCCTTCTACTCCTGCTCGGACGTCGTCTTCGACGGCAGCGGCAGCAGCGCCCCGGCCCCCACCCCGTCGATGGATCCCAATATGGACATGGGCCCAGACCCCACCCCGAGCACCAGCCCGAGCAGCGCAGCACCGGTCCCGCTCAGTGCCGCGACACCGGCGACACCGGCGGGACCGGCGGGACGGGCGACACCGGCCGCGACCGTCTCACCCGCCGGCCACCGCCGCGCCGCCGCGGTCCTCGCCGAGACCGGCCAGAGCCACGGCACCACCGTCCTCGCCTCGCTGGGCGCCACCCTCCTCCTGGCCGGCGCCGCCATCATGCTGACCCACTACCGCCGCCGCACCCGCGCCGGCCGAGGCTGAGCGCTCCCTCCGGCCGCGCCGGCCTGCGCAGCGTGGGGGAAACCGAGGTCGGCCACGGTGGCAGTTTTGACCCGGCGGATCTCATCCCGGCCGTGCGCGGTGGTGCGGGTCTTGCCCAGCAGCGGCACGTCCCGCCAGGGTCTGGGAGTGCAGGGCGTCGAAGGTGACCACGGTGTCGGTCAGGTCGAACTCGGCGAGCATGGGCCGGAAGACGGTGAATTCGTTGGTCCTGCCGTCCACCTCGCGCTGGGCGGTGACAAGGCCGGTGGCGGTCATCGCGGCGAGCAGGTGAACCTGGGTGCGGATGGGAGGACGGCACCTTGGCGTAGTCGCAGTGCCAGATGAAGTGGTCCTCAAGGAAGGCGGTGGCGAGGCGTTCGGCGGTTTCCTGGCCCTGGTAGGTCCAGCGGATCCGGATCAGGCGCTAGAAGCAATACAGGACCGAGACCACACTCGCCATCACCTACAACGACGACGGCACGATCGGGTCCGCTTCGACCTACAAGTACAGCGGTACAGCCACCCTCTACTGTGACTGAGCCGGTGCTGACTTGACCGTGGCGTAGGTAGCTCCGGCAGTAGTCAGATCAGGGGCCTGCTCGGCGTCGTCCCAGAAGCCAGCAGGCTCCTGATCCTCAGCACTCTCCTCGAACCTTCGCAACTCCTGTGTGCTGGAAACGACTTGGAATTCGTTCCCTTCGGGGTCCGCCAGTGTGACCTCACCGAAGCCGAAGCCGCGGTGGTACTTGCGGACGACCCGAGCACCCAGCCCCACAAGCCGTACTACCTCGTCGGGAAGTACGCGATGTGCTGGACTGAGAGCGAGACCCGTATGCCGGCCTTCGCCCGGTGCCTCCTCGATCAGGATTCCAGGGGAGTCTTCGTCGTCGGCGAAGGCGATCAGAGCACCTGTAGCGGTTCCCCGTGCGGGCCGCCCCAGGGCCTTCCCCCAGAACTCGGCCAGGCCGAGGACATCGCTGCTCGGAATAGACATGAACCTGATAACAAGTGCCATGTCAGCAGCCTATCTCCCACCGTCAGATGTAATTGCCTGTCTTTGAAGTTGATCCCCTGACTGGTCGGCTGAGGTGTGGACGGGTGAGTGCTCAATTGGCGGGCTCATGGGAGAGTCCGCTGATGGGGCAGGGCGGCGTCGTTCAAAGCGTGGTGGTGAACCGCTCTGCAGCTCGATGACCAGCCACTTTCGGATGGTTGTGGAGTCGGGGTGGCCGGTCGCGGGCAGCCAGCGTGGGGAGCGTTGGCCTGGTCGTGGAGGTGCGGGTGCCGTCGGTGATCGCGTTGCTGGAGGTCCGTGAGGCGCGGGCCCGGGAGGAGTTGGAGTCCTGGCTGGAGATGCTGCGGGAGGCCGACGTGCAGGCGGAGGCGGCCCGGCAGCGGCTGGACCATGCGCGGATCGCCCGCGAGGAGGTGGCGCTCATTCGCCGAGGGGGCAGTCCCGGCCCGGGAGGGTGACGGGGCGTCACCCGTGCCGGCCGTGGCGGAGGAGTCCGTGCGGCTGGCCGGGGCGGTGCCGACGTCTGCGGTGCTGCGGGCTACGACGCCCGGCCGCCGGTGTGGCAGACGGGGCTGGGGCCTGATGCGTTGAGCGGTGCCTACCGGCAGGTCTTCGCCACGGCGCCGGCCGCATCGGGGCCGATGACGGTCCAGGAGCTGACGCGGGCGGCTTTGAAACGCCCCTGCAGCCAAGGGTAGGGGAATTCGGTTTTGAATTCCTCGGAAATTCATTGCCCAAATCACCCAACAGGGATTATCTGGCCCACTTTCGATGTATACAGCACCGAATTCTACGCGAACTACCGGATACTGAAACGGGAGCGGATACGTCTGGAGGCTGCCGAGCGGTTCCGCGGAGACTCGGCGAACTGGCCCTGGGAGCAGTCGGCCTGACGGTCCGAGTGCAGACGGCCCCAGCTGACTTCCAGGTGGGGCCGTGGCATGTCCGGCGAACCACGGTGCGAACAATTCGGTGGCGCGGCCCGGGCGGCCGACGTTACCGTCGGGCCGTCACCCCAGGACCGCCGACCGGCGCTTCCGCACGCTCCGTCGAGGACGGTCCCCTTGTACAACAGCTGAGACGTTCACCGCGCCGAGAAGGCACGCCGCGCCCTGACGGGCCCCGGGCCGCGCAGCGCCATTGCGCTGACGGTCTGCTTCAGCGTGCCCTCGGCAGGTCATCCGTCCGGCTGCCCACCACGTGGCACCCGCTGATCGATCCGGCGCCACGGCCATCCGTCCGTGCCGCGCCCGTCTCGCAACGAGGATCTCGAAGCAGATCGGCCTTCCCAGGTGCACGACATCACCTTCCCCCTGCGCGCCACCACAGAGTGGCTCGTACGCCCGACGACCTTTCCGACCATCCGGCGCCGATGCCGGACCTGTCCCTCCACGGCCTACCGAACCCAAGGACGGTTCCGTGTCAACGCACACCACAAGCTCCTCGACATCTGGCTGCTGGCGCGGTGCGTCCGGTGCGACCGGACGGTCAAACTGACAGTGCTGGAGCGCGTCCACGTTCGCGCCGTCGAGCCCGCGATGCTCAGCGGCTTCCGCGACGACTCCCCCGAACTCGCGGCGAAACTGCTGGCCGATCCTCAGCTGGCGCACCGCAACGACGTCACACTCGACTGGACCGACGCCTGGGCCATCAAGATGCGGCCCGACGAGCTGCCCAAGGCCGACATCCTCGACGTCGGCGTCCGCTTCGCGCAGTGCATCCCGCTCCGGACGACAGCGCTCATCGCGACGGGCCTGGCCCTGTCACGTGCCGAGGTCACCAAACACATCGCCGCCGGACGGATCACCTCCGGCCAGGGGCTGACCGGTCGCTGCACACAGGACTTCAGCTTCGTGTTCCACCAGCCGTGAGCAGTCGCCGTCCCGGCGCAACGCCACCGGGCCGTCGAGTTGCAGGTGCGTCATGGCCGGTGGCCGTGTGCCCGGGGCCGAAAGGAATGCGGCCAATCTGCTGCGCGAACAGTTACCGACCGGTCATGATCGATTCGCTTTCGATCATCCCCTCCCTCCTGGAGTACCCGTGTCCCCCGCTCCACAGTCCGCCGCGAACCCCATCGGAGCCCACCCCGCGCTGCAGTTCTCCGGTCTCCACAAGCAGTTCGGCGACACCGTCGCAGTCGACCACATCGATCTGTCGGTGCCGCAGGGCTCCTTCTTCGGACTGGTCGGCCCCAACGGCGCCGGCAAGACCACCGCCCTGAACATGGCCGTCGGCCTGCTGCGCCCCGACGGCGGCACCGCCCGGATCTTCGGTACCGACGTGTGGACCGACCCCGTCGCCGCCAAGGCTCTGATCGGTGTCCTGCCCGACGGCATGGCGCTGCCCGATCGGCTCACCGGGCGCGAAGTACTCACGTACATCGGCCTTCTGCGCGGCATACCTCGTGAGACTGTCGAGCAGCGCACCCAGGAGCTCCTGGAGGTACTGGAGTTGGACGCGCCCTCGGTGGAGAACACCGTGGTCGTCGACTACTCCACCGGGATGCGTAAGAAGATCACCCTGGCCACCGCCCTGCTGCACGGCCCCCGGCTGCTGCTGCTGGATGAGCCGTTCGAGGCGGTGGACCCGGTCTCGGCCGCCACCATCCGCATCATCCTGCAGCGCTTCGTCGCCTCCGGCGGTTCCGTCGTCTTCTCCAGCCACGTCATGGCGCTGGTGGAGCAGCTCTGCGACCAGGTGGCGGTGATCGCGCACGGCCGGGTGCAGGCCCACGGCACCCTGGACGAGGTGCGTGGCAGCACGTCCCTGGAGGAGGCTTTCGTGCACATCGTCGGGGCTCGGACCGGTGGAACGGAGGGCCTGTCGTGGTTGGCGTCCTGATCGAGATGCGCGGCGCGATCCTGCGCCGCAGGACCAGTACCAGGAAGGGCGCCGCCGGCGCCCTGGCGCTGGCCGTGGTGATCCTGTTGCTGGCGATCAGCACCCTGCTGGCCGGCTTCGCCCACTACCACGTGGCCGGTGCGGGCACCGACGTGATGGCCACGCTGACGTTCGGCTGGCTGATCGGATGGGTGACCGGGCCGCTGTTCACCGGCGACAACAGCGAACTGCGGCTGGACTACTTCAAGCTGCTGCCGATCGCGCCGCGCAAGCTGGCCAACGCCATGCTGGGAGCGGCGTTCGTCGACGTCTCGCTGCTGTTCAGCCTGGTCGCGTTCGCCGCGGTGATCGCCTACGGGGCGCAGGCCGGCGTCGCCGCGGCCCTGGTGGGCGTGCTGGCCATGCTGCTGACGCTGGCCCTGGCCGTCACCGCTTCCACGGTGGCCGTCGGGATCCTGGGACCCACCGTCAGCTCCAGGCGCGGACGCGACTTCGGTGCGATGGTGATCGCTCTGCTGATCACCCTGGTGTCCCTGGCGTCGGCCCTGGTGCCGCTCGCCGCCAAGGCCCTGACCGGCGGTCACTCTCCGCTGCTGTCCGCGGTGGTGCGGATCCTGCCCTCGGGATGGGGCGCGGTGGCGGTCGGCGCCGCGATGCGCTCCGACTGGGCCCTGGCCTGTCTGGCGCTGGGGGGCCTGCTGGTGCTGACCCTCGCCCTGGCACTGGTCTGGCCCGCCGTGCTGGAACGCAGGCTGAGGATGTCCTCGAGCGGGGGCAACAGTCCCAAGCGGAGCGCGGCACGGTCGGCCCCGAAGCGTCGGCTGCTGCCCTCCACGCCCATGGGCGCGGTCATCGGCAAGGAACTGCGGATGTACTCCCGCTCGATGCTGCGCAGCGTCTCCCTGATGATCGCGTTCCTGGTCGGGGTCATGGCCTGCGTCATCCCTTCACTGAGCGGTGTCGAGCTGATGCTGCCCTTCGCCGGACTGCTGTTCACCGCCATCGCCGCCGCCTGCTTCACCAACCTCTACGGCGACGATGGCACCTCGCTGTGGTTGACCGTGGTCATCCCCGCCGTGGAGCGGGTGGACGTCCGGGGCCGGCAGTGCGCCTGGGCACTGGTCGTCGGTCCGGTCGGGCTGGTGCTGACGGTGGTACTTCACAGCGGTCAGCGGGCAGGACTGGTCCTGGCCCTGGGTGCTGGCCGCAGAGCCCTCGCTGGTGGGCGGCGGGGCCGGATTGCTGCTGATCGTCTCGGTGCTCACCCCGTTTCCGCTCTCCGCTGACGGCGGTCCGACCCCCAGCGCCAGCTGAAGGTCAACCTGATGCTGATCACGCTGCCGGTACTCGCCCTGCTCCCGGCCGCCGTACTGCTGATCACCGGCACCGCGGGGCACTCGGCGACGCTGGAGTGGATGGCCCTGCCGATCGGCATCGGCTGGGGCGCACTGCTGTGGTGGGGGCTGGGCCGGGCCGCCCAGCACCGGCTCCAGGCAGGCGGCCCCGAACTGTTCACCTCCATCAGGCGAACCGGCTGAACGGGCGGCAGTCCTCGGTCAGCGCCTGCACAGGACCGACCGACGCTAGACCCAGCCCCGCTCGCGGGCGATCCGGACCGCGGTGTGGCGGTTCTCCGCGTCCAGTTTGGCTGCGGCGGAGGACAGGTAGTTGCGGACGGTGCCCTGGGAGAGCGAGGCCCGGCGGGCGATCTCGGCGATCGGCGAGCCGTCCGCCGCCAGTTCCAGCACCTCGGCCTCACGCACCGTCAGCGGCGACTCCCCCGCGCTGATCGCGTCGGCGGCCAGGTCCGGGTCGATATAGCGACCGCCCGCGTGCACGATCCGGATGATCTCGGCCAGCCGCTGCGCCGAGGCCGTCTTCGGCACAAAACCGCGCACTCCCTCGGCCAGGGCCCGCTTGAGGTGGCCGGGCCGGCCGTGGCCGGTGACGATCATCGTCCGGCAGGGGACGGGCTCGGCCCGCAGCGCGGCGGCGACCGCCACGCCGTCCAGGCCGCCAGGCATCTGCAGGTCGAGGACGGCCACGTCCGGGCGGTGGGCCCGGGCCATCGCGATCGCCTCGGGGCCGGTCGCGGCCTCGGCCACGACCAGCAGGTCGTCCTCGTAGGACAGCAGCGCGGCGACCGCGCCCCGGATCAGGTGCTCGTCGTCGGCCAGCAGCACCCTGATGCGTTGGTCGTCGCTCATGCGGTGGAGCCTGCCTTTCGTGGTCCGACGGCAGGGTCTCCAACGGCAGAGTCTCCGGCGGCAGGGACCTCGGCCCTGGAGCTGTCGTCCCGACGTCCTGGCAGCGGGATCCGGACGGTCAGTCGAAAGACGCCAGGACCCGCGTCCACGGCCAGGGTGCCGCCCAGCGCGGCCAGTCGCTCCCGCAGCCCGGCCAGCCCCGATCCGGCCGATCCGGCCGCGCCCGCCGCCCCGGCCGCTCCGCCGAGGACAGCTTCCGGCACCCCGTCGTTCTCGACGGTCAGCACCGCGCTGCCGCCCAGGGCCAGCGCCAGCCGGATCGTGCACCGCCCCGCCTCGCTGTGCCGCAGCACATTGGTGGTGGCCTCGCGGATCACCCAGCCCAGGGCCTCCTGCACCTCGGTCGGCAGGGCGCGTCCCCGCTCGCCCTCGGCATCCCCCTCGGCCCGTGCCTCGACTCCCGCCGCACGCAGCACCGACAGCGCGCCGGCCAGCTCGACCGCCAGGTCGGCCCGGCGGTAGCCGCGGACCACCTCGCGCACCTCGCGCTGCGACTCCTGGGCGATCCGCTGCACCTCGATCATCTGCTCCACCGCTTCCGGCCGGCCGCGCCGGGCCAACTGCACCGCCAGTTCGCTCTTCAACGCGATCACCGCCAGGTTCCGCCCCATCACATCGTGCAGATCCCGACCGAACCGCAGCCGCTCCTCGGCGACCGCGAGCTGCGCCTGCACCTCCCGGGCCGCGTCCAGCTCCCAGACCGTGCTGAGCAGCCAGACCGAGCAGCCGTTGGTGACCGCCATCACCGTGCCGGCCAGCAGGATCGCGACCGTGATCACCCCGGCCTCGGCGACCGGCAGGCCCAGCGGCACCGCCGCCACTCCGGTGCCCACGGCCGAACCCACCAGGCCGAACAGCGCACCGCGCACACTGCTGATCGCCAGCACCATGGCGCCCATCCCGAATCCGACCAGGATCACCACCAGGGCCAGCGCCGCGGCGTCCGGGAACCCGGCCCTCCCGCGCAGCGCCAGCGCGGCCAGGGCGCCGCCGCCCGACAGCACCCCGACCGCGACGAACAGCCGGACCGGACGCGCCCGGCGGCCCAGGGCCCAGTCCAGGCCCCGGGACGACAGCAGCGCGCAGAGCACGGCCTGCACCACCGCGAGGACGAACGATCCGGCCCGCAGCCATCCGTTCATGCTGCCCTCGGTGAGCGGCCCGGCCAGCACCAGGACCCCGGTCAGCGCGAAGGAAGGGAAGGTCCAGCGCGTGTACAGCTCGATCCGGGCCGGATCGCTGCGCCGGTCCCACCAGCCGGTCAGTCTCGACATCGTTTCCCCGATTTCCCCAGGCCCTCAGCCTCAGTCTCAGCCGCAGCCTCAGCGCCGCGGTTCCCAGCGGAACCACCGCTGTGCAGCCAACACTGCCAGTACCGTCCAGGCCAGCGCCAAGCCGAGCGACTCGGCCACCCGCACCGGCCTGGCCCCGGCACCGCCCACCCAGCCCGCCCGGACCAGGTCCATCACCGGTGTCATCGGCAGATAACGGCAGGTCTCCGCCAGCCAGTGCGGCAGCACCTCCAGCGGCAGGATCGCACCCGAGCCCAGCACCAGCACCAGCAGCAGCGGCGCGGTGGTGAACTGCGCCAGCTCCACGGTGCGGGTGAAGACGGTGGACCCGGCGGCCAGCGCCGCCAGCAGCACCGGGGCCAGCAGCAGGCCGGCCAGCAGCAGATCGGGCCGTTGCGGGGCGTCCAGTTTCAGCAGCAGCGCCCCGGACGCCATCAGCACCGCGCACTGGGCCAGCGCCAGCGCCACCGTGGGCAGCGCCGTCCCGGCCAGGATCTCCAGGTCGGTCGCCTCCCCGTGCGCAGCCGCTTCAGCACCAGTTCCTCGCGCCGGGCCACATACGCGGTGACCAGGTTGTAGTACACGGCGAAGGCGAGGACAAAACCGACGCCGCTGCTCATCGACATGGTGTTGAGGTCCAGTCCGGTCCCCGTGAAGTCGAACTTCGACAGGGCCGGCCGCATCGCCACCACCATGCTGAGCGGCAGCAGCAGCGCGGTCGCCAGCGCGACCCGGTTGCGCCACAGCAGCGTCAGCTCGGCCCGGCCCAGGGCCCTGACCCGCCCGGTCGACGTGGTCCGCCCAGTGTTCGCCGTCTCCGAAACCGCAGTGGTCGCGCTCATCGCAGCACACCTTCCGCCGTGGTGTCGCCGGTGCTCGTCGTGTCGCCGGCGATCGCCAGGAACGCCTCCTCCAGCGAGGCCGACCGCGCGTCCAGCCGGTCCAGGTCGAGCCCGCGGTCCCGGGCCCAGTCGAGCAGCGCGGTGAGCGAGGCCTGCAGCCGGTCGGTGTGCAGCACGATCCGCTGCCCCTGCAGCTCGTGTCCGAGCACGCCCAGTTCCGGCAGCGGCGGCAGGTCGCCGGGGAACCAGCCCGAGGGCAGGTCGAAGGAGATCCGGGACGGGCGCGAGCCGGTCACCTCGGCCGGGGTGCCGCAGGCCACGATCCGGCCCGCGCGCATCACCGCGAGCCGGTCGGCGAGGGCCTCGGCCTCCTCCAGGTAGTGCGTGGTGAGCAGCACGGTGGTGCCCTGGGCGGTCAGCTCCCGGACCAGTGCCCAGGTGTCGTGCCGCCCCTGGGCGTCGAGCCCGGTGGTCGGCTCGTCCAGGAACAGCACCTGGGGGCGGCCGAGCAGCGCCAGCGCCAGGTCAAGCCGCCGCCGCTCGCCGCCGGAGAGCTGTCCGGTCCGGACGCCGCCGCGGGCGCCGAGGCCGACCATGTCCAGGGCCTCCCCCACCGGCCGGGCTCCGCTGACGCAGCCGGCCCACATCCTGGCCGTCTCGGCCACGGTGAGGCCGGTCGGGAATCCGCCCTCCTGCAGCATCACCCCGGTCTCCGGCCGCACCTGGGCCCGCTCCGCGTAGGGGTCGCGGCCCAGCACCCGGACCGTGCCCTTGCTCGGCCGAGCCAGCCCCTCCAGCAGTTCGACGGTGGAGGTCTTCCCCGCCCCGTTGGTCCCCAGCAGCGCGAACAGCTCGCCCCGCGCCACCTTGAACGACACTCCGCGCACGGCCTCGAAGCCGCCCCCGTACCGCCGGCACACACCGTCGGCCTCGACCACGCTCTCTGCGATCTCCATACGACAAGCCTGCGGCCGGATCACGGCCCGGAGCAGTGCGGACTGTCACCGGCCGCGATGACAAATGTCATCGGACGCCGGCGGGGCAGCCGACCAGGCTCAGCCGTTGTTGGCGAAGTCCTGGGTCATCCACACCGTGCCGGAGGCGTCGCGGAAGACGGCTATGCCGACCCGGGTGAAGCTGCTGCTCAGGATGTTCTGGCGGTGGCCGTCGTTCGGGGCCTTCTCGTTCAGCATGCTCTGGGTGAGGCCCACCGCGCTCGCGGCTATGGCCGCGTCGTCGTCCCTGATGCCGCCGGCCTCGCCGATGTTCTCGCCGGCCGAGGTCCAGTGCACGCCGGCCGCGATCTCGCGGTCGCCGAAGGCCGCCTCGCCGGGGCACTGGTGCGACAGGCCGCAGCCGGAGGACATCACCTTGTTGTGCGCGGCGGCGCTGGCGTTCAGCCCGGAGTACAGGGTGTACGGGGCCAGGCCCGCGGCCGTCCGGTTCTTGTTGATCAGATCGAGCACCTGTTGCACGGCGCTGCTGTTGCTGCTGGTCGACCCGGCCGGCGGGGCGGTGGTGCCGCCCGGCTGGGGCGCCGCGGTGGTCGGCCGCGAGGTCGGGGCAGCGGTCGGCTTGGCGCTGTGGTGCACCACCGGAGGACGGTGCTTCGACGGGGCAGAGGCAGAGGCGGTGGACCAGGGCGTCCCGATCGGCGTCGGCAGAGCGGTCCCTCGGGCCCCGGCCTGGGAGCCGAGCCGGAAGTTCCCGTGCGCGCCGGTGTGATCGGCCGACGACTGGCCCGGCACGCCGAGGCAGGCGAAGGCCGTTCCCCCGCCGAGCACGGCGATGGCCGCGGCGCCGGTCACCGCGAGGCGCAGTCGCGGGCCGCGCCGCGACCGGTGCTGTCCGGAGGAGACGTTGCGCGAGCTGGAGCGGCGGGAAGAACTCATCAGGGGCACCTCAGTGGTTCGGACCGTGCGCCGGGGGGGTCCGGCGGACACGACCCTAGGGGGCTCCCACCTCCCGAAACACCGATCGGCGCCAACTTCAGGTTGCGCTAAGGAAAGCCCCACACTGCGCTGTGGTCACCAGGAGACCTCGCGGGTGGCCTCCTGCGCCTGCGGGTGCAGCGTCGCGGTGAGCTCCGAACGGTGGTGCGCGCCGGTGAAGGTGACGGTTAGTATGTCGGCCGCGGACTGCGCGGTGCTGGTGGTGAAGCCCAGCGCCGGTACGGCGGAGACCAGGCAGATCGCGTTCGCCCCGAAGCGCACCACCACCTGCCCGCCGGTGGTCTCGAAACTGTGCGCACCGGCCCCGCCGGAGCAGTCGTAGGACGGCGGCCGCGCCGAGTGCGACGGCGAGGCCGGGTGCGAGGGCGGCGCGGTCGACGACGTGGGCTTCGGACGCGACGCCGAGGGCGAGGCGTCCGGAGTGGGCGTGAGCGTGGAGGTGGGCGCGCCGATCGACCCCGAGGGCCCCGGCGTCAGCGTCGCGGTCGGCGCCGCCAGAGCGAGCACCGTGGTCACTCCCGGTGCGCTGGGGGGCAGCGGGGCCGTGGAGCCGAGGACAAAACGGACGGTCAGAAAGACCGCGCTGACGGTGAGCACGGTGCAGGAGAGCCAGATGAGGAAGAAGCGAAAGAGCCGGGGCACGGCCCCATCATGGCGGTCCCCGCCCCCGAGCGGCAGATCGGGCCCCGGTACGGACTCAGCTCCGGCCGTCCGACGCCGCCCGGCCGATCGGCTACGGTGTGCGGCATGGCCAGCGTCCTTGTCGTGGAAGACGACCCCGGTATACGTGCGGAACTGATCGACGTCCTGACCGGGAACGGCCATGTGGTGCGCAGCGCGGCGGACGGGTTCGGCGGGTTGCGCGAGGTCACCCGGGGACCGCTCGACGCGGTGATCCTCGATCTGGGCCTGCCCGATCTCGACGGCAGCGACGCACTGCGCATGATCCGCGGCATCTCCCAGGTGCCGGTGCTGATCGTGACCGCCAGGGACGAGGACGCCGAGATCGTCCGGCTGCTGAACGCGGGTGCCGACGACTACCTGGTGAAGCCCTTCTCCGGGGCCCAGCTGATCGCCAGGCTGGCCGCCGTGCTCCGGCGCACCGCCTCGCACACCGGACCGGCCGCCGCCCCGCAGGACCTGCAGGACGGCCCCTCGCTGCTCCGCGCACCGGTCTCGATCGGCCCGCTGCACATCGACCCCGGCTCCCGCACCGCCCATCTCCGCGGGCAGGAACTCCCGCTGACCCGCCGCGAGTTCGACCTGCTTTCGTTCCTCGCCGCCAACGCGGACCTGGTGGTCTCCAAGCGGCGGATCCTGGCCGAGGTGTGGCGCGAGCCCTATGTCGAGGACCAGACCATCGACGTCCACCTCTCCTCGCTGCGCCGCAAGCTCGGCGAGAGCGCGGCGGCTCCCGGCCTGCTGCGCACCATGCGCGGGGTGGGCATCAAACTGGTGACCCCCCGGTGAGACGCACCCTGGCCGGGGTGGCCCTGGCGGTCACCTCGATGGTGGCGCTGTCCTTCCTGATACCGCTGGCGCTGCTGGTCCGCTCCGAGGCGCGGACCCAGGCGGTCACCGCCGCCGAGCAGCGGGCCGCCGCGCTGGCGCCGGTGCTGACCCTGACCGCAGACCCGGCCGAGCTGCGCCAGGCCGTCTCCGCCCTCGACCCGAGCGGCCGGCTGGACGTGCACCTGCCCGGCGGCCGGTCGATCGGCACCGGCCACGCCCCGGCGGCGCTGCTGCGCCGGGCCCAGCGCGAGGGCGCCTCACTGGCGCAGAACCTGCCGGACGGCGGCTGGGTCTATCTGCAGCCGGTGGTGCTGGGTCAGGGACGGGTGGCCGTGGTGGAGGAGTTCGTCCCCAAGGACGAGCTCGACCGCGGGGTGGCCGTCTCGCTCTCGGTGATGGCGCTGCTGGCGCTGGGTCTGGTGCTGGGCTCGGTGCTGGTCGCCGACCGGCTGGCGTCCCGGGTGGTGCACTCCTCGCGCGGGCTGTCCCGGGCGGCGCACGCGCTGGGCCGGGGCGACCTGGAGTCCCGGGTGGAGCCGATGGGACCGCCGGAACTGCTGGAAGCCGGCCAGGCATTCAACGCCATGGCCGATCGAATGCTCGAACTCCTAGCAGTGGAACGCGAGTTGGTGGCGGATCTGTCGCACCGGATGCGGACCCCGCTGACCGCGCTGCACCTGGCCACCGAGCGGATGGGCCCCACCCCGGACAACGCCAGGATCACCGCCGCGGTGGCCCATCTGGAGTCCGAGCTGCACACCATCATCACCGCCGCGCGCACCCCGCTCGCCTTCGGCCCCATGGGCACCGCCCAGCGCCCGGCCGGCGACCCGGTGCTCTGCCGGGCCACCGAGGTGGTCCGCCGCCGGGGCGGCTTCTGGTCCACCCTGGCCGAGCAGCAGGAGCGCCGCTGCCTGGTGGAGGTGACCGGCGAGGACGCGCTGGTCGACCTGCCCGAGGACGACCTGGCGGCGGTGGTGGACGCGCTGGTCGGCAATGTCTTCCGGCACACCGGCCCCGGCACCGCCTTCGCGGTCCGGCTGGTCCGGGCGGCCCAGGTGGTGGTGCTCACCGTCGAGGACGCCGGGCCCGGCATCCCCGATCCGGACGACGCGCTGGCCCGGGGCACCAGCACCGCGTCCACCGGGCTCGGCCTGGACATCGCCCGCCGGGCGGCGGCCGCCACCCGCGGAACGGTGGCGATCGACCGGGGCCCGCTGGGCGGCGCGAGGATCTCGGTGACCTTCGGGCTCGCCGCGCCGCCGCCCCGGCGCGGACGGCTGAACCGCAGACGAGGCCGGGCCCGGCGGGCCCGCGGCTGAACCGGCTGTGAACCCGCCATGCGATTTTTGTTGCTGTCTCGTCAAAACCCTCGTGGGCCGGGGCGGCGCGAACTACCTTCATCACTTGTGATTATTCGTCGCTCCCGCGCGCTCGCCATCGTCACCACGATCCTCGTCGCGCTCACCGTGGCACTGCTCGGCTCCGCAACAGCCCGAGCGAGCAGCGTCGGCAAGGCCCCCGCGGCCGGCACCGTCCAGAACGGCGCCAGCCAGCCCCTCTACTCCTACGCCAACGCCGTCCGGGAGACCGTCTGGGTCGACACCGGGCTCGACGGCGACGGCAACGGCCGCACCGACCGGGTGGCCGCCGACATCATCCGCCCCAGCGAACCCGCCGCGGCCGGACTGAAGATCCCGGTCATCATGGACGCCAGCCCGTACTACTCCTGCTGCGGGCGCGGCAACGAGGACCAGCTCAAGACCTATGACGCACAGGGGAAGCCGCTCCAGTTCCCGCTGTTCTACGACAACTACTTCGTCTCCCGCGGCTACGCCGTGGTGCTGGTCGACCTGGCCGGCACCAACCGCTCCGACGGCTGCGTCGACGTCGGCGGCCCCTCCGACGTCACCTCGGCCAAGGCCGTGGTGGACTGGCTGAACGGCCGCGCCACCGGCTACAGCGCCCGTACCGGCGGCAGCAGCGTCACCCCGGGCTGGACCAACGGCTCGGTCGGCATGATCGGCAAGTCCTGGGACGGCACCATCGCCAACGGCGTGGCCGCGACCGGCGTCGCCGGCCTGAAGACCATCGTGCCGATCTCCGCGATCAGCTCCTGGTACGACTACTACCGCTCGGACGGCGCCGCCCTCTACGACGGCACCCCGGCCGACCTGTCCTCCTACGTGGAGAGCTCCACCGCGGCCGCGAACTGCTCCGCCGAGCAGAAGGCACTCGCCGCGGGCTCACCGGCCAACGGCAACTGGTCCCCCTGTGGCAGCAGCGCGACTACGTCGCCTCGGCGGCGAACGTGCGGGCCAGCGTCTTCGTGGTGCACGGGATGCAGGACCTCAACGTCCGCGACATCAACTTCTCGCAGTGGTGGACCGCGCTGGCGCAGACCGGCGTGGACCGTAAGATCTGGCTCTCCCAGACCGGCCATGTCGACCCCTTCGACTACCGCCGCGGCGCCTGGGTGGACACCCTGCACAGCTGGTTCGACCACTATCTGCTGGGCGTGGACAACGGGATCCAGAACGGCCCGGTCGCCGACATCGAGCGGGCCCCCGACCAGTGGACCCAGGACGCCACCTGGCCCGCGCCCGGGACCGTGACCAGCACCATCGACCTCAAGCCCGGCGCGCTCACCACCGCGGCCGGCAGCGGCACCGCGAGCTTCACCGACAACCCCGGCCTCGGCGAGGACGACTGGGCCGCGGACGTGAACAGCACCACCAAGGAGAAGACCGCCTTCACCACCGGTGCGCTCAGCAAGGACCTGCGGATGTCGGGCGGCGGCACGATCACGCTGAGCGTGAAGTCCTCCACCAAGAGCGCCCACCTCAGCGCGGTCCTGGTGGACCTCGGCCCGGCGACCATCCGCAACTACGAGGCGGCCGGGGCCGGCATCACCACGCTGACCACCCGCTCCTGCTGGGGTGACAGCACCGCCGGGGACAGCGCCTGCTTCCTGGACACCGCGGCCGACACCAGCCAGGTCGGCTACACCATCTTCAGCCGCGGCTGGGCCGACCTGGGGCACTACGCGGGGTTGAACCAGACCTCGACGATCACCCCGGGCAAGGCCTACTCGATCACCTTCAACCTGGCCGGCACCGACCATGTGGTCCCGGCCGGGCACCGGCTCGCCCTGATCGTGGCCGGAACCGACAACGGGCTGCTCAACCCGGCCTCCACCAAGCCGACGATCACCGTCGACCTGGCCCACTCCTCGCTGCGCCTGCCGCTGGTCGGCGGTGCCGGCACCCTGCCGCAGGGCGTGCGCCCGGCGGTGGCCACGACCCGGCTGACGGGTCTGGCTCCGGCGGCGAACAGCCTCGCGGCCCTGAGCGACTTCAGGTAGCAAGCTGAAGTAGCCCATTCGAGCGGGAAGCCCACGCAGCTCGGAACGCGCCTGCCACCAGCGCGTTCCGAGTTGCGGGCTTGGTGGGGTCGGTGCACCGTCAATGAGGAGGCACTTTTCCAACGCCGTGCATGTTCCGGCGTGGGTGCCGCATTCCCTCTCACCTCTCTGGAGGTAGTAATGGGTACAGCGATCGACCCCACCCAGGTGATCGGCCACAAGGTGCTCGACGCGCAGGGCCACAAGATCGGTCAGGCCGAGGAGGTATACCTCGACGACAGCACCGGCATGCCGCAGTGGGTCACCGTCAAGGGCGGCCTGTTCGGCGGAAAGGGCCACTTCGCGCCGCTGGCGGGCGCCAGCATGGTCGAGGACGAGGTGCGGCTGACCTGCGCCAAGGCACAGGTCGACAGCGCCCCCGACCTGGAGACCGGACGTCACCTGTCGGTCGAGGAGGAGCGCGCGCTCTACCAGCACTACGGGCTCGGCCGGCCGGAGACCCCGGCGGCGGACAGCGGCATGAGCCGCCTCGGCCAGGCCGACACGGTATCCGGCACCGGCACCGGCGCGGGCATGACGGCCGGTACCGCCGCCGGCGTCGGCACGGCGGCCGGTGTCGGCACCGCCGCCGGCGTAGGCACCGCCGCCGGCCGCGGCCTGGCGGCCGACCGCTCGGACGCCACCACGGCGGCGCACGCCAGGACCGACGGCACGCTCGACGCCCGGAACGAGATGACGCGCTACGAGGAGCGTCTGCACGTGGGCACCGAGCGGGTCGAGGCCGGCCACGCCCGCCTGCACAAGTACGTCACCACCGAGCAGGTGCAGCAGACCGTGCCGCTCACCCACCAGGAAGTCCATGTCGAGCGCGAGCTCATCCCCGAGGGGGAGCGCACCGCCGCCATGGGCACGGCCGAGATGATCGAGGCCGACCAGGACGTGCTGCTCTACGAGGAGCGCACCATCGTCACCAAGGAGACCGTCCCGGTCGAGCGGGTGCGGATGCGCGTGGACGAGGTCACCGAGGACGTCGTGGTGCAGGAGGAGATCCGCACCGAGCACATCGACTACGTGGACGACAAGAAGGCCGTCCAGGGCAAGCACACCCGGGACGTGCGCGACCTGCGCAAGTAGCCGCACCACCCCGAAGGGCCGGAGCCCGGGCGACAACCGCCCGCGCTCCGGCCCTTCAGCGTTGTGCCCAGGTCACGGCTGCCCGGTGCTGATCCCCCGGCGCGGGTCCAGGTGCAGCCGGCGGGTGACGCCGATGCTGTCCAGGAACGGCAGGTCGTGCCCGGCCACGATCAGCGCGCCCTGGAACGAGGCCAGCGCGGTGGCCAGTTGGCGCACGCTGGCCAGGTCCAGGCTGTTGGTCGGCTCGTCCAGCAGCAGCAGTTGCGGGGCCGGCTCCGCGAGCATCAGCGCGGCCAGGGTGGCCCGGAACCGCTCGCCGCCGGAGAGGGAGCCGACCAGTTGGTCCGCCCGCCCGCCGCGGAACAGGAAGCGGGCCAGCCGGGCCCGGATCTGGTTGTCCCCGGCGCGCGGCGCGAACCTGGCCACGTTGTCGGCCACGCTGAGCCCCTCTTCCAGCACGTCCAGCCGTTGCGGCAGGAAGCGCAGCGGGACCGGGCAGTCCACCTCGCCGGACTGTGGGTCCAACTCCCCGGCGATGGTGCGCAGCAGCGTGGTCTTGCCCGAGCCGTTGGAGCCCAGCAGCGCGATCCGCTCGGGACCGCGCACCGACAGGTCGATCGGGACGACGCCCTCGGCGGCGAACTGCGGGACGACCTGGGCCAGGGTGAGCACGGTGCGTCCGGCCGGGACCGCGGTGGCCTGCAGGTCGACCACGATCTCGGGATCGGCCCGGACCGAGGACTCGGCCTCGGCCAACCGCTCCCGGGCCGCGGTGACCTTGTCCTGCTGCTGGATCCGGAGCCGGCCCGAGGACACCTGGGCCTGCCGCTTGCGCTGCTTCATCACGGCGCGCGGTTCCCGTTTGTTCTCGTACATCTTCTGCCCGTAGCGCTTGCGGTGGGCCAGTTTGGTCTGGGTCTCCACCAGTTCGCGCTGCTGGCGCCGGACGTCGGACTCGGCGACCCGCAGCATCCGTTCCGCCGCGTCCTGTTCCACCGCCAGTGCGGCCCGGTAGTCGCTGAGGCTGCCTCCGTAGCCGTGGATCCGGCCCTGGCGCAGGTCGGCGATCTGGTCCACCAGTTCCAGCAGTTCCTGGTCGTGGCTGACCAGCAGCAGCGGGCCGGTCCAGGCGGTGACGGCGCGGTGCAGGTACTGCCGGGCCTCGAGGTCGAGGTTGTTGGTCGGCTCGTCCAGCAGCAGCACGTCCGGGCGGCCCAGCAGCACTCCGGCCAGGGCCAGCAGCGCGCTCTGGCCGCCGGACAGCTCGCCGACCCGGCGGTCCAGGCCGACGCCGCCCAGGCCGAGCCGGTCCAGCACGGCGCGGGCCCGGTCCTCGACGTCCCAGTCGTCGCCGACCGCGGCCAGGTTCTCCGCGGTGGCCTCGCCGCGTTCGACCGCGTGCAGGGCGTCCCGGGCCCGGGCGATGCCGAGGGCCTGCGGGACGGTGAGCCCGGCGTCCAGGGTGAGGTTCTGCGGGAGGTGGCCGAGGGTCCCGGTCACCTTGACCGATCCGGCCAACGGGGCGAGCTCCCCGGTGAACAGCCGTAGCAGGGTCGACTTTCCGGAGCCGTTGAGCCCGATCAGACCGGTCCGGCCGGGGCCCACGGTCAGGTCCAGGCCCTGGAAGAGGGGGTGGCCGTCGGGCCAGGCGAAGTCCAGCCCCGCGCACCTGAGCGAGGCGGACCTGGGGGCGGGTGGGCGTGATGATGACATGGGGCAGCTCCCGGTGTTGGTGGTGGTCCAGCGACAACACGGCGGGGAGACACAACGGGCGCACGAAAAACCGCCCCAGAAAAGGGGTGATCGCCGAGGTCGGGTACGCGCGGGCTCACGGCAGGGCGCCGTGGGTGCGGTGTCTCCGGTCTCAGACGAACAACGGCCTTCTCCTGACGGGCGGCTACAGGTGCAGGAGCGAGCTTAGTACTGCAACCGCATCTGGGGGTTGTGTCCTCGGCGTTTGTAGTGGGAGTTGCGGGCGCGGGCCTGGCTTCGTCGTCGGAAGCGTGACCAGTGCAGATGGTGTTCGTTGGCATGGTGGTGGGCTGCAACGACGATGTGCCCCATCAGTCGGCGGATCTCCGGGACGCTCAGCGGTATGAGCTCGTCCGCATTGTCGGCGCTTCCCCTTTTTGGGCTTCTTCGGCGCGGACGGCGGTCAGGTAGGCGAGTGCGGCCATGGACAGGGTGATGTGGCGGTACCAGGCCCGGTAGAGCCGTACCTGGTAGTGGTCCAGGCCGCACTCGCCCTTCGCGGTCTGGAAGCACTCCTCCACCGCCCACCTGGCAGCAGCCACCTTGACCAGGTCTTTCAGTCGGGTGGCGACCGGTCCGTAGCAGACGTAGTAGGCCAGTTCGCTCGGGTCGCTGACGCTGCGACGGGTCAGGACCCAGTGCCCGAACCCGTTCTCCCAGGTCTCGCGGACAGCGACCCTGGCCCAGTCGTAGATCCGCTCGCCGTGTGCGCCCCGGCCCCCCGACAGGCGCTTCCACGCCTGCCGGGGCAGGTCGGCGATCAGTTGGTCCACTTGCGCGGCCCTGCCGTGGGCGGTGGTCACGATGTCGTTGACCTTCGTGGCCAGCACGTGCGCCACCGATCGTTCCTCCAGCCAGGCGCGCAGGTGCCTCACCTGCCCGAACGCCTCGTCGGCGGTGACCCATGCGAAGGGGATGCCGGCGTCGATGGCGCGCTGCAGCATCCACTTGAAGTGCTCGTTCTTGGTCGCGAAGGGGACCTCGTCCCCGATCCCCGCGGCCCGGCAGCGTGCGCGGTCATCAGTCCACGAGACGGGGACGTAGAGCTCGCGGTCGATCAACGCCCGCCCCCTGCTCGAGGCATAGGCCAGGAACGTCCCGATCTGGCTGTTCTCGGTGCGGCCCGCGGTTCCGGTGTACTGGCGCTGGACGCCTGCGGACTTCGTGCCCTTCTTCAGGAATCCGGTGTCGTCGCCGATCAGCACGGCGTCCCTGGCGCCGATGCTCTCCACAACGAAGCCGCGCACGTCATCGCGCACCGCATCCGCGTCCCACTCGGAGTGGTTGAGCAACCGCTGGACGCCGTCGGGACGCACCTGCCCGACCTGCTCGGCCACCGTCCAGCCGTTCTTCCGCTCCAGGGGCGCGAGCAACCCGTTCAGGTAGTCCAACGCCCGCTCGCGGGGCTCCGACCTCCCGAAACGACGGGCGAACCGGGCATGAAACCCGGCTATCCCCTCGGACCACGACTCGACCTGCTCAACCGTCAACTCATTGGCACACAGTCAGACCAACGAGCACCCACGCTCAAAGTCACGCCCAGATGCGGTTGCAGTATTAGGCGGGGGTCGTCGGGACCGGCAAGGGAATTACCCCGGCGGCGGCCCCCGGTCGATCAGGGCTGGAAGGGCGGACAGCGGGTAGCGTGATGATCACAGGGAGCGGCCGGCCGGACAGGTCGGCCTGCTCAGGGAACCGCGTCCGAGGAGTCCTCCATGGCAGCAGGGTCGGCGGGCCGCAGTGACGTGATGGTGGTGGGGGCCGGGCTGGCGGGCCTCGCCTGCGCGCATGATCTGACCGCCGCCGGGCTGTCGGTGCGGGTGCTGGAGGCGTCCGACGGGGTCGGCGGCAGGATGCGCACCGATCTGCGGGCCGGGTTTCGGCTGGACCGGGGGTTCCAGGTCTTCAACACCTCCTATCCGCAGGTCAAGCAGCGGTTCCAGCTGAGGGCGCTGAAGCTGTGCCCGTTCACCCCGGGGCTGCTGCTGGACCGCGAGGGGCAGCGGCTGCGCTGGAGCGATCCGACCAGGCAGCCGGGCCGGATCAGCGACCTGTTGCCGGGGCGGCTGGCCGGCGCCCGCGACCTGGCCGCGCTGGCGCTGCTCAGCGGGAGGGACATGCTGGCGCCGCCGGCCCTGCTGCGCCGGGCGGCGGACCGGACCACGCTGACCGCGCTGGCCGACGCCAACCTGTCCCCCGAGCTGGTCGAGAGCTTCTTCCGGCCCTTCCTGGCCGGGGTCTTCCTGGAGGACGAACTCGAGACCTCCAGCCGCTTCTTCCACCTGGTCTGGCGCAGCATGCTGCGCGGCACCCTGTGCCTGCCCAACGAGGGCATCCAGGCCGTCCCCGAGCAGCTCGCGGCCGGTCTGCCGACCGGGACGGTCAGCCTCGACACCCCGGTCGCGGAGCTGACCGACGGCGGGGTGCTGCTCGACGACGGCTCGGAGCTGGCGGCGGACGCTGTGGTGGTGGCCACCGGCGCGCGGGCGGCGCGGGCGCTGCTGCCGGAGCTGGAGATCCCGGCCGGACGGACCGTCACCACGCACTACTACGCCGCGCCGCGCTCCCCGCTGGAGGAGCCGGTGCTGCTGGTCGACGGCAGCCGGCACCTGCTGCACACCGCGGTGCTGACCGAGGTGGCGGCCGGCTACGCGACGGACGGACGGGCCCTGGTCTCCACCTCGCTGCTGGGCGGCCCGACCCCGAACCAGGAGCAGCGGGTCCGGACCCGCCTGGCCGAGCTGTACCGGACCGACACCGCCGACTGGGAGCACCTGGCCGGCTACACCGTCACCGACGCGCTCCCGGCGATGCCCGCGCCCCATCCGCTGACCAGGCCGGCCCGGCTCGGCGCCGGGCGTTATGTCTGCGGCGACCACCGGACCACCGGCTCGGTCCAGGGCGCCCTGGCCTCCGGCGCCCGCGCGGCCCGGGAGCTGCTCGCCGACCGCTGAGACCCGCGGTGGAAGCCTGGGCTCAGTCGCCGATGGCCAGCCGCAGGCCGAAGGCGACGATCACCGTTCCAGTGACCCGGTCCAGCACCCGGCGCGCGGCCGGCCGCCGCAGCCAGTTCTGGAGCACCTGGGCGAAGGCCACCAGTACACCGGACCAGAGCAGGCCCTCGGCCACATGCACACCGGTCAGCAGCAGGCCCATGGCGACATGGGGCGCGTGCGCGGGGAGGAACTGCGGCAGCACCGCCACATAGAACACGCCCATTTTGGGGTTGAGCAGATTGGTGGTCGCACCGCGCCGCAGCCCCGAGAGCAGGGTGCCGCCACTGCGGTCGAGCGTGACCGGGGCCGCTTCGCCATCCGGGGTGCGCCGCAGGCTGGCCCACACCATCCGGGCCCCCATCCACAGCAGGTAGGCCGCCCCGACGATCCGCAGTGCGTCATAGGCCGTGTGCGAGGCGGTGAGCAGGGCGCTGACGCCGAGTGAGCTGAGCGTCCCCCAGGCCAGGGTGCCGGCCTGGATCCCGAGCACCACGCCATAGGCCTCGCGGCGTCCGCCGAGGGCGGCTGTGCGCAGGATCAGCGCCGTGTCGAGACCGGGGGTGATCGTGAGCAGGCCCACCACCAGCGCGAATGACCATACTGCCGTCGTCGTCTCCATGCCCGGTCACCCTACTGGTGGGTCCCTGGCGCCATGGCCCCCGGGGGTGCCGGGGGCCATGGCGCGGGGGTGGGTCAGACCTGGGGGCCGGCCGGGTCGGTGAGGGCCGGGCGGCCGAGCAGCTGCTTCGGTGCGGCCGGGGTCGGGGTCGGGGCCGGCGACTGGATCGGGTGCAGCGCCCACTGGGTGGCGGCCCAGGCCCACACCTCGACGAAGGCGTTGGGGACCAGCCGGACCAGGTGCGAGGGCGCGTAGAAGTGGTAGCCGTAGTCCAGCCGGGCGTTGTTGTGCGCGTCCACGGTGGCCTCGGCGGTGGCGGTGGGGGCGTGCGAGACCAGGCCGACATGGCTCAGGGTCCCGTCCGGGCCGAGGTAGGTGACCACGATGTCACCCGGCTTGGCCTGGGCGGGCTGGTCGCCGACGTCGGTCGCGATGCCGCTGTCCAGTAGGTAGGCGTAGAGGTTGTTGTACTGGGGCAGCTCGGAGATCAGCAGCAGGTCGTAGACCTTGCCGTTGGGCGCGGTGTAGTGGAAGTAGTCGTCCTGCGAGGCGTCCGGGCTCAGCCCCGGCACCAGGCCGGCCGCGGCCAGTGCCCTGGCGACGAACTCGGCGCACTGGTAGTCGGGCTGGGCGCTGCCGAAGGGGACGGCGGTGCTGTCGTTCCACGCGGTCCAGTTCCAGTGCGCCTCGGCGTACTTGACCTCCAGCACCCGGGACAGGACGTCCGTGTCCGGCAGCGACCGCGCCGCTGCTGCTGCCCGGGCCGGGGCCGGTGGCGCGGCGAAGGCGGGCGCCGCCAGGGCGGGGGTGCCGGCGCAGACGAGTCCCGCGACGACCGCGGCGGCGGCCAGACGGCTGCGAAAAGCATGCGTCACTGTCAGTTCCCTTGCTCGTGTGTCCAGTTGATCCGGTGGGGCCGGCGAAACAGCCCCACCGGTACCTAGACTCCCGAAAGCACCCCAGCCGTTGCACCGGGGAGCCGTTGGATCTCGATCAGCAGGGCCTGTTCCGGATTCAGTGTGGGCATGGGCAGCCCGGCGAGGGCCAGCACCGCGCCGGGGAGGACGGTCCAGTCGGCCACGGCCTGCGCGGCCCAGGCCGGATGCGCGGTCTGGTGCAGCGAGGGGAGGCCGAGTTCGGTGCGGATCCGGACCCGGTACGCGCCGTCGGCGGCCAGCCCCGGCAGCCGGACCCGTCCGGACTGCCCCGCGGCCGAGGTGGTGAGCCGGACCCAGCTGTACAGGGCGCTCGCCCCGTCCGCCGCGACCACGCCGTGCAGCAGCGTCGCCGGGTCGGCCAGGTCGGCGCGGACCACCCGGCCGCTGTGCAGCAGCGGGCGGAACTCGCGGTAGAGCTGCGACCAGGCGGTGATCCTGGCCAGCTCCTCGGGGGTGCAGCGGGTCAGGTCCTGCTCGATGCCGGCGTGCCCGAACAGGGCGGTGACCAGGCGGAAGGTGTCGTAGCCCAGGCGGCCGGTGGTGTGGCTGGGCGAGGGGCCGAGGTGGCTGCCGCACAGCTCGGGCGGCAGCAGCTGCCCGGTCCAGCGCTGGATCGTCTGGCGTTCCAGCGGGTCGTTGCAGTCGGATGGCCAGACCCGGTCGGTGCGCTCCAGGATGCCGAGGTCGATCCGGCCGCCGCCGCTGGCGCAGCTCTCGATCTCCAGCCGCGGGTGACGCTCCTTCAGCGCGTCCAGCAGCCGGTACAGCGCCACCACCTGGGCGTGTCCGCCGGGACGGTCGCCGCCGGGCCCGGGCCGCACCGCCTCGTGCAGCTCGCGGTTGTGGTCCCACTTCAGGAAGTCGATGGCATAGCGGCCGACCAGCTTGTCCAGCGCGGCCAGCAGGTGGTCCCAGGCGTCCGGGTCGGCCAGGTTCAGCGTGTACTGGTGCCGGGAGCTGGGGCCCACCCCGGCGGAGGGGGCCAGGATCCACTCCGGATGCGCCCGGGCCAGGTCGGAGTCGAGGTTGATCATCTCCGGTTCGACCCAGAGCCCGAACTGCATGCCGAGCCCGCGGACCCGGTCCACCAGCGGCGTCAGGCCGTCCGGCCAGACCACCGGGTCGACGGTCCAGTCGCCGAGCCCGGCGGTGGCGTCGCGGCGGCCGTTGAACCAGCCGTCGTCCAGGACGAAGCGTTCCACGCCCACCTCGGCGGCCCGGTCGGCGAGCCCCAGCAGGTGGTCCAGGTCATGGTCGAAGTACACCGCCTCCCAGCTGTTCAGGATCAGTGGGCGTGGGGTGCTCGGATGCGTCGGGCGGGCCCGCAGCAGGTCGTGGAAGCGGTCGGCGAGGCCGTCCAGCCCCTCCCCCGACCAGGCGAAGTGGCAGACCGGGGTGCGGTGGCTCTCCCCCGGGCCGAGCCGGATCTCCCCGGCCCGCAGCAGCTCGCCGCCGCCGAGGACCGCGGCGTGGGTGCCGGCGCCCTCAGGCAGTCGCTGCACCAGGTAGCGCTGGTCGCCGCTCCAGCCGACGTGCAGGCCCCAGACCTCGCCCTCGCGGAAGCCGAAGCCGGGCACGCCGACGGCCATCAGATAGGGCGAGTCCACCCCAGGCTTTCCGCGCCGCACCTCGCGGACGTAGCTGCCGAACTCCAGCTCCCGGCGCTGCGGCGAGCGCTCGCGGCTCCACTTCCCGGTGAAGTCCAGCACCTCGCCGGCCCGGGCCGGCAGCGGCAGCAGGGTGGTCAGGTCGGCCAGGTCGTAGGGGGCCGCGCCGGGATCGGCGCAGCGGTTGACCAGCTCGGCCTGCACGCCGAGCACCCCCGACGGTTCCAGCCGGTAGCTGACGGTGACGCCGATTTCGGCGACGCCGTCCAGTAGTTCCACCACCAGCTCCGCTCCCCCGCCCGGCAGGTCCCGGTACCGATGGCCGCTGGTGGCCAGCCGCGGGGCGGTCGCGGTGCCGGCCCGGTGCCCCTGCTGGGCCGGGGTGCCGGACCAGCCGTCGGCCTCGGTGGGCCAGATGGTGAACCGGCGCGGCGTGTCGAGGGAGTTGTTGAGCACGGCGGCCTCGGCGGTCAGGCTCAGCGCGGCGCGGTCCGCGTCCGAGAGCTCGCCGAGGTCCGGACCCCAGTGCAGGACTCGCGGCACCGGCTCGGTCAGTTCCACGACGAGGGCGGCGCCGGCCGCGCGCAGGTAGATGATCCGCGCGGGGGTGGTGGGCATGGCTGAGTCCTTTCCAGGTGTCCGTTGCCGGGACACAGGTCCTGCCGGGGGTCCGGCGGGGGTCAGTTGCTGGCGAGCAGGGTCTTGCTCTTGCTCTGCATCGTCGCAAACACGTCGTCGTTCTTCTGGTGCGCGAAGTAGCCCTCGAACAGCGGCTCCATCGCGTCCTGCATGGCGGCGCCGTTGCCGTAGACCGTGGCCGGGAAGAGCACCTTGTTCTTCATCATGTCCGTGAACACCGACAGGTCGACCCCCTGGGCGGCCATGGCCTTGGCCGAGGCGTCCATCGCGGCGGGGATGGACGGGAAGAAGGTACCGGTCTTGGAGGCCATGCTCTGGCACTCCTCGGTGCCCATGTAGGAGACCCACTTCCAGGCCAGGTCGGGGTTCTTGGTGCCGGCCCAGATGTTGTTGCCGTTGGAGTTGCTCATCACCGCGCGGGTCGTGCCGTCCGGGCCGAGCACGGTGGGCGCGATGCCGACCTTGACGCCCGGGAGCTTGGCGAAGGTCGAGGCCTCCCAGGAGCCGCCGGTCTCCATGGCGACCTTGCCGGAGGCCAGCTGGTCCACGTCACTGGTGGTGAAGGAGCCGATCTTGGGCGCGAAGCCCTTGTCGGTCAGCGAGCGCACCCAGTCCATGGTCTTCACGAAGCGCGGGTCGTCGTAGTTGAACACGGTCGGCCAGGTCGGCTTGTCGCTCAGCTTCCATCCGGTGGTGGCGACGAAGGAGCTCCAGGTGGACTCGCCGATGAAGTCCTTGGCGGCGATGTCGCCGAATCCGAACGTCTTGACGTGCGCCTTGTCGAAGCCCGGCTGGTCGCCGCGGACGCCCTTGTCGTCCACGCTGAGGTGGGCGACCATCTTGCCGAAGGTGCCGCCGTCGTCCGGGTTCCAGTTCATCGAGTCGACCTGGGCCTTGGTGTAGCCGGCCTTGGTCAGCATGTCGGCGTTGTAGTACATGCCGGTGGCCGCCCAGTCCAGCGGCAGCGCGTACTGCTTGCCGTCGGTGAACTTCCAGGCGTCGACCCCGACCGAGTACTTGGACATGTCGATCTTACTCGCGGCGATGTCGGCGTCCAGCGGCAGCAGCTGGTGCTGCGAGGCGTAGGCCTGGAAGAACTGGACGCTGTTCTGGAACGCGTCCGGCGCGTTGCCGGCCACGAAGCCGGCGGTCAACTTGGTGAAGTAGTCGGCGACGTCGTACTGCGAGATCTTGACGGTGACCCCGGGGTTGGCCTTCTCGAAGGCGGTGGCGCAGCTGGCGTAGGCGGCGGCCTGCTTGTCGTCCCAGGTCCACCAGTTGACGGTCTTGGAGCCGGAGGCGCTGGTGCTGGAACTGGAGCAGCCGGAGACGATGGCCGTCAGGGCGACGGCGACGGCGAGCGCGGGCAGTCTGCGGTTCATGGTGGTGCCTCGTTTCAAGGATGTTCGAGGGTGGGGGTGGTTCTGATGTGGTGCGGTCAGTGCCCGGGCTTCAGCAGGCTCTGGAAGGCGGCCAGGACGACCGCCAGGTCCTCGCTGCCGCCGGCCTCGTGGCCGTTGAACTCCCAGGCCCGGATCTGCTTCTCGCCCCGGTAGGCGTGGAAGGCGCCGAACGCCGTGGACGGGGGGCAGACCTCGTCCATGAGCCCGGTGGAGAACCAGGCGGGGGCGGTGGCCCGGCGGGCGAAGGCGATCCCGTCGAAGTGGGCCAGGGTGTCGAAGACGGCCTCGACCTGGTGCCGGCGCGCCGCGAGGTAGCCGGCGATCTCGGGGTAGGGGCCGCTGCCGGTGATCCGGACCGCCCGGCGGATGTCACTGAGGAACGGCGCCTGGAAGTGAACCGCCGTCAGCCCCGGGACCAGACCGGCCACCGCCAGCGCGATGCCGCCGCCCTGGCTGGCCCCGACCAGCCCGACCCGCCCGGGGTCGGTGCACTCCAGCTGCCGCACCGCCTCCACCGCGCGGACCGCGTCGGTGAAGACCCGCCGGTAGACGTAGTCGTCCGGATCCTCGATCCCGCGGGTGAGAAAGCCGGGGTGGGACGGGCCGCTGCCGACCGGGTCGGGGGTGGCCCCGCCGCCCGCGTAGCCGCCGCCCTGGCCGCGGACGTCCATCACCAGGTGGGCGTATCCGGCCGAGGCCCAGAGCAGGTCCTCCAGCGGGTGGCCGCGTCCGCTGGCGTAGCCGTGGAACTGCACCACCGCGGGCAGCGGCCCGGTGCGGTGCCGGGGCAGCCGCAGCCAACCGCGAACCGGGTGGCCCCCGAACCCGGCGAAGGCCAGGTCGAAGACCTCGACGGTCTCCAGCGGGGTCTCCACCGGGGCCAGCACCGGCGCCAGCGCGTGGACTCGGGCCTCGGCCAGCGTGCGGGCCCAGAAGGCGTCGAAGCCGGCCGGCTCGCGGTAGTCGCTGCGGTACTCCCACAGCGCGGGGAGGTCCAGGTCGGTCAGCATCCGGCGCCCACCGCCGCGGGAAGCGCGGGCAGCTCGCGCAGCTGCGGGTCGAACCGCACCTGCTCCCCCGCCGCGATCCGCCGCCGCACGGTGCGGCCTCCGCAGCGCAGGGCCACCGGCTCGGCGCCGTCGCCGCTCACCCGACGGACCGTCAGCGACAGCAACAGGCCGTCGGACCAGTCGAAGTCGACCTCCAGGCCGCCCCGGCAGCGCAGCCCCCTGGCCCGGCCCTGCGGCCAGTCGGCGGGCAGGGCCGGCAGCAGGTGGACCGCACCGGCGTGGCTCTGCAGCACCATCTCGGTGAGCGCGGCCATCAGCCCGTAGTTGCCGTCGATCTGGAACGGCGGGTGGGTGGAGAAGAGGTTGGGCAGCAGCCCGCCCCACTGCGAGCCGTCGACCGGCGCGTCGGTGTCCGGGTCGGCGTCCAGCGGCCTGGCCGCCTCCAGGAACAGGTCACGGGCGGTCTCCCCGTCGCGCAGCCGGGCCCGCAGGGCGATCTTCCAGGCCCAGGACCAGCCCATGGCGCCGGGACCGCGCCGCTCCATCAGCTGGAGCGCGGCGGCGGCCAGGGCCGGGGTGGCGTCCGGGTCGATCTGGCCCAGCGGGTGCACCGCGATCATCTGGGACAGGTGACGGTGCGTCGGGTCGACCTCGGGGAGGTCCTCGGCCCACTCCTGCAGCCAGCCGCCGGCCGTGATCTGCGGCGGGTCGAGCTGCGGCAGCGCGTTCCGGATCTCGGTGGTGACCGGGTCGTCGTCCAGACCGAGCAGTTCGGCGGTGCGCAGGGTGCGCTCGAACAGGGCCCGGATCAGCGCGATGTCCATGGCGGTGGAGCGGGTGAGCGAGCGCGGGCTGCCGTCGGCGGCGCGGAACAGGTTCTCCGGCGAGGTGGCCGGGACGGTGTCCAGGCCGCCGTGCCCGTCGTCGACCAGCCAGTCCAGGCAGAACAGGGCGGCGCCGTGCAGCACCGGCCAGGCCCGCTCCCGCAGGAAGCCGGTGTCCTGGGTGAACTCGTAGTGGTCCCAGAGGTGTTGGGACAGCCAGACGCCGCCCATCATCCAGATCGACCAGGACGGGTTGCCGTGGCCCATGCCGACCGGCAGCGTCCAGCCCCACATGTCGGTGTTGTGGTGCGCCACCCAGCCGCGCGCCCCGTAGAGCTCGCGGGCGACCGGGGTGCCGGCCTCGGAGAGCCGGTCCAGCAGGTCGAACAGCGGCTCGTGGCAGCTGCCGAGGCCGGCCGCCTCGGCGCCCCAGTAGTTCATCTGGGTGTTGATGTTGACGGTGTAGTTGGAGGACCAGGCCGGGCGCAGGTCGGCGTTCCAGATCCCCTGCAGGTTGGCCGGCGGTCCGGCCCCCGGTCGGGAGGCCGAGGCCAGCAGATAACGCCCCAGCTGGAACAGCACGGTGGCGGTGAGGAGTTCGTCCTTGCCGCCGAGGATGTCCCGGACCACGTCGAAGTCGCCCGCCCGGCGCGGCCCGATCTCCAGGGCGGCGGAGCCCAGCAGGGTGCGCAGGTCGGCCTGGTGCTCGCGCAGCAGCTCGTCGGCGCCGCGGGCCAGAGCACGGGCGGCGGTGTCGGCGGCGGTCTGCTGGTGCTCGCTGCGCGAACGCGGGCCTCGGCCGGCCCAGTGGTCGGCGGCGCTGGTGGAGCTGGCAAGGGTCAGCAGCGCGTAGGTCATGCCCTCCACCGCCCAGCCGTCCTCGCCCGCGCTGACCCGGCCGTCGGTGGCGACCCTGAGCGCCACGGCGCCGTAGGGGTCGTAGCCGTCGGGGTCGCGGCCGTCGACGGGGGCGTCGGCGTAGCGCAGCGGCTCGGCGACGGACTCCTCGTGGGAGGGGGCGCCGTCGACGGGTATCTCCACGCCGAGGGCGGCCCCGTCGGTGTCGTAGCCGGTGTGCACCACCCGCAGCGGGGAGTCCAGCGCGATCCGCAGGTCGGTGGTTCCGCCGTCCACGGAGAGGGCGACGCAGAGGGCTCCGGCCGGGGCGCTGACCCAGGTCAGCCGACGGATCCGGCGGCCGTCCTGGTCGAGGTCCTCCTGGACCACGCCGTTGTCGAGGTTCAGGGTCCGGCCCCGGTAGACGGTCTGTTCCGCGCCGCTGCCCAGGGTCAGCAGCAGATCGGCGTAGGGCAGGTACTCCTGGCTGTAGCGGCCCTGGAAGGACATCAGCAGCGCTTCGGCGGTGGCGTGGTCGTCGGCGCCGAGGGCGGTGCGGACGGCGGCCAGCCGCTCCGGGCCCGCGCCGTTCGCCAGCACGGCGGCCAGCGCGGCTGCGGGGCCGTCCGGGGTGCCGGACCAGACCGTGGAGTCGTTGATCTGGATCCGGGAGCGGCGGGTGCCGCCGAAGACCATGGCGCCGAGCCGGCCGTTGCCGACCGGGGCGGCCTCGTTCCAGTTCGCCGCGGGCAGCGGCCAGGCGAGCCTGAGGTCGCCCGGGAGGCGGGTGTCGGGCAGCGGGTGGCTGTCGGACTGAGGGTGGGTGTCGGGCAGAGGATGCACGGGGCGGCTCACTTGATTCCTGAGAAGCCGATGGAGTTGACGATGCGTCGTCCGAACACGACGAAGAGCAGCAGCATCGGCAGTGCGGCGATGAGGGTGGCGGCCATCAGCCCGGCCCAGTCGGGCGCGGCCTGCGGCGAGGACTGCTTGAACACCGCGAGGGCGAGGGTGAGCGGGCGCACGCTGTTGTCGTTGGTGACCAGCAGCGGCCAGAAGTAGTCGTTCCAGGTGGTGATGAAGGTCAGCATGGTGAGCGTGGTGATCGGCGCCGCGGTCATCGGCAGCGTGATCCGGAACAGCACCCGGAGCGGTCCGGCCCCGTCGATGATCGCGGCCTCTTCGATCTCGGTGCTCAGCCCGAGCATGAACTGACGCAGGAAGAACATGTTGAAGGCGGAGAAGAACGCGCCCGGCAGGATCATCCCGGAGAAGGTGTTGGTCAGCCCGAGGTCCTTGATCAGGACGAAGTTCGGCAGCAGGGTGAGGATGCCGGGCACCATCAGCGCGCACAGCAGGATGGTGAAGACGGTGTTGCGGCCGCGCCACTGCAGCCGGGAGAAGGCATAGGCGGCGATGGCCGAGCAGAAGACGATGCAGATGGTCAGGCCGCCCGCGTAGACCACCGAGTTGCGCAGGAACAGCGCGGTGTCCATGGAGGCCCCGGAACCGCCCTGGGCCTGCGCCTGGGCGACGCTGGAGATGCCGAGCGCCCGCTCAAAACCCCCGAAGGTGAAGCCGACCGGCAGCAGCGAGGACGGGTCGGTGGACAGCGCGTAGTTGTTGGACAGCGCGGTGCGCAGGATCCAGTAGAACGGGAAGATCGTGATGACGATGACAAGCGAGATGTAGACCCAGGCCAGCGTACGGCCCGGGGAGAAGCCCCGACGGGACATGGTTGCGGTGGACACGGTCATGCCTCCATCAGTTGAGGTCGGTCTCGTTGGCGCGGGCGAGCCGCATCTGGGTGAAGGTGATCGCGATCAGCATCACGAAGAGGGCCAGCGACATGGTCGCGGCGTAGCCGAAGTCGAACTGGCGGAATGCCTTGTCGTAGATGTAGTTCTGCAGCACGTTGGAGGCGTCGGCCGGACCGCCCTGGGTGGTCACCGAGACGATGTCGAACACCTGGAACGAGCTGATCACGCTGAGGATGACCACCATCACCAGGATCGGCCGCAGCAGCGGGACGGTCAGCCGCCGGAACATCTGGAACTCGCTGGCCCCGTCGATCCGGCCCGCCTCGTACACCGTCTCCGGGATGGTCTGCAGCCCGGCGAAGATCAGGACCGCGTTGTAGCCCATGGTCTTCCAGACGTTGATCACCGCGAGCGAGGGGATCGCCCAGGCGCTGCTGCCGAAGAACATCACGGTGTGCCCGGTGAGCTTGTTCAACACCACGTTCACGATGCCCAGTTGCGGATCGAGCATCCAGGACCAGACCAGTCCGGCGACCACGCCGGAGATCAGGAAGGGCAGCAGGATCAGTGCCCGGATCACGGTCGACCTGGTCAGCCGGTGCAGCACCACGGCGGTCACCAGCGAGACGATCAGGCCCAGCACCACCGAGAGCACCACGAAGTAGAGGGTGACCCGCAGCGAGTGCCAGAAGACCTCGTCCGACATCAGCTCGCGGAAGTTGGCCAGCCCCACCCATTTCGGCGGGGAGAGGACATGGAAGTCGGTGAAGCTGAGATAGATGCCGCGCACTGTCGGATAGGCGAAGAACACCAGGAATCCGACCAGAGCCGGGGTGATCAGGAGCCAGGCGAGCCGACCGTCGTGCCGGTGCGCCGCGGACGATCCCCGCTGGGCGCCGGGTCGCTTGCCGCCGGGCCGCTTGCCGCCGAGTCGCTTGCCGCTCTTCGGTGCGGCGGTGGTGATGGCCTTGGCCCTGCCCTTGGTGCTCCGGCGTATCGCCGGCGGCACCGGGTCCTGCTCGATTGCCTGCGCCACGGTGCTCTCCTTTTCTCCTCGGCTGCGGCGGTGCGGTCCTGGCCGGCGGCCCGCCCGCGGTGGGCGGGCCGCCGGCCAGGGCTAGAGGGTGATCCTGTCGATGTCCGAGACGTAGTCGGTCGGGTTGCCGACCTGGATGCTGTTGACGCCCGCCTTCAGCTGCACCGGAACCGTGACGGTCTGCGGTGTGCCCCAGTCGTTGTTGTTGGTGCCGGAGAGCGGCAGGTTGAAGGCGGTCCCGTTGACGGTGATGACCGCGGTCCGGCTGGAGTCCCCGTCGACATAGGCGAGGTCGACCAGGTAGGTGCCGGCGCTGGACACGGTGACGTCGGGGAAGGTCAGGATCCCGCTGCCGCCCAGGTTGCCGACCTTCTTGCCGCCCGAGCAGTTGCCGCAGTCACCGACCGAGGCGCCGCCGGCCAGGGTGTTCGCCGAGGACTCGGCCTCGTAGACCACCGCTCCCCCGGAGCCCTTGGTGGTCACCGTCAGCGGTGTGCCGGTCGGCGACTTGTGGCCGGACCGGTCCACGGCCAGCACCGTGAAGGTGTGGGTGCTGGCGTACTGGAGGTTGAAGACGGTGGCGGAGGTGCCGCTGACGGTGGCGGACTTCTTGCCGTCGGTGTAGACCTCGTAGCCGGTGGCGGTCGAGCCGCCGGTGGACGGGGCCCAGGCCAGCGAGACGCTGGACGAGGTGGACGCGGTGCCGTGCACGTTCACCGGAATGCCGGGCTTGTTGCTGCCGGCCGGGGTGATCCGCAGCAGTCGTGAGCCGTGGGCGGGCAGAGTGGCGCTGAAGCTGCCGTTGGCCTTGGCCAGGTCCTGGTGGCTCCACAGGTCGTGGACCGCGGCCGAGCCGCTGAGGCCGAGGTCGCTCCACTGGGCGGTGACCGTGGCGGGGGCGCTGCCGAGGTTGAACAGCGCCACCGTGACGCTGCCGTCGGCGTTGCGGGTGTACCAGGTCTGCTGGTCCGAGCGCTGGTTGACCGGGGAGGCCGGGGTGCCCGCCTGGTCGACGGCGAGGACCTCGTCATTGGTGAGCAGCGACAGGCCGTAGCTGTCCAGCTTGGTCAGGTCGTCGCCGGAGTAGAGCGGCGCGGCCTCGATCGCCCACAGCGTGGCGTAGCTCTGCCGTTCGGCGTCGGTGAGGCCGTCCATGGTCGCGCTGCCGACGTCGAGCGAGTCGAGGTTGTTCCAGTGCCCTGGGCCCGCGTCCGGGATCCACTGCACCACGTCGTTCCAGCGCTGCTTGACCGAGTTGTTCCAGCCGACCAGCGTGCCGCAGTAGCACTCGACGTCGGTGTCGATCCGCCAGCCGTTCGAGTTGGCCTTCCACACGTCGGCCTGGTTGTGGCTGAGCGCCCAGGAGATGGTGAACTGGATCGACCGGCCGGTCTGCGTCAGCGCGGTGTTCCAGGCCTCGACGTCGGCGGTGTTGTCGTAGTTGGCGCCGCCCTGGAAGGAGCCGGGGCCGACCCCGTCCAGCTTGAGGAAGTCCACGTCCCAGCCGGCGAACTCGTCGGCTATCGAGTTGATGTAGGACTGGGCGCAGGAGTTGGAGAAGTCAATCTTGTACGCGCTGTTCCAGCCGTTGGTGGTGCGCAGGTCCGGGTAGACGATGTCCTTGGTGGTGCAGCCGGGCGCGCCGTAGATGGGGGTGGTACCGGTGCCGTAGGCCTTGGGGTCCAGGCCGACCGCCAGGTAGATGCCCAGCTTCAGGCCCTTGTTGTGGACGTAGTTCGCGACGTACGCGATGCCGTCAGGGAACGTGGTGGCGTTGGCCTTGGGCCGGCCGTAGGAGTCGAAGCCGCTCTGCCAGCCGGCGTCGATGTTGACGTACTGGTAGCCGTGCGGCTTGAGCTTGGCGGCGACCACGTCGGTCTGCTGCAGCACATGGGCCTCGGTCAGCCAGCTGGCCGGCCCGGTCGGGTTGACGCCGGGGTAGTTGGTCGACTCCAGGCTCCAACTGCTCCAGCCCAGATAGGGCTTCTGGGCCAGGGCGGACTTGGGATGGTGCGCTGCGGGGGCAGCTTTGGTGGCCGGGGTGGCCTTGGTGGACACCGAGGTCTTGACGGTGGCCGGGGCGGCGGCGGAGGCCGGCACCGCGAAGGCCGCCACCAGGGCGGAGGCCGCGAGCACGGCGGCTCCGAGACGTACGGGTCGAGCTGGAGGAGGTGCCATGAACTACTCCGTCTCAGCGCGGCGGCAACGAGCCGGGGCTTGTCAGGGGCCCGGCGGTGCACGCGCAGGATCGGCCGTCCTTGAGGGAACGACCGGAGGGTGGGGGTGGTCGCACTCGGCGGCAGAGGAGACCGTCCCGGTCGTCTCTGCTAGGGAGTGCGGCGACTGTAGCCAGAGTTTCCTTCCAGCGTCAACATAGTCACCAGCATGTTTCTTAGGCAGATTCCAGAGAATCCCCAGGACAGCCATCTTCTTTACTTTCCCTCGGAAATGTATGATCAGGGCGTGACTCTCGCCGACCAGCCACCCGCCGCCGCCCTGGTGTTCCAGACCCTGCTGATGCACGGGCCGCTCACCCGGGCCGAGACCGGCCGGCGCACCGGGCTCTCCCCCGGCGCCGTCACCAAGGTCGCCACCCCGTTGCTGGCCGACGGCTGGATCACCGAACTCGGCGAGCCCGCCCCCAAGCGCGCCACCGGCCGGCCGGCCACCCTGATCGCCGTCCGCGCGGAACGGGCCCGCTTCATCGGGGTCAAGGTGACCGCGGACGAACTCATCGGGGTGGTGGCCGACCTGACTGCGAAACCCCTGGTCGCACGGCGGGCCGTACTCAACTCACGGGATGTCGGCACCGTGGTCCTGGCGATCGCCCGCCTGGTCGGCCAGCTGCGGGCGGCGGCCGGCGCCGAGCAGGACGGGGCAATCCACAGCATCGGCGTCACCATCTCCGGGGACGTCGACGGCGAGACCGGGGTGGTCCAGTACTCGCCCTTCCTCAACTGGCGCCGGGTGGCCCTGGCCCAGCTGGTCGAGACGGCCACCGGAACACCCACGGTGATCGAGAACGACGTGCGCGCGCTGACCGTCACCGAGCAGTGGTTCGGCGCGGGCGCCGGGCTCTCCTCGTTCGCCCTGATCACGGTCGGGGCCGGGATCGGCTGCGGGCTGTCCATCGGCGGCCGGGTGGTCTCCGGGGCGCACGGGGTCTCCGGCGAGGTCGGCCACCTGCCGGTCGGCGGCACCGACCGCACCTGCACCTGCGGCAACACCGGCTGTGTGGAGGCGGTCGCCTCCACCGCCGCGATCATCGAGCAGTCCCGGGAGGCCACCGGCAACCCCGCGCTGACCATGACCGAGGCGGTCCGGCTGGCCCACGCCGGGGATCCGGCGGTGCGCGGGGTCTTCTCCCGGGCCGGGCACGCGCTGGGGCTGGCCATCGCCTCGGTCGCCAATCTGATCGGCCCGGAGCGCATCATCATCTCCGGCGAGGGCGTCGCGACCTACGACCTCTTCGCCGACCAGATCCGGGAGACCTTCGCCGCGCAGGCCTTCGGCGCGGCAGCGGAATGCGACCTGCTGCTGCGTCCGCTGCCGTTCGAGGAGTGGGCCCGCGGGGGGCCGCGGTGGCGGCGCAGCACCTTTTTGCGCCGACGAAGTAGGCGCCGCGGGGCCGCCCCCGCGGGCCGGGTCAATCATCGGGCCGGTCAATCATGGGACCAATCAGTCGTTGGGCCGGAGCTGCTGCGGGGCGAGCAGGGCGAAGGCCGTGGCCCCGTCGACGGACTCGCGCAGGATGTCGGCGTGTCCGGCGTGCCGGGCGGTCTCCTCGACCAGGTGCAGCAGGATCCAGCGCGCCGAGCGCTTGGCTCCGGCCGGGAACCACGGCGCCTCGGGCAGCGGGACGGTGACATCGAGGTCGGGCAGCGCCGCGATGATCTCGGCCGTCTCGGCCGCCACCTCCTCGGACAGCTTCAGCACGTCGTCCACGCTCTCGCCGTCCAGCAGCCGGAACGAGTCGCCCCAGTTGGTCGCGTCCCGTGGGACCAGCGCGGGACGCCCGGCCAGGGTGCCCCTGACCCAGCTGCTCTCCACCTCCGCGCAGTGCTTCACCAGCCCGACCACCGACAGCACGCTCGCGGTCGGCGTGGCCGAGGCCTGCTCCCGGCTGAGCCCGCCCACGGCCCGCCGCAGGGCGCCGCGCTGGGCCTCCACGAACTGCAGCAGCGCGTCTCGCTCGTCGGTCTCCGCGGCCACTAGAGTCGGCATGGGAACCACCCTTCCTCATCACTTCGTCGGTCACTGACAGCCCTCACGCTAGAGGCCATTTAGGCCTGTTCCTGTCCTAGATAGGAGAGACATGGCTCGCGAGAAACCCAACCCGCTCGTCCTGGCCGCGATCGGCGTGACGCACCTCGGGGTCACCGCGCTGACCTGGCGGGACATCCAGCAGCGGCCGACCGAGCGGATCCGCGGCAGCCGGGCGCTCTGGCGCGGTCTCAGCGCCGTCAACACCCTCGGATCGGGCGCCTACTGGCTGCTCGGCCGCCGCTACGGCCACCCGTCCGGGAGGTGACGGAAGGCTGCCGGGCGCAGCCGGTGCACAGGCCGGGGCGCTGCCCCGCTGACGGGTGGGGCTGGTGGGCCTGAGAGGGTTGACCGGTGGACGAACCAACATCTCCCCGCGCGCGGGCAGCCGGCAGCACGCTCGTCCTCGGGGTCGTGTGGGTGGTGAGCCGGTTGCTGCTGGTCGGCGCTTCGCTCAAGATCGGGCCCTTCCACAGCCCGGGCCCGCTGGACTACTCCGTCGCGGTCGTCTACCACGGCTGGGACCGGGTCCTCACGGCCGACCACTTCCCGTTCCACGACCCCACCTGGCAGTACCCGCCGGGCGCGGCGGGACCGCTGCTGGCCCCGCACCTGCTGCCCTTCTTCGACTACGACCACGCCTTCGTCCTCTGCTGCGCGCTGACCGACGCCCTGGTGACGGTCCTGCTGCTGCGCGCGGCCGGGGCCAGAGCCGGCGTCGGTACTGGGGATGACCGGCGCAGGTCCCTGGCCGGCTGCTGGATGTGGACGGCCGGGCTGCCACTGCTGTGGACCGTGCCCTGGAACCGCTTCGACCTGATGGTCACTGCGCTGGCCGTGGCCGCCCTGCTCTGCGCCGGCGCCACAACCGCCTCCGCCACCGCCACCGCCACCGCCACCGGGCCGCGTGCCCGCCGGGGTGCCCACGGCGGCTTCGGCGCGCTGGTCGCGCTGGGGCTGCTGGTGAAGGTCTGGCCGGTGCTGCTGCTGGTCGGCACCCCGCGCGGACGCGCCACCCGCACCGCGTGGGCGGCCGCCGCCGCGACCTCCGCCGTGGGGGCGGCGGCGCTGTGGTGGACCATGCCCGGCGCCTTCGACTTCCTGTCCGCGCAGGGCTCCCGCGGCATCCAGTACGAGGCGGTGGGCGCGCTGCCGTTCCACCTCGCCCGGCACCTGGGCTGGCAAGGGACCCTCGGCGTCCACGACGGCTCCACCGAGTTCCTCGGCCCCTGGGTCACCACGGCGGCCCTGGCCAGCGAGGCGGCCACCGGTCTGGCCGGTCTCTGGCTGCTCTGGTGGCGGCTGCGCTCGGACCGCAGCGCGGCCCACGTCCTGCCCGACGCCGCGCTGACCGCCGTGCTGCTGTTCATGGTGACCAGCCGGGTGCTCAGCCCGCAGTACCTGATCTGGCTGGTCGGCCTCGCCGCGGTCTGCCTGGTCCGGCCCGGCAGCTCGCAGCGCCCGGTCGCGGCGCTGATCGCCCTCGCCTGCCCGCTGACCATGGCGGTCTTCCCCTTCCTGGGCCACGGCATCATCCACGGCTCGATCCCCGGCGCCTGCGTCCTCGCCGCACGCGACCTGCTGCTGGTGGCCGCCGCCTGGCTGTCCGCGACCCGGCTGTGGCGCTCCACCCGCCCGACCACGGTCCCGCCGGACGCGATGCCGGCGTCCCGGCACGACCCGGAGCACGACCCGGAGACGGTCCAGGTCTGACCCCAGGCGGGGTAGTGTCGTTCTTGCCTGATCGCTTCTCGATCTCAGCACTCAACGTTTCTGCCGGCGCTGGAGCCGACGCCGACGTGGACTTCTTTCCCGTCCCGCCCGCGTCACCATGGACGACTCCTGGCGGCGGGGTGCGGCGCCCGCGACGGGCGTCGTTCGCCCGGACCGTCCCACCGCGCAGCGGAAGGTTCACCGTGACCTCGCGTCACTGGTTCCGTCGTACCGCATTGGCTCTCACAGAGCCCGCCTCCTACCGTTCAGCTCTGCGGACCCCCGGCGCGGCGGCCTTCTTCCTGGCCGCGGCTCTGGCCCGGGTTGGGGTGGCCATGGCCGGCCTGGGCATCGTCTGGCTGGTTCATGCCGAGACCGGGTCCTTCGGGGTGGCCGGGTTGGTCACCGGCTCGTTCGCCGTGGCGGAGACCCTGATGGGCCCGCAGACGGCCCGTCTCATGGACCGTTTCGGACAGCCGCGCGTCCTGGTCCCGCTGCTGTGCGCCCACGCCGCAGCGATCGCCGCCCTGGTCGCGCTGGCCCTGACCGGGGCGGCCCCCATGCCGCTGATGGCGGCCGGGGTCGCCGCCGGGGCGACCATCCCGCAGGTCGGCGCGCTCTCCGCGGCCCGCTGGTCGGCCCTGCTTCACGGCAGGGCCGAACTCACCGCGGCCTTCGCGCTCGAAGCGATCAGCAACGACGTCGCCTTCCTTGTCGGCCCAGCCCTCGCAGTACTGCTGGCGACCCAGCTGTACCCGGCCGCGGGTACGGTGCTGGCCGCGGCGCTCGTCGTCGGCGCCGGACTGGCCTTCGCCGCGCTGCGCCGCACGGCGCCCGCGCCCATGCCCACGCCCGCCGCAACGGCCGCCCGGAGCCCGGGCGTTCTCTGGACGCGGAACTTCGCCACCCTGCTGGCGGTCAATCTGGCCCTGGGCGTCTTCTTCGGCTCGATGCAGGTCTCGGTGAGCGCCTTCGCCACCGCCCACCACGCCGCCTCGGCGGCCGGGTTCCTGTACGGACTGATGAGCGCGGCCAGCCTGCTGGCCGGGCTGGCCTACGGGCGACACCGCTGGCACGCCCCGCCGGCGGCCCAACTGCCGCTGATCCTCACCTTTCTGGCCTGCGCTTCGCTGCTGCCACTGCTGGCCGACTCCCCCTGGCAGCTCGGCCTCGCCCTCCAGCTCCCCGGTGCGGGCATCGCTCCGTGCATCATCGTCTCCTCGACGCTGGTCGAGTCGGTGATGGACCGCTCGGTCCTGACCCAGGCCTTCACCTGGACGAACTCCGCGAGCGCGGCGGGCATCGCCGTCGCCGCCGCCGCGGTCGGCCGACTCGTCGACGGTCCGGGCGGCACCCGGGCCGGCTTCGCCGTCCCCCTCCTCGCCCTGACCGCGACGGCCACTCTGACCTGGTCCAGCCGTCACGCCCTCACCACAGGCACCAGGGGCACCCGACCAACCGGCGCCGTTCCCCTGACCGACCATCACACACCTGGTTAGTCTGAGGCCGAACCAGTGCTGATGGCAGATGGGGGCAGCCGTTCATGCGACACCAGGATGAGAACGACCCGTTGGGGAACGTGTCCCCGGTCTGGCGAGAGTTCCTGCGTACCTTCCCGGGACCGTTCGCTGTGGCCGTGCGACAGCCGGTCGAGGGGGAAAGGTCCAGTTTCGAGACCGAGGGGGTGGATGGCGAGCCGTGGGCCATCACCCTCCACTACGACGGCCCCGACGGGCCCCTCCTCACCGTCCGCACCGTCCGCTCGACCGAGAACTACCACTCTCATGGAGAGTCGATCGAGGACCTGCCCACAGCGCTCGGAGGATTCGTCCTGCGCAGGACGCAGATCAACGGACCAGGCCGGGCCGAGGAGCATTTCCGCGGGTCGCTCACGACCAGGCGCGCCATCGAACGGCAAGCAGCCCTGCAGGGCGCTGTGAGCGTGCGGGTAGGCATCGACGACCTCGAGGTCGAGGGAGAGAAGCTGGACATCAACGGAACTGCCGCGCTCAGGCTCTCCTGGCACGGCCAGACCGTCCTGTGCGCGGGGCCGACCTCGACCATCGCCTCACTGCGCCTCCGCACCGGCCGCCGGGAGGATCTCCCGGGGGCCGTCTGAGACAACCCCCGTCAGTGCGAGTTGCGGCCGCGGTGCGGACGGGGCGCGGGGCGGTGGCGGGCCGGGGAGGCGGGGACCACGGGGGCGGGGCCGTGGTGGGCGGGCTTGATGGCGACGGCCGGGGTGGCGCCGGCGAGGGCGCCGAGCAGGGCGGGGTCCGGGAGCTTGGGCGGCAGCGGGACGGTGTGCAGCGGGACCGAGGGGGTCGCGCTCAGGGCGCCTGTCATGGCGTCCTTCCAGATCGGGCCGGCCAGCGTGCCGCCGAAGGCGTCGGCGAAGTAGACGCCGCCGTAGGTGCGGTCGTTGAGGCTCTGCAGCGGAGCCGTGGTGTCGCTGACCACCGCCGCCGCCGCGAGCTGCGCGGTGAAGCCGGTGAACCAGACCTGCCGGTGGCCGTCGGTGGTGCCGGTCTTGCCGGCGTCGTCGCGGTCGTCGAGCCCGGCCGGGGCGCCGGTGCCGTCCTGGACCACGCCGTGCAGCATGGTGGTGACCGCGTCCGCGGTGTGAACGGTCATCGCCCGGCTGCAGGACTGGGCCGGCACCGGCAGGCTGCTGCCGTCCGCGGTGGTGACCGAGGCCAGGGCGATCGGCGCGCAGTAGGTGCCGCGGGCCGCGAAGGCCGCATACATGGCCGCCATCTGCAGCGGGGTGAAGTTGTTGGTGCCCAGGGTCAGCGACTGCACCTGGTCCACCGGCTTGAGGTGGCCCGGGCGGTCGACCAGGGCCTGCGAGCCGAGGCCGAGCCGGCCCGCCATCTGCACCACCTTGCACAGTCCGGTCTGCGCCTCCAGCGGCACGAAGTAGGTGTTCACCGACTGCGCCATGGCGTCCGGCATGGTGAACGGGCCGACCAGGTCCGGGCTGTCGTTCTGGTCGCCGCCGACCTGCGGCAGCACCGCGCCGTCGCAGGTCTGCATCGCCGGGTAGTCGTCCTGGTAGGGGGACGGGTAGGCCTGGGCCATGGTGATACCGGCGTCCAGCGCCGCCGCCGCGGTGACGGGCTTGAAGGTCGACCCGGTCTGGAAGCCGTTGCCGCCGCCCATCAGCCGGTCCACGTTGTAGTTGAGCTCGGTCTGATGGTCGCCGGGGCCGTAGGGGCGGCTCTGCGCCATGGCGACGACCTTCCCGGTGCCGGGCTGGACCATGGTCAGCGCGGCTGCGGCCACATCGGAGGCGTAGACATGCCCGGAGACCGCCTTCTGGGCGTCCGCCTGGGCCTTGGGGTCGAGGGTGGTCCGGATCTGCAGCCCGCCGCCGTCCCACAGCACCTCACGCTGCTGCGCGGTGGCGCCGAACGCGGGGTTGCTCAGGAAGAGGTGCTGCACGTAGTCGCAGAAGAAGGCCTCGCCGGCCCCCGCGGTGATGCAGCCCTGCTGCGGCCGGCTCACCGCCAGCCCCAGCGGCTGCGCCTTCGCGGCCGTCGCCTGCGCGGCGGTGATGGTGCCGTTGCCGGCCATCGCATCCAGCACGGTGTCCCGGCGGGCCTTCGCCTCGTCCGGGTTCAGCACCGGGTCGTAGCGGCTGGGCGACTGCACCAGACCGGCCAGCAGCGCCGCCTGCGGCAGCGTCAGCGCACTGGCATGGACGCTGAAGTAGCGCTGGGCGGCCGCCTCGACCCCGTACGCCTGCTCGCCGAAGAAGGTGATGTTGAGGTAGTCGGCCAGGATCTGGTCCTTGGACAGCGTCTCCTCAAGCTTGATCGCGTACTTCATCTCCTGGATCTTGCGGCTCACCGTCTGCCGCTGCGCCTCCAGCACCGCGGCCTGGTCGTCACCGGCCTGCTCGACGAAGACGTTCTTGACGTACTGCTGCGTCAGCGTCGAACCGCCTTGGGACACCCCGGCCGAACCGACGTTCTGCGACAGCGCCCGGAGCGTGCCCTTGAGGTCGATCGCGCCGTGCTGGTAGAAGCGGGCGTCCTCGATGTCGATCAGGGCGCTGCGCATTACCGGGGCGATCTGGTCCAGCGGCACCACCGTGCGGTCGCGCGAGTACACCTTGGCGATGACCCCGCCCGCCGAGTCGTAGAGCGTGGACGCCTGCGACAGGGCCGGGGCGGTGAAGCTGTCCGGGATCGCGTCGAAGTCGGACACCGCGGCCTTGCCGGTCAGTCCGAGCCCGCCCACCAGCGGGACGGCCAGCCCGGCCACCAGGCAGCCCGCCACCACGCTCGCCCCCAGCAGCCGCACTCCTTGGGTGGCCAGGTGCGCGGGGGACCCAGGACCGAAACGCTTCGCCGACATACCAACACCCTAGGCAGCGGTCCGAGCACGTAGCGTGATCTGTTAGCCCGGCCGTGTCGCGCCGCTCGGGGGCTCGGCCGCTCGGGGGCTCGGGGGCTCGGGGCTCGGCCGCTCGGGGGCTCGGGGGCTCGGGGGCTCGAACACCTTACGGTGCGTCAGCGGACGCGGGGTCACTTGCGCGGGTTCAGCCGCCGGGTCGGCGGGGCGGTGGACGGGTCCTCGGGCCACGGGTGGCGCGGGTAGCGCCCGCGCAGGTCGGCGCGGACCGCGCGGTAGCCGTCGGCCCAGAACGAGGCCAGGTCGGCGGTGACGGCGGCCGGGCGGCCCGCCGGGGAGAGCAGATGGACCGTCAGCGGGACCCGTCCCCCGGCCAGCGCCGGGGCGTCGGTCCAGCCGAACAGCTCCTGGAGCTTGACCGCCAGCACCGGCCGCTCCCCGGTGTAGTCGACCCGGACCCGGGAGCCGGACGGGACGGCGATCCGCTCGGGGGCGAACTCGTCCAGCCGTCCGGCCGCGCCCGAGGCCCAGGGCAGCAGTCGGGACAGGGCGGAGGCGGTGTCGATCCGCTCCAGGTCGGCGCGGCGGCGGGCCCGGGAGAGCTCGGGTTCCAGCCATCGCTCGGCCTCGGCGAGCAGCGCCTCGTCGGCGACGTCGGGCCAGGGGTCGCCGAGGGTGCGGTGCAGAAAGGCCAGCCGAAGGCGCAGCGTGGCCGCCCGCTCCGGCCAGTTCAGCAGCGTGCTGACGCCCTCCCGGGCGAGGCCCTCCAGCAGGGCGGCCCGGACCAGGGCCCGGTCCGGGGCGGTGAGGGCCTTGGCGGAGAGCTCGACCGCGCCCAGGGCGCGGACCCGCCGCGCCGCGACATCACCGCGGCGGCTGCCCGGGGGCACCGCCCAGCGGACCTCCTCACGCTCGCTGAGGAGCGCTGCCCCGGCCCGCAGCGCGGTCTCCTCGTCGAGCACGGCCGCCAGCTGGATCCGGGCCGAGGCCCAGCCGGCCGGACGGTCCGCCACCGCCACGGCCAGCCATCCGGCCGCGGCCAGCGGGGAGCCTGCGGCGGTGGCGGCGGCGGTTCCCGAGGCCATCAGGAAGGAGGCGCTGGCCCCGACCTCGGGGGCGGCGGCAGGAGCGGTGGCCCGGGTCCGGGCGATGCGTTCGGGGAATGCCAGCGCGGCGACGAGCCCGGCGGCGGCCCCGTCCGCCAGCCCCAGCGAGCCGTCGCTGCGGCCGGCTCCCCTGGCTCCGTCGGTTTCGCCGCCGACATGGCGGCGCAGCCGGCGGACCTCCTCGCGCCAGCGTCCCGCGTAGGGGTCGTGGGCCTGGCGGACCGCGCGGCGGACGGCCGCCAGGTCGTCGCCCAGGGCGCGCGGCGGCTCCTCCGACAGCAGCGCGACCAGCTCGGCCGCCCGGACCGCACCGACCAGCGGTGCTCCGTCCAGCAAGGCACGGGCCAGCCGGGGGTGCAGGGCGGTGCCGGCGATGCGGCGGCCCCGGGCGGTGGCCTGGCCTGCGGCGTCGACCGCGCCCAGCGCGGTGAGGGTCTCCCGGGCCGCCGCCATCGCCCCGGCCGGCGGGGGTTCCGGCAGGGCCAGGCCGCGGGCCTGCGGGTCGCCCCAGCAAGCGGCCTGCAGAGCGAAGGTGGTGAGGTCGGCCAGGGCGATCTCGGGCGTGGGCAGCCGCTGCGCCATCGCCTCCTCGGCCTCCGACCAGCAGCGATAGACCGTCCCCGGCGCCTCGCGTCCGGCTCGGCCGGCCCGCTGACGTCCCGTCGCCAACGAGGCCCGGACCGTCACCAGGCTGGACAGACCCCGCGCGTGGTCGGTGCGCGGCTCGCGGGCCAGCCCGCAGTCGACCACCACCCGCACCCCCGGCACGGTCAGCGAGGACTCGGCGACCGAGGTGGCCAGCACCACCCGGCGTCCGCTGCCCGCGGCCAGCGCCGCGTCCTGGACCTGGGCCGGCGCCCGGCCGTGCAGCTGCAGGATCTCGGCCGCGCCGTCCAGCAGCCCGGCCACCCGGGCCAGCTCGCCCGCACCGGGCAGGAAGCACAGCACGTCACCCTCCCGCTCGCGCAGCGCCCGGCGCACGGTGGCGGCGACATGGGCCAGCAGCGCCGGGTCGGTACGGGTGCCCTGCGGCGGTCGGACCGGGCGCGGCGGGGGCGACCACAGCACCTCGACCGGGTAGGACACCCCGTGCGCCTCCACCACAGGGGCCGGACCGTCCTCCGCGCCGAGCAGCTCGGCCCAGGCCGCGGTGTCCGAGGTCGCCGAGGCGCAGAGCAGCTGCAGCTCGGGACGCAGCGTGGCGCGGACGTCGAGGAGGAAGGCCAGCGCGGTGTCGGCGTCCAGATGGCGCTCATGGCACTCGTCCAGCATCACCGTGTCCACGCCCGGCAGCTCCGGGTCGCGCTGGAGCCGCTGCAGCAGCACCCCGGTGGTGACCACCTCGACCACGGTGCGCGGGCCCACCCGGCGCTCGCCGCGGATGGTGTGGCCGACCCGCCCGCCGATGCTGTCGCCGGGCTGCTCGCCCGCTCGCTCGCCCGGGCGCTCGTCCGCTCGCCCGCCGGGTCGCTCGTCCAGCAGCCAGGACATCCGGCGCGAGGCGGCCCGCACCGCGAGTCGCCGCGGCTCGGCGACCAGGATCCGCCGGGGCGCGGTCGGGTACGCCTCGACCAGTCCGGCCAGGGCCAGCGGGACCAGGGTGGTCTTCCCCGTCCCCGGCGGCGCCGCGAGGACGGCCGTCCCCCGGGCGGCCAGGGCCTGCTGCAGTGCGGGGACGGCTTCGCGGACGGGGAGGTCGAGCCAGGCGGGATTCACCCCAGAAGTGTCGCCGACTCCGCGGGGTGCCGTTCCACGGGGTGCCGTGCGTTGGCCGCCCAGGTGAGCAGTGCGGCGATGGCCACAAAGGCCACCGTGACCAGCGCCGAGGCGGCCGCGACATGCGCGTAGCCGTGCGGCCGGGGGTCCAGGAAGGGGTACGGGTACCAGTGCGCGTGCGGGCCCCTGAGCAGGGTGTAGACCAGGTAGGCGAGCGGGAAGACGAGCCAGCGCGCGGTCTCGGACCAGCCCAGCCGCCGGACGGTCCGCAGCAGCAGCCAGTCCCCCAGGGCCACCAGCGGCAGCAGCTGGTGCAGCACGGTGTTGGTCCAGGGCAGCATCGCCGTGTCGATGTCGGACAGCGCGACCGCGTAGACCAGGCCGGTGACCGCCATGTAGAGGGCGGCCGCGCCCCGGAGCAGGTCGGGGCAGCCGGGCCGGTCCAGCAGGACGGCGAGGCCGCCGTAGCCCAGCACCAGGACCAGGACGCAGTTGCTCAGCACCGTGAAGTAGCTGAAGAAGTTGTCCAGGCCGAGCCCGGTGGCGCGGGCGTGGACGGCGGTGGCGGACAGCGCCGCCGCCCCGAGCAGCGCGAACGCGATCCGCAGTACCGCTACCAGGCGCACCAATGCAGACCTCCACCTCGGACGGGCCGGTCCCGCCGCGGGGGCCGGTCCGATCATCCTCGGTCGCCCGGAGCGGTTCGGCCCGGAGGCGGGGCCGATTGGATCAGCCCGGACCCGAGGAAGTCGCGCCCGCCCGCCATCCCCGGCAGCGCGAAGAAGTAGCCACCGCCGGTCGGCTGGACGTAGTCCACCAGCGGCTCCCCGGCCAGCCGGGCCTGCACCGCCTCGAACTGGCGCACCACGTCCTGCTGGTAGCTGCAGAACAGCAGGCCGACGTCCAGGTTGCCGTTGCTGTCGACGCCCCGGTCGTAGTTGTAGCCGCGGCGCAGGATCTGCTGGCTCCTGGTGGCCCGGTCGCGCGGGTTGGCGAGCCGGATGTGCGCGCTGAGCGGGACGGCGACGCCCTGCGGGTCGGCGGCGTAGTCCGGGACGTCGGTCTCGGCCGTGCCGTCCAGCGGGGCTCCGCTGTCCCGGCGGCGGCCGATCATCGTCTCCTGCTCGTGCAGCGAGACCCGGTCCCAGAACTCGACCAGCATCCGGATGATCCGCACCACCTGGTAGCTGCCGCCGTCGGTCCAGGCGGGCTCGCCGTGCTGCCCGCCGCTGGTCCACAGCAGCGCGGCGGTCACCGCGGGGTCCGCGACGTCCGGGTTGGCGATGCCGTCCTTGAAGCCGAGCTGGTTGCGCGGGACCCCGCTGGGACGCGGCGCGGCGTGGAAGCCGTCGGCCTTCCAGTTCAGCTGCATCCCGGTGCGGGTGTGCTTGGCGATGTCGCGCAGCGCGTGCATCACCGTGTCCCGGGAGTCCGCGCACAGTTGCAGGCAGAGGTCGCCGTGCAGTTCGGTCGACCCGGCCAGATGGTCGTCCGGGAACACGGGCATCGGCTTCAGCCGGGCGGGCTTGCGGGTGGCCAGGCCGTAGCGGGCGTCGAAGAGCGAGGCGCCGACTGCCACCGTCACGGTCAGCCCGTCGGCCGGGACGGACGGGCCGAGGGTGGCGCTGTCGGCGGGCACCGCGGCCACCCCGGCGTCGGGCGGGGCGCCACCGGCCGTCAGAAACCGGATCCGCGCGGTGAGGGTGCGCAGCAGCTGCTCCAGGCCGGCCCGGTCGGCGGCGGTGACCCGGAACGAGGCGAAGGTGGCCGCGGCCTGGGGTGGAGTGGTGATCCCGGCCTGGTGCGGGCCCTCGCAGGGGATCCGGCGGTCGGCCCCGGGGTCTGCCGACGCCGCCGCAGCGCTCTGGAGGCCCTCGACGCCCTCGGTGCCGAGGACCCCGACGCCGACCGCCGCGGTGCCCAGGGCGGCGCCGCGCAGGAAGGTACGCCTGCCCAGAGCTGAGGGCACTGCGTCGGCGGTCATGCGGAGGGCCTTCCCTGGAGCAGGTCGGGGACGGTCGACAGCTGTTCGAGCAGGCCGTCCAGGGCGGCGTCAAGATGCTGACGCTGCGTCAAGGGCAGTGCGGCAGGCGGGATCCAGGCCCCGGCCTGGGTGCGGTCGGCGGACAGTTCCGCGTCCAGCCGGGTGAGTCCGGTGTCCAGGGCGGTGAGCAGCTCCGGGTCGCGCGGCTCGATCAGGGCCCGCAGCGTGCCCAGTACCGCCCGCGTCCCCTGGACGTTGGCGTCAAGCGTCGCCAAGGTGCTGCCGCTGCCGTAGTCGGAGGCGCCGGTGAGTTGGAACTGCAGGGCGTTCTCCAGGATCTCGTGGCTGCGCAGCGGCAGGTCGCCGGGGTCGATGTCGGCGCTGGGGAAGTCCGCGATCATGTCCTGGATCGAGCCGACCAGACCGTGGGTGAGCGGCCGCAGCTCGGTGGCGCTTTCCCCGTGCCACAGGCCGTACTCGATCCGGTGGAAGCCGCTCCAGGAGGGGTCGGCGGTGCCCCCGGGCAGACCGTCGGCGGTGCCGTCGATGGCGGCGTCGAAGTCGCCGAAGCTGTTGTAGGCCGCGCCCAGGCGCTCGTAGTCCAGGTGGGCGGTGAGCCAGGCCGTGCGGGCCCGGGGCAGGTCGCCGGCGGCGATGTCCGCGTCCAGTCGGCGGCTGTCAGCGAGCAGTGCTGGCAGCGACTTGTCGACATAGCCACGGTAGGCGTTGACGGGTGCGGCCAGCTCCAGATCGGGCAGCGGCAGCACGCCGGGGACGGGATTGGCGGCGGTGCCGGTGAGGGTGCGCACCGGGGAGGTGCGGACCGTCCCGTCGGTGAAGACGCAGCGCAGCGCGTAGCGGCCGCCGTCGAGGGTGGTGGACAGCGCCCTCGGCACGCCGGGCAGCAGCGACAGCACCTCGGCGTAGACCGCGCCGCTGCCGGGCGCGATCAGATAGACCTCGGCCGGGTCCCGGGCGGTATCGCTGAGCTGCAGCGACTGCGGTCCGGCCGCGGTCGGCAGCCATCCGGAGCCGCAGTCGCGCTGACTGACCGTCACCACGGCGGCGGTACCGGCCGCGGGCCGCAGGCCGACCGCGCCGCCGAGCAGCGCCAGCGCGGCGACGGACACGGCGGCGGCTGCCAGGGCGCGGGACGGCAGCCGCCGGGCGTTGGAATGCAAGCTGCTCAGTTCCAGATGTCGGTGATGGCGGGGGCGGTGGCGCTGGAGCCGACCGGCGTCAGCCCGTACATCTGCTCCAGGGTGGCGAGCAGGTTGTAGTGGTTGATGCTCTCGTCGTAGTGCCCGGTCTTCACGGACTGGCCGACCACGATGGTGGGGATCTGGTTGCTCTCGGTGTAGTCGTCCTCGTCCCAGGTGACGATCAGCAGGCTGTTGTTGGCCTTGGCCCAGGTCGCGTAGGCGGACAGCTTGCTGTTCAGCCAGCTGTCTGCGCTGGCGATGCTGCCGTCGTGCATGTCGTCGTTGAGGTTGGGGATGACGAACGACAGCGTCGGCAGGCTGGCGTAGTTCGTGGGGAAGGAGGTGAACGGCAGCGAGTCGGCGGTGGGGACGTTGCTGAAGTTGATCCAGGGCGAGTGCTTCCTGGCGTACTTGCCGGAGCTGCAGGTGGTCGAACCGGTGGAGGGCAGGCCCTCCGAGTAGCCCTTGAAGGTCTTGCCCGCGGCGAGCAGCTCGGAGCCGAGGTTCGCGACGTTGCCCTTGTTGACCGGGCAGGTGTCGGCGCTCAGGCCGAAGGTGCTGCCGGCGAACAGCGCCATGTAGTTGGGCTCGCTGGGGTGGGTGACCCCGAACGAGGAGGTGAGCAGCGCGCCCTGCCCGGCCAGCGCGTTGAAGTAGGGGGCACTCGAGTTGCCGATGATGTCGGCGTAGGAGTGGTTCTCCTCCATCACCACGACCACATGGGCGGGGGTGGGCACGGTGGCGGAGACGGCCTGCGCGGCAACGGGGGTGGCGGCGGGGGCGGCAGCGGGCTGGAGCACAGCGACGGTGCTGAACGCGGCGACGGCCGCGGTGGCGGCGGCCAGGGACCAGAGCGTGCGGGACCTCGAACGCATGCATGACTCCACAGAAAGGGGGGCCGGGCAGGCGGCGGCCCGCCCGTTGCTACGGATCAGCAGCCTAGGGAGCCGGAGTGACGCCGAATCGTCCGTTCCCCCCGCACTTGGTGAACTGCACATGCCATACAAGTGCCGCAGCGGCGGCTGCGGACGAGGCGACCAGCCGCCCTGGGTTGTGCTCACCAGCCCGCCAAGTCCTCCCCGACGTCGAGCCCGGTGTCGTGCAGCCACCGCTCCGCGATCTCCTCGGAGTTCCGGGTGCCGATGGACAGATAGACGGTGTGCACACCCGGTGCGGACGCGCTGCACTGCACGGTCCAGACGCCGTTGAGGCACAACTGGACGCCGCAGAGCTTGGGGGCCGGCAGGCCGCGCAAGGGTGAGTCCCAGGCGATGTCGACGGTCAGCGGGCCGGCGGCGGCAACGGCGATGTCAATCTCCGGCTCGATCCATGTGTGTGCCGCACTGAAGGGGAAGGTGTCCGGCGTCCTCCCCTCCTGCAACTGGAACTGAACGCCCTCGGGCAACGGCCACAACGCCGCGAGCTGGGGCTGAAGTTCCGTCTCCACCCAGAGGCCCTCGTACTTCTCCTCGAAGCCCCAGCGCGCCAAGGTCCGCCAGAACTCACGGTACCGGGGGTCGTGGAGGTAGCGCTCATCGCCCATGAACGTCCCGTGGTTGAAGTACCGGCGCGCGTATTGGAACTGCTCCACGGTCGCTATGTCATTGAGGGAGAAGTCCGCGCGTGCGGCCGTCCCGGTCCCGAATCGGGTCAGCAACTGACGCGCGAACGCAAGCGCGCTGCTCACGTCGGGCAGCGCGTCCCCCACCTGGTACAGCGTCGATGCACCCACCGGCGACCTCCTGCCCGAACACTACTGGCGACCGTCAGCCGGTTGCATCGGGAATACGCCTCGGGAGTCCGGCTCCGCACCTGACCACGTGCCATGACCTCACCCCACCGACGCACCCGGCGCCAGCACCAGTCCCGCTGCCGCGAGAAAGTCCTCAAGGCTGATGACACCGCTGTCGGTGCCGTCGTCCCATTCGATCAGGAGTCCCGAGAGGCCATCGTTCCAGGACTCCGGCGTGTCGGCATCATCGTCAGGGCCGGGATGCCACTCGACGCAGCCCTCACCATGCCGGTATCGGAGATACAGGTACTGGCCGTCCGCCGTCCAGGCATCCCACTGTGATGGGCATGCCGAACACGTCTGCACAACCCGCGTCAGCTTCCGACCCTCATCCCTCTCCATCCGACGATGGTCGCGCACCGGCGGACGCCCGGCAATCGACATCAGGCCCCTCGTCACATGCGCCTCAAGCAGCAGCCAGACGCACGTCATCAATGATCGGCCGGACAGCTCTCAGGAGTCGGCCCTGGTCCAGAACTGACGAGGAGCGAAGCCCTCACGTCTCAGCCAGTGCTCCGTATAGACGATCCGCTCGGCCTCCACCAGAACCACGGGTCCGGTCGGTGGCTCGGTCAGCGGAAGGGAACGCTCGACATGGTCGGACTGCCACCGGAAGGCCGGCCAGTAGTGCGCGAATTCCGCGTCATCGGGCCCCAACACCCGGGCCTGCCCGAAGATCTGAGCCCCTCGGCTACTGGCCTGGCCCACCAGCGGGGCGAAGACGCCGATCGACACGCGGGGGTCCGCCGCGATGTTCCGCATCTTCGGGGACACCGCCGACGCGGTGAACATCAGGGCGAAGTCGAGGTGGTAGTAGCGAACCGGCGTTGCCAGCGGCCCAGCAGCCCCCGACGTCGCCACCACGCACATGTTCTGGGACGACAACAGGTTCAGGATGCGTTCTTCAAGGCGCTCACGATCGAGCCGATCCTCGGGGGCTGAACCGGCCAGCCACGGGTTGGTCACAGGCATGGCCAATAGTCGCACAGCGCCGGCCCGACCCACCGGCCACCAGGACGCCGCCCGCATCGTGGCGCGTGGCGGTGGCGTGCGCCTCAGCGTCGATTTTTATATCTCGTAGCCGAGTTCAGGACTAGGGGCAGGTCGCTCCGTCGTCTGGCGCACCCCGTGGACGGCACATGCAGCAGGCGGGTCAGTCCAGGCAGAACTCATTGCCCTCGATGTCCTGCATCAGCAGGCACGACTCGTTCTCCTCGTCGGCGAGCAGCAGCCGCCCGCGCACCGCGCCCAGCGGCAGCAGACGCGCGCACTCCGCCTCCAGCGCGGCCAGCCGCTCCTCGCCGACGAGCCCGGTCGCGACCCGAACGTCCAGGTGCACCCGGTTCTTGACGACCTTGCCCTCGGGCACCCGCTGGAAGTACATCCGGGGACCGACGCCCGAGGGATCCATGGCGACGAATCCCATGTCCCGCTTCTCGGGCGGCAGCGAGGCGTTGTAGGCGTCCCAGCTGTCGAACCGCTCCGGCGGCGCCGGCACGACGTACCCCAGCACCTCGCACCAGAAGCGGGCCACCCGCTCGGGCTGGGCACAGTCGAAGGTGACTTGGAACTTCTTGATCGTCGACATCGCGCCACCCTAGTGCAGCGCACTCCCGTTCACACCAACAGCGCATCGAACGGGGAACGTGAACGTCCGGTCGAGTCGTTGGTTCACCTGGAGAGGGGTTTCGGTGAGGACACGTCAGAGGGACCGCGGGGCACCCGAACCGCAGGCGCCGTGGGACGAAGTGAGGCCGGGGCTGTGGCTGGGCGGACACTTTTGGGCCGGATCTGACGGGGAGGTGCAGACCGCTGTGGTCGGTGCTGAATTCGACCTGGTCATCAGCCTGTTCACTCGAGCGGGCCACGGGCCTGCCCCCGGCGTCGACCATCTGGTCAGGGAGATCCCCGACGGTCCGCTGACGGCCGAGCAGCTCCACTCGGTCCAGCGGTTGGCGGTCACCGCCACGGAGGCTGTACGGAACGACCGCACCGTGCTCGTGCGCTGCCACTCTGGTTACAACCGCTCCGGCCTCGTCGTCGCACAGACCCTGATCGAGCTAGGCCAGGACGCCACGTCCGCCATCGCCCTCGTCCGACAGAGACGATCGCCGTGGGTCCTGAACAACCCGATCTTCGAGCAGTACCTGACCACCGGACTCGACGTCGCCTATCTCCTGGCCGGACTCGAATCCGCTTCCTGAATGTGCGATCTCGCATGAGCCATGACTCCTGACGAGATGCTGTTGGCCGCGATCACTGTCGCGGAGGAGGGGCTGGCCGCCGGGGAGTTGCCGATCGGGGCGGTGGTGGTGATGGGGGACGAGGTCGTCGGCCGGGCTTTCACTGAGGACATGGGGCGGAAGCGGCGGCTGGTCCATGCCGATCTGCTGGCGATGATCCAGGCCGACGAGCGGCTGGGGTGGGGTCGGCGAGCGCAGCCGCTGCGGCTGGCGGTGAACCTGGAGCCCTGCGTGATGTGTCTGGGCGCGGCGATGGCGCTGGGGGTGGCCGAGGTCTACTTCGGGTTGGAGTCACCCGCGGACGGCGCGGCCGGGATCGCGGCGGGCTGGCAGCCGGCCAGTGCGGACCTGCCGGGGTACGGAGTTCCGGTCGTGGTGGGTGGCCTCCGGCGGGAGGAGTGCCGGGAGCAGTTCAGCCGCTATTGCCGGACGGCGCCGGACAACGGGTTCCGCCGCTGGGCGCAGACGCTCGTCGACCTGCCGGGCTGAGCCGGTTCCCGCGCAGCGATGACGGACGCGTCCGGGCGGCGGCGCAGGCGGCGTGCCCTCGGCGCAGCTTCTACCCGGGTGGGACGACCAGGCCCAGCTCATAGGCCTTGATGACCAGTTGCACCCGGTCCCGGGCTTCGAGCTTGGTGAACAGCCGCGCCACATGGGATTTGGCGGTGGCCACGGTGATGAACAGCTGCTCGGAGATCTCATGGTTGGAGCAACCGAGGCCGACCAGGGTCAGCACCTCGCGTTCGCGTTCGGTGATGCCCTCGACGGCGCGTGCGGGGCGCCGGCCGGAGGCAGGGGAACCGGCGGACTGGGCCCCGGGGCGGGCGACGAAGTCGGCGATCAGGCGGCGGGTGACCCCGGGCGCGATCAGTGCGTCCCCGGCGGCGACCACCCGGATCGCCGTGAGGATGTCGTCCAGGGCCATGTCCTTGACCGCGAAGCCGCTCGCCCCGGCCCGCAGCGCGCCGTAGACGTGGTCGTCCTCGTCGAACGTGGTGAGCATCAGGACCCGGGTGGGGCCGCCGGAGGCGGTGATCCGGCGGGTGGCCTCGATCCCGTCCATGCCGGGCATCCGGATGTCCATCACCACCACGTCGGGACGCAACTCCCGGGCCAGGTCCACCGCCTCCTGGCCGGTGGCGGCCTCGCCGACCACCTCCAGGTCGGGGGTGTCGGCGATGAGGACCCGTAGGCCGGAGCGGATCAGCGGCTGGTCGTCGGCGAGCGCGACGCGGACCGTCATCGGACCGGCTCCTCGGCGGAGGCCCCCGCAGGGGCGGGTGCGGCGGCGGCGGCCACCTCCGGCAGGGGCAGTCTCGCTGCGACCCGGAAGCCGCCCCCAGCCCCCGGTCCCGCGCTGAACTCCCCCCGCAGCAGCCCGGCCCGCTCGCGCATGCCGGTGATGCCGAAGCCCCGCCCGGGTCGGCGCCCGGCGCCCCCGTCCCCGTGGTCGACGACCTCCAGCGAGAGCGCGTCCGTCCCGTAGTCGACGGCCACCCGGCACTGCCGGGTTCCGGCGTGGCGGACCACATTGGTGACCGCCTCCTGCACGATCCGGTACGCCGACAGGTCGATGTCCGCCGGCAGCGGACGCCGCTCCCCCGTCCAGTCGATCTCGACCCGGACGCCCGCTTCGGCGGTGACCGTCGCCAGCCGTCCGAGGTCGGCCAGACCCGGGGCGGGCAGCAGCGCGGCCTGGTCGGCCCGGGCCGCCGGATCGCTCTGGCGGAGTGCGACCAGGGTGCGGCGCAGCCCGGACAGGGTCTCCCGGCTGGTGGCCTCGATCGCGGCCAGCGCCTTGCGGGCCTCCTCGGGCTGGGTGGTGATGACCCGGCTGCCCACCCCCGCCTGGATGGCGATGATGCCGATACTGTGGGCGACCATGTCGTGCAGTTCCCGGGCGATCCGCAGCCGCTCGGTGGTGACGGCCTGCTCGGTGGCCTGCGCCAGGGCGGTGGTGGCGGCCTCCCGGCTCTGGTGGATCGAGTTGCCGAGCAGCCAGGCGAAGACCATCACCATGACCCCGGGCCAGTCGATTCGGTTCAGCAGGACGGCCCTTCCCTGCATGGTCTGGTTGACCTGCATGGCCCGGTCGACCTGGTAGACGGCGAGCATCACCAGCGACAGGCCCAGGGCGGTCAGCCCCACCCGGCGCGGCCTCGTCGCCGCGATGTAGCAGAGGGCGACCAGGGCGGGGAAGCTCTGGGCCAGCGTCACCTGGCGCTGCCAGGGATCCGACACCGCCATGGCGAGGGCGAAGGTCAGCAGCAGCCCCAGCACGGTCATCGGGAAGCGCCGCAGCAGCAGGGCGGCCAGCACGTCCGAGGCCGCCACCGACAGCGGGCCCAGGTGCTTGACGCCGCCCTCGTCGCTGAACGGCGGTTGCAACTGGTTCGCGCAGAAGATGATGACCAGGATGGTGGCCGCCGCCCACAGCAGGGCGTTCCGCAGGCGGTGCGGGGGGCCTTCGGTGTCGCCGGAGGGCGACGGCTCGGCCGGTGTGGCGTCCATCCCGCTGGCGTGCATCCCGCTGGCATCCATCCCGCGAGCGTAACCGGCGGCCGGGCGCCGGACATTGGCCCGGGGACGTACGCCCACGGGATGACCGCCGGTGCGGCGATTGTCGTCCCCGGACCGATGCCCGGCCCCGGCCCTGCCCGGCAGGGTTGCGGTTGTGATCGAAGTCAGCGAACTCTCCAAGCGCTACGGCCGCAAGACCGCCGTCGACCAGCTCTCCTTCACCGTGACGCCCGGTCAGGTCACCGGGTTCCTCGGCCCCAACGGGGCCGGCAAGACCACCACGCTGCGGATGATCCTCGGCCTGGACGCGCCCACCGGCGGCGGCGCCACGGTCGGCGGGGTCCCCTTCCGCACCCATCCGCGCGGGCTGCGCCACGTCGGCGCGCTGCTGGACGCGCAGCAGGTGCACGGGGGCCGCAGCGCCACCGCGCACCTCCAGGCCCTGGCCCGCAGCAACGGCATTCCGCTGCGGCGAGTGGACGAGGTGCTGACGGAGGTGGGCCTGACCGAGACGGCGCACCGCCGCATCGGCGGCTACTCGCTGGGCATGAAGCAGCGGCTGGGCATCGCCGCCGCGCTGTTGGGCGACCCGCCGGTGCTCATGTTCGACGAGCCGATCAACGGCATGGACCCGGAGGGCGTGCTCTGGGTGCGCCACCTCTTCCGGCGCCTGGCCGCTGAGGGCCGCACCGTCTTCCTCTCCAGCCATCTGATGACGGAGATGGAGAACACCGCCGACCAGCTCGTCGTCATCGGCCGGGGCCGGCTGATCGCCGCCGAGTCGGTGCGCGCCTTCGCCGCCCGCGGCAGCAGGATCGGCGTCCTGGTGGGCACCCCGCAGGCGGCGGAGCTGACCGTGCTGCTGACCGCCGCGGGCGCCTCGGTGCAGCCGGAGGGCTCGGCCGGGACCGAGCGGCTCACGGTGACCGGGCTGCCGGCCGAGCGGATCGGCGCGCTGGCCCTGGAGCACCGGATCCTGCTGCACGAACTGACCACCCGTACCGCTTCACTGGAGGACGCCTTCATGGAACTCACCGCCCACAGCGTCGAATACCTGGCAGGGCAGCCCCGATGACCGCGCTCACCGAGGTCTCCCCCGCTCCGTCGGCCAGGGCGACGGCCGAGCCGCAGGCCCGGTTCGCGGACCTGGTCCGCTCCGAGTGGATCAAGATCCGCTCGCTGCGCTCCACCCCGTGGACGCTGCTCCTGCTCACCCTGTTCGTGGTCGCATCCTCGGCCTTCGCGGCGCTGGCTGACAACCACGACCGGCCGACCCCGCTCCCCGCCGGGCAGGTCAACATGGGCGCGCTGCACGACGCCTTCGCCCCGGCCGGATATATGACGCTGATGCTGGTCGCCGGCTGCATGGGCGCGATCGCGGTCGTCAGCGAGTACAGCAGCGGGCTGATCCGGACCACCACGGCCGCCGTCCCGGCCCGTGGATCGGTGGTGCTCGCCAAGGCCGTGGTGCTGACTGTGCTGTGGACGGCAGTCGGCGCCGTGGCGGCCTGCGGCTCGTTCTGGCTCTCCCAGGCCGTCCTGAGCGAGAAGAACGCCGGGATCCCGATCACCCACCCCGCCGCGTTCCGGGCGCTGGCGGCGTCGGCGCTGCTGGCTCCGGTCTGCGCGCTGATCGGGCTGGGGCTCGGCGTGCTGATCCGGCACAGCGCGGGCAGCATGGTCAGCGCCGCCTTCACCCTGCTGATGCTGCCGGCGTTCTTCACCTCCAACCACCGCTGGTCCGCCGACCTGGCCCACACCCTGGTGGAGAACGGTTGGGAGCGGCTGACCGTGGACTGGACGCCGCCGAGCGGGTTCCACGGGATCTACTTCGCCACGGTCACCGGCTCCTGGGTGGTGTATGCGGTCTGGCCGGTGGCCGCGGTGGTCCTGGCCCTGCTGGTGGTCTGGCGCCGGGACGTCTGAGCTGGTCGACAATGCGGAAAGCGGGCGGTCAAGGCAGGATCTCGACGTAGCCGTCGGTCCCGTGCACGCGGATCCGCTGCCCGTCCTGGATCAGCCGGGTGGCCCGGTCCACGCCCACCACGGCCGGCAGGCCGTACTCCCGGGCGATCACCGCGCCATGGGTCATCAGCCCGCCCACCTCCGTCACCAGGCCCGCGATCCCGACGAACAGGGGCGACCAGCTGGGGTCGGTGTGGACGGTGACCAGGATGTCGCCCGCCTCGAGATCGGCCTTCGCCATGTCGAGGATCACCCGGGCCCTGCCCTCGACGGTCCCGGCGGAGACCGGCAGGCCGATCAGGGCGCCGGCCGGGGCGTCGTCGCGCCGGTACGCTCCGTTGACGGCCTCGCCGTCCGAGGTGAGCACCCGGGGCGGGGTGAGCGCCTGGTACGACCGGAACGCGTCCTTGCGCTGCTGGATCAGTCGGCCGTCCACCTGGTGCGAGCGCACGGCGTCGCGGAACTCCTGGAAGGTGAGGGAGAAGACGTCCTCCCGCTCAGCGAGCACCCCCGCCTGCACCAGGCGCTCGGCCTCCGCCAGCAGGGCCTGCTTGTAGACGAAGTAGCGGCTGACGATGCCGTACTTCGGATACTCCCGGTAGCCGATGAAGCTCCTGACCTGGTCGATCATCCGCTTGGTCTGGTCGGCTTTCCGCTCCCCGTCCGGCAGGGCCCGCAGCCGGGACAGCACGTCCTGTTCCTTCTGCCGCGCCTGCTGCCGCCCGTGCTCGAAGCGCCGCTCGGCGGCGCCCGGCTCGAAGTTCCTGACATTGTCGAGGATCACCGGCACCAGCGTGCTGGGGCGCTCGCGCCAACGCGGTCTGCTGATGTCGATCTCGCCGACGCAGCGCATGCCGTACCGGTCGAGATAGGCCTCGATGGCGTCGCGTGCTTCGGCTCCGCCCGCGAGCTTCGGCAGTTCGTCCAGGAAGTCCTCGTCCTCGACGGCCCGCAGGAACGCCACCACCTCCGGGTGCGGGCGGATCACGTCGGCGACGTCGAGCAGCGCCAGCCCCATCTCCGAGGTGACATTGTCGGGGGCGGACAGGGTGAGCGTGTCGGCCGCGTTCTTCTCGCCCAGCCACTCCAGCAGCTTGTCGTTGAGCCACCAGGTGGCCTCCATCCCGGCCATGATCGCCTGAATGTTCAGCGGATCACTGAGGACCCGCTTGTGCTCCTCGAAGGCCTCCAGCAGGAAGTCGAACAGCGCCGGTCCGCTCTTCGTCCGGATGTCGCGCTCCAGGGCGGCGATGGACGCCCGGCTGCGCCCGATCAGCGCGGTGACGATGGCCGGATCAGCCTCGACCGGGGCGGACCCGGCCCGGGCCGGCGGCCCGCCGGGAGCCGCGTCCGGGAGCGACGGGACGAAGTCGCCGCGGTCGAGGACGGTCTCCAGTGCGTCCCTGACCAGCGGATCTCCCCTCCCCATGACGTCCAGCAGGGCGGCCCGGCTCGCCGGCGGGCCCAGCCGGGCGGTGACGTCGACGAACAGCCGGCCGCCGGCCTCGTGCATCGGCACCATGGCCGTGAGCTGCCACATGGAGAAGCCCAGGGGCTTCATGGGGTCGGTCATCATCTGCTGATGGCCGACGGAGACATAGACATGGTTCTCGACATCGCCGGGCGCGGGCGCCGGGACGGGGAACAGGGTGGTGATCGGCCGACTCTGGACGATCTGGAAGTCGTCGTCGGCCAGGCACCACTCGATGTCCTGCGGGCGGCCGAAGTGCGCCTCGATCCGCCGCCCGATCCGCACCAGCCGCAGGACCTGAGCATCCGTCAGCGACGGTCGCTGGTCGGCGACGATCGCCTTGGCGACGACCGCGCCGTCGCGCACCGTGAAGACGTCCGGGTTCACCAGGCCTGAGACCAGGGCCTCGCCGAGACCGAAGCCGGCGTCCACGGTGGCGGTCCTGCGGTTGCCGGTGACCGGGTCGGCCGTGAACAGGACGCCGGACGCCTCCGGGACGACCATCTGCTGCACGACCACGGCCATCTGGACCGTGCGGTGGTCGATGCCGTTCCGCCGACGGTATGCCACGGCCCGCTCGGTGAACAGCGAGGCCCAGCACCGGCTGATGTGGTGAAGGATCGCTGCCGGCCCGACGACCTTCAGGTAGGTGTCCTGCTGGCCGGCGAAGGAGGCGGTCGGCAGGTCCTCCGCCGTCGCACTGGAGCGGACGGCATAGGCGGTCTGCTCGCCGTAGCGGGCGAGCGCGCGGGTGATCGCCGCCGCGAGATCGTCGGGGAGGGCGATCCCTTCGATGGTCGAGCGGATCTCCGCGCTGAGCGTGCGGATCGCCTCCCGGTCGTCCGGGCCGATGCCCGACAGCTGATCGAGCAGATGGTCGATCGACGGCGCTTGCGCCAGGATCCGCCGGAAGGCCTCCGTCGTCACACAGAAGCCGACCGGCACCTGAATGCCCTCGATCCGCGACAGCGCACCCAGGGACGCGCCCTTGCCGCCGACGACCGCGACCTCGGCCCCGTCAATGTCCTGAAGATCCCGCACGTACTGCTCAGTCACCGCTGTTCCTCACGTCGTGCCCTCATTTCCGCAGGTTACGGCCTCGGTCGACGATTCTGCGGGACGACCCGGGCCTTGCCGCAAGCCCCCAGGTGCGCTATACGTTAGGAGTGGCAGGGAGAGGGATCTCCTTGCCATTTGTCTTTGTCCCGGCAGCGATGAGTTCGGGTCCGCTGCTTCGTCCTATGTTCCGGAGGAGCCCGCACCGGGCCCCGGGACAGAGGAGCAGAGAGATGAGTCTTCCGCGGATCGCCTCACGCGAGGAGTGGCTCGAGGCCCGCCGGGATCTGCTGGTCCGTGAGAAGGAGCAGACCCGGGCCCAGGACGCGCTGAACGCCGACCGGCGGCGGCTGCCGATGGTCCTGGTCGACAAGGAGTACCGCTTCGAGGGGCCGGACGGCAAGGCCGACCTGGCCGCGCTCTTCGGCGGGCGGCGGCAGCTGATCGTCCAGCATGTGATGTTCGACCCGGCCTGGGAGGACGCCTGCGACAGCTGCTCGGCCGGGCTGGACGAGGTCTCCCCCGGCCTGATCGCGCACCTCGGGGTCCGCGACACCGCGTTCGCCCTGGTCTCCCGGGCGCCGCTGGCGAAGATCGAGCCCTACCGCAAGCGCAAGGGGTGGTCGTTCGCCTGGTACTCCTCGTTCGGCAGCGACTTCAACTACGACTTCCATGTCTCGGTCGACCCCGCGGTGGCCCCGGTGGAGTACAACTACCGGGGCGGTGAGGCGCTGGCGCAGGCAGGGCAGGGCTGGCTGCTGGAGGGCCCCATGGAGATGCCGGGCTTCAGCTGCTTCCTGCGCGAGGGCGACCAGGTGTTCCACACCTACTCGACCTTCGGCCGGGGAACCGAGCAGCTCGGCAGCGCCTACGGGTTCCTGGACATCACCGCGCTGGGCCGCCAGGAGGACTGGGAGGAGCCCAAGGGCCGCGCCGACGTCGCCCGCCCGGCGAACCCCAACTTCGCGGAGTAGCAGGGCAAGTGAACGAACTGCGGCCCTCCCGCCCGGCTCCGTCAGGGGAGCCGGTGGGAGGGCCGCAGGCCGGTCAGGAGGTGTAGAGGTTGGCCTCGGCGACGCTGAACCAGCTGCCGGAGCTCCCGGTCTGGGTCACCCGCACATACCGCGCCGTGGTGGACGGGAAGGAGACCGTGGTCACCTGGCCCGAACCCGCCCCGGTGGCCAGCGTCGCGCCCCAGGTCACACCGTCGCTGGAGGTCTGCACCGTGTACCCGCGCGGGTAGTCACCCGTACTGGCCGAACCCGTGTCCAGCACCAACTGGTTGAACGTCTTGGCACTGCCCAGGTCCAACTGGAAGTACTGACCCGACACCTGCGCCGCACCCGTCGACCAACGCGTCCCCGCGTTGCCGTCGATGGAGTTCGACGCCGGATCCGCCGCCGCCGAGGACGACGCGGACGCCGTCCAACCGGTCCGCGGCAGCACGGTCTCGGTGGCCGGAGCGCTGTAGAGGTTGGCCTCGGCGACGCTGAACCAGCTGCCGGAGCTCCCGGTCTGGGTCACCCGCACATACCGCGCCGTGGTGGACGGGAAGGTGATGGTGGTCAGCTGACCGGATCCCGCACCGGTGGCCAGCGTCGCGCCCCAGGTCACACCGTCGCTGGAGGTCTGCACCGTGTACCCGCGCGGGTAGTCACCCGTACTGGCCGAACCCGTGTCCAGCACCAACTGGTTGAACGTCTTGGCACTGCCCAGGTCCAACTGGAAGTACTGACCCGACACCTGCGCCGCACCCGTCGACCAACGCGTCCCCGCGTTCCCGTCGATGGAGTTCGACGCCGGATCCGCCGCCGCCGAGGACGACGCGGACGCCGTCCAGCCAGTGCGCGGCAGGACGGTCTCGGTGCCGGTTCCGCCGCCGGTCCCGGTGTTCCAGGTGAAGGTGGCGGTGGTCTGGGCCGGGAGGGTGTAGGAGAAGGTCTCACCGTTCCAGTTGACCGTCACCGCCTTGGAGGCGCCGGACTCGTTGTAGGCCACCAGCGCCTTGGAGCCGTCCGGGTTGAGCCAGGCCACGTTGGGCACGCTGGTGCTCGCGGTGGAGTCGATCCGGTAGGCGCCGGGCTTCACGAACTTGGTGAGCTGGCCCATGTCGTAGTACTCGATGTTGTAGTCCACCTGCCCGCTGCGGCTGTCGCCGTTGTGGACCGTGATCAGCCCGGTGCAGGTGCCGCAGCCGCCGTTGTGCGGGCCCATGTTCTGGTCCACCGCGAGCGACCACTTGACCACCGACTGACCCCAGTTGCGGGTGTAGTCGATGATGTTGTTCATGTCCTCCTGCTGCTGGTTGGCGATCCAGGTGCCGCCGGAGTGCTCGGTGTCGAAGGCGGGCACCGAGGGGTACTGGTTGTGGATCGTGGTCTGCTCGCTGACGTCGCCCTCGTAGCCGTGCCAGGCGATCCCGCCGAACAGCGAGTCGTTGCGGATCGCGGCGTCGTTCACGGTGGGCGCGCCGTAGGAGGCGTAGGAGTCCCAGTTCCAGTCCAGGGCGAGGACCTTGGTGCTCAGCCCGGCGGCGTGGAAGGCGGGCAGCAGGTTGGTGCCGGTGAAGTAGTCCAGGCCGTTGCCGTCCCACTGCATCGACGGGTAGCCGGAGCAGCAGGTCGGCTCGTTCTGCACGGACACGTAGTCGATCGGCACGCCCTGCGCCTGGTAGGCCTGCACGTACTTGACGAAGTACTGCGCGTAGGCCGGGTAGTACTGCGACTGCAGGTAACCCTGGCTGTAGGCGCCGCTGTCCTTCATCCACGGCGGCGCGGTCCACGGCGTGGCCATCACCTTGAGGTTCGGGTTGAGCTGCTGCGCCTGCTTGGTCAGCGGCAGCACGTCGACCAGGTCGTGGCTGATCGAGAAGTGGGCCAGCGAGGCGTCGGTCTGGCCCGCGGGCAGGTCGTCGTAGGTGTAGTTGCTGCGGGCCAGGTCGGAGGCGCCCATCGGGTTGCGCAGGAAGTCCAGGCCGATCCCGGTGGTCGGACTGAACAGGTTGTTCATCACCGTGGTGCGGGTGGCGGCGCTGAGCGCGCCGCTGCTGTTCATCAGATAGGCGGCGGTGTCCGTGAAGGATGCGCCCGCTCCGGTGAACTGCTGGTACTTGGTGCCCTCGTTGACGTTGATGACCTGGCCGCTGCTGCCGGTGCCGGCCGCGAAGTTGACCGGTGTCTGCTGCTGCAGGCCTCGGGTGACGGTGCGTCCGCCCGAGTCGGAGGTGGTGGTCAGGGCGATGCCGACCTGCTCACCCGCGGCGTGGGCGGTGGTGGCCGGCCCGGCCAGGATCAGGCCGCCCGCCGCGAGGGTGCCCGCCAGCACGGTGGGGAGGACCGTGCGGCGGCGTAGAGGTGTTCGGGTGGTCATGGAGTGCGGCCCTTCGGTGGGGGTGTCATGGGCATGACGGACCAGAGGGCAGGCCTTCACCGGCCGCCCTCGATTGACCTGACCATATTTCAACTCATGAATAAAGCCGGGGGCAAGAGTCTTGGCATGCTTCATTACTTGGAGACAGAAGATGCAGGTGGAGATGATGGGAAGGGATACGCTCGGCCCACGGGGGGATCATCCGACCCAGAAAGGCGCAGCATGTCTGACGCGCTGTTGGCAGAGACCGTCACCATCACCGGGGACGGAGGCGTGGAGATCGAGGCGTACGCGGCCCGACCGCAGCGCTCCGAGCCGCTGGGCGGCGTCGTGGTGATCCACCACATGCCCGGCTACGACCTCCCCACCAAGGAGATCACCCGCCGCTTCGCCGCCGAGGGCTACAACGCCGTCTGCCCCAACCTCTACACCCGCGAGGCCCCCGGCGCGGCCCCGGACGACGCCGCGGCGGCGGCCCGGGCGCTCGGCGGGGTGCCGGACGACCGGCTGGTCGGCGATGTCGCAGGCGCCGCGGCCTATCTGCGCGGACTGCCCAACTCCAACGGCCGGGTCGGCGTGATCGGCTACTGCTCCGGCGGACGGCAGTCCTTCCTGGCCGGCTGCAGCCTGGACCTGCAGGCCGCGGTGGACTGCTACGGAGCCTTCGTCACCGAGGCGGTGCCGGAGGGCTTCCCGCTGAAGAGCGGCCCGATCGGCCACCTGGCCAAGGACCTCTCCTGCCCGCTGCTCGGCTTGTTCGGCGCCGAGGACAGCCACCCCTCGCCCGAGGCCACGGCCGAGCTGGAGCGACTGCTCAACGAGCACGGCAAGGAGTACGAGTTCCACACCTTCCCGGACGCCGGACACGCCTTCTTCGCGGTGGAGCGGCCCGCGTACCGGCCGCAGGCGGCGGTGGAGGGCTGGAAGCTGCTCCTCGACTTCTTCGGACGGCACGTCAGCGGCGCCTGACCGCCCAGCTCACCGACGACCACCACCGACCACCACTCCCAAGGAGTCAGCCGGCCATGTGCACCTATCTCACCGAGCAGGTCGACATCGAGGGCAGCGGCAAGGGGCCGAACGGCTACTTCCCGCTCACCCGGGCCATGGTCTATGTCGACCACCCGCAGCACGCCCCCTTCGGGCACACCGTCAACGTCGACTTCCTCAACCCCGGCCTCGGCCCCTCGGCCCGGGTCGCCGTCGAGCTCACCGAGGAGGCGGCGCTGGCGCTGATCGACGCCCTGCGCTCGGCCCTGGCCTCCGCCCCGCCGGGGCTGGCCTCGGCGAACGCGCCGGTCTGAGCCGCAGCGCGGCCTCAGGGCGCTGCTCGGGCCCGGCGGAAGCCGGGGGCGAGCAGCAGCAGGAGTCCCGCGGCCTCGATGCCGCCGCAGAGGGCGTAGGCCCGGTCCAGGCCGATCGCCGCGATGGCGAAGCCGGTGGCGGCCGAGGCCAGCGGGACCACTCCGAGCGAGACCAGGGCGTTGACGGAGGAGACCCGGCCCCGGAACGCGTCCGGGGTGTGGGTCTGCGTCAGCACCGAGCAGAGCACCGCCATCGGCCCGCTGCACAGCCCGACCAGCGCGGTCATGGCAACGGCGGCGCCGAGGCCGGGGGCGAGCGCCGTACCGAGGAGGGCGACGCCCTCGACCGCCCCGCAGACCGTGATCCACAGCGCCGGGCGGCCGGTGCCGCGGATCCTGGTCGTCAGCAGCGCGCCCAGCGCCGCGCCGAGGCCGAACCCGGCGAGCATCAGCCCGATGCCGCTCGCGCCCCAGCCCCGGTCGGCGCAGAGTTCGGCCATGCCGATGTTCATCGGGCCGACGAAGCCCAGGTTGGTCAGCAGGATCACCAGGGTGAGCGGACCCAGCACCGGGTGCCGGGCCAGGAAGGCGATGCCCGAGCGGAAGTCCCCGTGGTAGGTGCTCGCTGTTGCGCCGACTGACCCCTGACTCCCGGTCAGGGCCCGCGGCCGGACCGAGGCGATCGCGGCGGCGGAGACCGCGAAGGTGGCCGCGTCCACCACCAGGGCGAGCGGGACGCCGCCCCAGGCGACGACCAGGCCGCCCAGCGGCGCGCCCAGCGAGAGCGCGATCCGCGCGGCCATCCCGGCGACCACCGCTCCGGACCCGTACTGCTCCGGGCGCAGCAGCCGGGGCTGCATCGCCCCGGCCGCCGGGAGGAACAGCGCGTCCACGATGCCGAAGCCGACGGCGAGGAGCGCGAGCACCGTCAGGCCCGGGGTGAGCAGGACCGCTCCGGCGGCGGCCAGGGTGATCGCCACCCGCACCAGGTCGCTGCCGATCATCAGCCTGCGGATGTCGTAGCGGTCGGCGATGACCCCGCCGAAGAGCAGCAGAAGCAGTCGTGGCAGCGCGGAGACGGTGAGCAGCAGTCCGGCGGTGCCGGCCGAGCCGAGGTGGACCGCGGTCCAGGACAGCGCCACCCACCAGACCTGGTCGCCCAGCTGGGACAGGCTCTGCCCGGTCAGGTAGCGCAGATAGGGGCGTTCGCGCAGAACGGAGTTGCCGCGTCGGTCGATGCCGGCGGCCGGGGCGGCGAGGACGCTCATGGCTTCTCCGGGAAGGCGTGCAGGAAGAGGAAGACGTTCTCGCGCTGGTCGTCGGTGCGGTCCTCGGGGCGGGTGTGCGGGTCTGGTCGGCCCAGGTCCGCCCAGCGCCGCAGCACCTCGTTCAGCTCGTCGTTGAGGGCGTGCAGCTCGGCGGGGGTGAGCCGGAGGTAGTTGTTGGAGGTGGTGGCGGCGCCCACCCATTCCTCCGGCCAGGTCTGCTTGCCGGCCTCGAAGGCGCCCAGCCGCTCGAACTGGTCGGCGACCAGATCCCGGTACACGGTCTCGGCGACAGCCCGGTCGGCCGGGTCGTCGAACTGCTGGAGCGACCAGGAGACCGCGCCCGGGACCACCCGCCACCAGCGCTCCCGACGGTCCCTGGCCAGCTCGGGGGCCTCCTCGATGAAGCCGCGGCGGCCGAGTTCGCGCAGGTGGTAGCTGAGCTGTCCGGGGTCGGCGTCGACATGCTCGCCGAGCAGGGTGACGGTGGCGGGGCCGAGCTGCATCAGCAGCCGGTAGAGCCGGCGGCGCAGCGGGTGGGTCAGGCCCTTGAGCATGTCCGGGTCGGTCAGTCGTCGGGGCTCGGTCATGGCCCCACCGTAGATGCAGTAGATTTCTTCTGCAAGAGAATTACCGCAATATAGTTACTGCGATGTTCCGGCTGCGGGCCCACCAGGGGCGGCCCTTAGGATCGCCTTCACCCCCCGGAAGGATGCCGATGGACCAGAACCGCGCGCCCTATGAGTACGCAGTCGCCGCAGCCGATGAGATTCGCTCCCTCAACTACGGGACGCTGCAAGGGGGCTATCAGACCCCCGGTGATGTCTACGATGTCGCGCACGCGCTGAAGACCCTGTCCCAGCGGCTGCCGCAGGCGATCGAGCAGCTCGGGATCGGGTTGGCCGTGCTCGCGGACGGCGACCAGGTGCGGATCACCTCGGGCGCGGCCGGGCACGACACGGTGCCCGAGCGGCGCGAGAAGATAGCCGACTCGCTGAAGTCCGCGCTGGAGGCGGTGGGCACGCTGGAGGAGGCCATGGCCGTGGTCACCCGGCTGACCAGCGACCTGGTCTGATGGCCTGGCCCGACACACGGACCGGGCCGGTCCCGCGAGTGCGGAACCGGCCCGGCCGGGACGTTCGGGGTGTTCGGGGCGTTCGGGGCGTTCGGGGCGTTCGGGGTCAGGCGGCGGGGACGGCGGCGACCGCGGCGGCGACCTTGGCCAGCACCAGCGGGAGCTGCTCGGCGACCTCGGCGTCGTCCTTCGGGTGCAGCTCCGCGAAGCGGACGACCGAGCCGGGGACGGAGAGCGCGGCGTCCTCGACCAGCACGCCGCCGGCGATGCCGACCGACTTGCGGGTCTCGTCCTGCGCCCACAGGCCGCCGAACTGGCCGTAGGCGGTGCCGACCACGGCGACCGGCTTTCCACTGAAGGCAGAGGCGCCGTAGGGGCGGGACAGCCAGTCGATGGTGTTCTTCAGCACCGCGGTGATGGTGCCGTTGTACTCCGGGGAGAACAGCAGGAAGGCGTCGGCCGAGCCGGCCGCCTCACGCAGCTTGGCGGCGGCGGCCGGGACGTCGCCGGCCACGTCGATGTCCTCGTTGTAGAAGGGAACCTCGGCCAGGCCCTCGTAGATGACGACCTCGACGCCCTCGGGGGCGTGGTGGACGGCTGCCTCGGCAAGCTGGCGGTTGTGCGAACCGGCGCGAAGGCTGCCGACGAAAGCAAGGATGCGTACGGACACGACGGACTCCTGAGGAAGATGAGCAGGCCGGTCCGTGAATGCGGACCGTGCTACGAGTACAGGTGTAGCACCCAAAGCGGACTGCGGTCCACTTTCCTGGTTTCCGGACTATCCTGCTTGCATGGACCTGCACCTCCAACCCCACGCCGACCGCGAGCTCCCCGTCCTCGGACAGCCCCCCAGGGAGCGCGCCGACGCCGCGCGCAACCGGGCCCGCCTGCTCGACGCCGCCGCGGACCTGGTCGGCGAGCTGGGCGCGGAGCACGTCACCATGGAGGCGGTGGCCGCCGCCGCCGCCGTGGGCAAGGGCACCCTGTTCCGCCGCTTCGGCGACCGGGCCGGGCTGATGCTCGCCCTGATCGACCACGCCGAGCAGGAGTACCAGCAGGCCTTCATCTCCGGACCGGCCCCGCTGGGCCCCGGCGCGCCGCCGCTGGAGCGGCTGGAGGCGTTCGGGATCGCCACCATCCGCTTCGGCCTCCGCTACCTGGACCTCTTCCTGGCCGCCGAGCCGTGCGCGTCCAAGCGATGTCTGGTGCCGGCCAGGGCCGTGCGGGTCACCCATGTCTCCGCACTGCTGCGCCAGGCCGGCAGCGGCGGGGACACCGAGCTGCTGGCCCAGACCCTGGTCGGCTATCTGGACCCGGTCCTGCTGAACCACCTGCACAAACAGCGCAACCTCCCGCTCGCCCGGATCGAGGACGGCTGGCGGGAACTGGCCGGGCGGATGACGGACCGTCAACTTCCCTGTACGAACCCTTGACAGAGTGACCCCCGGCGCGGGCGGGGCGGTCCCGGCACGGTAGCCTTCACGCCGTTCGAGACGCTTTCGTACGAGAGCGATGACTCCGGACGTAATATGCTATTTCCGTATATACCTTCCGTAGGATCATCCATGGAGGCGGGAGGAGCTGTCCGATGGGTCCGACCGAGGAGTACGACAGCGTCGTCCCGCCCCTGCGGAGCGTGGACGTGCTGGCCGCCGTCGGCATGGGGGTCTGGCGCTGGAACAAGGCCGAGGACGCGCTGGAGATGGACCCGGTCTGCGCCCGGCTGCTCGGGCTGGACGGGTCGGTCGGGCGGCTGCGGGAGCGCAGGCTGAGGTCGCTGCTGCACGCCGAGGACTTCATCCGGCTGCGGTCGACCGCACTGCTGTCCATTGCCGAACGGCGGCCGTTCGAGCTGCGCGTTCGAGTGCTCACCGAGCAGGGGCGGCTGCTCCGGGTGCTGCACCTCCAGGTCGCCGTGGGCACCCCCGAGGACGCCTACACGGTGCAGGGCACGGCGCTGGACGGGCACGTGGCGGAGGCCGAGGGCGAGGCTGCGGCCCTGGGGGCCCGCTCCGGGAGCAACGGCTCGGCGCCGGACCCGCTGAAGCCGGACTCCTTGGCGGTGGACCCCTTGGCGGTGGACCCCTTGGCGGTGGAACGGCAGCAGATCGACGCGCTGAACCAGGCCAGGGGCCCGCTGACGCCCGCCTCGACTCCTCCGGCCCCGATCCGGCCGCCGGCCCGGCGCGACCTGGAGTCGCAGTTCCGCGGCCCGCTCGCGCCCGCCCCGCCGCCCCGGCACCTGCGCCGCTCGCGGGAGGCGTTCCTGCTGGACGCCGGACGGGCGCTGGCCGAGGCCGGCACCACCAGCGAGGTGCTGCGGGTGGTGGCCTCGCTGTCGATGCCGGGCTTCTCCCCCGATGGCCTGGCGGTGTTCGGGGTCGAGGGCGGGCTGCTGACCGTGGTCGGGCAGCACGGCCACCAGGAGGGCGCCGAGCACCCCTTCACCATGCCGCTGGAGACCGACTACCCGGCCGCCGAGGTGGTCCGCACCGGGCGGGCGGTGTACCTGTCCACGCCCGAGGAGTACCAGCGACGGTTCCCGGCCACCTGGCCGCTCGCGGCCGGCTTCGGCCGGCAGTCCTGGGCGTTCCTGCCGCTGGTCAGCGCCGGACGCACGACCGGGGCCTGGCTGGCCTCGTTCCGTACCCCGGTCAGCTTCTACCCGGACGAGCGGGCGGTGTTGTCCACCGTGGCCCGGATGCTGGCGCACGCCCTGGAGCGGGCCCACACCAATGAGTCCGAGCGGGCGCTGTCCCGGGGGCTGCGCCGCAGCATGGGCACCGGCACCCCGACCACGCCGGGGATGACCGTCGCCACCCGCTACGTGCCCACCGGCGGCGGACTGATGGTCGGCGGCGACTGGTACGACATCATCGACCTGCCCGGCGGCCGGATGGCGCTGGTGATCGGCGACGTGCAGGGCCACGACGTGCACGCGGCCGGACTGATGGCGCAGCTGCGCACCGCCGTGCACGCCTACGCCGCCGAGGGCCACCGCCCGGACGCGGTGCTGGCCCGAACCTCGCGCTTCCTGGCCGCGCTGGACGACGACCGCTTCGCGACCTGCATCTACATCGAGGCCGACCCGGCCCGCGGCACCCTGCACATCGCCCGGGCCGGCCACCCGCACCCGGTGATCCGGACCCCGGACGGCACCTGCCTGATCCGGCACGTCGAGGGCGGCCTGCCGCTGGGGCTGATGCCGGAGGAGGAGGACTGCCCGGTCACCACGCTGGAACTGCAGCCCGGCGAGGTGATGCTGCTCTGCACCGACGGGCTGATCGAGACCGGCGGCCACGACATGTTCACCGGCTGGATCCGGGTGCGGGACACCATGTCCCCCGGGCCCGCCGAGGATCTGGAGGGCATGGCCGACGCGCTGATCCAGGCCGTGCATGGGCCCGCCTCGCACGGCGACGCCGGGCACCTCGCCGACCGGCGCGAGGACGACATCGCGCTGCTGCTGCTCCGCCGCGACTCGGTCGGCGTCCGCCCCGAGCCGCCCGGGCGGCGGCTGGTGCTGACGGTCGCCCAGGACCAGCCGGAGCGGATCGCCGGGGCCCGGCAGGAACTGCGCTCGATCATGCACGACTGGGCCACCCAGGACCAGGTGGACGCGGCGGTGCTGCTGGCCTCGGAGCTGCTGGCGAACGTGCTGGTGCACACCGAGACCGAGGCGGTGCTGGTGGCCGGGATGACCGGCCCGGCCGGCACCCGCCGGCTCCGGATCGAGGTCGCCGACCGCAGCGACGAACTGGCGCACCGCCGCTCCCCCGGCGAGATGGCCTCGTCCGGCCGCGGCCTGATCCTGCTGGACCTGCTCTCCGACCGCTGGGGGATGCAGCCCAGGGGCGAGGGCAAGGCGATCTGGTTCGACCTGGACGAGGCCCAGGAGGGCCCGGCGGCCTGACCCGTCCGAACCGGGTGGAGTTGCCACTGGGTGGTCTGTCGCGGTTCCGCCGACGGGCGGCACAATGATCCGATGCGCATTCGGACTGCCCGCGTCGAGGATCTGCCGCTGCTCCAGGAGATCGAGCGGGCCGCGGGCGATCCGTTCCGGGAGATCGGGATGGCGGAGATCGCCGACGACGAGCCGCCCTCGCTGGAGGAGCTGGCCCGGTACCAGCAGGCCGGCGCGGCCTGGGTGGCGGTGGGCCCGGACGACCGGCCGGTGGCGTACCTGGTCGCCGAGCGGGTCGACGGCTGCCTGCACGTGGAGCAGGTCTCGGTCCACCCGGCCCACGCCCGCGGCGGCGTGGGCCGCTCCCTGCTCGACCACCTCGCCGAAACTGGCCCGCGGCGCAAGCGTCCCGGCGCTGACCCTGACCACCTTCACCGACGTCCCCTGGAACGCCCCGTACTACGAACGCTGCGGCTTCCGCCGCCTGGCCGAGGCCGAGCTCACCCCGGAACTGCGCGCCGTCCGCGAGTGCGAAGCCGCCCACGGCCTGGCCCGCTGGGCCCGCGTCTGCATGCGCCGCGACCTCTAGGAACCGGGGCGGGTCGGCGGCTACGACGTTGCGTCGGGAGTGGCCCTCGCCGGTTCGCGGACGGCGGCGCGGCGCTGCTCGGGACGGGTCAGCAGATAGCCCGACGCCAGGGCGGCCAGACCCGCGACGGCCAGGAGCAGGAGCCGGTAGTCCATCAGCGCGATCAGCGCGGCGCCCACGGCGATCGCGATCGTCTGCGGGACGGACAGCACCAGGCCGAGCGCCGCGTCCGTCCGGCCCATCAGCTCCGGTGGAGTGCGCCGCTGAAAGAGCGTCATGATGCCGACCGTGATCCACGGCAGACTGGAGCCGATGAGTGCGCAGCCCGTGAGGACGGCAGGCGTCGACGCGGCTGTCAGCAGCAGGAACCCGACCGCGGCGCCGGCCAGGCCCAAGGCGACCAGCAGGCCCTCGCTGAGCCGTCGCATCAGTGGGGCCGCGGTCACCCCGGCCGCGACCGCGCCGACTCCCTGGGCCGAGATCAGGACGCCCAGGAAGGCGTCCGGACGGTGCAGCCCCGTACTCACCACGGCGAAGACAGCGGTCTCCGAGAATCCGAAGGCAATCATGATCAGCGCACCGGCCAGGGTCAGTTGCCGCAGCACGGGGGTGTCCCGGATGTGGCGTGCCCCGGCGGCGGCCTCGGTGAACCGGCGGTGGCCGGACGGGGCCGGCGATTCCTCGCGCACCCGCAGGGCGAGCAGGGTGGCCGTGGCGACCAGGAAGGTCACCACGTCACCGATGATCACCGGCGTCGCGCCGAAGGTGGTGAGCAGTCCGGCACCGAGCAGCGGGGTGACCAGTCTCAGCCCCCACTGCGCGGTCTGCATGGTGCTGTTGGCATGGCCCAGGAGCTGCTCGGGGACGATCCGCTGCAGCAGGGCGGTCTGGGCCGGACCGAGGACGCCGGCCGACAGGCCGTAGCCGAACATCACCAGGTAGATCAACCAGACCTGGCCCCGGCCATGGACCAGCAGCAGGAGCAGCACCAGCGCCGCGGTGGCCAGGTTGGCGGCGATCAGCAGCGGTCGACGGCGCAGCCGGTCGACGGCGCAGCCGGTCGGCGAGCACGCCGCCGACCGGCCCGCCCAGGGTGCCGAGCGCGAACATGAAGAAGGACAGGCCGGCGGCCGAGGCACTGCCGGTGAGCATCTTGATCCAGATGCCCAGGGCCAGCCACAGGGCGGAGTCGCCGAAGGTCGACAGGATGTCCCCGGCCAGGTAGAGCCGGGCGTCGCGGTTCGCCCAGAGCAGTCGCATCCCGGTCAGGCCTCCGGCTCGGCCGGGTCGGGCTTGGCGGCGTCGGGCTTGGCCGCGTCGAGGGGGTAGGTGAACAGGAGCATCTCGACCGGCAGGCTTCCGGCGGGGCGGCGCGACGCGTCCTCCAGCCGGTCCCGGTAGCGGTCGAGGACCTCACGGAGGTCGGCGGTCAGCTGCTCCGCCTCGTCCGGCGTCACATAGGCCAGGTTCTCGACGCCGCTGGTCACCTGCTGCCAGGCCCCGGTGAACCGGGAGCGGCGGGCGTTGACCGTGCCGGCCCGGTTGAGCCAGGTCTCCCACAGCAGGTGGGCCAGGGCCTCGGAGGCGTGGGACAGCTCCGGATCACCCTGGTTGCCGTCGAACGAGAAGCCGATGTGCTTGAGCCGCCAGGGCCTGCGCCGGCCGGGGGCGTCACCGGCCTCCTCGACGAAGCCGTACTTGGCCAAGGTGCGCAGGTGGAAGGCGCAGTTGGTCGGCGACTCCCCGATCACCTCGGCGGCCTCGGTCGCGGTGAGCGGCTCCCGCTGCGCGAGCGCCTCCAGCAGCGCGAGCCGGGTCGGATGGGCCACCGCCCGCATCGCCCTGGGGTCCGCAAGCGGACGGACCGGACGTGAGCGTGCTTCTTCGGAAGACATGTTTCGAGACACTACGCTCGAAACACTTCTTTCGACAAGGTTCAGTTCACGATGCCTCGGGGTGGTGGACGGTGAGGGCGGGAAGGTTGACGACGACGGCTTCCTGGGTGCTGCGGGCGATGACGACGACGGCCTCGGTCGCGGGGTCGGGGTTCTCCTCGCGGTGGGGGACGTAGGGGGGGACGAAGATGTAGTCGCCGGGGGCGGTGCGGAGACGGACCTCCTCCGTCGCTCCCCCCTCCCCCGCCTCGGCGAGGAAGACGAACTCGGGGTGGCCGCTGACGATGTAGATCGCGGTCTCGGACGCGCCGTGGTGGTGGTCGGCGGAGGAGGTCGCGGGGGCGACATGGGTCTGGCCCATCCACATCCGCTCGGAGCCGACCCGGTCACCGCTGATCGCCGCGAAGCGGCGCATCCCGCCGGTCTGGGCGGTGTCGCCGTCCAGGTCGTCGGCGCGGATGTGGTGCACTCGGCTGCGCGCGGACGGGTCGGCGGACGCACCGGTGTGCTGGTGGTCGGGCAGGTCGGGGTGGAAGCCGTCGTGGGGGGCGAGCTCGCTGGTCATCGGGGCCGTCCTGGGAGGGGTCGCGGTCTGGTGACCGTAGGAGCCGCGTGGAAAGGATGTCAAGAGGTGTCCATTGCGCGCGCGGCGCCCGGATGGGGATAATGACGACCATGCACATATCCGCGAAGGCGGACTACGCCGTGCGGGCCCTGCTCGAACTCGCCCAGGACACAGCGCGTCCGCTCACCTGCGAGAGCATCGCCTCGTCGCAGGAGATTCCGTTCCGGTTCCTCAAGTCCGTGGTCGGCGATCTGCGCCGGGCCGGCCTGGTCCGCAGCCAGCGCGGCTGCGAGGGCGGCTACTGGCTCGGCCGGCCGGCCGAGGAGATCAGCCTGCTGGACGTGGCGCTCGCCGTCGACGGCGAGCTGATGACGCTGCGCGGGGAGACCCTGGGCGGGCTGGCCTATCCGGGCCCCGCCGCCGGGGTCCCGGACGTGTGGCGCGACGTCGAGGCCCACGCGCGCCGCATTCTGGACAGCACCAGCGTGGGCTCGCTGCTGGTCGAAACAACAGCCGCCGACCGGGCCGTCGAGAGAGTCGCAGTGTGACCGCGGCGCCGCTGGAGGTGGTGGAGTACACCGATCCGCTGTGCCCCTGGGCCTGGGGCTCGGAGCCGGTGTTCCGGCAGCTGCGGGCCGCGCTCGGCGCCCGGGCGCACTGGCGCCGGGTGTACTCGATCCTGTTCGACGCCGATGACGACCCGGCGCCCGACCCGGCCGCGGAGACCGCCTGGTACAGCCGCTATGTGGCGGAGGTCGCCGGGCACACCGGCGCTCCGCGCGCGGCGGTGCTGGACCGGGTGGCGCGCAGCAGCTGGCCCGCGTCGCTGGCCGCCCGCGCGGCCGAGGCGCAGGGCCCGCTGGTGGCGGATCGGGTGCTGCGCCGGCTGCGCGAGTCGATGTTCGTGCTGGGCCGGCCTGCCGACACCGAGGCCAGGGTCAGCGACTGCGTCCGGGGCGTGCCGGGGCTCGACCTCGAGCGGCTGATGGCCGACGCGGCCTCACGCTTCGTCGCGGCCTCGGTCGACGCGGACCGGGTGGAGGCGCGGGCGCCACTGCCCGAGGTGCTGGAGCTGGACGGCCCGGCCCCGCATCCGGGCCGCGCCAAGGAGCTCGACGAGGGCTTCCGCTACGCCCTGCCCACACTGATTTTTCGCAGCGCGGCCGGGCACCGGGTGGTGCCGGGCTGGCGTCCGGCCGAGGCCTACGCGGAGGCCGTGCTGCAGCTCCGGCCGGGCCGCCCGGCCGTCCCGGCCCGACTGCCGTCCGCTCAGGTGATGGACGTTCAGCGCAGCCTGACCGGGCGGGACTTGGAGCTTCTGACCGTGGACGGAGCGATTCCGGACCGGGCGGTCCGGGTGGACACCGCCGGGGGTCCGCTGTGGCTGCACCCGGACGAGGCGGCCGGGCATCCGGCGCTGAGATCGAACTCCTGAGCTGCTGAGGAACATCCGTCCGACCAATGGGACACCTTTTGGTGTCCATTGACAGTGGCAGGTCGGGCCGCCACGATAGGCACATGCTTACGACGCACCCCGCCGTGGTGTGCCGCTACGTGGACCTGCGGCGCACCTCCAGCGCCCTCTGTCGCTGACCCGCCGACCTCCCCCAGTCGGCTCCGACGGACTGCCCCACGTCCGCACCGTGCCCAGCGCCGGTGCCCCGCTCTGACTTCCTGAACTTCCCCTGCCCGCGCCGACGGCCGTTCCGTCGCGGCGCACAGCGCTGCCCGGATCCCCCCTTCGCGGGGCAGTTCGGCGCGCCCCGACAGAAGGTGACGATCCGTCATGACTGCTGCCCTGAAGTCCGCTGTCGCCAGCCCGCTCGCCAGACGCTCGTTCCTCGGACTCAGCCTCGGTGCCGGCGCGGCCCTCGCTCTGACTGCCTGCGGAAGCGGCACCTCCACCGGTGCGGCCGGCGGCTCGACCGGCACCGTGAAGTGGGGCTGGGAGCTGCCGACCTCCTGGGACCCGATCTTCTCCTCGGCCGGCTGGGACGTCCACGACCTCTCGCTGGTCTACGCGGGGCTCACCAAGCTGGACCCGCACGGCACCGCCGTCCCGGCCCTGGCCAGCGCCTGGTCGTACAACGCCAAGGGCGACGAGATCACCTTCACCCTGAAGCCGGGGCTGACCTTCAGCGACGGCAGCCCGATCGACGCCACCGCCGTGAAGAAGAGCCTGGACCGGGGCCGCACCGATCCCAAGTCGCTGGTGTCGGCGCAGCTGGCGCACGTCGCCAAGGTCACCGCGAGCAGCCCGACCACGGTGGTGCTCAGCCTCACCCAGGCCGACTACCAGATACCCAACCTGCTGGCCGGCAAGACCGGGATGATCGTCAGCCCCAAGGCCTTCGAGGCCAACGCGGCCGGGCTGGCCACCCAGCCGGTCGGCGCGGGCCCGTTCACGCTCACCTCGTACACCCAGAACGCCAAGGCGGTGCTGAAGCGCAACCCCACCTACTGGGACGCGGCGAGCATCAAGCTGGAGAACTTCGAGGTCTACCCGCTGCCGGACGCCTCGACGGTGATCGCCTCGCTGCAGTCGGGCCAGTACAACGTGGCCCAGATACCCGGCAGCCAGGTCGCCGCGGCGAAGGCGGCCGGGCTGGAGGTGCAGGTGATCCCCTCGCTGGTGGTCGCGGTGCTGGACATCAACGCCGCGAAGGCCCCGTTCGACGACCCCAACGTCGCTCTGGCGCTGCAGTACGCGATCGACCGGCAGGCGCTGCTGAAGACCCAGCAGTTCGGCTACGGCAGCGTCAGCAACCAGCCCTTCCCGCCCGGCTACGTCGGCCACGACCCGGCCTCGGACAACCTCTACCCGTACGACCCGGACAAGGCGAAGGCGCTGCTCGCCAAGGCCGGCCACGCCAACGGCCTGGACGTCACGCTGACCACCACCGCCGCGGAGGGCGTGCCGGAGCAGGTGCAGGCGCAGCTCAAGGCGGTCGGCATCAACGCCAAGATCTCGGTGATCCCGGCGGCGCAGGCCACCCAGATCGTCTATGTCCAGCACTCGCAGCAGATCTTCACCGACCAGTTCGCCGGACGTGACTCGGCCGCCCAGGCGTTCCAGGTGCTGTTCGGGCAGCAGGGTCTGATGAACCCGGGCCGGACCACCCCGCCGGACCTGCTGGCGGCGGTGGCCAAGGTGTCGGCAACGCCGCTGGACTCCCCCGACTACCCGACCGTGCTGCAGGCCGCGACCGGGCTGGCGGTGCGCAGCATGCCGAACGTCTTCCTCTACACCGTGCCGCGGATCCTGGCCCGGCACCACAGCGTCTCGGCGATCCCGTCCGACCTCGTGGTGCAGCGGTTCGAGGGGGTGTCGGTCGCATGAGCGCGGTGACCACGCCCGTCGGCGCGAGCGGGACCGGGGTCGCCGATCCCGGCGGCCTGCGGCTGCGGACGCTGCTGGGCGGGGCGGCCCGGGCGCCGAAGCCGCTGGGGCGGGGGCTGGTGACCACCGGCACGGTGTTCCTGCTGTCCTCGCTGCTGACCTTCGCCCTGGGCGCGCTGTCCAGCTCCAACCCGGGCGCGGCGGTGCTCGGCGACACCGCGACCCCGGCCGACATCGACCGGATGAACCACCAGTTCGGCCTGGACCGGCCGCTGCCGGTGCAGTTCGTCAGCTGGATCGGCCATGCGCTGCACGGGGATCTGGGCCGCTCCTGGTTCACTACGGTGCCGGTGTCGCAGAGCATCAGCCAGGCGCTGCCGGTGGACCTGTCGGTGGCCGGTCTGGCGCTGCTGATGGCCATCGTGCTGGGCGGCGCGGCCGGGATCGCGGCGGCGCTGAGCAACGGCGGGCGCCTTGACCGTACGGTCACCGCGGTCTGCGCGGTGCTGGGGACGCTGCCGGCCTTTGTCATCGCCATCGGACTGATCGCCGTGGTGTCGGTGCAGCTGGGGGCGCTGCCCTCGGGCGGCTATGTGCCCTTCGGGCAGAACCCCGGGCAGTGGCTGCGGTTCGCGCTGCTGCCGGCCTTCGCGCTGAGCCTGGAGGCGGCGGCCGGGATCGCCCGGCAGCTGCGGACCTCGCTGGTGGGGGCGCTGCGGGAGAACTATGTGACCGGCGCGTCGATGCGCGGCCTGTCCAAGCGGCGGGTGCTGTTCGGCCATGTGCTGCGGAACGCGGCCGGCCCGGCGCTGACGGTGCTGGGGATGAGCGTGCCGATGCTGATCGGCGGGGCGGTGGTCACCGAGCGGATCTTCAATCTGCCGGGGATCGCGCAGCTGTCGCTGCAGGCCGCGCAGGAGCACGACGTCCCGGTGATCCAGGGCACGCTGCTGGTCACCGTGGCGGTGGTACTGGTCGCCAACCTGGCCGTGAACGCGGGGCTGACGGCGCTCAACCCGGCCGGGCAACGGCGGCAGGCCGCCGAGAAGCGAGGGAAGTCGGCATGAGGACGTTCCGCAACACCTGGCGGGTGCCGATCGCGCGGGGGGCGCTGGTGGTGCTGGTGCTGGTGGGTCTGCTGGCGGTGTTCGGCGGGCAGTTGGCGCCGCAGGACCCGCTGGGGCAGGACACCGCCCATGTGCTGCAGGGCCCGAGCGGAGCGCATCTGCTGGGCACCGACTACCTCGGCCGGGACGTGCTCAGCCGGCTGCTCTCCGGGACCGGCCTGTCCGTGGCCGGGGCGCTGGAGGCGGTGGGCGCGGCACTGGTGCTGGGGATCCTCCCCGGGCTGGCCTCGCTGTGGCTCGGCCGGGCCTTCGAGTGGATCTCGCTGCGGGTGGTGGACTCGCTGATGTCGCTGCCGTTCACGCTCTTCGTCATCGCCGCGGTCGGCGTCCTCGGCAATGGGCTGCACCAGGCGATGCTCGCCCTGGGCGTGCTGCTGGCGCCGCTGTTCTACCGGGTGACCAGGGCCGCCGCGCTGGGGCTGCGCCAGGTGCCCTATGTGGAGGCCGCCGAGCTGATGGGGGCCTCCCGGAGCTGGGTGCTGCGGCGGCACATCTGGAGCAAGGTGCTGCCGACGGTCGCGGTGACCACCGCGCAGGCGCTGGCCACCGCGCTGCTGACGGTCGCCTCGCTGACCTTCCTGGGCCTGGGCGTCCAGCCGCCGGCCCCGACCTGGGGCGGGATGCTCGCCTCCGACCTGGGCTTCCTGGCCCAGCAGCCGTGGGCCCCGGTGCTGCCCGGGCTGCTGGTGATGGTCACGGTGGGGGCGCTGCACCTGCTCGCCGACGCCATCAGGGACGGCGGCGCCGCACCCGTGCTGCCGGTCGCGGCGGCGGCTTCCGTCGGCACCGCGTCAGATCCGGTCGCCGACCGTCGATTCAGCGAGGAGAAGGCCGATGCCGATATCGCCGCCTAGCGAGGCCCCTGGGGAGGCCCCGGTCCTTGCCGTCGAGGGGCTGCACATCACTGTCAACGGCGGTGCCACCGAAGCGGTGCGGGATGTCTCCTTCACCGTGCGGGCCGGGGAGTCGGTCGGCCTGGTCGGCGAGTCCGGCAGCGGGAAGACACTGACCTGTCGCTCGGTGCTGGGGTGCTGCCCCCCGGCTGCGAGGTGTCGCAGGGGTCTGCGAACCTGTCCGGCACCGAGCTGACCGCGCTTGACCGGCGCGGCTGGGAGCGGCTGCGCGGGGTGAGCCTGGGCGCGGTGTTCCAGGACCCGGCCTCGTACCTCAACCCCTCGCTGACGGTGGGTCGGCAGCTGGCCGAGCCGCTGCGGGTGCGGCACGGTCTCTCCCGCAGCGAGTCCCGCCGCCGCGCGGTGGAGCTGCTGGGCTCGGTCGGGCTGCACAAGCCCGAGGAGGTGTTCCACCGCTACCCCTTCGAACTGTCCGGCGGCATGCTGCAGCGGGCGCTGATCGCCACCGCGATCGCCGGGGAGCCGGAGCTGCTGGTCGCCGACGAGGCCACCACCGCGCTGGACACCGTGGTCCAGGCCGAGGTGCTGGACCTGCTGGCGTCGCTGCGGGCCGAGCGCGGCCTGGCCCTGCTGCTGGTCAGCCATGACCTGGCGGTGGTCGCCGAGGTGTGTGACCGGATCCTGGTGTTCTACGCCGGGGAGATCGTCGAGGACGGCCCCACCGAGCAGGTGCTCGCCGCCCCGGCCCACCCGTACACCCAGGCGCTGCTGCGGGTCGCCTCGATCGGCGACTGGGAGCGGCGCGAGCTGGCGGTGATCCCCGGACGCCCGCCGGAGGCCGGCGCGGCACCGTCCGGCTGCCGCTTCGCCGAGCGCTGCGACTATGCGCGGGCCGAGTGCGGTGCGGAGGAACTGCTCTCGCTGCGGCCCTTCGGGGAGCAGGGCTCGCTGGGTGAGCGGCGCACCCGCTGCGTGCGGGCCGATGAGTTGTCCCTGTCCGGCACGGTTCTCCAGGAGGTGGGGGCATGAGCGAGGCGCTACTGCGGATCGAGGAGCTGTCCGTCGCCTTCGGCCGGCGCGGCGGTCGCGGCGGGCAGCAGGTGCTGGACCAGGTGTCGCTGGAGGCGCGCTCCGGGGAGATCCTGGGCGTCATCGGCGAGACCGGGTCCGGCAAGACCACGCTGGCCCGGGCCGTGGTCGGGCTGTCGCCGGTGACCGGCGGCCGGATCTCGGTGGACGGGGTGGAGCTGACCGGGCTGCGCGGCCGGGCGCTGCGCGAGTACCGCCGCTCGGGCGCCACGCAGTACCTGTTCCAGGATCCGCTGCGGGCCCTCGACCCGGATCTGACGGTGCGTGACCTGGTCTCCGAGCCGCTCGCGGTGACCGGCGCGGCCGGCCGGGAGCAGCGCGCCGAGCGCGCCGCCGCGGCCCTGCAGCAGGTGGGCCTGGACCCGGCGCTGGCGGACCGGCTGCCGGGGCAGCTGTCCGGCGGCCAGCGGCAGCGGGTGCTGCTGGCCCGGGCCGTGGTCACCCGGCCCCGGCTGCTGCTGGCGGACGAGCCGGTGAGCGCCCTGGACGCGTCCAACCGCAACCATGTGCTGCGGCTGTTCGACCGGCTGCGGCACGAGCTGGACGTCGCGGTCGTGGTGATCTCGCACGACCTCAGCTCGCTGGCCGGGATCGCCGACCGGATCGCGGTGCTCTACCGCGGCCGGCTGGTCGAGCAGGGGCCGACGGCCGAGGTGCTGTCCCGTCCGCTGCACCCCTACACCGCGCTGCTGACGGCGTCCGCGCCGAGCGTGAAGCGCGAGCACGACCTGCGTCCGGCGCAGTTGCTGGCCACCACTCCCTGGGAGGGGGCGGGCTGTGTGTTCGCCGCGCGTTGCGCCTTCGCCGAGGACGCCTGCCGGGTCGCGCCCGCGGCGCAGGCCCGTCCGGGCGACCGGGAGGTGGCCTGCCACCACGCCGACGACTGGCGGGCTCGGCTCGCCCAGCCCGTGCTCACGCACTGACCATTGATCAATTCATCGACAAAGAGATGAGGACAGCCATGTCCATTGAGTTCATCGGCATCGCCAACACCGCCCCGTTCAGTGAGAGCGGGGGCGCCGGCGGATGGTCGATCATCGACCCCGCGTATCTGAAAGAGCTGGCCCGGGCGCATGAGACGGCCGGTTTCGACCGGGTGCTGGTCGCGCACTCCTCGGCCAGCCCGGACGGCTTCACCATCGCCGACCAGGTGCTGACCCACACCGACAAGCTCGGCGTGCTGCTGGCGCACCGCCCGGGCTTCGTCTCCCCCACCCTGGCCGCCCGCAAGTACGCCACCCTGGACGCCTTCCACCCCGGCCGGATCGCGCTGCATGTGATCACCGGCGGCGACGACGCCGACCAGGCCCGCGACGGCGACCTCAGCGACAAGCCGACCCGCTACCGCCGCACCGACGAGTTCCTGGACGTGGTCCGCAAGACCTGGACCGCGACCGAGCCGTTCGACTACGAGGGCCAGTTCTACCAGGTGCGCGGCGGGAAGTCGGCGCTGCTGCCGTCCCAGCCGATCCCGGTCTACTTCGGCGGGGCCTCCGACGACGCGGTCCGGGCCGGGGCCAAGCACGCGGACGTGTACGCGTTCTGGGGCGAGCCGCTGGCCGGGATCACCGAGCGGATCAAGCAGGTCCGCGCGGCCGCCGCGCCGTACGGCCGCACCCCCAACTTCAGCGTCAGCCTGCGTCCGATCCCGGCCGCGACCGAGGCCGAGGCCTGGAAGCGGGCCGAGGAGATCCTGAAGCTCACCAAGGAGCGCTCGGGCGAGCTGCGCAAGGCCTACAACATGGACCACTCGGCGCAGGAGGGCTCCAAGCGGCTGCTGGAGACGGCGGCCAAGGGCGACGTGCACGACAAGCGGCTGTGGACCGCGGTCGCCAAGGCCACCGGCGCGGCCGGCAACTCGACCGCGCTGGTCGGCTCGTACGAGCAGGTCGCCGAATCGCTGCTGGACTACACCGCGCTGGGCGTCGGCACCCTGCTGATCCGCGGCTTCGACCCGCTGGCGGACGCCCGCGACTACGGCACCCTGGTGTCGCTGGTCCGCGCGGAGACGGAGCGCCAGGAGTTCGTCGGCAACAGGGTCCTGGTCAACGCATGAGCCGCGGCCCGGGTGGCGCGACGACCACGCCGACCACCTCGCACTGGGGTGCGTTCGGGGTGCGGCACTCCGCCGACGGCACGGTGGAGGCGGTGCCGCACGCGGCGGACCCGTCCCCCTCACCGCTGCTCGGCGGCGTGGCCGGGTCGCTGCGGCACGCCACCCGGGTCCGCCGTCCCGCCGTCCGGCGCGGCTGGCTGGAGCACGGCCCCGGGCCCTCGACGGCCCGGGGCAGCGAGCCCTTCGTCGAGGTCGGCTGGGACGAGGCGCTGCACCTGCTCGCCGCCGAGCTGCTCCGGGTCCGGACCGAGCACGGCAACCGGGCGGTGTTCGGCGGCTCCTACGGCTGGGCCTCGGCCGGGCGGTTCCATCACGCGCAGAGCCAGCTGCACCGCTTCCTGAACCAGTACGGCGGCTACACCGGCTCGCGCAACTCCTACAGCCTGGGCACCTCGCTGGTGCTGCTGCCGCACCTGGTCGGCGACGCCGACGCGGTGCTGCGGGCGGCCTCGTCCTGGCCGACCATCACCGAGCACACCGAACTGATCGTGGCCTTCGGCGGCATCCCGGAGAAGAACGTCTATGTCACCCCCGGCGGCGTCACCAGGCACTCCACCCCCGGCCACCTGGCCGCGCTGGCTGCAAGCGGGACCAGGATCGCCCTGGTCAGCCCGCTGCGGGCGGATCTGCCCGAGGACATCGACGCCGAGTGGCTGCCGGTCGTCCCCGGCAGCGACACCGCGCTGATGCTGGGTCTGGCGCACACCCTGCTCGCCGAGGAGCTGCACGACCGGGCCTTTCTGGACCGCTACTGCAGCGGTTTCGACACCCTGGCGGCCTATCTCGACGGCAGCGCGGACGGCACCGTCAAGGACGCCGACTGGGCCGCCCGGCTCAGCGGCATCGAGGCCGGGCGGATCCGCTCGCTGGCCCGGGAGATGGCCGCCGCCCGGACCCTGGTGACCGTCACCTGGTCGCTGCAGCGGGCCCGCTACGGTGAGCAGCCGGTCTGGGCCGGTCTGGCGCTGGCGGCGATGCTGGGTCAGATCGGGCTGCCCGGCGGCGGTTTCGGGCACGGCTACGGCTCGATGGGCGACGTCGGCGACACCGGGCCCACGCTGCGGCTGCCGTTCCTGCCGCAGGGGCGGAACCCGGTGCCGGACTTCATCCCCTGCGCCCGGATCTCCGACCTGCTGCTGAACCCCGGCCAGGAGTTCACCTACGACGGGGCCCACTACACCTACCCGGACATCCGGCTGGTCTACTGGGCCGGCGGCAACCCCTTCCACCACCACCAGGACCTGGGCCGGCTGCGCCGCGCCTTCGCCCGCCCGGACACCGTGGTGGTGCACGAGCCGCACTGGACCGCCTCGGCCCGGCACGCCGACATCGTGCTGCCGGTCACCACCACCCTGGAGCGCGAGGACCTGGGCGGCGGACGCCGGGACACCCATCTGATCGCCATGCACCAGGCGGTCGCACCGGTCGGCGAGGCCCGGGACGACTACACCGTGCTGGCCGGGCTTGCCCAGCGGCTGGGCTTCGAGAAGGAGTTCACCAAGGGCCGCAGCGCCCGCCAGTGGCTGGAGCACCTTTACACGGAATGGGCAAGTGACTTGACTATATGGTCAAGCCACTTGACTGAAAGCGGAATCGCCAGCCCCCCGCCGTTCGAGCAGTTTCTGGGCGGACGGCGAGTGGCTGCTGCCGCCGGGCCCGGAGCAGCACACCCTGTTCGCCGACTTCCGGGCCGACCCGGAGGCCGCGCCGCTGGCCACGCCCAGCGGCCGGATCGAACTGGCCTCGGCCGGGATCGCGGCCATGGAGCTGCCGGACTGCCCCGGGCACCCGAGCTGGGTGGAGCCGGAGGAGTGGCTGGGCGGGCCGCAAGCGGCGCGGTATCCGCTGCTGCTGATCGCCAACCAGCCGTCCACCCGGCTGCACAGCCAGTTGGACACCGGCGCGGTCAGCCTGGCGTCCAAGGTCGCCGACCGCGAGGCCCTGCAACTGCACCCGGCGGACGCCGCCGCCCGCGGTATCAGCGCCGGGGATCTGCTGCGGGTCTTCAACGACCGCGGCGCCTGCCTGGTCGGCGCGGTGCTGACGGACCGGGTCAGAAGAGGGGTGGTCCGGCTGCCCACCGGTGCCTGGTTCGACCCGGTGCCGGGAGTGGAACCGCCGCTCTGCGCCCATGGCAACCCCAATGCACTAACCGCCGATCTGCCCAGCTCCCGGTTGTCCCAGGGCTGCACCGGGCAGCACGCCCTGGTGCAGATCGAACGCTGGCCCGACGACGTGCCGCCGCCCCCGGTGACAGTGCGTCAACCGCCGCTCTTCACCGCCGACCCCCGCCCCTCCACCCCGGACAGGGAACTGGACCAATGACCGATCATCACTGCTGAGGGCTGACCCCACCGGCCCTGGACCGACTCCCCCAGGTCGCCGCCGCGCTCGCGATCGACGCCGCCGAGCACGACCGCGACGCCACGTTCCCCTACCAGGGCGTCGCCGCCGCGCATGACGCCGGACTGCTCACCGCCACCGTCGGCACCGAGTTCGGTGGCCCCGGCGGCGGGCTGGCCGACACCGTGCGGATCCTGGGGGCCCTCGGCGGCGGCGACCCGGCAGTCGCCCTGGTCACCGCGATGACGCTGTTCACCCATGCCGCGCAGGCCCGGGTCGGCGGCTGGCCGGCGGAGGCGTACCAGCTGCTGCTGAGCGAGGCCGCCACCCGTCCGGTGCTGGTCAACGCATTGCGGGTGGAACCCAAGCTGGGCTCCCCGGTGCGCGGCGGACTGCGGTCACCATCGCCCGGCGGCAGGAGGACCACTGGGAGCTGACCGGCCACAAGATCTTCTCCACCGGCGCGGAGGCCCTGGGCTGGATGCTGGTCTGGGCCCGCACCGACGAGACCCCGACCCGGGTCGGCTCCTTCCTGGTCCGCGGCGGCGCCGAGGGCGTGACCGTGCTGCCGACCTGGAACCACGTCGGCCTGCGCGCCTCGCGCAGTGACGATGTGCTGCTGGACCGGGTCCGGGTGCCGCTGGACTACGTCGCCGGGCTGGCCGAGCCGGGCGCGACCGGGGGGCGGGACGCGGTCGGCGGGGCCTGGAACTCGCTCGGGCTGACCTCCCTCTACCTCGGCGTCGCCCGGGCCGCCCAGCACTGGCTGACCGGCTTCCTGCACGAGCGGATCCCCACCGCGCTGGGCGCGCCGCTGGCCACACTGCCCCGCTTCCAGAGCGCGGTCGGCGAGATCGAGATCGCCCTCAGCGGCGCCGAACGGCTGATCCGGGCCCTCGCCGAGGACGTGGACGGCGGCGACCCCGCCGCCGCCGAACAGGCGAGCGGCGCCAAGGTGCTGGGCACCCGGGCCGCCCTCGGCGCGGTCGAACAGGCCCTCGCCCTCACCGGCAACCACGGACTCACCTACGACAACCCGCTGCAACGGCACCACCGCGACGTGCTGTGCAGCCGGGTGCACACCCCTCAGGACGACATGTCCCTCCTCGCCGCCGGCCAGGCCACCCTGGCCCGGCGCCGCACTCTCACAGAAGGCTCGTGACCCACCATGACCGTCGAATTCATCGGCATGATCGGCACCCGGGACGTCTCCGAGACCCGTCCGCCGTCAGGACCCGTCGTCGACCCCGACTACACCCGCCGTTTCGCCCAGGCCCATGAGGAGGCCGGCTTCGACCGGATCCTGATCGGCTACGGCTCCAGCAGCCCGGACGGCACCCAGGTCGCCGCGCATGTCGCCGCCCACACCGAGAAGCTCGGCCTGCTGGTCGCGCACCGCCCCGGCTTCGTCGCCCCGACCCTGGCGGCCCGTACCTTCGCCACCCTGGACCAGTTCTCCGGCGGCCGGGTCGCCGTCCACATCATCACCGGCGGCCATGACACCGAGCAGCGCCGCGACGGCGACCACCTGCCCAAGGACGAGCGCTACGCCCGCACCGACGAGTACCTCGACATCCTCAAGCGCGCCTGGACCGAGGACGAGCCGTTCGGCCTGGACGGCGACTACTACCGCTTCGCCGACTTCCACGCCGAGGTGAAGCCGGCCCAGAGCCCCCGGATCCCCTGTACTTCGGCGGCTCCTCCCCCGCCGCCTACCGGGTCGGCGGCAAGCACGCCGATGTGTTCGCGCTGTGGGGCGAGCCGCTGGCGGAGACCGCCGAGCAGATCGCCTCGGTCCGGGCCTCGGCCCTGGCCGCCGGTCGGACCACGCTGCCCGGCATCAGCGTCTCGTTCCGACCCGGCGGATCCGCTTCATCGTCGCCCTGCGCCCGGACGCGCTCAACCCCACCCTCGCCGCGCAGATGGCCGCCACCTTCCAACGGGTCTCCGGCGGACGGCTGCTGCTCAATGTGGTCACCGGCTCCGACGACGAGGAGCAGCAGCGCTTCGGCGACTGGCTGGACCACGACGCCCGCTACGCCCGGACCGCGGAGTGGCTGCGGGTGCTCCGCGGCGCCTGGTCCGGCGAGCCCTTCGACCACAAGGGCACCTACTACGAGGTGCGCGGCGCGACCGTCGCCGAGGCGCCGTCGCCGGTGCCGCCGGTGCTGCTCGGGGGCTCCTCCGGTCCCGCGCTTCAAGCCGCCGCCGAGTTCGCCGACGTCCATCTGAGCTGGGGCGAGCCGCCCGGCGACCTCGCGCCCCGACTGGCCCGGCTGCGGGAGCTGGCGCAGCGTCAGGGGCGGCGGTTGGCCTTCGGGGTGCGGCTGCATGTGATCACCCGGGACACCGCCGCCGAGGCCTGGGCGCAGGCCGACCGGCTGCTGCAGGCGATGGACCCGGCCGCGATCGCGCTGGCCCAGGCCCGGGCGGCGCGTACCTCCTCGGAGGGCCAGCGGCGGATGACCGCGCTGCACGGGGGCCGCAGCGACGGCCTGGAGGTGTCGCCCAACCTCTGGGCCGGCTTCGGCCTGCTCCGCCGCCACGCCGGGACCGCGCTGGTGGGCAGCCACCAAGAGGTGGCCGAACGCCTCGCCGAGTACCACGCGCTGGGCGTCGAGCACGTGCTGCTCTCCGGCCAGCCGCATCTGGAGGAGGCGCACTGGTTCGGCGAGGGCGTGCTGCCGCTGCTGCGCCGCGAAGGCCTGCTCCCATGACACCTACCACTGACAAGGAATCAGCCATGACCGTCACCAGCGACCGCTCCGCCACCGACACGCTCGCCCCGGCCGACCTGCTCCGCCGCACCCTGCGCCGGCACGCCGCCGGGGTGACCGTGCTGACCGTGCCCGGTCCGGCCGGGTTCACCGCGACCTCGTTCACCTCGGTCTCGCTGGAACCCGCCCTGGTCTCCTTCTACCTCTCCAGCACCGCCTCCACGGCCGGCGCGGTGCTGGACGCCGACGTCTTCGCGGTGCACGTCCTGGGCGAGGCCCAGCACGCGATAGCCGAACGCTTTCGCCCGCAGCGGCGTCGACCGGTTCGCCGGGACGGGATGGTCGCCGGGGCCGCAGGGGGTGCCGCTGCTGGACGGCGTGCCGGCCTGGCTGACGGCCCGTCCGGTGCTGAGGCAGGAGGTCGGCGACCACCTGCTGGTGGTCGGCGAGGTGCTGGACGCGGGCGGCGACGGCGGCGCCGGGCTGCCGCTGCTGCACCACAGCGGCGCCTTCGGTGCCTTCCGCCCACTGCACTGAGCCGATCGCACCCGGTCCCATTGCAGAGCGGTCACAGAATCTCCGCAACAGCTGCCCGAGATGCCCCGGTACCGCTACCTTCGGGCCGTGACCACGATCGCGCCTCCGCTGCCCGGCGACCCGGACCGTATCTCCAGCTACCGGATCATCGGCCGACTCGGGACCGGGGGCATGGGCACCGTCTACGCCGCCCTGGACGGACAGGGGAAACGGGTCGCGATCAAGGCGGTGCACGCGCACCAGGCCACCGACAGCAGTTCCGGCTGCGCTTCCAGCGCGAGGTGCAGGTGCTGCGCCGGGTGTCGGGTCCGTGCCTGGTGCCGCTGCTGGACTCGGACCCCGCCGCGCAGATCCCCTGGCTGGCGACGGACTACGTGCCGGGACCGACGCTGCAGCAGCACCTCACCACGCACGGCCCGTTGACGGGTATTCAGCTGCACCTGTTCGCGGCCGGCACGGCCGGGGCGCTGACCGCGATCCACGCGGCCGGGGTGGTGCACCGGGACCTCAAGCCGGCCAATGTGATCCTGTCCCCGCAGGGCCCCAAGGTGCTGGACTTCGGCATCGCCGGGGTCGCCGACGGGACCTCGCTCACCGCGACCGGCGTGGTCGCCGGAACGCCCGGGTGGATCAGCCCCGAGTACTACACCCAGGGCGTCAGCGGCCCGGCCGGGGACGTCTTCGCCTGGGGCGCGATGATCGCCTACGCGTCCAGTGGACGGCTGCCCTTCGGCAGCGGTCAGGAGGCGGCGGTCGCCTACCGGGTGATCAGCGAGGAGGCGGATCTGCACGGGGTGCCCCAGGAGCTGTCCGGGATCGTCGCCTCCTGCCTGGCCAAGGACCCGGCCCGGAGGCCCCGCGCTCGCGATCGCCCAGGTCACCGGGGAGCTGCTGGGGCGGCAGGCGACCCAGCTGCTCGGCCCGCACCAGCAGCCCACGGTGCTCGGCTCAGGACCGTCGGCGGTGCAGCAGCTGATCGTGGAGCAGTGGCACCAGCCCGCCCTGGACGACCCGACCTGGGCCACCGCGGTCAGCCGGCAGCGGCGCCGGCGCGGCGGGCTGATCCTGGCCACCGCGCTGGCGGTGTTCGCCGTCGCCGGAGCCGCCACCTGGGCCGCCACCAGCCTCAACGACCCGCAGCGGAACCCCGTGACCAAACCCCCACGTCCGCATCCGCTTCTGCTTCAGCCACCCCCGCGCTGGCCCGGACCCAGGTGAACACCATCGCCCCCTGGAACTCCTCCGGCCAGCTCAACGCCGGAGTGACCATCGCCGGGACGGCGAAGGGCAGCTGCTTCACCACCGCCGAGTCGACCTCGCGCACCGACGCCTTCCGCTGCAACGGCGGCAACAGCCTCTACGACCCCTGCTTCGCCCCGCTGACCCCGGATCCGACCGCGGTGATGTGCCTGGGCACCAGCCCGACCAAGCTCTACAAACTCACCCTGACCCAGCCGCTCCCGGACGCGCCGCCGGTGGCCAGCCCGTCCCCGGTCGAACCGCTGATCATCATCCTCACCGACGGAGTCTCCTGCGGCATGGTCACCGGCGGCACCACCGACCAGGCCGGCCAGCGGCTCAACTACGAGTGCACCAACCAGGGCGGCCTCTACGGCTATCCCGACAAGACCGGAGTCGTCTGGACCATCAGCTACCTGGCCAAGGGCAGCGCGGTGGGCACCAGCGTGCCGATCGGCACCTCGTACCAGTAACTCAGGCCACCGCGAAACTCAGGCCACCGCGCCGGGGTCGAAGACCGGGCCGAGGACCAGGCCGGCCGCGCCCAGGGCCACCGCCTGTTCGCCGGCCAGGGCCACCGACACCGCGACCCGCTGCCAGTCCGGATCCGGCAGCCGCTGCCGCAGGACCGCCGCGACCGTGTCGCAGTACAGATCAGGATCCGCGAGTACGGTGCGCCCGCCCAGGACGATCTCGTCCAGGTCGAGCAGCCGGACCAGGTTGGCGACGCCCTCGCCGAGCAGCTCGGCGGCGCGGGCAGGCTCACCCGCCGCCAGCGCGGCCCGGCAGAGGGCTTCCAGGCAGCCGAGGCTGCCGCAGGCGCAGCGCGGTCCGCCCAGGTCGACCACCTGGTGGCCGAACTCCCCGGCGTTGGTCCTGGCACCCCGCTGCACCCGGCCGCCGAGGGCCAGGCCGGCCCCGAGCCCGTCGTCCAGGTAGACGAATGCGCGGTCGGCCGAGCCGGGCTGGCTGAGCACTCCGGCGGTGGTGTCCTTGTCCACGGTGACCGTCGCGGCCTCGGGCAGGTCCAGCCGGGCGGCGAGTTCCTCGCGCAGGGCGACGCCGTTCCAGCCGGGCAGCCCGGTGACCTGGTGCAGCACCCCGGTGCGGTGGTCCAGCGGCCCGGGGCAGGCGACGCCGACGCCGAGCACCCGGGCGGACGGCACGTCGGCCAGCAGTTCGCGGATCCCGGCCGCGAGCAGGTCCAGGGTGCGCGCCGGGTCGGCGTCCCGGGCCAGCGGCAAAGCATCAGACCGGACGATCCGGCCGCCGAGGTCGACCAGCACCAGGGTCGCCGCGTCCCGGTGCAGCTGGGCGCCGACCACCCAGCGGGCCTGCGGCACCAGCCGCAGCAGGGTGCGCGGCTTGCCGCCGGTGGAGGGGCCCTGTCCGACCGCGGTGATCAGGCCCTCGGCGGCCAGCCGCTGCACGATCTTGCTCACCGCCTGGGCGCTCAGCCCGGTCGCGGCGGCGAGTTCCACCCGGCTGGTCTCCGGCGCGGCGCGGATCCGTCCGAGGACGGCGGCGGCATTGTGGTCCCGCAGCGCGGTGAGGTTGGCCATCAGTTCATTATGCCGGAGCTTGCCACTTTCTCCACAGTGTTGTTTAACTGGACTCATGGCTACTTCCTCCTCCCCCTCCGTGTCGGACTGATCGGCTACGGGCTGGCCGGCTCGGTCTTCCACGCGCCGCTGATCAGCACCACCCCCGGCCTCGAACTCGCCGCCGTCGTCACCGGCAACCCGGAGCGGCAGGCCCAGGTCCGCCGCGAGCACCCGGGCGCCCAGGTGCTGGACGACGCCGAGCAGCTCTGGACGGCCGGCCTCGACCTGGTCGTCGTCGCTTCCCCCAACCGCACCCATGTCGCCCAGGCCACCGCCGCGCTGGAGGCGGGCCTGGCCGTGGTGGTGGACAAGCCGCTGGCCGCCACCGCCGCCGAGGGCCAGGCGCTGGCCTCGCTCGCCGAGCAGCGCGGGCTGGTGCTGAGCGTGTTCCAGAACCGGCGCTGGGACGGCGACTTCCTGACCGTCTCCGAGCTGGTGCGGTCCGGCCGGCTGGGCACGGTGAACCGCTTCGAGTCCCGGTTCGAGCGCTGGCGTCCGCAGCTGAAGGGCGGCTGGCGCGAGCTGGGCGACCCGGCCGAGGCCGGCGGCCTGCTCTACGACCTGGGCAGCCACCTGGTGGACCAAGCGACCACCCTGTTCGGCCCCGCCGTCGAGGTCTACGCCGAGCTGGACTGCCGCCGCCCGGGCGCGCAGTCGGACGACGACGCCTTCGTCGCGCTGCGGCACGCCGACGGCACCCGCTCGCACCTGTGGATGAGCGCGGTGGCCGGCGACCTGGGCCCGCGGTTCCGGGTGCTCGGCAGCGAGAGCGCCTATGTGGTGGACGGCCTGGACGGGCAGGAGGCGGCGCTGCGCGACGGCGGCACCCCGGCCGACCCGGACTGGGGCGTGGTGGCGCCGGCCGACTACGGCCGGCTCGGCGCGGGCGACGAGGCCGCCCCGTTCCCGACCCTGCCGGGCGCCTACCAGGAGTACTACGCGGGCGTGGCCGAGGCGGTGCGCGGACGGGCCCCCGTCCCGGTCGAGGCCAGCGACGCGGTGGCCACGCTGGCCGTGCTCGAAGCGGCCAGGACGTCGGCTGCCGAGAACCGGGTGGTCCAGCTGTGACGACCCCTCAGCAGACGCCACAGACCCCCGAACTGGAGCAGCAGGAACGGGACTTGCGGCTCACCAGGTTCGACAACGACGACGCCTGGCGGCTCGGCGTGCTGCTGGTCGGGCTGGCCCGGGACCGCGGCCTGGCGGTGACCGTGGACATCCGGCGCGGCGAGCAGCAGCTGTTCCACTGCGCGCTGCCCGGCACTAGCGCCGACAACGACGCCTGGATCGAGCGCAAGACCCGGGTGGTGCGCCGCTACGGCGAGAGCTCCTACCGGGTGGGACAGCGGTTCCGGGACGGCGGCTCCAGCTTCGAGGAGAAGTCCCGGCTCGCCCCGGACCTCTTCGCCGCGCACGGCGGCGCGTTCCCGCTGCACATCGCCGGGGTCGGCGTGGTGGGGACGGTGGCGGTCTCCGGGCTGCCCCAGGTGCAGGACCATCTGCTGGTGGTCGAGGCCCTGGGCCGCTTCCTCGCCGGCGCGTAGCCACCGGAGACGGCGTCCCGTCCTGCCACGGCCGGGACGCCGCTACGTCCAGACCAAGCGAACGTGCGAGAATTATGTCATGTACGCGGCTGGTGTGACCAGGGTCGGCCGTTTTCGCCGCCGCTCCGGATGCACCCGCGCCGGACCTGGGGCAGGGTCGGTCACGTGCCCCGCTCCGGGGCGCCCTGTTCTGAACGGAGACCGCGAGATGAGCGACATGTCGAACAAGGCCCAGGAAGTCGCCGGCAAGGCCAAGGAGAAGGTCGGCGACGTGACCGGCAACGACAAGCTCAAGGGCGAGGGCCAGGGCGACCAGGTCGAGTCCAAGGCCAAGCAGGCCATGGACGACGCCAAGGAGGCCGTCGGCGACGCGGCCGAGAAGATCAAGGGCATGTTCAAGCGCGACTGACCGAATGCGCACCCGCCGGGGGCGCGGCGCGGCCTTCGCGGCCCCGCCGCGCCCCCGGCGACGTGGTCAGGGGCCGAGCCAGCGCATCCCCGGCGTGCCGCGCTGGGCCTGCCGCCAGATCTCCAGCGCGTCGACGCCGGCCGCCAGCACCTCGGGCCCGTCGTCCAGTTCCAGCTCCAGATCCAGGTCCTCCTCGGCCGCGGCCAGCGCCGTCCCGACCGACAGCAACTGGCCCTGGACCAGGTCGCGGTAGACCTCGTTGCTGGCGAGCAGCTCGCTGTGGGTGCCGCTGCCGGCCACCTTTCCGGCCGCCAGGACGATGATCTGGTCCGCGTCGACCACCGTGGACAGCCGGTGGGCCACCGTCACCACGGTGCAGGAGGGCCCTGCGACGCTGCGCACGGTCTCCCGCATGGCCAGCTCATTGAGCGCGTCCAGCTGCGAGGTGGCCTCGTCCAGCAGCAGCACCCGGGGCGCGCCGAGCAGCGCCCGGGCGATCGAGATCCGCTGCCGCTCGCCGCCCGACATCAGCACCCCGGCGTCGCCGACATCCGTGTCCAGACCCTGCGGCAGCCGCTCGATCAACCCGGTCAGGCCGACCCGGGCGACCACCGCGGCGACGGCCGCGTCGTCGGCCTCCGGGCAGGCGTAGCGGATGTTCGCGCCGACGGTTCCGGCCAGCACCGGGGTCTCCTGCTCGACATAGGCGATCATGCGGCGCAGCCCGTTCAGCGGGACCTCGGTCACGTCGAGACCGTCGACCAGGACCCGACCGCCGTCGGTCTCGTAGAAGCGCTCCACCAGCGACAGCACGGTGGACTTGCCCGCGCCGGAGGGCCCGACGATGGCGGTGTGGCTGCCCGGGGGAATCCGGAAACTGACGCCGTTGAGGATCGGCCGCTCCAGATAGCCGAAGCGCACCTCCTCGAAGCGGATCTCGGCCGCGCCGCCGCCGGCGCCACCTCCAGCCGCGTGGGCGACGGTCTCGAACTCCGTCAGCATCTCCTGCAGCTCCAGATCCGCAGGCTGCAGGTCCTCCAGCCGGAGGTCGAGGATCTCGTTGATGCGGTTGAAGGACACCAGCCCGCGCTGCAGGTCGGACATCAGCTGACCGATGCTCACCAGCGGCACGGCCAGCGTGGTCAGGTAGAGCAGGAAGGTGATCAGATGGGCGATGCTGAGGTGCCCGGTGGCCACCTGCCCCCCGCCGAGGCCCAGCACCACCAGGAACGAGCCGTGCACGCCGAGGGTGATCGCCGGGGTGATCAGCGACTGGATCACCGCGAGCTTCAGGCCGCCCTCGTAGGCGCTGCGGGCCTGGACCTCGATCTCCCGCAGCTCCCGGTCCTCGGCCCGGCTGGCCTTGACCGTGCGGATCGCCCGCAGTGAGCGGTCCAGGCAGGCGATCAGCCGGCCGACGCCCTGCTGGGTCTGGATCGCCGCCGGCTTGACCCGGGGCAGGATCGCGAACACGATGCCGAAGCTCACCGCCATGGTGGCCAGGGTCGCGCCGAGCAGGGTGAGGTCGACCAGGGCCATCAGCACGATCGAGGCGACAAAGGTGACCGCCCCGGTGATCGCGGTGACCGGGCCGCTGGTGACGATGGAGCGGACCATCATGGTGTCGCCGCTGGCGCGGGACAGCAGATCACCCGCCCGGCGCTGGTCGTGCTCGGCGATGCGCATGTAGAGCAGGTGCGCGCCGAGCCGCACCCGCAGGTCGCGGACCACGGCCTCGCCGGTCCGGCTGAGCACATAGCCGCCGAAGCCGGCCAGGATCGCCGCCGCGATGAAGATCGCGACCAGGGTGAGCACGATCCCGAGCAACGGCCGTCCGGTGCCGACGGTCGACAGCAGCCGCCCGGTGATCAGCGGTTGGACCAGCGTGGCGGCGTCCGCCAGCAGGACCAGGACCAGGGCCGTCAGCAGCGGGCCGCGGCGCTCGCCGGCGAAGCGCAGCAGCCCGCGCAGGCCCTCCGGGTACTGCGGCGGCTGGGTGGGTGGGGGCGGTGCGGACGTACTCATGGGAGGCCATCCTTCGGTGGGAGCCGGGTGAGAAAACGGGAAGGGGGCGGCGGAGCATGGCTCCGTCGCCCCCTGGGCGGCACTACCGCGTGCCGCGGTCAGTACTCGGTCGGCCAGAGCAGCGCGCCCTGGTCGAAGGTGATCGTCATCTTGCGGGTCCGGTCGGGCAGGTAGGTCACCACGCAGAACACCGTGGGCCGGGCGTCGTCGAACCGGGACCGCTGCACGGTCATCCCCGGCGGCGGGGTGATCCCGCGCAGGGTGAGCTGCTCGGGGTCGAGCAGGACGGTCCGGACGAACCGGTCCTTCTCCGCCAGCGTCCCCAGCGTGTTCATCTCCGCCAGGACCGCCTGGAAGCCGGGAGTGCGGACGTAGGCGTAGATGTTCATGACCCCGTCGAGCATCCAGCCGCGCAGGGTCTCCAGATCGGCCTCACCCGGATCCGTAGCCTGCGCCGCCGGCTGGGCCACCGTTTCCACTGTCATGCCGAACCGCCCTCCTGGGTGGCGAAACTGTCGCCGTGGTCGAAGGTGATGGTGACGCGCTTCCACAGCGCACCCTCGGGGAGCGCCTGGCTGACGCAGAAGAGGGTGGGACGCCGGTCGCCGAACTCCGAGCGCTGGATCCGCATCCCGGACGGCGGGGTGAGCCCCCGCCGTGCGAGTTCCTCGGGGTCCAGCAGGACCGAGCAGACGAAGGTCGCCTTGCCCTCCGCCGACAGTTCCGCCATCTCGCGGTACATCCGGGCGAACGGCTCGGACGCCGCGTACTCCCTGATCGCTTGGAACCCGTCGGACATCCACCGGGCGAGATCGGTGTGCACCCCGTCGGCCAGGAGGTCGCCCTCGTCCTCGGCGTCGACGAGCGTCTGCGGCGCCGAGGTCACGCCGAGTCGGTCGATCCGTGGGAGACGCAGACGATCTCGCCGACCGAGATGCAGGTGGTGCTGCCCGGGGCCTGGTGGGCGAGCACGTCGTCGGCGGTGACCAGACCGACCTGCGGCGGCTCGAACCAGCGCGGGCTGATCCGCAGGCTCTCCGGGATGTCCAGGCCGCGGGCCCGCAGGGCGTCCACGGTGAGCAGGGTCTTGGTGGCCTCGAACCGGTCCTCCTGCGGGAGGGCGTTGATCTCGGCGGCCATCTCCAGGTACTGCGGGCTGGTGACGACCCTGATGAGCTGCTCGCTGGCTTCGCGGACGGATTCGGGGCTCAGGTCTTCGTTCATGGTGGGCCTCCTGGGCTGTCGTTGCCTGACCGGTGGTGCCGCGGGGGGTGCGGCGGGTCCGGGGCGCTCTGGAAAGGAAGCTAGAAGCCGCCGGTTCGAGAGCGGTATCGCGCAGGTATGCGACCGAACAGTCCGCACGCCACAGGCCGTTGCGGCCCCACGGACAACCGGAAATGAACCAACGGCAAGCCTGCTCGAAAGCCCGGTGGGCCATGCTCCCCCCATGCATCTGGCCGAGTACCTGACCCTCCGTCCGGTCCCGGCCGCCGGCGTCGTCATGGCGCTGACCGGCCGCTGCCCGCTGCGCTGCGCCCACTGCTCGACCAGCTCCACGGGGGTCGGCACCGACCTCCCGGCCGAGGTGCTGCTGCGCTTCGCCCGCTCGCTGGCCGGTCCCGACGCGCCCCGGGTGGCCCTGCTGACCGGCGGCGAACCACTGCTGCGTCCGCTGCTGGTACGGGAGTTGGCCGGGGCCTGCCGCGATGCGGGCACAGCGGTGTTCCTGCTCAGCGGAATGTTCTTCGCCCGTGCCCGGCGGCTGCCGGCCGCGGTGGAGGCGGCACTGGAGTCGGTGGACCACCTCTCCGCGAGCCTGGACGTCTTCCATGAGCGGCAGGTACCGCGAAGCGCGGTATTCGCAGCGCTGGCCCGGCAGTTGGATCGCGGAAAGGACGTCAGCCTGCACATCACCGGCGCCGGTCCTGACGACCCCTATCCGGACGCCACCGCCGCCGCCGTCCGCCGCGAGTTCGGCGACCGCGTGCCGATGCTGGTCGGCCGACTCGCCCCGGTGGGCCGGGGCGCGGCGTTGGCCCTCAGCCCGATGGTCGGCGGCGGGGGCGGTGCGCTGCCCTGCGCCATGGCCGCCTGGCCGGTGGTGGGGGTGGACGGCGCGGTCACCGCCTGCTGCAACCAGCAGGTGCTGGACCAGCGGCCGACACCCGGCCATCTGCGGCTCGGACAGGCCGAGTCGGACACCTGGGCCACCGTCAGGACCCGGACGCTGACCTCGCCCACCCTGCGCGCCCTGCGCACACTCGGCCCACCCTCAGCCGGCTGCCACGGCTGCCGGGCCCTGCGCAGCGAACCGGGTCCGCGGTTGCTGGCCACCGTGGCCGCACTGGAGGCCCCCGTGGCACTGCTCCAGGCGCAGGCCGGCGCCACCGGTTTCGCCCGTCGCTACGGCTCCGCACCGCACGCCGAGCTGGTCACGCTGGGGAGGGCCGCGTGCGACAGCTGACACTGACCGAGATCGACGGCTACCGGCAGGCCCGTGGCCGCTCTGCCCTGCTCTACCTCACCGACCGCTGCCCAGTGGGCTGCGACCACTGCTCGGTGGACGCCCGGCCGCTGGGGCCGAGGATCACCGACCGGGCCCAGTTCGCCCGCGTGCTCGACCTGCTCTGCGGGACGGCGGCGCTGACGGTCGTCGGCATCTCCGGCGGCGAGCCCTTCATCGAACGGCAGGGGCTGGTCCTCGCCGCCCGCCGCCTCACCGCAGCGGGAAAGCTCATCGTGCCCTACACCAGCGGCAGTTGGGGCAGGAATCCGCCCGCCTGGATCGACGAGATACTCCGGCTCAGCAGTTGCATCGTTCTCAGCACCGACGCCTTCCACGCCGCCCGGCTGCCCACGGCGAGTGTCATCAACGCCGCCCGGACCATCGCCGCGGCGGGCGTCTGGATCGGCTGCCAGGTCCTGGCCGGTGAGCACCAACAAGCCGCTGCCACCGCACTGTTGGTGGAAGCCTTCGGCCCCGACTGGACCTCGTACGCGGAGCTCCGCCCGATCCCGCTGCTCCCCCACGGCCGGGCCGCCGGGCGTGCCGCCGCCCCACCGACCGCACGGGGCCGCTGCACCGTGGCCGGCACACCAGTCGTCCGCTACGACGGTCATATCAGCGCCTGCTGCAACGAGGTCGTCGCCACCGGCGGCGGACCGGCCGGACTCCGCCACCATGCCGACACCCCAGGGGTGTTGGAACACCTGGCGGCCGACCCGTACCTCACCGCGCTCGGCACCGCCGGAGCAACCGCGCTCACCCGGCTGCCCGAGTACCGCGATCTGGCGCAGACCCCGGTCAGCGACCTCTGCGCCCTCTGCTGGCGCATGGTCGAACGGGGCACGACCGGACCAGCCCTCCAAGCCCTCGTCCACCTCATGGCCCCGGGGCCCCGCGCATGACCGGCCACGCGGCCGCGCTGCGGGTCCGTACCGAGGCCGGTCTGCCGCTGCTGCTGCGCGCCACCGGCCGGGTCTGGCAGGGCCTGGCCCAGGATCCCGACCCGGCCGGCCGCTACGGCGAGTACCTGTGCCTGATGCACGCGATCGTCCGGTCCGGCGTCCCGCTGATGGACCTCGCTGTCGCACGCTGCGCCACGCTCGGCGCGGCCGACCCTGAGGCCCGCGCCCTGACCGAACCGCTGGCCGCCTACCTGGACGCGCACACCGCCGAGGAGCGCGACCACGACCTCTGGCTGCTGGAGGACCTCCGGGCGATCGGCTGGGACCGGGACGAGCCGCTGCGGCGGATCCCGCCGCCGGTGGTGGCCGACCTGGTCGGCGCGCAGTACTACTGGCTGCTGCACCACCACCCGGTCGGCCTGCTCGGCTATATCGCGGTGCTGGAGGAGCAGCCGGGACCACCGGGGCTGCCGGACCGGCTGGCCCGGCTGACCGGCCTGCCCTCCGCTGGCTTCGGCACCCTCCGCGCCCATGTCGACGCCGACCCGGACCACCGCACCGCGCTGGACCGGGTCCTGGACGGCCTGCCGCTGGCGCCCGAGCACACGGCCCTGGTCGGCCTCAGTGCCCTGCACACGATTTCCGCCGCGACCCGGCTCTTCGAATGGCTGGCTGACCGCCGGCCGGTTGGGGTGAACGCCCATGCATGGTGACGACACATTGGACGCGCTGGAACGGGCCGGCTTCCCGGTCCCCGAGCTGTCCGAGGAGCAGCGGGACGTGCTGCGCGCGCTGACGCCCGCCGAGGCCGAACTGCTGCTGGACGTCCGACAGCGGCTGAACGAGGCGGAGCCCGAGGTGACCGCGCACGAGGCCGGCCTCATCGGCGGCCTGTTCTTCTGACCAGCTGCTGACCCCTGCCCGATCCGACCCCGTGGAAGGAGTAGCCGTGAGGCAAACCGAGGTGACCTGCGAACGCTGCGCGGCAAGCGTCCCGGCCCTGGCCCGGTTCTGCCCGGCCTGCGGCACCCCGACCGCCGCGGACGGGGTGCCCGCGCTCGAGGCGCGCAAGCTGGTCACCGTGGTGTTCTGCGACCTGACCGGCTCGACCGAGCTGTCCGGACGGCTGGACGCCGAGTCGCTGCGCACCGCGACCCTGCGCTACTTCGCCCTGATGCGGGACCGCCTGGAGCGGCACGGCGGCACGGTCGAGAAGTTCATCGGCGACGCGGTGATGGCCGTCTTCGGCGTGCCGGTGCTGCACGAGGACGACGCCCAGCGGGCGGTCAGGGCCGGACTGGACATGCTGACCGCCCTGGACGGGCTGAACGAGGAGCTGCAGCGCACCCACGGGGTCAGGCTGAGGGTCAGGATCGGCATCAACACGGGTGAGGTAGTAGCCACCGGCGACCCCTTCGCCCAGCAGGTGCTGGTGTCCGGCGAGGTGGTGAACGTGGCCGCCCGGCTGGAGCAGAACGCCCGCCCCGGCGAGATCCTGATCGGCCCGCAGACCTTCCGCTCGGTGGAGCGGCTTGTGGTCACCGAGGTGGTCGGCCCGTTGCAGCTCAAGGGCAAGACCGACACCGTGCTGGCCCGGCGGCTGATCGACCTCCGCGGCGACGACCCGGCCGTGCTGCGCCGCTTCGACTCGGCCTTCGTCGGCCGGCACAGCGAACTGCGGGAGATGCAGCTGACCGCCGACCGCGCCGTCCAGCAGCGGCAGTGCCAGCTGCTGACCCTGTTCGGCGAGGCCGGCATCGGCAAGACCCGCCTGGCCCGGCAGTGGCTGGCCCAGACCGCGGCCTCCGGCATGCTGGTCGGCACCGGACGCTGTCGCCCCTACGGCGAGGGCGGCTCGCTGCTCCCGCTGGCGGACGCGCTGCGCCCGATCATCGCCGAGGCCGCGGCCGGCCCACCCGACTCCGACTCGGACCTCTCCGATGCGCTGGCCGTGCTGCAGGCCGGACTCCTGCTGGACGGAGCCCCCAGCCCGTCCCTGGAGGACACCTGCTGGGCCGTCACCTGCCTGCTGGAGGCCGTAGGCACCCGCCGGCCGCTGGTGCTCACCATCGACGACTGCCAGTGGGCCTCCGACCCGCTCTTCGAGGTGCTCGACCATATCGTCGCGGATCTGCACGACACCCCGGCCGTGCTGCTCTGCACCGCCCGTCCCGACCTGCTGGACCGCCGCCCCGGCTGGGGCAGCGGAGTGCTCAACGCCGGCGCGCTGGTCGTCCCACCGCTGCTGCCGGAGGAGGCGCGGCTGCTCGCCGGAAGCCTGGACGAGGTGGCGGCGCACTCCGCGGACCACAGCGGCGTGCTGGACCGCGCCGAGGGCAATCCCCTCTACCTGGAGCAGCTGCTGGCGATGCTGGCCGAGGCGCCGGACGGTCCCGGGGTCCGCGACCCGGCCGAGCTGCCGCCCACCATGCACGCGCTGATCGCCGCCAGGATCGAGGCGCTGAACCCGGGGCAGCGGGCCGCGCTGGACGTGGCGGCCATCGCCGGCCGGGACTTCACCCTGGACGAGGTCGGCGCCACCCTGCCGCCCGAACCGGACCGGGATCCGTTGGAGCCACTGGTCCACTCGTTGGTGCGGCGCCGGCTGGTCGAGCCCTCGCGCTCGTCCCGGCGCGGCCGGGGCACCCCGTACCGCTTCGCCAGCGCGCTGATCCGCGAGGTGGCCTACGGCGGGATGGCCAAACGCACCCGCGCCGAACGCCATGAGCGCCTGGCCGACCACCTGCTGCAACGCGGAAGTGACGACGAGTCGGTCGGCGCCCACCTGGAACGCGCCTTCCGGCACCGCTCCGAGCTGGGCCCGCTGGACGAGGCCGCCGAGCGGCTGCGCTCCCGCACCGCGCGGCATCTGGGCGCAGCCGGGGTGACCGCGATGGAGCGCTGCGACCTGGTCCGGGCGGCCGACCTGCTGGAACGCACGGTCACCCTGCACGGGACCGACTCCGCGGCCGGCCTTCCGGTGGCGCAGCGCCTGGGCGAGGTCCTGTTCGCCCTCGGCCGGGCCGAGCAGGGGCGGCAGCTACTGGACGAGGTCCGCGCGACCGCGCTGCGGACCGGCGCGGTACGGATCGCCGCCCACGCGGAGCTGTATCTGGCCTGTATGGACCCCACCGCCGGGTTTGCTGCCTCGGTCACCACGGCCCGAGCCACCGCCCCGGTGTTCGAGGCGGCCGGGGACGCGCTGGGGCTGGCCAGGGTGGAGCTGCGACTGGGGCAGTTCGAGCAGCTCAGCGGCCATTTCGCAGTCAGCCGGGACCTGCTCGAACGCGCGCTGGCCCACGCCGCATCGGTGGCTGCCGGGCCGGAGTGCGCGACCGCGCTGGGGGCGCTGGCGGTGTCGCTGTGGCTGGGGCCGACCGAGGCCGGCACCGCGATCGGCCTGTGCCGAGGGCTGCTCGCGGAGCACGCCGAACGCCGGGCGGTTCGAGCCACCGTCAGCTACCCGCTGGCGGTGCTGCACGCCCTGCGCGGGGAGGAGCCGCAGGCCCGTGCCTGTCTGGCGCTGGCCGACCCGATCATGCGCGAGCTGGGCATCGGCCACGCGGCGGCGTTCACCCCGCTGTTCACGGCCGCCGTGGACGCCCTGGCCGGACGCCCGGAGGCTGCCGCCAAGAACCTGCGCGAGGCGCATACCGCCGCCACCGGCCTCGGCGACTCCGCACTCGCGTCCACCGCCGCGCTCAGCCTCAGCCGCGTTCTACTGACCCTCCGTCACTTCGATTCAGCAGCAAGCGAACTGGACCGCCTGGATGCCACACCGGCCGGCTCCCCGGTCGACGACGCCGAACGGGACGGGGTGCGGGCCCGGGTGCTGGCCGCGACCGGCCGCGCCGAGGCCGCGCTGCCGCCGGCGGACCGGGCGGTGGCCTCGGCCCAACTGGCCGACTGCACCGCAGGACTGGCCACCGCCCACCTGGACCGGGCCCATGTCCTGCGCGCCCTGGGCCGACCGCACGAGGCCCGCGCAGCCGCAACCGAGGCCCGGGCGGGCTTCCTCCGCAAGGACCACCGCGTCGGCCGCAGCTGGGCCGACACCTTCCTCAGCGACTCGGAGTGATGCACGGTGCCCGAATCAGCTCAGAAACCCCTGACCTGGAGCCTCCTCACCCGCGGCAACACCGCCGCGACCATCGCGGCGACCGGTGCGTCCGCGGTCACCCCGGAGTGGGCCTGGGGCGGCTCGACCGGCCGGGGCGTCCGGGTCTGCGTCGTGGACAGCGGCGTGGAACGCGACCATCCGCAGGTGGGCCGGGTCGACAGCTCCCATGTGGTGACCATGGTCGACGGCGAGATCCAGGTGGTCGAGACCGACACCGGCGACGTCTGCGGCCATGGCACCGCCTGCGCCGGCATCGTCCGCTCGGTCGCCCCCGACTGCGAACTGCACAGCGTCCGGGTGCTCGGCGAGAGCTTCGGCGGGGCCGGTGACGTCTTTGTGGCCGGGCTGCGCTGGGCGGTCGAGCAGGGCTTCGACGTGATCAACCTCAGCCTGTCCACGGCTCGCCCCAAATTCACCCAACCGCTGCGCGAACTCGCCGACGACGCCTTCTTCGGACGCAGCGTCATCGTCGCCTCTGCTCACAACCAGCGGGTGGAGAGCTTCCCCTGGCGCTTCTCCTCGGTGATCTCGGTCGGCAGCCACGACGTCGAGAACCCCGACCTGCTGCTCTACAACCCGCGTCCGCCGGTCGAATTCTTCGCTCAGGGGCAGAACGTCGAAGTCGCTTGGCTGCGGGGGGCGTTGACCCGCAGCACCGGCAACAGCTTCGCCACGCCCCATGTCGCGGGACTGTGTGCGCGGATCCTCAGCAAGCATCCGCAGCTGACCGCGTTCCAGCTCAAGAACATCCTCTACCTGACCGCAGCGAACGTCCGAGGAGTGTCATGACCCACAGCAACGTACTCGCAGCGGTGTCCGCGGCGATGGCGGACTCCGGCGCGGAGAGCCGCCGGCTTCTGCAGTCGATCGTGGACGCCGCCCGCGCCATCTTCGGGGCCGAGGCCAGCTCGATCTTCCTGCTGGACGACGAGAACGGCACCGGTGGTGAGCTGGTCTTCGAGGCCGTCGCCGGGCAGGGCGAGGAGTTCCTGGTGGGCCGCCGGTTCCCGAGCGACCGGGGCATCGCCGGCTGGGTGGCCAGCACCGGCGAGGCGCTGGTGATCGACGATCTGACGACCAGTTCGGCCTTCGCCCGGGACATCGCCGAGTCGACCCGCTATGTGCCGCAGTCGCTGATGGCGGTGCCGCTGAGCTACGACGGCCAGGTGCTCGGGGTTTTGGAGGTCCTCGACCCCAGCCCGCAGGCGCGGTCCAGCCTGGCCGAGCTGGAGCTGCTGGGGCTGTTCGCCAACCAGGCCGGCGTGGCGCTGCAGATCGTGTCACGGACCCGGGCCGCCCGCAGCGCGCTGATCGGCTCGGGCGAGGACTACACCGAACTGGTCGGCCTGGTGCAGACCCTGCAACGGCTGGACGGGGACCGCCGCGACTCGGGCTTCCGGCTGATCGACTCGCTCCGCGACGTGCTCGACCCGATGGCCCGCTGAATCGGTCCCGAATCGGCGGGGGCGGCCGGGGGACAGCTCCCCCGGCCGCCCCCGCCTCCGCTCCGCTCACACCGCCGCTTCCAACTCCCCCGCCCTGGCCCGTTCCCGCGCGTAGGCGCGTATCGGCAGCGGCAGCCGGTAGCACGCGCCCTCGCTGCCGCCGTTGCCAGCGGCCACCAGCACCAGATGCGCCGCGATCAGCCGCTCCACGGCCTTCTCCGCCCTCGGCAGCCCGACGCCCAGGGCCTCCGCCGCCTCGGGCAGGCCGAACTCCGCGTCGGCCAGCGAGCCGATGCCGCAGAGCGTGGCCCGGTCGGCCACCGAGAGGTCCTGGTAGGAGCTGTCCAGCAGCGGGCGCACCTGCAGGTCGCCGGCCACCAGCTCGTCCAGCAGCTGGCGTTCGTCGTCCAGCCGGTCCGCGTAGTGGCTGAGCGTCAGATGGCGCAGTCCCGCCAGATTGGCGCCGACGATGCGGATCGGCAGCGGGAGCAGGCCGCAGGTCTCCACGAGTCTTCGGGCGGTGCCCGGTTCGGCGGCGACCCGGTCCGGACCGATCAGCCGGGACAGCAGGTCGGTCGCGTCCCCCGGTGTCATCGGGCGCAGCACCACATGTTCGGCGGCTTCCAGGCCGGCCAGGTGCCGTCGGCTGGTCACCAGCACCCGGCTCTCCCCCGCGCCCGGGAACAGCGGTCTGACCTGGGTCTCGTCCACCGCGCCGTCGAGGATGACCAGCATTCTGCGGTCGGCCAGCTGGGCCCGGTGCAGCGCGCCGCGCTCGTCCAGGCCGCGTGGCAGCGGGCCGGTGAAGCCGGTGCCCCTCAGCAGTTCCGCGAGCACCTCGGCGGCCGCTCTGGGCCGGTCGGCCGGGGTGCGCAGCCGCACCAGGATCCGGCCGTCCGGGAACTGCTCCCCCAACTGGTGGGCGCAGTGCACGGCGAGTGCGGTCTTCCCGGCGCCGGGCAGGCCGCTGACCACCGCCGTCCGGTGCGCGGCACCGCCCCCGCCCGCACCCCCCACCGCGCCGCCGTCGAGGGCGCCGAGGAGTTGCCCGACCTCGGCCGAGCGGCCGGTGAAGTCGGCCACGTCGCGCGGGAGTTGGGTGCGGTCGACATGGATGACGACCGGGGCGGCCCGGGCCGCCGGTCGCGGGTCCAGGGCCGGGTCCCCGGCCAGGATGGCCTCGTAGAGGCGGCCGAGCACGGGACTGGGGCGCATCCCGAGCTCCCGCACCAGTAACTGCCGCATGGACTCGAACTGGGCCAGCGCCTCGGCCTGCCGGCCCGACTGGTAGAGCGCCAGCATCTGGGCGTGGCGCAGGCGTTCGCGGTAGGGGTGGCGGCGGGCCAGCTCGTCGATGTCGTCGACCCGCTGGGCGTGGTGGCCGAGGGCCAACTCGGCCTCGCTCCAGTCCTCGTAGACGGTGAGGTAGCGGTCCTCCAGCTGTTCGGCCTCCCCGGCCAGGGCCGGGACCGAGGCCAGGTCGGACAGGGCCGGGCCGCGCCACATGCCGACCGCCGAGCCGAGCAGGTGCGCCGCCTGGGTGCTGTCGCCGTTGCGCGCGGCGAGCCGTCCGCCGCGGGCGAGCTCCTCGAACCGCAGCACGTCCAGCTGCTCGGCCTGCACGTGCATCAGATAGCCGGGCGGGCGGCGGACCAGGACCTGCGACGGGGAGCAGCCGCCCGAGCCGAGTGCCTTGCGCAGGGCCGAGACATAGACCTGGAGGTTCTTGTGCGCGGTGCGGGGCGGCCGGTCGGACCACAGCGCCTCGCAGAAGGCGTCCACCGAGACGATCCGGTTGGCCCGACAGAGCAGCAGTCCGAGGACGATGCGCTGCTTCAACGGGCCCAGCTGCAAGGGGTGTTCCGCGGTGTGAGCTTCCAGTGCCCCGAGTATTCCGAAACGCAGGTCCGTCCCGGCCAAGGGGAGATCCTGAACAGTCCGATCACCCACTGACCCTCCTGAGGTGTGCCGCCGGTTCAGGTACAAACAGGGTTTCCACCCGCATGTTGGCACCTTGTAGCCACCCGGGTCCACAGCGTGTTCTGCGTCAGCGGTCGATGCACAACCATTAATTAACAAATCCACAAGGCCTGGCCGCGGGGTCGTCGCAGCCACGGCCCGGTGTCCGCCGCGCGGACCCCTGGTTCCGCGCGGCGTCACTTTGGCCGGATTGTCATTGCCTCACTTCAGCGTCCGCGCCGTCTGCCCGGTGTCCAGCGTGCCGGTGACGGTGACGGCAGAGCGCGGCCGGGCTGCCGCAAGGGTCAGTGTCTGCTTCGGGGTGGCCCTGGACGGGGTGTCGAGCCCGCCCTGGGTGCCCAGCTGGGTGACATGGCGGCTGCCGGCCGCGAGCAGGTAGCCGTGGCCGCTGCCGGGGGCCTGCCACCAGGTGCCGGCCACCACGTACTGCTCGTAGCGGCTGCAGGCACGGCCCTGCGGCTGGACCGCGGTGGTCAGCGCCGGAGTGGTGGGGTCCTTGGCCGGGGCCAGGAACTGGGTGGCGGCCGATCCTGACCCGTCCCAGCGGTCGGCCCTGGTGCAGGTCCAGATCGCGGTGCCCTGGTTCTCGGGCAGCGGCTGCTGGGCGAACTCCCAGGCGTTCACCGACTTCACGTCCTGGCCGCGCAGCGCGGGCAGTCCGCAGCCGAGCCGGGCCCAGGCCAGCAGGGCGTCCGTGCCGGTGGCCTCCCTCGGGTAGTTGGCGGGGCCGGTGCTGGGCGGCGGGGTGAAGGTGAGGTGGGCGGCGGTGATCCCGCCGAGGTCGGTCAGCAGATAGGCGTGGTGCTCGGCGATCACCGAGGAGGACCGCAGCTGCAGCACCGGCCAGCTGGCGCAGCCACTGCGCGGCGGCGCCGGCACGGCGGCGGTCACTCCGCCGCTCGGGACCAGGTCCCGGGCCGGGGTGTCCGGGGCGCGCAGGTCGCGGAGAGCCACGGTGTCGACCCAGGGCGCCAGCAGGAAGCGGTCACCCGCCTGGCTGGTGCGCAGCAGCACCGCGCCCGCCGTGGTGACATCGGACTCGTCGCTGCGGGTCAGTTCGAGCTGCTCGGGGTCGGCGGCGTCGGGCCGGTCCGGACGGGTGTAGCGGGCCAGGTCGGCGCCGTCGTCGAGCAGCACCACGTCGGCGCCGTCCAGGTGTCCGGACCAGAGCAGCCGCGGCGCCTGGGCCGGCGGGGCCGGCACGGTGCCGGGGGTGGCGCTGACCAGGTCGGCGCCGACCGGGGCGGCGGACCGCTGCCCGGCCGTGGACCAGAGTGTCAGCGCCCGGGTGAGCAGCGCCTGGTCGGTGAGCCGGTCGCCCCGCGCGGGCCAGGCGGTGAAGTCGATCCTGGCGGTGTGCCGCCAGGTGTCCGCGGGCACTTTGACCAGGTCGGCCGCGGTGAACGCGGTCGCGGCGGCGGCCACGGACGACGACTCCGGGGTGGGCGCGACCGTCGCCGCGGCCGAGGTCCCGGGCCCGGAACCGGGCAGCGCCAGCAGCACCACGGCGGCGACCGCCAGCGCGGCGACCGAGGCGCCGGCGATCCGGCTGCGCCGGCGGCGGCGCAGCAGGTCGGTGGGGCGGGCGTGCACGGTGCAGGGGTCGAAGTCGGCCGCGGCGAGGGCGTTCGCCGGGTGCTGGCTGCCCAGCCGCGCGGCCCGGCGCAGAGCCGGTCCGGGGTTGCCGACGCCGACCGCGACCAGCAGTTGGCCGGCCGCCTCCGGGGACAGCCCCTCCAGGGCGAGCAGCGCGTAGGCGGCGCGCTCGGGGGCGTCCAGGTCGATCAGCGCCCGCTCCAGGGCGAGGCTCTCCGGGCCGCCGCTGGAGGGGAAGAGGGTGAGCCCCCAGGTGCGGGGCAGCAGTCCGGAACGCCGCTTGGCGCTGCTGCGCAGGGCCGCGGTCAGCACGGCGGCCCGCAGGTGCACATAGGCGGGGTCGACCGGCGCGGGGGTGACCGCCGCCGCCGCCTCCGGCGAGCGCCGGGGCACCGGGACGGCGGGGTGGCTGCTCACCAGCAGGTCCGGCAGCCGGCTCGGCAGCGACTGCTGCACCAGGGCGTGCGCGGCGAGCACCCGCCGGTGCCGGTCCAGGGTGCCGGGCAGGACCGTGTAGGCGAGGCGGGCCAGCCGGGTGTAGTGCAGGACCAGGACCGCTTCGGCGGTGGCGACCTGGGGGCGTCCGTGCCGGGCGGGCGGGCGCCGCTCGTCGGAACCGCGGGGGGCGGTGGAGGTGCTGCCGGATCGACCGTTCCTTGGCTGGGGGGTTTCACGGGCCATGCGCTGCACTTCCTCGTCGGCTTGTCGGCGTGATCGAGGCGCCGCCGGGGCAACCCGGTGACGCGGCACTCCGCTCAACGAGTGATTGATGCGATGGTCACTCTTTCCGATCCGGGGCCAGCAGCCCGGCGATCGACAGCGCACCCCAACCCACGGACACCGCAACGGCCTTGATCCTGGTACTGCGGCCGGGCAGGGTGGCGCCGAGGAGGACCGCGTCACCGAGGTCGGCGGCGATCCGGAGCAGGGCCGCGGTGGCCAGCGGGGCGCCGGTCGGCGCGGTCATCATCGCGATCCCGCTGGCGGCGTCGCGCCAGCCGAGCGGGCGCAGCGAGACCGCGGTGGCGGGCGCGGTACGGCCGTCCGGGTCCACCAGGCCGGAGGGCCGGGCGAGCAGGGCGGGGCGGGCGGCGACCAGGAGGCCGTAGACAGCGGTGGCGGCACCCACACCGCGAAGCAGGTCGACCCGCACAGGGAATCTCCGATCGTCGTATTAATTCGTATAGAAAGGAATTCCATCGACACTACCCCGCCGCAGACCTTTCAATTGGGTATTCGGAGCCGACGGCCCCTTGGATTGGTCGCCCCGCTGGAAAACTGAATTTTCCACCGTATGGATCAATGACGGGCCCGTGAGCTGCACTTATTCCATTCGGATGGCAACCGCGGGGGATGACCCACGGTGCGGTGCCTTGACGTGGGGCAGTGACGGCGATTCACTTCCCTTGGCCGCATTACCTCTGCTCGAATTCCCTGAACCCGGTGACATCAGCCGCACTGCGACGCATTGTGTCGCGTCCCGCTGCGAATCCCGTCGGACAGGTTCGGGCCCAGCGGCTCCCATCCCCACTTTCGGCCAAGGAGCACACATGTCCCTCGACACCTCCCTCCCCGACTCCGAATCCGACACCCCGTCAGGGATGTCACGGCGTGGCCTGATCCGGAACGCGGCGGGCGCCGGCGCGGCCACGCTGGCCGCCGGAGCACTGCTCTCCGCCGCCACCGGCATCGCTGCGGCGGCCGAGCCCAGCAGCACGGCCGCCGCCGAGCACCACGCTCCGGCGAGCGCCGAGGAGACGCTGATCGTCCATGTGCGGAACGCGCGGACCGGGGAGATCGACATCTTCCACGGCCACCACCACCGCACCGTCAAGGACCGCGCCCTGACCGCGGCCCTGCTGCGCGCAGCCAACTGAGCGACTGCCCTTCCCCGTAACGCGTACCGCGCTCCACCCCTCCTGCCCCACCCGTGACAGCACTTGTGAGGACCCTTCATGTCGTCCCACCGCGAAGCCCCCGAGATCTCCAAGGACCCGGTGGCGGACAGCACCGACGTCTACGCCTTCGTCAGCCCCGACGCCTGCGACACCGTCACCCTGATCGCCAACTACATCCCGCTCCAGGGTGCGGCGTCCGGAGACCGAACTTCTTCGAGTTCGGCGACGACGTGCGCTACGAGATCCACATCGACAACAACGGCGACGGCCGCCCCGATGTCACCTACCAGTTCGACTTCACCACTCACGTGCGGAACCCGGACACCTTCCTCTACAACACCGGGCCGATCACCTCGCTGGACTCCACCAGCTGGAACCGGCACCAGACCTACACCCTGACCCGGGTGGAGGCCGGTGGCCGCAGCACCGTCCTGGGGAAGAACCTGGCCAGCCCGCCCTGCAACATCGGGCCGCTGTCCACCCCCGACTACGACGCGCTCGCGGTCGCCGCGGTGCACACGGTCGGCAAGGGCCGCAAGGTCTTCGCGGGCCAGCGCGCCGAGGGCTTCTACGTCGACCTGGGGTCGATCTTCGACCTGGGCAACCTGCGCCCGTTCCAGGAGCTGCACAACCAGTTCGGCATGAGCGCGTTCACCCAGAACGCCCCCGGGGTCAACTCCACCAACGAGTTGAACGTGCACAGCCTGGCCATCCAGGTGCCGATCACCGAGCTGACCCACCGCGGCTGGCACGGCACCGACGTCAACAACGCCGCGGCCACCATCGGCGTGTGGACCACCGCCAGCCGCCGCCAGGCCCGCGTCATCGCGCCGCGCACCGGGCAACGACCACGAGTCCGGCCCGTACGTGCAGGTCTCCCGACTGGGCAACCCGCTGTTCAACGAGGTCCTGGTGCCGATGGCCAAGAAGGACCTGTGGAACTCGCTCACCCCGGCGGACGACAAGCAGTTCGCCAAGTACGTCTCCAAGCCTGAGCTGGCGAACCTGCTGCCGGTGCTCTACCCGGGCGTCTTCCCCAAGCTGGACGCGCTCAACAAGTCCGGCAAGGCCCGCGCCGACCTGGTGGCGATCCTGCTCACCGGCCTCCCGGCGGGAATCGTGCCCGGCTTCCAGAACCACACCGGCTCGGTCCAGGCGGACATGCTGCGCCTGAACGTGGCCGTACCGCCGGCCACCAGCCCCAACATCCTGGGCCTGGTCGGCGGCGACCCGGCCGGCTTCCCGAACGGGCGCCGGGTGTACGACGACGTGGTGACGGTGGAGCTGCGGGCGCTGGCCGGGGCCACCTACGGCCTGGTCGACAGCACCTTCACCGCCGACGCCGCCTCCGGGGCGATCACCGACGGGCTCACCCCCGCCGACGTCAAGAACCCCTACCTGGACCACTTCCCGTACCTGGGCGTGCCCTACGACGGCTACCACAACCCGTCCTGACCCCAGCGGTCGCGCGGTCCGGCCGTTCGATCGGCCGGGCCGCGCGGTCCCGTCCCCCCTGCGGAAAGAAACCCGGAGGTCCACCCATGTCCCAGACACACGCCCACCCGCACCCGCACCCCCACCCGCACCCCCACCATGAGCACCCCCACGACGAGCCGCACGCCCACCAGGAAGCGCCGCTGCCCGCGCCCCTCCCGCGAGGGCAGCGTGGTGCTGGAGATCGGCGGCGACCTCGGCGCGCTGATCCTGCACACCGGCCCGGAGCAGGACGGCCTGGAGATCGAGGTCAGCCTCGTCGGCGCGGTCGACGACGGCACGGTCCGCCGCACCCACGCCGCCGTCCGCCCCCGGCACCTGGCAGGACGTACGGTGTACTGCGCGGTGATCTCGCCGCTGCCGGCCGGCCAGTACACGGTGTGGCGCGACGCCACCACCCCGGACGCGACCGTGCAGGTCCCGGCGGGCGGCGTGGCCGAGCACCGCTGGGCCTAGCGCCTGGCCGACTTTGGGGAGGGAACAACGCATGCTGGACACGCAGGTCGCCGACCGGGCGGCGATCCACTGGCGCGGGACGCCGGAGCAGCCGCGGGCCGCGGTGCTGGTGCTGCACGGGGGCCGGTCGCAGGGGCAGGGGCGGCTGCCGCGCTGGAGCCTGGCCCGGCTGCGGATGCGCCCGTTCGTCTCGGCCCTGGTCGGAGCCACCCGCGGCGAGGGGATCGCCGTCGGCGAGGTCGCCTACCGGGTCCGCGGCTGGAACGGCGACCGCGCGGACGCGGCGGTGGACGCCGCAGCGGCGATCGCCCAGGTCAAGCAGGCGTACGGGCCGGTCCCGGTGGTGCTGGTGGGCCACTCGATGGGCGGCCGGGCCGCGCTGCGGGTCGCGGGCGCGGCCGAGGTCACCGGCGTGGTGGCGCTGGCCCCCTGGTGCGAACCGGGCGAGCCGTACGCCCAGCTGGCCGGCAAGCAGCTGGTGACCCTCCATGACGTCTCCGACCGGGTGACCAGCCCGGCCGGCACCCGTGCCCTGGCCGCCAACGCCCGCCGGGTGGGCGCGCAGGTCTGCGGCTTCGCGGTCCGCGGCAGCAACCACGCGATGCTGGGCCGCACCCGCGACTGGCACGCCGCCGCCACCGGCCTGGCCACCGCGATGCTCGGGCTGCGCCCGTTCCCGGCCCCGGTCGCCGCCGCGCTGGCCCGCACCGGCGACGACCCGCACGGCCTGGACCTGGAACTGCCGCCCCGGTGATCGACTGTGGACCCCGCTGATGCTGTAATCGGGCCATGTGCACTGCCGTGATCAGCGTCGACCCGGCCGCCTCGTGCCCCGTGCTGCTGGTGGGGATCCGCGACGAGTTCCACGACCGGAGCTGGCTGCCGCCGGGGCGGCACTGGCCCGACCGGCCGAACGTCGTCGGCGGCCAGGACCTGCTGGCCGGCGGCACCTGGCTGGCGGTCGATCCGGGCGAACCACGGGCCGCGGCGGTGCTCAACAGCACGCCGACGGGTCGTCGGACCGACCACGGGCCGACGGTCCCGGACGACGTCCGGCTGTCCCGCGGCGACCTCCCGCTCCGCTTCGCCGCGGACGGCCGGCTCGGCGCCCTCGACACCGCGCGCTACGAGCCCTTCTACCTCGTCTGCGCCACGCTCGACGAGGTGCGCATGGTCGGTTGGGACGGGGAGACGCTCACGGACCGGGCCCTGGGTCCTGGCCTGCACATCGTCACCAACCTCGGGCTGGCGGGCCCGGAGCTGCGGCAGGGGCCCGGCATGGAGGAGATCAACGCCAGGATCGCCCACTTCCAGCCCCGCCTCGCCGCGGCCCAGCGTCCCACCCCGGGAGCCGGGACCACCGCGGCCGCCTGGGGCGACTGGCTCCCGCTGGTCGAGGGTGACGGGCTCGACCCGAGCGACCCGCGCGCACTCCTGCTCCGCCAGGACGTCGACGGCCGCGCGGCGGGCACCACGTCCATGACCATGGTCGCCCTGGGCCGCGACACGCTCCGCTACGACTTCCACGGCACGCCGGTGACGTCCGGCCCATGGGCGAACATCCTGTAGAAGACCTGCGGTTGGGCCCCCGAATGTTCCTCCCGGAGCCATACTGCCGGGATGCGCATAGCTGTTGATGAGGTGAACCTCTACTTCGACGTGGACGGTTGCGGCCTGGTGGCCCGGGGCGAGGCGATGGTGCCGCAGCCGACCCTGGTGCTGCTGCACGGCGGCCCGGGTGCGGACCACAGCCTGTTCAAGCCGGAGTTCGAGCGCCGGGGTGGGCCGGTGGCCCGCGAGGCCGCCGCCCGCTTTCTGGGCGGGGACACCAGCCCGGCCGCGGCCGAGGCCTGGGCGGAGCACGGGCTGCCGCTCTATGCCGGGGCCAAGGACGGCGGCATGGCCGCGCGCCGCGCCCGGGCCCTGATCAACGAGGAGGTGCAGACGCACTTCCGCGCGGCCGGATGCGGCCCGGCAGAGATCACCGAAGCCCAAGCAGCGTCCGTGGTCTCGCCGACGCTGATCCTGGCCGGCGAGGACGATCCGGTCTCCCCCGCCGCCGGCGCCCGCCGCCTGGCCGCAGCCCTGACCGGCGCCGCCGTCCAGTTGGAGATCCTGCCCGGCGTGGGCCACGGAGTCTTCCGACAGGCACCACAAGAAGCGTTCACCCTGCTGCGCGCCTTCCTCTCCGGGACAGGTCCGGGCTGACGTCCTTTCGTCTTTTCCGTCCGTGGGGGATGCTGGGACGGGGAGGGGTCTGATGATGTGGGTCGGTCCGAGCAGTGCCGAGAGAGTCGAGGTCCCCGACCTCGTGGGGTTGGCTGTTTCCGTCGCGCGGGACGTCGCCTGGGATGCGGGCCTGGTGATCGCCTCGGCGGACCCGGACGGGCCACCGCTGGGCGCCTTGACCTGGCCCGGCGTCTGGATCGTCACCGCCCAACACCCCGTACCCGGCACGGCCATGCGCCGACGGGGATCGGTCGTGGTCGACTTCGAGGAGCGGGGTCGCGGTGGCGACGACGGGGACCGGGAGCCCCGGAACCCACTGCCCCCTCTGGACGCCCTCCACGCCGAACGAGACCCCGACGAGGAAACGGACCCCGACCCCGACCCGGTGAACGTCGAACACCGGGGCACCGAGGGAAAACCCAGCGCCTGACGGTGCGTCGGCGCCCTCGCCGTTCGTCAGAGTTCGCGGGCGAGGCGGAAGCGGGCCAGGCCGTCGTTGAGGTCGACGATCGGTTCCGGGTAGTCGAGTTCGGCGCGGACGGCCTCCGGGAGGAGCCAGGGGCGGTGGACGGCGGAGCCTTCGACCGTGGCCAGTTCGGGCACCCAGCGGCGGACGTACGCGCCGTCCGGGTCGAAGCGCTGGGCCTGGCGCAGCGGGTTGAGGACCCGGTTGGGGCGGGTGTCGGTGCCGGTGCCGGCCACCCACTGCCAGTTGAGCTGGTTGTTGGCCACGTCCGCGTCCAGCAGGTGCTGGTTGAAGTGGGCGGCGCCGACCCGCCAGTCCTGGTAGAGGGTCTTCGTGAGGAAGCTGGCGGTGAACATCCGGGCCCGGTTGTGCATCCAGCCCTGGTGCAGCAGTTGGCGCATGCCCGCGTCGACGATCGGGTAGCCGGTGCGGCCCCGGCGCCAGGCCTCCAGTTCCGCCTCGTCGTGGCGCCAGTGGTCGCCGCGGGTGCGGTAGTCGTGGACGGCGGCGTCGGGGCGGGCGGCCAGCAGCTGGTGGTGGAAGTCGCGCCAGGCGAGCTGCCTCAGAAAGGGCTCGGATCCGGGCGAGTGCGCCGTGGTCGCGAGGTGGGCGAGCTCGGTCGCCGAGACGCAGCCGAAGTGCAGGTAGGGCGAGAGCTTGGAGGTCTGGTCCCCGGCCAGGTCGTCCTGGATGTCGGGGTAGCTGTCGAGTCCGGTCTCCACCCAGCTCCAGAGCCGGCGTCGGCCCTCGGTCTCGCCGCCGGGGGCGAGGCCCGGCGCGGCGCCGCCGCCCGCGGTCAGCTGCTTGCGGACCTCGTCCAGGTCGAGGCCGCCGACCTTCGCGGTGTTCAGCCGCACCGGGGCGGGCAGCGGCTCGCGTCGCGGGACCAGGGACCACTGGCGGAAGTAGGCGCCGAAGACGGCGTAGTGGTCCTTGCCGGCCGGCAGCACCTCGCCGGGGGCGACCGTGGTGGCCACCGTGTCGTGCACGGTCAGCCGGTCGCCGAGGGCCTCCCGCAGCCGGGCCTCGCGGCGCTGGCCGAAGGCGCTGCCGGCGGCGGCGACATGGACCGTGCCGGCCCCGCTGCGGTACGCGAGCCGTGCCATCTCGGTGGCGGTGTCGCCGCGCAGCACCACCAGCCGGCTGCCGAGGGCGCGCAGTGAGGCGTCCAGGTCGGCCAGCGACTCGGCGAGGAACGCCGAGCGGTTGGGCGGGGCCAGCCCGCGCCCGTGGATGGCGTCGTCCAGGACGAACGCCGGCACCGTCCCCGGGTGCGCGGCGGCGGCGTGCAGCACGGGGTTGTCGTGCACCCGCAGGTCGCAGGTGAGCAGGGCGATGGCGATGCCTTCGGGCACTGCTGGTCCTTTCATCAACGGCGGCTCATCAACGGCGGCCCGCAGGGCCCAGGGCGGATCGGTCAGACGCGGTGGCTGCCGCGCGGCGGCAGCGGGAAGAAGCCGCTGGTCCTGGCGACGTATTGGGCATAGCCCGGCTTGCTGGAACTGAGCTGCTTCTCGAGCATCGGCTTCCCGCTGCCGTTGATCAGCAAATAGCACATGACCAGCGGGGACACCACGGTCGCCCAGCCGATCGGGGTGTCGGCGACCTGGAGGAACAGGCCCACCCAGACACAGGCGTCGCCGAAGTAGTTGGGGTGCCGGGTGTAGCGCCACAGCCCGGTGTCGAGGACGTGGCCGCGGTTGGCCGGGTCGGCGCGGAAGCGGGTGAGCTGGCGGTCGCCGACCGCCTCGAAGAACAGCCCGACCGCCCAGAGCCCCGCACCCGTCCAGGCCAGGACACCGGGCGGATGCGGGACGAACAGGGCGACCTGGACCGGCAGCGACACCAGCCAGACCAGCCCCGCCTGCAACCCGTAGACGATCCGCAACGCGTAGCCGTTGCGGCGCTCGGGAGGCACTTTGGACAGCAGTTTCTGGTAGCGCGGATCCTCCGGGTGGCCCCGGCCGCGCCACCAGATGTGCGCCGCCAGCCGCAGCCCCCAGACCAGCACGAGCAGCAGCACCAGCAGCCGGCGGCCCGGGTCGCCGTGTCCGGAGGAGAGGACGTAGCCGGTGACCGCGACGGCGCAGAAGGCCAGGCCCCAGGCGACGTCCACGACCCGGTGCAGCCCGAGCCTGACCCCGATGGCGAAGGTCACCAGCAGCACCAGCACGGCCGCGCCGAGGCCGGCCGCCAGGGCGACCAGCAGCGCGGAGCCGTCGATACCGCTCATTCCGCGGGCCCGGCGTCGGCGCCGGTGTCGGCGGCGATCGGCGCGTACCAGGCCACCGGTGTGGCCGGGGCGCCGCTGAGGCCGTCCCGGGTGGGGCGGACGGCGAGGATCTGGTCCACACCCATCCGCCGCTCCTCGAACGCCAGCGCGCCGCCGACCAGGTAGAGCCGCCAGACCCGCGCGGTCTCCTCGCCGACCAGCGCGGAGAACTCGTCCCAGCGCTGCTCCAGGGTGTCCCGCCAGGCGGCGCAGGTAAGAACGTAGTGCTCGCGCATGGCCTCGACCTGGCGCACCTCCAGACCGGCGTCCTCGATCAGCGCCGCGGTCTCGCCGACCGGGCGCATGTGCATGTCGGGGGCGATGTAGGTCTCGATGAACGCTCCCCCGCCGGGGGCGGTCCGGCGCCGGGACATCTGCTGGACCAGCAGCCGTCCCTCCGGGCGCAGCCGGTCGTGCAGCACCTTGGTGAAGGCCGGGTACTCGGCCTCGCCGACGTGCTCGCCCATCTCGATGGTGCTGACCGCGTCGAAGCCGCTCTCGGTGACGTCGCGGTAGTCCCGCAGCAGTACGTCCACCTGCCCGTCCAGGCCCAATTCGGCGGCGCGGGCCGTCACATGGGCGTGCTGCTGGGCGGACAGGGTGACCGCGGTGACCTTGGCGCCGTAGTGCCGGGCGGCGTGCAGGGTCAGCGAGCCCCAGCCGCAGCCGATGTCCAGCAGCCGGGCGCCGGGGGTGAGCCCGAGCTTGCGGCAGATCAGATCGAGCTTGTCGCGCTGGGCGTCGGCCAGGGTGTAGTCGGGCCGGTCCGAGGTCCAGTACGCGCAGGAGTACGCCATCGACGGGTCCAGCAGCAGGCCGTAGAACTCGTTGGAGAGGTCGTAGTGGTGGTGGATCGCGGCCCGGTCGCGGTCCTTGCTGTGCAGGGCGCCGGTGAGGGCGGCGCGTCCGGCCGGGGGCGCCGGACGCGGGCCGAGGGTGCCCAGCCGGGCGGCCAGCGCGGCGGCCCTGGCCCGGTCGCCGAGGGTAACGGCGGGTGCGGCGCCGCGTTCCCTGACGGTCCGCCAGACCCGGCCCAGGCCCTCGCCGAGATCGCCCTCGATGTCGATCTCGCCGGCGATGTAGGCCTCGGCCAGGCCGAGTTCGCCCGGGTACCAGAGCAGCCGGCGCAGCGCCTTGCGGGAGCGGACGACCACGGTGGGGGCGTCGTCCGGGCCGCTCTCGCTGCCGTCCCAGGCGCGGATCCGCAGCGGCAGCGGGTCGCCGAGGAAGGGCCGCAGCAGGGCGGCGAGCCGGCTGGCGGCGGTGGCAGCTCCGCCGCCAGGGGTCTTCCGTCCGGGCGCGCTGCGCTGGGGTGCGGTGGTGGTCATCGCTGGTGGTCCTCTCCGGGCCTGGTGAGCAGCAGTTGCTGGACGTCGAGGTAGCCGCTGCGGAAGCCGGCCTCGGAGTAGCCCAGGTAGAGCGTCCACATCCGGCGGAAGACGCCGTCGAAGCCGAGCGCGTCCACGGCGGCGGCGCGGTCGGTGAAGCGCTCACGCCAGAGTCGCAGGGTCTCCGCGTAGTGGATGCCGTACCCCTGACGCTCGGTCAGCCGCAGCCCGGTGTGGGCGGCGAGGGTCTGCTCCACCGCCTCGACCGAGGGCAGCAGCCCGCCGGGGAAGATGTACTTCTGGATCCAGGTGAAGGTGTGCTCGCTGGCGAGCATCCGGTCGTGCGGCATGGTGATGGCCTGCAGCGCGACCCGGCCGCCGGGGGCGAGCACCCGGTCCAGGGTGGCGAAGTAGGTGGGCCAGTAGGAGCGGCCCACCGCCTCGACCATCTCCACGCTGAGCACCGCGTCGTAGCTGCCGGTGGCCGAGCGGTAGTCGCACAGCCGCACCTCGACCAGGTCCGCGTAGCCGGCTTCGGCGATCCGCTGCTCGGCGAGCTGCTTCTGCTCCTCGGACAGGGTGAGGGTGACCACGGTGGCCCCGCGCGCGGCAGCGCGCAGCGCCAACTCGCCCCAGCCGGTGCCGATCTCCAGCACCCGGGTGCCGCGGCGGACCCCGGCGAGGTCCAGCAGCCGGTCGATCTTCCGGTGCTGGGCCCGCTCCAGCAGGTCCCAGGAGGCCAGCGGCACGCCGTGGCTGTCGCTGGGGAAGACCGCGGAGGAGTAGGTCATGGTCGGGTCGAGGAACAGCGCGAAGAGGTCGTTGGAGAGGTCGTAGTGGGACTGGATGTTGCGGCGCGCGTTCTCCGGCGTGCCCAGCTGCTCCAGCGGCTGCCGCGAGGTGAACCAGCGGCGGAGCCACTGCAGCCGCGGCGGGACCAGGGTCTGCGGCGAACGGGCGAGGGCGGTGAGCAGCTCGATCAGGTCGGGTGAGTCCCACTCCCCCGCCTGGTAGGACTCGCCGAAGCCGATCAGGCCGCCGCTGCCGACCCGGTGGAAGAAGGCGTCGGGCGCCGCGAGACGCAGCACCGGGGCGCCCTCGGGCGGCGGCGTGCGGTTGAGCAGCGCGCCGCCGGGGAGCTCCACCCGCAGCCCGAGCCGCCGGGCGACACTGCGCAGCAGGGCCCTGGCCACGGCCGCGCGGGCGGCGGAGGTCGGCACGGTGGCCACGTCCGGCCAGCGCTGCGGGTCGGCGCGGTGCTGGGCGTCGGCGCGGTGCTGCGGGGAGCCGTCCACGGCTCGCGTCGAGTTCCGCGTGGACGGGCGAGTGCTCGGCTGGGTCATGGTGCGGAGACTCCTTCCTGGTGGGGGTGGACCGGGCGCGGCTGGACCGGCAGGCCGCGCAGATAGAGCCGAATACCCTGGATCCTGATGTGGACACTCACCGCGAGCGTCGACAACGGGTGGTGCAGGGCGGCCCGCAGCAGTCCGCCGGGGCCTGCCGTCCGGCGTATGCCCTGCACCGTCGCGGTGAACGGGCGTCCGCCCGCGCGCTCCAGGTGCATGGTCAGCCGCAACCGCCGGTCCGGTGGCGGGACGGCCATCCGGTAGCGGCCGTCGACCGGGAAGAACGGCGAGACGTAGAAGTCCTTGGCGGTGTCCGCGCGGCCGTCGGGACCGGGCCGGAGCAGGTAGCAGTGCCGTTCGCCGTAGGTGTTGCAGACCTCGGCGACGGTGCACACCGGCGTCCCGTCCCGGTCGTGGCACCAGTACAGCGTCAGCGGGTTGAACACATGGCCGAGCGAGCGGGCGTGGGCCAGCATCAGCACCTGGCCGCCGGCCAGGTCGACGCCCTGGGCGGCGAGGTAGCGGTCCAGGTTGTCGCGCAGGCTGCGGGCGGGGTCGCCGAGGTGGTCGGCGGCCCGGAACCGGGCCAGCGGCCGGAGCAGGGCCGGCAGCCGCGGCAGCCGGTCCAGGTCGACCAGCCAGAGGTAGGTGCGGTGGGTGAAGGCGTGCCGCTTGGGGCTGGTCCGGACATGGGCGATCCGGCAGTCGTAGAGGGACGCGCCCCAGGGGCCGGGCAGCTCCTCCCGCACGGCAGGAGCGGTGGCGGTCATCCCGGCCGCCCCGGTCGCGGCGGTGGGCGGCGTCATGCTCTGACCAGCGCGGCGAGGGAGCCGGCGGCCTGGACCCCGGAGCGGCAGCCGTCCTCGTGGAAGCCCCAGCCGTGGTAGGCGCCGGCGAAGGCGGTGCGTCCGGTGTTCAGGCCCGGCAGCTGCAGCTGGGCGGCGCGGGAGGCACTGGTGTAGAGCGGGTGCTGGTAGACGGTGCGGGAGACCACGTGCTCGTCCGGGATCGGGTTGGCCGGGTCCTCGTTCAGGGTGACCAGGTAGTCCTCGGGGGTGTCCAGCCGCAGCAGCCGGTTCAGGTGGTAGCTCACCCTGACCTGGTCGGAGCGGTCCACGCAGGAGGCCATCTGGTAGTTCCAGGAGGCCCGGGCCCGGGGGGCGCGCGGGAGCACCGAGGGGTCGCGGTGCAGCACGCTGGGGTTGAAGGAGTAGCTGAACGCGCCGAGCGCCTCGCGCTCGGCCTCGGTCGGGTCGGCGAGCAGCCGCAGCGTCTGGTCCGGGTGGGTGGCCAGCACCACGGCGTCGAACTCGGCCGGGGCCCGGTCCGCCGCGGTGACGGTGACGCCGTCGGCGTGCCGGGTGACCGCGCGGACCGGGGCCTCGGTGTGGACCGCCGTCAGCCGGGCGGCGATGCGCTCCACATAGGTGCGCGAGCCGCCGGTGACGGTGCGCCAGGTCGGCGAGCCGGTGACCGAGAGCATGCCGTGGTTGGCCAGGAAGGCGAACAGGTACCGGGCCGGGTACTCCTGGGCCAGGTCCGGGGCGCAGGACCAGACCGCGGACACCACCGGGGTCATGAAGTGGGCGACGAAGTAGCCGGAGAACTTCCCCCGGGCCAGGAACTCGCGCAGGGTCAGCTCGTCGGCCAGGGGGTCGGCGGAGGCCAGCAGGGCGCGGGCGGCGCGGTGGAACCTGGGCACCTCGGCCAGCATCCGCAGGTAGCGTGGCCGGACCAGGGCGCCGTACTGGGCGGCGAGGCCGGACAGGCCGCGGGCCCCCGCGTATTCCAGGCCGCAGCTGGCACAGCTCACGGACATGCTCATCTCGGAGTCCTGGGTCTCGATCCCCAGTTCCGCGAAGAGCCGCAGCAGATGCGGGTAGGTGCGCTCGTTGTGCACCAGGAAGGCGGTGTCCAGGGCCAGCTCGCCGCCGGCAGCGGTGCGGACGTCCTGGGTGTGGGCGTGGCCGCCGAGCCGCGGGTCGGCCTCGTAGAGGGTGACCCGCGCCCCTGACTTGGTGAGCTCGTACGCGGCGGTCAGCCCGGCGACGCCGCTGCCGACCACGGCCACGGTCGCGGCCGTCCCGGGACGGGCCCGGCGGCGGCCGTTACCGGGCCCGCCCTGCTGCCCCGGCACCACCAGTTCGACGTTCTCGGTCATTCCCGCCACACCCCTGCGCTCCCGGCGGGCGGCCTCTGCACCACCCGCGTCTCGTCCCCCGGACATGGGGCATTCGAGGCCCGAGAGCTCGCGGATTGGTCCGATCGGGTGCGAGTGGATCTCAGACTGACCGGCACATGGGGGGTGGGGGAAGGAGGGGGTCGAGGGCCGAGTCTGGGCGGGGCGGAGGAGGGAGCCATTGCGGAGCACTGGCGACCGACGACAACCCGGTCAGGCGAGAGCCATCGGCACCCGACGCCGCCCCCCATGTGCCGGTCAGTCTCAGCTTGATTTGGTGGCGGCCTGGTCGTAGAGGCTCTGCACGTCGGCGTCGAAGTAGACGCTGTAGGAGACGTCCTCGGTGTCGCCGCCCTGCTGGTAGCCGCCGATGACGCCGATGACCGTGCCGGTGCGGGTGGTCCGGTCGAAGCCGCTGAGCCAGGGGCTGCCGCTGGTGCCGCCGGGGTAGCCGGTGCAGGCGATCCGCATCTGGTAGGTGCTCTGCTGGGTGGTCTTGTTGACGCAGGAGATCGGGGCGCTGGCGGTGGAGGGGTAGCCGGTGATCTGGACCACCTTGCCGAACCCCTGGTCGATCCCCAGGGTGTTGCCGCCGAGGACGTCCTCGATGTCCTTGCCGCCGACCTGGCCCAGGGTCACGAAGGCCACGTCCAGGTCGGGATCGCTGGAGTCGATCCAGCGCTGGTCGACGACGACGCCGGTGACCGGCCACTGCCCCTCGGGCGCGGTGCCGTCGCGGTAGTCGGGGACGAACACCATGTCCGCCCGGTAGCTGCCGCCCTTGCCCGCGTGGACGCAGTGCGCGGCGGTGACCAGCATGCTCTTCCCGGCGCTGTGGACCACGCTGGCGGTGCAGAAGTGGTTGCCGTTGACGTCCTGGTCGAACAGCGCGCCGACCCGGGCGTTGCTCGCGGTGGCCTTGGCCGGGCGCGAGGTGCCGCCGTGCTGGGCCAGGGCGGCCTTGAACCGCTCCTTGGTCCAGCCGCTGGGGTGGGAGTCGATCCGATGCGCAATGGCGTGGCCGGAGACGGCGGCTCTGGTGTCCGTGGAGCTGCCGCAGGCGGTCGCCGCCGCCAGCACGGCCAAGCCGAGCACCGCCGCCGCGCCCCGGTTGCCACGCCGCATCGCCGTCCGCCTCACCTTGCTCGCCCGACCGTTCACCAGGATCCTCCCCGGCCCGGGGCCGGGCCGCGCCCGCGGCGGACCGTACGGGTGAGATCGGGCCGGGGCCGGGGCCGGGACCCGACGGGTCGTCAGCGGTCGGCGAAGCGCAGCAGGGTGACCGAGGGGCGCTTGTTCCGCGCCACCGGGATCCGGTCCCGCTGCTGGGCGAGCAGCCCCCAGAGCGGGCCCCGTCCGGGCGGCAGCGGGACGTCCCTGATCTCGACCACGGCGGGGTGCGCCGTGGCCAGCCGGGGGCGGTCGGCGACGTCCATCCGCCAGGGCATCGGCGGCAGCCGGTAGGCCCCGTTCACTCGCCGGGGACGGGCCCGGCGCGGCGGGCCCGTCCGCAGCCGCGGCATCGCGTCGAACACCAGGGCGCCGCCGGGAAAGGCCTCGGCGCAGCCGGCGATCAGGTCGCGGACCTCGGGCGGCCGCAGATACATCAGCAGGCCCTGCGCCAGCACCAGCACCCCGTGTCTGCGGTCCACCTCGGCGGTCCAGGCGGGATCGCGGGCGTCGGCGGCGAGGGTGCGCTGCCGGGGGCCCTGCGGCAGCAGCGCCCGGCGCAGCGCGAGCGGCTCCGGGAGGTCGACGGTGAGCCAGCGCACCGAGCCGTTGTCGACCCGCCAGAACGCGGTCTCCAGGCCCTCGCCCAGCGACACCACCGTGCCCGCCGGATGGACTGCGAGGAACTCCCGCACCACCGCGTCGAAGCAGGCCGCGCGCAGGGCGATGGCCTGGGCCAGGACCGCCCGGGGATGGCCGAAGCGCTCCACGAAGGGGAAGTCCACGGCCTCGACCAGTTCCACCGCGAGCGGGTCGGCCAGCACCGTGTCCGGGCGGCGGGCCTCGGCGGCGCGGTGGTGCAGCGTCCACAGCATGGTCTCGGGGACGCCCTTCAGCGCGCTGGCCCTGCTGTCGTCCGCCATGGGCTTTTGCTCCTCCGGGGGTCCTTCCCTCCATCCTGCGGGATGTCGGCGCCGGTCACCCGGGATAGGCGTGCGTCTGGGTGGCCTTCACCGCCGCCCAGACCGTGCTGCCCTCGACCAGGCCCAGCTCGGCGACGGCGCCCTGGGTGAGGTCGGCGGTGAGCCGCAGCGGGCCGGCCAGGTCCAGCCGGACCTGGTCGCCGTGCAGCTCCATCCCGTCCACGCTGGCCTGCCAGACATTGCGGGCGCTGGTGTCGGGGCGGCTGCGGTGGACCGTGACGGCGGACGGCGGGAAGGCGACGAAGACCGGCCCGGTCAGCGGGTCGGCCGTGGTGATCCGGATCCCCTCCGCCGAAGCCGCCGCGTCCGGGCTGTCGACGGTCACCTCGTGGCCGTCCGCCACCCCGCGGAACAGGTTGAGGCCGACCAGCCGGGCGATGTAGTCGCTGCGCGGATGCCGGGCGATCTCGGCGGGCGGGCCGTGCTGGACCACCCGTCCGTCCTCGATCACGGTCAGCCGGTCGGCGAGCACCATCGCGTCCAGCGGGTCGTGGGTGACCAGGACCGCCACCGCCTCGAAGTCGGCGAGGTGGCGCCGCAGCTGGGCCCGGACGTCCAGCCGGGTACGGGCGTCCAAGGCGGCCATCGGCTCGTCCAGCAGCAGCAGTCGCGGGCGCGGGGCCAGCGCCCTGGCCAGGGCGACCCGCTGCTGCTGGCCGCCGGAGAGGGCACGGGGGCGGGCGGTGGCGTGGTCGGCGAGGCCGACCCGCTCCAGCCAGCCGGCCGCCTCGGCCCGGGCTGCGGCCTTGCGGGCGCCCTTGGTGCGCAGCCCGAAGGCGACGTTGTCCAGGGCGCTGAGGTGCGGGAACAGCAGGTAGTCCTGGAAGACCACGCCGACCGGGCGCTCCTCGGGGGCGATCCGCAGCCGGGCCTCGGGCTGCTCCAGGGTGCGGCCGTCCAGGGTGAGCTGCCCGGCGGTCAACGGGGTGAGGCCGGCCAGCGCGCGCAGGGCGGTGGTCTTGCCCGAGCCGTTGGGCCCGAGCAGGGCGAGCACCTCGCCGGGGCGGGCGGTCAGCGTGACGTCGAGCCGGAAGCCCTGCTTGGACCCGCTGCCGGGGCGCGGCGCCCGGTCCACCACCAGGTGGGCCCGCAGGCCGTCCCCGACCGGGTCGGTGTGTTCCGGAGTGGTGGTCATGCCGGGCCTCCGGTCCAGCGTCCGCGCAGGCCGATCAGGACCAGCACGGAGACGGCGAGCAGCACCAGGCTGAGCGCGATCGCGGTGGCCGGGTCGTCCTGCAGCGCCAGGTACACCGCGAGCGGCATGGTCTGGGTGGTGCCGGGGAAGTTCCCGGCGAAGGTGATGGTGGCGCCGAACTCGCCCAGCGCGCGGGCCCAGGCCAGCACGCTGCCGGCGGCGATGCCGGGGGCGACCAGCGGCAGGGTGACCCGGCGGAACGCGGTGAAGCGGGACGCGCCGAGGGTGGCGGCGGCCTCCTCGTAGCGGGCGTCGGCGCCGCTGAGCGCGCCCTCGACGCTGAGCACCAGGAACGGCATGGCGACGAAGGCCTCGGCGAGCACCACGCCCGCCGTGGTGAAGGGCAGGGTGACCCCGAAGGCGGAGTCCAGCCAGCGTCCGACCAGCCCGTTGCGGCCGAAGACCAGCAGCAGCGCGACGCCGCCGACCACCGGCGGCATTACCAGCGGGACGGTGACCAGGGTGCGCAGCAGCCGCAGCCCGGGGAACTCGGTCCGGGCCAGCAGCCAGGCGACCGGCACCCCGAGCAGCAGCGAGACCGCGGTGGCGGCGGTCGCGGTGAACAGCGAGAGCCGCAGCGCGGGCCAGACCGTGCCGTCCGAGAGGACCGTGGTCATGCTGCCCCAGGGCGCCTTGACCAGCAGTCCGACCAGCGGCAGCACCAGGAAGGCGAAGCCGAGCAGGGCCGGCAGCAGCAGCGCGGCCGGGACCGCGCCGGAGCGGCGCCGACCCCGCCGCGCCCTCCCGGCGGCCGGAGCGGACGCCAGGAGGTCGGGGCCGGAGCCCGGGGCGGAGCCTTCGGTCATGGAGCCTCCGGTCACGGAGCCTGGAAGCCCGCGGCGGCCAGCTCTGCCTGGGCCGGGGCGGACAGGATGAACGCGGTGAACGCCTGGGCCGCGGCGCTGTTGGTGCCGTGGGTGAGCGGGGCGATCGGGTAGCTGGTGATGGCCTGCGCGGCGGCCGGGAAGTCCACGCCGACGACCTTGCCCTTGGCGCCCTGGACGTCGGTGCGGTAGACCAGCGCCGCGTCGACCTCCTTCAGCTCCACCTTGGTCAGGGCGCTGGTGACGTCCTGCTCGTAGGTGACCGGGGTGACGTTGATCTTGGCAGCGGCCAGCGCCTTCACGGCCGCGGCGCCGCAGGGCACGGTCTTGGCGCAGAGGGCCACCTTGGTGGACTTGGCGGCCAGCTGGTCCAGGGTGGTGATGTGCTTGGGGTTGCCGGGCACGACGGCGATCTCCAGGCTGTTCTTCGCGAAGTTCACCGGCGCCGCGGCGTTGTCGTTCGCCTTGGTGACGGTGTCCATGGTCGCGGTGCTCGCGGAGGCGAAGACGTCGGCCGGGGCGCCCGAGACGATGCTCGCGGCCAGGGTGTCACTGCCGCCGAAGTTGAAGGTGACCTTGACGCCCGGGTGGGCCGCCTCGAACTCCGTGCCGAACTTGGTGAAGGTGTTCTTCAGCGAGGCCGCGGCGAAGACCGTCAGCTTGCCGGTGACCGCGCCGCTCGCCGAGGCGGAGGCGGAGGCCCCGCCGGTCGAGGCGCTCGGGGCGGCGGAGGAGGCCGAACTGGAACTGCTGGAGCCACAGGCGGTGAGGGCGACCAGGGCGGCAGAGGCAGTAGCGGCGGCAGCGAGCGAACGGCGCAGAGAGGTGGTCATGACAGGGGTACCCCCAGGAAGGTGGACAGTGGTCAGGAGAGCTCGACGACCACGTTGGTCGACTTGATCACAGCCACCGCGGGGACCCCCGGCTCCAGCCCCAGCTCCACGGCCGACTCGCGGCTGATGAGTGAGACGACCCGGAACGGGCCCGCCTGGATCTCCACCTGCGCGGCGACGTCGCCGAGGGTGACCTCGGTGACGATGCCCCGGAATCGATTGCGCGCGGACGAGGGCATCCCCTCGGCGGCGGCGTTCTCGGGTCGGGCCAGCTCCCGGGCGAAGGCCGCGAGCTGGGCACCGGGCACGATGCGGTGGCCGTGCTCGTCGCGTTCGGCGACGAGTCGTCCAGCGTCGACCCAGCGGCGCATGGTGTCGGAGCTGACGCCGAGCAGCGCTGCGGCCTCTCCGATTCGGTAAACTGTTCACATGACGATCATCATGTCGCATTTGCTATCTCCTCGTCACTCGTAGCATCGCACAGGCCAGGGCAGAGCCATACAGCGCCGCGCATGTGCGAGGCACCAGGGGGGACATGACGGCGGCCCGGCTCCAGCGATAGGTTGATCATCTCAACTCCGGGGGGATCCGAGTGATCGACCAGCCAGCCGCCCGCCGCGCACGCCGTGCCGTGGCCGTGGTGTTCGCGGTGCACGGCGCGGCCGCCGGCACCTTCGCCACCCGGATCCCCTGGATCAAGGACCATCTGCATCTCAGCGCCGGCGCCCTGGGCCTGGCCCTGGTCGGCCCGGCCCTCGGCTCCATGCTGGCGATGCCGCTGGCCGGACGCGTCGTGCACGCGCTCGGGCACAAGGCGGCGATCCGGCTGCTGCTCGGCCTCTGGTCCGCCTCACTGGCGCTGCCCGCGCTCGCCCCCGACCTGCCGCTGTTCGCGCTCAGCCTGTTCGTCTACGGGGCCTGCGCCGGGATGGCGGACGTCGCCATGAACGCCCAGGGCGTGGAGGTGGAGGAGCAGTACGGACGGTCCATCATGTCCGGGCTGCACGGGATGTGGTGCGTGGGCGGGCTGCTGGCCTCCGGCGTCGGCGTGCTCGCGGCCGGGCTGGGCTGGGACGCCAGGATCCACCTCGGCGCCATGGCCGTGGTGCTGATCGGGATCGGACTGTTCGTCTGCCGGGGCCTGATCGACGTCCGCGCCGAGCCGGAGCAGGAGGCCCCGCCGCGGTTCACCCTGCCGCCGAGGTCGGCGCTGGCGATCGGCCTGGTCGGTTTCTGCGCGGTGTTCGCCGAGGGGGCCAGCGCCGACTGGAGCGGCGTCTATCTACGTGGGCCGGCACACGCCTCGGCGGCCCTGGCCGCGGTCAGCTACACCGCCTTCGCCGCCACCATGGCGGCCAGCCGGCTGAGCGGGGACATGGTGGTGCGCCGGCTCGGACCGGTGCTCACGGTGCGCCTCGGCGGCGTGGTCGCGCTGACCGGCGGACTGCTGATCGTGTTCGCCCGCTCCCCGTGGCCGGCCGTCGCCGGATTCGGACTGCTCGGCATCGGCATCGCCGTGGTGGTCCCGCTCTGCTTCGCCGCGGCCGGGCACGGCGGCGAGAACCCCAGCCGGGCCATCGCCGGCGTGGCGACCGTCACCTACACCTCGGGCCTGATCGCACCGGCCACGGTCGGCACCATCGCCCAGGCGACCTCGCTGCCGGTCTCCTTCGCCGTGATCACCGCGCTGACCGTGGGCCTGATCGTCGGCGCGGGGGTGCTGGCGCCGGCCAGGAACCCCACCCGGAGCGAGCAGCTGAGCAGCTCCGACCGGGTCGGCTGAAGGTACGTATTCATCCGGTTCTCGTTACAGCCGAGCAACAGCTTCGGGAAAGTATGAAATCCAGTGGCTTCAGATTGTCAAAACCGGCAATGATGGTGTGCAGGGGGAAGCAGAAGCAGGCGGAAAAAGGGTTTCGATCGAAGCCGATTGGACGATACTGCCCGCAACCGGCAGGTCAAAACGGGCCTGATGGGAACTCAGCAGATCCAGTGAACGGTTATTCGTATAGCTGTTCGAATGTCGGCTGACGATTCGACACCCTGTCCGAACCGCATGTCAGATGGGCTGAACCAAACGGCGCGCCGACGCGTCCGTACGGGTGCTATGTCGGTGATCAATGCGATACTCGGACAGCACGGTGGGACAGTCCAGAATCACCAGGCGCACAAACGCACGAAAGAACAGCACGCACGCACGAACACCATCGTGCGAAACACGGGGCAGCAGTACGGATGGGGAGGCACGGCATGGGAGCAGCACTGCGTGACGACTACCGCGGATGGCTGGCGCCCTCCGGTACGTATCCGGTGGCGGTACCCGACTACGAAGAGCCCTGGGACTCCCCCGAGCTCGTTCCCGCACCGCACGCACCGCAGATCACCTCGGTGCGCCCGACGGGATTCGAGTCGGCCCGGATCATCGGCGAGCACGTACGGGTCGGTACCCCAGTGATCATGGACCTCACCGAGATGTCGGACGGCGACGCCAAGCGGCTGGTGGACTTCGCCTCCGGGCTCACCTTCGGCACCCGGGGCAGCAATCGAGCGGATCGCCCGCCGGGTGTTCCTGCTGGCGCCGCCCGAGGTCGAGGTCCTCGTGATCGACAGCTCCGACGACGGGTCGGGGTTCTACAACCAGAGCTGACGGTTGTCAGTGCTGCTCCGTAGGCTGGTGGTCCAGGGCGTTTGCCCTGGACAACCAGCCTTTTTGCCGTCCAGCGGAGTAGGGGTGACCAGCGTTCATGTGGGTTCTGCACGGCCTGTGGCAGGCGGACCGGCGGCTCGCCCTCTGGGCCGAGGACGGCTTGGCCCATGAGAGCCGAGGCCGTCGGTACGGGGCGGATGCGGCGGTGGTGCGGGAGCTGCTGAGCGCGGTCGGCCCTGGGCTGGAGTGGCTCGCGGGCGGGGCGGCGGAAGCCTGGACCACGCTGCTGCTGCCCACCGCGGAGGGGGGTGCGGTGGGGGTGGGTGCGGTCGGGGTGGCGGGCGCGGTGGTGGCCTCGCCCGAGCTGGTCGGTCCGGCCGAACGTGGGGCAGCGGTCGGGCTGGAGGCCTGGCGGGTGCCGGTGCTGGTGTTCACCGCCGCTCAGGCGGGGCAGCTGCTGGGCGAGTTGTACGACCCGCAGCAGGCGGTGCTTCCCGGGGCGGGCTTGACCGAGGTCCCGTACGGAGCCTCGCTGCGCTGGCTGACCCTGGTGCACGACCTGGCCTGGCGGTTGGTCGGCCGGGGGCGAGTGCTGCCTGCGGTGGCCTCGCCGGGCGGGGAGGACGGCGCTGCCTGGGCGCGTTGGGTGCCGGCGCCGGACCGGGCGGCGCGGCGGGAGGCGGCGGCCCTCGCGGCCGACTGCCCTCCGATCTGCCGCGCCGAGGTCCGGGCTGAGGCTGAGGCTGTGGCCTTGAGCGGCGCAGAGCTGGTGCGGGAGCTGCTTGCCGCGCTGGTGGACTGCGAGGTGCGGGCGGTGCTCGCCGAGCGGCCCCCGCTGCTGCCGCAGACCCGTGGTCGGATCCGGCCCGCGGCCACCACCGCGGAGCGCTGGCTGGCCGCGCTGACCAGCGAGAACGACCGGTTCACCGGCACCGACCCGACCGAGCTGACGGTGCTTCAAGCCCGCCTCGCCGACTGGCACCGCTCGGCCACCGACGTACGCGGGCCGCTGCGGCTCGGCTTCCGCCTGGTCGAGCCCTTCGGCGACGAGAACCTCGCCCCCGACACCGGCGACTCGGCTGGAGGTCCTGACGCCGACCGCTGGCGGCTGGAGTTCAGCCTGCAGGTGGTCGACGAACCCTCCGTCCTGGTCGAGGCCGCCGACCTCTGGAACGACCGGCCTGCCGCAGGCCCGCTGCGGCGGCTGGTCGACCGGCCCGAGGCCGCGTTCCTGGCCGAGTTGGAACGGGCAGCCCGCTGCTGCCCCGAGTTGGAGCCCGCCCTGCTGACCAACCGTCCCCACGGCCTGGATCTGGACCGGGCCGGAGCCCTGGCCTTTCTGCGGGACGCCGCCCCGGTCCTGGCCGGGGCCGGCTTCGGCGTCCTGCTGCCCGGTTGGTGGAGCCGGCCGCCCGGCCTGGGGCTGGCTCTCACCGCCCGTACCGCCGACACCGGGCAGGCCGGGGTGGTCGGGCAGCAGAGCCTGGTCGGCCGGGAGGACATGGTCGAGTTCCGCTGGCAGGCGGCGCTCGGCGGCGTGCCGCTGACCGGCGCCGAGATGCTGGCGCTGGCCGAGAGCAAGCAGGCGCTGGTCCGGGTCAGGGGCCAGTGGTTCGAGGCGGACGCCGCCAGGATCGCGGCCGCCGCCGCTTTCCTGGCCGAGCAGGACCAGCAGGTCGCGGGCCAGATGTCGGCCGGGGAGCTGTTGCGGCTGGCCCTGGACGGCCGGGAGCCGGGCACCGGTCTGCCGATCATGGTCGCGGAGGCGGACGGGCGGCTCGGCGAGCTGCTGCGACGGGTCCGCGCCAACGCCGCTCTCGTCGACGAGGTCGACGGCGCGGACGGTGCGGGGGTGCTTGAGCCCGTCGCCGTCCCGCCGGGGTTCCGGGCCGAGTTGCGTCCGTACCAGCAGCGCGGTCTGTCCTGGCTGGTGTTCCTGAGCCGGCTGGGGCTCGGCGGGGTGCTCGCCGACGACATGGGGCTGGGCAAGACCGTGCAGACCCTCGCCCTGCTCGCGGTCGAACACGCCGCACAGCAGCAGGCCGGACGGCCCTCCCCCGGCCCTACCCTGGTGGTCTGCCCGATGTCGCTGGTGGGCAACTGGACCAGGGAGTGCGAGCGCTTCGCGCCGATGCTGCGGGTCTACGTGCACCATGGCGCGGGCCGCTCGGACGGGGCCGAACTGCGCCGCGCCGCGGCCGGCGCCGATGTGGTGATCACCACCTACGGCCTGGTGCAGCGCGACTTCACGGTGCTGCGCACCGTGGCCTGGTACCGGGTGGTGGCGGACGAGGCGCACCACATCAAGAACAGCGCGACGCTGCAGTCCCGCGCGGTGCGGGCGCTGCCGGCCGCCCAGCGGCTGGCGCTGACCGGCACGCCGGTGGAGAACCGGCTGGCCGAGCTGCACTCGGTGCTGGACTTCGCCAACCCCGGGCTGTTCGGTTCGACGGAGGGCTTCAAGGAGCGCTACTCGGTGCCGATCGAGCGCAATGCCAGCGTCCGGGCCACCGCCGAACTGCGGCAGCGCACCCGCCCGTTCGTGCTGCGCCGGGTCAAGACCGACCCGCTGGTCGCGGCGGAGCTGCCGCGCAAGCAGGAGATGACCGTGCTCTGCAATCTGACGGCGGAGCAGGCCGCGCTCTACCAGGCGGTGGTCACCGATCTGCTGGCCAGGATCGCCCAGGCCAAGCAGGACCGGGCCTCCCTCATGCAGCGCCGGGGCCTGGTGCTGGCCGCGCTCACCCGGCTCAAGCAGATCTGCAACCACCCGGCGCACTACTCCGCCGAGCGCGGCCCGCTGGGCCGGCCGCGGCTGGCCGGGCGCTCCGGGAAGCTGGCCCGGCTGGAGGAGATCCTGGAGGAGACCGTCCCGGTCGGCGACCGCACCCTGCTCTTCACCCAGTACACCGAGTTCGGCGCGCTGCTCCAGCCCTACCTCGCGGAGCGGCTCGACAGCGAGGTGCTGTTCCTGCACGGCGGTATGACCCGCCGTCAGCGGGACCAGGCGGTGGACCGGTTCCAGGAGCCGGACGGGCCCTCGGTGTTCCTGCTGTCGCTGCGGGCCGGCGGGGTCGGGCTGAATCTGACGGCGGCCAACCAGGTGGTCCACCTGGACCGCTGGTGGAATCCGGCGGTCGAGGACCAGGCCACCGACCGGGCCTTCCGGCTGGGGCAGCTGCGCGACGTCCAGGTCCGCCGCTTCGTCTGCGTGGGAACGGTGGAGGAGCGGGTGGACCAGATGATCGAGGGCAAGCGGGCGCTGGCGGACGCGGTGGTGGACTCGGGCGAGAGCTGGCTCGGCGATCTGTCGACGGACTCGCTGCGCGAGGTGCTGGCGCTGACCGGGGACGCGGTGAGCGAGGTATGAGCGAGGCGCAGCGAGGGAGGAGCGAGGCGCTGTGGTCCACCCGCTTCCTGGACCGGCTGGCGGCCCTCGGGGTGCTCCGGGCGGAGTCGTTGGAGCCGCCGCTGCCCTCGGTGTCCCAGCTCACCGTCACCGCCGGCTCGGTCGGCGCCCGGGCCGCGGACGCCGACGGCGGACGCGGCTACGACGTGTGGGTGGAGCTGGCGGCCTTCGACGCCCGGCAGTGGACCAGGGCCGAGCAGGCGCTGGCCGCCCACCGCGGCGCCCGGGAGGCGCTGCTCGACGGCGAGCTGCCGCTGCGGGTGGACGGCGTGCTGGCCAGGGCGGGCCTGTCGCTGCTGCCGGTCCGGGCCGAGGACCTCACCCTGGAGTGCTCCTGCCCGAAGTGGTCCAGCTGCGACCACCTCGCCGCGGTCCTGGCCGCGCTCGCGCGGCCGCCTTCGACGCCGACCCCTTTCTGCTGGCCGCCTGGCGCGGCCGCAGCCGGGAGCGGCTGCTGCGCCACCTCGAGGAGCTGCATGCCGCCGGGGACCCGGCCGGGGCCGGCGACGCGCTGCCGGAGGAGGACGCCCGTCCGCTCAGCGAGCGGTTGGAGGACTTCTGGTCCGAGGGCGACCAGCACCGGGCGCTGACGGCGGGCGAGGCCGGCGCGGGCGCCGTGGGGTATTGAGGCGGCGCCGGCCCAGCTGAGCGAGTCCGGCGTGGTGATCCGGGGGGCGCAGCCTGGAATCGCTGCTCCAGCCCGCCTACGACGCGCTGGTCGACTAAATAATGAGACATTGATGTCTCATATGAGCTATCGTTGACTCATGACCACGGATCGCGACTCAGTTCTCATGGCAGCCGTCGGCGTCCTGTCCCGGGCGCCCTCCGCCGCCATGGACGAGATCGCCCGCGCCGCCGGGATCAGCCGCGCCACCCTGCACCGGATGTTCCCCGGCCGCGACTCCCTGCTGCGCGAGGTCGCCGCGCTCGCGCTGCGCCGGATGTCCGCCGCGCTGGACTCGGCCGCCATCGACGAGGGCGACCCGGTAGCGGCGGTCCGCCGGCTCGCCGACGCCGTGGTCCCCGATGCCGCCACCGCCGCCTTCCTCACCGGGGAGAACCGGCTGTTCGACGACATCGAGCTCTGCGCGGCCTGGGAGCGGATGGACGCCCGGGTCGCCGCGCTGTTCCTGCGCGGCCAGCAGTCCGGCGCGTTCCGCGTCGAGCTCCCGGCCGCCTGGCTCAGCGAGGCCTTCTTCGACCTGCTCGCGGGCGTGGGCTGGGCCGTCCAGGAAGGACGGCTGGCCCCCCGCGACAGCACCCTCGCGCTGACCGAGCTCTTCCTCGGCGGCGCCCTCAGAAAAGACCACCCCTGATGAACAGCAATCCGCGCACCCGTTGGGTCGCGCTGTCCGTGCTGGTGCTCGCCGTCCTGCTGGTGGCCGTCGACGCCACCGTCCTCTTCCTTGCCATCCCCTTCATCAGCCGGAGCCTGGATCCGTCCGCCACCCAGCTGCTGTGGATCGGTGACAGCTACTCCTTCGTCCTGGCCGGGCTGCTGGTCAGCATGGGCTCGCTCAGCGACCGGATCGGCCGCAAGAAGCTGCTGCTGATCGGCACCGCCGCCTTCGGCGCGGCCTCGCTGCTCGCCGCCTACGCGCCGGGCGCCGGCTGGCTGATCGCCGCCCGCGGGCTGCTGGGCGTCGCCGGGGCGACCATCATGCCGTCCACCCTGTCGCTGATCCGCAGCCTGTTCCCGGACGACCGCGAGCGGGCCAGGGCCATCGGCATCTGGGGCGCCGCCGCGACCGCGGGTGCGGCGGTCGGGCCGCTGCTGGGCGGGCTGCTGCTGGAGCACTTCTGGTGGGGCTCGGTCTTCCTGATCAACCTGCCGATCGTGGCGCTGATGCTGGTCCTCGGCTGGCGGCTGCTGCCGGAGTCGCGCGACCCCGGCGCGGGCGCCTGGGACGTGCCCAGCGTCGCCCTGTCCCTGGTCGGCATCATCGGCCTGGTCTACGGGATCAAGGAGGCCGCGGTCGGCAACGCCCTGAACCCGGCCGTGCTGGCCGCGACCGTGCTCGGCGTGGTCTGCCTGGTCTGGTTCGTCCGGCGGCAGCTGCGGCTGCCGGTGCCGCTGCTGGACGTGCGGCTGTTCAGCGACCGCCGGTTCACCGCGGCGACGCTGGGCGCGCTGATCGCACTGATCGGCCTGGCCGGGGTGGTGTTCTTCCTGTCCCAGTACTTCCAGCTGGTGCGCGGCTACTCACCGCTGCAGGCCGGTCTGGCCGACCTGCCGGCCTTCGCCGGCTCGGTCATCGGCGGTCTGGGCGCCGCCTACCTGGCCCGGCGCTGCGGCCACCGCGCCGCCCTGGCCGGCGGGCTGCTGGCGATGGGCCTCGGCCTGGGCGCGCTGGGCTGGGTCCACGCGGACACCTCCTACACGCTGATCGCGGTGGCGTTCATGGCCACCGGTCTCGCCGAGGGCGTGGTCTACGCCCTGTCCACGACGATGGTGCTGGGCGCGGCCCCGGCCGAGAAGGCCGGGGCGGCCGGCGCCGTCTCGGAGACCGCGTACGAGCTGGGCACCGCCCTGGGGATCGCCCTGGTCGGCTCGGTGCTGGCGGCGGTCTACCGGTCCGGGATGGTGCTGCCGACCGGTGTCACCGGCCCGGCGGCGGCCGAGGCGGAGAACTCGCTCGGCGGAGCGGTGCAGGTGGCCGGCACCCTGCCGTCCGCGACCGGGGACGCGCTGGTGCGCAGCGCGCAGCACTCGTTCGTCCACGGGATGAACCTGGCGGCGGTCCTGTCCGGACTGCTGCTGGTCGGTGCGGCGGCACTGGTCTGGGTTCTGCTGCGCCGCAGGAGCGTCGACGCGGTCGCGGTGACGCTCGACGACGCAGTTGCCGACGACGCGTCAGACCACCGCCATCGACTGCACCACGCCGCTTGACGGCTCTCAGCGGGCGTCTTAGCAGCTCTCAGTGGGCGTCCGCCAGCAGGCGGGCGCCCACGGCCGCGCCGCCGACCCTCGCCCCTGGTCCCGACCGGTGCAGGAACCACTCGGTGCCCAGGCAGAGCGTGCGCAGCTGCGGCTCCTCGAAGGCCGCGATCCGCGCGCCCCGCGCGAACTCGGAGGCGTGCGCCCGCACCGCCTCCCATTTGACGTCCAGCCAGGGCCGGACGTCCACCGCGGCGGCGATGCTGTGGTCCGGGCTGCACGGCAGCGGGGATTCCAGGCCGAGGCCGGTCAGGGTGCGGATCAGGGACTCCGGGACGGTGGACAGCCAGAGTGACTCGACCGCCCAGGCCGCCCCGGCCTGCGGCCACTGGTAGGGGCTGGCCGCCGCCTCGACCGCGGCCAGGACGGCGCGGTGCACCCGTACGTGGTCCGGGTGCCCGAACATGCCGTTGGCGTCGTAGGTGGTGACCGCGGAAGGACGGAACGAGCGGATCCGGGCCACCAGGTCGCCGACCACCTCGTCGAACGGCGCCTCACAGAGGGTTCCCCGGCCCAGGCCGAGATGCCCCGAGTCACGGTAGGGCAGCACCCCGGACTCGGCGACGCCGAGCACCTTCAGCGCCTGGCCCAGCTCCTTCACCCGGGTGCCCGGCCCGGCGAACGAGGCGTTGTCGGGCAGCTCGCCGTCGGTGCAGGTCAGCACGGCAGTGGGGCGTCCCTGGGCGGCGTGCTGGGCGAGGACGCCACCCGTCCACAGGGCCTCGTCGTCGGGGTGGGCATGAATGGCCATCAGGCCCCGTGGCCGGTCCGTCATCACCCTCCCCTGGGTCGCGCTGCCGCACCACGCGACGGTGCAGACCCCTCAGCCTAACGAACCGCACCGACACGGACGGTACGGATCACCGTAGTGCCGCGATCCGCCGAGGTTTCTGTGCACCTTCCGTTCACCAGCAGCCGGTGACCGTGGCGGCGAGCCGGTCCACCCCGTCCCGGGCGCGGCTGAGCGGCACCGGGCCGTTCTCGACGAAGGCGAACGCCTTCCAGCGCCCGTCGTGCCCCCGGGCCACCCCGGCCAGCGCCACCGTGTCGTGCAGGGTGCCGGTCTTGGCGTGGACCAGGCCCGCCGCACAGCGGCTCGGCCCGATGCTGAAGCGGTGCAGCCGGGCGGCCAGGGTGCCGTCCTGGCCGGCGATCGGCAGCCCGGGGAACAGCGGCCAGAGCTGCTTGCCGGCCCGTGGATCCACGGCCAGGGCGGCCAGGGCGCTGAGCGCCGCCGCCGTCATCCGGTCCCGGCGGGACAGGCCGCTGCCGTCGAACATCGCCACCCCGCGCAGCGGGATCCGGTACCCGGTGAGGATCTCCCGGACGGCGGCGGTGCCGTCCTGCCAGGTCGGCGGGCGGTGGCGGGCCAGCGCGGTGAGCCGCAGCAGCCCCTCGGCGATGTTGTTGTCGCTCACCTTCAGCATGTACTCGACGGCCTCCCAGAGCGGCTTCGAGGTGTGCGCCGCCAGCTCCACCGCGGTCGCCGGGGCGGCCGCCCGCGTCGGCTGCCCGGCGGTGAGCCGGACGCCGGAGGCGGTGAGCCGGACGCCGGAGGCGGTGAGCCGGACGCCGGAGGCGGTGAGCCGGACGCCGGAGGCGGTGAGCTGCTGGGCGAGCTGTCCGGCGAACAGCTTCCCTGCCGCCAGTGCGGTGTCGTTCACCCGCGCCCCGCACAGCGCGAGGGCGCGGACCGGGGCGAGTTCACTCGGGTAGTAGCCGGGCAGCCAGCCGGGTGAGGCGGTGGCGGCGGTCGGCGCCGGGAACAGCGAGTCGTCCACGCGAAGTGCTGTGACCGGGAGCTGCTGCCGGATCAGCGCCTTGGCGGTGGCGGCGGCCAGCGCGCCGAGGTCGGCTGAGGTCAGCCGCTGGTCCCCGCCGCCGACCAGGTAGAGCGTGCCGGTCGCGGCGGCGTAGCGGGTGCTGGTCTGCTCGGTGCGGTCCGGGCCGAGGGCGGTGAGTGCGGCCACCGCGACGGCCAGCTTGTTGGTGGAGGCAGGCATCCGCCCCGTCCCCGCGCCGGACGCCCACACCGTCCGCCCGGAGGCGACGTCCACCACCTGCCCCACCGCGCCGGCGCCGAGGCCGGCCCCGGCGAAGCGGACCTGCAGCCGCGCGGCGACGGTACGGTCCGCGGCGGTGGGGCCGCCCGCGGCGCTGGCCCTGGTCCCGCCCGTCGCCGAGACGGCAGCCGGGACCAGGGTGAGGAGCGTGGCGAGGAGGGCGACGCGTGCCGTCATGATCACCCAAGGATGATGACAGTGGGTCACCGCGGATGACGGTGCAACGCGCCCTGGGTCAGCCCGACTCCTCCACCCGGCGGACGATCCACTCGCACAGCTCATGGGTGAGCAGCGGATCCCTGGCGGAGACGGTGCGGCCCTTGCGCAGCGCGTCCAGGAACTGGTGGCAGGCCTGCTCGATCCCGCGCTGCCGGGCCACCGGCACCCAGTCCCCGCGTCGCCGTACCGTGGGCTGGCCCCGCTGGTCGATCACCTCGGCGAGGTTGACGACCTGGCGCTTGGAGTTGCGCCCGGAGACCTCGAGGATCTCCTCCACCGAGCCGCTGACCCGGTTCATGATCCCGAGAGCGGTGAAGCCGTCCCCGGACAGCTCCAGCACCAGGTGCTCCAGCAGACCGTCGCGCACCCTCGACCGCAGATGCCGATGGGTGATCTCCCCTGGCACCAGGAAGCGCAGGGTGTCCACCACATGGATGAAGTCGTCGAAGACAAAGCTGCGCGGCGCCTCGGGCAGGCTCTCCCGGTTCTTCTGCAGCAGGATCAGATCGCGCGGCCGCTCCACGGCCTGGGCGTAGCCGGGGGCGAGGCGGCGGTTGAAGCCGACCATCAGCGAACGCCCGGTCGCCTCGGCGAGCTCGACCAGCTTGCGCGCGCCCTCGTAGGAATAGTCAAGCGGCTTGTCCACATAGACGTCCACGCCGGCGTTGAGCAGCGCCTCGACGATCGGCACATGCGCGCTGGTGGCGGCATGCACAAAGGCCGCCGCGGGGGCTGCCGCGAGCAGCGACTCCAGCGAGTCATGGCGGTTCGCCAGCCGGTACTGGTCGCCGATCCGGTCCAGCTTGACACGGTCCCGGGTCATCAGATGCAGGTCGAGCCCGGGCTCTGCGGTCAGTACCGGCAGATAGGCCTTCTGCGCGATGTCACCGAGCCCGATCACTCCGACCCTCAGCAGGTTCGTCACCGCTGCTCCCACTCCTGGTAGCTGATCCGGGCCAGGTCCCGGATCCCGTCCGTGGCGGTGGTCCCCCACTCGTTCCTCCCCAGCCGGGACAGCGGCCGCAGCAGCCCGACCTCGGGATGCCCGTCCACCAGGACCTCCTCGTTTACGGCCGCGTGCAGCACCTCGCCGAACACCACCGTCGAGTTCCCCAGCGTCAGCGTGCTGTGCAGCCGGCACTCCAACGCCACCGGCACCCCCGCCACCCTGGGCGGCTTCACCCGCAACGCCGCCTCCCGCGCGACACCGACCGCCTCGAACTCGTCGACCTCGCGCGGAAAGTCCGTCGCGGTCTCATTGATCTGCTCGAACATCGGCTCGGACGCGAAGTTCACCACGAACTCCCGAGTCGCCTCCACGTTCACCAGCGTGTCCTTCCGCCCCACCGAGGTGAACTGCACGATCGGCGGGTCGACACAGGCAACGGTGAAGAACGAGTGCGGGGCAAGGTTTGCTCGGAATGGGGGTCCTGCCGACACGGTGGAGACCCAGGCGATCGGCCTGGGCACTACCACTGCCGTCAGGAGCCTGTAGAAGGCAGACGAGTCCATCACCCGCGGGTCGAAATCGATTCGCATGTTGATCAGTATCCCGCGTGCGGGCCGGCACCGTAGCAGCAGGTGGCGGCACGGACTAACCGCGAAGTACGACGGATGGTAACCGGCGTCGGAGAGATTCGAATCGCTGGAGCTGGTGTCACTCATGTCAACGCTGTCCGCCTGGGACGACTTCGAGGTTCCTCCCATGGCCCGTCGCGGCCAGGTCACCCTCAACCTCCACGACCACCTCACTGCCTACGTCCCGAAGCGCCCCGCCGCCTATCTCCGCATCTCCTCCGACCGCTTCGGCCTGGAAGCGGGCGTGGACCGCCAACAGGTGGATGCCGACGACACACGCAAGCGGCTGCGCTGGCCAGAGTTCACGAAGGTCTACAAGGAGAACGACACTTCCGCCTTCAAGAAGAAGAAAATGGTCAAGGACGACGGCACGATCGATTGGGTGGTGGTGCGCCCGCAGTTCCGCCAGCTCCTTGCCGACCTCGCCGCCGGGATCATCGACGGAGTGATCTTCTACGATCTGGACCGCCTCGTCCGCGGCGCCACTGGCGGTCACATGAACCTGATCAACGACAGCGACCGCCACATGGCCCGGATCATGTGCGTGATGGCGCTCAAGTCCTCCGAGGGCACCTCGCGCCGCGCCGCCCGCATGCACCTCGCCAGCGCCCAGGACGGCAAGATCCAGGGACGCATCGCCTACGGTTGGGTGCGTAAGGGGCTGGACAAGGGAAAGCGCATTGCCAGCGAGGCCGAGCTGGTGACGCGCATATACCTGGACTGCCTCTCCGGGAAGACCTCCTATGCCATCGCAACCGATCTCAATCGCAAGGGTGTGCAGGCACCTGCCGCGAAGCTGTGGTCCTCCACCATGGTCAACAAGATGCTGCGCAACCCGCGCTACGCAGGAATGGTGTCGTACGCGGGCCAGCACCGTGTCGATGCGGCGACGGACTGGGACGGCTGGTCCAAGGTTCTCTTCGACGATGCCGGCCGCCCGCTCCTGGGCTGTTGGGAGCAGATCATCGCGCCCAAGGACTGGTCCCAGGTCCAGTTCGAACTCCAGCTCCGTCGGCAGAAGCGTGGGCTGGGCCCAGAGCAGAGCCGTCCAGCTGTGGCCCTGAAATACCTCATGTCAGGCATCTTCGAGTGCGGCAGGTGCGGGCGGGGCCTCGTCGGGGGCTGGCCTGGCCGGAAGGCAGATCCGAATCGACGGGAGTACTACTGTCCACCCTCAGCGCGAGGCGGCTGCAATGGCACATCCATCGCGGCCGAGACTGCAGAGGGGGCAGTCGACGAGGCAATAGTCGCGTACCTGTCGAAACTGTTCGAGCAGCCGACCTTCGATGACTACCGCGACCCGGCCCGTATTCAGGCCCTCAACATCACCCTCGAAGAGGAGTCGACTCGAAAGCATGAACTCATCCGCCGCTGGACCGAGGGAGCGCTGGCTGACGTCGGCCTCGCGGAAGACGACTACTTCCAGATGCTGGGCGGGGTGAACCGGAAGATCAGTGCGCTGCGGGTAGAGATTGCCGGTGCGGAGGGCGAAGGTCCCAGCCAGGCCTCGCTGGAGGAGATTCTCCACGGCTGGCACAACGGCACATTGCAACAGCGTCGCGCGATCCTCAAGCGCTACCTGCACGGCATAGTCATCGTGGCGCCCGCCCCGACCGGCGACCGAAGCGCGGGCATCAAGGACCGGCTCAAGCCGCGCTGGAAGACCATGGCCGAGTTGGCCGCGTAGCCGGGTGGGGCCCTCGCCGCGCTGCGAGGGCCCCACCCAACTTCACCTCAGCGCCCCATGTGCTGGAGGACCGACCTCAGTCGGAGTAGCTCCTCCTGATCCAACTGCGGTGCGCCGGTGAGGAAGGAATCCAACCAACTGGTTGCGCCCTCGTGACGCTGCTCCTCCCCCTGATGGGTCCTCAGTCCGCACCGGTCGGTGTACGTGGATTCGGACTGCTCGTGCATGGCGTACCTCCCGGTTGGGCACTCGCCACACGCACCGTCATATGAGTTCGGTCGACTCACTGAACACGGGCCCGCGGCTGTTGTGGACGAGACCACATTCCGGAAATAGGTCAGCTTGGAACGGCCGGGACAGAGTGATAGGTCGATAGGTGGTGGAGCCCAGCGGGCCTCAGCCTGGATAGGCGCAGGAGTTGGCTGATCACCCCCGCGTCGGCGGGGAGCAGGGGGTCGGTCGTGCTGCAGATGCCTGCTGCCAACATCAATCCGCGCAGGTAGCAGTCCCCCCACCCACGCGTATCCCGACGCCGCACCGACCTGAACACCTCAGCAACGTACTCCGCCAACTCACCACGAAGTTGATCGATCTCCCCTAAATCCACACCCCGGCCCCTCCGTTGGAGTCGAAACCCGCCTGATTTCACCACCACCGGCACGCGCTGCACGCCGATCACCGGGGTCACGGCGTGGGAGTCGAACCGTCCAGTCCCTGTGCTCGCTCGGACTCGGACGGCCTGCGGCTGCACCGCATCTGGGCCGCCCACGCCCTCTCAACGAGGCGTCAGCAAAGTTCCTGGTCAAGGCAGGAATGACCAAGGAGAGACACATCCGCGCCCACGTCCAACTGGAAGGGGAAGCCGGGTCAAATCCCAACTTCCCCGTTCCCTGCGAGATTGTTTCTTCTTTACAGAGCGTCGGGTCCGCGTTCGCCGGTGCGCACCCGGACGGTGGTCTCCACCGGGACGCTCCAGACCTTGCCGTCACCGATCTTGCCAGTACGGGCGGCCTTGACCAGGACATCGATCAGGCCTTCCGCGTCGTCGTCCTCGACCAGGATCTCAACCCGGACCTTCGGCACCAGGTCGACGGTGTACTCCGCGCCCCGGTAGACCTCGGTGTGCCCGCGCTGCCGACCGTAGCCGCTGGCCTCGGTGACCGTGAGTCCGTGGACTCCGAAGGCCTGCAGGGCCTCCTTCACGTCGTCCAGGCGGTGGGGCTTGATGACTGCGGTGATGAGCTTCATGCCTCGACCTTCGTTCCCGCGTCGGCCGCGTCGGCCTCCGCCTCATCCTGGGCCACCGCACCTGACGGCACCAGAGCCTTCGACAGGGCGGCGCCCACCGCGCTGAAGTCGTAGGCCGACTCGGCGTGCTCCGCCTGGTCGATCCCGGCGACCTCGACGTCCTCGGAGACCCGGAAGCCCATGGTCTTGTCGATCGCCTTGCCGATGATGTAGGCGAGGACGAAGGAGTAGACACCGACCACCGCGACGCCCAGGGCCTGACGGCCGAGCTGGGTGAAGCCGCCGCCGTAGAACAGGCCGGCGTAGGAGGAGCCGGCGTGGCCGGTGGAGAGCAGGCCGATCAGCAGGGCGCCGGAGGCACCGCCGACCGCGTGCACGCCGACCACGTCGAGCGAGTCGTCGAAACCGAAGCGGTACTTCAGGCTGACGGCCCAGGCGCAGAGCGCGCCACAGACCAGGCCCAGGCCGATCGAGCCGAGCGGGCTGATGTAGGCACAGGCGGGGGTGATCGCGACCAGGCCGGTGACGGCGCCGGAGGCGGCGCCCAGCGTGGTGAACGAGCCGTGCCTAATCTTCTCGTAGGCCAGCCAGCCGAGCATGCCCGCCGCCGTGGCGATCTGGGTGTTCATGAAGGCGATGCCGGCCAGGCCGTTCGCCGCCAGGGCGGAGCCGGCGTTGAAGCCGAACCAGCCGAACCACAGCAGACCGGAGCCCAGCATCACCAGCGGGAGGCTGTGCGGACGCATCGGGTCCTTCTTGAACCCGATCCGCTTGCCGAGGACCAGGCACAGGGCCAGGCCCGCCATACCGGCGTTGAGGTGGACCGCGGTACCACCGGCGAAGTCGAGCACGTGCATCCGGTCGCCGAGCCAGCCACCCTTGGGGGTGCCACTGCCGTCATCGAACATGAACACCCAGTGCGCGACCGGGAAGTACACGATGGTGACCCAGAGCGCGAGGAAGAGCGCCCAGGCCGAGAACTTGGCCCGGTCGGCGATCGCGCCGCTGATCAGGGCCGGGGTGATGACCGCGAACATCAGCTGGAAGGCCGCGAAAGCGAAGACCGGGATGGTCCCGCTCAGCTCATTCATCCCGATGTTGCGCATGCCGAACATGTGCAGATTACCGATGAGACCGTGGAACGAGTCCGTTCCGAAGCTCAGCGAGTAGCCGTACAGCACCCACAGGACCGTGACGATCCCGAGTGCGATGAAGCTCATGATCAGCATGTTGAGGGCGCTCTTGACCCTGACCATGCCGCCGTAGAAGAACGCAAGGCCCGGCGTCATCAAACATGACCAGTGCCGCGCTTATGAGTACAAAAGCGGTGTCCCCGCCGCTGAAGCCGCTAGGCATTCGGCGTCTCCTCGAGTGTTGAGCTGCTCCGTCCTCCGGGTATCCGTCCCGTGCCCCCGGAAGAGCTGGTTGCGATCAGAGGCTTAGAGCGGGACTGAGGGTTCGGTCTGGTACTGTCCGGCCAGATGTATTCGGATTTGATCGCCATGGTGTTCTCCAATGGTGGTGGTGATGTCGGTCAGGTTCTGCCGACAAGGCCGAGCGTGGGTCGGCCGGGGGATTTGGATTCTGCGCGAACAAAGGAACATGTGAGAGTCAACGCCATCCGTCCCATAGCTGTCCAAGACCCATTAGGTCTATTTCCATAGCGGAAATGCATGCATCAGGGACCTCAGCCCGAATCCACCGATGAATGACCTGTCCGAGGCCTGGACATAACGACGCGGATGCCCTCTGACCTGGGACGATGGGACTTCCTACAGAACCAAGTCGCCAGAACGAGAGAACATCCGCGAGATGCAATCCTGCCATGCCGCCACAGCGGTTTCCGCCGTCTTCGACGAGCCGGACCTGATCGCCGATGCCGGGCTGCTGTCGCTGGTCCGGCTGGCCGAGCGGGCCGGCCTGCGGCAACTGGCCGCGTCCGCGCTCCGCATCGAGGGCGCCGACAACAGCGGCGGAGCCAACCCGGCCGCCAAAGTGATGTCGCTGATCAGCGCGATGTGCGCGGGCGCGGACAGCATCGACGACGCGGCGCGGCTGCGGCACGGCGCGATGGACCGCGCCTTCACCTCGGTCCGCGCGCCCTCCACCCTGGGCACCTTCCTGCGCTCCTTCACCCACGGCCACAACCGCCAGCTCCACCGCGTTCACCGCGACTTCCTGGCCCGACTGGCCCGCAGCACCCCACTGCTGCCCGGCGCCGACACACTGATGTTCATCGACATCGACCCCACCCACCGCCGCGTGTACGGCCACGCCAAGCAGGGCGCGCAGGTCGGCCGCCTCAAGGGCCAGCGCACCCTGCACCCGATCCTGGCCACCCTGTCCACCCCGATCGCCCGGCCCGTGATCGGCGCGGTCCGCCTGCGCCGCGGCAAGGCCGCCGACGTCCGCGGAGCCGAGAGCTTCGTGAGCGAGGCCCTGGCCATAGCGAAGGAGACCGGCGGCACCGGGATCCGCCTGGTCCGCGCGGACAGCAAGTTCTACACCGCCGACGTGGTCGCCGCCTGCCGCCGGGCCGGCGCCCGATTCTCCCTGACCACCGGCATGAACCCCTCCATCGCGGGCGCGATCTCCCGCATCCCGCAGGAGTCCTGGACGGCGATCCGCTACCCGGACGCCTTCGTCGACCCCGACACCGGCGAGATGGTCTCCGACGCCGAGGTCGCCGAGATCCCCTACACCGCCTTCACCGGCCGAAGGAAGTCCGAGCACGTCACCGCCCGGCTGATCGTGCGCCGGGTCCGCCGATTGAACGCCGAAGTGGCCCAGGGTCAGGGCGAGTTGTTCACCGCCTGGCGTTACCACCCCGTCTTCACCGACAGCTCCTTCGCGGTGCTGCAGGCGGAACTGCACCACCGGCAGCACGCCGTGGTGGAGCAGGTGATCGCGGACGGGAAGTCCGGGCCTCTGGCCCACCTGCCGTCCGGGAACTTCCAGGCCAACGCCGCGTGGCTGACCCTGTGGGCGATGTCGCACAACCTGCTGCGGGCCGCCGGTGCGCTGACCTCGGTCTTCCACGCCAAGGCCACCACAGCGACCCTGCGCGCCCACCTGGTCCACGTCCCGGCCCGGCTCGCGCGCACCGCGCGCACCAAATTGACGGTGCATCTGCCCGAGCACTGGCCCTGGCGCGACGCCTTCACCGCCCTGTTCGAGGCCGTCCACTCCCCACCGCCGCGCCCGGCGGCCTGACCGCCACAAGATCCCGCACCGCGACGGCCCGACGGCCACCGGCGACAGCGCCACCAACCGCTCCCGACCCCGCACAACCCCTCGGACAGGCCGCGACCCGCGCACGGCGGCTACCGCACACCCTCAACCTGTTGCCCCCAGCGGCCGACCGTCCACGGGCAGGAGAGCAACCCCGAAATGATCAGCCGGTGGATTCGGGCTCAGGTAGCCAGGGCCGATAGGTTCCCGCCTGAGGCCAGGTAATCGCCAGCCGGTTTGCCCTGGTGCGCGCGGCGGAACTTGAGGAATTCGGCGAAGTTCAGCACTTCCTTCAGGTCACCGTCGGTCAGGTCCGTCAGGGCGCGCGGGATCTCGGCGCCAGCCAGGGCGGCGGGGTCGGTATTGTCCTGGTCGGACAGGAAATAGCTGACGGGAAGGCTGTAGAGCCGGGCCAGCTTCTTCAGCTCCAGGCTATCCACCTGGCGCAGTCCGCGCTCGATGTTGCTGATCGCCGAACGCGGGATCCCGATGGCGTGGCTGACATACTGCTGGGACATGCCCTGGTAGTCGCGGGTCCTGCGGAGCCGCTCGCAGAGCCTTTCCAACTCGGGGTCAAGGCCACGGCGTTCGGAGGAGGGGGTCATGGCTGCTGCTTCTCCTAGAGGCCGTCCACAATGACGCGGGCGAAGGTGTAGGCGGAGGCGGAGCGGGCCGCCTGCGCGGCTACGGGGACAGTGGTGGGCACCACCGTGACGGAATGCCGGCTCCTCACCAGAAGGCTTTGACGACAGACTGCTGTGCCTGCGTCGCGGCCCGGTAGAAGGCGGTCAGACCTTCGTGGTGAGCGAGGAAGGCCGATCTGGCGATGGTGGAGTCTTCCCAGGACTCGGAGATCGCCCCGCCCACGTTCCCCCAGAGCGCCTCGAAGTGGACCTTGTCAAGGAAGGCCGAGGCCTTCCTCACCTGTTCCGGCTTCATGATCAGGAACGGCGGGTTGATCTGGCAGGTGACAGGATCACCACCATAGATGGGCAGACTGCTCGGGCTGCCAGCTACGGTGTAAAGACGGTTGACGGCTGCGAAGTCCTTCTTAATCGAGTAGGCGATGCCTGCAGCATATTCCTCCTGACGGTTGGACCAGGCTGCCAGCATGAATTCCTCGAGCCACTCGTTGGTCGGCTTGATTTCCGCCGCCGGGACAGCCCGAAGATGCAATTGATAGCTCACTGGGATCCGCCTTCGAGGAATGTGCGCCCATCCGATTTCCTGGACCTGACAGTGGCGTGGACACGTGCCCTGTCGGCTGAATCCGTAAGCGTCACAGCCATTCTTTGTCTCCTCGAAATTGGTAGCCTCGTCCATGCACTGCAGAACAAGCGCAAAGGCAATAGTGCCGGGGGTCGAAGGCTGTACTCCCGGCGGCAGGGCCATGTAGGGACCAGCGCCAAAGGCGAAGGCCGGTCGCCACGAGGGCAAGCACACGCTACCGGCTAACGGCTACGAGATACTGCGACACGGCCTCGCCGAAGATCAGAGAATCGGCGAGGCTGCCAGCCTCCTGCTCCGGTCGTGGTCGCTGATGGGTCCTGACCGGGCCCGGCCAGGTCTCCACCCGGGATGCGCCAGGGCTCAACGGGTGGAAGGCCGATCGGCTACGGCTTCAGCGCCCCTGGGTAGAGGTACTGGTCGGGCGGGATTGTGGTGCTGTGCGCCCAGGCCTGGAAGAACCCGGTCAGGTCCTTTCCGGAAACCTGCTGGGCGAGCCGTTCGAAGTCCGGCCAGGACGCGTTGGCGTACTTGTACGTCGCGGTCCAGGTCCTCAGGGTGGTGAAGAACAGGTCGTCGCCCACCGTGGCCCGCAGTGCCTGAAGCATCAACGGCCCCTTGTCGTAGAGTCCTTCGGCCAGCGGCTGGTCGGCTCCGGGGTCGTAGAGCTTGACGTTCCAGAACGTCGGGGTGTCCTTGTACTGCGCGATCTGGTCCAGGTAGTCCTGGTTGAGGTCGGCTCCCAAGTCGGCCTCGTACCAGAGCTGTGTGGCGTATTGCGCGAAGCACTCCGCGATGCAGCCGTCCCGCCAGTCGCTGAACGATACGCTGTCGCCGAACCACTCGTGGGCCAGCTCGTGCGAGGCCGACGCGTCGTAGAAGGCCTCGTCATAGGTCGGCTTGGTCTGGGTCTCCAGGGCGAGGCTGCCGCCTGACAGTGCGGCATTCACCACGATCGAACCGGTCGACTCGAAGGGATAGGGACCGAAGTCCGCGGTCAGTACCTTCATGATCTTCGGCAGCACCGCCTCCGAGTCCGGAACGATGTCGGTGTTGGTGCCGTAGGCGTTGATCACTGGCGTGCCGTCAGCCAGCTTCGAGGTGTGCACGGTGAACTTGTCGATGGCCACCGTGCTCGCATAGGAGGTCATCGGGTGCTCTTCGTTCCAGCGGAACGTCTTCCAGCCCTTGTTCTCCGTGGTGCGCCCCGGCAGTCCGTCGCCGATGGCCGTCCAGCCGTCGGGCACGGTGGCCGTCAGGTGGAACGTCGCCTTGTCCGAGGGGTGGTCGTTGACCGGGTACCAGGCGGTGGCCGAGTGCGGTTCGCCGGTCACGTCGACGCCGCCGTTCTGCAGCAGGTGCCAGCTGGCGCCGACCGGTTTGCCGGCGTAGACCACCCGCACCCTCATCGGGCTGCCCTTGGGCACCGGCACACGCGGGGTGATCACCAGCTCGTGCGGGTCGGACCAGGCGATCTTCCGTGCGGGCAGTCCGTCGACGGTCACGGCCGTGACGTCGAACCCTTCGAGGTCGAGGTCGAACCGACTGAGGGTCTGGGTGGCGGTCGCGGTGACCGTGGTGTCCCCGGCCAGGAACTCCGGCTTTGCCGGATCATAGGTGATGTGCACGTTGTAGTCCGACACGCGGTATCCGCCGTTGCCGTCCAGGGGGAAGTACGGGTCCCCGATGCCCGGCGCACCGATGGTGCTGCCCAGTGCCGCCGCCAACGTGCCGACGGCGGTTGCCCATGCCACGCTCATTTCCTGTCCTTCACCACGTAGAGGTACTTGTCCGCAGGCACGGTCGTGCTGTGTGCCCAGGCCTGGAAGAATCCGGCCAGGTCCTGCCCCGACTCCTTGTGCGCCAGCTGCTCGAAGTCCGACCAGGAAGCGTTGCCGTACGTGTGCTCGCGCAGGAAGTCCCGCAGTGTCCTGAAGAAGACGGCGTCACCGACCGTGCGCCGCAACGCGTGCAGCATCAGCGGGCCAACCGTGTAGGCGCCGCCGTAGAAGCTGTCGGCGCCGGGGTCGTACAGGGGGTCCTTCCAGAAGGCCGGGTCGTCCTTCTCCGCCGCGACGGTCTTCAGATAGTCGGCATCGAGGTCGTTTCCCTGCTTGGCTTCGTTCCACAGCCATTCCGCGTAGGTGGCGAAGCACTCCTTGACGCAGATGTCCTTCCAGCCCTTGACCGACACGCTGTCGCCGAACCACTGGTGGGCGTTCTCGTGCACGATGTCGGTGAACCGCTGCGGGGCGATTCCGTCCGGGTACACGGGCCGGTCCTGCAGTTCGAACCCGCCGCCGTTGTTGCTCGGATCATCGGGGTCGCCCGGATAGAAGATGCCGCCGGCCGAGGAGAACGGGTACCTGCCGAATTTCGAGGACAGGAAGTCCAGCACCTCGGGCAGCTTGTCCTCGTACGGCTTGGCCGCGTCACCGCCGTCGGGCAGGTAGGCGTCGTACACCGGAGTGCCGTCCGCCAGGTGTGAGGTGACCAGGGTGAACTTGTCGATCACCACACCGGTCAGGTACGAGGCGACCGGGTGCTTCTCGTTCCACACGAAGGTGGTCGCGCCGTTGCGGGTGACCGGCGCCTCGGGCTCGCCGTTGCCCACCACGCTCCAGCCGGTGGGCACCGTGGTGGTCAGTGTGAAGCTCGCCTTGTTCGAGGGGTGGTCGTCGACCGGGTACCAGCTCGTCGCCGAATGCGGCTCGGCAAAGGCGTGGACCGCGCCTTTGGCGTCGGCTGTCATCCAGTAGAGGCCCGGCTTGCCGGAGTAGGTGACCCGAACCTGCAGCGGCCTGCCGCGATCGATCGGGTGGGCCGGGGTGATGACCAGTTCGTGTTCGCCGGTGCGGGTGAATCCGGCGGCTGGCTTGTTGTTCACGGTGACCGAGTCGACGGTGAATCCGTCCAGGTCCAGGTCGAACCTGTCGAGGTGCTGGGTGGTGACGGCGTCGATTCTGGTGTCACCACGGAGGAAGTCCGGCTTCGCCGGGTCGTAGTTCAGCCGGACGTCGTAGTGCGAGACCCGGTAGCCGCCGTTGCCGTCCTGCGGGTAGTACGGGTCACCGACCCCGTCAGCCCCGGGACTTGGCCCTGTTCCACCGGCCAGCAGGCTCGCTGCCGCGGCGATCGTTGACATTGTTTTCCACATGGGAGGAGCCTATAAATCGCATATCGTGAAATTGTGGGCAAAGGATTTCTTCTAGGTAATGTCGATCGACGCCGAATCGTCCGTGCGCGCAGTGGCCCCACCGGCGAACTCCAGCGGGACGACGGCAGCCGCGCGCTTTCCCTTTCGCGTGATGTAGGTGACCCGGTTGTCCGCCTGCGCAGCGTTGATCATCCTTCCGAGCAGAGTTCTCGCCTCGATGACGCTCACCTCTTCAGGAAGCGGATCCATGATTTCCAAAACTTTGTCCCGGTTCTTTTCCATAGGGATGACAGCCCACCGGACGATCGCCCGGTCTCCTACGCCGGCAGGTCGAGCTGCCAGGAGACGCCGAAGCGATCGGTGACCCAGCCGAACTTGCGGCTGAAGCCGTAGGAACCCAGCGGCATCACCTCATCGCCCTGCTCGGCAAGAGCCGCGTACAGGCGGTCGATCTCGGCCTCGGCCTCGCACTGGACGAACAGCGAGATCCCCGAGCTGAAACCGGCCTCGCGCTTCACATAGCTGTCGATGCACATGAACCGCTGTCCGGCGAGCGAGAACGTGGCGCGCTGTACGGTGCCCTCCTCCCCCCGTGCGTCGGCGCGGTAGCGGGTGATGTCGCCGACCTCGTCGCCGTTGAACAGGGAGGTGTAATACGTGATCGCTTCCTCCGCCCGACCCTGGAGCATCAGGAACGGGGTGATCTTCTGCGGTGCTGCGGTGGCCATTCTCTTTGCTCTCTCGGTCGTGGCGTGTGCCGTTCCGCACGCGCCGGGCGGTCAGTCCCGCGCATGCGGCACGACTGACCGCCCGGCGACGCCGGCCCGGACAGGCACGGCGGTGACTCGTCGTCAGTGGGGGGTCGACGAGCGGGTCAGACCTGTTCGGCTTCCTGGAGTGCCGAGCAGCAGGTGTTGACGAGGAGGCGGGTCACCACGTACGGGTCGACGTTGGCGTTGGGCCGGCGGTCCTCGATGTAGCCCTTCTTGTCGATTTCGACCTGCCAGGGGATGCGGACAGAGGCGCCGCGGTCGGAAACGCCGTAGCTGTAGACGTTCCAGAGGGCGGTCTCGTGCTGGCCGGTCAGTCGGGACTGGATGTCGGGGCCGTACTGCTCGACGTGCTCCAGGATCTTGTCCTGGCTGGTGCCGAGGGACTCGCAGGCGGTGATGATCGCGTCCCAGCCCTCACGCATGGCCCTGGTGGAGAAGTTGGTGTGGGCACCGGCGCCGTTCCAGTCGCCGCTGGCCGGCTTGGCGTCCAGGGTGGCGTGCACACCGAACTCCTCAGCAGTGCGGTACAGGAGGTAGCGGGCGAGCCACAGGTCGTCGGCGACGGTCAGGGGATCGACGGGTCCGATCTGGAACTCCCACTGGCCGGGCATGACTTCGGCGTTGATACCGCAGATCGCCAGGCCAGCGGCCAGGCAGCGGTCCAGGTGCAGTTCGACGATCTCGCGTCCGAACACGTCTTGGGCGCCCACACCGCAGTAGTAGCCGCCCTGCGGGGCCGGGAAGCCGCCTTCGGGGAACCCGAGCGGGCGGGCGCCCTTGAAGAAGGTGTACTCCTGCTCGATGCCGAAGATCGGCTCCTGAGGGGCGAACCGTTCAGCGATCGGACGGAGCAGGGCGCGGGTGTTTGAGTCATGCGCGCGGCCGTTGGTCTCGTTGACCTCGCACAGGACGAGGATGTGGTCGCCGCCGCGGATCGGGTCCGGCACCACCTTGACCGGCTCCAGCACCCGGTCCGAGGCGTACCCCTCTGCCTGGCCGGTCGAGGATCCGTCGAATCCCCAGGTGGGAGTGGTGTCCGGGTCGGTGAGGATACGGGTCTTGGAGCGGAGCTGCGGGGTCGGCCTGGTGCCGTCCAGCCAGATGTACTCGGCTTTGATCGCCATGGTGTTCTCCTGTGGTGGTGTGGATCGGGTGCTATTGGCCGGGCCGGGTGCGGGCCGGCCTGGTCATAGGGTTGGTGGTGCGGCTGGTGGGGAGGTGGGTAGCTGCCCTGATGCTTGCCGCAGGGCGGCGACGACCGAGGCGTGACCCGCGCGCTCGGCGTCGGACAGGGGTGTGCCGCCCCACCGGTCAGTGGCAGTGATGTCGGCCCCGTGCTCCAGGAGGTAGCCGACGATATCGAGATGGCCTTCGGAGGCAGCGAGATGCAGGGGGGTGCGACCGTCGTAGTCACTCGCGCGGGTGGAGGCACCGCGGGCCAGCAATGCCCGGACACCCGTGAGGTCGCCCTCGCTCGCCGACCAGAGCAGACGGACCGTGGCGTCAATGGCGCTCTGGTTCCACTTGCGGCGCGGGTCGCGTTTGGCTTCGGGCCCGCTGCCGACCAGGGAATCATACATGTGGAGCGTGTACTTCTCGACCAATTGCCGACAGAATTCTATACCACGAACCGAATTACCCAGCGGGTCCAGGCGCGGCGACCAGATTGCGATTCCCATCACCTGCGGAATGACGACCATGAGTCCGCCCGAAACACCGCTCTTGGCTGGCAGGCCGATGGTGAAGGCGAATTCCCCGGAGTAGTCGTACATGCCGCAGGAAGACATGAGGGAAAGGCACTTCTGCACCGAACCCGTAGCGAATACGCGTTCATTGGTGAGCGGGACGACTCCGCCGTTGGCGAGGGTGGACGCTGTTGAGGCGAGGTCCTGGGTATTGACTTCGAGCGAGCAGCACTGGAAATAGAGTTCCAGGGTCTCGATCAGGTCCGTGCTGTCCGGGAAAGCCCTGTGCTCGCGCATGAAGTAGCCGAGGGCGAAGTTGCGGTCGGCCGTCTGCCGCTCGGACAAGTAGACGGAGTTGTTGAACCCGACCGGGTTCCCTCCCGCCAACCGCCGCCAGGTGTCCGCGATGTAGTCGAACCGGTCGGCGATCGCGAGCGACGGCTTGATGAGCGAGCAACTCATGATGGCACCCGAGTTGATCATCGGATTGTGCGGGAGCCCGTCGCCGTTGAGCGACAGCTCGTTGAAGCCGCGTCCGCTCGGCTCGCGTCCGACGTGCTGGTGGACCACGTCGGCATTGAACTCCTCTAGCGTGAGGCAGTAGTTGATCGGTTTGCAGACCGACTGGACGCAGAATCCCACCCCCGCGTCGCCGATGGAGAACCGCTGCCCGTCCACGGTGCAGACCGAGACCGCGAACTGGTCCGGCAAGACCCGCTTCAGCTGGGGAATGTAGTCCGCGACCTCGCCGCCCCGTCCCGGCAGCAGGTCCTGGTAGATCTCGGCGACGGCGGCCGTGAAGGACGGGAAGTCGGGAATGGCGAGATCACCGGTGATCGCGCGCGCGACCAGCCCACTTCCCCGCCGGCAGAGCTCGGAGAATTCCGCGAGGCCGAGTCGGGAGCTGTCGGCGTCGGAGCCGCTGCCCGGACCGCTCGGGCCACTGATGCGCGGGTCGCCCGCGGAAATTCCGGACAGTTCCAGGCGCGCCATGACCTCCGCCCGCGCTATGGTCCCCCGGTCGTCCTCCTTGAACGTTTCGAAGAGCTTCCGATGCGCGTTGAAGTCCCCGGATGTGCCGGTCTCGCCTCCTCAGGGCTGTTGCAAGGTCGGATTTCATGGGTGAACGTGCAGGTCAGTAGGGATGCCGAAGAGTTCGAGCGGGGCTGTGTGGGGCGCGAGGGCCATGGCTCGACGTGCATCGGCGATGGAACTCCCGCTCCTGCGGAGGAAGTTCATGGCGACTGACCTCAAGGTGGCCATGTTCTGGGCTCCGTGGCGGGTGCGGATGCGGGAGGCGTCCTCGCCGAAGGCAACATCACGAACGTAATGGATCTTGTTCTCCACTCCCCAGTGGCCGCGGACGTAAGCCCCGATCATCTGCGGGTCGGCCTGCGCCGACGACAGGTCCGTGATCACGTACACCGTCTCCCGCGAACGCTTCCCGGTCTTGCTGTCGGTGCGGTGCCGAGTCAGCCGGGCCACCTGTCGCAGGTGCGGAAAGTCGAGATCGTTCCAGGTCACGGCCTGGATGATGCGGGTCTCCACCCGGCCGTGCGCTCGGACCGTGGACCGGGAGGACGTGCTGACCCGTTCCCAGGGCACCGCCCGGCACGCCGTCCACAGCTCGGGCTGGTTGCGCTTGACCGTGAAAACGTAGTGTGCACCGAACTCCTCGACCAGCACCCGGGCATGGTCACGCTGCGTATGCAGAGCATCCGCCGTCACCACCGCCCCCGCCAGGTCCAGCACCGACAGCAGCGCCGCGAACCCGGTGATCTCGTTCGTCTTGTCGGGAACCCGCTGCTGCGCGACCAGTGTGCCGTCCTGCACTATCGCCCCGAGTACCGTCACCGCCTGCCCGGCCTGGTCCCGCGAGCCCCGCAGACATTTGCCGTCCACCGCCACCTCCCGCGCCTGGACCGCAAAGGCTCGCAGCAGCCCCTCCAGCCCGCCGGGCATCACAGCACCGACTACCCGGCGGATTGTGGACGCACTCGGCGCCCTGACCAGCCCGAAGACCCCGCAGCGGCGCAATCCGAGCCGCTCCAGCGTGGACGCCGGCGCCGCGGCCGCCCACTGCCCCATCGCCCGGAACGACTCGAACCGGCACGACAGCGCGCACAGCGCGACCAGCAGCACCGCACCGAGCGGATACTGCCGCCCACGCGGATCACGCGGGTCACGCAAGCCGTTGACCAGCGCGAACACCGTGGCACCAGGCGACACGCTCCCCGCGCCCCATGGAAGCCGACTGGACATGGCAGACTCAGGAATCACCGAAGCTCCGTTGTTTGTCGAGGACTTGTGAGGTCATCGACCACAACGGAGCTTCGTCTATCCCGGACACGGCACGCTGACCAGCGAGTTCACAAGATTACCCGACCTTGCAACAGCCCTGCTCGCCTCCTTCCGCCTTGGCGCTGGAACGAGTCGGGGGTCTCGTCTTTTCATTCACACTTGATTTCACTTCGGTCTCCGATGGGCAGGAAATCGGCCGAGCGGCACAGCAGGAATGCGACCGCGCAGCGTGAGGAGCAGGCCACGTTGAATGAAGTCCGTACCGCAGCGTGGGGGCCTGCGTTACGAAGGCCGGTCCCCGCCGTGCCCTCCATCCGGCCCGGTGTATGGCACGGCGCCCAGCTTCAGCTCCCCATCGGGAGCGGAGCCGGCCGTGTTCATGAAGTCCGTGCGGGCACACGGCACCCGATGAGGAGTCCCGGTCGCGGACAGGGGGTTCCGGGAGCTCGGAGCCGCGGCTCCGCCTTCACCCGGTGTGGGGAGAGGGCGAAGGCGGAGCCGCAGGCTGTCGACGGGGTCCGCGCCGTGGATCAGGGCGCGGGCGGCGGTCCGAGGATCTCGATCCCGTAGTGGGCGGCCATGCGCGCCAGTTCGGCCGGGTCCGGAGGCAGTTCGCCCAGCGGCGGGTGGCCGGACGCATCGGCGGGGCTGCCGGCTTCCAGGATCAAGCCCTCGAAGCCCGCGGGCGTGTGCAGCGTGAGGAAGCGGGCGGTGGGGCTGGTCACGACGAAGGAGTGAGGCAGGGCACGGGGAAGCACGGCGATCGATCCGGGGCCGGCCGCGTGCTGGTGGCCGTCCACCTCGACACGCAGTTCGCCGTCGAGGACCAGGAACGTCTCCTCGTCGGTGGCGTGGCTGTGCAACGGGCTGCTGTACCCGCGCTCGCCCAGGTGCTCGAGCACGGACAGGTTGCCGTGGGTGTGGTCACCCTTGACTCGCAGGCGAACCAGGGCGCCGAGGAACCACACGGCCTGCTGCTCCTCCTGGCTGAGGATCGAAGGGGTGAGTGGATTTGGTGTCTGCGTGAACAAAGTCATGACTCAGATTCAACGCCACCGATCCCATAGCTGTCCAAGACCCAATAGGTCTATTAGCATAGCGAGCATGCATGAGTTGAGCCTTCCTGCGCCTGTCGAGCTACGCCTCCTCCGTGCCCTGGTCGTGGTCGCGGAGGAAGGAGGGGTCAGCGCGGCGGCCGCCCGCCTGCACATCGCCCAACCCTCGCTGAGCAGGCAACTGCAGGTCCTGGAGCGCCAACTGGGCCTGCAGCTCTTCGAACGGGCCGGACGGCGGCTGCGGGTCACCGCCGCCGCCGAGGTTGTCGTCGACGCCGCGCGGCGAGCCCTGTCCGCAGCCGACGAGGTGGGCCACGTCGCCCGCCAGGTCGCCCAGGGACACGCCGGGCGCCTGACCGTGGCCGTACTGCCCGGAGCCTCCCCCGCGATCCTGGTCAACGCCCTGTCGGCCTTCCGCCGGGACCACCCGCACGTGGAAACCACCATCACCGAACTGAGGGACGAGGACCAGTACCGGGCCCTGCGCGAAGGACGCGTCGATGTGGCACTGGCCCGTGTCAGCGCACCACCCGCCGACCTGTGCCACCGGGTCCTGTTCCGCGAACAGCTGTGCCTGGTCGTCTCCACCTCCCACCGCCTCGCCAACGCCCAGCAGGCAACCATCGAGGACCTGCGCAACGAGGTCGTCGCCTTCTACGGCCGCGACGTCCAACCGATCTCCTACCGCTGGCTGAGCGAGTACCTGGCCAACGCCGGCATCAACGCACCCATCCAGGAGGCCACCCTCAGCATCATCCTCGCCACCGTCGCCGCCGACCTGGCCGTCTCGGTGCTCGTCGAGTCCTTCGAGAACCTCCTCCACCCCGTCGGCGTACGGTTCATCCCCCTCACCGACATGCGACTCGACCTCGTCATGCAATGGCACGAACCACAGCAGTCCCCGGCCGCCACGACCTTCCGTGCGCAACTCCTCCACGCCGCCCGCTTCGCCTGAACCTGTGGGGGGCTGTCTTGATCTTGACTCGGTCCCGTAGTCGTTGGCGATGCTTCGAGTTGCCTACTGGAGCAGGATCCGTTGGCGCAGGAGCTGGAAGCAGGCGCGGACGTGCATCTGCCTCGTGATCTTCTTGGTTCGGGTGTCGACACCTTCGCTGCGGCCGTTGTGGTAGGGGAGAGCGAGGCCGGCGTCGACGGCGGCCCGGTCGAGTTCGAGGCCGTTCGCGAAGGAGTGCAGGTGGGGAAGGTCGACGGCGCAGACCTGGGTGATCCGGTCGGTGAGTTCAGCGTCGTTGCCCTCGGCCAGGGACAGGATCCCGGCGAACTCGCCGACGAGGCGGGCGAGTTCGGTCATCTCGACGCAGGTGGCAGTGGGTTCCCGCAGGAGTTCGGCGTCTTCGCCGCGCAGGTTGTCGGGGCGGGTCAGCAGGAGCCGGGACGGGCGCCGCGCGGTCGTGACGGGCTTGTCGCCCTCGGCGCGGCCCTGGGTGATGCAGCGGACCAGGAGGTTCGCGCTCCCGGTGCAGACCAGCTCCTTGATCTCGCGCAGGAGGCGGGCGACGGGCACGCCGGGATCGTCTGCCCGGCGTCGTCGCAGGTGGTCGCGGCAGGGGTCGAACAGGGTGGACCGGTACTGCGGTGCGCGGCCCTCGGCCGGGGGCTCCTGCCTGCGGGCGTAGCGCTTAACGGTGTTCAGGGCGAGGTCCGGGCGGCGGGCGCATTCGAGCAGGCCGACGCCCTTGCCGGGCAGGTCGTGGACCTGCTGCCGACGCTCCCGGGTGGTCTGCTCGTGAACCCTGCCCGGCCGGGCAGGGTTCACGGCGGTGGCCCGGCAGGTGGTGTGCGAGCGGACCTCTGCCAGGGTCTTTCCGCATAGGTTGGACCAGAGCTGCCATCGGTCGCTGACCGCTTCGGGCAGGGCCCGGCGGATCGGCTTGCCATAGGAGCCGGATCCGTCGCGGCACACGCATCCGGCGCCGGGGTGCTCGCGCAGCCACTTCGCCACCGTCTCGGCGCTGCGATCAGGCAGGACGTCGATGCGCTCGCCGGTCTCGGCGTCGATGACGATCCGTGGCGTAGCGGTGCCGGCGCCTGAGGGCGAAGTAATCGATGCCGATCACCCGCGGCACGCGCAGTGGCGGTGTCGGCAGGCGCATGAGCATTCGCAGCGCCATCGAACCGGAGATTCCACAGATCAGGATGCGGGAGAGGCGGGCGCCCGCCCGGCCCCAACTCTTTGACTATCGACCCGAGCTGGCTGGTGAGGCGGTGGGCGCGGCGTTGGTGGCGCTTCACCAGGCCCGGGACCTGCACGCGGAACGTCCCTGGCTGTGGAGGATGTGTCGGACGAGGGTGCGGTGATCCCGGGTGGGTGTTCGGACGCGGGGTGGCCGGCAGAAAGACCAGAAAACACCATGAAAACAAGAGAGTTGACATCAGCCATTCCCGATCATGACATCCGCCACTGATCGTCACCACCGATTACGGGACAGAGCCTTGATCTCTATGTATGGCCGGTGTGGTGGTTCTTGGTGTGGTGCTCGGTGATGCCTATTGCTGGGTGACGCGGTCGCCGCAGAACTCGGCGAGGGTGTTGATGGCTTTCTTTCAGCGAGCTTGGCCTTGGCGCCGGTGCCGGGAGCCAGAAGGCGTGGGCGGCCCCCCTTGGCGACCTGACCGATGGTGCGGTCCCCGTGCCGGCAGCGCTCGACGATGTCGGCCTTGAACTGCGGACCTACATGGCGACCGGTGGCGTGAAGATGCTGCCAATCGAGCAGATACCTCCGCAACTGGAGTGGGCACATGTCGCCCCCGCGCGGCGTGTCCACGCAGTAGGGGTGCGCTGCCTCATGGGGGCTGTTGGCATGGTGCTACCCGGCTGGACCGGTATCTGGCACTGGCTTGGAATCGCCGCAGCGATAGGTCTCGCACTGCTTCAGATCGGGGTATCCGCGTGCACGTCCAACTGGGCTCGATCAAGACGATATCGGTGAACGTGTTCCTGCTTCTCGTTGCGGTGTTCGTCGCAGCGGGACGCCTGGCGGGCTGAGGTAACCTCCCGCCGGACGGTCCCTGACGTACTTTTACTGAGGTTGTAAGCGGGATGTCGTCAGGGTGAGTCCGGTTGCAGCCAGGCATCCGTCGGTGATGTCGCTGCGGCATTGCACCTGGCGCAGCGCCAAGGGACAGTTCGATCGGTTCTGATCCACTTGCTGTGGAGCGATGACTCGGCGTCACGGGCCTCTGGAAGGATGGGTGTTCGCGTGACTGCAGCGTGCTCTTGACCGCTTTTTCCATGTGTACGGAACGATCATTCTGGACATGGAGACGGGCAAGCGTGCGGACATGCTGCCCGACCGCACTGCCGAGACGCTGGCTGCCTGGCTGCGCGCGCATCCCGGGGAGGAGATCGTGTGCAGGGACCGGGCCAGCGCGTATGCCGAGGCCGTCCGCACAGCCTGTCCCGCCGCGATCCAGGTCGCTGACCGGTTTCATATCTGGAAGGTGCGCCGTGAGGCGCTGATTGATCGAGTGGAGGTGGGAGACCTTCGCCGCTGTCCTGTCGCAGCAGGGCGGTGAAGCTGGGGCAGCCTGACCCGGGAGGTGCCGGGGAGGGTGGCAAGCGGCCCTGACGAAGCCGGGACGTGTCAGCACTGCCAGATGGTGCGGGTCCGGCGAGCGAGACGGAGAGGTATACGAGAGGAACCGGTGTTCGAAGCCTCCTAAGGTGACATCAGCTCGAACCTGGCGGATCTGGGCTGGTTGCGGTGCGTGCTCGCCGGTGCCAAGGCGGGCAACTTCCCGGCGGTTTCTGCCAGAGCGCCGGGGAGGCCACGGTGAAGTGCTGCGGGGTAGCCGTGGCGATGCCGCGGGGGTATAGCCGGGTGCCTACTCCGACGATCGATCAATCAGTGAACACGGGAACCTCCCCGGCTCTGCCCGGGTTCCGCGCGGCCAGCGCGGGAACCGGGCTGGGTCCACCGTCGGCCGACCGGGCCGGGGAGGGGCGGAGCCGCCGTAGTACTCCGAGCCGGGGAGAGCCCGGCGCATGGGGAAGGGCGGCAGCGAGATTGCAAGGGAGGAACTGCAATGTCCGAAGACACCGGGGTGGATGCCCTGGTCGCGTGGCCCTCGGTGCTGGTTGCCGAGGCGCGGGTACGGAAGATGCAGACCAAGCTGCACCGTTGGGCGGTAGCCGATCACGGCTTCCGGTTCGACGATGTGTTCAACTTCGTCTGTGACCCGGCCGTCCTGGTGATGGCGTTTGAGCGGGTCGCGGGCAACACCGGAGCCCGGACAGCAGGCGTGGACGGCGTTCGCGCCGCCGACGTCCTGGCGTCCGGAGTGACAGCGCACCTGAACCACATCCGCGACCAGCTCCGGGCCGGGGCCTTCCAGCCCCTGCCGGTGCGCGAACGGATGATCCCCAAGGCGGGCGGGAAACTGCGCCGGCTGGGGATCCCGACCGTTGCGGACCGGGTGGTGCAGGCTGCGTTGAAGCTGGTCCTGGAGCCCGTGTTCGAGGCGGATTTTCGTCCGTACTCCTACGGGTTCCGGCCCAACCGGCGTGCACACGACGCGATCGCCGAGATCCACCTGTTCGGCTCTCAGGGATACCGCTGGGTGCTGGACGCGGACATCGAGGCGTGCTTCGACCGCATCGACCACACGGCCCTGATGGGCCGTGTCCGGGCGCGGGTGAAGGACAAGCGGGTGCTCGCGCTGGTGAAGGCGTTCCTCAAAGCCGGGATCATGACCGAGCTCGGCGAGCGGAACGAGACCGATTCGGGAACCCCGCAAGGCGGGATCCTCTCGCCGCTGCTGGCCAACATCGCACTGTCCGTGCTCGACGACTTTGCCGCCGAGCAGTGGACCAGCATGATGGGCAGTCGGCGCGATCGCGAGCGGCAACGGCGGCGGGGCCTGCCGACCTGGCGACTGGTCCGCTATGCGGACGACTTCGTCGTCATGGTCCACGGCACCCGCGAGCACGCCGAGGCGCTTCGCGAAGCATGTGAGCGAGGTCCTGGCCCCGATGGGCCTGGTGCTGTCAGAGGCCAAGACCCAGGTGGTGCACCTTGCGGACGGGTTCGACTTCCTCGGCTTCCGAATCGTCTGGATGCGGAAACGCGGAACGGACAAGTGGCACGTCTACACGTTCATCGCCGACAAACCGGTCGCGTCGCTGAAACGGAAGATCAAGGCACTGACCCAGAAGTTGTCGCATCTCGATTACAAGATCACGCTGATCCGGATCAACCAGATCCTGCGCGGCTGGGCCAACTACTTCAGGCACGCGGTCGCCAAGCACACCCTGCAGACCCTGCACACCTTCGTCTGGTGGCGCATCGTCCGCTGGGTGATGCACCGGCACCGCATGACGTGGACGGCCATCCGGCGATGGCTCCGCGGCCCCAACGGGCGGTGGAAGCCCATCGAAATGGACGGGATCCAACTGTTCGACCTCGGCAGAGTACCGATCACTCGGTATCGCTACCGAGGCACGAACGGCATCCCCAGCCCTTGGCCGGACGCTCTGGGCAGCCCGTTTCCAACGGATGATCTCGTGGAGAGCCCGGTGCGGTGAGAGCCGCACGCCGGGTTCGGAGGGCGGGTCGGGGAAACCCACCGGGAGTAATCCCGGCAGGGCGCCCCGGCCCGACCCATCAACCTGTGCGAGGCAGTCGAGAAGTGCGTCCTTGCGCACCGCACCTGCCTGGCCGAGACCGAGCCGACCGAGAGTCCGGCATCGGACCCGTCCGAGCAGGCGATGGCCCCCGACACGGACGCACTCGGTTCGGACCTTCCTGTGCCTGCGCAACTGGAGGGCCTGCGCGCTGTCCAGCGACGCGAGCGCCATGCGGCGGTGCATGACCTGTTCGGGCAAGGGGGTGGGGATATCGGCGATCGGCGAGGCGCTGGGTCTGGACCGCAAGACAATCCGCCGCCACGCGCACGCGCCCACCCCGAAGGACGTGCCCGCCGGCTCGAACCAGCGCGAGAACCGGGTCCAGCCGCACCTCGGCTACCTGCACCAACGCTGGAACGAAGGATGCACGGACGCCGTCCGGCTCTGCGGGGAGATCCGCGCCTTGGGCTACCGCGGCAGCGAGCGCACCGTCGGCCGCCACCTGCAGACCCTACACGCCAGCGGCCAGCCCGCCCCGACCGCAAGCCGGGAACTGACCGTCCGCCAGGCCACAAGGCGGGTCACCAGCCACCCGAACCACCTCGACCAGGCCAGCCCCTCCGGCTCAAGGACCTACTGGCCCGCTGCCCGGAACTGGACGCGTTCGCGGACTGCGTACACACCTTCGCCGAGATGATGACCGAGCGCCGGGGCCAGGACCTCGCAGCCTGGCTCGTGCGGGCTGTAGCCACCGGCTTCCCCTCCCTTTCCAACCTGGCCCGCGGCCTGCGCCAGGACTTCGCGGCCGTCACCGCCGGCCTCACCCTGGAGTGGAACTCCGGCCGCGTCGAGGGAAACGTGAACCGCATGAAACGGATCAAAAGGGATGGGTATGGTCGCGCGGGTTTCGACCTCCTCCGCCTGCAGATCCTCCACGCCGACTGACCGAATGTCACGCCCAATCATCGTTCCACAGCGAGTGGATAAGAACCGTTTGCTATGTCCGCTGACAGGCCCCCGCGGACGCCCAGTTGCCGACCGCCTTGGCCACAAGCGGGTCCCCGGAGACTTCGATGTCTTTCGACGTCGTCGTATGCAGGAACTGGAGCGGCTTGATCCGACCTGGCAATTCAGCGCGATCGCCGGCCCGACGCAGCATCCCGCGAACGGCATCGGCGGTCATCGGCTCGCCTCGGCGCGAGCCGGCGAGCTGGATCAGGAGCATGCCGTGGTGACCGGCCGAGGGTCGGTATTCGCCGTCCATGTAGGCGAGATAGGATCTGATCATGGTCGGGCTCGCGGGGTAGATCTCTCCTCCGCAGATAGTCCCGTCACGTAGCCACCAGTCCGGCTTGCGCTTGGCCGCGGCCCGGTTCGGGTTGTCCCAGCGGTGGCAAACGTGCAGATGCGGGTCCCGGTACTCTCCGCAGGCGGCGTCGGCCTGCAGGTGGAGATCGCAAAGGTGCAGGCCTGTGAGTCCTCCGACTTGCAGAGTGGTATCGGACAGCCAGGTGATGATCATGGCGTCGCGGGCGGTGTTCGCCTCCATCAGCAGAATGGGGAGAGCACCCTCAGGCAGCACTTTCGGGTGCGGCCTCCGTGTGCCCCCGCTCCCAGCGTTGAGCGGGTTCGCAGCACTCGACCTGAGCGCATGCTCGACGAGCAGAGCCCGGTCCGGCCGTGTAGGCAGCGGGCGTGCCTGCAGTGCAGCCAACAGGGCATCGTTCACGATGCTGCGGGCGCACTGGTGCAAGTAGAACCCGCGCAGGCACGCCGCCGCTGTCTTCAGGCCTGACGCACTGTACGGACGCTTCGGCAGCGTCCTCCACGGCCGACCGAGCGGCAGTTGCACCTTGGCACCGACGGCGCCCATGTATCGCTGCAGGTCATTCAGCGTGATTTTCGCTGTGGTCAACCCCTCGCGGACCCGCCACCTCAGATGATCAACAAGCGTGTAGGCATAGGTCTTCTGCGTGCCGGAGCCCTCGTACTTCCGCAGGAAACTGTCCGCCTCTTCCTCGACCGCACCGTCCGGCCACACGATCGTGTAGGACCAGCCACCGCCTGCCCGCATCGTCGGCTGAACCCGTAGATCCCCCAGGGGATCCCACCCCGCGCCGACCGTGCCCCCTTCAGTTGGGCCCGAGACATACCTTGATCTCCGCCTGCGCTATGGCCCCCCGGTCGTCCTTCTTGGACGTTTCGATGAGCCCTTCTATGCGTACCCAAGTCCCCGAAGTCTCCAGTATCACCTCGGTCCGTCTTGGCATTCAAACGCATCGAAGCTCCGGCGCTTTCATTCAAGCTTGCTCTCACCACGGCACCCTTGCTTCATTCAGCGGCCAACCGGAACCAGCGAGCCGCATGACCTAACGCTCGTCTTGGACGAGAAAAAAGGAGTGAGGGGATTCAGTCTCTTTATAAAAAATCCCTGCCTCAGCCCGAATCCACCGGCTGATCATTTCGGGGTTGCTCTCCTGCCCGTGGACGGTCGGCCGCTGGGGGCAACAGGTTGAGGGTGTGCGGTAGCCGCCGTGCGCGGGTCGCGGCCTGTCCGAGGGGTTGTGCGGGGTCGGGAGCGGTTGGTGGCGCTGTCGCCGGTGGCCGTCGGGCCGTCGCGGTGCGGGATCTTGTGGCGGTCAGGCCGCCGGGCGCGGCGGTGGGGAGTGGACGGCCTCGAACAGGGCGGTGAAGGCGTCGCGCCAGGGCCAGTGCTCGGGCAGATGCACCGTCAATTTGGTGCGCGCGGTGCGCGCGAGCCGGGCCGGGACGTGGACCAGGTGGGCGCGCAGGGTCGCTGTGGTGGCCTTGGCGTGGAAGACCGAGGTCAGCGCACCGGCGGCCCGCAGCAGGTTGTGCGACATCGCCCACAGGGTCAGCCACGCGGCGTTGGCCTGGAAGTTCCCGGACGGCAGGTGGGCCAGAGGCCCGGACTTCCCGTCCGCGATCACCTGCTCCACCACGGCGTGCTGCCGGTGGTGCAGTTCCGCCTGCAGCACCGCGAAGGAGCTGTCGGTGAAGACGGGGTGGTAACGCCAGGCGGTGAACAACTCGCCCTGACCCTGGGCCACTTCGGCGTTCAATCGGCGGACCCGGCGCACGATCAGCCGGGCGGTGACGTGCTCGGACTTCCTTCGGCCGGTGAAGGCGGTGTAGGGGATCTCGGCGACCTCGGCGTCGGAGACCATCTCGCCGGTGTCGGGGTCGACGAAGGCGTCCGGGTAGCGGATCGCCGTCCAGGACTCCTGCGGGATGCGGGAGATCGCGCCCGCGATGGAGGGGTTCATGCCGGTGGTCAGGGAGAATCGGGCGCCGGCCCGGCGGCAGGCGGCGACCACGTCGGCGGTGTAGAACTTGCTGTCCGCGCGGACCAGGCGGATCCCGGTGCCGCCGGTCTCCTTCGCTATGGCCAGGGCCTCGCTCACGAAGCTCTCGGCTCCGCGGACGTCGGCGGCCTTGCCGCGGCGCAGGCGGACCGCGCCGATCACGGGCCGGGCGATCGGGGTGGACAGGGTGGCCAGGATCGGGTGCAGGGTGCGCTGGCCCTTGAGGCGGCCGACCTGCGCGCCCTGCTTGGCGTGGCCGTACACGCGGCGGTGGGTGGGGTCGATGTCGATGAACATCAGTGTGTCGGCGCCGGGCAGCAGTGGGGTGCTGCGGGCCAGTCGGGCCAGGAAGTCGCGGTGAACGCGGTGGAGCTGGCGGTTGTGGCCGTGGGTGAAGGAGCGCAGGAAGGTGCCCAGGGTGGAGGGCGCGCGGACCGAGGTGAAGGCGCGGTCCATCGCGCCGTGCCGCAGCCGCGCCGCGTCGTCGATGCTGTCCGCGCCCGCGCACATCGCGCTGATCAGCGACATCACTTTGGCGGCCGGGTTGGCTCCGCCGCTGTTGTCGGCGCCCTCGATGCGGAGCGCGGACGCGGCCAGTTGCCGCAGGCCGGCCCGCTCGGCCAGCCGGACCAGCGACAGCAGCCCGGCATCGGCGATCAGGTTCGGCTCGTCGAAGACGGCGGAAACCGCTGTGGCGGCATGGCAGGATTGCATCTCGCGGATGTTCTCTCGTTCTGGCGACTTGGTTCTGTAGGAAGTCCCATCGTCCCAGGTCAGAGGGCATCCGCGTCGTTATGTCCAGGCCTCGGACAGGTCATTCATCGGTGGATTCGGGCTCAGAGTCAACACTATCCATCCAATAACTGTCTAAGACCGATTAGGTCTATTCCCATAGCCAACACGCATGAGACGTCCTTCTACACCCGTTTAGCTACGCCTACCCCTCCCGCATACCACCTCATCGCCGTGGAGAAGGGCGGGGTCAGCGCGGCGGGGGCCCGTTTGCACGTCACCCCGACCCTCGCCGGGCAATCAACAGCAGACCCCGAAGCCCAAACTCGGACTGCAATTCTTCGAACGGGTCGGACGGCACCAGCGTGCGACGGCGACCGCAGGGCTCTTGACCTCGAGGCGATCGGACATCATTTCAACCCCATGCAACGAGGGGCGGAGCACCGACTCCTTATTGCATACGTATTGCAACCAATAAGAATTTGTGTCTAGATTGTTCCGTCGTTGTCCCCGCCGAGAAAGTACACGGCCATGACCACCACCCTGACCACCTCCGACGCCAGATCCCGATGGCACCGCGTCCGCACCTCGATGACCCGTCAGGAATGGCTGCGCGCGGGCGGCATGCTTTCCTTCATCGCTCTGCTGCATATCGTTGGTTGGTTCACGCTGATAGCCGTCGTGGTCCCCCAGCACCTAAGCCTGGGCGCCAAGGGTTTCGGCATCGGGATCGGCATCACCGCCTACACCCTGGGCATGCGGCACGCCTTCGACGCCGACCACATCGCCGCCATCGACAACACCACCCGCAAGCTCATGAACGACGGCAAGCGCCCGCTGTCGGTCGGCTTCTGGTTCTCGCTCGGCCACTCCACCATCGTCTTCGCGCTGGCGTTCCTCCTCAGCCTCGGCGTCAAAGCCCTGGCCGGGCCGGTGCAGAACGACGACTCCGCGCTGCACCACTACACCGGCCTGATCGGCACCAGCGTCTCCGGCGGCTTCCTCTACATCATCGCCGGCATCAACCTGGTGATCCTGGTCGGCATCCTCAGGGTCTTCCGCCAGATGCGCCACGGCGACTTCGACGAAGCCGCCCTCGAAGAGCAGCTCAACAACCGCGGGTTCATGAACCGGATCTTCGGGCGGCTGATGAAGTCGATCACCAGCCCGTGGCAGATGTACCCCATCGGGGTCCTGTTCGGGCTCGGCTTCGACACCGCCACCGAGATCGCCCTGCTCGTCCTGGCTGGCTCCGGCGCTGCCTCCGGACTGCCCTGGTACGCCATCCTCTGCCTGCCGGTGCTGTTCGCGGCCGGCATGTCGCTACTGGACACCATCGACGGTTCATTCATGAACTTCGCCTACGGCTGGGCCTTCTCCAAGCCCGTCCGCAAGGTCTACTACAACATCACCATCACCGGACTGTCCGTGGCCGTCGCGTTCCTCATCGGCACCGTCGAACTGCTGTCGATCCTCCAGGACCAGCTCGGCCTCACCGGCCCGTTCTGGGACTTCGTCGGCTCGGTGGACCTGAACACCATCGGCTTCGTGATCGTCGGCCTGTTCGTCGCCACCTGGATCTTCGCCCTGGTGTTCTGGCACGTCGCCCGAATTGAGGAGAAGTGGACCGCGACGCTGCGCCCGGCCGAGGAAGCCGACTGAACAGGTATTCCCGGGTCGCTCATCAGCACCGTGGGCCGACCATCAGGGCCCCTGCTCGGATGCCACCCTTAGCTTGACTCTGAAGCTCCTTTCATGCTCACTGACGCCTGGGTGGCGATGCGCTGCGCGATCGCGCGCAAGTGGGGGCGCGGCGACGCGTCCGAACACACCGCCGACCCGCGAAGCCGCTACATGGCCCATGAGGAGCTGCGCGCCTGGGAGAAGTCGGCGAAGAAGTTCTCCAAGCTCCCCGACGTCACCCGCAAGGCCCTGGGCCACCACTGGAACGCGCAACTGCGGATGATCAAGACCTTCGCCGACGCCGGGGTACCCATGGTCGCGGGCACCGACGCGTGCGGGGCCATCGGCGTCATCCCCGGATTCGCGCTGCACGACGAGTTCGACTACCTCGCCGAGGCCGGACTGGACCCGCTGGCCATCCTGCGGATGACGACGACCGAACCGGCCCGATTCCTCGGCAGGGAGGCCGCTTTCGGCCGCATCCTCCCCGGCATGCCCGCCGATCTGGTGCTCCTGGCCGAGGACCCGCTGGAGGACCACCACGCGCTTCACAAGATCGCAGGTGTGATGCGAGACGGTTCCTGGTGGTCCCGTGCCGACCTCGACGCCGTCCTGGAGCGCATCGCAGCCAATCCCGGCGCCCACCTGACATCAACGCTCCGCACCCTCGGACAGGAGACAACGACCAGGCCTGGCGCATCAGGCGGGCGACGCGCCGACGGCCGCACCCGCTGGGCCCTGGCCCTGGCACTGCAGGACCGTGTGGACGCGCGGGGCGCCGTAGGTGCCGTACGAGCGGGCATGGACGGCTGCGATCTCCTGAGTCAATTCCAGGTCGCGGGCCAGGCGCGGTCCGATGACGGGGCTGCGGCGTGCGTAGTAGGCGGTCCGGGAGACCTTCAGGAGCTCACAGGCGCGTTTGCCATTGTGGCCCAGCTGCTTCTCCGCCTCGATGAACGGGTGCACGTTCACCGGGTCCCCGCTGCGAAGAAAGCTGTCGCGCGCCGCAGGATCTCCACGTCCCCGCGCAGGCGGCGGTTCTCCCGCCGCAGTGCCGCCAACTCCTCCTGCTCGTCGCTGGTCAGCGCTTCGCGTTCACCAGCGTCGATCTGGGCCTGCTTGACCCAGTCCCGCACCGCACCGTCGGTCAGGTCGAAGTCCTTGGCGACCTGACCGACGGTGCGGTCCCCGCGCCGGCAGCGCTCAACGATGTCGGCCTTGAACTGCGGCGTGAACGACCGCCGCGGCCGAGGCTTCTTCTTCCCCATGCCTTCCATGATGGACATCCCTCCGGGGTCGCGACCCCGGATCTCGAATGTCCGTCAAAGCGAACCAACCTCAGAGGGAAGAAGGGGCTCCGCCGATCAGCGGCCACTACTCAGGTGGAAGCTGCCCCTGATGGAGCCGGAGCTGTGGTTCACCGCGTTGTGGACGACTTCGCTTGCGACCAGCTCCAGGTCAGTCAACACCTCTGCGTCGAGTGGGAGGCTCCAGGCCGCGGCCTGATAGGCGATCCGCGCCACGGCGATGCGAAGAGAGCAATGCTCAAGACTTGTGGATCGGTTCCGGGAGGGCACGCGGAGGGCGTACCTTCCCGAATGATCCTTAAGGTCTCCGAGTAGGCCCGCGTTGCAGCGCGGGTCGGGAAGGTACGCCCAGTGCTCAGCGTAGTCACCGACGACGGCTCCACCCAGTCCGGCTCCCTGATCGACGAGATTGTCCGCGAAGGTGCCCGGCGCATGCTGGCCGCCGCTCTGGAGGCGGAAGTCAACCAGTACATAGCCGAGCTGACTGCCGAGACCGACGAGCACGGACGTCGGTTGGTGGTCCGCAATGGCCGCCACCGGCCCCGGACCGTGGCCACGGCCGCCGGGGCCATCGAGGTCACCGCGCCCCGGGTGAACGACCGCCGCGTCGATGAGTCCACGGGCGAGCGCATGCGGTTCTCCTCGAAGATCCTGGCGCCGTGGTGCCGCAAGTCGCCGAAGGTCAGCGAGGTGCTGCCGTTGCTCTACCTGCACGGCCTGTCGTCGGGGGACTTCGTGCCCGCGCTGGAGCAGTTCCTCGGCTCGGCCGCCGGGCTCTCGCCAGCGACCGTGACCCGGCTGACGAGGCAGTGGGGCGAGGACCACACCGCCTTCCAGGCCCGTGACCTGTCGGACCGGGACTTCGTCTATGTGTGGGCCGACGGGGTGCACCCCAAGGTGGGCCTCGGGCAGGCGCACTCGTGCGTCCTGGTCCTGCTCGGAGTGCGCGTCGACGGCACCAAGGAGCTGATCGCCATCGCCGAGGGACTGCGCGAGTCGACCGAGTCGTGGGCCGACCTGCTGCGGGACTGCCGCCGTCGCGGCATGCGCGACCCGGAACTGGTGGTCGGCGACGGCGCGATGGGCCTGTGGAAGGCCCTGGCCGAGGTCTTTCCCGTAGCCCGCCATCAGCGATGCTGGGTTCATAAATCCAGAAATGTGAACAATGCCCTGCCGAAGTCCGCGCAGCCGGGGGCGACGAAGGCGATGCAGGAGATCTACAACGCCGAGGACCGCGCGCACGCCGAGAAGGCGATCAAGGCGTTAGAGAAGACCTACGGCACCAAGTGGCCCAAGGCCGCCGCGAAGATCACCGACGACCGGGAAGAACTGCTGGCGTTCTACGACTTCCCGGCCGAACACTGGATCCACCTGCGCACCACGAACCCCATCGAGTCGACGTTCTCCACCGTCAAGCTCCGCACCAAGGTCACCCGCGGCGCCGGCAGCCCGGCCGCAGCCCTGGCGATGGTGTTCAAGCTGGTCGAGTCCGCCCAGGACCGCTGGCGCGCGATCACCGGCGCCCACCTGGTCGCCCTCGTTCGCGCAGGCGCCACTTTCGAGAATGGTGTCCTTGTCGAGCGGCAGGAGCAGGTCGCATGACCGACGACGCACTCCAATCGGAGGAGCCGGCCGAGCACCTGCGCTTCTGGACCTACCTGAGCGCGCTGGAACAGGTCACTGACGCCGACGAGCCCGGGCTGATCTGCGAAGTCCTTGCCGATCCGGACCAGATGATGGCCGAGTCCGCCGTCCTACGGCACCTGGACCACCGCGCCAGCGCACTCCACCTCGGACCTGGCTACGAGCCCTGGGCCGAGATGATGACCCAAGCCACGACGAGCTCTCCGTTCCTGGCGCAGCGCCTGCAGGAATGGTCCCTCTTCCGGGCCGTCGCGCTGGGTCAGCCCTGGCGCCCGGACACCCTCCTGGGCTCATCCAACTGGCTTCAGCTCATAGTGGCCACCACATCGAACACCGACGCGGTCAGCCTCCTCGCCGAGCAAGGCCGCACCAAACGGATCCGCAACACCGCCAAGACCACCCTCCAGCGGCACAGCTCACACTGAGCCGCAGGTCACTTCATCCACAAGTCTTGACTATTGCTCGCGATCCGGCTGCCGGTCAACGGCCGAGCACGGGCACTCGGCCGACTCCACGACCGCTACGGTGCCGAGGCAGCCATCGGCCAGGCCATCACCCTGGCCGAGAAGACCGACTTGCCCAACGGCCTGACCTCCTGCATCGCCCTGGACGTCCCGTACTCCCACGCCCGCCTACTCGCCAACGCCGTCACCGCCCGACTATCCCTCGGGGACACCGGCAAGGTGCACTCTCTCGCTGCCCAGATCGAAGGCCAGGTAGACTCCTCGGACTCCGCCTGGAGCCGCGCTCTCGTCCGACTCGATCAAGCGACCGCCTGCCTACGGGGGCCGACGCCCGACCTGGAGCGCGCCATGGAGTTGGGCACGCAGGCGCTGCGCGCCGGGGCAGCCACCCCGATCCGGTCGGTACTCCAGCGAGCCCAGGAACTCCAACAGGCAGCCGCTCCCTGGTACACGCATACGGCCGTGCAGGACTACGCCGAAGCCCTCACCGCCTGGCGCGCGGCCCCCGCCGCCAGCACGCTCACCACCTGATCTAGGAAATCAATGCCCTCACTGGCCCATCATCCCGGTACGTTCCCCCCGCATCCCCCGGCTGACTACGACGACCCTGCCGCCATCCTCTCCACGGACCAGCGGGCCTTCGACCAGCTCGACCAGACCAAGAACCACTGGGACCGCACAGGATGGACAAGGGAGACCCGTGTCGTCTACTGGCTGCTGACCTTCAACGGAAATTCTGAGTTGGCTGACTCCGCTCGAACGCTTCAACACGCCCTGGCACGAACCAGTCTCGACCTGATCCGGCCCGCCGACCTTCATCTCACACTGACCCGGGCAGGCAGACGGAGCGACATCACCGAGCAGCAGATCGACGCACTTGCCGAGAAGGCCGAAGGTCGTCTCGGCCCACCCTTCACGCTCACCGCCCACCCACTGACTGGGTCTGCGGGGGCCGTCCGCTACTCAGTCGTCCCCTGGACGCCCCTCATCGCCCTGCACACTGCCCTCACTCGCTTCCAGGAGGAACTGGGACTCCCCGGAGGGAAACCCACAGAGCGCTTCCGTCCTCATCTGGGGCTGGCATACAGCAAGACCGTCCAAGCCGCACAACCCCTCATCGACGCTGTCAGCAGCCTTCGCAGCCACCCACCTGTCACCCTCGACATCACTCACGTCGATCTGGTCGAACTCAGGCGCGAGCCAGGTCGATACACCTGGGACAGGTTCCACTGCTTGCCGTTGACTTAAGCATTGTTGACGGCCGATTTGATGGCCGGCGGATCACCCCCGCGTCGGCAGGTGTCAACGGTCATTGAGATGCCCAGGTGGGCGGTCGTCTGGTGTCCAGGCTGGTGGCCACCAGAAATGGCTCTCATCCACTTTCCGTGGAGTGGTGACACAGGGTCATGTTCTTCGTCAGTAGGCGTAGAGGACCCGGCGTCTCAGGAGGTCGAATCCGGCTCGGCCGTATCCGACTCTTTTGAGCATTTTGATGCGGTTCACGTTGCCTTCGACCTTGCCCGAACTCCACTCGAGGGTCAGCCCGGCGGTGACGGTGGCGAAGTCCTGACGCAGGCCACGGGCCAGAGTTCGAAGCGGTGCAAGCTGGGTGCGCTCGGCACCGATGAGCCAGTCCTCAAGCTCGGCTCCGCGCTTGTCGCGCATCATCTCGGCGAAGGTGCGGACGCACTCGGCGATGGCATCCAGCTCGGAACATCGAGCCAACAACCCTTTGAGCTGGATTTTCTCGGTCTCGTCGAGCGAGGCCGGGTGGCGGGTCAGCAGTTGGGTGGCCTGGCGTACGGTCAGCGCCTGGGCGACCCTGGGCGCGGGCGTTCCTGCGGCGCGTACCGGCTGCAGATGGCGGCGGACCGTCCGCGTACTGCCCCGGTAGCCCAGTTCTCGGATCTCCTCGCACAGCCTGGCACCGTCCGTGCAGCCCTCGTTCCAGCGTCGGTGCAGGTGGGCGAGGTAGGGCCGGATCTCCGTGTCCCGATGGGCATCACCCGTGGGTATCTCTCCAACTGTGGCTGCGTGCGCGTACTTCCCGACCGTTTTGGGATCCAGCCCCAGGGCCTTGGCGATCGCGTAGATCCCGACCCCCTTGTCGAACAACTCATTTACGCCGAGCTTATGGCATGCAGCGGCCCGTCCTTCTCGCACCGCCGCCCCTGTTCGGGGCACATCGGGAACGTTGGCGGGGTCCGTCGGCGTGGTTGCCGGCGAGCCCCGCCTCCTACGTGTGGGTCAGTTGTTGAAGGATCCGAAGCCGCCGCTGGCGATGCTGGTGATGTAGCCGCTGCTGTCGGCGATCGCGGCGCCGGTCCAGGAGCCGTTGGTGTTGCGCTGGTTGTCGTACACCTTGCCGCCGGTCAGGGTCTGGATGTGCAGGGTGCCGTCGTGCAGGCCGGAGGCCGCGATGTCACTGATGCTGCCGCTGCCGTCCACGATCGCGGCACCGGTCCAGGACCCGTTGGTGTTGCGCTGGTTGTCGTACACCTTCCCGCCGGCCAGGGTGTCCACATGCATCGTCCCGTCGGGCAGCCCCGCGGAGGCGATCGCGCTCACACCACCACCACCGTCCACGATCGCGGGACCGGTCCAGGAGCCGTTGGTGTTGCGCTGGTTGTCGTACACCTTCCCGCCGGCCAGGGTCTGCACGTGCAGGGTCCCGTTGGGCAGGCCGGCCACGGAGATCGCACTCACGCCACCACCACCGTCCACCAGCGCGGCACCGGTCCAACCCCCATTGGCGTTGCGCTGGTTGTCGTACACCTTGCCACCCACCACGGTGTCCACATGCATCGTCCCGTCGGGCAACGAAGCGGAAGCCACAGCGGTGATGCTGCCCGAGCCGTCGAGCAGCGCAGGATCGGACCAGGACCCGCCCGTGTTGCGCTGACGGTCATAGACCTTCCCCGCCACCAGGGTCTGCACGTGCATCGTGCCGTTCGCCAGCCCCGTGACCGCCGACTGGGTAATCCCACCGCCCTGGTCCAACTGACTCGACCCGGTCCAGGACCCGTCACCGTTGCGCTGGTTGTCGTACACATTGCCCCCCACGATCGTGTCCACGTGCATCGTGTCCGGAACCCCGGAGGACGGCGGCGTGGTGGGGTAGGGGTTGGCGTGGTCGGCGCCCAGGCCGGCGGCGGGTCCGCAGACGGGCCATGCGCCTTGGCCCTGGCCGGCCAGGACCTTCTCGGCTATGAGGATCTGCTGCTTCTCCGTGGCCTGGTTGGGGTAGGCGGCATACGCCTGGCCGCCGTAAGCGTCCCAGGTACTCAGGGAGAACTGCAGTCCGCCGTAGTAGCCGTTGTGGGTGTCGATGGACCAGTTGCCGCTGCTCTCGCACTGGGCGACCTTCTCCCAGGTGCTGACCGAGGCGGCGCCGGCTGGTCCGGCCGCAGCCAGCGGGGCAGTGACGGCGGCGGCCAGGGCAGCGGCAGTCAGAATCTTCTTCATGCGGTTGTTCACGGACATCGCGGGTCCTCGGGTCCGGGGCGGTTGGTTCGCCCGGTGTGCACCGCCGCCCCTGTTCGGGGCACATCGGGAACGTTGGCGGGGTCCGTCGGCGTGGTTGCCGGCGAGCCCCGCCTCCTACGTGTGGGTCAGTTGTTGAAGGATCCGAAGCCGCCGCTGGCGATGCTGGTGATGTAGCCGCTGCTGTCGGCGATCGCGGCGCCGGTCCAGGAGCCGTTGGTGTTGCGCTGGTTGTCGTACACCTTGCCGCCGGTCAGGGTCTGGATGTGCAGGGTGCCGTCGTGCAGGCCGGAGGCCGCGATGTCACTGATGCTGCCGCTGCCGTCCACGATCGCGGCACCGGTCCAGGACCCATTGGTGTTGCGCTGGTTGTCGTACACCTTCCCGCCGGCCAGGGTGTCCACATGCATCGTCCCGTCGGGCAGCCCCGCGGAGGCGATCGCACTCACACCACCACCACCGTCCACGATCGCGGGACCCGTCCAGGAGCCGTTGGTGTTGCGCTGGTTGTCGTACACCTTCCCGCCGGCCAGGGTCTGCACGTGCAGGGTCCCGTTGGGCAGGCCGGCCACGGAGATCGCACTCACGCCACCACCACCGTCCACCAGCGCGGCACCGGTCCAACCCCCATTGGCGTTGCGCTGGTTGTCGTACACCTTGCCACCCACCACGGTGTCCACATGCATCGTCCCGTCGGGCAACGAAGCGGAAGCCACAGCGGTGATGCTGCCCGAGCCGTCGAGCAGCGCAGGATCGGACCAGGACCCGCCCGTGTTGCGCTGACGGTCATAGACCTTCCCCGCCACCAGGGTCTGCACGTGCATCGTGCCGTTCGCCAGCCCCGTGACCGCCGACTGGGCAATCCCACCGCCCTGGTCCAACAGACTCGACCCGGTCCAGGACCCGTCACCGTTGCGCTGGTTGTCGTACACATTGCCCCCCACGATCGTGTCCACGTGCATCGTGTCCGGAACCCCGGAGGGATCGTCGACGACGCTGTTGTTGCGGACCGGCTTGAAGGTTCCGAATCCCGCGAAGTAGGGATAGGGGATACTGCGGTAGTGGACCCCCGTGCCGGTGAACTCGTAACCCATGTAGGAGGTCTGCGAGGAGTCGGTCCAACCGGCGAAGATCACGATGTGCCCGGCGCTCCCGGCAGCGTCGTTGAGCAGTGCGTCACCGGGCTTGAGCGCCCCCTTGCTGATCCAGGAGGCCACGCCGTCGGGCACGAAACTGGTGGTGTCGAGCGAGGCACCCAGTTCCCAGGCCATCGAGACATAGCCGGAGCAGTCCTCACGATACCCCTGGTATTCGGCCCCGGTGTGGGTGTAGACGAGGCCGAGCCCGACCCAGCCGGCGGCGCGGGAGAGTACCTGGCTTCGCGTCAGCGTCGGTGCACTGACCTGGGGGGTGGCGAGGCTGCGGACACCGGTCCGACCGTTGGTGGGTTGCCCCACGGGGGTGACCGGCCCCTGGCCGGCGCCACCGCGGTCCTTGACGGAAGAGGAGGCCGGGGATGCCCCGGGGGAGGCGAAGGCGGAGGTCGATCCGCCCAGGCCCACCACGGCTGCGGTGGTCACGGCGATGGACAGCGTGAGAAACGTGCGGGTGCGCTGGGGCACGTGCATGGTGCGGACTCCTTGAGGTGGGTTGGAAAGTGCTTGTTCGCATGCGGCGCTTGCCCAGTTGGCGGTTGCGCCGCAGGAACGTCCGTCCTGGGGCGGTCCCAGGCAAACGGGTAGTGCGTAAGGTGGCGTGGGTGGTTCGGCGCCGTTGGCGCCAGGAAACCGCGTGGGCGCGGTCGTCGGCGTGTAGCAGCCCGTCGCCGGTCACAACGTTGGCCCGCAGTGCGTCTGTTGCGTCGTCAGCTAAGCCGACCGGCACCACGCCCGCCGACGGTGGTGCCGTCCGGCGTGGATGATGTCCACGAGACAGTTCAATTTCAATGAGAACTGTCCGGGTGGTGAGACTACCGGCCGCAGGAACAGTGGTACTTGCCGCCAGGCAGCACATTGCGTCCAATATTGATCTTCACGCTCTGCGGTTTCACTGGTTCACTTGCCATTCCTGTGCCCTCCGGCGACGATGGATCCAGCTTCGTTGCCGATGGACGACAGCGCTAGGGATTACACCTGTCTCCAGTCGGCCAGGCCGACTTCGGACACGGGATCATGGGCATGTCAATGGCAGCACCTACTGCTGCCGGCTACCCCCGACGGGGCAGATCCATGCAATGGCCCTTTGGTCGTCAGAGGGCGCCCTATGTGCCCTCTGCCTGCATGGATGCTCGTCAATGGAGACCTTGTTCGGGCACTGCGCGACCTGTCGGCATGAGTGCGCCGGAGGCTGCTTGCAGGCGGCCTCATCAACATCCTCAGGGGGGGAATCGCGGATGCTGCAGGCAGTGGGGCTGAGCACCCAGGCCGAGGCCGTTTACCGAACCATGCTCGACCATCCGGTCCTGGACACGGATGAACTCGCCGTACGCCTGTGCCTGTCAGACGGTCAGATCCGTGACTGCCTGGACGAACTGGCCGCGTTGAAGTTGGTACGTGCCTCCGGCGAACGCCCCGGCCAGATGTGGGCCGTCTCCCCCGAGGTCGGTCTGGCCGACATGCTCGCCCGCGAAGACGCCGCCCTGGCCGCGCGCCAGGCTCAGCTCGCCGCCTCCCGCGCCGCTGTCACCCGCATGGTCGCGGACCGCGCCACCACCCGCGCCGCCCACGGAGAGCGTCTCCTGGGCATGGACGCCATCCAAAGCCGCCTGGCCCAAATGGGCTGCGCCGCCACAGCCGAAGTCCGAGGTATCCAACCTGATGCGGCTCTGCGCCCCACCAGTATCGCCGCCGCCCGTATCGCCGACGACGAAGCCCTCTCCCGTGGAATCAGGTTCAAATCCCTCTTTCCGGACGCTGGACGGAAGGACCCCCTTCTCGCCAGCCACACCCAGTGGCTGGCCAGTCCGCGGCGCCGAGGTCCGCACAGCCCCAACCCTCCCCCAGCGGATGGTCATCGTGGATCGGGTTCAGGCTCTGGTCCCGGTCAATCCCGACAACTCTCGTGAAGGCGCACTGCACGTCACCGAACCTGGCCTGGTCACCGCACTGATCCAACTTTTCGACCTTGCCTGGAACACCGCGGTCCCCCTGGGCGCAACCCGCTCCGAAGACCCCGAAACCGGCCTGACCGACACCGAACGCCAACTCCTTCAGCTGCTCGGCACCGGCCTGACCGACGACACCGCAGGCCAACGCCTGGGCATCTCCACACGCACCGTCGGCCGCCACATGGCCTCCGTCATGGAACGGCTGAACGCCACCAGCCGCTTCGAAGCCGGCATCAAGGCCACCCAGAAGGGCTGGCTCTGACCAGCTCGATCTGTCAGGACTGCCCACCGGCACCGAGCAGTCCGCAGGTCTCAGAGCTCATGCAACCGCACACCAGGCAATCCGCCACCGCGTCCCGCAGGCCCCTGGTCTCCTTGACGAATCGGAGGGAGGCAGCAGGCCGATCTCCTCGTAGTAACGCAGCGGCGACGGCACCAGACTCCTCTGCACCACCATTCGCAAGGTCGTCCCACACCCATCAGGAATCAAGAAGCGCCGGTTGCCGAGCCGCAGCTAGCGTGATATCCATGGCATTCACCACCTCCCATGCTCACCACCGGCTCGCGATCAGGCGGCCACCTCTGTGCTGCCCCCCTGCACCGCCAACGGGGCGGCCGCACAGCAGAGTCGCCACAACGATGCGCCGCCGTGGAATGGTGTCTTTGCTGGACTCGCTCGCCGTCCCTGCTCATGGGGACATCACCCTGACTGGTGGAGTTCCGTGGCTGCCGCTCTGTTCGCCCGCCGGCACTGACTGCCCCCAGCGCTGATCCGATCGCTGCGCCCACCTGAAATCAACGTGCACAGCAACAGGTGAGAAGGACACAGGGCCGGAACTTGCTGTGCAGCGAGTCCTGCTGTTCGAGGACACACCGGCGGGACCCTTCGGGACGGGTAGGTCCTCGCGCCGGCACGGGCCGCGGTGTGCTGTGCCTGCGTACCTGACCGCGGCGTATGTACCGCTCAACGGCACCCGGCTGACGCTTACGCGTCCACAACCGCGCTCCAGCAGGACCTCGCTCGGCACGCCACCCAGCACGACCCGGAGGAGATCGGCAGTGCTCACCCGTGCTCTGCCGCCGCTACACCTCGTCCCCGGGGTCCACACACTCACATGAACGGGACATCCGCTCCATGGCTCGGCCCTCTTCCCAGATCCACTCACATCCCTTGGCGCTGCTGCGCGCCGAGAGGGGATGGACGCACCAGGACGTGGTCGACCTGCTGGCCGCCCGTCTGGGACTGGCCGCGAACAGGGCGAAGTCCATTCGGTGGGAGGCCGAGGTCAGTGTCCCTGACGAGGACACCCAGCGGGCCCTGGCAGCTGAGATAGGCGTGCCCGTCGAACGGCTCAAGGAAGTGCCGTGGCCCGATTGGCTTCCCAAGGGCGATTCTTTGCACACGGAGGCGTCATGGACGCTACGCGGCTGCGTCGACGCTCTGAACAAGGCGGTGGGCGGCACACTGGACCGGCGCGGCTTCCTCACCCTGCCTTCCGGAGCGGGGACGGCGTTCGCCAGCGCCTGGGCCGCGGCTCCCGCACCGGACTTGAGTGCGACCCACCCGCGGGACAGCAACGTGGGCATTGTCGACACGGTCGAGGAGCGCCTGGACCGGCTGCGGGCGCTGGAGGCAACTCACGGCGGACCCACCACCCGGGTCTACCTGGAGCGCGAGCTTGACGCGGCGTGCGAACTGCTGCGGGCCCGGCTGTGCGGGCCGGCCGAGACGCCGCGGCTGCTGGCCGCCATCGCGGAGATCGCCCGGCTGACCGGCTGGGCCCACGTGGACGCCGGCCGGCTCGCCGCCGCAGAGCGCTACCTGGTGGGGGCACTGCGGGCCGCACACGCGGCCGATGACCCGCTGCTGGGCGCGAACGTCCTCAAGTCCCTGGCGCTGGTGCTGCTCGACAGCGGCCGACCGGCCGAGGCCCTGGAGGTGGCGGAGATTGCCTGCCGACGGATCGCGCACGCACCCGCGGCCATGCAGGCCATGCTGACGGTGCGCCAGGCCCGGGCGGCGGCGATCGCCGGCGACATCACACACTGCGACCGTCTGCTGGTACGCGCGGAGACCCTGATGGCCCGGGTCGATCCCGCCGACCCGGTGCCGGCGTGGGCATGGTTCGACGTGGCCGAGTTCCGGGTGCAAGTCGCAACGTGCCACCGGGCGGCGGGCCGGAACGCGGACGCCGCCCACTGGTTCGAGTGGGCCCTCGCCGACCAACCCGGCACCCGCCCACCCGACCGCGTCACCCTCACCCTGCTCGAAGCCGAGGCCGCCGCCGGCCTGGGCGAGGTCGAGCGCAGCTGCGCCCTGCTGGACCAAGTGCTGCCGAACCTCGCCCGGGGAACCTCGCAACGCAACCTGGACCGCTACCGGCGGGTCCGCCAGCTGCTTCCCCCAGCGGATTGAACTCCGACGGTGCAGGAAGCGGACGAGCGGGTGGCCACCTGATCGCACAGGGGCTGTGGAGGCCTCCGGCCCCGCGCGCGTCACCCTGATGACCGGCTCCAGCCGCGGCGGGCCGAGCGCACGCCCGGTCCCCTGGTGGTGGACCACGAGGTCGTGGTCACCGGCCGTGAACCGGGTCGGCGCAGGTGGCCGCGGAACAGTTGCACGATGAAGGCGCCCGCGAGGTGACGGGTCGAACAACGCGGCCATCGCGATCGACCACCACCGGGCCGCCGTCATCGCACCGGATCTGGATAGATGCCCTGCCCACCGCCTGTCCAAGACGGTTCTCAATGCGCCGACCCGGCAGTTGGCGGCCGAGACTGCGCAGGAGGACATCCTGGTCGACGCCGCGAGCTCCGGCTCCGGCGTCAACACCCGGATGACTTACGGCGCCGCAGCTTTGACGCCTGGTCAAGAGACCGTGACGCCGCTGTGGCTGACGCCCCCGAGCGCAGGATCTCCATTGGTTACCCACGGGTAGGGGGAAGCATCAATGAAGCATCACGCTGGCTCTCGCATGACAAGTACGCGAGGTGGTGGGATAGGGGCGCGCCCGAACGAGGGGCCGGTGCGATGGAGGCACGGCCCCGCGGAAGGGTCCCCCTTGATGCGGCCGCGCCGAAGCCGATCCGCCCGAGGTCTTGTCTGCCGCGCCCCGGGAGCCCCTGCGCACCCTGCCCCGCCCCACACTCCAGAAGGCGAAATTCCTTTGAGCAGCCACCACGTCCACGACCCGCAAGAGCGGATCACGCAGGAGCTTTTGCCCGACCGGCGCCTCCGATGCGGCGATTCCACCGGTCGACGACTATGTCCGGACAGGCAATTTGCTCGCCGGAACGGCCCGGGTGGTCGCCGACGAGGTACCCCAGCACGCGGACCTACCGCCTCAGGACGAGGCCCGGCGGGTGTTGCACTGGACCGGCTCGGGGCAGCGATGCCGATCGACGAGGTGGCCACGGCTGCCTCCCCCTGACCGTCTCCCGGCGCCTCCCCCGTGGGCCCGGGCGACGACGAAGCCCCCGGCAGCCACTCCCGCATTGAGCGCTGCCGGGGGTTTCTCCACGTCTACTGACCAGGTTCGGATACCGGCACGGTGGTGTGTGTTCCAATTCATGGTGTTGCGGGAGAGCCGATCCTCGATCCGGTTCCACTTCGATGTACCCGGCCAATGCCGTTGCTTGAGAGGGCAAGCAGTTGAGGGTCACGCCGGGTGGAGCAGTTTGTGGCCGCGCACTCCACGTCCCCGTGTTCGGCACCTTCGATGGGCTCATGCCTCTGAACTCCGGCCCGTACGGCGTAAAACCACCACCGAAAGCTGTGATCGCCTTGAGCCTCTTTGTGCCGGCAGGCTTCGATCTGTACGAGTTCGACGATCGAAATGTCCCGATAGGTCGAGGCGCACCCAGGAAGAGATGGTTCAGCCACTGGGACGGAATGGTCGGTGCACCGGCTGAAGAGGTCACCCTCGGTTGGTCGGCAGGAGACGCCGTCGCGATCGTTTGCACGTCGGGACGGCACTACGACAGGGCGGAAGCCCGAGCTCGGGCCGCTCACCTGGCACTTGGGGGCGACGCCCTCCCCATTGGGAACCGGCCGGAGGGTCCGCTCGCCACACACCAGGCGATCAGTCTGGTCGGGAGTTCTCCGGGCCTGTGGGCCGAGTCAGGAGACGAAGCAGACCCTGGGCGAACCGCAGAGTCGGCAATCTGTGCGGGATTCTCCATCGGCTACCGGAAGCACGAGGGTGGGTTCGTCTTCATTGCGACCGTAAATATTGACCCGGCTCGCTTCGGCGTCCACATGGTTGAAGACTGGCCTGTCTACGACGTGGATCCGCGGAGCGCTTTCCCGCTCAGTGCGCTCGACAGGTGACAGGATCGAACAGGCCCCGCAAACGCCCGAGGTGGGCCAGGATCTGCGTCAGCTCCAGGTTGATGGCTTCCACCGAGTCGCGGATGGGATCGACGGTGACCTCGGCTTCAGCTCAGAGCCTTCGTGACGAGCGCGCTGATGCGCTTCTCGTCAGCCGCGGTCAACTCCTTTACCGCGTAGGCGCTCGGCCACACGGTGCCGTCGTCAAGTGCGGCCTGGTCGCTGAAGCCGAGCGTGGCATACCTCGACTTGAACTTCTGCGCGCTCTGGAAGTGGCAGATGATCTTGCCGTCTCTGGCGTAGGCGGGCATCCCGTACCAGAGCTTGGGCATGAGGTCCGGAGCGGCGGCCCTGACGATGGCGTGGATCCGCTCGGCGAGGACCCGGTCCGCTTCCGGCATCTCGGCGATCTTCGCCAGTACCTCGTTCTCGGTGTCCGCCTTGGCCACGCGCCGGCTGCGGTGACCGGCATTCACCTCCTTGGCGCGTTCCTTCATCGCGTCCCGCTCATCGGCTGTGAATCCGTCGTGCTGCCCGGCGACCGTGCCGGTGCTCTGGGCGGATGACTTCGTGCGCGTCATGGCGCATTTCCTCTCATGCAGGGATGGAACAGGGTGTGGGTCGCGGGTCAGAGCACCCCGCGGGTCAGGGCACCGCGGCGGCTGGCGACGCGGCCTCCCAGGCGAATCCGTCCGGGTCGACGAAAGGCCCCGCGGAGCTGCCGAGCACGATTCGGTGCGAGCCGCTGCCGTCGGCGGCAACGCCGATGTCCTTGGCCAGGGCACGGCGCTTGTAGAGCGCCAACTTGACGCGGCTGGAGTGACCTGGGGAGAACTCGGCATACGTGCCGCCGAAGCTCTTGGCCACGGTCAGACCCCGGCCGACGTAGAACCGCTTGCTGGCCTTCACGTCCTCGACGCCGAGCAGCAGGACGACCTCGTCGATCTCGCGGGTGACCGGGCCGGCGTCCTTCTTGGCCGAGGTCGCGATCTTCCAGATGGTCCCGTCCCGGGCGCGGACGACGCCGCCGTAACCCCACAGCGACTTCTCGGCGGGCTTCAGCACCGTTGCGCCGGCATCCACGGCGTCGTCGATGAAACTGTCGACGGTCGCCGGCCCGGACACCGTGAGGGCCAGCGTGAACCCACGGAAGCCGGTTGTGGGCGCCTCCGATGCCCGCAGGCGTATCCGCGTGTCCACTCCGAAGGCAGCGGTGTGGAAGCGGCGAGTGGCCGAAGGATCGGCCACCTCGAGGGTGACAGAGTCGATGAACGCCATGCCTGTCACGCTATTCGCAGCTTGGCGACCGGCGCTTCTTGATTCCTGATCAGATGTGTCACCTGTTTCGCCGCGCACGGCGGCAACCCCGCCGCAGAGCTCGTCGCGCGATGCCGGAACGCGCTGGGCGGCAGAACGACCGACTGGGTAAAGCGGCTGCTCAAGGTGCCCAGCAACGAGTAGCCGGCCGCGAAGCACACCTCGGTCACGTTGAGGTCGCCGAGGCGCAGTCGTGCGAGGTCGCTCAGGCGCAGCACCTCGCTGCGTGTGCGCCTCCATTCGGGCTGATACATGAAAAGCACTCTCTTTTCGCTGGTGTGCACGAGAAACCGGGGTGCCACCGAGGCAGGCACCGCAGGTGCTCGACGGGGATGTCCGATCAGTCGAGGGGAATGGCCGGAGCAGGGAGAACTGTGGGTGATCAGACTCTGAGAGGCAGGTGAGCCCAGGCAGTGGTGCAACCGGGGCCAGTGGTGTGGCCGCAGGCGATGGCCAGCGCGGTGACGATGGCCAGTCCCCGGCCGTGTTCGGCCTGTGAGCGGGCCTGTCGGGGGGCTGGGGCGCCGTCGCGGTGGTGGCCGTCGGTCACAGCTACGGCCAGGTGCTCGGGGCGCAGGTGCAGTTCCACTGTCACGGGCGTTGTCCGGCCGCGGCGGCTGCCGTGCAGCACGGCGTTGGTGACCAGCTCACTCACGACCAGCAGCGCGGCGTCGGTGACGGGTCCCGGGGTGGACCAGTCGGCCAGGGCGTGCCGGGTGTGATCGCGGGCGGCGGCCGGGGCCGCCCGGTCCGCGGGAAGCCGCAGTTCCACGTCTCTGCAGGGGGTGGTGCTGGTCGGAAGGTTGCTGGTCATGGGACGCCCCATCGTCGCTCTCGGGTTGCCGTGGTACCTGTACCTGCCACGTTAGGAACCGCCGGGGGCTGCGGGGAGGTGACTGGCGCCTGCCGGTGTCGGGACTGGCGCGGAAAATCTCGTGGGGAAAGGCCGCGGGGCGCGGTCGGAGGAACGGCCGGGCCACGGGGATGGTCCCCCGGAGGGGGGTCAGAGCAGGCGGATGAGCATGGCGTAGGCGTGGTAGGGCGGGGGCGCGACATCGGTTCCGGGATCCGGGCGCCACAGCGGCACTCCGACGATGCCCGGTTCGAGGATCTCCGCGGGGCGGCCGATGCGGTCGGCGAACGCCTGCATCTGCACCTTGTCGCGGACCATGACGGACTGCCCGGCACGGTTGTAGTGGGCGATGACAGCGCCTACGACCTCAGGATCGAAGTCCGCGGTGCCGTGGGTGATCGAGAGGCAGCTGCCGGGGGCCAGCGGCGCAGCCAGGTCGCGGACCAGGTCGTAGCCGCTGTCACCGATGACGAAGTGCAGGACCGCGTGCAGGCTGAGCGCCACCGGCCGGGACAGGTCCAGGGTGCCGCGGACTGCGGGCAGGCTGAGCAGGGCCGCACCGTCGCGCAGATCGGCCTCCGCGTAGTCCGTGGCGCCCTGTTTGCTGGAGGCCGGCAGGGCACGGGCATGGGCCAGGACGATCGGGTCGTTGTCGACGTAGACCACGCGCGCGGCCGGGTTCCGGGCCTGGGCGATCTCGTGGAGGTTCGGCGAGATCGGGATGCCCGAGCCGACGTCGAGGAACTGGTCGATGCCGGTGCGAGCGAGCACCCGTACGGCGCGGTGCATGTAGGAGCGGTTCTCCCGGGCGGAGGTCACCGTGTACGGGGCGTCGTGCAGCACCCGCTCAGCGGCTTGCCGGTCCGCGGCGAAGTTGGTGCGTCCGCCCAGGAAGTAGTCGTACATCCTGGCGGTGTGCGGCTGGCTGGTGTCAATGCTCGCGTCGTCCAACGGCACGGGCCTCCCTGGTGTCAGCCGGTCCAGGCGGCGGGCAGGTGTCGGCAGGTCACTGATGCGCACCTGCCCGGCGATGGCGAGAGCCAGAGCGAGTTCCAGCCGGGGCCCGGGGTAGGACAGGATGTCCAGGTGGGCGGCGGCGCCGGCCTTCCGCAGCCGCCGGTACAAGGTTTCGCGCGCAACGCCGAGTTCGGCCATGGCCGGCTCGGGGCGAAAGTCGGCCGTCACCCAGGCGGCCGCACTGCGCAGGATCGTCGCCCCACCGCGCAGGCCACTGATCGGGCCGAGGATCTCAGCTGCCCAGGCCCGAGCCCCGGGGTGGTCCAGGATCTCCGGCAGACTCACGCGCCGGTCCAGCATCATCGGCAGGGGCAGTCCCGCCATCCGCACTGCCAGGTACACCCCCGCACGCTGCCACAGGGCGCCGCGGTCGGCCCCCAGCCTCGCGAACAGCTCGCCCAGCCGGTCAGTGAGGGTGTCGCGGTGCATGCCGACCAGGCGGGCCCCACCCTCCGGACCCCACCACAGCGTCTGCTGCGCCAAGTGCAGCAGGGCGTCGCGCTCCGAGTCCGGCAGGACGTCCAGGGGTTGCAGGGCCAGGGCAGCCCACATCCGGGCATCCGCGCCCAGGCGCTCGGTCAGCGGAGGCCGCCCGTCGTGTACGCACACCTGTCCTGCCGCCCCGGCCGGCCGGGGCGCAGCACCGCGCGTGCCCCCGCGCGCCCGCGCCAGTGCCGCGACCGCGGCCTCGTAGGCGGTCGAGGTCGAATGCCACGGGGTGACCGTACTGAGGCCCGCTGCCCGTCCCGGCGCACGCCCGCACACCGGCTCCAGCAATGCCTCCAGCATCCCCCGGCCGGCCGGGTACACCACGATGACCTGCCGGTCGGAGACCGGGCACAACACCACGAGCCCGGCGTCGGCCACCGCCACCTCCACCTCCACCGCCAGGCCCGCGCGGGTCTCGCCCGTCGCACCCTCCACGATCGCCACCGTCCCGGCACCGGCCGCCAACAGCCCCGGTACCAGCGGCTCCACGGTACGGCCGGCCCGCACCAGATCGCCGGCCATAAGCTGCTGCAGAGCGGCCACCCGCACCCCCGCGGCGGCCCCGCTCAGCCGTTCCTCGCGCGATGCCACGCCGGCCGCCCATCCCAGCAGGCCCATCCCGCCGGCCACCGTCTCCAGCGCCTCCACCTCCGCGGTCGTGAACGGCGCCCCGCGGCGTTCGGCCACCAGCGCACCTCCCGTCCCCGCCCCGACGAAGCACGGCACCACCACCACCGCGGCACCGTCTCCGACGAGCGGACCCGGGACCCGTCCCCGCACCAGCTGCTCGACCTCCGCCCCGGCCACACCCGCCACCTCCACGCCCCGCACCTGATCGGCCGCCACCAGCTGCACCCGGGCCCCCAGCTCTCCGGCGCACCACCGCAGCAGACCCGCCGCACCCGCCCCGCGACGGCCGGCCCCGAGGCCCGCCGCCACCTGGACCGCGCGCAGCACCTCCCGCGCCGCATCATCCACACCTGGCATAGTAGAAGCATCGCCCTGTCACCGGAGATCCGCGCGAGCGGCGCGGCGGCTGCGCGCGGTCGTCCTGGTCCCGGTGTCATGCCGCCAACGCTGGGACCACAGCCGATCGGAACCAAGCGGGTCCCGGGCTGATCCTCATCGGGACCGTACGTTGTGTCATCTGTCCGGTCCGCAGCCGGACGCGACCGCGTTCCGGCCGGACAAAAACCTGCACTGACGACGAGGGGCGAGAAGTGCTGCCGCCGGTGCCGTTCGCCCGACCGACGGGCCGGATCGCCGACTCCACGCCGGCCGGCGGCAGCCCACGGCTGCTCAATCCCACGGGGTCAGGCGTCCCGGCGTCGAAGCAGCACTGCCGCGACGACCAGCAGCAGTACCGTCCAGAGCGTGAGTACTCCGAAGCCCTGCCAGGGCCCGAGCAGGTCGCCTGTCGCGGCGTGCTGCTGCGTGATCAGGTGTCCGGCCTCTGACGGCAGGTAGGCGTGGATGTGTTTGCCCACGCTGCCCGGCAGTTGCCCGGCCATGGGCGCGATCACCAGGACCAGCGCGATGACGCCGGCTATGCCGGCCGCGGTGTGCCGGACGATCGCTCCGACGGCGAGCGCGAAAAGGCTGAGCATGGCCAGGTAGAGCCCGCAGCCGACGACGGCGCGCAGTACTCCCGGGTCGCCGATCGAGACCGGTGCCTTGCTGTTGATGATCGGCGCGCCGATCAGGAAGGAGGCGAACGAGACCAGCTCACCCACGGCCAGGATCAGCAGCCCGAAGGCTGCGGCCTTGGCCGCCAGCATCGGCACCCGTCGGGGCACCGCCAGCAGGCTGGCCCGGATCATGCCGGTGGAGTACTCGGAGGCAATGACCATCACGCCCAGGACGCAGACCGCGAGCTGGCTGAGGAGCATGCCGCTGCCCAGGATGGTGCCGGTCGGATCGAGCCGCATGGCGGCGTGCTGGGAGGCATCGGCCTTGCTCCACTGTGCGACGCCCATCCCGATGAACAGCGCGGTGCCGGCCAGGGAGAGCACGATCAACGAGATCAGCGACCAGACGGTGGAGCGGACCGAGCGGATCTTGGTCCACTCCGACAGCACCAACCGCGCGAAGCCCGGCTCGTGGAACTCGATGGCGGGGACGGTGGGGGTGGTCATTTCTCGGCTCCAGTAGTCGCGAGGGTGGTGTCGTACTCCACGGTGTGCCGGGTCAGCTCCATGAACGCGTCTTCGAGCGAGCCGCGTCGACGGGTGAGCTCGTGCAGCGTCAGGCCGGCGAAGGCGGCGAGTTCAGCGATACGGGGAGCGTCCAGGCCGGTGACGTCAAGGCCGTCGACGCCGTTGTCGGTGACCGTGCCGCCCTCGGCTCGCAACAGCTCGGCGAGTTGTTCCGGGCCGGCGCACTTGACCAGCACGCTCTGCTTGGTGCTGTGCTCGATGAACTCCTCGGTGGAGCAGTCGGCGACCAGTCGGCCGCGGCCGATGACGACGAGGTGGTCGGCGGTGACGGCCATCTCGTTCATCAGGTGACTGGAGACGAAGACGGCGCGGCCCCTTGCGGCTTGGGCCTTCATCAGGTTCCGGATCCAGACGATGCCCTCGGGGTCCAGTCCGTTGAGCGGCTCGTCCAGGATCAGCAACGCGGGGTCGCCCAGGAGCGCGACGGCGATGCCGAGCCGCTGCCCCATGCCCAGCGAGAAGCCCCCGGCCCGCTTGCGGGCCACCGTGGTCAGGCCGACCTGCTCGATGACGTCCTCGACCCGGCGCTTGCCCAAGCCCTGTGTCTGGGCCAGGCAGAGCAGGTGGTCGTAGGCGCGGCGACCGGTGTGCACGGCACGTGCCTCCAGCATCGCGCCGACCACCCGCATCGGCTGGGGCAGGTCACGGTAGTGCTGACCGTTAACAGTGGCCTCGCCGTGGTCGGGCCGGTCGAGTCCCAGCAGCAGGCGCATGGTGGTGGACTTTCCCGCTCCGTTCGGGCCCAGGAACCCCGTGACCCGGCCGGGCCGCACGGTGAAGGAGAGGTCGTCGACGACGGTTTTGCCGCCGTAGCATTTCGTGAGGTTCTTGGCTTCGATCATGGCTTTTCCTTGGCGTGTGGGGAGTATCGTCGCGAGCGGGGATGTCGTGTCCGTGTGGGCGGGCGGTCCACCCGGCAGCTACCGGCCGGGTGGAAGCGGCAGTCATCGGTCCTGAATCAGGCCCAGGACGTTGCCGTCGGTGTCGGTGACGGTGGCCACCAGACGCCCGCCGCCGACGTCGTGTGCGGGTTCTTTCACGGTGGCTCCGGCGGCGGTGACCTCCGCCAGCTTCGCCTCAATGTCGGGAACATGCCAATAAGTCACCGGTGAGGTCATCCCCTGCGGCCCACCGGAGGGCACGAGCCCGATGTGCTGACCCTGCGCCTCGAAGCCGACGTAGTAGGGCGAGTCCGTCTGAGGCGATACGCCGAGCAGGGCCGCGTACAGCGCCCTGGCACCCGCCAGGTCGGACACGGGGTGCAGGACGGTCTTGATTCCCTGGGTGGGAGAACTGGTCATGTCTGCTCCTGAAAACGTGGGTTGTATCGATCCGGTGCGTCGGTCTGATCGGCCGGATCGGACGTTGCCCACAGCCTCGCCTCCGGCGTGGCCGGTCCACATCCGTGGCGACCACGGAACCGGCCACTGAATCGGACACTGATCGGGACCCCGATCGTGGTACCCACCAGGGGAAATCCCCCGCAATTCGATTGTTGGTGCGAAACGGATGCGGCAAAATGAGTCCATGGCAGCAGCGGTGGAGATCTCGGCTCGGGAAGCCGATGTGCTGGCACTGCTCGGGGAGCATCTCAGCAACGCCGAGATCGGGGCGCGACTGTTCATCTCGGTGCGCACCGTGGAGAGCCACGTCTCCTCGCTCCTGCGCAAGGTGAAGGTCCCGGATCGGCGGGCGCTCGCCCTGCGCGCGTCCGAGCCGACCCGCAACGACCGCCTCCACCTGGCACCGGTTCTGCCGACACCGCTCACCTCGTTCATCGGTCGGCTGAAGGAGCAGGCCGAGCTCACCGAGACGGTCAAACAGCACCGACAGGTGACCGCGGTCGGTCCCGGCGGCGTGGGAAAGACCCGGCTCGCGTTGACGGTCGCCGCCCAATCGGCCGACGAGTACTCCGACGGGGTGTGGTTCATCGACCTCGTACCGATCACCAGCCCGGAAATATGCGTGGTCGCCGGCACGGTCGCCTTTGCGCTGGGCCTGGGCGAGCAACCCGGCCGCGGCATGGACGAGGCGGTGCTGGCCGCGCTGGCAGACCGGCACGCCCTACTGGTGCTGGACAACTGCGAACACGTACGGGACGGGGCGGCGCCTTTCATCGAACGGGTGCTCGCGGCCTGCCCCCGAGTGACGGTGCTGGCGACCAGCAGGGCCCGGCTGATGGTGCCGTTCGAACGGGTCTTCACAGTCCCCCCGATGTCGCTGGCAGGTGACGGTGAATCAGACGCTGTCGCCCTGTTCATGGACCGCGCGGCGGCGGCCGGTTGGCCACCGAATCATGCGCTGCGCGACCAGGTCGCCACCCTGTGCGAGCGCCTGGACGGAGTGGCGCTGGCGATCGAACTGGCCGCGGCCCGCTGGACCACCCTCGGGCTGGATGGCCTCACCGCGGGCCTGTCCGACCAGCTCCGGATGCTCGCAGGCGGTTCCCGCGCCGACGACAGGCACCGCTCGGTGCGAGCGGCACTGGACTGGAGCCACGCTCTGCTGGAGCCTGACGATCAAGCGCTGCTGCGCCGCGTGTCGGTGTTCATGAACCGGTTCACCGTCGAGGCGGCGGCGGAGGTGACCGCGTCGGAGAAGGGCGTCGTCGCCGACGAACTGGCCAGACTCGTCGAACAGAGCCTGCTGGTGGTGACCCCGTCCTCGAGCGGGACCGAGTACCGGGCGCTGGCGACCATCCGCCAGTACGGACTGGAGCGACTCGCCGAGGCCGGTGAGCTGGTCGACGCCCGGTCCCGGCACCTTCGCTGGTCCCTGGCCCAGGCTGCCGACCTGGCAGGGGCACGAGCGGACTGGCGGGCCCGATTCGACGTGGTGGCCGACGACCTGCGTGCCGCGATGGCGTGGGTGTGCGACCGGCCGGGGCAGCGCGCCGACGCGCACCGCCTCGCCCGGTATCTGGCGGAACTGCTGTTCACCCGTCACCTGATCGGCGAGTCCCAGTCGCGCTACGAGCAGGCTGCCGCGCTCGCGGACGACCCGACCGCCACCGCGGCCCTGCTGAGGCACGCCGCTGCCGCCGCCGGATGCCAGATGCGGGGCGAGGACATGTACCGCCTCCACCGCGCGGCCGCGGACGCCGCCCGCCGAGCCGGCGACACCGCCGGTGCCGCTGTCGGCCTGGCGACCGCCGCCACCGCCACGTACCGGTTCCGGAGCACGTTCGAACGCGTTCCACCGCGGAAGGAGCTGGTCGCGGCCATCACCGAGGCGCGGGAGCTCGCCGGCGATGACCTTCCCGCTCAGGCCGCCGTGGCACTGGCCGATGCCGTGGTGCTCACCCACGCGTTCGACGTGCCCCAGCACCCGCCCCGCGACGAGGTACTGGAGATTGACGAAGTACTGGAGATGATCGCGCGCGCCGAAGGGGCTGTTGAACTCGCCCGCCGCACACAGGACCCGCTCACCGAATCCGCCGCCCTCGATACCCTCGGCAGCGCGTTCAACCGGGGCGGTGACCCGCTCGCCGCCGCAGCCACGGCACGCGGACGAATGGCGCTCCTCTCGTCCGCACCGTCCGCACCGGACACTCCGGCAGCCACCCATGAGCTGATCGACGCACTCGGCCAGGCCGCCGAAGCGTGCCTTGGTGCGGGGGACCTGCCGGGCGCCCGCGGGTGGGCACGGCAACACGCGGATCATCCGATGCTGGCCGAGGTCGGCCACCGTGCAGCGAGCTGGCTGCTGGTGGCCGACGCGTTGGCGGGCAACGCCGAGGAGGTGCTGACCCGCAGCGTCCGGTTCATGGAGGCGTGGCGGCGGGCCGACAGCCCCACCGGGTCGGACCTCGGTGCGGCCGTGGCGGCTGTCAGGATGATCCACGGCCTGCGCGAGGACCACGGCGCCCGGAGCGAATGGGACGCGATCCGCGATCGGCTCGATGCTCCACAGCGGCATGCCCACGGCTACCAGGCAGTCTTCGACGCGCTGCTGATGCTCCACCACGGCCGGGCCGGGCAAGCGCTGGAACGGATGCGACCGGACCCTGGCGAGGTGCCGAGATCGGGCCCCTCGATCTGGCTCCACTGGTGTGTGGCACTGCGCGCGGAAGCCACCGTGCTCACCGGGGGTTCCGACGCAGCCGAGCGCCTGGCCCGGGCCCGGACCGTCGTGGCCGGGAACCCCGTCGCCAGTGCCATGGTGGAGCGGGCCGACGCGTTGCTCACCGGCAGTCAGGAGCGGCTGCTCGCCACGGCCGAGGCGTTCGACGCCGCCGGTTGCCGCTACCAGTCGGCGCGGACCAGGATGCTCGCCGGCGGCGACCACGCTGCCCGCGGCGCGGCCGCGCTCGCCGCGCTGGGCCTCCCCTCAATGACCGGCTCCCCCTCGGGCCCCTAGGTGGGCACCGACGGAAGTCGGGAGCGCGAGCATCGAAACGGCCCGGTAGCGGAGCGAGCGAGCAACGGGATGGTTCAAGGCTGCTCGCCGTCGGACCGGAGGTCGGCGAGCACAGTGAGGAAGCGCTGCACGAGGGGATTGCGATCATCCGTCCGCCAGACCAGGTGGAGGGTCGTGCGGGTGCCGGCCAGGGGACGCGGGGTGACGCCCACGCGTCGGAGCGCACGGTGCGAGTCGGAGAGGACAGCGGCACCGAAGCCGGCTGCGACCAGGGCAAGCACGGTCTGGACGCTGCGACCCTCGGCTGCGATCCGCGGCGTGGCCCCCGCGCGCTGGCACAGGGCGAGGACCTCGTCGTGCGACTGCGGCGAGACGTCGCGCGGCCAGAGCACCAGCGGGATCTGGCCGAGCGCCTCGAGCGGCGCGGTGCCCTTGCCGTGGGCGAGCGGGTGTCCTGAGGGCAGGAACAGGGACAACGGTTCCTGCCACCAGATCTGGGTGGTAAGGCGGGCATCACGGATCGGCAGGCGCTGGACGGCGATGTCGCACCGACCGCCGAGCACGCCGGAGGACATCTCGGTGTCACTGAAGCTCTCCTCAAGCCGGAGTTCCACCCTCGGCAGCTCCCGGCGAAGCCGACCGAGCGCCGCGCCGAGCGGACCATTGATCCCGGACCCGGCGAACGTCACGGTCAACTGGCCGATCCGGCCGTCGGCTGCCAGCCTGACGTCCTCCAACGCTGCCTCAGCAGTCGCCAGCACGGTCGCGGCGCGCCGAACGAGCGCCGCCCCAGCCGCAGTGGGGACCACCCCGCGTCCCTGCCGTTCGAACAGCTCGGTCCCCAGCCGTGCCTCCAACTCCCTGAGCTGCCGGCTGAGCGTGGGCTGGGTGACGTGAAGCCGCCGCGCTGCCGCGCTGATACTGGCCTCCTCCGCGATCGCCACCACATAGCTGAGCAGTCGCAGCTCCACCGGCATCTCCTTCCCATACCTTCCAGGCATGGGAAGCATATCCATCGATGCCCATTCGGCAGCCATCGGCCCGATGCGAGGCAGTCTTGAGGCAACGCACAGGACAGAAGGGAACACCATCATGACCACGACCACTGACTCGACCTCGACCACGACCACGACCACGAAGCAGGACCGCTACGAGGTCGGCCTGAAGGTGCTCCAGCAGATCGACGGCGAGGCCGGGCAGCGCGTCGTCGACGCCATGGCCGACGTCTCGCCCGAGCTTGGCCACCAGGTGGTCGCCTGGGCCTTCGGCGACATGTACGCGCGGCCGGAGCTCGCGCCCCGCGACCGACAGCTGGTCACCCTGGGCGTCCTGACGGCTCTGGGCGGCTGCGAGATCGAGCTGGAGGTGCACATCAATGCCGCCCTCAACATCGGGCTCACCCCGGTGGAGATCTCGGAGGTACTCCTGCACGCAGCCGTCTACTGCGGGATGCCGCGCGCGATCAACGCGACGCTCGTCGCCAAGAAGGTCTTTGGCGAACGGGATCTGCTGCCAGTTTGCACCCTCGGCTGACGTCCGGTCGGCCCACTGCACTCGGTGGGTCCTACGATCGGACCACCAGCACGGCCATCGCGGGGTCCGCGGACCGGCGGGTGCGCAGGTGATCGCGGTGGGGGTCGACCAGGGTGGGGCGGTATTACGGGGGCTCAGCGCATGGCCTGGGGTTGCTCGTTGCGGGCGTAGCGTTTGACGGTGTTCAGGGCCAGGTTCAGGCGGCGGGCGCATTCGAGCAGGCCCACAGCCCTGCCGAGCAGGCGGCCCAGCAGGTGCTGTGGGAGCGGACGTCGGCCAGGGTCTTGTCGCAGAGGTTGATGGGTCGGGTCGGGGCGCCCTGCCGGGATTGCTCCCGGTGGGTTTCCCCGACCCGCCCTCCGAACCCGGCGTGCGGCTCTCACCGCACCGGGCTCTCCACGAGATCATGCCGTTGGAGCGGGCCTTCCAGGGCCTCCAGCCAAGGGCTGGGGATGCCGTTCGTATCTCGGTAGCAGTATCGAGTGATCGGTACTCTGCCGAGGTCGAACAGTTGGATCCCGTCCAATTCGCCGGGTTTTGTCTCGGGGCAGCCCAGCCGAAAGCATCCGACGTCTAGACGATCACGGATGGGTCGGCACATCCACCGAAGCCATCGCCACACCAATTGGCCAAGGCCCCTGGCCTTGAGGACTGCGGTCAGATCACGCAGCCGGAGTGGGCGAGAGCCTGCCCTGAGCAGGGAGCCCTGGCCGCCCGGCATCTCTACGACCCCACAGGCATAAAGAAGTCTGCCACCGTGGGTGACCATAACCCTTGGGACCACTTTGGGACCACGTATAGCCACGCGCCCCTCGCAGTGGTTCACGAATCACATCGCAATACACGTCAATCCCGTGCACAACGTGCACCACAATGCGACACATGCCCCAACCCCGGCTAGTCCTGTAGTTCGCACTTGGGGTTTTTAGGTCTCCAGCCAGCGGGGTCGTGTTTCGTCGATGCCGAGGAGTTCGAGCAGGTGTGCTTGGACTCCTCGGTTGATGAGGATGGTGGGTGGGTCCAGGGCGGTGCCGGGGCGCATGGTCAGGCTGGCGAGGTGGTAGAAGATCAGGCGGCCAGTGGGGCGGACGGTGCGGTTGTCGGGGTAGAGGCCGCGCATGGCCTGGGCCGGGCCCAGGGCTTGGCGGACCTGGCGTTCGATCAGGCAGAACACCAGCAGGGCCAGGGCGATCACGGTGATCAGGGCCGTGATGCGGCGGTTGTGCTGCAGGAAGATCGGGGCCACCGCCAGCGGGCCCTTGAAGTCGGCGTACCGGCGTTCCACGACGGCTTGGCCCTTGTAGCGCAGGAGGACCTGCGCGGCGGTGGCGTGCTTGGGGGCGAGGTTGGTCAGCAGCGCGTACCAGCCGTCCACGGCTGCCTGGGCGTCGATGACGGCCTGGTCGAAGGACCAGTCAAGGACCGGGCGCCCGTCGGGGCCGGTGGTGATGGTGGTGTGCAGGCAGGACGCGACCCGGTGGGTCCTGGTGATCACGCCGGTGCGGGCGGTGACGTCCTTGGCGGTTGGGTAGTGGTGGCTGCCGGCCCCGCGCTGGAGTCTGCCCAGGTCCTCGGCCGCGCGGCGCAGGCGCTTGTCGCGGGCTGTGCGCTGGCCGGCGGCGTTGGCGGTGGAGTGGACCAGGATCCGCCGCAGGGACAGGTGGGGGTCCCGCTTGCGCGGCCCGGTGAGCGTGTGGACGTCCTCCAGGACCCGGTAGCTGCCGCACTCCTGGGCCGGCTTGCCCGCGTCGCGGTCGGCCGTGTAGTCGACCAGCTGGGCATCATCGGGGTCCAGGGCGGCGTAGACGCTGTCGGGGACCTTGGCCGCCGGGGCTGGGGCCACGAACGAGACCCCGGCTTCCTGCATTGCCGAGATGTTCGGGTAGGACACGAGCTTGGAGTCTGCGACCAGCAGGAACTCCTTCTCGCCCGCCATGGTGCGCAACGCGGTCATCGCGCCCACGACCTGGGCGACCTCGCCCGCACCGCCGGAGTAGGCGCGGTGGAAGACCGGGATTCCGCCGTCGCCGGACACCGCGATCCCGGCCCGGATCTGCTTCAGATCCACCCGGCGGTCCTTCGAGTGACCGTACTTGACCTGCGGGAAGGCCTCGTCCTGGCTGGCGTGGTCGCCGTGCAGGGAGATCGAGGTCATGTCCCAGTGCAGGCGTGCGACGTCGATGCCGAACTCGGCGATGGCCCGGGCGGCGACCGTGCCCGTGATCTGCTCCAGGCGGGGCGCGATGGCGTCCAGTGCCCGGGCGATACGGTCGTCGTTGAGCAGGCCCGGTTCGATGCCGAAGACCGGTTCGACCGCCCACTCCTGGGCCCAGTCGCCCACCCGCACCAGCGAGGCGGGCGCGGACAGCCGGTTCGCCACCAGCACCTCGATGACCTGCCCGTGCGTCAGATGCGCGACCTCACGCACCGGGCACAGATCGTCGATGACCCCGGCCACGTCCAACCGGCGCAGAAACTCGGCAGAGGCAGGCAGAGCGCCCAGACGCCTCTCCACCACGGAGGGAATCTCCACCGCCATCCGAGGACGGTGAACCCGGGACCTACGCGAACGCGATATCGGCACACTCGAATCAACGACCGGTGCCCCACCAGGACACCGGTCGCATCATCACTTCATCCGATTCAGGCATGTGCGAAGGACAGGGCTAGTGAGGCAGCGGGTCTGCTGGGGACGTTCTGTTCATCCTGCTGGCCAGTGGCGTTCGACTTCAGACTGCCACCAGAACCCTTGTGACCGCTCTTGACCTGCGCTAACGTGACGCCTTCGCGACACCCATTTCCTCAGAACATCGCCGGTGCAAGGTTCGCTGAAAAACCGTCGGCGGACACGGTGGACACCCAGGCGATCGGCCTGGGTACGACCACCGCGGTCAGCAGACGGTAGAAGGCGTGCTGATCCATGGATTGTGGGTCGAAGTCGATGCGCATGACGATCAGTATGCCGCCAGTGCACCGCGCACCCTAGCAGCAGGTCAACGGCATGACCAAGCTGTGAAGTACGGCAGAAAGTGTCCGTTCCCATCTGGAACCGAGACGCTGGAGCTGAGCTGCGATGACCGCAAACGTGGACCATCCGCTGGAAAGCCCCGTTGAACGCCTTCGCGATCGCCTTCGAAGGCCGCATGCCCACCGACATCAAGTAACCATCCGTCTGGGTAGATCAGCCGTTTTCTTGGCTCTGGCCCGTAATCGGTGGTGACGATTAGTGACAGCGTGCCAAGATTGGGCATGATTGACGTCAACTCGCTTGTGGCAATGGTCTTTTCCGGGTTGTCTGCGCTGGTCGTGGAGGATGTGGCGGACGAAGTCGAGGTGATCCGGGTCGTGGCGCGGACGCGGGGCGGTCCGGTGCCGTGTCCGGCCTGCGGGACGTTGACCTCGAAGGTGCACGGCTTCCACGGCCGGACCCTGATGGACGTGCCGGTGGACGGGCGGCGGGTTGTCGTCTCGGTGCGGCTGCGGCGTCTGGTCTGTCCGGTTCTGGGATGCCCGCGGCAGACATTCCGCGAGCAGGTGCCCGGCCTCGTGGAGCGCTACCAGCGCCGCACCCACCGCCTTGACAGACAACTCGGCTCTGTGGTCAAGGAGTTAGCGGGCCGGGCGGGTTCCCGCCTCTCCCGCTCCCTGGCCTTCGCCGTCTCCCGTTCGACGGCCCTGCGCAAGCTCATGCGCCTGCCGATCGCTCCACTGCGCGTGCCGCGGGTGATCGGCATCGACGACTTCGCACTCAAACGCCGCCACCGCTACGCGACGATCACTCCGCCGTGGGTTCCGGCGAACTGAGGGGTTCTCAGCGGGAACCCGAGGGTCTGTTGGTGTGCTGGTCGTTGGTGGACCCGTGGGTTCGGGAGGAAGCTGAGGAGTCGGTTTCCGCGGAGGACTCCAGGATCTGGCGGGCTGCGGTGGCATAGCGGATCGCGGTCATCTCGGCGATGCCGAAGACCTCGGCGAGGTGGAGCGGGTCGGGGCCGTGGGTCAGGGCTTCTTCGAGTTGGCGGTCGATGCGGAGTCGTTCAAGGGTGGCGACCTGGTGGCGGAGGGGGTTGGTGAGCCAGAGCCGGCCGACCGGCTCGGTCCCCAGGGCGGTTCGCCGGTTGATCAGCAGGTGGGGGTTGGCGGTGTTCGGCCATCGCTGTCGGCGGCAGTCGAGCCAGTCGGTGATTGCTTGGCGCGTGGGATCGTCCAGGGGGCGGGCGCGTCCGGCGAGGACGAGTGTGCGCTGGCCGAGGTCGATGTCCTCGAGGCGGAGTTCGGCGATGGTCTTGGACCGGGCGGCGTGGATGGCGGCCAGCAGGATCACGACCCTGGCGGTGGGGGTGGTCGCGGCGGCTACCGCCTGATGGATCTGGCCGGCCTCGAGGGGGAGGATCACTGCGTAACTGCGGCGTCCACGGCGGATCCGGACGGTGGGATCGCGGAAGATGGTCCCGGTCGCTTTGCAGTGCCGGAACAGCGACCGCAGCGAACTGAGTGTGTGGTGGAGTTCGCTGCCCTGGCGCGCTTCGGCGACGGCTCGCAGCTCTTCGCGGGTGACTTCCCGCAGGTGGTCGTGGTCATTCGACCATGCCAGGAGCACGGGTGCGACGCTGCTGAGGTAGTGCCAGACGGTGCTCTGGCCCCGCGGTCTGCTGCGCGGTCCGCCGTCGAGAAGGGTGCGTGCCCAGTCCTCGGCATCGTGGCGGATCCCGGGGGCGACGCCCTGGAGTTTGCGGTCCAGCCATCGGGCGACGGTGGGCTTGTCGTCCTGGAACAGGCCGAGCCGGTTCAGGACTTCGATGGTGCGTCCGGTATTCAGTCCGCGTTCCCGCAGGGCCGGGAGCAACTCGCAGTAGCGCACGGTGTCTCCGGCGGTGAAGCCCGACAGGGCGATGACCAGTGCGCGGTCCACGTCGCGGGCGGTCCAGTGCGTCCAGCCCCGGGCCTCGCCGAACTCCCTCGCGAAATGGCGTGCCTTGACGAGCCAGGGGTTGTCCAGGTCCTGGTCACGGCGTCGATCGAAGCGTCGGTAGTCCCGGGGCGCGTCGAGCAACGACATCTGGATCCATGGGGACGGTGAGCGTGCGGGTTCCGGTGCGTGCCGCGCGGGACGGCGGCCCGCCCTGCCCAGCAGGGGGCCGGGCTGGCGGATGCGATGCATCCTGGCCAGGAACAGCTGCTGGTGCTGGAGCTGTGCGAGGTAGGGCGCGAGAACGACGACATCTCCGTTGGTCCTGGCCTCCAGGCTCGCCTGCAGCCAGCACAGCCGGCAGTAGCCCTTCTTGGTGGGCACCGACCGGTGGCAGGCCGAGCACTGGCCCACCTCGTGGAGGCCGGCGAAGGTGAAGCAGGCCCGGCAGGAGTATCCGGGCAACTGCCCCCAGGAGAAGCAGGCCTTGCAGGAGGACGCCGGTTTGTCCGTTCGCGGTGGTGTCATCGTCTTGTTGCCCGTCACATCGGAGGAAGAGAGCGGCCGTCACGACGCCGGGGCACCACGCTCGGCGCCGTCCCGCCGGAAGCCACCGCCGCCTGCTGCCCGTCGCCGTGTCCTGGCCGGGACACCTTCTCGGGCTCGGGGACCAGGAGGTCGGTGATCTCGCAGCCTAGGACCACACAGATGACGTCGATATCGTCGAGCTTGAGGGAGACCGGCTGACCGGACCACAGACCCGACATCTTCCCCGCTGAGATCACCAGGCCGTGCTCGGCCAGGCTCCGCTGCAGGTCGGAAGCCTTCCAGACGCCATGGTTCGCCGCCGTCAGCCGCAGGTTCCACTTCATCGGACCAGACTTCCCAGCCGCCGTGCGGCCCGTTCGTTGCCGGCCATCCAGGCGTCCTCGACCCGGGTGCGGTGCACGTGGACGTAGCGCATCGTCGTGGCGATCCACGAATGCCCCAGTACTTCCTGGATCGAGATCAGGTCCAGGCCGTTGAGATACAACTCGGACGCGCAGAAGTGCCGCAGCACATGTGGCGTCAACTTGTCTGTCCAGGCGGGAAGATGGGCTGCCGCCGCGTCGGCGAGCCCGGACCTCAGGGCGTCGTCGCCGACCCGTCGCGGTGAGCCGTCCACGCTCTTGCGTTCGGAGGGGAAGAGCGGGACTCCGGGCCGGGTGTGGTCACCCCGAACTGGGCCCATACGTCCTGGATGAACCACTGCAGGGTCCGCCCGGCGTCGTTGATCAACGGCACCATGCGCTCACGCGGGCCCGAACCCCGCGAGCCCTTGCCATAGCGGACGTGTAGTTTCCCGAACCGGCCCAGGTCCCACTTGATGTCACCCAGATCCAGACGGCAGGCTTCGTTGACCCGCAGCCCGACCTCGGCCATAAGCCTGGCAGCCGCGTAGTTCCGGGCCGTCGGGCCGAACTTGCGGCACGTCGCCAACTCCCCGCCCCAGCCCGTGAATAGCGCGGCGACCTCGGCGGTGTTCGGTGGGATCCGGAGCTGGGCGTCCTTGCTCCCGCGAGGCCGGTTCATCTCATCGATCGGGCACTCCAGGACCCGGCCGGTCATCTGGTGGATCTCGATCTTGTGCCGCAGTTCTAGGAACGCGAAGTACGTGGTCAGAGCCTGGGACCGCGCCAGGCGGGTGCCGCTGGGCGACCCTCGCAGGACCTGGCCGAAGTAGGAGTCCGCATGCTTCGGCTCCATGTCCCACAACGGCTGCCCGAACCAGGTCCGCATTTGCTCCAGATTCCCGACGTCGCCGCGGATGGTGCTGTCCGCCAGGCCCGCCGACGCCCGCGCGAGCACGAAGCCGGCCAGCACGTCCGTCTCGAATCGCTCCAGTTCACCCGCCGAGACAGGTGCCCGGAACTCGCGCAGATCCCTCACGACCGCCAGCGAAGCCAACCCGAGCCTCCTCGCCTTCGACCAGACCGCAGATCGGTCAGACAAGATGAGAACGCTTCAGGAATCCCGAAGTTACGTCACCGTCCAGCAAGCCACCCGAAGGAGGAAGAACGCCCTGACCACAGGGGCAATCACCCACCCGACCGCAGGGGAGCTCACGGGATGTGCCACATCATCGACGCCGAGACCGGCGAGCGCATCGATGTCCTGCCCGACCGCAGTGCGGACACGCTGGCGAAGTGGCTGCGCGAGCACCCCGGAGCCGCGTATGTGTGCCGCGACGGATCCGGCTCCTACGGGGAGGCAATCCGCCGATCCCTGCCGGAAGCAGTGCAGGTCAGTGACCGATGGCATCTATGGCACGTGCGCCGTGAGGCGCTGATTGATCGAGTGGAGGTGGGAGACCTTCGCCGCTGTCCTGTCGCAGCAGGGCGGTGAAGCTGGGGGCAGCCTGACCCGGGAGGTGCCGGGGAGGGTGGCAAGCGGCCCTGACGAAGCCGGGACGTGTCAGCACTGCCAGATGGTGCGGGTCCGGCGAGCGAGACGGAGAGGTATACGAGAGGAACCGGTGTTCGAAGCCTCCTAAGGTGACATCAGCTCGAACCTGGCGGATCTGGGCTGGTTGCGGTGCGTGCTCGCCGGTGCCAAGGCGGGCAACTTCCCGGCGGTTTCTGCCAGAGCGCCGGGGAGGCCACGGTGAAGTGCTGCGGGGTAGCCGTGGCGATGCCGCGGGGGTATAGCCGGGTGCCTACTCCGACGATCGATCAATCAGTGAACACGGGAACCTCCCCGGCTCTGCCCGGGTTCCGCGCGGCCAGCGCGGGAACCGGGCTGGGTCCACCGTCGGCCGACCGGGCCGGGGAGGGGCGGAGCCGCCGTAGTACTCCGAGCCGGGGAGAGCCCGGCGCATGGGGAAGGGCGGCAGCGAGATTGCAAGGGAGGAACTGCAATGTCCGAAGACACCGGGGTGGATGCCCTGGTCGCGTGGCCCTCGGTGCTGGTTGCCGAGGCGCGGGTACGGAAGATGCAGACCAAGCTGCACCGTTGGGCGGTAGCCGATCACGGCTTCCGGTTCGACGATGTGTTCAACTTCGTCTGTGACCCGGCCGTCCTGGTGATGGCGTTTGAGCGGGTCGCGGGCAACACCGGAGCCCGGACAGCAGGCGTGGACGGCGTTCGCGCCGCCGACGTCCTGGCGTCCGGAGTGACAGCGCACCTGAACCACATCCGCGACCAGCTCCGGGCCGGGGCCTTCCAGCCCCTGCCGGTGCGCGAACGGATGATCCCCAAGGCGGGCGGGAAACTGCGCCGGCTGGGGATCCCGACCGTTGCGGACCGGGTGGTGCAGGCTGCGTTGAAGCTGGTCCTGGAGCCCGTGTTCGAGGCGGATTTTCGTCCGTACTCCTACGGGTTCCGGCCCAACCGGCGTGCACACGACGCGATCGCCGAGATCCACCTGTTCGGCTCTCAGGGATACCGCTGGGTGCTGGACGCGGACATCGAGGCGTGCTTCGACCGCATCGACCACACGGCCCTGATGGGCCGTGTCCGGGCGCGGGTGAAGGACAAGCGGGTGCTCGCGCTGGTGAAGGCGTTCCTCAAAGCCGGGATCATGACCGAGCTCGGCGAGCGGAACGAGACCGATTCGGGAACCCCGCAAGGCGGGATCCTCTCGCCGCTGCTGGCCAACATCGCACTGTCCGTGCTCGACGACTTTGCCGCCGAGCAGTGGACCAGCATGATGGGCAGTCGGCGCGATCGCGAGCGGCAACGGCGGCGGGGCCTGCCGACCTGGCGACTGGTCCGCTATGCGGACGACTTCGTCGTCATGGTCCACGGCACCCGCGAGCACGCCGAGGCGCTTCGCGAGCATGTGAGCGAGGTCCTGGCCCCGATGGGCCTGGTGCTGTCAGAGGCCAAGACCCAGGTGGTGCACCTTGCGGACGGGTTCGACTTCCTCGGCTTCCGAATCGTCTGGATGCGGAAACGCGGAACGGACAAGTGGCACGTCTACACGTTCATCGCCGACAAACCGGTCGCGTCGCTGAAACGGAAGATCAAGGCACTGACCCAGAAGTTGTCGCATCTCGATTACAAGATCACGCTGATCCGGATCAACCAGATCCTGCGCGGCTGGGCCAACTACTTCAGGCACGCGGTCGCCAAGCACACCCTGCAGACCCTGCACACCTTCGTCTGGTGGCGCATCGTCCGCTGGGTGATGCACCGGCACCGCATGACGTGGACGGCCATCCGGCGATGGCTCCGCGGCCCCAACGGGCGGTGGAAGCCCATCGAAATGGACGGGATCCAACTGTTCGACCTCGGCAGAGTACCGATCACTCGGTATCGCTACCGAGGCACGAACGGCATCCCCAGCCCTTGGCCGGACGCTCTGGGCAGCCCGTTTCCAACGGATGATCTCGTGGAGAGCCCGGTGCGGTGAGAGCCGCACGCCGGGTTCGGAGGGCGGGTCGGGGAAACCCACCGGGAGTAATCCCGGCAGGGCGCCCCGGCCCGACCCATCAACCTGTGTGGCAGAGCCCTGTCCGAGGTCCGCGCCCACGCCGCGTGCTGGGCGACCGCGAATCCGGCCCGCCCCGCCGGGGTCCGCGAGCAGACCACCCTCCAGCGCTGGCGGCACGTCCACGACCTGCTCGGCAAAGGCGTCGGCCTGCTCGAATGCGCCCGCCGCCTGGACGTGGCACTGAACACCGTCAAGCGGTACGCCCGCATGACGGAGCCCGCCCCCCAGCGCCGGGTGCCGCAGTACCGGACCACGCTGGTCGACCCCTACCGCGACCACCTGCGCGAACGCCGCGCCACCGACCCAGCCGTCCCCGCCACGCAACTCCTGCGCGAGATCAAGGAAATGGGCTACACCGGCAGCGCGAACCTGCTGGTGCGGTACCTCACCCAGGGCCGCGCCGAGGGCGACCGGCCCACCATCACCCCCAACCGCCTGGCCCGACTCCTCCTGACCCGCCCCGACAACCTGCGCGACAAGGACACCGAACTACTGCGAAACCTCACCACGTCCTGCCCAGAGATGACCGAACTCACCCGACTTGCAGGCGAGTTCGCCCAACTCCTGACACCCATAGAGGGAAACGACGCGAAACTCACCACCTGGATCAGCCAGGTCCGCGCCGCTGACCTGCCCCACCTGCATTCCTTCGCCAACGGCCTCGAACTCGACCGAGCCGCCGTCGACGCCGGCCTCACTCTCCCGTACCACAACGGCCGCACCGAGGGCGTCAACACCAGCACCAAGAAGATCATGAGGCAGATGCACGGCCGCGCCGCCTTCCCCCTCCTCCGCCAACGGATCCTGCTCCAGTCATAGCCACGGAGGGCCACCACCGATTACGGGCCAGAGCCGTTTTCTTGACACACCCGCACCCGGCTGACGCCGTCGCAGCACGTCACCAACTGGGTTTGACAACTTCATTGGGAATCAGTAGTACATGCCAAGCTCAGCCGGAGTTGACAAAAGGTCAATGGTCTGCGCGACAATTTCAATTTCGGCCGGTCCGACCACCTGAACATGAACCAAATCCGGCAGGCTTTCAGTTTCCGCAGATGAAAAGCCAACGAAAGCTGGCCAACTTTTTTGACCTCCCGCGATATGGCTAATTCTTACGCCATCCACAAGCGAACCGCTCGCCAGCGACAATTCTTCGGCCACCGCGTAACGGACACCACCAAGCCAAAGTACAGTAAACGATCGATCATCAGACGATGAGAAGTACAACTCGAACGACTCCGAACCTCCAACCGAAGTGCGCGAGTAGTGGTCCAGGTACAGCGCTTGCTTAGCCCCCATGATTGACCGGATAGTTCCAATCTTTCGTTCAAACACAGGATGGCATCCCTTCGATTTTCTCCGAGTTCTAGGGCAGCAAATTAATCGCAGGTCTCGCCCTCATTCGAGAGGTACTCGTTAGTGTCGTCGTGGTGCTGACCTGCCGCAGATGTACCGTCAGGATTCCAACGGACAGGACGATTCCTAATATTATCTCCAGGATCGAACGGGGTCGTGCGCGTCACACGCCCATTTTCCGACTTAATAGTAAGAGTTCCACTCCCGTTTCTAAATGTGACGTAACTTCCCGAGTCGCTCACCCATGAAAATCCATTATCGGCGAGCACGCCTACGGCATCAGAGTATGACATCCCGTCCAGACTGGGGAGAGCAGGAAACGGAGGCGGGTTCGGCGTTCCCGTGCTGTTATGAACGAGGATCGGCGTGGAGCCAGCAAGGACATAATACGTGTGGAGCTGCTGCACAGTCAGGTTGTAGCGGTTGGCCGCGCCTGGTGTGGCCTTGATCGTGAGCACGGTGGGGTGCTGGCCTTGGGTACTGGCAAGGGCGTCGCCTGGCTCGAGGTTGCCCGCCGCGACCCAGCTCTGTGTGGTGTCGTCCCAGAAGGGGTGGTTAGCGGTGGTGTGGATGATCGACGTGCGCCCGGAGCCGGTGGTGACAGTGACGTCAAGGAGGTCATTGTCGTGGTTGATCCAGACATGTTGGACCGTTCGTCCACCCTCGTCCTTGCCAGTGTTGGGGTCCGCTGCCTCGACCTGGTCACCGACCTTCAGGTCGCCAATAGGCTTTGCCTTTCCATTGGCTAGGAGGACCGGTGTGGTCGGAGCAAAACTGCACGCACCGGCCGCCCCTTCGCCGTCAACTCCTGCAGCTGCGAGGAGGGCTGGCAGGTCCTGGCACAGGGAGGTGAGGGCGCAGGGATTGTCGGGTATCCCGTGTACGTCCTTGTAGTTGTGGTAGAAGCGGTCGATGAGGTCGCAGTCGACGTCGCTGCCGGCGCATTTTGCCCAGAAGAACAGTTCGACGTTGTAGGAGTAGGACAGGTCGGGGTAGTAGTCGCCTTCCTGCTTCATCATGTTCACGGTTGGGAAGGGGTGGCTAGGATTCCACTTCTTCAGGATCGTGAGCGGTGGCAGGTCCCTGACCGGGGGGCCGGATTGGACTCCGCTGCTGGTCGAGCTGGCACATCCGTCGCAGTAGTGGTGTCCGGTTTCGGTGAGGTCTCCGCCGCAGGAGCCTGATGTGGAGGCACTGCAGCCGACGTCCATGCTGGCGCCGTGGTCCCCATTGCCGCATCCGTCGCAGAACAGGCCGTTGGGGTCGCTGCCGCTGACGGGGTCGTTGCCGGCGTAGGCGTAGCCTCCCAACTGGTTGGCGTCAGTGGCTTCGAAGACGGGGTCGATGCTGATGAAGCGCCCGTTTTGGGGGTCGTATTCGCGGGCGCCGAGGTTTTCCAGCGCCGTGGTGGGATCGGGGGTGCCTCCGACGTAGCCGTTGTCGCCGGGCCAGGTGGTGGGGAGGGTGCCGCGGGTCTGTCCGAAGGGGGTGTACTGGCGCCGGGTGGTCGAGTCCGCCTACTACGCGCTTCGGCACACGTTGCAGGACGGATTCGTACTGCGATCACAGGACCGACCAGGCCTGGAGCAGGAAATTTGGGGCCAGTTGATCGTCTATCAGCTCCTGCGAACAGCGATGGTGGATGCCGTGGAGTCCCGCCCGGGCCTCGATCCTGATCGAGCCAGCTTCACCGTTGCTCTGGAAAGCGCGCGGGACCATGTCGTCCTCGCCCACACACACGCCAGCCGAGCCAGATACGAGGAACTGGACGGTCCGATCGCCAGTGCGGTGCTGAACGGACTACTTCCACGAAGACGACTGCGCACCAGTGTCCGCTCGGTCAAAGCCGGTCGAACCCGGTATCCCACCCAACCGGCGGCAACCCGTCCGCGCCAGAGCCGGACCATCAACCGCCTGACCGTGGCGGAACGTGTCAAGTCAAATGAGACGTTCGTACGGTTATGCGCTCTGTTGTGCTGATTCGGGTTCTCTGCGTTTGGCGGGGTCGTTGATCCACGCCTGATCGGGGATCTTGGGCGGGCGGGGGCGGCGGGCGAAGCGTTCGGGGTGGCGGGCGTATGCCTCGTTGAGCGTGACGGCGCGCTGGTCCTGGACTTGGCCGGCGGTGCCGAAGTGCACGGACGCAGGCGTGTGCAGCCCGATGCCCGAATGGCGATGCTCATGGTTGTAATAGGCAATGAATGAGTCGAACCACTCGCGTGCGTGGTTCAGGGAGTCGAACCGCGCCGGGTAGTCGGCCATGTACTTCGTGGTTTTGAACTGGCTTTCGCTGTACGGGTTGTCATTCGAGACCTTGGGGCGCGAGTGCGAGCGCGTCACGCCCAGATCGATGAGCAACTGCGAGACTTTCTTGCTGGTCATCGAGGTGCCGCGGTCCGCGTGCAGGTGCTCGGGGGCGATGCCGTTGCGTTCGACGGTCTCGCTGATCAACTCCTCGGCGCGCTCGGCCGATTCGGCCATCTCCACGGTGTAGCCGACGACGTAGCGGCTGAAGATGTCGATGATGACGTAGGCGTGGTACCAGATGCCCTTGTCTGGTCCGGCCAGTTTGGTGATGTCCCAACTGAAGACCTGCGAGGGGGCGGTGGCCACGAGTTCGGGGATGGACTTGGCGGCGTGGGTGGCCTGGCGGCGGCGCTCGCCGGTCTGGCCCTGGGCCTCCAGGATCCGGTACATCGTGCGCACTGAGCAGTAGTAGCGGCCCTCGTCCAGTTCGCGCGCCCAGATCTGGGCAGGTGCCAGTTCGGCATAGGCCGGGCTGTTCATCAGTGCCAGGATCCGCGCGCGCTCCGCCGGAGCCAGAGCTGAGGGCGGCGAGGGGCGCGGAGCGCGCTCGCGCGGCGGGGGCGGGTTGAGCCGACGGTAGTGCGTGGCCCGTGAGCGACCGGTCAGCCGGCAGGCCGCAGTGGTGTTCAACTCCCGCTCCAGCGACTGGAAGAGCTCGTCGGCGACCTGCTCGGCCTCGGCTTTCAGCCCGCACTCTTGGAGAGCAGTTCCAAGAGTGCGGAAGCTTTTCCCAGCAGCTCCAGGGCGGCGTCCTTCTGCGCCAGCTCCCGTTCCACGACGGCCAGCCTCTTGCGCAGCCGCTCGGCCTCGGCTGCTTCGGCGGGCCTCTTGGGGCGTGCGGGCGAGGTCCGCCGGTCGGCGAGCGTGGCCATCGCTCCGGCGTCTCGCGCGGCCCGCCACTCGATGATGTGCGAGTGGTACAACCGCTCGCGGCGCAGGACCGCGCCCTTCTCCCCGCTGGGGGCGGCATCGTACTCAGCGACGATCCGCAGCTTGTATTCCGCCGTGAACGTGCGCCGCTTCGGCCGCGGGGCCGGGTCGGGCTCGGGGGCTGTGCGTGAGGTGGTGGTATTGGAAGCCATGCCGGGAATCTCCTGTCTCGCCCATCCAGACTAACCCGGACGAACCGGACGTCTCAGTCGAGACTGTCAGAGAGGGTGGCACTTCGCCCGGCTCCCACGACGGCGCCCCCGGCCATCGACCGGCAAGCTGACCAGCGCAAAGCCGCCACCGGCATCAGAGCCATGGGAGCAGGCAACCGAAACCGGGTCTTCCACCTCATGGCTGCCAACCCCGAGCGTGCCTGGCGCCCCCGAGAGGTAGCCATCGCACTGGACATCCACAATCTGGCCAGATTCGCGACGCAGATGACCCAATGGGCCGCCGAAGGGATCCTGAAGAAGATCGCCTACGGCACCTACACACTCGCCGATTCGTGGAAGCAGACGAGTTGACGGATGCGGGTGGGGCGTAACTCCGTGGCCTTGGGCGTGAACGATGTGCTGATGCTGGTCTGCGACGGGCTCAAGGGACTGCCTGACGCGGTGGAGGTGGTCTGGCCTCGAACGGTTGTCCAGACGTGCATCGTTCACCTGCTGAGGAACAGCTTCCGCTACGCGTCGCGGGCGGACTGGGACAAGATGGCCAAGGCCCTGCGGCCGGTCTACACCGCGCCCAGCGAGGCTGCGGCCACCGAGCGGTTCCTGGAGTTCAGCGAGGTCTGGGGCGCCAAGTATCCGGCCGTGATCAAGCTGTGGTCCGATGCCTGGGCCGAGTTCGTGCCCTTCCTGGCCTTCGACGTGGAGATCCGCAAGGTCATCTGCTCGACGAACGCCATCGAGTCGGTCAACGCCCGGATCCGCAGGGCCGTAAGGGCCCGGGGACACTTCCCGAACCCGCAGGCCGCCCTCAAGTGCGTCTACATGGCGCTGATGTTACTCGACCCGACCGGCAACGGCCGCAAGCGCTGGACCATCCGCTGGAAAGCCCCGTTGAACGCCTTCGCGATCGCCTTCGAAGGCCGCATGCCCACCGACATCAAGTAACCATCCGTCTGGGTAGATCAGCCGTTTTCTTGACACACCCCGTCGAGATCGCCGTCGCCGAGTATGTGGACTGGTTCAACCAGCGAAGGCTGCACGGCGAGCTCGGCCACATCACCCCCACAGAGCACGAAGCCGCCCACTACGCGACCGAACCCCCTGCGTCACTCCAGAAAACCAGCTAACTCACTCTCCACGAAACCCGGGGCTTGACAGTCGCCTGCTCGACCCGCCGCTCCTGATGGCCCGGCTCGAGGCCGGAAGAACCGCTCTCGGCGCCGAGCCACCGCCGGCCCAGGAGCCAGTCAGTTGTGCGGGATGACGGCGACCGGGCAGTGGGCGTGGTGCAGCACCCGCTGGACGACGTGGCCCACCGGCATGGCGAAGGGGTGTTTGCGGCGCTGGGCGCCGATCACGATCAGACCGGCCGTGGCGGAGGCGTCGACCAGGGCCGTCTCCGGTTCGTCCAAGGTCACCACCTGGACCACCTCGACGCCGGGAAAGGCCTTATGACTGCGGGCCAGCACCTCGGTCAGTTCCATGCCCTCGGCGCGATCGCGCTGGGCCCGGTCCTGTGGTGGGACGACGATGAAGCCGGGATAGGACTGCGGGTACATCCAGGTGCGGATCACCCGGAGCGGCACACCCCTGCGCTGTGCCTCCGCGAAGGCGAACTCGATCGGCGCGTCCACCTCACCGGGTGCGGCTCCCAGCACCACGGGGCCGCTGTGCGGGGTTTCCGCTGCCCGCACCACCACGACGGGAGCCGGCGCGTGGGCGACCAGGCTCTGGCTCACCGAACCCAGCATGGTGGCAGCGAAGCGGTTGTGCCCCCGGGTGCCGACGACCAGCAGGGAATTCTCCCCGGCCTTGCGGAGCAGCCCCTGGACCGGCTCCTCCGTCAGGACCGCGGAGTCCGCCTGAAGGCCGCTGTGCTGTTCGAGGACATGATCGCGAGCCTTCCGCACCAAGGCCTCGGCGCCTTCGAAGACGCTCTCGGCGATGTCGCCGCGGTCCCCCTCCGGTACCTGATAGGGCGACAGACTCCAGGAGTGGACGATGTGCAGGGGCACCGATCGGCGCTCGGCCTCGGCAGCGGCCCAGTCCAGCGCCTCCTGTGCGGGTTCCGAGGCGTCGATGCCGACGACGACGCCCTCCAGTGCCGCATGGCCCGCCGCAGTCTCGCGGGGCGATGGATCGATCATGGCTCACTCCTTCAGTCCGGGAACACCGAGGCCAGCATCGAACACACAGCCCCGCCCCGGGCAGGGCCCAATCGGCCCTGGTTACGGGACCACCGGCCTTCGTGGTGCGATGTCGAGCCATCGGTCACAGGCGGTCGGCGACGTACTGAGTGAGGTCGATCAGGCGGTTGCTGTAGCCCCACTCGTTGTCGTACCAACCGAACACCTTGACCAGGTCGCCGTGTGCCTGGGTCAAGGCGCTGTCCAGGATGCAGGAGGCGGGGTCGCCGATCACGTCGCGGGACACGATCGGGGCGGTGGTGACGCGCAGGATCCCGTTCAGCGGGCCGGCCGCGGCGTCGGCGAAGGCGGCGTTGACCTCGTCGGCGGAGACCTCTCGGCCCAGGACCACGGTCAGGTCCGTCAGCGAGCCGTCCTCGACCGGGACCCGGAGGGCGATGCCGTCCAGGAGCCCGTCCAGGGCGGGCAGCACCAGGCCGACCGCGCGGGCGGCGCCGGTGCTGGTGGGAATGATGCTGACGGCTGCCGACCGGCCGCGCCGCAGGTCCTTGTGCGGGCCGTCCAGCAGGGCCTGGTCGTTGGTGTAGCCGTGCACGGTGGTGAGGAGTCCCTTGACGATGCCGAAGTTCTCGTGGAGGACCTTGACCATGGGCGCCACGCAGTTGGTGGTGCACGAGGCGCAGGAGATGATCTGCTCCAGTTCGGGGTCGTAGTCGGTCTCGTTGACGCCCATGACGATGGTGGCGTCCGCGTTCTTGCCCGGAGACGAGAGCAGAACCTTGCGGGCACCGGTTTTGAGGTGCAGGGCTGCCTCGTCGCGGGTGCGGAAGTGGCCGGTGGACTCGATGACGATGTCCACCCGGTGCTCCGCCCAGGCGAGGGCGGCGGGGTCGCGTTCGGCGGTGACGGCGATGCGGTGGCCGTCGACGGTCAGCGAGTCGGCGTCGTGGCGGACGGTGCGGTGCAGGCGGCCGTAGGTGGAGTCGTACTCGAGCAGGTGGGCCAGGGTGGCCGTGGGGGCGATGTCGTTGACGGCCACCACCTCCAGGTCGGTGCCGCCCTGGTCGATGCGCTCCAGGACGCCGCGCAGGTAGTTGCGCCCGATCCGGCCGAATCCGTTGATGCCGATGCGCACGGTCATGTCCGTTTCCTCTCCAGGTGGATGGTGCGGTGACGATGGTGCAGGTCAGTAGGCCTTCAGGCCGTGGGCTCGGAACTGGCCGCGTACCCGCTCGGTCAGGGCTGCGTCCGGTACCGGGGTGTCGGCCAGTGGGAAGGGGATGCCGAGGGTCTCGTACTTGGGGGCGCCCAGCTTGTGGAAGGGCAGCACGTCGACCTGTTCGACGTTGCCGAGGCCGGCCACGAATGCGGCCAGGCCGTCGATCGCCTCGGCGTTGTCGGTCCAGCCCGGGACCAGCACGTAGCGGATCCGGGCCCGGATGCCGAGCCGGTCCAGGCGGGTGGCGAAGCTGAGCGTCGGGCCCAGTTGACGGCTGGTCAGCCTCCGGTAGGTGGCCAGGTCGAAGGACTTGATGTCGAGCAGGACCAGGTCGGTGTCGGCGAGCAGCCGGTCGTCGGCGGCGGCGCCGAGGAAGCCCGAGGTGTCCAGTGCGGTGTGCAGGCCCAGTTCCTTGCAGCGGTGCAGGATCTCGGCGGCGAAGGCGTGCTGGAGCAGGGGCTCGCCTCCGGTCAGGGTCACTCCGCCGCCGGCGGCCCGGACGAAGGCGGCGTGCCTGCCGATCAGCTCCATCGCCTCGTCGACGGTGGTGGGCGTGCCGTCGCGCATGTGCCAGGTGTCGGGGTTGGCGCAGTACAGGCAGCGCAGCGGGCAGCCGCTGAGGAAGAGCACGAACCGGGTCCCTGGCCCGTCCACCCCGGTGGACAGGTCCCAGGAGTGGATCCGACCGGTGGGGTCCGCGGCGCGGTTCACAGCGCGCCGTGGAAGGTGCGGCTGATCACGTCGAGCTGCTGCTCGCGGGTCAGGCGGACGAAGTTGACGGCGTATCCGGAGACCCGGATGGTCAGGTCCGGGTAGTTCTCCGGGTGCTCCATGGCGTCCTGGAGGGTGGCCCGGTCCAGGACGTTGACGTTGAGGTGGAAGCCGCCGGACGCGATGTAGGCGTCGAGCAGGCCGACCAGGTTGCCGGCCCGTTCGGCCGGGTCGTGGCCCAGGCCCTCGGGGGTGACCGTGGACGTCAGCGAGATGCCGTCGCGCGCGTGGTCGTACGGGATCTTCGCGACGGACAGGGCGGAGGCGGCCATGCCGTGCCGGTCGCGCCCGTTCATGGGGTTGGCGCCGGGGGCGAACGGAGTTCCGGCACGGCGGCCGTCGGGGGTGCTGCCGGTGTGCTTGCCGTAGACGACGTTGGAGGTGATGGTGAGCACCGACTGGGTGTGCACCGCGCCTCGGTAGGTCGGGTGGCGGCGCAGTTTGCCCATGAACGAGTCCACCAGGTCCACCGCGATCGCGTCGGCCCGGTCGTCGTTGTTGCCGTAGGCGGGGTAGTCGCCCTCGACCAGGTAGTCGACGGCGAGGCCGCTGTCGTCCCTGATCACCTTGACCCGGGCGTACTTGGCGGCGGACAGGCTGTCGGCTGCCACGGAGAGGCCGGCGATGCCGCAGGCCATCCAGCGGTGCACCGGGTGGTCGTGCAGCGCCATCTCCAGCCGCTCGTAGGCGTACTTGTCGTGCATGTAGTGGATGACGTTGAGCGCGTTGACGTAGACGTCGGCGAGCCAGTCCAGGGTGTGGTCGTAGGCGGCGTACAGGGTGGCGTAGTCGAGATACTCGCCCTCGACCGGGGCGGAGGGCGGGGCGACCTGGACGCCGCTGATCTCGTCGCGTCCGCCGTTGACGGCGTAGAGCAGGGCCTTGGCGAGGTTGACCCGGGCGCCGAAGAACTGCATCTGCTTGCCGACGGTCATCGCCGAGACGCAGCAGGCGATGGCGGTGTCGTCGCCGGTGACCGGGCGCATCAGCTCGTCGGACTCGTACTGGATCGAGGAGGTGTCGATGGACACCTGGGCGCAGAACTGCTTGAAGCCCTCGGGCAGCCGCGGCGACCAGAGCACGGTGAGGTTCGGCTCGGGGGCCGGGCCCAGGTTGTAGAGGGTCTGCAGGAAGCGGAACGAGGTGCGGGTGACCAGGGTGCGGCCGTCGGCGCCGATCCCGCCGATGGACTCGGTGACCCAGGTCGGGTCGCCCGAGAAAAGGGCGTCGTACTCCGGGGTGCGCAGGAAGCGCACGATCCGCAGCTTGACCACGAAGTCGTCGACCAGCTCCTGCGCGCCGCTCTCGTCCAGCTCGCCGGCTTCGATGTCGCGCTGCAGGTAGACGTCCAGGAAGGTCGAGGTGCGACCGAGCGACATGGCCGCGCCGTTCTGCTCCTTCACCGCGGCCAGGTAGCCCAGGTAGAGCCACTGGACCGCCTCGCGGCCGGTGCCGGCCGGGCGGCTGACGTCGCAGTCGTAGGTCGCGGCCATCCGCTCCAGCTCACCCAGGGCCCTTATCTGCTCGGAGAGTTCCTCGCGGTCGCGGATCACCTCGGCGGTGGAGGCCTGGTGGTCCAGGCGGGCGCGTTCGACCCGCTTGGCTGCGATCAGTGCGGTGGTGCCGTAGAGGGCGACGCGCCGGTAGTCGCCGATGATCCGGCCGCGGCCGTAGGCGTCGGGCAGCCCGGTGACGATGCCGGCCCTGCGGGCGCGGACCATCTCCGGGGTGTAGGCGTCGAACACGCCGTCGTTGTGGGTCTTGCGGTACTGGGTGAAGACGCGTTTCCAGTTCCGGGGAGACCGGGTAGCCGTAGGTGCCGAGGGCGCCGGCCACCATCCGCCAGCCGCCGAACGGCATGATCGCCCGCTTGAGCGGGGCGTCGGTCTGCAGGCCGACGATCAGTTCCCGGTCGCGGTCGATGTAGCCGGGCCGGTGGGCGGTGATCGTGGAGGGGGTGGTGGCGTCGATGTCCAGCACGCCCTTGCGGCGCTCCTCGGGGAAGAGGGCAGCGACCGTCCCCCACACGCTGCGGGTCCGCTCGGTGGGGCCGGCCAGGAAGGAGCCGTCGCCCTCGTAGGGCGTGTAGTTGGCCTGGATGAAGTCGCGCACCTCGATCCGCTCGCGCCAGGCGGTTCCGGTGAAGCCGCGCCAGGCGGTTTGCGGGGATCCGGTGGTCGGGCGGGTGGTCACGGTCGTCATGACTGCTCCTGTGCTGGGTGGGCCGTTCCCTCTGCTCTGTCATCGTCCGTCCGGGCGGCCCGCCGGCAGCAGAGCCCACCCGGCCCTTCCTGGGCCCGATGGTCCCCTGCGCGACTGAGTGGCAGCGATCTGTGTCACTGCTCAGTCGTGCGGGACCACCGCGACCGGGCACATCGCATGGTGCAGAACCGCGTGGGCCACCGGACCCAGGCGCATTCCCAGGACCGGCCGCGTGACCTGACGTCCGACGATCAGCATCCCGGCCTTGGTCGCCTCGTCCACCAGGACGGCCGCGGCCGTGCCCGGGCGGGCCTCAGCGTGGATGCGTGTACCGGGGTACTTCTCGGCCCAGCCGTGCAGAGCCTCAGCAAGCAGCCGCGACTCCCGGTGCATCCGGTCGCGTTCCGGGACCCCGGGGTCAACCGGGTTGACCGACCACAGCGGCGGCGGGCTCCAGGCGTGGACCACCCGCAGGGAGGAACCGCTGCTGGTGGCAGTGCGCAGGGCGAAGTCGATCAGGGCGTCGCTGGAGTGGCGGGCGTCGAGTCCCAGGACGACCTCACGGCGCGACGCGACCGCGCCCTCCGGGCTCTCGCCGTCGGGCACCAGGACGACCGGACAGGTGCTGCGGGCCGCCGCCGCCAGGCTGGTGGAACCGACCAACAGGTTCCGGAAGCCGCCTGTTCCACGGGATCCGAGGACCATCAGCTCCACGTCGTCCCCCGCCGCGAGCAGCCCGTCGACGGTCGAGTACGACAGCATCTCGGTGTCGACGGCCAGGTCGGGGAAGTCTGCCTGGATGTCAGCGCCGGCACCGGTGAGCATGCGCAGCGCATCAGCCTGCAGGGCATCGGGACTGGGGGACCCGGGGTACAGGTGCGGCAGCCACGGCCAGGCGTAGAGCAGACGCAGCGGTGAACCCAGCAGGACCGCCTCGCGCGCAGCCCACCGGGCAGCGGCGAGACTCTGCGGGGAACCGTCCACCCCGGCAACAACAGGACGCTTCATGGGGGTTCGACCTCTCAGGTGGGAGCGGCCTCACGACCGAGGCCCCGACACCCGCCCACCCTGACCCCGTCAACCGCTCGCCGGGGATGGGCCTATCGGGGCGAATCCGGGTGCCGGTGGTCCCCTACCTGTCAACCCGTCGTACTGGGCGACCCATGGAGGCAATCGGAGCAGGACCCAGGCATGCAGTGGGCAAACGATACCCACCGCCGCGAGAACGGGACGCTTCATGGGGTTCGACCCCTCGACGGGCGCGGCCTCGGTCGAGGACCCGGTTGTCGGTGAGGGACGGGACCAACGGCCCTGTCGTCCTTCCCGGGAGGTGACACATGCTCAGGAAACCAGCCCAGAAGGACAAAGGAAGGTGCCAGTCATGCGCCGTAGAGTATTCGACCTCCTTGCCAGCGTCGGAGGAATAGCGATCGTCCTGATGCTGCTGATCGCCGGGGGTCTGGCGACCTGGGGCTACAACTTCGCCGACTCCAGCGTCCACAGCCAACTGGCCCAGCAGCAGATCGTCTTCCCCGCCAAGGGCACTACCGCTCTCGCCGACCCGAAGATCAGCCCCTACCTCGACCAGTACGCCGGCCAGCAGCTGACCACCGGGGACCAGGCCAAGGCCTACGCCGACCACTACATCGCCGTCCACCTCTCCGAGATGCCGTACGGGGGCGTCTACTCCCAGGTGAGCAGCGCGTCGCGGGCCGATCCGAAGAACGCCGCGCTGGCCGCCGAGGTCCAGACCTCCTTCCAGGGAACGACGCTGCGGGGCCTGCTACTGGAGGCCTACGCCTTCTCCGTCTTCGCCACACTGGCCCTGTGGGCAGCGATCGCCTCGTTCGTGATGGCGCTGCTCTTCGCGGTACTGGTCGGCCTCGGCATCCGACACGCCCGGAGGGTCCCGGACAGCGCCGAGCTCCTGGCGCACCCCGCCGTGGGACCTGAGCTCAGCGCCGCCTGACATGCACGGCGTGCCCGAGGGGCCTCTCCAGCACGGAGACGCCCCTCGGGCACCCGGGAAGACCACCGGCCGAGCGATCAACGCGCATGAGGAGTGGACTATGCCGATCAGCCGGATAACCGTGGGTGTGGACGGTTCCCCATCGAACCCGCACGCGGTGGACTGGGCGGCGGAGGAAGCGTGTCGCCGCGACGTCCCCCTGCGCTTGCTGCACGCGGGCACCTCGCCGCCCGATGTCGGAGCCGCACGCTCGGAAACCCCGGTGTTCCTGGCCGCAGCCTGCGAACGAGCCTCCCGGCACCGTCCCGGAGTCGCGGTGACCGTCGAAAGCCTCACCCGGGACGTGGTGCCCGCACTCCTGGCGCTTGACGGGACGACGCAACTGCTGGTTCTGGGATCGCGCGGCCACGGCGCGCTGACCGGTGCCCTTCTCGGCTCGGTGAGCCTGGCGGTGGTCTCACAGGCGGAATTTCCCGTCGTGGTGGTACGCGGTGACCCCAACCGGCGCAAGCCGTGGGGTGGGGGCGTGGTCCTCGGCATCGGTCCGCATGGAACCCCCGGATCCGTGATCGACTTCGCGGTGCGGGAGGCGGCCCTGCGCCGAACGAGTCTGCACCTTGTGCACGCCTGGCAGTCCGAGGCCGAGACGCTCGGGCTGCCGGCCCCCAGGGCCGACGAAACAGCGGCGCAGCGGGCACGGGCCCTCGTCGCCGCCGTCGTCCTTCCCAACCCGCCTCCTGGGGTCGATGTCCGGCGCTACAACGCGCCCGGCAGCGCCGGCTCGGTCCTGCTCCGGGCCGGAGCCGACGCACATCTCCTGGTGGTGGGCGCTCAGCGCCGATCCGGCCGTGCGGGTCCGCGCCTCGGCCCTGTCAACCACACCGTGCTGCACCACGCGGCCTGCCCGGTGGCCATCGTCCCGTACCCCTGACGGTCCGGGCGCCCGCAGCGAACACGTCGCCGAGGAGATCCGCCTTCCGGAGACCGGCACCACACACCAGAGGTGAGCCACGGAACCGTTACCGAACGAAGGAGTTCGCCCCGACGGAGTCGACGCTGGCAACCTCCGCCGTACATCAGCTGACCGTCAGTCTGAGAAGGGGACCACCGGCAGCGCGTTGCCGTCACCCGCCCCAGCAACCGGAACGAGAGAGCGAATGCCGAAATCACCTGCTCCCAACGAGCAAGCATCCTTGCGGGCCGTCACAGCCACCTCCCTGGTCATCGCCGTGCTCTTCGCCACCACGGCCCTTGCCAGCGCGAGCACCGCCCCCAACCGAGCCACCGACCGACCCCCCAACAGCAGCCTGGTGGTGCGCACCTACGACGGAGCCGTCCAAGGCAGGACCACCAGTACCGCGAACGAATACCTGGGCATCCCCTACGCGGCTCCACCGGTCGGCGCCCTGCGCTGGCACGCCCCCGAGCCCGTCGCCCACTGGCGAGGCGTCCAGGACGCGACCGCATACGGCAGCCACTGTGCTCAGCCCAGCTCGGCGTTCGGGGAGGCCGGCACCTCGGAAGCATGCCTGAACCTCAATGTCTTCACTCCGACCAGCCGCACCGCTGCCGCACACCGTCCCCTTCCCGTCATGGTGTGGATCAACGGCGGCGCGAACATCGTGGGAGAGAGCGACGACTACGACCCCACCCCGTTGGTGCACAGAGGAGTGATCGTTGTCACCATCAACTACCGCCTCGGCGCGCTCGGTTACCTCGCCGACCGCGCCCTGGCCGGCACCGACGGAGCCGCTGGGAACTACGGGCTGATGGACCAGCAGGCCGCTCTTCGCTGGGTCCAGCACAACATCGGCCGCTTCGGAGGCGACCCCCGCAAGGTGACCCTGTTCGGGGAATCAGCCGGCGGACTGAGCGTCCTGGCGCAACTCGCCTCCCCCGCAGCCAAAGGCCTGTTCTCCAAGGCCGTCATCGAGAGCGGCGGCTACGGCCTCGACACGACACCTCTCGCCGCTGCCGAAACCGCAGGCCAGGCATTCGCCACCACCGCGGGGTGTACCGGTGCGGCCAGGGCCGAAACGGCTTCCTGTCTGCGGAACCTGCCGGTGTCCACCATCCTCGACGACCAGAACCCGTCCGGCTACCAGCCGGACATCGACGGACAGGTCCTCCCACGGTCCATCCGAACAGCCCTCGCCAGCGGGCAGTTCAACCGCGTCCCGGTGATCAACGGCTCCAACAGGGACGAACGGCGGCTGTTCGTCGCCGAGGCCGAACTCGAAGGCCACCCGGTCGTCACCGTCGCCGACTACCAGGGCATGATCGAAGCAGAACTGAAGGTCACCCCCCAGACAGCCGCGATCATCGCCACCCAGTACCCGCCGAGCGACTACCCGAACCCAGCCGAGGCCCTGAGCGCGGCATGGACCGACGACAGCTTCGCCTGCCCGGCGCTGACCATCGACCAGTCCATGGCGGCGTACGTCCCCACGTACGCCTACGAGTTCAACGACGAGAACGCACCCGAGCGCTACCTGCCACCGGTCAGCTTCCCCTACGGTGCGGCCCACGAATCAGAGGTCCAGTACCTGTTCACCCTGGCCAACACCGCCAACCCTGGCATCTTCACACCCCGCCAACAGGATCTGGCCGCCACAATGCAGCAGGACTGGACCGGCTTCGCCCACCAGGGACACCCCCACGCCTCCGACCAAACCCCCTGGCCCCGCTTCACCAGCGCCCACCCGTCCCTGCTCTCCCTCAACGCCCCCGGGCCCGATCTGGAAACCAATGTCGCAGGCGAACACCACTGCGTCTTCTGGAGCAGCGCGAACTGACCGGAGCACGGACCCCCACGTCTTGAGTCGATCCAGGGTTGCGGTGGAGTGGTGCTCCCTGCACCTGCGGGACTGTTCCCCAGTCACGCATCGTGTCCATATGAGCCAGCATGTGCTCACCGCGCCTGGGACCGTTTCTGCGGAGAGCGACCACACATTCTGCGCAGGCCGCCAGGCTGCTCCTACGGGTGCACGCTTTGCGCACGCATAGCGTGCACTAGCGCCTAATTTAGGCGGGGATATACCTTTGGCACCCGACTGGGGGTCAGGGGTCTCCGGCGGGACCTCTTGCGGCCCCAGCAGGGGCAAGGGCGTCGGAGGAAACACCACGTCGGCAGTTGCTGCAGCCACTTGGCGTGCCAGCGTCCTGAGCATTGCTTCGGTCTGCACCGTGCGGTTCCAGATCGCGCTAGGACTCTTGCCATGGTGTTTGACCTGGGTTAACGTCACGAACTGCGATACTGCTTTCTACCGAACTTCGCAGGGGCGAGGTTCGCCGTCCCGGCAGAACTCAACGTGGACACCCAGGCGATCGGCCGCGGCACCACTACCGCGGTCAGCAGCTTGTAGAAGGCTCCCGGTTCCATCACCTGTGGGTCGAAATCAGTGCGCATGGCGATCAGTATCCCGCGCCGGGCCGTGGACCGTCCCACCAGGTCAACGGCACGGCTAAACCACGAGGCTGAGGAACGTCCCGAATGCCAAATGGATCCGAACCCGGGAGCCGACCCCGCAATGTCAGTGCGGCCGCCACCGGTGACCTCGAAGAACTGCTGTCGCTGCTCGCGCCGGACGTCGTGTGGACCGCCGACAGCCAGGGGGGCGCACGACTGCGGCTCGTCGGCCGGTCGTGGGCGCGGACAAGGTGGCAGCAGTGCTGACGAACATCTTCCGCAAGGGGCGTCTGGCAGACCTGCGGATCGAGATGATCAACCGCAACAGCGCTCCCGCGATCGCGGTCCACGGCCTGGGCCGCCTCCAGGGCGTCTTCCTGACGGAGGTCACCAACGGCCGAATCACCGGAATCCATGCCATCCGCAACGGCGAGGGCACTGCAGGCGCGCTGCCAGGAACCTGGACTGCTCGTGGACGTGTTGCTCCTGCGGCGGGGACGCGGGAAGGCGGGCCGTGCACGCGAGGTGCACGGCCCGCAGTCACCCCGGAGGGGTCAGTACCCGAGGTCGCCCAGGAACCTCTTGGTGTACTGCAGCGGGGTTGTGCTGGACACGGAGTTGCAGGTGGGCGACGCGTAGGTGTAGTTGCAGGGCGTGTCTCGGTCCAGGGACCAGAAGTGGACGCCGGCCAGGCCGTTGCTCTTCGCGTAGGACGACAAGGTGTCCACGTCCGCGGTGGTGAAGGTCTCGCTGGTGTTGTCGTTCATGCCGATCATCGGCGTGACGGCGATTTTTCCGGCCGGTATCCCGTAGGTGTGCTCCAGGTTCTTCACTGCCTGGATCGAGGACTGGGCCATCTCGCACGTGCTGCTGGAGACCACGCACACGCTGCTGGAAGCGTTGCCGAAGTCCATGGTCATCAGGTTGATGACGTACGACTTCAGGCTGGAGCCCAGGACAGCGCGGACGACCTGGTTGCCGAGCGAGTTCACGCCGCCGTAGGAGCCGTCAGAGGCGCCCAGGGTGGCCAGGGTAAAGCTGAACTGGAGCTTGGGGTAAGTGGCCTGGGCGCCGGCCGCGGCGTTGACCAAATTGGTGATGTCCGAGGAGCTGAGCCCGTTCTCGATGTCGAAGTCGATGCCGACCAGGTTCGAGCTGGTGTAGCGCGAGATGAAGGAGTTCATGGCGGAGGTGGAGCCGCAGGTGAACGTCCCGGCGGCACCGCCGGTGGACACCACGTAGTTCAGGTTGGCGGAGTGGAGCTGGGGCACGTTCTCGGCGGCCCAGTTGGCACCCGAGACGCCTCCCCAGGTCTCGCTGCCGCAGGAGCCGGTGGCGAAGGCGACGCTGACGGCAGGCAGCTTCGGGACGTACTGGGACACCATGCTGCCGGATCCGACCAGCGGCCGCACGGACCCGCCGGCCGCCGACTGCATCTGGTAGGTATTCCAGTTCATATTGATGGTGACGTCCTTATACGGGCTCAGGAGCAGGCCGCTGACCGAGCCCGTCCCGGTCCCGCCGGTCCCGCCTCCGCCCCCGCCGCCGCCGGAGGAGCCGCCGGTACAGGCGCCGTTGGAGGTCCAGGGCTGTCCAGAACCGCTGCCGCCGTTGCTGGTGGCCGGGTCGTTGCCCTGGGTCCAGTAGTTGGCCGTGTAGTTGGTGCCGTTCTCGCTGGTCTGCTGGCCTGCGGTGTACACCGTGGCGGCGCTCCAGGCCGTGACGCAGGTGGTGGCCGCCTGCGCGGCGGGCGCCGAGGCCACTGCCAGGACCGTTCCACCGATGGCCAGGCCGAGGGCTGAACAGCTCGCCAGTGCCGTGCGAAGAATCCGCTTTCCAAGGCGCATGAATCCTCCAGGGGGAGAGGAGTGGGGGCGACCAATCGGCTCACCTGCGCCGAGGCACAGGCAAGTTGACGACTTTTGTATGTCCGCCGCCAAGATTGGTCAAGACCACTAGCGCGTATTGGTACAGACCAGAATCCGGCGTCGCGAAACGGGTGGGCCTCCGTCAGGCTGTTGGCGCCGCCCAAGTCCGCGGCGGTGCGCACGCGAAAGCAGGGGCGGGCCGCGGGGAGATGTCTCAGCCTTCCCATTCCAGCTGGCCGGCTCCCTGTTGCCGCGCGCCGTGCTGCGGAATGGACTCTCCGGCGCGGCGGGAAAGATAGAGAATGCCCAGGTCGGCGTGTTCCTTGCCTACTCATCCGCGCGTGGACGAGCCTTGGTCGACCGTCGCCTCTACCTTCCCGAGCAGAACTGGTGCCAGAACGCCGAGCGTCGCAGCGCCTCGGGCATCCCGGAGGCGGTCGGGTTCGCCACCAAGCCCCGCCTGGCCGCACAGATGACCGTCACGGCCCTGGCGGCCGGGGTCCCGGCCCGCTGGGCGACCGGGGACGCCCTGGGCACCGGCAGCGGCAACGTCCTGGACGGCGTCATGGGAGCAGGCCAACTGGTCGCCACCACTCTGACCGGCCTGATCCTGGTCATCACCCTGACCATGTACTTCCTCGCCGGCCTGCCCTCCCTCAAAGCCTTCGGCCTGCGCTTCGTCTCCGGCAGCAAACGCGAGCACGCGGCCGTGCTGACCGACGAGATCCTGCTGCGCACCGGCCGCTACATGCTCGGCAACCTCGCCACCTCTGTCATCGCCGGAGTCGCGACGTTCATCTGGCTCGAAGCCTTCGGCGTCCCCTACCCCGCGGCTCTGGGCGTGTTCGTCGCCGTGATGGACCTGATCCCCATGATCGGCTCCACCATCGGCGGCATCGTCGTGTCCCTGGTCGCCCTGGTCGTCTCGCTCCCGGTGGCGATCGCCACCGCCGTGTTCTACATCGTCTTCCGCGTCGCCGAGGACTACCTGATCATGCCCCGGGCGATGAAGTACGCCGTCGAGGTCCACCCCCTGGTCACCATCCTCAGGCGTCCTGATCGGCGGATCACTGCTGGGCATCATCGGCGCCCTGCTCGCCATCCCCATCGCCGTCGCGATCGGCCTGATCCTGGACGACGCCGTCTTCCCCCGCATCAGCAGGCGCTGACCGGTACATCCGAGCAGGGGGCGCGCCCCGTAGGCGGACCCCCTGCCATCTGCTCTGGGCCGGTCAGTCCTTGAAGGCGTCCTGGACCTTCTCGACCGCCTGCTTGGCGTCGCCCTTGACCTGGTCGACCTTGCCTTCGGCCTCAAGGCGCTCGTTGCCGGTCACCTTGCCGGCACCCTCCTTGGCCTTGCCCTTGAGCTTGTCCGCAGCGTTCGAAGCCTTGTCGTCGGCACCCATGGTCATCTCCCTCACTCCGTCAACCAACCCGGCTGTCCCGGCGAAGCCCCGGGGTCAGTGTGCTGCCGAGTCGGGATCAACGCCTCGGCTCCATAGCCGGGCGCGGACACGCTCCCACCTCTCAGGGGGAAGGTCCCACCCGATCACCGATCCGGTGTCACTCGCGCAGAAGGAGAGTCCTGACCCAGACGGGCCCCAGATCTCTGCGGAGATGGTATGCGGCACCAGGGTGATGAACCATTCGCACTGCCGTTCGTCTGTGAGATCCAGGACGACGGCGGTCTCTCCCTCCCGGGCCCCCGTCGCGTCGGTGATCGCAGTCAGGGCGGCCTGGGCGTCCGAAGGCCAGGGAAGGTCCGAGATCAGATCGATGCCGACCGAAGCCGCACTCGGGGCGACCTCCCGAATCACCTCCTCAACCACCATCCGCCGCACCTCAGCAGTGACCCCGTCCAGGAGGAGGAGCTCAAGCGGTACTGGCTTCTGATCAGTGCGGTCCCTGCGGCGCCATTCGAATCCGGCGAGCGTGCGCGAGAGTGAGTGTCTGGCGGACAGGTCCATCTCCTCCGGTGAGGCTCTGTGCAGGTCGTCATCCGCAAAGGCCCCGTTGTTTCGCTGTGCCGAGCTGGCGGCGGACACCGCGATGCCCCTGAACCACTCCCGCATCGTGCACCGAACAGGTGCCCCGCCCTGATGTTGATCAATCTCTGGACAAGTCAGATCATCGCAGGTCGGGCGGCACCTCTCGCACTAACTTCACCAAGCGCCCCAGACCTCATGAAACGCTGAGGCTGGTGCCAGTCGGGGCCGAGGTCCTGTAGCGCCGGGGGTCTGCCAGGAGATGCCAGACGATCACCAGGATGGAGCGGGCGACCGCGACGAGTGCCTTCTTGTGCGGCATGTGCTTGACCAGGCGTCGGTAGCGGGCGCCGAGGAACGTGTCGGTCCGTGCCGCGGCTGCGGCGGCTTCGTCCAGGACTCCCTAGAGCCAGGGGTTGCCGTGCCCGGTGGGCCTCGATGTGTTCTTCCCGCCGGACTGGATCGTGCGGGGCGAGAGGTTGGCCCAGGAGACCAGGTGACCCGGGGTCGGGAAGACACTCATGTCCCATCCGATCTCGGCGAGGATGATCTGGGCGGTGACGGGTCCGATTCCGGGAACGGCGTCCAGGAGCACAACGACGTCGGGCAGGCCGCCGGGGAAGGCGGCGGCGTGCTGGGCGCGGGTCTGGGCAGTGGCGCAGGCGGGCCCGGGCGGTGGGCCGGTGTCGTGGGGCTCGCTGACGCGGTTCAGATGCCGCTCGATGCGGACGGTGAGCCCGTCGATCCGGGCGCTGAGGTGGTCCACGGTGTCCAGCAGCGTGGCGAGCCGGTCGGCGTGGTGGGCGGTGAAGTTGCCGGTGGGCGCGTCGACCAGAGCGTTGTGCTTGTTGCGCAGGCGGCCCTGGGCCAGGCCGGCCAGCGTCCGCGGGTGGTGTTCGCCTGCCACCAGCGCGTCCATGATGGCCCGCCCGGAGACTCCGGAGATGTCGGTGGCCACTGCCGAAAGCTTGATCTAGGCGTCTTCCAGGAGCTTCTCGGCGCGCTGCTTGACGCGGGCGCGGTCCTGGGCGAAGACGGTTCGGGCCCGGGTCAGGTCGCGCAGTTCCCGCACGGGACGCGGTGGGACGAAGGAGGGCCGCAGCATCCCCTTCTCGCGCGGTTCGGCCAGCCAGACCGCGTCGAGCCGGTCGGTCTTCGGCCGGCCCGGGACGTTCTTCACGTCGCGCGCGTTGACCAGCCAGCATTCCAGTCCACGCGACTCCCATATCTCCTCCCTCCAATACCCCTTCGGGATCTGGTCGATGGGCCGTCCGGGGAGCCGAGAGGGCACGCGAGAATCTGAGCGGCGTGCTCGAAGCAACAGTTCACAGCCCCTCGGACCGGCTCCCGCACCAGACTGTCCCCCGGGTTCGAGCCCCAAAGAGCAAACGGCTTCGACGGACGGCCCACGCCAATTTTCGGGCCTCCACAGGCGTCAGCACAGCGGATACAACAACTGTCCCGTAATCGGTGGTAGCTGTGGGTCATGGTGTGCGAGCCTGAGGCATGGACGACGTCAACTCGCTTGTCGGTGTGGTACTTTCGGGCCTGTCTGCTTCGATCGTCGAGAGTGTGGCCGACGAGGGAGACCTGACTCGGGTGGTGGCCAGCACGCGGGATGTTCCGGTTCCGTGTCCGGTGTGCGGGACACCGACGGGGCGGGTGCACGGGTTCCACGGCCGGACGGATGCTGCGGGCCGGGGTCCGACTCACCACCGAGCAGGCGTCGTTCGCGGTGCACGATGCGACGCCCTACCAGGACTGGGCCCAGATTGCAGATGTACGCCGAAGTGGTCAGCGGAAGGGCCGACCTGCCGCAACGAGCGGTAAGAACGTGGCGGATCCTCCTCCCCGGCATCGCCGTACCTGCCATCGTCATGCGCACCGAGGTCAACCCGGCCCGGACAATCAAACCCGGCGCCCAACGCCCGGCACCAAACCGACCAGCGGAGTGCAGATGACCACAGGGCTCCACCAACCGCACCCGCTGACCCGCCTGCGCCTGGCCGCAATCAACATCGACGGCGTACTGCTCAACGACACCTTCAGCCCGGTGATCCACCACTTCGTGGTCAGCCGGGGAGGCCAGTACACAGCCGACACCGAGCGAAGAATCTTTTCCCAGCCCCGGCATGTCGCAGGTGAGGAGCTCGCGCAGGCGGTGGGTGGAACCCTCACCGGGCGGGAAGCGCTGGCCGCCTACTTCGTGGAGCGCGCCGACTACCTTCGGACACACCCCGTCGAGTTCATGGACGGCGCGATCGACCTGGTCCAGCGGTTGCGCGGTCTGGGACTTGCCACGGTCTGCTACGGCGGATTGCCCCGTGCCCACTTCGACTCCTTCTTCGGTGAGTACTCGGCGCTGTTCGACGGCCCCGGATATGTCTGCACCAACGCCTTCCGCCCCGGTATTCACGAAATCGCCACCGATGTCTTCGAACTCCCCCACAGCCATTGCCTGTTCATTGACGACGTCGCCCGGGTGGCGGAGGCCGCCCGAACACTGGACGTACCCTTCATCGGTCACCCCAGCAGCTTCGAGCACAGCTTCCAGCCCGAGTTGATGCGCCGGGCCGGAGTCCGCTATCAGGTCGCATCACTGCATTCCATCGACGAGGCGATGCTGCGCGCGATCGATGCCGACGCCGCCCACGGCACCGTATGGGCGCCCAGAGCCGAGGACAGTCCCACCCATGAGGAGAGTTGAATGAGCAGCGGGGCACGTATGCTGAGTGGAAGAGTCGCAATGATCACGGGGGCCTCCAGCGGCATCGGTGCCGCCGCCGCTCGACTGTTCGCCGCCGAGGGCGCGGCGCTGGTGCTGATGGCCCGCCGCGAGGACCGGCTGCGCGCCGTCGCCGACGAGATAGCAGCGGCCGGAGGCCAGGCCCTCGCGGTGCCGGGTGACGTGGCGTCCTCGGCCGATGTCGAACACGCCGTCAGATCCGCAGTGGGGGCCTATGGCCGACTGGACGCGGCCTTCAACAACGCCGGCTGGGCCACGGCCGGGACAGCACTGCACGAGACTGCCGACACGGTCTTCGACCGCACCATGGAGGTCAACGTCAAGGGCGTGTGGAACTGCCTGCGGCACCAGATCCCGGTCATGCTCGCATCCGGCGGGGCAATCGTGAACACCTCCAGCGTCGCGGGCGTCCGGGCCACAGGCGCCTCGGCCGCCTATGTCGCAGCCAAGCACGCGGTGATCGGGCTGACCAAGGCCGCAGCGGCGGACTACGGGCAGCACGGCATCCGCGTCAACGCGCTGGTCGTCGGCAGCACCCGCACCGAGATAATGCAGGAAGTCCTCAAGGAAACCCCGGAGTTGGAAGAGATCTTCCTGTCCCACGCGATCCAGAAGCGAATGGCGGCGCCGACCGAAGTGGCCCAGGCGGCGGCCTGGCTGTGCAGCGACCTCTCCTCCTTCGTCACCGGCACTGCCATGGCCGTCGACGGCGGCGTGACCGCCGCCTAGTAGTCAGCAGGGCTCCTGGCACTGCGGCGGGCGCGGCAGCAGTGGCCCGACTGCGAGTTCGGCCCGGTCGTGATGGCGTACAAGTTCCATCTGCTGGACGGCGCCCTGGACCAGTGGGTGGCGCAGGCCTCGGCCCGGCACCGGGTGGAGATCCGGCTGCTGAGCCCCGCCGGAAGCACCCTGGCCTACGAGGTGAAGCTCGGCACAGAACGACCCGCGGTCCGCGACAACCCGGTCTACTCCTCGACCAAACAGCAGATCGGCGTGGACCTCCTAGCCCTGTTCGACCCGCAACCGCGGCCCGGCTCCGCCGCCGATCTGGAACGCAGAGGCTGGTCCACCACCACCCGCACCCCCCTTCGAATTCACCCACCAGTACGGACGCGGCCCGCGGCCCGAGCCCCACGACGCGCTGGCGAACAACCGATGGGTGTTCGCCGCCAAACCAACCGCCGGGCTGGGAGTCGATTCTGCGGCGGTCTGACCTCCGCGTGTCAGGGCACTCTGGCGCCGTCTCTCGCGGAACTTCCCGCGGAACTGCCCGCGGCACTGATCAGGGGCCGGCTCGCGCAAGGCGCCCAGGTCTGCGCCGAAGAGGCCTCCGAGGGCCTTGAGGGGATCGAGGTGCGGCCGGGCCCGGGCCTCGTACACCGGACCGCGGACCCCGGTCCCCGTGATCGTCCCCCCTGCCGCCGAGTGGTGGACGCCGATGGCAGCGTGACCCGGTGCGCCGGCGAACTGGACGGCGAAAGGCAGTTGCTGAGCCTTGGGGAGCCTGCCCGGATCAAAGCCGAACAACTTTTTTGGAATGCCGACCTCACGTTCTGCGCAGCCCGGTCGTTTACCTGGTGTGACCAAGCCACCATTCGAACAGATCGTGACCGACCACGGGCCCACGGTGCTCCGCGTCGTGCGGGCCGTGCTGGGTCCCAACGACGCGGAGGATGCCTGGTCCGAGACGTTTCTGGCGGCGATGAAGGCCTATTCGGACCTTCCGGCGGACGCCAACGTCAGGGCCTGGCTGGTGACGGTCGCGCACCGGAAGGCGATCGACGTCACCCGGGCCAACTTCCGGCGGCCCGCACCGGTCGAGCAGCTCCCCGAGCGCCCCAGCACGCTTGGAACGCCGCAGGACTGGGACGGCGACCTCTGGCAGGCCCTCAAGGCGCTGCCCGAGCGGCAGCGGCAGACCGTGGCGTACCACTACCTGGTCGGTCTGCCCTACCAGGAGATCGCCGACCTGACCGGCGGCAGCACCGAAGCCGCCCGCAGGGCGGCGGCCGACGGGATCAAGGCCCTGCGCAGCACATACCCAGGAGTGACCAACGAGAGAGGAGGGGCCCGACCATGACAACCGCATCCGACCCCACCAGCGGCGATCTGTTCGCGGCCCTGCCCTACGACGACGACGCGACGATGTCCCGGCTGCGCGCCCGCCTGGCGGCCCGGGCGCAGCAGCAGGGGATCCTCGACGTCGCCTACCGCACCCTGGACACCCCGGTGGGCTCGCTGCTGCTGGCCGCGACCGAGGAGGGCCTGGTCAGGGTCGCCTTCGCGGTCCAGGACCACCAGGCGGTGCTGCAGCATCTGTCCGGCACGGTCAGCCCGCGCATCCTGCACGCACCGGCCCGGCTCGACCAGGCCAGTCGGCAGATCGACGAGTACTTCGCCGGCCGACGCCGGGCCTTCGAGCTCCCGCTGGACTGGCGACTGTCCAAGGGCTTCCGCCTCGAGGTGCTGCGCCACCTCGCCGGGATCGGTTACGGAGGCACCGAGAGCTACGCCCAGGTCGCTCTCGCCGCGGGCAGCCCCCGGGCGGTCCGCGCGGTGGGTACCGCGTGCGCGACCAACCCGCTGCCGGTCATCGTGCCCTGCCACCGGGTGGTGCGCTCCGACGGCACGGCCGGGCAGTACGTCGGTGGTACCGACGCCAAGCACATCCTTCTCTCGCTGGAGGCAGCGGCATGACCACCATCACCGAACGGGCGGGCAGCGACAGCCTGGACGCCACGGAGACGCAGGACGTCTTCGCCCTGCGGATCGCCGGGGCGGACTGGACAGCCGTCACCGACGAGGTCAACGAGCACGGCTGCGCTCTGCTGCCGCAGCTGCTCACCCCGGCCGAGTGCGCGGAGATCGCCGCCCTCTACGAGCAGGCCGAGCTGTTCCGGGCCACCATCGACATGCGGCGCTACCGCTTCGGCAGCGGCGAGTACCGCTATTTCGACCGTCCCTTCCCGACCGCGGTCCAGCGGCTCCGGGAGGAGCTGTACCCACGGCTGCTGCCGATCGCCCGCGACTGGTACGCCAAGCTGGGCCGCGACGCCGAATGGCCCGACACGCTGGCGGAGTGGCTGGACGTGTGCCACCAGGCCGGACAGGTCCGGCCCACCCCGATCCTGCTGCGCTACGAGGCCGGCGACTGGAACGCGCTGCACCGCGACCTCTACGGCGAGAAGGTGTTTCCGCTGCAGGCTGTCATCAATCTCAGCTCACCCGGCGAGGATCACACCGGTGGCGAGTTCCTGCTCGTCGAACAGCGTCCCCGGGCCCAGTCGCGGGGCACCTCCGTCCTGGTCCCGCAGGGGCACGGGCTGGTGTTCACCACCCGCGACCGGCCGGTGCGGAACACCCGCGGCTGGTCCGCTGCCCCCGTTCGGCACGGGGTGTCCGTGGTCCGCACGGGTCGACGGCACACCCTCGGCCTCGTCCTGCACGACGCTGCCTGAGCCGAGCCGGACGGCAGCAGGGCAGGAGCGGTACTGGGCCGCGAAGGCGTGCGCCGCCCCCGATCACGCCCCCTGAGGAGGCATCATGAGCATCGCACGGGCCGGACAACGGTCCCCGCTGAGCCCGTACCCGGTTCCGTCTCCGCCTGCGGAGCCGCTGGCCGGGGCGGAGCAGGACGCGGTCCTCCGGCTGCTGGGCCAACTCCGTCCGCGTCCGGCCACCGTCGTGATCGGCACCGCCCGGGAGCCCGAGTGCCTGCGCACCGCCTGGCTGCTGGGCTCTCGCTGGCGGGACGAGGGCGGTGTCGTCCTGGACACGGTGACCTGGCCCGAGCACGCTGCCTCCTGGCTGCGGCAGGCCCATCGGTTCACCCGCTCGGAGCCGGACGCCTGGATCGTCAGCGGTCTGCTGCCCGGCTGGGTGCAGTTGGGCCGACGGCTGGCCCTCTCCACCGCCTGGGACCCCGCGCGCACGGTCGCCACCGCTTCCCTCGCGCACCAGGACCTCATCGTCCACGGCGGGGCAGGCACCTTCGACGGTCTGCGCGGCGCCCACCGCGACGGCGGCAGCTGGCAGATCGACGGCTCCCGGCTCGTGAACCACCCCCGTCCCGGAGCCACCCCCGTCCCAGACCGGACCCATCACGGACAGACGACATGATGCTTCCCCTGCCCACGCCGCCTCGCCGGCATCTCGCGGCCGGCGCCGTGCATGTGCCCGGCTGGCTGGATCCGTCCCAGCAAAGGAAGTTGGCCGCCTCCTGCCATGCCTGGGCGCTGGGCCCGGTGGCCGCCCGAGCGGCGACGCTGCCGGGCGGGCACCGGATGTCGGTGCGCACCGTGTGCCTGGGCTGGCACTGGCAGCCCTACCGCTACAGCCGCACCGCGGACGACGCCGGCGGCGGGCGGGTGGCGGAACTGCCGGACTGGCTTGCCGACCTGGGCCGCGCCGCCGTCGCCGACACCTGGCAGGACTCCGTCGCGGCCCAGGACTACCGGCCCGACATCGCGCTGATCAACTTCTATGACGACAGCGCGCGGATGGGCCTGCACCAGGACAAGGACGAGCGCAGCGATCAGCCCGTGGTCTCCTTCAGCATCGGTGATTCCTGCGTGTTCCGCTTCGGCAACCCGGACACCCGCACCAGGCCCTGGACCGACGTGGAACTCGCCTCCGGCGACCTCTTCGTCTTCGGCGGCGCCTCCCGCTTCTGCTATCACGGCGTGCCCAGGACCCTTCCGGGCACCGCTCCCGCCGACTGCGGGCAGCCGACCGGTCGGATCAACGTCACCCTGCGCCAGAGCGGCCTGACCTGACGCTCCGGCACCACCACACGAGACACGAATGGCAGTCACCATGCCCCCGGTACCTCATTCAGCGACCCCCCGAGCCGAACCCACGACCGACGGGGCGGTGTTGGGCGTGGATGGCCTGGCCAGGCCCCCGTGGGCGGCCACCGACCCGCTGCTGCGCGCCTACTACGACACCGAGTGGGGCATGCCGGTACGCTCCGAGCAGGGGCTGTACGAACGCATCAGCTTGGAGGCCTTCCAGGCCGGACTCTCCTGGGCCACCATCCTGCGCAAGCGCCCCGCCTTCCGCGCGGCCTTCGCCGGCTTCGACCCCGACCTGGTCGCGGCGTTCACCGAGGACGACATCGAGCGGCTGCTGGGCGACCCGGGCATCGTACGCAACCACCGGAAGGTACGCGCCGCCGTCACCAACGCCCGTGCCACCAGGGCCCTGCGCGACGCCGGCGGACTGGCCGACCTGGTCTGGTCGCACCGGCCCGACCGCACCCCGGAGCCTCGCACCTTCGCCGAGATCCCCACCCGTTCGCCGGAGTCGCTGGCCCTGTCCAAGGCGCTGCGCGGCAAGGGCTTCGTGTTCGTCGGGCCCACCACCATGTACGCCCTCATGGAGGCGATCGGCATGGTCGACACCCACCTGCTGGGCAGCCACCGCCGCGGCAGTTCCGGCGTCTGGACCTCCCGCTGACAGCGGTTGCCCGGGGCTGACCGGAACCCCGCTTGGCTCGATCCTTCAGCGGCTCTTGGCAGGGTGCAGCCATGACACAGAGTTGTCGCGAACGAAGGAGCGAGTCATGACGATCATGCCGCTGACCGGGAAGGCACTGCGCTTGGCGCGACTGTCCCGGAGAGGTGACGACCGCTACCTGTTCATCCCACTGGACCACTCCGTCTCCGACGGGCCGATCGTGAGTGCGGCGGGGTTCCCGGACCTGGTGTCGGCGATCGTGGGCGGAGGCGCGGACGCCATCGTGGTCCACAAGGGCAGGGCGCGGCTGATCCCGCCGGACCTCCTGGTCGACACCGGGCTCGTGGTCCACCTGAGTGCCAGTACCAGCGCGAGCCCTGACGCGGACGCCAAGGTCCTCGTCGGTGACGTCGAGGAGTGCGTGCGATTGGGCGCGGACGCCGTCAGCGTCCACGTCAACATCGGATCCGACACCGAGGCCGAGCAGTTGAGCGGGCTCGGGGCGGTGGCGGCGGCGTGCGAGCGGTTCGGCATGCCGCTGATCGCCATGATGTACCCGCGCGGGCCGCGGGTGGACGAGCCGCACCGCCCGGATCTCATCGCTCATGTGGTGAGCGTCGCCGCCGATCTGGGCGTCGACATCGTCAAGACGCTGTTGGCCTCGCCGTCGGAGCGGATGGCGGAGGTGGTCGCGGGATCCCCTCTGCCGATCATCGTCGCCGGCGGTGGCGGGTCCGAGGACAGCCTCTCGGCGTTCGCCCTGTCCGCGCTGTCGGCCGGCTGTGCCGGTGTGGCAGTGGGCCGCCGGGTCTTCAGCAGCCCTCCCCGCAGCAGGCGGTCGAGCAGCTGGCCGCGATCGTCCACGGCCGCGGGCTCGCAGACAAGTCCGTCCCCTATCACGAACTGGCAGGAGCCCTGTGAAATTCGCCTGGATCGACATGCGTACCGTCCCCGCCGAATACCGCGAGGCGGTCATCGACGCCGCCATCCACGCCCGGGTGGACGGAATCGTCGACAGTGACCCCGAGACGCTGGCCATCCTGCCGGGGACGGTCAAGCGCATCCTGTTCGGCGCCGACCGGCCGCAGAGCCAGGACGCTGACGGACCGTCCGACGACCTGATCGTGCTGCACGAGGTGGCCGGCCAGGACGCGCTGAACCGCTTGAGGGCCCGGCACCTGTCGGGGGCCAAGGAGATCGCGGCACTGGTGAACGTGACCGACGACCCCACGCTCAGCCTGGCCTGCGAGACCGCGATCGCACTGCCCTACACGGTGGTGCAGTTCAAGGACCCGACGAAGATCCCGCTGGAGATCGTGATCGCGGCCGCCGACCACGCCCCGGGCCAACTGATCTGCCAGGCCGACGACCTGGAGGAGGCCAAGGTCATCATCGACGTTCTGGAGAAGGGGTCGGAGGGCATTCTGTTCGCCCCCAAGGACGCCAACGACGTGTTCGAGCTGGTGGAACTGCTCCGGGTGAAGACCCCGGACCTCAACCTGACCACGCTGACCGTCCAGTCGATCCAGCACCTGGGGCTGGGCGACCGGGTGTGCATCGACACCTGCACCCACTTCGAGAAGGACGAGGGCATGCTGATCGGCTCGTACGCACACGGGTTCATCCTGTGTGTGAGCGAGACGCACCCGCTGCCCTACATGCCGACCCGGCCGTTCCGGATCAAACGCCGGAGCGCTGCACTCCTATGTGTTCGGGCAGGACAACCGGACCAACTACCTCAGTGAGTTGAAGGCCGGCAGCGCGGTGCTCGCGGTGGGGGCCGACGGCCGGACCCGCCGGATCGTGGTGGGCCGGATCAAACTGGAGTCGCGTCCGCTGCTCAGCATCAAGGCGACCTCGCCCGAGGGCGTCGAGGTGAACCTGATCGTGCAGGACGACTGGCATGTGCGGGTGCTCGGCCCCGGTGCGAGCGTGCTGAACGTGACGGAACTGAAGCACGGCGACCAGGTGCTCGGCCATGTCGCCACCGACAAGCGCCATGTCGGCTGGCCCGTGGGCGAGTTCTGCGTGGAGAAGTAGCAGGAGAAGAAGTGGGGGAAGCAAGCCCGCACACGCCGGTCCGGGGCCGCGCCGCAGCAGTACCGGCGGGGCGGCCCCGGACCGGCGGGGACAGTTCGACCCGGAGGGACGATGAACGACGACGGCTGGTGGGGCGAGGGACTGCTCGCCGCCGGTGCCCCGGAGGCGGCGTGGGCGCACTGCACGGACACGATGGACTTCGGAGCGCTGCGTGAGCAGACGGCCCGGCTGGCCCGGATCCTGACGTCCTACGGAATCCGCCCTGGCTCGACGGTGGCGCTGCACGGTTCGCCGAGTTTCACCCACCTTTGGTCGGTCTTCGCGCTGTGGTCACTGGGTGCACAGGTGATCCTGCTGGAGCCGTCGCTGAGCCTCGCGGAGCGCGAGGCGCTGCTGCGACTGAGCTCCCCGCAGTTCGTGCTGACGCTCGGGCAACTGAGGCGCGACGAGGAGCTCTTCGTATCGGAGTGCGAAGTGCTGGTGCGGCGCCGGCCCGACGGCCGGTCCGCGCGGACCGACCACTGCCTGGTGCAGTTCTCGTCGGGAACCACCGGACGCCCCAAGGCGGTGGGCCGCACACCGGGTTCGCTGATGACCGAGGTGGCCCGGCTCGGCACGCTGGCGCTGATGCCGCGGGCCGGGGAGCGAGTCGCGGTACTGGAGCCGGTGGCGCACTCGTTCGCGCTGATCGGCGGGGTGCTGCACGCCCTGGCGGTCGGGGCGACGCTGGTGTTCCCGGCGTGCGGGGAGCGCGACGCGGTGGTCGAGGCGGTGACCGGCGCCCAGGTCGTCCTGGGCCGGCCCCGTCACTTCGGCATGCTCGTACAGGCCCCGGCCGGGTTGCGGCTGCCGTCGCTGCGGCTGGCGGTCTCCGGCGGCGACGTGCTGGCCGGCGAGACCTCGGGCGCGTTCGCCCGGCGGTACGGGGTGCTGGTGGGCCAGGCCTATGGCACCACCGAGACCGGCCTGGTGGCCGCCGACCTGGCGGGCGGCCGCGGGCCGCACACGCTGGGGGTACCGATGCCGGGAGTGCGCACCCGGACGGTCGGCGGGGCGCTGCAGGTGCTCATGCCCTCCTGGCCGTACCCGTACGAGACCGCACCGTCCAGAACGACGGCGGACGGGTTCTGGTTGGAGACGCACGATCTGGTGACGCGTGATCCGGCGACCGGGGTGCTGAGCCTGCGCGGCCGGGCCGGTCGGACCCGGGCGGGCGCGGATCTGCTGGACATCGAGGCAGTGCTGCGGGCTCACCGGCATGTCACCGACGCGGTGGTGCTGGGGCCCGACCCGGTGGAGGCGCATGTGTCCGGCACCGAGGAACTGCGGTCGGCCGACCTCTCGGCCTGGTGCGAGCGGTTCCTTGACACCACGTCGGCGCCTCGACGGTTCCATGTGGTGCCCGAGCTGGCGCGGTCGGCCAGCGGGAAGCTGCTCCGGGACCGGGCCCGGCTGGCCGAACGCGGCTGGGCTCCCCCGCCGGTCGCGGTCGGTAACCGCCCGAAGGCCCGGGGCCGGTAACCGCCCGAAGGCCCGGGGCCGGTCCGCGGTGGTTCGCGGACCGGCCCCGGGCCTCTCTGTGGACACCCCCCAGTCAGCTCCAGAGTCGGTTGCGCTGCTCGCGCAGGCCGTGGAAGGAGTCGAGGTCCGGTACGGTCCAGCCGTCCAGGTCGTACTCCTCCAAGCACTTCTCGGCGAAGCCGCGGTACTGGTCGAGCTGGCCGCTGGCCTCCTGTGCCTGCACGATGTCGGTGCGGATCTGCTCGTGGTTGCCGGAGTAGTTCCGCTCGTAGAGCTCGTGCCGGCCGCCGAACTCGGAGCCGACCGCGTCCCACAGCAGCTTCATCAGCTTGACCCGGCTGACCGAGTCGTAACCGTTGGAGCCGCGGACGTACTTGTCGAGATAGGGGCGGATCTCGGGGTTGGCGAAGTCCTCGGCGCTGGAGTTGATGTAGATCAGGCCGCTGGCGACGTCCTGCTGGATGATCTCCTTGATCCGCGGATAGCCGATGGTCATGAACCAGCGGTAGGCCATGCCGTAGTCCAGCCGTGGCAGCAGGGCGCCGTTCTTCCAGTCCTGCGGGTTGCGGGCTGAGGCGTCGCTGAGTGCCCAGAACATGTTGCGCCAGGCGAGCACCTCGCCGACCCGGGCCTGGATGCCGCGGAAGTCCTTGCTGCCGGTCATGTCGACGGCCTTGAGAAGCAGGCCGGCAATGAAGTCGATCTTCACGGCCAGTCGGATCGAGCCGTGGAAGGTGAGCCGCTCCAGGAACCCGGACTGCGGGGCGAAGGCGTTGACCTTGTCCACGTCGCCGTACAGGAAGACGTTCTCCCAGGGGATGAGCACCTTGTCCATCACGAAGATGGTGTCGTTCTCGTCCAGGCGACTGGACAGCGGGTAGTCGAAGGGACTCCCCATCACGGCGGCCGCAGCCGCGTAGGAGGGCCGGCAGATCAGCTTCAGGCCGGGCGAGCCCATCGGGACGGTGGCCACCAGGGCGAACTTCCGGTCGCGCAGCGGCAGGCCGTAGTGGGAGATGAAGTTGTAGTGGGTGATGGCCGAGCCGGTGGCCACCACCTTCGCACCGGAGACGATCAGCCCGTTGTCGGTCTCCTTCTCCACGTGCACGAAGACGTCCTGGACCTGCTCGGTGGGCAGGTGGCGGTCGACCGGGGGGTGGATGATGGCGTGGTTCCAGAACAGCACCTTCTCCTGGGACTCCTGGTACCAGCGGCGGGCGTTGGCCTGGTACGGGTCGTAGAAGTCGCTGTTGGCGCCGAGGGTGCCGAGGAAGGCGGCCTTGTAGTCGGGGCTGCGGCCCATCCAGCCGTAGGTCATCCTGGCCCACTCGGCGATCGCCTCGCGGTCCCCGACCAGATCCTGGACGCTGTGCGGGGTGCGGAAGAACTTGTGCGTGTAGCCGTCGCTGCCGGTGTCGGTGCGGGTCGTGAGCACCGCCTGCTTGGCCGGATCGTGCAGGGGCGTTGTAGAGGCGTGCGGTCATCAGCGCGGAGTTGCGGAAGGCGGGGTGGGCGGTGACGTCCTTGACGCGTTCGCCGTAGAGGAACACCTCGCGGTCGTCCTTCAGGCTCTCCAGGTACTCGTCACCGGTGAGCGGGCGGGTCACCCGGGGCGGCGGGCCCTGCGGCGCGGCGGCTTCATTCGTTGGCGTCATGTCCTGTTCCTTGTCCGGTCGGTGACCTGTTTGTCGTCGGCGGCCGTCAGGGCCCGGTGGTGGAACTTCCTCGTGCGCCGCCGCATCATCCGCGGCCGGTCAGCGCAGCGGAGTCCGCTGCCCAGCCGTGCGAGGGCCCGTCCAGAGAGGTGGTCCAGGCGGCGTCGCCCCAAGGTCGGCGGAACTCGCCCAGCGCCCCCGAGTGGAACACCAGCGGCTCCCCGCCGGGGGCGTCGAAGCGCACCACCTGCCCGACGTGGAGCACATGGTCGCCGCCGTCGTAGGAGGCCCAGGGGGTGCAGCTGAAGTGCGCCACGGCACCGACCAGCCGCGGTGCGGCGGCGTCGCCCTCCCAGCGGACGTCGGGAGCAGCGTCCGCCGCGCGGCCGGCAAAGAGCAGGGCCAGGTCGCGCTGACGGGTACTCAGCACACTGACGCCGAAGGGAGCGCCGTACAGCCGGGTGCAGCTGCGGCTGCGACGGTCCAGGGCGACCAGGACCAGTGGGGGGTCCAGCGACACCGAGGTGAACGAGCTCACCGTGGCACCGTGGACGGCGTCGGCGTCGGTGGTGGTGACCACCGTGACGCCCGAGGCGAACTGACCCAGGCAGTCCCGCAGCGCGCGCTGTTCGGGATTCATGGACTCCTCCTGTGCCGGTCCTTTTCAGGCCAATTGAAAAATCATTCTTCCAGTTGCCGCTGAAGAAACGGTCCAGGGATATACGTGCCTAATTCCACTTGACGGGAACCGGTTTTGCGTTCTAGTTTTCCGTTGCGGAAGCACCCCCGGACTCCTATCGAATCCTGCCGGTTATCGCAGGTCAAACGAGCGTGAGGGATAGATTATGCGTCTCCAGGTAGATGTGAGCGAGGCCATGCAGGACTACGTGGCGAGCATTTCGCTGCGGGAGTCCGACCTGTTGCAGGAATTGCGGATCCTGACCTCGGAACTCCCGCTCTCGCTCATGCAGATCTCGCCCGAGCAGGGACAGTTCATTTCCCTGCTGGTCAAGGCGATCGGCGCGAAGCGGGCCCTCGAGGTCGGGGTGTTCACCGGCTACAGCATGCTGGCGACCGCGCTGGCGCTGCCGGCCGACGGCCGGCTGACCGCGCTGGACATCAGCGAGGAGTGGACCGACATCGCCCGTGACTTCGCCGTGCGGGCCGGTGTGGCCGACCGGATCGACCTACGGATCGGTGACGCCCGGCAGTCGCTGGAGGTCCTGCTGCGCGAGGAGGGCGCGGTCGGTTCCTTCGACTTCGTCTTCATCGACGCCGACAAGGAGAACTACACGGCCTACTACGAGGCGGCGCTGGAACTGCTGCGCCCCGGCGGCCTGGTCCTGGTGGACAACGTGCTGTGGCACGGGGCGGTGCTGGACCAGAGCAAGCAGGATTCCGAGACGGTCGCGCTGCGGGCTTTCAACGCCAGGGTGCGCGAGGACAAGCGGGTGGACCTGAGCATCCTGCCGTTCGCCGACGGCCTGACCTTCGCGCTCAAGCTCTGAGCAGGCCGCACCACCCCGGCCCGGCCGTTGCGGCCGGGCCCTCCATCCGTCAGTGACCCTGGGGTCCAAGGTTCCAAGAAGGTAGAAACATGGCAGACAACCACGCCGGGATGATCCGGCGTCGCTTCCTGGCGGGCGCCGGAGTCGTTGCCGGCGCCGCCGTCGTCGGGCTGGACGGCAATGCCTTCGCCGCCGACGCGGTGGCCCCCAGCCCATCCACGGGCACCGTGGACCCGACCATCGGCCCGGTCTCGGTGACCTCCGCCGACCAGCAGTACCCGGACCTGGTGCGGGCGTTGAACGCCCGCTATGTGGCAAGCCCGGATTCGGTGCAGGTGGTCGACTCGCCCGCCCAGGTGGCCCCGATCCTGCTGGCGGCGGTCAAGGCCGGCAAGCGGCTGACGATCCGCAGCGGCAACCACTGCCTGGAGGACTTCGTCTTCAACTCCTCCACCCAGGTGGTGCTGGACGTGTCCCAGATGAACGGCGTCTACTACCACCCGCCGCTGAACGCGATCGCGGTGGAGTCCGGCGCCACCCTGCTGGACGTCTACACCACCCTGTACTCCGCCTGGGGCGTCACCATCCCCGGCGGCATCTGCTACTCGGTCGGCGTGGGCGGGCATGTGGCCGGCGGCGGCTGGGGCATGCTGGTGCGCCGCAACGGGCTGGTCATCGACCACCTGTACGCGGTCGAGGTGGTCACCGTGAACGCGGACGGCACGGTCCGGACGGTCACCGCGACCAGGGAGGCCAACGACCCCAACCGTGAGCTCTGGTGGGCCCACACCGGCGGTGGCGGCGGTAACTTCGGCGTGGTCACCCGCTACTTCTTCCGCTCGCCCGGGGCGACCGGAACCGACCCGCGCCAACTGCTGCCCAAGCCGCCGGCCGAGGTGCTGTTCTGCGCCGTGTCCTGGGCCTGGAGCGACCTGACCGAGGCGGAGTTCCTGCAACTGGTCCACAACTACTCGTCCTGGCACGTGGCCAACATCAGCCCGACCAGCCCGACCCGCTTCCTGACCAGCTTCCTGCTGCTGAACCACGCGTCCAACGGCCAGATCGGCCTGGTCGCCCAGGTCGACGCGACAGCGCCGAACGCCCAGCAGATGCTGGACGACTACCTGACCTACATGAACCAGGGCGTGGCCACCCAGCAAGGTGCGCTGACCGAGCCGATGGGCGACCTGGCGCCGATGCCACAGTTCGCCTCGGCCGTCCGGATGCCGTGGCTTCAGGCCACCCGCTACGCCGGAACCACGAACCCGCAGCTCAACGACCCGACGCTGCGTGCGGACTACAAGTCGGCGTACATGAAGGTGGCCTTCCCGACCACCCTGGCGCAGGTGCTGTACAAGCACCTCACCCGCACCGACATCGACAACCCGAAAATCAACATCCAGCTGACGCCCTACGGCGGCCTGGCCAACGCGGTCGCCGAGGGCGACACCGCCTCGGTGCACCGCAGCGCCGCCTTCAAGATGCTCTGGTCGGTGCTCTGGAACGACCCGGCCGACGACGCCACGTACATAGCGTGGACCCGGCAGAGCTACGAGGAGGCCTTCGCCGGCACCGGCGGCGTCCCGGTCCCCAACACCGTCACCGACGGCTGCTACATCAACTACCCGGACTCCGACCTCAACGACCCGGCGCACAACACCTCGACGGTGCCGTGGCACGACCTCTACTACAAGGGCAACTACCCACGGCTGCAGCGGGTGAAGCTGGCGTACGACCCGCGCAACTTCTTCCGCCACACCCAGTCCGTGCAACCGCCCACCACCGCGGGGAGTCGGCCGTGACGACCGAGGGAGCAGGGGGCGGCATCGGACGTATCCGCAGACGGGACCTCATCGCCGGAGGCGCGGCGGCCGGTGGGGCCGTCCTGCTCACCGGCACCGGGCTGACCAGGGCGGCAGCCGCCGCCCCCACCGCTGCCGGGGGCGGTACGACCGCGCCGGAGCCGATCACCACGGTCACTTCGGCCGACAAGCGCTACCAGGACCTGGTCCGGGGCTGGAACCAGCGCTGGACCGCGGCGCCCGACGCGATCTTCCTCGCGGAGACCACCGCGCAGGTCCAGCAGGTGGTGCAGCGGGCGGTGCGCGCCGGCAAGCGGCTGACCGTGCGCGGTGGTGGACACTGCTGGGAGGACTGGGTCTTCAACGCGGACGTCCGGTTCATCCTCGACATGACGAAGATGAACCAGGTCTACTACGACGCCGCGATGAACGCGATCTGCGTCGAGTCCGGGGCCCAGCTGCTGAACGTCTACGAGCGGATGTACCGCACCTGGGGTGTGGTGGTGCCGGCCGGGATGTGCTTCCAGGTCGGCGCGGGCGGCCACGTCAGCGGCGGCGGCTGGGGGCTGCTGTGCCGTCAGCTGGGCCTGGTGGTGGACCACCTGTACGCCGTCGAGGTGGTGTCGGTGGACGCCGACGGCACCGCCAGGACCCGGGTGGCCACCAGGGACGCGGACGACCCCGACCGCGAGCTGTGGTGGGCGCACACCGGCGGCGGCGGCGGCAACTTCGGCGTGGTCACCAGGTTCTGGTTCCGTTCCCCGAACGCCGCCGGGACCGACCCGGCCGGGCTGCTGCCGCAGCCGCCCGCCGAGGTCCTGCTCAGCGCTGTGGCCTGGCCGTGGGCGGAGCTGACCAGGGAGCGGTTCGCACTGCTGGTGGGCAACTACGGGGCCTGGCACGAACGCAACCTGCGCTCGGGCACGCCGAACGACAACCTGGTGAGCATGCTGGCGCTGAACCACAAGTCCAACGGCTACGTCGGGCTGGTCACCCAGGTGGACGCGACGGTCCCGGGCGCGCAGCAGTTGCTGGACGGATTCCTGGCCGAGATGACAGCCGGACTGGATGTGGCGCACCAGCCGCTGAGCACGCACATGGGCGAGCTGTCGGCGATGCCGGAACTGGTCGCGCCGCGGCGGATGCCGTGGCTGCAGGCGGCCCGCTACATGGGGACCACCAACCCCACCCTGAACGACCCGAGCCTGAAGGGGGACTTCAAGTCCGCGTACTACCGCACGGCCATGCCGGCCGCGCACGTGGACACCTTCTACACCCAGCTGACCAGGGACGACCTGTCCAACACCACCGCGTCGGTGCTGTTGAGCTCCTTCGGCGGACAGATCAACTCGGTCGCGCCGAACGCCACCGCCTCGGCGCACCGCGGGGCCGCGTACAAGGCAGCTTGGATGATCTGGTGGATCGACCCGGCCGACGAGGCGATCTCGCTGAGCTGGCTGCGGGAGTTCTACCACGGGGTGTACGCCGCGACCGGCGGCGTCCCGGTGCCCGACGCGGTGACCGACGGCTGCTACGTCAACTACCCGGACATCGACCTGAGCGACCCGGTGTACAACACCTCGCGGGTGCCCTGGTCCACGCTGTACTACAAGGACAACTACCCCAGGCTGCAGCAGGTCAAAAAGACGTACGACCCGCGCGACGTCTTCCGACACAGCCAGTCCGTCCAGCTACCGGCGTCATGACGACCGAGCACGGGACCGCGTACGACCCCCCGCGGTTCGCCGGGGGGCGTACGGCCGTGCGGAGCCGGGGCGAGGGTGGCAAAGGAAGCGGGAACGGGTGGCCCGCGGTGCTGGCAGTGGCGCTGGGGTCGTTCACGCTGGTGCTGTCGGAACTGCTGCCGGTCGGGGCGTTGAGCCAGATCGGCGCCAGTCTGCGGATCTCGACCGGAACGACCGGACTGCTGGTGGTGGTGCCGGGACTGGCGGCCGCGCTGGCCGCCCCGCTGCTGACGGTGGCGTCCGGGAGGCTGGACCGGCGGCGGGTGCTGTGGACGCTGGCCGCGCTGACCGCGGTCGCCGACGCGGTGTGCGCGCTGGCACAGGACCTGGCGGTGATGCTCGCCGGGCGGGTGCTGCTGGGGCTGGCGCTGGGCGGGTTCTGGTCGGTGGGGGCGGCGGTCGCGCCCCGGCTGGTCGGACCCGGCTCCGCCCACCGGGCGGCGTCGCTGGTCACCGCCGGGATCTCGCTCGGTACGGTGGCGAGCCTGCCGCTGGCGGCGCTGGCCGCGCAGCAGGCCGACTGGCGGGCCGCGTTCTGGGCAGCGGCGTTGCTGGCACTGCTGGCGCTGGCCGCCCAGCTGCGCCTGCTGCCGGTGTTGCCGGCCGTTGCGGCGACCGGTGCCTGGGCGCTGTTGGCGGCGCTGAGGCGGCCGGCCGCGCGGGCCGGGCTGGCGACGACCACGTGCGTGTTCCTGGGCCACTTCTTCGCCTACACCTATGTCGGTCCCTATCTGGAGCGGCAGGCGCAGCTGGGTACCGGGGCGGTGGCCGGGCTGCTGCTCGGGTACGGGGCGGCCGGCGTCGCCGGGAACTTCCTGGCCGGGCTGACTCTGGCCCGCTCGGTGCGCGGCACGATCGGCGCTGCGGCGGCGGGGCTGGCTGTGGCAGTGGCGCTGCTGCCGCTGTGCACGCATGCTCCGCTGCTGGTCGGCGCACTGTTGCTGGTGTGGGGCGCGGCGTTCGGGGCGCTGCCGCTGGCGCTCCAGACCGCCATGGCGCAGGCGGTGCCGGCGGCCCCGGAGAGCGGCCTGGCCGTGTTCGTGACAGTCGTTCAGGTGTCGCTGGCCACCGGATCGCTGCTGGGCGGGCTGACCGTGGACCGGTACGGGATCTCCGCGAGCCTGCTGACGGGGGCCGTGCTGGCGGCGGCCGCCGTGCTGGCGGTACTCGCCCTGCCGGTGGGCCGCAGATCGAGAGGTACGCAGCAGGAACCGGTGCTGTGAGGCGGCACCGAATCAGGTGGACCCGGGACACATCAACGGCTCGCCGGACAGCCGGTCGAGCATTCCCCTTGGAGGAGACATGGCAGTCCGCACCGGAGAGGTCTACTACAACCCGCGCTGCAAGGAGCGGATCGTCATCCGTACACCTGCCGCGCAGACCGGCGGCGAGCGTGCGGTGATGGACCTGTACGTGGAGCCGGGAGGCTTCGCCGCCGGGTACCACACGCACCCGTTCAGCCAGGAGATCTTCCACCTGGTGCGCGGTAACATCCGGGTGCACGTGGGTGGACGGGACGTCATCCTGGACCAGCCCGGGCAGACCGTGGCGGTGCCGGCCGGCACCGTGCACCGCTGGTTCGGCAACACCCGGGACGAGACCTCGTTCGCGGTGGTGGAACTGGTCAACCTGGCAGATCGTTTCGAGAAGTTGATCCTGCGTCAGCTGTTCGGCCTGGCCCAGGACGGCAAGACGGACGCCGAGGGCCGGCCTGGCCGACTGCAGCATGCGATCACCATGCGGGAGTTCTCCGACGTGCTGCGCTTCACCGACCGGCCCTGGCCGGTGCAGCGGCTCAGCAACGGCGCGCTGGCGCCGCTGGCCCGGCTGCTGGGCTACCGGGCCTGCAACCCCGAGTACCTGGAGCGGGGGCCGTCGGAGCTGGCCGCGCTGGAGGAACTGCCGGACGTGGTGGTGGAGCAGCTCGGCCGGGCGGCCGACCGGGTCTGAGCACATGAGGAAGGACCCCGGCAGCCGAGGCTGCCGGGGTCCTTCCTCATGTGCTCTGGTTGCGCCAGGGGGTGAGGAGCTCTTGGTCAGAAGCTCTTGAGGAAGCCGGCGTCGACGGCGAAGTCGGCGCCGGTGGTGCTCGCCGAACGGGGCGACGCGAGCAGCAGTACCGCGTCGGCCACCTCCTGCGGGGCGATGAGCCGACCGGTGACCTGGCCCATCATCTGCGGGGCGATGCTGTCCATGACGCTGTCGCGGTCGGCACCGGCCATGCCGGCGATGATGTCGGCCGCGCCGCCCTCCTCGGTCCACCAGGCGGTGAGCACCGCTCCCGGGGACACGGTGTTGACCCGGATGCCCTGCGCGCCGAACTCCTCGGACAGCGCCTTGGTGAGGTTGGAGAGGCCGGCCTTGGCAGCGCCGTACTCGACGTTGACCGGTGCGGGCTGGCGGGCCATTCCGGTGGAGATGTTGATGATCGAGCCGCCGCCGCGCTCCAGCATCTTGGGGATGGCGGCACGGATCGCACGGACGGCCGAGAACAGGTTGAAGTCGAAGATGGCCTGCCACTGGCTGTCGCTGCTGTCGAAGAAGCCGGTGCGCGGCATGGAGACGCCGGGGGGCGGGCCGCCCGCGTTGTTGACCAGGATGTCGAGCCCGCCGAAGTGCTCCACCGCCCGGGCGATGACCCGGGCCGGGGCCTCGGGGTCGGTCAGGTCGGCCGACACGTGCAGAAGTTCGGGACCGCGAGCTTGTCCAGCTCGGGGGTGCTGTTGCGGGAGACCGCGACGACCCGGGCGCCCTCTTCGAGCAGCGAGCGGGTGACGGCCAGGCCGATGCCCTTGGAGGCGCCGGTGACGACCGCGACGCGACCGGAAAGCTGGAGGTCCATGAGTGTCCTTCTCCATGACTTGAAACGGGCCCTCACCCGGACAGGCGAGGAAGAGCGTGTCGTTCGCTCTCATGTTGTTGAACACCGCCGCCCGCCGACGGGTTGCAGGGCCGCGGCGGTGCAACCTGCGACCGGAGCACGGGGTTCTGACCCCCGACAGCCCCGCAGCCCCTTGCCGGCCCCCAAGGAGTCCCGTATGCACTCCCCCGCGCCACGTCCGCCCCGCTCCGTGCTGGTGCTGCTCTCGCTGGCCCCGCTGCTGGCCAACGCCGACGCCGGGCTGGTGGTGCTCGCCCTGCCCGACATTCGACAGGATCTGTCGATGGGCCTGGCCGGGGCGCACTGGGTGATCAATGTCTATGTCCTCCTGGTCGGCGGACTGCAGCTGCTGGGCGGGCGGCTGTGCGACCGGGCCGGGGCACGTCGGCTGTTCCTGTGGTCGTTGGCGGCGTTCGCGGCGGCATCGGCGGGGTGCGGGCTGGCGCCGAGCGGGCCGGTGCTGCTGCTCGCGCGGGCCGGGCAGGCGATGGCGGTCGCGGTGCTGGTGCCTGCGGCCATGTGCATCCTGCTGGTCGCGGTGCCGGGGAGCGCCGAGCGCCGGCGTGCGTTGGCGCTCTGGGCGGCCTGCGGGGGCATCGGGTCGATCGTCGGGGTGCTGGCCGGTGGGCTGGCGGTCACCGTCCTTGACTGGCGCTGGGCGTTCCTGCTGAACGTGCCGCTGGCGCTGGCCGGGGTCGTGGTGGGGTGGCGGCTCTGTCCGGACGACACGACGCGCCCCCGCGACGCCACGTTGGACGTGCCGGGGGCGCTGCTGCTGGTCGGGTCGCTCGGGGGGCTGGTGTACGGGCTGGTCGGCACCGCCGGGCACGGTACCGGGCCGCACACCTGGGCCGTGCTCGGTATCGCGGCGGCCCTGGGCGGGCTGCTGTGGTGGCGTCAGACACATGTGGTGGAACCGCTGTTGCCAACCGCGCTGCTCCGGGACAGGTCACTGGTCGCCGGTGCCGTCGGCATCGGGCTCATCGCGGCGGCGACCAGCCCGGTGGTGTTCGTCTGCAGCATGTACTTGCAGCAGGTGCACGGGTACAGCGCCTGCCTGACGGGGTGTGCGCTGCTGCCGGTGGTGGGTGGGGTGATCCTGGTGGGCCGGTGGGCCACCAGGCTGCTGGGCCGGCTGGGGCCTCGCCTGCCTTGTCTGGTGGGCTGTGCGCTGACCGGCTCCGGACTGTTGCTGCTGACCCGGCTGCAACCCGACTCGCCGTACCTGAGCGGGCTGCTGCCGGGGCTGACACTGGTCGGGGCGGGACTGCCTTTCCTGTGGATGGCCTGCGAGCTCGCCGCAGTGTCGGGGGTGAGCAGGCTGGACACGGGGGCGGCGGCCGGGGTGGTCCAGTGCGCCGGCCAGATAGGTGCGGCACTCGGGCTGGCCCTGGCGGTGACGGTGTGCGGCACGGCCGGTCCTGCGGCCACCAGCGGCCCGGTGGACCCGGCGGCGCTGACGGTGGGGGCGACCCGGGCCTTCTGGGCCTGTGCGGGGCTGATCCTCTGTGCCGCGCTCACCGCCCGGTTCGGCCTGCGCGCAGTACGTCCGGTGCGGTCGGAGCCAGTGCAGTCGGAGCCGGTGCGGGCCGGCTACGCGCCGAGCAGCAGCGGGCGAGCCTCGGACCAGCCGGAGTCTCCGGTGCTGCTGGTGCGCGGCTGACCGGGCGCCGGGCGCGGGCGCCGGGAGACCACGTCCAGCGACTGCGGCTCGCTGGTCGCGGGCGGTTCCAGGCGCGGGTGGCCGGCCAGCATGTCGGTGATCAGCCGGTGCAGGCTGTGGTTGGGCGACTCTCCCAACTCCTCGCGCAGAGTGCGGCGGAGCCGGTGGAAGGCGACCAGGGCGTCGGCCTGGCGACCGGAGCGGTAGAGGGCGAGCATCAGCCGCCCAGTGAGTTCTTCGTTGATGGGGTCCTGGTGGACCAGCGCGCACAGTTCGGCCAGCAGCCGGTGGTGCCGGCCCAGCCGCAGCTCGGCGTCGACCCGCTGCACCAGCGCGTACCGGTAGTCGTGCTCCAGGGTGGCCAGCGCGGCGCACAGCAGCGGACCGGTGGGCGCGTCGATCAGGCCCTGGCCGTTCCACATGGCGTGCGCGGCGCGGATCTGACCGGCCCCGGCGCGGAGCTCGCCGCGGTCCAGGGCCAGCAGCCCGGACCGGACCTGGCGTTCATAGGCGTGCAGGTCGAGTTCGTGTTCCCGGACTTCCAGCAGGTAGCCGCGCTCGCAGGTGGTCAGCCGTCCCGCGGCGACCGGGGGCGGGCCGTCGTGCAGGATGCGCCGCAGTTGCATGACGTAGGTGTGCACGGCGGCCACTGCGCGGGGCGGCGCGTTGTACTCCCACAGCTCCTCGGTCAGCTGCGCCATCGACACCACATGGTTGGCGTTCATCAGCAGAAGGGCCAGCATCTGCCGGTGCTTGGGCGCGCTGGGCGTTCTGTCGCGGCCGTTTTCGGTGACGGACATGGGCCCGAGTATGGAGAATTTCATTACCCCTCCACGGATATGCATCCCGATCAGGAACTCCCCGACCGTAGTCACAGTCGGCCGTTTTGCGCAGAGACCCGGAGCCACTTTGGCAACTGCCGCGCGATGCGCCCGGTATCAGCAGTGCAATGTTCTCAGGAGCGGATTCCAGCATTCCGGGAATTCACCGTCCGCTTACTCGGTCGAGCAGGGCCCCCGAGTCGCTGGGCAGGCGGTTGCCGCGCCAGGCGATGTGCTGGTCCGGGCGCACCAGCACCAAGCCGCGCCCGTAGAGGTCGTGGGCGACGGGATCGTCGATCCGGACCACGTCCAGCGGGATCCCGCGGCTGCGGGCCGCGGCCACCAGGGGACCGGTGTCCTCGTGGCGGGGGCACAGGCTCAGCAGCGTGAAGCCGGTGCCGAACCGGTCGAACAGCGAACTGCCCGGGCCGTGCTCGTCGTCGAGCCAGAGGTGCGGCGCGCGACCGCCCGGCACCCCGGAGGGGGTGTAGTCGGTGAAGGCGTCCGGCGGCGCCGGATCGCCTGCGGCATCGACGATCGCGGAGGCGTCGTAGCGGGCGCCGAGCTGGACGCCGAGGGTGTCCAGGGTGAGTCGGCCGTACTCGGCGAGCTGCGCCGCGACCTTGTCGCGGGCGGCGGCGCCCGCGGGGGTGTCGTCCTCCAGACCGGCCGGGCGTTCGACCGCCCCCAGCCCGATGTTGAGCTCCCGGGCGGCGCCGGTGTTGCGCAGCGCGACCGGGCGGCGCTCGGCCTGGTAGGAGGGCAGCAGGCCGGGGCCGGCCCAGCCGTGGACGGCGGCGGCCAGCTTCCAGGCCAGGTTGGCGGCGTCGTCGACGCCGGTGTTCATGCCGAAGCCACCGTTGGGGGTGAACAGGTGCGCCGCATCCCCGGCCAGCCAGCAGCGGCCTGCCCCGAAACGCTCGGCCACCAACGCGGCGCCCGGGGTCCAGGCCCGCCGACTGAGCACCTCGACCTGCAGCGGAACCCCGGCGGCCCGGCGGACCAGGTCGGCGAGGGCGGTGTCGTCGGCGCTGTCCGGGTCGGCCGAACTGCTGAGCAGGAAGTACTCGTCCGCGCCGTCCAGGGCGATCAGGTTGAGCGCCAGCTCGGCGTTGACGACCCAGTTGCTCCAGGCCGCGTGCTCGCGCAGATGGCCGCTGCGCAGGCCGGGGACCCGCAGGTGCGCGGCGGTGGCACGGCCGCCGAGCACCGCCTGGTCCAGGGTGCCCTCGCCGGTGTAGCCGATGCCCAGCGACCGGCGGACCAGGCTGTGGCCCCCGTCGCAGCCGGCCAGGTATCCGGCCTGCCAGCACCGGGGTCCGTCCGGGCCGGTGGCAGTGACGGCGACATGGTCGGTGCGCTCGCTGACCGAGGTGACCCGGTGGCCGTAGCGCAGGGTGATCCGGGGCCGGGTGCGGGCGTGGTCCAGCAGCAGCCGCTCGACGTACATCTGGTTGGCGCGGTGCATCGGTTCGGGGACCTGGTCGGTGCGGGGGGCTGCGGCGACCTGGGCCCGGGCGGCGTCGGGCCCGGGCCAGGGCAGGTCGGCGAGCAGCCGGCCGCTGTAGCGGGTGAAGAAGGAGATGCCGGCGCTGTGCCCGCCGGGCAGGCCGAGGTTCCGGACCCGGTCGGCCAGTCCGAGTCGGCGGTAGTGCTCCATGGTTCGGGCACCGTGGGTGCTGCCGCGCGGGGTGGTCGGCACGCCGTCCTCGCCGTCGAGGAGCACCGAGTCGACGCCGTGGCGGTCCAGGAAGAGGGCGAGCAGCAGCCCCACCGGACCGCCTCCGACGATGGCGACGGGCGTACGCGTGGGGCGGTCCATGGCACTGGCCTCCGGTCCTGGTTCATCCGCGAAAAAGGGCGCGGGGCATGATTGCAAATGCTTCTGAAGGATTAATGGAAGGGCTGCTCAGGAATTGAGCCCGGCTTTTCTCCAGGGGATCTTTAGATGCGGTGGGGAGACTCGGCGGCGGACCGGTCAGATTCTTTGAAACCTTCCGGAGTGCGAGGTATTCCATGTTTCTTTTCAACACGCACCGATCCGTCGGGCAACGCCTGCGTCTCCACACCGACCGGAACCTGGGTGCGGGGAACTTCTTCTGGCACGCCTGGAAGGTCTCCCGCGACCGGGACCGCCCGCTGCTGTTCCACCCGGACCCGGCCGTACCCGGCTGGGAGGACCGGGAACCGGCCGGGATGTCCCTCAACGACATGCGGCTCACCGTCATCCGCTATGCCAACTGGTACCGCGAGCACGGAGTGACGCCGTCCTCGCACGTCGGACTGCACACCCGGCACGGGCTGTTCGGGCTGCTGCACCACATCGCGGTGACCAGCCTGGGCGCGGCGGCGGTGCACTGCAATCCGCGGATGCCGCCGCAGACCGCGGCGGAGTACTTCGTGCGCACGGGAGCGACACTCGTGGTGGGCGACGCCGACCTGCTCAAGGATCTGACCGGCGGCTGGGAACGGTCCGGCGCGGTGGCACCGGCGCTGCACGACATCCAGGCCGTGGACGCCGAGGCGCTGCGGCCGACCGTGCCGCTCACCTCGTTCCCGCACCGGCACTCCGCCGACGACCTGGTGATGGTCTCGCACTCGTCCGGGACCACCGGCCGCCCCAAGGCGCCGGTGTTCCACCACCGTTCCTTCTTCATCGGCAAGCGCGAACGGCTCTGGACGTTCCCCTCGCGGCGCAGCGACCGACTGCTGACCGCCCTTCCGCACAGCCATTCGGCAGGAATCAGCTATCTGTCGATGGCGCTGCTGCTCGGCATTCCCACCCTGATCCTGGACGGCGCCGACGGCGACCGGGTCGCCCGGGCGGTCAACGGCTTCCGGCCCACTATCGTGCTGGGTTTCCCGCTGACCCTGGCCGAGATCGATCCGGCCGAGCTGCGACCGGAGGCCGCGGAGCGGATCCACACCTGGAACGGCATGGGCGACGCCTCCCACGAGCGGCACATCCGGCCACTGGTGGCACTGGGTGGATCCGGCGCCGGATCCACCTACCTGGACGGCCTGGGCTCCTCCGAGATGGGCATGGTGCTGTTCAAGGCCGCCCACACCACCGGCTCGAACCACTACGGTCGGTTCATCGGCACCCCGGCCTCGGTGGTGCGCAAGGCCGCGGTGCTGGGCGCGGACGGGCGCGAACTGCCGGACGGGCAGGCCGGGATGCTGGGGGTGCGCACCCCCAGCGTGACTCCCGGCTACTGGGACGACCCCGCCCTGAACAAGGAGTCGGTGCTCAGCGGCTACTTCCTCACCGGCGACATCGTCCGCAAGGACCGCGAGGGCAACTGGTACCACCTGGACCGCACCCCCGACGTGATCAGGAGCGCCGCCGGGGACGTCCACAGCCTGCCGCTGGAGGAGGTCGTACTGACGGCCACCCAGGCTCTGGACGCCGCGGTGGTCGCCATCGCCGACCCCCGGCAGCCAGGCAGGTACTGCCCCGCCGCGGTGGTGTACTTCCGCGACGGCGTGCCGCGCGCCGCCGCCGAACTGCTGGCGCTGTGCAACACCGCACTGGACGTCGCCGGGTTGCCCCGGCTGGACGCCCTGGTGCTGGCCACCGCACGCGAGGAGCTGCCGGTGGGGGTGACCGGCAAGGTGCTCAAGCGGGTGCTCCGGGAGCGCCACCACGACCTGATGAGTCAGTCGGCCACCGAGACCGTCGCCATCATGGCTTCCCCGTCCGCTGCCTGAGCCATCGTCAGACCATCGATCGACAAGGGACAGGCCATGCCCGATCAGAAAGCAGTGCGGCACGTCATCGACATCATCACCGGCACCTGGCAGTCGCAGGCCCTGTACGCAGCGGTCGCGTTGGGCCTCGCCGACCACGTCGCGGCGGGCCACAGCACCAACCGCGCGCTCGCCGAGCAGACCCGGGCCAGCCTGGACGGCATCGTCCGGCTGATGCGGCTGCTGACCGCGATGGACGTCTTCGAGCGCACCGACGCCGGCTACCGGCTCACCGCCACCGGGGAGCTGCTGCGCGCGGGCTCCCCGCAGTCGATGAGCGACCTGGTCCGACTCTACGGCGAGGAGTTCCACCAGGCCTGGGGCGCGGTGGTGCCGGCCGTCCGAACCGGCGGCTCCGGCTTCCAGCACGCCTTCGGCCGGACCCTGCACGAGTACCTGCGCGAGCCCGGCGCGGGTGCGAAGTTCCAGCGGGCCATGAACGCAGGCAACGCATTCTTCCCCGACGTGCTGGAGGCCTTCGACTTCACCGACTGCCGCACCGTCGTCGACGTGGCCGGCGGCAGCGGCATGCTGCTCGGTACCGTGCTGGCCGCCTACCCGCGGCTGCAGGGCGTGCTGTTCGACCAGCCGCACATGGTGCCGGTGGCCACCGCCTACCTGGACGTGGCCGTCGGCCCGAGCCGCTACCGGGCCGAGGGCGGCGATGTCTTCCAGGGGGTGCCGGCCGGCGCGGACACCTACCTGCTCTCGCGGGTCCTGCAGGACTGGGACGACTCGGGCTGCGTCACGCTGCTGACCCACATCAGGGAAGCGATGGCCGCCGAGGGACGGCTGCTGATCCTGGAGCGGGTCATCCCTGACGGCGGGAGCAGCTGCTACCGCTGCTCTACGACCTGCACCTGCTGATGGCCGCCGGCGGCCGCGGCCGCGACCTGGACGACTACCACGGCCTGATCGCGGCGGCCGGGCTGCGCCTGGAGTCGGTGCACGCCCTGTCCCTCGAGACCAGTCTGCTGGTCGCAGCCGCCGCGTGAGCGCGCGCACCGGTTCCTCCCACATGTATCGGAGAAGCGAGATGAGCAGAGGGGAACTCACGGTCGGCATCGTCGGCGCCGGCCCCCGGGGTCTGTCGGTGCTGGAGCGGATCTGCGCCAACGAGCGCAAGTCCTCCTCCTGGTCCTCGGTGACCGTCCACCTGGTGGACCCCTACCGGCCCGGGCCGGGCCGGGTCTGGCGCACCGAGCAGTCCCAGCATCTGCTGATGAACACGGTGGCCTCGCAGGTCACCGTGTTCACCGACGGCAGCGTGGAGATGGACGGGCCGGTCGAGGCGGGGCCCAGCCTCTACCAGTGGGCTTCCTCGCTGCCCCTGCCCGCGCCAGACCCGGGCGAGTCGGCCTTCCAGGCCGAGGTGCGGCGGCTGGGACCGGACTCCTACGCCAGCCGGGCCCTGTACGGCCGGTACCTGGAGGACTCCTTCGACCGGGTGGTCGACGGCGCGCCAGGGCATGTGACAGTCCGGGTGCACCGGGCCCTGGCAGTGGCCCTGGAGGAACGCGGCCCGGGTCGGGAACAGGTGCTGACGCTGTCGGACGGGGTCCGTCTGCGCGGCCTGGACGCGGTGGTGCTGGCGCAGGGGCACCTCCCTGCGCGGCCCACCCCGGACGAGGCGCGGATCTCCGAGGAGGCCCAGGCCTGGGGGCTGACGCATCTGCTGCCGGCCAACCCGGCCGACGTCGACCTGTCCGCGGCCCTGCCCGGGGAGCCGGTCCTGCTGCGCGGACTGGGGCTGAACTTCTTCGACCACATGGCGCTGCTGACCACTGGCCGCGGTGGGCGGTTCGAGCGGGCCGGGGACCGGTTGCGCTACCTGCCTCGGGGCGTGAGCCGAAGCTGTTCGCCGGGTCGCGGCGCGGGATCCCCTACCACGCTCGCGGCGAGAACGAGAAGGGTGCGCACGGACGTTACACGCCCCGGCTGCTGACCCCCGGGGTGGTCGCCCGGCTGGCCGGTCAGTCCACGGACGGCGAGCGCGTGCACTTCGGCACAGATGTCTGGCCGCTGGTGGCCAAGGAGGTGGAAAGCGTCTACTACGGCACGCTGCTGACCGGCTGCGGCCGGGGTGCGGCGGCGGCGGAGCTGGTCGAACGCTACCTGGCAGCGCCGCCGGGCGAGGCCGAGGAACTGCTGCTGGACGAGTACGGGGTGGCGGCGGTCGAGCGCTGGGACTGGGCCCGGATCTCGCTGCCCTACGGGCAGCGGGTGTTCGCCGACCGGCCGGAGTTCCACGGCTGGCTGCTGGAGCACCTGGCCGCGGACGTGGCCGAGGGCCGGGCCGGCAACGTCAACGGGCCGCTGAAGGCAGCCCTGGACGTGCTGCGCGACCTGCGCAACGAGATCCGCCTGGTGGTGGACCACGGACGGCTGGAGGGCAACTCCTACCGGGACGACCTCCAGGGGTGGTACACCCCGCTGAACGCGTTCCTCTCGATCGGCCCACCGGTCTCCCGGATCGAGGAGCTGGTGGCGCTGGTGGAGTGCGGGGTGGTGGAGCTGGTCGGGCCGGGCATGCGGGTGCGGGTGGACCCGGCGCGGCGGGTGGGCCGACAGGCGGTGGCATGCGCGGGCCCGCGTTCGAGGCCACCTCCGACCGGGTCGGCGGAGCGCCGGTGCGGGCGACGGTACTGGTCGAGGCACGGCTGCCGGAACCGGACCTGCGGCGCACCGGGGACCTGCTGCTGGCACAGCTGCTGGCGAGCGGGCAGATCACCCCGTACCGCATCGCCGGTGCCGGCGGCACCAGCTACGAGACCGGAGGGGTCGCCGTCACCGAGCGGCCGTACCGGGTGGTGGGTGCGGACAACCTGGCGCATCCGCGCCGCTTCGCCTACGGGGTGCCGACCGAGGCCGTGCACTGGGTGACAGCAGCCGGGATCAGGCCGGGCGTCAACTCAGTGACCTTGGGCGACTCGGACGCCATAGCCGTGGCCGTGCTCGACCTCACGCCGGTCGACGGACTGGCAGGCGCCGGCCTCTCGGAGGCGACGGCATGACGGCCGGTCAGCAGGCGGGCGCGGACACCGGGCTGCTGTCGCCGGTGCGCGCGGGCACTCCGGTGGAGGCGGCGGTGGCCGACGAGGCCTGGCTGCAGGCGATGCTCGACGCGGAGGCGGCGCTGGCCCGGGCCCAGGCAGCGCTGGGCACGGTGCCGGCCTCCGCCGCGCGGGCGATCACCGACGCCGCCGACGCCCGGCGGTTCGACCTGCGGGCGCTAGCGCTGGACTCCCGGGAGACCGCCAACCCCGTGGTCGGCCTGGTGCAGGCGCTGGGGCTGTTGGTGGCGCAGGCCGATCCGGCCGCCGCCCCCTATGTGCACCGGGGCTCCACCAGCCAGGACATCTTCGACACCGGGGCCATGCTGGTGGCCCGGCGGGCGCTGGCGCTGATCCGGGCCGACCTGGACCGCACCGCGGCGGCCTTGGCGGGGCTCGCCGCCCGGCACCGTGACAGCCCGATGGCCGGACGCACTCTGGGCCTGCACGCGGTGCCGGTCACCTTCGGACTCAAGGCCGCCGGGTGGCGCGAACTGGTGCTGCAGGCCGAAACGCGGCTGGCCGCGCTGGAGGTCGCGCTTCCGGTCTCCCTGGGCGGGGCGGCCGGCACCCTGGCGGGCTATCTGGAGTACGCCGGGCTGGAGGGCACGCTCACCGACCCGGGCCGCTACCTCGACGACCTGGTCACCGCCTTCGCCGGGGAGACCGGACTGGCCCGGCCGGTACTGCCCTGGCACGCGCTGCGGACGCCGCTGGCCGACCTGGCGGCCGGGCTGGCGTTCAGCACCGGGGCGCTGGGCAAACTGGCGGTCGACGTGCAACTGCTGGCCCGGACCGAGGTCGGCGAGGTCGCGGAGCCGGACGGAGCCGGACGCGGCAGCTCGTCGGCCATGCCGCACAAGCGCAACCCGGTGCTGGCCACCCTGGTGCGCAGCGCGTCTCTGCAGGTTCCCTCGCTGGCAGCGGCTTTGACGCAGTGTCTGGTAGCTGAGGACGAGCGGTCCGCCGGCGTCTGGCACGCCGAGTGGGCGCTGCTGCGGGAGTGTCTGCGGCTGACCGGCGGCGCGGCGCACACCGCAGCCGAGCTCGCCGAGGGGTTGCTGGTGCACCCGGAGCGGATGCGCGCCAACCTGGACCTGACCGGTAGTCAGGTCGTCTCCGAGCGGATGGCCGCGCTGCTCGCTCCGCGGCTGGGCCGGGCCAGGGCCCGGCAACTGCTCACCATCGCCTCGCAGACCGCCGGCCGGGACGGCCGGCCACTGGCCGCCGTACTGGGTGAGATGCCCGAGGTGTCCGCGCACTTCGACGACCGGGAGCTGGCTCTGCTGCTGGATCCCGCCGACTACACCGGGGCCGCCGGCCTCCTGGTGGACCGCGCCCTGGCCCTGTCCGCCGTTCCCTCTCCCCCCGCTCTCCACCGGAGTTGACATGTGCCGTCGTCTGTTCACCTCGGAATCCGTGACCGAAGGCCACCCGGACAAAATCGCCGACCGGATCAGCGACACCATCCTGGACGCGCTGCTGGCGCAGGACCCGTCCGCGCGGGTCGCGGTGGAGACTCTGATCACCACTGGGCAGGTGCACGTGGCCGGAGAGGTCACCACCAGCGCCTACGCGCCGATCGCGCAACTGGTGCGGGACACCGTGCTGGAGATCGGTTACGACTCCTCCGTCAAAGGCTTCGACGGAGCCTCCTGCGGTGTGTCGGTGTCCATCGGCGCGCAGTCCCCGGACATCGCCCAGGGCGTCGACGCCGCCCACGAGGCCCGGACCGGGGTCGCGGCCGCGGGCGTGGAGCAGGACCCGCTGGACCTGCAGGGGGCCGGCGACCAGGGCCTGATGTTCGGCTACGCCTGCGACGAGACGCCCGAGTTGATGCCGCTGCCGATCCAACTGGCGCACCGGCTGGCCCGGAGGCTCACCGAGGTCCGCAAGGACGGCACGGTGCCCTACCTCCGGCCGGACGGCAAGACTCAGGTCACCGTGGAGTACGCGGGCAGCCGGCCGGTCCGTCTGGACACAGTGGTGGTCTCCTCCCAGCACGCCCCTGGCATCGACCTGGACTCACTGCTGACCCCGGACGTCCGCGAGCACGTGGTGGAGCATGTCCTCGGGCAGTTCGCGGCCGACGGCATCGCCCTGGCGGCCAACGACTACCGGCTGCTGGTCAACCCCACCGGCCGGTTCGAGATAGGCGGCCCGATGGGCGACGCGGGACTGACCGGACGCAAGATCATCATCGACACCTACGGCGGCATGGCACGGCACGGTGGTGGCGCGTTCTCCGGCAAGGACCCGTCCAAGGTGGACCGCTCTGCCGCCTATGCGATGCGCTGGGTGGCGAAGAACATCGTCGCGGCCGGTCTGGCCACCCGCTGCGAGGTCCAGGTTGCCTACGCGATCGGCAAGGCCGAGCCGGTGGGCCTGTTCATCGAGACCTTCGGCACCGCCGCGGTCGCCACCGACCGGATCGAGAAGGCCGTCACCACGGTGTTCGACCTGCGCCCGGCCGCGATCATCCGGGACCTGGACCTGCTCCGGCCGATCTACGCGCAGACCGCCGCCTACGGGCACTTCGGGCGCGAGTTGCCCGACTTCACCTGGGAGCGCACCGACCGTGTCGCGGCGCTGCTCGAGGCCACCGGCCTGTAGGGCCGTCCGTCATCCGCTCCACCACGAGGAGACCACCGTGCGTATCGCCGTCACCGGTTCCATCGCCGTCGACCATCTGATGGTCTACCCCGGGCGGTTCGCCGACCAGCTCATCCCCGGTGCGCTCGACCGGGTCTCGCTGTCCTTCCTCGCCGACGAACTGCGGATCCGGCGCGGCGGGACGGCCGCCAATATCGCGCTGGGGCTGGGTCGCCTCGGCCTGCGGCCGCTGCTGGCCGGGGCGGTGGGCACGGACTTCGCGGAGTACCGGCAGTGGCTGCACGCCCACGGTGTGGACACCACCCTGGTGCTGGTCAGCGAGTCCCTGCACACCGCCCGCTTCGTCTGCACCACCGACCGCGACCAGAACCAGATCGCGACCTTCTACGCCGGTGCGATGGCTGCCGCCCACGGCATCACCCTGGCCCCCGCGGTCGCGGACGGCGGCCTGGACCTGGTGCTGGTGTCCCCGAACGACCCCCGCGCGATGCTCAGGCACACCGAGCAGGCCCGCGAGCTGGGAGTCGCGTTCGCCGCCGACCCCTCCCAGCAGTTGGCCCGGCTCACCGGGCACGAGGCCCGGCGACTGGTGGACGGGGCGCGATTCCTGTTCACCAACGAGTACGAGGCAGCGCTGCTGCGGCAGTTGACCGGCTGGGACCAGGGGCAGGTGCTGGACCGGGTCGGCAGCTGGATCACCACCCTGGGCGCGCGCGGCGCGCAGGTGGCCCGGGCCGGACAGCCGCGGCAGACCGTGGCCGCCGTCCCGACGGACCGGGTCGCCGACCCCACCGGGGCCGGGGACGCCTTCCGCGCGGGCTTCCTGGCGGGGACCGCCTGGGGCTGGGCCCCGGAACGCGCTGCCCAGTTGGGCTGCGCGATCGCCACCGTGGTGCTGGAGTCGGTAGGCCCCCAGGAGTACAAGCTGTTGGCCGCCGATCTGTTGCTGCGGATCGAGCACGTCTATGGCACCGACCCTGCGCACGACATCGCCGCCCGGCTGCTCAGGACTGCCGTATGAACGCCGCAACGCCCGCTGACCCTCCACCGGCAAGGAACGGACGACCATGGTGCCGACACGTCCACCAGGCGGTCTGCGCGAGCTCCTCGCGCGGAACGAGCCCTGCTTCTCCTTCGAGTTCTTCCCGCCGAAGACCGAGGCCGGCGGACGGGCCCTGTGGCGCGTCATCCGCCGGGTCGAGGCGCTCGCCCCGGCCTTCGTCTCGGTGACCTACGGCGCCGGCGGATCCTCGCGCGACCGCACCGTCGAGACAACCCAGCAGATCGCGGCCGGCACCACGCTGCGGCCGGTCGCGCACCTGACCGCGGTCGGCCATTCCGTCGCGGAACTGCGGCACATCATCGGCCGCTACGCAGACGCCGGGGTGCGCGACGTGCTGGCCCTGCGCGGTGACCCGCCGGGCGACCCTGGCGCGCCCTGGCCGCGACACCCCCAGGGGCTGGACCACGCGCACCAACTGGTGCGGCTGGTCAAGGAGTCCGGCGACTTCACGGTCGGTGTGGCGGCCTTCCCCGAACGGCACCCGCGCTCGACGGACTGGCACAGCGACATCCGGCACTTCGTGGCGAAGTGCCGGGCCGGCGCCGACTACGCGGTCACTCAGATGTTCTTCGACGTGGAGGACTACCTGCGACTGCGCGACAAGCTGGCCGCCGCCGGCTGCGACACCCCGGTCATCCCGGAGATCATGCCTGCCGTCGACGCCCGGCAGATCCGTCGCTTCGCCGAACTCAGCAGTGCCCGCTTCCCCGAGGACCTGGCCCGGCGGCTGGAAGCCGCCCAGGACGACCCGGCCGAAGGCCGCCGCATCGGCGTGGAGCACGCCACCGGTATGGCCCGGCGGCTGCTCGACGAGGGCGCCCCGGGACTGCACTACATCACCCTGAACCGGTCCAGCGCGACGCTGGAGATCCACCAGAACATCCTCGGCACCGCCCTCGCCGACACAGGGTGACCGCGGTCGCCCCGGCCGACTCGTGGCGCCGGGTGCGATGTCCGTCCCGGGGTAACCGGGGCGGACGTCACGCCGGCAGCGGCCGGCAGCTCTTGCAGGCGCGGTACCCCGCCCGACGGGCATCGTGCGCGGTGGCGAACGGCACCCGGTGCGGCACGGTGATGCGGCGGGCGTGCGAGCAGGTGGGGTGGCAGTAGATATGGGTGGTGTCACTGCCCAGGAAGACCATCCCGCTGCTGGACCAGCGCCGGACCTCGGTCAGGTCCATGCCCTCAGCCGCGCGCAGCGCGTCGCCGATCTGCGGCAGGTAGGCGGCGTCGCAGGGCGTGCCGTTCTCGTAGGTCACCCGGTGGCAGGGGACCAGCACCATGAACGGGTTGCGGGCCAGCACGCCGGTCAGGGCCTCCAGACTCTGCTCCGCGGGCAGCACGGCCTCCCGGACCAGCCAGGACAGCGGACGCAGTTGACCTCCGGGGATGGCCCGGACCGCGCCGTAGACACGGGCCTCCAGGGTGCCCGACGGGCCCAGGTCCAGCGGCAGGGCGCGGGCCCGGCCGGTCCGCACAGCGGGGGCCAGGCCGGGAAAGGGCCTGCGGGTCTCGATCGCCGAGCGGCCGGTGCGCAGCCGGTGCTGCTCCTCGAAGCGCTCGGCGGACAGGCCGCCCACGCCCAGGGCCGAGCCGGTCACGGTGTCGGGGCCGAAGGCCACAAACAGCGGGCCTGCCGGTGGGTCCAGTCGTACATAGGTGTCGTAGCGGTCGCGGGGGATGCCCACGCGCTGCAGAATGCGCAGGGCGAAGTCCGGCGGGGCCGCCGGGACATCCATCCCGTCGCCCGTGCCGTCCGCTGCCGGTGGCTCGCCCTGTTCTCTTCCGCTCACGTCGTCCCCTCCTTCAGCTCCGCCTCCGGTCCCAGCAGACCCCGCAAGTCTCCCATTCCGCGCGAGACCCGCGCCTTGGCGGTCCCGACCGGACAACCCTGTACCTGAGCCACTTCCGCGTAGCTCATCCCGACCACGTGCCGCAACACCACCGCCACGCGGTAGTACTCCGGCAACTGGGACAGGGCCGCGACCAGTCGGCCGCGGTCGTCCGTGTTCAGGGCCCGTTCCGCGGGTCCTGGTCCCTCCTCGGGCCAGTTGTCCTGTGCGTCGTCCACACGCATCGCCGACACTGGGCGACGTGTGCTGCTGCGGACGTGGTTGCGCCAGACGTTCGCCGCGATCGTCATCAGCCAAGCCCGCGGCAGCAGCTCCCTCCGTCGTTCCGGCGGATACGACTGCAGCGCCGTGTAGGCACGCAGAAATGTGTCCTGCCCCAGGTCCTCCGCCTCGGCGACCGACCCGGACACCCGGAGCAGGAAGGCGTGCACACCCCTGGCGTGGATGCGGACGAGTTCCGTGAAACCGCCGTCCAGATCCGTCGACAACAAGTCGGTCAACTCTTCGGCCACTTTGTCCATCACTACTGAAACACCGCTCCCCGGGAAAGGGTTGCCGAATGTGCCGGAGCGCGCAGGGCCGGATCGTCGTTGTCGATGGCCTCGTAGAGCCGCCGCAACCTCGGGACCGGTTCGATGCCGAAGGAGTCCCCCAGTCGGCATCGGAGCCGGTGGAACACCCCCAGCGCCTCGGGCCGCTGATCGGAGCGGTACAGCGCCAGCATGTACTGGGCCTGAACGTTCTCGTGCGTCGGGTGCAGCGCGGCCAGCGTCCGCAGCTCGGTCAGCAGCTCACGGTGTCGGCCCAGCTGCAGGTCGGTCTCGATCCGCTGCTCCAGCACCCCTTGGCGGGCCTCCTCCAGCTCCACCACATGGGCCGAGCTGAGCAGCCCGGCGGGCAGGCCGGCCAAGGCGGGGCCGCGCCACTGGGCGAGCGCTCTGCCGAGGAGCTGCGAGGACCGGGCCAGGTCGTGGGCGGCGGCCGCACGACCGTCCCGGGCCAGGTCCTCGAACCGGAGCCGGTCGCTGGCCTGAGCGGGGACGTCCAGCCGGTAGCCCTGGTTCAGGGTCACCAGGGTGCGGCTGTGGTCGGTCGGTGCGCTGCGCAGGATCTGCCGGATGCTGAGTACATAGGTCTGCAGGGTGGACATGGCGGACTTGGGCGGCTCGGTGCCCCACAGCTCGGTGATGCACTCGGTGGCCCGGACCATTCGGTTGGCGTTCAGGATGAGCAGTGCCAGTAGCTGGCGCGGCTTGGGGGCACTGGGGGTGTGGTTCTCACCGTGGAGGACAAGGGAAAGTGGCCCCAGCACGCCGACCTGGACGGCGGCCTCGGGAGCCGTGGCGCGGGCCGGACCGGACGGGTTGGCGCGGAAGCGCATCGCGTGGCTCATCCCAGGTCCTGCTCGTACTCGCCAACATTCTTGACGGTCTGTCCGCTCAGTGCCACCAGCCAGGTCCTGACGAGTTCGGTGACCGGTCCGCCGGAAGCCACGGCCGGCCGGCCGCGTACCTGTATCTCGGCTCCGGCCACCAGGTACGCGGCCAGGGCGGCCAGCAGGTCGGGGTCGGTGCCCGGGCGCAGCAGGCTCTCCTGCTGCGCCTGGTGGAACAGGTCGTGCAGGATGGGTAACCAGTCGGCGGACCAGTCGCAGGACCAGGTGGCGGCCGGAGGGCACTCGCGGGCCAGCCGAACGGCGGCACGCACCGCGACGTCCTGTTCCAGCAACCGGGCCAGCCCGACGGTGAGGGCGACGCCGAGGGCCAGCGCGGGTCGGGGACGGGAGACGATCACCGCGACGGCCTCGCGAACCACGGCGCGGCCCTGCTGCTGGACGGCCTGGGCCAGCGCCTGCTTGGTGGGGAAGTGGAAGGTCAGCGCACCCATGGAGATCCCTGCCAGCTTGTTGATCTGGGCGAGGGTGGTACCTGCGTAGCCGGAGCGGTCGAACTGGGTCGAGGCCGCTTGCATGAGAAGGGAGCGGGTACGTACCGCTCGTTGTTGTTGCGCCATGTGCAGTCTCCGATCGAGTCCTCCGGCATGCCGAAGGGCGGGCGGTGATGACGTGCAAAAGGTGTCGCGGGGTTGCTGCCCTCACTGAGAACATACAGAGCGTTCGTTATTCTATTACCATCAGATGTCAGGGATGACGCCAGTCTGGGGAGCGGCATGATCCGAGACAGCAGCAGCCGGCAGTACAGTCCGTCCCACCAGGCCTCGGTCGCCGCGTTCGCAGAAGCGATCTTCGGCCACCTGCCGCGGCAGGACCAGCGCCGCTGGGCGGAGACCTATCTCAGGGGGCTGCTCGGAACTCCAGGCCGGAAGTCGGTGCGGCGGATGGCGGAAGCGGTGGCGGACACACCCACCGCCTCCCAGTCACTGCACCAGTTCGTCAGCGCCAGCCCGTGGCCATGGGATCCTTCCCGGCGCGCGCTCGCCGACTGGATCGAGGAACGGGCCCCGGTTCGGGCCTGGACGCTGGCCCCGGTGGTGGCGCCCAAGCGCGGCGAACACTCGGTCGGCGTGCACCGGCGCTTCGACGCGGTGGCCGGACGGGTCATCAACTGCCAGGTAGGGGTGGGCATGCTGATGTCCACCTGCTGCGGGAGCATCCCGGTGGACTGGCGCCTGCACCTGCCCGAGACCTGGTGCCAGGACGAGCAGTTGCGTCGGCGGGCCAAAATCCCGGCGTCCGGGGACCCTCGCCCGCTCTGGGCACTGGGCCTGGAACAGGTGGACGCCATGACCGCGCGCGGTGAGGGGCCGACGCCACCGGTGATCGCCGACGGCCGGGAACTGGCCGACACCGTCGCCCTGGTCAACGGACTGAGCAGCCGCTGCCACAGCTTCCTGGTCTCGGCCCGCGGCAGCCTGATGCTGCACGCGGGCCCGCACCTGGGCCCGCAGCGGCACCCGCGGGTGCTTTCGACCGCCAACAGGCTGTGCATGGACGACCACCTGCCGCAGCGCAGCGTCCCGGCCCAGATGCCGGCTCCGAGGGACGGGCGGACGCCGACCGGCATGTGGACCCTGTCCGGCCCGGTGCACCTGCCGCGCACGCTGCACACGCTGCGGCTGCTGGCCAAGTGGCACCCCAGCCGCTCCCGTCCCACTCGGATCTGGCTGACCAACCTGATGAACGCCACCCCGGACGACCTGATGGTCCTGGTCGACGCGCAGGCCGGTACCCACACCGCGATGCGCTCGCTGAGCGAGGACTTCGGCCTGCTGGACTTCGAAGGCCGCTCCTTCCCCGGATGGCACCACCACACCACCCTGGTCTCGGCCGCCTACGGCTGGCACCGGCTGGCTGCGGCCCCCGGGCACGCCCACGCTCCCGGCTGGGACCCGCGGGCCGCGCCGGCAGCCCCGCTCGACTGGCTTCGACGGATCAGCTGCTGACATGCGGAGCCCGTCACCGGTCCCGGCGGAGTCCGCCGGGACCGGTGACGGGCTCCGCACACGGGCGGCCGCCTGGACGGCTAGCCGGCGGCGTCGGCCGCCACCCGCGAATGCGTGGTGGTCACGTCGGCGGTGAACACCTCCTCGCCGTGCTGGGACGCGGTGACCCGGATCCGTGGCCGGCCCAGCAGGTCAGGACGTAGCGGGGTGGCCTGGATCCAGCAGGGCGCGTCGAGTTCGGCGTAACGGATGAAGGTGGTGTCCAGGCCCAGGATCACCGGCAGGTGTGGGTAGCAGGCTGCGTGGGCGGCCTGCCGTGCGGCTTCGAGCAGCAGCATGCCCGGGGCGTGGTCGACGGGGTGATCGAAGAGGATCGGGTGGGTGGTGTCAGTCCGCAGCTGCCAGCGGTTCGGGGTGTCGGCGCGGGCGAGGACCACGTCCTCGGACCGGGTGCGGGCGACCAGGTGGGGGGCGAGCGGGAGCGGCAGCTCGACCGCATGCTTCACGGCCTCGACAGCGTCGGTCCGGCCGCCGCGCAGGCGCTGGTAGATGGCGGGAGCGTAGCTGGAGAAGCGGGTCGAGACGTCGCCCAGCCGGGCACCGTCTCGTTCGGCGCTCACAGTCATGTTCAGCGACGACAGGCCGCCCCTGCGGAGCTCCACGTCGGAACAGGTGATGTGCAGGGTCAGCTCGGTGGGGACGGCTGCCACCCGTAGTGCGGCGGTGCCGAGTCGGTAGCTCAAGCGGTCCCAGGCCAGATGGAAGCCCACCGGTACCTGGTAGACGGCGTGCGAAAGCAGCGGGATGGCCTGGCGGACGGTCTCGGCCAGCAGGAGCGGGTCGTGCAGCTGGTGGCGCGTGGTGTAGAAACTGTGGTCGCGGGGCCACTGAGCGGTAACGGTGAACGCGTGCGTCGAGGTGTCCCGGGTATGCCACCCGGTGAGCAGCACCTCGTCCTTGACGACCTTGTGGACGAGTTCCTGCGGAACGGCTGCTTCCGGCGCGCAGGGTACCGGCGCAGATGGGTGGGCAGTGGCGCGCATACAACCCCCGAAGAACGGCATGGGTGTGAACCTTGCATCGTGAATCGGTGCTGGCGGGGTGGGACCGCTTCGAATAACGTAAAGTACATTCGTTTTGTTTGTCGAGAGATTTAGGGACGTAGTGAAGGAACAGAAGCAGCAGGAGCGCGCCATCCGGACCCGCGAATTGATCCTCAACGCCGCTGCGGAGGTGTTCGACCAGTACGGGTTCGCCGGGGCAAGCATCACCAAGATCCTAGACCGCGCCGGTGTCACCCCCGGGGCGATGTACTTCCACTTCAAGTCCAAGCAAGGGCTGGCACAGGCGGTGATGAACACTCAGCCGCAGACGATCGTCCCCCTGCTCGAGTCGGAGGGGCTGCAGCGACTGGTGGACATCACCATGATCTGGGCCCACCTGCTCCAGGTTGATCCGATGCTGCGGGCCGGGGTCCGGCTCACCACCGAGCAGGCATCGTTCGGCGTGCACGATGCGACGCCTTACCAGGACTGGGCCCAGATCATGGCCGACTGCCTCCAGGTCGCCCTCGAACGCGGAGAATTGCAGGCCGGGGTGGAACCCGCCGAGGTCGCGGAGTTCGTGGTGGCAGCCTGCACCGGCATGCAGTTGTACGCCGAAGTGGTCAGCGGACGGGCCGACCTGCCGCAACGCGCGGTACGGATGTGGCGGATCCTCCTCCCCGGCATCGCAGTGCCCGCCATCGTCATGCGCACAGAGGTGAACCCGGCCCGGGGAATCAAACCCGGCCCCTGACGTCCGGCGCCGACCGACCAGCGGAGTGCAGATGACCAAAATCGCCCGGCCGCCGCAGACTTCGACCATCATGCTGCGCATCGGCGCATCGGTTCGTCGAGGCTGGCCGGGCGCTCCTCCAGCCCCGCCCTGTCTGCACCGGTCAACAGCAGGCCAGGGCCTGAACGGAGTCAGCCGAAACCGGTGCCGCGGTGCCGCCACCGCCGCCACCTCACGCTGTGGGAACCTTCCCTCGCAGACCGGCACCGACCCCGACCCCGACCAGGGTGCCGGTGCCGGAACGCCCCCGCCGGAGGCTTCAGCTCGCGATCGGGAGGCGCACGACGAAGTCACGGCCGGCAGCCTTCGCGGCGGGCAGGAACACCATCTTCAAGCCCGGGCCCGGGAGATCTCCCGGGCCCACACCGCGGCGGCCGACCGGCCCGCCGGCCCGGACGCGTCCGATCCGGCCCCCGCCGCCGATCCAGCCGCCGCCGAGATGCCCGCGGTCGAGATGCCTGCTGCCTGGGCCGAGCACGCCCGCACCATGGACCGGGCCGTCGACGCCGACCGCCGCCAGCGGCGCGAGAAGGCCCTGGCAGGGACCCCCTGCAACGTCACCACCGCCTGCTGGAGGAGCACGTCGGCAACTCGCGGCGGCCAACCCAGCCGCCTATCAATCCGACCTCGCCAGCGCGCTGAACAACCTCTCGGTCCGCATCGGGGAGGTGGGGCGCAGGATGGAGGGGCTGGCCGCCATCGAGGAAGCCACCGCCATCCGGCGGCGGTTGGCGGGGGCCAACCCCGACGCCTACGAACCCGACCTCGCCACTCCCCTGTCCAACCTCGGGGTGGACCTGACGGCATGATGATCGACTGTGCTGCTGCGGCTCGCCTACCTGACCGTGACCAACGCCTTATCCCTGCTGCGCCTGCTCCCCATGAGCGACCGTGACAAGGACGCCGAGATCCTGGCACTTCGCCGCCAGGTCACCGTCCTGCAACGGCGACTCGGCCCCGGCAGAGCGAAGTTCGCGCCCGAGGACCCGGGATAGGGGATCTGCGGTTCGGTGCTCGCGTCTCGCATCTGCTGGGCCCTGGCCATCGGGTCGATCTTGCTCAACGGACTTCCTTGGGTACGTCGTTGAACAGCGGGCCTCACCGCACATTGGCGCAGAGCCCAACAGCTATCGGGTGGCGGGACAGCCCGTCCTCCTCCACGACGAAGCATCCGAGGCCCTTCGCCAGCGCCCAGCATGGTGTCAGCGGCACCCATCAGCGAGCTTGGTCACCCGTTCTTGGCAATTTCGGCTCGTCGAAGGGTTTTACAGGTCCACCGCCCGGTGCTGGACGCGGACTCTTCTGGGGTGAGCGCTTCAGGAGCCGTGGTGCACGTGGGAGGCCCACAGGTGAGGGTTGGCGGGATAGCGGGCCCGCATGTGTCGAACGGCTTCGTGCAGTGCGACGGCGACACCGTCACCAGCTCTGAGGCGTGCGTATACGCGGTCTGCGATAAGCGGTGCCATGTCGTCCGAGATGGGCCACAGGGTGCCGATGACGTGGTTGAAGCCAGCCAGTTGCAGGGCAGACGCGATGTGGACTGATTCGTCGAGGAGGGTGGTGCCGCCGAAGGCCGTCGTACAAGCCGAGAGGTATGCCAGTTCGGCACCGTTGATTTCCAATGCCATCAGCTCTCGAACCGTCAGACGACCGTCATGCAGGGCAAGGAAGCTCGCACTGGGGTCAGTCGGGTCGGTTGCCGCGTGGCAGGCGAAGTGCGCCCAGGTGCTGGTCTTGAGCCGTCTTCGCACTGCCGCGCAGGAGGCGTGCTCCTCTGCCAGCGGAGCAGTGCCACCGGACCATCGCGAGACCAGATCCGCTTCGGTGAGCGCGGAGGCCAGCGGTGGAAACCCAGAGGCGGTGCTGACTGCAGCGATCAGTACCTGGCCTTCGGAGCTCGCGGTGACCGGCCCGCTCCACCCTTCCTGAGCGGCCGGTCCCTTCCAGGCTGCCGTCCGCCGGCCTTCGATGTGGTGCAGGGTCCGCACCGTCGGGGTGTAGGACGACACGACACGGTCGAGCACGGAACCCCGCGACGGTCGACCGAAGGCGGGACGGTGTCCGGCGGCGTGCAGGGGAAGTACGGTCAGAGCCCCGGTCGGCATCCACCAGAGCCGTGGCCAGGGTGTGTCCGCGGCAGGGGGCGCCGTGTGTCCGAGGTGCTTCAGCACCGGCTCCGCTATCGCATCCCACAGCCAGCGCAGGACCGCCAGTCGGTCCCTGTTGCCGGACAGCGTGGCCCTCTCCTGGCTGGCCGCGAGGAAGACGTTGGCGTGAGCCACTGTGTCGGTGAGGGTCACACCTGGAAGCGGCACCACTGCGGACCCATCGGATGTGAGTAGCAGTGCATCGGCGCCGAGCGCGGTGATGACCGGGGCGACCACGGTGCCCGCGCCCAGAACACTGCGCATCTCCGCCGGACTCGGGCCGAGCCCGAAGCGATTCATGGAGTCCAGTCCTCGAATCTCGGTGAGCAGGCGCTTCCAGTCGGCCACCGCCTCTCGCCGCCGCAGCGGGTTGCTGGAGGGGGCCGCCGGCTCCTCGGAGTTGAGAATGGCGCGGAGTCGGTGGAACTCGGCGGCGAGGTCGGGACGTACAGCGGCCAGGCGGTTGGTGTCGTTGGACCGAGTTTCCATGCCCTGCCCCAGCAGGAGGCCGCGGCCCAGCTCCAAAACGGTCCAGGCAGTGTCGAGTTCTCCCAGACGGATGTACACGGCGGCGACTTCCGGACCGAGTCCGCTGAGCACGGAGAGATGGTGTTGCCGGTCGGCTCGCAAGAGCTCGTGGTCGACCAGAGGCGGGAGGAAGCCGAGGACCGACGACCAGGCCCGGGCGGCCTCGGCCCACTCGCCCTCCTGGCCCGCGAGCCGGGCCCAGGCACTGCCGACCCTGGCACGCTGCAGTGTGGGGGCTGTGTCGATCTCGGCGCCTCGGCGCAGCGAGTCCAGTGCCTCTCGTAGTACTTCCGGCTGCCTGTCCTGTTCGTAGGCTGTCTGCAGGGCGGCGCCCAGGTTGCCGAGTCGGGCCGCCCGGTCCGGGTGGTCCGGCGGGGTGGCCTCGACCGCGGCCGAGGCCAAGGTGCGTGCCCGCAGGAGGTCATCAGTCCGACCGTGCCGGCCGTGCCGAATCTGCAGTGCGCTCCCCAGATTCGAAAGGACGCGGCCGAGGTTCGACCGCTCCACCAGGGTTGCGTCAACTGCCTGTTCGGCTAGTGCCACTGCCTCGTCGATGTCGTCATCCGCTCCTGTCGTTCGGAATCGGGCAAGTGTGGCATTGCTCAGATTGGACAGCAGGGTGGCACGATCGGCATGGTTGGCGGGCATGTCGACCAGAGACAGTCGTCCGTAGTTGATCGCGTCGTCCAGGTCTCCCGTGGTGTTCGTGCGCGTGAACCTGGTGAAGGTGACACCAGAGAGGTTAGACAGGCAGATGGCACGGGCCGGACTATCTGGGTCAATAAACCTCAGTGCACCCGCCAGGCAGGTGATCGCCCGCTCCAGGTCGGCAAGCGCTCCGGCGTGTTCGTAGCGGGTCTGCAGCGCGTTCGCGAGATTGACCAGGCAGTCGGGCTGGCGTGGATGTCCTTCCGGGACCTCGCGTGACGCCCGCTCGCCCACGTTGATCGCCTGTTCCAGGTCGTCTGCGACACCCCTCCTCTCGAAGCGCACGCGGAACGCGTCGGAAAGGTTGGACAGGCAACGCCACTGCTCGGGGTGGCTGTCCGGGAGTACCTCGATCGCACGTCGGCCGACTCGCAGCCCACGGTCCAAGTCGTCTGTCGAGTTCCGGTGGTCGAAACGCAGTAGCAGGGCGAGGCTGAGCTGGGACATGATGACCGGCTGGTCCGGGCTGTCGTCCTGAGTCTCTTCGGCCGCCTGCTCAGCTGTGCTGACGGCCTCCTCCACGTCCTTCGGATCGCCGGTCCGTTCGGCCCGGCTGCGACAGGCGCCGCTGAGACCGGACAGGTAGCCGGGGCGATGCGGGTGTCCGACGGGTGCGGCCTCCACTGCAGACCGTCCGCAGCCGATGGCCCGGTGGAGGTCCTTCAGGTCGCCGTCGCGTTCGTAGCGGGCTCGTAGGGCGTTGCCAAAGCTCGACAGGACCGTAGGCCGGTCCGGGTCGCCCGGGACCGAGGCTGCGGCGGCCTCGGCGCCGAGCTCCACGGCACGGTCCAAGTCGGGCCGTTCGCCTTCCCGTTCGTAGCGGAGGCGAAGCGAGTTGACCAAATTGGTGACGCGGCCGGGGCGGCTCGGATGGTCTGCAGGGGTCGCCTCGACCGCTTGTTCGCCGAGCTCGACAGCCCGTTGGAGGTCGCCGACAACACCGGTGGCTCCGTATCGTGACTGCAGCGCTGTCGCGAGGTTTGACACGAAGGCCGCGTGGTTGGGGTCGTCCCGTGCGGCTTCAACGGCGGCCTCGCCCAGATCGATCGCCTGGTTGAGGTCGTCACAGCTGCCTGCCAGGTCATGGCGCATGCGGAGCGCGTTGCTCAGGTTGGACAGGACGGTCGCCCGGCGCGGATCGTCCGGAGTGATGAGCCCGACGGCACGCCTCCCCGCTCCAACGGCTTGGTCCAGATCGTCTCGTGCGCCCTGCGTCTGGAAGCGACGTTGCAACGCGGTGCACAGGTTGGACAGGCACACGACGAGCAGCGAACCATCGCTTGCGTCCGAAGCGCGCCTGAGCAGGTCGACCGCGCGATCGAAAACAGCCGTGTGCACGTCGGGCCACGCGATGCCCAGGTACCTGGCCGCTTCGGCGTTCCAGGACTCTGGATCGTCGCCCGCCGGCGGCAGCGTCGTGGCCAGGGTCGGCCATAGCACTGCGGGAACGTTGCCGGGTGCGTAGGGGAAGACACGGCCGTACCAGTGGACGGATGCGTCGAGGGCTTCCTGATCCTCGTCGTTCGGGAGGGACTGGTACCGCCACCAGTGGAATGTGGCCAGCACCAGCAGGCCGTCGAGGCTGTCGACCGGAAGGGACTCGCCCAGTAATCGGGCCTCAGTGACTGCCTCCTGGGTAAGCAGTTGGCCGGGGTCGGTCTGCGCCCGGCTCAGCCGGTCTCGGACCACGTTGAGGAGTTCGGTGTAGGTCATCCGGTTCTCCGGTTCGCCGACGGTCAGGTCAGTCCGCGTTCAAATCCTCCCGCATCGCCCGGCGCAGTGAGGGGAATCGGTCATACCACATGTCGCGCTGGCTGCGGTACGCGTCGTCCGAGTGGGTTGTGCCGGCCTCAACCAGGTCACGCAGGTCGCGCAGCGTGCGGAAGGTCGCGGTCGCCGCCTCCACTACTGGCTCCGGTGCGACCACCCCGATGTGATAGCGGAGTTCGTAGCAACCGCCGGCCCGGAAGGCCTCCTGGGCGGCCGTCGCACGGTCGATCTGCGGCAGGGTCGGGTTTCGGGCGGTGTCCCGAAGGGCATTGTCGGTCCGTGACAGGGCGGAGAGGTACTCGACGTACACGCGTCGTTTGACCTCCTCGGCTTTGTCGCTGCGCTGGCGCTTCCAGCGCGATCTGTCTGCCACCGTCGTCGCTACTACACAGATCAGGGCTCCAAGCACCGTACTTACCAGGGGAATCCAGTCCACAGTGTCCGATCCCTAGGTCGGTGGGCCTATACCGATATGAGGTGAGCGGCGGTGCGTGAGAGCAGAGGTTCGTTCAAGCACAACGGCGGGTCGATCCAGTACAGGACCTTCGGTGGCGGGCCTCCGGTCGTACTGGTCCACGGGTTCTCGCTGGACCACAGGATGTGGCGCCCGCAAATCCCCTCACTCGCTGCCGGCTTTCGCGTCGTCAGCTACGACTGCCGTGGGTTCGGCCGTTCGTCGTGTCCCACCGGTCCGTACAGTCATGCTGATGACCTGCGACGGTTGCTCGAGCATCTCGGGATCGAGCGTGCGCATCTGGTCGGCCTGTCGATGGGTGGTCGGATCGCCCTCAACCACGCGCTCAGCCGACCGGAGGCGACCATGTCGATGATGCTGATGGCCACTGACCTCGGCGGCTACCGGCACCGGATCGACTGGGACGTCGACATCGGAGCCGGCAGCGGTGGGCTCCGGGCAGGGAGGACGGCCTGGCTCCAGAGCGATCTCTTCGCAACGGTGCGGAGGCACCCGGACGCCCGGGCCCTTGTGCACGAGATGGTCGGCGACTACTCCGGGTGGCACTGGCAGCATCCCGACATTCGAGTTCCGGCGGACGGCGATGCCATGGAGCGACTGGAGGAGATCGTGGCCCCCACCTCGGTGCTCGTCGGGGCGGAGGACCTGGCGGAGTTCCATGAGATCGCCGGGATCATCGCCTCCCGTGTACCGAACGTACACCGCACGGTGCTGGCCGGAGTCGGCCACCTGGCGAACCTGGAGAGTCCGGCGACTGTCAATGAGCTGCTGTGGAGGCATCTTATGAGCGTTGAACGAGCGGGTCGGTGATGTCGCGCCACTGGTCCTCCTGATACCACAGGTGGTCGAACGCAGTGACGACAGGAAACGGGGACCCTGCCGCTGCCTCGGCGTGCTGGGCGACTGCCCGCCAGAGGGCATCGACGAGTCCACTGTACCGAGTGGCAACCCACAGGTCGTTCCTGACGAATGGCGCCCCGTTCATGCGCACCAATCTGATGTCGTAGCCGCCTCGGTAGTCGTTGCCGAGAACTGTCAGAGGTGGGCGCCACAGATGGGATCCGGGAGCCCGGATCGAGTAGCGGACGCGGGCGGCCACATGGCCGCCGTGCCACAGTTCAGCCGACTCGGCGATGTCGGGCACAGCCGGTGGGAAGAAGTAGTGCCGTTGCGCGGGAACCTCCTCACGTTCGAAGTTGCCGGGAACGAAGTGCCAGCGGTTGTACTGCATCCGCTGCGCCACCAGCCACAGGATCCGGCGGACGTCCTCGGTCGGCATGCCGTCCAAACGTGAGGGGTGCGGCAGGGCACAGCAGAAGAAGTCCGGTTTGCGTAGCCGGAGCGCCGATGTCGTTCGGTCCCGCTCATTCCAACCGAGGCGGCGCATGTCGCGTACGGCGCTGGACATGCCGTAGTCGGCGTCCAGGTCCACGACGGCCGCTCGGACGACGGCGGCAAGCAGCCGCTCCAGCAAAGCGCCGGAGCGGGCCGGTTGTTCGGACATGATGCTGAGTACCATCCGGTGCACTGCCTCCTCGCCCGTTGCGGCCCGCTCGATGGGCATGCCGAGAGTTCGCTCGGCGAAGTCCACCAGTTGCTCGGGCAGGGCTGCGTGAGTGCGTTCGAGCAGAGGGAGCGGAACCAGAACCTCGTTCTTGGCGAATGTCATTCCGGATATTCGGCGGAACCGCACCCATTCCGACATGTTGACCTCGGTGCTGAGTTCGGCCACTTCGTGCGCGAGAGTCTCGAACGCTCTCCCGGTCAGGTCCGTGGGGATGTCCCTGGCGACCGCATGCGCGTAGCTGCGCCAGGTCGAGACGAGCCAGGTTCGTAGTCCGGACGCGCTCAACTGCCGTCCGTTGAACTCCTCGAACCGCACCGATCGGCCCGCGATGAACAGCAGGTGCACTGCGACCACGAACAATCGTTCGGCCATGCTCCAGCGATCCAGCGGTTCGTCGGCAAGGTCCTCGAGCAGTCGGTCGCGCAAGAGTGTGCTGGTGCCTGCGTCGGATCGGGAGAAGACCTGGCGCCCGGAGTAGATCAGCACAGTCTCGACCCGGTCCACCCAGTCGGCGGCCTGGTGCACCCGGTCGGGCAGGCACCCTGCCGACTCCCAGCGGCGCAGGATGCGGTCGAGCTCTGTCTGGTCGCAGCGTTCGGCCAGCTCCCAGGCGGCGACCTCCTCCTCGGCCCGCTCCCGTATCGGTGGACTCACTCGAAGTCCGGCGAGGGCCTCGTCGGGCTTTGCCCGGGCGTACTCGGAAGCGTCGAGGAGTGAGAGTTTGCCCTGAGCGGAGTAGGTGACGGCGAAGTCGCCCGAATCGGCGTCGATCGCTTCGGGGAGCAGTAGGCGCAGATCTTCGTTCCCGGTGATCTGGTGCAACACCGACCGCTCCATGACGGTGAGGCCGGCGACCGCGTGATCGAAGGGGATGCGGCCCCTTACCGTCAGCAGCCTGATCAGCACCAGGAATGCAGGACTGTCGGCCAGCACACCGACCCTTGCCTCCGCCATCAGGTCGTGGGCCCCGGGCCTCGATTCGCCCGCTCCTTCAATCGGCATGATGATCACGTTCCCTCGGCAGCGGTCCGTTGACGTCTCCGGCCCTGATCGTCGTCTCCTGCGCTACTGACACCGATGCCTCCAGAGCCGGGAGGATTCGGCGCTGCCACATGCGGCTGAGCTCGACCGGCGGTGTACCGGCTGTCGAGGCGACCACGCCGACGCAGAGCTCGCTCCCGCACAGACACGGGAAGCTCCAGGCGTCGTCGTGGCGGAACGTGCGGTAGTCGCAGGTCACTTCCTCACCCGTGCTGATGTCCTGCACGGCGATGCCGACCGCCAGGCCGGAGTCCAGGACTGAAGCTGTGCAGGAGTGGTTGAGCAGGGAGGCACCCCGGCACGGGGCGATGAGGCCGCCGTCCGCCCTTCGGTAGCCGAATTCCGCCAGCCAGCGCAACACGCCCTGGGGCGTCTGCTGCTGTCGGTCGACGGGGATGACCTGGCATCTCGGGCACGGCCACCACAGCGCTGTGCCCATCGGGATGTCCCGCAGTGCGAAGACGCCGATGCCGTGGATCGAGCTGAAGCCGGGGTGGAGTGCGGAATGGAGCATCAGGACAGCTTCAGGATCCGGGCCAGTTCCTGTTCGGCCTCCCTGATCACAGTGTCATCCGCTCCGACCACCAGATAGCGCCATCGGCCGTCCAGCGCGAGCGTGTCGACCGGCAGGACGACCCGAGCGGAGGCTCGCGGATCATTGAGTCCGGCGCGGTCCAGGGCCCGCACAGCGGCAGCGAAATCCAGCCCCTCGGTTCCGGTGCGGACGTCGGCGCGCCAGTGCAGGACGCCGTCCGCAGGCGTTCCGGGACGCAGCCGCCGGGCCAGCTCTTCCAGATAGGTGCCACCGGTGCGCCGCACGTTGGCCTCGGTGACCACGTAACCGCCGTCGAAGGTTCCGCAGTCGACGTCGAAGATGCCACGGTAGCCCTGGTTTTGGAGCCATACCCCGATCCTGTGGGCCGCGTCCGTCAGCAGGTCGTGGAGGGGGCGTGGCTGAGCCGGAGTGTTCATGCCAGTCCAGGCGTTGTTCGTGGTGCGCTGGTCGCAGCTGTAGAACTCGGATACGCCGGTGTCGTCGACGAGCATCTCCAGACTCGGTACGCTCTCGAAGGGGAGGAACTCCTCGTAAACCCAGCCACAGGCCCTTGCGCCCTGCTCCTCGACCATTGCGTGGACTCGTTCCCGCAGCGGGGACGTGCGGTCGTCGGCACGCAGCACCACGTTGCCGTATCCATTGGACGACCGGTCGACCTTCACGATCGCGGCGGCGTGGTCGGTGAGGAACTGCCCCAGTTCCGAGGCCAGCGACTCCTCAGTGGTTGCGTAACCGCCCTCGGCGACCGGAAGGCCCAGGGCAGTTGCGATGCCCCGAAAGCCCCTCTTGGTGTTGATGAGCCGCACGGCCGCCAACGTCTCGGAAGTCGGATTCGACGTGAAGGGGTGCACACGCAGACCGGTCCGGTCGGCGAAGTCGACGACCTTGGCGTCCAGTACGAAGGGAGAGATCACCTGACGCGCGGTGACCTTTGCGATGGCGCCGGTCTCTGTTACGAGATCGAGGGCGTGAACCCCGCGGATCTCGTCCGGGGCGACGATGTCAACCTGGTCGACATCGAGTGCGAGGGTCTCGCCGACGTAGTCCAGGAACGTGGTGCTGCACGGTGCCAGCATCACGACGCAGTCTCCGGGCTCTGCCTGCCACAGCTTTCGCGGGGTCACCGCGGCCATGGTCCGGACGTAGGCGTTGGTTGGCCGCTCGACCATGACGTCGTTGACGAGGTTGGCCAGGACGGTGCGACCGTTCTCTGTGCTCATCTGCCGGTCCTAACTGCTTGAGGATCTCGAGGCGGTCATCACGACATGTCCGGCCAGCGCCCAACAGGCGTCCACGTGCACGAAGCCGGCTGTGGCGAGCCAGCGCAGGTGCTCGGCCAGCAGGGAGGGCTTGTCCACCAGGTCGGGGAAGCGGTAGGTGTTCCAGTGCGCTTCGTGGAAGGCGTCGGCGGCTGCGCTGCCGCCGTACAGGGCGATCGATTGCCGCTCCACTTCCAGGTCCCAGCTCTGCGCCGCCGACGCGACGGCGGCATCGGTAGCGGGTCGTACCAGGTCGGCCACCACCAGGGCTCCTCCCGGCGCGATCATGGCGTGGAGGTGGTGGTAGAGCTCTTGCTTGGCATCGTCGTCCAGGTGGTGCAGGGCAAGCGAGGTCACCACCGCGTCGTAGGTCCCCTGCCGCCAGTTCGGGTCTTCCAGGACGGCCTGTACCAGGCGCACCCGGGTACCGAAGCGACGGAGACGGCGGGTCGCCGATCCGAGCATGCGTGTTGACCCGTCCATCGCTGTCACTCGTGCCCCGGGCAGCCGCCGCAGAAGTGCCTCAGTCAGTCGACCCTCCCCGCAGGCGAGTTCGAGGATATGCGGATCGGGCAGGTATTCGAGCAGATCGCCGATGACACGGAACTGCTCCTCTCGTCGGGGCACGAACGCGTCGCCGAACCGGACGAACAGGTCGGTGTCGGCGTTTGTCCACTCCGGCTCCTGGTCGGTCACAGGTCCTCCGGAATGTCGAGGATTCCCTGGCCGTAGAGCCAGTTGGCGATCCCCCGACACGGCGGGGGCACAGGGAACGGCCCGCTGTCGGGGTGGACCGCGTCAGTCAGCCAGTCCCGGACAACGGCACGGTCCGGCACCTCCGTGACCGCGCCCAGGGCCGCGACCAGTAGGCGGCCCTTGCCCCTCCGCGTCTGCCACAGCAGCGGAGCGGACGTCACGCAGGTCATAGTCCCGTTCGCTGCCAGTCTGCGTTCGGCCGGAGCCGGGCGCATGCCCAGGCCGGAGAGGTCCGCGAGCATGCCCGCAGCGGACCGGCGGGCGCCGGTGTGGTCGCGGTATGCCGCCAGCCAGGCATGCGGCACCTCGCCCCGGAACTGCTTGTCCCAGAGCGGCAGCCCGCTGGATGCGGAGTCGAGGTCCTGCTGGTAAGCGGCGATGTTGAGGGCCATTGCGGCGCCAAGGGTTCCGCCCAGGTGCCAGGTACCAGCGGCCCAGCAGAAGCCACTGCCTTCCTCGGCGGTGATGGTCTCGTCAGCGGCCAGCGGGCCGACCGGGTCGAGGTCGGGCAGGTACTCCTCGCGGGTGCCCGCGTCCGGGGCACTGTCCGTACGCATGGGTGTGCCGTCCGGAGGCCAGGCGGGGTCCAACCAGAAGTGCATCTGCTTGCACCCCTGGAGCACGAGGTGGATGTTCGTGCACGACTCGCGGTGGATGCCGCCAGGCGTGCGTCCGTAGTTGCCGAAGAAGACCTCCGCCTCGACCGGTCCGCTCGGAACACCTCGTTGGGCCAGGTGCGGCGTCAGCGCCTCGACCAGCGCCTCGAACAGTCCGCGTCGGTGCTGCTGTACGCCGCGGGCCCAGAGGAAGAACTGGTTGCCGCCGAGGAGTGGCTCCAGCGCCGCCAGCCAGGGAGCAGGCCCCTCCTCGATGCGGCGGACGCGGTGCGGCCAGCGTTGGGGCTCGGTGACGAACTCGCCCTCCACCGCGAGTTTCACATGGTTCGGCAGTCTCCCGGACTCCTCCGCGGCGAAGGCGGCGCACATCGCCTGCCAGGCGCTGGCGACACTGAGTTCGGTGATCGACCAGTCGACTGCTGAACACGGGCGATTCGGCTCCCTCACCCTGATGGAGGGCGCTGCCGTTCTCATACGTCACCACCGCCTGTCATGTGACCGCCCGGCGGATACTGGTGCCGCCGTCCGTTCGGGTCCGTCACCAGGTACCCCTTGTCATGCCGCTCCAGGTAGCTGCGGCCGATGGGTACCTTTCCGTGGCCACCGGGGATGTCCAGGACATAGGTGGGTTGGCATATTCCCGACACCGACCCTCGGAGGTCGGCGATGATGTCCTGGCCGACGGTGATGTCGGTCCGGAAGTGACTCGTGCCCTGGGCGAGATCCCCGTGGTGGAGGTAGTAGGGCTTGACCCGGTGTCGTACGAGCGTGCGAAAGAGCTCTTCGAGCACCGCCGCCGAGTCGTTGACCCCCTTCAGCAGGACTGTCTGGCTGAGCAGCGGGAACCCTCGGTCCACCAGGCTGCGCAGAGCGATCGCGGCATCGTCGCCGATCTCCTGCGTGTGGTTGCAGTGCACCACGATCCAGACGGGTGTGTCGGCGGTCAGCGCGTCCATCAACTCCTGGGTCACCCAATCCGGGGAGACGACCGGCACCCGGGTATGGATGCGCACCACACCCACGTGCGGAATGCCATCCAGTTCGCCGACGATGTGCCGCAGCCGCTCGGGTGAAAGCATCAGGGGGTCGCCGCCGGTGAGGATGACCTCCCACACCTCGGGGTGATCGCGGACGTAGGAGATCGCCCGGCGCAGGTCCTCGTCGCCCAGCACGCCGTTCTTGGTGCCCACCGTCTCTCGGCGGAAGCAGAAGCGGCAGTACACCGGGCACAGGTGCAGCGGCTTCAGCAGGACGCGGTCCGGGTACCTGTGGGTGATGCCGGGGAGCGGAGTGAACGGGGCGTCGCCGATCGGGTCCCCGTCCTCCTCCGGCAGGACCAGCAGCTCCTGTGTGCTCGGAACGAACTGCAGTGCGACAGGATCGTCGGTGGTCCCGAGCATGCGCGTCTGGACGGTCGGTGTCACGCTGACCGCGTAGCGGGAGGCGACATGCTCCAGCCCTGCTTGCGCCGCTGCTGGGACGAGGCCGGAATCGACCAGCCCCGCAACAGTCCTGATGGTGCGTCCCTTGCCGGGCATCTGTCACAACCTCTCTGGCCGTGGTGCTGAGAGCCAGCGAAGCGCCAACTCCGCCGTTCCGGGAAGCCGTCGCTGCGCAGTCCGTACAAGCTCGTACATCCGCCGGCCGGTCGGACGGCTAAGGTGGATCCCGAGGCGATGGGAGAGCGTGAGTGACCCACAACGTCGTGCCGATCGATACCGGTGAATGGCGCAGCCGGGCGCCCGAGTTGATCAGCCGTGGTCGCGCCGAAGGCCGGGCCGAGCCCCTGGTGGAAGCGGTCGCCCTGCTGGTGGAGGCTGCCTCGGCCGATCCGGCGGGACGCGGGGACTGCGCGGCCCTCCTCGGTGCCGCCCTGCTCGAACTGCATGAACTCACCGGTGAACGGCACCTGTTGGTCCATGCGCTGGGCGCGCACCGGGCCGCGCTCGGGGCACGGCCATCCGACCCGCGCCGGCTGTCCAACCTCGGGATCTGTCTTACGCGGTGGTACGAGCACACGGGAGACGCCGACTCGCTCGACGAGGCGGTGGCGGTGCTTCGTGCCGCCGTCACCGAAGCGCCGGAGAACGCCTCTGGTCACGCCAACCTCGGACTCGCACTGATGCGGCGGGCCGAACGGACGGGGGACGGCGCGGATGCGGTCGATGCGGTCGAGGCTCACACTCTGGCTGTCCGACACGGACCTGACGTGCCTGGAACCAGGGCGGCGATGCTGGCGAACCTCGGTGCGGCACTCATGGTCCTCTTCCGGCGCACCGGTGACCGTGAGCAGCTGAGCTCCGCCGTCGCCAGGTACCGCGAATCGGTGCTGGCTGTGCCCGAAGGCGACCCGCGGGCCGCCGGTTGCCGTGCGGGTCTCGGCGACGCACTGACCGCAGAAGCCGCTGCCACGGGCAGTACCGGATTGCTCCTGGAAGCGATCGAGGTGCTGCGTGGGGTGGTCCGGGACCTGCCCCCGGAGCACCCGGACAGCCCGGTCTATCTCAACCAGCTCGCCGCTGCTCTGAGGATCGGCTTCGCCAGGAACGGTGACACGCTGGCCCTCAAGGAAGCTGTCGACTGCCGCCGGGCCGCAGTCGACCGGACCCCGGCCAGTCATCCCGACCGGTTGCTGTTCACGGCCAACCTCGCGGTGTCGCTGCGTAACTGGTTCGAGTACACCGCCGACCCGGCGGCCCTGGGGGAGGCGAGCGACCTGCTTCGAGCAGTGGTCGACCAGTCACCCCCTGAGCACCCCGAACGCGTCAAGTGGCGGGCGGACTACGCCAACACGCTCCATCGGCTCGGAGTCCACCGGAGCGATCCCGATGTGCTGGCCGAGGCCGCCGCAGCACTGAGACTCGCCGTGGCAGAGGTGGAGCAGGCACATCCCGACCGGGCTATGCACCTGGCCAACCTCGGCTCGGTACTGAACAGCCTGATCGGTCTCCGCTGGGACCCGGACCTCCAGGCCGAGGCCGTCGCCGTGTTGTCCGCAGCGGCGGAGCTGGCCGCGGCAGTCTCGGCGCCACAGGAGGAGATGTTGCTCAGCCTCGGCCTGGCCCACCTGGTCCGGCTTCACCATGACGGGTCCGTGAACGCACGGGGCGCCGCAGTCGAGGCCTTTCGGACAGTCGTGGGCACGGTGGCCGCAGCGCCCAGGACCCGGGCAGTGGCCGCCCAGCACATCGGTCGGATCCAGGCCGCGACCAAAGATTTCGCCGGCGCCCTGACCGGGTTCGATCAGGCCCTCGACCTGCTGAGCCTGGTTGCCTGGCGCGGACTGCAACGCGATGACCAGGAACGGCTGCTCGTCGAGTTCAGCGGGCTGGCCGGTGCGGCCGCAGCCTGTGCACTCGAACTCGGCGATCCGCCTCGGGCCCTCGCTGTACTGGAACAAGGCCGCGGCGTGCTGCTGGGCCAGGTGCTGGACCTGCGAACGGACCACGAGGGGTTGCGCCGGAGGCATCCTGAGCTGGCCGGTGAGCTGGAGGCGGTGTACGCGGGAATCGATGCCGCCACCGAGCCCCCGTCGCCCAGCGAGCCGCCCGCCGAGGCCGATCTTGGCCTGCGACGCCAGCGCCTGGCGATGAAGAGCGAGGACGTGCTCGCGCGGATTCGCGAGAATCCCGGCTTCCGACACTTCCTGTCAGCACCCGATCCCGCGTTGCTGCTTGACGCGGCCCGGTCCGGGCCCGTGGTGACGCTGAACCTCGCCGGAGGCCGCTGCGACGCACTGGTAACCACTCTGGACGGGACCGAGGCCGTTCCCCTGCCGGATTTGACCGCGGTTGACGCGACTGAGCGCGCCAATGCGTTCGTGGCCGCCGTCAACGCCAATGCCTGGGGCACCAACCGGGCCGTGCGCGAGGTTCTGGAATGGCTGTGGGACACGGTCACCGGGCCGGTTCTCGACCACCTCGGCCTGCCCGAGTCGGACAGCACGGAACTCCCACGCCTGTGGTGGGTCCCCACCGGCGCGCTCAGCGTGCTCCCCCTGCACGCCGCAGGCCATCACTCACCTGGCGCCGGGAACCGGCGCTCCGCCCTGCACCGGGTGGCCAGCTCCTACACGCCCACGCTGCGCTTCCTCTGCCATGTGCGTGACGGCGCGACTGATCACCGGCCGGCTCCAGCGCTCGTCGTCGCGGTCGGGGCCGGGGCCGTTCCTTTGACGCAGGCGGCGGCCGAGGCCGATCTGGTGTCCGCGGCACTGTCCGGTCCGGTGGTCCGTCTTGTCGACCAAGAGGCCACCAGGGCCGCCGTGCTGGACCTGCTGCCGGGTGCCGGCCATGTCCACTTCGCTTGCCACGCCACCACCGACGCCGCTCGTCCCTCGGACAGTTGTCTGCATCTTGCCGACCGCGGGACGCTCAGGATCCGCGAGATCGGAGCGCTTCGGGTGCCCTCCGGCCGCATCGTGTACCTCTCGGCGTGCACGACGGCACTGGGCAGCGGTCGGCTACCGGACGAGACCATCCACCTCTCCTCCGCCTTCCAACAGGCAGGGTTCGCGACGGCGATCGGCACCCTGTGGCGGGTCCCCGACCGGGCTTCCCGCGAGGCGGCGGAGTTCACCTACGCGGCGCTGACCGAACACTCTCCAGCGCGTGCGGTCAACCTGTCCGCCCGTCGCCTGCGGGAGAAGTACCGTGCGAATCCTTATGAATGGGCGGCGTTCGTGCACAGCGGGCCGATGTGACAACCCTGCCCGCGAGCGGTTCCACACCACCTGACCCCCGCCCTGTGGGAGCTCCGATGACCGACCAGCCGCCAACCGGCGATGCCCGGTACCCCGACCCGCGCCGGATCGCCACCCGCTCCGACTTCGGCCGGGAGCTGACTGCCCTCCGGCTCAGTTCCCAACTGAGTGTCAGGCAGCTGGCGAAGGCTTCGGACATCCCCGCGAGCACCCTCGGCGGATACTTCGCAGGTACCCATCTGCCGGCCCTCCAGCCGCCCGACCTGCTGAGCCGCGTCCTGTGCGCGGCCGGGACGTCGGATCCTGCCGTTCTCGAGGAGTGGCGGCTGGCGTACCTCCGGGTGAAGCAAACAGGCAGTGAACCGTCCGGGCACCTCGGTGATCAGGTCAGTACCGACCGACCCACGGCCTTGCACACGGCGGCCGGGGTCACTCCGGTGACCGTTTCCACCCGGCCACCGCTCGAACGTCTCGACGCCGAACCGAGCATCCGTGGCCGGGACCGCCTCCTCGACCTCCTCGCTTCGATCGTCGCCGGGGCGACGCAGATGCAGGACGACCCGCGGATCCACGTTCTGCACGGGCTCGGCGGGTGCGGCAAGAGCCTTGTCGCGTTGAGCGCGGTGCGGAGCGCCGCCCAGATTGGGGTCCGCACCTGGTGGATAGCGGCAGACGACGCTGCCACCGTCACTGGTGGTATGTTCGCGCTCGCGACGGAATTGGGCGCTTCCCCGGACCGACTGCGCCTGGGCAGCCTTCCCGACATCCTCTGGCGACAGCTTCAGGAACTCGACGAGCCCTGGTTGCTGGTGCTGGACAACGTGGACGATCCACCGCACTCCCTCGCGCTGACGGGTCACCGGGTCACCGATGGAACCGGCTGGTTACGTCCGACCGGACAGGCCATCGGCACCATCGTGGTCACCACCCGCGACGGCAGCCGGACGACCTGGGGAACGAACCAGCCGGACTGGATCCGCCTGCATCGGATCGGCACCCTTGGCCGCGAGGACGGTGCGCGGGTCCTCCTGGAACTCGCCGGCCGAACCGCCGGCACACCTGCTGACGCCGCGGCGCTGTCCACCCGTCTCGGCGGCCTGCCGCTCGGGCTCGCCCTCGCCGGACGGTACCTCGCCGAGTCCCTGGAGATCCCGCCGGGACTGGGTCCTCCGGAACTGCCCCGCAGCTTCACCGACTACCGGGAGGCCCTGGGACGTGGTGGGCACGAGGATCTGCTGACGCCGGCCCGCGGTGCGACTCCTGCGACGCGGCGCGCCCACGCGACGATCGGCCGGACCTGGGAGCTGTCCATCGACCTGCTCCGCGACAGGGGACTCGGCGAAGCCAGGCCGCTGCTCCAGACCCTCGCCTGCCTGGGCTCGGCTCCCATCCCGTACGGCCTCCTGCTGCGGGCCGACGTGCTCGCCGCGTCACCGTTGTTCGCCGGGGTCTCCGTCCGGGGGGCCTGGGACGCGCTTCGCGGCCTTGAGGAACTGGGGCTCGTTGGCCTGGTCCGCAACGACGAGCACGACCTGCTCACCATCCACACCCTGGTGCGCGACGTGTCCCGGCGCCACCCAGAGGTGCGGCAGCACGTCGACCACTACCTCAGTCTGACCACCGCGCTGCTGACTCCGGTCGTCGAGGCCGTCGACCCCAAGTCCCCCAGTGCGTGGGAGCGGTGGCGGCTGCTCGCCGACCACTGCGCCGCACCCCTCGACCTGATCAGTGAACACGACGTCGGCCACTCCCCCGCCTGGCCGACGGCGCTCCGCCTGGCGAACCGGGCGGCGAGCTACCTCCGCGCGGCAGGACATCTCGCAGAGGCGAAGTCCGCCTGTGCCAGCGCCCTCGATGCTGCCCGGCGGCGGTCCTCCGAGGACGATCCACTGGTGCTCCACATCAGCCACGAGTTCGCTCGGGTTCGCTACGACCAGGGTCGACTGGCTGAGGCCGAGGGCCACTTCCGTGCGGTGCTGTCAACTCGTGCGGCCGTCCTGGGCCCGGAACATCCCGACACTTTCACCACCCGGCACTACCTGGCCCGGACGCTGCGGGACCGGGGGCGCACCGAGGAGGCGGCCGCCTTGTTTGCGGAAACGCTCCAGGCCCGGTTGAGGCTGTTGGGAGAAAACCACCCCGACACTCTGACCAGCAGCAATGGTGTTGCGGACATCCTGCGGGCACAAGGACGATGGACTGAGGCGCTTGCTGCCTACCAGAGGGTCCTGGAGCGACGCACCCAGGTCCTCGGGGAGCGGCACCCGGCGACCCTCGTAACCCGACAGTACCTGGCTGAGGTGCGTCAGGAACTGGAACAGTTCGAGGTCGCAGAAGCGGAACTCCACCTGCTGGTGGCGGCCAACCGGGACGTCCGGGGAGCCGACCACCCGCGCACCCTGGCCGTCCGGCAGTCTTTGGTCAACCTGCTGCACGACACGGGGCGCCAGGAGGAGGCCAGGGTGTCCGCGCTGCCTCTGGTGGCCAGCCGTCGGCGGGTGCTCGGTGACGCCCATCCAGCCACCTTGCACAGTCGGTACCGGCTCGGGCTGATCCTGCTCGACCTCGGCGCGACCGATGAGGCGGAGGCCGAAATCTGGGGCGTCCTGATAGACCGGCAGCGGGTGCTCGGGCTGATGCATCCGCATACCTTACTGGCCCAAGAAACCCTTGAGGTTGTGCGTCAGCGTTCCCATCGCAAAGCAGCTGTGACAGCTCGTCAGTAGTTGTCGCACAGAGACCCCACTATGTAGGGACACCACATGGACGACAATGTTGACAAGGCACTCGCGGACGGCCTGGGCGCCGAGGCAGCCAAGGCTCTCTCCGCCTGGGCGCGTGTGAACAACCGTCACTACCGCCTTGTGCGATGGCTGGTCAACGGCAGGAGCCGAGCGCCCGTCGCTGTGGTGCAGGAGACCGACCTGCACGAGTCACGGAGTACCAACCTGGTACTGAAGGTGCCGATGGTGGAGGAGGGTGCGCTTCACCGGATCGAGTATGCACGCCATCGCGAGGCGATCCTGAGGAGCCCGGAATTCGCCGCGAAGCATCTCTCGACCACGGTCCACGAACCCTTCGAGGCCGGAGGAGGAGCGTGGATCACCTTTCAGAGGATCGCGGGGAAGACCTTCGAGGACTCGGAGGTGCTGACCGTGCTGCTGCGCCGGATGCTGCATCAGGACGAGGCTGTCGACCCGGCCGGTGCGGAACCCTTCACCTTCGCCCCGGGTGCGTTCAGCGCCGCGTGCGGGCGGGTCGTCGCGGGTGTGCTGCGCGACTGGGCGAAGTACCCCTACGTGCCGAGGGACGAGCCGTTGTCCGTGGCGGAATTCCTCGGACTGCACCTCACGGACCAGTTGGAGCAGGGCGGACGCCTCCACCCGTACGCCCTGCGCTATCAGGGCGACGAGATCCATCCGGAGGGCGAGGAACGGCCCCTGCCCAACCCATTCGCTGTCGCACAGGGCAGGTACTTCGTCGCTCAGGGGACGATTCGCCCCCTGCTCGGGAAGACCCACGGGGACCTGCACACGGACAATGCGCTGGTTCGGGTGCGGCCAACGGTGGACATCGACGACTTCCATCTCATCGACAACGCCCTCTACGAGGGGCTCGGCCCGCTCACCCGAGACCCGGTCCACCTTGTGCTCTACATCATCGCTCGCACCCTGGAGACGATCTCCCCCAGCCAGCAGCGGGCGCTGATCGACCTTCTGCTGGACCCACGCGCGGACAGCGGTCAACTCCTCCCGGGATGGCTGGCGAGCGTCGTGAAGGAGATCGACGACCAGTGCCACCGGTGGATCGAGGAGTCAAGCCTCGCGGGAGAGTGGCGCGAGCAGACCTTGCTCTCCTATGTCGCCTGCGCGCTGATGTTCGTGGGCAGGACCTCCATCCGCGACGAGGACAGGGACTGGTTCATCCGCCTCGCCGCGAGAGCCGCGCAGAAGTTCGCGGATGCCCGTCCTGACGCACTGCGTGCGGTCGCGCTCGCCGCTCCACAGGACCTGCCCGCCGGCTCCGGGCGAACGGGCTGGATCGGTCGGCTGTGTCATGACCTGCCTGAGGTCGTCGAGGCTGCGGCGACCGAGGCCGCCCACGACTGCCCCGAAGCGCTCGAAGAGCTCGACGGCCTCCGCACGGCTGCGCTCGGCGGGCTCGACCGGTCCCTGGAGTACCGTGAGTTCGTGCGGCGGATCGGTGGGCCGGACCCGGACATCCGCTTCGGGACGGAGGGATCCGAGGGCCGACCCGTCGATCGGGAGACCTACGTGTGCCCGCTGGAGCTGTGCGACCGGAAGGATCGCCGCGCGCCGGGCGGCCCGCTGCCGACCTGTCACCTGCCGCGGACCGATCCGCAGCGTATGACCGCGAGCTTCCGGTAGCGCGCGGTGCCGCTCCTCGACTCCCGCGACGGTGCGCGCTGGCGCGACTTCCTGACTCCCGCCGCAGGTCTGTGGCTGGTGGCTGCCACGATGGCGGTGGGAGCCGGCCACGGCGGCTGGGGGCGATGGTGCGTCGGCGCGGAGCCGGACCGTGCCGCACGCTTGGCGGGCACGGTGGCCCTGGCGCTTGCCGCGGCCGTAGCGCTCGGACTGATAGGCCGGACGCTTGAGCGTCTCCTCACGGATCTGTGGCTCGGACGCAGGCCCCGGGGACTCCTCCGGCCGTTGCTGGCACGCCGTCAGGTCCGCTGGGATCGGGCGGATGAGGCCGCGGCAACCGCCGCATCCCGGGAGGAACGCTACCGTCAGGCCGGCATCCGCAATCGGATCGCCCTTGCCCGGCCGGAGGCCGCGACCTGGATGGGTGACCGGCTCCTGGCCTTGGAGACCCGGGTATTCCACGAATACGGTCTGGACCTGCCCTCCACGTGGCCCAGGCTGTGGCTGGTCGTGCCCGAGACCTGCAGGGCCGAGCTCCGCGCCGACCGCGCCGCCTGGCGCGAGGCGGTTCGCTGGGGTGTCTGGGCCCTGCTCTACGGAGTGCTCACGCTGGTCTGGTGGCCTCTGCTGCTGCTTGCTGTGGTCACCATGGTTGGCGCCGTCCGGTCGGCCCGGAACTCCCTGGAGTCGTTGACTGACCACGCCGAGGCCGCAGTCGACCTCTACGCGCCCGACCTCGGGAGGGCCCTGGGACTGGAGGTGCGTGACGGTCAGGTCGATCTGACATTGGCCCAGCTGATCAACAGCCGACTGCGCAAGAGCGTGTAGCCGGCTGTGCCAGTGCCTCAGCCCGTCGTGGGAATGCCCAGCGTCCTCCTCGCCGCCTCGACGTATCGTGGCTTGTCCGACGTCAGACCGAGAACGCCCAGGGCAAGTGGCGCGAAGGCGATTCCCTCCACGACATGTCGGCGCAGACCCGACCAGGCCGGGCCGCCGTGCCGACTGTAGGAGTCCAGCAGCTCGTCGAGCATCGGCGGTTCGAACTTCCGGGCCGCCTCGATGAACTCCATTCCCGGGTCCCCCACTTCGGCGTCGGTCCAATCCAGGATGCCGACCAGGAACCCGTCGGAGTCCACCAGGGTGTGGCCCGGATGGAGGTCGCCGTGGATCAGTACGGTCCGGTCCGACCACAGATTGTCACGTTCGAGCCAACGCTGTCCGCGGGCCAACCAACTCGGGTGCAGGCCCAACTCTGCCCTGCCCGTCTCAAGTTGTCGGCCGAATCGCTCCCGCACCTCGTCGGGGCTCCGTACCGGCACACCCGCTGCGGCGGCCATGCCGACCGGCGTGCTGTGAAGGACGGCCATGCAGTGCCCCAGGGGTTCGACGAAACCGTGGGGTGGTTCTGTCCGGTCGATCCGCCAGTTCAGCTGGAAGGAAACGACGTCCTCGCTTGCCGCGGGTTCACCCGCCAGCCGTCGATAGGCGATGAGCTCGTCGTCAGCGAATCTCCACTCGGGAATCGCCACCGGTAACTGCCCGTAGAGCATCTCGAGAAGTCGTTTCTCGTTTCCGATGGCAGCTGCCGCGTCGGATCGCCGAGGCCTTCGCAGGATCCATGGTGTTCCGTCAGCAGTGACGCCGTGCAGAACCAGGAAATCCCACCCTGTCTCATCCAGCCTCGCTGATTCAGACATGAGCTCTAGACCTCTGGCCCGAGCCATTCTCAGCATTTCTTGGACGGTCTCCACAGTGCTGTTCACGGCGGGATCATATCCAGCACGGGACGGTCACGGGAGGGTCACCGGGCTGATTTTCCGTACGACCTTCCCTGGCTGCGGGACCCGTACAACGTCGTACGGTCTTGTTGACCGCAGTTCCCTTGCGGGGCCTTGGTCGAAGCGCCAGCATCGACATATGATTCCTTCCGACAATCATGTCCATACCGAATGGTCCTGGGACGCCCTTTCCGGTTCCATGGCCGAATCGTGCCGTGAGGCCGTCGCACTCGGAATTCGCTCCATGGCTTTCACCGAGCACACCGATTTCACGGCATGGACGCTTCCGGAGGATGCGATAGCCGACCTGCCACTCGAGTACCAGGCGATGGTGGGTACGGACGGCCGACTACGACCGCCGCCCTTCGACGTCGAGGGCTACCTGGACTGCATTCAGAGATGCCGGTTCCTATTTCCGGACCTACGCATCATCACGGGCGTCGAGCTAGGTGAACCACACTGGCACGCTGCGGCGGTGGGCGACCTGCTCGCCTCCGCGGACTTCGAGCGAGTTCTCGGATCGCTGCACTCGCTCGAGACGGCCGGTGAGCGCTTCGTCGTTGACCGGCTCTACGGCCAGGATTCTCCCTCGGAGGTTGTACGCCGGTATCTCGCTGAAGTGGTGCGTATGGTTGAGAGGTCGGACGACTTCGCTGTGCTCGGACACATCGACTACCCACTGCGGGCCTGGCCCGAAGACGCCGGTCCGTGTAGGCCCGAACTATTCGAGGACGAGTTCCGCACGGCGCTGCGGGCGCTGGCGAGGAGCGGGCGAACGCTGGAGGTGAACACCAGCCTGACGCCGTACCTCAGCATCGTCCAGTGGTGGTCCGAGTGTGGCGGCGATTCGATCTGCTTCGGCAGTGACGCGCATGAGCCCCATCAGGTCGGCCGGAACTTCGCCCGGGCCGCCGGGCTTGTGGAGTCGGTCGGATTCAGGCGGGGTCGAGACGACCACGATTTCTGGATCAGATAGTCCGGCGTCGGAGCTGCCTGCCGTGCGGGTTGCGCTGGACCGCGCCTGCGACGAGCTGCCGGGCTCCAGAGCCTTCCGCGAAAACCATCGCTGGTGTCGGGATTCTGCTTGCTCCATGCGCCGATCCAGGTCGGCTCCCGAAGTACGCCTCGGGGCCGCCCTACTGGGGGTAGCCCTCGGGCGCGGTGCCGAACAGGGTGTGCTGCGCGGTGCGGGGGTCGGTGCCGCGGGGGTGTGGATACTCGCCCGCCCGGTCGACCTTGATGGCGGTGGCAACGGGTCAGCAAGGCGTACCCGCTTCTTGCACGAAGTCCCGTCGCTGGTCTGAGCCCGGCACCGATACACCATAACGCTCCGCACGCTGGAAGACCGGAGCGGTCGCATGCCCACCACCCAAACCCCGTGGACGGCTCCGGTGGCCGCCGAGCTCGTCGGTGAAGCGGGTGGGCCCTCCGAAGATCTCGGCGAGCCAGATCGCGACGTGCTCGACATGGGCGGGGGTGAAGTCGATGAACACCGGTGCGAGCAAGGGGTCGGCCAGAACACCGTCGTAGAAGGTGCTGCTCAGTCAGCGGAACGCCTCAGGGCCGGTCGGGCCCGGGGAGGGGCCTGTTGGGCCCTGGGCCGGATACGGGGCGGGGCGGAGAGTGAGGACTGCGTACCCATCCCCAACCCGAGGGGCCCACCTCATGTCCAAGGCCCGGCACCAGCCCGCGGCGGCGCAAGCCCTGCTTGCGGACGGCACCACAGTCACGATCCGTCCGCTGTCGCCGGCAGACCACGCGGCCGTCCTGGACCTGCACGCCCACCGGATGTCGCCGGGCAACCAGCGGATGCGGTTCTTCGCCATGAGCCGTCTGGCCCCTGCCGAGTCCGCCGCACGCCTGTGCGACGCTCCGCACGCGGGCTTCCTCGCCCTGGGCGCGGTGGCGGCGGACGGGGGCCCGTACGAGCGGCTCGTCGGGGTCATCGAGTACCACGTGATCGAAGCGGACGACGGGGACGGTCGCCCGGACCCGGTCGCGGACTTCGCCCTGGCCGTCGCCGATGACTGGCACGACCAGGGGATCGGCACCCTGCTGATCGAGCACCTGGTCCACGCCGCCCGCAGCCGGGGCATCCGTACCCTTCAGGCGGACGTGCTCGCTGAGAACGCGCTCATGCACAAGGTCTTCGCCGACCTCGGCCTGCACGTGGAGCGGCTGGCCGACGGCCCCGAGGTACGAGCCGTGGTCCAGCTGGACGAAGGCGCGGAGGCCTACCGGGCGAGCGTGGACGAACGCGGTCGACGCGCGGACGTCGCCAGCCTGATTCCGCTGCTGCGACCGCGCTCGGTCGCGGTGATCGGGGTGTCGAGCCGGCCCGGTTCAGTGGGACAGAGCGTGCTGCTGAAGATCCGTCATGGCCACTTCCAGGGCCGGCTGTGGGCGGTCCATCCGAAACGCCCCATGGTGGCCGGCGCCCAGTGCTATCCCTCGGTGGCAGGCCTGCCCGGGGTGCCCGACCTGGCAGTGCTGGCCGTACCCGCGGACCAGGTGCCCACCGTCGCGGAGGAGTGCGGACAGGCCGGTGTGCGGGCGCTGGTGGTGCTGACCGCCGGCCTCGACCGGACCCAGTCCAGGACGCTGCTGGACTCCTGCCGCCGTCACAGCATGCGCATGGTCGGCCCCAACTGCCTGGGCATCGCCTCCACCGACCCGCTGGTGCGGCTGGACGCCCAGTTCGGCACGGTGGTCCCGGCCCCCGGCAGCGCCGGCATCGCCGTGCAGTCCGGCGGGGTGGGCATCGCCCTGATGGAGCACCTGAACGCGCTGGGCATGGGAGTGTCCGACTTCGTCTCACTGGGCGACAAGTACGACGTCAGCGGCACCGACCTGCTGCAGTGGTGGGAGAGCGACGACCGTACCGACCTGGCGATCCTCCACCTGGAGTCCTTCGGCAATCCCAGGGCGTTCTCCGTACGGCCCGCCGGGTCGCCAGGTCGATGCCGATCCTGACCGTCGACGCCGGACGCTCCGCCGCGGGACGCCGGGGTGCTGCCGCCCACACCGCCGCGGCGGCCAGCTCGACCCTGGCCCGTGAGACGCTCTTCGCCCAGGCCGGAATCACCGCCACCCGCGGGATCGCCGAACTGGTCGAAGCCGCAGCCCTGTTGCGGGCCCAGCCGCTGCCCGGCCCGAACGGCAGAGTCGCGGTCGTGTCCAATGCCGCCGGCATCGGGGTGCTGGCAGCGGACGCCTGCGCCGACGCCGGACTCAGCGTCCCCGAACTGCCGGCCGACCTGGTACGGGACCTGCTCGGCGTGCTCCCCGCGGACGCGAGCACCGAGAACCCGCTGGACATCACACCGGCCGTCGAGCCGGGACAGCTCGCCGCCGCCGTGGACCTGCTGGTGCGCAGCAGCTCCGTGGACGCGGTACTGCTGTGCCTGGCGCCCACCGCGCTGGCCGCGGACCCGCTGCGGGACCTGCGGGGCGCGGCGGGGCGGCGCGACTGCCCGATCGTCCTGGTGGACCTGGCCCAGCAGGCCACCGTCAGCTACCTGCCCACCCAGGACGGCAGTCGGTTCCCCTCGTACGCGGACCCGCAGACGGCGGCCCGGGCCCTGGCCCACGCCAGGGACCGGGCCCGCTGGCTCGCCGAGCCGCCGTCCGCCGTGTCCGACCCTGCGGGCGTCGACAGTCGGACTGCGGAAACGCTGGTCCAGGCCTTCCTGACGGAGAGTCCGGAGGGCGGCACACTCGACCCGGCTGCCACCGCCCGCCTGTTCCACTGCTACGGCCTGCCGGTGAGCGCGTCCCCCGCGACCCCCGCGACCGTCACCGGGCGCGGCGCTGAGCTGTTCGCCGGTGTGGTCCAGGACGAGGTCTTCGGCCCGCTGGTGCTCTTCGGGACCGGCGGCACCTCCAGCCGGGCCCTGGACGACCGGGCCGCCCGGCTGGCACCGCTGACCAGGGCCGACATACGCGCCCTGCTCACCTCACCCCGCAGCTCCCCGCTGCTCCCGGGCCGCCCGGGCTCCCCCGCGGCCGACCTCGACGCCCTGGAGGACCTGCTGGGCCGACTCAGCCGGATGGCCTGCGACCTGCCCCAACTGGCCGAGGCCGCACTCAACCTCCTCAGCACCGGAACCGGGGCCGGCAGCAGCAGCAGCTGCGTCGACGCCAGGATCCGCCTGGAACCGCGCGGGACCCCCGACCCCTATCTACGACGCCTGCGCCGCATTCCCGGCGCCGACAGGCAGTGACGGCGGGGACCTCCGCACGGCGGCACTTGCAGCACCGCCCCACTCTGCAGGTCGTCGCCGTCCTGGCTGGCAACAGCCGAGCGCGTGCCGGAGTGCCCTCGGGCGCCTCGACCGGCTCCGGCGAGACCGAGGACACCTTCATCGCCGACCTCGCCGTCTCCGCCGGTTGCGGCCAACGGAAATCCGGCGCACCCGCCCGCGGCGAACGCGTCGCCCAGTACAACCGCCTCCTGGAAATCGCCGCCACCCACACCCACCCCTTGTGCCCTACGGAACAGCCTGACGCATCGCGCCACTACCTGAGGAGTCGCCATGACCAGCGAGACCCTGCCCTTCACCATCGGAACCCACGTCACCTGCCAGGACGGCGCGTACGGGGTACTGACCCGGGTGGTCGTGGACCCCCTGGCCCACGACCTCACCCACCTGGTGGTCGAGCCCGCCCACCACCGCACAGCACCGCGCCTGGTTCCCGTCGACCTCGTCGACCCGGACGCCGCACCGGTAGCACTGCGCTGCACCAACGACGCGGTCGACGCGCTCCCGTCCGCCGAGGAGACGCAGTTCCTCCCCGAGTGGAAGGACGACTGGGGCTACCCCCGCGGCCATGTCCTCGCCTGGCCCTACTACGGGCTCGGCACGGGCTCGGTGACCGCCCTGCGCGGAACGCCCGGCCTCGGGCCCGACCAACGGGGCTACGGGCCGATCGCGGTCACCCGGGACCTCCTGCCCGAAGGCGAGGTGGCGATACGCCGCGGTGAGCCCGTCCACGCCACCGACGGAACCATCGGACGCGTACAGGGACTGGTCGTCGACCCCGGCAACCACCGCGTGAGCCATGTGCTCCTGGACGAGGGCCACCTGTGGGGCAAGCGGACGGTCGCCATTCCCGTCGCCGCCGTGACCGGCGTCAGCGGCGGTGTCCGGCTCGACCTCACCAAGGACGAGGTCCGCGACCTGCCGTCGATCGACCTCGACCACCCCTGACCAGTACTCGCCCGCACGCAACAGAGACCCAAGGGGATCCGATGGCTTCCAGCCGTGCGGCGCCGCGACGCATCATCGTCGGCGTGGATTCTTCCGACAACGCCTCCCGGGCCGCCGCCTGGGCCGGGCGGGAGGCCGCCGAACGCGGCCTGCCGCTGCACGTGGTGCACGCGATCGACTTGCCCGGCGCGATGGGCAGGCGGTTCGAGCCGCCGCACTACGCCGCGATGCAGAGCGAGGCAGGACAGCACCTGCTCAAGCGGATCGTCGGCATGCTGCGCGGGTCCTTGCCGGACCTCGCCGTCACCTCGGAGATCTCCGCGCTGTCCGCCGCCGAGGCCTTGGTCGACCTCAGTAGCGGGGCCGAACTCGTGGTCAGCGGCACTCGCGGCGAAGGCGGCTTCGCCGGGCTGCTGCTCGGCTCGGTCAGCCACGCCCTGGCCGCCCATGCCCACTGCCCCGCCGTCGTCGTACGCGGCGAGGACCCGGGCGACCTCCTCGGTGAGATCGTGCTGGGCGTCGAACCCGGCCAGGACCAGGCCCCGATTCGGTTCGCCTTCGCCACAGCCGCCGCAGTCGGCGCCTCGGTCACCCTCGTGCGGGCCTGGTGGATGCGCTCGGCATACGAGGGGCACTACAGCGTCAGCGAGTTCAGCGAAGCCAAGGCCGCCGAGGAAGCAGCCGTCGCCGAACTGATCAGGGCCGCACGCGAGGAGTACCCGCATGTCGACGCTCACGTCGAAGCCATCCGCGGCAACGCGGTGCCCGTACTGACAAACGCCGCCCAGGGCTCACGGCTCCTGGTCGTCGGAGCGCACCGGCACCGCGGGCCGCTCTCGGTCGGAACCGGCTACGTCGTGCAGGGTCTGCTCGCCCACTCCCACACACCGGTGGCCGTGGTTCCGATCAACTGACGTGGGATTGATGGACCGTTCGGCCCTTCCCTCCACCGGGTAGTGCCGGTCACGTTGGAGGCATGTGCTGGAGCCCCACCGCAGATCTGGTCGCGGGCACCGTCGTCGGCGTGATCGCTATCGCCACCGTGGTGCAGACCCGCAGACCGCGCGACCTACCGCTGGCATGCCTTCCGCTGCTGCTCGGCGTGCACCAACTGATCGAGGCAGTGGTCTGGCGCGGCGTGGACGGGACGGTGAGCCCCGGCACTGCCCACTTGGCGGTCCTGCTGTGGACGGCCATCGCCTTCCCGCTGCTGCCCGCCTATGTCCCGCTCGCCGTCCTTAGTGCGGCCTGGCCGCAACGCGCGGCACGCCTGCGCGTCCTGCCGCTGTGCGCGGTGGGCCTGGCCACCAGCGGGGTGCTCGCCGACGCGATGGTCACCGGTCCGGTGCGCGCCGTGGCCTCGGGGCACGTGCTGACCTACAGCCTGCCGGTCCCGGCCGGCGATCTGCTGGTCGCCGGATACCTCCTGGCCACGCTCGGCGTGCCGTTGATCAGCGGTGACCGGGACCTGCGCCTCCTGGGCCTGACGGCCGCCGTCGGCGCGGCGGTGTGCTTCGCCGTGTGGGAACTGGCCTTCGCCTCGACCTGGTGCGCCTTCGCCGCTTTGACCAGCCTGACCCTGCTGATCTGGGTACGGCGGGGGAGGGCTCATGCCGGTTCCGGCTCCCAGCCCCTCCCGGCTCCAGCGGCCTGATCAACCGGCACCCCACCACTCACCGCGCTGAACGTGGTCACCGTGAGCCGCTGTGCCTCCTTCAAGGACGTCACCCGGCAGCTCGCCAACGCCGAGGTGACCGCTGTTCCCGTAGTCGACGCGTTCAACCGACCGGTGGGGATCGTCTCCGAAGGCGACCTGCTGTCCAAGGAGTCGGCGCAGCCGGAACCGCACGACCGCAGCGACGGGGCCTGGATGCGGCCCAGGGCACAGGAGCGGGCAGCGGCGGAGAACGCCGACGCGCTAGCGACCTGTAGCCGTCCACGACCAGCTCCGCTTCACCATCGACGACCAGACGAGCCCGGGCGAGTGACAGGTTGATACTCCATCTCCGCGCGAGCGGACATCCAGCCGCCGGCCGCGCCTGCGGCACGACGGACCGCGCTCCCACCCGCTGCCCCCACGACGCTTCCTCGACCCGTACCCGCTGCCCGAGCGGGACCGCCGCAGTGGACCGGGTGGAACTGGCGCTGGGCCTGCTGGGGGATCGCCCGGCCGACCTCCCCACGGTCCTGGGCGTCTCCACGGCCAATGGTCCCTGCTCGGGGGCCGGTCAGACCCTGCCTGAGCGGAAGAAACCGAACCACTCTGAAGTGGTGGCCGCGAACGGCCGATCACCCGCGATGCGGTCAGGTCGGCCGTGGTCGGTCAAGACCTTTCGTTCCGTACCAAGGCAAGGGAGCAGCGCATGGCCGCAGTGACGGTGGGAGTGGTGGCCGAGACGGCTGTGGGTGAGCGTCGGGTGGCACTGGATCCGAGTGCGGTGGCGAGGCTGGTGAAAGCCGGTCGAGCCGTTCTGGTCGAAGGCGGCGCCGGCCTGGCGGCGAGTTTCCCGGATGCGGCCTACGCGGAGTGCGGAGGCACCGTCACCTCTCGCGAGGACGTGCTCGCACGGAGCGACGTGGTGGCCGTGGTGCGCTTTCCCGAGGAAAGGCTGCTCGGTGTCCTGCACGCCGGCCAGGTCCTCGTCGGGTTGCTGGATCCGCTGAACCACCTGTCGGCCATGGAGTCGCTGGCGGCGCGGGAGGTGACGGCGGTGGCGTTCGAGCTGCTGCCGCGGACACTGAGCCGGGCCCAGTCGATGGACGCGCTGAGTTCGCAGTCCAGTGCCGCCGGCTACCGGGCGGCCATCGTGGCGGCGGAGGCCTTCGGACGCTACCTGCCCATGATGATCACCGCTTCCGGGACCGCGACACCCGCCAAGGTCATCGTGATCGGCACCGGGGTCGCAGGCCTGCAGGCCATCGCGACGACCAGGCGGCTGGGCGCCGTGGTGACCGGCTACGACGTGCGCGCGGCCTCACGGGGAGAGGTCGAGTCCCTCGGGGCGCTGTTCCTGACGTCCTCCGTGGCGCAGGGTACGGCCTCGGGCGGATACGCCCGGGAGCTGACCGATGACGAGTCGGGGACCCAGCAAGGGGAACTGGCCGCGGCGCTGCGCGCGTTCGACGTGATCATCACGACTGCCAAGGTCCCCGGTCACATCCCGCCGGTCCTGGTCTCGGCGCAGACGTTGGCGACCCTGCGTTGCGGGTCGGTGTGCGTGGACCTGGGTTCCGGCGACCGTGGCGGCAACGTCGCGGGATCCGTGCCGGGGCAGCGGACGGTCACCGACCGGGGCGTCATCGTCGTGGGAGCGGGGGAACTGGCCGCCGACCTGCCAGCCTCCTCCTCCCAGATGTACGGCAGGAACGTCGCCGCGGTCATCGCCTCATTGGTTCCCGCGGACGAGATCGTCGTCGACCCCATGGACGAGGTCCACCGGAACATCGTCGTCACCCATGGCGGCCAGGTCACCAACGCGTCCGTGCGACGAGCGCTGAACCTGGACCCGGGCCCCTCGCGAACCACTCCCGTCAAGGTGGGCACCTCATGATCGAGACCCTGTACGGCAATCTCGCGATCTTCGTGCTGAGCCTCCTGGTCGGCTTCGAAGTGATCAGCAAGATCCCCTCGACCCTGCACACGCCGATGATGTCCGCGGCCAATGCCATCCACGGTGTGGTGGTGGCGGGCGCGATCATCACGGCCTCGCTGGCCCACAACCCCACCGGTTACGCCCTCACCGCCGTGGCAGGGGCGCTGGCGGCGGCGAACGTCTGCGGCGGATACACCGTCACCGACCGGATGCTGAAGATGTTCACCAGACCCGAGCCCGAGCCCGTCCCGAACCACACCGGTCCGCTGGGCCCCTCATGAGCACCCTGGCGTTCGTCACCGGTGTCGCGTACCTGCTGGCGGCGACCCTGTTCGTGGTGGGACTGCACCGGATGCGATCCCCTGTCACCGCCAGGCGTGGAAACCTGGTCTCCGCCGGCGGGATGGTCGTCGCCGTCGCCGCCACCGTCGTGTTCGCCCTGGTGGAGTCGGGTGGGACGCTCTGGGGCTGGCTCGCCCTGGTCCTGGGACTCGCCGCGGGCGGCTGCTTCGGGGTTCTCCGCGCCCGGCGCGTCAGGATGACGGAAATCCCGCAACTGGTCAGCCTGTTCAACGCCGTTGGTGGCGGGGCGGCGGCGGCCGTCGCGGTCGCAGCGTTCGCCCTGCACCCCAGTGGCCCACCGCTGTCGGCCACCGTGTCCATCCCGATCGTGCTGGACGTACTGATCGGCTCGGTGACCTTTTCCGGCTCACTGATCGCCGCGGGCAAACTGCAGGGGCTCGTCCCCGGTCGACCCCTCACGTTCCGCGGATCGCGCCTGGTCAACATCGCCGTCGTCGCCGTCGCCCTCGGCGCGGGCGTGCTGGCCCTGCTGTCCACCCACAATCTCGCGCTCCTGGTGGTCGTCCTGGTCGCCGCGCTGGCCGTGGGCGTGCTGATGGTGCTGCCCATCGGCGGTGCGGACGCCCCGGTGGTCGTCTCCCTGCTCAACGCGCTGACCGGGCTCGCGGTCGCCATGGCGGGCTTCGCGGTCGACAACCAGGCCATGATCATCGCCGGGGCCCTGGTCGGCGCGGCCGGAACCGTGCTGACCCTGCAGATGGCCCAGGCCATGAACCGCTCGGTCGCCGCCATCGTCCTCGGCGGTTTCGGTACCGGCGACACGCCTGCCCCGACCGGCGGCCAGGGGCAGGACCTGACCCAGGTGCGCACCGTCACCGCCGACGACCTCGCCATCCAACTGGCCTACGCCCAGCACGTCATGGTCGTGCCCGGCTACGGCCTGGCCGCCGCCCAGGCCCAGCACGAGGTCGCCGAACTCGCGAAACTCCTCACCGACCACGGCGTCGACGTGAAGTACGCCATCCACCCCGTGGCCGGACGCATGCCCGGCCACATGAACGTCCTGCTCGCCGAGGCCAACGTCCCCTACACCCAGATGCTGCAACTCGAGGAGGCCAACGACGCCTTCACCACTTGCGACATCGCCCTGGTCGTCGGAGCCAACGACGTCACCAATCCCGACGCCCGCAAGCCCGGCAACGCCGTCTCCGGCATGCCGATCCTCGACGTGGACCACGCCAGATCCGTGGTGGTCCTCAAACGCTCGATGAACCCCGGCTACGCGGGAATCACCAATCCGCTCTTCACCGACCCCAAGACCGGCATGTTCTTCGCCGACGCCAAACAGGGCCTCAGCGACACCATCGCCGCAGTCAAGCAATACGTCCCCGCCTGACAAGTCCGCAGACGGCTCACGCACCACCACGCCGGAAGAAGTCCCTGATGACGATCTACGTCCGCCCCGGAACCACAGGCAGCATCGTCCCCCTCAAGACCAGATACGAGAACTTCATCGGCGGTGACTGGGTGGCGCCGCGCAAGGGCCACTACGCCGAGGACCTCGCCCCCGCCACCGGCCTGCCGATCGCCGAATACGCCCGCTCCACCACCAGTGACGTCGACGCGGCCGTCGCCGCCGCACAGGCCGCGTTCCCGGGCTGGGCCCGCACCACCACCACCGACCGCGCCGCCGTGCTCAACGCCGTCGCCGACCGCCTGCAGCGGCACCTGGAGCAGATCGCGGTCCTGGAGTCCTGGGAGAACGGCAAGCCGGTCCGCGAGACCCTCGGCGCCGACATCCCCCTGGTGATCGATCACTTCCGCTACTTCGCGGCCGCCATCCGCACCCAGGAGGGCACCATCAAGAAGCTCTCCGACCAGCTCGTCTCCTACCACTTCTACGAGCCGATCGGCGTGGTCGCCCAGATCATCCCCTGGAACTTCCCCCTGCTCATGGCCGCCTGGAAGCTCGCCCCGGCCCTGGCCGCCGGCAACACCGTCGTGCTGAAGCCGGCCAGCGCCACCCCGATCTCGATCCTCTACGTCATGGAACTGATCGCCGACATCCTGCCGCCGGGCGTCATCAACGTCGTCAACGGCAGCGGCGCAGCACTGGGGCAGTCGCTGGTGGAGCACGACGGCGTCGGCAAGGTCGCCTTCACCGGCTCCACCGGCACCGGGCGGCAGATCATGCAGTACGCGATCAAGAACATCATCCCCACCACCATGGAACTGGGCGGGAAGTCCCCCAACGTGTTCTTCGAGGACGTCGCCCGCGCCAAGGACGACTTCTACGCCAAGGCCGTCGAGGGCTTCACGATGTTCGCGCTCAACAAGGGCGAGATCTGCTCCTGTCCCTCGCGCGCCCTGCTCCAGGGCGGCCTGATAGCGGCCGGGTTCCTGGAGGACGCCGTGGCGCGGGTCGAGCGGATCACCGTCGGCGACCCGCTCGACACCGAGACCGAGATGGGCCCGCAGAACAGCCTGGAGCAGATGCGGAAGATCTCCCACTACCTCACCTCAGGACCGCAGGAGGGCGCGAAGGTCCTCACCGGCGGTGCCCCGGCCGAGATGTCCGGGGACCTGGCCGGCGGGTACTTCATCCAGCCCACCGTGTTCCAGGGCACCAACGACATGCGGGTGTTCCAGGACGAGATCTTCGGCCCCGTCGTCACCGTCGCCACGTTCTCCGACTACGCCGAGGCGATCTCGATCGCCAACGACACCATCTACGGGCTCGGCTCCGGCGTGTGGAGCCGCGACACCGACCTGACCTACCGGGCCGGCCAGGACATCGCGGCCGGCCGGGTGTGGGTGAACACCTACAACCAGTACCCCGCGGGCGCCGGATTCGGCGGCTACAAGCAGTCCGGATACGGCCGCGAGACCGATCAGCAGACCCTCAACAACTACCAGGAGGTCAAGAACATCCTCGCCAACCACGACCCCAAGCCGCTCGGCTTCTTCGCCTGACCCGGAAGCCGGACCCGGTACTCCCCCGCACGCAACAGAGAGAAGAAGCTCATGAAGGCGGCAGTTTTCCACGGTCGTAAGGACATCCGGATCGAGGACGTGCCCGTGCCGGAGTTGCGGGCCGGGGCGGTGGCGATCGACGTCGCCTGGTGCGGCATCTGCGGCACCGACCTGCACGAGTACCTCGACGGGCCGATCTTCGTCCCCGCCGCGGGGCACCCGCACCCGCTGACCCACGAGCAGGAGCCGGTCACCCTCGGCCACGAGTTCTCCGGAACCGTGACCGCGCTCGGCGAGGGCGTCACCGACCTGGCCGTCGGCGACAGCGTGGTGGTCGAGCCCTACTTCGTCTGCGGCACCTGTGCGCCGTGCCAGGCGGGAAACTACAACCTCTGCACCACCATGGGCTTCATCGGACTCGCCGGCGGCGGCGGGGGCCTGAGCGAGAAGATCGTCGTCGAGCGGCGCTGGGTGCACCCCGTCGGCGACATCCCGTTGGACCAGGCCGCCCTGATCGAACCCCTGTCGGTCGGGCACCACGCCTTCGTCCGCAGCGGCGCCAAGGCCGGGGACGTCGCCTTCGTCGGCGGCGCGGGTCCCATCGGCCTGCTGCTGGCCGCGGTCCTCAAGGCCGAGGGCCTGACCGTGATCATCTCCGAGCTCAGCGAGGCACGGAAGGCCAAGGCCCGGTCCACCGGAGTCGCCGACCACGTCCTCGACCCGAGCCGGGAGGACGTCGTGGCCCGGGTGCGCGAACTGACCGGAGGGGTCGGAGCGGACGTCTGCTTCGAGTGCTCCAGCGCCAACGCGGTCCTGGACCAGCTGTTCGACGCCGTGCGGCCGGCCGGCGTGATCGTGAACGTGTCGATCTGGGGAAAGCCCGCCACCATCGACATGCAGAAGCTCGTCCTCAAGGAGATCGACCTGCGCGGCACCATCGCCTATGTGCGCGACCACCCCGCCACCATCAAGCTCGTCCAGGACGGAAAGGTCGACCTGGCCCCCTTCATCACCGCCAGGATCCCCCTCGCGCGCCTGGTCGAGGAGGGCATCGACACCCTCATCCACCACAACGACAGCGCCGTCAAGATCCTCGTTCACCCGTAGCCCGTCGTCCGGTCCCCGTCCTCCCCACCGAGTCGGTGCGAGGAGGACGGGGACCGTGTGATGCCCGGTACGCGGATGTGGATTCAGGCCGGTCCTGTCCCCGGGCCCATTCAGGTGGAACCGGTCGCAGTCAAGCCGTCGCGGGTCCTGCTTCTGAGGGTCCACCGGGTCCCTGTCCGTCCCCAACCGACGCCTCTGCGGCGGCCTCTGACGGTGTGACAGTGGTGATGTGCCCGGGTTCACCTCTCGGGACCACTCCACCGAGAGGCCGGAACCCCCATGACGCATCCCGTGATCGCCGGAGTCGACGGATCCCCGCAGAGCCTCGCCGCCGCCCACTGGGCCGCCCGGGAGGCGGCCCGGCGCGGGGTCCCGCTGCGCCTGCTGCACGCCTGGTCCTGGCTGCCGCACCTGCTCCCCGGCGCCTCCAGCCCCACCGAGTTCCAGGGCCACACCCTGCGCATGCTCGCCCGCACCCAGGCCGACCTCGCCGCCGCCTTCCCGCGGCTCACCGTGGAGCGCGAACTGCTCAACCTCTCCACCCCGGACGGACTTCTCGCCGCCGCCCAGGAGGCCGACCTGCTGGTCCTGGGCTCCCGCGGCCTCGGCGGCTTCAAGGACATGCTGCTGGGATCCACCGGCCTGGTCGCCGCCGCCCGCAGCACCTGCCCCGTCGTCCTGGTCCGCGCCGACGCGGACTCCCGCGACGCCCTGCCCCAGCGCCCCGTCGTCCTGGGACTCGACGCCCGTCACCCCAGCGACGCCCTGATCGACTTCGCCCTGCACACGGCTGCCCAGCGCGGGTGCCCGCTGCACGTGGTCCACGCCTGGGACCTGCCCACCCCGTGGTCGACCCACCACCTCCAACTCAGCGAGGCCGAGCGCGCCGAACGCGAGGACCAGGAGACCCTGCTGCTGCACGACGCCCTGCGCGGATGGAGCGAGAAGTACCCGACCGTCGACATCCACCCCGACGTACGTTCCGGCTCCGCCTCGCAGATCCTGGTGGACGAGTCGGATCCGGCGGCCCTGGTCGTCGTCGGCCGCAGAATCCGCAGCCACGCCGTGGGACCCCGCCTCGGACTCGTCGCCCACGCCGTCATCCACTACGCCACCAGCCCCGTCGCCGTGGTCCCGCACCAGTAGACCGCCACCGGCGGGCCCGGCGGCCGGAACAGCCACCATCGCGCCGTTCGATCCCGAGAGGAGAACACCGTGCCCGCGACACCGCACGACCGCACGAGGGACGCGGACCATTCCGCGCTGTGGTGGCCCCGCCCGCAGACGCCCGGGCAGGACGGGTTTCCGCACCACACCACGGTGGGCGAACTGATGACGCCGGGCGTTCCCGCGATCGGCCCGCACACCTCACCCACCGCGGCGGCCACCACCCTGCTGCGCCACCACCGCGAGCTGCTCCCGGTGGTCGATGACGGCCGCCGGCTCCTGGGCGCGATCAGCCCCGGAGCGCTCCTCGTCAGCCTCGCCCTGCGAGCGCTCCACCCAGGTCACCACCTCGTGGCGCCCCTGGGGTCGGCGCCGGCGCAGGTGCCGACCGTCAATGTCGCCGACAGCGCCGGGGAGGCTGCCTGGGCAGCGGTGCACGACGACATCGACCGCTTCCATGTCGTCGACGACGAGGGACGACTGGTCGGTACTGTCCGCCTGTCCACCCTGCTGGGCACCCTGTGCCGGGACGACGACGCGATCCGGTCCGAGGTCCTCTGCATCGCGGTGGCGCAGGAGACGGAGGGCGAGCAAGCCCACCTCGTCGTGGACTGCCGACAGGGCAGTGTCACGCTCAAGGCCACGATGACCTGGCGCAGCCAGGCCGACACGCTCCTGGAGCGTGTGCGCGCGGTCGAAGGCATCGCCGAACTCGACGCCGCTCTGTCCTGGGCACTCGACGACACACCGGCAGCGACATCCACGCAACTCCCCTGACCGGTCGCCACCCAACGAAGGAGTTCACCCCCGATGATGTCGACACTGGAAACCCCCGCCGTGCACCACCTGACTGTGACTCAGAACGCGCCCCACGGAGGTGTCTTCACTCCCGGTTGCTTCGATTCCTGGATCGGGGAGAGCATCCCGATCACCGTCACCGAACCCCCCTTCCGCGGCGCCGCATTCACTCTCCTCAGCTACCGGCTCACCGAGCACGGCACGGTGGCGCTGCTGGACCTGGAAGCCGAGAGCGCGGAGGAACAGGACATCGGCCTGGAACCAATGCTCCCATCCGCTCAGCCACCTGCGTGACCTCGGGGCGAACCCCACCGGCTCAGAGGGCGCTCATCAGCGGTGCGGCAGCGTCGTCCTCTCAACGCCGGCCACCATGGGGCTGGTTTCCTGGTCCTGAGATACCAGAAGGACTAGTCTGGAAGTTCGACGTCCCGGACCCCGACGTGGTCACCGTCCGGTATCGCGCCGGACGCATAGGCATCCGGGAGCGATCACCGTGAACGGAATACTCAGAACAGCTGTCCCCCGCCCTCCCGCGCTGGTGGCGCGTGCCTTGAGGACTCCGAAGCGGCGCTTGGGCCGGTCTCGATGACCGCCTCCCAGGCACAAGGGTCCGGGATCCCCTTGGCTGAGGTGCCGGGCAGTGCGCTCATCGCCCGTCAGCACTCCATCACCAGATGGTGTGACTTCCACCTGATGGCGGTCTACCAGTTGGCTCCGCTGATGACCGATCGGCCGGCCGTGGTCGCCTCGGCACTCGCCGAGGTACTCGCCGATCCGCGGAACTCGACCGGCCGGCGCACACGACGGCCGCGGAACACTCGCGCCTTCCCGTTCTCCAGTGACCGGTGCCCCGAGGAAGCCTCTTCGCTGGACCGGGTCGAGCTGGCCCTGGGTCTCCTGGGAGAGCGCACCAGCGCCGGTGTCTCCGTGATGCTGGGAGTGCCCGAGCATGAGGTCGTCGCTCGCCTGCACTCCGGACTGATCGCCCTGTTCGCTCCCTGCGACCGCCGCGACCCCCGCAGTCGCCGACGATGAACGTCGCAGCCCCAGCGGCGCCCCCCGAACCTGACACCGGAGTGGTCACAGCCGGTACCCGACCGGTGCCGGACCTGCTCCGTGACCTGGGCACGACCGCCGGCCAGGGTCTGAGTGGCGAGGAAGTCACTCGACGCCAGGCGACGTTCGGCCCCAACGCCGTGTCCTCGCACCGGGCCCGGGTGCTGCCGGTGCTGTGGCACCAACTGCGCTCCCCCTTGCTGGGGTTGCTGCTGATCGCGGCCGTGGCGTCGTACCTGGTGGGTGAGCGCAGCGACGCCGTGATCATCGGTGTGATCGTCGCGGTGTCGGTGGGGCTCGGTTTCGTCAACGAGTACCGGGCCGAGAAGGCCGCTGAGGCCCTGCACTCGCAGATCCATCACACCAGCGTCGTCATCCGTGACGGCAAGCCGGCCGATGTGGACGTCACCGCCCTGGTGCCGGGTGACCTGGTCGAGCTGCAGCTGGGCGACATCGTCCCGGCCGACCTCCGGTTGCTGGCGGTGACCGGCCTGGAGTGCGACGAGTCGGTGCTGACCGGCGAGTCGCTGCCGGTCGACAAGACCACCTCCGCGGTCCCGGCCGGGACGCCCCTGGCCGAGCTGGCCGGATGCGCGCTGATGGGCACGGTGGTGCGGGCCGGGAGCGGCACCGGCGTCGTGGTGGCCACCGGGGCGCGGACCGAGTTCGGCAAGATCGCCGCCGGTCTGAGCACCCATCAGCTGGACACCGCGTTCCAGGTCGGCCTGCGCCGGTTCTCCATGCTGCTGGTGTACGTCGCCGGGGCGCTGACCTCGTCGATCTTCGTGATCAACGTGGTCCTGCACAAGCCGATCATCGACGCCCTGCTGTTCTCGCTGGCGATCGCGGTCGGCATCACCCCGCAACTGCTCCCGGCCGTGGTCTCCACCAGCCTCGCGGCCGGCTCCCGGCGGATGAGCGCGCGCAAGGTCCTGGTCAAACGATTGGTGTGCATCGAGGACCTGGGCGACGTCGACGTCCTGTTCACGGACAAGACCGGCACCCTGACGCTGGGCCGCATCGACTACATGCGTGCGGTGGCGACCGGTGACGAGAACCGGGACACGGTCCTGCGCTGGGGACTGCTGTGCACCGAGAACGCCGCCGAGAACGCAGCCGGCAACGCCACCGGGGACGGCGAAACCGTCGGCGGGAACCCGCTCGACCAGGCCCTGTGGCGCTCACCCGCCGCAGCCGGCGAACGGTCCGCACTCGCCGACTGGACCCAGCGGGCGGTGCTGCCGTTCGACCATGAGCGCAACATGGTCTCGGTCCTGGTCAGGGACACGAAGGGGACAACGACACAGATCACCAAGGGCGCACCGGAGACCGTCCTCGACCGCTGCACCGACGTGCCCGACGCCGCGCGCCGGGCCCTGGCGGCCGAGTTCGCCGCCGGCAACCGCGTCATCGCCGTGGCCACCCGCACCACCGCTGCCGACACCGACAGCCTCACCCCCGCGGACGAACGCGGGCTGCGCCTGGCCGGTCTGCTGGTCTTCCTGGACCCGCCCAAGCAGGACGCGGCCGCGGCCCTGCGCCGGCTGGCCGACCTGGGCATCGTGGTCAAGGTCGTCACCGGCGACAACCCCGCCGTCGCCGTCAAGGTCTGCCGCGACCTGGGCCTGGGCGGGGGCGACGCGCTCACCGGCGCCGACCTCGACGCCATGGACGACACCCAACTCGCCGCCGCGATCGCCGCCACCACCGTCTTCGCCCGGGTCAGTCCCGAGGACAAGGCCCGCATCGTCCACACCCAGCGCCGCAGCGGCGGCGGGGTCGCCTTCCTGGGCGACGGGGTCAACGACGCCCTGGCCCTGCACGCCGCGGACGTCGGCATCTCCGTGGACTCGGCCACCGACGTCGCCAAGGACGCCGCCGACGTGATCCTGCTGGAGAAGGACCTCGACGTGCTGGCCGACGGCGTCGCCGAAGGGCGGCGGATCTTCGCCAACACCATCAAGTACGTGCTGATGGGGACCTCCAGCAACTTCGGCAACATGGCCTCGGCCGCGGGCGCGTCCCTGTTCCTGTCCTTCCTGCCGATGCTGCCCTCGCAGATCCTGCTGAACAACCTGCTCTACGACACCAGCCAACTGGCCATCCCCACCGACAACGTCGACGAGGAGCAGTTGCGCAAGCCCTCGCACTGGGACATCTCGTTCATCCGTCGCTTCATGGTCTGCTTCGGGCCGCTCAGCTCGGTGTTCGACTTCCTCACCTTCGGCGTGATGCTCTGGGTGTTCCACTCAGGACCGGCGCAGTTCCGCTCCGGCTGGTTCGTGGAGTCCCTGGCCACCCAGACCCTGGTGATCTTCGCGATCCGCACCCGCCGCATCCCGTTCTTCCGCAGCCACCCCAGCCTGCCGCTGACCCTGGCCGCCCTGAGCGTGGTCGCCGTCGGCGCACTGCTCCCAGCCACCCCGCTGGCCCACACGCTGGGCTTCCAGCCCCTGCCCGGCGCCTTCTTCGGCGCCCTGGTCGCCATGGTGCTGGGCTACCTCGCCCTGATCGAGGCCGGCAAACGGATCTTCTACCGCGCCGAACGCGCCACCCCGACCAAGCGAACGCCCTACAGCCGGCACCGCCACCTGCGCCGCCGCCTCGCCTACTTCAGCACCGCCGCCGCGACCGGCCCCGCCACCAGGTCGACGCGGAAGGCCTGAGGGCCCGGTGCGGGCCCGGCCCGGCCGGTCAGCCACCGGCAGGGACCATTGGCCCTCCGCCCGGCCCCCACCGGTCCCTGCACCAGCGGTGCCATGCGGAACCAGGATGAGGATCAACGGCGCGCCCGCCGTGAACCGATGAAACCTCCCCGAGATCCTCAACCGACCCGGATCGGAAGCGCAGGCTGATGAGCACCACTGCGACCACCACTCCCCCGACCGAAGCCGCCCCTCCGCCCGCCGATCCCCGTGAACCGCTGACGGACCTGTTCCAGGACCTCAACAGCTCCCCGCAGGGACTGCCGGCTCGCGAGGCGGCCCGCAGGCTGATCGCCTACGGGCCGAACTCCCTGGTGCGGCGCGGTGGTCGCCGGTGGCCCGGCGAGGTGGCCCGTCAGCTCACGCACCCGCTGGCGCTGGTCCTGGCCCTGGCGGCGGTGCTGGCGGGAGTGACCGGGTCGCTGCCGCTGGCGGTGGCGATCGCCGTGGTCATCGTGCTCAACGCGGTGTTCGCGTTCGTCCAGGAGATGCAGGCGGAGAAGGCCGTCGAGGCCCTGGCCGCGTTCCTGCCCGCACGCGCCCGGGTGATCCGCGACGGCGAGCGGCAGGAGGTCCCCGCCGCTGATCTGGTGCCGGGCGACCTGCTGGTCCTGGAGGAGGGCGAACGGGTCTGCGCGGACGCCCGGCTGTCCTCCGGCGGCCTGGAGGTGGACCTGTCGGCGCTGACCGGGGAGTCCGTCCCGGTCTACCGGGCGGCCGACCTGCTGGACACCGACGGTCCGCTGCTCTACAGCCGCGACGTCGTCTTCAGCGGCACGGTCTGCACCGGGGGCCAGGCCCAGGCGGTGGTGACCGCCACCGGCATGAACACCGAGCTGGGCCGGGTCGCCGCGCTCAGCCAGGGCGTCAAGCGCGACGAGAGCCCGCTGGAGCACCAGGTCAAACGGGTGGCCTGGCTGATCGCCGCGGTGGGTCTCGGCGTCGCGGCCGCGTTCGTTCCGCTGGGACTGGTGGCCGGACTCTCCGTCGCGGCCGCGATCACCTTCGCGGTCGGCCTGCTGGTGGCCAACGTGCCCGAGGGGCTGCTGCCCACCATCACCCTGGCCCTGGCCGTCGGGGTCCGGGATCTGGCGAAGCGCGGCGCGGTCGTCAAACGCCTGTCGGCGGTGGAGACCCTGGGATCGACCACGGTCATCTGCACAGACAAGACCGGCACCCTGACCGAGAACCGGATGAAGGTCACCCAGCTGTGGACCCTGGCGGCCACCGTCGAACCCGGCAGCGCCCCGGCCGAACCGGCGCCGTCCCTGCGGACGCTCGTCCGGGCCGCCGCCCTGTGCACCACCGCGACGCTGTCCGCCGACCCGGCGGTCCCCTCGCACGGGGACCCCACCGAGATCGCCCTGCTGCAGGTGGCCGCCCTGCTGGACCGGGCGCCGGACACCGCCGGCCGCGACCGAAACCGCCGGACCCTGTTCCCCTTCGATCCGCGCCTCAAGCTGATGTCCACCCTGGAGAACTCGGGCAACGGGACGGGCTGGACCAGCCACACCAAGGGCGCTCCCGAAGCGGTCCTGGCCCACAGCCGTGCGGTCCTGGACCAGGACGCCGCCCGGCCGCTCACCGACGCCGACCGCACCTCGATCGGCCAGGTGGTCGAGGACTACGCCAAGCAGGGCCTGCGGGTCCTGGCCATCGCCCGGCGCGACTCCGCACCCGGCGAAGCCGTCCCCGGCGACCGCGCGGTGCTGGAGGACGGCCTGTGCCTGCTGGGCCTGGTCGCCATGCAGGACCCGCCCCGCCCCCAGGTCGCCGCCGCGATCGAACAGGCCCACCGGGCCGGCATCAGGATCCATGTCGTCACCGGCGACAACGGCCTGACCGCCACCGCCATCGCCCGCACCGTCGGCATCGGCACCGGCCCGGCCGGCACCCGGGTCATCACCGACGCCTCGCTCGACACCATCAGCGAAGCCGAGCTGGACGCGGCACTGACCTCAGGGCAGGAACTGGTCTTCGCCCGCAGCGCCCCCGAGGTGAAACTGCGGATCGCCGACGCCCTCCGCGATCTCGGCCAGGTCGTCGCCATGACCGGCGACGGCGTCAACGACGCCCCCGCACTGCGCCGCGCCGACATCGGCATCGCCATGGGCCGCTCGGGCACCGACGTGGCCAGGGAAGCAGCCACCATGGTGCTCACCGACGACGACTTCGCGACCATCATCGCCGCGGTCGAAGCCGGACGCCGGGTCTACGACAACGTGCGCAAGTTCATCCTCTACATCTTCGCCCACCTGCTCCCGGAGATCGTGCCCTTCCTGGTCTTCGCCCTGTGCGGCGGCCTGGTCCCGATGCCGCTGACGGTGATGCAGCTGCTGGCCATCGACCTGGGCACCGACACCCTGCCCGCCCTCGCGCTGTCCCGTGAACCGGCCGAGCCCGGCCTGATGGACCGTCCGCCGCGCAAACGCACCGACGGCGTGATCAACAAAGCCCTGCTCGTCCGGGCCTGGGCCTTCCTCGGGCTGATCTCAGCGGCGCTGGTCATGGGCGGCTACTTCCTCACCCTCACCCGGGCCGGCTGGCACCCCGGCGACGCCGTGGGCTCCGGCACCGCACTGCACCACGCCTACCTGCAGGCCTCCACCACCGCCTGGCTGGGCATCGTCGCCTGCCAGATCGGCACCGCCTTCGCCGCCCGCACCGACCACGCCTCGCTGCGCACCGTCGGGCTGTTCACCAACCGCCCGCTGCTGGCCGGCATCGGCTTCAGTCTGCTGTTCGCCGCCGCCGTGGTCTACCTGCCGTTCCTGCACTCCCTGTTCGGCACCGCCGCACTGGGCCCGGCCCAACTGGCCACCGTCCTGCCGTTCCCCTTCATCGTCTGGGGAGCCGACGAACTGCGCCGGGCCCACCGCCGGCGCAAGGCGGCACGGGGGCCGGCGAGTCAGCTCCTGCCGTCACCCGCGAACGGGCCACTCACCCTGCCTCGAACAGGGCGCTGACCGATTCGCCGTTGTGGATCCGTCGCATCGCCTCGGCCAGGGCCGGGGCGATCGACAGGACCCGCAGCTTGTCGGTGCGCTTCTCGGCCGGGATCGGCACGGTGTCGGTACACACGATCTCCAGCACGTCCTGCTGGTCGGACAGCCGCTTGAGGGCACCGGCCGCGAACAGACCATGGGTGCAGGCCACGCGGATGCTGCGGGCCCCGCGAACCCGCAGGTGGTCCAGGAGTTCCAGGACGGTGCTGCCCTTGGCGATCTCGTCGTCCAGGACGATGACGTCACGGCCCTCGATCTCGCCGATGACCGAGCTGATCCGGACCTGGTCGTCGGCAAAGCGCTGCTTGGACCCGGCCGCGACCTCGACATCCGCTCCGAGAAGTCGGGCGAAGGCCGCGGCGGGCTTGGCGTTGCCCAGGTCCGGTGAGACGACGGTGGTCCGGGACAGGTCACCGTCGCGAAAGTGCCGGGCGAGTTCGCGCAGCGCGTGCAGGTGGTCCACCGGCACCGAGAAGAAGCCGTGCACCTGCGGCGAGTGCAGGGTCATCGCCAGCACCCGCCCTGCTCCCGCGGTCACCAGCAGATCGGCCATCAGGCGCCCGGCGATGGAGATCCGCGGGGCGTCCTTCTTGTCGGAGCGGGCGTAGGCGTAGTGCGGCAGCACCACGGTGATCCGGGAGGCCGAGGCACCGCGTGCGGCGTCGCACATCAGCAGCAGTTCCACCAGGTTCTCCTGGACCGGAACCACCAGCGGCTGGATCAGGAAGACGTCCCGCTCACGGCAGTTGGCCTCGAGCTGGACCTCCAGGCAGTCATTGGCGAACCGTGTGGTCCGCACCGGGCTGAGCGGAAGCCCGAGATGGGCGCAGACCTCGGCCGCCAGCTCGGGGTGGGCGCTTCCACTGAACACGGCGATCTCTCGCACCGGTGTCTCCTTGCTGGATTGGCGGGGCGGGGCGAGCGCGCCGGTCAGACGGCGGGACCGGACTCGTCCGGAAGCGGTGTGCCGGCGACGACGGCGACCGGGCAGGGCGCGTACAGCAGCATGGCATGGTTGACCGGGCCGAGCTGGAGTCCGAGGTGCCCGGGATGGCGGTGCGCCCCGACCACGACCAGTTCCGCGCTCGCGGCCTCGTGCAGCAACAGGCCCGTCGGCGGCCTCGGGGCGGACCTGCGCACCACCTGCACGCGGAAGGTACCGGTCTGCCGCTCCGTCGCGGCGTCCAGGAGCTCCATGGCGTGTTCCACCACGGTGTCCATCAGCGCGGCAGCCCCGGCCGGGTGGCCGGCCGTGGCATGGACCACGTGCAGGTCCGCCTGCCGCAGGACGGCCTCACCGACAGCGAACTCGGTCGCCGCCACTGCCTCGTGCGGACCGAGGGCCAGCACGACCCGCCGACGCGGGCGGTCGCTCTGCTCGCCGACGGCGCGTACGACGATCACCGGGCAGGTGGCGTGCGCGGCCACTCGCAGACTGACCGATCCCAGCAGAAGTCCGTGGAACCCTCCGCGTCCGCGCGAGCCCAGGACGAGCAGCGGAGCGGGGCCGAGCAGTTCCAGCAGTGCGGTCACCGGCTCCGCGGCGAGCACCTCGGTGGCCAGCTCAAGGCCGGGCCGGCGCACTTCCGCCCGCTCGGCGGCGGCGAACAACATTTCCTGGACCAGTTTGCGCTCCGAGTCGGGGTCCCCGTCGTCCTCGACGCCCTGCTCATAGCGCTCGCGCACGGAGGCGTGGACCAGCCGCAACCCCAGGCCGCGGCGGAACGCCTCGTCGGCGGCCCAGTCCACCGCCAGCAGGCTCGACGGCGAACCGTCCACGGCAACGACGACCTCGGCGATCTCCACGATTTCCTCCTGGCAGTGAGCGGGTTCGGACCTGACCGACTCTTGTCCCTGCTACACCGTCCCGCTCGCATGCGCGACCTGTCGTGGGCCGCAAGGGTCCCGACCGAGGGCCGAACGGCCTCACTTCTGACATGGGACCGCCGCGTCTCCGCCAGGTGGCGGTAGAGGACGGGGCTGACCGGTCCCTGTCTCAGGGCCTGTTGGTCCCTGTGCGGCGGTGAGGGCAACGCGCAGAGTGGACGTGTGTACCGGCCGAAGGCCCTTGCAAGCCCCACCGCGACCCGCGGTGACCGTGCCGCGCACCGAAGGAGTGAACGTCCATGCAGCACCGCACCGTCCAGGACGTGATGACCCACGAGGTGGCCACCGTCCGCCGCGACACCCCGTTCAAGACCATCGCCCAGTTGCTCGCCGGAAGCGACGTCACGGCGGTCCCCGTGGTCGACGGGCAGCACCGGCCGATCGGGATCGTGTCCGACTCGGACCTGCTGCGCAAGGAGCAGGTCCAGCCCGAGCCCGAGGACCGCTCCCCCGTCGCCTGGCTGCACCCCCGTGACCGTGCCCGCGCGGAGGCGGAGACCGCCGAGGGTCTGATGAACACCCAGGTGTTCACCGCCCGTCCGGAGTGGAGCGTGGTGGAGGCCGCCCGCACGATGGACCGCCGGCACGTCAAGCGCCTGCCGGTGGTCGACGACACAGGGACACTGGTCGGCATCGTCAGCCGCGGCGACCTGCTCCGGGTGTTCCTGCGCCACGACACCGCCCTCCGCGAGGAGATCGTCCAGGACGTGCTCCAGAACACCCTCTACCTCGCGCCCGACGAGGTGCAGGTCGAGGTCCTCGACGGCATCGTCACGCTGCGCGGTGAGGTGGGTCGCAAGAGCACGCTCCCCATCGTGTTGCGCCTGTGCCGCACCGTCGACGGCGTCGTCGCGGTCCACAACCAGCTCCGTTACACCTTCGACGACTCCGGCGACGTCGAACCGGCCAAGGTGCACGGCATTCTGTAGTCGGAGGTCAATCGCGTCTGATCGGCACCCGCCACACCAGCCGGGTCCCGTGCGGGACCCCCGGGGCGACGGTGAACGTCCCCCCGCGCTGCCGGGCCCGCTCGTCGAGATTGACCAGCCCGCTGCGGGCCGCGCCGTCCGCGATGCCGACTCCGTCGTCGACCACCGTCAGGGTGAGGTCCGTTCGCGTCGCCGCGACCGTGACCTCGACCGCCCCAGCCTTGGCATGGCGGGCCGTATTGCTCAGCGCTTCGCCCAGCACCGCCAGCAGGCTCGCGACGAGGTCGCTGGGGACTTCCGTGTCCAGCAGGCCCTCCATCTGCAGCCCGGGTGTGCAGCCGAGGGCCGCGACCGCCCGCTCGACCGTTTCGACGATGCGGGCGCGCAGACCATGGCCGCTGGGTCCGGTGTCGCGGGCACGCAGGCCGAAGATGGTCGAGCGGATGATCTTCACGGTGGAGTCCAGGTCGTCCACGGCGCGGTGCACCCGCTCCAGGGCCTCCGGATGGTCGATGAAGCGCTCGACGCTCTGCAGCGTCATCCCGGTCGCGAACAGCCGCTGGATCGCCAGGTCGTGCAGGTCGCGGGCGATCCGGTCACGGTCCTCCAGCAGGGCGATCTGCTCGGCGTCGCGACGCCGCTCGGCCAGCTCCAGCGCCAGCGCGGCCTGCCCGGCGAACCCCAGCAGCGGGCCCGCGTCCTCCGTGGTGAACTCGGCAGCGCCTTCGGCGCGCGCGAGCGCCAGAACCCCGCGCACCCCGCCCTCGACCGTCCCCATCCGCACCGCCACGGCGGGTCCGAGGCCCGACCAACGCACCGGGCCGGTGGTGATCCGGGGGTCCTTGCTGACGTCGGCGCTGATGATCGGTTCCCCGGACCGCAGCGCGGACCCGACGAAGGAGCCGTCCACCGGCAGCACCAGGCCGCGGTGGGCCTCGGCTCCCTCACCGGCAGCCAGCTCGACCATCATGTCCGTCTCGCCGAAGGGCAGGGCGACCACGGCCTGGACGGACTCGCCGATGTCTCTGGCCCGTTCGGCGAGCAGGTGCAGCACCTCGGCCCGCCCGGCTCCGGTGAGCAGGCTGTTGGTGATCTCGGCGCTGGCGGTCAGCCAGCGCTCGCGCTGCCGGGCCCGACTGTGCAGCCGGGCATTGTCGATGGCAACCCCGGCCGCCACCGCCAGCGTCGCCAGGACCGCCTCGTCCTCGGCGTCGAACCTGCCGCCACCGTGCTTCTCCGTCAGATAGATGTTGCCGAACACCTCACCGCGTACCCGGATCGGCACACCGAGGAAGGTGCTCATCGGCGGATGGTTCGGCGGGAAGCCGAGCGAGGCCGGGTGCGAGGACAGTTCCGTCAGCCGCAGCGGCACCGGGTTGCTGATCAGCTCCCCGAGCAGGCCGCGCCCCTGCGGAGCCGATCCGATCGCCGCCTCCTGCGCTTCGTCGAGGCCGACGGTGATGAACTGGGACAGCCGCCCGCCCTCACCGATCACTCCCAACGCGCCGTACCGGGCATCCACCAGCGCCACCGCGGCTTCCCACGATGTGCTGGCAGCACTGGTCGAGTTCCAGTTCCCTGCCGACCGTCAGGACCGCTTCCAGCAGGCTGCGCACCTGATCTCTCGCGTCGCGGGCCAGGTCCAGTCGCGCCTCCAGTTCATCGAGCATCGTGTCCAGTCGGAGTTCGCCCTGCTCGTCCTCTGTCTCGTCGATCATGTGGATCTCCCTAGGGAACGCTGCCCGACCGTCGCCGCCATCAAGGCGGCAGGGCTCCAGCAGGGTTCCACTGGCCCTCTACCCCACCCCCCTCGGCCCATCCGCCGTATCCCGCAGCGCATCACCGCCGGCGCCGACGAGATGATTTCCGTCGTGTTATCAATTGAAGTATTCTTCAATTGATAACACGATCGAGTGGAGGCCTTGATGGCAGTGCCTGTTCCGCTGTACCAGGCGAAGGCAGACTTCTTCCGGATGCTCGGGCATCCGGTGCGGATCCGGGTCCTGGAGCTGCTGCAGGACGGGCCGCTGCCGGTGCGCGACCTGCTGGCGCAGATCGAGGTGGAGCGCTCCAACCTGTCGCAGCAGCTGGCGGTGCTGCGACGCTCGGGCATAGTGACGGCCACCCGTGAGGGCGACACCGTGGTCTACGCCCTGGCCGGCGGGGACGTCGCCGAGCTGATGCGCGCCGCACGGCGGATCCTGACCGTCCTGCTCTCCGGGCAGCAGGAGTTGCTGGCCGAGCTGTACGAGGTCGACCGTGAGGGCACGGCGACGAGCGCGTGAGCGCCTCCGGTGCGACCGGAGGCATCGGGCGAGCAGCACGGCTCGTACGCGACCGGCTGGTGGGGGTCCTGCCCGACCGGCACACCCTCGCGAGCATGGGCCGTTCCCCGCGCAAGGACCTGGTGGCAGGGTTGACTGTCGCCGTGGTGGCGCTGCCGCTGGCGCTGGGATTCGGGATCTCCTCGGGCGCCGGGGCTCAGGCCGGGCTGGTGACCGCAGTGATCGCCGGAGCACTCGCCGCGGTCTTCGGCGGCTCGAACCTGCAGGTCTCGGGGCCCACCGGGGCGATGACCGTGGTGCTGGTCCCGGTGGTGCACCAGTACGGCACCAAGGGTCTGCTGACCGTCGGGCTGCTGTCCGGGGTCATGCTGGTCCTGCTGGCCCTGCTTCGTGCGGGCCGTTTCATGGTCTACGTCCCGGTACCGGTGGTGGAGGGCTTCACCGTCGGCATCGCCGCTGTGATCGCCCTGCAGCAGATTCCCGGCGCGCTCGGAGTCAGAACACCCTCGGGCGACAATCCCGCCCTGGTGGCCTTCTCGGCGGTCCGCGACTTTCTCGTCCACCCGAACGGGGCCGCGCTCGCGCTGACCGCCGGCGTAGTGGTGATCATGCTGGTGGGCGCACACTGGCGACCGGCGATCCCGTTCTCGCTGCTCGCCGTTGTCGCGGCGACCCTCGTCGCCGCCCTGGCGCCCCTGCACGTGGCCATGATCGGGCACCTGCCCGCCGGGATTCCCGCGCCCTCGCTGGCCTTCCTGCACCCGTCGGCGATCCCCTCCCTGCTGCCGTCGGCGCTGGCGGTCGCCGCACTGGCCGCGCTGGAGTCGCTGATGGCGGCGACCGCCGCCGACGCGATGAGCGTCTCCGAGCGGCACGACTCCGACCGGGAGCTGTTCGGCCAGGGCCTGGCCAACCTGGTCGTCCCGCTGTTCGGAGGTGTCGCCGCGACCGGCGCCATCGCCCGGACCGCCGTCAACGTCCGCACCGGGGCCTCGTCGCGGCTCGCAGCCCTGGTCCACGCCGGAGTCCTCGCCGTGATCATCTTCGCTGCCGCGCCGCTGGTCGGCGGAATCCCGCTGGCGGCCCTGGCCGGTGTGCTGATCGCCACGGCGATCCGGATGGTCGAGGTCGGCTCCCTGCGCGCGCTGGCCCGAAGTGGCCGCGGCGAGGCCCTGGTCCTGGCCCTGACCGCCACCGCCACCCTCGCGTTCAACCTGGTCACCGCCGTGGTCGCGGGACTGCTGGTGTCCGGGGTCCTGGCGCTGCGCGCGGTGGCCCGTGGTGCTCAGGTCGAACAGGTGCCGCTGCACGAGGGGCTGCCGCCGGCCGACCACCACCAGGAGGAGCAGGCACTGCTGGCGGAGCACATCGTCGCCTACCGTCTGGACGGGCCGCTGCTGTTCGCCGCCGCCCACCGCTTTCTGCTGGAACTGACCGAGAACACCCAGCTCAGGGTGGTGATCCTGCGGATGTCACGGATCAGCGCGATGGACGCCTCCGGCGCCAGGGTGCTGGGCGACGTGATCGACAGACTCACCGAGCGCGGCACGCTCGTCCTGGTCTCCGGGATCCGCGAAGCCCACCGCACCCGGCTGGACGCCCTCGGCGTCCTGGACCAACTGGACGCCGAGGGCCGGGTGTTCCCGTCCACCCCCCAGGCCATCGCCTACGCGCGCACCTACCTGCAGAGCGAGGGCCTGCTGACCGGCGCGGGCCGGTGAGGCGTACCGCGGCAGCAGTGCCGCTGACGGACCGTCACTGCTGTTTCCAGCCGGGGCGGCGGAGCTTGTAGATCAGCAGCGGCAGTCCGGTGAAGACGATGGTGCCGCCGGCCACCAGGGCCACATAGCTGGTCGGGTTGCCGATGGGCAGTTGGGAGGGCGGCACGAAGGCCAGGACCAGGGCGAAGGCGACGGCGAGGAAGCCGGTGCCGGCCACGATCCAGATGCCGGGGGTGCCGCCGGGGATGCGGAACTGGCGGGGCAGGTCCGGCTGGGTCCGGCGCAGCCGGATCGCCGCGGCGAACATCAACATATACATGATGATGTAGAGGCCGACCACCAGCGCGGAGATCAGGAAGAAGGCGGAGCTGACGTCCTTCATCACCAGGTAGACCGAGGAGATGGCGGTGACGATGCCGCCCTGGACCAGCAGGATGTTGCGCTGGGCCCCGCGGGCGTTGGTGCGCTGCAGGAAGGGCGGCAGCGCGCCGTCCTCGGCGGTGACCAGCAGGGCGCGGCTGGGGCCGCTGAGCCAGGCCAGGGCGCCGCCGAGGGCTCCGTAGCAGATCAGGGCGGCGAGGACGGGTCCGGCCCAGGAGACGCCCAGGGCGTCGAGGGGGGCGTTGAAGGCGTCGAAGACCCCGGACTGCAGGGTGATCTTGTCGTAGGGCAGGATCCCGGCCACCGCGAGGGCGCCGAGGGTGAAGACGGCGAAGCAGATGCCCGCGGCGAGGAAGATCGCCTTGGGGAAGCCGCGGCGGGCGTCCTTCATGTCGGTGGCGTGCACGGCCTGCACCTCGACGCCGGAGAACAGCAGCAGGATGCCGGCCAGGAACGACAGCGTGCCCAGGCCCGCGACGTGCGGGAACCAGCGGGGGCTGGGGTGGCCGTGCGCGGTCGTGGTCACCGCGGCGTCGTGGGTGTGGGACCAGCCGATGGGGTGGCCGGAGACGATCCAGTAGCCGAACAGGGCGAGCAGCACCGCGCCGGGCAGGATGGTGCCGACGATGAAGCCGTACTTGGTGACCTTGGCCAGGAAGGCGTTGCCGCGCAGGGCGACCAGGGTGGCCAGCCAGTAGGCGCCGATGCAGAACAGCCCGACGTAGACGTTGTTGTCGGCCGCGCCGGGCTTGTGGACGGCGAAGGCGGCGGCCGCTGCGGCGAAGCCGAGGGCGGTGGGGTACCAGACGACGTTCTGGATCCACTGCAGCCAGACCGCCAGGAACCCCCAGCGGGGTCCGAAGGCCTCGCCCACCCAGGCGTAGACGCCGCCCTTGCGGTCGGCGAAGGCGCCGCCGAGCTCGGCCGAGACCAGGGCGGCCGGCACCAGGAACAGCAGGGTGGCGAAGCCGATGTAGACGAACATCGTCAGCTCTTCGTCGGCCATCAGCGGCAGCCCGCGCAGGCTGGTGACGATGGCGGCGGCGGTGAGCATCGCGATGGTGGGCACCGACATGATCGTGCGCGGGGCCGGGGCGCCGACGGTCCCGGCCGGCGGCGCGGTGGTCGGGGCACTCATGACGTGGTCCCGGGGGACGGGACGGCCGCGGTGGCGTTGTGGCTGAACGAGGAGTTGGCGGAGCCGGTGCCGGGCGTCGAGGGCGGCGCGGTCTCCAGCGCGGTCAGTGCGCGGTGCATGTCGGCCAGGAGCAGGTCGGCCATGTCATGACTGAAGCCGTGGCGCACGATGACGCGCTGCACGGTCAGGTCCTGGCGGTCCGCGGGCAGGGTGTAGGCGGGCACCAGCCAGCCCCGGGCCCTGAGCTTCTCGGCGAAGTCGAACAGGCTGAACGGGTGGGCCCGGTCGGGGTCCAACTGCCAGGTGACGGCGGTGATGCCGTGGGCCGGGTCGCCGTCGAACAGGAGGGCGAAGGGGCCCATGGCGGCGATCTGCCGGGCCAGGTGGCCGGCGGTCTCGTAGCCGGCGGCGTGCACGCGCTGGTAGCCCTCGCGGCCGAGCCGGACGAAGGTGTAGTACTGCGTGATGACCTGGCCGCCGGGGCGGGAGAAGTTGAGGTTGAAGGTGGCCATGGAGCCGCCGAGGTAGTTGACGTCGAAGATCAGCTCCCGGGGCAGCGCGTCGGCGTCGCGCCACAGCGCCCAGCCGCAGCCCAGCGGGGCCAGGCCCATCTTGTGGCCCGAGGCGTTGACGGACTTCACCCGCGGCAGCCGGAAGTCCCAGAGCAGGTCCGGCTCCATGAACGGGGCCAGGAAGCCTCCGCTGGCGGCGTCGACGTGGATGTCGATGTCCAGGCCGGTGTCCTCCTGCAGCCGGTCCAGCGCCGCGCTGATCGCGGCCACGTCCTCGTACAGCCCGGTGAAGGTCTGGCCCAGGGTGACCATCACGGCGATGGTGTTCTCGTCGCAGCGGGCCACCGCCTCTTCCGGGGTGAGCACGAACCCGTCCTTGGTCATCGGCGCCTGGCGCAGCTCGACGTCGAAGTAGCGGGCGAACTTCTCCCAGCAGACCTGGACCGGCCCGGACACCAGGTTGGGCGAGGCGGTGGACTTGCCCTGCGCGGTGCGGCGGGCGCGCCAACGGAACTTGGCGGCCAGTCCGCCGAGCATCGCCGCCTCGCTGGACCCGGTGGTGGACGTCCCCACCGCCTGGCCCGCGACCGGGGCGTGCCACAGGTCCGCCAGCATCGCCACGCAGCGCGCCTCCAGCTCGGCGGTCTGCGGGTACTCGTCCTTGTCGACGATGTTCTTGTCCAGGGACGCCTCCATCAGCGCCCGGGCCTCGGGTTCGACCCAGGTGGTGCAGAAGGTCGCCAGGTTCATCCGGGAGACCCCGTCGAGCATCAGCTCGTCGTGGACCAGGCCGTAGATCCGCCGCGGGTCCGACTCCAGGGCCGGAAAGCCGGTCTTGGGCAGGGACCGCGCGATCGCGTCGCCGCCGTAGAGGTCGTCGTCGAGCGACTGCCGGGCCTCGGTCGCGGCGAGCGCTGTCGCGGCGAGGGTGGACACCGCGTGCGTGGACGCGGCTTCCTGCTCGGTCAGGACGGGGCGGTGCCGACCGGGCAGGGGAGGTACGGAGAGTGAGGTCATCGGGCGTCCTTCCGGTGGTGCTGTTCCATGGATGCGCGTGCGGCGGGGGGTGGGGTCAGTGGGCTTCTCCCACGACGGACATCCGGACCGTCAGCCGGCGGTCGTGCGGGAAGCGGGAGTGCACCGTCGTCACCCGCGCCCGCGGATCAGGCCCTCATGGATCAGGTCGGCGTCGGTGAGCAGCGCCTGGACCTGGGACAGCGTCATGTCCTCGTCCGGCAGGATCAGGGCGGAGGGGCTGAGGTCGGCACGGGGTGACGCGGTGCCCAGGCGGCGCACGGCATCGAGCAGGGCCTGCAGGGCGGGGGCGAACGCGGCCTGGCTGCCGCGGGCGACGGCCTCCTGGAGGACCGCGTCCAGCTTCTCGAGTTCCTCCAGATCCCCGTCGGGTATCCGGTACTGCCCTTCGCCGAGAATCCGAGCGGTGATCACTTCGTCTCCTTCTGTGCGGTCGTGGCCGAAGCCGGCAGTGCTGCGGTGGTGCCCGGTGCGGCGGCGAGTTCGCCCTTGATGCGGGCGAGTTCGGTGTCGACGTCGCCGCCGGTGGTGATGGCGTCGAGCTGGGACTGCAGGTCGTCGTGGGCGACCGGCACGGTGGCGTCCTGGAGCGCGCCCGAGGCCATGAGTTCGTCCAGCGCGGCCGCGCGGGCCTGGAGTTGGGCGGTCTTGTCCTCGGCGCGCTGCATGGCCACCCCCACGTCGCCCATCTCCTCGGAGATCCCGGTGACCGCCTCGCCGATCCGGGTCTGCGCGTCGGCGGCGGTGTAGGACGCCTTGATCGTCTCCTTGCGGGTGCGGAAGGCCTCGACCTTGGCCTGCAACTGCTGGGTGGACAGGGTGAGTTTGGCCTCCTGCCCGCTCAGGGCGGTCTCCTGGCCGGCCAGGTCCGCGCACTGGGCCAGGACGGCGGTGCGGCGGGTCAGCGCCTCGCGGGCCAGGTCCTCGTGCCCGGTTTCCAGAGCCTGCCTGGCCTGGCGATCGAGGGTGTCGGCGGACTGCTGAAGCCCGGTGAGCTGCAGTTCGACGCGTTTGCGACTGGTGGCCACATCGGCGACGCCGCGGCGGACCTGCTGCAGCAGCTGCAACTGCCGGCTGTAGGAGAAGTCCAGGACCTCGCGGGGGTCCTCGGCGTCGTCAAGGATCTTGTTCGCCTTGACCGAGAACAGCTCGGCGAGACGGCGGGTGATACTCATACCTGATTCACGTCCTTCGGGAGAGGTCGTCCTGGGGTGCGGTTGCGGTTGCGCTCTCGGTCTCGGTCTCGGCCGGCGGCTGCGTGGACTGCCGTTTCGCCTCGCAGCAGACGCAGTACGCCTGGCTCGGAAATCCTCGGGCCAGGTCGAACAGAACCGGTGGCCGAAGATCGCCCAGCGGCGTGCACCGGAGCAGGAAGTCGCTGCCGGTCAGGTCCAGCAGCTTGCCCAGGGCCGGGCGGGGGTCGTACAGGCACAGCGAGACGCCGGCTGCGGCCGCGTGCTGCGAGGCGCCGAGGAATGCGTCGATGCCGCTGAGGTCGCAGAAGGTGACTCCGGCGAGGTCGACGGTCACCGTGCGAACGCCGTCGTGCAGGCGCGCCTCAAGGGCGTCGTGCAGCAGGGGCGCGGTGTCGAGATCGATGTCCCCGACCAGAACGATCAGGGCCGAGGTGATGGTGTCGTAGCGGCGGACGTCGAACAGTCGTCGAGCGGGCATGGCCCCTCACTTCACGGGTTCGGTTGCGCAGGGGGCGACACGGCATGAGCCGGCCACGGACCGGGATGGGGAAAGCGCCGAATTCCCTCGGAAATGACACGAGGCGACCGGACGAAGCATCCGTTCCCCCGCAGGCATCTGTCTCACATGGCAACAGGCCGGCGTCGGGGACTGGGACGTCGAATCGAGCATAGCCCCGGCCGACCCGGCCGTGGCACTGGCACTTGTCCCCCTGTTCCGGGGCGGCCTCGGCCATTCACACCGAGGAGGGGGTTTCTCCATCATGCAGCCCGGCCAACGCTGTGCGCGGCGGCCAGAGGTCCTTCGACAAGGGCCTATTGGACGGTGACCAGGCCGATGAGCGTGGACCATGCTCACCCGTGTGAACACGCCTCCGGTCAACAGAAGCCACACCCCTCCCGTCCCGCCCCGACCGACCGGCCGACGCTGGTGGCGGGGCGCTGAGCGGCCGCACTCGCGCAGTGCCGGCTATTCGGACGGTTTCACCCCACAGGCGCTGGACGGCTTTCCCGCCCGGGAGGTCAGCCCCTGGCTGCTCACCCCGGACGGCCCAGGGCTCGCGCGCCTGCACAACGCCTGGATCCTGGCCACCGACGGCTACCCGACGCAGTGGATCACTGAGCACATCGACCTGCCCGCCGAACAGGTCCGGGTGCTGGTCGAGGCAGCACACGAACGCCTCGCACACAGGGCCCGGTAGACGCCTTGGCGGTACCCCGCATCGATGAACCAGCCCGTTCGTGTGGTGTTCCGCGAAGACCTGGCAGCCGCTACGGCTGCCAGGTCTTCGCGCTTCCGGAAACGTCACGGTGGAACCACGGCCAGGCCGGATATGTCCGGCAGGGCCAAGCCTGCTGACGGTACGTCAAGGGCGATGCCGCCCTACTCGAAGGGCGGCACGGATGCACCGATGCGCAGCGTCCGCCTCGCAAGGAGGCGGACTTGCTTCTCTGCCGGCTCGGGGGAAGCAGAAAGGCTCAGCACAAACAGTGGTGATGCGCCGTCATCACCGCGCGGTCCAGGCGGGTTCGACGCGCTGCCAGTCGAGTTCCCAGCCCTGGAGATCGGCGCGGTCCAGACGGGCGCGCCCGAAGGAGACCGCGGTGGTGATCAGGGAGACGGCGCCGAGGAAGGCAAGGAAGCCGATGAAGGTTGCCTTGCCGGCGGAGTCCGCCGCGCTCGTCGGCGGGGTGACAGGCCGGCCTTTGGCGTCCAGCCATACAGCGACGGTGCTGCCTGCGTCGGCGGTGCCCGGGACGACGGCGCGGGCCTGGTGCGTGGCTCCTGCGGCATCGGTCCAGCGGACCGGACTGACGTACTTGGCGCCTGCGGCGATTCGCTGCTGGTCGGCGTCGCCGATCGCAACTGCCTGAACCTGCCGTAGCGCCGCGGTGTAGCGCTGTACGCCCGCGCGGTCGTCATGGTCGATGTGCAGGGCCAGCAGGAAGGACAGGGACGCAGCCGCGGCGAGCCCCAGCAGGAGCAGGGTGCCGAACCGGTGGCGCAGGACGTCGGTCCGGCGCAGCAGCGGATTGTGACGGCGGGCCAGGGCCGCGCCGAGACGTGGCAGTCGCGGCGCGGGCAGGGGCGGGGTGGGTGCGGCTGCGGGCGTTTCCATCGGGTACTCGCTTCCTCGGTCGCGGCGGTGGGCCGCCGTCCTGGCCAGTCTGTGTCCGTGGGACACGTCCGGCGCAGGGTCATTCGGGGCCGCCCGGGGGGCCAGTGGTCCCGAGCCGCCGGACCGGACGGCGGCATGCTCCACCGGCCCCACCGTTCGGCCGAACGGCCCTACTCCGAGGGCCCGTTGAGCCCGGTGATCTCGTAGCGGAAGAACTCGCCCGCCGACCACCGCTCGGTGGCCCAGTCCCATCCGAAGCGACCCGCGCTGGGGATGGTGAGGCCGGCGAAGGTGCGGTAGCCGGTGACCTCGCCGCCGAAGGGACGCGGGGCCCAGGTTCCGCTGCGGTCGGGATCGCCCCAGCGCTCGAAGACCAGCGAGCGGATCCGGGCCTGTCGGTCGAGGGTGAGGTGGAGGTCGACCGCGGTGGTACCGATCCGGTAGTGGGCGGTGATGTGGTGCGCGTCCTCGGCGGACCAGGTGACGCCGAAGCGTGGGAGCAGCGCGGTCGGCAGCCAGACGGCCTCGGCGGCGGCCCGGCCCGCGGCGCTGCGCGAGACGTCCGGGCCCTCCGCGGCGGCGACGCGGAACAGGCCGGCGAGTTTCCAGCTCATGGCGCCGGCGCCGTCCAGGTAGCGGTCGGACCCGGTGATGACCCCGGCGACGCGGGCGGTCCAGACAAATCCCCGGTGGGGGTTGAGCGTCTGGTGGGCGGTGAACGGCAGCCACCGTCCGATCCTGATCCGGCCCCGCATCCGCAGCCGTGCACTCGTCATCAGCGGTGTCCCCGGGGCGATCGCGGCCTGCAGGTACCGCCGCACGGGTGCGGGCAGCCCCTTGACTTCGGCGACGCTGAACACCGCGTCCGACAGGCCGTCGGACAGCGAGCTCTCGAACGACGTTGCCGGTTCAGGCATCGCGGCGGTTCAGCGCGTAGAAGGCGGCGGCGGAGACGATCGCGACGAAGAGGCAGAACACTCCGAAGCCCGCCCAGGGACTCAGCGTGTGCGCGGCGCGGACCACGGAGGTGATCTGCTGGCCCGCCTGGGTGGGCCAGAACTTCTCCACGTTCTGCTCGATCGAGGCCGGCAGCGCCGCGGCGATCCCGGGCAGTACGTACAGCAGCGCGACCAGGACGGTGATGGCCCCGGCGGCGTGGCGCAGCAGGGTGCCCAGGGCCAGCCCGAGCAGTCCGATCAGGGCCGCGTAGAGTCCGCAGCCGACCAGGGCCCGCAGTACCTGGGACTGGGAGAGAGCGGCGGTCGGCGCCTGACCCGAGATCAGGGCCTGCCCGAGGAAGAAGGCCGCGAAGGTGACGACCTCGGCCACCAGGAGCGACAGTGCGAGGATCACCACGGCCTTGGCCGCCAGAAAGCGTCCGCGGCGCGGCACCGCGGCCAGGCTGCTGCGGATCGCACCGGTCGAGTACTCCGAGGTGATCAGCAGCACCCCGAGGACGCCGATCGCGAGCTGCGCGATCGACAGGCCGGCCGTGCTGATCGAGGTCGGATCCCACAGCACCCGTGTCCGCAGGGTTCCGGTGGCGTACTGGTGCGCCGAGAGCGCGCTGATCAGCGCTCCGAGCCCGATGCCGAGGACGGCGGCGGCCACCAGCGACCACAGGGTGGAGGGAACGGTACGTGCCTTGGTCCACTCCGAGCGCAGCGAGTCGGTGAAACCCGCCGCCCGGTAGGCGGAGCCGGCCGCGGCAGGGCCGGCCGCTGCGGTCGGGACGGGGACGGGGACGACATCGGCGCTCATGCTGCGGCCTCGCTCGCTCGGAATTCGACGCTGTCCCGGGTCAGGTCCATGAAGGCGTCCTCCAAGGAGGCACGCTGGGTGGCCAGTTCGTGCAGCGTCAGCCCCTTGGCTGCCGCCAGGTCCCCGATCGCATGACTGTCCATGCCCGACACCTCGATGCTGTCCTCGATTCCCGGTTTCACCTGGGCACCGGCTGCGGTGAGTTCGGTGCTGAGTTCGTCGAGCTGAGGAGAGCGGACGAGGACCCGGTGCTGGGTGCTCGACTCCACGAACTCATTGACTCCCTCGTTGCGCAGCAGCCTGCCCTGGCCGATCACGATCAGGTGGTCGGCGGTGACGGCCATCTCGTTCATCAGGTGGCTGGAGACGAACACGGTGCGGCCCTCGGCGGCCAGGTTGCGCATCAACTGCCGGATCCACACGATGCCCTCGGGATCCAGCCCGTTGAGCGGCTCGTCGAACATCAGTACCGGCGGGTCGCCGAGCAGGGCCGCGGCGATGCCCAGGCGCTGGTTCATGCCGAGCGAGAAGCCGCCCACCCGGCGGCCGGCCACCGCGTCCATCCCGACCAGTCCGAGCACCTCGCCCACCCGGGCCGAGGCGATGCCGTTGCTCTGCGCCAGGCCCAGCAGGTAGTGCTGGGCGGACCGGCTCGGATGCACGGCCTTGGCGTCGATCAGGGCGCCGACCTCGCGCAGCGGCGCCGGCAGATCCCGGTACCGCTTCCCACCGATGGTCACCTCGCCTCGGGTCGGCGTGTCCAGGCCGAGGATGAGCCGCATGGTCGTGGTCTTGCCGGAACCGTTGGGTCCGATGAAGCCGGTCACCAGACCGGGACTGACGTCGAAGCTCAGGTCGTCGACCGCCCGGGTCGCCCCGTACTGCTTGGTGAGGTGACGGGCCTGGATGCTCTGCCCGCCGGACGGCGGACGCATGGATTCTCGCGGCACTGCGCGCTCACTGTCCTTCGGTGGTGGGGGTACGAGACGGGTGGTCGGTCAGCGGTGCCCGTGCGGAACCACGGCAACGGGCGCGTGGGCGTGGTGCAGCACCTGCTGGGCGACGCGGCCGATCGGCAGCGCGAAGCGGTTGCGGTGGCGGTTGGCGCCGACCACCACCAGGCCGGCCCCGGCCGAGACCCGGACCAGTGCGATCGATGGATCGTTCATCCCGACCTCGGTGAACACCCGCACGTCCGGGTACTCCTTGCGGGCGGCGGCAAGAACCTCCAGCAGGTCCCTGGTCTCCTCCCCGTTCCGCTCGTCCGAGTCGTCCGGCGGCATCACCATGTAACCGCTGTAGCTCGGCGGGTACATCCAGGTGCGGACGGCCAGCAATGCGACTCCGCGCCGGTCCGCTTCGGCGAAGGCAAACTCCACCGGGGCGCCCACCTCGCCGGGGGCAGCCCCCAGGACGACCGCGCCGGGACCGGGCAGCGTCGCCGCGTCCCCCGGCTCGACCACTGCGGCTTCGGCCGCCGGGACGGTGCCGTCGGAAGCGCCGCGGAACACCACGACCGGGCAGGACGCGTGCGCGACCAGGCTCTGGCTGACCGAGCCGATCAGGACGGACGAGAAACGGCTCAGCCCCCGGGAGCCCACCACCAGCAGCTCGGCGTCCTCCGCCAGTCGGATCAGCCCCGGCACCGCCTCCTCGGGCAGCACCTCGAAGTCCACCCGCAGCCCACTGTGCCGCTCCTGGACCCGGCTGCCGGCCCGGGCCAGCATCTCCTCCGCTGCCTGGATCATGGTGGTCGCCACCACCACCCCGTCCGTGCCCGGCACCCGGTGCGGAGCCAGGGTCCAGGCGTGCGCGATCCGCAGCGGAGTTGCGCGCAGCACGGCCTCGTCCGCGGCCCAGTCCAGGGCCTCCTGGGCGTGGCTCGAGGCGTCGATGCCCACCACCACGCTTCGTACGGTCGAACCACTCATGGCTAGCTCCTCAGGTAGGGACGTGCGGGCAGCCCCTTGATCCGCTGTGCTGACGCACGGGGCACAACACCCAGCATCCGGTCCTCCCCTCGCCCAGGGCAGGGGCCAACCGGCCCCCGGCCGGGGACCACCGGCGCACACCACGCCGAACGGCCCTGGGGTTGGGGACCGCTCGGCCCTGTCCCGGGCACCGCGCGCGGGCACAGGATGCGGAGTGTCAACCGAGCAGCGAGGTGTCCCATGGACAGAACAGCGAACAGCCCCGCGCGGATCGTCGTGGGAGTCGACGGCTCACCGTCCTCGCGAGCGGCACTGAGCTGGGCGCTTCGCCAGGCCCGACTGGTCGGCGGAGTCCTCGACGCCGTGATCACCTGGGACTACCCGGCGCTGTACGGGTGGGAGGCGCCGATGCAGGACGCCGGCTTCTCGGAGTACGCGGGCAAGGTGCTTGCGGAGGCCGTCCACCAGGCGGTCGGGGACGACACCCCCGTCGACGTCCGGGAAACGGTGGCGCTCGGCAATGCGGCCCAGGTGCTGCTGGACACCTCCCGCAGCGCTGACCTGCTGGTTCTCGGCAGCCGAGGACTCGGCGGATTCGCCGGCGCCACCCTGGGTTCAGTGAGCCAGCACTGCGTCCAGCACGCGACCTGCCCTGTGGTCATCGTCCGGGACCAGGAGCGTTGACCCGGTCGGGGCTGAGATGGAGCAATCCGTCGACGACGGAGGCGTCGGAGTCCTACCCGAGGCCCTCCTCCTCCCGGCCCGGGCGCGTCGTGCCGAGGACCTGATCCGTCTGGTCCTCGGCCTCCTGCTGATCGGCCTGACCCTGCTGGTGGCCGACGCCGCCCAGGACACGGCGGGCGGCCTCAACGCCGACGTGGTCCGAGGCGCAGGTCACGCTCCGTCGCTGCTGCTGGGTGCGGCCCGGTCGCTCTCCACCCTCGCGGTCCTGCTGCTACCGGTCGCGTTCGCCGCGCAGCGGATCATCCGACGCGACACCGCCCGCCTGGCCGACGGCGTGCTCGCGGCTGCCCTGGCCTACGCGTCGGCCCTCGCTGTGGACCTGTGGGTCACCCACCTGGCTCCGCACCCGGTCGTCGCCGCACTGACCCACCCGGCGCCCACCGGGTCGGGCGCGACCGAGCCGGTGCTCGGCCACCTCGCGCTGGTGCTCGCTCTGATGATGGCCGCCGGGGCGACGAAACGACCGCGCTGGACGGCCGCGCTGCTGGTCCTGCCGAGCCTGGACGCACTGACCGCGCTGGCCGGCGGCTACACGAGCGCGCTGTCGCTGCTACTGACTCTGCTGATCGCCTGGACTGTCGCACACGGCACGACCTACCTCCTCGGCGCCCCCAATGCGCGTCCCAGCCTGGAGGGCCTGTTCGCCAGTCTGCGCCGGCTCGGCTTCACCCCGGTGTCCGCGGTCCTGACTCCCGCGACCACGCCGCACGAACCGCACCACTACCTGGTGAACCAGGGGCCGGGTCATCAGGATCTCGATATCGAGATCCTGGACCGGGAGCTGTCGGCCTCCGGTTTCCTGGTCCGGGTCTGGCGACACCTGCGCCTGCGCATCGCGCCCCAGCGCCGCAGCCTGCTGTCGCCGCGTGGTGCGCTGAAGCAGGAAGCGCTGCTCTGCTTCGCCGCCCAGGCCGCCGGCGTTCGCACCCGGCAACTGCTGGCCGCCTCTGAGCTGGGCCCGGACGCCGCCCTGAACGTGTTCGAGCCGCTGACCGGACGCACCCTGGACCAGCTCGCCGACGCCGAGCTCACCGACACCCTTCTGGCCGACGCCTGGGAGCAGCTGAAGCTCCTCCGCGGTCGGCGCATCGTCCACCGCACCCTGGTCCCCGCCTCACTGATCGTCGACGAACACCGCGCCGTCCACCTGGTGAACCTTCAGGACGGCGACATCGCGGCCGGGGACATCGCACTGCGCTCGGACGTCGCCCAACTGCTCACGACCTTGGCCCTGCGGGTGGGACCGGAACGCGCCGTCGCCTCCTCGTTCGCCGTCCTCGGTCGAGAAGCGGTCGGCGCGTCGGTACCGCTGCTCCAACCGCTGGCCCTGTCCGGCAGCACCCGGGCCGCGCTCAAGAAAGCCACCGGCCCCGCTCCACCGCCGGACCTGCTCGCCCAGATCCGCGACGAGATCCTGCATACCCTGCCCCAGGCACCGGTTCAGCCCGTGCGTCTGGAGCGGCTGCGCCCGCGCACCCTGGTGACCGTGTTCGGCGGCACCGTGGCCGGCTACTTCCTGGTGCTCCAGCTCTCCAGCGGGAACGGAAATCCGCTCAGCGCCTTCACCAGGGCGCAGCCCGGCTGGGTGGCCTTCGCCGCGCTCGCCTCGGTCGTCAGCTACGTGGCCGCCACGATGAGCTTTGTGGGATTCGTGCCCGAGAAGCTGAACCTGCGTCAGGCAGGTCTGGTGCAGCTTGCCGGCTCCTTCGTCAATCTGATCACACCCAGCGGGGTGGGCGGCATGGCGATCAATACGCGCTTTCTGCAGCGCGCCGGGATCCCTCCGCGCAAGGCCATCGCCAGCGTGGGCGCCTCCCAGGTGATCGGACTGATTCTGCATCTCCTGCTGGTGCTGGTCTTCGGCTACCTGGCCAGTGGCCACTACAGCCCGTCACTCTCCGCCTCCCCCACCTTGATCGTCGGTCTGCTCGTCGCGGCCGTCGTCGTCCTGGCGGGGGCCGGCGTCGGGCCGGTGCGACGGCGAGCCTCCGCACGGCTGCATCAGCTGTTCGTCGGAGTGCTGCCACGTCTGCTGGATCTGCTCCAGCATCCGCGCAGGCTGGCCGTCGGAATCGTCGGACAGCTCCTGGTCTCGTTGACCTCGGCGCTCTGCCTCTACGGGTGCGCCCTGGCCCTCGGCCAGCATCCTGGCTTCGCCGCCGTGGCGATCGCCGACCTGATCGGCGGCGCCCTGGGAGCCGCGGTTCCGACCCCCGGCGGGGTGGGCGGCGTGGAGGCCGTGCTGAGCGGCGCCCTGGCGCAGACCACCGGGATTCCCTACGCCGACGCGCTGACCGCGGTCCTGCTGTTCCGGCTGCTGACGTTCTGGCTGCCCGTGCTGCCCGGCTGGCTCGCCTTCGCCTGGCTGCAGCGCCGCAAAGCGCTCTGAACGGCCGACGGAAGGGACCGGTCGTCCGCGACGCAGGGGCCGTTCGGCCCTCTGTGTACGCGGCGCCGCGGGCCGAGAGTGGAGACACCCGCCGAACCCGGCGGATGCGCCGCTTCGGCGCGGGAACCAGATGCGGGAGCAATCATGGGCAACGGCGGACTCGGCAACAAGGCCTACGTGGTGGGTGCGGGCATCGCCGGCATGTCGGCGGCGGCCTTCCTGATCCGGGACGCCGACTTCCCGGGGGAGAACATCCACATCCTGGAGGAGCTCCCGGTCCCGGGCGGTTCGTTGGACGGCAGCGGCGCCGCCGAGCAGGGGTATGTGACCCGTGGCGGGAGAATGCTGGAGGACGAGGCCTACACCTGCCTGTGGAACCTGCTGGAGACCATCCCCACCCTGGACGACGCGGCGGTCTCGGTGCGCGAGGAGATCCGGGAGTTCAACGAGAAGTGGCCCACCGAGGCCCACGCCCGGCTGATCGGCCGCGACCAGGGCATCCTGGACGCCTCGCAGCTGGGGTTCAACGCCCACGACCGGGTCGAGCTGGCCCGCCTGCTGGCCCTGCCGGAAGCGGTGATCGGGTCGCGGCGGATCGACGAGTTCTTCTCCGAGCACTTCTTCGCCACCAACTTCTGGGCGATGTGGCGCACCACCTTCGCCTTCCAGAACTGGCACAGCGCGATCGAGCTCAAGCGCTACTTCCTGCGCTTCATGCAGGAGTTCTCCCGCATCCACACCCTGTCCGGGGTCCGCAGGACCCGGCTGAACCAGTACGACTCCATCGTCCGCCCGCTGCACAGCTGGCTCACCGAGCAGGGCGTGCACTTCGAGCACGGCGTCACGGTCACCGACGTGGACTTCACCGGCACCGCCACCGGCGTCAGCGCCGGCCGCCACGCGCAGCGGATCCACCTGGAGCGCGACGGCAGCCCCGAGGTCTGCGAACTGGGCACCGGCGACCTGGTGTTCCTCACCCTCGGCTCGATGACCGCCGACGCCGGCCACGGCGGTGACCACACCGTCCCCGAGCTGGTCCGCGACCACCGCGACGGCGGCTGGGCGCTGTGGGAGACCCTGGCCCGCAAGGCCCCCGACTTCGGCCGCCCCGGCGTCTTCAACGGCAATGTCGGCGAAGCGAAGTGGGAGTCCTTCACGCTGACCATGCGCAGCCCGCTGCTGCTGGAGCGGATCGAGAAGTTCACCGGCGACGCCCCCGGCGCCGGCGCGCTGATGACCTTCAAGGACTCCAACTGGCTGATGTCGATCGTGGTCCCGCACCAGCCGCACTTCGCCGGTCAGCCCGAGGGCGTGTTCACCCTCTGGGGCTACAGCCTGTTCGTCGACACCACCGGCGACCACATCGCCAAGAAGATGTCCGAGGCCACCGGCCAGGAGATCCTCACCGAACTGCTCGGACACCTCGGCTTCGCGGACATCGCCGAGGAGGTGCACGCCACCACGACCGTGACCACGGCGATGATGCCCTACATCACCAGCCAGTTCTCCCGCCGCAGCACCCACGACCGCCCGCTGGTCATCCCCCGCGGCGCCACCAACTTCGCCTTCCTCGGCCAGTACGTCGAGCTGCCCGAGGACGTGGTCTTCACCGTCGAGTACTCGGTCCGCGGCGCCATGCACGCCGTCTACGGCCTGCTCGGCATCGACAAGACCGTCCCCCCGATCTACCACGCCCTCTCCGACCCCAAGACCGCGTTCCTCGCCCTGAAGACCGCCTTCGCCTGACATCGCCGAGCGGCCCGGCGCTCACCGCGCGGTGGGGACCGAGTCGGAATAGAACAGAAGGCGGAGGCCGAGCAGGCCCGCCTCCATCCCTTCGCACTCCCGCACTCCCGCACTCTCACGATCGAGGAGTTCCACCATGAAGGCTCTCGTGGCCACCGGATACGGTCCGCTCGACAAGATCACCATCACCACCGCCACAACGCCCAGCCCTGGGCCCGGGCAGGTGCTGGTGAAGGTGCAGGCCGCCGCGCTCAACCCGCTGGACCTCGCCCTGATCACGGGGGCAGCCAAAGCGCTGTTCCCGGTCGAACACCCGCTGACCGTGGGGATGGACGCCGCGGGAACCGTCGAGGCGATCGGCAGCGGCGTCACCGGCTACGCACCTGGCGACGCGGTCATCGCCTTCGTCGGCCAGGCCGGCTCGGTGGCCGAGTACACCGTCGTCGATGTCGGCCCCCACCTGGCCGAACGCCCTGCCGGGCTCAGCGCGGAGGCCGGCGCGGCCATCCCCGAGTCCGGTATGACCGCCACCTGCCTCCTGCGCGCCGTCGGCCTCGGCGCAGGGCAGAGCGTCCTGATCATCGGCGCCACCGGCGGTATCGGCCTCTATGCCGTCCAGCTCGCGCGGGCGGCCGGCGCCCGGGTGATCGCCACAGCCACGCAGGAGGACGCTTCCTACCTCCGTGCACTGGGGGCGGATGAGACCGTCGACTACAGGACGGGCGACCTCGTCGCGGACACCCTGCGCCTGGTGCCCGGCGGGGTGGACGTGGTCGTGGACCTGATCAACAGCGGCGCCGCCCTCGCCGGCACCGCCCGCGCCGCCCACCCCGGCGGCAAGGTGGTCTCTCCCCTGAACGGCCCCGTCGACCTCGGGCGGGACATCACCGGCACCTACATCGGCAGTTTCACCGCCGAGCCCGGAGACCTCCAGGATCTGGCGGACCGGGCGGCATCCGGCGCGCTGCAGATCGAGATCGGAGCCCGCTACCCCTTCGACGACGCGGTCCAGGCCGTCTCCGACTTCGCCGGCAAGCACCTGCGCGGAAAGGTGGTCATCGCCCTCCCCTGAGCGTGCCCACCGGATGCAGGGGGAAGGAGACACATGTCCCCGGCAATAGCCGACAACGAGACATTCACCCAGATTGCCGCCCGACTCAGAGGCGACTACGGACAGCGCCGAACCCCGGAGCAGATCGACACGGCCGTCACGGCCGCGCTCGACCACTTCAGCGACAGCCGGCTCCGTGCCTTCGTCCCCGTCCTGGCCGAACGCCGTGCTCGCGCCGCCCTGGAGTCGACTGCGGCCTGACTCCCACTTCCGTCGCCGCCAGGGATCGGGCCTGTGGCCTCAGGCCGATCGCGGACACAGCCGCCCGCGGCGGCACCCGTACACGCAGAGGAGAAAACGGATGTCCATGATGACAGCTGCCCTCGGAGACGAGATCGTGGTCGAGAAGACGCGCACCGGCACCGTCCGCAGAGACGGCGAGGTCGTCGGACTGCACCATCCCGACGGCACTCCCCCGTTCGACGTCCGCTGGTCGGACAACGGCCGGACCACGGTGTTCTTCCCCGGCCCGGACTCGCACATCGTGCACCTCACCCACGGCACAGACCGCGCGTGACCGCCCTCCCTTGGATCCCTGCCAGTTCAGCCGGACCGGTCGGGCCGGTGGTTTGGGTGGCGCGCCCCAGGCAAGAGCACCAATCGGTGCGGACCGGATGACTGCTGAGACCACCGTCGTGCTCCGCTCGTGGCTCGGATTCACGGTCGGCGACCCAAGAGCCTGGGACGGCGCCCCGCGCCGGCGGTACGGCCGAGGAGGGCTGCCTGTTCTCTCTTGAGAAGGGTGAATCGGTCGCGCGTGTAGGCTCTCAACTCCCTTCCAGGGTAGGCGATGAGTGATGTGTGCTCCTCGTAGCGACCTTGTGACCATCGTGCGGCGGTGATCTCGTAGCCGGAGACATGGGCACACAGCTGGAGCAGAGAAGGGGGCATTTCCTGCTCGATGAGAAGATCGGCCTTGGTGACCACGACGTCGCGCATCGCCTGGATGTTGGGGATGAAGATGGTGGTGGCCCACGTGCGCCACTCGCTGAGCTCGTCCGCCGTGGGCGGTATCTCATGGTCGAACGGATCGCGCCCATCGGGTCGGGCGTACTTCTCGGCGAAGGTGTCGTAGGTCCTGCTGTTGGCCTCCATCAGCGCGAACAGAGGGCCGTAGAACTCACTCAACTGCAGGTTGACGCGAGCCAGGCGAGCCTGTCGTTGTGCCAGTCGCACACTGTTGAGGTAGGTCGCCAAGTACCCGACGAGTGCCAGTCCACCGGTCACGAGCAGTGTGTTCATGGATGTTGATGCTAGAGCGTGGTGAAGCGAATGGCGTTCGGTTGCCCGGGGTAGGTGATCTCTTGCAGAAAAGGGACTTGACGTCCTCTGAGACCCGGCCCCGGCGTGGTGGTACTGGGTTCACCATGGATGCGGATACAAGATCCATGGCAGGCCCGTGTTGAGGTGCTCTAACGTCGAGCCATGACGATTCCACCCCGGTTGGGGCGCCTGGCACGGCGGGCGCGGCGGGACACCGGCTTCCTGGCCACGGGTGTCCCGGTGCACCTGGCGCTGGTGCCCGTGTGGTCCTGGGGCGCGACGACCACTGCCAGGACGGGGAACTGGGCGCTCGCGCTCCCGGTGTCCGTCGCCCTGGTGCTGAGCGGCGTCCCGGTGCTGACGGCGGTTCAGCGGTACCGGCACCGGGCGCTGCTCGGGGTGGACATCCGTCGCTCGGCGCCCGTGCCGCAGCGGTGGTCGCCGGCCACGGCCCTGCGGTGGCTCTCCTCGCCGCGCGCCTGGCGCCAGGTCGGGTACCACCTGCTGCTGGGCCCGCTGCTGGCCATGTCGGAGCTATTGGTGCTGGCGGCGGCGGCGGTGGGTCTGGCGGGCGCCACCGGGTACGGCTGGGTGTGGGCGGTGCCGGTCGGAGTGCGGCGCGACTGGTTTGGCTGGGCGACGCTGATGCCGTGCTACACCGTGCTCGGCCTCTTTCTGCTGTCCCTCCTTCCCTGGCTCGCCGGGGTGGTAGCCCGGGCGGAGTCGCGCTCCGCCGTGGCGCTGCTCGGACCCAGCCGGGCCGATCGGCTCCAGGAGCGGGTCGCGTACCTGGCGGGCAGCCGCACCGACCTGATCGAGGCGGTCGATGCCGAGCGCCGCCGGATCGAGCGCGACCTGCACGACGGCACCCAGCAGCGGCTGGTCTCGCTGGCGGTCAACCTGGGACTGGCCATGGCCACCCGCCCCGACCTGCCGGGCGAGGCCCGCGAGGTGCTGGCGGAAGCGCACCTGGAGGCGAAGGCGGCGATCGCCGAACTCGGGGATCTGGTACGCGGGTTGCACCCGGCGGTGCTCGAAGACCGGGGCCTGGACGCGGCGTTGTCCGGACTGGCCGCCCGAGTTCCGCTGCCGGTGCGCCTGCGGGTCGAGCTGCCGGAACGGGCGGCGCCCGCCGTGGAGTCGGTTGCGTACTTCGTGGTCTCCGAGGCGCTGGCGAACGTGACCAAGCACGCCGGCGCCTCGCGGGTCGAGGTGACGGTCCGACGGGTCGGGACGGTCCTGCGGGTGAACGTCACCGACGACGGGCTGGGCGGCGCCGACCCCTCCGGTGGCACGGGGTTGAGCGGGCTGGCCAAGCGGGTGGGCTCCGTCGACGGCGTCTTCCGGCTCAGCAGCCCCGTCGGGGGACCGACGACCGTGACGGTGGAGCTGCCGTGCGCGCGGTGATCGCCGAGGACTCGGTGCTGTTGCGGGTCGGCCTGGTCAAAGTGCTGGAGATGGGCGGCTTCCAGGTCGTCGCGGAAGTCGGCGATGCGGAAGCGCTGTTGGCCGCCGTCGAGGAGCACCAGCCCGAACTCGCTCTGGTGGACGTCCGGATGCCGCCCACCTTCACCGACGAGGGCGTGCGGGCGGCCGCGGTGATCCGCCGCGGCCGGCCGCGCACGGCGGTGGTCCTGCTCTCGCAGTACGTGGAGGAGCGGTACGCCACTGACCTGTTGGCGACCAACACGGGCGGAGTGGGCTACCTGCTCAAGCAAACGCGTGGCCGATGTCCAGGACTTCGCAGCAGCGGTACGGCGGGTGGCCGAGGGGGGAACGGCGCTGGACCCCCAGGTCGTCGCCCAACTTCTGCTCCGCCGCGGCGACCCCCTGGCCGTTCTGACCCGGCGCGAGCGGGAGGTGCTGGCCCTGATGGCGGAGGGCCGGTCCAACGCCGGCATCGCCGAGGCGCTGACGGTCAGTGAGAGCGCGGTGGCCAAGCACATCAACAACATCTTCGCCAAACTCGACCTGCCGGTGGCCGATGCGGACCACCGCCGGGTGCTCGCCGTGCTGCGCTTCCTGGGCGCGTCCAGGGGCTGAACCCCGGGGGCACGCCTGCCGTCATCACGGCGACGGGCTCGGCGCCGGCCCACGCTGCGCCGCGTCCGGGGGCACGGGGACGCTGACCGCGGTGACGTTGTAGCACAGGGTCCAGGCCAAGGTCGGCGGTGGCTGCATGTCGCCTTCCTGGAACCGGCCACCCGTCTGGGCGACCTCGGTCATCGCGCTCCGGTGGGCGATGTCACGAGTACGGTCGCCGCCTTTCCGCAGTGCCGCGAGGAGCGCCACCGCGGTGTCCTCGGGGAGGACCTGCCAGCGCCCCTCGATGTCGTCGTCCCCGAAGGGCTCGGGATCGGCTCGGCCAGAAAGCCCCACACCAGCCAGCGCCGCTCCATGTACACCAGGTGATTGAGCAGTTGGAGCGGTGACCATCCGGACGGCAGCCGACTGGTGCGCAGCTCTTCCTCGCTCAGCCCCTCGATCTTCCGGGCGACAGCCGAGCGGTAGTAGTCCAGGAAGCCCAGCAGCAGCGCGGCCGGGTCGGCCTGGCTGCGGTCCGGCTTGTGCATGCCGCGAGTCACCACCCGAGCTTGCCACAGCGAAACGTGAGAGGCCTGCTCAGTCGAATCGAGATGGCCCGTGTTCCGTCATTGCTCCCGGCCCATCATGACGACCGCGATGACGGCGTCCACGGAGTACGGATTCCGCCAGTGGTGCGGGGTGCCCTGCTGGGCGAACGCCTGCCCCGCCGACAGCTCCGCGGACGTCCCGTCCTCCATCTCCAGCACGATCCGCCCGGACAGGACGAACCCGACGTCGAGGGTGGACGTGTGGTGGAACTCCGCGGGCGGCGGAGCGTCAGGGGCCTCGGGGGGCACGGTCACCGACCAGAACCGCACCCCGCCCACCCCTGGGAAGAACGGCGACTCCACCGCGTCGTCCCCTGATTCCAACGCGTCGCCGCCCGGCAGCACCCCGTCGCCCTCCCAGAGCCGGCCCAGGCCGCGCCCGTCCGGGACGGTATCGACGGGCACGACCTCGTCCCGGGCGATCGTCGAGAGGCCCGCCCCGGTCACCCCGGTTTCGACCACTCGGTAGCTGCTCGGCGGCGGTGTTCCATCCTGCTGCCCATACGTCGGTGCGGATCCGGACATGTAGTGCCTCCCAGTGAGTCAGGGGTGGGTGCGCCAACGCGCGCACGTTCGGCCTCGGCGGCTGGTCTCCCGGGCTCGTGCGAAGCCCCGTCCGTATGCGTTGGCCAGATCGATGTGCACCGGTCAGAACATCCTGACCTGGACACTTACGATTGGTATGTAGCATCACGATAGGCCAGTATGAGAAGGCCTACAAAAGGCACATCCGTGTCCGTTACCGAAGGAGAATGTCCGCAATGGACGCCGCCCAGGGGCCTTGCTCCCGCATCCCGGCCGAGCACGCGGAGTTCGTCCGCCAGATCATGGATCGGGTCGGGGACAAGTGGACGTTGATGGTGATCGCGACCCTGCAGGACGGCCGGATGCGCTACACCGAACTGCTGCACGCCATCCCCGGCATCTCCCAGCGCATGCTCTCGCGCACCCTGTCCCAGCTCCACCAGGACGGCCTGATCACCAGGACCGCCTACGCCGAGGTGCCGCCACGCGTGGAATACGCCCTCGCCCCGCTGAGCGCGAGCCTCATCGGCATCGTGGTCTCCCTGATCGACTGGGCCATCACCCACCACGACGAGATCCGCCAGCACCGGGCCAGCGTCGAGACAGCCGACACCCACTAGCGAGGCACGCCCGCGGGGGTGACCGAAAACTGGAGCGGTCGACGGCGGCCGGGACCGGACAGGACATCGGCCGTTCCGCCGACCCACGGCTCCCTCGCCTGGCGGCATCCATGGCGGTGGCACTGGCGTCTCCCGGCTCAGTTCGCCGGGAGGACCGCGACTATGGACGTCCGGGCGATGCGGTAGCTCAGCGGCCGCGTCCACCGAAGAAGAACAGCAGCATCACGAACCCGGCGAAGATATGGAAACCGATGACGTAGATGAACGCCCTGATCCACACGCCGCGGTTGGCGCGCGAGGTGCCCTCGGTGGAACCGGTCACCGACTCGGGCGCGACCGTGGCCGTGGCCGTGGCCGGTGAAGCCGTGACCGGCTCGGGTACGTGGGTCTGTTCGGTCATGGCGGCGGGGCTCCTTGGGCAAGTAGCGGCGTGGGGTTCTCCGTTGGGCGCAGCTCGGAGGCGGGGGCGGATATGCCGGCGGCCCCGTGTGGTCCAGGCCCGGGCCAGCAGGTCGCCGACGCCGGCGGCGTCGGTCGAAGGGCTGGCGGGAGCGTACGTGCGCCACCCGAAGTGGGCGGACGGCGCACGGCGGCGGAGTCAGTAGAGCTCGTTGAACTGCGGCAGGGGACCCACATGGTGCACATCGTCGAGGCGCACCTGGACGTCGACGACTCCTTCAACCGCGCGGACGACCCTGACCACGGTGGAAGCCGTCCTGGTGTCGTCCAGGGCGCCGCCGATGGTGACCCGGCCGTCCTCGACGGTGGCCGTGAGGCGACCGGTGTCGGTGCCCGGGAGTGCCTGCCTCAGCTCGGCGAGCACGGCGCCGGTGAGCTGCTCGTCGCTGACCAGAAAGACCTTGAGCAGGTCGCTGCGACTGACGATGCCGACCACCTGTTCACGTCCGTCCACGACCGGTAGCCGACGCACGTGGCGTCTCGCCATGATCCTGGCGGCTTGGCTGAGGGTGGCGTGCGGACCGATGACAGCGACGGGAACGGTCATGATGTCGCCGACGGTGATGCCACCTGCCTTCTCGAACTCCTCCAGGTGCAGCAGCATCTCGCGCCGGGTGGGGACGCGGTCACGGTAGGCCTCCTTGGGAAGCAGGTCCCCCTGCGAGACGATGCCGACGATGAGGCCGTGGTCGTCCAGCACCGGAACTGCGCTGATGCGGTGTGAGCTGAGCAGCTCGGCCACGTCTTTGAAGGCGGTCTGGCGGGTCACCGAGATCGGTTCGGTGGTCATGACGTCGCGGACCGTGTGCAGGGTGGTCATGATTGCTCATCCCTTTCCGGGAATGGCGGCGGTCGAAGCCGCGGTGGTCACAGGCGGTGCGGGGTCAGTGGGGTGAGGAGGTCGTCGATATCCCAGCGCAGGGTTTCCGCGACGTCGACGACGCCCTCGACCGCACGGACGCGGTCCAGGAGCGTGTTGGCCTGGCTGCGCCGGGTGGTGCGGGCGTCGAGCAGGATCCGGCCGTGGTCGCAGTCCACCCGCAGGGTGGCTCGGTCGGTGCCGGTGTCGGTGGCGAGGGCGAGGTGGAGGACCTCGGAGCGGATCTCCGCGTCGTCCCGGTTCACGGCCTTGAGCAGGTCGCACAGGCAGACCATGCCCACCAGGCGGTGCTGGTCGTCGGTGACGGGCAGGTGGTGGATGCGGTGCCGTAGGGCCACCCAGGACGCGTCGGCGGCGCTGGTCCGGGCCGTGACGGTCCAGGCCGGGGTGGTCATCAGCTCACTGGCCACGACGGCCGCGCCCTTGCGGCGCAATGCGCGGAGCTGGCGGGTTTCGAAGCGGATACCCCGCGGCGGGATGGCCGTCAAGGCGAGCTTGGCGAGAAGGTCAGAGGCTGCGACCAGGCCCATGACCCGGCGTTCGGCATCGACGACGGGCAGCAGGTCATGGTGGTGGTCGCGCACCGCGGCGACCAGCGTGGCGAAGTCGGTCCTGGGGTTGACCGCGACGACCTGGTGGCTCATCAGGTCACCGACGGGGGTGTGCCGAGGCAGCCCGTCCCAGGGGATCCGCGCGGAGGCGGGACGCGGCTCGCGTGCTGTCGTGCCCGTCGTGCCCGTCGTGCCGTGATGATGTGTCGCTGCCATGGCCTTCTCCTGGTGTCCCTCGTCGTTGACCTCACTGTGCGCGCGCCGGCGGGATCCGGCATGGGGCCGATCGGCCCGGATCGTGCGCCGGACGGCATGCCGTGCCCGCATCGGCGGAACGGGTGCGCGGAGGTAGCAACGAGACGACCACTGGCTGGGGGTTAGGGGGTCGGAGGTTCAAATCCTGTCGTCCCGACCAGCATTCGTGCAGGTCACAGGCCTCTTCCGCCGGAAGGCGGGGACGACCTCCGCTGCTTTCCCGGGCCATGTTGCCGCAGGAGCGGGCCGATCTCGGTCTTGGCAGATTTTCGCTGAAGCCGTGAGCAGTTCCGCCAGTTCGGGAGGCGGCCGCAGACAGGCGAGCCGGTATCCGGTCGAACCGGACCGATCACCGTGTCCTGCCCGGACCGGAGGTCCGCGAACAGATGAAAAGCCGTAGTCCAGCGCGACATCTGCAGGAGAAGCGCTGACTGCCGACGGCCCGACAGCGCTGTGAGACCAGAAGCTCGTTCAGAACCGGTAAAGACCAGCCCACTTCGCGCGTTGTCGAGACAGGATGGGATCACCGGCGCTGCAGAGCGTCGCGGACTCGACCCCGCTCCTCGCTCCGCTGTGAGGCAGCGGGGTCGACTTGGTTGCGGCCGGCTGGCTCGTCGAGAAGACTGCCTGCACCCGCTACACCCCCGTGCGGGCCGCACCGGGTTGCGGTTGCGTCGGCTGCGGCAGGGCCGCGCGGGCCGGGGCGAGGCGCACCAGTGCTTCGTAGGTCGCGACGCCGATCACGATGTGCATCACCATCAGGACGGCCACCGCCTGCGCGGACTGGCCCAGTGCCAGGATGTAGACGTCCGGGAGCAGCAGGACCAGGGTGACCAGAACGGCCATCCGCAGGAACAGCCAGCGCGGATCCGAGCTGATCCTTGTGGTGACAGGCCAGGCGAGGCAGGCGATGACCACACCGATGACGGTCAGCTTGCTGTAGTCGGCGAACTGGAAGTGCACGTATCCCTTGGTCGCGGGGAACACGGCCTCGCTCAGAACGACCAGCAGAGCGTCCGCTGCCAGCGAGCCGACGATCGCGCACAGGCTCGCCAGGACGAAGCGCAGCGGGTCGGGCTGACGGTGGGATGGTGCGAAGTCCAGACGCAGACGCGCGGCGAGCGTGTTCACGGAGAGGGTCCTTCCTTGGCTGCCGGGAGGAATCCCATGGTGGTTGGCACGTGAGGTTGTGAAGCATTCTGCCGCACCAGGTACTAAGAACTGGTTCAGCTGGGCTGAGGGTGGTCAGGGCAGGTCGAGTCGGAACTCGGTGCGGCCCGGCCGGCTGCGGACTGCCAGGGTGCCGTTGTGGGCAGCGGCGACGGCATGGGCGACGGCCAAACCCAGTCCGCTGCCGCCGTCGCTCCGGGAGCGGCCTTCTCCACCGCGGGTGAAGCGTTCGAACAGACGGTCCTGGAGTTTTTCGGGGATGCCGGGGCCGTCGTCGGTGACGGTATCCGTGACGCCGGTGGGGAGCTGTACGACGCGCAGGCGGACGGTGGTGCCGGGCGGGGTGTGCAGGCGGGCGTCGGACAGCAGGTTCGCCAGGGCCTGGTGCAGCCGGTCCCGGTCACCGGTGGTCAGGACGGGGGTCTCGGGCAGGTCCAGCAGCCACTGGTGGTCCGGGCCGGCGGCCTGGGATGGCGGCCAGCGGGGTGCGCAGTTCGTGGCCGGCGTCGGCGGCGAAGCTGCGCAGGCGTTCCTGGGAGGCGTGCCGTTGCGCCAGCGCGGTCTCGACGTGGTTGAGCAGCCCGGCTCCACTACCTGCTCGGTTCCCGCGCCGAGGTAGGCGAGCCGCTGGAAGCGCGCACGCTTCTGCCAAACCGCACCACACCACCGCTCTCGCCGTCCCGGCCGTGGTGGCACCGACCCGGCAGCCCACCGCGCCCGCGACCTCCGCCACACCCGCGCCCGGCACCTCCGCCGCCCCCAAGTCCTCCCAGAATTCCGTGCGCACCGTCACCGGCGGCACCGTGGAAACCCGTTGGGGCCCGGTCCAGGTCAAAGTCACCCTCACCGGAACGAAGATGACCGCCGTCGACCTCCTCCAGCAGCCCGACGGCAACTCCCGCGACCAGGAGATCAACTCCCAGGCCATCCCGATCCTCACCCAGGAAGGTCTGGCCGCCCAGAGCGCGAGAATAGACGCGGTCTCCGGGGCCGGCTACACCAGCGAGGGCTACATCGCCTCCCTGCAGAGCGCCCTCGACGCCGCCAAGTAGTACGTCGGCCCGCCCTCCGCCGCCGCAAGCTTTACGGCTTCCGAAGGTTTTCTGAACCGGTTCCCGCCGGTCGTTCGCGGAGTCTGGGAAGTGGACACCCAGTCGGGTTCCCCCAGGGGCATGACGTGGACGGTGCGCGGACGGCTCCTGGGAGGTCGATTCACGAGGAGCCGTACGATGCCCCACTTCGGTCACCTGCCGGGCGGTCGAGCGGTACGGCAACGCGACCGGGGACGGCGCAGGGTCCAGTTGGCCACTGTCGGGATCAGTGTCGCCGCCGCGGCCGGCTCGATCGTGCTCGCCACCGGCTACGCCCAGTCGCTGCCGGGCAAGGCGGCACCGGCTTCGATACCGGTCCCGGCCACCAGTAAGGCGCCCGCCGCTCCGTCGGCCAGTGGTACGGCCACCCTGGTTCCCCCGCCCACGGCGTCACACGCACCGGCATCTCCGTCTGCCTCGGCGACCCGCCACACGCGCCGACCGGCTGCGGTCGCGCCGAGTCTGACACCGCCTGCCCAGCCGCCCACCACAGCACCGGCACCGGCGCAGCAGCCGCCGCAGCCCGCTCCCACGACGAAATCCGGTGCCTCGTGACCGTGGCCCCCACCGGCCCCGCCACGATCAGCTTCCCGGCGCTCGGCACGACCGCGGTGCTGGTGGTCGCCCAGGGCGCGGCGACGGCAGCGGCCCGGCGAGTGCTGGAGCAGGAGCTCGCGGCGATCGACCTGGCCTGCAGCCGGTTCCGCCCCGACTCCGAACTCTCCCGCGCCAACGCCGCCCAGGGCCGTCCGTTCCAGGTCGGTGCGCTGTTCGCGCAAGCCCTGGACGTCGCGCTGCGCGCCGCCGAACTGACCGGCGGCCTGGTGGACCCGACCGTGGGCCCGGCACTGGCGGCGCTGGGCTACGACCGGACCTTCGCCGCTGTTCGCCCCGAGGACGTCCGGCCTGCGGTGCCTGTTCCGGCAGCCGGCTGGCGACAGATCGAGTGGGACCCCGCAACGCGGTGGCTCCGTCTTCCCGCCGGGACGGCTCTGGACCTGGGCGCCACCGCCAAGGCCCTGGCCGCGGACCGGGCCGCCGCACGGGCAGCCCGTGCGGCCGGCTGCGGCGTGCTGGTCAGCCTGGGCGGGGACCTGTCCGCCGCCGGCGGGGCGCCCGCGGACGGCTGGCAGGTCGAGATCGCCGACCACCACGCCGCTGCGACTCCCGTCCCGGGGCCGGTCGTGGCCGTGCGCGGCGGCGGCCTGGCGACATCCGGGATCGTCGCGCGGACCTGGCGCCGCGGGGGCCGGACCCTGCACCACCTCGTTGATCCCGCTACCGGCGATGTCCCCGCACCCTGCTGGCGCACGGTCAGCGTGGCCGCCGCAACCTGCGTGGACGCCAACACCGCCAGCACCGCCGCCGTGCTCCTCGGTGAACGGGCACCCCGTTGGTTGCAGGAGCGCTCCCTGCCCGCGCGCCTGGTGCGTTCCGACGGCAGCGTGGTCAGTACCGGCGGCTGGCCCGCCGACCCGATCGTCCCGGTCTCCGTCGAACGAGGTGCGCGATGACGACGACCGCCGCGGTCCCACTCGCCGCCGCGGGCCCCAGCCCGCTGTGGTACGCCACCCGGGCCGGCGGCACCGTTGCGCTGGTGCTGCTGACGGCGACCATGGTGCTCGGCATCGTCGTGGGCGGCCAGTACGCACCCAAGCGGATGGCCCGGTTCGAGATCAGCACCCTGCACCGCAATCTGTCGCTGCTGAGCCTGGCGTTCCTGGTCCTGCACATCGTCACCGCGATCGCCGACACCTTCGTCCATCTGACGTGGTGGGACGCGGTCCTGCCGTTCGTCTCCTCCTACCGGACCCTGTGGCTGGGCCTGGGCACCCTGGCCTTCGACCTGCTGCTCGCGGTCCTGGCCACCAGCGCCGTCCGGCTGCGGCTGGGAGTGCGGCGCTGGAAGGCCGTGCACTGGGCGGCCTACGCCTGCTGGCCGCTGGCCGTCTTCCACGGGGCCGGCAGCGGCACCGACACCAAACTCACCCTGCAACTGCTGCTCTACGCGGCCTGCGTGGCCGCGGTCGTGGCGGCCGTGTGGTGGCGGCTGCACCGCGCCGGACCGGAACGGCGCACCGTCCGGATCTGGGCCGGTGCCGCGACCGTGGCAGTCCCGCTGCTGCTGGCCGCGTTCCTGGTCGGCGGGCCGCTCAAGGCCGGTTGGGCCACCCGCGCGACCGGCCCCTCCCCCACCACCGCAGCCGCTGCCGTGGCCGCGTTCCCCGACCGCACGGGAGGACTCCAGTGAACCGGGATCCCGCAACCGCCCTGGCCGACTCGGTGTACCAGCAGCCGCGTGTGCCGTACGGCAGCCGCCTGCTCACCGGCTGGTACACCACCGGACGACCGGCCGACCTGGCCGAGCACCAGCACCGCTACGGCCCGATGCGCCCCTCCCGCGGCCACGAGGCCGCCGGCCTGATCCGGGCCGTGGAGCAGGCCGGACTGACCGGGCGCGGCGGGGCGGCCTTCCCCACCGGCCGCAAGCTGCGCACCGTGGCCGAAGCCCGCGGCCGGGCGGTGGTCGTGGTCAACGCCATGGAGAGCGAACCGGCCAGCAGCAAGGACCAGGTCCTGCTGAACCTGGCCCCGCACCTGGTCCTGGACGGGGCAGCCCTGGCCGCGGCGGCGGTGGGCGCCGACGAGATCCACCTGTGCCTGCCGCGCACCCGCGAGGACCAGCGCCGCGCCCTGGTCCTGGCCGCCTCGGCCCGACGGCACCAGGGGGTCGACACCCTGCCGGTGCAGGTCCACTCGCTGCCGCACCACTACGTCTCCAGCGAGGAGACCTCGCTGGTGCGCTGGCTCAACGGCGGCGAAGCCCGCCCGCTGGCCACCCCGCCGCGCCCCTTCGAGAAGGGCGTCGGCGGGCGCCCCACCCTGATCGACAACGTGGAGACCCTGGCCCACCTGGCCCTGATCGCCCGCTACGGCCCCGATTGGTTCCGCACCCTGGGCACCCCCGGCGCGCCGGGCACCACCCTGGTCACCGTCTCCGGCGCGGTCCGCACCCCCAGCGTCTACGAGATCCCGCTCGGCACCACCCTGGGCACCGTCGTCGACATGGCCGGCGGCCCCGCCCACCCGCTGGAGGCCGTGCTGGTCGGAGGCTTCTTCGGCAGCTGGCTCCCGGCCGGTCAGGCCATGGCCACACCCTTCACCAAGACCGCCCTGGCCGCGGTCGGCGCCGGGCCGGGCGCCGGGGTCCTGGTGGCACTCCCCCAGGACGCCTGCGGACTGGCCGAGACCGCACGAATCCTGTCCTACCTCGCCGCCCAGAGCGCCCGCCAGTGCGGGCCGTGCCTGTTCGGCCTGCCCGCCGTGGCCGAGGACTTCGCCCACCTGGCCTGGGGACGGACCGACTACGACCGGTTCGACCGACTCCACCGCAGAGTCGGCCTGCTGCCCGGCCGCGGAGCCTGCCGTCACCCCGACGGAGCCTCCCGGCTCGCCGCCACCGCGCTGGACGCCTTCGCCGACGACGTCCGCCACCACCTGACCCGCGGCCCGTGCGCGGCGGCAGGCCGACGTCCCGTCATCCACATCCCCGACCACCCGGGACCCGCCCAGGAGGGATGGCTGTGACCGGTGACGCCCGCCTCGGCATCGACCGCATCGCCTGCGAGGGGAGGGGCCTGTGCGCCGAACTGCTTCCGGAACGGATCAGCCTCGACGAGTGGGGCTACCCGATCATCCCCGAGCCCTCGGTGCCCGCCCCTCTGCTCGCCCACGCCCGGCGCGCGGTGGCCGCCTGCCCGGTCCTGGCCCTGCGGTTGGAACGCCCCCCGACCCAGCGCTGAACCCGGCGGCACGGCGAGCGCTGATCTTAGGAGAAACTGCAGGCTTTCCAAGGCAGTTGCCAACAGGTCGCGCCACACACTGGGAGCAGGGCAGTGCGCCGGACGCGGGCCCCATACCCGGGGGTCCCGTCGGCGGCACGCCCGGGGAGGTGAGGGCGACGGACATCCACCGCAGCCTTGAACGCGATCACGCACTGGCCAGGGCAGCGTCCTGGACCCGCGCCACGGCCGTGGCCGCCGTCGTTGCGTGCGCGGCACTCGGGGCAGGCTTCGCGCACGTCCTCCCCGGCCACACCGCCGCGCAGACCGGCACCGGCAGTGGCACCTCGCCGCGCACCCAGCCGGCTCCCGCACAGCCCCCTGCCCCTGGCCAGGGCCCCGGCCAGGTCACCTCCGGTGCGTCGTGAGCGGGGAATTCCCCTCCGCTGTGGCGTTCGCCCCCGCCTGGGGAGTACTGGCCCGCAGGCACCGTCACCCTGGCCGCGGCCCGCACCGCGATCGGCACGGACTGGACCACCGCACTGGCGAAGCTCGGTCTGAACTGACCCGACACCCCGTCAGCTCGCCTGCGGTGCCGCAGGGCGCTGGGCAAGCGGGATGCCCGTGTCCTGGTTCAACCGCCTCGGCTCCCTAGGTCAGCGGTCGCCGGAGAAGATCTCCTCGACCTCGCGGGCCGCGTAGTAGACCAGGACGTATCCGGCGGCCGGGTCCGCCCACCACCAGCCCAGGGCGAAGTTCGCCAGCAGGCCGAGCAGGACGGCGGCGGCCAGCAGCCCGTCGATCATGGTGACCCGGCCCTCGGCCTGCAGCACCGGATTCCCAAGGGCCGCCCCGGTGCGGGCCTTGCCCGCCGCGAGCGCGAACATCACCGCGGCCGTGACCGCGGTCCAGGCGACCCCCAGCAGCGAGTGACCCGGGTGGAAGCCCGCGACCAGGACCCAGGTGCTCTGGACGAGCAGGTACAGGGCCAGGACGGCGAAGCCCGCGCCGATCAGTCCCAGGGCGCGGCGCCGGCGCTCCTCACCGGTGGCGGACAGTTCCCAGAGCACGACGGTGGAGGCGCCGATCTCGATCAGGGAGTCCAGGCCGAAGCCGGCCAGCGCCACCGACCGGGCACTGATCGCGGCCAGCGCCAGCACCACGATGCCGACCACGTTCCAGGCCAAGGTGGCGTACTCCAGCGCGAACCCGCGCCGCAGCAGCGCGGCAGGTGCCGGATCGAGGGGGACGGTCAAGGCGGGGCTCCCATCAGGCGGGGCGTGGGCTGCGCGGAGTAGGCCTGCTCACCGGCCGGCCCCGCCCGGAACCGCGGCGCCGGCTTGAGCTGCGCGCCGCCACGCGGCGTCACGCAGCAGCCGCAGGCCGTTCAGGCCCACGATGACGGTGGAGCCCTCGTGGCCCAGCACGCCGAGCGGCAGCGGCAGGTGGCCGACCAGGTCCCAGACGACCAGGGTGGTGATGAACACCGAGGCGATGACCAGATTCTGCACCACCAGGCCGCGGGCCCGCCGCGAGAGCGCCACCACGGTGGGGACGGTGGCCAGTTCGTCGCGCACGATGACCGCGTCGGCGGTCTCCAGCGCGAGGTCGGAGCCGGCCCGGCCCAACGCGACGCCGATGTGGGCGGCGGCCAGCGCCGGGGCGTCGTTCACTCCGTCGCCGACCACCAGCACCCGGCGCCCGGCGGCTTCCTGCTCCCGGACGACGGCGACCTTGTCCTGGGGCAGCAGCCCGGCACGGACGTCGCCGATGCCGACCTCGGCCGCGAGGCGCGCGGCGGCCCGCGGGTTGTCGCCGGTCACGAGCATCGGCGCGGAACCGGTCAGTGCCGTCAGCGCGGCGACAGCGGCGGCGGCGTCGGGGCGCAGCCGGTCGGCGATGCCGAGGATGCCGACCGGGGACCCGTCGCGTTCGACCAGGACTGCCGTGCGGCCCCCGTGCTCCAGTTCCTCCGCGAGGGCGGTGGCCCTGGCGGACCGCGCGTTCGTGGAGCCGCTCAGCAGCCGGGCCGGAGCGCCGACAGCGACCGCGGCTCCTTCGACTGTGGCGGTGACGCCGATGCCCGGGGCTGAGGTGAAGTCCCGCGCGGTCGGCAGGACCAGGCCGCGCTCGCGGGCCGCATCCAGCACGGCCCGCGCGAGCGGGTGCTCACTGGGGTGCTCGGCCGACGCCGCCAGGGTGAGCAGGGCGTCCTCGGTCAGGCCGCTGCCGGCCAGGGGGCGGATGTCGGTGATCCGAGGGGTGCCCTCGGTCAGGGTGCCGGTCTTGTCCAGCGCCACCGCGTCGACCTGGCCCAGGCGTTCCATGACCACGGCGGACTTCACCAGCACCCCGTGCCGCCCGGCGATGGCGATCGCCGAGAGCAGGGGCGGCATGGTGGCCAGCACCACCGCGCAGGGGGATGCGACGATCATGAAGGTCATCGCCCGCAGCAGCGAGCCGGTCACGGCCGCCCCGAACGCCCATGGGATCAGGAACACCGCCAGGGTGGCGACGACCATGCCGAGCGAGTAGCGCTGCTCGACCTTCTCGATGAACAGTTGGGTGGGGGCCTTGGTCCCGGAGGCCTCCTCGACCATCCTCACGATCCGGGCGATCACCGAGTCGGAGGCGTCGCGCTCCACCGTGACGCGCAGGGACCCGGTGCCGTTCAGGGTGCCGGCGAAGACCTCCTCGCCGCTCTCCTTGGCCACCGGCAGGGGTTCACCGGTGATGGTGGCCTGGTCGACCTCGCTCGCACCGTCCAGGACGCGGCCGTCGGCGCCGACCCGCTCGCCGGGCCGGATCAGGATGGTGTCGCCCAACGTCAGGGCCGCGGTGGCGACCGTCTCCTCGGTGCCGTCGTCCAGCAGTCGGGTGGCGGTGGTGGGGGCCAGGTCGAGCAGGCCGCGCACCGAGTCCTGGGTGCGGGCGGTCGCCAGGGCCTCCAGTGCGCCGGAGGTGGCGAAGATGACGACCAGCAGCGCGCCGTCCATCACCTGACCGATCGTGGCCGCGCCGAGGGCGGCCACGATCATCAGCAGGTCCACGTCCAGGGTCTTCTCCCGCAGCGCCCGCAGCCCGGCCCAGCCCGGCTCCCAGCCACCGGCGACATAGGCGACCGCATACAGCGGCCCCCATGCCCAAGGGCCGGCGCCGGCCAGTTGCAACGGCAGGGCGATCAGGAACGCGACCGTGGCGGCTGCCGCCCAGCGGGCCTCGGCCAGCGCGAACACCCGGGTGCGCCGCCCGGGGGCCGGCGAGTCACCGCGGACCGCGGCGGGAGCGGGCCGTCGGGTGAGGGTCGTGGACATCGGTGGTTCCTTCGCAAGGGCAGGACGGGGGCGACCCGTCCACCATAGCGGAATGATTGAACAGTCATTCACGCATCATCGGTAGGATGCAGGTATGGGACACGGAGTCGACGAGAGAGCGCGCGCCAGTGCACGCGAGCGCCTGGACCACGTCGGCAGCGCGAGTGTGGCCACCATGCTCCAGGCCCTGGCCACCCCGTCCCGGCTGCTGATCCTGGCCCGTCTGGTCGAGGGCCCCTGCGCGGCCAGCGACCTGGCGACGGCGGCCGGCATGGAGCGCTCCGCCTGCTCGCACCAGCTACGGCTGCTGAAGAACCTCGGCCTGGTGGTCGCCGAACGGCACGGCCGCTCGATGGTCTACGCCCTGTACGACAACCATGTCGCCGAACTCCTGGACCAGGCCGTCTACCACGTCGAACATCTGAGACTGGGCCTGACCGACGTCGAGGACATCGCCACCGCCGAATGACGGCGACGTGCTGGACCTCTTGGCCGGTCGACCCTCGCCGCGGATCTAGGCTGTGCGCATGCAGGAGCCGGAAATGAGCGCAGGGGTCGTACGGGTGCTGGTGGTCGAGGACGATCCAGGGATCGCCCGGTCGCTGGTCCGCGGGCTGGACCGGGCCGGATACCAGGCGCACAGCGTCGATACCGGGCGCGCCGCCCTGACGGCCGAGCCGTTGCCCGACCTGGTGCTGCTGGACCTCGGACTGCCCGACCTCGACGGGCTGGAGGTCTGCCGGATGCTGCGCCGGCGCTCGGACCTGGCGATCATCGTGGTGACCGCGCGCGGCGAGGAGGGCGACCGGGTCTCGGCTCTGGACGACGGGGCCGACGACTACCTGGTCAAACCCTTCGGCCTGTCCGAGCTGCTGGCCCGGATCCGGGCGGTGCTGCGCCGCACCCACCCCGCGGTGCCGGAACTGCTGCGGCACGGGCCGCTCGCCGTCGATCCTCGGACCCGCAAGGTGACCGTCGCCGACCACGAGATCCTGCTGACGCCCAAGGAGTTCGACATCCTGGAATGCCTGGCCGTGGATCCCGGGCGGGTGGTGACCCGTCAGGAGATCCTGGAGCGGGCCTGGGACGCGCACTGGTACGGCCCCAGCAAGGTCCTGGACGTCCACATGGCCGCGCTGCGCCGCAAACTCGGCGTCCCCGGAATCGTCGAGACGGTCTACGGCCGGGGCTTCCGCCTCGGCGAACTGGACTGACCGGCGATGACGCGCCGTATCGCGCTGACGGTCCTGGCCCTGGTCACCGTGCTGCTGCTGCTGGCCGTGGTGCCGCTGGGCTGGCTGCTGACCGAGCGTGAGCAGACCTCCTACCGCAGCAGCGCCCAGGCCGACGCCCGAGCGATCTCCTCAGCCGCCGAGGAGCACCTGTCCGATCACAAGTCCGACGCCCTGATGCGCCAACTCCTGGACCAGGCACAGGAACGGGGTGACTGCGCGGCGGTCTACGACGCGCACGGCGCGGTCTTCGCACGCACGTCGTGCAGCACTGCCACGACCGGGAGCGTCCCTGTCCTGGCCGCCGACACCCTCGCGGATCCGACCACCCGCACGAAGGACGCCCACAACCGGCTGACGGTGGCCGAGCCGGTCGGGGACAGCGAGGACGCGGTCGGTGTCGCCGTGCTGGTGCGCTCCCTCGACCCGCTGGGTGACCGGCTCATGGCGGTCTGGGGCTGGCTGGCGCTGATCGCCGTGACCGGGCTGCTCGCCGGGTCGCTGGTCTCGGTCCGCCTGGCCCGCTGGGTGGGCCGTCCGCTCCAGGCGGTCGACCAGGTCGCCCAGCGGCTGGGCGAGGGCGCGCTGGAGGTACGGGCCGAGGCCGGCAGCGGGCCGCCGGAGGTGCGGCGGCTGGCGGCGACGTTCAACACCATGGCGGCGCGTACGGAGACCCTGATCCACGGCCACCGCACGGTCATCGCGGACGTGTCGCACCAGCTGCGGACACCGCTGGCGGCACTCCGGCTGCGTCTTGACCTGCTGGCCGGCGATGTCGACGGCGACGCGGCACAGGAACTGGCAGGTGCTCAGGAAGAGATCGCCCGCCTGTCGCGGCTGGTGGACGGACTGCTCGCGGTCGCCCGGGCCGAGAGCGCGGTACCCAAATCGGTCTCGGTGCGGATCGACGAGTCGGTCGCCGAACGCGTCGCGGCCTGGGATCCGGTGGCGGGCGAGCGGCAGGTGGCACTGACGGCCCACTGCCGCCAGGGACTCAGCGCCCTGCTCGGCACCGGCGACCTGGAGCAGGTGCTCGACAACCTGATCGCCAACGCCCTGGACGCCGTTCCGGCGCGGGGCCGGGTCCGCATCGAGGCGGAGTCGGGGCCGGGCTCACTGGGCCGGGAAACGGTCCACCTCCGGGTGGTCGACGACGGGCCGGGGATGACCGCCCGCGCCAGGGAGTCCGCGTTCCGCCGCTTCGGCAACCCCGAGGCGCGCGGCAGCGGACTGGGCCTGGCCATCGTGCACCGGTTGGTCACCGCCAACGGCGGCACCGCCGCACTCAAGGACACACCGGGAGGCGGCCTGACCGTGGCGCTGGAACTCCCTGCCGCGCGCCCCGCTCGGCTACTCGGCCCCGACGGAGACGGGCTCGGCATGCTCGGCGTCCAGGGCCACTGAGGTCCTGGCAGCACGGAGGGCCAGTAGGGCGAGTACCAGCAGGACGCCTTCCACCACCACGCTGATCAGACCCAGCGGCTCGGTCCAGTTCCCCCTGTCGTCGCTGTAGTCCGGCAGCCCGGGTCCGCGCGACAGGACGAAGCCGACCAGCGGACCCAGCGCCACACCCGCGGCGAGAGGCCATCCGAGCGTCGGCAGCAGCCTGCCGCCCACCAGGAGGAGCAGAGCGCCGAGGACTCCGGCTGCCTCCAGCAGGTAGTAGCCGACACCCACGTACCCGGGGGACTTGCTGCCGGCGAACCCGCCCTGGTCCTGGATGTGGATCCAGGAGACCGCGAGGCACAACACGGCCGCGCCCACGCGAGCGGACCATGAACGTAACACGTTATTCATGCTCATGACACTCTTTTCTTCGTAGGGATACGTCTTTCGTGGACTGCGTCGATGCATTCCCACACTAATGCCGTGACGCCCGTTTCGTGCAAGGCATCAAAATGGCGAGATTCCGCCATCCCAAGTTTGCGTTAATACGTCGGCCGGCTGTGATCAATTCATTTCCCGAGAATGTCACGGCCTCACATGGATTTCCGTGGGCCGGCCACTGCCCCGCGGATGCCGAGTTCATGATCGCGGTGCGGCGAGGCCGCTGCTCCAGCTCCAGGGCCGCAGGATGACTGCAGGACAGGGCGGTCGCCCAGTTTTCCGACCGTCCGAAGGGCTGCCATCTGGCATCTTAGTGACTTCTTAGTAATTGATCTCGCTTTGCGCCAGCTGTGAGGGTATTGACCCGTATCCATCAACTCTGCTTTGCTTCTGCTCGGCAACCGGTACACCACTTGAGGTGGTGTCACCTGGGAAGCTCCCTCAAGCCGCCTGAACAGATACTTCACGACAGCTCTGCGGATCGATAGGGCCCGCATGCTCCTGCTTATTCGAGGTCTCTGCGGGGTGAATCAATTCACCGCGCACAAGGGGGGATCTCGAGTCGGCAGCCATGGGTGCGGATGATCCGCAGAGCTGTCGTGAACCAGGCCCGTGAGGGGCAGTCAGCACCACCGCCCCGCCCGTTCCATGCACGTGATCCCGTGTCGCCCACCGGCAGACACGCCATCAGCATGAGAGGAACCCTCAACCATGGGGACACCCCACGCCCCGCACCGGACTCGGCGCCCAGTCCTGACCGGACTGCTCGGCGTCGCGCTCGCTGCAGCGGCCCTCACCGCCACGGCACCCACGGCCGTGGCCGCGCCGACGGCATCGCACACGCAGAGCAACCCGATCGTCGACCCGTACAGCCCCGCGTACCAGCACGCCTACCGGCACGGCGTGGTACCGACCCTGCAGCAGAACAGCAGGATGAAGTCCTGGGCGGCTGCCCAGGTCTCCCCCAGTGTCGCGACCGGACCGGAGACCCTGTCCTACGGCGGCGGCATCGACGGCATCGGCGTCCAGGACGGCCACTCCAAGGTCTACCTGGTGTTCTACGGCACCCAGTGGGGCACCCAGAGCACCAACTCCAGCGGGGACGCGACCTTCTCCGGTGACGCCAAGGGCGCGGCGCCCGTCGCCCAGGAGATGTTCAAGGGCATCGGCACCGGCAACGAGCTGTGGTCCGCGGACCTGACCCAGTGGTGTGACGGCCCCAATGTGTCGACCGGCGCGACCAGTTGCCCGTCGAACGCCAGCTTCGTCCCCTACCAGAGCGGTGGCGTGCTCGCCGGCGTGTGGTACGACAACGCGGGCGCGTCGCCGAGTACGGCGAGCGGACACCAGCTCGGCGTGGAGGCGGTCAACGCGGCCGCCCACTTCGGCAACACCACCGCGGCGGCCAACCGGGACGCCTACTACGTGATCCTCTCGCCGCACGGCACCAACCCGGACAGCTACCAGAACCAGTACTGCGCCTGGCACGACTACAACGGCGACAGCACCCTGACCGGCGGCGCGGTGACGTCCAACTACGGCGACATCGCGTTCAGCAACCAGCCCTACAACATGGATTCGGGTGCGGGCTGCGGCGTGGGGTTCGTCAACTCCCCCGGCACCCTCGACGGCTGGACCATGACCCTCGGCCACGAGTGGCACGAGATGATGTCCGACCAGAACCCGGCCGGCGGCTGGACCAACAACACCGGCAGCTCCTACAACGGCCAGGAGAACTCCGACGAGTGCGCCTGGCTCAACCCCGGCACCAGCGGTGGCGCGGCCAACGTGACCATGGGCACCGGCACCTTCACCGAGCAGGCCAGCTGGTCCAATGACACCAATGCCTGCGCCATCTCCCACCCGATCGTCGGGGGCGGCAGCACCGGCAACACGGTGACCGTCACCAACCCGGGCAGCCAGAGCACCGTCGTCAACACCGCGGCCTCGCTCCAGATCCACGCCACCGACTCGGGTTCGGGGCAGACGCTGACCTACTCGGCCACCGGTCTTCCGACCGGCCTGTCCATCAGCTCCTCCACCGGGCTGATCTCCGGCACCCCGACCGCCACCGGCACGTCCTCGGTCACCGTCACAGCCAAGGACGGCACCAACGCGACCGGAACCACGAGCTTCAGCTGGGCCGTCACCAGCTCCGGCGGAGGCGGCGGCGGCGTCACCAACGGCGGCTTCGAGACCGGCTCCCTCACCGGCTGGACCTCGGCCGGCAGCACCTCCGCCATCGCGGCGGCCGCCCACAGCGGCAGCTACGGCGCGATGGTCGGCTCCACCAGCGCCAGCAACACCTCCTCGCTCACGCAGACCTTCACCGCCCCGACCGCCACCACCAAGATCTCCCTGGCCTACAAGGTGACCTGCCCCGACACCGTCACCTACGACTGGGCCACGGTCACGCTCAAGGACAACACCAGCGGGACCACCGCCACCCTGCTCGCCAAGACCTGCACCAACGGCGCCGGCTGGAAGACCGCGACCGGCAGCCTGACCGCCGGCCACAGCTACACACTCACCCTCACCAGCAAGGACGACAACTACCCCGGCGACCCCACCTACACCTACTACGACGACGTCACCGTCTCCTGATCAGACCCTGACTCGACGCGCCCCGGGAGGGAACCCCTCCCGGGGCAGCGGCGTCGCACCCATGGCTTCGAGGCGCCACCGAACGGACTCGCACCGACCGAAGGGCCCCGCACATGACCACCGTCCGCAGCTCAGCACGCAGCAGGCGAACCGCGGCCGCGCTGCTCACGGCCCTGACGCTGGGAGGCTGTGCAGCGCATGGAGCAGGCAGTGAGCGCCCGACTCCTACGCCCACCACCGCGACGAGCACCGCAGCAGTCCGCACGGTGACGCTGGATGAACACGCCTCGGGAACCACGGTCACCGTGCCCCGCGGAGCCACGCTGCTGCTCACTCTGCACAGCACCTACTGGGGGGCACCGCACAGTTCCGTCCCCGCGCTCCTGCGACCGCTGGGCGAGGCCACCTCATCGGCAACAGCTGTCGGCCCGAGCTGCCACCCCGGCTCCGGCTGCGGCACGGTCAGCGCCCGCTTCCTCGCCGTCCGGAGCGGGAGTGCCAGCCTGACCTCCTCCCGGAGCAGCTGCGGCGAGGCCATGGCCTGCCCGCCCAGCTCCCGGACCTGGACCGTCAAGGTCGTCGTGACCGCCTCCTGAACCAGGGTGTTTGCGCTGGTTGCGAGCGCAGGAGGAGCCACGCGGCGACCTAGTGACAGGACTCGGCCCAAGGGCCGGTCCGCCACCTCACTAGCCGTACTCGTGGCACCAGCGCACCACGCGGGCCTCGGTCTGAGCGGGAGCTCAGGAGGCTCGGGCGCAGTGAGAGGTCAGGCGTCGAGGCCTGGGCCTCCTGAGGCGTCCGTCCGGTGTCCACGCGGCACCACCACGATGCGTATCCAGGAACCGAACGGTTCCCTGCTTCCAGGACGGTCCGTGCGCCGCTCTCAGTGGAGGTCTGGTCGGCCCGGGTCCAAGAAGACGTCACGGTCCCGCACTCGAACACTTCAGCAGCCGTCGCGGAGCTCTGCTGGAGTCGCTACCAACGAATGAGGGCCTCCTGGATCGCTTGTTGGCGTAGACACCTAACGAGCTACCAAGAGGCCCTGCTTTCATGCCCGGCACCTGCCGCGACCACCCGAACGAGACCCCTGTTCGACCAACACCACTCAAGATCGGAACGACAACAGCCACTTCACCGGCAACCCGCCCGCCAGCGGTGTTCCAGTGCCATAAGACGGGAGGCTGCAAAAGTCGCTTCAAGGTGCACGGCGAAAAGCCCGCGTCCGTCCGGGGGTGCTTTGCCCCCTGGGGATGGACGTGTCCGAGCGGCCACCGCCGGGAAAGGAGCGCAGCCCTTCAGTTGATCCACGCCAGCGGGGACTGCAAAGCCGTTGACAGCCACCCCGATGCACCGAAACGGTATGCCACGCTCATCCTCACGGCTGACAAGCATCTTCTCCCTCGAGACACGACACCCACGAACCCGAGGACTTCAAGGACTTCAAGGACTTCAAGGTGTCAACGGTCATTGAGATCCCCAGGTAGGTGGTCGTGGGTTCACCAGGCTGGTGGCCATCAGAAACCCAGGCCTGTGGTCAGTGGTGCTCCTGGGGTGGGGGAGGTCAGTTCAGAGGGACCACGCCCTTGCCGGCGAGGGCTTCGGCGAGGCGGTGGGAGTCGCCGGTGGTGGTGACGAGGTGGGCGTGGTGCATGAGGCGGTCGGTGCTGGCACCCGCGAGGGTCTTGGGCATGATCGTGTCGAAGCCTGAGGGGTGAATGTTGCTGGTCACCGCGATGGAGCGGCGCTCGTAGGCGGCGTCGATGATGCGGTAGAACGCCTCGGCGGCGTCCTCGCCGACCGGCAGCAGGCCAATATCGTCCAAAACGATCAGATCAGCGCGGCAGATCCGGGCGACGGTGCGGGCGGTGGACCCGTCGACCTTCGACTTGCCGATCGCGGCGGTCAGGGTCTCCAGGGTGAACCAGGCCACCTTCAGGTCCTTCTCGATCGCGGCCTGGGCCAGACCCTCGGTGAAGTGGCTTTTCCCGGTCCCCGAGGGACCGGCGATGACCAGGTTCTCGGCTCGGCCGATCCATTCCAGGGTCGTCAGGGAGTTCTGGGTGGGTTCGGGGATGGTGGAATCCTCGGTGCGCCAGGACGCGAGGGTCTTGCCGGTGGGGAAGTTCGCCGAGTGACGCCGAAGGCGTCGGGTGGCGGCGTCGCGGCCGGTGACCTCCTCGGCGATCAGCAGCCGTAGGACCTCGGCGGGGTCCCAGCGTTGGGCGCGGGCGGTGGCCAGGACGTCGGGGGCGGCCTTGCGCATGTAGGGCAGGCGCATGCGGCGCATCAGCTTGTCGAGTTCCTCGGGGATGGCGGGCGGGTTGGGGAAGGACATGGCGGTGCCGATCGTCTGGTGATGGATAGTCAGGGTGGGTGTGGTCAGCGTGGGTTGTTCTGCTGGCCCAGGGCTTGCCAGCCCGAGGTGCCGCTCTGGGCGGAGTGGCTCTCGTCCGCGCGCACGACCTCGCCCAGGGGCGTGCTGCCCTGGAGGTGTTCCAGGATGGAGACCAGGTCGTCGTCGGCGAAGCGTCCGGCTGTGGCTGCCAGCCCCAGGGCCCGGTCGACGTTGTCGCTGCCCATGACGGTGGCCAGCTCGACCGCGCGGGCCATCTTCGCGCGGATGCGCACCGCGCCGGCGGGTCCGGCCTCCTTGAGCCAGCGCCCCGCCCCGGGGCCGATGCCCACGAACGCGATCTCCGCCTCCGAGCGCGGTGCCAGCCGCGGCGCGAGGATGCTCCGGCCCTCGGGGTGGTCGGGGTAGTGCGCGTCGATGATCTGCGGGACCCCCGGGGTCGACAGCTGGTGGCGCCAGATCTCGGCGAGGTCGCCGGTGTCGGTGCGCGCGGTGATCGACAGTTCCTCACCCACCACCCGGCACCACACCCGCTGCCCGGTATAGCCCGGCGGCGTCGAGTAGCGCACCGCGTTGAAACTGACAGTCCGGTCCGCGCCCACCGTCCTCTCAGCGCCCAGCGCCAACGCCAACGGCTCGGCGGGAAGGACGTGCAAGGTCGCACGTTCGATCTCCAGCCGCAGGTCAGGGATCTGCGCGGTCGAGCGGTGGCGCCGCGCGTTGACCTCCAGGCACCAACTGCGGCAGGCATCGGCCAGCTCGGCGAAGGTGTCGTAGGAGGGCCGCAGGTTCGCGGTGGTGGGCACCAGGTCGGCCTTCGCGATGCGGACCGTGGCCTCCGCGCCGCCCTTGGACTCGGGGTCGTAGGGCACGCAGGAGACGATCTGGCAGCCGTAGTGCCGGCCGGCGGCGACCATCTGCGGGTGCCGCACCGGTATCCCCGCGATGTGGTCGACGGTGACGGTCTTCGCGTTGTCGGTCAGGATGTAGGTCGGCGCTCCGCCGATCCTGCGCAACGTGGTGTCCAGGCAGGCCACCAGGGTGCCCAACGTGCAGTCCCAGACCGGGATAACGACCCGGAACCGCGACCACGACAGCCACGCGCAGAACAGCCAGGTCCGCCGCCCGCCGATGCGCGGGCCCTCGCCCCAGTCGAACTGCAGCCACATCCCCGGCTCGGTGATCCACGGCCGGTAGGAGCGCCGCCGCCCGGACCGCCACGCGCCCTTCGCCGCGTTCACCGCCCGCCTGGTCGAGCGCGCACTGCCCGCGAAGCCCATCCGCACGAGCTTGTCGTGGGCCACGTCCGCCCGGATCGCCGCGTGGGTCTGGTCGACCCACTCCTCGATCTTCTCCAGGTAGGCGTCGATCATCTTCGGCCGCGGCGCGTGCTCGAAGGGATTGAGCCCGTGGTCACGGGCCTGGACATACCGCTTGACGGTCTTGGGGTCGTGCCCGCTCAGGGCCGCCGCCGACCAGACGGTCTCCGTCAGGTCGTACGCCTCAAAGATTTCCATGATCTCTCTGTCAGACTTCGTCATAGGACCTCTCCGGCCGGTAGCTGATGCTCGCAAACACCAGCAAACCGGACGGAGGGGTCTTCTTCAGATAAAGGGAGCGATCAGGAACACCACAGGTCAACAGGCCATCCACCTGGATTTCCGGTGGCCATCAGCCTGGACTCAACTGGCCGCACACCTGGACTCTGCCACGGCCGCCGACATTCAAGGACAGGTGAATGGCTTTAAGCGGTGGGCAGAAGGATCAGACGCCGATTCCCCTCTGGCGGAACCGTGATTTCCTCCTGCTGTGGACGGGGCAGGTCGTTTCGACGATCGGTGCCCGGGTCAGCGGTATCGCGTACCCGCTGATCGTGCTGGCCGTCACCGGCTCGGCGGCGCAGGCCGGCCTGGTGGCCGCCGCGCAGACTGCCCCGTTCCTGATCTGGTTCATGCCGGCGGGCGCCCTCGTCGACCGCTGGCCTCGCAAGCGGATCATGCTCGCCGCCGACGCCGGCCGGGCGGTGGCCCTGGCATCAGTCGCGGTGGCCGTCCTACTCGGACGGATCATGATCGGTTACCTCATCGTCGTGGTGTTCGTCGAAGGGACGCTGTACGTCTTCTTCCTGCTCGCCGAGAGCGCTGCCCTGCCCTATGTGGTGCCCAAACCGCAGTTGCCGGCGGCGGTCGCCCAGAACCAGGCCCGCGATCAGGGCGCCGACCTGGTCGGCCAGCCCCTGGGAGGCTTCCTGTTCGCGCTGAGCCACGCCATGCCGTTCGCGTTCGACGCGGTGTCATACCTGGTGGGCGCCGCCATGACCGCCTCGATTCGGCGGACCTTGGAGGAGGAACGGCCGCCGGAGCGCCGCCACCTGCTGGTGGAGCTCTCCGAGGGCGTGCGCTGGCTGTGGGGGCAGCATCTCCTTCGCGCACTCGTGGCGATCGCGGCGGTCGGCAACCTCGCCTTCAGCGCCCTCGTCCTGACCATCATCGTGCGCGCCAAGGACCTCGGCGCGTCCTCGACCTCCATCGGTGTTCTCCTGGGCCTGTTCGGCGTCGGCGCGATCGTCGGTGCAGTCGCGGCCCCGCCAATACAGCGCCTCGTCCCTCTCAACGTGATCCTGCTCGGCGCTCTTTGGTGGTGGGTCGTGGAGATGGTTGCGCTCGCGCTGGCTCCGACCGTGTTCGCGCTGGGCGCGATCTACACGATCGGCGCCCTGATGGGCCCGATCTTCCAGACCGCCAATACCACCTACCGCTACGCCCTGACCCCCGACCGCCTCCAGGGCCGCGTCTACGGAGTATCCCGAATGATCGGATGGTGCACCCGCCCCTTGGGCGCCCTCCTCGGCGGCATTTCTCTGCAAACGATGGGCGCGGTGCCGACCTTCGCCGCCTTGGCGACCTGCCTGGCAATCGCCGCGACCGCGTCGACGGCGAGCCGGCAGATCAGACGGGCCTCGACGCCGGAACATCACAGAACTGAGCAGGCCGCGGCTCAGCCAGGACCCTCCTAGCCGTTGATCTTGGCCGAAGAGATGTGCGACGGTGCTCCGCCAAGGGTCATCCAACGAGCTACCAAGAGGCCCTGCCTTCATGCCCGACACCTGCCGCGACCACCCGAACGAGACCCCTGTTCGACGAACACCACTCAAGGGTGAGTAGCGTCCCAGCAACTGTCGCCACCTCAGCCGAGCGCGGCCTGCAGGTTCTGGACGCCCTGTGGTCACTCCCCCCGAGGTCGCTGTGCGACCCGGGGGCGGTGGTCGGCCTGGTCGTCCGGCAGGGTCCTTTCACCCATCGCCATCAGCCTGGGCGCTGTTTGTGCCGGTGGCTGCGATTGCCCGCAGGCCGCGGTCGATGAAGGCGATCATCCAGGTGAAGCTGTCGTCGATATCAGTGCTGAACTGGAACCCGCCGACGACTTCCAGGGATGCGAATCCATGCAGGGCAGTGCGTAGCATCCGCAGCGCGTGGATCTTCTGGCTGGGATCGATTCGGTACCCGTGCAGCATGGCCGCCCAGGAGGCGACGACCCGGTTGCTGGCCGCGATGAAAGGGTCCTCGGGTCCGGTCGGGCAGGCTGCGTTGGCCGCGGCGTACCGGCCGGGGTGTTCCTTGACGAACGTCCGCATCGCTTGCGCGCCGGCAGCCAGGGCGTCAGGGCCGGCCCGGCCCTGGATGGCGTCGCGGATGGCGTCGGCGCACTCGGTCATGGCCAGGACGGCGATCCGGTGGGTGACGTCGGCCTGGCTGGTGACGTGCTTGTACAGCGAGGGGGTCTTGATCCCGAGCCGCTCGGCGAGCAGGCCCATGCCGAACTGGTCGATGCCGACCTCATCCATCAGGGCGGCGCCGGCCTCGGTGACCGCCGCTGCCGTGAGTCCGGCCCTAGGCACCTACGGCCGTCTTTGCTAGGAACGGCAGGGCCAGCGCGAGGATCTGATCGGGTGTCTGGGCGTGCGGGTAGTGTCCGGCGCCGTCGATCACGACCAACTCACCGAGACCCGCGGGCAGGTCATCGATGATCTTCTGGCCCTCGGCGCGGGGGTCGGCCCAGTCGGGGTCCAGACTGCCTTCCACTATCAGGACCGGACAGGTGACGTTGGCCAGTTGGGCGCCGGCGTCGCCGGGGTCGGCCTTGCACATGGCCTGCAGCGCCGCCATCCGGCCCGGCTCGCCCAGCTTGGCCTTGATGCGGGCCAGTTCGCCGTTCCAGTCGGCGGGCTTGACCGGGTACGCCACGTCGAGGTACTTCAGCCAGTTCGCCAGCCGCCCGCGGACGATGACCATCGCCATCTGCGTGTACCCGGCCCGGAAGCGCTTGACCCGCACCAGCCCGCCCAGGTCGACCGACTGCGCACGGGTGAACGGGGCCAGTTCGATGACACCTGTGATCACGTCGGGTGCGGTGGCGGCGGCAATCGTCGCGGCGCCCCCGCTGATCGACTGACCGATGATCACGGCCGGGCCGCCGAGGTGGCGTACGACGGCGACCAGGTCGCCGGCGATGTCGGTGCGGCTGTAGCCCTCCCAGCCGAGGCTGGAGTCGCCGCACCCGCGGATGTCGACGTTGGCGACCCGGTAGCCGGCGGCGGCCAGGCCCGGGACCAGGAAGCGGTAGGAGTGTCGACTGTCGCCGATACCGTGCGCGAGGACCACCAGGGGGCCCTCCCCGGTCACGTCGTAGGCGATGGTGTTCGTGCCGATTTCCAGGTACTGGGTCATGGCGTCCTCAAGGAATAGCTAACGATATTACCCAAAGGCTAGTGACGTTAGCTGGATGGGTCAACACCCCGGACACAGAGGATGGCGAGCGGCCGATTTGTGCGGGACACGGTAAGCGCGGGGTGTGCTGCCGTGGCGTGACGGCGATGGGCATCCATTGATTTGTACATCTGTTCTTAAGGCTTGTACGTTTGTGCGCATGCTGCACGTCGAACCGCCGTCGGCGGACCCTCCCGAAAGTGAAACGGCCAAGGAAAGGGCCGATGGCGAACGTCGGACCTCCGCCGAATCGGTGGGCGGGCGGCGCCGGACCCGTCGCAACGACCCCGGCCGCAAGACGAACATCCTGGACGCCACCCTCGACGTCATCGCGGATCATGGGGTGGCCGGGACGACGCATCGGCACATCGCCGCCCGGGCCGCCGTGCCGCTCGGGTCGATCACCTACCACTTCGCCAGCTTGACCGATCTCCAGGCGCAGGCATTCGCCCGGTATGTCGAATTGCAGTCCGCGGTGTTTGAGAACCTGTTCGAGAACGTCGATACGCGCGAGCAATTCGTTGATGTCCTGGTCGATCTCGTCCACGGAGGTCCTGCCAGGCACCGCAGTGCCGTCCTCGGCTTCGAACTGCACCTGGCGGCCCTCCGCAACCCCGGACTCCGAGACCTCACACAGGCATGGACGCAGGACAGCCGCACCGTTCTGGCCCGTTTCACCGGCCCGGACAACGCCGGCCGCCTGGACGCCCTGCTTGAGGGAATGATCATGCATGCTCTGCTCACGACCGCTCCGGAGTCGCGTGAGAGAACGCGGGACGCGATCGACCAGACGCTCGGCCCGGCCGGCCGGCCGGGATCGTGACCGTAGCGTCTGCCGCCGTCCCGGCGGCGCCGACAGGGCGGGAGGTGCCGGCGGGCGCGAGAGCGATGATCGGTTCCCTCGGAAACCGGACCACTGTCGGGCAGGCCCTGCTCGTCGTCGCGATCCTCATGGCCTTGTCCGCTGTGATCGCCGGGACCACCCGCCGGTTCGCACCGCTGTCAAGTGAGAACGAACCCCTTGGAGACCCCCATGACCCGCCACGCGCCCGCGATCGCCGTCCCCGAGGCCGAGCTGAACGAGCTGCGCTCACGGCTGCTCAACACACGCTGGCCGACCCCTTGGCCCGCCACAGGCTGGGAGGCCGGCACCGACTCCGGCGAACTGCGACGCCTCGTCACCTACTGGGCCTCCGCATACGACTGGCGTGCCCACGAAGCCACCATCAACGCCCTGCCGTCCCATCTCGCGGACATCGACGGAACCCCCGTCCACTACCTCCGCTTCGACGGCGAACACGCCGGCGCCCTGCCGATCGTTCTGACGAACGGGTGGCCCAGTTCCTTCCTCGAGCTGACCGCCCTCGCCCGCCGACTGGCTACGCCGTCGCGGTACGGGGGTGACGCCGCCGACGCGTTCACCGTCATTGTCCCCTCGCTGCCCGGATTCGCCCTCTCACCTCAACGGCCCTCGCTCGCGGAGCCGCCGCAGACACATGAGATCTGGCACCGGCTCATGCACGACGAACTCGGCTTCGAGCGCTACGTCGCGCACGGGGGCGACCTGGGTGCCGACATCACCTCCAGGCTCGGCGAAGCTCACCCCGAGGCCGTGGTGGGCATCCATCTGACGGCGATCGCCAGCCCAGTCGCCTATGACCCGGCCGGTGTCACCCCCGAGGAGCAGGAGTACCTCGATTCCGTCGCGGTGTGGTCCGCGGAAGAGGGCGGGTACCAGCACCAACAGAGCACCCGCCCCTTCACGCTGAGCTATGGTCTGGCCGACTCGCCGACCGGGTTGCTTGCCTGGATCGTCGAGAAGTACCGTGCGTGGAGCGACTGCGGTGGTGACCTGTCATCCCGGTTCAGCGACGACTTCCTCCTCACGCAGGCGTCGCTCTACTGGTTCACCGGCAGCATCTCGACCTCCTTCCGGCCCTACTACGAATACGCCCAGCGGCTGACGAGGCGGGTGGAGCGGGTCAACGTGCCCACAGCCCTCGCTCTGTTCCCCGCCGACCTCACCCAGCCGCCCCGCAGCTGGGCCGAGCGCACGTACAACATCACGAGGTACACCCGCATGCCCCGCGGCGGACACTTCGCCGCCCACGAAGAACCCGAACTCCTCGCGCACGACCTCACCGAGTTCTTCCGCTCACACCGGTGAGCACCCCGCACCCACGAGATCACTTCGGCGGCGTGGCAGCGGTCAGTGGTTGGTGGTTAGTGGATGAGCGGTGCGAACAGCACCTTTGTCGTGGGCACCCAGCCGCTGTTCAGATCGTTGCCGATCTTTTCGGACAGCCGCCTGTCGCCGACCAGGATCGTAGGTGGTGACGGCAGCCCGCGGACCAGCCGCCGCAATTGCTCCAGGGACTCCTGGTACTTGGCGCCACTGATGTAGCTTCCACCCATGTTCACGTTGACCAGCAGCGGAAAGTTCGTCGTCATCAGGCCGTTGCTCCGCAGCAGGGACTGCGCCAGATAGGTGGTCTGCCAGTTGAGGGTGCCGGTTCCCCGGTAGAGGGTGATCACCGGTGCCGTCGACCTCGCCATGTCCCTGGTCATGAACGTATGGGCACTGTCGGCGAGCTGGTTTCCCTGCCGCTCGGTGGACCAGGTGACCAGCGAGCTGAGCCGCCATGGGGCGGAGGTCGCGTCGACGGAGGGGATGCCCCATTGGAAGCCGGCGAAGAGGCTCAGCGCCGCCGCGCCCACGCCGACCGCGAGCAGCGGTTCCTGCAGTCTGCGCGGCAGTGGTGCGGTTCGGCCCCGGGGGGCGAGCGGGCGTAGCAGTCCGCCGACGGATCCCAGGCAGATCAGGAAGATGACGAAGGCGGCGAAGGCCATTTTTTCGAAGTAGTAGGAGACGGTGCCGCTGCGGTGGATCTGCCAGGCCGCGAACAGCCCGAGCACCACCACCGTGCCCACCGCGGTGGCCAGAATCAGACGCAGCGTCGCAGTCAACCGGTTCATCGAGAACAACGGGGAGACGATCACCACGGCACCCAGGCCGATCACGGTCGCCCGATCGAGAGGAATCATTGCTCCGTTGGCAACCGACTGCTGGCCGATGTCGAAGGGGGAGAGCAGGCTCAGCACGCTGGGGAGCACGGCGACGGCGACGGCGGCGGCGAGCGAGAGCAGCAGTGCCACCCGGTGTCGGCGTTGGCGGCGGCGGAGCACCAGTAGTCCGGCTGCGATCGGTAGGGCCACGAAGACCATGTAGATGTTGTAGCTGTAGCCGACGGTGATCAGTCCGGCTGCGGCCACCAGTGCGTATTCGACCTGGCCCATCGCCGGGCGTAGTAGTAGTGCCGCGGAGACGGCGAGGAAGGCCAGTCCGACGATTTCGGAGTCGAAGCCCTGGCGGAGCAGTTCGGTCAGTGGTGCGGCCAGGACCAGGCAGGCGGCGACCGTGCAGACTGCCCCTGTTCGCCAGCCGGCCAGGCGTGGGCCGGCGACCCAGCGGGTGGCCCACACCACGCTGGCGCACAGGAGTACGAACGCGAGCAGGACGTAGGTGAAGTAGCGGGACAGGGACTGCGGGGTGCTGAGCGGGACGGTGCTGGAGCGGACGAAGACGTCGACCCAGGCGAACAGGAAGTGTGAGCCCTGCGGGTATTCCGCGGCGGTGTTGCCCAGGGTGGAGACCCGGCCGGCGCTCTGGTGCAGGAAGAGGTAGCCGCCGATGCGGCCGATCGACTCGAAGAGCGCGAAGTGGGAGAAGCGGTCTCCCACCATCATCATGCCGTTGCCGAGCCGGCCGGTGACGCCGCGGTGGACGAAGTGCCACACGACCAGGCCGGTGCCCAGGATGACGCTGTCCGACCAGCGCAGCCGCAGCGGAAGACGTGGCCTGCGGTTGCCGTACCAGCCGGCCAGGGCGATCACCGAGAGCAGCACCGCGCCCGCGGGCAGCGGATCCAGCCGCCAGGGCCACACCGAGGCGATCAGCCCGAAGGCCATCAGCGCACCCGACAGCAGCAGCCCGGAGACCATCAGCCGGTCCACCAGCCCGCCCCCGACCCGCACCAGCGAGCCGATCGCCAGCAGCGCCACCACCAGGGTCAGCACCTGCAGGTGCAACACCCCGAGAACCAGCGGCAGCAACCAGCACAGCACCAGAGCGGACACCAAAACCTTGGGACTGCGACCGCCGAGGCCCGAGCCTGAGGGCCGACGGAGGAGCGCCGACCTCCGCAGTGGACCCTGGACCGGACCCTCGATCAGCGGCCGTACGGCCACGGCGAACGTCCGACCCCCGTTGCGTTCCTGGCCCGTCACTTCCGCTCCCCCGCATCCGAAGAATCATTGGCATTCATCGTCGAATTCACACCCGTATTGTCTGTTTCTTACCACGTGCGACGGAGCCGCCTCGGCGAGACGGCCGTTCCTTGAGTTCGCCCTGCAGCAGGACAGGACGAATGTGCAGAGGCCGCATCCCCGGAGAGGAACTCGCACATGAATACCAGGGGTCGGCCGGAAGAAATCTGGGCGGCAAAAGAACTGGATGCGCCCCGATCCGCGTACAACCCGTACTGACGTCCAGCAAATCATTCCGTCAAAGATGCGCATCCTGAGGTCAACACATTAGCCCGAATGAATATCCTGCCCGTCCTGTTCAGGTTAGGGAGCCGGTAGGTAAGGGCGGGGCCCCTCGACGGGGCGGGGGCCGGCGTGCGTCCCGTCACGCCTGCCGCGCAGGGCGGATGCGTCTCAGCAGGTGATCTTGAGGAGTCGCGCCGGGCGCAGCCGGCGGTGCACATCAGAGGATTGCCGCGGCGTCTGAGCCTCCGGTCCGACCCACCGCGGCTGTTGGAAACGCGGAGGGCGTCCACTGTTTACCGCCAGGGGTCTACACGCGTAACCCGGTCCAGTGATGTCATGTACGCATCGCTCCGGTACCCGCCGGACAGCACCCAAACGGGAGACGCGTCCATGCCCAGAAACCGCCTCACCGCCGTCCTCGGATCCCTCGCCCTCACCGCGGGCGGCCTGCTGCTCGCCACTGCCGGGCCCGCGCACGCCGTCACCGCCTGCTCCCAGTCCTACCTTCCGCTGCCCGACCCCGGCTGCCAGCCCGGCGCCTACAACCCGGTCGTCACCCAGTCCACCATCGGCTCCACCATCTGCGTGTCCGGCTGGACCGCCACCGTGCGCCCGCCGACCTCCTACACCAACGCGCTGAAGGTGGCCCAGATCGACCAGTACGGGTACGCCGACACCTCCACCGCGGACTACGAGGAGGACCACTTCATACCCCTGGAGCTCGGCGGCGCTCCCCGTGACGTGCACAACCTGTGGCCCGAGCCGCGCTACGGCGCCAAGACCGCCACCGGCAAGGACGGTGTGGAGACCAAGCTGAAGAACGCCGTCTGCAAGGGCACCGTCACCCTGGCCGCGGCCCGCACCGCGATCGGCACGGACTGGACCACCGCACTGGCGAAGCTCGGCCTCAACTGACCCGCTATCCCGCCCTGGTCCGCCGCGCAGAACCTAGGCGAGCCGGTTGACGAGGGTGGTGAAAACGGCCGGCAGGCGGGTGGCCGCGGGGACGATGTACGGGGCCAGGCGGCGGCGGTGCCGGATCCACAGCAGCGTTTCGGTGAGCAGTCGGTGTCGGCGTGAGATCCGGAGCCATTCCCGTTCGTAGTCCTGGGGCCGGTCGTTGCGCACGCACTGCACCAGTTGGGCGGCTGCCGCGAACGACAGCGACAGTCCCTCACCGGTCAGCGCATCGATATAACCCGCCGCGTCCCCCACCAGCAGCACGCGCCCGCTCACCCGGGAGGTGACGCGTTGGCGCAACGGGCCGGCCCCGCGCACCGACGTGGCGGTGGCGGACGGGAGGTGGTGCCGGAGCCGGGGGAACTGCTCCAGGTGGGTGTCGAACGCCCCGCGCCGGGCGGTCAGCACCGCGACCCCGACCAGCCCTGGGCCCAGCGGGGTGACGTAGGCCTCGGCGTGCCGGGACCAGTGCACTTCCACGCAGTCGGTCCACGGCTCCATGGCGTAGTGGCGGCGCAGGCCGTAGCGGGGCGAGCGCGGGTCCGGGTGTTCCAGGAGGAGTCGCCGTCTGATCGGCGAGTGCAGTCCGTCGGCGGCCGCGAGGTAGCGGGCGGTGATCCCGCCTGCGGTGACGCTGCGGCTGTCCTGGTGCAGGCCCTGAACCCGGAGCGGGAGCACCGGGATGCCGAGGTCGGCGGCTCGGCGGGCCAGGGCGGTGTGGAGTTCGGTGCGTCGCACGCCTCTGCCGGGGCCCGCACGGAACAGCGCCTGGGCCGCGTTCCGGTCGTCCAGGTAGCGGATGCCGCGCAGCGGGTGTCCGTCCACCTGGACGCCCAGGTCGGCCAGGGCGTGCACGGCGCCGGGCATGAGCCCTTCCCCGCAGGCCTTGTCGATGGGACCGGACCGCGGTTCGACAACGGTGACGTCCAGTCCGGCGCGGGCGGCGTGGATCGCGGTGGCGAGCCCGGCGGGGCCGCCGCCGACGACCAGGAGGTCGATCACCGGTCCGCCGTCACGTGGCCGCGACCGCGGGCACGGCTGCCGGCGCGGCTCCGGCCAGGGCACTGTTCTCGCAGCGGACCCGGGTCGCCAGCAGCGGCAGGTTGAGCGCGGTGAAGCCGATCGCCGTGATCCAGTTGGAGTGCACCAGCGGGAGCGCGGCTCCCTCGACGATGACAGCGACGTAGTTGGGGTGGCTGAACCACCGGTAGGGCCCACCGGTGACCAGCGGCAGTTCGGGCACCACGATGACCCGGGTGTTCCAGCGCGGGCCCAGCGTGCTGATGCACCACCAGCGCAGCACCTGGGAGCCCAGCGCCAGCGCCAGCATCGGCCAGCCCAGGGCCGGCAGGAACGGGCGTCCGCCCAGCCAGGACTCCGCCAAGCAGGCGGCCAGCAGTCCGGTGTGCAGGGCCACCATCACCGGGTAGTGGCCGCCGCCGTACTCGACGCCGCCGCGCTCGCGGCTCCAGGCGGCGTTGCGACGGGCGACCACGAGTTCGGCAAGGCGTTCGACGCCCACCAGCAGGACCAGCAGAGTGTAGGGGATCACGGGGCGGCTACCAGTTCAGGAGGACGAGTTCGGTGCAGAAGCCCGGACCCATCGCGAGGAGGAGCCCGGGGGTCCCGGGCAGGGGCGGGGCCTGGGCCAGCGTGTCCCGCAGCACGTGCAGCACCGAGGCGGAGGAGAGGTTGCCGACCTCGGCCAGCGAACGCCAGGTCATCTCCAAGGCGCGGACCGGTAGTTCCAGCGATTCCCGGACCGCCTCCAGGACCTGGGGCCCGCCGGGGTGGCAGACCCAGGCCGTCACGTCCTGCGGCTTGAGGTCGTGGTCGCCGAGGAAGTCCCGCACCTCGTCGCCCAGCCGGCGGCGGACCAGGTCCGGCAGGTCGGGGCCGAGCACGATCTGGAAACCGCTGTCGCGGATGTCCCAGCCCAGCAGGCGCTCGGTATCGGGGAAGAGATGGCTGCGGGTGGCGGTCACCTCCGGCGTCAGCAGAGGGGCCGGGGACGATTCCTGCCGACTGTGCGGGTGGGTCCGGCCCACCGCGATCAGCGCCGCCGCGCCGTCCCCGAACAGCGCACCGGCCACCAGGTTGGTCATGCTGGCGTCGGTGCGTTGGAGGGTCAGCGAGCACAGCTCGACGGAGAGCAGCAGGGCGACCTGGTCCGGGTGGCCCTCCAGGTAGTCGTGCAGTCGGGCGATCCCGGCGGCGCCGGCCACGCAGCCCAGCCCGAAGATCGGCACCCGCTTCACGTCCGGGCGCAGCCCGAGCCGTCCGGCCAGCCGCGCCTCCAGGGACGGGGCCGCGATGCCGGTCACCGAGGTGGTGACGACCAGGTCGATGTCCTCGCCGCGCAGTCCGGCCTGCGCCAGCGCGCCGAGGACGGCCTGCTCCCCCAGTTGCAGCGCCACCCTGATGAAGGCGTCGTTGGCCTGGCCGAAGCCGGTGAGCGAGGCGTATTCCTCCAGCGGCAGGGCCAGGTGGCGGCTGCGAACCGTGGCGGAGCTGTGCAGGCGTTCGACCACCGTGTGGGCCCGGCCCGGGGCCAGGCACATATCGGCGAACGCCTCAGTGATCTCGGACTGTTGGTACCGGTGGGGCGGGAGCACGCCGTGGACCGCGACGATTCGCGTCATGGCGTCATGGTAGGGGCGATGCGATTCATTTTCCTGTTGACCTACCGTCATGAGGACACACCAGGCCCGCGACCAGGCAGCGAAGCAGGTCTGCGGGCACTGCCCGGTCCGCGAACCGTGCTTGCAGTTCGCGCTGGACGCTCGCGAGCCCTACGGGGTCTGGGGCGGCCTGACCGAAGAGGAGCGGATGCGCCGGACGCAGAACACTGCCAACGCTCCGGCGAGCATCAGGTAGACGGCCGCCTCGGACCACTGGAACCGCCAGTAGCGGCCTGCGGGCTGATAGGTCACCACCTGCCGGAGGTTCAACCGGTCGATCGATGCGAAGCATGCCTGCGGCGTCGCGTTCGTCGCCGCGCAGGCCGGGGTGACCGGTCCGGTGAACGGGCGTCCGGCCGGGTCCACCGTCTGCGTCGAGAGGACCCAGGCTCCGGGGATGTTGACCGCCATGCTCACCGTCATGCGATCGCCCTCCTGGTCGAAGTGCGTCCCCGGTCCCCCGCTCGTCCGGAGCGCGGTGACGGTGTGGTCCGGAGCAGCGAGGTGCGGCCAGACGTTCATGGGCAGCACGACCAGGGCGGCGACGAGAACCGCGAAGGTGACGGCCATCGCAGGCAGGGTCCGGCGGATGAGCAGTCCGACGGCCACGCCGAGGACGAGCGCGAACGCTGCGCAGCCCACCGGCAGGATGTCCCGCGCACCGAAGATCAGGGGGTTGAACCGGTTCGGGATCGCCTGCGGGTTGTAGCCGGGCAGGGCGTCGGCTCTGTCGATGGGCCCGGACCACCAGGTGATCAGCCAGCTGAGAAGCCCCGCGAGGGCCATGCCGGCGAGCGCGATGACGCCGAGCTTCACGGCCAGCCAGCGGGTGCGGGTGGTGCTCTGGTTCCAGGTCAGGCGGAAGGTCCCGGCCTCCAGTTCGCGGGCGACGAGCGGAGCGCCCCAGAACATCCCGATGCCGGCCGGCGCGAGGTAGCTGCCGCCGATACCGACGAAATAGAGGATCGGATAGAGGGTGTCGCCCTTCACCCGGTCGAGGAACGCCGACTGTGCCGCGGAACACGCGGCGGCGGTGCGGCAGGTGGCGATCCCGCTGGAGTCGAACATCTGGTGCAGATTCTGGCCGGTGCAGCAATAGAGGACCGCGACAGCGGCGAGGATGCCGGACGCCGCCATGGCCTGGGTGCGGAATTGGCGCCAGGTGAGCCAGATCATTGCTGCGCCTCCCGTACGGTTCGGTCGCCGCGAGGCGCCGGGTCGCGGCTCATGTACGCCAGAACGAGGTCTTCGAGGCTCGGCTGCGGCGCGCTCCACGCGGGGTGCGCCGCAGCACGGCCGGCCAGTTCGCCGATGCTGACGACGGACGGGCTGCGCCGATCGCCGCCGTCGCCCGGACCGGTGACGACGCGGTGCCCGGCGAGCAGCTCCGCCACAGGGCCGGCCACCTGCACGCGCCCGGACGTCAGCACGATGAGGTAGTCGCACACCCGTTCCAGGTCGGCGATCAGGTGCGAGGACAGGATCACGCTGATGTCCGCTTCGCCTGCCGCGTCGGCCAGGTCCGTCAGGAAGTCACGCCGGGCCAGCGGGTCGAGGCTGGCGACGGGCTCGTCGAGGATCAGCAGCTCGGGCCGCTTGGCGATCGCCAGGGTCAGCGCGAGCTGCGCGCGCTGGCCGCCGGACAGTCCTCCGGCGCGCTGGCCGGGGTCCACGCCGAGCCTGCCGATCCGGCGCTGGGCGTACGGCGCGTCCCAGGTCCGGTTCAGCTTGGCCCCGAGTTTAAGGTGGTCCGCGACCGAGAGCCCCGCGTAGAGCGACGGGTCCTGCGCGACGAAGCCGACTCGTGCGAGCTGCGCGGGAGTCGACCCGGGACGTGCACCGAGGACCTCCACCCTGCCCGAGGTGGGCCGGGTCAGCCCGACGGCCAGGTTCAGCAGCGTCGACTTGCCGGCGCCGTTCGGCCCGACCAGACCGACGACGCGCCCGGCCGGGACGGACAGGGAGCAGTCAGCGAGCGCCCAGTTCGCACGGTAGCGCTTGCCGAGCCCGCGGGCCACGAGAATGGCGGTCATGACGGCTTGCGATCGGTTCGGCGGTGCGGGCATCGGAGGTTTCCCATGGCTCCAACCGTGCCGTCGACGCCCGGGAACGGCGTCCGACCCAGGGGCAGCCCGCAAGCCCTTGAGCTGGCCGCAGGTACCACTGCACGCGTCGTACCCAGGTACGACTCGCATGGCGGACAAGGGAGTTATCGTCTGCACATGGACCCGCCGCACACACCGCTGCTGAAGCGTCTGACACGCGCGCACTGGGTCGCGATCGACTGCGTGGCCGTCCTGTTCCTCACGTTCCTCTACCGGACGACCTTCCGGGGAGCGGGTGGTCTGGCGGGTTCCCAGGCCGCCGACTCCGCCCTCGTCCTCGCCGCCATGTTCCCTGCCGCCTTGCGCAGGATCTGGCCGCGGACGGTGCTGGCCGTGGTCGTCATCGCCTGGGTGGCGGTCGTGGCGCGCAGCTATCTGCCTGAGCAGCCGGCCGTCGCGATCGCCTTCGTCAGCTACCTCGTCCCCCTGCGATTCCCGCGACGTGAGGCGCTGCTGCTACTGATCGGGTCACTGGCGGTGACGACGGCCGGCTTCGTCGCCGCACATCCGTTCCCGAACGGCTACGGCTATCTCATCGGGAACGCGGTACTGATCAGCGGTGTCTGGCTGCTGGGGCTCCTGGTCCGGCAGCAGCGCGCGTACGCGGCGGGAATGCAGGACCTCGCGGAACGGCGCGCGCGGGCGATGCTGGTCGAGGACCGGCTGCAGATCGCCCGGGAGTTGCACGACGTCGTCGCGCACACGCTGAGCCTGATCGCGGTGCAGGCCGGAGTCGCGAACTTCGTGGTCGCCGAGCGGCCGGAAGAGGCTCCGCGCGCGTTGGCGTCGATCGAGGAGATCAGTCGGAGCGCGCTGGCCGAGATGCGCGCGATGCTGGGGATGCTCCGCGCCGACGACCAGGGCGCCGGGCTCGGGCCCGCGCCCGGGCTTGCGGATCTCACAGCTCTGGTGGACCGGACGGCCGAAGCCGGCGTCCGGGTCGTGCTGGATGTCAGGGGCGAGCGGACGCACCTGTCCGCTGGAATCGACCTCGCGGCCTACCGGGTGGTCCAGGAGGCCGTCACCAACGTGGTCAAGCACTCTGCGGCTGACGCCTGCCGAGTCACGGTGACCTACGCGGACGACGCGCTGAAGCTGGAGGTGACGGATTCCGGACGCGGCATGCGTGACGACGGCGGCGTTCGGAGTTCAGGGCACGGCATCGTCGGCATGAGGGAGCGCGTGGGAATGTACAGCGGCGAGTTCGAGGCCGGCCCGGGGCCGGAGCACGGTTTCCGGGTCGCCGCGCGGTTCCCGCTCTGCGGGTCGGGGCTGTCGGACGGTTCGGGCTCGCTTCACCGCTCCGGCCCGTCACCTGCGTCAGGTACGGCGGCGTGACCAGCACGGCGCCCCTCCCGAGGCGGGCGCCCCTCCCGATGCCGGTGATTCGTCCGAGGGCCGCGGCCGAATGATCCGCGTACTCGTCGCCGATGACCAGGCACTCGTCCGCGGCAGCTTCCGCGTCCTCGTCGACACGGCCCCCGACCTCACCGTCGTCGGAGAAGCGGCAACCGGCGCCGAGGCCGTCGAGCTGGCCGGGAGCGAGCTGCCCGACGTCGTCCTGATGGACATCCGGATGCCGGAGCTCGACGGCATCGAGGCGACCCGGCGGATCACGTCGTCGCCGGGCACCTGTGGGGTCAGAGTCCTGATCCTCACCACGTTCGGCATCGACGAGTACGTCTTCGCCGCCCTGCGCGCCGGCGCCGGCGGCTTCCTCCTCAAGGACACTCCCCCGGGCGACCTGCTCGCCGCCATCCGCATCATCGCGGCCGGCGAAGCACTGCTCGCGCCGGCCGTGACGCGCAGACTCATTGAGGAGTTCACCCGACGTCCCGAGGCCGGGCAACGCCCTTCATCAGCACTCGACGAGACCACGGAGCGAGAGCGCGAGGTCCTGACCCTGGTCGGCCTCGGCCTGTCCAACACCGAGATCGCCGACCAGCTGTACGTGAGCCTGTCCACCGCCAAGACCCACATCGGTCGCCTGCTCATGAAGCTTGGCGCGCGCGACCGGGCTCAGCTCGTCATCGCCGCCTACGACGCCGGCTTGGTCCGGCCCCGGTCGCAGGGGTAGGGCCCGTTTGATCCTGAATACCCCTTGGCTGCGGATTTCCTCCGACGTCATGGTGGCCCTGGTCGAGACAGAGCCATGCAGGCGCTTTTGGTGATACCGCCTTCTGCTTCGGAGACCTCGTATTCGGTGCGGCCGTTGTCGGCTGTCGGCATTTTCAGGCATCCCTGAAAGCTTGCACGACTTGAACTCGGGCTGCTGGAGAGGAAGCAGGCCGCCCCCGGGTCATCCGCCGGCAGCCAGTCCCCCTCCAGCTGCAGCGAATCCTTGGCAGCGATCTTCGTGGCTCCGGGAAAGTCGGGCCGATTCTGGGAGCAGGACACGAGCCACACGTCCTGCCGCAGGTCATTCGTGATCCTGTACCCGGAGTTGTCTCCGCTGAGGACGCTGGCGCAAGATGCTGTGGATGCCAGGAACAGGGCCGTGACCAGCACACGAAGCCTCAATGAGGATGTACCGCCCTGCATCACCATGCGATATCCACGTGGCCCCGTCCGTTCCTACTCCCCTAGAGGCCCGGAAGCCGTAAGCGTGCTCGACCGAGATACTCTCACGCCCCGCGGCCGGCCACGGAGTCGGCCGGCGAGGCGACCTGGCCTTCGTTGGTGTAGGTGTAGGTGTAGGTGGTGGTGGACGGGATCGAGTCCGCTCGACACGTGAGGAGACGGCATGATCGACACGACGATGGCCCTGGACCGCTGGGACGCCGGCGCCGGCGGCAGTTGGCGCCGCGTCGCCGCCCGGGACGTGGCCAAGGTCGGCGTGGACCAGGGCTGCGCCGAATTGGACACCCTGCTCGCCCCCGGCGGGATCGCCGGGACCGCCGAGGGAGCGCAGGCATGAACCTCCCCACAGGCCCGGCCGGGCGCCATCGCGCGGTGACCACCGGGTTCACCGCCCGGGTGCGGGGCACGTCCGACTGGAACGCGCCGGCCCCGGTAGCCGGATGGCGCGCCCGGGACGTGGTCGGTCACCTGGTCGACTGGTTCCCGGACTTCCTCAAGAGCGCGACTGGCCTGGTGCTCGACCGCGGCCCGTCACCGGAGGAGGATCCGGTCGCCTCCTGGCAGGTGCACACCGACGCGGTTCAGCGGCTGCTCGACGGGCCCGAGGCGGCCACCCCCTTCCGGCACCCGCTGGTGGGTGAGATGCCGCTGCCGGACGCGGTCGACCGGTTCTACACCTCGGACGTGTTCATGCACACCTGGGACCTGGCCCGCGCCACCGGCCAGGACGAGCGGCTCGACCCGCAGACCTGCGCCGACCTGCTCGCCGGGATGGCGCCGATCGAGGACCTGTTGCGGTCCTCGGGGCAGTACGGGCCCCGGGTGCCGGTGCCGGGCGACGCCGACGCGCAGACCCGCCTGCTCGGCTTCATCGGTCGCGACCCGCTGCGCGACAGGGAATGACGTGCGAGCCGAGGGCCGGGTCACCATGATCGACGGGCACGGGCAAGGCGGGGCTCCCCTCAGGCGGGTGCCCGACCAGGTCCCAGACGACCAGGGTGGTGGTGAACGCCTAGGCGATGACCAGATTCTGCACCTGTCAGCTCACATCCACGGTGATCGCCGCGGTGTGCAGCGTTCCCGCAGTCCGGAACTGCAGGAACAGCCGCCAGTTGCCGGCGCTCGCCAGTTCGGCGTGGAAGGACAGGGTCGGACCCCCGTGGTCACCGGTCACGGCGGTGGTGGGGTGCAGGTGTGCGAAGGCGCTGTCTCCTTCGTGGAAGGCGGTCAGGTGGGCGTAGGTGTCCAGGTAGGGCTGAAGGTCGGTGACGGGCTTGCCGGCCTTGGTGATCGTGACGGTCAGCGGGTGGGCCATGCCCGCCACCAGCCCACCGGTCAGGGAGACGGTGTAGCCGTCGACGGTGGTGCTGGTGGACGCCGGCGGCAGGGCGGTGTCCATGGGCGTGCCGGGCACGTTGACCGTGCGGCTGAGGACGAAGTCGGCGCCTTTGCCGGAGCCGGTGGCGGGGGTGAAGGTGGCGAACAGCCGCCAGGTCCCGGGAGTGAGGGCGGCCAGGGGCGCGGTCCAGGTCCCGTCGGCGGCCATGGTCGGGTGGATGTGCTGGAACCCGGTCAGGTCGGATCGGATCGCGTAGAAGTGGAGCGTCTTGGTCTGGTCGACGGCGAAGCCGGTGACCGGCTTGCCGTCCGGCCCGATGATCGTGAACCGGTAGCCGGATGCCTTCCCCGCAGGCAGCGTGGTGGCGGCGGGGGTGAGGGTGTAGCCGCCACTGGTCGCGGCCAGTCCGTCGCCCGACGGCATGGGGCCCATGCCGTCCATGGTGGGCATCGCGGACGCGGAGGCCGAAGTGGTCGTGGACGGCACGGCACTGGCGGTCATGCCCGGCATGCCGGGCATGACCGAGCCGTTCCTGGTGCTGGAGCCGCAGGCCGCCAGGCTCAGGGCCAGGGCGGACGCCGCCAGAGCCACGGCTGCGGCGGCTCGCTGACGGGAGGTGAGCAGGAGGGAAGAGGACATGGGTACGGTCTTTCGGTGGGCACCGAACAGCGGCGCACGGACAGGGCAGGACCAGCCCCGGCACCCCTCGCGTCGGGCGAGGGGACCGGTGGTCCTGTCAGGTCCGGTCGATGCACACCCTAAGAAGTAGCTGTCGGCCGCCGGCCGGTGGTGGGCCTCGTCGCCGGGCGGCCGGTCCGCTGCCGAGGCGACCGGTCCCGATCAGCACAGTCAGCGCGGCCAGGACCGCGAATGCCATCAGTGGCGCGGCCGGGAGCGTGACGTGGTCTCGGGTCAGGGTGGACACGCAGCTGGTTCCCTGCGCGCCGGTTGCCGCGTCGCTCGGCCGCTGCGCCTGCGCGGCCGGGTTGACGACCAACGGCGCGGTGGCTGCCATGGGATGCGTCCCGGGCAGGGTCAGCGACATCGAGCCGTGGCAGTCGCCCATCGCGGTGGTAGGGGCGCCGTGCATGAGGAACATGCCGACCAGGACCGCGAGCACGGCAAGCAGTCGGGCCGGGCCCGTGTGCCTGCGTGTGCTGTCCACTGCTGTCCTCGCCCTTCCGCGCCCCGGTACTGCCCTGATGACCCGTCGACCGTAGCAGCCGCACACTTCCGCGGCGGGCGCGGTGCAGCGATGGAAACCCACCGTGACACCCAGACCGGTGAACGTGTACAGGGCCAGCGCGAGCAACACGTCGGTGGGGCCGATCAGGCTGCCCCACAGCACCCACGCTCCCAGGACCAGCGCCAGCAGCGGGAAGGCAGCGGGGACCTGACCGCCGCAGCGGTCAGGTCGCACGCACAACGCTGCATCTCACGTCGTGGACCCGAAGGACGTGCCCCTCCAGGCCCATTCACCGCAGGTGTTCCCGCTCTGGAGGCACGTATGCCCTCCCCGCTCGGCGGTGGCGTGTCGTCACGCCCAGTCCTCCGGTTCCCAGGCGTGGAGCAGGTCGAGCAGCTGTGGGTCCCCGTCGAGTTGCAGGGAGTCCACCGAAATGCGCTGGTACTGGTAGAGGACCAGATCACTGGCCGTGCCGCGAATGGAGAGGCCTGCCGCGTCCCGGTCCTCGCCGGTAGCGGGCAGCCGGGTGGTCCGTGCACCGTCGCCGTCGACCGTGAGGCGCCAGGAGCGGCCCTCGGTGGCGTGGAAGTCGAAGGCGGTGGGCTTGTGCGGCCAGGCGCTCCTCGTGAAGCAGGTGATGAACAGGTTCTCCTCGACACCGTCGAGGGCCACCTCGGCCGGCAGCGGCTGCGGGGCGCCCACGGCGACCTGGGCGTCGTAGGTGTGCACCGCGATCTCCTGGACCTGGTGCCGGGCGACGGAACCGCAGGTGTCCGTCAACTGCGTGGGACCCCACGGTGTCCAGCAGCCGCGCTCCGGGCCGGACTCCTGCAGCGCGTCCAGTAGCTCCTGCGTCGTTGCGGCCAACCAGGCCAGCAGGGCCTCGCGCTCCTGAGTCGCGGCAAGGGTGCTCGTGGACTTGGGCGGAGGGTCGGCGTCGGGTCCTGCGGCGACGATGGTGGCCCAACGGCGTCGCCCGGCGCCCAGGTGCTGCACCAGATCCGACAGCGTCCACTCGGGGCAGGTCGGCACCTGCACGTCGAGGCTGGGCGCGGAGGCGATGGCGGCGCGGAAGGCGGTCGCACGTTCGTCGATCAGCCGCAGCAGATCGGGAAACTCCAGAGTCATATGCACAGCGGCAGTTCTACCACCTTGATCCACTTTCCCGACAGCGGTTTTCCCAGCAGGCGACAGACCCACGATCCACTCGATCGCTCCGGCCGCCCCGGCCTCGGCCGGGGCGACTTCCAGGTCGCGACGCATCGCTTCGCTCCGTTCAGCACTTGCTCCCGAAGGTTGCACAGTGCAGCGTGCCGCGTGCACCTGTTCAGTGAATGCCAGCACCTCCGTCGGCGCACAGAGTTGCAACTGGTGCCGGAGCCCCCAACGCCCCGGCCGCGACACAGCCGACCGAGTGACGCCGGTCATGTCCGGTCCTCGTCGAAGCACAGGCAGAAGGGGTGGCCGGCCGGGTCGAAGAGCACCCGGACGTGCTTCTGCGGTTGGTGCTCCGCCAGAGTGGCGCCCAGGGCGACCGCCTCGGCGACCGCCGAGTCCAGATCGCCGACCTGGAAGTCGAAGTGCATCATCGGGCGCTGTTGCCCGTCGGCCGGAGGCCAGACCGGGGCCCGGTAGCCGTCCGCCTGCTGGAACACGAAGAACGGTCCTTGCGGTGAGGCGGCGACGACGGCCGTTCCCGGCTCCTCGTGCCCGATGTGCCAACCCAGGAGTTCGGCGTAGAACCTGGCCAGGCCGCTGGGGTCCGGCGCCTCGATCGTCGTGCCCCACCACATGCCACCCGTCCGTGATTTCATTCCGACAGTCTGCCGCATGATCACGTTCCTGTCGTGGGCCGACCGGCGACTGCCAGGGGTCGCGTGACGTCATGGTTCCGCCGCCCCGAGCCGAACCCGAAGGCAATGTCTACAATGTTGTAGTCGCCTTGTGCCACTCTGGTGGGCGACAGCACTCCCCTCCAGGGGGATCCCGGCAGCAGGGGACGAAGGGCGGAACACCTTGGCAGCGATGGAGCCCCAGCGCCGTCACCACGGCGAGCTCGAGGCCGGGGTCCTGGCCGTGCTCTGGGCAGCTGAGCAGGCGCTCACGCCCGCGGACGTCCAACGCGCCCTGCCCGGGAGCCTCGCCCGCACCACGGTGAACACCATCCTGGCCCGGCTCCACGACAAGGGCCTGCTCATCCGCACCCGTGCGGGGCGGGCCTTCGCGTACGCGCCCGCACAGGAAGCGCAGGACGCGCCGGGGCTCGCCGCCCGGCGGATGCGCTCGGAACTGGAGAAGGAGACCGACCGGCAGACCGTGCTCACCCGCTTCGTCTCCGGGCTGAACCCGGAAGACGAGGAATCGCTCAGGAGTCTGTTCCAGGCCGAGCACGAGCGTATCCAGCCCATGAACGGGGGGACGGCGCCATGACACCGACCGTCTGGGCGCCACTGGCACTGCCGCTGCTCCTGGCCCCCCTGCTCGCCCTGCCCAGCATCCGCTCGCTACCGGACCGGCTCCCGCCACGAGCGGCTGTATGGCTGCTCACCGCGACCTGCGTCGGCCTGGCGGGGGCCGGGGCCGTCGCGCTCGGACTGCTGTCCCTGGCAGCGCTGCTGCAGCTTCCGGTGATCGCAGCCATGGGCCACCTCGAACTGCCGGTCGCCCGTCATCTCGCTCCCCCCGCGGTGGTCCCCCTCGGTGCGGTCGCCGGCCTGCTGCTGGCGGCCGCGGCCCTTCGCGCCGTCCAGGTCCTGGGTCGCCATCGGCGCCAGTACATCAAGGCCCGCGTGCTGGTGGCGGTGCACGGTGCGGGAGGAGACCTGGTGGTGCTGCCCGATTCCCGGCCGGACGCCTACGCCCTGCCGGGCAGCCTGCGACGGGGCAGTCCGGGGAGGATCGTCGTCACCGCCGGCATGCTCCGGGCTCTGGCGGAGGACGAGCGCGGCGTGCTGCTCGCCCACGAGCGGGCCCACCTGTCGGGCCACCACCACCGCTTCGTGCTGCTGGCCGACCTCGCCGTCGCGCTCCACCCGCTGCTGCGTCCCCTGCGCGACGGCGTGGCCTACAGCGTCGAGCGCTGGGCGGACGAGGCCGCCGCCGCCAGGCTCGGCGACCGACGGCTCGTCGCCCGGGCGGTCGGCCGCGCCGCCCTGGCGGGACTGGCCCACCAGCGCGGTGCGACCGGAAGAGCCGGCGTCGCGCTCGGCATGGCGGCAGGACCGGTGCCGCGCCGGGTGGCCGCCCTGCTGGGCCAGGATCCGGCGACAGCGGCAAGAAGCGACCTGCGCCGCCCCGTCCTTGCCGCCGCACTCCTGGCCTCGGTACTCCTGCTCTCCAGCGGCACCGCGCTGGACGCGGCCACCGATCTGCACCAGCAGGTCGAAGCAGGTCAGCAGTACTCACTCACCCATGAGCACGGCGAGGGCAGCGCCACCCACCGGCACCTGCCGGGACACGGCAGGCACGGCAGGCACGGCACGACAGTGCGAACGGGAGCCCCGGCGTGACCTGGTTGGTCTCGACCCCGGCCGCGTCTCTCGGTCGATGGTCGGACACGGTCTCCGGACGACTGTCAGGCCTACGGAGCTTCGCGACGGATTTCGGCGCTCGCCGGCCAGTCGCCGTCGACGGTGCGTCAGCTGTCGTGGTCATGGTGGTGACCTCGGCAGATCGCGGCTTCGAGCAGCAGACTCGCTGGCTGTGGCTGCTGCACGCCGCGCTGGTACTCCCCCTGGTCTGGCGGCGCCGGGCGCCCATGCCGATGTTCTGTGTGGTCGCGGCACTCGCCTTCGTCCAGTGGGTGGTGCTCGTCCATGTCATGCCGGCCGACATCGCCGTGCTCATCGCCCTCTACACCGTCGCCGCCCACTCCTCGCGTCTGCCCACCTGGACGGCCCTCGCCGTCGCCGAGACGGGTGCCTTCCTGGCCGCACTGAGCGGAGCACCACTGCACCGTCACAGCACCTCCGAGGTGCACATCACCAAGACGTTCGTGCTCTACTCCGGCACCGTCGTCGCCGCCGTGGTCCTGGGACTCAACACGCGCGGCCGGCGCGCCCGACTGGCCGTCCTCGAACAGCGGGCCGCGGACCTGGAGCGTGAGCGCGACCAGCAGGCAGCCCTCGCGGTGGCCGCGGAACGCTCGCGGATCGCCCGGGAGATGCACGACATCGTCACCCACAGCCTGTCCGTGATGGTCGCCCTGGCGGACGGATCGGTCTACGCCAACGACCGCACCCCGCGCAAAGCCACTGCCGCCATGCAGCAGTGCGCCGAGACCGGCCGCCAGGCGCTGACGGACATGCGCCGCTTCCTGGGAGTACTCCGCGACGACGAACCTGACGCGCTGCGGCATCCCCAACCGGGAATCGAGGAACTGGCCGAACTGGTCCAGCAGGTGCGCGCGGCCGGCCATCCCACCGAACTGGACGTCGACGGTGCGGCGGAGCTGCTCTCCCCCGGGGCCCAGCTGACGGTGTACCGGCTGGTGCAGGAGTCGCTGACCAATGTCCTCAAGCACTCCCGCGCCGGCTCCCAGGCCTGGGTCGCCCTGCGCTGGACGTCCCACGAGTTGTCGGTCGAGATCCGCGACAACGGATACCAGGAGGGTGCCCGGGCCGAACGTGCCGAACGCGCCGGCCACGGCCTGGTCGGCATGCGTGAACGGACGACCGCTTTCGGTGGAACCCTGGCGGCCGGCCCCGATCCGGACCACGGATGGTGCGTGAAGGCGACGCTCGACCTGACCACGACCAATGCCGCCGGCTCCGGGCCGCTTCGGAACGCACGGGAGCAGGCATGACCATCCGAGTCCTCCTCGCGGACGACCAACCCCTGCTGCGCCTGGCCTTTTCGCTGCTGATCGACTCCCAGCCGGACCTCTCCGTCTGCGGAGAGGCAGCGAACGGGACCGAGGCCATCGAGATGGCCGTCACGCGGAAGCCGGATCTGGTGCTGATGGACGTGCGCATGCCCGGGGTGGACGGCATCGAGGCCACGCGGGAGATCGTGGCTCGCTGCCCGGACACCCGGGTGCTCATCCTGACCACGTTCGACCTGGATGAGTACGCCTTCACCGGGCTGACCGCGGGAGCCTCGGGGTTCCTGCTGAAGAACGCACGGCCGGACGAACTGCTCGGCGCCATCCGCGTCATCGCAGCCGGCGAGGCTGTGATCGCGCCCCGGGTCACCAGGCGCCTCCTGGAGACTTTCGCCCACCGCTTCCCCACGGTCCGGGAGCCGACCGACACCGCGCTGGCGTCCTTGACCGCACGCGAGCGCGGGGTTCTGACCTATGTCGCCCAGGGCCTGTCGAACGCGGAGATCGCAACCGAACTCGGCGTGGCCGAAAACACCGTCAAAACCCACGTCAGCCGGATGCTGATCAAACTGGGCCTGCGCGACCGGGTCCAGGCCGTCGTCTTCGCCTACGACCATCGCCTGGTCCTCCCCTCATGACACCGGGTCCTGCCCCTATGTCCACTTCGTCTGGAGCTGTTGGGGCAGCCTCGCAGCTGACGAGACCAAGGACGTGGTGACCCTCCGGTATTCCATCGCGCGCATGGCGGCGGGGGCGAACTCCCTAAACTGTGTGCCGCCCGCTGGTACCGGATGACACACGGCGGATCGCGCTTCCTCCTCATCCAGACTTCGTCCCACGACAGCGCCCCGAGCCCTGCCTCGGAGCGCACCGGACCTACGGGCCAGGGGTTTTGACCAGTGCATCCACGGTCACATCCTGGCCGGTGCAGTAGACATCGGCAGCGGTGCCCGCCAAGACCTCCGCATCCTTGGCGCCGTAGGTGGCCGCCAGCCCGGCCGTGGCATTCGCCACGGCGGTGCCCGCGCTCAGAGCGGCGCAGAACTGACGCCCGGCCGCCACGATGGAGGCATCGTCGAGCGTGTTGACCAGGTCGGGTGCGTTGGCCTGGGCAGTGGTGACATAGACGGTGTTCTGGGCCGCGGCGGCGATCGCCGCACTGCTGGTCACCACCGGCAAACTGCTGCTCGGGCTCGCCCCGGACGAAGTGCAGCCGGCCAGCGCGAGCAGCAGCGCGACACCGGTGAACGTGAGAGTTCGACGCATCCCCGAAGCATGGCAGCACCGGGTAAGTTTCCACTCTCACCAACCAGGGGGGGATCAGGCCGCCGTGCGACAGTGTCCTCGACTTCAGCACGGCACGCCGCCCAGGGTGCGGCGCCAGCGGGCCGGCACGACCACCCCGGCTGCCCCGCCCCCCCGGCCCCGGCCCGCCTGCGGAAAGCCGTTCCACCGCTCGAACGTGACGCTTCGTCCGAGCGCGTGTTCGGAGCCGATCGGGGTATCCGGCCCCCATGGGACGACTGCAGAACCTCGACGTGCGCCTGTTCGACCGCGTGGCCGCCGCGCATCCCCGCGGACTGGACCCGGTCCTGCCGCGCCTGGGACGCAGTGCCAACCACGGAATGCTCTGGGTGGCCGGGGCCGCCGCGCTCGGGCTCTCGCGCAACCGGAGCGCGCGCCGCGCCGCCATGCGCGGTGTCGGCTCCCTCGCCCTGGCGTCCACCGCCGCCAACGTCGTCGCCAAGCAGTTGGCCGGCCGCCGACGCCCCGTCAGCACCGCTGTACCGATCGCACGCCGACTGCTCCATCCGCCGATCACCACCTCCTTCCCGTCCGGGCACACCGCCTCGGCAGCAGCTTTCGCCACCGCTGTGGCCTTGGAGTCACCCTGGCTGGGCGCAGCCGCGATTCCGCTGGCAGCGGCGGTGGCGGGTTCGCGCGTCTACACCGGAGCCCACTACCCCAGCGACGTGCTCGCCGGAGCAGCACTGGGCGTCGGCATGGCCGCGCTCACGCTGCGGTGGTGGCCGCTGCGCGACGACGCCCCCGCAGCCGCGGCCCGGGCCCGGGTCCAGGTGCCGGCCCTGCCCGAGGGCCGCGGGCTGGTCGTGGTGGTCAACAGTTCCTCGGGCAGCGCCGACAGCGTGGAGACGGACCTGCTGGCCCAACTGCCCCAGGCGGACCTGCGGATCCGCGAGGGCGACCAGGACCTGCTCGCCCTGCTCGAACAGGCCGCCGCCGACGTCCAAGCAGCCGACGGCGACAGCGCGCTGGGCGTGGCCGGAGGCGACGGCACCATCAACGCCGCGGCCCTGATCGCAGCCAAGCACCGGCTCCCGCTGGCGGTCTTCCCCGGCGGCACACTCAACCACTTCGCTGCCGACCTGGGCATCTTCACCCTGCAGGACGCGGTCGACGCCGTCCAGGGGGGCCACGGCGGATCAGTGGACCTGGGACGGGTCACCCCCAAGGGCGCCATCAACGGCAGGTCAGAAGGCGAGCCGGAAGCGGCCTACTTCCTCAACACCTTCAGCATCGGGGTCTACCCCGAACTGGTGCACGCCCGCGAATCGCTGCAGAAGTACCTCGGCAAATGGCCCGCCCTGGGCGTGGGACTGGTCCGGGTGCTGGCCCAGGGCAGGCCCACCCGCGCGGTCATCGACGGCAAGGAGCGCAGCCTGTGGCTGCTGTTCGCGGGCAACGGACGCTACGACCCGCCCGGCTTCGCCCCCAGCTTCCGCCGCAGCCTGGACGACGGAACCCTCGACATCCGCGTGGTCGACGGCAGCCATCCCATGGCCCGCACCCGGCTGGTGGCGGCCTTCCTCACCGGCACCCTGGCCCGGTCCCGGGTCTACCAGGCCGCCGCCGTCTCCCAGCTGCGTATCGACGGCATCCACGACACCGAGCACTACGCCCGCGACGGAGAGATAGACCCCGCCGCCGAAACCCTGATCCTCGACAAGGCGCTCCACGCCCTGAACGTCTACCTCCCGCACCGCGACGTCGACTGACTCACCGAACGACCCGGGTCAACGGTTGCCGATCGAGCCCGTGCCCCGGGCACCGATCGGTGCCCGGGGCGACAGAGTGCTGGGGGTCAGCACGGGCAGGAGTGGCCGCCAATCATGTTGCTCACCGCGATCCACGGGGTGAAATAGATGTTGTTGCCGGGGCCCTGGCCGGGGCCGTTGCCGATGTTGCCGCCGGACAGGATGCCGTGCTGGAGCATGTTGCCGGACACGACCGGGCCGCCGGAGTCGCCGTGGTCCATCAGGCGCGAATTGCTGCTGGAGTGGGCGCTGCACATGTGGTAAGCGACCCCGGCGCTGCCGTAGTCGGCCTTGACGTCGCAGGAGTCGATGATGCCGCTGCAGTTCTCACCGGTGACGGAGCCGTCGGAGCAGAACGCGCCGCCGTTCCAGTTGAATCCGGTGCCGCCGACGGGCCAGAAGGTGCTGCTGGACGAGCCTCCGTTGTAGATCTCCTGGAGGATCCCGTTACCGTCGACCTCTGTGATCAGCGCGGCGTCGGTGTTGCCCGCGTTGAAGGTCTGCCAGCCGGTGATGCCGACCCGGCGCGAGAACGAGCTGTTGCTGCCGCTGAACCAGGACCAGCCCTGGGGGCCGCAGTGGCCGGCCGTGAGCATCTGCACCGGAGCGTAGTACGGGTCGGTCCAGCCGAACGCGGCCGTGCAGGTGGTCACGTTGAACCAGCCCGGCTGGTTCGGGATGGGGTCCCAGTGCTTGATCTGGATACCGCCCTTCCACCATGGCTGGTCCCACTGCCTGCTCGCCCCGGACTGGGTGTCCTGGGGCCGGACCGCGCTCGGCTTGACGAAGACCTTTCTGACGCAGGTCGCCCAGGTGCGGGTCGGCCTGGATCAGGTCCACCATGCCGCCGTACTGCTTGGCCAGCTCGGCGCGTAGGGCCGGGGTGGGCTTGGTGACGCCGAGCACGACCTGGTTCAGGGCCGGATTGGTGCCGACCGTGCGCCACTTCACCCCGTCGACGTTCTTGTGGGCGCTCAAGGCATCGGCGAGGGCGGTGAGCGCGGCCTGGGAGTGCGCGACCGGCTTGTACACGATGGTGTAGCCGGTGGTCGCGGCGAGCGCCGGATCCTCCCCGCCGGCGAGCGCCGGGCTGGCGTTGTGCTGCGCGGCCAGTGCGGTCCGCGCCTTCGCAATCGCCTGGTCGCCAGTGGCGGTGTAGACGGTGAGGGTATGGGCCTTCTCATCGATCGTGAGGCCGGCGAAGTCCTCGGTCTTGGACTGGATCGTCTGCCCGAGCCGGCCGAGGTCCAGGGTCCTGTTGACGGCGATCCGGTTGGCCGCCGGAGCGGCCGGGGCCGCGGTCGCGCCGCTGGTCGCAAAGCTGGTGAGCAGAGCCGCGACGGATATGCCGATGGCGGTCAGAACACGCGTTTTCCCCACGCTGCATCCCCCTGATCGAAGGTGAAGACTCCCCTGGCAGGGGAGCCAGTGCGATCATTCCAAAACCTGTGAGGTGTCTGTCAACGGAACTGCGGCAGGTGGGACGGGGCCTTCCGGTTCCGGACGGGCCCCAAAAAGCGTCGCGGCGACGTAGTGCGCGGGGGCGGCCGTCGGGGTCGGCGATCAGCCGTTGCAGCGGGGTGCTCAGCAGAGTCGTGGTGCGGGCGAGGTGCGGGGTCCGGTACCGGCGCAGCCGCCCGGGCGGGCGCGGGCCGGTGCGCCCGGAGGCGTGCCAGGCGTCCAGGGCGGCGGCCGACCCGGCGAAGGCGCGGAAGGCCTCGACGGGATCGCAGAGCCCGTCCGCTCCCCCGCTGCCTTCGGCCCCCGGGCTGCGATCCGGGGCGCGGGGGCCCTCTGGGCGGCCTGCTGACCACCGGCTCCTACGCCGCGGACCTGCACGGTGCCGCACGATCGGCGGGGAGTGTGTTCGCTGTCATGACCGTCGTGCTGCCCTGCCTGCTGCGCCTCCTGACGGGCCGTCTGCTCAGCCGCGGCGGCGGACTGCTGACGCCGGTCCTGCCGCTGGTACGGGTGGCGCACCTGGTCGCGGTGGTCACCCTGAGCTACACCAATGCCTGCGGCGCGCTGCAGCAGGTCGTCAGCAGGCCCGATCCGGACTTCCTCCTGCTGAGGGTCCTGCCGCCCGCACGGACGACAGGACCCGAATCCCACTCCACTGATCAGCCGACGGCGGTCAGCGGGTCCAGTGCGGACGCAGGGTGACGCTCAGGATGGTGCGGTACTCGGCCCGCTGGGCAGCCGGGACGGTGTAGGGGCTGCTCGGGTCGGTGCCCTGCACGGAACCGGTGGCCGGCAGCGGCTTGGGTGTGGAGTAGCCGGCGAACAGCATGGTCAGCGTGCCGTTGCTGTTCTGGACCACGGTGGGGTCGTAGACCCGGCCGGAGTAGTAGCCGGACAGGTCGAGCCCGCCGCCGCTCGCCTGCTTCGCCAGGGCGGAGAAGGTGTAGTCGGTGCCGAGCAGCTTCTGCGGTGCGCTCCAGTTCTTCCCGTCCCTGGAGGAGGAGTAGAAGATCTGGTTGAAGGCGTCGCTGTCGCCGTCCGAGGCATAGGCGCCGGAGAGGAACAGCCCGTAGCTGCCGTCCGGGTTGGTGATCACCGTGCCGCGTGAACCGACCCAGCGCAGCACCGAGTCGCTGCTGGAGGCCGGGTCGTTGAGCCCGGCGACCTGGCCGAGGTCGGTGAAGTGCACCCCGTCGTAGGTGTAGGCGGCGCGGACCACGGAGTAGTCCTCGTTGTTGCCGTAGAGCGACTTGGGCTTGTTCTTGCCCTCGCCGATCTTCGCGAGCTGGTCGTAGGGGACGGTCGCCGCGCCGGGGGCGCCGACGCTGCTTCCCTTGGCGACCGCGCCGGTCCCGCCGGTGCAGCCGGTCAGGTCGGTGGCGTCCGCACCGGTGCAGCTGACCTGGACGATGCCTGCGGCGGTGCCCAGGCTGACCGTGACCGCGCCGCCCGCCACGCCGCCCGCCGGCTTCAGGGCGGAGCTGTCGGCCACCGGGATGGTCGCGGCGGGGAGGGTGAGGGCCGCCGTGGTGGTGGTCGGGGCGAAGTAGTTGACGATCTTCTCGGTGTAGAGGACGGCGACGCTGCCGCGCGGCGCCCCCTGGTAGTGCGGCAGGGTGCTGATGATGCCGTCCGGGGCGATCAGACCCGAGGTCTGCGCGGCGGCGGTCGCCGGGATGACGGCATCGGCCTTCACCGCGTCGCCGACGGCCACCTGCACGCCGACCGCGTCGCGGGTGGTGCAGCCGGTCAGCGCGGTGGTGGTCGCGGCCGCGTCGTTGCAGTCAACGGTGTGGCCGTCGACGGTGAAGTGGCCCGGCTGCTCGAAGTTCGCGGTCGAGCCGACGCTGACGGTGACGCCGGCGCCGGTGGGGCCGGCCGGGATGCTGACCGCGGCGGTCGCCGTGCTGCTGCCGCCCATGCCGACCGGCTCGACGGCCGGGAGCCCGGCCAGCGGGTTCCCGCCCTTGGGGGTGAGCTTGTGGACGATCATGTTGACGCCCAGTGCGTCCCCGGTGGGACGGCTCAGGGTGTAGAGGACCTGGGCCCGCTTGCCGCTGCCCGCCTGCCCGTTGCCCCCGTAGCCGGGGACCGACAGCACGAAGGCGTGGCCCTGGCCGTCGTCGTCGGTATTGCCCGTCGCGCACAGCCCCGGGTTCTGCTCCAGCGCCTCGCCGGTGTACTTCCAGCTCCGGCCGTGGTCGGTCGAAGTGGCCGAGACCACCGCCTCGTCGGTGTCCTTGGGCCGGTAGTCGAACAGCCCGGTCAGCGTGCGGCCGCCGTCGTCACTGGTGACGAAGGGGAAGTAGTAGGGCTGCATCGGCAGCACACTGCCCTTGGGCTGGCGCAGCACCGTGCCGGTGGCGGGGCCGGTGCCGTTGTCGGTGGAGCAGTAACCGGTCAGCGGCCCCGGTGTGCCGGTCACACCGCTCTGCGCGGGGACGGCCCCGGTCCCGGCGGGGTCGACGGCCGCGTTGGGGTAGGTCACCCCGCCGACGGAGATCGAGGAGCCGAACGCGGAGTCGCCCTGGGCGAGGGTCCACGGGCCACCCTTGACCTGGTCCACGACCGGGCTGCCGATCGAGTAGGTGAGGTGCTCGCGTGGGTGGAACAGACTGCTCTGCGGGACGGCGGCGACGCAGGAGAGCGTGGCCACGCCGACCGTTGCTGCCGTCGCGATGCGGCGACGAGTCATGGGGAGCCCTTCCAAGGGTGGGGCGGGACAGGATTCGGCGTGATCCTGACCTGTCCGAAGGGGCCGGCGGCAGTGCCTGGAGGGACTGTTCACCCGGTGTTCCGGGGAACACCCCCGCCCGGGCACCCGGGCGCTGACAAGTTGAGCCTGTTAACTCGGTGTTAGGTCCTCCGTGCGAGGCTTGGTCGGCCTATTCGCGCGGGCCGCGCACCGCGATCAGGGCGGTGCCGGCGGCGAAGGCCGCCCCCGCGCACAGGGCCGCACCCAGGTCGCGGCCGGAGTGCACGGGCCAGAACCACGGTGTGCGCCAGGCCTCCGTCAGGGCGAACTCGGCGACCACGGTGTAGGCCAGTGGTCCGACCCAGGCGAGTGCACCGCCGAGCACACCGGCCGACAGCAGGCCGATGCCGCACAGACCTGCGACATCACGCAGCAACTGCCCCGCACCACCCGGAAGTTCCGCACCGGCCGCACCGGCCCCGCCGGCGGCCAGGGCGCCGGCCGCAACCGCCGTCAGCGCCAGGGCGGCGACCAGCCGCAGATACGGCAATCGGCTGCCGGTGCTGCGCTCACTCTCGCCGAACGGGTTGTGGGCCGAGGCCGCGACCACCGAGGCGGCCGCCGCCTCGATCAGCAGCGGCACCTGCTCGGCGGTCCCGCGATCGCCCCTGGCCCAGTGCAGCAGCAGGACGGTGCGCAGGGCGACCCCGCAGCCGGCCAGCGCCGCCAGCGCGCCGGGGACCTGACGGCTGAGCAGGTGCAGCAGTACCAGCCGGGCCGCACTCCCCCACCGCCGCTCCCGGCCGACGCTGGGGCCCGCGGTGGTCAGTGCGGTCACGGCAGCTGCTCCAGGGTGATCCGACCGGCCCGGAGGTCGGCGAGGTGGGCGGCCAGCCAGGTGTGCCGGGTCGCGGCCGGCAGGGCGGCGAAGCGCTGCCCAGCGGCGTGGACCGGGTCACCGGGACCGGGAAGGTCGGCCGGGGCGTCATGGGTGGTGGCTCCCGTGAGTACGACGGCGAGGTCATCGGCGACAGCAGCGTGTACGTCCCCCCGGTGCGCAGGCTCTGCCGCAGCACAAGGGCGGCGGCAATGGCGGCCAGCGGCGCCGTGAAACGGCTGGGGAGCAGCACTCCGGCGGTGAATCCCACGGTGGCGAAGGCGACCAGCGCGACCTCGGTGACCGCGACCGGCCACCACAGCGGTTCGCCCGCCGCCCCCTGCGCGGCGGTCACCGCGTACAGCACACCCACGCAGAGCAGGTTGCCCAGCAGCGCCCAGCAGACGGTGGCAGAGCACGCGGTCGACCGGGCCGCCCAGCGCGGCAGTGCGGTGATGTCCACCTGCTCGGCGATCCCGCGCCGGCGGTCCCGGCCGCCGAGCCAGGCCGCCGCTCCCACCACGAAGGGCGCGAAGTCGTCCACTCTGGACGCTCGGCCCACGAGCTGAAGAGCTTCAGACGCTCCGTACAGGACTTCGAGGGCTGGCTGCGGGCTCGTCATCGCCCACGAACCCCGGCGACCGCTCTGCCAGGGCCCGGTCGCGGGAACGGGTGACGGTGGCAAGCGGAAGCAGCAGGATGCCGATCACGACCGGTCCGGTCATGTAGCGCCATACCGGGGCGGGATTCGCGGCGATGACGGTGAGTTGGAGCGACAGGGTGGGCAGCAGCAGGAGCAGCCACGTCCTGCTGCGTCGTACCCGGGCCAGGCGAAGGACCAGGGCGTAGCAGAGGTAGGCCCAGATCGCCCCGCGCCAGACGAGCCACTGGATCCAGACCGCCGTGGTGGAGGTGGAGTAGGTGCGTTCGAGGCGGTTGAGCCGGTCGGAGAGCGGGTGCTGCTTCTGCAGGATCTTCCAGTACGGGCTCTGTTTGATGTTGGAGCCGTGGTAGGACCAGTTGGCGTGGTCGTAGGTCCAGTTCAGCATGCTCTTGCTGACCCAGGGGGCTTTGATGCTGGTCTGGCCCTGCAGGGCTCTGGGGCCCTGGGTGATGCCCCAGGCGATCTGGGCGTGGCAGAGCCGGGATTTGGCGATGTCCTGTGGGGTGCGGAGCAGGACCCGGCTCCACAGGGCCAGGAGTTGGGAGCCGTCGGCAGCCACGGCCGGGCGGTTCATCGGCGGGGCCATCGTCCAGTCGGCGTCCCAGCAGTTCGCCGCCTGCCCGCTCCAGTCCGACAGCGGTGCCACGGCCGCCATGACCTTGAGGTCGGCCGGGGTGAACGAGTGGGGGGACTCCTTGTAGGAGACGGCGATGTCGGCGACGTTCAGCGCGATGACGGCGTCCTCGTGAGGGAGCTTGACCCCGACGGCAGGGTAGACGACGAGGGTCAGCAGCAGGGCGACGGTGGTGGTGGCCACGCCCGCGGCCAGGATTTTCAGGCGCACGCCCGGGACGAGCAGCAGGATACCGACGACGACCACGACGACGGCGGGGTAGTCGTTGTTGCGGAACACCAGGATGCAGGCGAAACCGGCCGTGATCCTCCACACCGCGGGCCGGGACACGGTCCGGTCGGCGGCCTTGCGCAGCCGCCCGTCCCTGGCGAGTTCGGCCAGCCGGACGCAGCCGGAGAACATCAGGACCGCGCCCAGCACGTAGGGCACGTCCTTCCAGACGAACACGAAGAAGGTGCCGGTCGAGGGCAGGATCACGACCAGGGCGGACGCGGCCGCGGTCCAGCGCGCGCGTACGCCGACGCGGTGCAGCGAGACGGCCGTGTCGGCCATCAGCAGCGAGGCGAAGAAGGTCTGCAGCAGGGTCAGCAGCCAGAGGTTGCCGGTGCCCTGCAGCGACAGCCAGACCAGCGAGTCATAGGCGATCGAGTGGTCCGACACCCAGTTCCCGGTGCTGACCTGCCACACGTAGGTGAAGGAGTCCGGGCTGTACAGCGCCGGCCAGAACGCGGCCCAGTGGACCAGGAACAGCCCCTGGCACAGGACGAGCACCGTGAGCGCCAACCGCCGCGAAGGGGTCAGCCGGCCCCATCTGCGGCCGACGGCACGGGCGGCGGGCGGCATGGCAGGCATGGTCGTTGCTCCCTCATCGTTCGGTTGACGTCTCACGGGAGTTGCACCCCCTTCGGGGGGGTCGGGCTGGTGATCTCCTCGACCTTGGCACCACTGCGGGCCTGTGCGGGCGGAGTTCACCTGGCATTCACGCTTGCACCCCGATCTGAGGGCCGGGCCTGCTCCTCTTACCTCCCCTGCTACCGCACTCGCCCGGGCAGACCTCGCAGCCCACCTTCCTGACCTGCACTGTTGCCCTTCTGTGCCGACCTCCTCGCAGCCCCGCGGCTTCGCCCCCTACCAGAGGGGAGCGCGGGGTCCGTCGAGCCCGGAAAGGGCTGGCGCTGGTGCTGAGCTCCTCCCGGGCCGCCCAGGAGGACCACTGTCTACATTCTTGTAGACGTCATACCCGGATCCGCTACCGGTACCGTCCTGGACGACTCGCCGTCAGGGCCGGGTTTGTAGAGTGGCCGGGTGGACGCGATCGAAGCAGGGCCTCGCGCCGTCCTGCCCTGGTGGACGGCTCGACCGCACCAATGATCGAAGCGGCAAGGCCGCCCCGCGGCCTTTTGCCCGCCGGCAACAGCGGCTCCAGCCTGGCCCATTGTCCGCTCGTCAGATTTCCACGCCCATAAGTGGATCACGGAAGACCTTGATCCACTTATGAAACGGACCCTAATCTTGTTCTTTATCTACCAGGATCTGCCAGGTCTACCGATGGCCTTGAGGGTTTCGGGGCGTTTGACGGTCTTGCCGACGTCGTAGCGGGGTGCCCGGCGTTTGTTCTTGGAACCGGGTGGCCGTCCGGGGCCGCTGCCTGTGGGTTGGGGAACACGGGTCGGGCAGGCGAGCTGAGCGCGGATGTTCCTGAACCCCCGGCGGACCCGTGCCGGGGTGAGTCGGTCGGAGGCGGTGGGTTTCTCCCAAGGCCGGCGGAGGTCAGCGGCCAGGGGCCGGGCGAGCCGGAGCTGGGTGTGAGCGACAATTAAGATCCAAGTCCAGCGGTCCGCGGCTTCGGGCGTACGGAGTTTCGGGGTGGTCCAGCCGAGAGTCTGTTTCGCGAACCGGAAGGTGTGCTCCAGATCGAAGCGGCGGAGAAATACCTGCCAGAAACGGTCCACATCGTCCGGCGTAGCTGCGGTCTTCGAGGACCATAGCCACACCGGCGGAGCGTCCCGTTCCTTCGATAGGTGCTCAACCTTCAGCCGGATCAACGTTCCCTCGACCAGGGGAAGTTCACCATCGTGATCGAGCCAGGAGGAACGGTGGGTGAGCCTTGGGTGGACCCGGTCCCATGCCTGGGCTTCGGCCCTGCCGTAGTGGGTGGTGTCCGTGACAGTGGTGATCGCGGGCTCGGGCCAGGTCTCCGGCTTGGCGAAGCGGAACTCCGGGCCGTGTTTGGGCGGCCGGCCGTTGACGCCGTGCATCCTCGGTGGTTTCGGCAGACGCATGACGCGGTCGGAGCGGACCCGGCCGACCAGCTCGACCGGCAGGTCGCGCAGGATCCAGGCCAGGCGGGTGACGTCGTAGCCGGCGTCGCTGACGATCACGATGGCCGGGTCCCCGGCCTGCCACTGGCCTGCGGTGACAAGCCGTTCTACGACGCCCCGTAGCTGATCGGCGGTGACCGCGGTCGCGTCATCCGCCGGTCCGAGCCGGACCGCGTCCAGGATCGCGGTCCATGAGGTGGCGCCCGGCTCCAGTACGGCGACGAAGGAGTAGGGCCAGCCCGGAATGAACTGCGAGGCTGTTTTCGCACGGCCGTGGACGTGGCAGAACAGCCGCTCCGCCGAGCACGCCGCGTCCGAACGCAGCCACGGCGACACATCGACCGCCAGCACCAAACGCCCGCCGTCGAAGCGGGGCAGCGACAACCCGGCCAGCACGGTCCGCAGCCGACCCATGTCGATCCGGCCGTGGTTCAGGCCGCCATACATCGCTCCGTGCCCACGACGATGCTCGGGCAGCAGCGTCAAGTCCACCGGGGACTTCACCGCGCCGTCCGCGCACAACAGCGCGTCGGACAGCTCGAACAGCGCATCGCGCCGAGTGGTCAGACACTCGTAGAACTCCCACCGGAAGCGCGACGCCTCCGCGAACGCCTCCCCGCGGACGGCATCAGGCACCAGACTCACCCTCACGGTCTTCGTCGTGGTCACTTGCACATTGGTCGCAGCACATGGTCAGGTGCAGGCCGCCCCCGCGTCCGGTGAATCCTCAGATGAGCGACCATGTTCGAGAGGCCGTTCGAGGCGAGCGCCGTACTCTCTCACCGTGCCTACTCTCCTGGACCTTCTGCAGTCCCTCGATGAACAGCCTGCCGAAGCGGTGATCTACGCAGCTAAGCCCTGGGCGGCCGCCTCAGACGCGGCCATAGCACCATTCGACGCGCCACCACCCAACCTCGCCTATCTACTCGAAGTCGAACTGGCCAAGGACGTCGTCGAAGTGTGGTCGTCCTGGCGAAACGGAGCCCAGCCCAACGCCTCGGAGAAGTGCCAGGCGGTCATCCACTACGCCGAGCACGACGCATACCTGGACGCACATCACTGAACATCGCCACGCAGTGACAAAGGCCTTCGACTGTCGTTGATAAAAAACAAGCTAATCGTGCGTCGGCGCCTGGGTGGTGCAGTTCAGGGTGACGCCGGTGGGGACCAGGCGCTCGACGGAGCCGGGTCGGCCCCCGCTGACGGTCAGCTGGGCGGCATCGAGGTAGCCGATGAAGAGCTGCTTGCCCGCAGGCATCGCCGAGGGGGTGAACACCAGGTCGACCCGGCCGTTGCTCTGCCGCTCGCCCTTCATGACCTGCGTGACTCCGGGGCCCTGACCGTGGCTCAAACTCGCGTCCTCGCCCGGCCCCAGACAGAACTCGCCGACCTTGATGATCACCGGGAGCCCGGCCTCGGCCAGGGCCGCCTGGAGACCGGCGTGGTCACTGAAGTACTTCGCCTTGTCCCAGCTGACGTGCACCGTGCCGTCCGTCTTGGTGTCCACGCTGAACGCGACGGTGTGGACATGCACAGCCCCCGCCCCGGTGCTGTCCCCGGCCGCGGGCGGCGCGGTCGCCGGATGGCCGTAGCTGCTGACGCCGAGCGCCAGCCCGGCCGCCGCCGCGGCGACGACGGAGACCTTGGCCAGGCGCCGCCGCCGGGACCGGGCCCGGCCTGCCGTGGCGATCCGCTCGACCGGGGCGTCCAGGGTGACGCCGTCCATGGACTGCCGCAGAGCGGCCAGGACCTGCTCGTCCCCGACGGTGTCCTCGTTCGTGCTGTGCAGGCTCATGACCTGACCTCCAGATTGTCCGTACTCACAAAGTGGCCGCGCAGGGTCGCGACGGCCCGGGCCAGATGGGCGGTGACGGTTCCGGGCGCTATCCCCAGAGCCGCGGCCGTGGCCTTGGTGTCAAGGTCGAGGAAGACCCGGAACGCGATCACCTCGCGCTGCCGCTCCGGCAGACCGCGCAGCGCCGCGAGCAGGTCGGGATCCAGCCCGGCGTCCGGACCACGGTCACCGGCGGCGACCTCCGGGACGTCGGGGACGACGTCGAGGGCGACCTCGCGCCGCCGTCTGCGCCACCACGACACCCGGGTGTTGAACGCGGTCCGGACCACCCAGGCGCGCGGCGCGGGATGCCGGCGCACCAGGTGCCACGACGTCCAGGCCCGAGTGAACGCCTCGGCGACCAGGTCCTCGGCCAGCTGCCGATCACCCACCCCGGCCAGCACCGCCCGCAGGCACATGTCCCGATTGGCCTCGTAGAACTCGCTGAACTCCAACTGCTTCACACCCCCTCAACGCTTCGGGGCGGCAATCCGCTTACCTGCTGCGCCGGCGACTGCTTCAGCCGGTCATGTCGAGGCCCGTACCTCGATCGATCGCGGGTGCGGTCGTTAGCATCACGATGTGCCCAGCGAAGCAGTCCCCGACCGCAGTCCGATCGAACGTCCCTTCCTCAGGGGAATATGGGCGCTGCTCATGGCGGCCCACCCCGCACCGACCGTCGCCGTCAGCGCGCTGATCACGGTCCTCGCCGCGGCAGCCGGACGCGACGCGGCGGGGTGCTGCCTGGTCGCGCTGGCCGTGCTCACCGGACAGCTCTCGGTCGGTTGGAGCAACGACCTGGTGGACCTGGCCCGCGACACCGCGGCGCAACGCCGCGACAAACCCCTGGTCGGCGGGGAGGTGAAGAGCCGCACCGTGGCCATCGCGGCCGGCGCGGCGCTGCTGCTGTGTGTCCCGTTGTCCCTGGCCAACGGGCTGCTCGCGGGCTGCGCCCATCTGATCGGCGTCGCCGCCGCCTGGTCCTACAACCTCGGGCTCAAGCGCACCCCGCTCTCCTGGTTGCCCTACGCGGTCGCGTTCGGGCTGCTCCCCGCGTTCGTCACGCTGGCGCTGCCGGGCCACCCCTGGCCGCCCGGCTGGCTGGTGGCCGCCGGCGCGCTGCTCGGTGTGGGGGCGCACCTGACCAATGTGCTCCCCGACATCGACAGCGACCTCGCCGCGGGTGTCCGCGGGCTGCCCCAACGCCTCGGCCAGCGCCGGGCCCGCACCCTGGCCGCCCTCGTCCTGCTGGCCGCCTCGCTGGTACTGGTGCTCGGGCCGCCGGGAACACCGGGCCCGATCGAATGGACCGGGCTGGCCGTCACCGGGGCCCTGGCCGTCGCCATCGTGCTGCCGATCGGCGCACCCCCACACTCCGCGTCGGGCTCAGGACCGGGCCCGTCGGACTCAGGACCGGGCACCGCCAGTCGGCTGCCGTTCCTGGCCACCCTCGGGCTGGCCGCCGTCGACGTCGCCCTCCTCCTGCTGCGCGGCACAGCGCTCGGCTGACGGCGACGCCGCGGCGGTTCGAGCCGGGTGGCCAGCCGTCGTCAGCCGTCGGTGTCGGAGGAGGGGATGTACGCGCCAGGTACGTCGTTCGGTGCGAAGATCACACTCTCACCGGGGTAGGGCTGCTTCCAGTTGTGCGTCTCGTACCACGTCAGGTGGTTCATCTGGGCCGGGTTCGCGTAGTCCGGCACCGCGTTGGGACCGGTCAGCCGCTGCTGCGACTTCCAGGTCGCCCACTGCGCCGCGACTGCCTTTTCCGCGGCCGGCACCGGCGTCGTCTGCGGCACGGCCGCCGCACGGGGGTTCTGCGGCGCCGGGGTGTCCACCCCGCAACTGGGCGGCGTGGCCAGGCCGTCGGTCAGCGAGGTCCGGTTGGGCAGGGCGGTGAACGGGGTGTAGTTCGGCTTGCTGGTGAAGGCCGTGGTCATCGGGGTGGCCGCGCTGTCCTTCTGGTTCATCGGGTGGATCCCTAGGATCTGCTCGATGGTGCGGATCATCGTGATCTGCGTGTAGTAGCGGTCGTCGACGACACCGTGCTGGGCCCAGGGGCTGATGATCTGGATCGGCGCCCGGTGGCCGTCGACATGATCGAGGCCGGCCTGGGAGTCGTCCTCGACCACGAAGATCGCCGAGTCCCTCCAGTACGGGCTGTGCGTGATCTCGTCGACGATCTTGCCGGTCGCCAGGTCGTTGTCGGCGACCTGGGCGGCCGGGCTCGCCGGACCGCCGGTGTGGTCGCTGGAGAGCCAGAACATGTTGAGGTTCGCCGGACCGTTCTTCTTGAAGTCCTGGTTCCAGATCTCGTACCGGTACTGGTCCGGGATGCTGGTGTCGAACTTCGGGAAGCCGGGCACCGAGACGCTGTTGAGGGAGGGGATCGGCGAGGAGGAGTTCAGCGTGTAGGCGGTGCCCTGCCCGGTCGTGTCCATGGTCTTGGCGTCGCAGTACAGGTTCTGCCAGGTCGCGGTGGCCGGCTTGGTGAGGAACTGCTGGAACTCGCCGAAGTCCCGCACGGTCTGGCCGGCCGCCTGCGCACCGGTCCACAGGAAGCCCGACGCCTGGTGCCCGAGGGCGTCGTCCTCGGTGTCGTAGCTGCGCAGGTACTCACCGGCGGAGGACTCGGTGTACTCCGGGTCGTCGGCCTGCATCAGCCAGTTGTGTCCCTCGGCGGAGTTGGTGCCTATGTCGTAGGTGTTGTCGTAGAGACCGAACTGCTCGGCCAGTGCGTGCTGGTTCGGCGTCACGTTCTGGCCGAACTGTGCCAGGGCCGGGGCGCCGTTGCCCTGCGGCATGTCGCCGAAGAGCTGGTCGTAGGTGCGGTTCTCCTTGACGATCAGGAAGACGTGCTTGATGGTCGAGGGGTCGCCGATCCGGGCCGGCACCGGCACCGGCTTCGCCTTGTGCTTGTTCGCCGTCGTGACCGCGCCGTTGGTCCAGCCGTTCTGCTGGAAGACCTTGGCGGTCTCGGACTTGATGACACGGTCGCTGGGCAGGGTGAACCGGGTCAGGCTCGACGTCGTGTCGTGGGTGTTGTGCGCGCCGCTGCTGTCGGGCCGTAGTGCGTCGACGCCACGGGTGTTGGAGACGACCACCTTCTTGCCCACGGTGGTGATCTCCGCCGGGAAGTAGTCCGTGGGCAGCAGGCCCACGTAGCTGACCGGCTCCTGCGGGCTGGTGTAGCGGTAGACGGCGACCGCGTCGGCGCGGCCGAGGGTGACCAGCAGGTGGCCGTCGTCGGTGAGCGTCACCGCGTCGGGCTCGTAGCCGACCGAGGCCTCCGGCCAGGGCTTGGTGGAGATGGTCTGGACGACCCTGTCGCGGCTGGAGTCGATGACCGACACGTCGTTGGTGGCCGTGTCGGTGACGAACACCGCCCCCTTCCTGGCGTAGACGGCCGTCGGGTGCAGACCGACGTTGATGGTCCTGACAGCGGCGGAGGGACTGGTCAAGCGGATCACGCTGACCGTGCCGGTCGTGGTGGCACCGGTGATCGGACTGGCCGGCACCTGGGTGTTGTAGGAGTTGAGGGTGGAGTCGCCGGCCTTCGCCGGTCGTCCGCCCTCATTGCTGACGTAGAGCTTGCTGCCGACCCGGACGATGCCACGCGGAGCGTTGCCCACCGCCCAGCTCTGCTCGACGACCCCGGTCGCGGCATTGATGGCGACCACCCGGTTCTGGCCGTTGACGGCGGAGTACACGGTGGAGCCGTCGGCCGAGAACACCGCCGCGCCCACCAGCGCGTGCTTGGCGCCGTCGGCCGGGATCGCGATGGCCACCGGGTTGGCGAGGGTGCCGTCCGGCTGCACGGTGAACCTGGTGTAGCCGTCGGTCTGACCCAGCCACAGCTGCGAGCCGTCGGGCGAGTACGTCGGGCCCTCCTGGCCCACCGCGCTGCTGCTGATGTGCAGGTCGTCCGCCGCGGCGCTGCCGACCCGCTGCTTCACCTGGCCGGTCCTGAGGTCCACGACGACCAGCGCGGCGTCACCGTCGGTGACCGACGCCGCCAGATGGCCGCCGTCCGGACTGACCGACGAGGACATGATCTTGCCGTCGTTGATGACGAGGCGGCTGCCGTACGGCGCCAGGTACTGATCGCTGGAGATGACCTCGCCCTTGGCGGTCACCTGGCCGACCTGCTCGGTGCCGAACTGGTGCGTCGATGCGAATGCGGTGCCGGTGGCGGCCAGGGCCAAGGCGGTCACGCAAGCGGTGACCAGCGTGGCCCGACGGCTGACAGGCTTGCCGAGGAAGACGAACTGCTCCTTCTCGACACCCCTACGGCGGCGCGTTACCTGCATGGGTTCAGCCCTTCTGGGAGGTGGGGATCAGTTCGACGTCGCCGTCGAACTGCCACAGCGGGTTCGGCGCGTCCCCGGTCGGGGTCCGTACCAGGAAGTAGCCGTTCACTTCCTTGGGTCCGTCGCCGTCGGCCACGATCCGTCCGTCCGAGGTGACGTCGAGTTGGTAGACGGCCGTCCCCGGGGCCGCGGCGCCGGGGAGGTGCCAGGTGACGACGCAGCGCCAGTCGTTGCCCGGCCCCGCGGGGTCGACCTGGCCGTCGCTCCGGTCGCACGCTGCGGTGACCCGCAGCTGCGCCTCGGTGACCGCGGGGCGGTGCAGCTGTTCGGTCTGCATCCGGTAGAGGTGGGCGAAGACGGTGGCGACCGACCGCTGCACCTTGGCCTGTGAGATCCCGGAGCCCAGGGACGGGGTGGCTGCGGCAACAGCCCCGAACGTGAGCGCGAGCAGTCCGGCCAACGGCAGCAGGGCGACCATCAGCGCGCGGCGCCCGATGCCGTCGTCGGACACATTGGTGAAGTCCCGCCGCATGAAGAGCTGATAGGCCAACCCGGTCGCGACCACGACCCACACCAGGCTCACCGCGACGGAGACAAGAAGCTCATAGGGCTGTGCCGGGCCGGCGAACAGCCCGTGCCAGGCGATGAAGGCGTAGCCGGGCAGGGCGAGGCGCAGCGCGACCGGCATCGGCAGCAGCTGGGCGAGCTGCATCGCGACCGCCACCAGCGCGGGCAGCAGCAGACCCATCGGAGAGCGTTTCAGCAGAACGGACCCGAGCAGGCCGATCGCCGCGAGTGCGAGGGTGGGCGCGAGCGCGCAGGCCCAGGCGAGCAGGACGTTCCCGGCGGCGTCCGACGGAGTCAGCAGGTGGCCGTCGAGGCCGGCCAGCGGCTGGTCGCCGACTGTCAGGAGTCCGCCGACCGTGCTGGAGACGACCAGTCCGGCCACGAGGAGCAGGATGACGGTGAGGCTGGCCAGTGCCTTGGCCGCGAAGATTCGGCGTGGAGACCTGACCGCCACCAGCAGATGGCGCCAGGTGCCCAGCCGGTCCTCGGCGGCGAACACGTCGCCCGCGACCACCGAGGTGAGCAAGGGCAGGGCCCAGGAGCCCGCGAACCCGAGGACGACCAGCGGTCCGGCCCACCCCGTGGCGTGCATCCAGCGACCGAAGGGGGTGTCGGTGGGCAGCGTGCCCTGCTGGCTGACCGCGGCGACGAACAGTCCCGGCGCGGTCCAGCAGACGAGAACAAGCAGACGGATCCGCCACTGCGAGACGAGCTTGACCAGTTCGAAGCGGCAGGCGCGGGACACCGGCACCCGGCCGGCATCGGGGTCAATGTCGACACCGGCACCGACCCCGGCACCCTCACCGGCATCAGTGTCGGCACCATCGTCGGCGGCGGTCACGGTCACGGTCACCTGTCGGCCTCCTGCGGTTCGGTCAGGGCGAGGAACGCGGCCTCCAGGGGCGACACCACGGGGGCGAGCTCGCGCACCGCGATGCCTGCCTTCACCAGTCCCACCATCAGTTCGTCCAGCGCCGGCACCAGCGCGCTCACGACCAGCACCTCGCCGCCGCGCCAAGCACCGGCACCCTCAAGGACGCGAATCCCGGCCGTTTCGGCGGCCAGTCGACGCGCGGCCTGCGGAGCGGACGTGAGCAGCCGGTAGTCGAGTTCACGGTTCTCGCTCGCCAAGGTGTTCAGCGGCCCGGAGAAGCGGACCCGCCCGGTCACCAGGATGGTGACCTCGGAGCACAGCGCCTCGATGTCGTCCATGCGGTGGCTGGAGAGCACGACGGTCGTGCCCTCATCGGCAAGCCGGGTCAGGACGCCGTGCACGTGCTTCTTGCCCGCCGGATCAAGACCGTTGCAGGGCTCGTCAAGTACCAGCAGCCGGGGGCTGGTGAGCAGAGCGGCGGCCAGCCCGAGCCGCTGGCGCATGCCCAGGGAGAAGCCCCGGGTCCGGTCGTCGGCGACATCCGTGAGCCCGACCTCGTCGAGCACGTCGTCGATCCGCGTCGTCCGCGCGTCCTGGCCGCGCAGGGCAGCCAGTGCGGCCAGGTTCTGTCTGGCGGTCAGCGAAGGGTACAGGCCGGGTCCGTCCACGAAGCCGGCGACACCGCGCGGAGCCGCCAGCGCCCGCCCCACCGGCACACCGAGGATCTCAAGGCTGCCACCGTCGGCGACGGCCAGCCCGAGCAGGAGGCCGAGCAGCGTCGTCTTGCCGGCACCGTTCGGTCCGACCAGGCCGTGGATCCGCCCCAGCCGCAGATCCAGATCGACGCCGTCGAGCGCGACGACGTCACCGAAGCACTTGGTCAACCCAAGCGCCCGCACTGCACGCTGTGTGTCCATAGGCCCCTCTCGCAGGACTCACAGGAAACCTAGGGCGTGACCCACAGCGCAGACAGGGGCAACTGATTGAACGTTCGCGAAACGAACGACCACCAATTCCCCCCACCCTGTGAGACAACGATTTGGCAAAGGTGGCGCACAGCCATCGCTGCCACCACTCCCAGTGTGGTCAAGTCGCCCTGCACACAAGCACAGCAGAGCGAACCAGTGACACCATCCACTTGGGGAGGACCTGTTGACCACAGCACACCGCAGGCGGCGAGGGCTCGCGATCGGAGCCTTCGCCGTCGCCGGACTGATGGCCGTGATACCGGCTCAAGCCGCGACCGGGGGGAACAGCGGAGCGAACGTCTTCGCCCCCGGCGTGGCCAAGGCCCACGCCCAGCACGCGAGCGGCCAACGAACCGCGGCGACCCCCGCGACCGCCGCCCCCGCCGACGACGGGAGCGAGGAGGCCGATGAGATAGCCGAGGGCGCGGCCCAGTGGTCCGAGGCGCGGACCTCCCCCGGTGTGGTCGCGCCCGGGGCCTACGGCGCCGCCTGGAACGCGCTGCAGAAGCTGCCGAGCACCGGGGGCAGCTGGCAGAACGTCACCAACCTCCCCTACAACTCGGACGACCCGCGCTACCGTGACTACGACTCCAACTCCAGCGGCGGGTCAGGCCTGGTGACCGGCCGCACCGCCGCCCTCGCCGCGGACGACAGCGGCCACGTCTACACCGGGTCGGCAGGCGGCGGCGTGTGGCGCTCCAGCACCGGCGGTGGCACGTGGACGCCGATCAGCGACGGACTGTCCGCCCAGTCCACCGGCGCGCTCGCGCTGGACTCCAAAGACCGGCTGTGGCTGGGAACGGGCGAAGCCACCACCAATGCCGATGCCTACCTGGGCAGCGGCGTCTACCTGCTGGACCACCCCGAGCACGGCAGCTTCACCTCCCGTGACCGGGTCGGCGGCACCGAACTGCAGAGCACCAGCATCCACGAGCTGCGCTTCAGCGGCAGCACCGTGTGGGCAGCGACCAGCGAAGGCCTGTGGTCGCACTCCACGGCGCACCTGAACGGGCCCTGGAAGCTGGAGTTCGCCCCCAACCCCGCCTACCTGCCGGGCGGCTCCCTCGCGAACGACCCGTCCTCCGCCTACAAGAACATCATCAGCGACATCGCCTTCGACCCGAAGCACCCCTCCCGGGTGGTCGTCGCGGCCGGCTGGCGTTCCGGCGACACCTACAACGGCTTCTACACCAAGGTCGGCGGCACCTGGCAGCAGCTCACCTCGCTGGGCGACCTACCCGCGGACGCCGCCGACATCGGCAGCGTCACCTTCGCCCGCTCGGCCGACGGCTCGCGCTACTACGCCATCGACCAGTCCCCGGCCGGCCTCGCCGCCGGCACCAACGCCCTGGACGGCATCTTCGTCTCCAAGTCCGGCTCCCCGTTCGGCCCCTGGACCAGGATCGCCGACGCGGCCACCCTCGCCGCCTCCGGCTCCGCCCTGGACGCACCGGGCGACCAGGGCTGGTACGACCAGTTCCTGCAGGTCGACCCCCGCAACCCGGACCACCTCTTCGCCGGTCTCGAGGAGGTCTTCGAGACCAAGGACGGCGGCGCCAGCTGGACCACCCCTGGTCCCTACTGGAACTTCACCTTCCCCTGCTGGAGCATCGACCCGACCAAGCAGACCGGCGACTGCTCCCAGACCACCCACGCCGACCAGCACGCCGTCGCCGTGGGCAGCTACCACGGCAAGCCCGTGCTCTACGTCGGCAACGACGGCGGCGTCTACAAACGTCCGGTCAACGGCGCGGCCGACGCCTCGGGGCACGCCACCGACTGGACCTCGCTCAACGACGGCAGCATCGACACCCTGCAGTACTACTCCGTCGGCGTCGGCAAGGACCTGGCCAACGGCGGCGTCTCGGTCACCGGCGGCCTGCAGGACAACGGCCAGTCCATCCTGCGCAGCAACGACAAGGTCATGGGCTCCAACTTCGGCGGGGACGGCGGGATGACCCTCACCGACCCGACCAACGGCTGCAACATCGCCCAGGAGTACGTCTACCTGGAGATCAACGTCACCCAGAACTGCGCCGCCAACAACGGACTGGGCGCGCCCACCACCTACAACGTGCCGCCGCCGGACAACGCCGCCAGCAACGCCCGCTTCATCGCCCCCTTCACCGCGGACCTCAAGACCCCGACCACCTGGGTGGCCGGCGGCGAGAACGTGTGGGTGCAGACCCAGGGCTTCGCCATCCGCGACTCCAGCGCCTGGGCCAGCGCCTTCGACCTCGGCGCCGGACATGTCGCGACCGCCGTGGCCGCCTCCGGCGGCAAGGTCTACGCCGCCTGGTGCGGACCCTGCAACAGCCAGGGCTTCACCCGCGGCATCGCGGTCGGCAACGCCGACGGCACCGGCTGGCAGCAGATCACCCTGCCCGCCACCGGCAACGTCCCCAACCGCTACCTCTCCAGCCTCGCCATCGACCCCCACAACAGCAGCCACGTCTACCTCGCGGTCAACGGCTTCTCCCGCTCCTGGAACGAGGGCCCCGGCGCCGGCATCGGCCACCTCTACGAAAGCCGTGACGGCGGTCTCACCTGGACCGACATCTCCGCCAACCTGCCCGACATCCCGGCCGACTCCATCGCCCTGACCCCCGGCGGCGGCATCGCCCTGGGCACCGACCTCGGCGCCCTGTACCGGGCGCCCGGCAAGACGAAGTGGAAGGTCATCGGCGAACTGCCCGCCACCGCCGTCACCCAGGTCCTCACCGGCCCCGACGGCAAGCTCTACGCAGCCACCCACGGCCGCGGCATCTACGCGATCGACCTGCGCCCGCTCCACTGACGCAAGGATGCCGGCGTGCCTCCGTCCCGCACGGGACGGAGGCACGCCGGGCCCGCTCCTCCGGCGGCTCCTGGACGTTGTGGGCGATGTCGCGCAGCCGGCTCCGGGTCCTGGAAAGGGCGACGAGGTACTCGCACCGAGGGGACGACCGCCATGAGTAAGCAAAAGGTCGATGACTGTACCTTGTCAACGCCCTGGACCTGATTGCTTGCTGCGGAACATGATCCCTCTTGTTTGCTTCTGTTTCTTTGTCGGGAGTATTGACCCGACAACAAACACGAAGCCACACTGTGCGCCATCTCCCCCACCCGGAAGGCGTCAACTATGCGATATATCAGGAGACTTGCCCCGCTCTGGGTGCTGGCTCTGCTGGCCACGCTGCTGGCGGTGACCGTCGGTCCGGCCCAGGCCGCCGCAGCCACGTCGGTCACCGTGGACGGCAGCCAGGGCGGCCGCACCTTCGACGGTATCGGCGCGATCAGCGGGGGCGGCGGCAACTCGCGCCTGCTGACCAACTACCCGGCGGCCCAGCAGACCCAGATCCTGGACTACCTGTTCAAACCGGACTACGGCGCCAACCTGCAGATCCTCAAGGCCGAGATCGGCGGGGACGCGAACTCCACCGACGGCTCCGAGCCGTCCATCGAGCACAGCAAGGGCACCATCAACTGCAACGCGGGCTACGAGTTCTGGCTGATGCAGCAGGCCAAGGCCCGCAACCCGAACATCAAACTGTACGGTCTGGCCTGGGCCGCGCCCGGCTGGATCAGCGGCGGCTTCTGGTCCACCGACACCATCAACTACCTTGTCTCCTGGCTCGGTTGCGCCAAGCAGGACGGCCTGACGATCAACTACCTGGGCGGCTGGAACGAACGCGGCCACGACGTCAACTGGTACATCCAGCTCCGCTCGGCCCTGAACGCGGCCGGGTACTCGGCCGTGCAGATCGTCGGCGACGACAGCGGCTGGGGCGTCGCGGACGACATGGCGACCAACTCCGCGTTCAACAACGCCGTGCAGATCATCGGCGCGCACTACCCGTGCGCCGGGGGCGACGGCGGCAACGCGGACACCTGCTCCAGCACCGCCAACGCGAAGAACAACGGCAAGCCGCTGTGGGCGAGCGAGAACGGTTCGGAGGACATGAACTCCGGCGCCCCGGCACTGATCCGGTCGATCACTCGCGGTTACGTTGACGCGGATATGACTGCCTATCTCAACTGGCCTCTGGTCGCGGCGATCACTCCGAACCTGCCGTACTCCACCGTGGGCCTGGCCACCGCCGGCTCGCCCTGGTCGGGGAACTACAGCATCGGCGAGAACACCTGGGCCACCGCCCAGGTCACCCAATTCGCGCAACCCGGATGGAAGTTCATCGACCAAGGCTCCGGCTACCTGGGCGGATCCGAGTCCAACGGCAGCTACGTCACCCTGAAGTCCACGAACGGCACCGACTACTCCACGGTCCTGGAGACCACCACCGCAAGCTCGGCGCAGACCGCGAACTTCACCGTCAAGGGCGGCCTGTCCACCGGCACCGTCCACGTGTGGGCCACCGACGTCAACAACCCCAACCCATCGACGGATTTCATCCACACCCAGGACATCACCCCCAGTAACGGCAGCTACTCGCTGACCATGCAACCCGGCTACGTCTACACCGTCACCACCACCACCGGCCAGGGCAAGGGAACGGCTGTCACCACCGCACCGGCCAATCACGCGCTGGCGCTGCCGTACTCCGACACCTACGACGCCGACGCCACCGGCACCGAGGCGAAGTACTTCTCCGACATGCAGGGCTCCTACGAGGTCCAGCCCTGCTCCGGCCGCTCCGGGCAGTGCCTGCAGCAGATGGCGCCGGTCAAGCCCATCGAGTGGCAGGACGACTCCGACGCCTACTCCCTGGTCGGCGACACCACCTGGTCCAACTACACCGTCAACTCCGACGTCTACCTGCGCAGCGCAGGCACCACCGAACTGCTCGGGCGGGCCGGCACCCAGCAGCGCCCGCAGTCGCACATGAACGCCTACTACTTCCGGATCAGGGACACCGGGCAGTGGTGGATCGAGAAGATGTACACCGACGGCTCCAACCACACCCTGGCCACCGGGACCACGACCGCGCTGGGGACGGCCACCTGGCACAAGCTGTCGTTCACCTTCCAGGGCTCGCAGATCAGCGCCGCGGTCGACGGGAACACCGTGGGTTCGGTGACCGACACCTCCTTCACCAGCGGGCAGGCCGGTCTCGGCATCCAGGGCTACCGGACCGACCAGTTCGACAACCTCTCGATCACCCCGGGCAGCGGCACCGCTCAGCCCACGGTGGGCCAGATCACCTCGGGTATCGCGGGCAAGTGTGCCGATGACTACACCGGGTCGTCCACCGCAGGCGCGAAGGTCGACCTGTGGGACTGCAACACCTCACCGGCCCAGCAGTGGACCTTCACCGGAGGCACCCTGAAGGTGAACGGCCTGTGCCTGGACGTCACCGGCGCAGGGACGGCCAACGGCACCCTGGCCGAACTGTGGACCTGCAACGGCGGGGCCAACCAGCAGTGGCAGGTCAGCAACGGCGCACTGCTCAATCCCGTCTCCGGAAAGTGCCTGGACGACCCCGGCTTCAACGCCACCGACGGCACCCAGCTCGACATCTGGACCTGCGACGGCGGCGCCAACCAGCAGTGGAACCCGCCCGCGGGGTCATGACGTCATGACTCCCGTGATTGGCTCCAACTGACGGTCCGGGCAGCTGCCACCACGGCATCTGCCCGGACTCGTCCGTCCAACACCGTCGTCGTCAGCGCCACCATCGCGGGTACCTGACGAAGTCCTCCCGCCGCACCGTGAGATCAGCTGCGTGCACTGCTCAGGGCCCGCGCTTCCAGTTCTGGGTAAGGGACTTGGCCGTCGGTTCGGCCTGCGCTGAACCTGCTGCCGGCCCAGCCGAGGAGGAAACCGACCGGTGCCGACACCAGGCCGGTGGTGTGGAGCGGGAACCAGGCGAAGTCGCTGTGCGGGAAGAGCGCGGTGGGCTCGCCGGAGACGGCGGGCCCGAAGAACTGCAGCAGCAGGCAGCAACCGAGCCCACCGTAGACGGTCCACAGCAGACCGGTGCGGGTGTAGCCCTTCCAGAACAGCTCGTAGACCAGTGCGGGAAGGATCGCCGAGGCGCCCGCGGCGGCGACCACATGGGCGAGGAAGGCGACGGACCAGTTGTAACAGACGGCGGCCAGGACCAGGGTGGCGCAGCCGACGGCGACGGTCGTCCGGCGCACCGCCCTGATCTCGGCCTGTGCCTCCATCTGCCCGTCCCGGGTGGTGTGCGCGAGCACGTCGTGGACCAGCGAGGACGCCGCCGTCAGCAGGAGTGCGGCGACGACGGACAGGCTGGTGATGAACACGGCCGAGACCACGGCTGCCTGGAGCAGTCCGCCGGAGTCGAGTCGGTTGGCCAGCAGCAGCAGGGCGGAGCTCCCGCTGGGGTCGGCCCCGGCGATGACCTTCGCGCCGACCAGTGCGGCGGCGCCAAGACCGAGCACCACGGCCATGATGTGCAGGACGGTGACCGTGCCGAGGGCACTGGCCGCGGAGCGCCGGGCGGCCGCGCCGTCCTGGGAGGCGTTGAGCCGCATCAGCATGTGCGGCGCGACGGCCGCGCCGAGGATCACCGTGACCAGGAGGGACAGTTCTTCGAGTCGCCCGGTGGCGCTGGTTCCCAGCAGTAGGCCGGGCGCGTAGTAGCCGTTCGGATGTCCGCTGCCGTCGGCCGCGCCCTGCAGCAACGCGCTTGGGCCCCAGCCCAGGTGAACCAGCAGGGTGATGACGAGTACGGCCAGGGCGACCAGGAGCAGGACGGTCTTCACGACCTGGAGCAGGCTGATGCCGCGCATGCCGCCCACGGCCGCGGCGCAGATCATCATGACGCCGATCAGTACGGTACAGGCCTGCCCGGCGCCGATGCCGCTCAGTCCGGCCAGATAGGACGTAGCCCGCCCGGCCGCGGACAGTTGCACCATGGCCAGCGGGAGGCAGTAGGACAGGGTGGCGACGGCGCCGGCGATACGCGCGGCCCGGCCGGGGAACCGGGCCCGGAAGGTGTCGCCGAGGGTGAAGCGGCCGATGTTGCGCAGTGGCTGGGCCAGCACCAGCAGCACGCCCATGGCAGCGGCCGAGCCCACGGCCAGGATCAGGCCGTCGTACCCGGCGAGCGCCACGGATCCGGTGGCCGCCAGCAGGATGAGGACGGAGACGTAGTCGCCGCACAGCGCCAACGCGTTGCGCAGCGGGGTCAGCGAACCGCGCGCGGTGTAGAACTCGGCCAGATCGTCGCCGTCCGAGCCGAACATCATGCACAGGAAGAGCGTGGCGCACACGGTCATCAGGAAGGCGAGGATCGGCGTGATCGTCAGTCCGGTGCCGTCGGCGGCGAGGTGGGTCATCGGCCTGCTCCGTCGGTGCGGGTGGGCGCGGTGAGCGGGTCGCAGTGGGTGCGGCAGTCGCGGTCGAACCGGCGTGCGGTGGCCAGCAGCAGCACCGCCTGGGCCAGGAACGCCGCCATGCTGACGGTCAGTCCACCGACGATGTCGGTCGCCACGCCGCTTCCCGGCGTCAGGGGCAGCACCACGACCGCAACGAAGCAGCAGCCGTTCCAGACCAGGAAGCGCCGACGTGAACGCGTCGCGGCCCGGCGCAGCGGGCGCGCCGGCTCGGGGGTGACGGCGGCCGGAGGTCTCGCGCCGAACTGCGAGAGGTCGGACAAGCTCATGCGGTCTCTCCACGTTGAGAGTGATGGGTGTGTGTTGGAACCTTGACGCGCCCGTCTGCGGCTTCCATGATGACCAGGCCGAATGGTTAGGTTCATTTGCTTCGGCCTGACGCGGCGCCCCAGTTAACCCGATCAACGGAGACCGGACATGAACGGGCCAGAACAGTTTCGTCGTGCCCTCAGAAGCCTGCTGGCGGCCCTGGGTGAGGGCCTGATGGTCTTCGGCGGACGGGACATGTATCTCGCGTCCCAACAGGACGACCTGCCGCACTGGCAGTACCGCACCGGTATCGGCATGGTGTTCGCGCCCGGGTGCGACGGGCCGCCTCCCGGCCACCCGGAACGGCTGTGCCCCATGATGCCGCTGACGGGCCAGGAACGGCTGCTGGCCAGGGAGTTGAAGCATCTCGACTGGGCTTCCCTGAAGGGCCGGGACTGGTCCGGTCGGGCCGCATGACGGTGGGGCGGCCCGCGTCGGGCCGCCCCTCGATCGTTGCCGTCAGGCGTTCTTGCCGGGAAGTGGCAGTCTGACCGGAAGTTGCAGATAGGACGCGTGCTCCCCGCCGGTGTGGATGACGTGCTTTCCGCTGTTGCGGGGGAGGTAGTCGCGGGTGGCCGGCATGTGCGCGCCCAGTGCGTTCTGTGAGCTGACGACCAGCCGCAGGGACTCGCCGGGGTGGAACACCAGCCCGACCGGGGTCAGGTCGATCTCGACGTCGACGATCTCACCGGGCGTCAGCTTCTCGACCCGGTCGAAGCTGTGGGCGGGGACGTCGTCGGTGCTCAGCTTCTCGTCCAGGTGCCGGGCGGACACCCGCAGCCGTCCGTTCGAGCCCTTGTAGCGCAGCACGGACGCGCCGTGCTCGGTGATGTCGTGCATCAGCGCACTCCGGCTGGGCACGGTGAACTGCTGCAGCGGCGTGCCGTACCGGTCCAGCTTCTGGACCAGGACGAACAGGTCCATGTCGTCGGCGCCACGGCCTCGACCCACAGGTGCGCCTTGGGGTAGCCGACCAGGGTCGCCCCCTCCTCGAAGCCGACCGTGAAGGAGGCCAGACCCGGGCCCGCCCCGGTGTCGTAGACCACCGGCGTGCCCTCCGCGGCGGGCTCGGCGACCAGCCTGCGGAAGCTGCCGTCCAGGTAGTACCTGACCGAGGTGACGTCCTTCGGGGGGAAGGAGTCCGCGATCCGGCCCTCCCGGTCGCCGCCTTCGAGGTCGAGCAGGCTGTAGCGGACCCGCGGCGTGGTCTCCTCCCAGCCGTTGTCCTCGCCCTTCAGGTAGTGGTCGAAGAACCGGCGCAGGTCCTCGGTGTTGGCCGGGTCGTAGTAGTCGGGCCATTCCTGGGTGCTGTGGACGCGGAGCCACTTGTCCGGCGAGGCGATGCTGCGCCAGGCGCGGAAGGTGCCGGTCACATGCAGGGTGTTGGTGTAACTGGCGACGATGTAGGCCGGCACGGTGACCCGGTCGAACCGGGCGGTCTTGTCCTCCCACAGGCTGTTCATCAGCGGATGGCGCTCCACCTCCGTGAGGATGTCCTCGCGCTGGTTGAGGCCTGCGTAGCTGTTCTTCTGCAGCCGCTCGGCGAAGCCGATGTCGGGCATGCCACCGCGCATGGTGAGATCGCGGTAGATGTCACTGAAGCCCTCCACCGGGTTGATCGCCGCCAGGTGCGGCGGCTGTTCGGCGGCGGTGAACCACTGCGCGTGGGCCAGGTACGAGGTCCCGCTCATCCCGACCTTGCCGCTGCACCAGTCCTGGACGGCCAGCCACTCGATCAGGTCGTAGCAGTCCTCGCCCTCCTGGCGCCCGAACATCACACTGTCGCCCTCCGAGTGGCCGATGCCGCGGGGGTCGGGGTTGCAGACCGCGTAGCCCTGCGCGCACCAGTACGCCGGGTCGGGCCCCTCGAACTTCTGCAGCCCGGACAGGACCCCGTTGTCGATCCCGAGCATGCCGAACAGGCCGACCACGCTCGGGGCGGTGCCCTGGCTCTTGCCGTAGGGGCTCCAGGCGACCAGGACCGGTACCTTCTCACTGCCCGCCGGGCGCAGCACGTCCACGTAGATGGTGACGCCGTCGCGCAGGGTGACCGCGACGTCCTTCTCGAACACGATCTCCGTCGGCAGCGGCCGGTACCGCGGGTCCAACCGGAAGCCGACCGGCAGCGTCCGAACGCCCTGGTCGAACGCGCTCAGCAGTCCGTGCGCAGGCCCCGCCTCATAGCCGGAGGGCTCGAACGCTGTCTCTTCGTGGGTCATCTCTGCTTCCAACTCCGAATGAAAACTCTTGGTTAAATACCCGTATCTTTCGTGTGGTTGGATCCTGCTCTGACGGTAGTTGCCTGTCAAGGACTAGAATCCTTCGCATGTATTCACGCCCGCCCGGTCTCGCCCAAGCTCTCGCCTCCGAGATCGAGGCGCTGATCGGCACCCGCGGCCTGCGCTCCGGCGACCGGATCGCCACCATGGAGGAACTGCGGGAACAGACCGGCTACGGTCGCGCCACCATCGGGGAGACCGCCCGCCTGCTCACCGAGCGCGGCAGCGTCGATGTGCGCCCCGGGCGTGGGGGCGGGCTGTTCGTGGCCCAGGCCAGCCCCATGGTCCAGCTGCGCCAGACCCTGCTGACCGTGCCCCAGGGCGCGACGACCGTCACCGACGCGATCGCGGTCCGTGACGCCCTCGAGGAGCTCATCGCGGTCGAGGCCGCCACGCACCGGACCGAGCAGGACGTCCGCGACCTGGAGAAACTCCTGGACGCGATGCGGCGGGCCGGCGACGAGCTGGAGCCGTTCCTGCATGCCAACTGGTCCCTGCACGAGCGCATCGCCGCGATCACGCCGAACCACCTCGCCCGCGCGATGTACCTCGGCACGATGCGCTGCATCGAGGAACTCTCGGTCCGGGCCGACCCCCGGTCCGCCTCCGCCCAGGACGACTACCTGACCCACCGGCTGGACGTCCACGAGGGACTCGTGGCCGCGATCCGGCACGGCGACCAGGACCGCGCCAGGGCGGCCGTCGCGGCACACCGGGGGAACGCCGAACCGAGCGGGCCCCAGGGTGCCGCCGGCACCGGCGACGAAGCGCGGATCGCCGAACTGGAGCGGGAGAACCAGGAGCTGCGACGCGCGAACGACATCCTGAAGACCGCTTCGGCGTACTTCGCGGCGGAGCTCAACCGCTCCGAGCGGTGACGACCCCTGATGGTGACGACCCCTGATGGGGCATTGGCTGTATCCGATAGGCTTCATGCATGGTCCTGCCTGCTTACCGAACCCGCGCCGAGGAGGTCGTGGTCTTCGTCGAGGACTCGATCGAGAAGCGCGCCCTGCGCCCCGGTGACCACATCGGCACCCGGGCCGATCTGCGCGAGCAGACGGGCGTCGCCAAGGCCACGGTCAACGAGGCGATCCGGCTGCTGCAGGAACGGCGCCGGATCGTGGTCAGGCCCGGCCCCGGCGGGGGATGTTCGTCGCGGCGAACGATCCCGTGGTCCGACTGGGGCGCACCCTGCTCACCGTCCACGGCGAGCCGCTGGCGGTCGCCGGCGCCATCGAGGTCCGCGAGCAGCTCGAACCGCTGGTCGCCGCGCACGCGGCGCAGCACCGCACGGCCAAGGACGGACGCGAGCTCAAGTCGCTGATCACCGCGATGCGGAAGAACCTCGACGACGCCCCCCGGTTCGTCTCGCTCAACTGGGATCTGCACGTCCGCATCGCGGCCATCTCCCCGAACGCCGTCCTGCGCGGCACCTATGTCGGCCTCTACGAGTTCGTCAACCAGGTCTCGCTGGTCAACCCCCAGTCGCACGACCACGAGTACCTGGAGCAGCGGCTGCAGGTCCACAGCGACCTGGTCACCGCCATCGTCTCCGGCGACCCCGCCGCCGCCCGACAGGCCGCGGAAGCACACCGCCACTCCAGCTGAGCCCTGGAGCCGTCGGCCGCGCACCGGGCCTCCGCCCTGGCCGCAGTGCGCCGTAATCAGACCGAACCATTAGGTTTGGTAACCATCGGGCAACCCTGGCGCCGTCGCGCGGCGAAACCCTTGACACGCCCACGGAACCGATGGAGGGTACGGCCTATTGGTTCGGCCCATTTATCTCGGGAGCGTGTCGCAGGGATTGCGGCAGCAGCCCGTGGGCGAGCCCCGTGCGCTCAGCGTCACATCCTTCCTTCGCAGACCACTCGGAGTGTGAAAGATGCTCGCCAAATCCAGCGACAACCGCCGCAATGTCGCCAGAGCGGCCGCAGCTGCCGTCTCGGCGATCGCCGTCGTGTCCGTCGCCGCCTGCGGCTCCTCCTCAGCGACGAAGGAGGGTTCGCAGCAGTCGGCGAACATCGCAGCGGCGAAGGCGGCCATCGCCCCCTACACCGTCCCGCCCACCGACTTCCCGGTGAGCGAGCCGCTCGCACAGAAGCTTCCGGCGGGCAAGAAGTTCGTCTATCTGCAGTGCGGGACGCCCATCTGCGCCGCGGTGGGCACGTTCGTACAAGGGGCGGTCAAGGAGATCGGCGGGACTTACACCGCTGTCAACGCCGGCTCCACGGCGCAGACTGCGCAGGTCGCCGCGGCGACGGCCAACTCATTGAAGCCGGACGCCGTCATCCTCGGCGCGATCGACCCGGCCCTGTTCGGCGGCGGTCTGAAGAAGCTCTCCGACGGCGGCGCCAAGCTGGTCTCGCTCCAGATCGACAAGGACGTGAAGCCGTACGGCATCACCTTCAACTACCTGGGCGCCGACCTGAGTCAGCGCAACGGGAAACTCCTGGCCGACTGGGTGATCGCGAACAAGGGCGCGCAGGCCGACACCGTCCTCTACACCCTGCCCGCCCTGGACCTCTCGGCTCCGCTGCAGAAGTCCTTCCAGGACGAGATGAAGAGCAACTGCCCTGGTTGCAAGGTCCGCGTGGTCCCCCTCGACGTGACCACCATCGGGACCACCGCGCCGCGCACCGTCGTCACCGACCTGCAGGCCCACAAGGACACCAACACCGCGGTCTTCGTGAGCCTCTCGGCGGCCGGGGGCCTGCCGGCGGCGTTGAAGGCAGCCGGCCTGTCGGTCACCACCGTGGGCTTCGGCCCGACCGCCGGCAATCTGCAGGACATCAAGGACGGCTCGCTGACGGCCGCACTGAACATCGACTTCCCGGTGTCGACCTGGACGGCCGTGGACGCGGCCGCACGTCTGGTCGGGGGCGCCCAGCCGACGGCGAGCGAGCAGGCTGGCACCGTACCCGAGCAGTTCCTGGAGCAGAAGGACATCACCTTCGATCCCACCCGCGGCTGGTCGGCGTTCCCCGACTTCGCCCAGCGGTTCGCCAAGCTGTGGCAGGTGTCCTGATGACCGACACCGCGGCGCCACTGCTTCGGATCGAGGGCATGTCCAAGACGTTCCCGGGCCTGAAGGCCCTGGACGGCGTGTCGCTGGAGGTCCGCGCCGGGGAGGTCGTCGCGGTGCTGGGCCACAACGGCTCGGGCAAGTCGACCCTGGTCAAGATTCTGGCCGGGGTGCACCAGGCCGATCCCGGTTCGGTCATCGAGGTCCGTGACGCCGAGGGCGCGCTGGTCGCGGGATCGGCGGCCCGCGAAGGCCTGCACTTCATCCACCAGGATCTCGGCCTGGCCGACATCCTGACCACGGTGGAGAACCTCGGTCTTGGCGCATCGGCGCGTGGACGGGCGTTCGCGCCCGTCCACGGAGCCGCCGAGCGGCGCCGGGCCCAGCAGCTCATCGCCCGGTTCGGCGCCGACCTGGATGTGACGGTCCCGGTCGGAAAGTTGTCGCCGGCGCAGCGGACGATCGTCGCGATCGCCCGGGCACTGGACGGCTGGACCCGTCCGGACAACGTGCTGCTGCTCGACGAGCCCACGGCCGCGTTGCACGGCGACGAGGTGACAGTGCTGTTCGAGGCGATCCGACGAGTGGCCTCGTCCGGGGCCGGGGTCGTCTTCATCTCCCACCGGCTCGACGAGGTGCTCGAACTGGCCGACCGGGTGGTGGTGCTGCGCGACGGGCGGGTGGTCGCCGAGCAGGCCACCAGCGAGCTCGACCACGACGCCATGGTGACGCTCATCGCCGGTCGCGACATCGCCGGGACGGCCGTGACCGGTCGGAACGGGGCCGGGGAGCGGGTACTGACCGTGACCGGCATCAGCGGCGCCGAGATCAGCGACTTCTCGCTGAGCCTGCGGGCGGGTGAGATCGTCGGTGTCGGCGGCATCCTGGGTTCGGGACGGGAGCAGCTCGCACCGATGCTGTTCGGAGCCCAGCACCGGTCCGGTGGCCGGGTGGAGGTCGACGGGAGGGAGCTGGTTCCCGACGACGTCCCGGCCGCGATCGAGAGCGGGCTGGCCTATGTACCCGCCGACCGCCACCGGCACGGCGTGGTGGGGCAGCTGAGCGTCCGGGAGAACCTGACCCTGCCGCTGCTGCGACCGCTGCGCCGCTCCTTCGGCCGGCTCGATCGGCGGGCCGAACGGGAGGAAGCACGCTCCTGGATGCAGACCGTCGGGCTGCGCCCGCCCAACCCCGAGCAACCGCTGCAACTCTTCAGCGGCGGCAATCAGCAGAAGGTCGTGCTGGCCAAGTGGCTGCGCGTCCGTCCTCGGGTGCTCCTGCTCGACGAGCCCACCCAGGGCGTGGACGTGGGCGCCAAGGCCGCCGTCTATGAGTTGGTCCTGGCCGCGGCGCAGGAGGGGACGGGCGTCCTGGTGTGCTCCTCGGACACCAAGGAACTCGTCTCGCTGTGCGACCGCGTCCTGGTGCTCAAGGACGGCCGGGTGGTCAGCGAGATCCCGCGCGAGGCTCTGACCGAAGAACGGCTGGTCCGCGACGAGTTGGGGCTCGAAACGGCCGGAAGCCGCATCAGCACGAACAGACCGGAGTGAGGGAAGATGCAGACGACCGATAGCGTCGTGAGTCCCGAGCGGGCGCCCGACGGCGCGTCACCGGGAGCGGTGCCCGAAGGTGGCCGGCTGGTTCGGTTGCGGCGGGCACTGGCGTTCAGGAACATCTCCGCGCTGTATCTGCTGGCCCTGATGGTCGTGGTGTTCTCGCTGTGGGTCCCGGGCACGTTCCTGACCACCGGGACCTGGCGCTCGCTGCTGTCCGACCAGGCGGTCACCTGCCTGGTCGCGGTCGGACTCGTCATCCCTACCGCGGCCGGAGTCATCGACCTGGCCATCGGCGCCGAGGTCGGGCTCGGCGCGATCCTGGTCGCCCGGCTGCTGGTCGGCCACGTACCCGTCCCCGCCGCGATCGTGCTGTCCCTGCTGGCCGGAGCGGCGGTGGGGGCCTTCTCCTGGCTGATGATCACCAAAGCCCGGATCCCCTCCTTCATCGCCACCCTCGCCGTCAGCTCACTACTGGCCGCGGCAACCGCTTGGATCTCCAGCAGCCAACAGATCGTCAACCTGCCGCCTGGCTTCGCCACACTCGGCACCGGACAATTCCTCGGCATCACCTACCCCGTCTACCTCATGCTCGCCGTCGCCACCCTCCTCTGGTACGTCCTGGAACGGACACCGGCGGGCCGACGCGTCTACGCGACCGGCGGCAACGTCAATGCCATGGGCGGCAGCAGCGAGGCCGCCGTGCTGGCAGGGATCCGGGTCTCCCGGATCATCCTGTTCGCGCTGATGACCTCGGGTGCGGTCGCCGCACTGGCCGGACTGCTGCTGACCTCGCAGCTGTCCACCGGAGACCCCACCGTCGGACCCGGCTACCTGCTCCCCGTCATCGCCGCCGTCTTCCTCGGCTCCACCCAGTTCCGCGGCGGCCGCTTCAACATCTGGGGCACCGTCCTCGCCGCCTACACCCTCGCCATCGGCGTCAAAGGCCTCCAACTCGCCGGCCTCCCCATCTGGATCCCCGACCTGTTCAACGGCACCGCCCTCCTCGCCGCCGTCGGCCTCGCCGCCTGGCGGAAACCTGCGGTGACCCGGCGGGAGGCCGTCCTGCGGCTGATCCGGAACAACACCACCACCGCCTGGGCGGGCAGGCGCGCCCGAAGGACTGCGCTGCTCGCCCGAGCGGCCACCGCCAACGCTGCCGTGCCGTCCGAGCAGACGACCGGCGATGCGTGGGCGGTTCGGTTGCGGCGGGCGGTGGCGTTCCGGAACATCTCCGCGCTGTATCTGCTGGCCTTGATGGTCGTGGTGTTCTCGCTGTGGGTTCCTGGCACGTTCCTGACCACCGGGACCTGGCGTTCCCTGTTGTCCGACCAGGCGGTCACCTGCCTGGTCGCGGTCGGACTCGTCATTCCCACCGCGGCCGGAGTCATCGACCTGGCCATCGGCGCCGAGGTCGGGCTCGGCGCGATCCTGGTCGCCCGCCTGCTGGTGGGCCATGTGCCGATCCCGGCCGCGATCGTGCTGTCGCTGCTGGCCGGTGCGGCGGTGGGGCGCTCCTGGCTGATGATCACCAAAGCCCGGATCCCCTCCTTCATCGCCACCCTCGCCGTCAGCTCACTGCTCGCCGCAACGACCGCCTGGATCTCCAACAGCCAGCAGATCGTCAACCTCCCCACCGGCTTCAGCAAACTCGGCACTGGACAATTCCTCGGCATCACCTACCCCGTCTACCTCATGCTCGCCGTCGCCACCCTCCTCTGGTACGTCCTGGAACGCACACCCACCGGACGCCGCATCCACGCCACCGGAGGAAACCCCCAAGCCGCAACGCTCGTCGGCGTGCGCCCCACCCGGATTATCCTGTTCGCGCTGATGACCTCGGGTGCGGTCGCCGCACTGGCCGGACTGCTGCTGACCTCGCAGCTGTCCACCGGCGACCCCACCGTCGGACCCGGCTACCTGCTCCCCGTCATCGCCGCCGTCTTCCTCGGCTCCACCCAGTTCCGCGGCGGCCGCTTCAACATCTGGGGCACCGTCCTCGCCGCCTACACCCTCGCCATCGGCGTCAAAGGCCTCCAACTCGCCGGCCTCCCCATCTGGATCCCCGACCTGTTCAACGGCACCGCCCTCCTCGCCGCCGTCGGCCTCGCCGCCTGGCGCAGGACTCCCCACTGAAAGAGGCTCCATGTCCAATCCCATCGACCCCGCGCTGTTCCGCGAGACGCTGGGGCACTACCCGACCGGGGTGGCCGTGGTCACCGCGGTGGACCAGGACGGCCACCCGGCCGGCATGGTCGTCGGTACCTTCTCCTCGGTCTCCCTGGACCCGCCGATGGTCGCGTTCTTCCCGGCCACCAGCTCCAGGAGCTTCCAGCAGCTGCGGACCGCCTCGGCCTTCTGCGTCAACGTGCTGGCAGCCGACCAGGAGTCGCTGTGCCGTCTCATCGCGACCGGCGGGGCGGACAAGTTCGACGGTGTGCGCTGGCGGCCCGGGCCGCTCGGTTCGCCCATCCTCGAGGACGCCGTGTCCTGGGTCGAGTGCACCTTCCAGGACATCCGGGAGGCGGGCGACCACTTCGTCGTCCTCGGGCTCGTCCACGACCTGGCCGTCGAGCGGTCGACGCTCCCGCTGCTGTTCTTCCAGGGCGGCTACGGGCGGTTCTCCCCCGGCTCCTTCATCGCCACCCCGGCTGACGACCTGATCCAGGCGGCCCAGCTGGCCGAGACGGTGCGGTCCCTGGTCGAGGACCTCAGCGTCGAACTCGCTGTCAACTGCGGCGTCCTGGTCAAGATCCGCGGGGACGCGGTGCAGGTCCTCGCCGCCAACCGGGGATCCGCCGACGAGCCGTTTCCGCTCGGCCACCGGCAGCCGATCATTCCGCCGCTGGGAGCGGCCTTCCTGGTCGACGCGACGCCGGAGGAGGTCGAGGAGTGGCTGCGGCGTGCCCCGGACTACAGTGACGACCGTCGTGGTCTGCACCGGGACCAGCTCGACAAGGTGCGCGCGTGCGGCTACTCCCTCCTTGCCGCCGAACCGGAACTGCTCCAGCGCCAGCAGGCGGCGTTGTCCGCGTTCGAGCAGTCCGACCGCCTGCCGCGCCACGAGCGCGCGGTGCGGCAGGCGACGTCCGAGCTGGCCGAACTGTTCTGCCCCGATCTGCTGCCCGGCGAGCTGTACGATCTCGCCTCGATCGTCGTGCCGGTCCCCGTCCCCACGGACGCGGGCCTGCCGCCGATGGCGATCCGGATGACGGGCCTGCCCGGCGGCGTGCCGACCGAACGGGTCGAGTCCTGGGTCCACCGGCTGCAGCAGGTCGCGGCCGCCGCCGGAGAGGCCATCACCGGTGCGCGCGGGTGACCGGTGTGCGGAGGTCGGGCGTGAGCAGGTAGGCCATGGCCATGTCGCTGAGCTCGTCCGCGTAACGGCGTCTGGCCGCCTCGTCGGGGACGGGGTCGGGGCGCACGGAGTTGTGGAAGCAGGCGCCGAGGATGGCGCGGGCCACGGTATCCAGCGCCTTCGCCGGGTCGGAGCGCCTGATCTGGTCGGCGTAGGGAGCAGCGGCTTCCAGCAGCAGGCGGTGGATCAGCACGATGGTGCGGGCCCCGCGGTCCAGGGACCTGGCTCCTCGCACCCGCATCAGCTCGGGGAAGAGCGCGCTGCTGTCGGCGAAGGACTGCAGCAGGGCGTGCGCGTAGGCGTCCATCACGCCGGAGAGCGAGGGCTCGGCCGAGCGAAGTTGCTCGGCCAGGTACTCCTCGCGCCGTTCCAGCATCCGCTCGGTCAGGGCGGTGATCAGCTGTTCCCGGTCCTCGAAACGGCGGTAGATGGTGCCGACCGAGACGCCGGCGCGTTCGGCGACGGCGGCGATCGTCATCGCGTCCAGACCGGCCGAGGAGGCCACCTCCTCGGCAGCCTGGAGGACACGGGCCAGTGTGGCGGCGCTGCGTGCCTGCCGGGGTTCCCGGTAGGGCGCCGGGCGGTCCGGATCTTGAATCATGCCCCGCATCGTATCGGTGGCGGGCTCAGCGGAACCCCTTGACAAGCAGCGCACCCTCTTGGGTACTCTCGAAATGCGAATGTAACTTCGCATTCACATATGGAGGTTTGACCATGACCGACGCCCAGACTCCCCCGCCCGTGACCGTGACCCTTGTGTCGGGTCCCACCGGTGCCGAGAGCATCGACGACCTTGAGCTGTTCTACTCCCGCCGCGCCCTGGAGCGCTTCCGGACCAGGCTGGGACGCGAGGGGCTGCTCGAGCTCCTGGCCGCCGACATCGAGGAGGGCAACGCCTTCCTGCGCGAGAGCGCCCGCACCTCCGAGGGCAGCTTCAAGGCTGGCACGACGGTGCTCGCGACGCAGGGCCTCAGCTCGGGAGCGTTCCTGGCCTGGATGGACAAGGCCTTCGCGGGCACCGACGAGAACGCGCTCCTCGCGGCGCACCCCGAGCACTATGTGATGGGCACCGACGCCACCGGAGCGCGCGTGGTCGAGAACATCGGCCCCCACGTCGCCGATTTCTACATGGGCGGCTGGGGAACGGCCGCACTGGCCTGGGCCGAGGACGCGGCCGAACTCCTCCCGGAGTCCGAGTTCCCGCGCAAGATGTCCTCCAACCTCTTCCTCGCCGACGGCACCGTCGTCGGCCGGGCCCTGATCCAGTTCGGCGACACCGCCGACGGCTTCACCGCCAACCTGACGGTCTACTTCCCCAGCACCTGCCCGGACGAGGTCCTGGACCACCACTTGCGGCACTACGCCGTCGAGTTCAGGAACTGGATCGTCGCCGCGGCAGCCGCTCAGGCCTGATCAGGCGCGGGCGACGCTCAGCACTGGTCGGGTCAATCCGAGGAAGGAAACAGACATGTCCGCATCGCCGCATCCGTTCGCCCCGCCTGCTGAGCTCGCCGCCGCCGCGAATGTGACCGCCGCCGCCTACGCCGAGGCGAAGGAGGACCGGCTCGCCTTCTGGGCCAAGCAGGCCCGTCGGCTGAGCTGGGCCACCGAGCCGACCGAGACCCTGGACTGGTCGAACCCGCCGTTCGCCAAGTGGTTCGCCGACGGCGAGCTGAACGTGGCCTACAACTGCGTGGACCGCCATGTCGAGGCGGGTAATGGCGACCGGGTGGCGATCCACTTCGAGGGCGAGCCCGGTGACAGCCGCGCGATCACCTACGCGCAGCTCAAGGACGAGGTCTCCAAGGCCGCCCACGCGCTCACCGAACTCGGCGTCGAGAAGGGCGACCGGGTCGCCATCTACCTGCCGATGATCCCCGAGGCGGCGGTGGCGATGCTCGCCTGCGCCCGGATCGGCGCCGCGCATTCGGTGGTCTTCGGTGGTTTCTCGGCCGAGGCGGTGGCCTCGCGGGTGCAGGACGCGGATGCCAAGCTGGTCATCACCGCGGACGGCGGCTACCGCCGCGGCAAGCCCATGGCGCTCAAGCCCGCCATCGACGAGGCCGTCCTGTCCTGTCCGACCGTGCAGCATGTGCTGGTCGTGCGCCGTACCGGCCAGGACACCGCCTTCACCGAAGGCCGGGACGTGTGGTGGCACGAGATCACCGAGCGTCAGTCCACCGAGCATGTTGCCGCTGCACACAGTGCCGAGCACCCGCTGTTCATCCTCTACACCAGCGGGACCACCGGTAAGCCCAAGGGCATCCTGCACACCACCGGCGGCTACCTCACCCAGGCCTCCTACACCCACCACGCGGTCTTCGACCTCAAACCGGAAACCGACGTCTACTGGTGCACCGCCGACATCGGCTGGGTCACCGGACACTCCTACATCGTCTACGGGCCGCTCTCCAACGGCGCCACCCAGGTCATGTACGAAGGCACCCCCGACACCCCGCACCAGGGCCGGTTCTGGGAGATCATCCAGAAGTACAAGGTCACCCTGCTCTACACCGCGCCCACCGCGATCCGCACCTTCATGAAGTGGGGCGACGACATCCCCGCCCAGTTCGACCTGTCCTCGCTGCGGATCCTTGGATCCGTCGGCGAGCCGATCAACCCCGAGGCCTGGATCTGGTACCGCGAGCACATCGGCACCGGGAAGACCCCGATCGTGGACACCTGGTGGCAGACCGAGACCGGCGCCATGATGATCAGCCCGCTGCCCGGCGTCACCCACACCAAGCCCGGCTCCGCCCAGACCCCCCTGCCCGGCATCAGCGCCACCGTGGTCGACGACGAGGCCCGCGAGGTCCCCGACGGCGGCGGCGGCTACCTGGTGCTCACCGAGCCCTGGCCCTCCATGCTGCGGACCATCTGGGGCGACGATCAGCGCTACCTCGAAACCTACTGGTCCCGCTTTCCGGGGAAGTACTTCGCCGGCGACGGCGCCAAGAAGGACGAGGACGGCGACCTCTGGCTGCTCGGCCGCGTCGACGACGTGATGCTGGTCTCGGGCCACAACATCTCCACCACCGAGGTCGAATCCGCCCTGGTCTCCCACCCCAAGGTCGCCGAGGCCGCCGTGGTCGGCGCCACCGACGCCACCACCGGCCAGGCCATCGCCGCCTTCGTGATCCTGCGCGGCAGCGCCCACAACGACAGCGAACTGGTCACGGACCTGCGCAACCATGTCGGCAAGGTGCTCGGCCCGATCGCCAAGCCCAAGACCGTCCTGGTGGTCAGCGAACTGCCCAAGACCCGCTCCGGCAAGATCATGCGCCGCCTGCTGCGCGACATCGCCGAAGGCCGCGCCGTCGGCGACACCACCACCCTGGCCGACTCCACCGTCATGGACCTCATCCAGACCCAGCGGGGGACCTTCTCGTGATACTGATCACCGCAGCGAACGGCAATCAGGGCAGGCTACTTGTCCCCAGGCTCCTGGCAGCAGGCCAAGCCCTCCGCGCCTGTGTCCGATCCGAGGCGTCGGCGGAATCCCTTCGCGCCGCCGGTGTGGCGGACGTCGTCGTCGGCGACCTCGCCGACTCCGAGGTGATGGCCCGCGCCATGGACGGCATGGAGAAGGTCTACTACGTCGGCCCGACCCTGCATCCCAGGGAGCGGGAGATGGGGTTCGCGGCCGTTGACGCCGCGCGCGCGGCCGGTGTGCAGCACTTCGTCTTCAGTTCGGTGCTGCACGCGATCCTCACCGACCTCACCCAGCACGAGATCAAACGGGACGTCGAGGAGCACCTGCTCTCCTCGGGCTTGGAGTTCACCATCCTCCAGCCACGAACTACATGCTGCGCCACCGGCTCCGACCGCCGATCGAGCAGGGCGTCTTCCTGCTCTCGTGGGCACTCGACCGGTACCAGTCGATGGTCGACCTGGGCGACGTGACGGAGGTGGCCGCCACGGTGCTCATCGACAGCAACCGCCACGCCGGAGCAACATACGAACTCGTCGCGCCCGGGCGCTACACGGCGCACGACATCGCCGAGGTCATCTCCGACGTGCTCGGTCAGCCGATCACGGCCGAGCAGATCGACGCGGACGTATTCATGGCGAGGTCCCTCGGGGCGGACCACCAGAGCCGGTTCCCCTACCAGACCGCGGCCGCACGGGCGATCAGCAAGCGCTACAGCAGCCATGACTTCATTGGGAACCCCAATGTGCTCACCTGGCTGCTCGGTCGGGAGCCGACGACGTTCAAGGAGTTCGTCCAGCGGGAGCTCGTCGCACGATGAATCGCGGCGCGCGACCCGCTACGGCCGGCAGGCGACGTCCAGGGCCCTGCGGATCCGGACCGGATCGTAGGTGGGCGACGCCATCGACAGGACGACGAGGGCGGTGCGGCCGAGGTGGGCCGCCAGTGCGCGGGCGGCGGCGTCCCCGTCGCCCGACTTCACCGCCTGGGCGATGGTGTGGTGCTGCTCGCTGGTGCCCGCCTGCCACTCGAGCGTGTTCCACGACACGAAACAGAGGCGATAGCGCGTGGCATGGTCCGACAGCAGGGCGAGTTCGCGTTCGAGCCGCGGGCCGGACAGGCGAACCAGGGCGCGGTGGAACTGCTCGTGCGGGCGCTCCCACTGCTCGATGTCGCCGGAGCGTGACGTCTCGTCCATCTCCTCGAGCAACTCATCGAGGAGACGCAGATCGTCATCGCCCATACGCGGGACGGCGATCCCGATCGCGAGCGCTTCGAGGCTGATGCGCATGGCATACAGCTCGTCCAGGTCCTCGTCGCTGAACTCCGCGACGCGGGCCCGGTGCTGGGACTCCTGTCGGACGAAGCCCTCCCGCTGCAGGATGCGCAGCGCCTCGCGCAGGGGCCCGCGACTGACTCCGAGCCGGCGGGCGAGCTCGACCTGCGACAGCGGATCGCCGGCGCGCAGTTCTCCGCGCATGATCGCGCGCCGCAGCTCGTGGTGGGCCCTGCTCACCTCGTCGGGATGCGCGAGCTTGTCCGCCACCTCGACTGACCGTGCTGTCATCGCCTGCTGGCCTCTCGCGGGTTCCTCAAAGCGCCTGAACGGATTGCCAGTATCACCGTAGCCCACCACAGCCGCGAAACTGTTGACATTTTTCCGCTGCTCTCCTTCACAATATGGGTCATAACCCGTATTTTCCAGCACTGAGACTCCAAAGTGTTGACATTTTATGGACTCCTCCTAGAGTGAGGTCTCAACACCAGCACCTTCTCCGCTGAAGCCGACAGGCGCACAGACCCTGCCGTCCAGCCAGAACGGAACGCTTCGATCATGTCGATAGACATCGCCCGGCTCGCCCAGGCACAACGCTTCCAGCCCGTCGGCCATCACGACGTCGGCCCCGTCCACCTCTTCGGCGGCGAGTCCTACGACGGCGCCGTGACGGTCGCCCTGTCGCACTACCTGCCCGGCGGCCGCGCGGACCTGTCCCCCGTCCCGGCGGAGACCGTCTACCTCGTGCTGACCGGCGAGTTGAGCCTCACCGACGCCGACGGCCACACCGAGGTGCTCCGTCCCCTCGACGGGGCGCGGCTCACCTCGGGAACCCCCCGCAGCGTGGAGAACCGCACCAACCTCCCGTCGAGCATGCTGGTGATCCGGCCGAACCCGGGGGCCCGGACATGAGCGGGCCGCTCGCCGGGCTCCTCGTCGTCGACCTCAGCCGCGCGCTGGCCGGCCCCCAGGCCGGGATGATGCTCGGCGACCTCGGCGCGCGGGTGATCAAGGTCGAAACCCCGGCCGGGGACGACACCCGGTCCTGGGGACCGCCCTTCGTCCGCGCCGACGACGGCACCGAGGTGTCCACGTACTTCCTGTCCTGCAACCGCAACAAGGAGTCGATCACCCTCGACCTGAAGCGCGGCGAGGACGCGGACGCGCTCGCCCGGCTGGTCGAGCGGGCCGACGTCCTGCTGGAGAACTACCGGCCGGGCACGCTCAAGCGCCTGGGCTTCGGCACCGACCGGCTGATGCGGCTCAACCCGCGCCTGGTGGTGCTGTCGATCAGCGGCTTCGGGCACGACGGGCCCGAGTCCGCCCGCGCCGGGTACGACCAGATCGCTCAGGGCGAGGCCGGGCTGATGTCCCTCACCGGAGCCGATCCGGACCACCCCCAGCGGGTGGGGGTGCCGATCGGCGACCTGCTGGCCGGCCTGAACGGCGCCTTCGGTGTGCTGGCGGCGCTGCGGGAGCGCGACCGCACAGGCAGGGGCCAGATCGTCCGCACCTCGCTGCTCGCGGCGGTGGTCGGGGCCCACGCCTTCCAGGGAACGGGCTGGACCGTGGCCGGCGAGGTCGGCCGGGCGCAGGGGAACCACCACCCCTCGATCGCCCCCTACGGACTGTTCCGCTGCGCGGGCGGCAGTGTGCAGATCGCCTGCGGGAACGATGCCATGTGGGGCCGGCTCTGCGCCGCGTTCCACCTGGAGGCGGACGACCCGCGCTTTGCGGCCAACTCCGGCCGGGTGGCCCACCGGGACCTCCTCGCCAGGCTGTTGGAGACCGCGTTCGCGCCGTACGAACCGGCCGAGCTGCTGGAGCGGCTGGCCGACGCGGGGATTCCCGCGGGCCGGGTCCGCAGCCTCGACGAGGTCTATGAGTGGGAGCAGACCCGCTCCCAGCGGCTGCTGCTCGACGTCGAGCACCCGAGCCTGGGGAAGATCACCCTGCCCGGCTCGACGCTGCGGACCTTCACCGTCGACGACACCGGCGTGGAGACCGAGACCACCTGCATCGGCGACAGTCCCCCGCCCCTGCTCGACGCCGACGCCGACGCCGTCCGCCGGTGGCTGGACCAGCCGCTGCCCTCCGTCGGCACGCCGCGGTGACCTCCGCCGGCACCCCGCAACACCGCTTGTGACCAGTGAGAACGACACAGGAGATGACAAAGATGTCAGCGACCCACGAGACATCCACGAAGCTGGCCGAGGTCCTGGAGAAGGTCAGGGCGCTCGGGCCCACCCTGCGCGAACGCGCGCCGGAGGCGGAGCGCGCCGGACGCCACTCGGACGCCACCATCTCCGACCTGGACGCCACCGGCGCCTTCGCCATCGGCAGTCCCGCCGAGTACGGCGGGTACGAGTTCTCCGTGCGGCAGCAGCTCGACGTCGTCTCCGAGGTCGCCGCGTGGGACGGCTCCGCCGGCTGGACGGTGTGGGTGGGCGCTTCGACCAACTGGATCCCCGCAGGTTCCGGGGCCCGGGTCGTCGAGGAGGTCTACGGCACCGAGTGGGTGGGGCCGCGGGTCGCCGCCTCCAGCCACTTCCCGGCCTCCCGGGGGCGGGCCAAGCGGGTCGAGGACGGCTGGATCCTGTCCGGCGGCCCCTGGACCTTCGGGAGCGACGCGCTGTGGGCCCCCTTCACCAACCTCGGCTGCATCGCCGACGACGGTGAAGGCCCCTACCTGGTGGGAGCGCAGGTGTCCCTGTTCGACCTGCGGTTCCTGGACGACTGGAAGGTCGCCGGGATGCGCGCCACCGGCAGCGTGTCGGTCACCCTCGCCGGTGACGAGCTGTTCGTCCCGGAGCACCGCTGCGTCGACTTCCGCGACATCACCGGCGCACGCATCGACAGCGGCCTCAAGGGGTCCCTCTGGAAGGCGCCGTCGCTGGGCTGGGCGTTCAGCCTGATGGCGGGGATGTCGATCGGTATCGCCCAGGGCGTTCTTGAGCGCTTCCTGGAGCGCTCGGCCGGCCGGCCGATCCGCGGCACCACGTACAAGAACCAGCTGGAAGCCCCGCTGACGCACCTGATGCTGTCCGAGGTCCACTCCAAGCTCCAGTCCGCGACCCTGATGGCCCGGGCCAACGCCGAGGAGACCGACCGCCTCGGGGTGCTGGCCGCGGCCGGGACCCCGGCCGATCCGGAGTACCTGCAGAAGTTCAGCGCCCGGGTCCTGGTGGAGACCGCCTACGCGGCCAAGTGGTGCGCGGAGGCGATCGAACTGCTGCAGCGGAACTCCGGCTCCACCGCGATCATGGAGAGCGAGCCGATCCAGCGGGCCTGGCGCGACGCGCGGGTGATCACCCTGCACGGCGCCCTCAACCTGGAAGCCCTCTCCGAGAACTACGGACGGCTGATGGCGGGATCCCAGCCGCACAACTTCGCCGGCATCACCACCCTGGACCGCTTCGCGCCCGCCCCGGCCACAGCTCCGGCTCCGGCTCCGGCTCCGGCTCCGGCAAACCAGGGCTGAGCGGTGACGAACCGTCAGGCGCAGCCAGGCGTGGCAGCCGCGATCGTCGACTCCCCCGGCGCCGAACCGCGGATCGGCACGGTCGTGCTGCCGCCGCGGACGGCCAGCAGCACCCTGATCGCCGTGGCCGCGGCGCCGTTGAATCCGCTGGACCTGGCCATCGCCTCCGGAACGTTCCACTCGGCCCGCCATGAAGCCGCCTATGTCCCGGGCAGCGAGTGCGTGGGCATGGTGCTCGACTCCGACCGCTATCCGTCCGGCTGCTGGGTCTATGCCGAGTGCCACGCCGCACCGGCCACCCCCGGCGCCTTCGCCACGCAGGTGCTCGTCCCCGACGACGACCTGCTGCCGCTGCCCCACGGCCTCGACCCGGTGTCGGCCGCGGCCGTCGGCAACTCCGGCACCGCCGCGTTCATACCCCTGGTGGAGCAGGCCGGCCTGCGCGCCGGGGAGACCGTGCTGATCCTGGGCGCCACCGGCGCGGTCGGACGGCTCGCCGTCCAGGTGGCACGTCGGACCGGAGCGGGCCGGGTGGTCGGCGTGGCCCGCGACCAGGCCGCACTGGAGCGCCTGCTCTCCCTCGGCGCCGACGCCGTGGTCGTACTGCGCGTCGACGAGGGCGCGGACGACCTGGCCACCCGGCTGCTGGCGGCCGCCGGACCGGTGGACGTCGTCCTCGACGGCCTGTACGGAGTGCCACTGGAAGCAGCACTGCGGGTGTGCGCGCCACGGGCGCGGGTGGTCAACATCGGCAACCCGGCCGGGGCGACCGCGCAGGTGCCGGCCGGGCTGCTGCGCGGCAAGCAGCTGACCCTGTCGGGCTTCGCCGGCCTGCACACCCCGCTGAAGGACAAGCGGTCAGCACTGACCTGGCTGTGGGCCGCCCTCTCCCGCGGATCACTCCAGGTCGAGGTCCGCACCTTCCCGCTCGACGAACTCCCGTCGGTCTGGCGTGCGCAGGCGGCCTCCCCGCACGCCAAGTACGTCCTGCTGCCCAACATCGGCCGTCTCCCCCACCCGCCACGACCCGACCGGAGCACGCGACCGTGACCTACCCTCACCCACCGTCCGCGGTCAGGCCGGAGGTCGACTGCGTCATCGTCGGCGGCGGCCCCGTCGGCCTGCTGACCGCCGTCCTCCTCGGCCAGACGGGCCTCCAGGTGGCCGTCGTGGAACGCCAGGCGCAGCGGTATCCGCTGCCGCGGGCGTGCACCATCGACCACGAGGCGCTCCGGATCCTCCAGGCCGCGGGGTTCATGGCCCAACACACGGACCTGTTCGAACCCTCCCAGGGCGAGCGGGGAGGCTACGAATTCCGCAACGGCGAGGGCGAACTGCTGCAGACCATCGACTGGAACCGGCCGGCCGAGTCGGGCTGGGCGAACACCAATGGCTTCCACCAGCCCGACCTGGAGGCGGCCCTTGAGGACTTGGCGGTCGCGACCCCGGGCGTGCGGGTCCATCGCGGTTACAGCTTCCGGTCCCTGACCCAGCATGGTGAGGGGGTCACCGTACAGCTGGTCTCCACCGACCGGCCGGACGAACCCGTTCAGATCCGCTCACGGTGGCTGATCGGCGCCGACGGGGCCAACAGCGCCGTTCGCTCCCACCTCGGCATCGGCGTCGGGGACTCGGGATTCCAGGCCGACTGGCTGGTGGTGGACTACCTGCCGCTGGTCGAGGAGAAGTGGACCGCCTTCGTCACCCAGTACTGCGACCCGGCGCAGCCGGCCACCGCGGTGAACAGCGGCCCGGGACGGCGTCGGTTCGAGTTCATGCGCCGCGCGGACACGACCGTAGAGGCGCTGGGGCGGGACAGCACCGCCTGGCGGCTGATGGAGCCCTGGGGCGTGACCCCGGAGACGGCCAGGCTGGAGCGGCACGCCGTCTACACCTTCCGGGGCCGGTGGGCGGAGACCTGGCGTGAGGGGAACGTCTTCCTCGCCGGGGACGCGGCCCACCTCATGCCGCCCTTCCTCGGGCAGGGCCTCTGCGCGGGCCTGCGGGACGCACGGGCGCTGGCCTGGCGGCTGGGTATGGTGCACGGCCGACTGGCGGCGCCGGCCGTGCTCGACAGCTACGGGCCCGAACGCAGCGGACACGTCCGGGAGATCATCGACGAGGCGGTCGCCGCAGGGCGTGTCATCTGCGAACTCGACGCCGACCGCGCCGCTGCTCGCGACGCCGGGATGAGGAAGCGGTCGCTCGATCCCGAGTCCGCCACCCGTCAGCCGCCGCACCCCCGCCTGGGCGAGCCGTCGCTGACGCTGGCGGGCGGTGCGGGCGCGGCGGGCGGCGGGGGCGAGCCGGGCGGTGCGGGCGCGGAGGGGCGGTTGGCGCCCCAGGGACGGGTCCGGGTCAGCGACCGGACCGGCGACCGGACCGGCCTGTTCGACGATGTGGTCGGCGGCGGCTGGCAACTGGTCAGCCGTGGCGGCGACCCCGCCGGCCTGCTGACCGGCGAGGACCTGTCCTGGTTCCGCAGGATCGGAGGCACCGTGGCCGACGTGTCGGCGGCGGGGCCGGTCCAGGATCTCGACGGCGCCTACGCGCGCTGGTTCGGCGGGCACCGCTGCGAGGCCTTCCTCGCCCGCCCCGACTTCTATGTGTTCGCGGCCGGGGAGCACACCGACATCCCGCGCTTCGTCGCGCGCCTTCGCCAAGCGATCGCAGGAGGAACGTCATGACAGCGCTTCCGCACCACCACCCGGGCGGTGAGCTTCCCCGGGCGCACCGGCCGCGGCCCGGCGGTTCGTTCGACGCGACGGCGGTCACCTTCGCGGCGATGGGACTGTTCGACAGCCTCTCGGCCGACCAGCGCGCACGGCTGCTGCTGCCCGCGGACGACCCCGGCCGGACCCACTGGAACTTCCTGCCCGAGTCCGGCCGTCACGGCCTGGCCCTCGGCGAGCTGAACCGCCATCAGGAGGTGCTGGCGCACCGGCTGATCGCCGAGTCGATGTCGCTCCCCGCCTACGCGGGCGTGGTCCAGGTGATGGCCAACGAGCACCTGCTGCGCGAACTCAACCTGCCGGTGTTCGGCCACATCGCGGCGACCTTCCGCGACGCACGCGGCTACTTCCTCACCTTCTTCGGCCAGCCGCAGCCGGACACCAGCTGGGGCTGGCGGCTGGTCGGCCACCACCTGTCGCTCAACGTCACCGTCGTCGACGGCGACCTGGTCAACGCCACCCCGTTCCTGCTCGGCGCCGAGCCCGCCCGCTTCGGCCCCTTCCGGATCCTCGGCGAGGAGGAGGACACCGCCTTCACCCTGCTGGACAGCCTCACCGGCCCCCAGCGGCAGCGGGCGGTCATCCACTCCCGGCCGCCGGCCGACTTCGTCACCCGCACCGTCGCGTCCGTCGGCGAGGTCGAGTACCCCGACTACCACGGGGTCGGCCGCCGCGACGCGATGATCACCGACGAGGACCGCAGAGCCCTGGCCTACTTCCGCGACCACCCCCGCGGCATCCGGGCCGGCGACCTCTCTGCCGTCCAACGCGGGCACTTCGACGAACTGCTCGCCCGCTTCGTCGGGCGCGCCCGGCCCGGTCTGGTCGGCTTCGAGATGGACCGCATCGCGGCCGCCGGCGGCGTCGGCGAACTCCACTTCGCCTGGGCCGGCGGGACGTCGATCGAGCAGCCGCACTACTTCCGGATCCAGGGCCCGACCACCCTGGTCGAGTTCGACAACGCCGAGGACGACGCCAACCACGTGCACAGCGTCTGGCGCGACCCCGGCAACGACTTCGGCGCCGACCTGCTGATGCAGCACCACCTCGACCACGACCACAGCGGCACACCGGCGGACGACTCCGCCCGAAAGGGAGACACATGAAGATCGTGGGCGTCAGGCGACCCCGAGGCGACTCCGGCGTGGAGGTCGCCGCCCTGGCCGAGGACGATGTCACCGTCACTGTCATCGCCTCGCTCGCGGACTTCTGGGCCGATCCGGCAGCTCACCTGTCCCGGCCCGCCACCGGCCCGTCCCTCCCCGTCGCGTCCATCGAGCTGGTGCCCCCGGTGCTGCCCGACGCGCAGGTCTTCTGCATCGGGCTCAACTACCTCGAACACGCGGCGGAAGGCAGTTTCCGGGACCAGCCGCTGCCCGCGTATCCCTCCCTGTTCGGCCGCTGGCCCCGGTCCCTGAGCGTGGACGGGGCGACGGTGACCGTGCCGGCCGGCGAGGACGGCCTGGACTGGGAGGGCGAGGTCGTCGCCTGGATCGGCGCTCCGCTCGTCGAGGCCTCTCCCGAGGAGGCCCTGGCGGCGGTGATCGGCTACTCGGCGTTCAACGACCTGACAGCGCGCCGGGCCCAGAAGCTGACCTCGCAGTGGACCCTGGGCAAGAACGCGACCGGGTCGGGGGCACTGGGCCCGATGGTCCCCGCCACCGAGGTGGGCGACCTGAAGCAGGGCCTGCGGCTGCGAACCCGCGTCAACGGCGAGACCGTGCAGAGCGCCCGCACCGACCAGATGATCCACACAGTCGGGGAGACGCTCTCGCTGATCTCGCACACCCTGACCCTGCACCCCGGCGACCTCCTGGCAACCGGCACACCGGCAGGCGTCGGCTACAGCCGCACGCCCCCGCGGCTGCTCGTGCCCGGGGACGAGGTCGAGGTCGAGGTCGACCTGCTGGGCACCGTGCGCAACCTCGTCGTGGGCCGCGACCGGCCCGGCCGGCCCAGCCGGAACTGAACGTCCCAACGAGATTTCCCAATGAACCGCACAACCCCTGGACCACCACCAGTACCAAGGAGCACAGCATGACCGAGCAGCATGACAAGGCCGAGATCATCGAGATCCTGAACCTCTACGCCCTCGCCCTGGACGCCCACCAGTGGGACCTGTTCGACCGCGTCTTCGCGGAGGACGTGGTCGCGGAATTCGGACCGGCCGGCGCGGCCTGGCGGGGCCTGGCGGACTTCAAGCGCTCCTTCGCCGAGTTCCACGCAACCCTGGACGGCCACCAGCACACGATGACGAGCCACCTGGTGCACGTCGACGGCGACAAGGCGAACGCGTTCAGCTACGGCAACTGGGTACTGCTGCGCCACGCCGCCGAGGGCGGGCCGATCTGGGAGGGGACCGGCTGGTACGACGACGAGCTCGTCCGCACCGAGGACGGCTGGCGCATCCAGCGACGCGTCTGTCGGCTGATGTCCTGGAGCGGCAACCCCCTGGTCCCCGAGCCGAACGCCGAGCACAACCCCGACATGCAGCTGAACGTGCTGCGCACGCACAGCGACGCGGGCCGGATCGAGTTCCTGAAGGCCATCGGCGCGAACGCGGTCGCTCGACCGTAGCGTCCCAGTGCTCAGGGGAATGGTGTCACTGACGGGCCGTTGGGTGACTCCCGCCTGCGACAGGAGAGCGTCAAGATCCGCGGGTTGGGCGTCAGGGGCGCGTCAGGGCTGCTGGCGGGTGGGCGACGGCCTCGGCAGAGTGTCGGGCGGAGGTCGTTGAGACCTCTGGGGAGGTGCGGTGCGGGTCGGGCGGGGTTGCCGCCCGACCTGGCACATTCGCATGCCCGTCGGCATGGCACCGCTTCCTTCGTGCGGTCGGTTCGTGGGGGGCCGTGCGCGGGCCGGTCCGTTTCGGACCGGTTCATGGAGGGGGCGGTCAGGGAAGATGGCGACGGTCAGCGAACGCGATCCCGCAGTGGAGGCGGCTTTTGCGGACCCCGGCGAGGGGACGCAGGAGCCGCCGACACGGGGTGGGCAGCAGCGCGGGGAACTCGGGCAAGGGAGGAGTGCCCCGCGCCTGCCCCTCCGTCGCCTGCGGCTGGTGGGTGCGAGGAATGTGCCGTCGCGGCTGCGCTGGATCACCGCGGCCTGCCTTGGCCTGGCCCTCGCTCTGGCAGCCGTGGTACTGGTCGCTGCCACCGGTGTGCAGGGAACCTGGTCCGTCGTCAGTGCGCGGCAGGCGCCGCAGGTGCTGGATGCCACCGGCCTCTACCAGGCGCTGACCGACCTGGACGCGCAGAGCGCCAACATTCTGATGTTCGGTGACGATCCACAGCTCGCGGCGCAACGCAGGACCGCGCTGGCCCAGTACGCCCAGGACCGCACCAGCGCGGACCGGGACCTGCAACGGGCCGGCGTGGACGCGGCGGGCAGCCCACAGGCGCAGCAGGCGCTGGTTGGCGTGCTCGACGGCATGGGCCGCTACCAGGACCTGGCCGCGCGCGCGATGGAGCTCAACGACCGCGCCCGGGTGGGCGCCGGGCACCCGGACCCGACGGCGCTGGGGTTGTACCGGCAGGCCACCGATCTGATGCGGACCACGCTGCTGCCGGCCGCCGACCGGCTGGTGCAGACCAACAATGCCGCCTTCACCAGCAGTTACGACCGGCAGCGCGCTGATCTGGCGGATGTCGAGGGGTGGACGCCGGCGCTCGGCGGCCTCCTGCTGCTGGCTCTGCTGGGACTGCAACTGTGGCTGGCCCGGCATTTTCGGCGAATCATCAACCCACCGCTGGCTGCGGCCACCCTGCTCACCGCGGTCTTCCTCGGTCTGGCAGGCACCCTGCTGGCGGGCCAGGGTGCGCAGTTGCGGGTGGCCAGGCACGACGCCTTCGATTCGGTGGTGGCGCTGACCCGGGCCCGCGCGGTGGTCTACGACGCCAACGCCGACGAGAGCCGCTACCTGCTGGACCACGACCGTGCCCCGCAGTACCAGGATGCCTTCCAGGCCGCCTCGCAGCGGATCGTCGGACTCCCCGGTGCGGACATCGGCGACTACGACGCCGCCCTCGGCTCCGCCGTCACCGCCTACCAGGGGAACCAGGCCGACGTCGGCTTCGGCGGCTTCTACGGCACCGAGTTCCGCAACATCACGTTCCCCGGTGAACGCGCCGCCGCAGAAAAGGCACTGACGACCTACCAGGCCTATCAGCTCGACGACCGGAAGATCCGCGCCCTGGTCGCCGAGGGACGGCTGCGCGACGCCATCGCGTACTGCACCAGTCTCGCGCCCAGCGGCTCCAACGCCGACTTCGCAGCCCAGGACGCCGCGCTGCGGCAGGTCACCGCGATCAACTCCGCCGCCTTCGCGGCCGCGGTCGCCCACGGTCGCGGTGAGCTGTCCACCCGTATCCCGCTGCTGGCGGGGGACGCGGCGCTGGTGCTGCTGCTCTGTCTGCTGGGGGTCCGGCCCAGGTTGGCCGAGTTCCGGCGCTGAGCCGGCCATCGGGAGCAGGGGTCAGGAGCGGGGGTCAGGATGACGTCAAGGATGTCGGCCGCGGCGTAGATCCTGCGTCAAGGAGGGCGTTCCCGGCTCCGGGCCGGGGATGTCATGGAGACGCAGTCACCTGTGAGTGAGTTCGGAAGGAAGCGAATCGCCATGATCGAAGGCAGTCGGGTCGTCGTCGGGGTCGACGGGTCCCTCAGCAGTCTTGCTGCCGTGCGCCGTGCGGCGGTGGAGGCCCGTCGGCGGGACGCGGTGCTGGTTCCGCTGGCCGCGTGGATGGCCTGCGACGGGGACAGCCTGCGCCCGCTGTCGGAGCTGGAGTACGCCGCCCGGGTGCGGCTGGACAGCGTGGTCGAGCTGGCCTTCGACGGCCTCCCGCAGGGCCTGCGGATCCAGCCGCGGGTGGTGCGTGCCGAGGCGGGACGGGCGCTGGTGGCCGCGGCCGACCGCTCGTCCGACCTGCTGGTGGTGGGCAGCCGCCGCCACCGCGGTCAGCAGGGGGTCCTGCACGGCTCGGTGGCCAGGTACTGCTGGGCACGGGGCGCCTGCGAGGTGCTCATCGTGCCGTCGTCCGGAGAGCTGTGGCCTCCGGTCCCGGTGGCGGCGGAATCCGACACGGCGGTGCTGTCCTCGGCCGACGTGGTCCGGATCGGTGCCTCGGCGCGCTGCCATGCCGGTGCCGGCTACCTGAACTGACCCCCGGCCGGGTCGCGCGGCACCCGCCGACGGCCCAGACTTGTGCCGGAGCCGGGACGAGGTCGAAGGGGGAGCCAATGGGTCCGTCCGCCGTGGTGGTCACCGGGGTCTTCCTGGGCGTGGGCGGGTTCCTCGCCTATCTGGTCGGGGTCGGCGCGCTCGCCGAGACCCGCCGGTTGCACGGGGCCGGGGTGACGGTCTGGGCGCTGGTGAAACAGCGCCCTTCCGCGCGTGCCGACGCCGGCGGTGCGACCGGGCCGCTGTTGCAGTTCTCGACCGAGGACGGCGTGGTCGTGGAGGTGTTCGCCCCGGTGCCCTCCAACCGCTCCCACCCGATGGCGGACGGGGAGCGGTTGCGGGTGGTCTACGATCCCGCCGACCCGCGGACGGTCCTGGTGCTCGGCCGTGAGCGTCGCGGCCTCGACCGTGCCTTCGTCGTCCTGGGGGCCGGCCTGGTGCTCGCGGCGCTGGTCCTGCTGATCAGTGCCGCCTGAAAGCGATCAGTGCCGCCCGAAAGCCGGAGCGGGTTCTGCCGCCGTCCTCCCCGACGGCGGCAGACCCCGCTCCCTTCCCTCCCCCGCGGTCGCGGGACCGGTCAGTGCATCCCGTCCGCCAGCGGGCCGAGCGAGAGCGCGGGCAGGAAGTTGAGCAGGGCCAGCACCAGCGCCGCCCCGCTCGCCAGGACCAGGAAGTTCACCCCGTACGGGCGCAGCGTCCCCACGGTGACCGCCCCGGGCCGCTGGGCGGCCAGCCGTCCGGCCAGGGCCAGCACGAAGGCCATCGGCAGGTAGCGGCCGAGCAGCATGGCCGCGGTCATGGTCAGGTTGTAGAACGGCGTGTTGCCGCTCAAGCCGCTCATGGAACTGCCGTTGCTCTGCACATTGCTGGTGAAGGCGTAGATGATCTCGGTCAGGCCGTGCGCGCCGGGGTTGCCCATCCCGGCCCGGCCCTGCGGCAGGGCCGCGGCCAGTGCGCTGAAGACCAGGATCAGGGTGGGCGCGACGAGGGCGTAGCAGACCACGTACCGCATCTCGGCGAAGCCGATCCGCTTGCGCAGGTACTCGGGGGTGCGGCCGACCATCAGGCCGCCGACGAAGACCGCGAGCAGGACCGCGATCAGCAGTCCGTACAGGCCGCTGCCGGTGCCGCCGGGGCTGACCTCGCCGAGCATCATCGCGGCCAGCAGCACTCCGCCGCCGATGCTGGAGAAGCTGTCGTAGGAGGCGGCGCCCGCGCCGTCGGCGGAGCCGGTGGCGGAGACCCCGAACAGGGTGCTGCCGTTGACGCCGATCCTGGTCTCGGTGCCCTCGTACTGGCCGCCGACGGCGGTGGCGACGGTGCCGGTGTGGGCCGACTGGGCCAGGACGCCGGCGGTGAGCAGCAGGCCGAAGAGGATGCCCACCACGGTGAGCAGGGTCCAGCTCTGCTTGAGGCTGCCGACCATGCGGCCGAAGGTGCGGAGGAAGGCGGTGGGCACCAGCAGCATCAACAGGATCTCCAGCGCGTTGCTCCAGGCCGAGGGGTTCTCGAACGGGTGCGCGCTGCTGGCGTTGAAGAAGCCGCCGCCGTCGCCGGAGAGCAGTTTGATCGGCTCCCAGGAGCCGACCGGGCCGCCGATCAGGGTCTGGCTGCCGCCGGTGAGAGTGGTCACCGGGTGGGCGCCGTGCAGGTTCTGCTCCACGCCCAGGGCGATCAGCACGATGCCGAAGACGACCGCGAGCGGCAGCAGCACCCGCAGCACGCAGCGGAACAGGTCGACCCAGAAGTTGCCCAGGTCGCTGGTGCTGCGCCGGACCAGGCCGCGGATCAGGGCCAGCCCGACGCACATGCCGACGGCGGCCGAGGCGAAGGCCTGGACGCCGAGCCCGGCCATCACCGCGAGGTGCCCGGTGGCGGCCTCTCCGGCGTAGTTCTGCCAGCTGGTGTTGGTGGTGAAGCTGACGGCGGTGTCCAGGGCGAGCTGCCAGGGCATCCCGCGGTGGCCCAGCGACCAGGGCAGCCACTGCTGACAGGTGAACAGGCCGAACAGGGCCAACACGCTCACCACCGAGAAGGCGAGCAGGGAGACGAAGTAGTGCTTCCAGTCCTGCTCGCGGTCCGGGTCGATGCCGCAGACCCGGTAGAGCAGGCGTTCCCCCCGCGCGTGCGCGCCGCCGTCCAGCACCCGGGCCATGTAGTCGCCCAGCGGTACGTGTACGGCGACCAGCACGCTCAGGATCAGCAGGGCTTGCAGCCATCCGGCCACGGTCATGCCTCCTTGGCGGGGTAGCTGCGGTCCAGCGCGAGGTTCAGGGTCAGCACATTGACGCCGGGTTCACCCAGGACGCCGAGCGCACGCGGGGTGGTGCTGTCGCGGACCAGACGCAGCACGTCGGCCACGGTGACGCCCCGGGCCTGGGCCACCCGCGGGGCCTGGACTGCCGCGTAGGCGGGGCTGATCTGCGGGTCGAGGCCGCTGGCGCTCGCGGTGACCGCGTCCGCGGGCACCGCCGGGTGGGCCGGGGCATCGCCGCGGACCGGCAGCACCGAGGCGGCGCTGTAGTCCGCCCCCGGAGTCGCACACCGGACCGCCACGCCCTGATAGCTGCTCAGGAACGGTACGGCGGGGCAGGCCTGGTCCAGGCTGACCACCCGGGTGACCCGGCCGTCGGTGCGGAACACGCCGAGGACGGCACCGACGCCGTCGGCGGTGCAGTACGGCCGTGAGCCGTCCAGGTGCTCCAGCTGTCCCACCGCGAGGCTGCGGGTGCAGACCTGGGTGAGCAGGCTGGGTCTGCCCGAGGCCGGGTCGCCGGGGGCGGGGAGCCTGTCGACGGTGTTCTCAGGGCCCAGGTTGCTCGCGCCGCTGGCGGTGGGGTCGTAGCCGGCCCCCGCCGCGGACGGGCGGGACTGGAAGTACCGCAGCAGCGGACTGCCCTTGGCGTCGGTGAAGGACTGGCCGATCAGGCCGCTGCCGACGGCCCGGCCGCCGCTGGTGCGGACGACTGAGCCCTGCGCCTGGTGGTCGAGGCCTGGCAGCAGGGCGACGGCGGTCAGGGCGAGCGGGTAGAGCAGGCCCACCAGGACGGTGAGCACCAGCACGACCCGGACGGCCGCCAGGTGTTGGGCGGCCCAGTGCGGAATACGACGCATCATCAGATCCCCGGGATGAACTGGACGAGGGCGACGTCGACGAACTTGATCGCCAGGAACGGGGCGAGCACGCCGCCCAGGCCGTAGACCCACAGGTTGCGGGTCAGCAGGGCGGTGGCGCTGCTGGGCCGGTAGCGCACACCGCGCAACGCCAGCGGGATCAGCGCGACGATGACGACCGCGTTGAAGATGACGGCCGACAGGATCGCCGACAGCGGCGAGTGCAACCGCATGATGTTCAGCGCGCCCAGTGCCGGGTAGACCCCGGCGAACATGGCGGGCAGGATCGCGAAGTACTTGGCGAGGTCGTTGGTGATGCTGAACGCCGTCAACGCGCCCCGGGTGATCAGCAGTTGCTTGCCGATCTCGACGATCTCAATGATCTTCGTGGGGTCGGAGTCCAGGTCCACCATGTTCCCGGCCTCCTTGGCGGCCGAGGTCCCGGTGTTCATGGCCACGCCCACGTCGGCCTGGGCCAGCGCCGGGGCGTCGTTGGTGCCGTCGCCGGTCATCGCGACCAGCTTGCCGCCGGCCTGCTCCCGCTTGATCAGGGCGAGTTTGTCCTCAGGAGTGGCCTCGGCGAGGAAGTCGTCGACACCGGCCTCGGCGGCGATGGCGGCGGCGGTCGCCGGGTTGTCGCCGGTGATCATCACGGTGCGGATGCCCATGGCGCGCAGTTGTTGGAAGCGCTCGCTCAGGCCGGGTTTGACGATGTCCTTGAGGTGGATCACGCCCAGGATCCGGGCCGTTCCGTTCGCGGACTCGGCCACGGCCAGCGGGGTGCCGCCGGAGATGGAGACCCGTTCGACCAGGACGTCCAGCCCGGCCGGGACGATCCCGCCCTGCTCGCGTACCCAGTCGGCCACCGCGGTGGCGGCGCCCTTGCGAAGGCTGCGTGCCCCGGGGCCGGCCAGGTCGACGCCCGACATCCGGGTGGTCGCCGAGAAGGGCACCCACGCGCCGTCGCTGTACGGGGCAGTTGCGAGGCCGTAGTGCTCGCGGGCCAGAAGGACCACCGAGCGGCCCTCAGGGGTCTCGTCAGCCAGGCTGGACAGCAGGGCGGCCGAGGCCAGGTCATGTTCCCGCACATGGGAGACCGGCAGGAAGGCGACGGCCTGGCGGTCGCCGAAGGTGATGGTGCCGGTCTTGTCGAGCAGCAGGGTGTGCACATCGCCCGCCGCCTCCACCGCACGCCCGGACATGGCCAGCACATTGCGCTGCACCATCCGGTCCATCCCGGCGATGCCGATCGCGGACAGCAGCGCACCGATGGTGGTCGGGATCAGGCACACCAACAGCGAGACCAGCACGATGCCGGTGACGCCGTTGCCGTTGATCGCCCCGGTGTCGGGCATGGAGGCCATCACCTGCTTGGAGAAGATCGCCATCGGCTGCAGGGTGACCGTCGCCATCAGGAACACGAACGTCAGCGCGACCAGCAGCAGGTTCAACGCCAGCTCATTGGGGGTCTTCTGCCGTTTCGCCCCCTCCACCAGCGAAATCATCCGGTCCAGGAAGCTCGCCCCCGGTTCCTGCGTGATCCGCACGACGATGCGGTCGGAGAGCACCCGGGTGCCTCCGGTCACCGCGCAGCGGTCGCCGCCGGACTCGCGGATCACCGGCGCGGACTCGCCCGTGATCGCCGACTCGTCGACGCTGGCCACGCCCTGGACCACGTCACCGTCACCGGAGACCAGCTCCCCGGCCTCCACCACCACGACGTCCCCGCGCCGCAGTTCGGCGGCGGAGACCTCCTGCTCATCGTGCAGGACGGCCGGCGAGCCCTGCTCCCAGTCGACCAGCCGCCGGGCGGTGCTCTGGGCGCGGGTGCGGCGCAGCGAGTCTGCCTGGGCCCGGCCCCGGCTCTCGGCCACCGCCTCGGCCAGGTTGGCGAACACCACCGTCAGCCACAGCCACACCGTGATCAGCAAGCCGAACACGGTGGGGGTGACCAGGACCAGGCCGGTGGTGAGCGCGGCGCCGGCCTCGGTGACGAACATGACCGGATTGCGCACCAGCGTCACCGGGTTGAGCTTGCGCAGTGCCTGCGGCAACGCCCGCCACAACGCTCTCGGATCCAAGGCGCCCGCGCCGACCCGGTAGGAGCGGCCGTCGGTATCAGGTGGCTGAGTGCGTGGACGACGCGCCCGCACCGATGTCTGAGAGGTCATCAGAACTTCCCCGGGTAGCGGACGGCCAGGACCAGGTAGCCGACCAGGGCGGCTGCGACCAGCAGTCCCACCAGGCTGTCGACATTCACGCGAAGCACCTCTCATCTGTCGGAGCGGCGGCGACCTGCCACCGCCCGGACACATGAAAGCGCTGGTCCAGGACCTGTCCGGGGTTCCTGACGCGGTTCCAACGCCGAACCGCCCAATCTTGCCGTGCCCTTGACAGCGGGTGATCGACGACGGTCGGGAGGGGCTCTCGGCCGACGTCGCCCGGATGGCGGGCAGCTGCGTCAAGGCGGCATCAGGGTTCGCCTCCCGACGATCAATGAGGCGTCAGGGGGAGGCCGCCGCCGGGAGCTGCGGGCATAGCTTCGGCCACAGCGGCCCGACCACCTGCACCACCCACCACGGGCCGGTACGAGAGGACCTGAGGGACGTGTCCGAGGACCACACTCACCAACCGCTCTTCACTCCGGTGTGCGACAACGCCTGCGGCTTCACGCTGCGGCTGTTCCGCAACCGGGACGGCTCGCGCTGCACCGTCGCCTTCACCACCCCCGAGCGGCTGACCGCCCTCCTCGGGACCGGGCAGCGCTGGGTCGAACTGGCCGAGCCCGCACTGCGGGAGCTGGTGCGTCCGCTGGGTGTGCAGCACCTGGTCGTCGACCCCAACCTGATCGCTCCGTCGGTCGCGCCGCACCCGCAACCCGCTCCGCAGCCGCTCGCCCGCCCAGCCGTGACCCTCGTCGGGTCGACGGGCGCCAGAGCCGTCCCTCCGTACCAGTGCACGCCGTGACAGACAGGGAGAATCCCATGCTCACCGACCACCCCAGGACCGTTCACCCGGCCCCCCTGGACTCCGGACCCGTGGACCCCGGACCGGACGAAACCGCCCAGGACTGGACTCCGCTGGGCGCCCCTGGCCCGCCGCCGCTCGCCGGCAGGGCGATGACGTCCTGGTCGGCGGGGTCGGCCTGGCCCAGCTGGCGGCCCGCTTCGCCACCCCGCTGTACGTCCTGGACGAGACCGAGGTCCGCGAGCGCTGCCGCGCCTACCGCCGGGCCATGCCGGAGGCGGACGTGCACTATGCCGCGAAGGCGTTCCTGTGCGGGGCGGTGGCCGAGTGGGTCGAGCAGGAGGGTCTGGGCCTGGACGTCTGCTCCGGTGGCGAGCTCGAGCTCGCGGTCACCTGCGGCTTCCCGCCCGAGCGGATCATCCTGCACGGCAATGCCAAGAGCCCCGAGGAGCTCACAGCGGCTGTCCGGCTGGGGGTGGGCCGCATCGTGGTCGACTCCTTCCCCGAGATCGCCCGGCTGGCCGTCCTGGCCTCCGCCGACCGCCCGCAGAACGTCATGGTCCGGGTGGTCCCCGGGATCGCCGCCGGACACCACGCCTCGGTGCGTACGGGCGTGGAGGAGCAGAAGTTCGGCTTCTCGCTCGACTCGGGGGACGCCGCCGACGCCGTGGCCCGGATCCTGAACCAGCCGCATCTGCGCCTGGTCGGGCTGCACTGCCACCTCGGCTCGCAGATCCCCGACATCGCACCGTACCTGGCCGCGGTCGACCGGCTGGTGCCGGTGCTGGCCGCCATCCGCGACCGGCACGGGATCACCCTGCCCGAACTGGACCTGGGCGGCGGCCACGCCGTTCCCTACCGGGCCGGCGAACCGGCCTTGAACGTGCAGGAGTTCGGGGCCGTGGTGACCGCCACCGTGGCCCGGCAGTGCGCGCGGTTCCGGCTGCCGGTGCCGCGGCTGACGATCGAGCCCGGTCGCGCGATCATCGGCCCCGCCGGTGTCGCGGTCTACCGGGTGCTGACGGTCAAGCACACCCCCAGCGGCCTCACCTTCGTGGCGGTGGACGGCGGGATGAGCGACAACCCCCGTCCGGCGCTCTACGGCTCCCGCTACACCGCCACCCTGGTCGGCCGTGCCTCCGAGGCTCCCCTGGCCGAAGCCCGGGTGGTGGGCCGGCACTGCGAGGCCGGCGACGTCCTGGTGCCCTCGGTCGGTCTGCCCGCCGACATCCGCCCGGGCGATCTGCTGGCCGTACCCGCAGCCGGGGCCTACCACCTGTCCATGGCCTCCAGCTACAACCTGGTGGGCCGCCCGCCCCTGATCGCGGTCCGCGACGGGGCAGCCAGGATGCTGATGCGGCGCGAGACCCTGGAGGACTTCCGCCGCCGGGACATCGGCCGCTGACACCCGTGGTGGGGCACGGTCACCCAGGTGCTGGCCGTGTCCCGCAGGCCGACGGCATCAAGACCGTGTCAAGGTTCCTGCACAGGCCGCAAGAGAGGCGTTAACAAACCCCTACACCCGGCTGACGTGCGGTTCTCTTGCGTTGCCGGCATTCGCGGTGCCGCCCGGGAGTCCTTCCCGGGCGGTTGTGAACCATTCGACCTCTGGGGTGCAACCTCATGCTCGACGTGCTCTTTGTCGGGGTGACGATCCTTGTGTTCGCCGTCCTCGCCCTGATCGTCAAGGGAGTGGAGAAGCTGTGACCGCCGACAACATCGTGGGCCTGATCGTCTCGATCGCCCTCGTCGGATACCTGATCGTGGCTCTGATCCTCCCGGAGAAGTTCTAGTGAACGCTACTCTTGCGGGTTTTCTGCAGGCCCTGGCGCTGGTCGGGGCGCTGGCGTTGTCCTATCGGCCGCTGGGTGACTACATCGCGTACACCCTGACCACGCGCAGGCACCTGCGGGTGGAGCGCGGCATCTTCAAGGTGATCGGGGTGGACGGTGACGCCGAGCAGACCTGGGCGTCCTATCTGCGCAGTGTGCTGGCGTTCTCCTTCGTGTCGGTGCTGTTCCTCTACGGGTTCCAGCGGTTGCAGGAGCACCTGTGGCTGTCGCTGGGCTTTTCCGCGGTTACTCCGGCGATGGCGTGGAACACCGCTGTCTCGTTCGTGACCAACACCAACTGGCAGTCGTACTCGGGTGAGTCGACCATGGGCCACCTGGTGCAGATGGGCGGGCTGGCGGTGCAGAACTTCCTGTCCGCCGCGGTGGGCATCGCCGTGGTGGCGGCGCTGATCCGCGGCTTCACCCGCAACAAGACCGACCACCTCGGCAACTTCTGGGTCGACCTGACCCGGATCGTGCTGCGGGTGCTGCTGCCGATCTCGGTCGTGTTCGCGCTGGTGCTGGTGGCCGGCGGCGTGGTGCAGAACCTGCACGCCGCGCACCTGTACACCACGCTGTCCGGTGGTTCGCAGTCGATCCCGGGCGGGCAGGTGGCCTCGCAGGAGGTCATCAAGCAGTTGGGGACCAACGGCGGCGGCTTCTACAACGCCAACTCCGCGCACCCGTTCGAGAACCCCAACCCGTTCACCAACCTGCTGGCGATCTACCTGCTGCTGGTGGTCTCCTTCGCGCTGTGCCGCACGTTCGGCAAGATGGTCGGCAACCACCGCCAGGGCTACACCATCTTGTCGGTGATGGGCCTGTACTGGGCTGCCTCGGCGGCGCTGATCACCTTCTTCGAGCACCAGCACTCCGGTGTCGCGGCGCACATCGCGGGCGCGGCGATGGAGGGCAAGGAGGTCCGCTTCGGGATCCCCGGCTCCTCGCTGTTCGCGGCCTCGACGACGTTGACGTCGACCGGTGCGGTGAACTCCATGCACGACTCGTTCACCCCGCTGGGCGGCGGCATGGCGATCCTGAACATGATGTTCGGCGAGATCGCGCCGGGCGGGACCGGTTCGGGCCTGTACGGGATCCTGGTGCTGGCGATCGTGACGGTCTTCGTGGCCGGTCTGATGGTCGGCCGCACCCCGGAGTACCTGGGCAAGAAGCTGGGCGCCCGGGAGATGAAGTTCGCCTCGCTCTACATCCTGGCCACCCCGGCGATCGTGCTCTGCGGCACCGGCCTGGCGATGGCGCTCAAGGCCGGCACGGCGGCGGGATGAACAACTCCGGGCCGCACGGCTTCTCCGAGGTGCTGTACGCCTTCACCTCGGCGGCCAACAACAACGGCTCCGCGTTCGGCGGGATCACCGTCACCTCGCCGCACTGGCAGACCGCCCTGGGGCTGGCGATGCTGTTCGGCCGGTTCCTGCCGATGGTGTTCGTGCTGGCCCTGGCCGGCTCGCTGGCCAAGCAGCAGCCGATCCCCGAGAGCGCAGGGACCCTGAAGACCACGAGCCCGCTGTTCGTCGGCATGCTCTCCGGCGTGATCCTCATCGTCGTCGGACTCACCTACTTCCCGGCCCTGGCACTGGGACCGCTCGCGGAAGGCCTCCACTGATGTCCACCCCCGCCCTCAAGACCCCGGTCCTGGAACCGGACCCGCAGCAGACATCAGCACAGGTCGAACACCGGCTCTCGGCCGGACTGCTGGACCCCAGGCAACTGCTCACCTCCTTCCCCGACGCGGTCAGGAAGCTCGACCCGCGGGTCATGGTCAAGAGCCCGGTCATGTTCGTGGTCGAGATCGGCTCGCTGCTGACCACGGTCTCGGCGATCGAGAAGCCCAGCGTCTTCGCCTGGGTGATCACCGTCTGGCTCTGGCTGACCGTGGTCTTCGCCAACCTGGCCGAAGCCGTCGCCGAGGGCCGCGGCAAGGCCCAGGCCGACACCCTGCGCCGCACCAAGACCGACACCGTGGCCCGCAAGGTCCAGGGCCACTGGATCCCCGGCGCCGCCGGAGTCGCCGAAGCAGAGGTCGCGGCAGCCGACCTGCAGCTGGGCGACTTCGTGATCGTCGAGGCCGGGCAGACCATCCCGGGCGACGGCGACGTGGTCGAAGGCGTCGCCTCGGTGGACGAGTCCGCGATCACCGGCGAGTCCGCACCGGTGATCCGCGAGTCCGGCGGCGACCGCTCCGCGGTGACCGGCGGCACCAAGGTGCTGTCGGACCGCATCGTCGTGAAGATCACCTCCGAGCCCGGCAAGACCTTCATCGACCGGATGATCGCCCTGGTCGAGGGCGCCTCCCGGCAGAAGACGCCGAACGAGATCGCCCTGAACATCCTGCTGGCGTCGCTGACGATCGTGTTCCTGCTGGCCGTGGTCACCCTGCAGCCGATGGCCAAGTACGCCGGCGCCGAGCAGAGCATCGTGGTCCTGGTCGCGCTGCTGGTCGCGCTGATCCCGACCACCATCGGGGCGCTGCTGTCCGCGATCGGCATCGCCGGGATGGACCGGCTGGTGCAGCGCAACGTGCTGGCCATGTCCGGGCGCGCGGTCGAGGCGGCCGGCGACGTCTCCACCCTGCTGCTGGACAAGACCGGCACGATCACCTTCGGCAACCGCCAGGCCGCCGAGTTCCTGCCCGTCGACCAGGTGACGGACCGTCAACTCGCGGACGCCGCACAGCTCTCCTCCCTGGCCGACGAAACACCCGAGGGCCGCTCCATCGTCGTGCTGGCCAAGGAGGGGTACGGGCTGCGCGAGCGCGCACAGGGTGAACTGGGCCATGCGACCTGGATCGAGTTCACCGCCCAGACCCGGATGTCGGGCGTGGACCTGGACGAGGCCTCCGGGGTGCACCGCATCCGCAAGGGCGCGGCCGGGTCGGTGGCGGCCTGGGTGCGGGACAACGGCGGCAGCACCGGCACCGAGTTGGATGTCGCCGTCGAGCGGATCTCCCACCGCGGCGGGACCCCGCTGGTGGTCGCCGAGCAGCGTGGCAGCAACCCGGCCCGGGCGCTGGGCGTGATCTACCTCAAGGACGTGGTCAAGCCCGGGATCAAGCAGCGCTTCGAGGACCTGCGGGCGATGGGCATCCGCACCGTCATGATCACCGGGGACAACCCGCTGACGGCCGCCGCCATCGCCGAGGAGGCCGGCGTCGACGACTTCCTCGCCGAGGCCACCCCCGAGGACAAGATGGCCCTGATCAAGCAGGAGCAGGCCGGCGGCAAACTGGTCGCGATGACCGGCGACGGCACCAACGACGCCCCCGCCCTGGCCCAGGCCGACGTCGGGGTCGCCATGAACACCGGGACCTCGGCCGCCAAGGAGGCCGGGAACATGGTGGACCTGGACTCCAACCCCACCAAACTGATCGAGATCGTCGAGATCGGCAAGCAACTGCTGATCACCCGCGGCGCACTGACGACCTTCTCGATCGCCAACGACGTCGCCAAGTACTTCGCGATCATCCCGGCCATGTTCGCCGCGGTGTATCCGGGGCTGGACCAGCTCAATGTGATGGGCCTGCACAGCCCCAAGTCCGCGATCACCTCGGCGATCATCTTCAACGCGCTGATCATCATCGGCCTGATCCCGCTGGCCCTGCGCGGCGTGCGCTACAAGCCCTCCTCGGCCCAGTCGCTGCTACGTCGCAACCTGGGGATCTACGGGGTCGGCGGGCTGATCCTGCCCTTCGTCGGGATCAAGGTCATCGACCTGATCATCCAGTTTCATCCCCGGTCTGCACTGAGAGAGCGTGACGACACCATGGCCAAACCCCTTCCCACCCCGGTGCGCAACCACCTCACCGGCCTACGGATCCTGCTGCTGTTCACCCTGATCTGCGGACTCGCCTACCCCCTGGCGATCACCGGAGTCTCCCAGGTCGCCTTCAGCAAGCAGGCCAACGGCTCACTCGTGAAGGACGCCAGCGGCAAGACCGTCGGCTCCAGCCTGCTGGGCCAGAACTTCACCGTCACCAGCAAGGACGGCAAGACGGTCAGCCCCGACCCCAAGCTGTTCCAGTCCCGCCCCTCGGCGGCCGGTGCGGACGGCTACGACCCGACCGCCTCGGCCGGCAGCAACAAGGGCACCAACGACCCCGACCTGGCCACCACCTACACCCAACTGAAGGCCGCCGTGGCGAAGTTCAACGGGGTCAGCCAGAGCCAGGTCCCCCCGGACGCCATCACCAAGTCCGGCTCGGGCCTGGACCCCGACATCAGCCCGGCCTACGCCGCGATCCAGGTCAACCGCGTCGCCCAAGCCCGCGGCCTGACCAACAGCCAAGTCCAGGCCCTGGTCGCCAAATACACCCAGAGCCGCACCCTCGGCTTCCTCGGCGAACCCAGAGTCGACGTCCTGCAACTCAACATCGCCCTCACCAAGCTCGGCTGAACTCGGCCGTGCTGACGAGCGGTCCGGCCGCACGGGGATGCCTTCCCCGTGCGGCCGGACCGCAATAGGTCCATCAGCGGTTCGAACGACCTGCCGAAGAGGAAAGGACAATTCCGGTGGCACCGCAGCAGGAACAGCCTCCGTACTACTCCCGCGCGAGCGGCCGTAAGGGCAGGCTGAAGGTCTTCCTCGGCGCCGCCCCCGGCGTCGGCAAGACCTACCGGATGCTGGACGAGGCCCGCCGCCGCTCCGAACGCGGCACCGATGTGGTGGTCGCCTTCGTGGAGTGCCACCAACGCCGCAACACCGAGGAGAAGCTCGCGGGCCTGGAGATCCTGCCCCGGCTGACCCGCGAGTACCGCGGCACCGGGTTCACCGAGATGGACGTCGAGGCTGCCCTGGCCCGCCGTCCCGACGTCGCCGTCGTGGACGAACTCGCCCACACCAACATCCCCGGCGGTCGCAACGCCAAGCGCTGGCAGGACATCCAGGAACTGCTGGACGCCGGGATCGACGTGCTCACCGCCGTCAACATCCAGCATCTCGAATCGCTCAACGACGTGGTCCAGAAGATCACCGGGGTGCCGCAGCAGGAGACCGTCCCGGACGCGGTGGTCCGCCGCGCCGACCAGATCGAGCTGGTGGACGTCGCCCCCGAGGGCCTGCGCCGCCGGATGGCACACGGCAGCATCTACGCGCCCGAGAAGGTCGACGCCGCGCTCTCGCACTACTTCCGCGTCGGCAACCTCTCCGCACTGCGCGAACTCGCACTGTTCTGGCTGGCCGGACGGGTCGACGAAGGCCTGCAGAACTACCGCGCCGAGCACGGCATCGCCAGTGTCTGGGAGACCCGCGAACGCGTGGTGGTCGCGCTGACCGGCGGCCCCGAGGGCGAGACCCTGATCCGCCGCGCCTCGCGGATCGCGGCCCGAGCCGCGGGCGGTGACCTGCTGGCGGTTCATGTGGCCCGCAGCGACGGCCTGGCCGATGCCAACCCGGCGGCGCTGGCCGCCCAGCGTCACCTGGTGGAGACCCTCGGCGGCAGCTACCACTCGGTGGTCGGCGACTCGGTGCCGCGGGCCCTGATCGACTTCGCCCGCGCCGAGAACGCCACCCAGCTGGTCCTGGGCACCAGCCGCCGCAGCGCCCTGACCCGCTCCCTGACCGGACGCGGCATCGGCGAGACGATCACCGCCCTGTCCGGCGACATCGACGTCCACATGGTCACCCACGAGCAGTCGGGACGCGGCCGCCGGCTGCCGGTCCCGGGCCGGCTGCACTCCCCGGCCCGGCGGATCGCCGGGCCACTGGCCGGACTGGCCACCCCGTTCCTGCTGACCGCCCTGCTCAGCCAGACCAGAGGAGCGGTCAACCTCACCAGCGACATACTGCTGTTCCTGGCCGCCGTGGTCGGCGTCGCCCTGCTCGGCGGCGTCACCTCCGCGCTGCTGGCCTCGCTGGTCGCGTCGCTGCTGCTGAACTACTACTTCATCCCGCCGATCCACCGCTTCACCATCGCCGACCCCAACAACCTGCTCGCCCTTGCCGTCTTCGCCGCCGTCGCGCTGACCGTCGCCGCCGTGGTGGACCGGGCCGCCCGGCTGGCCCGCCGCGCCGCCCGCGCCACCGCCGAGGCAGAGACCCTGTCCGCACTGGCGGGCAGCGTCCTCGGCGGCCAGAGCGCCATCGAGGCACTGCTGTCCCGGCTCCGGGAGACCTTCGGCATGGACTCGGTCGCCCTGCTCCAACGCGGCCCCGGAGACCTCGCCCAGCCGGCCGAAGTCGCCCAGCGCGAAGAGATCGCCCACGTCGGGCCCCCTCAGAACCCAGTAGGTGCCGCCGATCCCGGATCAGCGGGTGAACCCGAAACAGAACCCCAGGCCGTCGAGGAGGTCCCGGTCGGGGAGGACGCCGTGCTGCTGCTGCGCGGACGCCCGCTGCCCGCCGCCGACCGGCGCGTCCTCGCCGCCTTCGCCGCCCATGTCGCCGCCGCCCTGGACCGGGCCCACCTGGCCGAGGTCGCCGCCGAGATCGAGCCGGTCAAAGCCGCCGACCGGATGCGCACCGCGCTGCTCGCCGCCGTCAGCCACGACCTGCGCACCCCGTTGGCCGTCGCCATGGCCTCGGTCAGCTCACTCCGCAGCCAGGACGTCCAGTTCTCAGCGGAGGACCAGCAGGAACTCCTGGCCAGCGCGGAGGATTCGCTGGGCAAACTCAACCGGCTGGTCGACAACCTGCTCGACATGAGCCGGCTCCAGGCCGGAGCCCTTCCGCTGGACCCGCAACCCACCGCCCTGACCGACGTGGTGTCCGGAGCGGTCCAGTCACTGACCGAGGACCCACAGCCGCACATCGAGGTCCACGGCCTGGACCAGGTGTCGCTCGTGCTCGCGGACGGACCGATGCTGGAACGCGTGGTCGCCAACCTGATGGCCAACGCCCTGCGTTACAGCGGCGGCGTTCCGGTCCTGGTCACCGCCAGCGCGCTGGCCGACCGGGTCGAGGTCAGGGTGGTCGACCACGGTCCCGGACTGCCCGAGGACGAACGGGAGCGGGTCTTCCTGCCCTTCCAGCGCCTGGGCGACACCGACAACGGCACCGGCGTCGGCCTGGGGCTTGCTCTCTCCCGCGGGCTGACCGAGGCCATGGGCGGCACCCTGACCCCCGAGGACACCCCCGGCGGCGGCCTGACCATGCTCCTCACCCTGCCAGCCGCCCCGCAACAGCCCGACACTCCCCGCTCCGGGCAGTCCACGCCCGTCGGCAGCCCTGCCGTGCTCCAGTCCAGCACCCTTCAGACAGGCCCGCTCTCGTGACCCGTGTATTGATCGTCGACGACGAGCCGCAGATGCTGCGCGCCCTGCAGATCAATCTGCAGGCCCGTCAGTACACCGTCGCCACCGCCCTGGACGGCCCCCGCGCCCTGGACGACGCGGCCAGGATCCCCCCGGACGCGATCATCCTCGACCTCGGCCTGCCCGGTCTGGATGGCATCGACGTGATCCGGGCGCTGCGGGTGTGGAGCTCGGTGCCGATCATCGTCCTGTCCGGCCGCACCGACGCCGCCGACAAGATAGCCGCGCTGGACGCCGGGGCCGACGACTACGTCACCAAGCCCTTCTCCATGAACGAACTGCTGGCCCGGCTCCGCGCCGCGCTGCGCCGTCCGGCCACAGTGGAACCAGCCGGCGGCACCGCGGTCATCGGCGACTACACCATCGACCTGGCCAGCTGCACGGTCCGCCCCACCCGAGGCACGGCTCCTGCGGCAGAGGAGGAGGACACGCTGCGGCTCACCCCCACCGAGTGGCGCATCCTGACCGTCCTGATCAGTCACCCGGGACGACTGGTGACCGGCCGCGACATCCTGATCAGCGTCTGGGGCCCGGGACACGAGCGCAAGACCAACTACCTGCGCGTCTACCTCTCCGGCATCCGCCACAAGCTCGAACGCGACCCCACGCACCCCCGCCACCTGCTCACCGAACCGGGGATGGGCTACCGCTACCAGCCCTGACCGAGGTCAGCCCTCGTCCGTGACCGGGGCGTTGGGAGTGTCGAGGCGCGGGGCCCTGTGCGGCTTGGAAGCGGCCTGGAGTTCCTCGGAGGACACGGCCGGCCGTCGGTGCCGTTGCCACAGGGACAGTTCCTTGAGCAAGGCCGGCGGCGGGACCGCCAGCACCCGGCAGCCGGCGTGGGAGACGACGTAGCGGCTGGTGGCGCCGTGGAACCAGCGGGCCGGCCAGCCGCGCTCGCCGGCCCCCAGCACGAGCAGGTCGTCGGACCGGTCAGCGATCGACACCAGGCCGTGGCCCGCTTCGGCGCGTACGACGAGAGGGTGGATCGCCACCCCGCTCGGATAGCCGCCGAAGGCTTCCTCGAAGCTGTTGCGCAGCCGCACGCACGCCTGCGCCTCCCACAGGGCGAGCAGGTCGGAGCACGGGGCGCGGCGGTAGCCCGCCTCGCCGCCCACGGGTGTCCAGGCCATGACTGCCAGCAGCTCGGCCCGCCCCCGACGAGCCTCGTCAACCGCAGCGCGCAGCGCCTCCAAGCTGCTCAGCGACCCGTTCACGCCCACCACGACCCGCCCCACCGGCACCGTCACGACCGCCCCTCACCTTTGTCTCGACGCGGCTATGCAACATCCGACAGGTGGGCCAAGAAAAGCTCCCTGACGATTCCCATATACAGATGATCGGTACTTTGACGCCGACTTGACCGGCGCCCCGCTCGAAGAGGCAGAGGCCCGTCCCAGGCCCGTCCCACAGGCGGGTTAAGGCAGCGACAGAATGCGGTCTCCGACCGTCAGGGGCGCGCCAGGAATCCCGCCCACGGCTTGCCCACGCAACTCAGGATCCGGTTGCATCGGACGCATGGGCCCACTCATCCGCAGCACCGACAGCGCCGTCACGGCGCCGGCCTGCCCTGCGCAGCCGGAGCACGCCGCTCCGCACCCCGGTCGTCTCCACGACGACCGGCCGCCGCATCCCGGTCGCTGAACGCCGCCCTTCCCATCCCGCCTTCTGCCGCGGACGGTCGCCCCAGCGCGCCCTCCCCGCCTGCTCCCGCACGCCGGACGCTTCCGTTCGGGGTGCGGTGAGGTCTGACCTTCCACGGACCGGTGCCTGCCACGGCCCGCCCGGTCCTCCAACGAACGGACCCCTGTGTCTTCTCTCTCCTCCCACGGCCTCGCCTTCGCCGACCGCACCGCGCTGGTCACCGGCGCCACCGAGGGCCTGGGCTTCCAGACCGCGCTGCGCCTGGCCACCGGCGGCGCGCGCGGGTGATCGTCCACGGCCCCAGCGCCGAGAGCACCGCACTCGCCGTCCAGCGCCTGGCGGCGGCCGGCGCCCCCGCTTCGCAGCTGGAGCAGGCCTCCGCCGACTTCGCCCACCTCGACCAGGTGCACCAGCTCGGCACCGCACTGGCCGAGCGGTACGAGCGACTCGACCTGCTGGTCAACAACGCCGGCATCACCGCACCCGAGCGGCGCACCCTGACCCGGCAGGGCAACGAGCTCTGCTTCCAGGTCAACTACCTCGCGCCCTACCTGCTCACCCGACTGCTGGAACGCCCCCTGGCCCGCAGCGCCGACAGCCGCGTCGTCGCCCTGGGGTCCAGCCTGCACCGCACCGCGAACATCGACTGGACCGACCTCACCCGCGCCAAGCGCTACTCCCGTGTGGTCGCCTACGGCCAGTCCAAGCTGGCCCTGACCACCTTCACCGGTGCCCTGGCCCAGTGGCTCCCGGCCGGACACACCGCCATCACGGTGCACCCCGGCGTCGCCGAGACCGCGATCCGCCCGCTGTACGGGACCTCCGGGCGCCCGGCCGCCGAGATCGCCGAGATCCTGCTCACGCTGTGCTGCCCGCTGACCGAGGTCGTCAACGGCGGCTACTACGACCAGCTGATGCTCAGCACCCCCGGACCACAGGTCAACGACAAGCGCTCCATCGAGCGCCTGCTCAGGCTCAGCGAAAAGCTCACCGAACGAGTGCCGCTGTCGGTCTGACGATGCGCCACACCAGATTCCCGCGCATACCCGCGCTGGGACGACTACTCTCCCTCTACTCTCCCCCAGGACGGCGGAGGGTGATGTGGGGTTCGAAGGCGTCGAGCAGCAGTTCGCGCATGCGCTCCACCGGCATCTCGGCGCTGCCCGACAGCATCTGTATCGCCAGCCCGTCCACCAGGCCGGTGAAACGGCTGGCCAGGGCCTCGGGGTCGGCGTCCGGAGCGAGGCCCTCGCGCTGGCAGCGGCGGACGAGGTCGAGGACGATCCCGCGCCAGCGCGAGTAGACGGCACGCTGACCTTCGCGCAGGGACGGCTCGAGCATGGCCGCGGTCCAGGACTGGATCCACACCGACCATTCGTCGATGTCATCGCTGCTGCTGGGCAGTTGGACCTCGACGAGTCGGCGCAGCATCTCCATCGTGTCGCCCACCTGCTGGAACTCGCGTTCCAGGCGGTCGTGCAGGCGGTCGGCGTAGAACAGCAGCGCTGCTCGCAGGGCCCCGTCCTTGGCGGGGAAGTGGTAGTGCACGGTGCCGGTGCTGGTGCCGCAGGCACGGGCGATGTCGGCCACCCGAACGGCGTGGATGCCGTGCCGTGCGATCAGTCGCGCCGTCGCTTCCAGGATCTGGATGCGGCGGGTGTCGGTGTCCAGGGTCTCGGCCCGTCGCCGTGACCCGGCGGCCCGGGTCACGGCGATCGGTTCCCGTCCGCTCCCGGTGGTGAGGTAGCGCACGGGGACCTTGCCGACCCGGGCGATGGCGGCCAGCTCGTGGTCCTGCAGTCGGCGGGTGCCGCGCAGCGCCTTCGAGAGTGCGGTGGGGTCCATCCCGATGAGTTCGGCGAACCTGCGTTGGTTGACGTCGGCCGCCAGCACCACCCGGCGGGCCCGGTCGGCCACGGTCCCGTCGGTGGGCTCGGGGTCCTGCATCGTGGTCGTCTGAGTCTTCTTCGCCATGGCACTTCTCATTATGCCCGCCCGGCCACGTCCAGCTACGCCCGGCTGCCCGGCGGTTCGTGGACCTCAGTCGCCGTCCGCTGCCGGGCGAACCGTTTCGGCCAGGGCCTTGGCGACCTCGTCGGCGGCTCGGTAGCCCGAGCCGATGGCGCCGTCGATGTAGCCGTTCCAGCGGGTGGCGGTCTCGGTCCCGGCCCAGTGCAGGGCACCGGTGGGCTCACGCCATCCGTGCTCGCCGTAGCCGCTCCAGCCGCCGGGGGCGAGGAAGGCCGCATAGCCTCCCCGGGCGAACTGGTCCTGCGGCCATATCGTCTCGGTGTAGTCGACCGGATCTGCGGCGCGGTCGCCGACGACGGCGCGCAGGCTGTCGAGCACCGCGGCACGGCGTTGTTCCGGGTCCGATCCGCTCCAGTCGGTGGCCCGGTCGCCGTAGAGGAAGGCCACCAGGACGCCGGTCGAGGCGTCCTGCGGCGAGTTGTCGAAGACCACGCCGACGGGCAGGTCACCGTAGAGGGTCGCGATACCGGAGAGTCCGTCGGCCCGCCAGAAGGGCTCGGGGTAGACGGCGTGGACCTTGGCGACCCTGCCCATCGGACTGTGCGTGATCCATCCGCTGCGGGCGGCCGGCAGCGCGGGACTGAACGCGATGCCCTGGACCGCCGGCGGCGGAAGGGCGATGACCGCGCGGCGGGCCTCGACCACCGCACCGTCGTCGGTGCGTATCCGGACCCCGGAGGCGTCTCCTGCGGCATCGACGAGTTGCTCGACAGCGCGAACGCGCGCGCCGAGCCGGATCCGGTCGCCGAGCAGGGCCGCGATCGCCCGCGCCGGGGCGGCCGCACCCTCGGCGAACCGCCGGTCCTGGGCGCAGTCCCGAGTCTCCATCAACTGCTCGTAGCTGCCTGCCGCCCGGATGTAGAACAGCAGGTGGAAGAGCGATATCTCGCGCGGTTCGGCGCACCACACGCCCTGGACCGCGAGGGCGAGGCGCACCAGCGCGTCGGCGTCGTCGGTCTGCTCCTGGAAGAAGGACTCGGCGCTCCGGCTGTCCCATTCCGCGAAGCGCGGTGTCAGCCAGGGGTGCTCCGGGTCGACGGTCAGCGCGGACGCGTCGAGCAGCGCGGTGATCCGGAGGTACTCCGCGATCCCCGGACCGGACGCCGGCGCGGCTCCGGAGTATCCGACACGGGAGCCGTCGTGCCACACCTCGGTGTGCTGTCCGGCCTCCCAGGTGGGGAAGGTTCGCTGGCCGAAGCGTTCGGCGAGGGCCAGCAGATGACGCTGGGTCGGCCCGACCCACTGGCCGCCGTGGTCGAGCACCGGTCCTGACTCCCGCTGCTCGCTCAGCACCCGGCCGCCGACCCGGGGCGAGGCCTCCAGGACGACGACGTCCAGGCCGCGTTCCAGCAGTTCGAGCGCGGCGGCAAGGCCCGCGTAGCCGGCTCCGACGACCACGACGTCGGCGAAGGCGGTCGGCTCCGCCGTGGCCGCTCCGCGCGGCGGTGCGGTGGCGGAGGGCTCGGATCCGCTCGGCTCGGGTGCGGTCGGCTCGGGTTCTCTCTGTGGCCTCATGACTCCGAGCCTGCAGCAAGACTGATCCGGAAGTCAATAATTGCGATTGCTTCCTCCCGACCTCTTGACGCGACCTTCACGGTCAGCAATATTGACTCGCTAATCAGTGTTGCGATCCCGGCTTTTCCTCCGCCTATGAGCAATGAGGAGCTTCCATGCCAACCACCACGCAGGCCGAGCCCGACGGCCTGGCCGACATGTCGTCCAAGGGGCTGAGACCAGGGGCGCTGTCCATGGCCACCAGCCTGATCCTCGCCACCGCCTCGGCGGCACCGGCCTACAGCCTCGCCGCCACCCTGGCCTTCGTCGTCGCGGCGGTGGGCTTCCAGGCCCCGGCCGTCGTCGTGCTCGCCTTCGTCCCGATCCTGTTCGTGTCCTTCGGCTATGCGGCGCTCAACCGGGCCGACCCCGACTGCGGCACCATCTTCACCTGGGCCTCCCGGCAGCTCGGCCCACGGGTCGGCTTCCTCTGCGGCTGGGCGATCATCTCCTCGTTCGTGCTGGTCATGGGCAGCCTCGCGCAGGTCGCAGGCCAGTACGTGTTCCTGCTGTTCGGGGCCAACGGCATCGGCGAGGACCCGACGAGCCCCTGGGTCGTGGCCGTCGGCCTGGGCTGGATCGCCCTGATGACCGCCGTGTGCTATCGCGGCATCGAGGTCGCCGCCGCCGTCCAAAGAGCGCTGCTGTTCCTGGAGTTCGCCATGCTGGTGGTGTTCTCCGCGGTCGCGCTGGTCCGGGTCTGGACCGGCCACGCGACTCCGGGCGCCCAGCATCCGCGACTCTCCTGGTTGAATCCCTTCGCGATCTCCTCGCCGAGCGCCTTCGTCAGCGCGCTGGTCCTGATGCTGTTCATCTACTGGGGCTGGGAGACCGCGCTGACGGTCAACGAGGAAACGGCGGACCGTCGCCGCACACCGGGCCGGGCCGCGACGCTGTCGACGATCCTGCTGCTCGCGCTCTACCTCGGCGCGACCATCGCGACGGTCTCCTTCGCCGGAATCGGCACCACCGGCAACGGCCTGGCCAACCCGGACCACTCCGGTGACGTCTTCTCCGCCCTCGGCGGCGCGGTGTTCGGCACCACCGGCTTCGGCTCGGTGATGCTGCACCTGCTGATCCTCATGGTGCTGTCCTCGGCCGCCGCGTCCACCGAGACCACCGTCCTCACCCTCGGGCGCACCCTGCTGGCGATGGCCAGCCATCAGGCGCTGCCCGGTACTTTCGGTTCCGTGCACCCGCGCAACGCGATCCCGCGGACGGCCACGATCGCGACCGGCGTGGCCGGTGGCGCCGCCTACCTGGTGATGAGCTTCCTGGCCCACGGACATGTGATCGGGGACGCCGTCTCCTCCTGCGGCCTCATGATCGCCTTCTACTACGGCCTCACCGGAATCACCTCCGCCTGGGCCTACCGGCGCCAGGTCCGGCGCAGCGCCGCCGACCTGTGGCTGCGGGTGGCCCTCCCCGCCGCGGGTGGTCTCGCGTTGGTCGCGGCCGGCCTGTGGAGCCTGCGCAACGACTGGAGCCCGGACTCCGGCTACACCTCCTGGACGATGCCGTTCCCACCGCACTGGCACATCGGCGGGGTGTTCCTGATCGGAGTCGGCGCGATCGCGGTGGGTGTGGTGCTCATGCTCGTGCAGCAGCGGCGCGCCCCGGACTTCTTCGCCGCCAAACTGCCGTCCCCCGCGTCGGAACAGGAACCCGGCGAGGGCGTCCTGGCTGCCGCGAACCGCGGCTGACCCCTCCGCCCATCCATCACCGGCCTTTCCGGGCCGTCCAACACCCTATGGAGCTTCCATGCCCTTCGACATCCGCGACGCCCTGGACCTCACCGGCGAGCAGCAGCAGATCGTCAGCCTGGCCCGCGAGTTCGCCGCGAAAGAGATCCGTCCCCGGGCTCGGGAGGTCGACGACGCCCAGACCGAATCGCCGCTCGACCTGTGGTCCAAGGCGGCAGCGATCGGCCTGTCCTCCTTCATGATCCCCGCCGAGTACGGCGGGGGCGGCGTCACCGACATGCTGACCCAGGTCCTGGTCCAGGAGGAGCTGTGCCACGGCGACATCGCCATCGGCAACCTGATGACCTCCAGCGGGTTCTTCGCCGACCCGATCCTCGAACTGGGCACCGAGGAGCAGAAGCGACGCTGGCTGGGTCCGCTGTGCGACGCCGCGCCGCCGCTGACGGCACTGGCGGTCACCGAGCCGGGCTACGGTTCCGACGCCGCCGGCATCCGCACCCGCGCGGTACTGGTGCAAGTCGACCGGAACGGGAGCCCGGACGGGGCCACGGCGCTGGGCGACCACTACGTGCTGAACGGCCAGAAGGCGTGGATCTCCAATGCCCCCTACGCCCAGCGCTTCGTCGTCTTCGCCACGGTCGACCCCGCCCTCGGCGCCAGGGGGGTGACCGCGTTCGTGGTCGAGCGCGACACTCCCGGCCTGTCCGTGGGCAGGCCGATGCGCAAGATGGGGCAGCGCGCGATCGTCAATGCCGAGGTGTTCCTGGAGGACGTACGGGTGCCGGTCGCGGACCGGCTCGGCGACGAGGGTCAGGGCTTCGTCGGACTGATGCGGACCTTCGACGCCTCGCGCATCCTGATCGGCGCGTCCTGCGCCGGGCTGTGCCGTGCCGCGCTCGACTACGCGACCGACTACGCCCGGGAGCGGGTGCAGTTCGGCGTGCCGATCATCAAGCACCAGGCGGTGGCGTTCCGACTCGCGGACATGGCGGTGCGCACCGACGCGGCCCACTTGTTCGCGGTGCGCGCGGCGCAGCTGTTCGACCGTGGCGAGCGGGTCACCGCCGAGGCCGCGGCGGCCAAGCTGGTCGGTTCGGAGAACGCCATGGCCAACAGCTGGGCCGCGGTCCAGACCCTGGGCGGCTGGGGCTACTCGCAGGAGTTCCTGGTCGAGAAGTGGATGCGCGACGCCAAGCTGGAGGAGATCGAGGAGGGCACCTCGGACATCCAGCGGCTGGTGATCTCCCGCTCGCTGTCCCGGTTGGCCGGAGCGTCCCGGTCGACAGGAACGTCCGGGTCGGCCGGAACCGCCTCGTCGGGCCGGCAGGCCGGCCGATGAGCGGACTGGACGTCTTCCGCGACCCGGCGTCGATCGCCGTCGTCGGCGCCAGTGACTCGCCGACCAAGTGGGGCCACTGGCTGGCTCGGGGCGCTCTGGCCGGGGCGGCACGGCGCCCGGTGCACCTGGTCAACGCCCGCGGCGGCACGGTCCTCGGTCAGCAGACCGCCTGCTCGCTCCGCGAACTGCCGCAGGTGCCCGGCCTGGTCGCGTTCGCCGTCCCCGCGGCCGCCCTGGGAGCGGCCGTGGACGAGGCGCTGGCCCTGGGCGTCCGCGGGGTGCTGGCCGTCACCGCCGGGACGCCCGACGAGGCAGGCCTGGCCGCCCGCGTCCGGCGGGCGGGGGCCCGGATGATCGGCCCCAACTGCCTCGGCGTCTACGACGCGGACAGCGAACTCGACCTGGTCTGGGGGTCGTTTCGGCCCGGCGCGCTGGCGATCGTCTCGCAGAGCGGCCAACTCGGCCTGGAACTGGCGGGGTTGGCCGCTGACGCCGGAATCGGCGTCTCCCGCTTCGTCTCGGTGGGCAGCCAGGCGGACGTGACCGCGCACGAGGTCCTCGCCGACCTCGCCGACCACCACGGCACCCGGGTGGTCGCCCTCTACCTGGAGAGCTTCGGCGACGGACGCGCGCTGATCGCGGCACTCGCGGCACTGCGCCGGGCCGGGAAGCCGGTGCTGCTGCTGACCGTCGGCGCCAGTGAGGCCGGGCAGTCGGCGGCCCGCTCCCACACCGGCGCGATGACCACGGCGACGGACGTGGTGGACGCCGCGTGCGAGGCTGCCGGTGCGGTGCGCGTCGAGACCCCCGCCCGACTGATCGCCGCCGCGCAACTGCTCGTCCGCGCTCCCCGGCCGCGCGGACGCCGGGTCGTCGTCGTCACTGACAGCGGGGGGCAGGGAGCCCTCGCCGTCGACCTCGCCTCGCGGGCCGGCCTGCTGGTGGCGCCGCTGCCGGAGGAGACCAGACGGGCGCTCGCCGCGGGCCTGCCGGAGCAGGCCACCACCGCGAACCCGGTCGACCTGGCCGGCGGCGGCGAACAGGACCTGGGGAGCTACAGCCGGGTCGTGGAGCTCGCGGCGGCGTCAGGCACCACCGACGCCGTCCTGCTGACCGGGTACTTCGGCAGCTACGGCCGGGACATCCCGGCCCAGCAGCAGCGCGAGACCGAGGTCGCGCTGGCCCTCGCCGACGTGGCGGCACGGCACGCACTGCCGGTCCTGGTGCACTCGATGGCCAGGGACACGGCGACCATCGAGGCGCTGCGCACCGCGGGCGTCCCGACCTTCACGGACATCGAGGCCTCGGTGGACGCCCTGGGCACGGCGGTGCGCCTCGCCGAACTGACGCCCCGCCCGGCCAGCGACGACCGGACGGCTGCCGACGTCCGCGTGGACCCGCCCGGGCACGGGCCCACCGATACGGGTCCGGACTACCTCGCCGCCCGCGAGTTGCTGGCCGACCTGGTCGCCCCTTTCCCACCTGCCGTCGCCGTCACCGATCAGTCCCAACTAGCCGCCGCAGCAAGCCGATTGCGTGCACCGTACGTACTCAAGGCGCAGTGGCTGGAGCACAAGAGCGAACACGGCGGGGTGGCCGTCGGCCTGCCCGACGCCGACGCGCTGAAGGCAGCCCACGCGAGGATGACCGAGCGCCTCGGCCCCGGCCGCTACGTGGTCGAGGAGATGGACCAGCGCCCCGATGTCGTCGAGATGGTGATCGGGACCCGTCCCGACCCCTCCTTCGGACCGGTCGTCGTGGTCGGCTCGGGGGGCGTCCAAGCAGAGCTGTGGCGCGACACCGCGCTGGCACTGGCCCCGTGCACCCGCGAGGAGGCACTGCGCCTGATCGCGCGCCTGCGCTGCGCTCCGCTGCTGGACGGTTGGCGCGGACGTCCCCCGGTCGACACCGGGGCACTGGCCGACGCGGTCGTCCAGCTGTCCCAGCTCGCCGCCCAGCGACCGGACCTGCAGGAGATCGAACTCAACCCGCTTCGCGTCGCCCCGACCGGCGTCCTGGCCGTCGACGCACTGATCACCCGCTCCGGCACCGCCCCGGACCGACACCGCATCCAAGGGAGCACGGCCCATGAACACGTCCCCCACTGAGTTCGACAACCGGGTCGCCGTCGTCACCGGCGGCGGCTCGGGAATCGGCCGGGCCATCGCCCTGCGCTACGCCGCCGCCGGCGGGACGGTCGCGGTACTGGGCCGACGCACCGAGGCGCTGGAAGAGACGCGGCGTCTCGCCGAGAAATTCGGCGGAGTCATCGAGACAGCCTCCGTCGACGTCCGCGACGCAGACGCCCTGACCACGGCGATCGACGCGGTCGCCGCCCGGCACGGACGGCTGGACGCCCTCGTCAACAACGCAGCCGGCAACTTCGTCGTCCCGGCCGAGGAACTGTCACCCAACGGGTGGCGCGCCGTCGTGGACATCGTCCTCAACGGCACGTTCTTCGCCACCAGGGCCGCCGCACAGCACATGCTCGCCGCCCGGGACGGGGCGATCGTCAATGTGATCGCCAGCTACGCCTGGCACGGCCACCCCGGCACCGTCCACAGTGCCGCCGCCAAAGGCGGGGTGCTCGCCATGACCCGCACCCTCGCCGCCGAATGGGGGGCCAGGGGCGTCCGGGTGAACTGCCTCGCCCCCGGCCCGACCGAGACCGAGGGCGCAGGCGCGGCGCTCTGGCCCACGGACGAGGCCAGAGCCCGGGTCCTGAGCAGCGTCCCGGCCGGCCGCTTCACCTCTCCGGAAGAGGTCGCCGAGGCAGCGGTCTTCCTGCTGGAGGACCGGTCACGCTACATCACCGGCACGACGATGGTGATCGACGGCGGCCAGTGGCTCGGCCGTCAGGTCTACGGGGAGCCGAAGGCCGCCACATTCCCGCCACAGGCTGACCCCAGCCCACAGCGAACAGGGGACGACCTCTGATGTCCCACTCCGCACCCGTGCTCTACCAGACCGTCAACCCCGCCACCGGCGAGATCGGCACCACCCGCAGCTGCCTCACGGCGGAGGAGCTCGCGCGGATGACGAACGCCGTCACCGCATCCCACCCCAGGTGGGCGGCGACGCCCCTCACGGCCAGAACCGCCGTCATCAAGCGCGTTGCGGAGATCTACCGCGACCGGCGCGAATACCTCGCGGACCTCATCGTGACGGAGATGGGCAAACCCGTCACCGGCGCCCTCGGCGAGGTGGACCTCTGCGCCGACATCTACGACTACTACGCGGAGAACGCCGCCGATCTGCTGCGCGACCGGCAGCTCCCGCTAACCTCCGGGTCAGGGACCGCGGTCCTGCGCAAGAGCCCCCTCGGAACCATCCTGGGCATCATGCCCTGGAACTTCCCCTACTACCAGATCGCCCGGTTCGCCGCGCCCCACCTGATAGCGGGAAACTCCCTGCTCCTGAAGCCGGCACCGCAGTGCCCCGATTCCGCTGCCGCAGTCGAAGCCGTGTTCACCGAAGCCGGTCTGCCCCAGGAGACCTGCTCGACGCTTTTCATCAGCCATGGCCAGACCGAGTCCGTGATCGCCCACCCCGGGGTTCGCGGCGTCTCCTTCACCGGATCGGGAAAGGGCGGGGCCGTGGTCGCCGAAGCCGCAGGCAGACATCTGAAGAAGGTGGTGCTGGAACTCGGCGGATCGGACCCGTTCATCGTCCTGGAGGTGCAGGACGTGGACGCTGTCGTCGCCGCCGGAATCGCCGCGCGGCTGGACAACAACGGGCAGTCCTGCAACGGCGCGAAGCGGTTCGTCGTGCTGGAAAGCCTGTATGAGGAGTTTCTTCAGAAGTTTGTCGCCTCGATGGCCCGGATATCCCCCGGCGACCCCCGACTCGCTGCCACGCAGCTCGGGCCGCTGTCCTCCGAGGCCGCCGCCAGGCGCCTTGAGGAGCAGGTTGCGCTCGCCGTGGAGGACGGTGCCACGCTGGTGACCGGCGGCACCCGGAAGGGGACCTACTTCCAACCGACTGTGCTGACGGACATCGCACCCGACAACCGCGCCCACCACGAAGAGTTCTTCGGACCCGTCGCGGTCGTCCACCGCGCCCACGATGAAGGGCACGCCGTGAGGATTGCCAACGACACTCCCTTCGGCCTGGGCTGCTATGTCTTCACGGATGATCCCTCGCAGGCAGAACGAGTGGCGGACGGGATCGACGCGGGAATGGTCTTCGTGAACGGCGTCGCGCTGGAAGCCGCGGAGCTTCCCTTCGGAGGCACCAAGAACTCCGGCTTCGGCCGCGAACTGGGGCCCCTTGGCATCGACGAGTTCGTCAACCTGAAGATTCTCCGCGTCACCTGACCGTCTGAGGGCCCGGTGGGGGTCCGGCCGGCCACCGGCAGAGGGACCAATGGCCCTCTGCCCGGCCCCCACCGGTCCCTGCACCAGCGGTGCCACGCGGAACCAGGATGGGGATCAACGGCGCACCCGCCGGGATCCGCCCGCCCTACGAACCGAGGCGCACCATGCCCGTTCTGATCGTCATCATCGTGGTACTCGTACTCCTGGCCGTGCTGGCGATGACGGTGAAGATCGTCAAGCAGTACGAGCAGGGCGTCCTGTTCCGGCTGGGACGCGTGCTCGGGGAGCGCGAGCCCGGGCTGCGGTTCATCATCCCGTTCGTCGACGTGCTGCACCGGGTCTCGCTGCGGATCGTGACCATGCCGATCCAGTCGCAGGGCATCATCACCCGCGACAACGTCAGCGTCGACGTCTCCGCCGTCGCCTACTTCCGGGTGGTCGACCCGGTGAAGTCGGTGGTCGCGATCGAGAACGTCTACTCCGCGATCGACCAGATCGCCCAGACCACCCTGCGCAAGGTCGTCGGCCAGCACACCCTGGACGAGACGCTGTCCGAGACCGACGCGATCAACCTCGACATCCGCGAGATCCTGGACGTGGCCACCGTCGAGTGGGGCGTGCAGGTGACCCTGGTGGAGCTGAAGGACATCCAGCTGCCGGACAGCATGAAGCGGGCGATGGCCCGTCAGGCCGAGGCCGAGCGGGAGAAGCGCGCCAAGATCATCAACGCCGAGGGCGAGTCCCTGGCCGCCGCCGCCCTGGGCGACGCCGCCGACATCATGGCCGCCCACCCGATCGCCCTCCAGCTGCGGAACCTGCAGAGCCTGGTGGAGATCGGCGTCGACAAGAACACCACCGTGGTCTTCCCCGCCCCGCTGATGAGCACCATCGGCGAACTGGGCTCCTTCCTGGCCCGTGAGAGCGCCGCCGCCGCGCCCCTCGTCCCGCCGACCGATCCGGTGGGCCCGGTCGTGACCACGTCCAGGGGCGACATCCCGATCAACGGCAGCGCTCCCACCCCCCTCGTCACCAGCCACTAGCCACCACCCCTGCCCCAGGGCCGCCCGGCGGACGCCGGCGGCGGTCCTGAACGGTGAACAGATGTGAGGACGACCCCGTGAGCACAGAGGCCGGAAACAGCCCGCCCGACACCACACCGACAGCGAAGGAGCCGGACACCCCGGACGGGGCCGAGAAGAAACGGATGTTCGGACTGCCGACCGCGACCGCGCTGGTCATCGGCTCGGTGATCGGGACCGGGGTGTTCGCCCTGCCGACCGCGCTGGCCCCGTACGGGCCGATCAGCCTGGTCGCATTCGTGCTGGTCACCATCGGTGCGCTGGCGCTGGCGTTCACCTTCGGCGCCCTGTCCAAGCGGGTGCCGGGCTCGGGCGGCCCCTACGTCTACGCACGGGACGCCTTCGGGGACTTCGCCGGCTTCCTCAACGCCTGGTCGTACTGGATCACCGCGTGGGCGGGCAACGCCGCCATCGTGGTGGCCTGGGTCGGCTATGTCGAGGTGTTCGTCAACACCGGCCACACCAAGCTCTGGTCCATCGTCATCGCCATGGTGGGGCTGTGGATCCCGGCGCTGATCAACCTCTCCGGCATCCGGAACATGGCGGTCACTCAGATCGTCACCACCGTGCTGAAGTTCATCCCGCTGCTGTTCATGGCCACCGTGGGGCTGCTGTTCATCAAGTCGGCCAACTTCGGTTCCTTCAACGCCAGCGGCACCTCGGCCGGCGCGGCGATCTCCGCCGCCGCCGCGATCGCGCTGTTCAGCTACCTCGGCATCGAGACCGCCTCCGTCGCGGCCGGCCGGGTACGGAACCCGAAGCGCAACGTGGGCCGCGCCACCGTGCTCGGCACCATCGGCTGCGCGGTGGTCTACATCCTGGGCACGATGACCGTCTTCGGCACGGTCTCCAACGCCGCCCTGCAGAAGTCGACCGCGCCGTTCACCGACTCCGCCAACGCCATCTTCGGCGGCCACTGGGCCGGCCAGGCCGTCGCCGTCGCGGCGATCGTCTCCGGCCTGGGCGCGCTGATCGGGTGGACCCTGATCGTCGCCGAGATGCCGATGGCCGCCGCCAAGGACCGTCTGTTCCCGTCCGCCTTCGGCCGGACCCGCCGGGGCGTCCCGGTCTTCGGCATCATCAGCTCGACCCTGCTCGCCTCGGTGCTCACCGCCGTCAGCTACACCCAGTTCCAGAAGGTCTTCACCACCCTGGTCCTGCTGTCCGTGGTCACCGCCGTCATCCCGTACCTGTTCAGCGCCGGGGCGCAGCTCTACTGGCTGCTGACCCGGGGCCGGGCGACCAGCTGGCCGCACCTGGCCCGCGACTGCGGGGTGTCCGCCGTGGCGCTGGCGTTCTCGTTCTGGTCGCTGGCCGGCAGCGGCTACCAGGCCGTCTACTACGGCCTGTTCGTCCTGCTGCTGGGCCTGCCGGTCTACATCTGGCTCAAGGTCGGACGCAAGGAGTACGGCGAGAGCCTGGTCATCCCCTACGACGCCACCGCGGCGCTCGACCCGCCGAACTCCGCCCCGCCGACCGCCGCCCCGGCTGCGGCGACGAACGAGCAGCCCGACGCCGGACTCGCCGCCAGTGGCGCCAAGTGATCCACCCATCCGCCCAACGCTTCGAGGAGCCACCCATGACCACCACCACCCGCACCCTCGGCGTCCACTCCGAGGTCGGCCGGCTGCGCGAGGCCATCGTCCACCGCCCCGGCCTGGAGCTGAACCGGCTGACCCCGGGCAACTGCGACGAGCTGCTGTTCGACGACGTGCTGTGGGCCGACAAGGCCCGCGAGGAGCACGACGCCTTCGCCCAGGTGCTGCGCGACCACGGCACCGCGGTGCACTACTTCGACATCCTGCTCGCCGAGGCGCTCGCCCAGCCCGAGGCCAGGGCGTTCGTCCTGGACCGGCTGTGCACCCCGGAGCTGGTCGGCCCCACCCTGGCCGGACCGCTGCGCGCGCTGGCCGACGACGCCGACCCGGCCACCCTGGCCGAGCTGCTCATCGGCGGCGTCACCCGCCAGGACCTCTCCCCGCTGCGGGTCCGCAGCCTGCGCTGGCACACCCTGGAGCTGGACGACTTCGTACTCCCGCCGCTGCCCAACACCCTGTTCCAGCGCGACAACTCGGCCTGGATCTACGGCGGCGTCACCATCAACCCGATGGCCAAGGCCGCCCGGCAGCGCGAGTCGCTGCACAGCCGCGCCGTCTACGGCTTCCACCCGCTGTTCACCGGGACGGCCTTCCCGGTCTACTACGGCGACGACGACGTCAACCACCAGCCGGCCACCCTGGAGGGCGGCGACATCCACGTCCTGGGACGCGGCGTGGTGCTGATCGGCATGGGTGAGCGGACCACCCCCACCGGCGTGGAGATCCTGGCCCGCGAGCTGTTCCGCAGCGGCCAGGCCAGCACCGTGATCGCGGTCCAGCTGCCCAAGTCGCACGCGTTCATGCACCTGGACACCGTGCTGACCATGATCGACACCGACACCTTCGTCCGCTACCCCAACCTGGACCCCAAGGCCATGCGGACCTGGGTGATCGTCCCCGCCGACCCGGAGGAGGTCGTCGAGCACGACACCGGCGCCCTGCACGTCGAGCACCGCGACGACCTGTTCGCCACCATCGCCGACGCCCTGGGACTGGACAAGATCCGGGTGCTGTCCGCCGACGAGGACGCCCGCGCGGCCGAGCGCGAGCAGTGGGACGACGCCAACAACTACCTCACCCTCTCCCCCGGCGTGGTCGTCGGCTACGAGCGCAACACCGTGACCAACGGCATGCTGCGCGACAACGGCATCGAGGTCATCAGCATCCCCGGCAGCGAACTCGGCCGCGGCCGGGGCGGCGCCCGCTGCATGACCTGCCCCACCCAGCGCGACGGAATCTGAGGCCCACACCATGACCAGCACCACCACCCCCGCCCCCACGGCCACTCGCCACCCCGGCTCGCTGCTCAAGGAGTTGGACCTGGACAAGGCCCGCTTCCTGGCCCTGCTCGGCCTGGCCGCCCAGCTCAAGCAGGCCAAGCAGGACGGCACGGAGACCCCCCGGATGACCGGCCGCAACATCGCCCTGGTCTTCGAGAAGAGCTCCACCCGCACCCGCTGCGCCTTCGAGGTCGCCGCCCACGACCAGGGTGCCCACGTCACCTACCTCGGCCCCGAGGGCTCCCACATCGGACGCGAGGAGTCGATCCGCGACACCGCCCGAGTGCTCGGCCGGATGTTCGACGGAATCGAGTTCCGCGGCTTCGCCCAGGACACCGTGGAGCAGCTGGCCGACCACGCGGGCGTCCCGGTCTGGAACGGCCTCACCGACGCCTGGCACCCCACCCAGATGCTCGCCGACGTGCTCACCATGACCGAGCACCACCCCGGCCCGATCGAGCGGATCGCCTACTGCTTCCTGGGCGACGGCCGCAACAACGTCGCCCGCTCGCTGCTGGTCACCGGCGCGCTGCTGGGCATGGACGTGCGCATCGCCGCGCCTCGCTCGCTCTGGCCCCCGCAGGACGTGATCGACACCGCCCACCGGCTCGCCGAGACCAGCGGCGCGCGCGTGCTGGTCACCGAGGACGTCGAGCGGGGCGTCGCGGGCGTGGACTTCGTCTACACCGACGTCTGGGTCAGCATGGGCGAGTCGGACGAGGAGTGGGCAGCGCGGATACCGCTGCTGCTGCCGTACCGGGTCACCGAGAAGGTCATGCTCGGCTCGGGCCGGCCCGACACCGGGTTCCTGCACTGCCTGCCCTCGGTCCACGACCGCAGCACCCAGCTCGGCGCACGGCTGTTCAACCAGCACGGCCTGGACGGCGCGGAGGTCACCGACGAGGTCTTCGAATCCCCGCGCTCAATGGTGTTCGACCAGGCCGAGAACCGACTGCACACCATCAAGGCCGTCATGGTCGCCGCCCTGGGCGCCTGAGGTGCGGATCGTGGTGGCACTGGGCGGCAACGCCCTGCTGAGGCGCGGCGAGAAGCCCGACGCCAGCGTCCAGATCGAGCACGTCCGCGCCGCCGCCGAGGCCCTGGCACCCTTGGCGCGGCAGCACCAGCTGATCATCTGTCACGGCAACGGCCCCCAGGTCGGCATGCTCTCGCTGGAGAGCGAGAACGACCCGGCCCTGAGCCGCCCCTACCCGATGGACGTCCTGGTCGCGCAGACCCAGGGCATGATCGGCTACTGGCTGGCCCAGTGCCTGCGCAACGCCGGAGTGACCGGGCCCGTGCTCAGCCTGGTCACCCAGACTCAGGTCGACCCCGCGGACCCGGCCTTCGCCACCCCGACCAAGTTCGTCGGCCCCGTCTACAGTGCGCAGCAGGCAGGGGAGTTGGCCGACCAGCACAGCTGGTCCATCGCCGCCGACGGCGACCACTGGCGCCGGGTCGTCCCCTCCCCCGAGCCGCAGCGGATCATCGAACAGGATTCCATCACCCACCTGTTGGAGCAGCACGCCGTGGTCATCTGCGGCGGCGGTGGCGGGGCCCCGGTCACCGCGGACGGCACCGGGCGGCTGACCGGAGTGGAGGCGGTGGTCGACAAGGACGCCACCGCCGCCCTGCTCGCCATCGCGGTCGGAGCCGACCGACTGCTCGTGCTCACCGACGTGGCCGCCGTGATGGCGCACTTCAGCACCCCGCAGGCCGCGGAGCTGCGCCGACTGGACCTCGACGAGCTGGCCGCGCTGCGCTTCCCGGCCGGCTCGATGGGTCCGAAGATCGACGCCTGCCGCCGCTTCGTCGCCACCACCGGCAACACCGCCGCCATCGGCTCCCTCGCCGACGCGGCCGCCGTCCTGGACGGCACCGCCGGAACCACCCTCACCGAGGCCGTGGACGCACGGATGCGGGACCTCCCCGAGATCCTCAACCCGGGTCGGGTCGGGAGCGCAGGCTGATCAGCACGACTGCGGACGCGGCGGCGGGCCGGGTTCAGTCGACGAGTGCGGCTGCGGCGCAGGCCAGCAGGGCGAGGCCGGTCAGAACGCCGAAGAGAAGGAGCAGGCGCAGGACAGGTCGGCTGACGGCGTCGAAGATGCCTTCGTGGCGGGTGGGCAGCACGCCCTGCAGAGCCTCCGCCAGGGAGTTGGCCAACAGGAACACCGTTCCGCCCAGAGAGGCGAACACCAGGGCGACTTCCCCCGCTGCCTCGGCAGGGCTGGTTGTGTCGAACATGCCGTTCGGTTCGCGGCGCAATTGCTTGGTCGCGCCGGCGCTCAGGCTCCCAATCCCCTGGGTCGCGGCGTGCGGGTCGGTCAGGGTGCCGTCCTGGGAGACGAAGGTGCCCTGGCAGGTCGTGTCCGGAGTCTGGTCCGCGCCGGTCAGCGCGACCTGGCAGGTCCTGGCGGTGAACGTCCCGGCCGTCCCGGCCAGGCCCGTGGTGGTGCGGAAGGCCTGAACGCCCACGTAGCACAACCCGAGCGCAGCGCAGGCCGCCACCAGGAAGGCGAGCGCCTTCAGCAGGTCCACCGCGCTGCGCAGCAGCGCGCGGCCCCTGCGTCGCGCGGATCCCCGCCCCGCGGTCCTGTCCTGCAGACCGGCCTTGTCGCGTAACGCCCGTCGATCCTGCATCCGCCCGCCCCCCTTGCCCACGTTGCCTTGCCTGCCCCCAGCATGGCGGTGTTCCGGTGCCGAACGGGAGAGGGCGTCGTGACCGGACCAAGGGCGAACGACGGCACCGCTGTTTGCGACGGTGGAGCTGGAGTTCGAACCCGAGTTCGCCCGGACAGCGGGTGCCGACGCGGGGGGGGCGGGCGACGCGGGAGACCACGAAGAGTCCGCCGCTCTGCTGGCGACAGGCATCAGCGAACTCGAAGAGCTCGCGCGGGACGGGGCCCCGGGCCTGGCGGGTGTCGCTGTCGCATCCGCACGTGAGCTGCTTCAGGGCGCTGTGGAGACCTTGCAGGCCCCGCAGGAACGTGGCTGAGCCGAAGCAGGCGTCCGCGATACTCGCTACCCACCCGCGCCCTCGCTGCGCCATGATGTGTGATCATCTCTGCTCTCGCGATTGGCTCATGGTGTCCCAGCAGTTCAGCCACAGACGACGTGTTCGCAGCACCGCCTCGGCCGTCGCCCTGCTCCTCACCCTCGCCGGAACGACCCTGACGGGCTGCCGGATCGGGCCCGTGCCGGAGAAGCTGCTGCCCGCCAAGCAGCTGAAGGGCGAACTACTGACGGCACCGCTCGGCTCAAAGCCCTTCGCCCGTGGCACGCTGGCGCCCGGCGGCATCCTCACCCTGGACCAGTTCGTGGACGGCCACTTCGCTGTCAAGGATCGCGCGGACGAGAAGGAGATCGCCCGCCAGCAGGGCCTCGCCCGTGCCGCGGAGACCAACTGGAATGCGCCGGACGGCACCCAGGCCGATGTCTTCCTGATTCAGTTCGGCAAGTCCGAGGGAGCCGCAGACTTCGTCAGCGGGGTCTCGGAGGCCACGGCCGCAGACGAGTCACCGAACCGGCCGTTGTCCGCGCCGGCCGGCATACCGGGGGCCGAGGCCTGGACTGCCGGCGCTGTGAACAGCGTCGGGAACTTCCGTCAGACCGCCTGGTTCGCCGTGGGCAACGTCGCGGTCGATCTCACCTACTACACGCCCGGCCGACCCAACCCCGCCGGGCTGAGCCAACTGGCACGAGCCCAGTACGCGCGGCTGGTGGGGCACGTGACCACTCCGTCACCGCAACCGGTGTCCACCGCCGTCGCACCCGCCCCGACCAGCACGGCCCCGGCCACAGCGACGGCGGCCGACAAGAGCCGACTGCTGCGCGATCTGACGGCGGCGCCGAAGGGCTCCCGTCCCTGGGCGAAGTCCAGCACAAACGGGCCCACCGGCATCCTTACGCTGACACAACTGCTGGTGCGCTATGCCGACTCCACCGACCGCGAGCTGGTCAGTAATGAGGAGCTCGACCGGGGCTTCCAGTTCGCAGTCCGGAAGAACTGGCATGCGAGCGACGGAAGCCAGGTCGACATCAACCTGCTCCAGTTCAGTACCGCGACCGGGGCACAGAGTTTCACCCTCGCCTACCAGAGCTCGACCGGGGACGATGTCGGCGCCGATGGTACCTTCCCGGTTCCCGGCAGTGGCGACGCCCAGGCCTTCCAGCACCCCAAGCTCACCGTGGACGGCGACATCTGGACCGAGAGCTATGCCGTGATCGGCAATGTCGCCATCGACGTCGACTTCTGGATGCCGGCCAAGGCCGACCGCAAGGCCGCGACGGCACTGTTCCAGAAGCAGTACGCCACGCTGATGGCCGACCCGACGGTCGCTGCGGCGGCTGCGGCAGCGCCTGCCCTTCCCACTCCGGCCCACTGACCCGGTGACCCGGTGACCCGATCATTCGGTAACCCCGATGACTCGGTGACCCGGTGTCAGGTTCCTGGTGCGGGGAGGGCGAATGGGGCTATGGTGCGACAGTGATCGTTGACGACCGACCTGCGGCATCCGGAGGCGATGCCGGATGCTGAGTCTGGACCTGCACCCGATCTACCGCAACAACCGAGACATCGAACTTGCCCTGCGCCAGTTCCTCTTCGCCGCGACGCGCTCCGGCGAATCCGTGGTCGAGATCATCCCCGGCAAGGGCTCGGGCCAGCTGAAGCGGCGAGTGCTGGCCTTTCTCGACCAGAAGCACATCAGGAAGCTCTACCTCCGCCACGAATCAGCCCCGGGCAACGAGGGACGCATTCTCGTCCACTTCCGTGACCAGGGGCGATGATGACGTCCGCCTGACCGCGAGGACCTGCTCATCCAGCGTGTCCTGGACATCCCGCCGAAGCGGTTCGACAAGAGGACCGTCACGTTCCTGACCTGCGGTCCCGTGACGTGCTCCAGGATCGCACGGGCCGTCAGATGGCAGCCCGGCGTGCTTCACCTGAATCCGCACGGGAGCAGCAGGATGACATCGGGCCGGGCCTCGGGCAGCGTATCCACAGCCTCCTGGAAGCCCCGCCCCTGACCGCCTACGCCTTCGCCGCATCCGGCCCCCCGCGAACGCACCCGCGCCGCAGCAGAGTTACAGAGCTGCAGTGCTATAGAGCTACAGAGACTGGACGATGACACCCAAGCCTGAACTGCACCCGGTCCGCTGGCGCCCCCCGGCCCGTCCCGAACGCGCTCGGCGCCGTGCCGGAAGCGAACCGATGACCCTCTGCCGCCGCATCCCGCTGCCCGGCACGGGCCCCGAGGACGTGGTCGCCGACAGCAAGGGCACGCTCTACACCGGGCTGGCCGACGGAAGCATCGTGGCCCTCGACGTCGACGCCGGGACCGTCCGCACGGTCGCCCGCACCGGTGGCCGACCCCTGGGACTGCACCCCCTGCCCGACGGGCGCCTGCTGATCTGCGACGCCCAACGCGGACTGCTGCGCCTGGACCCCGACAGCGGCCGCATCGAACCCGTCCTCACCGAGATCCAGGGCGAGCGGCTGACCTGCTGCAGCAACGCCACCACGACCGCCGACGGCACGATCTACGTCAGCGACGCCAGCCGCCGCTTCAGCTTGGAGCACTGGAGGGGCGACCTGCTGGAACACTCCGGCACCGGACGGCTCATCCGCCTGGCCCCGGGCGAGGAGCCCGAAGTGCTCCTGGACGGCCTGCAGTTCGCCAACGGAGTCACCCTGGCCGGTGACGGCAGTTTTGTGACCGTCGCCGAAACGGGCGCGTACCGGCTGCGCCGGGTCCATCTCACCGGTGCGCGGGCCGGCCAGGACGACGTCCTGGCGGACAACCTTCCCGGATTTCCGGACAACCTCTCCACCGGACCGGACGGCCTGATCTGGGTCGCGCTGGCGGCAGCCCGCGATCCCCTACTGGACCTGCTGCACCGCTCCAGCCCGCTGCTGCGGCGAGCGCTGTGGCACGTTCCGCAGCGGTTGCAGCCCGACCCGCGTCCCACCACCTGGGCCATCGCCCTGGACAGCGAGGGCCGCACCGTCCACGACCTGCAGCGCAGCGACCTGCACTTCCGCATGGTCACCAGCGCCTGCGCCAGCGGTGGCCGCCTGTACCTCGGCAGCCTGGTCGAGAACGCCCTCCTGGAGATCGCACTACCGCACCCGTCGTCCAGCCTCCCGACCTGATGACTCCACCCAGCAGCCCGGTGCGGCCCGCGATCCGCGGTCGGCCGCCACGACGAGAGCACGGCCACCGCCCTGGGCGACGGCGCACCGGTGCCGCAGGAGCGAGGAACGGACCCGCTCACCCAAGCTCCCCGCTTCTCCGCATACGGTCTCGTCTGCTTAGATCACCCGCATGACGGACTGGTCCCAGCTCCGGCATGCTTACGGCACTGCGGAAGACATCCCCGACCTCCTCGACCGGGTCGACCCAGATCCGCAGGCCCGGGAATGGGGTGACCTCTGGTCCCGCCTGTGCCATCAAGGCACCGTCTACTCAGCCAGCTACGCGGCCCTGCCGGCGTTGACGCAGATGGCACGCCAGTGGTCACCCGCAGAACGCCATATGCCGCTCCTCCTGGCCGGCGCGATCGTGGCCAGTTCGGATCAGCCATACGGGCACGAAGACCCCCACGAGACGCATGCCACCGACATAACCGCGCTGCTGGGACTCGTCGAGGGGGCCGTCGCAGATCAGGGGACCGCTGTCGGCCGACTTCCTGGCTCACCCGGGCTGCGGGGTCCTGTCCGGTTCGATATCCCCGATGCAACCAGCCTGCCGTCGCGACTAGTGTTCGGGCAGGAGGTAGCCGTGGGTTCATCGACGCTGTACCAGGCGTGGGATGCGCTGCCCGACGCGAGCAGCGCGCTTGCGTACCTGCCGCCGACGCAGAACCGACGGGCAGGATGTCGGCCATCGATCGAGCCGGGGATGGGTATGGACGACTGGAGCTTTGGCGAGTGGCAGGGCGCGTTGGGCACTCTTGATGCTCACGACGCGGCTCTGGTGGGCCTGGCAGCGGCGGAACGGATCTCGGGTTGCCTCGGCGATGAGCGCTTTCTCCGGCATGGCAGTTCTGGATCCGAGATGGTCACGGAACTGCTCCAAAGGGCTTGGGTCAATGCCGCCGCGGCTGAGGATTCGTCCGCGGCTCGGATCCGCGAGCTTGCCGATCGACTGGCCGACTGGTCCGGCGAATATCTGACCCTGTCGCTGACCGAACTGTTCCATACGTATGGGTCACCGGCGGGAGACGGTGCTGACGAGGACAACGACGATCCTGCTGACGCAGCCGCCGACCTGGACGAGTTCATGGAAGAGGCGGTGCCGGAAGGTGCGGTGATGATGCATGTCGACGCTCTGACGGCCGTGGCGGAGGCCGTCGTTGCGTGCGCCGGTGGCCCCTGGGACGGCGCCCTTCGCTGCCTGCAGACAGTCGCGATGGCTGCGAGGCAGGGCGATCCCCAGCTCCCGGGACCGGGCGTCGAGCTTCAGCGGCAGCAAGAGGATCTCGCGCTGGTCAGGGCAGCCGGCCGCGAGGAGCGGGGCCGCACGTCGGCCGATCTGCGGGTTCGCGCCGAGGCGGATGCCCGTGGGTGGAAGCAGGCCACCGAGCGGCTCGACCTCCTGCACGACTGAGGGGCGACGACAGGAGTCGCTGCACGGCAGCCACATCGACCGAGGTCTCGAATTCCGTTGTGCGAAGCGGCATTTCGTGGCTCGTTCCAGGGGTCGGTACGGTCCGATGCATGGAGTGGATATTTCAGACGGCCGAAGAAATCGCGGCCGCCCTGCGTGCCGGTGAAGTGACCTCGGCGGAATTGACCGACCAGGCGATCATCCGTATCGAGCGGGACGACAAGGCGATCAACGCGATCTGTGTGCCGGACTTCGACCGTGCCCGAGCCGCCGCGCGCGGTGCCGACCAGGCGCGTGCCCGCGGTGAGGACCGGCCGCTGCTCGGCATTCCGGTGACGGTCAAGGAGTCCTACGACATCGCCGGGCTGCCCACGACCTGGGGCCTGCCGCTGCACCGGGACTACCTGCCGGCCGAGGACGCGGTACAGGTGTCGCGGCTCAAGGCCGCAGGCGCGGTGGTGCTCGGTAAGACCAATGTGCCCTTGGGGCTGCAGGATCTGCAGAGCTTCAACGAGATCTACGGCACCACCAACAACCCGTGGGATCACGGTCGCACGCCGGGTGGATCCTCCGGCGGATCAGCGGCGGCCCTGGCGTCCGGATTCGGCGCGCTGTCCATCGGCTCCGACATCGCCGGTTCGTTGCGCACCCCCGCACACTTCTGCGGTGTCTACGCGCACAAGCCGACACTCGGGCTGGCGGCGAACCGTGGGATGGTCCCGCCGCCCGGTCCGGCCCTGCCGGTCGAACTCGACCTCGCCGTCGTCGGTCCGATGGCACGCAGTGCCCGCGACCTCACACTCCTGCTCGAGGTCATGGCCGGACCGGACCCGCTGACCCACGGCGTGGCCTACGACCTGCGGCTGCCGCCGGCGCGTCACCAGCAGCTCCGCGACTTCAGGGTCCTGGTCATCGAGGACCATCCGCTCATCGCGACCGGATCGGCCGTGCGGGCGGGCGTCAACCGCGTGGCCGACGCGCTGGCCGACGGCGGGGCGCGCGTCGAACGGCGCAGCGCGCGGCTCCCCGACCTGAGCGAAGCCGCGACGCTCTACATGCGGTTGCTCGTGTCGGGCTCCGTCGCCCGCTTTCCCGTCGAAGCGCGCGAGCAGGTGCGGTCACGTGTGGCCGAACTGAGCGAGGACGACTGGAGTCTCGACGCGGCGCGGCTGCGCGGCATGGTGCTCAGCCATGGCGACTGGGTGGAGGTGAACGGCCGTCGCGAGCTCCACCGCCACGGCTGGCGGCACCTCTTCGCCGAGTTCGACGTCGTGGTGTGCCCGGTCACACCTACTCCGGCGTTCCCGCACGACCACCTTCCCAGTCCGCTGGAACGCCGGATCGACGTCGACGGTGTCTCGTACCCGTACTTCGACCAACTCGTCTGGGCCGGCCTGGCCACCATGCCCGGCCTACCCGCCACCGCGGTACCGGCGGGCCGGTCCCCCGAGGGCCTCCCGGTGGGAGTGCAGCTCATCGGTCCGATGCTCGAGGACCGTACCCCGCTGCGGCTGGCCGAACTGCTCGAGCAGAGGATCGGCGGCTTCCAGGCTCCGGAGTAGGGACATCCGCCACCGAGGGCAGTTCGCTCAGGCCGCTTGCGCCTGACCTATTGAGTCGGGACGCAGCTGGGTACCTGGAGCACCAGCAAGATGCCCAGTGCCTTCACCGGGCCGTCGAACCTGGCTATGAACAACAGGTGGTCCCCTGCGGGGATGGCACTGGGCCTGATCAGTTGGTACATCCCGGCGGGCCCGCCATGACCACCGGAGCCGGAGGGGGGCAGCACCTGCGCGAGGTTGTAGCGCCCGCTGTCGTCGTTCTCGATCGCTTCATGGCACGACGCCGACGGCGTCATCACCGCCGCGGGGATACCGGCCTGGTCCAGCGCGGCCTGAAGCCCAGGGACGCCCTTCGGGCCGAACAGCTGGACAGCGACCGTGCCGCCCGGCTTGGACTGCACCGCGTAGTCGGCGTTGACAATGTTCAGGTCACCGGTGCCCGGGGTGCCCGCGGTGCCCTGGAGGGTCGGCGTGGTCGGCGCGGCCGACGCCCCGGGCCCGGTGCCCGCGGTGCTGTGCGGTGTCGGCGCGGCCTGCTGGGTGCTCGGCGTCGTGGACAGCGGCGTGGGTCCGGCCGCCGGCAAGCAGAATCTTGCGGGCCCGGTGCAGCCGCACCTGGGCGGTGGCCGCACTGATACCCAGGGCCTGCGCCGCCTCGTGGACCGTCAGCCCGTCCAGGGCCACCAGCGGTCCCGGTTCGGGACGGGCCGAGACTTATTCGCTCATATGTTCTACTCTAAAATCGAAGACGTTATCGAACACACATACGAGGAGGTGGCATGCGCTGGCAGAACCTCGGCGCCGACAGCGCCACCGCGCCCGCGCTCTTCGGACTCGACGCGGTGACCCGCACCTTCGACACCCCGGAGTTCCGCGGCATCACCTTCCACGAGGTGCGCGCCCGGTCGATCATCAACCGGGTGCCGGGCACCTCCCGGATGGCGTTCGAATGCACCATCAACCCCTACCGGGGATGCAGCCACGCCTGCGTCTACTGCTTCGCCCGCAGCACCCACAGCTATCTCGACCTGGACACCGGGCACGACTTCGACAGCCAGATCGTCGTCAAGGTCAACGCCGCCGAACTGCTGCGCCGCGAACTGGCCGCGCCGCGCTGGCAGGGCGAGCACATCGCCATGGGCACCAACGTCGACTGCTACCAGCGCGCCGAGGGCCGCTACCAGCTGATGCCCGGCATCCTGGCAGCGCTGCGCGACCGGGCGAACCCCTTCTCCATCCTGACCAAGAGCTCACTCATCCTGCGCGACCTGGCGATCCTCGAACAGGCCGCCCAGGTCACCGAGGTGTCCACGGCCGTCTCGGTCGGTTTCACCGACCCCGACCTGTGGCGCAGCGTGGAACCCGGCACCCCCGCCCCCGGCAAACGTCTGGAGGTCTGCCGCACGCTGACCGACCACGGCATACGCTGCGGCGTGCTGATGGCGCCGGTACTCCCCCATCTCTCCGACTCCCCCGAGCAGTTGGACGCCACCGTCCGTGCCATCGCCGCCAGCGGTGCGACGTCCGTGACACCGCTGGTCCTGCACCTGCGCCCCGGTGCACGCGAGTGGTACTTCCAGTGGCTCGCCCAGCACCGGCCCGACCTGGTCCGCCGCTACGAGTCGCTCTACCGCGACAGCGCCTACGCCCCCGCCTGGTACCAGCGCCGCATCACCCGCCAGGTCCAGGAACTCGCCGCCGGGTACGGCATGCGCGATCAGCGGACCCCGCGCGGGGCGACACCGGAGCCTCCCTCGGACGAGCAGACCGTGGACACTCCGGCTCCGGCTCCGGCTCCGGCTCCGGCTCCGGCTCCGATGCAGCTCAGACTCATCTGACCAGCTGTCAGTGAAACCTGGTGGCAGCGGCGGCACCGTCCCGGTGCAGGCTTCGAGGCCCACGACAGGAACCGCGGCGGTCGGGAGGAGGCGCGGCGATGGTCGCCTCTGGGCTGGCCGCGGAGCTGCTGGTCGTGGTGGCGTGGACGTCACGCGTCGCGGCTTGGCTGAACCGGCCGCGCCCTACCCCCACGCCATTGTCGTCAGGGCAGCCAGGCCGAGTAACAGGCCGGCCAGCAGGGCAGTGCCCAGGCATATGGTCCAGACCCCGACGTCCGTTTCCTGCTCGTAGTCGGCCAGGTTGCCGAGGTAGCACCACGTGTCGGGGCGGTCCCACCGATAGAGCACGGGCACCTCCTCTCCCGGCTCCCATGGCTCGTCCAGCGGGTTCCCCTTCGCCCTGGCACGCACCAACCGGCCGGTCTCGATGGTGAATTCGAGAGTCGGCTGGTAACCCTTGCTGCTGTATTCATCCCCGTGGACATATCTGTGCCCGGTCACCACGCCAGTGGTGGCCTTCAGGAAGGCCCGCACGGACCTGGTGTGCAGCCGCATCACCACGGCGACACCTGTCATCAGGGCTACCGCCCCGGCCCACATCTCCATCAGAGGCAGGAACCTGATCAATTCGACGCTCCTTCCTGATGGCACTCGACAGACACATGGCCGTCTGCTCCGGGGCTGCGCGACAAGTCTGGCAGGGCCGCGATCCGGAGGAGACCGACACCCCCAATGCCGCCCACAGCGCCCGGCGCCGAGGAGGTCTACCAGGACACCGTCGAACTCGCCGACCGCCTGGACCACAGCCTGCTGCGGGCCCCCGGGAGCGGGAGCAGGTAACCCTGCGGACCCACCGGCACCAACGCACCCCCGCGTGACACCAGGTGAGCGGTGGCGACCCGGATGGTGGGGCCGGTGGTGTTCCACCGTTCGGCGGTCCGCCGTCGGCTGAGGGGCGTCGGGACCTCGCCGAACTCCTCGGCGCGGGCGGGCCGTAGCGCCCGCGCATCGCCGGTTCCGGCTGTTGGTTTGTCGGCGAACACCCAGCGGTTGTTCGCCAGCGCGTCGTCAGGCTCGGGACGCGGACCGCGTCCGTACTCGTGAGTGAACTCGAAGGGGGTGCGGGTGGTGGTGGACCAGCCTCTCCGTTCCAGATCGGCGGCGGAGTCGGGCCGCGGTTGCGGGTCGAACAGGGCGAGGAGGTCCACGCCGATCTGCTGTTTCGCCGAGGAGTAGACCGGGTTGTCGCGGACCGCGGGTCGTTCCGTGCCGAGTTTCACCTCGTAGGCCAGGGTGCTTCCGGCGGCGCTCAGCCGGTCCAGCGTGTCGATCAGGCGCTCCTCGGCGGCGCTCGAGAGGTAGAGCAGCAGCCCTTCGGCGAGCCAGGCGGTGGGGAGGTCCGGGTCGAAGCCGGCGTCGATCAGCGCACCGGCCCATGCGGTGTCCAGGTCGACGCCGATCGGTACCCGCGTGGTCGTCGCGGTGGCGTGCAGTGCGCCGAGCACGGTGTGTTTGAAGGCCAGGACCCCTGGCCGGTCGACCTCGAAGACCACGTGGCCGGGGGGCCAGTCGAGCCGGAAGGCACGGGTGTCCAGGCCCGCGCCGAGGATGACCGTCTGGCGGGCGCCCGCATGGGCCGACTGGTGCAGGTGGTCGTCGAGCACTCGGGTGCGCAGGCCGAAGTAGCGCCCCAGCCGTCCCCACAGGGGGTTGGCTTCCCCGTCGGGGACCTGGTTCGGGTGGACCGGCCAGCCGGCGGATGCCTGCGCGGCGCGGACGAAGTGCTCCGCGTAAACGTCGCTGGCCAGGGCGTCGCGGCGATGGCTTTCGATCGCCCGGGCCGCGGCCACCATCAGCGCGGTGAGGCCGACGCCTGTTTCCACTGCTGCCACGCCGGAGTGCGGGTGGCCGGTGTCGGTCATGCGTCCTTTCCCTTCGGGGACTGCGACCAGGAGGCGGACTGCTGGTGCGTCAGCAGGCGGGCGCCGTAGACCAGGTTCATGAAGCGAAGGATGTCGGCGTCCGGCAGGTGCAGGCTGGCGGTGCAGTCCGTCAGCACCGTCACATGGAAGCCCTTCTGGAAGGCCGTTCGCGCGGTCGAGTCCAGGCAGACATCGGTGTAGAGACCGGCGAAGACCAGGTGGCCGGTCTGATTGCGGACGAGGTGCTCCTGGAGCCCGTCGCCGAGAAAGGCGTCGAAGCACGCGCGCTTGGTGACGACCAACTCGCCCGGCTCCGGCGACACCTGGTGGAACTCGGCGCCCCAGGTGTCTTCGAGGCATTTGGGCTGCTTGCCCAGGACGAGGTCCCGCCGCTGCCAACTCGGCCCTTGGTAGCGGGTGTCGCCGAGGAATCTGACGAACACGACCTCCGTACCGCACGAGCGTGAGGTGTCGACGGCGCGTGCGGTGTTCGCCGCCACGGTGGCCAGCCTGGCGGGGTCGCGGTGTCTGGCGGCGGCGACCGGGCCGGCGCAGAAGTCGTTCTGCAGGTCGACGACGACCAGCGCCGTCCGGTCCTGGGACGTCCCGTCCCGGGAGGTCACGACGCGGCGTCCATCGCCGCCGCGCTGGGCACCGCACTGGGCACCGCACTGGGCACTGGCGTCCGGTCCGGGCCGGTCGTCTGCAGCGCCTGGAGGAAGGCGTCCACCACGGCCGTGGTGGAGTGTCGCCCGCCGAGGTCCGGGATGTGGATGCCCCGCCGGCCAAGGGATTCCAGAGCGCGTTCGGCCGCCGCCACCGCGCCCGCGCAGCCCGCGTGCCGTTCCGCGATCGCCGCGGCTGCCCGCAGCGTGGCCACCGGGTTGACCAGGTCCCTTCCCTCCAGGTCGTCGGCGGAGCCGTGCACGGTCTGGTACTCGACGAGTCCGGCCACGTCGGGGTGCAGCTGGATGTTCTCGGTGTAGCGGTTCTCCTGCCGCTCGGAGCCGAACCGGTCGAGCAGGACGACGTGCATGATGTCGGCCCACTCGTTGCCGGCGATGATCACGGTGCGGGCGGTCGAGCCGTGGGCGATCAGGTTGCGGTTCACGGTGTCCGGCTGGAACAGCCGGATCTCCACCCGGTGCCGGGCCGAGGCCTGCGCCACCCACTGGTCCAGGGCGCCGTCCAGCAGATGGAACTTGTACGCCATCACGACCGGGCCGATCTCGCCGTCGGGCCACTGTTGCCGCGCCCGCCACAGTGCGTAGTCGATGACCTTGTCGGTGATCTCCTGACTGAAGGCCATGGTCCGGGTGACCACACCGGGGGCGTGGTCGTTCTCTCCGGTGTAGAAGCCCTGGGCCTCGTCGCGGACCATCAGCAGGGGTGTGTCCGGGCCGCCGAGGACGTCGACCTTCACCGCTTGGAGCCGCTGGCGGACCAGGTACAGGGATTGGGCGTTGATCGCCGTGCGGAAGATCGCCGTCACACCGAGCCCGGCCTGGATCCGGCAGAACCGCTCATAGTGCTCGGCGTCCTCCTGCGTCCCCCGGCGGATCCGCTCCACATCGCCTTCGTCCCTCAGCGACACATAGGAGTGGTAGGTCCGCGGCGAACGGGCGATGTCGATATCGGTCGAGTACAACGCGCCGAACCTCCCCAGGGCGCGCTCGAAGACGGCGGCGATCTCCGTCCCCGTTCCCCGGCCGACAGCAAGTCCGATGACCGTTGTCACAGTGCTCCTTTCGTGCACATGCGATCGCGCGCTCAGGCCGTCTCGCCCGGACTCCCGACCAGGAGGTGGTCGCCATGGATCCCGGCTTTGTCCGGGTGGTAGTAGTCCTTGATGCCCTCGACCCAGGCGCTCGCCTCGATCTGGTCGGAGGCATTGGGCCCGAAGGCGTCGAAGAGCGTGTTGATGTTCGCGTGGTCGAAGCCGATCGCCGTCATCAGCGCCACGAAGACCGGGCGGTGCACCAGCTCGTCGCCCGCCGGGTGCCCCAGCGCCCCGAGCGCCTCGGCGAATTCGCTGATCGGCTCGTCGAACAGGTGCGGGGAGAGCACGCTCACGTGGTACTCGTCGAAGGTGATCCTGCCGTCGTGGTGGGCGTCGAGTTCGGCCTCCAAGGCCTCCCAGTACCGCCGGAACGCGACCGACAGCGCCTCCTTCGCCGCGTCGTCGGAGTCGCGTGCCGCCTCGATGACGCGACGTGCCATGAGCTCGAAATCCTCGGCCTCGAGGAGTCCGTTGCCGTCGGCGTCCAGCAGATCGAAGACGAGCTGGGCTCGGTCAACTGCCTTTTCGTGCATAGGTTTCCACCTCACACTCGTTGCCCGCCCCAGCCCCGCCGGTATCCCGGGGGCCGTGGGCGGCTTCCGCTCCACAAATATCCGTCGATATCCGGCAGGCGCATAGAAGGGCCCGAGGGGATTCACCCGGATGAGTGAAGTGGAGAACAAAGGAGGGGAATTCAGCACAGCCGTGCAATGTGTCTACCAGACGTGGCCGTCTACCAGAGGTAGCCGTTCACGGGCACGGGCCTGGCCGGGCGCTCCTTGACGTCGACCAGTTCGAGCAGGTCGCGTTCGAGGCTGATGGCCAGGGCGGTGATGGGGACGTCCTGGCTGCGGTTGGCGAAGGGCTCCTCCGTGGACGCGCCGACCCGCTCGACCATCCGGAAGAACAGGGTGATCAGCAGCGCGGAGGGAATGACCAGCCAGCGGTAGGAGGTCAGCGCGCTGATCGCGGTGAACGGGAACACCACCACGTAACTGTGCACGAACAGCCGGCTGATGTAGTCGTGCGGCCGCGGAATCGGCGTGTTGCTCATCCGCTCGGCGAGCGCCTGCTGGGTGGACAGTCCCGCCAGCGCGGTCTCCATCTGGAAGTTGTCCAGGCCGGTCAGGATGCCGAGGGCGTAACCATGGAAGATGGCCTGGCTCTGCAGCCGGGCCAGCGTCGCGGGGCGGTTGTCCGCCGCCAGCACCAGTTCGGCCTCCTCGGCGGACAGCAGCCGGGTCAGCTCGACGGTGGAGTCCTGCCGGCGCAGCAGCCGGGCCAGGCTGTGCGCCCAGGCGGCCTGGCGGTTGGCGAAGTCGTGCTGCCAGGCCCGGACCGCGCTGGGATCGATCGCGGGGTCGGCGAGTTTGGCGTCGGTGACCGTGCGGGCGACCCGAATCAGCGTCCGTGACTGACCGGTCAGTTGGGCCCAGATGCCACTCGCCTCCCACCACCGCTGATAGGCGGTGTTGGCGCGGAAGGCGAGCAGGATCGCCAGCGCGGTTCCCAGCACGGTGGCGAGCAGCGAGGGCAGCGCGAGCCAGCGAATGCCGGCCCGGTCGATCAGCAGGTACGCGGCCGTGCTGCTGACCGCGGCGAGCGCGAGGTCGAACCGGACGAATGGGAGGGTGCTCTTGAGGTTGAAGCTTCCCTTGACGATCACCGGGCCAGCCTAACCGCACCTTCCCCCAAATCCCATAGGCCCCAGGTGATGTGATGTTCCGTCGGACTATTCGGACGACTGCGCTGACGGAGCATCACATCACCACAAAAGCCGTCAGCCGCGCAGGGTTCGGCCCGAACAGGTCCAGCAGGGCGGTCCAGTGACGCTCCGTCGCCTCGGCGTTGAATTCGGAGGTGTCGGACTGGGTGTAGCCGTGGCCCGCGCCCTGGTACACCTCACAGCGATGGGTGACGCCGGCCTCGGTGAATGCCTTCTCCAGGAGTTCCTGCTGCTCGGGCGGCAGCGACTGGTCCTGGTCGGCGTGGCCGAAGTACGCCTCCGCCGTCATCGTGGCGGCCGCCAGGTGCGGGCTGCCGGGCTCGTCGGTGGCGAGACGGCCGCCGTGGAAGCCGCCGATCGCGGCCACCCGGTCCGGGTAGGCGCCCGCGGTGTGCAGGGCGAGCCGGGCGCCCATGCAGTAGCCGGTGATGCCGACCGGCCCGTCGGCGGCCTCCGCGCGGTCGGCGAGCCAGCCGAGGTAGGCATGCGCGTCGGCGACCACCAGGTCCGGTGTCAGGCCCATCATCAGCGGCATCAGTTCCGCGAACAGGGCGCCGCGGTTGTCGTGGTCGATGAACGCCGGAAGCTGCACCACCGGGGCGCGGCCCTGGCGGTAGAAGACATTGGGCACCAGAACGGCGTAACCCTCGGCGGCCAGTCGGTCGGCCATCGCGTTCAGCGCCGGGCGCGGCCCGAACGCGTCCTGGTAGAGCAGCACGGCCGGGTGGCGTCCGTCGCCCTCGGGGTGGACGAAGTACGCGTCCGCCGTGCCGTCCTGGGTCGGAATCTCGACAGTGCTGCCGTGTACGGCCGTCATGTCCGCATCCTGCCTTCGTAGGGGGTGGGCTTTCGTACTCCACCCTCTCACCAGGCGGAACCAGGCGTTCGACCACCCCACTGAGATCTTCGAACCCTCACAAGCTGTTACCTTATGGAGCCATCCGGCTACTTTGAGCCACTGAGACCTTGGGAAGCACATGCGCGTCGCATGCGTCGGCGGAGGGCCCGCCGGGCTGTATTTCTCCATTCTGATGAAGGGATTCGACCCGGACCACGACATCGCGGTCTTCGAACGGAACCCCGCCGGGTCCACCTACGGGTGGGGGGTGACCTACTGGGGCGACCTGCTGGACACCCTGAACGCCGGCGACCCGCCGACCGCGCGAGCCATCAGCGAGAACTCCGTCCGCTGGTCCGATGGCGAGGCGCACATCCGGGACCAGGTGACGACGCACCGGGGCGACCAGGGCTTCGGCATCGGCCGTCGACGCCTGCTGGACATCCTGGCCGAGCGGGCGACCGAGCTGGGCGTGCGGATCGAGTACGGCCGCGAGATCGAGAGCCCCGACCAGCTCCCCGACGCGGAACTGGTCGTCGCCGCCGACGGCATCAACAGCCGGCTCCGGCAGCACCACGCCGAGCAGTTCGGCACCCGGACCACCGCCGGGCGGAACAAGTTCATCTGGCTGGGCACCAGCCGGACCTTCGACTCCTTCACCTTCGCCTTCGTCGAGTCGGAGTGCGGCTGGATCTGGTTCTACGCCTACCGTTTCAGCGGTGACCTCAGCACCTGCATCGTCGAGTGCTCCCCGGAGACCTGGGCCGGGCTCGGGTTCGACACGCTCGGGGAGGACGCGACCACCGAGCTGTTGGAGCAGCTCTTCGCCCGGCAGCTCGACGGCCACCCGCTGGTCAGCAGAACGGACGGTGCCGGCGCGGCCCCGTGGCTCACCTTCCGGACCATGACCAACACCTCGTGGCACCACGGCAACACCGTGCTGCTGGGCGACGCCGCCCACACCACGCACTACTCCGTCGGCGCGGGAACCACCCTGGCGCTGGAGGACGCCGTCGGCCTCGCCGGGGCGCTGCACCGGCACCCCGACCTCCCTTCGGCGCTGGCGGCCCACCAGGCGGAACGGATGTTCGCCATCCTCTCCACGCAGAGCGCGGCCCGCTACAGCGCCCAGTGGTACGAGGACATCCCCCGGTACATCCAGCTCAGGCCCGCGCAACTCTTCGCGCTGCTCGGGCAGCGGCACTCACCGCTGCTCCCCTATGTGCCGCCGCAGATGTACTACTGGGCCAACCAGGCCGCCGAGGAGTTCACCGCACTGCGGAAGTTTCGCAAGTGGCTCGGCCCCCGGGTGGTGCGGACGCTCCAGACCGGCCGACCGCGCCAGTGACGGCCCACGAGCTCGGCGCGGTCGGCGGCGTGGGCGAAGGAACTTACGGCAGGTTGCGGGCCATGACGATCCGCTGGACCTGGTTGGTGCCCTCGTAGATCTGGGTGATCTTGGCGTCGCGCATCATCCGCTCCAGCGGGTAGTCGCGGGTGTAGCCGTAACCGCCCAGGAGCTGCACGGCGTCGGTGGTGATCTCCATCGCGGCGTCGGAGGCGAAGCACTTGGCCGCGGCGCCGAAGAAGGTCAGATCGCTATCCCCGCGCTGGGAGCGGGCGGCCGCGGCGTAGGTGAGCTGGCGGGCGGCCTCCAGCTTCATCGCCATGTCGGCGAGCATGAACTGGATGCCCTGGAACTCCGCGATCGCCTTGCCGAACTGCTTGCGCTCCTTCACATACCCCGCCGCATAGTCCAACGCCCCCTGCGCGATCCCCAGCGCCTGCGCCGCGATGGTGATCCGGGTGTGGTCCAGGGTCTGCATCGCGGTCGCGAAACCGGTCCCCTCCGCCCCGATGATCCGGTCCGCCGGGATCCGGACGTTGTCCAGGTAGACCTCACGGGTCGGCGAGCCCTTGATGCCCAGCTTGCGCTCCGGCGCCCCGAAGGACACCCCCTCGTCGCCCTTCTCGACCACGAACGCCGAGATGCCCTTGCTGCGCTTGTCCGGGTCGGTGACCGCCATCACCGTGTAGAACTCGGAGACGCCCGCGTTGGTGATCCAGCGCTTGACGCCGTTCAGGACCCAGTAGTCGCCCTCGCGCACCGCGCGGGTCTTCATCCCGGCCGCGTCCGAGCCGGCGTCCGGCTCGGACAGGCAGTAGGAGAACATGCCCTCCCCGGCTGCCAGCGGGGTCAGGTACTTCTGCTTCAGCGCCTCGTCGCCGGACAGGATCACCGGCAGCGAGCCGAGCTTGTTGACGGCCGGGATCAGCGAGGAGGACGCGCAGACCCGGGCCACCTCCTCGATCACGATCACCGTCGCCAGCGCGTCCGCACCGGCCCCGCCGTACTCCTCGGGCACATGCACCGCGTGCAGGTCACTGCTGGTCAGCGCATCCAGCGCCTCCTGCGGGAAGCGGGCCTGCTCGTCCACCTCGGCAGCGAACGGCGCGATCTTGGCCTCGGCCAGCGAACGCACCGCGTCACGGAGCATCTCGTGCTCCTCGGAGATCCGGAACAGGTCGAAGGCGTGGCTCATCGCGGAGCAGCTCCAGTCAGTGACTCAATAGCAGGGAACTCAGTCCCTTAAATTATGCACACCAAGTGCCATCAGCCAAGCCCGATGCTACGTTGCACCCATGACCGAGGCACGCATCCGCACCCGCACCACGACCCCTGCCGCGACCAAGCCGCCCATGCGGGACGCCCTGGTCGCGGCGGCGTTCCGGCTCTTCCTGGAGCGCGGATTCGAGCAGACCACGGTGGACGACATCGTCGCGCTCGCCGGGGTGGGCCGCCGGTCCTTCTTCCGCTACTTCCCGTCCAAGGAGGACGTGGTCTTCCCGGACCACGAGCGCTGCCTGGCCGACATGACCGAGTTCCTCGACGCCAGCGCCGACTCCGACGACCCGGTGGTCCGGGTGTGCGACGCCGCTCGACTGGTCCTGCGCATGTACGCGGAGAACCCCGCCTTCTCGGTGCAGCGCTACCAGCTCACCAAGAAGGTCCCCGCCCTGCGCACCTACGAGCTCTCCGTGGTCTGGCGCTACGAGCGCACCCTCGCCGCCTATCTGCGCGGACGCTACGCGGATCTGCCGGACGGCTCGGTCCGCGCCGACGTGGTCGCCGCCGCGGTGGTCGCCGCGCACAACAACGCCCTGCGCTCCTGGCTGCGCGGCGAGGGCAGGGACGACGCCTCCGCGCTCACGGACCGCGCGCTCGCCCTGGTGCTGGACACCTGGGGCGGCAACCCGGCCGAGGCCGGCCCGGCGGAGGACGTGGTGGTGGTCATCACCCGCCGCAGCACCCCGCTGTGGCGCGTGGTCAGGGACGTGGAGTCCGCGTTCGAGTCGGGCCGCGACTAACCAGGTCCAAGCAGAAGGCACTGAGTGCCTTTACATGGCAACACTTAGTGTCATACGGTCATCGGGTGTACTCACCCTTGACCGCTGTGCCTGCCGCAGAAACTGTGCCTGCCGCAGAAGAGGAAGAGGCGGGGCTCGCCTACCAGCGCTGCCGCTGGTGCGGGACCCCCGCATACCGCCGCCTGCTGTGCCCCACCTGCGCCTCCCCCGACCTGGCGCCCGCCCACTCCGACGGCGTCGGCATCGTGACCCGCCCGCCGCAGGGCCCCCAGGCCACCGTCTTCGTGCAGCTCCACGAAGGCTTCACCGTGCAGGGTCGGATCGTCGGCGCGCTGCCCGGAAGCGTCCACCCCGGCACCGCCGTGCACGCGACCGCCCGGACCGAAACCGCCCCGGCCCTCGACCCGGCCCTCAACTCCGCCCTCAATTCCGCCCTCGACCCCGGCTTCGATCCCGGCTTCGACCCTGCGGAGCCGCTGTTCCGGCTGTGCGCGGAGCAGCCCGGCTTCGCCGCCGCCCACCGCACCCAGCGCCACCCGAACCTCTAGAGAGGGCAGTTCACCACATGGCTGACATCGCCACGGACTTCACCAGGCTGGGAGTCGTCGGCTGCGGCCTGATGGGCTCCGGCATCGCCGAGGTGCTGGCCCGCGCAGGGCTGGACGTCCTCGTCGGCGAGGTGAGCGCCGAGGCGGCCTACTCCGTGCCGTAGGCCGCCCAGCGGCCGAGGGTGAATCCGCCGCCCTCCTGCCGGACTTCCACCGCACCTGCCCCGCCGAAGTGCGCGGGGATGACCAACTCCCGTTCAGCGGCGGCTCGTTCAAGAACCCGATGGCGGCTGGACACGGCTCGCTCCGGATCCAGGCAGAAGCAGCTGTTGCAGGAGGGCGCGAGAATCTGCACCGGGCTGTGCAGCAGATCACCGACGAAGACCGCCCGGTCCCTCCCGGACGCGAGCCGCAGTACCGAGGAGCCGGGCGTGTGGCCCGGCGCGGACTCCAGGGTGAGGCGCTCGTCGATGCGGTGGGTGCCCTCCCACCGGACGGCCTGCCCGGCCCGGTGGACCGGCGCGATGCTGTCCTCGTACATCAGCCGGTCGTCGTCCCGATGGCCGTTCCCGTACCCGTTGTCCGGGCCGAAGTGGAAGTCGTCCGCGGCCGGGAGCAGGTACTGGGCGTTGGGGAAGGCCGGCCCCCACCCCCCGTCCACACTGACGGTGTTCCCACCGACGTGATCGGCGTGGAGGTGGGTGTTGACGACGACGTCGACGTCCTCCGGCCGGACTCCGACCCGCGCCAGCGCACTCAGGAAATCGCCCTGCCGTTGGTGGAACTCCGGCGAGCCGGGCCGCTCGCGCCCGCTCCCCACCCCGGTGTCGACCAGGACGGTCCGTCCGCCGCTGCGCAGCACCCAGGTCTGCAGCGCCACCACCGCACGGTCGCTGTCCGGTTCCCAGTGATCCGGCGCCAACCAGTCCTCGTTGCCCTTCCACACCTCGGCGCCGGACTCCGGCACCAGGCCGCGGGCGGGCGCGAACGCCCCCTGCCACTCGACGACCCTGGTGACCTCGACCTCGCCGAGCACGATGCTCTGCCTGCTCTCACTGTTCATGCCTTCGACTCTAGGAAGATGGGATGAGCTGCTCAATGCCTGTGCAGCTCATCTGGATACGCCTCCGTCTCATAGCTGACACGACGGGTATCCTGGCCCGATGGATGTGGTGAGCGACGCAGTCTCGGCGATACGCATCGGACGTCCTTCGTCCAACCGGGTGCGGGTGAGCGGCAGCTGGTGCGCGCGGCTGGCCCCGTACGACGGTGCGGGCTTCCATGTGGTGCTGGCGGGCAGTTGTTGGCTGCTGCCCGACGGCGACGCTCCGGTCTCGCTCGGCCCGGGTGACGTGGTGCTGCTGCCGCACGGCACCGGACATGTGATCGCCGACGCCCCCGCCGACGCGGCCACCGTGCGGCAGGCGGTGTCGTTCGAGCGGTGGCTCGCCGGGCACGGGCCGCGACGGCCCCGAGCCGCCTCCGGCGAGGCGGGCGAGGCGGCCGAGGTGGAGCTGCTCTGCGGCAAGTACCGGCTGGACCGCAGCCGTATGCATCCGCTGATGGCGGAACTGCCGGAGGTGGTCCACCTGCCGAACCGGGTCGGCGCCCAGGCCGAACTGCGCGCCGCCGTCGACCTGCTGGGCCACGAACTGGGCACGCAGGGGCCCGGCGCCTGCCTCGCGGTGCCCAGCCTGCTCGACCTGCTGCTGGTCTATATGATCCGCTCCTGGGCGGCCCAGGGAAGCGGCACCTGGCCGACCGTGCTGGGCGATCCGGTGGCGGCCGCCGCGCTACGGGCCCTGCACTCGGACCCGGCCGCCCCGTGGACCAACGAACGCCTGGCCGCCGAGGCAGGCGTGTCCCGCGCCACCCTGGCCCGCCGCTTCACCGCGCTGGTCGGCAAACCTCCGATGGCGTACCTGACCTGGTGGCGCCTCACCTTTGCCGCCACCCTGCTGCGCGACACCCCGGACCCGCTGGCCGCCATCGCCCACCGCGTCGGCTACGGCACCCCGTATGCCTTCTCCCATGCCTTCAGCCGGGAATTCGGCACCACCCCGGGGCACTACCGGGCCGGGGGCGGGGCTTCCGCCAATACAGCAGGGGCTTCGAGGGCGGTCAGGTAGTCGACGAGCAGGCTGCGGCTCTCGGAGAGCTCGGCCAACTTGCCGTCGAGCGTCGCTATCTGCCGACGCAGCCCGGCCCGCAGGACCGGGCACGGGTCGAAGTCGGGGGCGTCGCCGTGGACGCAGGGGAGGAGCTCCTGGATCACGTCCAGGGTGAGCCCTGAGGCGCTGAGCATACGGATGCGTCCGACCGCCTGCGCGTCCGCGTCCCCGTACACCCGGTATCCGGCGGGAGTCCGGGCCGGGTTCAGCAGGCCCTCGGTCTCGTAGTAGCGCAGCATCCGCACGCTCACGCCGCTGCGCCGCGACAGCTCGCCGATCTGCATCGTTTCCCCCTTGACCCTGACAGTGCTGTCAGACCTTAGCGTCCTGGGCAGCGCCGCATCAGTCAACCCGCACCCCGCACCCAGCACTTGGAGCCCCGATGACCTCTCCCCGTTGGATGACGACGCTGCTGGCGACCGCGTGCGGGCTGATCGTGGCCAACCTGTACTACGCACAACCGCTCGTCCGCCCGATAGGTGCGGCGCTGGGTCTGCCGGCGGCGGCCGACGGACTGATCGTGACCATGGCTCAGATCGGCTACGGGCTGGGGCTGCTGCTGATCGTTCCGTTGGGGGACCTGGTCGAGAACCGCCGGCTGGCGGTGGGGGTGATCGCGGTCGGCGCCCTGGCCCTGCTGGGCGCGGCGCTGTCCACCCGGCCACTGCCCTTCCTGGTCGCCGCCCTGTTCATCGGGCTGGGCTCGGTCGCCGTCCAGATCCTCGTCCCCTACGCGGCCCACCTGGCCCCCGAGGAGACCCGGGGACGCGCCGTCGGCAACGTCATGAGCGGCCTCATGCTCGGCATCATGCTGGCCCGCCCGCTCGCCGCGATCACCGCACAACTCTCCTCCTGGCACACGGTGTTCTACCTCTCGGCCGGCGTCATGCTGCTGCTCGCGGTGCTGCTGCACCGGGTCCTGCCCGCCCGCACCCCGGCCTCCGACCTGGGGTACGGCCGGCTGCTGGCCTCCATGGCGCAGCTGGCCCGGACGACGCCGGTGCTGCGCCGACGGGCGCTCTACCACGCCCTGCTCTTCGGGGCGTTCAGCCTGTTCTGGACCACGGTCCCGCTGCTGCTGGCCGGGCCCGCGTTCCGCCTGTCCCAGGCCGGTATCGCCCTGTTCGCGCTGGCCGGGGTCGCGGGGGCGGTGGCCGCACCGGTCGCGGGCCGGGTCGCCGATCGCGGATGGAGCAGAGCGGCGACCGGCTTCGCCATGGCGGCCGTCGCCCTCGCCTTCCCGCTGACCGAGGTCCGTCCCCCGGGCTCGTCCCTGCGACTGGCGCTGCTGGTGGCCGCGGCGATCCTGCTCGACTTCGGCGTCTCCGCGAACATGACCCTCGGCCAGCAGGCGATCTTTCGACTCGGCGCCGAGCACCGGGCCCGCCTCAACGGCCTCTACATGGCCACCTTCTTCACCGGGGGCGCGATCGGCTCGGCCCTGGGCGGCCTGCTCTACGCCCGCGGCGGCTGGACCCCGACCTGCTGCGGCGGCCTGGTGCTGCCGGTGATCGCCCTCGCCTGCTTCGCCACCGAACGCGCCCCCGGCCGGACCGTCCCCCGCGCCCTCCCCCGGTCCGGTCCCAGCAGCAGCCGCAGCCGCAGCTGACGGTCACGGCTCCTGCCCGGGGTCGGGCGGGTCAGTCCGGAGTCGGGGATCAGCGCCACGTCGTGGCCGATCAGGGCGAGTGCGGTACTCCCCGGCCCGCACCGGCCACCGCAGGAAGTCGCCACGCGACCGGCCTCGGCCGATAGCGCCGGGGTTCACGTAGGGGACCATCCGACACCGAGCCGGCCACAGCCGGACACGCCCGCGGCAGCGGAGATTCAGAGGGCGATGAGACCTGCGCTCGTCGGCTTGAACCCGCAGGCGTCGAAGTAGAACGCCCGCAGGTCGTCCTCGAAGTCGACGTGCAGCCATGCGCATCCGGCGGTGCGGGCCGCCCGGGCGGCCACGGCGACGAGTTCGGCTCCGATCCCGGAGCGTCGGCGGCTCCCCGCGACAACAGTGTCCAGGAGGAACGCGTGGACGCCGCCGTCCCACCCGACGTTGACGAAGCCGACGAGGTCACCGTCGAGGCGTGCACAGACCCAGCCGAGGCTGTGGCGGTGCGCCCGGGTCAGCCAATCGACGTCCAGGGGGCGATGGTTGAAGCCCTCGGCGTGCAGCGCATTGACGGCCGCGTTGTCGAAGTCGCCCCGCCACTCATACGTGATCACCATGGCGCGAGCGTAGCCCGCAGCCGGGCGGCTGAACGACAGGTTCAGGCCGGCTGGGGAGAGCTGCTGCTGTCGTTCAGGTAGCTCGCGCGACCGTCGTCGTCGAGCTCGAACGACCCCTGGGGGATGACGCAGAACTCGTTCCCCTCAGGGTCGGCCATCACCAGAAATCCTCCCGCCGCGTACTGCTGGAGCAGCCGGCCGCCCAGCGCCACGATCCGTTCCTGCTCAGCGGACGGGTTCGCCGAGGCCACGTCGAAGTGGATCCGGTTCTTGCCGGCTCTCGGCTCGGTGACCTTCTGGAAGCCCACCCCTGGGCCATTGCCTCGGGTGAGCCAGACATACGGGCCCATCCTCGCTGTGATCGTTCTGCCGAGGATCTGGGACCAGAACGAGGCCAGCCGCTCCGGGTCGACGCAGTCGATGATGAGGTCCTTGATGTCCAGGTGGGTGTCAGTCATCCCCCGATGCTCGCAGATCACCATCCCCCGTCCGAGCCCGGCCCGGCCGCCGGGACTGGCTCCTCTCGTTCGGCGTGAGTCGATCTGTCCCTACTTGGTTGCGTTCGCCCCGCACCGCAGATGACGTGGGCGTTCTCAACCGATACTCTGCGCCTCTCGCGAAGCCGAAGGGGCGGAATGCAGCAGGAACGCAAGCACGAGGTCCCGCCCGAGATCCGTCGGGTGCGCGACGACGGACCGCCGATGGGGACCAACGGGTGGTCGCGCTGGGCCGCGATCTGCGGGGTGGTCGCGCTCGTACCGCTCGGCCTCGGCTTCGGCCTGACCGGGCTGGTGCAGACCACCCGCAGCGGCCAACGCGGCCGCGGCCTGGCCGTGCTCGGAATCGCGGCCTCGGTGGTCTGGTCCTCGCTCCTGTACAGCATGTTCACCATTCCAGGCCTGTCGGTCGACCGGAACGCGAACGGCAACGTGGACAAGGCCCAGTACGCCAGCGTCTTCGACGTCCACACCGGGGACTGCTTCACCTGGGCGGCCCCACGGCCCGACGACTCCGTGCAGATGGTGCAACTCGTCCCCTGCGCGCAAACCCACGACGCCCAGGTCTACGACACCCCCACCCTCCCCCTCACGGGCGCCGAGCCGGAGGCCGCGGCCAAGGACGCGTGCGCCGCGTCCCCCGCCGCACCTGCCGGCGCCGAGTTGGGCCTGATGTACCCGCAGTACACCTCGTTCGGCAAGGACAGCCGCCGCGTCATCTGCTACACCACCTCCCCCTGAGCGATCGGGCGGGTGAGCCATACGACTTCGCCGCTGTCCTCCGTGGAAACGTGATCCCGCTCGAACCCGATGGACGTCCGGGCCTGCTCAACCGTGGCCGGCCCCTTGCCGCGCTCCGCGATGAGGGCGCTGAACTCAGCGGCGTCGGACTCGGCCCACGGCCGCAGCAGCAGCCGCTCGGTCTCAAGCTGGAACGACATCGTCTCGTACGTAGACATGCCCCTACTCTGCCCCACGGGTCACCACCCCCTACAGCCGGCTCACGCCAGCCACTGGGGCTTGCTGGACCCCCGGGGCACCAGGATCGGGGTGGGCCAGGCGGCCGGGGTGCGGGAGAACTGAACGGGTGGTGCGAGCATGTGGACGTCGCCCAGTGGACTGGGCGCGTCATAGGCGGCTGGTTCGCGAAGCGAGTGTTCCGCGTCGCTGCCGGCCGACGACGGGTCGACCAGGCCGAGGTCCTGGTACCACATCGCGGTTCTGGTCAGGTTGACCGTGACGTGCCAGGAGCCGCCCTCGGTAGCCCGCTTGACCAGGGCGGCTGTGGCGCCGACAGCTCCCATGTAACCGGTGATGAAGTCGTTGATCATGCCGGTGACCGGGAGGCGGGGGGCACCGGGGGTGCCTTCGATTGTCATCAGCCCGGAGGCTGCCGAGCCGTTCATGTCGAAGCCGCCGCGTTCGGCCCAGGGGCCGGCGGATCCGTAGCAGGAGACGGAGACGGAGACGATGCCCGGGTACCGCTGGGCCAGCGTGGCCGGGTCCAGGCCGAGGGCCTCGAGTTTGCTGCCGCGGTGGTTGTTCACCACGACGTCGGCCTCGGCGAGGAGTTGGTGCGCCCGCTGCCGCCCGGCCCCGGTGGACAGGTCGATATAGGCGCTGCGGGAGCCGACGTTGGCCTCGGCGTAGATGAAGTCGTGTTCATAGTCGTTGGGGCGGGTCGCGCACAGCACGTCGGCGCCCTGCTCGGCGAGGGTTCGCCCGACGGTGGGGCCCGCGATGGCGTGGGTGAACGACAGCACGCGGACGCCGTCGAGGGGGCGGTCGGCGGGGGCGAGGGGCCGTGGTGGGGCGTCGCCGATGCGCCGCAGGCCGATCACGGGCTGCTCGGCCAGCAGCGCGCCCTGGGGGTGCGCGCGCCATTCGTCGGGGGTGCGGGCGACGCACAGGGGCAGCCCGGCGCGGTTCGCGGCTTCCTCGAGTGCGAACGCGCCCCAGGTGGCGATGGCGGCCGCGACCTTGTCGCGGTCCGGGGGCACGTCCAGGAAGCGGCACCAGGCGGCGGCCAGGTGCGGGTAGACGCCGGAGGCCAGCACGGTACGCCCGTCGCGGGTCCGGTAGGAGTCGAGCAGGAAGGGGTTGTCGGCGACCAGGGGGTGGGGTGGGAGTTCGCCGCCGAGCGTGGGGTGCCAGAAGGCGTGCGGCGTGATGCCGTGGACAGCCTGGCGCAGATCGAGGTGCAGGTCCTGGACGGGGCCGCCGCGCTGTCGGTGCAGGGCCATCGCCGCGACGGCGCAGGCCATGACGGGTATGCCGATGCAGGCGCCGAGCCGGTGCCGGCCGGGGACGATGGGGTCGCGTCCGGCGAAGGTGACCGTACCGCCGGCGTCGGCTGCCGTCAGGCCGGTGTCGGCGAGCAGGCGGTCGAGGGCCGCCGCTGGATCGAACTCGTCGCCGGTGCAGCCGGCCAGGCCCTCGCGGGGCTGGAGCGGAGCGGTCATGGGCGGGCTTCCTCGGTGGGATCGGCGGGCGCGGCAGGCGCGGCGGGTGCCGGGGCGGCGGCGGGCGCCGGGGCGGGGTGCGGTTCGCGCGGCGTGGACAGGTGCCTCACCACGGCGGTCAGGGCCTTGGCCGCCAGGTCCGGCGGGGGTGCGCCAGTGGCGGCTTGTTCCGTCAACGCCTGGATGTCACAGCCCTCCGCGAGCGCCACCAGCAGGCGCACCAGTTCGTCGACCGGAACCGTCGGGACCCGGTCCGCGGTGTCGAGCGCGGCGGAAAGCGCGGCCGTCAGTTCCGCCCGCCCGAGCGCTTCGTGCTCGGTCAGCCGGGCGGCCACGCGCGGAGTGCGGATGGCGTGCAGGGTGAACTCCATCGACACCAGCACCCATCTGCGGTCCGGCTCCATCGCCGCGAGCGACAACGCGGCGTCTCCGTCCAGGATTCGGGACAGTTCCGGCCCGGTCGGCAGGGCGCGGCGCACCCGATCGGCGCGGGTGCGCCACTGACGGTCGAAGAGCGCGAGGAACAAGGCGTCCTTGTCGGGGAAGTTCGAGTAGAACGCCCCCTTCGTCAGCGTGGCGCGGGCGCAGATGTCGGGGATGGAGGTGGCGGCGAAGCCCTGCTCGGCGAACAGTTCCCACGCTGCGTCCAGCAGCGCCGCGATCGTCGCAGGGCGTCTCTTGGTGATTCCTCTGGGCATGCCCGGACCCTAACAGATACCGTTCGGTATCGGATACCCATCGGTATGCAGGCGCGACCGGTACGAGCGCGGACGTCAGACCGGCAGGCGGCGGCAGGACACGGGGCGTCGGGGGTCCTGGTGGACACTGCTGACCAGCATCCGCACCTCGTCCCCGTCGCTGATCTCCGCGCGTACGATCCCCGTCTCGTCGCAGTACACCGGGTGGCCGCCGGGGCCGCGGACCTGGGTGCGGCGCACCACCACGGTGTCCCCGTGGCCGTGCACGTCGCCGGGAGCCGGGGCGGCGAAGACCAGCTCCCTCGCGTCTGCGTCCGCGTCCGCGGCGTCTGCCGACATGGTGAACCTCCTGGTGTCCTCTCGCATCTATACCCGTAACCCCCCGATATGACCCCTCTTGTCTCATGGCTACGGACGTCGTGGCAGAGGCATCCTGGACGAGCTCACCGGACTCCTGGACCGGCCACCGCGCCTGGGGCCGCTTCCCGGCCCTTCTCTCGGTTGCCGTCTGCGGTGGGCGGGCCCGAGCGGGGGCGCCCGGCGGCTTCAGCGGGGGCGGTAGCGGATTTCGAGCATCACGCATCCCGTGCTGGTGCGGTAGGGGCCGTGGGGCATGCCGGGCGGCCGGCAGGCGTAGTGGCCGGCGGTGAAGGTGGCGCCGAGGGTGAGGTCCTCCAACTGGCCCTCCAGGAGCAGGACTTCCTCGCAGTACTCATGCCGGATCACCCCGGCGGGAGAGGTGTCGAGCCCGGCGGCCCATCGCGCCAGGCGGGTCAGCTCAGCGCTGTCACCGCTGGGCGCCGAGCTGAGCACACGCTCCGAGACCCCGGGCGCTCCGGCCACGTCCGTCCAGGGCAGGCCGTCGACGGCAAGGAACTCCTGGGCCTGCTTCAAGTCCATCGGTTCCTCCAGCCGCTACGGAGGGGCTGATCCCCACGTCGCTCTATCGTGCCTGTGACAGCGCCGCGGAGACCTCGGCGCGCGCACCCGCGACCCGCAGGGACAGCACCAGGTTCTCATGGAGGTCGGCCGAGATGCCCTGGGCGACCTCCAGCAGGAGTGGCACCAGGCGGACCGGGTCGGCGAGCGCCACCCGGGCGCATTCGCTGCTGGCACGGGTACGGAGGTAGATGTCGAGGACAGCGCGGGCTTCCCGGTGCCGTGCCTCGGCGACCAGGTCGGCCACGGCCGCACCCACGTCCACGGCGGACCTGCCCATGGCCAGCCGCAGCAGTTGGTCGCCGTCCGCGGAGCGTCCGGTGGCGCTGAGGGCGTCCGCCGCGGCAAGCACCAGGTCGAGCGGCAGTGCAGCCGCCTCCCACAGCAGGGTGGCCCAGTCCGCGGCCATGCCCGCCCGCTCCAGTTGCGCCGCCAGCAACGGGAACCGCGCGGCCGGCTGGTGCGCGGCCTCCGCGAGGACGACGTGCGCCTGGCCGCCGTGGCCCTGCGCGCGGAGCCGTCGCAGCATCTCGACGGTACTGGTGACCGCCGCACGGTCGGTGTCGTCCACCGCGGGTGCGACCCTGGCAGCGGGCGTGTCGGCAGCCCCTGCGAAACGCGCACCGTGGGAGGCGCCGCCTGCCCCCGGCAGACCGGGAGCCGCGAGATTCGCCACGGAGACCGTGGTCGGCGCGCCGGAGAACCGGGCGCCGCGAGGTGCGGCCACGGCCGTCCCGGTGACCTGGTCCGCGGCTGCCTCGGTGGAGCCTGCCTCGTCCCTGACCTTGTCCTTGACCTCAGGGCCCGCGCCGGCGAAACGGGCGCTGCCCCGCTCCCGACGCTTCCGCTTTGGCACGGGGGTGGTCTGGGGTTCCGGATCCGACGGCCAGGACGCCAACGGCGCGGCAGCAGCAGGCGGCCCTGCGGGCTGGGCCGTGGGCTCGGCCGTGGGCTGGGCCGTGGGCGGTGCCGCGCGGCCCGGCTGAGGTTGAGGCCGAGGTTGGGGTGAGGCCGACGACGGCCAAGGTTCCCAGGGCGAGAGGTGGCCGGATGCCACCTCCGCCTGCTCCAACGCAGCGACACGGCTGCGTAGTTCGGCGATGCGGCTGCAGATCCGCGCGTAGTAGTCGCGAGCCCAGGCCAGATCGCTCCCGCCGGCCTGCGGATCCTCCATGCCGGTGACCGAGGCGCTGATCTTCTGCAGGTCCTGCAGGCGTCGGCTTGAGTGCCGCTCCTCCTCCCGCAGCAGGCGCAGCCGTTCGATGAGCGTCGCCTTGACGCCTTCCGCACGGTCATAGGCGCGGACCGAGGCGCGGTGCAGGGGGCGGAGCCGTGCTGCTTCGTGCCGGGCGTTCTCCCTGCCCCTGACCGCGGCGAAGTCCTGGAGCAGGGATTCGATCACGTCCCAGGGCGGCACCTCCCGACCCTCCAGGCAGGCGCGCATTCCTTGGGCGTCGCGCTGCCAGAACTCCCGGAACCAGCTGCCGTCCCAGTCGACGAGAGCCGCGACCCCGCTCAGGCGCTCCGCGAAGTCCCGCATTTCTCCTGGAAGTTCAGGGAGCCTCTGCAAGGTCGCCACATCCGCCCCTCGACACTGGATTCGTCTCAAAGGCACAGAACACCATCAGTGTTTCGGGCTTACTACGCGAGCTTTACCGACGGGTGTAGCCCCTGGCCCGTCCATGATTTTCGGAGCGGCTCCCGCCTGGAAGCCCGCCGCCGCCACCGGCGCCCAGGACGTGGTGGGTTGGTCGTCCGTGGTATTCGACTTCTCGGATTGGGCTCCAAGCGGCCGGTGGCCACCGCTACGCTGCCTGCATGATCGGTCGCCGCTTCGCCGCCCTGGCAACTGCCCTGCTTCTTGCCGGCACGAGCGCCGCGTGCGGCAGCTCGAAGTCGTCGTCGGACGCCAAGGCCGAGGTGAGCGGGCCCGGCGTGTATTCCCCCACCGCCGAGCCCTCCGACCTGTGCAAGCCGCTGAGTTACCAGTCGTTCGCCGCACTCATCGGCACCCCGGACACCACGCAGCCCCCCGACTACCAGGTCTCCAAAACGGACCAGGAGCGGACGACGACCTGTGTGCAGTCCCTCCAGCACCAGTCGAACGGGAAACTCGACGCAGCGGCGCCCCAGGGAGAGGTCGAGACCGACCTGACGTACTGGCAGGACGTCGACACCGCGAAGAACGAGTTCGGCGCAGTCCGACAGGACGCCACCGGCGGAACCGCCAAGGACGGGGCGACCACTCCCGTCGACGGGGTGGGCACCGAGGCGTTCCAGTACACCCTGAAGGAGTCCACCAGCAGCGCGGCCACGCTGTTTCTGGTGGCCCGGCACAGCAACCTCGTGATCACCGTGAAGCTGGACGCGCTCAGCTCCACACCCTGGACCGACCAGCAGTTCAACGATCTCTTCGCCCGGATGGCCGACCACATCAAGGCCGTTTTCCCGGTGGCCCGCAGCGCTGCCCCGGCCCCGACGGGCACCGCCTCCCAGCAGCCGTGACAGCCGTTGGAGTCGTGGTCATCCGACGTTGCCGCCGGGTTCGCCCAGGAGACCGCTCGCCGACCGGTGGATCTTCGCCAGCGCGCTCAACAGGTGTGTGCGTTCGGCCTCGGTGAGGTCCGCGGTGACCTGATCCTCCATCAACCGCCGTTCCGCTTCGACCGGTTCCCGCAGCGCACGCCCCGCGTCCGTGAGCCAGAGCCGGACGAGCCGGTTGTCCCGGTCGTCGCGGCGACGGGTGAGCAGACCGCCGCTGGTCATCCTGGTGGCCATCTTGACGACGGTGGGAGTCGTGACGCCCACCGCGGCGGCGACCTCCCCGGGCGTGCGTCCGTCCTGTTCCCACAGCACGGCGAGCAGGTGGTTCTGGCCGAGGTGCAGGCCGTGGCGCCGCATGGCCCCGTCGGCCAAGGCCCGGAGCGCCTTTGTTGTTCTGCTGTGCAGGTCCAGGAACTCGGGCATCACGGTCTCCGGAGGGTGTCGATCCAGGTGCGGATCCACGGTGCGGATCCAGGTGTCGATCGGGGCGCCGGCAGGTCGATTGACGGCTAATCAGTTACCGGCTAGCGTTCCCCGCATCAATCGTTAGTCGGCTAGCGTCTCTACGGAGTCCACATGTTACTGGTCACCGGAGCCACCGGAAACATCGGCCGAGAGCTCGTCCGCGAACTCGACGCGAGGGGCGCCAAGGTGCGCCTCCTCGTACGCGACCGCGCCCGCGCCGCCGCCCTGCCCGAGCCCGCCGAGCGCGCTGTCGGGGACCTGGACGACCCGGCGACACTGACGAGCGCGTTCGCCGGCGTCGACACTCTGTTCCTGCTCACCCCGGGCATCGGCACCGCCCACACCGCCCACGCCGTCGCCGCCGCCCGGGCCGCCGGGGTGCGCCACCTGGTGCATCTGTCCTCCATCAATGTCATCGGCGACCCGATGCCCGCGATGGGCCGCTGGCACCACGAGCGCGAGGAGATCGTCCGCGGCTGCGGCATACCCGCCACGATCCTGCGGCCAGGCGGCTTCATGACCAACGCCCTGGAATGGGCGCCCACCATCCGCGAGCAGGGATACGTCCTCGACCCGACCGGCCCCGGCCGCCACGCGCCGATCGACCCCGCCGACATCGCCGCGGTGGCGGCCCTCGCCCTCACCGAGGACGGCCACCAGGGCAGGGAATACGTCCTGACCGGCGATCAGTCGCTGACCGTCTCCGAGCAGGTCCGGATCATCGCCGCCGCGATCGGCCGCGACATCGAGGTCCGCCAGGCGGTCACACCGGCTCAGGCCCTGCAGTCACGCTTCCCCGACGGAGCGCCCCCGGCGCTCGCCGCCGCCATCACCGAGGCGTTCACGCTCATGCGCGCCGACACCGCCGGCTTCCAGACCGACACCGTGGAGCGGCTGCTCGGACGCAGGCCACGCACCTTCGCCGACTGGTGCGCCCGCAACACCGACGCGTTCCGGCGCCCCGCCGACGCCTGAGCCGGCGGACGACCGCACTGTCCGGCCTCGACCGCGCCACCAGCGAGGGGACGGCTCCGGCGCGGCCGTCCGGCCGTCGGGGTCGGAGAACAGGGCGAGCCCGCCCAGGATGAGCGCCGCTCCGAGCAGTTGCCACCTGGTGACCGCCTCCCCGAGGGCCAGCACCGCCGCCAGCAGGCCGAACAGCGGGATGAGGTTGAGGACGATCCCGGCCGTGCCCAGCGAGACTCGGGTGATGGCGTAGTTGTACAGCAGGAAGGCGACCGCGAACCCGACGCCGCAGCCGACCGCCGCCACCCAGTGCCCTGCCCCGGCCGCCCCCGTGCTGATTCGGCCGCCGGCCGCCCACTGCCAGGCGACGAGCGGCAGGCTGAACAGGAGGCCGAACGCGAACTGATAGGCGGTCATCGGAAGCGGCGGCACCTCCACGACGACACGGCCGGCGAGGGTGACATAGAGCGCCGCGGCGAGGGACCCGGCGAGCACCAGCAGGTTCCCCGCGTTCAGACCCAGCCCGGGCTGGGAGCCACCGAGCGCGGCGACGCCGGCAAAGGCCAGCGCAACCCCCGCGACCACCCTGCGCGCAGGGCGCCGGCGCGTGACGACGGCGCCCAGGGCGATGACGAAGCAGGACTCGGTGCCGGCCAGCAGGGACGCCTGGGAGGCCTGGGTGTGCGTCAAGCCCAGATCGACAGCGGCATAGGTCAACGTCGGCTCCAGCAGCCCCAGCAGGGCCAACCGGCCCAACCGCCGCATTCCGACCGGACGCTGATGGCCCTTCAGCAGCAGGACGCCCCATATGACCGCGGTGCCGGTGGCGAGGGTGACGACCAGGACGGTCATCGCGGGCAGCCCCGCCAGCGCGTACTTGGCCGCCGCGTTCTCACCACCCCAGCAGGCCATGGCCGCCACCAGCGGCACGAGGCCACGGCCACGGCTGCGACCGTCCGGGGCGCTCATTCCACAGCCGTCTCGACCGGGCAGACCTCCTGCGGGCAGGCGCTGTAGTCGCACAACCGGCAGACGCGGTCCGCCTGCGCACGGCTGGCAACCAGCGCGGACAGCATGCGTTCGGCCAGGCCGGTCAACTGCCGCTGCTCCGCGGAGGTCAGCGCCTGCAGGGCCACGCCGGCCCTGGCCCGTCGGGCTGCCAGCACCTTGCGTGCCATCTGCTCGCCCGTGGCGGTCAGATGCAGGGCCACCGCCCGCCGGTCGGTGAGCCCCGGACGCTTCTCGACCAGCCCCTGCTCGACCAGCCCCGCCACGAGCCGCACCGTCCCCGAACCGGTCAGCCCCACCACGCCGGACAGCGCGTCGATGCCCTCACCCGGGCAGCCGTGGAGTGTGGCCAGCGCCGCGGCCGTCGTCGCATTGAGCGCTCCGGCGTCCGCCGCACCCGCGAGCACCTCGTCCTGCAGGGCCACCGCCAGTGCGGCGATCAGATTCACGCCTCTGTCATCCACACCTCCAAATTACCTGACTGAGTCAGTCATGTATAGGGTCAGCCGCTGCGCTCCCCCGCGGCGCCGGTCGGCGCGGTGAGCGCCGCACGCCACTGGTCGGGCCAGGGGGCGCTGCGGCCGGTGCCGCGGGGGACATGGGCGGTGACGTAGCGGCCGCGGGCCGCGAGGCGACGCGGCTGATCACCGGTCTGCTCGCCCCAGACCTCGAAGCGGAAGGTCAGCGACGAGGTCCCGACCCGCTCCAGCACCACGGTCGACGTGACCTCCTGGCCGAACCGGAGGGTGGAGCTGAAGTCGGCTTCGTAGCGCACCCGGGGAGAGACCCCGAAGTACTCGGTCAGCCCCCGGTCCCGCATCAGCTGCGCCTCCGCCGCCTCGACGAAGCGCACGATGGAGGAGTTGTGGTGGTGTCCGGCCGCGTCGGTGTCCATCCACTCGACGCGGCCGCGGTACGCGGCCCGGGCGATCCCGGCCGACTCAGACGACATGGGCCGGTGCGGGGGACGGCGTCCAGCGCAGGTGGAGGGTCTGCTGCGGGTCCCGGCTGTCGTCGCGCAGCAGGGCGAGTCGGGGACGCACCGCGTCGGTGCGCGCGGTCGGCGGTTTGCGCCGCCCGGCCCGGTACGGCAGCGGCCAGGTCGCGGCGGCGCCCTGGTACTCCTGCTCGGCCGCCGCGTGCAGGGTCCACTGCGGGTCGTAGAGGTGGGTGCGGCCCAGCGCGCACAGGTCGGCACGTCCGGCCAGCAGGATCGAGTTGACGTCGTCGTAGGACGCGATCGCGCCGACCGCGATCACGGCGGTGCCGGTGCCGGCGGCGACCTCGTGCCGGATCCGGTCGGCGAACGGCGTCTGGTAGGAGCGGCCGTACGCGGGGCGCTCCTGCTTGGCGACCTGGCCGCTGGAGACGTCGATCGCGTCCGCGCCGTGGGCGATGAAGGCGCGGGCGATCTCCACCGCGTCCTGTTCGGTGGTGCCGTCCGGCACCCAGTCGGTCGCGGAGATGCGCACGATCACCGGCCGGTCGGCCGGCCAGGCCGCGCGCACCGCGTCGAAGACCTCCAGCGGGAAGCGCAGCCGGTTCTCCAGCGGGCCGCCGTACTCGTCGGTGCGGTGGTTGGCGACCGGCGAGAGGAAGGAGGAGAGCAGGTAGCCGTGCGCGCAGTGCAGTTCGAGCAGGTCGAAGCCGGCCTGCGCGCCCCGGCGGGCCGCGGCGACGAAGTCGGCGAGGATCTGGTCCAGGTCCGCCCGGGTGGCTTCGCGCGGGGTCTGCATCCCCGGCCCGTAGGGCAGCGGCGAGGGGGCGACCAGCGGCCAGTTGTCCTGCGGCAGCGGTTCGTCCATGCCCTCCCACATCAGCCGGGTGGAGCCCTTGCGTCCGGAGTGGCCCAGCTGGAGCCCGATCCGCGCGCTGCTGCGGTCGTGGACGAAGGAGACCACCCTGGTCCAGGCCTCGCGCTGGGCGTCGGTCCACAGCCCGGTGCAGCCGGGGGTGATCCGCGCCTGCGGCGAGACGCACACCATCTCCGTCATCACCAGACCGGCCCCGCCCATGGCCTTGGAGCCGAGGTGGACCAGGTGGAAGTCGCCGGGCAGTCCTTCGGTGGCGCTGTACATGTCCATGGGCGAGACGATGACCCGGTTCTTCAGCTCCAGCGCCCCGATCCGGAACGGCTGGAACATCGCCGGCGCCACGGTCTCCAGGCCCTGGGCGGCGGCGAACGCGGCGTCCACCCGGTCGGCGAACTCATGGTCGCGGGTGCGCAGGTTCGCGTAGGTGATCCGGCGCGAGCGGGTGAGCAGATTGAAGCAGAACTGGGTCGGCTCCTGGTCGGTGTACATGCCGATGTTCTCGAACCACTCCAGCGAGGCCTGGGCCGCACGCTGGGTGGACTCGACCACCGGACGCCGCTCGGTCTCATAGGCGCTGAGCGCGGCGTCGGTGTCGGGGTGTTCGTGCAGGCAGGCGGCGAGGGCGAGGGCGTCCTCCATGGCGAGCTTGGTGCCCGAGCCGATCGAGAAGTGCGCGGTGTGCGCCGCGTCGCCGAGCAGGACGAGGTTCCCGTCGTGCCAGCGCTCGTTGTGCACGGTGCTGAAGTTGAGCCACTTCGAGTTGTTGGCGTACACCTGGTGCCCGGCCAGTTCCTCGGCGAACAGCTCGCGCAGCCGGGAGACCGCGTGCTCGTCGGAGGCGCCGGGCCGGAACGCGGTGTCGGCCGTGGCGTCGAATCCCGCGGCGTGCCAGACGTCCTCGTGCATCTCGACGATGAAGGTCGAGCCCTGCTCGGAGTAGGGGTAGCCGTGGACCTGCATGGTTCCCCACGGCGTCTGCTTGATGAAGAACTGGAAGGCCTCGAACACCCGGTCCGTGCCGAGCCACATGTACTTGTTGCGGCGGCGGTCCACACTCGGCCGGAACGCGTCCGGATACCCGGCCCGGGTCTGCGAGTTGACGCCGTCGGCGGCCACCACCAGGTCATGGGCGGCGCGCAGTTCCGCGACCGCGGGCGCGGGTGTGGAGAAGCGCAGGTCGACCCCGAGCGCGCGGCAGCGCTGCTGCAGCAGATGCAGCAGGTCCTTGCGGCCCATGGCGGCGAAGCCCTGACCGCCCACGGTGTGGCGCTCGCCCCGGTAGTGGATGTCGATGTCCGTCCAGCGGGCGAAGCGCCGGGCCATCGCCTCGGCGAACTCGGCGTCGGCGTTCTCGATGCCGCCGAGGGTCTCGTCGGAGAAGACCACGCCGAAACCGAAGGTGTCGTCGGGGGCGTTGCGTTCCCAGAGCGTGATCTCATGGGCCGGGTCGAGCTGCTTCATCAGCGCGGCGAGGTACAGGCCTGCGGGCCCGCCGCCGACGATCGCGATCTTCACGGTGCTTCCTCTCAGTGCTCGGCGGGACGGGCGGCGGACTGCTCGTCCTCGACGATCTTGCGGAGCGCGAAGCGTTGCAGCTTCCCGCTGGCGTTGCGCGGCAGGCTGTCCCGGAACCGCACGTCGCGGGGGTACTTGTAGGGCGCGAGGACCTGCTTGACGTGGTCCTGGATCTCCTTGGCCTTGGCTGCACCGGGCTCGATGCCCGGGCGCAGCACCACGAAGGCGCACACCACCGAGCCGCGCTCGGGGTCGGCGCGGGGCACCACGGCGCATTCGAGCACGTCGGGATGGCTCTCGACGGCTGCTTCGACCTCGGGCCCGCCGATGTTGTAGCCGGAGGAGACGATCATGTCGTCGCCCCGGGCGTGGTAGTGGAAGTAGCCGTCCTCGTCCCGGTGGAAGATGTCGCCGGTGACGTTCCAGCCGTTGACCACATAGTCCTTCTGCCGCGGGTCGTCCAGGTAGCGGCAGCCGACCGGGCCGATCACGCCGAGCCGCCCGGGTTCGCCGGGGCCGAGTTCGCGGTCGTCCGGGCCGAGGATGACCGCGCGGTAGCCGGGCAGCGGCTTGCCGGTGGCGCCCGGCCGGATCTGGTCCCCCGCCGCCGAGATGAAGATGTGCAGCAGTTCGGTGGCGCCGATGCCGTCGATGACCGGCAGGCCGAGTTCGTCCCGCAGCCGGTGCCAGGTGTCCTCGGTGATGTGCTCGCCCGCCGACACCGCGATGCGCAGTCCGGCCAGCGACCGCTCGCGGCCGGCCCGGACTATGGCCCGGTACGCGGTCGGCGCCGTGGCCAGCACGGTCACGCCGAGCTCGGCCACGTACTGGGCGAGCTGCTCGGGGGTCGAGGCCTCGGTGAGCAGGGCGCCGGCGCCGGCCCGGAGCGGCAGGACCACGAGCATGCCGAGGCCGAAGGTGAAGGCCAGCGGGGCGGAGCAGGCGACCAGGTCGTCCGGCCGCAGGCGCAGGGTGTGCCGGCCGAAGGTGTTGTCGATCGACAGCAGATCGCGGTGGAAGTGCATGGTGATCTTGGGGACCCCGGTGCTGCCGGAGGTCGGACCGAGCAGCGCCACGTCATCGGCGGCGGTCGCCACATCGGTGAACTCGCCCGATTTCGCGGCCGCGCGCGCGACCAGGTCGTCGGGCCCGGCGCCGCCGAACTCCACGACGCGCAGCTCGGGCAGCGTCAAGTCCCTTACCGCGTGCACGTCCTGGGCGAACCGGTGGTCCACCAGCGCGACCGAGGGCCGGGTCAGCTCGGCGATCGGCGCCAGTTCCCGGGTCCGCAGCGCCGCCATGGTGGTGACCACCACGCCGCCCGCCTTGAGCACGCCGAGCCAGGCGGCGACCGTCCACGGGTTGTTCGGCGAGCGCAGCAGCACCCGCTGGCCGGGCACCAGGCCGAGGTCCTCGGTGAGCACCTGGGCCACCTGGTTGGCGCGGAGCCGCAGTCGCCCGTAGCTCCAGATCTCGCCGTCCGGGGTGCGCAGGGCGGGGCGGTCGGCGCCGAAGGCCTCGGTGGGGACGTCGATCAGCTCGGTGCCGGCGTTGAGCCGGTCCGGGTAGTGCAGTTCGGGGGTGGTGAACTCGATGGTCGGCCACTCCCGCGCGGGCGGCAGGTGGTCGCGGGTGAACGGGTCCAGGTGGGCCGAGCGGGAAAGGGACATCAGCGTGCCGGTCCTTCCGTGGGTCTGCCGGGGCGGATCATGCCCTCCTGGACGACGGTGGCCACGTGCAGCCCGTCGCGGGTGTAGAAGCGGCCGGTGCCCAGACCGCGACCGGCCTCGGCGGACGCGGCGTCCTGGACGTAGAGCAGCCAGTCCTCGACCTGCGGGGGCCGGTGGAACCACATGGCGTGGTCCAGGCTGGCGGTGACCAGTCCCTCGTCGGCCCAGGCCAGGCCGAGGACGCGCAGCACCGGCTCCAGGATCGTGTAGTCGCAGACATAGGCGAGCGCGGCCAGGTCGCGCTGGGCGTCGCCGAGCCCTTCCACCGGGCGCAGCGGGTCGAACGGCCGGACCCAGACCGCCTGGTGCGGCGCCCGTCCGCCCTCCACCGCGAGGTAGACCGGCCCCGGCACGTGCCGCATGTCGAAACCGCGCCCGCCGGACCAGTACGCCTGGGACTCCGCGGTCATCGTGCCGCCGGTGCGCCCGGCGAGGTACTGCGCGGAGTCCGGGAGCTCCTCCGGATCCGGCACGGTCCCGGCGAGCTCGGCGGCGTGGACCGGGCCGGCCTCGCCGGCGGCGAAGTTGGCCAGGCAGACGTAGATCGGCTTGCCGTTCTGGTAGCCGCGCACCTGCCGGGTGCTGTAGCCACGGCCGTCGCGCAGGACCTCCACCTCGTAGCGGACCTCGGCGCCGATGTCGGCCGGGCGCAGGAAGTAGCTGTGCATGGAGTGCAGGGTCTTGCCGTCGGTCACCGAGCGCATCGCGGCCGCGGCGGCCTGGGCGACCAGGTCGCCGCCGTAGGCCTTGGGCCACGGGCAGGGCTGGGTGACCGCGGTGAAGGCGAGATCGAGGTGCTCGGGCTGCGCAGGGGCGAGCGTGAGCGCCGCCGTGACGATCTCCGAGGTCGGCGTCGTGGCGGCCGAGGTCTGCGTCGTGGCGGCCGGCGGCGTCGGGGCGGTCATCGGTTCAGCCAGTCGCGCAGTTCGGCGTCGTCGACGTCGGGGAGGTTGACCACGATGTTCTCGGGGGTGCGGGTGGTCATCCACACCAGCGGCTTGGTGCGGGAGAGGTTGCACTCGACATGCGGCATGAACGGCGGCACAAAGACCCAGTCGCCCTCCTCCATGTCGAGGTAGTCCTCGAACTTGTCGCCGAAGTAGATGCGCGCGCGGCCGGAGAAACACATAGCCGCCGGTCTCCGCCTCGCCGTGGTGGTGCGAGGTGGAGCGGTAGCCGGGCTCGTTGCTCACCTTGCCGAACCACAGCCGGGTGGCCGGGGTGTGCTGGATGCTCACCCCGGACACCCGCACCGCGCCACCGGAGTCGGCGGTGTCGCCCAACTCCGCTCCGGCCCGGGTGACCACCGGAACGACCAGGCCGCCCGGCTGTCGATAGATCGAGTTGTCGCCCTCCAGGCGGTACCTGCTGAGGTCAGGCTCCATGGGGGTCGTCTCCGTCCGGTTGAGAACTTGTTGTACCTCGTATTTTTCACTGTCGTCATATAAAGTCAATATACAACGCCGGACGAATCCGCGTCCGCTCGACCAGACGGAGGCCCCCATGCCGCCCTTCGCCGTCAATCCGCCCAGCCTGCCGACCCCCAGCGGCTACTCCCACGGGACGCTGGCCGGCCACACCCTCTACCTGGGCGGGCAGACCGCCCTCGACGCCGGGATGCGGATCGTGCCCGGCGGCATCGTGGAGCAGTTCCGGCAGGCCTTCGGCAACGTGCTCGCCACCCTGCGCGAGGCCGGCGGAGAGCCGCAGGACCTGGTCAGCATCACGATCTACCTCACCGACATCCCCGACTACCAGGCGCACGGCCGGGAGATCGGCCGGGTCTGGCGGGAACTGGCCGGCCCGGTCTACCCGGCCATGGCAGGCATCGGCTGCACCGCCCTGTGGCAGCCCGAGGCGCTGATCGAGATCGTCGGCGTGGCCGTGATCCCCGAGCACCGGCTGCGGACGCCGAGCGACGACCAGCCCCTCGCGCAATCCTGACGCCCGACACCGAGACGCTCGACACCGAGACACCTGACACCGAGACACCTGACACAGAACCGAAGGAGCTGTGCATGAAGCTCGCCACCCTCCGCGTCCCCTCCGCCGCCGGCCCGGCCACCCGGGCGGTCCGACTCGACGGGGACCTCCTCGTCGATCTCGGTGACGCCGATCTGGGCGGCTTCCTCGCCCGACCCGACTGGCGCGCCCACGCCGAGGCCGCCCGGGCGGACACCGGGACGCCGGCCTACCCGGTGGCCGGCGCCGCGTTCGCGCCGCTGGTGCCCCGTCCGTCGAAGATCGTGTGCGTCGGGCTCAACTACCGCAGCCACATCCTGGAGATGGGCCGTGAGCTGCCGGAGCACCCGACCCTCTTCGCGAAGTTCGCGGACAGCCTCGTCGGCGCCGACGACGAGATCGTCAAGCCCGAGGAGAGCGAGGCGTTCGACTGGGAGGCAGAGCTGGCCCTGGTCATCGGACACACCGTCAGGCGGGCGCGCGGCGCGCAGGCCGAGGCGGCGATCGCCGGCTTCACCGTGCTCAACGACGTCACCGCCCGGGACTGGCAGAACCGCACCCAGCAGTGGCTCCAGGGCAAGGCCTGGGACTCCAGCACCCCGGTCGGCCCCTACCTGGTCACCCCGGACGACCTGCCCGGAGGCGTCCGCCCCGCCCTCGGCATCCGACTGGAGCTGGACGGTGAGGTGATGCAGGACAGCTCGACCGCGGACCTGCTGTTCGACCCGGTCGCGCTGGTCGAGTACGTCTCCACGGTGGTGCGGCTCAACCCCGGGGATCTCATCGCCACCGGGACCCCCGGCGGCGTCGGCCAGGCCCGCAAGCCCCCGAGGTTCCTCACCCGCGGTTCGAGGATGGTGACCCGGATCGAGGGGATCGGCCAGTTGCAGAACCGCATCGCGTAAACGCACGCACTGCGTCTCGACCAGGTCAGGTGTCGGCGTGGATCACCGTTGCGGCGTGCTCGCGGGCCGGGCCGCTCAGCGCGCGGTTGAGGTCGCCGAAGAGCACACCGGCGGTCTCGCCGCTCCAGCCCGGGGGCAGCAGTTGCAGCGGCAGCCCGGGGTCGCGATAGGGCAGCCTCCGCCACTGGGTCAGCATCGGGAGGTACGTCCGGAACGCCGCCAGCGGCGTCGTCCCATCGGCGGACACCCGGTCGAGGATGGGGCGGTACTGCTGGAGGAAGTCCGCGTACATCCCGGTGAGCTCGTCCAGGTCCCACCATGCACGCACCTTGGACCGCAACTCCCCGAAGGCGAGGTGGTCGCCGCCGAATATGTCCACGTAGGCCGACAGACCGCGACGTTCCAGGGTGCGTCGGGTCTCCGCCGCCAAGTTGCCCGGGGCGATCCACACCCCGGGCGCCGCGGTGCCGAAGCCCAGCCGGGTCAGGCTCGTGCGCAGCTCGTGGCGCTTCTCCCGCTCGGATTCCGGCACCGAGAAGACGACCAGCAGCCAGCCGTCGGCGACACTCGCCCGGGCGCCCTCGAAGATGCGCGTGTCGCCCTCGGCCAGCACTTCGAGGGTCGCACCCTCGAGGGTGTAGCCGGCCGCCTTCCCGTGGCGCTCGGGGCGCAGCACGCCGCGCCGCTTCAGCCGGGAGATCGACGAGCGCACGGCCCGGTCCTCAAGGCCGAGGTCGGCCATGAGCCTGACCAGGGAGGCGACGGACAGCCAGTTGTCCTCGCTGCGCGCGTACAGGCCGAAGGCGGAGAGGATCAACGGTCCGATCCTGCTGTCACGCCCGCTCGCCGCCGCCGCCGGGGCCGGGGCAGGTGCGGGCTCCACCGTCGGCTCCGTCGTCATAGCTGCACTCTATAGCTGCACTCTAGCTGAGCGCCCGCGGGTCCTCGGTGGTGGTGCTGACGGTGTCGAACCGCATCGTGGTGGGCCGGTCCTCGGTGTAGCGCTCCCACGTCGGCAGCTGGGCGTGGTTGGGGTCGCCGGTGCGGATGAAGGAGATCCAGGCCCGGTGCATCGCGGTGCTCAGCGCCTGCTGGTCGGCGGGCTCGATGCCGTCGACCAGGGGCGCGTGCGACCAGTTGTCGAAGTTGTCGAACACAAACGGCAGTTCCAGGCAGTGCGGGGCGGCCAGGCGGCCCTCGTAGGCGGGGGTGGCGTAGTCGAAGCGGTACGCCCACACCGGCCGGCCGCGGGTGGCCCGGGCCCGGGCCACCTCGATGGCGGGTCCGGCGAACAGTTCGTGGGAGACCAGGTCCTCAAGGACTTCCAGGGGGGTGGCGCCCGGGCGCCTGGCCTCGTGGGCGGCGTAGACCTCGGCGGCCCGGTCGCCGAAGGAATCGGCCGCGCGGGCCAGGACCTGTTCCCGGGTCGCGTCGGCGTGCAACGGGCTGAGGGCGAAGACCAGGTTGGCTTCCTCCCTGGTCCACCCGATCAGGATGTCGATGTCGAGTGCGGCGTCGTCCAGGACCAGTTCCACCGCGTCGCGGGTCAGGGTCACGTCGTCGCGCACCGGGGTGTGGGGCACGGTCCAGTGGCCCCAGGCCATGGAGGGGATGAACACCTCGGTGCTCGCCTCGATCAGGCGGGTCCACGGGACCCGGCGCAGTTCGTCGAGGTCCTTCGCGCCGACGGCGTCCAGGTAGGCGGCGGCGATCCGGCCGGATTCGGCAAGAGCGGGGATGGGCAGGCCGAGCGGCGGGCTCTGCAGGATGGCGCGGTGGAAGAGGGTGTTGGACTGCGGGTGGGCGGCGAGTGCGGCCGTCGAGAAGGCGCCGCCGGACTGTCCGGCGACGGTGATGTTGCCGGGGTCTCCGCCGAAGGCGGCGATGTTGTCGCGGACCCATCGCAGGGCCGCGATCTGGTCGGTGAGCCAGACGTTGCCGGGTTCGCTGTCCGAGCCGCCGTGCTCGGATCCGAAGTGCAGGTAACCCAGCGCCGCGAGGCGGTAGTTGATCGTCACCACGACCAGGTCGCCGTCGCGCGCGAAGGTGTCGCCGGCGTAGATGGGCAGGGAGCCGGAGCCCGAGACGAATCCGCCGCCGTGGATCCAGATCAGCACCGGCCGCGAGGCACTGTCGGCAGCCGGCGTCCAGACGTTCAGGGTCAGACAGTCCTCGTCGAAGGGCGGCGCACCATGGCCGCCGAGGGCCGAGACCGCGGGGCCTCCGTAGGACTGCGGGGCGCTGGGGCCGTAGGCCGCGGCGTCCAGGACGCCGTCCCATCCCGGGTGCGGCTGGGCAGGACGCCAGCGGAGGTCGCCGACCGGGGCGGCGGCGTAGGGCACGCCCTTGAAAACGGCCAGCCCGTCCTGGTGCACGCCTCGCACCGGGCCGCCCGTCGTGGCGACCTGAATCCCTGCTGTCGAGTCATCCATGGTGCTTCCCTTTCCTCGGTGTTTCCGCTGCCGGGGCCATGGGACAGTGATACGGGCTGCCAGCAGATCCGCACCTGTTCAGGGTGTCAAATACAGGAACACTGACAGCTGGACGCCCTACTATGCAGATCATGCGACATGAACTGGACGCCACGGACCGCCGGATCGTGGCCGTCCTGCTCGCGGCGCCGCGTGCCTCCTGGCGCGAGGTCGCCCACTGCCTGGAACTGTCGGAGCGCACCGTCATCCGCCGCGTCACCCCCTGTTCGCCGACGGCGTCCTGCGCAGCACGGCGGTCCGCAACCCCGCCCACGCCCCCGGCGTCATCCCCATGTCGCTGCGCATCCGCTGCCGCCCCAGCAAGATCCAGTACGTGGCCAACGCCCTCGCTCACCGCAGCGACACCAACTGGGTCGACATCCTCGGCGGGGCGACGAGATCACCGCCGTCTTCTTCCTCGACGGACCCGAGTCCCGCAACACGCTTCTGCTGCGCGACCTGCCCGCCCACCGAGGCCGTGAACTCCTGGACCTCCCCACACCCTGCTACGGGTCTTCACCAACGCGTTCCGCTGGACCGCGGGCCTGCTCTCCCCCGAGGAATCAGCCCGTCTCACCCATACCCGCTGATCGCCCCGCCCAGCCCGCTCGCCATCGATGCCGCGCTGATCGCAGCCCTGACCGAGGACGGCCGCGCCAGCTACGCCGACCTCGCCCACCGCGCCGGCACCACCCCGCTCACCGCCCGCCGGCGCCTGGACGCGCTCGTCCGCGCCAGGTCGTGCGCCTGGCCACCGAGGTGGACCTCGCCCTGCTCGGCATCCACGCCGAAGCCCTGCTGTGGATCACCGTGCAGCCCGGTGCGCTGGAGGAGACCGCCCAGGCCCTCAGCACGCACCCCCAGGTCCGCTTCACCGCGGCCACGACCGGCCCCGCCAACCTGCTGCTCGCCCTGGCCGCGACCGACCTCGACGCCCTCTACGCCTTCCTCACCACCACGATCGGCTCGCTGCCCCGGATCACCGCCGTCGAGATCACCCCGCTGCTCGCGACCACCAAGCGCACCGGCCTGATCCGCCGGACGGCGGTGTCGAAGACCTGACGGCCTTTCCGCCCGGGGGGCGATCGTCGGCGGCCCTCGCCGAGAGCAGTGACCGCTCCAGCCTCGCGCAGCTGACCTAACACGGGGGTAACAGGCGCAACTTGTCAGCGCGCCGGTGTCGCGCCGGGGGCCGGGGCGCGAACGGTCCGTGAACTTGTGCTGCGCACCCCTGCCGTTGCTGCGGCGGGCGGGTCAGGATCACGCCGAACCGCAGGGCCGATCGCGTTCGAGCCCCTGCCAGAGTTTCGAGGAGTTCCTGTGAATCGTCGTCACCTCCGCCTGGCCGCCGTCCTCGGCAGCACCGGGCTGCTCGCCGCAGCGGCGCTGACCCCGGCCGGCGCCGCCACCCGGCACCCGGCCGCCGCCAAAGCACGTCCTGCTGATCTCCGTGGACGGCCTGCACCAGTCCGACCTGGCCTGGTACCTGGCCAAGCACCCCGCCTCAGCGCTCGCCACCCTGGTGCACGGCGGGGTGGACTACACCCACGCCAAAACCACCACCCCCTCCGACAGCTTCCCCGGCATGGTCGCCCAGGCCACCGGCGGCGGCCCCGGCACCACCGGTATCTACTACGACGACACCTACAACGCCGCGCTGCTCCCGGCCGGCACCACCCACTGCAAGGGCGTCAAGCCGGGGGTCGAGGTGGATCTGACCGAGGACCTGGACCTCGACAAGACCTCCATCGACGCCGGCCAGGGCCTGAAGAACCTCCCCGGCGGCATCCTGTCCATGACCGGCAACCCCACCACGCTGATCAACCCGGCCGCGCTGCCGGTGGACCCCACCACCTGCAAGCCGGTCTACCCGCACTCCTACCTCCAGGTGAACACCATCTTCGAGGTGGCCCGCCAGGCCGGGCTCCGCACCGCGTGGTCCGACAAGCACGCGGCCTACGAGATCCTCGACGGGCCCTCCGGCACCGGCATCCAGGACCTGTTCACCCCCGAGATCAACTCCGACGCCCTCGGCTACCCGGCCGGCAACGACTGGACCACCGACAACAAGGCCACCCAGCAGTACGACAGCTACAAGGTGCAGGCGGTCCTCAACGAGATCGACGGCTACGACCACTCCCGCAGCCACAAGGTCGGCACCCCGGCCATCTTCGGCCTCAACCTGCAGTCGGTCTCCACCGCCGAGAAGCTCCCCAGCTCGGACGGCCTGGCCGGCGGCTACACCGCCAAGGACGTCCCCGGACCGCTGCTGCAGAACAACCTGGACTACGTCAACGCCGAGATCGGCGCACTCACCGCCGAGATCCGCAAGCAGCACCTGCAGGGCAGCACCACGATCATCCTGTCCGCCAAGCACGGCCAGTCCCCCACCGATCCCGCCGCGCTGACCCGGGTCGACGACGGCCCGCTGCTGGACGGGCTCGACGCCGCCTGGAAGAAGCTCCACCCGGCCGCGCCCGCCCTGGTCGTCCACGCCGTGGACGACGGACGCCATGCTGATCTGGCTCTCGGACCGCTCCCCGGCCGCCACCGCCTTCGCCAAGAGCTACCTGCTGGCCCAGAGCGGCACCGGCACCGACATCGACAAGAACCCCAAGCCCTTCACCCACGGCGGCCTGACCAAGGTCTACGCCGGTGCCGCCGCCGCCCGCTACTTCGGCGTCAAGCCGGGCGACGCCCGGGTCCCGGACATCTACGGCGTCGCCCAGTACGGCGTCGTCTACACCGGCGGCACCAAGAAGGTCGCCGAGCACGGCGGCGCCCACGCCGACGACCTCGACGTCCCGCTGGTCGTCTCCGGCGCCGGCGCACCCGACCAGGTCGTCGACAACGCCACCGTCCACACCACCCAGATCGCCCCGACCATCCTGGACCTGCTCGGCCTGAACCCGAACAAGCTCCAGGCCGTCCGCGAGGAGGGCACCAAGGCCCTGCCCGTGCGCTGAACAACCGAGGGGCTGCTCGGTGTCACTGCGCGACCTCGCCACGCTCGGGGTAGATGCGGGCCACCGGGTTGCCCGCCTCGCGCACGAGCGCGGCCGAGACGACCTCCCGGGCGATGTCCCTGACCTTGCGCCGCTCGTTCCGGGAACGGTCCACCAGCATTCGGAACGCCGCATCGGGATCGCACCGGAGCTCCGCCATGACGATGCCCTTGGCCTGCTCGATCACCCCCCGTGCCTCGATCGCCTCACGGAGCTGGTCGTTCTCCTCACGCAGTGCGTCCACCTGCGGGTCAGCCGGTTTCGCCTCCCGACCGGACTCCTGTCCCGTTTCCTGTCCGGACCGTGCCAGCTCGCTCTGGAGCTGTTCCAGCGTGCCCTCCATCGTGGTCATCAACGACCGCGCCATCATGATCAGCGCGCCTATCCGGACGTTGCTTCTACCGTCCGGAGCGTCCCCCCCTTGGGTCACCATGACTGCCATGGTGCGGCAGGACCGAGATCAAAACTGACAGCCGGAGCAAGAGAAGTAACACAGGGTTTACCTCGGGCAAACGGTACGTGAACGCCCCAGGCGGCACAGGTGTGATCGATCGTCACATGTGAATGGTTTGACCGTTTTGAGTGAACGTCAGGTGTCCTCAAGTGGGCCCGGCGGACTCGATTCTCTGCTAGCTTCCAAAGAACCGCCGGTCCCCGAGGGTCCGGCGTCGCCCGCCACGAGAACCCGTGAGCGGTCGGGTACCAGCAGCGGTACCCCGGGCCGTCCCGCCGTCAGCGGGTCGGCACTGCCGAGCGGAGTCGCGGAGTCACCGCGCACTCCCCGCACCATCCGCGCACCAGAGACGTGCGCCGACAGGTACCCCGCTCCGCATCCCGCACGGCTGCGTTCCCGTACCCGGCTTCTCGCTCAGGGGGTTCTCCATGCACATCATCGACATCGGCTACGAAACCCAAGGCGGCGCCCGCCGCACCAGTCCACCCGACGCGGCTCCGCCCCGGCTCAGCGTGCTGATCCCGACCCGCAACGAGCAGGACAACATCACCGAGCTGCTCAGCCGGCTGGGTCCGGCCCTGCTGCCGCTGGGCGCCGAGATCCTCTTTTGTGGACGACAGCGACGACGACACCCCGCAGGCCATCGAACTCGCCGCCCACGGCAGCGCCGTCCCGGTCCGGCTGCTGCACCGGCAGCCGGACGAGCGCACCGGCGGCCTGGGCGGGGCCGTCCTGGCCGGGGCCGAACACGCCTGCGGCGCCTGGGTGATGGTGATGGACGCCGACCTGCAGCACCCGCCGGAGGCCGCCGCACTGATCGCGGCGACCGCGATGCGGCACAGCGTCGACCTGGTGATCGGCACCCGCTACGCGGGCTCGGGCTCCGGCTTCGAGGCGCAGCACGGCGGCCTGCGCGGTCTCGGCCGCAGGCTCGCCTCCACCGGCTCGACCCGGCTGGTGAAGTCGGTGTTCCCACGCCGGCTGGCCACCGTCAGCGACCCGATGAGCGGCCTGTTCGTGTTCCGCAGGGACGCGGTGAAACTGCAGTGGATGCGACCGGACGGCTTCAAGTTCCTGCTGGAGCTGCTGCTGCGCAACCCGGCCGCCCGGGTCGCCGAGGTGGCCTACGAGTTCGCGCCGCGCCACGCGGGTGAGACCAAGGCCTCGCTCCGCGAGGGGCTGAACTTCCTGCGCCAGGTGTCCCGGCTGCGCCGCCAGCGGCTGATCGGCCAACTGCGGAAGGGGCCCGAGTCCAGCGCCGAGCGGGGCCGCCAGTTCGGCCGGCTGCTGGCCTTCGGCGCGGTCGGCGCGTCCGGGGTCGCGGTCAACACCGCGGCGCTGTGGGTGTTCTTCCAGGTCATGGGCCTGAACCATCTGCTCGGTGCGGCCCTGGCCACCCAGGTCTCCACCACCTGGAACTTCGGCCTGGTCGAGCTGCTGGTCTACCGTGGCCGGGGCAACGGCACGGTGCGCGGGCGGGCGCTGCGCTTCTACGCCATGAACAACATCCTGATGCTGGGCCGGCTGCCGGTCATCGAGGTCCTGGTCCGCTCCGGGTTCGGTGTGCTGGTCTCCAACGCGGCCACGCTGGTGGTGCTGTTCCTGCTGCGCTTCGCGCTCAGCGACCGGGTGATCTACGGCGCCGCCCGCCAGGACAGCGGCCGCGACCCGGTGCTGCTGCTGGTGGACCCGGCCGCGGAGGCCGGGCCCGCGGACCCGGCCGCCGCCCGCAAGCGCTCGCACTATCTGACGTACCGTTACGACGTGGCCGGCACGGTCACCATCGGCTCCCAGATCCGGCTGCCCGAGCTGGAGTTCTTCCGGGCCCAGTGGATCGCCGACACCGACGGTCGACATCGCGGTACGGGTCGGCGACGTCGGCCGCCGCAGCCCGCGCCGCCGCGCCGCGATGACCGAGCACGGCGGAACCGACCGGGTGCTGCGCTACGAGGAGCACCTGGGCCGCTTCGGCGCCAACTTCAAGGTCGAGCTCGGCAAGACCATCACCATCACCGTCGGCCCGCTGCTGGCCCGCTCCCCGCACGTCGTCTACACCAATGTCATCGAGGCGCTGCTGCGCTACGTCCTGGTCGCCCGCGGCCGGATGCTGCTGCACTCCGCCTGCATCGAACTGGACGGCACCGGGGTGATGCTGTCGGCGCTGACCGACACCGGAAAGACCGCGACCATCCTGCGGCTGCTGCGCGAGCAGGGCGGCCGCTTCCTGTCCGACGACATGACCGTGGTGGACGCCACCGGCAACGCGGTGTGCTTCCCCAAGCCGCTGGACCATCAGCTCGCACACCCTGCGGGCCGTCCACGCCGACGACCTGACCAAGAAGGAGTGGCGCCGGCTGCAGTTCCAGAGCCGGCTGCACTCCAAGGGCGGACGGTCCATCGCGCTGCAGCTGGCCCGCTTCAATCTGCCGATCATGGGCATCAACGCGCTCACCCAGATCATGATCCCGCCGCCCAAGTACACCGTGGACCGACTGGTCCCCTGCCGCCTCGGCAGCAGCACCCAGGTCCAGGAGCTGTTCGTGATCCAGCGCGGCGCTCCCAGGCTGGCCGACATCGACCACGCCGACGCGGTGGAGCAGATGCTGGCCAACACCGAGGACGCCTACGGCTTCCCGCCCTACCGCTACCTGGCCCCGGCGATCACCGTGGACGGCCTCAACCACGACCAGCTCAAGGCCAGGGAGCGGGAGATCCTGGAGGGCTTCCTGTCCGGCGTCCGGACCCGGGCGCTGGCCTCGGACAGCTTCGGCTGGGCCGACGAGATCCCCCGGCTGCTGCGCGAGGAGCGCGGCAGCTCCGGTCCCGCCGACCGGACCGGCGCCGCCCCGGAGCCGGTGGCCGCTCAGGTGTCCGGTCCCGCCGTCTGGCCGCACTGGACCACCTCCGTCCCGCTCGTCCCCAAACTGCCGAACAAGCTGCCGAAGCCCGCCACCGGCGGCGCGGTATGACCCGACTGCTCTTCCTGGCCCTGTACGCCCCGGTGACCGTCGCCCTGCTGGTGGTCGCGCTCACCACGCTCACCTGGATGCTGGACTCCTGGCGCACCCCGCGCGCCGTGGGCCAGATGCCGTTCCGCACCCCGGACACCCCCCGGCTGTCCTTCTCGCTGCTGGTCCCGGCCCGGCACGAGGAGGCGGTGCTGCGGCACACCGTGCGCCGGCTGCTGACCCAGGACCATCCAGACTTCGAGGTGCTGGTGATCGTCGGCGACGACGATCCCGGCACCACCGCGGTCGCCGAGGAGCTGGCCGCGGAGGATCCCCGGGTCCGGGTGGTGGTCGACTGCAGCGTCCCCAAGAACAAGCCCAAGGCGCTGAACACCGCGCTCAAGGAGTGCCGGGGCGAGATCACCGGGGTCTTCGACGCCGAGGACGAGGTCGCCCCGGCGCTGCTCACCCACATCGACGCCACCTTCCGCGCCGAGCGGGCCCATGTGGTGCAGGGCGGCGTGCAGTTGATGAACTACCGGAGCAGCTGGTGGTCGCTGCGCAACTGCCTGGAGTACTTCTTCTGGTTCTCCAGCCGGCTGCACTTCCACGCCCGCAACGGCTTCATCCCGCTCGGCGGCAACACCGTCTTCCTGCGCACCGACCTGCTGCGGCAGGCCGGCGGCTGGGACGCGGACTGCCTGGCCGAGGACTGCGAGCTGGGGATCCGGCTGAGCACGGCCGGGGCCAAGGTCGCGGTCGCCTACAACCCCGAGCTGGCCACCCGGGAGGAGACCCCGCCGACCCTGCGCGGCCTGGTCAAGCAGCGGACCCGGTGGAACCAGGGCTACCTCCAGGTGCTGCGCCGCGGCGAGTGGAAGCGGCTGCCGAGCCGGGGCCAGCGGCTGATGGCCCGTTACCTGCTGGCCATGCCGTATCTGCAGGCCTTCTCCGGGGTGCTGGTCCCGGTCTCCGCGGTGACCGGGCTGCTGCTCAAAGCCCCGGTGCCGTTCGTGCTGATGACCTTTCTGCCGCTGGCGCCGACCCTGGCCACGATGGTGGTGGAGGTGGTCGGCCTGAGCGAGTTCAACCGGATGTTCGGTCTGAAGGTACGGATCAGGGACTACGCGAAGCTGGTCGTGGGCGCGGTCCCGTACCAGCTGGTGCTCTCCTTCGCCGCGCTCAGGGCCGCCTACCGGGAGGCCCGCGGCGAACAGGTCTGGGAGAAGACCGAGCACATCGGAGCACACCTGGACCAGGAGGCCACCCGTCCGGTGGCCGTGGGGAGCACGAACCGATGACCCTGCAGACCTTCACCGCGCACTACCCGGAGAGCCTTCCCGAACTCGACCTGGATCTGGAGCGCGCCCCGGCCAGACAGCCCGGCCGGCGGCTGGCCCGGCTGCGCTCGCAGCTGCTGGCCCGCCGGTACGACCTGCTGCTGATGCTGCTGCTCACCGCCGTGGCCGGCTGGGTGCACGCCAACGGGATGTACGACAGCCCGTCCCGCTTCGACGACGAGGGCAGCTACACCGCCTACGCCTGGGCGGTGCAGTACAAGCACGTGCTGGGCCACTACACCTACTGGTACGCCCACCCGCCGCTGGGCTGGATCCAGATCGCGGTCTGGAACACCCTCACCAACGGTTTCGCCCACGCCCCCTACGCGGTCGCCGCCGCCCGCAACTTCATGCTGGTCTGCAAACTGGTGTCGATCCCGCTGATGTACGGGCTGGCCGCGCGGATGGGCTTCACCCGGCTCGGCCGGGTGATCGCGATCGCGCTGTTCGCGTTCAGCCCGCTCGCGGTCTACTTCACCCGTGCCGCGCTGCTGGACAACATCGTCACCCCCTGGCTGCTGGCCTCCTTCTTCTTCGCCGCCTCCCCCCGGCGCAGCATCCGCGGCGCCACCGCCGCGGCGGTCTGCCTGGCCGTGGCGGTGCTCAGCAAGGAGACCGCGCTGCTCTATCTGCCCGCGGTGGTGGCGATGCTGTGGCAGCACACCGACCGGCGCAACCGCAGGTTCCAACTCGGGCTGTTCGCCGCCTGGTTCACCATGCTCTGCGCGGCCTACCCGCTCTATGCGCTGCTGCACAACGAGCTGCTGATCGGCCCCGGCCACGTCAGCCTGGAGTGGGCGGTCAAGTGGCAGCTGTTTCAACCGCACCGGCAGCGGCAGCATCTTCGACCCCAACAGCCTGGCCCACACCGTCATCCGCAGCTGGATGGACCAGGACGCCTGGCTGCCGAAACTGACCCTGGCCCTGGTGCTGCCGGGCCTGGCGATCCGCCGGACCAGGGCGCTGGCGCTGGCCTTCAGCATCCAGGTGGTGCAGCTGCTGCGCGGCGGCTACCTGCCGTACCCCTATGTCATCGCCATGATCCCGTTCGCCGCGCTGACCGTGGCCGGGACGGTGGACTGGCTCTGGCAGCTCGGCCGCGACGGGTGGCTGACCCGGCTGAAGCCGGAGACATGGGCCCGGGCCCGGAAGTGGACCTGGTCGGCGCTGGTGCTCGCGGTGGTCGCCGCGATGACCGTCACCATCGGCCAGGCCTGGAGCTACCCGCTGCGCGACCTGCGCACCCAGGACCGGGACGCCGGCAGCGCCGCCGCGCTCGCCTGGGTCGAGGCCAACGTCCCGCACAGCGCCTATGTGGTGGTGGACGACGCCTTCTGGGTGGACCTGGTCCGCGCCGGATACCCGCAGGACCACATCATCTGGTTCACCAAGCTCGACGTGGACCCGGCCGTGCGGGTGCCCGGCCATCCGCAGTGGACCGGCATCGACTATGTGCTGCTGGACCAGCAGGACGACCTGTCGCTGCACATGCAGAGCGACGGGCAGCCCTCCCCCGACACCAGGAAGACCTACCCCACCCTGGGCACCGCGCTCGCCCACGCCACCGTGGCCGCGCACTACGGCACCGGCCTGGACGCGGTGACGGTCCGCCAGGTGGATCCCAACCGGCCCACCGTGCAGCAGGTCGCGGCCCAGCGCGCGGCCGAACAGAAGGCCGCCGCGGCCGAGGCGGCGGCCGCGCAGGAGGCTGCGAACAAGGCGGCCAAGGCCCGGGCCGAGGCGCAGACCGCCGCGGCGAAGAAGGCCGGGGCGAGGAAGGCCGGTCAGGCGAAGTACGGCGCGAAACGATGAGCCCGGTGTCGGCGGCCCCGCACCGGCGCCCGGTGGCGCCCTCCCGGCCACCGGGTCGTCGGCTGCGCCCGCGGGCCTCGGCCGTGGGAGCGGCGGTGCTGCTGCTGGTCGCGGCCGGGGTGGTGGTGCCCCGGCTGCTCGCCCCGGACCGGCCGACCACGGTGTGCGCACGGGACGCCTTGCAGCAGCGGGCGCTGCTGGACCTGCGGCAGTTCGCCTCCTGGCTGCGGGAGTACCGCGTGGCCGGGTTCGTCGGTGAGGTCGGCTGGCCGGGCGGGCCGGCGGTCAGCAGCGCGGACAGCAAGCGCTGGAACGCCCTGGCCGAGCAGTGGTACACCGCCGCCGACCGGATGCGGCTACCGGTCGCCGCCTGGGCCGCCGGGCCCTGGCCGGACTCGTACCCGCTGGCGGTCGACCGGGCTGCCCCGGGCAGCAGGGTGCTGAGCATCGCCGGACCGCAGGCCAGCGTGCTGGCACGGCACACCGGGCCGCTGCGCGGCATCTCGGCCGCCGACGGCTCGTTCGGCACCTCCGCGGCCGACTTCAGCGCGACCAGCCCCGGCGCGTACGGCAGCGCCTACGGCTACGAGGGCGACGCCGACGACGCCTACCTGGCCGCGCAGGGCGTCACCCTGCTGCGGCTCCCGGTCTCCTGGGAGCGGCTGCAGCCGGTGCCGATGGGCCCGCTGGCCCCGGCCGAGGTCGCCAGGCTCCGTGACGCGGTGTCAGCCGCGCAGAACCACGGCCTGCACGTGCTGCTCGACCTGCACGGCTACGGGGCCTTCCAGGCCGCCCCCGGCCGGACCCTGCTGCTGGGCTCGCCCCAACTGCCGGCCGGAGCCCTGGCCGACCTCTGGTCCCGGCTGGTCCCCGCGCTGCCGCCGATGTACGGCTACGACCTGCTCAACGAGCCCAGCCGACTCGCCGTCAAGGGCCAGGCCGCGCAGGTGCTCTGGCAAGCGGCGAGCCAGCAGGCCGTGGACGCGATCCGCCGGGCGGGCGGCACCGGGGTGGTCGTGGTCGGCGGCTACGCCCGGATGGGCCCGGGCGACTGGGGGACGGCGCAGCCCAAGCCATGGATCGTCGACCCGCGCGGACGGGTGGCCTACGACGCGCACGCCTACTTCGACTCCGACGGCAGCGGGCGCTACGCGTCCTCCTACGCGACTGAGCTGACGCAGGCTCAGCGGGTGGCGGGGCAGGCTCCCGGCTGCTTCGCGCTGAACCTCTTCGCACCCTCGTCCGCCGTCGATCGGACCCTGCCGTGAAACTGCCCGCGCTGCTCCGCCGGCCGCTGTTGCCGTCCCTCCCCCTGGGCTCGCTGCGCTCGCGGAGGTCCGCGCTGAGCGCGGGTCTCGCGGCGGTGCTGCTGGTCGGCTGTCTGTTCACCGTGCACAACCTCGGTCACCGGTCGTCCTCGCCCCGCTCCGCGGCTGCCCAGCGGGCGGCGGGGATGCCGGTCGCCAATCAGCGCCCGCCGCTGCTGCCGGCCGGCCCCACCGCGCTGCCCTCGCCGTACACCGTCCCGGCCGGAGGCACCGCGTCCCCGGGGACGCGGCTGGACTGCCCCACCGGGTCGCTGCCCGGAATCATGCTGACCGAGGTGGTCTTCGACCCGCCGCTCACCGGCGGCACCGACTTCACCGTGCAGACCTACCGGATCACCGTCACCGGCCAGATCAACAACGAGACCGGGGCGGCCCTGACCGTCAGCGGCGTCACCGCCCAGGTCCGGGGCGAGAGTTGGCACCCCCGTCTCACCGTCCCGAAGGTGGTCGAGCCGGGGACGTCCGTGCAGATCACCCTGTCCGGCAAGTACAGCAGCGACTACGCCGGCCCCGCGCCGCTGAGCACCGACCTGCTCTGGGACTGGCAGAACCCGGCCCTGCGCGCCTGTGGCGTCAAGGGCCTGATCTACGACGACTAGCCCCACCCAACCCCCCTGTACCGCTCCAGGAGCCGCCGCCATGTCCACCGTCACCCCTCCCTCCGGTAGAACCGCCCTGCGCAGACCCGGCCGCCGTCGCCTCCTCGCCGTGCTCGCCGTCATCGCGACCATGCTCGCCCTGTGGAGCGGCTACGGCCCCCAGCACGTCTCCGCCGCCTCGCTCACCACCGTCGTCGCCAGCGCGGACGCCACCGTCACCTCCGACACCCCGGACACCAACGACGGCACCGACACGGCGCTGACCGTACGTGCGACCGCCGACCCCAAGCCCGAGGCCGACGTCTACATCAAGTTCACCGTCACGGGCCTGACCGCGCCCCCGGCGGGCGCCTCGCTGCAGATCTACAGCAACGCCGTCAGCGGCAGCGGCGTCCAGCTCTGGACCGCGGGCAGCAGTTGGACCGAGACCGGCATCACCTACGACAACGCCCCCGCGCGGGGGTCGACCATGGTCGCCGACATGCCCAACCTCACCGCGAGCACCTGGGCAACGGCGGATGTCAGCACCGTGGTGACCGGCAACGGAACCTACACCTTCGTGCTCACCACCGCCTCGACGGTGAGCAAGAAGTTCGCCTCCCGCGAGGTCGCCGCCACGCCGCCGAAGCTGGTCCTCAATACCGCCTCGGCCGCGGCCACCGTCACCGCCGCCTCGGGCTCGGGCCAGACCGCCCCGGTGGGGACGGCCTTCGCCGCTCCGCTGGCCGCCACGGTCAAGGACAGCGGCGGCGCGGCCGTCGCCAACGTCCCGGTCACCTTCACCGCGCCCGCGAGCGGCGCGTCGGCGGCCTTCACCGGCGGGGCGAGCGCGATCACCGTCAACACCGACGCCTCCGGCACCGCCACCACCCCCGCGCTGACCGCCAATCCGACCGCCGGAAGCTACGCCGTCACCGCGGCGTCCACCGGAGCGACCTCGGCCTCGTTCACTCTGACCAATGGCACGAGCGGCACCGCGACCCCGACCCCGACACCGAGCAGTACGCCGACTTCAGGCGGTTCGATCACCGTCAACGCCGCCGCCGACGCGACCATCGAGGCGGACACCCCCGACGCCAACGACGGCAAGGACACCGCGCTGACGGTACGGGCGGCCGCCGACCCCAAACCGGAGGAGGACGCCTACCTCAAGTTCACCGTCACCGGTCTGACCGGTCCCCCGACCAGCGCCTCGCTGCAGATCTACAGCAACGCGACCAGCGCCACCGGCGTGCAGGTCTGGACGGCCGACAACGGCTGGACCGAGACCGGCATCACCTGGAACAACGCCCCGGTGCGCAGCGCGACCTCCGTCGCCGACATGGCCCATCTGGTCGAGAGCACCTGGGCCAGTGTCGATGTCAGCGGCGTGGTCACCGGCAACGGCACCTACACCTTCGCGCTGACCACGACCTCGACGCTGGCCAAGAAGTTCGCCTCGCGCGAGGTCGCCGCGACCCCGCCGCGACTCGTCCTCAACACAGGGAGCGCCAGCGCGACAGCGTCCGCCTCGGCCAGCCCCACCCCCAGCCCCAGTCCCAGTAGCGCCAGCCCAAGCCCGAGTTCGAGCCCGAGTCCGAGCCCCACAGTGACCGCCACCGGCGGCACCGGCGCGCTCAGCCCGACCGGTGGCAGCGGCCAGAGCGCGATGGTCGGCCGTGCCTTCGCCTCCCCGCTGAGCGTCAAGGTCAGCGGCGCGGGCAGCGGGGTGTCCGTCACCTTCACCGCCCCCGCCTCCGGAGCCACCGGCACCTTCGCGGGCGGCGGCGCCACGGCGACCGCCACCACCGACAGCACCGGCACGGCGACCAGCCCCGTCCTCACCGCGGGAAGCACCTCGGGGACGTACCAGGTCGTCGCCACCTCCGCCGCCCCCAGCGGCAGCGCCACGTTCTCGCTCACCGACCACGACCCGGTGATCGTCGCCGCGGGCGACATCGCCTGCACCGCGGGCGACGTGCCCACCGCCACCGCCTGCCAGCAGCAGGCCACCGCGAACCTCGCGCTCAGCCTGCACCCCGACGCCGTCCTCCCCCTCGGCGACGAGCAGTACGAACTCGGCTCCGGCAGCGACTTCAGCACCCAGTACGGCGCCTCCTGGGGCCAGTTGGCGCCGATCTCGTTCCCGGCGCCGGGCAACCACGAGTACGGCTACATCGGCAGCGCCATCGAACCCACCGGCGGCACCGGCTACTTCAGCTACTTCGGGGACGCCGGGCACCCGCTGTCCCCCGGCTGCACCACCCTGTGCAAGTCCTGGTACAGCTACAACATCGGCGACTGGCACCTGATCTCGCTGGACAGCCAGTGCGCGGTGATCGGCGGCTGCAACCCGGGCAACCCCGAGTACCAGTGGCTGCTGTCCGACCTCAACGCCAACACCAAGGCCTGCACCCTGGCCTACTGGCACATCCCGATCTACTCCAGCAGCCAGGACCACCAGCCCGATATGCAGGCCGTCTACCAGCTGCTCTACACCAAGAAGGCCGACCTGGTGCTCAACGGCCACGCCCACTTCTACGAGCGCTTCTCCGGCCAGGACGGCGCCGGCAACGCCGACAGCGCCAACGGCATCCCCGAGTTCATCGTCGGCACCGGCGGCCGCAGCTTCTTCTCCATCCGCGACACCCCTCGGCCAACAGCGTCACCCGCATCGCCAACACCTTCGGCGTGCTGCAGCTGACGCTGTCCCACAACGCCTATAGCTTCAACTTCGTCCCGACCAACACCGGCGGCTCCACCGACTCCGGCAACGGCACCTGCCACTGACGGGGCTGAGGGGGTCAGCGGGAGCCAACCCAGGAAACCCCGGGGTTAATTGCGTTGCGGCGAGGTGGACATCACGATCACCATTCAAGCACCCGTCGCCCCGCCGGGCCGGACGAGGAGAAGGCATGCCCGCGGACAGGAGTCAGCTGCCGGCCCCGGCGACGGCCAAGCGTTGGGTGTTGCCCGCCCTCCTCGGACACTCCTTCGCGGAGGCGCCGGCCGTGACCACCCTGACCGCGGTCACCGCCGTCCTCGCCGGTGCGGCCCCGGTCGGCATCACCGTCGCGATCGGCGAGTTGGTGGACCGGCTCACCTCGGCGATCGGCCAGGGCCTGGGCACCCCGGCGGCACGGGAGTGCTACCGCTGGGTGGCCCTCATCGTCGTGCTGTTCCTGCTCACCCACCTCGCCGAATCGGCGCGGACGGCGCTGGGCCGGGCTCTCGGCCGCCGGGTCACCGGCCGGCTCAGCGAGCGGGTGATGCTGGCCGCCTCCGAGCCGGCCACCATCGGCCACCTGGAGGACCCCGACTACCTCGGCCGGCTCGCGCGGGCCCGGGGCGACGGGACCATCGACATGCCGCCCGGGGAAGCGGTCTTCGGCTTCTCCACCAAGGCCTCGATGTGGGTGACCAGCATCGGCTCCGCGGCCCTGCTCGCCCGGGTCACCTGGGGACTGGGGCTGATCGTCTTCGTCGTCTTCGTCGTGATCCACTCCCGACTGGTCCGGAACTACCGGATCGCCGTCATCGAGTCCGTGAATCAGACGACGAAGCTCCGCCGTACGTCCTACCTGCGGGACCTGCCGACCACGCCGGGCGCGGCCCGGGAGGTGCGCCTCTTCGGCCTCGCCGCCTTCTTCCGCGACGCCTACCAGTCGGAGTGGCGCGAGAACATGACGGAGGTGTGGCGACGGCGGCGCGAGCACCGCCTGTTCGTGGTCATGGTGGTCGTGGTCACCGGCCTCACCGTCGCCTCGGTCTTCTTCTACCTGGGACACCGGGCGGCCACCGGTGGTTCGACGGTGGGTGATCTGGCGATCGGCGGCCTGGCCGTCCGGGCGCTCCTCCAGGTGCTCCGCGCGGACGACGACGATCTCCGCCTCGGCTTCGGCTCGCAGGCGGCCGCCGCGGCGTTCGCGTTTCCCGTGGTGGCGGGGCCGGAGGAGGCCCCCTGGTCGGCGCCGGTCGCGACCCTCTCCTGCGAGGACCTGCGCTTCCGCTACGGCGGCGGCGCCGCAGCCGAGGTGCTGCACGGCATCGACCTCGCCGTTCCCGCAGGTCAGTCGCTCGCCATCGTCGGTCTCAACGGGGCCGGCAAGACCACGCTGGCCCGGCTGATCGCCGGCCTGGACGCTCCGAGCGGGGGTTCCGTGCGCGTCGGGGGCACCCCCATCGAGGACGCCAACCGCCGCAGCTGGCAGCGTCAGGTGGTCGCCGTCTTCCAGGACTTCGGCCGCTATGAGCTGACCGTGCGCGACAACCTCGCCTTCGGTTCCCTGGCCCACGCGGACGACGAGGAGGGCCTGCGCGCGGTGGCGCGCCAGGCCGGGCTGCTGACGTTCATCGAGGGACTCCCGAACGGCTGGGACACGGTGATGTCCAGCGGCTACCCCGGCGGGGTCGACGCCTCGGGCGGCGAGTGGCAGCGCATCGCCATCGCCCGGGCGCTGTTCGGCCTGCGGCACGGCGCCCGACTGCTGATCATGGACGAGCCGGCCGCGAGCCTCGACCCCCGCGCCGAGGCCCAGCTCTACGACACCTTCCACGAGCTCACCGCGGGCGCCACCACCGTCGTGATCTCGCACCGTTTCGCAACCGTGCGCAAGGCGGAGCGGGTGGTCGTGCTCGACCACGGCCGGATCATCGAGGACGGCACGCACCAGGATCTGATCACTGCCGACGGCCGGTACGCCGAGTTGTTCCGTCTGCAGGCCAAGCGTTTCGAGGAGACACCGTCGTGATCAGCGCCCTGCGCTTCGTCCTCAGCATCGCACCCCGCACCGACCGGGTCCGGTCCCTGCTGGTGCTGGCGGTGGCGTTGCTCGAACCGGCCACCGGGATCGGCCTCGCCGTGCTGCTCGGACTGTTCAGCGAGGTGGCGAGCCGGCATTCGACCGGCGACGTGGCGCCGCTCGCGCTGTGTGTGGCGGTCTTTGTGATGCTCACTCAGGGCACCTTCATCGCCGGCTACTTCACCCGTCTCCGGCTGCAGGAGGAGATCCAGAACGAGGTGGAGTGCCAGTTCATCGACGTGGTCGGCACCACGCCGACGCTGGAGATCCACGAGCGTTCGAGCCGCTCCGACCGGGCGGCGGTGGTCCGCGGGGCGCGGGGCGAGATCGGGCCGGCCTTCGACCGGCTGCTGTGGCTGGCCGGATCCGCACTGGCCCTGATCGCCTCGGCCGTGCTGATGGCCTCGGTCGTCCCCGTCCTCGCCGTGCTGCCGCTCTTCGCCGTCCCCGCGGTGCTGGCCACCCAGGCGGCGGACAAGAGGCGTGGTCAGGCCGTGCAGCGCGGCACGTCCCGGACCCGGCTGGCCGGTCATCTGTTCACACTCGCCACCACCGCCGGACCCGGTCGCGAGACCCGGCTCTTCGGACTGGCGGAGGAGCTGCGGCGGAGGCACCGCGCGGAGTGGGACGCCGCAGGCCAGGACATCGCCCGGACCGATCGACGGGCCCGGGTGCCGGTCGCGCTGGCCTGGCTGTTCTTCGTGCTGGCCTATGCGACCGCGATCGTCCTGATGGTGCGGGCCGGCCTGACCGGCGACGCCTCGCTGGGGCTCGTCGTCGCGGCCGTCACCGTCAGCAGCCAGATCACCGGACAGGTGCAGAGCCTGTTGAACCTGACCTTCTGGACGCTGGAGTCGCTCCGGGCCACCCGGGCGTTCCTCGACGTGGTGGCGGACGGCGCCGTGGAGCGGGCAGCCGTCCTGCCGGCCACGCCGGTGCCGGTGCCGGCCCGGCTGCACCGCGGCATCACCGTGCAGGGCCTCAGCTTCCAGTACTGGAACCGCGATCAACCTTCGCTGACCGACATCGACCTCGAACTCCCGGCCGGCGCCGTGGTGGCCCTGGTCGGCGAGAACGGCGCGGGGAAGTCGACGCTCGTCAAGCTGCTCAGCGGCCTCTACCGGCCGGACGCGGGGCGCGTCCTGGTGGACCGGGTCGACCTCGCGCAGTTCGCGCCGGAGGACTGGCGCGCCCGGATCACGGCGGCCTTCCAGGACCCGGTCCAGATCGAGATGTCCCTGCAGGACACGATCGGGCTGGGCCGGCTCGAGCACCGCGACAACCCGGAGCGGATCCTCGAAGCCCTGCGGACGGCCGGCGGCGACACACTCCTGGCCTCGCTGCCCGAGGGCCTGCCGACCCGGCTCGGGCGAAAATCGTGGGACGGCAAGGGGTTGTCGGGCGGCCAGTGGCAGACGGTCGCCAACGCCCGCGCGGCGATGCGCCGGGCGCCGCTGCTACGGGTCCTGGACGAGCCCTCCGCCAGTCTCGACGCACGGGCCGAGGAGTGGCTGTTCCAGCAGTACGCCGACCTGAACCGCTGGGAGGGCGGCGTGACGGTCCTGGTCACCCACCGCTTCACCACCGCCCGGGCGGCCGATCTCATCGTGGTTCTGGACGGCGGCCGGGTCGTCGAGGTCGGCACCCACGACACGCTCAGTCAGGCCGACGGACTCTACGCCGAGTTGTACCGCCTGCAGGCCCGGTACTTCGTCTGATCGGACGCAGTGGACCTGTGGAGGCAGGGTCTCTGGGGCGCGCGGATGTGCCGATACGTCAGTACTCCGCGCACGCCGGCCACACAATGACCGCATGAGAATGTATGCGCAGACGTCTGCCCGCAGGACCCGGCAGGTGGTTGCCGACCTGTCCGCCATCGCCGTGATCACCCTGGCGGTGTGGTTCGCCCTCCTGATCCACAAGACGATCATGCTGCTCGCCGGGCCGGGACGGGCCGCCGAGAGCGCGGGCAACCAGCTGGCCGGCGGACTGGGCGACGCCGGCAACGCGGCCTCCAAGGTGCCGTTCGTGGGAGACACCCTGAAGAAGCCCCTGCTGTCGGCGGCCGGGGCCGGCCACGACCTGGCCCAGGCGGCCCAGGCCGAACAGAACTCGGTCCGCGACCTGGCGTTCCTGGTCGCCCTGGTGCTGATCGTGGTTCCGGTGCTCACGGTACTGCTGCTGTGGCTGCCGCCGCGGCTGCACTGGATGCGTGCGGCGAACCGGGCGCACACCCTGCTCACCCGCCCCGGCGGCGCCGACCTGTTCGCACTGCGGGCCCTCAACGGCCCGCTGCGGGACCTGGCCCGGGTGGACGCCCCGGACGGGGACCTGGTGGGCGCCTGGCGCCGCGGCGACGAGGCCGTGATCAAAGACCTCTGCCGACTGGGCCTCCGCCAAGTCGGCCTCCGCCACGGCTGAACGCCCACGGCAACTGCTGCTCACTTCTCCGTAGACGCCAGGCCGGCGGCTCGGGCGCGGTGTCGGCGGGCCTTCATCCGGTTTCCGCAGACCTCCATGGAGCACCAGCGGCCGGTGTTGTTGCGGGAACGGTCCAGCAGAAAGCGTCGGCAGTCGTGGTTCTCGCACGGGCGCAGCCGGCCCGGCGCCTCCTGCTCGACCGCCGCCCAGGCCAGCACCAGCCGGGCGGGCGCGCCGTCCGCGCCCGTGAGCTGCCAGCGCAGCCCGTCCTCGTCCAGCACGGGCAGCCTGCGCACACCGTCGAGGTCACCGGACAGCGCCGACGCGGGCAGGTCCGCTCTGACGACGCCCTGCAGCAGGTCGCGTACCCGGCGCAGCTCCTGCACCTTGGGCCGGCCGTGGGCCAGGCCGTGCCCGGCGAGCCAGGCCGACGTGACCTCGTCGTCCGCGAAGCGGTCCCCGGTGCTGGGGGTGCTGTCGAGCACCTCCAGCAGCAGGGCGACGTCGTCCAGGGCCTTGTCGTCCTCGGATCCCACGTCGGCACCACCTTTCTCCGGTAACCTTCTTATTCTACCTGAATGGTTATCCGCCTTCCGCGACGGTCAGAGCTGACGGCGCCCCAGCGCGATCAGCGTGCGGACGGCGATCCCGCCGACCAGTGCGGTGGCGGCGGCCAGGACCAGCCAGGTGTAGACGAGATGACCGGCCGGGTGGCCTGCGTCGATCCAGTGCAGGGTCGCGCTGGCGACCGCGGCCCAGGAGAAGGTGAAGGCCCAGGTGCTGGGGGTGAACTTCAGCCGGAGGAACAGCGGCAGCAGCCGCACTTGGGCCAGCACCATCAGCAGGCCGTAGCCGGCCAGGCCGGCGGCGACGATGTCGATGCGGTCACCGTTGATCGCGAAGTAGGCCAGTGAGGCCACCGCCGCCGGTGCCACCTCGATGGCCAGGGTCGGCAGCAGCGGCGCCGGCAGGGCGGGCCGGAAGAGGAGGCGGCCCAGGATCATCGATCCCAGGACCAGCCAGCAGATCACCCCGAGGCCGAGCATCACCTCGGCCAGTCGGCGCTGGCCGACCTCGGCAGCGGAGGCCGAGGCGACCAGGCCGCCGGCCACGGTGGGCAGGAAGTAGCCGGGGTGCAGCTTGTCCAGCTCCAGCGGGCCGTAGATCCACTGGCCGGTGAACCAGCCGCCGAGCAGGACCGTGAGGCCGAGGAACACGTCGACCACGACCCGGCCGGCGGTCTGCGCGTGCGGCGCCAGACCCTGGGCCGCGAGCAGCATCGGGGTGACCACCGCGAGCGAGGCGAACGGCCCGGCGATGTGGTCCAGCAGGTCGGCGCTCAGTCGGCCGCGCCCGGAGGCCGCGTACCGCAGGTAGAACGCGAGGGTGACCAGCCACACGGCCGCCGACAGCGCGAGCAGCACATCGCCCACCGCGCGGGGGGCGTGCCCCTGATGGGCGGCGGTCACCCAGGTGCCGGCGAGACCGGCCAGCCCGAAGGACATGCCGAAGAAGTTGAGTGGGATCCGTCGAGCAGCCATCGTTGACTCCTCCGGTGCCGTCCCCGGCACCATGTCGTAAGGGTCGATTGAGACCTGGGGGTTCTTCGTGCTCACTCGGCGATGTCGATGACGATCTTCCCTGCCGCCGCGCCCTGCTCCACCGCATCGTGGGCGTCGCCGACCGAGGAGAGGTCGAACCGCCGGGGGTCGACGCGCGGTGTGAGTGTTCCGCTGTCGACCAGGGGGGCCGCGGCGGCGAGGATCTCCCCGTGGTGGGTCCGGCCTTCGCCGGTGAGCATGGGGAGGAGGGCGAAGATGCCGGAGTAGGTGGCACCGCGGAAGGACAGCGGTGCGATGCTGGGGTTGCCCCAGCCCAGCGCGCTCACCACGTGCCCGGTGTGGACGCGTACCGCGGTGAAGGAAGCTTCGAGGGTGGCTCCGCCGACGGTGTCGAAGACGATGTCGAAGCCCTCGCCGTCGGTGTGCCGGGCGAGGTACTCCTCGGGCGTGGTGGCGGTGTAGTCGATCGGCGTGGCACCCAGTTGTTCGATGGTCTCCAGGCTGCGGGCGGATCCGGTGGCGTACACCTGGGCGCCGCGTGCCAGGGCGAGTTGGACGGCGATGTGTCCGATGCCGCCGGCTCCGCCGTGGACCAGGACCTTCTGTCCTTCGTGCACCCGGGCCCGGTCCACCAGGCCCTCCCAGGCGGTGATGGCGGCCAGTGGCAGTGCGGCTGCCTGCCGCGGGCTCAGGGCCGCGGGCCTGTGCGCCAGCAGTCGGGCGTCGACCGCCGCGTACTCGGCGAGCGAGCCCTGGAGCGTGCCGACTCCGCCGGTGAGCCCGTAGACCTGGTCGCCCGGGGCGAACCCGGTGACGCCCGTGCCGACCTGTTCGACGACGCCGGCCAGGTCCAGGCCGAGGACGGCGGGCAGCCGGCTCTGGGCGTGGGCGGCCTTCCCGGCCCGGATCTTGGTGTCCAGGGGGTTCACCCCACTCGCCTGGACCCGCACCAGCACCCGCCCCGGGCCGGCGGACGGGATGGGGATCTCGCTCAGGACCAGGGGGCTGCCGAACTGCTCCAGTACTGCCGCTCGCATGGGATCGCCTTTTCTCGCTGTCGCTTGTCGATGGGGTGCCAGGAAGGGTTCAGTCGTCAGCGGATGAAGTAGGCGTTCATCATGGCGATGTCCGTCAGATAGGTCTCGATGCGGATGATCTTGCCGTCGCGCAGAGCGAGCACCGACACGAGGTGCTCGTCGAGGATTCGGCCGTCCTGCTGGCCGGTGTTGTGCAGGATCAGTGCCACCGCATCGCGCCCGGCGGTGACGTGCTCGATCTGGATGTCCAGGCCGTACCCGGCCATGGCCGCGAACCGCTCGAAGATCGCATCGATGCCGCGGGCCGTCCCGGAGACCGCGTTGTCGCCCGGCAGGACCCACTCCACCTCGTCGTGCAGCAGTGCCCGCAGCCGTACCGGGTCCTTGGCCGCCTGCGCGGCGCGGAACTCCTCCCCGACCGCGTACAGCGCGGCCGGATCGTCCCGCTGCTCGGAGACCAGCAGGGTGCGGCCGAGGAAGTCCTCCATCAGACTGGCGGCCTGGTCAAGCTGGGACTCCAGCAGGAAGTGGCCGCCGTCGAGCAGGTGGACCTCGGCCGCGGGCAGGTCACGGATGAAGGCGCGGGCTCCGGCCGGGGCGAAGATCTCGTCGTTGCGGCCCCAGACGGCCAGCAGCGGCACCTGCGAGCTGCGGAAGTACTCGTGCACGGCGGGGTAGAGGGCGACATTGGTGGGATAGTCGGCGAACAGCGCCAGCTGCACCTCGGAGTTGCCCGGCCGGTTGACCAGGGCGTGGTCGTGCCACCAGGTGTCGGGGCTGACCACACTCGGGTCCGGCACCCCGTGGGTGTACTGCCAGTGGATGTTCTCCACGCTCAGGACGCCGAGCAGCGGCGCGGCGTTCTCCGGCGTCCTGTCCTTGGCGTAGCGCCACAGCGGGGCCCAGAAGGAGTCGACGAAACCCTCCTCGTAGGCGTTGCCGTTCTGCGTGATGACCGCGGTCACGTGCTGCGGGTTCCGCAGGGCGAGCCGCCAGCCCACCGGGGCGCCGTAGTCCTGGACGTAGAGCGCATACCGGTCCACGCCGAGCTGCGACAGCAACCCGGCGGTGATGTCGGTGAGCCTGTCGAAGGTGTAGTCGAACTCGGACACGGCGGGCGCGCTGCTCAACCCGAAGCCGATCAGATCCGGCGCCAGCACGTGGTACTGCCGGGCCAGCCGGGGGATCAGGTCGCGGAACATGAACGAACTCGTCGGCGCGCCGTGCAGCAGCACGAGGGTGGGCGCCGCCGGATCCCCCGCCTCGCGGTAGAAGACCTCCAGGCCGTCCACCTGCACGGTGCGGTGGTGCGTCACGGGAGTTGCCGGGGTGGTGGCCGTGGTGTTCATGAGTAACTTCCTCTGCCGACTTAAAAGGTTACTAGCAGAGGACCACAATCACCGTAACCTGTCAAATATTCCTTGATGGTTACGCACGGCAGACAGCCGGCCCGGCGTCCAAGCCGCCCGCGCCGCAGGTACGCGAGCCTTCGGCTACGCGTGAGGGCCGGCCTCACACCAGAGGGCCCGTTGCGCGAACCACAGGTCGTGGGCAGCGCTGGGAGACCGCAGCAGCGATCGTTCGAGCAGCGACTCGCTCCGCGCCAGGCGCTTGCGTACCGCGGACACCGAGATGGACAGCGCGGTGGCCGTGGGGCCGATGCGGGCGTCAAGACTCAGCCAGGTGGTGAGGGTCTGTGCGATGCAGGCCGGGACGTCCGGTGCGGTGACAGGTCGCAGCTGCTGTCGGGCCCATACCGCGACGCGGGGCAGCGCCAGCAACTCGTCCAGGGTGGGCGGAGGCAGCGGCGGAGGCGGGGCCTGCACGGCGACGGTTCGGACAGCGAGTGCCAGCGCGGCCTGGTCACCGAGCCGGTGCAGGTCCAGGCCGAGCAGTTCCTGGACGCAGGCCAGGCGCGCGCTCAGCGTATTCCGGTGGATCTTCAGGTGGGCGGTCGCACTGGAGTGGAAGCTGAGCCAGGACGCGGCGGTGGCCAGCAGTTCCGTGCAGTCGGGGTCCTGTGGCCGCTTGGCGCGGTGCGCGCGGACCGGCGCGAGGAAGGTCTCGGCCCAGGCCGAGGCGGCGGGCCCGATGGTCAGTGCCAGATCCGGGCCGGCGGCGAACGAGGCCTGTCGTTCGCAGCGGTCACGCGCGGCGGCCAGGGCGTGGAACGCCTGGGCGTAACAGGTCGCGGCCTCCCGCAGGGGCAGGGCGTCACTCTCCCCGATCCAGCAGGCAGCGGCCACGTCGGCCGGCCACACCCGGGTCGGGGCGCTGTCACCCGGCGCGATCACGAGAATGTGGTCGGCATACACCGGGCAGGGCACGATCCACGCGTCCTCCGCCGCTTCGGCCAGTTCCTCGGCCAGTTGACGGCGGATCTGCGGCGGACCCTCGATGACGTACACGCGAACCGTCGCGGGCAGATCCGGGCCCAGTGCGCCCGCCACCTGGCGCGCGACCGAGGTATGACCATTGATCAGCAGGTGCAGGACCGCTTCGCGAGTCCGGGCGTCGGCGGCCTTCAGTCGACGCTGCAGCCGACCGGTGTGTTCCGCCGACCAGGTCAGACCCAGCACCGAGCTGGCGTCCGCGAGCAGAAGCGGCAGGCCGGGTGGCGTCGGCCGTGGCACCACGGCGGCGAGAAGCGGTGCGTGGGCGCCCCGCGACCCCGGGAGCGGTCCCGGGAGCGGCCCCTGGAGCGGTCCCTGGAGCGGGAGGACGATGCAGGTGAGCCCGTCCTGGTCCAGGGCGACGGACCCTAATCGCCGCTCAGCCAACTCCCGTGCACCGCGCAGCGCGAGGGCCCGCTCACCCTCGCCCGGGGCGGCAGGGCAGGAGTGGGTCGGGGCCCCTGCGGCGTCCATCAGGAGGACGGTGGCCCCTGTGCGTCCCCGCAGCCAGCGAAGGACCGACTCGGTCCCGCCCTTGCGCGCGGCACGCTGCATATCGAGCAGGTCGTCAGCTCGTCGGACCCGTCCTGGCGCTGCCGCGTCCGTCCGCAGATCACCGTGCACGTGGCCCCCCGAGAGACATTCGCTGGTCGGTCGGCCGCACTGTAGCCAGGTGCCGACAGGAGCACAACGGGTTCTCGCTGTGCAGACTGGCACCGCAGGGCCCGCCTCACCGTGCAGTGGCAGCCTTCAGGCAGCCCGGCACCGCGATACGTTCTCCTTGGCTGCCGGGGGAGAGCCTGATCGGGAGCGCCGCCAGGCCGTCATCACCGCCTGCCTGGCGGCAACCTCCGGGTGCGAACGGCTCCCTCCTTGGTACTGCCCTTCCCACGCCCTTTGACCTCACCGGGCCTGACCGCGCCGGCCCCGACGGTCTCAGCGACATCGTCGGGCGGTAGGTATTGCCCGGTCCTCCGGCACCGTGACATCCGAGTTCACCTACCGAGGAGGCGAACGGAAGGGCGCCCTCCGCAGTCGGTCGCTGTGATCCGGGCCACGGGGATGCCTGCCTCTTGGCAAGTCCGCGCAGTCGCGCTAGTTTTTGAGCAGTCGCTCAAATCTTTGCGCGTCAGCCAGTCCGACCTCGCCCCCGGAGCCGATGCCTTATGGATGCACCGCACTTCACTGGACGTCAGCAGCAGATCCCCGGCCACAGCGGCAGCCGCTGGGACGGTGACCTGTACGTGGGCTTGGCGCTGGCTTCCGGCGTGGCCGTCCTCCTCCTCGCTCTGCTGCTGCCGATCGAAACCAGTGAAACCGACCGGCCCGGTGTCCAACCCCGGTACAGCCTCTACCACATGAACGGCCCGATGGTGCTGCTGCCTGCCGCGATCCCGCTGGTGGTGGCCCTCCTGGTCGGCATCGTGCTGTACGTCGGCCGGCACGGCGACCGGAGTTGGACGCTGCCCGTGGCCTGGACCCTGTCCGGCGCTCTGCTCTGCGCCGCCGTCGTCGGTTTCCTGACCTTCCTGATCGGTCTCTTCGTGATCCCGACCGGCGGGCTGCTGGCCGCCGCCACCGGTCTGGCCCAGAGCGCCCGACCGCGGCGTGCAGCACCGGGTCTCGGCGCTGTGCCGCAACCGTAGGCACGGTGGCCGCAGGGTCTCCCGCAGCGCCGGCTCGTCCACCTGGATCACCGCGGTCCCCGCACAGCCGCCCCTCCACTGCCGGGTGGTTGACAGTGGGCGCCGTGGTCCGCGACCGACCCGCACAGGTCGCGCGCAAGCGGCCGCTACCCGAGGGGCGGCGCGGCGCCGTCGCGAGTGGGGCCGTCCAGGGTGGAGATGATCTGGTCGACACCGCACATGGACAGCAGTCGCTTGATCGGATCCGTGGGTGAGAGCAGGACCAGCGACCCCCCTGCGTTCATGGCCTGGCGCAGGATCCGCAGCAGGGCGTTGAGGCCCATGGAGTCGCAGAAGGCGACCTGTGCCATTTCCAGGACCAGATCCCGGTGGCCCGCCTCGATCAGTGCCGCGGCCGCGGCGGTCAGCGTGTCGCCGCCGCCGAGGTCGAGGTCCCCCGCGAGCGCCAGCACGGCGCGCGTTCCCTGCTGCTGCCGCACCTGGAGAGTCAACGCTGAGGACATGATCCGGGCTCCGTGCAGAGTGAGGGGCGGCCAGAGCGGAGGGTGACGCAGCACTGGTGAGCGGGTACGGGACCACATTATGTCCTCAACAGCCGGTATGTGTTTCTTGCCCACGGGTCCGCATGAGGTGGCCCGACCGGGACAGGAGTCCCAGCGGGCAGCAATCCCGCTGTTTCGGTTGATACAGGTGGTTTTCCCACCTACCGGCGAAGGGTGATTCCGTGGAGAACGGCATGTGGGGCTACCAGACGAACTCCGGCTACCAGGCCGGGGCGGACCTGAGCGGATACAAGGTCGAGGCGACCGACGGCCATATCGGCAAGGTCGACAAGCACTCCGAGGACGTCGACGCCGGTTACATCGTGGTCGACACCGGGCCGTGGATCTTCGGCAAGCACGTCCTGCTCCCGGCCGGAACCATCACCGGCGTGGACAGCACCAACCAGATCGTCCAGGTCGGCCGGACCAAGGACGAGATCAAGAACCAACGCCGTGTAGTTAGGGCGGCCGGGGCCGTGTCAAGGGTCGCTTGTGAGCATGGTGACGCTGATCGTGGCTTTGTAGGTGGCTCGGTCGATGACGGGTCCGCGTGCGTTGTACTTGGAGATCGCTCGTTTGACGATCCGGTCTTTGGTGCGGACCCGCCGTGCGGGCAGTAGATGAGCCAGCACATGGCGGCCGATGGCTCCGACCAGGTCGATCACGGTCTCGGTTGTGGTGCCCGCGGCCAGGACGAGCTGGTCGCGGGCGGCAGACAGGGCGACGGTGAAGCCGGCCCGGTCCGGGTCGGTGCCAGGGACGCTGTCGGTCGCGTCCGTCATGGCGGTCCGCAGGACCTGATAGGCGACCAGCAGCGCCCAGATCTCCTGCTCGACCCCGGCCGGTGTGCGGGCGCGCAGGACGCGTCCGCCGAGGATTGTGGATTTCAGCTCCGCGTAGGTCGTCTCGACCTCCCAGCGTTCGTGATAGAGCCGTATGAGTTCGGCGGCCGGGTGCGTCGAGGGGTCGGTGAGGGTGGTCAGCAGCCGGTAGTGGCCAGTGCGGACGCCTTTGGAGGTGACGATGCTGATCTCGGCGTCGATGACCCGCACGGTCAGCGCGCCGAGCCGGGCCAGGAACGAGCCGTCGCTGCAGCGGGCCACCGGCGGCAGCCTGCGAGCGGACTTGCACCGCACCAAGAGGTGCGCACCGCTGGCGGCCAAGCGGTTCAGCAGATCGGTGGCGGCGAAGTTCCGGTCGCCCAGCAGTAGCATCCCGGCATGCAGGTCGCCTGCCAGCCGGCCCGCGTACTCCAGCTCGCCGGTGGTGGCCGGGCCGAACGCCGCCCCGATCACCGCCCTGGTTCCACAGGCCACCAATGCCGCCAGCCGGACCTGCGGATAGCCTCCGGAGCCGTTGTTGCACCGCTGCTTGGTGAACAGCGTGAGGTTCGCCGGAGTGTCCGGCACGGGCAACAGCGTGCCGTCGACCGCCACCACCAGCAGCCCGCGCCAGCGGGCCTGGACCGCTGTCGTCGCCACCGGCCCACGTACCAGATCGAACAGCGCCTTCAATGGCGCCGCCCCCAGGCGCTGGCGGGCCTGACGCAATGCGCCGGCGCTCGGCCTGACCGGCGCCGGGCCCGCCAGGCCCGCGCACAGCCGGTCGAAGACCTGCTGATAGCCCAGCCCGGCGAACAACGCCCCGGCCAGCAGGAGATACACGGTCACTCGCGCCGGCAGCAGCCGGACCCGCCGCTGGACCGCCCTCGTCCCCGCCAGTACCTCATCGACCATTTCGAACGGCACGATCCGAGTCAACTCGCCCAGATGGCCCGGCGCGAACGGCCCTACCGCAGCCACGACTTCACAAGGGATGACAGAATCAGCACGCAACGGAGCTCCTGCAGAACAGTGATCTTGGCAGACACGGTTCTAACAGGAGCTCCGTTCATGCATCAGGCGACTTGACACACCAGCCTCATGCCTAACTACACGGCGTTGGATCAAGAACTCCCCCGAGTTCGACAAGGACAAGCACACCGGCGACGCCGACTACCACCAGCAGGTCGGCACCTACTACGACAACGGCATGCCGCACAGCTGACCTGCCGGTACACGCAGGGCGGGGCCCGCACGGCGGAACTGTGCGGGCCCCGCCCTGCGTCTGCCTTCATGCCCTCAGCAGATCGCGAGCGGCCTTGGCCTCGGCGGCGTCGGGCTGGGCGGCGGTGCCGCCGGGGGCACGGGTGGAGAGGGCCCCGCAGACGCAGCCCAGGCCCATGGCCCCGGCAAGGTCCCCCGAGCCCGATCCCGAACCTGAGCCCAACCAGCCCGCCAGGAATCCGGCGTCGAAGCTGTCCCCGGCCCCCACCGTGTCGACCGGCCGGACCTCGGCGCCGCGGACCTCCAGCAGCTCACCCCGCTGCAGCGTCACAACTCCGTCCCGGCCCCGTTTCACCACCGGCACGGGTCCGGCCGCAGCCAGCGCGGCCAGCGCCTGCTCAACCGAGCTGGTTCCGGTCAGCGCCAGCGCCTCGGCTTCGTTCGGCAGCACCAGGTCGCAGGCGGCGAGCAGGCCGGGGGCCAGCTTCCAGCCCCGGGCCGGGTCGTCGTTGGTGTCCAGCGAGGTGGTGCTGCCGGCCGCCCGCGCCGCCCGGAAGTGCGCCGGGAGGAGCGGGGCGAGCGCGGGCTGCAAGAAATACGAGGCGGCATGGACATGCCAGGCCCGGGGCAGTTCGGCCGGGGCGAAGTGCGGCAGGCAGCCGGGGGCGGTGAGGATGGCCCGGTCGCCGTCGGGCCGGTTGAGGCAGACGGTGAGCGCGGTGGGCAGGGCGGGGTGCCGGACGCAGGCGCTGATGTCCACTCCCGCGCTGGACAGGGTGTCGAGGACGAAGTCCCCGGCCGCGTCCCGGCCGACCATGGCGGCCAGCGCCGTGGACAGGCCCAGCCGGGCGGCTCCGTGCGCGACGATCGCCGCCGATCCGCCCAGGGCGAGGGTTCCGGCCTCGACCAGCGTCTCGGCCTGGCCGAACGGGGGTGCCTCCGGGCTCCGCCGACCAGCACGTCCGGGTTGGCGTCGCCGACCACCAGCAGGTCATGACGAACCATCAGCGAGCCTCTGCCCGAAGCGAGTTGCGCAGTTCAACGGGCAGCGCATCGCCATGGGCGGCGGCCATGTCGTCGCACAGGGACCAGATCTGATCAGTCGTCAGAGCGGCCGCCGTGGCCGGGTCGCACATCGCGGCGTGCCGGATGTGCCGGGGGTCGCCCTGCACCGCGGCGGCCACGGTCAGTTCCACCACATTGAGGAAGCTCCGGTTGAGCGCCGCGAGTTGCGCCGGCAGTGCGCCCACGTGGTGCGGGTGGACCCCGAGCCGGTCGAGGGTGGCCGGGACCTCGACCGCCGCGCCCTCGGGCAGGTTGGTGATCAGGCCGGTGTTGGTGGTGGTCACCTGGATGGTGCGCTGCTCGCCGGTGACCAGACTGTGGATGACCTGCGGGGCGTACTCGGCCGCCTCGGTCGCCTCCGGATCCTCGCCCAGCTCCTGGCCGGCGGCCAGGGCGTCGCGGACCCGGGCGTACTCCGCCAGGTTCTCCTCACTGATCCCCGCGTAGCCGCGCACCGGGATCCGCAGCCGGTCGATCTCCTCGGCGTGGCGCAGATACCAGGGCACGTACTCCGAGGAGTGCTCGCTGGTCTCGGTGGGAAAGCGGCCCAGCCTCCGGTACATGTCCACCCGGACCCGGCGTCGGAGCTCCGGGTCGCGGGCGATCGCCTCGTCCAGCGCGGGGTAGAGGTCACGGCCCCGGTGCTCCCAACGCAGGATCCAGCCCTGGTGGTTGACCCCCGCCGAGAGCACGTCCACCTCCTCGTGCGGGACGCCGACGATGGCGCAGAGGTCGTGCACGGTCCAGAACACCGAGTGGCACAGTCCCACCGCCTTGACCCGCGGCGCGATCGCGGCGAGGTACTGGAGGTTCATCGCCATCGGGTTGGTGTAGTTGAGCAGCCAGGTGTCCGGGCAGATTGCGGCGATGTCCTCGGCCAGGCCGCGCAGCAGCGGGAAGGTGCGCAGGGCGCGGAAGATGCCGCCGATGCCGAGGGTGTCGCCGATGGTCTGCCGCAGACCGTAGGCCTGCGGGACGTCGAAGTCCGTCAGTACGGCCCGGTGGCCGCCGACGGCGACCATGTTGACCACGACATCGGCGCCTTCGAGCGCCGTGCGGCGGTCGGTGCTGGCGGTGACGACCGGCTTGGCGTCGTACTGCCGTGCGGTCAGCTCGGCCAGCCCCTGGGCGACCCGCAGCCGTTCCGGGTCGATGTCGTGCAGGGACAGGCGCACGTCGCGGAGTTCGGGGAAGGACAGGATGTCCCGCAGCAGCTGGCGGGTGAACACGACCGATCCAGCGCCGACAAAGGCGATGCGAATCACGGGAGTTCAGCCTTTCTGATGGATCTGGAGGAGCCGTGCAGCACCCGTGGCCGCCGGGCGGAGGACGACCGCGCGGGTGAGGTGGCGCGGGGTGTCGGGGTGCAGGCCCTTGGCGGCCGCCAGGGCGACGGCCAGGCGCTGGGCGACGATGAGCGAGGCGAGCGGATCGAGGTCCTGCTCGATCCACAGCCCGCCGGTGGCGGCGACCTGTTCGGCCAGGCCCTCGGGGGCCGGTCCGAACATCCAGACCGCGGAGCGCTGGTCGGTGATGGCGATGGGTCCGTGCCGGTACTCCATCGCCGGGTAGGACTCGGTCCAGCTGAGCGAGGCCTCGCGCATCTTCAGCGCGGCCTCGGCGGCCAGGCCCACGGTCCAGCCGGCGCCCAGGAAGGTGAACTGGGTCCGCTCGGTGAGTCCCTCGGGCAGGGGCAGCGCCAGGGCGCGTTCGGCGTCGGCGAGGGCGCGGGTCAGGTCCTCGCCGAGGTGCGCCCGCAGCAGCGTCAGCGCAGTGGTCGCGAAGCGGGTCTGGACCACCGAGCGCTCGTCGGCGAAGTCCAGCACCACCGCCTGGTCGGCGGCGCCGACCGCCGGGGTGGCCGGATCGGCGGTGATCACGGTGCTGGGCTCCGGCGTCCGGTCCAGGAAGTCCAGTACCTCGGTGGTGGTACCGGAGCGGCTGATGGCCAGGTAGCGGTCGTAGCTGCGTCCGGTGGGCAGTTCCGAGGCCGCGAAGGCGTCGGTCTCCCCGTGGCCGGCCTCCTCGCGGAGTCGGGCGTAGGCCTGGGCGATGAAGAACGAGGTTCCGCAGCCCACCACCGCCACCCGCTCGTCCTGCCGGGCAGGCCCGGAAGGGAGCCGGTGGCGGCCAGTTGGACGGCCCGCCGCCAGCAGGCGGGCTGGTCGGCTATCTCGTTTTCGACATGGGTGGTCACGGTGGCTCCGTTCTGAAGCGGCGAGAAGGGGCGCGAAGGGGCTCGGCGCGGCGGCCGGTCAGCCCTTGAGCCCGCTGAAGCTCATGGTCTGGACGAACTGGCGCTGCGCGAGCAGGAAGCCGAGGATCAGCGGCGCGGTGGCCACCACATTGCAGGCCATGAGTTCCTGCCAGTCGACGTGGTGGGCGCCCTGGAAGTTGAGCAGCCCGAGCTGGATCGTGTAGAGCTTGGGATCGTTGATCGCGACCAGCGGCCAGAGCAGGTCGTTCCAGGAGTTCAGCAGAGTGAAGACGGCCAGGGTCGCCAGCGCCGGCTTGGCCAGCGGCAGCACGATCCGGAAGAACACCCCGAAGGTGTTCAGGCCGTCGATGCGTCCTGCCTCCTCCAGTTCCTTGGGCAGCGAGAGGAAGAACTGCCGCATCAGGAAGATGCCGAAGGCCGAGGTGAGGAAGGGCACGAAGGCCGCGGCCAGGGTGTCGATCAGACCCAGCTTGGCGAACATGAAGTAGGTGGGGATCATCAGCATCTGCGTCGGGATCATGATGGTGGAGAGCAGCACCACGAAGCCGACGGTCCGGCCGCGGAAGGACAGCCGGGCGTAGGCGTAGCCGCCGAGCGAGCACAGCACCAGGTGGCCGCAGACCGCGACGCCGGAGACGATCGCCGAGTTCAGCATCCAGCGCGCCACCGGCGCGTCCCGGAACAGCCGGACGTAGCCGCCGATGTGCAGGGCGGACGGGATGAAGCGGGGCGGGAAGCGGTTGATCTCGCTGTTGGCGGTCAGCGAGGTGAGCAGCATCTGCGCCAACGGCAGCAGGAAGAGCAGCGCGAGCGGGGCCAGGAACAGGTGCCAGCGGCTGAACCGGGGCTTCTTCCGGCGGACGACCGGCGCGGTGTCCTTCGCGGACAGGGTGACGACCTGGGGTGCCATCAGAAGGCCTCGCTCTTGGTGAGCTTGGAGTAGGCGAACAGGCCCAGGGTCAGCAGCAGGGTGGCCGCGAACAGCACATAGGCGATCGCCGAGCCGTAGCCGTAGCGGGACAGTTCGAAGGCCTGGTTGTAGATGAAGTAGACGACGGTCTGCGAGGAGCCGAGCGGGCCGCCCCTGGTGGTGGTCAGCACCAGTTCGAAGATCTGCAGCACCGAGACGGTCTCCCAGACGCCCACGAACACGGTGACCGGCGCGACGGCGGGGAGGATCACATGGCGGAACTGCTGCCAGCGGTTGGCGCCGTCGAGGGTGGCCGCCTCGACGATGTCCTGCGGGATGTCCTGCAGCGCGGCGAGGTAGACGATGACCGAGAAGGCCAGGTCGCCCCAGAGGTAGATCAGGGCGATGACCCACATCACCTCGTGGCGGTCGGTGAGGAAGCCCTGCCGTGGCAGGTCCAGGGCCCGCAGGGCGTTGTTGGCCAGGCCGAACTGCGGATCGAAGACGTAGTTCGCCAGGATCCCGGTCGCCGCGGCGGAGACCACCAGCGGCACGAAGACGGCGGTCCGGTAGAAGGCGATGAACCGGATGTTGCGGTTCAGCGCGGTGGCGACGAAGACGCCCAGCACCAGCACGATCGGCACGTACAGGACGGTGAAGAGCACGGTGTGGTCGACGGCCGACCTGAGGTCCGGGTCGTGGACCATGGTCTCGTAGTTGGTCCAGCCGGTCGGCTGGGGCGGGGTGAAGCCGTTCCAGTGCTCACGGGAGATCAGAAAGGCCCAGCCGGCCGGGAAGAGGGTCAGCGCGACGATGATCAGGGTGGCCGGACCGGCGAAGGACCAGCCGGTGAGGTTCTCGACCACCCGCCGGCGGCGCCGGGTCCACGTCCCCCGCGGGACGGCGGTGGCGACGGCGGCCTGTCGGCGCCTGTTCGGCGGGCGGGTGCGCTCGTGCTCCGAGATCAGGATCCCGCGCTTCATCAGTCGCCCTGCGCCAGTGCCGTGTCGGCTGCCTTCGCCGCTGTGTCCAGGGCCGTCCTCGGGTCGCCCTGCCCTTGCAGCACCTGGGCGATGGCCTTGCCGACGGCCTGCGAGAGCCCGTTGTACCCGGGCACCGTCGGGCGTCCGATCGCGGCGTTCTTGAGGTTGTCCTCAAGGGTCTGCGCACCGGGGTACTGGTGGGCGTAGGCGACGAACTCCGGGCTGGTGACCTCGCTGCTGCGCAGCGGGAGGTTGCCGGTGGCGAGGTTGAACTTGGGGTCGACCGCGGCCGAGGTCAGCCACTGGGCGAAGGTGTAGGCCCAGTTGGCCCGGTCCGCGTCGTGGTGGTCGTACAGCGTCCACAGGTCGGGGCCGGATATCGTCTGGTGGTTCTGCCCGTCGAAGGCCGGCAGGTAGACCACGCCGTAGTCCAGGCCGGCCGTCACATTGTCGGCGAGCTGCCAGGGCCCGGTCATCAGCATGCCGACCAGGCCTGACTTGAAGAGGTCGGCGTACTTCTGGTCGTCCTGGGAGAGGTAGACCGACTTGTCGGTGACCGCCATCTGCTGCAGGAAGGTCAGGGCCGACACTCCGGCGTCGGAGTTGAACGCCGCCTTCGTGCCGTTCGCGTTGAGGACGCTGCCGCCCTTCTGCCACAGCAGCGGCCAGAAGTGCCAGGTGGTGTCCTCGGAGCCGGACACCGAGTAGGCGGTTCCGAAGACATTGTGCGACGGGTCGGTCAGCTTCTTGGCGTCGGCCCGGAACTCGTCCCAGGTCCAGCTGTTCGTCGGCTGGGCCAGTCCGGCCGCCGCGAACAGCTTCTTGTTGTACATCACCGCGATGTTGTCGACCACCGCCGGGAAGCCGATCACATGGCCGTTGGGGGTCGCGGTCTGCCGGGCGGCGCCGGGGAACTCGTCCCACTTCACCGACGGGTCGGCGACCTTGCCGGTGATGTCGAGGGTCCGTCCCGACAACTGCATCTGGGTGGCCCAGCTGCCGAAGTTGTAGGAGATGTCCGGGTAGGTGTCGCTGGTGAACGCCGCGGTCAGCTTCGGGAGCAGCTGGTCGGTGGTCGGTGCGCCGGGGGACATATCGATCGTCACATTCGGGTGCAGCCGGTGGAACTGGGCGGCCAGGCCCTCCAGGATCTTCTCCGGTCCCTGGTCCTGCCCGGTCCAGATGGTGATCGTGGTCGGCTTGGAGGTGTCCAGCGGAGCGCCCGCCGTGGAACCGGCGCTCGAACAGCCGGACATGGTGCCGAGCACCGTCGCCGCGGACAGGGCGGCCGCGAAACCCGCGCGGTGCCAGGTGGGTCTCGCCGATCTGCTGTGCACGAGGTGGCCCCTTCCAGTCGGTCCAACAGGGGAGGTGAGCCGTCAGTCGATCACTGGTTTCGATCACTGGGCTGGGGGACATTCAACGGCGCGCCCCGGCCCCGGGCAAGGAACTGCTCGAATCACGCAGGGCTGCTGCTCGTTTCGATCCCAGCGCGCGGATCCCGATCACGACCACGCTTGAAGTGCCTCGCATCCGTTCGATACGATCCCTGGAACGTCGGATTCGATCATTCGACGTCAGAGGTACACCCATCCGGTAGGTGGCAGCTGCCACGAGTCCGGACTGAGTCGCCAGGACCGCCGGCAGGCGTCCGAGGCGGGGATGTGCCCTCCGCCCTATGGAGCTCCGCGATGGCCGCAGGCGGCCGCCGTATCGGGACTTTGCGCCAGTCCGACCGGGTCTCGGCGATCCTGGACCACCTCGCCTCCAGTGGTGCGGTCGACGTCACCGACATCTCCACCGAACTGGGGGTTTCGCTGGCCACGGTCAGACGCGACCTGTCCGCGCTGGAGGAGCAGAACCTGCTGACCCGCACCCACGGCGGGGCGGTGGCCCGTGATGCCAACCACGTCCTGCCGGTGCGCTACCGCGACAGTCAGGGCCGGACGCAGAAGCAGGCGATCGCCCGCGCCGCCATGCGCAGCCTTCCGTGCGGGCCCCATGTGGTGGCCGTCAACGGTGGCACCACCACCAGCGAACTCGCCCGGCTGCTGGCGACCAGGACCGAGCTGACCGTGGTCACCAACGCGCTGAACATCGCCAACATCCTGGTCAACCGCCCCCGGGTGAAACTCGTGGTGACCGGCGGGGTGGCCCGCTCCAACTCCTACGAGCTGGTCGGTCCGTGGGCCGAGGGGACGATCGGCGGCATCAACATCGGCACCGCCTACATCGGCATCGACGGGATCAGCGCCACCGGTGGCCTCTCCACCCACGACGAGGTCGAGGCCCACATCAGCACCGTGATGATCCGACGCGCCCGCCGCGTGGTGGTGGTCGCCGACGGCTCCAAGGTCGGCCGGAGCCTGCTGGCGCACGTGGTGGCCGTGGCGGACGTGGACGAACTGGTCACCGACTCCAGCGCGGACCCCACCGAGCTGGCCGCGCTGCGGGCGCACGGGGTGAGGGTGACCATCGCCGACGCCGACCACTAGCCTCGTGCCGAGCAGGGTGCCCAGGCGGGTTCAGCGTCAGAGGCCGAGCAGCCGGGCGGCGTTGCCGGCCGTAGAGGGGTTCCAGCAGCTCGGCCGGCAGCCCCAGCGCGTGCACGTCCCAGCGGCCCAGGTGGTTGTGCGCGTCCACGGCTCGGAACGCGGCCTTCGGCACCTGGGTGACGGTGACCCTGGCCTGCGAACGCGGGGTGAAGTCCGCCAGCCGCAGGCCGCCGTCGCCAACGTCACCGGTCAGCACCGGGGGCTCAGGGCGCTGTGGGCGTCGAGGCCGGTGCCGGCCCGGTACGGTGCCCAACCGGTGTACGTGGTGCCGTGCCAGCCCCACTGCAGCGCGCGCGGGGTGCGGCCGGCCGCGGCGTAGACATTGCGGTCGACCACGTCGCCGCGTCCGGAGTCGGACCGGGGCACCGTGCCCAGCAGCAGGACGCTGCCGCCGGCCGCGCAGACGGTGTTGCCGGTGATCCGGTCGTTGCTCTCGTGATACTGGATCAGGAACTGCGGGGAGCCGTCGCGGTCGGTGTTGTCGTCCCGCAAGGTGTTGCCGGTGAAGGTGTTGTCGAACGCCTTGCCGGTCCGCACTCCCCCGCAGTCCGCACGGCCGTCGCAGTAGCCGCCGGTGGCGATCCCGACGAAGCGGCTGCGCCGGACCAGGTTGTCCCGGACGGTCACATGGTCGGCGGCTCCCCTGGGGTTCTCCGCGGCGACCTCGATCCCGATGTCGTCGCGCACGGCCGTGTTGTCCGCGACGGTGATGTGCGTGCCGCCGTCGATGTAGATGCCGTCCGCGCAGTTGCAGTACGTCCCGTCGGCGTAGTAGGCGGGGTTGCCCTCGGAGATGATGTTCTGCACCAGGTTGGACCCGATGAAGCCGTTGCGGGCACGGTTCAGGTCGGTGTAGCGGTAGCGCGCCGGGAGGGTGGGCTCGTAGCCGATCGCGTCGATCCCGATGTTGTTGTTGTCGTGGATGTGGTTCCCGGTGATCCGCCAGCCGTCCACATTGCCGTTGACCACCACCGACTCGCTGGCGCCCAGGGTGAGGTGGTCCACCTCGTTGCCCTCGATGCGCAGGTTCCGCACGGACCGGGTCGCCGAGTCACCGTAGACGGCGATCCCGTGGGCGTTCATGTCCATGCTGCCGAGCGTCCGGTTGTGGTTGCCCAGGTCGTGCACATGGTTGCCGCTGAGGACCACGCCGCTGTCGCCGCCGTGCACATAGATGCCGATCGGCATGGCGTCGATGCGGGTGGTGCGATAGCCGGTGATGTCCAGGCCGCGGACGGTGACGTTGCTGCTACCGGTGATGGTGACCATCGCCGAGCGGCCGTCCGGGACCGTCAACGAGGAGCCGTCCAGAACGGGGTGCTCACCGGGAGCAGCAGTGAGGGTGATGCCGCTGACGTCCTTCAGGCTCACCCGCTGGGCGTAGTGGCCGCCCCGCAGCTCGACCGTGCCGCCGCCGTGGCGGCCCAGCGCGGCGACCGCGTGCTGGACGGTGGCGAAGGGCGCCCGACGGGTACCGGCCGCGGCGTCGGATCCGCGCGGGGCGACGTACACGACGGCACGGGCGGCCGCGGGCGCCGGTGACGTCGATGGCGCCGGTGGCGTCGTCGCTGTGGCCGTCGCGGTCGGGGACAGCAGCGCGAACACCGTGACCGCCGCGAGGACCGTCCGTCCTTGGAATGGCATCAGCAGAAATTCCTTTCCTACCAGGCGGCAGCCGCCGTCAGTGAAATGCCGGGATCCTGGCACCCTTCCCGCGGAGCGTCAACGGCAACGCGCCGAACCAGCGGAAACGCGCATTTCGAATGACGGTTTTTCCGGTCGGTGACCAGCGCCGATATGACCCAACCGCGCAATAGGAATGAGCACTTGGGTCATTATTCTCGACGCGCCGCTGATTCGACTGCGTGAATACTCCGGTCACGGGTGATAAAGCCCCTCGCACCATCGCTGGAGGCAGTCGATGTCCCTCTCCCGCACTCCCCGGAATCTCGCTCTGGCCGGCGCCGCCGCGGTCCTCGCCGCAGTGGCCCTGGTCCCGACCGCGTCCGCCGCCACCCCCGCCGCGCCCGCCCCGGTCAGCTGCTCCGCCTGCTGGCACCCGGCGCTGAAGACCTCGTGGAACTGGGTGATCTCCGACGTTCCGACCGCACCGTTCCGCAAGGTCGCCATGTACGACATCGACGGCTTCAACGCCTCGTCGTCCGATGTCGCCGCCCTGCACAAGGCCGGCATCAAGGCCGTCTGCTACCTCTCCGCGGGCACCTACGAGGACTGGCGCTCGGACGCCTCGAAGTTCCCCGCCGCGGTCCTGGGCAAGGGCAACGGCTGGCCGGGCGAGAAGTGGCTGGACGTCCGCGAGCTCCAGAAGTCCAACAGCGTGCTGCGCTCGATCATGGACGCCAGGCTGGACATGTGTCGCAGCAAGGGGTTCGACATGGTCGAGCTGGACAACGTCGACGGCTACTCCAACAGCACCGGGTTCCCGCTCAAGGCGGCCGACCAGACCTACTACGACGCCACCCTCGCCAACGACTCCCACGTCCGCGGCATGGGCGTGCTGCAGAAGAACGACAACGAGCAGATACCCACGCTGCTGCCGTACTTCGACGGTGCGCTCAACGAGCAGTGCAACCAGTACAAGGAGTGCACCACCGCGCAGAACGGGTCGTACGGACTCAACCAGTACGTGGCCGCGGGCAAGCCCGTGTTCCAGGCCGAGTACAGCCTGGCGACGTCGAAGTTCTGCAGTGCGGACAACAGCAGCAACTTCAACGGCGTGAAGTTCAGCATCGACCTCGACGACAGCACGTTCCAGCCCTGCCGGTGACCTATCCGGCCGTGCCGGCCTCGCCGGACGTGGCGGTGAGCAGCCGGCGCAGCTGGGCGAGGAGGCCGGCGCCGTCGGGTGAGCCGAACCACTCGGTGTGGCCCACCAGGTACTGGTAGGCGAGTTCGCTGTTCTCCGGGGACCGGACGATGCCGTGGAAGTAGCCCAGCTCGGAGAGCGCGAACTCGGCGTGGACCAGCGGCAGCAGTTCCGGCAGCGCCGCCGCCTCCGCCTCGCTCAGCGGGCGGACGGCGGTGTAGCCGCGCAGCAGGGCCTCCAGGTGGTCGAACCGGACCGGGAAGGACGGCTCCAGCCACTGCACGGTATTGCGCTCGATCGCGGTGGCCAGGTCGTGGATCGCGGTGGTGCGGTCGCTCAGGCCGAAGTCCAGCACGGTGGAGACGACTGCCCTGGGGCCGGAGGTGTCCCACAGTAGGTTGGAGGCATGCCAGTCGTTGTGGGTCCACAACGGCGGCAGCCGGTCCAGCAGCGGGGCCAGCCGGCGGTGGAACGGCAGGTGGACCCGGGTGACGTCCTCGCGCCAGGGCCGGTCGGCCAGCGCCTCGGCGAGCGCGGGACGCCGGGCCACATAGCGGTCCAGCGCCGCCATCGGGTCCGCCGCGGCGAAGACGGTGAAGGAGGAGACCAGGGGCTGCGGACGGCGCGGCGGTGCGGCGTAGTCCTCGGCGGCCAGGTGCAGCCGGGCCAGGGCGGCGCCGGCCGCCCTGGCGTGCTCGGCGGAGGTGAAGGGCGACCAGGACAGGGCGTCCTGGTAGAGGTCGGTGCCCGCGCCCACGGTATGGACCTCGTAGACCCAGGCGCCCAGCTGGACCGCCGAGTTGCCGTCGGCGGCGTTCAGCACGTCCACCACGGGGATGCCGCGCCGCTTCAGGTGCCGCAGGAAGCCGTGCTCCTCGGCCAGGCCCTCCACGGTGCGGACCCGGATGTGGTGGCGCTTCACGAACAGCGACTGTTGCCCGTGCTGAACCAATGCGGCTGCCGACAGCGGTCGCGGACTGCGCCAGCGGACTTCAACAGCCACGTCGCCGGCGCCGTAGCGGGCCAGCACCTCGGTGATCTCGGCCTCGGTCAGCGGGGGCCAGTCCGGATCCACCGGTTCCTTGCCCATGCCGTGGGCCAGCAGCCGGCTCACCGCGCCACCGCCGTCTGCTCCAGCGCGTCCAGGACGCGCCGCTCGGTCGCGGCGAACTCCGGGTCGGTCAGCAGATCCCGGTTCCTCGGCCGGGGCAGCGGAACCTCGATCCGTTCGACCACCCGGGCCGGGCGCGGCGAGAGCACATGCACCGTGTCGGCGAGCAGCACCGCCTCGCGGATGTCATGGGTGACCAGCACCACGGTCCAGCCGTACTGCTGCCACATCGTGGCCAGCCACAGCTGCATCTCGGTGCGGGTGAGCGAGTCCAGCGCGCCGAACGGCTCGTCCAGCAGCAGCACGGGCCGTTCCAGCACGACCGTGCGCAGCAGGGCCGCGCGCTGCCGCATGCCGCCGGACAGCTGGAACGGGTAGGAGGACTGGAAGCCGTCCAGACCGAAGGCCTCGAAGAGTCGCCCCGCACGGCTGCGCGCCTCGCGCCGGCGCACCCCCTGTGCCTCCAGGCCCAGGGCGGTGTTGTCCAGCACGGTCCGCCAGGGGAAGAGCAGGTCCTTCTGCGGCATATAGGCGACCTGGCCCGAGCGCAGGTCGGCCGGGCGGCCGTCGATCAGCACCTCGCCCGCGTCGGGTGCGTCCAGACCGGACACCAGGTTGAACAGGGTGCTCTTGCCGCTGCCGCTCGGACCGATCACGGCGGCGAACTCGCCCGGCCGCACCGACAGGTCCAGGCCGCGCAGGACGTCCAGCGCGCCGAAGGACCTGCTGACCCCGCGTACGTCGAGACGGAACTCGCCGCTCATGACCTGACCTCCCGTTTCATGGCCTGCTCCCACGGCAGCACCAGGCGCTGCAGCAGGTAGGTGGCTCCGAACAGTGCGACGCTCAGCAGCGCCGTCACCGCGACCGCCGCGAACACCAGGTCCGTGCGGAACGCGCTCTTCTGCTCCTGCATATAGATTCCCAGACCGCTCTCCGCACCCGCGTACTCCGCGAAGACCGCGCCGACCACGGCGTAGGTGATGCTCACCCGCAGCCCGGCGAAGAAGTACGGCATCGCGCTGGGCACCCGGACCAGCCGGAAGGAGCGCAGCCGTCCGGCGCCGAGCGAGCGCAGCAGCCGCATCGCCTCCCGGTCGGTGGAGGCGAAACCCGCCGCCAGGTTGGCGGCCAGCGGGAAGAAGGTGGTCAGGGTGACCACCAGCATCTTCGGCAGCAGGCCGAAGCCGAACCAGATGATGAGCAGCGGCGCCACCGCGACGATCGGAATCGTCTGCGAGGCGACCAGCAGCGGGTACAGGCCCCGCCGCGCGACCGGTGAGAAGTCCAGCAGTACCGCCACCAGCCAGGCCGCGACGAAGGAGCAGGCGAAACCGAGCAGGGTCTCCTGCAGGGTGGGCAGGGTGTTGGCCCAGAGGTCGGCCCGGTTGCCCCAGCCCTGGTTGAGCACCCGGCCGGGGCTGGGCAGGGTGGTCGGGTCCACGTGCGCGAGGGTGGTGTACAGCTGCCAGCCGACGAGGACGGCCAGCGCCACCGCCGCCGGCGGCCACAGCGCGGTCAGCGCGCGGCGCGCCTGTCGTGGTTGCTCCTGCCGCGCGGTCATGACGAGGTCGCCGGGAGGTAGGCCGTGGTGAAGAACTGGGACACGTCCGGCTCGGCGGTCAGCTTCTTGCCGTTGGCGTCGATCAGCAGCCCGTTCTTGAACTGGAAGTCCGTGTAGTTCTGCCAGACGGCACTGGTCTGGGTGCCGATGCTGCCGTCCGCCGCCCGGTAGTACTGCTGGGCCAGCAGCTTCTCGCTCTGCTCGACCAGCGCGGGGTTGGTCAGCACGCTCTTGTTGGCCTTGACCAGGAGCCCGGCGGCCTCCACCGGGTGCTCGGCCGCATAGGTGTAGCCCCGGGCCAGGACGGCGAGGAACTTCCTGGCCGCGGCCGGGTTCTTCCGCAGGTAGGTGTCGGAGGACGCGACCAGGGCCGAGTAGGTCGCCGGAGCGCCGTAGTCGGACAGCAGGAAGTCCTTCAGCGGCTTGCCGACGAGCTTGGCCTGCAGGCCCTCCCAGGTCGGTTCCGGCATCGCGAAGTCGGCCCGGCCCGCGTAGAGCGCCACATAGGCGTCGGTCTCCAGGGTCACCGTCCGGAACTCGCCGGTGCCGCCCGCGTTGCGGATCACCAGTTGCAGCAGCGGCTTCTCGTAGGGGGCGCCGAAGCCCGCGTAGGTCTTGCCGTCCAGGTCCTTGGGCGTCCTGATGTCGGCGCGGTTGGCGCGCACCGAGATGGTGACATCGGTCTTCTGGGTGATGGCGAAGACGGAGACGATGTCCTGGCCCGCGGCACGGGCGGTGCTGACCCCGTCCTGGTAGGAGATGCCGAAGTCCGCCTTGTGGTTGGCGATCAGCGTCTCCGGCGCGGTCGAACCGAACGGCAGGATCTTCAGGTCGATTCCGGCGTCGGCGAACCAGCCCTGCTGCTGGGCGACGTAGATGCCGGTGTGGTTGGTGTTGGGGGTCCAGTCCAGCGCGAGGCTGATCGGGGTGGCCCCGGCGGCGGCCTTACCGCTGCCCGAACCGCTGCCGGAACTGCCGCGGCGGTGCCGGTGCTGCCGCGCGAGGCGCAGCCCGCGGCGGCGAGCAGGGTGGTGGCGGCTATCGGGGGAACGGCGAGCAGGAAGTTGCGACGTCTCATGGTTCAGGGGTCCTGGTTCACTCTGCACGTGCGTGCGGCGGCGGGGGTCGGCTGGGGTCGTTCACCCGCGCCGACAGAGCGCACTGCTCACCCGCATCAGGTCGACCTGCATCCGCCGGGTCAGGTCCTTGGCCTGGCAGATCACCCGTTCCACCCCCACAGCGAGAACCGCTCGCCGCGCCGGATCGCCGACAGCGCCTGCAGCGCGGGCGCCGCGGTGTTCGCCGGCACGCCGTCCAGCGGCCACCAGCGCACCTCGGCGCAGCGGTGCGGCTCGGCGTTGACCGGCTGCCCGGACCACGCCCGCAGCCCGAAGTAGACGTCGATCCAGGCGTACGAGGTGCCCGGCGTGCGGCAGTGCATGGTGTGCAGCAGCTCCAGGTCGGCGCTGTCGGCGCCGATCGCCAGTTCCTCGCCCAGCTCGCGGACCAGGGCGGCCACGACCGACTCCCCGGCGTCCACATGCCCGGCGGGGAGGTGCCAACTGCCGTCGTACCAGCCGGTCCCGGCCCTGAGTTCGAGCAGCACAGCGTCGCCCGACCCGGTGTCGTCGGACCCCGCATGCTCACTGAGCAGCAGTCCGTAGACGCCGATCATCTCGTGGTGCCGTGACACGCCGTTGACCACCACGGCGCTGCTGCCCGGCTGGTCACTGGGCATGCTGCACCCGCGGTTCGACGCCGAGCAGGCCGTTGCTGAAGGACTGCTCCCAGCCCTCGGCGCGGGCGATCGCCCCGTGCTCCGCGAGCCAGTGGGCGTACGGGCCCATCCGGGTGTCGTCGATCACGCCCCAGCGCCCGTGCCCGTCGGTCCAGGTCGGCGCGATCAGGGCCAGCGAGCGGGCGATCAGCGGGCGGGGGAAGTAGGGAATCACGCCTTCCAGCAGCGCCAGGGCGCGTTCCTGGTCGGCCGCCGCCGCGGCGAACCCACGGGCGGTGGCCTGCAGGAACGCCTGGACCAGGGCGGGGTCGCGGTCGACGGTCTCCTCCCGGGTGCCGAGCAGATAGCTGTGGTAGCGGGGTGCGCCGATCTCGTCCACCGGCCAGGTCAGCCGCTGCTCCTGCGGCAGCTCGCCGCGCAGCGCGTCCCAGGCCCAGTAGTTGCCGAAGGTGGCGTCCGCAGCGCCGGCGGCGACGTCGTCCACGGTCAGTTCGCGGGTGCCCGCGTCCACCGTCACCACCGCGTCGGGGTCGCCGCCGTCGGCGGCCACCAGATGCCGCACCATGGCCCGGCCGCGCGGCGTGGGGTTGTACGCGAGCCGCCGTCCGGCCAGGTCGCGCGGGCGGGTGATGCCGGTCCGCAGCACGGTCTGGACCGCTTCCAGCGCCCGGTGGTTGACGGCGGCGACGGCCACCAGCGGCTGGCCCTGGGCGCGGCGTGCGAGCAGCCGGTTGGGCGGGAAGACCCCCAGCTCGACCTCACCCCGGGCCAGGTATTCCAGAGTGTCCCCACGTCCCGGGTCCTGGACCACGAGCTCCACGTCGAGACCGGCCTCGCGGTACCAGCCGCGCTCACGGGCCAGGTAGAAACCGGCCGAATTCGGCCAGGGGTGGAAGTAGTCGAGCATGACTCGGACATGCGACATGGCAGTACTCCGCAGGCGACACACAGGCAGCAGACCTGGTGGGACGGAAAGAAGGGGGACGAGCGGGAGGGGATCGATCAGGTCAGCAACAGGAGCGGGTCGCACCGAACGGGGTCGGGGGACGCATCTGCTCGAAAACTGCTACTGCCATCGGTGACTCCTACGCGGGTCCGGACCATGCCGGATCGAGTGTTGCGGTCGGCGTTCCCATGGGGACCGATCCGAGGATCCGGTCCCAAACGCCCTCTCAGCCCAATCGGGTAGGGGCTCCCGCGTAGATGTCCGAAACCATAGCCTCCGTATCCGGTGACCGCGCAAATCCCGTCCGGAGAATGAGACGTTTATCTGCTGATATATGAGACGACCAGTGAGACACCGCAGCTCGGACGGCTAGCATCCAAGCCATGAACGACTTGCTCCCCGGGCCGCTGGTCGACCACGCATGGCTCGATGTCCACCTCGGCGATCCCCGGCTGGTGGTCCTCGACGCCACCGCGCTGCTTCCCTCACCGCGCCATGACGGCGACTACCGGGTCGGCAGCGGCCGGGCGGACTGGATCCAGTGCCACATCCCCGGGTCCCGGCATGCGGACCTCACCGCGGACCTGTCGGACCACGCCGCGCCGTTCCACTTCGCGGCCCCCGCGCCGCAGGAGCTGGCAGCCGCGCTCCAGGGCCTGGGGGTCGGCGACGGCAGCTCGGTGGTGGTCTACGACCGCGGCGGCGGCATCTGGGCCTCCCGGCTGTGGTGGATGCTGAAGGCTCTGTCCGTCCCGGCCGCGGTGCTGGACGGCGGCTGGGACGCCTGGCAGGCGGCCGGGCTCCGCACCGAGTCGGGCGAGGCGGGCGAGGTGCGGGCGGTGGAGGCGCTCCTCCGCCCAGAGCCCCCCGAGCGATGGGCCGAGCTGTGGGCCGACGTCGACACCGTCGACGCCATCAGCCGGGGCGACCGCCCCGGCACCCTGGTGTGCGCGCTGCCGACCTCGGCCTTCGACGGCTCCGCCCCCACCCGCTACAGCCGCCGCGGCCACATCCCCGGCAGCCGCAGCCTGCCGGGCCGCGGCCTGCTCGACGACACGGGCAGGTTCCTCCCGCCTGCGGCCCTGGCCGCCCAGGTCGGCGCGGTGCTCAGCACCGAGGACTCACCCGTGGTCCTCTACTGCGGCGGCGGCATCTCCGCCACCGCCGTCGCGCTGGCCCTCACCCTGCTCGGCCGCGAGGACATCGTCGTCTACGACGGCTCGCTGGAGGAATGGTCGGCCGACCCCAGCCGCCCCCTGGAGTAGACCCACCGGATGTGATGGGTCGTCAGGACGGCCACTCCGGTTCGGAGACGGTCGCGTTGAGCGCGTCGAGCAGCACCTGGGCGGGTTGGGACGCGGGCGGCTTGCCGTACACCGCGGCCACCACCTGTCGGCGCATGCCGGCGACCTGGTCCAGCCTGACGCCCGGGTGCCGGTTGGCGAGGAGGGTGAGCCCGGGCAGCAGGCTCACGCCGAGACCGACCGCGACCAGTGCCTGGACGGCCACATAGTCGTCGGTCTCGAACTCGACGATCGGCGCGAACCCGGCCTGCCCGCAGGCCGCGACCAGATGCTCGCGGCAGCGTTCGCAGCCGGCTATCCAGCGGGTCTCGGCGTAGGTGGCCAACTCGGCCCGGGGGCCGTCCCAGGCCCGGTCCGCGGGGCTGACCACATACATCGGTTCGTCGAGCAGCGGGGTCATGGTGACGTCGCGGCGGTCGCGCTGGGGCGGATCGCCGTGCTCGAAGATCAGCGCCACGTCGACGTCGTTGTTGCGCAGGGCGCTGAGCGCGTCCGGCGGTTCGGCCTCGACCAGGGTGAGCTCGATCCCGGGGTACTGGGCGGAGACCCGGGCGGCCGCGAGCGGCACCAGGGTCGCCAGCGCCGAGGGAAAGGCGGCCAGCCGGACCCGGCCGGTGCGCAGCCCGGCCAGCTCGTCCAGTTCCGCGTGCACCGACTCGACCTGGGCCAGGATCGACTCGGCCCGGTCCACCAGCAGCCGACCCGCCTCGGTGAGCCGGATGCCGCGTCCCATCCGCTGCAGCAGCGGCACGCCGACCTCGGCCTCGAGCTTGGCGAGCTGATGGCTCACCGACGGCTGGGCGTAGCGCAGCGCCTCAGCGGCCGCCGTGACCGAACCTTCACGGGCGACGGCCACCAGCACACGCAGCCGACTCAAGTCGATCATTTTCGAATCATAGCCCGCGTCGATGACAGGCTCGAAAACACGCATTGGACCGCTAACGGGGTTATTGGGAGGGTGGGTGCGAAAGTTGGTTCGAGAGGGTTCGACCGCTTAAGGAGACGTTGCATGCCCACAGCTGCGAAACCGCCGTCACGCTCCATGTCGGTGAGCGACAGCGCGGCACGGACTCTGGCGAATGCCACCAAGACCGTTCCGCAGATGTCCTCCATCACGCCTCGCTGGCTGGTGCACCTGATGTCCTGGGTCCCGGTCGAGGCCGGTATCTACCGGGTGAACCAGGTCGTTCATCCCGAGTCGGTGCGCATCCAGTGCGACAACTATGACGAGGCGCCGCTGCCCGACACCTTTGTCGACTACGAGCAGGAGCCCCGGGAGTACCGGCTCAAGGCCGTGCAGACGGTCCTGGACCTGCACACCAGGATCGCCGACCTGTACTCCAGCCCTCACAACCAGACCGCGCAGCAACTGCGGCTGACCATCGAGGCGGTGAAGGAGCATCAGGAGGGCGAGCTGATCAACAGCCCGGAGTACGGGATGCTGAGCAGCGTGGCGGACACCCAGCGGATCTCCACGCTGGCCGGGCCGCCGACGCCGGACGACCTGGACGCCCTGATCACCAAGGTCTGGAAGCAGCCGGCCTTCTTCCTCACCCACCCGGAGGGATCGCCGCGTTCGGCCGAGAGTGCACCCGGCGCGGCGTGCCGCCGGCGACGGTGAGCATGTTCGGCTCGCAGTTCCTGACCTGGCGCGGTCTTCCGATCATCCCCTCGGACAAGGTCCCGCTGGAGAACGGCAGGACCAAGTTCCTGCTGCTGCGCACCGGCGAGTCGCGCCAGGGCGTGGTCGGACTGTTCCAGCCCGGGCTCTCGGGCGAGCAGGGGATGGGGTTGTCGGTGCGCTTCATGCAGATCGACCGCAGTGCCATCGCCTCCTACCTGATCTCCCTGTACTGCTCGCTGGCGGTGCTCACCGAGGACGCGCTCGCCGTGCTCGACGACGTCGAGGTGGACAAATTCCATGACTACTCCCCCACCTACCGGTAACAACACCGCGCCGGAGTGGCTGCCGGACGAGGCGACGCTGAGCCGGATGGCCGGGGAGTTCTTCCGAGCCCTCCCCGGGCAGCCGACGGCCGCCGAGACCGGCCCGGTCCTCGACGGTCCGGTACTCGACGGCCCGGTACTCGACGGCCCGGTCCCGGCACCGGCACCGGCTTTCGACGGCCGGCCGGAAGGGTCGGCCTGGCCGACACCGACCGGCCTGCCGGCCGCGGACCCGCCCGCTCCGGCGCCGACCGCCGGGATGAGCCCGCCGTCCGGGCCGCCGCCGACCAGCGCGGCGGCCGGCTATGCGGCCAGCGCGCCCACCATCGCCGGCCACGCCCCGGAGCTGCCGGCCCTGCCGGTGACCCCGGCGGCCCCGGCCGTCCCCTCGCTGCCCGCGCCCTCGTCCGCGCCGGTGTCCGCGCCGGCCCAGCCCTCGGGCTCGGGCTCGGGCTCGGGGCTGTACTACTTCCTCAACGAGGCCCCGGCTACCCCGCGAAGGCCCCGGAGCTCCCCGGTTTCGGGCACCTGGGGCTGCCGCCCCACTTCCAGGCCGAGCCACCGTCGGCCACCACCGCGCCGTTCTACTTCGCCCAGGAACCTGGAAGGCCCACCGCACCCGACCCCCTGGCCGGGCTGCCGCTCGACCCGCACCCCGGGTTCGACGTGCAGGCCGTCCGCCGGGACTTCCCGATCCTGTCCGAGTTGGTCAACGGCCGTCCGCTGATCTGGCTGGACAACGCGGCGACCACGCAGAAGCCGCGCGCGGTGATCGACCGGCTGGTCGAGTTCTACTCCCGGGAGAACTCCAACATCCACCGGGCGGCGCACGAGTTGGCGGCCAGGGCGACGGATGCCTACGAGGGCGCCAGGAAGACCGTCGCCCGGTTCATCGGGGCGGGCTCCGCCGAGGAGATCGTGTTCGTCCGGGGCACCACCGAGGCCATCAACCTGGTGGCCAAGGCGTGGGGACCCAAGAACATCCACGCGGGCGACGAGATCATCCTCTCCCACCTGGAGCACCACGCCAACATCGTGCCCTGGCAGATGCTGGCGAAGCAGACCGGTGCGGTGATCAAGGTGATCCCGGTCGACGACGACGGACAGTTGCTGCTGGACGAGTACAGCGACCTGCTGTCCGACCGCACCAAGCTGGTCGCGGTCACCCAGATGTCCAACGCGCTCGGCACCGTCGTGCCGATCGAGCAGGTCATCGAGCTCGGGCACCGGGCCGGGGCACGCGTGCTGGTCGACGCGGCGCAGTCGGTCCCGCACCTGCCGATCGACGTCACGGCGCTGGACGCGGACTTCCTGGTGTTCTCCGGGCACAAGCTGTTCGGACCGACCGGGATCGGGGTGCTCTACGCCAAGCGGGAGGTCCTGGAGGACATGCCTCCGTGGGAGGGTGGCGGCAATATGATCACCGACGTCACCTTCGAGCGGTCCAGCTACCAGCCGCCGCCGGGGCGCTTCGAGGCCGGCACCGGCAACATCGCCGACGCGGTGGGGCTCGGCGCGGCCATCGAGTACGTCGAACGCATCGGCCTGCCGAACATCGCCGCCTATGAGCACGGCCTGCTCGAACACGCCACCCAGGGCCTGCGCGGCGTGCCCGGACTCCGGCTGGTCGGCACGGCCGCGAACAAGGCCAGCATCGCCTCGTTCGTCCTGGACGGCTACGAGCCGGCCGAGGTCGGCACCGCGCTCAACGAGGAAGGCATCGCTGTGCGTTCGGGCCACCACTGCGCGCAGCCGATCCTGCGCCGCTACGGCCTGGAGGCCACCGTCCGCCCGTCGTTCGCCTTCTACAACACCCATGACGAGGTGGACACCCTGATCACGGCGGTCCACCGACTCGCCGACCGCCGCGGCAGCCGCCGCTAGCCTGATCCTGCACGGTCGCTCGGGCCGGGAATCGCCAAAGGTGCTGGTCGCAACCACTCGTTGAGGGCTGCGACCAGCACCTTTGCTGCGTAACGGGCTACTTCGCGGTGTGGGCCACCGGGCAGCCGCCGGTCATCGTGCCGAGGAAGGCATTCGGGTCGTAGAAGTGCTCGACCTCCAGCAGTCGCAGGTCGTCGCTGACCTTGGCGATGCTGACGCCGAACATCTCGATCGTCTCCCCGGTGGGCTGGAAGCCCTTGTACTCACCGGAGAAGGTGCCCCAGTGCCGCCAGCGGAAGGTCACGGTGGGCGGCGGGGACAGGACGTCCAGCACCTCCCAGAAGAAACCTTCGGGGAAGGCGGTGTGGAACACATGGTGCGAGGACTCGAAGCTCTCCGACCCGGCCGGGTAGAAGATGCTGTCCCCGATCAGGATGTTGTAACTGCCGATGTCGACGATGTCCTGGGCGTTGGCCCACTCGCCCCCGTTGATCCGGGTGCGGAACTTTTCCGTGACCATGGAGACCCAGGTGGCCGGGTCCCTCTTGTGCGACACCTCCATCTCGAAGACCTGGACGATGCTCTCGGCGATGGCCTCGAGCGTCCCGGCCTCGAAGTGGTGCGTCCGCTGCGTCGGCATCACGGTGGCGGACAGGTGGTAGTCGGGCGTCTCGTCGCGCCAGTCCTCGGGTGCGGCAGCGGCCACAACGGCGTCGCGGCCCTGGAGCCAGAGCGGGGTCTCAGCTTGTACCTCGGACATGATGGGTAGGGCCTCTCCAAGGGGTCATGAACGCGGCAAGCATACAGATGATACCAATGTTGCCAAGTCGCCCAAGAGAGTTGATAGTTGAACGACCGAAAGATCCCTTATGCCTTCCGGCGATGCGCTGCGTCGTGGGGTCCGCCGACGAACACCAATCCTTGGGCGCCGACGGGGTAGGGGCTGCCGTATGACGCGGCGGCCCCTGGCGGGCCTTGGCTTGGAAGGTCGGGAGGGCACATGGGCGAGGAAGCCATGACCGGTGCAGGAACACCCGGTCTGTTGCGGGAGTCGGCCCCGTCGGCGGCCCCGGGCGCGGACCTGGACGCGGACCTGGACGCGGACCTGGAGCGCTTCGCGCGCCTGACCGCACGCATCGTCGGCGTCCCGGTGGCCCTGATAGCGCTGCTGGAGGGAGAGGATCTGGTCTTCCCCGCCGTGGTCGAACCCGCCGCCGGGTTCAGCGCCGCCGGCCGGCATGCCGCCGCAGCCCAGGCGCTGAGCCGACGAGTGGTGGCCTCGGCCGCCCCGCTCCTCGTGGACGACTCCCGCACGAGTGGCCTTGCCCGGCACGGCACCGGTGACGCGGTGGTCGCCTACGCCGGTCTGCCGCTGACCGACGCCCGGGGCGGCGTCCTGGGGGTGCTGTGCGCGATCGACACCACCGCACGGCACTGGACCCCCGGGCAGCAGGAGGACCTGACCGATCTGGCGGCGGCGTGCTCGGCCGAGCTGCGGCTGCGGATCGCCTCCCAGCGCGCCGCCGGCGCCCAGTACCGCGCCCAGTCGCTGACCCACCAGGCGCGCCAGGACCTGACCAGCGCGGAACTGCTGCTGCGCGCCGCGGAGGAGCTCACCGGCAGCGCGAGTGTGGACGAGGTCCGGACCCGAGTGGGCCATCTGATCAGCAGTCACCTCAAGCCCTCCTACATCGGCCTGCTGCTCCTGGCCTCGGTGATTCACGAGCCCTTGGCGTGTGGTGACTGAGCGTCACCTGGATGCAGAGACGGTGCCCCTACCTGCAATGATGCGAGTTATCTAGAAACGTATCGTCGCGAGGTGGGGCACCGAATCCGTGGGGAAGAATACTGGACGTCTGACCGATCTGGCCATGTCGGCTGACAGGAGGCGGCAGGTCGGGCATGCGGGTGGGGTGCATCTGCAGGTGCTGGCCGAGCGGGCGGGGCTGGCAGGGGCGCTGACGCAGGCGATGCGGCGCCCGGGTTTCCGGCCGGGGCACGAGCGGGGGCGGGTGCTGGTGGACCTGGCCTGCGCGATCGTGCTGGGGGCGGTGGCGATCGGCGACATCGCGGTGCTGGAGCATCAGCGCGAGGTGATGGCGGGCGGCCCGGCGGTGGCGTCGCCGCCCACGGTGTGGCGGGTCCTGGACGAGGTTGGCGAGCTGCAGGTGCGCCGGGTCGCCCGGGCCCGGGCGACGGTGCGCCGGCAGGTGTGGTCCTGGCTGGAGAACCGGCCGCAGGGGTTCCCGTGGATCGTGGTGGACGGTGCGGCGCTGACCGGTTGGACGGTGATCGACTCCGATGCCACGCCGGTGGCCTGCGCCTCGGAGAAGGAGGGCGCGGCCGGGACGTACAAGAAGGGCGTCTACGGCCTGTGCCCCATGATCGCTTTCTGTGACAACACCGGGGAGATGCTCGCGCAGGAGCTGCGTCCCGGCGACGCGGGCTGCAACAGCGCCGAGGACAACATCGCCTGCTTCGCCGCCGCGGTCGAGCAGCTGCCCGCCGCCTACCGCCGCAAGATCTTGTTCCGGATCGACGGGGCCGGGTTCTCCCACGGGCTCCTGACGTGGATCGCGAAGGCCGGTGGCCGTCGCCACCCCTCCTTCACCTGGCAGTACTCGACCGGCTGGGCGTTCACCGACCGTGAGATGACGGCCGTGACGGCGCTGGACGAACTGGAGAAGCAGGAGCGCAAGCAGGGCCGTTCGGTGTGGCAGGCCGCCCTCGACGCCGACGGTGCCGCGCGTGAGGACGCGCAGGTCGCCGACATCACCGGACTGCTCGGCGACCTCTCGCTCTGGCCGCCCGGGCACCGGGTGATCGTGCGCCGCGAACCGCTGCACCCGCGCTACGTCAAGGACGCCTCACCCTACGAGCTCGAACACGGCATGCGGCTGCAGACGTTCGCGACCAACACTCCCGACCGTCAGGCCTCATGGCTCGATGCCCGCCACAGGACTCACGCCCGGGTCGAGGCGAAGATCCGCGACAGCAAGGACGCGGGCCTGAACCGGTTCCCCTCGCGCCACATGAAGGTCAACCAGGCGTGGCTGCTGGCCACCGCGCTGGCCTGCGACCTCCGCAACTGGCTCCAACTCCTCGGCTGTGAGGGCGAGATGGCCAAAGCCACCCCAAAGACCCTGCGCTTCCGCTTCCTGCACGTGCCCGCCGTGATCGTGCGCGGCCAGCGCAAACGCACCCTCAAGATCCCCAGAACCTGGCCCTGGGCGAACGCGGTCGTCCAGGCCTTCCGCCGCCTCATGGCCCTGCCCTACCCAACCTGACCTGGGCAAACCGCCCAGCAGAGCATCGAGAGGAGGCCGACCCGCAGTCCCCGGGCCCGTGGAACCCGGCGCCACCGACGCGACAGTCGACGCGCAGCCCTACCCGGCGAAGCCCGCCAGGCAGAGCAAAAGCGACAACCCGGGCACACGATCAACGGGCCGCTGCGGTGAAAGATTCAGGCTGGAGGGCGATGAGCTGTACCGCCTCCCCGACCCGGACACCGTGGACCCCGCGGAGTCGGTCGACCGCCTGGCCCGGGGCGCCGGCTTCGCCGCCGCGCAGGCACTGCGCGAGCGCCGCATGGTCACCGTCCCCGACCGGGTCCACCTCGAACAGCACTACGAGCCTGCGGCGGTGGCGGCGTTCGACGCCGTCGGGATCGGGTCCGCGGTCTGCCTGCCGCTGATCGCGGCGCGCGGCCCGGTCGGGGTCCTGGTCCTGGGCTGGGAGACCGCCCACGTGGTGGGCCTGGACGAGGCGGCCGTCCTGACCACCATCGCCGGCTACACCGCCCAGGCGGTGGAACGCGCGGTCTTCCTCGACGCCCGCGTCCACGTCGCGCACCAGCTGCAGCAGGCCATGCTCACCGATCTGCCCACCCTGCCCGGCATGGACATCGCCGCCCTCTACCGCCCCGCCTCGGTCGACGACATGGTCGGCGGCGACTGGTACGACGCCTTCCCGCTGCCCCATCCGCACGCCGACCGCGACCCCGGGGTGGCCATCACCGTCGGCGACATCACCGGACACGACATCCACGCCGCCACCCTGATGGGACAGGTGCGCAGCATGCTGCGCCAGTCCGTCCTGATCAAGAACGGCGAGGGCCCCGCCTCGGCGCTGGCCGCCCTGGAGTACGCCTGCCGGGTGCTGCCGCTGCCCGCCTCCGGCACTCTGGTCCACGCCCACATCCACCACGAGAACGACCAGTGGACCATGACCTGGACCAATGCCGGACACCCCCCGCCGCTGCTGCTGCACCCCGACGGCCGGGTCACCCGGCTGACCGACCACGGCCCGCTGCTGCACCACGCCCTGCCCGCGACCGAACGCCATGACCACGAGGTCGTGCTGGAGCCCGGGGCGACCCTGCTGCTCTACACCGACGGGCTGATCGAACGCGTCGGCCACGACCTGGACGGCGCCATCGACCACACCGCCGCCCTGCTCGCGGCCGGCGCGTCCATGCCGCTGCCGGCCCTGCTGGAGCACCTGGCCGACGAGGTCGCCGACGAGCGGGCCGGTGACGACACCGTGCTGCTCGCCCTGCGGATCCCCACCGCGGAATGACCGACCAGGGCCCAACCGCGGTGGACGCCCCAGACCCGGGTAGGTGGACGTCCTGGGGTGGGCCGGTGGTCCACCCGACGGGAAGGCACCATGTGAGCAGCCCTGCCACGCCGCGCGTCCCGAGCACCGCGCCCCCCGGGGCCGACGCCGCCCGCTGGCCCCTGGACACCAGCACCGTGCTCGTGTTCCGCGGAGTGCTCGACCGCCGGGTCGAGGCCTGCCTGAGCGCCGTCACCCGGCGGGCCCGCCACGCACGACGGCCGCTGGTGGTGGACCTGTCCGCGGTCACCCGGATCAGCGTCGACATCCTGGCCCTGTTGCTGGACGCCCACGCCGATCCCGGTCTGAGCTTCGTTCCGCCGCTGCCGCCCTCGTTCCTGGCCCTGACGGAGATGACCGGGACCAGCGACGTCTTCGCCCTGCTGCCCGCCGACGCCGCAGCCGCCGCCCCGGCGCCACCGCCGCGGTGAGTGCCGCCCGGGAGGGCTGACCCTCGGCGTTCAGTCTTCGGCCGCGGCCGCGGGCGGCGGATTCTGCGGGGGCGGCAGCTGGTCGAACTCGACCCGGACCTCCTCGAAGGCCTTGTAGGACTCGGTGGTGGCGTAGGAGGTGTAGGCCCGCTTGTCCGCGCCGGTCAGGGTGATGTCGTCGGTGAAGGGCGCCAGCAGATTGCGGGGCCACAGGCGGCGGGCGCGGACCGTGGCGCTCTGCGCGCACAGGACGAAGGTCAGCGCGCCCAGGTAGAGCCAGGTGAGCAGGCCGAGCACGATGGCGAACATGCCGTAGGTGGGGGTCGAGCCGCGCAGGGTGTGGCTGACGCTGTAGGTGCTGGCCGCCAGCAGCAGCTGCCAGACCACCGCCCCGGCCAGGGCCTCCGGCCACAGCTGTGCCACCTTCAGGGCACGAGCCGTCAGCACCCGGTAGGTCAGCAGCAGCAGAGCCGCGTTCACGGCCACCGAGAGCGCCACGGCGCCGATCCGGGCCGCCCAGCTGATGTCGACGCCGAAGACGTGCGAGGTCGCGGACAGCGCCGCCAGGGCGCTGGTGAGCACCACCCCGACCGCGAGCAGGCCCAGCAGGATCAGGCTGCGCAGCCGCCCCTTGAGCGGATTGGGACGGCGGAAGTGGGGCACCGCCCAGATCCGGTTCAGCGCGTTCTGCGCCGCCTGGGCGATGCCCAGCGCGCCGTAGAGGCTGCCGACGATGCCCACCACCAGGGCGAAGGTGTTGCCGTGGAAGGAGTGGATGTTGGCGCCTATCTGGTCCCCGATGACCGGGAACTGGCCCAGCGCCGAGTCCAGCACCTCCTGCTGCAGGTGGGGGTTGCCGTGCAGGGCGAAGCCGAGCCCGGTGGTCAGCAGCAGGAGCAGCGGGAACAGGGACACGAACCCGTAGTACGTCAGCAGGGCCGCCTGGTAGGTGCCCTGGTCCTCGACGAACTTGTAGACGACCGCCAGCGGCAGGCCGAGCCAGTGGTGCCGCCGCTGGTAGCCGTCGAGGCGGCTGATGATCGTACTCAAGGGCCCGGTCCTGTCCGTTGGGATCGCGTGCCGTGCGGCAGTGCTGCGCGGCAGTGCCGTGCAGCACTGCCGTGCAGCAGGACGCGTACCCCGGGAGCGGGACCCTAGGCGGCGACCCGCGGACGGCGCGGGCCCTGGCCGCGGGAGCCGCCCTGGGCACCCTGCGCGCCGCGGGCGCCCGCGCCGGCCGGGCGGTTGCGCTGGTTGCTGCGGCCGTAGCCGCTGCCGCTGCGGCGGGGGCGCTCGACCACCGGGTTGCTGATCACGACGGGCACCCCGGTCGGCACGCAGGCACCGGTGATGCGGGCGAGCTCGGCGTCCGTGGAGTGGACCTGGGTGGTCTGCGGGGTGATGCCGGCGGTGTGCATCAGCCGGGTCATCTCGCGGCGCTGGTTCGGCAGCACCAGGGTGACCACGGTGCCCGACTCCCCGGCGCGGGCGGTGCGTCCGCCGCGGTGCAGGTAGTCCTTGTGGTCGGTCGGCGGGTCGATGTTGACGACCAGGTCAAGACCGTCGACATGGATGCCGCGGGCCGCGACGTTGGTCGCGATCAGCGCGGTGACCTGGCCGTTGCGGAACTGCTCCAGGGTGCGGGTGCGCTGCGGCTGGGACTTGCCGCCGTGCAGGGCCGCGGCCTTGACCCCCTTGGCCAGCAGCTCCAGCACCAGCCGGTCGGCGCCGTGCCGGGTGTCGGTGAACATGATGACCCCGCCGTCGCGGGAGGCGATGTGGGCGATGGCCGCGTTCTTGTCGTGGCCCTGCACATGGAGCAGGTGGTGCTCCATGGTGCTGATGGTCGCGGCGGAGGGGTCGACCGAGTGGGTGACCGGGTCCTTGAGGAACCGGCGGACCAGGCGGTCGACGTTGCGGTCCAGGGTGGCGGAGAAGAGCATGGTCTGCCCGCCGGGGGCGACCTGGTCCAGGAGTTCGGTGACCTGGGGCAGGAAGCCCATGTCGGCCATCTGGTCGGCCTCGTCCAGGACGGTGACGGTGACCTGGTCGAGCCGGCAGTCGCCGCGCTCGATCAGGTCCTTGAGCCGGCCCGGGGTGGCCACGACCAGCTCGGCTCCGCGCTGCAGCGCCTGGGCCTGACGGCTGATCGACATCCCGCCGACCACGGTGGCAAGACGGAGCCGGACCGCGTGGGCGTAGGGGGTCAGCGCGTCGGTGACCTGCTGGGCCAGCTCGCGGGTGGGCACCAGGACCAGGGCCAGCGGCTGGCGCGGCTCGGCCTTGCGTCCGGCGGTGCGGGCCAGGACGGCGAGGCCGAAGGCGATGGTCTTGCCCGAGCCGGTCCGGCCGCGGCCGAGGACGTCCCGCCCGGCCAGGGAGTTCGGCAGGGTCGCCGCCTGGATCGGGAACGGCGCGGTCACACCCTGCAGGGCGAGGGTCTGCAGAAGGGCGTTCGGCATGTCCAGCTCGCTGAACGCCTCCACTGCGGGAAGCGCCGGGGTGGTGCTGACCGGGAGCGCGAACTCACCCTGCGGAGAGGATCCCTGACGCCCCCTCGGCGACGAGGAGCGCGAGCCGCCACCGCTCCGCTGCCCGTAGGAGGAGCCGGAGCCGCTGCGCTGCCCGTAGGAGGAGCCGGAGCCCTCGGCACGCGAAGCCGAGCGGGCACGGGGGTTGGAACTGCGGTCGGACGAATGGCTGGAACGGATCATGGGATGACCTTCCTCGAATGTGGCGCGCGTCGAGGACGGCTCCGAGCCGCGCCGACGAGGGCGCGGGGAGATCGCACGAACGAGCCAGAAAAGTATGAATGCGGGGCGTGGACGGTAGAACCGTGCGGCACGTCACCTACGGTCGGCGCACACCCACAAGGGGCGGCAGAAACCTCGAACCGTACTTCGGTCGCCGGTGGCGGAGCCAGAGAGGCCCAGGCAAAGGGCCGGAATGGTGCATCAGATGGTGCCACCCGCCCGCACCACGGTTGGTCCGTGGTGCGGGCAGGAGCTTCGCAGCCTCAGCGGCCGCGGAGATGGAACTCAGAGCGGACGAATGTTCTCGGCCTGCGGGCCCTTCTGGCCCTGCGTGACGTCGAACTCGACCTTCTGGCCCTCGAGCAGCTCGCGGAAGCCCTGGGCGTTGATGTTCGAGTAGTGGGCGAACACGTCAGCGCCGCCACCGTCCTGCTCGATGAAGCCAAAGCCCTTTTCCGCGTTGAACCACTTCACAGTGCCAGTAGCCATATATGTAACTCCTTGATGGGGGCCTGATACCGGGATCCGTACGTCACGGATCCCGCGCCGCCGTGATGATGACCAGCCCGGACGATGTCCGGGAAAACAAAAATGCGCCCGTTGGCTACAACCAGCAGGCGCACACATAAGTTCATGGGAACCACAACTGCAACAGACACCACTGTAGCAGGAGAAGGCACGCCGCGGTCATCGCTGAACACCGGCCACCAGTTCCGGTGACAGTCTGTGCTCTGTCGGAGGCAGCCCGTACGGTGGGAGGCGTAGCCCCGGACCCCGGCCGCGCCTGCCCGGCACACTGCACGCGCATGGCGAATCCCAGGAGCCCGCATGGCTGCCACCGCCCCGTCCGCCGATCTTCCCTGCAGGACCGTCAGCCTGCGCGGAGAGCTCGATCTCCGCGTCGGCGCCGCGCTCAGGAGCAGACTCGCCGGCACGCCGGGCGAACGCCACCTGTACCGCGTGATCGTCGACCTCACCCAGGTCACCTTTATGGACAGCTCTCCCCTGCACGTGCTGGAACACGCCCAGGACCGCTGCGCGGACCACGGCGGCTGGCTGCGGCTGGTCTACACCCACCGCACCATCGCCCTGCTGCTGCGCGCCGCCGACGCCGCCGGCCGATTCCCCCGCTATGCGACCATCGCCGACGCCCGCTCCGGGCGGACGGCGCCTCGGACCGCCCTCAACCCGCAGTCTTTGGCCGCAGCCCTCAGTCGGAGAACACCCGGCTCTCCGCGTCCGTGACGATCTCCTCGGGCGTCGGGGGCGAGGTCAGCAGGGTCACGATGGTCTCCGCGGACGGGTCGCCCGAGGCCCGGGTCCGCGCCACCGCCTCGTCCGCGTCGTAGCGGCTGCTGCGGAGCCGCACATCGTCGGGGCCCAGCAGGGCCCAGTAGGCGGTTCCGGGCACGCCCCGGTGGAAGGGCAGCCCGACGCTCCCGGGGCCCACGCTGCGTCGACCCGCGACGGTGCGGTCGAACTGGAGGTGGGTGTGTCCGGTGACCAGAGTGCGCGCCCGGACGCCGGCGGTCAGCGCGGCGAAGCGTTCGTCCGACGTGCCGGGGGTCACCAACTCATGGTCGCTGCGCGGGGATCCGTGGCAGAACAGCACCGGTCCCAGTGAGCCGACCTGCACCACCACCGAGAAGGGGAGCGCCTGCAGAAAGGCCATCGCCTCGGCGGAGTGCCGGGCCGGGATCCAGGCCTCGCGCGGGCGTCCGGCGTCCCGGATCCCGGCGCCGATCTCCGCGGCGTACCGGTCCGCGTTGCCGCGCACGCACAGCGCGCGGGCGCCGAGCGCGGCGATCAGTTCATAGGTCTGCTGCGGTTCGGGGCCCCAGGTCAGATCACCGCAGATGACGACCAGGTCGGCCGACCCCACGTCCGGCTCGGCCAGCACGGCCGCCAGCGCCGGGACGTTGCCGTGCACATCGGACAGCACGGCCACCACGCCGACCGGCCCGTACCACCGGGTCGGCCCTTCGCCGTCCCTGGGCCCATGGAGCACCGGTTCCACCATCCGGCCATTCTGCCCCGGGCCAGAGCCGGTTGGGGAGAGGAACACCGGCAGCACCCTTGACACCCCAGTTGGTCCCTACCAATATCCAGTATCCATTGGTCCGTACCAAGATGGAACGACGTAGTCGACGCAGACAACTCCGATCCCGGAAGGCCCAGTCGATGACCTCCAGCAGGCCCGCGCAGACCGACCCTGAGCTTCGACGTCTCGCCCTCTCGGTCCTGCAACCAGGATTCGTCGGCACGGAGGCGCCGGACTGGCTGCTGAGGGCCATCGGGGACGGCCTGTCGTCCGTCGTGCTGTTCTCCCGCAACATCGCCTCTCCGGAGCAGGTGGCCCGTCTCTCCTTGCAACTGCGCTCCGAGAACCCGGAGTTGATTATTGCGATCGACGAGGAGGCAGGCGACGTCACCCGCCTGGAGGCCTGGACCGGCTCCACCCGTCCCGGCAACTTCGCCCTCGGCGCGATCGACGACGTCGAACTCACCGAGTCGGTCGCCCGCGACATCGGCCGCGAACTGCACGCCGCCGGGGTCAGCCTCGACTACGCGCCCAGCGCCGACGTCAACTCCAACCCGCGTAACCCCGTCATCGGCCTCCGCTCCTTCGGCGCCACCACCGAGTTGGTCGCCCGCCACACCGCCGCGTGGATCCGCGGCCTGCAGGCAGCGGGCGTGGCCGCCTGCGCCAAGCACTTCCCGGGCCACGGCGACACCGCGGTCGACTCCCACCACGGCCTGCCCAGCTACGACGCCAGCGCCGAGGAGATCGCCGCCGTCTCCCTCCCGCCGTTCCGCGCGGCACTGGACGCGGGAGTTCGGGTGGTGATGACCGGGCACCTCCTGGTGCCCGCCCACGACCGGGAGCACCCGGCGACGCTGAGCCCCACCCTCATCAACGACCTCCTGCGCAAGGAACTCGGCTTCGACGGCCTGGTGGTGACCGATGGGATCGAGATGGGCGCGGTCGCCGACCGCTACGGCGTCGACGGCGCCACCGTCGGCGCGGTCGTCGCGGGTGCCGACGCCGTCTGCGTCGGCGGCGAGCGCGCCGACGAGGCGACGGTCGACCTGCTGTCGGGCGCCCTGCTCGCCGCCCTCGGCTCGGGCGAGCTGACGGAGGGTCGGCTGCGTGAAGCCGCCGACCGGGTACGGGACTTCGCCGTGTGGTCCGCCGGACTCGGGCGGAGCGTGCCGATCAGTGCGATCCGCGGCGACATCGGCTTCGCGGCCGCCCGCCGCGCGATCCGGCTGAGCGGGCCCGCCGAGGAGCTGCTGCCCATCGCCTCCGCCCCGCACGTCGTCGAGCTGGTGCCCAGGACCAACCTCGCCATCGGCAACGAGACCCCGTGGGGCGTGGCCGCGCCGCTGCGTGAGCGGCTGCCCGGAACGACCTCCGTCCGGGTGCATCCCGAGCAACTCGGTCTATTGGCAGGCGTCCTGGACCAGCTGGCGCTGAAGCCGGCCACCGGCCGTCCGCTGGTCGTGGTCGTCCGCGACGCCTCCCGGCACGACTGGATGAGCGCGGCCCTGACCGAGCTGGTCCGGGCCCGCCCCGACGCGATCGTCGTGGAGATGGGCCTCCCGGGGCACGTGGCGCCGGGGGCCCTGCACATCGTCACCCACGGCGCCACGACCGCCTCCGGCGTGGCAGCCGCCGAAGCGCTGATCGGCAACCGCCGCCGGGCAGGCTGAGCGGGCCCTGGATACTGGCGGCTCCACACAAGGGGGCGCCATGAGTCATGCGGTCGGGGCAACGCTGATCGGCCTGTGGATGATCGTGCTGGTCATGGCCGTGCTCGGGGTCAGGCGCGCTTGGCGGCTGCCGTCCAAGCCGCCCCGGCCGGCGGGACCGCCGGGCGGTCAACTGCTTCAGCATGCCCGGGCGAATCGTCGCGCCATCCTGCCGCTGGCGGTCAGCTACTGGTCGATGACCTCGGTGGTCCTCTGTGACACCTACCGGACCCGGACCAGCGGCTGGCTCCGGGCGCTCTGCGACGTGGGGTACGTCCTCTCCGGCGGCCTGCTGCTGGTGTCGCTCGTCCTCACCGGTACTGTCGTCCGCCTCAACCGTCCTGGCTTCCTCGTTCCCCCCGCACTGCGGGACCAGGACGGCCTCCCCTGGGAGGGCTTCGGCTACTGGTTCCAGCCCTGGCGTTGGTTCGACCGAGGCTGAGCTGCCGCGCGCTCAGTCGTCCTGTTCCCCGGACCGGGGCCAGTGCTGCAGCAGGGTGTGCAGGGCGTCGAGGCCCCGGACCCAGGAACGCTGCGGCGGACGCCGGTCCGCGAACCCGCCCGCGGCCTCCAGGGCCACGAATCCGTGGAAGGTGCTGCGCAGCAACCGGACCGCGTCGGTCAGGTCGGGCTCGGCCAGCCCGTAGCCACGCAGCATGCCGTAGGTCAACTCGACCGCGCGCCGCGGTCCCGGCGCCTTCGCGGCCAGTTCGGGGTCGATCCGGATCGGGGTCTGCGTGGCGGTGTAGCGGCCTGGATGCTGGTGGGCGTACTCCCGCCAGGCGTTCGCGAACGCGACCAGCGCGTCCTTGCCGGCCCGTCCTGCGGTCGCCTCCGCGATGCGGATGGTCTTCTCGTCCGCCGCCAGCAGGGCGATCCGTCCGCGCAGATCCTCCAGGTTGCGGACGTGCGTGTAGAGGCTCGCGTCCTTCACGCCGAGCCGCCGCGCCACCTGGGACATGGTCACCTGGTCGAGCCCGACCTGGTCCGCGAGTTCGGCGGCGGCGATGGTCACCCGCTCCGCCGTCAGCCCTGCCCGAGCCATGCGTCCCCCTCATTTTCCTAGAGATCCTCGATATAAACGAGGAATCCTAGGAATGGCAAACCGGGGTCGTGCGGAGTTCCGAGTGAAACCCTGAGGAAACCCGAGCGGAACATACTGGGGTCGAGGCGGAAGCAGGGGGCGGCTGGTGCGGGTGCTCATCGTGGAGGACGACGAGGAGATGGCGCGGATGGCCGTGGACGTGGCGTTCGACGGGTTGAGCGGGCTCGAACGCGCGCTGTGCAACGACTACGACGTGATCGTCCTCGACCGGGACCTGCCCGGGATGCACGGTGACACCGTCTGCGCCGACGACTACCTCCCCAAGCCGTTCGACTTCTCCGCGCTGGTCGCCAGGATCGGCGCGCCGGCCCGCCGGGCCCACCCGGCCGCGCCACGGGTGGTCCGCCACGGCGACCTCGTGGTCGACACCGCGCGGCGGAGGGCCAGCCGCGGGGACCGGCGGCTGGAGCTGGTGCCCAAGGAGTTCGGCGTGCTGGAGCTGCTGCTCGCCTCCGGCGGCCGGGCCGTCTCGGCCGAGGAACTGCTCGAACGGGTCTGGGACGAGGCCGCGGACCCGTTCACCCATGCTGTGAAGATCACGATCAGCCGGCTGCGGTCCAAGCTCGGGGATCCACCGGTCATCGAGACCGGCCTAGGGCTCGGCCTGTCCATCGTGCAGGCCATCGCCACCGCCCATGACGCCGACCTCACCGCCACCGCGGAACCGGGCGGCGGACTGACCGTCACGGTCGGATTCCCTCCCCCGGTCACTGGGAGGTGAGTTGGCAGGTGGTCAGCAGGCAGACCGCTGCGGCGGGTTAGGCTGAGCGCTGTCGATCACGACACCGCCGCGAGAGGAAGGTCGGCCCATCCGTGTCAGAGAACTGGATGACCGAAGCAGCCAAGGGTGTCGGGGAGCCGACCAATCTGCACCCCGAGATACCCCATCCCGCCCGCGTGTACGACTTCCTGCTCGGCGGTAAGGATCATTTCCCGTCCGACCGCGAAGCCGGTGAGGCGATCCTGGCCATGGGCGAAGGCGGCCGCACCGCGGTGCGCGCCAACCGGGCCTTTCTGCAACGTGCCGTGTCCACCCTCGCCGAGCTGGGCATCGACCAGTTCCTCGACATCGGCACCGGCATCCCCACGGCGGGCAACACCCACCAGACCGCACAGAAGTCCAACCCCGAGGCCCGGGTCGTCTATGTCGACAACGACCCGATCGTGCTGACGCACGCACGCGCGCTCATGTCCGGGGCCGGGCACGGGGTCACCCGGGTCCTGCAGGCCGACCTGCGCGAGCCCGAGAAGATCCTGGCCGCGCCGGAGGTGACCGAGACCCTCGACCTCACCCGCCCGGTCGCGCTGCTGCTGGTCGCGGTCCTGCACTTCCTCAAGGACAGCGAACAGCCGGGTGAGATCGTGGCCAAGCTCATCGACGCCCTGCCGTCCGGCAGTTATGTCGTGGTCAGCCATGTCACCGGCGAGGCGCTGACGGACCAGGAGGTGGCCGGCGTCGGCGTGGCCTACAGCAAGGTCCCGGCCGGGATGAACCTGCGCACCCGCGAGGAGGTGTCCCAGTTCTTGACCGGGGTGGAGCTGCTGGAACCCGGCCTCGTCCTCTGCCCGTTCTGGCGCCCCGAGGGCGAGCCCGCACCGGACGGCGACCGGGTCAGCATCCTGGCCGCCGTCGGCAGGAAGCCCTGAACGGAAGTCCTGACCGTCCCGCCCGCCGTCCCCCCGATGCCCGGCCCCCCGTATCGTCCCGGCCAAGCCGAGCGACCTGCTGTCACTGGGCGTCGATCGGGGCGGCGGGGGCCTTCGTGGCCCGGTCGGCGTGGAGCAGTTCCTCCAGGTGGCGGCCTTCGATCGCTCACTCGCGCGCACACTCGCCGGATTCGAATGGCGCCGCCGGGGCCGCAACGATCAGAAGCCGGTACCGCTTGAGCTCCTCCTCCTGGACGGGGTCACTGCTGAGGCGCGGCAGATGGTGGTTGAGGAGGTGATCCGGGAGGTCGCCCCGAGTGCGGATTCGGTCGACATCGATCTGATCTCGGACCTCCCCTGGCCATTGGACGCCCAGGCCGCCCTCGCCGCGATCACCGACGCGACGGGGGCCCGGGAGGGAGAGACCGCCGTCGTCCTGGATCTCACGGACGAACGGCAGCGCGAATGGTTCATCACCCTGGTGCCGCACACCATCTCCTCAGAGGTCTGGGGCCCGTCCGGGTCGGGACTCTCCTTCTGCGCGAGTGACACCGGATCGGTGATCGGGTGGCACCTTCCCGCTGATCGGTGGGAGCGTGTCCGCGCCCGGCTACGGAGCCGGGGCGTTGATCCCGACTCGGCCGCACACTGACCTCGGTGCTTCGCCAGGGCAGCCGGGCTTGTTGACGGAGTGTGCGACGAAAAGAAGAGGCGCCCAAGGAGCCCCTGCACCCACGCCACACCAAGGACGCCTCGCCCTACGAACTCGCCAAGGGCATGCGCTACCAGGCCTTCGCCACCAACACCCGGCGCGGGCAGGCCCAGTTCCTGGACGCCCAGCACCGCAACAAGATTGCCCACCAGGCCGCACTCATCGAGTCCGCACACGGGAGCGACCCGGCGGACGTCCCGAGCAGGGCCCCCGCGCGCGCCACCGGCCGCCGCATCCTGCTGATAGCGTCCGGAGGCGCCGCCGACCTGCGCCGAGCCGACCCGGCTCTCCTGCACCCCGCCGCGCCGCCGCGCCGCCGGAACCGTCGCCGGACTGGACATCACCGCCGATGCCACTGGCCTGACGCTGTTCGCGACGGTGCGGCGCGCTGACGAGCCGGGGTGCTCCCCGCAGCCGGCTTCGTTTTCGTCGCCGACGCAGCCTCGATCGTCAGTCGAGGCCTTCGATGATGCGGAAGTCGCGCTCGACGCCGTCGGCAAGGACGGCCAGCGCCTCCTGGTAGGCCGCACTCGCGCGTGCGGCGACCGCCTGTTCGAAGCTGTCGAACTCGATCAGGATGGTGCGCTCGGCGATTCCGGCGTCGTGTACGGCGACCCGGCTGCCGCGGCTGAGCACCCGCCCGCCCCCGGCCCTGACGGCTGGACCGGCCAGCTTGTCGTAGGCAGCCAGCTTCTCGGGGTCCGCGATGCTGCGGTAGACGCTGACCCAGTAGCCCTTGGCCACGGTAACCTCCTGTGTTCGGAATGGATGCTCAGAAGCATGCTCGGATCCACGGCCGGCGCGCTGTGGCTCATCGAGCAGACGGAGACGGCGTCGAAGTCGGACGGCTTCGATCCTCAGCTTCCGGTTCGACTCGACCGGCCCGGGCCCGGCACACCGGCTGGGGCTGTGATCGGTGCGGTCTCGGGTGAGCGTCGGCGGGCGAGGGCGAGGCCGGCCATCGTCGTGATCGCCATCGCGCCGACGCCGACCAGCGCCGCGGTCGTGTAGGCGCCGTCGTTCGGGAAGAGGCGGCCCGTGGCGGTGCCGGCGGCCAGGACCAGACCGCCGATGGCGCTGCCCAGGGAGTACCCGACGCTGCGGACGACGTAGTTGAAGCTCATGGCGCTCGAGGTCTCGCTCGTGGGGGTGACGGCCAGGATGACGCCGGGCATGGCGGCCGAGAAGCTGCCGACGCCGAAGCCCAGCACGCCCATGGCCGTGAGCAGTTCGGCCAGGTCGGACCGGGCGGTGGCGAACAGGACGAACCCGCCGCCGACGATGGCGGCGCTGCCGGCCAGGAGCAGGGGGCCCTCGATCCGCGTCCGGACCCGCGGCGTGAGCTTGCCGGCGACGAACCCCAGCACGGAGAACGGGATGAGGACCAGCCCCGCCACGAAGGTGGTCAGTCCGAAGCCGTAGCCGGCGCTGTGCGGCGTCTGCGCGTAGCGGGTGATCAGCGTGAGCAGGAGGTACATGCCGATCCCGCCGACGAACATGGCGATGTTCGCCCCGGCGACCGCCGGGTGCCGTACCGCCCGGACGTCGACCAGGGGCGTCTTGGTTCGCAGTTCGGAAACGGTCCAGACGCAGAGCAGGAGTACGGCGGCGACGGCAAGGGTCACCGCTACGGCGAGGTGTCGGCTCCACAGGCTGCTCTCCCCGGCCAGGAACAGGACGAGGCCCAGTCCACCCGCCAGGACGAGCGCACTGGCCACGTTCACGTGAGCGGAGCGGCCTTCGGGAGCTGCGGGCATGGAGCGCCACGCGGTCACGAAGGCGAGGGCGGTGACGAGCAGGCCGAGGCCGTAGGCGGCCCGCAGTCCGCCGAACTCGGCGAGCAGCGCGGCCAGCGGGTAGCCGACGCCGGCTCCGATGATGGAGACCACTGAGATCAGGGCGATCGTGGCCGCGCTGCGCTCCTCGGGAAGATGGTCGCGGGCCACGCCCATCATCAGCGCCGTGAGAGCGAGTCCGACGCCTTGGGCCGCTCTGCCCACGAGCAGCCAGGCGAACGGCAGCGGCAGCACGGTGAGCGCGCTGCCGGCGACGACGACCGCCAGCGTGGCGAGAATCGTGGTCCGCCGGTGCGGACCGGCTCCGAGCCTGCCGAGGACGGGTGTGGCGACGGCGCCGCTGAGCAGGGCGATGGTCAGGGTCCACTGCGCGCTGTCGAGGGAGACGTGGAACGTGGTCGCCACGCTGGTGATGAGCGGGGTCCCCAGGCTGGCGACCGCCGCCACGACCAGGGCGATGAACATCAGGGCGGGGACCAGCAGAGGTGCCTCGGAACGTATCAGGGCCGTGCTCGTGGGCTGGTCATGGGCCTGGGCCGCGGTCACCGGTCCGAGTCCTCTCGGGCGTGGCTTTCGAGCTCCGCCAGATGCAGCAGCGCCGGAAGGGCTGCTGCCAAGGCCTGGACCTCGTCACCGGTGAGTTCGTCGATCAACCGCGCGTACGCGTCGACGCCCGCCTGGCGTCGCGTCCGGACGTAGGACGCGCCGGCCTCGGTCAGGCACACCAGCGTGACCCGCTTGTCGGCCGGATCGCCCCTCCGCTCGACCAGCCCGGCTTCCTCCATCACCCGGACCAGGACAGTGATCGCGGGCTGGGTGACGCCCTCGGCCACCGCCAGATCGGTGATCCGTCGCGGACCGGTCTTGTCCAGGGTCGCCAAGGTGGCGGCGGACGTCAGGCTCATGTCGCGGGGAAGACGTCTCACCGCCCTGGTGGCCAGACCGTAGAGAGCGGACCCGATGGCATCGGAAGCGCCGTGCGCGGCGTCTCGGTGACTCATGCCAGAAGCATAACAGATTTATATGAATCCCTTATGCATCTCTCGGTCAGGGTTCGGCGACACTTGACTTACAACGCGTTCGCGTTAGAGCTCGCGCATATAGGCGCTGTGGGGGCCTCGGCGAGAAGGCGGGCATGGGTGCCAGTGATCATGGAGTTGCGACACTCTGTGACCATGGGGGAGACCTGTGCCCGTCCTTCCAACATCGCTGACCGACCCGTTGTGGGACCAATTCGCGGCGCTGCTGCCCGAGCGGCGGAGGGTCGATCCGGCCCATCCACTGGGAAGTTCCGTGGGGCTATCGGCCGATCTTGGCCAGCTCGACGAGATCCTCGTCGGAGAGCGAGAGTCCTGCGCCCGCGATGTTCTCGCGCAGGTGCGCCACCGACGAGGTGCCGGGGATCAGCAGGATGTTCGGCGACCGCTGCAGCAGCCAGGCCAGGGCGACCGACATCGGTGTCGCGTCCAGTCGGTCGGCCACGGCCGTGAGCGCCGAGGACTGCAGCGGGCTGAAGCCACCGAGGGGGAAGAAGGGCACGTAGGCGATGCCCTGCTCGGCGAGCTCGTCGATCAGCTGGTCGTCGTGGCGGTGGGCGAGGTTGTACATGTTCTGCACGCACGCGATCGGCGCGATCGCCTGCGCCTCGGCTACCTGTTCCACCGTCGCGTTGCTCACGCCGAGGTGCCGGATCAGACCCTGCTGCTGGAGTTCGACGAGCGCCTCGAACGCCTCGGCGAGCGAACCGGCCACGGGGCCCTGGGCGTCGCCGAATCGCAGGTTGACCACATCCAGCGCGTTGAGGCCGAGGTTCTCCAGGTTCTCCTGGACGGCCCGGCGCAGCTCTTCGGGCCGTCGGGCCGGGGGCCAGCCTCCCTCTTCGTCCCTGGTCGCACCGACCTTGGTCACGATGTGCAGCGCGTCACGGTACGGGTGCAGCGCTTCGCGGATCAGCTGGTTGGTGACGTGCGGCCCGTAGGCGTCGGCGGTGTCGATGTGGGTGATGCCGAGGTCAACGGCCTCGCGCAGGACGGCGAGTGCGCCGTCGCGGTCGGCCGGCGGCCCCATGACCCAGGGGCCGGCGAGCTGCATGGCGCCGTAGCCGAACCGGGTGACGGTCAGGTCGCCCAGGGGCCAGGTGCCGCCGGGAAGGGAGACGGAGGGGGTGCTCATGGTGTGCCTTTCGTGTTGAGACAGGGGGTGGTTCCTAACGGCGTCTTGCCCCATCATTGACATGTAGCTTCCTGCTGGGAAGTAGGTACTTCGGAGTGCGTAAGGCACCCGCAGGTGACAGGAGCGGCCCATGGCAACGATGACGGCGGTCCAGCAGAGGGCACAGGCCAAGGTGGAGTACGACGCCTTCCTGGCGGTCTGCCCCAGCCGCAAGCTGCTCGACCGGCTCTCCGACAAGTGGGTCACGCTGATCCTGGCCGCGCTCGGCAGCGGCGGCGGCTCGCATCAGCCAGGCGCCGACTGCTCCGGCGAGCCCCGGTCGATGCGCTACTCGGAGCTGTTGCGCCTGCTGGTCGGCGTCAGCCCGAAGATGCTCACCCAGACGCTGCGCTCCCTGGAGCGCGACGGTTTGATCACCCGCACCGCGACGCCGACCGTGCCGGTCACGGTCGCCTACGAGCTGACGGATCTCGGCCTGTCGCTGCACGAAATGATGCGCGGCCTCAAGACCTGGGCCGAAGAGAACATGGACGATGTGCTCGCCAACCGCGAGACCCACGACACCCGTGTCGCCTGAACCACAGGGGCAAGACGTCGCCGTCGTCATTTTAGGTTTGCCTGATCCGGGTTGCCGGTCGCCAGGAGCAGTCTCCGCGTAGCAGGCCGCACCGACAGGCGGGGTTCATGGGCGGCGCCTCGGGCGGTCGTCCCAGCGATGGGTGGTCCAGGCCCGGCGGATCAGGCTGCGGACGGTGATGATCGCGTCTGCGAGGTCAAAGAATGCGTCGATCACGATGGCCCGACGTTCGTAGCAGCGGGCGAGCCGGTGGAAGGCGTTCTGCCAGGCGTGCGTGCGCTCGACGTGCCAGCGCTGACTTGCCTGGATGGGTGCTTTTACACCCTTGCGGGCGATCTGGCCGTGCAGGCCGCGTTCGGCGAGGGAGGTGCGCGTCGTGGCTGAGTCGTAGCCGGCGTCCAGATGCACCGTGATGTCATCGGGCAGCGGGCCCAGGTCGTCCAAGAGGTCGAGTGTCGGGGCGAGCAGTGGGGAGTCGTGGCAGTTGGCTCCGGCCAGGACGCGTCCCAGCGGGATTCCGTAACCATCCGTCATACCGGATCGTTTCAGGCCCTGTTTGCCTCGATCGACCGGGGAGCGCCCGGCTGCCTGGCCGCCGCCGGGTGCCTTGGTGATCGATCCGTCGATAGCGATCTGGTCCAGCACGAGGCCCACGATCCGGTCGTAGGCTTCCAGGACGATGTGCTTGAGGCGGGCGAAGACACCGAGTCGGATCCACTCGTTGCGGCGATTGCGGATTGTGGTGGCCGAGCAGGTCGTGTCGGCTATGGCTTCGTAGGAGCAACCGAACCGCAGGAGTTGGAGCAGCTTGTCGAACACGATCCGGTCGCTGATCCGAGGGCGGTGGCAGCCCAGCGGGTGGTCCGGATCGTAAAGCGGCCGCTTCGGCAGGAGCGCAGAGAATTGGTCCCAGAGTGGGTCTGTCAGCCATGATGGCAGTGCAGGCACAGGTCTCCCCGATGGTCACAGAGCGTCGCAACTCCATGATCGCGAAATCCTGTGCCTGTTCTGCCACCGGGGCGCTCTACTCCGCCTATCTGCGCGAGCTCTAAATATGAACGGCGTCTGTGGCCAGCTGCGCGACGTGGAACCGGTCGACCACCAGCGTCGCGCGCGGCCCGCACCACCGGCCGTCCGCGGTCGGCGACCGCTTCCCCGACCGAGGTACGCAGCCGCGACGTCAACCGCGACCGCGGTGGGATCGACGGCAGCGCCTCAGTGAACGTCCTGCGCCGGCACTGCTACCCGTCCTCCCCGGACACGGTGGGGAGGTCATCGAGCAGCGCGGCGGTGGCGACGTCGGTCAATCGGTAGCCGTCGGCGGTCTCGGTGATGCGGCCCGAGGTGGTTCGGGAGTTCCACCAGTCTTCGAGGAAGGCGGGGGCGTATCCGCCGGTGCGGAAGCCGTACTGCTCGGACTCGAGGCCGAAGGAGATCATGAGCTCGTAGTCCGGCCGTGCGTAGGAACGCTGATGCTGCGAGGGCGTCCTGACATACCGTTCGAAGGCATTGACCTGGTTGTAGCTGGTGAACAGCCAGAACAGGTAGTCGTACATCAGCACCGAACGCGCGCGTCGGCATGCAGGGCGAAGTAGCCCTTGTCGCGCACGACGGCCTCCGCGAGCGCCCGCATGCGGCGGTCCGCGTCCGGCAGGACGTCCGCGACCTCGCTGAAGGCCCGCAGCAGGACCGGGGAGAAGCTGCCGTCGCGCACCGTGGCCAGGGCGGCGAGCCGGTCCTGCTCCGAGGTGTCGTAGACGGACTCGTCGACCAGGCCCGTGACGAACGCCTCGAAGTTCTCCGCGACCAAGGTGATCGCGAAGTCACGCTCCTGGTCGACGTGCACCACGGTCGGTTCACCGCGTCTGCCGCACGCGCGGTAGTCGAGGGCGAGCAGGTCGTGGCCGGCTGAGGGGGTGTCGGCGAAGTAGACGCCAATGTCGGGGTACTCCCACCTGTCGATCCAGAACAGGCTGCCGAACTCGCCGCCGAGCGATTGCGGCCGGGTACGCCCGACGCCCCGGATGCCGTTGATCTCGATGTAGTCCTCGGCCCAGGGGGTCGCCTCCGTCATAGGGAAGCAGACCCGGGACGGAACGCCGCCGTTGTGCGCGGTCATCAGCGCGATGTAGGAGTCGGGCAGACGGTATCCGCCGAGTTCCTCCTCCAACGACGCGATCAGCTCCGGCGAGGGCGGCGCCTCCTCAACGAACTGCTCCGACGCGTAGGCGGAGTCGTCCCAGAACCCGGCCATGTCGAAGCCCTCGAAGTACCCCACTGCGCCCTCCCCCACCTACTCGTCCGGCGATTGTAGGTTCCGCCGGCCGCCGCGGTCGGCTGCGGGATGGGTGCGTGAGCGGAGGCGCTCGCCCTGCGGTCCGAACATGATCAGGTATTCGACCGGTCCACCGGGGCCGGCGTTCGCGACTCCGTGGGCGGTGCGGGTGTCGAACTCGGCGACGTCCCCGGCGGTCAGGACGAGATCCTGCTCGCCGAGTGCCAGCCACAGCCGCCCGTACAGGACGCACAGCCATTCGTACCCGTCGTGGGAGACCTGCCGCGGCCGCGCCGGCGGTTCGTCGACGGCGGGCAGGACGTGCTTGTGGGCGTGCAGGCCCCCGACGTACCGGGTCAGCGGCAGCACCGCCTTGTCGTCACCGGAACGCCGCGGCGCGGAGGGACGCGGACCGGCCGCCGCGGCGAAAGCGGCGTCCGTGCCGGTGCCGGTGCCGACATCGGTGCCGGTGCCGGTCAGCTCGGCCAGCGGGGCGTCGTAGGCCTGCGCCAGCCGCAGCAGCACCTCCAGGGTCGGCTTGCGTCGACCGGTCTCGATCCGCGACAGCGTGCTCAGCGAGATGCCGGTGGTGCGGCTGACGCCGGTGAGCGTGATGCCCCGCTGCTCGCGCGCGGCCCGCAGCCGGGGGCCCATCGCCGCCATTGTGTCGGCCACGGCGTCGTCCGTCATCGTCACCGCCATCCTCGCCCCGCTCCCTGCGGCCGTGCCGCCTCCATCATCCTGTCCTGCAAGTTTGCCAGAATGGCAAGAAGGATCGCGTCGGGCGGCCGCCGCGTCGCATGATCGGTGGGTAACCGCGGCCACCCGTGAACCCAGGAGAAGCCCATGCGCCAGCCCGATCCGTCCGTGTCCGCCGCCGACCTGCGCCACCGCACCGTCGAGGCACCCGCCGGACGCCTGCACCTGGTCGAGCAGGGCACCGGACCACTGGTCCTGCTCGTCCACGGCTTCCCCGAGTCCTGGTACTCCTGGCGCCACCAACTCCCGGCCCTCGCGGCGGCGGGGTACCGGGCCGTCGCCCTCGACGTGCGCGGCTACGGCCGCTCCTCCAAGCCGGCCGCGACGGACGCCTACCGGATGCTCGACCTGGTGCAGGACAACGTCGCACTCGTGCGCGCCCTGGGCGAGGAGACAGCGGTGATCGTCGGACACGACTGGGGCTCCCCCATCGCAGCGACCTCCGCCCTGCTCCACCCGGAGGTCTTCCGCGCCGTCGCACTGCTCAGCGTCCCCTACACGCCGCCCGGCGGCCCCCGCCCCACCGACGTTCTCAGTCGGATCGGCGGCCCCGAGCAGGAGTTCTACGTCTCCTACTTCCAGCAGCCCGGCCGCGCCGAGGCCGAGATCGAGCCCGACGTCCGGGGCTGGCTCGCGGGCATCTACGCGGCCCTGTCCGCCGACACCATGCCGGCCCCGGGCGCGCCCGACCCGCACTTCGTGAGCCGGGACGACGGGAGGCTGCGCGACCGCTTCCCCAGCGGCAGGCTGCCCGGCTGGCTGACCGAGGAGGACCTCGACGTCTACGCCGGGGAGTTCGAGCGCACCGGCCTGACCGGCGCCCTCAACCGCTACCGCAGCATGGACCGCGACTGGGAGGACCTCGCCCCGTACAACGGCGCCCCGATCAAGCAGCCGTCCCTGTTCATCGGCGGCGCCCTGGACGCCTCCACCACCTGGCTGGCCGACGCGATCGACGCCTACCCGGCCACCCTCCCCGGCCTGGTCTCCTCCCATCTCCTGGACGGCTGCGGCCACTGGGTCCAGCAGGAGCGCCCCGAGGAGGTCAACCGTCTCCTGACCGCCTGGCTCGCCTCCCTGCAGGGCTGACCACGGGGCATGAGCCTCACCTGGCGGTGCACGCCACTTCTACCAGGCCATCGGGACGTGACGGCCGGTCACTCACGGGGCAGCGAACGCGGGGCAGCGAAGGTCTCCACCCAGCGCAGATGGCCCTCCACCACGGCGAGCGTGCGCTCCTGCCCGTCCGGCGCGCGCAGGTGCAGCGCCGCGCCGATGCGCACGGGGGCCTGCCTGGGGTCGGGATCGGGGGCGTCCTCGACGGAGAGCCACCACAACGGCCCGGACTCGCCGAGCAGGGCGATCGCGGCGTCGAAGGCGGCCAGCCGATCGGCGGGGACGTGCATCCGGGTGGCCGAGTGGAACACCACCCGCGGCTCGCCCGCCGGCAGGCTGTCGGCGAGGCGGGGCAGGACGTCGATCGCGTCCCCGGGCAGGATCCGGGGCGGGTCGGCGGCGGTCAGCTCGAGCGCGGCCGCCAGCAGGGCCCGCTGGTCGTGGTTCTCCGGCCAGATGAGGGCCTGCAGCCAACGCCGCGCCTCGGGGTCGAGCACGTCGATCGGGTTGAGATCCACCCCCAGCACGCTCGCCAGGCCGGGCAGCACGTCCAGATCGGGCAGCCGACCGGTGCCGTGGTGCTCGGCGACGAGCTGGACCGGTGAGGCCGGATCGCCGAAGCGCCGACCTCCCACGGTGTAGCCGTAGCGGTCGAAGCGCAGGTTCAGCCCCGCACTGGCCCCCACCTCGATCAGATGCACCGGGCCGGCGACCTGCTGCGCGATCGTGCTCAGCCCGATGCGCAGGCCCAGGGCGCGCTGCACCTGGTTGGTCTGCACGAGCCGGGTGCCGATCACCGCGGCCAGTTCGCTCTCGTACTGCGCGCAGAAGGCGAGCAGCGCAGGACCGGCCTCGTCGGAGGGCCGCGCCTCGTCGGAGGGCCGCGCCTCCTCGGAGGGCCGCGCCTCCTCGGCCGCTGCCACGTCGCGGCCGGGCCCGGCGACGGAGGGGAAGAACGCCGCCAGCGGATGCTCCACCCCCGACAGCAGCAGGTAGTGGACCGCGCCGAAGAACAGGAACGTCGGGTACTGCCCGGGACGGCCCAGCGCGGCTAGTGCGGTGACCGGGTGACTTCGCCGGGTCGGTGGGCTATGCGACGGCGAGGAGGGGGCGTCCGCCCCAGCGGATGCCCTTCTCGCTGCGGATGCGGGCGCGTTCGCGGCGTTGGGCGGCCAGGACGTCGGGATGGCGGGCGTGGGTGTTGCGCCAGCGCAGGTAGGCGTGCAGGGCCCGGGTCTGGACGGTGTGGTTCGGGTGGTGGGAGTTGGCCAGGGTGAACTGACGCAGGGGCCCGAAGTGGGCCTCGATCGGGTCGGCCCAGGAGGCGTTGGTCGGGGTGAAGCACAGTTCGACCTGGTACTTCTTCGCCCAGGTGCGGATCTTGGTGCCCTTGTGGGCGGACAGATTGTCCATGATCACGTGTATCGGTGCGCCGTCGGGTCGCGCGGCCCGGATTGACTTGAGCGCGGCCAGGGAGTTCACGCCGCTCTTGTGGCGGCGGTTGACGCCCCACAGGGTGTCGGTGCCCACCGAGTAGCAGCCGTGGAAGTAGGTCACGCCGTGGGTGCGGTGGTAGGTGGCCGGCAGCCGGTTCGGGCGGCCGGACGGTGCCCAGCCGGACCCGGCGGTGGGGCGGATGCCGAGCGGTCCGAACTCGTCGAACGCGAAGACGCGCCCGGGTGCGTGCTCCAGCAGGTACTCGATGCGGTCGAGCTTGGTGTCGTAGTGGGGATCGGTGGACTCCTTCCAGGTGCTGGTGCGCTGGAAGGTGACGCCGCGTCGGGCGAGCAGGCATCGCAGGGCCTCGCGTCGCAGGCCGATGGCCCGTCCCGGGACGGTGGGCAGGTAGTCGGCGAGTTTGCGCAAGGACCAGTGGGTGAAGGGCTGGCCCAGGCGGGTGGGTCGGGTGGTGGCCGTCTTGACGACGAAGTCCTCGTCGTCAGGGCTGAGCTGGCGGGGACGGCCTCCCGCCCACTGAGGGTCCAGTGCGGCCAGGCCGATCTCGTTGAACCGGTGGATGACGTCGCGCACGGTGTCCTCGTCGGCCGCCACCAGCTGGGCGATGACCGGGACCCGGTTGCCTCCGGCCGAGGCCAGCAGCATCATCGCGCGCCGGTAGCGCACCGTGTTCATGGTGCCGCGCCGCACGATCTGCTGCAGCTTCTGGCCCTCCTGGTCGGATAACCGACGGACCCTGACTGGCTCTGCCACCACGCCTCCGCGAAGCCGGAAAAGTTGAAGCCCAACAGTCCACCGTCCCACACCCCACCAACCCGGCGAAGTCACCCGGTCACCGCACTAGGTCCAGCAGCCGGTCCTCGGCGGCCACGGTCCGGCTCAGCGCGCGATACAGCGGGGAGGAGGTGAACTCACGGGGGTCCGTGAAGGCCTGCCGCAGGCCCTCCCGCTGCGCCTCCCGGTCCACTCCGGTGATCTTGTCTGACATGCCCCGACCGTAACGGCACCGCGCCCGGCCCGGTGCCGCTCCGGGCGACTGAGAGACGGATCACAAGGCTCCGCCACACCTGGTCAGCCCCGACTGGGGCCGGCAGCAGGGAACGCACCATCCCTCCCGTCCGACTACTGCGCCTTGACCGCGGAGGCGAACGACTCCGGGGTGCCGGAGAACTTCACCCCTTCCTGGTTGATCGGGCTGAGCGTCCCGTTCTTGACCGTGAAGCGCCCGGTCGGTCCACCGATGACGCGGTAGTAGCCGGGCTTGTACTCGGTCAGGAACAGCACGCTGTGCTCGCCGACCTGGAACAGCGGGTCGTCGTCGATCTGGTGCAGCACCTTGTCCACCAGGCCGCCGGTCTGGTGCACGTCCACGGTCGAACCGGGTCCCGCGACGCGGTGGCCCTGATCCCGGATCACCTTGTCGACCGCGAAGGTGAAGTCGGTGAAGGGCACTCCCTTCGCGTCCTGCGTCTGCTGGAGCACACCGGCGAAGTGCCCCTCGACCACGAGGTCCGCGTGGCCTTTCAGGTCGGCCAGGGAGTGGTACTCCACCGCCCAGCTCGCGTCCATGTTCACCACCTTCGGGGCCGGGGCACTCGTATGCGCCGGCGAGGGTGCGGAGCAGCCGGTGAGGGCTGCTGCTGGCCGATGTCCCGTGCCAGCCCCCGCCTTCTTGCTGGAGGCAGAGCCGCGGCCGACGGCGAGGGACGTCAGCAGCCCCAGCACGCCGACCATGACGATCAGCCTCCGCCCTGCGGACTGTAATCGCCGCGTCCCTCCTGTGACGTAGCTCGGGCGCAGTGGGTTCCCGGCCGGCCACGAGCCACCTGCCAGGATGTCAGATCCGTCAATCTGCTTCCTCGGAATGCAAATTGACGCATCGTCTGGCCTGGGTTCGCAGGTGAAGCCAGACTCCGTTTGTCAGTCGGTTCTTGTCCGCCGCCAATGAAGTTGGCCCGACTGGGAAGAGCTGACCTGTGCGGGCTTGATTGAGTCATTGCCCGTGGATCAGCGGTTTTCAGCGTCGCATGGGTCCGAGCCGGGTAAGACCGGCGACGGCTGATAGGTCGGCCTCGTGGGACGGCGCGCAGTTCGGTGCGGTGACCAGGGGGAGGACGGACACGTCGGGGTGCTCGTCCAGGTAGAGGTCGTCTTCGCCGCCGTCGCCTGGGATCGCGTTCGGCTGGCCCTCTATCTGTAGCGGCTGCCGTCGATTCCTTTGGCGATGGCGATCAGCCGTCAGGTGTTGAAGCCGTCCCAGTAGGTGTCAGCGCTTTCACTGAAGCGATCGGGGTGCCGGCGGCGAAGCCGGGTATGTCGCTCGTTGAGCAGGTCTATGGCCAGGCGCAGGCTCGTTCCGAACTCGACGCGGATGGCCTGAAGCGCGTGGATCTTGCGGCTTTCCATGATCAGGTCGTCGATACCTGTCCATCGCCGGTCATCGGCCTCCTCAGTGGTCTTGAGTCTCGCCAACTCGTCCCGCAGGCGTTGGACTTCCTCAACTATCTCGGGGTCGGTGGCAACGTTGAGGGCGGTGAACCCGTGCCGAGAAGGCTCTTCCCGAACGATGCCGAGTTTTATGCACAGCCAGAGCCTCAAGTCGTCGAGTTCCCGTCGCAGTGCGTCGCGTTCTGCGCGAGCCTCTGTGAGCTCTCGGTGCACAGTCTTGAGATTGTCCTCTGGCATGGCGACAGTCTGTCAGGGGACAGCTGGGTATGGTCCGGGCGCGGGTCGTTGTCTTGGGTCGCCGAACGGCTGCAGGCTGAGGCACCCGGGTCGACCACGGTCACCGGCTGCCCCGCCCACGCCAACGCCCTGACGGCTTCCAGGCCGGACGGCCTCTCATCCCTCCGCCTGCCGCATGAGTACCTCATGCACCGCGCCGACCAGCTGTGCGTTGTCCGCGCCGAGGGTCCGGGCAGCCTCGATGTACTGCTGGGCGAGCCGTTCCAGCGGGTCGTCCCTGCGCGGGCCGGCCTCCGGCGCGGAGACCCGTGTGCCGGCGCCACGCCGGGTCCGCACCAGGTGGGCGGCCTCCAGCTCGCGGTACGCGCGGGCGACGGTACCGGCCGCCAGGCCGAGATCGGCGGCGAGTTGACGGACCGGCGGGAGTCGTTGGGCGTCAGGAAGCCGCCCGGTCTCAATGAGCCATGCGAGCTGGGCCCGGATCTGCTCGAAGGGCGGCACCGGGCTCGCCGTGTCGACCCGGATGCCGACAGGGTTCACCGGCGACGCCCGTCGACGGAGCACAGCACGACCAGGCAGTAGAGCCCGGTACCCGCGGCGCCGACCAGCGTCGGCGGCAACACCCAGGAGGCCGTCCGCAGGACCGCGCCCGTGCACGAGAGGTTGTGGATCGCGCCCTCCACCACGAGGCCGGTCCCGGTCAGCGAGCCGGTCATCAGGAGTCCCCAGGCAGCCACGACGGCTTTCATACCGGCCCGGCGGCGCTCGTCGTCCAGGACCCGGGCGCCGGGTTCGTCCGGGGCCGCGCGGCGCGCCGTCCGATGGAGGGCGAGACCGCACAACGCCGTCGCGACACCGAGCGCGGCGAGCAGCGGAAGGCTGTAGTAGGAGCCGGGCCATGGTCCGCGGGTCTCCGTCAGCGCACCGCAGACCCGCACGAACGAGCGACCGGCCCGGCCAGCGTCGTCCGCGCTGCCGGTCGCGGTTGTGGCCGCCAGCAGTGCCACCAGGACGACGGTGAACCCGGCGACCACGGCGGTGAAGCGAACCGGCAGATAGTCGCGGATCCGACGGGGCGTCAGTCCGGCCGTACGAACGGTTCCCTGCTGCCTCCGGGTCAGGGCGTCGGCGCCCAACGCCCGAGCACCGCGCCGACCCCGAGTGACGTCGGCGCGAGCAGCAGACCGCTGCCGAGCGATCCGCTCCGTGCCGCCCACCCGGCGACGACGACGCCCAACCCGAGCCCGATCCAGCGAGCCGGCCCTTCCGGCCGGGCCTGGGGGCGGGTGCCAAGCTCGGTGACCAGTCCGCGCCCCGGGACCAGAGCGAGCAGCACTCCCCCTATGAGCAGCAGGAGAACTGGCAGAGCGACAGGCAGAGCAGACACGTGCACCCCCAAGCATTTGTATCAAGTAGTCGACACAAGATACCGCAGTGGCCCCGGCCAGCCGCCGTGAGGAGGGGCCCACTGTCCCGGGTGTCCGCTGGTGGCGGTAGGGTCAGCCGGCGTTGATCATGAGGGGGATGGCATGAGTGAGCTGATCGCGGACTTGCTGTGGGAGATCATCAGAGAGTTCCTCTGGGAACTGATCCTGAAGCCGGTCCTGATGTTCCTGCTGGTGCGACCCTTCCGCTGGGCCATCGTCCGCCCCGTGCGCCGACTCCTCGCCCGGCGCAGGTACCGGCGGGAGCTTGCGGCCGGGGCCGCGAAGGTTCAGTACTGACGCCAGGTCAGGTGGCGCTGAACGGCCCGGCAAGTGCTGCGCGGAAAATCGGTTGCGGTGCGTCGGTCCACGGTGTCTGATCCGGGCTATGACCATTGCACTGGGCACGCCGGGAGTCGACGAGCTCGGCGAAGCAGTCGGAGCGGTGCGGGAGTGGCAGCACGAGGCGGCGCCGATGCAGCTGCATTCGGGCGACCTGGGCTGGAACTACCGATTCGGTACAGCGGAAACGGCCGCGGCGATCCGGACCTGGAGCCGCGACGGACGGATCCTCGCCGTCGGCATGCTGGACAGCCCCACAGTGCTGCGGATGACGGTCGCGCCGGACGCCTTCAGGGACGAGGAGCTGGCGCGGCGGCTGCTGGAGGACGTGATCCTCCCGGAGCGCGGCGTGCTTCCGGCGGGCCCTGTGGGCATCGAAGCACCCGTGGGCCTGCTGCTCCACGATCTGCTGACCGAGGAGGGCTGGGGGGTCGACGAACCGTGGACGCCCCTGATTCGCGACCTCACGGAGCCGGTGCAGGTCCCCGGCGTCCGCATCGAGGTCATCGGACCGGAGCACGCCCACCTGTTCGTCGAAGTCGTTCGATCGGCGTTCAACAACAAGCGCTTCACGCTTGAGCGCTGGCATGCGATGGCGACGGGGTCGCCGTACGCCGATGCCCGGTGCCTGGGCGCGTACGACGACCAGGGCAACCTGGCGGCGGTGGTGACGGTCTGGTCGGCCGGACCGGGCAAGCCGGGGCTGATCGAGCCGATGGGCGCGCACCAGGACCATCGCGGTCGCGGCTTCGGCACGGCGGTGACCATCGCTGCGGCGGCCGCGCTGCGGGAGATGGGCTCGTCGAGCGCACGCGTCTGCACGCTGAGCTCCAACGTCGGCGGCGTCGCCACCTACAAGGCGGCCGGGTACCGGGCGATGCCGGAGATCAGGGACCGGATCCGGCCGGGCCAGGACGTGCTGTAGCAGTCGGCCGACGATCGGCGTGGTCCTGGGTCGCCACCGGCCAGGGACGCTCGCCGACCTCGCAGTGGTAGCACCGCGCGATGACACCGTCCTGGTTGTACCACTCGTGCGCACCACAGTCGCCGGCGCCTTTCGCGGCGATCCCACGGTCGACCAGGAACCACGGCAGGCGCCGCCGCAGCCGGGTCCGCCACCGATACCCACCCCTGCGCGTCATGCCGCAAGGCTACTGAGCCCGGCAACGCGGTTACCCGGCCGACATTGCGTGAGAAGCCGCTAGCCGCTGCGGGCCGGGGTGGAGGTGGCTGCGTCGAAAAGGGCCTGGGCTGCCGCTCTGGCGTGGTCCGTGCAGCGGGCGTCGTTGAGGACCATCGCCCTGCTCGACGCGCCGTCGGAGAGGATCGCGAGCTGTTCGCCCAGGACGTCGGCATCGGTGGCGCCGGCCTCACTCGCCAACTCGGCCAGCCGCTGGGCGAAGCGGACTTTCCGCTGCCGTGCGTACGCGTGGACGGGGCTGCGCGGGTCGGGGAACTCGGCGGCGGCGTCGATGAAGGGGCAGCCGCGGATCGGCCCGGGGGCGGGGGCGGTGGCGGGGTCGGCGGCGGTCGCGGGGGCCGGGGTCGCGAAAAGGGCGAGCAGCCGGTCCCGTGGTGGGAGGTCCTGGCGGTCGAGAACGCCTTCGAGAGTCAGTCCGGCTTCTTCGAGGTGCCCCAGGTAACCCACGACCAGGTCGTCCTTGGTGGGGAAGTGCGCGTAGAGGGTGCGCTTGGACACGGGCGCCGCTGCTGCGACCTGCTCCATGCCGGTGGAGTTGATTCCCTGCGTCTCGAACAGCGTCGTCGCCGCAGTGAGGATGCGCTCGCGCGCGCCCCGGCCTCGGCGGCGGATGGTCGGCTCCTGGCTCATTGCTTAAGTATACGCGAGTGTTCACTTAAGCCCTCGCAGCGTGCTACCTTTCCATAGGTAAACGTTACCGTATACATAAGGGCCCCCTGTCCTACCGGGCGACCCGCGTGAATGGAGAAGCCATGCCTGACAGCCACCCGCCCGCCCACACCCTCGTGGATCTGCCACCGGGGCAGAAGCAGCAAGCAGCTGCGGACGAGGCGGTGCAGGTCCGCCGCCCCGACTCCCCTCCCGGGCTGGCTGGTCGGGGGCGTCGGGATCGGCCTCGCGCTGCCCACCATGTGCTCGTCCAGCCTGACACCACACGGAACACCACACACTGAAGACCGAACACCACACACAGGACACCACGATGAAGACTCTCGGCTTCCTCTCCTTCGGCCACTACCAAGCGGTACCCGGCTCGCACACACCCACCGCCCGCGAAGCGCTGACGCAGACGATCGAGCTCGCGATCGCCGCGGAACAGATCGGCATCGGCATGGCAGCCGTACGCGTGCACCATTTCGCCCGTCAAGGGTCCACGCCCTTTCCCCTGTTGGCCGCGATCGCCGCACGAACCCAGCGGATCGAGATCGGCACCGCCGTCATCGACATGCGCTACGAGAACCCCGTCGCCATGGCCGAGCAGGCCGCCGCCGCGGACCTCATCAGCGGGGGCCGGCTCCAACTGGGCCTCAGCCGGGGGTCCCAGGAGCCCGCGCTGCGCGGCTACGAGGCATTCGGGCACATCCCCACCGACGGGACGAGCGACGCCGACCTGGCACGCCGTCACACCGACCGGTTCCGGTTCGCCATCGCCGGCGGTCCCGTCGCCCCGTCCGACCCGGCCAACGGACCCTCCATCGGGCTGCCGGTCGAGCCCCGTTCACCCGGCCTCACCGAGCGGATCTGGTGGGGCTCCGCGACCCGGGCCAGCGCCGCCTGGACCGCCGAGCAGGGGATGAACCTGATGAGCAGCACGCTGCTGTCCGAGGACACCGGAACGCCCTTCGACCAACTCCAGCGCGAGCAGATCGACCTCTACCGCGAGACCTGGCGCTCCGTCGGCCACACCCGCGCGCCACGCGTCTCGGTCAGCCGCAGTGTCCTGCCGATCACCAGCGACGAGGACCGCCGCTACTTCGGCGACGGCAGCGGAGTCAACAGCCGCGACCAGGTCGGCATCCTGGACGGGGCGGTCTCCCGGTTCGGCCGCAGCTACATCGGAGAGCCGGACGCCATCGCCAAGGACCTCGCCGCCGACGCGGCAGTGGCCGCCGCGGACACCCTGCTGCTGACGATCCCGAACCAACTCGGTGTCGACTACAACGCGCGCCTCCTGCAGACCGTCGTCGATCACATCGCCCCGCACCTCCGATAGCGCCGGAGCAGGCGGCTCCGGAAACTCCCCGAAAACTCTTCGGTCCCCGCTGTCACATCTCCCCGGGCCCGCGGGTCAAGGCTGCAGAACGAAGCGAACGGCCCAGCCAAGGGCCGGGGGAACGTCCCCCGGCCCGGACCGAACAGGGAGATCCTCATGACGACGTCACCGATTCTGGTCACCGGCGGCACCGGCACCCTCGGCCGCCACGTGCTGCCGCTGCTGCGCGCGGCGGGCCAGGACGTCCGGGTCCTCAGCCGGCACAGCCACCAGCCCGCCGCCGGCGTCGAGTATGTGAGCTGCGACCTGCTCACCGGCGACGCCAAGGAACTGGACGCCGCCCTCGCCGGAGTCAGCACCGTCCTGCACCTGGCCTGCGGCCCCAAGGGCGACGACCGGGCCACCGCCCGCCTGGTCGAGGCCGCCGCCCGGGCCGGGGTCACGCATCTGGTCTACATCTCCGTCATCGGCGCCGACACCGTCCCGGTCGCCTGGGTCGCCGCCAAGCACGCCGCCGAACAGGCCGTCGTCAACTCCGGCATCCCCTACACCGTGCTGCGCGCCGCCCAGTTCCACGACCTCACCCTCACCATGGTGGAGAAGATGGCCAAGCTGCCCGTCGTCCCCAACCCGGGCGGCCTGCGCATGCAACCCGTCGACGCCCGGGAGGTCGCCACCCGCCTCGTGGAACTCACCCTCGCCGACCCCACCGGCTTCGTCGCCGAACTCGCCGGACCCACCGTCTACGCCATGGACCAGCTCACCCGCGGCTACCTCAAGGCCGCGGGCAAGCACCGCCCGCTGCTGCCCGTCCGCATCCCCGGCAAGGCCGGCCGCTCCTACCGGGCCGGGCAGAACCTCAATCTCGCCGACGCCGACCTGGGCACCCGCACCTGGGAGGACTTCCTCGCCGAGCGGGTCAGCTGACGGCAGCGCCCAGACGCACAAGGGAGGCCAGGCGGCCGGTGATGATCTCCTCGGCCTCGCCGGTGATCCGCGCCACCAGGTCGGCGCAGCTGGGGATGTCGTCGATCAGCCCCTGTGTCTGCCCGGCCCACCACACACCGCCCTCCATATCGCCCCGGCCCAGTACCTCGCTCCGGCCGCGCTTGCCGGAGACCAGGTCGGCGATGTCGGCGAAGGTGCTGTCCTGGCGCTGCTCGATGGCGCGGACCTCCTCGGAGACCCCGTTCCTGGCCACCCGCGCCGTGTTCTGGAACTTGCGGAAGAGCACGCTGGTGGAGCGCTCGTCGTTGGCGACGATCTGGCGCTTCACGTTCTCGTGCACCGGGGCCTCGCGGGTCGCCACGAACCGGGTGCCCATGTTCACCGCGTCGGCGCCCAGGGCGAGTGCGGCGACCAGGCCGCGGGCGTCGGCGATGCCGCCGCTGGCGATGACCGGGATGGTCAACCGCGCCGCCGCCGCGGGGATCAGGACCAGCCCGCCGATGTCGTCCTCGCCGGGGTGGCCCGCGCACTCGAAGCCGTCGATGCTGACCGCGTCGACGCCCAGCTTCTCGGCCTTGACCGCGTGCCGGACCGCCACGCACTTGTGGATCACCTTGACACCGGCCGCGCGCAGCGCGGGCAGATGCTCCTCCGGGCTGCGTCCGGCCGTCTCCACGATCTTCACCCCGCCCGCGATGATCGCGTCCCGGTACTCGCCGTAGGGGACGGGGTTGATGCTCGGCAGGATGGTCAGGTTGACGCCGAAGGGCCGGTCGGTCAGGTTCCGGCAGCGGGTGATCTCCTGCTCCAGGGCCTCCGGGGTCGGCTGGGTCAGGGCCGTCAGGAAGCCCAGTGCGCCGGCGTTGGCGACGGCGGCGATCAGGTCGGCGGTGCCCACGGCCGTCATCCCGCCGCAGATGATCGGGTGCTCGATGCCGAAGGCCTCGGTGAATCGGGTGGTCAGTGCCATGGGTCTGCCCCTTGATGAGCGACTTGTTGAGTGACGGGTGGTCAGGCGGTACGGAGCGCGGGACGGTGTCAGCGCGGCCGCGCAGCGGCGGGCGGTCCGGCGGTGAAGGCGTCGATCAGCACGGTCGCGCTCTCACTCGTCACCGCGCGCGCGATCGTGTCCGACTCGTCCCTGAGGCTGTCCGGGCGGGACACCTCCCAGGAGGACCGGATCAGCCGCTTGGTCTGGGCCAGGGCGAAGGTCGGGCCCGCCGCCAACCGCACCGCCAGGTCCTGGGCGCTCTGCTGCGCCGTCCCGTCGTCGACGACCTGGGCGACCAGGCCCCATTCGTGTGCCTCCGCGGCGGACAACACCCGTGGGGTCAGCGCGAGTTCGAGCGCCCGCTGCTGGCCGACCGCGCGGGGCAGCAGATAGGAGACCCCGCAGTCCGGGGTCAGCCCGACGCCTGCGTAGGCCATCAGGAATCTGGTCGACCGGTCGGCGACGACCAGGTCCGAGCTGAGCAGCACGGCCAGTCCCGCACCGGCCACCGCGCCGTGGACCGCGGCGACCACCGGCTTCTCCAGCTCCGTCAGGCTCTGCAGCGCCTCACCCAACTCGGTTGCCAGGGCGTGTATATGGCCGCCCCGGTCCTGCGCCCCGGCGATGGAGGCGACGTCCCCGCCGCCGCAGAAGCGCTTGCCCTGAGCGGTGATCAGGACCGCGCCGACCGGGTCGTCCGCGGCCCGACGGACGGCGGCGGCGAGGGCCCGGGCCGCCGGGAGATCGAACGCATTGGAGGCCTGCGGCCGGGCCAGGGTGATCCGAGCGATCGGTCCTTCGACCGCGTAGGTGACGCCGGCTTCCTCGGTCATGGGGTCCTCTCGGTGGCTGCGGAAGTGGGGGGCTTTTTGGATCAGACGTTGCGGCGGTACTCGCCGCCGACTTCGAAGAACGCCTCGGTGATCTGCTGCAGCGAGCAGACCCTGGCGGCGTCCATCAGCACGGCGAAGACATTGCGACCGCTGGTGGCCGCGTCCTTGAGGTCTGCCAGCGCCTGTTGAGCCTGGTCGTGGTGCTGGGTGGTGAAGGCCTCGACCCGGCTGAGCTGGGACTGCTTCTCGTGTTCGGTGGCGCGGGCGAGTTCCACGGCCGCGGGCTGCGCGGTGTCGGCGTGCGGGTTGAGGAAGGTGTTGACGCCGATGATGGGCAGCGTGCCGTCGTGCTTGCGCTGTTCGTAGAGCATCGACTCGTCCTGGATCCGGCCGCGCTGGTAGCCGGTCTCCATCGCGCCCAGCACGCCGCCGCGTTCGCTGATCCGCTCGAACTCGAGCAGCACGGCCTCTTCGAGCAGGTCGGTGAGTTCGTCGACGACGAAGGAGCCCTGCAGCGGGTTCTCGTTCATCGCCAGGCCCCACTCCCGGTTGATGATCAGCTGGATGGCCAGCGCGCGGCGCACCGACTCCTCGCCGGGGGTGGTGACGGCCTCGTCGTAGGCGTTGGTGTGCAGCGAGTTGCAGTTGTCGTAGATCGCGGTCAGCGCCTGCAGGCTGGTCCGGATGTCGTTGAAGTCCATCTCCTGCGCGTGCAGCGAACGGCCCGAGGTCTGCACGTGGTACTTCAGCTTCTGGCTGCGCTCCCCCGCGCCGTAGCGCTCGCGCATGGCGATCGCCCAGATCCGGCGGGCGACCCGGCCCAGCACGGTGTATTCGGGGTCCATGCCGTTGGAGAAGAAGAAGGACAGATTGGGGGCGAAGTCGTCGATGTCCATCCCGCGCGCCAGGTAGGCCTCGACATACGTGAGGCCGTTGGCGAGGGTGAAGGCGAGCTGGCTGATCGGGTTCGCCCCGGCCTCGGCGATGTGGTAGCCGGAGATGGAGACCGAGTAGAAGTTGCGGACCTGCTGCTCGATGAACCACTCCTGGATGTCGGCCATCATCCGCAGGCTGAACTCGGTGGAGAACAGGCAGGTGTTCTGGCCCTGGTCCTCCTTGAGGATGTCGGCCTGCACGGTGCCGCGCACCGAGGCCAGCGCCCGGGCCCGGACCGCCAGGGCCTCGTCCTCGGACGGTTCGCGGTCGTGCTCGGCGCGGAAGGCGTCCAGTTGCTGGTCGATCGCGGTGTTGAGGAAGAACGCCAGAATGGTCGGCGCAGGCCCGTTGATGGTCATCGACACCGAGGTGGTCGGCGAGACCAGGTCGAAACCGTCGTAGAGCGCCTTCATGTCCTCCAAGGTCGCCACCGACACCCCCGAGGTGCCGACCTTGCCGTAGATGTCCGGGCGCAGGTGCGGGTCGCGCCCGTACAGCGTCACCGAGTCGAAGGCCGTGGACAGCCGGGTGGCCTCGCTGTCCTTGGAGAGGTAGTGGAAGCGCTTGTTGGTGCGCTGCGGGTCGCCCTCGCCGGCGAACATCCGGGCCGGGTCCTCGCCCTCGCGCTTGAACGGGAAGACCCCGGCGGTGAAAGGGAAGTTCCCGGGCAGGTTCTCCGCGCGCAGGAACCGCAGCAGCGCGCCGTGGTCGTTGTGGCGCGGCAGGGCGACGCGCGGGATCCGGCTGCCGGACAGCGACTGCCGGGCGAGTTCGGTGCGCAGCTCCCGATCGCGCACCGGCACGACCATCACGTCGCCGCGGTAGGTGTCGGCGATGCCGGGCCAGTCGGCCAGTTGCTTGCGGGCCTCCGGGCTCAGCCGCCCCTGGGCGTCGGTGAGCAGCTCGCCGACCGCGTAGCCGTCCGCACCGGCGGCCGTCAGCTCCTCCTGAACAGCCGTCAGCCGCTGGACCCGGACCGCCTGTTCAGCCTGGGTGACGGTCTCGGCGTGGTAGCGGCGGACCGTGTCGGCGATGTCGGCGAGGTAGCGCACCCGCGCCGGGGGAATGATCTGCGCCGCGCCGGTGGAGTGGCGTACCGTGACGGCCGCCAAAGCCCCCTGACTGACCGTCAGCCCCTTGGCGGCCAGCAGCTCGCGCAGATGCTGGTAGAGCGCGGTGACGCCGTCGTCGTTGAAGGTGGCGGCGCTGGTGCCGAAGACCGGCATGTCCTCGGGACGGGAGCTGAAGGCCTCCCGGTTGCGGATCAGCTGCCGCGCGACATCGCGCAACGCGTCCGCGGCGCCCCGGCGTTCGAACTTGTTGATGGCCACCACGTCGGCGAAGTCGAGCATGTCGATCTTCTCCAGCTGCGAGGCCGCGCCGAACTCGGGCGTCATCACATACAGCGAGACGTCCGCGTAGGGCACGATCGCCGCGTCGCCCTGGCCGATGCCCGGGGTCTCGATGATCACCAGGTCGTAGCCGGCCGCCTTGCAGGCCTCGATGGACTCCTCCAGGCCCTCCGGGAGTTCGCTGCTGCCCCGGGTCGCCATGGAGCGGAAGTAGACGCCCTCCCCGTCCAGGGAGTTCATCCGGATCCGGTCCCCCAGCAGCGCCCCGCCGCCGCGCCGCCGGGTGGGGTCCACCGCCAGGACCGCGATCCGCAGCGCGCCGCGCTGGTCGGTGCGCAGCCGGCGCACCAGTTCGTCGGTCAGCGAGGACTTGCCGGAACCCCCGGTCCCGGTGATGCCCAGCACCGGCACCGTGCGCTCGGAGGCCGCCTTCTGTATCGTGCGCAGGTCGGCGGCCGGCACCGAGCCGGCCTCCAGGCCGCTGATCAGCCGGGCCAGCGCGCCCCGGCCCCCGGCCAGGACCGCGGGGACCCGGGCCGGGTCCAGCTCCCAGGGGGCGGTGTCACAGGCCTGGATCACCGAACTGATCATCCCGGCCAGGCCCAGCCGCTGGCCGTCCTCCGGGGAGAAGATCCGCACCCCGGCCCGGGCCAGCCGCTCGCGCTCCTCGGCGACGATGACCCCGCCGCCGCCGCCGAAGACCTTGACATGGCCGGCGCCGCGCTCGCGCAGCAGCTCCACCAGGTACTCGAAGTACTCGATGTGGCCGCCCTGGTAGGAGCTGACCGCCACGCCCTGGACGTCCTCCTCCAGGGCGGCGTCCACCACCTCCTGCACCGAGCGGTTGTGGCCCAGGTGGATCACCTCGGCGCCCTGGGACTGCAGGATCCGGCGCATGATGTTGATCGCTGCGTCATGGCCGTCGAAGAGGCTGGACGCGGTGACGAATCTGACCGGGTGCTCGGGCCGGTAGGGCCGCACCGCGGGGATATCAGCTGACACTGTGTCTCCAAGTCGATGATCTCCTGCGGCAGCCGCAGGTAGTAGGACGTCCGACTATATGGTCGCAGGCCTTCTGGCCAGCCCTGCGGGCGGGTATCGGATCTTGCTGGGTCAGATCCTGCGGAAGAGCGCGGCCAGGGCTTGGCCGCCGCCGATGCACATGGTGACGATGCCCAGTTCCAGATCCCGGCGGACCATGTCCTTGGCCACCCGCAGCGTCAGAATGGCCCCGGTGGCGCCCACCGGGTGCCCCAGCGCGATCGCCCCGCCGTAGGGGTTGGTCGTGGCCGGGTCCAGCCCGGCGTCCCGGATGACCGCCACCGCCTGCGCGGCGAAGGCCTCGTTGAGCTCCACGATGCCGATGTCACTCGGCGAGGTGCCGGTCTGCTTGAAGAGCTTGTCCAGCGCCAGCACCGGTGCGTAGCCCATCAGCCCCGGCTCCATCGCCGCGGTGGCGACCGCCTCCAGGGCGACCAGTCCGGACAGGCCGCGGGCGGCCGCCGCCCGCTCGGTGGCCAGTACCAGGGCGGCGGCGCCGTCGTTGATGCCGGAGGAGTTGCCCGCGGTGACCGACCCGCCGGCCTCGAAGGCCGGGGGCAGCTTGGCCAGGGCCTCCATGGTGGTGCCGGGCTTGGGGTGCTCGTCCTCGGTGACGGTGACCGAGCGTCGGCCGCCGGTCTCCACCGGGGTGATCTCCTCCGCGAACACCGCACGGGCCCGGTCCGAGGCGGCACGGCGCTGGCTCTCGACCGCGAACTCGTCCTGCTCGGTCCGGCTGACCCGGTAGCGGCGGGCCACCGCCTCGGCGGTGCGCCCCATGTGCTCCTTGCTGAACGGGTCGGTCAGGATGCCGACGGTGCCGTCCACCAGGGTCCGGTCCCCGAGCCGGTAGCCGCTGCGGGCCCCGAAGTCCAGGAACGGCATCCGCGACATGCTCTCGTCCCCGCCGGCCACCGTCACCTCGGCGCCGCCCCAGTTCATCTGCATCGCCGCCGACCACACCGCTTGCAGTCCGCTGCCGCAGAGCCGGTTCACGGTGTAGGCCGGGGTGCTCTCGGGCAGCCCGGCGGCCAGCGCCACCCGGCGGGCGTTGTAGGCGTCGGGGCCGACCTGGCCGATGCAGCCCATGACGACCTCCTCGACCTCGGCCGCGTCAACACCGCTGCGCCGCAGCGCCTCCCGGACCGCGACCGCACCCAGCTGATGGGCCGGCACATCCTTGAACGCCTTGCCGAAACTGCCGATCGGCGTCCTGGCGCCGTCGACGACGACGATCTTCTGAGTACGCATCACAGACTCCCGACGAAGGTGGCCCAGGCCTGGACGGCGACCCCGCCGGACTGGCGGGCGCAGGCGAGCTCGACGTCGAGCAGCGGCTCACCGTCGGCCTCGTACTGGCGCACGACCTCGCCGGTGCAGGTGAGGGTGTCGCCGGGCCAGACCTGCTCCTTGAAGCGCACCCGGTAGCGGCGCACATTGCCGGCGCCGAGCCACTGCGCGGCATAGGTGGCGAGCAGCCCGGCCTGGAACATCCCCACCGAGAACGGCGTGGGGAACCCCGCGGCCCGGGCGAACTCCTCGTCGTGGTGGATCGGGTTCATGTCGCCGGACGCGCCCTGGTAGCGGACGAAGTCCGTCCGGGTCACCGGGCCGTAGACAGAAGGCTCGTGGACCAAAGGTCCGCTCGGCGGTGCGGCAAGGTCAGCGGTCCCGCTCATGGTTCCTGCACCCCTCGTGTTCTGTCGGCTGGTCACTGCGGCTCCTGCGCGGGCGGCTTCCCGGTCTCCACCACGGTCATCCGGTCCTCCGCCACCAGTCGTCCGCTCTCGTCGTGGAACTCGGTGACCAGGACCGCGAAGGACATCGCCCCGCCGCGCCGGCCCTCCTTCTGGTAGACCTCGGCGATCCTGGTCCGGCCGGTGAGCCGGGTGCCGGCCTGCGGCGGCGGGCCGTGGAAGACGTACTCCTGCTCGGCGTGCAGGCCCCGCTTCCAGTTGAAGTCGAGCGCGTCCCACACCTGGGCGTCGCCCTCGGCCCAGAAGAACCGGGTGGTCAGAAAGGTGGGCGGGATGACCGGCGCCTCGCCCTCCCAGGGGTGCGGGCGGCGGGCCCCGGTGGCCCGGGCGAATTCGCGGATCTTTCCCCGCTCCACGTCGTGGGTGAAGGGCGCCCCGGTGGTTCCGGCAGCATCAGGATTCACAACGGGTCTCCTCCATAGGTGGGTCCGACACAGCTAGGTCCGGCACAGGCAGGTCCGACACCGGCAGGTCCGACGCCCGCAGGTCCGACGCCCACAGCGGGACGCGGGGCTGGACGAACTGTCCGACCGCCTCGACCAGCACCGTCCCCGGGTCCGCCACCGTGGCGATCGTCCCGACCAGGGTGGTGCGACGGCCCTCCACCTGCGTGACACGGGCGCGCAGCACCAGCGGGGTCCGCAGCGGGACCGGGCGCCGGTAGGACATGGTCAGCTGCGCGGTCAGGCCGTACCGGGCCGCCGCGACCGCGGCCCGGCCCAGCATCTCGTCCATCAGCACCGCGCTGATGCCGCCATGGACGAAGCCGGGCGGCCCCTCGTAGGCGCGGCCCAGTTCCACCACCGACGCCATCCCCTCTTCGGTGCGGTAGGCGAGGACGGGCGGTGCGAGCGGGTTGCCCTCGCCCGCGGCGGGGCTGTGGATCCGGGGTCCGTAGACGGTCCGGTCCAGCGAGGCGAGCTGGTTCGGGGGCCTGCGATGCCCCTGGAGCCGAGCCAGCAGCTCACGCGCCGATTCGACGGCGGCGGCCAGCGCGGGGGCGGGCGCCTCCGTGCACACGATCTCGTCGATCGCCTGGCGCAGCGCCTCGCCCAGCTTCACCGCGAGCGCACGCCGCTCGGCCTGGGCCTCAGCCACGGAGTCGGCCTCGGCCTGAGCATCCGTCACGGTCACAGCCCGGCCAGCTCGGCGACGGCCTCGCGGTGCCGGCGGGCGCCGCCGGCCAGCTGCTGGGCGGACCAGGCCCGCCGGTAGTACAGATGGGCGTCGTGCTCCCAGGTGAACCCGGTGCCGCCGAAGAGGTGGATGGTCGCCTCGGTGACGGTGCGGTACGCCTCCCCCGAGCGGAGCGCGGCCACGTTCGCGGCCAACGCGGCCTCCGGGTCGTGCTGGGCGGTGGCGACAGCGGCGTAGCGGGCTGTCGCTCTGGCCGTCTCCAGATGGCCGAGGATGTCCACGCAGATGTGGGCCACCGCCTGGAAGGAGCCGATCGGACGGCCGAACTGCTGGCGGTCCTTGGCGTGCTCGACCCCGGCCCGCAGGCACCAGTCGATGCCCCCGGCGGCCTCGGCGGCCGTCGCCAGCAGCAGGGTGTGCCGCACCGCGCGCAGCACCGGTTCGGCCCCGCCCTCGGCTCCGACCAGGACCGCCGGGGTGCCCGCGAAGCTGACCGCGGCGAGCTTCCGGGTCAGGTCGAGACCGGGGACGGCGTGCGCAGACAGGCCCGCGGCGCCGGCCTGCACCAGGAAGAGCGAGGGCCCCTGCTCGGTCCTGGCCGGCACCAGCAGGAGGTCCGCGACATGGCCGGCCGGCACGAACGCACGGGCGCCGTCCAGCTGCCACTCGCCGTCGGCCCGACCCGCCCGCACCGCCGTAGGTCCGGTGTCCCAGTTCCCGCGGGCGTCGGAGCCGGCGAAGGTCCCGATGCACTCCCCCGAGGCGATCCGCGGCAGCCACTGCTTCTGGGCGGCCGGGTCCTCGGACGCGGTCAGGGCCGCGGTGGCAAGGCTGGTGGCCAGGAAGGGGCCCGGGTAGAGGAAGCGGCCCAGCTCCTCGTGGACGATCGCGGCCTCCGCCGGGCCGAGCCCCAGACCGCCGTGCTCCTCGGGGACGACCAGGGCGGCGAGGCCCAGGTCGCGGGCGAGCTGCTGCCACAGCTCGCGGTCGAAGCCGGGGTCGGTGTTGCCGGGGTCGGTGTCGCCGTTGCCGTTGCCGTTGCCGTTGCCGCCCAGCTGGGCGCGCAGGGCCTGCGAGCTGAGCTTGTCCTCGAGGATGTCGCGCAGCGTCTGCTGCAGGTCGCGCTGGTCGTCGCTCAGCGCGAGGTCGTCGTTGATGGCCATGGTTCGTTGCTCCTCAGGTCGCGCGGGGCAGGCCGAGGACCCGCTGCGCGATGGTGTTCTTGAGGACCTCGTCGGTGCCGCCGCCCAGCCGGTATCCCGGCGCGCCCAGTACCACCGAGGTCCAGGCGTAGGTGCCCCAGGCGCCGGTGTCCGCGACCAGGGCCGGGCCGAGGACGTCGGCGACGAACTCCCCCAGGCGCTTCATGTTGTCCGACAGTGCGATCTTGTTCAGGGCGATCTCGGGCCCGGGGGCCTGACCGGCCTTGGCCCGTGCCGCCATCACCGCCTGGGTGTAGCGGGCGGCCCGCAGCTGCGAGATCAGTTCGGCGAACTCCTGGCGCACCACCGGGTCCTGGTCCAGTTCCACGGACCGCACCAGGGCGATCAGCCGCTCGGTGGAGAGGATCCCGGCGCCGCCGAAGGCGCTGTGCCCCATCGCGTTGCGCTCATGGCCGAGCGTGGTCAGCCCGACCTTCCAGCCGTTGCCCTCGGCGTCCAGCCGGCGCGAGTCATGGACCACCACGTCGTCCAGGAAGACCTCGTTGAAGGCCGCGCCGCCGGTCATCTGCCGCAGCGGACGGACCTCGACGCCGGGGGCGTGCATGTCGACCAGGAACGCGGTCAGGTTCTTGTGCCGCGGCTCGTCCGCCGTACGGCAGATGATCTCGCCGACGTCAGCGAGATGCGCGCCGGAGGTCCACACCTTCTGGCCGGTGATCCGCCAGCTGTCCCCGTCCCGCACCGCCCGGGTGCTCAGCGAGGCCAGGTCGGAGCCCGCGCCGGGCTCGCTGAACAGCTGGCAGGCGATCTGCTCGCCGCTGTAAAGCCGCGGCAGCCAGTGCTGCCGCTGCTCCTCGTCGCCGTGGCGCAGGATGGTGGGAGCGATCATGCCCAGACTGATCGTCAGCGAGGAGTCCCCCGGCACCTGGTAACGCCGGGTCAGCTGCTCGAACGCGCGCTGATAGGCACTCGGGAGGCCCGCGCCGCCGTACTCGGTGGGCCCGGAGATCCAGCCGTAGCCGCTCTGCCACAGGTCGCTGCGCCACTGCCGGATCGCAGGGAGCGCGTCGGCCTCCTCGACCGGGTCCGGCTCCTGGAAGACCCGCACCTCGTCGCTGCCCTCGCCCCAGGCGAAGCGGCCGCGGCCGGTGTCGGCGGCCTTGGGGTAGCGCTCGGCGAGCCACTGGTCGGCCTCGGCGAGGAAGGCGTCGAGCGTGGGGCGCGCCGTCACTGCGTCTCCCTGGCCCGGCGCCCGGCCGGCGATCCGTCCGTACCCAGGCTGGGCAGGGCGATGACGGCGGTGCCCGGCATGACCACCTCGCCGCGCTGGTTCACCGCCTCGGTCCTGATGTCGACCACGTGCTCGCCGTCGGCGTCCACGCGCTTGCCGGTGACCGTGCCGCGCAGCTCGACCACGTCGGAGAGGTAGACGAAGCGGCGGTACTCGGCGGTGGCCTCCTTGATCCAGGCGTGGTCGCCGGCCCAGTGGGTCAGCTGGTGGATCTGCCAGCACTGGCGCTGGAAGCCCACGTCGTACTGGAAGGCCACGCTCATCGCGCGGGCGGCCTGCAGGTTGTAGTGCACCGAGTAGATCGGTTCCTGGGCGCCGGTGACCGGGTCGCGGAAGGACCAGGCCGGGTGGTCCTGGTAGTCGTGCAGGGCGGCCGCGTGCGCCTTGAGGCGCGGGATCGGGGTGCCGCCGCCGGCCACGAACGCTATCTCGTCGGTCAGCCCGATCGGGCCCTTGGTGACCACGTCGAGCAGGGCGCCCTCCTTGACGTCCTCCCAGTACCTGGGCTCGGCCCCGCGCGGGGTCTCGGCCAGGATCCCGGCCTCGATCTCCTTCAGTTCCGGCTCGGTCCAGGGGTGCGGCAGCACCAGTTCGGCCTTGGCAGCCCCGCTCTTCTTGCGGGCGGCGGCGTTGCCGCGCTCGAAGTTGATCACCTTCCAGGCGATGCTGGCGATCCGCTCACCGTGCTGGTTGGTGTAGGTGTTCAGGAACCGGTCGGTCACCGTCCGCCCGGCGAAACTGCTCGGGGAGGGGCCGTCGAAACCCTCGTAGACACAGCCCGAGTCCACGGTGTCACCCCAGTAGATCGGGCGTTCGAAGGTCAGGTGCGACTGCGAGTGGAACGAGCCGAGGCCGGGCCAGCCGAACTGGATGCCGGAGAAGCAGCCGATGACGAACGAGGGCGGCGCGACCGGGGCCCGGTAGGGCGAGCGGCGTGCGTGCTCCTGGTCGGTCCACAGCGGGTTGATGTCGCCGATGCCGCCGGCGAACTTGGTCACCGCGATGCGTGACGCGAGTTCGTTGTTCACCGAATGGTCGATGCGCAGCTGCGCACCTGCTTTCGCCTGCATCGCGGCGACCATGTCGTCGTCGATCACCGACTGCGGCATCACCGCTTCACGTTCCTGGGTCGTCATGCCAGATACCCTAGACACAAATGGTCGTGCTGTCGAGTATTGATGTCTAGACTATTTTTGGGCTTCGCGAGAGGATGGCGCACATGGCTTTCGAATGGGGAAACACCGTTGAGCGGCGCACCTCGGGCGTTCCGTTCCTGCTCTACACGCCCCGGCGCACCCGCGTCGCCCAGCTGCTGGAGGACGCTGAGCGCTGGGGGGCCCGCACCCACCTGGTCCAGGGCGACCGGCGGCTGACTTTCGCCGAGATGTTCACCGAGGTCGACCGGGTGGCGGGGCTCCTGCACGCACGGGGCCTGCGCCCGGGCGACCGACTGCTGCTGCTGTCGCCCAACTCGATCGAGTGGGTGGTGACCATGTGGGCGGGCTTCCGGCTCGGCGCCGTGGTCGCCCTGGGCAACAGCTGGTGGAGCGCCCCCGACGTGGAGTTCGCGGTCGGCGTGATCCAGCCCACCCTGGTGGTCGCGGACGAGGTCCGGCTGCGGCTGGTGCCCGCCGACGCGGACGGCCTCGACGTGGCCACGCTGGCTCCGGGCGGGGCAGACCCGGCGGGCAGTGCGGACGTGCCGCCCCCGGCACCGGACGGGGACGAGGACGACCCCGCGGCGATCATCTTCACCGCCGGCACCACCGGACACCCCAAGGCCGTGGTACTGGCCCACCGCTCCATCCTGGCGAACCTGCACAACCTGCTGGTCGTCTCCCGGCGGCTGCCGCACCAGATCGACCCGGCCCGCTCCCCCGCCGTCAGCCTGCAGAGCGGCCCGCTGTTCCACATCGGCGGGATCCAGTCGCTGATGCTCACCCTGCTGGGCGGCAACACCGTGGTCTTCCTCAAGGGGCGCTACGACCCCGGCGAGGTGCTGGACCTGATCGAGCGCGAGGGCATCACCGTCTGGGGCGCCGTGCCCACCATGGCCGCCCGGGTGCTGGAGCACCCCTCGGTGGGGCAGCGCGACCTGTCCAGCGTCCGGTCCATCTCCATGGGCGGCACGCCGGTTCAGCCCCGGCTGCTGGAACGGCTGCGGCAGTACTTCCCCAACGCCAAGAAGGGCCTGTCCACCGTCTACGGGATGACCGAGACCGGCGGCACCGTCGCCTCCGCCTCCGGCAGCGTGATGGCGGAGCACCCCGCCACCGCCGGTCGCCCGCTGCCCGTGGTCGAGCTGCGCATCGACGCACCGGACCCGGACGGGCAGGGCGAGATCGTGGTGCGCACCCCCGGCCAGCTGCTCGGCTACTGGGGTGCCGACCAGCCCGACCTGCTCGACGAGGAGGGCTTTGTGCACACCGGCGACCTGGGCCGGGTGGAGGACGGGCTGCTCTATGTCACCGGCCGGATCAAGGATCTGATCATCCGCGGCGGCGAGAACATCTCCCCCGCCCGGATCGAGGGGGCGCTGCTCACGCACCCGGCCGTGGTCAACGCCGCCGTGATCGGCCGCCCCGACCAGGACCTCGGCGAGCGCGTGGCCGCCCTGGTCCAGCTGGCGCCGGACGCCTCCGTCACCGCCGAGGAACTGGCCGCGCACATCGCACCGGCCCTGGCCAAGTTCGAAGTACCGGCCGAATGGTGCCTGGGCCACGAGCCGCTGCCGATGTCCGACGCCGGCAAGACCGACAAGCGCGCCATCGCCGCCGCCTGGCCCACCGCCTGAGAGCCCACCGCCCGAGACCCCACCGTCTGAGATCCCACCGTCTGAGACCCCCGCCACCCCCTCCCACGGAGCCGCCCACCATGAACGACACCCCCACCCCCGTCAGCCACGAGCAGCGCGGCCGGATCTTCCTGGTCACCCTGAACCGGCCCCCCGCCAACGCACTCGGCGTCCCGCTGCTGGACGCCCTGCACACCGCGCTGGACGCGTTCGAGGGCAGCGACGAAGCCCGGGTGCTGGTGCTGCGCTCGACCCTGCCCGGCTTCTTCGCCGCCGGGGCTGACATCAAGCACATGCGCGACCTGGACACCGCGGGCTTCGAGGCCTACGGAACCGCCCTGCGCGGCGGGATCGAGCGGCTGGCGTCCCAGCCGCGGCCGTCGATCGCGGCCGTCGAGGGCCTCGCCCTGGGCGGCGGGCTGGAACTCGCCCTCGCCGCCACCCTGCGGGTCGGCTCCCGCACGGCCCGGTTCGGGCTGCCGGAGCCCAAGCTCGGCCTGATCGCGGCAGCCGGCGGCACCCAGCGGCTGCCGCGCCTGGTCGGCCGCGGCCGGGCCCTGGACATCATGCTGACCGCCCGCGAGGTCGACGCCGACGAAGCCCTGTCGATCGGCCTGATCGACCGGCTCACCGAGCCGGGCCAGGCGGAATCGGAAGCCCTGGGCCTCGCCGAGGTCATCGCCGGCCGGTCGCCCGCCGCGCTGTCGGCGATCCTGCGCTGCGTCGGGGAGTCCGAGGACCTGCCGCTCAGCGTGGGCCTGGCCCGCGAGGCGGTCCGGGAGACGGAACTGTTCGACAAGCACGACGGCCAGGAGGGAATCAGGGCCTTCATCGAGAAGCGAACCCCGAATTTCGCATAGCACGACAGCTAGACAGTCGAGCACTAGAGCTTCCCGAAGCTAGTGAACGGTGATTGACTAATCGCCATCCACCACCCAACTCCCGCGAGACGGAGACACACCCGTGTTCACCTACAACAGCAGTGACGGCACCGTACTCCACGTCCATGAGTGGCTCCCGGAGGGCGAGCCGCGGGGCATCGTCCAGATCGCCCACGGCATGGGCGACCACGCCGCCCGCTACTCCCACCTCGCCGAGACCCCCGCCGCCGGTTTCGCGGTCTACGCGGACGACCACCGCGGCCATGGCACCAGCATCACCGGCACCCCCGGCGACCTCGGCGCCAACGGCTGGAACCTCCTGGTGGAGGACCTGGTCGCACTGTCGGAGCTGCTCAAGGCCCGGCACCCGGGGCTGCCGCTGGTCCTGGTCGGGCACAGCCTGGGCTCCTTCGCCTCCCAGCAGTACATCCTCGACCACGGTGACCTGCTGGCGGGCGTGGCGATCGCCGGCACCACCGCCATCGACGCGCTGCTGCCGTACATGAGCGCCGAACCCGACGCCAACGGCGATGTGATGGCGCAGTTCAACGCGCCGTTCGAGCCCGCACGCACCCCCTTCGACTGGCTCACCCGCGACAACGCCCAGGTCGACGCCTACCTCGCCGACCCCTGGACCGGTTTCAGCCTGGCTCCGCGCTCGCTCGGCGAGCTGTTCGAGGCCAGCGCGCGCTGGGCGGACCCCAAGTCGGTCCCGTCGACCCTGCCGATCTATGTGTTCGTCGGTGACAAGGACCCGCTGAACGCCGATCTCGCGCTCACCGACCTGCTGGTCCAGCGCTACCGGGACGCCGGGGTGGCCGACGTGACCTACAAGCCCTACCCCGGCGGCCGGCACGAGATCCTCAACGAGACCAACCGCGCCGAGGTCGAGGCGGACCTGCTCGCCTGGATCGACCGCGTCACGGCCTGACGGTCCGAAGGCCACCAACGGCTGCTGCCGCAGGGACTCAAGTCCCTGCGGCAGCAGCCGTTCTGACGTTGCGTTCGTTGAGGTGTTACGCGCCGCCCTCGACGATCGAGCGGGCCTGGGCCCGGAGCAGGAACTTCTGGATCTTCCCGGTGGTGGTCATCGGGAGCTCGTCCACGATCTGCAGCATCTCCGGCAGCTTCTGCATCGCAATGCGGCGCTCGTCGCGCAGATAGGCGGTGAGTTCCGCCAGGGTCGGCGGCTCGCCGTGCGGGACGACGAAGGCGCAGGCCTTCTCGCCGAGCCGGGCGTCGGGGACGGCCACCACCGCCACCGCGGCCACCCTGGGGTGGGTGAACAGGTGGTTCTCCACCTCGGCAGCGGAGATATTGGTCCCGCCGCGGATGATCAGATCCTTGATCCGCCCGGTGACCCGCAGATAGCCGTCGGCGTCGACCCGGCCCAGGTCGCCGGAGGCGGAGACGCCGTGCTCGTCGATCGAGGCCGCGGTGCGCTCCGGGTCGTTCCAGTAGCCGAGCATCAGGCCGGGGCCGCCGTGGCAGATCTCGCCCTCCTCGCCCGCGGCGACGGGGACGCCCTCCGGGTCGCGGATCTCCAGCACCACGCCGGGGAAGGCCCGGCCGTCCGAGGAGAGGATCTCGGCCGGGGAGTCGTCCACCGAGCAGGCGGTCACCAGCAGCCCCTCCGAGCGGCCGTAGACCGGCAGCAACGTGCAGCCGGGGACGTGCTCGGACCAGTTGCGGAGCATCGCCTCGGGGATCGGCGCCCCCGCGCAGATCCAGCGGCGCATGGTGCCGATCAGGCCGGCCGAGGCCGGGGAGTCCAGGATCACGTCATGGGCCATCTGCACGAACGGGGTGGCCGTCATGCTCGCGGTGCACTGGTACTCGGCGATCCGGTCCAGCGCGCTCTTGGGCTCCCAGACGTCCATCAGGTGGATGGCGCTGCCCAGCAGCAGCGGCGCGGTCACCCCCATGGCCAGGCCGGTGGCGTGGGTGACCGGGGACGGCATGAACATCACGTCCTCGGCGCCCAGGCCGAGCACCCCCTCGCCGAGGGCGTGCACGGTGAAGGTGAGGGTGTTGAAGGTGTGCAGGCAGCCCTTGGGGCGGGACTCGGTGCCCGAGGTGTAGATGATGCAGTGCGGCGCGTCGGCGGACGGCGTGGCGCCCAGTTCCTCGGCCGTCGGGACCGGTCCGGCGACCAGGTCCTCGAACCGCAGCGCCCCCTCCCGCGCCTCGGCCCGCACGGTGACGACCTGGCCCAGGCCGGGACAGCCGGGGCGGATCTCGTCGAGCATGGCGGCGTAGTCGAAGCCGCGGAACACCCCGGGGACGATGGAGACCTTGGCCCCGGAGTGGTCCAGCACGTGGCGGACCTCGTCGTGCCGGTAGATCGGCATGGTGGGGACCAGCACCGCCCCGATCCTGGCGATCGCCACATAGGCGACCACGAACTCGTTCCAGTTGGGCAGCTGCACCTGGACCCGGTCCCCCGGGCCGACCCCGAGGCCGCGCAGCGCCCCGGCGAAGCGGTAGGCGTCCGCCTGGAGCTGCGACGCCGTCAGCGAGCCGTAGCCGTCGGTGAGGAGGACGGCGTCAGGACGTTCGGCCGCCCAGCGGTCGATGGACCCGCTCAGGACATCGTCGCGCCAGTAGCCCTGGGCGCGGAAGGCGGAGATCGTCTCCGCGCTGTACCGGTCCTGGGGGCGCAGGGGTTGATCGAGGACGCTCACGTGGATACCTCACAAGGCAGACCCCAGACCTATGGATGGGGTGGGATACCTCTGTTATACGGCGGAAACACGCAAGAAGTCTAGTGCTCGAATATAGTTTAATAGATCATTGTTAGTTAGAGCTCTGGGCATGACAGTGGCCCATTCCCCGCGCGGGGAGTGGGGCCACAGCAGTGCCTGAACGGGCGCGAACGGGCGCCTCAGCCGAAGTCGCCAAGGCCCTCGCGGACCGAGCGCAGGTCGAGGACCAGCTGGTCCGCGGCCTCGTCGTCGATCCCGCCGAGACCGAAACCGACCTCGGCCAGGGCCGCGCTGGCCTGCCTGACCTTGTCCTGCCCCTGGTCGGTCAGCGTGGCCAGGATGGTGCGGCGGTCCGAGGGGTGCGGCGAGCGGGCGACCATGCCGAGCTTCTCCAGCTGGTCGATCACCATGGTCACCGTGGTGGGGTGCACCAGCAGCGCCTTGCTCAGCTGCCCCAGCGGCCGGGAGGCGTCGCGCGACATCTGCAGGGTCACCATGACCAGGTAGGCGGTCCTGGTCAGCTTCTGCAGCTTGAGCACCCGGTCGATCTCGGCGGTGACCACGACCGAGGTGCGCAGGACCGACGCCATGGCGGCGAACTGCGCGGCGGCCGGCTCACCGTGGCCCGACCACTGCTGTCGCATCCACTCGACGGAGTCCGTCTGGGTCTTGGGAGACAAGGCGTTCTCCTGCTTTCCTTGGATCGGGGCCGAACAGACTGCCGAACAGACTGCCGAACGAACAACTGTATCCGCAGCTGTCCTCACCCGGCGAGCAGGTGCCGACGCACCTCGGCGACGTGGTCGATGCCCGCCTCGGGTGAGGAGGCTGCCGGAATCAGTGTGAGGTGCTCGGCGTCGGCAGTGAAGGGGGCGAGCCACTCCGCCACCTGCGCCGGGGTGCCCGACGGGGCGACATGCTGGAACTTCTCGTACGGCAGCCGGTACAGCGACTCCAGCTCGCGGGCGAGCAGGCTCCTGGCACGGGCCTCGTCCTGGTCAAGACCGCACCAGACGTTGAGCCCGTACCAGCCTGGGACCGGGCGCCCACGGGCCTCGGCCGCCTCGGCGATCCGCTGCCGGGTCTCGGCGAAGCGCCGGGCGGAGCAGAAGATGCCGAGCCAACCGTCCCCGTGCTCGGCGGTTCGGCGCACCGCTGCCTCCCCCCGGCCGCCGACCACCAGCGGCACCGGCGGGACCGGTGCGGGCAGCACGGCGGCTGCCTCCAGCTGGAAGAACTCCCCGTCGTGGTCCACCGGCGCACCGTCCGCCAGCCGCCGCATCAGCGCCAGCGACTCGTCCAGCCGGCGGCCCCGGGTGGCCGGGTCCACCCCGCTGTTGCTGATCTCGCTGCGGTCCTCCCCGCCCACGCCCACGCCGAGGACCAGCCGGCCCGGGGCGATCTGGCTGATCGAGGCCAGCTGCCGGGCCGCGAGCAGCGGGTGCCGCAGGCCCAGCAGATAGACGCCGACCACGACCCGCAGCGCGTCATGGCTGGACAGCACCGAGGTCGCCGCGACCAGGCCGTCGAAGCCGGTGCCGCCGTGGAAGCTGACATGGTCGCCGACCCCGACGTGGTCAAGACCCGCCTCGCCGACCCGGTCCAGGATCCGGCGGCGCAGCACCGGGTCCGAGACCATCAGGCTGTCGTGCACCGAGACGCCGACCGTGGTCACAGCGTCGCCACCGGTCCGAACATCCGCGACGCGATGATCCGCTTCTGGATCGCCGCGGTGCCGTCCGCGACCAGGTAGCTCGCCACGTCGCGATAGCGCTGCTGCAGCGGCAGTTCGGTGGAGTAGCCGAGGTTGCCGTGGGTCACCCAGGACGTCTCGATGGCCTCCTTGGCGACCTGCGGCGGCCACCACTTGCACATCGCGGCGAGGTCGGTGTGGGCCTCCCCCGCGTCCCGCGCCCACAGGGCGCGGTAGCAGAGCCAGCGCGCCGCCTCCATCTTGGTGGCGTGCTCCGCCAGCGGGAAGGAGACGCCCTGGAACGCCGCGATGGGACGGCCGAAGGCTTCCCGCTGCTGGGCCCAGAGCACCGCCTCGTCCACGCTCGCCTGCGCCGCCCCGAGGCACAGCAGGCCCAGGGCGGGCCGGCTGAAGTCGAAGTGGTGCATGGCTCCGGCGAAGCCGCGCCCCTCCTCGCCCACCAGGTGGTCGGCCGGGACGAAGACGTCCTCGAAGGAGAGCGTGCCCCAGCCCAGCGGCAGCGCCCCCATGCCCGGCATCGCCCCGCGGGTCACGCCGGGGGCGTCCAGGTCCACCAGGAAGCAGCTGATGCCGCGGTGGCCCTCGCTGCCCGGATGCCGGGCGTAGACCAGCCCGATCGCGGCGGTCACCGCATGGGTGATCGCGATCTTCTCCCCGGACAGCTTCCAGCCGCCCGGCACCGGCCGGGCCACCGACCGGAGCTGGGACGCGTCCGACCCGGCGGAGGGCTCGGTGACCGCGATGGCGGCCACGATCTCGCCCGCGATCAGCCGCGGGACATAGCGCTCGACCACCGACTCCTGCCCCTGGAAGGCCAGTTGGGCGGCGACCAGGCCCACCTGGACCGGTGCGGCGGCGACGTTGAGGTCGCCGTAGGCCAGGGCCTCGGTGGCGATGCCGAGGCTGATCGGGTCGGGATCGCCGGTGCCGCCGTAGGCCTCCGGCAGCCCGATCCCCAGCACGCCCAGCTCGGCCAGCTGCTTGTGCGCGTCCCAGGGGAACTCCGCGACGGCGGCCCGCTGGACGTACTTGGGTGCCAGCTCCGTGTGGGCGAACCGACGGAGCTCCTTGCGGAAGTCCTCCTGCTCGCGCGTGAACGCGAAGGAGATCATGCGTGGACCTTCTCCAGGGCCGCCACCAGCTCCTTCAGCTCCTCGCCGAGGTGGGTCGGGGTGAACGCCCCCTCGGTGTCGAAGATCTCGCCCAGCCGGTCGCGCACCGACTCGGCGGTGAGCCCGCTCTCGGTGATGCCCCGGGTCTCGGTGATCTGGACCGCCGCGACATGCCCGCCGCCGACCGACAGGATCTGCCCGTTGAGGTCGCAGTCCCGGCTGGCCAGGAACGCCACCACCGGGGCGATCGACTCCGGCGAGAGCAGGTCGCCCTTGGCTCCGAGCAGTTCCTCGGTCATCCGGGTGAAGGCGGCCGGCGCGATCACATTGGCCCGGATCCCGACCTTGCGGCCCTCCACGGCCAGCACCCGGGTCAGACCGACCAGTCCGGCCTTGGCCGCGCCGTAGTTGGCCTGGCCGAAGTTGCCGAAGAGGCCGGAGCCGCTGCTGGTGTTCACGATCCGGCCGTAGCCCTGCTCCTTCATGTGCTGCCAGGCGGGGATCAGCACATGGAAGGCGCCGCGCAGGTGCACGTCGATGACCGGGTCGACCAAGGCCGCAGTGAGTTTGCCGAAGCTCTTGTCGCGCAGGATGCCGGCGTTGTTGACCACGATGTCGATCCGGCCGAAGGCCTCGACGGTCTGCGCGACCATGGCCGCGCCGCCCTCGGGGGTGGCGACGGAGTCGTGGTTGGCCACGGCCTGCCCCCCGGCAGCCGTGATCTCAGCCACGACCGCGCCCGCCGGGTCGTCGGCCCCGGCGGCCCCGTCCAGGCCGCCGCCGACGTCATTGACGACCACCCGCGCGCCGCGCCGGGCGAGTTCGAGCGCGTGCGCCCGGCCGATGCCGCGGCCGGCGCCGGTGACCAGGGCGACGTCGCCCGCGAAGTTCAGTTCAGTCATGTCGGTCACACCATCGTGAAGCCGCCGCTGACCGACAGGACCTGGCCTGTGATCCACGACGAGAGCGGGGAGAGCAGGAAGAGGGCGGCGTTGGCGATGTCCTGGGGCTCGCCGATCCGGCCGAGCGGGTAGGCCTTGGCCAGCTTCTCGGCCCCGCCCGCCTGCTCGATGAACCCGGCGCCGCCGGGGGTGTTGGTGGTGCCGGGGGCGATCGCGTTGACGTTGACGCCCTTGCGGCCGACCTCGCGGGCGAGGCTCTTGGTGAAGCCCAACAGCCCGGCCTTGGCCGCGGCGTAGACGCTCATGTAGCGCTCGCCGATCCGCGCGCCGTCGGAGCTGATGACCACGATGCTGCCGTGCTGCTCGACGATGTCGGCCAGGGCGGCCCGGGTGAACGCCATGGTGCCGTTGAGGGTGACCCCGACGACCAGGTCGATGTCCTGGTCGGTGTGGTCGGCGAACGGCTTGACCGCCCACGCGGCCGCGTTGTTCACCAGGTGCGAGATCGGGCCGAGGGCGGCGCGGATCGCGGCCAGGCCGGTCTCGATGGACTGCGGGTCGGCGATGTCGACGGCCACGCCGACCGCGCGTCCGCCGGCCGCCTCGATCTCCTTGGCCACCCGCTCGGCCGAGGGCGCGGACAGGTCGGCGATGCCGACGGCCGCCCCCGCCTGGGCCAGGGTCTTGGCGATGGCCTCCCCGATCCCGCTGCCGCCGCCGCTGACGACGGCCACCTGTCCGGAAAGGTCGATGGAAATACTCACGGTCTCAGCTCCTGTGGAGGGTCAGATCCTGGGGACGGGTCAGATCTGGTGCTTGGTGAAGTCGGGGGTGCGCTTCTCGGCGAAGGCGTTGGCGCCCTCCTTGGCCTCGTCGGTCAGCGCGAAGACGTCAAGACCGGCCTGGGCCAGCTGGGACAGCCCGCCCTGGTGGTCGGTGTCGGCGTTGAACGAGTGCTTGAGGAAGCGGATCGCGGTCGGGCTGTACTGCGCGATCTCCTCCACCCAGGCCTTGGCCGCGGGCAGCAGTTCCTCGGCCGGGACGACCTTGTTGACCAGGCCCAGCGCTCGGCCTCCTCCGCGGTGTACTGGCGCAGCAGGAACCAGATCTCGCGGGCCCGCTTCTCGCCGACCACCCGGGACAGGTAGGCCGAGCCGAAGCCGCCGTCGAAGGAGCCGACCCGCGGTCCGGCCTGCCCGAACTTGGCGTGCTCGGCCGCGATCGACAGGTCGCAGATGACGTGCAGCACATGGCCGCCGCCGATGGCGAGGCCGTTCACCGCGGCGATCACCGGCTTGGGCACGTCGCGGATCAGCCGGTGCAGGTAGGTGGCCTCGAACAGGCCGTTCTCGGAGGGGCCGTAGTCGCCGGTCTCGGTGCGCTGCTTGACGTCGCCGCCCACGCAGAAGGCCCGGCTGCCGGCGCCGGTGAGGATGATGCCGCGCACGTCCTTGTCGGCCCAGGCGCGCTTGAAGGCGTGGATGAGCTCCTCGATCGTCTTCGCCCGAAAGGCGTTGAGGCGCTCGGCCCGGTCGATGGTGATGACGGCCGAGGGTCCGTCGACCTCGTAGGCGATGTCTTCGTAGGTCATGGTTACAGCCCTTTCGCAGTCACGTTCACAGTCGTTCGAGTCAGAGTCGTTCGAGGAGCGTCGCGGTGCCGAGGCCGCCGCCGCAGCACATGGTGGTGAGTGCGTACCGGTGGCCGGTGCGCCGCAGTTCGTGCACCGCCTTGGCCACCAGTACGCCGCCGGTCGCGCCCAGCGGGTGGCCGAGCGCGATCGCTCCTCCGTTCGGATTGATCCGGTCCGGATCGGCTCCGGTCTCGTCCTGGAAGGACAGGACGATCGAGGCGAAGGCTTCGTTGATCTCGATCAGGTCGAGATCGGCCATGGTCAGCCGATTGCGTTCGAGCAGTTTCGGGGCGGCCGCGTGCGGGCCGAGCAGCATCATCACCGGGTCGACGCCCACGGTCAGGGTGTCGACCACCCGGGCCAGCGGGGTCAGGCCCAGCTCCAGGGCCCGGCGCTCGGTCATCACCAGCACGGCGCTGGCCCCGTCGGAGATCTGCGAGGCGGTGCCGGCCGTGTGGATGCCGCCGGGGACGGCCGGCTTGAGCGTCGCCAGCTTGTCCAGGGTGGTCACGCGCAGGCCCTCGTCCCGGGTCAGGGTGACGGTCTGGCCGTCCTCCGTCTCCACCGACAGGTCCACGACCTGGCTGTCGAAACGCCCCTCGGCCCAGGCCCGGGCCGCGCGCTGCTGCGAGGTGACCCCGAGCTCGTCGGCGCGTTCGCGGGTGATGCCGTACTTCTCGGCGATCCGCTCGGCGGCCTGGAACTGGTTCAGGAACTCGTAGTGGGTCTGGTAGGCCTTGGGAACCGGCCGGCCCAGGTTGAAGTCCTTGCGGAAGTTGGAGCCGATCGGGATCCGTGACATCGACTCGACGCCGCAGGCCAGGGCCACATCGGTGATCCCGGAGCCGACCAGCGCGACGGCCAGCGTGAGCGCCTGCTGCGAGGAGCCGCACTGGGCGTCCACGGTGCTGGCCGCGACCTCCTGCGGCAGCCCTTCCGCCAGCCAGGCCGTGCGCGTCGCGTTGAAGGACTGCTCACCGACCTGGGCCACCACCCCTCCGATGACCTGGCCGACCAGCGCCGGGTCGATGCCCGCCTGCTCGACGGCCGCGCGCTGGACCTTTCCCAGCAGGCGGAGCGGATGTACGTTCGCGAGACCGCGGTCCCGGCGGCCCAGAGCGGTACGCACGGCCGAGACAACGACGATAGATTCGTCCATAGCCAGATAATAGGACACTAGACCATCTGCTTGTCAACGACCTGGCCGAGCCAGCGGTCGAGCACCTCGACGGTGTGCTCGCCGGTCAGGGGGGCGCCGCCGCGCGGGCCGCTGTCGGCGGCGGAGAAGCGGTAGGGGGTGCGGACCACCCGCCTGGCGCCGCCGACCCCGTCGTCCACCTCGACCGCGATCTGCCGGGCCACGGCGGTCGGCGAGTCCAGGACGGTGCCGGAGTCGCGGACGTCGGCCCAGGCCACCCCGCGGTCTCCAGGTCGCGCTTCAGCGCCTCCCGGTCGGTGTGGCCTACCATCCACTGCCCGATCAGCCGGGCCCGGGCGGCCAGCCGCTGCGGCAGCTCCGCGTCCGGTTCCGGATCCGCCAGACCGAAGTGGGCGGCCAGCTGCCGCCAGGCGTGGCGGCGGTCCGAGGAGATCAGCAGCGGACCGCCCGGGGCGTCCCAGACCTCGCCGCGGGCCGACATGACCGGCTGGTCGTCCAGGCTGTAGTGGGTGTAGTCGTCGGTGGCGAGCATGGCTTCGAGCATGCTGAGGTCGATGTGCTGGCCCAGACCCGTCTGCTCGCGCAGCCGCAGCGCCGCCAGCACCGCGATGGAGCCGTGCAGGCCGCCCAGGGAGTCGGCGAGGGCGAAGGCGATGTCCGACGGCGGGTTCCCGCTGAGCGCGGCCTGACGGCCGATCAGACCGGCCTCGGCGTGGATCACCGGCGCGTAGGCCTGGCGCTGGGCCTCCGGGCCCCACTGCCCGAAGCCGGAGATGGAGAGCATCACCAGCGAAGGGTTGACGGCGGACAGCTCGTCCCAGCCGACGCCGAGCCGGGTCAGCACCCCGGGGCGGAAGTTCTCCACCACCACGTCGCAGACCTGCGCCAACCGGGTCAGGGTCTGCGCGCCCTCGGCGGTACGCAGGTCCAGGGCGACCGACTGCTTGCCGGCGTTGAGCTGGGTGTAGAGGCCGGAGCGGCCGTGGACGACCTGGCCGAAGGCCTGGGTGATGTCGGCGCCGGGCAGCTCGATCTTGACGACTTCCGCGCCCAGATCGCTCAGAATACGTCCGGCCAGGGGCCCGGACAGGGCCCGGGACAGGTCCAGCACCTTGACGCCGGCCAGCGGGAAGGGGCGCTGCTGCGCCCCGGAAGGGCTCGTGGTCATGGGGTCTTCTCCCTGGATCAGTAGAGGCGCGGTTCAGTAGGAGCGCGGCAGGGAGAGCACGTGCTCGGCGAGGTAGTTGAGCACCATCTCCTGCGGGATGGGCGCGATCCGCAGCAGCCGGGCCTCACGCCAGTAGCGCTCGACGTGGTACTCGGTGGCGTAGCCGAAGCCGCCGTGGGTCTGCACCGCCGCGTCGGCGGCCTGGAAGCCCGCGTCCGCGGCGAGGAACTTGGCCGTGTTGGCCTGCTCGCCGCAGGGCAGCCCCTGGTCGATCCGCCAGGAGGCCTGACGGATCGCCAGTTCGGCTGCTCCCAGCCGGGCATGGGCCTCGGCGAGCGGGAAGGAGATGCCCTGGTTCATCCCGATCGGACGGCCGAACACGATGCGCTCCTTGGCGTAGGCCACCGCCCGGCGCAGCGCGGCCCGGCCGGTGCCCAGCGCCTCGGAGGCGACCAGGACGCGTTCGGCGTTGAGCCCGTCGAGCAGATAGCTGAAGCCCCTGCCCTCCTCCCCCACCCGGTCGCTCTCGTGCACGAACAGCTTCGTCATAGCTGACCTCGCAGGAGGCGACCGCATTGCGGCCGAGCTTGGGGATAGCCCGGATGCCGACTGCCGGGTCCTTGAGGTCGGCCACGAACAGGCTCATCCCGTCGGTGCGCCGGGCGCACTCCTCCAGCGGGGTGGTGCGGACCAGCAGCAGCACCCGCTCCGACTCCAGCGCCTTGGACGTCCAGACCTTGCGCCCGGTGATCCGGTAGCCGTCGCCGTCGCGGACGGCCCGGGTGCGGATGGCCGTGGTGTCGATGCCGGCGTCGGGCTCGGTCACCCCGAAGGCGACATGCAGGTCGCCGCTGGCGACACGGGGCAGATAGCGCTGCTTCAGCTCCTCCGAACCGTGCTTGACCACCGGGTGCATCCCGAAGATGGACAGGTGGATGGCGCTGGCGCCGTTCATGCAGGCCCCGGACGCGGCGACCTCCTCCAGGATGATGGAGGCCTCGGTGATGCCCTGGCCGCCGCCGCCGAGTTCGGTGGGGATGGCGATGCCGATCCAGCCGCCCTTGGCCAGGGCGTCGTAGAACTCCCAGGGGAAGACATGCCGTGCTTCCAGGTCGGCCCAGTAGTCGTCGGGGAACCGGGCGCAGATGTCGCGGACGGCCTCGCGAATCAGCCGGTGGTCCTCGTTCTCGGTGAAATCCACGTGTGTTCTCCCGGGCGGTGAGGGGCGCGGCCGGTCCGGCGCGCAGAAAAAGCTCTAGGCACCTATACTCTATCGCTAGAGTATAGGTGCCCGGAGGATGACTGTTCGGCCGTCCTGGGTTACAGCGGGAAGCCCGAGGTGCAGGGGACCGGCTGCGGGTGCGCCGGGTCGAGGCTGTTCTCGACCAGGGCGAGCGCGGTGCTGTCGTAGGGCAGGCCGAGGTGGCCGACCCCGTCGTCGGGGCACAGGGACTGGAGGGTGATGTTGGTGACGTTGGCGGCGGCCGGCAGGAAGGCCAGCGTGTACGGGGTGACCGCCTCGTCGTGGGTGCTGGCGATGTCGGTGTAGGTGATGCCGGGCACGGTGGCGGACGGGGAGTTGAGCGCGGTGAACCAGCTCTGGCTGGTGAGTTGGCCGATGGCCGGGGCCACCACGCCGATCAGCGGCAGCGCTCCGGGGATCTCCCCCGCGAGCGTGACCAGGCCGCTGAGCGACGGCGGCCCCATGTTCACCGGAGCGAGCGCGACGTAGTCGTCGACCTTGGACGCGCCGCCGTCCTTGATGTAGAGGCGGGAGAGGTTCCCGCCCTCGGAGTGCGCCACCAGGTCCACCTTGGCCGCGCCGGTGGACGCCAGGACCTTGGACACGAAGGAGGCCAACTGCTTCTCGGAGGTGTTGAGGTCGTCGATCCCGCCCAGATTCCCGGTGTACCAGGTCTGGCCGTAGGTGAGCGAGTAGACGCAGTAGCCCTGGTTCGCCAGCGAGGGGGCGATCGCCTGCCAGGCGATGTTCTGGTTGGCGACGAAGCCGTGCACCAGCACGACCGGGTCCGGGTGCGCCGCGCTCGGCCGGCAGTTCCACTGGTTGGCGCCGGGCGGGGCGACGTTGAAGGTGACGCCGGAGGCGACCGCGCCCAGCGTGCTCCAGTTGACGGGGTAGTTGGGGGTGGACGCCGAGGCGATCCCGGGCGAGACGGCGAAAGCAGCAGCCAGGGCCATGGTGGTGACGACGGCCGAGCGGCGCAGGGTGGTGCGCATGGATGCCCTCCTTGGAGGCCTTGCACAGGGGACTGGTGGGGGTTCGGGGGCACGGTGCGGGCTGCGAAGCCGCACCGCACCGTGCCCCCGTCCGTCCGGCCGGAAGTCCCATTTCCGGCTGGACGAAGGCTGGTTGTCACTCCGGGTTGTTACTCCGCCGGGATCGACTCCGCCGCGGATTCCGGTGTCGGCTCCGGGGTCGCGGTGCGGCGGGGGCGCCTCGCGACCAGGACCGCCGCGAGCGCGAGCAGCAGCGCCAGCACGGCCAGGCCGATCGGCGCCACCACCCCCAGCAGGTTCAGCGCGGAGGCGTCACCGGCGGCGGTGTGGGCGTTGTCGGCCACCGAGCCGTCGGTGGAGTGGATGTCGAGCGAGAGCACCGGGACCAACGGCACCGCGCCGCTCGGGCCGGCCACGTCCGCGCGTACCGTCTGCTTCTGGGTGAGGTCCAGCAGATAGCCGGTGGCGGTGTCGACGACGGTGGTGATGTCCGTGGTGGCGTCGTAGCTCAGCGGCGCCAGTGCGGGCAGTCCCGGCAGCGCCGGGGCCAGCGCCTGCTGAGCCGCGGCCGGCTGGGTGGCGGCCAACGCGCCCACGGTCGCCTTGGGCAGTGCCTTGGGCAGACCGGCCAACGTCCCCGGATCCTTGACCGGACCGGCGGCGTGGATGGTGTAGACGTAGGAGTCGCGGCCGTTGAGCTTCTCGGTCCTGGTGTACTTCGCGGTGGTCGTGGTCTGGGTGCTGGTGTCCCAGAACGGGTAGTCGACGGCCTTGGGCTGCAGCGGGAAGCCCACGACCAGACCGGTGTGGGCGTCGGCCTTGACGCCGGCCGGCGGCGTGGCCGCGGTCAGGTCGACCCGGTTCACGGCCCAGTTGTAGGCGGAGCCGAACAACGCCTTGCCGTCGGCGCCGGCCACGGTGGTCCTGTCGCTCATCACGGCGGTGGAGCCGTGGGTCGAGGTGACCTTCACCAACTGGGTGCCGGTGACCGGCACATTGGTCAGGAAGATGTGCGCCTGGTCGCCGCTGGCCAGGGCGGCCGAGTTGAGCAGGTCCGCGGTGCCGCTGTAGTGCTCGGTGAGGTTCAGGTCGGAGGGAACCTGACGCAGTGCCGGCAGTACCGCGAAACGGGTGACCGGGGAGGCCACCGCCAGCAGCACGGCGCCGGAGGTCAGAAGGATGACGGATCTTCGCATGGGAGGGTCCTGCTCTCGGTTCGAGGGGTGAGCAGAGGTGCTCGGGGCGTGCGCCATCGCCACACCGGGTCACGGCGTGCTGACGAGGGAGCGGGGTGCGGGCAGTGCCCGGCTGATGGCCGGTCAGTTTTGACGGTGAGTCAGATGGTCAGTCGGTGTCGAGGAAACGCGCTGCTTCGTTGCCGCAGGTCTCCAGCGCGTCCAGCCACGGAGCGTGGCCGCCGGGGACCTGGATCACGGTCGCCTGCTCGGGCAGCGCGTCCAGCGAGGGACGGGCAGTCGCCGGGGTCAGGAAGAGGTCCTGGTCGCCCCACAGCAGCAGTGTCGGCCGGCTGAGCGTGGCCAGTTCGGCGTGGCTCACCGGCACGGCGGCCCGTACCCCCCAGGGGGTGATGAAGGCGCGGAAGAAGCTGGCGACGCTGCGGGCGAAGCCGGGTCGCCGCGCGGCCAGGTAGCCGATCCGGCCGATCTCGTCCGGGTAGGCCTCCAGCGCTCCGGCGCCGATCAACGCCTCGTTGTTCTTGACGTAGACAGCCTCTGGCAGCGGCACCCGCAGCATGGCCCGACCCAGGCCGGGGACGGCCGCCACCCGCATCACCGGCGCGGGCCTGACCTCGGCCAGACCGGCGCCGGGGGCGCCGAGCAGGACCAGGCGGCGAACCCGCTCGGGTGCGTCCAGGGTGAAGTAGAGGCTGAACTGGCCGCCCATGGAATGCCCGACCAGGTCGACCGTCTCCAGCTCCAGCGCGTCCAGCAGGCCGGTCAGCACCGCGGTCGCATGGTTGCGCACCACGGCGTCGCGGCGCAGCTTCAGCGGACCGGACAGTCCGTGGCCGGGCCAGTCGACGGCGATCACGCGCCGGTTGCCGGTCAGGTACGGCAGCAGCGGCGCGGCCAGCGCGGTGACCGAGGCGATGCCGTGCAGCAGCAGCACCGGGGGCCGGCTGGTGTCGGTGCCGAACTCCAGCAGCCGCACCTGCACGGCGGGATCCTTGAGGACGACCTGCCGTTCGGTGTGCTTGAGTTCGTAGCGGTCGAACAGGGCCTGTTCGCCGGCCCGCAGTTGCGCGTCCAGGTCGGCGGAGGCACGGGGAGTGGTGCTCATGGGGATCCTCCTCGGGGTGGGTGGGGTTACGCCTGGGCGGCGAGTTTGGCGGCGAGCTGCCGCAGTTGGAACTTCTGGATCTTGCCGGTGGCGGTCAGCGGCAGTTCGTCGACCACGGCGAAGCCCTCGGGCAGTTTGTGGGTGGCGATCTGCTTGTCGTGGCGCAGGAAGTCCACCAGTTCGGCCAGCGTCGGCACACCCTCGGCGGAGGCGACCACGAACAGGAACATCCGCTCGCCCAGGCGTTCGTCGGGAATGGCGACGGCCGAGGCGGCCCGCACCTTGGGGTGGGTGATCAGCAGGTCCTCGATCTCGCGGGCGCTGATGTTGGTGCCGCCGCGGATGATGATGTCCTTGGTGCGGCCGCTGATGCGGACATAGCCGCCCTCGCTCATCCGGGCCAGGTCGGAGGTGTGGTACCAGCCGTCGTCGTCGATGGCGGCGGCCGTGCGCTGCGGATTTTCCCAGTAGCCGCGCATCAGCCCCGGGCCGCGGTAGAGCAGTTCGCCCTCCTCGCCGAGCGGGGCCTCGGTTCCGCCGAAGGCGGCGATCCTGACCTCGATGCCGTCGATGGCTGCTCTGCCGTCGGAGCTGACGGTGGTGCTCAGCGGATCCTCAAGACGGCAGGTGGTGCCGGCCATCACCTCGGAGCAGCCCCACAGCGGCAGCAGTCGGCAGGCGGGCAGGCGGCTGGCGGCCTCGGTCACCATGGCCGGGGGTATCGGTGCACCGGCGCACAGCCACGCCCGCATGGACGACACATCGTGCTGCTCGGGGTCGAAGGCGTCCAGCAGCATGCGCACGAAGGGGGTGGCGGTGGCGGTGACCGTGCACCCGTACTCCTTGATCCGGCGCAGCCCCTCCCCCGGCTCCCACACGTCGAGCAGGTGCACCGACGCGCCCGCGATCAGCGGCACGCCGACCCCGATCACCAGCCCGGTGCTGTGGGTGACCGGCGAGGGCATGAACATCACGTCGTCTGGCGTCAGCTTCAGCACGTCGCCGGCCAGGCCACGGGCGGAGTAGCCGATGGTGTACCAGGTGTGGCAACAGCCCTTGGGCCGGGACTCGGTCCCGGAGGTGTAGACGATCACATGCGGGGCGTCCGGCGCGGCCGGGCTGCCCAGTTCGGAGGGGTCCGGCATTTGGTCGCTCCCCGGACGGGCCAGCTCCGCATAGGCCAGCACGCCTTCGGCTGTTTTGTCCGCGCGAACCACGACCACCTGGCGCAGCGCGGGGCACACCTCGCGCAGTTCGGCGTACATCGCCTGGTGGTCGAACCCGCGGAACACCCCGCTGGTGATCGCCAGCACCGCGCCGCTGTTGTCGAGGACGAACTGCACTTCGTTGCGCCGGTAGATCGGCATGATCGGGACCAGCACCGCGCCGATCCGGGCCAGGGCCAAGTAGGCCACGGCGAACTCGGCCCAGTTGGGCAGTTGCACCGCGACCCGGTCCCCGGGGCGGACGCCGAGTCGGCGCAGGCCCGCGGCCAGCCGGTAGGCCTCGCCGCGGAACTCGGCGTAGGTCAGGCTGCGCACCCCGTCGGTCACGTACAGCCGCTCCGGTGTGGTCTGCGCGGCCTCGTCGAGGTAGGCGGTGAGCGGCTTGTCCTGCCAGTGGCCCGCAGCGAGATAGTCGGCTGCGCGCGCCCGGTCGGGATCGCCCACAGCGGGGGTGTCGTGCATGGTGTAGGTCGGCATTCGAGTCTCCTTGGAGACATGTCCGCTGGCGATGGCCGTGACGGGATGGCGGTCGCTCGTCGGCGCACGGAATTCCGGTGGCGTGACGACCGCGTGAACATTTAGTCCAGCGCCAGATACTAGAGCACTAGATTAACCTCCTGTCCATCCCTCCGGCACACGTACGTACTCGCGCACGCCTCCCGACTCGCCCGCGCGGGCGCCGCCCTGGGCCACCAGCAGATCCAGGTGCAGCACCGTTTCGCATACGGCCAACATCTGGTTGAACGGGTCCAGTTCGGCCAGTCGGCGGCCCCGCGAGGTCCAGCCGAGCCGCGAGGCGACCTCGAACGCGGTGCGTGGGGTCGGGCGCAACTGTGCGGCGATCTCGCCCAGCCGTTGGGCGTGGTGGGCCAGCAGCGCGTCGACCCTGGCGTGCACCCGGTCGCCGGCCGGGCCGTGCGCGGGGAGCAGCGTCATGTCCGGCATTCTGCGCACCAGCACCAGCGAGTCCAGATAGTCGCGCAACGCCATGACCGGCGGATCGGCCTCGAAGGCGATCGAGGGAGTGATGTGCGGCAGCACATGGTCGCCGGCGAAGAGCAGGCCCGCGGCACGGTCGGCGAAGACCACATGCCCACGGGTGTGGCCCGGCGTGGGGACCGCCTCCAGTTCACGCCCGCCGACCGTGAACACCTGGCCGCCCGCGATCCACGCGTCCGGGGCCTCGTAGCCGCTGTCGGCCGCCTCCGCGGCCAGCCCCACCCCGCGCAGCGCGCCCAGGACGGGTTGGGCGCCGTGCTCGGCGAGCACGGCGAACTGCGCCGCGAGACCGGGATGGGTGGGCCTGGTGACCAGGTCGATGGTGCGCTGCTCGCCCTCGCCGAGGTGGATCCGGGTCCCGAACTGGCGCCGCAGCGCCACGGCGGCGGTGTAGTGGTCGCGGTGCACATGGGTGACCAGCACCCGGCCTATGTCGGCCAGCCCCGCCCCGATCTGCCGCAGGGCGGCCGCCAGCGCGGTACGCGCCTCGGTCAGCGCCCACCCCGCGTCGATCAGCGTGAGCCGGGTTCCGTCGAGCAGGGCGTAGACATTGACCGCCTTCAGCCCGTCGTCGGGCAGCGGCAGCGGGATCCTCCAGACGCCGGGGGCCACGGATTCGACGCCGTGCAGCGTCCACCCGGGCCCGGCGGAGGGGGCGGGCCCGGCGGAGGGGGCGGAGGGGGCGACGGGGTGGACGGTCACCTGGTGTCCTTTCGACGGGTCACTCCACTGAAACACAATTACTCTAGTACTCTAGTATCGAACCGTGGAGCACATCCTGGGCTGCGCTGCTACGCTCACCCGGGCCCGACTCCTACGCGAAGGACACCGACACGCATGAGTGCCGAGAACGACCCCGTCGACTGGTCCCGGCAGCAGTGGATCGCCCATGACCAGCCCGAACCGGACAAGTTCACCGCCATGGTCGCCCTGCTGCGCACCCATCAGGCCATGTGCGCGGCACTGGACTCGACCCTGCGCGCCCACGGCCTCACCCGTACCGGGTACCTGCTGATGACCACGCTCATGCTGTCCCGCGAGGGCACCCGGCCGCTGGGCCAGCTCAGTCGGCATCTGATGATCCATCCGACCACGGTGACCCTCGCCCTGGACCAGTTGGAGAAGCGCGGCCTGCTGCGCCGCCAGCCGCACCCCACCGATCGGCGCACCATCCTGGCCACGCTGACCCCGGCCGGGCAGGAACTGCTCGACCAGGCCACCGCGTCGCTGGCCGGCTCCGGCTACGGCCTGGCCGGCGTCAGCGACGCGCTGTCGCTGCAGGTGACCGACGTGCTGCGGGATGTCCGCGGGCACCTCGGCGACATCGGCAGCATCGGCTAGGACTTCTCACCCGTCACGACCAGGAGCCGGCCATGACCGAACTCGTCCACTGCGCGGTGACCGACCAGGTCGCCACGATCACGCTCGACTCCCCACACAACCGCAACGCCCTGTCCCGGCAGCTGATGCAGGAGCTGGCCCAGCACCTGGACGCCGCCGGCAAGGACCCGGCCGTGCGGGCGGTGGTGCTCACCCACACCGGCAAGGTGTTCTGCGCCGGCGCCGACCTGTCCGAGGCCGGCAGCGGATCCATGGCGCAGGACACCGCCCGGGTCACGGATCTGCTGCGAGCCGTGGTCGAGCTGCCCAAACCAGTACTGGCACGCGTCAACGGACATGTCCGGGCCGGCGGCATGGGCATCGTCGGCGCCTGCGACATCGCCATCGCCTCGGACGCCGCGACCTTCGCATTCACCGAGGCACGGGTCGGGGTGGCCCCGGCCATCATCTCGCTGACCACACTGGACCGGATGCAGTCGCGGGCGGCCTCCCGCTACTACCTGACCGGCGAGACCTTCGACAGCGCCGCCGCCGCGGCCTGCGGCCTGATCACCCTGGCTGCTTCGGCCGATGAACTGGACGCGGCGGTGGCCGCCGTCCTGGACCAGGTCCGGCAGACCTCACCGCAGGGCTCCGCGGAGACCAAGCTGCTGCTCACCGCGGCCACCCGACGCCAACTGGCCGCCCACGGAGCCGAGATGACGGCACTGTCGGCGCGGCTGTTCGCCACGGCCGAGGCCCAGGAGGGCATCCACGCGTTCCTCGAACGCAGGGTGCCCTCCTGGCGGGAGTGAGTATTCACTCACCCCCGGCCGGGCAGGCCGGCCCCACCGCCCGCGGTCAGGACTGCGCGCCGGCCACCAGCGCGGCCGGGGCCGACACGGTGCGCGATCTCAGGTATTCGCCCAGGCCCTTGGCCTGGGCGTCCGGACGGGCGGTGCCTGCCACACCGGGTGCGAGCAGGCCGACGACCACGAAGTTCAACGCCCGCAGATTGGGCAGCTCATAGCGCCGCACCTGCAGCTCCCGGGCCTCCGGAAGCAGTTGGCGCAGCCGGTCGACGGTGAGTTCCTGGCGCAGCCAGGCGTACTCCTGCTCGGTGCGGGTCCACAGGCCGACGTTGGCATTGCCGCCCTTGTCCCCCGAGCGCGCCCCGCACAGCCGACCCAGCGGCACCAAGACCGTCGGGACCGGGCCGGCCTGGCCTGCCGGGCCGGGCCACGACGGCGCGGGCGCCGTCCGGTGGGTCGCGGTCGCATCGACGCCCGGGGTGTGCGGGACGGTGACGCTGGAGCCGTCCCACAGGTGGACCCGCTGGGTGACCGTCTCGGCCGGGACCAGGGTGGGCCAGTAGACCCCGAACGCGCTGGCGGGCGTCGGCGGGGTGGTGGTGTGGAAGCCGGCGTAGCCGCCCAGGGCGAGTTCCCAGGTGACGCCGGAGAAGGCGCGGCCCACCGTGCGCTCGTCCTGGTCCTTGACGGTGATCCGCAGATGCGCGGTGGCCTGTTCGTTGGTCTCGGCGTCGGGCCGGTCGAAGCGCAGCAGCCGCACGTCCACCTCGTCGAACTGCTCGGCGCCGCCGAGCTGGCCGAAGAGCAGCGCCTGGGCGTGGGCGGCCTTCTCCTCGATGTCCAGGCCGGTCAGCACCATGGTCATGGTGTTGCGGTAGCCGCCGAGCATATTGAGCGCGACCTTCAGGGTGGTCGGCGGCGGGCTGCCCTTCGTCCCGCTGAGCGACACCCGCGCGGGGCCGACCTGCTCCAGTCGCACGGTGTCGAAGTGCGTGGTGACGTCCGGATTGAGGTAGGCGGGTTCGCCGATCTCGTACAGCAGCTGGGCGGTGACCGTGCCGGTGGAGACCAGGCCCCCGGTTCCGTCCTGCTTGGTGATCACCGAGCTGCCGTCGGCGGCGACCTCGGCGAGCGGGAAGCCGGGGTAGCGGCGGTCGGTGATCTCCTCCAGGAAGGAGTAGTTGCCTCCGGTCGCCTGCGGGCCGCACTCGATGACGTGCCCTGCCGCCACCGCACCGGCCAGCTGGTCCCAGTCGTCCCGGCGCCAGCCGTGCCACCAGGCGGCCGGGCCGACCACCAGGCTGGCGTCGGTGACCCGCGGGCAGACCACGATGTCGGCGCCCGCGGCCAGCGCGTCGGCGATGCCCCAGCCGCCCAGGTAGGCGTTCGCGGTGACCACCGGCAGGCCGGCTTTCGCCAGCGGCAGCCCGGTGTCCAGGTTCTCCAACTGGTTTCCCGCCGCCTGGAGTTCGGGTACGCGGTCAAGCAGGTCGTCACCGCTGACATGGGCGATGCGGGCGCTCAGCCCGAGCGTGCGGGCCAGCTCCTCCAGTTCGGCGGCGAGCCCGGCCGGGTTCAGCCCTCCGGCGTTGGCGACCACTTTGACTCCGCGCTCCAGGCAGGTGCCCAGCACATCCTCCATCTGCCGGAGGAAGGTGGTCGCATAACCCGCCCTCGGGTCCTTGCGGCGTGCCTTCCACAGGATCAGCATCGTCAGCTCAGCGAGGTAGTCGCCCGTGAGCACGTCGAGCGGACCCTGGAGCATCTCGCGTGCCGCCGCGAGGCGGTCGCCGTAGAAGCCCGAGCAGTTTCCGATCCTTACCGGCCGCCTCAGCGGCGCGTTCTCTGACACGTGCTGCCCTCTCCCGCCATTAACTCTAGGACTCGATATTAATCCACTAGATGACTGCTCTCCAACTTAGTGACCATGGAATCACTAGCGACACGAAAGGCGCAGGTCATCGCCATACATCTTGGCATCTCAGCGAATGATAGTGAATGAGTATTAACTAACGTGTTGACGGTGACGACCGCCTCCGCCATGCTGGCGCCTGCCGCCACCCCGAAGCACCATCCGTGTGCGGTCCCCGCAGGAGAGTCGCGTAGGAGGATCCGTGTATCCCGGGACGTACGCCGCGAAGACCCCGACAAGCCAGCAGTGATCATGTCCGATACCGGGGAGAGCCTCAGCTACGCGCAGTTGGAGGAACGCTCGGTCCGCTTGGCCCGGCTGCTGCACCAGCGCGGGCTGCGCCCGGGCGACTCGGTCACCCTGCTGTCCGAGAACAGTCCGCGCTACCACGAGGCGCACTGGGCCGCGCTGCGCAGCGGCCTCTACCTGACCGCGATCAACCACCATCTCTCCGCCGACGAGATCCTCTACATCGTGGGCGACTGCGGAGCCAGGGTCCTGATCGCCTCCGCCGCCCATGCCGCGGTGGCGCGGGAGATCGCCGAGCGGGCCCCCGGCCTGGAGGTCCGGCTCGCCTTCGGCGGCGCGATCGAGGGGTTCGAGGACTACGAGCAGGCGCTGGCCGCCTCGTCCCCCGTGCCGTTCGAGGACCAGCCCTGCGGCGCGGACATGCAGTACTCCTCGGGCACCACCGGGCTCCCCAAGGGCGTCCGCGCGCCGCTGCCGCCGCGCCAGGTGAACGAGCCGGGCGACACCCTGGTCGCGGTCTTCGGAAAGCTCTACGGCTTCACCGACGAGACCGTCTACCTCTCCCCCGCCCCGCTCTACCACGCCGCTCCGCTGCGGTTCGGGGCGATCGTGCACGCCACCGGCGGCACCGTGGTGGTGATGCCGCGCTTCGACGCCCGCACCGTGCTCGAACTGATCGAGCGGTACCGGGTCACCCACAGCCAGTGGGTGCCGACCATGTTCGTGCGCATGCTCAAGCTCCCCCAGGCGGACCGCGAGCGCTTCGACCTGTCCAGCCTCGGGGTGGCGATCCACGCCGCCGCCCCGTGCCCGGTGGAGGTGAAACAGGCGATGCTCGACTGGTGGGGGCCGATCCTCCACGAGTACTACGCCGCCACCGAGGCGGCCGGGATCACCCTGGTCGGACCGGGCGAGTGGGCGGACCGGCCGGGCACGGTGGGACGGGCGGGCCTGGGCGTGCTGCACATCTGCGACGACGACACCGAGGACGGCCGCGAACTGCCCACCGGCGAGGTCGGGTTGGTCTACTTCGAGCGCGAGTCGATGCCCTTCGCCTACCACAACGACCCGGACCGGACCCGCGCCGCGCAGCATCCCCGCCACCCCAACTGGGCCACCACCGGCGACGTGGGCCGGTTGGACGCCGACGGCTACCTCTACCTGACCGACCGCAGAGCCTTCATGATCATCTCCGGTGGGGTGAACATCTACCCCAGGAGGTCGAGAACGTGCTCACCCTGCACCCGAAGGTGCTGGACGTCGCGGTGATCGGCGTCCCCGACCCGGAGATGGGCGAGCAGGTCAGAGCCGTGGTCCAGGCCGCCCCCGGCGCCGAACCGGGTCCGGAGCTGGAACAGGAGCTGCTGGACTTCGTCCGGGCCAGGATCGCCCACTTCAAGGCCCCCAAGCGGGTCGACTTCGTCGAGGAGCTGCCGCGGACGCCCACCGGCAAACTGCTCAAGCGCATCGTCCGCGGCTGGTACACCGACAGCACTGGCAGCACCAACAGCACCGAAAGCGGGGAGCGGTCATGAGGATCGACGGGGATCTCGGCGGCGGGATGGACGGCACCGATGTCGCCGACTTCGCCGGCATCGCGGGCCAGGTCGCGGCCGCAGAAGGCCTGGGCTACGACGGGGTGTGGACCTCCGAGCTGGGACGCGACCCGTTCCTGCCGCTGCTGCTGGCCGCCGAGCACTCGGAGCGGCTGCAGATCGGGACCGGGATCGCGGTGGCCTTCGCCCGCAATCCGATGACGGTCGCCACCATGGCCAACGACCTGCACGCCTTCAGCGGCGGGCGGTTCATGCTCGGTCTCGGCTCGCAGATCAAACCGCACATCGAGCGACGGTTCAGCATGCCCTGGTCCGCGCCGGCCGCCAGGATGCGGGAGTTCGTGCTGGCGCTGCGCGCGATCTGGGCCTGCTGGAACGACGGGGAACCGCTGGACTTCCGCGGCGAGTTCTACCAGCACACGCTGATGACGCCGATGTTCCAGCCCGCGCCCAACCCCTTCGGCGCCCCGCCGGTCCTGATCGCGGCGGTCGGCCGGCAGATGACCGAGGTAGCGGCCGAGGTGGCGGACGGCATGCTGGTGCACCCGCTGACCACCGGGCGCTATCTGCGCGAGGTGACCGTCCCCCGGGTCGGCTCCGTGCTGCAGCGGAACGGGCGCGGTCGGGAGCAGTTCACCCTCTCGCTGCCGGGACTGGTCGCCACCGGGCGCACGGACGGAGAGATCGCCGCCGCGGTCGCCGCGGTCCGCAAGCGACTGGCCTTCTACGCCGCGACCCCGGCCTACCGGGCGGTGCTGGACCTGCACGGCTGGGGCGAGCTGCACACCGAGCTGCACCGGCTGTCCCGGCTCGGCGAGTGGGAGGTGATGGCAGGCCTGGTCGACGACGAGATGCTGCACGAGTTCGCCGTGGTGGGAACCCCCGAGGACTGCGCCAAGGAGGTCCGCCGCCGCTTCGCCGACATCATCGACCGCTTCACTCTCTACGCCCCCTACGCACTGGACGACGAGTCACGCAGGACGGTGGTGGCCCTGCTCCAGCAGGACTGACCCCGTCCTCTCTTTGCCGAACTGGGCACTGCGGGAGGCGATCAGCGCAGCCCCAGACGTGTGCGGCCGTCGAGGAGCTCTCGGACGATCTCCAGATGTCCGGAGTGCGCCGCCGTTTCCTCGATCATGTGCAGAACCACCCAGCGCACAGTGGTCACCTGGTCATCGAGCTCCGGGTCGCCGTGCTTGCCCTTCGGCCGGTCGGACAGCGACACGCCCGCAAGGACGTCGTCGGAGCGCCGACACTGCTCCTCGTAGTAGGCGCGCACCTCCGCCGACGGCCGATCGCAGACGTAGGGAGCCTCCGGGTCGTACGGAGGCAGGCCCTCGTCCCAGGGCAGATCCACCTCATGGCCGCTGACGACCCTCTGGAACCAGTGCCGTTCGGCGCCGCCCAGGTGTTCGACCATGCCGGCGATCGTCCAGCCGGACGGCACAACGGCAGTCTGCCAGTGCTCCTCGGCGAGACCGTCCACGATCGACAGGACCGAGTCCCGCTGATACGTGAGGAAGGAGAGCAACTGGTCGCGTTCTTGGTCCCGCTCTTCAGTCATGCGCCGATGATGGCACCGCCCTCTGACACACGCCCTCTCGGAGTTCCCAAGACAATGATCCTCAACGTGCGTGGCGATGTGCGGAAGGTGGCGGTCGCGGTCGCGGCGTTGAGTGATCACGGCGGAGATTCCGCGCGCCGTCCCACGCTCAGGCAATCGGTTTTGGGGGCGGCTCATCTGCGGGGAGCGGGGGGGCATCCCGACCTGCTGCGGCCCTCGCCAGAGTGCCATGATCAGTCGCTGGCGGGCGCTGCCCGGTTCGATGGTTCGTCAATTCGAGGAGCTGCCGTGAAGCTCATGTACTGCGCGCACTGCCAGGACATCGTCCGCCTCTTTCCGGAGAAGCGATCATGCAGGTGCGGCAAGTCCTGGGGGCACTACCTGGAGGACAAGTCCACGACCGTTCAGACCTGGCCAAGCCTTTCGATAGGCATAGCCAACCCCGACTTCGTACAGGCCGAGCGGGCGTTCGCCTCCGCGCCGAAGACCTTCTCACCGGAAATCACCATGCGCTGCTGGATCAACCCCGTCTCCGAACCGGACGTGACCTTCGTCCAGGGCGTGCCGGCCGAAGAATCTCCGACCGCGGCGGAGCAAGCCGATCCGCCCCAGTGAGCCACAGTCGCCCCACCCGACGAGTCCCGCTGCCAAGCCCACGACGTCGTGGGGCGGGTCTTCGCTCACGGCCTGGTCAGCCGCCGGCAGCCGGCGTCGCGCAGCCTGCCGGCCAAGCCTCTACCCTGACCAGTTGGTTGCCGCGAGGGCATCGCGTGCGATGGCAGTGACGGAGCGTCCGTCGGTGGATACCCGGGTAACCCATGGAGGCGCAACGGCCTGCAGGTGCCGGGCCATGGCAGTGCTTCGGGTGATGTGGGCGTCGAGTTGGCTGCCGACCTCCCGGCCGTGGAGGCGTTGCTGGGCGGTTGCGTCGTCGGCGGTCAGGAGGACCCCGGTGATGCGGGGTGTGCCGCCCATGGCGCGGGCGATCAGGTCGGGCTCCAGAACGGAGACGGTGTTGGTATAGATCAGCCGGCCTGCAGTTGCGCGGAGATCTCCCAGCCGACGGTGGTCTTGCCGACACCGGAGCGGCCTCCGATGAGCAGTGTCTCGTATACGGCGGCCGGCACAGGTGGTCTCCTTGCGTTCGGTGGGCCGGATCCGCCTCCCGGCCGCACGAGGCGGCGACAGGCGGATCCGACCCGCTTCCATGCGTCCAACCGCCCTACCGGAAGGTCTCGCCGCGGTCGGCCCGGTCGAGCAGCGACTGCGGTGCGCTGAACCGCTCGCCGTAGCGCTCGGCGAGTTCGCCGGCCCTCGCGGCGAAGCCCTTCAGGCCGCCCGGGTACTGGTTGACGTACTGGATGACGCCGCCGGTCCAGGTCGGGAAGCCGATGCCGAGGATGGAGCCGACGTTGGCGTCGGCCACCGAGGTGAGCACCCCCTCCTCGAAGCACTTCACCGCCTCGATCGCCTCGATGAACAGCATCCGCTCCTTCAAATCCGCCAGCGGCAGCTGCGCGCTGCCGGCCTTGAAGGTGTCGCGCAGGCCGGGCCACAGCCCCACCCGCTTGCCGTCCTCGTCATAGTCGTAGAACCCCGCCCCGGTGGACCTTCCCCTGCGGTCGAACTGATCGATCATCAGGTCGATCACCGCGTCGGCTCCGTTCGCGGTCCAGACACCCCCGGCCGACTCGATCGCCGCCCGCCGTTCCTCACGGATCCGCCGCGGCAGTGTGAGCGTCAGTTCGTCCATCAGCTGCAGCGGGGACGCCGGGTAGCCGGCCTGGGCGCCGGCCTGTTCGACGGTGGACGGTTCCACCCCCTCGCCGATCATCGCCACCGCCTCGTTGAGGAAGGTGCTGATGACCCGGCTGGTGAAGAAGCCGCGGCTGTCGTTGACGACGATCGGGGTCTTCCTGATCTGCAGGGTGTAGTCGAACGCCTTGGCCAGGGTGGCGTCCGAGGTCTCCGCGCCCCTGATGATCTCCACCAGCGGCATCCGGTCGACCGGCGAGAAGAAGTGGATGCCGATGAAGTCCTCGGGGTGGGACACGCCCTCGGCCAGGCCGGTGATCGGCAGAGTGGAGGTGTTGGAGCCCAGCACCGCGTCCGGGGCCAGCACGTCCTGGATCTCGGCGAACACCGCGTGCTTGAGGTCCTGGCTCTCGAAGACCGCCTCGACCACGAAGTCCACCCCGGCGAAGTCCGCCGGGTCCGCGGTCGGGGTGATCCGGGCCAGCAACGCCTCGGACTTCTGCTCGGTGGTGGCGCCGCGCGCCAGCGCCTTCTGCTCCAGCTTGGCCGCGTAGCCCTTGCCGCGCTCGGCGGCCTCCCGGGTGACGTCCTTGAGGACGACCTCGATCCCGGCCTTGGCCGAGACATAGGCGATGGCGGCGCCCATCATCCCCGCCCCCAGCACCCCGACCTTGCTGGCGGCGTACGCCGGGAAGCCCTGGGGCCGGCTGCCGCCCGAGTTGATGTGCTGGAGGTCGAAGAAGAGCGCCTGGATCATGTTCTTGGAGATCTGCCCGGTCGCCAGGCTCACCAGATAGCGGGTCTCGATCGCCAGCGCCGTGTCGAAGTCGACCTGGGCCCCCTCCACCGCCGCCGCCAGGATCGCGCGCGGCGCGGGCGCCGGTGCGCCCCTGAGCTGGCGCCGCAGCTGAGCGGGCAGCGCGGGCAGGACGGCGGCGAACTTCGGATCGGCGGGCGTACCGCCGGGGATCCGATGGCCGGGCACGTCCCAGGGCTGCACCGGGACGCCGGGATTCGCCCTGATCCACTCCTTGGCCCGGGGCAGCAGCTCCTCGACCGTGTCCACCACCTCGTGCACCAGGCCGAGCTCCAGTGCCTTGCGCGGGGTGTTGCGCTGGCCCTGCAGCAGCACCTTGAGCAGCGCCTCCTGGACGCCCAGCAGCCGCACCGTGCGGGTGACGCCCCCGCCGCCCGGCAGCAGTCCCAGCGTGACCTCGGGCAGGCCGATCTGGCTGCCCCGGGCGTCGGCGGCGATGCGGTGGGTGCAGGCGAGCGCGATCTCCAGGCCGCCGCCCAGCGCGGCGCCGTTGATGGCCGCGACCACCGGTCGGCCGAGCCGCTCCAGCCGGCGCAGCTGCGCCTTGACGGTGGTGATGTAGGCGGTGAGCTCCGCGGCCTGTTCCGGCTGGGCCGCGATCAGGTCGTTCAGGTCGCCGCCGGCGAAGAAGGTCTTCTTGGCCGAGGTGATCACCACGCCGGTGATGCTGTCCCGTTCCGCCTCCAGCCGGTCGACGACCAGGCCCATCGACTCGGTGTGGTCGTGGTTCATGGTGTTCGCCGACTGCGCGGGGTCGTCGAGGGTCAGCACGACGATGCCGTCCTCGTCCTGCTGCCAGCGAATGGTCTTGGTGTCAGTCGTCATCGCCGTTCCCGCTCCTCAGACTCGCTCGATGATGGTGGCCAGGCCCATGCCGCCGCCGATGCACAGGGTCACCAGGGCCCGTCGGGCGCCTCGGCGCTCCAACTCGTCGACGACGGTGCCGACCAGCATCGCGCCGGTGGCGCCGAGCGGGTGGCCCATGGCGATGGCGCCGCCGTTGACGTTGACCTTCTCCTCGGGGATGCCCAGGTCCCTGATCCATTTCAGGACCACCGCGGCGAACGCCTCATTGAGCTCGAACAGGTCGATGTCGTCGATGGTCAGTCCGGCCAGGGCGAGCACCTTGCGGGTGGCCGGGGTGGGGCCGGTGAGCATGATGGTCGGATCGGCGCCGCTGACCGCGGTGGCGACCACACGGGCCCGCGGGGCCAGGCCGAGATCCCGGCCGGCCTGTTCGCTGCCCACCAGCACCAGGGCCGCGCCGTCGACCACTCCGGAGGAGTTGGCGGCCGTGTGCACATGGTCGATCCGCTCCACCGCGTGGTACTTCTGCAGCGCCACCGCGTCGAAGCCGCCCAGGTCGCCGATCGCGGCGAAGGAGGGGGTGAGCTTGCCCAGCGACTCCACCGTGGACTGCGCCCGTCGGTGCTCGTCGTGGTCGAGCACGGTCACCCCGTTGAGGTCGGTGACCGGGACCACCGACTTGGCGAAGTAGCCCCCGGACCAGGCCGCCTCCGCCCTGAGCTGGGAGGAGACGGCGTAGCGGTCCACGTCCTCGCGGCTGAAGCCCTCGATGGTGGCGATCAGGTCGGCGCCAACGCCCTGCGGCACGAAGTAGGCGTCGTAGTTGGTGGCCGGGTCCAGGAACATCGCCCCGCCGTCCGAGCCCATCGGCACCCGGGACATCGACTCGACCCCGCCGGCCACGATCAGCTGGTCCCAACCGGACCTGATCCGCTGCGCGGCCTGGTTGACCGCCTCGAGGCCCGAGGCGCAGAACCGGTTGACCTGCACCCCGGCCACCGTGTCCGGCAGGCCGGCCGCGATGGCGGCGGCCCTGGGGATGACGCCGCCCTGCTCGCCGATCGGGGAGACCACGCCGAGCACGATGTCGTCGATGGCGGCCGGGTCCAGGCCGGGGTGGCGTCGCCGCAGCTCCCCGATCAGGCCGACCACCAGGTCCAGGGGCTTGGTCCCGTGCAGCGACCCGCCCTTGCCCTTGCCCCGGGGCGTGCGGATCGCCTCGTAGATGAACGCCTCACCAGTCACACCAGTGATCCTTCCTGTAGTGAATGAGATATCACTAGTCAATGCCCATGGACTGCGGCATCAGTGTATGTGCTGGGACTGCGGCTCGGGGTTCCCAAGTTAGTGAATCTCAATTAACATTTGCCGAGCTGGGTCCGGAGCTGGCCCCGAGCTGGACCCAAGGCCCGACCCGCGCAGTTCGAGAGGAAGAGTGGACCGTTGCCCGTGCTGAGATCGGCCGTGGACCGCACCGGCGAGGCCTACCGCGCCAACCACGAGGCGCAGTCCGCCGCGGTGCGGGAGTTGGAGCAGCAGCTCGACCTGGTGCGCGCCGGCGGCGGCGCCAGGTACGCCGAGCGGCACCACCAGCGCGGCAAGCTGCTGGTGCGCGAGCGGCTGGAACTGCTGCTGGACCGCGACGCCCCGTTCCTGGAACTGTCCGCGCTCGCGGCGTGGGGCACCGACTTCACCGTCGGCGCGAGCATCCTCACCGGCATCGGAGTGGTGTCCGGGGTCGAGTGCGTGATCATCGCCCATGACCCGACGGTACGCGGCGGCGCGATGAACCCCTACACCCTGCGCAAGAACCTGCGCGCCCTGGAGATCGCCAGGATCAACCGGCTGCCGGTGATCTGCCTGGTCGAGTCCGGCGGCGCCGACCTGCCCACCCAGTCGGACCTGTTCGTCCAGGCCGGGCAGATCTTCCACGACCTCACCCAGCTCTCGCAGCTGGGCATCGCCACCATCTCGCTGGTCTTCGGCAACGCCACCGCCGGCGGGGCGTACGTCCCCGGGATGTGCGACTACGCGGTGCTGGTCGACGGCCAGGCCAAGGTGTTCCTCGGCGGTCCCCCGCTGGTCAAGATGGCCACCGGCGAGGACGCCGACGACGAGGCGCTCGGCGGGGCCGACATGCACACCCGGGTGTCGGGCCTCGGCGACTACTTCGCCGCCGACGAGGGCGACTGCATCCGGATCGGCCGCCAGATCGTCGCCGAGCTCAACTGGCACAAGCTCGGCCCAGGCCCCAGCAAGCCCGCCGACCCGCCGTTGTACGACCCGGAGGAGCTGCTCGGGATCGCCCCGGCCGACTTCCGGGTGCCGGTGGATCCGCGCGAGATCCTGGCCCGGGTGGTCGACGGCTCCCGGTTCGGCGAGTACAAGGCGCTGTACGGCACCAGCCTGGTCACCGGCTGGGCCTCGATCCACGGCTTCCCGGTCGGCGTGCTGGCCAACGCCCGCGGCGTGCTGTTCAGCGAGGAGGCCAAGAAGGCCAGCGAGTTCATCATGCTCGCCAACCAGAGCAGCACTCCCCTGGTCTTCCTGCAGAACACCACCGGCTACATGGTCGGCACCAGCTACGAGCAGGGCGGGATCATCAAGGACGGCGCGAAGATGATCAACGCGGTCACCAACAGCACCGTCCCGCACATCACCGTCAACATCGGCGCCTCCTTCGGCGCGGGCAACTACGGGATGTCCGGGCGGGCCTTCGGGCCGCGGCTGATGTTCGCCTGGGCGAACGCCAAGCTCGCGGTGATGGGCGCCCAGCAGCTGGCCGGGGTGCTCTCCATCGTGGGCAAGCAGGCGGCTGCGTCCGCCGGGCGGGAGTTCGACCAGGACGCCGACGACCGGCGCAGGCTGTCGGTCGAGGAGCAGATCGAACGCGAGTCCCACGCCTTCTTCATCACTTCGCGGCTGTACGACGACGGTGTCATCGACCCGCGCGACACCAGGGCGGTCCTCGGCATGGCGCTGTCCGCGGCGCACTCCCAACTGGTCGAAGGACGCCGCGGCTACGGCGTCTTCCGGATGTAGGGGGAAGAAAACCGATGACCATTCGCAAGCTGCTGGTCGCCAACCGCGGCGAGATCGCCACCCGGGTGATGCGCACCGCGCGCGAACTCGACATCGCCACCGTGGCCGTGTTCTCCGACCCGGACGCCGACGCCCCGTTCGTGGCCGCCGCTGACGAGGCCGTACGGCTGCCAGGGTCCGCCCCCGCCGACACCTATCTGCGCGGCGACCTGGTGATCGCGGCCGCGCACCGCACCGGAGCCGACGCGGTCCACCCCGGCTACGGCTTCCTGTCCGAGAACGCCGGCTTCGCCCGGGCCTGCGCCGACGCCGGGCTGGTCTTCGTCGGGCCGCCGCCCAAGGCGATCGACGCCATGGGCTCGAAGATCGCCGCCAAGGAGCTGATGGCCGCCGCCGGCGTCCCGGTGCTGCCCGGCCTGACTCTCCCTCAGGACCACGAGCTGGAACAGGAGCTGGACGGCGCGGCGCTCATCCGTCGGGCGGCCACCGAGATCGGCTTCCCGGTCCTGGTCAAGGCCGCCTTCGGCGGCGGCGGCCGGGGCATGCGGATCGTGCGCGAGGAGGCGCAGCTGCTGGACGCGGTCGCCTCCGCCCGCCGCGAGGCGGCCTCGGCCTTCGGCGACGCCACCGTGTTCCTGGAACGCTATGTGGACTCCCCCCGGCATATCGAGGTGCAGATCTTCGGCGACACCCATGGCAATCTGGTCCACCTCTTCGAACGTGAGTGCTCGATCCAGCGCCGCTTCCAGAAGATCATCGAAGAGGCGCCCTCCCCCGGCGTCGACCCGGACCTGCGCGAGCGGCTGGGCCAAGCGGCGGTCGCGGCCGGGCGGGCGATCGGCTACGAGGGCGCCGGCACGGTCGAGTTCGTCCTCGGCGCGGACGGCCGCTTCTCCTTCCTGGAGGTCAACACCCGGCTGCAGGTAGAACACCCGGTGACCGAGCTGATCACCGGCCTCGACCTGGTCCGGCTGCAACTGCTGGTCGCCGAGGGCAAACCGCTGCCGGACCAGGCGCTGAACGCGCGCATCGAGGGCCATGCGATCGAGGCACGGCTGTACGCGGAGGACGTCGACGCGGGCTTCCTGCCCGCCACCGGCCGGGTGCACCGGTTCTCCGTCCCGGAGCTGCCCGGCGTGCGGGTGGACAGCGGCATCGCCACCGGCGGGGAGGTCGGCGTCCACTACGACCCGATGCTCGCCAAGGTGATCGCCCACGCGCCCACCCGTGACGAGGCCTGCCGGCTGCTGGCCCGGGCACTCGCGGAGACCGAACTGCACGGTGTGGTGTCCAACCGCGCCCTGCTGGTCGGGATCCTGCGCGAGTCCGAGTTCCGGGCCGGGCGCATCGACACCGGCTATCTGGACCGGCACTCCCCCCGGCAACTCGCTGCCTCGTCCACCGCCTTCGACGCGGTCCGCGTCCACGCCCTCGCCGCCGCTCTGGCCGGGCAGGCCGAGCGACGCGCTGACGCGACCGTGCTGGGGACGCTGCCCTCGGGCTGGCGCAATGTGGCCAACGGCCCGCAGTTCGCCGCCTTCGAAGCCGACGGCACACCCGTGACCGTGCGCTATCGGCTGCTGCGCGGCGGGGCTGTGGAGGCCGAGGTGGACGGGGCCACGGTGGCGGACGTGGTGCTGCGGGGCGCGTCCGCGCAGCGGGTCGACCTGGAGGTGGCGGGGGTCCGACGGCTGGTCAGGATCCACCGGGTCGGGGCACTCTGTTTCGCCGACAGTGCGCTGGGCTCCAGCACCCTGGCCGAGACACCCCGCTTCCCCGAACCGGGCTCGCGCTCGGCCCCGGGATCGCTGCTGGCCCAGATGCCGGGAACGGTGGTGCGGGTCGCCGCCGAGGCCGGCGCCGAGGTCGGCGCGGGACAGGTGATCGTGGTCCTGGAGGCGATGAAGATGGAGCACAGCGTGTGCGCGCCGCATGACGGCATCCTGGCCGAACTCGGCGTCGTGGTGGGGCAACAGGTCGACGTCGGCGCGGTCCTCGCGGTCATTGAAACCACCGTTGTCGGTGTCAGCGGGGAGCAGCCGTGAGCGTCGATCTGGGCGAGTTGCTGACCGACCTCGCCGCGGAGACACAGGTGCTGGACGACCTGGTCGCCGACCTCCCCCCGGCGGCCTGGCGCCGCCCCACCCCGGCCGCCGGCTGGTCGATCCACGACCAGGTCAGCCATCTGGCCGCGTTCGACCAGGCCGCGACCTCGGCGATGACCGACCCGGAGCGCTTCCGCGCCGACGCGGCCGCGCTGATGGCGCTGGGGCCCGACTTCCCCGACCAGGTGGCCCTGCGCCACCGCTCGCTGCCGCCGCCCCGACTGCTCCAGTGGTTCCGCCAGGCCAGGGCCGAATTCCTGGATCAGGCAAGCCAGTTGGACGCCAGGGCACGCACCCCGTGGTTCGGCCCCGAGATGAGTGTGGGCAGCCAGGTCACCGCACGGCTGATGGAGACCTGGGCGCACGGCCAGGACGTCGCCGACACCCTGGGCGTCGTCCGCGAGCCCACCGCCCGGCTGCGCCACATCGCGCACCTGGGGGTGCGTACCCTCGGCTTCTCCTACCGGCTGCGCGGCAGCGAACCGCCCCCGGCGCAGGTACGGGTCGAACTCGCCGCGCCCGACGGCAGCACCTGGGCCTGGGGGCCGGACGACGCCGAGCAGCGGGTGGCCGGTCCGGCCCTGGACTTCTGCCTGGTGGTCACCCAGCGGCGGCACCCGGCCGACACGCTGCTCCGCACCACCGGGGACGTCGCCGCCGAGTGGATGTCCATCGCCCAGGTGTTCGCCGGGGCGCCCAGCACCGGCCCCGCCCCCAGACGCTGAAGCTGAAGAAGCTGAATCAGGAGAGCACGATGGACTTTTCCCCCAACGAGGACCACGCCGCACTGAGATCCGCCCTCGCCGCGATCACCGCCCCCTTCGGCGGCGCCTACTACACCCGCAAGGCCGAGGCCAGGGAGTTCACCACCGAGCTGTGGCAGGCCCTGGGCAAGCACGGCTACCTCGGCATCAACATCCCCGAGTCCCACGGCGGTGGCGGCGCGGGGCTGGTCGAACTGGCCATCGTCTGCGAGGAGACCGCCGCCCAGGGCTGCCCGCTGCTGCTGCTCCTGGTCTCCAGCGCGATCTGCGGCGAGGTCATCGCCACCTACGGCACCGACGCACAGCGCGACACCTGGCTGCCCGGGCTGGCCAGCGGGGAGGGCAAGGTGGTCTTCGCGATCACCGAGCCCGACGCCGGGTCCAACACCCACCGGCTGTCCACCACCGCCACCCGCGCCGGCGAGGACTGGGTCCTGCGCGGCCAGAAGTACTACATCTCGGGCGTGGACGAAGCCGACGCGATCCTGGTGGTGGCCAGGACCGGCACCAATGCGCAAACCGGCGACGCCGAACTGTCGCTGTTCCTCGTCGACACCGACGCCCCCGGACTGGTCGCGCAGCCGCTGCCGGTGTCGGTCAACCTCCCCGAGCGCCAGTTCACCCTGTTCTTCGACGATGTCCGCGTCGGGGCGGACCGGCTGGTGGGCACCGAGGGCGACGGGTTCCGCCAGGTCTTCCACGGACTGAACCCCGAACGGGTGACCGGCGCCGCGCTGTGCGTCGGCATCGGCCGCTACGCCCTGGCCAAGGCCAGCGGTTACGCCAACGACCGGGTGGTCTGGGACCGTCCGATCGGCGCCCACCAGGGCGTCTCCCACCCCCTGGCCAAGGCGAAGATCGAGGTCGAGCTAGCCGCCCTGATGACCGCCAAGGCCGCCTGGCTGCACGACCAGGGCCTGCCCGCCGGCGAGGCGGCCAATATGGCCAAGTACGCGGCGGCCGAAGCCGCGCTGGCCGCGGTCGACGCCGCGATCCAGTGCCACGGCGGCAACGGGGTGGCCACCGAGCACGGTCTGATCCCGCTGTGGGGGCTGGCCCGGCTGCTGCGGATCGCTCCGGTGAACCGGGAAATGATCCTCAACTACGTGGCCCAGCACTCGCTCGGGCTGCCCAGGTCCTACTGAACCGGCCCCACTCAACCGGTGCCACCGAACCGCAAGGAGCAGACCGTGCCCCCGTCCCCGCAGCCCCAGGCCAACCTGATCCAGCGCGTCAACGTGGGCGACAGCCTGACCAGGGCCGCCGCCCGCTACCCGAACCGCACCGCCCTGGTCGAGGGAGCACGTCGGCTGACGTACACGGAGTTCAACGCCTGGGTGAACCGGACCGCCAACGCGCTGAGCCGCCGCGGCTACCAACGCGGCGACGCGCTCGCCCTGGCCTGCGGCAACAGCGCCGAATTCCTGGTCACCTACTACGCCTGCGCCAAACTCGGCGTGGTCTGCGTGCCGATCAACCTCGGCTGGCGCGCCAACGAGGTCGCCTACGTCCTCGGCCACTCCCGGGCCCGTGGGATCGTCGCGGACAGCACGCTGCTGCCCGGCCTGGCCGCGACCCTCGCCCAACTGCCGACCCTGACCGATGTGTTCGCCGTGACCGAGGACGGCGGGACTCCACAGGACTCGGAATTGATCACCTTCGCTGACCTGACGGTCACTCAGGACGACTCCGAGCCACAGTACTTCGTCGACGACCGCGACCCGATCAGCTACCTCTACACCAGCGGCACGACCTCCGCGCCCAAGGGTGTCGTCGGCAACCACACCGCCATCTACCTGGAATCCCTGGCCATGGCCCTGGAGGCCCGGTTCACCGAGCAGGACCGGTTCGTCGCGATGCTGCCGATGTTCCACACCGCCCAGCTCAACTGCCACTGCACCGCCGCCGTGATGGTCGGCGCCGCGCTGTACATCGAGCGCGGCTTCGACGCCGCCCGGCTGCTGCAACTGATCGAGACCGAACGCATCACCCAGATCTTCGGCCTGCCGATGATGTACCGGCAACTGCTCGACCACCCCGACATCGCCCGCCGGGACCTCTCCAGCCTGCGTCGCGCCCTGTACGCGATGGCGCCGATGCCCGAGGCGCAGCTGCGGCGCTGTCTGGAGGTGTTCGGCTGCGACTTCTACCTCCTGTTCGGGCAGACCGAGATGAGCCCGACCGCGACCCTGTTCCGCCCCGAGCACCAGCTCACGCACCCGGGCGCGGTCGGCACCCCGGTCGCCAACGTCCAGGTCGCGATCATGGACGGCAGCGGGGCGCTGCTCGCGCCGGGGAACTCCGGCGAGATCGTCTACCGTGGGCCGCACACCATGACCGGCTACCTGGACGACCCGAAGGCCACCGACGCCGCTTTCGCCCACGGCTGGTTCCACTCCGGCGACATCGGCCACTTCGACCAGGACGGCGTGCTGTGGTTCAGCGACCGGCGCAAGGACGTGATCAAGACCGGCGGTGAGAACGTCGCCTCCCTGGAAGTCGAGAAGGCCCTCTACGCGGCCGACGACGACGTCGCCGAGGTCGCGGTGGTCGGCCTGCCGCACGAGCGCTGGGGCGAGGCCGTCACCGCCGTGGTCGTCCCCCGCGCCGGAGCCGGGCTCGACGGTCGGGCCCTGATCGCCAAGGTCAAGACGCTCATCGACCCCTACAAGGCGCCCAAAGCCGTCATCGTGACGGACGCACTGCCGAAGACCTCGACCGGCAAGATCCAGAAGAATGTGGTGAGGGAACAGTACGCCCGGCACTACCAGGTGCACTGACCATGCCCAGGGCACGGCAGGATAGAACCATGGAGACCGACGACGTGACAGTCGACGCAGCCGCGTCCACCCGCACCAGGGATCCCGCGCGCAAGGAACGCATCCTTGCCGCGGCAGCCGACCTGGTCGCCCGCAACGGCTTCCACTCGGTGTCGATGGCGGACATCGGCGCGGCGGCCGGCATCACCGGGTCCGGGATCTACCGGCACTTCGGCAGCAAGTCCGCGGTCCTGGTCGCCCTGTTCGACCGGGTGATCGACGGCCTGCTCCGCGAGGAGCAGCAGGTCGTGCAGCAGGTGCCCGATCTGGGCCAGGCGCTGACCCGGCTGATCGCCGGCCAGGTCGAGTTCGTCGTCGCCGACCGTGAGCTGGCCCAGGTCTACCACCACGAGATCCACAACCTGCCCGAGGAGGACCGCCGCAGGCTGCGCCGCAAGCAGCGCCTCTACCTGGAGGAGTGGGTGCACCTGATGGCGGAGCTGCGCGCCGGGCTGACCGACACCGAGGCCCGGACCCTGGTCCACGCCGCGATCGCCGCGATCCAGTCCACCCTGTTCCACAGCGCGGGCCTCCCCGAGGACCGGCTCCGCGAACTGCTCAGCGACTCGGCGAGGGCGGTGCTGGGCATCGCATCGCCCGACCTGGCGGAACCGGCGGAGTAGCGACCGGCGTCTCCTTAACGATCAAGCTAAGGAGTACCAGCGGTGCGGATCTACATCAGTGCGGACATGGAAGGCATCACCGGGCTGGTGGACGCCGAGGACGTCCAGCCCGGCGGGCGGGACTACGAGCGTGGACGGCTGATGATGGCGGAGGACGTCAACGCGGCCGTCCGGGGCGCCCTCGCGGCCGGCGCCACCGACATCACCGTCAACGACGCGCACGGCCCCATGCGCAATATCCGGCCCGAGGCCCTGCACCCGGCGGCCCGTCTCATCCGCGGCAGGCCCAAACAGATGGGCATGCTCGAAGACCTCACCCCGAGCACGACGCCGTGGTCTGCGTCGGCTACCACTCCCGGGCCGGTGTGCTCGGCGTGCTGAGCCACAGTTTCATGGGCCATGAGATCGAAGACATCTGGCTGGACGGCCGACCCGTGGGCGAGATCGGCCTGGCCCAGGCCACCGCCGCGGCCCTCGGCGTTCCGGTGGCGGTCCTCACCGGTGACGACCGCGCCTGCGCCGAGATGGACGCCTGGGACGCCGCCGTCAGCACCGTGGCCGTGAAGTACGCGCGGGACCGCTTCACGGCGGAGCTGCGTCCGGTGGCCGAGGCCCGCGCGGCCATCGAGGAAGCAGTCGCCGCCGGCCTCTCCGCACCGCTGCCGACCCCGTCGGCGCCCATGGGCCCGTCCACCCTCGCCGTCCGCTGGCAGTCGGCCTCGGTGGCCGCCACCCTGCTGGGAATCCCAGGGGTCACCTCGACGGACAGCCGAACCGTCCAGGCCCAGGGAGAACTGCCCGACCTGTACCGGCTCTTCGGCGTGTGGATGCGCGTGGCGGCGTCCCTGACCAACCAGCCGCCGTACTGCTGACGCCCCCGGACGCCCCGGCGGGCGCCCGCCGGGCCCGACCGGCTCAGCCCCACCCCCACACCCAGCCGTGCCGTCCTGCCTGCCTGCCTGCCTGCCTGCGCTCAGCCGAGCCCCGCACTGGGGGGCTGCGGCAGGGTCAGCGTGGCCCGGAGTCCGCTGGTGGGGGCCTGGTCGAGGTGGAGGGTGCCGCCGTGGAGTTGGGTCTGTTGTTCGACCAGGGCGAGCCCGAGGCCTGACCCGTCGCTGCGGGGGTGCGGGCCCCGGGCGAAGCGCGCCTTCATGGCCTCTCTGAGGTCCTCGGGGATGCCGGGCCCGTCGTCGGTGACGCTCACCTGGACGGCGGCGGTGTCCGCCTGCAGCTCGACCTGGACCCGCCCATGGGCCTTCCCGTGCAGCGCGGCATTGTCGAGGAGGTTGTCCAGGGCCAGCCGCAGCCCGGTGGGCCAGCCTTCGACCAGGGGGGAGGCGCTCGCGGGTGGAGTGATGCTGGTGCTGACGGCGCGGTGTACGAATAACGATCGTGGTATTGCCCGGACATGAAGCAGGCCGTGCGGTGGAGTGGTGTTGTGACGCATCACCCGGGCCGCACGGCCTTGTCCAAGCGTATCTTCACCGGCCTCCAGCCGCGGCGACTCGGCAAACTCGTCGCCGAACTCGCCGGCGTCTGGACTGCTGCCGAGGAATCCCGGCTGCGTGAACGCCGAGGCCACGAGCGGTTGCGTGCGGCCGGGGCCGGCCCCGACCACGATCTGGTGTTCGTGGACCGGATCATCGTGACCCTGGTGGCGCTGCGCTTCCAGCTCCCGCACGCGGCCCTGGCCGAGCTGTACCGAGTGGACCGCTCCACGGTCACCCGCGCGATCCGTGAGATCAGACCGCTGCTGGCCGCACGCGGATTCGCCGTCAAGGACCATCCCGAGCTGCGGCTTCGCACCCTGGCCGACGTCTTCGCCTACGCGGCGGCCGAGGGCGTCGAGCTGCGATTCGACGGGACCGAGGTCCAGGTCCGCCGCCCGCGCGCCAACAAGCCCGGCCGACGTGCGTTCGTCTCGGGCAAAAAGAAGATGAACACCAAGAAGGCCACCGTCGTCACCGACGGCCAGGGCCGGACTCTGTGGGCCGGGGCGTTCCGCCCCGGGCGGATGCACGACCAGACGGCGGTGCGCACCGAGGGAATCGCCGACCTGTTCAGGCAGTTCCCACAGGTCAAAGCCAAGGTCGACGCCGGATACCGGGGCCTGGCGAAGGAGTTTCCCGACCAGGTCCAGGCTCCGCCGCTCAAACCGAAGAAGGACGCGACACCCCAGGAACTCGCGGCCTGGAACGCGGAACGCCACCAGCAGTCGTCGGAGCGCATCTGCGTGGAGCACGCCAACGCCGAGCACAAGCAATGGCGCACCCTGCAACGCTTCCTCGGCCGCCGCGAAGACTTCGACGAGACCTACACAGCCGTAGCCGGCCTGGTCTCCGACCGCGCTGCCGAGAGGTGATCACCCATCAGACAACCCGCCAGGCCGACACGCCCTGACCTCAATCGCACACAGCGCCGTGAGCGTGTAGGTGGTCTCGGGGTGACGGCGCTGGGCCCGCCGCACGGCCTCGTCCAGGAGTTCCGCCATGTCCACCGAGGCACGGGCGGGCAGCGCCTGTGCGTCCCCGCGGGCCAGCGTCTGCAGGCCCTCCAGCAGCGTGGTGATGCGGTGGTGCTCGACGGCCATCGCCGCCAGCGCGTCGGCCCGGGTCGCGGCCGGCAGGTCGGGATTGCGCTGCAGGGTCTCCAGGGTCATCCCGAGGCTGGTCAGCGGCGTGCGCAACTCATGGCCGGCGTCAGCCGTGAAGCGGCGGGTGGCGAGCATCCCGGACTGGAGCTGGTCGAGCATCCGGTTCAGCGCGGCGGACAGGTCGGCGACCTCGCGTGGACGGTGGACCGTGGGCAGTTGCTGGCCGGTGTCGGCGGGGCGGATGTGCTGGGCGCCGGTACGCAGCCGTTGCAGGGGCTGCAGGATGATCCGGCTGAGCAGCCACACCCCGATCCCGGCCAGCAGCGTGGCGAGTAGCGTGACCAGGGTGACCAGGCGGGTGTTGTCGGCCAGTCGCTCCTCGATGGGTTCGAGGTTCTCCAGGACCTGGAGCCGGTCGCCGCCGGTGGTGCTGACCGGTTCGACCAGCGACCGCCAGGACTGACCGCCGACCCGTACCGTGCTGTAGCCGTCACCGGTCGGAACCGGGACGGGGGTGGCGGGTTGTTCGCCGCGTTGGGCCACGACCTTGCCGTTGGCGATGAGGCGGACCAGGGACTGGCTGCCGGCCAGCAGGCCGCCGTAGTCGTCCTCGCCGCGTCCGCCGGCGCCATTGCCCTGGCTCAGCAGCTTGTCCGCGTCCTGGCGGACCTTCTCGGTGCGGGAGGCGAGCTGGCGGTCGACGTCGGTGCGGTCGCTGTGGTCGATCCGCACCACGATGATCAGACCGGCCAGGGCCACCAGGACCATCACCAGCAGCGCCACACTGGCGGTGATCTGGGAGCGCAGGCTGCGCGGCAGGATGCTGATCATGTGCGCAGGACGAAGCCGACGCCGCGCACGGTCTGCAGGATCCGGGTGTCGCCGTCCGCCTCCAGTTTCTTGCGCAGATAGCCGATGAAGACGTCGACCACATTGGTGTCGACCTCCCAGGTGTAGCCCCAGACCTGCTCCAGCAGCTGGGTGCGGCCCAGCACCTGGCCGGGACGGTGGGCCAGGGCCAGCAGCAGGTCGAACTCACGGGTGGTCAGATTCAGGTCGCGTCCGGAGCGGGTGGCCAGTCGGCGGGCGGGTTCGATGGCCAGGTCGCCCAGGACCAGGGGTCGTTGTTCGCTGCTCTCGTGCAGGCGGACCAGGGCGTGCAGGCGGGCGGCGAGCTCGGCCACCGAGAAGGGCTTGACGACGTAGTCGTCCGCGCCGGCCGCCAGGCCCGCGACCCGGTCCTCGACCTCGTCCCGCGCGGAGAGCATGCACACCGGGATGGTGCGGCCCTGGGCGCGCAGCCGGCGCACCACCTCGACGCCGCCGATTCCGGGCATCATCACATCGAGGACCACCACGGCCGGCAGGTGCGCGGCGATCTCCTTGAGCGCCTGTTCACCGCTGTCGGCGTCGCGGACCTCGAAGCCTTCAAGGCCCAGCGCGAGCCGCAACGCCTGGCGCACGCCCCGGTCGTCGTCCACGACCAGCACCTGCGGGGTGCGACGGGAAACGGTGACCACCCACCAATCTGTGCGGCCCGGGCCTGGTGGCCGGGAAGTCCATCATCGCGGCCCCCCTGGTCAGGTCCTGGGATCCCGGACCGGGGCCGCGTTCGTGTCCGGCTTGCAACCGGCAGTGTTCAGCCTGGACTGCCTTTCACAAGGCAGCCTAAGAATCCGGGACGGAGCCGAGCGCCGCTGCGGGGCTCAGCCGGGACCGGGGCCGAGCGCTGGCCGCGGCCAGCACCGTCCAGCGGACTGGGCAGGACACCAGGCCGGTCAGGGCGCCGAGGCAGGCCATCAGGCCGAAGCTGACGCCGTAGTCGAGGCGCTGCAGCGAGGACGGCGGCAGGTGGCCCGCGGCGACGGCCAGGCCCACCGGGATCTCGGTGGCCAGCGTCGCCAGCACATGCCCCAGCACGAACCCGAGCCCGGACAGCGAGAACAGGCCGCCGTGAACGGCGTGCGCCTGAGCATCAGCGTCCCCTTTCCTCGTGCGGTCCCCTCGTCCCGCTCCACCCTGCCCGGCGAAATCACAAGGCAGCTTAAGGAGCCGCGACAGAGCCGGGAGCGCTTCTTAAAGCGGTCACAAGAAGGCCGACCAGGCTGGTGACCGCAGCGTCCGCCAGGCGCTGCCGCCTGCCGTGCCCCGCACTTCTGTCCCCGCTTGGAGGAACTGACCGATGACGACCTACAAGGTGGCCCCGCCGGTAGGCCACCGACGGCCGCCCACCCGCTGGCGCGGGACCTTCCGGTTCACTCTGGCCGACGTGCTCGGCCCGGCCGCCATCGCCTCCGTGGTGGCGGTGGTCTGTCTGTGGCTGCTGGACCAGGGCCTGTTGAGCCTGACCACGGTGGACACCGCGATCGGCTCGCTGGGTCTGCTGTCCGGTCTGGTGGCCTCTGATCTGATGCTGCTTCAGATGGTGCTGATGGCCCGGATCCCCTGGGTCGAACGCGCCTGGGGACACGACCTGCTCACCCGCAGGCACCGCTGGATCGGCTTCGCCTCGTTCTGGCTGATGCTCGCCCACGTCGCCCTGTTCGCCCTGCAGCGGGTCCAGCGCGACCCCGCCGCGGCCTGGCAGCAGCTGTGGACCGTGTTCGTCACCGACTCCTGGATGCTGTTCGCCAGCGTCGGCACCATCCTGCTGATCATGGTGGTGGCCACCTCCGTCCGGGCCGCACGGCGACGCCTGCGCTACGAGTCGTGGCACCTGATCCACCTGTACGCCTACTTCGGCATTGCTTTCTCGTTCCCGCACACGCTGGCCGACGGCTCGGACTTCCACCAGCCCGCGGCCCGTGCCTACTGGTGGACCCTGTACCTGTTCGCCGCCGGCACCACCGTGCTGTACCGGCTGGCCCTGCCCGCATGGCGCTCCCTGTACCACCGGATCCGCATCACCGGCGTGGACACCGAAGCCGACGGAGTCGTCTCGGTGCACATGCGGGGCCACCGGCTGGACCGGCTGCGCACCCAGTCCGGACAGTTCTTCATCTGGCGGTTCCTGGACGGCCCCGGCTGGTCCCGCGGCAACCCCTACACCCTGTCCGCGGCCCCCACCCCCGACCGGCTGCGGGTGACCATCAAGGCCACCGGCGACGGCAGCACCCGCGCCGCCGGCCTCAGGCCCGGCACCAGGGTCCTGATCGAGGGCCCGTACGGGACGCTGACGGCCAAGCGGCGCCGCAACGAGCGGATGCTGCTGATCGCGGCCGGCATCGGCATCACCCCGATGCGGGCCCTGCTGGAGGACGCCCCCTTCGGCCCCGGGGAGACCACCCTGATCTACCGGTACACCCAGGCAGAGCATGCCGTCTTCGTCGACGAACTCAACGAGATCGCGGCACGCCGAGGCGTCGAACTGCTCTTCCTGCCCGGACCGCGACGCGCGGGCGACTCCTGGCTGCCGGCCGATCCCCACCACGGCACCGACGACGCGCAGACCCTCAAGCTCCTGGTGCCCGACATCGCCGACTGCGACGTCTACGCCTGCGGACCGCCCGCCTGGCTGAGGTCCGTACGCAAGTCCGTGCACCGCGCGGGCACGCACCGGGACCACCTGCACACCGAGGAGTTCGCCTGGTAGCGCCGCCCCCCACACCCTCACTACCGCCATCGCTGAAGGAGAAACCATGCGACGCATCACCCTGTGGATCACCGCGACTCTGGCCGTCACCGCCCTGTTGTTCACCTACCAGGCCGACCTCGCCGGTGTGGGCGGGAAATCGGGCGAGTCCAAGAACGACAGCGGCTCCAACGCCCCCCAGGTCCCGGGCCAGCCCACCAGTAGCGCCGCGCCAGGGAGCGCCGCACCAGGCAGTTCCGCACCGGCCAAGGCGGGCGACAACTCACCCGGTGACAACACCCACTCGGACAAGCCCGGCGAGAACAAGTAACCAAGCCCGCGGCGCATGTCGGCGGTGACCTTCGGTGACCGCCGGCATGCGCCGACTCCTACTTTCGATCATGAGCCAGAACGAGGCGAAGCCCACCCGTCAATGACGGTGCGTCAGCAGGTCGTGAGCCCATGCCCGTTCCACCCACGGGCAGGGCCTCCGGCCAACGGGCCCGAATCCGGGGTGCGCTCGCCCCGCCGGGCGTGGGCGTGGGCATGGCTGCGGTCATCGTCGTGGCTCCAGGAGGCTCGCGGAGGGAGGGGATCCGGAGCACACTCTGACCGTCGTTCTTGTGATGGCCCTAAGAAACCCGAACTGCCCCGCCCGGCCATGGCACCCGCTACCGCTACCGCACCCGGACGGTGCGCTGCGAGGGGGCGGTCACGGCCCGACGGGGTGTTCGCCGTGGGGGTCTACTTGTTCTCACCCGGCTTGCCGGTCTGGCTGTTGGTCGCCCCCGCCTTGCCGCCGTCGTCGGCCTTGGCGGTGCTGGAGCTGCCCGGGTTCGGCGAGGAGGAGGAACTGACCGCGGGTGCGGTGCTGGGGGCGCTACTGCCTTCGGACACGGTGACGATGCCGAAGGCCAGAGCGACCGCCGCGGCGGCGGAGACGATCCACAGAACGATACGACGCATGATTACTCCTTGGTGGGGCCGGAACACTCACCAAGCCTGCCGAGCCAGTTTGTGACTGCTCTAAGGACACGAGCAACCCGGCATCGGCTCAGGGGCCTCAACCACACGCAGCGCCTCCTGGCCGCCGTAGGTGTGGAAGACGCCCGCCCGGCTCACCGCGCCGACGCCTTCCAGCCGGTGTCGCGCAGCCAGGACCTCAGTGTGGTCAGGTCCGGGTGGCGCTCGCGCAGGGCAGCGAGGTCGGCGCGGTACCCCTCGCGGTTGAACCAGTCGAACATGGCGGCCATGTCCTCGCTCATCGCGCGAAGCTGCGCCATCGGCAGTTCCTGGAATCTCGCGGGCATGCCGGCTGCTTCCGCGAACGCCTCGGCCATCTGCGCCCCGGTGAGCGCGTCACCCGCGATCTCGACCTTCCGGCCGAGCCAGTGCTGCGGGTCGTCGAAGGCATCAGCGGCAAAGACGGCGATGTCCCGGGTCGCGATCATCTGCAGCACGGTCTCCGGCGCCAGCCCAAGGGACAGGACCAGCTCGCCTTCCACCAGAGTCGGCCCGAATGACGCGAAGTTGTCGATGAACATCGCCGGCCGCAGGACGGTGGCGGGCAGGCCGAGGGCTTCGATGTGCCGCTCGATTGCGGCCTTGCTCTCGAAGTGCGGCACGCCGCTGCCGCGTTCGGCCCCACCGACCGAGCTGTAGACCACGTGGGCGACCTCCTCCCACCCGGCGACGTCGGCCACCGACCGCCCCTGGCGCTCCTCACCTGTGACGCCTTCCGGCGTGGTGAAGGTCTGCACGCTGAAGACCCCGTACGCCCCGCGCATCGCGGCGTGCAGCGACGCCGTGTCGTCCAGGTCGCCGCGAACCAGCACCGCACCATGATCCGCCAGCCTCCGCGCCGCGGGCGCCTGCGGATCGCGTACCAGCGCATGGACCTCCCAGCCACGTCCCAGCAGCTCCCTTGCCACGGCTCCGCCCTGACGCCCCGTCGCGCCGATCACCAGGATCCATCCCGGTCGAACACTCATGTCCAGCCCCCAAGCACAGGAAAGTAGTTGGCTGGCCAAACATAATCATTGGCCAGCCAACTGTCTACCCACCTCGTGCATCACCATCAGCGGCAAGGCTGCCGTAGTATGTGGCCGGACAAGCAACTGGAGACCGTAAAGGGGCGCCCGTGGAGCAGTACGGCGAGATCAGCCACCTGGCCGTCCGACTCGCCCGCGCGCATCGGGTGGCAGCGGCGCGCCTCCTGCAGCGCGTCGGCCTGTTCCCCGGCCAGGAACTCCTGCTGATGCGGCTGTGGGACCACGACCACCAGTCCCAGCGCGACCTGGCCGCCGCGCTGAAACTCGACGCCTCCACCGTCACCCGGACTCTGCAGCGCCTGGAGCAACAAGGGCTGATCACCCGCTCGCCCTCGCCGACGGACGGCCGCTCGATGATCGTGTCCTTGACACCGCAAGGCACCGAACTGCGCCCACAGGTCGAACAGCTCTGGGCCGAGCTGGAAGCGCTCACCACCGCCGGCCTGTCCGACCGCCAACGCGGCGACGCCGTCCGTCTACTCCGCCGCCTCGAAAAGAACCTGACTCCCGACCCTTCCGAGTAGCGGAACAGAACCGGCCCGAACGCGGCCGGACAGCAGGCACGACACCCGGGTTTCTCCGCGACGTGATCCCCGCCACATCCGCCCGCGCGGCAAACAGAACCAGTGTTCTGTATGGTGGGGGCAACAAGCAGAAGCAACATTCTTTTTGCAGGAGGTGCGGTGCCTCGACTCACCGATGCACGCAAGGAACTCCGGCGCGCCCAGATCACCGAGGCCGCCGTACGCTGCTTCAGCCGCAACGGCCTGGAGCGGACCTCGATCGCCGACATCACGGCCGAGTCCGGCCTGTCAGCCGGCTCGATCTACACCCACTACCGCAACAAGGCCGACCTGGTTCAGGCCTCCGCCCACACGGTGCTCGCCAAACGCGGGGAAGCCCTCGGCGAGTACGCCGGAAGCAACACCCCGCCCGACCCCGACGAACTGCTCGCCCGCCTGATCGCCGACATCGACCCGGTCGAAGCCCGGGTCGGCGTGCAGACCTGGGGCGAGGCGACCAACAACCCGGCCATCCACGGCATCGTCGTCGACACGATCGACCAGATGCGCGCGATGGTGCACGACAGCGTCACCGCCTGGCTGGTCAAGGTCCAACACCTGGAGCCGGCCGAGGCCCAGGAGCGCGCCACCCCGATCGCCCACCGCGTGCAGAGCCTCTACCTGGCCCAACTGCTGTATACCGCCCTGCAGTCACCGGCTGAGGAGACCGCGCCATGACCGCCCTGCGCGACTAGGGCAAGACCGGCGCGATCGGTCTGGGCTGCGTCACTCTCGACGGTCTGCGCCGCGCCCTGCCGGCGGGCATCGCCTGCCTGCCCAAGGCGAGGTCGGCCTGCCCCCGCTACTGCACCGAGCCTCCAACGTGCTGCTCATCCCCGGCACTGCCAATCCCGCTCACCTCGAAGCCAACACCGCCTCCGGCGGGATCACTCTCGACGCCGCCACCCCGGCCACCCTCGACGCCATTGAGTCCGCTCCGCCGCAGTCCCCATCGGCTGACCGGCGCCCCCCTTGTAAGGACAGATCATGAAAGCCATCGTCTACCGCGACAACGGCGGCCCCGACGTTCTTCGGCTCGTCGACCGCGACCTGCCCGTGCCCGGCCCCGGCGAGGTCCGGGTCCGGGTCGCCGTGTCCGGGATCAACCCGACCGACTGGCAGGCCCGCTCCGGCCCCGCCCACACCAAGCAGTCCTCCGAGATCACCCCGCACCTGGACGGCGCCGGCGTGATCGAAGCCGTCGGTGAGGGAGTCGACCGGAGCCGGGTCGGCCAGCGGGTCTGGCTGTTCATGGCTGCCGCCGGGCGGCCCACCGGCACCGCCGCCGAGTTCACCGTCGTACCGGCCGAGCGAGCCGTGCCGCTGCCCGACGAGGCCGGCTTCGACGTCGGCGCCGCACTCGGCGTCCCCGCGCTGACCGCGCACCGCGCGCTCACCGTCGCCGAGGACGGCCCGCGCCGCCTGCGGCCGGGGGCGCTGGACGGCACAGTCGTGCTCGCCGCCGGCGGGGCCGGTGCGGTCGGGCACGCCGTGATCCAGCTCGCCCGCTGGGCCGGCGCGACCGTGATCAGCACGGTCAGCGGACCGGAGAAGGCCCGACTGGCCACCGCCGCCGGCGCCCACCACGTGATCAACTATCGACAAGAGGATCCGGCCGCCGAGATCCGCAGGATCGCCCCGGACGGCGTCGACATCGTCGCCGAAGTGGCGCTCGGCGCGAACATCGCACTGGACCTGGCCGTGCTGCGGGCGCGCGGCACGATCGCGACCTACGCCAACGACGGCGGCAAGCCGGTCGAACTGGACGTGCGGCACAACCTGGTGCTCAACACGCGCCTCCAGTTCCTGGTGCTCTACACGGCCGGTCCGCAGGCGCGCGCCGCGGCCGCCGAGGACGTCGCCGCCGCGGTCCGCGACGGCGCCCTGCCGGTCGGCGAGGAACACGGCCTGCCACTGACCCGTTTTCCGCTCCACCGCACCGCCGACGCGCACCGCGCGGTGGAGAGCGGCACAGTCGGCAAGGTCCTGGTGGACATCACGTCCTGACGCCCGCCTGGAACGTCCCGTAGCGGCGGGCCCGCGGGTCGCCGACTTGATCAGGCACGCATCGCCCGCCCCGGGGCCGTGATGGCCGCGAAATAGATATCTGTCTCAGCAGAATTCATCGGACCCGCCCGCCCTGCAATTCCGCCGTACACGGGCACCATGGCCACCGGAATGCATTTCCAGCACCAGGGGAATCATTTTCCACAGTTGTGCGAAAGCGTTGACACCGCACGGAACCTTGGGAATCCTCAACTCCAGGCGGAGTGGCCCAATTGGCAAAACGCTCATCGGGGGGAACATGAACATCTACGGCTGGGACACGGTCAGCGCACTCTCCGTGGAGACGGCGAACAGCGCTCTGGCACAGAACTCGAACAAATTGATCTCGGATTTCAAGGTCAGCGGCGAAACGCTGTCGACTCCGTACGATCTTCAGGGTGAATTCGGACCCTGGCGCATTGTTCCCGGGGGCTCCGGCAACCTGCTGCGGCTCGCCGTGCCGATCGCGGCCGGCACCGTCCGCCCGGGCGCCGCGGCCGGCATCGACCTCGCCGGGTGCACCGCTCTGGTGGACGTCTCGCTGGAGCTGCTGCCCGCACCGGACGGGCACAGCCAGGACCTGGTGTTCGCCCTGCACCAGGCCGGGCAGCTCGGCGACCAGGGCCGTCCCGGCGTGATCACGCCGGTCGGCCTTCAGGGGCCCGGCGCCACGTCCGCCGCCCTCGGCGCGGTCGGCACCGGCCTGGTGCTCAACGGCGTGGCCGAGTCGCTCGCGGCGAACGCCCACGCGGTCTCCTTCGTCTTCGCCTCACTGAACCCGATGGCGCCCGGAGCAGGCAGTTGGCTCGCTCCGGTGCACTCGGCCTTCCTCTACCAGGAGACCGTCGGCGGGGCCGGCCATCTCGCCATCCTCAGCACCACCACGGATCGCGACGTCAGCGGGCTGCAGCACACCGTGGATCCGGAACTGCTCGCGGGGGGCGGCGAACTCGCCTTCGCGATGTCCACGGACCTGTTCCTGACCCACCTGGTCGCCCCCGGACTCCCCCAGGTCTTCGGCGGCGGCGCCAACCCCGGCTGCTTCGGCTACGACCCGGCGAAGCACGTGATCACCGCCGCGCACGGCTTCGGGACCTCCTCCGTCAAGGAAGGCGCCATCTGGTACACCCCGCAGGTCACGTCCTTGAGCCTGGGCGTGGTCGGCGGTGCACTGGCCCTCTCGGTGAACGGGAACTGCGACCTCAAGGCCGGTATCTCGATGGACTGGTGGATCACCAGCCAGTACTCGATGCGGTACGCCCCGGCCGGGCAGAGCATCTCCTTCAGTCCGGACCAGGGCTCCCGCTCCGGTCACACCGCCCACATCCCGTGGTGGTTCTGGGCGGGCGGACCGCTGGTCGAGTCCATCACCCAGATCGTGGTCACGATGATCTCCGACAGCCTGGCCGGCGTCCTCAGCGGACGCCTCGGCTCCACCGGCCTGGGCACGATGGCCGCCACCTCGGTCCACTGGCAGGGCGTCCAGGCGTTCAACGCCACCTCGGCCCGGCTGGACGGCGCCCTGATGGTCAACGGCAACCCGGCCTGACCCGCCGCACGCCAGAGGACCCACAAACCCGCACCTCCGCACGTCCGCACGTCCGCACGTCCGCACGTCCGCACGTCCGCACCAGGCCCTGAGCACAGCCCTGTCGCCCAACCATGCCCAAATCAAAGGAGTGGAACTGATGGCCGTTCAGCACTATCTGCCGCAGATCGACGAGGACAAGGTCCTGCACATCGAGGTGGAACCGCTCAAGGCCAGCGCCGAGCGGGTCAGCCCCGCCCACCAGCTGCTGAGCAGCGCCACCCGGGTCGCCGCCACCGCGGCGTCCTCGGTGCCCTACAACACCAACGGCTGGGACACCGTCTACGTCATCCCGCTGCCGGACGTGAACAACGCCATCGCGGTCAAGAAGACCTCCCCCACCAAGTGGTCGGGGAACATCCCGGCCTCGCTGTTCAGCCCGGCCATCGCCGCCACCGGCACCTTCGGCACCTGGTCCCTGGCCACCGGCGGCTCCGGGTCGATCGTGCGCATGCACATCCCCTTCACCGCCGCCCTCACCGCCGGGACCACCAACATCCAGGTCAACGGCGGGATCGCCTACGTCGAGGTCAAGCTCATCTACATCCCGCAGGCGCCGAGCGCCGGCACCACGCCCAACAACCTCAAGGTGCGCACCACCGGCGGGAGCCCGGACGACCCGGTGGTCACCGTCTCCTCGGTGACCTACACCGCGCCGAGCCCGGTGGACCCGAGCCTGGTGAACGTCCTGGAGCAGTTGCTCGGGCAGTGGTTCAACGCCAACCTGCAGCAGTTCCAGCATGTGTTCGCGACCGTCGACCTGGGCGTGAACGAGGCCGCCGGAGACTTCGCCTGGCTCAGCCCCACCGAGACCAACTACGCCTACATCGACAACACCGACATCACCAAGGCCCTTCTCGGCGTGCTGAGCATGACCGAGAGCAGGTCCGACGAGGGCGCGGTCCAGGAGATAGCGGCCGGAGCGATTCCGCCCGGGGCAAGGGCCAGCTTCAACATGTCGCTGGAACGCTTCATGAGCAAAATGGTGCTCCCCAGCATCCCCGCGGAATTCCCGAAGGCGCCCAAGGGGACATTCGTCCTGGGGAACAACGACACCCAGATCGCGGCGACATCGAGCTTCAACCTGGACCCGGTGAAAATAGCCGGAGTCAACTACACCCCCAACGTCACGTCTTACACGATGACGTTGACCGGGTCCACCCTCCAGACCTACATATACGTACACACTCCGATCTCACCGGGAATCGACTCGTACGCCGAGATCACGTACTACACCGGCATGCAGTTGGCCACCAAGTCGGACGGCACCCAGTCGCTGACCTGGGTTCAGCTGCAGAGCCCGCTGGAACACACCTGGTACACGGTGGAGCCCTGGGTGCAGATCACCGAGGCGGTGGCGGACGTGGTGCTGGCCGTCATCGGCGCGGTGGTCGGCGGGGTGGTTCCGGTGATCGAGCGCACGGTGGTCCGGGTGCTGGTCGCGCTGCTGGTCGGCGGCGTGGTCTCGGCCGTGGCGGCGGTGCTGGAACAGGTCCCGCAGTGGATCGCCGGCTCGGTGCCCGACGCCGTGCCCAGCCTGAACGCCCTGGTGACCGGGGCCACCGGGGCGATGAAGTGGAGCGACTCCACCAGCTTCAAACTCACCGAGGCCGTGCTCAACGGCGGCCTGCAGCTGGGAGGCAACCCGTTCGGCAGCTGAACCGGGCAGCTGAACCGGGCAGCTGGTGCGCTCCGCTGGGCCCGGTCCAGCGGAGCGCACCGCTGCGCGCCGATCGACCACCCGTCAACACAGCGGCTCAGCGGGTCAAGCCACTGGCTGCGGCCGGCCCGGTGTCGAGGTCGCGGGCGAGCTGACGCAGGCGGGGGCCGTACTCGGGGTGGGCCAGCGCGGAGGCGAACTGCGCGACGAGGTAGTCGGCCGGGTTGCCGGTGTCGTACCAGCGGCCCTGGATGACCTGCCCGTACACGGCCCGGGTGGCCGCGTAGGCGTTGATGGCGTCGGACAGGTAGACCTCGCCGACGCGGTGGTCGTACCAGCGCTTGGTCTGCTCGCGCAGTTCGTCGATGATGCCCGGGGTGACCACATAGCCGCCGATGGCCGCGAACGCGGAGGGGGCGTCGTCCGGCTTGGGCTTCTCGACCAGGCCGGTGATCCGCAGCAGGCCGTCGTCCAGGTCCTCCTTGACCACCGGCACGCCGTAGCGCTGGGAGTCGCCGGGCTCCATCGGCAGCAGCGCCAGGACCGGGCAGCGGGTCGCCTCGTACGCGCGGATGAGCTGCTGGGCGCGCGGCACCTCGGCCACGAACACGTCGTCGGGCCACAGCACGAGCATCGGCTCGTCGCCGAAGTTCCGGCTGGCGTTCAGGACCGGGGTGCCGTTGCCGTAGGGGCCGTGCTGGTCGAGATAGGTGATGTGACCGCGCCGGGACAGCTCGGCGACCTCCTCCACCGCGTCCGCGTACGCGATCTTCCCGTCCGTGCGCAGTTGCTCGACCAGGGCCGGGTTGGGCCGGAAGTGCTCCTGGATCAGTCCCTTGCCGCCCGAGACGACGATGGTGATGTCGGTGATGCCGGACGCCACCAGCTCGCGCACGGTGTGCTCGATGACCGGCTTGTCGCCGACCGGCAGCATTTCCTTGGGGGTCGCCTTGGTGAGCGGCAGCAGGCGCGAGCCGAGCCCGGCAGCGGGGATCACTGCTCTGCGGATCGTGGTGGCCATGAGATCTCTCCCGGTCGGACGGCACGCCACGCCTACTGGCACAGCACTCCCCGACGCTACCAATTCACCGGGCGGAATTTGTGCTGCTTTGGGTACCCGGGCGCAGTCGACTTTGGGTACCCGGGCGCAGTAGACCTCCGCTCCGGGCCCCTCCGGCGACAGGCCCTCAGTCCCGCGGCTGGGTGGCGAGGAACGCCTCCACCTCGGCCCGGACCTCCGGTGTGTCGAGGCCGCGCACCACCATCGTGGTGCGACGACGCAGCACGTCGTCCGCGGTGTAGGCCCACTCGTGCGCCGCCGCATAGGCCACCTGGGCCCACACATCGGGTCCGTCGGCGTGGATCGGAAGGCCCAACTCAGGGTTTTGATCGATGAGTTGGGCGATCTCAAAGGACAGCGTGCCATAGTGCGTGGCCAGATTGCGGGCCACCAGGGGATCCATCCGGGTGCCCGGCTCGCGGTCCACCAGCAGCCGGTGCGCCACCGCGTCGGGGCTGGCCACGCCGGGCAGCGGGACGGTCCGCGGAATCGCCGAGATGTCCTCGGCCAGGCCGGTTCCCGACACCTTCGCCAGCTTCTCCAGCACCACCCGGCCGATGTGACGGTAGGTCGTCCACTTGCCTCCGGCCACGGACAGCATCCCGCCGCGGCCCTCGGTCACCACCGTCTCCCGCTTCGCGGTGGCGGTGCCGTCGGGACCGCCCGGCAGGACCCGCAGGCCGGCGAAGGAGTAGGTGACCAGATCCCGGTCCAGGTGCTCGTCCTGGACCGCGTGGCCCGCCTCGCCCATGATCTGGTCGATGTCGGCCGCGGTGGCCCGCACGTCCGCCGGGTCGCCGGTGTACTCCTCGTCGGTGGTCCCCAGCAGGACGTGGTCCTCCCACGGGATCGCGAAGGAGACCCGGTACTTGTCGATCGGGATGGTCAGCGCCGCGTGCCACGGCGCCTTCCGCTTCACCACCACATGGGCGCCCTTGGACAGCCGGATGCTCGGCGCCGCGCCCGGGTCCTCCATCGCCCGCAGGTGGTCCACCCACGGGCCGGTCGCGTTGAGCACCAGCCGGGCGTTCACCCCGAACTCGCTGCCGTCAAGCTTGTCCCGCAGCTCCGCGCCGGACACCCGGCCGCTGTTCGCCCCGCTGCCGCCGGTGAAACGCAGCCCGGTCACCTCGGCGTGGTTCAGCACCACCGCTCCGGACTCCGCCGCGGCCCGGACCGTCATCACCGCGACCCGCGAGTCGTTCATCTGGTGGTCGCCGTACACCGCCACCGAGCGCAGCCCCTCGGTCTTCAGGGCCGGCACCTGACGCGCCGCGTGCGCGGCGGTGGAGACCCGGCCGGTGCCGTCCCGGAAGGCCGACAGCGCCGAGTAGAGGAACACGCCCGCGCCGAGCTTGGCGGCGCCGTGCGGGCCGCCCTTGTAGACGGGGACGAAGAAGGTGAGCGGGTTGACCAGGTGCGGGGCCACGTCGGTGGCGAGGCTGCGCCGTTCCTTGTGGTTCTCCGCGACCAGTTTCACCGCGCCGGTCTGCAGATACCGCAGCCCGCCGTGGACCAGCTTGGACGAGGCGCTGGAGGTGGCGCCGGCAAAGTCGCCCGCGTCCACCATGGCGACCCTGAGCCCGGACTGGGCGGCGGTCCAGGCGACGGCCGTGCCGAGGATGCCGCCGCCGATGACCAGCAGGTCGTAGGTGGCGCTGCTGAGCAGGTGCCGCGCCTGCGCGCGGCTGGCGGAGTGGTTGGCGCCCAGCGTCGGAATGCTGTTCATACGTTGTCTTCCTCGATCCATCCCATGGTGCGCTCAACAGCCTTGAGCCAGTTCTTGTACTCGCGGTCCCGGGTGGGCTGGTCCATCCGCGGGGTCCACTCGGCCGCGCGGTGCCAGTTGGCCCGCAGCGTGTCCAGGTCGGGCCAGAAGCCGACGGCGAGGCCGGCCGCGTAGGCCGCGCCCAGGGCGGTGGTCTCGGCCACGAAGGGGCGCTCGACCGGGGCGTCCAGCACGTCCGCGATGTTCTGCATCAGCAGGTTGTTGCTGGTCATGCCGCCGTCGACCTTGAGCGCGGTGAGGGTCACCCCGGAGTCCTTGGCCATCGCGTCGACCACCTCGCGGGTCTGCCAGGCCGTGGCCTCCAGCACCGCCCGGGCCAGATGACCCTTGGTCACATACCGGGTGAGCCCGGTGATCACGCCGCGCGCGTCCGAGCGCCAGTACGGGGCGAACAGCCCGGAGAAGGCCGGCACGATGTACGCGCCGCCGTTGTCCTCGACCGTGTTGGCGAGGGTCTCGATCTCGGCCGCGGTGGAGATGATGCCGAGCTGGTCGCGGAACCACTGCACCAGCGAACCGGTGACCGCGATGGAGCCCTCCAGGGCGTAGACCGGCTTCTCGTTCCCGATCCGGTAGCCGACCGTGGTGAGCAGCCCGTGGTAGGAGTTGACGGCCTTCTCACCGGTGTTGAGCAGCAGGAAGGTACCGGTGCCGTAGGTGCTCTTGGCCTCGCCCTCGCGGAAGCAGGTCTGCCCGAACAGCGCGGCCTGCTGGTCCCCGAGCGCGGACGCCACCGGCACGCCCTCCAGCAGCCCGACCGCGTGCCCGTAGACCTCGGCGGAGGAGCGGATCTCCGGCAGCACCGACGCCGGGACGTCCATGGACTCCAGGATCTTGGGGTCCCACTCCAGGGTGGCCAGGTTCATCAGCATGGTGCGCGAGGCATTGGTGACGTCGGTGACGTGGACCCCGCCGTCGACGCCGCCGGTCAGGTTCCAGATCACCCAGGAGTCCATGGTGCCGAAGAGGATCTCCCCGGCGTCCGCGCGCTCGCGCAGTCCTTCGACGTTGTCCAGCAGCCAGCGGATCTTGGGTCCGGCGAAGTAGCTCGCCAGCGGCAGCCCGGTCTCGCGGCGGAAGCGGTCCTGGCCGACGTTGCGGCCCAGTTCCTTGCACAGCGCCTCGGTGCGGGTGTCCTGCCAGACGATGGCGTTGTGCACCGGCGCGCCGGTGTTCCGGTCCCACAGCAGGGTGGTCTCGCGCTGGTTGGTGATGCCGATCGCGCGGATGTCCGCCCTGGTCAGGTTCGCCTTCTCGAGCGCCCCGGCGATGACCGACTGGACCCTGGTCCAGATCTCCGCGGCGTCGTGCTCGACCCAGCCGGGCTGGGGGAAGATCTGGCTGTGCTCCTGCTGGTCGACGGCGACGATCCGGCCGTCGGCGCCGAAGATGATGCAGCGGCTGGAGGTGGTGCCCTGGTCGATCGCGGCGATGTACTGGCCGTCATTGGACAGTGAGATCACGGCTGGTCCTCTGCTGGGGAAGGAGGCGGATGGAGAGAAGGGGGAGAGCGGGTCCCGGGTCAGAACGCGGCCTTGTAGAGCAGGCCCGAGAGAACGGCTCCGATGAGCGGCCCGGCCACCGGTATCCAGGCGTAGCCCCAGTCGGAGCTGCCCTTCTTGGGTATCGGCAGCAGCGAGTGGACGATCCGCGGGCCGAGGTCGCGGACCGGGTTGATCGCGTAGCCGGTGGGCCCGCCGAGCGAGAAGCCGATGCCGACCACGGTGAGCGAGGTGATCAGGATGCCCAGACCGGACAGTCCGAGCTGGGTGTTGAGGCCCTGGGTGAGGATCAGCAGGCAGAGCACCATGGTGGCGATGATCTCGGTGACCAGGTTCTGCACCGGGTGCCGGATCTCCGGGATGGTGGCGAAGATCCCGAGCGTGGGCTCGTCGTTCTCCTGGAACTGGCCCAGGTAGACCAGGTAGACCAGCGCCGCGCCGATCATCGCGCCGAGGAGCTGCCCGGCGAGATAGACCGGGACGTGGCTCCACTGGCCGGTCTTGACGGCTATCGCCACCGTGACCGCCGGGTTGAGGTGCGCGCCCGACAGCGTCGAGGACACATACGCCCCGACCATGACGGCGAAGCCCCAGCCGAAGGCGATGGCGATCCAGCCGGCCCCGTGGGCCTTGGATCTCTTGAGCGTCACGGCAGCGCAGACGCCACCGCCCAGCAGGATGAGCAGGGCGGTACCGAGCAGCTCGCCTACGAAGATGTGGCCGTTGGACACAACGACTCCTTCTATTGCCGTGAACGTCGTTCGACAATGTCGACCGGTATGCGGCAGTTTTCTCCCCTGGACGCTTCGAAGTCAAGACCGCACAGGGAAAAAACACCCAAGACGACTCAGACCGGTCTCAGAACCGGGCGGCGCCCAGGTCCCGGGAGATGGCCCGGGCCGCCTCGCGCACCGAGACGACGAGGTCGGACCGGACCGCGCCGCCCTCGCACACCCGCTCGACCGCGCCGCTGACGCAGACCGCGCCCACCGGGTTGCGGCGGCGGTCCTGGATCAACGCACCGATGGACGCCACCCCCTCCCAGGTCTCCTCGACCGAGGCGCTCCAGCCGCGCTCGCGGGTCAGCGCGCTCTCCTCGTCGATCGAGACCAGGTCGGTGAGCGTCCGCGAGGTGTAGCGCTCGGGCGGGAAGTCGTCGAGCTCCCCCCGTGCCACCGGGTCGTGCGCCAGCAGCACCTTCCCCAGCGCCGTGCTGTGCAGCGGCTGCATGCTGCCGACCTCCAGGACCTGGCGGCTGTCGTCCGGCCGGAACACATGATGGACGATCAGCACCCCGTGCTGGTGCAGCACTCCGAGGTACACGGTCTCGCCGCTCGCCCGAGCGAGATCGTCCGCCCAGACCAGGGCGCGGGCGCGCAGTTCGTGGACGTCCAGATAGCTCTGCCCCAGCCGCAGCAGCTCCGCGCCGAGCTGGTACTTGCCGCTCTCGGCATTCTGCTCGACGAAGCCCTCCTGCTGCAGCGTCCGCAGGATTCCATGCGCGGTGCCCTTGGCAAGCCCGAGGGCAGCGGCCACCTCGGACAGGCCGAGCCGGCGTTCGCCGCCCGCGAGCAACCGCAGGATGGCCGCCGCACGCTCAAGCGACTGGATAGGGCCGGGCATCGCACACCTCCAGGGGGTCGGTCGACAATGCAGAATACCTGCCGGTGATGTCGACCGCCTCGTACTCTCCCAAGAGTGTGCCAGTCCGGCCGCCGACACTCCACCCGGTACCGGCCGGGGATCTGACAAATCTGCCGGAATATGACATGGGGGACATGGGCAGCCCTGAATCCGTTCGGGACAATTGAGGCCTGCGAAGGGATTTCCTTTTCATCGCACCCCACCCCCGCGAGAGGAGCGCCTTCGTGCGCGCCGACGTCGTCCGGATGCTGCGGCGTCCGCTGTGGTCCGTCCTCGACAGCCTCAGCACCTACGGGCTCAGCACGGTCGTGGTGGCGCCGCCGGGTTGGTGGGACCACCCCTGCTCGCCCTGGCGGCTGGAGCGCGCGCTTGCCCTCCGTCCGGTGCTGGACCGGGCGGAGCTGATCCCGCACTGGCACCCCGAGCGCTAGCGCTCCGTCCGCCCGGTCACGTCCTCGACCGTCGTCGACGGCCAGTACATCCGCGCGAGTTCGGCCGCCAGACTCGCCAGCCACTCCCGGGCCGAGGCGGGTGAGAGGATCTCCACCCGGGGCCCCAGACCGGCCAGTTGGGCCGCGATGATCTCGGGTGAGGGGCCGGCCACCTCGATCTCCACCTGGTCACCGGCGAGCGGGTCGCCGATCCGCAGCCGGCCGCCGAACAGTTCCTCCAGGATCGGCAGCGACCGCACATCGGCCCTGGCCTGCACGGTCGCGGTGAGCATCCGTTCCTCGACCTGCGTGGCCAGGGTGCGCCAGACCGCGGCGAGGTCGAAGCCGTCCGGACGGGCCACCGGTTCGCCGGTCGGCTCGACCGAGGTGATCCGGCTGAGCCGGAAGGTCCGCAGCCCGTCGTCGGTACCGGCGACCAGGTACCAGACGCCGGCCTTGGCCACCAGGCCGAGCGGATGGACGGTGCGCACATCGGCCGGTTTGCGGGGACCGGCGTAGCCGAGCACGATCTGGGTGCCGTCCACCACCGCCTGCTGGACCGCGTCGAGGTGCGGCGGCGGCGCGGCCGTGCTGTTCCGGCGCCAGTCCGGTGCCGTCGACGACCAGGGCCCTGGACGCGGCCTCGGCGCCGGACCGCAGGGTGGCGGGCAGCGCACGCACCAGTTTGCGCAGGGCCATCCGCAGTTCGGGCGTGGCCGCCGCCGACGGCCCCGCGACCAGGAACAGCGCCCGGATCTCGCCGGCGTTCAGACCGGTGAGATCCGTCCTGGCCCCGCCCACCAGGGACCATCCGCCGCCCCGGCCGCGCTGCGAGTAGACCGGGATGCCGGCCGCCGAGAGCGCCATCAGGTCGCGTCGGGCCGTGCGTTCGGAGGTCTCCAGTTCCTCGGCCACCTCCAGCGCGGTCACCCGCCCGCGCCGTTGCAGCAGCAGCAGGGTGGCCACCAGACGATCGGCTCTCATATCTGGATATTCTCCTTCCAAACAGGCCACAGGGTGGCCGGTTTGACCGGCAGGCTGGAACCATGACTGAAACCGCCACCACCCCTGAGACAGCCGCTGCCGACCCGCGGGTCAACTTCGCGAAAGCCGTGTCCCTGGCCGGGGAGACCCTGGCCGGCGTACGCCCCGAACACTTCGACCTGACCACGCCCTGTCCCGAGTACTCGGTGCGGCTGCTGTCCAACCACCTGGTCGCCGTGCTGCGCCGGGTGGCCGCGATCGGCCGGGGCGCCGATCCGTTCAGCCTCCCGGGCATCGCCGAGGACGTCGCCGACGGCGACTGGGCGAAGGCCTGGACCGAGACCGCCCACGATGTCGAGGCCGTGTGGTCCGACTCCTCGCTCCTCGGCCGCCCGCTCCAGCTGCCGATGGGGACCCTGCCGGGCGCGGTCGCCATGGTGATCTACTCGACCGAGTTCACCGTCCACACCTGGGACCTGGCCACCGCGACCGGGCAGAAGCCGGCCTGGGACCAGGGCGTGCTGGCGGTCTCGACCGGTTCCATGCGGCACGCCGTCCCGGCCGGAATCCGCGGCGGCCCGGCGCCGTTCGGCCCGGTGGTCGAGGTTCCGGCGGACGCGCCGGCCATCGACCAGCTGGTGGGCTGGTACGGCCGCCGGCCATAGCCGGTTGACGAGCCGGTTGACGACGACTGTCCGCGGAAGCCCAGCAGGCTTCCGCGGACAGTCGTCGTTGTGGTCGGGCAGGTTCACCCGGTGTCGCCGGGGTTCAGCTGCAGGGCCACCTGGTAGACCGCCGGGTGGGCGGTGACGTGCAGCCCCGGGTCCTGGAACATCCGTTGGACCGACGCGCGCCAATCGGGGTCGGCCTGAGCGTCGGCCAGCTCACGCTCGCTGTCCCACTCGGCGACGTTGACGAAGCGCAGTGCGTCGTCCGCCCCCAGCGACCGGTGCAGCCGGGCCCGGACGAAGCCCGGCTGACCGGCCATCAGCTGGGCGTTCTCGGTCCAGCGCAGCAGAAAGCGCTCCGACTCCGCCTGCGGAACGTTGAACGCGTTGATGAGTGTGACGGGTCCACTCATGGGTGGTCCTCCTTCGTGGTTCTGTGGTTTCCCATGACCGTGACGGGTCGGGCGCATGCGCCCGACCCGTCACCGGTAGTACCCGGTCAGGTGGCCTTCTGGCCGCGCACGGCGGACTTGGCCATCCCGGTCAGCAGGGCCCGCCCGAGGTCGCGCATCTCCGGCGGCGCCTGGGTGTTGGCCCACCACAGGAACTTCATCATGGTGCCCGCGGAGGGCAGGAAGTAGCGGTGGTCCTCCTCGTCCTTCCAGCCGAAGGGCGTGTTGACCACATCGCAGTCGCGGATGTGCATGAAGACGATGTCGGCGGCCTTGTCGCCGTCGATCTCGCCCGCCTCGTAGCGGTCGCAGGTCTCGGCGGTGGCGTCGAGGAGCTTCTTGAAGCCGTCGCTGTCCGGCCACCACAGGCCCGGGTAGGCGGCGTTCTCCAGGTCCTTGAAGTGCTGGTCGTCGCCGTCCAGGGAGTAGTTCTGCCGGGCCCGGAGCAGCCGCATGGTGGCGGGGGTGGTGAAGCAGCCCCAGACGCGGAACACCGCGTTCCACAGCCGGAAGTGGTTGAACGAGATGTAGGAGGCGTTCACCAGCAGGTCGTTGTAGTGCAGCAGGCCCTGCTCCAGGCGCTCCACGTACTCGTAGCGCTCCACCGAGAAGTCGTCCTCCTTGAGGGACTCCAGGATCCGGCTGGTGAGCGCGTCCACGACCTCGAAGGTGTTGGACAGGCCGCGCGAGTACAGCGGGTCGATGAACCCGGCCGCGTGGGACATCAGGCACCAGCGGCGGCCGACCGTCTGCTTGGACGAGTACTGCATCCGGTCGGTGGACACCCACTCGCGGACCCGCTTGGCGTCGGCGAACTGCCGCTTCACCGCAGGGTACTTGTCGAGGTACTTGTTGAACTCCTCCTCCGGGGTCAGATCCGTCGGCTTGGGGTAGACCCGCTCGTCGAAGGTCAGTCCGACGCTGCACAGCGGGTTCTTGGAGTCCTTGTAGTTGTTGAACGGGATGATCCAGAACCAGCCGCGCTCGATCAGGTGGTGCAGCGTCCCGCCGTTGAACTCGGCCGGCGGGCGCATCTCCTCGGGGTAGTTGTTGACCTCGTCGTACGGCTTGACCCCGACGTAGTGGGTGAACAGCGAGCGCGAGTGGTGCTTGTGCCGGGTCGGCTCCTCGCGCAGGTCGAGCTTCTGGGCCAGCGGCGAGCGGAAGCCGCTGGCGTCGATCAGGAACTTGGCGCGGAACACCTCGCCGTTCTGGCCGGTCACGGTGACGCCGTCGTCGTCGAGGTCCAGGCTGGTCGCGCGCCAGTTCTGCCGCAGCGTGGTGCCGTAGGTCGCGGCCACGTTGAAGTAGTAGGAGTCGGTGTCCTGCCGGTAGAGGTGGCTCGCCTCGGTCAGCATCTTGGGGATGATGAACATGGTGGCCTCGGCCGGGTCGGGCTCCTTGCCCTCCTCGTGCCGGACGAAGCCGAAGCTCTGCTTCTTGCCGTGGAACGGCCCGATGTGCTCGGTGACCGCCTTGATGTCCAGCAGGTGCTTGAGCTCGGGCACGTCGTAGCGGACCGCGAGCAGGTGCATCCACTCGACCATCTGCGGGTTCATCGACTCGCCGACCGCGAACCGCGGGTGCTGTCCGGCGTCGACGAGGACCACCTTCGCCCCCTGCCGGGCCAGGATCGCCGCCGTCACCGAGCCCGCGAGGCCGGCGCCCAGGATCAGAACGTCGCACTCGGACTCGCTGGCGGCCGCGGGGGCCCCATCTGTTTCCATAGCCTTGGCGTTCAAGAGCGCACTCCTCTGCTCAGGGTTCTCGGATGCTCGGGGTTCTCAGAGCGGACGGACGGTGTCCTGGTTCACTGCGGTCGGCTCGCCGAACCAGCGGGTGAGGGCCTCGACCAGCCCCTCCGCGGCTGCCGAGGCCCAGGCCACATAGCCGTCGGGACGCACCAGGACGTCGGCGCGGGGCAGCTCGGAGCCGGGGCGTCGCGCGGTGACCACGTCGACCCGGTCGGCCCACCGCGCGGCGATCTGCCGCAGCTCGGGGTCGTCGTCGAAGTCGAGCAGCAGCCCGCGGCTCCGGTGCAGCAGCGCGTAGACGTCGGTCTCCTCGCCGTCGACCACCAGGGCCAGACCGGGTATCCGCCGGCCGAGCAGGGGGTAGCTGCCCTCGCCCACGTCGTAGCGGGTGTCCAGGCCGGTGACCATGCCGACGAGGTGGCGCTGGACGTCCTCGTAGCCGACCAGCTCGGTGAAGACGTCGCGCAGCGACTGCATCTCGTCGCCGCCGAGGTAGAGCGAGCGCTGGACCAGGGTGTTGGCCACCACCCGGGCTCCGACCGGGTGCCGCTCGCTGTGGTAGGTGTCGAGCAGTCCGGCCGGGGCGCGGCCCTGGATCTCGGCGGCGAGCTTCCAGCCGAGGTTGACGACGTCGCCGACCCCCGCGCTGATGCCCTGGGCGCCGATCGGCAGGTGGACGTGCGCCGCGTCGCCGGCCAGGAAGACCCGTCCCTTGCGGTACTCCGCGGCCTGGCGGCTGGCGTCGGTGAAGAAGCTGGTCCACAGCGGGGTCGCGGCGTGGATGTCCTCGCCGGTGACCCGTTGGAAGGCGTCGGCCACCTCGGTGAAGGTCGGCGCCTCGGAGGTGGCGCGGACCGGCGCGTTGCGCTCGTAGACGACGACCCTGGTGGCGTTCGGGCCGAGCGGGAGCACCACGACCATGCCGGCCGCGCTGATCTCGCCGGTGGGGCGCAGCCGCAGCGGGACGTCGGCCACGTCGGTCATCTTCATCTCGATGGTCGCGTCGGTGCCGGGGAAGGCGATGCCGGACAGGTTGCGGACGGCGCTCCGGCCGCCGTCGCAGCCCACCACGTAGGCGGCGCGCAGGGTCCGCGGACCCGGGGTGGCGACCTCCAGCTCGACGCCGTCGGCGTCGGCGTCCAGGCCGACCACCTCGTGTCCCCGGTACACCTTGGCGCCGAGGCCGCCGGCCCAGTCGGCCAGGATCGACTCGGTGAACGACTGGGGCACCCCGCGGACGCCGAAGTGGCCGCCCTCCAGGATCCGGTAGTCGAGGGGCAGCCCGCCGAAGTGGCCGATCGGGATGACCCCGAGCTCGCCGAAGGCCGGCAGCAGCCCGCGCTGGTCGAATTCCTCGATGGTGCGGGCGGAGAATCCCAGGGCGCGCGACTGCTGCATCGGCTCGGAAAGCCGGTCGAGCACGATCGTTGAAACTCCGGCGAGGCGCAGCTCTCCGGCGAGCATGAGGCCCGAAGGTCCCGCTCCGACGACAATGACGTCGGCATCGAAGTTTTCCATGTGTCCTCTTCCGGCTGGGGTTTTCTCGCTGGGGTTTTCTCCAGTATCCCGAGGGGTTTCGGCGGGGTAAATGGCCGCCACTACAGGTCTCTGACAAGTTCGTCATATCTGTTGCAGGAAAATGCTGCAGCGAAATGCGCGGCGGTGCCGGGAATCACCTCTCCCGGCACCGCCGCGCACCTGCCGCCTGCTGTTCAGTCGAGGCCGAGCACCCGGTCGACCTCGATCTCGATCACGACCATCCCGGGCAGCGCCGGCGGCGACGACCAGTAGCGCTTGGCGTAGCGCCGGACGCCTTCGGCCACCCGCTGGGGGTCGTCAGTGACCGTGGCCCGGCCCTCCAGGGTGATCCAGGTGCCGCCGGCCACCTGGCAGACCGAGGCGCGGGCCCCGGGGTTGGCCGCCAGGTTGCGGGCCTTGCGGCGCGAGCCGATGGTCATCACCCGGGCCAGTCCTGCCTCGCCGTCCCAGGTGAAGCGCACCGGCACGACATGGGGCGAGCCGTCGGGACGGAGGGTGGACAGGGTGCAGAGGTGGTTGTCGGCGAGGAAGGCCTCGGCCGAGGGCGGGAGCGACAGTGCCATGGGACTCTCCGCCTTTCAGGCGCCCTGGACGGTCTCGGCCGCCACGGCGTTCTCCGGGTTGTCCGAGGGCCGCATCATCGGCAGCAGCAGCAGCGAGATGACGACTCCGGCGAGGGCGAAGCAGGCGCCGATCAGGAAGGCCTCGTGGAAGACGGTCACCCGGGCCGAGATGATCCGGGCCGGGTCGCTGCCCGCCCAGCGGGACAGTGCGGGGACCCGGCTGAACACGATGGTCGCGACGATGGCCACGCCCAGCGCTCCACCGGCTTCCTGGCTGGTGTTGATGAGGCCGGCGGCCAGTCCCGACTCCTCCTTCTTGACTCCGGAGAACGCGGCGACCTGCAGCGGCACGAAGGTCATGCCCAGGCCGAGGCCGGCGATCAGGAAGGCGGGCAGGATGTGCAGGACGTAGCTGCCGTTGGCGGGCGCCTGCCAGAGCAGGAACAGTCCGGTGGCTGCCAGCAGCAGGCCGAACACCAGCACCGGCTTGGCGGCCACCTTGGTGACCAGGGTCGAGGCCACGCCCGCGCCGACGGAGACGATGATGGCCAGCGGGACGTAGGCCAGGCCGGTCCGGATCGGGGAGTAGTTCAGGACCTGCTGCATGAACAGGCTGGCGAAGAAGAACAGCGTCACCAGGGTGCCGAACAGCAGGACGGCGGTCAGGTTCGCGGCCCGCAGCACGCGGCGCTTGAAGATGCCGAGCGGGATCAGCGGGGACTGGGCCCGGCGCTCGATCTGGAAGAACGCGGTGAGCAGGACGACCACGGCGGCGAGGCTGCCCAGAGTCCGGGCGGAGGTCCAGCCGGCGGTGGAGGTCTGGCCCAGGGTGTAGATGAACAGGACCAGGCCGGTGGTGAGGGTGAACGCGCCGGCGGTGTCGAAGGTCTTGCGGCGCTCGTCGGAGCGGCTCTCGGGCACGATCATCGGTGCGAAGACCGCGGCCGCCACTCCGATCGGCACATTGATGAAGAAGATCCAGCGCCAGCCGGGTCCCTCCGTGAACAGGCCGCCCAGGATCACTCCGGCGACGGAGGCGATACCGCTGACCGCGCCCCAGGCGCCGAGCGCCTTGGTGCGGGCCGGGCCCTCGGCGAAGGTGACGGTCAGCAGGCTGAGCGCGGCGGGGGCGATGATCGCGGCGCCGAGGCCCTGCAGGCCACGGGCGACGATCAGCATCACGGCGCCCTGGGAGAAGCCGGCCATCAGGGAGGCCAGGGCGAACACCACCAGGCCGGACTGCAGCATCCGGCGGCGTCCGAAGGTGTCAGCGAGCCTGCCGCCGAGCAGCAGGAATCCGCCGAGCACCGTTCCGTACGTGGTCACGATGTACTGCAGGTAGCTCTCGGAGATATTGAGCGTCTTCTCGATGGACGGCAGGGCGACGTTCACGATCGACACATCGAGGAAGGTCATGAACCCGGCGATGCAGAGAAACACCAGGATGAGGCCGGACCGGTCGGACGCTCCGGCCTGCGGTGCGTCCGCGGCCCGCGTGGCGGGATAAGTGGATGATTCTGGAATAGCCATGGAACAACTCCTGATCAATGGTTTGGGCCGGGATTTTCGGGACTGTTCTCTGATGCATGGCGATAGCTGATTCTTCGTTCCGGAAGTGACTCTGCCGAGGCTAGCAGCGCATGTATAGTAGGTACCTAGAGGAAAGTGACTACCCCCGAGGAGTGGACATGGCCGCCATCGCGTCCCGAACGAAGACCGCGCAGGTCGGCGCGGAGCAGGCCTGCCCGATCGGACCTGTGGTCGACATCGTCTTCAGCCGCTGGACCACCCCCATCCTCTGGACCCTGAACGAGTTCGGACGGCAGCGCTTCGTGCAGCTGGAGCGCCAGATCGCCACCATCACCCCCAAGGTGCTGACCCAGCGGCTGCGGCAGATGGAGCGGGACGGCCTGGTCGTGCGCACCTACTACCCGGAGGTGCCGCCCCGGGTGGAGTACGAGATCAGCGAGCTGGGCCGGAGCCTGGCCCCGCTGTTCTCCGCCCTGGTGCAGTGGTCCGGCACCAACCTGGAGAAGGTGGAGAGCGCCCGGCTGGCGTACGACGCCGTCGACCAGCTGCCGGTGGCCCGCCGGCTCTGATCTCCACATCGGCATCAGCGCGCCCGTGCCGTCCCCGGCCGCTCCTCCAGCGCGTGCATCGCGCCGCGGTAGAAGATCAGCGGATCCTCGTCCTCGCTCGGCACCCCCAGGTCGACCACCTCGCCGAGCACGATGATGTGGTCGCCGCCGTCGTACTCCTTGAGCAGCCGGCAGGCCAGGAAGGCCAGCGCGTCGCTGAGGATCGGCAGCCCGTCGGCGGACCGGTGGTGGGTCACGTCCTCGAACACCGCGGACTCGCGCGCGGCGAACGCCTGGGCCAGCGGCTCCTGTTGGGCGGCCAGGAAGTTGACGACGAATCCGCGTTCCCCGCTGATGACCGGCCGCAGCCGGGAGCCCCGGTGCAGGCAGAACAGCACCAGCGGCGGATCCAGCGAGACCGAGGTGAAGGAGTTGACGGTGGCTCCGACCGAGTGGTCGGGGCCGCCGGTGGTGATCACGGTGACGCCGGTGGCGAAATGCGCGCAGGTCCGGCGCAGCGCCGCGGCCTCCACCGGCTGGGTCGGTCGCGGCGCCTGCTGTGTGGGAATCACGGGAGGCCTCTCACTCGGGTACGCGGGCCCTGCGGTCCGCGACGGTTTCGTGCGGAAGGACGGGGACGGGTGTCCCCCGCCGTGACAGCAGCGGGCCGGCCAGGGCCGTGGTGACCAGCGCCATGATCACCATCATGGTGAACATCTGTCCGTCCAGGACGCCGAGGCTGACCGCCGCGTTCAGGATGACCAGCTCGGTCAGCCCTCGGGTGTTCATCAGCAGTCCGAGGTCCTTGGACTCCCGCCAGGAGAACCCGGCCAGCCGCGCCGGGACGATCGCGCCGAGGAGTTTTCCCGGCGCAGGCGATGGTGATGATCAGGGCCAACTGCCAGTAGTCGGCGCCGGTCAGCGTGCCCAGGTCGACCCCGAGTCCGGTGACGATGAAGAACACCGGCAGCAGCACCAGGGTCAGATGGTTCATCGGCCGACGCAGGTGCTCGGTCAGGACCCGGGTCGGCTCCCGGGGCATCATCAGGCCGAAGAGGAAGGCGCCGAACATCGGGTGGATGCCGATCCAGGTGGTCACCCACGCGGACAGGAACACCCCGGCGCACAGCAGCACCAGCAGCGAGGACCAGCGTTCCGCGCTCGCCCAGCGCCAGACCAGCCGCGCCAGCAGCGGCCGGACCACCAGGAGCAGCAGGGCGACGAACCCCACGCTGCGCAGGGCGATCCACAGCAGGTTGTCGTAGTGGCCGCCGGAACTGACCAGGGCCGACACAAAGGCCAGCATGCACCAGGCCAGCACGTCGTCGATCGCCGCGCCGGCCAGCGCCACACTGCCCACCCGGGTCCCCAGCAGCTTGTTGTCGCTGAGGATCCGGGCCAGCACCGGGAACGCGGTGACCGACATCGCGGTACCCATGAAGGTGGCGAAGGCGACGAAGGAGATGTGCTGCCCGGCCACCGTCGCGTGCCGCGGGTAGAGCAGGGTCGCGCCGCCCACGCCGAGGCCGAAGGCCAGGGCGATCGAGGTCAGCGACACCCCGGTGGCCAGCCGGACATGAGGGCGGATCAGTTTCTTCTCGAACTCCCAGCCCACCAGGAACATGAACAGCACCAGGCCGATCTGGGAGACCGCGGACAGCAGCGGGCGCACATCGGCGGGGAAGAGCCGGTGCGGCAGGTCGCCGGGGAGCTGCCCCAGCACACTGGGGCCCAGCACGATGCCCGCGACGATCTCGCCGATGACCACGGGCTGGCGCAGCGAACGGGCCACCCGTCCGAGTACGATGCCGCTGAGCAGCACGATCGCGATGCCGGCCAGCATCACCGCGATCAGCATGTCCTGGGGCGCCGCCATGCTTCTCATGGGCGTTCCCCCGCGGTGGTCGCCAGAACGGGCGGGCTGCCCGTCATCCAGACCATGCGGAACGACAGGCGGCGCAGCCGCCAGCCGTCGGGGGTGCGCACGGCCTCGCCGGTGGCCAGGCTGCCGGTCGCGAACAGCGGTTCCACCGAGGCCCCGGGGAGGTGCACATGGGTGGACACGAGGTTGGCCCGCAGCACGGCCCGGTCGTCGCCGGAGAACTCCACGACGGCCGGGGAGTTGAGGTGCTGGGTCGCTGCGAACGCCGCCAGGGCCTCGCGGTGGTACGCGGCGAGGCCCTCGGCTCCCTCGTGGCGGCTCATCGGGAACTCGACGCCGGCGTCCGCGGTGAAAAGGCTCCGCGTCCATTCTTCGTCGAGTTCTTCGTCGTCGAGACTGAGGAGGTACCGGTCGAGCAGTGCACCGACAAGGGGTGCCTGCGGGTCTGGGTGCATTTCTCGAGCATGACCCTGTTTCAGGCGCCGTTCCACAGCCTTGTCGTGGAATTGACAGTGCGGGACGGGATCTGACGCTCTGCTCGAAGACATGACGAATCTGCGGCAATCCTTGAGCGCTGGGCACTTTACCTCCGGCGGTGGTCTTGTGATGCTGGTCGAGTACGGGCCGAATCAATGTCCGAATGCACCACCCGCCTAGCAGGAAGTGCAGAAGCCATGCCCAGCATCTCCGTCGAAGACCGCTACCTGACCGTTCTCAACCTGTTCTCCACCGACGCCCCGGAAAAGCAGGAGAGCCTGCTCGGCGCGATGCGGGAGATCGTCGACTCCGCCGAGTACCCGGGCTGGATCTCCAGCACCGTCCACAGCGGGCAGGACGAGCCCGGCACCGCCAACTTCATCCAGTGGCGCAGCGGCGAGGACCTGGAGGCCCGCTACGCCGGCGAGGAGTTCAAGCACCGCACGCTCCCGCTGTTCGGGGCGATCACCACCTCGATCCGGCTGCTGCAGAACGAGGTGGTCTTCACCCAGCGCCGCCCGGAGCTTGGCGGCGTCACCGAGATCTCGCCCACCCGCGACGACTACACCGTGATCGAGGTGTTCACAGTGGCCGAGGACGACCAGAACGCCCTGGTGGACGCCCTGGGTCCGGCCCGGGAGTGGCTGCTGGAGACCCCCGGCCACCGCTCCCTCACCGTGCTGCGCGGCATCGCCGCACGCGGGCTCGAGGGGTCGTTCGTGGTCGCCTACTCCCAGTGGGACGACAAGGAGTCCTACGACGCCTTCCGCGCCGTGCCGGAGGCCGAGCAGTCCCCCACCCGGCAGAAGGCCGAGGCCCAGATCGACCTGCTGACCGTCGCCCGGGACTCCAACACCTACCGCGTGGTGCACACCCGTTCGGCCTGATCCGACGGTCCCGACCCCGGCGCACGCGCCGCGCTCGGCACGGCGGCCCCGGTCCGCAGCGCGCGGGCCGGGGCCGCCGCGGAATTCCGCCGGAATTCCGCCGCAGCACCTGAGACGCCGTGGGACGGGGTGATTGTCCAGCATGCGTGTGCTTGTCGTCGATCCCGATTCCCGGACCTCCGGCGTCCTGGTCGGCCGGCTTTCCAGAAACGGCCACGAGGTGGTCCGGGTGGATTCCGGACGCGCCGCCCTCCGGGTCTGGCGGCAGGCCGATCTGGTCCTGCTCGACCTGGAACTCCCCGATCTCGACGGAATAGAGGTGTGCCGCAGCATCCGGGCCGAGGGAAACACCGCGGTCATCACTTTCACCACGGAGGACCGGGAAATGGACCGGGTGCTCAGCCTGCAGGCGGGCGCCGACGACTGCATGCTGAAGTCGTACGGATACCGTGAACTCTCGGCCCGGATGAATGCGGTCATGCGCCGCGCCACCGCACGGACCACGGCCCACGCGGTCTTTCGCGGCTCGCTGCGGATCGACCCCCGCAGCCGGCAGGTCCGGCTGGAGCACCGGGTCGTCGCGGTGACCAGGAAGGAGTTCGACCTGCTCCTGCTGCTCGCCTCGCACCCGGAGACCACCGTCACCCGCAGGGAGCTGATGTCGACGGTGTGGGCCGACGACTGGACGAGTTCCAGCCGTACCGTCGACACCCATGTGAACTCCCTGCGCAACAAACTCGGCGCCGGCGACTGGATCGTGACGGTGCGCAGTGTCGGATACCGGATCGGCTCCTGCACCGTCGGCTGAGCACACCGTCCACCCGTCAGGTCAGGGGGCGCCGACGCCCTGGGCGAAGCTGAAGAACCGGTGCGGGTCGTAGCCGGCCTTGAGGCTCAGCAGCCGCGGGTAGTTCTCGGCGTAGTAGGACCGCTTCCAGTCACGCAGTTCCGGGTCCATCCAGTTCTGGTAGCTCTCGCCGCTGGAGTACGGGTCGATGACGGCGAAGCCGCCGTCCACCCAGGCCTTGGCGCCGGCCCGGCCCGCGGCGTCGGCGGCCGCCGGATCGGCGATGGTGTCCCGGTAGTTCACGCAGTACAGGGCGTCGCGGTGGACATAGGCCGTGTCGGTGCGGCCCGGGTCATTGGCCGCTCCCCCGAACATATGGATTTCGAGCTGGCGGAAGTGACCGGTCGTCCGGTCCGCGTCGAAGGCCGCGGCCACCTCGCCCCAGGCGGTCGCCGGCAGCGGCCCGTCGCACAGCCGGGAGCGTTCCAGACCGTAGGCGGGCCGGGCCAGGGTGCCGCCCTCGCTGGTGTCGGAGCGGTGGCACTGCTCCGGGGAGAGGCTTCCGCACCCGAACACGGTCATCATCAGATCCCGGTAGGACAGGGCCGCGCTCTGCTGACTCAGCGGTGCGCCGGTGCAGGAGAGCAGTCGGCTGACCTCGGCGGCGAGTTCGGACGCCGAGCCGGTCGAGGTCAAGGTGGTCATCACGGTGGGCGCCGCGCCGGGCGCCGCGTCATTGAGCACCGCGTAGGTGCCGCCGCCGAGGGTGCGCGGCGCGTCGACCAGCCAGTGGGTGAAGCCGTCGAACACCTGGGCGGCGTTGTCGAAGGAGAAGAAGAGGTTGGTGGTGGGCATCGCGCCGATGGCGTGCGGGGTCACCGTGTACGAGGTCACCACACCGAAGTTGCCCCCGCCCCCGCCGCGGAGCGCCCAGAACAGGTCGCGGTCCTGGTCCGCGGAGGCGGTGACGACCGTTCCGTCGGCCAGCACCACCTCGGCCGAGACCAGGGCGTCGCAGGCCATGCCGAGCGGGCGGGTGAGGAAGCCGAAGCCGCCGCCCTGCAGGAATCCGCCGCTCGCCACCGTGGGACAGCCGCCCTCGCTGACCACAAGTCCGTACCCGGCAAGGGTGTTGAGGATGTCGACGTTCTGGGCGCCGGGGCCGATCCGCACCGTGCTCGCGCCGACCGCGACGGCGTTGAGCCCGGAGACGTCGATGACCAGGCCGGTGCTGGTGGAGTACCCGCCGTAGCTGTGGCCGCCGCTGCGCACCGCGGCCGGCAGACCGTGGTCCTGGGCGAATCTGACGGCCAGTGAGACATCGGCGGACCCGGCGCAGTAGGCGACGGCCTGCGGGTTCACTGCGTCGAACTGCATCAGTTCGAGTTGCTTGGCGGTGCTGTAGGCGGCGTCGGACGGCAGCACCAGGCGGCCCTGGAGCTGCTGCCCCAGCCGGCCCCAGGGGACGGTGCGGCCGACCGTTCCGGCGAAGACCGGGGAGACCGGCAGGCCGACGACCCCCAGCGCGGCTGTCCCCGCACCCAGGAGTGTTCTGCGACTGATCATGGGATGTCCGTTCATCGGATCGGATCAGCGAAGGAGACGCCTGCAGGCGGCGGAAGAAGCGTGGCACGCGGTCGCGCGGGGCGTCAATATATTCCGACCGCCCGGTTTGGTTTCAGCTCACACCAGCTCGTCGGCAACCGGATCCTGCGGCTCCAGTACGGCGAACAACCGGGTCGCCCGGTCATCGGCCATGTCCAACGAGACCAGCACGGCCGGCACGGCTACACTCGGCAGCACATGGTGCAGCAGCACCGAAATGCGATGCTCCAAATCCTCACGCTGGCAAGTTATTTGGGACAATTCCTGGATCCCGGAGAAGGCCCCGGCCAGGAGTTCCGCGGTCTCCGCAGGCTTGACGTGCGGCAGCAGCTCGCCCTGCGCCCGCGCCTCGTCGAGCAGCGTGGCCAGCCGTTCGATCCAGGCCCGGAACGGCGTGCCCCGGTCCAGCCCCTCGACCGCCTGGTCCATCGCCAGGGCAACGCTGGCGCGGGCGATCGGCTCGTGCCGGAGCCGGTGGGCGAGCAGCATGCCCTGATCGACGACATCCTGAAGTTTCGTCAACTGCGGTAGCGCCGGTACGTATTCAAGCTGTAGGCCCATGACGCCCAGCGCCAATTCCTCCTTGGAGGAGAAGTGGAAGTACAGTGCTCCCTTTGTCACCCCGGCCCGCGCGAGAATCTCACTGATAGTCGCGGAGGCATAACCGCGCTCATCAAAGACGGTCGCGGCTGCCTCCAGGATCATTCGCCTGGTCTGGATGGCACGGGCCTGTTGAGCCATGGCGACGGCACCTCTCATTGCATTGAATGATCTACGCAGGACAAAAGTTGGGCTGGATAAAAAACCGCGCGGCCAGTATCTTACTGCACAAAGCGCGCCTCGTAGCCCGTATGAACCTGATGGGGGATCGTCCATGGTTCAGATCCAGATACCGCGCGACCAAGTGCCCGCCTCCCTCCCGCTCCACTCCGCACTCCACTCCACGCCCGAGCACCGATCGACCGCCGTCCCCACCGAACTGGTCCACCGGCCCGATCCGCAGGACGTCTTCCTGACCGGCTGGACCAGGGTGACCGACACCCGGTTCGCGGTGACGGCCAACTGGCCGCTGGCCCACCGCTTCTTCACCCCGGTGTCCGGCAGCCACCAGGATCCACTGCTGATCGCCGAGACCCTCCGGCAGGCGGCGATCCTGCTGGCCCACACGGAGTTCGCGGTTCCGCTCGACGACCACTTCGTGATGTGGGATCTGTCCTACACCACCTCGCCCCAGGGCGTCGCCCTCGACCTCGCGTCCGGAGACATCGCCGTCGACGTCCGTTGTACCGACATCCGACGGCGCGGCCCCGGACTCAGCGGCATGCGGGTCGAGCTCGTCTTCCGCAGCGGCAGCACCGTGCTGGCGACCGGCGCGGGAAGTCTCGGCTGTACCTCGCCCCGGGCCTACCGGCGGATCCGGGGCGAACACCTGGAGGAGATCGGCCGCCCGGTGCCGCTGCTCAACGGCGTACCGCCACTGGCCGCCGGCCGCACCAGCCACGACGACGTGGTGCTGGCGCCGACCCCGCACGCCAACCTGTGGCAGGTGCGGCTCGACACCCACCACCCCACGCTCTACGGCCGACCTGGCGACCATGTGCCCGGCATGCTGCTGCTGGAGGCGGCCCGCCAGGCCGCCACCGCCACCGACCCGGAGCACAGCTTCCTCCCGCTGTCGGTGGAGATCGCCTTCCACCGCTACGCCGAACTCCACAGCCCGTGCTGGATAGAGTCCGCGCCGGTGGAGTCCGAAGGACCCACCACCTCGGTGCGGGTCTGGGGCCAGCAGGACGGCGAGCCCGTCTTCTCCTGCACCATCGGATCACTGCTGCCCAGGGCCAGTTGAGATGACCGCACGGGTTCTGGTGACCGGGGCGACCGGCTTCGTCGGCAGCCGGGCGGCGGCCGCGGCCCTGGCCGACCCGGCCCTCGCGGTACGCCTGATGACCCGCCGGACGGCGCCCGACGCCGTGGCGCCGGGCGCCGGCTCCCGGGCCGAGACGGTGTACGGGGACCTCGCCGTCCCCGCGTCGCTGCGCGGCAGTTGCGACGGCGTCGACGTCCTGGTCCACTGCGCCTCGCAGATCGGCGGCGCCGAGGCGGACGCCGTGGCCGTCAACGACCACGGCACCCGCGCCCTGGTGGCGGAGGCCGTCCGCAGCGGCGTCCAGCGGATCGTCCTGCTGAGCACGGCCGCCGTCTACGGCGGCGGCCCCTTCACCCGACTGGCGCCCGGACAGCGGACGGTGGCCGCCACCTCGGTCACCAGTCGGACCCGGGCCGCGGCCGAGCAGCACGTCCTGGCGGCCGGCGGGGTGGTACTGCGTCCGCACCTCGTCTACGGCGTCGGGGACCGCTGGGTGGTGCCGGGGCTCGTCGCCCTGCTCGGGACTCCGGCCAGTGGTCCGAGCCGCGGGTGGACCTCCCGGCACTCGCTGATCGAGGTAGGTGTGCTGGGGCGGGCCCTGCTGGCCGCCGGGCTGGCGCCGGCCCGGCTCTCCGGGGTCCGCCATGTCAACCACCCGGTGCCGGTGAGCTGTTCGGAGCTGCTGTCGGCGATCGCCGACGGGCTCGGCCACGGCAGCGCGCCGGGAGGCGGCGCGGGAGGCCGCGCGCCGGGCGGCGCCGAAGCCGACCCGACCCGGACCTGGTCGGCCGACGACCCGCGGATCCGGCACCACCTGGGGATGCTGGCGGTGGACCACTGGTTCGCCGACGACCGGCTCTGGGACGATCTCGGCTGCGCCCCCGGCGCCGGGTTCGCCGTCGACTTCCCCCGGCAACTCCCTTGGTACCGGCAGTTCCTGGCCCGGTCCGAGCAAAGGCCTGAGCAACGCGCCGAGGCCGCCGCTCAGCCCGGCTCCAGCACCCTGCCGAGCATCGGCTCGATACCGCCCGGGCGCAGCTGACCCAGTGCTCCCGGCACAACCATGGCGGGCAGCAGCACCTGCCAGACGGAGGTGAGCGAGTCGCACGCGGTCGGGTTCCGGCCCAGCGCCAGCGCCGAGATCCCGGTGGTCGCGGCCATGATCGTGCAGGTCATCGCCGGGATCGTGGCCTGCCGACCGAGCATCCCCTCCTGATCGGCCCGCTCCAGCAGCCGCTGGACCCCGTCCCGCCACTGCAGCAGGAAGTCCCGTCCGCCGCCGACACCCTCCCGGTTCAACAGGAGGCCGGCCCGGGCCACGACCTGACGGTCCAACAGCCGGACCAGCGCGTGCGAGACGTCGACGAGGGCCTGCAGCGCGCTGGTCCGCTGCCGGCAGACGCTGAGCGCGGCGCGGCGCAGGACCATGGCCGCCGCGGCCGTGACCGCCTCGGCCAGGGCCTCCTTGTTGGTGAAGTGGAAGTGCAGGGCGCCCTGGCTCACGCCGGCCCCCGCGCTGATGCTGGAGAGCTTCGCTCTGACATACCCATGGGCGTCGAACACCTCGGCCGCGGAACTGATCAACGCCTGGTGGGTGCGTGAGGCCCGCGCCTGTTGCGTCACTGGGTGGCTCCCGTCATCGCTCTCCCTCTAAAAACCGACTGGACGGTAGTTTAGTGGGCCGATCAGTGACGGGAACCCCGGCGACGCCGGTTCATATGTCCGAACCGAGGATGTCCCATACGGGAGAGATGTGCGTAATAAGCGATTATTCATATCCCCGGTGTCCTGTTTGGCAGCATTGCGTCGTTTATACTTCCTTAACCAGCTGTTTACCAGCCGAGCTTTGACAAACCGGGCGGGCGGTTTGTATTCTTTCCCTGTGACCTGAAGCGCATCTCGAAGTCGGGCTAGCTAGGGGAGACAATGATTCAGAGCTCAAGCGATCTAGTGGGTTCCCGGATATCGTCGCCAGGATCGCCGCAGGGTGTCTCTCCGATCTGGCGGGTCCTTGTCGTCGAGAACAACGCCACTGACATGGAAGCCCTCGCCAAGGGCCTGCGCAGACACGGACACGATGTCGACGCGGTCGAGACCGGCAGCGAGGCACTCCAGGTGTACGAGAGTGCGGACTTCGTCCTGCTGGACCTCGAACTCCCGGATCTGGACGGCTTAGAGGTCTCTGCCGCGGCATCCGTTCGGCCTGTGACGTCCCGATGATCGCCGTCACCGGCTGGGGATCGGAACTGGACCGGGTCCTCGGCCTCCAGGCCGGGGCCGACGACTATGTGGTCAAGCCCTACGGCTTTCGCGAGCTGATGGCCCGGATGGAAGCGGTCATGCGCCGGGTCCGGATGCAGCCGCACACCGCGCAGGTCGTCTCGCACGGCCCGCTGCTGGTCGACGCCAGCACCCGGCAGGTCAGCCTGGACGGCACCGGGGTCAATGTGACGCGCGCAAGGAGTTCGACCTGCTCTACCTCCTGGCCTCGCACCCGGACACGGTCATCCCCAGAAAACGGCTCATGCAGCAGGTCTGGGGGGATTCCTGGTCCCGGCGCACCGTCGACACCCATGTCAGCAGCCTTCGCGGGAAACTCGGCGGAAGCGACTGGATCATCACGGTGCGCGGCGTCGGATTCCGTCTGGGAAACGGCTGAACAGGCAGCGGTGACGCAGGTGGCAGCGATCGCGAGGGGTGGATTCCGAAAGGAGTCCATCCCTTTTCGTCATTTCCCGGGCAGCCCGCGAAAGCCGCCCAGCAACTCTCCCACCTGGGCCTCTGACCTGGTTCTGACGATAACGTGGCGGTCGCCCGACAAATCAGCGACCGGCTCACAGAACCTGACCGAAGCCTGTCCCGTCCGGTCTTGAACCGGGTCGGAGTTCCGAACAACCATGGAGTCACGATCCCGCGCCGAATTCCCTGGTAATTCCCTCGGAGGAAAATCCAGCCGCGGGCACACGGAACCAGGAGACCAGGAGAGGAGCCATTGTGCGCAAGGTGCTCATCGCCAACCGCGGAGAAATCGCAGTCCGCGTCGCCCGGGCCTGTCGGGACGCGGGTATTGCCAGCGTCGCCGTGTACGCCGAGCCGGACCGGGACGCGCTGCATGTCCGCGCGGCCGACGAGGCCTTCGCCCTCGGTGGCGACACCCCGGCCGGCAGCTACCTCGACATCACCAAGGTGCTCAAGGCCGCCGCCGACTCCGGCGCGGACGCGATCCACCCCGGCTACGGCTTTCTGTCCGAGAACGCCGAATTCGCCCAGGCCGTCCTGGACGCCGGCCTGACCTGGATCGACCCCCCGCCCCAGGCCATCCGCGACCTCGGCGACAAAGTCGCCGCCCGCCACATCGCCCAACGCGCCGGCGCCCCCCTGGTCGCCGGCACCCCCGACCCCGTCACCGGCCCCGACGAAGTCCTCGCCTTCGCCCAGCAGCACGGCCTCCCGGTCGCCATCAAAGCAGCCTTCGGCGGCGGCGGCCGCGGCCTGAAAGTCGCCCGCACCCTGGACGAGATCCCCGAACTCTACGACTCCGCCGTCCGCGAGGCCGTCGCCGCCTTCGGCCGCGGCGAATGCTTCGTCGAGCGCTACCTCGACCAGCCCCGCCACGTCGAGACCCAGTGCCTGGCCGACACCCACGGCAACGTCGTCGTCGTCAGCACCGCGACTGCTCCCTGCAACGCCGCCACCAGAAACTGGTCGAAGAGGCCCCCGCCCCGTTCCTGACCCAGGACCAGAACCACCAGCTCTACACCGCCTCCAAGGCCATCCTCAAGGAAGCCGGCTACGTCGGCGCAGGCACCTGCGAGTTCCTGGTCGCCAACGACGGCACCATCAGCTTCCTGGAGGTCAACACCCGCCTGCAGGTCGAACACCCGGTCACCGAAGAAGTCACCGGCATCGACCTGGTCCGCGAACAGTTCCGCATCGCCGACGGCGAAGAACTCGGCTACACCGACCCCCCCGCCCGCGGCCACTCCTTCGAGTTCCGCATCAACGGCGAGGACCCCGGACGCGGCTTCCTGCCCGCCCCGGCACCGTCACCCGCTTCGCACCCCCCACCGGCCCCGGCGTCCGCCTCGACAGCGGCGTGGAAACCGGATCCGTCATCGGCCCGGCCTGGGACTCCCTGCTGGCCAAGCTCATCGTCACCGGCGCCACCCGCACCCAGGCCCTGCAACGCGCCGCCCGCGCCCTGGCCGAATTCCAGGTCGAAGGCATGGCCACCGCCATCCCTTCCACCGCGCCGTCGTCGCCGACCCCGCCTTCACCAGCGAACCCTTCACCATCTACACCCGCTGGATCGAGACCGACTTCACCAACACCATCCCCGCCTTCACCCCCACCGGCACGGACACCGACGAACCCGACACCCGCGAGACCGTCGTGGTCGAGGTCGGCGGCAAACGCATCGAGGTGTCACTGCCGCAGGCGCCCCGTACCGCGGCGGTCGCACAGAGCCGGCCGCCGCGCAGTGCCGCCAAGAAGACCGCGGTCTCCGGCGACACCCTGGCCTCCCCGATGCAGGGCACCATCGTCAAGGTCGCCGTCGAGGAGGGCCAGGCCGTGGAGTCCGGCCAACTCGTGCTCGTCCTCGAGGCCATGAAGATGGAGCAGCCCCTCAACGCCCACAAGGCGGGTGCCGTGTTCGGCATCGTCGCCACGGTCGGGGCCACCGTCGCCTCCGGCGCCGCACTCTGCGAGATCAGGGGCTGACCGCCGGAGCACCGGCCCGCCCCGCACCCGAACCCACGCCTCAATTCCGGACACCACTCCGAACACCAGGGAGAGAACGCATGCACAGCACTCTGATCGTGGCCCGGATGGACCTCGCCTCCGGCACCGACGTCGCCGCCCTGTTCGGGGAGTTCGACTCCACCGAGATGCCGCATCTGATGGGCACCCGGCGGCGTCAGCTGTTCTCCTACCAGGGCCTCTACTTCCACCTGCAGGACTTCGACACGGACAACGGCGGCGAACTGATCGAGGCCGCCAAGAACGACCCGCGCTTCCAGCGGATCAGCAGCGACCTCAAGCCGTTCATCGATGCCTACGACCCCGAGACCTGGCGCTCGCCGGCCGACGCGATGGCCACCCGTTTCTACGACTGGGAGGCGTCCGCATGACCGGCCGTCGTGTGGTGATCACCGGCATCGAGGTGCTGGCCCCGGGCGGGGTGGGCGTCAAAGCCTTCTGGGACCTGCTCAGTTCGGGCCGCACCGCGACCCGGCGGATCAGCTTCTTCGACCCCTCGCCGTTCCGCTCCCGGGTGGCGGCGGAGGTCGACTTCGACCCCGAGGAGCACGGGCTGACGCCCCAGGAGGTCCGGCGGATGGACCGGGCGGCGCAGTTCGCCGTGGTCGCGGCCCGGGGCGCGGTGTCCGACAGCGGCATCGACCTGGAGGCGTTCGACCCCTACCGGATCGGCGTCACCATCGGCAGCGCCGTGGGCGCCACCATGGGGCTCGACCAGGAGTACCGGATCGTCAGCAACGGCGGCCGGCTGCACCTGGTCGACCACGCGTACGCGGTCCCCCACCTGTACAACTACCTGGTCCCCAGCTCCTTCGCGACCGAGGTCGCCTGGGCCGTGGGCGCCGAGGGGCCCAGTACCGTGGTGTCCACCGGCTGCACCTCCGGGATCGACTCGGTGGGCTACGCCGTGGAACTGATCCGTGAGGGCTCGGCCGACGTCGTGATCGCCGGTTCCTCGGACGCGCCGATCTCCCCGATCACCATGGCCTGCTTCGACGCCATCAAGGCCACGACCCCCCGCGACGACGACCCCGAACACGCCTCGCGTCCGTTCGACGCGACCCGCAACGGGTTCGTGCTCGGCGAGGGTGCGGCCGTGTTCGTGCTGGAGGAACTGGAGAGCGCCAAGCGGCGCGGCGCCCACATCTACGCGGAGATCGCCGGCTACGCCACCCGCAGCAACGCCTACCACATGACCGGACTGCGCAAGGACGGCCTGGAGATGGCCGAGGCGATCCGGGTCGCGCTGGACGAGGCGCGGATGAACGGCGAGGCCATCGACTACATCAACGCCCACGGCTCCGGCACCAAGCAGAACGACCGGCACGAGACCCAGGCGTTCAAGGTGAGCCTGGGCGACCACGCCTACCGGATCCCGGTGAGCTCCATCAAGTCCATGGTCGGCCACTCGCTCGGGGCCATCGGCGCCATCGAGATCGCCGCCTCCGCGCTGGCGATGGAGCACCAGGTGGTGCCGCCGACGGCGAACCTGCACACCCCGGACCCCGACTGCGACCTCGACTACGTGCCACTGGTGGCCCGGGACCACCGCACCGACGCGGTGCTCACCGTCGGCAGCGGATTCGGCGGATTCCAGAGCGCCATGGTGCTGGCCCGTCCCGAGAGGAGCGCGGCATGACCACCTCAGCGATATCCACCTCAGCAAGGACCACCTCGGTGGTGGTGACCGGCCTGGGCGTCGCCTCGCCCAACGGCCTCGGCAAGCAGGACTTCTGGAGGCCACCAAGAGCGGCCGGAGCGGCATCGGCCGGGTCACCCGGTTCGACCCGGCCCAGTACCCGGCCCGGCTGGCCGGGGAGATCACCGGGTTCGAGGCCAAGGACCATCTGCCGAACCGGCTGCTCCCGCAGACCGACCGGATGACCAGGCTCGCCCTGGTCGCCGCCGACTGGGCCCTCGCCGACGCCGACGTGCGCCCGGCCGAGCTGCCCGCGTTCGACATGGGCGTGGTCACCGCGAGCTCCTCCGGCGGCTTCGAGTTCGGCCAGGCCGAGCTAGAGAACCTGTGGAGCCGGGGCAGCCAGTATGTGAGCGCCTATCAGTCCTTTCGCCTGGTTCTACGCGGTGAACAGCGGTCAGATCTCGATCCGGAACAGCCTGCGCGGGCCCAGCGGCGTGGTCGTCAGCGACCAGGCCGGCGGACTCGACGCGGTGGCCCAGGCCCGGCGGCAGATCCGCAAGGGCACCAAGCTGATGGTCACCGGCGCCGTGGACGCCTCGATCTGCCCTGGGGCTGGGTGGCGCAGCTGTCCGCCGACCGACTCAGCACCAGCGAGCAGCCGTCACGGGCCTATCTGCCCTTCGACAGCGAGGCCCGCGGCCACGTCCCCGGAGAGGGCGGCGCCCTGCTGGTGATGGAGTCGGCCGAGGCGGCGCACGAGCGCGGCGCGCGGATCTACGGCGAGATCGCCGGCTACGGGGCGACCATCGATCCCCGGCCCGGCAGCGGACGCGGGTCCGGGCTGCGGAAGGCGATGGAGATCGCCCTGGCCGACGCCGGCATGCAACCGGGCGAGGTGGACGTGGTGTTTCGCCGACGCGGCGGCCGTGCCCGAGCTCGACCGGATCGAGGCGCAGGCGATCACCGAGGTCTTCGGCGCCCGCGGGGTGCCGGTCACCGCGCCCAAGACCATGACCGGACGCCTCTACTCGGGCGCGGCGCCGCTGGACCTGGCCGCCGCCTTCCTGGCCATGGACGAGGGACTGATCCCGCCGACCGTGAACATCGAGCCGGCCGCCGAGTACCAGCTGGACCTGGTCGTCTCCGAGTCGCGCCCGGCCGACCTGGGCAGCGCCCTGGTGCTGGCCCGGGGCCAGGGCGGATTCAACTCGGCCGTGGTCGTCCGCAAGGTCGCCCGGTAGCCGCCCACCAGCCGCACGACGCCCGCACGAACCCCGCACCACCCCCCGCACGGCCCGGCAGCGGCCGGGACACCGTTCGTACCCATGGAGAGGAAGGGTCCCTCGTGGCCACTCAGCAGTTCACCCTGGACGATCTCAAGCGCATCCTGCTCGAAGGCTCGGGCGCCGAGGAGGGCATCGACCTGGACGGCGACATCCTCGACACCGGCTTCGAGGAGCTCGGCTACGAAGTCGCTCGCCCTGCTGGAGACGGGAAGCCGGATCGAGCGCGAGTTCCACATCGCGCTGGACGACTCCGCGCTGAGCGAGACCGGCACCCCGCGGACCCTGATCGAGGTGGTCAACGCCGGCCTCGACGGGGCCACCAGCGCCGCGGCCTGACCCGGCACGGGCGCCGGGCGGCAACCACCGCCCGGCGCCCGGCCGCCCCGCCCTCCCAACCCACTTGGAGAAGAGAGTGAACATGCCCCAGCAACAGCAGAAGCAGCAGCAGCGGGTCGCCGTCGTCACCGGCGCCACCAGCGGGATCGGCCTGGCCGTCGCCCGGCTGCTGGCCGGACAGGGCCACCAGGTCTTCATCGGCGCCCGCAACGCCGAGAACGTGGCCACCACCGTCAAGGAGTTGCAGCAGGAGGGCCTGACCGTCGACGGCGGTGTCGTCGACGTGCGCTCGGTCGAGGCCGTCCACGACTTCGTCCAGGCCGCGGTGGACCGCTTCGGCCCGGTCGACGTCCTGGTCAACAACGCCGGCCGGAGCGGCGGCGGGGTCACCGCCGACATCACCGACGAGCTGTGGGAGGACGTGGTCGACACCAACCTCAACAGCGTCTTCCGGATGACCCGCGAGGTGCTCAACACCGGTGGTATGCGCGGCCGGAGCTGGGGGCGCATCGTCAACATCGCCTCCACGGCCGGCAAGCAGGGCGTGGTCCTGGGCGCCCCTACTCCGCCTCCAAGCACGGCGTGGTCGGGTTCACCAAGGCCCTCGGCAATGAGCTGGCCCCGACCGGGATCACCGTCAACGCGGTCTGCCCCGGCTATGTGGAGACCCCGATGGCGCAGCGGGTGCGGCAGGGCTACGCCTCGGCCTTCGCCACCACCGAGGAGGCGATCCTGGAGAAGTTCCAGGCGAAGATCCCGCTCGGCCGCTACTCCACCGCCGAGGAGGTCGCCGGCATGGTCGGCTACCTGACCTCGGACGTGGCCGCGTCCGTCACCTCGCAGGCCGTGAACGTCTGCGGCGGCCTCGGCAACTTCTGACCACCCGGAACCCGGACGTGCGCACCCCGACCTGAGGAGTACCGCCATGCCATCGTTTGACCTGCGCGAGGTCGAGCACGAGATCACCGTCAGCGCACCGGCGACAGCCCTCTACCGCCTGATCGCCGAGGTGGAGAACTGGCCGCGGATCTTTCCGCCGACCATCTATGTGGACTACGTCGAGAAGGGCGAGCACGAGGAGCGGATAAGGATCTGGGCCACCGCCAACGGCGAGGCCAAGAACTGGACCTCGCGCCGGACCCTCGACGCCGAGCAGCTGCGGATCAACTTCCGGCAGGAGGTGTCCACTCCCCCGGTCGCCTCGATGAGCGGAACCTGGCAGATCGAGGCGGTGTCCCCGATGGAGTCCCGGGTGCGCCTGCTGCACCAGTACCGGGCCGTGGACGACTCCGCGGAGGGCCTGGACTGGATCGAGCAGGCCGTCGACCGCAACTCCCGCGCCGAGCTCGGGGCCCTCAAGGCCAATGTCGAGCTCAATCCACGCCGCCGAGGAGATGACCTTCTCCTTCGAGGACACCGTGCAGATCGACGGCTCGGCCAAGGACGCCTACGCCTTCGTCAATGACGCGCAGCTCTGGTCCGAGCGGCTGCCGCACGTGGCCACCGTCCGGTTGGCGGAGGACACCCCGGGGCTGCAGACGCTGGAGATGGACACCCGCGCCAAGGACGGCTCCACCCACACCACCAAGTCGTACCGGGTGACCTTCCCGCACCACCGGATCGCCTACAAGCAGGTCACCCTGCCGGCCCTGATGACCCTGCACACCGGCTACTGGACCTTCGCCGAGAACGACCGCGGCGTGGCCGCCTCCTCGCAGCACACCATCGTGCTCAACCGGGAGAACATCGCCGCCGTGCTCGGTCCTGACGCCACCGTCGCCGACGCCAGGGAGTATGTGCACACCGCGCTCAGCACCAACAGCCGGGCCACCCTGGAGCACGCCAAGGCCTACGCCGAGAACCCGGGATGACCAGGACCAGCGCCTCGGCCGGGGCCAGCGCCGGGGCCGGGGCCGGGACGGACACCCAGGTCCTGGTGGTGGGCGCCGGTCCGGTCGGGCTGCTGCTCGCCGCGGAGCTGCGGCTCGGCGGGGCCGAGGTGATCGTGCTGGAGCAGCGGCTCACCGCCACCACCGAGTCCAGGGCCTCCACCCTGCACGCCCGCACCATGGAGATCCTGGACAGCCGCGGTCTGCTGGCGGCTCTCGGCACCCCGCCCAACGAGCCGCGCGGGCACTTCGGCGGGATCCCGCTCGACCTCACCGGGCCCAGCCGGTACCCGGGCCAGTGGAAGGTCCCGCAGACCAGGACCGAGGAACTGCTGCAGGAGCACGCCCTGGCCCTGGGCGCGGAGCTGCGCCGCGGCTGCGAGCTGCTGGAACTCGCCGACCTGGGCGACCAGGTCACCGCCACCGTCCGCACCCCCGAAGGGGTCAGCACGCTTCGGTCGCGGTACCTCGTCGGCTGCGACGGCGAGGACAGCACCGTGCGCAGGCTGACCGGGGTGCCCTTCCGCGGCCATTCGGCCGGCCGGGAGATGCTGCGCGCCGACGTGGCCGGCATCGACATCCCGAACCGCCGTTTCGAGCGGCTGGAGCCGGGGCTGGCCATCGCCGCGCGGAACGGCGAGGGGGTCACCCGGGTGATGGCGCACGAGTTCGGGCGTCCGCTCCTGCCCCGGACCGGCGCACCTGAGTTCGACGAGATGGTCGAGGTGTGGAAGCGGGTCACCGGGGAGGACATCAGCGGCGGCACCCGCTCTGGGTCAACTCCTTCGGCGACGCGAACCGGCAGCTCACCCAGTACCGGCACGGCCGGGTGCTGTTCGCCGGCGACGCCGCCCACCAGCAGATGCCCATCGGCGGCCAGGCCCTCAACCTGGGCCTGCAGGACGCGGTCAACCTCGGCTGGAAGCTGGCGCTGCAGGTCGGCAGCAGACCGCCGGAGGGCCTGCTGGACAGCTACCACGACGAGCGGCACGCGGTCGGCGGCCAGGTCCTGGCCAACATCCGGGCGCAGGCGCTGCTGCTGCTCGGCGGCACGGAGGTGGAACCGGTGCGCGCCTGCTCGCTGAGCTCATCGCCGCCGAACCGACCCGGGCCCGCCTCGCCGGAATGATCAGCGGCCTGGACCTCGGGTACCCGGTCGGCGAGGGCTCGGATCCGCTGCTGGGGGCCCGCCTGCCCGAGCTCGAGCTGACCACCCCGCAGGGGGTGTTCACCAGCACCGCACTGCTGCGCACCGGCCGCGGACTGCTGCTGGACCTCGCCCCGAGGGGAACAGGTCGCTGCGCTGGACCGCCGGGCTGTGGGCCGACCGCGTCGACGTGGTGACCGGACGCACCGACCCGGCCGGCCGGCCGCACCTCACCACCGCCGTCCTGGTGCGGCCGGACGGACACGTCGTCTGGACCGGAGCCGATCCGCTCGGCGCGCGGACCGCGCTGCGGCGCTGGTTCGGCCCGCCGAGGCCGGCCTCTAGCGCCGACCCGGGCCCATCGACCACACCCGGCCCGTCTGGGCCGGCCGACACCTGACGGAGGACGGTATGGAGGAGGGGAGAGCTGTGGACACGGATGTTGTCATCATCGGCGCAGGCCCGACCGGGATGATGCTCGCCGGTGAACTGCGCCTCGGCGGCGCACGCGTCACGGTGGTCGAGCGTCTCGCGGAGCCCACCGGCCAGTCCCGCGGCCTGGGCTTCACCGCCCGCGCCATGGAGGTCTTCGACCAGCGCGGGCTACTGCCCCGGTTCGGTCCGCTGCAGACCAGCCCGCTGGGCCACTTCGGCGGCGTGCAGTTCGACTACACCGTGCTGGAGGACGGGCACTTCGGCGCCCGCGGCATCCCGCAGTCGCAGACCGAGGCGGTGCTGGAGCAGTGGGCCCTCTCCCTGGGTGCCGAGCTGCGCCGGGGCTGGGAGCTGCTGGAGCTGACCGACGACGGCGAGGGGGTGGAGGTCACCGCGGCCACCCCCACCGGCGTCCAACGGCTGCGGGCCGGCTACCTGGTCGGCTGCGACGGCGGCCAGAGCACGGTGCGACGGGCGGGCGGCTTCGAGTTCCCCGGCACCCCGGCCACCCGGGGCATGTACCTGGCCGATGTGGTCGGCTGCGACCTGCGGCCCCGGTTCCTCGGCGAGCGCCTGCCCGGCGGCATGGTGATGGCCGCTCCGCTGGGCGAGGGCGTGGACCGCATCATCGTCTGCGAGCACGGCACCCCGGCCGACGACCGGCTGCAGACCACGACCTTCACCGAGGTGGCCGACGCCTGGCAGCGCATCACCGGGGAGTCGATCCACGGCGGCAGCGCGGACTGGGTCAGCTCCTTCACCGACGCCACCCGCCAGGCTTCCGAGTACCGGCGCGGCCGGGTGCTGCTGGCCGGGGACGCCGCGCACATCCACCTGCCGGCCGGGGGCCAGGGGCTGAGCACCGGCGTCCAGGACGCGGCCAACCTGGGCTGGAAGCTCGCGGCGGTGGTGCGGGGCCAGGCAGGCCAGGGACTGCTGGACAGTTACCACAGCGAGCGGCACGCGGTCGGGGCCCGGCTGCTGATGAACACCCGGGCACAGGGCCTGGTGTTCCTGGGCGGCCCCGAGGCCGACCCGCTGCGTGAGCTGTTCACCGAGCTGATGGTCGACGACGGGGTCAAACGGCACCTGGCCGGGGTCGTCAGCGGCCTCGACATCCGCTACGACCTCGGCCAGGGAAACCACCCTCTGTTGGGCCGACGCCTGCCGCCCCGGAAGCTGCGTGACGGTATGTCAGGTTGGTCCGGGACGACGACGCAACTGCTGCGGCCCGCCCAGGGCGTGCTGCTCGACCTCGCCGACGACGCCGGGGTCCGCGCGGTGGCGGAGGGCTGGAAGGACCGCGTGCTGGTCACCACCGCCGTGCCGACGGCCGAGGACGCCTTCGCCGGCGCCACCGCCGTCCTGGTCCGCCCGGACGGGTACGTCGCCTGGGTCGGCGACGCGTCCGTCGATCCCGCCGACGGGCTGGCGGCCGCGCTGCGCCGCTGGTTCGGCACCCCGGTGCCGCGATGACGACACTGACCAGGACCGTGTCGCCGGGGGTGCGGGAGATCTCCCTGCACGCCGCCGGGACCACCCTGTCCGCCCTGCTCGCCGTACCGGAGCAGACCCCGCCGCGGGCGACCGTGGTCGCCCTGCACGGTTCGGGGATGAGCGCGGGGTACTTCGACGGACAGGCGCACCCCGATCAGTCGCTGCTGACCCTCGGCGCCGCCCTGGGCTTCACCGTGCTCGCCGTGGACCGCCCCGGCTACGGCCGCTCCGCCGCCGGGCTGCCGTACGGGCAGAACCTCGGCGACCAGGCGTGCACCCTGCGCTCCGCCCTCAAGGACTTCGGCTCCCGCTACGAGACCGGGGCCGGGCTGTTTCTGCTGGCCCACTCCTTCGGCGGCAAACTGGCGCTGACCAGCGCCGCCGCCACCGACGACCCCTCGGAACTGCTGGGCCTGGACATCTCGGGCTGCGGCCACCGCTACGCGGTGGGCCCGGAGGAGATCCAGGACCCGCACGGGGACGGAAGCCTGCGGCGGAACTGGGGGGCGCTGCGGCTCTACCCGCCGAACACCTTCCAGTCCAGCGCCTCGGTGATCTCCCCGCTGCCCGCCCGCGAACGGCGCGAGGCCGAGCGCTGGCAGCAGTCCTTCGGCGATCTGGCCTCCTGCATCCGGGTCCCGGTGCGGTTCACCTTCGCCGAACACGAGCACTGGTGGCACCACGACGAGGACACCCTGGCTGACCTCCGCACCCAAATGCCCTCCGCACCAAGGTTGCTGGTGGAACGTCAGCAGGGTGCCGGGCACAACATCAGCCTGGGCTGGGCCGCCCGGCCCTACCATCTGCGGGCGCTGGGCTTCCTGGAGGACTGCCTGCTGCAGGCCGGCGCATGAAGGACGCCAGGCAGCGGCGTCCGAGCAGGACCACCGCCCCGCTGTCGCTGGGGGAGGAGGAGCTGGATCTCTGGTTCCTCGGCCCCCCGGGGTTCCTGGGTCCCCCGGATTCGGAGGCCGGGCAGCGCGCCCTGGTGGACGCCGAGCTCGGTGCGGACGAACTGCAGCGGGCCGCCGGGTTCCTGCGGGAGCGCGACCGGCTGCAGTACCTCACCGCGCACATCGCGCTCAGGCGGCTGCTCTCCGCCTACACCGGAATCGCTCCGGCGCAGCTGCGGCTGGGCCGCGACACCTGCCCGGGATGCGGGGGCCCGCACGGCCGTCCAGTCCTGCTGAACGGCCCGGGCGGCCCGCACTTCTCGCTCTCGCACAGCCGGGGCCTGGTGCTGATCGCGGTCGCGCCGCTGCCGGTGGGCATCGACGTCCAGGGACGGCCCTCCGCGGAGACCGCCGACCTGTGCATGCCCTCCCTGCATCCCGCGGAGCGCCGGGAGTTGGCGGAGACGACAGCCGAGGAGCGCAGTCTTGCCTTCGGCCGGATCTGGACCAGGAAGGAGGCCTATCTGAAGGGAATCGGCACCGGCCTCACCCACGGCGCGAACACCGACTATCTGGGCGAGCACGAGGCGTCCGAACGGCCGGGCGGGTGGACCGTGCGCAATCTGCCCGTCTGCCCCAGCCATGTGGCGGCGGCGGCCGTGCCGACCGACCGGGACCACGCGGCCCACATCCACGGCCTGCCCCTCGACCTGCTGTCCGTCGCCGACGCGACGGAGCAGCTGGCGGCGGCGAAGCCAGTGGTGCGCACGGTGCTCAGGGCGACGGGGAAGCAGCCGATCGACTGATCGGGATCACAATCGACAGAAAGCTGGACACATCATGCTGACCACGGAGGCCGCAGAGGCCGCGGAGGCAACACGGGCGGTGGAGGCAACACGGGCGGCGGAGGCCACCCGGCTCGACGAACTGGCCGTGCTGAGGGAACTGGTGCTGGCCGGACCGGACCCCAAGGCGACCGAGAACCAGCACGCCAAGGGCAAACTCACCGCACGCGAGCGCATTGAGATCCTGCTGGACCGGGGCAGCTTCACCGAGATCGAGTCGCTGCGGCGGCACCGTGCCACCGGCTTCGGCCTGGAGGCCAAGCGCCCCCACACCGACGGCGTGATCACCGGCTGGGGCACGGTCGAGGGGCGGACGGTCTTCGTCTACGCCCATGACTTCCGGATCTTCGGCGGAGCGCTCGGGGAGGCGCACGCCCAGAAGATCCACAAGATCATGGACCTGGCCCTCAGCGCCGGTGCTCCGCTGGTCTCGCTCAACGACGGCGCCGGCGCCCGGATCCAGGAGGGTGTCTCCGCGCTCGCGGGCTACGGGGGCATCTTCCAGCGCAACACCCGGGCGTCGGGAGTGATCCCGCAGATCTCGGTGATGCTGGGCCCGTGCGCGGGCGGGGCGGCGTACTCCCCCGCGCTGACGGACTTCGTCTTCGCGGTCCGCGACATCTCGCAGATGTTCATCACCGGACCGGACGTCGTCCAGGCCGTGACCGGTGAGAAGGTCACCCAGAACGAACTGGGCGGCGCGGACGTCCACGCCGGTGTCTCCGGGGTGGCCCACTTCGCCTACGACGACGAGGAGTCGTGCCTGGCCGAGGTGCGCTATCTGCTCTCCCTGCTGCCGGCCAACAACCGGGAGCTGCCGCCGTCGGTGGTCAGCGCGGACCGGCCCGACCGGCGCGGGGACCTGCTGCTCGACCTGGTCCCGGACGACGGCAACCGCTCCTACGACATGCGCAAGGTGATCGAGGAGATCGTCGACGACGGTGATCTGATGGAGGTGCACGCGGCCTGGGCCACCAACATCATCTGCGCGCTGGCCCGGCTGGACGGCCATGTGGTGGGCATCGTCGCCAACCAGCCGGCCGCCATGGCCGGGGTGCTGGACATCAAGGCCAGCGAGAAGGCCGCACGGTTCGTCCAGTTCTGCGACTCCTTCAACATCCCCCTGGTGACGCTGGTCGATGTGCCGGGCTTTCTGCCGGGGGTCGACCAGGAGCACGAGGGCATCATCCGGCGCGGCGCCAAGCTGCTGTACGCGTACTGCAACGCCACCGTGCCGCGCATCTCCGTGGTGCTGAGGAAGGCCTACGGCGGGGCGTACATCGTGATGGACTCCCGCTCGATCGGAGCGGACATCGCCCTGGCGTGGCCCAGCAACGAGATCGCGGTGATGGGCGCCGAGGGTGCGGCCAACGTGGTCTTCCGCCGCGAGATAGCGGCCGCCGAGGATCCGGCGGCGATGCGGCAGCAGAAGATCGAGGAGTACCGGACCGAGCTGGTCCACCCCTACTACGCCGCCGAGCGGGGGCTGGTCGACGATGTCATCGACCCTCGCGAGACCCGCACGGTGTTGATCAAGGCGATCACCATGCTCGCCAGCAAGTCAAGCGAGATACAGAGTCGCAAGCACGGCAACCCCCCTCAGTGAGAGATGAGTTGACAATGAGTCAGAACCTGATGGAACAACGGTCGGACGCCATGGTGCTGCGGCGGGGCACCCTGGACCCGGAGGAGTTGGCCGCGCTCGCCGCCGTGCTCCACCAGCGCGCCACGGCGCAGCCCCCGGAGTCGTCGGCCAGCACCCGTCACGGACGCCGGGTCGCGACCTGGCGCGGACCGGAGCAAACCGCCGGATACCACGGCCCGCGAACCTGGCGGACCGGACCGATCTGAGCGGGCCGCTCTGAGCGGAAGGATCTGGGCTCTGAGTGGGAGGAGCCGTCGAGGAGGGCTCAGGCCGCCTGGCGGGACGGGCCGGCGGTGACCGCTGCGGACGCGCGCTCGCCGGCCCGGCGGGGAATCCGGCGCTGCGACCAGCCGGAACTGGCAGCCTGGGGGGCGACAGCCTCCAGCGCGGGCTCCGGCTCCGGCAGGAACGTCGGCAGATCGGTGGGCTGCGGCCGGGCGGCGCTGTCACGCTGGACCACCACCAGCGGTGCGGTACGCCGCTCGCCCCCCAGCGACCATGCGACGGTGCTTGTGTGAGCCGTGACCTTGGTGTTCATGGCTGCCTCCATGCCTTGTGCGGCGCCCCCTGACGGGACTTGTGAGGGCAACTCTGGAACAGGCGCATGTGGAGGCCATGAGAATGGGCTGAACCCTGTCTGGAATGTGCACCACCGGCCCGGGACCCGCTCCGCGCATGGAGGAGCCCCGGGCCGGTGGTGCCACGGCTTCACCGTCGGTCAGTCACCGGGGCAGTCGCAGCCGCCCTCGTTCCAGGACCCGCCCTGGTGGGTGCCCGTCTGGCCGCCCCAGCCGGAGCCGGTCCAGCCGGAGCCGGTCCAGCCGGAGCCGGTCCAGCCGCCGTGCCCCTGGCCCCCGCCCTGGTGGGACCCGCCACCCGCGCCGCCACCGCTCTCACCACTGCCGCCGTTGCCGCAGCTGTTGCCGAAGGCCGGGTTGAGCAGCCCGATCACGTTCACCGAGTTGCCGCAGGCGTTCACCGGCACATCCACCGGGACCTGGACCAGGTTCCCGGACAGCAACGCCGGGCGAGCCGTAGGCCGCCCCCGCCGCACTGGCATCGGCGGAAGCCACCCCGGCCCCGCCCAGCAGGACGGCACCCAGAGCGCCGGTGAGCAGAGCGGCCTTGTGGAACAGACGCATGGAAATCTCCTTCATGATCAGCGGACACGCGCGGAACCACTGCCCGCCACCACCCTCGAACCGATGGCGGTCGCACCGGTGGCCCCGACCGCACGCTCTCGCAGCCACCACTCGCCCTTCGGGCCCGCCCGCCGCCATGGATTGCTCAAACCAACATATGTGATGAACTATCACCCCTTCAGGTGCCCGCAATCGGCCACACGAACGACCCAGCCGCCACGTGGCACCGCCGCCGCCCGTCGCACCGTCAGGTCCCGGTCGAGGCCGACACATGAGGGTCCGTCACCGGTTGGCGGAGTACGACGGGCGGCCGGACCACAGAGTGCTTACGGTTCGAACATGAGTGGTAGCACATTGTGACGTGCGCCCACCGAGAGGCCGGGTGTGGTCGTGTGCCGCGTCCGGCTGTGTGCGGCCGCTGCCCCGGCGGCGGCACCCCGTCGAACTGATGAGGTTCACCCATGTCCGAGCAGTCCTCACGTCGCACCTTTCTGCAGCATGTCTCCCTGGGCACCGCCGCAGTCGGCGCCACCGTCCTGGTCCCGGCCACGGTCGCCCACGCCGCAGCCGCCCGCAGCGCCGCGCCCCGCGCCGCGGCCGTCGGGGCCGTGCAGCACGAGGGGCCGCTGATGGCCTATGTCAAGAACGCCCACACCGGGGAGATCGCGGTGCTGGTCGGCGAGCGCGAGGTCCTGCACCACGACCGGGAGCTGGCCGCCAGGCTCTCCCGCATCGCCGTCTCCAAGCCCTGACCTGACCTGACCTGACCTCCTGGGCCGTCCCGCACCTTCCCGTCCCCCGCACCGTCCCGTCCCGACCTGAGAGAAGACAGCGTGTCCTCGCACAAGGAAGCACCCGCGATCTCGAACGACCCGGTGGCCGACAACACCGACGTCTACGCCTTCGTCAGCCCCGACAAGCCCGACACCGTCACCCTGATCGCGAACTTCAGCCCCTTCGAGGACCCGGCGGGAGGACCGAACTTCGACGAGTTCGGCGACGACGTCCTCTATGAGATCCACATCGACAACAACGGCGACGCCGTACCGGACATCACCTACCAGTTCCGGTTCCGCACCGAGAACACCATCCCGGACACGTTCCTGTACAACGTGGGCACCATCGAGTCGATCCACAGCAAGAACTGGAACCGCCGCCAGTTCGCCACCGTCACCCGAGTGATGCACGGCGGACATGCCGGCGGCGGCAAGGACGGCGGCGCCAGGAACATCGGCACGGTCCTGGGCACAGACCTGCCGTGCCCGCCGTGCAACGTGGGGCCGCTGTCGACCCCGCACTACGCGAAGCTGGCCGAGCAGGCCATCCACACCCTGCCCGGTGGGTGCCGGGTGTTCACCGGCCAGCGCGCCGAAGGCTTCTACGTCGACATCGGCGCGATCTTCGACCTGGGCGACCTGCGCCCGTTCCAGAACCTGCACATCGGCTCCAGCATGCCGGCCGCCCCCGGGGTGAACGGGCCCAAGGCGAAGAACATCCAGTCCATCGCCCTGCAGATCCCCAAGTGCGACCTGACCGCCGACGGACACACCCCCACCGACCCGGCCGAGGCGCACGCCGTCATCGGGGTCTACGCGACCGCCAGCCGCCAGCGCTCACGGATGTACGAGAGCGACGGCACGATCGTCAGCACCGGCCCCTTCGTGCAGGTCTCCCGGCTGGGCAACCCGCTGTTCAACGAGGTCCTGATCCCGATCCCGAAGAAGGACCTCTTCAACGCGCAGGCCCCGGTGAACGACAGTCAGTTCGCCGCCCATGTCTCCAAGCCGGAACTGGCCCAGTTGCTGCCGGTGCTGTACCCGGGCGTTTTCCCGAACCTGGCCGCCCTCAACGCCTCCGGCAAGGCCCGCGCCGACCTGCTGGCGATCCTGCTCACCGGGATTCCGGCCGGCGTCATCCCCGGCTTCCAGAACAGCACCGGCACCGTGCAGGCCGATATGCTGCGCCTGAACATGGCCATCCCGCCGACCATGCGCAACCCCAGCAACCTGGGACTGATCGGCATGGACGCGGCCGGCTTCCCCAACGGCCGCCGCGTGTTCGACGACGTGACCACCATCGAACTGCGCGCCCTGGCCGGAGCCACCTACGCACTGGTCGACAAGACCTACACGCCGGACAAGGCGGCCGGCGCCATCACCCAGGGCCTGACCTCCAGCAACACCGACGTCAGCGCCAGCAACACCGTGCACTACCTGCGCTGCTTCCCGTACCTGGGCACCCCGCACGGCGGCTACTTCAACCCCAACGACAACACCCCCGCGCCCGACCTGCACGAGACCCCTTCGGTGGCCCGGACACCGGTCTGGGCGGCAGCCAGCACAGCCAGGACACCACCAAGATCATCGGTGGCGCCGCCCTGGTCACCGCCGCAGCGGTGGTCGGCGCCGCCGCGCTCAAGCGCAAGACGGCACGCCCCACCGTCACGGTCGGCGCACCCACCGGCCCGGCCGGCCCGGACGGGGACACCACGACGAACGCGGTGCTGTGAGTACCTCGACGGCCGCGACTCCGGCGCACCAGCACAGCCACGAGCACGGCCACGGCCACGAGCACGGCAGCCACGAGCACCACGCTCCCGCCCTCCCCCACTCGCACTCCCATGTGGCCGACCACGGTCACGCGAGCGGGGAGGTGTACGGCCCCAGTCACCAGGGCAGCGTCATGGTCGACATCGGCGGAGACGTCGGCGCCCTGGTCATCCACACGCCGGACAGCCTCCACGGCGCTGAACTCGAACTCAGCCCCGTCGACAACGGCGCCACCAGAACGCATGTGGCGGTGCGGGAGCGACGCGGACCCGGACCGGTCAAGTACGCCGCCATCTTCCCTTCTCTGACGGCCGGCACCTACACGCTCTGGCGACCGGACGGTGACGGCGGCCCCGCCGCCCGCGTCACCGTCACCGGAGGAGAGGTCACCCAGCTCAGCTGGCCCTCCTAGGCCCTCCCCTAGGCCCTCCCTGCGGAACCTCGCCACGTGATTCGGCCCCGCCCGGGCAACACACCGGGCGGGGCCGACCTGCTCGCACCACGGACAACGGAAGGCCCGCCCCCATGCTCTCCCGCCTGAACAACGGCAACCAGCTGCTACCTTCCAGGCCCCGGGAACGGGCACGGATGCTGACGCGAGCGCTGGTGCGTCCGTGGAGGTGGAGGCGGCTGCGGACGCCTCCACGGACGGCCCGTGCGACTGCGCGTCCCGGCGGCAGGCGCAGCTGGGCGCTCGGCCTGGCCCTGCTGGCAGCGGTCGGCTCCGGAACGTGGCTGATCTACGACGGCTCGCAGACTCAGCAGCCGCCACAGCCCTCGGCCAACGACGCCTTCGCCCGCCCCGCGGCGGCCATCGCCTCGAACGCTCCCGTCAATGCCACTCCGCCCCACCCACGAGGCGTGAAAGCGCTGGCCGCCTCGGCGCCGGTGCGGATCAAGATCCCGGCCATCCAGGTCAACGCCCCCATCACCCCGCTGGGCCTGGACAGCAGCGGAAGGCCGCAGGCACCCGACGGCTCCAACCAGAACCTGGCCGGCTGGCTCCGCGGTGGGACCACCCCTGGAGCCGCGGGGAACGCGATCATGGACGGCCATGTCGACACCGAGCAAGGCCCGGCCGTGTTCTACAACCTCGGTTCCCTCCACAAGGGAAACACCGTCGAGATCGACCGAAAGGATCACACCGCCGCGCTGTTCACCGTTGATGCCATTGAGGTCTACGAGAAGAACGCCTTCCCCTCCACCCAGGTCTACGGCCCCACCAAGAACCCCCAACTGCGCCTGATCACCTGCGGCGGCGGCTATAGCGAGGACACCGGCTACCTGGGCAATGTCGTGCTCTACGCCCATCTGACCGGATCCAGGCAGATCGGCAAGAAGCCGAAGGCCCGCCGGCGATGAACCACCAGCCAAGCGTCTGGTCCAAAGCGGTCGGATAGCACTCTGCGGCGCTCAGTGGCAATACAGATCAACCGCACCGCAGTAGGCACCGCAGCCCCGGGTGCCGTATACCCTCTGCTGGGACGGACGCGCCACGCTCGTCCGCACCGCACCGCACCGCACCGCTCCCGCCCGACCCCGAGCGTTTCCTCCCGCCCCCTCACCGGACCGGAGCCACTGACATGATGGCCGCCCTCGCCGCACCCCGCCCCTACGACATCCTCCTGGTCGAGGACGACCTGGCCGACGCCATGCTGATCGAGGAGGCCCTGCTGCAGCGCGGGGCCGCGCGCAGCATCAACCAGGTCGACGACGGGGTCGCCGCCCTGGAGCGACTCCGCGACCCGGCCATCGCGCTGCCGGACCTGATCGTGCTCGACCTCAACATGCCGCGTATGAACGGCCGCGAGCTGCTCAATGTGCTGAAGAACGACGAGGCCCTGAAGGTCATCCGATCGTGGTGCTGTCCACCTCCAACGCCCCCGACGACGTCTCCGGCGCCTACCGCAACCACAGCAACGCCTACATCACCAAGCCGGTGAACCTGGACGACTTCATCCACGCCGTGCAGTCCATCGACGCGTTCTTCCTCGACACCGCCACCCCGCCCTCCACCGCCCAGTTCTGAGCCCGCGAGCCGCAGCCCGCGAGCCGCAGCCCTGAGCCGCAGCCCTGAGCCCGGCGCCCTGAAGCCCGCACCCCGGCACGGGAGACTGCTCTGTCAGGCCCGGGGTACGCAACGGGTATGAAGAATATCGAACTGCTGGCCGAGGACAGACCCACCGGCCAGACCTGGGGCCTGTGCCTGACCGCGGCCGACCAACTGGTGTCATGGCATCTGGACCACGACGAGCAGTCAGCCGGGGTGCTGGGAGCCCAGCGTCCGCACGTGGTGGTGCTGCTGGCCTCGGCGATCCACAGCAGGGCCGGCTTTGCCCGGCTGAGCGACGGCCAGATCGCGGACGTCGCCCTGGGGGACGGCTACGGGGCCGGGGTGATGGGCACCGTGTGCGAGTACCCGCTGTCGGCCCTGGAGAGCGCACCCGCCGCCGGTCCCGGTCAGGGTGAGCGCCGACAGCTGCTGGACAGCTTCGGCACCCACGCCTTCGCCGCCGTCCAGCACGCGGCCCGCACGGTCGTGGCGCACCACATCATCGACAGCGGCCGACCTGACCCCACCCTGGGCGAGCGCGGCGAGGTCATGACCCGCGAACACCGCCAGGGCCAGTAGGCCTGCCTACCCCTCGAAGCCGTTCGCGCGCAGGATCGCGTCGACGCGGGTGCGGTGCGCGGTCTCCCAGGCGTCGAGGGATTCCTCTGCCTCCTGGGCCAGCTTGGCCCGCGCCGCCTGGAGCGTCCGCTCCCGGTCGGCCTGGGGCACGACCACGACGCCCTCTTCGTCGGCCACGACGATGTCACCGGTGTTCACTGTCACGCCGCCGCAGCGGATCTGGAGGTTGAGCGGCTCGACGGCTGCCTTCGCGCCCGGAATCGGGATCACGCCCCGGGCGAAGACCGGGAACCCTGCCGCCCGGACCTCGCCGAGATCACGGATCAGGCCGTCGAGCACAAAGGCCACGATGCCGCGGCGCTGCGCGACCGCGCAGACATTGCCCCCGGCGAGGGCGTAGTCCAGGTCGCCCGATTCGACCACGATGATCGAGCCCGGCTCCGCGCGGTGGATGGCCGCGTGGAGCATCAGGTTGTCGCCGGGCGGGCACCGCACGGTGAAGGCCGGGCCGGCCACTCGGGGCATCGAGGTCCAGAGGGGACGGATGCCGATGTCCATGACCTGCCCGCGCCCCAACAGGTCGGCGAGCGTGGTCGTGGGGATGGCCTGGAATCCGGTGTCATTGATCATCCTCCGAACGTATCAGGGCCCCCGGACCGGCCGGCCACCGACAGGTCAGGCGAAGTCGGTGGCCACGGTGGTGGCGTAGCGGCCCATCACCTCGGCCACGACCTGCGGCATCAGCTGGTGGCCGGTCGCCATCGCGTCACCCAGGTCGCGGAAGTACTGCACATACAGGTCGGGGGTGAAGGTGTTGATCATCACGACTGGCTGGTCGCCGGGGTTGGCGAAGGTGTGGGGGACGCCGGGGGGAACCATGACCAGGGTGCCTGCGGGCGCGTCGTGCACGGTCTGCCCCACGGTGAAGCTGGCCGTGCCGGAGACGATGTAGAAGCCCTCGTCGTGCTCGGCGTGGCGGTGCTGGGGCGGCCCCTCGCTGTGCGGGGCCAGGGTGATCTCACCGATCCCCAGGCGGTGCGCGGTTGTTCCGCCGTCCTCGAGGATGCGCATCCGGGCCGGGCCCAGCTCGATCACCTCGCCACCGTCCGGGGCAACGATCGAGACATCGTTCATGGCAAGCTCCCTTGTGATGGTCGACCCTCATAAGACTAGTCAGCCCCATCTCCTTGTGCAAGCACCCTCTCATTATCAGGGTCCACTTGCTATCCTGGGGCCATGCAGAACGGCGAACCGAAGACACCGCGCAGCACCACCGGCCGCGCGAACCAGAAGCTGCGCACCCGCAACGCGATCCTCCAGGCCGCGGCGGAGCTGATGCGCACCGGCCGCGAGGTGACCATGCTCGAGGTCGCGCTGGCCGCCCTGGTGTCCGAGGCGACCGCCTACCGGTACTTCCCCGATCTGGCCAGCCTGCTGCAGGAGGCCATGGCCGGGCAGATGCCCACCCCGGCCGACGCGCTCAGCTCGGTCGCGGACTCCGACGACCCGGTGCGGCGCGTCGCCGTCGCCACCGAGCACCTGCTGCGCACCGTGCTGACCTATCAGGGAGCCACCCGCGCCATGATCGCGGCCACCATCACCCGGCCCGCGACCGCCGCGGCCCGGCCCGGCCTGCGCTTCGGTCTGATCGACCATGCGCTCGCCCCCCTGGACGCCACCCTGGGCGCCGGCGACCCGGCCGCACTGGCACAGCTCAAGAACGACCTCGCCGTCGTCGTCAGCGCCGAAGCCCTCTTCTGCCTGACCGACCTGTGCCGCCTGGACCCCGAGGCCGCCATCACCAGCGTCGTCCACACCGCAACCGCCGTCACCCGGGCCGCACTCGACGAATACGGCCACGTCCTCCCGGGACGCTGACAGCTCCGGCCCGCCGGCCGCGGGAACGCAAGCCACAGGAACGCCGGCTGCGGAGAAGTCGGCCGCAGGAAAGCCGGCCGCGATCCGGGCGGCGCTCGCGGTGGCCCGGTCGGTGCTGGTCAAGATGCCGAGGACCGCGATCAGGGCGCCGCATCCGGCCAGGATCCACCAGGCGAGATGGCTGGCCGCGGTGAACCCCTGGTGCAGCGGGCCGCGGGCGTTGGCGGTGACGATCGAGCCGAGCAGGGCCACCCCGAGGCAGTTGCCGATCTGACGCGCGGTGGTGGTGATCGCGGCGGACACCCCGGCCTGCGCGGGCGGCATCCCGGACACCGCCATGCTGGTGATCGGGGCGTTGAGCAAGCCGCAGCCGGCGCCGAACAGCAGGTAGGCAACCAGCAGGACCGGCCGACCGGTGGTCGGGGTGAGGCCGGTCAGCATCAACGCGGCAGCCGTGACCAGCCCGCCCGCGGCGACCAGGGGCAGCCGCGGGCCATGAGCAGCCGTCAGCCGACCGGAGACCGGCGAGGCGATCGCGGTCCCGACAGCCATCGGCATGATCAGCAGGCCGGCCCGCAGCGCACTGCAGCCGCGCACATCCTGCAGATACAGGGTGTTCAGGAAGAGGAACCCGGCCAGCGCCAGGAATGCGGTGACCGCGGTCACGAACGCCCCGGTGAAGGGGATCGAGCGGAAGAAGGCAGGATCCAGCAGCGGCTGGTCGCGTCGTCGTTCGTAGCGGGGCAGTGCCACCGCCGCGGTGGCGCCGAGCAGGAACAGACCGATGATCAGCGCGCTGCCGTAGCCACGGCGGGAGCCCTCGATCACCGCGAAGACAAGCGGGACCAGGACCGCGAGGACCAGCAGCTGCCCCAGCGGATCCCATCGGCGCGCGACCACCGCCCTGGACTCGGGCACGAGCACGGCGCTCAGCGCCAGCGCCGCCAGGCCGACCGGGATATTGATCCAGAACACCGCACGCCAACCGGCCGACCCGACCAGCAGCCCCCGAGCACCGGGCCCAGGGTCAGCGACAGGCCGACCGTGGCACCCCACACCCCGATCGCCCGGACCCGCTCCCGGGCGTCGGGGAAGGTACTGGTGATGATCGACAGGGCGACCGGGTTCAGCATGCTGGCGCCCAGGCCCTGCGCGACCCGGAAGGCGATCAGCCAGGACAGCGTCGGAGCCAGCGAGCAGGCCAGCGAACCGAGGGTGAACAGCGCCAGCCCGGCCTGGAAGACCCGGCGCCGACCGATTCCGGTCCGCGGTGGATCCGGCGAGCATCATCAAGCCGGCGATCGCCAAGGTGTAGCCGTCGACGATCCACTGCAGCCCGCTGACCGAGGCGTTGAGATCACGCTGGACGGCAGGCAGGGCGACGTTCACCGCGGTGGTGTCGACCACGGTGATGAGCAGGCTCAGGCAGCACACCGCGAGCACAAGCTGTCTGCGCCGATGGGCGCGGTCCGGCGCGGTCACGCGGTCCTCCTGAGCGGGCTGGACAGTCTCGGCGGTCTGCACGGTCTCGGCGGTCTGCACGGTCTCGGCGGTCTGGACGGTCTGGACGGGCGGTCGCATGGTCGTGGCGTGGTGTCACTCACCGTCGGGCTTGACCTCGTTGTCGACGAAGTCCCCGATGGCCCCGAAGACCGACCCCGGCTGCTCGATGTGCGGAAAGTGGCCGGCCTCCGCAATGGGCTGGAAGGTGGCGCGGGGGAAGGAGTCGGCCAGGGCGCGCTCGTACGCGAGCGGAACGATTCCGTCCTGCTCACCGGCGAGTACCAGCACCGGGACGGTGACCCGGTGCAGCCGCCGCGCAGCTTCGGGTCGTGGCCGGCACCCGTGTAGACGGCCTGGGTGCGCTGGTTGGCGGCCATCCCGGCCTTCTGCTCCTCGCTCAACGTGGCAGGATTCAGGCGCAGTTCCGGCTTGTGGAAGGCCAGCTCGCCGGTCCTGACCGGGCCGAGCTTCGCGGGGTCGGCGATCTCCAGCGGGGGCTCGGGCGTGATGCCGGTCGCGGCGAGCAGCACCAACGCGCTGATCCGCCCCCGGTTGTCGCGCAGCCCCATCTCGGTGGCTATCCAGCCGCCGATCGAGCTGCCGACGACCATGACCGCGTGCAGGTCGAGCTCGTCGATCAGGTCCAGGTAGGCCACGGCCAGGTCGGCGACGGAGTCGGTGGACTCCGGCCGGGGCGTGCCGTCGAAGCCGGGGTGCGTCGGCACGACCACGTAGGCGTGCTGGGACATGGCCGCGGCGAAACCGGCGACCGAGCGGGGTCCGGCGCCGCCGTGGAGCACCAGCGCGCCGGTACCGCCGCCGGCGGCGGCATCGCCGTACTCCTGGACCGTGACGGCCAGTCCATTGCGGAGCTGGACGGTGCGGGTGGCACTGATGGCGGGTGAGGTAGTCATCGTGAGGTCTTCCTTGGGGTCAGGACAAACGCGTATGTGGTCGCCGACCCTCTTCGCGAGGGCTGACTCTCATAAGAGTAGGGCGCTCGCACCTCTTGTGCAAGTGGACTCTCATCACGACAGCAGTCTCGCTTCAGCCGTTGACGTGCCGGTAGTGCGTGGTCAGCCGCCCCTCGTCGTCCAGGACGTGGAAGGCGAGCGCGGGCGGTTGGTCGAGGTGGACGTGGTCCTCGGCGTGGGCCCGGTGCTCCCAGGGGAGCCGGAGCGTGGAGACCACCCCCGGCGCCACCAGCAGCGGGCGTCCGGCGAAGGTGGTCGCCGCCGCGGTGTGGGCGTGCCCGCACAGAAAGGCCGTGACATTGGGGTGGTCGTCCGTGAGCGCCGCGAGCCGCTCGGCTCCGAACTGGCGGATGCCGTCGACAAAGGGGATGTGCAGCAGGGCCGGCGGGTGGTGGAACCCGACCAGCACCGGCACCTGGTCCGGGGTCCGGACCAGGACGTCCCGCAGCCACGCCAGCGTCTCGTCCTCGAGGAAGCCCTCGTCCTTGCCCGGCACCGAGGAGTCGCACAGCGCGATGACGACGCCGTTGGCGCGGCGCACCTGGTTGACCGGTGCCGCCGAGGCGGGCTGCCCGAGCAGGTGCTGCCGGAAGGCGGCCCGCCCGTCGTGGTTGCCGGGGCAGACCAGGACCGGGTGCCGGGAGGTCAGCAGTCGGCGGGCCAGTTCGTACTCCGCGGGCAGGGCATGGTCGGCGATGTCGCCGGTGACCAGCACGGCGTCCAGGTCGTGGGGCAGGTCCTCGAGGTAGTCCATGACGGCACGGGTGCGCGCGATGCTGCGCCGGCCCCCGTCGATGTGGATGTCGCTGAGGTGGGCGATCACGATCACCGCTGGAGTCCTTTCGTCGCTGCGTGCGGAACACGGCTTTCGACACATGGCCTTCGACCTCGAACCTAGAGGGTCACTGGACCAGGATTAAGATCCAGTTCCATGTCGAATCATTGGTCCAGTTCTCAGCTCGACCTGCACCTCGGCCTGCACCTCGACCCCGACGGGGCAGGTGGGCGGCGGTCCGGCCTGGAGTCCGCGCTGCGGTCGGCCATCCGCCAGGGACGCCTGTCGGCCGGAACGCCGCTGCCGTCCACCCGCGGCCTGGCCCAGGAGTTGGGGCTCTCGCGGGGCACCGTCAGCGCCGCCTACGGCCAACTGGTCGAGGAGGGCCACCTCACCACGCGGCCGGGATCGGGCACCACCGTGGCCGCCGTACCGCAACTCACCCCAGCCCCCGCCCGGGCCACGGCCGCGCCCACGATGCCCCGACACGACCTGCGCCCCGGGCTCCCCGACGTCAGCGCCTTCCCCACCCGAGCCTGGCTGGCCGCCACCCGCCGCGTCCTCGCCCACGCCCGCCCCGAGGTCTTCGGCGCCGGCGACCCGCAGGGCCGGATCGAACTGCGCCGGGCCCTCGCCGACTACCTGGGCCGCACCCGCGGCGTGATCACCGACCCGGACCGCATCGTGATCACCTCCGGCTACTACCAGGGCCTGGGCCTGCTCTGCGGCGCGCTGGCCGCGAGCGGCACCGGAACCGCGGCCGTGGAGGACCCGGGCCACAACGTCTTCCGCGCAGTCGTCCAACGCGCCGGGTTCAGCACCCTGGCCCTGCCCGTCGACGGCCACGGCGCCCAGGTGGAGGCGCTGACCCCGGGCACCGGAGCGGTGTTCCTCACCCCCTCGCACCAGTACCCCACCGGTGTCCCGCTGCATCCGAGCCGGCGCCGGACCCTGTGCGCCTGGGCGCGCTCCACCGGAGGCCTGATCGTCGAGGACGACTACGACGGCGAGTACCGCTACGACCGCAAGCCCGTCGGTGCCCTCCAGGGCGTCGCCCCCGACCGGACCGTCTACTGCGGAACCGCGTCCAAGACCCTCGGCCCCGCCCTCCGCCTGGCCTGGCTGGTGCTGCCGCCCGACCTGGTGGCACCGGTGGTACGGGCCAAACAGGAGGCCGACCTGTACACCGAGACCCTGGGCCAGTTGGTCCTCGCCGAGCTGATCACCACTCATGCCTACGACCGCCACATCCGCGCCGCGCGGCTGCGCTACCGCCGCCGCCGCGAACTCCTGCTCGACCGGGTGGCCGCCGTCCCCGGTCTGACCGCCCACGGCGTCCCGGCCGGGCTGCACACCCTCCTCACCCTCCCCGCCGAGGCCCCACCGAGCATCAACTCCTTTACAGGTGTACCCAACACGGCCTCGCCCTGCGCGGTCTCACCGAACTCCACCACGACCCCGCCCAGCGCCGCCAGGGCCTGCTGGTCGGCTTCGCCGCCCCGTCCGAACACGCCTACCCAGCCGCCCTCGACGCCCTGTCCGCAGTTCTGACTGCTTCAGGGCAAAATGCCTGATCAGGCCGCATCCACGAGTGTTAAGGTCGGCTGCATGCCCGATCTGATCGCACCCACCGAACGACTGCACGCCAGCTGGCTCGCGGCGCGGGACGAGTGGCCTCCCGGCGCACACCAGGACGGGACGGGGCTGCGCCTCGCGGCTGATGGCAACCTGGACAGCCCCGAAGAATTCTCGGCGTGGGTCGAACAACTGCGCGCGCAGTCGGACCGTTCGGTCCCGCTCGGAGAGGGACGCGTCCACGCCACCCACTGGTGGATCGTCGAGGGCGACAGCTATCTGGGCGCCATCGACCTACGGCACTGCCTCAACGCCTTTCTGCTCGACGTGGGCGGCCACATCGGCTACAGCGTGCGGCCCTCCGCGAGGAGACGCGGCCTGGCCACCTGGGCCCTGGGCGCCGTTCTGCCACCGGCCCGCTCACTCGGCCTGGACCGCGTCCTGGTCACCTGCGACGACGACAACGCCGCTTCAGCACGCACCATTGAGCGCAACGGCGGTGTGATCGAGGATCTGCGCAGCACGGACGCGGGCCTCAAACGCCGCTACTGGATCGACTTGTAGCCGTCGGCGCCCGTGGCCGGTTCGGCGTCCGCAGCGGTGTCGGCCGGAGCGGTGTCGGCCGCCGGGTGGGCGGACCACTGCAGCAGGAAGCGCAGGGCCTCCCGGGACGGTGAGTCCGGTTGGGTGGTGTAGGCGACCAGATGCTGGTCGGGCTGGGTGTCGACGGTCAACTGCTGGACGTCCAGCGTCAGTTCTCCCACCACCGGGTGGACATAGGTCTTGCTGAGCTGCCTCGGCCCGCGGACCTGGTGGCTCCCCCACCAGGTCCTGAAGTCCGGATCCCGGACGCTGAGTTCGCCCACCAACGCGCTCAGGGCGCGGTCGTCGGGGCTGCGGCCGGCCTCCATCCGCAGGACCGCGACGCACTCGCGGGCGGCCCGCGGCCAGTCCGCGTAGAGGGCCCGGTAGGCCTGGTCGAGGAAGGTCAGCCGGATCAGGTTTCCGCTGGCCCGCGGGCAGCGCGCCGAAGTCGGCGAGCAGGGCTGTCGCTCCGGAGTTCCAGGCCAGGACGTCCTGGCGGCGGTTGAGGACCATGGCCGGGATGTCGGGCATGCCGTCCAGCAGTTGACGCAGTTGCGGGTCGACCTGCTGCCGGGCCGGCTGCCGGGCCGGGCCGGTCTGGGTGACGTCGGCGACGGCGAACAGGTAGGCGCGCTCGTCCCGGGCGAGTCGCAGCGCGTCCGCGAGGGCGTCGAGCACCGCACGCGACACCCGGCGGGTCCGGCCCTGCTCCAGCCGGACCACGTAGTCGGTGCTCACATGGGCGAGCTGGGCCAGTTCCTCCCGGCGCAGGCCGGGCACGCGGCGCAGACGTCCGTCGTCGGGCAGGCCCATCAGCCGCGGGTCGAGGGCGGCGCGACCGGCGCGCAGGAATTCGCCCAGTTCATTGCCACCGGAGTGGTCAGCACGGTGCTCCATGCCCCCAGTGTCCGCCGGGCCGGGCCCGCGTGCCTGGTACTGGTCTGCCTAGGCAGAACCCGCCCTGGCACCTCGCACCCCGCGGCGCGACGGTGGGTGACGTGGGCCGACGGCTTCCCGAGCCCACCGTTTCCCTACGACTGGAGAGCGCCACCATGCGGACAGACGTCACCTTTCTCAGCGCCGGCCTGAAGATCGCCGGCCAGCTCCACACACCCGACCACACACCCGACGGCCACCGCGGCGACAGCAGCCGCCCCGCCATCGTCGTCTCCCACCCCATGAGCGGGGTGAAGGAGCAGACCGCGGGCCTGTACGCCGAACGCCTGGCCCGGGCCGGCTTCACCGCCCTGACCTTCGACGCCGCCTACCAGGGCGAGAGCGAAGGCGAGCCGCACCTGCTCGAGGACCCGTTCCACCGGGTCGAGGACGTCAAGGCCGCCGTGACCTTCCTGACCCTGCGGGACGAGGTGGACGCCGAGCGGATCGGCGTGCTCGGCATCTGCGCCTCCGGCGGCTACGTCACGCCCGCCGCGGCGACCGACCACCGGATCAAGGCCGTCGCCACGGTCAGCGCCGTGGACACCGGCAGCATGATCCGCGAGGGCTTCGGCCGCCGGCAGAGCCCGGAGATCCTCCGGGCCATGCTCGACGCCTCCGCCGCCGCGCGCACCGAGGAGGCGCAGGGCGGCCCCGCGCGCCTGCAGCAGATCCACCCGGACCTCGCCCCCGAGCCCGGGGAGCAGGCGAAGAGCCTCGCGCAGCACACCTACGACGGCTGGGAGTACTACCGCACGCCGCGCGGCCGGCATCCGCGATCGGAGAACCACTTCGTGCTCCGCAGCGTCGACCTGCTCGCGCAGTACGCGGCCTTCGACCTGGTCCACCTCATCTCGCCGCGTCCGCTGCTGATGATCGCCGGCACCGAGGCGGTCACCGACTACTTCAGCCGCGAGGCGATCGAGCGGGCGGCCGAGCCCAAGGAGCTCGTCTGGATCGACGGCGCCACCCACGTCGACCTCTACGACAAGGAGGAGTACCTGCCGACCGTGCTCGCGAAACTGACCGAATTCTTCGGCGCCCACCTCGGCAAGTGACACAGGGTCAGGCTGAGCGTCGGCCCGGTGCCCGTGACGGACCCGGGCCGACGCAGCTCCGCGTCCGCGGCCTGATCGCAGCACCACGGATGTGGTCGGACCCGACAGCGCCCCGGTGTGCGACCTCCCCAGGTCCTTCCACCGGCACGGCGACCCCTTCTCTACCCCCGGCGGCGGGGTCGAAACCGCTGCGGTTCAGGGTGTCAGCACGATCCGCTGACCGGGGGCGGTGGGGGTGTTCCAGGCCTGCTCGACCTGCGCCAGCGGCATCGGCAGCGGGTCCACGGCCAGCGCGCCGGCCGCGATCTCGTCGACGAGGGACGGCAGTTCGGCCAGGATGCCGGCCGCCGTCACCGAACCCTGGCCGCTGCCGAGGATGTTCAGGTTCCCGGCGCGCAGCAGATACGAGGGAAGGTTGATGTCGGCGCCCGCGGTGGAGCCGATCTGCACCCAGGCCAGGGCCTTGGAGCGGTCGGTGCGGGCGGTCAGCAGGGCCGGCATGGCCAGTTGGGTGGGGTGGCCCCAGAGGTAGTCGATGACGACGTCGACGTCCGCCGCGGCCCGGCCGAGCCGGTCGGCGACCTCCTGGTCATCGCCGGTCAGCGGGACGACCTCGTCCGCCCCGAGGCCCTTGAGCAGGTCCAGGCGGACCGAGTCGCGTCCGGCGCCGACCACCCGGGCCGCGCCGAGGAGCTTGGCGATCTGGACCGCGAGCTGACCGGCGTTGCCGGTGGCGCCCAGCACCAGGACGGAGCCGCCGGCCTGGAAGCCGACCCGGCGGCGCAGCGCCACCCAGGAGGACATCGCGGGGTTCATCGCGGCGGCCACCGCCACCGGGTCGGTCCCGGCGGGGAGGGTGATGGCGCGGCGGCGGTCGACCACGGCCTGCTCGGCCATGGTGCCCAGGCCGTGGTCGGGGGCGACGAAGTAGAGCAGTTCGCCGTCCGGGGTCCGGCCGACCCCGTCGACGCCGGGAATCATGGGCAGGACGCCGTCGGAGGTGTAGTGGCTGCCGTCGGCGCCCGAGCGCACCCGCGGATGCAGGCCTACGGCGAGCACGTCCACCAGGATCTCGTGCTCCCCGGCGGCCACCGGCGTGGCGAAGGCGTCGAAGCGGGGCGGGACGTCGAATGAGTGGACGACTGCGGCGTGCATGAGGACTCCTGTCCGGCCCCTGGCGCGGTGCGCGCCGGAGCACTGGGTGGGACTGGGTGGGACTGCCGCCACCATTTGGTTCGCGGCACGTACTATCCCCTGCTCTCGAAAGTAGTTCGTTCCACGTACTAGGTCAAGTAGGCTGGGGACATGAGCAGAGACCACAACCCGGACGGCCGCCCACTGACCACGGTGGACGCCCTGGTCCAGCTGTCCTTCCAGGTGCAGGGCATCCTGGCCGCGGCCGGCGCCGAACACGGGCTGTCGATCATCCAGATCCGGCTGCTGGGGATCCTGCGCGACCGGCAGGCCGGCATGCTCGAACTCGGCCGACACCTCAGCCTGGACAAGTCGTCGATGACCGGCCTGGTCAGCCGCGCCGAGAAGCGCGGACTGGTCAGCCGCGCCCCCTCCCCCACCGACGGCCGTGCCGTCCTGGTCTCGCTGACCCCCTTCGGCGCCGAGCTCACCGACCTGTGCACCACCGAGGTCAGCCGCCGCGTGGGCGCGCTGACAGCAGGGCTCACCGCCCCCCAGCGCGCCCAACTCACCAGCCTCGCAAGCGACCTGGTACACCCCTGGCCCCAGTCGTCATAACCGCTGAGCCCGGGACGCGCCGCGGCCGCGGCTACCGGTCGCTCAGGCGCTCACGCAGACCCGCGGCCAGGCCCGCGACGGTGACCAGGTCCACGAATCCGCCCCCGCTGCGCGCCAGCCAACGGTGTTTGACCGGGTCCAGCCGCAGCCGCAGCTGGACCCGGGTCCGGTCCTGACCCATCGGGACCAGGATGATGGCCCAGCTCACAGCCGTCGCACCGCGCAGCGAGCGGTGGACCAGCGTGTGCGGCGGCTGCAGCAGCGCGACCTCGAAGGTCTCGTGGCGCCCGCCCCAGTCCGGGATCACGTCCCCGACCGCCAACCGCTGCAGGGCAGGTTCGATCCGGCGCAGCGCGCGCCGACGCGGCGGCACCAACCGCTCGGCCGAGCGCGGCAGGTACCAGCCGGAGCGGTGCTTGCCGAGCTGCACGATCCAGGGCCGTACCAGCTCGGGCGGGGCGGGCAGGGTGAAGGCCCGGTCCATGACCACATCCGGATCGGGGACCAGGTGGTCGCCCGGCAGCGGACCGCCCACTTCGGCCGCGGTCGGGGCGATGGAGCGGAACAGCCGCACGGTTGCCTCCCGGCGAGTGGGGGTCACGGCCCTGGGCCGCGGTCGGCGCTGTCGGTGTCGCGGGAACCGGCACCGTCGCGGGCACCGGCGCCGTCCGCCACACGCGGGTGACCAGCCCAGACTCCCAGGCGACGGTCAGCCACCAGGGTACGGCGCGGCGCCCCGGGCACACGATGTTTGGACAGCGGGACCGCGGCAAGGAGACCGGTAGCGGTCACCTGCTCAGCAGAACGGCGGACCGCTCCGGCTGCCCCGGACCACCCCCCCGGTCCGGGCGCGGTCGTGTCAGCGGTGGCGAACGGCGCCTCGACGGCACCGACCAGTCCCGTGCGGACCATTGGCAACGCCAGTTGTGAGAGCCGGGGCCGGGGCCGCCGGGCCCAAAACCCTTCGACCCGATCGCCGAACGTTCGTAGGATCGACGCAGCGGGGTGGCGCAGGGGTAGCGCGAGGGCCTCATAAGCCTTAGGCCACGGGTTCGAATCCCGTTCCCGCTACGGAGGATTGGCCGAGAGGTAAGGCATCTGCTTGCTAAGCAGTCGTCGGGGTCACGCCCGCGCAGGTTCGATCCCTGCATCCTCCGCGTTGGAAGAGGACTGCTAAAATCCTGTCACAAGCCTTTCGGTCACGGATCTCCATCCGACCGAGAGGCTTTTTTGTGTTCTCGACCGTTGATCGTCGTCCTGCAGCTGGAGTCCCATGCCTGACGTTTCCGTGCACCTCGCGAATGATGCCGACCTTCCCGTCCTGGAACGCCTCTGGCTGATGTTCCGCCATGACCTGTCCGAGTTCGACGACCAACTGCCCAACCCGGACGGGACGTTCCGCAGCGAACGGCTGCACGCGTCCTTCGTCGAGGCCGATCGGGCGCCGTACCTGCTGCGGAGCGGCACCCACCCCGTCGGTCTCGCCCTGGTCCGCGGGCTGACCGGCCCCACGCGCGTGCTCAACAGCTTCTTCGTGGTGCGCGGAGCACGGAGAACCGGCATCGGACTGCGCGCCGTCCAGGAGGTCGTCGCCAGGCACCCGGGGCCGTGGGAGGTCGCCTTCCAGGACGCCAACGGGACCGCCGTGCACTTCTGGCGTCGCGTCGTGACCGAGATCGCCGGCGACGCCTGGACCGAGGAGCGCCGACCGGTGCCGCCCCGGCCCGACCTGCCGCCCGATGTGTGGATCTCGTTCACTGTGCGGAGCCAGGGTCCGTCTCGGCCGCCCACCGCCGACTCCAGGCGTTCAGCGGGCTGATCGCCTCGACCAGGTCCTTGCCGAGGGGGGTGAGGTGGTACCCGTCGTCACGCAGGGCGAGCAGGCGGGCCTCGGTCAGTTCGCCGAGCCTGGCACTGAGCACGCTGGAGGACATGCGCTCGCAGCGGCGCTGCAACTCCCGGAAGCCGGCCGGGGTCTGGTCCAGCTCCCAGAGGATGCGCAGCGTCCAGCGGCGCCCGAGCAGATCCAGCGCGGCCATCACCGGGCGGCCCGAGTCGGACCCTCGTACGGGCACGCCGGGCCGCGGCGTTCTGGCGTCCATCCCCACTCCCTCTCCTTGCGCTTCGCTTATCGAAGCAGCATAGTGCTTTGAAAACAGAAGCAATGGAGTGGCCATGCCGCGCATCGCACCGCTCGAACCGCCGTACTCCGCGCAGATCGACCACGCGCTCCGCCGATGGATGCCGCCCGGCGTGGCGCACGAGCCGCTCGCGCTGTTCCGGGTGCTGCAGCGCAACCCGGAGCTGGCCTCCCGCATGTTCGCGCTGGGCGCCGGGCTGCTGGGCCACGGCCTCCTCCCCGACCTGGACCGCGAGATCGTCATCGCCCGGGTGACCGCACGCGCCGGCTGCGGCTACGAATGGGGCGTGCACGCCTCGGCCTTCTCCCAGCAGGTCGGACTCAGCCCTGAGCAACTCCGCGCGACCGCCGACCCGGCCACTACCCCGAGCCCGCGCCCGCGCCCGCGCCCGACCACGACCCCGCAGCAGGGGCCGACTGGCTGCCCCGGCATGTGGCGCTGCTCGGCGCGGTCGACGAGCTGCACGACACCGCCCACCTCTCGGACCAGGCCTGGAGCGCCCTGAGCGACCACTACGAGGAGGCCCAACTGCTGGAGTTCCTGGTGCTGGCCGGCTGGTACCGGACCATCAGCTACCTGGCCAACGGGCTCCTCCTGGACCAGGAACCCTGGGCCGCCTCCTTTCCCGACCGACGTGCCGCCGACCGCTGATGAGCGAGCACGGTCTGCCGGTCACCATCGTCCGCGCGTGCCTGCGTGCAGGCCGGGGCGGCAGCCCTACCGCGGTGATGGACGACCCGCCGTTGACCGACGACGAGCGCCGCCGGGTGCCGGTGCTGACCGGAACCTCCCACGCCGTCTTCGTCTCGGCGCCCGCGGCACCCGCGGCGCCCGGCGACGGCGCTCCCGCGGTCTCGCTGCGCTTCTTCACCGCCGAGGGGGAACTGCCCGGCTGCGGCCATGGGACGGTCGCCGCCCTGGCCTTCCTGGCCCGGCGCGCCGGCGGTGCGGAGTACCGGGCCACCCTCCACACCGCAGGGCGGGTCTTCGCCGGCTGGTCCGTCCCGGAGCAGACCTACGTCAACGCCGCCTTCGAAGCCGGTCCCGTCGACCTGCGCGAGCCCACCAGCACCGAGTGCGATCTCGTGCTGCCCGCCCTCGGCGTCGCCACGGACCCGCTCGCGCCGGGCGCCCGTATCGCCTCGGCGGGACGCCCACGATTGCTGGTCCCCATCAGCTCGCGCTCTGCCCTGGCCGCCCTCCGCCCGGACTTCGAACAGTTGCGCGCCGCTTGTGACCGGCTCGGCCTCCTGGGCTGCTACGTCTACACCGTGCCCACGGCCGCGGGCCGCGTCGCTGCTCGAATGTTCGCCCCGTCCATCGGCGTCGCGGAGGACATCGCCAACGCCAACAGCACCGGCTGCCTCGCCGCACACCTGGCCGACCAGGGCATTTCCAGCATCGCCGTCGACATGGGCGACTCCCTCGGCAGCCCCTCCACGATCACCGCCACCGCGCAGCACGGTCCGTCAGGCCCGCTGGTGCGCCTGGGCGGTGCCGCGGAGGTCGCCGAGGTCACCCGCATCGTCCACCTGCCCCAGGCCGGGCCGACGGCGACCGATGCGCTCAATCCGCACCACCGTCGCAGCGGTGAGGACTACCGTCTCTCCGAGGGGGCGGGCCGGCTGAGGTAGCGAGCGAGAGGCGTGCACCATGACGCGATCGATGTACGACGCCGTGGTTCCGTCCGGCATCCCGGCCGGGGCGACCCTGGTCGCCGGGTACGTGAACGGGCGCTATGCGAACACCGTGGCGATGAGAGCCAGGTTCCCGCACGCCGTGGTCGTCGGCATCGCGGTGACGGCCGGCTTCAACGGCGGCACGGTACTGGACGTCGAGCAGGGCGACGCCTCCCCGGCCGAGGCCCCCGGCTGGGTGACGATGCGCCGCGCCGCAGGGGTGGACCCGACGGTGTACTGCAACACCAGCACCTGGCCGGCCGTGAAGGCGGCGTTCGCGGCGGCGAAGGTCGCCCCGCCGCACTACTGGGTGGCGCACTTCGGCGTGGCCCCGGTCATCCCTGCCGGCGCGATCGCCCTGCAGTACCGGACCACCTCCGAGTACGACGAGTCAGTGGTGGCGGCGTACTGGCCGGGGGTCGATCCGAAGCCGACGCCGACGCCGACCAAACCCAAGGTGTCGCTGGCGCATGTGATCGCCGCGGCCGAGGCCGATCCCAAGGCGGCGCAGGGGCATACGACGCACCCGGCCGATGTGAAACCGGTCGAGCAGGCACTGAAGGCGGAGGGGTACCTGGCTGCGGCGTACGCCTCGGACGGCTCCTTCGGATCACTGACCGTCGAGGCGTACGCCACGTGGCAGAAGGCATACTCCAAGGCCCACGGGCTGGGCTGGACCGGCTCGGCGGTCAACGGGATCCCGGGCAAGACCTCCCTGGTCGCCCTGGGCGCCAAGCACGGCTTCACCGTCGTCGCCTAGCCGGCCACCCACCCCCACCTGCCACCTGCCCGCCCGCTAAGCGGACTCCCCCGCCAGGCTGGTCCCGGTGAGCAGCCGGGTGACTGCCTCGATGCCGCCCTGCTGGAAGGCCCTCCGCTGGCGCTGCGCCGCCGTGCCCTTGACCAGCAGCCGCTCCATCCCTGCCCGCACCCGGTCCAGGTCGCCGGACTCCTTGAGGGCGGGGGCGATGTGCTCCAGCAGCGCCGCGACCACGTCCCGGGCCGGTTCCGGCCGTCCCGTGCGCGGATCGATCAGGCGCTCCTCGACGCCGTAGCGCGCCGCCTGCCAGACCGCGGCCCCGATCAGCTCGGTGGGGTCGTCGACGAGCTGATCGTCAACGAGCTGGCCGTCGACGAACGGCTCGTCCGCGTCGTACTCGTGCAGGGCCTGGACCACCAGGCCGCGGACGATGCCGGCCAGGGTGACCGCGTCCTCGATATCCAACTGCACGTCCAGGGCGCGGATCTCGATGGTGGGGTAGCGCGCGGAGAGCCTGGCCTGCCAGTACAGCTGGCCCCGGTCGCGGATCGCGCCGGCGTCCAGCAGCGCCTGGGTGCGACGCTCGTAGTCCGCCGCGTCGGCGAAGGCGGGCGGCGGGCCGCTCACCGGCCAGCGGTCGAAGAGCAGCGTGCGCCAACTGGCGAAGCCGGTGTCGCCGCCGTCCCAGAACGGGGAGTTGGCGCCCAGTGCCACCAGCACCGGCAGCCACCGGCGGATCCGGTTGAGCGCGGCCACCCCGTGCTCGGGGTCGGGAACGGCGACATGCACATGCATGCCGTTGATCAGCATCTCGTCCACCACCTGCGGGGCGTCCCCGGACATGGCCTGGTAGCGCGCCTTGTCGGTGACCGGGACCGGCCTCGCGCTGCGCAGCGGCGCCGCTCCGCAGACCGCCATCCGGCACCCGGTGCCGTCGGCCGCGCGGCGCACCGCGTCCCGCAGCCGTGTCAGGTGGGCACCGACCTCGTCCAGGGTCTCGCTGACCGGCGTCCCCACCTCGACCTGTGCCTGCAGCAGTTCGGGCTCGACCTCCTCGTCGCCGCCCAGCGAGCCCATCAGGTCGGCGGCCGAGCGCACCTGCACGCTCCTGGCCACCGGCAGCCCGCTGTCCGGGTCCAGCAGCAGGTATTCCTCTTCAACCCCGATTGTCACCATACGTATCGCGTACCCCGCTCAACCTGGTGAATGCGGGGTACGCACACACGCATGACCTTGAAACACCCCGCCGAAACGAACGGCGGCCAGCGCAGCCGCTTTGACCACCTGGCCGAACAGGCGTCCAACTTCACCAGTTCGGCCGCCTTCTTCCGCTGCTGCCTGATCCTGGTGCTGGGGGTGCTGGCGGTCCACGCCACCGGCCTGTCCACGGACACCAAACTGCTGGCCGGGGATGCGATGACCGCGGTCACCCTGCTGCTGCTCGCCCTGCTCAAGAACTCCGAACGGCGCTCGGAGCGGGCCGTTCAGCGGAAGCTGGACGCGATCGCCGCGTCCCTGCTCGAACTCCACGGAAGCCGGCAGGGATCGGCCAGCGAGGGGCTGGAAGCCGCCATCCGCATGGAGGAGGAGCTCTGACCAGCGGCGCCCGCCCGGCTCGGCCCCGACCACGTGCCCGCACTCAGCCGCGTGGCGGCAGCGTGGGACGGCGCGGGGCGGGCGGCCGCCATTCGATCATCATGATGGTGGCGTCGTCGGTCAGATTGCTGTCCTTGCTGGCCAGCAGGGCATGGACCAGACGTCGGAGCACCTCGGGCGCGGGCGCGCCGGCCGCGGTGGCCCGGATGACGTACTCGGCGAAGCGGTCGAGGCCGAACAGTTCGCCCTGCGCGCCCTTGGCCTCGATGACCCCGTCGGTGTAGAGCAGGACCCGGTCGCCCGGCTCCAGGGTGGTGGAGTGCGTGGCCCGGGGCTGCTTGAACAGGGTGCTCAGACCCATCGGCAGTTCCGAGGGACGGGTCAGGGCATCCGGGACCACGGTCTGGTGCCGGATCAGCAGGGGCGGCGGATGCCCGCAGTTGGACCACTCCAGCAGACCGGTGTCCAGCGCCAGGCGCAGCATGATGCCGGTGGCGTAGCGGTCCGGCAGCCACCGCGCCAGGGTCTCGTCGATGGTGGCGACCAGGTGGGGCAGGTCAGCGCCGTTGCGCCGGGCGTTGCGGCAGGCGGCCAGGGCCAGGGCGGAGGTCACCCCGGAGGCGAGGTCGTGGCCCATGGCGTCGACGACCGCCGCGTGCAGGACACCGTTGTTCAGGGAGTGGTCGAACGCGTCGCCGCCGAGGTCGTAGGCCGGTTCCAGCACCGCCGTCGACACCACCCGTTCGGTGGCCAGGGTCCGCGGGGGCAGAAACGCGCGCAGCATCTCCGCGGGCAGTGACATCGGCTCGGTACGGGTGCGGTCTCGCCCCCGCCGACCGGAAAGAGCAGGTTCTGTTGGACGTCGGCGAGATAGACGGTCGCCTCGCCGATCCCGAGCAGCTGGGTGTAGCGCTGCGCCATCGCGGTCACCTCGCCGGGGTCCAGGGTCCTGCCCGTGGTCAGAAACTCGTCCAGGAGGAGTTCCCCGGCGCTCAACGCGGTCGGATCTTGAGCCATGCCCCCACATCACCCCACCCGGCGGCGAATGTCGCGTCGGCGCGTAGCGGGGGACCCGTCCAGGTGCGGGCTTCGGCGTTCTGACCTAGCGTGGAGCATGAGCGGGAAGGTGTTGGTTCAAGTCCAGCCAGCTCCACTCATGGGGCTGTAGCTCAAGGCAGAGCGGCCCGCTCACCGGCTTCGGCCCCGTCCCTGCTGTCCGGGGACGGGGCCTTTCGCGTCGGCGCAGGCGTGACCCCTGGCCGCGTCCCGGCGTTGAACCCGGCATGGATTCACAGTTCGACGCCGCCTTCGAGACCCTCACCGCCGAGGTCATGGACACCCTGCCCGCAGACCGGTGGGCGGTGGCACGCATCGTGACCTGTCTGATCCAGGGCGATCCCTACCGCTGGCCGGCCACGGACCAGGGCGGCCTACGGGAGGCCCGTTTCGGCTGCTGCCGCATGCAGTACACCGTCTCCGGCAGCGCCGTCGAGATCCAGGGCATCGACTGGAGTGACGACCACCACGGGTGACCCAGGTGTAGGCGGTCCCGGCTGTGGATAGGCGAACAGTGTGCGTGTCCTCCCCCCGGATACGCACCGGTGCCCCGGGTCGCGTGGATGCGGGGCACCGCCCGTCCGGGGTCGAGGAGACGCCATGGACCCCAAGCCCGGGCTCTCCTTGCGCGCCGCAGTCCTGGGCGCCCCGGACGCAGGGGCGCCGGCCGCGGCGCAGACGCCAGCTGGGTAGCCCGGCACTCACCCCCCGGGTCAGGCCTGCTCCCCCGGGTCAGGCCTGCTCCCCCGGGCCGGGGCGCGCGGCGGAGCGGGCGTCGCGTCGCCCTTGGCGCAGCGCGATGTGGCGTCGGGTCAGCTCCGCCAGGGTCTCGCGCGGGGTACGTGGTTCGGGGCGCGGCGGGGTGTCGGCGGGGGTCCGGTCCGGGGCTGACGGCGGATGCTCGACCGGTGCGGGGTTCGCCGACACAGGGGCGGCGGCCGGCGCAGGCAGCTGGCCTGCGGCGCTGAGCGCGGTGGGCAGGTCCGGGTGCAGCCGCAGGACGGTGTCCAGGCCGGTCAGGGTCAGGCAGATCAGCAGCCCCGGTTGCGGCCGGGCCAGGTGCAGCGCCCCGCTGTGGGCCGCGGCCAGCAGGTGGGTGCGCAGCAGCACGTTGAGGCCGGTGGAGTCGGCGAACCCCAGCGCGGCGCAGTCCATGACCAGCACGGTCCGGCCCGTGCCGAGGATCTCGGTGGCGGCGTGCTCCAGCACCGCGGCGCAGTCCTGGTCCAGCTCGCCCACCGGGCGCAGCACCGCGGCAGCCCCCGGCAGGTGTTCGATCTCTACGTTCAGCACGCTTCCTGCCAACCGGTCTGGGACGAACGGAGGGCACCGGGCCGCTCCGGATCGAGGGGGCGCACGCAACCCTGGGCCCTGAGGACATGTTCCCGCAGGGCCCGGCCGTAAGCCTGGGTAGGCCTGGTGCCGTCCGCCAGGGCCCCGGAACAGGGCTCCGACCGGGCTCCGACCGGGCTCAGTGCAGCTGGAAGGCCTCGGCGAGCAGGTCCATCTGGCCGACGAGCAGCGTCCTCGCCCGGTGCCCCATGCCCGCGAACTGGCCGGAGACCTCCAGGTTGACGGTGCCGTGCAGCTGGGACCAGGCCAGCACCGTGCCGGCCAGCGCGGTGCCCGCTCGGGCGTGGTCCGGGGCCAGTCCGGTGCACTCCCGCAGCCACGCGGCGGCGGATTCGTCCTGGCGCACCCAGGCGTCCATCTCCTCCACCACCGGCTGCACCGCGGCTCCGGCCCGCCCCGCGGCGAAGAGCTTCACGAACGGGCTCAGCGCGGCGCGGGCGCGCAGCAGGGTGTCGGGCGGCGCCGCGTAGCCGGGCACCGGGGTGCCCTGGATCAGCAGGTAGCGATGCGGTTCGCCGGTGGCCCAGTCGAGGTACGCGCCGGCGAGCAGCTGCAGCCCGGCCCGCGGGCTGCCGTCGGCCAGCTCGGCGCCGACCCGCCCCATCGCCGCGCCGGCGTCGTCGTAGGCGTCCCGGATCAGGCTGTTGAGCAGGTCGTCGCGGTTGGTGAAGTACCGGTAGAGGGCCGGCCCGGAGAGTCCCACCGTTTTCGCGATGCGGGTGAGGGCGACCGACTGGGCTCCGCCCTCGGCCAGCTGCTGCAGCGCGACGTCCTTGATCTGTGCGCGGGTCTGCTCCCGGTAGCGGGCCCTGGGGTTCGGTGTCGCGTCCGGCATGGCGTCCTCTCGTGCGGCTGGGTCTCCGAAATCTTACAACACCTAGTGTTTGCGATACACACTCACAAGAGTTACGGTGTCTAACAGACGGCGCGCCACCGAAGGGCACGCCGCACCTGGTCCAACCGGGCCAGCCGACTGAGACGAGTCCGCCATGTCCACGAATTCGACCGACCTGCACGTCGTCCTCGGCGCCGGACCCGCCGGCACCGCGCTGGCCACCGAGCTCGCCCGCCGGGGGCACCCCGTGCGCCTGGTCGACCGCTCCGGCACCGGCGCCCCCATCACCGGCGTGGAGCGCCGTGCGGGCGACGCGAGCACCCTCGACGGAACCCTCGAAGCCATCGCCGGCGCCGCTGTCGTCTACCACTGCGTGAACGTGGCCTACCACCTGCAGACTGCGGCGATGCCCGGCATCCAGCGGGCCGTGCTGGGCGCGGTGGAGGCGGTCGGGGCGCGGCTGGTGGTGCTGGACACCCTCTACCCCTACGGCGAGACGCACGGCGAGGTGATGACCGAGGACACCCCGTGGCGGGCCGCCACCGCCAAGGGCCGGATGCGCGCCGAGCTCGACGAGAACTACCTGGCGGCCCACCGCGAGGGCCGCGCCTCGGTGGTGCTGGGGCGCTCGGCCGACTTCACCGGCCCCGGGGTGCTCAACTCGACCATGGGCGGGGCGGTCTTCCCCGGTGCGCTGACCGGGACCGAGGTGATGGCCCTGGGCGACATCGACCTGCCGCACAGCTTCACCAACATCCTCGACGTCGCGGCCGGGCTGGCCACCCTCGGCGAGCACCCCGAGGCGGACGGCCGGGTCTGGCACCTGCCGACCGCCCCCGCCGTCACCACCCGGCAGGTGCTGCAGATGATCGAGGACCGGGTGGGGCAGCCCCTGAAGACCGTCGTCCTGGACACACCGCGCCCCTTCGGGCCGTTCGACCAGCAATTCGTGGACGCCTACGCCGAGCTGTTCTACCAGCACACCGAGCCGCAGGTGATGGACTCCTCCGCCTTCGAGCAGGCCTTCGACGCGACGCCCACCGCCCTGGGCGACACCCTCGACGCGACCGTCGCGTGGTACCGCGCCCTGCTCGCCCAGCCGCAGCCCTGAACGGGCCGCGCCCACCTCGCCCGGCCCCGGCCCCGGGGACTCGTTTGGCGGCACCCAGCGGCTCTACGGGTGCGCCCGCGCCCATTGCTTGTTCCGATGGCTTCGAGCACGTCGCCGCAGTCACCGGACTGCGGTCACCGGACGAAGGAGAAGGCCGATGAGGCCGATAGCCCTGTCGCCGCAGGCCCGCCAGGACGCGTTGCACGCCATGGAGTCGGGCGGGGAGCTGGACGTCCTGGTGGTGGGGGGCGGTGTGGTCGGGGCGGGCTGCGCCCTGGACGCGGTGACCCGCGGGCTGAGCGTCGGCCTGGTGGAGGCCAGGGACTGGGCCAGCGGGACGTCCAGCCGCTCCAGCAAGCTGATCCACGGCGGGCTGCGCTACCTGGAGATGCTGGACTTCCGGCTGGTCCAGGAGGCGTTGAAGGAGCGGGGCCTGCTGATCCAGCGGCTGGCCCCGCACCTGGTGCACCCGGTGAAGTTCCTCTACCCGCTGAAGCACCGGGTGTGGGAGCGGCCCTATGTCGGCGCGGGGGTGCTGCTCTACGACACCATGGGCGTCACCTCGGGCAATGCCCGCGGCCTGCCGCACCACCGGCACCTGAGCCGGCGCCATGCCCTGCGCGAGGTGCCGGCCTTCAAGTCGGACGCCCTGGTCGGGGCGATCCAGTACTGGGACGCGCAGGTGGACGACGCCCGGCACACCATGATGATCACCCGCACCGCCGCCGCCTACGGCGCGCAGGTCGCCAACCGGACCCGGGTCGAGGGCTTCCTGCGGCAGGGCGAGCGGGTGACCGGGGCGCTGGTGGCCGATCTGGAGACCGGCCGCAGGTTCGAGGTCCACGCCAAGCAGGTGATCAACGCGACCGGGGTCTGGACCGACGACACCCAGGCGCTGGCCGACACCCGCGGCCAGTTCCACGTCCGGGCGTCCAAGGGGGTGCACATCATGGTGCCCAGGGACCGGGTGAACTCCCAGTCCGGGCTGATCCTGCGGACCGAGTCCAGCGTGCTGTTCGTGATCCCCTGGGGACGGCACTGGCTGATCGGCACCACCGACACCGACTGGGACCTGGACAAGCAGCACCCCGCGGTCAGCTCCCGCGACATCGACTTCCTGCTCGAACACGTCAACCGGGTGCTGGCGACCCCGCTCACCCGGGACGACGTCGAAGGCGTGTACGCCGGGCTCCGGCCGCTGCTGTCCGGGGACGCCGCCGAGACCAGCAAGCTCTCCCGCGAGCACCTGGTCGGCCACCCGGTCCCCGGGCTCGTGGTGGTGGCCGGCGGCAAGTACACCACCTACCGGGTGATGGCCAAGGACGCGGTGGACGAGGCGGTGCGCACCCTGGACGGCGTGGTCCCGGCCCCCTCGGTCACCGAGGACGTGCCGCTGGTCGGCGCGGACGGCTACCGCGCGCTGTGGAACCGGCGTCAGCAGCTGGCGCAGAGCTCCGGGCTGCATGTGGTCCGGATCGAACACCTGCTCAAGCGCTACGGGTCGCTGATCGACGAGGTGCTCGAGATCATCCGGGCCGCCCCCGAGCTGAGCGCGCCGCTGGCCGGGGCGGACGACTACCTGGAGGCCGAGGTGGTCTACGCGGCCACCCACGAGGGCGCCCGCCACCTGGACGACGTGCTCACCCGGCGCACCCGGGCCTCGATCGAGTCCTGGGACCGCGGCCTGGCCGCCGCCGAGCGGTCGGCGGCGCTGATGGCCGGGCCGCTGGGCTGGAACGAGGAGCAGGTCCGCAACGAGGTCGAGCACTACCGCAAGCGGGTGGAGGCCGAGCGCGACGCCCAGCAGCAGCCGGACGACCAGACCGCGGACGCCGCGAGGCTCGGCGCACCCGACATCCTCCCGCTGCACTGAGCCCTGCGCACCCGGCTGCCGCGCACCGGCTGCTCCGCACCGACCGCCTCCCGTACTCCCCCGTACTGAGAAGGGTCCACCCCCATGTCCTCGGCGCTCCCGCTAGCCCCCGCACCGCCGCCCAGCGCGTCCCGCCGACTGCTCGGCGAGATGGTGGCGGAGTTCGTCGGCACGATGATCCTGATCCTGTTCGGTGTGGGCGTGGTCGCCCAGGTCAGCGGGGCCGCGCTCGGCGGCCACGACAGCATCGCCTGGGCCTGGGGCCTGGGCGTGACCCTGGGCGTCTATGTCGCCGCCCGGATGTCCGGCGCCCACCTCAACCCGGCGGTGACGCTCGCCCTGGCCGCCTTCCGCGGCTTCTCCTGGGCGAAGGTCGCCCCCTACGCGCTGGCGCAGACGGCGGGCGCGTTCGTCGCCGCGCTGCTGGTGCGCTGGAACTACACCGAGGTCCTGGCCAAGGCGGACCCGGGCCACACCCTGAAGACCCAGGGCGTCTTCTCCACCCTGCCGGGCAACGGCACCTTCCCGGTCAGCGAGTGGGGGGCGCTGCGCGACCAGATCATCGGCACGGCCATCCTGCTGCTGGTCATCATGGCCCTGACCGATGTGCTGAACACGGCCCCCAAGGCCAATATGGGCGGCCTGATCACCGGCCTGCTGGTGGTGGCGATCGGCATGTCCTTCGGTACCGACGCCGGCTACGCCATCAACCCGGCCCGCGACTTCGGCCCCCGGCTGGCGAGCTTCATCACCGGCTACCACGGTGCCTGGCGCGACCAGTACGGGGAACTGTACTTCTGGGTCCCCATCGTGGGGCCGCTGATCGGCGGTCTGATCGGGGCCGGCGCCTACCAGTTCCTGATCGCCCGCTTCCTGCCCGCCCAGGATCCCCCGTCCGGGCGGGTCCTGACCGACGACGAGTGACTCCCCCGACCCACCGACACCCCGCAACGACCACCACCCGTGGAAGGCAGCCGACATGGCGGACTACGTCGCCGCGATCGACCAGGGCACCACCAGCACCCGGTTCATGATCTTCGATCATGACGGGAACGAAGTCGCCATCCAGCAGATGGAACACGAGCAGATCCTGCCGAAGTCGGGCTGGGTCGAGCACAACCCGGTCGAGATCTGGGAGCGCACCCGCTCGGTCATCGCCACCGGGCTCAACCGGTCCCGCCTGGGCGCCGGCGACCTGGCCGCGCTCGGCATCACCAACCAGCGCGAGACCACCGTGGTGTGGAACCGGAAGACCGGCCGACCGTACTACAACGCCATCGTCTGGCAGGACACCCGCACCGACCGCATCGCCAGCGCGCTGGAGCGGGAGGGCAAGGGCGACGTCATCCGCGCCAAGGCCGGACTGCCGCCCGCCACCTACTTCGCCGCGGGCAAGATCCAGTGGATCCTGGAGAACGTGGACGGCGTCCGCAAGGACGCCGAGCGCGGCGACGCGATCTTCGGCACGGTCGACACCTGGGTGCTGTGGAACCTCACCGGCGGCGTCCGCGGCGGCGTCCACGTCACCGACGTCACCAATGCCTCCCGCACCATGCTGATGGACCTGCGGACGCTGGACTGGGACGACGAGCTGCTGTCCTTCTTCAACATCCCGCGCGCGATGCTGCCCACCATCAAGCCGTCCAACGCGCCCGAGGGGTACGGGGAGTCGCCGGACGCCAGCCCGCTGGCGGGCATCCCGATCAGCGGGATCCTCGGCGACCAGCACGCCGCCACCGTCGGACAGGTCTGCTTCGCGCCGGGCGAGGCCAAGAACACCTACGGCACCGGCAACTTCATGCTGCTCAACACCGGCAGCGAACCGGTGCGCTCCCAGCACGGCCTGCTCACCACGGTCGCCTACCAGTTCGACGGCCAGGACCCGGTCTACGCCCTGGAGGGGTCGATCGCGGTGACCGGCTCGGCCGTGCAGTGGCTGCGCGACCAGCTGCACATCATCAGCAACGCCGGCGAGAGCGAGACCCTGGCCCGCAAGGTCGAGGACTCGGCCGGGGTGTACTTCGTGCCGGCCTTCTCCGGTCTCTTCGCGCCCTACTGGCGCTCGGACGCGCGCGGCGCGATCGTCGGGCTCGCCCGTTTCCACAACGACGCGCACATCGCCCGGGCCACCCTGGAGGCCATCTGCTACCAGAGCCGGGACGTGGTCGAGGCCATGGTCAAGGACTCCGGGGTGGAGCTGGCGGTGCTCAAGGTCGACGGCGGGGTGACCGCCAACGGCCTGTGCATGCAGACCCAGGCCGATGTGCTGGGGGTACCGGTGATCCGGCCCAAGGTCGCCGAGACCACCGCGCTCGGCGCCGCCTACGCGGCGGGGCTGGCCGTGGGGTTCTGGCGGGACACCGAGGAGCTGAAGGCCAACTGGAACCAGGCCCAGCGCTGGGAGCCGCAGTGGGACCAGGCCACCCGCGACTCCGGCTACAAGGGCTGGCAGAAGGCCATCGAGCGCACCCTGAACTGGGCCGACGTGGAGTAGGCCGACGCGGGCCGGGCCGCCGCGACCCGGCCGTCGCGGGCCGGGCCCGGCCCCGACGCGGGCCGGGCTCAGCCGCCGAGGAACTCCAGCAGCACCGGGGCGAGCGCCTCCGGTGCGACCTGGTGGGTCTGGCCCGGCAGCAGCCGGTGCCGGCCGTCGGGCGCAGCCTGCGCCGCAGCGCGCCCGGCCTCGCCCATCTCCCCCGATCCGTCCCCGCCGGTGGCGACCAGGACCGGCACCCGCACCTGGGCCAGCCGGTCCACCGGCACCAGACAGTCGCCCAGGATCTCGAAGTCATAGGCCAGCGTGGGCGCCACCGCCTCCATCCCGCCCCACCAGGGCGCCCGGCGCATGCCGTCGACGGCCTGCTGCGGCATGCCGGTGCCGACCAGGAAGTGTGCGACCGCGTCCCCGTTCCGGCCGGCCGCCAGCAGCTCCCGCAGTTCCACGGCGTGCTTGAGCCGGTCGGGCACGCCCGCCTCATCCAGCGTGAACGGCAGCTCGTAGGCCGCCACCCGGGTCACCGGCAGGCCGGCGGCCGCCGCCTCCAGCGCCAGGGCCCCGCCGGAGGACATGCCGAACAGGGCGGCGCTGCCGCCCAGCGCCGCGATCAGGGCGGCGAGGTCCTCGACCTCGCGGGCGACCGTGTAGGGCCGGGTGTCCCCGCTGGCGCCGCGTCCGCGGCGGTCGTAGGTGACCGCGGTGAAGCGCTCGGCCAGGAGGGCGGCGAGCGGCGCGTCGGCGGCCCCGGTGCAGGTGGCGCCGGAGACGATGACCACGACAGGACCCGCGCCGACCTGCTGATAGGCGATCACGGTGCCGTCACTGGAGACCACGGAGTGCTCAGGATTCGTCGCGTTCATGGTGTTCATGCTCAGGGAGACTCCCCCGGGCCGCAGAACTCATCGGTGCGGCGCAGCGGATCCGGGACCAATGGCCCCTGTCACAGCCCCACCAGGCCCTGCGCTTCCCCCGGCCCGCGAACCAGGATGGCACTGACCCGCGACGCCACCGCCCCTCCCCGTCACCTGCCCACAAGGAGCCCCGAGCCATGGACGCACCCGTATCCGCACCCGCACCCGTACTGGACCCGGACCTGCTGAACGCCATGGACGGCTACTGGCGGGCGGCGAACTACCTGTCGGTGGGCCAGCTCTACCTCTACGACAACCCGCTGCTGAAGCGGGAGCTGAAGCTGACCGACATCAAGCCGCTGATCGTCGGCCACTGGGGCACCACCCCGGGGCAGAACTTCATCTACGTCCATCTGAACCGGGTGATCAAGAAGTACGACCTGGACATGTTCTATGTGGCCGGCCCCGGCCACGGCGGTCCGGCCCTGGTCGGCCACACCTACCTGGAGGGCTCCTACAGCGAGGTCTACCCCGACGTCAGCCAGGACGAGGCCGGGATGAAGAAGCTGTTCACCCAGTTCTCCTTCCCCGGCGGCATCTCCAGCCACGTGGCCCCCAGCACGCCAGGATCCATCCACGAGGGCGGAGAGCTGGGCTACTCGCTCAGCCATGCCTTCGGCGCCGTGTTCGACAACCCCGAGCTGGTCGTGGCCTGCGTGGTCGGCGACGGCGAGGCCGAGACCGGGCCGCTGGCCACCGCCTGGCACTCCACCAAGTTCCTCAACGCCGCCGCCGACGGCGCGGTGCTGCCGATCCTGCACCTCAACGGGTACAAGATCAGCAACCCCACCATCCTGGCCCGGATCAGCGAGGAGGAGCTGGAGCAGTTCTTCCGCGGCTGCGGCTGGGAGCCCCTGTTCGTCTCCGGAGACGAGCCGGAGGCCATGCACCAGCTGATGGCCGCCGCCCTGGACCGCGCCGTCGAGAGCATCCACGGCATCCAGGAGCACGCCCGCAGCACCGGTGACAGCACCCGGCCCCGCTGGCCCATGATCGTGCTGCGCTCCCCCAAGGGCTGGACCGGCCCCGTCGAGGTCGACGGCCTGCCGAACGAGGGCACCTTCCGCTCGCACCAGGTCCCGCTGCTGGTCGACGCCGACCACCCGGGCCACCTGGGCCAGCTGGAGCAGTGGATGCGCAGCTACCGCCCCGAGGAGCTGTTCGACGCCGACGGCGCACTCGTGCCCGAACTCGCCGAGCTGGCCCCCAAGGGCGACCGCCGGATGGGCGCCAATCTGCACACCAACGGCGGCCAGCTGCTCAAGGACCTGCGGATGCCGGACTTCCGCTCCCACGCCGTGGACGTCCCCGCCCCCGGCGCGGTGCAGGCCCAGGACACCCTGGTGCTGGGCGGCTTCCTGCGCGATGTGACCGCGCTCAACGAGGACCACCGCAACTTCCGGCTGTTCGGCCCGGACGAAACCGTGTCCAACTTCCTCAGCCCGGTCTTCGAGGTGACCAGCCGGCAGTGGCAGGGCGAGACGGTCGAGGGGGACGAGTTCCTGGCCCCGCAGGGCCGGGTGCTGGACTCGATGCTCAGCGAGCACCAGTGCCAGGGCTGGCTGGAGGGGTATCTGCTGACCGGCCGGCACGGCCTGTTCAACTGCTACGAGGCCTTCATCCACATCGTCGACTCCATGTTCAACCAGCATGCCAAGTGGCTCAAGATCACCAAGAAGCTGCCCTGGCGCCGCGACATCGCCTCGCTGAACTACCTGCTCACCTCGCACGTCTGGCAGCAGGACCACAACGGCTTCACCCACCAGGATCCCGGCTTCCTGGACCATGTGGTCAACAAGAAGGCCGACGTGGTCCGGGTCTACCTGCCGCCGGACGCCAACTGCCTGCTCTCGGTGATGGACCACTGCCTCCGCAGCCGCAACTACGTCAATGTGGTGGTGGCCGGCAAGCGCGCCATGCCGCAGTGGCTGCCGATGGAGGCCGCCGCGGTGCACTGCGCCGAGGGCGCCGGGATCTGGCAGTGGGCCAGCAACGACGAGGGAACCGAGCCCGACGTGGTGCTCGCCTGCGCCGGCGACACCCCCACCCTGGAGGTGCTGGCCGCGGTCTCGATCCTGCGCGAGCACCTGCCGCAGCTCAAGGTCCGGGTGGTCAATGTGGTGGACCTGATGAAACTGCAGCCGGAGACCGAGCACCCGCACGGGCTCAGCGACGCCGACTACGACTCGCTGTTCACCCGGGACAAGCACATCGTCTTCGCCTTCCACGGCTACCCCTGGCTGATCCACCGGCTCACCTACGCCCGCACCAACCGCAATCTGCATGTGCGCGGCTACAACGAGGAGGGCACCATCACCACCGCCTTCGACATGCGCGTGCAGAACCGGCTGGACCGGTTCCACCTGGTCATGGACGTGATCGACCGGGTCCCGCAGATCGGCGCCAGCGGCGACCACCTCAAGCAGCAGATGCAGGACAAGCTGGTCGAGCACACCCGCTACATCGGCATCCACGGCCAGGACCTCCCCGAGATCCGCGACTGGGTCTGGACCACCGGAACGACCGGCTGATGGACCCGCAGCAGCTCCCGGCGCCCGCGACAAAACAGGCAGTGGGTCGAAAAGGGCCGGTCGGCCCTGTGCCCGCGGGGACGCCGGGGGCCATGCTGGCAGGGCACCGGGCCGTACGCCCCGCCCGGCGCCCGGCAACGCACCCTCTGCGAGGAACCCCATGATCCAGGTCTTTCTGCTGGACGACCACGAGGTGGTCCGACGCGGGGTACGCGACCTGCTGGAGGCCGAGGACGGCATCACCGTCGTCGGCGAGGCGGGTACCTGCGCCCAGGCCCTGGTCCGGATCCCGGCCCTGCGCCCCCAGGTCGCCGTGCTCGACATGCGGCTGCCGGACGGCGACGGCGTCACCGTCTGCCGGGAGCTGCGCTCGCGGATGCCGGAACTCGCCTGCCTGATCCTGACCTCGTTCGACGACGACGACGCCCTGCTCGACTCGATCATGGCCGGCGCGGCCGGCTATGTGCTGAAGCAGATCAAGGGCTCCGACCTGGTCGCCGCGGTCCGCACGGTCGCCTCGGGACAGTCGATGCTGGACCCGGCCACCACCGGACGGCTGATGGACAGCCTGCGCCGGCAGCAGGACCCGGCCCCGGAGACCGACCCGCTGCTGGCCCAGCTCACCGAACGCGAACTGGGCATCCTGAACCTGATCGGCGACGGCATGACCAACCGGCAGATCGGCCAGAGCCTCTTCCTCGCCGAGAAGACCGTCAAGAACCACATCTCCCGCATCCTCGCCAAGCTCGGCGTCGAACGCCGGATCCAGGCCGCCATGCTGATCGGCAAAGAACCAGGGGCAGGGGTCATGAGCGCGGGGGCGCGGCTCATGAGCGCCACCCTGTCGCCGCGGCATCTCGACACGGCGCGGCTGGAGCAGATCCTCACCGCCGCCGGGGCCGCGCCGTCCATCCACAACTCCCAGCCGTGGCGCTACCGGCTCCGTCCCGGCACGCTCACCCTGGAGGTCAGGGCCGTCCCCGAACGTGCCCTGCGGGCGATCGACCCGACCGGGCGGGCCCTGCACCTGTCGGTGGGAGCAGCCGTGTTCAATCTGCGCGCGGCCGCCCGGCACTTCGGCTGGCAGGCCATGGTGCGGCTGCTGCCGGACCTGTCCGAGCCGCAGTTACTGGCCCAGATCAGGTTCGCCGACACCCGGCGGTCCGGATCCGGTGCGGGACCTGACCTCTTCGACGCGATCTGGCGCCGGCACAGCAGCCGACAGCCCTACGGGCCCCGTCCGGTCGCCACCGCGACCGTCTCCGAACTGTTTGAGGCCGCCCAGGTGGAGGGCGCCAGGCTGGTGCGGCCCGATCCGGCCGAGACCCGGCGGATGCTGGCGCTGACCGCCGAGGCCGAACGACGTACCGGCGCCGATCCGCTGCGCCGGGAGGAGAGCCGCCGCTGGATCGGCCGGCACCAGGGCGACCACTTCGGCGTCCCGCTCGCCGCGGCCGGCCCCCGGGACAGCTCCGGACAGCTCCCGATGCGGGACTTCAACGCCGGGGCGGCGCTGCCGAGCGCCCGCTTCGAGGCGCATCCGCTGGTCCTGGCCCTGGCCACCGCCCATGACCGCCGGGTGGACTGGCTGCGCGCCGGGCAGGCCATGCAGCACATGCTGCTGCTGGCCACCGCGCACCAGGTCCGCAGCTCGCTGCTGCACCAGGCGATGGAGTGGCCCGACCTGCGCCGCTCGCTGAGCGGTCCGCACGGCCGGCTCGGCCATGTGCAGATGCTGATCCGCCTCGGCCACGGCCCCGAGGGAGCCGCCAGCCCCCGGCAGCTCCCCTCCGCCCTACTGGAAGCCCCGGTTCCCGCCTCTGCCTGAGCGGTCAGCTGCGCTTGATGGGGATCTGCCAGACCAGCAGGGTGCCGCCCTGGGGGCCGGGGCCGATGGAGAAGGTGCCGCCGCACTGGTCGGCGCGTTCGGCGAGGTTGGCCAGGCCGCTGCGGCGGACGCCGTCGCCGAGGCCGACGCCGTCGTCGACCACGGTCAGGGTCAGGTCGGCGCGGGAGGCAGCGACGGTCACCTCGACCGCCCGGGCCCGGGCGTGCCGGACCACATTGCTCAGGGCCTCGCCCAGCACCGCCAGCAGCGCCTCCATCGACTGGGCCGGCACCTCAGTGTCCAGCAGGCCCTCCATCCGCAGCGCCGGGGTGAAGCCGAGGGTGGCGACCGAGCGCTCCACCGCGTCCACGATCCGGGCCCGCAGGCCGTGGCCGCTGGGTCCGCCGTCCCGGGAGCGCAGCCCGAAGATGGTCGAGCGGATGATCTTCACGGTGGCGTCCAGGTCGTCCACGGCGCGGTGCACCCGCTCCAGGGCCTCCGGATGGTCGATGAAGCGCTCGGCGCTCTGCAGCGTCATCCCGGTCGCGAACAGCCGCTGGATCGCCAGGTCGTGCAGGTCGCGGGCGATCCGGTCGCGGTCCTCCAGCAGGGTGATCTGCTCGGTGTCGCTGCGCCGCGCGGACAGTTCCAACGCCAGCGCGGCCTGTCCGGCGAAGCCCAGCAGCGGTCCGGCGTCCTCGGCGGTGAACTCCGCGGCCCCCTCCTCGCGCGCCAGCATCAGCACGCCGCGCACCCCGCCCTCGACCGTTCCCATCCGCACCGCGACCGCGGGGCCGAGCCCCTGCCAGCGCGGCGGTCCCGCGGTGATCCGCGGGTCCTTGTTGACGTCGGCGCTGATGATCGGCTCCCCGGAGCGCAGCCCGGCCCCGACGAAGGAGCCCTCGGCGGGCAGCACCAGTCCGCGGTGGCCCTCGGCGCCCTCGCCGACCGCCAGCTCCACCACCAGCTCCCGCGCACCGAAGGGCAGCGCGATCACCGCCAGGTCCGCCCCGGCGATCTCCCGGGCCCGTTCCACCACCTGCAGCAGCACCTCGCCCTGGGGGCTGCCGGAGAGCAGGCTGCTGGTCACCTCGGCGCTGGCCGTCAGCCAGCGCTCGCGCTGCCGGGCCCGGCTGTGCAGCCGGGCGTTGTCGATCGCGACTCCGGCCGCCACCGCCAGGGTGGCCAGCACCGACTCGTCCTCCGTCCCGAACTCGCCGCCGCCCTGCTTCTCGGTGAGGTAGATGTTCCCGTAGGCCTCGCCGCGCACCCGGATCGGCACGCCCAGGAAGGAGTGCATCGGCGGGTGGTTCGCCGGGAAGCCGTAGGAGGCCGGGTGCTCGGACAGCTCCGGCAGCCGCAGCGGCTCCGGGTGGCGGATCAGCTCGCCCAGCAGCCCGTGCCCCTGCGGCATCGGCCCGATCGCAGCCACCTGCGCCTCGTCGAAGCCCACCGTGATGAACTGGGACAGCCGCTGCCCCTCGCCGATCACGCCCAGGGCCCCGTACCTGGCGTCGACCAGCGCCACCGCGGACTCCACGATGTGCCGCAGCACCTGGTCCAGCTCCAGCTCGCGGCCGACCGCCAGCACGGCCTCCAGCAGGCCGTGCACCCGGTCCCGGGCGTCTCGGGCCAGCTCCAAGCGGGTCCGGAGCTCCTCCACCGAACGGTCCGGATCACGCGCGCTCTGTTCGACCTCTGTTGCGCCGGTCATCCAAACCTCCCTAGGGACTGCTGCCCGACCGTCGCCACTGGCTCCGGAAACGGGTGCAGTGACCCCCTACCCTGCCCTGGTCGGCCCACCCAGGACCGGCGGGGGCCCGGGTCCGGACCGGGGGCGGGCCCGGTCAGCGTCGCAGCAGGTCAGCGCTGGAGCAAGTTGCCCGGGTCCTGGTAGACCGCATCCAGGGCCAGGTAGGCGCCGCCGCGGGCCGCCGCGGTGAAGCCGAGGTTGGAGAGCATGATCTCGCAGCCGCCCGCGTTCGGCGCCATCACCGTGGCGTGCACCGTGCGCCTGACCTTGTCGATCAGGTACTGCCCGAAGAAGGCGAAGTGCCCGCCCAGCACCAGCAGTTGCGGGTTGAGCACGTCCAGCAGCAGGGCGATCCCCGGGCCGAGGGCGGTGGCGATGGAGTCCAGCGCGTCCAGGGTGCGGGTGTCCCCGGCCCGGGCCCTGCGCAGCAGTTCGGCCAGCCGCTGTTCCACGTCCACGGACGGGTCGCAGACCGGGTCGTCCGGGTCGGCGGCGGCGCGCAGCAGGGCGGCCAGGCCGACCTGGGTCTCCCAGCAGCCGCGGCGGCCGCAGGCGCAGAGATAACCGCCGGGGTCAAGCGGCAGGTGGCCGACCTCGCCCGCGTGTCCGGCCGTGCCGCGCAGCAGCTGGCCGCCGGCGATGATGCCCGCGCCGACCCCGATCTCACCGGTGAGGTAGAGCAGGTCGTGCACGTCGGGGGCCGAGCCGGTCAGGTACTCCGCGATCGCACCGAGCTTGGCGTCGTTCTCCAGGTGCACCGGCAGGGTGTCCGGGCCGAGCCGGCGGACCAGCCCGGCCAGGGCGTCCACCTCGCGCCAGCCGATGTTGGAGGCGTAGCTGACCTGCCCGCGCTGCATGTCGATGACGCCGGGGGTGGCCAGGGTGACGCCGATGGTGCGGACGCCGTCGGCGCGCAGGGTGTCGACGGTGCGGCGGACGATCCCGGCGATCTCGTCCAAGACCGCCTCGGCCCCCGCGGCCCGTACGTCGAAGGCGACCCGGCGTTCGGCGGTGACCGTGCCGCGCAGGTCGAGCGCCAGCACGCTCAGGTAGTCGACGTTGATCTCCGCGCCGATCCCGCAGACGGTGCTGCCGTCGATCTCCACGGCCAGTCCCGGACGGCCGACCGCGCCCTCCCGCTCGGCCTCGCCCTCCCGGGCCAGGCCGCTCTCGACCAGTTCGTTGACCAGGCTGGAGATGGTGGCCTTGGGCAGCCCGGTGTCGGTGGCGATCCTGGCGCGCGACCGCGGGCCCTCGTCCCGCAGCAGCCGCAGCACCAGACCGAGGTTGCCGCGCCGGATCGAGGAGCGGTCGCTGACCCGGAGCGGGCCGGACATGGCCAACTCCCTGGCGCCGGTGCCGCGCAGATCAGCTTTCACGGTTCGATCCTCCCTGCTGCGTCCGTATCTGTTCAACCTGTTGACATCCACGAGGTTAGTTCGAACAATAGCCGAACTAATAGCCCTTGGGGAGTCCGGGGACGGGCCCGGTCGCAGACATCCTGCGGCCGGGGTGACGGAAAGAGGCACACGGTGACGATGCGACCTGGCATGCGTTCAGTCAGACGCTCGGTGCGGACAGTTGCTCTGGCCACGATGGTGGTCGCCGCCGCGGCGGGCTGCTCGTCGAGCGGTTCGAGCAGCCCGGCCAAGGCGGGCAGCACCGGTTCGGGACCGGTGAAGCTGGCGTTCTGGGGCTGGGCCCCGGGCTACGACAAGTCGGTGGCGCTGTGGAACAAGGCCCACCCCGACATCCAGGTGTCCTTCGACACCACCGCGTCCGGTTCCAAGGGCGGCTACACCAAGATGCTGACGGCGGTTCAGGCCGGCAACGCCCCCTGTCTGGCCGAGGTCGGCTACGAGACGCTGCCCAGCTTCGCCGCGGCCGGCGCGCTGCAGGACGTCAGCTCGTACGCCGGGGCGGCCAAGAGCCAGTTCGCCGACTGGACCTGGAACCAGGTCACCATCGGCGGCAAGACCTACGGCATCCCGGTCGACACCGCCCCGATGGCGCTGCTCTACCGCAAGGACCTGTTCACCAAGTACGGCATCACCAAGCCCCCGGCCACCTGGGACGAGTACGCCGCGGACGCCGCCCTGGTGCACAAGGCCGACCCCAGCGTCTACCTCGGCGACTTCGGCAACGACTCCTACAACTACGCGGGCCTGGCCTGGCAGGCGGGCGCCAAGTGGTTCGGCACCGCCGACAGCACCTGGCAGGTGTCCGTCGACAGCGCCGCGAACCAGAAGGTGGCGACCTTCTGGCAGGGCCTGCTCGACAAGAAGCTGCTGAAGACCGACCCGAGTTACGACCCCTCGCTCTACGCCGACATGGCCAAGGGGAAGATCCTCTCCGACGTCAACGCGGTCTGGGACACCCCGATCCTCGCCAGCAGCGTCAAGGCCACCTCCGGCAAGTGGGCGGTCGCGCCGATGCCGGTCTGGGACGCGGCGAACCCGGTCTACGGCAATGACGGCGGCTCCTCCACCGCCGTGCTCAAGGGCTGTGCCCATCCCAAGGAGGCCACCGCGTTCGCCCAGTGGATGAGCACCGACCCGGCCAGCCTCAGCAACCTGATCAAGGTGGCCGGCATCTACCCGGCCGCCACCGCGGGCCTGTCCAACCCGGCGCTCAGCGCTCCCGACCCCTTCTACGGCGGCCAGACCGTCTTCGACGTGTTCAAGGCCGAGACCCCGCGCATCGACACCAGCTGGCAGTGGGGCCCGACCATGACCCAGGCCAGCACCGACCTCGGCGACGGCCTCGGCCAGGCCGAGACCGGCGGCGCCAAGCTCGGCGCGGTGCTGACGACCGTGCAGACCAAGACCGTGGCCCAGATGAAGCAGCAGGGGCTCACGGTCTCCGGAGGTGCGCAGGGATGACCACCGCCCCGCTCGGGCGGCCGGGAACCGCGGGCCGGGCGGCGGCCCGGCCCGCACCCCCGCCGCAGCGCCCACCACGGCACCTGCGCCGGCGCGGCCGTACCGTCGCCCTGTTCCTCGGCCCGTTCCTGCTGCTCTTCGCCACCATGTACCTGGCGCCCATCGGCTACACGATCTACCAGAGCTTCTTCCGGATGCACCGGGACGGGCTCGGTCTGACCGCGCCCACCCGGGTCTTCGCCGGGCTGTCCAACTACAGCACCGCGCTGGGCGATCCGGCCTTCCGCGGCTCGCTGCTGCGGGTGCTGCTGATCGGCCTGGTGCAGGTGCCGCTGATGCTGCTGCTGGCGCTGGGCCTCGCCCTGCTGCTCGACGCGCGGAGCACCCTGTTCAAGCGCTTCTTCCGGCTCGCCTTCTTCCTGCCGTACGCCCTGCCCGGGGTGGTCGGCGCCATCATGTGGTCCTACCTGGTCGCCCCCGGGCTCAGCCCGATCACCGCCGCGGCGCACCACCTCGGCCTGAGCCTGGACCTGACCTCGGACGCCATGCTGGCCCCCACCATCGGCAACATGCTGACCTGGGGCTGGACCGGCTACAACATGCTGATCATCTACTCCGCGCTGCAGGCCATCCCGGCCGAGCTGAGCGAGGCGGCCACCATGGACGGCTGCTCCGCCTGGGGCGTCGCCTGGCGGATCAAGGTGCCGCTGGTCCGGCCGGCCCTCGTGCTGACCACGGTGTTCTCCATCATCGGCACCGCCCAGCTCTACAACGAGCCGACCATTCTGCACAATGTCGCGCCCAACCTCAGCAGCGCCTACACCCCGATCCTGGCCGCCTACGGCCAGGTCGACGCCAACAACTTCAACGCCGCAGCCGCCGAGTCGGTGCTGCTCGCGGCGCTCGCCTTCGCCCTCTCCTTCGGCTTCCTGCGCATCGTCCAACGGCGGGGAGCCGCGCTGTGACCACCGCACCCACCGTCCGCACGCCCCGCTCCCCCGCCGCCGAGCGCCCGGTCGGCCCGCCGGTCGGACGGCCCCGGCCGCACGCCCCGCGCGGGGCCCGCTGGATCACGCTGGCCGTGATGATCCCCGCCGCGGTCTACTTCCTGACCCCGGTCTGGTGGCTGCTGGTCGCCTCCACCAAGACCAGCTCCGGACTGTTCACCGGCAACGGCTTCTGGTTCGGGCACGTCGTGCTGCTGGACAACCTGCGCGAGGTGTTCACCCGGCAGGGCGGGATCTACACCACCTGGCTGCTCAACAGCGCCCTCTACGCGGTCGGCGGGGCGGCCGTCAGCACCCTGGTCGCCGCGCTGGCCGGCTACGCCCTGGCCAAGTACTCCTTCCGCGGGCGGGAGTTGACCTTCAATGTGGTGCTGGCCGCGGTGCTGGTGCCGCAGCCGCTGCTGGCGATCCCGCTCTATCTGATGTTCTCTCAGGCGCACCTGGTCAACACCTACTGGGCGGTGCTGCTGCCCAATATGGTCAGCCCGTTCGGCGTCTATCTGAGCCGGATCTACGCCGCCGCCTCGGTCCCGGACGAACTGATCGAGGCCGGACGGATCGACGGGGCCGGAGAGATCCGGATCTTCGCGGCGATCGCGCTGCGGGTGATGTCCCCGGCGCTGGTCACCGTCTTCCTGTTCCAGTTCGTCGCGATCTGGACCAACTACCTGCTGCCGGTGCTGATGCTGGCCAACGACCGGCTCCAGCCGGTCACCGTGGGCATCGTCGGCTGGCAGTCGCAACGCGGCATCGGCCCGTCCGCGGTGCCGTTCAACATCGTGATCACCGCGGCCATGGTCTCCGCGATCCCGCTGGTCGTGCTCTTCCTCTCGCTCCAGCGCTTCTGGCGCTCGGGCCTGACCGCGGGCAGCGCGCGATGACCGGCCGACCCCGCCCCCAGCCACCCAGGAGTACATCTGTGCAGGCCAGGTACCATCTGCGGTTCCAGATCCACCCCACCCCCAACGCCGCGGCGGACGCCGCCGAGCTCGCCAAGTTCTGCGCGGACGCCGACGTCCAGGAAGTGGTGCTGCTGCTGCACGCCGAGGAGTTGTACTCCGGGCACCCGGAAGGCGCGGAGCAGGACCGCTGGTTCGACTGCGCCCGGACGGCCACCGAGGTGCTCCGCAACGCGGGTCTCGAGGTCAGCCTCAACCCCTGGGTGACCGCGGGACACGCGGACCGGGGCCGGACCGACCGGCTCGGCTTCACCCCGATGGTCGGGCCGACCGGGGTGACCGCCCGCTCCCAGGCCTCGTTCGCCTGCCCGCGCTGGCGCGACTGGATCGTCGGCTACTACGGCCGCTTCGCCGAACTCCTGCCCCGGGTCCTGTGGTTGGAGGACGACTTCCGCTACCACAACCACGCCCCGCTGGGCTGGGGCGGCTTCGAGCAGCCGATGCTGGACCGGTTGCACTCCCTCCTGCAGCAGTCCGGCTCCGACGAGCCGGTCACCCGCGAGGCGGTGGTCGCCGCCGTCACCGCGCCCGGGCCGCCGCACCCCTGGCGGGCGCTGCTGCAACAGGTCTGGCGCACCGCGCAGTTGGAGATCGCCGAGCTGATCGCCGCCGAGGTGGCCCGCCGTTCCGGCGGACGCAGTCGGCTCGGGCTGATGAGCTCCCAACTCGGCGTGGCCTCGGCCGAGGGACGGGACTGGCCCGCCCTCTTCGAGGCCCTCGCGGTGGAAGGACGCACGGTCCACCGTCCGCACTTCGCCCGCTACACCGACGGCCCCGGGCGGGAGTTGAGCTTCTCGGTGTGGATGCTGGAGCAGCAGCGGGCGCTGCGCGGCCCCTGGGTCGAGAGCGAGCCCGAGATCGAGAACTGGCCGCACACCGCCTGGTCCAAGTCCGACACCCAGACCTGGTCGGAGCTGGTCACCGCACAACTGGCCGGCTCGGACGCGCTGCTGCTCAATCTGCACCCGATGCAGGCCGGCCGGGCCGAGCGCTTCCCCGGGGTGCACGACCTGCTGATCCGCTCCCGTCCGGCGCTGGACTGGGTCGCCGAACGGCAGCCGCGGGACGCCCCGTCCGAGGGCGTCGGCCTGCCGTTCGCCACCGACAGCGCCGCGCATGTGCGCACCGGACGCGGCGGGGATCTGGACGAGCTGGCCGTCGATCCCGGCCCGGCCGCGGACTTCCTGCTGCGCTACGGCGTCCCGGTCACCGCCACCGGCGCCGGGACCGCCCCGGTGCGTGCGGTATTCGGGCAGACCGCCTGGTCCTTCGGCACGGACGAGCTGCGCGGCATGCTGGCCGACGGCCTGCTGCTGGACGGTGCGGCAGCCGCCGTGCTGGCCGAACGCGGCCTGGGCGAGCTGATCGGGGTCCGGGTGACCGGGATCGTCGACCGGGACGAACAGGTCGACCCGGGGCCCTACGCCGTGGAGCAGGTGCTGTCAGGCGGGGCGGTGCTGAGTATCAACAACCAGCCCGCCGTTGCTCGGCTCGAGCCCCTGCCCGGAGCGGTCGTCTGGAGCCGGATCCTCACCTCGGGCCTGGAGTACTGGGGCGTCGGCCGGTGCGGATTCACCAACGCCCTCGGCGGCCGGGTCGCCGTCCTGGCGGCGACGGCGCCGGACGCGCTGCCCTACGACGACGACGGCCAGCAGTTGCTGCATGCCGCGATCCGCTTCCTGGAGGGACCACACCCACGACTGCCGCTGGTCAGCGGCGGTCCGCATCTCATCCCGCAACTGACCCGCACCCCGCGCGGGAGCCGGCTCGCCGTCGTCAACGGCAGCGCCGACCCTGCCCGGGTCCGCATCGACCTGCCCGGGCCGCCGCGTTCCGCGCTGGCCACCCTGCTCGCCCCCCTCACGTCACCGCGCCCGGTCCCGGCCTTCGGGACAGCCGGGCGGGTGGAGGTCCGCCATGAACTGCCGCACCACGGCTGGCTGGTCCTCGAGTACTGACACACCGTCCGGCACTCCTCCAACCCCCACATTCGGAGGCTCACCGTGTCACCTCTCACCCGTCGTACCTTTCTGGGCTCAGCGGCCGCCCTGGGCGCGGCCCTCGGCATCGAGGCCCTGCCGGGCTCCACTCCCAGGGCCGCCGCCGCGACCGGGACCATCACGGACGTGAAGCACGTGGTGGTGCTGATGCAGGAGAACCGCAGCTTCGACCACTACTTCGGCGCGCTCAAGGGCGTGCGCGGCTTCGGCGACCGGGCCGCCGTGCAACTGTCGGGCGGCTACTCGGTGTTCAACCAGCCCAATGGCTCCGGGCGGCAGTACCCCTGGCAGTTGAGCAGCACCGCACCCGCCTCCGGGCAGACCCCCGAGACCCTGGCCCAGTGCGACGGATCACTGGACCACTCCTGGTCCACCCAGCACACCGCCTGGAACAACGGGAAGCTGGACGCCTGGATCGCCGCCAAGGGCTCCACCCGCACCATGGGCTATCTGACCCGCTCGGACATCCCGTTCCACTACGCGCTGGCGGACGCGTACACCGTCTGCGACGCTTACCACTGCTCGATCCTGTCGGCCACCGGTCCCAACCGCACCTATCTGTGGGGTGGTTCGATCGACCCGGCCGGCAAGGCGGGCGGTCCGGCCTACGACGGCGGCGACGAGTCCGGGCTGAGCTGGCAGACCTATGCCGAATCACTGCAGAACGCCGGGGTGAGCTGGAAGGTCTACCAGAACGCGAGCGACAACTTCGGCGACAACGGCCTGGCCTACTTCACCCAGTTCGCCAACGCCGCCACCAGCAGCCCGCTGTACCAGCGCGGCATGGCCTCGGTCCCGGCCGTGACCGGCTCCACCCCGGACGACATCGCCGCCGCGATCAAGGCCGACGCCCTGGCCGGCACCCTGCCCCAGGTCTCCTGGATCGTCGCCAACCAGGCCTTCTCCGAACACCCCGACGCCCCGCCCAACGACGGCGCACACTTCGTCAACCAGGTCATCCAGGCCCTGGCCGCCAGCAGCACCGTCCTGGACTCCACCGTGCTGTTCCTCAACTACGACGAGAACGACGGCTTCTTCGACCACGTCCCGCCGCCCGTCGCCCCCGCGGGCACCACGGACGAGTCCTACAGCGGCCAGCCGATCGGCCTGGGCTTCCGGGTCCCGATGGTCGTGGTCTCACCCTGGACCCGCGGCGGCTGGGTCAACTCCCAGGTCTTCGACCACACCTCGGTCATCCGCTTCCTGGAGACCTGGACCACCGCCCTGGGCACCCCCGCCACCTGTTCGGCCATCAGCGCCTGGCGCCGCAAGGTCTGCGGCGACCTCACCAGCGCCTTCGACTTCGCCAACCCGGTGCACGGACTGCCCGCACTACCCGCCACCAGCACCGTCATCGGCCAGGCCAGCTGCGATCCACTGCCCAACCCCGGCCCGACCAGCAACGTCCTGCCGGTGCAGGAGCCCGGCAGCAAGCCGGCCCGGGCCCTGCCCTACCAGCCGAACGGCTTCGTGGACCACCTGGAGTTCGACAGCGCCGGCAAAACGCTGCTCTGGATCAAGATGGCGAACCAGGGCGCCCAGGCCACCAGCGCCGCCCACTTCGCCGTCTACGCCAACGCCGACCGCACCGGCGGCCCCTGGCAGTACACCGTCGACCCCGGCGGCACCGCCACCGACTACTTCAACGTCGGCAGCGGCTACGGCAACGGAAAATACGACCTCACCCTGATCGGCCCCAACCGCTTCCTGCGCCGCTTCACCGGCAACACCACGGCGGCAGGCAAGTCGGTCGAGGCCAGCACCAGCTACGCCACCGCCCCCGACACCGGGCAGACGGCGCTGTACTTCCACCTGGCCAACAGCTCAGCCAGCAGTGTGACCTTCACCGTCACCTCGACCGACTACCGCGCCGACGGCCCCTGGACCTACCGGGTCGCCGCCGGGAGCACCGCGGCGCCCTACTTCAACGCCGTGGCCGCCCAGAACGGCTGGTACGACTTCACGGTCACCGTCAGCAGCGACGCCTCCTGGAGCCGCCGCTGCACCGGCCACATCGAGACCGGCAACCCCAGCACCACCGGCTGACCAGCACCGACGCCCTCTCCTTAACAAGAAGAAGGAGTACCCCTGTGTCACCTGTCCGCAGCAGAATCGCCGCCGCACTCACCGCCCTGGCCTTGGCCCTAACCGGCGGCGGCGCCATGGCGACGGCCACCGCCTCGGCGGCCCCGGCCTCCCCCGGCTACACCGTCTCCGTCGGCTCCACCGGCAGCTGGGCGTACCCGGACGACACCCCGGCCAGCGCCTACACCGACAAGGACGGCACCTTCTACTTCCAGCAGTCCGACTCCCTGTACGGGGCGACCGACTCCCGCCAGTGGGACTTCTACACCGGCACCACCTTCGACAACGCCACCCGTTCCAGCGCGATCAGCAATGCGGTGAACCCGGCCAACGCCAACGACAAGAACAACGACACCACCGCTCGCTGCAACAACAGCCCGACCGGCGTCCAGGCGACGTCCGCGGGCTCGGGTTCGGGCTACTCCCAGCGGAACTTCTGCGACCTGGTCGGGGTCTGGGTCGACCCGGACACCGGGGACTGGTACGGCCTGGTGCACAACGAGTTCACCCCGTCCCCGTTCGGCGACGGGCTGCACTACGACTCGATCGACTACGCGGTCTCCACCAACCAGGGCAAGGTGTGGACCATCGAGGGCCACGCGATCACCTCGCCCTACAGCACCACCCGCAACGACAGCGCTGCTTTCCCGAACCAGACCTACGACTACGGCGACGGCGACCCCCGGCTGTACGTGGACACGGCCTCGGGCTACTTCTACGTCTACTACGGCTCGCGGATCGTCCCCAAGGGCGGCGTCGGCGGCAGCACCGGCGGTCTGGCGCATGTCGCCCGCGCTCCGATCTCCGCGAAGATGGCGGGCAGCTCCTGGTCCAAGTGGTACAACGGCTCCTGGTCGCAGCCGGGTGTGGGCGGCCTGGAGAGCAATATGGTGCCGTCCACCACGGCCGCCCCCAGCGGCTACACCCCGGTCGCGAGCGACTACAGCCCGGCCCATACCGGCACCGTGGACCAGCAGGTGGCGGCCGGTCAACTGCCGCCCAAGTCCGACCTGTTCATCATAAACATCACCTATGACGCCTACCTGGGCCTCTACATCGGCGAGCCCGAGGTGGTGACCGGGACGGCGCCGCAGCGGTTCTACGCCACCGACAACCTCGCCACCCAGCAGTGGCACCTGATCGGCGACTCCGGCAGCTACACCTCCGGCTCCTGGTACCGCTGGTTCGTCGACAACGTCAACCGGACCAGCTCCACCGTGGTCGGCAAGACCTTCCGCTCGTACTGCGCCATCGCCTGCGCCAGTTCCGACGGCGAGTACGCCAATGTCACGGTGGACTCGACCGCGCCCGCCGGGCCGGCCTTCGACCCGGCCAGCACCTACCGGATCGCCGACGGGGACGGCCGGGTGCTGGCCCAGACCTCCGGCAGCACGGCGACCACCTCGCTGGCGGCCGGCACCGGATCGACCCTGGAGGCCTGGTCCTTCGCCGGCAACGGCGACGGCTCCTACCGGATCGTCAACGCCGCCACCGGCGGGCTGCTGGGCGTCGACTCCACCACCACCGCTGGCCGGGCCTGGGGGGCCAAGCCGACCGTCACCGCGGCCGGATCGGGCGGCCCCAGCGCCGGGCAGCAGTGGTTCGTCATCCCCAATGCGTCGTCCGGCGGCGCCGCCGGGACGTACCGGCTGGTCAACCGCTACAGCGGGCTGGTGATCGGGCTGTCGTCAGCCTCCGGCCGACCGGCCGAGACCACGCCCGCCCGCTACTGGAGCAACAGCACCGGCAACGCCGTAGGCGGGTCCCGTACCGCCGCCGAGCAGACGCTGAGCATGACCGAGGTCGGCACTGCCCCGAGCACCCTCAACGGCACCCACACCCTGGTCACCGGCGGAAAGGCACTGGACGACCCGAACCACAGCACCACCGCCGGCACCCAGCTGATCACCTGGACCGGCAACGGCGGCGCCAACCAGAGCTGGCAGTTCACCCAGCAGTCCGACGGCTCCTACCAGCTGGTCAACAGCCAGTCGGGGCTCTGCGCCGACGTCAGCGGCGGTTCCACCGCGGCCGGCGCCCAGGTGATCCAGTGGACCTGCACCGGGGGCAGCAACCAGCACTGGACCGTCAGCAAGCAGGCCGCTGGAACCTACACGGTGGCCTCGGTGAAGAGCGGACTGCTGCTCACCACGGCCTCCACCGCGGACGGCTCCCTGGTGACCCAGCAGCCGAACACCGGGTCCGCCGGACAGCAGTGGACCATCGGCTGACCAGCAGCAGCTGAGGGCTCGGCGCGGTTCAGGCAGCCTGGGCGGTGACCCGGTGGCTGCTGACCGCGTCGAGCAGGGCCCGGTGGTCGCGTTCGTTCTGGTCGGCATAGGCCTCGGCGAACGCGACCAGGGCGTGGTCGAAGACCTCGCCGCGGCCCAGGTAGGCGGCGATCGCGATCCGGTCGCCGGATCTGGCGTGGGCCCGGGCCAGGGTGGCGCCGCACAGCTGACCGAACATCCGCATCCCCTCGGGGAGCATGGTCGAGGGTTCGACGATGCCCTTCCAGTCGCGCAGCTGCCGGATGTAGAAGTCGCGCTGTTGGCCGTCGATGCCCCTGGTCCGCTGCCAGCCCAGGAAGATGTCGCTGGAGGCCTGCATCAGCCGCTGTCCGGCGACCACCCGCTGCCCCTGCTCGGGGTACGCGCTCTCGCCGACGTGCGCGGCCAGGACCGAGTGGTCGGCCTCCTTGACCTGGAGCAGCAGCGGATCCTGCTCGTCCTTGCCCAGCAGCAGCAGGATCCAGCAGCGGGTGCCGACGCTGCCCACACCGACCACCTTGCGGGCCATGTCGGCCAGGTGGAACTGCTCCAGCAGCACCCGGCGGTCGCCCTGCAGGCTGGTGCCGTAGCTCGCGACCAGGCTGCGGATCTCGGCCTCCAGCCTGCCCCGCTCCAGGCCCGGGAGCAGGTCGGCGATCGGGACGACCAGCGGCGGGGCGGGGGCGATCCGGCGCTGCCCGTCGACCACATGGGTCAGTTTCGCGAAGGCCTGCAGATTGTCCCGGCCGCGGGCCCGGTCCAGCTCCCTGGTCACCATCCGGCCGCGGCGGGCGTCCAGCCGGCGGGTGACCAGGGCGCTGAGGCTGTCGGCGTCGACCCGCGAGTACCAGACCTCCAGGTTGCCCATGTCGGCGAAGCGGCGCATCTGCTCGCGGTAGGAGCGCACACAGCCGCGGACCACCCCGGCCCGCTCCTTGCGGCTGTAGCCGTTCTCCCGCCCCGCGATGACCAGGCTCGCGGCCAGGCGTTTGACGTCCCACTCCCAGGGGCCCGGCAGGGTCTCGTCGAAGTCGTTGATGTCGAACATCAGCCGCCGCTCCGGGGAGGCCAGCAGCCGGAAGTTCAGCAGGTGCGCGTCGCCGCAGAGCTGGGCCCTGAGCCCGGTGCTGGGGGTGCCGGCCAGGTCGGCGGCCATGATGCCGGCCGCGCCCCGGTAGAAGCGGAACGGCGACTCGGTCATCCGCCCGTAGCGGATCGGCACCAGCTCGGGGAGCCTGGCCGCCGACTGCCGCTCCAGCAGCTCCACCGGATCCTCCCGGTCGGCCGCCGGTGCGAACTCGGCGTGCCCGCCGCGGGGAGCGGTCCTGCGCGCGGCCCTGCCCCGGGCAGCATGCTCCGCCGGGGTGACATACGCCCGGCCGGCCGGGCTCACGGAGTCGAACATGGAAACAAGGCCTCCTACCTCGCCACAGGCGCTGGCACCCCACGCTACGACCGGGCCGCGAGAACGGCCTGTCGGACCGGGGCCGACCGGCCGGCTCCACTGCGGCCTGCCCCTACAATCGGCTGATCCCGAGGAAGGGGAGGCTCCGGATGCGCGCGCTCATCGTCCGGCACGATCATGTGACCGAGCCCGGGGAGGTCGGCGTCCGGCTGGCCGAGCGCGGCTACCGGCTCTCAACCGTGACCGTGGTGCCCGAACCCCGCCGCGAGGCCCCGAACAGCCCGTTCGACTTCCCTGCCGCCCAGGACTGGGATCTGATCGTGTCCCTCGGCGCCCCGTGGTCCGTCTACGACACCACCGCGGTCGGCAACTGGATCGACGGCGAGCTCGCACTGCTGCGCAAGGCGCACGATCTCGGCATACCCGTGTTGGGTGTCTGCTTCGGCGCCCAGGCGCTGGCCGCGGCCCTGGGCGGCTCGGTGGAAACCGCCCCGCGTCCGGAGATCGGCTGGATCGAGGTCGAGACCGACGATCCCGCCGTGGTGCCGCCGGGACCGTGGTTCGTCTGGCACTTCGACCGCTGCGTGCTGCCGCCCGGCGCGGTGGAGCTGGCCCGCAGCGCCGTCGCCCCGCAGGCCTTCCTGGCCGGGACCGCGCTGGGGGTGCAGTTCCATCCGGAGATCACCACGGCGACCGTGGCGGGCTGGCTCGCCCACGGCGGCGCCGAGCAGGTGGCCCGGCACGGGGTCGACCCGGAGGAACTGCTGGCGCGGAGCCGGGCCGGGCAGCCCGCCGTCCGCGGCAACACCCGGCGCCTGCTGGACGGCTTCCTGGACCGGTTTCCGCCAGCCTGACCCGTACCGTTGCTGGTGGGGGCACCGGTCATACAACTGGGAGCCGACGCCGGGCACGCGCTAGAGTGCGGCTTCTCCCCCTCCGCAGCCACACCCCGAGGAAGTGACGCAGTGTCCGATACGGCGTTCGTCGTGATTCTCCAGCCCGGTCAGTACACCGCTCCGGGGGTGGACGCGCAGCGGCTGCCCGAGCTGGAGTGCTGGGACACCGCCGCCGTCCACGGCTGGCTGGACGCCTTCGACGCCGAGGACGGCAACGCGGTGGTGCGGGTGGTGTCGGCGGGCGAGGCCGATCTGATCCCGGCCGAGGCGCCCCGGCTGGAGGTTCCGGTGACGCCGGAGGAGTCGGAGCTGATCGCCCGGAGCGCGGCCACCCCGGCCGCCGCCGAGGCGCAGGCCGAGCTGGTGTCCTTCCGCCGCGCCCTGGCCGAGCGTCCGGCGATGTTCCGGCGCGCCCAGGCCGCCGGTCTGAGCCCGGCCCGGATCGAGCACCTCGCCGGGATCCCGGCGGCCGGTCTGCCCGCCGAAGCAGAGCACGCACAGGGCTGACCGTAGCGGCGGCAGCTACCGGGGCTGGTGGAAGCGTTCATGTCACATACATCCGACCTTCCGCGGATGCACCTCGTTCGGCCCACCGGGCCGTCCTAGGGTGGCCCGAGGACGAGCGAGGAATCCGGACGATGATTCCCACGCCGCCTTCACTGTGACGGAGTTGATGTGCGCCGCATCCAGTCATCGACGCTCGCGATCGCCCTCGGGGCCGCGGCGCTGGTCCTGGCCCTGCCGGGTCAGGCCAGCGCCTCCATCCTCACCTCGCTGCCGCAGAACGCCGACGGTCTTGAGCAGACCTTCTCCCCCGCCTACGACTACGACGGGGACGGCTGCTACGCGACCGCCGCCATCGGCGCCGACGGCACGCTCAACCCGGGCCTGAAGCCGGGCGGGGACGTGAACGGGCACTGCCACGACCTTCCCGAACTGGCGAACTCCAACACCTACTCCCGCGAGAAGTGCAACAACGACTGGTGCGCGGTGGTGTACGCCAGCTACTTCGAGAAGGACCAGGCCACCCTGGGCCCCGCGGCCATCGGGCACCGCCACGACTGGGAGCACGTGGTGGTCTGGATCAACAACAACCAGGTCAAGTACGTCTCCACCTCGCAGCACAGCGGCTGGAAGTGGTACCCCGCCTCGCAGGTCCGCTTCGACGGCACCCATCCCAAGGTGGTCTACGCCAAGGACGGCGCCTCGACCCACTTCTTCCGGCTCGCCAACAGCAACGACGACCCGCCGGAGAACGTCACCGGCGGCTGGTTCTACCCGCGGCTGGTCGGCTGGGACGGCTACCCGACCGGCCTCCGCGACAAGCTGATGACCGCCGATTTCGGTGCGGCCACCATCAAGATCACCGACAGTACCTTCGACGACGCCCTCAAGAACTCCGAGCCCGCCGGGATCCCGTTCGACCCCAACGCCTGACCCCAACGCCTGACCAGCGGCGCCGGGGTCGAAGCCCGGGAAGGTCAACTGGCCTTGAAGGTGAACCAGTTGATATTGACGAAGTCGGCCGGCTGACCGCTGCTGAAGGTCAGGTAGACGGTGTGGACGCCGGTGACCTTGGCGATGCTGGTGGGGACGGTGCGCCAGGTCTGCCAGCCACCGGTACCGGCCAGGGCGAAGCTGCCGACCGGTGCCGCGGTCGGGCTGTCCAGGCGCACCTGGACCAGGCCGCTGACCCCGGCGGCCGCGCCGGAGGCGACCCGGGCCTGGAACTGGGTGGCTCCGCCGGCGCCGAAGTCGACGTTGGCGTAGCCGAGCCAGTCCCCGTTGGCGAGCCAGCCCACGTCCTGGCCGCCGCCGGTGTCGCCGGTGGTCTCGGTCTGGGAGCCGGACTGCGCGCTGAAGGACTCGGCCTGGATCGTGGCGAACGCACTGGTCGCGCCGCCGACCGGCGGCGGTGAGCTGGGCGGCGGGGTGCCGGTGCCGCCCTGGGCGGCGGCGCCGACGGTGATGGTGAACAGGCTCGGCACCGAGGACTGCACCCGGCCCTCGAAGTCGACCCCGGCCGGGTGCACGTCGTCGTAGGGGAAGGCGTAGCCCAGGTGGTCGCTCGCCGTCTGGTGCAGGATCCGGGCGTAGTGGTTGGTCCGGGGCTGGGCGTAGAAGGCGGCCGGGTTCTCCCCGTCCGGCTGGTTGGCGTTCGCCAGGATCGTGGTGCGGTTGAAGCCCGCGGCGAGGCGGGCGCTGAGGTTGCCCATCTCGTCGTTGCCGGTGGTGAACGGCGCGCTGCTGCAGTTGAACACGGCGGCGGTGGACGGCTTGCTGAAGCTGCCGACCCCGGGGAAGCTGAGGATCCCGTTGCTCACCCGCCCGCTGACGGTGCCCCAGCTCGCCTGGGTGTCGACCACCAGATCGGTGCTCTGGTACTTCTGCCACACCTGGTCGATATAGCTGTCCAGGTAGCCGGAGAAGAGCGAAGGGGTGGAGGTGATCGCGGTGTTGGGGCTGAGCACCCGCAGGGTGGCGCCGGAGGCGTCCTGGACGATCAGCTTGGCCCAGTCCCCGCCGTCGGTGGCCGCCTGGGCCCGCAGCGCGGCGGCGACGGTGTCCAGGCCGCCGGCCGAGAGCCCCTGCACCACCTGCGTCCCCTGCCCGCTGGTCTGCAGGTTGAAGGAGATCGGCACCGAGGCGAAGTCCACGTAGCTGATGTTCGCGTACAGCTGGGTGGTGTCGTAGGTGAACTCGCAGAAGCTGTACGAGGTGCCGATGTTGGGGTCGCTGGGGTTGGCCACGGACGGCATCGCGATGCCGGGACCGGGGTTGACCAGGAAGGTCAGCTTGCGTCCCACCGAGAAGTAGACCCGTCCGCTGGCCAGGTACGGCAGCGAGATGGTCCGGGCCGCGGCGCCGCGGGCGGGCAGCGTGATGGCGCAGTCCGCGCCGAGCGCGGCGCCGGGCGCCCCGGGGGACGGCGGGTGGTAGAGCGTGCTGCCGTCCGCCTGCAGAAAGGCCCACTGGTTGCCCTGGTTGAGGTCGAGCCCCAGCACATAGGCGTAGACGGTGTCGGAACTGCTGTTGTTCACCAGGCTGACGCTGAGCCGGCTGGGGGTGCCGGCCGAGGCGATCCGCTGCAGCGAGGTGAGCAGGACCGGTGCGGCGACGGCGGCGAGGGAGGCGCGGATCAGGGTGCGACGAGCGATCACGTCATGCTCCTGGGGCGGTGGTGGGGGTTGGTTCGCCACTGTGGCCGCTGGACCGGAACTGGTCAATACCTGGAACATGAGCGCGCTCTCAAGTCTTCCTTAAGTACAACTTCTGAACAGTGGACGGCACTTGTCGGGGCGACATCTCGCGCATGTCCCCCCAGGCAGGGACGTACGGAACCGCTTCCGGCCGGTTGTGGTTTCAGAGGTTAACCACAAGATTCCCTTGACATGGCCGACGCAATACTGCTCCTCTATTGCCACGCCGCCTGTCTACACCACTGACAGCAGTGGCGTTCCAGGTCGCGGTGAAGGAGCAGCCGCATGCCCAGACGCTCGAAATTCATCTCCGCACTGTCCGCGCTGGGGGTGGTCGCCGCAGCCGGCGCCGCCACGCTGAGCAGCTCGTCCCCGGCCTTCGCCTCCTCGCCGAACCCCTGGCCGGCCCATGTGTTCGCGCCCTTCGCGGACACCTGGTCGAACAATCTGACCCTCACCGACGTCGCCGCGAGCTATGGCACCAAGTTCTTCACCATCGCCTTCGCGGACGGGGCCGGCTGCCACTGGACCATCGGCGAACAGGCCACGCTGCAGACCCAGATCGACGCCCTGCGGGCCCAGGGCGGCGACGTCTCGCTGTCCTTCGGCGGCTACGGCTCCGACACCGCGCTGACCGAGCTCGGCGACTCCTGTTCCACGCCCCAGGCCGCCGCGGCCCAGTTCGAGTCCGCGATCACCACCTTCAACCTGTCCCACATCGACCTGGACGTCGAGTCCAACTCGCTGACCAGCGCCGCCGGGATCGACCGGCGGGACAAGGCGCTTGCCCTGGTCCGCAGTTGGGCGAGCGCCAACGGCCGCGCGCTCTCCGTCTCGCTGACCATTCCGGCCAGCCCGGGCGGCGTCGGCCAGGCCGGGGTCAATCTGCTCGACAACGCCCACGCCAACGGCTTCACACCGGACATCGTCAATCTGATGACGATGGACTACGCCACCGCCGGCACCGAGATGGGCAATGCCTCCAACCAGGCCCTGGACGCCTCGGCCGGACAGGTCGCCACTGCCTTCGGCCTCTCCACCGCCGCGGCCAACGCCAAGCTCGGCAACACCCCGATGATCGGTCAGAACGACAGCGCGGGCGAGGTGTTCACCCTGGCCGACGCGGCCAATGTGGAGGCGTACGACGCCGCCAAGGGCATCGCCATGCTCTCCTACTGGTCCCAGAACCGCGACAACGGCGGCTGCGCCGGCTCCACCACGGCCTCCGGCACCTGCAGCGGCGTCAGCCAGAACACCGGCGACTTCGCCCGCGGCTTCCAGAAGTTCACCGGCGCAACCGGCACCGGCGGCGGAGGTACTGGGAGCGGCACCGGCCACACCGGTCAGATCACCGGCTACGTCGGCCTGTGCCTGGACGACCGCGCCTCCAACAGCACCAACTTCAACCCGGTGCAGGTCTACACCTGCAACCACACCGCCGCGCAGAACTGGACCGTGGCCAACGACGGAAGCGTCCAGGCCCTCGGCAAGTGCCTGGACATCAACGGCGGAGGCACCGCCAACGGCACCACCGTCGACCTCTACGACTGCAACCACACCGGTGCGCAGCAGTGGCAGGCACGGTCCGACGGATCGCTGTTCAACCCCCAGTCCGGCAAGTGCCTGGACGACACCGGCTGGTCCACCACCCCGGGCACCCAGGCCGAGATCTGGGCCTGCGCCGGCAGCGCCAACCAGCAGTGGATCCTGCCTTAGAGTGACCGGCAATGGGTGGGGTCAGCGTGCCAGCAGGTCTCGAATCGCTCCCGTGATCTCGTCCGGGGCCTCCTCGGCCATGAAGTGCCCCGCGTTCGTCAGCCGGTGGTCGAGATCCGGTGCCCAAGCCCTCCAAACCTGGGCGGCGTCGTAGCCGAGCTGGGCTCCCCAGTCCTGCTGGACGACCGTGACGGGCATCGCGAACTGCGATCCGGCATCGAGGTCCGCCCGGTCGTGGGAGACGTCGACACCCGCGGAGGCGCGGTAGTCGGCGACGATCGAGTTCACTGCGGCCGCGCTCGCCTGCAGGTACTCGGCGCGCACCGGCTCCGGAATCGCGTCCGGGTCCTTGGCCCAGGCGTCGAAGAACGAGCCGAAGAACGCATCCGCACTGTTGGCGATCATTGTCTCCGGCAGGCCCGCCGGCTGCGCCATCAGGAACAGGTGGTAACCCACCGCCGCCGACACACCCTGCAGCACGTTCCACATGTCCAGCGTCGGCACAACGTCGAGGATGCCCAGATGCGTGATGGTCTCCGGGTGGTCCAGCCCGGCCCGGAACGCGACCAGGGCACCACGGTCGTGGCCGACCAGGGCGAACTGTTCATGGCCGAGCCCGGCCATCATCGACACGGTGTCGGCGGCCATCGTCCGCTTCGCATAGACATCCTCGTCCGCGGCCGCCGGCTTGTCGCTCGCCCCGTAGCCGCGCAGGTCAGGGCAGACCACCGTGTGCTCGGTGGCCAACTGCTCGGCGACGTGGCGCCACATGAGGTGGGTCTGGGGAAAGCCGTGCAGGAGGACGACCGGGCTGCCGCTGCCACCGATCACGGCGGACAGCTTCACACCGCCCGCACCGGGCAGAATGGTGTGCTCGAAACCAGGAATCGCGGGTGCCATAACGGTCCTTCTCTTCGTGTCGACTGGCTGACCACTCCAAGGTGTACGACGCCGATGAGCAGCCGATCAGTACGACACCGCAGATCCGGGCGCGTGCACGGAGGATGGGGGCATGCGGATTGATGTGCTCGGTACCGTGCAGGCGCGGCGTGACGACGGCAGCCCGATCGACCTGGGCGGACCGCGGCATCGCGAGGTACTCGCGCGCCTGGTCGCTGCGGAGGGGCGGACGGTCACCACCGACACCCTCGTCGAGGACCTGTGGTCGCAGCCGACGGCCGGCTCGCTGGGTGCGCTGCGCACCTTCGTCGCCGCGCTGCGTCGCGCCGTCGAACCCGATCGGCCGCCCCGGACACCGCCACGCGTGCTCATCACCCAAGGGCCCGGCTACGCACTGCTCCTGCCCCGCGGGGCCACCGATGTCGACCGGTTCCAGGACAGCCTGGCCGAAGCCCGCCGCCGTCCCGAAGGCGTCGTCGACCTCGGTGAAGCACTCGCCTCGTGGCGCGGGCCGGCCTACGCCGACCTGCCCGAGGCTGCATGGGCCCAGCGGGAGCGAGCCCGGCTCCAGGAGCTGCGACTGCAGGGCGTGGAACTACGGGCGAGCATCCTCCTCGATTCCGGCGAGGGGGCCGACCTCGTCGCCGACCTCGGCGCGCATATCGCCGAACACCCCTGGCGCGAGCCGGCCTGGGGCCTGCTCGCGCGCGCCCTCTACCGCGACGGACGCCAGGCCGACGCCCTGGCCGCGCTCCGCCGCGCCCGCACGATGCTCTTGGAACAACTCGGGCTCGACCCCGGTCCTGATCTGCAACGCCTGGAGACGGACATCCTCACCAGGGCCGCGACCCTCGAGCCGACCCGTGAACCGGCACCCCGTCCCTGGTCGGGGAGCGGTGCCCGGCTGGGCCCGCGCACGACGGTGGACCTGGCCCGTACCCTTGCGCTCGTCGGCGGCGATGCCCTGGTCGCCTCCCGGCGCGACCGCCTCGCGGCTGTCCAGGCGGCCGAACAAACGGGGGACGTTGCTTTGACCGCCCGGGTCATCGGCGCCTACGACGTGCCCGCGATCTGGAGCCGAGCTGATGATGCCGGTCAGTCCCGCGCCGTGGTGGCGGCTGCCGAGCGCGCCCTCACCGCCCTCGGGCCAGGCGGCCCTGCCGATCTGAGGGCCCGGCTGCTGGCCACCGTCGCCGTCGAGAGCCGCGGTGGCGACACCTGCGACACCGCGCTGAAAGCACGCGCACGAGGCCGAGGCCCTGGCCCGTGGCCTCAACGACCCCCCGCTGCTGGCCTTCGCGCTCAACGGGGTGTTCCTGCAGTCCTTCGCGCGCCCTGGCCTGGCACCACAACGCGACACGATCGGAGCCGAACTCGTCTCGCTGTCCGCCCGGCACGGGTTGCCGACCTTTGCCATTCTGGGCCGACTCGTGCGCCTGCAATCCGCATCCGCTGTCGGCGATCTCGAGACCGCGTCCGTGCACGCAGCCGCCGCAGACGAGCTTGCCGCCGCCCACGAGTCCCCGCTGGTCACGGTCCTGACCGCATGGTTCGGAGCGCGGGTCACCGCCGTCCGCAGCATCGAACCCGGCGGGCCGAGCCCCGCGGCGGCCGCGGCGGCCTACCGAGCTGCCGACGACGCCCTCGCGACCGCCGGAATGCCGGGGCTGCACCACGGCCTGCTCCCCCTGGCCCTGCTCGGCCTGCGCCTGCTGCACAACCGCCCCGCCCCCACCGACTCCCAGCTCGACTGGGGGCCGTACCTGCCCTGGGCCACGCCACTGGTACTCCTCGCCCAGGGCCGGGCGGAAGACGCCCGCGTGGCCCTCGCCGCCACACCCGAACCACCCCGCGACCACCTCCAGGAGGCCCTGTGGTGCCTCACCGCCCACGCCGCCGCGCGCCTCGACGCCCCCGGGGTCGCCGCGCTCGCTGCCGTCGCCCTGCGCGACGCCCGTGCCGAGCACGCCGGCGCCGCCAGTGGCATGCTCACCCTCGGCCCGGTGCAGCGCTACCTCACGGACGCCGAGGCATGCGCCGCCACGGACCCTCGTACAACGGTTCGGTGAAGCCCTTCCGCCACCACTCACCCCCGTGACAAGATCGCCCGCGAACCAGGCGAGCAGGGCGAGGGTGCGGGGGATCAGGTGGGCGGTTATGTCCTGCTTCGGGTGCGGGCGCACCGACTGCTGCTCGCGGCCGCCCTGCTCACGGTGCTGCTCACCACCTCGGTGCTGGCGGCGCTGGCCGGGTTCACCTCCTCCGTCGGCGATGCCGGCATCCGCCGGGCCCTGGTCACCACCGACGCCGCCGGCACCCCGCTGCTGCTCCAGAGCTCGGTCGGCTACCAGGGCCGGGCCGAGGAGACCGGAGCCGTACGGGCTCTCGCCGCCAAGGCGTTCCCCGGGCTCCCGGTCGCCGTCAGCTCCTACGCCCAGTCGGATCCCTACGGCATGGGCGGGGCGAAGAGCGACAGCGGGGACGTGGTCAACCTCGGCAGCCTGGACCGCTCCCGACTGACCCTGGTCAGCGGGAGCTGGCCCGGGGCCGGGCAGCCCGGCGGGGCGGTGCCGGTCGCCGTCCCGACCAGCGCGGCCACCCGGTTCGGGACGCACGGCGCCGCCGTACGTCCCGGCGCCGAGTTCACCGTCAAGGACCGGCTCGGCGGCGGTTCGCTGCGGATCCGGGTCACCGGCCTCTACCGCCCCCGCGACACCGCCGACCGGTACTGGCAGCTCGATCCGTTGGGCGGCAGGGGGGTGTCGCCCAACAGCAGCGGCTCGACCTACGGCCCGCTGCTGGTCGACGACGGCTCCTTCGCCGACGGCGCGCTGGCCCAGAACCTGGGCGTCTGGGAGGTCATTGCCGACTTCTCCGGCCTCCACGGCGGCGACCTGGACCGGCTGGCCGCCGCCAACGCCGGCGCCGTCGCCGCACTGAGCGCCCCGGCCGCCGCCTCCGTCGGTCCCTCCGCGAGCAGCCTGGCCGGCACCACCGTGCTGCCCGACCTGCTGCGGCAGCTCACCACCGGCCTGGTGGTGGCCCGTTCCACGCTGCTGGTGGGCGTGCTGCAGTTGGCCGTCCTGGCGCTGATGACCCTGCTGCTCGCGGCCCGGCTGCTCACCGACGAGCGCGAGGCCGAGAACGCCCTGCTGCGGGCGCGCGGCGCGGCGCGGACCCGGCTCACCGGGCTGGCAGCCGCCGAGGCGGCGCTGCTGGTCCTGCCCGCGCTGGTGCTGGCCCCGCTGCTGGCCTCCCCGCTGATCCAGCTGATCGGCCGGTACGGTCCGCTGGCCGCCTCCGGGGTCCGGCTGGACGGCCAACTGCCCTCCTCCGCCTGGTGGGTGACGGTGGCGGCAGCGCTCGGCAGTGCGCTGGTGGTGCTCAGTCCGACCCTGGCCAGGGCCCGCGGCTGGTCCGAGCAGAAGCAGCGGCGCAGTCGCCCCGGCGCGGTGCCCGGGGTGCTCCGCGGCGGGGTGGACCTGGCCCTGGTGGCGCTGGCCGGGGCGGCCTACTGGCAGCTCAGGGGCGGCGGCAGCAGCGGTGCGCTGAGCACCGACCGCGGCGGCGCCCTGGGGGTCGACCCGGTGCTGGTGGCCGCCCCGGTACTGATGCTGAGCGCCGGTACGGTGCTGGCGCTGCGGCTGCTGCCGCTGATCGCCCGGGCCGGCGAGCGGATGTCGGCCCGGCTGCGGGGCCTTCCGGCCGCACTGGTGGGCTGGCAGGTCGCCCGCCGCCCGCAGCAGGGGGCGGGACCGGTCCTGGTGCTGACCCTGGCCGCCGCCATCGGCACCCTGGCGCTCGGTCAGAGCAGCACCTGGCAGCAGTCCCAGGCCGACCAGACCGCCTTCAACACCGGCGGCGCGCTCAGGATCCCGGCGAGCGCCGCCCCGGGCTTCGGGCAGGGCGGCAGCTACGCGGCCGTCCCCGGGGTCGACTCCGCCGTGCCGGTGGGCCGGGAGTCGGTGAGCGAGAGCGGCAGCCGGCTCGGGGAGCTGATCGCCCTGGACACCCGCGCCGAGGCCGGACTGCTGCCGCTGCGCACCGCCCCGGGCGGCCGCTCCGCCGCCCAGCTGCTGCGCTCGCTCGCCGGGCCGACCGCCACCGGCGGGCTCACCCTGCCGGGCCGGCCCCGCACCCTCAGCCTGGACGTCACCGCGGCGGGGTCGGCCGACCCGGTCGACCAGGAGGGCATCCCCGACCAGCCCGGCGGACCCCCGCGAACCACCGCGGTCGACTCGCTGCAAGTGCAACTGACGGACCGTTACGGCCTGCGGTACACCCTGCTGGCGCCGGATCTGCCGGTCGACGGCCATCCGCACACCCTGCCGGTCGACCTGGCGGCGGCCGCAGGCACCGGCACCCCGTCCTATCCGCTGACGCTCACCGGCCTCACCCTGCAGGCCCCGATGGGCTCCGACAGCACGACTACGCAGCAGGTGACCGTGCACGCGGTGCGCGGTGACGCCGCCGTCGCCGACCCCACCGGGGTGACCTGGTCGGCGAGCTACGACAGCGGCCAGGTCACCGTCGGCTACAGCGGCGGGCCCACCGGGCGCAGCGCCAAGGACCAGTTGCTGCTGGGTCTCACCACGCAGGCCGACACCGAGGCCGACGGCCAGTCCGACAGCCCGGCGGCGCCCACCGGCACGGTCACCCTGCGTCCCAAGGCCGCGGTCGGCGCCGCAAAGGTCATCTCCGGCATCGCCGACCAGCGGTTCCTGGACTCCAGCGGCGCCAAGGTCGGCCAGACCGTGCCGATCCCCTCCGGGCAGGGCACCGTCCAGGTGCGGATCACCGCGGTCGTCGGCGCGGTCCCGGGCACCGGCGCCGCGGCCGAGCAGGGCCTCAGCGGCTCGGCGCTGGTGCACGGCAACGGCTTCGGCAGCGCGCAGGCCGACAACTACGGGGGCGCGCTGCTGGTGGACCTGGCCGCCTACGAACGCAGTGCGGACGCCGCCCAGGCCCAGCAGCTGATCCCGGGCGAGTGGTGGCTGAACACCGCCGACTCCCCCGGCAGCGACCAGCGGGTCGCCGCCGCGGTCCGGGCCCTGCCCGGGGTGCAGACGGTCTATGTGCGGAGCGAGATCACCACCGCGCTGCGCCACGACCCGCTGGGCACCGGACCCGAGGCGGCCCTGCTCGCCGCCGTGGCGCTGGCCGTGGTACTGGCCGCGGTCGGCTTCACCGTCGACGCCACCGGCACCGTGCGGCGCCGGGCCGGGGAGTTCGCGGTACTGCGCGCGATGGGTGCCCCGCGCGGGCTGGTCGCCCGCAGCGTCGCCGCCGAACTGGTGATCCCGGTGTTCACCGGCATCGGGGTCGGGGTGCTGCTCGGGGCGCTGCTCACCCGGCTGATCGTGCCGCTGCTGATCCTCACCCCGCAGGGCCTGCGCCCGGTGCCGGCCGTCCGGGTGCACATCCCCGGCGGCCCGCTGTGCCTGCTGCTGCTCGCCATCGCGGCGGTGCCGCTGCTGGTCGCGGCCCTGTCCGGGCTGCGCGGCGGCGACCCGGCCCGACGTCTGCGCCAACCGGAGGAGTCCTGATGCGGTCCCTCGCCCGCAGCCCGCGGGTCGATCAGCAGGAGGCCGGCCCCCGGAGGCGGCCCCCGGCCGTCGCTCCCTGGGTCAGGACCCGGCTGCGGCACTCCCGGGGCGCGGCCCTGGCGCTGACCCTGCTGCTGCTGGTCAGCACCTTCCTGGCCACCGCGCTGCCGCTGGCCCTGGACCGGGGTGACGACCGCGCCCTGCGCCAGGTGCTGGAGCGCACCCCGGCGACCAGCCGCGCCGTGGAGGCCCGGTTGGATCTGGTCGGCCAGCCGTTCCAGCCCCTCAGCGACTCCTCGGGGCTGTCCCCGCAGGCCATGATCGACGATCAGGCCGCCGCCCAACAGCTGATCGGACCGCCGCTGGGCATCGACTCGGCGGCCCGCAGCTACGGCGTGCACACCATGGGCGGCCAGGACGTGGTCACCGACCCGGGGCTGCCGCGCATCGACGGCCCGCCGCCGACCGCCGCCCTGGCCTGGCAGCCCGACCAGGCCCGCCATCTGCGGCTCACCGCGGGCCGGCTGCCCACGGCGGCCAAGGCCGCCAATGCCACCACCGGCCGCGGCGGCGCCCTGGAGATCGCGGTGAGCACCGAGACCGCCGCCACCATGAAGCTGCACCTGGGCCAGGTGCTGCACCTGCAGGCCGGCACCGTCGGTCCGGTGCTGCTCACCGTGGTCGGCCTCTACCGGCCCACCGACCCGGCCGACGCCTACTGGAGCGGGGAGCCGGGGCTGATCCGTCCCGCCGCCAACGGGGTGAGCGGCGGTCAGTTCTGGCACTTCGAGGGGCTGGTGGCGCAGAACGGCGCCGTCTCCGTCCCGGCCATGGCCGCGGTGGACGCCTTCAACGGCGGGATCGAGGGCTACTGGTGGTATCCGCTGGCCCCGGGCTCGCTGCCGGCCCACCGGATCCCGGCGGCGCGGACCGAACTGGCCGGGCTGCTGACCGGGCCGACCGGCAACGCCCTGCAGCAGCAGCGGAGCATGGTCCTCAGCAGCCCGCTGAGCACGCTGCTGGACCGCTTCAGCACCGAGGACGCGGCACTGGACCCGGTGCTGACCGTCGGCGTCGCCGGGACCGTGGGCGTGGGCGTCGCGGTGCTGCTGATGGCCGCCGGACTGGCCGCCGAGCGCCGCCGGGCCGAACTCGCCCTGCTGCGGGCCCGCGGCGGCAGCATGGGCGCGCTGTCCCGGCGGCTGCTCGGCGAGACCCTGGTGTGCAGCACCACCGGGGCCGCGCTCGGCGCCGCCCTCGCCTTTCTGCTGCTGCCCACCCCAACGCTGGCAGTCGGCCGCGCTGGCCGCGACCGCGGTGTGGGTGCTCGGCACCGCCGCCGTGCCGCTGCGCGGCGTGCTCGGACACCGCAGGCTCCGCCCCGGCGGACGCGGCGCCGACCTGCTGACCGCACGTCCCAGCCGCCGCCGTACCGTGGCCGAGCTGTCGGTGCTGGTGGTCGCGGGCGCGGCGGTCACCGCGGTACGCCGGCAGGGGCTCAGCTCAGGCGGCGGGGTCGACCCGCTGCTCAGCGGCGCGCCGCTGCTGCTGGGCCTGGCCGGGGCGCTGCTGCTGGTCCGGGCCTACCCCTGGCCGCTGCGGGCGCTGGCCCGGCCCTCCGCGCGGCGCGGCGGCCCGGTCGGCTTCCTCGGCCTGGCCAGGGCCGGGCGGGGATCGGCCGGGGCGGCCCTGCTGCCGCTGCTGGCCCTGCTGCTGGCGCTCAGCGTCGCCGCCTTCGGCGCGGAGATCCTCGGCGGGGTCTCGGCCGGACGGGAGCAGGCGGCGCTGCTGCAGACCGGGGCCGACGCCCAGGTCGCCGGGTCGTTCGCGCCGCTGCCGACCGCCCTGGTCGACGCGGTACGCCGCAGCCCCGGGGTCGGCTCGGTCCTCGCGCTGCGGCACAGCGCCAATGAACCGCTGAACGACCAGGGCCCTGGCGCGAACTTCGACCTCTACGGGATCGACCCGGCCCCCTATCTGCGGCTCTCCCAGCAGGACGGCGCCGGCGGCTTCGACCCGGCGCTGCTCGACTACCGCGGCGGCGGCCCGATCCCGGTCCTGGCCTCGCCCGACCTCGCCGCGCAGGCAGGGTCGGCGCCGATCCCGATGGACGACGCGTTCGGGAAGTACACCGTGCGGATCGTGGGCACCGTGCCCGGCACCCCGGCCCAGGAGGCCGGCGGGTTCATGCTGGTCGCCGATGCTGCGCTGGACACCCTGCCGAGGCCGCACGACCCGATGGCGCGCAACCCCGGCACCCTGCTGCTCGGCGGACGGGTAGACGGCGACGCCCTGCGAGCCGCGGTCCAGCGGACCGCGCTCGGCCAACCGGTCACCGTGCTGGTCAGGACCGAGCAACTGGCCGCGCTGGCGGACTCGCCCCAGCAGTCGGCCGTTGAGTCGGTGTATCTCGCCACCATCGCCGCGGCCGGACTGCTCAGCGTGCTCGCCGTGCTGCTGGCCCTGCTCCAGGCGGCGCCGGGACGCTCGGCGCTGCTGGCGCGGCTGCGCACGATGGGCCTGACGCCGGGTCAGGGCTACCGGCTGATCCTGGTGGAGGCGCTGCCCCCGGTGCTCACCGCGGTGGTCGCCGGTACCCTGCTGGGTTTGGCGGCGATCCCGCTGTTCGGCCCCTCGGTGGACCTGGCCACCCTGATCGGCCCGGTGGACCCGGGGCTGCGGATCACCACCGGGCTGCAGGCACGGGCGCTGCCCCTGCTCGCCCCGGCGGCGGCGCTGCTGCTGATCGCGGTGGGGGTGGTCGCCGCCGAGGCCGCGGTGGTCGGACGGCGGCAGATCGGAACCGAACTGAGGGCGGGTGACCAGCGATGATCCCACCCAAAGCAGCCACAGCGGTCAGCGACGACGGGGAGGCGGACAGGTGAGCACGAAGACGCGCGAGCAGACCGGCGGAGGGTCCGAGGGAGGCGGGGACGGCGTCCCCAGCCTGGAGGAGCTGCGCGGCCGGGCCGCCGCCGCCCGGGACCAGCCCGCCTACGGGCATGACGCGGTGATCGCCTGCGACCGGCTGGTCCGGATCTTCTCCTCCGACGGGGTGGAGGTGCAGGCCCTGCAGGGGCTGGACCTGACGGTCCGCCAGGGCGAGCTGATGGCTCTGGTCGGCGCGTCCGGCAGCGGCAAGTCCACGCTGCTGCAGATCCTGGCCGGCCTGGACGTCCCCACCGCCGGCAAGGCCACCGTGGCCGGGCGGGACCTGATGGCGATGGGCGGCAAGGAGCGTCTCGCCTACCGCCGCGAGGTGGTCGGCTTCGTCTGGCAGCAGACCGCCCGCAATCTGATGCCCTTTCTGACGGGCCGCCAGAATGTGGCGCTGCCGATGCAGTTGAGCGGGGGGCGGGGCCGTTCGCTGAAGCGCGGACGGGCCGAGCGGGCCGGCGAGCTGCTGGACCTGCTCGGTGTCGCCCACTGCGGGGACAAGCGGCCGCAGGCGATGTCCGGCGGTGAGCAGCAGCGCGTGGCCATCGCCGTGGCACTGGCCAACCAGCCGTCGGTGGTGCTGGCCGACGAGCCGACCGGGGAGCTGGACTCGGAGACCGGGGCCCAGATCTTCGAGGCCTTCCGCACCGTCAACCGGGAGTTGGGCGCGACGGTGCTGATCGTCACCCATGACCTGATGGTCGCGGGCGAGGTGCGCCGCACCGTCGCCGTCCGCGACGGCCGCACGAGCTCCGAGGTGCTGCGCCGGCTCGCCACCGACGAGCACGGCGAGGAGTCGCTGGAGGAGCGCGAGTACGCCATGCTCGACCGCACCGGCCGGATCCAGCTGCCGCGCCAGTTCCTGGAGGCCCTCGGCATGGAGCACCGGGTCGGCGTCTCGCTGGAGCCCGACCACGTCGGCGTCTGGCCGGAGGAGCAGCAGCCCGGCTCCCCCCAGTGACGGCAGGTCAGTTCCTCAACGGTTGCCCAGGTTCCTGCGGACCTGCTGGGTGATCGGGTGGTCGTTGCCGAGCACCCGGACGCAGTCGGCCAGGGTCTGCCGGTACAGCGGGATGCCCCGGCTGTCCCCCGCCGCCTTGTAGGCGCTGGCCAGGTTGTTGCGGGCGGTCAGCGTGTGCAGGTGGTCCGCGCCGAGCACCCGCGCCTGCCCGGCCAGGGCCTGCTCGTACTGCGGGATCGCCCGCTCCATGTCCCCTGCCTCCATCCAGGCCCCGGCCAGGTTGTTGCGCGTGGTGAGGGTGTGGATGTGGTCGTCGCCCACCGTCCGCTCCAGGCCGGCCAGGGTCAGTTGGTAGAGCGGGATCGCCCGCGCCAGGTTGCCCGCCGACTGGTAGGCGCTGGCGAGGTTGTTGAGCACGTTCAGGGTGTCGGGGTGGTCCTGGCCCAGCAGCCGCGTCCGGGTGGCCCGGGTCTGCTCGTGCAGGGCGATCGCCCGGGCCGTGTCGCCGGCGGACTCACAGGCCATGGCCAGGTCGTTGCGCGCCTGCAGGGTGTCGCGGTGCTCCGACCCCAGCGTGGCTTCCAGCTCGGCCAGCAGGCGCTCGTACTCCGGTATCGCCCGCCCCAGTTGGCCGGCCGCATAGGCGCCGCTGGACTTCTCGCCGGCGAGGAGCACCGCCACGTTCCGGGGGTCGGAGCTGGATTCCCCGGCCTGGCTGCTGACGCCCGGGTTGGCCATCAACCAGCGCGCTTGTGCCAGGTTCTGACGAGTGTTCACTGTGCCCGGGTGGTCCTCGCCCCGGATCCTGATCTCCTCCGCGAGGGACTCCTCCAGCAGCGGGATCGCCTGGACCAGGTCACCCCCGTTCAGATAGCCGCAGGCCAGGTTGTTGCGGGTGAACAGGGTGTACGGGTGTTCGTGGCCGTAGTGCGTCTCGGAGAGGGAGTAGTTGTCCAGGTACATCCCGATGCCGCGTTCCACGTCGCCCGCCGCCACCAGCGCCTCGGCCAGGCCGTTGCGGGCGTTCAGGGCTTCGGGGTGGTAGTCCCCGTGCTCCTTCATGGCCTCGATGAGTCGGCGGGCCACCTGCCCCACCGGCGAATCCGGGAGGTAGACCCGGGCTTCCGGGGGCGCGGGGGCAGCGGCGGGCGGCGGCGCCTCCTGGTCGCGAGGCGTCCGCCAAAAGCGCTTCTTCACTGCCGCCACTCCCCCGGTAGAACAGCCGTCGCCCGGGATCATTGCCAACCCCCTCCCGGCCCAACCGCACCGACGGTAGGAAGTTCCGACTAAAACCCTAGTCGACCGGGGCCGGGACGGCCGGCTCCAGCGGGGCGTCCTCGGTGAACTCCATCTCCGGCGGCGGGGTGCGGAAGCCCTTGGTCAGGACGCCCAGGTAGACGATGCCGATCGCCAGCCAGCTCAGGCCCAGGGTGACCGCCTTGCTGTCGAGCTTGGTCAGCAGCCAGAGGTCGGCGACCGCGCCCAGCACCGGGACCACCACATACGCCACCACATGGTGCTGCCGGCCGCTCCTCCGCTCGCGCAGGTAGTAGGCGATGACGGACACATTGACCAGGGTGAAGCCGGTGAACGCCCCGAAGTTGATGAAGGAGGTGGAGGTCGCCACATTCATCCGCAGCGCGATCAGCCCGATGGCCGCCGTCAGCAGGATGTTCAGCGCCGGGGTGCGGTACTTCGGGTGGATGGCGCCGAAGAACTTCCGGGGCAGCACATTGTCCCGGCCCATCGCGAACAGCAGCCGGGAGGCGCTGGCCTGGGCGGCGAGCCCGGAGGCGAACTGGGTGACCACCAGTCCGGCCAGGAACACCGAGCCGAAGAAGTCCCCGCCGATCACCTTGGCGATGTCGAAGGCGGCCGAGGAGGAGTCTGTGAACGTCCCTCCGGGGTGCACCAGTTGGGTGGTGTAGGCGACCACCACGAAGATGCCGCCGCCGATCAGCGCGACCAGCAGGATGGCCCGCGGGATGTTCCGGCGCGGGTCGACGGTCTCCTCGGTGAGCGTGGTGACCGCGTCGAAGCCCAGGAAGGAGTACGCGGCTATCGCGGCGCCCGCGGAGATCCCGGAGAAGGTGGTGGCGCTGTTGGCGAACGGGTGTGCGCTCAGCAGCGCGCCGCCGCCGTCGATGTGCACCACGTGCTGCAGCGACAGCGCCACGAAGATGACGATGACCAGCACCTGAAAGGCCATCAGCAGGTAGTTGGCCTTCTCGGCGACCTTGACGCCGAGAATGTTCAGCACGGTCGTGCTGGCGATGAAGCTGATGATCCACACCCAGAACGGCACCCCGGGGAACTTGGCCTGCAGATAGGCCCCGCCGATCAGCCAGATGACCATGGGCAGGAAGAAGTAGTCCAGCAGCAGCGCCCAGCCGACCAGGAAGCCCACCCGGGAGTCGATGGTGCGCCGCACATAGGTGTAGGCGGAGCCGGCGACCGGGAAGGCGGCGGCCATCCGGCCGTAGCTGAACGCGGTGAACAGCATGGCGACCAGGGCCAGCAGATACGCGGAGGGGGTCGAGCCGCCGGTGGTCTCGGCGATGATCCCGAAGGTGCCGAGCACGATCAGCGGGGCCATGTAGGCGAGGCCGAACAGCACCACCGATCTCAGCGTCAGCGATCTGGTGAGGGCAGGGGCAGGGGTGTCCAGAGACATGGCAGGTCCTGACAGAGGAGGGGGATGGCAGGAGTACGAACAGGAACAGCAGCCTGCGGGGTCAGTCGTTGACCCGCGGGTTCCAGCGGGCCGGGTCGATCCGGCCCTGGTAGAGCGGTAGTTCCAGCGGCCGGTCGCCGGCCTGGAACTGGTCCCAGACCCGGTTGAGGCCGGCCGTGCCGTAGCGCCGGACCCGGTGGACGTGGCCCAGGTCGAGGACGTCGGTCAGCACGGTGGGGGCGGCGTCGACCGCCTCGACCCGGACGGTGCCCTCCGGGTCGACGATCAGGCTCCGTCCGCTGCCGACCGGGCCCGCGCAGTTGACGCTGACCATGAACACCTGGTTGGTGATGGCGTTGGCGCGGGCCAGCACGACCTCCTGGGCCCGGTCGCTGGTGGTGGTCTTCACCACGTTGAGGATCACCTCGGCGCCGAGCCAGGCCAGATGCCGGCTCACCTCGGGGAACCAGGCGTCGTAGCAGATGGAGAGGCCGGCCCGGCCGGTGCCGGGCAGGTCGAAGACGACGAACCGGTCGCCCGGGTCGTAGGGCTCGTAGGGGCGCCAGGGGAAGACCTTGCGGTAGGAGGCGGCGAGCCGGCCCTCCGGGGAGAAGGCCAGCGCGGTGTTGAACAGCTGTCCGTCCGCGCCCTGTTCGCACACGCTGCCGGGCACCAGCCAGATGCCCAGGTCTCCGGCGAGTTCGGCGAGCAGCCGGGTCCTGGCGCCGGTCAGCGGTTCGGCCGAGTCCCGCAACCGCTGGTTCCTGGTCTTCGGGGTGTCGTCGGCGCCGTGCAGATGCAGCTCCGGGTAGACCGCGATCCTGGTCTCGGGGAAGGCACGCAGCAGTTCCTCGACCTCGGCGGCGAAGTCCGGCACCGGGGCGTCGATCGCACGGGGGGCCGCCTGCACCGCGGCGATGGGCAGCGGATCCGGCATGGATGCGCCTTCCTGTGGGGGTGGATGAAAAAATAGGTCAGATTGAGCTGATTTACAAGAGTGCTCATATTGATCTATTTTCTTCGCCCCCAGTAGACTCCTGACATGGTCACCCCCACCCCCGCGCTGGGCCTGGACTCCCCCGCCGTGGCGGGCATCCGCCGGCTCAAAGCCATCGACACGGTCCGGGCCAGGATCGGCATGGCCGTCGACCTGGGCCTGCTCGCGCCCGGGGAACGGCTCCCCCGGTGGACCAGATCGCTCGGGCCATGGACGTCAGCGAGATCACCGTCCGCCGGGCGATGGTGTCGCTGGGCAAGGACGGCCTGCTGGAGCGGCGCCGGGGCCGCAACGGCGGCACGTTGGTCAGCGAACGTCCGCCGCACGGCGCCGTGCTGGAAGCCGGCGCGTACTCCGACGCGAGCGCGGAGGTGCACGACCTGATCGACCGCCGACTGCTGCTGGAGTGCGGCGTCGCCCACCTCGCCGCGCGCTCGGCCACCGAGGAGCAGCTGGACCGGCTGGAACAGCTGGTCGAGGAGATGGACGCGGCCGCCGACTGGGCCGCCTTCCACGCAGCCGACTCCGCCTTCCACCTGACCGTGGCCGAGGCGACCGGGCTCCCCGCCGCGGTCCGGCACTACGGCGAGGTGCTGCGCGAGCTGTACCGCTACTACCTGCCGTATCCGCTGGAGTACCTCAGATCCTCCAACGACGGCCACCGGGAGCTGCTGGACGCCCTGGCGGCCGGTGACGTGGAGGTCGCCGGCGACGCCGCCCGCCGCCATGTCGAGGTCCTGCACCACACCATGTTCATGGGCCTGCCGTCACTGCGGGACCCGACCGGGTAGCGGGCAGGGCGTCCCGTCGGGGAGGTCGTAGCGGGCGCCGATCCGGAACACACCGGGACGGTCCACCTGCAGCAGGGTCCAGTCGCCGCTGCGTTCCAGGCAGCCGTCGCCCCCGCCGATCAGCCCGAGCCAGGGCGACCACACCACCCGCAGCAGCACCGGCCCGGCCGTGGCCACCCGGACGGTCAGCTCGCTCTGGCCCGCGCCCAGCACCGTGGCGGGCGCGGAGGCCAGCGGCTCCGGGTCGGTGACCCGGTAGATGCTCCAGTGCGGGTCGTGCCAGACCGGGCGCAGCCAGGACTGGCCGGCGCTGACCAGCCGGGCCTCGGCGGCCGAGGCCGGGTCCAGCGCGGTGTGCGGCAGCACCACGTAGCGCACCGCCCAGTTCCGGAGCCAGCCGTGGTAGCCGGCCGCGGTCAGCGTGCCGTCGTAGAACAGCGGGTTGCGGGCGACGTCCAGCTGCCGGTTCCAGCCCCGCGCGAGTTCGACGTAGGGGGCCAGGCTCGCCGACTCGACATGGGTGCTCGCCGCCACCACCTCGACCCGGCCCCGGTCGGCGCCCAGCCGGGACAGTTCGGCCTCCAGCGGTTGCGCGAACCGGGTCCAGCCGAAGGCGGGCCCGGAGCTGGAGAGGTCCTGCACCGGCTTCACGGTCTGCCAGGACAGCGCGATCGCGAAGGCGAGCCACAGCACCCGGGCCCGCCGTCCGCGTACCGCCCGGGCCGCGGCCAGCAGCACGGTCGCCGCGCACAGCAGCGCCAGCCGCTCCACATTGCTGCCGATCGGCGAGGGGACGAGCAGCACCAGCAGGGTGCCCAGCAGGTACACCCAGGCCCCCACCCGCACCGCCCGCCAGCCCCTGGGCGCGAACAGCGCGATCGGCAGCACGGTGAGCAGCACCAGCAGCGCCTCGCTCAGCGGGTACGGCTGCACTCCGTAGAACGGGAACAGCAGGGTGCCGGCGCCGACCACCAGCGGCGGCCCCGCGGCCAGCGCGTACGCGGCCGGACGCCGGCCGGTCAGCCACAGCGCCGGGGCCAGGACCAGCAGGAACAGCCCGTCCACCGGGCTGGCCATGGTCGCCAGCACCCCGAGCAGCGCCGCGGCGCCCAGCCGCAGCCGGGGCGTGCCCCGGCACTCGAACACAGCGAGAGCCGCCGCGAGTGCGAAGAGCGCGCCGATGCCGAAGGTGGTCCGCCCGGACGCGGTGTCGCAGGACAGCGCCGCGGCCCCGCACAGCGCCGGCAGCAGCGGTCGCGGGACGCCCGTCCGCACCAGCAGCCGGGCCAGCACGGCGGCGGCCAGCGTCCCGGCGAGCACCGCCGCGGTCCGCACGCCCAGCCAGGCCATCAGATAGGGCGCCAGCACGCTGTACGAGAACGGGTGCATGCCGCCGTACCAGGCCAGGTCGTAGGCCGACCCCGGGTGCGCGGTGACGAACTGGGTCCACGCGTACTGCGCCGCCAGATCGCCGCCGTCGGTCGCCAGGAAGTACGCCCAGATCCCCTGCAGGAGCGCGGCGAGCAGGGCTGCCGCCAGCACCGGATGCCAGGCCCGGGAGCGGAGCGGGCGGGGAGCCCCCGCTGCTGCGGGACGTCGGCGGTGCGGGGAGCCGTGGTCAGGGCGGTCAATGTCGTTCGTTCCAGTCTCGGCGGACCGAACGGCCCGAAATACCGGGCCCGGCCCCCGGCCGGCCCCAATACCACCGCCCGCCGGTCGCGACCAGCGGCTACTGCAGGGAGGTCAGCTTGGCGTACGGGCTGGCGATCCGCCTCTCCTCGGAGCCGAAGTCGACCAGGACCGCGACCCCGTCCTCGACCGCGGTGATCCGGCCCATGCCGTAGACGTCGTGAGTGACCCGGTTGCCCACCGCGAAGAGTTTCGAGGGCGGCACAACAGGGGCTTTGAAGGGACTGGAGGGAAGGTGGCGCTTGGCGGCTCTCGGCTTTGTCATTGGGTCTAGTATGCCCCGCGCGCGAGCCCTTGCCGCCACGCGGTAAACATCGAGTGACACATTCGTTGCCGAACACCCCGTGGATTGGTCCTCGTACGGGTCGTCAACTGATTGCCGGAATTTAGGTTTTGATCGGGATATTGACCCATCCGCCACGCCGTCCGCTGCGAAGCATGAGTCAGGAGGTAGCGGCAGAAGGCCGCCGCTTCCAGCACTACTTGTTGATCAGAGATGGGGCGTGATGGGCGAGGAGCACCTCGATACCCGGTTGCTGATGGAGTTGACCGAGCAGTCGCAGGATTTGAACAGCGACGCGCTGCGGATCACCCGTGAGGCACTCACCGAGTACTCGGAGCAGGAGCCGGTCCGGCGCTGGTGGCAGCGCAGCGGCACGGTCGCCGCCATGGTCGGCGGCGCCGCTCTGCTGGGCACGGCCCGTGCGGCCGCTGCGTCGAGCGACGACATCAAGGCGCTGCAGACCGCGGCGTCGCTGGAGAACCTGGCGGTCAGCGTCTACACGACCGCGGCCGGCCTGCCGTTCATCAAGAACGGCAACAAGACGGTGGCGGCCTTCATCGCCAAGACCACCACCCAGCACACCGCGCACGGACAGGCGTTCAACGCCGCGGCCACCCAGGCCGGCGGCAAGGCGCAGACGGCGGCGGACCCGAAGTACCTGGCCGTGGTCAAGGGCATGCTGCCCTCGATCAAGACCCCGCCGACGTGGTGAAGCTCGCGATCACCCTGGAGGACGTGGCGGCCCAGACCTACACCAGCTACGTCTCCAAGGTCACCGACCCGCAGCTGCGCAAGCTGTTCGCCTCGGTCGCACCGGTCGAGGCCCAGCACCGCTCCACCCTGCTGGCCGTCCAGGCCCTGCTGGCCGGCGGCGCCCCGCAGCTGATCGCGATCCCCACGGACGCGGCCAAGCTTCCCGCCGCCGCGGGCAGCATCGGGTTCCCCGACGCTTTCTACCCGACCAAGAGTGCTTCTCCGATCAGTGAAGGGGCCGTGAAGTGAGTGCTGGCAACGACAGCTGGCAGCTGCCGATCTCCGAGGGCGAGCTCACCCGCCTGACCCGCGACCTCGACGAGGCGCACCGCGAGTACCTGCCCGCGATGCACGCCGCCGCCGCCGACCTGACCGAGGAGCTGCGTACCACGCAGCCTTCGATCGCCCGGCTCGAGCAGCGCCGTGCGGCCACGCGCCGCGGGTTCCTGATGGGCGCCGGCGGTGTGGCCGCGGCCGTGGCGCTGGCCGCCTGCTCCAGCGGCAGCTCCACCAAGTCCGCCGTGGGCGCGCCCAGCAGCAGTGCCGGGACTCCGTCCGCCTCTGCCTCGGCGGCCAGCATGTACACCGGCGACCTGCAGGTGGTGGCCCTGGCCACCGCTCTGGAGAACCAGGCCGTGGGCGCCTACGGCGCCGCGCTGGCGGCCGCCAAGGCCGGAAAGCTGGGGACGGTTCCGCCGGCCGTGGCCAGCTTCGCGACCACCGCGATGGCGCAGCACGCGGACCACGCCAAGGCGTGGAACGCGGTGCTGACCGGCGCGGGCAAGCCGGCCATCACCACCGTGCCGCTGTCCAACCAGCCTGCGACCCTGCAGGCCCTGGGCGCGGTCACCGATGTCGGCGGGGTCGCCAAGCTCGCTCTCGAGCTGGAGAACCAGGCCGCCCAGACGTACCTGTTCGCGACCTACAACGTGACCAGTGCGGGTGGGATCGCCACGGCGGCGAGCATCGCGCCGGTCGAGGCGATGCACGCGGCGATCCTGAACTTCGTCCTGGGCCAGTACCCGGTCCCGGACGACTTCCTGCCGGTCGACAAGGCCGCCAGCCCGAGCCTGCTGACGGTCTGAGACCGGACCGCAGCGGGCCGGACGGTCCAACAAAGCTGGTGCGCCGCCACACCCCCACGGTGGTGGCGCACCACCCCCGGTAGTACTACGCGCATTCGAGGTTGAGGACATCACCGTGTTCAGGAATTGGCACCGTGCGGCACTGACGGCAGGCGGGCTGCTGCTCGCTCTGACAGCCTGCTCAAGCACCGGTACGTCCACCACCACCGCCAAGACCAGTACTCCGCCGATGGCGAGCATGTCCAGCATGCCGGCGGCGTCCGGGACGTCGGCGACGTCGGGGACGAAGATCGTCATCGACCACTTCGCCTACGCCCCCATGGATCTGACGGTCAGTCCGGGCCAGAAGGTGACGGTCGTCAACAACGACTCCACCGCCCACACGCTGACCGCCGACAACAAGAAGTTCGACACCGGCAGCATCGGCCCCGGCAAGTCCGGCAGCTTCACCGCGCCCACCACGCCCGGCAGTTACACCTACATCTGCAGCATCCACCAGTTCATGCACGGCACCGTGACCGTTCACTAGGGAGCCCACCATGGCCGCAGTCCGTATCATCCTGCGCATCCTGGCGGCCCTGGGTCTGGCCGTCGACGCGGGCATCCACGCCAAGCTGGCCGGCCAGTACGACGCGGTCACCGCCAGCATCAGCGAGGGCACCCTGTTCCGGGTCGAGGCCGGCGCGGCCGCCCTGGCCGTGGTGCTGGTGCTGGCCTGGCGCAAACGCCCGGGCGACCTGTTCGCGGTGCTGACCGCCCTCGCCGGACTGGCCGCGATCCTGGTCTACCGCTATGTCGACCTCGGGGCCTTCGGCCCGCTGCCGGACATGTACGAGCCGATCTGGTCCAGTGACAAGACCTGGGCCCTGATCGGACAGGCCGTGGCGGTGCTGACCCTGGTCCCGCTGCTGGTCCCCGGCCGGCTCACCCGGCGCAACGATTCCCGTACGGAGAGCTGACCCGTGTTCGACATCAGCCCGCTGAAACTGGTCGCCCTGGTGGTGCTGGCCGTGGTCATCTTCGGCCCGGACAAGCTGCCCAAGCTGATCGCGGACGGAATGCGGATGCTGCGCGCGGTGCGTGAGTTCTCCGAGAAGGCCAAGGACGACATCCGGCAGGAGCTCGGCCCCGAGTTCCAGGAGTTCGAGTTCGAGGATCTCAACCCCAAGGCCTTCGTCCGCAAGCAGCTGGCGCGGCACGGCGAGGACCTCGGCCTGAATGAGTTCCAGGAGCTCAGGGCCGGTTTCAGCAAGGACGCCGCAGAGGCCACGGCCGCGGTCAGGGCCGTCCGCGCCGACCCGCTGGCCAAGATCACCGCGGACGGTCCGGAAGGCCCGGAAGGCCGGTCCGGAGCCACCGCCTCAGCGGCGGCGGCTCCGACTCCGGCCTTCGACCTCGACGCGACCTGATCAGACGCCGCGCCGCCGGGGGGGTTTACCCCCTGACCGGCTCCGGCTGCGGGGCCGGCGCCGGGGCGTCCTCCTCCGGCGGGTCCACCGAGAGGTGCGGCAGGATCCGGTCGAGCCAGCCCGGCAGCCACCAGTTGGCCCGGCCGAGCAGTTGCATCGCGGCCGGGACCAGCACCGTGCGGATCACAAAGGCGTCGATGGCCACCGCGGCCGTCAGGCCGATGCCGAACTCGGCGATGACCCGCTGGCCGCCGAAGACGAAGGCCATGAACACGCAGATCATGATGGTGGCGGCGGCGGTGATCACCCGGCCGGTCTCGGCTTGGCCGATCCGCACCGCACGCGCGCTGTCACCGGTGTGGACCCACTCCTCGTGCATCCGGCTGACCAGGAACACCTGGTAGTCCATGGACAGGCCGAACAGGATCGACAGCATCATCACCGGCAGGAAGGCCTCGATCGGCCCGAGGTGCCGAGGCCCAGCGGGTTCAGCCCCCAGCCCCACTGGAAGATCGCGACCAGCACCCCGAACGAGGCGCCGGCGCCGAGCAGGTTCATCACCGCCGCCACGGCCGGCACCCCGATGCTGCGGAACGCGACCAGCAGCAGCAGGAAGCCCAGTCCGATGATCACGCTGATGAACAGCGGGATCTTGCTGTCCAGGACGTGCGCGAAGTCGTAGAAGATCGCGGTGGCCCCGGTGACGTAGACCGTCATCGTGGATCCGGCGCGGGCGGACGGGATGACGTCCGAGCGCAGGTGGGCGATCAGGTCGGTGGTCGCCACCGCGTCCGGCTTGGACGCGGGGTAGACGTCGATGATGCCGACGTCGGAGCCGGGCCGCAGCGGGATGGCCTGGACCTCGGCCACGTCCGGGGTCGCCCGCAGCGCGGAGGTGAGCTTGTCGAATGCGGCGCTGTCGGCGGCCCCGCTGAACTGGGTGACCACCTCCAGTGGACCGTTGAAGCCCGGTCCGAAGCCGTCTGCGAGCAGGTCGTAGGCCTGGCGGCTGGTGGAGGAGGTGGGCGAGTTGCCGTCGTCGGCGTGGCCGAGCCGGATCGAGCCGACCGGGATCACCAGGGCGGCCAGGACCAGCACCGCGGCCAGCGACAGCACCTTGGGGTGGCGCTCGACGAAGCCGGCCCAGCGGGCCCAGAAGCCGCCGGCCTCAGCCGGCTCAGGACCCTTCTCGGCCAGTCGGCGGCGCTGGCGGCGGGAGAGCACCCGCACCCCGAGGATGCCGAGCAGCGCGGGCAGCAGCGTGATCGCCGACAGGACGGTGAACAGCACGGTCAGCGAGGCGGCGATGGCGACGCCGTTGAGGAAGGACACGCCCAGCACCAGCATGCCCAGCAGGGCGATGCAGACGGTTCCGCCGGCGAACAGCACCGCGCGGCCCGAGGTGTTCAGCGCGACGGCGGCGGCCTCCTCGGGCGCCAGTCCGCGCAGCAGGCCGCGCCGGTAGCGGGTGACGATGAACAGCGCGTAGTCGATGCCCACGCCCAGCCCGATCAGCGCGGCCAGGGTCGGCGCCAGCGAGGCGATGCCGAAGGTGTGGGTGAGCAGGTTGACCGAGAGGATGCCGGCGCCCAGGCCGAAGACCGCGGTCAGGATCGGCAGCGCCATCGCGAACAGCGAGCCGAAGGTGATGAACAGCACGACCGCGGCGGCCAGGATGCCGAGGCCCTCGCTGGAGGAGGGCTTGGCCTGGGTGACCTGGTCGATGGCGTTGCCGGTCAGCTCCACCTGCAGGGTCGAGGTGCCGGCCGCCTGGGCGGTGTCGACGACCTTGTTGACGTCCTTCACGTTCAGGGCGCTGGCCTGGCCGGTGAAGTTGACCTGCGCGTAGGCGGTCTTTCCGTCCTTGCTGATCTGCGCCGCGCCCGCCGCGTCGTAGGGGCTGCGGACCGCGGCCACCTCGGGGAGCTTGGCGATGGTGGCGAGGGTGGAGGCCATCGACTGCTTGACCGGGGTCGCGCGCACGCTGCCCGAGGTGGTGTGCCAGACAATGGTGTCCTGGTCGCCGGACTGCGACGGGAACTGCGACTGCAGCAGGGTGAGTGCCTTGGTCGACTCGGTGCCCGGAAGCGAGAAGCTGTTGGAGTAGTTCGAACCGAGTGCGCTGCCGAGGGTGCCCAGGCCGACCAGGCCCACCACCCAGATCAGCAGCACCACAAAACGGTGCCGGAAGCACCAGCGGGCCAGGGTCGCCACAGCGCCCTCCATGAATTAATCGACCGGTAGGTTAGTTATGGGGGTGAAGGTAGCATGCGCTCATTACCGGTTCGTCACCGGTTCGTCAGGGAGTAGGGCATAGGGCATATGGCGAGAACAGTGGGAAGCAGTGCACCGCAGACCAGGCAGCGGATCCTGGACGCGGCGGCGGAGGTCTTCGCCGAGCACGGGTACTCGGGCGCCTCGATGCGGGACATCGCCGAGCGGCTGGGGATCACCAAAGCTGCCCTCTACTACCACTTCGCCTCCAAGGAGGACCTGCTCGACGGCCTGGTGCAGCCCGCCGTGCAGGCCCTGACCGACTACGCGCAGGCCGCGGAGTCGGGGCTGCACTCGCCCGCGGAGATGCTGCACCGGTTCCTGGACCTGACCATCGAGGGCATCCCCGGCCTGCACCCGCTGATGGTCGACCCCGGCGCTCGGGCCGCGGTCAAGACCCGGCACCACCCGATGGAGCTCATCCAGCGGATCGAGACACACCTCTCCGGCGGCACCGACCCGGACCAACTGCTGCGCTGGCAGTTCGCCCTCGGCGGCATCCGCACCCTGGTGATGACCCGCCTGTTCACCGCGATGCGTGCGGCGAACAGTGCGGGGCCCGACTCGGCCTTGGCGGACGGGTGCCTGACGGCCCGTCATCTGCCGGACGACACCACGCTGTTCAGCGACGCGGAACGCGAGGTCGTGATCGACGCGGCGCTGGCCGGGCTCGGCAGCGGGTCCTGACCTGCTGGACAAGGGTCCTCGCCGGTGAGGACCCTGCGGCATGACCGACCCTCGCACTGAAGGTCGGCCGACGGCAGGGGTACCCACCGTCTGGGTACCGTTCGCGACTCAGGCCGACAGCGGGGCGAGGCTCTGCGTGATCCTCTTGCTGGGGATGTCGGATGCATCGCGTAGCCTCTGCTCATCGTTCAACTGGGAGGGCGCATGGGTTTCTCTGGCGATTATGTCGTGGCTCGCACTGACCAGCCGTTGCTTGAGGTCGCGTTGTTCGCGTCCGGTTGCGCCGAAGGCCACATCGGATGCCTGTCCGCATGTGCGCCTCGTCCCGGCGGCTGGCAGACCATCCAGGTCCTCCACGGGCTACCGAACGACGGTACACGCGTTCTCCAGGCACTCGTAGAGGCGACAGCAGCTCCCGCCCTGATCGCGAACGTGATGGACAGCGACTTGTGCGACGTACGCGGGCTGGGCACCTCCGGGGTGCGGTGGTCGACTCTCCTTGACCCGGCCATGGCCGCCGACTACGGCATCCGCGTATCGTCTCCCGGCCCCGTCGAGCTGATCGCCCAGTGGGCCGCGGAAGCGGGGTTCGAGGCGGACCACGACGCACTCCGGGAAACCCTGGCCAAGAAGGCGGACCCCTTCGTTGAGGATCTACTGTTCGAGCTGATCGACTCGTGTGGCTTCCCTCTGACGACCCCCTGAGGAGTCGCCGGACCAGAACGGACCCTTCGCTCGTCCGTGTCATCACCTGTCAGGCCTGGCTGGATCCGTGTGACAACGACGTCGTGCTGCTGGGCTCGACGGTGCCTGGGGACCGGGAACGGGTCAACGCGGTCGTGCGGAAGGTCTGGCGGTAGCTGCCCTGCTCGGACTGGAGTCACACCCCTGCGACGCTTTGATCTCCGCGTCAACCTCCGGCCGACCCGCATCGCCATCGCAGCCCTGGGCAGGCGTCGGGCATGCTCGCTGTCACCGGTCCCATCTTCGGCCCGCACACCAACCTCATCCTCGCCATTGCAGCCGCCGTGTGCCTCATCACCGGTGCGGCCCTGGCCTGGCGCGACCGACACCGCCACTGACCCGCATCCCCTCCCCCGCCGACCGTACCGGCTTGGCTACGCCGACCCGTCGCGATCACCGTCCTGATCGCACTCGCCTGCGGCGCAACGGTCGTCGACCACGCCCTGATACCGCCGCACCGGTGGTCATCTGCGTGGCGGGCGGGCCGCCGGCCCTGGTTGTCGAGGTGGCAGCGGGCGGTCAGGCGTCAGGGTCGACTTCGGGGTGCGTGAACCGTACGGGCTTGCCCAGCGACCGGGCGTAGGCGATTTCGGCCCGGGTGCTGTCTCCGATGTAGTCGCCGACCTAAGCGCGCGAGTTCAGCATTTCTGAAGAGGCTTCGCAGGGAACAGCGGCCTTCCAGGGGCACAGTGTCATGGTTTCCAATCGGGTTGCGGAGAAACGAAGCGGAGGCCCCCGTGCCGACCACGGGGAAAGCGCTGCGATCATCCTTGGATGCATGAACTCGACGAGCTGATCAATGTGAACGACCCGGCTTGGCCAGAACTCCAGGAGTTGTTCGCGGCCAGCGCGGCACCGTTGGAGGTGCTACCGGTCGACGACGTCGAAGGCCGTCGCTGCCTGCTGCAGATGCAGGTCACCGCGCGATCCGCGCTCGGCAGCCTGGTGCTGAACAGCGGCGGCCTGGTCGTGGACGGCGGATGGGTCCGGGTGTTCGGCGGGGGTTCAGGCTCCGATGACCGCGACTTGCCGAGCTTGGCCCAGGTCAACCGGTTCCCCGCTGACTTCGACCCCGCCTGGAGCCCCGTGACTGGCCTTATCGTCGGCCACGACGTCCTCGGCGGAGTGTTCGCCCTCAACGGCCATGACCCCGCCGCTGCGGGACGCCCCGGCGTTCCAGGACAGATGGCCTACTTCGCTCCGGACACCCTCGCGTGGGAAGCGATGGAGATGGGCCACTCTGCCTGGATCTCCTGGCTGCTGTCCGGCCGCCTGGAGACGTTCTATGACGGGTTGCGGTGGCCCAGTTGGCGCCAGGACGCCGCCGCTTTGGACTTCACACAGGGGATCACCGTGTATCCGTTTCTGTGGTCGAAGGAGGCCCATGCTGACCTCGCTGCCACCAGTCGGCGGCCGGTGCCCATGTGCGAGGTCCTCGGCGTGACCGCCGACTGCGCACGGCAGATGGGCCCGGCTGATCCAGGGTTCCTCGGCGACGTGTAGGCCCGCGATGTGCAGCTGTCAGAACCGCTACCGGAGAGCGATTGTCGACAGCTTTTGGCAACGGATGTCGATCATGGGGCCCTGGGAGATCGCTCAGATATAGCAGCGGTGGGTTCGTCTGGGAGGGGGAGAGCTTGAGGGCTGAACTCAGGTGAGGTCGAAGGTGATGCTCACGGAGCCGTTCCAGTCCGGCGCCTGCGTGAACGTGAGGGTTCCGTCCTCTGCCTCGACGACTTTCACCATGATCCCGCCGCGATCCTCGCCAGGAAACGCAACGGAGAAGTGGGGATCCATCTCCATGAGGAAGTCCCAGCCCTCTCGCTGGGTCGTGTCGAGGGCGTCGGCATGCCGACCGGTCGCCCGCCATATGCCAACCGCGTCGACGGTGACAGTGATGTCGATGTCGTACATCTCAAGGCACGTCGATTGATTGGCCCACCATTCGAGTCGGGCCTGACCCGCGAGTCGATCCATGAGCACACTATGCACGTAAGTACTCCAACACCAGTGCGTTAAGCCTGTGACCTGCGGCGCAACCCCGGCGTGAACGTCGAACGGGACTCCTGATAGATCATCTTGCTGCCAAGCTCGGATGATCATCGGGAGTCCCGTTGCGCGATCAGTCTGCCACCACGCCCGCCATGCAGGTGATCCCGGGGGTCTACGCGCCGGGCCACTTGGGCGAGTTGACCCAGATCGTGGATTTTGCCCTGGTGGACGCCGTGCTGGAGGAGACCGGGGCGCGGGAGAAGCGGCTGCGGCTGCTGCCCGCCCGCGTGATGGTGTACTTCGTCCTGGCTCTCGCGCTGTTCGAGCACGCCTCGTACCGGGCGGTGTGGGGAAAGCTGACCGCGCACCTGCCCGGAACGTGTCAAGTCAAATGAGACGTTCGTACGGTTATGCGCTCTGTTGTGCTGATTCGGGTTCTCTGCGTTTGGCGGGGTCGTTGATCCACGCCTGATCGGGGATCTTGGGCGGGCGGGGGCGGCGGGCGAAGCGTTCGGGGTGGCGGGCGTATGCCTCGTTGAGCGTGACGGCGCGCTGGTCCTGGACTTGGCCGGCGGTGCCGAAGTGCACGGACGCAGGCGTGTGCAGCCCGATGCCCGAATGGCGATGCTCATGGTTGTAATAGGCAATGAATGAGTCGAACCACTCGCGTGCGTGGTTCAGGGAGTCGAACCGCGCCGGGTAGTCGGCCATGTACTTCGTGGTTTTGAACTGGCTTTCGCTGTACGGGTTGTCATTCGAGACCTTGGGGCGCGAGTGCGAGCGCGTCACGCCCAGATCGATGAGCAACTGCGAGACTTTCTTGCTGGTCATCGAGGTGCCGCGGTCCGCGTGCAGGTGCTCGGGGGCGATGCCGTTGCGTTCGACGGTCTCGCTGATCAACTCCTCGGCGCGCTCGGCCGATTCGGCCATCTCCACGGTGTAGCCGACGACGTAGCGGCTGAAGATGTCGATGATGACGTAGGCGTGGTACCAGATGCCCTTGTCTGGTCCGGCCAGTTTGGTGATGTCCCAACTGAAGACCTGCGAGGGGGCGGTGGCCACGAGTTCGGGGATGGACTTGGCGGCGTGGGTGGCCTGGCGGCGGCGCTCGCCGGTCTGGCCCTGGGCCTCCAGGATCCGGTACATCGTGCGCACTGAGCAGTAGTAGCGGCCCTCGTCCAGTTCGCGCGCCCAGATCTGGGCAGGTGCCAGTTCGGCATAGGCCGGGCTGTTCATCAGTGCCAGGATCCGCGCGCGCTCCGCCGGAGCCAGAGCTGAGGGCGGCGAGGGGCGCGGAGCGCGCTCGCGCGGCGGGGGCGGGTTGAGCCGACGGTAGTGCGTGGCCCGTGAGCGACCGGTCAGCCGGCAGGCCGCAGTGGTGTTCAACTCCCGCTCCAGCGACTGGAAGAGCTCGTCGGCGACCTGCTCGGCCTCGGCTTTCAGCCCGCACTCTTGGAGAGCAGTTCCAAGAGTGCGGAAGCTTTTCCCAGCAGCTCCAGGGCGGCGTCCTTCTGCGCCAGCTCCCGTTCCACGACGGCCAGCCTCTTGCGCAGCCGCTCGGCCTCGGCTGCTTCGGCGGGCCTCTTGGGGCGTGCGGGCGAGGTCCGCCGGTCGGCGAGCGTGGCCATCGCTCCGGCGTCTCGCGCGGCCCGCCACTCGATGATGTGCGAGTGGTACAACCGCTCGCGGCGCAGGACCGCGCCCTTCTCCCCGCTGGGGGCGGCATCGTACTCAGCGACGATCCGCAGCTTGTATTCCGCCGTGAACGTGCGCCGCTTCGGCCGCGGGGCCGGGTCGGGCTCGGGGGCTGTGCGTGAGGTGGTGGTATTGGAAGCCATGCCGGGAATCTCCTGTCTCGCCCATCCAGACTAACCCGGACGAACCGGACGTCTCAGTCGAGACTGTCAGAGAGGGCCCCGCGGCCGTGATCGTCCGGCCAGCCGTCTCCTCGCTCGCCCGGGCGAGGCGCCGCCTGGGTGCCCGCCCCCTCAAGGTGCTGTTCGAGACGCTGGCGGGTCCTGTCGGCGAGCGCCACCGCCCCGGCTCCTTCTACCGGGGGCTGCGCACAGTGGCCGTCGACGGCACCAGTCTGCACGTGCCCGAAGACGCGCAGGTCACCTGGCTCTATCCCAAACGGGTCGGCGAGAAGAGGGAGTTCGGCTACCCGCTGCTACGCCTGCTGGTGATCGTCGAGTGCGGCACCCGGGCTCTGCTGGGCGCGGCCTTCGGCCCCGAGGCAACCGGTGAACTACCCTACGCCACACGCCTGTTGCACGTGCTAGACGCGTCGATGCTGCTGCTGGCCGACGCGGGCTTCGACGCCGTGCACTTCCTGGCCGACACCGCCGCGACCGGCGCCCACTTCCTGGTGCGCTCGGGCGCCAGCCGCTGCCCCACCGCCCTTCAACACCTCGCAGACGGCTCCTACCTGGCCCGCCTGCGCGCCCCCTACCGGGCCGGCCTGGGCTACTCGCCCCTGCCGGTGCGCGTGATCGAGGCCGAGGTCACCGTGACTCTGTCCGACGGCACCGTACGCACCGAGCAGTGGCGCCTGCTCACCAGCCTCCTCGACCACACCACCCACCCCGCAAGCGAACTCCTGCACCTCTACCACGAGCGATGGCAGGCGGAGACCGCCTATTTTTCGATCAAGGCCAGCATCCTGGACGGCCGCGTCCTACGCTCGCGCAGCATCGACGGCCTCGACCAGGAGGTCTGGGCACTGCTGACCGCCTACCAGGTGCTGATTCGCGCCGCTGCCGACGCGATCACCGACCAGCCCGCCCTGGATATGGACCGCCTCAGCTTCACCGTGCTGCTGCAGGCCGCCGCAGACACCGTCCTGACCGCCGCCGGCACCACGATCCAGGACAAGGCCGACCTGGTGGGAAGGATCGGCGCAGCGATCCTCGCCGACCTGTGGCCCGCGCACCGCCGACAGCGCGTCAAGGCCCGCAGCAAGAAGAACACCACCAGCAAATACGCCCCGAACGCGGGCAAGCACCCCCAGAGCGCACCCACCTACACCTTCAGCGCCAAGATCGGAATGCTGGAGAACGGACTCACTGCCCGCCCACGACGCTGACAGCCACGCAGGCCACGGTTGCACCGCAGGTCAACGCCCTAACGCACTGGTGTTGGTAAGTACTCCAGCTGCAGATCTTGATCTTGGCACTGGGCGGAGGGGCCTGTCGGCTGTATCCAGCAGGTGCGCTGGGACCTGTCGAGCAGGCACTATGCACCGATGAGCACCATCATCAAGTTCTTCGTGGCGCCGGACCACGCCGCTGCCGCTGCCGTCGTAGATGTCGGACCCGACGACTTCTTTGAGTCGCTGACGTTCGGGAACTTCGACGTCGAAGAGGCGCTGATCGAGTGGGAGGGTATCTTCACCGGTCAGACCTTCGAAGACCTCGTCTCCGCTGATGTTCCCGAAGTCGTCGCCGATCCTGGTGATGGCCAAGGCCCGGTGGTCCTTGCGGCCTCTCGGGTTCTGCAGGACGCTCTGGCCGCTGCTGTTGAGCAACGGCTTGTCGAGGTCAGCCGACTGTGGGTTGCGGAGCGGGCGGCAGACGGCGAGGTCTTCGACGAGGGGATTGCCGTGCAGATCTTGAACGGTCTGGCTGGCCTGGTCCGCGCCATCGGCCGGAAGCCGGAGAGCCTGTACTGCTGGACAGCGTAGAAGGACGCGGCCACCGGCCGCCGGAAAATGGTCTTGCTGGGGCGTCTGCCTGCCGCGGTGCTGGTCCCGTGCCGGGGCAGAGGAAGCGGGAGGTCGGCCGTCAGAAGGCTGCTGCCCGATTTGCCGAGGCCGGGCACTGGGATGTGCTCATCGAGACTCAGGATGAGTCGGACTGGCATGCTCAGGTTCGCCGCCTGCGGGCCGAGAACCAGCAGATCGACTGGACGGCGGTCCGCCCTGTCGCAGCGAAACAGCCGTCGATCACCTGCGGCCTGTACTGGAGCATCTACAGCTTGCGCTTGACCGCACGGGTGATCAATCCAAAGTCGGCGGCTGGCGGGTGAGTAATTGGGTGTAGTACAGGCCGAGCTGGACTGCTTGGCCCACTGTGATGCCCGGGACGGCGATGTACTGGTAAACGAAGTTCGGGTTGTAGCGGAGAAACTTTGTGGGCTTCGCCGATGCGGCAAGGCCAAGGTCCACCAGGGCGTCGAAGTTGAAGAAGGAAGCGCGTCGGGCGGCCTCGGCCTCCCGGGCGGCTTGGTGCTCATCACGGCGTCCGTGGCCGGCGTGGCCTTCGGGGACGATGATCGCCAGTCGGAACTGGTGGCCTTGAAGTTGCCAGCCCCAGGTCAATCCGTCGGGGCCCTTCGTGAACCAGTCGATGAGTCCGGTGTTGTTGGTCAGTGTGACCCCTGCTGTCACGCCGTGGGCGGCGAGTTCGGTGGCTACCTGCTGGAACCTCATCTTTTGGACGGGCGCGTCAAGGCGGACCCGGTCGAGCAGGGTCCGGGGCTCCTTGTCCAGCGTAAGCAGCTCATTGAGTGGGGGTCGCCCTACGGTCTCGACCAGCGTGCAGAGCTTCGCGGTGAGGTCCAGCCATCGGCCGAGGGTGGCGCCGGCGTAGCTGTCGTCTGCTGCTACCGCCGGGATGGTAGGGCGCAGGCGTTCGGCTAGTTCCTGGTAGCCGAGCCATGTCCACTGTTGCCCATCGGGAGTCGACCAACTTCCAGCCGGCCAGTCGGGGTCGGTGAGACTCAACAGGACGAGCCGGGGAGCGCTGTCCTTCAGCTTTGCCGCGATGCGCGTCAGTTGGTCAGTGTCCGGTAGCGCGAAGACCTTGTTCTCGATGACCAGCGTTGGGTGACCGACCGCCCGGACCATCAGGTCGGTGTGGTGCTTCTCGCGGAAAACTCTGACCGGGGAGGCCGTCCCCATGAGTGCCTCAGCTACGGGCGGGAACCGGCTGAGGTACCAGCCCAGCAAGTTGGAGTGGAACAGCTCCTTGCTTCCCTGGGACATGGCGAAGATGGGATCGCGCTCCAGGTCCTCAACCAGCGCTCTCAGTGGACTGTTGTGGATCATTCCATCGGACATGAACTGCATCGTGCCACTTCGCCATCCAAGACCACCCGGTGATTCCCATTCTCATCCCGCTGCCTGCCTACAAGAAGCCGCACCGACGTCGTCCAGGCCCTCCCCAACGGGGGTGGCGTTCGTGTGGGTGTTGGAGGAGGTAGCCACGTCAGTAGGCCTTTCCGACAACGCGCGGGCAGATGGCCTATCCGTTGAGCCAGTCCCCCGGAAGCAGGGCTCTGACTGCTTCCAACGCTTCCTCGGTCCGTGCCCTCACAGGCACGCAGCCCTCTTCATCCCGCAGCAGCACGTCTGCGCCGAGGAACCAGCGGGTGCCCTCGAAACCCCTGGCCGGATAGGCCGGAAACGGCAGCTGTTCGCAGTTCTCTTCGAGGATCCGCGTGTATTCGGGGTCGGGCTCGTACAGGAAGTCGCTCAGGTGCTGCGGTGCGTGCAGGGACTCCGCCAGCACCATTTCGACGGCCATCCACGACAGGTGTTCCATCCACGGCTCCCACTGCTGGGCCTGCCGGTCGGCCAGGTCCGTCAGCACATGAACCCCAGGATCAGCCTGGTCCAGATCCTTGAGCAGTACACCCCAGGAGCAGGCACCCTGGTTCTCCTCACGGAACACCAGCGCCCGGCCACGGGAGTCGATGGAGAGCTGATCCGCGCGCAGCAGCCGATCGTGGTTGCTCGTCAGATCCTGGCGCCGTCCGAGTAGCCGGTACAACTCGCCGAGGGCTGTAGGCAGGCCTAGGCCGAGACGCTCCTCCGCTGCTGCGAGGTCCTCCTCGGTGAAGCCGTCGCCGCCGGTGAGCGGCTCTACCCAGGCGCGCGTGAAGTCGCGGACGAACCGCCATGCGGCCTCGCGGTCCGCGCGTGCGCGCTCCAGGCCCTTGCGAACATCGAACGTCTGCGTCATGGCGCAGACCTTAGCCCCTGCCTACCGAGCCGCTCGACGGCGACGGCGACCGCGCCTGAGATTCCCGCCCGGCCGCTACGAACCCCGCTACGAAACCCCGCGGCGTTCGCCGTCAGGGCCTGGCCCGTGCAAGAGATGACCCGCCGACGCCGGACAGCACCGTCAGTCGGACCGCCCGCGCAGGCCGTCGAAGAGGATGGTGGCCAGGGCGTCGGCGAGGGCCTGCACCGGCAGGCCGCCGTCCGGGCGGTACCACTCGATCAGCGAGTTGACCGTGCCGAACAGCAGCCGGCTGGTGAGCCCGGGGGCGATGTCGTCCCGTACGCCGCCCTCCTCCGCGGCCAGGGCGACCAGGGCCGCGACCCGGCGATCGAACTCCCGGCGCCGGGCCAGTGCCTTCCGCTCGACCGGGCTGTTGCCGCGCACCCGCAGCAGCAGGGTGACGCAGGGCAGCTCAGCGGCGAGCACCGCGACGCTGGACCGGACCGTGTGCTCGAGCCTGGCGGTGGCGCCCAGCTGCGGCAGCTCCTCGTCCAGCACCGCGAACAGGGCGTCCAGCGCCCGGTTCACCGCGAGCTCGAGCAGCTGCTCCTTGCCGGAGACATGGTGGTAGATCGCGGATTTGCTGATCCCCAGCCGCTTGGACAGCTCCTCCATGCCGGTGCCGTCGTAGCCTCGCTCGTTGAAGGCCGCGACCGCGACCTCCAGCAGGGAGTCACGGTCGTAGCCGGGGCGGCCGCGGCGGCCGGTCTCAGGTGCGGGCAGTGCGCTCATCGGGCCATTGTTGCGCGCAGCACCCGCCGGGCCACTCGGAAGCGCCCGATCGGCAGCTTGGCGGCGCCCGATCAAACCTGGTGCTTGCCGGAACCGGCGAACTGCGCCACAATCAATTACCGAACGAATGGTCGGTTGGGAAGTTGGGAAGTTGGTAGCGATGGACGCCCCGCAGCTGCAGCAGCAGTTCGACGAGACTCTGGCCCGGGACCAGCGGGTGGAGCCCCGTGACTGGATGCCGGACGGCTACCGGAAGACACTGATCCGGCAGATCGCCCAGCACGCCCACTCCGAGATCATCGGCATGCAGCCGGAGGGCGACTGGATCACCCGAGCCCCCTCGCTGCGCCGCAAGGCGATCCTGTTCGCCAAGGTCCAGGACGAGGCCGGGCACGGACTCTACCTCTACTCCGCCGCCGAGACCCTGGGCGCGGACCGGGCGGATCTGACCGAGTGGCTGATCAGCGGCCGGCAGAAGTACTCCTCGATCTTCAACTACCCCACCCCGACCTACGCCGATGTCGGCGTGATCGGCTGGTTCGTGGACGGGGCCGCGATCTGCAACCAGGTCCCGCTGTGCCGCAGCTCCTTCGGCCCCTACGCCCGGGCCATGGTCCGGGTCTGCAAGGAGGAGTCCTTCCACCAGCGCCAGGGCTACGAACTGCTGCTCACCATGATGCGCGGCACCGAGAGCCAGCGGGACATGGTGCAGGACGCGGTCAACCGCTGGTGGTGGCCCTCGCTGATGATGTTCGGCCCCCCCGACGACGACTCCCCCAACTCGGCGCAGTCCATGGCCTGGAAGATCAAGCGCCACACCAATGACGAACTGCGGCAGCGCTTCGTCGACATGACGGTCCCTCAGGCCGCCAAGCTGGGCGTCAGCCTGCCCGATCCGGAGCTGCGCTGGAACCAGGAGCGGGGCCGCCACGACTTCGGCACCCCGGACTGGTCCGAACTGCAACGGGTGATCAGCGGCGACGGACCGTGCAACACCGAACGCGTCGCCCGCCGCCGCGCCGCCCACGAGGACGGCGCCTGGGTGCGCGAGGCCGCGTCCGCGTACGCCGCCAAGCAGGCCGCAGCACTCAACCACACGAAGAACGACACGAAGAACGACACGAAGAACGAGACGAAGGAGGTCGCGGCATGAGCGCCGACTGGCCGTTGTACGAGGTGTTCGTCCGCGGCAAGCGCGGTCTGAACCACGTCCATGTCGGCTCGCTGCACGCGGCCGACGACCGGATGGCGCTGACCCACGCCCGGGACCTCTACACCCGGCGCAACGAGGGCGTCAGCATATGGGTGGTCCGCAGTTCGGCGATCACCGCCTCCACCGTGGACGAGAAGGACCCCTTCTTCGCCCCCAACGGCGACAAGGTCTACCGCCACCCCACCTTCTACGACATCCCCGACGACGTCCCCCACATCTAGGAGCCAGGACATGAGCGAGGACCACGTGTACCTGACCCTGGCCGAGGAGCACCCCGGCGACGACTCCGCCCACTGGGCCTTCGGCACCGGCTTCGAGGCCCCGCTGCTGGGCATGGACACCACTGTCCCGGACGGGCTGGACGCCGCGGCGCTGGCGGCCCAGTGCCTGGCCCTGGGCGACGATGCGCTGGTGCTGGCCCAGCGACTGGCCCAGTGGTGCACCAGGGCGCCGGAGCTGGAGGAGGAGGTCGCGCTGGCCAACATCGGCCTGGACCTGCTCGGCCAGGCCCGGCTGCTCTACGCCCGCGCCGGACAGGCCGACGGCAGCGGACGCGGTGAGGACGCCTACGCCTACTTCCGCGACCCGGCCGAGTTCCGCAACGTCCGCCTCACCGAGCTGCCCAACGGCGACTTCGCCTGCTCCACCGCCCGGCTGCTGGTCCTCTCCGCCTGGCGGCTGGCGCACTTCGAGCAGCTGACGAACTCCCCCGACCCGGTCCTCGCCGCCATCGCCGCCAAGGGCGTCAAGGAGCTGACCTACCACCGGCTCTACGCCGCCGAATGGACGATACGCCTGGGCGACGGCACCGAGGAGTCCGCCCGCCGGATGCAGGCCGGTCTTGACCAGGTCTCCCCCTGGCTGGACGAGCTGACCGCCGCCGAACCCGCCGCCGCCGAGCAGCTCACGGCCGTCCTGCGGCAGGTGACCGACGCCGCCGGACTGGCGGCGGTGCAACCGTCCGCAGCACCGCAGCCGGGCGCGGGCCGGGACGGGCAGCACACCGAGCACCTCGCCCCGCTGCTGGCCGAGCTGCAGAGCGTGGCCAGGGCCGACCCGCAGGCGACCTGGTGAGCGTGGTGAGGATGGTGAACACCGTGAACCCGGTGGACGACACCGACACCGCCCGCGCGCTGCGGATCGCCGGACAGGCCCCCGACCCGGAACTGCCCATGCTGACCCTGGCCGACCTGGGCGTCCTGCGCGCCGTCGAGGTGGACCCGGACGGGGTGGTCACCGCCACGCTGACCCCCACCTACAGCGGCTGCCCGGCCCTGGCCGAGATGCGCGCCGACGTGGACCGGCGGCTGCGCGCGGCCGGCTTCGCCGAGGTGCGGATCCGCACCAGCATCGACCCGCCGTGGACCACCGACTGGATCACCCCGGCCGGCCGCCGGGCGCTGGCCGAGCACGGCATCGCCCCGCCCGGGCCCGCGCCCCGGCCGACGTCGGGACCGGTGCCGCTGGTCCTCTCCGCCCGCCGCCCCGCGGTGTCCTGCCCGCGCTGCGGGTCGGCCGACACCGAGGAGACCTCCCGCTTCTCCGGCACCGCCTGCAAGGCCCTGCGCCGCTGCCGCGCCTGCCGTGAACCCTTCGAACACCTCAAGGACATCTGATGACGGCCCCCAGCACCGCACCCGCCCCCGGCGCCCGGGGCCGTCGCCGCCCGGTCTTCCACCAGCTGCGGATCGCCGCCGTCGAGCCGCTGTGCGAGGACGCCGCCGCGGTGAGCTTCGACATCCCGGACGAGCTGGCCGCCGCCTTCGCCTTCGCCCCCGGCCAGTCGCTCACCCTGCGCCGCACCGTCGACGGGGTCGACGAGCGCCGCTCCTACTCCATCTGCTCGGCCACCGGCTCCCGGCCCAGGATCGGGGTCCGCACCGTGCCCGGCGGGCTGTTCTCCTCCTGGCTGGTGAACGACGTCCGCCCCGGCGACCTGGTCGACGTGCTGGAGCCGACCGGGAGCTTCACCCCGGACCTCGGCACGCCCGCCCGGCACGTCCTGGTCGCGGCCGGCTCCGGCATCACCCCGATGGTCTCGATCGCCGGCTCCGTCCTCGCCGCCGACCGCAGCTCGCAGGTCACCCTGCTCTACGGCAACCGGCGCAGCGACACGGTGATGTTCACCGACGAGCTGGCCGACCTCAAGGACCAGTACCCGGACCGGTTCCAGCTGGCCCATGTGCTCTCCCGCGAGCCGCGCGAGGCCGAGCTGCTGTCCGGCCGACTGGACGCCGACCGGCTCGCCGCCCTGCTGCCCGCGCTGCTTGACGTGCCGTCGGTCGACCACTGGTGGCTCTGCGGCCCGCAGGAGATGGTGCAGGGGGCCCGGACCCTGCTCACCGGCCTCGGCGTCGCGGCAGCCAACGTCCACCAGGAGCTGTTCTTCGCCGACGAGGCGCCGATCGAGCCGCTGCGGCACCAGGACGCCGCCCCGAGGGCCCGGTAAGCACGGTCACGCTGACCCTGGACGGACGCACCACCACCGCCGCGCTCCCCCGCGACCTGAGCATCCTGGACGGGGCCCAACGCAGCCGCACCGACCTGCCGTTCGCCTGCAAGGGCGGCGTCTGCGGCACCTGCCGGGCCCAGATCACCGACGGCAAGGCGGACATGCGCCGCAACTTCGCCCTGGAGCCGGCCGAGGTCGAGGCCGGCTATGTGCTCACCTGCCAGACCTTCCCGGTCTCGGACAATCTCGCGGTCGACTACGACAGCTGAGGCCGTCGCCACGACAGCTGAGCCCCATTCGGGCATCCTCCGGAGATCCCTGGGCGGCCGGCCCTCGCCGCCGGCCGCCCTCGGCGTCGCTGAGCTGGTGTTTTACTCCCAGCACTCGGGTATTACCGGGCACATCTTCTCCGTTGTGGGCAGGTGCAACCCGGATCCGCGTTGATATAAATCTCATGCGGGCAAAACCGGGCTCCACCAGCCCGGACCGGAGTTGAGGGCGGGTGAGGGCGTTGAACGCTGCGGAGCGACAGCACCGGATCCTCGCCCTGGTCCGGCACCAGGGCCTGGTCGAGGTCGCCACCGCGGCCGTCGACTTCGCCGTCGCGCCGGAGACCATCCGGCGCGACCTCAGTGAACTCGAACGCCGGGGCCTGGTCCGGCGCACCTACGGCGGCGCCTACCCGGTCGAGGGTTCAGGCTTCGAGACCGACCTGGCCCAACGGGTCAACCTCCATGTCGACGACAAGCGCCGGATCGCCGCCGAGGCCGTCAAACTCCTCGGCGAGGCCGACACCCTGTTCGTGGACGAGGGGTACACCCCGCAGATCCTGGCGGCGCTGCTGCCCACCGACCGGCCGCTGACGGTCGTCACCGCCTCCCTCTCCACCGCGGCCGCGACCGCGGACTCCGCCAACATCACCGTGCTGCTGCTGGGCGGCCGGGTCCGCGCCCGCACCCTGGCCACGGTGGGCTCCTGGGCCTCCGACATGCTCTCCGGGTTCGTCATCGACCTGGCGTTCCTGGGGGCGAACGGGATCTCCCGGGAGTTCGGCCTGACCACCCCCGACCCGGTGGTGGCCGACGTCAAGGCCAAGGCCCTGGCGGTCTCCCGCAGACGGATCTTCATGGGCCACCACGGCAAGTTCGGGGCCAGCAGCTTCTGCCGCTTCGCAGAGGTGGGCGACTTCGAGGCCATCGTCACCAACACCGGGCTGAGCGCCGCCGAGGCGCACCGCTACGCACTGCTCGGGCCCCGCGTCATCAGGGTCTGAACCCGACCCCTCCCGCAACACCCCTCCTGCAACACCCTTCCCGCAACACCCTTCCCACCGCACCTGGCCCGGCCGACGGCCGCAGGTGTGGCGATCCCACCCGTCCCGAAGGGAACACCACCATGACGAACAGACGAGGCATCCTCCGGAGCACCGCCCCCCTCGGGGCCATGGTCCTGTGTGCGGCCATGCTCGCGGCCTGCAGCGGCGCCGGGGGCGGCAGCACCAGCAGCGGCGGCGGCGCGCACTCCATCAATGTGCTGATGGTCAACAACCCGCAGATGCTGGACCTGCAGAAGCTCACCGCGGCCAACTTCACCAAGACCACCGGCATCAAGGTCAACTTCACCGTGCTGCCCGAGGACAACGTCCGCGACAAGATCACCCAGGACTTCTCCAGCCAGGCCGGCCAGTACGACGTGGCCACCATCAGCAACTACGAGACCCCGTTCTACGCGAAGAACGGCTGGCTGGCCCCGCTCACCACGCTCGCCAACGGCGACACCGGCTTCGACCAGAGCGACATCCTGCCCAGCATCGCGCAGTCGCTCACCGTCAACGGCCAGATCTACGCCGAGCCCTTCTACGGCGAGTCCTCGTTCCTGATGTACCGCAAGGACGTCTTCGCGGCCAAGAAGCTGACCATGCCGGCCAACCCGACCTGGGCCCAGGTCGCCGCCCTGGCCGCCGAGACCGACGGGGCGCAGCCGGGCATGAAGGGCATCTGCCTGCGCGGGCAGCCGGGTTGGGGCGAGGTCATCGCCCCGCTGACCACCGTGGTCAACACCATGGGCGGCACCTGGTTCAACTCCGACTGGTCGGCCCAGCTGACCAGCCCGGCGTTCACCAACGCCACCAACTTCTACGTCAACCTGGTCCGGGCCCACGGCGAGGCCGGGGCCCCGCAGGCCGGCTTCACTGAGTGCCTCAACGACATCGAGCAGAGCAAGACCGCGATGTGGTACGACGCGACCTCCGCGGCAGGCTCGCTGGAGGCCACCGGCTCGCCGGTGGCCGGGAAGATGGGCTACGTGCCGGCCCCGGTCGACCAGACCAAGAGCTCGGGCTGGCTCTACACCTGGGCCTGGGGCCTGCAGAAGGCCAGCAAGCACCAGAGCGACGCCTGGAAGTTCATCTCCTGGGCCTCCAGCAAGCAGTACGAGGACCTGGTGGGAACCCAGTTGAGCTGGTCCCAGGTGCCGGCCGGCAAGCGCAGCTCGACCTACAGCAACCCCGACTACCTCAAGTCGGCCGGCGCCTTCGCCGCGGCCACCAAGACCGCGCTGGACACCGCCGACCCGCAGAACCCGGGCGTGCAGCCCCGGCCCGCCCCCGGGATCCAGTTCGTCGGCATCCCCGAGTTCGAGGACCTGGGCACCCAGGTCTCGCAGCAGATCAGCTCCGCCATCGCCGGCCAGACCAGCGTCGCCAACGCGCTGAAGACCAGTCAGGCCCTCGCGGCCAAGGTCGGCGCCAAATACGCCACCAAGTGACGAAGCGCCCACCCCGTACGCGCCCGCCCACGCGAAGCGGAGAAACCCGATGAGCACCCTCTCCACCCCGAGCCCCCAACCGAGTTCCCAGCCCGGCTCCCCACCGAGTTCCGCCCCGAGCCGGCTCCGGCTCACCCGGCTCACCCGTCCCGGGCGTCAGGAGGCAGCCCGGCTCGCCGGGAAGCCCCGCGGCGCCTGGGCCCGCCGGGCCCCACTGCTGCCGGCCCTGGTCTTCATGATCGTGGTCACCCAACTGCCCTTCGTGGGCACGGTGGTCATCTCCTTCGTGCGCTGGAACGCGCTGGACCCGGGCGACCGCGGCTTCGGCGGCTTCTCCAACTACACCAACGCCTTCTCCAACCCGGCGCTGCGCTCGGCCATCGTCACCACCGTGGTGCTGACCGCCTCGGTGGTGCTGGTCAGCCTGCTGCTGGGGCTCGGCCTGGCCCTGCTGCTGGACCGGAAGTTCCTCGGTCGGGGCATCGTCAGGACCATGCTGATCACCCCCTTCCTGGTGGTGCCGGTGGCCTCGGCGCTGCTGTGGAAGCAAGCCATCTACAACGCCTCCTACGGGCTCCTCGACGGCGTGCTGACCTGGGTCTGGAGCCTGTTCGGCAGCAGCAGCGCCCCGCAGCCGGACTGGCTCTCGGTGGTCCCGCTGATCTCGGTGGAGGCCTCGCTGGTCTGGCAGTGGACCCCGTTCATGATGCTGATCCTGCTCGCCGGGCTGCAGAGCCGGGCCCTGGACGTGGTCGAGGCGGCGCGGGTGGACGGGGCGAGCACCTGGCAGGTGTTCCGCTACCTCACCTACCCGCACCTGCGCCGTTACCTGGAGCTGGCCGCCCTGCTCGGCAGCATCTACGTGGTCCAGAACTTCGACGCGGTGTTCACCATCACCTCCGGGGGCCTGGGCACCGCCAACCTCCCCTACACCGTCTACGAGACCTTCTACCAGGGCCACGACTACGGCGAGGCGTCCGCCGAGGGCGTCATCGTGGTCGCCTGCTCCATCCTCATCGCCACCTTCGCGCTGAGAACCGTCTCATCGCTGTTCCGAGAGGAGACGCTGTGACAACCGCTCTGGTCAACAAGCGAGTTGGCCAACATCGCCAGCGCAGCCTGCTGGGCCTGCTGGCCTGGCTGTGCGGACTGTTCTTCTTCCTCCCGTTCGCCTGGATGGTGCTCACCTCGCTGCACAGTGAGTCCAGCGCGGCGACCAACCCGCCGAGCGTCGGCGCCAGTCTGACGCTGCAGGGCTACCGCGAGTTCTTCGGCGCCACCACCGGGGTCAGCCCGTGGCCGCCGCTGATCAACTCGCTGACGGCCAGCATCGGTTCGACCGTGCTGGTGCTGCTGCTGGCCATCCCGGCCGCCTACGCGCTGTCGATCAAGCCGGTGCGCAAGTGGACCGATGTGATGTTCTTCTTCCTCTCCACCAAGATGATGCCGGCCGTGGCCGGGCTGCTGCCGATCTACCTGATCGCCAAGAACGCCGGCCTGCTGGACAACATCTGGCTGCTGGTCGTCCTCTACACCTCGATGAACCTGCCGATCGCGGTCTGGATGATGCGCTCCTTCCTGGCCGAAGTGCCGAGGGAGATCCTGGAGGCCGCCGCGATCGACGGAGCCGGGCTGCTGACCATCCTGCGCCGGATCATCGCCCCGGTGGCCGCCCCCGGCATCGCCGCCACCGCGCTGATCGCCTTCATCTTCAGCTGGAACGAACTCCTCTACGCCGAGGTGCTGACCGGCGTGGTGGCCAACACCGCACCGGTGTTCCTCACCAGCTTCGTCACCAGCCAGGGCCTGTTCCTGGCCAAGGTGTGCGCCGCTGCCGTCTGCATCTCCCTGCCGGTGCTCATCGCCGGGTTCGCCGCCCAGGACAAGCTCGTCCAGGGCCTCTCCCTTGGAGCCGTCAAGTGAAGGCAGCCGTCATCAGCTCACCCGGGGTGGTGGGCATCGAGACCGTGGAAGATCCGACGCCCGGGCCCCGGGACGTCGTGATCGAGGTCGCCGCCTGCGGCCTGTGCGGCACGGACCTGCACATCCTGCAGGGCGAGTTCGCCCCCACCCTGCCGATCGTCCCGGGCCATGAGTTCGCCGGTGAGATCGTCGCGCTGGGCGCGGACGTCCGCGGCCTGGCGGTCGGCGACCAGGTGGCGGTGGACCCCTCGCTGTACTGCCACGAGTGCCACTACTGCCGGATCGGCCGGGGCAACCTCTGCGAGCGCTGGGCCGCGATCGGGGTCACCGTGGCGGGAGGGGCGGCCCAGTTCGCGGTCGCCCCGGCCGCCAACTGCGTCAAACTGCCCGAGCACATCCGCACCAGGGACGCGGCGCTGATCGAACCGCTGTCCTGCGCGGTGCGCGGCTACGACATCCTGCGCAGCCAGTTGGCCACCCATGTGCTGATCTACGGGTCGGGCACGATGGGCCTGATGATGCTGGAGCTCGCCAAGCGCACCGGGGCCGCCACCGTCGACATGGTCGACATCAACGACGACCGGCTGACCACGGCCAGGTCGCTGGGCTGCAGCCGGGCGGCCACCTCGGCCGACGAGATCGAGCGGCCGCGCGGCTGGGACGTGGTCATCGACGCCACCGGCAACCAGCAGGCGATCCAGGACGCGCTCGGCCGGGTCGGCAAGGGCGGCACGTACCTGCAGTTCGGCGTCTCCGACTACGCGGCGCGGGCCACCATCGAGCCCTACCGGATCTACAACCAGGAGATCACCATCACCGGCTCGATGGCGGTGCTGCACAGCTTCGAACGCGCGGCGGACCTCTTCGCCGCCGGGGTGCTGGACCCGCAGGTCTTCATCAGCGACCGGCTCCCGCTGGACGACTACGCCGCCGCTCTGCAGCAGTTCCAGGCCGGCAAGGGCCGAAAGATCCAGATCCTCCCCTGACCCGCTCCTTTGACCCGCTCCCAGGAGCAGCACTCATGGCAACACCAGTACCTACCCCGTCCGTACTCGTCCTCGGCGAGGCCCTCGCCGACATCGTGGTCGACCCGGACGGACAGCGGCACAGCTGTCCGGGCGGGAGCCCGGCCAATGTCGCCCTGGGCCTGGTCCGGCTGGGCCACCCGGTCCAGCTCGCCACCCGGATCGGCCGGGATCCGCTCGGGCAGCTGCTGCGGAGCCACCTCACCGGCAACGGGGTGGCACTCAGCCCCGGCTCCGTCGTGGACGCCGCGACCTCCAGCGCCACCGTCTCGGTCGACGCCGACGGCAGCGCGGGCTATGCGTTCGACATCCACTGGGAGCTGCCGCCCTCGGTGGTCGAACCCACCGCTCCTGCCGCCCACCTGCACACCGGTTCGATCGCCGCGCTACTCGCCCCCGGCGCCGAGCAGGTGCGCGCGGCGGTCGGCGCCGCGCGGGCCCGGGCCACCGTCTCCTACGATCCCAATCTGCGGCCCGACCTGCTCGGACCACCGGGCCAGGAGCGGCCACGGGTCGAGCACCTCGTCGCCGCCAGTGATGTGGTGAAGGCCAGCGCGGACGACCTGGACTGGCTCTACCCGGGCCAGGACATCCGCGAGGTGGCCGCCCGCTGGGCCCGGAGCGGCCCCCGGCTGGTGGTGCTCACCCGCGGCGGCGCCGGGGCCCAGGCCTGGTGGCCCGGCGGCCGGTGCGAGCTGCCGCCGACGCCGGTCACGGTGGTCGACACCATCGGAGCCGGTGACGCCTTTATGGCGGGGCTGCTCAGCGGCCTGCTCCGGGCCGGGCTGCTGGGCGCGGGCCCGCGCGAGCGCCCGGGCCCGGGCCCGGGCGAGCACCTTGGCCCGGGCGAGCCGGACGGCCCGTCCCCGCTGGCCCGGCTGCGGGCGGCAACCGCAGGCCCGCGCCTGGATCCGGACGTCGCCCGGGCGCTGTCCCTGGCCGGCCGCGTCGCCGCACTCACCTGCACCCGCCGCGGCGCCGACCCGCCGAGCCGCGCCGAAGCCGCCGGAGCCGCCGGAGCCGCCGGAGCCGCCGGAGCCGCCGAGTAGAACGTCCTGCGGACGGCGGGGACAAGCTCGCGCTGAGCGGGCTCTTCCCCGCACCGCTGTGGCAGTGTGGGCCTGTGACCGTAATCGTCTGGATCACCGAAGGCACCTGGCAGGCCGCCGTGGACGCGGCCCGCGTCCATGCCCCGGCCGGGGCCGACATCACCCTGCTCCATGTCACCGGCGACGACGTCGCCGCAGCCGCGCACGGCTCCTTCGCGGGCCTGCTCGGCCGCGGCCACCGCGAGCGCGACCCCGGCGACCAGCTTGAGACGCTCTCGGTGAGCGCGTCAGCGGCCCTGCTGGACGCCGCCGCCGAGCGCCTCGGCCGCCCGGCGGCCCGGGTCCAGGCCCACGGCCGGGTCGAACGCGAGGTGGTCCACGCCGCCGAGGGGGCCGACCTGCTGATCTGCGCCCGCGACGGCGACCGGCACCGGCTCGGCCCGCGCAGCCTGGGCCCGGCCACCCGCTTCGCCGTCGACCACGCCCCCTGCCCGGTGCTGCTGGTCTGGCCCGAGGCCGCCCCCGCCGTCGGCTCCATCCCCCCGCCGCCCCCGCCTCCTGGGGCCGAGGGTCAGGGCCGGGTGTAGATGATGTGCTCCGGGGTGCTGGCGTCCCCGTGCGGGGCGTGCCCCGGAGTGGAGAGCGGGGTCGACCATGCGTCGCGCTCCGGGGAGTGCGGCATCCGGTCCGGCTCGGGCTCCCGCTCCTTGCGCCGCGCACCCAGCACGGCCGCGAGAATGAGCGCCGCGACGACGATCACCCCCATCACCAGGCCCAGACTGAGCCCCTCGCCGTCCGTGAACATCGCTGCCTGGAGAACCATGACCGCTCCTCTCCACCGGGACGGTGCCCGTACAGCGCCGCCCGTCCTCCTCCCAGCGTGTGACCCCCGCACCCCGGCGGCCACTGGGGGAAGAACACCGTAAGATCTGCCGGCCTGCGGGGCGGGTCAGCTGCGGCGGGACCAGGTGGGTTCGATGTGTTGCCAGTCGCGGTCCCAGTTGCGGAGGTCGGTGCGGTTCAGTTGGGCGCGGGCGAGGGTTCCCGCGGTCAGCACCAGGCTGCCGGAGCCGGCCAGCAGCAGGCCGCCGAGCAGGATCGCCCGGCCGGTGGAGTCGGCCGCGGTGGTCGGCGGGGCGCTCACCCGCTGGGCGTGGTCCAGCCACACGGTGACCCGGTCGCCGGCCGCGGTCGTGCCCGGGTCGACGGAGGCCTGGGCCTGGTGCGTCCGGCCCGAGGCATCGGTCCAGCGGACCAGCGCGGTGAAGCCGGCCCCGACGCCCACGGAGCGTTGGTTGGCCGCGGTGAGCGCCACCGCCGGGACCTGGTGCAGCCGGGCGGCGTAGCGCTGGGCGTGCCCGCGGTCGTGCTGGTAGAGCCCGAGCGCGCCCAGCGCGGACAGGCCGGCGGCGACGGCGAGGCCCAGCAGCACCAGCGCCCGCAGTCGGCCGCGGAGGGTGTCGGTCCTTCGCCACAACGGGTTGTGACGGTGCGCCAGAAACGCGCTCAGGCCCGAACGGCGCTGGGCGGGGTGGTGGGACGGTCCGGGCACGGCGGCGGGGATGGCCATCGCTCTCGACTCCTCGTCAACTGTCGTTTCAGAGCTGGTGCGACGGGTGCTGCCGCATCGCCACGGGCTGGTCGTCGGTGTCCCAGCGCAGGGTCTCGGCCACCTGGACCACCCCCTCCACTGCGCGTACCCGGCCCAGCAGGGTGTAGGCCTGGCTGCGCCGGGCGGTACGGGCGTCGAGCAGCACCCGACCGTGCTCGCAGTCCACCCGCAGGGTGGCCCGGTCGGCGCCGGTCTCGGCGGCGACGGCGAGGTAAAGCACCTCGGAGCGGATCGCGGCGTCGTCCCGGCACACCGCCCGGAGCAGGTCGCAGCGGCAGACCAGGCCGACCGGGCGCTGCTGGGCGTCGGTCACCAGCAGCTGGTGGACCTGCCACCGGGCCGCCAGCCGGGCCGCCTCGGGAGCGGAGGTGTCGGGGCCCACCGTGCGGACGGGGGCGCTCATCAGTTCCGAGGCCATCACCCCGGCCGCCCGCCGGCGCAGCGCCCAGGCCTGGCCGGCGCCGAAGCGCGTCGGCTGCGGCAGCGCCGCCACCGCCAGCCGGGCGAGCAGATCGCCGGCCCCGACCACGCCCAGCACCCGGCGCTGGGCGTCCACCACCGCGAGCAGCTGGTGCGGGTGGCCGTGCAGCGCGGTGACCAGGGTGGCGTAGTCGGTCCAGGGGTCGACCGTGACGACCTGCCGGTTCATCAGTTCGCTGACCGGGGTGTGCCGGGGCAGTCCGTCCCAGGCGGCCGGGGGTGCGCCCTGCGCTGCCGCTGTGGCTGTCGCTGTCACTGCCGCTGTCACTGCCGCTGTCACTGTCGTCATGGCCGGCTCCTGGTGTCCCTCGTTGTTGGCTGCACTCTCTGCCGACAACGGGTCGCGCCGCACCGGGCCGATCGGCCCTGCCGACCCGCCGGACGGCACCGGCGGGTCGGACAGCGCGACCTCAGCTCACCGAGGGGCTGCTGCTCTCCTCGACGGCGGGTTCGGACGTCTCCGCCTCCGGCTGGATCCCCCAGCGCAGGCCGATGAAGGCCACGATCGCCGCCGCCGCCATGATGCCGGCCATGGCGTAGAAGATGGTCCGGGTGGCGTAGGCGAAGTCCAGCCGGATGAAGGCCGGAATCTTCGAGGTGTCGCCGCCACCGCCCTGGGACTGCGAGAACTGCCCGGCCAGCGCCGCCGCCTTGTCGTGCGGCATGCCCTGGGCGACCAGCGAGCCGGTGATCCTGGAGTGGAACTGGGAGACCAGCGTGGTGCCGAGGATGGCCAGCCCCAGGCTGGCAGTGTAGTTGCGCACGGTCTGGGTGATGCCGGTGGCCTCGCCGTAGGACAGCCGGGAGGCGCGGTTGACCGCGTCGGTGCTGGCCGGGCCGAGCATAAGGCCCATCCCCGCGCCCGACATGACGACATACCAGACCTGCGAGCCGAACTTCAGGTCGACCACCTGGCCGGCCCAGAGGTAGAAGCCCACCGCGGCCAGCGCGCAGCCCAGCACCACCGGGCGCTTGGCGCCGCCGCGGTCGAGCATCCGGCCGCCGATCTGCGAGGCGACCGCGAAGCCGAGGAAGAAGTAGAGCAGGTACAGGCCCGCCTGCTGCGCCTTCTGCCCCAGCGAGATCTGGGCGTACTCGCTGGCGAAGAAGAACACCGGGACGAACACCAGCATGGCGATGCCCAGCACCAGGTTCTCCACCAGGAACGCCCGGATCCGGAAGATCCGCACCTGGATCAGCGGCGACTCGGTGTTCCGTTCCACCAGCACGAAGACCACCAGCAGGGCGATCCCGCCGATGATGCAGAGCCAGATGCCGGGGCTGCTCCAGCCCCAGATCGGCACCTGCTGGAAGCCGAACACGCTGAGCGCCACCCCGCCGGCGATCAGCAGCAGTCCGCGGTAGTCCATCCGGGCCGGGCGGTGCTCGGTCTCCGGGTGGGACAGCAGGATCAGCACCAGGGCGATCAGCGCGACCGGGATGTTCACCCAGAAGATGGCCCGCCAGGTCCACTCGGTCAGATAGCCGCCGAGGATCGGCCCGATCGCGGTCAGCCCGCCGGCGATGCCGAAGAACAGCGCGAGGGCGCGGCCCCGCTCACGCAGCGGGAAGGTCTGCACCACGATCGCCAGCGCGGCCGGGAACATGATCGCCCCGCCCGCCCCCTGCAGGGCACGGAAGGTGACGATCCAGGCCTCGGCCGCCCCGCCCTTGGGCGTCAGCCCGCACATGGCCGAGGCGGCCGCGAACACGATGACGCCGAGCAGCACCATCTTCCGGTGGCCCAGCGTGTCGGCCAGCCGCCCGCCGAAGGCGAAGAGGGCCGCCAGCGCCAGGAGATAGGCGTTGACGGCCCACTGCACGCCGGTGCTGCTCAGTCCCAGTTCCCGCTGGATCTGCGGCACCGCGATGGAGACGATGGTCTGGTCGATGAACGTCATCGCCACCGCGAAGATCATCGCAGTGAGGACCAGACCCTTTCCGCGTCTACCCGAACCGCCGGACGGCATTTCCATGACCACTCCCTGATTGATTCAGACATCCGTCCCCCGTAGCAGGACGTCGTCAAACAACCCTTGGAGTATGCCGGGCAGCAGGTACCGGGGGGACGGAATTCAGAACTCGTAGGCGCCGACGTCGAAGGGGGCGGTGCGGGCCTTCTTGTCGGCGTCGATGGTGGGGGCGTTGGTGCTGGTGCCGGCGTTGATGGCGGGGCTGCCGGACTTCAGGTGCAGGTTCTCGGAGCCGTAGTTCACGAAGTAGGTGGAGTAGGCCGTGCCGACGGTGATGTTGTTGGTGTGGGTCAGGTTGGTGGCCTGGGCGGTGTTGAAGGCGTGGGCGAGGTTGTTGCGCAGGATGTCGTTGTTGGACGGGGTTCCGTCCTTCTGGTTGTAGATCCTGATCTCGCTGTCGGTGCCCTGGGGGTCGGGGACGACGGTGTTGTTGACGATGGTGCTGTTGCTCATGCCGTACAGGCCCATGGCCAGGCCGACCTCGACCTCGACCACGTTGTTCTCGATGGTCCAGCCGCTGTAGGGGCCGTCGAAGGCGCTGATGCCCTGGATGGTGTAGTGGCCGTTGTACTGGAACGGGACGTTGGTGTAGCGGGTGCCCTGGCGGGCGATGAAGACGTTGCCGCGGACCACGACGCCGGTGACCGGGGTGAAGCTGCCGTCGCCGCGGTAGCTCTGGAACATGTCGCGGTGCGGGGGGTCGCTCTCGGTGCCGGGCGGCACCACGGCGTAGCTGTTGATGGCGGAGTTGTACTGGACCACGCAGCCGCTGACGAGGCAGCGGTAGGCGTCCTCCCAGAAGTTGTTGACGCTGTTTCCGCTGACCAGGGCGTTGGTGGCGCCGGCTCCCGCGGTGGAGGTGCGGTTGAGCATGACGCCGTTGTGGACGTTGCGGATCTGGTTGTTGAGGATCTGGTTGCTGTCGCCGGAGACCATGACGCCGGTGCCGCTGCGGTTGACCCAGTCGGTGTTGCCCCAGGTGCCGGCGACGGCGTCGGTCGCGGAGCGGACCTGGGAGTTCTCGAAGACGTTGTTGGTGGCGCCGCTGTCGATCTGGACCAGGTTGCCGGTGGTGTAGGTGCCGTCCGCCTCCTGCGGGGAGACCAGCACCCCGCTCACCGTCCAGTGGGTGGCGCCGCTCTGGAAGCGCAGGGTGTGCAGCACCGGGGTCTGGCCCGGCTGCGGCTCGATGGTGACCGTGCCGGAGGAGACCCCGCCCTTGATGACCGGGTTGCCGTGGTCGCCGTTGCGCAGGTAGATGACGTCGCCGGCGGCGAAGGTCTTCCCGGAGCTGAAGACCTGCTCCAGGGTGCGCCAGGGGCTGGCCGAGGTGCCCGGGTTGTTGGCGTTGCCGTTGACGGGGTCGACGTAGTACGCCTTGCCTGCCTGCGGGGTGGCCCCGTGCGCGGTGGCGGACGGCATGATCACGCCCAGCGCCAGCAGCAGCGCGGTCCCGAGGATCCTGGCGCGGCGCCAGGGCCTCCGGTCCGGTCGTGAGTTCGCGGTCATCTTCGATCTCCTTCGGTGATACCGGGGGGAGTGCGATCTCTTTCGTGGGGAGTCTGGGGCAAGTCATTGGACGCGTCAACAGATTCATGCGAATGAATCCTTGGCGGGATCGCGCCGCCTCCGTGTCTGCCGCCAGTAGGGTCGTATCCGTCGTGTCGTACCGAGGGCAGGAACGTATGAGCGCTTCGCACTTCCCCGCAGCCGGGGCCGCCAGGGGGCACAAGGCCCGCAGCCTGGCGGAGGAACTCCGCCGCGGCATCGCCGACCTGCGCTGGCCCGCGGGCAAACTGCCGACCGAGCAGGAGCTGGCCCGTGAGCAGGGCGTCAGCCTGAGCACGGTCCGCCGGGCGGTGGACCTGCTGGTGCAGGACGGCCTGGTCTACCGCCGGCAGGGCTCCGGCATGTACATCGCCTCCGCCGACAAGGCCGGCAGCGGACCCCTCATCGGCGTCGCCGTGCCCTCGATGACCTACTACTACCCCCGCATCATCGTCGGCATCGAACGCGAACTGGCCCGCCACGGCGCCCAGATGCTGCTGCGCAGCACCGACTGGGATCCGGACCGGGAACGCCAGGCCATCGAGGGCCTGACCAAGGCCGGCGCGGCCGGGCTGATCCTGGTGCCCTCCCTGGACCAGGCCGATCCGCGGTCCCGCCTGGACGAGCTGGAGGACCTGGGCACGGCCCTGGTCCTGGTCGAACGCGGCCTGGAACTCCCGGCCACCCTGAATGAGTTCGTCGGCTCCAACCACGCCGCCGGCGCCCGCGCGGCGGTCAAGCACCTGCTCGCCCTCGGCCACACCAGGATCGGCTACCTGGAGCGCACCAGCCCGCACACCGCCCCGCAGATCAGATCAGGGCTGCGGATCGGCCTGGAGAACGCCGGGCTGGGCACCGAGCCCGTCGTGGTGGAGTCGCTCCCCCGCTGGACCGGCGACGACGCCGCGCGCTTCCTGGACCGGCTGCTGGAGCGGCGGGCCACCGCGGCGCTCTGCTTCGCCGACCGGGAGGCGACCCTGCTGGTGGGCGCGGCCCGGCAGCGCGGGCTCGACGTCCCCGGGGACCTGTCCGTAGTCGGCTACGACGACGAGGTGGCCGACCTCTCGGACGTGCGGCTCACCGCGGTCTCCCCGGCCAAGGCCGAGATCGGCCGGCTCGCGGTGGAGATCCTCCGGGCCCGGCTGGCCGACCCCGGCGCCCCGCACCGGCAGGAGTCGCTGGTCCCCCGGCTGGTCCTCCGCGACTCCACCGGTCCGGCCCCGGAATCCCGCTGAGGGCAACAGGATTGACGCAGGGTCAACTCCGGGCCAGCGGAGCCACCGAGTTCCGGACCACGATGTGGGTGCCGAGGACCACCGACTGGCACGGCGGCTCCGGGTCGTCCCGGTGCAGGGCGAGCCGGACCGCGGTGCGGCCGAGTTCGTCGTGCGGGATGTGCACCGTGGTGAGGGCCGGATACACGTCCTCCGCCGGGCTGAGGTCGTCGTAGCCGATGACCGAGATGTCGCGCGGACCTCGCGTCCGCCCTCCCTGAGCGCCGCGACCGCGCCTGCGGCGACCAGGTCGTCGCAGGCGAAGATCGCGGTGAACTCCCGTCCTCCGGACAGCAGTTCCTTGGTCGCCCGGTAGCCGAAACCGCGGTTCAGCGGGCCCGGGACCACCATGTCGGCCGGCAGTTCCGCGCCGAATCCGCGCATCGCGGCCCGCAGCCCGGCGACCCGGGCGTCGGTGGTGCTGTTGCCCTCGTCCCCGCCGAGGAACAGGATCCGCCGGTGGCCGGCCGACAGCAGATGGCTGGCCGCGGCGAACGCGCCGCCCTCGTTGTCGTACTCGACCACCGTCACCGGCAGGTCGCTGCCCGGTGAGGGCCGCCCGCACAGCACCAGCCGGGAGCCGGCCTCGTCCAGGGCGTAGGCCAGCTGCGCCATCCGGGCCCGGTACTCGGGGGTGTCGACCACGCCGCCGATCAGGAAGACGGCCTCGGTGCTCTGCTCGCGCAGGGTGGAGACGATGGACAGCTCGCGGTCCGGGTCGCCGTCGCTCGCGCAGATCAGGCACAGCCGTCCCTCCAGGGTGGCCTGCCGTTCGATGCCGCGGGCGATGGTGTTGAAGAACGGCGCGGTGATGTCGCGCAGGATGATCGCGACCGTCTTGGCGTAGTTGCCGGACAGGGCACGGGCGTGGGCGTTGACGACGTAGTCGAGCTCGCGGATCGCCCGCATCACCTTGGTCCTGGTGGTGCTGGCGACCGGGTGGTTTCCGCTCAGCACCCGGGAGACGGTCGCGGGCGACACACCGGCCTGCCTGGCCACGTCGCTCACGGTCGCCTTGGGGCCCCGGTCGTATCCGCCGGCTGCTGCACTGCTGCGGGGCATCTGCCGTCCCATTCTGATCGAACACCCACCCTTGTCCGGGCCGACGCTACCCGACGCGCGGCCGGCCGCGGACCTCTCCCCGAGCAGGTCGCGGAACCCGCGCGGAACCCGGTCAGGCGATCCGGGCGAGGTCCTCGGCCTGGACGGCGCCCTGCAGCTCCACCCCGGTCAGCCAGCGGTCGACCTCGTCCACCGCGAACGCGCCCAGACCGCAGATCTCGCTGCCCAGGGCCCCGGCGACATGCGGGGTGACGGAGACATTGGGCAGCGTCAGCAGCGGGTGGCCGACCGGCAGCGGCTCGGGGTCGGATACGTCGAGCACCGCGTCGATCCGGCCGCGGCGGCCGCCGCCGGAGCAGTGCCGGATCAGCGCGTCGGTGTCGACCAGCGCCCCGCGCCCGGTGTTGACCAGCACCGCGCCGTCCCGCATCAGGCCGAGCCGGCGGTCGTCGATCAGCTGCCGGGTCTGCTCCAGCAGCGGCGCGTGCAGGGTGACCACATCGCTGCGCAGCAGCAGTTCGTCCAGCTCCACCAGCTCGGCGCCGAGCCGCCCCGCCTCCGGTCCGGTCAGATAGGGATCGCTGACCAGGACGTCGAAGCCGTGCCGGCCCAGGTGCTCCAGGACCAGCCGGCCGATCCTGGACGCCCCCACCACGCCGACGGTGCGCCCCGCGTTGCCGGTGCCCAGGCCGGGGACCTGGTGCCGGAACTGCCCGCGGGCGTAGTCCGCCGACAGTTGGAAGGCCCGCTTCCCGGCCAGCAGTATCACCGCGACCGTGTACTGGGCCACCGGCACCGCATTGGCCGAGGCGGCCGAGGAGACCTGGACCCGCCGCTCCCACACCTGCGGGCAGATCCGGGCCTCCTTGACGCTGCCGGCCGCGTGCACCAGCAGCCGCAGCCGGGGCGCGGCGTCCAGTGCCGCGACGTCCAGCGCGGGCGCGCCCCACCCGGTGACCAGGACCTCGGCGTCGGCGAGCGCCGCCAGCACCTCCGGCCGGGCGTAGTCGGTCACCACCAGCGCGGGGTCGAACCGGACCAGGGCGCCGAGCCGGTCCAGCAGGTGCGGCGGAAGGACCAGGTCGCGGACGTCCGGACCGATCGCGACCACGGCCCGGGGCCGCGATTCCGCGTGAGAAGCGATGGAAACCGATTTCATGGGTGGACCCTAGGATGCGGGATGTTCCACGTCAAGCGGCCAGCCTTCAGCACGAAGTCGCAGCTGGAGAGGCCACATTGAAGATTGCTGGCCGTGAAGGTGTTGACGGTTGGATGGAAATCGATTTAGGCTCCGGCCCAATCGCAGCGTCGTCTCCGCCCACCCCTAGGTCCCTGGCGAATAGAGCACCCGTGTCCGTACCCCAGCTGCCGTCCCACTCCGCACTCCGCAGGACCAGCCTGCTCACCCGGATCCGCCGCGACCGGGTGCTGCTGGCGATGATGGTCCCCGGCGTCCTGTACTTCCTGGTCTTCCAGTACGGCGCCCTGCTCGGCAATGTGATCGCCTTCAAGGACTACATACCGTTCGTGGGCATCAACAACAGCGCCTGGGTGGGGTTCGCCAACTTCACCCAGCTGTTCGCCGACCCGGCGTTCTGGCACGCGCTGGTCAACACCCTGTCCCTGTCCGCACTGCAGCTGGTCTTCTTCTTCCCGGTGCCCCTGGCGATGGCGCTGCTGCTGCACTCGCTGACCAGGGCGCGGGCGCGGAAGTTCGTCCAGTCGATGATCTATCTGCCGCACTTCGTGTCCTGGGTGATCGCGGTGGCTCTGTTCCAGCAACTGCTGGGCGCCACCGGGGTCGTGCACGGGGTGATGGGCAACAGCACCCACCTGACCAACGTGATGAGCGACCCGGCCCTGTTCAAGCCGATGATGGTGCTGGAGCTGATCTGGAAGGACTGCGGCTGGGGGACGATCATCTTCCTCGCCGCCCTGAACATGGTCGACGAGCAGCTCCTGGAGGCCGCCGCGCTCGACGGCGCCGGCTGGAAGCGCCGGATGTGGCATGTGACGCTGCCGTCACTGCGGCCGGTGATCGTGCTGCTGCTGATCATGCGGGTCGGCGACATCTTCAACGTCGGCTTCGACCAGGTCCTCAACCAGCGCAACTCCTTCGGCCCGCAGGTGTCCGAGGTCCTGGACACCTTCGTCTACTACCACGGCGTGAGCGACGGCAACTGGTCGATCGGCGCCGCCGCCGGGATCTTCAAGGGCCTGATCGGCCTGCTCCTGGTGATCACAGCCAACAAGGTCGCCCACATCCTCGGCGAGCAAGGGGTCTACCAGTGACAACGATCGAGCAGGCCAGGACGGTCGAGCAGGCGCAGCGGGCGCGCCGCGCGCGGGGGGCGCGGCGGACCCGGCAGGCGGCGAACCGACCGGCCTGGCAGGAGGAACCGCGCCGGATCACCTCGGCCGGCAAGGCCGTCGCGCTGACCCTGGCCGTGCTGGCGGTCGTGGTGCCGTTCTGGGCGGTGCTGGCCACCAGCCTCTCGCCGGACACCCAGGTGATCCGCGACGGCGGCTGGTCGCTGTGGCCGGAGCGGATCAGCTTCCACGCCTACCAGCAGATCCTGTCCGGCGGGCAGGTCGGCCGGGCGATGGCCGTCTCCGCGGGAGTGACGCTGATCGGCACCGCGCTGTCGCTGCTGGCGACCACGACCCTGGCCTATGCGCTGGCCAGGCCCGGCGTCGTCGGCGGCAAGCAGGTGCTGCTGGGCTGCATGGTCGCGTTCCTGTTCCCGCCCGGGATCATCCCCAGCTGGCTGCTGGTCCACAACCTCCACCTCACCGACACCGACTGGTCGCTGGTCCTCCCGGTGCTGATCTCGGTGTTCAACCTGGTGGTGATGCGGGGCTTCTTCCAGGGGATCCCCACCGAGCTGTACGAGGCCGCCCGCCTGGACGGGGCGAGCGAACTGCAGATCCTGTTCCGGATCGTGCTGCCGCTGGCGAAGTCGATCGTGGCCGTGGTCGGCTTCTTCTATGCCGTGACCTACTGGAACAACTTCTTCAACGGCATGCTCTACATCTCCCCGTCCACCGGCAAGTGGCCGCTGCAGACGCTGCTCCAGCTGTACGTCTCGGCCGGCGCCAGCAGTGACGCCTCGGCCACCAGCGACGCCGCGCTGAACATGGCGCCGCAGACGCAGGAGATGGCGATGGTGGTCATCGCCGTGGTGCCGATCCTGATCGTCTTCCCGTTCCTGCAGCGCTTCTTCACCAAGGGCGTGCTGCTCGGCGCCGTCAAGAGCTGACCAACCGTCACATCGCTTTATCCCCAATCGAATCAACGCACCCAAGGAGCTTCGCCATGCCCGAAACCCCGTCCCGCAGATCCGTCCTGAAGATGGCAGGCATCGGCCTGGCCGCCACCGTGACCGCCGGCCCGCTGCTGGCCGCCTGCAGCAGCGGCGGCGGCAGTGGCAGCGGCGGAAAGATCTCCAACGCCGGCGCCAAGAGCGCGGCCTGGCCGACGTACACGCCGATCGCCGGCGCCAAGCCCGACCTGGCCGGCACCGCCGCGGGAGTCCAGGACACCTACCTGAAGTACCCGTCGGACCTGTTCCAGTCGACCCACGGCACCCCGGGCGACGGGTCCAAGGTGACCATGATGTGCATCTCCTACGGCACCGTCACCAGCTTCGACGACTCCAACAAGCTGTTCAAGGCGGTGAAGACCGGGCTCGGCGTGGACGTCGACCTCAAGGTCGTCCCCGACGTCGGCACCGGCTACCTGACCACGTACTCGACGATGACCGCGAGCGGCAATATCCCTGACCTGACCGCCTTCGAGGGCGGCTACACCATCCCGAACCAGTCGCAGTTCATCGCCAGCCAGTGCGCCGACCTGACCGAGTACCTGTCCGGCGACGCGATCAAGGACTACCCGAACCTGGCCAACATCCCCACCTATGTCTGGGAGGGCATGGGCCGGATCGGCGGCAGGATCTACGGGGTGCCGATCCACCGCCCCCGGATCCAGTACGCGATGTTCGGCAACGGCACCAAGCTGACCCCGGCCGGCCTGGACGCCAAGGGCCTCTCGGTCCAGCAGTTCACCGCCGGACTCAGCCAGATCAACGGCTCCGGGCACTACGCCCTCGGCGACTGCGGCACCCTGCCGTTCGGCTTCCCGGTGCACGCGGCGAGCGCCGGGGCCCCCAACGCCTGGAGCCTCTCCGGCGGCCAGTTCACCTCCACCTACGCCACCGAGGAGTTCCGGCAGTCGCTGGTGACGATGCAGTCGCTGTGGAGCAAGGGGCTGTGGGACCCGGACGCGACCTCGATGACGGCGACCCAGATGAAGACGCTGTTCGCCAACGGCACCACCACCACCGTCGCCGACGGCTGGGGCGGCTTCGCCAGCTATGTCAGCGTGGTCGGCAGCGCCTGGCCGGTGAAGATCATGCGGCCCTACGGCGCCAAGCCCACCCCGTGGTTCGGAACCGGTTCCTTCGGCTTCACCACGCTCAAGAAGTCCTCGCCGGAGCGGATCAAGATGCTGCTGCGGGTGATGGACTACCTGGCCGCCCCGTTCGGCTCCAAGGAGTGGGAGCTGATCAACTACGGCGTCGAGGGCGTGCACTTCACCCGGGGCGCCGACGGCGGCCCCTCCCTCCCCACCGCGCTCGGCAAGACCGAGAGCTATGTCAATGTGCCCTTCCGCTATGTGGCCGCCGCGCCGCAGGTGATCTACAACCCCGGGTTCCCGGACGCGAGCCGTGAGGCCTACCAGGCCGAACAGGACATCATCCCGCTCGGCGTGGCAAACCCGGCGGTGCCCTTCCTGGCGGGCTCGGTCACCGCCAGCACCAAGGCGGCGACGCTGAGCTCCGGCATCAACGACGCCATCCTCGGCATCGTCTCCGGCAAGCAGCCGCTGTCCTCCTGGGACGGCGTGGTCAAGCGGTACCGCACCCAGGGCGGCGACCAGATCGCCAAGGAACTGGCCGCCCAGTACGCCGCCGCCAACGCCTGACAGCGCCTGACAGCGCGTCGGGCCGGCGGAGGAGTCACACTGCGTAGAGGCCCTGCTCGCGGAAGGCCGCGGTCGCGGCAGCCAGTTGCGCGGCATCCGGGCTGGGGGTGTCGGCCAGTTCGAAGCGCTCGCCCAGCGCCTCGTACTTGGCCGCCCCCAGCTTGTGGAACGGCAGCACGTCCACCCGGGACACATTGCCCAGCGAGGCCGCGAACCGGGCCACCCCGGCCACGTTCTCCGGGTCGTCGGTCAGCCCGGGGACCAGCACGAAGCGCACCCAGACCTCCTTGCCGAGGTCGGCCAGCCGGCGGGCGAAGTCCAGCGTCGGCCGGAGCGGACGGCCGGTCACCCTGCGGTAGAGCTCGGGCTGCCAGGACTTGATGTCCAGCAGCACCAGGTCGGTGTCGGCCAGCAGCGAGTCGGTGGCCCGCACCCCGAGGAAGCCGGAGGTGTCCAGGGCGGTGTGCAGGCCCAGGTCGTGCTTGTAGCGGTGCAGCAGCTCCCCGGTCAGCAGCGGCTGCAGCAGCGGCTCACCGCCGCTGACGGTGGCCCCGCCGCCGGCCGCGCGGATGAACCGGGTGTACTTGGCCGCCTCGGCGACGATCTCGTCGGCCGAGGTGCGCCGGCCGTTGCGCATCCGCTTGGTGTCCGGGTTGTGGCAGTACAGGCAGTTCAGCGGGCACCCGGAGAGAAAGGTGACAAAGCGGGTGCCGGGCCCGTCGACCCCGGTGGAGAGGTCCCAGGAGTGGACCGAACCGCTGACGGTGCGGTCGGCGACCGTGGCGAGGAGCGTGGAGCTGGCCATCGCGAATACCTCCGGAATCGACGGGCGGACGGGGCGGTGCTGGTGACTACAGCGCGCCGTGGAAGGTGCGGTTCAGCACGTCCAGCTGCTGCTCCCGGCTCAGCCGGACGAAGTTCACCGCGTAGCCGCTGACCCGGATGGTCAGCTGCGGGTAGTCGTCCGGGTGCTCCATGGCGTCCAGCAGGGTGTCCCGGTTGAGGACGTTGACGTTCATGTGGAAGCCGTTGCTCGCGGTGTAGCCGTCCAGCACCCCGGCCAGGTTGCGGACCCGCTCCTCGGGGGTGCGGCCCAGGCCGTCCGGGGTGACCGTGTTGGTCAGCGAGATGCCGTCCTCGGCCTCCAGGTACGGCAGTTTAGCGACCGACAGCGCCGAGGCCACATAGCCGTGGGTGTCCCGGCCGTTCATCGGGTTGGCCCCGGGCGAGAAGGGCTCGCCGGCCCGGCGGCCGTCCGGGGTGTTGCCGGTCTTCTTGCCGTAGACCACGTTGGAGGTGATGGTCAGCACCGACTGGGTGTGCACCGCGTCGCGGTAGGTCGGGTGCTTGCGCACCTTCCGCATGAACTCCTCGACCAGCCACACCGCGATCTCGTCGGCCCGGTCGTCGTTGTTGCCGAAGGCCGGGTACTCGCCCTCGATCAGGTAGTCGGTCACCAGGCCGGTCTCGTCGCGCACCGGGGTGACCTCGGCGTAGCGGATCGCGGCCAGCGAGTCCACCGCGACCGAGAGTCCGGCGATGCCGCAGGCCATGGTACGGCGCACGTCGCGGTCGTGCAGCGCCATCTCCAGCCGCTCATAGGCGTACTTGTCGTGCATGTAGTGGATGACGTTCAGCGCGTGCACGTAGACGTCCGCCAGCCACTCCATCTGGGTGTCGAACTTGGCGAACACCTCGTCGTAGTCCAGCGGGCCCTCGGTGGTGACCGGGCCGCTGGCCGGGCCGACCTGGGCGCCGGACTTCTCGTCCCGGCCGCCGTTGATCGCGTAGAGCAGGGTCTTGGCCAGGTTGACCCGGGCGCCGAAGAACTGCATCTGCTTGCCGACCGGCATCGCCGAGACGCAGCAGGCGATCGCGGTGTCGTCGCCGAAGCGCGGGCGCATCAGCTCGTCCGACTCGTACTGCACGCTGGAGGTGTCGATGGACACCTGGGCGCAGAAGTCCTTGAAGCCCTGCGGCAGGTCCGGGGACCACAGCACCGTCATGTTGGGCTCGGGGGCCGGGCCCAGGTTGTAGAGGGTCTGCAGGTAGCGGAAGGAGGTCCGGGTCACCAGCGGGCGGCCGTCCTCGCCCATCCCGGCGAGGGACTCGGTCACCCAGGTCGGGTCGCCGGAGAACAGCGTGTCGTACTCGGGGGTGCGCAGGAAGCGGACGATCCGCAGCTTGATGATGAAGTCGTCGACCAGCTCCTGGGCGGCGCTCTCGGTCAGCGCGCCGGACTCGAGGTCCCGCTGCAGGTAGACGTCGAGGAAGGTGGAGGTGCGGCCGAGCGACATGGCCGCGCCGTTCTGCTCCTTCACCGCGGCCAGGTAGCCGAAGTACAGCCACTGGATCGCCTCGCGGCCGGTGGTGGCCGGACCGGAGATGTCGTAGCCGTAGCCGGCGGCCATCTGCTTGAGCTCGCCCAGCGCCCGGATCTGCTCGGCCAGTTCCTCGCGCAGCCGGATCGTCTCCTCCAGCGAGGCGCTGTCGCCGGGGAGGCGTTGAGCCCCTCCTTCTCCGCCTTCTTGGCCTCGACCAGCAGGTCCACCCGTAGAGCGCGACCCGGCGGTAGTCGCCGATGATCCGGCCGCGCCCGTAGGCGTCCGGCAGCCCGGTGACCACGCCGGCCTTGCGGGCGGCCCGGATCTCCGGGGTGTAGGCGTCGAACACACCGGCGTTGTGGGTCTTCCGGTACTCGGAGAACACCTTCTCCAGCTCCGGGTCGACCGGGTAGCCGTAGGTCTCCAGCGCACCGGCCACCATCCGCCAGCCGCCGTTGGGCATGATCGAACGCTTCAGCGGGGCGTCCGTCTGCAGCCCGACCACCAGGTCGAGGTCACGGTCGATCCAGCCCGGCGCGTGCGCGGTGATGGTGGACGGGGTGGCCGCGTCGATGTCCAGGACGCCCTTGCGGCGCTCCTCCGGGAACAGGTCGGTGATCTTCTTCCAGACTGCGGCGGTGCGCTCGGTCGGCCCGGCCAGGAAGGCGGCGTCGCCCTGGTAGGGGGTGTAGTTCCGCTGGATGAAGTCGCGGACGTCGATCGCGTCCCGCCACAGGCCCCCGCGGAAGCCCTCCCAGGCTCCGCCCGACGTGGCCGTGTGCTCGGTGCTCAGGGTGCTCATGGCTGCTGCTCCCGTCTCTTCCTGCTGGTACTTACATCGTGAAACAATTCACAAGCCTGGGGACGGTGCGAAGGTCCCCTCTTGCCGGGACTTTCGTCACTTGCTCCCGTTCGTCACTTGCTCCCGTTCGTCACTTGCTCCCGTAGTAGGCCTGCCGCATCAGCTGCTGCATGTCGGCGAGCATCGGCATCCGCGGGTTGGCCGGGGCGCACTGGTCCTCGTAGGCGTTCATGGACTGCTGCGGCAGCGCGGCGATGAAGGCCTCCTCGTCCACGCCCGCCTCGGCGAAGGAGCTGGGGATGCCGACCCGGTCGCGCAGCGCCTCGACCGCGGTGGCCAGCGACTCCACGCCCTGCTCGGGGGTGGCCGCGTCCAGTCCGAGCACGGTGGCGATCTGGGCGAAGCGCTCCGGCGCGGCGTAGGAGTGGTACTTGGGCCAGCTGGTGACCTTCGCCGGGGCGCCGCCGTTGTAGCGGATCACGTGCGGCAGCAGCAGCGCGTTGGTGCGTCCGTGCGGGACGTGGAAGGTCGCGCCGAGAGTGTGCGCCATGGCGTGGACCAGGCCCAGGAAGGCGGAGCCGAAGGCCATGCCGGCGATGGTGCCGGCGTTGTGCATCTTCTCCCGGGCGGTCTGGTCGGTCTCGCCGTGGGTGACCGCGCGCTCCAGGTTCTCGAAGATCAGCCGGATCGACTGCAGCGCCAGGCCGTCGGTGAAGTCATTGGCGTAGACCGAGACATAGGTCTCGATGGCGTGGGTCAGCGCGTCGAAGCCGGAGTCGGCGGTGACGGACTTGGGCAGACGGGTGGTCAGCGCCGGGTCGCAGATGGCCACGCTGGGGGTGAGCGCGTAGTCGGCCAGCGGGTACTTCTGCCCGGTGGCGGTGTCGGTGATCACCGCGAACGGGGTGACCTCGCTGCCGGTGCCGGAGGTGGTCGGGATGCACACCAGCTTGGCCTTCTCGCCCAGGTCCGGGAAGGTGAAGGCACGCTTGCGGATGTCGAAGAACTTCTCCTTGAGGTCCGCGAACACCGTCTCCGGGTGCTCGTACATCAGCCACATCACCTTGGCCGCGTCCATCGGCGAGCCGCCGCCCAGCGCGATGATGGTGTCCGGCTGGAACGCCCGCATCAGGGACGCGCCGCGCTCCACCGTGTCGATGCTGGGGTTGGGCTCGACGAAGTCGACCACCTGGACCTCGACCGGCTCGGGGCGCCGGGCCAGCATGTCCTGGATCCGGGCCAGGTTGCCGACCTCGCGCATGGTGCGGTCGGTGACCACCACCACCCGGCGCACCCCGCGCATGTCGGTGAGGTACTTGATGGAGTTGCGCTCGAAGAAGACCTTCGGCGGGATCTTGAACCACTGCATATTGGTGTTGCGGCGGCCGATCCGCTTGATGTTCACCAGGTTCAGCGCGGTCACGTTGCCGGACACCGAGTTGTGCCCGTAGCTGCCGCAGCCCAGCGTCAGCGAGGGCATGAAGGCGTTGTAGATGTCGCCGATGCCGCCCTGGGAGCTGGGCGCGTTCCAGATCACCCGGCAGGCCTTGACCGCGTGGCCGAACTCCTCGGCGAACGCCGCGTCCTCGGTGTGCACGGCGGCGCTGTGGCCCAGCCCGTGGAACTCCACCATCTGCGCCGCCAGACGCACCCCCTGCTCGCGCCCCTCGGCGCGCAGCACCGCCAGCACCGGGCAGAGCTTCTCCCTGGTCAGCGGCTCGCCCTCGCCCACGAAGTCGACCTCGGCCAGGATGATCGAGGTGTCCTCGGGGACGCTGAACCCGGCCGCCTCGGCGATCCGGGCCGGCGGCAGGCCGACCACGGCGGCGTTCAGCTTGGCCCCGGAGCAGGCGGTGCCCGCGCCGACGCCGAAGATGTAGGCCTCCAGCAGCTGCTTCTCCGCCGGGGTGGCGAGGTGGGCCTTGAGCTTGCCGAACTCGGCGATGGCCTGGTCGTAGAGGGTGGTGTCGAGGATGACGGCCTGCTCGGAGGCGCAGATCATGCCGTTGTCGAAGGACTTCGACATCACGATGTCATTGACCGCGCGCCGCACGTCCGCGGTCGCCTCGACCAGGGCGGGCACATTGCCGGCGCCCACGCCCAGCGCGGGCTTGCCGCAGGAGTAGGCGGCCTTGACCATGGCGTTGCCGCCGGTGGCCAGGATGGTGGCGACACCGGAGTGGTTCATCAGCGCGGCGGTGGCCTCCATCGACGGCTGCTCGACCCAGGAGATGCACCCCTCGGGAGCCCCGGCCGCGATCGCGGCCTCGCGCACCACCTTGGCGGCCTCGGCCGAGCACTGCTGCGCGGAGGGGTGGAACGCGAACACGATCGGGTTGCGGGTCTTCAGCGCCACCAGCGCCTTGAAGATCGTGGTCGAGGTCGGATTGGTCACCGGGGTCACTCCGGCCACCACGCCCACCGGCTCGGCGATCTCCACGATCCCGTCCACCTCGTCCCGGCGGACCACGCCCACCGTCTTCATGTTCGCCATCGAGTGGGTGACGTGCTCGCAGGCGAAGATGTTCTTCACGGCCTTGTCCTCGAACACCCCGCGGCCGGTCTCCTGCACGGCCAGCATCGCCAGCCGGGTGTGCTGCGCCAGCGCCGCCAGCGAGGCCTTCTTCACGATGTGGTCGACCGTCTCCTGGGTGAAGTCGGCGTACTCGAGCAGCGCCTTCTGGGCGTCCGCCACCAGCGCGTCCACCGCCAGTACCGCATCGGAGGGAGAGAGCTGAACCGTGTCTGCCGCTGCCATGAGAACCACCTCGGGGAGTCCGTTGAATTGGCCTGCTCCTCCACAGTGCGCTCGCGGCGTACCGGCCCACCACGGGCCAACGTCGGCATCGCCAGGGACCATCGACCCGGGTCCGGACGGGCGACCCCCGCTGCGTGTTGACCACATGGCCATTAGCTTTTGTCATAGTTTGACCGGGTGCCGATCTGGAGTTCCCCCAAGCGTCTGATGGTCGGCCGTCCCCTGGACAGCTCGCGGCTGGGCGAGACCCTGCTGCCCAAACGGCTGGCGCTGCCGATCTTCTGCAGCGACCCGCTCTCCTCCGTGGCCTACGCCACCGAGGAGATCCTGCTGATCCTCGCCCTGGGCGGGGCGGCCCTGCTGCACCTGGCCTGGTACGCGGCGGCGGCCATCGTGCTGCTGCTGGTGGTGGTGATCGCCTCCTACCGGCAGACCTGCCACGCCTACCCGGGCGGCGGCGGCGCCTATGTGGTCAGCGCCGAGAACCTGGGGCCGACCGCGGCGCTGACCGCGGCCAGCGCCCTGCTGGTCGACTACGTGCTCACCGTGGCGGTGTCCGTGGTCTCCGGGGTCGCTGCCATCACCTCGGCGGTGCCGTCGCTGGAGGACCACCAGGTGCTGCTCTCGGTGGGCTTCATCATCCTGCTGACCGCGCTCAACCTGCGCGGTGTGCGCGAGTCGGGACGGCTGTTCGCGATCCCCACCTACGGCTTCATCGCGGCCATCTATCTGATGTTCGGCTGGGCCGCGGTCCGGCTGGCCACCGGCACCACCATCCGGGCCGAGTCGGCGCACCTGCCGATCCACGCGGTCAGCCACTACACCGGTTTCGCGGTGGTGCTGCTGGCGATGCGCGCCTTCGCCTCCGGCTGCACCGCGCTGACCGGGGTGGAGGCCATCAGCAACGGGGTGCCGGCCTTCCGCGAGCCCAAGAGCCGCAACGCGGCGAACACCCTGGCCGTGATGGGCCTGCTCTCGGTGACCATGTTCGTCGGCATCACCGCGCTGGCGATGAGCTACCACATCCATGTCGCCGCCGACCCGACCGAGCTGGGCCTGCCGCCGGGCACCGCCATGCCGACCGCGCTGGCGCAGATCGCCCGGGCCACCTTCGGCAGCGCCGACCTGCTGTTCTACCTGCTGCAGACCTTCACCGCCGGGATCCTGGTGCTGGCCGCCAACACCGCCTTCAACGGCTTCCCGCTGCTGGCCTCGATCCTGGCCCGGGACCGCTACGCCCCGCGCCAGTTGGACAACCGCGGCGACCGGCTGGTGTTCTCCAACGGCGTGGTGCTGCTGGCGCTGGCCGCTGTCGCCCTGATCGTGGCCTTCAACGCGGAGCTGACCCGGCTGATCCAGCTGTACATCATCGGCGTCTTCATCTCCTTCTCGCTCTCCCAGGCGGGGATGGTCAAGCACTGGCGCACCGCGCTGGCCGCCGGTCCGTCCCCGGCGCAGCGCCGGCCCATGCGGCGCGCACTGGCCATCAACGCCTTCGGGGCGACGCTGACCTCGCTGGTCCTGGTGATCGTGCTGATCACCAAGTTCACCCACGGGGCGTGGCTGGTGCTGATCGCGATGCCGCTGCTGTTCGTCGGGATGAAGGGGGTGCGCAAGCACTACGACCAGGTCACCGCGTTCGTGGCGGTCCCGGACGACGCCCGGCCGTACGTCCCGCCGCGCAACCACGTGCTGGTGCTGGTGTCCCGGGTGCACGCGCCCACGCTCAAGGCCCTCGGCGTGGCCCAGGCCCTGCGCCCCACCACGATCACCGCGGTGACCGTGGCGGCGGACGCCGCCGAGGCCACCGAGCTGCGACAGCATTGGGAGGAGCACGGTCTGACGGTTCCGCTGGAGATCCTGCACTCGCCCTACCGCGAGGTGGTCGCCCCGGTGCTGCGCCGGATCCGGAAGACCGCCGCCGCCGATCCCAAGGCCCTGGTGTGCGTGGTGATCCCGGAGTACGTCGTCAGCCACTGGTGGGAGCAGCCGCTGCACAACCAGAACGCGCTCCGGCTCAAGGCCCGACTGCTGTTCGCCCCCGAGGTCACCGTGGTCGACGTGCCGTTCCGGCTCGCCGCTGAGCCGAACGAGCCGGCCGAGCCGGCCGAACCCGCCGCCATGAACCGCTGACCTGCTGCTCAGGACCATCGTCCCGGGCAGTAGTGACCTTTCGCGGGCATTGCGCTCGAATCAGGGAGAGAGAGTGGACAGAGGCCGCCATCCGGGCCATCTGACGCCACGACACCCCCTGGGAGCAGTGCACGCATGTCCAGAACCGCGAAAGCCAAGGCCGGCGGCAAAAGCGGCTCCGGCGTGATGGCGGTGATGCAGCGCATCGGACGAAGCCTGATGCTGCCCGTCGCCACCCTTCCCGCCGCGGCGCTGATGACCCGGCTCGGCCAGGCCGACCTGCTGGGACGGCCGAACTTCCCGGTCGTCGTCCAGAAGCTCGGCATGGTCCTCGCCGCCGGCGGCGACGCCGTGATCAGCAACCTGCCGATGCTGTTCGCGGTCGGTGTGGCGATCGGCTTCGCCAAGAAGGCGGACGGATCGACCGGTCTGGCCGCCGTGGTGGGCTACCTGGTCTTCAAGACCGTCCTGGCCAGCGAGGCCTTCCCGAAGGGAGCGGACGGAAAGCCGCTGGACGCCAAGGTCATGGGCGGCATCGTGATGGGTCTGGTGGTGGCGCTGCTCTACCAGCGCTTCAGCCGCACCAAACTGCCGGAGTGGCTGGGCTTCTTCGGCGGCCGCCGGCTGGTGCCGATCCTGAGCGCCTTCGCGGGCGTGGGCATGGCCGTGGTCTTCGGCCTGGTCTGGCCCACGGTCGGCGGCTGGTTCATGGACTTCGGCGAGTGGCTGGTCGGCACCGGCTCGATGGGCGCCGGCATCTTCGGGCTGGTGGTGCGGGCCCTGATACCCATCGGCATGCACCACTTCTTCTCCTTCTTCCCCTGGTTCGAGGCCGGCTCCTTCACCAACCCGGCCACCGGCACCGTGGTGCACGGCGACATCGCCCGCTTCCTGGCCGGTGACCCCAGCGCCGGGCAGTTCATGACCGGCGGCTTCCCGATCTACATGTTCGCGCTGCCCGCGGCCGCGCTGGCGATCGCGCACACCGCCCGCCCGGAGAACCGCACCATGGTCAAGGGCATGATGCTCTCCGTCGCGCTGACCGCCTTCGTCACCGGCGTGACCGAGCCGATCGAGTTCAGCTTCATGTTCGTGGCCCCGTTCCTCTACGCCATCCACGCGGTCCTGTTCGGGGTCTCCATGGCGCTGACCTACGCCCTCGGCATCCGCGACGGCTTCGGCTTCTCCTCCGGCGCGATCGACTACGTCATCAACTGGGGCATCGCCACCAAACCCTGGCTGCTGATCCCGATCGGCCTGGGCTTCGCCGGGATCTACTACACCCTCTTCCGCTGGGCGATCGTCAGATTCAACCTCCCCACCCCGGGCCGCGAGCCGGTGGACGAGGCGCCGGGCGACGACGGCCCCGGGCCCGAGCGGGTCGATCTCTCCAAGAAGGGCGCCGGCAACCCCCGCCCGCGACCCGCCACCGCCTGACCAGTCGTCACATCAGCTTCACTGAAAGGACTCCCCCGCCATGTCCGCCACCCGTATCCCCTTCCTCCAGGGCCAGCACGACCAGCCGGCCGCGCTGCTCCGGGTCGCCGCCCATGTCCGGCACCAGCTGGCCGAGGGCGAGCTCGACCTCGCCCGGCTGCGCCAGGTCGAGCGCCCCCTGTTCACCGGCATCGGCGCCTCCTACGCGGCCCTGGCCGTGCCGGTCCAGCTGCTGCGCTCGCACGGCGTGGTCGCCCAGCGGGTGCTCGCCAGCGAGATCGAGACCGGCACGGCCGGCTTCGACACCGACGCCCTGATCGGCGTCTCCCAGGGCGGCCGCAGCTCGGAGACCATCGCGGCGTTCAAGCACGCGGGCGACACCCCGTGCGTCGCGCTGCTCAACGTCGTCCCTTCCCCGCTGGCCGAACTGGCCACGTACACCGTGGACCTTGGCAATGAGCCCGACTCCTACGCCTCCACCGTCGGCTTCACCGGAACCCTGGTGGCGCTGGACCTGATCGCCGGGGCGATCGCCGGACGCAGCCCCTCCGACGACCCGTGGACCGACATCGCGGCCCAGGTGACGGCGGTCCGCACCGCCGCCAGGGAGGCGATCGACCCGCTGCGCCGACGGGCCGCCCTGTGCGTGGCCGCCGACATCGTGGCCTCCGGGGCGTCCGTCGCCGCGGCCGAGGAGGGCGCCCTGCTGCTCCGCGAGGTCCCCCGGCTGCCCGCCACCGCCGCCGTCACCAGGAACTACCTGCACGGTGAGATGGAGTCCGCCGGAAACACCCTGCATGTGGTGCTCGGCGACGACCGCGAGGTGGGCCTGGCCCACTCGCTGGCCGGCGCGGGACACCTCACCCTGCTGGTCACCACCACCCCGCAGGAGCCCACCGCCGACCTGGGCGTGGTGCTGCTCCCGGCCACCGCGCCGAGCACCCGCGCGGTCCTGGAGACCGTGGTGCTGCAGGAGCTGGCAGCGGCGCTGAGCGTCGAACGCCGGGTCCCGATCGAGTCGTTCGTCTTCGCCAACCACGACACCAAGGAGGGCGGCGTCGACACCAAGGACTTCAGTGTCGTCAGCTGACAGCTGATGAGTCGCCAGCCGCACGGTCGGCCGCAAGGCTGTATTCACCGTGCGGCCATCAGCAACCGCCAGGGTTCGGTAGTCCGCTGCGCCAACCTGGAGGAACACTATGGACTCAGCGCTCGACACCCCCGAGCAGTCCGGGAGCCTCTCCCGCCGCCACGCCCTCGGGCTGCTGGGCACCGCAGGCGCGGGGGCCGTGGCGGTTCCGCTGCTCGGCGCCGGGACCGCCGCCGCGGCCGCCCCGCACGCCGCCCCCGCGTTCAACCCGACCCCCGACACGGCCGGCGCCCCGCCGGTGCAGGGCCTCCACCTCACCTTCGGCGCGGACCCGCGCAGCCAGATGGTCGTCTCCTGGCTGACCGACGGACCGGTCAAGAAGCCCCGGGTGCTCTACGGCACGCTCCAGCACGGCTTCGGCTCCAGCGCCGACGCACGGACCCGCACCTATGTCGACGGCAAGTCCGGCCGCACCGTCTACGTCCACCACGCCGCGCTGAACCGGCTCAGCCCCGGCACCGACTACCTCTACCTGGTCTCGCACTCGGGCGCCACGCCCGACAGCGGCAACTTCCGCACCGCCCCCAGCGGCCGGGCGCCGCTGACCTTCACCAGCTTCGGCGACCAGTCGGCCCCCCAGGTCACCTGGGCCCCCGACGGCACGGTCGGCCTGGACGCCAACTCCACCCCCGCGACCAAGGACATCGTCAGCGGGATCGAGCAGGTCGCACCGCTGTTCCACCTGCTCAACGGCGACCTCTGCTACGCCAACCTGGACGTCGACCGGGTGCGCACCTGGAACAACTTCTTCACCAACAACACCCGCTCGGCCCGCTTCCGCCCGTGGATGCCCGCGGCCGGCAACCATGAGATCGAGAGCGCCAACGGGCCGATCGGCCTCGGCGCCTACCAGACCTACTTCGCGCTGCCCTCGACCGAGACCGACCCGGAGCTGGCCGGGCTCTGGTACGCCTTCACCGCGGGCTCGGTCCGGGTGATCGTGCTGCAGAACGACGACAACTGCCTCCAGGACGGCGGCGACGTCTACATCAGCGGCTACTCCGGCGGCCGTCAACTGGCCTTCCTGGAAAAGGAGCTGCGCGCGGCCCGGGCCTCCCGCGAGACCGACTGGATCGTGGTCGCGATGCACCAGGTGATGATCAGCTCCTCCGACGCCAACGGCGCCGACCTGGGGCTCCGTCAGAAGTACGGCCCGCTGTTCGACAAGTACGGCGTGGACCTGGTGCTCTGCGGCCATGAGCACAACTACGAGCGGTCGCTGGCCGTCCGCGGCGTGGTCAGCAGCAGCGAGACGCTGACCCCCAACCCGGTGTCCTCCGCCACCGACAACATCGACACCTCGCTCGGCACCGTCCATATGATCCTCGGCGGCGGTGGGGTCTCCGGCACCACCAACCAGAAGTTCTTCAAGGACGGCACCGCCAAGGTGATCACCGCCGTCTCGGCCAGCGCGCCGGCCGGCAGCAAGCGGACCTCCACCTATGTCACCGAGCAGGCCGTCTGGACCGGGGTCCGCGACCTCGACCACCCCTACGGCTTCGCCTCGTTCACCGTCGACCCCGGCCGCCACGCGGGCGACACCACCCGGCTGCACGTCACCTACTACAACGTCAACAAGCCCAACGGCGACCTGTCGGTCTTCGAGAAGTTCGCCCTGCACCGCAAGCGCAGCGACGGCAAGCACTGACCCGACGTCAGGGCCCGTACTCCACTGTGGAGAACGGGCCCTGACGCATGCTCATAAGAATTCGAGGATCAGAGTTCCAGCAGCTCGGCCAGCCGGCGCCAGCCCTCGCGGGGCAACCCGGGGCGGTCGCTGACCACCTGCAGCGCCAGATGGTCGGCGCCGGCCGCGAGGAACTCCTCGGTCCTGGCCCGGACCGCGTCGGCGTCGCCCCAGGCGAAGAGGGCGTCGATCAGCCGGTCGCTGCCGCCGTCGCCGAAGTCGCTGTCGGCGAAGCCCAGTCGGAGCAGGTTGTCGGTGTAGTTGGGCAGTTCCAGATACCGCGCCAGATAGCCGCGGGCCACCGTGCGGGCCTGGGTCGGATCGGCTTCGAGCACTACCTTCAGCTCGGGCGCCAGCAGCGCGTCGACGCCGAGCGCGGCCCGGGCCTGCGCCGTGTGCTCGGCGGTGACCAGGTAGGGATGGGCCCCCGCGGTCCGCTCACCGGCCAGCCGGAGCATCTTGGGCCCGAGCGCGGCCAGCACCCGCCCGGCGGGCGGCACCGGCGCCGGGGCGGCGTCCAGCGCGTCCAGGTAGGCGACCATCGCCGAGTACGGCCGGTGGTACCGGTCGCCGGCCAGCGGCGCATGGCTGGCGCCGAGGCCGAGCAGGAAGCGGCCGGGGTGGGCCGCGGCCAGCTCGGCGCTCTGCGCGGCGACGTCCGCGGCCTCGTGCTGCCAGATGCTGAGGATGCCGGTGGCGACGGTCAGTGAGCCGGTCGCCCCGATCAGCGCCGCCGCGTGCGCGACCGAGCTGCTGCCGCCGATCCACACCGCGCCGAAGCCGAGCTTCTCCAGCTCCTGGGCTGCCCCGACCACCTCGCCGTCGCCCGCCGAGCCGTCCACCTGCAATGCCGAACTCCAGATTCCGAACCTGCCGAGGGACATGGACCACTCCTGTCAGAAGGTACGAGCGAACAGTTCGCGTACCTGCCGCAACCCCTGCCCCGACGAACGGTATTCCCACCCGCAGCACCTGATCAGGCGTCATATCTTGACAGCGACCAGCCAAGACGCCACTCTTCCCCTACTCCTGCCGTTAGGAAAGTTTCCTAACACATCCTGACGCGTAGGCGCCCCCACACGTCGAGGAGCATCGCCCGTGAGACATGCACCCCTGCGCGCCGCCGCCATCGCCGCCCTGCTGGTCGGCGGCACCTCCGCGCTGACGGCCCCCACCGCCCGCGCGGCCGACAACACCGGCCTGATCGCCGCCTTCACCGTCGCCTCCAGCTGGAACAGCGGCTTCGAGGGCGACTACACCGTCACCAACAAGTCCAACAAGACCGTCACCACCTGGAGCATCACCTTCGACCTGCCCGCGGGCGAGGCCGTCACCAGCTCCTGGAACGGCACGGTCACCCACAGCGGCAGCCACTACACGGTCACCGCCCCGACCTGGGAGGGCCCGCTGGCCTCCGGCGCCGCCGCCCCGGTGGCGGGCATGGACTTCAGCAGCGGCGGAACCGCGATCCCGCCGAACAACTGCCTGATCAACACCAAGTCCTGCGCCGGCTCCCCGGCCGACCTGACCGCCCCGTCCACTCCCACCGGGCTCGCGGTCAAGGCCACCGGGCCGGGCAGCATCTCGCTGGGCTGGAACGCCGCCACCGACAACGTCGGCGTGGTCGGCTACCGGGTCTACGAGGGCAGCAGCGTCATCGCCACCACCACGACGGCCACCACGGCCAAGGTGATCGGCCTGCTGGCCGGCAGCAGCCACAGCTTCACGGTGACCGCGCTCGACGACGCGGGCAATGAGTCGGCGCACTCCGCGGTGCTGACCGGTACGGCCGGCAGCGGGACGGTGCCCGGGATCGCGGCGCCGTTCATCGACCTCGGCGCCTATCCGACCCCGAACCTCACCCAGATCGCCACCACCACCGGTCTGCGCCAGTTCTCGCTGGGCTTCATCACCGCAGGATCCACCGGCTGCGCGGCGAGCTGGTTCAACTCCTTCGACCCCACCGCCGGCTGGGACAAGGCCGACTTCGACTCGCTGCGGGCCCTGGGCGGTGACGTCCGCCCCTCCTTCGGCGGCCAGAACGGCACCGAGCTGGCCCTCGCCTGCACCAGCGTGACGGCCCTCACCGCCCAGTACCAGAAGGTGGTGGACGCCTACGCGCTGGACCGGATCGACTTCGACATCGAGGGCGCCGCGGCGGTGGACCACGCCTCCATCGACCGCCGCTCGGCGGCCGTCGCCGCGGTCCAGGCCGCGCAGGGCGCCAAGGGCCGCGACCTGAAGGTCACGCTCACCCTCCCGGTGCTGCCGACCGGACTGATCGCGGACGGGATCTACGCCCTGACCTCGGCCAAGGCGCACGGCCTCACCGTGGACACCGTCAATGTGATGGCGATGGACTACGGCGACGGCAGCGCGCCCAACCCGTCCGGGAAGATGGGCGCCTACGCGATCCAGGCGGCCCAGGCCACCCGCGCCCAGATCGCCCAGGTCTGGCCGAACCTCACCACCGCGCAGACCTGGGCCATGGTCGGCGTCACCCCGATGCTGGGCGTGAACGACACCTCCAGCGAGGTCTTCAAGGTCGCCGACGCCCAGCAACTGCTCACCTTCGCCCAGCAGAACCACCTCGGTGAGCTGGGCTTCTGGGACGTCACCCGGGACGGCAACGCCTGCAACGGCAGCCTGAACGACTGCACCAACATCACCCAGACGCCGTACCAGTTCTCCAAGCTGTTCGCTGGCTTCGCGGGCTAGTACTCCAGCCGGGCTTCGCTGCTTGACCAGGGGCGATGCAGGCGAACTGGCAGGCGTTCCCCTGGCAGTGGCCCCGCTTCCTACCGGGGCCACTGCCAGGGGCGGTCGTGCCAGCTGACCTGGGTCGGGTCCTGCAGGTCGATGCTCGGGAAAGCGGCCAGCACGGAGTCCTGGAACTCATGCGCGCTCATCGGGCTCCAGCCGACCCCGTCCATCCGCACCAGCCGGTAGCGGCTGTCGGTGTGGAAGGGGCTGACCTCGACCGGGGCTGCTCCGCGCAGGGCGGTGCTTCGCTCGTTCATGTCTGCCACCGTGCCGCACCCACCCCCCGCCCGCGAGCGGGGTTAGCCCACCTGAATCCATGGCTGCGGTTGCGGGGCCCCCGGGGCAGGGGAGGACAATCGGCCAATAGGGGGACATGTCCCTGGAGGCACGGATGAGCATCCAACCGCCTGCCGACCCACCGCCCGGTACCCGACTCGGCTCCTCGCCGAGCCGGAGTCCGTCCCGTTCGGGGCGGCACCGGGCCCCCTCCTCCAGCGGGCCGCATCGGCCCTGGTGGCGCCGTGGCGGCGTACTCGCCTTCGCCGCGGGCGCGGTCACCGCGGCGCTGGTGCTGGCCCTGGTGCTGGCCACCAACCGGCCGGCCAAGCCGCAGCCCGCCGCCGAGCAGCCGGTCGCCCTGCAACCGGTCGAGACCGCGGGGCCCGACCCCTTCCTCCCGGCCCCCGCGCATCCGCGGCCCACCGCCACCACCCGTGGTCCGACCCCCGCCGCGGCCCGGGCGGACACCCGGGCGGAGACCAGAACGGACACCAGAGTGGCCGGCTCCGCCAGCGGGCTGTACGCCGGTACCCAGCAGCTCTCCAGCTGCGGCACGGCGCAGTTGTCGGCCCAGCTCGGCGCCCATCCCGATCAGGCCAGGGCCTGGGCCGGCGCCCAGGGCATCCCGGCCGACTCCATCAACTCCTATCTACGGACGCTGACGCCGGTGGTGCTGCGGCTGGACACCAGGGTGACCAACCACGGCTACCGCGACGGCACGGCCACCACGTACCAGTCCGTGCTGCAGGCCGGCACCGCGGTGCTCATCGACGCCCACGGGGTCCCCCGCACCCGCTGCGCCTGCGGCAACCCCCTGCTGGCGCCCTCCACGGCGAAGGCCGCCGGCTACACGGGCCCGGCCTGGGCCGCCTTCCAGCCGACGGACATCGTGGTGGTGGTCCCGTCGGTGACCCGGGTGACCGCCGTGGTGCTCTTCGACTCCCGGCACAGCTCCTGGTTCGAACGGCCGGTCGGCGGCAGCGGACGGACGGACCGGGCCGTGGCGGCACCGGCCACCCTGGCCCCCTCGATCCCGCCCAGCCCCTCGCACCACCGCTCCCCGTACTCCCCGTACTCCCCCGACTCGACCTGGTCCCCCGGGCCCTCCCCGTCCACGGCCTCCGCGACGCCGACCCACCCGCACTCCCACGCGGTCACGCACCCGCCGACGGCAACACCGACCCCCTCGGCCAGCGCCACCACCACTCCCCCGCCCCGGTTCGCCCCCCACGCGACCACACCCACGCCGACCCCACGCCCTCCACGCCCGCACCGACCTCCACCCCGACCGTCACCGCCACCACACCCCCGTCGACGACGACAACCACAACGCCGCCGCCGCCAACCCCCGAGAGCACCACAACGGCAGCAACACCACCGCCACCCACGAACACGTCCACCCCCTGACCACGCCAACGGGTGGCCGGTCCCCGAGGGACCGGCCACCCGTTGCGCTGTCGTGCGGACTCAGCCGTGGTTGCCGGCGCGACGGCGTGCCGCCAGGCCCAGGCCGCCCAGCGCCAGCACGGCCAGTGCGCCACCCGCGGCCAGCTCCGCGGAGTTGTCGCTGTTGCTGCCGCCGCCGAGACCGGTCTTGACCGCGCCGGTCGGCGTGACGGTCGTGGGCGTGGTGGTCGGGCTGGTGGCAGCCGCCACGGTCAGCGTGGTGGTGCCCGAGGACGAGCCACAGGTGAACTTGACGTCGTACTGGGCGCCAGGCTTGGCGTCGGCGTCGATCGTCGCCGCACCCACGTACTCGCCCTTGGTGCCGGTGGACGGCAGCGTGACGGTGTCGAAGACGCCGGCCGAGGCGGTGGCCGAGGTGGCGTCGCAACCGGACACACCGAGGCCGATGTTGCCGCCGGCCTTCACCGTGGTGGGGTAGATCTTGAACGCGAACGGAGTGACATTGCTCGTGGTCCCGCCACCGTCGGCGGCCTGAGCGATCGGAGCGGCCATCGAGAGGGCCGCGAGGGCAACAGCAGAACCGGCTATCAGGCGTGCAGCGCGCATGAGGAACTACCTCCGAGTTACGGGGGCACCGATCCGCCCCAGTGGGGATCAGGCTCTGCCCTCATCCGACAGGCCGGTTCGGGTACCCGCAGCTCGAAGACAGCGCACGCCGGGAGCGGATTACGCCCCGCCCCGGCCGCGACAGCCCAGTGTTCACCGGACTGCAGCCCCCACGGACGCGGCGTCAGTTCCCTGATCGGACTGCTGCGCCACCTGAGTGACGCCGCGACCGAACAGCAGGCCCGGAGGGCGCCCTGATCAGCGCGCGATGCGGCGGAACAGCGGACGCGGAAGGTGCTGAAGCACCGTCATGACCACCCGCAGGCCTCCCGGCACCCACACCGTCTCGCTGCCCTGGCGCAGCCCGGTGACGATGGCGTCGGCGACAGCGCCGGGGGTGGTGGCCATCGGGGCGGCCGGCATGCCCTCGGTCATCCGGCCCCGGACGAAGCCCGGCCGCACCACCATGACGTGCACCCCTGACCCCTGCAGCGAGTCGCCCAGCCCCTGGGCGAAGGCGTCCAGGCCCGCCTTGGTCGAGCCGTAGACGAAGTTGGCCCGGCGGGCCCGCTGCCCGGCCACCGAGGAGAGCACCACCAGCGAGCCGTGGCCCTGCCGGCGCAGCGCGGCGGCCGAGACCAGGGCGCTGGTCATCGCGCCGACATAGTTGACCTGGGCGACCGCGGCCGCCGCCAGCGGGTGCCGCTCGTCGTGCTGCTGGTCGCCGAGGACGCCGAACGCCAGCAGCACCACGTCGATGTCGCCCTCGGCGAAGACCTTGCCGAGCACGTCCTCATGGGTCTCCACCGCGGCGGCGTCGAAGTCGTGCACGCTGACCAGGGCGCCCAGCGCGGTCAGCTCCTCGGCGGCGGCGCTGAGCGCGGGCGAGGGACGGCCGGCCAGGTGCACCCGGGTGGTGCGTTCGCCGACCAGGCGGCGCGCGGTGGCCAGGGCGATCTCGGAGGAGCCGCCGAGCAGGAGCAGGGACTGGGGCTGGCCCAGGGCGTTCTTCACAGGGGGTCCTCAGGGGGCTCGGGGGGCGGGCGGGGGTCGGCTCGGAAGTCTCGCTCGGAGGTCAGGAGTCTCGGAGTCGGGGGTCTCAGAGGTCGAGTCGGCGGGCGAGGTCGGAGGCGAAGCGCCGGTCCGGGTCGATCCGGGCCCGCAGCTGCCGGAAGTCGTCGAGACGCGGGTACATCCGGGCCAGCGTGTCCGGACGCAGCCGCGCGTCCTTGGCCAGGTAGATCCGGCCGCCCGCCTGCAGCACGTGCTCGTCCAGGGTGTCCAGCAGCTGCCCCAGGCCGGGCAGGGTGGCCGGGATGTCCAGGGCCAGCGTCCAGCCGGGCATCGGGAAGGAGAGCCAGCCCGGGTCGCCGGGGCCGAAGCGCTTGAGCACGGCCAGGAAGGTCGGGCAGCGGTGGCTGCTGATGATCTCGATGATGCGGCGCATCGCCAGGTGCTCGTCCGGCGGCACCACGAACTGGTACTGGACGAAGCCGCCGGGGCCGTAGATGCGGTTCCACTCGGGCAGCCCGTCCAGCGGGTGGAAGAAGGTGGAGATCTTCTGCAGCTGCCCGCGCCGCTCCCGGGGGGCCTTGCGGTACCAGAGGGCGTTGAACGCGGCGACGGTGTGGGTGTTGAGCAGCTGCGAGGGATGCCGCGCGGGACCGCCGGCAGCCGGGGGGTGCGCAGCGCCAGCGGGGCGCGGAGCTGGTGCCGGTCGAGTTCCTCCGGGACGGCGTGGTCGCCGCGGGTGAGCACCGCGCGGCCGGTGGCGGCGCCCCGGGCCAGCAGGTCGATCCAGGCCACCGAGTAGCGGTAGTGGTGGTCGGTGCCCTCCAGACGGGCCATCAGATCGTCCAGGTCGACCGCGCGTTCGGTGTCCACGCTCATCAGCGCGCTCTGCACCGGCAGGAGTTGGATCCGCGCGGAGAGGATGACGCCGGTCAGGCCCATCCCGGACACGGTGGCCCAGAACAGCTCGGGCTCGTCCTCGGCCGTCAGGGTCCGTACCTCGCCGTCCGCCCCGAGCAGCTCCAGGGAGCGGACATGGCGGCCGAAGCTGCCGCTGACGTGGTGGTTCTTGCCGTGGATGTCGGCCGCGACGGCGCCCCCGACGGTGACATAGCGGGTGCCGGGGGTGACCGGGACGAACCAGCCCAGCGGGATCAGGGCCCGCATCAGCGCGTCCAGGCTGACCCCGGCCTCGCAGTCGACCAGGCCGTTCCGGACGTCGATGGAGCGGATCGCGGCCAGCGCGGTCATGTCGAGCACGGTGCCGCCGGCGTTCTGGGCGGCGTCCCCGTAGGAGCGGCCCAGTCCGCGGGCGACCGCCCCGCGGGCGTCCGCCGCGGCCACCGCCTGCGCGGTCTGCGCGGCCGTGGCCGGGGTGCGCAGCCGGGCCCGGGTCGGCGCGGTGCGCCCCCAGCCGGACAGCTCGGTCAAATGGTCGATTCCTGGCATGGGACGCACCGTACCCGCCGACCCGGCGGCCCGCGGCGCCGACACACGCCGGTGTCACCGCAACGGACGCGGGGCCAGGTCACCAGAGGCCAGGCTCAGGGGTGCAGCGCCAGCCCGGTGACGAACAGCAGCAGCCAGACCAGCTCAAGGCAGAGCATCGGCACGTCGCGGATCAGCAGGTCCTCGATGTGCCGGGTGCCGCCGGTCGCGGTCAGCCGGTCGAACCGGACCAGCGCGATCACCATCGGCACGGCCGTGGCCAGGTGCCAGTGGGCGGTCCAGGGGTCGCTCTCGGTGGCGGCCCAGGTGCAGTAGGCCGCGACCATGGCCAGCGCGGTCAGCCGCTGGGCCGTGCGCAGGCCGCCCGGGGTGTAGTGGCGCAGGCTGGGCCGGTGCGCGGCGGCCGGGGCGCCCAGCGAGGTGATCTCGGTGAAACGTTTCGCCAGGACCACCAGCAGCGCCCCCAGGCTGCAGACCACCAGGAACCACCCGGACGGCGGGACCCGGGCCGCACCCGCGCCGCCCACCGCCCGCAGCACGAAGCCCGAGGCCACCAGGAACAGCTCCAGCACCGGCAGGTGCTTGAGCTTGGCGCAGTAGAGAAAGGAGATGGCCAGATAGGCGGCGGCGGCCAGCGACAGCTCGATGCCGGGCGTGAACAGCCCGACCACGGCCGCCAGGGCCACGCACAGGCCGGCCAGCGACACCGCGTGGGTCTCGCTGAGATCCCCGCAGGCCACCGGGCGCAGGCATTTGCGCGGGTGCTGCCGGTCCCGCTCCGCGTCCAGTGCGTCGTTGACGAAGTACACCGCGCTGGACGCCAGGGTGAAGACCACCCCGGCCGCCACCGCCCCGCCCAGCGCCGCACTGCTGCGGCCCAGGGCGGATCCGGTCAGCGGGGCGGCGAACACCAGCAGGTTCTTGGGCCACTGCCGGGGACGGGCGGTGCGCAGCGCGGCCACCGGCAGGCGCCGCCACGCGGGTCGGCGGGCTGCCGCGATGAGCGGGACGGCCAGCGCGGCTTGGCCGGGCTGGGCCGGCGGCTGCAGGCTCACCTCGCGTACACCGCGGTGAAGTCCCGGCTGGTGGGCTCGTAGTAGCGGGCGGCCGGGCGCTCCTGGCCCGGCAGCAGCTTCACCGGGGTGGGGTTCGCCGGGTTCGAGCCCGGCTGGTAGTACATGAACGACATCCAGGCCGGGTTGATGTCCAGCTGCATGGCCTGGGTGCAGCCCGCCCGCTTGAGCAGGTCGGCCAGGGTGTGCACGGACAGGCTCGGCCCGTAGACGTAGACCAGTCGGCCGTCCTTGGTGATGCCCGCGCCGGAGCGCCAGACGAAGTACTTGCCGGCGATGGTCAGGCCCCAGCCGCTCTCGACGTTGTCGTCGACGCTGGCCGGCACCTGCCCGTTGGCGACGATCAGCTTGAGGTTCTGCCGGACGCCGACCACCTGGGGGCTCATCGCCACCCCGTGGTTCCAGGAACCGACCGTGACATGGCCGTCGCGGTAGAAGACCAGGGAAGCGGCCGAGTCGGTCAGGGTGCCGCGGGTGATGCCGTTGAGGAAGAAGCCGCCCTGCGCCTCGTCGACCTTGAAGCCGCCGTTGAAGGTGGCCATCAGGCCGGTGCGGGAGCCGGCCGGGACCGACGGCGGCACGCCCCACTTGTCCGGGCCCGGGTCCAGCTCGCCGGGGTGCAGCTGGAAGCGCAGCAGCCGCTGGTCCATGGACACCGCGCCCGCGACATAGGAGGTGTGCTCGTCGTCCGGGCGGACATAGGCGCCCATCAGCGCGGCGGTGCCGTTCACCCGGCCGAGGACCTGCCAGTTGCCCTCTCCCGCCAGCGGGGTGCCGGCCGGGGTGATCAGCCGGGGCAGCACGATCGGCTGCAGCGCGGGCTTGCCCGCGTTCGGGGCGGCCGCCGCGGCGGCGGAGGGCTGCAGCGCCATCTTGGGCGCGCCGCCGACCTTGGGCGGGTTCGCCTTGTACTGCTCGCTCTCCAGGAAGGTGACCACCGGGCCGAGTTCATGGTCCCGGCCCCACTCGGCCACCCTGGCCGCCACGCTGTCGTCCCCCGGCGCGGTCAGGGCGCCGCCGACGGACCAGGCGAGCCAGCCCAGGAACACCGCGAACACGGCCAGCACCGCCTTGACGCTGCGTCGCGACAGCAGTCGGCGCAGTCGCGACCGCAGTCGGCGCAGACGGCCCGGCCGGGCCTGCGGCGGCTCGACCTCGGGCCCGGACTCGACGGTGACGAGGGTCGGACTACTTGCGCCCGATTCAGGACCCGATGGCGTTCGCACACAAACCTTCTTCCTCGTATTCAACCCGGAATCGGCACGGATATACCGCGGCCGCAACGGGGGGAATGCCCGGCCCGCTCGGAATTGCGGCCGCGAGATTCACGCTAGGTACGAGTCGGCCACCGCGCCTGTTCAGCTAGGCAGTACGGGGTACGGGCCCGGCGTGTCGCCGATCAAGGGCAAGTGCCACGGTTCCGGCGGGCAGTACCAGCGGGTGCGGGACGTCGACCGTCAGCGAGGCCGTGCTGGCGTCGCCGTTGCAGCTCAACGTGATCTCATAGCGTCCCGGCCGGACCTGGGGGTCGATCAGCAGCGTCCTGCCGCGGCCCCCGGTGTCGAGCACGACCGTGTCGAAGGCGTCGGAGAAGGCCTCGGCCGGGACCGGGCAGCCCTGCGCGCGGAGGGTGATGTGGTCACTGGGCTGCACCACCGCGGGTGTCACCTGAAGCACCGGACCGGTGTGCTGAGCTGCCATAACCATCGGGACACCGGCGGCGACAGCGGCGAGCAGAGCCGCGGCCGCCCCCGCCCCGGCCGCACCGCGGGAGAGACGCATCCCCCCAGACAACCGCCGGACCGGCGGCCCGGCGAGCGCACCTGAGCCAAATGGGAGGGCTGGCTTACCCTCCTCAGAGGGGGCGAAACGGACATTTTTGCGGTAGCGAAGGTGACGGTCGCCACAGCCCCACCCCGCCCTACGAGCGGATGTAGTAGGCCGTTTCCGGGCGAATCGGACGCTCCGCACCGAGTCGGCGGGGTCCCGCGGCGGTCTCCGGCCGAGGTCCCGGGATCCGTGCCCGCACTGGTCCGACCCGCCGTCAGCGGACCTCCGCCGGGGCCGGCAACGGGCCTGAATTCCCGGATCCGGCCGATTGCCGGAATTCCGGCCGACTACGTGGGCGGCTAGTAATAAGACCCCTTGGCCGGACTGGATCCGGCGGCTACAAATGACCGAGTCAACCGGTGCCGCAGCACCTGTCCCGCTGCGACCACCGCCATCGGCACTTGGGGGTCACCCCCTTACCGCAAGCGGAGTGCCCGCTGCATCCGACGTAGACCGCGCCCCCTGTCCCGGCGCTGTCCATTCCCCGTCGGAGTGCATACGCCAACCGATTGAGGTCTTTTCTCCCATGCGTACTTTCTCCCCCGTCTGCGTGCTTCCGCTGCCCTGCTCGTCGCCACGGCCGGCCTGGTCTCGATGGGTGCGGTCACCACCGCCGCCCACGCCGCCACCCCGAGCTCCGTGACGATGCAGGCGAACGACTCGCGCGCCGAATCGCTGGCCGAGCAGGCGTTCAACGCCGCCAACTCGGGCGGAACCGTCCAGAGCAACGACTCGCCCAGCACGAGCAGCGACTCGTCCAGCGCCGCCACCAGCACGGACTCCAGCTCCAGCTCGGTGTCCGACGACTCGGCGAGCAGCAGCGCCTCCTACTCGGGTGACGCCCAGTCCATCGCCGCGCAGATCGTGCCCGCCGACCAGCTGGCCTCGTTCGACGAGATCATCTCCCACGAGTCCGGCTGGGACGTGACCGCGACCAACCCCTCCTCCGGCGCCTACGGCCTGCCGCAGTCCCTGCCCGGCGACAAGATGGCCTCGGCCGGCGCCGACTGGCAGACCAACCCCGCCACCCAGATCCGCTGGGCCCTGGACTACATGAACACCACCTACGGCAGCCCCAACCAGGCCTGGGCCTTCTGGCAGGCCAACAGCTGGTACTAAAAACCAGTTGGCACTGAACACCAGTCACACCCGCAGGGGCCCGGCACACCATGTGCCGGGCCCCTGTCGGCGCACACCGGCTCGCGCCGGGCCGGGACGCCGCAAACAATGGGCGTTATGTCTGACACCACCGGCCTGGGCCGCGTCCGCTGCCTACTGCCGGAGGTACTCGGCTTCGCCGTGGCCGGCGCTCTCGCCTACGGCACCGACCTGCTGGTCTTCGCGTCACTGCGGATCTCCTACGGCTGGAACCCGGTCGGGGCCAAGATCGTGTCCGCGACCGCCGCCTGCCTGGTGGCCTACCTGGGCAACCGGCTGGGGCCCTACCGGCACCGCACCCACCGCGGCGGCGCCCGTACCGCGGTCCTGTTCTGCGCACTGCAGCTGGTCGCGGCGCTGGTCCAAGTGGCCTGCCTGCTGACCTCGCACTATGTGCTGGGGTTCACCAGCGCCCGCGCGGACATCTGGGCCGGCAGCGTGATCGGCATGGTCCTCGCCACCGCCCTGCGCTTCTGGGGCACCCGCAGCCTGGTCTTCCGATCAGGACCGCCGAGCACGGAAAGGCCTGCGCCGATGCCGCACCCGACCACCGCCGACCGCCGCCGGTCCCGCCGCGCCCGCCCCGCCCGGGCTCGCCGGGTTCCGCGCAACCGGGCGCTGGCGCTGGTGCTGACCGCGGCTCTCGGCGCGGGGGCCTGGATGCTCTACGACGGCGCGCAGACCGTGCATCCGCCGCAGCCGTCGGCCGCCGATGCCTTCGCCGACCCCGCGGCCGGCGGCCTTCCCGCCGTCCCCGGCGCCACCGCCGGCACGCCCGCCGTCAAGCCGCTGCCGGCCTCGGTGCCGGTGCGGATCAAGATCCCCTCGATCCAGGTCGACGCGCCGGTCACCCTGCTGAACCTGGACAAGACCAATCAGCTGCAGGTCCCCCCGGACACCAACCGCAACCTGGCCGGCTGGTACCAGGGCGGTGCAGCACCTGGCGCGGCCGGGAACGCCATCATGGACGGCCATGTCGACACCAAGCAGGGCCCGGCCGTCTTCTACAACCTGGGCTCGCTGCACAAGGGCAATACCGTCGAGATCGACCGCAAGGACGGCACCGCCGCCCTCTTCAGCGTGGACGCCATCGAGGTCTACGAGAAGAGCGCCTTCCCCTCCAGCCGGGTCTACGGCGCCACCAAGGACCCCCAGCTGCGGCTGATCACCTGCGGCGGCGGCTACCACAAGAACACCGGCTACCTGGGCAATGTCGTCCTCTACGCGCACCTGACCGGCAGCAAGCAGCTCTGATCCACGCAGCTCTGATCCAGCAGGCCCGGCTCCGGGTCGTAGGCCACGGTGAACCACACCCACTTGCCGGCCTCCCCCACCTGGCTGACCCCCCAGCTGCCGGCCAGGTCGTCGACCAGGTCCAGACCGCGGCCGCTCTCGGCGGAAGCGGACTCCTCCTGCGGGCAACGCGACCGCTGCGGACCCGGGGCCCGCGCCGCGGCCGACTCCTTGAGCCGCGGGGTCTGGTCGTAGACCGCGACCGCCACACCGTCCCGGCCGCTCGACGCCGCCACCAGCACGGACTCGCCCCGGCTGTGCCGGACCGCGTTGGCGACGACCTCGGTCACCAGCAGCGCCGTGGTGTCCCGGGCGTCCTCGGCGCCGGGGACCATCGCGGAAACCGCGTGCCGGGCCACCGCGGCCGAGCGGGCCCGGCGCGGCAGGGACAGCAGCAGTGTCTGGTCGATTCGAGCAGTCATCCTGGTCTCCCAGCGGTTGAGTGCGGACGCGGCCCCTCCCGCCCGGTACTTCAACGATTCCCCCACGCCACCGCCCGCAGAGCAGGCCATGGTCCTGTCCCGCCCTGGCCAAGGTCCCGCCGCAGCGGGGCCGAACCGTCATCGGTCTGGGGATGGGAGGGGAGGGGATGGCATAGCGTGCGGGTCATGACCGTCGACTTCTACCGGACCGAACCGACCCCGGCCACCTCCTGGCGGCTGCTCGTGCTGACCGGTTCCCAGTCCCACACCTGCCTGTTCGCCCTCGGTGACGCCCTCCTGGAGTTCGCCGCGGAAGGCCGGACCGAGGTCGGCCCGGCGGAGCTCGCCGACCGCTACGCCATGGGCCTGCTGGGCCGTCCGGGTCCAGCTCCTCAGTCGGCGGCGGACACCCCCGCCGCCGTGGCGGACTTCCTGGCGGTCGCCGCCCGGGAGTCCGCGCCGTCCCTGGCCCAGGGCCACCCCACCGAGGAACTGCGACAGGCCGCCGTCCGCTCGCTGACGGCCCTGGTCCTGCCGAAGTTCCACCAGCTGCGCGGCGGTGCCCCGCTCGAACACCGGTTCTACCAGCTCACCGGCGATCCGGGGGAACCCGGCCTCCGGCTGACGCCCGAGCTGCTGGCGATCGCTGGCGGCGAGCAGGCCGCCGGTCTCCGGGCCGAGCTGGACGCCCGCTGGAGCATCGTCGAGAACTCCTTCGATCCGACGGTCGGCCGCAGCCTCAATGAGCAGGGCCTCGCCGCCGACCTGGCAGCGCTCACCCTCACCGACCGGTCCGGCCGCCGCACGGTGACCGGGATCCACGCGGCGCTGACCGGGTTCCAGTACGGACGCTGCCAGCACTGCGGCGATGTCCTCACCCCCGAGGACGCCACCGCCGTCGACCATGTCCTCCCGCCCGTCCCCGGCCGGCACGGCGCCGACCTGGACGGCGTCTGGAACCTCGCCCCGGTCCACGCGGCCTGCGCCGACGCCCGCGCGGCCCGTATGCCCACCGCCGCCGAGCTGCAGCGGCTGGCCCGACGCAACGAGGCCGTGATGGAGTCCCGGCAGCCGCTGCGCAGCACCCTCCGGCGCGAGCTCAAGCGGGCCCGGCTGGACGGCGAGCACGAGGACCGCTGGCGCACCTTCCTGCTCCAGGTCCTGACCGCGACCCCCCGCTGAGGCCCGCCGCTGCCGTCCGGCGTCCCCTACCGGTGCGCCGCCGACCCCGCGGCCCCGGGCGTGCGGGCGGATCGGATCAGTACCAGGGTGCTCCGGGCCTGGAGTTGCACGCTGCCGTCGGCCTTGATCTCGGTCTCGTCGACCTGGTCCGGTTCCGTGGCCGTGTCCACCGCGACCTGCCAGACCTCGCCGAACCGCGCGGGCGGCAGCCGGAACTCCAAGGACTCGTAGTGGCCGTTCAGCAGGATCAGCAGGGAGTCGTCCAGGACCCGTTCCCCGTGCGGTCCCGGCTCGCTGATGGCGTCGCCGTTGAGGAGGACCGCCACCGCCCTGGCCTCGTCCCAGTGCCAGTTGCTGTCCTGCATCTGCTCGCCGTCCGGGCGGAACCAGACCAGGTCGCCGAGGCCGTCCGGGCCGACCGCGCCGCGGAAGAACCGGCGCCGGCGCAGCACCGGGTGGGCGTGCCGCAGCTGGACCAACCTGCGTGTGAAGTCCAGCAGTTCGCGCCGGGGGCGGTCGAGGTCCCAGTCCACCCAGGACAGTGCGCGGTCCTGGCAGTAGGCGTTGTTGTTGCCCTGCTGGGTGCGGCCGAGTTCGTCGCCGTGGGCGATCATCGGGATGCCCTGGGACAGCAGCAACGTAGTGAGCATATTGCGCTGCTGACGCGCCCTCAGCACCAGCACGTCCTGGTCCTCGGTGTCGCCCTCGGCGCCGCAGTTCCAGGAGCGGTTGCTGCTCTCGCCGTCCCGGCCGTCCTCGCCGTTGGCCTCGTTGTGCTTGTCGTTGTAGGAGACCAGGTCGCGCAGGGTGAATCCGTCGTGCGCGGTGACGAAGTTGATGCTGGCCAGCGGACGCCGCCGGTCGTGCTGGTAGAGGTCGGCGGAGCCGGTCAGCCGGGAGGCGAACTCGGGCAGCGTCGCCTCCTCGCCGCGCCAGAAGTCGCGGACGGTGTCCCGGTACTTGCCGTTCCACTCGGTCCACAGCGGGGGGAAGTTGCCGACCTGGTAGCCGCCGTCGCCGATGTCCCAGGGTTCAGCGATCAGCTTGACCCGGCTGATCACCGGGTCCTGCTGGACCAGGTCGAAGAACGCGGAGAGCTTGTCGACCTCGTGGAACTGCCGGGCCAGCGTGGCGGCGAGGTCGAACCGGAAGCCGTCCACGTGCATCTCGGTGACCCAGTAGCGCAGCGAGTCCATGATCAGCTGCAGCACGCCGGGGTGCCGCATCAGCAGGCTGTTGCCGGTGCCGGTGGTGTCGTAGTAGTGCGCGGCGTCGCCGTCCACCAGCCGGTAGTAGGCGGAGTTGTCGATGCCGCGGAAGGAGAGGGTGGGGCCCTTCTCATTGCCCTCGGCGGTGTGGTTGTAGACCACGTCGAGGATGACCTCGATGCCGGCCGCGTGCAGCGCCTTGACCATCTGCTTGAACTCGGTCACCTGCTGGCCGCGGGTGCCGGTGCTCGCATAGGCGTTGTGCGGGGCGAAGAAGCCGATGGTGTTGTAGCCCCAGTAGTTGGACAGCCCCTGCTCCAACAGGTAGCCGTCCTGGGTGAACTGATGGACCGGCATCAGTTCGATGGCGGTGATCCCCAGCGCGGTCAGGTGCTCGATGATCGCCGGGTGGGCGATCCCGGCGTAGGTCCCCCGGATCTCCTCGGGCAGCGCCGGGTGGGTGCGGGTCAGGCCGCGGACGTGCGCCTCGTAGATCACCGTGTCGTGGTAGGCCCGGTTCGGCGGCCGGTCGTCGCCCCAGTCGAAGGAACTGTCGGTCACCACCGACAGCATGGTGTGGCCGAGACTGTCCAGGGTGTTGAGCCCGCCCTGCTGGTCGAAGCGGTAGCCGTACAGCGACTCGTCGCCGTCCACCTGCCCGTCGATCGCCCTGGCGTAGGGGTCGAGCAGCAGCTTCGCCGGGTTGAACCGGTGCCCGGCGGAGGGATCGTCAGGCCCGTTCACCCGGTAGCCGTAGCGCTGTCCCGGGCCCACCCCGGGCAGGTAGCCGTGCCAGACGAAGCCGTCCACCTCGGTCAGCGCCACCGGCTGCTCGGCGCCGTCGTCGGCGATCAGCGCCAGCTCGACCTGCTCCGCCGCCTCGGAGAACAGTGCGAAGTTGGTACCGGAGCCGTCGTAGTGGGCTCCGAGCGGGTGGGAACGGCCAGGCCATGTCTGCATGCCGCGACGTTACGATGAAGTGATCAAGAAATTGTCCAGCCACGCCCGGGGTAGGGTGCAGGACGTGCCACAGGAATCGCGGGAACCCGGTCGGGAAGACGTACAGCTCGGATCCGCGCTGCCGCCAGGAGTGGACATCTCCTCCGCGCAGGCCGCCCGGATGTACGACTACTACTTGCACGGCAAGGACAACTTCCCGGTCGACCGGGTCGCCGCCGACGAGGCGCTGCGTGCTTTCCCCAGCCTGCGGATCACCGCGCTGGAGAACCGCGCCTTCCTCGGCCGGGCGGTGGAGTACCTGGTCGAGGACGCCGGGATCGACCAGTTCCTGGACATCGGCGCGGGGCTCCCGACCGCCCGCAGCACCCATGAGATCGCCCAGGACCTGCAGCCGCACTCCCGTGTCGTCTACGTCGACCACGACCCGGCCGTGGTGGCCCACGCCCGCTCGCTCGGCGCCGGACGCGCCGAGGGCGCAGCCGTGTACCTGCTCGGGGACCTGCGTGATCCGGGCGCGATCCTGGAGCAGCCGCAGCTCCGGCAGACCCTGGATCTGGACCGCCCGGTGGGGCTGATCCTCAACGCCGTGCTGCACTTCCTGACCGACCAGGACAAGCCCTACCAGGTGGTCCAGCAGCTGCTGGCCGCGCTGGCCCCGGGCAGCTACCTGGAGGTCTCGCACATCACCGCGGACCACGCGCCGGCCGAGGCGGCGGCCCTGGTGGCCACCTACAACCGGGCCGGGATGGGCCTGCAGCAGCGGAGCAGCCAGGAGATCGCGCGCTTCTTCGAGGGCCTGGAGCTGGTCCCGCCCGGCGTGGTCGACGTCTCCCGCTGGCAGGCGGACTTCCTCCCGCAGCCGCGTCCCAGCATCGAGGCCGTCTCCTGCTACGGCGCGGTCGGCCGACTCGGCCGCTGACCGGCGACCGCTGACCGGCGACCGCTGACGGGGGCGGCGCCCGAGCCGACCATTGACAGCTCCTGACCTCGCGGCAATGCTAAGTGAGCGCTTAGTCAGCTCGGTCAAAGTCGACCGACCGCGGTCAATGGAGGAAACACATGGGCTTCGCCACGCTGGACGACCTGCGGGCGGCGGTCGGCTCCGAACTCGGTGTCAGCGACTGGATCCGGATCGACCAGCACCAGGTGGACCAGTTCGCCTCGGCGACCGGTGACCACCAGTGGATCCACACCGACCCCGAGCGCGCCGCCAAGGGCCCCTTCGGCACCACCATCGCCCACGGCTTCCTGACCCTCTCCCTGCTGCCGGTCATCGGTGAGGGGCTGTGCGAGGTCGCCGGGGTGCGGATGGGGGTCAACTACGGCACCAACAAGGTGCGCTTCCCCGCCCCGGTGCCGGTCGGCTCCCGGGTGCGCGGCCGGGTCGTCCTGCTGGAGGTCGGCGACGTCCCCGGCGGAGTGCAGATCGTCACCAAGGTGACGATCGAGCGCGAGGGCGGGGACAAGCCGGTCTGTGTGGCCGAGTCGGTGTCCCGGATGTACTTCTGATGATCACTGGACTGCTGGTCGACTGGGGCGGGGTACTGACCACCGATGTCTTCGCGGCCTTCGCCGCCTTCGGCGAGCGCGAGGGGATCGCCCCTGACACCGTCGCCCAACTGTTCCGCAGCGACCCGACCGCCCGCGAGCTGCTGATCGGCCTGGAAACGGGCGTGCTGCCCGAGGCCGAGTTCGAGCAGGGCTTCGGACAGCTGCTGGGCGTGGAGCCGACCGGTCTGATCGAGCGGCTGCTCGGCTCGGTCCAGCCCGACCCGCGGATGTGCGCGGCGGTCGCGGCGGCGCGCAGCCAGGGCCTGGCCACCGGCCTGGTCTCCAACTCCTGGGGCCTGTCCGGCTATCCGGCGGATCTGCTGGCCGAGCTGTTCCACGGGGTGGTGATCTCCGGCGCGGTCGGCGTGCGCAAACCGGCCCCGGAGATCTACGAGCTGGGCGCCCGCTCGCTGGGGCTGCGCCCGGAGCAGTGCGTCTTCGTCGACGACCTGCGCGGCAACCTCGCTCCCGCACGTGACCTCGGGATGGCCACCGTGCACCATGTCAGCACGGACCGCACGCTCGCCGAGCTCGCGGACCTGCTCACCATCGACCTCCAGGGCCCAGCGACGCAGGGACGGCAGTCATGAGCTTCAATCTGGCGACCATGCTGCGGGAGTCCGCCACCGCGCACCCCGACAAGGCCTGCCTCCGGGCCGGCGACCAGAGCACCAGCTACGCCGAGCTGGACCGGGGCTCCGGCCTGGTCGCCGCCAACCTGCGGGCGGCCGGGCTGGTCCGCGGCGACAAAGTGGCAGTCCAGCTGCCCAACATCCCGGAGTTCCTGCTGGCGTACTTCGGCATCCTCAAGGCGGGGCTGGTGATGGTCCCGCTCAACCCGCTGCTCAAGGCCGCCGAGATCACGCACCAGCTGCTGGACTCCCAGGCCCGGCTGCTGATCACCTTCGACGCCTGCGCACCCGAGGCGAGGAAGGCCGCGGCCGGGATCGAGGACCTGTCGCTGTGCCTGGTCGGCCGGTCGGACCCGGTCGAGGGCGAGTCGGCGTTCGCGAGCCTCTGCGCCGACCTCCCCGGCGCGGACACCCGCGACATCCTCGCCACCAACGCGGACGACACCGCCGTGATCATCTACACCAGCGGCACCACCGGCCGGCCCAAGGGGGCCGAGCTGACCCACTTCCAGCTCTTCATGAACTGCACCACCGCAGGCGCGGCGTTCGGCGTGCAGCCGGACGACGTCAGCCTGGCGGTGCTCCCGTTCTTCCATGTCTACGGGCTGTCCAGCGTGGTCAACCTCGGGGTCCGCTACGGCGGGACGCTGTCGGTCGTGCCGCGCTTCGACATCGGCCTGGTGCTCGACGCGATGCACGACCACGGCGTGAGCGTCTTCGTCGGTGTGCCGACCATGTTCCACGCCCTGCTCCAGGCGGACAGCTCCGGGCGGGACCTGTCCCGGCTCCGGGTCGCCTGCTCGGGCGGCGCGGCCATGCCGGAGGCCCTGATGACGGCCTTCGAAGCACGCTTCGGGGTGGCCGTGCTGGAGGGCTACGGCCTGTCCGAGACCGCCAGCACCGCCACCATGAACCCCAGCCCCGAAGAACGCCGGGTGCTGTCCATCGGCAAGCCGATCTGGGGCGTCGAGGCCAGGATCGTGGACCCGAGGGACGTGAACTCCCGCCCGGCGCCGAGCACATCGGCGAGGTGCTGCTGCGCGGACACAATGTGATGAAGGGCTACTACCGCAATCCGGAGGCCACCGCCGAGGCGCTCCGCGACGGCTGGCTGCACACCGGCGACCTGGCCTACCAGGACCAGGACGGCTTCCTGTTCATCGTCGACCGAGTGAAGGACCTGGTCATCCGCGGCGGCTACAACGTCTACCCGCGGGAGGTGGAGGAGGTCCTCTACACCCACCCCGCGATCGCCGAGGCGGCGGTGATCGGACGGCCGGACGAGCGGCTCGGCGAGGAGGTGGTGGCCGTGGTGTCGCTGCGGCCCGGGGCCGCGGCCGACGCCGAGGAGATCATCGGCTACTGCCGGGAGCGGCTGGCCGGCTACAAGTGCCCGCGCGAGGTGCGGATCCTCCCCGAACTGCCCAAGAACGCCACCGGGAAGCTGCTCAAGCGGGAGCTGCGGCTGGGCTGACAAGTGCTCTGGTCATCACGGTGCCGACAGCGGTTCGCTGCCGACCATGCGCAGCGCCAGATCCGCGTAGAGCCGGCCGAGCCGGTCCTCCGGGAGCCGGGCCGGGGTGTGGTACCAGCGCGCCACGTCGACCGAGAGGGAGAGCAGCGCCAGGGTGGTCGTGGTCACATCGGGCACGTCGAACACGCCCTGGCGCACCCCGTCCTCCAGGATCCGGCGGACCAGGCCGTCGATCTCCCGGCGCAGCAGCAGCACCGCGGCGTGGTGCTCGGCGGACAGCGAGTGCAGCTCGTACTCGATCACCCGGGTGGTGGTGTGGTGCCGGGCGTGCCAGGTGGTCAGGTCGCGCATCACCGCGTGCAGCCGGCCGACCGGCTCCTGGGCGGTGGCGGACACCGCCCGGATCAGCCGGAGCGTGTGCTGATGCCCGATCAGGGTGATCTGGTGCAGCAGCTCCTCCTTGGAGCGGTAGTGCACATACACGCCCGCCGGGCTCATCCCCGCGCCCGAGGCGATGTCCCTGGTCGTGGTCGCGTGGAAGCCGCGCGCCGCGAAGGCGTCGACCGCGGCGATCAGCAGCCGGCGCGCGGTGTCCGGCTGGACCTCCCGCCAGGCCTCCTGGAGGTCCGCGGAGAAGACCTCGGCGAGCAGGACGGTGGCCTCGGCGGGTTCGGGGGTCACGTGCACGGCCTTCCGGTCGGTCGATAGCGAGCGTTGACAGCACACTCCCACATCAGCATTCTAAGCGGGTGCTTAGTCCGTTGTAGAGGCAGAGTCGCAGGAGAAGGAGTCCACGTGAAGGCATGGCAGGTGCGGACGCACGGCGAGCCCGGTTCGGCGCTGGAGCTGGTGGACATCGCCACGCCACAGCCCGGGCCCGGGCAGGTCCGGCTCAGAGTGCGGGCGGCGGCGTTGAACTTCCCTGACGTGCTGCTGTGCCGGGGCACCTACCAGATCCGGCCCGAGCTGCCGTTCACCCCCGGGGTCGAGCTGTGCGGCGAGGTGGACGAACTGGGCGAGGGCGTGACCGGCCTCACCGTCGGCGACCGGGTGATCGGCAACCCGGCCCTGCCGCACGGTTCGCTCGCGGAGTTCGCGCTGGCCGAGGCGACGGATCTGTTCCCGGCCCCCGAGTCGCTGGACGACGCCCAGGCCTCCGCCCTGCACATCGCCTACCAGACCGGATGGTTCGGCCTGCACCGCAGGGCCCGGCTGCAGCCGGGCGAGACGCTGCTGGTGCACGCCGCGGCCGGCGGGGTCGGCAGTGCGGCCATCCAGCTGGGCCGGGCCGCCGGGGCCCGGGTGCTCGCGGTGGTCGGCGGCGCCGCCAAGGCCGAGGTCGCGCGGCAGCTCGGGGCCGAGGTGGTCATCGACCGAACCGACGCCGACACCGACATCGTCCGCGCGGTCAAGGAGGCGACCGGCGGACGCGGCGCGGACGTGGTCTTCGACCCGGTCGGCGGCGACGCCTACACGGCCTCGGCCAAGTGCGTGGCCTTCGAGGGGCGGATCCTGGTGGTCGGCTTCGCCGGCGGCACGGTGCCGACCCCGGCCCTGAACCACGCCCTGGTGAAGAACTACTCGATCGTCGGGCTGCACTGGGGCCTCTACAAGCAGTACGCACCCGCCGAGATCACGGCCGCACACGCGGAGCTGGGCAAACTCGCCGCGACCGGCGCGATCGCCCCGCTGATCGGCGGCCGCCTCTCCCTCGACCAGGCCCCCGAAGGCCTCACCCGGCTGGGCGCCGGCGACAGCGTGGGCCGGCTGGTGGTCCTGCCGTAAAGAGGGGGGCGTGCCCTGCGGAACCTCGGGTAGGCGCGGGTTGAGCAGCAAAGACCCGAGAGCGAAGGAGCCCCGCATGAGCACCGAGGACAAGGCCAAGAACACTGCCGACAAGCTCAAGGGCAAGGTCAAGGAGGCGGCAGGCAAGGCCGTGGGCAACGAGCGGCTGCAGGCCGAGGGCAAGGCCGACCAGGTCAAGGGCGACGCCAAGCAGGCCGCCGAAAAGGCCAAGGACGCCTTCAAGGACTGATTCCCCGCATGGGAAGCACAACGGCCGATGGCCCCTCAGTTTCCTGAGGGGCCATCGGCGGTTTTATCGCGTGACGTTCACAGCCTGACTGGGTCAGCCGATGCGGCCGGCGAAGTCCGGGGCCCAGTCGCTGATGGTGTCGGTCTTGACGCCGGCGCTGGGGTTGGCGGCCTCGACGTAGCCGCCGTTACCGGTGTAGATGGCGACGTGGTAGGCGCCGGCGGCAGTGCCGTCGCTGGACCAGAACAGCAGGTCGCCGGGCTGGAGCGAGTCCAGCGAGACCCGGGTGCTGGCCGCGGCCTGGTCCTCGCTGGTGCGCGGGATCGAGATCCCGGCCTTGGCCAGCGCGGCCTGGGTCAGACCGGAGCAGTCCCAGACCGAGGGGCCGGTGCCGCCGTAGACGTAGGGCTTGCCGACCTGGGCCTCGGCGAAGGCGATGGCCGCGCTCATGCTGCCCGAAGCGGTGCTGTCGGAAGCCGAGGAGGCGCTGCTGTCGGAGCTGGTCGCCGAGGTGCTGGCCGAGCTGCTGTCCGAGGAGCTGGACTGGCCGCCGGCAGCGGCCTCCACCTTGGCGTCGAACGAGGAGTCGTCCGTGGAGGTCGAGGCGCTGGAGTCGGTGGCGCTGGACGACGAGTCGTTGGACGGGGTGGAGCTGGGCGTCGTGGCCGCCCCGCCCAGCTTGATCTGCTCACCGGGGTAGATGACGTCCGGGCCCTCGGTGAGGGTGCCCCGGTTGAGGGCGTAGAGACGCTGCCATCCGCCGGAGACGTTCTCCTTCTGGGCGATGGTGGAGAGCCAGTCGCCGGCGACCACGGTGTAGGTGCCCGCGGTCGAGGAGGAGGACGAGGTGGAGGTCGACGCCGCGTTCGCGGCAGCCTTCACCTTGTTGGCGAACGCGGAGTCGTCCGAGCTCGAGCTGGAGGTCGAGCTGGGGGTGGAGGCCGAGCTGGAGTCCGAGGAGCTGCTGGAGGAGCCCGAGGAGGAGGTGTCGACGTTGGCGGGAGCGCCGCCGGCGGTCAGACCGGCCTGGGGGCCGCAGACCGGCCAGGCGCCGGGGCCCTGGGAGGCGAGCACCTTCTCGGCGACGGCGATCTGCTGGCTCTTGGTGGCCTGGTCGGCGCTGGACGCGTACTGGGTGCCGCCGTAGGCCGCCCAGGTGTCGGCGGAGAACTGCAGGCCGCCGTAGTAGCCGTTGCCGGTGTTGATGGCCCAGTTGCCGGTGCTCTCGCAGTTGGCGACGGCGTCCCAGGTGCTGACGGTCGCGGCCGAGGCGCTGGTGGCGCTCACGAGCGGGATGGCGAGCCCGACACCGGTCAGTCCGGCCGAGGCGATCAGACGCTGGGTACGGCTACGGCGGGACTTGACGGCGCGGTGGCGCCCGTTGGTGGACAGCATGGAACAGCGTTCCTCTCCCACGCCTGCGAGGTGAGCTGTCGGATTCGGGCTGGAGTTGCCCGGCCGTGCGCTGCACGGCTTCACCCCTAGCTGTGATGACAGACGCTCAGAGAAGAGCGCCGATCACAGCGGCAAACCTGGTTCCCCCGCTCCTGCCGTGGTGCGGTGTGTGGGTCTTCGACGTCTCCGGCGGCAGGACTCGGCGTTCCGGATTTGTCTGTTCCGCTTAAGTGCGGCGAGCAGAAACATACGCACACCGGGCAGCAAACTACAACTGAGTATGACGTCCGTCACGTTTAACACTGCGGCGCGGCACCCGGGGGTATGGGTGCCGCGCCGCAGCGGGTGTTGCTCGACTGCTCTGGGACTAGCCGATGGTGAGGGTCTGGCCGGGGTAGATGGTGTCGGCGTCGGCGCCGATCACGCTCTGGTTGGCGCTGTACAGGGACTGCCAGTCGGTGCCGTGGGCGGCGGCGATGGAGCCCAGGGTGTCGCCGGACTGGACGGTGTAGCTGCCGGCGCCGGTGGCCGCGGGGGCGCTCTCGGTGCTGGTGCTGGTGTCGGTGCTGGGGGTGCTCGTCGCGGCCGGGGCGGTGTCGTCGCTGGTGGCGGCCGGGGTGCTGGTGGCCGGGGTCGTGGTGTCGACGGTGGCGGGGGTGCCGCCGGCGGTGAGGCCGGCCTCGGGGCCGCAGACGGGCCAGGCGCCGGGGCCCTGGGCGGCCAGGACGTTCTCGGCGACGGCGATCTGCTGGCCCTGGCTGGCCTGGTCCGCGGAGGCGGCGTAGGCGGTGCCGCCGAAGGCGGCCCAGGTGGAGGGGGTGAACTGCAGGCCGCCGTAGAAGCCGTTGCCGGTGTTGGCGGACCAGTTGTTGGTGCTCTCGCAGCTGGCGACCTTGTCCCAGGTGGAGGAGTCCGCGGCCGAGGCGCCGGTCGCGCTGACCAGGCCGACCACCGGGACGGCGGCGACCACGCCGACGGCCAGGGCCGCCCGCAGGCGGTTCTTCCTGGTGGTGGCGGTGGCAGCGGTGGTGGCGGTGGCGTGACGGAAGTTCATGGAGTCCTTTCGACAGGTCCCGGGGTCAGCACGGCGTCGGCGTCGGCGCGCAGGAGGCGCGCTACAGGTACGCCGCGACGTGACAGGAGGACGGCCGGTGGCCGTCCCCGGGGCCCGCTGCTGACCGCCTACCGGACAGGTGGAGGCGGAGACATCAAGCGAAAGCGGGCGAACCCGGGAGGTGCTCAGTGCACGTCTTCGACCGTAGGCAACAAACCCCCGGACATCAACGATCCCAGCAAAGTCCCAGATCAGAGCACTGTTACCGGCGGTATTAAGCCTGTATTCAGGCCCCTGCTGGCACCGAACCACCCCGCCAGAGGTGATCTTTGTGGTCTAGACCACGCTCCAGTCGAGTGAGCTGCCACACACAGTCCACGCACAGTCAGTACTCATCAGCCGCCGGTCACTGATGATCTTCGTTTTCATTCAATCGAAGGACGGCGATGTGACCTGGGCCGCAATGAAGGGGCCGATCACCGTATGGGTGCGTCCGGTTGCCGAGTGTAGTGAGCAAGGTGACCGTGGGACTGTCCCACTCAGTTCCGAAGTAAGGGTTTTTCCATGCGTATCGTTCGCATTCGCACCACGCTCGCCTGTGCTGTCCTGGCCTCGACGGTGATCACGGGTGCTGTTGTGCCCAGCGCGTCCGCCACTCCGGTGGACCACGGCACGTCCGTGCAGCCGCAGGCAGCACTGCCCGCGGCCCCCGATCCGGCCGCGACCCTGGGCGCGCTCGGTGCGCTGGGCGGCGTGACCGAGGCCGTGTCGAGCCTCGTGTCGAGCGCCACCGCCACCGCGCCGGCTCCGTCGCCGGCCGACCTGCAGGCCAAGCTCGCCACCCTGACCAGCGCGGGCAAGGTCCTCACCACCGCGCTGCCGGCCGCGCCGGCCGTTCCGGCGGCGCCGTCCAAGGTCCTGGCGAAGGCTCCGGTCAAGGCTCCAGTGAAGGCCCCGGTGAAGTCGGCTCCGATCCACGGCCTGCCGATTCCCGCGCCGCCGCTGCCCGTTCCGGTGCCGGTGCCGCCGGTGTCCGCCCCGGTGCCGCCGCTGCCCGTACCCGTGCCCGTCCCGGCGAGTGTTCCGGACGCGCTGGCCACGCTGCAGAAGGACGCCGCCGCGCTGGTCGCCGCGGTACAGGCGACGGATGTCGCCGCGGTCACCGCCGCACTGACCGCTCTGGTCACCGACACCCTGGCCGTGGTCACGGCCACGGTCGCGGCGGTCGGTGTCGGCCTCCCGGCCTGACAGCAGTAACAGCAGTGCCCCGGAAGCGTTCTGCCTCCGGGGCACTGCTGTTGCTCCGTGCTACGGGTTCACAGTGATCGTGAACGTCGAGGTGGTGTTCTGGATGTTGACGAAGTTGTTGCTCTCGGTGAGGTGGTTGAACACGGCGGTACCGACCGCCGGGCCCTGTCCGGACTCGGGCTGCTGGTTGGCCCAGATGCCGTAGCCGGACTTGGCGTTGTAGGCGTCACCGCTCTGCTGCGCGCCGGTGATGGACACATTGGTGAAGATGGTGTCGGTCACCGGGTTGAGCGGAGTGCTGCCCGAGTAGTCCGTCTGGAACATGATGCCGGAGTACGTCGGGTCGGTGATGTCCACGTTGTTGACCCTGATCCCCTGGAACGGCTGGGTCGCGGAGAAGACCCAGATCGCCGGGAAGACCTGCCCGCCCCAGAAGTGCCCGCCGTCGCGTACCAGCGAGGCGTTCTGGATGGTCGTCGGCTGGGTGCCGAAGCCCTGGAAGGGGTAGCCGAAGTTCAGCGAGCTGATGGTGATGCCCGCATAGGTGAGCGTGTCGGCCACGTACAGGTTCTGCAGGGTGTTGTTCTCGCCGCCGTAGACGGCGATGCCTGCCGCCCGCCACGGGGTGACCGCGGTCAGGTTCTGGAAGGTGTTCCCGGACAGGTCCGCACTGTTGTGGTCGGTGGCGGCGAACAGCGCGAAGCTGTCGTCACCGGTCGACCGCGCCTCGTCATTGCTGACCAGGTTGTTCTGGCTGCCGTTGGTGAGGTTGATGCCGTCGGCGAAGGTGTCGCGGATGCGCATGTTGGTGGCGGTCAGGCCACTGACGTGGGTGCCCCAGATCCCGACCACCGTGTGCTCGATCCACACGTTGTCGACCGTCAGGTTGGTGACGTCGGTGAGGTCGAAGACCTTGCCGGGGCCGTCGATGCGGGAGGTGTAGTTCCCGAAGAAGGCGAACCCGGAGAGCGTGGATCCGCTCGCACTGGTCTGGACCGAGAAGCCGGCGTCGGAGTTGGCCTGGGTCTGGTCGGTGCTGAACTGGGTGTACCAGGGTCCGGCGCCGATGACCTTGATGGCCTTCTGGCCGATCTGGAACTTGCCGGTGGTCTGGTACTGCCCGGCGGGCAGGTAGACGCCGGTGTAGGTGCTGGAGTTGGCGACAGTGGTCAGGGCGTTCTGCACGTCCTGCTGCGCGAAGCCGGCCGGCACCAGGTACTTGGTCGGGTCCGGGTTGGCGATCGGCGCGACCTGCTCGGTGTTGATGTAGTCGATCGCGTACTGCGAGGTGTTGGCCGCGTCCTTCTGCAGCCGGATCACACTGTTCGCCGGCACCGGGGTGTTCAGGACGATGTGGGCCTCGTCGTAGATGTGACGCGGCCCGGCGGCGGACGGGTCGTTGCCGGGGCCGGTCTCGGCGCCGTAGAGCCAGGCGTACTTGGAGTTCAGGGTGATGGTCTGGGCGAAGGTGCCGTTGACGTAGACGTCCAGGGTGGCCGTGGTGCCGCCACCGCCCGGAGCGTCCGGGATGGAGAAGCGGGTGACCAGGGTGTTGGTCGGGTCAGTGGTGTTCCACTGGACATACGCGCCGGTGGAGTTCAGCGTGACCGCCTTGCGGCCGGAGGCCTCACCGGCCAGGTCGCCGATGGTGCGGTTCGGCCCGACGACCGCTGCGCCGCCGCCGATCATGCCGTCCTCGGCCTCGTAGGCGTCGTAGGGCATGTTCGCCCCGCGACCGACGAAGAAGGAGGTGTCGGAGGTGTTGTTGCCCTGCTTGACGGGCAGTTCGTTGGCGTCCACGGCGATCTGCGTGTGCAGGGTGTACTTGCCGTTGACGGCGGTCCAGGAACCGAGAGCGACCGGGCTGCTGGAGGCACCAGCAGCCAGGCTGCCGGAGTAGCTGCCGGTCAGGGTCTTGACCACGCTGTTGTTGCTGTCGAGCAGGGTCAGCGTGATGGCGTGCGCACCGGAAGCGGTGGCGACTGTGCCCTGGTTCTTCAGCGTGACAGCGAAGTTCACGGCGTTGCCGGCCGCAGGGGTGCTGGGGCTGGAGGTGACCGCGCCGGCGACCAGGTCGGAACTCTGGACCGGGGCGACCACCAGGTTGGTGGGGTTGGTGTAGGTGTTGTTGGCGTCGTTGGTTTCGACGACGGTGTTGGCCTCGTCGACCTTGGCGGTCAGCGCGTAGCTGCCCGCCGTCTGGGTGCCGATGCTGGCGCTGACGGTGCTGGTGGCGCCGGCGGCGAGGGAGGCCACGGCGGCCGTGCCGACCTTGGTGGTGCCCAGGTAGAAGTTGACGTTGGTGGCGCCGGCCGCGGCGGTGCCGGTGTTCTTGACGGTGGCCGAGGTGGTGATCGCGTCGGTCTCGACCGGGGCGGTCGGGGTCCAGGAGGAGGCGGTGACGGTCAGGTCGGGGTTGGGGGCGGGGATGCCGATGACCTGGAACTCGGCGGCCTGGCCGCCGGGGGCCCCGGTGTTGCTGGTGATCGACAGCTCCACGTCGGACACCCGCGCGGTCACCGGGATGGTGACGGTGTTGCCGGTGGCCGGGTTGAAGGTGTAGGCCTGCGCGGCCGAGATGCTGGTGAAGCCGGTCGCGCTCTGCTCACGGCCCAGCACCTGGATGGTCTGGGTACGGGTGCCCCAGGAGGCGTCCGGGTTCAGCTTGACCACCACCGAGGAGACATCCGCGTTGGCGCCCAGCTGCACGGTGAGCTGCGAGGGGTAGGAAGCCCCCTCGAAGTAGGTCGAGGTGCTGTCGTCGTTGGCGTTGGTGGCGACGAAGGTGAAGGTGGCCGGAGTGCCGGTGATCGTCTTGCCGATCGCCAGGTTCGTCCCCGTGCCCCCGCCGGAGCCGGTGCGGGTGACGGTGTTGCTCGCGGCGGACTGGTTCCCGGCCGCGTCATGCGCCTTGACGTAGTACGAGACGGTGGCCGTGTCCGGCTGCGAGTCGGTGTACGTCAGCGCGGTCACCGTGGTGGCCAGGGCGCCGTTGCGGTAGACGTCGTAGCCGGTCACGCCGGTGTCGTCGGTCGAGGCGGTCCAGGTCAGCTTGATCTGGCCGGACGCCGGCGAGGTGTAGGCCAGGTTGCCCGGAGCCGTCGGCGGCGTGGTGTCCACCGGGGCGCTGCCGGTACGGGTGACCGTGTTGCTGTTTCCCGACTGGTTCCCGACCAGGTCGTGGGCGCGCACGTAGTAGGAGACCGTGGCGGTGTCCGGCTGGGCGTCGGTGTAGGTCAGCCCGGTGACGGTGGTGGCGAGCACCCCGTTGCGGTAGACGTCGTACCCGGTCACCCCGACATTGTCCGTGGACGCGTTCCAGGTCAGCTTGATCTGACCGGAGGCGGGCGAGGTGTACGCAAGACCAGTGGGAGCAGTCGGCGGAGTGGTGTCACCGGCTGTGGGCCCGTAGACCTCGAACTCGGAGATCTGGCCGGCCGGCCAGCCGGTGTTCGCGGTGATCAGCAGTCGCACATAACGCGTCGTCACCGTCGGCACGGCGATGGTCACCGTGTTGCCGGTGGACGGGTTGAAGGTGTAGGCCGCCGAAGCAACCAGGGAGGAGAAGTTGCTGTTGTCCGAGCTGCCCTGAACCGTCAGGGTCTCGCTCCTGGTGGCCCAGGCGGTCGGCGCGGGGAGCTTCAGCACCACCTGGTTGACGCTGACCGAGGCGCCGAGGTCGACCTGCACCCACTGCGGGAAGGCGTTGTTGGCACTCTCCCAGTAGCTCGACTGGTCGCCGTCGTTGACGTTGCTCGCGCTGTACGACTGAGTACTGCTGCTGGAGCTGGCGGTCTTACCGAGGGCCAGGTTGGTGCCCGCCGCCGAGGCCGATGCCATGTTCAGCACCGGCACCATGGCGACCAGCATCCCGACCAGCACCAGGACGACTGTCCTGAGCCTCGATGACCTTTCACTACTTCGCATGCTCATCCTCTGCTTGCGTGGCATTTCTGCGGTACGACGGGTGGGTAGTACGAACGCAGGCGCGCGCACAGGGGGTGGGCGAGCGACCGTGCGAGGGCGGAGTGCACTAAGCATCGCTAATTGCAGGTAACAGCTTGCGTGTTAGCACATGGCTGCGAGAAATTTGCAACTAGCGATCAGGAAGTTACAGAGCCTCTAAGGTGACGTCAATGGATCTCACAGCGCGGGTTCGCAGCGGATCGCCACCGCGCTCTGCAAGTAACTTGCGTAAGTCGCAAACTTGCTGACGTTACGTCTCATTTTTGCACTGCACCATAGACTTAATGAAACGTAGCCCCTACTCTCACTTCACCTGGCGGAAACCTCACTGTCACGCGACGGAAGCCTCCGCAGGCAGCACCATCCCCACCCGCTGCCCCAAAGGATGTGGATCAGCCATGCAGACGCCCCTGAGACGTCCGCACCTCTCCCGCGGCATCGCGCTGCTCACCACGGCCGCGCTCGCCGGCGCAGGCCTGGTGACCGGCGTGATCGCCACTGCCGCCCCCGCCCATGCGGCAGGTGTCGCCGCACTGTCCCCGCTGGCCGTCAACGGCCGTGGTGCGACAGTGCCGTTCATCGAACAGGAGGCCGAGTACGCGGCCACCAACGGCACCGTGATCGGCCCCGACCGGCTCTACGGGCACCTCGCCTCGGAGGCCTCGGGCCGACAGGCGGTCACCCTCAGCGCGACCGGGCAGTACGTCGAGTTCACCCTGACCGCACCGGCCAACTCGATCGACTTCCGGTACAGCATCCCGGACTCGGCGGACGGCAAGGGGCGCGACGCCTCGATCGACCTGCTGGCCAACGGCAGCAAGCTGAAGAGCGTGCCGGTGACCTCCAAGTACGGCTGGTACTACGGGGGTTACCCGTTCAACAACAACCCCGGCGACACCAACCCGCACCACTTCTTCGACGAGACCCGAACCATGTTCGGCTCGACGCTCCCGATCGGGACGAAGATCCGACTGCAGGTCTCCTCGACCGCGCAGTCCCCCACCTTCACCATCGACCTGGCGGACTTCGAGAACGTCGCACCGCCGATCGCCAAGCCCGCCGGGGCCATTGACGCGGTGGCCGACTACGGCGCGGACCCCACCGGAGCCACCGACTCCACCGCCGACATCCAGGCCGCCGTCAACGCGGGCCAGGCGCAGGGCCGTACCGTCTACCTCCCGCAGGGCAACTACACCCTCTACGACCATGTGGTCGTGGACGGGGTGACCCTGGCCGGCGCCGGACCCTGGTACACCGTGCTGGGCGGCCGTGACCCGGTCAACCGCAGCCACGCGGCCGGCATCTACGGCAAGTACGTGACCGGCGGCGGCTACGGCGGCGCGATCCGGCCGCAGGAGGCCGGCGGCCCCAGCAAGAACGTGGTGCTGAAGGACTTCGCCATCATCGGCGACGTCCAGGAGCGGGTGGACGACGACCAGGTCAACGCCATCGGCGGGGCCATGTCCAACTCCGTGCTGGACGACCTGTGGATCCAGCACACCAAGGTCGGCGCCTGGATGGACGGCCCGATGGACAACTTCAAGATCGAGAACAGCCGGATCCTGGACCAGACCGCCGACGGCGTCAACTTCCACACCGGCGTCACCAACTCGACCGTCACCAACACCTTTCTGCGCAACACCGGTGACGACGGCCTGGCCTCCTGGCCGGAGCGGCTGCCCAATGTGGGCGACAGCTTCACCCACGACACCATGGTGCTGCCGATCCTGGCGAACAACATCGTCACGTACGGCGGCAAGGACTTCACCATCTCCGACAATGTGATGGCGGACACCATCACCAACGGCGGCGGCCTGCACATCGCCAACCGCTATCCCGGGGTCACCGCGGGCAACGGCACCTCCGTCTCCGGAACCATCACCGCGGCCAGAAACACCCTGATCCGCACCGGCAACAATGACTTCAACTGGCAGTTCGGCGTCGGCGCGATCTGGTTCGACGGCTTGAACGGGCCGATCACCGGCGCCACCATCAATGTCACCGACACCGACATCCTGGACAGCTCCTACGAGGCGGTCCAGGCCATCGACGGCCCGGTCAGCGGCATCAACTTCACCAATGTGAACATCGACGGGGCCGGCACCTACGCCATCCAGGCCCAGGTCGCGGCGAACATGACCTTCACCAACGTCAAGGCCAAGAACATCGCCCAGGCGGCCACCCCGATCCACAACTGCGTCGGCTCCAGCTTTGTGATCGCCGACGGCGGCGGGAACTCCGGCTGGAACGTCGGAACCACCTGCACCGGCGTCTGGCCGGACCCGGTCTGGACCTACGGCGGCGTGCCGACCAACGGCGGTGGCGGCACCCCCACACCGACCCCGACGCCCACCCCGACCCCGACCCCGACCCCGACCCCCACTCCCACGCCCACCCCGACTCCGACGCCGACGCCGACCCCCACGCCGACCCCGACCCCCACGCCGACGCCGTCCTGCCCCTCGGGCACCGGCAACCTCGCCTCGGGCCGGACCGCCAACGCCTCCAGCAGCACCCAGAACTACGGCGCGGGCAATGCCGTCGACGGTGACGCCAGCAGCTACTGGGAGAGCGCCAACAACGCCTTCCCGCAGTGGATCCAGACCGACCTGGCTTGCGCCACCAGCGTCAACAAGGTGGTCCTGAAGCTGCCGCCGGCCACCGCGTGGAACGCCCGTACCGAGACCGTCTCGGTCCAGGGCTCCACCGACGGCAGCAACTACAGCGCGATCAGCGCGCCGGCCGGCTACGGCTTCGACCCGGCCACCGGCAACACCGCCACCATCACCTTCCCGGCGACCACCGCCCGCTTCCTGCGGCTCACCTTCACTGGCAACACGGCGTGGCCCGCCGCGCAGCTGTCCGACTTCCAGATCTTCGGCAGCGGCGCGACCAGCACCCCGACGCCGACCCCGACCCCGACCCCCACTCCCACACCGACGCCGACGCCCACGCCGACCCCCACGCCGACCTGCAACGCCGGCAGTGGGAACCTCGCTCAGGGCAAGTCGGCCACGGCGTCCAGCAGCACCCAGAACTACGGTCCCGGCAACGCCGTCGACGGCGACGCCAACAGCTACTGGGAGAGCAACAACAACGCCTTCCCGCAGTGGATCCAGACCGACCTGGGTTGCGCCACCAGCGTCGCCCGGATCGTGCTGAAGCTGCCCCCGCCCACCGCCTGGGCAGCCCGTAGTCAGACCCTCTCGGTCCAGGGCTCGACCGACGGCTCAAGCTGGACCACACTCAAGGCATCCGCCGCCTACACCTTCGACCCCGCCACCGGGAACACCGTCACCCTCACCTTCCCGGCCGCGAGCACCCGCTACCTGCGGCTGAACTTCACCGCCAACACCGGCTGGCCGGCCGGCCAGCTCTCCGAGTTCCAGGCCTTCGCGGCCTGATCCGGCCCCACCCGGGAACCGCGCCCCGACCGTCATCGACGGTCGGGGCGCGTTGGTTTTCTGTGAGAATCTGATGGGATCTGATCGAATCAGGTTCCCCGTTCGACGGTACTGGAACGTAAAGTGCTATTTACAGGGCGCGGACAGGGCGCGGTCAGGACGCGATCGGGAGGAGTTCCGGCGATGCTCGAACTGTTCCCTAAGCCCCCGGGGGCGGCTGCGGACGGCCTCCAGCAGCATTCCCGGCCGGACGAGACCGTCGGCGCCCCGCCCGGGGAGTCGGTCCTGGAGCTCGCCGTGGCCCTGCAGCGCAGCCTGCTCCCCCGGCTCCCCCCGCAACTGCCCGGCGTGGAGCTGGCCTACCGCTACCTGCCGAGCAACGACGTGATCCAGGTCGGCGGGGACTGGTTCGACGCCCTGGTGCTGCCGGGCAAGCGGATCGGTCTGGTGGTCGGCGACGTGATGGGCCACGGCGTCACCTCGGCGGTGATGATGGGCCAGCTCCGCACCGCCGTGCAGACCCTCGCCATGCTCGGCCTGCCGCCGCACGAGCTGCTGCGGCACCTGGACGAGGCGGCCCGGCGGCTCTCCGACACCCACCTCGCGACCTGCCTCTATGCCGTCTACGACCCGGTGACCGGGCGCTGCACCCTGGCCAACGCCGGCCATCTGCCGCCGGTGCTGGCCCGTCCCGGCGAGCCCGGGCGGCTGCTGCGGATCCCCACCGGGGTGCCGATCGGGGTCGGCGGCCATGCCTTCGACTCGGTGGAGTTCCAGATCGCGGACGGCGAGACCATGGCGCTCTACACCGACGGCCTGGTCGAGACCCCCGGGCGCGACATCGACGTGGGCCTCGACATCCTCCGCGCCGCCCTGCCGGTCCAGCAGGTGCCGCTGGACCAGGCCTGCAGCACCGTGGTCGACGCGCTGGGCAGCACCCGGCGCGAGGACGACGCCGCGCTGCTGATGGCCAGGTTCCACGGGATCCCGGCCGGCCATGTCGCCTCCTGGGCACTGGAGCCGGTGCCGCGCGCCGCGGGGCAGGCCCGGCGGCTGCTGCGGCGCACCCTGGGCGGCTGGGGCCTGGACCACCTCTCCCCCGTCGCCGAGCAGCTGGTGAGCGAGCTGATCAGCAACAGCGTCCGGTTCGCCTCCCGTCCAATCGGGCTGCGGCTGCTCTACACCGACACGCTGACCTGCGAGGTGCACGACGACTCGCACACCCTTCCGATACCGCGGACCGCACACCAGCTGAGCGAATCCGGACGCGGTCTCTCGATCATCAGTACGCTTGCGCAGCGCTGGGGAACCAACCGCACCGACTCCGGGAAGCTCGTCTGGTTCGAGCTCGATCCCGAGGAGAGGACGACATGACCGACCAGACGTGGATCCCCGAGGGCGTGGACCCGGAGCGGCCCAGCATCGCCCGGATCTACGACTTCTACCTCGGCGGGAACCACAACCTGCCCGCCGACCGGGCGGCCGCGGCCGAGGTCGTCGAGGTCATGCCGGAGCTCCCCGAGATCATGCGGATCAACCGGGCCTTCCTCCAGCGCTGTGTGCGGCACCTGGTCGGCCTGGGCATCGGCAACTTCCTGGACCTGGGCTCGGGCATACCGACGGTCGGCAATGTGCACGAGATCGCCCAGGCCGTCGATCCCACCTCCCGGGTGGTCTATGTCGACAGCGACCCGGTGGCCGTCGCGCACAGCCGGGAGATCCTGGCCGGGAACGACCGCGCGATGGTCGTCTCCGGCGACCTCCGCGACGCCAAGGCGGTGCTCGGCGACCCCGAGGTCAACCGGCTGCTGCTGCTCGGCCTGGGCGAGCCGCTCGCCGTGCTGATGAGCGCCGTGCTGCACTTCGTCCCCGACGACGACGAGGCCGCCGCGCTGGTCGCCGACTACCGCGAGGCGATGCCCTCGGGGAGCTACCTGGCGCTGTCCCACGCGAGCCACCGCCAGGAGGCCGAGTCGGCCGCGCGGGTCGGCAAGGCCGCCGAGCAGTACTCCCGCACGGTGGCGCCGATGAAGCTGCGCTCCCTGGACGACGTGGCCCGGCTGCTCCAGGGCTTCGAGCTGGTCGAACCCGGCATCGTCTACTGCACCGAGTGGCGTCCCGACCCCGAGGACGGGCCGGCCGCCCCGGTGCACCTGCCGCAGATCTGCGCCCTGGCCCGCAAGCCGTAGGGCTAGGGGGCGTCGGAACCGACCGCGCCGATCTTCTGGTAGAGCGTGGTGGCCTGCTCCAGATCGGCCCGGGCCGCCCCGTGGTCGCCCAGCTCGGCCGCGCAGCGGGCGGCTCCCTCCAGCGCCCTGGCCTCGTCCAGCGGGCTGCGGACCTCGCGGGCGAGCCGCAGGGCCTGCCGGTAGAGGGGCAGCGCCTCGCGCGGTCCGGTGGTCTCGGCGGTGAGCGCGGCCGTGCTGATCAGGACCTCGGCCTCGGCCTGCGGGTCGCCGAGGTCCTGGAGCAGCGCCAGGGACCGCGCCAGCAGCTCGGCCGCTGCCGCGGGGTCGCCGCTGCTGTGCCGCACCCGGCCCAGCTCGTGCCGGGTGTTGGCCTCGCCGTGGCGGTGGCCCAGGTCCTGGAAGATGGCCAGCGCCCGCTCGTGCAGCTCGGCCGCCGCGGCGAGGTCCCCGGTGGCGTGCCGCACCCGGCCCAGCTCCTGGCGGGCGTAGGCCTCGTTGAGGCGGTGCCCCAGGTCCTGGTAGATCGCCAGGGCCTGTTCGTGCAGTCCGGCCGCCGCCGCGAGGTCCCCCGTCGCGTAGCGGACCCGGCCGAGGTCCCACAGGGTGTTGGCGTGGCCGTGCCGGTTGCCGAGGTCCTGGAAGATCACCCGGGCCTGCTCCAGCAGCGCGGCCGCGCCCGGGAAGTCCCCGGCCAGGCGCCGCAGCCGGCCCAGCTCGCACAGGGCGTTGCCGGCGCCCAGGGGTTCGCCGAGGTCCTGGAAGATCACCAGCGCCCGTTCGAACAGCTGGGTCACCGCCGGGTAGTCGCCGGTCAGATAGCGGACCCGGCCCAGCTCGGACAGGGCGTTGGCCTCGCCCAGCCGCTCCCCCAGCTGCTGATGGACCGTCAGGGCCTGCTGGTACAGCTCGGCGGCGGCGGGGATGTCCCCGGTCATGAAGCGGACCCGCCCCAGCTCGTTCAGGGCATTGGCCTCGCCCAGCCGCTCGCCGAGGCCCTGAAAGGCCGTCAGCGCCTGCTGGAACAGCTCGCCCGCGCCGGGGTAGTCCCCGGTCAGGTAGCTCACCCGGCCCAGCTCGTGCAGGGCGTTGGCCTCGCCCACCGGGTCCGCGTGGTCGCGGGCCGCGTCGGCCGCGGCCCGGTGCAGGGCGGCGGCCTGCGGCCAGGGGCCCTCCTGCTGCAGGAAGGAGGCCAGCGCGGCGGCGAGGGCGGTCAGCCGCGATGGACCGGTGCGGGCGGCGGCGAGCAGGGTCTCGCGTTCGGCCCGCATCCAGGCCATGGCGCCGGCCCGGTCCCGCAGCTCGGGGTCGACCGTGGGTGCGACGCCGTCCGCGGGACGGTCAGCGGGTGGCCGGGTGTGCCGGGCGAGTCTGCGGTCGGCGGCGTCGGCGGTGTGCTGGTAGTGGTCAAGCAGCCGCTCCAGCGCGGCCCTGCTGTCCCCGCTGTCCCCGCTGTCCGCGCCCAGGGACCCGGCGTAGAGGCGGACCAGGTCGTGGAAGCGGTAGCGGCCGGGGGTGTGCTGGGAGAGCAGGTTGTGGTCGAGCAGTGATTCCAGCAGGAACTCGGCGCTGCGGTGGTCGGTGCCGAGCAGGTTGGCGGCGGCGTACGCCTCGAAGTCGGCGCCCGGGACCTGCCCGAGCAGCCGGAACAGCAGCTGCTCGGCGGTGGGCAGCGCGTGGTAGGAGGTCTCGAAGACGGCGGTGAGGTTGCGGTCCTCGTCCTGGAACCGGTCCAGCCGGCCGTGCTCGTCCCGCAGCTGCTGGACCAGGTCCTCGATCCGCAGCGTCCGCCGGTGGCGCAGCCGGGCGCCGATGATCCGGATCGCCAGCGGCATGTGTCCGCACAGGGCGATCAGTTCGCCGGTCGCGGGATGGTCCATCGGGATCCGGCCGGGGCCCGCGGCCATGTGCAGCAGCGCGACCGCCTCGCAGTCGGGCAGCAGGTCGAGCGCCAGGCTGTGGGCGTCGTCCAGGCCGGTGAGGCGTTTGCGGCTGGTGACCACGACCAGGCAGCCGGGGGTGGCCGGCAGCAGCGGGCGGACCTGGGCGGTGTTGGCCGCGTTGTCCAGGACGATCAGGGTGCGGGTGGCGGCGAGCCGGTCCCGGTAGAAGGCGGCGCGCTGGCCCAGGTCGGCGGGGATCAGCTTGGGCGGCACGCCGAGCGAGCGCAGCAGCCGGTCCAGGGCCTCGCCCGCGGTGAGCGGCTCCAGGCCGGGGGTGTGCCCCTGCAGGTCGATGAACAGCTGCCCGTCGGGGAAGTTCGCGCGCAGCAGATGGGCGGCGTGCACCGCGAGCGCGGACTTCCCGACGCCGGCCATCCCGTCGATCGCGGAGATCACCACCATGCCGGCGCCGCTGCCGGCCGGGGCCCGCTCGGCGAGCGCGAGCAGGGTGCCGAGCTCCCGGCTGCGGCCGGTGAACGCCCGGGTGTCGGACGGCAGCTGGTAGCGGAGGCCGGCGGCGGTCACGGAGTCGGTCACGGGTGCGGCGGTCATGGACAGCGGGGCGGAGCCGGCCAGCAGGGCGGGGTCCGCTCCCAGGATCCGGCGGTGCAGCTCCTGCAGCGACGCGGTGGGTTCCACCCCGAGGCCGTCGACCAGGGTGCGGCGCAGCGCCCGGAACACGTCCAGGGCCTCGGCCTGTCGCTCGGCCCGGTACAGGGCGAGCATCAGCTGGCCGTGCAGCGCCTCGCGCAGCGGGTGCGCGTCGGCCAGGGCCCGGATCTCGGCGACCAGTTCGCGGTGCCGTCCCAGGCCGAGGTCCGCCTCGATCCGTCCCTCCAGCGCCAGCAGCCTGGTCTCCCGCAGCCGCTGGGTCTCGACCAGGACGTCCGGGGCCGGCGGCAGGTCGGCGTAGGGCTCGCCGCGCCACAGGGCCAGCGCCCCGGCCAGCACCCGCGCGGCGGTGGCGTGGTCGCCGGCGTCCAGCGCCAGCCGGCCCTGCCCGCAGCGCCCGGTGAAGACCTCGGTGTCCAGCTCGCCCTCGTTGACCTCGATCAGATAGCCCGGGGCGACCGTCCGCACCCGCGCGCGCCCGGGCCGGAGCCCAGCTGCCGGCGCAGCCGCAGCACATGGTTGCGCAGCGACTGGGCCGCGGCCGCCGGCGGGTGCTGCTCCCACACGGCGTCGGTCAGCAGCTCGGTCGGGACCACCTGGTTGGCGTTCAGGAGCAGCGCCGCCAGGATCGTCCGCGGCATCCCGGCCCGCAGGGCCACCGGCTCCGCCTCGCCGTCACCGACGGTCAACGGTCCGATCAGGGCAAACCGCACCACGCCGCTCCCCTCCGTCGCATCTGCCGCATCTGCCGCAGAAGGCATGTGACGCCGATGTTATCCGGGTGCGAACACCGTGCGCGAAGATGATCCACGTCCCGCCCACCGGCCCCGGGAAGATGGAGCACGGGGGCTTCGAGCTCCCCGGGCGCCGGGGTGGCGGGCATCGAGCACGGTGTCGGCCCTGCCTGCGGCGGCGCGCAGGGCCGGCACCGGAATCCAGCGGCCCCCTATGCCGTGACGGCGCGGCGGCGCGGGTGGACGAAGTGCAGCCACAGTGCCCGGGCCAGCAGGCCGGGGCTGCCCAGGGAGCTGGGGTGGGCCAGCATGGTGGTGACCCGGGCCAGCCGCTCGCTGATCACGGTGTCGGTCACCGAGAGTTCGAACAGCAGCCCGGCCACCCGCTTGGTGAGCCGGTAGCCGCGCGGGTACGGGCCGTCCACGTGCGGCAGCTCCAGGTCGGCGAAGGTGGAGACCTGCCAGGCGGCGTCCACCACGACCTTGACCAGGGCGAAGTAGGCCATGGCCGGCTCGCTCAGTGAGGTCCCCTCCGCGTGCAGGTAGGCCGACAGGCAGGAGGCGTGCAGGGTGGCCGAGGTCATCCCCTGCCCGTAGACCGGGTTGAAGGAGGCGACCGCGTCGCCCGCGGCGACCAGCCCGGCCGGGAAGCGCCCCAGCTCGTGGAAGTCGCGCCGCCTGCTGTCGGCCTGGTGGTACGTCACCACCTCGCCGATCATCTCGGCCCGGTCCACGATGTCCCCGAAGACCTGCGGGAAGTCCTCGCGGCAGCGCCGGGCGTAGTCCTCGACCTCGCGGCTGGGCCGGTCGTCGGCGTAGCCGGAGACCAGCATCAGCCAGCGCTCGCCCTCGACCAGGATGAAGCCGCCGATCCTGGCCGGGCTGCCGGCGGCCGGGTTCGCGGCGGCGAGCGAGACCGCGTTCCAGGCGTCGCTGATGCTGCTGTCGTGCTTGAACATGGCGGTGGCGTAGTTGAGCTTGATCGGCATCCGGCGGACCGGGGGACGCTCCCAGCCGCTCTCCTCCAGCCACTCGGTCAGCCGGCTGGAGCGGCCCATGGCATCGACCACCAGGTCGGCCTGCTCGGTCACCGACTGTGCGGTGCCCTCCGCAGCAGCCCCGTCCGCGCCCGAGGGCAGATAGCGGGCGCCGACCACCCGGTCGCCGTCCAGCTCGATCCCCTCGGCCCGGCCGGTGACCAGGCGGATGTTGCCGACCGCCAGCGTCTTGCGGCGGACCAGCGCCTCCAGGAACGGGCGGGTGCTGACCAGCACCGGCCAGTCCTGCTCGATCGGCGCGGTGACCCGGCGGCGTCCGTCCATGAAGAACCACTCGCGGGAGCCGTCCGGCGGCGGGGTGACCGCTCCCCCGGCCACCGCCTCGGCGACGAAGCCGGGGAACCACCGCTCCAGCTGCACCGCCCCGGCCGGCAGCAGGGCGTGCACCTGGGTTCCCTGCGGCACGCCCGCGCGCGGGCCCTCGTCGGCGGCCGAGCCGTCGCGTTCCAACACGACCACCTCGTCGGCGTGCTCGCTGAGCACCCGCGCCGCCATCAGGCCGGCCATGCTGCCGCCCAGGACGACCGCCCGCCGCATCCGCACACCGCCCTTCGCGGGCGGCAGTGCCGTGCTGATCTGCTCGAACTGGCGTGACGGTGAGTTGCGCATTCAGTGAACTCCTCATCCAGCAGCGGAAGATGAGGATTCTGCCATCGATTGCCGGGGAACGGGAGCGGCCGAGGGACGTAGATCGGGAATGGTCCGCAGACCGCCGCTGAGGGTGCTGTAGAGGGCCAGGGCCAGCAGCAGCCCGGCGTTGAGCAGCAGCACGGTGCCGGCCGACACATGGTCCAGCAGGATGCCGGTGGCCAGCGGCCCGAACGGGATCACCAGCAGCGGGATGAACCCGCAGGCCGCCTGCACCCGGCCCTGGAGGTGGTCCGGGACGGTGTGCAGCCGGGCCGCCGAGATCACCGCGTTGGCCGCCGGGGTGGCCAGGCAGCACAGCGCGATCACCACGGCGGTGGGGGCGAGCGCGGAGTCGAGGGCGAGCAGCGGGGTCAGCAGCGCGGTGCTCCAGCACACCGCCAGCACCAGGGTCCGCGGCGAGAAGGTGCGGCCGGCCCGGGCGCAGAAGATCGAGCCGAGCAGATTGCCCGCGCCGGACACCGCGATCAGCAGACCGTTGTGGAATCCGCCGGAGGAGGTGGACGCGCCCTGCGTCATCAGCGTCAGCACGATGCCCGCGAAGGCCAGGTTGACCAGCGCGGTGTTGACCAGGGTGTAGCGCAGGAACGGGCTGCGGCGGACCTCGGCCAGCCCGGCGGTGAGCTCCTGCCGCAGCGGCGGCTTCTGCGGCGCCGCGGCCGCCGCCGGGGGCCCGGGCGGAAGCCGCACCAGGCTCAGGCAGGCGGCGGAGGCGAGGTAGGAGCCGGCGTCGACCAGGAACGGCAGCGCGGGGGCGAAGGTGTAGAGCGCGGCGCCGAGCAGCGGTCCGGCCAGGGTGGCGGCCGCGGCACGGGCCTGGCTCAGCGAGACGGCGGTGGTCAGCTGCTCCTTGGGCACCACGTGCCGTAGCGCGGCCGAGGCGGCCGGGCTGAAGGGGGCGCTGAAGGTGCTGTTGAGCACGGCGGCGCCGAGCGCCAGCGGCAGGGTGACCTGGTGCGACACCACGGCCAGGGTGAACAGGGTGAAGGTCAGCGCCCGGGCCAGGTCGCAGCAGACCAGTACTGCCTTGCGGGGCAGCCGGTCCACCAGCAGGCCGGCCGGCAGGCCGGCGAACACCGAGGCGAAGACCTCGGCGAAGGTCACCAGACCGAAGTCGGTGGCCGAGTGGGTGGCTGCCAGCAGCACCAGCGGCAGGGCGATGTAGGAGGCCTGGGAGCCGAAACCGGACAACGCGTGGGCGATCCACAGCCGCTGGTAGTCGCGATTGCGGTGGAGCGGGACGAGCGGCTGTTCTTCCACGGCGTTCCCTTCCCGGCGCGTCGGTGTTCGGTGGAGCAGTTCACTACGGCCGAGGCGGCCGGCCCCGGAGGTTCGGGAGCCGGCCGCCTCGCGCATCGCAGTCGGCGTGCTGCTACTCGGCGTTGATGGTGTGGCAGACGCCGCTGAGGGTGCTCCACTCGGCGATCTCGCCGCCCTCGGGCTCGGTGACGGACAGGTCCTGCAGGTTCAGGATTTCGGACATGGGAAACCTCCTGGTGTGGGTGGTGCGGGGTGGCTCCCGGACGGTCGCCCGGGAGAGTCTGTGGGGGCCGGGGGTCAGTGGACCGCGCTCAGCCGTTGTCGTTCCTGCGTAGGGGCGGCCAGGCCTGGGAGGCCCGACTCGGCACCGTCGGCCGCTCCGAGGGCGAGCAGGACGCCCGCGGTTCCGGTGGCGAGGTCCATGGAGAGCCGCAGCAGTTGCTCGCCGGGGAAAGCCAGGCCGCCCTGGTGCGGAATGGCGTGCCAGGACAGCAGCCGCAGATGCCGTTCCAGCGCCGCTGCCGCGTCGGGGTCCTCGCGGTGCCGGGCCAGCAGGGCGATCAGGCCGGCCCGGCCGTTGAAGAGGCTGCTGTGGATGACGAAGGGAGCCCTCGCGGCCAGCAGGATCCCTTGCAGCGCCTGGGCGAACTGTTCGTCCTCGCGATGCCGCAGATACTGCCCCAGGACCAGGCCCAGGCCGCCGCTGCCGGCGGCGAGGTAGGGCAGCAGCCTGGTGCCGTCCTTGAGGTTGACCGCACCCTCCTCACTGGTCCGGCAGTGCACCAGATCAGCGCGCAGGGCGGTCGCCGCCAGATCCAACTGGGACGGGTCGCCGTCCTGCTGATGGCTGCTCAGAAAGAAGGCGGCGATTCCGCCGGCTCCGTGCATCAGGCCGGGTCTGGTTGTGGTCTCTGACGATTGGTCAAGGTGCTTGACCAATCGCTCGGTGGTGTCGGCGAGCAGGTCGCGCAGCCCGGCATCGTCGGTCCGGAGCAGGAGTTGACGCAGGGTCAGTCCGATTCCGGCCAGGCCGTCGTAGAGCGAGGCGTTGTGGGTGTCGGCGGCGCGCTGCACCGCCTCCAGCGCCTGCTCAGGGCGGCCGAGAGCGTCCAGGACGAGCGCCGCCCCGTGCAGTCCGCCGTAGAGTCCGGGCCGCGGGTCGGCGGCGCGAAGCACGGCCTGCCAGAGCCACTCGGTGTGCTCCTCGTCGACCGGACGGCTGCCGGCCGCCAGGGCGTGCAGCACGCCGGACGCGCCATGGGCCAGGGTGTAGCCGCCGTCGTGCAGGGCGACCGGATCGCCGGGGAAGAGCCGGTCGGTCCGCTCCGGGGTGGCACTGGCGACGATGGCGTCGGCGAGCGCTGCCCGCAGCTGCGGCCGGGCCTCGGGGGTGAACAGCGGCGAGGCCTCGGTCCGCACCGCCCCCGGCCGGCGCAGCCCACGCCGCACGCCCTCGGTGTAGGACGCCGGAACCGGGAACAGCCGGGCCGTCGCGTCCACCAGCTCGTCCAGTTTCCCGGGGTCGAGGTCGAGCAGGACGGTCAGCGGCAGGAACAGCGCCAGCCGCAGGCTGTCCAGGGCGTACTGGTCCCGGGCCGTTCCGGTGGCCGCGTGGGCGGCGACGAAGCCGGGGCAGCCCATGCTGGGGGCCCGGTCCTGGTCCGGACGGTGGGTGACCTCGAAGTCGACCAGGCAGATCCGGCCGTCCGGGCGCAGCATCACATTGGCCGGGTGCAGATCGCCGAAGACCAGCCCACGGGCGTGGATGGCGTCAATGGCGTGCTGGAGCCGGCCGACGATGTCCAGCACCTTGGCGGTGTACTCGTCGATCCGGGCCCGGTCGGCCCCGGGGCGGGTGAGCGGGTTGTTGCGGACCATGAACTGCCAGAGGGTCTCGCCCTCGATGTACTCCACGGCCAGGTAGTGGTGCTCCCAGACCCGGAACTCGTCCAGCAGCTTCGGCACGAAGGGCAGTCCGGCCAGGTGCTTCAGTGCGGTGGCCTCCTGGTGCAGCCGGGCCACCGCGTCCACGCCGGCCCCGTCCAGACCGGCCAGCGGGCGGGCCTCGCGCAGCACCACCTGGTCTCCGGTCTTCGGGTCGCGGGCCAGGTAGATGCCCCCGCCGTTGGAGAAGTGCAGGGCCCGCTCGACCGGGTAAGGCAGGCCGACCGTACCGGCCGGCACCTGGTCCGCCCGCAGTTGCTCGGCGACGAACTCCGGCGGGGTGAGCCAGGCCGGCACCCGGAAGCAGGGGTCGCGGCGGTCCGGCACCAGGGTTCCGTCCGGACGGGCCAGCGCCAGCACCCGCCCGCCGTCCTCGGCGGTGCACCAGCGGCTGGTGAATCCGCCGTAGCGCAGGTACAGCGGGCCCTGCCGCCAGCGCAGATCGCCCAGAATGTACGGGCCTTGACGGTCCATCAGCAGTGGTGACAGCTCGTCCAGGACGCGTCGCACCTGCCTGTCGTCGGCCGGGTAGAGGGTGAGCAGCTTGCCGCTGCTGCCGCGCCTGGCGTACTTGCTGTTGTTGAGCAGGTGGATCCGGCGGTTCGGCAGGAACTTGTGGGCCACGCCGGTCCGCAGACAGTAGGCGCTGACCAGCTCGATGGTCTCCGCGGCCCCCTCGGTGGTGGCCGAGACATGCAGTTTCCAGCCCTGGTCCGGGAGCTTGGAGCCGATCGGGGTCAGATACACCCAGGTCCCGCTCTCGCTGCGGCGCCAGCCGGCCGGGGCCGGCCGCTCGGCGGCGGCGAACCTCTGGTCCTCGGCGCGGCCCACGGGGTGGTCGTAGAAGTTCGGATCCGCACCGGCGTAGATGTGGTGATTGCCCAGCACTGCGTCACCCCTTTCTCAGGGCCGTTTCGGATGTGGTGTCAGCCGCCCCAGGTGACGTCGCCGGGCGTGGGCGACGGCGTGGGAACCGGTGCCGCGTCAGCGGGTGCGGCGGCCGCGACGGTGCCGGCGCCGAGCGGTGGGGAGGAGTGCGGGGAGCCCGTCTGCACAGCGACGCCGATCAGGAGTGCGGCGCTGAGAGCGAGGGTGGCGGTGGCGGTCCTGGCTGCTCGAACGGCAGACACAGCTGGTTCTCCTTCTTCCGGGTGTCCTTCCCTCCCCACGACCTCACCCTGACGCCGGATCAACCCCGATGGAAGGGAACACTGCTGGACGGATCATGCAATGGCATATTTTGTCCAGGGCCGCCACCGGACTGGCCTGCGCACCTCTAACATTCGGTCACAGATGCCAGACGCGAACGATTGGGCGGTCTTCGTGCTTGAGGTGTTGGGTTTGGACATGGAAGCCGAGCGGGTCTACCGGGCGATGCTCGCCCATCCCAAGGAGAATGTGGCAACGCTGGGACTGCGCCTCGGCATGCCGGAGACCCAGCTGCTCCAGCGGCTGGAGCGGCTCAACGCGCTGGCTCTGATAAGACCCTCGGCACACGAGGACATCGGCTTTCGGGCGATCGACCCCGAGACCGCGATGGAGGTGCTGCTGACCCGTCAGCAGGTCGACCTCGCCGCCCAGCAGATGCGGGTGGAGGCCTCCAGGGCCGCCGCCGCCCGGCTCATCGCCGAATGCTCCGACCTGCAACCACGAGCCTCGGAGGCCGATTCGCAAAGGCTGACCGGGCCCGAGGCGATCCGGGGGCGACTGGAGCAGCTCGCCGCGGAGACCCGGCAGCAGATGATGACCTTCGCCCCCGGCGGCGCCCACAGCGCCGCCGACCTCGAGGCCAGCCGCGAACCCAACCGGGCGCTGCTGGAGCGGGGGGTGGAGATGCGCACGGTCTACCTCGACAGCGCCCGTAACCACCAGACCACGCTGGACCACGTGGAGTGGCTGAGCCGGCACGGAGGCCAGGTGCGCACCGCGCCCACCCTGCCGATCCGTATGATCATCTCGGACCGGCGCCGCGCGGTCCTGCCGATCGACACCTCGGACGCCCGCGCCGGCGCGGTGGTCCTGGAGGGCGTCGGCACGGTCACCGCGCTGTGCGCCCTGTTCGAGGGGGTCTGGGAGAGCGCGACCCCGCTGGGCGCGGCCCCCGCCCGGGACATGAACGGGATGCCCCCGCAGGAGGCCGAGACCATGCGGCTGCTCGCCCAGGGCCTCACCGACGAGGCGATCGCCAAGCGGCTCGGGGTCTCCCCGCGCACCGCCCGCCGGATCGCCGCCGAGCTGCTGAACGACCTGGAGGCGCACAGCCGCTTCCAGGCGGGCGTCCACGCGGTGCAGAACGGCTGGCTCCCGCCTTCGCGCTGACCCGCTTGCCCGGGCCCTGTCAGTAGACGTCGCGGAGGTAGCGGCGGTCGGCGCTGAGCTGCTTGAGGTACGCGGCGGCCTGGGCCTGGTCCAGGCCGCCATGGGCGACGGCGATGTCGCGCAGGGCCCGGTCCACGTCCACGGCCATCCGGGCGGCGTCGCCGCAGACGTAGAAGTGGGCGCCCTGCTGCAGCCACTCCCAGAGCCGGGGGCCGTGCTCGCGCATCCGGTCCTGGACGTAGACCTTGGCCCGCTGGTCGCGGGAGAAGGCCAGGTCCAGGCGGTCCAGATGGCCGGACTTCTGGAAGGCGGCGAGCTCCTCGCGGTAGTAGAAGTCGGTCGCCTGGCGCTGCTCGCCGAAGAAGAGCCAGTTGCGGCCGGTGTCGCCGCGGGCCCGGCGCTCCTCCAGGAAGCCGATGAAGGGGGCCACTCCGGTGCCCGGGCCGACCATCACCATCGGCGCCCGGGGGTCGGCCGGCGGCCGGAACCGGGGGGAGCTGCGGACGAAGACCGGGACCGGCCCGTCGTCGGCCGCGTCGGCGAGATACGCCGAGCACACTCCCGTCCGCGGCAGCCCTTCATTGCTGCTGTAGCGGACCACGGAGACGGTGACTGAGACCTGGTCGGGGTGGGCCAGCGGGCTGGAGGATATCGAGTACAGCCGCGGCTGCAGGCCGCCCAGCACGCCGGCCCATTCGCGCGCGGTGGCCCGGACCGGGTGGGCCGCGATCACGTCCACGGCCTGGCGGCCCCAGCTCCACTTGGCGAGTTCGCCCTGGTTGTCCTGGCGCAGCAGCTGCTTCAGCTCGCGGTCGGTGCCCCGGTCGGCGAGGAAGCGGAGCAGGGCGGGGGTGATCCTGGCGATCTCGAACCGGGTGCGCAGGGCCTCGCCCAGCGGGATGTCCCCCGACTCGAAAACCGGTACTGACTCCTCCGGGTCCAGCCCGGTGACGGACAACCACTCCCCCACCAGGCGGGCGGAGTTGGCAGGGCAGACACCCAGTGCGTCGCCGGGCTGGTAGCGCAGGTCGCCCAGGTCGCCGCCCCGGGTGTCGAAGGTGAACCGGCGGACCTCCTTGGCGGATCCGGGGAGGCTGAGCAGCCGGTTGCCGACCAGCAGGGTGGGGAAGGGAGCGGTCTTGGAGTAGCCGGTCCCGGTGGTGGTCGGCCCGACGGGCACCGCGAAAGGTGGGGCCGCCTCCGCCGGGGCCGCCAGCGCGGCCAGGACCTGGTCCAGCCACTGCTCGGCGGCCTTCTCATAGGCCGGTTCGCAGTCGGTGCGCGGGGTCAGCCGGGCGGCGCCCAACTCGCCGAGGCGCTGGTCGATCCGGCGGCCGTGGCCGCAGAAGTCACCGTAGCTGGAGTCGCCGAGGGCCAGCACCGAGTAGCGCAGACCACTGACCGCGGCGTGGTCGCGGGCGGTGAGCGACTCCCAGAACGCGGTGCCGTTGTCGGGGGCCTCGCCGTCGCCGAAGGTGCTGGTGATGAAGAGGACGACGGTGCCCGGCGGCAGCGCCTCCGGGAGGCAGTCGGCCATGTCGAGCAGCCGCGGCTGCCAGCCCGCCTCCGACAGCCGGCGGGCGCTGGCGGACGCGACCTCTTCGGCATTGCCGGTCTGCGAGGCCCAGAGCACCAGGATCTCCCGCGCGTCCGTCACTGCGGGAGCCGCAGTCGGAGCCGCAGCCGATGCGGGTTCGATGCGGGAGTAGAGCCCGGCCAGCAGCCCGTTCACCCAACTGGCCCGCTCCGGCGCCAGCGGTGCCGCCGCCGGCAGCACCGGCACGGTCGCGCCCAGTGCACTACTGCTACCGAGCCCGGCCAGGAACCCGGACAGATAGTGGCGCTCGTCATCGGAGAACACCGGCGGCACCACATCGGCCACCCCCAGCAACCCCCCGAGCTCAGCCACCACCCCTACCGCAGCCGCCACCGGCACCGCCGCCGCGACCCGGGTCAACCTCACCGCGCAGAACTTGAACCCCGGCTGGAACGAGATCGGGTCGACCGCGTCGCTCGTCACCGCGTTGACGCTCAGATACTCCCCGAAGAGGTCGTTCCAGTGGAACGGCGCAAAGCAGGTGCCCGGCCGTACCCGATCAGTGATCACAACCGGGAGCACTGCTCTCCCCCGCCGGGAGGCGATCTCGACCTGGTCCTGCTCCGCCAGCCCCAGCGCCGCCGCGTCCGCCGGGTGGATCTCCACGAAGGAGCTGGGATTCAGCCGGTTGAGCTTGGCCACCTTGCCGGTCTTGGTCAGCGTGTGCCACTGGTGCGGCAGCCGCCCGGTGTTGAGCACAAACGGGAAGTCGTCGTCCGGCAGCTCCTCCGCCGGAAGGTGCGGCCGGGGGAAGAACACCCCGCGTCCGCTCGCCGTGGGAAAGACCAGCCGGGGCCGACTGCCGTCCGGGTGTTCGAGCAGCGGCTGGTGCACCCCGTCGTTGAGGTAGCGGATCGGGCTCCGCCCATTTCCCTCGGCCGTGGCGCTAGGCCACTGCACCGGTGTCTCACGCAGCCGGTCGTAGCTGACGCCCCGTAGGTCGTAGCCGGTCCTCGGGTTCCAGGCCCGCTTGATCTCCTCGAACACCTCCTCCGCGCAGCTGTAGTCGAAGGCCTCGGCGAAGCCCATCTCGCTCGCCACCCGGGCGATCAACTGCCAGTCCGGCAGCGCCTCCCCCGGCGGGTCCGCGGCCGGGCGGAGCAGGGTGAGGCTGCGCTCGGAGTTGACCATCACCCCCTCCGCCTCGGCCCACATGGTCGCGGGCAGGACCACGTCGGCGTAGGCATTGGTCTCGGTCTCGGCGAAGACGTCCTGGGTGACCACGAACTCGGCCGCCTCAAGTCCGGCGATGACGGTCCGTCGGTTGGCCACCGAGGCCACCGGGTTGGTGCAGATGATCCAGCAGGCCTTGATCCCGCCCCCGGCCATCCGTTCGAACAGCTCGACCGTGCCCTGTCCGGCCTCGGCCCGCAGGGTCCCGGCCGGTACCCCCCACAACTGCTCGGTGAACGCCCGGTCCTCGGCGACCAGGGCCGACCGCTGCCCCGGCAGGCCCGGTCCCATATAGCCCATCTCCCGGCCGCCCATGGCGTTGGGCTGGCCGGTGAGCGAGAACGGGCCGCTGCCGGGACGGCAGATCGCCCCGGTCGCCAGGTGCAGATTGCACAGCGCGTTGGTGTTCCAGGTGCCGTGGGTGCTCTGGTTCAGCCCCATGGTCCAGCAGCTCATCCACTCCCCCGCCGCGCCGATCCACTCCGCCGCGCGCCGGATGTCGGCCTCGGGGATCCCGGTGATCGCAGCGACTGCCTCCGGCGGGTAGTCCTCCAGAAAGGCCGGCATCGCCTCCCAGCCCTCGGTGCACTCGGCGATGAAAGCGGCATCGGTGTGGCCCGCCCGTACCAGCAGGTGCAGCAGCCCGTTCAGCAGGGCCAGATCCGTCCCCGGCCTGATCTGCAGAAAGAGGTCGGCCTTGGCGGCGGTGGCGCTGCGCCTGGGGTCGACCACGATCAGCTTGGCGCCCGCCCTGACCCGCTCCATCATCCGCAGAAACAGGATGGGATGGCAGTCGGCCATATTGGCGCCGATGACAAAGAAGACATCCGCGTGCTCGAAGTCCTGGTACGAGCCGGGCGGGCCGTCCGCACCGAGCGAGAGCTTGTAGCCGCTGCCCGCGCTGGCCATGCACAGCCGGGAGTTGGACTCGATCTGATTGGTCCCGACAAAGCCCTTGGCCAGTTTGTTCGCCAGGTACTGCGCCTCCAGCGTCATCTGCCCCGAGACGTAGAAGGACAGTGCGTCGGGCCCATGGGCGTCCAGGATCTCCCGCAGTCGCCGGGCGGTCCTGGTGATCGCCGCATCAGTGCTGGTCGGCTCGGGCTCCGCGCCGCGCTCCGCCCGCACCAGGGCCGTGCCCAGCCGACCGGGAGCAGCGAACAGATCGGCACTGGTCGCGCCCTTGGTGCAGAGCCGTCCGGCGTTGGCGGGGTGCGCCTTGTCCCCGGCGGCGCCGGTCACGCTGCGCCGCCCGGTGCCGGCGTCCGTGCTGACCTCCAGGACCAGACCGCAGCCGACTCCGCAGTACGAGCAGACGGTCCTCACCTGGGTGGTCACGGGCGGCCCCTCTCCGGAACGGGTGGGACGATCCCACTCACCCGCACCCTAGGAAGGCCCCGTTGCGTCCGGATCACACGGACGACCGCCGCCGGTTACATCCGGCTCACCCCGCCCGGCTCAGCCCGTGAGGCCCGCTCACGGCGCCAGCGCCAGCCGGTAGCCGCGCTTGGGAACCGTGTGCACCAGCCCCGAGTAGGAGCCCAGCACCCCGCGCAGCCGGGCCACCGCGACCTCGACCGCGTGCTCGTCGGCGCTGCTGCCGACCCACACCCGGCGCAGCAGTTCGATCCGGCTGAGCACCCGTCCCGGCTGGTCGGAGAGCGCGCGCAGCAGCGCGGTCTGGATCGGGGAGAGCCAGAGGCACTCCTGGTCGACCAGGATCGCGCTGCCCTGGAGCACCAGCCGGGACGGGCCGAGCCGCAGTTCGCGGTTCCCGGTCGGCAGGGTCTCGACGATGGTGCGGACCATCGAGCCGAGCCGCCCCCGGTCCGGCTGCACCGGGTGGACCCCGTGCTCCTCCAACGGCCGGGCGCAGACCGGGCCGACGCACACCGGCAGCACCCCGCCGCCCGCCGCGCCCACCCGCATCGCGTCCAGCACCTCCCGGTGCAGTCCCTGGCCGTGGGCGGAGTCGAGGAAGCCGGTGATGGCGGGGGCGCTGGTGAAGGCGATCGCCTGGATCTCCCGGCGGACGGTCTGCTCGACCAGCCGCCGCACCGCCTCCGGGTCCTCCGGCGGCCCCCAGCGGTAGACCGGGACGGCGGTGACGTCGGCGCCGCGCTCGCGCAGCGCGGCCACGAAGGCGTCCAGCGGTGCGCCGTGCTCCTGCACCGCGATCCGGCGTCCGCGCAGGTCGCGGGCGAGCAGCCAGGTGAGCAGCTCGTCATTGGCCTCGCTCTCCGGCGAGAAGCTCTCGCCCAGGCCGCTGGCCCGGACCGCCCCGGTGGCCTTGGGGCCGCGGCTGATCACCACCGCGTCCCGGCACACCTCGGCCAGCCGCCGGCCGTAGCCCCAGCCGTCGGCGGCGCTCATCCAGCCGCGCCAGCCGACCCCGGTGGTGGCCACCACATAGTCCAGCGGGCCGGCCAGGCAGCGCTCGGTGGCGCGGCGCAGCGCGCTGTCGTCCTCCAGCGGGAGGATCCGTACGGTCGGCGCCTCGACCACCCGGGCGCCGCGCCGTCTGAGCATCGCGGTGAGTTCGTCGCGACGGCGGGCGGCGGTCACCCCGATGGTGAATCCGGTGAGCGGGCCCAGCAGAGTGTCGCCGCCGGTGACCTCCGAGAGGTCTGCCGCGGGCGGCCTCGGCGGGCCGGCGTCGGATGTGTGACCAGTTGCCATGGTTCGAAGACTCCAGCAGTGGTATTACGTGCTTGTTCCGTACCGATCACGCCGACGTTAGCTGAGCACGTCACGGGTTACGCCAGATGTCCGGTCCGTCACCTCAGAACGTCGCCGATGTGAGCCACCTGTACCGCTGCGGCAACACGGACGACCCGGACGCGTAACCCGGCCCGTTGACGCTGAGTGACATGGCCAGCACCGGTACGTCGTTCACCCCTCCCCGAGGAGTCCGCCCATGACACCGCAGCACCTTGTCCTCGTCGGGCACGGCATGGTCGGCCAGCGCTTCCTGGAGGCGGTCGCCGAGCACAGCCCGGCGACCCCCTGGCGGATCACCGTGCTCGCCGAGGAGCCGCGTCCGGCCTACGACCGGGTGCAGCTGACCTCCTGGTTCTCCGGTACCGGTGCCGACGAGCTGTCGCTCTGCCCGACCGGGTTCCTGGACGGGCTGCGCGCCGCCGGACACAGCCTGGAACTGCACCTGGACGACCCCGCCGTCGCCGTCGACCGCGCCGCCCGCACGGTCACCACCCGGGCCGGACGCACCGTCGGCTATGACGCCCTGGTGCTGGCCACCGGCTCCTATCCGTTCGTGCCGCCGATCCCCGGGCACGACGCCGAGGGCTGCCACGTCTACCGCACCATCGAGGATCTGGAGGCGATCCGGGACCGTGCGGCGCACGCCTCGGTCGGCGCCGTGGTCGGTGGTGGACTGCTGGGACTTGAAGCCGCCGGCGCACTGAGGGCGCTCGGTCTGGAGACGCATGTGGTGGAGTTCGCGCCCCGGCTGATGGCGCTTCAGGTGGACCAGGGCGGCGGCGACATCCTGCGCCGAAAGATCGAGGAGCTGGACGTGGTGGTCCACACCGGCGCCGCCACCCAGCGGATCGACACCGGCGCGGACGGCACGGCCCGCAGCATGGCCCTCTCCGACGGCACCGTCCTGGACGTCGACCTGGTGGTCTTCTCGGCCGGGATCCGCCCCCGGGACCAGCTGGCCCGGGACTGCGGCCTGCCGGTCGGCGAGCGCGGCGGAATCGTGGTGGACCACCGCTGCCGCACCGCCGACCCGCGGGTCTGGGCGATCGGCGAGTGCGCCCTGGCCGCCGACGGCCGGGTGTACGGGCTGGTGGCGCCCGGTTATGCGATGGCCGAGGCGGCGGCCCTCGATCTGACCGGCGGCCTGGGCAGCTTCACCGGCGCCGACACCTCCACCAAGCTGAAACTGCTCGGCGTGGACGTGGCCAGCTTCGGCGACGCCCACGGCGGCAGCGAGGGCGCGCTCGACGTCGTCTACAGCAGCGGCCGCTCCGGGATCTACCGCAAACTGGTGGTCGGCGCGGACGGCCGGCTGCTCGGCGGCGTCCTGGTCGGCGACACCGAGTCCTATGACGCGCTGCGCCCGCTGGCGCTGAGCGGGGCGGTGCTGCCGGCCAGCCCGGAGCAGCTGGTGCTGCCGGCCGGCCTCGGCGCGCCGATCGGCCCGCTGGCGCTGCCGGACGAGGCCGTGGTCTGCTCCTGCCACCACGTCACCAAGGCGGTCATCGCCGGGGCGGTGCGGGACGGCAGTTGCGGCACCGTGCCGGAGGTGAAGAAGTGCACCAAAGCCGGTACCGGCTGCGGCAGTTGCGTGAAGATGGTCGACACCATCGTCCGGGAGGAACTGACCGCCGCCGGGGTCGAGCTCGCCCACGGCCTCTGCGAGCACTTCGCCCACACCAGGTCCGAGCTGTACGAGATCGTCCGGGTGAAGGGCATCAGCAGCTTCTTCCGGCTGCTGCGGGAGCACGGCCGCGGTGAGGGCTGCGAGATCTGCAAGCCGGTGGCCGCGTCCATCCTGGCCAGCCTGGACCGGGGGCACATCCTGGACGGCGAGCAGGGCGCGCTGCAGGACACCAACGACCACCACCTCGGCAATCTGCAGCGCAACGGCTCCTACTCGGTGGTGCCGCGGATCCCCGGCGGCGAGATCACACCGGACGGCCTGATCACCATCGGCGAGATCGCCCGCGACTTCGGGCTCTACACCAAGATCACCGGCGGCCAGCGGATCGACCTCCTCGGCGCCCGGGTGGACCAGCTGCCGCTGATCTGGACCCGGCTCGTGGACGCCGGATTCGAATCAGGACACGCTTATGGAAAAGCTTTGCGAACCGTCAAGTCCTGTGTGGGGCAGACCTGGTGTCGCTACGGGGTGCAGGATTCAGTGGCTCTCGCCATTGAACTTGAGCTGCGCTACCGTGGCTTGAGAGCCCCTCACAAGCTGAAGTCCGCGGTGTCCGGATGCGCCCGGGAGTGCGCCGAGGCACAGAGCAAGGACTTCGGGATCATCGCCACCGCCGAGGGCTGGAACCTCTACCTCGGCGGCAACGGCGGGATGACGCCACGTCATGCCGACCTGCTGGCACAGGATCTGGACCACGACACGCTCATCCGCACCATCGACCGCTTTCTGATGTTCTACATCCGCACCGCCGACCGACTGGAGCGCACCGCGCCCTGGCTGGCCAGGCTCGAGGGCGGCCTGGACCACCTGCGCGCGGTGCTGCTGGACGACTCGCTGGGCATCTGCGCCGACCTGGACGAGTTGATGGCCCGTCATGTCGAGACCTACCAGGACGAGTGGGCCGCCACCCTGGCCGACCCGGAGCGGCTGAGCCGCTTCGTCTCCTTCGTCAACGCCCCCGACACCCCCGACCCGACCGTGCGCTTCGTCCCCGAACGTGACCAGATCCGTCCGGCCAGGCCGGACGAGGACGGCCGTGCCCTGCCGTTGATCGCCGGCTCCGCCCTGGAGGTACGTACCCGATGACCCTAGTGACGCACGCAACGGTAGTGCTGATCGAGACGGTTGAGATCCACGACGGTGAACGCTGGGTGGGCGTCAGCACCCTCGACCGGCTGACCCCGGGCCGGGGGGTGGCCCTGCTCCTGGGCGACCACCAGATCGCGGCCTTCCGCGACCGCGCGGGCGCCCTCTACGCCCTGGACAACCGCGACCCGTTCAGCGGCGCGTACGTGCTCTCCCGCGGTCTGATCGGCAGTCGGGGCGAGGTGCCGGTGCTGATCTCGCCGATGTACAAGCAGGCCTTCGACCTGCGCACCGGGGTCTGCCTGGACGAGGACCAGGCGCCGGACGGCAGCAGCTCCACGCTGCGCACCTGGCCGATCAGAACCTCACAGCGGCCTGAACCCGACGTGCGCAAGCCGTAGCGCGCCGGTGCCTGAATCGAACAGATGACGAAATCTCAGCTCCCTAGCGTGACCCACTGTCAGCACCCCCTTCCCCCTACGTGAGGCAGGCACCATGAGCGCGACAGTCCACGAACCGGGTTCGACGGCCACGGATCAGCCACGCCCCCGCTCCCGCAGCCTCACCGAGTGGCAGCCCGAGGATCCGGCCTTCTGGGAACGCACGGGGGCCGCCGTGGCCCGGCGCAACCTGCTGTTCTCGGTCATCTCGGAGCACATCGGCTTCTCGGTGTGGAGCCTGTGGTCGGTGCTGGTGCTCTTCCTAGGACCGCAGTACCACATCGACGCCGCCGGGAAGTTCCTGCTCACCGCCGTCCCCACCGCGGTCGGCTCGGTGCTGCGGCTGCCCTACACCACCGCCGTGGCCCGCTTCGGCGGACGCAACTGGACCATCGTCAGCGCCCTGCTGCTGCTGATCCCGACCGTGCTCGCCGGGATCCTGCTGAAGCCCGGCGTCTCGTACAGCACCCTGGTGCTGCTCGCGGCCGTGGCCGGGGTCGGCGGGGGCAACTTCGCCTCCTCGATGGCGAACATCAACGCCTACTACCCGCAGCGGCTCAAGGGCTGGGCGCTGGGCGTCAACGCCGGCGGCGGCAACCTCGGCGTGGCGGCGGTGCAACTCGTCGGCCTGCTGATCCTGGCCACCGCCGGCGCCGCCCACCCCCGGCTGCTGCCGCTGGTGTACGTGCCGCTGATCGTGCTGGCGGCGCTGGGCGCGGCCCTGGCGATGAACAACTTCGGAGCCCCGGCGAACCGCAGGCACGCGCTGCGGGACAGCTGCCGCGAACCGCACACCTGGGTGATGTCGGTGCTGTACGTGGGCACCTTCGGCTCCTTCATCGGCTTCGGCTTCGCCTTCGGCCAGGTACTGCAGGTGCAGTTCCACGACCAGTTCGACACCCCGATCAAGGCCGCCTATCTGACCTTCCTCGGCCCGCTGCTGGGCTCGCTGGTCCGCCCGATCGGGGCAGGATGGCCGACCGCTGGGGCGGGGCCAGGGTGACCTGCTGGAACTTCGCCGCGATGGCGGTCGGCGCGGGGGTGGTGCTGATCGCCTCGGAGCAGCATTCGCTGCCGCTGTTCCTGGCCGGGTTCATCGCCCTGTTCGTCTTCAGCGGCATCGGCAACGGCTCCACCTACACCATGATCCCGGCCATCTTCCGGGCCAGGGCCAAGGCCGCCGTCCTGGACGGCGCCGACCCGGTCGAGGCCGAACGCAACTCCCAGCGCAGCGCCACCGCGCTGATCGGGGTCGCCGGGGCGATCGGCGCCTTCGGCGGGGTGCTGGTGAACCTCGCCATCCGGCAGTCCTTCCTCAGCGCCCACAACGGCAACGCGGCCTATCTTGCCTTCCTGCTCGCCTACGCCTTCTGCCTGGTGCTGACCTGGGCGGTCTACCGGCGCGGACAGACCGCCCCGGCCACCGCCCCGGCCGTCACCAGCACGGCCTGAGCCGACGGCCCGGCCCGGCCGTTCGGCTCAGAGCGCCAGCAGCGCCGCCAGGTCCGCCGCCGGGAGGCTCCCCGGCGCGCGGCCCTGGCGCGCGTACTCCGCGGCCAACCGCTGCAGCGCGGCGTTCACCGGGGCCGGCAGCCCGTGCTCCCGGGCGAGCAGCACGATCTCGCCGTTGAGGTAGTCCGCCTCGGTCGATCCGGCGCCCTTGGCCAGGCTCTGCCGGGTGGAGCTGCCGCCCAGTTCCACCCCGTCCAGCGGCACGCTGCGGATCAGGTCGCCGCGGCGCTCCAACTGCTCGGCGATGGTGGCGTGGGCGATCCCGGCGGCGGCCAGCACCGCCTCGCCCTCGGCCCGGGCCCGGGCCGCCAGTTCCCGGGCCTGGCCTTCCCCGGTCGAACCGGCCAGCGCGTCCACGGCGTTGCCCAGGTTGCCGATCAGCTTGCCGTACTTCCAGCGCATCACCTCCGCGTCGACCGGCGCCTGGAACCGGGACTTCTCCAGGTCCGCGGCGATCTCCCGGGCCGTCGGGTCGGCGCCGGCCGGGTAGCGGCCGAGGGTCAGGATGCCGGAGAGCGGAGCGCTGGGGACGGCGACCGCGCCCGGCTGCAGATGGGTGGCCGGCATCCACACCGACATCGCGTAGACCCGCCGGAACCGGCGCAGGGCGATCCGCTCGTTCTCCACCCCGTTCTGCGCGCAGACCAGCGGCAGCAGTTCGTCGGAGCTGCCGCCGCCGGCCACCGGCCGGGCCGCCCAGTCGTCCAGCACCCCCGCGGTGTGCTGGGACTTGACCGCCAGCACCAGCACGTCCGCCGGGTCCAGCTCCAGTTCCTCCGGGCCGCCCACGGCCGGGACGGCGAGCGTCCTGGTCCCCTCGGGCGTGCTGAACCGCAGTCCGCCGTCCCGCAGCGCCGCCAGATGCGGGCCGCGGGCGACCAGCACCACGTCATGGCCGCTCTCGTGGAGCCTCCCGCCGATACCGCCGCCGATGGCCCCTGCCCCGATGATGATGTAGCGCATGAGCTGAGCCTCGCACACGCGTCCGGCGGACGCCGCTCCGCCCCGGCTGGTTCCGGGACCTCTGATTCTTGGTCAGATCCGTTGACACAGATGGGTCAAGAGCGTAGACATCACTCGCTGAGAGCGCTCTCACGGCTGTATGCCGCCCTCCGCGCGGCCCTCCACCCACGGTCAGGAGTCCCCACTGTGTCCAGCAGTCATGCCCCCTTACTGACTCTCCGACAGCCCGACCACCACAAGCGGCGCCGTTCGCTGCTGATCGTGGTCCTGGTCGCCGCGCTGCTCGCGGCCCTGGCCCTGGTCGTGACCCAGTCCCCGGCGGGCGCGGCCAGCACCCTGCTCTCCCAGGGCAAGCCCGCCACCGCCTCGTCCACCGAGAACGCCACCTTCCCGGCCTCCGCCGCGGTCGACGGCAACACCGGAACCCGCTGGTCCAGCGCCTTCAGCGACCCGCAGTGGGTCCAGGTCGACCTGGGCGCCAGCGCCTCGATCACCCAGGTCGTGCTGCAGTGGGAGGCGGCCTACGCCACCGGCTTCCAGATCCAGGTCTCCGACACCGGGACCGGCGGCTGGACCAACATCTACAGCACCACCACCGGCACCGGCGGTGTGCAGACCCTCAACATCACCGGCACCGGCCGCTACGTCCGGATGAACGGCACCGCTCGGGCCACCGCCTACGGCTACTCGCTCTTCGAGTTCCAGGTCTACGGCACCATCGGCGGCACCACCCCGGGCGGCTGCGGCACCGCCAACGCGGCGCTGAACCACCCGGCCACCGCCTCGTCCACCGAGAACGCCACCTTCCCGGCCTCCGCCGCGGTCGACGGCAACACCGGAACCCGCTGGTCCAGCGCCTTCAGCGACCCGCAGTGGCTCCAGGTCGACCTCGGCTCCAGCCAGAGCATCTGCCAGGTGGTGCTGCAGTGGGAGGCCGCCTATGCGACGGCCTTCCAGATCCAGGTCTCCGACACCGGCACCGGCGGCTGGACCACCATCTACTCCACCACCACCGGTACCGGCGGCACCCAGACCCTCAATGTGGCCGGCACCGGCCGCTACATCCGGATGAACGGGACGGCCAGGGCCACCGCCTACGGCTACTCGCTCCTCGAGTTCCAGGTCCACGCGGGTACCTCAAGCAGCCCGTCCACCAGCGCCAGCGCGACCGCGTCGACCACCCCCGACCCCAACGGCTTCTGGGGCGACACCAGCACCATCCCGGCCGCGCAAAACGTGGTCGAGGTCAAGATCCTCAACCGCACCAACGGCAAGTACCCGGACAGTCAGGTCTACTGGAGCTTCAACGGGCAGACCCACTCCATCGCCGACCAGCCCTACCTGGACATGCCCGCCAACTCGGCCGGCCGGATGTACTTCTACCTCGGCTCGCCCACCAGTCTCTACTACGACTTCATCGAGTTCACCGTCGGCGCAGCCGTCTTCAACGGCAACACCACCCGGGTCGACGCCTTCGGGCTGAAGCTCGCGATGCGGCTGCACGCCAAGGACGGCTACGACGTCCAGGTCGGCGAGAACCAGTCGACCTTCGCCGAGGACCGCGCGGTCACCTTCCAGCGGTTCATCAACGCCGTACCGCAGCCGTTCCAGGTGCTGGCACAGACCCAGGCGCCGTACCGGATCATCGCCCCCGGCAGCGACCCGAGCTTCCGGGCCGGCGGCGTCAACGCCAACTACTTCACCTCCTACGCAAGTGCCAACGGGATCAACGCCCCGACCTCGGACATCTTCGGATGCGCCGGAGTCCTGGCCGCCGACCCCAACAACTGCGCGGCGCTGAACCGCCATGTGGCCGGGCTGACGGCAGCTCAGCAGGCCGACCCGACCCAGTACTACAAGGCGGCCCCGGCCAACTACTACGCGAAGTTCTGGCACGACAACGACATCAACAACCTCGCGTACGGCTTCCCGTACGACGACGTGGCCGGCCAGTCCTCGTTCATCTCCCACAGCAACCCGCAGTGGCTGGAGGTGGCCGTCGGCTGGTAGCCGAATGACGCTCGCCCCGGTCCCGGTCGGTTCAACCCCGACCGGGACCGGGCTGCGTTCAGCAGGCGCCCTTGTAGAGGTACTTGGCGACTGCGGGGTCATTGATGTTCTGTGCGGTGATGGCGACCATGGTGGTGCCGATGGACGCGGTGACCGGCTTGCCGTTGAACGCGTCGACCAGCTGGTCCACGGCCTGGGTGCCGATGGCCGCCGGATCCTGGGCGACCAGGACCTGGATGGTGTTCGCCTTCAGGGCGGTCACCTCGTCCGGTTCGGCGTCGAAGGCGACCACCTTGACCGTCCCGTTCTTGTTGGCCTGCTTGAGCCCGGTGGCGATGCCCTGGGCGGTGTTGGTGTTCCCGGCGAAGACCCCGCCGAGGTCGGGGTGCGCGGCCAGGGTCGACTGGATCTGCGAGGCCGCGGTGGCCGGCAGGTCGTTGTCGTAGAGGGTGGGGATCACCTTGATGCCCGGGTAGGTGGCCATCTGCTGGGTGAAGCCCTTGATCCGGTCGTCGGTGGTGGAGACGCCCGGCTTGACGCTGATCACGATCACCGAGCCCTTCTCGCCCATCTCCTTGGCGAGCGCGTCCGCCGCGACCTGACCCCCCTTCACATTGTCGGAGGAGATCCGGGTGACCCCGATCGACGGATCGGTGACCGAGGTGTCGACCAGGGCGACCTTGGTCCCCGCGGACTGGATCTGCTTCAGCGAGGGTGTCAGCGCCGCGGTGTCGACCGGCGACACCATCAGCCCGGACGGCTTGGCGGCGCCCACCGAGTCGATCAGCGGCTTCTGCACCGAGACGTCCCACTGGGCCGAGCCGTCCGCCTTGAAGCTGACGCCCTTGGCCTTGGCCTCGGCCTGCGCCGCGCAGGTCATGGTGATGTAGAACGGGTCGCTCTTGACCCCGGTGATCAGTGTGATGCTCTTGCCCGCGGTCCCGCCGGAGCCGGTGCCGGAGCCCTTGGAGCCCGAGCTGCTGCTGCAGCCGGCCACCGCGAACGGGATGACAACTCCCAATACCAGAAACGTTCTTGCCGTGGTTCTCATCTTCGTTCCCCTTCTTGTTCTGCGTCGACGTGCAGGTCAGATCCGCTCGCGCCCCTGCTTCCTGATCTGGTCGAGATAGACCGCGCCGACCAGCACCGCGCCCACCGCCACGTCCTGCCAGTACTGCTGGACCCCGACGACGATCAGCCCGGTGGTGAGCACCGCCGGGATGAACACGCCGATCACCGTGCCGAGCACCGAGCCGCGGCCGCCGAAGAGGCTGGTGCCGCCCAGCACCACGGCGGTGATCACCTTGAGGTTGTCGGTCGAGTGCCCGGCGATGGAGGTGGTGCCGTACGAGGCCAGCCACATCACCGCGCCGAGCCCGGCCAGCAGCCCCATCAGCGCGTACACCTTCACCAAGTGCCGGCCGACCGGGATGCCGGCCCGGCGGGCGGCGGCCGGATTGGAGCCGATCGCGAAGGTGTGCACCCCGAACCTGGTGCCGCCGAGCAGCAGCCCGAACACCACGGTCACCCCGGCGGCCAGGATCACCAGCCAGGGAATGCCCAGCAGCTTCCCGTAGCCCAGACTGTTCTGCAGATGCGCCGCGACGGCCCCGGACGGGTCCTGGCCGCCGGTGGCGATCTCAGCCAGGCCCAGCGCCGCGCCGAGCCCGCCCAGGGTGACGATCAGCGCCGGGATCTTGCCGGTGGCCACCAGCGCGCCCTGCAGCGCGCCCCAGGCCGTGCCCACCGCCAGGGCGATCACCAGGCAGACCGCCACCGTGCCCCAGCCGGCCGTGGCCCCGCCGTGGTGGATGTTGTACTCACCGGCCGCCACCGCCGCCAGCACCAGCACCGAGCCGATCGACAGGTCGATCCCGGCGGTGATGATGACGTAGGTCATCCCGACGCCGAGCACCAGGTAGATGGCGGCGTTCACGGCGATCTGGGTGATGTCGTAGACGGTGAAGAACTTGCCCGGCGCGGAGATCGAGAAGTAGGCGACCAGGGCCACCAGGATCGCGAACGTCCACGCCTCGTTGCGGCGCAGCACCCGTCGCGCCCACTCCGGCACCCGGCGCTCAGGGGTCTTCGCGGCGGGCGCGGCGGTCTGCTCCTCCACGGAGGTCATCAGGCGCTCCTCTGCTCGTCCAGGGAGCCGGTCATCGCGCCGACCAGCTCCTCGATCGAGGTGTCCGCCGCGGTGAACGAGGCCACCCTGCGGCCCAGCCGCAGCACCTCGACCCGGTCCGCCACCGACAGCACCTCGGGCATGTTGTGGCTGATCAGCACCACGCTGACGCCCCGGTCCCGGACCCGCCGCACGGTGTCCAGCACCCGGCCGCGCTGCACCACGCCCAGCGCGGCGGTGGGCTCGTCCATGAAGATGACCTTGTCGGCGAAGGCCACCGCGCGGGCCACCGCCACCGACTGCCGCTGGCCCCCGGAGAGCGAGCCGACCGGGGCGTCCACGTCCAGCAGGGTCACCCCCAGCTCGGCGAACGCCTGCACCGCCGCCCGCCGCATGGCCGGACGGTCCAGCGCGTGGAACGGACGGAGCAGCCCGCCCCGGAACAACTCCCGTCCCAGGTAGAGATTCGCCGCCGCGTCCAGGTGCGGGGCCAGCGACAGATCCTGGTAGACCGTCTCCACCCCGTGCCGCTGCGCGTCCATCGGCCCGTCGAAACTCACCGGCACCCCGTCGATGGTGATCTCCCCGCCGTCCGGCGGGACCACCCCGGAGAGGACGTTCACCAGGGTCGACTTTCCGGCGCCGTTGTCGCCGATCAGTGCCACCACCTCCCCCGGATAGGCGGTGAAGTCCGCTCCCTGCAACGCCTGGACCTGTCCGAACCGCTTCACCACCCCGCGGGCGGCGAGCAGCGGCTCACGCTCCGGCATTGACATCGTTGCCATCCCATCGCCCTCGGACCCGCTTGGTATCGTTAACAACGCTCCGATCGTCAACCCAGTGCTGATGTGGCGTCAAGTGCCTTGCAGGCGTTGTTATCGGTTGTATCGTTACCAGTCGACGGACGCCGAAGGCGGCGGAGGGGGGTCCGGAACATGATCGCCCGGCCTACGATGAAGGACGTCGCCCAGCGGGCCGGCGTCAGCACCATGACCGTCTCCCGCGTGGTCAACGGCGAGCCCGGGGTGATGCCCGAGACCGCCGCCAAGGTGCAGCGGGCGATCCGGATCCTGGGCTACCAACGGGACGACGTGGCGCGGCAGTTGCGCCGCAAGGGCCAGCTCAGCCAGACCATCGGCATCCTGGTCGACAATGTCGCCGACCCGTTCATGGCGGGCCTGGCCTCCGCCGCCGAGGACGTCGCCAGGCAGCACGGCAGCGTGGTCCTGATCGGCTCCTCCCGCGACGACCTGCACCGCGAGCGCGAGGTGGTCTCCGCGTTCACCTCGCGCCGGATCGACGGGCTGATCCTGATCCCGGTGGCCGGCAGCCACCGCTTCCTGCGCAACGCGATGACCACCGGCACCCGGGTGGTGTGCGCGGACCGTCCGGCGGCGGGGCTGCGGACCGACGCCGTGGTGGTCGACAACCTGGGCTCGGCGCACGCGGCGATCCGGCATCTGATCGCGCACGGGCACCGCCGGATCGCCTACCTGGGCGACCGGTTGGACATCTCCACGATCGAGGACCGCTACGCCGGCTATCTGGCAGCGCTGGCCGACGCCGGGATCCCGGCCGACCCGGCGATCGTCCGGCACGGGCTGCGGCTCGGCCCGGACGCCGCCGAGGCGGTGACCGGGATGCTGGCGCACCCGGCCCCGCCGACGGCCGTGCTGGCCAGCAACGGCATCGTCGGCCTCGGCGTACGGGCCGCGCTGCCGCCCGGGGTCGCCCTGGTCGGTTTCGACGACTTCCAGCTGGCGCCGCAGCTGGATCCGCCGGTGACGGTGATCGCCCAGGACCCGGTCGCCATGGGCAGCACCGCAGCTCATCTGCTGTTCGCCCGGATCCACGGCGACACCTCGCCGCCGCGCACGGTGGTACTGCCGACCGAACTGGTGCAGCGGGGGTCCGGAGAGATCCCGGGACCGCACCTTCTGTGAGTTGTCTTGACAGCTGGCCGAGTTGCGGTCAGCTTATTGGCATGTTCCGAACGTAGACAACGTTGTCAGGAAGGGACCATGCTGATGCCACGACCCCGTGGAAAGCACCGTTCGGCGTTACCCCTGCTGGCGGTGGCCGCGCTGCTGGCCTCCGGTGCCACCGCGGCCCCCGCCTTCGCCACCGCGAAGCCGGCCGCCCTCGTCACTTCACCGGCCTCGCTGGTGAACCCGTTCATCGGCACCTCCAACGCGGCGGACGACTTCCCCGGCGCGGACGCACCGTTCGGCATGGTGCAGTGGAGCCCGGACACCCCGTCCCGCCCCGACGGCGGCGGCTACGAGTACAAGGACTCGTCGATCACCGGCTTCAGCCTCACCCACATCGCCGGGCCCGGCTGCGGCGCCGGCGGCGACATACCCGTGCTGCCGACCGTCGGCGCGGTCAGCACCAGCGCCACGGACGCCTTCTCGCACGCCAATGAGTCGGCCACCCCCGGCTCCTACGCGGTGTCCCTCAACAACGGGGTGAAGACCGAGCTCACCGCCACCACCCGGAGCGGGATGGCCCGATTCACCTTCCCGTCCTCCACCCAGTCCAACCTGGTGTTCAAACTGGCGAACAGTCAGAACGGCGACTCCAACACCCAGTTCAACGTGGTCAGCAGCACCGAGGTGAGCGGCCAGGTCACCAGCGGGAAGTTCTGCGGCGCGGGCAACGCCTACACCGTCTACTTCGACATGGTCTTCGACCAGCCCTTCGCCGGCAACGGCACCGCGGCGGTCAAGGCCACCCCGTCCGCCACGCCGAGCACCGGGGCCAAGCCCAGTGCGCCGGAGGCGAAGAACAAGCCCACCCTGCACGGCGCCAAACCCCCGGCCAAGAAGGGCGTCACGGCCAAGGCGGTCACCCCGCAGGCCGCCGCCAACGACGGCTATGTCACCTTCAACACCACCAGCAACCCGGTGGTGCAGGCCAAGGTCGGCATCTCCTACGTCTCCACCGCCAACGCGGTCGCCAACCGCACGACCGAGAACCCCAACTGGAACTTCGCCGGCACCCAGAGCGCCGGGCTGAGCGCCTGGAACGCCCTGCTCGGCCGGGTGAAGACCGACGGCGGCACCACCGCCCAGCAGGCGGTCTTCTACACCGCGCTCTACCACTCGCTGCTGCACCCCAATGTGATCAGCGACAGCAACGGCCAGTACGCCGGCTTCGACGCCAAGACCCACACCGTCGACTCCGGCCACAGCGCCGCCTACGCCAACTACTCGGGCTGGGACATCTACCGCTCCCAGGCCCAACTCGAGGCGCTGGTCGACCCGCAGGCCGCCTCCGACACCGCGCAGTCGATGGTGGACGACTACACCCAGACCGGCCAGTTCCCCAAGTGGTCCGAGGACAACGGGGAGAGCTACGTCATGGTCGGCGACCCTGCCGACGAGATCCTCGCCGACTACCACGCCTTCGGCGGCACCAACTTCGACACCGCCACCGCGCTGACCGACATGGTCGCCGAGGGCACCACCGCCAACAACAACCGGCCCGGCCTCAACTACCTGGAGCAGCTGGGCTATCTGCCCAGCGACGGCAGCTACGGCTGCTGCAACTTCTACGGTCCGGCCTCCACCACACTGGAGTACAACTCCGCCGACTTCGCGATATCCGCGCTGGCCGGGGCGCTGGGCAACACCACCCAGCAGACCGCCTTCGCCAACCGGGCCCAGGACTGGAAGAACCTCTTCGACTACAGCAGCGGCTTCATCCAGCCGCGCGACCTGCGCGGGCCGTGGACCGCGAGCTTCTCGGCGACCTCCGGCAACAACTTCGTCGAGGGCGACTCCTGGCAGTACACCCCGATGGTGCCGTTCAATGTGCACGGCCTGGCCACCGCCATGGGCGGCGACAGCAAGCTGGCCGCCTTCCTCGACACCGACCTGTCCTCGCTGACCGGCGGCAGCGGGCACACCGACCTCGGCAATGAGCCCAGCCTCAACATCCCCTGGGAGTACGACTACATCGGCCAGCCCTACAAGACCCAGAAGGTGGTCCGGCAGGTCCAGGACCAGATCTGGACCGACGCCCCCGGCGGGCTGGCCGGCAATGACGACCTCGGCGAAATGAGCTCCTGGTACGTCTGGTCCGCGCTGGGCCTCTACCCGGAGACCCCCGGCACCGCCGACCTGGCGCTCGGCTCGCCGATGTTCACCCAGGCCGTGATCACCCTCCCGTCCGGCAGCACGCTGACCATCAACGGCAGCGGCGCCGCCGACAACGCCCCCTACGTCCAGTCGGCCAGCTGGAACGGCGCGGCCTGGAACAACGCCTACGCCCCGGCCGGGGCGATCAGCGGCGGCGGAACCCTGGGCTTCACCCTGGGCACCACCGCCAACACCTCCTGGGCCTCGGCCGCCTCCGCGGCGCCGCCCTCCTACGCCGGAAACCCGACCTACACCGACATCGGCGTCTCCGCCGACGCCGCCTCCTCCAGTGCCAACTTCGACGGCGGCGGCTGGAGCTACTCCGCCACCGCGCTGGCCAATGCCGGGATCAACCCCGGCGGCACGGTCAGCGCCGGCGGCACCTCCTTCACCTGGCCGAACGTGGCCGCCGGGCAGCCCGACAACTACCTGTCCAACGGCCAGACCGTGGCCGCCACCGGCTCCGGGGCGATCTCCTTCCTCGGCACGGCCAGCAACGGCCCCTCCTCGGGCACGGCCACCGTCAACTACACCGACGGCACCACCCAGTCGGTGCCGCTGGCCTTCTCCGACTGGACCCTGAACGGCGGTTCGGCGACCGCCCTGGCCGGCAGCACGGTGGCGGCCACCGTGGCGTACCGCAACCAGGCCGGCACCACCTCCGACACCGTCAAGACCTATCTCTTCGCCAGCGCCCCGGTCACCCTGACCGCGGGCAAGACCGTGGCGAGCGTCCGACTCCCCTCGGACGTGGGCACCGGCGCGCTGCATGTCTTCGCCATCGGCTTCAGCACCGGCGGCGGCGGAACCACTCCGCATGTCGGCCCGATCACCTCAGGGGTCTCCACCGGCCTGTGCGTGGACGACCTGCACAGCGCCACCACCAACAGCAACCCGATCGACATCTACACCTGCAACGCCAGCGGCGCCCAGCAGTGGACGGTGGGGACCGACGGCACGCTGAAGGTCCTCGGCGGCTGCCTGGACGTCAGCAACAGCGGCACCGCCGACGGCACCAAGGTCCAGTGGTACGGCTGCAACGGCACCGGCGCCCAGCAGTGGGCGGTCGGCTCCTCCGGCTCCCTGGTCAACCCCGGCTCCGGCAAGTGCCTGGACGACCCCAACTCCACCACCGTGACCGGCACCCAGCTCCAGATCTACACCTGCAACAGCAGCAACGCCCAGAAGTGGAACCTGCCCTGACCGACAGCTGGGCTCTCGCGGCCGCCCCGGGTCAGTGACCCGGGGCGGCCGTCGTTGTATCCGTACACACGTTCGCTGCTTCACCCTCGGCACGCCCCGGCGCTACCGGGCACGCCCCGCACCGGCCGCTACGGTGAGGACATCGCCGCAGGTGGGGGGCTTTTGACGACCCCTCGCCCGGTGGCTGACCGTCAGCACACAAGTCCAGGAGCATCCCGTGGCGATGGCCCCGACACCGACCTCGCTGGCCTGGGAGGGCGACTGCGTCGTCACCCTCGACCAGCGCGGCCTGCCGACCGAGCAGCGCCCGCTGCGGCTCAGCACGGTGGACGAGGTGATCGCCGCGATCACCTCGCTCGCGGTGCGCGGCGCCCCGGCGATCGGCCTGGCCGGCGCGTTCGGCGTGGCGCTGTCCGCGCTGTCGGCAGGGCGCAACGGCCTGGACGAGTCGGCCGTACGCGCCGACGCCCGCCGGCTGACCGCCGCCAGGCCCACCGCCGTCAACCTCTCCTGGGCCGTCGAACGGACCCTGGGGCGGCTGGCCGAGGGCCCTGCGGCTGTGCTGGCCGAGGCCCAGGCCATGCTGGCCGAGGACATCGGCGTCAACCTGGCCGCCGTGGACCGCGCCGCGGCGCTGGTGCGCGAGCTCTGCCCGGACCGGCCGCTGCGCATCCTCACCCACTGCAACACCGGACGGCTCGCCACCGCCGCCGTCGGCACCGCGCTCGGGACGATCCTGCGGCTGCACGCCGAGGGCGCGGTGGAGGAGGTGCTGGCCGGCGAGACCAGGCCGCTGCTGCAGGGCGCCCGGCTCACCGCCTGGGAGCTGGGTCAGGCGGGTGTGCCGCACCGGGTGTGCACGGACTCCGCCGGTCCGGCCGCGATGGCCCGGGGCCTGGTCGACTGCGTGCTGGTCGGGGCCGACCGGATCGCCGCCAACGGCGACGTCGCCAACAAGATCGGCACCTACGCCCTGGCCGTCGCCGCGGCCCGGCACCGGATCCCGTTCCTGGTGGTGGCGCCCGAGTCCAGCTGGGACCGCTCGCTGGCCGACGGCTCCGGCATCGTCATCGAGGAGCGCGACCCGGCCGAGGTCACCGCCTTCGCCGGCATCACCACCGTTCCGCCGGGCACCGGCGCGTACAACCCGGCCTTCGACGTCACCCCGGCCGAGCTGGTCACCGCGATCGTGACCGAATGCCGGACGGTGCGTCCGGGTGGCTCTCCGGGCGGGGAGCTCGCCGCGATGTGCCGGACGCTCTACCAGCGCGGCTGGATGCCGGGGACGGCGGGCAATCTCTCGGTCCGGCTGCCCGGGGTCGCCCACACCGCGCTGATCACCCCCAGCGGGCGCGACAAGGACTCGCTCGCCGCCGCCGACATGATCGGCATCACCGCCGAGAGCGGTGCTCCGCTGGGCGGCGGTCCCGGGCGGCCCTCCGCCGAGACCGCCATTCACGCCGCGGTCTACCGGCACACGACTGCCCGTGCGGTGATCCACGTCCACTCCCCCTATGCCACCGCCGTGGCCACCCGCAGCGCCCGGGACTACGGGCCCGGGCTGTTCGGGTCGGTGCCGCTGCGCGGCCAGGAGCTGCTGAAGGGGCTCGGCCTGGCCGACCACGGGCGGACCGACGTCCCGGTGTTCCCCAACTGGCCCGACGTCGGCCTGATCGCCACCGAGGTCGCCGAGTACCTCGCAACGGCGGCGGCGACAGCGTCGGACCCGGCCCCCGGCCTGCTGATCGCCGACCACGGCATCACCGTCTGGGGAGCGGACCTCGCCCAGGCCAGAAACCGGCTGGAGTGCTTCGAGGCGATCTTCCAACTGGCACTGCTGACCGGCGCGGACCTGCTCCCAGCTCTCTAAACTACCACTTCGTGGAAGGAAACTGACGATGACTCTGCTGCAGACCATGCCGGACACCGACCCGGCCGAGATCCGGCTCCGTACCCGCGACTCCACCGCGATCGCCGAGGCGCTGGCCGCCCACGGCATCGGCTTCGAACGCTGGCCGCTGCGCGGCCCGGTCGACGCCTCGGTGCCCAACGGCACCCTGCTCACCCGCTACGGAACCGAGGTCGACGAGCTGTGCGCCCGGCGCGGCCTGCGCCTGGTCGACGTCGCCCGGTTGCACACCGCGGACGGCGCCGACAGCGCCGAATCCCCGGGGAGGCAGGAGAAGGCAGCGGCGGCCCGCTCCACCTTCCTGGAGGAGCACCGGCACGGCGAGGACGAGGTCCGCTTCTTCGCCCATGGCACCGGCTGCTTCTACCTGCACCTGGACGGGGAGGTGCACGCGGTGGTCTGCGAGGCCGGGGATCTGCTGTCGGTGCCGGCCGGCACCCGGCACTGGTTCGACATGGGCCCGCGGCCCGAGTTCGCCGCCATCCGCTTCTTCGAGCAGGAGGACGGCTGGGTCGGCGACTTCACCGGCGACCCGCTGGCCCAGCGCTTCCCCCGGCTGGACGACCTGCTGGCGGTCGCCGGATGAACCACCCGCCGCGCCGCCCGGTCCACGCCGTCGTCCTCGACATCGAGGGCACCACCGGCTCGGTCTCGCACGTCCAGGAGGTGCTCTTCCCGCACGCCAGGGCCAGGATCGCCCGCTGGCTGACGAAGCATCAACACACGCCCAAGGGACGTGACTTGCTCGCCGCCGTGCGCGACCGCACCGACTCGGCCGAACTCAGCTGCGCCCAGGCGGTCGGCGTCCTGGAGGACTGGTCCGACCAGGACGTCAAGGCCGCCCCGCTGAAGTCGCTGCAGGCGCTGATCTGGGCCGAGGGCTACCGCGCCGGGGAGCTGAGCGGACATGTCTACCCGGAAGTTCCGGCCGCGCTGGCACGCTGGCGGGTCGCGGGGGTGAGTCGATACATCTACTCCTCCGGAGCCGTCCCGGCCCAACGGGACTGGTTCGCCCACACCGCCTTCGGCGACCTCACCCCGCTGCTCGACGGCTACTTCGACCTGACCACGGCCGGCGGCAAGCGAGAACCCGGCTCCTACCGCAGCATCGCCACCACGATCGGCACCCCGGCCGCGCACATCCTGTTCGCCAGCGACGTCGCCGAGGAGTTGGACGCCGCCGCCGAGGCCGGCTGGCAGACCCTGGGCGTCCGCCGCGCCGACGACCCCCGCGGCCCCGACCTCCCCGGCCACCCCTGCGTCGCCTCGTTCAGTGCGTCGGCGCTGGCAGCGGTCGCATAGGGTGAGCGGATGAGCGCACGGTTCGAGGAGATCGACTGGAAGCCGACACCGATGGGCGACATCAGCCTGCGGCGGCGGCGTGATCCGTCCTCCGGCGAGGACGTCTACGAGGTGAAGCTAGGCGACGAGTTCCTGATGTCCAGCCTCTTCACCGCGGGCGAGATCGCCCTCACCGAGCTCGGCCTGGCCAAGCTGCCCGGCGCCAAGCTGCCTGGTGACGGCCTGGACGTGGTGGTCGGCGGCCTCGGTCTCGGCTACACCGCCAGAGCGGCCCTGGACGACCCCCGGGTGAACTCGCTGATCGTGGTCGACACCCTCGGCGAGGTGATCGACTGGCACCGGCGCGGCCTGGTCCCGCTGGGCGCCGGACTGGCCTCGGACCCGCGCTGCCGACTGGTCCACGGGGACTTCTTCGCCATGGTCGGCGACACCTGCGGCTTCGACCCGGAAGCGCCGGACCGCCGCTTCCACGCCATCCTGCTGGACGTCGACCACTCGCCGCGCCAGGTGCTGCACCCGCGCCACGCCGCGCTCTACCTGCCGGGCGGGCTGCGCGCGCTGGCCGCCCGGCTCCAGCCCGAGGGCGTCTTCGCGCTCTGGTCGAACGACCCGCCGGATCCGGAGTTCGGCGCGGTCCTCGCCGAGGTGTTCGCCGAGTCGGCGGCCCATGTCGTCTCCTTCGACAACCCGCTGCAGGGGGGCTTGGCGACCAACACCGTCTATGTCGCCAGAATCTGAGGCGCGGACCATGGCCGGCCCCGCGCCCCGCCAGTAGAGTCCGGCCATGCCTCGACGCCGCTTCGCGCTCGGACGTCCCACCTGGACCCTGCTGCCCTCGGCCCTGACCGTGCTGCTGACCGCGGCCGGACTGCTGTGGGCCCTCCGCCTCGGCTATGCGCCGATGCGGTACGGCACGGCCGCCGTGATCCTGGTCGCGGTGGCGGCCTCGCTGCTGCTCGGCCGGGTGGCCGACAACTGGCCCGCCCGGCTGGTGCGCACCGCCGGGTACGCGCTGATCCTGGCCGAGGGCCTGTTCCTGGCCCACAGCCTCGGCTCCGCCACCGAGGCCGACCAGTCGCACGAGAAGACCGTGCACGGCGTGCCGATCTTCGGCACCGTCCTGGTCTGCTGCCTGATCGCCCTGGCCGCCACGACCTCGCGCCGGGCCGCTGTCGGCGCCCGCACCCTGGCCATCGGCGGCGGAGCGGGCGCGGTGACCGGTGCGGCCGTGCTCACGGCCGTCCTGCTTGCCCCGCCGCTGCCCGCGCGCCCCGGCTGGGCCGTGCTCACCATGGCGGCCGCGGGGTTCGCGGCGTTCCTGGTCGCGCAGAAGTGGCTGGATCAGCCGCGGCACGTAGCCGTCGCCACGCTGTGCGCGGTGGTGCTGACCGCCTTGCTGCTGGCGACGACGGCCGAGGGCCTGTTCCAGTTCACCGCGCACTGGGTGCCGGACACCAGCCCCGCCAACGTCCCGGCGGCCGACCGGCTGGCGAACAACCGCGACGGGGTCGAGGACCCCTACCTCTGGATTCTCGCCCTCGGCTTCCTCAGCTCCCTGGTCCTGGCCGGGCTGAGCGGCGGGGCGAAAGTGTCCAGGATTTCGCCATTTGTCGGCATGGCCCGCACAAGCGGCGTTAGGGTGGACCCATGAACGTGCTCGTGCGCCGTCGCCATGTCGACTTCGGACGTCTCTCCAGCTCCGCGTGTTGCTGCCGCCGCCACCGCTGATCTTCTGATCTGGCAGGACCCCGCAGTGTCACGGCCCATTTCGGCGCACCCCGAGCACTCCCGGAGCGAACCATGTCCGAAGCACGTACCGAAACCGAGCAGTACCTCGCCCACAACTCCGGCTACGCCGCCTCCTTCCAAGGCCCGCTGCCGCTGCCGCCCGCGCGCCACACGGCGGTTCTGGCCTGCATGGACGCCCGACTGAACGTCTACGGCGTGCTGGGTCTGAACGAGGGCGACTCGCATGTGATCCGCAACGCCGGCGGGGTCGCCACCGACGACGCGATCCGCTCGCTGGCCATCAGCCAGCGACTGCTCGGCACCCGCGAGATCATCCTGATCCACCACACCGACTGCGGCATGCTGACCTTCTCCGACGACGCGTTCCGCGAGTCCATCCGCGCGGAGACCGGCATCAAGCCGCCGTGGGCGGCCGAGGCGTTCGGCGACCTGGAGACGGACGTCCGCCAGTCCGCCGCCCGGATCAAGGCGAGCCCGTTCATCCCGCACACCGACCAGGTCCGCGGTTTCGTCTTCGACGTCGCCACCGGAAAACTGGACGAGGTCGTCCTGTAGGACAGCATGACGTCAGCGGGGCCCCTGAGCAGGGGCTCCGCCGGCGTCATGTCACGTCACGGCAGGGTGCGGACCGGCGGCAGCAGGGACGGCGGCGAGCAGCGCGGCGAGGTGGCGCAGACCGCCAGCGTCCGCCGCGAGGCGCCTTCGGCGACCTGCACCCACCAGAGCGTGGGGTAGGCGTTCCCGCAGATCGCACAGACCTTCCGCGGTTGCCTGGCCGGCGGCGGTTGCCTGGCCGGCAGCGGCGCGGGCGGCAGCAACTGCGGCGCAGCCGCATACGGAACCGGCGGGAGCAGTTGCGGCGGAGCCGCCTGCGGGACCGGCGGCAGCGCCACCGGCGGAACCCCCGGCGGCAGCAGCTTCGGCGGAGCCGGAGCCGCCTTCTCCCAGATCGGGGCGCCCTTCACCAGCACCCGGAAGTCATGGCTGCACTTCCCGCAGGTGACCAGCACCGGCTCCTTCCGCAGATCCCCGCAGCCGGGGCAGAAGGTGACCGGCTGTTCGTCCGCCTCGGTGCTCTCGCAGCGGCCGCAGATGAAGTCCGGGTCCAGTTTGGCCTGCCGGAAGACCGTGCCGAAGACCATGAAGGGGTTGGGTTCGCCCCGCCCCGCGGACATGCTGACCACCGAGGCCAGCATCTTCAGATTGCGGTTCTTCTCGCGCAACCGCTGCAGGTCGAGGTTGACCACCTTGGGGTGCCGGCAGTCGCGGCAGACGCAGAGCGTCCGCACCGGCAGCTGCGAGCGGATGCCCAGCTGCTGGTGCAGGAATTCAAAGGTCTTCCGCTGGTCCTCGGGCAGTTCGACCGCGAGGGTGCCCCGGCCGCCGGAGTTGAGCCGCTGCTCGATCAGCGCCGCGAGCTGCTCCACCTTGGCCGCCAGCGGCGGCGGCAGCGCGCCGGGCCGGGAGCTGATCATCACCGGGATGGCCAGCAGCGTCCGCGCGGTGCTCATCTCCATGGTGACGGCGCCGGCCGAGCAGCTGACCACCAGCCGGTCGTAGCCGCTCCAGCCGGTGGGGCCGGTGGAGCGGGGGCCGCCGGACAGCCGCTCCGAGATCCGCGCGGACATGCCGCCGACCAGGCGCTGGCCCACCGCGTGCCCGCGTTCCAGCGCCTCGACGTTGGGGCCGCGGACCCACCAGCGCGGCTCGGCGAACCCGACCTTCGCCGCTGCCGGGTCGAGCTGCGCCAGCGCCTGGTCCAGCGCTTGCAGCAGCGCCTGGAAGGCCGCCTGGTAGGGGCCCTGCACCCCGAGCACCACGGCCGACACCGAACGGTCCGTCAGATGCAGGGCGCAGGAGCTGCCCCCGGGCTCGGGGGTGAACTGTAGCCGTGCCCCGACCGGGACCTGATCCGGCATCAGCATCGCCGAGCGGACCGCGGAACCCCGTTGGGCCTCCACCACGGTGGCCATCTCGGAGGTGACCCGGAAGCCGAGCCGGCGCAGGACGTCGACGGCCGCGGTGCGGACCCGTCCCGCGTCGGCGGCGACCCGGCGCTCGGCGTCGAGGGTGATCGAGGGCACGGCCCCTCCGGGCATTCAGCAGGAACCGGACGGCCTGGGACCGTCCGAAGGACCCGGACGGGTCAGGAGGACAGGTCGTCGGCGGCGTCGGCGACATAGCCGTCGGCCGCGGCGGACTCGTCCAGCGAGGAGTCCGCGTAGTCGAGCGAGGTGCCGGCGTCCTCGATCGCGGTCGAGTAGTCGGGCTCGTCCCCGGTGATGTAGGAGTCGAAGTTGGCCTCCTGGACGTCCTCCGACGCCCAGTTGGCGTAGAAGTCGGACGTCCCGGCGTCCTCCTCGGCGAAGTTCTCCTGCAGTGCCGCGTCGCCGAGGTCGCTCTGCGCCTCGGTCACCTGCTCCGCCGTCACATCCGTGTCGCCCGGCGCGAGGTAGTCGTCCCAGTCGGTCATGGTCCCCCCATGCGTTCGCTTGCCGTGCCGCCCATCTCCAGGCGGCAGCTGACATCCCCTCGGACAGAATAGCGAACCTGCACGGTTCCGGATGGGTTCGGATTGATTTGTTCCGATCCTGTCCCGACGCCGGAAAAAACGCCGGAATCGGCGTCAGCCGAGGGTGGAGTGCTGCACGCTCGGCCTGCCCGCGCCGAGGAAGAAGATGCCCGGATAGCCGGCCGTCTCAAAGCCCGCGCTGGGGTTGGACTTCAGCGTGGAGTTCTGCAGCGTGAGGGTCCCGGTGCGGTCGTTGCTGACGTAGAACAGCGCCCCGCCGCCCTCCTTGGCCGTGTTGTGCTCGATCACCGAGCCCGCGACGGTGACGGTGTAGCGGTTGCCGTCGGTGTAGATCGCCCCGCCGCTGCCGCCGCCGGGCGTCCCGCTGCGGGCCGGGTTCGCGCCGCTGCCGACCGCGGAGTTGTAGGTCAGCACGCTGTTCAGCACCGTCCAGGACACCCCGATGCTGCTGAGCGCGCCGCCGTTGGAGCAGCTGCCGCCCTGGCCCGGGGCACCGCCGAAGGTGCTGTCCACGATGTAGACCGGCAGCCCGCCGGACTGGTCCAGCGCGCGGATCGCCGCGCCGCCGAGATCCGGCCCGGTGCGGTCGCAACGGTTGCGCACAAAGCGGGAGTTGACGACCTTCAGCCGCCCGCCCCGGTCCAGGATGGCGCCTCCGCCGCCGCCCTCGGCGGTGTCCCCGGTGGAGTTCCCGTCAGCGAAGGTGAGGTTCTGCACCGTGAGTTGGGGCGAGCTCTGGTCGTTGCAGTGCGAGGTGGTCCAGCCCTGGGCCTGGTCGCAGGTGTCCATGTAGAGGATCCGCCGCCGGCCGGCCCCGCTGAGCGTCACCTTGCCGCCGCCGTCGAGCACCACCCGGGAGGACGTGTTCCTGACCTTGGCGGTGGCGTCCATCGTGATCACCACCGGGTCGGGGCCGCAGGAGAAGGTGATCACTCCCCCGGCCGCGACCGCGGCGACCACCGCGGCGGAGGTGCAACTGCCGGGCGTGCCATGGCCGACCGTACGGGTCGGGTGCGTGCTGTCGACCGCCTGCGCAGCGGTCGGGACGGCCGCCCCACCGCCGGGGTTCCCGGCCTTCGGCAGCGGTGGCACCCGCTTCTTCGCGGACGGGACGGCGGTCGGCTTCGCGGAGGCGCTCGGCCGGGCCGTGCTGGTACTCGGGCCCGGCGTCGACGCGACCGCCGATCCCACCACCCCGCCCAGCCCGGCCGGACCGGAACCGGCCACCGCGACCGACGGCGTACCGCCGGATCCGCAGCCGGCCAGGAGCAGGCTCGACACCACTCCGGCGGCAACCACAACAGCCCCACGTATGGACGACATCGCCCGATGCTAGCGGCACTCAGCCGTTCGCGGACCCGGTCCCGACAGTCCCGACAGTCCCGATGACCACAGTGGCGTACAGCTCCTCGCAACCGACCACCCGGGGGATCAGCCCGGCCCGGGCGAACAGCTCGACCGTGCCGGAGGACTGACGCCGGCTAGTCTCCACCAGCAGATGCCCGCCCGGGGCCAGCCACTCGGCCGCCCCGGCGATCACCCGGCGCTGGACGTCGAGCCCGTCCGCCCCGCCGTCGAGCGCGACCAGCGGCTCGTACACCCGGGCCTCCTGCGGCAGCAGGCCGATCTCCTCGGTGGGCACGTAGGGGGCGTTGGCGACCAGCACGTCGACCCGGCCGCGCAGCGCGTCCGGCAACGCCTGGTAGAGGTCGCCCTGGTGCACCAGCCCGCCGACCGGCAGGACATTGCGCCGGGCGCAGCGCACCGCCGCCGGCTCGACGTCGGCGGCATGCAACTCGATCCCCGCGTCCGAAGCCGAAGCCGCGGCAACGGCCACGCCCAGTGCTCCGGTTCCGCAGCAGAGGTCGACCACCACGGCGCCGGGCGCGGCCAGCGCGACCGCCTCGGCGACCAGGAACTCGGTGCGGCGGCGGGGGACGAAGACACCGGGGTCCACCGCGATCCGCAGTCCGCAGAACTCGGCCCAGCCGAGGACCTGTTCCAGCGGGAGGCCGTCCGCGCGCCGCTCGACCATCGCGGCGAGTTCCTCGGGCGTGGGGGCGATGGCGATCAGGAGTTCCGCCTCGTCCTCGGCGAAGACGCAGCCGGCGGCACGCAGCCTGGTGACGATGGCGGGGAAGGTGAGGGGCGAAGGGGATGCCGACAAAGTGAGTGTGCCTTTCGGGGACGCCTGGGGGCGCCCTCCCGGTCACCTGTGTCGGTGTGACCGCGCGGTCGTGGGGCACGAACCGCAGGGTGAGGGCACCCGGTCTGCTACAGCGGTCACTGGGTCCCACCTCCTTCGATCGGTCCTTGCCTGCACGGGGTCGGGCACCGTTCCGGCGCCGACGCCCGCCACAGTACACGAGTCATACGAAGGCGCCGATGCCTGTCGCCGCACGGCCCGCGATCAGGGTGTTGATCTTCCTGGTGCCCTCGTAGGAGTAGAGCGCCTCGGCGTCGGCGACGAAGCGGCCGATGCTGTAGTCCAGCACGATCCCGTTGCCCGCGAGCAGTTCCCGGCCCCAGCCGACGGTCTCCCGCATCCGGGTGGTGCAGTAGGCCTTGGCCAGCGCGGACTGCTCGTCGCGGAAGGCGCCGGAGTCCTCCAGCTGCGCCAGCCTGGTGACCATGCCGAGGCAGGCGGTGGCATTGCCCTGCATCCGCACCAGCAGATCCTGGACCAGCTGGAACCGGGCGATCGGGCCGCCGAACTGCTCCCGCTCGACCGCGTAGTCCAGGGCGATCCGGTACGCCGCGAGCATCACCCCGACCGCCTCCCAGGCCACCCCGCTGCGGGTGTGCCGCAGCACGTCCGCCGTGTCCCGGAAGCCGTGCGCCTCCTGCAGCCGGTCGGTCTCCGGGACCCGGCAGTCGGTGAGCACGATGTCCGCGTTCTCGACGGTGCGCAGCGCCATCTTGTTCTCGATCTTGGTGGCGCTGAAGCCGGGGTTGCCGCCGTGCACGACGAAGCCGAGGACCTGGCCGCTCTCCTCGTCCCTGGCCCAGACCACGGTCAGGTCGGCGAAGGTGGCGTTGCCGATCCAGCGCTTGGCGCCGTTGAGCACCCAGCTGTCGCCGTCCCGCCTGGCGGTGGTGCGCAGCCCGGCCGCGACGTCGGAGCCGCCCAGCGGTTCGGTGAGCGCGAAGGCGCCGATCTGCTCCATCCGGCCCATCGCCGGCAGCCAGCGGTCACGCTGCTCCGGGGAGCCGCAGCGGGCGATGCTGCCCATGGCGAGGCCGGAGTGGACGCCGTAGAAGGTGGCCATGGAGGCGTCGACCCGGGCCATCTCCAGCGCGATGAAGCCGCTGAGCATGCTGCTGGCCGGCTTCTCCGCGTAGGGCAGTCCGGCGATGCCGAGCTCGGCGTAGCGCGGGACCAGGTCGTGCGGGAACTCCGCCCGGCCCCACCAGTCGTTGGCGTGCGGGGCGACCTCCCGCTGCAGGAAGTCGCGGACCCGGAGCAGCACCTCCGACTCCTCGGGGGACAGCAGCTCCTGGAACCGGTACAGGTCCTCGACCAGCACATTCTCAGCCATCGGCCTCTCCTCGCCTCGGCGGGCGGCGACAGCACCGCCACGTCGGCGCGCCTACCCGGTGAGATCAACTCCGATCATTGTGTGACTCAGGTCACATATGTCGGCGGTCGCGCCGGGGAAGGCTGGAGGAATGACCGCAACCAGCATCACCCCGCTCGCCGACGCCTTCGACCGGATCAAGGAGACGGTCGAGGACGTCCTCGACGGCCTGGGCCCGGACGACCTCTCCGCCCGCCTCGACCCCGACGCCAACTCCATCGGCTGGCTGGTCTGGCACCTCACCCGGGTCCAGGACGACCATGTCGCCAAGGCCGCCGACGTCCCGCAGATCTGGCACTCGGGCGACTGGCAGAAGCGCTTCGACCTGCCCTACCCCGCCGACGCCCACGGCTACGGCCAGTCCAGCAGCGACGTCGATGCCTTCCGGGACGTCCCGGCGGCCCTGCTGGCGCAGTACCACGGCGCGGTCCACGCGCAGACGCTCAGCTTCCTGGACACCCTGGCCGACGCGGACCTGCAGCGGGTGGTCGACGAGTCCTGGCAGCCCCCGGTCACCCTCAGCGTCCGACTGGTCAGTGTGATCGCCGACGACCTCCAGCACGTCGGCCAGGCCGCCTTCGTCCGCGGCGTGCTGCGGCGGCGCCGGTCGTCCTGACCCGGCCGGGTGTCGGCGCTCCGTGCAGCCATTCCTTACGGAGTGCGGACGCCTCGGCGCTTTGCGGCTTTTGCCCGATTGGGACCTCTCGGCAGCCTCTAATCTGAAGATCGGTCAAGCAGCCATGCAGTCCATCAACTCCCTTGCCTTGCAGCGGAGTTGATGGAACATGCGGCGGACCGGCCATCAGACGCCACCCAGGTCCCAGGGAGTTCGATCATGTCCTCGATCCGCGCCGCCCGCTCTCGCGCCCGCACCCTCGCCGTCGCCACCGCCGTGGCCGCCGCCACCGCCCTGTTCGCCGCCCCCGCCTTCGCCGCCGGCGCCAACGAGGGCGGCAGTCACGGCGAGGGCGGCGGCCACGGCGCGCCCGTGTTCGTGCAGAGCGACAACACCGCGGGCAACACCGTCGTCGCCTACCACCGCAACGCCGACGGAACGCTCACCCAGACGGGCGTCTACGCCACCGGCGGCCTCGGCGGGGTCCTGGCCGGGTCGGCCGTGGACCACCTGGCCTCGGAGGGCTCGCTGGTCCTGGACCAGCGGCACCAGCTGCTCTACGCGGTGAACGCGGGCAGCGACAGCGTCACCGTCTTCGCCGTGCACGGCGACCGGCTGCAGCGGCTCCAGACGGTCTCCTCCGGCGGGCAGTTCCCGGTCAGCGTCGCGGTCCACGGCGACCTGGTCTATGTCGCCAACGCCCTCGGCGGCGGCTCGGTCCAGGGCTTCACCCGGGTCGGCGACCGCCTGGTCCGGATCCCCTCCTGGCACCGCGGCCTGGGCCTGGACCCGGCCGCGACGCCCCAGTTCACGCACACCCCCGGGCAGATCGGGTTCACCCCGGACGGCCGGGAGCTGATCGTCACCACCAAGGCCGCCGCCAACAGCATCGATGTCTTCCCGCTGTCCGGCTTCGGCGCGCCGGCCGCCGCCCCGGTGGTCACCTCCACCCCCGGCGCGGTGCCGTTCGGCTTCGCCTTCGACCCGGCCGGCCGGCTCCAGGTCACCGAGGCCGGACCCAACGCCGTGGCCACCTACACCGTCGGCTGGCACGGCGCGCTGACCGCGGTCGGCACGCCGGTGGCCACCGGCCAGGCCGCGACCTGCTGGATCGCCGCCACCGGCCACCACCTCTACGCCTCCAACGCCGGCAGCGGCAGCCTCTCCGGCTTCCAGGTCGGCAGCCACGGCACGCCCGCCGCCCTGGGCAACACCGCCACCGACGGCGGCACCGTCGACGCCACCGCCAGCGCCGACGGCCGCTTCCTCTACGCCCAGACCGGGGCCAAGGGCATCGTCGACGAGTTCCGGGTCGGCCACGACGGCACGCTCACCGCGATCGGCTCGGTCACCGTCCCCGGCGCGGTCGGCGGCGAGGGCATCGCGGCCGGCTGAGGCCCGGCCGACGGCGCGCGCCGGGGGCTCCCGGGAGCCCTCGGCGCGCGCCGGGCCCCGGCGACGGGACATGATGGGGGAAACGTCCGAGAGAAGTGAGAACAGCCCCATGACCTCCGTCCTCTTCGTTGTCACCGGCGCCACCGGCTGGACCCTCGCTGACGGCACGACACATCCCACCGGCTACTGGGCCGAGGAGCTGGCCGAGCCGCACCGGATCTTCCGCGAGGCCGACTTCGACATCACCGTCGCCACCCCGGGCGGCGTCGTCCCCACCGTCGACCAGGGCAGCCTGTCCGCCCAGGCCAACGGCGGGCAGGAGCGCGCCGACGCCATCGCCGGCTACCTGGAGTCGATCCGCTTCGAGCTCGAGGAGCCGCACGCGCTGGAGAAGGTCGAGCTGGACCACTACGACATCGTCTTCTACCCGGGCGGCCACGGCCCGATGGAGGACCTCGCCGTCAACGAGGTGTCCGGCAAGCTGCTGACCAAGGCCCTGGACGCGGGCACCCCCATCGGCATCCTCTGCCACGCCCCGGCCGCGCTGCTGGCCGCCCGCCGCGAGGACGGCAGCTGGCCCTTCGCCGGCTACCGGATGACCGCCTTCACCAACGCCGAGGAGCGTGCGGCCGGGCTGGCCGACAAGGCGAAGTGGCTGCTCCAGGACCGACTGGAGGAGCTCGGCGCCGACTTCGACGAGGGCCCGGCGTTCGCCGGACACACCGTCACCGACCGCACCCTGTACACGGGCCAGAATCCGGCGTCCTCGGGCGAACTCGCCCGTACGCTGATCGAAGCGGCACTCTGACACCCGGAGGCGGACGAACCATGGCAACCATCGGACTCATCGGCAGCGGAAACATCGGCCAGGCGATCGCCCGGCAGGCGATCGCGCACGGCTACGACGTGGTCCTGAGCAACTCGCGCGGCCCGGAGACGCTGGCCGAGCTGGTGGCCGAGCTGGGCCCGCAGGCCTCGGCGGCGACCCCGGCCGAGGCCGGGGCGGCCGGGGACATCGTGGTGGTGACCGTCCCGTTCAAGGCCTACCAGCGGGTCCCGGCCGAGCCGCTCGCTGGGAAGGTCGTGATCGACACCAACAACTACTACGTCGAGCGCGACGGCCATGTCGACGCCATCGACAGCGGCGCGGCCACGGTCAGCGGCCTGCTCGCCAAACACCTGCCGGACTCCAGGATCGTCAAGGCCTTCAACAACATCCAGGCCGCCCACATTATCGACGACGCCACCCCGGCCGGCACCCCCGACCGCCGCGCGCTGCCGATCTCCGGCGACGACGCGGAGGCCAAGAAGGTCGTCACCGACCTGATCGAGGCGTTCGGCTTCGACGTGGTGGACGCGGGCCCGCTGGCCGAGGGGCGCCGCTTCGACCGCGACAAGCCCGCCTACGGCCCCCGGTTCACCGCCGCCGAGCTGCGCGAGGCGCTGGCGCAGGGCTGAGCCGTCCGCGCACAGTCACGGGGAGTGCGGCCGGTCCCGCCGTGCCTCACTCCCCGGTGTCGGCCCCCCAGAAGCCGGGGCCGCCGCCCTCCCACCGCACGGACCCGGTGTTGGCCAGGTCGACGTCCTCAAGACCGGCCCGGCGGGCGAACTCGGTCACATCCTCGATGCCGTAGGCCTTGCCGACCACGGTGCCGAGGATCTCCACCCGGCGGTAGGGCGGCCTCTCCTCCATCACCGGCGGGCGGACGACGATATGGGCGGCATGGTGCTGGTGCTCGTTCGAAGAGTCGTTCATGCGACATACGTTCCCCTTGGTGCGGCTGATACGCACCCCGGCCCACCGGCGAGAGCCCTCAGAGCCCCTCCTGGGCCGCCAGCTCCCTGACCGTGGCGATGGTGTCGGCCTCGGCCGGCCCCTTGTCGTCCCGGTAGCGCAGCACCCGGGCGAAGCGCAGGGTCAGCCCGGACGGGTAGCGGGGGCTGCGCTGCAGCCCGTCGAAGGCGACCTCCACCACCAGCTCGGGACGGACCCGGACGGTCCAGCTGTCCCGGTCGACCTCCCGGGCCAGCAGCTCCCTGGTCTGGAAGGCGAGCATCTCGTCGGTGAGGCCCTTGAAGGTCTTGCCGAGCATCACCCACTCCCCCAGGCCCTCCGCTCCGTCCGCGCGGGCGCCCAGGTGCAGATTGCTGAGCAGCCCCTGCCGGCGTCCGCTGCCCCACTCGACCGCGAGCACCACCAGATCGAGCGTGTGCCGGGGCTTCACCTTGATCCATCCGGCCCCGCGCCGGCCGGCCGCGTAGGGCGCCTGCGGATCCTTGACCACCAGGCCCTCGTGGCCGTGGGCCAGCGCGTCCCGGAAGAAGGCCAGCGCGGCCTCGTCGTCCCCGGTGACCAGCCGCGGCACCCGCAGCTCCGGCGGCAGCAGCCCGGCCAGGGCCTCGAAGCGCTGCTCGCCCGGCCGGTCCAGCAGGTCCGCGCCGTCCAGGTGCAGCAGGTCGAAGAAGAAGACGCTCAGCGGCACCCGCTCCCGCAGCGCCCGCACGTCCTGGCGGGAGGCGGTGCGGGCGGCGGTCTCCTGGAACGGCCTCGGCCGGCCGTCCTGGCCCAGCGCGATGACCTCTCCGTCCAGCACGGCGGAGCGCAGCGGCAGGGCCAGGGCGGCCTCGACCACCTCCGGCACCCTGGCGGTGATGTCGTCCAGGCTGCGGGTGAAGACGCCGACCTGGTCGCCGTCCCGGTGCACCTGGACCCTGATCCCGTCCAGCTTCCACTCGAGACCGGCCGGGCGGACCCGGTCCAGGGCGGTGGCGACGTCGGGCGCGGAGGCGGCCAGCATCGGCCGTACCGGTCGGCCCAGCTCCAGGCCGAAGGCGCGGAGCGCGGCGGACCCGCCCTCCAGCGCCGCCGCTGCCACCGCGGCGGCGGACCCGCGGAACATCAGCGCCCGGCGCACGTCCGCCACCGGCACCCCGGCGGCCTTGGCCACGGCGTCCCCCATCACCGCGTCCAGCGCGCCCTGCCGCAGTTCTCCGCCCAGCACCGCCCGGAGGAACCCCTGCTCCTCGGCCGTGGCCCGGGCGAACAGCGCGGTGAGCAGGCGCTGCCGCTCGGCCTGGGAGCCCGTCCCCTGGACCGCCGCCAGGGTCCGCAGCGCCTGCTCGGTCTCGGCGATGCCCAGCGTCGGCGCGGCCGCGGGCGGCGGCAGCTCGCGCAGCGCGGCCGGACCCACCCCGATCCGCATCCGCCGCGACTCGCCGGACAGCAGCGACACCGCGGCCGGCAGGTCCACCGGCCCCAGACCGCGCAGCAGCTCGGCCAGCAGCGCCACCTTGGCGTTGCGGGCGGGCTCGGCGGCGGTGGCGCGCGAGGCGGCGGCGACCTGCTGCAGCACGGTCCTGCTACGACCCTTCGCTCGGACCGCTGAGCGCGGTCAGTTCGGCCAGGTCCTGGTCCGACAGCTTCAGCGCGGCCGCGGCGAGGTTGTCCTCCAGGTGCGCCACGCTGGACGTGCCGGGGATCGGCAGCATCACCGGCGAGCGGTGCAGCAGCCAGGCCAGCGCCACCTGGGACGGGGACGCGTCCAACCGGGCGGCGATCTCCCGGAGCGGCCCGTCCTCGCCCGCGAGCGCGCCGGTGGCCAGCGGGAACCAGGGGATGAAGCCGATGCCGTGCTGCTCGGCGTGGTCCAGCAGCGCCTCGGAGGCGCGGTCGGTCAGGTTGTAGCGGTTCTGCACGGTGGCGATCTCCGCGGTCTGCTGGGCGGCCTTCAGCTCCTCCACGCTCACCTCGGACAGGCCGATGTGGGCGATCTTGCCCTCCTGCTGGAGCAGCTTCAGCTCACCGATCTGGTCCGCCAGCGGCACCGCGGGGTCGATCCGGTGCAGCTGGAACAGTTCGATCCGCTCCACGCCGAGGTGGCGCAGGCTCATCTCGGCCTGCTGCCGCAGGTACTCGGGCCGGCCGACCGGAGCCCACCGGCCCGGACCCGAACGGGTGAACCCGGCCTTGGTGGCGATCACCAGGTCGTCCGAGTAGGGGTGCAGGGCCCGCCGGATCAGCGGCTCGGCCACGACCGGGCCGTAGGAGTCGGCGGTGTCCAGCAGGTTCACGCCCAGCTCGACGGCGCGCCGCAGCACCCGTACCGCCTCGTCCGGGTCCTTGGGATCGCCCCAGACACCGGGCCCGGTGAGCTGCATGGTCCCGTAGCCCAGCCGGGTGACCGTACGGTCTCCACCGAGCTGGAACGTCCCTGACTGCGCAATGACTGCGGTACTCACCATGTGCTCCTCCTGGTAGGTGACTCCCGGTCAACAACCGGCTCCCCTGCCGCGTTCATTCCTCCACCAGGAGCTGTTCCCGCAGTCGGGCCAGGGCTCGGGCCAGGAGCCGGGAGACGTGCATCTGGGAGATGCCCAGCCGGGCGCCGATCTCGGCCTGGGTCAGGTCCGCGCCGAAGCGCAGCCCGATGATTGTCGCGCTCCCGCTCGGTGAGGGTGTCCATCAGCGGCTTGAGCGAGGCCAGGTCGTCCACCGCGGCCAGCGCCGGATCGACCTCGCCGGAGCGTTCCAGCACGGCCTGGCCCTCGTCGGCGTCGTCCTGGGAGGAGTACAGGTCCAGCGAGCCGACGGTGTAGGCGTTGGACGCCAGCACCCCCTCGCGCACCTGCTCCTCGGTCAGGCCGAGGTGGACCGCCAGCTCGGCCTCGGTCGCCGCGCGCCCGAGCGTCTGCGACAGCTCGTCCCCGGCCTTCGCCAGCCGCAGCCGCAGCTCCTGCAGCCGCCGCGGCACATGGACGGTCCAGCTGGTGTCCCGGAAGAAGCGGCGGATTTCACCCAGCACCGTGGGCATCGCGAAGGTGGGGAACTCGAACTCGCGCTCCGGATCGAACCGGTCGATGGCCTTGATCAGCCCGATCGTGCCGACCTGGACGATGTCCTCCATCGGCTCGCTGCGCCCGCGGAACCGCGCCGCGGAGAACTTCACCAGCGCCAGGTTCAGCTCCACCAGGGTGCCGCGCACGTACTGGTGCTCGTGCGTCCCCGGTTCCAACGAGGCCAGGCGCCGGAACAGCGGCTTGGACAACGTCCGGGCGTCGGCGGGGGCGATCCCCCGCAGATCGGCCGGCCGCTCCGGCAGGGCGGACATCGTGGTCATGGTGTCCCTCTCGCTCATGCACCGTCGCAGCTACGCGGTTCATCGTCACCCGCGCCCCGGTGCTCCGCATCAGCGGAAAGCGATCAGGCCGACTGGGCCGAATCGGGGAACGCCGCCGCCCGGTCCGCCTGCTCCTCGATGAACTTCTTGAACTCCCCGAGGTCGTGCTGCACCTGGTGCGAGACAAAACCGAGCAGGTCCCCCACCGTGTCGACCACGCCGTGCGGCTCGTGGTCCAGCTGCAGCATGACCTTGGTCCGGTTGTCGTCGATGCGGTGGAAGGTGACCACGCCCCGCTGCTCGGGACCGTTGACGGAGGTCCAGGCGATCCGGTCGTCCGGCACCTGCTCGGTGATCCTCGCGTCGAACTCCCGGTGCACGCCGTCCACACTGGTCACCCAGTGCGTGAGCGTGGGGCTGAGCTGGTCGATCCGCTGCACGCCGCCCATGAACCGGGGGAACTCGGCGAACCGGGTCCACTGGTCGTAGACGGTGCTCAGCGGGACGTCGACCTCCACCGATTCCTCGATCTTTGACATCTCCAGCTACTCCTCAACGCCGGGCCGGACAGGCAGACTGCTCACCCGTCCGCCTGCCCGCTCCGGCCCGAACCACGCAGCCTGACCCGCACCGGACGGCGCCGGTGCCAGCACCGGGGACGGTCAGCCGGCGGCCGCGGGCTCCGGCTCCAGGTCCGCGCCGGACAGGGTGGTCGCCCGGAACGCGGAGCGGTCCAGGCCGGCCCAGTTGTCCGCCATCAGCCGCTGCGCCCCCAGCACCGCCACCCGCTCGCAGTCGTCGGCGACATGCACCGGCAGGTCGGCCTCCACCCGGACCGCCTCCTCAAGACCGTGCAACCGGGCCGCGCCGCCGGTCAGCACCAGGCCGCGCTCGAAGATGTCGGCGGACATCTCCACCGGGCAGCCCAGCAGCACCGCCGTGACCTGGTCGCAGACCGCCGCTACCGCCCGCGGCAGCAGCAGCTCGCGCAGCTCTTGCACCGGCAGCGAGAAGCCGCGCGGACGTCCGGTCGCCGCGTTCTGGCCGCGCACCGGCACCGTGTCGTCGGCCCCGGGCAGGCTCAGCGCGGTCTTCACCTGCTGCGCCGCCCCCGCGCTGACCACCAGCTGGTACTCCTCGCGCAGATAGCGGGCGACCACCGCGTCCAGCGCGTCACCGCCGAAGCGGGTCGAGCGCGAGGCGATGACCCGGCCGCAGACCAGCAGCGCCGCGCTGGTGTGCTCGGCGCCCAGGTCGACGATCACCGAGGCATAGGGGGTGTCCACCGGGATCCCGGCCCCGACCGCCGCCGCCAGCGCCTGCGGCACCAGCCGTACGTCGGTGAAGCCGGCGTCCCGGCACAATTGCTTGAGCGCGGCGGTGCCCAGGTCGGTGACCGCCGCCGAGATGCAGACGCCGACCCTGCCCCCGTAGCTGTACCGGCCCCGGCCCGCGTCGCGCAGCATCGAGCGCAGCATCAGCAGGGTGACGTCGTGGTCGGCGACGGTACCGCCGGCGGTGGGACGGCAGAGCCGCATCGCGCCCCAGGTCCGGCCCTCCATCACCAGCGCGTCGTCGCCCATGGCGAACACCGTGCCGTCCTCGTCGAGCACGGCGCGGGCCACCGTCTCGGCCACCGGCACATCCGCACCGCGCCGCAGCCGCAGCGTCGCCGCACCCAGGTCAATAGCAGCGCAGGATCGAAACTGGGCCACGTGTTCCTCCCTCAACCAACACACCAACGCGTTACGGACAAGTCCCTAGTCCGATCAGAACGCCGATGGGGCCTCTCCGCCAGGCAGAGCGGACCGTCCGGGGGAATCTGACCCCCGATCAGACCCGTGCCGGAGCCAGCGCAGCACGAACAGGCTGCTCAGCGCCGCCAGCGCGCACCAGGTGGAGACGAACGCGGTCTGCCACAGCGTCAGGCACACCGCCGCGCCGACCCCGCAGACGAGGCCCAGCCGGCGGATGTCCGGCTGCCCGGAGGCGACCAGCGCGCCCACCGTGGCCAGCAGGTAGCCGGCGCCGACCAGGGTCGAGTGCGGGACGCCCACGCCGTAGCGCACCGTGTGCCCGTCGATGGTCGCGGTGACCGGCCCGTCCGCCACCGCGACGGCCAGCACCACCGAGGAAACCAGGCCCACCGCGAGGAACGGCAGGATCCGGCCCCGCCGCGCCGGGGCGGCCACCAGCAGCACCGCGAGCGGGACCAGGGTCGGCAACAGCGGATAGGCGATCACCGCCCACACCGTCCGGGCCGCCGCCGCGGCACCGCCGCCGAGCCGCCCCTCCGCCCCCCACCAGACCAGGGCCTCGACCAGCTGGTGCGTCCCGAGCACCAGCGGCAGCGCCGCCAGCGGCAGCTCCCGGACCCGGCGCACCCGGGTCAGCGCGACCAGGCCGAGCCCGGCCACCACGCCGCCCGCCACCAGATCGGCCGTGGAACTCCAGCACACCGCTGCCTCCCGACGGCGCGCCGGGACCGGCACGTCCGTCCGGCCAACGTAACCGCGGCGGCGGCGCCTCGCGCGGCGAGTCTGCGTCGAGCGGACAGCGCTGCTCAGGGGGCCTTCGGCGGCGTCACCGGGCGGCCGTCCGACATCCTGTTGTTGCTCCACACATTGCCCGCCCCGCCCGCGTTCCAGGCGGTGACGGCGCCGTAGAAACCACTGTTCGGGTGGTACTGGGTGGAGAAGACATTGTTGGTGACCTTGATCCCGTTCGCCCCCTTGCCGCCCCCGTACAGCGCGTAGGCGCCGCCGGCCAGCCAGTTGTCGTCGACGGTGGCGTTGGCGACCGAGCCGGTGTCCGCGAACAGGCCGATGCTGGCCGAGGCGCCCTGGTCCACCGCCACCGGGTTGAGCAGGGTGTTGTGACGGATGATCAGCTGCCCGGTGTTGCCGCCGTCGCTGATCACGGCGTTGGTGTGCTGCCACTCGCCGCCGAGGTTCCGGAACGCGGACACGTCGTGCAGGTAGTTGTCGTGCAGGTTGCCCTGCCCATGGACAGCATGTCGCCGTAGCCGGAGATGTCGTTCCAGCCGACCTCGACCGAACTGCCGCCCATGTTGGACACCGCGTAGTCCTCACCGCCGTTGTCCAGCCCCTTGCCCGGGACCCCGACGATGGTGGTGTGCAGCACCCGCAGGCCGCTGAACCCCTTGCGTAGGTTGATCCCCCACCAGTTGGTCGAGGTGATCCGGCTGTCGATGACGGTGACGTTGTTGGCGTAGATGTCCAGCGAGCCGGTGATGTCCCAGCCGCTGATCACGGCTCCGTCGGTGGCGATGCTCAGCGCCCCGGTGCGGTGCGGCTTGAGCCCGATCCGCGGTCCGGTGCTGTGCGCGTCCGGCCAGCCGCAGGCGCCGGGCGAGGCACAGCCGCCGTGGGCGGGCAGGTGCCCGGTGACCACGGGCTCCGGCGAGTCGTTCACCCTGGCCGCGGCGGACGGCCCGACGGTGCACAGACCCGCGGCGCACCCGGGGTCCTTGTGCCCGGCCCGGTCGGCTAACGCCACCGCGGCGATCGCCAGGACAGCCGCCAGTACCAGTCCCAGTCGTAGGACCAGGCCCTTCGTCCGAGACATGGGTCCCTTTCAGGAGGACGTGGCTGCTTCAGGAGGATTTGGCTGCGATGAGCGACTTGACCAGACCGGCCATGTGCTCGTTGATCACCCGCGAGTGCGGGAAGTAGTGCTGCATCTCGGAGCGGCTGATCAGCTCGGTGCACATGGCCGAACGCAGCCCCTCCTCGGTGCTGCCGGCCCGGCTGTGCGCCAGCGGCCAGTAGCGGGCGAGCTCCGCCCTGGCCGCCAGCGGCAGGAACTGGAAGCCGGGGAACAGCCAGTGCGGCTCGATCGGGAAGTACCGGTACGGGGTCTGCACCCAGTGCCGGGGCGCCAGCCGGTGCACCGCCTCGGCGAAGCGGAGCCGCTGGGTGTGGCCGCCGACGTGCTCCAGCACCGAGTTGGAGTACACCAGGTCGTACTCGGTGGCGAGGATCCGCTCGGAAAGGGCGGTGGCGTCGCTGAACTCGGCCCGGATCCAGTCCGGGACCTCGGCGGGCGGATCCTCCAGCAGGTTGACCACATGCACCCGGGCCGGCCGCACCGGGGCCCGTAACCAGGTCTCGACGGTTCCGCCGAGGTCGATCACGCTCATCTCGCCGATGCCGGGGAAGGTGTCGGCGAACACCTCCCACCGCTGGGCCCGTTTGCGCGCGCCCAGTGAATCCGGCGCGTCCACGAATCGGTCGCGTAAGTGCTGCATGTCCAGAACTCGTTGCTTCGCCATGCCTACCCCCCCGGGTCGGTCTGTCCTCGGCTGCACCGTTCATCACTGTACGCGCACAGGTGCCTGCGGACGGTGCGTTTCGCCGACTACGGCCGGACCGCCTCCGACGAGGAACGACGGGTGACGACGGGTGACGACGCCGCCGAAGGGCCGTACCCGACCCTGCCAGGGACTACTCGAGCGCTGCTCGGGCACATATCCGAGATACTGGTGCAATCCATGGTGCGAACCGCCCGGCCATGCGGGAGTATCGACTGCGCCGTCACACCCACTAGGCACGGAGATGGTTCTCGTGGCACACGTTCCCCTGCTGTCGGTGCGGGGGATCTCGCGGAGGTTCGGCGCGGTCCAGGCGCTGGACGACGTCGATCTGGAGATCAACGAGGGCGAAGTGGTCGCCCTGGTGGGTGACAACGGCGCGGGCAAGTCCACCCTGGTCAAGACCATCGCCGGGGTGTCCCCTCCGGACGCCGGGGTGATCGACTGGGGCGGCCTCCCGCTGGACCTGACCAGTCCGCTGCGCACCCAGAACCTGGGCATCGCCACGGTCCACCAGGACCTCTCGCTCTGCGACAACCTCGACACCGTCGCCAATCTCTTCATCGGCCGCGAGCTGCGCAAGTTCGGCGTCTTCCTCAACGAGGTCGAGATGGAGAAGCGCTCCCGCCGGCTGCTGAGCGACCTGGCCAGCCGGATCCCCAGCGTGCGGGTCCCGGTCGGCACCCTCTCCGGCGGCCAGCGCCAGGCCGTCGCCATCGCCCGGGCGCTGATCGGCGCCCCCAAACTGGTGCTCCTGGACGAGCCCACCGCCGCCCTCGGCGTCGAGCAGACCGCCCTGGTGCTGCGGCTGATCACCCGGCTGCGGGACCAGGGCGTGGGCGTGCTGCTGGTCAGCCACGACCTGGACAGCGTGCGCGCGGTCGCCGACCGGGTGGAGGTGCTGCGGCTGGGCCGCAACAGCGGCTCCTTCGACACCAAGTACGCCACCCAGGAACAGATCATCTCGGCCATCACCGACAACCACGCGCTGGCGGTGACCCTGCAAGCAGAGCCTGCTCCCGCGCGGGCTGCCGGCCCAGGACGCCCTGGACGTGGCCTACCGCTACCTGCCGGCGCAGGGGGCCGTCGGCGGCGACTGGTTCGACGTCATCCCGCTGTCCGGCACCCGGGTCGCCCTGGTGGTGGGGGACATCGTCGGGCACGGGATGCACGCCGCCGCGACCATGGGACGGCTGCGCACCGCGGTGCACAACTTCTCCATGCTGGACCTGCCCCCCGACGACCTGCTGGCGCACCTGGACGAGCTGGTCGCCAGGATCGACAAGGACGAGACCGGCCCGAACGGCGAGAGCTCAATCACCGGGGCCACCTGCCTCTATGCGATCTACGACCCGGTCTCCCGCTCCTGCGAACTGGCCCGGGCCGGCCACGTCCCGCCCGCCCTGGTGCACCCCGACGGCACGGTGGAGTTCCTGGAGCTCCCGGCCGGACCGCCGCTGGGCCTGGGCGGACTGCCCTTCGAGACGGTGCGGCTGGAACTGCCCGAGGGCAGCCAACTGGTGCTGTACACCGACGGGCTGATCGAGGACCGCACCCGCGACATCGACGTCGGCCTCTCGCTGCTGAACGACGCCCTCTCCGGCTCGGGGCACACCCCGCAGGAGACCTGCGACGCGGTGCTGGACGCGCTGCTGCCCGCCCTGCCCAAGGACGACATCGCGCTGCTGGTGGCCCGCACCCGGGCGCTGCCGGACGACCAGATCGCCCAGTGGGAGGTTCCGTTCGACCCCCAGGCGGTGGCCGGCGCCCGGGCCGCGGCCAGCCTCAAGCTGACCCAGTGGGGGCTGGAGGACATGGTGTTCGTCACCGAGCTGATCCTCAGTGAGCTGATCACCAACGCCATCCGCTACGCCAGCGGACCGATCCACGTCCGGCTGCTGCGGGCCCGCACCCTGATCTGCGAGGTGTCGGACACCAGCAGCAGCACCGCCCCGCACCTGCGCTACGCGGCCACCACCGACGAGGGCGGACGCGGACTGTTTCCTGGTCGCCCGGCTCGCCGAGCAGTGGGGCACCCGGTACACCCCGACCCGCAAGATCATCTGGGCCGAGCAACTGCTCCCGGACCAGCCCGCGCCCGGCTGACGAGCGCCGGGCGCGGCGGGCCGAGGTGTGGCGCGGCGGGCAACCCGATTGCTACGGAGCCGAGTTGGGCACGTTCGGGTAGGCGGCGAACTCGCCCGCCGGCGTGTGCCCCGGCTCGGTGTACTCGGTGCCGACCTGGGCGCACCTGTTGCTCTGGTTCGCGGTCTGCACATTGGCGTTGCTGAGCGCGGCCTTGGTGTCCACCGCGGGCTTCACCGGCTTCGAGCCGGGGAAGGTGCTGCCGCTGGTCCAGTCCGCGCCGATGACCAGCTTCAGCCCGGCGGCGCTGCCCTGCTTGAGCGCCTTCGCCGGCAGCCCGAGTGCCTTGGCCGTCGCCTCGGCCTTGGCCGCGTCGCCCGGGCCGTAGGTCAGCGTGGTCGTGGCCGGGGACACCGAGTCGGAGTAGCCGGCCGTGCCCCGGTTGAACCCCTCCTTGACCAGGTCGGCGGCGAGGGCGTCGGAGCGGCCGTTGACGCTGGTGCCGTTGTAGACCCCGACCGTGATCGTGGACAGCGCCGGACCGGCCGGCGTGGTCGGCGCGCTGGGCTGGCCGGTCGCGGTGCTGCCGCCGCCGGCCGAGGTCAGCGACTGGTCGTTGATGATGGCGTTGAAGAGGACCGGGGCGCCCGCGGTGTCCTCCTGGACGTCCTCCTTGTACAGCGGGTTGGTGCCGCTGTAGGCGACGTTCTGCATGGTGGTGAAGGTGATCCGGTCGGTGGCCACCTTGTTGAGGTCGTCCGCCAGACCGATCAGCTTGGGGATGGTGTTGAGGTTGTCGCTGACGGTCAGCGCCTTGGTCGCGGCGTCCGCGATCCGGTACATGGCCAGCGAGTCGGTGACGGTCTTCTCGGTCTTCAACTTGTTGATCATGTCGGTGAAGAAGATGTGCGTCGCGGTGGTGCGTCCGGTGCTGTCGCTGCCGGAACCGAAGGCGTGCCGGGTGCGCAGGAACTCCAGCGCGGCCTTCCCCTTCAGATTGTGGGTGCCCTTGGTCAGCTTCAGACCCGAGTAGATGTCGTACATGTTGCTGCTGACGCAGACGTTCACCCCGCCCAGGGCGTTGGACATGTCGACCACACCGCTGAAGTCGACCATCGCATAGGCGTCCACGGTGATGCCGGTGAGCTTGTGCACGGCCGCGGCCGTACAGCTGGGACCGGTCTGCAGGCTGCTGTTGATCAGCCCGGTGGCGTCGTGGGCGCAGTCGGGGAGCTGGGTGACGGTGTCGCGGGGAATGCTCACCACGGTGATGTTGCTGCGGTCCGCCGACAGGTGCACCAGCATCTGCACGTCCGCGTTGGCGCCGACACCGGCGTCGCCGCCCAGCTTGGCGTCCCCGGCGGAGGCACGGGTGTCCGAGCCGATCAGCAGCAGGTTGTACGGGGTCCGGCCGAAGGGGTCCGGCTTCTCCACGCCGACGGCCTTGGCCTTGTCGCCGCCCGAGTAGAGCGGCGCCGACTTGATGTTCCCCGACAGGTGCATGTACACGTAGCCGACACCGCCACCCGCGGCGACCAGGACCACGGCGAGCGTCCAGCCCACGGACTTCAGGACCTTCCGGCGCGTTCCGCGCTGGGCCTTGCGTCGTGCGGCACGCCCCGGCGCGGGCGTGCCGCCGGGTATCTCGCCGGTCGCACCGTCCCGCGCTCCGTCCACCGCAGGTGTGGCCCCACTCATTCGTCCTCCGGTGCTCAACATTGCCATGGCCTATCTGATCCTTGACGCTCTGGAGACACATTAGGTTGCACACATGTTCAATTTTTTACGGTTGTGCAGCTGACAATGGACAGCCAAAGGCTGACGAGTTCCGGAACCCGTCCATCTGCTTGACATGGTGTTTACAAGGTCGGAACCTTCGAGTCACACCCGTGAGAGCGCTCTCACGCCACTGGCACCTTCCGACAGGGGACTTGCATGCCAGTCCAACCCTCCACCCCCACAAGCCCGCTGACCAGGCGTCAGCACGGCCGGGCCGCGCTTGCGATGGCCCTCGCGGCCACCCTGGTCGCGGCCCTGCTGCTGGCCCTCACCGGCTCACCCGCGCACGCAGCAGGCACGCTGCTGTCGCAGGGCAAGCCGGCCACCGCGTCCTCCACCCAGGCCGTCGGCACCCCCGCCTCCGCCGCCGTGGACGGCGACACCACCACCCGCTGGTCCTCGGCCTTCAGCGACCCGCAGTGGCTCCAGGTCGACCTCGGCGCCTCCGCCTCGATCAGCCAGGTGGTGCTGACCTGGGAGGCCGCGTACGGCACCGCGTTCCAGATCCAGACCTCCCCGGACGGGACCGCCTGGACCTCGATCTACTCCACCACCACCGGCGCCGGCGGCACGCAGACCCTCAATGTCACCGGCACCGGCCGCTACGTCCGGATGTACGGGACGGCCCGGGCCACCCCCTACGGCTACTCGCTCTACGAGTTCCAGGTCTACGGCACCGGCGGCACCGGCGGCCCGACCACGCCGCCGCCGACCACCCAGCCGCCCGGCAGCTGCGGCACCGCCAACGCCGCGCTGAACCGCCCGGCCACCGCCTCCTCCACCGAGAACGCGACCTTCCCGGCCTCCGCCGCGGTCGACGGCAACACCGGCACCCGCTGGTCCAGCGCCGCCGCCGACCCGCAGTGGCTGCAGATCGACCTCGGCAGCTCGCTGCCGGTCTGCCAGGTGGTGCTGAACTGGGAGACCGCCTACGCGTCCGGCTTCCAGATCCAGCTCTCCACCGACGGCACCACCTGGAGCAACTTCTACACGACCGCCACCGGCACCGGCGGCACGCAGACCGTCACCGTCTCCGGCACCGGGCGCTACCTGCGCCTCTACGCCACCGCCCGCGGCACCCAGTGGGGCGACTCGCTGTGGGAGCTGACCGTGCACACCCTCGGCGGCGCCACCACCCCGCCGACCTCGGCGCCGCCGAGCACCAACCCGCCCGGCGGCGGCAACGGCAACTGCCCCTGGGTGGGCTCCACCGCGCCGGTCGCCACCCGGGTCGCCCAGGTCATGGCGCAGATGACGCTGGACCAGAAGATCTCGATCCTGCACGGCAACGGCAACGCCACCCCGTACATCGGGAACATCACCGGCATCCCCTCGCTCTGCATCCCCGACATCGGGCTGCAGGACGGCCCGGCCGGCGTGGGCGACGGCCTGGGCGGGGTCACCCAGATGCCCTCCGGCAACCTCTCCGCGGCCACCTTCGACACCGCCCTGGAGCAGCAGTACGGCGCGGCCATCGGCGCCGAGTTCGCCGGCAAGGGCGCGGCCGTGGCCCTCGGCCCGACCCTGAACATCGTCCGCGACCCGCGCTGGGGCCGGGCCTTCGAGAGCTTCAGCGAGGACCCCTATCTGTCCGGGCAGATGGCCGCCGCCGACATCAAGGGCATCCAGAGCCAGGGCGTGATGGCCGAGGCCAAGCACGCCGCGGTCTACAACATCGAGAACCCGGCCGGGACCGTGGTGGTGGACAGCCGCACCATGCAGGAGCTCTACCTGCCGGCCTTCCAGACCGCTGTCACCCAGGGCGCGACAGCCGCGGTGATGTGCGCGTACAGCAACGTCAACAGCGTCCCCGCCTGCCAGAACCCGGCCCTGCTGAACACCCCGCTCTACCAGCAGGCCGGCTTCGGCGGCTTCGTCACCAGCGACTGGGGCGGCACCCACTCCACCGTGGAGTCGGCCAACGCCGGGCTCACCGTGGAGATGCCCAACGGCTACTTCTTCGCCGACTTCCTCAAGCAGGCGGTCCAGGCCGGGACGGTCAGCCAGGCCACCCTGGACACCATGGTCACCCGGCTGCTGACCCAGTTCTTCGCCTTCGGCCTGTTCGACAAGGCCCCCAGCGGCTCGCCCACCGCGACCGTCACCACCGCCGCCCACAACGCGGTCGCCCTGCAGGGCGCCGAGGAGGGCACCGTCCTGCTCAAGAACAACGGCATCCTGCCGCTGTCCACCGCCACCACCCACTCCATCGCGGTGCTCGGCTGGGACGGCGGGGCCGGGGTGCAGTCCATCGGCGGCGGCAGCGCCACCGTCACCAGCTCGGGGACGGTCTGGCCGCTGACCGGGCTGCAGAACCGGGTGGCCGGCACCAGCACCACCGTCACCTACAACGACGGCACCGACCTCACCGCGGCCACCAACCTGGCCCGCAGCTCGGACGTGGCCATCGTCTTCGCCAGCGACAACTACGGCAACGAGGAGCACGACACGACCACCCTGGACCTGCCGGGCACCCAGAACCAGCTGATCGAGGACGCGGTCGCGGCCAACCCCCACACCATCGTGGTCCTCAACAACAACTCGGCCGTCTCGATGCCCTGGCTGAACCAGGTCGCGGGCGTGTTCGAGGGCTTCTACTCCGGCCAGCAGATCGGCACCGCGATGGCCGCGCTGATCTTCGGCGACGTCAACCCGTCCGGCAAGCTGCCGGTCACCTTCCCCAACAGCCTGGCCGACGTGCCGGCCAACACCCCGGCGCAGTGGCCCGGCGTCAACAACCAGATCACCTACTCCGAGGGCCTGGACGTCGGCTACCGCTGGTACGACGCCAAGAACATCACCCCGATGTTCCCGTTCGGCTTCGGCCTGTCCTACACCAGCTATGCCTTCAGCAACCTCCAGGTCGGCGCGCTGAACGGCGGCAACGCCACGGTCACCGCGACCGTCACCGACACCGGCGCCAAGGCCGGCACGGACGTGGTGCAGCTCTATGTGGGCGACCCCGCCTCCACCGGGGAACCCGTGCACCAGCTGCGCAACTTCCAGCGGGTCAGCCTCACCCCGGGCCAGGCCAAGACCGTGACCTTCACGGTGTCGGCGCACGACCTGGCGTACTGGAACACCGCGAGCAGCAACTGGACCACCGCGGCGGGCAGCTACCAGATCCTGGTCGGCGACTCCTCCCGCAACCTCCCGCTCACCGGCAACCTCACCGTGGCCACCGCGATGACCGCCAAGGCCACGGCCGACACCGACGCCGCGACCAGCGGCGCCGCCCAGCTCACCGTGGCCAACCCGCACGGGATGAGCAGCCCGGTCGGCGCCCCGGTCAGCTGGGCCTTCGCCCAGCCCGCCGCAGGCACCTCGGCAGCGGGCATCACCTACGGCGCCACCGGCCTGCCCGCCGGTCTGGCCATCAGCTCCACCGGCCTGATCTCGGGCTCGGCCACGACCACCGGCAGCTACACCGTCACGGTCACCGCCAGGAACACCGCCGGCGCCTCGGGCAGCGCCACCTTCGTCTGGACCACCACGCCCAGCAAGAAATAGCACCTCGTGCCGGGTCGCTCGGGATCTTCCCGAGTGGCCCGGCGTGCGCAGGGCAGGCGTGAAGCGCGGCCTTGGGATATACGTGGAAGACGCCCAGGCGCCAGGACAGAAGGAGCACGCATGCGACAGGACAAGCACCCCGAGTACACTCCCGTGGTCTTCCGCGACAAGTCCGCGGGCTACGCCTTCCTCACCCGGTCCACTGCCACCAGCGAGCAGACCATCGAGTGGGACGACGGCAACACCTACCCGGTCGTGGACGTGGAGATCTCTGCGGAAAGCCATCCCTTCCACACCGGGCGGGCCCGGGCGGTGGACCCGCAGGGTGCGATCGCCAAGTTCGAACAGCGCTACGGCGGCGGGAGCGGACAGGGAGAAGGCAGTGGCCAGGGCAGCGACGCCGTGCGCACCCCCACCCCGGACGAGGTCACTCCCGACCGGCTGCTGCACACCGGCGCGGAGGGGGAGGTCTCGGCCGAGGACCTGGTCATGGCCAGCGGACGGGACGTGACCCCGAAGACTCTGGAGTGGGCCCGCCGCCAACTGGCCGAGCAGGGCCGGATCGCGGTCGAGAAGCAGCTCCCCTGAGCTGACTCCTCGGCATCGGCATCGCAGTGCATCGGCATAGCAGTGCATCGGCATCGCAGTAGCACCGCAGCGGCCCGGCGACAGTGAGTCGCCGGGCCGTCAGGCCAGCTCGCCCAGGGACCGGGTCGTCGTCCGGTCGGCCCGGCCGCGGCGGCTCAGGGACAGGAAGAGCGGGCGGAACAGGCCGGCCGCACCGGCCAGGACCAGCAGGATCAGTCCGGCGATCAGCAGCACCGGAGTGAACCGCACCGCCGGTATCCCGACCACGAGCAGCACGCTGACGGCGCCGAGCAGCGCCAGGACCAGGACCTCCTGCTCGGCGCGCAGCACGTTCCAGACGTGCCAGAGCCGGTTCAGCCTCATCGTCCGCATCCGCCGGTCGAGTTCCGCGTCGGCCCGCAGCCGCTCCTCGATACCGGCCAGGATCTGCTGCTCACGCCAGGACAACGCGGATCCGTCCACCGTTGCCACCTCCTCGTCCGTACTTCCCAGTAAGGCTTCCCTGAGGAGCAACTGCCCGGGCAACTTCTTTCCATACACCGAGGCGGCGCCCCGCACCGGGCGTCGGCGGGGCGCCGCTCACGCCCGACTTGGATCGAACGCCTTTCGAGCGTGACATGTACGCAGCATCCAAGGCAAGGGCCCAGCGCCACTCGGCCCGGCCCGTCGTGTCAGAGCTTCGGTGCGACCGCGTGGGCCGTCCGGTCGGGAACCGCCACACCCCGCTTGCGGATCTCGAACCAGGTGAGCAGCGCGGCGGCGACCATCAGTCCGGCGCAGATCCAGACCGCTCCCCGGAACGCCGCGTCGACCGCGTCGGCGGAGCGGTACTGGTCCCCGGTGAGCCCGACCAGGGCCGGCAGCGCCGCCACCGCCAGCAGGCTGCCGATCCGGGCCGCCGCGTTGTTGACGCCGCTGGCGATCCCGGCCCTGCGGTCCTCCACCGCGTTCAGGGCGGTCGCCGTCAGCGGCGCGACCAGCAGGGTCATTCCGCAGCCCAGCACGGTCGCGGCCGGCAGCACGTCCGCCAGGTAGGAGGCGGTCGGGCCGATCCGCAGCATCAGCAGGATCCCGGTGGCCGCCAGCAGCGGGCCGACCGTGAGCGGCACCCGCGGGCCGATCCGGTCGCCCAGCCGCGCGGCGGACGGGGACAGAGTGAGCATGATCAGCGTCAGCGGCAGGGTGCCGAGACCGGCCAGCAGCGGCGGGAAGCCGGCCGCGATCTGCAGTTCCAGCACCAGGAAGAACAGCACCCCGCCCATCGCCGCGTAGATCAGCACGGTGACCAGGTTGACCACGGTGAACAGCCGCGAGGAGAACAGCCCCAGCGGCAGCATCGGCACCGGCGCCCGCCGTTCCACCAGCACGAACGCACCCGCCGCCAGCACCGCGACCGCCGCCGCCCCGACCGACCAGCCCAACCCGCTCGCGGTGCTGGTCAGCGCGGCCGTGATCGCCCCCAGCGCCAGCGCGGCCAGCGCCGCCCCGGTCATGTCGAAGCGTCCGGTGGCGGTCTCGTCCCGGTTCTCCGGGACGTGCCGCAGGCCGACCAGCACCACCGCGACGGCCAGCGGCAGATTGATCAGGAACACCCAGCGCCAGCCGGGCCCGCCCACCAGCCAGCCGCCCAGCAGCGGCCCGAGCGCCCCGGCCACCCCGCCGAGCCCGGACCACAGCCCCACCGCCGCGGCCCGGTCCTCGTGCCGGAACACCGACTGGATCAGCGCCAGCGAGCCGGGGGTGAGCAGCGCCCCGCCGACCCCTGCAGCGCCCGCGCCGCGACCAGTACCCAGGCGTCCGGCGCCAGCCCGCAGGCCGCCGACGCCAGCGCGAACCAGACCACCCCGATCAGGAACACCCGGCGCCGCCCGTAGCGGTCGCCGAGGGCGCCGCCGAGCAGGATCAGCCCGGCCAGGGTCAGCAGATAGGCGTTCACCGACCACTGCAGCGCGGCCAGCGAGGCATGCAGATCCGCCCCGATGTGCGGCAGCGCGACATTCACCGCGGTCCCGTCGATCATCGCCATCGCCGACCCCAGCACGGTGGTGAACAACACCCACCGCCCAGCCGCCGACGCCAGCACCACCCCGCCGCCTGCGGTTGTGTCGCCCGCCGCCGCGTCGTCCGCCGCTGTGCCGCTCATCGCTCCGCGCTCCCCTGCTGCCGCCCGCCGGGCCATGCTCCCGACCATTGATCAGCATGCCCGTCCGCGCGGCAGCGGTACTCGCCACAGCCGCTCCGGTCTCGTCGTCTCCCTAGCCTTGATCGAACTGGGCCACGACGCGCCCACCACCATTGCCCTGACGCGGCATGGGTGCTCAACGCCATGTACGAGCACGGACCGTGGCCGGACAACCTGTCGTACCACGAGTATCACCAGGCGCATCTGGCGGACGGGAGCATCCAGCCCCACATCACTGCGGGCATCGACCTCGACGCTGTGACCATCGCCACGGGAGGCGGCCTGGGCCGCGCCGAGCACCCCGGCCGCGGTTGGCAGCGGCTGCCCTGGGCCGAACTCGCCCGACGGACCGGCGACCCCGTCGTACCCGACGGGCTGCTGCCCTCCCACCGTTGTTTCTCCTCGGCCAAGAAGAAGGGCAGTTGGCCGCTCGGCATCAATCCGCCCACCGAGGGGAGCCTGGACCGTGATACCTGGAACCGGCTGATCGGCATCCTCACCGCGTACGGTTCCGCAGGTCCGGACACGCCATGCCTGGCCTACTACAGCCCGCTATTGCTCGGGGCCACGAACTTCGACAAGCTCCACGTGCGTGCGGGGCGCCTCGGTGATGCCGAGACCTTGTACGACAATCCCGAGGTCGACTTCAGCCCGTCCAACCTCTGGGCCAAGGACCGCTCATGGGTACTGTGCACCGACTACGACCTGTGGGCCACCAAGGTCGCCGGACCCCCAGCCCTCATCGAAAGCGCTGCTGAACGACGCCGAGATCGAGGCACTACGACTGCCCTGGTCGGCCTGACGATGAGCAGGCGCACGCCCGCCTCAAAACCCGAAGCCTGAGCGCTTCCACGTGTACCCGGCTGAGCATGTTCGCCTGTTCGCCGGCACCACGCCGCTCATTCCCAGAGGTCCGCACCGTCACCACTCGGATCCATCATCAGCAGGTCCTCATGGAGACCCGAGAGGAGTCGGCCGGTGGGGGCCCCGTTCTCACCGGACTCCATGACCACCCAACCAGCCTCGGTGCCGGACGCCTCTCCATCGGCACCGCAATCAAGCTGATCGACCGTAGCGAAGACGGCTTCGTAGGCAACAGTCCTTGCCAGACGTACCAGGTCATCCCTGTCCGCCCCCGCATCCAGCAGTCGCCGAGCCGCCGCGACTTGCTCCAAGGCTTCCCGACCGCCCCAGCTGTCGATCGAATCACGCCACAGGGAACGGAGCAGTACGTAGCGCGCCAGTTGCGGATGGTTCTCTTCGATGTCCGATCTCGTCCACTCCAACGCATCGGTTGCACCGAGGACGTCGAACTGGGTTCGGAGCGCCTCTGCTGCGGCCTGTTCAGTGGGAGAGAGCCCGGACAACCACAGCTGCCACTTCGCCTCGGCATCATCCATCGCACCAGGATGCCCCAGCGGCCACCCAAAGTGATCAAGATCAGTAGCTTTCACGGAAGCGTGGTCGAAGCCGTGCCGCTAAGCGACCGGAAGGGTACGGGCGACGGTGGTATCGACGGCATGTGCACGCCCGTGAGGATCATCGCCAGCTGCTCGAGCCGCCCTGACATCGTCCGGCTCAAGTCGCTGCTGGAGACCGGCGAGATCCTGCCGCAGGCGCCATGGGAGAAGACCCCCGACGCACCCGCCTGAAACGCACGATCGACACTCGAGCAGGCCAGCTGATTGTGATGTGCGTCGCATATGGGGTTCATAAGTGCCAGATGAAACGGAATGGTCATTCCGATGACGTAGTCTCCGATCATGGCATCGGAATGACCATTCCGTTTGGCTCGCGCCCGCACTGATCGAGATCGAGGGAGTTCCATGGCGTCCGATACCCGACGCACGCATCACCAGGTGACCTTCGCCGTCCTCGCGGCGGGCGTCGCCGCGTACGCGCTGCTGCAGTCCCTGGTCACGCCTGTGCTGCCGACCATCCAGGCCAGTCTGCACACCACCCAGAACACGGTCACCTGGGTCCTCACCGCCTATCTGCTCTCGGCCTCGATCTTCACTCCGATCATGGGCCGGATCGGCGACATGATCGGCAAGGAGCGGGTCTTCGTCGCGACGCTGATAGCCCTGGCGGTCGGCTCGCTGCTGGCCGCCCTCGCCACCAATGTCACCGTGATGATCGTCGCCCGGGTGATCCAGGGCGTCGGCGGCGGTGTGCTGCCGCTCGCCTTCGGCATCATCAGGGACGAGTTCCCGCGCGAGAAGCTGAACGGCGCGATCGGCACCATCGCCTCGCTGACCGCGGTCGGCGGCGGGCTCGGCGTCGTCCTCGCCGGACCGATCGTCAACGCCCTGGACTACCACTGGCTGTTCTGGCTGCCGATGATCCTGACCATCGCCGCCGCGATCGCCGCCGCCCTCTTCATCCCCGAATCCCCGGTGCGCACCCCCGGAAGGATCAGCTGGCAGCCCGCCGTGCTGCTCTCCGCCTGGCTGGTCGCGCTGCTGCTGGCACTGAGCCAGGCCCCGGTCTGGGGCTGGGGCTCCGGCAAGGTGATCGGCCTGCTGGTGCTGGCCGTCGTGCTCGCGGTCGGCTGGGTCGAGGTCGAGCGGCGCTCGGCCACCCCGCTGATCGACATGACGATGATGCGGCTCCGTGCCGTGTGGACCAACAATGTGGTCGCGCTGCTGGTCGGTGTCGGCATGTACTCGGTGTTCGCCTTCCTGCCCGAGTTCGTGCAGACCCCGTCCTCCGCGGGATACGGCTTCGGCGCCAGCATCACCCAGTCCGGGCTGATCCTGCTGCCGTCCACCGTCACCATGTTCTTCATCGGCATGGCCGCGGGCGGCTTCGCCCGCCGGATCGGCGCCAAGAGCGTGGTCCTGATCGGCTGCCTGATCAGCGCCGCCGCGATGGCGATGCTCGCCTTCGCGCACGGCCAGCAGTGGGAGCTGTACGTCGCCACAGCGATCTTCGGCATCGGCCTCGGCCTGGCCTTCGCGGCCATGTCCAGCCTGATCGTCGGGGCGGTGCCGCCGGCCCAGACCGGCGTCGCCAGCGGGATGAACGCCAACATCCGCACCATCGGCGGTTCCATCGGCGCGGCCCTGATGACCAGCATCGTCACCGCCAAGGCCGCCCCCAGCGGGCTGCCGGTCGAGGCCGGCTACACCAACGGCTTCGCGATGCTCGCCGTGGCGCTCGGCGTCGCCGCCGTCGCCGCCCTGCTCATCCCCGCCTCCGGACGCTCGCGCGCGGTCGGCGGCTCACTGCCGGCGGACGAGCCGGAGCACGCGGAGCTGGGCCTGGTCGCCGGCGGCACCCTGATCGGCGACAAGCCCGAGTAGGCTTTCCAGCCAAGTCCACACCCCTTCCCCACCCCGTCCCCATCCCCGTCCCTCACCCCCCGGTGACCTCTGACCTGGAGCGACGATGGCCGTACAGCACGCGGACGCAGGCAGCGACGCACGGCCGCTGCGCCGCGACGCGGTACGCAACCACCAGCTGGTCGTCGACGCCGCCCGCGACGTGCTGTCCGAGTTCGGCACCGACGCCAGCATGGAGCTCATCGCGGCCAGGGCGGGGGTCGGGGTGGGCACGGTCTACCGGCGCTTCCCCAACAAGGAGGCGCTGATCGACGAGCTGGTCCGGCTGATCCTGACCGAGCTCATCACGGCCGCCGAACTGGAGCTGGCCAAGGACGAGGGCGGAGGCGCGGGCGCGGGCGCAGGCCTGGAGAACTTCCTGCGGGTCCTCGGCCGCTCCTTCGACGAGCACCGGGGCTACGCCGACAAGCTCATCGCCCACACCAAGGCGGCCTGCGCCGCGCACCTCCGCTCCCTGATCGGCGCGCTGCTCACCCAGGCCCAGCAGCACGGCCAGGTCCGAGCGGACATCACCCTCGGCGATGTCATGTCGACCGTCTACAGCCTGCGCGGCCTGGTGGCGTCCACCGGCGCGGTCGCCCCGGCGGCCTGGGAACGCTACCTGGACATCCACCTGGCCGGCTTCCGCTCCCCCACCGCCCCCAGCAGCCGCCCCTCGCTCACCGCCGACGAACTGGCCCGGATCGGCGGCGCCTCCGCCTGAACCGTAGCCCGGCGTACCGATTCCACCGTTTTCCGGCGGCATGTCCGTGCGAACGGGCATCCTGGGCCCGGACCTGGCCGCGTCGGTGCGGGTACGAGGACCCGCCGGGTTCCGACCGCAGCGCCACGGCACCTCGGGAGGGGACCCCGCATGCCTTCAGCCGCTCCGTACCGCTCGCCGCACCCACGTACCCGCAAGCGACACCGGTTCGCCGCCCTGGCCTCGGCCACGGCGCTGGCACTGACCGGGCTGGCGGCCTTAACCGCCCCCGCCGCACAGGCCGCCGACGGCCCCTCACCCTCGGTCTACACCGCCGACTCGGGGTCGAACACGGTCACCGCGATCGATCCCGCGACCAACACCGTGACCGCCACGATCCCGGTCGGCAGGAACCCCTCCGGGGTCGCCGAGAACGCCGCGCACTCCCGGGTCTACGTCGCCGACACCGGCGACGGCACCGTCTCGGTGATCGACACCGCGACCAACACGGTGATCGACACCGTCGCCGGGTTCACCCACTCCTTCGGTCTCGCGGTCACCCCGGACGGGTCCAGGGTCTATGTCACCAATGAGTCGGGCAACACGGTCTCGGTGATCGACACCGCCACCGACACCGTCACCGGCAGCCCGATCACCGTGGGCGGCAACCCCTTCCGGGTGTCGGTGAGCCCGGACGGGGCCAGCGTCTATGTGAGCAACTCCGGCTCCAACTCGGTCTCGGTGATCAGCACCGTGACCAACACGGTCAGTGCCACCATCGGGGTCGGTTCCTCACCCGTGGTACTCAAGACCAACCCGGCCGGGACCAGGCTGTACGTCGCCAACCAGGGCTCCAACTCGGTCTCGGTGATCGACACCTCGGCGGCCGCGGTGATCGGCACCATCGGGGTCGGCTCCATCCCGCAGGGCCTGGCCGTCAGCCCGGACGGATCCCAGCTCTATGTCACCGACCAGGGCGACAACGCCATCTCAGTGGTCAGCACCGCCACCAGTGCGGTCACCGCGACCATCGGCGTCGGCGCCAACCCGGTCGCGGTGGTCTTCGACTCCACCGGGGCGCATGCCTATGTCGCCGACTACAACGACTCCGCCGTCTCCGTGGTCGACACCGCCGCCCAGGCCGTGACCAGCACGGTCAGCACCGGCAGCCACCCCTACGACCTCACGCCTGACGGCGTCCTGCCGCCCCCGGTCCCGGTGGTGACCGCGGTCAGCCCCAGCTCGGGTCCGCCCGCCGGCGGCACCGTGGTGACGATCACCGGCAGCCACCTCAGCGGCGCCACCATCAGCTTCGGCAGCCACAGCGCCACCGCCGTGTCGTGCAGCGCGACCTCCTGCACCGCCACCTCCCCGGCCGGCACCGCCCCGGACACCGTGGACGTCCGGGCCACCACCGCCGACGGCACCAGCGCCATCAGCGGCGCCGACCACTTCAGCTACACCGCCGCCGACGTGGGCATCACCCTGACCGCCACCCCCGTGCCCGGGCTGCTCAGCGGGAAGATCAACTACACCCTGACCATCACCAACCACGGACCCTCGGCGCTGACCTCGGCCGCCTTCAGCTCCTCCGGCAGCCTGCTCGGGGCGGCCCTGAGCTCCTCCGACTGCACCGTCTCCGGCGGCGGCTTCCACTGCACCGCGGCCGGTCTGGCGGTCGGCGCGAGCACCACCCGGCATCTCACGACGACCTTCGGCACCATCACCGTCGGCCTGCCCTGGACCGTCACCCTCACCCGCACCAGCAGCAGCCCGGTGGACCTGGTCCCCGCGAACGACAGCGCCGCGCACACCTGCACCATCGTCACCACGGCGATCATCACCTGCTGATCCTGCTGATCAGCTGACGGCCTCGTCCCGACCCCGTCCCGACCCCGGGCGGCGTGCACACTGGTAGGTATGTGCAGAAGCATCAAGACCCTGCGGCCGCCGGTGACCCCCGAGGTCGAGGACGAGGACATCAGGGCCGCCGCCCTGCAGTACGTGCGCAAGGTGTCCGGGTTCCGGGCGCCCGCGGCACACAACAAGGACGCCTTCGACGAGGCCGTCGAGGCCGTGGCCGCGGCGACCAAGCAGCTGCTGGACAGCCTGGTCGTCCGCGGCGCGCCGACCCACAGCGGGGCTCAGGGCTCCTGAGCCCCGCTGTGCCTGCCTGAACCGTCGGCCTCGCCGAACGCCGCCAGGATGCGTTCGGCGGCCAGGGTGGCGGTCAGCCGGCCGTCCCTGACCTGGTGTTCCAGGTCAGGGGTGATCCGGCGGACCACCGGGTGCTCGTGCAGCCGGGTGAGCAGCTGGTCGCGGACCATGGCCCAGGTCCAGTCGACCTGCTGCTCGCTGCGCCGGGCGGCGAGCAGCCCCAGGCCGTCCAGGATCTCCCGGTGCTGCTCGATCCGTTCCCACAGCAGGTCCAGGTCGGTGCCGTCGCGTCCGCTGCAGGTCAGCACCGGGGGCGTCCAGGCGGCGTCGGCGGTCTGCATCAGCCTTAGCGCGCCCGCGAGTTCGCGGGCCGCCGAGCGGGCGGCCAGGGCGTGTTCGCCGTCCGCCTTGTTGACCGCGACCAGGTCGGCCAGCTCCAGCACGCCCTTCTTGATGCCCTGCAGCTGGTCGCCGGTCCTGGCCAGGGTGAGCAGCAGGAAGGTGTCGACCATCTGCGCGACCGCGGTCTCCGACTGCCCCACGCCGACGGTCTCGACCAGCACCACGTCGTAGCCGGCCGCCTCCATCACCACCATGCTCTCCCTGGTGGCCCTGGCCACGCCGCCGAGTGTGCCCGAGGTGGGCGAGGGCCGGACGAAGGCGTGCGGATCCACCGCCAGCCGCTCCATCCGGGTCTTGTCACCCAGGATGGAGCCGCCGGTGCGGGTGGAGGAGGGGTCGACGGCGAGCACCGCGACCCGGTGGCCGCGGGCGGTGAGCAGAGTGCCGAGCGCGTCGATGAAGGTCGACTTGCCGACACCGGGCACCCCGCTGATGCCGACCCTTACCGCGTTGCCGGAGTGCGGCAGCAGGGCGACCAGCAGCCGCTGGGCCAGCTCGCGGTGGTCGGCCCTGGTCGACTCGACCAGGGTGACGGCCCGCGCGATGTAGGCGCGCGAGCCGTCGAGCACTCCCTTGACGTAGGCGTCCAGGTCGATGGGGCGGGCGGGCATCCGTTCCTCAGAGCTCGTCGTGGCCGAGGGACGCGGCCAGCGTCCTCAGCAGGTCGATCGCGGCGTCGGGGATGACCGTGCCGGGCGGGAACACGGCCGTCGCACCGGCGTCGTAGAGGGCCTGGAAGTCCTGCTCCGGGATCACCCCGCCGACCACGATGGTGATGTCCTCGCGCCCGGCCTCGGCCAGCTCGTGCCGCAGCGCGGGGACGAGCGTCAGGTGTCCCGCCGCCAGCGAGGAGACGCCGACGATGTGCACGTCCGCCTCCACCGCCTGCCGGGCCACCTCGGCCGGGGTCTGGAACAGCGGGCCCACGTCCACGTCGAAGCCGAGGTCGGCGAAGGCGGTGGCGATCACCTTCTGGCCGCGGTCATGGCCGTCCTGGCCCATCTTGGCGACCAGGATCCGCGGACGGCGCCCCTCCGCCTCCTCGAACGCCCGCACCAGCGCCCGGCTCTGCTCCACTGCGCTGGAAGGTCCTGCCTCGTCGCGGTACACACCGGAGATGGTACGGATCTGGCCGGAGTGCCGCCCGTAGACCGACTCCAGCGCGTCGGAGATCTCGCCGACCGTGGCCATCGCCCGGGCCGCGTCCACGGCCAGCGCCAGCAGATTGCCCTCCAGCTCGCCGCCGGCGACCGCGCCCGCCTCGGCGGAGGCGGTGAGCGCCCGCAGCGCGGCCTGGCAGGCGTCCTCGTCGCGCTCCTCGCGCAGCCGGCGCAGCTTCTCGATCTGCTGGGTGCGCACCGAGGAGTTGTCGACCTTGAGCACGTCGATCTTCTCGTCGGTGGCGACCCGGTACTTGTTGACCCCGATCACCGGCTGCCGCCCGGAGTCGATCCGGGCCTGGGTACGGGCCGCCGCCTCCTCGATCCGCAGTTTGGGGATGCCCGCGTCGATGGCCTTGGCCATGCCGCCGGCCGCCTCCACCTCCTGGATGTGCTGCCAGGCGCGCTCGGCCAGGTCGTAGGTCAGCTTCTCGACATAGGCGCTGCCGCCCCAGGGGTCGATCACCCGGCAGGTGCCGGACTCCTGCTGCAGCAGCAGCTGGGTGTTGCGGGCAATCCGGGCCGAGAAGTCGGTCGGCAGCGCCAGCGCCTCGTCCAGCGCGTTGGTGTGCAGCGACTGGGTGTGGCCCTGGGTGGCCGCCATCGCCTCGATGCAGGTGCGGGTGACGTTGTTGAACACGTCCTGCGCCGTCAGCGACCAGCCGGAGGTCTGCGAATGGGTGCGCAGCGACAGCGACTTGGGGTTCTTCGGGGCGAACTCCTGGACCAGCTTGGCCCAGAGCAGCCGGGCCGCGCGCAGCTTGGCGATCTCCATGAAGAAGTTCATGCCGATCGCCCAGAAGAACGACAGCCGGGGCGCGAAGGAGTCCACGTCCATCCCCGCCGCCAGACCGGCCCGCAGGTACTCCACGCCGTCAGCGAGGGTGTAGGCCAGCTCCAGGTCGGCCGTGGCCCCGGCCTCCTGGATGTGGTAGCCGGAGATGGAGATGGAGTTGTAGCGCGGCATCTTCTGCGAGGTGTACGCGAAGATGTCGGAGATGATCCGCATCGAGGGCTGCGGCGGATAGATGTAGGTGTTGCGGACCATGAACTCCTTGAGGATGTCGTTCTGGATGGTCCCGGTCAGCTTCTCGGCCGGCACCCCCTGCTCCTCGGCCGCGACGATGTAGAGGGCCAGGACCGGCAGCACCGCGCCGTTCATGGTCATCGACACCGACATCTTGTCCAGCGGGATGCCGTCGAACAGCTGGCGCATGTCGTAGATGGAGTCGATGGCCACCCCCGCCATGCCGACGTCCCCGGTGACCCGCGGGTGGTCGCTGTCGTAGCCGCGGTGGGTGGGCAGGTCGAAGGCGACCGAGAGGCCCTTCTGACCCGCCGCCAGATTGCGGCGGTAGAAGGCGTTGGACTCCTCGGCGGTGGAGAAGCCCGCGTACTGACGGACCGTCCACGGCTGGTTCACGTACATGGTGGGGTACGGGCCGCGCAGGAACGGGGCGATGCCGGGGTAGGTGCCCAGGAAGTCCACCTCGGCCAGGTCCTCGGCGCCGTAGAGCGGCTGGACGGTGATGCCCTCGGGGGTCTCCCAGCCCAGGTCCTCGACCGGCTTGCCGACCGCCTGCTGCCAGGCCTCGCGCCACTCCCCGGCACCGGCCGGAACGGCGCCGGCGTCGTCGAGCTCGATCTCCGTGAAGTCAGGGATCATCACACCGCTCCGATCAGGTCGAGGGTCGAGGTGAGGACGGCGACGGCGTCGCAGCCCGTGAAGACGGCACCGTCCGTGCCCGGTACCGCGTCGGGTTTCCCGGCGACCAGCACCCGCTGCGCGCCGGCCGCCCGCAGCGCCGCCAGTAGCTCCTCGCCCTGCTCGGCGTAGAGCCGGTCGCTGGAGCAGAGGCAGGCCACGGAGGCGCCGGAGCCGGCGAAGCCCTCGGCACCCTGGCCCAGCACGGTCTCGATCCCGCCGGCCTGGAACAGGTTGGCGGCGAAGGAGGAGCGTCCGGTGTGCACCGCCGCCGGGCCGATCGCGGCCAGGTACAGCCGGGGACGCTGCCCGGTCCCGGCCAGCTCGGCGTCCGAGCGCGAGCGCAGCGCCTCGAAGGCCTGCGACCTGCGCACCTTCGGCAGGCCGCGGTGCTCCGCGGCCGCGGGCGACACCGGCAGCGGCTCGCGCAGCACCGGCTTCTCGGCCAGGTCGGGGAACTCGCTCACCCCGGTGATCGGCTCCCGGCGGTGCGCCAGGTCGGCCTCGCGCTCGGCCCAGGTGGCGGCGATCCGCTCCGGCACCAGGCCCGAGCGCAGCGCGGCGGCCTGGCCGCCGGCCCGTTCGATCTCCTGGAACCAGGCCCAGCCGGCCCTGGCCAGCTCGTCGGTCAGCTGCTCCACGTACCAGGAGCCGCCGGCCGGGTCGATCACCCGGGCCAGGTGCGACTCCTCCACCAGGATCGACTGGGTGTTGCGGGCGACCCTGCGGGCGAAGGCGTCGGACTGGCCCAGCGCGCTGTCGAAGGGCTGCACGGTGACCGCGTCCGCGCCGCCGACCCCGGCGGCCATGCAGGCCAGGGTGCCGCGCAGGATGTTCACCCAGGGGTCGCGCTCGGTGGTCATCACCGCGGAGGTCACCGCGTGCTGGCGCTGGGCGCCGGCTGCCGCGCCCGCTGCCCCGCTGGCCTGCACCACCCGGCCCCAGATCCGGCGCGCCGCGCGCAGCTTCGCGATCGTCAGGAACTGGTCGGCGGTGGCCGCGTAGCGGAACTCCAGTTGCGCGGCGGCCTGCTCGACGCCGAGCCCGGCGTCGGTGAGCGCCCGCAGATAGGCGACCCCGGTCGCCAGCGAGCAGCCCAGTTCCTGCGCGGGCGAGGCCCCGGCGTCGTGGTAGGGCAGCGCGTCCACGGTCAGCGCGCGCAGCCCGGGGTACTCGGCGACGCAGCGGACGGCCAGCGCGGCGGCCTCGGCGAGGGGCCCGGCTTCGGGCTCGGTGTCGGGCTCGGCGACCGCCTCGGCACCGGGCTGCTCGAGCCCGCCGCGGGCGAGCAGGGCGAGCGGGTCCGCGCCCAGGTTCCCGATCGCGGCGTGCGCCGGAATTCCACGCTCCTGGTACACCCGAAAGAGCTGTTCGGCGGCGGCGGTGACCTCCGCCCCGGCGTCCAGGACGATCCCGGCGAGATCCAGGTAGACCCCGCGCAGCAGCTGCGGCAGCGCCGCGATCGGCACCCCGGCGGCGCCGACCGTCAGCCATAGCGAGCCGACCCCGTTCTCCAGATCGGCCAGCACCGCCTCATTGGCCCGGGCCGGGTCGGGGTCGGTGTGCCGCTGCCGTACGTCCCAGCCGGACGCGACCGAGCCCTCGGCCCGGCCGCCGCGCACATACGGGGCAAGGCCGGGAAAGCCCTGGCCGGCCGCGCGGGCCGACCCCGCGTCCGCGGCGGTGTAGAGCGGGTGGACGCGGATGCCGTCCTGCAACTGGGTGGCGAGGGCGTCCTCCGCCTGCGCACCCGCGGCGGTCGGATGCCCCCGACTTGCGGAGGACGCCTTCGACGAGGCGCTGCCAATTCTCCCGGGTCGCCTCCGGGAAATCGGCGGCCAGGGAGAGCCCTTCGGGCGAGACCGTCATGCTGGCAGGTTAGAGCCCGTTAACCACTGATTGCAGGTCAGTCAGTCGAATGTGACCTTGCCCTCGCTGCACTGTTTGTATGGGGCAGTGCCAGAGGTTTGACTGTCACCCGAGCAGCCCCGCAAACAAGAAGCGGCGCCCCGAATCCACGCGACCGGGGCGCCGTTGCACGTCCGGGGGGACGGCGTGCACCTTTATTGTGACATGTACGTGCCCATTTGTGCCAGTCCCCCCGGCGGGCCCGGTGGCCTCCCGCCGCGCTATCCGCGCGGCAGCACCTCGGGCTGGACCGTGGTCAGCGTGGTCCAGTCGCTGGACGCCACGGTGGCGTGCGCGGCGGCCAACTGGGCCACCCTGGCCTGCGCCTCGGCGACGGTCGGGGCGGTGTCGCTGATGGCCGGGGCCACGTTCTGAGCGTCGGTCATCACCAGCAGGTAGTGGTTGACGTCGTACCAGGCGGTGTTGATGGTCCCGTTCAGATAGGTCGAGGCGTCACCGTCGAAGACCACGAACCAGGGACGCAGCGTGGTGTCGGTGTAGCGGGTGCGCGGGTCGCCGACCGCGGCGTTGTGGACCGCGGGGAAGATCTGCGCCTGGCTCAGCGTCCCGGCCGCCGACAGCGCCTTGAGGTGCTGGGCGTACTCCTTGTCGGTCCACAGCGTGTCGGTCGGGTTGGCCTCCTCCACCGTGCCGGGGATGATCTCCAGGATCACCTTTCCGGCGAGGGCGTCGCGGCTGGGCCAGTTCCCCGCCTTGGCCGCGTCGTCCAGCGTGGCGTAGCTGCCGCCGCCGGGCTTGGCGAGCAGGTCGGCGGGGCGGAAGACATCGCTGCCGAGGTGGGCGGCGATGGTCTGGTCGAGCTGGGTCGGGCCGAGCCCGTAGGTGGCCTGGAAGCCGGCCTTCAGCTCGATCTTGATCATCAGCGGGGCGTGGCCCGGGTGCGCCGCCAGCCAGACCCGGACGTCGTCCAGGCAGCTGCCCAGGTCCTTGTTGGCGCCGCCCGAGTAGAGCTGGGCGGCGGTGCTCGCGTCCACGCAGTTGTTGCTGTTCCCCAGCGGGTTGGAGTGGCTGACCTTCCACTCCTTGGTGATGAAGTCGTCCCAGACGTCCAGCTCGATCATCGACGTGCCGGTGTCCAGCGCCTTGGCGAGGTACGGGAAGGCGCTGGGGTCATAGGTGTTGTGCAGGCCGACGGTGGTGGCGCCGGCCTCCGACAGGCTGCCGCCGTCGACCGCCCCGGCCCCGCTCGGGGCCAGCAGGGCCCCGGCGAGGAGTGCGGCCGAGGCGGTACCGAGGGCGAACATGCGTCGGAACAGCGGACGGGACATGAATCCTCCTGGACGGAAGCGGTACCGCGTCACTGGCGTGCACAACGCGGCCCGCCCATGCTGACGGCGCCAGGCTAACCGCCAGTGACATGACAATGTACGACATCTGGCATCCTGCCTCCGTACAGCCCAACCCTCCGCCCCGACCCTCCGTCAGCGCCGGGCCGCCGCCGCGGAGTTCTAGGAGAGGTGTCGTCGGAGCCGCAGCCTGGTGACGTTCTCCCGCTGCTTGGGGGTCATGGTGATCCCGCAGGGGCGGCAGGGGGCTCCGCTTCGGCTCAGCCCGGTCCCGTGGCAGGTCGCGCAGTCGTCGTCCACCACCGCGACCTCGCGGTTGCCGTAGGCCGCCGGGAAACCCGCATTCAACATCCGCCTGGTCATCGCTGTCCTTGGGGCTCGATGCAGCACAAAAGTCGCTGGGGGCAGGAGAACCCCTTATCAGCGCTTTCGTAGCCATCGGCCCGGCGGATTGGTCCCGACGGAGATGAATTTCGGAACGGCCGTATCAGCGCCCGGAACGGCCGCAGGCGCCGCTCACCCCGGTCGGAGTCAGCGGCGCCCGGCGGCCTGAGGAGGAGTCAGGACGCGTACACCTGGAACTCCGACACCTGCCCGGCCGGCCAACCGGTGTTGGCGGTGAAGGTCAGCCGCAGATAGCGCGCGTTGGCGCTCGCCGGGAGGGTCACCGTGGCGGTGTTCCCGGTCGCCGGGTTGAAGGTGTAGCCGGCCGAGCCGACCAGGGTCGAGAAGGAGGAGCCGTCCGTGCTCCCCGAGACTGACAGGGTCTGCGTCCTGGTCGACCACGCCGAGGGCGGCGGCAGCGTCAGCACCACCCGGCCGACGTGCTGCGCCGCGCCGAGGTCCACCTGCAACCACTGCGGGAAGGCGTTGTTGTTGCTCTCCCAGTAGCTGTTGGCGTCGCCGTCCACCGCGTTGCCGCTGCCGTAGACCTGGGTGTGGCTGCTCTCCGAGGTGGGCTGGTGCAGGGCCAGGTTGACGTTGCCGGCCTGCGCGTCGGTGGTGGCGCTGACCGTGCCGGAGGCCGCGGAGTTGTTGCCCGCCGCGTCCCGCGCGGTGACGAAGAAGCTGTAGCCGGTGGACGGGGCGAGCCCGGACACCGTGAACGTCGTCCCGGTCGGCGTGCCGACCACCGTGCTGCCGCTGCCCGCGACCTGGTGCACGCTGTATCCGGTCACCCCGGTGTTGTCCGTCGAGGCGGCCCAGCTCAGCGCGACCGAGGTCGCCGTGTGTCCGCTGACCTGCAGGTTTCCCGGAGCGGTCGGCGGCTGGGTGTCACCTCCGCCGCCTCCGGCCACCGGCTGGGTGGGACGGGTGGCGGTGAGGGCGAGTTGGCCCTTGAGCATCTTGCCGCCGTCGGCGGTCAGCCGCAGGTAGTAGTCCGAGGAGCAGGCGGTGCCGTCCTCGTCCAGGGCCAGCAGTCCGGAGCCGGTCGGGGTCCAGGCCTGGGACTCGGCGGTCTTGGCGATCTGGTTGCCCTCCCCGTACTCGTCGAACATCGAGATGTAGATGCCCTGCGCCCCGACCCGGACCATGTTGTAGAACTGGCGCCACATGAAGTCCCCGTGCGCGCGCTGACGCCCCGACACATCACCCGGCAGCACGCACGGCTGGTAGTCCACCCCGTTGGCGTTGCAGTCCGCCTGATCCGGCACATTGATGTTCTGGTACACCGAGTCCGAATCGGCCGCGTTGCCGATCGCGCCCACCATCCACGGCGAGAGCATATTGAACGCGTGGTACACCCCGAGGTAGCCGGCCCGGGAGCCGCCCACCCCGGTGCGCCACTCCCGGGGCACTCCCCCGATCACATAACATCCCTGGCCCTTGAACCAGTTGACGACGTCCAGGCAGGTCGCCGCGTCCCAGGGGTGGTTGGGGTCATTGAAGCCGAAGCCCCAGATGCACACCACCGGCTTGCCGTTCTGCCGTGCGTAGGCGGAGGACGCGGTGTGCGCGGACATCTTCGACGTCCAGTCGGCCTTGATCTCCGACTGCATGTTCGTCCAGCCGGTGACGTCGTACATCACATAGAACTTCCGCGCATGGGTCTCGGCCGAACTCCTGACCTTGACCGCCATCGCGTCGCGGGTCGGGCCCTCGCTGCTGTTGGGGTTGAACCGCTGCAGCGCCGCGGTGTCGCAGCCGTTCTGCTGCATCCACAGGAAGTGCGTGTCCACGGTCTGCTGGTCGTAGGAGGAGAACAGCGTCGCCGGCTGGCCGTTGCCGAAGTTGCTGTACGCGGTCTGGTAGCCGTGCGTGTACTCGCGCATGTCCGGCCAGGCCCTGATCACGTTGTTGCTGGTCGAGGGCGTCTGGGACCAGTTCTGGCTCCAGTGCCACCAGCCGTTGATCGGCGCGCCGTCACCGGCGCAGGCGAACCAGCCCTGGTAGCCGACGGTAATCTTGCCGACCACGTCACCGGCCGGGCTGGCCGCCTGCGCGGTCTGTGCTGTCTGTGCGCTCGCGAGCACGCCGACGGCGGAGCCCGCCAGCACGGTGGTGAGGAACGTCCTTCGGGAGACTGCCATGGAAACCTCTCAACAGGGGGTGGGGATGAGTAGGTTCCGCAAAAATTGCACTGCTTTATGCAATTGTCCACCCGCCTGACAAAACTATCTCTATGAACCTGTCAATTACCTCACTGACCCTCAGGGGAGCCCTACTCATGCAGACCCTCGCCACCATCCTGGTCGGACTGGTCGCCCTGCTGCACCTCTACATCATGGCGTTGGAGATGTTCCTCTGGGAGCGCAAGCCTGGCCGTGAACTCTCGGGATTTGACCCCGAGATGGCCCGTGCCACCGCTCCGCTCGCGGCGAACCAGGGCCTCTACAACGGCTTCCTCGCGGCCGGTCTGATCTGGGGCCTGATCGCAGCCGACCCGACCGGATACCGGGTCCAGATCTTCTTCCTGGCCTGCGTGCTTGTCGCCGGAATCTACGGTGGCGTGACCGCCAACCGCCGAATCCTGGTCGCCCAGGCCCTGCCGGGGGCGATCGCCCTGGTCAGCGTCCTGGTGGCCCAGTAGCGCCATCACTGATTTCCATCAGACTGTAAAGAGATTGCGAGGATCTATCGATCACACTACGTTCTCACCTTGTCGGAGCAGATCCCGCGCAAGGAGAGTCCGTTGACGGCAGCACCCGCGGAAACGCAGCAGCCACTCGTCCAGGCCACCGGCCTGCGCAAGGTGTACCAGCCCTCCGGGTTCACCGCCGTGGACGGCATCGACTTCACTCTGGTCACCGGGGAGGCCTTCGGCTTCCTCGGCCCCAACGGCGCGGGCAAGTCCTCCACCATGCGCATGATCGGCTGCGTCTCCCCGCCCACCGGCGGGACACTGCGGATCCTCGGCCTGGACGCCGCCACCGAGGGGGCCGCCATCCGCGGCCGGATCGGCGTGGTCCCGCAGGAGGACACCCTCGACAATGAGTTGACGGTGCGGGAGAACCTGCTCATCTACGGCCGCTACTTCGGCCTGCCCCGGGCCCTGATCCGTGAGCGCGCGGACCACCTGCTGGAGTTCGCCCGGCTGACCGACAAGGCGAACGAGCAGGTCGAGGCACTTTCCGGCGGGATGAAGCGCCGGCTGACCATCGCCCGCGCCCTGGTCAACGAGCCCGAACTGCTGCTGCTCGACGAGCCCACCACCGGACTCGACCCGCAGGCCCGCCATCTGCTGTGGGAACGCCTCTACCAGCTCAAGTCGGACGGCGTCAGCCTGATCCTGACCACCCATTACATGGACGAGGCCGAGCAGCTCTGCGACCGGCTGGTGGTGATGGACGGCGGACGCATCGTCGCCCAGGGCTCGCCGCAGCAGCTGATCAGCGCCCACACCGGACGCGAGGTGCTGGAGTTGCGCTTCCCGCCCGGCGGCCAGCAGTTGATGGCGGAGAAGCTGGAGGGCCTGGCCGACCGGCTGGAGACGCTGCCGGACCGGCTGCTGCTCTACACCGAGGACGGCGAGGGCACCCTGGCCGCCGTGCACGGCCGCGGCATCGTCCCCACCACCGCGCTGGTACGCCGGTCCAGCCTGGAGGACGTCTTCCTCAAGCTCACCGGCCGCACCCTGGTCGACTGAGCCGACCGAGCCGACCCGCCCGACCCGGAGGACCAGCCTTGTCTCTCGCCCTGCCCCGCCGCAGACCCCGCCACCCCGTCCCCGCCGTGCACGAGTTCGGCTACTGGCTGCACCGCTACCGGCGCACCTGGCGCGGCACCGTGGTGATCAGCGTCGCCAACCCGCTGCTGTTCCTGGCCGCCCTCGGCGCCGGGCTCGGCAAGCTGGTGGACCGGGGCGGCAGCAGCTATCTGCACGGCCACTCCTATCTGATGTTCATCGCCCCCGGCCTGCTCGCCGCGATGGCGATGCAGACCGGCTACATCGAGTCGGCCGGACCGGTCTTCGAGTCGGCCCAGCGGCGCGGCAACTACCGCGCCGCCGCCGCGACCCCGATGCGTCCCCGCGACATCCTGGACGGCCACCTGCTCTTCATCGCCTTCCGGCTGCTGATCAGCGCCGCCGCGTTCAGCGCGGTGATCGCCGCGTTCGGGGTGGTCGGCCCGGTCAAGGCCCTGCTGCTGGTGCTCGCCGCCACGCTGACCGGCCTGGCCTTCGCCACCCCGATCGCCGCCTGGTCGATCACGGTGACCAGGATCGCCCGGCTGCAGGCGGTTTACCGCTTTGTGCTGATGCCGCTCTACATGTTCTCCGGCACCTTCTTCTCGGTCGACCAACTGCCCGGCTGGCTGCACGTCCTGGTCGGCTGCACCCCGCTCTACCAGGGCATCGCCCTCTGCCGCTCGATCACCGACGGCAGCGCCACGGGCGGCGGCACCTCCGTCCACCTCGGCTACCTGGCCGTGATGGCCGCCGCCGGCTACCTCGCCGCCCGCCGCGGCTTCGCCGCCCGGCTCCACAGCTAAGAGAAGGAAGACACAGGCCGTGGCCATACTGCTGGTCGAGCGCAATCTGATGATCTATCGGCACACCTGGATCCTGCTGGTGGCGGAGGTCTTCGAGCCGATCCTCTACCTGGTGTCGATCGGCATCGGCATCGGCCAACTGGTCGGCCATGTCCCGGGCCTGGGCGGGACCGCCGGGGCCGACGTGCCGTACTCCGCGTTCGTCGCGCCCGCGCTGCTGGCCACCGCCGCGATGAACGGGGCGATGAACGAGACCACCTTCAATATGTTCTCGAAGCTGAGGATGAACCACACCTACGACTCGATCCTGGCCACCCCGATGACGATCCGGGACGTGGCCTTCGGCGAGGTGTTCTGGGCCCTGCTCCGCGGCACGCTGATCACCACCGGGTTCCTCGCCGTGGTCACCGCCTTCGGGCTGGCCCACTCGCCCTGGATCCTGCTGGTGGTGCCCGGGGCCGCACTGGTCGGCTTCGCCTTCGCCGCGGTGGGCCTGGCCGTGGTCACCTATCTGCGCAGCTGGCAGGACTTCCAGTTCATCCAGCTGGCGATGCTGCCGATGTTCCTCTTCGCCACCACCTTCTACCCGCTCGGTGTCTACCCGCGGTGGATCCAGATCGTGGTGGAGTGCCTGCCGCTCTACCAGAGCATCGAGCTGATCCGGCAGCCCGCCCTCGGCGAGATCGGCCCGGGCCTGCTGCTGCCGGTGGTCTACCTGGTGCTGATGGGCCTGCTCGGGCTGCGGATCGCGCTGCCCCGACTGCAGCGGGTCCTGCTGCACTGAAGCCCCTGCAGCAGGACCCGTCACAGCCTTCAGTCGGCCGCGTCGGGGCGGGCCAGCGGCCAGCCGCCGCCGGCCAGCCTGGCGCTGACCCTGGCCACGTCGGAGTCCAGCAGCTGGCCGTTGACGACGGCCACGGCCGCCCGGTGGATCGCCTCGGCCGAGACCGGGTCGCTGCCGCCGGCCAGTTCGTCGGCGATCTCGTTCACCTCTGCCTCGCTCAGCTGACGCGAGAGCAGCGCGAACAGCGGGATGTAGTCGTTTTCAGGCACGCCCTCCGGATAGCCGGCCCGGAGCCAGCCGACGATGGACGAGAGTACGGGCGGCAGTGGCACCGCGGACCTCCTGGATCAGAACCTGGGTCAGGACTCGGGACGTTGGTCGGGGGGACGGCGGTCAGCCGCCGTTGACGATGATGTAGATGCCGTAGCCGACGGCCGCGAGCACCACCGCGAAGCACAGCCCCGCGGCCGCGATCCCGACCGGGTTGCCGCCCACCACGTGCTCGTCCTCGGCCTGGACGGCGGCGCCGCCGGGGCGCAGGCTCAGTGCCCGCAGCCCGACCGCGAACAGGGCCGGCAGCCCCGCGCCGGCCAGCAGGCCGACCACCACGATCTGCCACAGCGCGTGCAGATTCACCCAGTTGTTCATACCGCTGCCACCTCCCGCTCGGCCGGAGCCTGGGCGACCGAGCCGGTCCACTCGGCATTGACATTGTCGTGGCTGACCGCGGTCCTGCGGGAGCGGTAGAAGATGCCGCCGGAGACCGCCAGCAGCAGGAGCAGCACCACCACGACGCCGCCGGTGCCGCCGATGACATGGGCGAGGCCGTAGGCCCCGGCGCCGACCAGGCCGGCCGCGGGGAGGGTGAACAGCCAGGCGGTGGCCATCCGTCCGGCGACGCTCCAGCGGACCACGGCCCCCTTCTTGCCGACCCCGGTGCCCAGGATCGAGCCGGTGGCGACATGGGTGGTGGACAGCGAGTAGCCGAAGTGGCTGGAGAGCAGGATGATCGCGGCGGACGAGGACTCCGCGGCCATGCCCTGCGGGGACTCGATCTCCACCAGGCCCTTGCCCAGGGTGCGGATCACCCGCCAGCCGCCCATGTAGGTGCCCAGGCTGATGGCCAGGGCGCAGCTGAGGATGACCCAGAACGGGGCCTTGCCATTGGCGCCCAGGGTGCCGTTGGCGATCAGCGCCAGGGTGATGATGCCCATGGTCTTCTGTGCGTCATTGGTGCCGTGTGCGAGCGAGACCATCGAGGCGGAGCCGATCTGGCCGATCCGGAATCCATGGCCGCGCGCTCCGGCGGAGACCTTGCGGCTGATCCGGTAGACCAGCCAGGTACCGACGGCGGCGACCAGACCGGCGATGACCGGGGACAGCCCGGCCGGGATGATCACCTTCTGGATCAGGCCGTGCCACTTGACCGCGTGACCGCCCGCCGCGGCGATGGTCGAGCCGACCACACCGCCGATCAGCGCGTGCGAGGAACTGGAGGGGATGCCCAGGAACCAGGTGAGGAGGTTCCAGGTGATGCCGCCGGCCAGTCCGGCGAACACCACGGTCAGAGTGACGAGGTGGGTGTCCACCAGGCCGCTGGCGATGGTCGCCGCGACGCTGAGTGACAGGAACGCGCCCACCAGATTGAGTGCCCCGGACAGCGCGACGGCTGTCCTGGGACCGAGGGCACCGGTGGCGATCGAGGTCGCCATCGCATTGCCCGTGTCATGGAAACCGTTGGTGAAGTCGAAGGCCAGAGCCGTGACGACCACCAGTACAAGCAGAGTGTCGTTGCCCACATCCGCAGTGTCCCGAGGGCTACGCCGCGCGTCGAGGTGTCGGCGAGAGGCTTCAGCCGTTCGCCGACTGCGCGTCATCTTCCGTCCATCTGAGCCCTTCCGCCGGGGAAGTCACAGCCGCATAACAACTCCCTCGCCGGAAACCCTCCATTGCCGCCCTATTCGGACATATGGCATGAAGGCCCGCTGGTGCGCCGGAGCCGGCCGCACTATGAATAAGGCATACCTAACTAAGGCACGCCTTGCCTAAATAGCAGGCGGGAGAGTCGGAGAGGCCCCACACATGCTCCCCACGTTCGTCATCGGGCTCCGTGAGGGTCTGGAGGCCGCGCTCATCGTGGGCATCATCGCCTCCTTCCTGGCCCAGCAGGGCCGCCGGGACGCGCTCCGCAAGGTCTGGATCGGCGTCGGCATCGCCGTGGCGATCTGCGTGGTCGTGGCCATCGCGCTGCAGGTGCTCTCCAGTGACCTGCCGCAGCAGCAGCAGGAGCAGTTGGAGACGGTGATCGGCGTCGTCGCGGTGCTGATGGTCAGTTACATGGTGCTGTGGATGCGCCGTCACTCCCGCGACCTCCGCGGCGACCTCGAGGGCGCGGCCGGACGGGCGCTGGCCGAGGGGTCCGCCAGGGCCCTGGTGATGATGGCCTTCCTGGCCGTGCTCCGGGAGGGCTTCGAGACCTCGGTCTTCCTGCTCGCCACCTTCAACGAGAGCAGCAACCCCTGGTACGGGGGCACCGGCGCGGCGCTCGGCATCCTGCTGGCGGTCGGCATCGGCTACGGGATCTACCGCGGCGGCGTCCGGCTGAACCTCTCCCGCTTCTTCCGGATCACCGGTGTGGTGCTGGTCCTGGTCGCGGCCGGGCTGGTCGCCACCGCCGTGATGACCGCCTTCGAGGGCGGCTGGATCAACCAGGGCGCCCAGGCCTTCGACCTCTCCTGGCTGGTCCGGCCGGGAACCCCGATCGCCTCGGTGCTGACCGGTGTGCTCGGCATCCAGCCCTACCCCACCTGGCCGATGGTCACCGGCTGGCTCGTCTACGCCGTCCCGATGACGGCCGTGGTGCTGTGGCCCGCGAAGAAGCGCGCCAGGCCCGCCCCGGCCACCGTCACCGCCTGACGTCCGGTCAGGCCCTCTGTCGCTGCCACCCGTCTCCGCCCTTCCCCACCGTGCCCCGCACCCGCGTGGCGTCCCCCAAGGAGCAACACCCGTGACTTCCCTGCCGAACCGCCGCCTGACCGCCGTGGCCCTGGCCGTGACCGTGTCCGCGACCGGACTGCTGCTGACCGCCTGCGGCAGCAGCGGCACCGCGAAGACCAGCACGCCGTCCGCGGGGACCTCCGCCGGTGCCTCCAAGGCCGCCGCGGCCGGACCCGCCGCCGTGGCCATCACCATCACCGACCAGGGCTGCACCCCCTCCCCCGCCAAGGTCCCGGCCGGTCCGGTGAAGTTCACCGTCACCAACAAGAACTCCGGCAAGGTCACCGAGGCCGAGCTGCAGGACCACGGCAAGATGCTGGGCGAGAAGGAGAACCTCACCCCCGGCCTGTCCGGTGACTTCTCGCTCACCCTGACCGCCGGCACCTACCAGGTGTACTGCCCGGGCGCCGCCACCAACAGCACCGACCTGGCGGTCTCCGGCAGCACCGCGCACAGCTGGAAGGACGACCCCGAGCTGGTCGCCGCCACCACCCAGTACGCGACCTGGATCGACAGCGAGGTGGCCCAACTGGTGCCCACCACCAAGGCGTTCACCGACGCGGTCCGCAGCGGCGACATCGCCAGGGCGAAGCTGCTCTACGGCTCGGCCCGGGTCCACTACGAGGCCGTCGAGCCGACCGCGGAGATCTGGGGCGACCTGGACGGCCGCATCGACGGCCGAGTGGACGACGCCGCCACCCCCGCCGACTTCACCGGCTTCCACCGCCTGGAGAAGGCGCTCTGGACCGACAAGTCCGTCAAGGGGATGACCCCGATCGCCAACCAGCTGGACGCCGACGTCAACAGCCTCAACACCCAGGTGAAGACGGTCGCCTACCAGCCGGCCGAGATCGCCAACGGCGCCACCGACCTGGTCAATGAGATCCAGACCTCCAAGGTCACCGGTGAGGAGGAGCGCTACTCCCACATCGACCTGCTGGACTTCAAGGGCAACCTCGAGGGCGCCAACGAGGCCGTGAAGGTGCTGCTGCCGGTGCTGCAGAAGAAGGACCCGCAGCTCGCGACGACCATCGCCACCCGCTACACCGCGACCGCGACCCTGCTCGCCCAGTACGCCGCCACCCCCGGCTACGAGAACAGCGGCTACGTCGACTACAGCAAGGTCACCACCGACCAGCGCCGGGCCCTCTCCGCCGCGGTCGACGCCTACGCCGAGGCGGTCTCCAAGGTCGCCGGACAGGTTGCCTGACATGTCCGACACCCCCACCCCCTCAGAGGCATCCCCGACCGACACGTCCTCGACCGAGAAGCCCCCGGCCGGCCTCAACCGGCGCCGGATCCTGGGCGGCATCGGTGTGGGCCTGGGCGTCGGCGCGGCTGCCGCGGCCGGCTCGCTGCTGACCCATGACAACGACGGCGGCGGGCACACCGCCGCGGCCGGGGCCGCCCCCGCCGCCGACCCGCAGATCGTGGCCTTCCGCGGGGCCCACCAGGCGGGTATCGCCACCCCCGCGCAGGACCGGCTCTGCTTCGCGGCCTTCGACGTCACCACCACCGACCGCACCCAGCTCCAGGCGATGCTCGGCACCTGGACCATCGCCGCCGAGGCGATGACCAAGGGCCTGACCGTCCCCGGCGACGTCGGGGACCTGGAGTCGCCGCCCAATGACACCGGCGAGGCCGAGGGCCTGAAGCCCGGCAACCTGACCATCACCATCGGCTACGGCCCCTCCCTGTTCGACAGCCGCTTCGGCCTGGGCGGACGGCGCCCGTCCCTGCTCAAGCCGCTGCCGCAGCTGCCCAAGGAGGACCTGGACCCGGGCAGCTCGGACGGCGACATCTGCGTCCAGGCCTGTGCCGACGACCCGCAGGTGGCCTTCCACGCCATCCGCAACCTGCGCCGTCTGGGCACCGGTGTGGTCACCCCGCGCTGGATGGAGCTCGGCTTCGGCCGCACCTCCTCCACCTCCCCCGCGCAGGCCACCCCGCGCAATCTGATGGGCTTCAAGGACGGCACCCGCAATATCGACGCGGGCGACGCCACGGTGATGGGCCAGCATGTCTGGATCGGCGCCGAGGAACCCCAGCACTGGGTGCGCGGAGGCTCCTACCTGGTCAGTCGTAAGATCCGGATGCTGCTGGAGCAGTGGGACCGCGACAACCTGAACGACCAGCAGAACGTCTTCGGCCGCACCAAGGCGTCGGGCGCCCCGCTGACCGGGGCGAAGGAGTTCGACACCCCGAACTTCTCCGCCAAGGACGCCTCGGGCGAGGCCGTCATCCCGATGGACTCCCATGTCCGCCTCGCCGCCCCGGAGAACAACCAGGGCCTGCGCATCCTGCGCCGCGGCTACTCCTACACCGACGGGATCGACCCGGTCACCGCCCAGCTGGTCGGCGGCCTGTTCTTCCTCGCCTATATGAAGAGCCCGGACCAGTTCGTGACCCTGCAGCGGATCCTCGGGAAGCACGACGCGCTCAACGAGTACATCAAGCACGTCTCCGGCGGCCTGTTCGTCTCCCCGCCCGGGCTCACCGCGGGCAAGGACTGGGGCTCTCAGCTCTTCGGCTGAACCGCCAGCAGATAGTCGCGGACCCGGTCGGCGGCTGCCTCGACCCGCTCGGCGCCGACGTCCAGCGCCAGGCCGAGGTAGCCGTCCGGCCGGACCAGCAGCAGGACGTCGGCGTCGGGCGCGACGCCGTAGCCGCGCCGGACCGCGGCCCCGCCGCCGACCACCAGCAGCGCCCCTTCGGCCGCGTCCTGCGCCACCGCGACCGCCGCCCGCTCGGCCGCGGCGCCCAGGGCCAGCAGGGTGATGTGCGTCCCCTGGAACAGCTCGAACAGCCGGATCGACTCGCCCATCGGCACGTCCGGCGCCCGATCCCCGGCCCGGACCAGCCGCGACGCCGGCTCGGACGCCGCCGCCGCAGACGCCTCAGAACCCGGCCCCACCGCAGCCGCGCCCGCGGCCCGTTCCTCGAAGCTCAGCGGCCCCTCCGGGTAGCCGAGGTTGAGCTGCTGCAGCTCCGGGTCGTCCCGGCGATGGGCGTCCGAATCCCCCGCCACGCCCTTGTCGTGCAGCCGGGTGCTGATCCCGAGCACACGGGCGGCCACCGGCAGCCGCTCCCCCTCATAGCTGTCGAGCAGCTCGACCGGCGCCCCCGCCAGCACCGCCGCCAGCTTCCAGCCCAGGTTGTAGACGTCCTGGATGCTGGTGTTGAGGCCCTGGCCGCCGGCCGGGGAGTGCACATGCGCCGCGTCGCCGGCCAGGAAGACCCGCCCGACCCGGAACCTCTCCGCCATCCGCATGTTCGCCCGGAACGCCGAGGTCCAGACCAGGTCGGTCAGCCGGACCCGCCCCGGCCCGGCCGCCGCGTCCAGCACCCGCTGCAGCTGCGGGACGGTCACCTCGGGCAGCTCCGCCCCGGCCGGCACCGGCAGCATCAGCTGGAAGGTGTCCGTCCCGGCGAGCGGGCAGAGCGCCAGCGGGAAGGCGTTGCCCTGGGCGTCCTCGGTGATGGGTCGGGCCGGGGCGCCCTGCCGGGATTACTCCCGGTGGGTTTCCCCGACCCGCCCTCCGAACCCGGCGTGCGGCTCTCACCGCACCGGGCTCTCCACGAGATCATCCGTTGGAAACGGGCTGCCCAGAGCGTCCGGCCAAGGGCTGGGGATGCCGTTCGTGCCTCGGTAGCGATACCGAGTGATCGGTACTCTGCCGAGGTCGAACAGTTGGATCCCGTCCATTTCGATGGGCTTCCACCGCCCGTTGGGGCCGCGGAGCCATCGCCGGATGGCCGTCCACGTCATGCGGTGCCGGTGCATCACCCAGCGGACGATGCGCCACCAGACGAAGGTGTGCAGGGTCTGCAGGGTGTGCTTGGCGACCGCGTGCCTGAAGTAGTTGGCCCAGCCGCGCAGGATCTGGTTGATCCGGATCAGCGTGATCTTGTAATCGAGATGCGACAACTTCTGGGTCAGTGCCTTGATCTTCCGTTTCAGCGACGCGACCGGTTTGTCGGCGATGAACGTGTAGACGTGCCACTTGTCCGTTCCGCGTTTCCGCATCCAGACGATTCGGAAGCCGAGGAAGTCGAACCCGTCCGCAAGGTGCACCACCTGGGTCTTGGCCTCTGACAGCACCAGGCCCATCGGGGCCAGGACCTCGCTCACATGCTCGCGAAGCGCCTCGGCGTGCTCGCGGGTGCCGTGGACCATGACGACGAAGTCGTCCGCATAGCGGACCAGTCGCCAGGTCGGCAGGCCCCGCCGCCGTTGCCGCTCGCGATCGCGCCGACTGCCCATCATGCTGGTCCACTGCTCGGCGGCAAAGTCGTCGAGCACGGACAGTGCGATGTTGGCCAGCAGCGGCGAGAGGATCCCGCCTTGCGGGGTTCCCGAATCGGTCTCGTTCCGCTCGCCGAGCTCGGTCATGATCCCGGCTTTGAGGAACGCCTTCACCAGCGCGAGCACCCGCTTGTCCTTCACCCGCGCCCGGACACGGCCCATCAGGGCCGTGTGGTCGATGCGGTCGAAGCACGCCTCGATGTCCGCGTCCAGCACCCAGCGGTATCCCTGAGAGCCGAACAGGTGGATCTCGGCGATCGCGTCGTGTGCACGCCGGTTGGGCCGGAACCCGTAGGAGTACGGACGAAAATCCGCCTCGAACACGGGCTCCAGGACCAGCTTCAACGCAGCCTGCACCACCCGGTCCGCAACGGTCGGGATCCCCAGCCGGCGCAGTTTCCCGCCCGCCTTGGGGATCATCCGTTCGCGCACCGGCAGGGGCTGGAAGGCCCCGGCCCGGAGCTGGTCGCGGATGTGGTTCAGGTGCGCTGTCACTCCGGACGCCAGGACGTCGGCGGCGCGAACGCCGTCCACGCCTGCTGTCCGGGCTCCGGTGTTGCCCGCGACCCGCTCAAACGCCATCACCAGGACGGCCGGGTCACAGACGAAGTTGAACACATCGTCGAACCGGAAGCCGTGATCGGCTACCGCCCAACGGTGCAGCTTGGTCTGCATCTTCCGTACCCGCGCCTCGGCAACCAGCACCGAGGGCCACGCGACCAGGGCATCCACCCCGGTGTCTTCGGACATTGCAGTTCCTCCCTTGCAATCTCGCTGCCGCCCTTCCCCATGCGCCGGGCTCTCCCCGGCTCGGAGTACTACGGCGGCTCCGCCCCTCCCCGGCCCGGTCGGCCGACGGTGGACCCAGCCCGGTTCCCGCGCTGGCCGCGCGGAACCCGGGCAGAGCCGGGGAGGTTCCCGTGTTCACTGATTGATCGATCGTCGGAGTAGGCACCCGGCTATACCCCCGCGGCATCGCCACGGCTACCCCGCAGCACTTCACCGTGGCCTCCCCGGCGCTCTGGCAGAAACCGCCGGGAAGTTGCCCGCCTTGGCACCGGCGAGCACGCACCGCAACCAGCCCAGATCCGCCAGGTTCGAGCTGATGTCACCTTAGGAGGCTTCGAACACCGGTTCCTCTCGTATACCTCTCCGTCTCGCTCGCCGGACCCGCACCATCTGGCAGTGCTGACACGTCCCGGCTTCGTCAGGGCCGCTTGCCACCCTCCCCGGCACCTCCCGGGTCAGGCTGCCCCCAGCTTCACCGCCCTGCTGCGACAGGACAGCGGCGAAGGTCTCCCACCTCCACTCGATCAATCAGCGCCTCACGGCGCACCTGCCAGATGTGCCAGTACTCGCGGTCGATGCCCTCCGCCCGGACGTCCGCCAGCAGCATCCGCTCCTCCTCCCGGGTCTCCCCCGCGAAGCCGACCCCGAGCAGCCGCCGCACCGTGCTCCGCCCGCCGTCCGTGCCGACCACGTAGTCGGCCCGGACCCACCGTTCGGCGCCGTCCGGGCCGGGCCCGGCGAGCAGGGCGTTCACCCCGTCGGCGTCCTGCTCCAGACCGAGCAGCGCCGTCCCCAGCTCCACCGCGCCGCCCAGCTCGGCCAGCCGCTCCCGCAGGATCTCGCCGGTGCGCCACTGCGGCAGCATCCAGGGGTTGGGGTAGGGGACCTCGGGGGTCGGCTCGCGCAGCTCGGCGATCCGTTCCTCCCACACCACCTCGTCCCCCCGGTAGGCCCGCATCGGCGGGTAGGGGCCGCCGAACGCGCGGACCCGGTCGATCACCCCCAGATCCTCGAAGACCTCCTGGGTACGCGGCTGGATCCCCTTGCCGCGGGACCCCGCGAAGTGCCGCTCGTCCCGCTCCACCAGCCGGTGCGGAACCCCCCGGCGGGCCAGCTCGCACGCCAGCACCAGGCCGGCCGGACCGGCCCCCACGATCAGCACCGCGGTGTTCTCCATGACAGGCTCCCCTGCGATTGAATGGTGATTCACTGAATCTGGATTCACCGTAGCCCCTGCTAACGTCCACCGCAAGCCATCGAGGTCAGAGGAGTCAGCACGGCCATGACCGGCACACGGGCGGCGCGGGCCGCCGAGACCGAGTCCGCGCTCAAGGAGGCGGCCAAGCGGGTCTTCGCCAGGACCGGGTACCTGCGGGCGAAGATCACCGACATCACCACCGAGGCGGACCGCGCCGCGGGCTCCTTCTACAGCCACTTCGACGGCAAGGAGTCCCTGCTGGAGTCGCTGCTGGTGGACATGCTCGACCAGGGCGACGAACGGGCGGCGGGCCCCAGCCACAGCCCGGACTTCTCCGATCCCGCGGCCGTGCGCTGGCATGTCGACGTGTACTGGAACTTCGTCCGGGCCAACCGCCCGGTGATCACCGCCCTGCACCAGGCGGCGATGGTGGACGAGCACTTCGCCCGGCGGCTGCGGGAGATCCTCGCCCCCAATCTGCGCGACCTGGCCGAGCATCTGGAGTACGTTCGTAGCAACGGCGCCGAACTGCCCGGCGACCCGCTGGTGGTCGCCTCGGCGATGGTCTCGCTGATCTCGGCCTTCTCCTACAGCTGGCTGGTCGACGGCGGCGAGGACCTGGGCCGTGAGCTCAGCGACCGGGAGGCGGTGGACACCCTCACCGCCTTCATCGTCCGCGGCATCAGCGGACCGCCCCTGGAAGGACCGGATGGAGCACAGGTCAGTGCATCCGGCGGGTGACTGTGCCCCAGATCACTCATTTGCCGCGGGTGAAGCTGTAACGAATTCCAGATTTCGCCGATAATCCATTGGGCGATGCCGTAGCGCCAAGCAGGCGGCAGAACCCCGGATGCGTGTCCTGCGCAGCCTCAAGCAGGTCTTTCGAGAGGGAGGCACAGCACCGATGGTGGCTGCCGCCAAGACATCCGAGCGGGCCCGGAAAAGCGTCGTGATAGACGACGGGGACGTTCCCGCCGACATCACTAAAACTCCCGAAACCGTCGTGAAGGCCGGCACCGACGAGAATCCCCAGGGCTCGTACACCGTCTCGGACGAGGACGAGGACGACGCCCCGGCGCAACTTGTCATGGTCGCGGGAGCGACTTCCGACCCGGTCAAGGACTACCTCAAGCAGATCGGCAAGGTCCCGCTGCTCAACGCCGAGCAGGAGGTCGTGCTCGCCAAGCGGATCGAGGCCGGGCTGCTCGCGCTGGCCATGATCGAGGGCGACGACGAGCTCAAGCCGACCCTGCGCCGCGAGCTGCAGATCATCGCCGAGGACGGCCACCGGGCCAAGAACCACCTGCTGGAGGCCAACCTCCGGCTCGTGGTCTCCATCGCCAAGCGCTACACCGGGCGCGGCATGCTCTTCCTGGACCTGATCCAGGAGGGCAACGTCGGCCTGATCCGCGCGGTGGAGAAGTTCGACTACACCAAGGGCTTCAAGTTCTCGACCTACGCCACTTGGTGGATCCGGCAGGCGATCACCCGCGCCATGGCCGACCAGGCCCGCACCATCCGGATCCCGGTGCACATGGTCGAGGTCATCAACAAGCTGGCCCGGGTGCAGCGCCAGCTGCTGCAGAGCCTGGGTCGCGAGGCCACGCCCGAGGAGCTGGCCAAGGAGCTGGACATGACCCCGGAGAAGGTGGTCGAGGTCCAGAAGTACGGCCGCGAGCCCATCTCCCTGCACACCCCCCTGGGCGAGGAGGGCGACAGCGAGTTCGGCGACCTGATCGAGGACTCCGAGGCCGTGGTCCCCGCCGACGCGGTCAGCTTCACCATGCTCCAGGAGCAGCTGCACGGGGTGCTGGACACCCTGGCCGAGCGCGAGGCCGGCGTGGTCTCGATGCGCTTCGGCCTGACCGACGGCCAGCCCAAGACCCTGGACGAGATCGGCAAGGTCTACGGCGTGACCCGCGAGCGGATCCGCCAGATCGAGTCCAAGACCATGTCCAAGCTGCGCCACCCGTCCCGCTCGCAGGTCCTACGCGACTACCTCGACTAGGCAAACGCCGGACCACAGCCACGACCTGGGCCTCGCCCGACCGGTCGGCACCCGCAGGGTGTCAGCTCGGTCGGGCGAGGCCCAGGTCGTAGGCGAGGATCACGGCCTGCACCCGGTCCCGGGCGCCGATCTTCGACAGCACCCGTCCGACATGGGTCTTCACCGTGGACTCGGACAGCACCAGCCGCTCGGCGATCTCGCCGTTGGTCCAGCCGCGTCCGATCGCGACCAGGATCTCGTGCTCGCGCTCGGTCAGCGTGCGCACCCGGGGATCCACCGCCGCCCCGTCGGCCCCCTGCTCCGGCTGCCGCAGCGGCAGCCGGTGCGCATAGGTGTCGAGCAGCCGCCGGGTCAGCGCCGGGGCGATCACCGCGTCGCCGGACGCCACCGCCCGGATCCCGGCCAGCAGTTCCTCCGGCTGCGCGTCCTTGAGCAGGAATCCGCTGGCCCCGGCCCGCAGCGCGGAGTGGGCGTACTCGTCCAGGTCGAAGGTGGTCAGCACCAGGACCCGGGACCTGCCGCCGTTGGCGACGATCCGGCGGGTCGCCTCGATGCCGTCCATGCCGGGCATCCGGACGTCCATCAGCACCACGTCGGGACGCAGCTCGGCGACCTGGCGGACGGCCTCGGCGCCGTGGGCGGCCTCGTCCAGGACCTGGAAGCCGGGGGTGCTCTCCAGCAGCATCCGGAAGCCGAGGCGTTGCAGCGGCTGGTCGTCCACGATCAGCACAGTGGTCATGCGGAGGGACCTCCGAGCCCTTCCAGGACGGCCTCCACGGCCCAGCCGCCGCCGGGACGGGGCCCGGCGGTGAGGGTGCCGCCGTAGAGCGCGGCCCGCTCCCGCATGCCGACGATCCCGCGGCCCTCGCCGAATCCGGACGCGGAGCCGCCCCCGGAGCCGGGCGTCGAGGGTCCGGTGTCCTCCACTCGCACCCGGGTCTCCTTGCCCTCGGCGGCCACGGTGAGCCGGGCCGTGGTGTCGGGGCCGGCGTGCTTCAGCGCATTGGTCAGCGACTCCTGGGCGATCCGGTACACCGTCAGCTGCACCCCTCGGTCCAGCGCGTCCGGATGGCCGAGGGTCCGGTAGACCACCTCGGGCCCGGCCGAGCGCACCCGCTCGCACAGCGCGTCCAGGTCGGCGACGCCGGGCTGCGGACTCAGCTGCGGATCGCCGGGGCCGCCGGGTTCCCCGGGGTCGTCCTGGGTCGGGTCGTACCGACTTGTCGACAGCACTCCCAGCATCCGGCGCAGCTCGTCCAGGGCCTGCCGTCCGGTCGCCCCGATGTGGGTCAGTGCCTGCTTGCTGCGCTCCGGCGCGACGTCCGCCGCATAGGCCCCGCCGTCGGCCAGGCCGATGATCACCGACAGGTTGTGGCCGATGATGTCGTGCATCTCCCGGGCCACTCGGGCCCGCTCGGCCGCGGCGGCCAGGCGGCTCCGCTGGTCCCGCTCGACCTCCAGCCTGGTGGTCCGGTCCCGCAGCGCGTCCAGGTAGGCCTGGCCGACCCGTACCGCAAGGCCCAGCGCGGCGGCCGCGGTGGCCGCACTGTAGAGGAAGAACAGCGCGACCACCCAGGACACCACCGGCGACACCCGCAGGGCGGGGAGCAGCAGCACCGCCGCCACCGCCCCGCAGGCCCACGGCAGGCGGCTCAATCGGCCCTGCCTGGCGACGCTGTAGAGGGCGATGATCAGCGCGACGTCGCTGTGCAGCCACACATTCAGCGACCACTGCAGCACGAACACCACGCCGACGACCGCGAGCACCACCTCGGGAGCGCGCCGCCGCCACAGCAGCGGCAGGGTCAGCGCGAGCTGCAGCGCCACCACGGCCACCAGCGGCAGGCCGCCGATCCTGACTCCCTCCCGGCGGTGTTCGTGGTGCAGCAGGTCGGGAAGGGCGAACAGCAGCAGCGCGAGCAGCACCACCAGGGTGTCGAAGGCCCAGGGCCGCTCCTGGTCGAACCGCTGCAGCCGCCGCCACGCGCGCGACAACCGGGCGACCTGGGGATGCCCCCAGAGCGGATCCTCGGTTGTCGTCACCCGTCCCACCTCTGCTTTCTGCTCCGCGCCCAGTCTGTCAGGCGTCCGTGCGGACCAGCCGGTAGGCCGCCCCGGCGAGCAGCAGTACGGTCCAACCGACGAAGACCACCAGGCCGCCGGCCGGGCTGAAGGTGTTCGCCGCATGGTGCAGGGTGTAGATCGAACCGCCCGCGTTGCTGGGCAGGAACTTGCTGAAGTCGTCCTGCCAGGAGCTCGGCAGCAGCCGGGTCAGCAGCGGCAGCAGCAGCAGCGCGGCGACCAGGACCGAGATACCGCCGGCCACCGAGCGCAGCAGCGCGCCGAGTGCCACCCCATCACCCCGACCAGCGCAAGGTAGACCCCGGCGCCGAGCAGGCTGCGGACCACACCGGAATCGGAGAGGCTCGCCGCAGCGGGGGTGCCCGACACGATTCCGCTGCCGGTCAGGAACACCACGAAGGCACCGACGCTGCCGACCACGAAGGCGATCACGCCGTACACCCCGGCCTTGGCCCAGAGCACCGGCAGCCGCTTGGGCACAGCGGCCAGGGTGGAGCGGATCATGCCGGTCGAGTACTCGCCCGCGGTGACCAGCACCCCGAGGACGCCCAGCGCCAGCTGTCCGAAGCCGACCCCGACCAGGGCCAGGTCGACAGCGGTGGCGGTGGCGAAATCGGGGTCCATCCGGCCGCCGCCGTCCAGCGCCGACTTGTAGTGGGCCAGCCCGATGAAACCGAAACCGATCAGCAGCAGCAGCGCGACCCCCAGCGTGATCCAGGTGGAGCGCAGCGACCAGAGCTTGGCCCACTCCGAGCGCAGCACCCGCAGCATGGTGACCTTGTAGACCGGACGCTCGCGCTCGGGCGCGATCCCGGTCGGTGCTTCCTTCTCGGCAACCGTGCTCATGCCGCGCTCCCCTGCTGCTCGTCGGCCGACGTGGTGCCGTGGTACTCCACCGCGTCCTTGGTCAGTTCCATGAACGCCTGCTCCAGCGACACCGTCCTGGGCGTCAGCTCGTACAGCACGATCCCGTGCTCCGCCGCGGTGATCCCGATCTCCCGTGCCTCAAGGCCGGTGACCAGCAGTTCCTCGGAACCGGCGCGGCCGGTGACCTCCACCCCGGCTCCGGCCAGCAGCTCGCGCAGTCGGGCCGGGTCCGCGGTGGCCACCTTGACGGTGTCCCCGCCGGCCTGGCCGACCAGCTCCTCCACGGTGGTGTCGGCGAGCAGCCGACCCCGGCCGACCACGATCAGGTGGTCGGCGACCAGCGCCATCTCGCTCATCAGGTGCGAGGAGACGAAGACGGTACGGCCTTCCGCCGCCAGCCCGGTGAGCAGGTTGCGGATCCACAGCACGCCCTCGGGGTCGAGCCCGTTCACCGGCTCGTCCAGCATCACCGTGGCCGGGTCGCCCAGCAGCGCCGCGGCGATGCCGAGCCGCTGGCCCATGCCGAGCGAGAACGCCCCGGCCCGCTTCTTCGCCACGGTCTGCAGCCCGGTCATCTCGATGACCTCGTTGACCCGGCGGCGCGGGATGCCATGGGTGTACGCCTGCGCCATCAGGTGGTCGAAGGCGGAGCGGCCGGGGTGGATCGACTTGGCCTCCAGCAGCGCCCCGACCTCCTGCAGCGGCGCGCTGTGCTGGGCGTAGTTCCGGCCGTTGACGGTGACCGTGCCGGCCGTCGGCGCGTCCAGACCGACGATCATGCGCATCGTGGTGGACTTCCCCGCGCCGTTGGGTCCGAGGAAGCCGGTGACGGTGCCGGGCTTGACCGTGAAGTCCAGCCGGTCCACCGCCGTCTTCTCCCCGTACCGCTTGGTCAGCTGGTGCGCCTCGATCATCGCGTCTTCCCTTGCCCTACCGCCCGCCGGACGGACCCGGCCTGCTGTCGGGCCCCACGCTATGAGCGGCCCCGCCGAGACCGGTGGTACCCAGGGGGGATCATGCGGCGGCCCGTGGTACCCCGGTACTACGGGTCGCGCATGAGGGCGGCGCATGAGGGCGGCGTACGAGGGCGGCGTACTAGGGTCGGTGTATGACTAGCGACGAGGGGCCGGTTCGGGTCGACGCCTGGATCTGGTCGGTGCGGCTCACCAAGACCCGCTCGCTCGCGGCCGCGGCCTGCAAGGCCGGGCATGTGCGGGTGAACGGGGACAGGGTCAAGCCCGCCCAGGTGGTGCGGGTCGGGGACGAGGTACGGGTCCGCGAGAGCGGCGGGTACGAGCGGATCGTGGTGGTCTCCCGGCTGGTCCGCAAGCGGGTCGGGCCGCCGGCCGCCGCCGAGTGCCTGGTCGACAACAGCCCGCCGCGCCCGCCGCGCGAGGAGGTGCTGCTGGTGGCGCTGCGCGACCGGGGCACCGGCCGTCCCACCAAGCGCGACCGCCGCGACCTGGAACGGCTGCAGGGCGGCCGCTGACGATCCCTACCGGGCGGGGCCTCCGGCGAACTCGGTACGGTCGGGGAACAGCGCCATCCGCTCCGGCGCGCCCTGGGCCCAGTCCCAGCCGCCGCCGGTGCCGTGGTAGCGGGGGCAGGCCAGCGACCAGGCCAGATTGCCGCTGAGCATCAGCGCCCAGGCGTCCAGATAGCTGCGCAGCCCGGCCAGGTCGTCACCGTCGCCTTGGCCACCCGCGGCCTGCTCAGCCAGCAGCTTGGAGCCTTCCACGAAGAAGGCGTCCTCGGCCGCCGCCAGCTTCTCGCAGAGCAGGTCCACCGCCTGCTGCAGCTCAAGACCCCGGGTCCGGCGCAGCACGCTGATCGCGTTCATCGGCTCGTCCGCCGCGTACTCCTTGCGGTAGGAGAGCAGGTCGTTGACCAGGATGGTGTGCTCGAAGCAGGCGTCCAGGAAGGCGGCCGTCGCCGCCTCGTCGAGGCTCAGGTCCAGTGCGAGCCCGTGCTCGATGGCCACTCCCACCAGGTCGAACGCCGCGTCGGCCCGGCGCACCGCGAGATAGCCCGGGTAGTCGCGGACCGGTGCCGCGGACTTCTCCGCCGCCGTGGCGATCACCTCGGAGAAGCCCGCCACGAAGCGCGCCCACAGCCGCTCGGAGACCCCCTCGCGGACCCGGGTCAGGGTCTGCCCGAGCAGCCGCAGATGCGCCGAACCGCCGTCGGCGGAGGCGCCGGCCAGCACCGCCAGATAGCGGTCGGCGTGCGAGGTCTCGGCCGAGTCCCCGTCGGTCACGTCGTCCAGCAGGAACAGCACCGAGGCCGCCAGGCAGATCCCGAGCAGGCGCTCGCGGTCCGCGCCGGGCAGCACCCGGCACATCAGGCTGACCCCCTCGCACTCCTCGAACAGCCGCCGCTCCGCGTCCAGGCCGACCCCGGCCATCCGCTCCCGGAACCAGGCGTCGTGCTGCCGCCGCAGCTCCTCGCGGTGCGGATGGTCGCCGGGGGCGAGCAGTCGTCCGTGCGGCAGTGCGAGGTTCAGGACCAGGCCGTCCTGCGGCAGCGGGGGCCTTCCGGCCACGGTCGCTGTGGTCGACACCATGTCTGCACTCCCTCGCTCTGTTCGACTGCCATCGGGATCAACGAACCCGGTCGTCCGAGGATGCGGGCCGATAGACCGTCAGCGCCCGCAGCCGCTTGTCCAGCACCAGCGTCGGCGCCGCCGGGCTTATCTCGCCGTCCCTCGCGTAGTGCGCCTTCTCGCCCGCGGCCGTGTCCCCTATCTCCTGGATCCGCAGCCGCGGCACCGCCGCCGCCTGGTAGACCCGGGAGCGGGCCAGCGTCCCGGTCAGGAAGGCGGCGACCAGCCGGGTCCTGGCGAAGGGGTGCGAGCCGTCCACCGCGCGGACGTCCAGCAGCCCGTCGTCCAGGCTGCCGCGGAAGGTGGGGGCGAAGCCGGGCGGGTCGTAGCGGCCGTTGCCCGCGAACAGCAGCCAGAGCGAGCGCAGCTCGCCGTCCACCACCACCTCGCTGGGACGCCCCTCCGCGAGCACCCGCAGCAGGGCGACGCCGAGGGCGGGCCACTTGCCCAGGTACTTCTCCAGCGACTCGCGGACCCGCACCAGCTCCGGGTAGACGCCGATGCTGAAGGTGTTGAGGAAGTAGGTGCTGTCGCCGGACTCCTCGTCCCCGCCCTTGATCCGGCCCAGGTCCACGCTTCCGCCCGAGCCGGCCTCCACCGCGTCCGCGGTGCTGCGCAGCGACACCAGCCCCAGGTCGGCCGCGAAGTGGTTCAGCGTCCCGCCGGGGAACACCGCCAGCGGCAGCTTCCGGTCGGCGGCGACCACCGCCGCGGCGTTGACGGTGCCGTCCCCGCCGACCACGCCCAGCGCCCCGCCCCGCTCGGCGACATCCGCCGCGGCCTGCTCCAGCAGCGCCACCAGGTCGGCGCCGGCCTCGCAGATCCGCAGCTCCGCCTCGGGCAGCGCTCCGCGCAGTTCCGCCTCGGTCTGCCCCGCGCTCCCGGAGGAGGTGTTGACCACCACGATCAGGCCCTCGCCGCCCGGCAGCGCGGGCACCTCCACCCTCGGCCGGGCCGCCTCGGCCGGTTCGTCCACCCGCAGCGGCCACCAGCGCAGCGTCACCGCCGCGATCCCGGCGCCCAGCGCGAGCCCGGCCAGGACGTCGCCGGGGTAGTGCGCCCCGGTGTAGACCCGGGACACCGCCACCCCCGCGGCGACCGGCGCGACCGCCGCGCCCAGCCAGGGCGACTCCAGCGCGACCGCGGTCGCGAAGGCCGCCGCCGAGGCCGAATGCCCGGACGGGAACGAGGTGGTGACGGGCTGTCGGAGCAGCCGCCGGGCCAGCGGCACCGCGTCCGTGACCGGGCGACGACGGCCGGACAGCTGCTTGGCGACCACATTCGCCGCGGTCGAGGCCAGCGCCACCGAACCGACTCCGCGCAGCGCCGCGCGCCGGGCGCTGCGGTTCCGGGAGAGGCCGAGCACCGCGGCCGTGGTGAACCACAGCACGCCGTGGTTCGCCGCTCGGCCCAGCCTCGGCAGTACCGGGTGCGCCCCGCGCAGCCTGGCCTTGGCCACCCGTTCGAAGAGCAGCACGTCAACATCCTGGAGTCGTCCCATGCCAGCACGCTACCCAGGACTCCCCGGTGCACTCGGCCGACATGCCCACCCGCAACCTGGGCAGACGAAGCCTCGGCAATCACAGCACCGAGCAGCTGAACCACCAACAGGGAGGGACTCCGTGACGTCATCTCAGGCAGGCCACCGGACCGCGGCAGCCGCCACCCCCAGCGGCCGAGAGAAGCAGGTACTGACCACAGCCGGCCAGGCCGGCTTTGTGGCGCGCGGCGTCATCTACGTCCTGATCGGCATTCTGGCCGCCAAGATCGCCTTCGGACACAGCAGTGGCGCGCAGGCCGACCGGCAGGGGGCGCTGCAACAGATAGCCTCGCAGCCGTTCGGGGTGGTCATGCTGTGGATCCTGGCCGTCGGCTTCGGCTGTATGACGCTCTGGCGGGCGTCCACCGCGGTGTTCGGCGAGGCCGGGAAGAAGAAGACCGGGCACCGGATCCTCTGCGCGGGCCGCGCCGTGTTCTACGCCACGGTCTGCTGGGGCACCGCCGCCTTCGCGGCCGGCAGCGGCAGCCAGTCCAGCAGCAACGCCAAGTCCCAGGACTGGACCGCGTCCGCGCTGAAGCTCCCGGCCGGGCGGGTGCTGGTCGGCATCGCCGGGGTGGTGCTGCTCGGGGTCGGCGTGGGCATCGCGGTCCGAGCCGTTCAGCGGTCGTTCCTGAAGAAGTTGCGGACCGACGCGATGAACAAGCGGACCGAGCAGGTGGTCACCGGCCTCGGCCTCGGCGGCGGGGCCGCCCGCGGCACCGTGTTCGCGGCGGCGGGAGTGTTTGTCCTGATCGCGGCGATCACCTTCGACCCGGGCAAGGCCAAGGGCATGGACGCCACCCTGCGCAGCTTCGCGCAGACCCCGGTCGGCCCGTGGCTGCTGGTGCTGGTGGCCGTCGGCCTGATGCTCTTCGGCCTGTTCTCCTTCGCCTCCGCCAAGTGGCGCCGGCTCTGAAATGCCTTGCCCGGAGCGGTTTACGCCCAGCGGCAGGGGTTAGACGAAGAGTGCGGTCGGCCCGGGAGGCACCTCTCCCCCCTGGAACTCCCGAGTTGCCACCGCCACGGAAGGGCCCCGGTATCCCCCACCGAGGGCTCTTCCGCATACCTGACATCCTGACGCAGCGTCAGAGGATGGCGCCCGGGGCGTACTTGGCCGCCTCCGGATGGGCCGCGGCGACAGCCTCGACCCGGCGGACCACCTCGGCCACCTGGCTCGCCGCAGCACCCGTGAAGGACAGCTTGTCGGCGAGCAGCGCGTCCAGCTCGGCCCGGTCCATCGGGATCCGGTCGTCCTCGGCGAGCCGCTGGATCAGCTGGTTCTCCCGCACCCCGGCGCGCATGGCCAGGGCCGAGGCGACCGCGTGCTCCTTGATCGCCTCATGCGCGGTCTCCCGGCCCACGCCCGCCCGCACCGCGCCCATCAGCACCTTGGTGGTGCCGAGGAAGGGCAGGTAGCGGTCCAGCTCGGCGGCGATCACCGCGGGGAAGGCCCCGAACTCGTCCAGCACCGTCAGGAAGGTCTCGACCAGGCCGTCGAAGGCGAAGAAGGCGTCCGGCAGGGCGACCCGGCGGACCACGGAGCAGGAGACGTCGCCCTCGTTCCACTGGTCGCCGCCCAGCTCCGACACCATCGAGGCGTAGCCGCGCAGGATCACCGCGAGGCCGTTGACGCGCTCGCAGGAGCGGGTGTTCATCTTGTGCGGCATCGCCGAGGAGCCGACCTGGCCCTCCTTGAAGCCCTCGGTGACCAGCTCGATCCCGGCCATCAGCCGGATCGTCTTGGCCAGGCTGCCGGGCCCGGCAGCGAGCTGGACCAGCGCCGAGAGCACGTCGTAGTCCAGCGAGCGCGGGTAGACCTGGCCGACGCTGGTGAAGCCCTGCTGGAAGCCGAGGTGTCCGGCGACCCGGCGCTCCAGGTCGGCCAGCTTCTCCTGGTCGCCGCCGAGCAGGTCGAGCATGTCCTGCGAGGTGCCGACCGGGCCCTTGATCCCGCGCAGCGGGTAGCGGGCGATCAGCTCCTCCAGCCGCTGGAAGGCGACCAGGATCTCGTCCGCCGCCGAGGCGAAGCGCTTGCCGAGGGTGGTGGCCTGGGCCGCGACATTGTGCGAGCGGCCGGTCATGACCAGCTCGCTGTGCTCGGCGGCCAGCGCCGCGAGCCGTACCAGCAGCGCGACGGTGCGGTCGCGGACGTGCTCCAGCGACTGCCGGATCTGCAGCTGCTCGACGTTCTCGGTGAGATCCCGCGAGGTCATCCCCTTGTGGATCTGCTCATGCCCGGCCAGGGCGCTGAACTCCTCGATCCTGGCCTTGACGTCGTGCCGGGTGACCCGCTCGCGCTCGGCGATGGACGCCAGGTCCACCTGCTCCAGCACCCGCTCGTAGTCGGCGACGGCGCCCTCGGGCACATCGATCCCCAGGTCGGCCTGCGCCTTGAGGACGGCCAGCCAGAGCTGCCGCTCCAGGATCACCTTGTGCTCGGGGGACCACAGTCGGGTCAGCTCGCCGGAGGCGTAGCGGGCGGCAAGGACATTGGGGATGTTCGGCTTCGCGGTCACGCTTCGCAAGCCTAACAGTCCAGGTCGGAGCAGCTGCCCGCGGGCGGACGGCGATGGGACGCATGCGGCCGCGCAAGGCTTCAGCGCACCAGCAGCTCCAGCAGCCGCCCGGCCTCCCCCTCCGGGTCGTCGGTCAGCCCGCAGTGCACCGGTCCCGGCTGGACCACGGTGCTGCGCGGCGCGGTCAGCCAGCGGAAGCGCCGGCCCGGGTCGTCCTCGCCCGCCTGCCCGGCCGGCGCGCCGCCGGCGCAGACGTCGGCCACCGCCGCCAGCGCGCTGCGCACCCCGGCCAGGTCCGCGCCCGGGTCCAGCGCCAGCAGCCGCGCCTCGTCCAGGTGGATCTCGGCGCGGACCAGTCCGGCCTGGCGGCTGTAGACCAGCACCCCGGCGTTCATCTGCTCGCCGCGCTCCACCCGGGGCACCACCCGCACCAGCGCGTACTCGAACACCACCTCGGGGTTCATCCGCTCGGGGTTCATGCGCCCGGGGTTCATCCGACCTCCTCGTTGATCCTGGGCAGCCAGCTCCGGGTCCCGCCGACCCGGGCCGCGAGCTGGGCGACATACGCCTCGCGCACCGCCGCCGCCGAGTCGAAGCCCGGCTCGTCCGCCAGCCAGACCTCGGGCACCTCCGCCAGCACCTCGCGCAGCAGCTCCTCGGTGACCAGCCCGGCCAGGTCCGCGTCCGCCGCCGCCAGGTCCGGGGCGGAGCGCAGCAGCGCGTGGTCGGAGGCGTCGTAGGGCTTGTCCACCGAGGCCGCCGCGCGCGGCCAGTTGTGGTGGAAGATCAGGCTCGCGCCGTGGTCGATCAGCCACAGCTCGCCCTGACGCACCAGCAGGTTGGGGTTGCGCCAGGACCGGTCGACATTGCCGATCAGCGCGTCGAACCAGACCACCCGCCCGGCGAGCCGGGGGTCGACCGGGAACGCCAGCGGGTCGAAGCCGAGCGCGCGGGGCAGGAAGGCCATTCCCAGGTTGGTCCCGCCGGATGCCTTGACCAGCTCCTGGACCCGTTCGTCGGGCTCTCCCAGGGCGATCACCGGATCCACCTCGACGGTCACCAGCTCCGGCACCCGCAGCCCCTCGCCGACCAGCAGCCCGTCGCCGACCAGCAGCCGCCGGGCCAGTCCGCCCGCGACCACCTCGGCGACCAGGGCCTTCCGCCCCTGCGCGGCGCCGGTGAACTTGGTCACGTACAGGCCGCGCCGGCCGTCCCTGGCGCGGGCCTCGACCAGCCCCGGCAGCGACCCGCCCTCCCGAAGCGGTGTCACATACCGGACAGCCCGCAGCTCAGACAACATGGGCCCCACCCTACCGACCTCGACCCCGGCCCCGGCCCCGGTCCTGAGCGGCAACCGAATTGGCTGACTGCGGTGGCAGAGCACCGGAGTGCGTGCCAGGGTGGCGGGCAGGAGTAGCCCGGCCCGTGACAACGCACATCTGTGAATTTGTGAGGGATGGCACCCATGGAACGACCTCGGATCCTGGTGGTCGGCGGAGGCTTCGCCGGCGTCGAGTGCGCGCGCAGGCTCGAACGCAAGCTCGTCCCCGGCGAGGCGGACATCGCCATCGTCGCGCCCTTCAGTTACGAGCTCTACCTCCCGCTGCTGCCGCAGGTGGCCGCCGGAGTGCTGACCCCGCAGTCGGTCGCGGTGTCGCTGCGGCGGATGCTGCAGCGCACCCGGATCATCCCCGGCGGAGCCATCGGCGTGGACCCGGTGGCGAAGGTCTGCATCGTCCGGAAGATCACCGACGAGGTCGTCAACGAGCACTACGACTACATCGTGCTCGCGCCGGGCAGCATCACCCGCAGCTTTGACATCCCCGGTCTGACCGACCACGCCCGCGGCATGAAGACCCTGGCCGAGGCGGCCTTCGTCCGCGACCACGTGATCAGCCAGTTGGACCTGGCCGACGCCGCGACCGACCGCGACGAGCGGCTCTCCCGGCTGCAGTTCGTGGTCGTCGGCGGCGGCTACGCCGGCACCGAGACGGCGGCCTGCCTGCAGCGGGTGACCACCTCGGCGGTCAAGCGCTACCCCCGGCTGAACCCCAACCTGATCAAGTGGCACCTGATCGACATCGCCCCCAAGCTGATGCCCGAGCTGGGCGACAAGCTCGGCGCGACCGCGCTGGACGTGCTGCGCAAGCGCGGCATCGAGGTGTCGCTCGGGGTCTCGGTGGCCGAGGTCAGCGAGGAGTCGGTGAAGTTCACCGACGGCCGGGTGATCCCCAGCCGGACCCTGATCTGGACCGCGGGCGTCGCCGCCAGCCCGCTGATCGCCACCCTGGACGCGGAGACCGTGCGCGGACGGATCGTCACCACCGCCGAGATGAAGGTGCCCCAGTTCGACGGGGTGTTCGCGCTCGGCGACGCCGCCGCCGTGCCGGACCTGGCCAAGGGCGACGGCTCGGTCTGCCCGCCCACCGCGCAGCACGCGCAGCGCCAGGGCAAGGTGGTCGCCGACAATGTGATCGCGTCGCTGCGCAGCCAGCCGATGAAGAACTACCACCACAAGGACCTGGGCCTGGTGGTGGACCTCGGCGGCGCGGACGCGGTGTCCAAGCCGATGGGCGTGGAGCTGACCGGCATCGCCGCGCAGGGGGTGGCCCGCGGCTACCACCTGATGGCGCTGCGGACCAATGTCGCCAAGGTCAGGGTGATGACCAACTGGCTGCTGAACGCGACGGCCGGGGACGACTTCGTCCGCACCGGTTTCCAGCGCGGGCGCCCGGCGACGCTGCGGGACTTCGAGTACACCGACACATATCTGACCAAGGACGAGATCCGGGCCCACACCGCGGCGCTGACGGCCAAGCAGTAACGTTCCGCCGCCCGCGTTCCGCCCCCTGCAACCATGCTGCCCGACCCGGCTCAGCCCGGGCCGGGCAGCTCCGCGTAGGCGCCGAAGCCGGAGGTCCACCAGGCCCGCCCCTCCGCCGTCACCGCGAAGCCATCCAGCCCGGGCTGCTGCTCCAGCCAGCCCTTGGCCGCCGCGCCGCCCATGGCGTAGGCGGCGGTGGCGGCGATGTCCGCCGCCGTCAGCGAGCGGCCCACCACCGAGACCGAGGCCAGCCCGCCGCCGTCCACCGGGGCGCCGGTGCGCGGATCCAGGATGTGCGCGCCGCGCTCGGCGCTGCCCGAGGTGGCCAGGGCGATGCCGCTGCCGCTGACCAGCGTCGCGAACGCGCCAGGGTGCAGCGGGTGGGCCACCGCCAGGTGCCAGCCCCGGCCCGGTTCCGGCTCCCCGCAGGTCTGCACGTCCCCGCCGCCGTTGACGCTGTGTCGGACGCAGCCGGCCGCGCTCAGGATCGCCGAGGCCCGCTCCACCGCCCAGCCCTTGACCACCCCGGACGGGTCCAGCGCCCGGCCGGCCCGGACGCTGAACCAGCCCGCGCTGGCCCGCTCGGCCTGCTCCCCCAGCGCCAGCACCTCGGCGACCTCGGGGTCGCAGTCGGCGAGGGTGAGCTCGCCCCGTCCCAGCCTGCTGATCTGACTGTCGGTCCGGTAGGTGGAGAACACCGCGTCCACCCGGTGCAGCCAGGAGACCGCCTGCCGCAGGGCGTCCCGGGCGGCCGCGTCGGAGGCGCCGTCGCGAATGTCGAACGACACCACCGTGCCCATCACCGCTTCGGCGTGCCTGAGTGCTTTCATCCCTCTAGTCTCCTTGCGACCGCGCCGATCGCGTATGCGGGCCGATCGCGTAAGTTAAGGACCGGGTAAGACAATGATCTTCACATGGTGTGATCTCCGAGGGGACGACGGACGCGCATGAGTGCAAGCGGTGGTAGCAAGGCGATCGTGGCAGCGCTGGGGGCGAACCTCGCCATCGCGGTGGCGAAGTTCGTGGCGTTCGCCTTCAGCGGCTCGTCCTCGATGCTCGCGGAGGGGGTCCACTCGGTCGCCGACTCCGGCAACCAGGCGCTGCTGCTGCTCGGCGGCAAGCGGGCGAAACGGGCGGCGACCGACGAGCACCCGTTCGGCTACGGCCGCGAGCGCTATGTCTACGGCTTCCTGGTCTCCATCGTGCTGTTCAGCGTCGGCGGTCTCTTCGCCCTCTACGAGGGCTACAGCAAGATCCGGCACCCGCACGAACTCGACCACTGGTACTGGCCGGTGGGCGTGCTGCTGTTCGCGATCGCGGCCGAGGGCTACTCCTTCCGCACCGCCGTGCACGAGTCCAACGAGCTGCGCGGCGAGCAGAACTGGGTGCAGTTCATCCGCCGGGCGAAGGCGCCGGAGCTGCCGATCGTGCTGCTGGAGGACTTCGGCGCGCTGATCGGCCTGGTGCTGGCGCTGCTCGGGGTGGGCCTGACCCTGGCCACCGGCGACGGCGTCTGGGACGGCGTCGGCACGGTCTGCATCGGCACCCTGCTGGTCGTGATCGCGGTGGTGCTGGGCATCGAGACCAAGAGCCTGCTGCTCGGCGAGGGCGCGGGGGCGGCCGACGTGGCCGCGATCCGCGCGGCGATGGTGGACGGCGACGTGGTGACCGAGGTGATCCATATGCGCACCCTCTACCTCGGCCCGGAGGAGCTGCTGGTGGCCGCGAAGATCGCGGTCCAGCACGACGACAGCGCGACCGAGGTGGCCCGGGCCATCGACGCCGCCGAGGCCAGGATCCGGGTGGCGGTGCCGATCGCCCGGGTGATCTACCTGGAGCCGGACATCCGGCGGGCCGCCGAGGCCGAACTCCCGGTCACCCAGATCCAGTAAGATCCATTTACTAGATCAAAGGCCCGTGACAGCAGGCCCGTGACAGCAGGCCCGTGACAGCAAAGGACACCCGCGCCATGACCCGTCCCCGCCTTGTCGCCACCGACCTGGACGGGACCGTGGTCCGCAGCGACGGCACGGTCTCCGCGCGGACGGTGGCCGCCTTCGCCCGGGTGGAGGCGGCGGGCGCGCAGGTCGCCCTGGTGACCGGACGTCCGCCGCGGCTGATGTCCGGGATCGGCGAGACCTTCGGCCACCGCGGCGCCGCCATCTGCTCCAACGGCGCGCTGATCCTGGACCTGGCCACCGGCAAGGTGACCGAGGAGAACCCGATCGCGGTGCCGGACCTGATCGAGGCCGCGGCCCGGCTCCGCGCGGCGGTCCCAGGCATCGGCCTGGCAGTGGAGTACGCCTTCGAACTCGCCGCCGACCCGCTCTACCGGGCCGGGGACTGGGACGCCGACATCGCGGTCGACCGGGTCCCCGACGCCGAGCTGTTCGGACGCCCCGCGCCAAACTGCTCGGCAAGCACCAGGACCTGACCGCCGACCAGCTGCTGGCGCTGGCCCGGCAGGCCCTGGACGGCCTGGTCAACGTCTACCACTCCAACGGCCACCATCTGATCGAGGCGGTCGCCCCCGGCGTCAGCAAGGCGTCGGCGCTGGCGGACCTGGCCGCGCGGCTCGGCATCGACCGGGCCGAGGCGGTGGCCTTCGGCGACATGCCCAACGACCTGCCGATGATGGCCTGGGCCGGCACCTCCTACGCCGTCGCCAACGCCCACCCGGACGTGGTCGCGGCGGTCCATCACGTCATCGGCGGACATGACGAGGACGGCGTCGCCGCCGTCCTCGAACTGCTCTTCAGCTGAAGCCGACCGCCCGCGCCGGGCCGGCACCGGGGCCGCGGGCTACGGGCTACGGACCGCGGGCTACGGCACCACGGTGACCGGCCAGCGTCCGGCCTTCACCAGCCGGACGGCGACCGAGCCGAGGAAGCGGTGCCCGGCCTTCTCCGAGGCGCCGATCACCACCGCGTCGGCCCTCAGCCGGTCCGCGTGCTCGACGATGCCGCCGTAGGCGTCACCCTGGGCCGTGTGGAACTCCCACCGTATGTCCGGCGTGTACCGCTCGGCTGACGCCCTGAGCTGGCGTTCGAGCTCCGTCGCGGCCTCACGTCCGGCCTGTGAGACCGCGACGCCCACCTCGGCCCCGCCCAGCGCGCCCATCGGCTGGATGTAGACGACGGCCAGCAGCGAGCGCTGTCTGCGGGCCAGACCGCCCGCGTAGGCGGCGGCGCGCATGGAGGATTCCGAGCCGTCCACCCCGACCACGATCACGTTCGGCCCGTCGGTCCCCAACTCGAACATCCTGACTCCCTGTTCTACTGTTTCGCGGTTTCGTTGGCGGAGTCGGCGTCCATGCCCTCCGGCTGCTCCGCCGGGTTCTCCGACTGGTTCTGCGCCTCCAGCCGGGACAGCCCGACCGCGCCGAGCAGGACCAGACCCGTGCCGAATATCTCCGGAGCCAGCCACCACCCGGTCCTGACCGACTCCGCGTACAGGGTCACCCCCAGCGAGAGGCTGATCAGCGCGTCGCCGAGGGTCAGCGCCGGCTGGGAGGCGACCAGCGGGCCCGCCTGCATCGCGTTCTCCAGCAGGAACAGCGCGCAGACGCCGACCGCGGCGAAGGCGTAGGTCTGCCAGGAGAGGAAGAAGGCCTCGACCCCGCGGTGGTCCAGGGTGTCGGTGGCCGACTTCATCAGTGCGGCGGTCAGCGCGTAGCCGATGGCGGCCGCGGTGCCGAGGAAGGCCGCACGGGCCGGGCCGACCGGACGCTTCAGCGCCGCTCCCGCGAGCAGCACTATGGCGCCGCCGCAGCTGGCCAGCGCCAGCACCCAGAGCGCCATCGGCGGCTGCAGCTCCCCGCCGCTCGGCGCGGCGGCGGCCAGCGCGGTGCCCAGGCCGACCACGATGCCGCCGACCGAGAGCCAGCCCCGGCCGGGCATCCGCTTGCGGAACACCAGCCCGGAGATCAGCAGCGCGAACGGCAGCTCCAGCACGAAGATCGGCTGCACCACCGCCAGCGGCCCGGTCACCAGGGCCAGCCCCTGGAAGATCGCCGCCATGATCACGCCGAGGATGCCGAAGGCCCAGACCGGCGTCCGCAGCAGATCCCACATCAACCGCAGCCGGAACCCGTCCGACTGCGGGACGATCAGCGCGGCGCGGCGCTGCAGGACCGTGCCCAGTGCATTGCTCACCGCCGCGAGCACGGCGAAGACCACGGACAGCATCGCCATCATCGTCACGGCCCTCCCCCTTCCTGCTTCCCACTGTTCCGGCTGGTCCGGACCGTCCTCCGGGATGCCCCGCCGGTGGGGGTGCGGCCCGGGAAGATGCTACCGGGAGTGACGGCCCCGACGACGTCGGCACCGGACCCGGCGGGCCGCTGAGTACGATGACGGCATGGGTGACGCCGTGGTGGACAGCGAGCGACCGGGACGGCTGGACGCGGCCGGTGCGGCCCGCGTGGCCGGTACACTCCAGGCCCTGGCCACCCCGTCCCGGCTGATGATCCTGGCCAGGCTGCGCGAGGGCGCCTGTGCGGCGACCGAGCTGGCCGCCGAGGTGGGGATGGAGCAGTCGGCCTGCTCGCACCAGCTCAGAGTGCTGCGCGAACTGGGCCTGGTCACCGGCGAGCGGCGCGGCCGCAGCGTGGTCTACGCCCTCTACGACGCCCATGTGCTGGCCCTGCTGGACCAGGCGATCCACCATGTGGAGCACCTCCATCTGGAGCACTCCCGCCCGGCGCCGATCGGGCAGCGCTCCCTATGATGGGCGGATGGGAGCGATCACCGACTGGCTGCAGCACCTGTCCGGGCCGCTCGTCTACCTGGTAGTCGCGGCGCTGGTCTTCAGCGAGGACGCGTTCTTCTTCGGCTTCGTGCTGCCCGGCGAGACCGCCGTGGTGATCGGCGGGGTGATCGCCAGCGCGCACAACGGCGTCGACCTGCCGATCCTGATGCTGGTGGTGGTGCTCGCCGCGATCATCGGCGACTCGGTCGGCTATGAGATCGGCCGGCGCTTCGGGCCCCGGCTGCTGGCGACCGGCTTCGCCAAGAAGCACGAGGACCGGGTGGAGAAGTCCCGGACGTTCATGCGCGAGCGCGGCCCGGTCGCGGTGTTCCTGGGCCGCTTCGTGGCCCTGTTCCGGGCCATGGTGCCGGCCCTGGCCGGCCTCTCCCAGCTCCCCTACCGCCGGTTCCTGCTGTTCAACGCGGCCGGCGGACTGATCTGGGGCGTCGGCTACAGCCTGCTCGGCTATCTGGCCGGCAGCGCCTACAAGCGGGTCGCCAGCATCGCCGGCGAGGCCGCGGCGGGCGTGGTCGGCGGGGTGCTGGTGATCGCCCTGATCGTCTGGGCCGTCCGCCGCCACCGCAACGAGGCTGCGCCGGCCGGCGCGGGTGCGGCCTCCGGCGCGAGCGAGGACGCGGCCGAGGAGGACTGACAACTCGTCATGTCCACCCCATTGTGCCCGGACAAGGGCTGAACCTATTCTCACTGCGGACATACTTGTGATTTGTATTCACATATATAAATCACCTCACCCCGAGCCGCACTGGGAGAAGCATGAGATTACGTGTTCCCGCCAGCCTCGCCGCCGTCGCGGCCGTCGTGCTGGCCCTGCTCGCACCCGCCGCGCCCGCACAGGCTTCGGCGCCGAACTCCGTTCCCAAGACCGTGGTGCTGGACGGCAACCGGCTCGCGGTGACCCGGCTGCTCACCAAGGCCGGGGTGCCCGCGCTGCGCAGTGAGTTGAAGACCCTCACCACCGCGGCCGACGGCTACCTCACCCAGGGCCCCTGGTCGGTGACGGACAAGCCGCAGACCGCGCCCAGCGGCGACAAGCACGACTACATCAGCGAGGCGCCCTACTGGTGGCCCACCCAGCCGCTGACCGCGAGCAATCCCTGGGGCTGCCCGTACGTCCAGAAGGACGGGGTGCGGAACCCGGGCATCGACGCCATCACCGACCACGCCGAGCGCGGCCAGATGTTCAACGCCGTCTACGACCTCACCCTGGCCTGGTACTACACCGGGAAGCCCGCCTACGCCCAGCGCGCCGCGCTCGACCTGCGCACCTGGTTCGTGGACCCGGCGACCCGGATGAACCCGAGCCTGAACTACACCCAGTTCATCCCCTGCAAGGTGGACGGCCGGGGCATCGGCATCATCGACTTCTCCCAGCAGTTCACCGATGTGCTGGACGCCGCCGCCATCCTCGACACCGGCGCCCCCGGCTGGACCAGCGCCGACCGCACCGGTCTCACCACCTGGGACAGCCAGTTCCTGAGCTGGCTGCAGACCAGCCAGAACGGCTCCGACGAAGCCGCCTCCACCAACAACCACGGCAGCTTCTTCGACATGCAGGAGGCCGCGCTGGCCCTCGCCACCGGGCAGAAGTCGCTGGCCAAGACCATCGTGCAGACCGCCGAGACCAAGCGACTCGACGTCCAGCTCGCCGCCGACGGCGGCCAACCGCTGGAGCTCGCCAGGCCCACCAGCTACCACTACTCCAACTTCAACCTGCTGGCGCTGACCCGGCTGGCCCAGATCGGCCAGCACGTCGGCGTCGACCTCTGGCACTACACCACGCCCAGCGGCGGGAACCTGCTGAAGTCGATCGACTACGTGGTGCCCGCGGCCACCGGGGCCGCCGCCTGGACCTCCCCCGAGCTGAACTTCCAGGCGTTCGCCGCCAATGACGTGATCCGGGCCGCGGCCGACCAGGGCGACCTCACCGCGCTGCGGGCGGTGCCCAAGCTGTCCCCGCAGCCCGGCGGCGACATCTGGCTGCTGCGCCCGGCCGCGGAGCAGCTGGACCCGATCGGCAGCTGACCGTACGGCTCCGCGTCGGAGCATTGAGGCATCGGCGCAGACCAGAGGCGTGGCACCCGCGGGTGCCACGCCTCTGGTCTGCGTGCTTCTAGTTGCTGGCGCTCTGCGTCTTCGGGTCCTCGACGACGGTCCCGGGCTCAGGCTCGTCGTCCTCGGGCTCGACCTGGGACGCGGCCTCGTCCTCGGCCTGGGGCTCGGCCCCGGGATCGACCATCAACGAGTCGCCCAGCCGTTCCTGCAGCGAGGGCTCCGGGCGGTTGCGGCTGGCGATCAGGTAGCCGACCGAGGCCAGGAACAGGATCAGCGCGGTCCAGTCGTTCAGCCGGACCCCGAAGAACTCATTGGCATGGTCGGTGCGGAGCGACTCGATCCAGCCCCGGCCCACCGTGTAGGCCGCCACGTAGAGGGCGAACAGCCGGAAGGAGTGGAAGTTCCAGCGCCGGTCGGCGTAGAGCAGCAGGCCCACCACGGCCAGGTCCCAGAGCGACTCGTAGAGGAAGGTCGGCTGGAACACTCCGTGCACCAGGGTGCCGTCCACCACGTGGTCGATCTTCAGGCCCCAGGGCAGCGTGGTGGGGTCGCCGTACAGCTCCTGGTTGAAGTAGTTGCCCCAGCGGCCGATGGCCTGGGCCAGGATCAGCCCCGGCGCGAGCGCGTCCGCGAAGGAGGCCAGCGGGATGCCCTTGCGGCGGCAGCCGATCCAGGCGCCGACCGCGCCCAGCGCCACCGCGCCCCAGATGCCGAGGCCGCCGTCCCAGATGTAGAGGGCCCGGATCGGGTGCTCACCGGACTCGAAGTACAGCTCGGGGTCGGTGATCAGGTGGTACAGCCGACCGCCGACGATGCCGAAGGGGACTGCCCAGAGGCAGACGTCGATGATGTCGTCGGGGTTGCCGCCGAGCTTCACCCAGCGCCGCCGGGTCAGCCACATCGCGGCGGCGATCCCGGCGAGGATGCACAGCGCGTACGCGCGGATCGGCACCGGTCCGATGTGCCAGACGCCCTGGGACGGGCTGGGGATGTACGCGAGTTCCATCGGGGCAGATTCCCTTGAATTTCCCTGGGCGGCCGCGAGGGCCGGGAGGCTGTGTGCGGGGCCCACACTACATCCGCACCGCATTCCGGGCTGCCCGCCGTCAGCGCCCGACGGGCACGAGGTCCCGCAGCAGCTCGGCGGTCCGCTCCCACAGCTCGCGCTGGACGTCCTCGGCCCGGCCAGGCTCGGGGCACTGCAGCGGTTTGGCGTCCTTGACCGAGAAGTACCCGCCGGTGGTGGCCGCCAGCGCCGGATCGGTCGCGAGGCGGGTGATCATGCCGGTGCCGCGGCGCGGGTCGCCCACCCGCAGCGCCTTCAGGATCTTCTCCAGCGCCCCATGTCGGGGGTCCGCCGGAAGCGGAGGCATGCGGTGGGGCCGGTGCCGCGGTCATCCGCGGTACCGGCCCCGGTCCTGCTGTCTGCCGTCAGCTCACCCCGCGGTGCAGGTCAGCGTCGGTGCGGTGTTGGTGCCCGAGTAGTTGGCGCCGAAGCCGAAGCTGGTGTTGCCGCCGGGGGCGATCACATTGTTGTAGCCGGCGTTGTTCGCAGTCACTGCCTTGCCGGACTGGGTGTACGTGGCGTTCCACATGTTCGAGATCGCCTGGTTGCCGGCCCAGGTCCAGGTCACCTTCCAGGAGTGGGTGGCGGCCGTACCGGTGTTGGTGACGGTGACATTGGCGTTGAAGCCGGCGCCCCAGTCGCTGCTGATGCTGTAGACCGCGGTGCAGCCGCTGCTCCCGGTGCCGCCGGAGCCGGCGGTGGTCCCGGTCACCGCGGTGGAGGCCGCGGAGACGTTGCCGGCCGCGTCCTGCGCGGTCACCGTGTAGCTGTACGCCGTGGCCGCGGTCAGCCCGGTGTCGGTGTAGGTCGTGCCCGAGGTCACCGTGGCGACCTTGGTGGAACCCCGGTACACCGCATATCCGGTCACACCCACGTTGTCGGTCGAGGCCGACCAGGACAGCGAGACACTGCCGCTGGTCGTCCCGGTCACGGTCAGACCCGCCGGAACCGAGGGCGGGGTGGTGTCCGTACCGCCGCCGGAGCCCGCGGTGGTGCCGGTGACCGTGGCAGAGGCCGCGGAGACATTGCCCGCCGCGTCCCGCGCCGTCACGTGGTAGCTGTACGCGGTCGCCGCGGTCAGCCCGGTGTCGGTGTAGCTGGTCCCCGAGGTCACCGTGCCGACCTGGGTGCTCCCCCGGTAGACCGTGTAGCCGGTGACGCCGACGTTGTCGGTCGAGGCGGTCCAGGAGAGCGAGACGCTGCTGCTGGTCGTCCCGGTGACGGTCAGACCGGTGGGCGCGGTCGGCGCGGTGGTGTCGGTGCCGCCACCGCCGGTGCTGCCCAGCGCCGGGTAGGCGTTGGCGACCAACTGCTGGAACTGGGCGGCGAACCAGTTGCCGGCCGGGATGTCGTAGCCGGGGATGGCGTCGGTCGGGTAGGTGCCGCCGTTGCCGTCGGTCTGAGTGCCGGCCGGGTCGCAGTGCGGGTCGCCGTGGGTGTGGGTGCCGCTGGGGTAGTCGCCGTCGGACTCGCCCGGGGGCTTGATCCAGACGTAGGCGATCACCGGGTCGCTCGCTCCGTACGGCTGGGCGGTCGGCCGGTAGCCGATGCCGGCGCCGTTGACGTTGCACCAGTCGCCCCGGAACGGTCGCTGGTCGACCTTGTTCGCCGCGACATAGCTGGTCACATTGGTCGGGGTGGAGTTCAACGCGGTGGGACGGGCCGAGCCGCCCCAGCCGTTGCGGGAGGTGTCGATGAGCATCCCGACCGTGCTCGGGAAGCCGGCCGTGACCAGGGCGGCGTGCATGGCCTCGTCGTAGCTGTGCTCGTCGAAGTAGGGGTTGTACTGGTAGAAGTTCGCCGAGTCCAGTGCCTGGCCGCCGACCTGGAGCGTGGAGTTGGGCAGGAACGGCTCGTCGGTGGGCGTGGTGTTGGCGGTGTTGCTGATGAAGCCGTCCACGCTGGCGACGCCCGCCGTGGTGGCCCTGGCGACCTTGGCGAACTCCTGGGCCGCCGGGGTCATGTTGCTGGACCAGCCGAGCCAGCCGGAGTGGCCGATGTCCAGGTAGGTGTAGACGTTGGGGATGGCGTGCAGCTTGTTCAGCGTGTACTCGACGCCGGTCTCGTAGTAGGGGGTGGCGGCGGCGCAGGCCGGCTTGCTCTGGTTGGTGACCGCGTTGGGCAGCGAGTCGGGCTCGACGATGGTCGAGATCCGCAGGTTGCTGTAGCTGCTGCTGCCCAGCAGCGCGGCGATCGGGTCGACGTACTGCGACTCGTACTGGGTGAGGCCGGCCGCGGTGGCCGGGATCTCGCCGTTGGACGCCAGGGCGGCGCAGTCGCGGCCGGGGAGGTCGTAGATGACCACCTCGAACAGCACCGGGGTGGAGCTGCCGGCCGCCTGGGTCTCGGCCAGGTCGAGCTGGGCCTTGAGGCCCCGGTGGGTGCTGTCGCCGGCGATGGCGCCGATCCGGTCCATCCAGATCGCGGTCTGGCTGCCGGCCACCTTGGCCTCGGTCGTGCCGGTGGTCCCGCCGTCGGCGCCGGCCTGGGCGTTCACCTCGGCCACGTAGTCGGGGTTGAGGTAGGGCGTGGAGCCGACGTAGGGATTGGCCACATGGGTGACTGCGGCGCTGGCGGACTGCGTGGCGGCGACGGGTACGAGCATGGCCGCGCCGAGCGCGGTGACGGCGGCCGCGGTTCGGAGGCGGGCGGTGGTTCGGGACAGGTGCGGCACTTCACGGTCCTTTCGGGTGGGGGACCTTTTCGGGTGGGGACTGGTGGGTGGGTACAGGTGGGTGGGGCCATTCGGGTGGAGCCATTCGGGCGGGGATGACTGGGAGCGCTCCCAGTTCTGGCAGGGGACATCCCTGCTCCCTCTTGTCTGTTCGGCAGGCGAACGGTGGCAACCAGTGGGAGCGCTCCCGATAGTGGGGGCGGTTCCGACGGTGCGTCAATACCTTTGACGATGAGCAGAAAAGTCAAGCTGATGGACTGTCATACCGTCTGCTTCTCAGCTACCTTGGCGCCTGGCAACCAGTGAGTGCACCCCACCACCAGACAGAAACGGGTGCTCTCCATGCGATCCCGCACCACGCTCATCAGCGTCTCCGCCGCCGTCGCCGGCCTCGCCGCGGCGCTGGTCCCCCTGGCCGGATCCAGCTCCGCCGCCACGACCGCCGCCACGTCGGCCGCCGCCGGCCCCGGCTGCGGTGTCAGCTATGCCGTGAGCAACGACTGGCAGACCGGCTTCACCGCGGCCGTGACCATCAGCGACACCGGCACCGCCGCTCTCACCAACTGGACCCTGACCTACACCACCACCGGAAACCAGTCGCTGCAGAGCGGCTGGAACGGCAGTTGGTCGCAGGTCGGCCACAACGTCACTGTCACCGCGCCGAGTTGGAGCCCCAGCATCGCGGCTGGCGGCCAGTACACGACCGACGCCAACTTCGGCTACTCCGGCGCCGATTCGGCCCCCACCTCCTTCGCCGTCAACGGCGTGGCCTGCGGCCCGCAGTCGACCCCCACGCCGACGCCGACACCCACACCGACGCCCACGCCGACCCCGACCCCGACCCCGACCCCGACCCCGACGCCCACGCCCACGCCCACGCCCACGCCCACGGTGACCCCCACCCCCACCGGCGCCCCGCAGCTCCATGTCTCCGGCAACAAGCTGGTGGACGCCAGTGGCAGCACCGTCACCCTGCACGGGGTGAACCGCTCCGGCGCCGAGTTCGCCTGCGTCCAGGGCACCGGGATCTTCGACGGCCCGGTGGACCAGGCCTCGGTCGGCGCGATGGCGGCCTGGCACGTCAAGGCCGTCCGGGTACCGCTGAACGAGGACTGCTGGCTCGGCGAGTCAAATGTCCCGGCGGCCTACTCCGGCAGCGCCTACATCAACGCCATCAAGAACTACGTGGCCCTGCTGCACCAGAACGGCCTGGCCGTGATCCTGGACCTGCACTGGACCGACGGCGTCTACACCGGCAACTCCGCCGGTTGCGCCAGCGCCACCGCGACCTGCCAGAAGCCGATGCCGGACGCCGCCGGCGCGGTCCCGTTCTGGACCTCGGTGGCCACCACCTTCAAGGGCGACAACGCCACCGTGTTCGACCTCTTCAACGAGCCCTACCCGGACCGCGCCACCAGCACCGCCGCCCAGGCCTGGACCTGCTGGCGCGACGGCGGCAGCTGCCCCGGCATCGGCTACCAGGTGGCTGGGATGCAGTCGATGGTCAACGCGGTGCGCGGCACCGGGGCGAGCAATGTGCTGATGCTCGGCGGGCTCGCCTACTCCAACGACCTCACCCAGTGGCTGGCCTACGAGCCGACCGACCCGGACCACGACCTGGTCGCCTCCTGGCACTCCTACAACTTCAACAGCTGCGGCAACAGCGCCTGCTGGAACAGCCAGATCGCTCCGGTCATCGCCAAGGTCCCGCTGGTGACCGGGGAACTGGGTGAGAACGACTGCGCCCACGGCTACCTGGACTCACTGCTGCCCTGGCTGGACGGCCAGGGGGCCTCCTACCTGGCCTGGACCTGGAACACCTGGGACTGCGGCTCAGGACCCGCCCTGATCAGCAACTACGACGGCACCCCCACCGCCTACGGCGCGGGCTTCAAGGCCCACCTGGCCGCCCTGGGCTAGCCACGGCGACAGGGCTCCGCGGCGGCGTCCGGGCCAGCGTATGCGTGGGCAGGCGCACCACCAGCCGCGCACCGCGCCCGCTGACCGGCGGCTCCGCCGTCACGCCGCCGCCGAGCCCCTGGGCGATCGCCCGCACCAGCGCCAGGCCGAGCCCCGCACCCCCGTGGGCCCGGTCCCTGGCGTCGTCCAGCCGGACGAACCGGTCGAAGACCCGCTCCCGGTCGGCGGCGGGAATGCCGGGGCCGTCGTCGCAGACCGACAGCACCGCCTCACCGTCCACGACCAGGAGCGAGACGGTGACCTCGGCGACCGCGTGACGTGCGGCGTTGTCCAGGAGATTGCGCAGCAGCCGCCCGACCCGGAGCTCGTTCCCGCGGACGGTGGCGCGCTGGGCCTCGACCACCCGGATCAGCGGCCCTCCGACCGGGCCAGGGCGCCCGTGCATCCGCTCGGCGACCTGCTCGGCCACCAGGTCCTGCAGCTCGACGGTCCGCTCGCCGGACCGGGCTCTGTCGGCGTCGGCCAGCAGCAGCAGATCCTCGGCGAGTGCCTGCAGCCGCTCGGTGTCGGTGAGCGCCCCCGACACCACCTCGGGCCACTCCGGCTCGGTGCCGCCGTCGGCGAGTGCCACCTCCAGCGAGCTGCGCAGCACCGCGATGGGACTGCGCAGCTCATGCGCGGCGTCAGCCACCAGCCGGCGCTGCTCGGTGAGCGCGGAGTCCAGCTTGTCCAGCGTCGCATTGGTGGTGACGGCGAGTCTGGCGATCCCGTCGCCGGACGGCGGCACCGGCACCCGCTCATGGAACTCCCCGGCCCCGATCCGCGCCATGCGGACCCGGATGTCCTCCACCGGACGCAGGGCGAACCCGGTCACCAGCCAGGCGATCAGCGCGACGAAGAGGGCGGCGGCGGGGGTGACGTAGGCGGCCAGGATACGTGTGGCCTGGGCGGAGGCGGCGTGTCGGCCTGGGCGGAATTGAGCAGGACGTAGGTGGTGATGGTGTTTGTCGGGGGTCAGGCAGTCGGTAGGCAGGTGGTTCGAGTTGTCGGCGACCGCCCGGAACCTGCGGAGGAAGGTGACGGTCCGTTCGGTCGGAGGCTGGAAGTAGTTCGGGACCATTTCGTGGTAGCTCATGCCCGAGGTCAGGTGCACCCGCACGGTGTCGGCATGGCCGTCGGTGTAGCAGTGGCCGCCCGGCATCGGCTTGAGCACTTTCTCGAAGCCGCTCAGCCGGTCTGTGCTGATCACCGTGCCGTCGCCGCGCAACATCACGAACGCCGACTGTTGGTAACTGCCTGTTGCCTTCACAGGGTCGCCGTCGGCGTTGTCCAGTGCCGTCGCGTCCCAAAGCGCGGCAATCCGCGCCTGCGCCATCCACCCATCGTGCACGGACTGACCCACCCACACCGACGCCGCGCCGAACGCCAGGGCGGCGGCCAGCGCTGCCCCGATTGCCGCGCGAGTTCGCACGGATATCCGTCGCCAAAGTGCAGACATGGCGTCAGCGTAGGGGAATACAAGTTATCCATGGCGGAGTCGACGAATTGTCCACAAGGTCTTCGCTGAGGAATTCCTCAGGAATGGGGCGGGGCATTCTGCCTGGACGGATCGAAGGCCTCCACGGGATCATCGGGGGATGACGCGTCCGCCCGGCAGGTTCATCCGGCAGTTCCGCCTCGACGCCGTGGCGGCGGGTTCCGGCTACCCGTTCACCCTGCCCGCCGTCGCCGGGCTCGCCGGGACCGCCGGGGTGGTGCTCGCGCCCGGGGTGACCTTCCTGGTCGGCGAGAACGGCAGCGGCAAGTCCACCCTGGTCGAGGCGGTGGCCGTGGCCGCCGGATTCAACCCGGAGGGCGGCAGCCGGAACTTCCGGTTCGCCACCCGGGCCAGCGAGTCCCCGCTCGGCGAGCACCTGCGGCTCACCTGGGGCGTCCACAAGCCGCGGACCGAGTTCTTCCTGCGCGCCGAGTCCTTCTACAACGTGGCCAGCGAGATCGAGCGGCTGGACCGCGAGGGCAACGGCCCACGGCTGATCGACTCCTACGGCGGCACCTCGCTGCACGAGCGCTCCCACGGCGAGTCCTTCCTCGACCTGGTGGTCAACCGCTTCGGCCCCGAGGGCCTCTATCTCCTGGACGAGCCGGAGGCCGCGCTGTCGGTACGCGGCTGCCTGGCCCTGCTGTCCCGGATGCACGAGCTGGTCGCCCAGGGCAGCCAACTGCTGGTGGCCACCCACTCCCCGGTGCTGCTGGCGCTGCCCGGCGCCACCATCCTGGAGATCGCCGACGACGGCGCGATCGAGCGGGTGGACTTCGACCAGGCCCTCCCGGTCCGCCTCACCCGCCAGTTCCTCTCCGCCCCTGAGCGGTTCCTGCGCCCACTGCTGGCCCCTGACCCCGAGTAGTGCCAGCTCCTCAGCGCAGCCGCCAGGGGGTGCGGGTGCCGGAGGTGAAGGCTTTCTGGCCCTCGGCCAGGGAGGCCGGGTCGTTGCCGATCTGGACCAGGGTCTTCGCCACCTCCAACGCCTGCCGGTAGCCGAGCTCCTGGGCGTACCAGACGGCCCGCAGCGTGGCCTGGACCGCCAGCGGGGGCTGCGCGGCGATGTCGGCGGCGACCCGTAGCGCGGTGTCGAGCAGCTCAGCGGCCGGCACGACCTCCTGGACCAGGCCGATCTCGTACGCCCGGCGCGCGGACAGCCGCTCGTACGCCCCGGTGAGCTGCATCCGCATCACCTCGCCGAGGGGCATCCGCTGCAGCATCGCCATCGACTCGAACACCGAGGCCATGCCGTAGCTGGTGTGCGGGTCGAAGAAGGTGGCGTGGTCGGCGGCGATGATGAACTCGACCTGTCCGAGCAGGTAGAAGGCCCCGCCGCAGGCCATCCCGTTGACGGCGGCGACCACCGGTTTCCAGAGGTCGCCCGCGGTCTTGGGGCTGATCCAGTCGCCGGGGTCGTCGAAGTGCAGCGGGGTGCCGCCGCGGGTGCCGATGGTCTGCTCCGGGTCGTCCAGCGCGGCGCGGTCGACCCCGGTGCAGAAGGCGCGCTCCCCCGCGCCGGTGAGGACGACCACCCGCACCTCGTCGTCCCCGCGCAGGTCGCGCCACAGGGTGCGCAGCTCGCGCATCATCACCAGGTCGAAGGCGTTGTGGACCTCGGGGCGGTCGAGGGTGACCAGCGCGACGTGGTCACGCAGCTCATAGCCGAGGGTCTTGAACGACATGGGGCCTCCGGTCGCAGCTCTGGCGCATCAATTGAGAACACGTTCTACTTGGTTGCCGGAGCAGAGGGAAGGGGCATGGATGCGCGAGCAGCAGCACGGCAGGCGCGTGATGATGGACCAGGAGCAGCGGGACGGCTTCCTGCGCGAGCAGCGGACCTGCCGGATCGCGACGGTCTCGGCGGACGGGCGGCCGCATGTGACCCCGCTGTGGTTCGTCTGGGACGGCTCCGCGCTGTGGCTCTACTCGATCACCAGGAGCAGGCGCTGGGCCGAGCTGGAACGCGATCCCCGGGTCGCGGTGGTGGTCGACGCCGGCGAGGACTACGGGGAGCTGCGCGGGGTGGAGCTGACCGGCAGTGTGGAGCGGGTCGGCGAGGCCCCGCGGACCGGCCTCCCGTACCAGGGTCCGGCCGATCTGGACGGGGCGGAGAAGCTCTTCGCGGAGAAGTACGGCTTCGGCGAGGTGATGTTCCACGACGGCCGGCACGCCTGGCTGCGACTGGCTCCGGAGACCCTCACCAGCTGGGACTTCGCCAAACTCGGTGGGGACTTCACAAGGTAACGCAGGTCACAGCGGCTTTGCGGGCCGGGTCTGAAACGATGTCAGGAATGGAAGACCCAGCACAGTCCGAACACCCAGACGCGGCCGGGGTGATCTCCGGTTTCGTGGATCTGCTGCGGCTGGACGACATCGATCTCAACCTGTTCCGGGGCTGGTGCCACGCGGGCGCGCCGCTGCGCGCCTTCGGCGGGCAGGTCGCCGCGCAGGCCCTGGTGGCGGCCGGTCGGACGGTCGAGCCGGGACGGCCGGTGCACTCGCTGCACAGCTACTTCATGCGTCCGGGCGATCCGCGCCGCCCGCTGGTCTACGAGGTGGAGCGGCTGCGCGACGGCCTCTCGTACACCACCCGCAGGGTGACCGCGATCCAGCGCGGGGAGGCGGTGTTCACCCTCTCGGCCTCGTTCAAGACGCCGGAGTCGGGCCCTGACCGGCAGCGGGAGATGCCGCTGCTGCCCGACCCGGAAGGGCTGCCCGACCCCTACGCGGAGTGGGCCAAGGAGGGGAATCCCGACCCGGAGAACTACTGGGCGTCCACCGGGCGGCTGACCCTGGAGATGCGGGTCGTGCCGCCCGGCTCGGAGGGGCTGCCGGGCCGGACCGCGGGGGTGGAGGAGCAGTTCGTCTGGCTGAAGTCGGCGTCCAAGCTGCCGGCCGACGACCCGCTGCTGCACGTGTGCGCGCTGGCGTACCTGTCGGACCTGACGCTGGCCTCGACCGCCGCGCTGCACCTGCAGCAGCCCCGGGCCCAGCGCAGCGGGCCGCCGACGGTCAACCTGGCCTCGCTGGACCACGCGATGTGGTTCCACCGGCCGTTCCAGGCGGACGAGTGGCTGCTGTTCGCCCAGCGCAGCCCGACCTCCTCGGACGGACGGGGGCTCTCCCACGGCGAGTTCTACACCAGGGAGGGGCTGCTGGCGGCCTCGGTGGTGCAGGAGGCACTGATCCGGGAGCGGCGGCAGCCCTGACCCTGCCATCTCGACCCTGAACCATTCGGCGGGGCGCCGCGTACAGAGGTGCGACAGCGGACGGGCGGCACTCCTGCCCCTCCACCCTCAGCCCCGCCGGGAGTAGACATGACCGACGAAGCCCCCAGCATCACCGCCCACCCGCGCCGGACCGTCCTCGCCGGGGCGGGTGTGGTCGGGATAGCCGCGGCGCTCACCGCCTGCGGTTCGAGCGGCGGGTCCAGCACGGCCTCCGGCCCGGGCACGAGCGGCGCCGCCTCGGCCGCGCCGCCCGCCCAGCCCTCGGCGAGCCCGACCGGTTCCGCGCTGCCCACCGCCCCGGCGGCCGGCAACGGGGGCGGCACCGCACTCGGGGCCACCTCCGACGTGCCGGTCGGCGGCGGCAAGGTGTACGCGGCGCAGAAGGTCGTGGTGACCCAGCCGACGGCCGGTGCGTTCAAGTGCTTCACCGCCATCTGCACGCATATGGGCTGCACCGTCGGCAGCGTCTCCGGCGGCACCATCAACTGCCCCTGCCACGGCAGCCAGTACCACATCGCCGATGGTTCGGTGGCGCACGGTCCGGCCCCGTCCCCGCTGGCGCCGGAGAAGATCAGCGTGGCGAACGGCACGATCACGCTCTCCAGCTGACCCGCCGCGGCCCGAGGAGCGCACAGCGGACCGCACAGCCCGGGGACAGGGAACGAGAACAGCGTTCCACTGGGCCGGACCGCGGTGTCAGGTCCACACCGGTCAAGTGATCTGATCCGGTGTCATACACCTGCAACACCGTTCCCGGTACCATGGCGGGGTGTCCAAGGTAGACCTGTCCCCACGGCCGGTCGAGGCTATGTCTCCCCGCCAACTGGAACGCCGCAAACATCTGATCAGGGCCGCGATCGACCTGGTCGCCGAAATCGGCGTCGAGCGCGTCCAGATGAAGCAGGTGAGCGAACGATCAGGGGTCGCCCTCGGGACGACCTACCGCTACTTCTCCTCCAAGGACCATCTGCTCGCCGCCGCCGTGTCCGACTGGCGCGGCATGCTGATGAGCGACCTGGCCGCCGAGCTGCGCGGGGCCTCCGCGCCGCTCGGCGGCACGGAACGGGTGGTCAGGTTCGTCCACCGGGGAATGCGTGCCTTTCAGCGGCAGCCGCATCTGGCCCATCTGCTGGTGGCGGTGACGGTGTCCACCGACCCGTTCGCCAGCGAGGCGGTGGACGCGATGGCGAACGCCGGGCGGGCCTCGCTGCTGGCGGTGATGCCGGAGATCCCGCTCGCGGCGCGGGACGTGCTCCCGCACATCATCGACTCGGCCTGGCAGAGCGAACTGGTGGCCTGGGTGACCGGGCGCAGCACGCTCGGTGACGCCTATCTGCGGCTGGAGGAGGTGATCCGGCTGGTGCTGGCCCCCTACAGCGCGGCGGCCGTGGTCGCGGTCGGGCCGCCGGTGGTCACCGCCCCGGGCTGAGCAGGTCCTCACCGCCCCGGGCCGAGCAGCTCACTGCGTCCGTGCTCGGCGAAGCGGGCGTGCAGCTTCTCGACGTCCGCCGCCGTCAGCGGGACGTACGCGGCCGCGGCCTCGCGCGCCGCACCGTAGCGGCGCCAGAGCACCAGCTCACCGGCGGGCGCGGTCCAGCGCGCGGCGCGCAGCTCCGCCTTGGCGGTCTTGTGGGTCGCGGTGGCGGGCATGGTCCGGACGAAGCGGACGAAGCGCGGGGGCATCTTGGTGCCCAGGTCGGGCTGGGCGGCCAGGAAGTCCGCGAGCGCGGCCGCCAGCGGCCCGGCGTCCTGGTCCGTGCCGGGGCGCAGCTGCACCGCCGCCATCACCTGGTCCCCGGCGACCGGGTCGGGGACGGCGTAGACGGCGACCGCCTCGGCGGCGTCCCAGCGGCCGAGGATGTTCTCGATGTCGGCGACGGCCAGGTTCTCGCTGTCCACCCTGAGCCAGTCCGCGCTGCGCCCGGCGAAGCGCAGCCAGCCCTCGGCGTCGCGGTGGAACAGGTCCCCGGTCCAGTACCAGCCGTCCCTGGTCCTGGCCGCGCCCGCCTCGGGGTTGCGCCAGTAGCCCTCGAAGCCGGCCCGCGCGGTGCGGTTCACCAGCTCGCCGATCGCCTCGGCGCCGTTGAGCAGCCGGCCGGTGGCGTCGAAGCGGGAGCGCGGGCACTCGGCGCCGGTCTCCGGGTCGACCACGGCCAGGTCGTCGCCGGGGCCCGAGCCCGCGCGGCCGACGGCTCCGGGCGGGGCGGCCGGGTCCTGCTGGAGGTTGCAGCCGCCCTCGGAGGAGCCGTAGCCCTCGACCAGCCGGCAGCCGAAGCGCCGCTGGAAGCGATCGGCGTCCACCGCCCCGGCCTCGGTGCCGAAGCCGAGCCGCAGCGGGCTGGCCGCGTCGTCCGGGCGCGGTTCGGTGGCCAGCACGTAGGAGACGGCGCGGCCGACATAGGTGAAGTAGCCGGCGCCGTAGCGGCGGACGTCGTCGAGGAAGTGCGAGGCGGAGAAGGTGCGGCGGAGCGCGACCGTGCCGCCGGCCACCAGCATCGGGGACCACAGCGCCATGGTGGCGTTGCCGTGGAACAGCGGCATGCAGGCGTAGCCGGTGTCCTCGGCGGTGAGCGCGAACATCTCGCGGAGCCTGTCCCCGGCCCTGGCCAGCCGCCGCTGGCTGCAGACCACGGCCTTGGGCGCGCCGGTGCTGCCGGAGGTGAAGGTGAGCAGGATCCGGGTGTCGGGCCCCGGCAGCACGGCCGGCGGCTCGGCGTCCAGGTGCTCGGCGAGCAGCGCGGCGTACTCGGGGCTGTCGCTGTCCAGGACAGGTATCGGCAGCTCGAGGCCTGCCAGCAGCGGGCGCCGGGCGGCCTCGGTGACGACCACGGCGCAGTCGCTGTGCAGGATGTCGCGGCGCAGGTCGGGGCCGCGGCGGGTGGGGTTGATGCCGACCGCGGTGGCCCCGGCCAGGGTGCAGGCCTGGAGCCAGAGGACGTACTCGGGGGTGTTGTCGAGGAGCAGGCCGACATGCGGGTGCGGCCGTCCGGCCAGCAGCTCGGCGACGAGTTCGGCGCGGGCGCAGGCCCCGTGGAAGACTTGGTCGTGGGTCCGGGTGAAGCCCTCGCCGACCAGCCCTGGACGGTGCCGACCGCGCTGGGCCAGGACCGCCGTGACGAGGGCTGAGTGCTGCTCGGTTCCAGGCATGGCCGTCCATCCCGTCCCAGGTTTCTGACGCTCCGCCAGTTCACAGCGTTGATACCGCGCCGGGGATGAGGGCACAAGATGGCATACGCTTCTGCCCGACCTTCCCGGGGATCTCCCCGGTCGCCGGGCTCGCACGTCGAGGAGAACGCAGTGACTGATCAGACCAGCTCCCTCCGGTTGGCGGACCTGCTGTCGGCCGACGACGACGGTCTCGCCACCGCCTGGATCGCCACCGTCACCAGCAGCCTGCGCGGCCGGGTCAGCGGGGCCGAGGTCGACCGGGAACTGCGTGAGCTCTACACCGCGCTGCTGGCCGGGCTGCGGACCGACTCGCTGGACCCGCGCGGCGAAGCGTTCGCCGAGGTCAGGGCGCTGCTCGCGGAGCTGTCCCGGACCCGGGCCCGGCAGGGCTTCAGCCCCACCGAGACGGCCGTCAGCGTGTTCGCGCTGAAGGAGGTGCTGGAGTCCAAGCTGTCCGTCGAGGACGCCGACGGCAGCGCGCTGCGGGCCTACCTCCAGCTGTCCAAGCTGCTGGACGCGTTCGGCCTGTTCACCATCGAGAACTACGCCCGGGCCCGGGAGGAGCTGATCAGCGCCCAGGCCGAGCAGCTGCTGGAGCTGTCCACCCCCGTAGTGAAGCTCTGGGACGGGGTGATCGGGGTGCCGCTGGTGGGCACCCTGGACTCGGCCCGGACCATGGTGGTGATGGAGAAGATGCTGCAGGCGCTCATCGACACCGGTTCCGAGCAGGCCATCATCGACATCACCGGGGTGCCCGCGGTGGACACCCAGGTCGCCCAGCACCTGCTGAAGACCGTGGTCGCGGCCCGACTGATGGGTGCCGAGTGCACCATCTCCGGCATCCGTCCGCAGATCGCGCAGACCATCGTGGCGCTGGGCATCGACTTCGGCGACATCGTCACCAAGGCCACCCTCGCCGACGCCCTGCGCCACGCGCTCCGGCGCTCCGGCATCGACTTCGGAGTCCGCAAGGGGCAGCAGCTGTGAGCGAGCGGGTGCCGATCCTGCAGATCGGCGACGTGCTGCTGGTCTCGATCCAGACCGACCTGGACGACCAGGCCGTGCTCACCCTGCAGGACGACCTGGCCGCCCGGGTGGTGGAGTCGGAGGCGCACGGGGTGGTGATCGACATCACCGCGGTGGAGATCGTCGACTCCTTCGTCGGCCGGATGCTGGCCACCATCGCCTCGATCTCGCGGATGCTCGATGCGGAGACCGTGGTCGTGGGTATGCGCCCGGCCGTGGCCATCACCCTGGTGGAACTCGGACTGTCGCTCGGCGGTGTGCGCACCGCGCTGACGCTGGAGAAGGGCCTGCGGGCCCTGGAACAGGCCCGAACGCAGGCCGGCCGATGACCTCGGCCGCCTCGGCCGCCTCGGCCGTGCTGCCGGTGGTCGGCAACGCCGACGTGGTGCGGGCCCGGCAGTCGGTGCGGACGCTGGCCCAGGAGTGCCGGCTGTCCCTGGTCGAGCAGACCAAGCTGGTCACCGCCGTCAGCGAGCTGGCCAGGAACACCCTGGTCTACGGCGGCGGCGGCTCGATGGCGCTGGAACTGGTGGACAACGGGCTGCGCAGGGGCGTGCGGGTGGTGTTCGAGGACCAGGGCCCCGGCATCGCCGACCTCGACCTGGCCCTGACCGACGGCTGGACCTCGGGGACCGGCCTCGGCCTGGGTCTCAGCGGATCGCGGCGGCTGGTCGACGAGTTCGCCATCGACAGCGCGCCGGGCCGCGGCACCACCGTGACCATCACCAAGTGGGCCAGGTGAGCATCCGGCTGCTGGACTCCGAGGACGTGGCCTGGTTCCGGGACGAGCTGTCGGCGGCGCGCGGGGCCGCCGCCGCGCTGGCCCGGCGGATCGGCCTGGACGAGGCCCGCGCGGGCGAGGTGGCCCTGGCCGTCGCCGAGACCGCGACCAATCTGCAGCGGCACGCCGTGGACGGGGCGATCCTGCTCCGCGTGGTCCGCACCGAGCAGGAGGCCGGGGTGGAGCTGCTGGCCGTGGACTCGGGCCCGGGCATGGCCGACATCGGCGAGTCGCTCAGGGACGGCGTCTCCACCGGCGGGACGCTGGGCATCGGCCTGGGCGCCGTCGCCCGGCTGGCGGACGTGTTCGACATGCACTCGCTGCCGGGCCGGGGCACCGTGCTGGCGGCCCGGTTCTGGCGGCCGGACCGGGGTGCGGACGGCGCGGCGCGGCAGGGCGAGCCGGTGGTGGCCGGGGTGACCCGGGCGATCAGCGGCGAACAGGTCTGCGGCGACGCCTGGGCGGCCCGGGTGGACCCGGGCCTGTCCACCGCCACGGAGACGGACGGCGGCCCGGCGCTGCTGCTGATGATGTGCGACGGGCTCGGCCACGGGCCGATGGCCGAGGTGGCCGCCCGGGCCGCGGTCCAGGCGTTCCGTGAGGGCACGGCCGGGACCCGGAGCAGGCGGTGCAGGAGATCCACCGCGCGCTGCGCGGCACCAGGGGCGCGGCGGTCGCCGTCGCCAGGATCGAGCCCGACCGGGGACGGCTGCTGTTCTGCGGCGTGGGCAACATCGCCGGCGTGCTGCTCAACACCGAGGCCAGGACCTCGCTGCTCTCCTACCCCGGCATCGTCGGCCACCAGATGCGCGGACTGCGCACCTTCGAGCACCCGCTGCCCCCGCAGGGCGCCCTGGTGCTGCACTCGGACGGGCTCACCGAACGCTGGAGCGCGGAGAGCGTGCCGGGGCTGCTGCGGCACGTGCCGATCGTGATCGCGGGACTGCTGCTGCGGCAGGCCGGCATCCGCCGGGACGACGCCGGCGTCGTGGTCGCCAAAGGGCTGTGGTGACCGTGGGCACCCCGGCCGACCACGAGGAGGTCCTGCTGACCACCGCCGTCGCCTCGGCGCAGGACGTCTTCGCGCTGCGCCGCAACGCCAGGGCCGCCGCCGGGGCGGCCGGGATGGAGCCGCAGGACCAGGTGCGCCTGGCGACGGTGCTCAGCGAGCTGGGACGGGACCTGCTCCGGCCGCAGCCGCTGCGGGCCCGGTTCACCCTGCGCGGGCCCGAGCCGCTCACCCTCGCGGTCGTACTGAGCTGGCCGGACCGGCGCGCGCCGGGTCCTGAGTCGCTGGCGGCGGTGGCCCGGCTGCTGCCGCAGGTCCGGCACCGGCCGGAGGAGGAGGGCGGGACCGTGCTGATCGAGTGCGCACTGCCGCCGGAGCCCGACACGCTCCCGGCCAGGGCAGAGCGGATCCGCGCCGTGCTGCGGTCCGAGGGGGACGGCCGGGCGGACATCACCGAGGACCTGCGCGCGCAGACCCGCGACCTGATGGCCGCCCTGGAGGAGTCCCGGGCCCAGCGCGAGGAGCTGCAGCGGCTCAACCAGGAGCTCCAGGAGACCAACCAGGGCGTGGTCGCGCTCTACACCGAGCTCTCGGAAGAGCTGGAGGAGACCAACCGCGGTGTGGTCGCCCTCTACGCCGAACTGGACGAGAAGACCCGGCTGCTGCGCGAGTCCAGCGAGGCCAAGACCCGTTTCTGGTCCAATGTCAGCCATGAACTGCGCACCCCGCTCAACTCGGTGATCGGCCTGAACCGGTTGCTGCTGGACCCGGGCTCGGATCCGCTGACGGCCGATCAGTACCGGCAGATGTCGCTGGTCAGCGCGGCCGGGAGCATGCTGCTGGTGCTGGTGGACGAGCTGCTGGACGTCGCCAAGGCGGAGGCCGGGCGGCTGGAGCCGCAGCCCACGCCGGTGGACCTGCGGGCGCTGCTGGCGCAGCTGCGCGGGCTGATGCCGGCCGCGGCGCCGCAGACCGCGGCGGAGCTGGTGATCCCCGAGCTGACCAGGGAGGAGCTGGCCGGGCTGCCGGTGCCGGTGACCGACGAGGTGATGCTGACCCGGATCCTGCGCAATCTGCTCTCCAACGGACTGAAGTTCACCGGCAGCGGGGAGGTCCGGCTGACCGTCGCCGCCGAGGATGGCCAGTGGCTGCTGTTCACGGTCACCGACACCGGGGTCGGCATTCCGGCCGACCAGCAGACCAAGGTGTTCGAGGAGTTCCACCAGGTGCCGGGCCCGCACCAGCGCGACCGCCCCGGCACCGGGCTGGGGCTTCCGTACGCCCGGCGGCTGGCCGAGCTGCTGGGCGGCAGCCTCGCCCTGGACAGCGAGCCGGGCCGCGGGACCACGGTGCGGCTGCGGCTGCCGGTGCGGCTCGCGCCCGCCCGCATCGCCGCTCCCGCGCGGCGGCTTGGAAAAGTCATGTCGGTGGACGACGACGCCGGCTTCCGGGAGGTGTTCCGCCCGGTGCTGGAGCAGCTCGCCGAGCAGGTGGTGGAGGTCCACGAGGGCGGCCTGGTGCTGGAGGCGGTCCGCCGGGAGCGTCCGGACGCGCTGCTGCTCGACCTGCAGATGCCGGGCACGGACGGTTACGCGGTGCTCGCCGCGCTGGCCGCCGACCCGGGGCTGCGCGGCATGCCGGTGGTCGTGCTGACGGCGGCCAGGACCGACCAGGACGCCTCGGGACCGCTCGGGCACGCCCGCGCGGTCGTCCACAAGGACGGGATCACCGCCCAGCGGCTCGCGGACCTGCTGCTGCCGCCCCCGACCCTGCCGCCGCCCTCGCCCCTGCCACCGCCCCCGCATCCGTTCCAGGAAGGACCGCCCCGATGACCGCGCCCGACGCCGTCGCGTCCGACGACACCCCGGCCGTGCTGCTGGTGGTGGAGGACAACGCCGCCAACCGCTACATCCTCAGCAGCTGGCTCCAGCGCGCCGGTCACACCGTCGTCGAGGCGGCGGACGGCACCGAGGGTCTGGCCCTGCTGGAGCGGGCCCGGCGCAGCGGCACGGCGGTGCCGGAGCTGGCCATCGTGGACGTCCGGCTGCCCGACATCAGCGGCTTCGAGGTCTGCGAGCGGATCAAGGCCGATCCGGAGACGGCCGGGATGCCGGTGATCCATGTCTCGGCGACGGCCATCGCCACCGAGGACCGTACCCAGGGCCTCTACCGGGGCGCCGACGCCTATCTGACCGAGCCGATCGCCCCCAACGAGCTACTCGCCACGGTCGCCGCCGCACTGCGCTACGGCCGGGCCAGGACCAGGGCGGAGCGGCTGGCGGACCGGCTGACCACGCTGAACCGGGTCACCCTGGAGATCTACGGCGCCGCGGACGCGGACGCCCTGGCGGCGGCCGCCGCCTCCGGCGCCGGCGAGCTGGCCGGGTCACCGGCGGTGGCGCTGACCAGCGCGCCGCAGTCGGAGGCGGTGCGGCTGACCTACCGCGGCCCCGGCGAGCAGGCCGTCTCCCTGCCCGCCCGGCCCGAACTGCTGGCCCGGCTGGCCGGCAGCGCCCTGGGCGACCGGATCGGAGTGGGCATCGCCGACCTCGCCGAACAGGACTGGCAGCGCCTGTTCACGGCCGGTCAGGACGCCCGGCTGAGCGGGGACGTGGTGCTGGTGGTGGCCAGGACCAAGCGCGGACGGCCGCCGGTCTGCGTCGCGCTGGAGGCCGCGGCAGCGCGCAGCACCGAGGACCGCAAACTGCTCACCCAGTTCGTCCAGGCCTGCGCGCTGGCGCTGGAGGCGCTGCGCAGCTACGCCGAGGAGCACGCGCTGGCGGTGACCCTGCAGAAGGCGCTGCTGCCGTGGCGGCTGCCGTCCCCGGCCGGGGTCGAACTCGCCGTCAGATATCTGCCGGCGACCAGTCAGAACGAGATCGGCGGCGACTTCTACGAGGCGGTGGAGACCCCGGAGGGGCTGCTGCTGGCGGTCGGGGACGTGGTCGGACACTCGCTGGAGGCCGCGGTGGTGATGGGCGACCTGCGGCACGCCCTGCGCGCCTACGCCATCGACGGACACGCCCCGAAGGCGGTGCTGGAACGGCTGGACCGGCTGCTGTTCCGGCAGTGGCCCGGCTGGACCGCCACGGTCTGCCTGGTGCTGGTCGCCCCGGACGGGCGCAGCGTCGAGATCGCCAACGCCGGCCACCTGCCACCGCTGCTGCTGGACGCGGGAGCCGGCGCTCAGTCCGCTTTTGTGCACGAGCATGGGACGCTGCTGGGCCTGGAGATGGTCCAGCCCGTCTCGGTGCGCCGGGAGATCGCGCCGGGGGCGGTGCTGCTGCTGGTCACCGACGGCCTGGTCGAGATCCGCGGCACCAGCCTGGAACGGAGCCTGGACGAGCTGAGCGAGGTCGCCGCGGCCGCGTCCCGGGTCCCGGAGGAGATGGTGCGACGCCCTGCTCGAGGTGTTCGGCCGGAACCAGGAGGACGACATCGTGCTGTTCGCGGCCAGGATCGGCACGGCCTGAGCGGTCCTGCCGAGCCGCCGTTCACCGCTGCGGCTTGGCGCCCCAGGCCAGGTGGAGGATGGCGAGGTCGTCGGCGTGGCGTCCGGCGTTGAGCTGCTGGGTGGTGAGGACCAGGTGGTCCAGCAGCGGTTCGGCGTCGTGGCCGTGCGCCTCGTCCACCAGCTGGACCAGTCCGTGGGTGCCGAGGCGGCTGTCGCCGGGGCCGTCGTGGCCCTCGATCAGGCCGTCGGTGAAGAGCATCAGCGCCCCGGTCGCGGGCAGTTTCAGCACACTGGCGTTCCAGCTGCGGCCGCCGGGCAGCAGGCCCAGCGCGATCCCGTGCTGCACGGCCGGGGGCCGGGCCCCGGTGTCGTCGATCAGCAGCGGTTCATGGTGCCCGGCGTGGTAGAGCACGGCGGTCCGGCCGACCGGGTCGAGGGCGACGGTGGAGCAGGTGGCGAACATGTCGCCGCGCGGGCGCTCCGCTATCAGCACCTGTTCCAGCAGGTCCAGCAGGTCCACCCCGCGGTGTCCGGCCAGGATCAGGGCGCGCCAGGTGATCCGCAGGCAGACGCCGAGCGCGGCCTCGTCCGGGCCGTGCCCGCTGACGTCGCCGATCACGGCGTGCACCACCCCGTCCGCGGTCTGCACCACGTCGAGGAAGTCGCCGCCGAGCAGCGCCCGTTCCCGGCCGGGCAGATAGCGGCTGGTCGGCACGACGGCGTCGGTGCGCAGCAGCGGGGCGGGCAGCAGCCCGCGCTCCAGCCGGGCGTTCTCCTGGGCGTGGATGCGGTTCTCCCGCAGTTCGGCGCTGGCCCGCTCGGCGTTCTTGCGGTGCACGGCGTAGCGCAGCACCCGCTGCAGCAGTTCTGGGCTGACACTGCCCTTGACCAGGTAGTCCTGGGCGCCGTTGGCCACGGCCAGGGCGCCGGCCTGGGATTCGGCCAGGCCGGTGAGGACGATCACGGCCGCGCCGGGGCAGGCCGCCTCCACGGTGCGGACCGCCCTGATCCCGGAGGCGTCGGGCAGGTGCAGGTCGAGCAGGACGCAGTCGGGGGTGTGCCGGGCGAGGTCGGCCAGGGCCTCGGCCATGGTCTGCTTCCAGCGCAGGGTGTGGGTGATGTCGGTGTCGTGCAGCAGCTCCTCGACCAGCAGGGCGTCGCCCGGGTCGTCCTCGACCAGCATGATGCTGTAGCTGTCGGCGTCGCCGCCGGGGGTGCGGATCGGCGTGCTGAGGGCGTCGGTCATCATGACCCCGGCTCTGCGGGGCCGGCGGCGGCAGCGGACGCGACGGCAGCGACCGGGTCGGAGCCCGGGGCGCCGAGGGCCGGGGCGGGCTGGACCGGCTCCAGCGGCAGGGTGAAGCTGATCCGGGTGCCGACCTCGCGGCCCACGTCCACCGCGATGGTGCCGCCGTGGTACTCGACGATCTTCTTGCACATGGCCAGGCCGATCCCGTTGCCCGGGTAGGCGTCGCGGGTGTGCAGCCGCTGGAAGATCACAAAGACCCGGTCCGCGTACTCGGGACCGATGCCGATGCCGTTGTCGGTGACCGCGAACCGCCACTCGTCCTCGCCGCGCTCGGCCGAGAGGTGGATCCGCGGCGGCCGGTCCGGGGCGCGGAACTTGATCGCGTTGGTGAACAGGTTCTGCAGCAGCATGCCCATCTGGGTGGGGTCCACGGTCAGCGTGGGCAGCGGGTCGTGGGTGATCCCGGCGCCGGACTCCTCGACCGCGATGGCGATCGACTCCAGCGTCTCGTCCACGATCTGCCCCAGGTCGACCGCCGCGTAGGCGGCGTTCACCCGGCCCACCCGGGAGAACGCCAGCAGGTCGTTGATCAGGGTCTGCATCCGGTTGGCGCCGTCGACCGCGAAGGCGATGTACTGGTCGGCCCGCTCGTCCAGCTTGTCCGCGTAGCGGCGCTGCAGCAGCTGGCAGAAGCTGGCGACCTTGCGCAGCGGCTCCTGCAGGTCGTGCGAGGCCACATAGGCGAACTGCTCCAGCTCGGCGTTGGAGCGGCGCAGGTCGGCGGCCTGGTCGTCGAGCAGCCGGCGGGCCTCGTCGGCGAAGGCCAGCTCCTCGGCCAGCCGCTTGCGCATGCCCTCGACGTCGGCGGCGAGCAGCCGCAGGTCGGCGGGCCCGGTGGCGCTGTCGACCGGGTGGTCGAAGTCGCCGCCGCTGACCCGGCGGACGTCCTCGGACAGCACTTCGAGCGGGGTGGTGACGCCTCGCCGGAGCGCCTCGAAGACCAGGGCGGCCAGCGCCAGGATGACCACCGCGATGGCGGCGAAGATCCAGGTGCGCAGGGTGTCGATCCGGTTGAGCGAGGCATGCGCGGCATTGCGCTCGTCCAGCAGGTTCGCCTGCTGGACGGCGGCGGCGGCGCGGAAGGCGTCGAACTCCTTCTTGCCCTGGTCCGCGGTCAGCGCGGCCAGCGGGACCGGCGCCCCGGACGGCGCGGCGGCGACCGGGCGGGCCACCGTGCTCTGCCAGGCCTCGGCCCGCGCGAGCACCGTGTCGAGGTCGGCGCTGGCGGTGCGGTCGTCAACCAGCAGCACGCGGAGCCGGTCGACGGCGGTCTTCTGGTCGGCCAGGCCCTGGGTGTAGGGCTGGAGGAAGTCCTTCTGGCCGCTCAGGCCGTAACCGCGGACCCCGGTCTCCTGGTTGATCAGCGCGGTCTCCAGCCGGACCGCCGAGATCAGCGCCGGGGAGCTGTGGTCGACCATGGTCGAGGTCTGCGTGGACGCCTCCGACAGCACCCAGCCGCCGAGGCTGCCGAGGACCAGGAGCACGACGAGGGCGACGAGCACCCCGGCCCGCAGCCACTGGCGGGTGGTCCAGCGCCGCCAGACCACAGGACGGGCCGCGGCTGCCGGGCCCGGGGCCGCCGGATCCGAGGGCGCGTCGGAGCCGACCCGGCCGGTACGGCCCTGCTGGTCAGTGGTGGCGCGGACTGCCACGTCCGTGACCTCTCTCCTGGTCTCACCCGTGATCCGCGTCCGGCGCGGCAGGCGGGGGACACCCTACCGCGCCTGCGACAACTACTGTTGTCCGCGGGCGGCATCACCCCATAGTCTTCGGTCATGTCCGGCATCCCGCAGACCCTTGTGCTGTCCGAAGAAGAGATGGCGGCGATCGCCGACGCGGCCGTCGCCGACCTCGCCCGGCGACTGGCGGACCGCGCCTTCCGCCCGCTGCACGACGGTGCCTCCGACGGCGGCGGCGCCGAGTCGGTCGTGGACGGCAGGTCGGTCGTGGACGGCGAGACGGTCGTGGACGGCGAGGCGCTGGCCCGGCTGCACGCCCTGGTGCACCTGCAGCGGGCCGTCGAACGACAGAAGGACCGTGCCGCCGAGCACGCGGTGCGGGCCGGCGCCGGCTACCCGCAGCTCGGCCACGCCTGTGCGATGAGCCGCCAGGGCGCCCGGCGGCGCTGGCCCGGACTGGTCACCCTCGGTAGTGTTCCGGCCGGCGCCGCAACCGGTGCCACCGCCGGCGCTCCGCTCAGTCCGACCACCGCAGCACCGACTGCACACCACTCCTCGATCGACCGGAGCCACTGATGGCCGCCCTCGCCCCCTCCCGTCCGCGCGACATCCTGCTCGTCGAGGACGACCCCGCCGACGCCATGCTGATCGAGGAGGCGCTGCTGCAGCGGGGCGCGGCCCGGACGATCACCCTGGTCCAGGACGGCATCGCCGCTCTCGAACACCTGCGCAACCCGGCACTGGCCCTCCCGGACGTGATCGTCCTCGACCTCAACATGCCGCGGATGAACGGCAGGGAACTGCTGGCCGTGCTCAAGGACGACCCCGAACTGAAGGTCATCCCGGTGGTGGTGCTGACCACCTCCAGCGCCCCCGGCGACGTCTCCGGAGCGTATCGGCAGCACGCCAACGCCTACATCACCAAGCCGGTCAACCTGGACGACTTCATTCTCGCGGTGCAGAGCATCGACACCTTCTTCCTGGACACGGCGGCCGGGTTTCCCCGCAACGGGGAGTGAACGAATGAATGGGGCAATGGGGGGATGAATGAAAGGCCGGACGCGGGGCAGACGCTTCCCCGAACCACTGGCCTCAGGATTCCCAAGCAGGAATGGTGAACGCAGTTGATAACCTCCCGCCCCAGGAACACCCACTCCACGCACTATGAGCTGACCTTCCCCGGATCGACCGTGGACCGGTCTCCGGCCGCCGCGGTGACCGTGCGCCGCACTGCCGCACAGGGCCCCGGCGGGCACCCGATCTACAGCGACGAGACCGGCATCGTCCGAGCCGAGATCAGCGATCGCGGCGAGTGCCGCATGATCGCCACCAGCGCCCACCAGCGGCTCCGCCGCCCGGTCGGCTGCCGCCCGCTGCCGTCCGACGAGGACGCCGTCGCCGCCTAGCCGCCAGTTTCCTGGAGACGACGCCTGGAGACGACGCCTGGAGACGAAGCACGGCCCTCCGGCCGCTCAGGGCCGGAGGGTGCAGCCGGTCACCGTGGCCGCAAAGCCGTGGAGCAGGTGCAGGACTTCGCTGCGGTGGCGCCGGCCGGCCAGCACGTCCATCTGATAGCCGTCCTCAAGTGCCACGAAGTTGCCGGCCAGTTCGCGGGCGGGCCCGGTGAGGACGAACTGCCCCTGGGCCTGTCCCAGCAGCAGGACCCCGTAGTAGACCGCCACCTGACGCTCGGTCAGAGTGGCGTCCAGGGCGGCGACCCGTGGGTCGCGCAGGCTGCGCGGGCAGTACTCGAAGAGCAGCCTCGGGACGGTGTCCTCGGGGCCCGTCGCCACGCCGGCGTCGATGCAGCCGAGTAGGCGTTCGCGCGCGTCCGGCAGCCGTTCCACCGCCTCCTCGCGCTGGCTGCAGAAGCGTTCGATGGCCTGCCGGTAGGTCTCGTTCATGAGCTCGTCGAGATCGCCGTAGTAGTAGAGGACGGCGGCTGGAGTGACCCCCGCCTCCTCCGCCACGTCCCGCAGCCGCAGCCCTTCGAGGCCACGGGCGAGCAGGGCACGCTGGGCGGCCTGGCCCAGCTGGGCCCGCCGCGCTTCTTGATCCTTCTGTCGAGCCATGACCCCTAGTCTTCCAGACCATTCACTGGGCGTGACCGTAGTGATATACGGCCAGCTCTTGACGCATGGAACTCTCTTACCTTAAACCTCTGTTTAACAAAAGGAGGAGGGCTCCATGACCACCAACCTGTCCAAGCGCACCGCCCCCGAGCCACCCGCGAGCACCGACAAGGGCTTGGCGGCCGGGTCGGTCGGCCTGCTGTCGATGGTGTCCCTCGGCCTCGCCTCGGTCGCCCCGGCCTACAGCATCACCGTCACCCTGGGGCTGGTGGTGCTCGTCGTCGGCCACCTGGCCCCCGCGGCGCTGCTGGTCGGCTTTGTGCCGATCCTCTGCACTGCCTACGCCTTCCGTGAGCTCAACCGGGTCATGCCGGACTGCGGCACCAACTTCGTCTGGATCACCCGCGCGTTCGGCCCGTGGAACGGCTGGGTCTTCGGCAACTGGATCCCGCAGATCGCCACCCTGATCGCCATGACCGCGCTGTCCCAGGTCGGTGCGACCAGCCTGCTCTCCCTGGTCGGCCTGGACTCCTACGCCGGACGGACCGTCCCGGTCACCCTGCTCGGGCTGCTGCTCCTGGCCGTGGTCACCGCCGTGGCCTACCGGGGCGTGCAGCTGTCCGCGGCGATCCAGAACGGCATGGTCGCCATCCAGTTCATCGCCCTGATCGGGTTCGGTGTGGCCGCGCTCTCGCACCACCACGCCGCCACCCCGTCCCTGGCCTGGTTGAACCCCTTCGGCTTCCACGGCACCGGGCCCTTCGCCGAATCGGTGCTGCTGTGCCTGTTCATCTACTGGGGCTGGGACTCGGCGCTGACCGTCAACGAGGAGGCCCGCGACCGCACCCGGGCGCCGGGCCGGGCGGCGGTCATCTCCACCGTGGCCCTGCTCGGCACCTACCTCTTCACCGCCGTGGCCGCGATCAGCCTCGCCGGGACCGGCAGCACAGGCCTGGGCCTGGGCAACCCGGACAACGCGGCCGACGTGCTGGCGACGCTCGCGCCGGCAGCCCTCGGCGGACCGCTCGCCACGGTGGTGCAGCTCGCCGTCTGCCTGTCCGCCATCGCCGGGCTGCTCACCTGTGTGGTCTCCACCGCCCGGCCCAATGTGTCGGTGGCCTCGCACGGGGCGATGCCCCGGATCTTCGCCCGGGTGCACCCGCGGTTCCACACCCCCACCGTCGCCACGGTCTTCAGCGGAGCCGCCGCCGCGGTCCTGCTCACCTTCCTCACCGCCGCCTCGCCCTCCTTCCTGAGCGACGCGATCCTCTCGATCGGCCTGATGGTGTGCTCCTACTACGGGGCCACCGCCTTCGCCTGCGTCTGGCACTTCCGGCACGAGCTGCGGGGCTCCGCCGGGGCCATGGTCTTCAAGGGGATCCTGCCGCTGGCGGGCGGGCTGATGATGCTCGCGGCGTTCGTGCGCAGCGCCCACGACATGCTCGCCCCCGACTACGGCAGCACCTCCTTCGACGGCGTCGGCGGGGTGTTCCTGCTCGGCGTGGGCTCGATGGCGTTCGGCGTCGCCGTCACCGCGCTGATGCGCGTGCTGCACCCCGACTTCTTCCGCAACGGCCGTGCCACCATCACCGATCTGATCGTCACCGAGGACTGAACCCCATGCGTACCCTGGCCATCGCCGCCCTCCAGACCCGCCCCGTCACGCACGACCTCGACGCCTCCTGGCAGCGCTTCCGCGAGCAGGTGCTGGCCGTGCGCGACACCTTCCCCCACGTCCAGCTCGTCACCGTGCCGGAACTGCTGCTGGCGGCCGAGGCGCCGCTGCTGGAATCCCACGACGGATGGATGGAGAAGGCAGCCGTCCCCGTCCCCGGCGAGCTCACCGACGAGCTCTGCCGCCTCGCCCGGGAGACCGGCCTGTGGCTGGTGCCCGGCAGCCTCTACGAACGCGCCGAGGACGGAAGGATCTACAACACCGCCCTGGCCGTCTCGCCCGAGGGACGGATCGCCGCCGCCTACCGCAAGGTCTTCCCCTGGCAGCCCTACGAGAGCTGCACCCCGGGCAGCGACTTCGTCGTCTTCGACATCCCGGACATCGGCCGGATCGGCCTCGCCATCTGCTATGACGGCTCCTTCCCGGAGACCGCGCGGCAGCTGGCCTGGCTCGGCGCCGAAGTGATCATCCAGCCGACGCTGACCACCACCCGCGACCGGGAGATGGAACTGGTCTGCGCCCGCGCCAACGCCTGGACCAACCAGGTCTACGTCGTCAACGTGAACGCCGCCGACCCGGCCGGTGTCGGCGCCAGCGCGATCGTCGATCCCGAGGGCATCGTCCGCCAGCAGGCCGGTTCCGGCGAGGAGGTCCTGGTCGACGTCCTCGACCTGGACACCGTCACCAGGGTCCGCGCCTACGGCACGGCTGGCCTCAACCGCCCCTGGGACCAGATCGCCCGACACGGCGCCGCCATCAACCTGCCCATGTACGGAGGCACCTTCCAGACCCCGCCGTGGCACCCGTCCGCCGCCGGCCAGCCGGCCCACCCGCTCAGTGGGCGCCGCGACTGAGCCGGATCCAGCGGTAGCCGTAGCCGCCGAGCTCGACGCCGCGCAGCTCCGGCTCGGGCTCGGCGGTGTAGGGCTGGTCGCCGAAGACCTCGCCGAAGTCGGCCCCGGTGCCGGTGAGCGGGCCGATGTCCACGGTCACCGGCTGGTCGGCGAGGTTGTGCAGGAACAGCATCGCGCCGGTCGGAGAGTCGGCGCGGTGCACCAGCACCGAGTCCGGCAGGTCGGCGTCCACCACCTGGCAGCTGCCGTGGCCGACCTCGGGGCACTCCCGCAGCATCCGGACCGCCCGCTCCAGGAACGACAGCAGCGAGTCCGGGTTGCGGCGCTGCTCGGTGACATTGACCTTGCGGTAGCCGTAGCGGCCGGTCTTGACCAGCTGCGGGGCGTGGCCGCGGCGCAGGGCGGCGCTGAACCCGCCGCCCGGGTGCTCGGACCACTGCATCGGGGTACGGATCGACTCGCGTCCGGGCAGCGACAGGTCGTCGCCCATGCCGATCTCCTCGCCGTAGCGGATCACCGGGGTGCCGCGCAGCGACAGCATCAGCGCGTAGGCGAGCCGCAGCCGGCGGGGGTCGCCGTCCAGCATCGGGGCCAGCCGGCGGCGGATGCCGCGTCCGTACAGCTGCATGTCCTGGTCCGGGGCGAAGGCGGCGAAGACCGCCTTGCGCTGAGGGGGTTCCAGCCGACTGAGGTCGGCCTCGTCGTGCAGCCGCGCAGGAACGTCGCCCACTGGGCCGGGCCCGGCAGCTCCGGGCTGTTCCGGATCAGCTCGGTGATCGGGGCGGCCTCCCCGGTGGCGAGGGCCAGCAGCAGCCGGCCGTTCAGCGGGAAGTCGAAGAGCAGGTGCATCCGGTCGTTGGAGCCGCCCGCGTCGGCGAAGAACTCGGGGATCCTGGCCGGTTCGACATTGGCCTCGGCCAGCAGCACCGCGTCGCCCTGGATCCAGGAGAGGTGCTCCCGAAGCTCCGTCAGGAAGTCCCAGTCCTCGGCCGGATCGGGCTGGTCCGGCTTGGTCAGCTCGATCACGAAGGGGGCAGCGTCCACCCGGAACCCGGAGACGCCGAGCCGGGCCCAGAAGCCGACGATCCGTTTGATCTCCTCGCGGACGGCCGGGTTGGCGATGTCGAGGTCGGGCTCCCAGTCGTAGAAGCGGTGGTAGTACCAGGCGCCCGCTTCCTCGTTCCAGGTCCAGGTCTCGTCCTGCTCGCCGGGGAAGACGATGCCCTGGCGGCGGTCGTCCGGCTCCTCCGCCGACCAGACGTACCAGTCGCGGTAGGGGGACTCCGGGTCGGCGACGGCCGAGCGGAACCAGGGGTGGCGGTCCGAGGTGTGGTTGACCACCAGGTCGATGATCACCCGGATCCCCCGGTCGGCGCATTCGCGCAGCAGGTCGGCGAAGTCGCCCAGGCTGCCCAGGCGCGGGTGCACGCCGTAGAAGTCGGTCACGTCGTAGCCGCCGTCGCGCATCGGCGAGGGGTGGATCGGATTGAGCCAGAGGCAGGTGGCGCCCAGCCGGGTGAGGTGGTCCAGACGGCTGATCAGCCCGCGCAGATCGCCGACCCCGTCGCCGTCGGAGTCCTGGAAGGAGTCGACGTCCACGCAGTAGACGACGGCCTGCTTGTACCAGTGTCCGATCATTCCGCTCCCCGAGTCGCTTCCGCTGCCGCTCGTCGCCTTACCGAAAGCAAGGGATGTATGTCCGGGACCGGCGTGGCCCGTGTGGCCTATGACCGGTTTATGGGCAATAAAGAAGGTAAGCAGTACGGAACAGACCACAGGAGGGACAGTTCCGATGGACGCGTACACGGTCTCGGCCGAGTTCTACGACGTGCTGCAGGGCCGGGACGAGCGGGAGCGTGCCGAGAGGCTGTTCGCCTCCCCCGCGCGGCGGGCGCGCAGCGGGATCGTCGAGGTCGGGTCCGGCTCCGGTCTGGTGACCCAGGTGCTGGCACGGGCGGCCACCGTGCCGGTGCATGCGATCGAGCCCAATCCGGCGATGCGGGCGCTGCTGATGTCCCGGCTCGCCGCCGCGCCGACCGAGCACCGGGCCAGGGTCACCGTCCACCCGGAGCGGGTGCAGGAGCTGTGGCCGAAGCAGGACGTGCCGCAGGCGGACCTCGCGGTGTGCAGCAATGTCATCGCCACGCTGACCCCCGATCAGCGGCACGGCACCTGGGCGGCGCTGGCCCGGCTGGTCTGCGCCCAGGGCCTGCTGCTGGTCGACCCGCCGCCGTGCTCGGTGCCCGATCGGCCCAGCACCAAGGTGCTGCCGCAGGTGGCGGTGGGCGACGACAGCTACTCGGGGTTCCTCAGCGAGACACCGGAGAGCGACCACATCCATCTGGAGTACACCTACCAGGTGCACCGCGACGGGGATCTGCTGCGCGAGGAGCGGGAGGAGTTCGACCTCTGGCCGGTCGCCGGCGAGGAGATGCGGCGGGAGCTCGCGGACGCGGGCTGGGTGGTCTGCCGGCCCTCCCCCTCCGCACCGGGGCGCGGCGAGCTGCTGACGGCGCGGGTGGCCGAGGGGCGTTAGCGCCTGGGGACACGACGGGACGGGCCGTCAGGGGACGAAGCATCAGGGGACGGGCCGTCAGGTATGGCTCCGAGCTGCCCGGGTAGCCGCCGACTGACCGAAGCACAGGGCAGTCGAGGCCGCAGGAGGCAGCATGACAGGCGTACCGATACGCAGGGCACTGGCCGGATCGACCCTCGCCGGGGCACTGGCACTGACCGGATGCGCGAGCACCGGCACCACCGCGACCGGCGCGGGCGGCAGCGCCTCCGCGAGCGGGAGTGCGAGCGGGAGCGCCACGACGACGGCCACCGCCACCGGTCCGGCCACGCCGGCCGGCGACAGCGCCGACACCGCGGCGCTGCAGGCCGCGGCGGACGCCACCCGGGCGGCCGGGTCGGCGAAGCTGACGCTGGACGAGACCGTACGGAGCAGCGGGAATTCGATCAGCGTCCACGGCACCGGGGTCACCCAGCTCGGCGCGGGCGGCAACGGCGAGTTCACCCTCAGCACCGGCGGCCAGACCGTCCAGATGCGGGTGCTGAACAAGGTCGTCTACGAGATGCTCCCGGCGGCCGCACGGTCCAAGGCCACCGGCGGCAAGCCCTGGCTGAAGATCGACGTCGCCAAGGCGGCCTCGGTCAGCGGCACGGTCGCCGCCCCCGACGCCTCGCAGAGCCTGGATTACCTCAAGGACGCCAAGAACGTCACCAAGGTCGGCACCGAGACCGTGGACGGCGCCAGCACCACCCACTACCGGTTCCAGGCCACCCTGCCGCAGAGCGCCGCGGGCATGGCCGGCGTCACCATCCCCAGCAGCATTCCGGTGGACGTCTGGGTCGACGCGCAGCAGCACATCCGGGAGGAGAAGATCGAGCTCGATCTCAGCGCCTCCGCGACCAACTCGGCCTCCACCAGCGCCGGCACCCGGACCGCGAGCACCACGACGGAGCTGCACCTGAGCGACTTCGGCGCCAAGGTGCAGGTCACCGCGCCGCCGGCGGCCCAGACCGCGGACCTGACCGGCGCCGCCGCCTCGGCCCTCGCCACCCCCAAGAGCTGACCGCCGGCTGACCGGGCGTCACTGCTGCCGGCCTCGGGACTACCGCAGGCGTCGGACCGGGTCGCCGGCCAGGAAGGCGGCGATGTCCTCGACCGCCTCCTCGAAGTAGCCGCGGTAGTTGCGCCGGGTCACATAGCCGAGGTGCGGGGTGGCCAGCAGGTTGGGCAGCGAGCGGAAGGGGTGGTCGGCGGGGAGCGGCTCGGTCTCGAACACGTCGACGCCCGCCCCGGCGATCCACCCCTCGCGCAGTGCCTCGGCCAGCGCGTCCTGGTCCACCAGGGCCGCTCGCGAGGTGTTGACCAGGTAGGCCGAGGGCCGCATCCGCTTCAACTCGTCGGCGCCGACCAGCCCCCGGGTCCGGTCGCTGAGCACCAGGTGGACCGACACGATGTCGCTGCTCTCCAGCAACTCCTCCTTGCCCGCCGCGAGCCGTACGCCGACCTCGTCGGCCCGTTCGGCGGTGAGGTTCTGGCTCCAGGCCGACACCTCCATGCCGAAGGCCTGGCCCACCCGGGCCACCTTGGCGCCGATCTTCCCCAGGCCCAGCAGGCCCAGCCGGCTTCCGTGCAGATCCGCCCCGAGGGTGCTCTGCCACCGGCCGCCGTCCCGCAGCGCGGTGCTCTCCGGCACCAGGTGCCGGGCCAGGCCCAGGATCAGCGCCCAGGTCAGCTCGACCGGCGGCTCCGAGTTGCTGGCCGTCCCGCACACGGTGACCCCGTGCCGAGCGGCGGCGGCGAGGTCGATGGACGCGTTGCGCATGCCCGAGGTGATCAGCAGCCGAAGCCGCGGCAGCCGGGCGAACAACTGCTCGGTGAACGGAGTGCGTTCGCGCATCGCGACGGCGATCTCGCAGTCGCCGATCGCCGCGACCACCTCGTCCTCGCTGCCGAGGTAGCGGTCGATCGCGGTGACCTGCACCGCGTCGCCCAGGGCGGACCAGTCGGCCAGGGACAGCGCGACGCCCTGGTAGTCGTCGAGCACGGCACAGCGGAAGGTCTTCGTCACCCCAGGGAGTGTAGATCCTCTTCTCTGTCCCAGACTGGGACGGTGAGAGCCGATGCCGTGCGCAACCTGGAAGCCGTCCTGGCCACGGGCGCCCGCCTGCTCGCCGAGGACCCCGCCACGAGCATCGCCGCCATCGCGGCCGCGGCCGGCGTGGACCGGCGCACCGTCTACCGGCGCTTCGCCTCCCGCGAGGAGCTGCTGGCCGCCATTGACCAGGCCCGGCTGGACGCGGTCGAGCAGGCCGTCGACACCGCGCGGCTGCGCGAGGCCCCGGTCGCGGTGGCACTGCACCGCTACGCCGAGGGCATCATCGCGGTCAACCGCAGATGGCCCGTCGAGCTGGTACGCATGCGCGCCGACGAGTCCAGCAGGGAACGTCGGGGCCGGCTGACCGAGCAGGTCGACGCCTTTCTGCGGCGCGCGGTCGACCAGGGGCTGCTCCGGGCCGGCCTGCCGGACGGCTGGGTGAGCGGACTGCTGCGGCAGCAGCTGCAGTTGGCCTCGCACAGCCTGCCCGAGCTGGACCCGGCCCAGGCCGCCGACGTCCTGGTCGACACCCTGCTGCGCGGCGTCGGCACGGTCTGACGGCGGCTCAGCAGGGCGGTTCAGCACGGCCGCTCAGCAGGGCGGTTCAGCACGGCCGCTCAGCAGGGCGGTTCAGCGGGGGTCGGTGGCGACGCTCAGCCGGCGAGGGTGCGACGGCGGCGGTGGTGGCGGGTGCCGCCGGTGCGGGCGAGGCGCTCGTCCTCGGACAGGCCGCCCCACACCCCGTACGGCTCCTCGGCCTCCAGGGCGTAGCGCCGGCAGGCCAGCAGGACCGGGCAGCGGGCGCAGACCTGCTTGGCGGCCTGGTCCCGCTGCAGAAGCGACTCGCCGCGTTCACCGGCCGGGTGGAAGAAGATCCCGCTGTCAGCCTCGCGGCAGGCTCCGTGCGACTGCCAGTCCCACTGGTGCTGGAAAGGGCCCGGCAAGCGGGATACGTCAGTCACGCCCTGCTCCCTCGATTCTGCGTCGGTGTGGCGGTGGGGGTGCGGTTCAAAGCTGCGGCTCAGCTCAGCTCAGGGCGCGGGCGAGGTCCGCCTTGCGCATCATCGAACGGCCCTTGAGGTTGCGGCGCTGCGCCTCGGCGTAGAGCTGGCGGTAGGACGGCCCGGTCTCGCCGGCCCTGGCCCGTTCCTTGTTGACCGTCCTGGCGGCGATCTCCTCGGCGCGCTTGGTGCCGACTCCGCGCTTCTGCTCGCCTTCCTTGATGTGCTCGTACTGCCGTTCCCGCTTCGGTGAGGACCCACGAGGCATGACGGGTCACCCCTTCCTTTCGGCTGTGACAACCGCTCGGAACTGTTCTCTCGCGGGTCGCGTACCCGCGCCCGCCCGGGTCAGTCCTGCGCAGTTCCGCACAGGCTGCCCATGGGCGCCATCGTTCGATATAGTGAACGCATGGTTCATTCATTCGAGACTCTCCACGCAGGCGCACAGGTCAGCACCTACCTCGATGACACCTACCTGGCGCAGGTGGACACCCGGGTGATCGCGGTCGGCGAGCAGGACGGGACGCCATGGGCGGCGGTCGAGCACTGCCTGTTCCACCCGCAGGGCGGCGGCCAACTCGCCGACCGGGGATGGCTGGAGGACGCGCAGATCGTCCCGGTCCGGGACCGCGAGTCGGGACTGGTGGTGGCCGTGGCGCCCGAGGGCGGCAGCCTTCCGCCGCTGGCCGAGGGGCAGCAGGTGCGGGCCAGGATCGACCTGCCGACCCGGACCGCGCACGCCGCGCTGCACACGGCGGGACACCTGGTCGAGGCGGTCGGGCGGGCCCAGGGCTGGGAGCTGGTCAGCAGCAACCACTTCCCCGGTCAGGCACGCCTCGACTTCCAGGTACCCCCGGCGGACCCGCGGCTGGCCGACCCGGAGGGCCGGGAGGAGGTGACGGCCGTGCTGCGCGCAGCGGTGCAGGCCGCGATCGCCGACGATCTGCCGGTCTCCGCGCAGTACCTCGCCGACGGGCGGCGCGTGGTGCACCTGGACGCGCTGCACGCCGCGCCCTGCGGGGGCACCCATGTGCGCAGCCTCGGCGACCTGGCCGAGGTGGTGCTGCCGACGCTGCGGGTCAAGAAGGGCCGCATCCGGGTGTCCTACTCCGCCGCCCACCGGACCCGCTGATGACGCCCCCGCCGTCCGGCCGCCAGCCGGTGAGCAGTACCGCGGCCGCGGTCGGCGCGAAGATCCGGCTGCGCCGCCAGCAGCGCGGCATGAGCGCGGCGGAGATGGCCCGGCGGGCCGGGCTGAGCAAGGCCACCCTGTCGCAGTTGGAGGCCGGCAACGGCAATCCGACCATCGACACCCTGGACGCGATCGCGATCGCCCTGCGCATCCCGATCGCCGACCTGCTGGCGCGTGACGCCGACACCGGGCCGGTCTTCCGGCCGGGCACCGACATCGAGCCCGGCGAGGTCTCCCGGGAGCTGCTGCGCCGCATCAGCAGCGGCAACAGCCTGGAGATCTGGCGGCTGCGCATTCCGCCGGAGACGGAGCTGGCCGGCGTCCCGCACGCCACCGGCACCATCGAGCACCTGCTCATCGCCACCGGGCAGGTCACCGCCGGGCCGGTCGACGCCCCGCAGGAGCTCGGCCCCGGCGACATGCTCGCCTTCGCCGGGGACGCCCCGCACTTCTACCGCACCGACGCCGAGGAGGTCGACATCACCGTCGTCTTCGCCTCCCCCATCAGCACCTGAGCACCTCCTGGACGCGGTCCGCCGGCACAGCCACGGTTTCCGGGCTTAGTTTCCGGGCTCTGTTTCCGGCAAGGCGTCCAGGTATGACTGACATTCCTGCATCCGAACGGGCACCCGCCCCAGCCGCCGCGGAGGACCTCGTCGGGGCCAGGCCCCGGGCCGAGGTCGAGCGGGCGGAGGCGGCGCTGGAGGCGGCTGCCGCCGCGCCGCAGCGGCAGACCGCGCTGAGCCGGGGCGCCCTGGCCGGCTACCTGTGGGCGCTGGGGCGCGGCACGGTGGCCCCGGTCACCGGCGACGTCCACGACGAGCCGCCGGACCTGCTGGACCTCACCGCCGAGATCGACGCCTCCGAGGTCAGCCTGGCGCAGCAGGCGCACCGGACCGTCCCCAGGGACTATGTGCGCGGCGTGCACGACGCCCTGTCCTGGGTGTGCGCGCACAGCGACGAACAGCCCTGACGAGCCTCGGCCCGCTTGAAGTGTCGGCGTCCGAACATCGGACGCCGTGGGTATAAAGTGCGCTCCAGGCGTACGGAGGAGGGGCTGCGTGAGAGTCGCACGCAACGTGGTGACCCTCGATCCGGTCGGTGTCGGGGACCATGTCTGCTGGCTGGTCGACCCCGGCGAGGACTTCATGGGCGCCGCTCGTGCCTTCGCGGCCGACGGCGCGCTGTTCGGTGACAAGGTCATGGTCGTCGGCGCGCCGGACCCGCGCTGGTCCCCCGACGGTGTGGCCCAGGGCCTGCTGGTCGATCCGGTGGCCGACCGCGGCCGAGGGGTCGACTGGGACGCCGGAGCCGTGCTCGGAGCGGTGCGCCGCGAGGTGGACACCGCCGACCGGGAGGGCTTCCGGGCGCTGCGGGTGCTGGCCCGGATGGACCGGCTGTGGCCGGACGGAGCAAGCCCGGAGCAGGTGGCCCGGCACGAGCTCGGACTGGACGCCCTGGTCGCCGGCAGCGGCGCGATCGTGGTCTGCGCCTACCACCAGCAGAACTTCTCCCCAACCGCGCTGGCACAGGTGACGGGTGTACATCCGCAGCGCACGGGCAGGGAGGGCCAGGAGGGACCGGCCCCGTCGGGGTTTCGGATGTTCAGCGTGGGACCGAACTGCTGGAGTGTGAGCGGCGTGGTGGATGCCGAGGGGGCCGCGGCCTTCCGCACCGCCGTGAGCACACTGCTGGCCGACCCGGTCGGCCTGGACTCGGTCGGACTTGAGCCGGTCGGACTTGAGCCGGTCGGCCTGGACCCGACCGCCGCGGTGCGGCTGCACTGCGAGCACCTGGAGCTGATGGACACGGCCGGCCTGCGCGCCCTGGCCGAGGCCGCGCGTACGGCGCCGGGCCGCCGGGTGCTGGTCGAGCAGGCCAATGACACCGTGCGCCGCTGCTGGGACCTGCTCGGCTACGGCGCCCCGCAGAGCGCCGTGGAGTTCGTCCGATGACCGGCGACCTCGACAGCGCGACCGCCGCGGAGCCGGACCGCCCCGGGTTCCGGCACGAGCTGTACGCCTACGAGGGCCGCACCGAGTTCCTGGACGGCGCGCTCTCCTTCATCGACGACGCGCTGACCGAGGGCGAGACCGTGCTGGTCGCCGTCGCCGAACCGAAACAGCGGCTGCTGCGGGACGAGTTGGACGGCACCGCCGCCGAGAGCAGCGTCTCCTTCATGGACCTGGACGCGCTGGGACGCAACCCGGCCCGGCTGATCCCGGCCTGGCAGGACTGGATCGGCAAGCACACCGGCGCCGGCCGGCCGGTGCGCGGCATCGGCGAGTCGGACTGGTCCGGGCGGTCCGCGGTCGAGGCCGCCGAACTGCGCTACCACGAGTGGCTGCTGAACCGGGCCTTCGTCCAGTCCCCCGCCTGGTGGCTGCTCTGCCCGTACGACGTGGCGGTCTGCGGCCCGGCGGTGCTGGAGGCCGTGGGCCACTGCCATCCGCTGCGGCTCAGCGCGGGCGCGCACGAGCCGAGCAGCGACTACCTGGACGGCCCCTACCCCTTCGCGGACCTGGTCCCGCCCGGCGAGCAGTATCCCGAGGTCTCCTACGGCCCAGGGCAGTTGGCGGCCGTGCGGGACCATGTGGCCGACTGCGCGGCGCAGCACGGGTTCGGCGGCGCCAGGCTGCGGGAGCTGCTGATCGCGGTGACCGAGGTCGCCACCAACAGCATCAACCACGGCGGCGGCCGCGGCACCCTCCGGGTCTGGGCCGACCGGACCCAGCTGAGCTGCGAGTTCCACGACGCCGGCTATATCGAGGACCCGCTGATCGGACGGGTCAGGCCGAGCGCGGAGCAGGTCGGCGGGCACGGGATGTGGCTGGTCCAGCAGCTGTGCGACCTGGTCCAGATCAGGTCGGCGCCGGAGACCGGGACCACGATCCGACTGCACATGTCCTTGACGTAGCGTCAGCTGAGGCTTCGTCAGGCTGCTTCAGGAGAGCTGCTGTTCGAGCCAGTCAGCTGCGGTTCGGTAGAACAGCTCGCGGTTGGCGCGGTGGGTGAACTCATGCCCCTCGTCCGGCGCCACCAGCAGTTCGGCCCGCACCCCGTGCTCCCTGGCCGCCCGGACGAACTGCTCGGACTCGCCGAGCGGGACGTTGGTGTCCTGGGCCCCGTGGACCGCCAGCAGCGGCACCCGCAGCGCACCCACCGCGCCCAGCGGCGACAGCTTCCGCAGCAGCTCCCGGTCGCGTTCCGGGTGGCCGTACTTGACCGCCGCCGACTCGGCGATCCAGGGCTCGGTCCCGGCGAAGAAGGTGGCGAAGTCGGACATGCCGCAGACGTCGATGCCGGTCCGGAACACGGCGGGGTTGCGGACCAGGCTGGCCAGCACCAGGTAACCGCCGTAGGAGCGGCCCATGACGGCCAGTCGGCCGGGGTCGGCCAGGCCGGCCCGGACCAGGTGCGCGGCGCAGTCGGCCACGTCGTCGATCGCGGCGAAGCGGCCGTCGCCGAGGTCGGCGTCGACGAAGGAGCGGCCGTAGCCGGAGGAGCCGCGGACATCGGGGGCGAAGACGTCGAAGCCCCGGCCCAGCAGGTGCTGGTAGAGCGGCTCCAGCACCGGCCGCTCCTGGCTCTCCGGGCCGCCGTGCAGATGGACCACGCAGGGCGGCAGACCGGGGGCGTTCCAGTTGTCGGGGGCGCGGTAGTGCCAGCCGGCCAGCGGCAGGCCGTCCCTGGCCCGCAGGTGCAGCCGCTGGGGCCGGACGGCCGGACGGCCGGGGCCTGCGGCATCGGCGCGGCGGGAGGACCAGCGGGTGCGCCGGGGGTCGGCGTCGGCCGGGCCCGGCGGGAGCGACCAGACGCCGGGGAGGCGGGTGGAGCCGGAGAGCGAGAGCAGGAAGCCGCCGACCGCGTCGGCGTCGGCGCGGGTGACGACCTCGTGCGGGAGCGGGACGTCGGTCCGCAGGGTGGCGAGCTGCAAGGTGGCGAGTTGGAGGGCGCTGCTGCCGTCGTGGTTCCAGACCAGGGCGGCGCGGGTGCCGTCGCGGTCCGGGGCCAGCAGCTCCAGGTCCGCGCCGTCCTGTTCGGCGGCGACGGCGCTGCCTTCCGGGGTTCCGTCCGCGGCGAGGCCGACCGCGAGCAGCGCGGCGAACTCGCGGTCGGCGTCGCTGCGGAGCCAGAGCGTGCGGCCGTCGGGAGCGAAGCAGCCGATCCAGGGGTCGCCGTCGGCGACCGGCAGCACGCAGGTCTCGACCCGGTCGGCGAGCCGCAGCACCACGGCCTCGCGTCGGCCCCGGGGACCGCGGCGGAGCAGGGCGAGCCGGCCGTCCGCGGTGAGGTCGCAGATCCGCAGGGTGGCCGCGCCGGTCTCGGTGGCGAGGCGCAGCGGCGGGCGCAGCCCCTCCGGGTCGACCAGGGAGGCGGCGAGCAGCCCGTGGTCGCCCGCGGCGTCGGCGACCGCCTCGGTCACCGCCAGGGCGCAGCCGTGCGCGCTTCCGGCGCGGGTCCAGCAGCCGAGGTAGGCGGCGGCGCGGGTGTCGGCCCCGGCCAGGACCCGGCGTCCGGTGCCGTCCGGGCGGACGACGAGCACGCGGGCGTGCTCGCCGCCGTCGAGGGCGGCGGTGTAGGCGATCCAGCGGCCGTCCGGCGACCAGGACACCGAGGTGACCGGGTCGGTGGCCGGGTCGAGCAGTCGCGGGTCGGCGCCCTCGGCCGAGCCGGTCAGGTCGGTGCCGGTCAGGTGGGTGCCGGTCAGGTGGGTGCCGTCCAGCGCCGCGGTCCAGAGCTGGGGGACGCCGCCGCGGTCGCAGATGAAGGCGGCCCGGGTGCCGGTCGGGTCGGCGCAGGCGTGCCAGCAGCGGTGGGCGGCGGGGGCGGCCGCGGGGTCGGTGCTCATGCGATCCCGTGGGTCTGCAGCCAGATCTCCAGCAGCGCGGCCTGCCACAGCGCGTTGGAGCCCAGGGTGGTGCGGTGCTGGTCGGGGGCGCTGAGCAGCTCCCGCAGATAGTCGTCGCGAAAGATGCCGCGGGCTCTGGCCTCGGGGGCGGCCAGGGCCTGGGTGACCTTGTCCAGCACTGGTCCGGCCATGTGCCGGATCGCCGGGACCGGGAAGTAGCCCTTGGGCCGGTCCACGATGCCGGTCGGCAGCAGCAGCCGTCCCGCGTCCTTGAGGACGCCCTTGCCGCCCTGGGCGAGCTTGAGCTCGGGCGGGCAGGCCGCGGCGAGTTCCACCAGTTCATGGTCGAGGAAGGGCACCCGGGCCTCCAGGCCCCAGGCCATGGTCATGTTGTCCACCCGCTTCACCGGGTCGTCCACCAGCATGATCCGGCTGTCCAGCCGCAGCGCGGCGTCCAGGGCGGTGTCCGCGCCGGGCCGGCCCATCTGGTCCCGGACGAAGTCGCCGGAGGCGTCGTGGTCCAGCAGGTAGCCGGGCTGGAGCATGGCGGCCAGGGCGCTGTGCGGGCGGTCGACGAAGACCTTGGCGTAGTCGGCGGCGGCCCGGTCGCGCGGGGTGGCGGCGAGCGGCGGGTACCAGTCGTAGCCGGCGAAGATCTCGTCCGCGCCCTGCCCGCTCTGGACCACCTTGACCTCCTTGGCTACCTCATCCGCGAGCAGGTCGAAGGCGACCGCGTCATGGCTGACCATGGGCTCGCTCATGGCGGCGACGGCGTGGTCCAGGGCGGCCGGGAGCCGGTCCGAGGGCACCATGATCCGGTGGTGGTCGGTGTCGTAGCGGCGGGCCACCTGGTCGGAGTACGCGAACTCGTCGCCCTGCTCGCCGCCCTCGGCCTCGAAGCCGACGCTGAAGGTGGCCAGGTCACGCGCGCCGGACTCGGCCAGCAGGGCGACCACCAGGCTGGAGTCCAGGCCGCCGGACAGCAGCACGCCGACCGGGACGTCCGCGACCGTACGGCGGCGGACCGCGGTGCGCAGCGAGTCGAGCACGGCGTCGCGCCAGTCGGCGGCGTCCATGCCCTGGTCCTGCGGGCGGCGGGTGTGGGACGGGTTCCAGTAGAGGTGGTCCCGCCGGCTGCCGTCCGGTTCGATCACCCGGACCGTGGCGGGCGGGAGTTTGCGGATCCCGGCCAGGATGGTGCGCGGGGCCGGGACCACCGAGTGGAAGCTGAGGTAGTGGTGCAGCGCCACCGGGTCCAGCGAGGTGTCCACGTCGCCCGCGGCGAGCAGCGCCGGGAGCGAGGAGGCGAAGCGCAGCCGCCCCCGGACCTCGGCCAGGTACAGCGGTTTGATGCCGAGCCGGTCCCGGCCCAGGATCACCCGCCCGGTGTCGTGCTCGACCAGGGCGAAGGCGAACATCCCGGCGAAGTGGTCGACGCAGTCGATCCCCCACTGGCGGTAGGACTTGAGCAGCACCTCGGTGTCGGAGCTGGAGAAGAACCGGTGTCCGGCCGCCTCCAGTTCGACCCGCAGCTCGCGGTGGTTGTAGAGGCAGCCGTTGAAGACCCCGGTGATGCCGACCGCGCCGCCGAGGGCGGTGTCGGTGAGAGCGGCCGGGTCGGTGGGGGCGGCGGTGTCCACCATCGGCTGGGCGCCGCGCTCGGACAGGTCGATGATCTTCAGCCTGCGGTGGCCCAGCGCCACCGCGCCCTGGGCCCAGACGCCCCGGCCGTCCGGACCCCGGGCGGCGAGCCGGTCGGTCATCCGCTCGACGGCGGCGAGGTCGGGACGGGATCCGTCGAAGCGGACCTCTCCGCTCAGGCCGCACATATCCAGCTCCTGGTCATGATGCTGATACCTCATCAGTTGTAGGGTGCTGACTGTCTTTCAGCTGTATCCAGGTGTCCTTGGCGCCGCCGCCGCGCGAGGAGTTGACGATCAGGCTGCCGCCGGCCGCGACCCGGGTCAGCGCGGCGGGCAGCACCGTGGTCCGCAGACCGACCGCGCCGGGCCCGTCGCCCTCCCGTTCCGCGCAGACGAAGACCCTGAGGTCCACCACCCGCGGTTCCAGCAGCTCGCCGTCGAAGGTCGGATGGCTGGTCAGCGCCACCACGTCCTGGGCCACCCAGCGGTCCGGGGCCTCCAGCAGCGCGGCCCGCAGCCGGGCCAGCGTCTCCGGCGAGGCATAGGGGCCGATCACCACGCCGGCGCCCCCTGCCCGTCCACCGGCTTGACCACCAGCTCGGACAGCCGGTCCAGCACCTCGTCCAGCCGTCCGGGTTCGCCCGGCAGCAGCGTCGGCACCTGCTCCAGCAGGGGCTCCTCGCCCAGGTAGTAGCGGATCAGCCGGGGGACGTGGGCATAGAGCGACTTGTCGTCGGCGACGCCGTTGCCGGGGGCGTTGGCCAGGGCCAGGGTGCCGTTCTCGACCGCCGCCAGCAGTCCGGGCCAGAGCGGCCTGCCGTCGGCGCCGACGGCCTTGGCCAGGTCGTCCTCGTCGATCCGGCGGTAGAGCACGTCGAAGGGATGTTCTGACAGCTCAGGAGACGGGCCGTCGTCGGGCCCGGTCCGGCTGGGGCGGCGGGCCCGGACCCGGCCGTCCGGATCGACCACCAGGTCCTCGGGGGTGTGCAGGGCCACGCCCATGCTCCGGGCCAGCAGCCGGTGCTCGTACCAGGCGGAGTTGTCCGGGCCGTCGCTGACCACGGCGATCAGCGGATCCGCCGCCGCCCCGGCCGGCGCGGCGGCGCGCAGGGTGCGCAGCAGCGCCGCCGGTACGCCGTCCAGCGGGGCCACGCCGGGCCCCGGATCGAGCACGCCGAAGCGGCGGGCGGCCAGGGCGTAGCCCACCCCGGACGGCACCCGGAGGTTGTCCTCCAGCACCAGCCAGCCGCGGGCGGCGTCCCGGACCAGGTCGAGACCGGCCACATTGATCCGCACCGCGCCCTGCGGCACCGAGCGTCCCGCGTCGCGCAGTCCGGCCGAGAGCTCGACCATCCCGGCCGGGAGCACACCGTCACGGACGGCGGTGCGCTCGCCGTAGGCGTCGTGGGTGAACGCCTCCAGGGCCCGGGTACGCTGCGCCACGCCCCGGCTGAGCAGCTCCCAGTCCTGGGCGTCGACCAGTCGCGGCACCACGTCGTAGGGGAACAGCTGCGGCGTGTCGTCGCCGTCCACCCGGAACGTCACGCCCTCCTGCCACTGCCGGGCGTCGCGCTCCCTGACCCGGGCCCGCAGCCCGCCGAGCTCCTGCCGCTGCAGCCCGTCCAGCACCGCGCGGTAGGACTCGCGGACCTCGCCCGCGCCGGTGACCGCCTCGTCCCGCTCGGCCCGGTAGCCGCGCATCAGGGTGCCGCTGCGGACCAGCCGCGGTCCGGGGCGTTCGCCCCTGGTCTCGGCGATCAGCAGGTCCACCACCGCGCTGTGGCCGTCCCGGGCGGCGAGGCGGCGCAGCTGGTGCGCCGCGCTGCCCCGGCCGAGCACCGCCTCGGACAGCTCGACCACGGTGTCCCAGTCCCCCGCCTGCTCCAGCGCCGGGCGCAGCCGGGTCAGCATCGCGCGGACCACCCGCTGGGCCGGCATCGGACGGCCGCTGGACGGGTCGATCAGATCGCCCTCGAGGCCGGAGCGAGCGGCCCGCCAGGTCGCGGCGCGGAGCCACTCGTGCCGACCCTGCGGGGCCCGGACGCCGGCCGCGACATGGGCGCAGGCGTCGGTGACCAGCGCCCGGAACAGTCCGGCGATCATCACCACGGTCTCCGCCCGCGGGCAGGCGTCGCAGATCCGCAGCTCCAGGGTCTGCAGATGGGCGGACGGGCGGACGTCGTAGTAGACCATCCCGGTGTCGCTGATCACCCCGGAGCGGACCAGCGCGGCGATGGTGGCGTCGTAGTGCTCGGCCGAGTCGAAGCAGCCGGCCGGCCCGGTGGTGGGCCAGCGCTGCCAGAGCAGGGTGCGCCAGCTGGCGTAGCCGGTGTCGGCCCCGAGCCAGAACGGGGAGCTGGCCGACATCGCCAGCAGCACCGGCAGCCAGGGGGCCAGCAGGCCCATGGCGATCACGCCGGTGTCCCGGTCGGGGATGTCCACATGGACCTGCGCGCCGCAGATCAGCTGCTCCTCGGCGACCACCCGGTAGTTCTCCGCCATCCGGTGGTAGCGCGGATCGTCGGTGGGCTCGATGCTGCCCAGGTTGGCCAGCGGGGCCGTGCCCGCCGCGACCACGGCCAGCCCGAGCGGCTCGGCCGCCGCGTTCAGCGCCTGCCGGGACGCGGTCAGATCCTCCAGCAGCGAGGCCAGCTCGCGGTGGGGGCGACTGTTCGCCTCCACGATGGACTGCTGCAGCTCCGTGGTGAACCCCCGCTCGGGGAGCCGGTCGAGCACCGCGCGGGCTCTCGGCACCAGCGACCTGCTCCGCAGATCGACGACATGGAACTCCTCCTCGACACCTACCGCGACAACCACGCCGACTCCCGCCCCTCGCCCGCCCCTCCCCTGTCCCGCCGTCAGCGATCGCCGGGAATGCGCTCCAGCAGGCCGCGGAGGTCGTCCGCGTGCTCCTCCTCCTGGGCCAGCAGCTGCTCGAACACCCGGCGGGTGGTCGGGTCCTTGTCGCCGAGCCACTGCACGATCTCGGTGTAGGAGGCGACCGCGACGCGCTCGGCGATCAGGTCCTCCTTGACCATGTCGATCAGGTCGGCGCTGGCGTCGTACGGGGTGTGCGACCGGCTGCTGAGGGTGTCCGGGTCGAAGTCCGGCTCGCCGCCCAGCTGGACGATCCGCTGCGCGAGCAGGTCGGCGTGGGTCTGCTCCTCCCCCGCGTGCTCCAGGAACTCCGCCGCGACCGGCTCCGAGTAGAGGCCGCTGGCGGTGTAGTAGTGGCGCTTGTAGCGCAGCACGCAGACGATCTCGGTGGCCAGCGCCTCATTGAGGACCTGCAGCACCCGCTTGAGATCGGCGCCGTAGGCGTCCGTCACCGGACCCTTGCCCATCTCGTTGCGGGCGCGGTCCCTGAGGGTCTTGATGTCGGTGAGAAACTCCGCCATGGGGTTGCACTGCCTTCCATCTCGCCGGACGGGCCCACCGGAGGCGGGCCCGCGAAACCGAGGGTGCGTCTACCCCTGCCGCCTGCCGCCATGCAGCCGGTGGTCACCAAGCTGTACGCAGACGAAACAAAGGATCTTGCCAGCATTCGATGGCACAGTGATTCGTGCCCTCGTGGGCGTAGTGCGAAGTGCGTCCCATTTCCTACGATGATCGCCGCAAGGCCCTGTTGTGCCCCCGCGCGGCAGGGCCTTCGCCCTTTGCTGATCCGGCCCGTCCCACTCGTACCCGATCCACTCGTACCTGATGCCAGGAGCACGTGTATTTTGAGCGCATTGCAGTGGCGTACCGCGACCGATCTGCATCTGATCGCCGAGATCATCCCGGCCCCTGACGACCCGGCCCGCCGCCTGGCCCGCCTCACCGACGTCCGCGTGGCCGTGCGCGGCTCGGTTTTCTACGTCGACACCGTGCAGGCCGTCTTCGCGATACCGGTGGCGTCCATACTGTTCGTGGCCTACCTCAGGACCTGACCCGCAGCGGAAGGCGGTCCACCCGCACGTGCACCTCGACGACGACGCTGTGCCTGCCGCTTCCGCCGCGCCGGTGATCGTGAGCAGCGATCCGGCGGGGTTCCCCTGGAGCGTGTTCCACGAACGGCATCCGCTGCTGTTCCAGCAGCTGCGGGAAGCGCTGCCGTACCCGCCGGAGCAGCTGCGGCGGCTGGCCGCGTTCGAGCGGGAGGCCGTGGGCGGGCTGATCGGGCCGCTGGAGCCGACCGCGCACGACCGGGACGTGTGGGACGAGTGGTGCCGGCCCTACCTGGGCCTGCCGTGGACCGAGCCGCCGTTCCTGTGGGCCGAGGTGTACTTCTACCGCCGGCTGCTGTCCGCGACCGGCTGGTTCGGCCCCGGACCGATGGCCGGGGTGGACCCGTTCGCGCCGCTCAAGGACGCCGAACTGCTCGGCCCGGCCGTGGACGCGGAACTGGCCGCGCTCGACCGGCTGGACGGCCTGGCGGAGGCCGAGCTGAGCAGCGCCCTGCTGCTGTCCTCGCTCTGGGGCAACCGCGCCGACCTCTGCTTCGAGATCTCCGCCGACCGGGTGGACGGCCTCTCGGCCCTGGGCGACCTGCTCGTGGACGACAGCGCCGCGGTGCTGGCCCGGCTGCGCGACCGTCCGCCGGGGCGGGTCTGCCTGATCGCCGACAACGCCGGGCGCGAGCTGCTGCCCGACCTGGTCCTGCTGGACCACCTGCTCGGCTCGGGCCTCGCCACCACCGCCACCCTCTACGTCAAGCCGCAGCCGTACTACGTCTCGGACGCGACGCCCGCCGACACCTACGCGGCCCTGCGGCGGCTGCGGGACGCCCCCGGCACGGCCGGGAAGACGGGCGCACGGCTCTGGCGGGCGATCGGCGGCGGGCGGCTCACCGTTGCCACCCACGACTTCTTCTGCGCGCCGTTCCCGTTCCGGGCGATGCCGGACGACCTCCGGGCCGACCTCGCCGCCGCGACCCTGACGATCACCAAGGGCGACCTCAACTACCGCCGCCTGGTCGAGGACCGGCACTGGCCGGCCGACACCCCTTCGCCGAGGTCACCGCGTACTTCCCGGGACAGGTCGCCGCCCTGCGCACGGTCAAGTCGGACGTGGTGGTCGGCCTCGACGCCGCCACCGCGGCGGCGCTGGACGCCGAGCCGGGCTGGCGCACCAGCGGCACCAGCGCGGTGCTTCAGTTCCGTCCGTAGGCCTGGTCTTCAGGTCAGTTCTCGTTGCGGAGGGTGCGCTGCTCCGCGGCCCAGTGCCGCAAGTCCCGCATCCGGGCCGGATCCTCGGCCACGTCCTGGGTCACCACGGTGGTGATCCCGCTGCCGATGTCCACGACCTGCTGGTCCATCCGGCCGGTGCTGAGCATGCCGACGATGACCAGGAACTCCTCCATCACATCCTCGGTGAGGAACTCCTCGTCCTCCGCCTCCACAAAGGCGTCCACGCTCTTCATGCCGGTCTCGTACAGCTGGCCGGCCCCCTCCAGCAGGGAGCCGAGCACCCGGAACTGCTCGGGCGCCATCTGCAGCTCCAGTGCTTCGAGGTAGAGACCGACCTTGTCCTCAGGGCTGGGAACGTCGAAGTCTTCCATCCCCTCCTCCTGCCCCGTCCCCCCGTCCGCTCACACCTGGATACGTCCGGGGTCGCGGTGTCGCACCGTTTGGCCGTGCCGTCGATCGGCTGACGGCATCAGGTCTCGGGGGGCTCCAGCAGGCAGTCGATCCGCTCCGCCCTCAGGATGAGTGTCGTGACCGGATGGGCTGGGCCCAGGGCCGCGCGACTGCGTTCCATCGCCTGGGCGTAGTAGGCCTGCCCTTCCTCCCGCCGCTCTGCGAGCCGTAGGTCGGCAGCGAGGTTCGCAAGACAGCCGATGGTGTCCGGGTGCCGTTCCCCCACCGCCGCTTCCAGGCCGGCGAGTGCTTCTCGACCGAGTGCGACTGCGTCGTGGGGAATTCCGGCTGCCGCTAGGCAGCTGGCCTGGTTCACCATCGCTGCCAGCGTGTAGGGGTGCCTGTCTCCCAGCACTTCCCGTAGCAGCGTGAGCGACTCGACGGAAAGAATGTCGGGGTCACCGGCCGACTCGACGGCCCGGCGGTACACGGCCAGATTGACGCCACTCACGAGGGTAAGCGGATGCCGTGGGCCCAACTGCTCGTCATACAGCGTGAAGGTTGCCTCCGCCAACAGGTGCGCATCCTTCGCCTCCCCGCTCGCCGAGCGGGCGCAGGCCAGGGTGACGGCACCGGACAGGGTATGGGGATGTCGTTCACCGAAAGTGCCGCAGGCGACGGAGTAGGCGTCCTCTGCTGCCTCCAGGGCCAACGTGTAGTCACCACAGCGACGCAGTACGCCGGCGAGGTTCCGCATCGCGCCAAGGGTGTAGGAATGCTGCTCGCCCAGCAGCCGACGCAGATCGGCCACAGCCTGTTCCGCGATCTCCTGGGCCGCAGCCTGGGAACCGGTCTCACGTAGGTCGTACGCATAGTTGGACGCTGTGGCGGCGGTGTCCGGGTGATCCGGACCGGATAAACGTCGGCGCTTCTCCCAGACGCTTTCGCGGGCCTCTCGGGCACCCCGGTAGTCGCCGGTCAGGCTGATGGATTGGGCCAGGTTGTTCGCCATCATGAGCGTGCGTGGATGGTGCTCCCCGAAAACCCGTAGCGATTTGGAATAGGTCACCGCATCCAAGCTCCGCGCACGGCCGTAGTTGCCGACAGCGCGCAAGTCCGCGGCGTAGCCGGCGGCGGCGACCAGGGTGATCGGATCTTCAGGGCCGAGCGTCGCTTCCGCTCTGCGGTAGACGTCGAGACCGAGCTCGTACGCTTCGGCCAGGCGACCGTGAAAGCGCAGTGCGTTGCCCCATTGGGCGCGCAGGTGGAGCACCAATGGATCGTCGTCTCCGAAGACGGGCTGCCAGACGGCGTAGGCCTGCTCGGCCACTGACTCCGCGACAGTCAGATCAGATCGCCGCCAGAGGTAGCGCACGCTGTTCACGATCCACTGGCGCACCCCGTCGTCGGTGCTCTCCTGCGCTCGGGAGGGCGTGAGGTGCGGCAGCAGGGTGGCGTAGCGGTCCCAGGTCGCTGGATTGTCGGGCTCGCCTGGGTCGGAGGCACCCAGGATGGCCTGTGCCTCTGCGCGCAAGCCCGCCCGGTCAGGCTCGGGAACCCTGTTCCGGAGCACTTGCTGGACCAGTCGGTGCACGGAGAGCGACGCGTTGTCAGGGTCGAGTCGGGCAATGCCGTGTCGGTTGATCTCGCGCACCAGCCGGGCCATCTCCAGTGGGCCGGTCGGCGCTCCCGCGATCTCCGCCGATTGCGGGGTGTAGAGAATCTCTGTGGGGATCGGTGCGGGACCGAGGAAGGCGCAGAGCGTCAGCAGCCGTGCTGCTGCGGGACTCAACGAGCGCAGCCGGTCGTAGGCGAGCAACCAGGTAGCCGTGGCCGAATGGGGATAACCGCCGAATACCGGTTCGCTGAGGACGTCGGGGAGCCTCTGGTCGAGCAGATCCAGGTAGACCGATGCCGGCATACCGGTCAGCCGCAGCAGTGCTGTGGCCTGGGCGACGGAGAGGGGCAGGTCACCGAGGATCTCGCCGATGCGCGCCGCGTCCTCTTGGCTGAGTGTGCCGTTGATGTGCCGCAGAAGCCGAATACTCTCCTCACGGGTGAAGACGGTGACGTCCAACTGACTGGCGAGAAGGTCCCATTCGGAATCGCGCGAGGTCAGCAGGACGTGGCCGGCGCCACTGGGGATCAGGCCGCGTAGCGCCTCCGGCTGCTCTGCGTTGTCCATCACCACCAGCCAACGCTGGCACGGTTCGCCCCGGCGAAGCGCCTCCAGCACGCTCGCTGCGGCAGTCGGGATGTCAGTGCTGACGTTGAGTCCGAGTGGCACCGCCATCTCGGCAAGTTCACGGCGGACCAGTTCGGGCTGGCTCGCATCGAGGTACCAGACAAGATCATAGTCCTCGGCTGAGCAGTACGCGTACTCCACGGCGGTCTGCGTTTTGCCCACCCCGCCGATGCCGGTGAGTACCTGTGGAAGTCGGCCGGCGGCCGTGTCGTCGCGAAAGCCCCTGGACAGCGCGGCGAGCAGTGCGTCGCGTCCGGTGAACTGGGCGTTTCTACTTGGAACACGCCAGACCTTCGGCGACGGCTTGGACCCGGCCACTGCGGCGCCACGAGGGGAGAAGGACAACGGTCCCGCGCCGAACGGCTGAACGTCCAGCACCGCTGGTCCGCCTGCTTGAGATGCCTGAGCCACCTGCCGGGCTATGAACTCCACCGCGTCGCGGTAGTCCGGACCGATGTGGCGCTCCAGCAGTAGTCTGCGCATGCCCACCTCTTGGTAGCGGTGGCCCAGAAGGTCCGTCGTGTACTGGAACGCGGTGAGTTCCTTCGGTATCGGCACCGGCTCCCACAGCACGGGGACCAGCCCTGGCACGGGGCCGTCCGGCACGACCGCCGTCACTCGCATGCGGCGGATCAGCACCCCGATCTCCCGCGAGCAGTGAGCACTGCGGAAGTACGCGTCCGAGTAGCACGCCACCATGCACCGGCAGGTGGCAAGCATCCTGCCGATCCACGTACTCCAGTCCGTGCCGACCGGGACGTGCAGACCGTCACGAAACCCGGTAGGACTGTTGTCGTCCTGCGGTCGGTGCCCGAGGAGTCGGTCCACCGCCGCGCACAGGTCGTTGTGGAATTTGCGGACATAGAAGTCCGTGTCATCGGCTCGCGCGTAGCTGAAGAAGAAATCGGGTGCCACGCTTCCTCAATCCATGTGGACGGGAACTGGGCGGCCGGCTGAGGGGTCAGTCAGATGGATGACTGGAACGCGGCGAGTCCCTCCCGGCGATCACGTAGCAGCGTGCGCCGGACCACAGGCCAGGGCAACGTCGGTGGCGGTGGCGGCGAGGGATCCGCGTCCGCGAGTGCGGACGACTGCTCCTGACCGGATTCCCGGGGGTTCGCGGGTTGGGTGGCAGACATGGGCACTCCCTTCGGCTCAGGTACTGATGCACCGTCACTACTGATGGTATGCACGCCTGTCCTACTTCGCCAGAAGAACTCGGCGATCGCCGCGCCGGTGCCGCCTGTTGGCGGCACCGGCTCTCGTGCGGTGGGCTTGGGGTCAGGCCTGGGCGAAGGTGGCGAGGTAGGCGGTGGCGGCTTCGGGGGTGAAGAACCAGTTCGGGAAGTCCGAGGGGTTGTCGAAGCCGTTGGCGAAGCGGTTGGCGACCGGCGGGAGCTGGCCGGCCGCGCCGATCAGGTTGAGCACGTGCTCGGGCGGCGGGGACAGCATCGCGTTGGTCCAGGCGGTGACGTCGTTCGCGGCGGTGGTCCAGAAGGTCTCGAAGGCGGCCTCCATGAAGGCCCGGTCGAACGGCTGGTCGCCGTGGGCGCGGATCGAGTCCAGGTAGCTGGTGGCGCACTTGGACGCGGTGTTGGAGCCCTGGCCGGTGATCGGGTCGTTGGCGACCACCACGTCGGCCACGCCCAGCACCAGTCCACCGCCGGGCAGTTCGCCGACCGGGCGGCGGACCACCGGGGTGTAGCGGCCGGCCAGGGTGGCCTTGGCGTCGGTCAGCTCCACCCCGCCGAGGGTGCGCTCGTACTCCCAGGGGGTGTAGGTGCGCATCAGGTCCAGGGTGCGGCGCAGCTGCTCCTCCGGTTCGAGCGCGGGCTCGAAGACGTCCAGCGGGCCGCCGGGGATGCCCTCCCAGAACAGGATGTCGCAGGGCCCGGACAGGGTCAGCGCGGGGATCACGAACAGCTCGCCCACGCCGGGGACCAGGTTGCAGCGCACCGCCTGGAAGTCGTACTCGGGGCGCGGCCCCAGGCCGTGCACATAGGAGACCGCCAGCGCCCGCTGCGGGGCGGTGTACGGGGAGCGCTCGGCGTCGCGGGCGAACATCGACACCAGCTCGCCCTTGCCGGCCGCGACCAGGGTCAGGTCGTAGCCGCGGACCAGCAGGTCCAGGTCGGAGACGGTGACGCCGTTGACGACCACCTTGCCGCCGCGCTCGGCGAAGAGCTCCAGCCAGCCGGGCATCTTCAGCCGCTGGTCCACCGACTGGGCGTAGCCGTCGAGCTTGCCGACCCAGTCGATCACCCGGGCCGACTCCGGCCCGGTGACCGAGACGCCGAGGCCCTCGTTCCTGGGGGCCTCCTTCTCCCAGAGGTTGAGGCCCAGGTCGCGCTCCTGGCCCAGCGCGGTGCGGAACATGCACTGGGTGGAGAGGACCCGGCCGCCGCGTATCTCGTCGGGGGTGCGGTCCGTCATCACGGTGACGTCATGGCCGTCGGACTGCAGGCCGAGGGCGAGCTGGAGGCCGGCCTGGCCGGCGCCGACAACGAGGATCTTCGCCAAGGGAGGCTCCTAGGTTGGGGGTGCGGTGTGCGGGGACGATGGTGCCAGAGCGTCAGTTCGGTTCCAGCGACAGGGTGTGCTGGACCAGCCCGGCCAGGGTGCGCGCGGCCGAGGCCCTGGACCGCGCGTCGCAGCGCAGCAGCGGCACCCCGGGGGCGAGGCTGAGTGCGTCCCTGATCTCGATGTCCTCGTAGTGCGGTGCGTCGTCGAACTGGTTGACCGCGACCACGAAGGGCAGGCCGCTGCTCTCGAAGTAGTCCACCGCGGGGAAGGCGTCGGCCAGCCGCCGGGTGTCGATCAGCACCACCGCGCCGACCGCGCCGCGGGCCAGGTCGTCCCACATGAACCAGAAGCGGCGCTGGCCGGGCGCGCCGAAGATGAACAGCACCAGGTCGGGGGCGAGGTGCAGCCGTCCGAAGTCCATCGCCACGGTGGTGGTGGTCTTGCTGCTGCCGTCGAGCAGCGGGTCGGTGTCGCTGCCGGCGTCGGTCATCACCGCCTCGGTGCGCAGCGGGGTGATCTCGGAGACGGAGGCGACCAGGGTGGTCTTGCCCACGCCGAAGCCCCCGCGATGACGATCTTGGCGGAGGTGACCGGGAGTTCGGTCAGCGGGATGCCCCCGGGCACCGAGCCCTGCGGTGCGGCCTGACCGTAGGGTGCGGCCCGTCCGTGCGGTGCGGCGGTGGACGGGTCAGGCGAGATCGCGGAGACCACCGAGGATCCTCTCAAGAACCAGGCGGTTCGGTCGTGCCGGTGCGGAGATGGACGAGCCGGAGTGGGTCGGGACGGAGGCGCCGTGCACCCGGATCCGGCCGGCGTCCACCAGGTCGCTGACCCACACCCGGACCACCCCGAGGGGCAGCCGGAGCAGGGCCGAGACCTCGGCGATGGAGCGCATCTGGCCCTGGCACAGCTCGCAGATCCGTTCCAGCTCGGGGAAGGTCTGCGCGGCCGCGCCGGGCGGCTGGTAGAGCGCCGAGATCAGCGTCTCGACCAGCAGCACCTGCCCGAAGCGGGTGCGGCCGCCGGTCAGGGCGTACGGACGGACCCGTGCGGAACGGCGTGTCGGGGTGATCACCGGTGAGCCTCCTGCCCGGGTGCGCCCCGGAGCTCGTCGCGGAGTTGCGTGGTCAGCACATGTCCGGCGCGCTCGACCAGACGGGCCAGCTGGTAGGCGGCCACGCTCAGATCGCAGTCGGCGCTGGTGTACGCGGTCAGACAGGCGGTCTCGTCGACGGACATCAGGATCAGCGTGCCCTCGTCCAGGGTGATCACCGTCCGCCGCAGCCCGCCGTACTCGAGCAGGGCCGAGAGGCCGTTCGAGAGACCGGTCAGCCCCGCTGCCAGGGTCGCCAGTTGCTCGGAGGGGCAGTCCTCGTCCGCGGTCACCAGGGGCAAGCCGTCGGTGGACACCAGGGCCAGCGAGCGCAGCCCGGGGGTGCTCATCAGCACGTCGCTGAGCAGCCAGCGCAGCCGCTGCAGCGGGGTGGCGCCGGGGGTGGCGCTGCCGTGGGTCATAGTGGTCATCCCTGCTCCCCCTCGCGGCGGATCGGCACCGCGGCCCGGACGCCGTGCTGGAAGCCGCCCAGCCGGCGGCGCAGGTCCTCGGCGGTGGCGCCGGGCCGGGCCGGGGCGTCGGCGGCGGAGCCACCGGGGCCGCTGCCGCCGGGACCGCCGGGCTCGTCGCGCTCGGCGGTGCTGCGGGCCAACTGCCCGCTCTCGCCGGGCACCCGCTTGGGCAGGCCGCCGCCAGCGCCTCTGGCAGTGGCGGCAACCGGCGCACCCGCGGGCGCGGGAACGGCGCTGAGCGGACGGTGCGTCAGCGCGGCGGCGCCGTGCGGCTGCCCGGCCCACCCGGCGGCCGGCTCCGGGTCCGGCGCGGCGACCGGCGGAGTGGCGAACACCCAGGTCGGCACGGCGACCAGCGCGGTGGTGCCGTCGGCGGTGGGGCTGGCCCGCAACTGCACCCGGAGCCCGTGCCGCTGGGCCAGGATGGCCACCACCTGGATCCCCATGCTGCGGCCGGTGCGCGCCGCGCTCTCGGCGGCCGGCGCCGTGCCGGTCGACAGCCGGGTGTTGACCTCCCGCAGCAGTTCGTCCGGCAGCCCGATGCCGCGGTCGGCCAGCGAGACCATCAGTTCGCCGCTGTCCAGCTGCCAGGCCGTCACCGTGACCGGCTCGGTGGGCGGGGAGAACGAGGTGCCGTTCTCCAGGAGTTCGGCGAACAGATGGCTGAGGTCCTCGGCGACGTCGGGGCGGATCCACAGTTGCGGCACCGCGGTGAGATGCACCCGCTCATAGCGCTCGATCTCGGAGAGCGCGGCCCGCAGCACGTCCAGGAACGCGGTCGGCGTCTGGGACTGGCCGGGCCGCTGGTGGCTCGCGCCGCCGAGCAGCAGCATGTTCTCGCTGTTGCGGCGCATCCGGGTGCCCAGGTGGTCCAGCCGGTAGAGCTGCTCCAGCCGGGCCGAGTCCGCCTCGCTGCCCTCCAGGCCCTCCAGCTGGCCCAGCTGCCGCTCCACCAGGGTGAGGCTGCGCAGGGCCAGGTTGACCAGCAACTCGCCGTTCTCCTGGTCCCGTTGCTTGGCGACAGTGAGCAACTCATCCCGTTCAACGATGAGTTGCTCATAGTGCTGCTGGAGTTGACGGTGCTCGTAGTCCAGTTGGGACTGCGTCGACTGGAGCAGCTGGTAGTGGGCCTGCTGCTCCCGCTGCTTCTCGCGGTCCCGCCGAGCGGACCTCCGGGAACCGGCGAGTAGGGTGCCGAGTACCAGTGCGACCACAAGGGCCGCAGCGGCGAGGCCGACGGACATATACACGAGTCCCCGCATCTGCACTGCTGCTATCGCATTGGAATCATCAGGCTCATTCCATCACATCACAGATTACATTCCGGTTTCCAGTCGGGACGGGCTCGATGTGCGCGAATCAGGGGATGATCCTGTGGCTGATTCATGCAGTGCCGCAGGGGTCAGGTCGGCCAGGGTGGGGTAGCCGTCGACGGCCATGATCAGATCCGCCTCGGCCAGCAGCGAGCGCAGCACGTGGACGATCCCGTCGGTCCCGCCGAGGGCCAGGCCGTAGGCGTAGGGGCGGCCGACCCCGACCGCGGTGGCGCCCAGGGCCAGTGCCTTCACCACATCGGCGCCGGTTCGGACGCCGGAGTCGAACAGCACCGGCAGGTCGCCGGCCGCGGCCACCACTCCGGGCAGCGCGTCCAGCGCGGCGAGCCCTCCGTTCGCCTGCCTGCCACCGTGGTTGGAGCAGTAGACGCCGTCCACGCCGGCGTCCCTGGCCCGGCGGACGTCCTCGGGGTGGCACAGACCCTTCAGCAGCAGCGGCAGTGTGGTCAGCGAGCGCAGCCAGGGCAGGTCGTCCCAGGTGAGCGGGTTGCCGAAGATCCCGGCCCAGTGCAGGGCGGTGGCCCGCGGGTCGTCCTCCGGGGCGTGCGGCAGCCGGGCCCGGAAGACCGGGTCGGAGGTGTAGTTGGCCAGCGCGTGGCCGCGCAGCTGGGGGAAGTTGCCGGTGGACAGGTCGCGCGGGCGCCAGCCGGTGATCCAGGTGTCCAGGGTGACCACGATGCCCCGGAACCCGGCGGCCTCGGCCCGGTGCACCAGGCTCTCGGCGAGCTTGCGGTCGGTGGGCGTGTAGAGCTGGAAGAAGCCGGGGGTGTCGCCGAACTCCCTGGCCACGTCCTCCATCGGGTCGTTGGACAGGGTGGAGGCGACCATCGGCACCCCGGTCCTGGCCGCCGCCCGCGCCGTGGCGAGGTCGCCGTGGCCGTCCTGGGCGCAGAGCCCGATCACCCCGATCGGGGCCATGAACAGCGGGCTGGGCAGGGTCATCCCGAACAGCTCGACCGACAGGTCCCGCTGGGTGGCGCCGACCATCATCCGGGGGAACAGGCCCCAGCGCTCGAACGCCCGGACGTTGGCCCGCTGGGTGAACTCGTCCCCGGCCCCGCCCGCGACATAGGAGGCCACCGAGGGCGGCAGCACCGCCTCGGCCTGCGCCGCCAGTTCGGCGTAGGTCATCGGGAGCGTCGGCTGGACCCCGAACAGCCCGTTGAAGTAGATCTCGGTCTGGTAGTCGCCGAACTGGGTCATCCGCGAGCGCCTTCCTGCTGCGGCCGGTGGGTCCGACCCGGGCGCGGACAATGATCGCGCCCCGGCGCCCGCGAAGCGAGCCCTAGCCCTGCGGAGCTTCTGACCGGCGCAGCCGCGGGAACAGCAGGACCAGGCCTGCGGCGAGTCCGAGCGCGGCGAAGACCCACCAGACCCGCTCGAAGTCACCGAGGGCGGTGGCCGGAGTGGGCGTGCCGAGGACCGCGACGAAGACGCTGATCCCGAGCACCGCGCCGAGCTGCCGGAAGCTGGAGTTGACGGCGGAGCCGATGGCGTAGCGGGTCGGCGGCAGCGACTGCGCCGCCGCGCCGGACTGGACCGGAAGGGTGAGTCCGATGCCGAGGCCGATCAGCAGCATCCAGGGCAGCCAGTGCGTGGCCCAGTGCGGGGAGCTGCCGACCGAGAGCGCGAATCCGGCCGCGCCGAGGGCCCAGGCCACCGCGCCGGCCAGCAGCACCGGACGGTGGCCGATCCCGGCCGCCAGCCGGCTCGCCGGGCGGGCGACCAGGGTGACCAGCAGCGGTCCCGGCGCGCTGGCGAGGGCGGAGCGCAGCACCGAGTAGTGCCACTCGGTCTGCAGGAAGATCACATTGCCCAGCAGCATCCCGTAGAAGGCGGTGGCGAACAGCAGGGTCGCGGCGTTCACCAGCCGGAACTGGCGGACCTTGAAGAGGGCCAGGTCGAGCACCGGCCGGGCGGCGGTGGCGGTCCGCCACAGGAACGCCGGGAGCAGCAGTGCGGAGAGCACGAAGGCCCCGATCACCCTCGGGTCCGACCAGCCCCAGTCCGGGCCCTCGATGATGCCGAGGCTGAGCGAGGCCGGGACGGCGGCGACCAGCAGCACCCCGAGCGGATCGGGCATACCGGTCGCGCCGGGGTCGCGGGACTCCCGCAGCAGCCGCAGCCCGAGCACCACGATCAGCGCGCAGATCGGCACATTGACCAGGAAGATCCAGCGCCAGGAGGCGTACTCGGTGAGCAGCGCCCCGATGGTCGGCCCGAGCGCCGCGGCGGCGGCGCCCATCGCACCCAGGTGCCGACCGCCACGTGCCGCCGCTCGGCCGGGAACTCGGGCAGGATCAGCGCCAGCGAGGTCGGCACCACCAGCGCGGCGAAGACCGCCTGGAGCGCCCGTCCGGCGATCAGCACCCCGGCGCCGGGGGCCAGCCCGCAGAGCGCGCTCATCAGCGCGAAGCCGACCAGCCCGATCAGGAACACCCGCTTGCGGCCGTAGCGGTCGGCCAGCCTCCCGGCCGGTATCAGCACGGCGGCGAAGACCAGGCTGTAGACGTTGAGGACCCAGGCCAGGTGCCCGGTGGTGGTGTGAAAACTGAGGCTGATGGTCCTGAAGGCGATATTGACGATCGTGGTGTCGAGGAAGACCACGAACACCCCGAGACTGCCCAGCGCCAGCACCCACAGGGCGCGTCTGCGGGAGGCGGCGTCGGCCTCGGCCTCCGCCGGGGTGCGCGGCGGCGCCTCGTCCACGCTGCCGACGGTCGGATTGGTAGCGCTCATCGGGACCCCACCGAGTCAGTTGTGATTTCCTACGGACCTGACGACCGTAGCAGCAGTGCATTGGAAAACACAACGGACTAGACTCGGGGCATGAGCGAGACGGAGACCACGCAGGAGACAGCCACCAGGACCGAGGGGCTCGGGTCCATGGCAGGCCGCCGACCGGTGCCCCGCGCCTGCCCGGCCGCCGCGTCGCTGCAGGTGCTGGGCGAGCGGTGGACGCTGCTGGCCATCCGGGAGATGGGCTACGGGGTGCACCGCTTCGAGCAGATCACCCGGTTCACCGGGCGTCCCGCGACATCCTGGCCGACCGGCTGCGCAAGCTGGAGGAGGCGGGGGTGGTGGAGCGGCGGCAGTACTCCGAGCATCCCCCGCGGTTCGAGTACCACCTCACCGAATCCGGCCAGGAGGCCCGGCCGATCCTGCTGGCGCTGGCGCAGTGGGGCGAGCGGTGGGCCCTGGACAACACCGTCCCCACCTTCACCCACGCGTGCGGCCACCCGCTCGACGCGCAGATCAGCTGCCGGCACTGCGGCGAGCCGGTGACCGGGGACAGCCTCCGGGTGCGGCCCGAACAAGGCCGCTGAGGGACAGGGCCGTGGTCAGGCGCGGGTCAGGGTCCGGGTCGCGGCCGCCGCGATGGCGATGCCGAGGGTCCAGCCGAGGATGGTGAGGACCACGGTGACCGCGGCCGGGACGCCGTGGTACTGCCAGACCTCGGGCTGGCCGAAGTGGATCACCGGGACCAGGTGGTCCGCGGAGTACAGCACCGGATTGAAGACCGAGCGGTCGTCGGTGGCGACATGGTCGGGCCGCACCTGGCCGAAGTACACACTGCTCGCGGTCAGCAGCGCGACGGCCCAGCCGATCGCGCGGAGCGGCCGGTAGCCGTAGCCGACCAGCAGGTCGAGCACATGGCCGGGGATCCGGCGCCACCAGACCAGCTTGGCCCGCAGCGCCCGCTGCTTGGCCAGCAGCACCGTCCTGGCCTCCCCGTCGTCGCCGAGCGTGCGGTAGTAGGAGGCCAGTTGCTCGTACGGCTGGGCCCGGTAGCCGCCGCCCCTGGTGTCGTCGGTCCGGCGCACCTGGCGCCGCATCAGCGGAATCCGGACGACCGCGTCCTGGTAGTCGGTGAACGGCCCGTAGGTGAAACCGTCCAGGTTCAACCGGGAGGGCCAGGAAGCGAACTCCTCGCGGATGCCGCCCTCGGCGGTCGCCGCGTAGAGCGACAGCAGTGCGTCCGGGCTGGCCATGCCGGTCAGGTCGAGCCGGCTGGTGATCCGGGCGGCGGTCAGCCGGATCTCGCCGGTGGTCCGCAGGCCGGTGCCGAGCCGCAGGCTGCCCTCGACCAGGATCCGTTCGGCCTCCAGCGCGGGCTGGTCCGGCGACGGGGTCAGCCGGGCCCCGCGCAGGTCGAGGTCGTTGCCGAACCGGGACCACGGTATGCGCACCGTGCCCACCGCCGTGAAGGCGCGGGTGCTCCGCCCGCTGACATGCGGGCGAAAGATCGCCTCGCTGGCCACGAGCAGGTCGTCGGCGTGCAGCGCGGCGGCGCCGAGGCCGTCCAGCCGGGCCCCGTTCAGCACCAGCGAGCTGCCGATGTGCGCGCCCGGCAGCCGCAGCTCGCCCTTCGCCCACAGCCCCTGCGCCAGCAGACTGCGGCCGATCCTGATCCCGCCCGCGTTCAGCGACTTTCCGCCGGGGGCGGTGTTGAACAGCCTGGCCCCGATCAGCGTCAACTGGCCGCTGACCTGCGCATTGATCAGCGAGAACACCCCGTTCACCCGGGCCCGACTGACGAAGAGGCCGCCCTCGATCCGCACCCCGTCCCCGTAGACGGCGCTCAGACCGACGCCCGGACCGGCGCCGGCCCGGAAGGGGAGGCCGGTGATCACCGTGTCGCTCAGGTCCAGCGGCCCGCGCAGCACCGCGCTGTACACGCTGATCGCGGTCAGCCTGGAGCCGCGCAGGTCGATCGCGCCGGTGGTGGCGCCGTCGAGGTCGATCCGGCCCTCGACCCGGCACTCCCGCAGCAGCAGCGGGGCGGTGATCTGCCCGTGGTCGATCCGCAGCTCGCCGGTGATCCGGGCCCCGGCCAGCCGCAGCGCGGCCACCGCCCCGACCGCCGGCGGGCAGGCCCCGAGCAGCAGCGCGGCGATCACCTCGGCCCGGACCGCACGGTCCGCGGACCACTGGGCGGCCTCGGCCGGATCGTCCAGCGCGGGGTCGCCGGTCCGCAGATCGACCAGTTCCCCGTGCGGGAAGGCGGCCCACACCCGCTGCTCGGTCCCGCTGAGGCTGCCGAGGCGGTCCGGAACGGTGGGGCCGGAGGAGGGAGGGATCATGCGAACCATGCCGATCATCCTGCCCTAACAAGGCCTCGGCGGAGCCGAATCGGGAGGGAACGGCGGACCCCCGTCCGCCCGCCGGTGAGGGGCGGGCGAACGGGGGCCGTGGTGCCGGGCCCGGCTTCCGGCCGAACGGCCGAGCGGCCGAGCGGGCTGGTCAGCGATGGTCGCTGGTCCGGCGGGTCAGCGGTGGTCGCCGGTCCGGCGGCGGCGCGCGGCGGTGAGGCCGAGGGCGCCCAGGGCCACCGCGGCCAGCGCACCGCCGGCGGCCAACTCCGCGGAGTTGTCGCTGTTGCTGCCGCCGCCGAGGCCGGTCTTGACCGCGCCGGTCGGCGTGACGGCCGTGGGCGTGGTGGTCGGAGTGGTGGCAGCGGCCACGGTCAGCGTGGTGGTGCCGGAGGACGAGCCGCAGGTGAACTTGACGTCGTACTGGGCGCCGGGCTTGGCGTCCGCGTCGATCGTGGCCGCCCCCACGTACTCACCAGCAGTGCCGGTGGAGGGGAGCTTGACGGTGTCGAACACACCGGCGGAGGCGGTGGCGGAACCCGCGTCACAGCCGGACACGCCGAGGCCGATATTGCCACCGGGTTTGACGGTCGTCGGGAAGATCTTGAACGCGAACGGCGTGACATTGCTCGCGGTCCCGCCGCCATCGGCGGCGAAGGCGATCGGTGCGGTCAGCGACAGGGCGCTCACCGTCAGGACGGTCCCGGCTATCAGACGTGCAGCACGCATCTGAACTACCTCCAGAAGGCTGTCGATCCACCCCAGTGGGGATCGGGCACTGCCCTCATCCGACAAGCCGGTCGAACCGGCCGCAGCCCGAGCGACCCCGGAACATGGTCACCCCGCGCTTCCGTTCGGCACCCGTGCGTCACGATTCCCTAGGGAATCCCCGGGCCGCACGGCCTCGGAGACCCCCGCGGCGGCACTCCTCCGCACGGGTGACGCCAGGCCCACCGCCGGGCCGCCCGCGGCCGACGCCTCCTGGTCCTGCCGGTAGGCGTCCATGCAGGGCATGCAGTACCGCTCATCACCGGGCTCCTGCGGTGCGGACACCGGGGCCGCGCAGGAGGTGTGCAGCAGCCGTCCGCACATGGTGGCGGCCTCCTTGGCGATGATGTGCCACACCAGCGACGGGCACCGTGCGTGGTCGGCCGAGGACACAGCGGGGTCGTATTCGGCGCGGAGTTCGTGCATGGGTTGCTCCTCAAGAACGGGGAATGGCCTACTCGCACTGTGCTGGGCCCAGCGGCGGCTCGCACCTGCACCGAAATGCCCCTCCGGGGATCGGCTTGCGGCGGGTTACCCCGCCCACACGGGGATGAAACGGACAATTGGCATGGGCTCCGGGTGACGGTCGCCACACCAAATCCACGCCTACGACCACGCCTAGTTGATCCAACCGGGGCAGCGGGGGTCCCTCCCGGAGGCTGTCCGACACCTGTGCGCAGACGCGAAAGTCGAGGTCGGAACGCTCACCACGGGCGACCCCGGGCTGTGCACGAACACCGTTCCACTACGTGGCTGCCTAGTAACTGACGTCCTTGGCCGTACCGAATCCGGCGGCTACAAATGACCGAGTCAACCGGTGCCGCAGCACCTGTCCCGCTGCGCCCCACCGCCATCGGCACTTGGGGATCACCCCCTTACCGCAAGCGGAGTGCCCGCCGCCCCAGGCGCTGACGCCGTCCCCTGTCCGGACGACGTCACTTCCGTGCCAGGGCGCACACGCCAACCGATTGAGGTCGTACTCTCCCATGTCCAGCTTCTCCACCCGTATGCGTGCTTCCGCTGCCCTCGTCGCCGCCGCCGCCGGTCTGACCACCCTCGGGGCGGTCGCCACCAGCGCCCAGGCAGCGACCCCGAGCAGCGTCGCCGTCGCCCACACCGCTTCCACGAGCGCCGTCACCAAGGCCGCCGCCACCGCGGTGAAGGCCGACAGCGCCACCACCGCCGCGCAGACCAAGGCCGCCGCAACCGCCGCCTCGGCCGCCAAGATGGCCTACCTGAACGCGCGGGCCGAGACCCTGGCCGAGCAGGCGTACAACGCCGCCAACGCCAAGTCCGCCGCTCCCTCCGCCCCGGTCACCAGCTCGGGCGCCGGCTCCACCGCCTCCGGTGCGGCCACCGACAGCTCCAGCCAGAGCAGCGACAACGCCGGCTCGCTGGCCGAGGGCGCCTACAACCAGGCCGGTGCCGACAACAGCGCCGCGAGCAGCGACGACAGCTCCAGCAGCAGCGCCGCGAGCAGCGACTCGTCCAGCGCGAGCACCAGCACCGACTCCAGCACGAGCTCCAGCTCGGTGTCCGACGACTCGGCGAGCAGCAGCGCCTCCTACTCGGGTGACGCCCAGTCCATCGCCGCGCAGATCGTTCCCGCCGACCAGCTGGCCTCCTTCGACGAGATCATCTCCCACGAGTCCGGCTGGGACGTGACCGCGACCAACCCCTCCTCCGGCGCCTACGGCCTGCCGCAGTCCCTGCCCGGCGACAAGATGGCCTCGGCCGGCGCCGACTGGCAGACCAACCCCGCCACCCAGATCCGCTGGGCCCTGGACTACATGAACACCACCTACGGCAGCCCCAACCAGGCCTGGGCCTTCTGGCAGGCCAACAGCTGGTACTAGGAACCCCCCACACCAACCCTGCGGCGCCCAGGCACCGGACAGGGGAAAGTCCTGGGCGGACCACCAAACCCCGCAGGGCTCGGCACTCCATGTGCCGGGCCCTGCGGGGCTTTTCGGCTGGACGCCCTGCCGTCGACACGCTGCCGCAGCACGGGTTTCACATTCACGGACCAGGATGGTGGGTGACGGGGGTGCAGGGCCGCCTGTGGGGGTCGGCCCTGCACCCCCGAGCGGGCCCGTTCATCCGAGCGTCTCTGTTCAGCCGAGCGGCCCCGTTCAGCCGAGCAACTCGGCTGCCAGCCTGGCGAGTTGCTCCACCTCGATCAGGAAGGCGTCGTGCCCGTAGGGCGACTCCAGCACCCGTAGCCGGTCGGCTCCCGGTATCCCGTCCGCGAGTTGGCGCTGCAGCCGGAGCGGATAGAGCCGGTCCGAGTCGACGCCGGCCACCAGCGTCGGCATGGTCGCCCGGCGCAGCGCGGCCTCCACTCCCCCGCGTCCCCGGCCCACGTCGTGGCTGTTCATCGCCTCGGTGAGCACCACATAGCTGCCCGCGTCGAAGCGGTGCAGGAGTTTGTCGGCGTGGTGGTCCAGATAGGAGCCGACGGCGTAGCGGCCGCCGTGCCAGGGGTCCTCGCCCGGTTGGGCGGCGGCCCCGAACCGGGTCTCCAGCTCCACCGGCGCGCGGTAGGTCAGTTGGGCGATCCGCCGGGCGGTCCGGAGACCGGTGTGCGGGCCGCGCCCGGGGCCCGCGTCGTGGTAGTCGCCGCCGTGCCAGCCGGGATCCGCTCGGATCGCCGCCAACTGGGCGTGGCCCCAGCCGATCTGCTCGCCGCCGGAGGCCGCCGGGCAGGCCGCCAGCAGCAGCGCGCCGACCCGGCCGGGACGGCCGACCGCCCACTCCAGGGCCCGCATCCCGCCCATCGAGCCGCCGAGCACCAGGGCCCAGCGGTCGATCCCCAGCACGTCGGCCAACTCCGCCTCGGCGTCCACCTGGTCACGGACCGTCAGATAGGGGAAGGCCCCGCCCCAGCGGCGGCCGTCGGGCCGGGGCGAGGAGGGTCCGGTGCTGCCCTGGCAGCCGCCGAGGACGTTGGGCGCCAGCACGAACCAGCGGTCGGTGTCCACCGCCCGGCCGGGGCCGATCAGTCCGTCCCACCAGCCCGGCGTGGGATGGCCGGGACCGGCCGGTCCCGCGGCATGGCTGTCGCCGGTCAGGGCGTGCAGCACCAGCACCGCGTTGGAGCGGTCCGGTGCGAGCCGTCCCCAGGTCTCGTAGGCGAGGCGCGGTTGCGGCAGTTCACCGCCCGCCTCCAGCGGGAACGGTCCCGGCAGGACAGCCCACTGCCGCCGCCCGACCGGGTCGCCGTCCTGCCAGGCCCCGGTGGCGGGCGGCAGCGGGCCGCCCGCCACCGGGTCCTTCGGACGGGTGGGCAGGGTCAATCGCTCGTCCCCTTGGCGGCGCGGAAGCCGGATTCCAGGTCGGCCTTGAGGTCGGCCAGGTTCTCGATCCCGACCGAGAGCCGGACCAGGCCGGGGGCGGCGCCGGTCGCGGCCAGCTCCTCCTCGCCCAGCTGGCTGTGGGTGGTGGAGGCGGGGTGGATGATCAGGCTGCGGACGTCGCCGATGTTGGCCAGGTGGCTGAACAGCCGCACCCCGTCCACGAACCGCTTGCCGGCCTCCACCCCGTCCCGCAGCTCGAACGCGAGCACCGCGCCCGCGCCGCGCGGCAGGTAGCGCTGCCCGGCCTCGTACCAGCGGCTGGACGGCAGGCCGGGGTAGTGCACCGCGGTGACCTCGTCGCGGCTCTCCAGCCACTCGGCGATGGCCTGGGCGTTGGCGGTGTGCCGCTCGATCCGCAGCGACAGCGTCTCCAGGCCCTGGATCACCAGGAAGGCGTTCAGCGGGGCGATCGCCGGGCCGAAGTCGCGCAGCAGCTGCACCCGCAGCTTGACCGCGAACGCCGGGGCGCCGAGGTCGGGCCAGTAGCGCAGGCCGTGGTACGAGGGGTCGGGCTCGTTGAAGTCTGGGAAGCGGTCGGCGTGCACCCCGTAGTCGAAGGTGCCGCCGTCCACCACCACGCCGGCGATGGTGGTGCCGTGGCCGCCGAGGAACTTGGTCGCCGAGTGCACCACGATGTCCGCGCCGTGCTCGATCGGACGCAGCAGGTAGGGCGTGGGGACGGTGTTGTCCACGATCAGCGGCACCCCGAAGGCGTGCGCCACGTCGGCGACCCCGCGCACGTCCAGGACGTTGCCGCGCGGGTTGCCGAGAGTCTCCGCGAACAGCGCCTTGGTGTTCGGCCGGATCGCGGCCCGCCAGGCGTCCAGGTCGTCCGGGTCCTCGACGAAGCTGACCTCGATGCCGAACTTGGGCAGGGTGTGCCGGAACAGGTTGTACGTCCCGCCGTAGAGCGAGGCGCTGGAGACGATGTGGTCGCCGGCGCTGGCCAGGGTCAGGATCGCCAGCGTCTCGGCGGCCTGGCCCGAGGACGTCGCCACCGCGGCGACCCCGCCCTCGAGCGCGGCGACCCGCTGCTCCAGCACGTCCTGGGTGGGGTTGTGGATCCTGGTGTAGATGTGGCCTTCCTCGGCCAGCGCGAACAGACCGGCCGCGTGGGCGGTGTCGCGGAAGACGAAGGAGCTGGTCTGGTAGATCGGGACCGCACGGGCGCCGGTGGTCGGGTCCGGCACGGCTCCGGCATGCACCTGCTTGGTCTCGAAGGACCAGCCGTCCGGGGTGGGGTCGGCGGTAGGGCTCATGGGATGACTCCAGTCGCGAGAGGAGGAACGCGGATGGGACGGGGCCGGTCCGGGACGGTCAGCTCCTGGCTCAGTCGGCGGCACGCTCGGCGTCGCGCTTGGCGACGCCCTCGCGGACCAGCGGGATGACGTGGCGGCCGAAGTCGATGGCGTCGCCGAGCAGGTCGTAGCCGCGGGCGGAGAGGATGTCCACGCCCAGGTCGTAGTAGTCGAGCAGGGCCTCGGCGACCGTCTCCGGGGTGCCGACCAGGGCGTTGGAGTTGCCCGCGCCGCCGGTCGCGGCGGCGGTCGGGGTCCACAGCGCGCGGTCGTAGCGCTCGCCCTGCTCGGCGATGGCGATCAGCCGCTGCGAGCCGGTGTTCTGCGGGGTGCCGCCGCCGCCCCGGCGGGCCCAGGCCCCGGCCTCGCGACGGGCGTTGATGGTGGCGACGGTGCGGTGGGCCTTCTCCCAGGCCAGTTCCTCGGTGGGGGCGATGATCGGGCGGAAGGCCACCTGGATCCGGGGCGGGTCGGTGCGTCCGGCCGCCCTGGCCGCCGCCTTCACCGCCTCGATCTGCTTGGCGGTCTCCGCCAGCGGCTCGCCCCACAGGGCGTAGATGTCGGCGACCGCGCCGCCCGCGGCGTAGGCGGCGGGCGAGGATCCGCCGAAGGAGATGTCGGGGCGCGGCTGCTGCACCGGGAAGACATCGGCGGCGAAGTCGTTGAACCGGTAGTACTCGCCCTGGTGGTCGAAGGGCTCGTGCTCGGTCCAGACCCGCTTGACGATCTCGATGTACTCGCGGGTCCTGGCGTAGCGCTGATCCTTCGTCAGGAAGTCGCCCCCGCGCTGCTGTTCGTGGTCGTTGCCGCCGGTGATGAAGTGGACCGTGAGCCGCCCGTCGCTGATCCGGTCGAGGGTGGCGAACTCCTTGGCCGCGAAGGTCGGGTAGGACACGTTCGGCCGGTGCGCGAGCAGGATCTGCAGCCGGCTGGTGTTCGCCGCGATGTACGCGGCGGCGGTGCCGGGCTCGGGCGAGCCCGAGCCGTAGGCGAACAGGACCCGGTCCCAGCCGTGGTCCTCATGGGCCCGGGCCAGCCTGAGCGTGTACTCCTTGTCGAAGGAGGCACCGCTGCGGGGGTTGGTCTCCGAGCCGTCGTTGGTGGCGGCGATTCCGAGGAACTCGACTGGCATGACAGGCCTTCCGTGGTGCTGAATTGTCTTGATGAAAAAGAAGATTGACGCAAAGTCAGAGAAGCGGCCGGACGCACTCGGCGAAGCTGTACGCCTCCTCCAGATGCGGGTAGCCGGAGAGCACGAACTCGTCCACGCCGGCCGTGCGGTACTCGTCGATCCGCTCGGCCACCTCGTCGTGGCTGCCGACCAGGGCGGTGCCGGCGCCGCCGCGGACCAGGCCGATCCCGGCCCAGAGGTTGGGCCCGATCAGCAGCTTCTCCCGGGAGCCGCCGTGGAGTTCCAGCATCCGGCGCTGGCCGACCGACTCCAGCGAGCGCAGCCGCTGCTGCCCCGCGGCGATCGCGGCGTCGTCCAGGCCCGCGATCAGGGCCTCGGCGGCCTGCCAGGCCTGGGCCGCGGTGTCCCGGCTGAGCACATGGATCCGCAGCCCGAAGCGCAGGGTGCGGCCCTGCGCCTCGGCCTTCTCGCGGACGCGGGCGATCTTCTCGGCGACCAGCGCGGGCGGTTCGCCCCAGGTCAGATAGGTGTCGGCGTGCCGGGCGGCGAGGTCGAGCGCGGGCTCGGAGGAACCGCCGAAGTAGACCCGGGGAGTCGGTTCCGGCGGGCGGCGCAGTTGCGCGCCCTCCAACTGGTAGTGCTTCCCGTGGTAGTCGAAGGCCTCGCCGGTCCAGGAGGACCTGACCACGTCGAGGAACTCCTCGGCCCGGGCGTAGCGCTCGTCGTGGCCCAAGTGGTCGCCGTAGCCGCGCTGTTCGGCGTCGCTGCCGCCGGCCACCACATTGAGCAGCAGCCGGCCCCCGGACAGCCGTTGGAAGGTGGCGGCGGTCTGCGCGGCCAGCGCGGGTTCGACCAGGCCGGGCCGGAAGGCGACCATGAACTTCAGCCGCCTGGTCCTGGCGATCAGCGCGGCGGTGACGATCCAGGCGTCCTCGCAGTGCGCCCCGGTCGGGGTGAGCACTCCCTCGTAGCCCAGGTCGTCGGCAGCTTCCGCGAGTTGGGAGAGGTAGGCCAGGCTGGCCGGCCGCTCGCCGGCCCCGGTGCGGGTGGCGTGGACGCCGTCCGCGCCGATGCCGGTGCCGTGCACCGAGCCGCCCAGGCGCCGTCCGTCGCCGCCGGTCGGCAGGAACCAGTGGAAGGCCGTCTCCGGCCGGGCCGACGTTGAGGTTGAGGCCGAGGTTGAGGTCGAGGTCATTGGTCCGCTCCTCGCTGAGTGCGTTCGCGGCCCAGGGCGAACCGCTGGGCGCCGGGCGCGCCGGTCACCAGCTCGGCGGCCAGCGCGCCGATGGCCGGGGCGAACTTGAAGCCGTGCCCGGAGAATCCGGCCAGGACGGTGACCGGGCCGTCCCGGTCCACCACGAAGTCGTGGTCCGGGGTGATCGTATAGAGGCAGGTGGTGGCGGTCGGCGCAGTGGTGTCGGCGCCGGGCAGCCACTGCTCGGCGTAGTCCACGACCCGCCGCAGGGCCGCCGGGTCGATGCTGCGGTCACGGTGGTCGGGATCGACCACCGGGCCGACCGCGTGGAAGCCGATCTTCACCCCGTCGGCGCTGCCCAGCCCGTACACCCCGGAGTCGGCGGCCAGCGCCGCTCCCCCGTGGTGGATGAAGCTGGGCCAGGTCAGCGCGTCCGGGGCGGTCGGCCGGGCCGGGAAGTGGACCGGCTGCTCCTGGGTGACCCGCAGCGCCGGCAGCCCGCCGACGGCCGCGGCCGCCAGGCCGGGCGCCCAGCCGCCGACCGCGACCACCACGGCGTCCGCGGACAGCACCTCGCCGTCCGCGGTGACCACCTCGGCCCTGGCCACCCCGTGCCGGAGCAGCTTCTCCACCCGCACCTGGTGCCGGATCACCGCGCCCTTGGCGGCGGCCGCCTGCTGGAAGGCGAGCGTGGCCCGGTCGGCGTGCACCCGCCCGGCGGCCGCGTGGTACAGCACGCTGCTGTCGAAGCGCAGGCCGGGCCAGCGCTCGCCGGCCTGCTCCGGGGTGAGCACCCGGGCTGCGTGCCCCCCGGCACGCAGTTCCGAGTACAGCGCCTCGGTCGCGGCCGGCGGGCCGTGGTCGACCGCGCCGGTGAGGTCGAGCACCTGCTGCCCGGCCTCCTCCTCGACCTGCCGCCAGAGCGGCAGCGCGCGGGCGGCGAGCGCCACATAGAAGGGGTCGGGGTAGGCCAGCCGGAAGATCCGGGAGCTGCCGTGCGAACTGCCCTCGGTGTGCCCGGGGGCGAACCGCTCCAGCAGGGTGACCGCGAATCCGCGGGACGCGAGCTGCCAGGCCGCGGCGGAGCCCATCACCCCGCCGCCTACCACGACCACATGTGCCATGGGTCTTGTCACACTCCTCTTCAGTACTGGTTCACAGGGGTCAGGAGTTGGTCAGCGGCAGGCCGGGCGGGTTGATCAGCGACGTGGGCACGGCCTCGTTGCTGAGGTTCCAGGCGGCCAGCCACTTGGCGTAGTCGCCGCTCTTGATCAGGTAGTTGATGGCGTCGGCGGTGGGCTTGGCGAGCCCGTCGCCCTTCTTGGTGGTGGCCGCGATCAGCCCCTGCAGGGTGGCCCCGGCACCGGAGAACTTGCCCGCGCTGCGGGTCGGGTTGGGGGTCTTCGCGGTCTGGGTGACGTGGTAGGCCACCCCCGGGTTGGGGCCGAAGTAGCCGTCGATCTTGCCTGAACTCAGGGCCAGATAGGTGGAGTTGTTGTCCTGGAAGTACTTGATGGTCAGCTTCTGGCCCTCGGCCTTGAGCTGGGTCTGCCACTGCAGCAGGATCTTCTCCTGGTTGGTGCCCGCGCCCACCGCGATGGTCTTGCCGGCCAGCACGTGGTAGTCGCCGGTGAAGTTCCAGGTGCTGCTCTTCGGGGCCTCGAAGCCGAGGTTGTCCTGACGGTAGCTGGCGAAGTCGTACTTGGTCTTGCGCTGCTCGGTGTCGGTGATGTTGGAGAAGCCCAGGTCGTTCTTGCCGCTGTCGATGCCCACGAACAGGTTGTCCCAGGTCGCGTTGTTCAGCACCGGCTTGAGGCCGAACACCGCGGCGACCAGGCGGCCCAGGTCGGGCTCGGAGCCGGTGAAGGTCTTCTGGTCGGAGCCGACGAAGCCCAGCGGCGGGGAGCCGGCCGGCAGCAGACCGAGGCCGATGGTGAGCTGTCCGCTGCTGACCACCGAGGCGGGAAGCTCCGCCCGGATCGAGGCGACCTCGGCGACGGTGATGTCGGTCTCGGTCGCCGAGCCGTTGGACAGCGCACCCACCGCGACGGTGGTGCTCCCGGACGGCGCGCTGGTCCCCGCGGCCGGGTTGGTGGTGCCGGAGGAGCTGCTCGCGCAAGCGGACAGGCCGCCGGCGAGGACGATCAGAGCGGCGCTCAGCGGGATGAGGCGGGCAGGTCTGACGATGGCGCTGGACATGGTTCTCCTAGGAAGTGCGGTAGCGAGAGAGGGGTTGAGAAGGGGGGTTCAGAGGACCTTGCTGAGGAACTCACGGGTGCGGGCGTGCCGGGGGTGGTCCAACACCTCGGCGGGGGTGCCCTGTTCGACGATCCCTCCGCCGTCGATGAAGACGATCAGGTCGGCCACCTCGCGGGCGAAGCCGATCTCATGGGTGACCACGATCAGCGTGGTGCCGCTGCTGGCCAGGTCCTTGATGGCGGAGAGCACCTCGCCCACCAGCTCCGGGTCCAGGGCGGACGTCGGCTCGTCGAAGAGGATCACGCCGGGTTTGAGCGCGAGCGCCCTGGCGATGGCGACCCGCTGCTGCTGTCCGCCGGAGAGCTGCCGCGGGTAGGCGTCGGCCTTGTCGCCGAGCCCGACCCGTTCCAGCAGCTCGCGGGCCTGGGCCCGGGCCTCGTCCTTGGTGGCGCGGCCGGTGGCCACCGGGGCGGCGGCCACATTGTCGATCGCGGTCAGGTGCGGGAAGAGGTTGAACCCCTGGAAGACGAAGCCGATCCCGCTGCGCTGGGCCAGGATCGCCCGCTCGCTCAGCTCCTTGAGCCGGTCGCCGTGCCGGCGCACCCCGATCAGTTCGCCGTTGATGCTGACATGGCCGACGTCGAGCTTCTCCAGGTGGTTGATCGCCCGCAGCAGCGTGGACTTCCCCGAGCCGGACGGGCCGAGGATCACCGCGACCTGTCCGGGCTGGACGGTCAGGTCCACCCCGTCGAGCACCCGGTGCGTGCCGTACCACTTGTGGGCGCCGTGCACCTCCACCGCGGCGGCGGTGGGGACGGCCTCGACGTCGGGGGCAGTGGTGGTGGTCATCCGGTCACCGTTCCCAGGTTGGTGCGCTCGCGCAGGCGACGCAGATTGGCTCGCAGGCGCTGCACCGGCGTGGGCGGGATGGTGCGCACCGCGCCGCGGGAGTAGTAGCGCTCCACGTAGAACTGGGCGATCGACACCACGCTGGTCAGGATCACGTACCAGGCGGTGGCCACCATCAGCAGCGGCACCACGTCGCCGGGGTAGGTGCTGCCCATGCTCTCCACCTCGCCGAAAAGGTCCAGCAGGGAGACGTAGAACACCAGCGAGGTGCCCTTGATCAGCCCGATCAGCTGGTTGACATAGGCCGGGACGATGGCCCGCAGCGCCTGCGGCAGCACGATCCGGCGGAACTGGTAGCCCTTCGGCAGCCCCAGCGCGGCGGCGGCCTCGTGCTGGCCCTGGTCCACCGACAGCACGCCGGCCCGGACCACCTCGGCGGCGTAGGCCGCCTCGTTCAGGCTCAGCCCGACCGTGGCCACCACCAGCTCGCTGGCCAGCTTGGACTCGTCGAAGTGGAAGAAGCCGGGGCCGAACGGGACGCCCAGGCTCAGCGTCCGGTACAGCGCGCTGAAGTTGAACAGGATCAGCAGCACCACGATCAGCGGGATCGAGCGGAACAGCCAGATGTAGATCCAGCTGACCCCGCGCAGCACCGGGTTCCTGGAGAGCCGGGCCAGCGCCAGCACGATCCCGCCGACCAGGCCGAGGACGGCGCTCAGCGCGGTGACCTCCAGCGTGACCACCAGGCCGCGCAGGATCACCGGCCGGACGAACCAGTACGCGAACCGGTCCCACTGGTAGAAGGGGTTGCTGACCAGCCCGTGGGCGAACTGGGCGGCGAGCACCAGCACGATCAGGGTGGCGATCCAGCGGCCCGGGTGCCGCAGCGGGATGACCCGCTGGGAGGAGAGCGGGCGCTGCGCTTCGGCGGCGGCGGGCTCGGCGTCGTCCGGCGGTCTGTCGGCGATGGAGACGCTGGGAACGGGTTCGGTCATCGGAGGGACTCCTGCCGGATCAGAAAGTGGTGGGCGGATTGACGACGGAGGTGGAGAGGCCGATGCCGGGAACGCCCCACTTCGCGAAGATCTTGGCGTAGTCCCCGCTGGCGATGAGCTTGTTCACCGCGTCGCTGAGCGCCTTGGAGATCGGCGAGTTCTTGGCGGTGACGAAGCCGACCGGGGTGGTGCTGATCTGGCCGAGGTACTTGGTGTCCGGGATGTGGGTCGACTCGTACTTCAGGCTCAGGGTCGGGCCGAAGTAGATGTCCACCTTGCCGTTGGCCAGGCCCAGGAAGATCGGCGCGGTGTCAGCGAAGTACTGCACCTTGTAGGGGCTCTTGCCGGCCGCGGCGCACTTGGACGCGCCGTCGGTGAGGATCTGCTGGAAGGTCGAGCCCGGGCTGGTGGCGACGTTGAAGCCGCACAGGTCGGTGAGGGTGGTGGCGCTGTCGATCTTGAGGTCCTTGGCGCCCAGGAAGGACTGGCCGTCGTTGAGGTAGGTGGCGAAGTCGACCACCTGCTCCCGGGCCTTGGTGGCGCCGAAGTTGTCCTGGCCCACGTCGTACTTGCCGTTCTGCACACCGGGATGACGGTGGGGAAGGTGCCGTACTGCACGTCCCAGGTCACCCCGAGCACCTTGGCGACGGCGTCGCGCAGGTCGATGTCGAGGCCGACGGCCTTGCCGTCCGGGCCCTGGCCGCCGTGCGGCAGGCCGGAGGTGCCGACCACCTGGCTGGTGCCCAGGATCAGCGAGCCGCGACTCTGCACCGCCGCCGGGAGTTCGGCCTTCAGCGCGGGGTCGGCCTGGATCGAGGACACCACGTCCTGGGTCGGCAGCGCGGTGGACGCGGCCTGGGCCGGCTGGGCCGCCTGCGACGCCTGGGACGAGGAGCCGGCCGCGGGCGTCACCGTCTTGCCGGAGCTGGAGGAACCGCAGGCGGTGAGCAGAGCCAGAACGGCGGTGGCGGCGAGCGCGGCGGATGCCTTATGGGGGACGTGCGACACGGAAGTTCCTTTCAGGGAACGGAAAATGGCATGGCGGTGGTAGGGAAGTGGCGCAGGGGCGGTGTTAGAGGACTGCGGCGAGGAAGGCGCGGGCCCGTTCATGGCTCGGATCGGCCAGCACCTCGGCCGGGGAGCCGGACTCGATGATCCGGCCGCCGTCGAGGAAGACCATGGTGTCGGCGACCTCCCGGGCGAAGCCGATCTCATGGGTGACCACGATCATGGTCATCCCGCTGAGGGCGAGGTCCTTCATCACCGCGAGCACCTCGCCGACCAGTTCGGGGTCGAGCGCGCTGGTGGGTTCGTCGAACAGCAGCAGCTGCGGGTCCATCGCCAGCGCACGGGCGATCGCCACCCGCTGCTGCTGGCCGCCGGACAGCTGCCGGGGGTAGGAGTCCTCCCGCCCGGCCAGGCCGACCCGCTCCAGCAGTTCGCGGGCCCTGGCTGCGGCCTGCTTCCGGGAGCTGCCGCGCACCGCCACCGGGGCCTCGACGATGTTCTCCAGCACGGTGAGGTGCGGAAACAGGTTGAACTGCTGGAAGACCATGCCGACCCGGGCCCGCTGCCGGGTGATCGTCCGGGGGCGCAGCTCATGCAGTTTGCCGCCGTGGTGGCGGTAGCCGATGATCTCGCCGCCCACCTCGACGAACCCGGCGTCGGGCCGTTCCAGGTGGTTGATGCTGCGCAGCAGGGTGGACTTGCCGGATCCGGAGGGGCCGAGCAGGACGGTCACCTCGCCCTGGCGTACGTCCAGGTCGATCCCGTCCAGCACCAGGTGGGTGCCGAAGCTCTTGCGCAGGCCCCGGATCCGGACCAGCGGCGGCTCCACCGCGTCCGGCACGGCCGCGTCCTGCACCGGCTCGCTCACGAGAGGCTCGCTCATGAGAGGCCCGCCAGTTCGCGTCCGGTCCGCCCGAGCAGCGGCACATTGCCCCGGAAGGTCTGCCAGAAGCCCTCCCCGGAACGGCGGTTGCTGCCTCGGGCGTAGTGCCGCTCGACGAAGTACTGGCCGATCGAGAGCAGCGTGGTGAGGATGATGTACCAGAGCGTGGCCACCAGCAGCAGCGGGATGATCAGGTAGTTCTGGTTGTAGATCAGCTGGGACGAGTAGAGCAGGTCCTGCACCGCGATCACGCTGACGATCGAGGTCGCCTTCAGCATCCCGATCAGCAGATTGCCCGACGCCGGGACGATGGCCGGCATCGCCTGCGGCAGCACGATCCGGCGGAAGATCCGCCCCTGTCCCAGACCCAGCGCCTCGGCCGCCTCGGTCTGGCCGTGCTCGACCGAGAGGATGCCGCCCCTGACGATCTCCGAGGAGAAGGCGGCGACGTCCAGGGTCAGCCCGACGAAGGCGGCCAGGATGCCGCTGAACAGATGCGCGGTCTTCACCGTCACGAACTCATGGCCGAACGGGATGCCCAAGGACAACTTCGGGTAGAGCGAGGCTAGTTCATACCAGAAGAGCAGTTGCACCAGCGGCGGCACCGACCGGATCAGCCAGACGAAGCCGAAGCTGAGCCCGCGCAGCACCGGGTTCCGCGACAGCCGCATCGCGGCCACCCCGATCCCCAGCAGATAGCCGGTGGCCATCACCGCCGCGGTGAGCCAGAGCGTCAGCTCAAGGCCCTTCAGGATCGACCCGTTCAGGAAGAAACTGCCGACCGTGCCCCACTGGAACCTGCTGTTGCTGAACACCGTGTGGACGAACATCGCGAACAGCACCAGCAGCGCCGCGGCCGAGACCCACTGGCCCGGACGGCGCAGCGGGACGAGTTTCGCGGCGAGCAGCTGCTCGTCCGAGGGCGGCGGCGGGGGTTCCGGTGCGGCGGGTATCCGGGCGAGGGTGTCCGAGCGGCTCATGGTGTGCTTTCCATCCCGTGGGGGCGCAGCACCACTCCGTGGCCCGGGGAGGGGCTCGGACGGGTGGCGGCGTGGTGGGGTGAGGGCGTGATCGAGTCGGAATCACGGCGTTGAGAAACGCCGGTTTGGTCACGGACCGTGGTCAGGAGACCGGGGTCAACAGACCGGGGATGTCCTCGGACACAAGGCGCTGCTCACCCGAAGCAGGTCGACATGGCGTCGGGCCACTCGCTGTGCCTGCATCTGGATCACCTCGCTCGTCTTCCGGCCCCACCGGGGCCTCGCGCTTACAGGAGAATCGTCCTGTCGGGTCGTCACCTGGAGCACCCCACCGCGTCGGAGGGTTGCCGGTCAGCGAGCCAGGGCTTGGTGCTGACGCTCATAACCAGGGCCGATGCTAACCGCTCAGCAGATTTTAGACAATGCCGTCCATCTGCTGGGAAGACTTTCCGACCACCCGGTGTTGGGGCAAAGGAAGTTGATGTTTTCTCGAACCCGAGTCGATCACTGGGGATTGTGTTCGACGCCCAACCGGAGCTACCGTGAGCTCAGGTTATGAGCGTCAGCGACAAGCCCTGGCTTGCTGACCAGCAACCCTCCGACGCGGCGGGGTGCTCCAGGTGACGACCAGGCGGTGCCGGTCCAGGCAACCGCAAGCGCGCGAGTGAAGGCGGAGGTGACAGCAGTGCGTCGATCCATCGGCACGTACTCCCGTCGGCACATCGATCTTCAGCGCATCGCCAGCGCCCTCTGTCCGACCTGCCGGGCCTGACCCTCAGCCTGAGCCGCAGCGCGTCCACCGCGCTCCGCACCCGCACGTACCTCTCCCTCTCCGCACCGCCGACGCCGCCCCGGGCCCAGCCCCGGCGCGGGTTCCGTTCGGCATGCCCTCCGCACCGGTGGCGCCCCCACCCGTAGCAGGAAGCGACATCCCCATGCCTCAGCCACACCCTGCCCTCCACCTCTCGGTGGCCCTGGACGGCGCCGGCTGGCACCCCGCCGCCTGGCGCGAACCAGATGCCCGCCCGAAGGAGCTGCTCACCGCGGCGTACTGGGCCGATCTGGTCGCCGAGGCCGAGCGCGGGCTGCTGGACTTCGTCACCATCGAGGACTCGCTCGGCCTGCAGTCCTCCGGGCTCTCCGCCCCGGACCAGCGCACCGACCGGGTCAGGGGCCGCCTGGACGCGGTGCTCATCGCCGCCCGGATCGCGCCGCTGACGCAGCACATCGGGGTGGTCCCCACCGCGGTGGTCACCCACACCGAGCCGTTCCACCTCTCCAAGGCGATCGCCACCCTGGACTATGTGAGCACCGGCCGGGCGGGGGTCAGGGTGCAGGTCGCCGGACGCCCCGACGAGGCCGAGCTCTTCGGCCGCCGCACCGTGCCGTCGTTCCGGCTGGAGGACTTCGCCAAGCCGGAGGTCCAGGCGCTGCTCACCGAGTTGTTCGACGAGGCCGCCGACTACGTCGAGGCGGTCCGCCGGCTCTGGGACAGCTGGGAGGACGACGCGGAGATCCGCGACACCGCCACCGGCCGTTTCGTCGACCGCGACAAGCTGCACTACATCGACTTCGAGGGCGGCAAGTTCAGCGTCAAGGGGCCGTCCATCACCCCGCGCCCGCCGCAGGGGCAGCCGATCGTGGCGGCGCTGGCGCATGCCACCGTCCCGTTCCGGCTGGTCGCCCGCTCGGCCGATGTCGGCTTCGTCACACCGCGTGACCGCGAGGACGCCGGGGCGATCCTCGCCGAGATCCGCGCCGAGCAGGAAGCGGCCGGCCGCAGCGAGGAGACCGTGCACGTCTTCGGCGACCTGGTGGTGTTCCTGGACGACAGCAGTGACGCGGCGCAGGCCCGCCGGGAACGGCTGGACACCGTGGCCGGCGAGCCGTACAGCAGCGACGCGCAGATCTTCGCCGGGACCCCCGCCGAGCTGGCCGACCTGCTGCAGGACTGGCAGCAGGCCGGTCTGACCGGCTTCCGGCTGCGCCCGGCCACCCTGCCGCACGACCTGGAGCAGATCACCCGCGGGCTGGTGCCGGAGCTGCAGCGCCGCGACGCCTTCCGTACCGCCTACCAGGCCGACACCCTGCGCGGGCTGCTGGGCCTGACCCGCCCCGCGAACCGCTACGCCGCCGCCGCCCGACCCGCCGCAGGCTGAGGAGAGACCGGAACCATGAGCAAGCCCCTGAAGCAGATCCACCTCGCGGCGCACTTCCCCGGGGTGAACAACACCACGGTGTGGAGCGACCCCGAGGCCGGCAGCCACATCGAGTTCAGCTCCTTCGCCCACTTCGCCCGCACCGCCGAGCGCGCCAAGTTCGACTTCCTCTTCCTGGCCGAGGGCCTGCGGCTGCGCGAGCAGGGCGGCAAGGTCTACGACCTGGACGTGGTCGGCCGCCCCGACACCTTCACCGTGCTGGCCGCGCTGGCCGCGGTCACCGAGCGGATCGGGCTGACCGGCACCATCAACTCCACCTTCAACGAGCCCTACGAGGTGGCCCGGCAGTTCGCCTCGCTGGACCACCTCTCGGACGGCCGGGCCGCCTGGAACGTGGTCACCTCCTGGGATGCCTTCACCGGCGAGAACTTCCGCCGCGGCGGCTTCCTCAAGCAGGAGGACCGCTACTCCCGCGCCCAGCAGTTCCTGGCCACCACGGCCGAGCTGTTCGACTCCTGGGACGGCAGCGAGATCGTCGCCGACCAGGAGTCCGGGGTGTTCCTCGGCGACGCCGACGCCGGCCGGTTCGAGCACCACGACCAGCACTTCGACATCGCCGGCCGGTTCAACGTGCCGCGCAGCCCGCAGGGGCGCCCGGTGATCTTCCAGGCCGGGGACTCGGAGGAGGGCCGGGAGTTCGCCGCCTCCACCGCCGACGCCATCTTCAGCCGGCACAGCGCCCTGGAGCCGGGCAAGGCCTTCTACACCGACGTCAAGGGCCGGTTGGCCCGCTACGGCCGAAGCCGGGACGAGCTGCTGATCCTGCCCGCCGCCACCTTTGTCCTCGGCGACACCGACGCCGACGCCGTCGAGCAGGCCCGCGAGGTGCGCCGGGCCCAGGTCAGCGGACAGACCGCGATCAAGTTCCTGGAGCAGCTCTGGAACCGCGACCTCAGCTCCTACGACCCGGACGGGCCGCTGCCGGAGATCGACCCCGATCCCGGCGAGCACACCATCGCCCGCGGCCGGGCCAGTGTGCGGATGTACCGGGACCCGCTGGCGACCGCCAAGGAGTGGCGCGAGAAGGCCGCCGCGCAGAAGCTCTCCATCCGCGACCTGGTGATCGAGACCACCAGCCGGCAGACCTTCGTCGGCTCCCCCGACACCGTCGCCACCACCATCAACGACTTCGTCCAGGCCGACGCCAGCGACGGCTTCATCCTGGTCCCGCACATCACCCCGCAGGGCCTGGACGGCTTCGCCGACACCGTGGTCCCGCTGCTGCAGGAGCGCGGGGTGTTCCGCAGCGAGTACGAGGGCAGCACCCTGCGGGACCACCTCGGCCTGGCCCAGCCGGGCGCGGGCGGCGGCAGTTCGGCGGCGGCGGAGCGGGTGGCCTCGTGAAGTTCATCCAGATCACCCTGATCGTGCACGCCCCGGACCCGGTCACCGGGGTCCAGGTGTCCACCCAGGAGCGGTTCCGGCAGGTGGTCGACAGCGCGCTGCAGGCCGAGGAGCTGGGCTTCGACGGCTTCGGCGTGGGCGAGCGGCACGAGCGGCCCTTCATCTCCTCCTCGCCGCCGGTGGTGCTCAGCCACATCGCCGCGCTGACCAAGCGGGTCCGGCTGTTCACCGCGGTCACCACGCTCAGCCTGCTGGACCCGGTCCGCGCCTACGAGGACTACGCCACCCTGGACCACCTCTCCGGCGGCCGGCTCGAACTGATCATCGGCAAGGGCAACGGCGCGGCACAGCGCGAGCTGTTCCAGGTCACCCCCGAGGACCAGTGGGACCGCAACGCCGAGTCCTACGAACTGTTCCGGGAGATCTGGCGCAACGACAAGGTCACCGCCTCGCCGAAGTTCCGCCCCGAACTGCATGACGCCGAGGTCTGGCCCCGGCCGTTCCAGCAGCCGATCCGGGTCTGGCACGGCAGCGCCACCAGCCGCGAGTCGGTGGACCTGGCCGCCCGCTACGGCGACCCGCTGTTCTCCGCCAATGTGACCAACGCCATCGAGCCCTACGCCGAGCTGGTCCGCTACTACCGCGAGCGCTGGGAGCACTACGGCCACGACCCGGCCCAGGCCGCGGTCGGCGCGGGCACGGCCGGCTACTACGCCGCGCCCACCTCGCAGCAGGCGCTGGCCGACTACCGCCCGGTGTTCGAGGGCTACCTCGGCTTCCAGAAGCGGCTCGGCGTGGAGCCGGTGTTCCCGACCCTGGAGGACTTCGTCGAGCGCAGTTCCGCGCTGATCGGCAGCCCGCAGCAGGTGATCGAGAAGGTGCACCGCTACCACGAGCAGTTCGGCCACAGCGTGCTGCATCTGCACGCCGAGCCGGGCGGGCTCACCGACGCCCAGCACCGCTCCTCGCTCGAACTCTTCCAGTCCGACATCGCCCCGACCCTGCGCCGCGACATCCCCGACCCGCCGTGGGCCTGGGCCCCGGTCTCGCCCGCGAACGACCGACAAGGAGCTTGACCATGTCCCACACCCCACTCGCGGTCCTGGACCTGGTGCCGATCAGCTCCGGTTCGAACGCCGCGCAGGCGCTGCGCAACAGCATCGACCTGGCCCAGCAGACCGAGCGCTTCGGCTACAGCCGCTACTGGTTCGCCGAGCACCACCTCAACCCAGGTGTCGCCGGCACCTCCCCCGCCGTGGTGCTGGCGCTGACCGCCGCCGCGACCTCGACCATCCGGCTTCGGCTCGGGCGCGGTCCAGCTCGGGCACCGCACCGCGCTGGCCACGGTCGAGGAGTTCGGCCTGCTGGACGCACTGCACCCGGGCCGGTTCGACCTGGGCCTGGGCCGCTCCGGCGGCCGGGCCGCCCCGCCCGCCCGGCAGCCCGCGCTGGTCGGCGGCACCGCCGTGGTGGACGGCCACACCCCGAACGGGCTGCGGATACCGGCCAAGTTCGACTTCAGCAAACTGCTGGGCCACCCGCGCTTCGTCCTGCACAAGAAGCTGCTCCAGCAGCCCAACGCCGAGGCCCAGGACTACGCCGAGCAGATCGACGACATCCTCAACCTGATCGCCGGCACCTACCGCACCGCCGACGGCGTCGAAGCCCACGTGGTGCCGGGCGAGGGCGCCGACCTGCAGCTCTGGATCCTCGGCAGCAGCGGCGGCACCAGCGCCGAGGTGGCCGGCGCCAACGGCCTGCGCTTCGCCGCGAACTACCACGTCAGCCCGGCCACCGTGGTCGAGGCCGCCGAGGGCTACCGGGCCGCGTTCACCCCCTCCGCGGTGCTGGACCAGCCGTACGTCAGCGTCTCCGCCGATGTGGTGGTCGCCGAGGACGAGGCCACCGCCCGGGAGCTGGCCACCGGCTACGGGCTGTGGGTGCGCAGCATCCGCAGCGGCGACGGCGCCATCCAGTTCCCCACCCCGGAGCAGGCCCGCGCCTACGCCTGGAGCGAGCAGGACCGGACCCTGGTCGAGGACCGGGTGGAGACCCAGTTCGTCGGCACCGCGCAGCAGGTCGCCGACCAGCTGGAGACCCTGCGCGACGCCACCGGCGCCGACGAGGTGGTGGTGACCACGATCACCCACGGCCACGAGGACCGGGTCGCCTCCTACCGCCTCCTCGCCGAGGAGTGGGCCCGCCGGGCCTGATCCCCCACCACACGACGTGAAAAGGAGTCCCCCGTGAGTGTCGTCGTCCTCGTCGGCAATCCGAGACCTCAGTCCCGTACCTACCAGGCGGCCCGGTTGCTCGCCGAGGAACTGACCGGCCGGCCGCCGGACCACAGCGTGGACCTCGCCGACCTCGGCCCCGCGCTGTTCGACCCGGAGGATCCGCGGGTGGCCGACGCGGTGGCCACCGTCCGCGGCGCCAGCCTGCTGGTCGTCGCCAGCCCCACCTACAAGGCCGCCTACACCGGCCTGCTCAAGCTGTTCCTGGACGGCCTCCCCTCCGGCGGGCTCACCGGGGTGACCGCCGTACCGTTGATGCTGGGCGGCCACTGGCGCCACTCGCTGGCGGCGGAGCTGCTGCTCAAGCCGCTGCTGGTGGAGCTGGGCGCCGGCGTCCCCACCCGGGGGCTGTTCCTGCTGGACTCGGAGTACACCGCCTCGGAGGAGCTGGAGAAGTGGCTGACGTCGGCACGACCGCAGCTGGCGGCGACGGTGCACAGCGAAGCGACAGGAGCTGCGGTATGAGCGTCGACCAGGCCATCTCCCCGACCGAGCTGCGCCGGGTCTTCGGCGCTTTCCCGACCGGGGTGACCGCGATCGCCGCGCTGGTCGACGGCGTCCCGGTCGGCCTCGCCGCCAGCTCGTTCACCTCGGTGTCGCTGGACCCGCCGCTGGTCTCGGTCTGCGTCGCGCACAGCTCGACCACCTGGCCGGCCCTGCGCGACCGGGCCCGGCTCGGCGTCAGCGTGCTCGGCGCGCACCAGGAACGCGCCTGCCGGCAGCTGGCCGCCAGGACCGGGGACCGCTTCGCCGAGCTGGACTGGCGGGCCACCCCGGACGGCGCGGTGCTGGTCGAGGACGCCAGCGCCTGGCTGGACTGCAGCGTCGAGCAGCTGATCCGGGCCGGCGACCATGACATCGTGCTGTTGAGGGTCCACGAGCTGGACGCCGACCACGCAGTCCCACCCCTGGTCTTCCACGCCAGCGGGTTCCGCCGGCTCGAAGCCGCCTGAAAGGAACGAACGTGTCCGCCACCCCCACCGACCTCCCGCACGGCGCCACCGGCAGCCATCCGCTGGACAATCCGGCGCGGGCGTCCCTGCTCGGGCCGCACGCGCACTTCGCCGAGGGGCTCGGGGACGTGCTCCGATACCCGGCCGACGTCTCGCCCTTCGTCGCCCTGCCGGACGAGCCGGACGAGCAGACCTGGCGCGACGTCGCCGCACTGCTCGGCCCCGGCGCCATCGTCCCGGTGGCCGGTCTGCGGCAGGCGCCGCCCCCGCACTGGGAGGCGGTGATGAACGGCGCCGGGGTCCAGCTGGTGGACGACGGCGTGGCCGCCGCCCCCGACCCCGAGGCGGTCCGGCTGGGCGCCGAGGACGTGCCGGAGATGCTCGACCTGGTCGCCCGGGCCCAGCCGGGACCGTTCCTGCCGCGCACCGTGGAGCTCGGCACCTACCTCGGCATCCGCCGCGGCGGCGAGCTGGTGGCGATGGCCGGGGAGCGGCTGCACCCGCCGGGCTGGACCGAGATCAGCGCGGTCTGCACCGCCGAGAACGCCCGCGGCCAGGGCCTGGCCACCCGGCTGGTGCTCGCGGTCGCGCACGGCATCAGGGAACGCGGGGAGACGCCGTTCATGCACGCCTCGGCGGGCAACACCAACGCCATCCGGCTGTACCGGTCGCTGGGGTTCCGGCTGCGCCGCGAGGTCACCTTCCTCGGCCTCCGGGTCCCGGAGACCGCGATCACCGCCGAGACCGCGGAAGCCGTCGCATGACCTCAGCCGTGGAAGAAGTCGTCACGCTGGCCTCCGAGTTGATCGCGATCGACACCAGCAGCACCGGTGATCCCAGTGTGCTGGGCACCGAGCGGGCGGCCGCCGAGTACGTGGCCGCCAAGCTGGCCGAGGTCGGCTACGAGACCACCTATGTCGAGTCGGGGGCGCGCGGCCGCGGCAATGTCATCGCGCGCCTCCCCGGCGCCGACCCCTCGCGCGGGGCGCTGCTGGTGCACGGCCACCTGGACGTGGTCCCGGCCGACGCCTCCGAGTGGTCGGTCCACCCGTTCTCCGGCGAGGTCAAGGACGGCTATGTGTGGGGCCGCGGCGCGGTCGACATGAAGGGCATGGTCGCCATGGCGCTGGCCGTGGCCCGGCAGTTCAAACGCGACCAGGTGGTGCCGCCACGGGATCTGATCTTCGCCTTCGTCGCCGACGAGGAGGCCGGCGGCTTCTACGGGGCGCGCTGGCTGGTGGACAACCGCCCGGAGCTGTTCGAGGGGGCCACCGAGGCGATCAGCGAGGTCGGCGGCTTCTCGGTCACCTTCGACGGCGGCACCCGGGCCTATCTGATCGAGACCGCCGAGAAGGGGGTGATGTGGCTGCGGCTGAAGACCACCGGAGCCGCCGGGCACGGCTCGATGCTGCACCGCGACAACGCCGTGGCCAAGCTCGCCGCCGCGGTCACCCGGCTGGACTCGCACCGCTTCCCGCTGATCCTCACCGACCCGGTCCGGCAGTTCCTGGAGGGCGTCGCCGACCTGACCGGCGTCCCCTTCGACGAGCGGGATCCGGAGGCGGCGGTGGCCCGGCTGGGCAACCTGTCCCGCATGATCGGCGCGACGCTGCGGGACACCGCCAATGTCACCATGTTCGACGCCGGCTACAAGGCCAATGTGGTTCCGTCGTCCGCCAGGGCGACCGTGGACGCGCGGATCCTGCCCGGCCGGGAGAAGGCCTTCGAGGCCGAACTGGCCGAGATCCTCGGTCCGGGGGTGGAGAGCGACTGGGACAGCCTGCCGCCGGTGCAGACCACCTTCGACGGCCACCTGGTCGACGCCATGGCCCTGGCCATCGGCGCCGAGGACCCGGGCGCGCGGATCCTGCCGTACATGCTCTCGGCCGGCACCGACGCCAAGTCCTTCGACCGGCTGGGCATCCGTCACTTCGGCTTCGCACCACTGCGGTTGCCGCCGGAGCTGGACTTCACCGCGCTGTTCCACGGCGTGGACGAGCGGGTGCCGGTGGCCGCCCTGGAGTTCGGAACCCGGGTGCTGGACCGCTTCCTTCGGAACTGCTGACCCGGCGGATCCGTCCATCTCCTACCATGACGGGCATGAACACAGGGGGGCCGAACACCCGGCTCATCGACGGCCGTTTCGAGCTGCTGCAACCGCTCGGCGGCGGCGGCATGGGGCTGGTCTGGCGGGCCCGCGACAACGCGCTGCACCGCGAGGTCGCACTCAAGGAGGTCCGCCCGCCGGACCCGGCCATGGCGGCGGCCGACCCGGCCGGCACCAGGGAGCTGCGCGAGCGGGTGCTGCGCGAGGCCCGCTCGCTGGCCCGGCTGCAGCACCCCAATGTGGTGATCATCCATCACATCGTGGACAGCCCCGAGCATCCGCACCCCTGGCTGGTGATGGAGCTGGTCAGCGGCGGCAGCCTGGCCGACCGGCTGGACCGGGGCCCGCTCTCGGTGCCCGAGGCGGCCAGGATCGGCCGCGGGGTGCTGGCCGCGCTCAACGCCGCGCACCGGGCCGGGATCCAGCACCGGGACGTCAAGCCGGGCAACGTGCTGCTGCGCCCGGACGGCACCCCGGTGCTCACCGACTTCGGCATCGCCGCGATGAGCGGTTCCACCGCGCTCACCTCGGCCGGTTCGCTGATCGGCTCGCCCGAGTACATCGCGCCCGAGCGGATCCGCGGGGTGGAGGGGGATCCGTCCTCGGACCTGTGGTCGCTCGGGATGATGCTCTATGTCGCCGTCGAGGGCCACCACCCGCTGCGCCGGGCCAGCACCCTGGCCACCCTCGCCGCGGTGCTGGACGAGCCGCTGCCGCCGCCGACGCGGTCCGGGCCGCTCGGCCCGTTGCTGTCGGCACTGCTGGCCCGGGACCCGGCGCTGCGCCCGGACGGCGAGCGGCTGGACCAGTGGCTCGCGGCAGTGGAGCAGGGTGGCGTTTCCCCGCAGGCCTACCCGCAGGCCACCGAGTACCCGCAGGCCCCGGTGGACCCCCGCACCTACGACGCCCCCTGGGGATACACCCCGGCGCCGACCCCCAACCCCTACTCCAGCTACCCGGCCCCCGCCGACGCCGTTCCCCCGGCCGGCCCCCGTGGCTACGGCCCCGCCCCTGCCGACCGCCGACCGCCGCCCACCTCTGCCCGCCGCAGGCGGGCCGCCGTGGGGAGCGCCTCCGCGGCGGCCGTGGTCCTCGCCTCGGTCCTCGCCTGGAACCTGTGGCCCACCAGCCCCACCGCCCACGCCGGAACACCCGCCGCCACCGGCACCCACGGCACCGGCCCCACCACCCCGGTGATCCCGGTCTCCGCCGCACCGACGACCGCCGCACCGACCACCACCACCCCCCAGACCGACCTGCTCACCCCGGCCGGCCTCCGCAAAACCGTCGCAGCCCTGCGGCCCCTGCTGCGCAACTCCAGGATCATCGAGCTCGACGTCTACCCCGGCTATGCCAACGCCGAGGCCCCCACCCTCGCCAACCCCGCGTTCTACGACGACCTCAGCTACCGGGACGGCCTCACCAGCCACTCCCCCGGCGGCACCGTGGACTCCGACACCACCACCTCGGACCTGCGGGTCTTCAACTGGGACTCGATCCCCGCGCTGCTGAAGAAGGCCCAGCAGACCCTGAAGGTTCCGCACCCCACCAGCCGGTACATCATCATCGGGCCCGACATCTTCGACGGCACCCCCAGCATCCGCATCTACCTCAGCGACGCCTACGGCAGCGGCTATCTGGAGGCCAACAACAAGGGCACCGTGACGCACACCTACCCCAGGGGCTCCTGAGGCCCCCCGCTCGGCGGGGTGACCTGATGACAGGCCCATGACACTATGCACGGGAGGTGCCGCTCAGCAGAAGGAGGGCGATCTCCCGTATGACCGCCACGCACACGCCGACCCCCCGTCCACTCGACCGGGACGGGTTCCTGGACAGCGCCCGCGCCGCCCTGCGCTGCCGAACCGGACTGCGGATCACCGGCCCCGCGGGCATCGGGCGGACCACGCTGGTCCAGGCCCTCGCCGACGAGGTCGAGGCCCAGGGCGCCACCGTGCTGCGCTGTGCGCCGGGCCCCGGCGACGCCCTGCTCCCCTTCGGCGCGCTGGTCGACCTGCTCGGCCCGGTCAGGGAGCCTTCGTTCGACTGCCTGCCGCCGGAGCCCAGGGCCGCCCTGCGCGAGGCGCTGCTGCGCGGCGGGGAACCGGCCACCGGGCGGGGCCGGCTGGCGCTCCGGGTCGCCGTCGCGGAGCTGCTGCGCGGCCTGACCGGGGACGGCCCCGCCCCGCTGCTGGTCCTGGACGGGGTGCAGTGGCTGGACCGGCCCAGCGCCGAGGTGCTGTCCTATGTCGCCCTGCGCGCCCGTGCGTTGGGGCTGCGGATGGTCAGCACCGAGCGGACCGGCGAGCCCGGGTCGCCCCTGCTGCTGCCTCCGCCGGGAGCCCTGGAACTGACGGTCCCTCCGCTCTCCCTCACCGCGGTGGAACACCTGCTGGCCCAGCACAGCGCCCCCGGCGGCGGCCCAGGCAGCAGCCCCGGCGCCGACCCGCTGCCGGCCCGGCTGCTGCGGCAGATCCACGAGGTCTCCGGCGGCAACCCCCTCTACGCCCTGGCCCTGAGTCACAGCACCACCACCACCGAGGGCCCCCAACTACCACCCACACTGCGCCGCTCACTGCTGGCATCCGCGGACCAACTACCCCCGTCCACCCGGGCCGCGCTGCTGCTCGCGGCCACCGCGGCCGGGCCCAGCCTCGGCCTGCTGCGGGCGGCCGGGGTCAGCGACCCGGCCGCGGTGCTGGCCCCGGCCGAGCTGCTCGGCCTGGTCGGCACCGGGGCGGACGGCGCCGTCCGCTTCGGCCACCCGATGCAGCGGGCCGCGCTGCTCGCCGACGCGGGCACCCCGGAGCGGCTGTCCGCGCACGCCAGGCTCGCGGAACTGGTCCCCGATCCGGTCGAGCGGGCCCGGCACCGGGCGCTCGCCCACCCCTACCCGAACCGGGCGCTCTCGCTGCTGCTGGCCGGGGCGGCCGACGCGGCCCGCGCCGCCGGAAGCCCGGACACCGCCTATGAGTTGGCCGTCCTCGCGGTGGAGCGGACCCCGGCCCGGCACCACGCCGACCGGGTCGACCGGCTGCTCGCCGCCGCCGGGTTCGCGGTCGACGCGGGGATGCACGAGGAGGCCCGGCGTGCCGCCGAGTCGGTGCTCGCCGACCCGGCCCGGGGCTCCGGGTCGGACCCGGACCAGCGGGTGCGGGCCCGGCTGGTGCTGCTGGAGACGGCAGGGCAGGCGCTGGGCGACACCCGCGGGCTGATCGAGGCCGGTCTCGCCGACGCCATCGGCAACGCCGGGCTGCAGGCCCGGCTGCGGCTCTGGGCCGCGGTCCGGGCCCTGCTCGGCGGCAGCACCGCGATGGCGGCCGAGCAGGCCGCCCAGGCCGGCGCGCTGGCCGCGCGGGCGGACGACCGGGCCACCAGGATCTCCGCGCTCGGGCTGCTCGCCACCGTCCAGGCCATGCGCGGCGAACCCGCCGATGCCGAGCACACCCTGGCCGAGGCGCTGCGCACGGCCGGCAGCCTGGCCGGTCCGGCCGACGACCGCAGCCTGATCCGCCGCAAGGCCCTGGCCGAGCTGGACGCCGACCAGGTGGTCGAGGCCGCCGCCAGGATCACCGCGCTGCTGGAGCGGTCCCCGGCCGGGGTGGAGGACTCGATGGCCACCCTGGTCGCCCTGGTCCGGGTCCAGGTGCGCCGGGGCGAGTGCGCCCAGGCGCTGGCCACCGCGGCCCGCTGCGCCCGGCTGCTGACCGAGGCCGACCTGCCCTCCCCGCTGGCCGCCTATGCCACCGCGCTCGCCGAGACCGTGGCCGGCACCCTGGACCGGGCCCGGGCGGCGGCCAGGTCCGCGGTCGACGGCTCCACCGCGGACGGCGACCGGCTGTTCCTGATCCGGGCCCTGGGCGCGCTCGGTGCCGCCCAACTGCTGGGCGGGAACCCGGAGGGCGCGGCGGCGGCGGCGGAGACGCTGCAGCGGGCCAGGGAACTGGGCGCGGCGATGGAGCTGGCCGACCCGGACACGGTCCGGCGGCTCGCTGACCTGGCCGAGGCGCTGGCCATGCTGGGCGAGACCGGGGAGGCGGCCGAGGTGCTGGCGCAGGCGCGGAACCTGACCGCCGGCTGGACCGCGCCCTGGGGCGGCGGCGCGCTGGCCGCGCTGGACCGGGCCGAGGGGCTGGTCCAGGCCGCCCTCGGCCGGATCGGGGCGGCGACCGCCGCCCTGGCCGCCTCGTCCGAGCGGCTCCGCGGGCTGCCGCTGCCGCTGGAGCTGGTGCGCACCCTGATCGCCTGGGGCGGGGTCGAACGCCGGGCCCGGCACCGGGTGGTGGCGCGGTCCGCGCTGACCGAGGCGGCCGGGATCTGCCGGCTGCTGGCCGCGGCGCCGCTGCTGCGCCGGGCGGAGGAGGAGCTGGACCGGCTCTCCCCCGGTGAACGCGTGGGCACCGCGACGGAACTGACGGCCAGTGAGCAACGGGTCGCGGTGCTGGTCTCCGGCGGCGCCACCAACCGCGAGGTGGCCGCCGCGCTCTTCGTCAGCGTCAAGACCGTGGAGGGGACGCTGTCCCGGGTGTACCGCAAGCTCGGGGTCAGGTCACGTACCGGACTCGTGCACGAAGTACGGGGACACGAACTGTTCACCGACGAGGCAAGGGATACCCCTCTTATGAGGGGGGCCGGAACTTCCTAGCGTGGATCACGACCACCCCCGGTCGTCCCAGGAGGACACTCGTGAAGCTTCCCATACGGCCCATCGTCGGGCTGCTGGCCGCCCCGCTGCCGATCCTCGCCCTCGTCGCCGCCCCGGCCATGGCCGCCTCCAAGCCCGCCACCCAGGCGCTGCGCGGCGACGTGGTGCAGGCGGTCGGCCACTCCACCCGGGTCGGCTCGGTGCCGGCCGGCCGGTCCCTCGCGGTCACGGTCAGCCTGACCCCGCGCGACTCCGCCGGGCTCGCCGACTTCCTGAAGCAGGTCGCCGACCCCGCCTCGGCCCAGTACAAGCACTACCTGACGGTGAAGCAGTTCGCCAACCGCTTCGGCGCCTCCGCCGACAGCATCGCCCAGGTCACCGCGTACCTGCGGAGCCAGGGGCTGACCGTCGCCGCGCCCACCGCCAACAAGCTGTCGCTGCAGGCCACCGGCACCGCGGCGCAGCTGCAGAAGGCCTTCGGCACCAGCCTGGCGACCTACCACGACGCCGTGGGCAAGCGTGACTTCTACGCCAACGCCGCCGCGCCGGTGCTCCCGGCGGCCATCGCCGCCGCCGTCAGCGACGTGTCCGGCCTGTCGAACTACGCCACCTTCAGCCACTACAGCACCGGTCGCACGGTGCCGCAGGCCACCTCCAAGGCGGTCACCGGGCTCACCCCGGCCAAGGCCCGCACCGGCTACAACGTCGCCTCCGCGATCAGCGCCGGCTACAACGGCAGCGGCTCCAACGTCGCCCTGCTGGAGTTCTCCGCCTTCAAGCAGTCCAACATCACCACCTACGACAACTACTTCTCGCTGAGCACGCCGACCCCGGCCGTGGTCAAGGCCGGCGGCGGCACCACCGACCTGTCCGGCGAGGACGAGGTGGAGCTGGACATCGAGGTGGTCCAGGCGCTGGCCCCGGGTGCGGCGGTCAAGGTCTACGAGGCGCCCAACAGCGACGCCGGCGAGATCGCCCTCTACTCGCTGGTGGTCAGCAACGACGTGCCGTCCGTGTCCACCAGCTGGGGCATCGACGAGGCCGGCGAGACCGCCTCCAACCGCACCGCCCTGAACACCGACTTCCAGGAGGCCGCCGCGCAGGGCCAGGCCGTCTTCGCCGCCTCCGGCGACAGCGGCTCCGACGACGCCGGCAACGGCGGCACCTCGGTCGACTTCCCGGCCAGCGACCCGTATGTGACCGGCACCGGCGGCACCTCGCTGACGCTGACCTCGGCGGGCGCCTGGAGCAAGGAGACCGCCTGGAACGGCAGCGGCGGCGGGGTCTCCTCGTACTTCGCCACCCCCTCGTTCCAGAGCGCGGTGAACACCGGCAGCAAGCGCGCCGTCCCGGACGTCGCCGCCGTCGCGAACCCCAGCACCGGCTGGGCCATCTACACCGGGGGCTCCTGGCAGGAGTTCGGCGGGACCAGCGCCGCCGCTCCCAACTGGGCCGCCTTCACCGCGATCTACGACAGCGAGGCGCGGGCCAAATCCAAGCCCGGGTTCGGCTACGCCAACAACACCATCTACACCCTGGCGTCCTCGTCCAAGTACAGCGCCGCCTTCCACGACGTCAAGACCGGCAGCAACGGCGCCTACAGCGCCGCCACCGGCTACGACAAGGTGACCGGCTGGGGCTCCTACAACGGCGCGGGCTTCCTCACCGCCGAGCTGGGCTGACCCCCAGCGGGTCGACCCCGAGCGGATGACAACTGACTGACTGCGGGGACCGGGCGAACTGCCCGGTCCCCGCAGTCGTGCGCCGGTCTACCCGACCCGCACGGCGGCGTAGTCGGAGCCGTTGATGATGTTGCGCACGTACCTGGTGACCCGGGTGCTGTAGAGCACCGAGGTCTTCTGGAACCACAGCGGGATGATCGGCATGTCCTCCAATGCCACGTCCTCGGCAGCCTGGTAGAACGCCACGCCCTCGGCCTGGGTGGCAGCGTTGTCCCCCTGGGACACCAGCTTGTCGAACTCCGGGCTGTCGTAGAACTGCTGGTTGGCCGAGCCGCCGTTGCCCAGGATCGGCCGCAGATAGCTCTCGGCCCAGGCGTAGTCCGGGGCCCAGGCCCGGCGGAACAGTCCGGTGTAGCCCTTCTCCTTGGCCTGCGCGAAGTAGCCCGCGAACGGATGCTCGACCCGCAGCTCGCTGCGGATGCCCAGGTTCTGCTCCAGCTGCTGCGCCACCAGCTCCAGCCAGGGCTCGTGGCCGCCGCCGATGTTGGAGTGCAGCGCCAGCGTGCCGCCCTGCCAGCCGCCGGCCTCGGCCAGCAGTGCCCTGGCCCGCTCCGGGTCGAAGGAGCAGTACCCGCCCGCGTCCTCGCGGTAGCCGAGGAAGTTGGGGCTGAGGATGCTGCCCGCGGGCAGGTACTGCCCGTCGTACACGGTGTCGATGATCGCCTGCCGGTCGATGGCCAGCGACAGCGCCTGCCGGACCAGCTTCTGCTGGAAGGCCGGTAGGTACAGCGGCACGCCCAGGTAGCTGTAGCTGTTGCTGGCCTGCTCGAAGACCTGGTCCGGGAACCGGGACCGGACCTCCGAGTACTTCTCGGCCGGGATGTTGTCCATCATGTCGTGCTCACCGGCCTCGAAGCCCGCGTAGCCGGCCTCCAGGGTCGGGTACATCCGGAAGGTGAGCCGGTCGGTCCCGGCGACCGGGCCGCCCCAGTCGTCGGCCCGGCTCAGCGCGATCCGGACCTCGGGCTCCCAGACGTCGAGCCGGTAGGGCCCGTTGCCGATCGGATGGGCGCGGTAGCCGGCCGGGTCGGTGAAGGCCGCCGGCGGCAGCGGGAAGAAGGCCGAGTAGCCGAGCATGGCTGGGAAGCCGGAGTAGGGCTCGGTCAGGGTGACCTCGAAGCGGTACTCCCCCAGCTTGCGCAGCCCGGTCAGGGTGTCGCCGCCGAAGCCGGCGATCCGGTCGAAGAAGCCGCGGTTGGTCTGCGCGTTGGGCTCGTACGCGGCGAAGTTCCAGGCGTCGATGAACGAGTCGGCCGTCACCGGCTGGCCGTCGTGGAACCGGAAGCCCTGCTTGAGGGTGATGGTCCACACCGTGTTGTCGGTGGACTCCAGCGACTCGGCGATCAGGTTCACCGGGGCGCCGGTCTCCGGGTCCGACTCGACCAGGCCCTTGAACAGCTGGCGGATCACGATGATCGCGTTCTGGTCGCCGCCCTCGGCGGGGGTGATGCCGGGGGGCTCGTAGTTGTAGACCCTGAGTTCCGTGGTCATGGTCGTTCTCCTCTCACGCCACCGTGTAGGGGGCGCCGACGATCCAACCGCCGGGTCGGGGTTTGGGCAGGTCCGCGTCGATGATCTCGGCCTGGTCGCCGACCCTGATGGTGCCCGGGGTGGCAACCCAGCAGTCCAGGGCGAACAGGCCGTCGTACTCGCGGGTGATGTGGCGCAGCACGTCGAGGTCCTGTTCGACGGTGTCCGGGTCCAGCGTGGTGACGATGCACCGGGCGCGCAGTTTCAGCACGCCGATCAGCACGCCGCCGATCTTCAGGGTCCGTCCCGGCCAGCTCCGTTCGGCCAGGCCCGGCACCCCGCCGAGGACGATGTTGGGCCGCAGCCGCCGTCCGTTGTAGTTGAGTTCGGCGATCGCGCCGTCGGTGGCGACCAGCAGGTTGAGCACGTCGAAGCGCTCGGGGCCGGCGTAGCGGACGGCCTCGGCCTGGGGCCCGGCCACCTCGCGGATCGCCTCGGCGGTCTTGGGGTCCTGCCAGGGCAGGCCGTCGATCAGCACCTCCCCGTCCGGCTCGGTGGTGGCGGCCAGGCCCAGCATGCCGTAGCGGGTACGTGCGGTCAGCACCCCCCGCGGTCCGCGGACGTGGATCTGCCGGTCGCCCGCCACCCCGTTGTCGGTGAGCTCGGCGGTCTCCAGCTGCTCCCCGCGCATCGACTTGACGGGAAAGCGCCACAGTTCCTTGACGTACATCCTCAGCCCTTCGCTTCCGCCACCGCGGGCGGCAGCTCCTTGAGCCGGCTGACCGGGGAGACGGCCAGCCCGATGAGCACCGCGGCCGAGCCGATGGCGGCCGCGGTCAGCGCGCTCTTGGCGCCGATCCCCCCGGCCAGGAACCCGGCGAACAGACCGCCCAGCGATCCGCCGCCGAACAGCATGGTCCGGAAGCAGGCACTCATGCGTCCCATCATCGCCTGCGGGGTGCAGGTCTGACGCAGGCTCACCATCACCACGCCGGCCACGCCCAGGCCCAGGTAGCTGACGAAGAAGGACAGGATGAACAGGGTGACCATCAGCGGACGCGGCCCGGTGGCGAAGGGCAGCAGCAGCGGACCGGCGAAGACGGCGCCCATGGAGACCGCGTAGACCGGTCCGAGCGCGAAGCGGTCGATCACCTTGCGGGAGATCGTCGCGCCGACCAGGCCGCCGACCGAGGCCGCGGCGAAGATCAGACCCAGCGTGGCCGCGTTCAGCTTCAGGTCCTTCGCCGCGTACAGCAGGAACATGGTCCACACCGTGACCAGCGAGAAGTTGCAGAACGGGGCGACCAGGGCCAGCGGGCGCAGGATCTTGTGGCCGAACACGAACCCGACGCCCTCGCGGAGCTCGGTCCACAGGTGCCGTTCGGTGCCGGCCGGCTGGGGGGCGGGCTCCTCGGTGCGGATCAGCAGCAGCGACACCAGCGACACCAGGTAGGAGAAGGCGTCGACGATCAGCGCCACCGGGGCGGTGAGCGCGCTGATCAGCAGCCCGGCCAGGCCGGGTCCGGCCACGTCGGCGGTCGAGGAGCTGATGCCCATCTTCGAGCTGGCCTCGACGTAGTGCTTGGGGTCCTTGACCAGGGTCGGCACGAAGGACATCCAGCTGACGTCGAACAGCACCGAGGCGACGCCGATCGCGCAGGCGATCACCAGCAGCGGGGCCATGCTCAGCGCGTGCATCCAGTGCAGCACCGGGATCAGGGTGAGCAGCACCAGTCGGACCGCGTTCGCGGCGATCATGATCGGGCGGCGGCGGACCCGGTCCACCCACACCCCGAACAGCAGGGCCAGGCCGAGGTAGGGCACCAGCTGCAGGAAGCGCAGGATGCCGACCTCCTGGTCGGAGGCGTGGAAGGCGAGGATCGCGGTCAGCGGCAGCGCCAGGTTGGTGACCTGGGTGCCGAGCAGCGACAGCGACTCACCGGTCCAGAACTTCAGGAAGTCGGTGTTGTGCCACAGTGACGGCAGGGGTGCGACCGTCTCCTCGACCGGTGTTTCGGTGCTGGTCACTGGTGTGCTCCTTGCTTGCTGAGGGTCCGGCCGACCAGCTCGCCGAGGGTGACGAGGCTTTCACCGGTCCAGATGGAGTGGTGGGTGCCGGGAATGGTGTGCTCCTCCAGGTCGGTGGCGACCCGGTCCCAGCGCATGTACTCGGGCAGGGACTCCGACGAGAGCAGGTGGGTGACCCGGCCGTGGTAGGGGGCGGTGACCTCGAAGGCGAACAGCGCCTCGATGTGCGCCCGGAAGACCGCGTAGCGGTCGGCGAGCAGGTCCGCGTCGAACTCCTCCGGCAGGATGCCGGCCTCCTCGACCGCGGCGAAGACCACGTCGGAGTCGACGTCGTCGGGCCGGCCCTCGAAGACCGGGACGAGGCCCTCGGCGGGGACGCCGGCGATGCCGGTCATGTCGAGCATGAAGCGGCGCTGGATCTCCCGCTCCACCGGCAGGTCCGCCACCCAGGGCAGCCCGACGTCCACCAGGATCAGGCTGCTGACCTCGTGTCCGGCGGCGGTGAGCCGCTGCGCCATGTCGAAGGCGATCACGCCGCCCATGGACCAGCCCAGCAGCCGGTAGGGGCCCTCGGGCTGGAACTCCAGCAGGGTGGCCACGTACTCGGCCGACAGCGCGGGCAGCGAGCGCAGCGGGGTGCGCTCGTCGTCGAACCCGGGCGCCTCGAAGCCGTAGACCGGCTGATCGGGACCGAGCAACTGGGCCAGCCCGGTGTAGGAGTACGCGGACCCGGACACCGCGTGCACGCAGAAGACCGGCAGGTTGTCGCCGGTCGCCCGCAGCGGGACGATCCGTTCGAGGTCGTTAGGCATTCGCCTTCGCCTGCACCTTCTCATCGACGGCGGCGGCGATGCCGGACACCGTGGCGGTGCTGTAGAGCACCCGGATACTGATCTTGATCTTGAAGGCCTTGTTGATCCGGCTGACCACCCGCATCGCCTGCATGGAGTTGCCGCCGATGGCGAAGAAGGCGTCCTCGGCGCCGACCCGCTCCCGGGAGAGCACCTCGGCGAAGATGTCGGCGACGCTCTGCTCGGTCGGGGTGCGCGGCTCGACGAAGTCGCCGCCGCCCTCGTCCTCGACCGGGTCGGGCAGCGCCTTGCGGTCGATCTTCCAGCCGGAGCTCATCGGGAACTCGTCCAGCACCACCCAGGCGGTGGGCACCATGTACTCGGGCAGCGACTGCCCCAGGTGCTCCCGCAGCGCCTCGCGGTCGGGGGCCTCCCCCTCGGCGGTGACATAGCCCACCAGCCGGTTCTCGCCCTGCCGGTCCGGGCGCATCAGCACCACGGCCCGGCGCACTCCTGCATGCCCCTGCAGTGCGGCCTCGATCTCGCCCAGCTCGATCCGCAGCCCGCGCAGCTTGACCTGGTTGTCGATCCGGCCCATGAACTCGATCTGGCCGTCGGCGTTCCAGCGCACCAGGTCCCCGCTGCGGTAGACCGTGCGGGCGGGGTCGAACGGGTCGGCGGTGAACTTCTCCGCGCTCATCTCCGGCTGGTTGAGGTAGCCGCGGGCCAGCCCGCCGTCCTCACCGCCGATCAACAGTTCGCCGGCGACGCCCTTGGGCACCAGATTGCCCCACTGGTCCACCACGTGGACCCGCCGGTTCACCTCGGGCCGGCCGATCGGCGGCGAGGTCTGCCACTCGATGTGGTCCACCGTGTACTCGGTGCAGGCGATCGCCGCCTCGGTCGGGCCGTAGAGGTTGACGAAGGTGCGCCCGGGCAGGTTCCACTTGTTGACCAGGGCCGGCGGCAGCACCTCGGCCCCGCCCATCACATAGCGCAGCTCCGGGTAGGGCTCGGCGTCGAGCACCGAGAGCATGGCCGGCGGCAGGCCCGCGTAGCTGACCCGCTGCTCCCGCATCAGCGCGGTGAGCGCCTCCGGGGACTGCGCGTCCTCCGGGGCCACCGCCACCACGGTGGCCCCGACCGCGAAGCCGGTCCACATCTCGCCCTGCGACATGTCGAAGTTCAGCGCCGGCAGTTGCAGCAGCCGGTCGGCGGGTCCGAGGTCGAAGGTGCGCCGGTAGGCCTCGCAGAAGAAGGAGACCGCGCGGTGCGCGATCATCACGCCCTTGGGAGTGCCCGTGGAGCCCGAGGTGTAGAGGATGTAGGCCAGCGAGTCCGCGGTGGACCACTCCGCCAGCGGCTGCTCGGCCGGCTGCGCCTCCACGGCCGCCCAGTCGGCGTCGAGCAGCACGGTCTCCCAGCCGGAGGACGGCGGCAGCTTCTCCACCAGTGCCGAGCGGGTGACCACCAGCGGCGCGGCGGTGTCCTTGATCATGAAGTCCAGCCGGGCGGCCGGGGCCTTGGGGTCCATCATCGCGAAGGTGCCGCCGGCCTTGAGGATGCCGAGCATCGCCACATAGGCGTCCAGGTCGCGGTCGATCACCACGGCCACCACCTGACCCGCCGTCAGGCCGCGGGCCCGGAGGTACCGGGCGAAGCGGTCGGCCCTGCGGTCGAACTCCGCGTACGTCAGCTCCACGCCCCGGCAGACCAGGGCCACCGCGTCCGGGGTGGCCGCGGCGATCCGGGCCAGCCCGACGTGCAGCGGCTCCTGCGGGTAGGGGACCACCTCGCCCCGGCTGATCGCGGCCAGTTCGGCGCTCTCGGCCTCGGTGAGGATCGGCAGCTCCGACAGCCGGCGGCCGGGGTCCTTGGCGGCGGCGGTGAGCACCGTCTCGATGTGCCCCAGCATCGCCTCGATCCGCCACCGGTCGAACAGGTCCGCGCTGTACTCCACCGAGGCCTTCAGCGAGTCGGCCGACTCGATGAAGTTCAGGGTCAGGTCGAACCGGGCGCTGACCGAGGGCAGCAGCACGTACTCGCTGGTCACCCCGGGGAAGAACAGGTTGTCGCCCGAGGTGGCCCCGCCCAGCACCTGCGTCGCGACCTGGAACAGCGGGTTGCGGCCAGGCTCCCGGGTCGGCTGGATCCGGTCCACCACCTGGTGGAACGGGACCTCCTGGTGCTCGTACAGGTCCATGTTCGCGTCGGCGCTGCGCTCCAGCAGCTCGGCGAAGGTCGGGTCGCCGGACAGGTCCGAGCGCAGCACCACCATGTTGATGAACAGGCCGACCACGTTCTCGAGCTCCGGGTCCACCCGGCCCAGCATCGGCACCCCGACCGGGATGTCGACCTGGCCCGAGTAGCGGCTGAGCACCACGTTGAACGCGGCCGTCAGCACCATGAACAGGGACGCGCCGTGCTCCTGGGCCAGGGCGTGCGCCTGCGACAGCAGCTCGGCGGGCAGGGTCCGGATCACCGAGTCGCCGCGGTGGTTGGAGGTCTGCGGCCGGGGCCGGTCGGTGGGCAGTTCCAGCACCGGCAGATTGGCCAGCTTCTCCTGCCAGAAGGTCAGCTCCTCCTCCAGCTCGGCGCCGTCGAGGCGTTCGCGCTGGGAGCCGGCGAAGGCGGTGTAGCCGGTGTCCTCGTGGGCGAAGACCGGCTCCTCGCCCCTGATCAGGGCCTGGTAGGCGGTGGTGATCTCGGCGTTCATCACCGCGGAGGACCAGCCGTCGGTCACCACGTGGTGGAAGCCCTGGACCAGGACGTGGTCCTGGTCGTCCAGGGTGAGCAGCCGGAACCGGTAGAGCGGGCCGGCCTCCAGGTCGAACGGCAGGTTGGTCTGCTCCAGGATCTCCGCGTCGATCGCGGCCTCCCTGGCCTCGACCGGCAGCGAGGTGCGGTCCACGACGGTCAGCTCGGCCTGCTCCGGGGGCGGGGCGATGACCTGGAAGGGGGTGCCGTCGGTGTGGTGCAGGGTCGCCCGCAGGCTCTCGTGCCGCTGCACCACCAGGGTCAGGCAGCGCCGCAGGACGTCCACGTCCAGCGGTCCGCGCAGCCGCCAGGCCAGCAGGATGTTGTAGGTGGTCTCGCCGGGTGCGAGCTGGTCGAGGAACCAGAGCTGCTCCTGTCCGAAGGACAGCGGTGTTCCGGTACGCGTCGTCATGACGTGGCGCTCCCTGGGGGTGTGTGCTCGATGACCTCGGAGATCCGGCGCAGGCCTTCGGTGAGGATGTGCGGTTCACGGGCGAAGGCCAGCCGCACGCCGCGCTCGGTGCCGAGGGTCTCGGCGGGCATGATCAGCACGCCGGCCTCGAGCACGCGGCGGGCGAAGGACAGTGAGGACTCGCCGGTGGTCAGATGGACCCAGGCGAACGGAGTGCCCTCGGGCGGCACCAGCCGCAGCTGACCGGGGTAGCGCGCGGCCCACTCGGTCAGCACGTACAGGCCCTCGTCGGTCAGCCGGTGGTACTGCCGGGCCCACTCCTGCCAGCGCTGCAGCACGTCCACGGCCAGCGACTCGCACAGCACCGAGTTGGAGATCGAGGTCAGGTGCTTGTACTCGGCGCAGGCCGAGACCACCTCGCGGGGTCCGTACATCCAGCCGACCCGCAGCCCGGGGAAGCCGTACATCTTCGACAGGCTGGACACCGAGACGAAGCGGTCGCTGCGCAGGGCCGGGGAGGCGGCCAGGTCGAGCACGTACTCCTCGTCCAGCAGGATGTAGGCGTCGCTGCGTTCGGCGATGGCGTGCAGCGCCTCCAGCTCGCGGTGCCGGATCCGCCGCCCGGTCGGGTTGCTCGGGGTGTTCACGGTGATCAGCCGCAGGTTCGGCCCGGCGGCCCGCTCCAGCGCCTCCAGGTCGATGCTGAAGTCCTCGGCGAGGGCCAGCACCTGGACGTCGCAGCCCAGCTTCACCGGGACGTCCCAGGCCTGCTGCCAGCCCGGACGGAAGGCGATCACCCGGTCACCGGGTCGGAGCAGGGTGCAGTACAGCAGGTAGAGGGCCTCCTGGGCGCCGTGGGTGACGATGACCCGGTCGGCGGACCCCAGATAGCGGTCGGCGACCAGTTCGATCAGGTCCGGGCTGCCCCGGTCCACCCCGTAGTTGAGCTCCAGATCGGCCGGGACGTGCAGCTGGGCGAGCGTGCCGCACTGCACATGGCTGTCGCCCAGGTCGATGTCGAAGCGGCCGAGGGAGTCCTCGAACACCCACTTCCGCATGGGATAGCCCTGCTCCACGGCGGGAGCGCGGTCAAGTATTTCGGTCATGCCGACACCTTGCTGGTCGCTCGGGACGCCCGGCGGATGCCGAGGCGCTGACGGAACACCGGGGAGAAGCCGCCGACGGAGACCTGCTCCACCACTCCGGTCATGGTCACTTCGCCGTCCTCGGCGATGGCGATCTCCAGGTCGCCGCCCGGCATCCGCACCGTCACCAGGCGGTCCACCAGACCCAGCGCGTGGGCCGCGCTGGCAACCGCGCAACTGCTGCTGCCGGACGCCAGGGTGTAGCCGGCGCCGCGCTCCCAGATCTCGATCCGGATCGTGGCCCGGTCGAGCACCTGGGCGAACTGGACGTTGGTGCGGGCCGGGAAGCGCGGGTGCCCGGCGATCGGCTCGCCCAGCTCCTGGGCGAGCTCCGCGGTCACCTGGTCCAGCAGGACCACGGTGTGCGGGTTGCCGTTGTGCAGCGAGGTCACGGTCAGGGTGCGGCCGGCCACCTCCAGCGGCCAGCCGACCGCCGGGCCCGCCAGTCCGGCCACCCCGACGTCGGCGGCCTCGAACGAGGGCCGGCCCATGCCGATCTGCACCAGGCCGGCCGCCAGGTCGCGGATCCGCACCGGGGAGTCCCCGGCCAGGGTGCGCACGCTGAACTCGGCCTCGGTCAGGTAGTTCTCGGCGATGTGCAGGGCGAAAAGGCGGATGCCGTTGGCGCTCTTCTCGCAGGCGCTGCCGTCGGAGTTGAAGATCCGCAGCTCGATCGGCCGGCCCGGCTCCACCGGGGCCATCGGTCCGAACAGGACGCCGTCCGCGCCGACCCCGAAGTGCCGGTCGCACAGCAGCCGTGCGCTCTCGCCGCTCGGGTCGATCTCGATGTCATTGGGGTCGATCAGGATGTAGTCGTTGCCCAGGGCGTGGTACTTGGCGAAATCCGGCATGCCGGGCCCAATCGTCTGGGCCCGCAGCCGCCCTGACGGTGGGCGGCTGCGGGCGGCGGGATCACATCGCGGAGGCGGGGGCTCCCGAGGCGAGGGCGGCGGCGTCGTGGTCGTCGCCGTACCACTTCTCCTTCCAGCGGGAGAAGGCGACGATGAGGATGTCCCGGTGGCCGGGCTTGCCGTCCTTGGGCAGCACGTCGGTCACGTCGTGGGCGATCGCCCGGTCGTCCAGCAGCACCGCCTGGCCCGGCTCCACGGTGCCGTTCCAGAACGGCTTCTCGGCCCCGTCCAGCCACAGCCGGGTCTCGCCGCCCTCGACGTTGTCGCGGACGAACACCGAGATCATCACGTACTCGTGGCCGTCGTGGTGCACGCCCTCCGGGGTGAGCTGGCCCGGCTTCTCCGGCGTGGCCTCGGTCCGGTTCTGGTGGACGTTGATCTGCCAGTCCTCGGAGGGGTCCAGGCCGAAGGCCTCGGCGCCGACCCGGATCAGCGGGGTGAAGTCGACCTCGAGCGCCTCGTAGGTGCGGCGGATGCCGCCGGCCACCGGGTTGAAGTCGGTGAAGGTGGTGTAGTCGCGGTGCGGGAGGAGCTCGAAGTTCCAGCCGTCGCCGTCCTTCCAGGACAGCCGGTACTGGTCGAACCGCTTGTACCGGGTCAGGTTCCCCATGTACGGGTCGGCCGGGCAGTTGTCGTAGCTGGCGATGATCTCGTCGGCGATGGGCGGCAGGTCGATGACTGCGTAGCCCTGGTCGTTCAGCGGCATGGTCAAACCTTCCCGTTGGTGTTCACGGACGCCTGCTCCAGGCGCTCGTCGAGGTGGCGGGCCGACGAGTTGAGCCGCCACAGGGTGCCGCGGGCGATGCCGTGGCGCATGTGGTCGTTCGTGGCCGCGGGCAGCACGATGTTGTGGAACCACCCGGCCGCGTGCACCGAGTCGATGGTCACGTGCAGGCGGTGGTAGGTGATGCCCACGTCAGGCAGGCCGAGCCGCTCCCAGGCGCTGATCACATTGGTGAACCTGTCGGGAACCAGCCACTCGGTCATGCCGAGGAAGCCGACCGCCTCCGGGTACAACTGGCGGTACCGGCACAGCAGCACCGCGAGGTTGCCGGCGAGCAGGTCACTGGCCGTCATCGCCGACTCGAGCTCGTCGTCGGTGATCTCGAAGACCTCGTAGATCTTGTTGAAGAGGTGGGTGTGCACCTCTTCGGGCTTGCCGTTGCCCATCTCGTCCCAGAAGTTGGACGCGATCTCCATCTTGGCCTGGCCTGCGGTGCCGACCTGCATCATCGCCAGCAGGTCGTCGAACCGCCCGTCCACCAGGGACTCCTGGATGACGTAGGTGCGGAGGTCCTTCACCTGGGCGTGGTGGTTGATGAAGTCCACGTAGTACGGGTGCTTGAACACCCGGTGCTTGCGTGCCGTCCCCTTGATCCAGGACAGGAAGGCCCGGCTCTCGGTGGGGGCGGCCTCCAGGGCGCCCGGCTCGATGTGGCGGTCCTCCGCCGCCAGCGTCGCGACCTCGATCAGCCGGGTGATCTCGTGCAGGATCACCGAGCCCTCCGCGGTCGGGGAGCTAGGAATGGTTGTGAACATTACATAAATTCTGGCCAGCAGCAGCTGCTGGTAGTAGAACGCGTCCCGGTCGCCGGCGAGCGCCCGGTCGTTGAGGGAGCGCACGGAGTCGGTCAGCCGACGGCGGTGGCCCGCCAGCTCCTGGTCGACCCTGGCGGCCGGCTCGGTCAGCCAGGACGAGACCTCCTGGACCAGTTCCGCATACTGCCCGCGATCGGTCAGCTGTATTTCGTCGTGCAGCAACACAAGTTCTCCCGATGAATTGGCCGATACCTCTGCGACGGACATTTTCACGGCGGCCGGGACCGGTCATCCCGCGAAGCCGATGGAAGCGGACCGGTCCGGGACCGGCGCCACATCGCCGGCGCACCGCAGCCGACGGAAAAGAAGGCCCTGGGTGAATGCCGGATGAATTTCTTCCCATTCCTGCCCGGAATACATTCCATGGCGGGAAAGGCCTAGTACGCATACTGGCGAATCAGTCGTCCGCGCGGCGGACCGCAGGCGCGGAATTCTTCCCGCCGACCGGCAGGACTACTCGGAATCCATTCCAAGAAAAAGGGGGGCGGATTTCTGCCACGGAATACCGCACTCGGCGACCGGAAAGCCGGGGCGCGCTCACCGCCGGTCCTGCGGAGGTACACCGCCACCCGGCGGCCCGTACCGCACGGGCCCTCCGCGAGGATGCCTGCGGCCGGCGGCCCACAAGTCATTCCTGGTCGAGGCGGTCCTGGTCAGTGCTGACCGGTGCCGTCCCAGGTCATGCTCTGGGGCGAGACGCCGTCGGCGCGGACGACCGCGGTGCCGTTCCCGGCCGTGTTCGCGGAAGCGGAGACAACCACGAACGGGGCGGCGAGAGCCAGACCGATCGCCACGGCAGCGATTCGTATCGAGCGCATTGCAGACTCCTTCACGTGAATGGGTGGAATGGTGTCCTGCAAGTCGGGACCGGATTCCGAGCGGCTATTTTTTCCTCCGCGACCCGCTTGCAGGGACAACATTCGCCGACCAGGAGGCGGTGCACCAGAGGTTCTTGCTGTCCAACCCCCGCCTGTCCGGATGCGGACAGCCCGGTCACGGGCCAGGATTCATTCGCGCCTCCGTTCCCGGAATGAACAAGTCAACAGCGCATTCGATGATCCGGAGGCCGCTCCCGGAACTGGCGAGCGCACGGTCCAGTACCGCGATGGCGAACCTTTCGGCCACCTCGACCGCGTCCGCGACCATGAAGAGGACGAGATCCATGCCCACATCGGAGGCCTGGGCGTACACATGGCCCAGTCCCTCGCACGGTCGAGCGGCGCGTCTGACCTCCTCGCAGAAATCCGTGGGTTCCGCGCCTGAAGCAGCACGCCTCCCGAGAAGCCTGGTGATGACGAAATACATGCATTGACCGTGACAATGCGGACGCCCGGACGCCACCGAACCGACCTGGCCGGATCTTGCCTGGCCGTCACCGGACCCGCATGATGTCCTCGCTGGGGTGGAGAAGCGGGGGAACGAGATGCTTGAGGCCTTTGGGGTGGATCCGGTCGCCGAATCGGTATATCTGGCGATGCTGCGTCGGCCGGACGCGGACACGCAGGACCTGGCGACGCACCTGGAACTCGACCAGGAGAAGGTCCGCGTGGCGCTGGACGAGCTGGCCAGACTGGCGCTGCTGCGACCGTCCTGGGAGAACCCGCAGGCACTGATACCGGTCACCCCCGAGCTGGGCCTGGAGGCCCTGCTGACGCGGCAACAGGCCGAACTGTTGACCCGTCAGCACCAGATCGAGCGGGGCCGGGCGGCGCTGGCGCTGGTGGTCGCCGAGACGGCGGGCCTGCACACCAGCAACGCCGCCGACATCGAGGAACTCACCGGTATCGACGCGATCCGGGCCCGGCTGGAGAAGCTGACCACGGAGACCCGGTTCCAGGTCCTGGCCTTCGTCCCGGGCGGCGCGCAGACCGAGGCCTCCCGTACCTCCAGCCGCCCGTTGGACCGCAAGCTGCTGGAGCGCGGCGTCGACATGCGCACGGTGTACCTGGACTCGGTCCGCAACGACACCGCGACCATCAACTACGCGCGCTGGCTCACCGAGCAGGGCGGACAGGTCCGCACCACCGCCACCCTGCCGCTGCGGATGATCGTGGTCGACCAGGAGACCGCCGTGGTCCCGCTCGACCCGCAGGCCCCGCGGGCGGGCGCCGCCGTCCTGCACGGCAGCGGCGCCGTCGCCGCGATGTGCGCGCTGTTCGACCAGATCTGGTCCGGCGCCACTCCGCTGGGCACCGTCAAACCACGGAACGAGCAGGGGCTGTCCGACCAGGAGCGCGCACTGCTGCAGATCCTCGCCCAGGGCGACACCGACGAGTCCGCCGCCCGCAAACTGGGCATCTCCGACCGGACCGTGCGCCGGCTGATCGCCCATCTGATGGAGATGCTCGGCGCGCGCAGCCGCTTCCAGGCCGGCTCCCGGGCCACCGAGTACGGGTGGCTCCCGGCGGTCGAATGACCTTTGACACGAGCCGGGTGACGGAGGGTCAGCCGACCGGGACCGCCTCGGCCGGCTCGTGCAGGGCCACGCCCTCGACGTCCACCGTGGGCAGCACCCGGTCCAGCCAGCGGGGCAGCCACCAGGCCCGGTCGCCGAGCAGCGCCATCGCGGCCGGGACCATGGTCATCCGCACGATCAGGGCATCCACGAACACCCCGAAGGCGAGGCTGAAGCCGACCGATTTGACGATCTGGTCGTCCGCGGCGATGAAGCCGGCGAACACCCCGATCATGATCAGGGCGGCGGCGAAGACCACCCGGGCGCCCTGCCCGAAACCGGTGTGGACGGCCTGCCGGGCGCCCTCGCCCTTGCCGAAGGCCTCCCGCATCCGGGAGACCAGGAACACCTCGTAGTCCATCGCCAGGCCGAACAGCACACCGATGGTCAGCACCGGCAACAGGCTGACCAGGGCGCCGTCTGGTCCACCCCGGTGAGGCCGGAGAACCAGCCCCACTGGAACACCGCGACGGCCGCGCCGAAGGTGGAGCCGATGGTCAGCAGGAACCCGGCCGCCGCCATCACCGGCACCAGCACCGAGCGGAAGACGATCGCCAGCAGCAGCAGGGCCAGCCCGACCACGACCACCAGGTACAGCGGCAGCGCGCCCATCAGCTTGGCGGTGACGTCGATGTTGACCGCGGTGGTGCCGCCGACCAGGACCCTGGCCCCGCCGGAGTCGCGGTCCTGCGCCCGGATGGTGCTGACCAGGTGCCGGGTCGCGTCGGAGGTGGGGCTGCTGGCCGGGACCACGGTGAGGATGGCGGTGTCACCGGCCGGGTTGACCTGCGGCGCGGTGACCGCGGCGACGTCCGGCAGGCCCTTGATCCGAGCGGCGGTCGCGTCGGCGACCTGCTGCACGTCGGGGGCGGCGGCTTTGTCCACGGCGATGATCAGCGGCCCGTTGAAGCCGGCGCCGAAGCCCTTGCTGATCAGGTCGTAGGCCTTGTTCTGGGTGGTGCTCGGGGAGGCGGTGCCGTCGCTGGGCAGGGCGGTGTCCAGCCGGATGATCGGGACCGCGGCCAGCAGCAGCAGCCCGGTGGTGGCGACCAGCACCAGGACCGGTCGGCGGGTCACCACCCCGACCCAGCGCTCGGCGAGCTTCGGCCTGCCCTGGGCGGGGGCGGGGGTATCGGCGTGGAGGTGCTTGGCATGGCGGGTGGCGCTCTCGCCGCGCAGGCGGCGGCCCAGCAGGCGGCGTCCGGCGAAGCCGGTCATGGCCGGGACCAGGGTCAGCGCGACCAGGACCGCGACGGCCACCGTGGCCGCGCCGCACAGTCCCATCGCGGTCAGGAACGGGATGCCGGTCAGCGACAGCGCGGACAGCGCGATGACCACGGTCAGCCCGGCGAAGACCACGGCGCTGCCGGCCGTGCCGGTGGCGCGGGCGGCGGCCTCCTGTTCGGACCTGCCGTCCAGGAGTTCCTGCCGGAAGCGGGAGATGATGAACAGCGCGTAGTCGATGCCCACGGCGAGGCCGAGCATCAGCGCCAGGGTGGGCGCGGTGGAGTTGAGGTCGACGAAGGCCGAGGCCACGGTGATCCCCACCGACCCGATGCCCACCCCGATGATCGCGGTCAGCAGGTTCATCCCGGCCGCGAGCAGGGAGCCGAAGGTCAGCGCCAGGATGAGCACCGCGATCACGATGCCGGCCGCGCCCTCGCTGCTGGCGCTCCCGGTGGTGCCGGCGTCGCCGCCGAACTGCACGGTGAGACCGGTCCCGGCGGCGGCCTTCGCACTGTCCCGCAGCGCGCTGCGGTCCGCGGGGGTCAGGTCCGCCGACTTCACGCTGAAGGTGACCTGGGACAGGGCGATGCTGCCGTCCTTGGAGACCAGCAGTTGCTTCGGCGCCAACGGGTCGGTGACGGTGGCCACATGGGGCGACGTGGCAGCCTTCGCCACGACAGCTTCCGCGGCCTGACGGTACGTCGGCTCGGACAGCGTGTGCCCGGCGGGTGCGACCAGGACCATCCTGGCCGCGCCGTTGTCCGCGCCGGCGGCGGGGAAGCGGGCCTTCAGCAGGCTCGCGGCCTGGGAGGACTCAATGCCGTTGATGGTGAAGTCATTGGTGGTCTTCCCGCCCAGGGAGACCGACAGGACGCTCAGCCCGACCAGCACGGCCAACCACAGCGCGAGCACCAGTCGGCGCCTGCGGAACGACGACTGCCCGAGTCGGTACAGAAAGGTTGCCAAGGGACTACTCCTTGTCGACAGGCTGGATGCAGCCAGCCGCTGCCGCGCCAGCCTACACCAAAACCTAGTAGCGCAAGGTTTTCAGATGGCAGCCACCAGCCGCGGCGACGACGAAGGACAGGCCGCAGGCGCGCAGCGCCCCGATCCGGGCCGTCCCGGCCCGGGCCAGTACTCCAGCTGTAGATCTCTATGTGCCCTGGTCATGGTGCTGTCTGCCGCTGATGGAAACCCAGGTGGCCTCGGCGTGCCGTCTGGGTAGAGTTGCGCAGTGCCCGAGTTGAAGCAGTTGCATGCCGGCCATGCCCCGGCGGTCCTGGCCTTCGAGCTGGCGAACCGCACCTACTTCGCTGCCTCGGTCTCCGACCGCGGCGACGAGTTCTTCGACCAGTTCGCCGACCGGCACAGCGCCTTGCTGTCCGAGCAAGAAGCCGGCCTCAGCGCCTTCTACGTACTGGTGGCCGAGGATGGCTCGGTTCTGGGCCGGTTCAACCTGTACGACTTCGAGGACGGCACTGCCGTACTCGGTTACCGGGTCGCGCAGCACGTCGCCGGCTGCGGTGTGGCGACTGCCACCGTCCGGGAACTGTGCCGGCTGGCGGCGGCGAGGCACGGGCTGCGCACACTGCGGGCAGCCACCTCCCGCGCGAACGCCGCGTCCCAGAAGGTGCTGACCAAGGCCGGGTTCGTCCCGGTCGGCCCGGCGGACCCGGCCGGCCTCGGCGGTAAGCCGGGCACCTGGTATCAGCGCGACCTGGTTCTCCACCCGTAGACGGCGACCTGTCCGGGCCGGTTGCTGAGGGCCGGTGCAGTCCCCCGCGTGGCCTGCCTACGTGTCGAAGGAGCCGTCCCAGGGAGGTCCGAACGCCAGGTCGTCAGGTCTCAGGCAGACCCGGGGGAACCCGTACTCGGGCGTCTCGTCGATCAAGCCCCAGGTTCTGCCGTCCCGGAGTCGCTGGTGCCGACCAGCACCCGGTAGCCCTCCGCGGTGACGGGAATGAGCGCCGGCACCGGGTAGACGTGCTCCCAGGACACCGCCTCCCGCCAGGAATCCTCCCCCGACTGCCAGGCCAGCAGGAGGCTCAGCACGGCTTCACGACGGTTGAGGTCAACGGCGACGTGATCGCTCGCCGACCGCTCGCGTATCTCCAGAACGTACGACTGCTCGCCGCTCCGGAGGACCTGGTCGAGGAACTCCTCCCCGGACTCGGTGGAAAGCCTGAAGCCCACGGTGTTCTCTCCCCCCGGATCACCCTCTGCCGCGCGTGACTGTAGCAGTGGGTCACCAAAAGTGCCGCCGAGCGCACGTATGTGTGCACTCGGCGGCACCTGGAGTACGGGGTGTCAGGTCAGCTGTTCCAGACCTGGAACTCCGAGATCTGGCCGGCCGGCCAACCGTTGTTCGCCGTGATGGTCACCCGGAAGTACCGCTGGGTGGTCGCGGGGAAGGTCAGGGTGACCGTGTTGCTGGTGGCCGGGTCGAAGGTGTAGGTGGCGGACGACTTGACGGTGCTGAAGGTGCTGCCGTCGGTGCTGCCGGTCAGGGACAGCGTCTGGGTGCGGGCGCCCCAGCCCGAGGGGAGCTGGAGCACGACCCGGCTTGCGCTCTGCGCGGAGCCGAGGTCGACCTGCACCCACTGCGGGAAGGCGCTGTTGGCGCTCTCCCAGTAGGTGTTCTGGTTGCCGTCCGTGACGTTCGAGGACGGGTAGACGTCGTTGTGGCTGGACTCGCTGGTGGCCTTGCCTGCCGCCAGGTTGGTGTTCACGGTGCCGGCCCCGGTGCCGGTCAGCGCGACCGTGGTCGGGTTGTTGGACGCGTTGCTGGCGATGCTGAGGCTGCCGGTGCGGGCGCCGGACGCAGTCGGGGTAAACTTCACCGCGACCGTGCAGGAGGCGTTGACCGCGATCGACGTCCCGCAGGTGTTGGTCTGCGAGAAGTCACCCGTGGTGGTGACGCCGGAGACCGCCGCGGCCGCGGTGCCGGTGTTGGTCACCGTCACCGACTGCGCGCTGCTGGCGGTGTTGAGGGCCTGGCTGGCGAAGGTCAACGAGGCCGGGTTGGTCGACAGGGTCGCCGAGTTGGGTGGGGGGACGGTGCCGCCGCCGCTGGGGAAGACCTCGAAGTCCGACAGCTGGCCGGCCGGCCAGCCGGTGTTGGCGGTGATGTTGACCCGCACATACCGCGCCGTGGCGGCGTTGAAGGTGATGGTCGACGTGTTGCCCGAGGCGGGGTCGAAGGTGTGTCCGGCCGAGCTCGAGAGAGTGGTGAAGTTGGTGCCGTCCGTGGAGCCCTGCACCGACAGGGTCTCGGTACGGGCGGACCAGGCCGTCGCCGGCGGGAGCTTGAGCACGACCTTGCCCACGCTGTAGCTCTGGCCGAGGTCGACCTGGGCCCACTGCGGGAAGGCGCCGTTGGTGCTCTCCCAGTAGGTCGAGGCGTCGGTGTCGGTGAGGTTCGCAGCGACATAGGGGCTGCTGCTGGAACTCGCCGAAGCCGGCTTGCCGGCCGCGATGTTGGTCGAGCTGTCGATGCCGCTGCCGCTCAGACCGACCGTGGTCGGGCTGTTGTTGGCGTTGCTGGTGACGGTCAGGGTGCCGGTACGGGCCCCGCCCACCGTCGGCGCGAAGCCGACGTTCACGGTGCAGGAGGCGCCGACCGCGAGGGAGGAGCAGTTGTTGGTCTGGCTGAAGTCACCGGTCACCGCGACGCCCGAGACGGTCGCCGTGGAGGTGCCCGAGTTGGTCACCGTCACCGCCTGGGCGGCGGCCGAGGAACCGACCACCGTGCTGGCGAAGGACAGGCCGGCCGGGGCGGCGTTCAGCACCGGGCCCGGCGCCGTGCCGGTACCGGAGAGGCTGACCGTGTTGGTGACCCCGCCCGCGTTGACGGTCAGGCTGCCGCTGCGGGCACCGGTCGCGGTCGGCGCGAACTTCACGCTGACCGTGCAGGAGCCGTTCGCCGGGATCGACGAGCCGCAGGTGTTGGTCTGCGAGAAGTCACCGGTGGCGGCGACGGAGGAGACGGACGCGGCCGAGCCGGTCGGGTTGGAGACCGTCACGGTCTGCGCCGCACTGGTCGCGCCGGTCGCCACCGAACCGAAGTTCAGCGCGCTCGGGTTGGCCTGCACGCCGGTGACCGGGTAGGGCGGGAAGACCGGGGCCGGCCAGGGACCGCAGACCGGTGTGCCGGTGATGCCGGAGTTGCCGCCGCCGTCGGTGACGACGAAGTTGCCGCCCTCGCAGTTGTAGATCGGGGAGGACGCCCCGACGCCGGTCGCCGTGACGTTGGTGAACGTCGCCGCGCCGCCGGTCTGCTCCTGGAGAGCGAACGTACCGGTGCCCGCGATGGTGACGTTGTTGAGGTTGACACCGCTGACGGTGCCCTCGACCCACTGCACCGCCTCGTACGGACTCTGCTCGATCAGTGCGTTGGTCACATTGACCGGTCCGGTGACCGCCCCCTGGCTGCCGTCGAACCACAGCGCGCCGACGCCGAACTGCCAGTTCGGGTCGAGCGAGCCGTCCCGGATCATGGTGTTGTTGGAGACGGTGGTCAGGCCGACCGGGGTCGACGTGAAGCGCTGGGCCACCGTGATGCCGCCGCCCTGGGCGAGGCCGGTGTCCTGCACCAGGTTGCCGGTGACGGTGTTGTCGTGGCCGCCGTAGATGGCGATGCCGTTGGCCAGGATCTGGTCCTGCACGGTGTTGTTGGAGATGGTGTCGTTGGCGTCCGCGCCCTTGCCGGAGTCGGCCCAGGTCGCGATGCCGTCGTCACCGGTGTTGCGGATGTCGCTGTTGGTGACGGTGGAGTTGGTGACCCCGCCGTGGAAGTTGATGCCGTCCGCGGTGGTGTCCCGGATCCGCAGCCCGCTGAGGGTCAGCTTGTCCATCGGGCCGTCCAGCCAGGCGCCCACCTTGAGGTGGTCGATCCAGATGTTCGTCGCCGACGAGTTGCTCAGCGCACCGCCGATGCCGTTGTCCTGGTCGCAGTCGTTCCGCTCGCCGACCTGTCCGAAGATGGCGAAGTTGGACAGGTGCACATTGCTGCTGACGCCGGAGTTGCCGCCGACCCCGCAACTGTCCGGTTCGCCCAGGCCGTAGAAGCCCGGCTCCGCGCCGTTGACGCTGGAATACCACATGCCGGCGCCCGCGACGGTGACGTTGTTGACGGTGATGTGGCCCGGGATGTTGAACGTGCCCGGCGGAATCCACACCGTGCCGCCGGGGCCGGCCGCGGCGATCGCCGCGTTGAACGCGCTGGTCGCGTTGGCCGCGCCGCTCGCGTCGGCGCCCTCGCTGGTCACCGAGACCGAACCGGCGGGCTGCGTCAGCGCCGCGCCCACCTGCTCGAAGTCGGCGAAGTCGATGGTGTACGAGGAGGCGTTGTCCCCCGCGTCGACCTGGAGCTTGAAGGTGGTGCCGGCCGGATAGGTGGTCGGGAAGAGGCGGTGGGCCTCGTCGTAGAAGTGGTGCGGGTTGCTGCCGGGCGAGTTGGTGAACGGGTAGCTGCCGTAGTACCAGCTGTAGGCGTTGGTCAGGGTGAAGTCGCTCTGCTTCGTCCCGTTGATGTACAGCGACAGCGGGTCGGTGTAGGCCGTCCCGCCCGAGGTGTCCGGGATGCTGTAGCGGAAGTCGATCGAGTTGGTCGCCACCGGGGTGGTGAAGGTGACTTCCTGACCGGTTCCCTGGAGGGTCACCGCCTTGCGGTATGACGCCTCGTCAGCAAGCTGGCCGGCAGCGTAACTCGGGCCGATGACCGTGCCGTTGGTGGCGGAGTTCTCCGCCTGCACCTCGACGTACGGCAGGCTCGCACCGTTGCCGCCGGTGGCGGCGGCCCAGGCGGGTTGGACCGCCAGGGCGGAGATGCCGACGGCGGCGAGCACCGCCGGGGCGACAGCCAGGACGAGCGTTCGCCTCAGCTCTCGGATGGATCGGAACACGTGTTGCTCCTTTCGACACGGAATGCCGGATCTACACCGTCGGCACCGCAGTCAGGTGGGGTGGAGGAGCTGGTGGCGCAGGGAGTTGACGCAGTACTGGGGCATGGCGAGAGGCCTCGCCGACTGCGTTCAGGGCAGGTGGCGAGGTGGTTCGCGGGCGGGTGGCGGCACTGAGGGGTGGGGGACGGCGCACGTGGGACCGTAATCTCTTCGACACTCCAGCGCAATATCTAGACGCATCTCTGTTGAATTCTCACTTTTGAGCGCAAGATCAAATGTGAGCACGGCAGACGCATGACAGCAGAAGGCCGCCCGCGCCGATGGGAGGCGGCGGGCGGCAGGTGGATGACGCTACGTCAACTACTGGTCGCGGGCGATCGAAGCGCCGACCAGCACACCCCCGGAGACGGTGTAGGTGCCGTCGAACACCCGGAGCGTGCCATCGGTCTGGGTGGCGTACAGAACGGCCGAGACCTGGTCCGAACCGAACTCGCTGACGGTGCCCAGACTGATCGCCGCGGTGGTGGCGAAACCCGCGACGTACTGGGAGTAGCTCTCACCCCCGGTGATGTTCGATCCACCGAGGGCCCAGGCCGCCGCGTAGTCGTGGTCGGTGATGTCCTGGTAGTACTGCGTGACCACCGCCTCGGCGTTGACCAGCGGCGCCGGCGCGGGTGCGACGGGCGCCGCCGGAGGAGCCGCCGGGACGGGCGGCTGCGCGGCCGGCGCGCGGGTCGCGGGGGCGGCGGGGGCGGCGGGCGCTGGCGCTGCCGCGGCCGGCGTCGGCGCGCGGGTGGGCGGGGGCGTGGTCGGCGCGGGCGCGGGCTTGGCCGAGGACGGCGGTGGAGCAGAGGTGCGGGCCGCACTACTGGGCGCCTGCGACGAGGGGGACGCGGAGGACGACGTGGACGGCGGCGAGCCTGCGGCGATCACGCTGTTGCCGGTGTTCGTACCGGAGCAGCCGGCTACGGAGATCGCGGCGGCGACGGCAAGGCCAACTGCGCCGGTGAGGGTGCGCATGGCTGCTCCTTCGGAGCGGAAAACGGTACTTCCATGGTCGACCCGCCCACACAATCAAGCCACTTGGCACCGCGGGGGCCCATGCTGCGCAGCAGCGCTTGCCGCGAACCGGTGCATGCGGCGAACCATCTCGGCAAGGTCCTTGCCCAGAAGCATTGGTCTAGGCCACAGTGGGCTTGATCCGAACGTGTCAATTGCGGAGGTGCGCTGCCATGGCCATGGACGACCTGAGCCAGTCCGACCGGTGTGACGGTGCGGGTGCGCGGGAGATGCGGCGGCGCTCCGTCCTGGCGGTGGGAGCGGGAGCGGTGCTCACCACGGTGAGCGGTGCTCTCGCCGCCAGCGCCGCCGCCGCAAGCCCTGCCGCCGCCGGCAGGGCCACTGCCCCGCACCCCCTCTACCTCGGCGCCTACACCTCGAGCTCCGCCCAGGGCGTGGGCCTCGCCACCTATGACCCGGCCAGTGGCAAGCCCGCCGTCGGCAGCACCCTGGCCGGGGTGGCCAACCCGTCGTTCCTGGCCCTGGCCGGTTCCCATCTGTACGCCGTGAACGAGCAGAGCAAGGGCCTGGTGACGGCGATCTCCATCGTCTCGCCGGGACACCTGAAGGTGCTGGGCACGCAGAGCACCGGCGGCTCGGGCCCGTGCCATGTGTCGGTGCACTCCGGCGGCGGCCACCTGCTGAGCGCGAACTACGACTCCGGCAGCATCGCGGTGCATCCGATCGCCGCCGACGGAAGCCTCAAGGCCCGCACCGACCTGGTCCAGCACACCGGCTCGGGCCCGGACCCCGACAGCCAGGACGGTCCGCACGCGCACATGGTCCTCAGCGACCCCCAGGGCGGCTTTGTGCTCTCGGTCGATCTGGGCACGGACTCGGTGTACACCTACCGCCTGAACACCACCTCCGGAAAGCTGACGCTGGTCTCGCAGGCCCATCTCACCCCGGGCACCGGGCCGCGGCATCTGGCCTTTCACCCCTCCGGCCTGTTCGCCTACCTGGCCAACGAGTTGGGCAACTCGGTGATCGTCTGCCGGTACGACCCGTCGACCGGGACGCTCACCCCCGGCCGCGCCCAGCCGACCGTGCCGTCCGGGGCGAGCACCACGCCGCGCAACTACCCGGGCGAGGTGGTGGTCTCGCCGGACGGAGCATTCGTCTACGTCTCCAACCGCGGCCATGACAGCGTGGCGCGCTTCGCCGTGGGCAGCGCGGGCGCGACGCTCACCCTGCTGGACGCGGTACCCGCCGGCGGCTCGTACCCGCGGCACATCAGCCTGGACCCGACCGCGACGCTGCTGTTCTCGGCCAACCAGAACTCCAACACGGTCACCGTCTTCCACCGCGACCGGGCGTCCGGCGCGCTGACCCCCACCGGCACCTCGCTGAAGTCCCCCAGCCCGGTCTGCGTCATTCCGGCCTGACAGAGCGTCAACTGAGGTGTGCCGAAAACTCCGGTACGGACCGCACGCGCGGCCCGTACCGGAGGGTCCAACCGACCCGGGTTCAGCTGGGGAGGGTCCACTGCTGGTTGGCAGCCGTCCCGCAGTCCCAGATCTGGAGCCGGGTGCCGTTGGCCGAGCTGCTGCCCGTGGCGTCCAGGCAGCGGCCCGAACTCGGGTTCTGCAGCGTGCTGTTGGCGCCCGCGCGCCACTGCTGGGCGCCGGTGCCGTTGCAGTCGTACAGCTGGGTCTGGGTGCCGTTGGCGGTGCCGGCCGCCTTGACGTCCAGGCACTTGCCCAGGGCGCGGACCGTGCCGTCGGTGCCCACGGTCCACTGCTGGGCGGCGGTGCCGTTGCAGTCGTAGAGCTGGACGGCCGTGCCGTTGGCGGGGTTCGCGCCGGCCACGTCGACGCACTTGCCGCCGAGGCCGGTGATCTGTCCGGTGCGGCCGGTGCCGGTGCCTCCGCCGGTGCCCTGGGTGGCGTTGAAGGAGAAGGAGTTGGTGCCCAGCCCCTGGCCGCCCTTCCAGATCTCGAAGCCGGCCTCCGCGTCGATCAGATAGGCGTTGGCGCCGGTGGTGCCGCGCTGGACCGAGTCATTGATCAGCGCCTTGACGTCCAGGTTGGTGAACGACGTGCCGCCGCCCTGGAGGACGTAGGAGACGATGTTCCAGGCGGCCTGACGGCCGGTGTAGACGTCCCAGTTGTAGCCGCCGATGGAGGCGGTGGCGGTCTTGGAGCCGAACGGCGCGACTCCGCCGCGGCTGTTCAGCCAGATCATGATCTCGCTGTCGTCCGGCTGGCCGCCGGTGGTGGGCGCCGAGTTGGTCCACAGGTCGTACGCGACGTCGTACGCGCCGGTGGCGGGCTGCGTGGTCGACCACGAGGAGGTCGCGCTCGCCAGCTTGCTCACCTGGATGGGCAGATTTGCTGCCGGTGGTGCAGGCACCCCAATGGCAGCCCTTGTAGATCGACGGGTAGGTGGCCGGGGCGCCGCCGGAGAGGTTGAAGTTCGCCGTGCTCACCGTCCACGCGGTGCCGGTGGTGGCGGTCACGCACTGCGGAGCGGAGGAGTTCCACTCGTTGTTCTGCAGCGTGTACTCGCCGCCGGCCAGGCTCAGCGAGCCCTGCGGCTGACAGTTGGTCACCGCGGCGGCAGCAGCCGGTGCGACGACGGGCGCGGCGACGGGCGCGGCGTGAGCGGCCGGCGCGGCAAAGGCCGGGACGGCCAGCGCCGCGCACACCGCCGAGACGGCGGATAAGACCCGCAGCCGGGTCATCAGTCCTTGGATCATGAACAGTTCCCTTCGGGGTGGGGGTTTTCGGCCATGGCGTTGGAGCGCTCCCAATTCAGGAAGGTCTGGACCAATTCCATGACAGCCCTTGGATTGAAGGCCCGATGGCAGGGATCCGTCAAGACTTAAGAGAAGGTTTCCTGCCGCCCGTTCCAGTCCAGGCACACCACCAGGGCGTCGTCGGTGGCGTCCGCGTCGCGGTAGTCGGTCAGCTCCCGCAGGATCGCGCCGGGAACGTCGGCCGCGGGCAGCAGGCTGGTCGCGTTGATCGCCCGGGCCAGGGCCTGTTCGCCGTAGTGCTCCCCGGCCGGGGAGGCGGTGGCGTAGACGCCGTCGCTGGCGAAAACCAGCCGGTCCCCCGGTTCGACCTGGAACTGCTGGGCCTGGTAGCGGGACTCCTCGAACATGCCCAGCGGCAGCTGGGCGTCCAGCTCGATCCGTTCCACCTCCTTGCCGCGCCGGCGCCACAGGTGCGGCGAGCCGGCGTCGACGACCTGAACGGTCCCAGTGGCATAGCTGAAGGTCAGCAGCAGGGTGGAGACATGCTGGTCGCCGCGGTGGCGGGCGTAGAGGGCCTGGTCCGCCAGGGCCGCCTGGTCGGCGATGCCGATGCCCGCCCGGCGGGCGTTGCGCAGTGCGTTGACCGCGAGGTTGGTCAGCAGCGAGGCCTCGATGCCCTCGCCCATGCCGTTGGTGATGGTCAGCGTCAGGGTGTCGGCGGTGGTGGCCCAGTCGAAGTTGTCGCCGTGGATCGCATAGGCGGGCTCCAACTGGGCCCCGATCGCGTACTCGTCACGGGCGCAGGAGCGTCCGGGCAGCAGCTGCCACTGCATCTCGGCGGCCAGGGTGAGCCGGTTCACCCGGCGGGCCTGCAGATACACATCGGTGTCGCGCTCGGCCACGATGATCTCGCGCCCCAGCAGGTCCGCGATGGCGACCAGCTCCGCGACCGCCTCGTCCCCCGCGTGCTCGGGCGCCAGCCGCACGCTGAGGATCCCGAGCCGGTCCCCGCGCACGGTCACCGGCAGGTGCAGCCTGACGCTGCCGTCCTCGGCGGCTTCGCGCTGCGGCTGCTGGCTGCCGAAGGCCCGGCCCTGGGTGCTGCTGTGGACCGACAGCGGCAGGCCGGTCTGCGGCAGCTCGGCGACCGGCTGCAGCACGCTCAGGCTGTAGTCGGCCATCAGCAGGTCCACCGCCAGCGCCGCGTAGTGCGCGCCGAGGGCGGTGCGCACCGCGCCCAGCAGCGCGTGCGGGGCTGCGGCGCGCAGCGTGCGCTCGACGGCGAGGTAGTTCGTCACGGTCGGTCGGGACCTTCTGGAGAGATCGGGAGGGGTGCGGAGCCACGACGCAGCGGCCGTGGGGTGTGCTGACAGGCGGAGCAGAAGGATGGCACAGTGGGGGCCATGCCGATGATTGTCCCAGCTCCGCTCCCCGCCGAGGTGGCCCAGGCCGCCTCGGTGGTGGTGGAGCTGCTGGACGCGCTGCAGGGACGCGGCCAGGAGTCGGCCCCCCAGGGCCGGGTCTCGCCCTCGCAGCTGCGGGCACTGCTGGCGATCGAACGCTGGGAGGGGCTGAATCTGCGCGCCCTGGGCGAGGCGCTCGCCTCCAAGCCGCCGGCCGTCAGCCGGCTCTGCGACCGCTTGCAGGCCGACGGCCTGCTGGAGCGCTCGCTGAGCAGCAGCAGCCGGCGCGAGGTGGAGCTGCGGCTCAGCCGCCGCGGGCACGCCGTGCTGGCGGAGTACCGCTCCTCGCGGGTGCAGGAGCTGCGCGAGGTGCTGGGGACCATGTCCGCCACCGGCCTGTCCGACCTGACCCGGGGCATGGCCGCGTTCCGGGACGCCGTCCTCGCCCGGCACGACACCGACGCCCACGGCTCCCAAAGCGCCCACAGCACCCCCGGCGCCCGGACCGCCTGACCCTGCGGCGGCGTGACCCGGCGTCGAATGTTGCCCCAGGGCAACGATCCGGCCTAAGGTCGGTGACCGGTACGCAGGGTGCGGACCAGCCCCATCGGGTGCCCAGGACACGGAGGACCGGATGGCGATACCGCCTGCGAACCGGCTGGGCCCGGACCGGCGCACCGCGCCCATACCCGGGCCCCGACGGTCCCAGCAGCCGAACACCCCGCTCGCGCCGGTCGCCAAGGCCGTGCCGGACGCCGCCCAAGCCGCCACCGACCCGGTCGGCCTCGCCGAGCCGCTGGTGGTCCTGCTGGTCGAGGACGACGCCGGGGACGCCCTGCTGGTCGAGGAACTGCTCGCGGACAGCGGGGTGCCCACCCGACTGCGCTGGGCCCGGTCACTGGCGCAGGCGCTCCAGGAGCTGGACGCCGCGGTGCCGCACTGCGTGCTGCTGGACCTGCACCTCCCCGACGCCTCCGGGCTGAGCGCGCTGGACCAGGTGGTCGGCCATGCCCGGGAGGCCGCGGTGGTGGTGCTGACCGGGCTGGCCGAGCACAGCACCGGGCTCGCCGCCGTCGCCGCGGGCGCGCAGGACTACCTGGTCAAGGCCACGGTGGACGGCGACCTGCTGGGCCGGGCGATCCGCTACGCGATCGGCCGCAAGCAGGTGGAGCAGTCGGCCGTGGCCTGGCAGGCCAGCCAGCTGCGCAGCGCCGAGAACGCCCGGCTGGAGCGCGGCCTGCTGCCCACCCCGCTGCTGCGCGACCGGACCGTCCGGGTCACCGCCCGCTACCAGCCGGGACGCGCGCACGCCCTGCTCGGCGGGGACTTCTACGACGTGGTGCAGACCGAGGACGGCACCGTGCACGCCGTGGTCGGCGACGTCTCGGGCCACGGTCCCGACGAGGCGGCCCTGGGCGTGTGCCTGCGGGTGGCCTGGCGCTCCTTCGTCCTGGCCGGAGTGCGCGGACCGGCCCTGGTGCGGCTGCTGGAGCAGATCCTGATCGCCGAGCGCTCAGGACCGGAGATCTACGCCACACTGACCTGTCTGACCCGCGCCCGCGGCGCGGAGCACAGCGAGGTGATCCGCGCGGGCCACCCCGGGCTGCTGATCCGCACCCCCGGCCTCGGCATCGAGCTGTTGGAGCCCGAGGTGGGCCCGGCGGTGGGGCTTGATGCCCGGCAGCGCCGACTGGTCCGCCGCCCCGGTGCCGGCGCCCGGCGGCGGGGCGCTGGTGCTGTTCACCGACGGCCTGATCGAGGGCCACACCGGCACCGGACGGGAACGGCTGGGCGAGAGCGGGCTGCTGGAGATCGCCGAGCGGCACCGGGACCTCGCCGCCGACGCCTTCCTCGATACCCTCATCGCCTCGGCCCAGGACCTCGCGGCCGCCCGCGGCGGCCTGGTCGACGACGTCGCCGTCCTGCACCTGGAATGGAGTCCCACCACGTGAGCCCACCGCAGCCGCCGCCCCACCGCAGCGCCTCAGCCGTCTGACGGTCCAGGGCTGGTTCACCATCGCGCTGACGGTGATGGGGGTGCTGGCGCTGGCGGCGGCGATCGTGGGCACCGCCGTGCTGGCGCGCACCACCGCGGCCTCCAACCGGCTGAACGACCACATATCCCCCGCCCGCACCGCCGCCGTCCAGCTCCAGGCCGCGCTGCTGGACCAGGAGACGGGGGTCCGCGGCTACCTGCTGACCGGGGACACCTCCCTGCTGGAGCCCTACACCCGGGGCCTCGCCGACGAGGCCGGGGCCAAGGCGCAGCTGACCGCGCTGATGGGGGACGACCGGCAGTCGGCCGCGGATCTGGCCGCGGTCGAGCGCTCGGCGAACGCCTGGCGCAGCGGCTTCGCCCAGCCGGCGATCGCCGCCCGGCAGAGCCAGGGCAGTGTCTCGGTCGAGCAGGGCAAGAGCGCCTTCGACCAGCTGCGGAAGCAGCTGGCGGCCACCAACGGCCACCTGGACCAGGAGCGCGCCCAGGCCCGGGCCCAGCTGGGCCGGATGCGCACCCAGCGCGACCTGGCCTTCCAGTCGATGCTCGCGGTGTTCCTGCTCACCGGCGCGGGACTTGCGCTGCTGCTGCACCTGACCGTGGTGCGGCCGCTGAACGCGATGCGCGCCGCGGCCCGGCGGGTGGCCGGGGGCGATCTGGACCACCGCATCCCGGAACAGGGGCCGGCCGACCTGCAGACCATGGCCCAGGCGGTGGAGGCGATGCGGCTGCGGGTGGTCACCGACCTGGGGGCCTCCCAGCGCCAGGAGATCCAACTCCGGGAACAGGCCCAGCAGATGGACGCCCAGGCCGCCGAACTGCGGCGGTCCAACACCGAGTTGGAGCAGTTCGCCTATGTGGCCTCGCACGACCTGCAGGAGCCGCTGCGGAAGATCGCCTCGTTCTGCCAGCTGCTGGAGAAGCGCTACAGCGTCCACCTGGACGAACGCGGCCTGCAGTACATCGCCTTCGCGGTGGACGGCGCCAAGCGGATGCAGATCCTGATCAACGACCTGCTGGGGTTCTCCCGGGTCGGCCGGGTCCATGACGCCCGCACCGAGGTCGCCCTCGACGAGGTGCTGGACCAGGCGGTGCACAACCTCGCGGTCGCCATCGAGGAGAGCGACGCGCGGATCCTGCGGCCCACCACCCTGCCACGGGTCACCGGCGACCCGACCCTGCTGACCATGCTGTGGCAGAACCTGATCGGCAACGCCATCAAGTTCCGCCGCCCCGACCTGGCACCGGTGATCCGGATCACCGCATCAGCGGACCAGGATGCGGGTACGGGAGACGGGGTGACAGGAGCCGAGGTGACGGGAGCCGAGGTGACAGGAGCCGAGGTGACAGGAGCCGAGGTGACGGGAGCTGCGGCAGGGGTGCTGTGGCGGTTCACGGTCACCGACAATGGCATCGGGATCCCCGCCGAGTTCGCCGACAAGGTCTTTGTCATCTTCCAGCGGCTGCACGGCCGCGACGCCTACGAGGGCACCGGGATCGGCCTGGCGCTGTGCAAGAAGATCATCGAGAACAGCGGCGGGAGGATCTGGATCGACACCGACCACACCGACGGCACCCGCCTGCACTTCACCCTGCCCCTCAGCGAAGCCCTGCCGCCTACGGAAGGCGAGCGACCCCACGTCCTGGAAGGAACCACCCCATGACCGTGCCCACTCCGCAGCCCGTCGAGGTGCTCCTGGTCGAGGACGACGCCGGCGACGAACTGATGACCCGTGAGGCGTTCGAGGACAACAAGATCCGCAACAATCTGCATGTGGTCAGGGACGGCCTGGAAGCCCTGGACTTCCTCTACCGGCGCGCACCGCACGCCGACGCCCCGCGTCCTGACCTGATCCTGCTGGATCTGAACCTGCCCAAGTACGACGGCCGCCAGGTCCTGGAGCAGATCAAGGCCGACCCGGAGCTGTGCCACATCCCGGTCGTGGTGCTGACCACCTCCTCCGCCGAGGAGGACATCCTGCGCAGCTACAAACTGCACGCCAACGCCTATGTCAGCAAGCCGGTGGACCTGGACCAGTTCGTCACCGCCATCCGCCAGATCGATGATTTCTTCCTCACCGTGGTCAAGCTCCCCCGCAGCTGACAACGCAGGTCCGGGGGCCGTACGGGTGACCGTCCGATACGAGTCGGCCCGTGGCTGATTTCAATTCCTCTGGTCGGGCAGGTGGGAAGCACGACCTCATCCATATGAGAGGAACCCGGCGCATGGACCTGTCCCAGGAATCATCCCCACCGCGCCATGCCAGCTATTCCCTGGAAGGCCTCACCGGTTCCATCGGCGCAGCTCGCGACTATGCCAGAGCCTTCTTCGGCGGCCCGCACCAACCCCTGGCCGAACCCGCCCTCGGGGACGCGCTGCTGGTGGTCAGCGAGCTGGTCTCCAACGCCGTGCGCCATGCGCCGGGACCCTGCACGCTCAGCCTGTCCCAGGACGAGAAGCAGGTGACGATCGCGGTCAGCGACGGCGTCGCCGCACTGCCGGTGCCCCGCACCGCCGACCTGGTCGGCGGCACCGGGGGCTTCGGCTGGCACCTTCTGCGCACCCTGACCAGACATCTGCGCATCACCGCCCGCGCCGACGGCAAGACCATCACCGCCATCGTGCCCCGGCTGCTGTTCGCGGGGATCTGACCGCTGCCCGGACCCCACCCGTCGAGACCGACCCGTCCGGCGAACCCCGCAGGGCCCGGAGCGGCGGCTCCGGGCCCTGCGGAAGGGTGGCGTCGGCCAGGAGGGGGATTGCCTGGCCGCACCGGTTTCGAGGTGCGCCGCCGACGGACTGCGCCGCACGACTTGTTCAACCATCAACCACTCTCGCACATTCCCCCGCGCCCCACGGGTGCTTCAGGCCGGTCGGCCTCAGCTGAAGCCGGGGATGATCTCGGTGCCGTAGGCGTCGATGGTGTCCTCGACCGCGTCGTGCATGGCGTAGACGGCGAACTGGTCGACGCCGAGGGCGCGCAGCTGCTCCAGCTTCTCGCGGTGTGCGGAGACCGGGCCGAGCAGGCAGAAGCGGTCCACGATCTCGTCCGGGACGAAGGCCGTGTCCGGGTTTCCGGCCCGGCCGTGGTGGCTGTAGTCGTAGCCCTGGCGGGCCTTGATGTACTCGGTCAGCGCCTCCGGCACCAGACCGGAGTGCTCGCCGTAGCGGCCGACCAGGTCGGCGACATGGTTGCCGACCATCCCGCCGAACCAGCGGCACTGCTCCCGGGCGTGGGCCAGGCCCTCCGCGCTGCCGTCGGTGACATAGGCCGGGGCGGCCACGCAGATGGTGATCGCGTCGGGGTCGCGTCCGGCCTGCTCGGCGGCGGTGCGGACGGCCTTGACCATCCACTCGGTGAGGAAGGGGTCGGCCAGCTGCAGGATGAAGCCGTCCGCCTGACGACCGGTCAGCTCCAGTGCCTTGGGCCCGTACGCGCCCATCCAGACCGGGAGCGCGCCGTCCCTGACCCAGGGCAGCCGCATCGCGGTGCCGTCGACCTCGACCTCCCGGCCTTCGGCGAGTTCCTTGATGGCGTGCATGGCCTCGCCGAGCCGGGCCAGGGTGGCCGGTTTCCGCCCGGCCACCCGCATCGCCGAGTCGCCGCGGCCGATCCCGCAGACGGTGCGGTTGCCGTGCATGTCGTTGAGGGTGGCGAAGAGCGAGGCGGTGACCTCCCAGGTCCGGGTGGACGGGTTGGTGACCATCGGGCCGACCGTCAGCCGCTCGGTCTCGGCGAGGATCTGGCTGTAGACCACGAAGGGCTCCTGCCAGAGCACCACGGAGTCGAAGGTCCAGCCGTGGCTGAAGCCGGCGCCCTCGGCGCGCTTCATCCGGTCGATGAGCAGCCGGGCCGGCGGGTCGGTCTGCAGGACGAGGCCGAAGTCCATCTGTGCTCCTTTCCTGGGACGGGACTTTCCTGGGACGGGACTTTCCTGGGACGGGACTTTCCTGGGACGAATAGTCAGATCAGGTACTGCGAGGTGCCGCGCGGCAGGTAGGCGCCGTGCCCGGCCCGGCCGAGGTACTCGCCCTCGTGGACCACCGCGCTGCCGCGCGACAGCACGGTCCTGGCCCGACCGGTGACCTGCCGCCCCTCGTACGCCGAGTAGTCGACGTTCATGTGGTGGGTCGCGGCGGAGATGGTGTACCGCTCGTGCGGGTCGAAGATGACCACGTCGGCGTCCGCGCCCGGGGCGATGGTGCCCTTGCGCGGGTAGAGGCCGAACATCCGGGCCGGGGTGGCGCAGGCCAGCTCGATCCAGCGGCGGCGGCCGATGTGGCCGTCCAGGACGGCCTGGTGCAGCAGGTCCATCCGGTTCTCGACGCCGGGCATCCCGTTGGGGATCTTGGAGAAGTCGCCCCGGCCCAGTTCCTTCTGCCCGCTGAAGCAGAACGGGCAGTGGTCGGTGGAGACCACGGACAGGTCGTTGGTCCGCAGCCCGCGCCACAGCGCGGCCTGGTGCTCGCGCGGGCGCAGCGGGGTGCTGCACACGTACTTGGCGCCCTCGAAGCCGTCGGCGCCGGTCTCGGCGAGGTTGTCGGTGGAGAGGAACAGGTACTGCGGACAGGTCTCGCCGAAAACGTTGAGCCCCAGGTCACGGGCCCCGGCGAGCTCGGCGAGGGCCTGCTCGGCGGAGACATGGACGATGTAGAGGGGGGCGCCGCCGGCCACCCGGGCGAGCTGGATCGCCCGGTGGGTGGCCTCCGCCTCCAGCAGCTCCCGGCGGACCTCGCCGTGGTAGCGGGGGTCGGTGTGGCCGGCCGCGAGGGCCTGTTCGACCAGCACGTCGATGGCGATGCCGTTCTCGGCGTGCATCATGATCAGACCGCCGTTGCCGCCGGCCCGCTGCATGGCGCGGAGGATGCGGCCGTCGTCGCTGTAGAAGACGCCGGGGTAGGCCATGAACAGCTTGAAGGAGGTCACCCCCTCCTCCACCAGCAGGTCCATCTCCTTGAGGCTGGACTCGGTGACGTCCGACATGATCATGTGCAGCCCGTAGTCGATGGCGCAGTTGCCCTCGGCCTTGGCGTGCCAGGCGTCCAGGCCGTCCCGCAGGCTGCCGCCCACCGACTGGATCGCGAAGTCGACGATGGTGGTGGTGCCGCCCCAGGCGGCGGCGCGGGTGCCGGTCTCGAAGGTGTCGGCGGCCTTGGTGCCGCCGAAGGGCATCTCCATATGGGTGTGCGCGTCCACGCCGCCGGGGACCACATAGCGTCCGGTGGCGTCATACTCGGTCTCGGCAGTCCAGGCCTGGGCGGCGGAGCTGCCGGTCGCGGCGAGGGCGACGATCCGCTCGCCCTCGATCAGGACGTCGGCGTGCACCTCCTCGGCGGCGGTGATCACGAGGCCGTTGCGGATGACAGTGCGGGGAAGACTCATACGGAATCGCGCTCCTGGCTCCGGTCGGTGGTTTCGGTCCGCGGGGACGACAGGCTCTGCGCCGGCGACGGGCTCTGCGGGGATGCTCCCTGCGCCCGGCGCAGGGCTTCGATCAGCAGCTCGGCACCCTCGGCCGCCTCCTCCGGGGTGAGCGAGAGCGGCGGCGCGATCCGCAGCACATTGCCGGCCAGCCCGCCCTTGCCGATCAGCAGGCCCAGCTCGCGGGCGTGCTCCAGGGTGGCCGCGGCGGCGGCCGGGGAGGGAGCGCCGCTGCTGTCGACCAGCTCGACGCCGATCATCAGCCCGCGCCCGCGCACCTCGCGGACCAGCGGCAGGCCGGCCGCGCGGAGCCGGTCGGTGAGCAGCGCGCCGACCCGGCGGGCGTTGCCCTGGAGGTCGTGGTCCAGCAGGTGCCGCAGATTGGCGAGGGCCCCGGCGGTGGTGATCGGGCTGCCGCCGAAGGTGGAGATGGAGTTGGCGCCGAGGCAGTCCATGATCTCGGCGCGGGCCACCACCCCGCCCATGGACAGGCCGTTGCCGATGCCCTTGGCGAAGGTCAGGATGTCGGGCGGCCCGGCCTCGGCGTGCGCCTGCCAGCCCCAGAAGTGGTCCCCGGTGCGGCCCCAGCCGGTCTGCACCTCGTCGGAGATCCAGAGGATCCCGTGCCGGTCCAGCACCCGCTTGAAGGCGGCGAACAGCCCGTCAGGACCGCTGGTGAAGCCGCCGACGCCCTGGATCGGCTCGGCGATCAGCGCGGCGACACTGCCGCCGACCTGGCCCAGCAGGTCCTCCAGGTCGGCGGTGCAGGCGGCGATGAACTCGGCGTCGGACAGGTGCGCGAACGGGCCGCGGGTGCGGATGCCGCCGTGCACGTAGAGGGTCTGCAGAGCGGACAGGCTGGTCGGCGACCAGGCGCTGTTGCCGGTGATGCCGATGGTGGTGAAGGAGCGCCCGTGGTAGCTGTTGCGCATCGCCAGCACCTGGTTGGAGCGGCGGTGGGTGGTGGCCAGCAGCAGCGCGGCGTCATTGGCCTCGGTGCCGGAGGTGGTGAAGAAGACCTTGGCGTCCGGGATGCCGGACAGCTCGGCGATCTGCTCGGCCAGCTCGACCATCGGGGTGGAGAGGTAGAGCGTCGAGGTGTGCAGGATCCGGGACGCCTGCTCGGCGACGGCCTTGGTGACCTCGGGCAGGGCGTGGGCGGTCATGGTGGTGAGGATGCCGCCGAAGAAGTCCAGGTAGCGGCGGCCCTGCGAGTCCCAGACGTGGCGCCCCTCGCCATGGGTCAGCTCGATCGGCTCGTCGTAGTAGACGGCCAGCCAGGACGGGGTGACCGCGCGGTGACGACGGATCAGGTCGGACGGGCCGGTCAGGTCGGCGGGGTTGGGCGGGTTGGACATGTGCGGCTCGTTTCCCCTCGTACGGACGGTTCCGGGCTCACGCCTCGGTCAGCGGGCCGTAGGCGTCCGGGCGCCGGTCGCGGTAGAACGCCCACTGGTGGCGCACCTCCTCGATCAGGCCGAAGTCCAGATCCCTGACCACCAGCTCCTCCTCCTTGTCGGAGGCGGGCTCGCCGACGAACCGGCCGCGCGGGTCCACGAAGTAGCTGGTGCCGTAGAAGTCGTTGTCCCCGTACTCCTCCACCCCGACCCGGTTGATCGCGGCGATGAAGTACTCGTTGGCGACGGCGGCGGCCGGCTGCTCCAGCTGCCAGAGGTACGCGGAGAGGCCGCGGCTGGTGGCGGAGGGGTTGTAGACGATCTGCGCCCCGGCCAAGCCGAGCGCGCGCCAGCCCTCGGGGAAGTGCCGGTCGTAGCAGATGTAGACGCCGACCCGGCCGACCGCGGTGTCGAAGACCGGCCAGCCGAGGTTGCCTGGCTTGAAGTAGAACTTCTCCCAGAAGCCCTTGACCTGCGGAATGTGGTGCTTGCGGTACTTCCCGAGGTAGCTGCCGTCGGCGTCGATCACGGCGGCGGTGTTGTAGTAGACCCCGGGCTGCTCGACCTCGTACACCGGGACCACGATGACCATGCCGAGCTCGGCGGCGAGGGCCTGCATCCTGGTGACGGTGGGTCCGTCCGGCACGGCCTCGGCCCAGCGGTAGTGCTCCTCCTCCTGCACCTGGCAGAAGTAGGGGGCGTTGAACACCTCCTGGAAGCCGATGATCTTCGCCCCCTGCGCGGCGGCCTCACGGGCGTAGGCCTCATGCAGGTCGATCATGGAGGCGCTGTCGCCGGTCCACTTGGTCTGGACGAGGGCGGCGCGGACCACCTGGGTCGGCTCGGCGAAGCTGGAGAGTTCAGCGGAGTTGGCGGGTTCAGACATGACACACCCTCACCTTCTACTGTCGGCAGAGCAGTGGCTCCCGCATCTGTCTACGTGCGTAGAACCTAGGACCACCAGCGGCGGGCTGACAATACGTCGGTCGTAACACGGCGAAGACGTTCATGTTTCCCGCCCATGCCCGTGCTGGTCGGACCGTGCGGGTCTCGCTGGGCATCCCTTTCGAGAATAGGCGCTTCACACGGTCCGATCACGTCAACGCGCGGTCTCGTCAATGCCCGACCCTGGTACGTTCCTCGGGCTGGTCGACCACCTGGACGACCAGCCGTACCCGTCGGTTGTGCGGGCCGGCAGGCACGGGGATCACGTCACCCGGATCGGTGGGCACAGCCGCCACAGGACATCATTTTTCAGTCGCCGAATCATCCGACGTAACGTCATCCGAATCGTCCGTCCAAGGAGAAGTACCATGCGGCCTACCGCCCCGTCCCGCAGGGTTGCCCTGACCGTCGCCGCGACCGTAGGGCTGGTCGCCGTGCTCGGCGGCCTCACTGCCTGCAAGTCCAGCAGCGGGGGCAGCGGCAGCAGCACGTCCCCCACCTCGGCCGTACCGACCGGGCTGCCGAGCGGGCTGCCCACCGGGCTTCCCACCGGCCTACCGAGCGGGCTCCCCAGCGACCTGCCGACGGCGCTGCCCAGCGACATCCCGAGCGACGTCCTGCCCTCGGGCCTGCTCCCCAGCGGCCTGTAGGACACGGCGGGCCGCAAGGGACACCCAGCGGTCAGCGCACCCGCTCCGCCCCGCCCCAGAGCGCGCTGACCAGGGCCCGGATCGTGGCGGCGAAGAGTTGTTCCGGGTCGGGCTGCCGGGCCAGGGCCGCGGCGAGGGCCGGGTCCTGCTCGGCGGTCTCGGCATCCCAGAGGTCCGGCTCCCCCGGCTGCTGCCGGGGTGAGCGTTCCCGGTTGCGCTCCACCAGGACGAAGCCGACCACCTGGAACTGCACCGCCCGGACCGCCTCCGCCGCCGCCTCCCCGCGCAGCCCCGCGGCGTGGGCCTCGTGCACCAGGGCGCGCTGCGCCGGCAGCATCATCAGCTCGGTGAGGCCGCGCTCGTGCACCAGCGCGATCAGATGCGGGTGCGCCCGGAGCTTGCGCCGCAGCGCCAGCGCGACCGACTCGGCCCGCGCCGCCGGGGTCGCCCCGCGCGCCCGGATCTGGCCCATCTCCCGGACGGTGCGCTGCACCAGCTCGTCCAGCAGCGCCTCCCGGTTGCCGACATGCCAGTAGATCGCGGTGACGGCGGCGCCCAACTCGGCCGCGAGCCTGCGCATGGTCAGCGCCTGCGGGCCCTGGGCCCGGACCAGCTCCTCGGCGGCGGCGAGCACCGCCTCCCGGCTCAGCGGCGCGCGATCCGCCTGACGATCTGTCTGACTATCTGTCACTTCTCTTTACCCTTCGAGCTGTTCGGAGTAACAGTGTTACAGACCGAAGCGACGAGAGGGTGGTTCAGCCATGGCACGAGTACGTTACGGCCCGCGCTCCGAGGCCGACATCGCGGCGGCGAAGGGCAGCCGCGCCGTCCTGCCCGACATCTGGTCGACCGGGGTGGTCGCGGTGTGGACCACCGACCCGGACGCGGTCGCCCAGGTGCTGCCGCCGCCGCTGAAGCCGGCCGAGCAGGCGCTGGTGCGGGTGAACATCAGCCAGGTCGACCTGTTCGGCTCACCGCTGGGCGCGGGCTCGTTCGCGGTCAGCGCGCAGCACGGCGCGCACACCGGCTGGTATCCGCTGGTGATGCCGATGAGCACCGAGCGGGCGCTGATCGGCGGCCGCGAGGTCTTCGGCGAGCCCAAGAAGCTGGGCGAGATCGCGGTCGAGCGCGTGGAGGACCAGGGGGGCGACCGGGTCCGGGCCACGCTCACCCGGCACGGCATCACCTTTGTCGAGGTCAGCGGCCGGGTCACCGGCGAACTGCCGGTGCCGGAGCCGACCCGGAAGCTGGACTTCTACCTGAAGTTCCTGCCCGCCGTGGACGGCGAGGGCTTCGACCTGGACCCGGTGCTGGTGCACTGCACCCGCAATGAGCGGATCCGGCGGCTGGAGGGCATCGACGGCGAGGTGATCCTCCGGGAGTCGCCGTTCGACCCGGTGGCGGACCTGCCGGTGCACCGGCTGCTGGAGATCACCATCGGCGAGAAGACCTCCGACCAGCGCGGCCGGGTGGTGGAGCGGGTCAGCCCGCAGGCCCTGCTGCCGTATGTGCACCAGCGCTACGACGACCCGATGCAGGTGCTGGACGCACCGATGGCACCGGCCGGGGGCGAGTGATGGAACTGCTGCCGGGACAGGTCGCCGTGGTCACCGGGGCGGCGAGCGGGATCGGCCTGGCGCTGGCGGAGCGCTTCGCCGCCGAGGGCCTCAAGGTGGTCCTCGCCGACGTCGAGGAGCCCGCGCTGGACAAGGCCGTCGCCGGGCTGCGCGAGCGCGGCGCCGAGGCGGTCGGCCGGGTCGTGGACGTCTCCGAGCGGGACAGTGTGGAGGCCCTGGCGGACGCGGCGTACGGGGCCTTCGGCGCGGTGCATGTGCTGTGCAACAACGCCGGGGTGGGGTCCGGCGCCGAGGGCCGGATGTGGGAGCACGAGCCCAACGACTGGAAGTGGGCCTTCGCGGTCAATGTCTGGGGTGTGTTCCACGGCATCCAGGCGTTCGTGCCGCGGATGCTGGCGGCCGGTGCGCCCGGCCACATCGTCAACACCTCGTCCGCGGACGGCGGCATCGCGCCGCTGCCGACCGCCTCCGTCTACGCCGTCACCAAGGCCGCCGTGGTCACCATGACCGAGTCGCTGTACGCGCATCTGCGCGCCGAGCAGGCCCAGATCGGCGCGTCCGTGCTGTTCCCCGGCCCGCACATGCTGCGGACCGGGCTGTGGGAGTCGCACCGCAACCGTCCGGACCGGTTCGCCAAGGAGCGGCCGCGGCGGACCCCCTACCGCAGCCTGGCGCAGTGGGAGGCGGCGATGGAGGCAGCGGGGCAGCAGATCGAGTTCACCCCGGTCGAGGCGGTGGCCGGGACGGTCGTGGACGGGATCAGGGCGGACCGGTTCTGGATGCTGCCCGCGAGCGAGCACAGCGACCGGCAGATCCGGGCCAGGTCCCAGTCGATGCTGGACCGCGCCAACCCCGGCTACCTGGAGCGCTTCATCCTGGAGGAGGAGTGATGACGAACAGTCAGGAAGGTTACGCGGAACCGTATCTGGTGGTCTCCTCGGACTGCCACGCGGGCCTGCCGACCGAGCAGTACCGCCCGTACCTGGAGTCCGCGCACCATGCCGCCTTCGACGGCTTCCTGGCCGAGGCGGAGCAGCGGCGCGAGCAGTCGACCCGGCTCGGGATCCGCAACGAGGCCTTCGCGCAGAAGTGGTTCGAGGACCACGAGGAGGGCCTGCGCGGCGGCTGGGACGCGGCGCAGCGGGCCAAGGAGCTGGACGGCGACGGCGTGGCCGGCGAGGTGGTGTTCCCGGACGCGGACGCCGTGGACAGCACCACCGCCGCGCCCTTCGGCGTCGGGCTCGGCCTGAGCGGGGACCAGGATCCGGTGCTGGGCCTGGCCGGGGCCAAGGCGCACAACCGCTGGCTGGCGGACATGGTCGCGGACGGCGCCAACCCGGAGCGGCACGCCGGGGTGGCGCTGCTGCCGATCACCGGGGAGGTGGGGGCGGTCGTGGCGGAGGTGCGCCGGGCGCACGCATCTGGGCTGCGCGCCGTGATGATCCCGGCCATGTGGGTCGACAAAGCGCCTTATCACGACCGCCGCTACGACCCGGTCTGGGCGGTCTGCGAGGAGCTGCGCATGCCGGTGCTCACCCACTCCGGCGCGGCCCCGCGCCATGAGTACGGCGACCACCTGGGGATCTATGTCACCGAGGTGACCTTCTGGCCCTCCCGTCCGCTCTGGTTCCTGCTCTGGTCCGGGGTGTTCGAGCGCTTCCCCGGGCTGCGGTTCGGGGTCGCCGAGTCGGGCTGCTGGTGGCTGCCCAATCTGCTGTGGTTCATGGACCGGCTCTACCTGGGCGCGCACGGCGGAAAGAAGCTGTCACCGTTCTCGGAGCTGACCATGGCCCCGAGCGCGTACGTGGACCGCAACTGCTTCATCGCCGCGACCAACACCAAGCGGCGCGAGCTGGCGCAGCGCTATGAGATCGGCGTCGGCAACATCTGCTGGGGCAGCGACTTCCCGCACCCGGAGGGGACCTGGCCGAACACCCGGCAGTGGATGCGGACCACCTTCCACGACATCCCGGTCGCCGAGACCCGGCAGATGCTGGGGCTGTCCTGCGCCGAGGTCTTCGGCTTCGACCTGGACAAGCTGCGGCCGATCGCCCAGCGGATCGGCCCGACCCCGGCCGAGTTGGGCCAGCCCGAGGACCAGTCGGCGGTCGAGGCCGCTTGGGCGCCGGCCCGCGAGGTCGGCCGGCACTGGCTGACGGGCCATGACTTCCCCCTCATCGGCACCGCCGCGCCCACCGAGGGGAGGACGCTGTGACCGACTCTGTTGTGACGGGTCGTCAGGAAGAAACCCCCGAGCGCTACACCGTCATCTCCGCCGACTGCCATGCCGGGGCCGACCTGCTCGACTACCGCCCCTACCTGGCCTCGCGGCACCACGAGGCCTTCGACGCCTGGGCGGCGGCGTACGTCAATCCCTTCGCCGACCTCCAGGCCCCCGAGGCCGACCGCAACTGGGACAGCGGCCGCCGGCTCGCCGAGCTGGAGCAGGACGGCATCGTCGCCGAGGTGGTGTTCCCCAACACCGTCCCGCCGTTCTACCCCAGCACCTCGCTGACCGCGGCCCAGCCGACCGCCGAGGAGTACGAGCTCCGCCTGGCCGGGCTGCAGGCGCACAACCGCTGGATGGCGGACTTCTGCGCGCTCGCCCCCGGCCGCCGGGCCGGGACCTTCCAGATCCTGCTGGGCGATCTGGACGCCGCCGTCGCCGAGGTCCGCCGCTGCCGGGCGGCCGGGCTGACTGGCGGCGTGGTCCTGCCGGGGGTGCCGCCGGGCTCGCCCGTCCCCGAGCTGTACTCGGCCTCGTACGACCCGCTCTGGGCGGTGTGCGCGGAGCTGGACGTGCCGGTGAACCACCACGGCGGCTCGGCCGGTCCGGTGCTGGGCGAGGAGCCGGCCGCGCGGGCGGTGTTCATGGTGGAGACCACCTGGTTCTCGCACCGCGCGCTGTGGCACCTGGTGTTCGGCGGGGCGTTCCGGCGCTTCCCCGGGCTGCGGCTGGTGCTGACCGAGCAGGGCTCGGGCTGGATCCCCGGCGTGCTGGACATGCTGGACTACTACCACCAGCGCCTGGTCGGCGCGGCCACCCGGGCCTCGACGGCGGAGTCCAAGTTCGGAGCCGGGCTGGCCGAGGCGATGGGCGCGGGTCCGCGCGCGGTCTGGGAGCGCAACTGCTTCGTCGGCGCGAGCTTCATGCGCGCCCATGAGGTGCCGCTGCGCGAGCGGATCGGGCTGGACAAGATCATGTGGGGCAGCGACTTCCCCCACGACGAGGGCACCTTCCCCTACACCACCGAGGCCCTGCGCACCGCCTACGCCGGGCTGCCGTACCAGGAGGTGTCGGCCATGGTCGGCGGCAACGCGGCCAGGGTCTACGGCTTCGACCTCCCCGCCCTGGACGCCCTCGCCACCAAGGTCGGCCCCCTGGTCGCCGAGGTCGCCCAACCCTCCCCACTCCCCCACCGAACGCCACCAGCCCGGCCTTCGCCACCGGAGGTTCGGTCCGGGTGTGGTGAGACCACCCGCCTCCCCGGGTTCAGCTCACAGGGTTCAGCTCACAGGGCGCGGAGCTGGATCCGGGGATGCTTGCCGAGGAGCTTGGTCATATCGTCGAGATCACTCGTCAGCAGGGCGACCTGACCAGGACGCGCGAGTGCGGTGGCCGCAAGCATCGCGTCGATGGCGTACTTGTGGCCATGCAGTCCGGCTTCCAGGAGCAGGTCCGACGCAGTCGCGGCGACAGCCTCGGTGACCGGCTCCACGGTGATCCTCGATCTGGTCCAGCGCAGCGCCGAGCGGTCGATCTTCGCGTGGACGACCTCGACCAGAACGGCAGCGCTGGTCACCACCGGAATGTCCTCGGCCCAGGCCGCCTGCAGCCAGTTCTGCACCGCGCGGGTGCGCCGTACCGCCTGGGACAGCCCTTCGCCGTCCAGGACAAGGCTCTGGATCACGCAGCCGAGCCGGTCTGCTCGCCAGTCGTCTCGCCGCATGTCTCGCCGCGCAGGAAGGCACGGGCGTCATCGACGGCCTGACGGTCCGCCGGACCGTTGATCCGCTCGAAGTCGTCGAGGAGTTCACCCAGCTTGTCCCGGGCGATACGGCGCACGACGGCCTCCTCGACATAGCGGGAGAACTCCCGCTTGCCGACCCTGGCCCGCACCGCGTCCACGGTGCCCTTGTGCAGGGAGGTGCTGACGGTCATCGTCGGCCCCTCCCCCGGAATCGCACTCGTTTCCGCGGGCTGCCTGGATGGTCCGTCTTTGGGGTCTGCCATGTCCTCACTCTAATGGAACTTCCACGGGAAGGACTGCGGGGAGATTTTCCTACGGGTGGGTAACAAGCCCTATGCAGGGAAGTCTCGCCGTTCTACGCTCCCCAGCATGCCGAACCTGCCCGATGCCGTGCTCTGGTCCGTCCCCGCGTTCGTTCTGTTGACGATCGTGGAGATCGTCTCCTTCTTCGTCCATCCGGACGAGGACGAGCAGGGGTATGCGAAGAGGGACACCGCGACCAGCCTGGCCATGGGGCTCGGCAGCCTGGTGACCAACCTCGGCTGGAAGCTTCCGGCGTTCGCGCTCTACAACCTGCTCTACGCGGCGACCCCGCTGCGGGTGCCGCTGCACTGGTGGACCACGGTGCCGCTGATGCTGCTGGGCCAGGACCTCTGCTACTACTGGGCGCACCGCTCCACCCACCGGATCCGGCTGCTGTGGGCGCAGCACGTGGTGCACCACTCCAGCCGGCACTACAACCTCTCCACCGCGCTGCGGCAGCCCTGGACCGACCTCAGCTTCGGGATCTTCTACCTGCCGCTGATCGTGCTCGGGGTCTCCCCCGCCGCCGTGGCCTTCTGCTCCTCCGTCAACCTGGTCTACCAGTTCTGGATCCACACCGAGCGGATCGGCACCCTGCCCCGGCCCATCGAGTGGCTGTTCAACACCCCCTCGCACCACCGGGTGCACCACGCCTCGCAGGGCGGCTACCTGGACCGCAACTTCGGCGGCATCCTGATCGTCTGGGACCGGCTGTTCCGTTCCTTCACCGCCGAGACCGACCGGCCGGTCTACGGGCTGACCAAGAACATCACCACCTACAACCCGCTCCGGGTCGCCACCCATGAGTACGCCGCGATCGGCCGCGACCTGGCCGCCGCCCGCAGCTGGCGCGAGCGGGCCGGCTACCTGTTCCGGGGACCGGGCTGGCAGCCGGCCGGCTCCGCCGAGGTCCCAGTCGCCGCGAAGCAGCAGGTCGCCGCGTGATCCAGTCCCTCCGGGCCGGTCGATCCCTCGGCGCCCGTCGATCCCTCCAGACCCGGCCGATGCTCGGCTATCTGCTGCTCGGCGGGGTCCATCTGGTGCTGATCCTGATCGGGGTCTCCCTGGGCGCGGATCTGACCAAGCCGCTGCTGATGCCCGCCCTCGCGCTGGCGGTCGGCCCGGCGGTCGGCCTGGCCGCGCCGCGGCTGCTGCTGGGCGCGCTGCTGGCGTCCTGCGCCGGGGACCTGTTCCTGATCTTCGGCGGCAGCTGGTTCCTGGTCGGCATGGGCGGATTCGCCATCGCCCACGCCTGCTATGTGACGCACTTCGTCCGCACCGGCGCGCTGCGCGACCGGGCCCGGCTGCTGCGGACGGCGGCCCCGTACGCGGTGGTCTGGGCCGTGCTGATCACCCTGCTCTGGCCGGATCTGGACGCCGGGCTGCGGATCCCGTTGGCGGTCTACAGCCTGCTGCTGACCGCCACCGCCGTCAGCTCCGCCTGCGCGGGGCTGCGGACCGGACTCGGCGGCGGACTGTTCCTGCTCTCGGACAGCCTGATCGCGACCGACCTGGCGAACTGGCCGCAGCTGCCGGCGGCAGGCTTCTGGGTGATGTCGACCTATCTGACGGCCCAGTACCTGCTCGCCACCGGCATCCTGCGGCGGGCTCAGAACCAGGAGCCAGGGCCGGATTCAGAAGCAGGTCAGAGCGCCAGGTCGACGACCACCGGGGCGTGGTCCGAGGCGCCCTTGCCCTTGCGGGCCTCGCGGTCGACGTAGGAGTCGCTGACGGCCTCGACGAAGGCCTTGTTGGCGTAGGTCAGGTCGATCCGCATGCCGTAGTTCTTCGGGAAGGCCAGCCCCCGGTAGTCCCAGAAGGTGAAGGGGTGGTCGTACTTCAGCGGGCGCGGGAAGACGTCGGCCAGCCCGACGTCCCGCAGGTCGGCGAGGGCCTGGCGCTCGGCCGGGGTGACATGGGTGGCGCCGACGAACTTGCTGACGTCCCAGACGTCGTCGTCGGTCGGGGCGACGTTGAAGTCGCCGAGGACGGCGAACGGGCGCGCCCCGGCGGTGTCCTCGCGGACGGCCTCGCGCAGCGCGGCCAGCCACTCCAGCTTGTAGGCGTAGTGGGCGTGGTCGACCTCTCGCCCGTTGGGCACGTACACCGACCAGATCCGGACCGGGCCGCAGGTCGCGGCGACGGCGCGGGCCTCCTGCTCCGGCTCGGGGGCGATCAGCGCGTCCTCGGTGGCGGCGTCGTCGGCGAGGTAGCCGGGCTGCCCCGGGAGGTCCCGAACCACGTCGTCCAGGCCGATCTTCGACAGGATCGCCACCCCGTTCCAGCGGCCGTTGCCGTGCGCGGCGGTCTCGTAGCCGAGCTCGCGGACCGCGTCGAAGGGGAAGGCGTCGGTGGTGCACTTCAGCTCCTGCAGGCACACCACGTCGGGCGCGGCCGAGCCCAGCCACTCGACCAGCTTGGGCAGCCGGGCGTTGACCGAGTTGATGTTCCAGGTGGCGACGCGAACGGTCATCGGTTGGCTGCTTCCGTGGGGCGACAGAGGTACGGCAATAACCTACCGCTCGGCACCGACAACGGCCCCGGCTGAAGATCGCCCCACGCCCAGGAGCACAATCGGACGGCGGACTGATCCGAGGCACAAGGCAGTCACGACGCGGTACGACACGGCAGGGAAGAGATACGGCGTGATGGACATGCAGCTGGCAGCGGCCTACTCCGGGCCCCCGGCCTGGACCTTCGGCCGGGTCTTCAGCTCCTGGCAGCTGGAGCCGGTGGTGCTGGCGATCGCCTTCCTCGGGACGGTCGGATACCTGTTCGGGGTGTCCCGGCTGCGCGCCGCCGGGACGTCCTGGCCGGTCGGCCGTACCGTCGCGTTCCTGCTCGGGATGGCGCTGTGGGTGTTCACCACCTGCGCCGGCCTCGGCGTCTACGAGAAGGTCCTGTTCACCGACCGGGCGGTGCAGTCGGTGCTGCTGCTGATGGTCGTGCCGCTGCTGCTCGCCATGGGCGCCCCGGTCACCGTGCTGGTCGAGGCCGCCCCTGCGGACCGCCGCGAGCGGCTGCGCGCGGCGGTGCGCGGACGGGCCGCGCAGGTGCTGATGTTCCCGCTGGTGTCGACGGTGGTGCTGATCGTGCCACCGTGGCTGCTGTACTTCACCCCCTGGTACCGGCTCTCGCTGACCAGCACCGGCTTCAACATCCTGTTCCAGGTGGGGTTCGTGCTGCTGGGCCTCGCCTACTTCTGGCCCCGGCTGCAGATCGACCCGGTGGCCCGGCACTACCACCCGCTGCTGGGGTCGCCATCACCGTGGCCGAGGTGATCTTCGACGCGGCCCTGGGCTTCGTGCTGGTGTTCGGCTCGACCCTGCTGATCCCGCACTACTGGGCGGCGCTGGGCCGCCCCTGGGGCATGTCCCCGCGCACCGACCAGTCCTGGGGCGGAGCAGTGCTCTGGGGCCTCGGCGACATCGCCGGGGTGCCTTTCCTGGTCGCGCTGATCGTCCGGGTGATCCGCGAGGAGCGGGCCAGGACGGTCGAGGTGGACCTGCAGCTGGACCAGGAGACGGCGGCCAAGGCGGCGGCACAAGGGGCGGCAGCTGTGTCAGCGGACGTGCCGGCCCCGGCGGATCCGGAGCAGGGCCTGCGCCCCTGGTGGCTGGACGACCCCAACCTGGCCCACCGCTACGGCGGCGGGGAGAGCTGACACACGAGCCGACCAGGGCTATTTCCGGTCCTTCATAAAGGTCTCGTAGGCGGACATGACCTCCTCGGTCGGGCCGTCGGCCCTGATCACGCCGTGCTCCAGCCAGATCGTCCGGTCGCAGGTGTCCCGGATCGCCGAATTCTTGTGCGAGACCAGAAAGACCGTGCCCGCCTCCTGGCGCAGCTCCTTGATCCGGGCCTCGCTGCGGCGCTGGAACGAGGCGTCGCCGGTCGACAGCGCCTCGTCGATCAGCAGCACGTCGTGGGTCTTGGCCGCCGCGATCGAGAAGCGCAGCCGGGCGCCCATGCCGGAGGAGTAGGTGCGCATCGGCAGCGAGATGAAGTCACCGCGTGCGTTGATCCCGGAGAAGTCCACGATCTCCTGGTACTTCTCGCGCACCTCGGCATAGGTCATGCCCATCGCCAGGCAGCCCAGCACCACATTGCGCTCGCCGGTCAGGTCGCTCATCATCGCCGCGTTCACCCCGAGCAGCGAGGGCTGCCCGTCGGTGTAGATCGCCCCCGAGGCGGTCGGCAGCAGCCCCGCCACCGCCGAGAGCGTGGTCGACTTGCCGGAGCCGTTGGAGCCGATCAGCCCGATCGCCTCGCCCCGGTACGCGGTGAAGCTGATGCCGCGCACCGCGTGCACCTCGGTCAGCGCCGGGGAGGTCCTGCGCTTGGCGATCCGGGACAGCGCGGAGGTCGCCGAGCCCTTGCCGGCCCCGCCGCCGTAGACCCGGTAGACGATGTGGACGTCGTCCACGATCACCGTCGGCGTGCGCTCCCCGTTCGACGACGCGTGACCCGGCCCGGGGTCAGCCACGGCCGTACTCCTCCTCGGCTCTCCAGAAGAACACGTAGCCGCCGGCCGAGACCAGCAGCGACCAGCCGAGGACTGCCGGCCAGGAGTGGTGCGGGATGGAGTCGGCCGACACCGAGTCCATCAGGGCGTAGCGCATCAGTTCGTTGAAGAGCAGCGCCGGGTTGAGGTTCAGCAGGGTGGCCACCCAGGACGCATGGCCCGACGTGATGTTGCTGACGCTCCAGAAGATGCCGGAGCCGTACATCCAGGTGCGGATGACGAAGGGCATCAGCTGCGACAGGTCGGTGGTCCTGGCTCCGATCCTGGCCAGGATCAGCGCGAGCCCGGCGTTGAACAGGGTCTGCAGCACCAGGATCGGGACGACCAGGAACCAGCGGAGGGTGACCGGCTCGCCGGTGCCCAGGATGATCGCCACGAGCACGATCATGGAGAACAGCAGCTGCTGCAGCTGGATCACCGTGGCGGCGATCGGCAGACAGGCCCGGGGAAAGTGCAGTGCCCGGACCAGGTTCAGGTTGTCGGCGATGGACCGGGTGCCGGCCATGACCGCGGACTGGGTGAACTGGAACACAAAGACACCCGTGCACAGGTACGCGATGAAGTTGGGGATGCCTTTGTTGGTGCCGAGCAGCACACCGAAGATCAGATAGTAGACGGCGGCGTTCAGCAGCGGTGTCACCACCTGCCAGGCCGAGCCCAGCCGCGCGGTGGTGTACAGCGCGGACACCCGTGCGGTCGCGTACGCCAGGATGAAATGGCGCCGCGACCACAGCTCCCGGGTGTACTCGGCGAGGCTCGGCCGCCGCCCGCTGACGGTGAGGCCGTACTTCGCCGCCAGCTCGGCGGGGCTGAGGGCGGGGCTCGGCCCCTCAGCCCTGGAAGCCGCGACAACGCCGGTGTGCTCGGTCACTCACCGACGTTCTCATGATCCAGCCCGCTCGGCAGTACATATACCGCCAAAGCGGGCATATGTCAGCAGAGCGGGCTTCCTTGTGCCGCCTCGTCAGATCACCGGCGGGCGGCCCAGCCTGGTCATCCGCCACACCGTGCGCCAGCGGATCGGACGGCGCGGGCCGCACGGCGTCCGCCAGCCGTCGGCGAAGCCGGCGAACCACGCCTTCAGCGCCGGGCCGGAAGGCCGCCGGGCCAGCGTGAGCAGCAGCCAGACCCCCAGGTAGACGGGGACGATGACGGCCGGCAGGTTGCGCCGGGCCAGCCACACCCGGTTCCTGGCGATGTTGTGGTTGTAGACCGCGTGCCTGCTCGGCGGGGTCTTCGGGTGGTACAGCAGGATGTCGGCGCGGTACTCGATGTCCCAGCCCGCGTCCAGCGCCCGCCAGGCCAGGTCGGTCTCCTCGTGGCCGTAGAAGAAGTCGGCGGGGAGCTGCCCGGCGGTGGCGAAGACCTGGCTGCGGACGGCGCTGGCGCCGCCCAGGAAGGTGGTCACCTTGGACGAGTGCAGCGGGTCGGCGGCCCTGATCCGGGGACGTGGCGGCGCTGCGTCTCCCCCGTCTCCGGGTCGGCGATCCGGAAGCTGACGATGCCGAGCCGGGGCTCTGCCGCGAACGCGGCGCGGATCCGCTCGGCGTCCCCGTCCTGCGGCAGCAGGCCGTCGTCGTCGAGGAAGAGCACCACGTCGACGTCGGAGCCGTCCTTGCCGAAGGCCTCGATGCCGACATTGCGCCCGCCGGGGATGCCGAGGTTATCCGGCGTCTCGATCCCGCGCACGCCCTCGGGCAGCGCGGGCAGCGGGACGCCGTTGGCGACCACGACCACCTCGACGGCGGGACCCTGCTGCACCGCGACGGAGTCCAGCAGCGCCTTCAGCTCGACCGGCCGGGTGCCCTGGGTGAGCACGACCGCGCCCAGTCGCAGCTCCCCTTCAGCTGTTTGAGCGCTCATCGCAGCCTGCTCGACATGACGATGCTGACCAGGTGCAGCACGGTCTGCAGCACCGCGATCCCGGCCAGCACGGCGACGGCGAGCCGGGTGAAGAACAGGTCCCCGTGCGCGAAGTCGGCGATTCCGGCCGCCAGCAGCACCAGCGAGGCCTCGACGCCGCCGATCAGCCGGTGGAACTTCAGCGAGGCGACCAGCTTGCGGGCCAGCGCCACGCCGGAGGCGCGCGGCACCGAGGCGGAGTCCTCGACCGCGGTCAGGCCGCGCCGGATCCGGGCGACGTCCACCAGGTCCGTCTCGGCCTTGATCAGGATCGCGCCGAGGGCGGCCAGGGTGCCCAGGAAGGCCCACATCCAGTTGATGCTGCTGCCGCTGTGCTTGAACAGGTCGGCGGCCCGCAGGCCGGCGCCGGTGAGCAGCGCCGCCTCGGAGACGTAGTGGCCGACCCGGTCCAGGTAGACGCCGGTGGTCGAGGTCTGCTTGCGCCAGCGGGCCAGCTCGCCGTCGACGCAGTCCAGGCCCAGGTAGGTCTGGATCAGCAGGGCCGCGAGCACCGCCCCGGTCAGGCCGGGGATCAGCAGCGCGGCGCCGCCGAGGACGCCGGTGATCATCATCAGCCAGGTCAGCTGGTTGGGGCTGACCGGTGCGTTGATCAGGTGCCGGGTGACCCGGGACGAGATCTTTCGCATGTAGAGCCGACCGGCCCAGTGCTCGCCGGACCGCCGTTCGAGCATGCCCTCGGGGTGGGCCACGGCGCGGAACTCCGCGATCGTGGGCTTGCTGCCCTTGGCAGGGGTACGTTCAGGAGCTGACGTGTTTGACATAGTCGGTGTACGCGTCCCGGATGGCTGTGGGGTCTAGGTCGAGGTGTTCCAGGATGGTGAACCGTCCTGGGCGGGTCTGCGGAGCGTAGTGCACCGCGGCGACGAACTCCTCGTCGCTGAAACCGATCTGAGCTGCCGTCACCGGCAGGTGGTGACGGCTGAGGACGTCGGCCATCTGCCCGGCGAGCGCGGTGTCGCCGCGCAGGTAGGTGGCGAAGGCCGCACCCAGCCCGCACTGCTCGCCGTGCTGGGCGGATCGGGTCGGGTAGAGGATGTCCAGCGCATGGCTGATCTCATGGCAGCCACCGCTGGAGGGGCGGGTGCTGCCGCTGATGTTCATGGCGATGCCGGACAGTACCAGGGACTCGGCGAGCGCGATCAGCAGGGTGTCGTCGGCGATGGTGCCCGGGTGCCGCAGCATCAGTTCCCCGGCGCTGCGGGCCATCGCTATGGCGAGACCGTCCACCTGCTCGCCGGTCTCGCGCTTGGAGAGCTCCCAGTCGGCGCAGGCGGAGATGTTGGAGACCACGTCGCCGATCCCGGCCGCGACGAAGCGCAGCGGCGCCTGCCGGATCACCTCCAGGTCGACGATGATGCCGATCGGGCTGGGCACCCCGTAGGAGCCCCGTCCGGCGTCGTTGTCCAGGGTGGAGACCGGGGAGCAGATCCCGTCGTGGGCCAGGTTGGTGGCCACCGCGACCATCGGCAGGCCGACCCGCGCCGCGGCGTACTTGGCGGCGTCGAGGATCTTGCCGCCGCCGAGGCCGACCACCGCGTCGTAGTGGCCCGCCCGCATCTGGTCGGCCAGGGTGACCGCCGCGTCCAGGGTGCCGCCGGCGACCGGGTACCAGTCGGCGCCGGGCAGCTGCGGGGCGAGCCGCTCCCGCAGGGCGGCTCCGGAACCGGCGCTGACCGCGACCGCGAGCCGTCCGGAGGCGGAGATCCGCTGGTCGGCCAGGATCGTGCCGAGGTCGTTCAGCGCGCCGGTGCGGATGTCGACGACCAGCGGCGAGGGAACCAGTCGGGTCAGTACCGGCACGCGATCTCCCGTCCCCTGGCGAGGTCCTCGTGGTTGTCGATCTCGACCCAGGACACGTCGCCGATGGGCTGCACGTCAACGCGCTGACCCCGGTTCACCATCTCCTGGTAGCCGTCCTCGTAGTACAGGTCGGGGTCGCGCTCGAAGGTGGCCTGCAGCGCGGAGGCGAGGTCCTCGGCGGCGGAGGGGTTGATCACGGTCAGCCCGATGTACTCGCCGGTGGCCTCGGCCGGGTCCATCAGCTTGGTGATCCGACGCATGCCCAGGGCCGGGTCGACGACGACCTTCATCTCCTCGTCGGCGAGCTGCTTCACCGTGTCCAGCGCCAGCAGGATGCCGGGGGCCCGGCCCTCGGCGGTCAGCCGGGCGTTGGCGTCCAGCATGGTGCGCTGCACCGAGGCGGGGTGGACGGTGTCGCCGTTGGCGAGCAGCAGGCCCTCGGCGAAGAGGGCGCGGGCGCACCAGAGGGAGTAGGCGTTGTTCCACTCCTCGGCCTTGTCGTTGTCGACCAGGGTGAGGGTCAGGCCGTACTTCTGCTCCAGGGCCGCCTTGCGCTCGTACACGGCCTCGGCCCGGTAGCCGACCACGATGGCGACGTCCTTGATACCGACCTCGGCGAAGTTGCCCAGGGTCAGGTCGAGGATGGTCCGCTCGCCGTCCACCGGCACCAGGGCCTTGGGAAGGGTGTCGGTGTACGGGCGCAGACGGCGTCCGGCGCCTGCGGCCAGAACGAGGCCGATCATGTGGTTCTCCGGATCCTTGAAGCGTGCGGGGCGTGCGGGGTTCTTCTTGCGTGCGGGGTTCTTCGGTCTGGCGTGCGGGCGCCCGCGAGGAAGCGGGGTTCCCTGGCGATCGTAGGCGACGGCGGGTGTCCGGTGATAAGCGGAGGCCCCTGTACCGGTCCCCGACGCTCGCCGGCAGCCGCAGTGCGGGGAAATCGCACTGGTGGTCGCCAGACGATCATCATTGCGGACAGTGACGCCGGGCCACAACCCGCGGCGGGGCCAGTGGACCGGGCGACGGCGCAGGTGACGGCCCGGATGACACGGCCGAGCGCGACCCGATAGGCCCCCGATGGGCCCCTTCGCACCGATCCGGGCAGTTCCCGGATGCCGGGTACGGCAGACTGTTCGCTGGCGGTCTCCGCCCGACCGATGCCGGGAACAGCGACCCCGACCGCGTTCGCCACACCACCGAAAGGTCCTGCATTGTCGACGTCGACCAGTGCTGCGATGAGCCAAGATGCGACCACCCTGTCCGCCGACGAGATCCTGCTGGAACTGGTCGACGAGCAGGGCCGGACCATCGGTACGGCGGAGAAGCTGTCCGCGCACCAGGCCCCGGGACAGCTGCACCGCGCCTTCTCCGTGTTCCTCTTCGACACCGAGGGCCGGATGCTGCTGCAGCAGCGGGCCCTCGGCAAGTACCACTCCCCCGGTGTCTGGTCGAACACCTGCTGCGGCCACCCCTACCCCGCCGAGACCCCCTTCGCCGCCGCCGCGCGCCGCACCGCGGAGGAGCTGGGCGCCGCCCCGGTCCGGCTCCAGGCCGCCGGGACGGTCACCTACAACCACCCCGACGAGGCCACCGGGCTGGTCGAGCGGGAGTACAACCACCTCTTCGTCGGCATCGCCGCCGCGGAGCAGTCCCCCGACCCGGCCGAGGTCGCCGCGGTTCGCCTGGTCACGGCGAGTGAGCTGGCGGAGCTCCGGGCGTCCAAGGCGTTCTCGGTCTGGTTCGGCACAGTCCTGGACGCGGCCCTGCCGGCCGTTCGGGACCTGGTCCCGAACGCCGGCTGGTAGCACGGTCGGGCCGGGGACGGCAGGCGGGGGTCAGGCTGCTGACAGGAACGTCTCCAGCAGGGTGGTGAAGCGGGCCGGCTGCTCGCCCCAGGGGCGGTGCCCGCAGTCCGCGAGGACCTCGAGCCGGGCGCCGGGACGGGCAGCGGCGACGAGACGGGCCGGGCCGGCCCCGATCATGCCGTCCCGGCCCCCGGCGACGACGAGAGTGGCCGGCCAGGGTTCCGCTGCTGCCTTGGCCGTCGCTGCTGCGGCTCCCGCCGCGGAGCCGTAGAACGCAGCGCGGATCCACGGCCGTGGCGGCACGAGGTCGGCGGCGTAGTGGGCGGCGCGAAGCTCCTCCGTCCACGCGCCCCAGAAGAAGGGGACGAGCTTGGCCTGAAATCGACCCTGCTGCTCAGGCGTGAGACCGTCCCGCTCCAGCGCGAGCTGCGCCGCGCGCGCCTCCTCGTACCAGGGTTCACCCGCACGTGTGGCCCGGATCGCCGCGACCTCCGCCTCGTCGGCCTCCCGCGCGGCCCGCCCGACTGGCGCGACCAGCACCAGCCGCCGCACCCGCCCGGCGTGCCCCGTGGCGTACGCCTGCGCGACGAGCGTCCCGGCGGAGTGGGCGAACAGGTCGACGCGCTCCAGCCCGAGGTGGGCCCGCAACTCCTCCACGTCGGCCGCCTGCGCGGCGAAACCCGCAGGTCGAGCGGTCCTCGGGTGCTGGCGACAGCCCGGTGGCCCGCGCGTGCAACCGCACCAGCCGCCGGTGCCGGGCCAACCCGCCGAGGTCCCCCAGGTAGCGAGCGTCCATCCCCGGACCGCCGGCGAGGACGAGCAGGGGAGGGAGGGCGGGGTCGCCCACGACGTCGTAGTGGAGCCTCGCACCGTCATAGGAGCGGAAGGTCGGCATGGCCCAGATCATTCCAGCGGGCAGCTGCGCCACGCGGTGGGGTCGGCCTTGTCGGCGGAGCGGTGACGGCGCCGTCTCGCGGCTCCGCCGCAAGGCGCCAACTACGCGGGCAGATTTACGCCCGTTTTTCCCTTTTAGCAACCAGCCCCCTCGCACGGGCCCCAAGAGCCCGGCCCCTACCGCCCCGCAGGCCAGCGACGGGCCCCCGGCCCGCCCCCGCTCCCCTGTTGCCCGCGAGCGGCAGCGAGCACCGGGGGCGGAGCCCCGGTCCACAAACACGCACCGGGAGCACGGCGCCGGGACGGGGGCTCAGCCGCAGACCTCACCGCCCCCGCCCACAGAGCCGCATCCGCAACCCCCTACTACGGCCGCAACTCCCGCAGCTCCCCCTTCACCCGGGCCAAGTCGCCCGCGCCACCTTCCGCCCGGACCGACTCGTCGCCGAGGGTGATCTCGGGGACGACCGCCGAGGACAGGTAGGAGTTCAGGCCGGTCAGCAGGAAGTCGTCCAGCTCGCCGCCGACGATGCGGACCAGGGCCGCCCCGCCCTTGGCGCTCACGACCGTGACCGTCGCGACCCGCTCGCCGCCGAGCGGGAGCGAGACCGTGACCGGGCCCTCGCTGTCGCTCTGGACCAGGACGGTGAGGTAGCCGGAGTCCGGGCTGACGGTGCGCCAGTACGCGTCCGCGTGGCCGGAAACCACCGTCGGAGCAGCCGGGACAGCCGAAGCCGAGCCCGAGCCCAAAACAGCAGCAGCAGGCGCAGCCCCCAGCGCGTCCGCCAGCACCGTGCACGGCCGCAGCAGCTCGTCCAGCTGCGGCACCTCCCCGCTCAGCTCGACCGTCCGCCCCGCCGCCAAGTGGTCGGCGAGCAGCTGCTGCACATGGGCGTGCATGAACGGGCCGCCGTGCAGGACCAGGTGCGGGTGGCCGGCCAGGATCTCGGCCGTCGCGCTCTCCAGGTCGACGATGCGGTAGTCCTGCCCCGCCTCGCGGGTCCGCTCGTGGAAGGCCCGCAGCTGGCGTCCGCAGCCGGGGCCGCTGTCGTCGTCGTCGGCCGCCCAGGCCGCCACCGCCGCGTACGGGGCGTAGACGCCCCAGCTGGAGGCCGCGGCCGGGGTCGCGGCGAGGAACTCGGCGCCGTGGGCCTCGAAGAAGTCGGCCAGCATCCGGACCGTGGCGGCCTTGTCGGTGGGGTTGCCCTGGGCGTCGATCGGGGGGCAGTCCGGGTACGGCGGGGTGTGCATGATGTCCATGTCGTCGCCCCAGCCGGAGGTGGCGACGCCGGTGTAGACGTTGATCCCGGTCGCGCCCGCGGCCAGTGCCAGCAGGCTCTGGTGGAAGCTGGTCGCGCCGGCCGCGTAGGCCCGGTCGTAGAGCTCAGAGAAGCCCCAGTTCTCCTCCAGGTTGGGGCCCGGCGCCCGCTTCGCGGCGACCACGTAGCGGGCGTGCGAGGTGCGGTCGGTGGAGACCACGCCCATCCAGTTGGTGAAGCCGTAGTGGATGCCGTTCCAGCGCTCGGGGCGGACCCGGGCGAGCCAGCTGTCCAGGGAGAACACGTGCTCGGCCGGCGGGTTGAGGTTGACCAGGACCGGGACCGCGGGCGCGAGGGCCTCGGTCCAGGTGTGGTAGGCCTCGGCGAGCAGGTCGGACTGGAACCGGCCCCAGTCGGCGCGGGCCAGCTGCTCCTGGACGCTGCCGGCCACCCGGCGCTCGCGCGGCGGTTCGATGGCCGCCCAGTCGGCGTGGCTGGTGCCGTGCACCTCGTTGTAGCTGTCCAGGCTGCCGTAGTACTCGCTCAGCCGGCTGCGGAAGAAGGCCAGACCCGGGGCGCTGTAGTCGTACGACCAGAGCGGCAGGGAGCCGTCGGTGAACAGGCCCTCGTTGGCGATCTGGACCAGCACCACCGGCCCGTCCGGTGTGGTCGTGGCCTGCAGCACCTCCTTGCCGACGGCGCGCATCCACTCGCCGACCCGGGCTGCGAAGTGCGCGCCGAGGGGGGCGGGCAGCGGCCAGCGCTCGACCTCGCCGTCCGCGCCGCGGACCGAGCCGCTCCACTGCGCCTGGCTGCCGTCGGCCCGGAGGGTGGCCTCGACCTCCGGGTTGGTGGCCGGGCAGATCCAGTCCGGCAGTCCGCCGTAGTTGGTCTCGGCGTGGATGAACGGGCCCGGCTTGGCGATCACGCTCAGGCCGAGCTCCGCGCAGATCCGCAGGTAGCCGAGCAGGTCGCGGTCCGGCCGGGTGGTGCCGGTGAAGTCCGGCGGGGAGTCGGCGTCGGGCTGGTGGTGCCGCCAGGGGAAGTAGCTGGTCACGACGCGGATGCCGGTCTCGTCCCGCAGGGCGCGCAGCCGCTCCCGCCACACCGTGGGGTCGTCCCGGTAGTACGGGTAGTCGGCGGTGGCGAGCAGGCCGGGGGCGCCGTCGGTGTGCAGTACGCCGTCTCGGAGCTCGATGCGCACGGGGTGGTCCTCTCGGGCAGGGGACTGATACACAGTCAGGTAACGGTGTGTGCGGTTCGGCGCGGGCTGCTCGGGCGCCGGGGGCGGGAAACAGGTCCGGGACGGGCGGCGGCCAAGCCCCCGCCCGTCCCGGACCCGGCGAATCAGTCGCTCTGCGCCTCGCGGTTGCGGCGGATCGCGTCGGTGAACCAGCGCCCGCTCTGCTTGACGGTCCGCACCTGCGTCTCGTAGTCGACGTGGACGATACCGAACCGCTTGTCGTAGCCGTAGCCCCACTCGAAGTTGTCCATCAGCGACCAGGCGAAATAGCCCCTGATGTCCGCTCCGGCCTCACGCGCGTCGGCGACCGCGGCCAGGTGCTCGGTGAAGTACGCGGTGCGGTCGGCGTCGTTGACCTCGCCGTCCGGGTCGACCTCGTCGTCGAAGGCGGCGCCGTTCTCGGTGATGTAGAGCGGCACCCCCGGGTAGTCGCGGCCGAGCCGGACCAGCAGGTCGGTGAAGCCGTAGGGGGTGATCTCCCAGTCCATCGCGGTGACCGGGAGACCCTGCAGCACCTGCCGGACCACCGGCACACCGTCCACCTCCTCGCGGCCGAGCTCGTCGGTGCCGGAGAAGTAGTGGCTGGTGTAGTAGTTGACGCCGAGGAAGTCCAGCGGCTGGGCGATCACCGAGAGGTCGCCGTCCTGCACCGGCAGCTGCACCCCGCGTGCGGCGAGGTCGTCCACCACGTCCAGCGGGTAGCTGCCGTGCACCAGCGGGTCGGTGTAGACGCGGGTGCCGAGGCCGTCGGCGCGGCGCGCGGCGGCCTGGTCGGCCGGGGCGTCGGTGGCCGGGATCGCGTGGGCGGTGTTCAGGGTGATGCCGACCTTGATCGGCCCGGGGGCGGTCTCCCGGAGCCGCTGGGAGGCGAGCCCGTGGCCGAGCAGCAGGTGGTGCACGGCGGCCATGGAGTCGCCGAAGTCCTGGCGTCCCGGCGCGTGCCGGCCGGTCTCGTAGCCGAGCACGGCCGAGCACCAGGGCTCGTTCAGGGTGGTCCACCAGGTGACCCGGTCGCCGAGGGCGTTCATCGCGATCTCGGCGTAGTCGGCGAAGCGGTGCGCGGTGTCGCGGGCCGGCCAGCCGCCGGCGTCCTCCAGCTCCTGCGGCAGGTCCCAGTGGTACAGGGTGACCCAGGGCAGCACCCCGCGGTCCAGCAGCCGGTCCACCAGGCGGTCGTAGAAGGCCAGCCCGCGCGCGTTGGCGGCGCCCTTCCCGCCCGGCTGGATCCGGGGCCAGGACAGCGAGAACCGGTACGAGTCGACGCCCAGGCCGGCGATCAGGTCGACGTCCTCGGGCATCCGGTGGTAGTGGTCGCAGGCGACGTCGCCGTTGTGGCCGCCGAAGGTGGCACCGGGACACGGCTGAAGGTGTCCCAGATGGAGGCGGTCCGACCGTCCTCGAACGCTGCTCCCTCGATCTGGTACGCGGAGGTCGCGACGCCCCACAGGAAGTCCGTGGGGAAGCGGGAGCCGACGTCGGCGCGCGGCTCGGGCGCGGACGAACGGTCGAGGCTGGTCGTCATGGTTCTCCAGTGGGGTACGGCGTCGAATGATCCAGAGAGAGCGCTCTCTCACTAGGAGGAGTGTCGCGTCAGTGCTCCGGGAGCGTCAAGGGCCTGGTGGAACCAGTCGTTTGCATGCGAGACATGAAGACAGGTCACACTCCTGCAACGTCGTTGACTTCGAGTCTTGACAGCAACCGGACCCCGAGGCAAGCTCCCGGCAGGCAGAGAGCGCTCTCCAGGCTCTCTACCCAAGTTAACTCTTTGTTGCCGGAACGTGATTGACGTGACGGAGATTACCTTGGTTGACTCTGCGGCGGAACCGGTTGCGGAACCGGTTCCCGAACTGTCATCCGGCTCGACGCAGGACCGACCAAGTCACCCTGAACCACCACAAGCTGAAACTTCCAGCTCAAGCACCACGCAAGCACCTGCAAGCACCCTCAGAGCGACCACCGATCAAAGACGAACGGAGGCGGACGTGCCGATCACCATCGCCGATGTGGCAGCACATGCCGGGGTGAGCAAGACCACGGTCTCGCGGGTCCTCAACGGCAAGGGCGAGCTGAACGCGGCCACGGCCGCCCGGGTTCGCCAGGTGATCGCCGAACTCGGCTACGTCCCCAGCGCCGGCGCGGTCGGCCTGGCCCGGGGACGCACCCAGATCGTCGGGATGCTGGTCCCCTCACTGACCTGGCCGTGGATAGGCCAGGTGCTCCAGGGCGTGATCGACGTCGTGGAGGCCGAGGGGTTCGGCCTCCTGCTCTTCACCTGCGACCGCGGCGAGGAGTCGCTGCGGCGCTTCGCCAAGCAGGTGTCCGCCAAGTCCTTCGACGGACTCCTGGTGATCGAACCCGAGGGCACCCTCGACTACATCACCGAACTCCACGAGGCCGGCCTCCCGGTCGTCCTGATCGACGACCGCGGCCACCGTCCGCTGTTCCCCTCCGTCGCCACCACCGACCGGAGCGGGGGCGCTTCAGCAGCCCACCACCTGCTGGAACTCGGCCGGCAGCGGCCGGTGGTGATCACCGGTCCGGAGAGCTTCGGCTGCACCCAGGAGCGACTGGCCGGATTCGCGGACGCGTACGCGGAGGGCGGGTACCCCCTGTTCCCCGAGCAGATCGTGGTCGGCGACTTCACCTTCGAGCAGGGACGGGCCGCCGTCACCGCCATGCTGAGCACGGGAATGACCTTCGACGCCGTGTTCGCCCAGAACGACCTCTCCGCGACCGGCGTGCTGCTGGCCCTGCGCGAGGCCGGGATCCGAGTGCCGGAGGAGGTGGCCGTGGTCGGTTTCGACGACGTGCCGCAGGCCTCCTACAGCGACCCGGCGCTGACCACCGTGCACCAACCCCTGCGCGAGATGGGCGACGCAGCCGCCCGGATGCTGCTCGCGCACTTCAAGGGCGTCCCGCTGCCGAACGCGGCGACCGTCCTTCCCACCCACCTGGTCGTCCGGGACTCGAGTCAGGCCCGGTCCCGGCTCCAGCCCGCCACGCGGTAGCCCGGCGCAGCTCCACCGACGCCCGCGAGCGGGTACCGGCGGGACCGCACCACCGGTCCGGCCGCGATGCACCGCACCCGAAGACGCACCACCCTGCACCACCTCCGCAAGAAGCCGCACCACCCGCTCCATCCGCACCACCCGCCCATTCAAGACGACCCTCGTCCGATACTTCTGAAGTGGGGATTCATGCGCCTCAACCGCACCATCACCGCAGTCTTCGCCGGCAGCCTGGCGATAACCTGCCTCGCCGCCTGCAGCAGCACCAACGCGGGTCACAAGAGCTCCGACGCGGGCGGTACCGGCGTCACCGCACTGAAGATCGGCATGCCCGACGGTGCGATCACCAAGAACAACAACCCGTACCTGAACTCCTCCGCCGCCGCCGCGCTCGGCTACCGCTTCATGATCTACGAGCCGCTGGCGATGGTGAACGAGGCCAAGCCGGCCGACCCGGCCAAGCCGTGGCTGGCCACCAAGTGGGTCTGGGCCAACAACTACAAGTCGGTCACCTTCACCGTCCGTGACGGCGTCAAGTTCTCCGACGGCTCCGCGATGACCGCGGCCGACGTGGCCTACTCCTTCCAGATCCTGAAGGACCAGCCGGCGCTGAACTACAACGCGCTCGCCGTCGACAACGTGACCACCAGCGGCAGCACGGTCACCGTCAACTTCACCACCTCGCAGTTCGTCACCCAGTCCAAGGTGCTGCGGACCTTCGTCATCCCGCAGGCGATCTGGTCGAAGATGGTCGACCCGACCAAGGACATCGTGGCGAACCCGGTCGGCACCGGTCCGTACACCCTGAAGTCGATCACCTCCCAGAACGTCACCCTGCAGGCGCGGACCAGCGACTACTGGCAGGCCCTGCCCAAGGTGAAGACGCTGCTGTACACCTCGTACACCGGCAACGACTCCATGACCACGGCGCTGACCAGCGGTGCGGCCGAGTGGAGCTACGTCTACATCCCGCAGGCCAAGCAGGTCTTCGTGGCCAAGGACCCGGCCCACTTCAAGCTCTGGTTCCCGCCGAGCCTGAGCGCGGACGGCCTGTGGATCAACACCACGGTGAAGCCGTTCGACGACCCGGCCCTGCGTGGCGCGATGGCCATGGTCATCAACCGCGACGACATCTTCAACCAGGGTGAGTCCGGCTACTTCAAGCCGCTGGTCGACAGCGTCACCGGGCTGCCCACGCCGGCCGGCACCCCCTTCATCGTCGACAAGTACAAGGGCCAGACCGCCAAGGTCGACGTGGACGGCGCCCTCGCCAAGCTCAAGGCGGCCGGCTACACCTTCGCCAACAACGTGCTCAAGGACAAGACCGGCAAGCCGGTCACCATCACCGTGACCGACCCGGCCGGCTGGTCCGACTACCAGACCGACCTGACCATCATCGCCGACAACTTCTCCAAGATCGGCATCAAGACCACGGTCGACAAGGCCGACGAGAACGCCTGGACCAAGAACTTCGGCGCCGGCAACTTCCAGGCCGCGATGCACTGGACCAACGGCGGGGCCACCCCGTACGACTTCTACGAGAACATCATGGACGGGGACAACCTCAAGCCGATCGGCACCGACGCCCCCAACGGCAACTACGGCCGGTTCAACAGCCCGCAGGCCACCCAGGCCCTGAAGGACTACGCGAACGCGGCCGACGACGCCAGCCGCACCGCCGCGCTGACCACCCTCGAGACCATCATGGTCGAGCAGACCCCGATGATCCCGACCTCGGCCGGCAACTACGGCGCCGAGTACTCCACCAAGAACTGGGTGGGATGGCCGGACGACAGCAACAACTACGGCGGCGCCCAGCCGACGATCCCCGAGGCGCTGAACGTGGTGCTGCACCTGACCCCGGCCAAGTAGGGCGGAAGCTCCACCCCGCCGGCCGCTCCCCCCGCCGGCACCGCACCACCGCACTCACCCCCCGCTTCCCGGTCCTCCGCCCCACCCGGGCGGAGGACCGGGAGGCACTGACATCACGATGGGATACCGGGCATGACGTTGAGCCAAACGTCCTCTCCACCGGCGCCACCGGACAGCGAGACGGTCCTCGAGGCCGACGGCCTCACCAAGCACTTCGCGGTGCGCAAGAGCGGACGGCAGGCGTTGACGCGCGCTCCACGCGTCGTGCACGCCGTCGACGACGTCACCCTGAAGCTTCGAAGAGGACGTGTCACGGCACTCGTCGGTGAGTCGGGCTCCGGGAAGTCCACCGTGGCACGGCTGCTCGCGCAGCTGTACCCGCGCACCGGCGGCGACATCCGGCTGCACGGGGAGTCGGTGACGGTCAAGGGCGGGCGGCGCTTCCGGGCGTACAACCGCAAGGTCCAGATGATCTTCCAGGACCCGTTCGCCTCGCTGAACCCGGTCCACACCATCCGCTACCACCTCACCAGGGCGCTGCGGATCCACGGCAACGGCGGCAGCGGCCACGGCAAGCGCGGGGCCGAGGAACTGCAGCAGGCCCTGGAGCAGCTGCTGGAGCGCGTACAGCTCACCCCGGCGGCCCGGTACCTGGAGAAGTTCCCGCACGAGCTCTCCGGCGGACAGCGCCAGCGCGTAGCGATCGCCCGTGCCCTCGCGGCCGATCCCGACGCCCTGCTCGCCGACGAGCCGGTGTCCATGCTGGACGTCTCGATCCGGCTCGGTGTGCTCAACCTGCTGCGCGACCTCAAGGAGCGGCTGAGCCTGGCCATCCTCTACATCACCCACGACATCGCCTCGGCCCGCTACTTCGCGGACGACACCATGGTGATGTACGCGGGACGGATGGTGGAGGGCGGTTCCAGCGAGGCCGTCACCCAGCACCCGGCCCACCCGTACACCCAGCTGCTGATCAACTCGGCGCCGGACCCGGACCGCATCCTCGGCCTGGGCACCCCGGACGACACCGAGGACACCAGCGGCGGCGAGCCGCCGAGCCTGATCAACCCGCCGACCGGCTGCCGCTTCAACCCGCGCTGCCCGTCCGCGATGGACATCTGCCGCACCGAGCTGCCGCCCCGCTTCGACGTCCCGGTCCCGATCGCGCTGAGCGCGACGGTCCTGGCCGGAACGGTTGACGGCGACTCCCCGCACTGGGCAGCCTGCTGGTTGTTCGACGAGAGCCGCAGCGGCGACGAGACCCGCGGCGCCACCGCGTCGGCCGGGACGGAGGCATCCCAGTGAAGTACTTCCTGCAGCGGCTCGGCTTCTACCTGCTCACTGCCTGGGCCGCGATCACCGTCAACTTCTTCATCCCCCGGCTGATACCGGGCGACCCGGTGATGGCGCTGATCAACAAGAACCGGGGCCAGATCGACACCAAGGCGATCGCCTCGCTCTACGTGCTGTTCGGCCTCAACAAGCACCAGAGCATGTGGTCGCAGTACACCAGCTACATCGACCAGTTGGCCCACGGCAACCTGGGCATCTCGTTCTCCAACTTCCCGACCCCGGTCTCCAGCATCCTGGTGCAGAGCCTGCCCTGGACGGTCGCGCTGGCCGGTGTGGCCACCATCATCAGCTTTGTCACCGGCACCTTCCTGGGCGTGCTGTCCGGCTGGCTGCGCGGCTCCCGGCTGGACTTCCTGCTGCCGGCCACCACCTTCATCTCCTCCATCCCCGCGTTCTGGCTCGGCCTGCTCGCCATCGCCGGACTGATCGCGGCCGGCAGCCAGTTCCCGGTCTCCGGCGGCTACGACCCGGGCCTGGTCCCCGGTACCGACACCGAGTTCATCAGCAGCGCGCTGCAGCACAGCTGGCTGCCGCTGGCCGTGCTGGTGGTCACCACCATGAGCGGCTGGATCCTCAGCATGCGCAACATGATGGTGACCGTCGGCGCCGAGGACTACATCACCGTCGCCCACGCCAAGGGCCTGAGCGACCGCCGGGTGATGTTCAGCTACGCGGCCCGCAACGCGCTGCTGCCGAACGTCTCCGGGCTCTCGCTGGCGCTGGGGCAGATCCTCGGTTCCACCCTGCTGGTCGAGATCGTCTTCAACTACCCCGGCATCGGCTTCGAGATGCTGCAGGCCGTGGGTTCGACCGACTACCCGCTGATGCAGGGAATCTTCCTGTTCATCACGCTGGCGGTGCTGCTGGCGAACCTGCTGGCCGACATCGCGTACCTGATCCTCGACCCGCGTACGCGCAAGGAGGGCTGAGCGATGGCCACCGCGGCATCCAACATCACCTCGATCGCTCCGTCGGACCCGCAGGCGACGGCGCCGGACTCGGGCAAGCCGAAGCGGCAGCACCTGCGCTTCCTGTCCAGCCCCAAGGCCGCCACCGGCAGCTTCATCCTGATCTTCTTCGGGCTGCTGGCGGTCTTCGGCACCTTCCTGGCCCCGCACGACCCGACCGCGCGCACCAGCGACCTGCTGCAGGGGCCCTCGGCCAAGCACCTGTTCGGCACCACCCACCTGGGCCAGGACATCTTCAGCCAGGTCATCGTCGGCACCCGCAGCGTGATGTACGTCGGGCTGATCGCCGGCCTGGTCGCCACCGCCCTGGCCGTGCTGATCGGGGTGACCTCCGGCTATCTGACCGGGGTCGCCTCGGACCTGCTCTCCGCGCTCACCAACATCTTCCTGGTGATCCCGGCGCTGCTGCTGATCATCATCATCACCTCCAGCCTGCCGAGCGGCGGCGAGACCCTGGTCGCCCTGGTCATCGGCTTCACCTCGTGGGCCTGGGGCGCGCGGGTGGTCCGGGCGCAGACGCTGTCGCTGCGACGGCGGGACTTCATCGAGGCGGCCCGGGCCACCGGCGAGTCGACCTGGCGCATCATCATCTTCGAGCTGCTCCCCAACCTCAGCGCGGTGATCATCTCCGGCTTCATCGGCACCGTGATCTACGCGGTGATGAGCGAGATCACGCTGGCCTTCATCGGCGTCCAGGGGCTCTCCGCCTGGAACTGGGGCACCATCCTCTACTGGGCCCAGAGCCAGCAGGCGCTGGCCCAGGGCGCCTGGTGGTGGTTCGTGCCGGCCGGTCTGGCGATCGCCATCCTCGGCACCTCGCTGGCCCTGGTGAACTTCGGCATCGACGAGTTCGTCAACCCCCGGCTGCGCAACAACGGCGAGCGCGGGGCGAAGTCCTCCGACGGCCGCCCGGTCAAGATGCGGGTCGGCTTCACCCCGGTCGTCATCCCCCGCTCCACCGAGCCGGAGCCGGCCGAGTTCACCCCGGTCCGGGTCTCGCCGGTGGAGTCCGACCTGGTGGAGTCCGCGCCGGTGCAGAACGCGCCCAAGGCGCACCGCAAGAGTAAGGAAGAGACGCAGTGAGCAAGGAGCCGGTACTCGAGATCAAGGGCCTCTGCGTCGACTACGGCCTCGGCGAGCAGTCCGTGCAGGCGGTCCGCGACGTCAATCTGACGCTGCACCGCGGCGAGGTGCTCGGCCTGGCCGGGGAGAGCGGCAGCGGCAAGTCCACCCTGGCCTACGGGCTGACCCGGCTGCTGCCGCCGCCCGGTGTGATCACCGGCGGCAGGGTCATCTACCACCCGCCGGGCGAGCCGCCGGTGGACGTGCTGCAGATGGACAACGCCGCGCTGCGCAGGTTCCGTTGGGCCGAGACCTCGATCGTGTTCCAGGGCGCGATGAACTCGCTCAACCCGGTGCACACCGTCGCCACCCAGCTGATGGACGTGCTGGCCGCGCACGAGCCGACGATGAGCCGGGAGGCCAGGAAGGACCGGGCCAAGGAGCTGCTGCGGCTGGTCGGGATCGCCCCCGACCGCCTCGACAGCTACCCGCACCAGCTCTCCGGCGGCATGCGCCAGCGGGTCATGATCGGCATGGCGCTGGCGCTGGAACCGCAGGTCGTCATCATGGACGAACCCACCACCGCGCTGGATGTGGTGATGCAGCGTCAGATCCTGCGCCAGCTGGTCGACCTGCGCGAGCGGCTGGGCTTCTCGGTGGTCTTCATCACCCACGACCTGTCGCTGCTGGTCGAGTTCTCCGACCGGATCGCCATCATGTACGGCGGCCGGATCGTGGAGGAGGCCCCCTCGGCCAAGCTCTACCGGGACTCGCTGCACCCCTACAGCGAGGGCCTGCTCAACGCCTTCCCGCCGCTGCGCGGGGAGCGCCGCGAGCTGAGCGGCATCCCCGGCTCCCCGCCGGACCTGCGCTCGATGCCCACCGGCTGCGCCTTCCATCCGCGCTGCCCCAAGGCCTTCGACCCGTGCCGGACGGACCTGCCGCCGCTGGTGGCCCCGGCCGACCACGCCCAGCAGGACCGGACCGTCGCCTGCTGGCTGCACCCGGGGGAATAGCACCCGACTGACGTTCCGTCAGGTGTGCGCGACCCGCCGAACTCGACTCGGCCGACGGCTCTTGAGGGGGAGCCGCCGGCCGGGTCGTCCCCTTTTCCGGACTGCTTTCCGGACCACTACTTGTACAGGCAGCTCTCGCGGTCGGCCAGCTCGGCCGGCTGCAGCGGCCGCTCCGCCTGGGCGGCCCGCTCCCGCAGCGTCCGGCGGCGGAACACCACTGCCGCCACCAGCACCAGCACGGCCGCCGCCCCGCCGAGCACCGGCCCCGCCTGGTCGGCGAACCGGGTGTAGGAGGCGCCCAGCGCATAGCCCGCTCCGGCCTCGGCCGAGGCCCAGACCAGCGCCGCCGCCAGGCTGTAAGGCGCGATCCTGCGGTAGCGCAGCCCGGCCGCCCCGGCCAGGTGCGGGGCGAGGGTCCGCACCACCGGGAGGAAGCGGCAGAGGAACACGGCCGCGCCACCGCGCCGGGACAGCAGCCGGTAGGTGCGCTGCAGCAGCGTCGGCGGGATCCGCCGGCCGATCGCCCCCTGCCCGAGCCTGGGGCCCAACCGGCGGCCGGTGCGCTGCGCCTGCAGGTCACCGAGCACCACCGCGCAGACCGCGACCGCGATCACCAGCGGCAGCTGCACGGTGGAAGGACCGGAACCGGTCCTGGCCAGGAAGCCGCCGACCAGCAGGGTGGTCAGCGAGGGCGCGAAGGCGCCCAGCAGCAGGACGGACTCGGCCAGGACGACGGCGGCCACCGTTCCGTACACGGCGAGCGGCGGCAACTGCAGCAGAAGGTGCTGGATCCAGTTCATCGTGGCACGCCTTCCGGGACCGGGGGTCGTCGGACGCTGCGCGCGGCGGACTGCCAGGCCGCACGCAGCAGCACCATCCCAGTCTGCGCCGCCTCCGCCAGAAACAGCCACCCGTCCGCGTCGCGCTGTGCCAGTACTCGTCGGTCGATGCTTGCTTGGTCCATGTATCCCAAGGTAGGAGGCGGCCGGGCGGAGGGGATCCGCCCTGGGGCTGTCGACGACCCCCAGGAATCTCAGGGTCGATCCCTGACCCGATCGCCCTCCGGGACGACGGCCTCGGGAAGGTCCTGGGTGGCAGTGATGTTCCACCCCTGTGATGGTTGAACGGGAAACTGAGTGGGCGGCCGCTATGGACGTGGACGTGCTGGTGGCGGGTGCGGGCCAGGCCGGCCTCTCCACCGCCTTCCACCTGCGCCGACTCGGTCTCGAACCCGGCAGTGGCTTTGTGGTGCTGGACGCCGACTCCTCCCCCGGCGGCGCCTGGGCGCACCGCCCGCCCACGTTGACCATGGCCGCCGTGCACGGCTTCTACGAGCTGCCGGGGATGCCGCTGCCCCCGTTCGCGGCGCAGCGTCCCGCCCGGGACGCGCTGCCGGAGTACTTCAGCGCCTATGAGCGGGCCAACGACCTGCGGGTGGTCCGTCCGGCCCGGGTCTCCGCGGTGCGCGAGGCCGGCGACGGACGGCTGCTGGTCGAGTCGGCGGCCGGACGCTGGACCGCGCGGGCGCTGGTGAACGCCACCGGTACCTGGACTCGCCCGTTCCTCCCCTACTACCCGGGCGCGGAGCTGTTCCGGGGCCGGCAGCTGCACAGCTCGCAGTACGCCGGGCCCGAGGAGTTCGCCGGCGGCCGGGTGCTGGTGGTCGGCGGCGGCGCCTCCGCCATCCAGATCCTGGCCGAGACCGCCGCGGTGGCGGACACGCTCTGGGTCACCCGCCGCCCGCCGGTCTTCCGCGAGGCGGCGTTCACGCCTGAGATCGGCCGGGCCGTCGTGGCCATGGTGGAGCAGCGGGTTCGGCAGGGGCTGCCGCCGGCCAGCGTGGTCTCGGTCACCGGCCTGCCGCCCACCCCGGCGCTGCTGCGGGCCCGCGAGCTGGGCGCGCTGGAACGGCTGCCCATGTTCGAACGGCTGACCGCGAACGGCGCGGTCTGGCCGGACGGCCGCAGCGAACGGGTCGACGCCGTGGTCTGGGCCACCGGCTTCCGCCCGGAGATCGCCCACCTGGCGCCGCTGGGACTGCGCTCGACCGGCGGCGGCATCCGGCTGGACGGCACCCGCGCCGCGGACGATCCGCGGATCCACCTGGTCGGCTACGGCCCGTCCGCCAGCACCGTCGGCGCCAACCGGGCCGGCCGGGCGGCGGCCGCCGCGGTGGTCCGGAGGCTGGCAGCGGAGCGGGTCGCCGTCTGAGGATCCCTCACCTCCGCGGCGGCTGATCGCACCCGCCGCGGCCGCCATCTCGAAAACTACTGTCCTGATCACGGCCGGGTAGCGGATCATCTCCGGTATGACTCTTCTGCATCAGGCCGGCCCGGGCGACGGGACGGCCCCCTCCGTCGAGCCCGCAGACCTGCTGCCGCTGCGTATCAGCCTGGACGACGGCGACGGTCCCGGCGATGTCGTCGACGCCCTCGCGCTGGCCTCGTTCACCACCGGCGCCCAGCCCTGGGCCCGTTCGGCCTCGGTCAGCCCGGCCCGTCCGGACGCTACTCTGCTGCCGCCCGGCGCCCGGGTGGTCCGGCGCAGCGAGGCCGACAGCCGCACCGTGCTGCTCGCGGACGGGCCCGGCTGGACCCTCAAGGCGTCCTGGTGGCGCAACGGCGGCACGGTCAACGCCGATGTCACCGTGACCGCCGCCGACGACGAGCTGGCCAAGACCGTGCTGGCGCAGGCCGTGGACGGCGCGGAGGAGGAGAAGCCCACCGAGGAGGACGTTGTGGCGATGGGCTTCTGGCACCTCGCCGCGGGCCGCGGGCCGGTCCGGGCCCGGCGCCGGATCGAGGCCCCCGGCTGGGACGCGGTGCGCGGCAACTACACCCGTACCGTGGTGGACGCCTTCGACGGGTTGATGAACCTCAAGCCGGACCAGGTGGCCGGACGGCTGCTGCTGATGCACGGTCCGCCCGGCACCGGCAAGACCACCGCGCTGCGCACACTGGCCCGGGCCTGGCGGGAGTGGTGCACGGTGGAGTGCGTGCTCGACCCCGAGCGGCTGTTCGCCGACCCCGGCTATCTGATCGAGGTGGCGCTCGGCCCGCAGCGGCAGCACCACGGGCCGCCGGAGGAGGCCGGGGAGGAGCAGTGGCGGCTGCTGCTGCTGGAAGACTGCGACGAGCTGATCCGCGGCGGCGCCAAGCGCGCGGCGGGGCAGGCGCTGTCGCGACTGCTCAACCTCACCGACGGCCTGCTCGGCCAGGGCCGCAAGGTGCTGGTCGCGGTCACCACCAACGAGGACCTGGAGCGGCTGCACCCGGCCGTGGTCCGTCCCGGCCGCTGCCTGTCCCGGGTCGAGGTCGGCCCGCTGACCGAGTCCGAGTCCGCCCACTGGCTCGCCGACACCCCCGCCACCGCCCCCTCCGGCGGCGCCACCCTCGCCGAGCTCTACGCCCTCCGCACGGGCCCCGGCATCCTCCTCCCCACCCCCACCGCCCCCAGCGACGGCCTCTACCTCTGATATCGGCCGGGGCCCCGACCCGGAGCCGGTTTCCGGGCCTGCATGGCGGGAAGGACAGAGACGTGCCGCATATTAGCTAGTGCTACTATTTTGTCGTGGGTGAGCCCTATGAACTGCGGTTCTTCGAAGATGTACTCGATTGGATCAAGACCCTTGCGAAGGAGGATCCCGAAAGCCACCTCCATGTGATCGCAGCCCTTGAGCGGCTGCAGGAGGTCGGCCCTGCACTGAGGCGGCCCACGGTCGGCGCGATCGAACGCAGCGACTACCGCAACATGCGCGAGTTACGCCCGCGCAGCGGCTCGACGGTGAGCATCCGGATACTGTTCATCTTCGACCCTGAGCGTCGAGCGATCTTCCTCGTCGCCGGCGACAAGGCCACCGGACGACAATGGACGGCCTGGTATCCGAAAGCGATCAAGGAAGCCGACGCGAAGTACGCGTCCTACCTCAAGGCCCTGGCGAACGAGCAGAAGGAGGAAGGGAAGCGATGAAACTGGGCGACATGGGTGACCTGACCGCAGACCTCACCCCTGAGAAGCGTGAGCGCATCGAAGCCATCAAGGCGCAGATGGTCGACGCCGAGCGCGGCCATGAACTCGCCGCACTGCGCAAGGCTCAGGGCATGACGCAGGTCCAGGTCGCAGGTGCCATGGGGGTGACCCAGGGGCGGATCAGCCAGATCGAGCGCGGGACGCAGCAGCTCGACACCACCACCATGGCGGCATACCTCGAGGCCATCGGCGGCGAGCTGACGATAACGGCGACGGTGGGCAATATTTCCGTTCGGCTGTAGCGGGGAGACCGGGCGGGGATTCGTTCGGTGACTGCTGGGGGGTTGCCTGGTGTTCATCGCGGGGTCATCCGATTCCGGCTTACTGAGCTTCGACTTGTTCAGACAAGTTCTGTGGAACTTGAACTGAGCCACCATCGGAGAAAGCAGTGGGCAGCATGGACGAGCAGTCGCAGCAACCGTCGGACCGGCGTTCCGGGGCCGACGGGGCCGGGTGGAGTCGGCGTACGTTCATGGCGGCGTCGGCGGGGGCCGCGGCCGTGGTCGGGGTGGCCGGGACCGGCGTCGCGGCTGCCACCGACGCGCAGGCGGCGCCCCTCACTGCGACCGGGGCCACGGCGACGACCGCCACCGCGGCGAGCGCGAAGAGCGGGCTCACCCACACCCTGCAGGACGCCAAGCACATCGTGGTGGTGATGCAGGAGAACCGCAGCTTCGACCACTACTACGGCACGCTCAACGGCGTCCGCGGCTTCGGCGACCGGGCCACCATCCAGCTCGCCGGGGGCCACAGCGTCTTCGAGCAGCCCAACGGCTCGGGCAGGCAGTACCCCTGGGCCTTCAGCGACACCGAGGCCACCAGCTCCGCGGACCCGGAGCGGCTGGCCCAGTGCAACGGCGACCTGGCCCACTCCTGGGCCGACCAGCACGCGGCCTGGAACAGCGGGAAGATGGACTCCTGGGTCTCCGCCAAGGGCAACGTCCGCACCCTGGGCCACCTGAAGCGGGTCGACATCCCGTTCCACTTCGCGCTGGCCGACAACTGGACCATCTGCGACGCCTACCACTGCTCGATCCTCAGCGCGACCGGCCCCAACCGCACCTATCTGTGGAGCGGGATGATCGACCCGGCCGGCAAGTCCGGCGGCCCCGCCTACAACGGCGGCTCCGAGTCGGGCCTGCGCTGGCAGACCTATGCCGAGGCGCTGCAGAACGCCGGGGTGACCTGGAAGGTCTACCAGAACGCCCAGGACAACTTCGGCGACAACGGCCTCGCCTACTTCAGCCAGTTCACCACCGCCCCGGCGAGCAGCCCGCTGGGCTCCCTCGGCATGGGCAGCGTCCCGCCGGCCACCGGCCGCACCCCGGACGACATCGCCGCCGCCATCCGCGCCGACGTGGTGGCCGGCACGCTGCCGCAGGTGTCCTGGGTGGTCTCGGACCAGGCCAGCTCCGAGCACCCGTACGCCACCCCGCAGGACGGCGCGCACTTCGTGCACCTGGTGATGGACGCGCTGAACGCCGACCCGGACGTGTTCAACTCGACCGTCCTGTTTCTGAACTACGACGAGAACGACGGCTTCTTCGACCATGTGCCGCCGCCGGCCGCCCCCGCCGGAACCGCCGACGAGTTCTACAGCGGCGCCAACATCGGGCTCGGCTTCCGGGTGCCGATGACGGTCATCTCACCCTGGAGCCGCGGTGGTTGGGTCAACTCGGAGGTGTTCGACCACACCTCGGTGCTGCGCTTCCTGGAGAAGTGGACCGCGGCCATCGGCAAGCCCGCGACCTGTCCCAACATCAGCGCCTGGCGCCGGGCCGTCTGCGGCGACCTCACCAGCACCCTGGACTTCACCAAGCCGGTGTTCGGCATGCCCGCCCTGCCGGACACCAGTGCCACCATCGGCCTGGCCGCCTGCGGCCCGCTGTCGAACCCGGCGCCCACCGACAACGTGCTGCCGCAGCAGGAGCCCGGCACCCGTCCGGCCCGCGCCCTGCCGTACCAGCCGAACGGCAGCGTCAGCGAGTACACCTTCGGCTCCGGCGGCGTGGCCAAGGTGTGGATCGCCATGGCCAACACCGGCGCCCCGGCCACCCAGGCCGCGCACTTCTCCATCTACGCCAACGCCCACCGCAGCGGCGGCCCCTGGCAGTACACCGTGCCGGCCGGCGGCACCGTCAGCGACTTCTTCAACTGCGGGACCGGCTACGGCGACGGCGCCTACGACCTGACCGTGGTCGGGCCCAACCGCTTCCTGCGCCGCTTCCAGGGCAACGCCACCACGGCCGGCGCCACCCTCTCGGCCACCCCCGCCTACCAGCGCGCGGGCACGGCCGGCAGCGGCCTGTACCTGGCCCTCGGCAACACCGGCACGGCCAGGGCGACCTTCACCATCACCGCGAACAACTACCGGACCGGCGCCCCGGACACCCACAAGGTGGAACCGGGCACCAGCTCCTCCTACAGCGTCGCGGTCAACGGCTCGGCGCACGGCTGGTACGACGTGACCGTCACCTGCGACCTGGACCCGTCCTGGTCGCAGCGCTTCACCGGCCATGTCGAGGACGGCGGCGACAGCATCACCGGCTGAGACCGGCCGGGGCCGCGGCCGTCACCGTTTCGGTCGCGGTCGCGGCGGCGGTCGGCACGGCCAGCGCGGCCAGCAGGGCCGAGGAGTGGGCCACCGCGCCGAAGACCCCGCCCTGCATGGTGACCATCCGGACGGCCGCCTCGTGGTTGGCCGGGTCGGTGGCGCCGGTGCAGTCGGTGAGCAGCAGGCACTCGTAGCCGCGGTCGTTGGCCTCGCGCATGGTGGTGTGCACGCAGACGTCGGTGGTGATGCCGGTGAGGATCAGATGGGTGATCCCCCGGGTCCGCAGCAGCAGATCCAGGTCGGTGGCGTAGAAGGCGCCCTTGCCGGGCTTGTCGACGATCAGCTCCCCGGGCAGCGGCGCCGCCTCGGGGACGATCTCCCAGCCGGGTTTCGCCGCGGACCAGGATCCGTCCGCAGGGCCCGGCGTCGCCGATGCCGGCGCCCATCCGGCGGGAGCGCCAGAGCTTGTTGGGCGGGCAGTCGGCCAGGTCGGCGCGGTGGCCCTCACGGGTGTGGATCACCGTCATGCCGACCGCGCGGGCGGCGGCGAGGACCCGGGCAGTGGGGGCGAGCGGGGCCCGGGTGAGCGAGAGGTCGTAGCCCATGGTGTCGACATAGCCGCCGGGACCGCAGAAGTCGGTCTGCCAGTCGATGCAGAGCAGTGCGGTGGTCGCCGGGGCGATCACCCCGTCGTAGGGCCAGGGGTAGGGCTCGGCGACGACGGTGCCGGGTGTGGTGACGACGGTGCTGGTCATCTCGGTTCTGCCTCTCGGATAGGGGCCCGGCTCCCTGGTGGGGTCCGGGCGAGGTCAGTCGAGGGTGGCCATCCGGGCGATGGCCCGCAGGGCGCGTTCCTCGGCGACCTCCTTGGAGGTGGCGAGGTGGGCCCGGAAGACCCGCTCGGCGGTCGACGGGTCGTCGAGCATGACCGCGCCGAGGATCTCCAGGTGCTCGCTGATGGTCCGTTCGATCCGGTCGTCACTGAGGAAGTCATGGATCCGGATCACCCGGATCCTGGCGTTGACCGACCGCAGCAGGTCGACCATCACCTCGTTGCCGGCCGACTGCGCCAGCCGCACATGGAAGTCCTCGTCCAGGGCGACGAAGCCCGCGTCGGCGGGCGGCTGCTCCCGGCGCAGCCCCTCCCAGTCCTCGCGCAGGGCGTCCAGGGTGGGGCGGTCGTGGGTGGCCCCGATCTCGGCGGGACGCCAGAGCGCGCCGATCTCCAGGGTGCGCCGGGTCTCGTAGAGGCAGCTGATGTCGTTGGGGTCGGGGACGGACGGACGGTAGCCGCCGTCGCGGTGCCGGCTGACCAGGCCCTCGCCGTGCAGCCGGATCAGCGCGTGCCGCACCGGGGTGCGGGAGACCCCGACCAGGTCGGCCAGCCGCCCCTCGGCGAGCCGCCGGGTGAGCGGGAACGATCCCGACAGCAGCCGGTCCCGCAGCTGCCGGTAGGCGTCCTCGCTGGGCGAGGACTTCGACGCGGGATCCGGTGCCGTATCCAGAGCGGAATCCATGGGGTCATCCTCCGAAGCCGTCGTGTCGCGCTCAAGTCACTCCTGTTCCACCGACGTTACGGGCCCGCGGCGGCGACCGGGCAGGTCCTAGGCTGCTCGCTATGGCTGCGACGCGCGTTCTCCTCATCCACGGTGCGGCGACGACCGCCGCGGTCTGGTCGGCTGTCCGCAGCCTGCTGCCGGGGCTTGAGGTACTGGCTCCGCAGCGCGGCTACAGCGGTGAGCTGCGGGTCGAGTTGGCCGCGCTGGCGGAGGCGGCCGAGGGGGCGGTGGTGGTCGGGGTGAGCGGTGGGGCGACGCTGGGTCTGGCGCTGCTGGCGGCGGGCGTCCCGGTGGCGGGGGCGGTGCTGCACGAACCGGCGGTGGGGAGCCTGGTCCCCGGGCTGCTGGCGCATGTCGCCGCCGGATACGCCGCGGACGGCGTGGCCGGCTTCGGGACGGCGCTGTACGGGCCGTCCTGGGATCCGTCCCTGGCCCCGGCCGAGGAGGACGCGGTACGCAGGGACTTCGCCATGTTCCGGGCCTTCGAACCGACCCCGCTGCCCGCCTCCGGGGTCCAACTCATGACCACGGTGGGGGCGTTGTCCCCACCCGCCCGGCACACGGCGGCTCGGGCGCTGCGCGGCCTCACCGGCCTGCCGTACCGGGTGCTGGAGGGCTGCGGCCACGCCGTGCACCTGGAGCAGCCGGAGGCGCTGGCCGCGGTGGTACGCGAGGTGGCCGCCGGTGCGGCGGGAGTTGACGCAGCGTCAACTGCCTCCCGCCGCACCGGCTGAGCCCTGATGCCTTAGCCCGACGGCACGGCAGCCGGCTCCAGCACCGGGGCGGCCGTGGCCACGGCCGGCTCGCCGCCCTCGGGCAGCAGCAGGTGCTCGTCCGGGTCGGGCTCCCGTGGCGGCACCTTCTTCAGCAGGAACAGCGCGCAGACCACCCCCGCCAGCAGATATCCCAGCGCGACCTGCCCGTTGACGTCCCAGCCGACTTTCGCTCCGTGGATCAGGCCGACGAAGGACAGCGCCGCCCCCGCCGCGCAGTAGATCGCGGCCTTCTTGAAGTCGCGGTCGATCAGGAACACCACGATCGCGCCCAGGATCAGCCCGGCCAGCACCGCGCCGTCCCCGAGGATCATCAGCCCCTTGTAGATGACCCCCGCGTTGACCAGCGCGCTCTCCGGGACGGTCCCCGGCGCGCCGCCGACCGGGGGGATGAGCTTGCCGGCGCTGGAGAAGTCGACGTTCTGGTAGCCGACCGCCGAGAGCACGTCCGCCATCTGCCCCTGAGCCCAGGAGGCGACATTGGGGATGATCGCGATCATCACCGCGGCGGCGTGCGCCCGTGGCACCGCCTGGAACGCCTGCGCCCCGATCAGCAGGCCGATGTAGAGCAGGATCGGCACGATCGCGGGTATCGGCAGCAGCGCGCCGAGCAGCCCGAACACCCCGGCGAAGCAGAGCACCGCGATCACCACGCCGGTGGCCATCGAGTAGCCGGTCCGGCCGCCGGCCTTCTTCCAGCCGGGGTGGCCGATGTAGACGGCGGGCGGGAAGGGTGAGCCCAGGGCGGCGCCGACGATCGCGCCGGTGCCGTCCGCGAGCAGGACCGAGCGCAGGCTGTAGTTGTCGCCGGCCACCGAGGCGCTCTCGACATTGGTCATGCCCTCGGTGAAGTTGTAGATGCCGAGCGGGATGGCCGTCGACAGCAGCGGCCCGATATGGCTGATGCCGGTGAACAGCAGGTGGAACTGCAGCGTGGGCAGCGCGACGGCGATGTCCCTGGCGGCGGCGGTGACGTCCGGCGCGGACATGTAGCCGCCGGCCAGCCGATGGCGGTGCCGACCAGCAGCGCGGCCAGGCCGATCGGGATGTTGAACGGCAGCTTGAGGTTGGTGAAGAAGCCGATCAGGATGATCGCCAGCACCGGCAGCGCGATCCAGGCGGCCTCGAACATCTGCCCGGCCGGACGCATCGAGATGAAGGCCACCGAGATGCCGGCCAGGGTGCCCAGCAGCGCGGCCCGCGGCGTCCAGCGGCGGATGTAGGGGCCGACGAAGGCCCCGACGATGACGATGCAGCCGATCACGAACGCCCAGGCCAGACCGGCCTCCCAGGCCCGGATCGGGTCCTTGGTGGCGAGGTAGGTCGGCAGCATGATGACGAAGGTGACGATGAACATGTGCGGGACGGACGGCCCGTAGGGCATCGCCGCGACATCGGTGCGGTTCTCCCGCCGGGCCAACCGCCGGGCCAGATAGGTGTAGTAGACGTTGCCGATGAGCAGCTCGACCCCGAGCGCGGGCAGGATGGTGTGGTAGACGTCGTGGCCGGGGATGTTGACGACCCCGATGACCAGGCCGGTCAGCACCAGCACATTGACCAGGACGTTGAAGCCCAGGCCGAAGAAGGCGTTGGTGTCGCCGGGCGACCACCAGGGAATGGTGACCGGTGGTTCGGTCTCGGCGGTGGCCGCCGAGGGCGGCGCGGTGAGGGACATGGCGGGCTCCGTGGGGGATGTGGTTCCGACGGTGCAGGACCGAGCGTCGATCATCGAGCGTCGATCGTCAGAGTGCTTGGATTGCTTGGAGCGCCTTGAGGTAGTCGGCCGAGGTCGCGGTCCAGCCGAAGATGCCGCCCTGGGCGGAGATCATGGCCAGGCCGGCGGCCTGGAACTCGGGGAAGTAGGAGCCGACGCAGTCCTCCAGGACCAGGCAGTCGTAGCCCCGGTCGTTGGCCTCGCGGACGGTGGTGTGCACGCACACCTCGGTGGTGACGCCGGTGACGACGAGTTGGCGCACACCCGCCGCGACCAGGACGTCGCCGAATTCGGTGCCGTAGAAGGCGCCCTTGCCGGGCTTGTCGACGACGGTCTCGCCCTCGACGGGCGCGAGTTCGTCGATGATGTCGTGGCCGTACTCGCCGCGGATCAGGATCCGGCCGTTGGGGCCCGGGTCGCCGATCCGCTTGGAGGGCAGACCGCGGGTGAGCTTGCTGGGCGGGCAGTCCGAGAGGTCGGGCAGATGGCCCTCCCTGGTGTGGACCACCGGCAGCCCGAGGGCGCGGGTCGCGTCCAGGACGGCGTGCAACGGCTCGATGGTGCGCCGCAGTTGGCCGACGTCATTGCCGAGGCTCTCGCCGAAGCCGCCGGGCTCCAGGAAGTCTCGCTGCATATCGATGATGACCAGGGCGAAGCCGCCCGGGTCGAGCGGGAAGGGTGCGGGGTTCGCGGGAATGCTGACCGGGTCCGACATGAGGCTCCTCGCGTGACGGACGGGAGGTGCATACGGTGCGGTTCTTGAGTGCATTGCTGCGGTGCTGTTTCGAAGACTGTCGGGGATGCTGTTTGCCGCCGTGAGTCCCCGGCGTGACGAACGGATTACCGGTATCCCGTCCGGTATCCAGCTCGGGATCCCCGCCGCACAAGCATCTGGCCCGGCCCTCCGCAGCGGAGGGCCGGGCCAGATCGTTCGTACGGTGAAGGGTTGTTGACGGACAATCAGCCTCCGGCTGCCTCGAAGGCCTTGCCCGCGTCGGTGGCCACCGGGCCGCTGCGGAACAGGCCGGTGCTGGCCGCGGTGTCCGAGGCGGGGAGAGCGAACCAGGCGTAGCGCTGAACGAACGACAGCCCGGACAGCATCGTGGTGGAGGCGGTGACGAACGCCGCCTGCTGCGCCCCGGTCGGGAAGCGGGTGCCGTGGGAGAAGTCGATCAGGGCGTACTCGGTCAGCCAGATCGGCAGGTGGTAGCGGTTGTAGACGGCCTGGACGTAGGAGCGCAGCTGGTTCACCGCGTCCGGGGTGGTGAAGTCGCCGCCGTACCAGTGCAGGGTGATGAAGTCGACCCGGTAGCCCTTCGCCTTGGCGCCGCTCATGAAGCGGTCCAGCCAACCGCCCGCGGTGTCACCGCCGTAGGCGACGGCGGGGCTGCCCAGCTTGCTGCCGGTGGCCATCAACTGAGGCCACAGCTGCAGCGCCTGATCCACCGTCATATTGGACTGCGCGGACATGTCCGGCTCGTTGAAGCCGAGCAGGTACGGGCTCGCCGCCTTGGCCTGGGCCAGCGCGGTCGGGGTGACCGAGGCCGCGCCCCAGATCATCGGGACGAAGCCGATCCGGGACGGGGCGCTGATGCCGGAGTGGGTGGTGGACCAGGTGTAGTACCAGCTCGCCCCGGACTCGGTGAGAGCGGTGTTCACCCCGGAGAAGCTCCAGACACTGACGCCCTTCTTGGACGAGGACACCGTCTTCACCGTCGCCGGCGGCGGCACCGCCGGGTGGGTGGCCGAGGGCTTGGCGCTGTGCGAGGGGGTGGCGGACGGGCTGTGCGACAGGGTCGGCGTCGCCGCCGGGACGGAGGCCGCGGGGCTCACCGTCCCGGACCGGGTGACCTCCGCCGCCGCGACCGGACGCGGCTTCGCCGGGCTCCCGCCGAGACCGGACACCAGCACCGCGGCGATCGCGACCCCGGCCACGGTCACGGCGGCGGCCGAGACCGGCAGCACCTTGCCGCCGTGCAGCGCGGCCCGCACCCCGCCCCTGACCGCCCGGTGGCCCGGCCCGACACTGCCGATGTGCGAGGCGTGCCCGGCGTGGCCGGCCTGACCGGCCGAGGGGCCGTGCCCGAGCGAGGAGCCCAGGCCGGTGGCGCCCCCCACGTGCTGCGCGACCAGGTGCGGCGGCGGGACGAGCAGCGGCAGGCCGCCGAGCAGCTGGCCCATCGGGTAGAGCACCCCGCCCTGCTCCCCGCACTGCCCGCACTCGCGGATGTGCCGGGCCAGGCGCTTGCGCCAGAGCGGGCTGGGCACCCCGTCCCAGCTGCGGGTGAGCTCCAGCAGCGGGGCGCACTGCTGCCCCGGCTGGAACTGCAGCTGGAGCGCCCGGACGATGGTGCGGGCGGTCTCCAGCTGCTCCTTCATCCGCTGGACCCGGACCGCCGCATGGCGTCCGGAGAGGCCGAGGGCCTCGGCGAGTTCCGCGCGGCTCAGCTCGCCGGTCTCCTCCAGCCACCACAGGGCCAGCAGCGCCCGGTCGTCCTCGTCCAGCCAGCGGGTGGCCTCGGCCAGCTCGCGGCGCTGGTCGGTGAGGCCGAGCCGGAGGATGGTGAGCCCGGCGAAGTCGGAGGCCGGGTCGGGTATCTGCTCGGCGGCGTCCAGATCGGCGCGGTGGGTGTGCGAACTGCGCTGCTCCCGCTCGCGGTCCTGGACCTGGCGTACCGCGATGGCCACCAGCCAGGACCGGAAGGACTCCGGCTGCCGCAGTTCACCGAGGCCCCTGACCACCCGCAGCAGGGTCTCCTGCACCACGTCGTCCACGTCCGGGTGCCCGTTGAGGGCGCGTCCGACGATGTTGTAGACCAGCGGCAGCGACGCGGCCACCAGTGCGTCCAGGGCCAGCGGGTCGCCCTCCTTGGCGGCGAGGACCGTTCCGGCGCTCGCTCCGCCCAGTGCGGTCCCTCTGGCCGCCGTGCTCCGACCGGTTACACGCATGTCGACCTGGATCCTCTCGCTTGCCGTACCGCTTCGCTCTGCACAGGAGACGGGGCGGTGCCCGCAGGATCACAGAAACTTCGGGATCCGTTCCGAGGATTTCCGTTGTCGGCGGTGGCTGCCGCCGTCTCCTGAGTGGCGGGGGCCGGCCGGGCGCACGTGCGCCAGTGAAACGCAGAGGCAGCAGAGGTACCTATGGGACAGCGCAGGCAGGGCTCCAGCCGGACCCGGACATGGCTGATGGTCGGCCTGGCCGCCGTCGTGGGAGCAGTGCTCTCCATTGCCCTGTACCTCCCCTTCGGCCGACCGGACAGCACCGTGGTGACCAGCGGTGCGGCGCCGGGAGCGGCCGTCGCCACGGCGAACGCGGGCGGTCTGCCCGGGGCCACCGCGACCGCCGCCCCGCAGCCGAGCACGGCCACGGCGACCAGCACCCCCACAGCGTCCGCACACGCTACCGCGACCGCCCCGACCCTCCGCCCGGCCACCCCCCGCCCGACCGGCAAGGCGCCGAACCCGGCGAAACCGCCGAAGGCCGCCGCCGGGCACCGTACGGTGACCTTCGTCAACCGGCTGAGCCAGACCGTCTGGGTCGGCTCGGGACAGCAGACCGCCAAACCCGCGCTGACCACCAGCGGCTGGGTGCTCAAGCCGGGCCAGAGTCTCAGCATCAGCATCCCGGACCACTGGAACGGCCGGTTCTGGGGCCGCACCGGCTGCAGCTTCAACGCGGCCGGCAACGGGCACTGCCAGACCGGGGACTGCGACGGGAAGTTCCAGTGCCCCGGCTACGGCGCGATCCCGGCCACCCTCGCCGAGTTCAACCTCAACGCCTGGAGCGGCCTGGACTTCTACGACGTCAGCATGGTGGACGGCAGCAATCTGCCGATGTGGATCAACCTGGTCGGCGGCGCCAGTGCGGACAAGATCAGCGCTGACGGCTGCTCAGCGGCGGGCTGCACCCGCCCGGTGAGCTGCCCGGCCGCGCTGCGGATCCACGCGGGCGGGGCGGTCGTCGGCTGCGAGTCGCCCTGCGGGGTGTTCGGCACCGACCAGTACTGCTGCCGCGGCGCCTGGTCCGCGCGCGCCGCCTGCGACCCGACCAAGTGGCCGGTGGACTACGCGGCGGACTTCAAGCGCGCCGAGCCGTTCGCGTACTCCTATGTCGACGACGACGCCACCAGCACCTTCACCTCCACCGGGGAGGCCGGGTACCGGATCACTTTCGGGCTGACGCCATAATGGTGCATACGTCACAGTTCCCAGACGCCGGCCACCGCCCAGGGAGACCCCCGCATGGCTAAATCCCCCGAGGTCGGGCACGTCGCCCCCGACTTCACCCTGCCCGCCGTCCAACTCGTCGACGGCGAGCTGGTCCGGTCCGATCTGACCCTGTCGAAGGAGCGCGGCCACCCCGTGGTCCTCGCCTTCTACCCGGGTGACGACACGTCGGTCTGCACCAAGCAGCTGTGCTCGTACTCCTCCGGCTTCGAGGCGTTCACCGACCTCGGCGCCACGGTCTGGGGCATCAGCACCCAGGACATCGCCAGCCATGAGAGCTTCGCCCGCAAGTTCCAGCTGCGGATGCCGCTGCTGGCCGACACCGAGCGGGAGGCCGTCGCCGCCTACGGGATCGGCCTGGGCAGCATGCTGCGCCGGGCGGTCTTCATCGTGGACGCCGAAGGGGTGCTGCGCTGGAAGCACGTCGCCGCGCTGGGGCTGACCTTCCGTGACGTCCCCACGCTCACCGCCCAGCTGGAAGCCCTCAAGCAGTAACGCACAGCCTTTCATAAGCATTGCTTTGGCAGGCGACGAAAAAATCGCCGTGGACTTATCGATCGGCGACAGGAATGCTGGTCATATGACCACAGACCCGATCCTCTCGCTGGCCCCCGCCGAATTCGCACCCGAGACGGTGTACCTCAACACCGCCTCGATGGGCCTCCCGCCCGCCCGTACCCAGGCCGCGCTCACCGCCGACCTGGGTGCGTGGGCGGCCGGACGCTGCGATCCGGTCGGCTACGACCAGCCGGTCGGCGCGGCCCGGGCCTCCTTCGCCAGGCTCACCGGCACCGTGCGGGAGCAGGTGGCGATCGGCGGAACGGTGTCCGCACTGGTCGGGCTGGTGGCCGAGGCGCTGCCGAGCGGCGCCGAGGTGCTGCTGGCCGAGGGCGAGTTCACCTCGCTGACCCAGCCGTTCCGCAGCCGGGACGACCTGGTACTGCGCACCGTCCCGCTGGAACGGCTGGCCGAATCGGTCGGCCCGGCGACCGCGCTGGTCGCGGTGAGCGTGGTGCAGTCGGCGGACGGGCGGGTCACCGACCTGGCCGCGCTGCGCGCCGTCACCGCCGCCCACGGCGCGCGACTGCTGGCCGACGTCACCCAGTCCGCGGGCTGGCTCCCGATCCGCGCCGACGACGCCGACTTCCTGGTCTGCGCCCCCTACAAGTGGCTGCTCTCCCCGCGCGGCACCGCCTTCCTGGCGGTCGGCCCCGAGGCGGCGGCGACCCTGCGCCCGCTTCGCCCCCGGCTGGTACGCCGGCGACGACCCCTGGGCGAACTGCTACGACTCGGTCGCGTTCGCGCCCACCGCCCGTCGCTTCGACACCGCTCCGGCCTGGTCCGCGTTCGTGGGCGCGGCGGCCTCGCTCTCGCTGCTGGAGGAGCTGACCCCGGAGCGGATCGGCGCGCACAACCTGGCCCTGGCCGACCGCTTCCGCGACGGCCTGGCCGCGCTGGGACACATCGCCGCACCGGGACGGTCCGCCATCGTCGCCGTCCCCGGGCTGGGACGGGCGGCGGCCGAGCTGGCCCGGGCCGGGGTGGTGGCCTCCAACCGCGCCGGCAACCTGCGGCTCTCGTTCCACCTCTACAACACCTCGGCCGACGCCGATCGCGTGCTGGACGTTCTCTCCACGCTGAATTCGCCCGCAGCGTAAGGATGCTGACGGCAGGTCACCAGGCGGCGTAGGTTTCCGGCATGGAGCCCCACGAGATCGTCCCTGATCTGTTTATGATCCCCTTCCCGGTCGGCCACGCCTACCTCTGGCGTGACGAGGACGCCCTCACCCTGATCGACGCCGGCGCCGCCGGTTCCGGCTCGACCGTCGCCGCCGCGATCAAGGGCCTGGGCCTGGACCCGGGACGGCTGCGCCGGGTCGTGCTGACCCACTTCCACCCGGACCACGCCGGGGGCGCGGCCGAGATCGGCAGCTGGACCGGGGTCTTCGGCCCGGTCACGGTGATGGCCGGCGCGGCGGACGCGCCGGTGATCCGCGGCGACCGGGCCGGGACGCCGCCGGTGCTGCTGGACTGGGAGCGGCCGATCTTCGAGAGCCTGCCGCCGCTGCCCCCGGCCCCACCCGCACGGGTGGACCGGGAGCTCACGGACGGCGACGCCATCGACTTCGGCGGCGGCGCCCGGGTGGTGGCCGTCCCGGCCACACCGACGGCAGCATCGCGATCCACCTCCCGCACCGCCGGGTGCTCTTCACCGGCGACGCGGTGGCGAACATGGACGGCAGGACCATGCTGGGCGTCTTCAACACCGACCGTGAACGGGCCATCGCCTCCCTCCGGCGGATGAGCGAACTGGACGGGGTGGAGACCGCCTGCTTCGGCCACGGAGACCCGATCAGCGCCGGGGCCTCCGCGGCCCTCCAAGCAGTGGTGTCAGCCTCAGCCGGTTGAGCCCCCTGTCAGGCTGACCCCCCGCCGCTGAACACCTCGGCCAGCCGGGCCGCCGAGGTGCCCAGGCCGGACGGGGCGGCCGGCCGCCAGATGTCGGCGACCGGGAGGAAGCCGTTGTGGCGCAGCAGGGTGGCCTCGTCGTAGCGGAAGCAGCCCCGGTGCCAGTTGAGGATGCCGGACATCCAGTCCTTCAGCTCGGCGGCATAGCCGTCGAGGGTGCGCCTGGCCTCCTCGGAGAGGTCGAAGTCGTCGTAGAGGGCCGGGAGTTCCAGGCCGACGATGTGCTGGAACTGCTGCATCCTGGCCGTCATCAGGTTGTTGACCACGACCAGGGCCTCTGCCGCCTCGCAGTCCAGGAAGTTCTGCACCACCAGCACCGCGTTGTGGATCTCCCCCTCGAACTGGATCTCCTTCTGGTAGGAGAAGACGTCGTTGAGCAGGCAGGCGTAGTCCGCGGCGGAGTTCTCCATGTTGCGGATCGGCCGGGAGCGGTAGACCTCCGGCGGCACGCTCAGGCCGTGCGAGAGCCGGGACAGGCTCATGGTGAGATCCGAGCCGAAGGTCTTCCGGCGCATCTCCACATAGTCGACCGGGTCGGGGATCCGGTTCTGCTTCTGGTTGGTCAGCTCCCAGAGCCAGCTGTCCGCCATGTCCTCGATCGAGGTCCTGAACTTGCGCCGGTCGGCCGGGGTCATCGGACCCGCCGTCCGGGTCCAGAGGTCGAACAGCGAGCGTTCCAGCGGGCTGGTGGCCAGCGGCACCGGTTCGGTCGCGTCCAGCGGCATGAACAGCGACATGCGTTCGGTGCAGAGCTTGGCCGCGCCCAGATCCGGGGTGCGGCCGAAGATCACCGGGTAGAGGTCGTCGCCGTAGGTGCCCCAGGCCAGCCAGCCGCTGGTGAGGTCCAACTCCTCGATGGTGGCGTCCGGGTGGATCCCGGCCGCGCACAGCGGGAGGTCGTAGTCGCGGATCTTCTCCTCGCTCCAGACCCCCGAGCCCGGGACGCCCGGAATCACGTCCAGGATGCCCATCCGCTGCGCCCACTCGACCAGGTGCTCGCGCGAGGCGTCCAGGTGCGGGCTCATCCGCAGCGGATAGGGCATGAAGAAGTCCGGCAGCGGGAGGTGGCCGACCGGGCGGTGCGGGGCATTGCCGTGCTGCCTGGTCCGCCGCGGCAGCGAGGCCGTCAGCGAACCGAGCAGCCGGGCGGCCGAGGTGCCGATCCCGACCGGCCCGTCCAGCACGGACGCGCCCGCGCCGCCATCCGCGCCACCGCCCGCGCCGTTCATGTAGCGGCTGGAGCGCATGTGCCACTCATGGCCGCCGGACTGCCAGTCCTGCAGGCCCTTCACATAGAGCCCGACGTCCAGGACGGACTTGGGGTCCATCCCGCTCTCCAGCAGCAGCGGCGGCACCTCCGTCAGCGCGGTGTGCTCGAACTGCTGCAGCCGGGAGGTCAGCAGCTCATTGGTCAGCTCGGCGGCCTGCTGGGTGCCGCAGCCGAGGAACTGCTCCAGTACCAGCACGCAGTTGGCCAGCTCGCCCTCGTCCTCGACCTCGCGCTGGTAGGAGAACAGGTCGTTGCGCAGGTGCACCCCGTCCGCGAAGGTGTCCTTGAGCACCTGCATCGGCCTGCTGGCGGCGATGTCGGCCGGGACCTCGGCCCCCACCGCGTGCTCCACCAGGTCGGCCGACCAGGGCGCGCCGCCGACCTTGCGGCGCATCTCGATGTACTCGACCGGGTTGGAGAGCCGGCCCTCGTTGATGTTGTTGAGCTCCCAGAGCGACTCCTCCAGTAGCGCGCGGGTGCTCTCCCGGAAGCGCTCGGCCCAGGCGCCCGACATCGACGGCACGGTACGGGCCCACAGGTCGGCGAGCCCCTCCTCGACCGCGTTGGTCGGCTCCGGGGTGCCGGACGCGGCCATGAACAACGGCAGCCGGTCCAGGTACGCCTTGGCCCCGGCCATGTCCTGGGTCCGTTTGAAGATGTCCAGGAAGTGGTCGTCGAAGAAGAAGACCCAGACGTACCAGTCGGTCACCAGGGCCAGTTCGGCGGCGTCCGCGTCGGGGTGGGTGTAGGCGCAGAGCAGCGCGTAGTCGTGGGCGTCGAAGGTGGCCTCGTCCCAGATGCCGGAGCCCTCGATCATGGTCATCCTGCGCGCCCAGGCCTTGGAGTGCTCGCGGGCCTCCTCGACATGAGGGTTGATACGTGCCGGGTACGGCATGTAGAAGTCGGGGAGCGTGAACGGCTGTGCCATCGGCGGTCTGGCCTTTCGTCGTCCTACATCAACTTCGACCCTAGGACGCCGCCGCGGGGCGGACAATGAACTTCGGACCGACTCGCCCGATCAGGTGAATCAGCGGCGAGTCATGATTGAAATTCCAGACCACTGAACGGGGGCCGAGATGACGGTGACGGGCAAGCAGGCGGCGACGGGATCGCTGCTGGGGCTGGCGATCGGGGACGCGATGGGGTTTCCCACCGAGTTCAACACCATCGCTCAGATCACCGCGAAGTCCGGGCCCTGGCGCGGGCTCACCCTCCCGGTCTCGTCCGGGACCGCCTATGTGACAGACGACACACAGATGACGCTCGCCCTCGGTGACGGACTGGTCACCGCACTGGCGTCCGGAACGCTGACCGCCGAGCGGATGGAGCCGCCGGTCCGGGCCGAGTTCATCGCCTGGTGGCGCTCCCCGAGAACAACCGCGCGCCGGGGATGACCTGCCTGACCGCCTGCGAGGGCCTGAGCCGGGGCGGGCGCTGGCAGGCCGCCAGCCAGGTCGGCTCCAAGGGCTGCGGCGCGAACATGCGGGTCGCGCCGATCGGGCTGGTCCCCGGGCTGACCGCCGAGCAGCGCTCGGGAGCGGCGCAGCTGCAGTCCGCGCTCACCCACGGCCACCCCACCGCGCTGGCCGCCAGCGACCTCACCGCGCACACGGTCTGGCTGCTGGCCGGGGGCGCCGCACCGTCCGAACTGCTCCCGCTGCTGCGCGACCACGCCCGGGAGAACCGCGGCGTCTACCGCGAGGACTGGCTCGGTGACCTGGCCGAACACGCTCAGGTCCAGGATCGGACCGGGTTCGTCGCCCGGGGCTGGGACGAGTGCCTGGCGGTGCTGGACCGGGTGGAGTCCGCGCTGGGCCTGCGGCCCGGTTCGCCCTCCCCCGACCTGGACGCCGACCCCTGCCTGGCGACCGGGGCGGGCTGGATCGCGGAGGAGGCGTTCGCGACCGCCCTCTACTGCTTCCTGCTGCTGCCGGACGCCCCCGAGGACGTGGTGCGGCGGGGCGCCTTCTCGTCCGGGGACTCCGACTCCATCGCCGCACTGGCGGGGGCCTTCGCCGGAGCGCACCTCGGCGCGGAGGCCTGGCCGGCCGCCTGGACCGAGGTCATCGAGTACCGGGAGCGGCTGCTGGCGCTCGGTGCCGCCTGGGACTCCTGAGGCCGACCGGTCCGGGACGGCCGGGACCCCTGGGAGCGACCGGTATTCCTGGGAACTCCCTGGGTTCTGCCGCCCCGGGGACCCTTCGAGTCCGAATCTTGACTTTTAAATCATATGCTCGGTGCAACCGCCGACATGGGGATCCGAGTCCTACTGACGTCGGACCTCGGATGGCATGACGTGACGTGAGTGGAGCAGGGGCGTGGGTCGGATCAAGAACAGCATCGGGATAGCACTGCTGGCGGGAGCCGTTCTGGCGAGTGCGAGTGCCTGTGGCGGCAGCGCCACGGCCTCGGGCCAGAAGACCTCCCCCGTCGCCGGCGCGAGCGGAGGCGCCAGCACCGGCGCCGGCTCGACCGCCGGAAGCAGCGCGAGTTCCAGCCCGAGTGCGACCGCGAGCCCGAAGCCGACGCACCCGTCGGGTCCGCCGCTGCTGCTGGACTCGATCACCCCGGCCACCGGAGGCACGGTGGGGGTGGCGATGCCGATCTCCATCGTCTTCTCCAAGGCCGTGGCGAACTCGGCGCGCAAGGCGATCGAGCAGCACCTGGAGGTGACCACCTCCACGCCGGTCACCGGCGCGTGGCACTGGTTCAGCAGCCAGCGGGTCGACTGGCGTCCGCAGAGCTACTGGAAGCCCGGCACCAAGGTCACCGTGAAGGCGGCCCTCACCGACGTGGGCGACGGCAACGGGCGCTACGGCACCCACGACTACACCCACGACTTCACGGTCGGCTCCGACACCGAGACCAAGATCTCGGTGCCCGGCCACTCGATGAAGGTCTACCGCAACGGCGCGCTGGTGAAGAGCATGCCGATCGACGCCGGCAGCCCGAGCTTCCCCTCGTGGGACGGCACCATGGCGGTCATCGGCAAGGCTCCCGAGGTCCGGATGCGGTCCTGCAGCGTGGGCATCGCCTGCAACAAGAGCGACCCCAACTACTACGACATCACCCTGCCGTGGGACGTGCAGCTCACCTACTCCGGCACCTACGTCCACTACTCCACGGGTGACCCCCAGCCGGGCCACAGCTACGGCTCGCACGGCTGCGTGCACCTGTCGCTGGCGGACTCCAAGTGGTACTACAACTACGTCAAGCAAGGTGACCCGATCACCATCACCGGCTCCCCCCGCGGCAAGGCCGCCGGCGACAACGGCTACGCGGCCTTCAACCTGACCTGGACCCAGTGGCTGGCCGGCAGCTCCCTCGGCTCCACCACCACCACCACCGCGACCTGACGTTCGCACCCCGCTCGCTCCCGGTGTGGGCCCCCTCCGCTCGTCGGAGGGGGCCCACACCTCGTTGGGGGCTCGTTAGGCTCGCTGGGGCTCGTTAGGCTGCGAACATGCGTATCTCGATCTCCTCCGACCTCGACGAGGGCGTGGCCCGGCAGCTCGCGGAGGAGCTGCTGCGGCGCGGCCACACCCTGCTCCGGTACGGCGCGCTGCGGGAGGGCGGCGAGAACGACTGGGCCTACTGCAGCGAGGCCGCCGCACGGGACGTCGCGGAGGGCAGGGCCGACCAGGCGGTCGTCTGCTGCTGGACCGGGACGGGCGCGTCCATCGCCGCCAACAAGGTCCCCGGCGTACGCGCCGCCCTGTGCGCCGACGCCTACACGGCCACCGGCGCCCGCCGCTGGAACGACGCCAACGTCCTGGCCCTCAGCCTGCGGCTGACCTCGGCCCCGCTGCTCACCGAGATCCTGGACGCCTGGTTCACCGGCGCCCCCAGCCAGGACCCCACCGACCAGCGCAACATCCACCACCTCACCGAGATCCCCGCCCCCGCGGACACCCCGGCCCCCGCGGACACCGTCGATCGGCGCTTCGTGCTGATGCGCCAGGACGACAACGGCAACCGCTACGTCGTCGCCCGCTACGCCGACCACGCCGAAGCCACAGCCGCCGCCGAAACCTTCGAGTCCCGCGGCCACAAACAGCTCTACTGGGTGGACACCCCGACGGACAGCTGACAGGAAGTCAGTCGCCGGTGAGGGTGCTGGCGTGGTCGGGGACGTAGTGCTGTTCCTCGCGCGGGGTGCGCTGGTAGCCCTGGGAGGGCGGGCGCTCGGGGAAGTCCAGCTCCTCGGTGGGGATCTCGTGGTACGGCACGGCGGACAGCAGGTGCGCCATCATATTGATCCGGGCCCGGCGCTTGTCCTCGCTCTCGACCACGTTCCAGCGCGCCTCGGGGATGTCGGTGTGGACGAACATCTCGTCCTTGGCCCGGGAGTAGTCCTCCCAGCGGGTCACCGACTCCAGGTCCATCGGCGAAAGCTTCCAGCGCCGCATCGGATCGTCCCGGCGGGCCCGGAACCGGCGTTCCTGCTCGTGGTCGCTGACCGAGAACCAGTACTTCAGCAGGTGGATGCCGTCCTCGACCAGCATCCGCTCGAAGATCGGGCACTGGTGCAGAAAGCGGTGGTACTCGTCCTGGGTGCAGAAGCCCATCACCCGCTCCACCCCGGCCCGGTTGTACCAGCTGCGGTCGAACAGGACCACCTCCCCCGCGGCCGGCAACTGCTCGACATAGCGCTGGAAGTACCACTGACTGCGCTGCCGCTCGGTCGGCGCCGGCAGGGCGGCGACCCGGGCCACGCGCGGGCTGAGGTGCTCGGTGACCCGCTTGATCGCCCCGCCCTTGCCTGCGGCGTCCCGCCCCTCGAAGACCACGACCACCCGGGCGCCGGTGCTGCGCACCCACTCCTGAAGGGTCACCAGCTCGGCCTGCAGCCGCACCAGTTCACGCTCATAGGGCTTCTTCGGCAGCCGTTCCAGCTTCGCCGGCTTCGACTGTTTATCCGACTTGGGTGACTTCTCCCGCTTGTCCGACACGCCTGGGGTACCCCGTCCTCGATCGCCCGTTCCGCCCGTTCCCCTGCTGCGAGCCACCGTACGTCGGGGCACCCCCGGCGCGCCCTCGGACCGCGCCGTTCGGGTTAGACCGAAGGGACTTACTTGGCGAGCCGCCCCAGCAGCGCGGAGGCTGCCGCGATGCCGCAGAGGGCGGCGACGACCAGGACGGTGAAGTCGGTGAGCAGATGCGAAGGAGTGCCCAGCAGCAGCCCGCGCAGAGCGTCGACCTGGTAGCTGAGCGGATTGGCCTTGCTGATCGCCTGGAGCCAGCCGGGCATGATGCTGACCGGGTAGAGCGCGCTGGAACTGAAGAACAGCGGCATGGTGATGGCCTGGCCGATGCCCATCAGCCGGTCCCTGGTGAGGACGATCCCGGCGATGGTCATGGAGAGGCAGGAGAAGAACGCCCCGCCGAGGATGACCACCACCGCCACCCCGATCAGCTTCAGCGGGTTCCAGGTCATGCCGACCCCGAGGATCGCCGCGAAGACCACCACTACCAGCGCCTGGATCACGGCCTTCACACCGGCCGCGAAGGCCTTCCCGGTGACCAGGGCGGCCCTGGGGGTGGGGGTGACCAGCAGTTTGGTGAGGACCCCGGAGTCCCGCTCCCAGATGATCATGATGCCGTAGAAGATGGCGATGAACATCGCGGACTGGGCGATGATCCCCGGCGCCAGGAAGTCCAGATAGGGGACGCTGCCGGTGGGGATGGCATGGATCCGGTTGAAGGTCTCCCCGAAGATCAGCAGCCACAGGGCCGGCTGCACCGCACGGGTGTAGAGCTCGGTCCGGTCGTGGCGCAGCTTCTGCAGCTCCACGATGCACATCGCGCCGACCCTGGCCGGGACGATCCGCCAGCCGGTACGGGCCCTCGGCGGGGTGAGCAGCAGCGACAGCGTCCCCGCGGCGGTGGCAGTAGCAGCCACCGCGGGCGCGGCCGCGGCCTCAGCCGACACGGGAAGCGGTGCGGCGGGTGCGGCGGACATCGCGGAAGTCCTCTCCGTCGGCGTTGTCGGACGAACTGCCTTGGAGGCCGCTGCCCGCGTGGTGGCGGAACACGTCCTCCAGGGTCGGCGACTCCAGCACATCGGCCAGGTCCGCCTTGAGGCGCTCCGGGGTGCCGAGGGCGCGGATCCGTCCCCGGTGCATCAGGGCGACCCGGTCGCAGTACTGCTCGGCCTCGTCCATGTAGTGGGTGGTGACCAGCACGGTCATCCCGGTGGCCTCGCGGATCTCGGTGATCCGCTCCCAGACGCTGGTCCTGGCGATCGGGTCGAGCCCGATCGTCGGCTCGTCCAGGATCAGCAGCCGCGGGGCGCTGACCAGCGCCTGCGCCAGTTCCAGCCGCCGGATCATGCCGCCGGAGTAGGTCCCGGCCAGGCGCTCGGCGACGTCGGCCAGACCGACCGCGTCCAGTGCCTCGGCGACCCGCGCGGCCCGCTCCCGGCGCGGGACGTCGAAGACCCGGGCGAACAGCGAGACGTTCTCACGGCCGGTCAGGCCGCTGTCGGCGGAGAGCTGCTGCGGGACGTAGCCGAGGAGCCGGCGGACCGCCATCTTCTCCTTGGCGCAGTCGTGGCCGAAGACCTGCACCATCCCGGCCGGGACCGGGAGCAGGGTGATGATGGCGCGGATCGCGGTGGTCTTCCCCGCGCCGTTCGGGCCGAGCAGCCCGAACACCTCCCCCGGCTCGACCTTCAGGTCGAGCCCGTCGACGGCCTTGGTGTCGCCGAAGGAGTACTCCAGACCGGTGCAGTGCACGGCCGCCGGCGGTTCGGCGGCTGCTTCGGGCGGCTCGCGCAACGCCTCGTCGGACGGTTTCTCGGACAGCGGTAGCGTCATATCCCCTCCGTGACTTCCCTGTGCAGTCCCCCGGCGAGCCCCCGCAGCGCGGGAAGCGCGGCGGCCAGCGCCGCCCGGTCCTGCTCCGACAGCGCGGCGACCTGGCGGCTGACCAGATCCCCCCGCTTGGTGTCCCAGCCGCCCATCCGTTCGGCGGCCTCGTCGGTGATCGTCAGCCGGACCGCCCTGCGGTCCTGCGGGTCGGCCACACGGGTCAGCAGCCCGGCCGCCACCAGCTGGTTGACCAGGGTGGACACCGAGTTCCCGGCGAGATGCAGCTCCTTCGCCGCAGCCGCCACCCCGATCCCCGGACGCAGTCGGACCAGCCGCAGCAGCTCCACCTGGGCCCCGCGCAGCCGGGGTCCGGTCAGGTCCTGGCGGAGCCTGCGCCGGATCAACCGCTGAATGCCGACGAGTAGTTCGGCGAGTTCGGTGATGTCTTCCTCGGGATTCGTGCCCACCTCTGTATTTTACCTCTTAATAGGAGCTATCTGTCCAGAGCGCCCGTCCGCCCCCGGACGGTAATCATCAACCTCTCAGGTTGCTCCTACGGCCCTCTCAGCACCGCCGTACACGATCAGGAAGGTAAACGGAACGGATCACACCTGCCCCCACGGGCATCGATCCCGACGTTGAGGCAAGGAGTCAGGCATGTCGGACAGGGAGTCAGCGGACAACGGCAAGCTCGGAGCGGTTGTGCCACGCCGGATCAGAGGCAGGGCGATGACCGGGCTGGTGCTGGGCATCATGCTGGGAGGCGGCGCTTTCGTCACCGCGAGCGGTGCGGCCAGGGCGAGCGACAGCAAGCCTGCGAGCAGCCAGGACCTGGCCAAGCCGGTCGCCTCCTCGCCCACGCCCGCCGCCACCAAGCCCGCAGCCAAGGCGACGGCAAAGGCGACGACAGCAGCCCCGCAGCCCACCGCCACCGCGAAGCCGGCCGAGAAGCCGGCGGCCAAGGCGGTCGAGAAGTCGGAGATCGTGGCCAAGCCGGTGACGGCCCCGCCGCTCACCAGTACCGGGCAGTCCATCACCCTCGCCGCGGCCCAGCAGCCCAGCCAGGTCGGCGCCCTCTTCGCCGGCAGCATCGCGGCCGGACACCACTGCACCGCCAGCGTGGTGGACAGCCCCGCCGGGGACGTCATCGTCACCGCCGCGCACTGCCTCAGCAACGGCGCCAGCAGCCATGTCTTCGTCCCCGCCTACCGGGACGGCACCGCCCCCTACGGCGTGTGGCAGATCTCCCAGGTGCTCGAGGACAGCGCCTGGACCAGCAGTCAGGACCCGGACCACGACGTGGCCTTCGGCGTGGTCGAGCCGCTGAACGGGCAGACGCTGCAGTCCGTGGTCGGCGGCTACGGGCTGGACACCGACGGGGTGACCGACACCACCGTGCAGATCACCGGCTACCCGACCGCCACCGACGAGCCGATCAGCTGCACCGGCAGCAGCCAGGCCTTCGCCAGCCGGCAGCTGACGGTGTACTGCACCGGCTACGCCAGCGGCACCAGCGGCAGCGGCTGGGTCGAGAACTACGACCCGACCGACGGCTCGGGCACCCTGGTCGGGGTCATCGGCGGCTACCAGACCGGCGGCGACACCGAGGACGTCTCCTACGCCGCCCTGTTCGGCGACGATGTGCAGAGCCTCTACCAGCAGGCCGAGGCGGTCGGCTGACCGGCAGCCGACCGACGGCTCGAAAGCGGCTCAGCCCGGCAGAGGTTCAGCCCACCACGCCCTTCTCCCGCAGCGCGGCGATCTCCCCCGCCGCCAGGCCCAGTCCCGCCAGCACCCGTTCGGTGTCCGCCCCCACCAGCACGGCCGGCGCGGGTTCGGCCGCCGGCGTGCCGCTGAACCGCGGCGCCGGGGCCGGCGCCGATGCGGCACCGTCCAGCAGCGGACGGTACGTCCCCCGCGCGGCGTTGTGCGGGTGCTCGGCCGCCTCGGTGAGCGAGAGCACCGGGGTCACACAGGCGCCTTGGCCGTCGAAGATCCCGGCCCACTCGTCCCTGGGTCGACCGGCGAAGATCCGTTCGAGGTCGGTCCGCATCGCGGGCCAGGCGGACCGGTCCTGCTGCCGCGCGAACACCGGGTCGGCATCCAGCCCGAGCACCCGCAGCAGCGCGGCGTAGAACGGTCCCTCGATCGCGCCGACCGCGACATGTCGCCCGTCCGCGCAGCGGTAGACGCCGTAGTAGGGGGCGCCGCCGTCCAGGATGTTGACGCCGCGCCGGTCCTCCCAGCGGCCCTGCGCCAGGAAGCCGTAGGTCATCGCGAGCTGCAGCGCCGTGCCGTCCGTCATCGCGGCGTCCACCACCTGGCCGCGTCCGGTGGCACGGGCGCTGAGCACCCCGCTGAGCACGCCCAGCGCCAGCAGCATTCCGCCGCCGCCGAAGTCGCCGACCAGGTTCAGCGGCGGCACCGGGTCGCCGTCGGCCGGGCCGATGGCGTGCAGGGCGCCGGCGAGGGCGATGTAGTTGATGTCATGGCCGGGCTCCTGGGCCATCGGCCCGTCCTGGCCCCAGCCGGTCATCCGCCCGTAGACCAGCCGCGGATTGCGGGCCAGGCAGGCGTCCGGGCCCAGGCCGAGCCGCTCGACCGCGCCGGGGCGGAAGCCCTCGATCGCCGCGTCGCAGTCCTCGACCAGCCGCAGCAGCGCGTCCACGCCCTGCGGCTGCTTCAGGTCCACCGCGATGGAGCGGCGATTGCGGTGCACCACCGGGAACGGGCTGGGACGCCCGGCCGCGCCCGGGTGGTCCACCCGGATCACCTCCGCCCCGAGGTCGCCGAGCAGCATCCCGCAGAACGGCACCGGACCGATGCCGCCCAGCTCGACCACCCTGACCCCCGCCAGCGGGCCTGCGGAAGCGGGCGGGGCGGGCGGGGCGGGCTGGTCCGGCTGAGTCGCAGGCAACGGGGCTCCCAAGGGGTGACGGGACGTCTTGACGCCCCGTCACCGTACGCAGCCGCCCGTGCGGAGTCCAGATCCGGACGCGCGAACGGGGTCTGCGGGGAGGCACCCCCGCAGACCCCGTTCGGTTGTGACGTCCCCTACTGGCGTGGTGTCACGGTGACCACGGGGACGGGACCGGCGGCACCACGACGTCCGGGCGGTCGTTGCAGGTGATGGTGTTCGGCAGCTCCCACGGGGCGAGCCAGGGGCCGGTGGTGCCGCCCCCGGTGTTGCCGCCGAGGTCGGTCAGCGCGAACTCCGACCCTGCGGCCGTGAAGTTGAACGAGCCGCAGTTGTTGACGCCGACAGCGCCGACATTGCGGGCGACCACGTTCTGGAAGGTCGCCCCACCGGCCGAACGGGCGCTGACCACGGAGGTCCCGGTGCCGTCGACCTTGATGTCCTTGAAGTGGACGTTGGTGATCGAGAACTGGTCCTTCACCGGGAAGTCGGTGACCAGCATGATCGCGTTGTAGGTGTTGTCGAGGAAGTTGTCCCCGGTCACCTCGATGTTGGCGTTGATGTTCTTCTCGAGCGCGTAGAACCAGATGGCGCCGAGGCCGATTTTCCAGTTCAGCTCGTACGTCCCGGCCCTGACCGTGGTGTTGTCAGTGATCCACAGGTTGCCGGTGAACGCCTCGGAGCCGAAGCGGGAGCCGACCTGGAGGGCGCTGCCCTCACGGATCGGGTCGGCGATCAGGTTGTTGGAGATGGTGTTGTCGGTGCCGCCGTAGACGGCGATGCCGTTGGCGAGCACCGGCGTCTGCACGGTGTTGTGGTCGATGGTGTCGTTGGCGTCCTCGGTCTTCTCGGACCACAGGGCGATCGAGTCGTCACCGGTGTTGCGGATGAAGTTGTTCGAGATGACCGAGTTGGTGACGCCGGTGTGGAAGTTGATGCCGTCGGCGATCTGGTCCGCGATCTGGTTGTTGGTGATCTTCAGATTGGTCATCGGGCCGTCGAGCCAGATGCCGACCTTGGTGTGCTGGATGTAGAGGCCGTCGATGGTCGAGTTGCTCAGCGACCCGCCGATGCCGTTCACCTGGTCGGTGTCGACCCGATCGCGGACGTCGCCCTCGATCGCGAAGCCGGACAGGTGGACATTGGTGCTGCCGCCGACCGAGGCGTCCTTGCCGTAGAAGCCGACGCCGGTGTGGATCGAGCCGTCCGGGGCCGGGGTGCTCAGGGTGACCTGGTGGCCCTTGATGATGGTGTACCAGCTGCCGGCGCCCTCGATCGTCACATTGTCGACGATGATGTGACGGTTCACCTGGTAGGTGCCCGGCGGGATGTAGACCTTGAGGTGGGTCTTCTTGGCGAAGGCGATCGCCTTGTCGATCGCGTCCGCGGAGTCGCGCCGGCCGGTCGGGTCCGCGCCGAACAGCAGGACGTTGGCGGCCAGCAGGTCGACGTGCGGGGCGGCCACGAGCTGCGAGTCCAGCAGGTCGATCACGGTGGCCGAGGCGTCGCTGCCGGCCGGGACCGCGAGCCGGATCTTGTCACCGGCCTTGTAGGTCCGGCCGAGCAGCAGCCGCTGCTCGTCGTAGAAGTGGTTCGGACGGAACGGCTTGCTGATGACCGGCGCCGGGGTGGTCTGGTCCGGCACGCAGGAGCACTCGGTGATCCACCAGTCCGGCTGCAGCAGACCGCCGTTGGGGTCGTTGGAGAACGGGTACTGGTTGTAGAGCCAGGCGTACTGCGAGGTCAGGGTCAGGGTGGAGTTGTGCTTGCCGTTCACCGAGACGTTCAGCGGCGCGGTGATGCCGCCGCCGGTGGGCGCGTCCGGGATGCTGTAGCGCACGGTTATCGCATTGGCCGCGCTCGGCAGCGTGAACTCGACGTACTGGCTCGGCGCCAGACTGACCGCCTTGCGGCCGGAGGCCTCGGCGGGCAGCGTGTAGGCGTCTGTTCCGGTGCCGATGACCGTGCCGGTCGTGGCGGCGTTCTCCGCCTCCTGCTCGGCGAAGCCGACGGTGGCGCCCCGGCCCGCGACCAGGGAGGGGTCAAGAGCGGCGCGCGTCACAACGGGGGCGGTCGAGCTGCTCTGCCCGTGCGCGGCGGTGCCGGCGAAGGCCGAGCCGCCGACGAAACCAGTGAGGCCGAGGGCGGTCGCGGTCACCGCCGCGGCCGTCACCGCGACTCTGCGCGGGGGCCTGCTCGGCAGGCTCGATGCAGCACCTGTGATGCTCCGTGACATCGAATGCTCGTTTCTCTTCGGGTGGGTGAGCGCCTGAGGGTGAGCCGACAGTAGGACGCCGTACCGGGCTCCACAAGGTCCCTACCAAATATTTTCGTAACTTTGCCATTCAACTGCGGTGGGTCATCAGATTCTTGCGCTGCTTGCATGGGTCGTTGCAAAAAAGGACGTCCCCGATGGATCGGGGACGTCCCTTGGACGGTGCTGCCGCGGTCAACTGCCGCCGGCCACCCGCATGATGGTGCCGGTCGCATAGGAGGCGTCGGCGGACAGCAGCCAGGAGACCGCGCCGGCGATCTCCTCCGGCTGCCCCGCGCGCCCCAGCGGAATGGTCGCGGCCCGCTTCGCCGGACGCTGCGGATCGGCGTGGAACTCGGTCCAGATGACGCCCGGGGCAACGCAGTTGACCCGGATCCCGTCCGCCGCGAGCTCCTTGGACAGGCCGATGGTCATCCCGTCCACGGCGGCCTTGGCGGCGGCGTAGTGCACATACTCGCCCGGGCCGCCGAGGGTCGCCGCGGCGGAGGAGATGTTCACGATGGCGCCGCCGGCACCGGTGCCGACCATGTCCTGGACCGCCCGGCGGGCGCAGAGCAGATAGCCGAGGAAGTTGACCTCCAGCGCGGCGCGCATCCCCTCCGGGTCGGCGTCGGCCAGCCGGCCCACCGGGCCGCGCACCCCGGCGTTGTTCACCAGGCCGGTGACCGGGCCGAGTTCGCTCGCGGCGGTGGCGAACAGCCGGTCCACGGACCCGGCGTCGGCGGTGTCCACGGCGATGGTCACACAGGCAGCCCCGGCGGCGCGGACGGCCTCGGCCACGGACTCGGCGGCGGCGCGGTCCGAGCGGTAGCCGATGGCGAGGTCATGGCCGTCGGCGGCCAGGCGGACGCAGATGGCGGCGCCGATGCCGCGGCTGCCACCGGTGACGACGGTACGGGGACGGGGGTGTTGCATGGGAGCCTTCCTGTTGTGGATCATTGACGACACGTCAGACGGATGGGAGTTCGGCGAGGGCCTCGGTGAGCCACTCGATCCAGAAGCTCTCCAGCGAGATCCCGGCGCGGAGCACCATATGGTGCAGCCGGTTCTCGGTACCGGTGCTGACCTGGGGAAAGTCGCGCTGCTCGATGGCGGTGTACTCGGCGAGCTGCTGCTGATGCACCGTGAGGTGGCGCCGCAGCTCGACGTCCAGACCCTCGGTGCCGACGACCGCGGCGGCGCGGAGCCGCAGCAGCAGCGCGTCCCGGATCGGCTTGGGGTCCTGGCCCTCGCCCACCCAGCGGACCAGTTCGGCCCGGCCCGCAGGGAGGACCTGGTACTCCTTGCGTTGACCCCGGGACGGGGGCTGCGGGGTGGCCTCGATCAGGCCGGCTTCCTCCAGCCGCCCCAGTTCACGGTAGATCTGCTGGTGGGTGGCCGACCAGAAGAAGCCGATCGACTTGTCGAACCGCCGGGTCAGCTCCAACCCCGAGGACGGCTTCTCCAGCAGGGCGGTGAGGATCGCGTGCGGCAGCGACATGTGCGGGGTCGACCTCTTCGGGGCTACGGGGGTGGTTCGTTTCTGTACGTGTGCCACATCCTGTCAGAGCGACGCGGCCAGCTCCGTCCCCTGCCGGATCGCCCGCTTGGCGTCCAGCTCGGCGGCCACGTCGGCGCCGCCGATCAGGTGGGTGCTGCCGCCCAGGCCGCGGGCGAGCAGTGCGGCATGCAGCTCGCGGCGCGGCTCCTGGCCGGTGCAGAGCACCACCGTGTCCACTGCCAGGGTCGTGCTCTCCCCGTCCACGGTGAGGTGCAGCCCGGCGTCGTCGATCCGGTGATAGGTCACCCCGGCCAGCATCCGCACGCCGCGGTGCTTCAGCTCCGCGCGGTGGATCCAGCCCGTGGTCTTGCCAAGCCCGGCGCCGACCTTGCTGGTCTTCCGCTGGAGCAGGTGCACGGTACGGGGCGCCGGGTCGCGGCGCGGCTCGCGCAGGCCGCCGGGGCGGGTGTGGTCGGTGTCGACCCCCCATTGGGCGAAGAAGGCGTCGGTCGTGGGTTCGGTCGTGGCGGTGAGGTACTCCGCCACATCGAAGCCGATGCCGCCTGCGCCGAGGATCGCCACCCGCCGTCCGACCGGCGCGTTGTCGCGCAGGACGTCGAGGTAGTCGAGCACGGTGGGGTGGTCCGTGCCGGGGATGTCCGGGGTGCGCGGGGTGACGCCGGTGGCGAGGACCACCTCGTCGTAGGCGATGAGGGATTCTGCGTCGGCCTTGGTGTTGAGCCGCAGGTCGACCCGCTCGGCCGTCAGCCGGCTGCGGAAATAGCGCAGCGTCTCGTCGAACTCCTGCTTGCCGGGGACCCGACGGGCCACGTTCAGCTGGCCGCCGATCTCGGGCGCGGCGTCGAACAGGGTGACGCGGTGGCCGCGTTCAGCCGCGGCCACCGCGCAGGCCAGACCGGCCGGCCCGGCGCCGACGACGGCGATGCGCTTGCGGCGGCGGGTCGGCACCGGGAGCAGGCTGAGGCTGGGGTCGGTCTCGTGGCAGGCCTGCGGATTGACCAGGCAGGAGGTGATCCGCCCGCTGAAGGTGTGGTCCAGGCAGGCCTGGTTGCAGCCGATGCAGGTGTTGATGGTGTCGGCTTGGTTCTTTGTCGCCTTGGCGACGAAGAGAGGATCGGCGAGGAACGGGCGGGCCATCGACACCATGTCGGCCGCGCCGGCGGCCAGCAGTTGCTCGGCCAGCTCGGGGGTGTTGATCCGGTTGCTGGTGACCAGCGGGATGCCGACGGATCCCATCAGCCGCTTGGTCACCCAGGTGTACGCGCCGCGCGGCACCGAGGTGGCGATGGTGGGGATCCTGGCCTCGTGCCAGCCGATACCCGTGTTGATGATGGTGGCGCCGGCTGCTTCGATCTCCTTGGCGAGGGCGACCACCTCGTCCAGGGTGGACCCGCCCGGGACCAGGTCCAGCATCGACAGCCGGTAGATCAGGATGAAGTTCGCGCCGACCCGCTCCCGCACCCGGCGCACGATCTCGACCGGGAAGCGGATCCGGTTCTCGTAGGATCCGCCCCAGTCGTCGGTCCTGTGGTTGGTCTCGGCCGCGATGAACTCATTGATCAGATAGCCCTCGGAGCCCATGACCTCCACGCCGTCGTAGCCGGCCTGCTGGGCCAGCGCCGCGGTGCGGACGAAGTCCTCGATGGTCTGCTCGATCTCGGCGCCGCTGAGCGCGCGCGGCGTGAAGCGGCTGATCGGCGCCTGGAGCGCGCTGGGCGCGACCAGGTCGGGGTGGCTCGCGTAGCGGCCGAAGTGCAGGATCTGCAGGGCGATCCGGCTGCCCGCGGCGTGCACGGCGGCGGTGACCACCCGGTGCTGCTCGGCCTCCTCGGCGGTGGTGAGCTTCGCCCCGTGCGGGGACGGTCGGCCCTCGGCGTTGGGGGCGATGCCGCCGGTGACCATCAGACCGACCCCGCCGCGGGCCCGGGCCGCGTAGAAGGCGGCCAGCCGCTCGAAGCCGTTCTCCGCCTCCTCAAGACCCAGATGCATCGATCCCATCAGGACGCGGTTGGGCAGAGTGGTGAACCCCAGGTCCAGCGGGGCCAGCAGATGCGGGTACGGGGTGCTCATACCCGCCACGGTAGGGGCGCCAGGCCCTTTATGCAACTAGTTGCATTCGACGCCCCCCGTGGTTCCGGCGAGTGGTTCCGGCTACCGGATGCACTGCGCCAGGGCGACCAGTTTCTCGACCCCGGCGGTGTCCGCGAAGGAAGTGCCGTCGGTGTACCAGCGGTTGCCGCTCGCGGGGATGGAGTAGTCGATGGCTCCGCTTTCGACTTCGTTGCCGTCCGCCTTGGAGAGGTACACGCCGCCGGACAGGGCGGTGTATCCCGGTAGGCAGGGCCCGTAGACGTTCACCCGTGAGTAGATCGGGGCCGGGGTACCGGTCTGGGACACGTAGGAGCCCGTCAACGGCGCGCACTGGGTGGTGACGACGAGCGACTCCTTGGCACCGAACGTGGAGGCTGCGAAGGTCCAGCCGGTGCCGTCCGCGGAGACCGCGTTGGACACCATCTCCTGGGCGTTCGTCGAGAGGATGCCGGAGGGCTTCAACACGTAGCCGCCCCCGCCGAAGGCACGCATCCCGGCTGGGCAATACACCACGCCCCGCAGGAATCCGCTCGCGTAGGGCAGTCCGATCGCCCGTGAGACGACCTCGGATATGGCAGCGAAGGGTTCGCAGCCGACGGTGACCTGCAGCGTGCCCTGGACCCAGGCCGTGGCCGTGGCCGCGTCGTGGAAATTGACGTCCGGGGAGAGCCCGGCGAGCTGTCCTCCGGGGGCGGACGCTCCGGAGGACACCACCCTGCTGCCGGTGGGGCAGTGCACGGTGCCGATCACGGGGACGTTGAGCGTACTGCTCGGGAAGGACTTGGTCACGTACTGGATGGGCTGGGAGGCGGGCACATCGGCCGCCGCGGGCGCGGCGGAGGAGGCGAGCCCGGCAACGGCGATGCCGATGGTCAGGACGGCGGCCGCCCAGGCGGAACGTAAGGCTCTCATGGTGGTCCTTTCAGGCTGAGGGGACGATGTTCTGGTTGAGACGGAACAGGTTGGTCGGGTCGTAGCGGTCCTTCAGCTCGACCAGTCGGCGATAGGTGCCGGCCGGGTAGGACGCCCGGACCAGGGACGGGTCCGACTCGCCGGTGAAGTTCACATAGGCGCCGGCGTCCGGTCCCAGCGCGGCCGTCAGTGCCCGGGCCCAGTCGACGACCTCGTCGAAGCCCTCGGCGCCCGCGGTGCGGGCGACGACGTTGACGATGAACTCCTGGTCCCGGAGCGCATAGGCCGTGTCCGCCGCAGGGACCCGGCCCACGGCGCCGCCGAGGTGCTGCAGGTGGATCTCGGTCAGCGGGTTGGGCAGCTTCGCGAAGAAGTCCCCCAGGACGCGCAGGGCGCCGTCGTCGACGGTGCGGAGGAACGCCGAGCGGAAGTAGTTGTGGATCCCCCGCGGGTAGAGCGGGTCGAGGGCCTGCTGCCATCCCGCGTACGGGTTGGCCGCGAACACGTCGGCGATGACGGTGCCGAGGGAGCGGAAGGGCGCGGTGGCCGCCTCGCCGGCCTCGGAGTCGCCGGACCAGCAGCCGCCGACGCCGATGATCGGTGTGCCGTGGACCGCTTCGGGCAGGAACGGCACCGGCGGGGCGGTGGTCAGGTTGACCAGGGTGGTCAGTTCGTCGGGGGCCGCCGCGCACGCCGCCCGGTACCCGGCCAGCACCTGCCGGGCCTCCTCGGCCGGGTAGAAGACCAGACCGGACAGCACCGTCGGGCCGATCTCATGGAGCTGGTACTCGAAGGAGGTCACCACCCCGAAGTTGCCGCCACCGCCGCGCAGGCCCCAGAGCAGCTCCGGGTTCTCCTCGGCGCTCGCGTGCACGAACTGGCCGTCGGCGGTGACGACGTCGGCCCCGACCAGGTTGTCACTGGCGAGTCCGTGCTTGCGCATCAGCCAGCCGATGCCGCCGCCGGTGGTGAAGCCGGCGATGCCGGTCGAGGACACCAGACCGCCGGTCACCGCGAGCCCGAACTGCTGGGTCTCCGCGTCCAGGTCCTTCCAGGTGCAGCCGGCCTGCGCGGTCACCGTGCGCTGGTCGGGACGGACCTGGATGCCCGTCATCCGGGAGAGGTCCAGCAGGATGCCGCCGTCGAGGGTGGAGAACCCGGGGATGGAATGGCCCCCACCGCGCACCGCGAGCAACTGCCCCTCGCTGCGGGCGAGGTCGACCGTGCGGATCACGTCCGCCACGCCCGCGCAGCGGACGATCACCGCCGGGCGCCGGTCGTGCGCCCCGTTCCAGATGCCGCGGGCCTGGTCGTAGTCCGGCTCACCCGGCAGCACCGCGGTGCCGCGCAGACCCGCGGTGAACTCGGCAAGGGTGGCGTCCCCGATGGGGTTCCCCGTGGTCCAATTCATGGTCATGGTTCCTCCGAAGGCAAGGGTGGTCGCGTTCGGAACCGACGCTAGGGACCCCGCCCCAACAAGAACTCAACGTGACATCAACGCGCGTCCGTCCACCCCTCGCCGCCTGCGCTCCGGTCACGCAGCGCGGCCAGCCGGCGGCCGGCGATCACGCACTCGGTACGGTCGAAGACCTCCGCGGCCGCGGCCAGCTCGCGGGCGGCGCGGCGGTGATCGGCCAGCTCGGTGGACAGTTCGGCCGTCATCAGCCGCAGCCACCCGGCGAACCGCGGCCAGGGGGCGATCCTTTCCGCAGCCCGTCGATACATCTCCCGGGCCGCCCGGGTCTCGCCGGACAGCAGCTCGACGGCTCCGAGGGCGGTCAGCGTCGCAGCGATCCCCACCATGTCACCGACGGCCTCGAATCCGGCCAGTGACCGCCGAACGCCGGCCAGGCCGTCGTCGATGTCACCCGCCATGGCCTGCAGCAGGCCGAGGTTGATCTCGGTCAGCAGCTCCCCCCGGCGGTCGCCGATACCGATCCGCACCTCCCGCGCCAACGACAGCGCCAGTCCGGCCTCCCGGTAGTCGCCCAAGTCGCGGTGGATGCAGCCGATCTGGTGCAGCGCCTGGGCCCTGGCCAGGTCGTCGCCGAGGTCGGCGAACTGGTCGACGGCCTCGGTGACCAGGGAGAGCGCCGCCTGCTGGTTCCCGGCCAGCCGGTGCGCGTAGCCGAGGGCGGACAGCACGTACCCGGTGGCCTGGGCGACGCCGACCCGCCGGCCCAGCAGCATGGTCTCCTCCATGCAGGGCACCAACCGCCCGGCGACCGGGACGAGTTGCAGGCAGGGTGTGATCACCGGCAGGAACGGGTGCGTGCCCGGGTCGGAGTGCGCCAGCTCGATCAGGCAGGCGTCGAGACGTCGGACGGCGAGGGGGCCGTCCTCATGGAACAGCGCGCAGTGGCCGAGCAGCCAGCTGCCGGCGGCGGCGTGTTCCGGTCGGCCCCGTGCCACGCCCCCGGCCCGTACGGCGGTGGCCAGCTGTTCGGCTTCGTCCAGATCGAAGCTGCTCCACACCAGCGTGGCCTCCACGATCTGGGCCATCACCACCTCGTCCGGCTCGCCGATCTGTCGCACGATCGCCGACGCCTCCGCTCCCAGCGCCCGATGCCGGTCGGCGCGCCCCTGGCGGGCGTCCAGCCCGGTGAGGCCGATCAGGGCGGCCGCACGGGGCCGGGTCGGTTCGGGCGCCGCCGCCAACGCGCGCTCGAGCCAGCGCGCGCCCTCGACGGCATGGCCGCGGACGAACCAGAACCGCCACAGATTGGCGGCCAGGCGCAGCGCGGTCCCGGCGTCGTGCTTGCAGGCCCAGCCCAGCGCCGCGCGCAGATTGTCGTGTTCGCGGTCCAGCAGCTTGGGCGCCTCGATCACCACCCCGGTGGCCCGTTCGGGGTTGTGGGCCACGGCGAAGGCGAGAAAGTACGCAGCGTGGGCGGCGGCCAACCGCTCTGCCTCCGCGGCCAGGCCGAGTTTCTCGCGCCCGAACTGACGGACCGTCTCCAGCAGCCGGTAGCGGGTGGTGGCGGCCGTTCTGGCCGGCACCACCAGTGACTGGTCCACCAGTCTGGCCACCAGCTCGAACAGCCCTGTCCGCTCCAACGGAGGATCACCGCACACCGCCTCCGCCGCGTCCAGGGTGAAACTGCCCGAGAACACCGAGAGCCTGCGCAACAGGACCTGCTCGGGGTCGGCGAGCAGGTTGTGGCTCCATTCCAAGGTGCCCCGCAGGGTCTGGTGCCGGGTGATCGAGGTGGATCCCCCGCCGAGCAGTGACAGGGCGTCACTCAACCGGTGCACGATCTCGGCCGGCTCGAGAGCGGCGGCCTTGGCCGCCGCCAGCTCCAAGGCCAGCGGCATCCCGTCCAGCCGCCGGCACAGCTCGACCACCCCCGGCGCGTTGTCGGCGTCGAGGGTGAAACCGGGCCGCACCTGGGCCGCACGCTCGACGAAGAGCAGGACGCTCGGCAGGCGGGACAACTGGTCCAGCCGGGCGAGCTGGTCCAGGCGTGCGAGCCGGCCCAGGTCGGCCGCGCGGTTCCAGTCGGGGGGCGGGAGGGCCAACGAGGGCACCCGAAAGGTGTACTCCCCGTGGGCATGCAGCGGCTCCCGGCTGGTGGCCAGCACCACCACGTCCGGACAGCCCGCGAGCAGCGCACCGACGAGCCGGGCACAGGCGGCGAGCAGGTGCTCGCAGTTGTCGAGCACGATCAGCAGCCGCCGCCGGCGCAGCTGCTCCACCAGCGCCTGCCCCCGGTCCGGCGCCACGTCGGAGTCCAGCCCGAGCGCCTTGGCCACCGCGTCGGCGACCATCACCGGCTCACCGACGGCGGTCAGGTCGACGAACCACGCCCCGTCGGGATAGCCCGCCCGCACCCGCCGCGCGGCCTGCACGGCGAGTCGCGTCTTGCCGCTGCCGCCGGCTCCGGTGAGGGTGAGCAGTCGGGTCTGCCCGGTCAGCCGCTCCACGTCGGCGAGTTCACGCTCACGCCCGACGAAGCTGGTCAGCGGGGCCGGCAGACAGCCGGTGGCTTCCTTGGCGGTCGGGTCGGCGGCGGTCGAGTCGGCGGCGGCCCGGGGGCGCTCCGCCGCCGGTGCGCCGGTCAGCAGTTCACGGAACAGCTCCACGGTCCGGGTGTCCGGGTCGGTGCCGAACGCGTCCACCAGGTCATCGACCAGGCGCTCGTAGCGGGCCAGCGCCTCGGACCGTCGACCCAGCCCCGCCAGCACCGCCATCTGCGCGCGGACAGCGCCTTCATGCACGGGGTCGGCTTCCAGCACCCGGGCCAGAGTGAGCAGTGCTTCCTCAGGAGAGCACTGCTCCAGCGCGGTCGCCAGCTTCACGGAGATCTCGTGGGAGGCCTTCCGCAGCTCGTCCCGCCGCGTCGTCAACCAATCCGCGTCGGGCTGATCGGGCAGCAGATCCCCGGTATAGAGATCGGCCGCGGCGCGCAGCTTAGCCACCTCGTCGCCCGCCAAGGCCTCCTGCGCGGACAGCTCGAACTGCAGCACATCGACCTCGACCGGTCCGGCGAGATCCAGCACGACCTGCTCGTCCCGGATCGACAGCCGTCCGGGTGGTGGTGGCGGCGGCCCGTCGCCGGAGACCGCGCGGCGAGCCACATACAGGGTCTGATGGAGGTTCCGGGCCGCGGCCACCGGCTCCAGGTCGGGCCACAGCCGGTCCAGCACATACTCGCGATGTCGACGCTGACCAGGCGCCAACGCCAGCATCGCCACCAGCAGCTTCGCCTTCCGCAGCCGCCACGCGCCGGCTTCGATGCCGACCCCGTCGACGGTCACGGCAAACGATCCGAGCAGCTGGACCCGCCAGCTTGTGCGAGCCACCCCGACGTCCTTCCGCGAGCGATCTGACTACGCGCGTCGATTTTCGCGCAGCACGATGCTGACAGGTGTTCCCCGCTCGCAGCACGGAGAGCGTGACGGGAGGGGACAGTGGGGAGCCAGGGCGCGGGTGGGACGGAAATCAGCACCCGTCATGCGGTCGCAGGTGGTGCCGGAGCCGGGGCTGGGGCTGGGGCTGGGGCCGGTGCCGGGGCTGGGCTGGGGCCCAGGGCCTTCCAGCTGATGGCAGCGGCGACAGCCAGGACCAGGCCGGCCAGGCCGACCCCGGCGCGGGCATCGGCTTGGGCCGCCAGGGCGGACATCAGGCCGGTGACGGGGATGGCACCGGGAAGGGCCATGGTCCAGACGCCCAGGACGCGGCCGCGCATACGGACCTCGGAGCGCAGCTGGACCAGGGTGTTGACGGTGGCGACCAGCCAGATCGACAGAAACCCGGTGACGGCGAGGCCGACGAAGGCGCCTGCGGCGAACGGGGTCAGCGCGGTGGCAACGATCGCGGCCGCGGTGAGCAGAGCCAGGACGCGGATACGGGGACCGGTGGGTTCGCCCCTGGCCCCGGCCGCGACCAGGGCGCCGGGGACGGCGCCGAGCCCGAAGCAGGCCATCAGGGCGCCGAAGCCGCCGCCGCCCAGGTGCAGCACCTGACGGGCGAACAGGGGGGTGCTGGTGGCGAGGTTGAAGACCATGCTGCAGGCGGCGGCCAGCAGCACGCAGGAGCGGATTTCCGGGCTTCGGCGCACGGCCGCCAGGCCCTCGCGTACCCGTGCCCGCGGGCGGGCGGCGAGCGCCGGGGCCGGGGCTGCGGCGGGGGACGGGGCTGCGGCGGGAAGGGGTTTGCGGCGGAGCAGGACCCACAGTGTGGGCGCGAAGGAGAAGGCATTGAGGCCGAAGCAGGCGGCGGTGCCGACGGTGGCCAGCAGCACCCCGCCGGCGGCCGGACCGAGCACCCGCGAGGCATTGACCATGACCTCGTAGAGGCCCACCGCACCGGCCAGGCGTCCGGGGCCGACGAGTTGGAAGACATAGACCTGACGGGCCGGGGCGTCGACGGCCATGACCATGCCGTTGCAGGCCCCGAAGACCACGATCATCCACAGCCGGATCGCACCGCCGGCCACCAGGACGGTCTGGGCCGCGCAGAGGGCGATGAACAGGCCCTGAGTGGTGATCAGCAGCCGCCGGTGGTCGAACCGGTCCACCAACGCGCCGCCCCAGGCCCCGCCGAGCAGGGTCGGCGCCCAGGACACCGCTCCGAGGAGCCCGATGTCGATGGCCCGGCCGGTGAGCTGCAGGATCAGCCATGACTGAGCCACGCCCTGGGCCATCGACCCGGAGGAGGAGAACACCTGGGAGACGAACCAGGTGCGATAGACCGGATCCCGCAGCGAGTGAAGGGCACGACCGAGATGACCTTCCGCCATTGGACTGGATTCGCTCAAACCAGGCGACTGCGATTGGATTTCTTCCACGCCTCGAAAGCTAATGCATCCCACGGGCGCTGGGAATGCCCTTTCGATATCCTCCATTTGATCGGATTCGCTCTTATGAGTAGTCTTCGCGCATGACAACAGCCGATCGCGGGGGTCCCTTGCGGCCCAACCGGCAGCGCGCCCTGGAGTTCCTGGGGCGGGTGGGTGAGGCCAGCCGGGCCCAGTTGGCGCGCGAGCTGGGCTTGCCGAAGGCGACGGTCGCGGATCTGGTGGCGGAACTGCTGGCACGCGGGATGGTCACCGAGGCGACCCCCGCCGACCGCAACCCGACCCCGGGTCGCCCGGCCCAGGTGCTGTCCCTGAGCGGCCCCGCGGCCGCCGTGGCCTGCCTGGAGTGGTCACTCGGCGACGTGCGGGCCACGGTGGCCACCTTGACCGGCCGGGTGCTGTCCCAGGCCACCGTGACCGTGGCGGCCGACCAGGCGCAGGGGGCCGTCCTCGACCAGTTCGTCGCCGCGCTCGGCCAGGTCGCGGAGGCGGCCGGCTACGCGGGCGAGGAACTGCGCGCGGTCGTGCTGAGCGTCCCCGCGCCGACCTACCGCGGGGACGTGAGCCCGCTGCCGGCCGGGGCGGCCAAGCGCTACGCGTGGACTCCGCCGTGGCTGGACCAGGGCCTGGCGGCCGCGCTGGAACAGCGCGCGGGCATCCCGGCGCTACTTGAGAACGATGCCAACCTGTGTGCCCTGGGCGAGCACGCCTTCGGCGCCGGACGCGGCAACCCCGACCAGGTCTATCTGAAAGTGAGCCGCCACGGGGTCGGCGCCGGCCTGATCCTGGGCGACCGCCTGCACCGTGGCAGCACTGGCCTGGCCGGCGAGTTGGCCCACGTCCAGGTCCACGACAACGGACCCCTGTGCGCCTGCGGCGGACGCGGCTGCCTGATCCGGGTCATCGGCACCGACATGATCGACCTGGCCCAACCCGCCTACGAGCAGCCGCTGGATTTCGCGACCATCCTCGCGCTGGCCGAGGACGGCGACCTCGGGCTCCAGCGCCTGCTGGTCGACCTCGGCCGCACCCTCGGCCGTCCCCTGGCCGACCTGTGCACCCTGCTCAACCCCGACCTGTTCATCCTCGACGGCTCCCTCGGGCCCGCCGGCGCCCACATCATCGCCGGCCTGACCGAGGCCATCACCCGCCACGCCCAGCCAGCCACCGCCGCCCAGGTGCTCCCCGGACAACTCGGCCCCCAGGCCGCCGCCCTGGGCGCGGTGGCCCTGCTGCGCGGCGCCGACGTTCTTGTTGACCCGGACCCGAAGCTCTGAACTCGATCAAATCGAGTGACGCCGGACGGGCGGGTGGGCACGCTGTCCCCACGGCGGCTCGCAGAGCCGTCGAACACAGGGGGGTATCGACGCTATGACCGATATCGGAACATTTATGGTCATCTATGCTCTGGTCGCGCTGTTCATCGCGGTCGGGATCATCACCAGGGTGGTCAGGGCGGTCCGCCGCGGCAGCCGCCCCGGCGCCCGGCTGTTCACGAGCGACGGGCAGCCGGGGCTGCACCAGCCCAGCGAGTACCAGCCCAGCAGGCACCAGGCCGGTGGGCACCACCACGGCGGACACCAGACCGGCGGGCACCACGACAGTGGACATCACGGCAGCGGACACCACCATGGCGGCGGCTTCGACTTCGGGAGCCACAGCGGTGGCGGGCACAGCGGCGGGCACGACATGGGCGGCGGCGGCCACCACGGCTGAGGTCAGCGCGGCTGAGACCACCTCGGCTGGGGTCAGCGCAGGGCGTTGGGGACGTAGCCGAGGTCGAGCGGCTCTGCGGGTGGGCCGTCGCGTCGCAGGTCGGCCATCAGCGTCACCAGGTCCGGCGGCCAGAGCACGTCCGGGCAGTCGGCCAGCTCGGCGGGGGTCCACCAGCGGCAGGTCATGATGCCGTCGTGACGGAAGGACTCGGCGAGGTCGCCGATGGGGTCGCGGCGCGGGGCGGAGCCGAGGAAGATCACCTCGTGCTGCCGGGTGGGCACGCCCTTCCTGGTGTAGTCGTGCTCCCAGATCCAGAGCGCCGGGCCGGGGACCACATCGGTCCAGCCGGTCTCCTCGACGGTCTCGCGGAGGGCCCCGGCGAGTTCGTCCTCGCCGGGGTTGAGGCCGCCGCCGGGGAGCACCCAGTGCAGGCCGACCTCGGGGTCGTCGTGGAGCTGCAGGAACACCGCACCGTCGGGGTCCAGGACCAGGATCCGGGCCGCCCGCCGGGTCACGCGCTCGATAGTCACAGGACCAGCCTAGTTGTCGAGGTCGCCCAGGAAGGCGCTCACCGATCGGTAGATCTTCGCCAGTGCGCTCAGCAGATGTTCGCGCGCAGCCGCGGTGAGGAATGCGGTGAACTTGGGTACATATCTAGATCACTCTCGCGTCCTGCGTCTCGGAGTGCGACAGCACGAGCACCCCGTCGATGCCCACGATCACCTGCCCGCCCACGTTGGGGCATCAGCCCCGGCAAACTTCCAGACCCGTTCGCGAACTTCAGCCCTGGCCCGACGGATCGTGGAACCCGGCCGAGGCCAGCGTTTCCACCAGACACGAGGCGGAGCCCGCGTAATCAGGCAAGACGAAGTCGGAGAGCGATGTATACACCGAGCCACATGCGGACCTAGTCGAATTCATCGAGGAAGCAGCGGCGCAGCAAAACAGGCCCCCGAGAGGACCTATTTTATGGCACCGTCGTTTTTGGGAAAGAGAGTTGGACTGCTCCTCTTCGGCTGCATGGACGGCGGTGATGTGTCGGTGCCATATGACTCGAGCATCTGTACGACGTGAGTAGTCGGCGGTCAACATGGCTGCCTGTTCCTGCTCGGCCAGTCTCAGGCACTCTGCGCAGTCCTCATCCCTCGGGGTCATCGGTGGAGGCGAGATTCGAACTCGCGATTCGGCCGTATTCGCCGCGATCCTGACCCGCAGTGTCAACCTGAGAATGGGTGCGTCTGGACCCATGTGAACGGGGTTGAGCGCAGCCCAGAGTGCAACCCTTCGCCGCCTCGCAGTCGGCGCGGATCCGCGGAGCGGCAATCGGACGACCATGCCGCTGAGATGTACATCTGTTACATTGAAGACATGAGCGAGCCCATGATTGAGTCCATGGCTGAGGTCCGCAGTCACCTTGCCGACGTCATCGACCGGGCACGTCGTGAGCAGACTCCGACGATCATCACCCGGCGAGGCAGGCAGGAAGCCGTGGTGATCGACATCAAGGAGTACCAACGCCTCCGTCGGATAGCGGACGATGCCGAGGAAGCCTGGTTGAACAGGCTGGCCGACGAGTCGGAGGCGGAGGGAGTCCAGAGGTCCGTCTCGTTGGAGGAGATGGCAGCCCTTCTCCGCAGCGAGGAGGGTTGATGCCGGATGGGCTACGTCACGCGCTTCACCCCCCACGCCCAGCGTGCACTGCTGAAGATCGACAGGCCTGACGCTCTGCGCATCCTGCGTCGGCTCGCCGAACTGCAGAAGGCCATGGATGCCGGCGATACGACGACGTTCGACGTCAAGGCGCTGCAAGGGCATGCCGCCCGATGGCGGCTCAGAATCGGTGACTACCGAGTTGTCTACACCGTTGAGGGCGGTCAACTGATCATCTGGGTTCTGGCCGTGGGCAACCGCGGAGACATCTACCGCCAGATCCCCTAGCAAACTGAGCGGGTTTCCGGCACCGGGTGCGGACCAGGTACGACGGAGGGCCCAGCTGTTGTCTAGACGAGTTGAGGGCGGGGGAACCCGCTTGAGACTACGGATGAGACGGAAACGCAGAGGGCCCGCACCGTCGAAACGATGGGGCCCTCTGACCTGCGGAGGATACGAGATTCGAACTCGTGAGGGGTTGCTCCCAACACGCTTTCCAACTGTTCGTCCGGGGGGCCGGCTGCGTTCGTGGCTGTCCTGACCTGCAGCGTGGTTGCCTGCCCGCTGTGTTTCGGACGGTGCTGGACGGCAGTGAATGCAGCTGGAACTGGAACTGCGTCAGTGTTGTGTCTTGCCTGGTCAGGCCGTGCTGCTGGCCCCGCCTTGAGCATCGGCGGCGTAGCCGATCTCGGCGAGATCTGCGGCGAGGATTTCCAGTGTCACGTCCGGGTTCAGCGTGGCAATGAGCGTGGCGGTGAGCGGCTGGAGGCTGAGCACCGCGGTCACTGCGGTGCGGTCCAGAGACGTCTCGTGGTAGTCCTCAGCGAAACGTATGTACGCGTCGGGTGAGCGGTCCGACAGGAGCACGAACAGGGCGTCGGCTCCGTCCGGGTCGGTGCGCTCTTCAGGGAACTCGATCTCGCCGGTCTGCCAGCAGTCGTCGTCGCCCCCGCGCCACAGACATGCGGTCACCAGGGGCATCCCGTCCTCGTCGCAGAACGCGGGCTCCTCGACGAACTCCCGGAACGCTTCGGGCACCATGTCCAGGACATCGGGCCAGGGTCCGTCGTTGTCGCTTCCGTACGGACTCATGGGTGACTCATGGTCGAAACCGCGCACATACGCGCCCACCGGGGAGAAGACGATGGACCATTCGTTCCCGCTGCCGTCGCGCATCGACGCCATCTGCTGACCTGGTGCCCAGGCGGAGTTGAAGGAGTAGTAGCGGGACTCCCAGTCCGGGCTGATGACAGCCTCCAAAGTCGCCAAGGCCCGGCAGTGCTCGCGCAGCTCGGCAATACCCGGCAGTTGCCGGGCCAGATCGATCACAGTCATGCCGACATCCAACCCCACACCACAGACAGCGCTGCGGAGCAGTTGAGGATTATCGGGACGACCGACCTTCGGATGGAAGGGATCAGCCGGCTGCTGGTGGCCTCGCTGAAGCCGACTGTCATACGCGGTTGCTACCTTCCGCTCGAACGAAGATCGAACGTCCGCTGCTTTCGAGAGGTTGACCATGGGTGCCAAGACGGCATTGCTTGTGTACATGGATGCCGGAGTATCCAGTGTGCCGCCTATGTTGGGTACGGCGGACAGCGAGCCGGCTCAGGCGCTCGTTCGTGGTCTGTATCCCGGATGGGACGTTGCAAGCGCCCCCGGCTGCGAGCTTGGCGATGCGACCTACCCACCAGAGGGGACTGCCTACGTCGGCAGCTTTCCAGGGGTGGACATCGTCTGCGATCAGCACTGGATGGGCGACTTCCCGACCAGACTGGCACAGCACCTGATCGACGCGAGTGCCGGGCGCAGACTGGTCGTGCACTGGATGCACAGCGTGGTGGACTTCTTCGCCTTCGCCGTGTGGGAGGACGGTCAGCTGGTCCGTTCACTCAGCCTTTCGCCGGATAGCGGGGTTATGGAGGACATCGGTGAGCGCTTCGTGTTCGAAGCTCCCTACTGGGCGGGCGAGCACCCGGTGGAACCCGTACCAGGCTGGCCGGTGCAGGGCCCGTACCCGCTGCCGTTCCACCCCCTTGAACTTGGCGAAGAAGCTCTGCGCGCGTTCTTCGGGTTTGTTCTGGAGGGCCGGCCTTCGCCGGAAGACATCGATCCCTACGAGGTGGAGCTCCGAGGGTTTCACCTCCAGGACCCGCAGGCACCGGATCCTGCGCTGCGGCAGGCTGCGATTGCCACAGCCGTTGCGCGGATGGGACCGCCGCGTATGTTCAGGCTCGGTCCGGACGGATCAATGGTTGAGATCGAAGCCCTCTGAGCACGTCAGGGCACTCAGCTGCATTCGCGGAGAATGAGGTCTCCGGACTGGTCCTGTTTGGTGACGTGAACCGTGGAGGGGCCACAGTCCCCTGAGCCAGCCAGCTGTCGGCTTCAGCGGTGATGGTGACACGGATGCCGAATATACCGAGGCATGTGGAGCGGTTAGCCCACCATTCCAGTGCTGCACTGCCCTCATAACCTTCCATATCGGAAGTTTCACCAAGGAGGCCGCCTCGTATATGGGTTTTCCCTGGGCGGCTGGGCCGAAGGCCCAGCCGCCCAGAGCGGGGAGAGCGAGAAGCGCTGTTGGCCGACCACCGACTCGGCCCGATCGCGTCCGCCTGCTGGTCGAGGCGTTCGCAATATCAGGCTGACATCGGTCCCTCGGTCGTGCAGGCTCCTCGGCATGACCGACGTTGAACGACCCCGGGCTCTCCCGTTGACTATTCACCGGGTCCTGGGTGACGCGCCCTTCGCGACCATTGGTAGGCCGACGGCCGTATGCCGCAGTGATGCCGCGGGTGTCGTTGTCGTGGGTGGAGACCTGGGGAGGCCCCACTGGCCGGGGCGGATGGTCGGTGAGCGGGTCGCGCAGTACCGCATCGGGATCTACTCGCTGGACGGTCTTCGCTGCAGAGGGGTCGTGTCCTCGCGCTGGCCGGTGAACACGGTTCAGATCCATCCCACGCTGCCCCTGGCTGCGGTCGGGACCGGCTGTTACGACGGCGGGTACGCCTTCGAGGGCGAGCTGCTGATGCTTGACCTCGGGGCGGGCCGCTGCAGCTCGGTACTGCAGTATGCGCGAGAGATCCGTGCCGTCGAGTGGGCCGGCCCGAGCACGCTCGACGTCGTCGCTGCCCCGTACGACGACCACGAGGACGACGAGGCGCACACTCACGGGTATGCCTTCAGCCTGGAGTGCGACGACTGGACCACGGTGCCGGACCGTGCTTTCACGCCGCTGCAGCAGTCGGGCCCCCGCGTACCCCTGGCTCGCCCCCGGGACGGTGCGGCTGCGGAGCAGGTGCTGACGGATCTCTGTGCCGAGCACGGGCTCCCGTCCTGGGAGCTACGTCGGCACGTGTGGGCGGTGGAGCCGCACGGAGACGGCAGCGTGCTGGCTGCCTCGGAGGGCGTCGAGGCCGAGTCGTGGCTCCCGGATGGAAGCTTCGCCTGGGTACTGCCAGACGCAGTCGGTGGGCGTCAGGTCCACCTCGCGCCCGACGGGCAGTCGGCGTGGGTCACGGTGCCGGGTGAACGCGTGTTCGCTGACCGGAGGTGGCAAGACCTTCCCGCCCGCGTGGACCGCATTCGCCTGGAGGACGGGCGGCTTTTGGAGACGCTCGGTTTCGAGGGGCCCGTCATGGTGGCCGCGAGCCGGGACGGCAGGCTCGCGATCCGGGACACGGATCGGCTGCGCGGCGCCAGTCGTTCCAGTGAGGTGACCCGCCTGATCGACACCGACGGCGATCTCAGGGAGGTCGGCAGGGTTGCACTCGGCGGTTATGACGTCTTCAACCACTACTTCGCCGTCCGTCGCAGCCCTTCACCGCTGTTCCTCCGTGGCAATACCCCCGAGCACCATCTCGACAAGGACCTGGTTGCGGTCGACATCCCGGAGGACGCCGACGGTCCGGTCGTGCGGGTGCTGTTCCCCTTGGAATGGGATGCCCAGCGGCACGGCCACCTCTTCGGCGGCCCTGGCACCTGGATCGAGGACAGCCTCGGCACAGCCGTGGTGCACGCGGGCACGGTGCATGACGGTGCCGGCCTGCTCCCCGGCAACGCGTTCGTCGTCCGCCGCGCGCTGCCCCACGGAGATCCAGCCTGGGTGTTCACTGCCGATTCCGCCCCGACCGCCCTCGACACCGACGGCATCACCGTCTACGTCACCTTCGCCGACAGCAGTCTGGTCGCCCTGGACGCCCGCACCGGGGAGCCGAGATGGCGTCAGCGGGTCATCGTCGACGATGTGGCACTCGTGGCCCTCTCGCTGGCCGTCGTCGGACCTGGCCGCATTTTCCTCGGCATGTGGGACGGTCGAATCCTGGATTGTGCCGTCCCTGTCGACACGCCGCGTTTCCTGACCGCAACAGCAACCCGGGCAGCCCTACACAGCTGAAGTAGACCACTTCCGAACGGCAACCCCAGAGAACGATGAAGGGCCCCGACCGCACTGCGATCGGGGCCCTCGTCTGCCCTGACGGGTCGGTGCGGTGTACACGAGATTCGAACTCGTGAGGGGTTGCCCCCAACACGCTTTCCAACTGTACGTCCGGTCGTTCGGCGGGGTGCAACGGTGTCCTGACCTGCCGCTGAGTGGGGACATTTGCCCCTTGCGGACCCCTCTGAACGAGGCCTCGCCGCAGCCCCGACGCGCGGAACTGTGTCGAGCATCAGCCTGGCCACGTCTCGCTGCGATCAGGACGGCGGATCTTCTCGGAAGCCGCCGTTCGACAAGGGCGGCAGTCGGTACTCCGGTTGAACTCGTGGGGGCGCGGACTGGTGACGGTTCTTGATCCCTGCGGTACGACGCTTTCAACACCAGTGCGTTAGGGCGTTGACCTGCGGTGCAACCGTGGCCTGCGTGGCTGTCAGCGTCGTGGGCGGGCAGTGAGTCCGTTCTCCAGCATTCCGATCTTGGCGCTGAAGGTGTAGGTGGGTGCGCTCTGGGGGTGCTTGCCCGCGTTCGGGGCGTATTTGCTGGTGGTGTTCTTCTTGCTGCGGGCCTTGACGCGCTGTCGGCGGTGCGCGGGCCACAGGTCGGCGAGGATCGCTGCGCCGATCCTTCCCACCAGGTCGGCCTTGTCCTGGATCGTGGTGCCGGCGGCGGTCAGGACGGTGTCTGCGGCGGCCTGCAGCAGCACGGTGAAGCTGAGGCGGTCCATATCCAGGGCGGGCTGGTCGGTGATCGCGTCGGCAGCGGCGCGAATCAGCACCTGGTAGGCGGTCAGCAGTGCCCAGACCTCCTGGTCGAGGCCGTCGATGCTGCGCGAGCGTAGGACGCGGCCGTCCAGGATGCTGGCCTTGATCGAAAAATAGGCGGTCTCCGCCTGCCATCGCTCGTGGTAGAGGTGCAGGAGTTCGCTTGCGGGGTGGGTGGTGTGGTCGAGGAGGCTGGTGAGCAGGCGCCACTGCTCGGTGCGTACGGTGCCGTCGGACAGAGTCACGGTGACCTCGGCCTCGATCACGCGCACCGGCAGGGGCGAGTAGCCCAGGCCGGCCCGGTAGGGGGCGCGCAGGCGGGCCAGGTAGGAGCCGTCTGCGAGGTGTTGAAGGGCGGTGGGGCAGCGGCTGGCGCCCGAGCGCACCAGGAAGTGGGCGCCGGTCGCGGCGGTGTCGGCCAGGAAGTGCACGGCGTCGAAGCCCGCGTCGGCCAGCAGCAGCATCGACGCGTCTAGCACGTGCAACAGGCGTGTGGCGTAGGGTAGTTCACCGGTTGCCTCGGGGCCGAAGGCCGCGCCCAGCAGAGCCCGGGTGCCGCACTCGACGATCACCAGCAGGCGTAGCAGCGGGTAGCCGAACTCCCTCTTCTCGCCGACCCGTTTGGGATAGAGCCAGGTGACCTGCGCGTCTTCGGGCACGTGCAGACTGGTGCCGTCGACGGCCACTGTGCGCAGCCCCCGGTAGAAGGAGCCGGGGCGGTGGCGCTCGCCGACAGGACCCGCCAGCGTCTCGAACAGCACCTTGAGGGGGCGGGCACCCAGGCGGCGCCTCGCCCGGGCGAGCGAGGAGACGGCTGGCCGGACGATCACGGCCGCGGGCAGGTGCGCGGTCAGCTTTCCCCACACCGCCCGGTACGAGGCGTGCTCGAACAGCGCGAGAGCCAGGACGAAGTACACCATCACGCGGGCGGGCAGCAGCCGCAGCCGCTTCTCCCGCGCCCCGGTCTCCTCCAGCACGGCGTCCACCAGGGCAAAATCCACGATCTGGGTCAACTCGCCCAAGTGGCCCGGCGCGTAGACCCCCGGGATCACCTGCATGGCGGGCGTGGTGGCAGACTGATCGCGCAACGGGACTCCCGATGATCATCCGAGCTTGGCAGCAAGATGATCTATCAGGAGTCCCGTTCGACGTTCACGCCGGGGTTGCGCCGCAGGTCACAGGCTTAACGCACTGGTGTTGACGACGCTTTCATGCGGTATGCGGATGGCGGGGGCTACACCCCGAAGGAGCAGGTGGCGCGGGAACGGGTGCGGTTGGAGGCAGCCGAGTGTTTCGAGCGCGGGGAGAAGACCGCTGATGTCGCGGCGGAGTTCCGGGTCTCGGTTCGTCGGGTGGAGAAGTGGCGCGGCGATGACCAGCGGTGGACGCTGGGCCGCGTCAGGCTGCTGATCGCCCGGATGTTCCACCTGGGGTACACGGTGCAGGGCGTGTGGAAGCTGCTGCGCCGGCACGGCTGGACCTCGCAGGTCCCGGTGCGCCGGGCGGTGGAGCGCGACGAGGCGGCCGTGGAGGTCTGGAAGGATCAGGTGTGGCCGCTGGTAAAACCACCGCGGCGGACCTGGGCGCCCATATCTGCTTCGAGGACGAGGCAGGACAGGGCCTGAGTCCGCCGAAAGGCCGAACCTGGGCGCCGCGCGGCCAGCGGCCGGTGGTGACGGTGCGCGGACGGGGACAGGGCAGGGCGAACGTGGCCGGCGTGGTCTGCTTCCGCCCAGGTCACCGCTCCCGCTTCTTCTACCGGCTGCTGATCTACCACGGCCGCCGGGGCGAGCCGAAGACCTTCACCTGGCAGGACTACCGCGACCTGATCGTCCTGACGCACGTTCAGCTGGGCACCCCGGTCGTATGGGTATGGGACAACCTGTCCTTGCACCTGGTGCAGGAGCTCTACGACTTCGCCGAGGAGAACAAGGAGTGGTTGCGGATCTTCCAGCTGCCAAGCTATGCACCTGAGTTGAACCCGCAGGAGTGGATCTGGTCGCTGATGCGTCGGGCGATGGTCAACTTCGTCGCCGTCGACCTCACCGGTCTCGTTCGCGTCATGAAGCGCAAGCTCAAGAAGATTCAGTACCGACCGGACCTCATCGACGGCTGCCTCGCCGGAGCCGGACTGACCATCAGACCCGGGCTGATCACACAACCCGCCCCCACGAGTTCAATCTGAGTAGTGTCCTGCTCCGGCCGACTATGGCACAGCACCGCCTCGCATAGGTGGCCAGCAGGGCGGAGCCCATGGCGACCGCCACCCTCAATCCTGCGTTAACTCTCCAGACAGCAGTGATCATCGATACGGTGAAACACCGAGGGATTGATCCTCGCTACCAGTCTTGTGAGGGACGTCATGGGCAAACGTCGCGGCTTCTTCGCGGAGCTCAACTATCAGGCACAGCAAACGGAGAAGCGCCAACGTCAGCAGCAGGCTGTCGCTCAGCGTGCTCACCTTGCGGCGCAGCGCCAGGCCGATCGAGCCGCGAAAGACTACCTGCGCGCGCGAGCGGCGGTGGATAGAGCCTCTGCCGCAGACAGGAAGGCTGCGGAGCGAGACGCGGCGCGACTACACCTGGAGTCCAGGCTTGCCGAGGTCGAGTCGATGAACACCGATCTGGCCGGCGATCTTGCACAGATCGACGGGCTGCTCGCGTGGACCTTGGAGACAGACGACTACGTCGATCTCGAATCATTGAAGATATCGGCGGTGAAGCATCCTTCGTTCAACCCCGGTGGCCTGGCCATTCCTGCGCGCAGGGTTCCGGAGCCGGGCTACCCGCCTGAGCCCGTGTACCAGGAGCCAGCTGCACCCAGCGGGCTGTCGGGCATGCTTGGCGGCAAGAAACGGCACCAGCAGGCTATCGACGGAGCCCGGGCCGACTTTTCGAACGCGCATGGCCACTGGAGTCGCGCCCGAGAGCATCTCTACAACCGGTACGTCAAGGAAGTGGCCAGGCGCGAGAAGGAAGAATCCGGGCGGATGACGGAACTTGCTGCCGCCGAGAAGAAGTACGGACGGGAGTGCGAAGAGCGCGAGGCCGATGCTTCAGCGCACAACGCCAGGCTCGCCAAGCTCATCAACGACCTTGCCTTCGATGTCGAGTCCGCGATCGAGGAGTACGTCGGCATCGTCCTGTCCAACTCGGTCTACCCCGAGGTCTTCCCAGTTGAGCACGACCATGCGTTCAATCTCGGATCCCGCGAGCTGACGCTTAAGGTCAGCGTTCCGGAGCCCTCAGCCGTAGCTTCAGTGAAGGGGTATCGATACGTGAAGGCAAAGGATGAAATTGCCCCAACTGCGCTGCCTGTTCGCGAAAAGAAGGAGCGGTACGCGAATGCGGTCTGGCAGGTCGGAGTTCGCAGTCTGCATGAAGTATTCGAGGCCGACCGCGCCGGCAAAGTCCACTCAATTGCGCTGACAGTCGGAATCAACACAATCGACCCAGCCACCGGCCTGCCGGCCACTGTTCCTCTTGTCGTGGTCGCTGCGGATCGCGAGACCTTCCAGACTTTCGATCTGGCCAATGTCGTCCCCCAGGCCACGTTGCAGCACCTAGGCGCCGCACTGTCGAAGTCACCATTCGACTTGGTTCCGGCAGACACCAGCCGCGGCATCCGCGTTCGAGGGCAGTGACGATGCGGTTCAACCCACCGCCGGGGTGGCCCATACCGCCCGAGGGCTGGACACCCCCGCCTGGATGGAAGCCCGACCCGGCCTGGCCGACCCCGCCATCTGGCTGGCACCTCCTCGTGCCCGACAACGAGTCCGAATCGGATACTGAACTCAATCCGTCGGGTACTTTGCCAAGCTCCGAGGATCCCGTGAACCCCGCGATGGGGGCGTTGGAAACAAGGCCGGGCCAGACATCAGCCAGCCCCCCGCCGTTGCCCCAGTTCCATGGAATCGACCCTGCGCCACTTTTGGCCCATATCGCCAACCTCGAAGCCGCGCTCGCCGCCGCGCAAAATGGCTCAGATGTGATCGATCTCAGCGACCAACGCGCTTTGCAGGACGTCGGCATCTATCGCTACCACCATCCTCTTGAGAGCGCAGCGGCCTACAAGGAGCAACTCCGCAGTATTGAAGGTCGGATCGACGACGTCATCAAGAGCAGCCGCGCGATCCTCGCTGCCGATATGTTCACCTTCGACGGATCTCTTGCCCGAGGGCGGAAGCTTGTCGTTGATCTTTCCAAGCTGATGCTGCGGGCCTACAACGCGGAGGCCGACAACTGCGTGCGCTCGCTGAGGTCAGGGAACATACGCACCGCGCAGCGGCGTCTGGAGTCAGCTGTCACTGCGATTGAGAAACTGGGGGCGATCATGGAGTTGCGGATCAATCCCGAGTATCACGATCTGCGAGTCGCCGAGCTCGAGCTGACTGCTGACTTTCAGATGAAGGTACAGGAGGAGCGAGAACACGCCCGCCAGGAACGCCAGCTTCTTCGCGAACAGCGAGAGGCTGAGCGAGAGATGGCCGCCGAGAAGGAGCGGCTCGAGAAGGAACGAGCGCACTACATCGGTGTCCTGGAATCCCTCCGCGCTAAAGGTGACCACATCGCTTTCGCTGAACTCTCTCTTCGTCTCGCCGAGATCGAAGAGGCCATCGCAGTCAATGACTATCGAATTGCGAACATTCGCGCCGGATACGTATATGTAGTCTCCAATATTGGAGCCTTTGGCCCAAATATTGTCAAGATCGGCATGACCCGCCGCCTTGAGCCGATGGATCGCGTCCGGGAGCTCGGCGACGCTTCAGTGCCGTTCCGATACGACGTCCATGCCCTCTTCTTCTCCGAGGACGCCGTGACGTTGGAGGCTGAACTCCATAAGGCGTTCACTGATCGACGCGTCAACTTCGTCAACGAGCGGCGCGAGTTTTTCTTCGCCACGCCATCCGAGGTTCGAGCGCTATTGGCAGACAGGGTAGGTGGGCTGCTTGAGTTCACAGAGGCGCCTGCGGCTCTCGAGTACTTCCAGAGCCGTGGCCGCTGGCCGCAGCAAAGCTGAGCTGCGACATGGCAGTACATGAGCCTCACGCGCCGGTCTCGGCAGCGGATCGCGCCATCGAACGATCATGGGCTCGTCTCCAGTATTCACTCCTCGGCTGAGCCTAGCCACTCCAGGCAAGCGTTGAGTGACGGTACAGCCTGGTGATCGCCTCGGTCTTCATGTCTGAAGCAGCGTGCCATAGGGGCTTGGATGAGGCCGGGTAGGTAGTGGAGAAGAATCCTGCCTTGTATTGCTGGAGGAGGCGTCGGCCTGGTTCAGTCGCTGTGCTTGATGGTGCGGATCATGGCGGTGAGGAGGGGTGAGTCCGGCGAAGGCTGTTGCTCGTTGAATGCCTCGTACCCCCAGGTCACGTAGAGGTCTTGGACCTTGCCATCGCCGGCCAGTGGGTTGACGGAGAGGGTGACGCGGTCCTCGGTTCGGTAGGCGAGGAGTTCGTCGTGGATGCGGCGGGCTGTGCCGGTGCCGCGCCAGGATGTGCGGACCATGATCTCTTTGAGGGCGACTGTCGCGGCTTCAGTGAAGGCCTCGGGCAACGGTCTGGTCATTCGAGACCACCAGCGGTCGTTGTCCACAAGGGTGTTGACGTAGGCGTAGCCCACCGGCTGTTCGCTGTCGTAGCCGATGACGGTTTCCCAGCCGGATTCGACAGCGTGCCGGTCGAGACGCTCGGCGAAGCGTTCGACGGCGTAGTGGGGCAAGTGCAGTAGCGGCGCGCGGGCGTCGGCGTATACGTCGATGATGTCCTGGCGGACCAGCCTGAGATCTGTGTAGTGCCGCAGTTCGACGTTGACCGGTTGGCTCATGCGGGGTTCCTCCGGGTGTCCTGGGCGTACTGGTCCCACAGTTGGGTGTGGGCGCTGTCGGGGGCGATGGTGTGCAGGCGGCGGCCGAAGGCGTGGAGCATGCCGGTGACGCGTGGGTGACGTGCTGGTCCTTGGTTGGGGATGGACATGGCGGTGGTGATCGCCGGTTCCAGGTCGGCCTGGCCGAGCTGGGCGTGGGCGAGGCGCGCGGTGGCGATGGCGCGGCTTCGCTGCAGGTGGGGGCGTAGGACGGACAGGGTGCGGTGGGCGCGGGCCTCGGCCTGTTCGTACTGGTGGAGGCTGAGGTAGGCGGCCAGGGCGAGGCTGTCGAGTTCGGCCTGGTCGTAGAAGGCGGTTATCCACACGGGCCGGTAGGCGTCGGGGTCGGCGCGGTTCAGGGCTTCCTGGGCGTGGGCGATGGCGCGTTCGACGGCGGCGGTGTCGCCGGTGAGGCCGAGGATGGCTGCGTGGCGGGCGTGGCCGAGGGAGGCGAAGAGGGGGTCGCGGCGGCTGATGGAGCTGTTGCGGGCGACGTTGTTGGCGGCGAGGCCGTCGGCGGGGCGGCCGAGGTGGCGGTAGAGGGTGCCGGCGTGGGACCAGATCCGGAAGGCGATGCTGGGGTCGCCGGACATGGCGGCGAGGCTGGAGGCGCGGTCCAGGTGCTGCTGGGCGGCGCCGAACCTCCGGCCGTCGATGGCCGCCCACATGGCGCTGGAGGTGAAGGAGGCGGCGCTGGCGTAGAGGCCGCTGCGGATGCGCTGGCTGGCGGTGCCCTGCTGCTGCAGGGCCAGGGCCTGGTCGGCGAGGGCTACGGCCTGGGTCTCGATGGAGGTCGTGCCGCCGTCGCGGTGGTCGCTGGCGATGATGCCGGCGAACTGGGCCTGCAGCCGCTGGATGTCTCCGGACCCGATTCTGCGCGGTGCCGAGACGAGGGGGACCGCCGCGACCGCGGTGCCGGTCGTGGCGGTCAGGAAGGTGCGCCGCAGCACATCGTTCTCCGTGGGGGCTGGCGGGTGGTGGCTACCCGGCGGGGTGAAGCCGAGTTCTTCGGCCGGACATCCGAATACTGCCCGTAACGCGGCCCGTTGCTTGGTGTGCGGCCAACGTGTGCGGGTCAGCAGGTCGTGGATCGTGCGCTCGGAGACCGTGCCGTACCGGCCCGTCAGGTCCTGGATGGCCAGGTTCATCTGGTGGGCGAGTTCGGTCCGGGTCAGGCTCAGGTGCACGATGCGGTCCCGCAGGACGGTGTTGTCCCCCATCCGGCCACGGTATTGCGGGGCCCGAAATCCCGCACCAGTACCGGTAATGCTCCGGTCAAAACTTCCTGTCGGGCACGATCGCGCCCCCGTCGCTTCTTCCTGCCGATCCCCGGCTCACGGCGGTTTCCTTGAGTGACAGGCCGTCACCTCGGCTCACTCAACGCGGTGATCCCCGCTTCTCCGCATCGATTCCGTTGGAGTCCTCCATGGCCACCTCCGAAGAGCAGCAAAGATCCAGTGGTGCCTGTCCTCTGCCCGTCCGGACCCGTGGCCGCACCTTGCATCGGATGCCCTCCAACGACGCCGAGGCGGGCACCGAGCGCTGGGACGCCTTCACCCGGCCCCAGCGCTCGCAGGACGAAGGCAGGCGAGCATGAGCACACGCCCGCGGCCTGGCTGGGTCCGGCCGGGAGCGGTGGCCCTGGATCAGGCCAGCGGACAGGTCGGGGAAGTGCAGCACGTTGGCCCCCTCTACGGCACCGGTCCCATCAAGCCCCAGGACCGCCACCGGGTCTGGCTGCGACCGCGCGCAGGCGGATGCGAATGGGAGTCGACCGTGGAAGATCTCCGACCCGCGAAGGAGGCCGTTCAATGACGACCGCCGACCCACCGGCCATCGGGGATCTGGTCCAGGATCTGGAGGGTCGCCAGCTGGTCGTCACCGACCTGCGCGGCGGGCAGCTGATTGTCCGCGCTCTGCGCAGCAGCCGTGAGCGGCTCGTCGAGGACCCGACCGTTCTGAGGGTCCTGGCGCGGCGCGGGACCTGGGGCGGATACCCGGACGGGCAAGCCCGGGGTGAGCGGCCGCCATGCCGGACCCGACCCGCTGACCGTCGTGTTAGGCGTCGCCTGGACGGCAGGGAGCGTGGCACTCCTGGCTCTCCTCGCCCTGGTGGCCCGTGAGCCGTGCCCATGCTCGCCTGCCGCCTCCAGCCCGGTGCCGGCGAGCGTTCCCGACAATCAGCCCGAAGCCCTGGCCGATGGCTGACCCGTTCCCCTTCTCCGGGCTGACTCCCGTGGACCGGTCCAGGAGAAGGCACACCCGCTGACGACCCCGTACCGGCCGTTCTCAGCGGAAGACACGGGGCGGCCCCGTGCCGGGCCACAGCCTGGCCAGGGGCCGCCCCGTGTACCGACCTCCATTCCCCGATGCCACCTGGAGCGCCCGTGCACGAGCTGATCGCCTCCCCGTTCCTCGACGGCCATCTGATCCTCCGCCCCGGTCGCGCCCAGGGGCTCCGGGTCGGCTCCGGCCGATACCAGCAACTCCTCACCGCCTCCTCGGAGTCGGCCGTACCGCCGTGGCTGGCGGACGCCGCCCGCATCGCCTGGGAAGTCGACCTGGACGGGCGGCAGCTGGCTGACGCAGTCCTGGTGCGCCCGCCGTTCGTGCTCGGTTATGGCCGCGCGTCGTGGGAGATCAACAAGGGCTGCGACTACGACTGCGAGCACTGCTACCTGGGGCTGAAGAACTTCGAGGGCCTCGCCTGGGCCGACAAGGTCAAGCTCCTGGACGTCGTCCGCGACTCCGGGGCGCTGTGGCTGCAGATCACCGGCGGCGAGCCGCTGATCGACCGCGACTTCCCCGCGGCCTACCAGTACGCCAATGAGATCGGCCTCATGCTCTCGATCGCCAGCAACGGCAGCCAGCTGAGCAAGCCCCGCATCCAGGAGCTGTTCACCCGGCACCGGCCCTACCTGATCGCGGTCAGCGTCTACGGCGCCAGCGCCGAGGCCTACGACGGCATGACCCGCAACCGGGGCGCGTTCGCCCGGTTCATCAAGGGCCTGGAGGCGTCACGGGAATCCGGGCTGTCCCTCAAGCTGAACATCGTCGTCTCCGAGCGCAACGCCCACCAGATCCGCGCCATGCAGCACCTGGCCGACAGCTACGGCTTCCCCCACCAGGTCTTCACCACCATGAGCCCGACCATCGAGGGCGGCGGCGAACGCATGGGCACCCAGGCCGCCGACTACGTCATGCCCCGCAAGCCCTTCCAGGGCTGCAACGCCGGGCACACCTTCTTCCACTGCGACCCCTGGGGCAAAGCCTCCATCTGCAAGGTCGGTCGCGACCCCCAGTTCGACCTCATCGCCAGCGGCGTCGACGGGCTGCGTCAGCTCGGCGACGTCGCCGACTCCCTCCAGCTTCGCACCGGTGGCTGCTCCGGCTGCACGCTGTCCGGCTCCTGCTTCACCTGCCGGCCGCTGGCCAAGCTCTACCAGGAGGCGAAGGCCCCGCTCAACACCTACTGCCAGCACGGAGGGAGGTGAACCCATGCCGGTACCCGTAGCCCTTACGCTCACCGAGCGACCCCTTGAGGACGAGGAGATCGTGTTCGTCGGCGACCTGGACGACGTCCTGGAGGTCGTCATGTGCTCCTGCTCGTCCAGCGATTCCCAGCCGTACTAGCAAGCAAGCCGCCCCGGTCCGCGCGGCGGGCCGGGGCGGACCTGGCACCCCTGTCTGGAGTACCACCGTGTCGATGTCCCGTCTCGCCTGGCATGATCTTCCGGCCGGTGCCCGCGCCGCAGTGCACGAGCACACTGGTCCCTTCCTCACCTCAGCCGACGTCGCCACCGGGGCCAACTCCGGCGTCGCGGTCAAGGCGCACACTGCCACCGGCTCGGTGTTCATCAAGGGCATCCCGACCGATCACCGCCAGGTCAAGACCCAGCGCCGTGAAGCCGCCGTCAACCCCCACCTGCCTCCGTCCGCCCCCAAGCTCCTGTGGCACACCCAGGGCGGGGGCTGGGACCTACTCGGCTTCGAGCTGATCAACGGATCCATCGCGGACTACGCACCCGGCAGCTCCGACCTTCCCCTGATCGTCGCCACGCTGAAGGAACTTGCGGACACCCCCTGCCCGGACATCCCGCTGCTCAGCCTGGCTGACCGGTACACCTCCTACACCAGCACACCGGAGCTGTTCGCCGGCGATGCCCTCCTGCATACGGATATGGCTCCCCATAACATCCTGATCGACTCCATCGGCCACCTCATCGACTGGGCATGGCCCACCAGGGGCCCGGCCTGGGCCGACCCCGCCGTATGGGTCGTACGCCTGATCGACGCCGGACACACCCCCACACAGGCCGAGCAGTGGGCCGCCCAGGTCCCCGGATTCAGGACGGCTCTCCCGCAGGTTCTGGCCGCCTTCGCCGAAGCCAACGCCCTCCAGTGGGAAGAAGTCCAAGCACAGGAGCCGCACTCCCTGTGGAAGCAGCGGATGACCGCCTCAGCAGCCGCATGGAGGGACTACCGGCGCTCGCCCGCACTACGGACCGACGTCTGACCCGACCCGTGCTGGAGCCCGACCATGAACCCGCTTCTGATCAGCAACCTGCTCGGCGAGATCACCCGCAGTATCGGACGCAAGGAACCAGAGCGCCGACCACTTCGGGTCTGGGCCATGTCGGGCGTCGAGCGCCTCACCTACCCCAATGGCGAGACCGCCATTTTCAAGTACACCACCGAGCCGCTCACCCATGAGGACCGGACCCTCCGCATGGCCGCACAGCACGGAGTCCCCGTGCCACGGGTCATCGGGTCCGTCGCCCGCCAAGGCCTGCTCACCATGGTCTTGGAAGACCTTGGCGACCCACTGCGCGAAGCACAGGACACGGAAGCTGTCACCGCCGCCATCCTCCTCCATCGGCTCCCCGTCACTCGTTCCCTCCCGCTCCTGGACGCTCCAGCGCTGTCGGAACTGCCGCTTCAGGCGCTTCACCACCTTCAGCTCCTTCGCGACAGTGGACGCTGGACCGAGGGCACGCAAAGACCTGAAGACCCTCTTGGAGGTGATCGCGCGAGGGGCTGCGGCACGGGCACAGGGCGCTACCATCGCGCCCTTCGGCTGGGTGCACTCCGAGTTCGAGCCCGCCAGCCTGCACATCGGCACGAGCGGATGGAGACTGCTCGATTTCGCCCGAACCTTTACCGGTCCCGGCCTGCTCGACCTCGCCTCCTGGAAAGGGCTCGCCAGAGACCAGCCCCCGAGACCCTCATCGCTACGCGAACTCATCGAGGCGTACATCGCCGCAGGCGGACATCACGACGCGCTCGTTCACCGCGGTGGCCTTCCTGCGGAGGACTGGGCATTGGGCTGGCATCGCATTTGGGCCGTCGCGTGGTTCCTTGAACAAGCCCTGACCTGGATCAACAGGCCGGAGCGGGATCCGGGCTCCATCAAGGTCGTCCGCCGTCACCTCACCGACGCAGCAACCCTCCTGCGGACGTAATCACTCGGCGAAGGCGCAGCCCGTCGGGGGCGGCGGCGGTGATCAGGAACGCGGTGTCGCTCAGCGGGAGCAGGGCTGCTTCAGTGGGCGGGTCGCCGAGGAGTTCGGCGGTGAGCGGGCTGTCGGCCAGGACCGGGTCGCAGCAGAGGAGTTGACCGAGGGCGCGGTGGCCGGCCAGGACGGCAGGGCCGTCCCAGCCGGGGGCGCCGGGGCCGAGGTCGGTCTGCTGGTCGAGGAGGACGGTGTCGCGGTGACGCACCGTCAGCCGACTGGTGAGCCGGCCCGGGGGCTCGGCGAGGCGGCCGAGGATCTGCTCCTCGCGCAGCAGCAGCCGGGCGGAGCCGGCGAGTTGCACCCGGACGGTCATCCGCAGCTCGCTGCCGGCGGCGGCGATGACCGGTTCCGGCAGCCACTCGAGGGCCGCGCCGTCGTCGACCTGGAAGTCCAGGTCGTAGTGCGCCGGGGCGGGGTTCCGGCCGGGCAGGCTGACGGTGGCGGCGGCGCTGGTGATCCGCAGCCGGGCGCCGGCCTTGACGTGGACCTCGATCCGCAGCCGGTCGCCGCCCAGCGGGGCGGCCATCGCACCGACCACGGTGACCTGGGCGGCGGCCGGGTCCGCGTGGGTGGTGCGGCGCAGCGCGAGCGGGCCGTCGCTGATGAGCAGGGGGAGCGCGGTGCCGCCGCGTCCGTCGGGCGCGGCGGTGATCCGGGCCAGCGCCTGGACGGTCGCGGCGGTCATCCCGTCCGTCCTGGCGGTCATCGCGGCGGTCATTGCGTCCATTCGACCAGGCGGGCCCTGACCCAGCTGGCGATCGGGGCGATGCCGCCCTCGGTGGCGAGGGAGCAGAAGACCACCGGGAGTTCGCCGCGCTGGGCCTTGGCGTCGCGATCCATCACCCCGAGGTCGGCGCCGACCAGCGGGGCGAGGTCGGTTTTGTTGATTACCAGCAGGTCGGAGGTGGACACGCCCGGGCCGCCCTTGCGGGGGATCTTGTCGCCGCCGGAGACGTCGATGACAAAGATCTGGAAGTCGACAAGTCCCTTGCTGAAGGTGGCGGTGAGGTTGTCGCCGCCGCTCTCGACCAGGACCAGGTCGAGCGGTCCGACCTCCTGCTCCAGATCCTCGACCGCCTCCAGGTTGGCGGAGATGTCGTCGCGGATCGCGGTGTGCGGGCAGCAGCCGGTCTCCACGGCGGTGATCCGCTCGGGCGGCAGCACGGCGTTGCGCAGCAGGAACTCGGCGTCCTCGGTGGTGTAGATGTCATTGGTGACGACGGCGAGGGAGAGCTCGTCGCGCAGCACCCGGCAGAGCGCGGCGACGGTGGCGGTCTTGCCGGAGCCGACCGGGCCGCCGAGGCCGATCCGCAGGGCGCGGCGGTTGCCGTCGGCGCCGATCGGCTCGGCGCCGGGCAGCGGGGCGGGGAGGTCGTGGTCTCGGTGCATGGGGCTCCTTGAGGGAGGGAGTCAGGAGGCGAAGAGGCGCATGGTCCAGGCCGCGTGCTGTTCGGCATAGAGGTCGAGCAGCGGCGCGGAGGCGGCGGGCAGGGCGTCGGTGCCGGCGGTGTGGGCCTCGGCGGCGGCCCGCACGGCGCGAGCGGTGACGTCGGCGAGGGGTTCGGCGAGTCGGGCCAGGACGGCGGTGGCCTGGAAGGGGTCGAGTCCCAACAACCGCACACAGGCGGTGACCGGTCCGGAGACGCTCTCATAGGCGGCGGCCGAGGCCGCGTCGGCGGGGACGAGTCCGGCGGCCGCCGCGGTGAGGCCGAGGACGACGGGCTGGTGGGCGCCGCGGGGGCGGGCTGCGGCGAGTCGCTCCAGGGCGGGGTCGGGCCAGATGGTGCGGGCGGCCCGGATCAGCTGGCGGCCGAGCCGTCGCGAGGTGGCCCGGAGCGCCGGGGAGGGGATCCGGGCGTCCGCGGCGGCGTCCGCGAGCAGCGGGTCGAGGCCGCCGGCCGCCGCCGCGGCGAGCGCGGCGGCGGTGAGTCCGGCGGTGTGCAGCCGGCCCAGGCAGAACGCCTGCAGGGTGGCGGTGTCATGGATCCGGCCCGCCTTCACCGCGGCTTCGGCGCCACCGGAGTGGGCGTGGCCACCGGCCGGGAAGCGGCCGTCGGCGAGGACCAGCAGAGCGGGGTTCATGGCTGCCTCGGGAGAATCGGGAGAAGAAGATTCAGAACAGGAAGTAGCGCTGGGCCATCGGGAGTTCGGTCGCGGGCTGGGGCTCGACGACCTCTCCGTCGATACGCACGGTGAAGGTGTCCGGTTCGACGGTGACCCGGGGGCGCGCGGTGTTCTCGTGCAGATGGTCCTTGGTCACCCCGCGGGTGTTGCCGATCGCGGTGAAGGCCTTGCCGATGCCCAACTCGCTTGCCAGGCGCTCGGGCAGGCCGTCGTCCAGCGCCGACTGCGTCACGAAGTTGAAGGAATTGGCGGAGGGGGCGCGGCCGATGGCGCCGAACATCGGCCGGGGCAGCACCGGTTGGGGGGTGGGGATGGACGCGTTGGCGTCGCCCATCTGGGCCCAGGCGATCTGGCCGCCCTTGATCACCAGATCCGGCTTGACGCCGAAGAACGCCGGGTTCCAGAGAACCAGGTCGGCCAGTTTGCCGGGCTCGACCGAGCCGATCTCGCGGTCCAGGCCCTGGGCCACGGCCGGGTTGATGGTGTATTTGGCGACATAGCGACGGGCTCGGTGGTTGTCGGCCCGGCCGTCGCCGGGGAGCGAGCCGCGGCGGCGCTTCATCACATGCGCGGTCTGCCAGGTGCGCATGATCACCTCGCCGACCCGGCCCATCGCCTGGGCGTCGGAGCTGATGATCGAGATGGCGCCCATGTCGTGCAGGAAGTCCTCGGCGGCGATGGTCGAGGGGCGGATCCTGGACTCGGCGAAGGCCAGGTCCTCCGGCACATTGGGGCTGAGGTGGTGGCAGACCATCAGCATGTCCAGGTGCTCGTCCACGGTGTTGCGGGTGTGCGGACGGGTCGGATTGGTGGAGCTGGGCAGGATGTTGAGCTCGGAGACCACGGTGATGATGTCGGGAGCGTGCCCGCCGCCGGCGCCCTCGGTGTGGTACGCGTGGACGCCGCGTCCGGCGATGGCGGCCAGGGTGTCGCCGACGAATCCCGCCTCGTTGAGGGTGTCGGTGTGGATCGCGAGCTGCGCGCCGGACTCCTCGCAGACATTGAGGCAGGCGTCGATGGCGGCCGGGGTGGAGCCCCAGTCCTCGTGGATCTTGAAGCCGAGGGCGCCGGCCCTGAGCTGGGCCCGCATCGAGTCGGTGTTGACGGTGTTGCCCTTGCCGAGCAGGCCGAAGTTGACCGGGTACTGCTCCGCCGCGGCGAACATCCGGGCCAGGTGCCAGCTGCCGGGGTGATGGTGGTGGCCTTGGTGCCCTCGGCCGGTCCGGTGCCGCCGCCGAGGACGGTGGTGACGCCGGAGGCGAGGGCCTCCTCGAAGAGCTGCGGGCAGATCAGGTGGACATGGGCGTCGACCGCCCCGGCGGTGAGGATCCGGCCGTTGCCCGCGATCACCTCGGTCTCCGGGCCGATCACCAGCTCGGGGTGGACCCCGTCCATGGTCTCCGGGTTGCCCGCCTTGCCGAGAGCGGTGATCCGGCCGTCACGGATGCCGATGTCGGCCTTGATGATCCCCCAGTGGTCCAGCACCACCGCGCCGGTGATCACCGTGTCCGGGGTGCCCTCGGCCCGGGAGGCGCGGGACTGGCCCATGGACTCGCGGATGACCTTGCCGCCGCCGAACACGGCCTCGTCGCCGCCGGCGCTGAGGTCCTGCTCGACCTCGATCAGCAGGTCGGTGTCGGCGAGCCGGATCCGGTCCCCCGCGGTGGGGCCGAACAGCTCCGCGTAGCGGCGCCGGGAGAGGGAGAGGGCGGGGCGCGGGGCTTGGGCGGCTTGGGGGTCGCGGGGCTCAGGCATCGAGGCTTCCCTTCGTCTCGCCGCGCAGGCCGAACACCTCGCGGCGGCCGCCCAGCGGGATCAGCTCGACCTCGGCCGGGATGCCGGGCTCGAAGCGGACGGCGGTGCCGGCCGGGATGTTGAGCCGCTGCCCGCGGGCGGCGGCCCGGTCGAACTCCAGACCCGGGTTGGCCTCGGCGAAGTGGTAGTGCGAGCCGACCTGGATCGGCCGGTCGGCGGCATTGACCACGGCCAGCACGGTGACCGGGCGGCCCAGGTTCAGCCCGATGTCGCCGGCTCCGACCAGGATCTCGCCGGGCACGAGCGGGGCGGGCACGACGGGACCGGCGGGGGCGCCGTCGGCGGCAGCGGCGCCGGGGACGAGCGGGCCGCTCATGCGATCGGCTCGTGGACGGTGACCAGCTTGGTGCCGTCCGGGAAGGTGGCTTCGACCTGGACGTCGGGGATCATCTCCGGGATCCCCTCCATCACGTCGGCACGGGTCAGCACCGTGCGCCCGGACGCCATCAGCTCGGCGACGGTACGTCCGTCCCGGGCGCCCTCCAGGATGTGGACGGTGAGCAGGGCCACCGCCTCGGGGTGGTTCAGCCGCAGGCCGCGTTCACGGCGGGCCCTGGCAACGTCCGCGGCCACATGGATGAGCAGGCGCTCCTGCTCGTGCGGGGTGAGTCTCATTGGCGAGCACCTCTGTGCGGGGGCCGTCCCACGCTCGCGACCGGGGTCGCGACAGCCTGGGGAGGGGTCGCGGGCACGCCGTCGTGCCGCGGGTGTGCCGACACGTTAGCGGACCGGACCGCCCGACACGCCGAACTGAGGAATACATTCCGGTTGCTGGAACGGTCCATGACACAGCGGAATATGAGACTCCGTCATTAGCTGATGATCACTCTTTCGAGTGATGGTCGATCATCATATTTGGCCGAGGATCGCCGCGCGCGCCCGACCGCGATGGAGGTAAAGCCGCAGGTCAGAACGTATTCCTGTAAAGGATGTGAAATTTCTCAAACTCCTTGAGAAATGGGCCAATTCACTTCTTTACCCGATCGTGATCTCAGGGTGACAAGAGTCACAAAAGGCCTTCGGGACGTGAAGATCCCATAAAAAACTGGCAATACTGTCGGCCGAACAGCAAAAGCCCTCGCCACCCTGGCGGGGCGGTCCGACCGGACGCCGAGTCTCGCCACCGGTCGGGCGCCAGGTGCACACACACCTGACAGGCGAGAGCGGGAGACCCAATCAAGCCGGGACGGCTGGACCGTCCCTTGGGGTGAAGCCACAGCGCTGGCCGGGCAGCTTTCGGAGCCCGAACCCGACAGGGAGACCTTTCGTAGGCGGTTCCGGAAGGAAACGCATGACTGCGTCCGTTAGCACCCATGCCCTGAAGCAGGAAACCACCAGCCCGGCACGGTTCAACACCCGCCGCTGGCGCGCCGGAGTCACCTCCGCGCTCACCCTGGCCGCAGTGGCCGGCAGCACCTTCCTGGCGAGCAGCCCGGCCAGCGCCGCGACGATCGAGGCCAAGGCCCTGAGCATCGCGGCGTCCAAGCACGGCGACCCCTACAGCTACGGGTCGGCGGGGCCCAACCGCTTCGACTGCTCGGGGCTGACGTACTACTCGTTCAAGAAGGCCGGCAAGACCCTGCCGCGTACCGCGCAGGCCCAGTACAACAAGGTCCACCACATCTCCAAGGCCAGCCTTCGCCCTGGTGACCTGGTGTTCTTCCACACCGGCAGCTCGGTCTACCACGTCGGCATCTACGCCGGCGGCGGCAAGATCTGGCACGCGCCGCACACCGGCACGTACGTCAAGCTGGAGAAGATCTGGACCAAGTCGGTCTACTACGGGCGGGTCTGATCCACTGCGCCCTGCCCGGCTTCACTCCCCCGGGTAGGTCACCCCGATCTGCGCCCTGGCGGTGTCCAGGATCTCCATCACCTCGACGGTGTCCTGCCAGCGCATCAGCGGGCTCTCGACCAGGCCCTCGCGCAGGCAGCGCATGGCCTCCTCGGCCTCGTGCACAAAGCCGACGCCGGTGTAGGGGATCCGGAAGACCTCCGGTTCCACGTCGTCGCCGGTGCCCCGGTAGAGGGTGAAGGAGTCGGGGCGCAGGAACAGCGGCGGCACCTCGATCCGTCCCTCGGAGCCGCCTACGAAGGCGCGGGCCGGGGTGGCCGAGGTGATCCCGCAGCTGAGGGTGGCCAGCGCGCCGGAGTCGTAGCCGAGCAGCAGCGCGGTGTTGGCGTCGACTCCCTCGGGGGTCAGCGAGGCCAGCGCGGAGACCCGGTCGGGCCGGCCCAGCAGCAGATGGGCGAAAGAGACCGGGTAGACCCCCAGATCCAGCAGCGCGCCCCCGCCGAGTGCGGGGTCGCGCAGCCGGTGGGTGGGGGCGAAGTCGCCGGGGAAGGCGAAGTCGGCGTGCACCGTGCCGACCTCGCCGATGGCGCCGTCGGCGACCAGGTCGAGCATCTTCCTGACGGCCGGGTTGCAGCGCATCCACATGCCCTCCATCAGGAAGGTGCCGCGCTCGCGGGCCAGCACGGTCAGCGCGCGCGAGTCGGCGGCGTTGAGGGTGAACGGCTTCTCGCAGAGGACCGCCCGGCCTGCCTCCAGGCACAGCGCGGTCGCCTCGTAGTGGGCGTGGTGCGGGGTGGCCACATAGACGATGTCGACGCCCTCGTCCGCGGCCAGCTCGGCCCAGCTGCCGTGCGCCCGGGGGATGCCGAAGCGGTCGGCGAAGGCCTGGGCGGACTCCTGGCTGCGGGAGCCGACGGCGACGACCTCCGCGTCGGGCAGCAGCTGCAGGTCCTGGGTGAAGTCGGCGGCGATGCCGCCGGTGGCGAGGATGCCCCATCGGATCTTCTGAGTCATGGGGCCATCCCATCATCCCGGGTCGGACCCGAGGCAGGCGCGGTGCTCGCCGCAGGGGCGGGAGCGGCGCTCGCAGCCGCGGGAGCGGTGCTCCGCGGCAGGAGCAGTGCTCTCGGGCAGGAGCTGCGCTCCGAAGCAGGCATGGTGCTCGGCGATAGGTGCAGTGCTCCCAGACAGGAGCAGTGCTCTGCGGCAGACGCGCCTGCACCCCGAGCAGGCCCGGTGCTCGCGGTCCGTGCCGTCGCGGGGGGTGCCGCGTTAGGCAGGGCATGTCTGCCTATCGATGGTCCCCCGTCGTCGCGCGCACCGTGACCGCAGCCGCTGGGCTGCTGCTGCTCGCCGCCTGCGCCGCCCAGCCCGGCGCCACCCGGTCCCAGGACGCGCCGCCCCCGCAAGCGTCCGCCACCAGCTCCAGCTCCGCCGCAGTGCTCCCCGACTCCGCGGCGGGCTCCGCGGCGGGCTCTGCGCTCGGCTCCGCGTCCGGCCCCGGCGTCAACCCCGCCACCGGCCTCGCCTCGTCCGCGGACGGCTACTGGCTGGTCTCCGCCACCGCCGAGCCGACGGCGGTCCGCTCCATCGACTACCGGTTCCAGGTCCTCGCCCCGGACGGCAGCGCGGTGAGCTCCTTCCTGGGCGGTGACGACACCGCGCGGGTCTACGCCGTCCGCTCCGACCTCACCGGGCTGCGGCGCACCGTCCCGGACAATCTGGGCGAGGGGGTGTGGAGCGCGTCGCTCGGCGAGCTGGACCCGGGGCTGTGGCGGATCTTTGTGGCGTTCACGCCCAACAGCAACCCTGGTCCGTCCGGCCGCCCGCCGAGGCTGCTGCTGAGCCGCACCCTGACCGTCCCCGGCACCGCGGAGACCAGCCCGCTCGACCCGGTCTCGGCGACCGCCTCGGTGGACGGGCTGACGCTGCACCTCGGCGGGCGTCCGGTCGCGGGCCGGGCCGCCGTGCTGCGGCTGACCGTGACCAGGCCGACCGTGCAGGGGATGGCGCCCAACCAGCGGACGGTGGAGGTCCCGGTCGGCTCGCTGGAGCCGCTGGACGGCGCCTTCGCCCAGCTGACCGCGGCCAGGGCCGGGGATCTCGCGCTGGCGCCCTTCACCGCGCTCACCCCGGCGATCGGAACGACCGGCGGCCCCTCGGTCACCTTCCGGGGCACCTTCCCCGAGCCGGGCGACTGGCGGGTGTTCGTCCAGTTCCGCACCGAGGGCCAGGAGCACACCGCGACCTTCACGGTCCGGGTCCGCTGAGCCTCCGGGGGCGGTACGGTCCCTACCGAGGCTTCGCCCAGGCCAGGAAGGAGCCACGTTGTGAGCACCGCTCACGGTTCGGAGCAGCGCTCCAACAGCGCCTGTTGGACCGCGCTCGACTCAGAGCTGGCGGCGTTGCAGGGGGACGGCCTCTGGCTGCCGGGGCCTGCGACGACCCTGGACGTGCTGGCGCGGTCCGAGTCGGAGACCTACGTGGTCCCTCCTCGACCTGGAGCCGCCGGTCGGCCGGGGCGAGCTGCTCCCCCACTACGCGGCCGAGGTGGTGCGACAGGTCCGCGCGACCACAACGGACCAGCCTGAGCAGGACCAGCCCGAACTGAGTCAGCCCGAACCGGGTCAGGGCGCGGTGGCGACGATCAGCTGAACCGCCCGGTCGATCTGAGCACCGGTCAGGTCGGCCCGGGCGGTCAGCCGCAGCCGGGACCAGCGGTCCGGCACGGACGGCGGGCGGAAGCAGCCGACCAGCAAGCCGCGCTCGCGGCAGGCGGCGGCCCAGGCCAGGGCCGCCTCCGGGCTCTGCACCCGGACCGACACCACGGCCGCGTCCGGCACCGAGACGTCGAGCCCGGCCGCGGCCAGCCGCGCCGACAGCTCCCGGGCGACCTGGCGGGCCCGCTCGGCGCGCTCCGGTTCCTCCCGCAGCAGCCGCAGCGCGCCCAGCGCCGCGCCGACCGCCGCCGGGGCCAGACCGGTGTCGAAGATGAAGGTGCGGGCGGCCTGCACCAGGTGCTCGATCACCCGGCGCGGTCCCAGCACCGCCCCGCCCTGCGAGCCCAGCGACTTGGACAGGGTGACCGTCGCCACCACGTCCGGTGCACCGGCCAGACCGGCCGCGGCGAGCGCGCCGCTGCCGCCGGGGCCGAGCACCCCGAGCCCGTGCGCGTCGTCGACCAGCAGCGCCGCGCCGTGGTCGCGGCAGGCGGCGGCGTGGGCGGCGAGCGGGCGGCGTCGCCGTCCACCGAGAAGACCGAGTCGGTGACCACCAGCGCGCGGCGCTCGGGACGGGCGGCCAGCTCGGCCCTGACCGCGTCCGGGGAGCGGTGCGCGACCCGGGCGATCCTGGCCCTGGCCAGCCGGCAGCCGTCGATCAGCGAGGCGTGGTTGAGCGCGTCGGAGACGATCACCGTGTCGGCCGCCGGGTCCGGGTCCACCAGGGCGGTCAGCGCGGCCAGGTTGGCGGTGTAGCCGGAGGAGAAGACCAGCGCGGCCTCCGCCCCGCAGAAGGCGGCGAGCTCGGCCTCCAGCGCGGCGTGCAGCTCGGTACTGCCGGTGACCAGGCGTGATCCGGTCGCGCCGCCGCCCCAGCGGAGCGCGGCGTCGGCGGCGGCCCGGGTCACCCGGGGGTGCCGGACCAGGCCGAGGTAGTCGTTCCCGGCCAGGTTCAGCAGGTCTTCCTCGGCCGGGCGCGGACGCAGCGTGCGGACCAGGCCCGCGCTGCGGCGGCGGTCGGCGGCGGCGTCCAGCCAGTCGAAGGGGGACGCGGCGGTGCCCGGGAGCTGCCCTTCCAGGCGTTCGCCCCGGAACTCGCCCCGGTACTCGTCCAGGTACTCGCTCATCCCGAGCACGCCCCGCGCTGCGCCTGCTGCCACTCGCACAGCGGGCAGAGCGTCGCCCCGCTCACCTCGGCCGGGTGCTCGGTGGGTTCGCCGCAGCGGACGCAGTCGGCGACCGGCGCCCCCGGCGCGGCCACGGGCGCGGCGGGGACGGACGGCTGGTCGGTGTCACAGTACGGTTCGGGCTCCACGCCGCTGATCCTACGGGGCCGGGACCGGGGCGGTGGTGGAGCCGGCCGGGGGCTGGTCCGGCTCCCAGGCGAGCGCGTTGGCCACCGTGTAGGAGAGGTACCAGCTGGGGGTGTCCAGTTCCGGGCTCGCCGGCCGACCGTCGGCGTAGGCGGACTGGACCACGGTGACGGCCCGGCCCACGGCGGCGACCTGGACCTTGGTGGCCGCGTTGTCCGGGTCGCGGACCACGGGGGCGGGGGGCGTCGTCGACGAGGGGGTCGCGGTCGCGCTGGAACCCCCGCTCGCGGTGCCGGACCCGCTCGGACCGCCGGACCCGGTCGGAGTGCTGGACCCGCTCGGAGTGCCCGACCCGAGCGCGGTGCCGGTGCCCAGGCCGCCGACGCCGCCGCCGCCGCTCTGGAGGTTCGGGACCGCACCCTGCGTCCCCGCAGGCTGCGCGGCGGTCACCGGCAGCCCTGCCCCCGGCTGGCGGAACAGCAGGTCCGCCACCGCGCTCTGCGGCAGGTTCAGCGCCTTCGCCACCCGCTGGGCCGTCGCCGGATCCGGGTAGTAGAGGACCGTGACCGAGGAGTAGATCGCGTGGTCGTCCGTCTCCACGTAGTCGGCGGTCAGATAGCCGGCGCAGCCGGTCGTCACCGTCGCCGGGGCGGTGGCCGCGAACACCTGGCCGCAGTCGGCCGCCTTCGCGTCCAGCGCGTAGCGGCGGCCCTGGAAGCCGGTCGGGCTGGTCACCGTGACCGGGAAGCTCACGGCGGCCGGGAGGATGTCGTCCACCTGGGTCTGCCCGGCACCGCCGACCAGCGCGTTCTGCACCCCGGCGCCGTCCTGGGACACGCCGTCTATCGAGCTCTGCCGGTCCAGGTGGATCCGTCCGGCGAAGTGCACCTCGGCCCAGGTGCCGCCGGCCGCGGCGGTGGCGAGCAGACCCAGCAGGGCGAGGGTTCTGGGCAGCCGTCGGCGCGGTCGGCCGGTCGGCTGAACGTCGCGCTGCTGCGCCCCCGTCGTGGTCATGGCGACGAGTGTATGGGGTGCCGCTGTGAGGGCAGTCGAGGAGGGTGTCATGAGATCTCCAGCACTCTCCCCGGGACGCCCGAACGCGGTCGGCAAAGCTCCAGGCAGGCCCTTTGGTACTTCTGTGACAACCGCGCAACCCCCGGCAGCGATCTTCTGGCGGGTTCGGCAGTGGCGGCGGAGTGCCGTCGGAAGGCAGGATCGTCACCATGGATCTGCTCGACACCCTCGTCGCCAAGGGCCTGCGCCGCGAACTACCGACCCGTGAGGAGGCTCTCGCCGTCCTGTCCGGTTCGGACGAGGACCTGCTGGACGTGGTCGCCGCCGCAGGCCGTGTCCGCCGCCAGTGGTTCGGGCGGCGGGTGAAGCTCAACTACCTGGTCAACCTGAAGAGCGGGCTCTGCCCCGAGGACTGCTCCTACTGCTCGCAGCGGCTGGGCTCCAAGGCGGAGATCCTCAAGTACACCTGGCTGAAGCCGGACCAGGCCGCCGCCGCCGCGAAGGCCGGCGTGGCCGGGGGCGCCAAGCGGGTCTGCCTGGTCGCCAGCGGCCGCGGGCCGACCGACCGCGACGTGGACCGGGTCGCCGACACCATCTCGGCGATCAAGGCCGACAACGAGGACGTGGAGATCTGCGCCTGCCTCGGCCTGCTCTCCGACGGCCAGGCCACCCGGCTGAAGGCGGCCGGGGTGCACGCCTACAACCACAACCTGAACACCTCCGAGGACACCTACGGCGACATCTGCTCCACCCATGACTACGCGGACCGGGTCGACACCGTGCAGCAGGCCCAGGCCGCGGGCCTGTCCGCCTGCTCCGGCCTGATCGCGGGCATGGGCGAGAGCGACGCCGACCTGGTGGACGTGGTGTTCGCGCTGCGCGCGCTGAACCCGGACTCGGTGCCGGTGAACTTCCTGATCCCGATCGAGGGCACCCCGCTGGCCAAGGAGTGGAGCCTCACCCCGCAGCGCTGCCTGCGGATCCTGGCGATGGTCCGCTTCGTCTGCCCGGACATCGAGGTCAGGCTCGCGGGCGGGCGCGAGGTGCACCTGCGCAGCATGCAGCCGCTGGCGCTGCACCTGGTGAACTCGATCTTCCTGGGCGACTACCTCACCACCGAGGGCCAGACCGGGCAGGCGGACCTGGACATGATCGCGGACGCCGGCTTCGTCGTGGAGGGCACCGAGGAGAAGACCATGCCCGCGGACCGCGCGGCGGCCTCCGTCGGGGCCACGGCCGGGACCAACGCCGGGACCACCACCGACACCGCGTTGCCGGAGCAGGCCTCCCGCCAGGACCTGGTCTCCGTCCGCCGCCGGGGCACGGGCACCGACCTCCCGCCGAACGCGTGACCCCGGACCAGCTGCTGCGGCTGGACCGGGCCCATGTCTGGCACCCGTACGGGTCGATGCCCGCCGGCCTCGCCCCCTACCCGGTGGAGTCCGCGTCCGGGGTGCGGCTGCGGCTGGCCCAGCCGGTCGAGGGACGGGACGAGCTGATCGACGGCATGTCCTCCTGGTGGTCCGCGATCCACGGCTACCAGCACCCGGTGCTGGACCAGGCGGTCCGGGACCAGCTGGGCCGGATGAGCCATGTGATGTTCGGCGGCCTCACCCATGAGCCGGCCGTCCGGCTGGCGGCCCGGCTGGTGGAGATCACCCCGGAGCCGCTGCAGCATGTGTTCCTGGCCGACTCGGGCTCGGTCGCGGTCGAGGTCGCCGCGAAGATGTGCCTGCAGTACTGGCGCTCGGTCGGCCGCCCGGCCAAGCAGCGGCTGCTGACCTGGCGCGGCGGCTACCACGGCGACACCTTCCACCCGATGTCGGTCTGCGATCCCGAGGGCGGGATGCACCAGCTCTGGACCGGGGTGCTGCCGCGGCAGATCTTCGCGGACGCCCCCCCGGACGGCTTCGACACCGAGCCGGATCCGGCCTATGTCGCCCAGCTGGACGGCCTGTTGGCCCGCCACGCGGCCGAGACCGCCGCGGTGATCGTGGAACCGGTGGTGCAGGGGGCCGGCGGGATGCGGTTCCACTCCCCCGCGCTGCTGCGGGTGCTGCGGCAGCTCTGCGACCAGCACGGCGTGCTGCTGGTGTTCGACGAGATCGCCACCGGCTTCGGCCGGACCGGGGCGCTGTTCGCAGCCGACCACGCCGGGGTCTCCCCCGATGTGATGTGCGTGGGCAAGGCGCTGACCGGCGGCTATCTCACCCTGGCCGCCACCCTGTGCAGCACCGAGGTGGCCACCGGGATCAGCAGCGGCGAGGTCCCGGTGCTGGCGCACGGGCCGACCTTCATGGGCAATCCGCTGGCCTGCGCGGTCGCCAACGCCTCGATCGACCTGCTGCTCGCCGGGGACTGGAAGGGCACCGTGGACCGGATCGGCTCCGGGCTGCGCCACGGCCTCGCCCCGGCCGCCCAACTGCCCGGGGTGCTGGAGGTGCGGGTCCAAGGGGCCATCGGGGTGGTCCAGTTGGACCATGAGGTGGACGTCGCCGCGGCGACCAGGGCCGCCGCCCGCGCGGGCGTCTGGCTGCGGCCGTTCCGCGACCTCGTCTACACCATGCCGCCGTATGTGACCGGCGACGACGACCTGGCCGCGCTCTGCGCCGGGGTCGTGGCCGCCGCCGAGAAGGGCTGACGGATCATGACCATCATGCTGGTGACCGGCACCGGAACCGGGATCGGCAAGACCGTGGTCACCGCCGCCGTGGCCGCCCTGGCCCTGGCCGAGGGCCGCCGGGTGGCGGTGCTCAAGCCCGCCCAGACCGGGGTGGCCGAGGGCGAGCCCGGCGACGCCGAGGAAGTGGCGCGTCTGGTCGGCCCGGTGACGCCGGGTCAGCTGACGCTCAGTGAACTCGCGCGCTACCCAGAGCCGTTGGCTCCGGCCACCGCAGCCGCCCGCAGCGGGCTGCCGCCGGTGGGTCCGGAGCAGATCGCCGAGGAGGCCGCCCGGCTGGCCGCCGACCACGACCTGGTACTGGTGGAGGGGGCGGGCGGACTGCTGGTCCGCTACGACCAGTTGGGCTCGACCCTGGCCGATGTCCCGTCCGCGCTGCGGGAGTTGGGGCTGGAGTCGGCCGTGCTGCTGGTCACCGAGCCGGGACTCGGCACGCTCAACAGCACCGAGCTGACCGCGGAGGCGCTGCGCGGTCGGGGGATCCCGCTGCTCGGCCTGGTGATCGGCGCCTGGCCGGCCGCGCCGGACCTGGCCGCCCGCTGCAACCTCGACGACCTGCCACTGGTGGCCGGCGCCCCGCTGCTGGGCCTGCTGCCGGCCGGGCTGGTCCCCGATGCACACGACGGAGCGGACCGCGTCTCCCTCCAGAGCACGGCCCGCTCCTGTCTCGCACCCGCACTGGGCGGCATCTGGGACGGATCAACGACGGCTGTCCACGCAATCAGCCGGTGATCTTGTTGAACACCTTGGAGTAGGCGTACTTGGTGGCCTTGTCGTAGCTGTCGACCTCCCAGAACGCCAGCTCCTGAACGCCCTTGGAGGCCGCGAAGGTCTCCAGGGTGGCGGCGTTGGCCTGGGTGAAGTTCTCGTTGTCGTCGTTGTGGCCGGCGATCGGGGTCAGCCCGATCTTGTTCCAGGTCGCCGAGGCGCTGGTGCCGTAGAGCGAGGCCAGCTGCTTCTCGGTGGCGGTGGCGCCCGACTCGGCGTCCTTCAGCGCGTTCTCGCCGTCGCCGAAGTCCATGGTCATGATGTTGACCAGGTTGACGTTGACGCCCTTGCTCTTGGCGTCCTTGAGCAGGTTCAGCGCGTTGGACTCCAGGCCGGTGGCGTCGACCGGCAGGGTGTAGTCGACCTGCACCGAGGGGTTGGACTTCTGCAGCGCCGCCAGCGCCGAGTCACGGCGGGCGATCGAGGCGGTGTTGTCCAGCGGGCTGCCCTCGATGTCGAAGTCCAGCCGGGTGATGCCGTAGGTCTTCACCACATTGGCGTACGCGGCGGTCAGGCTGGTCACCGAGGTGCAGGTCTGCGCCAGCTCGCCGCCCTCGGCGCCGCCGAAGGAGATGATGACATTGCCGCCGGACGACTTCAGCGAGTTCACCTGCGAGGTGAACGAGCCCAGCGAGGCGTTGCCGTCCTCCCACATCGGCGTACAGCCGGACTTGGGGATGAGGAACGCGAGTGTGTAGTACTTGTCGCCGCTGGCCTTCAGGTCGGCGGCCATGTCGCCGGCCGAGCTGCTGGAGAGCTCCAGGTAGGGGGCCGAGTAGTGGGTCGGGAAGGAACCCGAGGCATGGGCCGGGAGCGCACCGGCGAGCAGCACCAGTGCGGGGGTGAGTGCGGTGGCTGCGAGGGCGAGGGTGCGCGCGGAGGACTTGGCCATGACGACCTTTCAGAACCGGTGCGGTGGGGGTGTGGGGGAAGACTGTTAGGAAGCTTTCCTAACAGCTTGGGGAGGATCGTGGTCCCTTGCCGTGTCGGTGTCAAGAGTGGAGTTGCGGAACGTCGGGAAATCGCCAGGGCGCCGACCTGAACGAGGCACGCGTCCGACCCTGAACATGTAAGGGACACCCTCCTGCGGGGGAGGACGACGGACCGTCAGCCGCCCGTCCGAAGAAGGATGCCGACTGTCAGTGCCGCCCCCTAGGCTCGGCTGCACACATCGAGCCGACCTCCGGGGGAACCGCATGACCGCCGCAGCACCACCCGCCGCCCCACCCGCCGCCCGCGCGGCCCAGCTGACCAAGTCCTACGGGACCGGTGACACCCGGGTGGTGGCGCTGGACGCCGTGGACGTCGAGATCGGACGCGGCCGGTTCACGGCCATCATGGGCCCGTCCGGATCGGGCAAGTCCACGCTGATGCACTGCCTGGCCGGGCTGGACAACGCCACCTCCGGGCAGGTCTGGATCGGCGACACCGACCTCACCTCGCTCAACGACAAACAGCTCACCCGGCTGCGCCGGGACCAGATCGGCTTTGTGTTCCAGTCCTTCAACCTGCTGCCCACGCTCACCGCGGAGGAGAACATCACCCTGCCCGCGGACATCGCCGGGCGGAAGGTGGACGCCGACTGGCTGAAGCAGGTGGTGGTGACCCTGGGCCTGGGCGACCGGCTGCGGCACCGCCCCTCCGAGCTGTCCGGCGGACAGCAGCAACGGGTCGCGGTGGCGCGGGCGCTGGCCTCGCGTCCGCAGATCATCTTCGCGGACGAGCCCACCGGCAACCTGGACTCCCGGGCCGGCGCCGAGGTGCTCGGCTTCCTGCGCAACAGCGTGGACGACCTGGCGCAGACCGTGGTCATGGTCACCCACGACCCGGTCGCCGCCTCCTACGCCGACCTGGTGCTCTTCCTCGCCGACGGCCGGATCGTCGACCGGCTGGCCGAGCCCACCGCGGACGCCGTCCTGGAGCGCATGCGCCGCTTCGACGGCTCCCGGGCCACGGACTGAGGGGCAGCGGGACCATGCTGAAAGCAACCCTGCGCGGATTCCTGGCCCACAAGGGCCGACTGGTGCTGTCCCTGCTCGCGGTGGTGCTCTCGGTGGCCTTTGTCGCCGGGACGCTGATGTTCACCGACACCATCAGCGGCACCTTCGAACGGCTCTTCCGCAACACCTCCCCCGATGTCAGCGTCACCGTCCACACCGACCTGGACAACAGCCAGCCCAACTCCTCGGGCGCGGTGCCCACCCTGCCCGACTCACTGGTCGCCAAGGTCGCCGCGGTGCCCGGGGTGGCCGCGTCCCGGCCGGGGGTCGGCGTGTCCGGCATCACCCTGGTCGACGCCGGCAACCATGACATCGGCTCGGTCGGCGGGGCGCCGACCATCGGCGTCAACTGGGTGCCCACGTCCAAGTCCGTGGTCACCCTGACCTCGGGCGACGCCCCGGCCGGGAACGGCCAGGCGGTGATCGACGCCGACACCGCGAAGAAGCACCACCTGGTCATCGGACAGCAGCTCAGGGTGATCGCCGCCCCCGGCAGCTTCCCGGTCCGGATCACCGGCATCGCCACCTTCAACACCACCAACCCCGGCGCCACCCTTGTCTTCCTGGACACCGCCACGGCCGAACGACGGCTGCTCGGACAGCAGGGCCAGGTCACCTCGGTCGACGTGACCGCCGCGCCGGGCGTCTCCGACGAGGTGCTGCGGCAGCGGGTCACCGCGGTGGTGGGCAGCGGATACGACGTCAAGACAGCGGCCCAGGCCGCCAAGGACTCCGCGCAGCAGCTCGGCGGATTCCTCAGCGTGATCAAGGACGCGCTGCTCGGCTTCGCCGGGATCGCGGTACTGGTCGGCATCTCACTGATCCTCAACACCTTCTCCATGCTGGTCGCGCAACGGACCAGGGAGCTCGGACTGCTGCGGGCGCTCGGCGCGAGCCGGCGCCAGGTGAACCGCTCGGTGCTGGTGGAGGCCCTGCTGCTGGGCATCATCGGCTCCACCCTCGGCCTGCTGGTCGGCATCGGTCTGGCGCAGCTGCTGATCAAACTGATCGGCGGGGCCGGCATGCAGCTGAAGGGCAGCGAGATCGCCTTCCGCTGGCCCACTCCGGTGGCCTCCTACGCGGTCGGCATCATCGTGACCGCCGTCTCGGCCTACCTCCCGGCCCGGCGGGCCGCGTCGGTGTCGCCGATGGCGGCGCTGCGCGAGGCCGACACGCCCGGGCAGGGCGCACCGCTGCGGCGGCGGGCCTGGCTGGGCGGCTCGGTGCTGCTGCTCGGCGCGGCGGGCCTGGCGGCCGCGTCCGCGCTGCACGCGGCCGGGGCGGCGGCGGGATACCTGGGGCTGGGCATCCTGCTGTCGCTGATCGGGCTGATCATGACCGGGCCGCTGCTGGCCCGGCCGGTGATCCGGCTGCTGGGCGGCTGGTTCCCGGCGGTGTTCGGCTCGGTCGGGGCGATGAGCCAGCGCAACGCGCTGCGCAATCCCCGGCGGACCAGCGCCACCGCCTCCGCGCTGATGATCGGTCTGGCGCTGGTGGCCGCGCTGTCGGTGGTGGGCTCGTCCATGGCCGCGTCCTTCGACGCCCAGGTGGACAAGACCATCGGGGCCGACTTCATCGTGCAGACCGGCCAGGGCCTGCCGTTCCCGGCCGAGGTCGGGACGGCGGTGCAGGGCGTGCAGGGCGTGGGTCTTGTGGTTCACGCCCAGCAGACCCAGGCCCGGGTGGCGGCCTCGGCCGGAGCCGCCGAGACCCGGACCACGCTGCTCGGCACCACGGCAGGGCTCGAGCAGGTGGTGCACCTGGAGCTGCGCTCCGGCAGCATCGCGGCGGGGACCGCCCCGGGCGCGGTGATGATCGGCTCCACCTACGCGGACGACCACAAGCTGGGCCTGGGCGACAAGCTGAACGTCCGCTTCCCGGACGGCCAGCAGGTGGCGCTGACGGTCGGAGCCGTCGACGTGGTCGACCCGGGGAACCTGGGCGGCATCGGCAACAACCCGGTGGTGAGCAGCGACACCCTGCGCAAGTACGTTCCGGGGGCGCTCGACAGCACCCTGTTCGTGGATGTCGCCAAGGGCGCCGACAAGAGCGCGGTGAAGACCGCGCTGACGGCCGCCCTCGCCAACAACCCGCAGGTCAAGGTACGTGATCAGGCCGACTACAAGAAGCTGATCAGTCAGTCGATCGACGTCCTGCTGAACCTGGTCTACGGACTGCTGGCGCTGGCGATCATCATCGCGGTGCTCGGCGTCGTCAACACCCTGGCCCTGTCGGTGGTGGAGCGCACCCGGGAGATCGGCCTGATGCGGGCGATCGGGATGTCCCGCCGCCAACTGCGGCGCATGGTCCGGCTGGAGTCCGTGGTGATCGCCCTGTTCGGGGCGGTGCTCGGGCTGTCGCTGGGGCTGGTCTGGGGCCTTGCCGCGCAGCGGCTGCTCGCCCTGAAGGGCATGCAGGCGCTGTCGATCCCCTGGACCACGGTCCTGGCGGTGGTGATCGGCGCCGCCCTGGTCGGCCTCCTCGCCGCGCTGGCGCCTGCGGCGCGGGCGTCCAGGATGAACGTACTGGGGGCGATCGCGCACGAGTAGTCCGTCCGCCGCCGCGCTGGCAGGGTTCTCCAGCGCGGCGGCTAACGGACGGTCAGCCGCAGGATTCGGTCGTCGCCGCTGCGCGCGGTGCCGCGGCCGTCGGTGTTGCTGGTGGTCACCAGCAGGGTGCCGTCGGTGTCGGCCAGCACGCTGCGGAGCCGGCCGTAGCTGCCGTCCAGGAAACCGGCCGGGGCGGCAGCGGTCCTGGTCCCGTCCAGCGGGATGCGCCACAGCCGCTCGCCCTTGAGGCCGGCCATCCAGAGGCAGCCGGCGGCGTAGGCGATGCCGCTGGGCGAGTCGGTCTCGGTGCCGAACTGGGCCACCGGGCTGGTGTATTTGGGGTTCGTCGTTTTCCCTTGTGTCGCAGGCCAGCCGTAGTTGCGGCCGGGGAGGATCAGATTCAGCTCGTCCGCCTCCCGGTCGCCGAACTCGGAAGCCCAGAGCCGCCCCTGCGGGTCCCAGGCCAGGCCCTGGACATTGCGGTGGCCGTAGCTGTAGACCACCGAGCCGGCGAAAGGATTGCCAGCGGGCGGGGCTGGCCGGCCGGGGTCATCCGCAGGATCTTTCCGCCGAGCGAGCCCAGGTCCTGGGACAGCGCGGTGTTCCCGGACTCACCGGTGCCCGCGTAGAGCATCCCGTCCGGACCGAAGGCGATCCGGCCGCCGTTGTGGTGCACGCCCAGCGGAATGCCGGTGAGCAGGGGCTGCGGTGTGCCGAGCTGATGTCCGGCGGCCTTGGACGGGTCGTAGGTCATCCGGGCGATGCGGTTGTCGTGGGCGGTGGAGCAGTAGACGTAGACCAGCCGGTCCGAGGCGTACTGCGGGGACAGCGCGATGCCCAGCAGGCCCGCCTCACCCCCCGCGCTCTTGTTCGAGACAACGTCAGGCACGGTTCCGGCCAGGGTGGTCGCGCCGGTCGCCGGATCCACTCGGTGGATCCCGTAGGTGTCGCGGGAGGACACCAGCAGGCTCCGGTCCGGCAGCAGGGCGAGGCCCCAGGGCACGTTGATCCCGGTGGCGACGGTCTTGGTCACCACGACGCTGCCCTTCGCGGGGGCGGTGCCCGGCTTGGGCCCGGCGCTCGGCGGCACGGTTGTCGTCGGGGCCGCTGGCGTGGTGGGCGGCACGGTCGGGGTCGGTGACGAGGTCGGGGTCGGCGAGGGGCTGCTACCGCTCGACGAACAGCCGGACAGCAGCAGCGCCGCCGTCCCCGCAACGAATGCTCGTCGGCGCATGGCGCTCCTCACAGGCTCGGTCCGGCTGGGTCACGGCCTCTTGCATCCTCCCGCATACCCGGCCCGGCGGACCGTACTGACACCCGGTCAGCGCTCAGCCCAGCGGCTTGGTCCAGCGGCTCCACTGCGGCTCGGGGCGTAGCCGGCCGCCGCCCAGACCCGGTGGGCCAGCTCGTTGCGGTCCAGCACCATCGCGTCCGCGCGGCGTCCGCCGAGGGCGGTGAAGCGCTGGTGGGCGGCGTCGAGCAGGGCACGGGCCACCCCCTGGCGGCGGGCGTCCGGGGCCACCGCCAGGCGGTAGAGATGGCAGCGCCAGCCGTCCCAGCCGGCGATGACCGTGCCGACGATGCGGCCTTCCCGCTCGGCGATGATCACGGCGTCGGCGTCCCTGGCGATCAGGCGGCCGACACCGGCCACATCGTCGCTGATGCTGGTGCCCTCGGCGGCGGCGGTCCAGAAACCGAGCAGGGCGGACACGTCGGCGGGGGTGGCGGAGCGGAGAGTGAGATCGTTCATAGCCCCCATGGCTATCAGGGTGAGCTGGGCTTTCTCCAGTCGATATCGGCTGGTGGGACCGGCTCGGTACGATGGCGGGCGGGAGGTGCCAGTGGACCGAGCGCCGCTGCTCAGCGAGCTGATGCCGTGGTCCGTGGCCGGGCTGCGGACCGGGCGCGGCTGGGTGGTCTCGCCGTATCCCGAGGTCCTGGTCGCGCGTTGGCAGCGGCTGGCCGAGGCCGTGCCCGCGCGCCGCGCCGCCCTGTTCGGACCGAGCAGGTCACGGACGGTGGAGAGCTCCGTCCCGCAGCTGCCGGGGCAGTCCGCGAGCAGCAACCGGCTGTCCCGTGACCCAGGGCCCTGTCCGGAGCCGGTTCAAATCCGGCACGGGGCCTTCGACCGGCTCTGGCTGCTGCCGGACCAGCGGGTGCTGGACCAGGCCCGCCCCGAGCTGTGGCGGGTCGCCGACGACGCCCAGGTGTTCGCGACAGTGCAGCCGGCCGACGGGGACGGGCCCGCGCTGGTCTTCTCCGGCGAACTGCCGGACGGCCACCGCAGCCGGGGCGCCGGGAGGATCCACCCGCTCTACCGCCGTCCCGGTGGCCGTGAAGCCAACCTCGCGCCGGGACTGCTCCGGCAGCTGGGACGGGCGCTCGGGCGGGCTGCGGGTGACGGCGGAGGACCTGCTCGCCTGGATCGCCGCCGTGACCGCGGTTCCGGCCGACCGGAGCAGCAGCGAGGAGGTCCCGGTCCCGCTGCCCGCCGACGCCGGGCTCTGGAGTGACGGGGTGGCGCTGGGACGGCGGGTGCTGTGGCTGCACAGCTTCGGCACCCGGTACGGCGACCCGTCGGCCGACCGTCCCGCCGGACGGCCGCGGATGCCGGGCGGCCGGCGGCCGTTCGTCCGGGAGCGGGTCAGCGGCTCGCCGGACCTCCTCGCCTACGACCCGGAGACCGAGTCGGTGCTGCTCGGACACGCGCTCACGGAAGGCGAGGCGGACGACGACGGCGACGAGGGTACGGCGGGCGGGGCGCGCGGAGCGGGCAGGGACGCGGACGGTCGGCTGGCCCCGGTCGCGGCGGCGGCCTGGGAGTACCGGGCCGGGGCGAACCGGTGCTGGCCGAGTGGTTCGCCCGGCGCACGCCCGACTCCGACGCCCAGCCCGGATCGCTGGAGGCGCTGGGCCTGAGCGGCTGGCCGCAGCAGTCCACCGCGGACCTGGTCGACCTGGCCACCGTGCTGACCCTGCTCGCCGAGCTACGGCCGTCGCTGGAGGCCGTACGGCAAGCGGTGCCCCGCGGGCCGCGGCTCAGCGCGGCGGAGCTGGAAGCAGCGGGGGTGCTCCCGGTCCCGGCGCCGTGCCGCCGGCCGGCGTCGGTGCTGCTGCACCAGGAGGAGGGACCGGAGGGCCAGTTCGCCCTGCTCTGACCCCGGCCCCGACCCCGGCCGCACCGCCCCCTGCCGCACCGGGCTCCGCCGCGCGGGTCCGCGTCCCCCGCCCGTCCGAGGCCCGTAGCCCGGCCACCACCCCCGTCGCGACCAGCAGGCTCCCCAGCACCTGGCCGAGGCCCAGGCTTCCCGTCCCCACCAGCGGCGCGGTGGCGGCCGCGGCCACCGGGATCAGGCCGGGGAACAGTCCGGCCCGCTCGGGGCCGAGCCGCTGCACCCCCGAGTACCAGCACCAGAACGCCAGCACGGTCACCGGCAGCGCCATCCACAGCAGAGCCCCCGCCTCCTCCCCCGTGGGCAGCCGAATGGCAGCGCCGCCGCCGAGCAGCAGCCCCAGCAGCAGCGCCTGCGCCGTCGCGACCGCGCAGGCGCAGCCGGCCAGCAGCATCGGCCCCAGCGGCCGGATCAGCGGAACGCAGCCGAGCCCGAAGGCCACCTCTCCGACCAACGCCAGCAGCGAGTAGCCGAGGCCCGCCCCGTCGGTACGCCCGAGGCCCTGCACCACGGCTGCGCCGGCCACCACCAGCGCGGCCGAGCCGGCGATCCGCGGGGACGGCCGGCGCCGTTCCAGCAGCGGCGCCAGGATCGCGATCACCAGCGGCGCGCAGCCGACGGTCACCCCGGGCACCGCCGGCTCCGCGGTGCGTTCGGCGGCGATGACGGCGAGGTTGAAGCCCACCATCCCGACCGCCGCGACCAGCGACACCCGCAGCCACTGACGCGGACCCAGCAGCCGCAGGGGAGCCAACCCGGCCGGGCTCCGGGCGGCCAGCGTGAGCAGCACAGCGGCGGCGAGCCCGTAGCGCAGGGCCTGGCCGCCGAGCGCGGGGTAGTGGCCGAGCAGGCTCATCGCGACGAACGAGGTGCCGATCAGCGTGGTCGCGGTGGCGGCGAAGGCCGGCCCACTGGAAGGAGAAGGCATGGGTCGAGCCTCGCGCTCGCAGGTGGTCCCCGTTAAGGTCCACTTCTGTGCCACGTTCATGGACCACTTCACCCTCGAGCCCAAGCCCAACCCCGGCCTGGGAGCTGCTCCTGCCCGCCGCCTCCGGCCCGCCCCGCGGCCGGGGCCGGGAGCTGGGCGCCGCCCTCCGCGCCGCAGTCCGCAGCGGCAGGCTCGCGGCGGGCACCCGCTTGCCGTCCAGCCGGGATCTGGCGCGGGATCTGCGGGTCTCCCGCGGCCTGGTCAGCGAGCTGTACGCGCAGCTCACCGCCGAGGGCTATCTGACCAGCCGCCAGGGCGCCGGCTCCTGGGTCGCCGCCCTCACCCCGCGCCCCGCCGGCCCGGGCCCCAGCCCAGACCCCGGCCCCAGCACCACCCCGGTCGTCGACTTCCGCCCCGGCCTCCCCGACCTGGCCGCCTTCCCCAGGGCCGCCTGGTCCGCCGCCCAGCGCGCGGCCCTGGCCGAACTGCCGGACGCCGCCCTGGACTACCCCGACCCGCAGGGCCTGCCGGACCTGCGGGCCGCGCTGGCCGAGCTGCTGAGCCGCCGACGCGGGGTGGTGGTCGCCCCGGAGGGCCTGATCGTCTGCTCGGGCGTCGCCCAGGCGCTGACCCTGCTGAGCCAGGTCCTGGTCAGCCAGGGCCATCACGCCATCGCGGTCGAGGACCCGGGCAGCGTCTCGGTCTACCCGCTGTACCGAGCCGCAGGGCTACGCCCACTCCCGGTGCCGGTGGACGGCGAGGGCCTGGTCCTGGAAGCGCTGCGGGCCAGCGGGGCGCGCAGCGCGGTGCTCACTCCGGCGCACCAGTTCCCCACCGGCGTGGTCCACTCCCCCGCGCGCCGGGCCGCGCTGCTGGACTGGGCCCGGCGCGGCGACGGCCTGCTGGTCGAGGACGACTACGACGGCGACTTCCGCTACGACCGGGCCCCGGTCGGCGCGCTCCAGGGCCTGGCCCCGGATCTGGTCGCCTACACCGGCTCGGTCAGCAAGTCGCTCGCGCCCGGGCTGCGCCTGGGCTGGCTGGTGCCGCCGGCCCGGCTGCTGCCCGCGCTGGTCGAGGCCAAGCGGGTCAGCGACCTCGGCAACAGCGTCGCCGAGCAGGCCGCCTTCGCCGGGTTCCTGCGAGGCGGACGCTACGACCGCCAGCTGCGGCTGTGCCAGCGCCGCTACCGGGAGCGCCGGGACGCGCTGATCGGCGCGCTGGCCGCGGTCCTGCCGGAGGTGCGGATCAGCGGGATCGCGGCCGGGCTGCACCTGATCGCGGAGTTCCCGACCGCCCTGCCGCCCGAGGTATGCGCCCGCGCCGGGGTCCGGCTGCGCCCGCTGAGCGACTACACCGCGAGCGCCGCGCCGGCCCCGGAGCCCTCTGCGCCGACCCCGCAGCGCTTCGTGCTCGGCTATGCCCATCTGGGCACCACCGAGATCATCGACGCAGTCAAACGACTCGCCGTCACGTGGCGCAGTGTTGCCGTTTGATACCGAAGCCGTTCATGAGCAGCACAAATGCTCGCGACTTTGGACCACGCCCGGATACGATCCGGCTACCCCCGGCGACGACGACGGACGGGTCCGGACGCGGAAGTGAAGGGCGGAGAGTTGGCACAGCTCACCGGCGGCGACTCCTCGCTGCTGCGGCGGATCAACTCCGCCGTGACACTGCACGCGCTGCGCGGCGGCGACACGCTGACGCTCACCCAGCTGGTCGGGGACACCGGGCTGTCCCGTCCCACCGTCGAGGGCGTGATCGAGGGCCTGATGGAGTCGGGCCTGGTGGTCGAGGTCGAGCCCGACCCCGAGCGCCGCAGCGAGAGCACCCGCCAGCGCGGACGTCCGGCCCGCCACTTCCGCTTCCGCGCCGAGGCCGGGCACCTGCTCGGCATCGAGATCGGCACCCACGGCGCACGCGCCGCCCTGTCCGACCTGACCGGCCGGATCCTGGGCTCCTACGCCCGCCCCATCGACGAGTCCACCGGCGCGACCGAGCGGCTGGCCCTGGTCCGCGGCACGGTCGCCGAGCTGCTGCGCCGCTCCGGGGTGTCCAGGGACACCCTGTGGGCGGTCGGCGTCGGCACCCCCGGGGTGGTGGACGCCGAGGGCGTGGTCCGGCTCGGCACCGCGCTGCCCGGCTGGACCGGTCTTGAGCTGGGCGCCAGGCTGCGCCGCTCGTTCCGCTGTCCGGTGCTGGTGGAGAACGACGCCAACCTGGCCGCGATCGGCGAGCACTGGCAGGGCGCGGCGGTCGGCATGGGCGATGTGGTGTTCGTGCTGGCCGGGCTCAGCCCGGGCGCGGGCTCACTGATCAACGGCCGGCTGCACCGCGGCTTCGGCGGCGCGGCGGGGGAGATCGGCTCGCTGCACCTGCTCGGGCGCGAGTCCAACCCGGCCCAGCTGCTGTCCGCCCCGAGCAAGCCGATCGACCCGCTGGACGAGGCCGCGGTGGCCCGGGTGCTGCGGCTGGCCGAGCAGGGGGACCAGGTCGCGCTGGACGTGCGGGACCGCTTCCTGGCCCGGCTGGTGCGCGACGTCGCCGCGCTGATACTGGCGATCGACCCGGAGATCGTGATCATCGGCGGCTGGGCGGCCGGGCTCGACGGCGTCCTGGAGCCGCTGCGGGAGCAGCTCGGACGCTTCTGCCTGCGGCCGCCGGTGGTGCGCCTCTCGGCGCTCGGTGACGAGGTCATCGCCACCGGCGCCCTGCGCCTGGCGCTGGAACACGCCGAGGAGCAGCTGTTCTCGGTGGATCAGGAAGCGGTACGGACCTCGGTCGCGGCGGCGGGCGTGACGTCCACGATGCCGGAGGCGCCGAAGGTCAGCCGGCACATGTCGGCACGGTAGGTGGAGACCGCGACCGCGGCGATGCTGCCCTCGGCCTGGTAGCGGGTGGTCAGCACCAGTACCGGGGTGCCCGGCGGACGGTCGAGCAGGCGGGCCTGCTCCTCCTCGGCGACACCCAGCTCCACCGAACGCGACTCGCCGTCCAGCTCGAGACGCTGCAGCTGGCGCAGCACCGAGCGGGCCCGGCTGGAGTCGGCGATGCTCGACTTCGCGAAGATCGCCGGCACGTGCGGCACCACGGCCTCGGGGACGTAGAGCGTCTCCGCGCCGATCGCCTGGCCGTGCATCATCCGCAGCCGGCGCACGGCGTGGACCGGCTCGTCCGACAGCACGCCGAGCGCGGCGCAGACCGACGCGGGGGCGGGGGCGGACTGGGCGTCGACGATCCGCCAGCTGTCCCGTCCGGTGCCGGGCCAGCCTTCGGAGGCCTCGCTCACCGGGACGCCCATCCGCGGCGCGGCGACCAGCGTGCCGATGCCGCGGCGGCGGACCAGGCGGCCCTCCAGCTCCAGCTGGTCCAGCGCCTGCCGAAGCGTGGCCCTGGCGACGCCGAAGCGGGCGGACAGGTCGCGCTCGTTGGGCAGCACCTCGCCGGTGTTGAACTCCGAGTCGAGTGCGCGCACCAGGACGGTGCGCAGATGCCAGTACTTGGGCTCCGGCGCCGTCGCGGCAACCGTCCCGTTCGCGGCCTGTGTGGTCCCCACCCTGTCCTCCGCCTGTGCGTCCGTGACGCTCGTTATTTATGAGTCCTTATTTCTTAAAGGACCCTGCACTAAGGCGACAGTAGGGGCAGCCCGGATCATTGGTCAAGACCAATGCGGGTGTGAGCGCACACAGCGAGATAGTGCGTCAATCCCTTGCGCCCATTTTTCATCATCAGGGTGTGATTGAGGTGAAATGCGGGCCTGCCCGGCAGCGCGAGTCTGCGCATCAGCGGCCGGTGCACCTCCACGTCCTCGTCGAACACCGCGACCGCGCCACCGTCCCCGCGCGAGGTGACGGTCCAGCGGGTGGTCCCCTCCAGATCCCCGGTCAGCCGCGCCTCCAGCACCCCGGCCGCCGGGTCCTGCCGGACCTCGTGCGCCAGCACGGCCAGCTCGTACGGCAGCAGCGAGCGGAACCGCATCCGGCCGCTGCGCGGGTCCAGTTGCGCCACCTCGCGGATCTCGGGCCACCAGACCGGGTAGGTCCGCGGGTCGGCGAGCACCGCGTAGACCTGGGCGGGCGGCGCGGGGAGGTCCCAGACGGTGCTGAAGCGGTAGTGGTGCAGCCGGGAGCCAGGTCCTGAGGCGGTGTCGTCCAGAGTCACCCGGCGACGATAACGTGCGCTGGACCCTCTTCATCCGATTGCTTCGGGAGCACGACATGGCCGACCCCCTCATCTCCGCCGTCGCCGGACGGACGCCCGCCGTGGACCCGGGTGCGTTCGTCGCACCCAACGGGGTGGTGCTCGGATCGGTGACCCTCGCCGCCGGGGCGAGCGTCTGGTACGGGGCGGTGCTGCGCGGGGACTGCGAGACCATCTCCGTCGGCGCAGATAGTAATGTACAGGACAATTGCTCCGTGCACGCGGACTTCGGCTACCCGGCGGTGATCGGCGCCCGGGTCTCGGTGGGCCACAACGCGGTGCTGCACGGCTGCACCGTCGAGGACGACGTGCTGGTCGGGATGAGCGCGACCGTCCTCAACGGCGCCGTGATCGGCACCGGCTCGCTGGTGGCGGCCGGGGCGATGGTCCCGCAGGGGATGCGGGTGCCGCCGGGCTCGCTGGTGGCCGGGGTCCCGGCCAAGGTGAAGCGCGAGCTCACCGACGAGGAGCGGGCCCACATCAAGCTCAACGCCGAGTGGTACGTGGCGCTCAGTGCGCAGCACCGCGAGGCGCACGGCGGCCTCGGCGGCTGAGCAGTCCGCAGAGCGTGACGATCGCCCAGGTGCCCTCCAGCAGCAGGAAGCCCCACTGGCCGGTCAGCGCCGCGTCCACCGCGAGGATGCCGGACCCGGCCAGGTTGAACAGCAGATAACTCAGCGCCCGGGCGTCCACCCGACCCAGCTGGGCCAATGCGAAGGGAATCAGCACCAGGATCGAACCGGCGATCTGGACCAGTTGCTCGTTCATGACGACACGCCTCCTCGGCGGCGTCGTCTTGGCGGTCCTGGTACGGCGCGTCTCGTCAGGGCACGGGCGTTCGACCGCCCGGCTCCCTCCATGGTCGCACGCGATCGGCCGCCCCGGGCCCACCGGCCCGCGGTCGGCCGGATCGACGCGCCGCAGGTCAGACCCCGGTCTCGCGGTAGGCGACGGTGCCGACCGCGAGCATGCCGCGCTCGGCCGCCCGGGCCAGCACCTGCCCCAGCGGCAGCTGCCCGGTGGCGGCCGATCGCTCGCGCGCCAGCCCCAGGTCGTCGCCGACGAACACCACGATGTCGTCGTCGTAGCGGGCCGCGGTGCGCCAGCCGTGCGGCAGCTGCAGGCTGGCCGAGGGCATGAACGGGTCCGGGATCACCGGGCTGGTCAACGAGAGCCGCCCGCCGTGCAGATGCGCGCTCCACCCCTCGGCCGTGGGCACCTCCAGGCTGTCCCCGGTGTTGGCCAGGTAGAGCCCGGCCGCGAGCGCGGCGGCGACGAACACCGTGGTCGGCTCGCCGCCCTCCTCGACCACGACGCTGCGGCGCGGGTCCTCCAGCATCAGGTACGCGTACGGCTGGCCCGGGTGCGGGATCAGCCCGGCCCGCGCCAGTACTTCGGTGGTCTCGGCCATGCCCAGATCCTGCCCACCGATCCGCTCCGGCACCACCCGACACGTCACGGAACCGGCAGAACGGCGGTGAACCCGCCGCCGCCCGGTCGCGTAGTGGCAGGTGCGGACCCGTTTCCGGCGGGCCGGCGGATCGGCCGCAGCACATTCGGCGCGGCGGCGATCCCTACGGAAGAAGTCCGTCATGAAACGTGTCATCGCAGCAACAGCCGGCGTCGCCGCACTGGCGGCCCTGGCCGCGGGGTGCTCCAGCAACTCGGGATCCGGCTCCGCGTCCTCCTCCGCGCCGGCGCCCGCGGTTTCGGCGCCTGCTTCCGCCCCGGCTCCCGCGGCCGGGGGCTCCGCGGCCGCGCTGAAGGTCGCCTCCTCGGCGGACGGGCAGATCCTGGTCGACGGCTCCGGCCGGACCCTGTACCTGTTCGAGGCGGACACCGGCACCACCTCGACCTGCAACGGCTCCTGCGCGACCGCCTGGCCGCCGGACACCACCAGGGGCGCCCCCAGCGCCACCGGCCTGACCGCCTCCGACGTCGGCCAGAGCACCCGTACCGACAAGTCGACCCAGGTCACCTATGCCGGGCACCCGCTGTACTACTTCTCCCACGACGCCAAGCCCGGCGACGTCAACGGCCAGGGCGTCACCGCCTTCGGCGGCAGCTGGTACGTCGTCAGCCCCAGCGGCAGCGCGATCACCAGCAGCTCCGCCGCCACCGGCACGCCGAGCACCACCCCGAGCTCCTCCGGCTACGGCGGAGGCTACTGACTCGCACCGGCGGCAACGGTTCAGGGCCTGAAGGGACCGCTGCCCAGCTGCTCGCGGACGGTCACCACCGGCGGGTTCACCAGCGTGCGACGCTGCCAGTTGGCACCGTCCACGACCAGGGTGTGGCCGGAGATGAAGCGGGCGTAGGGCGAGGCCAGGAAGGTCGCCGCCCAGCCCAGCTCCTGGCGCCGACCCACCCGCAGCGCGGGCTGGCAGACGTCCTTGTCGTGGGTGCCGGCCAGCCCGCCCTGGATGTCCGCCGTCATGTCCTCGTGCGGAAAGAGCCCCGGCACCAGGGCGTTCACCTGGATCCCGTACGGGCCCCATTCCACGGCCAGGGATTCGGTGAGGCTCTTCACGCCTGCCTTGGCCGCCGCTGAGTGAGCGAAGCCGGGGCCGCCTGTCCAGGCGTAGGAGGCGCCGATGCTGATCACGGAGGCCGGGGTGCCGGCCGCCAGGTGTCTCCGCCCGAACTCACGGGTGCAGTAGAAGGTGCCGTTGAGGGTGATGTCGACGACGGTGCGCCAGGCGTTGGGGACATGTCCTCGGCCGGCACCGGAAAGTTCGCGGCGGCGTTGTTGACCAGGACGGCAGGCAGGCCGAAGGCGGCCTCCGCCTGGTCGAAGGCGGCGGCGACGGACTCCGGGTCGCGGATGTCGCAGACCACGGTGTGCACCGGCGCACCCAGCTGCTCGAGTTCCCGGCGTCCGGCCGCCAGGTGCTCCGGTTTGCGGCTGGCGATCACCACGGCGGCGCCGAGCCGGGCGAACTCCACCGCGACGGCCTTGCCGAGCCCGGTGCCGCCGCCGGTGACGAAGACCGCGGTGCCCTGGAACGTGCCGGGCGGCAGCGCGCTCGCCCCGGGCAGCGGCGGAGCGGGAAGCCCTCGCGGCGGCGTGGGCGTCGGCCTGGGCTTGGGCGGCATGGGTCAGCTCCCGCTGTAGTAGTCGCCGGTCCGTCCCTCGCCCCGGGCCGCCCGGAACTCGGCGAAGTCGTCGCTGCGGTTGAGGAAGGTCTGGAAGACCATCTCGTCCGCCATCGAGGCGCGCACCGCCGGAAGCGACAGGTGCCGGAGGTTCTCCCGGAACAGTTTCACGGCGACCTTGGGCGCCGCGGCGATCTGCTCGGCGGCCTCGCGGACCACCGCGTCCAGCTGCTCGGGCGGGACGATCCGGGAGACCACGCCGTGGCTCAGCGCCTCCTCGACGGTCATCACCCTGCCTGTCAGCACCAGGTCGCTGACCACGCCAGGACCGCACATCTGATGCAGCACGGCCACCCCGCCGGTGTCCGGGATCACCCCGTGGCCCAGCTCCGGGAGCCGGAAGCGGGTGCCCTCCGCCGCGATCCGGATGTCGCACAGCAGGGCCCGCTGGAACGAGCCGCCCAGCACCCAGCCCTTGCAGGCGACCAGCACCGGGGCGTCCAGCTCCCACAGCTGCTGGATGCCGCGGTGGCCCCGGCGCATCAGCTCGTGGTGCGACAGCTCGGTCTTCAGCGTCCCGATCGATCCGACGTCCCGCCCCGAGGAGAAGGACGCCCCCTCCCCGCGCCAGATCACCGCGCGGACCTCGGGACGGCCGCGCAGCTCGCCGAGGATCTCGAAGAGGCGCAGGTCCATGGCGTCGTCGAAGGCGTTGTGCCGGTCCGGGTTGTCATTGGTGACGGTCGCGACAGCGCCGTCGATCTCCAGCCGCACCCGCTCCGCCACGTCCGCCCCTCCCCCGGGTCGCGCCGCACGCTCCCGCAGAGATCTGATGGTACGTCAGATTCTTTGCGGTGCAGCCTCTCGGTGTCGAGGAGATCCCCGGTGCCTGCCGACCCCGACCCCCGGCGGCAACTGGTCAGCGCCACCCCCCTGGCCCGCCCCGCATGCCTTCCCGGGCCGGTCGACCTAGCCTGAAAGCCGGGCGACGAGAGGATCATGATGGACGGCTATCCGCCGATCGCGGACCACGGACTGGTCGGCGACCTGCAGACCGCGGCCCTGGTCTCCACCGACGGCGTCCTGGACTGGTGGTGCACCCCGCGCTTCGACTCCCCGAGCATCTTCGCGGCCCTGCTGGACCGCGAGCGGGGCGGCGAGTGCGGGCTGGCCGCCGACGAGCCGGACGCCACCGTCCGCCAGATCTACCTCCCCGACACGGCGGTCCTGGTCACCCGCTTCATGACCCCGCGCGGGGTCGGCGAGGTGATCGACTTCATGCCGGTGGACGACCCGCACACCGCGGGCGACCGCCACACGGTGATCCGCGCGGCCCGAGTCGTCCGCGGCAGCATGCGCTTCACGCTGAACTGCAAGCCCCGCTTCGACTACGCCAGGGCCACCCATGAGCTGGTCCTGCGGGACAACGCCGCGGTCTTCCACGGCCCCGGCGTGGACCTGCACCTGCAGGCCACCGGGTCGATCGAGCTCCGCCGCGACGGCTCCGACGACGGCCACCCCGACGTGCGGGCGGAGTTCACCCTGGAGGCGGGCCAGACCGCCGCCGTCGCCCTCACCTCCCGCGCGGCCGGCGGCGAGACCCCGGCGGCGTTCACCCCCGAGGCAGCGCGCGCACGGTTCGAGGAGACCCGGGCCTTCTGGCACGGCTGGATCCGGCGCTGCCGCTACTGGGGCCGCTGGCAGCAGATGGTGCACCGCTCGGCGATCACCCTCAAGCTGCTCACCTACGCCCCCACCGGCGCGCCCATCGCCGCCGCCACCCTCGGCCTGCCCGAACAGGTCGGCGGCGAGCGCAACTGGGACTACCGCTACACCTGGGTCAGGGACGCCTCGCTGTCGGTGCGGGCCCTGGTCGACCTCGGCTTCACCGAGGAGGCCGACGCGTACCGGGCCTGGCTCGGCGACCGGCTGCGGGCCGGCGGCGCCCCGTCCGGCGAACCGCTGCAGATCATGTACCGGGTCGACGGCGACCCGCAGCTGAGCGAGGTGATCCTGGACCACATGGAGGGCTACCAGGGCTCCGCCCCGGTCCGGGTCGGCAACGGCGCCGCCGACCAGCTGCAGCTCGACATCTACGGCGAGGCCGCCTACGCCCTGGCCCAGACCCGCAGCGTGGCCGATCTGGCCGGCTACCGCGGCTGGCACGCCCTGTCCGGCGTCCTGGACTGGCTCGCGGACAACTGGGACCGCGCCGACGAGGGCATCTGGGAGACCCGCGGCGGGCGGCAGAACTTCACCTACAGCCGGCTGATGTGCTGGGTCGCCTTCGACCGCGGCATCCGCATCGCCCAGCAGTCCGCCCGCCCCGCCGACCTCCCCCGCTGGACCGCGGCCCGTGACGCCATCCTGGTGCAGGTCATGGAACGCGGCTGGAACGAGAAGCGCCAGGCGTTCGTCCAGCACTACGCCACGGACGTGCTGGACGCCTCGCTGCTGCTGATGCCGCTGGTCGGCTTCGTCTCCCCGAAGGACCCGGACTGGCTGTCCACCCTGGACGCCATGGACCAGGAACTGGTCTCCGACAGCCTGGTCTACCGCTACGACCCGGCAGCATCCCCGGACGGCCTGCGCGGCTCCGAGGGCACCTTCAACCTCTGCAGCTTCCTCTACGTCGACGCCCTGGCCCGGGCCGGACGGCTGGACCCGGCCAGGTACGCCTTCGACAAGATGCTCACCTACGCCAACCACGTCGGCCTCTTCGCCGAGGAGATCGGCCCCTCCGGCGAACAACTCGGCAACTTCCCCCAGGCCTTCACCCACCTCGCCCTGATCAACGCCGCCATCGCCCTCGACGAGGCCCTGGACGCGGACGAGGCGGGCTGAACCTGCGGCGCCGGCTACGCACCCGGGCTCCGGGCTCACGTCAGCGCACGCGCCAGCCGGTCCAGCCATTCCTCGCCGGTGCCGTGCAGGTCCAGGTGCTCGGCGCTGAAACCCGGCCAGTCGACCTGCCAGCGGCGCACCGCTCCTTCATCGGGCACACCGTGGTCGGCGCCGTCCGCGCTGCGCTTGAACACACGCTGCAGGAGTGGCTCGGTCAGGCGGGTGGCGGGGTCCTCGGCGAGCAGGACCGCGTCATAGAGGTCCTTGCCCTGGGCCAGGCCGCCGCCGAGGGCGTCCGTCTGCAGCCACAGCAGCTTCCAGGCGAGGGAGAGTTCACGACTGGCCGTGCGGACGACCGTGGGTGCGGCCAGGTCGGCGCGCGGGACGGCGGTCCACTGCGGGGCCTGCGGCATGGTCTCGTCGCGGGCGAAGTCCAGCCGGACCTCGCCCGGCGGCAGGCCGTCGGCGTGCCAGGGGACGACCAGGCGCACCCCCGGCGTGTCGTCGTCGATGTAGGTCCAGTTCTCATCCTCACGGGCGTCGGCCGGGTCGATCGTGATGCCGGCCCCGGCCTCGGGGTTGCCGCGGATCCGATCGAGCAGGTCACCGTAGGGCGGGCCGGCCTCCCGGCTGCCCGGGGCCTGGATCCAGCCCAGGCCGTCCGGAGCCGGCCGCGGGTGCAGCCCCCCGGTGTCGAACTCCTCAAAGGCCCAGAACTCGTACTCGGCGGCACCGCCCAGTGCCTCTGGCCACTGCTGAGCACCAGAGATCCGGTCCAGATAGGGATAGGGGTCCAGCGGATCGATCGGGACCGCGAGTCGGTCGAGAACGACCCAGTCCAAGTCAGCGGGCTCACGCGCCTGCACACCGGCCCAGGCCAGCATCGCCATACTCCCGCGCAGCACAAGACCCTCCCCCCACGGCGCGTCAGCAACCAGGGCAAGGACGTGATCCAGCACCATTCGCCTGGCGGAGCGCAGGGGATGCGACCGACCGCGCACGCCGTCCCCGGAATCAGTCATGACCTCATGTCCTCCACGTCCGAGGTCAGCACAGTCCTCGCGGGATGCGTCCGTCATCCTACCGATGGACGGCAGGGGGCCCAAGGACGGCCGATGGCCGCCGGGCGGAACCCCCCGGGTGGTCCCACCAGGGGCATCGGTAGGGTCTGGGCCATGGAGAACTCCGCAGACGGCGCCCGGCCGTACCGCAGCATGGTCGCGCTCGGCGACTCGTTCACCGAGGGCATGTGCGACACCGTGCTGCCCAATGGGCACTACCGGGGGTGGGCGGACCGGGTGGCCGAACGGCTGGCCGCGGAGGCCGGGGGCGAGTTCCACTACGCCAACCTCGCCGTCCGCGGCAAGCTGATCGGGCAGATCGCCGACGAGCAGGGCGACACCGCGGTCGCGCTGGGCGGGGAGCTGGTGACGCTGGCCGGCGGCCTCAATGATGTGATGCGGCCCGGCTGCGACATCGAGCAGGTCGAACGCACGCTGGGCGCGCTCGCGGAGCGGCTCGCCGCCGACGCCCGGCAGCTGGTGCTGTTCTACAGCGTCGACCCCAGTCGTCGGATGCGCAGCAGCAGCCGCATCATGCCGCCGATCCTGCGGATGCAGCGCTTTGTCGGCGAGCTGGCCGAGAGCCGCGACAACATCGTCGTGGTCGACCTCTTCCACGTCAGCGCCTTCGACGATCCGCGGATGTGGGCCGAGGACCGGCTGCACTTCTCCGCCGAGGGCCATCGCCGCGTCGCCGAGGCCGTGCTGCAGGCCCTCGGCCACCCGGCGGCCTTCGACTGGCGCGAGCCGCTGCCCCCGGCCGCGCCGATCCCCCGTGCCACCAAGCTCCGCGCCGACCTGCGCTGGCTCCGCCTCTATGTCGGGCCGTGGGTGCTGCGCCGCATCACCGGCAAGTCCTCCGGGGACAATCGCAGCGCCAAGCAGCCCACCCTCGAGCGCTACCCCGCCTGAGCGACCACCACCGCGGTCATCACATGGGCGGCTCCGGCCAGCCAGCGGCCCCTGAAGGCCTCAGCCGACATGGCGCCGGGGAGCAGCACCCGGGCGGTGAAAGTGCCGTTCGGGTCGAGTCGGACGGTGGCGTCCTCGAAGCCGAGGCGTTGGCCGGTCAGCGGGTACCAGGCCTTGTAGAGGGACTCCTTCGCCGAGAACAGCAGCCGGTCCCAGGCGATCAGCGAGTACGCGGCGTGCAGTTCGTCGATCTCCCGGCGCTCGGCCGGGAGCGCGATCGCCTCCTCCACGCCCATCGGCAGCGGCAGATGCGGCTCCGCGTCGATGCCGACGGCGTCGACGTCCTCGGCCCGGGCCAGCGCCGCGGCGCGGTAGCCGGTGCAGTGGGTCATGCTGCCGACCAGCCCGGTCGGCCAGCCCGGCGCGCCGTCCGCGCCGGGGACCAGCGGCACCGGCGCGTGGCCGAGCCGGGCCAGCGAGCGGCGGGCGCAGACCCGGACCGAGGTGAACTCCCGGCGGCGGGTGTGGACGGCGTGGGCGATCGACGCCTCCTCCTCGGGGTAGAGGATGGCGACGGAGTCGCCGAACAGCTCCGAGGCCTTCACCGTGGCGGGCAGCAGTCGCTCGATCATGCCGGTTCCGTTCCGAACAGGACGTCCCGCAGCAGCGGTCGGCGGTTGGTCCGGGGCTGCCACTCGCGCGGGTAGCCGAGCGACACCTCCTCGAAGCGGACGCCGTCGTGCCAGGTGGTCCTGGGGATGTGCAGGTGCCCGTAGACCATCACCGCCACCGGGAAGCGCCGGTGCCAGTCGGCGGTGGCGTCGGTGCCGCACCACTGGGCGAACTCCGGGTGGTGCAGGATCCGGGTGGGTTCGCGGACCAGCGGATAGTGGTTGACCAGCACCAGCGGGGGCCCGTCCGGATCGGCGGCGACGGTCTCGACCAGCCGCTGCTCGGTCTGCCGCACCCGGATCGCGCTCCAGGCCGCCCGGCTCGGGTGCGGGTCGGGGTGCAGCAGGAACTCGTCGTTGCAGACGATGCCGGTGCGGTGGGCGTAGGCGAGCCCCTCGGCCGCGGTCCGGGTGCCGGGGGGCCGCCAGGTGTAGTCGTAGAGCAGGAACAGCGGCGCGATCCGGACCGGGCCGCCGTGCCCCTCGAACACCGGGTAGGGGTCCTCCGGGGTGAGCACGCCGAGCCCGCGGCAGAGTTCCACCAGGTGGTGGTAGCGAGGTTCGCCGCGCAGGCCCAGCGGATCGCTGTCGTGGGACCACAGCTCGTGGTTGCCCGGCGCCCACACCACCTGGGCGAAGCGCGAGGCCAGCAGGCCGAGGGCCCACTCCAGGTCGGCACTGCGCTCGCTGACGTCCCCGGCGACCAGCAGCCAGTCGTCGGGGCCGGTGGGCCGGATGCCCTCCACCACGGTGCGGTTCTCCTGGTGCCCCACGTGCAGGTCGCTCACGGCCCACAGCCGTGGTTGCGGTCGCAGGCCCGCTCCGGGTTGCGGTCGCGGGCCTGCGCCAGGTTGCGGTCGCGGCGTGCTCATACCAGCACCGCGGCGAGCAGGTCCCGGGTGTAGTCCTCGGCCGGGTGGGCGAAGACCTCCTCCACGTCGCCGGTCTCGACCACCCTGCCCGCCTGCATCACCGCGACCCGGTCGCTGAGATGCCGCACCACACCCAGGTCGTGGGAGATGAACAGCAGCGCGACGCCGAGGTCGCGCTGCAGGTCGGCGAGCAGGTCCAGGATCTGCGCCTGCACCGAGACGTCCAGCGCGGAGACCGGTTCGTCGCAGACGATCACGTCCGGCGCCGGGGCCAGGGCGCGGGCGATGGCGACCCGCTGGCGCTGTCCGCCGGAGAGTTCCAGCGGCCGGCGGCCGAGCAGCGTGGCCGAGAGGCCGACCTGGTCCAGCAGCGCGGTGACCCGCTCCCGGCGCTCACGGCCCCGGCCGACGCCGGTCCTGGCGACGGCCTCGCCGACCACCCGCTCCACGGTGAACCGGGGGTCGAAGGAGCCCAACGGGTCCTGCTGGACCGCCTGGATCCGGGACCGGGACGCCCGGCGCTGCCGCTCCGGCACCCCGCTCCACGGCTGCCCGCCGAAGCGGACGCTGCCGCTGTCCGGTTCGAGCAGCCCCAGCACGATCCGGGCGGCGGTGGTCTTTCCCGACCCGGACTCGCCGACCAGGCCCAGGGTCTCACCGGCGTTCAGCCGGAACGACACCTCGCTGACGGCGTCGTATGACGTTCCGTCAGGTGCCCGGTAGCGCTTGGAAATTCGCTCTGCTTCCAGTACTGGCTGAGTTGACATCCCATCAAGACTATTCGCCCGCAGCTGGATCGGCGCGGTGACCGCGGCGCGGACCGCCGGTTCCGGGTTCCAGCAGAGGGCGCCCAGGTCGTCCACGGCCGGCAGCGAGGTCATGCAGCGGGCGTCGGCGGAGGCGCAACGGGCGGCGTAGGGGCAGCCGTTTGCATCGGCGGCGGGAAAGCCTTCGGCGGGGGCGGAGAGCCTGGTCCCCTTGCTGTGGGTGGCCGGGACGGCGTCCAGAAGAGCGCGGGTGTAGGGGTGCCGCGGCCGGTCCAGGACCTGGCGGGTGGGGCCGGTCTCGACGATCCGGCCGCCGTACATCACCGCGACCCGGTCGGCGAGCCTGCCGACCACCGACAGGTCGTGGCTGATCAGCAGCAGGGCGGTGCCGCGCTGCCGCAGGGTGTCCAGCAGGTCCAGCACCTGGGCCTGGACGGTGACGTCCAGGGCGGTGGTGGGCTCGTCGGCGATCAGCAGTTGCGGGCCGCCGGCCAGCGCGGAGGCGATCAGCGCGCGCTGCCGCAGCCCGCCGGAGAGCTGGTGCGGGTACTGGTCGGCGCGGCGGGCCGGATCCGGGATGCCGACGTCGTCCAGCAGTTCCAGGACCCGGGGCCGGATTTGACGGCGGGTCAGCGTGCCATGGGTGCGCAGGGGTTCGGCGACCTCCGCGCCGACGGTGCGCAGCGGGTCGAGCGACACCAGGGCGTCCTGCAGCACCAGGCCGATCCGGCGTCCGCGCAGGGCGCGCCAACCGGGTTCGCGCTGGGCGGTGAGGTCCTGGCCGTCGAAGGCCAGGGTGCGGGCGGTGACCCGGGAGTTGCGGCCGACCAGGCCGACCAGGGTGCGGGCGGTCACGCTCTTGCCCGAGCCCGACTCCCCCACCACGGCCAGGCATTCGCCCGGCTCCAGGGTGAACGACACGTCGCGGACCACCTGTTGGGTGCCAAAGGACACATCGAGTCCGTCCACGCTGAGCAGGGGCGGCGTCATCGGGCGGTCCTCCGGGTGAAGCCGGTCTGCGCGCGGCGGCCGACGGTGTTGACGATCAGGGCGGTGAGGGTGATGGCCGCACCCGGGAAGATCCCGAGCCACCAGGCGGTCTGCAGGAAGTCGCGACCCTCGGACAGCATCGCGCCCCACTCGGGTGAGGGCGGCTGCGGTCCCAGGCCGAGGAAGCTGAGGCCGGAGGCGGCGATCAGCGAGGATCCGAAGCCGACCGTCGCCAGCACCAGCATCGGGCCGAGGGCGTTGGGCACCACATGACGGATGATCAACAGCGGCCGGGGCAGACCGAGCCCGACCGCCGCCTCGACATAGCCGGAGCGCCGGATGACCAGGGTCTCGGCGCGGACGATCCGGGCGTAGCCGGGGATGAAGGCGACCGCGATGGCGATCATGACGTTCACCGAGCCGCTGCCGAGGACGGTGACGGCCAGCAGCGCCAGCAGGATCGGCGGCAGCGACAGCAGCACGTCGGCCAGCCGCATCAGCACCTGGTCGGCGAGGCGTCCGCCGAGGGCGGCGGCCAGCCCGAGGACGGCTCCGCCGGCCACGGCCAGCACGGTGGCACCGGTGCCGAGCAGCAGGGACGGGCGGGCGCCGTAGAGGACCCGGGCGAAGATGTCCCGGCCGAGCTGGTCGGTGCCGAACCAGTGCGCCCCGTTGGGGGCGATCAGGGCGTGCACCGGGTCGGTGTCGGTCGGCGAGGTGCTGGTGAACAGCCCGGGGGCGACGGCGACCACCACGATCAGCAGCAGCACGGCCGAGGCCAGGACCAGAGTCGCCCGGCCGGGGGCGGTTCCGGCAGTCCTGGCGGACCGCCGGGGAAGGGACCACCAGGGGCGCGGCTCAGCGACCGCGGCTGCCCCAGCACCCGGGTCGGTTTCGGCGAGAGTGCCGGTGTCGGTGTCGGTCATGGCAGGGTCACCCTGTCCTCAGGCGTGGATCGATGACGAGGTAGAGCAGATCCACCAGGGTGGAAATCACGACGAAGACCAGGGCCGACAGCAGGACCAGGCCGATCACCAGGGGCATGTCCTTGTTGGTCGTCGCCTGCAGGGCCAGCGCGCCGATGCCGGGGCGGCCGAACACCGTCTCCACCAGCACCGCCCCGCCCAGCAGCGAGCCGGTGAGCCAACCGGTGAGGGTCACCAGCGGGACCGCCGCGTGCCGCAGCGCGTGCCGCAGCCGAACAGCCGTCACGCTGAGCCCGCGCGACCGCGCGGTCAGCACGAAGGGCTGGTCCAGCGCGGTCTCCAGCCCCTCCCGCAGTACCTGCGACAGCACCCCGGCCAGCGGCAGCGCCAGGGTGACCGCCGGCAGCACCAGCGCGGACAGGTCCTGGTCGCCGACCACGGGGAAGATCCGCAGCTGGAACGAGAACGCGGTCAGCAGCAGGATGCCGATCCAGTAGGACGGGCTGGAGACGGCGAGCAGCTCGCCCAGCGTCGCCGCCGCCCGCAGCGCGGGTCGGCGGCCGGCCGTCGCCACCGCGGTGGTCACCGCGAGGACGACGGCCAGCACCAGTGCGGCCAGGGCGAGTTGGACGGTCGGCCAGAGCTGGTCGCCGATGAGCGCGGTGACCGGCCGCTGCAACTGGTAGGACTCCCCGAAGTTCCCCCGGACCAGGTTCTCCAGATAGTGGAGATACTGCAGCACCACCGGCTGGTCGAGGCCGAACTGCGCCCGGATCCGGGCCTTGACCTCCGGGGTGGCCGGATTGCCGGGCCCCAGCATCACGGTCACCGGGTCACCGGGGATCAGTTGCAGCGCGACAAAGGCCACGGTGGCGGCGCCGAACAGCACGGCGACGGCTCCGGCCAGGGTCCTGGCCGCTCCGCGGAGCAGCTTCGCGGCGCCTGCGGCGGTCACGGCGCTCATGTCACTTACCGAGCCAGGCGTCGTGGAACTCGACCCAGGTGTTGGGGTCGAAGACCAGCCCGTGCACCTTGTTCGACACACCGAGCACCGAGGTCTCGACGTAGAGCGGCACGATCAGCGACAGGTTGATCGCCCGCTGCTGGGTGTCGCCGTAGACCTTGGTGCGGGTGGCCGGGTCCAGGGTGGCCTCGCCGGTCTCGGTCCAGCTGTCGAGCTGGGCGTCCTTGTAGAAGGTCGCGTTCTGGCCGCCCTTGGCGGGCGCGCTGGCGCTGTTGAAGTACAGCCGCAGCACGTCCGGCTCGAAGCGGGCCCAGCTGTAGTCGGCGATGTCCTCCTGGCCGCCGTAGACCTTGGTGATGTAGGTGCCGATGTCGAGGCGGGGACGGTCGACGGCGACGCCGATCTTCTTCAGGTCGGCCTGGACCGCCTGGCCGAGGATGTCGCGCTGCTCCCGGATGTACTGCTGCGGCATCAGCGGCCACTCGATGGTGAGCCGCTTGCCGTTCTTGGTGCGGTAGCCCTGGGCGTCGCGGGTGGTCCAACCGGCCTGGTCCAGGTCCTTGTTGGCGAGCGCCGGGTCGTACTCCCAGCTGTTCTCCAGCGAGGCGGCGTAGTCGGGCGTGCTGGGCGACACCGGGCTCCAGGCCCGCTGGTAGACGCCGAAGTAGACGCTCTTGACGTCCGTGCCGACGTCGATGCCGCGCTGGACCGCCTGGCGCACCAGCAGGTCGTTGAAGGGGGCCTTGGAGGCGTTCAGCACCAGGCTGTAGACCGCGCCCGGCGCGTTGTTGACGCTGACGTTCAGCGCGGAGTTCGCCTTGAGCGCCTTCACGTCGGACGGCGGGACCGCCGAGGCGGCCTGGACCTGGCCGCTCTGCAGCGCGCCGACCCGGGTCGAGTCCTGCGGCAGGAAGCGGAAGGTCAGCTTGTCCAGGTAGGCCGGGCCCTGGTGCGCGTCGTTGGCCGGGGCCCACTTGTAGTCGGGGTTCCTGGTCAGGACGACGCTCTGGCCCTTGGTGTAGCTGCTGAAGACAAATGGTCCGGTGCCGATGTCGACCGGGCCGCCGGCGCCGAGCTGGGCGCCGTTCTTGGCGATGGTGGCCGGCGAGTAGAAGCCCAACTGCGGTGCGCTGGCGGCCTGCAGGAACGGCGCGAACGGCTGCGAGAAGGTGATCTTCACGGTGTAGGGGTCGACCACGGTGGTGCCGGTGTAGGGGCCGAGCAGGCTGGACGCGTACTGCGACTTGGTGGCCGGGTCGGCGATCCGGTCGAAGTTGGTCTTCACCGCGGCGGCGTTGAAGGGGGTGCCGTCGGTGAACTTCACGTCACTGCGGAGGTGGAAGGTGTAGGTCTTCAGGTCCGTGGAGACCTCCCAGGACTTGGCCAGCCAGGGGTGGAAGTTGCCCTTGGTGTCCTCGGAGACCAGCGAGTCGACGATGTTGCGGTCGATGGCGCCGGTGATGTCCTGCTGGTTGACCTGGATGTCGAAGGAGACCGGTTCGGTGTCGATGGCATAGGTGAGCGAGCCGCCCTGCACCGGCGTGCCGGCGGGCACGGCCGAACCGGAGCCGGCGCCCGCGCCGGAGCCGCCGGAGCTGCACGCGGCGAGAAGCAGGGCCACTGCCGTGGTTCCGGCCAGCAGGGAGAGGTTGCCGGATCTGGATCGCGCTCGGGATCGGGACATGCGGGAACTCCTGGGTCAGGGGCGGGGATTCGCTGAAGTCGACGCGAGCCGGGGCCGACCTGCGGACGGCCCGGGGATGCCTCGAAGCTATCGAGACGCCCCCGGGCCGCCGTACCCCTAGCGGACCCCTAGCGGACCCCTTAGCTGCCTGTCGCAGCAGCTGGGTAGCGCGGGACGGAGCGGCGGAGCCTGATCCGCCAGCCCTGCCCGGTCCGCTCCAGCACGTCCAGGTAGTCGCCGTTGTGGACGCTGCCGTCGGCGAGGATCGCCAGATAGCGGCTGCGGCCCCGGACGGTGCCGTCCTCGTCGACCGTCAGCACGGTGTCCAGGGTGTGGTGGTCGGGCGACTGCGCGCCGAGGGCCTCGTTGAACTCCCGGATGGCGTCCAGGCCGCGGAAGAACCTGCTCTCGGCACGGACCAGTTCGATCGTCCCGTCCTTGCTGAACACCTGGTCCAGCGCGTCCCGTTCGCCGTTGTCGAAGACATGCGCGAACAGCGCCAGCAACTGCCGGATCTCCTCGCGGTCCTGCGGCGTCAGTTCAGTGCTCACAGGGCCGGTCCGGTCAGCTGCTGGACGATGCCGAGCCGGTCCGGCAGCACGTTGTAGCGGACGACCTGGCCGTCCCTGATGGTGAGTGAGCTGATGCTGCGTCCGGTGAACCGGCGGCCGGTGCCCTCGACCCCGAAGATCGCGCCCTCGTGGATGCCGGCGATGGTCCAGAAGGCGATCACCCGGTCCCCCTCGGCGACCAGGTCGTCCAGGGTCACCTTCAGGTCCTTGACGCTCTGCCAGAGCCACTCCAGGTGCCCGCGGAAGTCCTCGCGGGTGCCGCTGCCGCCCACGCCGACCCGGGTCTCGTCGGCGGCGTCGGCCGCCAACAGCTCCTCCAGCAGCTCGATCCGCTGCCCGTTGACCAGCTCCTCGAAGTACCTCCGGGCGAGCTGCTTGTTGGCCTCAATGGTGTCGGTCACGGTGCTCATGCGTTGTCTCCTTCTGGGTAGGTGGACAGCTACTTGGTGGAGAACGGGGCCGGCGGCGGGAGCAGGATGCCCCCGTTCGCAGTGAGACCCCCGTCGACCGGGACTGTCACCCCGGTCACGTAGGAAGCGGCAGGCGAGGCCAGGAACCAGACGACCTCGGCCTGCTCGCGCGGCGCGGCCCAGCGCTGGGCCGAGATCCGGCGGGTGACCGCCGCCCCCAGCTCGGGGTGGGCGACAACACCGCTGGTCAGGGCGGTAATGGTGCCGCCGGGGGCGATCGCGTTGATCCTGATGTTCTCCGCCGCGTAGTCGATCGCGGCACCGCGCACCAGGTTGATCACCGCGGCCTTGGTGGCGTTGTAGCCCCAGGTCCCCGGGTCGCCGCGGAGCCCGGACACCGAGGAGGTGGCGACGATCGCCCCGCCCCCGGACGCCCGCAGGGCCGGCACCGCCGCCCGGATCCCGAGCGCCACGCCGCGCACATTGACCGCGAACAGCCGGTCGAAGCGCTCGATCGCCCCGGCGGACTCCAGCGGCCCGGAGCCGCCGATGCCGGCGTTCAGAACGGCCACGTCCAGTCGGCCGAAGTGCTCCAGCGCCAGCCGGACCGCGCCGACGCTGGTCTCCTCCACGGCGACGTCACCGACCAGGGTGACCACGCCGTCCAGGACCGCGAGCTTCGCCAGGCCCTCCTCGTCCACGTCCACGGCCACCACTCGGTGGCCGCGTTCCTGGAACAGCCGCACCGTCGCCTCGCCGATGCCGGACGCGGCTCCTGTGACGACCGCCACCGGGGGCGCCGCCGTTACTGGACTGACCATTGCTGCTCCTTGTTCTCGATCCACTGCCGGACGGCGTCCGCCGTCGTCGGGGTGTGCTGCTCCAGCAGGGTGAAGTGGTCGCCGGGGACGTCCACCGCCTCGTGCGGGAGGGGCCAGTAGGCGCGCCAGTCGAAACGCCCCGTCGGGTCGACCACGGTGCCGCGCAACGGGGTGTCGGCGCGGACGGACAGGATCGGCGCGTCGACGGGCTTGGGCTGCCAGCCGTCGAAGACGGTGTTGTAGCCGCCCATCGCGGTCAGACTGGCGTCGCTCCAGACCATGTCGTACTGCTCGATCCGGTCGAGCATCCCGGTGAGCATGGCGGTCAGCCACCACTCCCCCATGCCCTCGCGGGTGGCGCTGTCGATCGGATAGGCGTCGATCAGCGCCAGGCCGGACGCGGGTCGCCCCAGCTCCTCCAGCCTGGCCGCGACCGCATGGGCCACGCAGCCGCCCATGGAGCGGCCCACCACCACGAACGGCCGCTCGTCGCCGACCACCCGCAGCACCGTCTCGACGTGCAGCCGGAGGAAGGTGTCCAGGTCCTCCGGAAGGCTGTCGTCGGCCTTCCAGCCGGGCGAGGGGAGAACGAAGACATCGCGCTCCCCTTGGAAGGAGTGGCCGAAGCGGGCGTACTCGTGCGGCCCGGAGATGGCGCTCAGCGCCGGGAAGCAGACCACGGCTGCCTTGCCGGTTCCTGAGGCGAGTTGGATCGGCGGCAGGGCGTGGGTGTCGCGCTCCTCCGCACCGAAGCGGGAACGCAGATGCGAGGCGATCCCGATCAGCGCCGAGGCCTGGGCGAAACTGCCCTGGGCGGCGAGCCTGCGGTAGAGCTCCGAGAGCGGGTGCTGCGGGTCGGCGGGGGTTGTCCCAGCGGCCGGGGCGACCTGCTGAAGTGATGGTTCGCCGAGCTGTTCCCGCAGGTGGGAGGCCAGTTGGACGGGGCTGGGCTGGTCGAAGGTGACCGTGGGCGGTAGCCGTAGGCCAGTGACGACGGTGAGCCGGTTGCGCAGTTCCACGGCGGAGAGGGAGTCGAGGCCGAGGTCATTGAAGGCACGCTCGGCCGGCACCGCCGCCGGCTCGGTGCCGAGCACATGGGCCACCTCGGTCCGCACCAGGTCGAGCAGCACCGCCGTGCGCCCGTCCTCGTCCAGTCCGGCCAGCCGCTGGGCGAGCGTCGGACCGCCGACGGCGGCGGTGCGGGCGGGACGGCGGAGCGGACGGACCAGGCCGCGCAGCAGGGCCGGGACGGCGGCGCCGCGTAGAGCATTCAGATCGAGTGGGGCGGGCACCAGGTAAGGGGCCGCCAACTTCTCCGCGGCGTCGAAGAGTTGCACGCCCTGCTCGGAGGAGATCGGCCGGATCCCGGCCCGGGCGGCCCGACGCAGATCGGCCTCGGTGAGCTGGGCGGTGACCCCACTGGCCGCGGCCCACTGGCCCCAGGCAAGGGACTGGGCTGGCAGACCCTCGGCGCGGCGATGGGCGGCCAACGCGTCCAGAAAGGTGTTCGCGGCCGCGTAGGAGGACTGACCGGGACCGCCGAACAGAGCGGCCACCGAGGAGTAGAGAACGAAGGACACCGGGTTGTGCTGATGCTGCGTCAGTTCATGCAGGTTCCAAGCCCCTTCGGCCTTGGGACGGAGCACGCCGTCCAGGCGCTCGGGGGTGAGCGAGGCGATCACGCCGTCGTCCACCACGCCGGCCGTGTGCACCACTGCGGTGAGCGGGTGCTCCGGGCGAATCGTGGCCAGGGCGGCAGCCAGGGCGTCACGGTCAGCGATGTCGACCGCCGCGAACTGCACCTCCGCGCCCAGCTCGGCGAGTTCGGCTTGCAACTGCTGAGCGTCGGCGGCGTCGGAACCGCTGCGGGAGAGCAGGAGGAGATGCCGCACCCCGCGGGTGGCAACCAGATGCCGAGCCAGCAGTCCGGCCAGCACGCCGGTGCCGCCGGTGATCAGGACGGTGCCGTCCGGATCCCAGGGTCCGGGTTCGGGGTCGTGTTCGGGCGCGGCTGCGGCACGGGCCAGCCTCGGGACCAGGGCAGCCCCTGCGCGCAGCGCGAGTTGGGGTTCACCCGCTGCGAGAGCGGTGCTCACGGCGGCGGCGAGGGCGGCCTCGGACGCGGGGTCGTCGTCCAGGTCCACCAGCAGGATCCGGTCCGGGTGTTCGGCCTGTGCGGAGCGCAACAGGCCCCATACGGGCGCGGCCACCAGATCCGCCCGCTCGGTGTTGGTGACGGCAACGGCGTTGCGAGTCACCGCGACCAGGCGGGTTGCCTGCCAGCGGTCGTCGGCCAGCCACTCCTGAGTGAGCGTCAGAGTGCTTCGCAGGGAGCCCCGCACGGCCTCGGGAACGTCCGCGCCCGCACCCAGGCCGACGTTGACCGCAAGCCAGGGGCGTGCCTCCGCGCCGGGCTCGATGGAGGCCAGGTCGGGGTATGAGCGGTGCTGCTCGGCTGCCTCCCCGGACAGCGGCAGTTCCTTCCAGTCGAGTTGGAACAACGCGTCCTGCAGATCGGTTCGGGCGGAGGCCAGTTGTGCCGAGGAGACCAGCCGGGCGCGCAGCGCCTCGACGGATGCGACCGGCGCGCCGGTCGCATCGGCCACGTCCACCGAGATCGTCTCAGGGCCGGTATAACGCAGCCGGACGCGGAGCGCGGTCGCTCCGGCCGCATACAGTCGCACGCCCTCGTAGGCGAAGGGGAGCCTGCTCGATCCCTCCGGGGTGCCGGTGAGGCTGTCGTGCGCGGTCAGGTGCACCGCGGCGTCGAGCAGGGCCGGGTGGATGCCGAAGGCCTCGGCCTGCTCGCGCTGGTCCTCGGGCAGGGCCACGGTGGCGTAGAAGGTGTCGCCGTCGCGCCAGGCGGCCTGGAGTCCGCGGAACGCGGGACCGTAGGCCAGTCCGGCGTCCGCCAGCGCCTCATAGACCCCGTCGACCGGGTGCGGCTCGGCCCCGGCCGGCGGCCAGGGGCCCGCCGCGAAGGGCTCCTGCGGCTGCTGCGGGGTGTCGAGCAGTCGGCCTGAGGCGTGCCTGCTCCAGGCAAGCTCAGCAGCAGACGAAGGGGACGCGTCCGCCGGGCGGGAGTGGAGGGTGACCGGCCTGGCGCCGGTCTCGTCGGGAGCGCCCACCGCGACCTGGAGGTGGACCGCGCCGCGGGTGGGCAGCACCAGCGGTGCTTCGATCACCAGCTCGTCCAGGGTTCCGGCGCCCACCTGGTCGCCGGCCCGGATCGCCAGGTCCAGCAGGGCGGTGCCGGGGACCACGACGGTGCCCTGCACCGCGTGGTCCGCCAGCCAGGGGTGGGTGCGCAGCGAGAGGCTGCCGGTGAGCACGACTCCGTCGTTGTCCGGCAGGGTGACGGCCGCCCCCAGGAAGGGGTGGTCGATCGCGCCGAGGCCGAGACCGGAGGCGTCCACCGTCCGGGCCGCGGGCTCCAGCCAGTAGCGGCGGCGCTGAAAGGGATACGTCGGCAGATCGACCTTGCGCGGCCGGAGGCCCTCGAACAGCGCCGACCAGTCCACGCCATGGCCCCGGACATGGATCCGGCCCAGCGCGGCGACGGCGGTGAAGGCCTCGGGCCGGTCCCGGCGGCAGACCGGGACGGCCACGGCTTCCGGCAGCGTTTCGGTGACCAGCGCGCTCAGCGTGCCGTCGGGGCCCAGCTCCACAAAGGTGGTGACCCCGGACGCGGCCAGCTCTCCCACCACATCGCTGAAGCGCACAGCCGCGCGGACCTGCCGGACCCAGTAGTCCGGGCTGGTCAGCTCCTCGGCAGCGGCCAGCCGACCGGTCACGTCCGAGATCACGGGTATCCGCGGGGCCGCGTAGGTCAGGGTGGCGGCGATCTCTCCGAACTCGGCCAGCATGGCGTCCATGTGCGGGGAGTGGAACGCATGGCTCACGCGCAGCCGCCGGGTCCGCCGCCCGCGGACGGTGAACTCCTGGGCGACCGCGAGCACGGTCTGCTCATCGCCGGACACCACCACCGAGGTCGGGCCGTTGACGGCGGCGACTGACACTCCGTCACCGTGCCCGGCCAGCACGGCGAGCACCTCGTCCTCGGCCGCCTCGACGGCGACCATCGCCCCGCCGCCCGGCAGCGCTGCCATCAGCCGGGCCCGTGCCGCGACCAGCGCCGCCGCATCCGGCAGCGACAGCACGCCCGCCACATGGGCCGCCGCCAGCTCGCCGATGGAGTGACCGGCGACAAAGTCGGGGCGGACGCCCCAGGACTCCAGCAGTCGGAACTGGGCGACTTCGAGCGCGAACAGCGCGGGCTGGGTCAGCCCGGTGTCGTCGAGCCCGTCGCCGGACTCCACCACCTCGGCCAGCGAACGGCCGAGCAGCGGGTCGAGCTCGGCCGCCACCGCGTCGAAGGCGGCGGCGAAGGCCGGATACGCGGCATACAGGCCTTGGCCCATGCCGACCCGCTGGCTGCCCTGGCCGGTGAAGAGGAAGGCGAGGCCGCCCGCGCCGGCTGCCGAGCCCTGCACCAGATCCGATGCCGAGTCGCCACGTGCGAGTGCCCGCAGCCCCTCGGCTCCGCCGACCAGCACGGCTCGCTCGCCGAGCAGGGCCCGGGTGGTGACCAGCGAGTACGCCAGGTCCACCGGGTCGGGGGCCGCGCCGGCGTCCAGGCTGTCGGCCAGCCGCGCGGCCTGGGCCCGCAGCGCGTCGGGCGTGCGTGCGGACAGCAGCAGCGGCAGCGGGGTTGCCGGGCGCGGCGCCGGCACCGGCTGCGCCTCGGCCACGTCGGCGAGCGAGTCGGCTTCGGCAGCGACGTCGGCAATCGGGGCCTGCTCGATGATCACGTGGGCGTTGGTGCCGCTGGCGCCGAAGGCGGAGACGCCGACCCGGCGCGGGCCCTCGGTCTCGGGCCAGGCACGGGCTTCCGTCAGCAGCCGCACCGCGCCCGCCGACCAGTCCACGTAGGGGGTCGCCTCGTCGGCGTGCAGGGTGCGCGGCAGCACCCCGTGCCGCAGGGCCTGCACCGTCTTGATGACCCCGGCCACCCCGGCCGCCGCCTGGGTGTGGCCGATGTTGGACTTCAGCGAGCCGAGCCAGAGCGGACGGTCCGCGTCCCGGTTCTGGCCGTAGGCGGCGATGATCGCCTGGGCCTCGATCGGGTCGCCCAGCGAGGTGCCGGTGCCATGTGCCTCCACGGCCTGCACCTCGGCGGGCGTCAGCCGGGCGTTCTCCAGCGCCTGCCGGATCACCCGCTGCTGTGCGGGGCCGTTGGGCGCGGTCAGGCCGTTGGACGCACCGTCCTGGTTGACCGCCGAGCCGCGCAGCACCGCCAGCACCTCATGGCCGTTCCGCTGGGCGTCGGAGAGCCGCTCCACCAGCAGCAGCCCTACCCCCTCGGCCCAGCCTGTCCCGTCCGCACCCGCGCCGAAGGCCTTGCAGCGGCCGTCGGCGGAGAGCCCGCGCTGCCGGGAGAACTCCACGAAGCCCTGCGCCGTGGACATCACACTGACGCCGCCCGCGAGCGCGAGGTCGGACTCCCCCGAGCGCAGCGACTGCGCCGCCAGGTGCAGCGCCACCAGCGAGGACGAGCACGCCGTGTCGACCGTCACCGCCGGGCCCTCGAAGCCGAAGGTGTAGGAGATCCGGCCCGAGGCCACACTGTCCAGGCCGCCGATGCCGAGGTAGCCCTCCAGCTCCGTGGGCGCGTCCTGGAGCCTGGGGGTGTAGTCGCCGCCGGCGATGCCCGCGAAGACCGAGGTCCGGCTGCCCTTGAGGCCGGTGGGGTCGATCCCGGCCCGTTCGAAGGCCTCCCAGGCGGTCTCCAACAGCAGCCGGTGCTGCGGGTCGGTGGCCAGCGCCTCGCGGGGCGAGATGCCGAAGAACTCGGCGTCGAAGTCGGCGACGGTGTCCAGGAACCCGCCGTGCCGGGTGTAGGAGGTGCCGGTCTGCTCCGGGTCGGGGTCGTAGAGCGCCTCCAGATCCCAGCCGCGGTTGTCGGGGAACTCGCTGATGACGTCGCTGCCTTCGCTGACCAGCCGCCACAGGTCCTCGGGCGAGGCGACCCCGCCGGGGAGGCGGCAGGCCATTCCGATGATGGCGATCGGCTCCCGGCGGCTGGTCTCGACCTCCAGCAGGCGCTTCTGCGCCTGTCTGGCGTCGGCGAGCGCGCGCTTCAGATACTCGCGGAGCTTCTGGTCGTTCGCCATGGCAGTGGAGGCCTCTCAGGGTGATGTGACGGTGTGTCGGAAGGGATGGATCTGACGGTTGCTCAGAGGGATTCGGCGTTCCGGTCCATCAGCTCGAACAGCTCCTCGTCGGTCGCGGTCTCCAGGTCGAGTTCGTCGTCGAGGCTGAGCAGTCCGCTCTCCTCGTCGCCCCAGCGGTCCACCAGGGCCCGCAGTCGGGCCAACAGCCCGTCGAGGTCCTCGGCGCCGCCGCCGGTCGCCGCGAGCGCCTGTTCCAGCGCGGTCAGCGAGGCGGCGGCGGTGAGCGGGGCAGCGGCGGAGCCGTCGGAGGGGAGTTCGGCGAGCAGATAGTCGGCGATGGCGGCCGGGGTCGGGTGGTCGAAGACCAGCGTGGCCGGCAGTTCCAGACCGCTGGCCACGCCGATCCGGTTGCGCAGTTCCACCGCGGTGAGCGAACTGAGCCCGAGGTCGCGGAACGCACGGTCGGGTCGATCCCGGCGCTGCCGGTGTGGCCCAGGACCACGGCCACCTCGGCCAGGACCAGGCCGAGCAGCGCGGTCGCCCGCTCGGACGGCTCCAGCCCGGCCAGCCGCAGCGACCAGGCCGGCCCGGCGTCGCCGGACGTGGACTGCAACTGCGCCAGCGTGGCGCTCACCGTGGTGTTGGAGACCACCGCGTCCAGCCAGTACCGCTGCCGCTGGAACGCATAGGTCGGCAGCGCGACCTGACGTGGCGTCACCCCGGTGAAGGCGGCCGACCAGTCGACCCGCACTCCGCGCACATACAGCTCGGCGACCGAGGCGAGGAAGCGCCGCAGATCCCCCGCGCCGCGCCGCAGCGAGCCGACCACCGCACTGCTGCGCCCTTCGCCCGCCGACTCCAGCGTCTCCTGGAGCGGGACGGTGAGCACCGGATGCGGGCTGACCTCGACAAATGCCGTGTGGCCCTGGGCGGCGAGGGCGCGCACCGCCTCCTCGAAGCGGACCGTCTGGCGCAGGTTGGTGACCCAGTACTCGGCGTCCATGATCGCGGTGTCGATCCAGTCGCCGGTCACCGTGGACAGCAGCGGCACGGTGGCGGTGCGCGGCCGGACCGGCTCCAGCAGGGTGAGCAACTCCTCGCGGAGGTCCTCGACCTGGGCCGAGTGCGAGGCGTAGTCGACCTGGATCAGCCGGGCCCGGACGTCCTCCGCCTGGTACTCGGCGACCAGTTCGGCCAGCGCGTCCGGGTCCCCGGACACCACCACCGAGGAGGGCCCGTTCACCACCGCGACGGAGATCCGGCCCTGCCAGCGCTCGATCCGCCGGCTCACCTCGGCGGCCGGAAGCGTCACCGAGGCCATGCCGCCGCGCCCGGACAGGGCCAGGATGGCCCGGCTGCGCAGGGCGACCACCCGGGCGGCGTCGTCCAGGGTCAGCGCACCCGCCACGCAGGCGGCGGCGATCTCGCCCTGGCTGTGGCCGACCACGGCGTCGGGACGCACGCCGTAGGAGGTCCACAGCTCGGCCAGGGACACCATCACCGCCCAGAGCGCGGGCTGCACCACATCAACCCGGTCAAGCCCTGGGGCGGACTCGGCGCCGCGCAGCACCTCCAGCAGCGACCAGTCGGTGTGGGCGGCCAGGGCCTTGGCGCAGTCGGCGATCCTGGCCGCGAACACCGGTGCGGTGTCCAGGAGTTCGACCGCCATCTCGGCCCACTGCGAGCCCTGTCCCGGGAAGACGAACACGGTCTTCCCGGTCAGGTCCGCCGTTCCGGTGACCAGCCCGGGGGCCGGGTCGCCGGCGGCCAGCGCCTGCAGCCCTTCCAGGCTGTCGGCCGCACCGATGACCACCGCCCGCTGCTCCAGCGCACCACGGCTGGTGAGCAGCGCATGGGCGGCGTGCACCGGCTCGGGCGCGCCCTCGGCGGCGAGGTGCTCGGCCAGCTTGGCTGCCTGCCCGCGCAGCGCCTCGGGCGTACGGGCCGAGATCAGCCAGGGCAGCGCCACCGGGGCGGCGGCCACCGGCTGCGGCGTTGCGTCGGTCGGACCTGCGGGCTGCTGCGGGGCCTGCTCGATGATGACGTGGGCGTTGGTGCCGCTCACGCCGAACGAGGACACACCGGCCCGGCGCGGACGGCCGCTCTCCGGCCAGGGCTGAGCCTCCGTCAGCAGCCGCACGCCTCCGTCCTGCCAGTCGACATAGGGGGAGGGCTGGTCCACATGCAGTGTCTGCGGCAGCAGACCGTGCCGGATCGCCTGCACCATCTTGATGACGCCGACCGCACCGGCGGCGGCCTGGGTGTGGCCGACATTGGACTTCAACGAGCCGAGCCAGAGCGGCTGTTCCGGGTCGCGGTCCTGGCCGTAGGCGGCGATCAGGGCCTGCGCCTCGATCGGGTCACCCAGGGTGGTGCCGGTGCCGTGGCCCTCCACGGCGTCCACCTGATCCGGCGTCAATCCGGCATTGCCGAGTGCCCGCCGAATCACCCGCTGCTGGGACGGTCCGCTCGGCGCGGTGAGGCCGTTGGACGCGCCGTCCTGGTTGACGGCCGTGCCACGGACCACGGCCAGCACCTCGTGGCCGAGCCTACGTGCGTCGGACAGTCGCTCGACCAGCAGCAGCCCCACTCCCTCGCCCCAGCCGGTGCCGTCGGCGGCGCCCGCGTAGGCCTTGCAGCGGCCGTCGGTGGAGAGAGCGCGCTGGCGGCTGAACTCGACGAAGGTGGTCGGTGTGGACATCACCGCGACGCCGCCGGCCAGCGCCAGGTCGCACTCCCCCGAGCGCAGCGATTGGGCGGCCAGATGCAGCGCGACCAGCGAGGAGGAGCAGGCCGTGTCGACCGTCACCGCCGGGCCCTCGAAGCCGAAGGTGTAGGAGATCCGGCCCGAGGCGACACTGCCCGCGCTGCCGTTGCCGAGCCAGCCCTCCAGCTCCGCCGGGACCTCACGGACCCGTGGTGCGTAGTCGTGGTACATCACCCCCGCGAAGACCCCGGTCCGGCTGCCGCGCAGGGTGTCCGGGTCAATGCCGGCGCTCTCCAGCGCCTCCCAGCTGGTCTCCAGCAGCAGCCGCTGCTGCGGGTCGGTGGCCAGCGCCTCGCGGGGCGAGATGCCGAAGAATCCGGCGTCGAAGTCGGCCGGGCGGTCGAGGAAGCCGCCGTGCCGGGTGTAGGAGGTGCCGGGGTTCTCCGGGTCGGCGGAGTAGAGCGCCTCCAGATCCCAGCCCCGGTCGTCGGGGAACTCGCTGATCGCGTCACCGCCGCTGGCGACCAGCCGCCACAGGTCCTCCGGCGAGGCGACCCCGCCGGGGAGCCGGCAGGCCATCCCGACGATGGCGATGGCGTCGTCGTCCGGCTCCGCAGTGGTCGGCTCGGTGGGCGTCGGGGCGGGTTCCGGGACGCTGCCCAGGAGTTGGGTGCGCAGGTGTTCCGCCAGCGCGCCGGGGGTCGGGTGGTCGAAGACCAGGGTGGCCGAGAGCCGCAGGCCGCTGGCCGCGTTGAGCCGGTTGCGCAGCTCGACGGCGGTGAGCGAGTCCACACCCAGCGCGGTGAAGGCCCGGTGCGCGCCGACCGTCCCGGCGTCGGCGCCCAGCACCGTGCCGACCTCGGTACGGACCAGGTCCAGCAGCAGGGCGTCACGCTCGGCGTCGTCCGGTAGCGCGGTGAGCCGCTGGGCGAGCGAGGAGGCCGCGGGTGCGGCCGTCCCGGTGCTGGCCGTGCGGCGGGTCGGCCGGACCAGCCCGCGCAGCAGCGGCGCGACCGTCCCGCCCGCTGCGCCGAGCGCGGTGGTGTCGAACGGCGAGGGAACCAGCAGCGGACGGTCCGGGAGCCGCAGCGCGGCGTCGAACAGAGCAGTCCCCTCGGCGGAGGTCAGCGGCTTGATGCCGAGTCGGACCAGCCGGGCCAGGTCGGTGGCGGTGAGGTGGCCGGTGATCCCGCTGGCCTGGGCCCACTGGCCCCAGGCGAGGGACTGGGCCGGCAGACCCAGCGCCTGTCGGTGGGCGGCCAGGGCGTCCAGGAAGGTGTTGGCGGCGGCGTAGGAGGACTGGCCCGGCGAACCGAGCACCCCGGCCACGGAGGAGTAGAGCACAAAGGCGGCCAGGTCAGGCTGATCCTTCGTCAGTTCATGGAGATTCCAAGCCCCGTCGAGCTTGGACCCGAGCACGGTGTCGAGGCGTTCGGCCGTCAGCGAGCCGATCACCCCGTCGTCCACCACACCGGCGGTGTGCACCACGGCGGTCAGCGGGTGCTGCGACGGTATCGCCGCGAGGACGGCGGCCAGGGCGTCGCGGTCGGCGGCATCGGCGGCGGCGAGCGTCACCTGTACGCCCAGGGCGGCGAGTTCGTCCCGCAACTCGACCGCGCCGGGTGCGGCGGAGCCGCTGCGGGACAGCAGCACCAGCTGCCGCACACCGCGTTCAGCGACCAGGTGTCGGGCCAGCAGCCCACCGAGCACTCCGGTGCCGCCGGTGACCAGCACGGTCCCGTCCGGGTTCCAGGGCAACGCGGTGGCGGTGGCGGCGGCGCTGTCCGGGACGGTGGCGCGGGCCAGTCGTGGCACGTGCACCAGCCCGTCGCGCAGGGCGAGTTGGTTCTCGTCGGCGGCGCGTGCCGCGTCGATGGCCGCGCCGAGTACAGCCTCGGAGGCGGCGCTGCCGTCCAGGTCGACCAGCAGGAAGCGGTCCGGGTTCTCGCTCTGCGCGGAGCGCAGTAGGCCCCAGACCGAGGCCGGCACCGGGTCGGTGTCGGCGAGATCTGTGACGGCGACGGCGTTGCGGGTGACCAGGATCAGACGTGCAGCGGGGTCGTTGTCGTCGGCCAGCCAGTTCTGCACCAGCGTCAGGGTGCTCCGCAGCACGGTCCGCACCTGGGTCGGCACGTCGGCGTCAGCGGCCGATGGACCAGCTGCGGCCACCACATCCACCCAGGCGGGTGCGGTCGGGGCCGCGGTGGTGGCGGGCAGCGGAAGGACCGGCCATTCCACCGTGAAGAGTGCGTCCTGGCCCAGCGCCGGCGCGCCGCCGAGGTGTCCGCTGGTCACCGGGCGAGTGGCCAGTGAGGCGATGGAGACGACCGGCGAACCGGTAGCGTCAACGGCCTGCAGCGAGAAGCTCTGCGGACCGTCCACCCGCAGCCGGACCCGTAGGTCGGCCGCGCCTGCGGCATGGAGTGCCACGCCCCGGTAGGCGAAGGGCAGTTGCGGCCCTGCTGCCGGGTCGGTACGCAGTCCCGGCAGTTGCAGCGCCGCGTCCAGCAGCGCCGGGTGGATTCCGAAGCGCGCGGCCTGCTCACGTGGGGCGTCCGGGAGTCCGGCGGTCGCGTAGTAGGTGTCACCGTCGCGCCAGACCTGGCGCAGGCCGCGGAAGGCAGGCCCGTACTCCAGCCCCGAGGCGGAGAGCGCCGCATAGACCTCGTCGATCTCGACCGGCAGCGCGCCGGTCGGCGGCCACACCTCCACGGTGAAGTCCGCAGCTGCCGGCAGCGGCTCTGCGGACAGCACGCCGACCGCATGGCGGACCCAGGCGCCGTCCTGCTCCGGGCGGCTGTGCACGGTGACCGAGCGACGGCCGGCGTCGTCGGCCTCCCCCACCGCCACCTGGATCTGCACGCCCCCGTGCTCGGGCAGCCGCAGCGGTGCCTCGACCACCAGTTCGTCCAGGGTTCCGGTGCAGGCCTCGTCGCCGGCCCTGATCGCCAGTTCCACCAGCGCCGCGCCCGGCAGTAGCGCTGTGCCCAGAGCAACGTGGTCGGCCAGCCAGGGGTGGGTGCGCACGGACAGGCTGCCGGTGAGCAGCACCCCGTCCGCGTCCGGCAGGGTCACCGTGGCGCCGAGCAGCGGGTGGTCCACGCTGCCGAGGCCCAGGCCACCGGCGTCCGTCGAGCGGACGGCGGGCTCCAGCCAGTAGCGGCGGCGCTGGAAGGGATAGGTCGGCAGATCGACTCGGGCCGGGCGCGGACCGGTGAACAGCGCGGTCCAGTCCACGGCGTGGCCCTGGACGTGGACCCGGCCGAGCGCGGTGACGGCAGTGAGCGGCTCGGACCGGTCCCGGCGCAGCGTGGGCACCGCGACGGCGTCCGGCAGGACGCCCGTGACCAGCGCGGTCAGCGTGCCGTCCGGGCCGAGCTCGACGAAGGTGCCGGCGTCGTTCTGCTCCAGCGCGGCGACCGCGTCGCCGAAGCGGACGGCCTCACGGACCTGCCGGACCCAGTAGCCGGGGTCGGCCAGTTCGTCGGCGGTGGCGATCCGACCGGTCAGCGTGGACACCAGCGGGATCTGCGGTGCCGCATAGGTCAAGGTCGCGGCGATGGCGCCGAACTCGGCCAGCACGCCGTCCAGGTGCGCGGAGTGGAAGGCATGGCTGACCTTGAGCCGCCGGGTCCGGTGGCCCTGGTCCGCGAACTGCTGGGCGACGGCCAGCACGGCCTGCTCGTCGCCGGAGACCACGACCGCGGTCGGGCCGTTGACGGCGGCGATGGAGACAGCGCCGCCGTGGGCGGTCAGTGCGGCCAACACCTCGGCCTCGGTGGCCTGGATCGCGGCCATCGCCCCGCCGCCAGGGGCCGCCTGCATGAGCCGCGCCCGCGCCGCGACCAGCACGGCCGCATCGTGCAGCGAGAGCACACCGGCCACATGGGCCGCCGCCAGCTCGCCAATGGAGTGGCCGGTGACAAAGTCGGGGCGGACGCCCCAGGACTCATAGAGCCGGAACAGCGCGACCTCCACCGCGAACAGGGCCGGCTGGGTGTAGCCGGTGTCATCGAGGCCGACCCCGGAGCCGATCACCTCCGCGAGGTGCCGGTCCAACAGCGGGTCCAGCTCGGCGGCGACGGCGTCAAAGGCCGCCGCGTAGGCGGGATACGCCGCATACAGCTCGCGTCCCATCCCGGTGCGCTGACTGCCCTGCCCGCTGAACAGGAAGGCCAGGCCGCCCGCGCCGGCCACCGAACCTGACACCAGCTCAGGCCCGGACTCGCCGCGAGCGAGCGCCCGCAGCCCGGCCGGATCGCCGAGCACCACGGCACGCTCCTCCAGTGCGGAGCGGGTGGAGGCCAGTGCGTAGGCGGTGGCAAAGAGCTCGGGTGCGTCGGCGGTGTCCAGTAGGTCGGCAAGCTGTCCGGCGGCCGTGGCCAGCGCCTGCGGGGTACGGGCCGAGACCACCCAGGGCAGCACCGCGGGGGCCTGGTCGGCCTCGGGTGCAAGCGGCGCCGTCTCCGGGGCCTGCTCGATGATGACGTGGGCGTTGGTGCCGCTCACCCCGAAGGCCGACACCGCCGCCCGGCGCGGCCGGTCCAGCTCCGGCCACTGCTGAGCCTCCGTCAGCAGCTGTACACCGCCCGCCGACCAGTCCACAAACGGCGAAGGCGCGTCCACGTGCAGGGTCCGCGGCAGCAGCCCATGGCGAATCGCCTGCACCATCTTGATGACCCCGGCCACGCCGGCCGCGGCCTGGGTGTGGCCGATGTTGGACTTCACCGAGCCCAACCACAGCGGCCGGTCCTCGTCTCGGCCCTGGCCATAGGTCGCGATCAGAGCTGTCGCCTCGATCGGGTCGCCCAGACGGGTACCGGTGCCATGTGCCTCCACCGCGTCCACATCGCCGGTGCCGAGGCCGGCACTCGCCAGCGCCTGCCGGATCACCCGCTGCTGGGACGGGCCGCTGGGGGCGGTCAGACCGTTGGACGCACCGTCCTGGTTCACCGCCGAGCCGCGCAGCACCGCCAGCACCTCATGGCCGTTCCGCTGGGCGTCGGAGAGCCGCTCCACCAGCAGCAGCCCCACGCCCTCGGCCCAGCCTGTCCCGTCCGCACCGGCCGCGAAGGCCTTGCAGCGGCCGTCCTCGGACATCGCGCGCTGCCGGCTGAACTCGATGAAGGTGGTCGGGGTGGACATCACCAGCACGCCGCCCGCGACCGCCAGGTCGGACTCGCCGGAGCGCAGCGACTGCGCCGCCAGGTGCAGCGCCACCAGCGAAGAGGAGCAGGCGGTGTCGACGGTCACCGCCGGGCCCTCGAAACCGAAGGTGTAGGAGATCCGCCCCGAGGCGACACTGCCCGCGTTGCCGATCCCCAGGTAGGCCTCCAGCTCGTCCGGCACCTGCTGGGCCGCCGAGCCGTAGTCGCGTCCGGAGGTTCCGGCGAAGACACCGGTTCGGCTGCCGCGCAGCGCGTCCGGGTCGATGCCGGCCCGCTCCAGCACCTCCCAGGTGGTCTCCAGCAGCAGCCGCTGCTGCGGGTCCACGGCGAGGGCCTCGCGACGGGAGATCCCGAAGAACTCGGCGTCGAAATCCGCCGCGCCCTCCAGGAAGCCGCCGTGCCGGGAGTACGAGGTGCCCGGACGGTCCGGGTCGGCGCTGTAGAGCCGGTCCAGATCCCAGCCGCGATCGGTCGGGAACTCGGTGAGGGCGTCCACGCCCTCGCTGACCAGCCGCCACAGGTCCTCCGGCGAAGCGACCCCGCCGGGGAAGCGGCAGGCCATGCCGACGATGGCGATGGGGTCGTCGTCCGTACGCACGGCGACGGCGGGCAGCAGCGCGGCCGGGGCCTGGTCGCCGCCCCACAGCTCCTCGGCCAGCCAGTCGGTGAGCGCGGTGGGCGTGGGGTGGTCGAAGACCACGGTCGCGGGCAGCCGACGGCCGGTCACCGCGCCGAGGCGGTTGCGGAACTCCACGGCGGTCAGCGAGTCGAAGCCCTGGTTGCGGAAGGCCTTCGCCGGATCGATGTCCTCGGCCGAGCCACGCCGCTGCACCAACGCCGCTGCCGCCCGGACGATCCCGAGCAGGCCACGCCGCCGCTCACCAGCAGGCAGGCCGGTCAGACGGGCCGTCAGGTCACTGGAGTCGATGGATGACGCAACGTCACCGACCTTTTCCCGAAGAACTCCGGGAAGCTCAGCGGCCAGTGGGTGGCTTCGGCCGCGGAAGAAGGCGGCCCAATCGACGTCGGCGACCACCAGGTGGCTCTCGTCCTGGTCCAGGATCTGCCCGAGCAGTTCCACCGCGGGCTCGGCGGGCAGCGACGCCAGCCCGTGCCGCAGCAGTTGCTCCTCCGCGCCCGAGGCGGCGATGCCGGCCCCGGCCCAGTGGCCCCAGGCGACGGAGGTGGCGGTGAGCCCGGCGGCTCGGCGCTGAGCAGCAAGGGCGTCCAGGTAGGCGTTGCCGGGGGCGTAGTTGCCCTGGCCGGGGATGCCGCAGAGGCCGGCCACCGAGGAGAACAGCACAAACGCCGACAGGTCGAGGTCCGCCGTCAGCTCGTGCAGATACTGCGCCGCACGTACCTTGGCCCGCAGCGCGAGGTCCAGGTGCTCGGGGGTGAGGGCGGTGATCAGGGCGTCGTGCAGGGCGGCGGCGGTGTGCACCACCGAACCGAGCGGGCGGTCGGCCGGGATTCCGGCGAGCAGGGCCTCGACTTCGGCCCGGTCGGAGATATCGGCGGCGGCGAAGGAGACCGCCGTGCCGAGCGCGGTCAGTTCGGCCGCCAGCTCGGCCGCGCCGGGGGCGTCCGCGCCGCGCCTGCTGACCAGCAGCAGGTGCTCGGCGCCGCGACCGGCCAGCCAGCGGGCGACATGGCCGCCCAGGGCGCCGGTGCCGCCGGTGATCAGGGTGGTGCCGCGGGGAGTCCACGGCTCCGGGCTGTCGCCTGCTGTCGAGGCAGGGGCCGGGACCAGGCGGCGGCCGAAGACTCCGGCGGAGCGCAGGGCGACCTCTGCCTCACGTCCCCGGCCCTGGCCCCGCTCCTGGTCCGCGAGCAGTCCGGCCAGTTGCTGCCAGCTGCGGGCGTCCGGTGCGGACGGGAGGTCGACCAGGCCGCCCCACTGCGCCGGGCTCTCCACCGCGAGGATCGCGCCGAAGCCCCACACCAGCGCCTGGTCCGGCGCGGTGACCGGGTCCGAGGGACCGGTGGAGACCGCGCCGCCGGTCAGGAACCAGACCGGAGCGGTGGCCCCGCTGTCCTCAGCCGCCTGGGTCAGCGCCACATTCGCGGCGTAGGACCAGGGCACGGCCGGGTACGCGGGGTGGCTGCCCTCGCCGAGCCCCAGCAGCGACACCACACCGGCGACCGGCTCGTCGGCCAGCACGCCCAGCTGCTCGGCGAGCGCGGCGCGGTCGACCCCGTCAGCGGCGACGAGGACCGGCACCACCTCTGCGCCGCGCGCGGTCAGCTCCCGGCTCAGCCCGGCGGCCCAGGCGTGGTCGGCGTGGGTCGCGGGCACCGCCAGCAGCCACCGCCCCGACAGCCGCTCAGCCGCCGTCACCGGCACCGGGCGCCACTGCACCCGGTAGCGCCAGGAGTCCGGCCCGGAGAGGTCCGCGCCGCCCCCGACTCTCGCCAGCAGTTCCGGCGAGCGGGTGGCGTCCAGCCAGTAGCGCTCCCGCTGGAAGGCGTAGGTGGGCAGCTCGACCTGACGGGGCTTCACTCCGCCGAACGCCGCCGTCCAGTCCACCCGCACGCCGCGGACGTGGAGTTCGGCCGCTGACGTCAGCCAGCGCTCCTGGCCGCCGTCGCCCCGGCGCAGCGAGCCCACCACCACGGTGTCGCGCACCTCGGCGTCCGCCAAGGTGTCCTCGACCGCTCCGGTGAGCACCGGATGCGGGCTGACCTCGATGAACACGGTGTGCCCGTCCGCCGCCAGCGCGCGTACCGCCTCCTCGAAGCGGACCGTGCGGCGCAGATTGGCGAACCAGTAGTCGGCGTCCATGCCCGCCGTGTCCTGCCAGTCGGCGGTCACCGTGGAGAACAGCGGGACGTCGCCGTTCCGCGGCCGGACCCCGCCGAGCAGTTCCGTCAACTCGCCGCGCAGCCCCTCGGTCTGGGCGGAGTGCGAGGCATAGTCGATGGCCACCGGACGGGCCCGGACGCCCTCGGCGGTGTAGGCGGCGGTGAGTTCGGCCAGGGCCTCCAAGTCGCCGGAGACCACGGTGGAACTCGGGCCGTTGACCACGCCGATGGAGAGCCGCTCGCCCCAACCGGCGATCCGGGCCTCGACCTCGGCGACCGGACCGGCCACGGCGATCAGCCCGCCGCGTCCGGACAGTGTGGCCAGGGCCTGGGCGCGCAGGGCGACGATCCGGGCCGCGTCGTCCAGGGTGAGGCCGCCGGCCACATAGGCGGCGGCGACCTCCCCCTGGCTGTGACCGACCACGGCGTCGGGGAGGACGCCGTAGGACTTCCACAGTTCGGCGAGGGCGACCATCACCGCCCAGAGCGCGGGCTGGACCACATCGACCCTGTCCGGGTCGGGGGTGCCGTCGACGCCGCGCAGGACGTCGAGCAGCGACCAGTCGGTGTGCGGGGCGAGCGCGGCGGCGCACTCCTCCAGCTTGGCCGCGAACACCGGCGAGGTCGCCAGCAGTTCGGTGGCCATGCCGACCCACTGCGAGCCCTGGCCGGGGAAGACGAAGACGGTCTTCCCGGTGACATCGGCGCTGCCGCGGACCACACCGGGGGCCTCCTCGCCCCGGGCGAGCGCGGCGACGCCTGCGGGGTCGCCGACGACCACGGCGCGCTCTTCCAGCAGCGCACGGGTGGTGGCCAGCGCATGAGCGGTGTGCAGTGGCGATTCGGCGGTCTCAGCGGCGGCGTCGAGGTGCGTCGACAGCCGTGCGGCCTGGCCCCGCAGCGCCTGCGCGGACTGGGCCGAGAGCAGCCAGGGGAGCACGGCGGGGGTTGCATCGGTGGAGTCGACAGGCGCCTCGACTTCGGGGGCCTGCTCGATGATCACGTGGGCGTTGGTGCCGCTCACCCCGAACGCGGACACCGCCGCCCGGCGGGGCCGGTCGAGACCGGGCCAGGGCTGAGTCTCCGTCAGCAGCCTTACTGTGCCGTCCGACCAGTCCACATACGGGGACGGCTGGTCCACATGCAGGGTCTTCGGCAGCACGCCGTGGCGCAGCGCCTGCACCATCTTGATCACACCGGCCACACCGGCCGCGGCCTGGGTGTGGCCGATGTTGGACTTCAGCGAGCCCAGCCACAGCGGCCGGTCGGCCGAGCGTCCCTCGCCATAGGTGGCGATCAGCGCCTGCGCCTCGATCGGGTCGCCGAGACGGGTCCCGGTGCCGTGCGCCTCCACCACGTCCACATCGCCGGCGCCCAGGCCGGCCGCGTCCAGCGCCTGCCGGATGACGCGCTGCTGGGACGGGCCGTTGGGGGCGGTGAGCTGGCTGCTGCGGCCGTCCTGGTTCACGGCGGAGCCGCGCAGCACGGCCAGTACCCGGTGGCCGTTCCTGCGGGCGTCGGCGAGCTTCTCCAGCACCAGCACGCCGGCGCCCTCGCCCCAGGCGGTGCCGTCGGCCGCGCCGGCGAACGGCTTGCAGCGGCCGTCGGGGGCCAGGCCGCGCTGCCGGCTGAACTCGATGAACATTCCGGGGGCCGCCAGCACGGTCGCGCCGCCCGCGAGCGCCAGCGTGGACTCGCCGGTCCGCAGCGACTGCGCGGCCAGGTGCAGCGCCACCAGGGAGGAGGAGCAGGCGGTGTCAATGGTGACGGCCGGGCCCTCCAGGCCGAGGGTGTAGGCGATCCGGCCGGACGCCACGCTGGTGGTGCTGCCGGTCAGCACATAGCCGTCGGTCTGCTCGGCGGGAAGGTGGTGCAGGCTCGGCCCGTACTCCTGGGCGATCACCCCGGCAAAGACACCAGTCCGACTGCCGCGCAGGGCGGTGGGGTCGATGGCCGCATGCTCCAGCGCCTCCCAGGCGGTCTCCAGCAGCAGCCGCTGCTGCGGGTCGGCGGCCAGCGCCTCGCGCGGGGAGATGCCGAAGAACCCGGCGTCGAAGTCGCCCGCCTCGTAGAGGAAGCCGCCCTCGCGGGCATAGCTCCGGCCGTGGCGCTCCGGATCGGGGTCGTAGAGGTGGTCCAGATCCCAGCCGCGGTCGGTCGGGAAGGGGCCGATCACGTCCCGCTCCTCGGTGACCAGGCGCCACAGGTCGTCGGGGGTGCGCGCGTCGCCGGGATAGCGGCAGGCCATCCCCACGATCGCGATCGGCTCGTCGTCCTGGGAGTGCGCGCCGGCCTGGGCCGCAGCGGCAAAGACCTCGGCCTCACGCAGGCGGCCGCGAGTCTCGTGGAGCTCGGTGGCGACCCGGTTGAGGTAGTCGCGGAGCTTCGCCTCGTTCGTCGTCATCTGTGATCGGCCTCTCTCAGGAAATTCCGAGCTCGTTGTGCAGGAAGTCGAAGATCTCGTCGTCGCCGACACCGGCAATCCGGTCGGCGATGTCGTCGGCGGCCACCGGGGCCACCGCCACGTGCGGGCTCCTGGCCGGCCGGTCCTCGGGGACCAGCCGTTCGCGCAGATGAGCCGCCAGGGCAAGCGGCGTGGGGTGGTCGAAGACGGCGGTGGTGGGGAGGCGCAGACCCGTCGCGGCGTTGATCCGGTTGCGCAGTTCGATGGCTCCGAGCGAGTCGAACTCGGCGTCCATGAAGCCGATTTCGGGGCGGATCGCGTCCGGTCCCGGGTGGCCGAGCACGGTGGCGGCGTGGGACCGCACCAGGACGAGCAGCAACCGCTCCTGCTCCGGCTTCCGTTTGCCTTCCAGCCGCTGCAGCAGTTCCGCCACCTCGTCGACGGCGGCGGTTGCGGTGACGGCCGGGGCCGGACGGCTCCGGACCAATCCGCGTAGCACCGGAGCGACCTCGGCGGCCGCTCTGGCACCGGTATCGATCGCGGCGGGTGCAAGAGTGGCGAAGGGGCTGTCGAGGGCGGCGTCGAAGAGGTCGAGGGCGTGGGCGGTGGTCATGGGCGCGAGCCCGGTCCTGGCCAGCCGCTCCGCTTCGGTGCGGCTGAGCCGGGCGGCGAGGCCTCCGGCCTCGGCCCAGTGCCCCCAAGCCAGCGAGACGGCCGGCAAACCGCGGCTTCGCCGGTGCTGGGCCAGTCCGTCCAGATAGGTGTTGGCGGCGGCGTAGTTGGCCTGGCCGGGGTTGCCGAGCAGACCGACCGCCGAGGAGAACAGGACGAACGCGGCCAGATCCAGGTGCTCGGTGGCCCGGTGCAGGTTCCAGGCCCCGGCGGCCTTGGGGCGGGTGACCCGGGCCAGCCGCTCGGGGGTGAGCGAGGCCAGCAGCACATCGTCCAACACCCCTGCGGCGTGGATGATCCCGGTCAGCGGGTGCTCGGCCGGAACCGCTGCGAGCAGCGCCGCCACCGCGTCGGGGTCGGCGGTGTCACCGGCGGCGATGGTCACCTTGGCGCCCAGGGCGGCGAGTTCGGAGCGGAGTTCGGCTGCTCCTGGCGCGGATTCACCTTGACGGCTCGTCAGGACAAGGTGTCGCACGCCGTGATGAGTCGTCAGCCGACGGGCGACGAGTCGTCCCAAGGTGCCGGTGCCGCCGGTGACCAGCACGGTTCCCTCAGGAGCGAGAGCGACCGGGAGGGTGAGGGCGAGCTTTCCGGTGTGTCGGGCCTGGCTGAGCCGGCGCAGGGCCTGCTTCGCCTGCCGCACGTCCTGGGCCTGAACGGGGAGTGGCGTGAGCGCACCGCTGGCGAACAGGCCGCCGAGGACGGCGAGGATCTCGCCGATCCGGCCCGGGTCGACGTCGAAGAGGTCGAAGGCCTGGTAGGTGGCCCCGTTGTGGTCGGCCGCCACGACGGCCGGGTCGCGCGGGTCGGTCTTGCCCATCTCGATGAAGCGGCCCCCGGGGGCCAGCAGTCGCAGCGAGGCGTCGGTGAATTCCCTGGCCAGGGAGTTGAGCACGACGTCCACACCACGGCCCGCGGTCACCCGGCGGAAGTCCTGCTCGAACTCCAGCGTCCGGGTCGAGCCGATGTGGTCACGGTCCAGGCCCTGCCCTCGCAGGGTGTCCCACTTGGCCGCGCTCGCCGTTCCGAACACCTCGGAGCCGCTGTGCCGGGCGAGTTGCACGGCGGCCTGGCCGACACCCCCGGTGGCGGCGTGCACCAGCAGGGACTCTCCGGGCCGCAGTCCTGCCAGGTCATAGAGACCGTGATAGGCCGTCAGGAAGGCCACCGGCACGGAGGCCGCCTGCGCAAAGGTCCAGCCGTCGGGGATCCGGACCAGGAGACGGTGGTCGGTCACCGCGATCGGTCCCAGCGTGCCCTGGACCAGGCCCATCACCCGGTCGCCGACCCGCAGTGCAGTGACTGCTCCGCCGGTCTCCAGGACGATGCCCGCGCCCTCCGCGCCGATGCTGGCACCGCCCGGGTACATCCCCAGCGAGATCAGCACATCGCGGAAGTTCAACCCCGCCGCACGCAGCGCGATCCTGACCTCACCGGCCTTGAGAGGACGGGTGGTCTCCGGCGCCGGGAGCAGCGCCAGGCTGTCGATGCTGCCGGGGGTCTCGGTGTCCAGCCGCCAGGCGTTGGTGCCGGTCGGTGGGACGAGGGCATCGGAGCCGCGCACCGGGACCAACCGGGGAGCGAACAGCTCCCCGTCCCGCAGTGCGAGTTGAACCTCGCCCGAGGCGATGGCAGCCGGCACGGCAGCCTGGCTCTCGGCCGTGCCGTCCAGGTCCAGCAGCAGGAAGCGGTTGGGGTGTTCGGCCTGCGCGGTGCGGACCAGGCCCCAGACGGCGGCGGCGGCCGGGTCGGGGACGTCCTCGCCCGGGTGGGTGGCGAGGGCGCGGTGGGTGGCCAGCACCAGCCGGTTCGGCCCCGCCTCCTCCTCGGCCAGCCAGGAGTGCAGCAGTTCCAGCGTCTCCGCGGCACTCTGTACCCGGGAGACCACGACGCCGACCGGGACGGGCGGTGCCGGCGAGGTGACCGGCAGCGGCTGCCAGTCGAGCCGGTAGCCGGTGTCGGCCGCGGTGGCTGCCACCGTCCGCAGGGTGAGCGAGTCCACTGTCGCGACGGGCGCGCCGGTGCTGTCGGCGAGATCCAGGGCCACGGTGTCACGGCCGGTCGGCCGGATCCGCACCCGCAGCGCGGAGGCGCCGTACCGACGCACCGCCACTCCGGCCCAGGCAAAGGGGACGCGGGGGCCGCTAGTCGGACCCTCAGCCTCGTTCGGCAGGAGACCGACCACGGCGTGCAGGGCGGCGTCGAACAGGGCAGGGTGCAGCCGGAATCCGGAAGCCTCGGTGGACCCGCCGGCGACCTCGGCGAATACCTCGTCGCCGAGCCGCCAGGCGGCCGTGAGGCCGCGGAACGCGGGTCCATAGCCGTAGCCGAGGTCGGCCAGCCGCTCATAGAGCCCGCTGACGTCCACTGCCACCGCCCCGACCGGCGGCCAGGCCTCCACGTCGGTGCTGGGGGTAGCGACGGCGTCGGCGAGGGTGCCGGCAGCGTGTCGGGTCCACTCCCCCGCCGGGCCGCCCGCGGTCGCCTCCGCGCGGGAGTGCACTCGAACTGATCTGCGTCCGCTGTCGTCGGGACCGCCGACGGAGACCCGGAGCTGCACCGCGCCGGTCGCGGTCAGCACCAGCGGCGCCTCCAGGCCCAGTTCCTCCACCAACCGCCCGCCGGAGCGCACCGCCGCGTCGACGGCCAGTTCCAACAGCGCCGTGCCCGGCAGCAGCACCCGGCCGCCGACGGCATGATCCGCCAGCCATGGGTGGGTCCGCAGCGACAGCCGCCCGGTCAGCAACAGGCCTTCGCTCTCCGGGAGTTCGACGGCCGCACCGAGCAACGGGTGATCGGCGGCGTCCAGTCCGGCTGTGGCAGGAGCAACCGTGGTGGGCTGGTCCAACCAGTGCCGGGTGCGCCGGAACGGGTAGGTGGGCAGCGCAACCTCGCGCAGCTGCCGTCCGGCGAATGCGGCGGACCAGTCCACCGGCACGCCTTGGACGTGCAGTTGAGCCAGCGCGTCGGTGAAGGCCTCGGTTTCGTCCCGGTCCTTGCGCAGTGCGGCGACGACCGTACGCTCGGTGTTCTCGTCGTCCAGGGTCTCGTTCACCAGGGCGGTGAGCACCGGCCCAGGTCCGAGTTCCAGGTACGCGGAGACGCCCAGCGCGTCCAGCGCGCTCACTCCGTCGTGGAAGCGGACGGCCTCCCGGATGTGCTGGACCCAGTACTCCGGGTCGCGTAGCTGCTCCGAAGTCGCCAGTGCGCCGGTGAGGTTGGAAATGACCGGGATCCGCGGCTCGGCGAAGTCCAGCCCGGCCGCGACCCTGCGGAAGTCGTCAAGGACGGCGTCCATGTGCGGGGAATGAAAGGCATGGCTGACCTGCAGCAACTTCGTCCGTCGACCCCGTGCGCGCCAAGTATCGGCGAGCCGCTGGACCTCATCGGCGTCACCGGAAATCACCACGGACGTCAGCCCGTTGATCGCCGCGATAGCAACTCGACCAGCCAACTCGGCTAGCGACGGGGAGAGTTCACCCTCAGTAGCTTGAAGCGCAGCCATCGCGCCCCCGGCCGGCAGCGCCTGCATCAGCCGCCCGCGGGCCGCGACCAAGGTGACGGCGTCGGGCAGGGTCAGCACGCCCGCTAGGTGAGCAGCCGTCAGTTCACCGATCGAGTGGCCGATCAGATGCGTCGGCCGTACCCCGAACGACTCGGCCAGCCGGAACAGCGCGACCTGCAGGGTGAACAGCGCCGGCTGGGTGTAGGCGGTGCTGTCCAGCAACGCGGCCCGCGCGCTGCCGGGTTCGGCGAACATCACCTGCCCGAGCGGGACGTCCAACTCGGCGTCGAACAGTGCCGCTGTGGTGTCGAAGGTTTCGGCGAAAACCGGGTACGCAGCTCGCAACTCACGCCCGGCGCCGAGCCGCTGACTGCCCTGACCGGACAGCAGAAAGGCCGTGCTGACAGCCCGTCGAGCCTCACCGCTCCGCACACCGGGCACGGTCACCCCGGCGGCGAGGGCCTGCAACCGCTCGACCCGCTCCGCCCGCGTGCCGCCCACCAGCACGGCGCGGTGGTCGAACCGGGCCCTGCGAACGGCCAGTGCATGGCCGATGTCGGCGACCGTGGCCTCGGACGAGTCGGCAAGCTGCGCCGCCAACCGTTTAGCCTGGGACCGCAGTTCGTCCTCGCCCCGCGCCGACAGCACCCACGGCGCCACGGTATGGTCCGCATCCGGACGCCCGGTCTCGACCCGCTCCGGTGCGGCCTCCAGGACCAGATGCGCGTTGGTGCCGCTGATCCCGAACGAGGAGACCCCGGCCCGGCGCGGACGCGCGTCCTGCGGCTGGGGCCAGGCGGTGGTCACGTCCGGTACGGTCACCGCCCCGGTCGACCAGTCGACATGCGGCGATGGCCGGTCGAAGTGCAGGGTGCCGGGCAGTTCGCCGTGCCGCATCGCCTGCACCATCTTGATGACACCGGTCACCCCGGCCGCCGCCTGGGTGTGGCCGATGTTGGACTTCAGCGAGCCGAGCAGCAGCGGCCGGTCCTCCTCCCGCCCTTGCCCATAGGTGGCGAGCACAGCCTGGGCCTCGATCGGGTCGCCCAGCGCGGTGCCGGTGCCATGCGCCTCGACCGCGTCCACCTCGGTGCCGTCCAGCCCGGCGGCCAGCAGCGCCTGCCGGATCACCCGCTCCTGCGCGGGGCCGTTGGGGGCGGTCAGCCCGTTCGAAGCACCGTCCTGGTTGACGGCGGAGCCGCGGATCAGGGCCAGCACGGTGTGTCCGTTGCGCCGGGCGTCGGAGAGCCGCTCCAGCAGCAGCAGGCCGACCCCCTCGGCCCAGGCGGTGCCGTCCGCGGCCGCCGCGAACGGCTTGCAGCGCCCGTCGGCGGCGAGCCCGCGCTGGCGGCTGAACTCAGTGAACATGCCCGGTCCCGACATCACCGCGACCCCGCCCGCGATGACCAGGTCGCTCTCCCGCTGCCGCAGCGACTGCGCGGCCAGGTGCAGCGCCACCAGGGACGAGGAGCAGGCCGTGTCAACGCTGATCGCGGGCCCTTCCAGGCCCAGCACATACGCCAGCCGCCCGGAGGCGACGCTGGTCAGGCTGCCGGTGAGGCCGTGCCCCTGGTGGCCCTCCGGCGTCTCGTGCAGCCGGGGCCCGTAGTCCTGCGGCGTCACCCCGACGAACACGCCGGTACGGGTCCGCCGCAGGTCCGCAGGGAGGATGCCGGCCCGCTCGACCAGCTCCCAGGAGGACTCCAGCAGCAGCCGCTGCTGCGGGTCCATCGCCGCCGATTCGCGCGGGCTCAGGCCGAAGAAGGCGCCGTCGAAGCGGTCCGCATCGTAGAGGAAGCCGCCCTGCCGGGTGGAGGAGGTGCCGGGACGCAGGCCCTCCGGGTCGTAGAGGCCGTCGAGGTCCCAGCCGCGGTTGTCGGGGAAGTCGCCGATGGCGTCGCGTCCGGAGCGCAGCAGTTCCCACAGCGCCTCGGGGTTGTCCGCCCCACCGGGCCAGCGCCCGCTCATGGCCACGATCGCCACCGGGTCGTCCTCGGGGACGGCACGCTTTTCCGGAACGGTCAAGCTGCTTGACGGTTCCTCAGGACGCGCCAGTGCCCGCAGATGGTCGGCCACCGCGCGCGGGGTGGGCCGGTCGTAGGTGAGCGTGGTGGGCAGGGCCAGGCCGGTCGCCGTGGCCAGCCGGTCGCGGAACTCCACGGCCGAGACCGAGTCGAAGCCAAGGTCCTTGAAGGTCCGGTCCGGGTCGACGGCCTGCGCCGAGGGCTGGCCGAGGATGATGGCAGCGCTGGTCCGCACGGTGTCGAGCAGCGTGGCATCGTCGTCCAAAGCCCGTTCCGGAGCAGGGGCCGGAGCAGGGGCAGAAGCCGGAGCGGCCGGAACAGGAGCAGACACCGGCTGCACCCGCCCCGCCGAGGTGTCGAACCACAACCGCCGTCGCTGGAACGCATAGGTCGGCAGTTCCACCCGGCGGGCGTCCGGACCGTAGAACGCGGCCCAGTCCACCCGACCACCGCGCACATGCAGCTCGGCGACAGCGGTGTGGAACTGCCGCAACCCGCCCTGGTCCCGGCGCAGCGTCCCGGTGACGGCGGCCGTCCCGTCCAGGATCTGGCCGAGGCCGACGGTGAGCACCGGGTGCGGGCTGCTCTCCACGAACGCCCGGTGCCCGTCCGCATGGGCGGCCCGGACCGCGCGGTCGAACTCCACGGTCTGCCGCAGGTTGCGGAACCAGTAGTCGGCGGTCAGTTCGGTGGTGTCGAGCCGGCCGCCGGTGACCGTCGAGTAGAACGCGGTGCGGGTGGCCCGCGGCCTGATGTCCGCGAGCAGGACCGGCAGCCGCTCCCGCAGCGGCTCCACCTGCGGGGAGTGCGAGGCGTAGTCGACCGGCACCAGACGGGCTCGGACGTCCTCCTCCTGGTAGGACGCGACCAGCTCCTCCACTGCTGCCCGGTCGCCGGACACCACGGTCGCCGAGGGCCCGTTGACGGCCGCGACGCCCAGCCGGTCGCCCCAGCGGCCCAGCCGTTCCCGGACCTCGGCCGCCGGCAGCGGCACCGAGGCCATCCCACCCGTCCCCGCGCCGCCGAACTCGGCGATGGCCCGGGCCCGCAGCGCGACAATGGCGGCGGCGTCCTCCAGCGAGAGCCCACCGGCCACATGCGCGGCGGCGATCTCGCCCTGCGAGTGACCGATGACGGCGTCGGGGTAGACCCCAGATGCCTGCCAGAGCGCGGCCAGCGAAACCATCACCGCGAACAGCGCAGGCTGCACCACGTCGACCCGGTCCAGGCCGGGCGCCCTCGGTTCGCCGAGCAGGACGTCGACCAGCGACCAGTCGGTGTGCGGGGCGAGCGCGGCGGCGCAGGCCCGGATGCTGTCGGCGAAGACCGGGGCGGTACGGAACAGTTCCCGGGCCATGCCGTCCCACTGGCTGCCCTGCCCCGGGAAGACAAACACCGTGCCGGCGCCGCCGTGCACCGTCCCCCGCACCAGCCCAGGAGTCTGCTGATCCAGCGTCAGCGCCCTTAGTAAGGAGAAAAGTTCACTACGATCAGCGCCCAGCACCACCGCCCGGTGCTCGAACGCGGTCCGACTCGTCCCCAGCGAGAATCCCACGTCCAACGGGTCGAGATCCGGCTGCTCCACCCGCGCCAGCAGCCGCGCAGCCTGCTCCCGCAGCGCCTCCGGACTGCGCGCCGACAGCGGCCACACGGTCTCCGCCGCGCCACCAAACCCCCTGCCCAACACAGGCGCGGGCGCAGCCTCGGCCACCACCACATGGGCGTTGGTCCCGCCCACCCCGAACGAGCTGACGCCGGCGATCAGCGGACGGTCCGGCCGCGGCCACGCCCCCGACTCGGTGCGGACCCGCAGCGCCAGCGTCTCAAAGGCGATGTCCGGGTTCGGTGTGCTGAAGTTCAGGCTGGCCGGCAGCCGACGGTGCTGGACGCTCAGCACCACCTTCAGCAGCCCGACGATTCCCGAAGCACCCTCCAAGTGACCGACGTTGGTCTTCGCGGAGCCCACCAGCAGCGGTTCGTCCACCGCCCGCCCGGTGCCCAGCGCCGCCCCCAGCGCAGCCGCCTCGATCGGGTCGCCGACCCGCGTCCCCGTGCCGTGCAGCTCGACGTACTGCACCCGCAGCGGGTCCACCCCGGCCCGCTCGACGGCCGTCCGCACCAGCTCCGCCTGCGCGGTCGCGCTGGGGACGGTGAGACCGTCCGTCGCGCCGTCGCTGTTGACCGCGCTGCCCAGCAGCACCGCCCGCACCGGGTCGCCGTCCGCGAGCGCCCGGGCCAGCGGCTTGAGCACCAGCAGCACCGCGCCCTCGCCCCGGACGTAGCCGTTGGCGCGGGCGTCGAAGGTGAAGCAGCGGTGGTCGGGCGAGAGCGCGCCGAAGCGGTCGACGGTGAGCGTGCTGTCAGGGGCGAGGTTCAGGTTCACCCCGGCCGCGAGAGCCACCTCCGACTCGCCGCTGCGCAGGCTCTCAACCGCCAGGTGCACGGCCACCAGCGAGGAGGACTGGGCCGAGTCCACGTTCAGGCTGGGCCCGCGCAGGTCGAGGGCGTAGGAGACGCGGTTGGCGATGATGCCCCGGTTGAGGCCGGTCAGGCTGTGCCGGGTGACCGCGGCGGGCGCGTGCTGGTGGACCAGGGTGGCGTAGTCGCCGGCGATGGAGCCGACGAAGACGCCGGTCCTGCTGCCGGCCAGCTGCCGGGGCAGGGTGCCCGCGTCCTCCAGCGCCTCCCAGGCCAGTTCCAGCACCAGCCGCTGCTGCGGGTCGGTGGCCGCCGCCTCGGCCGGCGAGATGCCGAAGAACTCGGGGTCGAACCCGTCGACCTGCTCCAGATAGCCCCCGGGACGCACCCCGCCGCCCGCGACAACCCGCCGCCCGGCCGGCTCTCCGATCGCGTCGCTGCCGCTGTCCAGCAGCCGCCAGAAGGCCTCGGGATCGGCCGCGCCAGGGAGCCGGCAGCCGTACCCGATCACCGCGACCGCTTCCGTGGCACCGGTTGCGGGCACGGGCGAGGTTGCGGGCACGGGCGACTTCGACTGCTCCTGGCGGGCCATCGCGAGCTTCCACTCCTGAGTAGGGCCGTCTCTTCCGGTTCCCAAGTCTTCCTAGAACGCGGAAGGGCAATAACCCCTCAGACCCCCCTATGGACCCCCTACCCGGCCAATTCGCGGCTGCCGTCCAGGGAGAACCGCAGGTCCACCCGACGACGGACTCCGAGCTTGCGGTAGACCCGGGTCAGGTGCTGCTCCACGGTGCTGACGGTGATGTAGAGCTTGCGCGCGATCTCACGGTTCGTCAGCCCGTGCACCGCCAGCTCGGCCACCCGCCTCTCGGCGTCGCTGAGTTGGGTCGGGTCCCCGTCCGGAACGGCCGCCGTGGCCTCGAACGGGAACAGCTGGGGGGCGTGCTGGCGCGGGCGAGTTGACGGGACGACAACTGCCGCGCCCGCCGCTCGGCCGGACGGCCCCGGCCGGGGTCGCCCTCCGCGTGGTGCGCACGGCCCAGTTCGGCGAGGACCTCGGACGCGCCCGCCTCGTCGCCCGCGGCCTCCAGCGCCTCGACCGCGCGTTCCAGCAGCCCGGCCCGCTCGTGCTCGGCCCCGGCCGACGCGCGGACCCGCAGCGTCATGCCGCGCACCCGGGCGTACCCGGCCGGTCCCAGGTCGGCGAGCTGGCGGTCGGCCTGGGCCGCTGCCGCGTGCGGCCGGTCCAGGGCGAGGTGGGCCCGGGCGGCGCCGAGCCGCCAGGGCACCACACCCGGCAGGTGGTCGATGCCCCACCGGGCCAACGCGTCGCCGCAGGCCTGGAACTCGGCCAGGGCCTCCTCCGCGCGGCCCACCGCCAGCAGATAGCCGCCGCGGGCATACCGGTAGTGCACCCCGGCCGGGGTGCGGAACATCTCCTCGGGGACGGGCAGGGCCAGGTAGGCCTCGGCGTCCTCGTAGCGGCCCAGTTCGGTGCGGGCCGTGATCATGGTGGACAGCGGGAAGCCGACCGCGACACCCCAGTGCTCGGGGCGGATCCGGGCGAACGCCGCGCGGGCGGCCTCCTCGGCCCGGCGCGGGTCGCCCCGGCGCAGCGCGGTCTCGGCCAGCAGCGCCGAGAACAGCGCCTGCGCGTGCGGGTCGCCGTGCACGTCGGTGCGCCGGGCGAGCGGGCCGCACCAGTGCTCGGCCCGGTCCGCGCGGTCCCCGTAGACCAGTACGGTCAGCGCGGCGGTGAGCGACTCGACCGGGGTACGGCCGAGCCGGGCCTCACGGAGCACGGCCTCGGCCCTGAGCACCGCGTCCGGCAGCGGCGTGCCGTCGAACAGCGCGCCCAGGATCCGCAGCCCGTCCTCGGTCCCGGACCAGCCCGCGCCCTGGAGCGGCTCCGGCGGGAGCAGGACCGGGTACCAGTAGTCGAGCCAGGGCCGGATCCTCCGGCCGCCCTCCGCCCCGAGCCCGTCCAGGGCGGCGACCCCCTCGTCCACCCGGCCGTGCCAGAACAGGTACTTGACCGCGGCGATGCCGTCCTGCGGACCGCCTTCGGCAGAGGCGCCGGGCAGCGAGGGCACGCAGTGAATGACCACGGCGTCGTCGACCGAGCCGTCCGACGCGACCACCGCCTCAAGCACCGACTCGGGCTCCGCCTCCGACGCTTCCGACTCCTCTGGCTCCTCGGGCACGCCGACGACCTCCCAGGGCCCGAGCCGGTGCCCGTCCGCCGCGCGCACCTGCTGCTCCACCTCCTGGACCCCCGCGCCCGCCGCCCGCAGCAGGTACGCGGCCCGCCGGTGCAGCGCGGCGAGATCCTCCGGCTGCACCGCCGCGAGCAGGTCCCCGCCCCCGGTGGGGTGGCGGAAGCCGCCGCCCGCGAACAGTCCGGACGCGTGCAGCAGGTAGAAGGCGCGGTCGAGCGACTCGGGGGCGAGCAGCAGCAGGTCGGCGAGCAGCTCGGGTTCCGCGGGACCGCCCAGCACGGCGACCCCGCGCGCGCAGCGCAGCGCCAGCGGGTCCATCCGGTGCAGGCAGTTCATCAGGCCGCGGCGGTAGCTCTCGCCGACGACGAGTCCCTGCCCGGTGTGCTCCGGATCCTGGTCCTCCAGCAGCGCGTGCACCAGCAGCGGGTTGCCGCCGGTGAGGGCGTGCGCCTCGGCCGCGAGCCGGCGGCCGGTGTGCTCGCCGAACCGGTCCTGCAGCACGTCGGCGACCTGACCCGGGGTCATCACCAGCAGCTTGACCATCCGGTGGTGCGGCTGGCGGGCCAACTCCACCTCGAAGAAGGGGTTCGGCGGGGTCATCGTCTCCCGTGAGCTGAGCAGCGTCAGCACCCGGGCGTTCCTGGTCCGGCGGACCATGTAGAGCAGGAACTCCAGCGACTGCACGTCCGCGTCCTGCCGGTCGTCGACGGCGAGGACCAGCGGCGACTGCTCGGCGAGCCGCAGCAGGATGGTGCACAGCCCGTTGAGCGCGCGCACCGACGGTCTCAGCATGGTGGTGTCCGACGGGGGACGGGTCCGCGGGTCGACCGGTACCAGGTCCTCCAGCAGCCGTTCCGCCTCGTCCCGGTCGTCGGGGTCGAGATCCGCGCTCTGGAAGATCTGCCGGGCCACGCCCAGCGGGAAGTCACGCTCCAGCGGGGACCCGGTGGCGACCAGCACCCGGGCGCCGCCGGCCGCGGCGAAGTCCGAGAAGGCGTGCAGTAGTTCACTGCGACCGCTGCCCACCGAACCGTTCAGGGCGACGACCCCGCCGGCGCCGCGGACCGTGCGCTCCAGGGCGCAGCGGAGTTGCGCGAACTCACGGTCGCGTCCGGTCGGGGCGAAACTCGGGGCGTGACGGGGGGCATCGGTTGCGGGCTGTGCGGGAGACGTGGACATCCGCTCTCCTGGAGCAGGGCAGGACCGGGACGCGCGACGCTGCGCTCCCCCATCGTGCAAGGGGCCGTGAACGGGGTTGCCGAGCAGATGCAGACCCCGGCAACCGCGTCACGCGGGCCTGGTGGTGGTTCTCTGCACATGCTGAAAGAACGTCAGGGGCCTTGCGGCCGACGGTCTCAGCGACAGAGGGAACCGGCGTGTCGGACCAGGTCGATGTCGAGCCTGGCCACCAGCCTGAGCCGAACGGCATTGCTGCCGTGCACTCGCTGCATGACCGACTCCCCGTCCCCGACTCCACCATCTGCGTGCATTGTCCGGTCCGAGTGTAGGAATCCCTGGTCCACCACGTCAATCGACCCCTGCCCCCAGGCAGCTGACCAGCCTCCACTGTCAGTCCCCGGTGCGACAATTGAGGGAGTAAGCAGGTCCCCTTCACCACTTGGGAGACACGGATGAAGAGCTCCATCGGAACCGCCGTCAGCTTCCTCCCGCCGGGCACTCCGAGCGATGTCTGCTCCGCCTGGAACCGCGCCGCCCTCGCCGCTACCATCGCCACCAAGGCCAGCCGGCTCGGCCTGGGCTCCGACCTGTCCGAGTCCCAGATGGCCGGCCTGGCCCAACTCGTACGCGACAGCGAAGGCGACCGCAAGCCCCGACCCCTGTCCGCCAGGACCCGGGCCGCGATACGCGCCGCCCTGCGCCCGCCGCTCACCGCCGAGAACGACCCGGCCCAGGTCGCCGCCGCCGTCTTCGCCGCCCTCCCCGACACCCCCCTCCCGATCACCGCCGACGACGGACGCCGCTACTACCTGATCGCCGTCCCCGCCGTCTGAGACCTCCGCAATCCGCGTCGAACCCGTAAGCGGAATCCGAAATTACGGACAAACCAGAACCAAAGAGTCTTAACGTTCTGGTCATGATCCGTTTGTGATCACGAAACACCGGTTCGGCAGGATGCTTTCATGGACAACCTGACGAACCGCAAGCACCAGGCGAAGCACCACTGGCGTCGCGACACAGTGGAGCTCTCCGCGGTGTTCCTGGCCGTGGCTCTGGCCGATCTGATCGCCAATGTCGTGGTGCACGGCCATGACGGTCCGGTGCTGCTGGTGGCCTCGGCGCTGGCGCTGATGGCGACGGCCGGCTGGCACAGCTGGTGGAAGCAACGCCATCCAGACGCCCCGCCGGGGCCCGCCCCGGGCGACATCAGCGGGGCCTCAGGCGGGGTCGGATCAGCCCCGCTGCCCATCGAGGAGCAGGCGCTGTGGCGGATCCGGGCCACCGTGCCCGACGCCCCCGGCAGCCTGGCCGGGCTGTGCCGGGCGCTGGCCGACCTGCCGGTCAACATCATCTCGATGCAGGCGCACCGCTCGCCGAGGACACCGTGGACGAGTTCGTGGTGCAGGCCCGCGCCGACACCGCCGCGGCGGAGATCACCCGCGCCGTGGTCGCGGCCGGCGGCACCGAGGTCTGGCTGGAGCGCGCCGACGCCCACGACCTGGTGGACGTGCCGACCAGGATCCTCAACCTCGCCACCCGCACCGCCCTGGACGCCGCCGAACTGCCGCTCGCGCTGCGGGCGCTGTTCGGCCGCTGCAGCATCCGCTCGCTGCCCGCCGAGATCGACGAGGACGAGCTGGACGGCAGCGCCATGCGGCTGCGCGACCCGTCCGGCGGCGTGCTGGTGGTCACCCGGGACGAGCCCCGTTCACGCCGACCGAGTTCGCCCGCGCCCGCGCCCTGATCGAGCTGGACGCCCAGCTGGGACCCCGCGTCCCGGACACCCGCGACCTGCTCACCCTCGCGCCGAAGGACGAGCTGACCGTCCGCCGCGCCGACCCCTCCGACCGGGCCGCCGCCGTCGCCCTGCACGACCGCTGCAGCGCCGGGACGCTGCGCCGCCGCTACCACGGCCCGGTCAACGACAGCGACCGCTACCTGGGCCACCTGCTGGAGCCCCGCTTCGGCCAGACCCTGACCGCGGAGACGCCGGACGGCGACCTCGTCGCGCTCGCCCACCTGATGTGGGACGACGACAGCGCCGAGATCGCCGTGCTGGTCGAGGACGCCTGGCAGCGCCGGGGCCTGGGCTCCGAGCTGGTGCGCCGGCTGGTGGAGCTGGCCCAGGACGCCGGGATCGGCGAGGTCTACGCGGTCACCACCGCGTCCAACAGCGGCATGATCGCCACCCTGCGCCGGCTCGCCGTCCCGCTGGACTACCAGGTGGAGGACGGCACCCTGGTGATCACCGCCCACCTGACGATGGAACCAGCCGCTACTCGACGGTGACGCTCTTCGCCAGGTTCCGCGGCTTGTCGACGTCCCGCTCCAGCGCCACCGCCGCGTAGTAGGCGAACAGCTGGAGCGGGATGCCGAGCAGGATCGGGTCCAGCTCGGGCTCGTTCTTCGGGACCAGGATGCAGTCCTCGGCCAGCTTGGGGTCCGGCGCGGTGTGGCCGACCATCAGCACCGGGCCGCTGCGGGCCCGGATCTCGCCCATCGCGGTGAGGTTCTTGTCCCGCAGCTCGTCGTCCGGGACGATCGCCACGGTCGGCAGGTCGGGGCCGATCAGCGCCAGCGGCCCGTGCTTGAGCTCGCTCGCCGGGTAGGCCTCCGCGTGCACGTAGGAGACCTCCTTGAGCTTCTGCGCCCCCTCGCGCGCCACCGGGTAGCCGCGCACCCGGCCGATGAACATCATTCCCTCGTGGCCCGCGTACTTGGCCGCGAGGTCGGCGATCACCTTCTCCTGCTCCAGGATCTGCCGGATCTGGTCCGGGATCGCCTTCAGCCCGGCGCAGATCCGGCGGCCGTCGGCCGGGGAGAGGTCGTGCACCCGGCCCAGGTGCAGCGCGATCAGCGCGAAGGCGATGGCGGTGGAGGTGAACGCCTTGGTCGAGGCGACCGAGATCTCCGGGCCCGCGTGCAGGTACATCCCGCCGTCGCACTCGCGGGCGATGGCGCTGCCCACAGTGTTGACCACGCCGAGCACCTTGCCGCCCTTGCGCTTGATCTCCTGGACCGCGGCCAGGGTGTCATAGGTCTCGCCGGACTGGCTGACCGCGATGTAGAGGGTGTCGGCCTCGATCACCGGGTTGCGGTAGCGGAACTCCGAGGCGGGCTCGGCGTGGGCGGGGATCCGGGCCAGCTCCTCGATCAGCTGCGCGCCCAGCTCGCCCGAGTAGTACGCCGAGCCGCAGCCGAGGATCTTCACCCGGCGGAAGGCGCGGGCCTCCCGGGCGTCCATGTTGAGGCCGCCCAGGTGCGCGGTGGAGAAGCGCTGGTCGATCCGGCCGCTGAGGGTGCGCTCGACCGAGGTCGGCTGCTCGTGGATCTCCTTGACCAGGAAGTGGGCGTGGCCCGCGGTGTCGTAGGAGGCCTCCTCCCAGTCCACGGTGGAGGGCTGCTTCGCGGTGGCGCGGGCGTCCTCCTGGGTGAAGGTGTTGAAGCCGTCGGCGCGGACGGTGGCCAGCTCGCCGTCGTCCAGGTGCACCACCTGGCGGGTGTAGCGGACCAGGGCGGCGACGTCGGAGGCGGCGAACATCTCCTTCTCGCCGATGCCGAGCACGATCGGGCTGCCGTTGCGGGCCACCACGATCCGGTCCGGCTGGTCGGCGTCGATGACGGCGATGCCGTAGGTGCCGACGATGCGCTTGAGGGCGGCCCGCACGGCGTCCTCCAGCTCGACCCCCTCGGTGGCGAGGCCGGCGATCAGGTGCGAGAGCACCTCGGTGTCGGTCTCGGACTGGAACACGCAGCCGTCGGCCTGCAGCTTGGCGCGCAGCTCGTCGGCGTTCTCGATGATCCCGTTGTGGACCACCGCGATCCGCTCGGCCCCGTCCAGGTGCGGGTGCGAGTTGGCGTCGCTGGGCACGCCGTGGGTGGCCCAGCGGGTGTGGCCGATGCCGGCCTTGCCGGTGAAGCGCGCGGGGACGAGCGCGGCCAGCTCGGCCACCCGGCCCTTGCTCTTGCGCACCTTGAGCGCGCCCTTGGCCGCGACGGCGACACCGGCGGAGTCGTACCCCCGGTACTCGAGCCGCTGGAGTCCTTCCAGCAGGATGGGCGCGGCGTCCCGGGGACCGATATAGGCGACGATGCCACACATACGGGGCTCCTTCTTTGAGGGTGAGGAGGAGTGAGCGGAGAACGGTCAGCCGTAGATCAGCCGACGCAGTTGGCGGGCGGACAGCTCGGGCGCTCGCACGCGCCGTTGCCGCAGTTCCGCCGCGATCCGCTCGAAACAACGGTCATTGGTCAGTCCGCGCGCCTGCAGCTCGGTGTGGCGGCGGCGCACGTACTCGTCGGTGCTCTCGGCGAAGTACGCGAGCACGTCGGCGACGACGCGGGCCGCCTCGTTGGGACCGAGCGCGGTGGTACGCGCCAGGTGGTCGAGGAGGTCCTCATGACTGGACACGAGGGAAGACCTTACGCAGATCTACTCATGAAACCAATATTCCTGCCCGAAATCGGGCAGGAAACCTCCCGACCGCTTGATTCACCCATCAGTGGCCGCGTCGGCGGCGGGCCAGCAGCAGGGCGCCGGCGCCGGTGACGGCCAGCAGCAGGCAGCACAGCGAGGGCAGCCAGTTGCCCCAGCGGTCGTAGAGGGTGGTGCCGGTGGCCAGCGGCATCCGGTAGGTGGTGGTGCCCCGGTCGTCGGTGCCCATCGGCTCGCCGATCCGGCGGCCCAGCGGGTCATAGGCGACGCTGACCCCGGTCAGCGTCGCCTGCACCACCGGACGGCCGGTCTCGGCGGCCCGGAAGGCGGCGAGCGAGGCGTGCTGCTCGGGCGCGGCGGTGTCCTGGAAGCTGGAGGTGGACGACTGGATCACCACCAGCTGCGCCCCCTTCCGCACCAGCGCCCGGCTCATGTCGGGGAAGGCCGACTCGAAGCAGACCAGCGGCCCGATCTTCAGCGTCCCGCCGCCCGGCTCCGGCACGGTCATCACCACCGGGGTGTCGCCCCGGCGCCGGTCCACCGCGGCGGCCTTGGAGAACGAGGTGATCCAGCCCAGCACCGGCCGCATCGGGATGTACTCGCCGAAGGGGACCAGCCGGATCTTGTCGTAGCGCTGCCCGGTCAGCCCCTGCGGGTCGACCAGCACCGAGCTCTTGTAGATCGCCCCGTTCGGCCGGGCCGCGTCCACATTGACCAGAAGGTCCGCGCCGGTCTGCGAGGACAGCCCGGCCAGTTGCGCGACCAGGTCGGGACGGGTCGCCAGGTCGTAGCCGAGGCTGCTCTCACCCCAGACCACCAGGTCGGGGCGGGTGCCGATCAGGCCGCGGGTGAGCGCCTCGCCGCGGTCGGTGCGGTCGTCCAGCGTGGCCGAGCCGCCCGGCTGGACCACCGCGATCGACACCGTCCGGCCGGTCAGCCGCGGCTGCGGGGCCCAGGCCAGAGCAGCGAGGGCGCCGGCCGCCAGCACCGCGACCGTGCCGTAGGCGACGAAGGAGCGGCCCCAGGCGGCGATCAGCACCACCACGGCGGTGTTGACCACGACGATCAGCAGGCTGTCCAGCCACACCCCGCCGACCGAGGCCAGCACCAGCGCCACATGCTGCTGGTACTGGCTGGCCCCGAGCAGGCCCCAGGGGCCGCCGAGGTACTGCCAGGAGCGGATGGTCTCGATCGCCAGCCAGCCGCACGGGACCAGGACCACCGCGGCGGCCGCCCGTCCCGCGTCCGGCCTGCCCCGCAGCAGCCGCCAGACCAGCCAGCCCCAGGGCGCCCAGAACGCCCCGAGCAGCCCGGCCAGGACCAGGATCGCCACGCTCAGGGTGGGGATCAGCCAGCTCATCACCCCGATCAGGAAGCCCAGGCCGCCCCACCAGCCCAGCACCATCGCCCGCCGCGCGGTCGGCGCGGCCCGCAGCACCAGCATCAGCGGCACCAGGCAGACATAGGCGAACCACCACCAGCCGACGGTGGGGAAGATCAGCACCGGCAGCGCCCCGGTCGCGGCGGAAAGCAGCGGCATCCTCGAACGCCGGACGAACCGGGTCAGCCGACCGGGCTCCCCGGCGGCCGCCGCCCCGGCTTCCGCCTTGGCCGGTTCGGCGGGCCCCGGTTCCACGGGCCCAGATTCGGCCTCCGCGGTCCGATCTCCGCTCGGGCCCCTCCCGGCGACAAAGCTCACGTTCGGTCCTCTCGCTGAACAACCAACCCAGTCTCGGCGCATTCCCGCTGATCAGCACCTTGAACATGCCAATCCTCGCAGACGCCGCTTCCCCCTGCGGCATCGCTGGTGCACCCTGGAGACAGGGAGGCTGACATGGCATCACGTCCGGAACGTCACGGGAGCCGTCGCCGCCGCACCCGGCGGGTGCTGGCGCACGGGGCGCGCCAGGTGGTGATCGCCCTGGGCGCGCCGATGCGGTTCATGGCGAGCCATGTGCCCTTCTGGTCGGCCGGCGCCGGCCGCGAGGACCGCGGCCCCGGTGGCTGGAGCCCACCGTCGGCGGGCGACCGCGAACCCCGGCGCCCCAAGCCCGGACCCCCGGCGGACGCGATCGCCCTGACCGAACCACGCGGCTGAACAGCAGGCGTCAGGCCGCCGCGCCGCCCGCGTAGTCGCTGGCGAAGGCGGTCTCGATCACGGATTCGACCGCGGTGTCGGTGAGGATGATGCCCAGCTCGCGGTTGTTGCTGAGCGAGTTGCTGGTGATGTTCATCGATCCCGCCTCGACCTTCGCCGTGGACAGGCCGTAGTCCGCGACCAGCGCTTTCGCGTGAATGTAGTAGCCGGTGCTGGAGGAGTAGCCGCGGACGGTGCCCCCGGCCGCCTTCACCTTGGAGACCTCGGAGGAGTAGTCGCCTGGGCTCTCCAGCACCACCCGCACGGTGACCCCCGCCTTGGCCCGGGCCACGATGGCGTTCACCACGGTGCTGTCGCTGAACTCCTCCTCCTCGACGTCCAGGGTCTTCGTGGCGCCGTTGATCACCGTGAGCAGCCGGCTCCGGGAGTCGGTCGGGGACCACAGCAGGTCGGTGGCGTCGCCCGGGGTGACCGCGGTGTGGGCGTAGTCGGCGGCGAAGACCTTCTCGATCGCCGCGACATCGGCGGCGTTGGAGTCGAAGACCCCGTAGTCGCGGCTGGTCGGGTAGTACTTCGCGGTGAGGTTGCCGGTGAGGATCAGCGACTTGGTTCCGTCGACGGTGATGGTCTTCTGGTGGGTGTAGACGTACGAGGTGGAGGAGTAGACGACACCGACGCCGGCCGCCTTGAGGGTCGAATAGGCGGAGGCGTTGGTCGAGGTCTCCTGGCGGTCCAGGATCACCCGGACGGTGACGCCGGCCTTCTCCCTGGCCACCAGGTCGGCGACCGCGGTGCTGTCGCTGAGCTCGTACATGGTCATGTCGAGCGTGCTGCTCGCCGAGTTGATGAAACTGTAGATCGTCGGCTCGCTGCCGCTGAGCGAGAAGGCGAACGCCGAGTAGCTGCCGGCCGCGTGCGCGGGGACGCTGCCGCCGAACGCAGCGGCGCCCACGGCGAGGGCTATCCCGGCACGGCGTATGGAGGGACGAGTCATCGGTGTCTCCCGGGAGACTTGATGGGTCGTCAGGCCCGCTGGACTGACGCGGGACCAGAAGACCACGCGCGTAGAACCGACGGAAGACATCTCCGGTTAACTTGACATGTCCATACGTCTACGCGCGTATTGCTTCACCCTCATCCGGCCCGCCCACGCGGGGCGGGCCGGACACGCCACGCTCAGTCGGCTGCGGCCTGCTGCTCCAGCCAGGCCAGTACCGCTGCAGCTCGCTGGCCAACCTGGGCCAGCGCCTCGCCCGCCTCCTCGGCCAGCGCCTGGACCTGCTTGAGCTCGGCGGCAGCCACCCCGTGCCGGCCGGTCTCGATCCGGATCCGGGCCGCGTCCAACCGCGCCTGGGCGCTCAGCGCCGGGCCCGGGTCCGCGCAAGCGGCGAAAGCCTCGGCGGCGGTGCGGTAGGCCTCCCATGCCTCCTCATAAAGGGCAGCCTGCAGCTCAGGGGTGATCGCGAGTCCGTTCCACCCCTCGTCCTCGGCCACGTCCCGGAGCAGCCCGCCCAACTGGCGCCAGGTATCGGCCTGCTCGCGGCGCAGTTCCTCCGCGTCCTCAACCGGAAGCGCCGGGTCGGCGATCGCGGCCCTGGCCGCGGCCTCGGCCTGCAGCATCAGCGCCCGGCCCGGGTCCGCGTCGCGTCCCCTGCTGAAGCTCAGCCAGGCCCGGGCCCGGAGCGTGCGGACCACCATGCCCGGCACCCCTGCCTCCGCCCACAGCCCCTGTGCCCGTAGATACACGGCCTCGGCCTGCTCGGCGCGACCGGCCGCGCTCAGCGCCTCCGCGGTGTTGGAGGCCAGCTGCGCCGAAGGATAGGGCTCACCCCAGCCGTCGACGATCTGCGCGGCCCGCGCGAACTGCTCCGCCGCCTCGGCGTGTTCGCCCAGCTCGCCCAGCGACTGCCCCAGCGCCCGCCGGGCCGCGACCTCGGCCCGCTCACCACGGGCGATCAGGTCCGGCAGGGCGGCCTGCAGCACCTCGGCGGCCTCGGCGTGCCGTCCCAGGGCCTGGTAGCAACCGGCCAGCCGGTGCCGGGCGGCCGTGCCCTCGGCTGCGGCCAACCCGGCCTCGTCCAGCCAGCGGGTGGCCTCCAGCGCATGCTGGACCGCCTGCTCATGGGCCCCGCGATGGCTGAGCAGATCGGCCAGCAGCAGCTGGGCGCGTCCGGCGTCCTCGGCGCCGAGGAAGCCCTCGCCGTGCCGCAGCGCCTCCTCCGCGGCGGCCTCGGCCGCGGCCAGGTCGCCCAGTTGGGCGTGCACCCGGGCCAGCGGGAGCAGCATCTCGGCCGCGTCCCAGGGCTCCTCGGCCAGCAGATAGGCGTCCGCGCTCGCACGCAGCGCCGGCAGCATCAGCTCGAACTCCGGCTCGGCCAGCCCGGCCCGGTTCCGGTGCACATCACCGAGCAGCCCGTGCATCGAACGGATCTCAGCCGCTCCCGCCCCCTCTGCCCGGCCGATGGCCTCGATCGCCTCGACCGTCTCGGCGAGGGCCTCCTCCACCTCCGCCCGGGCCAGATCCTGTTCGGCCCCCGGCTCGCTGCTGTCGCCGACCAGGACGCTCAGCACCCGGGTCCGGCAGAGCTGCGCCACCGCCAGATTGCGGGCGCTGCCCCGGCCCGCGGCCAGCGCGGCGCGGGCTGCGGCCACCGCGGTCTCGGCCCGCCCCCGGGCCTGCTCGACCCGCCCGGCGAAGGCGGTGGCGAGGGCAGCGCGCCCCTCGCCAACTGCGGCGTCACCGTCCTGACCGATGGCCCGATAGGCCTCCGCCGCCTCCTCGAAACAGAGCACAGCCGCCTCCGCGTCCTCGGCCGCCCCGCGAATGCCGCGCTGGGTGGCGAGCTCGGCCCGCAGCAGGCCGTCTGGAACCCGGTCCCCCAGCGCGGCCTCGACCGCGAGCCAGGCCTGACGGGTCGTCGGATGGCCGATCTCCCGCAGCCGCCGGGCCTCGGCCACCAACTCCTCGAACGACGCGCTCCCCGAAACCGAAACCGAAGGCGAGACCGAAACCGGCACCGAACCCCCCAACACCGCGCTCACCCCCAGCGGCAACCGCTCCAGCACCGGCTGCTGCCGGATCCGCCGTTCACTGTCCGCCGAGACCGAGTCCGTGCCATTGCGCCGGTCGAACCGCCCGGTCAACTCACTCCGCAACGACTCGCAGTGCTCCCGCAACGAGGCCACCGTCCAACTGCCGCCCTGCGGAACCGAAGCAGAACCCGAAGCAGAACCCGACGTCGGCCCCGAGGTCGCCCGCTCGCCCAGGCCCAGCCCGATCAGCCGGTCGAGCAGCAGCACCGCCGCCTCCAACAGCGACAGCACGCTGTCCGGGTTGCCGCCGGCCACCAGGTACCGGGCGTGCTCGGCCAGGATCTCCAGGCCGCGCGCCTCATTGCCGGTGAGCGCGCAGAACTCGATGTGCCGGCCGACCGTGGCCAGCAGGCTCTCATTGCCCCGCGCCATCCGGTAGCCGCGCAGATGGTTGGTCCGGGCCTGGTCGATCCGGGCCGGATCGCTGCCGCCCAGCCGCAGCAGCGGCAGCAGCGCGTAGGAGAGCACCCGGTGCGGCTCCTCGGCGCAGGTCAGCCGCCCGGCCAGGACCTCGGCCCAGCGCTCCAGGGCCAGTTCGTCGCGGCCCTGGAAGGCCTCCCAGCGGCCCTGGCTGCCGGCCTCGCAGGCGTGGCAGTTGCTCATCCGGTCGCGGTCCCCGGCCAGCCAGTCGGTGTAGGCGGCCTCGGCCCGCGGGATGTCGCCCAGATGCCAGGCGACGAAGAACTCCTCGGCCCGCACCGTCCGGCTGCGGTATCCGGCGAGCCGGTAGCGGCGCTCCATCTCGCCGAGCCACTGCTCGATCGAGGCGAGCGGGATGTCCGGGTAGTCGATCATGCTCCCGGTGACCCACTTGAAGCGCCAGAACAGCTCGTAGGCCATCTGGTCGTCGAAGCGGCCCGGGTCCTCGTCCCACATCTGCAGCATCCGGGCGAAGGGCACGAACATCTTGCCGCGCTCGGCGCTGTACTCGTACGCGGTGATCAGCTGGGACAGCGTCTCCAGCAGCAGCGCGGTGTCGCCGGTGTCCTCGGCCTGCGCCACCAGTTCCTCGGCCCGGGCGTTGCGGGCCGTGCCGTTGGGGGCGCGGTGGTTCTCCCACACCGCGGCCCGGATCTGCTCGATTCGGTCGTCGGTCATGTCAGACCTCCCCCTGCCGCTTCGGCTGCGAGTCATGGGTGGCCCAGTCCAGCAGCCCCAGGAAGGAACGGTTGAGCAGCGCCGAGTCCGCTGAACTCAGCGGCCTGCGGGAGAGCAGCAGCGCCTGCCCGTAGAGGGCTTCGACGGCGATCCCGGCCAGTTCCCGGTCCTCGATCGCGGCGATCCTGCGCACCAGCGGGTTGTGGTGGTTGAGCACCAGCCGGGCCCGGGGCGCGCTGCCGCGCAGCGAGCCGAGGATGCCGGCCCAGAGCGCGTCGGAGCTCTGCTCGGTCTCGGCGCGGGCGCGCTCGTGCCGTGCCTCGCGGTCGTCCAGGTGCAGCGCGGGCACGCCGACCGGTTGGAAGGTGCGCAGCGCCACGTCGCAGCCGAGCGGTTCCAGCCGGGTGCGGGCGGTGGCCAGGAAGGAGGCGAGGGCCAGCTCGACCCCGGGCTCGACCGGGTCCAGGCTGGCGGTGATCGTGCCGGCGTCCAGGTCGGCGACCACCGTGCCCGGCAGCACCTGCGGCAGTAGCGCCACCAGGTCGGCGTCATAGGTGTAGCCGCCGTTGACGACGCCGATGCCCTGGGCGGCGGCGATCGGGGCGATCTGGCGGAACTCCTCCACGCTGGCGGCCAGGTGGACCGTGCCGTGGTCCCGGGCGAAGGCGTCCAGCGAAGTACGCCCGTCGCTGGTCTCCACGGTGAGCCAGGGCAGCATCAGCCGCAGCATCTCCGGGTCGTGCCTGGCCAGCGACTTGACCCCGAGCTGATGCACCGCCAGAAAGCGGCCGAGCCGCTCCGGGTCGCCGGCGGCCAGGGTCTCCAGCCAGTTCCGGACGGTGCCGCCCAGCGCCTCCCGCACCGCGGCCAGGGTCTCGTCCTCGTAGAGGCTCTCCCGGGAGGCGGTGGGCCGCAGCGTGTCAGTGTCGAGCACGCAGCGGACGAAGAAGGCCCACTCAGGGAGCAGCCCCTCGGCCCGGTCGGTGAGCAGCATGCCCTTGAGTGAGACTCGGTGCCCGCCGCGCTGGGTCGGGCTGGCGGCCGCGGGCAGGATGTAGCCGACGCCGCGGATGCCGGCCAGCGGCACGTCCAGGTCGATGACGTCCAGCGGTTCGAAGCCGAACAGCCCGGCGCAGTGCCGGGCCAGGGCGACCCGGCGGGCGGCCGGGGTCGGGTAGGGGCGGGCCCAGACCGGCGGCAGCTCGGTGACCGGCTGCTCGACCCCGTCCGGGCCGACCACGGCCACGTCGTAGGGCAGCAGCGAGCCGAAGTCCCGGGCCAGCTCCAGCACCCGCTCCGGGGCCAGCCACTCCCCCGCGCCGGGCCGGGCGACCAGGTGCACGGTGGTGCCGGGCTCGGTGCGGGCCTCCTCGGGCAGTGTCCGCACGGTGTACGAGCCGTCGTCGCGGGCCGCCCACTCCACCGGCGGCTCCTGCGGGAAGCGGGCGGAGCGGGTGACCACCCGGATCTCCTGGGCGACCACGAAGCAGGCCAGCAGCCCGATCCCGAACTGGCCCAGGAACTCGCGCCGGGCCGACTCCAGGCCGTCCCGCTTGGAGCTGCGGCCGATGGTGGCCAGCAGGGTGTGCACATCGCTGCCGGTCAGACCGATGCCGGAATCCTCTATCCGCAGCTCGCCGGGCCCGGCGTACAGCCGCACCAGCGCGGGCGCGTCCGCGTCGTCGAGCCGCCGCGCGGTGATCGCGTCGACGGCGTTCTGCAGCAGCTCGCGGACGTAGACCCGCGGGCTGGAGTAGAGGTGGTGCGAGAGCAGGTCGACCAGGCCGCGCAGATCGACCTGGAAGGTGTGGGCGGACGGTTCGGCGCCGCCGGTGGCGGCAGGGCGTGCTTCAGGTGTCATGGAGTGGGTGCACGGTCGTGGCCGCACGTGGTCGGGCGATCAGCAGCTGATCGCACAAAGGGGGGACGCCGCCCATGGTAGGGGCGCATGCCGACGGCCGACCAGGGAGTTTGTAGGCTCCCTGATCATGGGTCACACCCTCCCACCCGGGTCTGACAATCGCCGCTCTTCCCCTTCTGGGGCTACCAGGACGTGACGCTGGAACGTCCTGGCGCGGTGGGGCCGCCGCCACCCCCGTGGGCGGCGGCCTCCACCCGCCCGCGATCGGCGATCCGCCCGCTGCTCTCGGCAAGATCGGCCGTGCCCCCACCCTCGGGCCGCGGGCCGGGGCGGGTCAACGCCGTTTCGGCGATGTGGGACAGATCTGGGACAGCCGCCCCGCCCGAAAGGTCGGGGACGGACGGATATAGGGTCCGTCCAGCAATGGACGTGCAGGAACTGGTGTACGAGAAGGGGTCTCCATGGGCGGCGTCGGCACGAGCACCACCGGTCCCGGACCGGTCGGCGACGATCCGTCGGGTCGACTGGCCGCCGAACTGCGCGGGCTGCAGGCCTCCTCCGGCCGGAGCCTGCGCGAGCTGGAGGCCGACACCCACGCCAGCAGTTCCTCGCTGTCCCGCTACCTGACCGGGCGCTCGCTGCCGCCCTGGCCCGTGGTCGAGGCCCTGGCCCGACTGGCCGACCGCGACCCGGCGCTGCTCCGGCCGCTCTGGGAGGCCGCCCGCAAGGGACGCTCCGCCGCCGGCTCGGCCAGGAACGACCTGCCCCGGGACACCCTGCGCTTCGTCGGCCGGTCGGCCGAGTGCGGGCTGCTGCTGGCCGAACCGGGGGTCTGGGTGCTGGACGGGATGGCCGGGGTCGGCAAGACCGCCCTCGCCGTCCACACCGCGCACCTGATGGCGGACACCCACCCGGACGGGCGGTTCTACCTCAATCTGCACGGGCACACCTCCGGCCGCGGCCCGATGCAGCCGGACACCGCGCTGGAGACCCTGCTGCGCGCGCTGGGCCTGCCCAGCGGCCGGATCCCCGAGGACAGCGACGAGCGAGCCGCCCTGTGGGCGGGCCGAACTGGTCTCCCGACGGGCCGTGGTGGTGCTCGACAACGCCGTGGACGAGGCCCAGGTCGGCCCGCTGCTGCCGGGGACGACCGCGAGCGGCGGTGCTGGTGACCAGCCGGCGGCGGATGGTCGGCCTGGACAACGTCCGCCCGCTCTCGCTGGATGTGATCGCCCCGACCGAGGCGGTCGAGCTGTTCACCGCCGTCGCCGGCGAACGGACCGACCCGGCCGAGCGCGAGGCCGTCGAAGAGATCGTGCGGCTCTGCGGATACCTGCCGCTGGCGGTCCGGATCTGCGCCGCCCGGCTGCGGCACCGCCCGGCCTGGACCGCGGTCGCGCTGGTCGACCGGCTTGCGCCGGGAGAACCGGCGGCTGGCCGAACTGGACGCCGGCGACGGCGGGGTGGCCGCGGCCCTGGCCCTGTCCGCCTCGCAGCTGGACCGGCCCTCGGCCCGGCTGTTCGGGCTGCTGGGCTCGGCGCCCTCGCCCGAGGTCGACGCCTATCTGGCCTCGGCGCTGGCGGACTCCCCGCTGGAGGAGACCGAGCAGCTGCTGGAGGACCTGGTCGATGTGCACGTGCTGGAACTCCCGGCCTCGGGCCGCTACCGGCTGCACGACCTGACCCGTGACTACGCCCGCAGCCGGGAGGTGCCCGACCGGGACACCGCGCAGCACCGGATGTTCGACTACTACCTGCACTGCACCATCTCCGCCGCCCAGCTGTTCGACCCCTACCAGGCGGCCCGGTCGAGTGCCACCCCGGTGGTCCACCGTCCGTCCCACGCACCGGAGTTCGCGGACCGGGAACAGGCCGTGGCCTGGTGGGAGTCGGAGTCGGGCAACCTGGTGGACGCGGCCAGGGCGGCGCTGGAGGCGGGCGAACCGCGCCGGACCATCGCCCAGGCCAGAAAGGCCAACCGCTTCTTCCTGCTGCACGGCCGGACCCAGGAGTGGATCACCATGAGCGCGCTGGCCCTGCGGGCGGCCCGGCAGACCGGCGACGCCGGTGACGAGGCCTGGTCGCTGCTGGCCTGCGGCGCCGCCTGCCGCCGGGCCGGGGACGTGCCCGGCGCGCTGGCGCGACTGCGCGAGGGCCGGGAGCTGGCGCTGCGGCGCGGGCCGGTCAGCGACGAGGGCTTCATCCTCAACGCGCTGGGCCTGGTCCACGGCGACCTGTGGGAGCTGGACACCGCGATCGAGACCTTCCAGGAGGTCATCGCGGTGTTCGAGGCGGCGGACGACTCCCGGGGCACCGGCGTGGCCATGGTGAACCGGGCCGAGATGCTGCTCCGGCGCGGGCGGGTGCCGGAGGCCCTGGACCAGGCCAGGGCCGCCCTGCGGATCTTCGAGGCGGATGTGAACCCGGCCGGCGCGACCAAGGCCCATGGCGTCCTCGGCGCGATCCAGCACCGGCTCGGCGATCTCGACGCCGCCCGGGACAGCTTCCAGGCCTCGCTGGAGAGCGCCCGGCGGATCGGCTTCCGGGAGCTGGAGGTCAGCGCCTGCAACGGACTCGCGGTGACCGGCCGGGACGCCGGCGACCTGGCCGCGGCCTTCGCCCACCACGCGGAGGTGGCCCGGCTGGTCACCGAGGAGGACCACCCGGAGCAGCCCGGCTTCCTCAACGACCGGGCCCGCACCCACCTCAGGGCAGGACAGCACCGACAGGCCGGGGACGACGCGGCCCAGGCCCTCGACCTCGCCCGCGAACGCCGCAGCGCCTACGAGGAGGCCCGCGCGCTGCGCACTCTGGCCGCCCTCGCCTCCTCGGCGGGCGAACCGGGGGCGGGCGGCCCGGAGGCGGGCGGCCCGGGGGCGGGCGGCCCGGAGGCGGGCGGCCCGGAGGCCGAGCAGCTCACGGCCCAGGCCGCCGCGATCCTCGCCGCCCTGGGCGCCGACGACGCCGCCCCGCTGCCCTGAACCCCGCGAAACCGCAGGCTGACCTGCGGACCTTCCCCCGCGTCCCCGTACCATCGTGGCCATGAACGACTTCCGTACGGCGGGGCACGCCGCCGTGGACCTGCTGGCCGACTACCTGGGGGCGCTCCCCGAAGGACCGGTCTGGCAGCCCATGGACCCCGCCGTCCGCGAGCGCCTGCTGACCCTCCCGCTGCCGCGGGGCGGCCGCGGTCTGGACGAGCTGGTCGCGGACATCGGCGGCGAGGTGCTGCCGTATCCGATGGGCAACGGCCACCCCCGCTTCTTCGGCTGGGTCAATGCCGCCCCCGCCCCGGCCGGGGTGCTGGCGACGCTGGCCGCCGCCGCGATGAACCCCAGCTCGGCCGGCGGCGACCACGTCGACGTGCACCTGGAGCGGACGGTGGTCCGCTGGATCGCCGAGCTGGCCGGATTCCCGCACCAGCCCGGCGGCGGGCTGCTCACCTCGGGCGCGTCCATGGCGACCATCGTGGCGCTGGGATCGGCTCGCAACCGGGCCGCCCGACTGCTGGGCGTGGACGTCCGGGAGCAGGGCGTGGCCGCGCTGCCGCCGCTGGTCGGCTATGTCAGCGCGGAGACCCACTCCTGCGTCCGCAAGGCCGCCGAGCTGCTCGGCCTGGGCAGCCGCAACCTGCGCGCGGTCCGCACCGACGCCGCCGGGCACCTGGACCCGGTCGCGCTGCTCGACCAGGTGCGGGCCGACCGCGCGGCCGGGCTGCACCCGTTCCTGGCCGTCGCCTCCGCCGGGACGGTCAACACCGGCGCGGTGGACGACCTGGCCGCGATCGCCGACCTCTGCGCGGCCGAGGAGCTGTGGCTGCATGTGGACGGCGCTTATGGGGCCTTCGGGGTGCTGGACCCGGTCTCGGCGCACCGCTACACCGGTCTTGACCGCGCCGATCGCTGGCGCTGGACCCGCACAAGTGGCTCGGCGTCCCGGTCGACTGCGGCTGCGTGCTGGTCCGCGACCCGGTGGAGCTGCGCGGCACCTTCAGCCTGGTGCCCGCCTACCTGCGCGACGACAACGCGGACGGCCTGGGCTGGTTCTCCGAGTACGGCATCGAGCAGACCCGCCCGTTCCGCTCGCTGAAGGTCTGGGCCACCATCGCCGCCTCCGGCCGCGACGGGATCTCCCACGGCGTGGCCCACTGCACCGCGATGGCCCGCCGCCTCGGCGAACTCGTGGACGCCGAACCGGCGTTGGAACTGCTGGCGGCGGTGGAGACCTCCATCACCGCATTCCGCTACGCCCCTGACGGCGCATCAGAGGCCTTGCTGAACCAGGTCAACCAGGCGCTCCCGACCGCGATCCAGGAACGCGGCCGCACCTTCGTCACCGGCACCGTGCTGGACGGCCGGGAGGCCGTCCGCGCCTGCCTGATCAACCCCGCCGTCACCGAGGCCGACCTCGCCGTCCTGGTCGAGGAGGCCGTCGCCACCGGCGCCGGCCTCCTCGCTGCACTGACCGTCACGTCCTGAACGGGTCCTACTCGACGACGAGCTCGACCGGGATGTTGCCGCGGGTGGCGTTGGAGTACGGGCAGACCTGGTGCGCCTGGTCGACCAGCTTGCGGCCGGTGTCGCCCTGCAGCGCCTCCGGGAGCTCGACCCGCAGCACCACGGCCAGGCCGAAGCCGCCGGTGCCGTTGCTGCCGATGCTGACCTCGGCGGTGACCGAGGCCTCGCTGGTGTCGACCTTCTCCTGGCGGCCGATCAGGCCGAGCGCGCTGGCGAAGCAGGCGGCATAGCCGGCCGCGAACAGCTGCTCGGGGTTGGTGCCCTTGCCGTCGCCGCCCAGCGCCGGCGGCATGGCCAGGGTGAGGTCGAGCTGGCCGTCGGAGCTGATCGCACGCCCCTCGCGTCCATTGGCAGTGGCTGCGGCGGTGTAGATGGCGTCCATGGCTGTCCCCAATTCAGTGTCCGAGTTGTCCGTGCCTGAGCCTCAATAACAGCACACAATTCAATTGCGCACAACTAGATAGTATCCTTGAGGCATGTCGCAGCAACCGCCCGCCACCGAAGACCTCCTCCGACTGGAGCACCAGGTCTGCTTCGCCCTGCACAGCGCCTCCCGGGCCTTCGGCGGCGTCTACCGCGAAGCCCTGCGCGACATAGAGCTCACCTACCCCCAATACCTGGCCATGCTCACCCTCTGGGAACACGGCGAGCTGCCGGTCAAGCGGATGGGCGAACTGCTCCGCCTGGATTCCGGCACGCTCTCCCCGTTGCTCAAGCGGCTGGACACGGCGGGGCTGGTGCAGCGCACCCGGAACCCGGAGGATGAACGCTCCGTCATCGTCCGGTTGACGTCGGCGGGATCCGCGCTGCGCGATCGGGCCCAGCAGGTCCCCCGCACCATCGCCGCCAGCACCGGCCTGGACCTGGACGAAATCCAGGCGCTGCACGGCATGCTCAACCGCCTCACCGAGCGACTGGACGCGTCATTGGCCCCGCCGCCGCGGAATGATCAACCGAGACCCCGTTCCCGTGCCAGACTGTGCCTGCACTCGACCGATACAGGAGGTCCCCATGGCTGATGACGCAGCTGCCGACAGCGCGACCGGCGCCGCGACCGCGCCGGATGAGTCGGCAGAGATCTCGACCGAGACAGCGGCGACTGAGAGCGCCGCGACCGAGAACGCCGCGGCCGAGAGCCCGGCGGAGGACGTCAAGCGCAAGTTCCGCGAGGCCCTCGCCCGCAAGAGCGGCCAGTCGGCCGACGCCGCGGCGGCGGGCGGCTCCGGTGAGTCGTCCAAGATCCACGGCACCCACGGCAAGTCCGGCGGGCAGCGCGACTTCCGCCGCAAGAGCGGCTGACCGAGCACCGACAGGAAGCCGGCGGAATGCCGGCAACAAGCAGAACGGCGGGCCACTCGGCCCGCCGTTCTGCTTGTTGCCGCCCTGCTGCAAGCGGCAGGATGTCCTGCATGACCACCATGCGCAAGGGCTCAAACCTCCCCGTGCCGACGACCGCCCTGCACGCGGTGGTGAGCTGGCGCAACGACGGGCGCACGCCCGATGTGGACGTGTCCGCGCTGCTGCTCGCCACCACGGGCAAAGTCCGCTCGGACGCCGACTTCGTCTTCTACAACCAGCCGACCCACGCCTCCGGCTCGGTCCGACATGAGGGCAAGCGGGTCCAGCCCGGCGAGACCATGGACGCGGTCCTGGTGGATCTGGGCCGGGTCGAACCGGGCATCGACCGGATCGTGGTCGGCGCCTCGGCCGACGGCGGGACCTTCGGCCAGGTGCCCGGGCTCCGGCTGCGGGTGCTGACCCAGGACGGCGGGGCGGTCGCCGAGTTCGACATCGAGGGCGCCAGCAGTGAGACGGCGTTCCTGTTCGGCGAGTTCTACCGGCGGGCCGGGGAGTGGAAGTTCCGCGCCGTCGGCCAGGGCTACGCCTCCGGGCTCGAGGGCCTGGCCACCGACTTCGGCATCTCGGTGGAGGGCGACGACAACGCCCCCGCCGCCCAGCAGCAGGCCCCGGCCCCGCAGGCCCCGCCGCAGCCGCCGCCGGCCGCCCCGTACCAGCAGCCCCAGGCCCCGGCCCCGGGGTACGGCCCGCCCCCGGCCGGCTTCGGCCCCCCGCCGCCGGTCTACGGCTCGCCGGTCCCGGCCGCGAACCCGCAGTACCAGCAGTACGCCCAGCCGCAGTACGCGCAGCCCACCCAGGCCGTCCAGGTCCCGCCGTCCTACAGCGCCACCCCGCCCGGGCCTCCCGGACCGCCCCCGGCCGCCCCGCTCTACGGCGCGCAGCCCGGGTACGCCGCCCCGGCCGCGCCGGCCGGCCCCGGCGGGATCAGCCTGAAGAAGCAGAAGCTGATCAACCTGGAGAAGCAGCTCGCCGACCGCGGCGACCAGAACCTGCTCGACCTCACCAAGCGCGCCGCGATCACCCTGGAGAAGCGCGGCCTCGGCGAGCACACCGCGCGGGTCGCGCTCTGCCTGGACATCTCCGCGTCCATGTCCATGCTGTACCGCTCCGGCAAGGTCCAGGCGCTGGTGGAGCGGGTGCTCGCGCTGGGGCTGCGCTTCGACGACAACGCCGAGGTGGACGTCTTCCTCTTCGGCCGCGACGGCCACGAGGCCGGCAGCGTCGGGCTGACCAGCTACCAGGGCTGGACCGACCAGATGCTGCAGCGGTGGCGGCTGGAGGGCGGCACCGACTACGCCGCCGCGATGCACCTGATCCGCAAGCAGTACTTCGGCTCCGGCAGCAAGCGCAAGAAGCCGCACGCGGACCGCCAGCCGGTCTATGTGATGTTTGTGACGGACGGTCACACCACCAGCGAGCAGGCGACCAAGGACCATGTGATGTCGTCCAGCTACGAGCCGCTGTTCTGGCAGTTCATGGGGATCGGCCGCTCCTCCAAGTCGGTGGACGCCCCGCCCGCGGCGCAGGCCCCGCCGCCGCCGCCGGTCAGCCAGTCGCGCTTCGCCCGCCGGATGCAGAGCCTGACCGCCAACTGGGGCGACGGCACCTTCCGCTTCCTGGAGGAGCTGGACGACATGCCCGGCCGCTTCCTGGACAACGCCGACTTCTTCTGCGTCCAGGACCCGGCCAATCTGTCGGACGAGCAGCTGTTCGAGCTGATGATGAACGCCTACCCGACCTGGCTGCAGCAGGCCCACGCCCAGGGCCTGATCACCCCGTAGCACCGAACCGGTTCACACCCCGCGGACGTCGCCGCCCCGCGTACGCAGCACCGCGGCGACGTCCTCGGCCAGCCCCGGCAGGTCGTCGGCGGCCAGCCGGGACACCGTGAGCCGGATCCCGGGCGGCGAGGCCAGCCGGAACCTCGCCCCGGCCGCCACCCCCCAGCCGCGCTGCAGCAGCCCGGCCACCGCGACGGTCTCGTCCGGCACCGGGATCCAGACGTTCAGCCCGCTGCGCCCGTGCCCGGTCACCCCGCGCGCGGCCAGCTCCGCCAGCAGCCCGTCCCGCCGGGCCCGGTAGGAGGCCGCGGCCGGGGCGGTGTCCTCGGCCGCCCACAGCGCCGCCACCGTGCGCTGCAGCAGATGGCTGACCCAGCCGGCGCCGAGCCGCTGCCGGCCCTTCACCCGGTCGACGGTTTCGGTGTCCCCGGTGAACACCGCCACCCGCAGGTCCGGGCCCAGCGATTTGGCCGCGGAGCGGACCACCGCCCACGCCGCGGTGCTCGTGCCGCCGTCGGGTCCGGCGCAGAGCGGGTGGATCGGCAGGTCGACGATGCCGTGCCCGTGGTCGTCCTCGACCAGCAGCACCTCCGGGTGCCCGGCCAGCAGCCCGCGCAGCACGGCCGCCCGTTCGGCGCCGACCGAGGCCCCGGTGGGGTTCTGGGCCCGGGAGGTGACCACCACCGCCCGTACCCCGTCCGCCAGCGCCCGGGCCACCTCGGCCGGGACCGGGCCCTGGTCGTCCACCGCGACCGGCACGGCCTTCAGTCCGAGCGCGGGCAGCAGGTCCATCAGGCTGCCCCAGCCGGGATCCTCGATCGCCACCGAGTCGCCGGGGCGCAGCCGGGCCAGGAAGATCCGCTCGATCGCGTCCAGCGAGCCCGAGGCCACCCCGACCGGCCCGGGAGGCAGGCCGTCAGCGGCGAAGGAGGCCTCGGCCAGGGCCCGCAGCCGGGGGTCGACGGCCGGACCCCCGTACATCACCGGGTTCGCGGCGTGAGCCAGCGCGGCCTCCCGCGCGGCCTGTTCGAGGCCGGGCAGCAGGGCGGTGTCGGGGTTGCCGTCGGCGAGGTTGCGCGCGCCGTCGGGGAGGTCCAGCCTGGCCGAGTCGCGCGGGGTCAGCGAGGGCCTGGCCCGGACCCGGCTGCCGCGGCGTCCGGCGGTCTCGATCACCCCGCGGTCGCGCAGCAGCCGGTAGGCGGCGGCGACAGTGTTGGGGTTGACCCCAGCTCGGTGGCGAGGTCCCGGAGCGGGGGCAGCGCGGCCCCGGGCTCCAGCTCGCCGCTGCCGACCGCCTGCTCGACGTCGGCGGCGATCTCTGTGGCACGGCGTCCGCGAATCCGATAATCTCCTAGCACAAAGATCATTATGCACTAGTGCATATCTGCCTGTCGAACGCGCGAGGACGTGACCCCACCATGCCGATCCACCCCCGGCCATGCTGATCCACCCCTGGGACCGGGGCGGCGACGACGAGTGGCGCGGGTGGCTCGCCCAGCGCGACTTCGGCCTGCTCGCCGCCAACGGCCCGGACGGCGCCGCGCCCGTCCTGGTCCCCACCCACTTCCTCTACCCGGGCCACCCGGGCGCGGACGAGGTGCTGCTGCACCTGGCCCGGCCGAACCCGGTCTGGGCCGCGATCGAGGCCAACCCCCGGCTCACCCTGGCCGTGACCGACGACTACGCCTTCGTCCCCGGCCCCTGGCGCGCCCCGGCCGGCGTCCCGGCCGAGGAGGGCGTCCCCACCAGCTACTACACCTCGGTGCATCTGGTCTGCAGCGCCACCGTGGTCGACGACCCGGCCGAGAAGGCCGCCCTGCTGGACCGTCAGGTGCGACGGTTCCAGCCGGACACCGAGCACCGGCCGATCGTCCCGGGCGAGGGGCCGTTCGGCCGGATGCTGTCGGGCATCCGCGGGCTGCGGCTGCAGATCACCGAGGTGCTGCCCAAGTTCAAGTACGACGACAAGAAGCCGGTCGAGCTGCAGACCGAGGTGGCCGAGCGGCTCAGGGAACGCGCCCTCCCCCGCGACCCCGCCGCCCGGGCCCAGCTGCTCCGCCGCCGCGACGCCCGCAGCTAGGCCCGCAGCCAGGCCCGGCGGGCCAGGCACCCGGCACCTCCCATGGCGGCACGGCTGCTACCACAACCGTCGAACACTGACGCGACATCACCACGACTGCCCTGGGCCGTCCGGGGCAGGCTCACACCCGGACGGCGCAGGGAACGGCCCTGCTGCCACCCCCGTCCGGATCAACGTTCATACGCTGGTCGGACGGACCATCAGCGCAGGGCGGCGGCCACCACCGCGGCCCGCAGCACCTCCGGGAGCCTCCACTGACCAGCACCGCGACACCACAGCCCCGTGCCTCCGGAGAAGGCAGCATCGGCCACGTCGTCTTCATCGCCGCGGCCGCGGCCATGGGCGGGTTTCTCTTCGGCTACGACAGCTCCGTGATCAGCGGTGCCGTCACCGGCATCCAGAAGCACTTCGCCGTCGGCAGCGGCGAGACCGCGCTGGTGGTGTCCTCCGCCCTGCTCGGCTCCGCGGTCGGCGCGATGGGCGCGGGCTGGCTCGGCGACCGGATCGGCCGGATCAAGGTCATGCAGATCGCGGCCGTGCTCTTCGCCATCAGCGGCGTCGGGTCCATGTTCCCGCCCAACATCTTTGTGCTCGGCGTCTGGCGCGTGGTCGGCGGCATCGCCATCGGCATGGCCTCGGTGATCGCCCCCGCCTACATCGCCGAGGTGGCGCCGCCCGCCATCCGCGGTCGGCTGGCGTCGTTCCAGCAAGCCGCGATCGTGCTCGGGATCTTCATCTCCCAGCTCGTCAACTACGCCCTGAACGAGGGCGCCGGCGGCAGCCCCAACAACCCGATCGCCGGCATCCAGGCCTGGCAGTGGATGCTGGGCGTGGAGACCATTCCGGCCCTGGTCTACTTCCTGATGTCCTACGCGATCCCGGAGTCCCCGCGCTTCCTGATCTCCATCGGCAAACTGGACCGGGCGAAGCAGGTCCTGGTCGACGTCGAGGGCCCGGAGAGCGACCCGGACGCCCGCATCGCCGAGATCCAGGGGGTCATGGCCAGCGAGCACAAGTCCAGCCTGCGCGACCTGCTCGGCGGCCGGGCCGGGTTGAAGGCGATCGTCTGGATCGGCATCGGCGCCTCGGTGTTCCAGCAGTTCGTCGGCATCAACGTGATCTTCTACTACTCCTCGCTGCTGTGGCAGTCGGTCGGCATCAACGCCAGCAACTCGCTGCTGATCAGCGTCTCCACCTCACTGGTCAACATCATCGGCACGGTCATCGCGATCGCCCTGGTCGACCGCATCGGCCGCCGCCCGCTCGCGCTGGCCGGCTCGGCCGGCATGGCCGTCGCGCTGGCCACCGCCGCCTGGGCCTTCTCCTACCGCCACGGCACCGGCACCACCGCCACCCTGCCCAACCTGCAGGCCACCGTGGCCCTGGTCGCCGCCCACGTCTTCGTCCTCTGCTTCGCCTTCTCCTGGGGCGTGGTGGTCTGGGTCCTGCTCGGCGAGATGTTCCCCAACAAGATCCGCGCGCTGGCCCTCTCCGTTGCCGCGGCGGCCCAGTGGATCGCCAACTGGGCCATCACCGTCAGCTTCCCGTCCCTCTCCGACTGGAACCTCTCGGCCACGTACGTCATCTACGCCTGCTTCGCCCTGCTCTCGATCCCCTTCGTCTACTTCTTCATCAAGGAGACCAAGGGCCGCACCCTGGAATCCATGGGCTGACGCCCCGGGTTCGGACGGCTCCCGCAGGGTGCTTCTGACCTGGAACTATCGTGCTTCGACCGCATCAGAGGGGCTGCTCCTCCCACCAGGAGGGCGGCCCCTCCGTGGTACCCGGGTGTCAGTTACCCGACCGGTCCCGTCCCGGCCCGCTGCACTGCGGCGAGCGCCGACCTCTACCCGGCCGGGCACGTCACCACCGAGGAGCGTCCCGGGCATCCGCTGGTCTGGGCTGTCATGGCCTGTGCCAAGTACATGGGCGGCCGATGATGACCGCAGTCGCCCCGAACGACGGCCGCGTACTCGACGTGCCCGGTGCGGCATGACGGCCCCGACAGCCCGACGCCGTGACTACTACCGGGAGCCGACCGAGGGTATGCGGGCACGTCTGTTCGGCGACGACCCAGACTCCCCGACCCGGTCCGGCCGCTCCCATGGGAGCGGCACGTCCGTTCCTTCCCGCGCTTGGGTGATGCGAAGACCAGGCCGACGCCGGGCAGCGTCTTCACCTGGAACCCGACGTGGAGCCATCCCGTGTCGAATCCGATCTCATCAACAGATACAGGTGCTGCCCGCGACCGCCGTATCGATCACCCGCCGAGCCTGTCGGTACCCACCGCGACCAGCGAAGGAGTAGACAACGGAGACATCTCCACAGGCACCAGCCCTGCCCGAGGCACTGCACGGGATGATGGTGGCTTCGATGTCAGTGGGCCGCCGTATGGTGGCCCGATGATCCGGAACGTGGTCGACAAGCGGGCCGTCGAGGCGGCGGTCCTCGATGCCCGGCAGGCGGTGGCCAGGTTCGATGGCGCCTGCGAGTGGCTGGCCGCTGCCAAGCTGGGGCCGATGGAGCCGCTCGCGGCCGAGGTCTGGGTGTTCGACGAGGGCCTTTCCCGGGTTCTGCTGGTGAAGCACCGTTGGCGGGGGTGGGTTCCGCCGGGCGGGAAAGTCGAGGTCGGGGAGACACCGCGCGAGGGGGCGGGTCGAGAACTACTCGAAGAGACGGGCCTTCGAGTGCAACTGTTGCCCGAACCAGCAGCGGTGGCGGTTCGCTCCTACCACCCGGACTATTCGGTCACCCTCGGGTTGTCGTATGCCGCGGTCGTTGATGCGGCGACCCCGTTGGTCGCGGAGAGCGGGCAGCCGGTGGCCTGGAAAGATCTGAACGAGGACTGGGAGAGCTGCTTTCCCCACGATCCCTCCCGCATCCGTCAGCATGCGGCGTGGCTGACGGCTCGTCGGGCGGACCGTCACTGAGCGGCTGACGTGGTTCCGCCCCCGCGGACGACGACGATCGAGCGGGGTCCGCGCGTGCCCACGATCGCCCTTCTGCACGCGATCGCCCAGGAGCTCGGCGTGCCTACCGCCGCACTGCTCGCGGAGGCCCCGGCCGCCGCAGCGAAGACCCCGAGACGAGACCGGGCGGGGCACCGCCACCATCCAGGTGCGTCAAGCTCACCCGCGGCACCCGGACGGTGGCCGACAGCCGCCCGCGCCCGCGCCCGCGAAAGTCTGAGGAGGCCCGGTCGTCTCGCGAGTCGCCGCATTCACGCGTGCAGTCGCAGCTGTTCGAGCACCTCGGCGACCCGGGCGCGGTCGTCCCCTTCGAGGCCGCGCAGCGGTAGTGGGAGGCTGCGGGGCGGGGTGAGACCGACCTGGGCGGCGGCCTCGGCGATCACACGGAGGGAACCGTGCTGGGCGTAGAGGTCCCACAGCGGTTGGAGCCGCTGCGACTCCTCCCGGGCGCGATCGGCGTCGCCGGCCTGGGCGGCCCGGGTGATCGTCAGGGCCGGTTCGGGGAAGGCGCCGGCGACCACCGAGTACCAGGCGTCGCACCCGGCGTTCAACCCCGCCGCCCCGAAGGCATCCCCGCTGACGCCCACGGTCACCGTCGCCGGCAGGATCTGCCGCAGCCGCTGGATCCGGGCCGCGGCGGACTCGGCGGCCGCAGGGTCCGCGGGTACGCCGGGGATCTTGACGGACGCGACGTGCGGCAGCCCGGCCACCCGCGCGTACAGCTCGTCGGTGAAGGTGAAGCGGGTGGTGCCCGGGTTGTCATAGACCACCAGCGGCACCGAGAGCTCCGCCGTGACGTCCTCGAAGAGCCCGAACACGTCGTCCTCGGTCAGCGGCTGATACGACACCGGTGCCAGCAGCACGCCGGACGCCCCCGCGTTCTGCGCGTCCTCGGCCGCCTCCAGCACGTGCCTGGTGCGCAGTGCGCCGATGCCCACGACCACCGGGGTGCGCCCGGCGTTTTCCACGGCGACCCGGGCAGCGCGGGCGCGTTCCTCGCGGGTCAGGTAGGCGTACGACCCGGTGGAACCCAGTGCCCCGATCGAGTCGACTCCGGCGGCGGCAAGCCGGCCGACCAGGGCCGCGAAGGCCTTCTCGTCGATACCGGATTCGTTGATCGGGGTGAGCGGAAAGGCACTGAGGCCAGTGAACACGGCGGGCTCCCGGATGGCTGTGCGGTCAAGGGGGGTGAGGCGAAGGCGGTCGCTACCGAGGGTTCGTCCGCAGCCAGGTCAGCACCTGGTGGGCGTGCTCGTTCGGCGGGAAGACCGGATAGAAGACGTGCTCGATCACGCCGTCGCGGATGATCAGCGTAAGCCGCTTGTAGAGCGTCGTCCCGTTCGCCTCGAACGTGGGCAGATCGAGTGCCTGGGCCAGGTTCCGTGCGGGGTCGGAGAGCATCTCGAACGGCAGCCGGAGCCTTTCGACGACCTCGCGCTGATAGTCCGTCTCCTGGCTGGACAGGCCGAACACCCGGGCCGCGCCGGCCGCGAGCAGGTCCTGGTGGTGGTCACGGAATCCGCATGCCTCAGGGGTACAGCCGCGGGCCCCGGGGATCGCGTCCCAGCCCTCGGGCAGGTCGATGCCCGGGCGGCCGGTGAGCGGGTAGATGTAGAGCACCGTCCGGCCCTCGCCGGGCGCGTCCAGGCGGACCGTCGCACCACCGGTGCTGCGCAGTTCCAGGGTCGGCGCCGGCTTCCCGGGCAGATGGGCGGCCGCGCCGTCGTCCTCGGGTACCGGAAGGCCGGCGGGCAGGCTCGCGTAGTCGGGCATCAGATCGTCTCCTTCGTCTTCGTCCGTTGCTGGGACACAGCTGTTGCGGTGAGCGGCCTGTCGCAGGTGCGCGATCAGCGCCGTCCGGCGCGCGGTGAGCTGCTCGATGCGCTGGGAGAGTTCATCGATCGCCTCCCGATACTCGGCCAGCGAGGCCGGGCAGTCGTCGGCGTGCTGATGGCCGACGGCGAGGCAGTCCAGGAACGGCCTGGTCCGCTCCACGGGAAGCCCGAGACCGCTGAGCGCCCGGATCTCCCGTGCGAGCAGCACGTCGCGCTCGCCGTAGTCCCGGTAGCCGTTGGACAGTCGCTCGGGCCTCAGCAGCCCCAGCGACTCGTAGTAGCGCACTGCTTTGGTCGTGACGCCCGCCTGTCGAGCCAGCTCGCCGATCTGCATGTCTCTCACCTCGACTCACGCTAAACCCTGCCCCCGAGGGTAAGGTCAAGCCGCCGAGGATCGCCTACGAACTGAACGGGACGCCAGGCCGGCCCGGCCCCGTCGACCATGCGGTGCTGCGGGCCAAGCAGCGTCACGGGCTCCGCGTGGAGCGGGCCATCGCGGGTACGCGCTGCGAACCACTCCATTCCCTGGGGGCATCATGTTCCACTTCCTGGGCGTCGTCGCGCTCGTCCTGCTCGTCTTCCGGATCGTCAAGCTGAGCCGCAACGACACCGACGGCCGCGGCTGCATGGGCGCGATCATGCTGGCCGCGGCGACGGTGGTGCTCGGCTACTGGGTGATCGTCGGCTGAAGGCCGGCCGGCGGCTTCCGGCAGGGTGTTGCCCGCGACTGACCGCTTCCGTCATCATCGCGAGGTCAGCCGCGTGCTCGCACGTCCGACGTCCGACCATGGAGCCGACCCTGTGCCCACGCCCGCCAGGCCCTCCGCGGCCGCCCTGGACAGCATTCGCGCCATCCGTAAGAGATTTGACCAGCCACAGGCGGCCGGCCCGGCCGGGTTCAGCCGCGCCGACGTCGGCACGCTCCTGGACGAGATCGACCGGCTGCGGACGCTGCTGTCCGGCGGGACCACCGAGTACGCCGTCCAACCGTTGATCGACGGCCGCCCCGGCGGCACCGAGGAGTACGGCACCGCCCGCGAGGCGCTGCTGATCCGCCTGGAGCAGCACCGCGACCAACAGCTCCCGGGCTACCGGCTCACCGTGCTGACCCGGCAGACCCTCCGCACCGACTGGACCGAGACCGCAGACCCCGAACTCCGCAACCTCCTTGACGGCCCGTCGGATTGACAGTTCGTCGGATTGACGACCCGTCCGATTGACGACCCGCCGGAGCGCTAGCGTTCCTCGCCCCGGCCTCGGTCCCGACCCCGACCCTCGGCCGAAGCCGCGGCCCGCACCCGCGCGGCTGTGCTCGACAGTTCGATGCCGGCTCCGAGCAGCACCTCGGCGGCCCGGCTCTCCTCATCGGAGGCCAGCTCGGCCAGCAGGTCCAGCGCATCCGGTTCGCCGCCGTCTCGCATCAGCGCGGCCAGTTCCGCGCGGCCCAGCGCCGCGGCCGCCGAACGGCTCCATCCCGGGGGCGCGGACGGGCGCGACCGGGCGACGTTCGCGCCCTCCCCCGGACGCCAGTCGCGGCCGAAGCCGATGCTCCGCTGCGCCAGATAGCCCATCAGCCGTGCTGCCTGCGGCGGGAGCTCAGCGATCAGCCCGAGCGCCCGCTGGTCCGACTCCAGCAGGGCGTGCAGCAGATGCCCGGTGTCGATCTCGGAGTCGCCGGCGCGGACCGCTCTGCGTCGCGCCCGAGCCGCGACCGGCTCCAGGGCGCCCACCTGTTCGGGGCGTTCGTTCTCGGCCGTCGGAGGGTTGCCCGAGGTACTGCCGAAGAGATTCAGGGACACGTGATCCACCACATCGTCAGGGACGGGGTAGGGGCGGCACGGCCACAGTGGCCCGCTGCCAACCGGCAGTCTGCTGCGAAGCGTGACCAGCAGTCAACCCACAGATACGATCTACCCATTGTCCTCACCGTGCGTGGTGCGCCCCTCACGTTACGCCGCCACTGGCCCGTGCCGCTCCCACCGGGGACGATGCGCGTACTTACGCCATGACTCGCCATGTTTCGCCACGGGGCGCGCAAGCGCGCCACCCGGCGCGCGCCACACTCCCGCGCCCCCAATGCCGTGCAACCACTCGGGGCCCCGGTTCGTCCGACACCACAGGACCGACCGGCCGAACCACCCACCGCACCGCCCCCGCCGTCCACCGGAGCCCACCGGAGCCCTCCATCGACCCACTGCCCGCAACTGCAGCCGCAGCCGACGCGGCCCCGGCCCCGGCCGCCAAGCCGCTGCTCTACCTCGACATCGACGGGGTGCTCAACCCGGTCTGCCCGCGCCCCGCGGCCGAGTTCACCGCCCACCGGATACACGGCTCCACCGTGCTGATGTCGGTGCGCCACGGCAGTTGGCTGCGCGAACTGTCCGCGGTCTACCAACTGGTCTGGGCCAGCACCTGGGAGGCCCAGGCCAATCTCTGCATCGCCCCGCTGCTCGACCTGCCCGCGCTGCCCTTCGTCCCGGTCGGACGGCGGGCCGGCCAGCCCGCGGGCGACTGGGCGCCGATCCTGCGGCACGCGGCCGGACGTCCGTTCGCCTGGGTGGACGACCTGATTCCGGACGCGGTGCTGCTGGGTTCCGCCGCCAGGGCCGACCGGCTACTGCTCCCGGTCGACCCCGGTCAGGGACTGCGCCGCAGCCATGTGGACCGGCTGCTGCGCCGGCCCCCGGTCCTGCTCAGCTCTCCTCGGCGAGGATGAGGTAGATCCGCTTCCTCGCGTCGGCGAGCACCGCCAGCGCCTTGGCGCGCTGCTCGGGGGTGCCGGTGACGACGACCTGGCGCAGCGCGTCCCGTACGGCGCCCTCGGCCTGGCCGAACTCCCTGACGGTCTGCCAGTGCTCGCCCTGCCCGGCCTCCTCCCACGGCGCCTCGGGGCCGGCCTCGGCCTCGGTCCGACCGCTGTCGGTGAGCTGGAACAGCTTCTTGCCGCCCGCCTCCTCGCCGGTGACCAGGCCCTCCTCCTCCAGCATCTGCAGGGTCGGGTAGACCGAGCCGGGGCTGGGCTTCCAACTACCGCCCGAGCGCTCCGCGATCTCGCGGATCATCTCGTAGCCGTGCATCGGCCGGTCCTTCAGCAGGGCCAGCAGCGAGGCACGTACGTCCCCGCGCCGCGCCCTGCCGCCGTGCCGCCCGCCACGGCCGCCGGGGCCGCCCCGGAAGGGGCCGAAGCCGGGACCGAACGGCCCGCCGGGGCCGCCAGGGCCGCCGAAGCCGGGCTGCGGCGGCCCGAAGCCGCCGAACGCCTCCCGGAACTCCGCCCGCGATCCGCGGCTCCGGTGGCCGTGCTCTCCCCGTCCGCCCCGACCAGGACGGCCGGGCTGCGCGGGGTCAAAAGGGATTCCTGAACGCATGATTTTCGTTCCTTTCATGAACGACTGTCTTGATGCCTCAACGATATATCGGAAGCACTCACTCGGCAAGTACCAATCTTGACCGGTCCGCGAAGACCGCCCGCGGGGTGCCCTGAACTTCGACAGCAGCACTGGAACCGCGAGGTTGCTGCCGGGGTGCACAGTGGTCGAGGCCTCCGGGAGGTTCGGGAGGTTAAGGTCGCGTTCCATGACGAGGACCACGCCCCCACGCCCGCTCGACGTCGAGGCACTCTTCCCGGAACTGGCTGCCTACCGAGGTACGACGACGCGGCTCCACCCACGGCCGGGCAGTCCGCAGGTGTCGGCCAGTTCGGTGGGCGGTCCGATGCTGTGGCCCGCGGACGAGCCGTGGCCGGTGTGCGACGAGGCCCATGGCCGCGGGCGGGGGCACCGCCCGGCCGACATCCACCGCTACCGGCAGGTCCTGGCTGCCGCATGGGCTCGTGGACGGAACGCGGGCCCTACGGAGGAGGAGCGGGGACTCCTGACCGAACTGAACAGGGCGCGCCGGATCCCCGAGGCGTCAGAGTCGGACCCGTTGCCGATGATCGGCCTGGCGCAGTTGTACCGGCGGGATGTCCCGGACCTTCCGGACGGGCCGGCGGACTGCGACCTGCTCCAGGTGTTCTGGTGCCCCTTCGACGCTCATGGCCCGGGCCGGTACGACCTGAACCTGCATCTGCGCTGGCGGCGGTCCTGGGAGGTCAGGGAAGTGCTGGCCCTTCCCCCGCAGCCGCTGGTCGTCGGGTCCGCCGGGTTCGTGCCCGAGCCCTGCGTACTGCATCCGGAGCAGGTGGTCACCTACCCGTTCGCCGGCCTCCTGCCTGAGGAGTTGTGCGCCCGGCTCGACGCCTGGGACGAAGCCAGGGAAGAGGAGGCCGAGCAGTCGGCCGACACGAGCCCGGCCGGTCCGCTCGGGTACCAGTACGACCTGTCCATCCCTCCCGGCTGGCGCGTCGGCGGTTACGCCTCCTGGCACACCACTGATCCGTACCCCACGGACTGCCAGACCTGCGGGACGCCGATGCGCCTGCTGCTCACCGTCGACAGCTCGGAGTGGGACGGCGGCAGCGGCAGCTGGAAGCCGCTTGAGGAGCGCGACCTTCCCGCACATCGGTTCGCCCTCCCCACCGAAGTCATCGTGGGCCGAGCCGGCGAGCTGAATCTCTTCTCCTGTCCCACCGATCCCAACCATCCACACCGCTGGAGCATTCAATAGCCCACATGTGGCGGCAGCGCACCTGGTTCGGCACTCCGCCTTTCGGTGAACGCCACCCCGGGCGGGCTCGCTCGCTATTATCGTCGCCATGACGAAAAGTGCTATCGTCCGGCTGACGTTGCATGCGGACTGCCCACCGCCCGGAGGATGCCGTGGAAGACCAGCTGCCTTGCCACACCGTCTTCAAGCCGGGCTGCGCCCGGATGCTCCAGGCTCCCACGTGGTGCCACGAGGACGAGTGGACCACGGACGGCGGCCGGCGAACCGGGCCGAGCCTGCGCGAGGACCTGCCGGAACGCCACCTGCGCATCCTGGCGGCGAGTCCGGCCCCCGACGTGCGTGTCGCTGTGCTCACGCACCCCGGCACGCCTCCCGATCTGGTGGACCGGATGCTCGACGATCCCACCTCGCACGTCCGGAGTACCGCCATCAGGCGCACCACCGACGTCACGGCCCTGCGGCTGGGTGCACGCGGCGAGTGGTATGTCCGCGTCGCCGTGGCCTCGAACCCGAACACCCCGGGCCGCCTGCTGGCGAAGCTCGCCCGCGACCGGGATCAGCAGGTCCGGGTTTCCGTCGTCCTCAATCCGGCAGTCCCGCCGCGACTGGTCGACAAGGCGGCGCGCAGCAGGAATGACGTCGTTCGCTGGTGGGCGCTGTACCGGACGACCGACCGGAAGCTGATGCGGGCCACGGCAACGTCCGGCGACGCGGAGGACCGGCAATGGCTGGCCGACAACCCCCACCTCCCGCTCGACGTGCTCACGGTGCTCGCGGAGGACCCGTCTCCCAGGGTCCGCGGCAAGGTGGCCGCCCACCCCGCGTGTACGCCGGACCTCCGCCGCCGGATCGAAGCCGGCCCCAACCCCGGCCGAGACGTCCGCTCACCGGCCTGACGAGCCGTCACAGACCCGGCGGCTGCGGCGCCACCGAGATCCGCGGCGTCACACAAAGCCCTCCTCCATGAGCTCCGCCCCATCGACACGCACCCGGTGCCGCTGCCCCGAACCCTCCACGACTCGGGACCAGCTGGTCACCTCGAGTTCCGCCTGCAGCGAGCCGATGCTTTGCGCGGTCAGCAGTTTGATGCTGAAGCCGCCGTAGAAGCCCGGCACCGGGAACCACAGCGCCGGCTCGCGCAATTCCGTCAGCGGCTCCACCTCGGGCAGGCGCAAGCGGTGCTCCACGATCAGCTCCGCCGCCCACTCACGTCCCCGGATCACGCTGTGCAGTACTTCGCGCAGCAGCGCCGACTCCCCGGCCGGAACACTGTGGAGTGGCTGGGGATGCAGCGTCCGCGCGAGGTGGTGGTGGCCGCACCGCTGGGCGATGTCGTACGCGGTCTCCCCTGCCGCGGCACCACCGATCGTGCGCAGGGTGCGCCAGGCCCCCGCCGCGACCAACTGCTCGGCCACGGCCTCCGGGGCACCGTGCCAGGCGGCCTGGTGCAGCGCGGTGTAGCCGGTGCTGCCGCCGACGCGGGTCGCATTGGCCAGTTCCGCGTTCGTCCCGACCATGGCCAGCACAGCAGGCCAGTCGCCGCCGTGGGCGGCGTCGGCCAGCGCGTCGCGTTCGGCGAGGTTGGCGTCCTTCAAGGTGTCACGGCTGCCGTAACCACCCCAGGTGACTGTCATGCGGCCGAGGATAGTTGCGCCAGGACACACTGGTTGTCACCGTCCGAGCAGCGTGGACTGCGTGTCGTGTCGGGTCGTGTCGGGTCGTCTCGTGGGGTGCCTGCCGCGGTGGAGATCGGCTTCGGCATGATGGGCATGATCAGCACGAAGCGCACCTTTGATCGATGGGGGACCCAGTGGGCATATTCCGGCGCAGTGAACGTCGTGACGGGGCGGATCTGCCGCGTGACGCGGACCTGGCTTTTCTCTCCGAGGCGGAGGCCGCCCGACTGCGCTCCCTGGTCCGGGTGGCCTTCGCCGAGCGCGGCATCGAGGTCACGGTCGAACCGGAACGCGTGACCACGGACGCCGGTTGGCGCTTCGGCCTCAGCAATCTCGCGGCGGTGTGCCACAACGACAGCCGCGGCCCCGGGTCCTGGCAGAAACTGGTGGAGGGCCATGTCAAGGTGCTCATCCGCTCGATGGACGGACAGCAGGCTCTCCGCGCCCTGCCGCGCGAACAGTTGCTGGCCCAGCTGTACCCCCGCTTCATTCCCGGCGATCCCGCGAACGTGAAGGCCTTCGGCTACGGTCGCCCGTCCGTCCCGGGGCTGCTGGAGGTGCTGGCGCTCGACCTCCCGGAGACCGTCGACATGCTGACCGCGGACTCCCTCTCCGAGTTGGGTGAGATCCCGGCCCTCCGGGAGCGCGCGTTCGAGAACCTCCGGGCCGTCCGCGTCGACAAGCACAAGGTGGTCAGGGAGAAGGACGGAACCCACGTCCACCTGCTGGCGGGGCGCTCGTACTTCATCGCGAGCCTGGCCCTGGTCCTGGACGAGGTCGTCGGCCGCTACACCAAGGGTGCGGCCGCGCCGGACGGTGTCCTGGTCGCCCTGCCGCACCGGCACCAACTCGCCTTCCACGTCGTCCGCGACCGGAGCGTGGCCCCGTCGCTGCAGGCCCTGGCCCGGTTCGCTGCCGCAGGCTACGCCGAGTCGCCGGGCGCGCTGTCCCCCTCGGTGTTCTGGTGGCACGAGGGCGGCTTCACCCAGGTCGCCACCCAGAACAGCACCGGCCTGCACATCCAACTCTCCCAGGAGGCAATGGATCTGACGGAGCGTCTGGCGAACAGCTGAGCACTGCCACTGTTCACGGAGTTGCGGCGGTGCGTCCGGCCAGCAGGACGGCCAGGGCGCTCGGCACCAGCAGCACGGCGAAGGCCGCGCCATAGCCGGCGGCACCCGCCGGGTGGGTGCCCAGCAAGATGTTGAACATGGCGGAGGCGATCCCCATGACCGTGATCTGGCCCAGGTTCTGGGTGGTCTGCATCGCGCTGCTGGCATAACCCTGCCGACCGGGCGGGCTGTGGACCAGCGACAGCAGGGTCAGGGACGGGGCGAGCAGCCCCATCCCGAGCGCCGCGACGATCATGGACGAGGCGGCGGTCAGCGCCGGCGTCGCCGGGATCGTCCCCACGACCGCGATCGCCGCCGCTGCCGCCAGCAGCAGCGCACCGGCCGCCACCAGCCGCTGCCGGGGGAAACGTTCCAGCAGATGGCCCTGGGCCCAGGAGGAGGCGGCCCAGGCCAGGGCCGCCCCGGTGAAGGCCAGGCCGGTCACCGCGGCGGACACCTGCCGGACGCTGTCCAGCAGCAGCGGCACAAAGGCCTCCAGCGTGAAGTACGCGCCCGAGCCGAGCCCACGCAGCAGCACGGTGGCGGGAAGGCCACGCGCCGCACGGAGGGTGCCGGGCGGGAGCAGCCGGGGCGCGAAGGTCGCCAGCAGGGTGAGTCCGGCCGCCCCGCACAGCAGATGGCGCGGGTCCCAGCCGGAGACGGCGTACTGCCCCAGCGCCGCGCCCAGACTCACCGCACCCGCGGCCAGCAGCGGCGGGCGCGGCCGCTTCTCCCCCGCCGCGGACGCCGCTTCGGACGCCGCCGCAGGCCGCGACCGGTCGCGCAGCAGCATCAGCACCGCCAGCGCCGGGAGCAGGTTCAGTGCGGCCAGGCCGAGGAACACCACCCGCCAGGACCACCACGCGGCCACCAGTCCCGCCAGCGGCGGCCCGGCCAGCGACGGGACGATCCAGCAGGTGCTCATCAGCGCCAGCGCACGTGGCCGCAGGTGTGCGGGGTAGGACCGGCCGATGGCGGTGTTGATCGACACCGCGACCATCCCGGCCGCCACTCCGTCCAGGAAGCGCCCGGCGGCCAGCTGCCAGATGGAGGTGCTGCTGCCCGAGACCAGCAGGGTGACCACCCCCAGCGCCACGCCCGCCGCCAGCGGGCCACGGGCGCCCCAGCGGTCGGCCCAGTCGCCCCCCAGCACCCCGCCCAGCAGGCTCGCCGCCACAAAGCAGCCCGCCACCAGCGGGTAGAGCGAGATCCCGTGCAGGTCCTGGGCGGCCAACGGCAGGGTGGGCGCCACAGCGAGCGCGGCGAACCCGGTCAGGAACATCACCACCGCGAAGCTCGCCGTCACCGCCAGGTACGTACGCGAGTACAGCCCCTCCGCGACGGCCTCGGCCCCCACCGGCACCTGGTCGGCCACCGCGTTGTCGCGCTGAGCGTCCGTCATGACGACCCTCCCCCTTGATCGTCAGTACCCTACGACACCCCCAGCCGTCAGCGCCGAGCCGGAGCAGGGGCCGGAGCAAGGGCCGGAGCAAGGGCGAGGGCAGGGGCAGGGGCCGGAGCCGCCGCCCGCTCCCGCAGGACGTCCGCGGTGCGCAGGCACCAGTCGCGGGTGTCCTGTTCGAAGGCCAGGCCGCGCAGGCAGGTCAGATAGGGGCCGATCCGGCTGCCCCCGCGCAGGAACTCCTCCTCGCCCGTCTCGCCGCGCATCCGCCGCAGCAGCTCGCCGAACAGCTCGATCCTGGCTCCGGCCGCGGCCGCGCGCGCGCTCCGCCAGCTGTTCGATCACCGGACCGGTGCCGATCCGGTCCACGGCCTGCACCTTGACCAGCAGGTCGTCGCGGATGAACGAGGGCTTGGACGCGGCCGCCGCGAACCGCTCCAGCTCGGCGTGGCCGGCCTCGGTGACCCGGAACAGCCGCTTGTTGGGCCGGGTCTCCTGGACCACCTGCCGCCCGGCGACCAGCCCCTCCCGCTCCAGCTTGGCCAGCTCGGCGTACAGCTGCTGGGGCAGCGCGTGCCAGAAGTTGGCGACGCCCACGTCGAACGCCTTGGCCAGCTGGTATCCGCTGTACTCACTGTCCAGCAGGGCGGCCAGCACCGCGTGTCGCAAAGCCATCGAAACGGCCCTTCCCCTTCGTCGTCCGCCCAGGGCATCATACTCAAGAATGTGATTAGTCCTATCCTTGAGTATCTGGAGCAATCATGACCGCCGCCACCATCACCGCACGCTTCCGCGCCGCCATCGAGTCCGGCGACCAGACCGCGCTGGAAGACCTGTTCACCGAGGACATCCGCCTCTACAGCCCGGTGAAGTTCACCCCCTTCGAGGGCAGGCCGATGGTGCTGGGCCTGCTCAACGTGCTGCTGCGCACCTTCCACGACTTCCGCTACGTCGGACAGTTCGAGGGCACCGCCGAGACCAGCACCGACGGCCAGGAGGCCCCCTCCGACATCCTCGTCTTCCGGGCCACCGTGGACGGCAAGGAGATCCACGGCATGGACCTGCTGCAGTTCGACGAGGCGGGCCGGGTCAAGGAGTTCACCGTGATGGTCCGCCCGCAGTCCGCGGTGCAGGCCCTGGGCCAGGCGGTGCTGGCCGGCCTGGTGGCCGACGGTCTCGCCCCCGCGCCCGAGCCCGCGCCCCGCTGACCAGGTCCGGCCCGCATCAATCACAGAAGTCGCGCCCCGAAGGCAGTGGATCGACGTCCCGCTCCCGTGTGTAGGGGGGACTGAGGGAGGGCGCATTGAAAGCCGACGACGAGCGGGAGTTCCGCGAGTTCGTGGCCGCGCGGTCGAAACCGCTGCTGCACACGGCGTATCTGCTGACCGGCGACTGGGAGCAGGGGCGCGACCTGCTGCAGACGGCGCTCGCCGCGACGGCCGCACGCTGGTCCAAGCTGCGTGACCGGCAGCAGCCGGAGGCGTATGTGCGCCGGGCGCTGTACCACGCGCAGGTGGACCGGACCCGGCGGCTCAGCTGGCGCCGGGAGACGGTCACCGCCGAGCTGCCGGAACACCCGCTGCCGGGGCCGGACCACGCCGACGCCATCGCGCAGCGCCAGGACATCGTGGCCGCGCTGCGCCGACTGCCCCAGCGGCAGCGCGCGGTGATCGTGCTGCGCTACTTCGAGGACCGCCCGGACGGCGAGATCGCCGAGATCCTCGGCATCGCGCCGGGAACCGTGCGCAGCCAGACCCACAAGGCACTCACCGCGCTCCGGGTGGCGTTCAGCGACCGCCACCCGGCCGCGGAACAGGGCCACGAACAGGACGGGGACCAGCCCGTGAACGTGAAGGGGGCGGCGGTATGACCGACCACGTGATCAGCGAGGACGAGCTGCACCGGCAGCTCCAGGCCGACCAGGGCGAAGCCGCCACCGTGCACCTGATCGGGCTGGCCGACGGCGCGCTGCGCCAGGCCCGGCACCGGCAACGGGTACGGACCGGATTCGCCGCCCTCGCCGTGGTCGCCGCCACGGCAACGGGGGTCGCCTCCAGCGGTTGGTTCGGCGGCACCCTGCTGGCCGGCCCCGCCGCACCGGGCTCCGGCACGGTCGTGCTGGCCGAGCAGATCAACTTCCTGCCGGTCACCTCGTCCAAACCGGGCGCCTGCCCGCCCGGCGGCGGCTACCCCTCGCTGGACAGTCCGACCGTCTGCTACCAGCTGGACAAGGCCAAGGGGCTGACCGCCACCGCTCCCGGCGCCGTGGTCACCCGTTCAGCGTTCACCGGTGGCTGGATGGTAGAGCTGCACCTGCACGGGAAGGACGTGGCGGCATTCGCCGCCCTGACCGGTTCCCTGGCCGAGCACCCCACCGGTTCCGACAACGAACTGGCCTGCGTCATCAACGGCAAGGTGCTCTCCGCCTCCACCTTCACCGCCTCGATCACCGACGGAGTCACGCCCCTCGTCGGCGACTTCACCCAGCAGTCGGCGACCACCCTGGCCGACCAGCTGACAGGCGGGTAGCTCAGGTCGGCAGCCAGCTGACGTGCCCGGCCAGCAGCACATAGCCGACGAAGGCGACGGTGTCGATCAGGGTGTGCGCGATCGCCAGCGGGGCGACCCGGCGCCAACGCTGGTAGAGCAGGCAGAAGATCAGCCCCATCACCAGGTTGCCGACGAACCCGCCGACCCCCTGGTAGAGGTGGTACGAGCCGCGCAGCAGCGCGCTCGTCGCCATCGCCGCAGGCCAGGACCAGCCCAGCTGGTCCAGCCTGCGGAGCAGGTAGCCGACCACGATGACCTCCTCGACCACCGCGTTCTGCGCGGCCGAGAGGATCAGCACCGGGATCCGCCACCACACGTCCGGCAGCGAGCTGGGGACCACGGTGAGGCTGACCCCCGCCGCGTGCGCGCCCAGGTAGAGCGCGAGCCCGGAGCCGCCGATGGCCGCCGCGATCAGGAAGCCCTTGCCGAAGTCGTTCCAGCGGCGGGTCAGGTCGAAGCCCAGGGCCCGCAGCGAGGTCCCCTCGCGGAGCAGCAGATGGGCCACCAGCAGCACCGGCACCAGCGCCGTGGCGATGCCGAACAGCTGCCAGCTCAGGTCCAGCCAGGGCCGTCCGGGCGCCAGCGAGCCGTTGAGCTGCGCGGTCTGGGTGCTCAGCTTGGCGGGCGCGGTGAGCGAGCCGATGAAACTGATCACCGCGCTGACGGCGTTCGCGCCGAGCGACAGCGCGAGCACGAGGAGGAGTTCCTGGCCGAGCAGCCGCCGGGTGAGCCCCGCCGGAGCCGGCAGCAGGCCGTCCACGCTGCTGGTACTGCCCTTGCTACTGATACTGCTCACGGAGACTTCTCCCGCACGACGATCACACAGCGATCACACGACGTCATCCGACGATCGATTCGGCCGATCATCGCACAGCACCCTGTGCCGGGAGCCTCAGCGCACCGGCCAGGTGTGCACCGGCGCGCCCTCCCGCATCAGCTCCATGTAGCGCCGGGTCATCCCCTCTAGCGCCGCGCCCCGGTCGAGCCCCAGCCGTTCCCGCAGGTCGTGGAAGACCGCGCTCTGCCAGGCCGCGCCATTGGTGTTGCGGACGCAGCGCTGCTCGATGATCCCCAGGTAGCGGTCCCGGTCGACCGGCTCCACCCCCCAGGCGTCCAGACCGGCCTGGGCCAGCGGCAGCAGTTCGTCCAGGACGAGCTCCCGCACCGGGATCCGGGAGACCCCGCCGCCGGCCCGCACCGCGGGCCCGCGCGCCCCGATCCGTCCGGCCCGGGGCCACCACAGCTCGGTGTCCAGGCCGTGCCGCGCCGCCAGGTGGAAGTTCTCCGCCGCGAGCGCGAACGGCAGCCGGGCCCAGACCGGTCGCGGCTGGTCGGCCAGGGCGCGGACCAGGCCGTAGTAGAAGGCGGCGTTGGCGAGGGTGTCCTCCACGGTCGGACCGGCCGGCAGCGCCCGGTTCTCCACCCGGAGGTGCGGCACCCCGTCCAGCACGTCGTAGACCGGGCGGTTCCAGCGGTAGATGGTGCCGTTGTGCAGCTTGAGCTCGCGCAGCGTCGGGATGCCGCCGGCCGCCAGCACCTTCACCGGGTCCTCGTCGTCACAGATCGGCAGCAGCGCCGGGAAGTAGCGCAGGTTCTCCTGGAACAGGTCGGTCACCGAGTCGATCCAGCGCTCGCCGAACCAGGTGATCGGCCGGACGCCCTGGGCCTTCAGCTCGGCCGAGCGGGTGTCGCAGGCCTGCTCGAACAGGATCGGACGGGTCTCCCGCCACAGCTCGTGGCCGAACAGGAACGGCGAGTTCGCCCCCAGCGCCAGCTGCGGCCCGGTCAGTGCCTGGGCCGCGTTCCAGACCGAGGCGAACCGGCCGGGCGTCACCTGGAGGTGCAGCTGCAGCGAGGTGCCGGCGGCCTCGGCGACGATGGACCTGGACTCGAACCTCAGCCGCTCCACCCCCTGGATGTCGAGCTGCATGCCCTCCCCCCGCGCGGCCAGGATCTGGTCGTTGAGCAGCTGGTAGCGGTCGCCCCGGGAGAGGTTGTCGAGGACGGCGTGCTCGCTGGTCAGCGTGGGCAGGATGCCGATGGTGACGATCCGCGCGCCGACCTCGGCGGCCTTGCGGTCGGCGTAGCGGAGCCCGGTGTCGATCTCCTCGCGCAGCTCCTCCAGGACCCGGCCGCCGAGCCGGTGCGGGGCGATGTTGACCTCGATGTTGAACCGGCCCAGCTCGGTCTGGAAGTCGCCGCTGGCGATGGCGTCCAGCACCTGCTCGTTGAGCATCGCCGGGTGCCCGTCCTCGTCGGCCAGGTTGAGTTCGAGTTCAAGGCCCATCCGCGCCCGGGGCCGGTCGAAGCGATGCTCCACCAGCATGGCTCCGAGGGCCTCCTGGCACTGGCTCAGCTTTCTGCGGTAGAGCTGACGGTCCGCCAGTTCGGAACTCCCGGTTGCGACCTTCTCCCCCATGGGCCATGTCCTCCTCGGTCGACGGCGTCCCTGCCCGGCCGTACCCGCGCGTGGGCATCATGCCCAGCCCCCGAGATCGATAGCCCGCCCTCGGGGCATGTGCCAACTCGCTCTGACGTACACAATCGTTCGCGAACCCCACTTGCAGTCGCACACGCTGGGTAGTAGAAGAGTCACGGCGCGCATCCGTTCGTATAGACTCACCCTCACGGGTAGGAGTTGTATGGGGCCATCCGCAAGGGCCCTGATCGACCGGCACCCTCAAGCCACCGCAGCACCGCAAAGCCACGCACCAGCCCCGAATACGCCCCGAGAGCATGTGAGCAGCCACCGGCCACTGGCGCTCGCCCCCGCGTCGGAGGCCCCTCGGCACGTTCCCGCACCGCCTGTCTTGCCCCGAGAGGCGAACCCATATGTCGCTGACGATGCCCCAGCCCCCCGCTGCCGCCCTGCGCGCCGTGATCGGTGCGCTCGACTCCCCGAACGCCGTCCGCGCGGTCCGCACCGCGGCCATGCGGCGCAGGACCGGAGCACTCACCCCGGCCCACCCGCTGCCCGTCCATGTCTTCGACCCGGCCCCGGCGAGGCAGGCGGCGGTACCGGCGACGCTGGAGGCCCGGGAGCTCCCGGTCGCCGCGGCTCCGGCCGGCCTGGCCGGTACCCGGCGCACCGGCTGGCGCTTCCTGATCCGCGAGGAGGAGGAGATCGTCGCCGCGGCGGACACCCATGAGACCGCGGAGGGCCACTCCTTCGCGCACTTCGCCGAGGGGCCCTACCCGCTGGCCACGCTGCGGGCGCTGCAGCAGGCCAAGCAGCACACCGCGGGGTCACCCACCGTGTACCTGCCGCGACTGCTCTCCGTCCCGGGGCACTACATGACCGCGCTCTGGCTGCACCCTGTGCTCGACCGGTCACAGAGCGCCGACCTGCTGATTCCGCTGGCGCCCGCGCCGCTCGGGGTCACCTCGCACCTTCCGCACGACGCCGACGAGCTGCTGTCGCTGCTCTCCCTCGGTGACGGACAGTTGCTGACTGCGACCCATTGACCACCATCGGCCGAACCCGCCAGTAACACCACCCGAAGTGACCATGCCGAGCATGGTCACTTCGTCATGCCCTACCGCAGGAACGGGGCCCGAACGGGTGGTCCCTGAAAGAGAGTGGTGACGCATGTCACCAAACTGCTGCGGAAGTGTCCCCGGCGGTCGACACTGGGAACCAGCGCGGTAAGCATCAGCCTCTACCCGAGAAGCAGGCGGTTCACACCTCCGAAGCGGACCGCGCAGTGATCTGCAACTCTGAATCGAGGGTACGAGCTATGTGCCAGCACCGTCCTGACTGCCCGTCGGCCGACTCCACCGATCGTGAAGCCGCCGTCGTCGTGGCGAGCCACCCCGAACAGGGCTGGAGCCTGCTGTGCAATGGCATCCTCCTGTTCGAGGACACCGGAGAGATCCTTCCCGACGGCCGGGTGATCGCCCCGAACCGCACCCTCGTCCACGCGGCCTGAGCGACGACCGCGAAAGCGGAGGGGCCGCCACCGAACGCTCCGGTGGCGGCCCCTTCTTGCTGCTCTGAACACCTACCCCGCTAGACGTACTCCTCCAGCGGCGGGCAGGAGCAGACCAGGTTGCGGTCACCGAAGGCCCCGTCGATCCGGCGCACCGGCGGCCAGTACTTCTCCGCCGGGTTCACCCCGGCCGGGAACACCGCCTCCTGGCGGCTGTACGGGTGCTCCCACTCGCCGGCCAGCAGCGCGGCCGTGTGCGGGGCGTTGCTCAGCGGGTTGTCGTCGGCCGGCCACTCGCCCGCGCCGACCCGGTCCACCTCGCCGCGGATGGCGATCATCGCCTCGCAGAAGCGGTCGATCTCGCCCAGGTCCTCGCTCTCGGTGGGCTCGATCATCAGCGTCCCGGCCACCGGGAAGCTCATGGTCGGGGCGTGGAAGCCGTAGTCGATCAGGCGCTTGGCCACGTCGTCCACGCTCACCCCGGCCGACTTCGCCAGCGGCCGCAGGTCGATGATGCACTCGTGCGCGACCAGCCCGGCCGGGCCTGTGTAGAGCACCGGGTAGTACGGCGCGAGCCGCTTGGCGATGTAGTTGGCGCTGAGCACCGCGACCTGGGTCGCCCGCTTCAGCCCCTCGCCGCCCATCAGCCGGACGTACGCCCAGGAGATCGGCAGGATCGCGGCCGAGCCCCAGGGCGCGGCCGCGATCGGGCCGACCCCGGTGGCCGGACCGGCCGAGGGCTGCAGCGGGTGGTTCGGCAGGTACGGGGCGAGGTGCGCGCGCACCGCGACCGGGCCGACGCCCGGGCCGCCGCCGCCGTGCGGGATGCAGAAGGTCTTGTGCAGGTTCAGGTGCGAGACGTCGCCGCCGAACTTGCCCGGCTTGGCCAGCCCGACCATGGCGTTGAGGTTGGCGCCGTCCACGTAGACCTGGCCGCCGGCCTCGTGCACGGTGGCGCAGATGTCGGCGATGTTCTCCTCGAAACACCCCGTGCGTGGACGGGTAGGTGACCATCAGCACGGACAACTGGTCCCGGTGCTGCTCGATCTTGGCGTGCAGGTCCTCGACGTCCACGTCACCGTCGACCAGGGTCTTCACCACGACCACCCGCATCCCGGCCATCACCGCGCTGGCGGCGTTGGTGCCGTGCGCCGAGGAGGGGATCAGGCAGACGTCGCGCCCGGCGTCGCCGTTGGCGTGGTGGTAGGCGCGGACCGCGAGCAGCCCGGCCAGCTCGCCCTGCGAGCCGGCGTTGGGCTGGATGCTGACCTTGTCGTAGCCGGTGAGCTCGGCGAGCTGGTCCTCCAGCCCGTGGATCAGGCTCAGGTACCCGGCCGCCTGCTGCTCAGGCGCGAAGGGGTGCACCTCGGCGAACTCCGGCCAGGTGACCGGCTCCATCTCGGTGGTCGCGTTGAGCTTCATGGTGCAGGAGCCCAGCGGGATCATGCCCCGGTCCAGCGCGTAGTCCTTGTCGGCGAGCTTGCGCAGGTAGCGCAGCATCCCGGTCTCGGAGCGGTGCGCGTGGAACACCGGGTGGGTCAGGTAGTCGTCGCCGCGGCGCAGCGCCTCGGGCAGCTTCTCCCCGGCCGCCGCGTCCAGCGCGTCCACGTCGCCGAGCGGTACGCCGAAGGCGGTCCAGACCGCGGTCAGGTCGGCCCTGGTGGTGGTCTCGTCGCAGGAGATCCCGACCAGGTCGGCGTCGACCTGGCGCAGGTTCACCCCGGTCAGCCGGGCCGCGTCGACCACCTCGGCGGCCCGTCCGGGCACCCGCGCGGTGACGGTGTCGAAGAACTCCCCGTGCACCACCTCGACCCCGCCCGCGCGCAGGCCCTCGGCCAGCACCGAGGCGTAGCGGTGGGTGCGGGCGGCGATGTCCCGCAGCCCGTCCGGGCCGTGGTAGACCGCGTACATGGACGCCATCACCGCGAGCAGCACCTGCGCGGTGCAGATGTTGCTGGTGGCCTTCTCCCGGCGGATGTGCTGCTCACGGGTCTGCAGCGCGAGCCGGTAGGCGCGGTTGCCGTCCACGTCCACGGAGACGCCGACCAGGCGGCCGGGCAGGCTGCGGGCGTACTCGGCGCGGACGGACATGTAGCCGGCGTGCGGTCCGCCGAAGCCCATCGGGACGCCGAAGCGCTGGGTGGTGCCGATCGCGATGTCCGCGCCCAGCGAGCCGGGGGACGCGATCAGGGTGAGCGCCAGCAGGTCGGCGGCGACCGCGACGATCGCGCCCAGGCCGTGCGCCTGCTCGATCACCGGAGCGAGGTCGCGGACCGCGCCGGAGGCGCCGGGGTACTGCAGCAGCACCCCGAAGACCCCGCGCTCGACCAGCTCGGCCGGGATGCCGGCGCTGAGGTCGGCGACCACGGTCTGCACGCCCTGCGGCTCGGCCCTGGTCTGGATCACCGCGATGGTCTGCGGCAGGGTGTCGGCGTCGATGACGAAGACCCCGCCCTTGACCTTGCCGACCCGGCGGGCCAGCGCCACGGCCTCGGCGGCGGCGGTGCCCTCGTCCAGCAGCGAGGCGCCCGAGGTGGGCAGCCCGGTCAGGTCGGAGACCACGGTCTGGAAGTTGATCAGTGCCTCCAGCCGGCCCTGCGAGATCTCCGGCTGGTAGGGCGTGTACGCGGTGTACCAGGAGGGGTTCTCCAGCACATTGCGGAGGATCACCGGCGGGGTGAAGGTGCCGTGGTAGCCGAGCCCGATCATCGAGCGCAGCACCTGGTTGCGTCCGGCCAGCTCCCGCAGCTCGGCCAGCACCTGGGCCTCGGAGCGGGCGGCGGGCAGGTCCAGCGCCTCCAGGCTGCGGATCGCGCCGGGGACGGCGGCGGCGGTGAGCTCGTCCAAGCTGCTGTAGCCCACCTGGGCCAGCATCTTCGCCTGGGCGTCGGCGTCCGGGCCGATATGGCGGCCCTCGAAGGGACTTGACTGCTCGAGCCCGGCGAGCCCGGTGCGGGGGGAAGTCGGGGAAGTCATGGCGGGGAAGCCTCCTGGTCTGACCCGAGTGGCACTGTGGGCGTGCCGGGACGACCTCCCCCTCTGTCATGTGGACCTGAGAGCTTCACCGGCCGCAGCCGGTTTTCACCGTCGGTGAGGGTCCGCGTACACGGATTCCTGCTTTCCAGAGTTGACCTTGCACGCACGGTACGGATGCCTGAGAGATTCCGGGGAGGAGTTGCTCCTTCGGCGCCGCCAGCGATGCACGGACTCTCCCGCGCGTGCTCGACCGGTCAACGCCAAGACTATCAGCGCCCCTCGAGGCGCCCTCGAATGGCGCAGCGACACACCCGCACGGCCCCCGGGGCTCGACAAATCGATCTTTATACCTTTTCGTATGAGTTGACCATCTATGCGTCGTGAGGAGTGGATCGAGCCGTGCAGACCGAAATCGACCCCAGGGACCTGATCGGCCACAAGGCTGTGGACCGCAACGGCGACAAGATCGGCACCGTGGACGAGGTGTACCTCGACGACGCCACCGGCCGCCCCGAGTGGGCCGCCGTCCGTACCGGACTGTTCGGTCGCGACGCCTTCGTACCCCTGACCAGCAGTGAGTTCATCAGCGACGAACTGCGCGTCCCCTATGAGAAGTCGCAGGTGAAGGACTCCCCCGACTTCGGCGTGGGCCAGCACCTCTCCCCCGAACAGGAGCTCCAGCTGTACCGCTACTACGGGTTGGACGTCCCGCACAGCGACAGCGGTTCCGGCACCGCCGCGGCGGCGGCAGCGGCCAAGACCAGCGCTCCGGCCGCGACCACCACCGCTGCCCAGCCCGTGGTGGCAGCACCGGTGGCAGCGGCCGCCGCGGCGACGACGGCAGCCACGGTGACCGGCAGCACCCCGATCGCGCCGCCCGCCCCGCAGGCCACCGCCCCGCAGGCCCCGGCCGCGCCGGCCGCCGACCGGAGCCGCACCGCGGCCTTCATGGCGCCCGCGGCAGGACCCGCCACGCAGACCGCGCCGACCACTCCCACCACGCCGAGCACGCCCAGCACCTCGGCCGCGCCGGTGCCTTCGCTGGCCAAGGCCGCACCCCGGCCCGATCCGCTGACCGACCCCCTGAACGACCCGCTCACCGGTCCGCTCCCCGGCGCCGCCGCGGCGGCGCCCACCACCTCCTCCCCCGCGTCGCTGACCAAGCAGGAGCCGCAGGGCGACCCCGGCCGGGGCGGCGTGCCCGAGCCGATCGAGTTCGTCTGCCGCGAGGAGCGCCTGGACATCTCCACCGAGTGGCGCGTCCTCGGCCAGGCCCGGCTGCGCAAGTACGTGACGGCGGAGCAGGTCGAACGCCGGGTGCCGGTGATCCGCGAGCGGATCCGGGTCGAGCGGGTGCCGGTCGGCGCGGAGGAGCGGGCCCAGCTGACCGACCAGGCGATCGCCGAGAGCACCGAGGAGGTCACCCTGCACGAGCAGCGGGTGATCGTCCGCAAGACGGTGGTCCCGGTGGAGCGGATCCGGCTGGTGACCGAGCGCTTCACCGAGGAGGAGATCATCAGGGACGAGCTGCACCGGGAGCACATCCAGGTCCAGGACAGCACCCGCCCCACCGGACCGAGCCCGGTCCCCGGCTCCGGCCAGCCGGACCAGTCGGCCCCGACCTCCGGACCCTCCAGCTCGACCGGCCGCCCGGACCTCCCCGGCCACGCCATCGGCGCCTGAACCCCAGGGGTGGGGGCGTGACGTCCCCACCCCTGCGCGGCAGCGCTACGCCGCCCCCCGGGCGATCGACGGCGGGTCCACCGGTTCCAGCGCCGGGTCTTCCACCGCGAAGGTGCGGACCCGTCCCGGCTTCGCCCAGGGCTGCTCGAAGCGCACGGTGACCCGCCCCACGCCGCTGCCCTGCACCCAGCCGAGCCCGTGCTCGGTGTGCCGCACGTCCTGCCCCGGCATCCAGCGCCGGCCGGGGACCTCGCTGCTGCCCGGGTGGAACGCCCGCGGCCCGTCCGGCCCGCCGTACGCGGCCTCCGCCGCGGCGGCCCCGGCCTCCGGCTCCACGCCGCCGTCCAGCTCCTCCGCGCCCTCCGCCTCCGCGGCCAGCTCGGCGAAGGCCTCCTCCTCCGCCTCACGCAGGGCCTGGGCCTGGGCGAAGAGGTCCTCCTGGGTGTAGTCGGCGAGACCGGACACGCCCACCCCCAACAGCCTTACTCCGCCGATCAGTTCGACCTGCTCCAGCAGCCGCCGGGCGATCGCCGCGATCACCAGCGGATCGTCGGTGGGCGCGGGCAGGGTCTCGGAACGGGTCAGCGTGGAGAAGTCGAACCGGCGCACCTTGATCACCACGGTCCGCCCGGACCGCCCGGCCGCCCGCAGCCGCCGGACGCAGCGCTCGGACAGCCGGTCCAGCTCCGCCCTGATCCGCTCCCGGTCGGCGAGGTCCACCTCGAAGGTGTCCTCCACCGAGACCGACTTGGCGTCCCGCTCGGCCACCACCGCGCGCTCGTCCACGCCCAGCGCCAGCGCGTGCACCCCGGCGCCGTGCGCCCGGCCGAGCAGCCGGACCAGCTCGTCCTCCGGGGTGGCCGCCACCTGGGAGACCAGGGTGATGCCGAAGCGGCGCAGCGTCTCCGCCGTGGCCGGGCCCACCCCGGGCAGCGCCCGGACCGAGAGCGGGCCGAGGATCTCCCGCTCGCGTCCCGGCTCGATCAGCACCAGGCCGTCCGGCTTGGCCTGCTCGGAGGCGATCTTGGCGAGGAACTTGGTGCCGGACAGGCCGACCGAGGCGGTCAGCCCGACCTCGGCCAGGATGTCCGCCCGCAGGTCCTCGCTCAGCGCCCGCACCAGCGCCGCCCCGGCCGCCGGACCGCCCTCGCGCAGCAGGTCGCCGTAGGGTCCTGCCTCCAGGTCCACGAACGCCTCGTCCAGGCTCAGCGGCTCCACCAGCGGGGACAGCGCCCGCAGCAGGCCCATCACGTAGTCGCTGACCTGCCGGTAGAGCTCGAACCGGGGGATCAGGAAGGCGGCGTTGGGGCAGCGCCGCCGCGCCTGCGCCATCGGCATCGCCGAGTGCACCCCGAACACCCGCGCCTCGTAGGAGGCCGTGGCCACCACCCCGCGCCCGCCCAGGCCGCCGACGATCACCGGTTTTCCGCGCAGGCTCGGCTTGGACGCCTGCTCCACCGAGGCGAAGAAGGCGTCCATGTCGAGGTGCAGGATCGACGGCAGGGACCGCATCCCCCGATCATCGCGCACCCCACTGACAATCCGGCGGCAGCCGGTCTCAGCCGGTCGCACCCAGTCTGGCCAGCGTGTTCACCTTCGGCCCGAGCAGGTGCGGATCGGGGTTGAACAGCACCTGCAGCGCCGCCTCGCCGGCCGCGGGCAGCTCGCGCACCCCGCCGTAGTACCAGGTGGCGTCGTGCGCCTCGTCGACGCCGATCCCGTAGGAGTCGATCCCGGCCGCCCGGCACAGCGCGATCGCCCGGCGGATGTGGAACCCCTGGCTGACCAGGATCGCCCGGTTCACCCCGAAGATCCGGTGCGCCCTGGCGCAGGAGTCCCAGGTGTCGAAGCCGGCGTAGTCGCGGACGATCCGGTCCGCGGGGACGCCGTGGCCCATCAGATAGGTCCGCATCGCGTCCGGCTCGTCATAGCCGACGTGGCCGTTGTCCCCGGTGACCAGCAGCGCCCGGACCTTCCCGGCCCGGTAGAGCGCCAGACCGGCGTTCAGCCGGTTCGCCAGGTACGGCGAGGGCTTCCCGTCCATCAGGCCTGCGCCGAAGACCACCACGACCGGGGCGTCCGGCGCGCTGGCCACGGTCCGCAGCCGCCCCGCCTCGGCGGTGTAGAGCCAGGCTGGCGGCAGCGACACCAGCGCGATCAGGACCACCGCGGCCTGGAACGCCCGGCGCTGGCCGCGCCTGGTCCGCAGCGCCGCGACGCGCCTCCCGGCCCATCCCCGCACCCAGCCCCGCAGCCTGCCCGGCGCGAATCCGCCTGCCATCCGGTGCAGCAACGCCGCCATCATCCCGACCCCACCCGTCGTCCACGCCCCACGTCGGGGCTCTGACGACTGCGGACGCCGGATCAGCCCGCGCGGTTGCGCCGACGTGCGAGTTCGTCGCCGGGATCGTAGCCGGTCAGGGTCTCGCCGGTGTCCACCCGCTCCCCCTGCAAGCGTCCCAGCGCGGTCTCCAGCTCGCGCCAGACCGCGCCCAGCGCGATGCCGAACACCCCCTGGCCGCCCTGCAGCAGCTCCACCAGCTGGTCCGGCGAGGTGCACTGGTACACCGAGGCGCCGTCGCTCATCAGCGTGATCCCGGACAGGTCCGCGTCGCCGCAGGACCGCAGGTGGACCACGGCCGCCCGGATGCTCTGCAGCGAGACGCCGGCGTCCAGCAGCCGCTTGACCACCTTCAGCAGCAGCACGTCGGTGAAGCCGTAGAGCCGCTGGCTGCCGGAGCCCTGGGCCGCCCGCACGGTCGGCTCGACCAGTCCGGTCCTGGCCCAGTAGTCCAACTGGCGGTAGGTGATGCCGGCCGCCGCACAGGCGGTGGGGCCGCGGTAGCCGATCAGCTCGGTGCCCGTCCCGGCCGCGCCGAGCGGCTCCGGGATGACCTCGTCCGGGCTGGGGCCGACCTGGCCCGGCACCACCGGTGGGACGGTCTCCCAGCCGATCCTGGCCGGCCTGGCGGCCCGCCGCGGGCTGCGAAGCCCGGGGTGGATCGGGCAGGAACCACCTGCGGCCGTGCTGTCGCCGGTGCTGCTCACGCGGCCCTCCGTCCACTCGACTCACGGAAGCGTCGCTTGAAGTGGCGAGGTGGCGCACTCCGGACGTCCACACCCGACGTTAGGCAGTTGCCAGAGGCGCGTCAACGATCGCCACGCTCGGCATGGCGGGTGATGTCAGCCTGATGAGTGGTTTAGCGTGCCCTGTTCCGGGGTACGGGGTGTCGGATAAGCAATCACGTGGGTCCTTCGGCTACTGGTTGCTGCTGCCGAAGTCCTCCGGCGAGATCTGGTCCAGGAACTCCCGGAACCGCTCGACCTCGTCCTCCTGCTCGTCCGGGATCGCGATCCCGGCCTCGTCGAGCACCCCGTCGCTGCCGTAGATCGGCGCACCGGTCCGCAGCGCCAGCGCTATGGCGTCGGACGGACGGGCGCTGACCTCCACCCCGCTGGCGAAGACCAGCTCGGCGTAGAACACGCCCTCCCGCAGATCGGTGATCCTCACCTCGGTGAGCTGCTGCCCGACCGCCTCCAGGACGTTCCGGAAGAGGTCGTGCGTGAGCGGTCGGACCGGAGTCATGCCCTGCTGTGCGAAAGCGATGGCGGTGGCCTCCCCCGGGCCGATCCAGATGGGGAGGTAGCGGTCGCCCCCGACTTCGCGCAGAAGCACGATCGGCTGGTTCGACGGCATCTCCACCCTGACACCCACGACGTCTAGCTCGTTCACACCCGCAACCCTAGGGCGCTGGGCCCCGATACTCCAGTTCTCACGGGTCAGACTCCCGGATGGGCGCGCAGGCCGACCTGCACCAGCGCCGCGTGCAGCCGCACCGAGAGGGTCGCCAGCTCCCGTGCCAGCGCCGCCGCGTGGGCCCGGGTCTGCGGGTTGCGGTGCCGCCGCAGCGGCGCCACCACCTGCTCCACCAGGCCGACCTCGCGGTCCGCGGCGGCTTTCACCGCGCGCAGGTGCCGGGGTTCCAGGCCGAACCGGCCCAGCTCCGCGACCAGCCGGGCGACCTGGAGCATCTCCGGGTCGAATCCGCCGTCGGAGGTCGCCGCGACCAGGCCGTAGGACTCCCAGTCGGCGAGCTGCTGCTCGGCCACCCCGGCCGCCGCCAGCAGTTCCGCCCGGCCCAGCCGGGGCCCGGGCACGAACGCGTCCCTGGCCACCTGCTCCACCACGGAGGAGCCGCCGGCCGCCGCCGTGTGCTCGGCGCCGGGCAGCTCGGGCGGCGCCTCGCCCGCGTCCATGGCGTCCAGGTGCTCCCTGATCACCCGCAGCGGCAGGTAGTGGTCCCGCTGCATCCGCAGCACATAACCGAGCCTGGTGACGTCCTCGCGGCTGAACTTCCGGTAGCCGGAGGGGGTCCGCTGCGGCTCGACGAGTCGCTCCGCCTCCAGGAAGCGGATCTTGGAGATGGTCACCTCGGGGAACTCGTCCCGCAGGACCCCGAGTACCGCACCGATGCTGAGCAGCTGCCTGCCCGCCTCGACAGCACCAGCCTCGAACCCGCCGTTGTCACCCTGCACAGACCACTCCTCCGTGGTTTCAGTACCCCCTGCGGCTTTCGAAGAACACCAGCCGGTACTTGCCGATCTGGACCTCGTCGCCCGTGCTCAGCGGCACCTCGTCGATCCGCTCGCGGTTGACGTAGGTGCCGTTCAGGCTGCCGACGTCGGCGACGCCGAAGCCGGTGGGCGTGCGCCGGAACTCGACATGCCGCCGGGACACGGTGATGTCGTCCAGGAAGATGTCGCTCTCCGGGTGCCGCCCGGCCGTCGTCAGTTCGGTGTCGAGCAGGAACCGGCTGCCCGAGTTGGGGCCGCGCCGGACCACCAGCAGCGCCGAGCCCGGAGGCAGGGCGTCCACGGCGGCCTGGGCCTCCGGCGAGATCGCCGGGGTGACCTGGGCCGACACGTCCGGGTCGTACGCCTCGAGTCCGGAGATCGAGATGGTCGACGTCTGCTCCGAGGGCCGCTCCGCCTGGCCGCGGGCCCGCAGCGGCGCGCCGCAGTTGGAGCAGAATCGGCTGGCCTCGGGATTGCTGCTCCCGCACCGGGTGCACACCGCCATGCCTGCGGCCTCCTGTCGAGGGTAGGGATCGGTTCCGAACCCTCCACCTGAGGTTGAGGGTACTGCCTCCGGTGCTATCGGACCCGCACCGCCGACCTCCGCGTGTCGCGGATCCTCCCGGTACAGCGGACGGTCCTGCTGCGCGGTCGCGAAGGTCTGGGTCTCCGCCTCGCGCATACCGGGCACCTGCTGCTGGGCCCAGCCCTCCTCGTCCGCTCTGCGGTGACGTGCGGTGGGCGCCTCGACGGCACCCTGCTGCGGGGACTTCCGACCGAACAGCTTCGAGAACAGACTCACGGACGATTCCCCTTGCGTGAACACGAGCCTGCCCGGAGGCAGGGTGAAGCCATCATGGACGATAGTTGAGAACTGCGGTCGACGGGGCCCTCTGCGGCCCGGCGCCCGGTCACGGCTGCGCCGGGTGAGCGTAGTCAGGAGTGGTCAGCGGGATCAAGGCCGTCACCGACAACGACTTCTGCTGGGAGACGGTCGCCGTCGCCTTGAGCTGGCGGACCGACTGCACCACCCCGCCGGGAATGCCCAGCGCGGTGTCCAGGTCGTGCGCGTTGCCGATCACGCTGAACCGGTAGGGCTGCGAGACGGTTTTGCCGCTGATCGACACCGACCCGGCCGAGGCGTCGGAGAACCAGGTTCCGGCGACCACCCGCACATCGTTGATCTCGACCGCCTCCGCCCCCGCCGCGCGCAACTCCTCCAGAGTGTTGAGCAGCATATCGGCCTGGACCTTGCCGCCGGGGTCCTTGACGGTCAACACGATGCCCGGCCCTGTCGCCGCCACCGTGCCCGCCAGCACGCCCAACTGCTGTTCCTTGGTACGGGTCTGGATCTGGGCCTCCTTGGCCTGCTGCGAGCTGTTCTGCAGCGTCGCCAGGGACTCCTGCAGCTGCTGCCGCTCGGTGTCCAGCCGCTGCTGCCGGGCGTCGACCTCGTCCAGCACCCGGACCAGGTCCTCCTGCCGGGCGCCGCGCAGCTGCTGGCTCTCGGAGTTGGTGGAACGCACCTGGATCGCCAGGCCCAGGCCGAGCGAGAACAGCAGCAGCGCGACCACCAGCTGGGCCCGGGACACCCGGGGCGGCCACAGCGCGGCTGCCAGCCGCTGCCGGCCGCTCTCCGGCCCGTCGCCGGGCACGTCGTCCGGTGTCCCGTCCGGCGCGCCCTCCGCCGCGTCCTGGTCCTGCCCCACCCGCTGCTCCCGCCGCTTCCGACCTGCGCCGATCATCCTGCCATCCGTCCTACCCGGCCCGAGCACCGGGTGCACAAGCTAGGCACGGAAGACATGGCGCCGGATCGCGGCGGCATTGGAGAAGATCCGGATCCCCAGCACCACGACCACGCCGGTGGACAGCTGCGAGCCCACCCCGAGCTGGTCCCCGAGGAACACGATCAGCGCGGCCACCACCACGTTGGAGAGGAAGGAGACGACAAAGACCTTGTCGTCGAAGATGCCGTCGAGCATCGCCCTGATCCCGCCGAACACCGCGTCCAGCGCCGCCACGATGGCGATCGGCAGATACGGCACCATGGCGGTGGGAATCCCTGGCTGGACGAACAGCCCGACGACGACCCCGACGACGAGGCCAAGTACGGCGATCACGGTGTTGCTCCTCCCCTGCCGGTCGGCGCCGCGTACAGCAGGCTGCTCCTGGCAGCCGCCGGCAGGTCGACCCGGTCCTCTGCGGTCATGCTGAACTGAATGCCATAGCCGGTCTTGAGCTGGTTCAGGTAGATCCCGCCGTCGACGGCCTGCTGGAACCGCCCGACCAGCGAGCCGCCGCCGATGGCCTGCACCGTGTAGGGCAGCACCAGCGGGTGGTTGTCGACCAGTATCGCGTCCCCGGCCGCCCTGATCGCGGACAGCGAGGTCAGCCGCTGGCCGTTGACCGCGATGCCCTCGGCGCCCGACTGCCAGAGCGCGTCGGCCACCAGCTGGAGGTCGCGGTCCCGCACCCGGCCCGCGTTGCCGAAGCCGGAGGCGGTCCGCGGATCCGTCCCGCCGCCGGTGTCCGCCGTCGCCGAGTCGTCGAGCACGATCTGCATCCCCGGACCCTCGGCCGCGGCCGCCCCGGTCACCAGCTGGAGCTGCTGCAGCAGCGTGCTGTCGGGGCTGGTCGGCTGCTTCCCCAGCTGCTTGACCTGGGCCTGCAGCTGGTCCACCTGCTGCTGGGCCGCGTCGGCGTTCGCCTGGGCGGTGCCGACCCTGGATACCAGCTCCTGCCGCTCCTGCGCGGCCACCGGAGCGGACGCCCTGACCTGCACCGCGCCGATGGTCAGCACCAGGGCCGGCAGCATCAGACCGGCCGCGAGCGCGAGCTTGCCGCGCAGCGAGGTCGGCAGCCGGCTGGTGCCGTACTGGCCCCGGCCGCGCGCCGCCTCGGCATAGCCCTCGTCGAGACTGTGCTCCATGACGCTGGTCAGCAGCGACATGGACGCGTCGGGCCGCGCGTAGCGCGCCGCCCGTTCCGCCCCGTCGTCCTCACCCGTGCCCGGCATGGGCCACATCGTCGCACGTCGGCTCAGCTTCCCCGACGCAACTCGCGTCCCACGGGACGAAGCCGGGACCGGATCGTGACAAAACGATCCGGTCCCGGCAAGCCCTCGGCGGCCCTGCCGCGGCTGCCCGCTACGAGTGGTCGGTGGCCTCGACCACGGCGCCCCACTCGTCCAGCAGCGCCTGGGTGGAGGCGTCGTCCGGGCCCTCGGCCCAGAGGTGGGTGACCGCCTCGGCCGGGTCGGGCACGACCATGGTCCAGCGCCCGTCCGGCTCCACCACCCGCACCCCGTCGGTGGTGTCCACGTCCCTGGTCCCGGCCGCCTCGACCACCGAGCGCATCACCAGGCCCTTGGCCGACCAGGGGGTCGCAAGATCCCGGCGGTGCACATGCGCCTTGGGGATCCTGGCGTCGATCTGGCTCAGCGTGAGCTGGGTCCGCGCGACCAGGCCGACCAGCCGGACGAAGGCGGCCGCGCCGTCGAAGATCCCGCTGAACTCGGGGATGACATAGCGCCCGCGCCCGTCGCCGCCGAAGATCGTGCCCTCGGCCGAGGCCGCCCGGGTCAGGTCGTCCGGCGAGGTGGTGGTCCACAGCACCTGGGTGCCGTGGTAGGCCGCGACCTGCTCGGCGATCCTGGTCGTGGTCACCGGGAGCGCCACCTTGCCGCTGCGGCCCTCGGCCGCGACCAGGTCCAGGAACACCAGCAGCGCCCGGTCGTCCTCGATCAGGTGCCCGCGCTCGTCGACGAAGGAGACCCGCTCGCCCACCGGGTCGAAGCGCACCCCGAAGGCCGCCCTGGACGAGGCCACCAGCTCACCGAGCCGGACCAGCCCGGCCCTGCGCTCCTCCGAGGTCTCGGTCGGCCGCGCCTCGTCCATGCCCTGGTTGACGGTCAGCGCCTCGATGCCGAGCCGGCCCAGGATGCTGGGCAGAACCAGGCCCGCGCTGCCGTGCGCGGCGTCGATGACGACCTTGAGGGCCGCCTCCGGCACGCCGCTGGTGTCGATGGCCCGCAGCAGGGTGCCCGCGTAGGAGTCGAACACGCTGCTGGGGAAGGTCAGGTCGCCGATCTCACCGGGGAACGCCCGGCGGTACTCCTGCCGCCCGTAGACCCGGTCCAGCTTCCGCTGCCCGGCCTGGGACAGGTCGGCGCCGCGCTCGTCGAAGAACAGGATGTCGAGGGAGTCCGGCACCCCCGGCGTGGTCCGCAGCATGATCCCGCCGGCGCTGCCTCGCGCCGTCTGCTGCCGCGCCACCGGCATCGGCACGTTCTCCAGGTCGCGGACGTCGATCGCGCTGGCCTGCAGCGCCGAGATCATGGCCCGCTTGAGCGCACGGGCGCCACGCGAGTGGTCACGGGCGATGGTGACCGTCGCGCCCTTCTTCAGCGTGGTGGCATAGGCGCCGGCCAGCCGCACCGCGAGCTCGGGGGTGATCTCCACATTGATGATCCCGGACACGCCACGGGCGCCGAACAGGTGCTCCTGGCCGCGGGACTCCCAGATGACCGAGGTGTTCACCACGGCCCCGGCCTCGATCGTCTTGAAGGGGTACACGCGGACATTGCCCGCGATGATCGACTCCTCCTCGATCAGGCACTCGTCGCCGATCACCGCGCCGTCCTCGATCCGCGCGGCCCGCATCACATCGGTGTTCTTCCCGATGACGCAGCCGCGCAGATTGCTCTGCGGCCCGATGTAGACGTTGTCGTGGATGATCGCCCGGTGCAGGAACGCCCCGCGCTTCACCACGACATTGCTGCCCAGCACGGTGTTCTCACGCAGTTCGACGCCCGCCTCGACCTTGGCGTAGTCCCCTACATAGAGCGGGCCGCGCAGGATCGCCTCGGGGTCGACCTCGGCGCCCTCGGCCACCCAGACGCCCGGGGAGATCTCAAAGCCGTCGATGTCGACGTCGACCTTGCCCTCCAGGACGTCGGCCTGCGCCTTCATATAGCTCTCGTGCGTGCCGACGTCCTCCCAGTAGCCCTCGGCGATGAAGCCGTAGATCGGCTTGCCCTCCTTGAGCAGCTGCGGGAAGACGTCCCCGGACCAGTCCACGGAGGTGTCGGCCGCCACATAGTCGAAGACCTCGGGCTCCATCACATAGATGCCCGTGTTCACCGTGTCCGAGAAGACCTGGCCCCAGGTCGGCTTCTCCAGGAAGCGCTCGACCCGGCCCTCGTCGTCGACGATGGTGATCCCGAACTCCAGCGGGTTGGGCACCCGGGTCAGGCAGACCGTCACCAGGGCGCCCTTGGAGCGGTGGAACTCCATCAGCTCGGTGAGGTCGAAGTCCGTCAGCGCATCACCGGAGATGACCAGGAACGAGTCGTCCTTCAGCGCGTCCTCGGCGTTCTTGACGCTGCCCGCGGTACCGAGCGGGGTCTCCTCGTTCGCATACGTCAGAGTCATTCCCAGTTCTTCGCCGTCACCGAAGTAGTTCCGGACCAGCGAAGCGAGGAACTGCACGGTCACGACGGTCTCGGTCAACCCGTGGCGCTTCAGCAGTCGGAGCACATGCTCCATGATCGGACGATTCACGACAGGAAGCAGGGGCTTGGGCATGCTCGAGGTCATCGGGCGCAGGCGTGTGCCCTCGCCTCCGGCCATCACAACGGCCTTCATGTCGGGTGGTTCCTCCTTGTGGCCTTGGTGGACGTGACTGGTTCACATCCTCCGGCCAGACCCTTGGACAGGACACCCGCACGGGGCATCTGGGTCAGCCGGCCGCGGCACCCGTCCGGACCAGCCGTCGGGTCTGAACCGCGTACAGGATCCCTGCCCACCAGTAGAGGGTTGTACCCCACCAAACGAACGCCCATCCGATGACGAATGCCACACTTCCGAGCCAATCACTCCTCTCGGTGAGGAGAAGCAGCGGAAATGCGTACATCAGATTGAACGTGGCGGCCTTCCCGAGGAAATTCACCTCGGGCGGCCCGTAGCCGTGCTTCCGCAGCACCGGCAGCAGCGAGGCGATGAATACCTCGCGTCCCAGCAGCAGCACGGTGAGCCACCAGGGCATGATCCCGCGCCAGGTCAGCCCGACAATGGTGGACAGCACGAACAGCCGGTCCGCCAGCGGATCCAGCAGCTGGCCGAGCCGGCTGATCTGCCCCCACTTCCGCGCCAGCTTGCCGTCGAGATAGTCGCTCACCCCGCTGGCCATCAGGATCAGGACGGCCCATCCGTCGTTGTGCGGGCCCCCGAAGACCGGCCACAGCACCAACCAGAGAAAGACCGGCACGCCGACCAGCCGCGCCATGCTCAGCATGTTGGGGATGGTGAACACGCGGTCGGTCTGGACTCGGGTCTCCTGAACCTCCACCCGGGGCCTCCTGCTGACGGGACGGACGATGTACCGGAACTTTACCCTGTCGGGTCCTGAACGCAGTAAAGCCCCCTGACGATTGGTCAGGGGGCTTTACTGTAATGGTTGTTCGGCGGCGTCCTACTCTCCCACAGGGTCCCCCTGCAGTACCATCGGCGCTATGAGGCTTAGCTTCCGGGTTCGGGATGTTACCGGGCGTTTCCCTCACGCTATGACCACCGAAACACTATGAAGTTGACACGCACCTGCCCCCATCATTGCGGGGGCAAACGGGTCGTGACTTCAGAACTGCACAGTGGACGCGTAGCAACTATGGTCAAGCCCTCGGCCTATTAGTACCGGTCAGCTCCACCCCTTACAGGGCTTCCACATCCGGCCTATCAACCCAGTCGTCTACTGGGAGCCTTACCCACTCGATGGTGGTGGGAGTCCTCATCTCGAAGCAGGCTTCCCGCTTAGATGCTTTCAGCGGTTATCCTTTCCGAACGTAGCCAACCAGCCATGCCCTTGGCAGGACAACTGGCACACCAGAGGTTCGTCCGTCCCGGTCCTCTCGTACTAGGGACAGCCCTTCTCAAGACTCCTGCGCGCGCAGCGGATAGGGACCGAACTGTCTCACGACGTTCTAAACCCAGCTCGCGTACCGCTTTAATGGGCGAACAGCCCAACCCTTGGGACCTACTCCAGCCCCAGGATGCGACGAGCCGACATCGAGGTGCCAAACCATCCCGTCGATATGGACTCTTGGGGAAGATCAGCCTGTTATCCCCGGGGTACCTTTTATCCGTTGAGCGACGGCGCTTCCACAAGCCACCGCCGGATCACTAGTCCCTGCTTTCGCACCTGCTCGACCCGTCGGTCTCACAGTCAAGCTCCCTTGTGCACTTACACTCAACACCTGATAGCCAACCAGGCTGAGGGAACCTTTGGGCGCCTCCGTTACATTTTAGGAGGCAACCGCCCCAGTTAAACTACCCACCAGACACTGTCCCTGATCCGGATCACGGACCCAGGTTAGACATCCAGCACGACCAGAGTGGTATTTCAACGACGACTCCACCCAAACTGGCGTCTGAGCTTCAAAGTCTCCCACCTATCCTACACAAGCCGAACCGAACACCAATATCAAGCTATAGTAAAGGTCCCGGGGTCTTTCCGTCCTGCTGCGCGAAACGAGCATCTTTACTCGTAATGCAATTTCACCGGGCCTATGGTTGAGACAGTCGAGAAGTCGTTACGCCATTCGTGCAGGTCGGAACTTACCCGACAAGGAATTTCGCTACCTTAGGATGGTTATAGTTACCACCGCCGTTTACTGGCGCTTAAGTTCTCAGCCTCGCCCCGTCGAAACAGAGCTAACCGGTCCCCTTAACGTTCCAGCACCGGGCAGGCGTCAGTCCGTATACATCGCCTTACGGCTTCGCACGGACCTGTGTTTTTAGTAAACAGTCGCTTCTCGCTGGTCTCTGCGGCCGGCCCCAGCTCAAGGAGCAAGTCCCATCACCAGTTCCGGCCCCCCTTCTCCCGAAGTTACGGGGGCATTTTGCCGAGTTCCTTAACCATAGTTCACCCGAACGCCTCGGTATTCTCTACCTGACCACCTGAGTCGGTTTGGGGTACGGGCCGCCATGAAACTCGCTAGAGGCTTTTCTCGACAGCATAGGATCATCCACTTCACCACAATCGGCTCGGCATCAGGTCTCAGACTATATGTGCGACGGATTTGCCTATCACACGTCCTACACCCTTACCCCGGGACAACCACCGCCCGGGCTGGACTACCTTCCTGCGTCACCCCATCGCTCACCTACTACCCTGTTGGGTCAGCGGCTCCACCACTCCCATCCATCCGAAGACTTCAGGGCGGCTTCGCGGCTTTAGCATTCAGAGGTTCGACGTTGGCGCTTCAAAGCGGGTACGGGAATATCAACCCGTTGTCCATCGACTACGCCTGTCGGCCTCGCCTTAGGTCCCGACTTACCCTGGGCAGATCAGCTTGACCCAGGAACCCTTGGTCAATCGGCGCAAGAGTTTCCCACTCTTGTATCGCTACTCATGCCTGCATTCTCACTCGTGAACCGTCCACGACTGGCTTCCGCCGCCGCTTCACCCGGCACACGACGCTCCCCTACCCATCACAACACCCGTTGGGGCTTCACGTTGCAATGACACGGCTTCGGCGGTGTACTTGAGCCCCGCTACATTGTCGGCGCGGAATCACTTGACCAGTGAGCTATTACGCACTCTTTAAAGGGTGGCTGCTTCTAAGCCAACCTCCTGGTTGTCTCTGCGACTCCACATCCTTTCCCACTTAGCACACGCTTAGGGGCCTTAGCCGGTGTTCTGGGCTGTTTCCCTCTCGACCATGGAGCTTATCCCCCACAGTCTCACTGCCGCGCTCTCACTTACCGGCATTCGGAGTTTGGCTAAGGTCAGTAACCCGGTGGGGCCCATCGCCTATCCAGTGCTCTACCTCCGGCAAGAAACACGCGACGCTGCACCTAAATGCATTTCGGGGAGAACCAGCTATCACGGAGTTTGATTGGCCTTTCACCCCTAACCACAGGTCATCCCCCAGGTTTTCAACCCTGGTGGGTTCGGTCCTCCACACGGTCTTACCCGCGCTTCAACCTGCCCATGGCTAGATCACTCCGCTTCGGGTCTTGGGCGCGCTACTCAATCGCCCTATTCGGACTCGCTTTCGCTACGGCTACCCCACACGGGTTAACCTCGCAACACACCGCAAACTCGCAGGCTCATTCTTCAAAAGGCACGCAGTCACGATCAGTAAGGGCAAGCCCTCCTGACGACGCTCCCACGGCTTGTAGGCACACGGTTTCAGGTACTATTTCACTCCGCTCCCGCGGTACTTTTCACCATTCCCTCACGGTACTGTCCGCTATCGGTCACTAGGGAATATTTAGGCTTAGCGGGTGGTCCCGCCAGATTCACACGGAATTTCTCGGGCTCCGTGCTACTTGGGAGTTGCACAAGCAAGCCGTACAGGTTTCGTCTACGGGGGTCTTACCCTCTACGCCGGACCTTTCGCATGTCCTTCGACTACCCATACGGTTTCTGACTCGCCCAGAAGTCGGCAGACAACTGAAGTGCAATCCCACGACCCCAACCACGCAACCCCTGCCGGGTATCACACGTGACTGGTTTAGCCTCATCCGATTTCGCTCGCCACTACTCTCGGAATCACGGTTGTTTTCTCTTCCTGCGGGTACTGAGATGTTTCACTTCCCCGCGTTCCCTCCACACCGCCTATGTGTTCAGCGGCGGGTGACAGCCCATGACGACTGCCGGGTTTCCCCATTCGGACACCCCCGGATCAAAGCTCGGTTGACAGCTCCCCGGGGCCTATCGTGGCCTCCCACGTCCTTCATCGGTTCCTAGTGCCAAGGCATCCACCGTGCGCCCTTAAAAACTTGGCCACAGATGCTCGCGTCCACTGTGCAGTTCTCAAGCAACGACCAACCACCCACCAGTACAAGCATGGGGCCGGCGTTCAGAGGGGACTTCCGTTCCCTCAGGACCCAACAGCGCGCCCGACACCACCCACCCCACCAGACCTCGTTCCACGCGCCGAAGCGCAGTACCAGAGACCCGAAGGACCGTGCGGTGCCGAATAGTCAACGTTCCACCCATGAGCTGGCCACCGTCAGACAGATGCTGACGCAGTGGCACTGTGCTCCTTAGAAAGGAGGTGATCCAGCCGCACCTTCCGGTACGGCTACCTTGTTACGACTTCGTCCCAATCGCTGGTCCCACCTTCGACAGCTCCTTCCCTTACGGGTTAGGCCACCGGCTTCGGGTGTTACCGACTTTCGTGACGTGACGGGCGGTGTGTACAAGGCCCGGGAACGTATTCACCGCAGCAATGCTGATCTGCGATTACTAGCAACTCCGACTTCATGGGGTCGAGTTGCAGACCCCAATCCGAACTGAGACCGGCTTTTTGAGATTCGCTCCACCTCGCGGTATCGCAGCTCATTGTACCGGCCATTGTAGCACGTGTGCAGCCCAAGACATAAGGGGCATGATGATTTGACGTCGTCCCCACCTTCCTCCGAGTTGACCCCGGCAGTCTCCTGTGAGTCCCCATCACCCCGAAAGGCATGCTGGCAACACAGAACGAGGGTTGCGCTCGTTGCGGGACTTAACCCAACATCTCACGACACGAGCTGACGACAACCATGCACCACCTGTATACCGACCACAAGGGGGCGTACATCTCTGCACGTTTCCGGTATATGTCAAGCCTTGGTAAGGTTCTTCGCGTTGCGTCGAATTAAGCCACATGCTCCGCTGCTTGTGCGGGCCCCCGTCAATTCCTTTGAGTTTTAGCCTTGCGGCCGTACTCCCCAGGCGGGGAACTTAATGCGTTAGCTGCGGCGCGGACCACGTGGAATGTGACCCACACCTAGTTCCCAACGTTTACGGCGTGGACTACCAGGGTATCTAATCCTGTTCGCTCCCCACGCTTTCGCTCCTCAGCGTCAGTAATGGCCCAGAGATCCGCCTTCGCCACCGGTGTTCCTCCTGATATCTGCGCATTTCACCGCTACACCAGGAATTCCGATCTCCCCTACCACACTCTAGCCTGCCCGTATCGAATGCAGACCCGGAGTTAAGCCCCGGGCTTTCACATCCGACGCGACAAGCCGCCTACGAGCTCTTTACGCCCAATAAATCCGGACAACGCTCGCACCCTACGTATTACCGCGGCTGCTGGCACGTAGTTAGCCGGTGCTTCTTCTGCAGGTACCGTCACTTGCGCTTCTTCCCTGCTGAAAGAGGTTTACAACCCGAAGGCCGTCATCCCTCACGCGGCGTCGCTGCATCAGGCTTTCGCCCATTGTGCAATATTCCCCACTGCTGCCTCCCGTAGGAGTCTGGGCCGTGTCTCAGTCCCAGTGTGGCCGGTCGCCCTCTCAGGCCGGCTACCCGTCGTCGCCTTGGTAGGCCATTACCCCACCAACAAGCTGATAGGCCGCGGGCTCATCCTGCATCGCCGGAGCTTTCCACGCACACCCCATGCGGAGATGCGTCGTATCCGGTATTAGACCTCGTTTCCAAGGCTTGTCCCAGAATGCAGGGCAGATTGCCCACGTGTTACTCACCCGTTCGCCACTGATCCACCCCGAAGGGCTTCACCGTTCGACTTGCATGTGTTAAGCACGCCGCCAGCGTTCGTCCTGAGCCAGGATCAAACTCTCCGTGAATGTCATCAGGTAATCCTGATAGCACCCGCGAAAGAGCGGCACGACGATCAGCGGAATAGCCGACCCCGTGCACTGCGTCCTCGCTAGTGTTTACTGCATTATCTTGCCAAATGAAACTTGGCGTTGACTTTTGGCACGCTGTTGAGTTCTCAAGGAACGGACACTTCCTTCAGGCGGCTTTCACACCGGACCCTCTGGGCGTTTCGTTCTGTGTTCCAAATCTTAGCAGACCGTTTAACTCGCCCGATCCACTCCGGTTTGAATTACCGGCCGCCTGTTCGGAGGCACGCGCAACCCTAGCGCAATTTACTTGCGGTTCGAAATTGGCTTGCCGCCGACACGCCGCAGTCATGCTGGTTGCGGTGGGCGGATCGCCAACGTTACATGGCTGTGCTTGACGGAGCAAACCAGCACGCCAGGGACTTTTGGCCCTGTCGGACGCAGCGGTGAAGTGTCCTAAGTTAAGTTGATTTAGGCTGATCCCGACGCCCGCGCGAGCGCGTGTTGCCGCAGTTGCCGCAATGGAGGCTTGAGCATGACGACAGTGACGTCCCCCCTGGCTGGACGCGCCATCGGACTCGCCGCAGTACCGGACCCGGTGTTCGCCGGTGCGATGGTCGGGCCCGGTACCGCGATCGATCCGGTGCGCGAGCCCGGGGACGCGGTGGCGCCGGTGACCGGGACTGTCGTCTCCATGCACCCGCATGCCTTCGTCGTCATCGACGACCAGGGCCACGGCGTGCTGGTGCACCTGGGGATCGACACCGTGCAGCTGAACGGTGAGGGCTTCGAGCTGCTGGTCAGCAAGGGGGACAGCGTGAAGCAGGGACAGCCGGTGATCCGCTGGAACCCGGCCGCGGTGGAGGCGGCGGGGAAGTCGCCGATCTGCCCGATCGTGGCGCTGGAGGCCTCGCCCGAGCAGTTGAGCGCGGTGCAGGAGGCCGACGACGTCGCGGTCGGGGACGACCTCTTCACCTGGAAGTAAGCGAAGCACCCAACCCGAGCGGAGACCGGTGAAATGACAGAGACGCTGCGCGGCGTGGGCGTGAGCCACGGGGTCGCGATCGGACAGGTCCGGCACATGGGCACGGCGGTGCTGGAACCGCCGGCCAAGCAGACGCCGACCGAGGAGGCCCCGCGCGAGCAGGCCCGGGCCCGGCAGGCGGTCGAGGCCGTGGCGGCCGACCTGCAGGCCCGCGGCAATCTGGCCGGCGGCGAGGCGCAGGCGGTGCTGGAGGCGCAGTCGCTGATGGCGCTGGACCCCGAGCTGATGGCAGACGTCGAACGGCGGATCGCGGTCGGCAGCACCGCCGAGCGCGGCGTCTACGACGCCTTCGCCTCCTACCGGGCGCTGCTCGCCAACGCCGGCGACTACCTGGCAGGCAGGGTGGCCGACCTGGACGATGTGCGGAACCGGATCGTGGCGCGGCTGATGGGGGTGCCGATGCCGGGGGTTCCGGACAGCGATGAGCCGTATGTGCTGATCGCGCGGGATCTGGCGCCGGCCGACACCGCGCTGCTGGACCCGACCCTGGTGCTTGGTTTTGTCACCGAGGAGGGCGGACCGACCAGCCACAGCGCGATCCTGGCGCGGGCGCTGGGGGTGCCGGCCGTGGTCGCCCTGCCCGGAGCCACCCAGATGGCCGAGGGCGTGGTCGTGGCGGTGGACGGCAGCACCGGGGAGGTCCTGCTGGATCCCTCCGCGGAACAGCAGGACGAGCTGCGGCGGGTCGCGGCCGAACGGAAGGCCGCGCTGTCCGCGTCGACCGGCCCCGGGCAGACCTCCGACGGCTACAAGGTGCCGCTGCTGGCGAACATCGGCGGCCCGGCGGATGTGGCGGCGGCGCTGGCGGCGGGGGCCGAGGGGGTGGGGCTGTTCCGTACCGAGTTCCTGTTCCTGGACGACTCGACCACGGCGCCCTCGGAGGAGTCGCAGGTCGCGGCCTACCGCAAGGTGCTGGAGGCGTTCCCGGAGGGGCGGGTCGTGGTCCGGGTGCTGGACGCGGGCGCGGACAAGCCGCTGGACTTCATGACCCCGGCCGACGAGCCCAACCCGGCGCTCGGTGTGCGCGGGCTGCGGAGCCTGCTGGAGCACCCCGATGTGCTGGGGACCCAGTTGCGGGCGCTGGCCAAGGCGGTCCAGGGGCTGCCGGTCTACCTCGAGGTGATGGCCCCGATGGTGGCCGACCGGATCGACGCCAAGGCCTTCGCCGATGCCTGCCGGGAGGCCGGGCTCAAGGCGAAGTTCGGCGCGATGGTGGAGATCCCCTCGGCCGCGCTGCGGGCCAGGTCGATCCTGCACGAGGTCGAGTTCATCTCGCTGGGCACCAACGACCTGGCCCAGTACACCTTCGCGGCGGACCGCCAGGTGGGCTCGCTGGCCCGGCTGCAGGACTCCTGGCAGCCCGCCCTGCTCGACCTGATCGCCATGTCGGCGGACGCGGCCAAGGCCACCGGCAAGAGCTGCGGCGTGTGCGGGGAGGCGGCGGCCGACCCGGTGCTGGCCTGTGTGCTCACCGGGCTCGGGGTGACCAGTCTGTCGATGGGCGCCAGCGCGATCCCCTACGTCCGGGCGACGCTGGCGAAGTACACGCTGGCGCAGTGCACCCGGGCCGCGGCGGCGGCTCGGGCCACCGACACGGCCGAGGAGGCGCTGGCCGCGGCCAAGCAGGTGCTGTCCGGAGAGTAACCGGACAGCCAGGCACGCGAGGGGTCATTCACCGGGGCGGTGGGTGGCCCCTTCGGCGTCGGCGCGGGCCCTGGCCAGGTCGACGAAGGGGGTGAGCGCGGCCGGGTTGTCCAGCGAGCCGGGGTTCACCGCCTGGGCGAGCGCGGTCCCGCCGAGGATGCGCTTGATCGGGACCTCCAGGCGCTTCCCGGTGAGGGTGCGCGGCAGCGCGGGGACGGCGATGACCTCGTCCGGGACATGGCGCGGGGACAGTTGTTCGCGGATGGCGCCGCGGATCGCGCCGCGCAGGTCGTCGTCCAGGACGGTGCCGTCGGCGAGGACCACGAAGAGCGGCATCCAGTAGCCGCCGTCCGGCTGCTCCAGGCCGATGACCAGGGACTCCCGGATCTGCGGCAGGCGTTCGACCACCTCGTAGATGTCGGCGGAGCCCATGCGCACGCCCTGCCGGTTCAGAGTGGAGTCGGAGCGGCCGTGGATGACGACCGTGCCGCGGGTGGTGACGGTGATCCAGTCGCCGTGCCGCCAGACGCCCGGGTAGGTGTCGAAGTAGCTGGCGTGCAGCCTGGCCCCGTGCGGGTCGTTCCAGAAGCGCAGCGGCATGGACGGGATCGGCTTGGTGCAGACGAGCTCGCCGACCTCGCCGACGACGGCCCTGCCCTCGGCGTCCCAGGCCTCGACGGCGGCGCCGAGGCTGGGGGCCTGGATCTCGCCGAGGTACACCGGGAGGGTGGGGACGCCGCCGACGAAGCAGCTGCAGAGGTCGGTGCCGCCGCTGACGCTGGCGAGCCAGATGTCCGGGCTGACCTGCTCGTAGATCCAGCGGAAGCCGTCCGGCGGGAGCGGTGACCCGGTGGTGCCGATGGCGCGCAGCCGGGACAGGTCCAGATCGCGGGCCGGGTGGACGTCGGCCTTGGCGCAGGCGGTGATGTAGGCGGCGGACGTCCCGTACACGGTCACCTCGGCGCGTTCGGCGATGCGCCACTGGGCGTCGGTGCCGGGGAAGCCGGGGCTGCCGTCGTAGGTGACGATGCTGGCGCCGACCAGCAGGCCTGCCAGCAGGAAGTTCCACATCATCCAGCCGGTGGAGGTGTACCAGAAGAAGCGGTCGGCCGGGCCGAGGTCGAGGTGCAGTCCGGCCTGCTTCAGGTGTTCGACCACGATGCCGCCGTGGCCCTGGACGATGGCCTTGGGCAGTCCGGTGGTGCCGGAGGAGTAGAGCACCCAGAGCGGGTGGTCGAAGGGGAGCTGGTCGAAGACCGGTTCCTGGGGGTTGGCCAGTAGCTCGTCCCAGCTCAGGGTGTCGGCCGGGGCGGGGGTGCCGAGCAGCGGAATGTGCACCACCTGGCGCAGCGAGGGGAGTTCGCGGCGCAGCTCGGCGACGATGTCGGTGCGGTCGTGCACCTTTCCGCCGTAGCGGTAGCCGTCGACGGCGAACAGCAGCACCGGTTCGAGCTGCTGGAACCGGTCCAGGACGCTGCGGGCGCCGAAGTCGGGAGCGCAGGAGGTCCAGATGCCGCCGACCGCGGCGGTGGCGAGCAGGGCCACGGCGGCCTGCGGGATGTTGGGGACATAGGCGCCGACCCGGTCCCCCGGACGGACGCCGAGGCGACGGAGCTCGGCGGCGAGCGAGCCGACCTGGCGGCGCAGTTCCGACCAGCTGAGCACGGACGGCTCGGGGTCGGCCTCGTCCAGGTGCAGGATAGCCGGGGTGTCGGCGTGGGCCGGGTCCTCGCCGTGGCGCAGGGCGTGTTCGGCGTAGTTGAGGCGGGCGCCGGGGAACCAGACCGCGCCGGGCATCGAGGCGTCGGCGAGGGCTGTGCTCGGAGGGGTGCTGAAGCGGACGTCGAACCAGCTGCTGACGGCGGTCCAGAAGCGGTCCAGGTTGTCGACGGACCAGTGGTGCAGCTCGGCGTAGTCACCGGTGGGGGCGCCGTGGTGCTCGGCGGCCCAGCGTTGGAACCTGGCCAGGTTGCTGGCGGCGCGGGTCGGGTCGGGCTCCCAGAGGGGGGTGGCGGACGGGTCTGCGCTGCTCATGGGGGCCTCCGGCGGTGCGGCTTCGTTGCCAGAGAGGAATCTTTCATGTGAACGGGCGTTAAGCCAAGACTGCCGGGGCCGGGGTGAGCAGGTGTTTGTCGGTGGAGCGGGGGCCTTCGGAGCTGAGCAGGACCGGGTGTCGAGGGCGGCCTCGACCGCCTCGGTCCAGGCCCGGGGGCTGGGTCCGGGAGTGCTGGTGCGGCCGGGGCGGGCCTTGAGCAGGGTCGCGGTGAGGTCGGCCTGCCGGGCCAGGTTGCCGGGTTCAGCGGCGGGCAGCGCGGTGAGTTCGTCCCCGCGCAGGTCGTAGGTCTCGCAGAGGGAGAGGTAGGGGAAGCGGGCCGGGGCGTCCAGGTGGGTGAGGGCCAGCGCGTCGGCTCCGCCGCAGGCGGCGAGGGCGTAGCGGTGCGCGACCAGGTCGAAGTGGCCCCGGCGGAAGGCGCCCTGCCAGCGGCCGTGGCCGTTGTGGGCCTCGGGCAGGGCCGCGGTCAGCGCGCGGTCCTCGCTGACCAGCGGGCCGGGGCCGTGGCGGGTGGTGTAGCTGCGGAGGACGCCGAGCCGCAGCGCCGGGCCGGCCGCGGGCCCCGCCTCGGCGATCAGGGTCTCGGCGTTGGCAAAGGTGGTGGTGGACCAGGTGGTGTACGGGTGGAAGCCGTGCCACTCGTCCAGCAGCACGCCCTGGGCGCCCTCGAAGACGGTGCGGGCGGTGCGCAGCAGTCGGGGCAGGTAGCCGGCGTCAGTAAGGGTGGTGTGCGCGGCGAAGGCGCGGAAGGCGGTGGCGCAGTCGGCCGGGGGCGGGCCCAGGGGTTCGGCGAGGCCGAGGTCGGCGGTGAGGCGGTCGCGGAGCCGGGTGAGCAGCGCGAGCAGCCGGGTCGGGCTGGCGCAGTCGCCGGCGGTGGGCGCGTCCTCCGGGTGGGCCAGTGCGTAGCCTGCGGTCTCCCCCACCCCGACGCCGCAGGAGCCGTGCCGGGCCTGGCCCCTGGCGGTCTCCCTGAGCCGGTTGGCGGCGGCGTGGTACGGGGTGGTGAGCAGGGCCCGGCGGTCCACGGTGAGCCGGGCGAACGGGTCGGCGACGCCCAGGGTGCGCAGGTGGGCGGCCTCGGTGGCCAGCGCCAGCGGGTCGACCAGCATGAACCGGGAGAGGTGGGTGCGGACGCCCGGCACCAGGGTGCCCGAGCCGAACTGGGCGAAGGTGTGGTGCCGGCCGTCCGGGGCGACCACATTATGCGCGGCCTGGGCGCCGCCGTTGAAGCGGACCACGGTGTGCACGTCCGTGCTGCGGCAGAGGTGGTCGACCACGCCGCCCTTGCCGGCGTCGCCGTAGCCGAGGTCCACCACGATGGTGTGGGGAGCGTTCACAGCCTTGTCGTCCCTGAACCGATGGTGCCGGGGTCGGTGCCGGTGCCTGTGCCGTCGTCGCCCAGCAGGGAGCTGCCGGCCACGGTGACGGCGCTGTGGCGGCGGGCCACGGCGGCGAGGGCCTTGCCGACCGAGCCGGCCGAGCTGGAGCCGATGTCGGCGAGGTCGTCCAGCCCCTCCTGGAGGTCGATCGCCTCCTCGCCGAGGCCGATGGTGAGGGCGATGGTCTCGCAGACCGCGTCCAGGTCGTCCAGCTCCAGGACGTTCTGGCCGAGCAGTCGGCGCCAGGGGTCGAGGACCTTGGCGTTGCCGGAGTAGGCGGTGCCGGCCGGGAGGATGTAGTAGACGTCGAACTTCTGCTGCAGCTCCGGGAGCAGCCGGGTGAGCGGGATGTCCTCGGTCAGCCGGTCGCCGATGACCTCGCGCACCTCGCGGGCCTTGACCTTCCCGTACGGGAGTTCGTCGCCGATCAGGAAGAGGTAGCCGCGGCGGCCGCGCTTCTCGTGGCAGTCCAGCGAGGTGTGGCGGGCCATGGCGTACATGGCGAGTTCGTAGGACTCGGTCATCTGGCCCCCGCCGCCGCCCTCCAGGAAGATGTTGCCGAGGTCGTCGTCCATCCGGTTGTCGGACTCGAACTGGCCGAGCTGGAGCGGCACCCGGTCGCAGGTGGCGTCGCCGACGGCGCCGAAGAGGATCTGCGGGTCCTGGGTGTAGCCCTTGCGCAGCAGCAGGCCGAACAGTTCGGGGAGCTTGGTCTGCAAGGTTCGCGGAACCGCCTGCATGGATCCGGTGACATCGAAGAGCACGGAGATGGCAAGGGAGTTGGGGTGCTCGTCGGAATCCCGGCTCTCGCGGATGCTGAGGCCCTCGGGGTCGAGCGAGGGGTGCGCCTTCCAGCCGCTGCGGGCGCCGCCGCGGGCGCGGGAGCTGTAGTCGAAGGGGTCGGCGCCGGTGGCGGCCCGGTAGCTCGCGGCGGCGTCGTAGACATTGGTGGACCAGGATCCGCTGCCCATGGTGGGCTCCTTTGCGGTGTGGTGACGTTTCGTCAGTTGGGAAGGCGGAGCGGGCGGAAGGTGCGGGGGCCGTAGAGCCGGTCGAGCAGGTCGTCCAGCTCGGTGAGCAGGCGCCAGGCGTCGTGCGGACGGCGGCGCTGCTCCGGCAGGGTGCTGCCGGTGACGAAGGCGCGTAGAGCGGGCGGGATCTGATCGCCCATCAGGGTTTCCATGCAGCGGCTGGCGAGGTGGATGTCGGTGGCCTCGGTGGCCGGCTCGCGGGCCAGGACCTCCGGCGGGTAGCTGTCGCGGTGCCGCTCGACCAGCGCCGGGACCGGCGCCGGATCGCCGGTGACCGAGTAGCACCAGTCGACCAGGACCACACCGTGCAGTTCCGGGTGGACCAGTACGTGCTCGGGCAGGACAGCGCCGTGCCGGACGCCGGCCCGGTGGGCGTAGCCGAGGACGACCAGCAGCCGGCGCCAGATCCAGGCGGCGTCACGCGGGTCGACGCCCTGCGGCCAGGCGGCGAGGAGGTCGGTGAGCGGGTGGAAGCCGTCCAGCCGCAGGACGGCGTTGACCTGGCGGACGGGGCGGGACGCCGGGTCGGCGGGGCCTCCCGGGGCGGTGGGGTCGGTCGGGTCGGTCGGGTTGGTCGCCTCGGTGTAGCGGAAGGTCTCGACCAGGGTCGGCACATAGGCGTGGAAGCGGGGGTCGCCGTGCCGGGCGAGCCGGGTCAGCGCGGTGGCCTCCCGGGCGATCAGGTCGTTGTCGGCGGGTGAGCGCGGGATCTTGAGCAGTACGTCCAGGTCGGTGTACGGGTCGCGGTGGGGTGCGGCCCGGGCCCGGCGGAGCACCGCGAGGTCGCCGACGGCGTGCAGCTCGCCGGTGGTGTAGCGGTGGTGCGGGGTGGTCAGTGTGCCCGGGGGCGGGGCTCCCGCCGCGCTGTGCGCGGTGTACCGGGCGTTGAGGGCGGCGCAGGCGGCGGTGGCCTCGGCGGCGCGGCCGGGGGGTGCGGTGTCCGGGTGCAGCAGGCGGACCAGGTGGCGGTAGCGCCGGGCAGCCGCGTGCGGGTCGGCGCCGAGGAGTTCGGTCGCGGTGGCGGCGGTCCTGACGGCGGCGAGGGCCTCGTCGAAGGTGCCGGGCCGGGGCGGCGGCTTGGGCGCGGTCGGGGTTCGGGGCGGGGTCGTCGGCCGGGTTCTGGGCGGGGTTCTTGGCGGGGGCGTCACCGGATGTCCTCCTCGCGATCGGGGCGGAGCAGCGCCGGGTGCAGCAGGCGGGCGTCGCCGCGCTGGTAGAGGCGGGCCCGGGGGCCGCCCCGGGAACCGCCGTGGGCGGTGGTGCGGCCGGTGCCCTCCACGAAGCCGGGCACCGAGAGCACCTTGCGGTGGAAGTTGCCGGGGTGGAGCTTCTCGCCCCAGATCTGCTCGTAGACCGCGCGGAGGTCGGAGATGGTGAACTCGCGGTCGAGGAAGGCGGTGCCGAGGGGGGTGTACTCCAGCTTGGAGCGGGCCCGGTCCAGGGCCGCGACGAGGATCGCGGCGTGGTCGAAGGCAAGGTCGCCGGGCCCTCCCCTGCGGGGTCCGGCGACCAGGTCGAGTGCGGACACGGCGACCCACGCGGCTGCGGCCGCGTCGGTGCCGGCCCGGGGGGCGGGCAGGTCGGGGGCGAAGGCCAGGTACGCGACCGAGATGACATGCATCCGGGGGTCGCGGGCCGGGGTGCCGTAGGAGCCCAGCTGTTCCAGGTGCACCCGGTGCAGGCCGCGGCGTCCAGGCCGGTCTCCTCGGCGAGTTCGCGGGCGGCGGCCTGGTCCAGGTCCTCCTCCCCGGCGCGGACGAAGCCGCCGGGGAGGGCCCAGCAGCCCTGGAACGGCGGCGCCGCGCGCTGCACCAGCAGGACGTGCAGCTCGTCCTGACGCAGGGTCAGGGCGACGATGTCGACGGTGACCGCGACCGGCGCGAAGGCGCGCGGGTCGTAGGCGGCGAGCCACGCCTGCTCGTCCAGCGGGTCCTGCTGCGGGCTCTGCGGTGACATCGGGCGCTCCGGGCTGTTGTTCTCAAGGTGAGTGTTTCTCTAACTGAGAACAACTTAGCGCAGCGGCATCCACGACGCCAGGGGGTTTCGGTCAGTCGCGGCGGAGGGCGTCCAGGGCGGGCATGAGTTCTTCGGTGAAGGCGGGGCCGACCTGGGCGTGTTCGTTCATCAGGCGGTACCACATGGCGCCGAAGACCATGTCCACCACCGTGTCCACCGGCACCCGCCAGTCGCCGCAGCGCTCCAGTGCGGTACGGAGCAGGGTGCGGCGGCCGGTGATGTAGGCGCGGCGGGTGGCGGAGAGCTCCGGATCGGCGACGGCGTCGGCGGTGACCCCGACCAGGACGTTGGCGACCGGCTTCCTGGTGGCGAGGGTGAAGGTGTCGTCCAGGAAGGCGCGCAGGTCGGCCCGGGGGTCGGCGGTGGGGACCGGCAGGACGTGGGCCGCGCCGATCTCAGCGAGCGCCTCCAGCAGGACCGCGCCCCGGGTGGGCCACCAGCGGTAGACCGTCTGCCGGCCGACGCCGGCCGCCTCGGCGATGCCCTTGATGGTGACCGCGGTGTAGCCGTCGCGGAGGGCGAGGGCGGTGGCCGCGTCCAGGATCGCGCGGCGGGCGGCCTCGCTGCGGGGGCGGCCGAGGGCGGGGGACTGCGGTTCTGTCATGGCTGGACTTTACAAGACACCATGTCTCGATACATAATCGAGGCACAGTGACTCGTAAAGAGCGTCACTGAAGGGGATGGGGGAGAGATGTCCGAGCGCGTAGTGATCATCGGTGGCACGTCCGGCATCGGACTGGCCACGGCGGAGCAGTTGCTCGGCCGCGGGTACGAGGTGGTCGTCGGCGGCCGCGACGAGCAGCGGTTGGCTTCCGCGCTGCGGGAGTTGAAGGGCGAGCGGGTGACCGGGCGGGTGGTGGACGCCACCGACGAGGAGCAGTTGGCGGCGTTCTTCGCCGAGGTCGGCCGGTTCGACCACCTGGTGGTGACGGTGTCGGTGCACGGCGGGATCACCTCGCTGCTGGACGTCACCGCGGCGGAGCTGCGGCGGCACAACGAGGGAAAGCTGATCCCGCAGCTGCTCACGGTCAGGGCCGCCCTCGGCACGCTGCGGGCGGACGGTTCGGTGACCCTGCTCGGCGCGGTGAGTTCGCAGCTCAGCGGGGCCGGACTGGTCGCGCTCAGCTCGGCGAACGCGGCGGTGGAGGCGGCGGCGCGGGTGCTGGCGGCGGAGCTGGCGCCGCGGCGGGTGAACGCGGTGTCGCCCGGCGTGATCGACACCCCGTGGTGGGACTGGGTGCCCGAGGCGGCCAGGGCCGAGACCCTGGCGGGCGCCTGCGCGGGCATCGCGCTGGGCCGGCCGGGGCGTCCGGAGGAGGTGGCGCACGCCGTCGCCTTCCTGGTCGAGAACGGCTACACGACTGGTGTGGTGCTGACGGTGGACGGCGGAGCGCGGCTCGGGCCGGTGGCAGCGGGGTGACGGCGCCTGGCGGCCGCGGGTGACCACGTAGGGTTGGCGGACCGACGTCTGCGCCCGGAGGCACCACCGATGACCAGGACCGACCGCTCCCCCGCCTCGTTGGCCGCGGCCCTCGCCGAGGGCGTCCTCGTGCTGGACGGCGGGATGGCGAACCAGCTGGAGGCGGCCGGGTACGACCTGTCCGACGCCCTGTGGTCGGCCCGGCTGCTCGCGGACGCGCCGGAGGCGGTCTCGGCCGTGCACCGGGCCTACTTCGAGGCCGGGGCGCAGGTCGCGATCACCGCGAGCTACCAGGCCAGCTTCGAGGGGTACGCCAAGGTCGGCATCGACCGGGACGAGGCCGAGGGGCTGCTGCGGCGCAGCGTCGAGCTGGCCCGGGCCGCGGCCGGGGACGTGCCGGGGCGCTGGGTGGCGGCCTCGGTGGGACCGTACGGCGCGGTGCTGGCCGACGGCTCGGAGTACCGGGGCCGGTACGGGCTGAGCGTGGCCGAGCTGGAGCGGTTCCACCGGCCGCGGGTGGAGGTGCTGGCCTCGGCGGCCCCCGACGTACTGGCCCTGGAGACCATTCCCGACCAGGACGAGGCGGAGGCGCTGCTGCGGGCCGTGCGGGGGCTGGACGTCCCGGTCTGGCTGTCGTACAGCGTCGCCGGCGGCCGCACCAGAGCCGGGCAGCCGCTGGAGCAGGCGTTCGAACTGGCAGCCGGGAACGACCAGGTGGTCGCGGTGGGGGTGAACTGCTGCGCGCCAGAGGAGGCCGCGGAGGCGGTGGCGCTGGCGGCGTCGGTGACCGGGAAGCCGGTGGTGGTCTACCCCAACAGCGGAGAGGGCTGGGACGCCGAGGCGCGGGCCTGGGCCGGGCCCTCGACCTTCGACCCGCAGCGGGTGGGCGAGTGGACCCGGGCCGGCGCACGGCTGGTCGGCGGCTGCTGCCGGGTCGGCGCCGAGCAGATCGCCGAGCTGGCGGGGACCCTGCGCGGACGCTGAGCCGCGGGCGGCGGCGCCGAGCCGCGGGCGGCGGCGGAACCGCCGGGTGAGAAAAGCGGGGTCGCCGGAATGACCGGGGCGGGAGCGGGCAGGGTCTTCTGGTCGGGAACGAGCCGGGGGGCGCTGGTGGCAGGTCGGGTGTCGGACAGGTCGCGCAGGGCGCGGGTGCGCTGTCTGCTGGGCTTCGGGGTGACCGTGAACGCACTGATGTTCACGATTCTGGGATCGGTGGCGCACGCCAGCTACACCCCACTGGCGCTGGGGGTCTCCGCAGCCGGGATCTTCACCACCACCTGGTTCCTGCTGGACGCAGGCATCGCCTACCAGGCCGACACCCAGCGCCGCCGGGCCGGGCGGCGGCTTTGAGACCGACCGGTCCAGGGCCTACTGACCTCCGGTCAGCCGACCGGCTCCGCCTCCGCCGGGCGGCGGAACATGCGGGTGGCGGTGACGGCGCCCTGGATGTCGGTGTCGTCGGGGTCGATCACCGGGAGGCCGGGGCGGAGGTGTTCCTCGACCGAGATGTACTTGAGGCCCGCGCGCAGGTCGGCGTCGTTGCGGAGGCGGATGATCAGCGGGAACTCGGCCAGCGCGTTGGCGTCCAGCAGGCCGGTGGTGTAGATCAGTTGGACGCCGAGGGCGGAGGCCACCGCGCGCTGGAGCTCGATCAGGTACGTCGCGTTGGCGCGGCCGATCGGGTTGTCCAGGAAGAGGGTGCCGGCGTGGGCCAGTCGGGCCTGCCCCCGGTCGTTGGCGCGCAGCGCGGCCATGGTGCAGTACAGGGCGATGGCCGCGGTGAGCAGTTGGCCGCCGGAGAAGACGTCGGACATCTGACTGACCGAGACCCGCTCGGCCCGCAGCACCGCGTCCGGTTTGAGGATCTCGACCGCGACGCCCTTGGGCTCGACCGCCGCGTGGACCCCGCGCAGCAGCAGCGAGATGCCGTCGCGGCGGCCCCAGTCGCTGGTCGCCCCGGTCGCGCCGGGGCGGCGGACGGCGGCGCGGGTGGCCTCGTCGATGACCAGGCCGAGGCGTTCGGTGAGCACCGAGTGGTCCGGGTCCTCGAAGCGGATCCGCAGGAACTCCTGTCCTGACCACTCCCCCAGCCCCTCCGGCAGTCGGGACAGCCGCTGGGCCGCGCGCAGCGTCGCCAGCGAGGTCTCGACCAGCCCGCGCAGCCGGTCGACGATGCTGTCGCGATTGCGTTCGAGCTGCTCCAACTCGTCGGTGAGGACCCGCAGCCGGGGGGCGAAGGCCACCGCCCAGGCCGCCGCGTGGTCGGGCAGGGCGGCGGCCGGAAGCTCGCGGATCTGCTGCCGGGCCGGGGTGCGGACGGCCTCGTAGCGGGTGGCGTTGGCGTGCCGGACCAGGGCGTCCGAGGTGTCCCGGACGGTGAGGTCGGCGGCGGCCAGCTCGGCCCCGGCGGCGCGCAGGCTGCGCCGGATGTCGGCGGCGGCCTGGCGGGCCTCGGCCAGGGAGCCGGCATAGGGGGCCGGGGCCTCTTCCTCGGTCTCCGGGGTAGCGGCGGCGGGCTCGCGCAGGCCGTCCCGGAGCTGGGCCGCGGTCTCGTCGAACTCGGCGGCGGCGTGCTGGGTGGCCTCCAGCGCGCGCTGCAGCTCGCCGTGCACCGACCGGCTGGCGGCCAGCAGGTCGGTGTGCCGGGCCAGTTCGGCGGTGGCGGCGCGGAGCAGGGCCTGGGCGTGCCCGGTGTCGGTCGGGACCAGCTGCTCGGGCAGCTCGGTGTGGGCGTCCCCGGTGACCGGGGCGCTGCGCTCGGCCTCGCCGCGGAGCCGGCCCAGGTGCTCGCTGGCGGTGGAGGCGCGGGTCTCGATGGTCTGGACGAGATCCTCGGCCCGGGCGGCGGCGGCCTGGCGGCCGGGGCCGTCGGAGCCGTCCGGGCTGCTCAGCAGCTCCTCGGCGCGGCTGCGGACCTTGTTGGTGAGCCGGTCCAGCTCGGTCCTGGCGGCGGACTCGTCGCCCTCGGCCCTGGCCTGCTCGGCGCGCAGGTCGGCGCCGACCCCCACCTGCTCATAGAGCTGGGAGGCGGCGTGGTGGGCCTCGCGCAGCGCGGCCAGCGAGGCCGGCGGCCCGGCATCGGCCCCGGCCGGCTGCTCGCTGTCGGGCAGCTCCGCGCTGGGGAGCTCGGCGCGTTCGGCGCGCAGCGCGCGGACGGTGCGGCGGGCGTCGTCGGCGGCGCGCTGGGCCGCGCGGCGGTCCTCCTCGGCGGCCAGGGCGCGTTCGGTGCACTGCTGCTGGCGCTGCTCGGCCTCGGCGCCCTCCTCCGTCAACTCCCGCACGCGGCCGGTCCAGTTGGCGCGCTCGCGGAGCCGGAAGGCGAGCCCGGCCAGGGCGTCGGCGCGGCGGCGGGCCTGCTGGGCCGCCTCGCTGCGCTCGTCCCGCAGCCGGGACGCCTCGGCGTGCTCGGTCTCGGCCTCCTGGTGCTCCGAACGGGCGGTGGCCAGCTCGGCGTTGGCCAGCTCCAGCGCGGTTCGGGCAGCCTCGGCGTCGGCCGCCATCGCGGCCAGTATTCCGTCCGGGCAGCGGGCCCGCCAGGACGCCAGACGGCCGCTGACCAGCCGGTCCGTGCCGAGGCGGGCGGCCAGGGCGCGGATCTGCTCGTCCCTGGCGGCGGTGCGGTCGCGGAGCTGGCGGCGCTCCTCGTCGGCGGCGTTCTCGTCGTGCATGGCCGGGTTCGGCGGGACCAGGAAGAGGTCACGCGAGGTGTCGGGCCCTGGCGCCACCGGCCCGAGTAGCGCGGCGGCGGTGCCGACCGCGACGGCGGAACGCGGCAGCAGCGCGGCGGCGGAGAGCACCTCGCGGGCCCGCTGCAGCGCGGCCGGGTCGGTGACGATGACCCCGTCCACCAACTGCGGGCGGGCGTCGAGGATCCGGTCGTGGTCGGCCGGATCCACTGACTGGGCCAGATAGCGCCAGCCGGGCAGGGCCGGCACGCCGTGCTCGCCCAGGTACTCGACCGTGGCCAGCACGTCCGGGCCTGGCGGCAGCAGGCCGCCGTCGCCGAGCGCGGCCAGCACCCGGGCGTCGGCGGCGGCGGCGGTGCGCAGCTCGAACAGGGTGCGCTCGGCGGCGGTGACGGACTCGTCCAGCAGTTCCCGCAGCGGGTCGGCGGAGCGGTCCAGCGCCTCCGGGGACAGCTCGTCCGGCAGCACGCCCAGCAGCTCGGCGGCACGCGGCTCGGCGGCGAGCCGGCCCGCGACGTCCTGCTCGGCGGCGAGCACGGTCTCGGCGGCGGCGAGGGCGTCGCTGGCGCGGGCGGCGGCCAGTTCGGCGCGGTTGCCCCGGGCGGCGGCCTCGCGGGCGCGGGCAGCGGTCTGCTCAGCCGCGCCGCGGGCCTGGACCCAGGCGGCGGAGGCGTCCTTCTCGGCGTCGGAGGCGTCCAGGGCGGCCCGGGCCGGGTCGATCACATCCGCGTCCGGGGCCGCGTTGCCCGCGTCGATCCAGCCGGAGCGGACCGCCGCCTGGGTCTCCTGCTCGACCTCGGCCAGGCGCTGACGGAGGTGCTCGGTCTCGCTGCGGGCCTTCTGGGCCGCGGTGGTGGCGCCGGTGGCGTCGCGGCGGGCGGCCTCGCCCTCGGCCTGGAGCGCGTCGGCGCGCTGCTCCTCCTGGTCGGCCTGGGCCTCGGCGGCGTCGGCCGCCGCGTCCAGGGCGCCGACCAGGGCCCGGGCGGCCCGGGTACGGGCGGCCAGAGCGGGCGCGGCGTCCCGTTCGGCCTCGCGGATGGCGGCGGAGACCCGGGCCGCGCGGTCGGCGGCGGAGCGGTGACGGAGCACCAGTTCGGTGGCCTGCCAGGCGGAGTGCAGGGTGCGGGCGTCCAGCAGCTCCTTGCGCAGACCGGCGGCGGTGCCGGTGGCGGCGGCCAGCGCCAGGCTGGCATGACGGTGCGTCAACTCGGCGGTGATCAGCGACTGCCGGGTGCGGGTGTCCTCGGCCTCGGCGACGGCGGAGCCGGCCTCGGCGACCTGGGCGGCCAGCTCGCGGGAGCGCTCGCGCTCGGCGACGGCGCGGGTGCTCAGGGTCCGGGCCAGTCGGCGGGTGCGGCGCTCGGCGGAGCGGTGGGTCTCCCGGACCGACTCGCGGGCGACCGCGGTCTCGGCGATCCGGCGCAGCAGGTCCAGCGAGCCCGAGGTGAAGTCGCGGTTCGGCGGTGAGCTCGGCGCGGCGGCCCAGCTTGTTGGCGAAGCCGTCGGCCAGGCCGTCGGTGTCCCGGGTGTCGGTGACGGCGCGGAGCAGCAGGTCGGTGAAGTCGGCGTCGCTCTTCACCGCGAACAGGCCTGCGGCCTCGCCCTCGTCGGCGTTCATCTCGCGCTGGTAGCGGAAGAGTTCGGGGTCGAGGCCGAGGCCGCCGAGGTGCTCGATCCAGCGGTCGTGGCCCTCCTCCCAGGTGAGGTCGAGGTCGGGGTAGGCCTTGTCGGCCTCGGTGAGGGCGTCCCGGAAGCCCTTCATGGTCCGGCGGCGGCCTCGCGCCGACACTGCGGGGGCGTCAATGCCCGGAGCGGGGAGCAGGGTGGTGCGCTCGGCGACCGGGAGGCCGTCCAGGCCGAGGCCGGGGCCGGGGCGGAAGGAGTACCAGGCCTCGGCGAACTTGCGGGGGTCGGTGGAGACCTGGCGGCCGCGCCACTCGCTGACCTTGCCGACCACCACGGTCTCGCCGGTCAGGGTGTGCTGCCACTCCAGGGCGACATGGCCGCAGTCGTCGGCCAGCAGGAACTTGCGCAGCACGCCGGAGCTGGCGCCGCCGAGGGTGTTGCGGTGGCCCGGCAGCATCACCGAGAAGATCAGCTTGAGCAGCACCGATTTGCCGCCGCCGTTCTCCAGGAACAGCACCCCGGCCGGGGCCGGCCGGCGCGGCGGGCCGCTCTGCTCCTCGTCGAAGAAGCCGGGCTGGGTGGGCGCGGGCTCGGGTACGGGATCGCCGACACCGCTCAGGTCGAGCACGGTGTCGGCGTACCGCGCACCGGCTGGGCCGATGGAGTAGAGGCGGACCCGGTTCAGCTCGTACATGGGGCGTCAGTTCTCCGTGCTCGAAGTGCTGGAAAAGAAGGGCAGGCCGGCGTCGGCGACCAGTTCCTCGGTGGGGTCGGGCGGCAGCAGCGTCGCGCTGCCGTCGCTGACCGGGACCACGCCGAGGGCCAGCAGCTCGCTCATGGCCGCGCTGCCGGCCAGGTCGCGGACCTGGAGCTGGTAGCGGGCGGTGGTGCGGAAGGTGCCGCCGGAGTCGTCCGAGGTGCGCTGCAGAAAGCCGGAGTCGACCAGGAAGGCGGTGGCCTTGCCGACGATGCCGATGGTGGATCCGGAGAGCCTGCGGGCGTCCTTGGTGGCGCCGGTGGCGCTGCGGCGCGCGTACACCCGCCAGGCGACCTCCAGCCCTGGCGCGTCGCTGACCGGATCGCTGTTGGCGCCCTCGGCGTCGGCCTGGTCCTCCAGCCGGCGGCAGACCTGGCGGACGAAGGTGTCCACGCCGTTGACGGTGATCCGGCCGAGGTAGCCGTCGTCGGCGAGGTCCTCGGGGCGGGGGAAGGCCAGGGCGGCGACGGCGAGATGGGCCAGGCCGTGCAGGAAGCGGTCGGTGGACTCGGAGGCGGCGCGGCGGGAGTAGTCGCCGAGGCGGACCGCGAAGACCGAGTCCTCGGCGGCGGCGACGGCCATCCCGGCCCGGGGCGAGACCTCCAGGACGATCAGCCCGAGGCCGGTGGCGACGGCGTCCGCCAGCCGGGAGAAGGCCGGGTCGTCCCGGTAGCGGCGGACCAGCTCGCCGTACTCGGCGTCCCGGGCGGGCAGCAGTTTCGGCTGCAGGCCGAAGGAGACCAGCCGGGAGGCGTCCGCGACGTCGCCGGGGCTGATCCCGGGCGGGGCGGGGGGCACGGGTGCGTCGGCGTAGGCGGTCACGGGCGCGGCTCCTGGCGGTGCGGGTTCCCGTCGAACGGGCCGAAGGGGTTGAACGGGGTGGGGTCGGTGGGCGGCGCAGTGCCGCGGGTGGCGGTCATGGGGCGGCCTCGCTGCGGTCGGCGGCCATCGCGGCGGCGTCGAGCAGGGCGCTGCCGACGATGAGGTCGGCGCCGCCGAACTCCGGGTCGTCCAGCCGGGTGCCGTCGTCGACGGCGAACAGTAGCCGCTCCTCGCCCTGGCGGTAGGCCGTGCCGACCGAGGGGCTGGCCGAGTGGATGGCCAGCAGGGCGACCAGGTAAGGGAGTTCGTGGTCCCGGCGGCGGGCCTCGGCGAGCAGCCCGGAGAGCCGCCGCGGCGCGTCGGGGGGCAGGTCGAGCAGTTCGTGCGCGGCGTCCAGCTGGGCCTCGGAGAAGCGGCTGTCGTCGGGGGTGTCCATCAGGTCGGGCTCGGGCAGTTCCGCGCCCAGGTGCTCGCGTTCCAACGGCGGGGTGAGCAGCACGTCCACCAGGTCGGTGACCCGGACCGAGACCGGGGTGCGCAGCCCTATGGCATTGCCGAAGAAGGCGTCGGTGACCTGCGTCGCCGATGCGAACGGCAGCCGCAGCAGCGGGGCGAGCAGTTGCCCGTAGAGGTCGAGGCCGCTGCGGGCGGTGGGGGCGGCGAAGGCCTGCCGGTCCTGCTCGGCGCGGAACAGCGGGCCTGCCTCCAGCAGCCGGGTCTGCAGCTGGGTGTGCCGGCGGATGCAGTCCTTGACGATGTCGACCAGCTCGGCGGCGCGGCGCTTGTGCTCCGGGTCTTCCGACTCGTCGCGGGCCCGGCGGATGTTGGTGAGGATGGCGTTCTCGTGCCGGTAGCGGTCTGCGATGTGGTCCAGGGCCTCGGCGATGAGGTCGGGGACGGTCTCCATCCAGTCCACCGCGCGGACGTTGCGGCGGGTGGCCTCCAGCGCGCGGCGCAGCGTCTCGGCGAACTGGACCGTGCGGTAGCGGGCCTGCTCCGCGGCGAGTTGGGCGTCGGCGAGGCGGCCGCGGCTGATCAGCACCTCGAGTTTCACCTCGGCGGCGATCTGGGCGCTGGTGACATCCGTGTCCAGCGCGCCGACCAGGACGTTCACCGCCTCGTCGGTGGTGCGGAGGTAGACGCCGCCGTCCGGCCCGGGCACCTCCTCGATCAGCTTGAAGTCGTAGTCGCGGCGGACGTAGGAGCCGTCGGTGGCGAAGGTGCCGTAGACGGCGCGGAAGCCGCGGTCCACGCTGCCGACGTTGATCAGCGACTCCAGCACCCAGCGGGCCACCCGCTCGTGCTCGGTCCAGGGGCGCTGCGGGGCCTGGGCGGCGACTCTCGGCTGCAGCCGGGCCAGCACCTGGTCCCGGTCGGCGCCGGTGTCGAAGTCCATCTGCAGGGTGACCAGGTCGATCGCGGACAAAGCCACCTCGGCCATGCCGTAGACGGCGTACTCGCCCGCCAGGTTGGCCTTGCGGCTGTCCAGGTCGTGCAGCGGGGCGGTGCAGGCGAGCGCGCGCAGCCGCCGGGCCAGCCCCTCGTCGGCGGCCGGACCCAGCGCCGGGCGACTGGTGTCGGCGGTCGTGGTCATGGAGCAAAGGTTAGGGGGTGGTACTGACAAGCTCCCAAACACCACAGATTGCGGGCAATTGTGTGACCTTGCACACGCGGCCGCTCCCCTAGGATCTCGGAGCATGGTGACGATCGATCTGAACGCGGACCTCGGCGAAGGCTTCGGGCGCTGGACGTTGACCGAGGACGAGGCCCTGCTCGGCGTGGTGACCAGTGCGAACGTCGCCTGCGGCTTCCATGCGGGAGACCCTTCGACGATGCGACGGGTGTGCGAGTCCGCGGCCCGGCGCGGGGTGCGGATCGGGGCCCAGGTTTCCTACCGCGATCTGGCCGGGTTCGGACGGCGGGCGATGGACGTGCCGCGAACCGAACTGGCGGACGAAATCGCCTACCAGCTCGGCGCGCTGGACCTGTTCGCGCGGGCGGCCGGGACCGGGGTCGGCTATCTGAAGCCGCACGGGGCGCTCTACAACCGGGTGGTGCGGGACGAGCAGCAGGCCGGGGCGGTGGTGGACGCGGTACTGGCCTACCGGCGGGCGGACGGACGGGGCCTGCCGGTGCTGGGCCTGCCGGGATCGGCGCTGCTCGCGGCCGCGGAGGCGGCCGGGCTGCCGGTGGTGCCCGAGGCCTTCGCGGACCGCGGGTACACCCCGGAGGGGACGCTGGTGCCGCGGACCGAGGCCGGGGCGGTGGTGCACGACCCGGACCAGGTGGTGGCCCGGGCGGTACGGATGGCCAGGGACGGCGAGGTGGTGGCGGTGGACGGCTCGCTGGTCGCGGTCCGGGCGCGGTCGCTGTGCGTGCACGGGGACACCCCCGGCGCGGCGGCGCTGGCGGGGCGGGTGCGGGAGGCGCTGGCCGCCGCCGGGGTCACCGTGCAGGCGTTCGTATGAGTGTGACGGTGCGTCAGGTGGGGCGGGCGGCACTGCTGCTGGAGGCCGGCGGGGACGCGGAAGTGGCGGGCCTCTACGCCGAGTTGACGAGATGTCAAAATGCGGGCCTGTTGGGCCGGGTGGCGGAGATCGTCCCGGCGGCGCGGACGGTGCTGCTGGACGGGGTGGAGCAACCGGCCCTGGTCACCGCCCGGTTCGAGGGGTGGCGGCCGGAAACGGTGGCGGCCGCGGACGGGCCGCTGGTGGAGGTCCCGACGGTGTACGACGGGGCGGATCTGGCCGAGGTGGCCGAGCTGTGGGGGGTGTCCGCGGAGGCGGCGCAGCGGATCCACGCGGAGCGGGAGTACCGGGTGGCCTTCTGCGGCTTCGCCCCAGGCTTCGCCTATCTGACCGGTCTGCCCTCCCGGTACGCGGTTCCGCGGCGGGCCACGCCGAGGACCCGGGTCCCGGCCGGGTCGGTGGCCCTGGCCGGGACCTACACCGGCGTCTACCCGGGGGCCTCGCCCGGCGGCTGGCAGCTGCTCGGGCGCACCGGACTGCCCCTGTGGGACCCGAGGCGCGAGCCTGCGGCGCTGCTGGCTCCGGGCACCCGGGTCCGCTTCCGCGCGGTGCGGCCCGGCGCGGCAGTTGGGGGCGTGAAGCCCGGCGGGGAGGCTGGGGCGCCCGGGCCGGGTCACGTTGGCGGTGCTCGGGTGGTGGAGGTGACTCGGGCGGGCCGTTGACGACGGTGCAGGACGCCGGGCGGAGCGGGGTCGCGGCGTTGGGGGTGCCTCGGGCCGGGGCGATGGATCCGGAGGCGTTTCGGCTCGCGAATCTGCTGGTCGGCAATGCGCCCGGGGCCGCCCTGCTGGAGACCACGCTGGGCGGGGTGGGCCTCCGGGCCCACGCCCCGCTGGTGGCGGCGGTGACCGGCGCGCCCGCGCCGGTCACGGTGGACGGCCGGGCCGTCGCCTGGGGCGCGCCGATCGCGGTCCCGGCCGGCGCGGTGCTGGAGCTGGGGGCAGCGACAGCCGGGCTCCGCTGCTGGCTGGCGCTGAGCGGCGGGGTGGAGCTGCCCCGGGTGCTGGGCAGCCGCTCGGCGGATCTGCTGTCCGGGCTGGGCCCCGCCCCGCTGGCGCCCGGGCAGCTGCTGCCGCTGGGCCCGGTCACCGGCCCCCCGCGCTGGATCGACGGGCTGCCACTGCCCGCGCCGCCGCGCGAACTACTGCTGCGGCTGGACCTCGGCCCGCGCCAGGACTGGTTCACCGTCGACGCCCTGCGACTGCTGCTGACCACGGCGTACGCGGTCTCCCCTGCCAGCAACCGGGTCGGGCTGCGACTGACCGGCCCGGCGCTCGAACGGCTGCCGGGCCGAGGCGAGCTGCCGAGCGAGGGCATGGTGCTGGGAGCGGTGCAGGTGCCGCCGGACGGGCTGCCGGTGGTGTTCCTGGCCGACCATCCCACCACTGGCGGCTATCCCGTGGTCGGGGTGGTCAGGCCCGAGGACCTGCGGGCCGCCGCCCAGGCCATCCCAGGAACAAGGGTTCGATTTATTCGCTCGTCCCGGTGAAAGACGCGAGGCGCGCTGCCCGCGCAGAATGAAAGGAGGATGGAACCGGCGTGGAAGGAGTGGTCCGCGATGGGTGAGGTACTGCTGGCCGTCGGCACGGCCAAGGGACTGTTCCTGGGGCGCAGCGGGGACCGCCGCGCCTGGACCTGGAGCGGCCCGCACTTTGTGATGCAGGGCGTCTACTCGGTGGCGATCGACCGCCGCAGCGGCCGGCCCCGGATCCTGGTGGGCGCGGACAGCAGCCACTGGGGCCCCTCGGTGTTCCACTCCGACGATCTGGGCGCCAGCTGGCAGGAGCCCAAGCAGCCCGCCGTGCGCTTCCCCGAGTCGACCGGAACCTCACTCGAACGGGTCTGGCAGTTGCAGCCCGCGGGTCCGGGGGAACCCGCCGTGGTCTACGCCGGGACGGAGCCCGCCGCGCTGTTCCGCTCCACCGACGGCGGCGAGTCCTTCGCGCTGCTGGAGCAGCTCTGGGAGCACCCGCAGCGCAAGGACTGGGGCGCCGGCTTCGGCGGCCAGGGGCTGCACACCATCCTGGTCCACCCGGCCGACTCCGACCTGCTCACCGTGGCCGTCTCCACCGGCGGCGTCTACCGCTCGCCGGACCGCGGCGAGAGCTGGGCGGCGTCCAACACCGGGGTGGAGGCCCGGTTCCAGCCGGACCGCTACCCGGAGTTCGGGCAGTGCGTGCACAAGATCGCGGCCGATGCCGGGGACCCCTCCCGGCTGTATCTGCAGAACCACGGCGGGGTCTACCGCAGCGACGACGCGGGGGCGACCTGGCAGCCGATCGACGCGGGCCTGCCCGCCGACTTCGGCTTCGCCGTCGCCGCTCACCCGCACCGCTCCGGCACCGCCTATGTGTTCCCGCTGGTGGCCGACTACGAGCGGCTACCGCCCGAGCACCGCTGCCGGGTCTACCGCACCGAGGACGCGGGCGGGACCTGGCAGCCGCTGTCGGCAGGCCTGCCGCAGGGGGCGCACTACGGGGTGGTGCTGCGGGACGCGCTGAGCCTGGACGACGCCGATCCGGCCGGGGTGTACTTCGGCAACCGCAACGGCGAGGTCTACGGCAGCGCGGACGAGGGGGACTCCTGGCAGTTGCTCACCGAGCACCTGCCGAGCGTGCTCTGCGTCCGCGCGGCGGTGGTCAGCTGACCGCCCGCAGCGGGCCCGCCGATCCTGCCGCAGCGGCCGTGCGCCGGAAGCGGGGTTCGGCGAGGACCTCGTCGTAGTGGCCGATCAGCTGGTCGCCGACCGACTCCCAGGTCCGGCCCGCGACCTCGGTCCGGGCGGCCTCGCCGTAGCGGGCACGCAGGGCCGGGTCGGCGGCCAGGGCGGCGACCGCGGCGGTGACCGCGCGGGCCTCCCTGGGCTGCACCAGCAGGCCGGTCCTGCGGTGGGCCACCAGGTCGAGCGGGCCGCCGACGGCGGGGCCGACCACGGCGACGCCGCTGGCCATGGCCTCCTGGATGGTCTGGCAGAAGGTCTCCATCGGCCCGGTGTGGACGAAGACGTCCAGCGTGGCGAACAGCGCCGCCAGCTCGTCCCCGGTCATGCCGCCCAGGAAGGCGGCGCCGGGCAGGGCCTGCCGCAGCATCGGCTCGCTGGGGCCCTCGCCGACCACCACCGGGACGCCCGGCAGGCCGCAGACGCCGGCCAGCAGGTCCACCCGCTTCTCGGGGCGAGCCGCCCGACGTAGCCGACCAGCACCTCGCCGTCCGGGGCCAGCCGCCGGTGCAGCCGCTGGTCGCGGTGCTTCGGGTGGAACCGCACCGAGTCGACCCCGCGCGGCCACAGCCGCACCCGGGGCACGCCGTGGGCGGTGAGGTCCTGCGCGGCGGGGGTGGAAGGGGCCAGGGTCCGCGCGGCGCGCCGTGCACGGCGCGCAGCCGGCGCCAGGCCGCGACCTCGCCCAGGCTGCTGCCGGCCCGGTAGGCGCGGGCGTAGCCGGCCAGGTCGGTCTGGTAGACGGCGACGGCGGGGATCCCGAGCCGGTCGGCGGCGGTCATGCCGCGTGCGCCGAGCACGAAGGGGCCGGCCAGGTGGACCAGGTCGGGTCGGTGGCCGGCGATGAGCTGGTCCAGCCGCCGGGTCGGCAGGGCCAGCCGCACCTGGGGGTACCCGGGCAGCGGCACGGCCGGGAGCCGGACCACCGGGCAGGGGTCGGCAGCGGTGGCGGGGGCGGCCGAGGCCGGTGCGATCACGAGTGGCTGGTGGCCGCGTCGCACCAGGTGCTCAGCCGTGCGGAGGACGGAGTGGGCGACGCCGTTGATGTCCGGCGGGAAGGATTCGGTGACGATGGCGACACGCATACCTGCGTTATGTCCAGGCCCGACGTGCGCCGGGCCACGGGGATCTTTCGCACGGACGAACGACTCCCGAACCCTGGCCTCCGTCGAGCGAACCCTCGCCTCCGCCCGTCAGACGGCGTCCCGCCGGGTCAGCCCGAGCTCAGCCGGCCCCTCACCGCGGCGTGGACCTCGGCTTCCTCGCCGGGATCGGCGGCGAGCCGGCGCAGCCGGTCCAGGACCTTGCCGTCGCCCTTGGTGAGCACATGGCGCGCGGCGAGCTCCCTGGTGGCCTCCTCGCAGTCCCAGAGGCACTCCACGGCCGCTCCGGTCGGGAAGCAGGGATCCGTGGCGGCCAGGCTGCGGGCGGCGCTGCCGCGCAGCTGCGAGCAGCTGGTCTCGGCGTAGATGTGGCGCAGGGCGGTCACCCCGGCGGCGGCCGCCAGCCGCCCGACGCCCTCGACCAGCACGGTGAGCCCGTCGCCCTCGGCGCCGCGCTGGTAGACCCAGCGGTGCAGGGCGGCGACCACCAGCGGGGCGTCGGCCGGTTCGCCGACGCAGGCCAGCAGCCCGGCCGCGGCGTCGGCCAGCGGGCCGCCCCCGGTGTCGGCGGCCCAGACCCTGGCCCTGGCCACGAAACGGGTGCTTCGCATCCGGGCCAGCGTCGCCAGGCCGAAATCGGCGACCTGGCGCGAGGCGGCGTCCTCGGCGGCGCGGCCGACCAGCTCGGGCGCCTGGGCGTGGTCGTGGTCGGCGAGGTGCCGCAGCGCGGCGCAGCGGGCGCCGTCCTGACCGTCGCGGGCGGTATCGAGCAGCAGCGGCAGGTCCTCGGGGCCGACCACCGCGTCCAGGCAGCGGGCGGCGGCGACGACCCGCCGTTCGAAGCCGTCGGGCCCGGCCGAGGCGCCGGCCGGATTGGCGTCCGCCCAGGCCAGTACGGCCGCGGTGCTCCAGGCCGGAGCGTTGGTCGGCCGGTCGAGCTGTCGTTGCCAGAGGTCGAAGGGCGCCTGCTCGGTGGCGGCGGCGACCCGGGGTTGGGATTGGGCCCAGAGGTGCCAGGGCCGGGGTTCATAGGCGTTGCGGACGGCCGCGCGCAGGGCGGCGTCGCCCTCCGGGCCCTCCGGGAAGCGGGCCAGTACCGGCGCGGCCAGGGTCTCCAGCGCGGCGTCGTCCTCGCGGACGGCCAGCTCGTCCAGGGCCCAAGCCCAGTTGCTGCCGGCCGCGGCATAGCGGTGCAGCAGCAGCACGGCGTCGCGGCGGCCGTAGCCGGCCAGTCGGCCGAGCACGGCCAGGGTGAGGCCGGTGCGTGACTCCTCCTCGTCGAGGAGGTCCTCGACATGGAAGAGGTGGTCCTCCAGGCCCTGCAGCGGGGCCTCCAGCTCCATGTACAGGCGGGCGTAGTAGAGCGACCGGTTCTCCACCTGCCAGTCGCGGCGGGGATCGCGGGTGACGCACTCCTCAAGGGCGGCGAGAGCGTCGAGACGCTCGGCCGCCAGAGCGTGCAGGGTGCCGTCTCCCCGGCCCCGCTGAAGCAGGCCGAGAAGGGAGGCGCTGGGCGCTATCGCGGGCTCGAACATGAGGTCAGCATCCGTTGCGGCGGTCCTGGAGGCAAAGGGATTTCCCTGCGGGATACCCATACGGCTGGTCGACGGGCACCTCCGGACCGATTCCTACCGGTAGGAGGCACGGAATCGTACCGTCCAGGTGGCGACCTGCGCACCTTTGCCTTGCGGACCAATCACACGATCTGCGGCCTGCTGTGCTCGGGCATCGCCCGGAGGATGTTCGCGCGCAGTTCCTTGACCTCGGAGAGCTGCTCGTAGCGGCCGGTGAGCCGGTACATCTCGCGGAGCCGGTCCCAGGTGCGGTGGGAGGACATCTCGCTGGTGGACTCCAGCGCCATCGTGGCGTAGTTGCCGGCCTCCTCGGCTTGTTGGCGATGTAGCAGGCGGAGGCCAGCGACAGCCGGTCGAACAGCATCGAGCGCTCGTGGCCGCCGGTCCGCAGGTCTATGGCCTGCTTGGCGTGGTACTGGGCCAGCGGGGCGGCGGAGGGGTCGTGCTCGGCCAGGGTCCGGTAGGCCAGGGCCTCCATCCCGTGCAGGTCGGCGCGGTCGAAGAACTGGAGCCAGCTGGGGCCCGGTTCGCCGTTGTCCTGGGCGAACAGGTCCTCGGCCTCGCCGAGGGTGCGCCGGGTGGCCTGGCCGCGGCCCATCGAGGCGTGCGCCCAGGCCTCGACCGTGCGCAGCATCGCCCTGGTCCGGGGCAGGGCGTCCTCGCCGCTGCCGCTGTCGGCCACCCGCATCAGGTCCAGGGCGTCATTGGGACGTCCCAGGTGCACCATCTGCCGGGCGGCGCGGGACAGCGCCTCGCCCGCGCGGGGCTTGTCGCCGGCCTCGCGGGCCGCGTGCACGGCCATCACGAAGTACTTCTGCGCGGTCGGTTCCAGGCCCACGTCGTGGGACATCCAGCCGGCCAGCACCGAAAGGTTGGCGGCCACGTTCCAGAGCCGCTTGGACAGCGCCTCGGGGTGCTGGAAGGTGAGCATGCCGCCGACCTCGTTCAGCTGGCCGACCACGGCCTTGCGCTGCAGGCCGCCGCCCCGGGAGGCGTCCCAGGCGCGGAAGACGTCGACGGAGGCCTCCAGCGCCGCCACCTCCTCCTGGCCGACCGGTCCTGCCTCGTAGAAGTCGCCCGCGGGCAGCGCGGCGACGCCGGGGGTGCGTACGTAGGCGCCGGAGGGGACGTCGCCGGCGACGTCCCGGCCGGTCATCCAGTCGTGCAGCGGGTTCGCGATGGCCGCGCCCGCGGCGAGCGCGGTGCTCGCGCCCATCAGTCCGCGTCGGTTGAGCATGAGGTCCATTCCCGTGAACTCGGTGAGGACCTCCGCGGTGCGACCTGGATCACAGGAGGGTTCGTCCGACGCGTCCTTCGCGCCGCCGTTCGAGCCTGCGTGCCGGTGTCGCTGGAACCCGAGGTCCTCAGTGGTGACAACACGGCCGAGCCGCTCGGTGAACAGGGCAGCCAGCACCCTGGGCACCGGATCACGCGGAACCTCTCCGCGTTCGATCCAGCGCCGTACTCGCGAGGTGTCGGTGGACAGCTGCTGCTGCCCACCGCCGCACCCCGCCGGTTGACCAACCTCGCCAGCTCGCCCTTGGACCATCCGGTCAGGGCGAACAGGTCGGCGAATCGGGTGTTGGGTCCTCTGCTCACGTCAAGCCCCCAGGTTCCTCGGCAGTTCTGAGGCTATCCGTGCGTCATGTGCCAGGCGAGCATTCGCCAGGGTTCGCCAGGGTGCGCCAACTGATGCGCCAGGAGCGATCGGGTGTCATGTAGGAAAGCGCCACCCCGACCCCACTGCCACCAGGCTTGTGTAAGTGGAGGCAGGGCGGGTTTCAGGAGTGGCGCAAAGGGGTGGCGCGGGCTTCGCCGCACGCCAGGGAACCCCCGGACGGCGCACTCCCCAGGGCGCGCCGTACGGGATCACTCAAGGGCGTGCACTCCGGCGCCCGCGCCCCCTCGGAAGCACCGCAGCAAGAACAGAACGGCAACAGAACGGCAGTTGGCACGACACAGCACACGCGGTGGGCCGATCCGGCCCACCGGCGGCAGCCCGCCAGGAAGGGACCCGGATCCACCCATGTACTCTCCTTCGCTCTCCCCCGCCCCAGTAACGGCCTCCCGGGTCACCGCACCGCCGCGCCACCGCCCTGCCATCGGCGCCGACCCGAGGACCCGCGAGCGGGATCCGTACGGCCAGCCGGTCCGGCCGCAGGCCGCCCCCTCCGTCCCCCGCCGGCCCGGCGCGCCCGACGGCCGCCGGGCGCTCCCCGGCACGGCCGCGCCGCGGCTGGACAACCCGGCCGAGCAGTCGCCGGTGCTGCGGGCCGCGCTGGCCGGGATAGCCAGGATCTGTCCCGCCTTCGTCCCCCGGCAGCTGCTGCGCGAGGACCGCCAGCACGTCCTGGTGGCCGGCACCGCCGGGCGCACCCCGGTCGTCGCCAAGTGCCTCACCCCGTCCCTGGCCGGACGCGAGACCACCAGGGCCGGCCGCGAGTCGGCCGAGCTGCTGCGCCGCGAGGTGGCGGCGTACCGGACCTTCGTCCGGCACCGTCCGCCGGTCCGGCTGCCGAAGCTGGTCGCGGCCGACAGCGACCGCTGCGTGCTGCTGATGGAGCGGGTGCCGGGACGGCCCGCCGCCCGCGAGCGGCACCCGGTCAACACCCCCTCGCCGGGCGAGGTCAGGGCGATCCTCGGCGCGGTGCGGTCGCTCAACCTGTGGCGCCCGCCGACCGGTTCCTTCGACGCGCCGCTGGACTACCCGCGCGAGATCGCCCGCTACCACGCGCTCGGGCTGCTCACCGACCGGGACGCCGGCGACCTGCAGCACCTGCTGCACGGCCTGGCGCACACCGCGCCGCAGTTCTGCCACGGGGACGCGCTGCTGACCAATGTGCTGCTGGCCCCCTCGGGACCGGTGCTGGTGGACTGGGAGCAGGCCGGCTGGTACCTGCCCGGCTACGACCTGGCGGTGCTGTGGACGGTGCTCTCCGGGGACACCGCGGCCCGGCGGCAGATCAGCCAGGTGGCCCAGTCCTCGGGCACGCTGCCCAGGGACGCCTTCCTGGTGAACCTGATCCTGGTACTCATCCGGGAGATCCGGCTGCACGACGTGCCGGGGGCGAACGAGGAGCAGCGGATACTGATCCGGCGGCTGCACGAGGACGCGACGATGGCGCGGCGCGCGGTGCGGGCGGCGGTCGGCACCCGCTGACCCGCGCTCAACCACCGCTCAGGGCTTGCCGTTCCAGGGTGTACGGCTCAGGGCCTGCCGCTCAGGGCCTGCCGCTCAGGGCCCGCCGCTCAGGGCCCGCCGCCCGGCCTCGGCGAGCAGGTCGGGGGTGCGCGGGCCGTGGGTGCGGGCGTGCTGCACATCACGGAAGTGGCGTTCCAGCGGGTGCGCCCGGCTCAGTCCGGCGCTGCCGCTGAGCGCCACCGCCTGCTCCACCACGCCGATCGCGGTCCGGGTGGCGACGATCCGCCCGGCGGCGGTCCGGGCCGGGCCGGCTGGGTCGCCCTCGTCGATCCGGCGGGCCAGGGAGTGCAGCAGCTCCCCCGCGGTGACCAGGTCGACCTCGATACTGCCCAGGGCGGCGTGCAGTTGGCCGTCCGCGGCGCCCTGCCGAAGCGTGGCGACCAGCCAGTCCCTGGCGGCGAGGGCGACCCCGAGGTAGACCGCGGGCAGCGCCAGGTCCAGCCAGGACGGGTCGAGCACCGGCGAGGCGGTGTGCACCACCGCGTCGGCGCCGACCTGGACCTGGTCGAACAGCACGTCGTGGCTGGCGGTGGCACGCAGGCCGAGCTGGTCCCAGGTCGGCTCGACCTGCACGCCGGGGGTGTCCCCCTGGACCAGGAACAGGCCGACCTCGTCCTGCTGCTCGCCGTCCGGCTCCTCGCCGACCTGCTGCTCCCCGGTGCGGGCGCAGACCACCATCCAGGCCAGCGCCTCGGCGCCGGCCACCCGCGGGGTGCGGCCGGTCAGCCGCCAGTCCGAGCCGTCCCGCAGCGCGGTGACGCCAGGGGCTCCGTCCTCGGGGCCGAGCACGCCGACCAGTGCGGGACCGCGCACCGAGTCGGCGAGCAGGTCCGCGTACACCGGCTCGGGCCAGTAGGGGGCGTGTGCCTGCTGCGCATGGGTGAGCAGGGTGAGCGCGCTGACCAGGGCGACCGAGGGGTCGCCCCGGCCGAGCTCGGTGAGCACCCGGACGGTGTCGGCCAGACCGCAGCCGGGGCCGCCGTACCGCTCCGCCACGGTCAGGGTGAGCAGGCCCGCCTCGTGCACGGCCTCGATCCCCCGGTACGGGAATCCGGCGTCGCGGTCGTGCTCCTCGGCGCGGGCGGCGAGCAGGTCGACCACCCGCGGCAACCGGGCGAGAGCGTCGGCGAGCAGGGGCTGGCGTGCTGCGGTGGTCATGCGCGGAATGTACGAAGTCGACAAGGCAGCCGTCAATTAAACCTCTGCGGCCGAAAATCTCGGTAGCAGAGGACTTCTACGCCTGGAACATCTCCGCAGGCAGCGGCTTCAGCAGTTTGTAGAGGTCATCGGTGATGGGGCGTCCCAGGTGGTGACGGTGACCTGGATTCCGTCGCTGCGGCCGAACTGGACGCAGGACACCCGGCTTTCCGAGAGTTTGACCTTCTTCACGATCAGCAGGTCGTCGCCGAGCATCACCGGGAAGTCCTCGGTGTCGACCACGCCGACCGGCTCGTCGTTGCCGATCGCGGCCAGCAGCTGGCGGACCTCGAACGGCACGCCGTCCTCGGGCTCACGGGCCGGGGAGCCCTCGCACAGGTTGCCGATCAGCATCGAGGGGCCGCGGCCGGCCAGCAGGTCGTAGCTCAGGAAGACTCCCTGACAGCTGCCGTCCTCGGGGTCAGCGAGCAGGGCTGCGCCGAAGTCGCCGGGCCAGTCGTCGGGATCCATCGCGAGAACGTCGAAATCCGGACCTGCCGGTGTGCCGGAACGGCGGCGGAGGAAAGCCATGGGGACATCGTACGTGGCACCGCGAGGACAGTGGAACCGCCCTGCTCCGCACGCGATCGAGGCCGCCCCCGCCGCGCATTTCCGGACATCTGAAGCCGTTGGTTGACGGATTGACAGTTGACTCACCCATCACGTTCCGATTACGGTCAGCGACATGGGGAGATCAGTACGACTTGTTCGTCGGGGTCATGTCGACTTTCAGCGCGTTGCGTCCGCACGTTGTCCGTGAAGTTCACCGGTCAAGGTCAATTCCGCTGAGGAACACAGTTACGTGTCCCGTTGTTCATTGTCGAGTGTTTTCCTATTCACCGAGCACGCCCGCGGATCGCACCACCGGCCGACCAGGCCCTGGTGTCCTGCGGGCGGGTCTGTCGCCTCGCCGCGTGGGGGTGTGCGAGAGACGGACCGCAGGATGCGCCGCGTCGGCCCCGTGGGGGTGGCCGGCGCGGCGCATCCTTTCCCTATCTATTCCCTGTCAGTGCCCTGAGCTGCCAAAACTCGGGCCGCTCGGATTCAGGTGAGGTCGAACTCCCCGTCCCGGGCGCCGAGCACAAAGGCCCGCCACTCCGCCGGGGTGAAGATCAACGCGGGGCCCTCCGGGCTGCGCCCGTCCCGCATGGCGATGTAGCCCTCGACGAAGGCGATCTGGACATCACCCACTCCGTTGCTGCTGGACAGCCACTCGGCCTCGGTCAGGTCGAGCTGCGGCTTCTTCATCTCGGATCCCTCATCGAGCAGACTGCGCTGGATGAGGACGCCGGCCCCCGCACTGTCACCAAAGAATGCGTCGCTTGCCACGTCGTGATCCTCCCGTCATCGTCATGCCACTGTAACTTCCGGCAGCGGGCCTAGAGGAGGGCTTTGACCGGATCCACCCGCATGGATTCACCGGTGCGATTCAGACCTCCCGGCCGGAGGTCTCAGCGGTTCGGGGGTTCACTGCCGACCAGCCACATGGCGAAGAACTGGGCACCCCCGCCATAGGCATGACCGAGGGCCAGCCGGGCGCCGTCGATCTGGTGCTCACCCGCGCGTCCGCGCACCTGCAGCGCGGCCTCGGCGAAGCGGATCATGCCGGACGCTCCGATCGGATTGCTGGAGAGCACCCCGCCGGACGGATTGACCGGGAGGTCCCCGCCCATCTCGGTGACCCCGGACTCGACCAGCTTCCAGCCCTCGCCCTCGGCGGCGAAGCCGAGGTTCTCCAGCCACATCGGCTCGTACCAGGAGAACGGCACATACATCTCCACCACGTCGATCTGCCGGCGCGGATCGGCCACCCCGGCCTGCCGGTAGACGTCGGCGGCGCAGTCCCGGCCGGCCTGCGGGCTGACGTAGTCCTTGCCGGCGAAGATGGTCGGCTCGCTGCGCATCGCGCCGCCGTGCACCCAGGCCGGACGGTGCGGGGCCCGGGCGGCGCCGCGGGCGTCGCTGAGCACCATGGCGCAGGCGCCGTCCGAGGAGGGGCAGGTCTCGGAGTAGCGGATCGGGTCCCAGAGCATCGGCGCGGCCCTGACCTTCTCCAGCGTCAGATCCCGCTCATGGAGGTGGGCGAAAGGGTTCTTCAGGGCGTTGCGGCGGTCCTTGAAGGCGACCAGCGAGCCGATGTGGTCCGGGGCTCCGGTCCGGCGCATATAGGCGCGCACATGCGGCGCGAAGAACCCGCCCGCGCCCGCGGTCAGCGGGGCCGTGAACGGGACCGGCAGTGACAGACCCCACATCGCGTTGGACTCCGACTGCTTCTCGAAGGCCACGGTGAGCACCGTCCCGTGCACCCGGGCGGCGACCAGGTTCGCGGCCACCAGGGCGGTGGAGCCGCCGACCGAACCTGCGGTGTGCACCCGCAGCATCGGCTTGCCGACCGCGCCCAGCGCCTCGGCCAGGTAGAGCTCCGGCATCATCACCCCCTCGAAGAAGTCCGGGGCCTTGCCGAGCACGACGGCGTCGATGTCCGCCCAGGTCAGCTCGGCGTCCTCGAGCGCACGGACGGCGGCCTCGCGGACCAGTCCGGCGATGGAGACGTCCTGACGGGCCGCCACATGGTGGGTCTGGCCGACACCGATCACGGCCACTGGTTCACGGGCGCTCACTGATCCGCGGGTGCTCACTGGTCTCCCTCCAGAACTGCCACCAGGTTCTGCTGCAGGCACGGCCCGGAGGTGGCGTGGGCCACCGCCCGCCGGGACTCGCCGCGATGGATCCGGGCGGCTGCCTCGCCGATCCGGATCAGCCCGGCGGCCATCATCGGATTGGCGGCCAGCGGGCCGCCGGACGGGTTCACGGTCACCTCCTCGCCCATCCCCAGCTCCCGGCGCAGGATCAGTTCCTGCCCGGTGAAGGGCGCGTGCAGCTCGGCGGTGTCCACCGGGGCGTCGAAGAACCCGGCCCTGCTGGCCGCGAGCCGGGTGGACGGCGAGCCGGTGAGGTCGCGCACGCCGGGCTGGTGCGCCTCGATCCGGTGGTCGATCCCCCGGATCCAGGCCGGACGGGGGTGCAGGGCGCGGGCGGTGTCGCCGACGGCGAGGATCACCGCGACCGCCCCGTCGCTGATCGGCGGGCAGTCGTGCCGGCGCAGCGGCTGCACCTCGTAGGGCTGCCGCAGCAGCTCCTCCACGTCCGCGCTGCCGCGCAGTTGGGCATGCGGATTGGACTCGGCCGCGCGGCGGGAGCGGACCGCGGTGGCGGCCAGCGCGCGCTCGTCGGTGAGCCCGGCGTCGATCAGGGCCTGGGTCTGCAGCGCGGCCAGCGCAATGGCATCGGGCCAGAGCGGGGCCAGGGTGTAGGGGTCGAGCTGACGGGTCAGCACATCGCGGACGCTGCCGGGCGAGGACTTCCCGTAGGAATAGACCAGGGCGGTGTCCGCCTGCCCGGTGCGCAGCTTCACCCAGGCCTCGTAGAGGGCCCAGGCGCCGTCCATCTCGACATGGGACTCGGAGATCGGCGGCCAGGCGCCGACGCCGTCCAGGGTCATGGTGAAGGAGAAGGCGCGGCCGGCCAGGTAGTCGCTGCTGCCGGAGCAGGTGAAGCCGATCCGGTCGGTGGTCAGCCCGGTCTGCTTGAGCACGTCCTGGAGCACCGGCAGCACCAGCTCCAACTCGGACAGCTGGTCGGTGCTGCGGCGGTGGCTGGTCTGGGCCACGGCGACGACGGCGACGTCGCGGTTGTCGTTCGGCATGGCTACATCCACCTCAGATAGGTCTCGGGGTCGGCGTCGGGGTCGCCGGTGGGACGGAAGTGGCTGATGGCGGCGAGGCTGGGCCGGACCTCCTGGCCCTCGGACCCGCTCTGCTCGCGCCAGACCGGTTCGACCCGCTGCCCGACATGGACCTGGTCGTGCGGGATGTCGCCGATCCTGGCGTGCAGCCCGACGTGCGCACCGTCGATCAGCACATAGGCGTAGCAGTAGGGGACCTCCACATCGAGGCCCTTGGCGGCGATGTTGACGATGCAGAAGGTGGTCACCGTGCCGATGTGGGGCAGGTCCAGCTGCTCGGTGGTGGCGATGCCGCAGGTGGGGCAGACGCCCCTGGCTGGCAGGTAGACCCGGGTGCAGGAGGGGCAGCGCTCGGCCAGCAGCCGGCGCTCGGTCAGCGCGTTGAGGAAGCGGGACTGGGCCCCGCCGGGGGTGTAGACGTAGTCGAGCCGGGCCGGAATGGTGACCCGGGTGACCGGTTCCGCGCCGGCCAGGGCCGGGATGGCGGCGAGCAGTTCGGCGGCGGTGGTCATTCCGCACCTGCCTCGGTGATCGGTTCATTGGTCGGTTCATTGGTCGGCTCCGTGGTCGGGTCAATGACCGGCTCAGTGATCGGCTCGAAGCAGGCGATGTCGGTGATGGCGCCGCTGCGCTCCTCGGCCCAGCGGACCCGCACCCGCAGCCCGGTGCGGACCTCGTCCGGCTCGCCGCTGCCGGGCGGTGGCGCGTCCAGGGCGTGCAGCAGGGCGGTGTCCGCGCCGTCCAGCCGGACCAGCACCCAGGCGAAAGGGGTGGCCAGCGGCTGGAACCGGCGCGGGGCGGGGTTCCAGGCCCAGGTGGTGACGGTTCCGGTGCCGGGGAGTTGGACCAGCTCCGCCAACGCCTCGGCGGTGACCGGGTCGTACTCGGCCGGCGGGCAGAGCACCCGGCCGTTGCTGCCGCGGATGCCGAGGACGACGCGTTCGCGCAGCCCGGTCAGGAAGGCGCCGATGACGGGTCCGGTGGAGCGGGTGAAGGGAAACTCGACGACCATGGGTGCGCTGAGTACGTCAGGCATCTGCAGTCCTCTGCTGATGGGTGGGGAACCTGGCTGGTGGCGGGTGGTGGCCGGTGGCCCCGGCTAGTGCCGCAGGAAGACCGGGGCACGGCGTTCGGCGAAGGCGCGGGGGCCCTCCTTGGCGTCCTCGGTGGCGAAGATCGGCCAGCCGATCTCCAACTCCCGGGCCAACCCCTCCTCCTCGCTGAGCGACGCCGTCTCGTAGACGCTCCTTTTGACCGCCTCGACGGCCAGCGGCGCGGCCTCGTTGACCGCCTCGGCCAGCTCCAGCGCGCGCTTGAGGGCGGTGCCGTCCGGGACCACGCTGCCGACCAGGCCGATCGCCGCGGCCTCGGCGGCGCTGTAGCGGCGGCCGGTGAGCAGCATCTCCAGGGCGTGGGTGCGCGGGATCTGGCGCTGCAGCCGGACGGTGGAGCCGCCGACCGGGAACAGCCCGCGGCGCACCTCGAACAGGCCGAAGCTCGCCGATTCGGCGGCCACCCGGATGTCGGTGCCCTGCAGGATCTCGGTGCCTCCGGCCACGCAGACGCCCTCGACCGCGGCGATCACCGGCTTGCGCGGCCGGTAGTGCCGGAGCATCGCCTTCCAGTGCAGATCGGGGTCGGCGGCCATCCGGGCCCGGTAAGGGTCGTCCTCGGCGAAGCCGCCGCCGGTGCCGCCCTGGGCCAGGGCCTTGAGGTCCATCCCCGCGCAGAAGGCGCCGCCGGCGCCGGTCAGCACGACCGAGCGGATCTCGTCGTCGGCGTCGGCCTCCAGCCAGGCGTCGTGCAGGCCGACCAGCATCGGGATCGAAAACGCGTTCTTGGCCTCGGGCCGGTTCAGGGTGAGCACCAGAGTCGATCCGTGCCGTTCTGTCAGCAGATGTTCGGTGCCGCCCATGCGCAGACCCCTCTTTTTTGACACACCGTCAGATCTAGAACAGGTTGCAGTCTTCTTCCATGGTTTTCAAGGGCGTCACCGCTCTGGAGTTCTCTGCCTGGCGCTCCTACTCTCCGCGCATGGAATTCAACCTGGCCGATCTGTTCGAGCAAGCGGTTGACCACTTCCCCGGACGCGAGGCCATCGCCTGCGCCCGCGTCGACACCACCACCGTCCAGCGGCGGACCTTCGCCGAGTTGGACGAACGGGCCAACCGGCTGGCCCACCACCTGCTGGAGACCGGCGTCGGCCCCGGCGACCGGGTGGGCGTCTATGCCCTCAACCGCGCCGAGTGGGTGGAGTCGCTGCTCGCGATCTGCAAGGTGCGCGCGGTCTGCGTCAATGTCAACTACCGCTATGTCGCCGATGAGTTGAGCTACCTACTGGGGATGGCCGAGCCCAGCACACTGATCTACCAGGAGCGTTACGCGCCCGAGGTGGCCGCGGTGCTTCCTGGCCTGCCGGGGCTGCGGCACCTGCTGGTGATCGAGGACGGCGACGGCAGCAAGGGCGGCAGCAGCGAGGACGGCGACGGCGGGGGCAGTTCCGAGGTACAGCTGCCGGCCGTCCCCTATGAGAAGGCACTGGCCGACGGCGGGCCGCAGCGGGACTTCGGGCCGCGCTCGCCCGACGACCACTACCTGCTGTTCACCGGCGGCACCACCGGGCTGCCCAAGGGAGTGGTCTGGCGGCAGGAGGATGTCTTCTTCGCGCTCGGCGGCGGCATCGACGTCACCAACGGCCATCGGATGGCCACGCCCGAGGAGATCGTCGGCACCGCCTACGACAATCAGCTGACCTTCTTCCCGATCGCCCCGCTGATGCACGGCGCCACCCAGTGGGGCCTGATGCAGCAGTTGTTCCGGGGGAACCGGGCGGTACTGCTGGACCGGTTCGACGCCCGGCGGGTGTGGGAGCTGACCGCGTCCGAGAAGATCAACCTGGTGATGATCACCGGCGATGCGATGGGTCGGCCGCTGATCGAGGAGCTCGACGCCGCCGACGGGCCCGACTACGAGCTGAGCGCCTTCTTCGGGCTGGTCAGCAGCGCGGCGCTGTTCTCAGGCTCGGTGAAGCAGCGCTTTCTTGACCGCTTCCCCACCCTCTACCTCAGCGACGCCATCGGCTCCTCCGAGGGCGGCGCGGGCGGCATCAGCCAGTACAGCAGCGGCGCGACCGGCGCGGGCAGCTCCACCGGCGGGGTCACCACCACGGCGATCGGCGACTCCGAGGTGCTGGACGAGGACCTCAACCCGCTGCCGCCGGGCGTGGTCGGACGGCTGGCGCGCCGGGGCAACGTACCGCTGCGCTACCTGGGCGACCCGGTCAAGAGCGCGGAGGTGTTCCGCACCGCCGCCGACGGCACCCGCTACGCCATCCCCGGCGACTGGGCCAGGCGTGAGGAGGACGGCCGGATCACCCTGCTCGGACGGGGCTCCTCCTGCATCAACTCCGGTGGGGAGAAGATCTTCCCGGAGGAGGTCGAGGCCGTGATCAAGGCCCATCCGGCGGTCTACGACACCGTGGTCGTCGGCGCGGCCGACGAGCGCTGGGGCGAGACGGTGGTGGCTCTGGTCCAAGCCCGTTCAGGGACAGGCGAACTGACGCTGCAACAGCTCCAGGAGCACTGCCGGGCGCATCTGGCCCGCTACAAGGTCCCACGGCGGCTGCACCTGGTCGCCGAGGTCAGGCGCACCCCGACCGGCAAGCCGGACATGCGCTGGGCCCAGGGGCTGGTGGTCGCCGAGTGACGGATCGTCAGACCGCTTTGGCCGGCACCCCGTGCGGCGAGGCCTCGGCCAGGACCACGCGCTCATCGGCTCCCTGACGGACACTCAGTCGGAAGCGGAACCGCTCGCCGACCCGCTCCGGCTCGAAGGCGATGAGGGCGAACGGCGCCTCCGGCGTGCTCGACGCCGCCAGTCGGTCGAGCTCAAGCTCTACCCTGGCCCATTCCTCGGCCGGGACGTACTGGCGCATGATCGAGTGCCACACCACGGTCAGTGTGCCGGTGCTGGTGCGCACCCCGGCGAGGAACTCCGCCGCGCCCAACGGCCTTACCGTCACCGGCAGTTCCGCGGCCAGCCGCAGCGCACCGGCCAGCCGGGCGTGCCGGGCGGCCTGGTCCGGCCAGACATAGGCACGCAGGGCCAGCGAGCCGGTCGCGGAGAGCGGGTCGATCGGGCTCGGATCGCAGCCCTGGCGTTCGACGACGGTGATCTCGGGATGCGCGGCGGCGGCCGCCACCAGCCAGCCGGGCGCGCCCCCGGTCCAGGCGTCGGCGAGCAGCACCGGCGAGTCGGCCGGCCCCCAGCCGAAGCCGTCCGCGGCCGCTGCTGCTGGCGCTGGCGCTGGCGCTGCTGCTGCTGCTGCCGTGTAGCGGAACTGCTCCGGGCGCAGATTGAGCCCCGAGCTGGAGCCGAGCTCAAACAGCCGCACCGGCAGCGGGGACGGCGACGGCAGCGGCGACGGCACCGGCACGGTTCCGAGTACCTGGAGCAGCCCGGCGATCAGCAGGTTCGCCCGGCCGACCTCATTGGTCTGCGGCGGACGCGTCATCCAGTCCCGCACCCACGGCAGCTCGGCGGCGACGGCGGCCCGGAACGCCTGCCAGCAGCGCTCGGCGTCCTCGGCTGCATACGCGCCACCGGCGGAGGGGTAGTACGCGGCGAGGGCGGGCGCGCGCCCGGTCAGTACCAGGGCGTGGACGCCGCCGGCCAGGCGCAGCGCGATGGCGTCGGGGCCCGGCGCGTCCTCGTACCCGGCGACGGCGTCGGCGCAGGGGCCGCCGGCCCGGATGTCGTCGGCGACGCGGGCCAGCAGCTCCCCGTACAGGGCGGAGCCGATCGAGGAGCAGCCCCGGGCCTGCTCCTCGAACATCCGCGCGGCACGTTCGCGCGCCGGGGTGGCGGCGGGTGAGGGGGTGGACATGCGGCGGCTCCTCGACACGATCGGTTCCTCGACACGACAGGAAGACGATCATGCCCCCTCGCCCCGGCCGCGCACACCCACCACCCACGTGACGTGCCTCACCGGCCCGAGGCCGGACGTCAGGGCGTGAAGGACGGGTCGGGGACATAGGTGGACGGATCCGATGAAGTGGAGGACATGAACGCCCACAGCCCGAAGCCGCCGCCGGCGAAGAGCAGGCCGACCAGCACGAACATCGCGCAGACCACCAGCGCGATGAGCAGCCCGCAGCCGGTCGCCGCACCGCCGCCGACCTCGACCAGGAAGGCCAGCTCAGGGCGCTCGGGGTCATAGCGGACCGTCACGAAGTCCCCGGGGACGATCGGGGTGTGAATGGCCGGCTGGATCCTGATCTCGCGACCCTCGCGGGTGGTGAAGGTCAGGACGGCATGCCGGGTACTGGCCCCCTCGGTATTGCTCCGGCTGTAGGTGTCCAGGCAGCGTGCCTCCACGGTCACACCGGTGGCCAGCACCCGGTTGCGCTTGAGCACGCTCCGGATCAGCAGGATCGCGATCACGACGCCGACCAGCGCGAACAGCAGTCCGGCCGTGCCGAACACAGCACTCGTTCCTTCCACCATGAGAACCCCCGTTGTGGAGCTGTGACCAGCTCTGTGACGCGAAGGATGCACCACGGCGGACAACGGTTCCACGCCGGGGCCGCCAAATATTCCGATGCGCCGGCAGCCGGTCCGGAATAGCGTGCTCGGGTCAGTCAGCCGCACCGAAAGGCCCCCGTGCCATGCCCCAGCTCGCCACCCTCGCCCCGATGGCCTCCGCACTCGCCGATCCGGCCAGGCAGCGCCTCTACGCCCAGCTCGTCCTGGCCGGGGCGGACGGCCTGGACGTCGCCGTGCTGGGGGCCGGGGCCGGACGGCTGCTGGCCCGGCTGGCGCAGGCCGGGCTGGTCGAGCTGACAGCGGAGGGCAGCCGGGCCGCCGTCCGCGAGCAGGCCTTCGCCGACGCGCTGCGCGCCGAGTCGGACCCCGCCGCGGACGAGGGCGCCAAGCTGCTCAAGGACGGCCGGATCGCCGAGATGCCGGTCCGCCCGGCCCGGCGCCAGGCGCTGCTGGAGTACCTGACTCGCCGGGTCTTCGAGCCCGGGGTCAGCTACGGCGAGCCGGAGGTCAACATCGCGCTGCGGCAGTACTGGGAGGACACCTCCGCGCTGCGGCGCTACCTGGTGGACGCCCGGCTGCTCACCCGCTCCGCGGACGGCCGCAGCTACCGGGTCACCGCGGCGCTCGGGTAACTACACCTGCCGGGTCCGCCCCTCCCAGTAGGGCTCGCGCAGCCGCCGCTTGTAGAGCTTGCCGTTGGGGTCGCGGGGCAGTTCGGCGATGAAGTCGATCGAGCGGGGGCACTTGTACTTGGCCAACTGCCGTTCGCAGTGGGCCAGGATGTCCGCCGCCAGCGCGTCCCCGGGTTCGTGCCCGGCCGCCGGTTCGATCACGGCCTTGACCTGCTCGCCCCAGTCGTCGTGCGGGATCCCGAAGGCCGCGGCGTCGGCCACGGCCGGGTGGGCGAGCAGGGCCGACTCGATCTCGGCGGGGTAGATGTTGACCCCGCCGGAGATGATCATGTCGATCTTGCGGTCGCGCAGATAGAGGTAGCCGTCCTCGTCCAGCAGCCCCAGGTCGCCGACCGTGAAGAAGTCGCCGACCCGGTTCTGCCGGGTCTTGCCCTCGTCCTTGTGGTAGCTGAAGCCGCCGGTGTTCATCTTCATGTAGACGGTCCCCAACTCCCCTGCCGGGACCGGCTTTCCCTCGTCGTCCAGCACCGTGACCTCGCTGATCGGCCAGGGTCTGCCGACCGTCCCCGGGCGCTGCAGCCACTCCCCCGCCGTGGCGAAGGTGCCGCCGCCCTCGCTGGCCGCGTAGTACTCCTCGACGCACTCGCCCCACCAGTCGATCATGGCCCGTTTGACGTGGTCGGGGCAGGGCGCGGCGCCGTGGATGGCGTGCCGCATGGACGACACGTCGTAGCGGGCCCGGGTCTCCTCGGGCAGCGCCAGCAGCCGGTGGAACTGCGTCGGCACCATATGGGTGTGGGTGACCTGGTGACGGTCGATCAGCCGAAGCATCTCCTCCGGCGTCCAACGGTCCATCAGCACCACCAGGTGGCCCAGGTGCAGCGAGGCGGCCGCGAACTGGAGCACGGCGGTGTGGTAGAGCGGCGAGCAGACCAGGTGGACGTTTCCACCGCCCGGCCTGATGCCGAAGATGCCCAGGAATCCGCCGAGCGGGGTCTGCTCCGGGGGTCGACCGGGCAGCGGGCGGCGGATGCCGCGCGGGCGGCCGGTCGTCCCCGAGGTGTAGTTCATCACCCAGCCGGTGGTGCGGTCGGCCGGCACCGCGGCCGACTGGCCGACCAGCAGGTCCGCATACGGGCGGAAGCCCGGCAGCTCGCCGACGGCGTAGCGGCGCTCCTTGGGCAGCCCGGCCTCGTCCGCCGCCGCGGTGGACGCCTCGGCGAAGCGCTCATGGGCGATCAGCACCTTCGCTCCGCTGTCGGAGACGATCCAGGCGATCTCCGGGCCCACCAGGTGGTGGTTCACCGGCACCAGGTAGAAGCCGGCCTGGGCGGCGGCCAGGTAGGCGGTGAACAGCTCGATGCCGTTGGGCAGCACCGCCGCGAAGGCGTCGCCCGCGGTCAGCCCGGCCTCGCGCAGCCCGTGCACCAGCTGGTTGGCGGCGGCGTGCAGCCGTCCGGCGGTCCAGGGGGTGCCGTCCGGGGCGATCATGGCGATCCGGTCGTAGTCGGCGCCGGCCTGGGCCCAGAATCCGGCCGGTCCGGCCGCGGGGGTGCTCATACCTGGTCTCCCTTCGTCGTGCTCCTGCTCGTTGCTTTCGGGCTCGGGCTCGGGTTCGGGCTCGGGCTCGTCCTCGGGCTCGTCGTCCTCGGGCTCGGCCCGCCCGGGCCCTGGTCGGCGGCGATCCGGTCCAGCCGGGCCACCGCCCGTTCGAATCCCCTGGTCAGCTCGTCCATCACGGCGGCGACCGAGCGCTCCTCGGTCATCTGGCCGACGATCTGCCCGACCGGGGTGCCGATCAGCTCGGCGGTCTCATAGGTCTGGATCCGGCTGACCGCGTCGGCGACCAGCAGGCCCTGCAGCGGCATCGGCAGAGTGGCCGGGCTGTCCGGCTGCTCCCAGGCGTCGGTCCACTCGGTCCGCAGCTGGCGGGCCGGCTTGCCGGTCAGCGCCCGGGAGCGGACGGTGTCGCCGGAGCCGGCCGCGAGCAGCTTGGCCCGCAGCACCGGCGAGGCCAGGTCGGACTCGGTGACGGTGAGCCAGACCGAGCCCAGCCAGACGCCCTCCGCGCCCAGCGCGATCCCGGCCGCGGCCTGGGCCCCGGTGCCGATGCCGCCGGCCGCGAGCACCGGGATCGGGGCGACCGCGGCGACGATCTCCGGCACCAGCACCATGGTGCCGATCTCCCCGGTGTGGCCGCCGGCCTCGTAGCCCTGGGCGATCACCAGGTCGATCCCGGCCTCGGCGTGGTGCCGGGCGTGCCGGGCGCTGCCGGCCAGGGCGGCGACCAGCACCCCGGCGGCATGGGCCCGGTCGATGACATCGGCCGGCGGATGGCCCAGCGCGCTGGCCAGCAGCTTGATCGGGTGCTCCAGCGCGACGTCGACATGGGAGCGGGCCACGTCCTCCATCCAGCCGGTGATCCGCCAGCCGCCCCGCTCGCCCTCGGGCAGGTCAGGGACGCCGTAGCGGGCCAGGGTCTCCCGGACGAAGGCGCGGTGGCCCTCCGGGATCATCGCCTCGACCTGGGCGACGGTGACGTCCTCGACCTTCTTGGCCGGCATCACCACGTCGACGCCGTAGGGCAGGCCGCCGACATGGGCGTCCATCCAGTCGAGCTCCTTGGCCAGCTCCTCCGCGGTGCCGTAGCGGACCGCGCCGAGGACGCCGAGGCCGCCCGCGCGGGTGATCGCGGCGGCGACGGCGGGGAAGGGCGTGAAGCCGAAGATGGCGTGCTCGATACCGAGCCGTTCGCTGAGTTCCGTCCTCATGCAGGGCAGCATGGCGCAGCGGCCCGAAGACCGGAAGAGATTTTCTGACGGTCAATCAGATATGTTGCGGAGCCGACTTCTCGGTCACCCAGCTGCGGGTCAGCTCGGCCACCGCGGGGCTCTCCCTGACCACCCGCACCAGCGAGACGGGGATCGGCCCCATCTCCAGCGCCCAGTCCGGCAGCGGCAGGCTGAGCTGCGCCATCGTCCCGGTCCGCCCGGCCGGGTTGAGCTCGTCCAACCGGCGCAGCACCTCGCGGGCGTCGGCCGGACGGTCCTCCGGGTCCTTGGCCAGCAGGTCGAGGACGATGTCCTCCAGCAGCCGGGGGATCTCCCGGCGCAGCTCGCGGGGCGGGCGGGGCGGGGTGTCCCGGTGGTCCAGCAGGATCACCAGCGGGTCGCCGACCGAGAACGGCGGCGCGCCGACCAGCAGTTCGTAGAGCACACAGCCGAAGGAGTAGAGGTCGCTGCGGTGGTCGACGTCGGTGCCGTCGATCTGCTCCGGGGACATGTAGTACGGCGTGCCGACCGGGAACGCGCCGCCGCCGAGCCGGGAGGTCAGGCCGGTGTCGCCGCCGAGCCGGGCGATGCCGAAGTCGCAGATCTTGACGGTGCCGTCGCCGGTGCGGATCAGGTTGCCCGGCTTGAGGTCGCGGTGGATCACGTCGCGGGCGTGCGTGTACGCCAGCGCGGAGGCGATCTGGCGGGCCGTGGACAGGGCCTCGGCCAGCGGCAGCCTGCGGTCCGGCGCCGCGTCCAGCACCGCGCCCAGGTCGCTGCCGTCCAGCAGCTCCATCACCAGGTACGGGGCGCCCTCGGCCTGGCCGAAGTCGTGCACCACGGTGATGCCCGGGTGCTGCAGCCCGGCGGCCAGGCGGGCCTCGCGGCGGAAGCGCTCCTGCATCAGCTCGGCCTGGCGCGGATTGCGGTGCGGGGTCTCGGCGCGCAGGCACTTCACCGCGACCGGGCGGCCCAGCGCCTCGTCCTCGGCCCGCCAGACCTCCCCCATGCCACCCCGGCCCAGCAGGCCCAGCAGCCGGTAACGGCCCTGGATCAGGGTTCCCTCGTCCACCTGCCCGCCGCCCCCGTCCGCTCCGCTGCCCACGGCGACCACAGTAGTGCCCGTCGGCACCGTCGCGGGGCGTCAGGCCCCGGCGGGGCGCGTCAGGCGCTTTCTGCGGCGGCCGGAGGCGATGACGCCGAGGAATCCGCCGACCACGATCCAGCCGAACCCGGCCGGGGCCAGCAGGTTCCAGAGCAGGTCGGAACCGGCGTGGCGGAGCACCAGCACCGCCGGGAGCCCGGCCAGGACGGCGGTGGCAGCCAGCGAAGCCGTGCTCCAGCCGTCGGCGGCGAGGGTCCGCCGGGTGGTTCCGCGACCGATCCAGTAGTCGATGCCCAGCGTCCCGACCGCCACCACCACCGGGACGGCCGCCAACTGCAGCCAGGCCCACCAGGACGCGGGGGTCTGCCCGTCCGCCCTGGCAGCGGTGAGGAACATCGCGGGCATGCTGAGCAGCGCGACCGCCGCGGCGCCCAGCGGCGCGCCCCCGTGCAGTTGCTCGGCGGTGGCGAACCGCCGCCGGGTCAGCTCCCGACTGGCGGCGGCGTACTCGCGGACGCCCTTGCCCCGGCGGCGGATAGCCAGCGCCTGCAGCACCACCAGGGCGAGGCCCAGCAGCGCGAACACCACGATCCGGCCGGGGGTGCCCGCGGCGTCGCCGGTTCCGAGGACCTTGACGGCCAGCAGGACGACGACGACGGCCAGGCAGCCGGGCCAGATCCGCCCGTCGCGCCGGGGCCGCTTCAGCTCGATCGGGTCCGCGCCCAGCTCAAGGGCCCGGTCGAGCTCGGCGGTGGCCTCCTCGGCGTACCGCTTCTTGGACGGTGTCATCGAACGCAGGGCGAAGGCCAGCGCGAGGTGGGTGCGCGGCTCGCCGGGGGCGCAGGCGACGGCGCGGCGGGCGTGGGTCACAGCCTCGCTGGCCAGGTTGCGTGCGGCCACCACCTCGGCGAGGGCCGCGTGGCCGCGCCAGTCGGCGGGGTCCAGGTCCACGGCGCAGCGGGCGGCCAGCTCGGCCTGGCGGGCGTCGCCGAGCAGCAGCAGCACCCCGGCGGCTGCCGCCTCGGCCCGCGCGTCCACCGGTGCTGCTTCGGCCAGCGCCGCCGCCAGCGCGGCCCGGGCCCGGGGCCGTTCGCGCTGCCGCGCCAGCAGCCCGGCCCGGGCGATGAGCAGCATGAACCTGTCCTCGTCGGCGCCGGTCCCGGGGTCGGCTTTCTGTGCCTCGACCGTCTGCGGGGCGGTCGTCTGCGGGGCGACCGTCCGCGGGGCGGCCAGCGCGCTGTCGAGCAGGGCGTGCGCCGCGTCGAAGTCGTGCTGGTCCACCAGGGCGCGCAGGCGCACCCGCAGCGGGCGGGGTCGATCCGCGGTCATGTCCGTGCCGTCCGTTCCAGGGCGGTGGAGAGGCATGATCACCGCGCGCGGGCATGCTAACCCGCGACTTCTACGGCCCTCGGCCCGGGTCGCTCAGCTCCAGTCGAAGGTCAGCAGGGCCAGCCGTTCGACCGGCTCGAAGAACAGCAGGATCTGGTCGGCGCCGCTGTCCCGGTAGTGCCAGCCGGGGACCGACGCCACAAAATGGAACCGGTTGCCAGCCGGGCTGACCGGCCAGATCCGGTCGCCGTCGTACTCGCGGCGGAACAGGCCCGACTCGGCCCAGTTGCCGGCCGGGTCGGCGTGGCCGCCGAGTTGGTCCAGCAGCGCCACCTCCTCGTCCGTCCCGTACAGCGGGGAGCCGTCCTCCTCGAACCTGCGCAGCCGGCCGTCCTGACGGAAGGCGTCCCGGTGGGCCCGGAAACTGCGTTCCTGGCACTCGCAGTGCTCGTCGAGGCGGGCCCGGAAGCCGGGTTCGGGATCGGGCAGCTCCTCCGGAGCAGTCTCCCGCACGAAGTAGCGCCGGTCGCCGAGCAGGCGGTAACGGTCGCCGTCCATGGCGAATCCGAGCCAGTTGCTGGTCTGCAGGGCGGAGTGGAAGGCCTCGGTGTGGTCGCCGAGATAGCCCTCGGCCGGTTCCAACGGGCTGACCAGGTGGATCCAGCCCTGCCAGGCCGGGTCGACCTGGGCCAGCTCGATCGAGACCAGCGGATGCAGATGCCGGGCCAGATCGAGCTGGTCGGCGACGAAGACGGAAGCCGGGTCGGGGTGGACCCGCAGGCCCGGTCCGGCCGTCATCACGTCCTCCCGCATGGCCGGCTCTCCCCCGGCCGCGGGAGACTCCTTCGTGGACATGGACAGCCCTTCTGTCACCGCACCCGGTCGGCCGGTCGACTGAGAGTGTCCGGCACTCCGAGCACCGACCCTACCGACCGGGACCGACAGACACGGCCGGTCCCCGGCGCGGGATGCGCCGGGGACCGGTCCGAACCTGATAGGACGGTCAATCAGGCGGGGAGGTGCCACTGCTGGTTGGCGCCGCCGGAGCAGTCCCAGATCTGCAGCCGGGTGCCGTTGGCGGAGCTGGGTCCTGTGGCGTCCAGGCAGCGGCCGGAGCCGGTGTTGACCAGGGTGTTGTTGCTGCCCACGGTCCATTTCTGGGCGTTGCTGCCGTTGCAGTCGTAGAGCTGGACCTTGGTGCCGTTGGCGGTGCCCGCGGCGGTGACGTCCATGCACTTGCCGAGGGCCTGGATCGACCCGTCGGCGCCGACGGTCCAGCTCTGCGCGGCGGTGCCGTTGCAGTCGTAGAGCTGGACGGCGGTGCCGTTGGCGTTGCTGGCCGCGTTGACGTCCACGCACTTGCCGCCGTAGCCGGTGATCGCACCGGTGTGGCCGGTGCCCCCGCCGCCGCTGCCGGTGGTGGTGTACGCCGCCACATAGCCCACGCTCATGGTCGCGCCGGAGGTGGTGGCGGAGGTGGGCGAGGTGCAGCCGCAGACGCCGTTGGGGAAGCCCCCGCCCATCGCCAGGTCGAAGATGATGGACAGATTGTGGTCGAACGCCTGCTGCCAGGTACCGGTGCCGACCTGGCTCTCACTCACGCTGAAGTACTGGGCGCCGTCCAGGTACCAGGTGATGCTCTCGGCCGAGGTGTTGGTGCGGTCCAGGATCATCGAGTAGGTGTGGTAGCCGGTCTGGCAGCCGGTGCAGGCCTTCAGCCCGCTGCCGATGCCGTTGCCCTCGTTGCACACGCCGCCGGGCGAGGTGCCGCAGTGGATGGTGCCGGCCACCTGGGAACGCGCGTTGACGTCCTCCATGATGTCGATCTCGCCGTTCTCGGGCCACTGGCCCGGGCCCAGCATCCAGAACGCGGGCCAGTAGCCGAGCCCGCTGCTGGGGTTCGGCTGCTCGATCGACGCGGTGACCTGCAGCTTGCCGCCGGCCGGCGCGCCCACGTCGGCGGTCGGGGTCTGGATCCGGCCCGAGGTCCAACTACTGCCGTTACGAAGGGCGGTGATGTCCAGATGACCGCTGCCGTCCAGGTGGACGTTGCTGGTCGAGTTGGTCATCGTCTCGATCTCACCGGTGCCGAAGTTCGACCCGGGACCGGTGTCGTAGATCCAGTTGGACGAGGACGGCGCGGTGCCGGCCGCGCCGGCGAAGCTGTCACTGAACGCGGTGGTCCAACCCGAGGGCGGCGCGGGCACGGTGACCGCGCCGGCCGAGGTCGGAAACGCGGTAAAGGCCGCCAGCAGTGCGGCCGCTGTCAGCGCGACGACGCGCCGACAGCGGCGAGCGAACGAACGCGGGGCAGTGGACCCGCGCGTGGTTTCGGTTCCGGATCTCATCCGTCGCTCCCGGTGGGGGTGGGGGTACGCCAGGACTGGACGCGGAGCGGACGCGGGCAGGCAGGGACCCCGCGGAAGCGCTCCCAGCGCCACTTTGTTCAGGACTTGATTGAACTCATTCCGCATGGCCGCGTCAATGGTCTGGGCCAATTTCCCAAGCCGGGCGGAACCGGTCGCAGGTGGGGCGGGGCCGGTCGCGGCCGGGGCAAACCCGGTTGCAGGCAGCCGAGTTGGGCCGCGACCGGTCCACACCGCTGCGGCGGGACCGGGAGCGGGTCTAGGACGACGTGATGCGGCGTGCGGTCGCGGCCAAGTTCGCCGCGCACACCGACATCCGCGACATCCTGTTGTCCACCGGCGACGAGGACATCGTCGAGGACACCACGACCGACCACTACTGGGGCCGGGACAGTCACCGGGTCAGTCGCGGAAGTAGGAGGCCTCACGGCGTCGGCGGTCGACCCGTACCTCGAAGACGTCGGGCCGGCTGTAGTGGCCGGTCGGGTCGAAGTTCTGCCGTTCCGCGGCGACCAGGGCGAGATCGAGGTCGGCGACCACCAGCCGCTCCTCGTCGACGACCGGCTCGACGATCCAGCTGCCGTCTGGCGCCGCGATGGCGGACCCGCCCCGGCAGTAGTCGGCGATACCGGCCTCCTCCAGCTCGGCGCGCAGCGGGAAGTCGGCCGGGACGTCGGCCAGCCCGAGCAGGCCGTTGGCCGCCAGCGAGAACACCCGTCCTTCGCGGGCCAGGAAGCGGGTGATGTCGGCGGTGTTGTGCGGGTTGCCGGGCCAGACGCTGACGTGCAGTTCCTCGCCCTGCGCATACAGGGCGTGCCGGGCCTGGGGCATCCAGTTCTCCCAGCAGTTGAGGCCGCCCACCCTGGTGGCCCCGACCTGGTGCACCCGCAGCCCGTTCCCGTCGCCGATGCCCCAGACCAGCCGTTCCTCGTGGGTCGGCACCAGCTTGCGGTGGGCGCTGACGACGCCCGCGGCGGGGTCGATCGCGACCAGGGTGCAGAACACCGTCCCCCGGGCGTTGCCGGTGCCCCGCTCGGTGGTGCCCAGGTAGACGAAGACGCCCAGGTCGCGTGCGGCCTCGGTGACCAGGGCCAGCTCCGGGCCGTCCAGCTCGACCGCGGCGTTCAGGTACGCGGCGTAGGCGCGCTTCTGCAGGGCGTCGTCGAAGCGGGCGCCGCCGGTGTGCTCCAGCCAGGACGGGTAGCCGGACAGGAAGGTCTCCGGGAAGGCGACCAGCTCGACGCCCTCGGCCGCCGCGGTCTCCAGCCAGGCGACGACCTTCTTGGTGGTCGCGGACGGGTCGAGCCAGTGCGGCCTGGCCTGGGCGGCGGCAACGCGCATAGCAGTCCTCCTTGATGGATGTCGGGATGTTAACATGCAGACAAGATGACAAGAGAGGGCGGAATGGCCGAGCAGGGCGGCATGGCACCGGCCCGCAGACGCGGGATGGCGAACGAGGTAGCCGACCGGATCCGGGAGGCGATCTTCTCCGGGATCTACGCACCCGGCGCCCCGCTGCGCGAGGTCGAACTCGCCACGGTGCTCCAGGTCAGCCGCGGCCCGGTGCGGGAGGCGCTGCTGCGGCTGGAGCGCGAGGGCCTGGTCCAGAGCGAGTGGCACCGCGGCACCACCGTGACCACCCTGACCGCCGAGGACGCGGCCGAGCTGTACAGCCTGCGCGGCGCCCTGGAGCAGCTGGCGGTCGAACGGCTGCTGAGCCACGCCACCGAAGCGGACCTGGCGGCCGTGGAGCGAACCGCCGACCGGATGGCGCACGCGGAGGACAAGCACGCGGTGGTCCGCCTCGACCTCGCCTTCCACGACGCCGTCTACGCCGCCGCCCACCACCGCCGGCTGGAGACGGCCTGGCAGGCGATCCGCTCCCAGGTCCACCTCTTCCTGCTGACGCGGATGGGCCTGAGCGGCGACGACTACGCCGCGCACATCTCGGCGGAGCACCGCGAACTCGCCGCCGCGCTCCGCGCCCGCGACTCCGAACGCGCGCTGCGGCTGTTCGCCGAACACCGGGACCAGGCCTTCGAGGTGCTGACGGGCGTGCTGGCAGGGGTGTTGGCAGGCGTGCCGGAGGGCGTCCGGGCCGGGGCGGCCGGAGGCTCATGAGCGACGGTCCCGAACATCCGCGCAAGCTGCTCGGCCGGCTCACGTTGACCTCGATCGCCATGATCGTGGTGGGGCTCTGCACCTTCGCGGCGCTCATGGTGTTCACCGTGCCGGGCCACACCAGGGTGACCCTCGCGCTGAAGAGTCGCGGGGTGCAGACCCGGGCCACAGTCACGGAATGCGCGCAGGCCCTGCACGACGAGAACGGCGCCGAGCTGCCGGTTGCCTGTACGGTGCGGTTCACCCCGCCGGGCGGGAGCCCGGTCGAATCCCCGCTGGCCTTCAGCACCCACCGGGTCGCCACCGGCCATACCGTGCTGGTGGTCTACGACCCCCGGGACACCGGCACCGTGGCCCTTCCGTCGGACCTCGGCTACTGGACCACCGTGGTCAGGAACGCCGGCGATGTGCTGCTGCTGCTCATCTCAGCGGCCATGGTCCCGTTGGGCCTGGCCGGCCTGGCCCTGCGGAGGTTCCTCGGGCCGTCCTGAGTTCCTCAGACGGCTCAGCTCCACCACCACCCAGCCATGGGCATGGCGTCACCGAAGTGGCTCGCCGCCGGCGACACCGTGCGCATCGAGATGGCCGGGCTCGGCCGCATGGAGTCCACCGTCAGCGAGGAAGCCATTGGCTGACAGTTCATCAACTGGCAGTCCGTCAGTTGACAGCTCGTCAGTTGACAGTCCGGCGGCCGACGGGCAGGCGCCCGCCTGCTCCCCGGGCAGGCACTCCTCGGCCCAGCGGCCGAGTTCGACCAGCGCGGGGCGCAGCGCGGCCCCGACCTCGGTCAGCCGGTAGCTGACCCGCAGCGGGGGTCCGGGGTCGACGTCCCGGAGCACCAGTCCCGCGGTTCCGAGTTCGGCGAGCCGATCCGAGAGCACCCGTTCGCTGATGCCGGGGACCGCGCGGCGGAACTCGGCGAAGCGGACCGGGCCGCCCATCAGCGCGGCGACGATCATCCCGATCCAGCGCTTGCCCAACAGCTTGAAGACACGTTCCACCGCGCTGCCGGCCCCGGTGCAGATCGCCTCGGCCTGCTCGTACCCCTGTGGTTCGCGCTGTGTCGTCATACGGCCAGCCTACGCACATCGAGCTGTAGAAAAGTAAGTAGATAGGATACCGTTAGCTACGTACTAATAATTCTCCTTGCTTCCAAGGATCCCCGGAAAGGCGGCATCGCCATGCCCAGCAACACGACCGACCCCACGTCCTCGACCTCCACCGCCGCGCTCGCAGACCTCAGCGTCGGCCACTGGACCCTGGACCCGGCCGCGTCCTCCATCGGCATCAAGCACAAGTCGATGTGGGGCCTGGTCACGGTCCAGGGCTCCTTCACCCGGCTCAGCGGTGAGGGCGAGATCGGACCCGAGGGCACCGGCCACGGCACCCTGGTCGTCGACGCCGCCTCGATCGACACCAAGAAGGCCAGGCTCGACACCCACCTGCGCTCCGCCGACTTCTTCGACGTCGCCAAGCACCCGACCTTCACCTTCACCGCCACCAGCGTCGCCCCCGACGCCAGTGGCAACGCCGTGGTCACCGGCGACCTCACCGTCCTCGGCACGACCGCCCGCTGAGCTTCACCGCCCGCGCGACCGCCGTCGGCAGCACGGACGTCACCCTCACCGGCGAGGCCGTCGTCAACCGCGACGACTTCGGCATGAGCTGGAACCGGGGTGGCATGCTCAAGGGCCTCACCACCGTCGTCCTCAGCACCCGCTTCAACCGCGGCTGATCAACCGCGGCTGACGCCACCCCGCGACAGGCCGGGCACGGGGGCCCGGCAGGGGATCTGATTTCCCGTCAGCTTGTTCGCGCCACGGTCGGCGGAACCGTGGCTGCGATGCTGCGACGGCCTGCAAACGGTGGGGACGGTCGCGACAGGAGTAGGGCGTGGATGACGAAACCCGCTTTCGCGAGCTCTTCGCCCGCGCCTATCCGGCGCTGCGCCGTTATGCCCATCATCGGGGGCTGTCCGCCGCCGACTCCGACGACCTCGTGGCCGGGACACTGGAGGTCGCCTGGCGGCGGTTCTCCGACGTCCCGACGGACGAGCCGATGCCGTGGCTCTACACGGTCGCGCACAACCTCTGGCGGAACCAGCACCGCACGGAAGGCCGCCGGGCCTCCATCCTGGCGCGCTTCGGCGCGCCGCCGGCCGTCAGCGGTGATCATCCCGGCGATCCCGGCGACCGCGGGGATCCAGGAGGTCTGGACGAGGGGGCGCTGCGTGCCGCCTTCGCCGACCTCGGCGCCGACGACCAGGAACTGCTGCGCCTGATCGCCTGGGACGGGCTCACGCCGGCCCAGGCCGCGACCGTCCTTGGCTGCACGCCGGTCGCCGCGCGCAGCCGACTGCACCGGGCCAGGAACCGGCTCGCGTCCCGGATCGGCATCGATCCGCGAGCCGCCGCCGTGCAACAAGCCGCCGTGCAACAAGCCGCCGACGCGCAACGAGCCGCCGTGCAACAGAGCGGGGCGAAGCGACAGATACCGGGTGAAGGCTTCACTCTCCAGGAGGTGCTCAATGACCCCGCTCGCTAGGCCCTTGCGCGGCGAGGAGTCGGATCCGGTATCGGACCCCGTCATGGCCGCGCTGCGCTCGGCCCGCCCGGTGCTCGACCCGGCCCCCGACCCCGCCGCACCGGAGTCGACGGCCATGCTGGCGGCGATCCTCGCCACGCCGACAGGTGCGCGGAGCCCCGTGGCGTCGCCCGCGCGGCCCACCCGGTTGCGCCGCCGGTGGACGATCGGCGTCCCGGCCGGTCTCGCCGCCGCGGTGGTCGCTGTCGTCGTCCTCTCCCCCGCGGGCGGCGTTCCGGCCGGCGGCGGGCAGGCCGCAGCGCCGTCCCGAGTGCCGATCGCCCCGTCCGCGCCGCTCTCCCCCTCCGAGACCGCACTGCGTGTCGCGGTGCTGGCCGCCTTCGACACCTCGGCCGACAAGATCTCCCACACCGTCAGCACCCTGACCGCCACCGGTGAGCAGCCCAGCACCCTGGAAGTGTGGAGCTGTCCCGCCCTGCCCAAGCCGGGGGACCAGGTCGTCTTCCGCAGTCTGCTCAGCCGGCAGGGAAGGCCCGTCCAGGACACCGAGATCCGTTTCACCATGCCTGCCTCGACCGGGGATCCGGCGCGGGACGCCAAGGTGCAGACCCTCGGCGAGTCGATCGACGTCGAGTACGGCAGCCGCACCTGGTCCGACCAGCGTCGGACCCCGGTCAGCACACTGACCGACCAGGGTGCGGCCGCCGTCCGACAGCGGCTCGCGGCCGGCGGATTCTCGGTCTCGGGCCCGCTGACCCTGGACGGGCGCACCGCCATCGAGCTGACCTGGTCGGCCCTCCCCGGGACGACCTCGCAGCTGTGGGTCGACGCGAGCAGTTACGTCCCGTTGAAGTCCAGCGTCAGCAGCAGGGTCGGCAACGCCGACCAGTCCTTCACCAGCACCAGCGTCACCTCCTACGACTACCTGACCGCCAGCGACGCGAACAGGGCGCTGCTCACCGCCACCGCGCCACCCGGATTCCGGAGGACCACGGCCCCGGACACCAGGCCCGGCGGCTGACCGGTCGCCTGTTGGGCACCGCCCCGTAGCCGGCGACCGGGGCGGGGCCCGGCGGGCGGAATCGCCCCGCAGCCGCAGACGCAGACGCAATGGCAATCGGCTACCGGCGGACGCGGGGCATGCCGAGGCCGATCCAGGAGATGATCTCGCGCTGGATCTCGTTGTTGCCGCCGCCGAAGGTGAAGATCACCGAACTGCGGTAGCCGCGTTCCAGGTTGCCCTGGAGCACCGAGCCGGCCGAACCCTCCTTGAGCGGGCCGGCCGCGCCGACCACCTCCATCAGCCAGGAGTAGGCGTCGCGCCGGGCCTCGCTGCCGTAGACCTTGACCGCGGAGGCGTCCTGCGGGGTCAGCACGTCGCGCTGGACCGCGTCCACCATCTGCCAGTTGAGCAGTTTCACGGCGTCCAGCCGAGTGTGCGTACGGGCCAGCCGCTGGCGGACCCAGGGCAGGTCGATGACTCGCTTGCCGTCGCTCAAGTCGGTCTCGCGGGCCCACTGCTGGACCTCGGCGAGGGCCCGGTTGGCCATCGTGGTGTGTGCGGCGAGGGTGACCCGCTCGTGGTTGAGCTGGTTGGTGATCAGCCGCCAGCCCCCGTTCTCGGCGCCGACCCGGCGACTGACCGGGACGCGGATGTCCTGGTAGTAGCTGGCGGTGGTGTCGTGCCCGGCCAGGGTGCGGATGACGGTGGTGGAGTAGCCGGGGTCGGTGGTGTCGACCAGCAGCATGGTGATGCCCTTGTGCGGCGGGGCGTCCGGGTCGGTGCGCACCGCGAGCCAGACCCAGTCGGCGGTGTCGCCGTTGGTGGTCCAGATCTTCTGGCCGTTGACCACGTACTCGTCCCCGTCGCGGACGGCCCTGGTCTTCAGCGCGGCCAGGTCGGTGCCCGCGTCGGGCTCGGAGTAGCCGATGGCGATGTCCAGTTCGCCGGCCAGGATCCGGGGCAGGAAGTAGGCCTTCTGCTCCTCGGTGCCGAACTTCATGATCGAGGGGCCGACCGTGTTCAGCGCCATGATCGGCAGCGGGACGCCGGCCTGCGCGGCCTCGTCGAAGAACACGAACTGGTCCACCGGGCTCATCCCCCGGCCGCCGTACTCGACCGGCCAGCCGACGCCCAGCCAGCGGTCGGCGCCGAGGCGGCGGTTGACCTCGCGGTAGAAGGTCTTCTGCCGCTTGGGGTCGTTGAGCCGCCCGTGCGCCTCCGGCGGCATCAGCTCGGCGAAGTACGCGCGCAGTTCGGCGCGGAGTCGCTGCTGCTCGGGCGTGTAGTCGAGGTGCATCGCGGTCCCCTCGGGTCGGCACGGTCTGGTGACCGGTGGTCACGCTAGAACACGTTCTAGAAGAAGGGAAGGCACGCGCCCGGACAAGGCAGTTCCCGCGCGGCGCGGTGGACGACGGGGCCCGGCCGCCTAGGTTGGTGACTGCGGCGGCGCGGGCACCATGGACCCGGGTGGCAGCGCGGGTGATGCGGGTGGCGTGGGTCATGCGGGTGATACGGGTGACCTGAGTGATGCGGGTGGACAGCGCGGGCGACGCAGGCAGGCACGGAGGGCAGGGAGCGGCGGAGATGGGTGGCGAGGCGCGGGTGATGGCGTTGCGGCCGGAGGCGGAGGAGGCCGAGGGGGACGTGGCCGTGGTGCCCGCCGCCCGGTCGCTGCGGGTACTGCCGCTGGCCGGTCTCGACCGGGTCGGCGTGGTCCTGGTGTCGCACAGCGCGCGGGTCGCGGACGCCGTCGCCGCGCTGGCCGTGGAACTGCTCGGCACCGGCGATCCCGGCCCGTTGGCGACCGCGGGCGGCGACGCGGACGGCGGGGTCGGCACCAGTGCCGCGCTGGTGGTCGCCGCCGCGAAGCAGGCCGACCAGGGCATGGGGGTCGCGGTGGTCGCCGACCTGGGCGGTGCGGTGACGACCGTTCAGGAGGTGCTGGCCACTGCCGAGGCGCGCGGACTCCCCTTCCCGGTGCGGCTCGCCGACGCGCCGTTCCTGGAGGGCGCGGTCGCCGCGGTGGCCACCGCCTCGGCGGGCGGCGACCTTGCGGCGGTGATCGAGGCGGCGGAGGACGGTTACCTGGTGCGCAAGCTCTGATCCCGGTGCGGGGTGGGGCCGTTCGGGTTGTTCTTGTCGTGCGGGCTGTGCGGGCTGTGCGGGCTGGTGGAGTTTCGCGGGTCGTGCGGGTCGTTGCTGTGGTCGGGGTCAGGGGCGATGGGAGCCGGAGCGGTGGGGGCCGGGGCGAGGTGGAAGTGGGCTTCGGAGGCGCCGCTGAGGGCGTGCCGCAGCCGGTGCAGGGCGGACTCGCCGAGATCCTCCGGCAGGGCGTCCCGGTCGAACCAGCCGACCTCGAGTGACTCGTCGTCATTGACCCGTGCCTCGCCGCCGATCGCGCGGCAGAGGAAGGTCAGTTCCAGGTACTGCGCCTGGTCCCCGTTGGCGTGCACGATCGGGGCGGAGACGGAGACGCCGGTCAGCCGTTCCGGGACGACCTGGACCCCGGTCTCCTCCAGGCACTCCCGCACGGCGGCGTCGGCCGGCTGCTCGCCCGGGTCGATGATGCCGGTGATGAGGGCCCAGCGGCCGTTGTCCGAGCGCCGCCCCAGCAGCACCCGTCCGTCCTCGTCGAGCACCACCGCGGTGACGCCGGACATCCACAGCGGGCGTTGGCCGATGGCGGCGCGCAACTCGCGCACGAACTCAGGAATGGGCATGGCTCGACACTAACGGGAAACGGAACGGCGGACCACGTCATGGCGAAGCGTGGTGAGCTGGGGTGTCATGGACAGCGAATCTTTGTACGAGGCGGGGCCATTCGGCCGATCACGGTCTACCGTAGGGCTCGCCCGGGCACGGACGGCTGCTGCGCCGCACCGCCGGGGGGACCGCGCTGGGGGTGGTATGAGGGCCGTCGGCACGTCGTCGTCCGATCGGATTCCCGTTGCCCTGTCCGGCGCGGAGGGCTCCGCGGCGGACGTGGTCGGAGCCCTGCTGCTGGCCGGCTGCGCCGCCTGGACCCTGTATACCGCGAACGGCCGCGACACCCATCCCGAGGGCGTCCTGCTGGGGCTGTTGGCCGTCGCCGCCGGCTACGCGGCGGACGGGTCGCCGGGGCCGTCGTCCCGGTCGGCGCGCCGGCCGTGGTGGCCCTGGCCGTGGGTGTGGTCACGCTGCTCGTCCCCGCCGGCCTCTCCGGTGACCCGGCCGCCCTTCCGCTGGGCGACATGGACGCTGACGCCGCGCTGCTGGCCCTGGCGGTCGGCGCGGCCTGCTGCGCGGTGCAGGCCGCGCACGGGCGGACCCGGCTGCTGCTCGGCGCCCTCGCCTTCGGGATCAGCGCCGAGGCGTTGGCGACCGGCTCGGTGGCCGGCCTGCTGGCCTGCGGAGCGACCCTGGTCGTGGCCAGGGCAGTGACCGTGGTCCGGCGGCGGGTGCCGGTCCTGCTGCTGCTCGCACTGTGCGCGGGGCTCGCCGCCGGGGCGCCGCTGCTACTGGCCCGTCCGGACAGTCGGCCGGAGGGTGTGCTGAGCAGTGCCACTCCGCTCGCCGACCAGCGCGGGGCGCTGTGGCACGACGCCGTCAGCGAGGCCGAGGGAGCGCCGCTGCGCGGGGTCGGGCCCGGGCGGTTCGCCGAACTGAGCCCCGCCGCACAGGAGTCGGCGACGCCGGGGGGCGCCTCCTCGGCGGCGCTGCAGGCCGCGGCCGAGGAGGGCGTGCCGGGGGTGTGCCTGCTGGCCGCGTCGTTCGGCTGGATGCTGTGGACGTTGCGGCGCTCGCCCGGGCCGACGGCGGTGGTCCTCACCGCCGCGGGCGCGCTCACGGCGCTGGCCGCCGAGGCGGCGGTGAGCCCGGTGCTGAGCTATCCGGGGATCACGGCGGGGGCGGGCCTGCTGGTCGGCATGGCGACGGCGCGGCCGCTGGCCCAGAGCCAGGCTCGGGGCGTGCCGGGGGCGGGGGCGGCACCAGGGCGGACGGCGCAGGGGCAGGGGCGCGCGGCGCCGGGGTACGAGCGGGGCGGCAGCGCGGCGGACTGAGGCGGGGCCGGGCCCGGCGGGGCGGGTTCGGACGGGTTCGGGCGGGTTCGGACGGAGCAGGGCTGGACAGGCGGGACGGGCTGAGCCGGCGGGGGTCTGGCGAAGGTGGGGTCAGGGGGTTTCCGGGAGGCCGAGGAAGTCGGCGATCTCCTCGATGGTGTGGGCGAAAAAAGGCGTCGGCGGGGTCGGCGGAGCCGACGAAGTGGCCGAAGAGTTCAAAGCTGACCAGGCCGAAGAGCTGGGTCCAGGCCGAGAGCCCTCGGGCGAGCAGGGCCGGCGGCAGGCCGGGCACGGCGCGGGACGCGAGGTCGGCGAGCTGCTCGGCCAGCGGACCGCGCAGCGGGCGGACCGGGGCCGGGATGGCGAACCTGCCGACGGTGTCCTGCAGCAGCCCGACCAGCACCAGCGGCACCCGCGCGGCCGGGGCGACGGTCTGCTCGGGGGCGCTGTAGCCGGGGACCGGGGTGCCGTAGAGCAGGGCGTACTCATGGGGGTGCGCCCTGGCCCAGGCCCGGACGGTGACGCAGGCGGCGAACCAGCGGGCACGGGTGTCCGAGCGCGGGACGGTACTGGAGACGGCCTGCTCCACCTGGTCGCCGAGGGCGTTGTAGGCGTCGATGATCAGCGCGGTGAGCAGGTCGTCGCGACTGGGGAAGTAGCGGTAGAGGGCAGAGGACACCATGCCGAGCTCGCGGGCGACCGCGCGCAGCGAGAGTTTCTGCGGGCCCTCGACGGCGAGCTGCCGCCGGGCCTCCTCCTTGATCTCGTGGGTGAGTTTCCTCACGGGCTCGCTCGCGGGCACCTCGAATCGCAACCATGCCGGAAGTCTGCCACAAACGAGAGCACTGAACCACAACAAGAGCAGTGCTCTTGACACGGTGCACTGCCCCAGCCATAGTGGAGAAGGAAGCGAGAGCAGTGCTCTCGAATGAGATCGGTGCACACGAAATCCTTCATGACAGGGAGACTCACGATGTCCGAGACCGCCGCCCAGCCCGCACCGCAGAGCGCCGCACCCCGCCTGGTCACCACCGAGGGCCGTCTCATGCGGAGCGTCGACGGCGCGAGCCGCCGGGTCATGATCTGGCTCGGCCGGATCGGCATCAGCGTGATGGGGTCGCGCACCCTCGCCGTCCGCGGCCGCAAGAGCGGCGAATGGCGCACCACCCCGGTCAACCTGCTGCCCTTCGAGGGCGAGCGCTACCTGGTCGCGCCGCGCGGCCACACCCAGTGGGTCCGCAACATGCGCACGGCGGGCGGCGGCGAACTGCGGCTGGGCCGCCGGGCCGAGAGCTTCCACGCGGTCGAGATCCCCGACGCGGACAAGCCCGCCATCCTGCGCGAGTACCTGCGGCGCTGGGCCTGGGAGGTCGGCATGTTCTTCGAGGACGTGGACGCCAAGTCGCCGGAGAGCCGGCTGCTGGAGATCGCCCCCGGCTTCCCGGTCTTCCGGATCACGCCCGGCGCCTGAGCCCCGCCCGACGCCCCGCCCCGCCACCCGGCCACCGGGCTACCCAGCCCAGCCCAGCCCCGCCCGTCCCGTACCCACGCCGCCCCGCACCTGGCCGTGGCGAACCGGCCGCGTGGCGCGCGGTCAGCCGGCCCGTGTGGCACCCGGCGCACCCACGCCTGGCCACCCCGCCCCATGCCACCCCCGCGCCGCATGCCCTGGCGCACGCCCCGCGCCCCGCGCCTGCCCCTCCCCCACTCCCCCCAGAGCCTCAGCCCGTCCCGCTCAGGCCCCGCCTCCGCGGCCGCTCAGGGCCCCACCAAGCCCAGTGCCGCTCAGGGCCCCAAGCCCAGCGCCGCCCAAGGCCTCGGCCCGACCCCGCCTATCGCCCGAGATCCTCGCGCACCCACTGCGCGAGGATCTTGGCGCAGGTGTCCACCGAGTCACGCCAGGTCTTGGCCGCCCCCTCCACCGCCTCGTCGCTGACGTACTTGACCAGCCGCACCCGCACCCCGGCCGCACGGGCCACGCTGGCCAGCGCGTACCCCTCCATGTCGACCAGGTGCGCCCGCTCGGCGAGCCGCTGCCGGGCTGACTCCTCCGCCACGAACAGGTCGCCGGTCGCCAGCACCAGTCCGTCCGCCGCGCGGCCCGGCAGGTCCAGGGTCAGCGGCGCACCGATGGTCTCGCCGGTGAGGCTCCGCAGCACGTCGGTGTCCAGGTCGTGCTGGAGCACGGTGCCGATCTCGTGCGTGGTCCCCTCAAGTCCGGGGCGCAGCGCGCCCGCCGTGCCCAGGTTGACCACCTCGGACGGGTGCGGTCCCCGGGCCAGCACGGTGGCGAGCGCGGCGCTCGCGTTCACCTTGCCCATGCCGGTGAGCAGGACCGGGAACTCCTCGCCGAGGTGCGCCGCCTCCTCCGCGACGGCGACGACAAGCAGCGGACGGGCGGGGTCGATGTCTCCGATGAGGCGCATGCCGACAATCGTAGGACGACCACGTCGAAGACTCGTCGGGCCATCCCCGACCGCTGCCGTCGGTCAGTTGCCGTAGGCACGCCGCCGGAGGGTACGTTGCCGGTGGACGACTTTGCCGGTACCGCGTCGAGGAGACTCCCGTATGAGCACGCATGAGCAGCACGAGCAGTGGAACGCAGTCGACAGCTACCTCAGCGACACCCTGGGGCTGGCCGACCCGGCACTGGAGGCCGCGCTGAAGGCCAGCGACGCCGCCGGGCTGCCGCAGATCGCCGTGTCCGCGCCGCACGGCCGGCTGCTGCAGCTGCTGGCCCGGATCCACGGAGCCCGCCGGATCCTGGAGATCGGCACCCTGGGCGGCTACTCCGCCATCTGCCTGGCCCGGGCGCTGCCGGAGGGCGGCAAGCTGGTGACGCTGGAGTTCGACCCCCGGCACGCCGAGGTGGCCCGGGCCAACATCGCCGCCGCCGGGCTCGCGGACAAGGTCGAGGTACGGGTCGGCCCGGCGCTGGAGACCCTGCCGCTGCTGCAGCGGGAGGGCGCGGAACCGTTCGACCTGGCCTTCATCGACGCCGACAAGGTGAACAACCCCAACTATGTCCGCTGGGCGCTGGAGCTGGGCCGGCCCGGGAGTCTGATCATCGTCGACAACGTCATCCGCGACGGCAAGGTCGTGGACGCGGAGAGCGAGGACCCGGCGATCAGGGGCACCCGCGAGGCGCTGGAGTTCATCGCCGCCGAGCCCCGGCTGACCGGCACCGCGATCCAGACCGTGGGCTCCAAGGGCTACGACGGCTTCGCCGTGGCCGTGGTGACGGAGTAGCACCGGGAGCACCGGCAGCAGCAGGAGCAACGGAGCAGCCGACTCACCGGACGCCCCGTCAGCCGCCGATGCTGAACGCCCCGTCCGGCGGCGCCGGGGAGGCCACGGCGGTGGCGTCGGTGACCGGACGGGCCCGGCCCACCAGCAGGTCGAGCCGGTCGCCGTGGACGACCCGGGCCGGGAAGACGTCCCCGGCGGTGCGCCGGGCCAGCTCGGCGACCGGGAACCCGCGTCGCCCGGCCAGCAGCACCAGGTTGCCGTAGCGGCGTCCGCGCAGCACCGAGGGCTCGGCGATCAGGCAGACCTCGGGGAAGACCGCCCGGAGGCCGGCCAGCTGGGAGCGGGCGAAGTCCAGCGGCGCGGCGTCGGCGAGGTTCGCCAGGTAGAGGCCGTCCGGGCGGAGCACCCTGGCGGCCTCCCGGACCAGCTCGACCGAGGTGAGGTGGGCCGGGATCCGCGAGCCGCCGAAGACGTCGGCGACGATCAGGTCGGCGTCCGCGTCCGGGGTGTCGGCGAGGGCGGCCCTGGCGTCCGCCGCCCGGACCTCGATGCCGTGCGCGGGCGGGTCCCAGGGCAGGTACTCGCGGACCAGCCCGGTCAGCGCGGCGTCCAGCTCGATGACGCGCTGGCGCGAGCCCGGCCGGGTGGCGGCCAGGTAGCGGGGCAGGGTGAGCGCGCCGCCGCCGAGGTGCAGTACGTCCACCGGCTGCCCGGAGGGAGCGGCCAGGTCGGCGGCGTGGGCGAGCCGCTGGACGTACTCGAACTCCAGGAACAGCGGGTCGTCGAGGTCGACATAAGACTGCGGGGCCCCGTCCATGGTGAGCAGCCAGCCGCGGGGGCGGTCCAGGTCCGGGAGCAGGCGGGCGACGCCGAGGTCGACGCGGCGCTCGACGGGGCGGGGGTCGTTCGACAACTCGGTCACAGGTGCATTCTCCCGGGAACCGTAAGGGGTCGGAAACTCGTCCGAAACTTCTCCCCGAAAGCAGTACAACCTTCTCCCCCATGAGCGGGTCTTCCTTACGTCTTGAGTGACAGCGCGCCGGTACTCCCTCCCACCGGCCGCTCGGCGCGACGGAAAGGAAGTCCGTGCGACAGCCGAACCTCGCCACCATGCCCAGGCCGGTCGAGCACCTCGGAACGGAGCGGCCGCGAGGCCGCGCCGCCCGGCGGCTCTCCGTGCTCACCTTTCCGGGGGCCGGCGACCCGTCGGTGTTCCGGGCGCAGGTGGAGCGGCTGGTCCGCACCGCGAGCCCGGTCTCCCTCCCGCAGGTCCAGGAGGCGCTGACGAGCGGTGCGCCACTGCCCCCGCACGCCGTGCTGGTCAGCTTCGAGCACGGCCACCGCAGCGCGGTGACCACGGCGCTGCCCGTGCTGGCCGCGCGCGGGATCCCCGCCGTGGCCTTCGTGGTCGCCGGACTGGTCGACACCGAGCGGCCGTACTGGTGGCAGGAGGCGGAGTTCCTGGTCGAGCAGGGCGGACGGGCCCGCAACCTGTCCGTACGGGAGCCCGGCGGGGTGGCGGCGGCCATGGCCGCGCTGCCCGACCCGGACCGGCGGAGCTGCCTGCAGGAGCTGCGGGTGACGGCCCGTCGGCCCGCCCCGGGACAGCCCCAGCTGACGACGGCGGACCTGCTGGCACTGCGCGACGGCGGCGTGGAGATCGGCAACCACACCTACGGCGACGCCAGGCTGGCCACCTGCGACGACTACGTGGTCCGGGAGGAGGTGGTGGGCGCGCACGAGCGGCTGACCAAGCTGACCGGCATCGAGCCCAGCGCCTTCGCCCATCCGGGCGGGGTCGCCGACATCCGGGCCGAGGCACTGCTGCGCGGCCTCGGCTACCGCAGTGCCTTCCTCGGCGACGGACACACGTTCGACCTGCGGCCGACCGCCGTCTCCCGGCCCAACCCGCTGCGGATCAGCCGGCTCTCGGTGAACGGCCGCACCTCGCGCAACCTGTTCGACGCCGTGCTGGCCGGCTGGAGCCCCACCGTGCGGAAGCTCCGCGGCGCGGTGGCCTGCCGGTAGCGGCGGCCCGCAGGTAGCGGTGGCCCGCAGGCAGCCGAGCCCTCAGACCTGGACGCCCGCTCCGGCGAGCAGCGCCCGCCCCTCGGGGTAGTGCAGCGCGGCCGGGGGCAGTTCCTCGGTGCGTCCGCTGCGGAGGACCAGCAGGGTGCCGACGCCGACCGCCGCGACGGCAGCGGGGTCGGCCCGGCGCAGCGCCTGCCCGACCACGGCCTGCGCGGAGTCGTGCAGGGTCAGCGCGTCGGCGCCCATGTCGAGCCGGGAGCCCAGCGCGGCCCTGATCGGGGCGTGCAGCAGCTCGTAGTGGGTGCAGCCGAGGACCAGCGCCCGGATCCGGGCCGGCGTGCGCTCGGCCGCGTCGGCCACCGCCGCGGCGATGGCGTCCTCGTCCGCGTGTTCGACCGCGTCGGCGAGCCCGGGGCAGGCGATCTCGGTGACGTCCAGACCGGGGGCGAACTCGCTGATCAGCCCGCGCTGGTAGGCGCTGCCGGTGGTGGCCGGGGTGGCCCAGATGGCGACCGGGCCGCCGGTCACGGCGGCGGGCTTGATCGCGGGCACCGTGCCGATCACCGGGATGCCGGGCTCCAGCTCGGCCCTGATCGCCTCCAGGGCGTGCACCGAGGCGGTGTTGCAGGCGACGATCAGCGCGTCCGGACGGTGCACGGCCGCCGCGCGGGCGCAGCCGAGCGCGTGCTCGGCGATGTCGGCCGGGGTGCGCGGGCCCCAGGGCAGTCCGTCCGGGTCGGTGGACAGCACCAGGTCCGCGTCCGGGCGCAGCGTACGCAGCGCGGCGGCGGCGGGGAGCAGGCCCAGCCCGGAGTCAATGAGTGCGATCTTCACAACGCCCGACCTTAGTCGATGGACCCGCCCGGACACCGGGCGACCGGCTCAGGTCGAGTCTGCGGCATACTCGCGCAGGTGACCGTACTGATGTGGGTGACGAGGGCGTCCTTGCTGGCCTGGCTGTGGCTGACGTTCCTTCAGGGTGGCTTCTGGCGGACCGACCAGCGGCTGCCGCCGCGTCCCGAGTCGGCCCGGCGGGCCAGCGTGGCGATCATCGTCCCGGCCCGGGACGAGGCCGAGGTACTGCCGCTGAGCCTGCCCTCGCTGCTGGCCCAGCAGTACGAGGGCGCGGCGCGGGTGATCCTGGTCGACGACAACAGCTCCGACGGCACCGGCGAGCTGGCCCGGCGGCTGGGCGAGGCCCCCGGCTCGCTGCCGCTCACGGTCACCACGCCCGGCGAGCCGCCGGAGGGCTGGACCGGCAAGCTCTGGGCGCTGCGGCACGGCGTGGAGCTGGCCGGGGACGCCGAGTACCTGCTGCTCACCGACGCGGACATCGCCCACGGCCCCTACTCGCTGGACAGCCTGGTGGCCGCCGCCGTGGGCTCGCCCACCGAGTCCTACGACCTGGTGTCGCAGATGGCACGGCTGCGGACGGAGACCCGCTGGGAGCGGCTGATCGTGCCGGCCTTCGTCTACTTCTTCGCTCAGCTGTACCCGTTCCGCTGGGTCAACAAGGCCGGTTCCCGCACGGCCGCCGCGGCCGGCGGCTGCACCCTGGTCCGCCGGGAGGCGCTGGAACGGGCCGGCGGGGTGGCCGCGATCCGCGGCGCGGTGATCGACGACGTCAATCTGGCGAAGGCGGTGCAGCGCAGCGGCGGCCGGATCTGGCTGGGCCTGGCCGACCGGGTGGACAGCGTGCGCCCGTACCCGGAGTTCGGCCAGCTGTGGCGGATGATCTCGCGCAGCGCCTACGCGCAGCTGCGGCACTCGGTGCTGCTGCTGGTGGGGACGGTGCTGGGGCTGACCCTGGTCTACCTGGTACCGCCGGTCCTGCTGGTCACCGGCCTGGCCGCCGGGAACTTCGGGCTGGCCTACACCGCCGCGCTGGCCTGGGTGCTGATGGCGGCCACCTTCGGCCCGATGCTCCGCTACTACCGGCAGCCGCCCGCCGCCGCGCTGCTGCTGCCGTTCACCGCGGCGCTTTACCTGCTGATGACGGTCGACTCGGCGGTCCAGCACTGGCGCGGACGCGGCGCGGCCTGGAAGGGCCGGACCTACCCGGCGCCCTCGGCGGCGTCCCAGGCGTCCGAGGCGAACATCCCCAGGTAGCGGTCGGCCAGGTCGAGCGCCACCTCGGCCGCCGCCTCGATCCCGGCCTCGACCTCCGCCTCGGCCTCGGATGAGCAGGCGCGGTGGAACGCAGCCTCCACGGCGGCGCGGAGCCCGGCCGAGCGCAGCCAGGCGACGACCTGCGGGACGGCCGCCCGCTGCCAGAAGGCGTTCGCCAGCCGGGTGCCCCGGCGCTTGAACAGCACCGCGGCGTTCGCCTCGACGAACTCCGCGAGGTGCTGTGCAGCAGCGGCGGACCCGCCGTCCAGGGCGGCCGTCCAGCGGTCCAGGAAAGAGGTGAGGTCGGCCACCGCACCACTCAGGGCGCACAGGATCTCGTCGATGGAGTAGGCGGTCGTGAAGCAGGCCAGTGAGGCGTCCCAGAAGGCATCGAGGACCTCACCCACGGCTGTCCGCTCGGCCTCGGACCAGGACGTCCATCCGGCAGCCCCGAGCCGGCCGAGGGCAATCTCGATGTCGAGGTGCTTGAGGTCGCCCGACACGACCAGCTCCAACACCCGAGGGGCGAAGTAGCGGAAGTCCTCGGCCGTTCCGACCGTGTGCATCGCGGAACGCAGGTACTGGTCCAGCTGCTCCGCGTCCATGCTGCGCAGCGGGGGGCGCAGCAGCTCCGCGATCTCCTCGGGCGTGATGCAGCAGGGACAGCCCTGCATGCCGAGCGGCTTCGCCACCCCCGCGAACGCCTCGTACAGCCCTTCCACCGCCACCCCCCGGGGTCAGCTCAGAGTGCCACTCCCAGCAGCGCGTCCACCGTACGGGAGATCACGCCGGGGGCACCGGTGTCGTGGCCGCCGAAGTCGTCCTGCTTCGTGGCCCAGGCGTCGATGACGGCCAGGGCGCGCGGGGCGTTCAGGTCGTCGGCGAGGGCGGCGCGGACCTCGGCCAGGGTCTCGGTGGCATCGGGGCCGTCCGGACGGGAGACCGCGGCGCGCCAGCGGGCCAGCCGGTGCTGGGCGCGGAGCAGGTCGGCGTCGGTCCACTCCCAGTCCGAGCGGTAGTGGTGGCCGAGCAGCGCGAGCCGGATCGCGGCCGGTTCCACGCCGTCGCGGCGCAGCCGGGAGACGAACACCAGGTTGCCGCGCGACTTGGACATCTTCTCGCCCTCGAGGGCGACCATGCCGGCGTGGACGTAGGCGCGGGCGAACGGGTGCAGCTTGGTCAGCACCTGGGCGTGCGAGGCGCCCATCTCGTGGTGCGGGAAGGCCAGGTCGCTGCCGCCGCCCTGGATGTCGAACTCCATGCCGAGGTGGTCCAGCGCGATGGCCACGCACTCGATGTGCCAGCCGGGGCGGCCGCGGCCGATCTCGGAGTCCCAGGCGGGCTCGTCCGGACGGGCGGCGAGCCACAGCAGCGGGTCGAGCCGGTGCTTCTTGCCGGGACGGTCGGGGTCGCCGCCGCGCTCGCCGAAGAGGCGCAGCATCTGCTCCTCGCCGAGCCGGGAGACCTCGCCGAAGTGCGGGTCGGACGCGACCGAGAAGTAGATGTCGCCGTCGAGCTCATAGGCCGCGCCGGACGTCAGCAGCTCCTTGATCAGCGGGACTATGCCGGGGATGGCCTCGACCGCGCCGATGTAGTGCGCGGGGGGCAGCATCCGCAGCGCGGTCATGTCCTCGCGGAACAGCGCGGTCTCCCGCTCGGCCAGCTCGGTCCAGTCGATGCCGGTGGCGGTGGCGCGCTCCAGCAGCGGGTCGTCGACGTCGGTGACGTTCTGGACGTAGACCACCTCGTGGCCGGCGTCCCGCCAGACCCGCTGGATCAGGTCGAAGGCGTTGTAGGTGGCCGCGTGCCCGAGGTGGGTGGCGTCGTAGGGGGTGATCCCGCACACGTAGAGCCGGGCGGTCGGGCCCGGCTCCGTGGTCCGCACGGCTCCTGCGGAGGTGTCGAAGATACGCAGGGGACTCCCCTGGCCGGGGAGTGCGGGGACGTCGGTGGCGGGCCAGGCATACATACAGATGACTCTAACCGGACTTGGTTGATCTTCGCACCAGTGCCTCCCCCGGCCGCCGGATCTCCGGCGCCCGCCTAGGCCGGCCGCTCGGCGCTCGGCCCGGCCCACGGGTCGGGCTGCTCGGCGGCGGCCCGCAGCACCTCCTCGGGCACCAGCGCGGCGAACCACGCCAGGGTGTCGACCAGTTGGAGCATCGCCGCCGGGGGGCGGTGGTCCGGCGCCACGGCGAGGAGGGCGCGGCCCTCCATCCGCCAGTCCAGGCCCAGCGCGCGGCTCCGGCCGAGGACCTCCGGGGTGAACAGCGCCGCGGCCGCCCCCGGATCGAGGGAGTAGCCGCGCAGCCCCGCCCAGAGCGGTCCGAAGGTGGCCTCGTTGTAGGACTGGGCGTGGCCGTCGCCGACCGGGACCGGGGTCGCCGCCTCGGCGGGGTCGCCGGTCGGACGCACGGACACACTCGGCAGCGGTCGCGGGACGACCACGGAGGCGACCGTCCAGGCGGTGACGACCGCACTCTTGTTCTGCCGGTAGGTGGTGCTGAAGTGGAACACCTCCGCCTGCGCCCCGCCGGGCAGCGGACCGTACAGGAGGGTGCGGAAGCCCGGGTTGGGCCCGTTGAACGGCCGGCCGCTGCGGTAGCGCCGGTGCAGGCCGCCGGGGGCCGGTGCGGTGACGCCGGTCCAACCGGGGCGCAGCACCGCGACGGCGTCCACCGCCTGCCGGGACCGCTGCTCACGGTGGCGCACCACCAGCACCAGCGGGATCACGACCAGTGCGCCGAGGAGCGGCAGGCCCACCACCACGAACAGCAGAAAGGGGGTGACGATCACTGGGGAACCTCCACGGCGCCGTCGAGACCCTGGTTCTGCTCCGGAAGGGTGGGGTTGTTGTTGAGCGCCCCCTCCAGCGCGCCGCCCGCTCCGTAGACCGCGCCGTTGCCGCCGATCTCGACGGTGACCGGAGTCAGCGGGTTGGGTGCGGCGTGCTTGCCGGTGCTGTTGGTGGTGCTCTTCACCGAGCCGGCCAGGCCCGCGCCGACCCCGCCGGTCAACCCGTCGGTGACGGTGTCGACCACGGTGGCGCGCAGCCCGTTGCCCTCGACGCCGTCGGCGAGGGCGCCTCCGGCCGCGCTGGTGACCGCGCCCATGCCGATCGTCCTGACCGTGTTCATGCCGCTGCTGAGGCCGTCGCCGCTGAGGAGCTGGACTATCCGGCTCGGCGGCGCGGCGTGGGCGCCCTTGGACGTCAGGGCGCCGCCGACGCCCTCCAGGGCGCTGCCGAGGCCGGCCGCGCCGAAGCCGGCCAGCCCTGCGGTCTCCGCGTCCTTGGCGCCGATCAGGCCCTTGCCCGACATCAGGTTGCTCAGTTGGGTGCCCAGCAGGTTCATCGAGGTGTTCTTGAGCCCGTCGACCAGGATCCGGGGGACCACTCCGAGCTTCCTGATGTCCTCGACCAGTTCGGTGATCACCCGCTCCGCTTTCTGGGCCATCTCGATGAAACGGTCCAGCAGTTGGACGATCTTCAGCGCCCGCTCCCCCGAGGCCGCCGCGCTGACGGCGTCGGAGATCCCGGCGGTGAACACCGTCAGCAGGGCTCCGGCCAGCTCGAACTCGGCTATCTGCAGCGCGATGTCGACGATCGCCGCGATGATCTGCTCCGCCTCGTCGGCGTAGGCGTCGAGTTCCTTCGCCACCGCCTGGAAGTTCTTGGCGCTGTCGAGCAGGGCCTGGTGCTGCGCGGCCCAGTGCGCGGCGAAGGAGTCAGCGGCCGAGCCCTCCCAGGACGAGCCGACCACCCCGTGCACGGCGCCGTCGAGATGCTCCGCGGTCGTGGTCAACCGACCGGCCAGGGACCGCCATTCACGGGCGAGCCGGCGCAGGGCGTCCGGGTCCCCGCCCGGCCAGGGGAGGTCGATCATGGACAGCACCTTGGCGACCTTGCCGGCGACCGCCCCGTTGATGTTCAGGCCCATGCGCTCAGTTCCCCCCGAGCAGAAGCGAGTTGTGACGGTCCGTGCTGCGGTAGAAGGCGGCGTTGAAGTCCAGCCCCTGCTGGTCGCCGTCCAGCACCTCGGCCAGCTGGTTCAGGCCGGTCACGGTGTGCCGCACCAGGTTCTGGTACTGGTCGGCGGCGCCGGTGCAGGCTCCGAGCAGCCCGAACGCCTCACCGACCGCGAACACGTCGCTCTCGAATCCGGGGATCGCGTGCTGCAGGTTCTCCGCCGCGGTACGGAACTCGCCTGCCAGCTTCTGGATGGCCTGCGGATCCGCGAGGAACGTCGGCTTCATCGGTTGCCCCCTCGTCACTGTGCGGTGCGTACACCGACTGTGCGGTGTCCACCGACGACGGGAAGCAGGATGCCACAGCCGGTCCGGCGCCGGACCGCAGGGGGTGGGTGCTGCTCAGATCGGCGGCCAGGGGACGGCGGGCCAGTCGCCGGAGGGGACCGGGTGCAGTCCGGTGCGCAGCAGATCCGCGACCCGGAGCCGCAGGGCGTCGATCTCGGCGGGGGTGAGCAGCGGCGCCAACTCCTTGGCGAGCGTCCCCTTGAGCTCGGCGGCGAGGGCGGTGAGGACGGCCACCGCCTCGTCGTCCAGCGGCTCTCCGGCCCAGCCCCAGAGCAGGGTGCGCAGCTTGCCGGGGACGGCGAAGGAGACCCCGTGGTCGATGCCGTAGAGCCGGCCGTCCACCGCGGGCAGCAGGTGGCCGCCCTTGCGGTCGCCGTTGTTGATCACGGCGTCCAGCACGGCCAGGCGGCGCAGCCGGACGTCCTCGGCGTGCACCAGCAGCGCGGTCCTGCCCCGCCGACCTCGGCCCTGGCGATGGGCCGCCAGCCCCGCTCGGCCTCCTGCACGTCCTGCAGGGCCAGCAGTTGGGCCTCCGGGTCGGCCTCCACCCAGATCTGGCACATGCCCAGGCCGAGCGGGCCCTCGCGGAGCACGGTCGGCGGCACCAGGCCCCAGCCGGTCGCGGCGGAGACCAGGTAGGCGGCGGTCTCCCGGCCGGCCAGCGTGCCGTCCGGGAAGTCCCAGAGCGGGCGCTCGCCGCGGACCGGCTTGTAGACGCAGACCGCCTCGCCCCGGCCGTCGCTGACGGTGCAGTAGAAGACGCCGTTGGATGCCTCGGTGAGCTGGCCGTGGATCCGCAGCTCGCCGCCGCGGAGCAGGGCCAGGGCCCGTCCCGGGTCGGCGGCGAGGGCGGCCGAGGCGACCGGGTCGGCCTCGGGCGGCTCGGGGGTCTCGTCGGAGGTCCCGTCGGAGGTCTCGTCGAGGGCCTCAGGCGCCTCGGGGAGCTCGTCGGAGGCGTCCCGGCCGGTGTCGGCGCCCGTGCCGGGGGCGTCCGGGGGCCTGCTCAGCGCCGGTATCCGTTCTGGCGCGGGCACACATGGCCCTGGGGGTCCAGCGGGAGGCTGCAGAACGGGCACGGCGGCCGTCCCGCCGAGACGAGCTCCAGGGCCCGCTTGGCGAAGACCCGGGCCATCGCACCGCTGAGGCGGACCCGCAGCATCGGCGGACCGTTCTCGTCGTCCTCGAAGATGTTCTGGTCGTCGGGGTCGCCCTCCGGGTCGACCTCGATCAGCGCCTGGGCCTCCACGATCAGCCGGTCGATGGACTCGTCCCAGGCCAGGGCCATGGTGCCGACCCGGAACTCCTCCTGCACCGGCTGGTCCAGCGGGGCGCTGTCGATCAGTTCGGACGGGGCCACGGCCGGGACCGCGGTGCTGCCGCCGCTGCGCCGGACCACCTCGTCCAGCAGCTCCTCGACACGTTCGGCCAGCGCCGCCACCTGGGTTTTCTCCAGGAGCACGCTGGTCACCCGCCCTCGCGCGCTGGCCTGCAGGTAGAAGGCACGCGAACCGGGTTCGCCGACCGTACCGGCCACGAATCGCTCGGGCGGATCATAGAAGAACACCTGGCGGGGCACGGCTTGCTCCAGATCTGGACGTCGCTGTTCGAGCCAACCCTACCTACGCGTCAGCGGACTCCGGTGTCTCCCCCGATCACTGCGTCCCCCGAACCGTCCTCGGCGGCCCCGTCCGCGGTCTTCTCCGAGGTCGGGCGGGGGGCGAAGCCGCTGAGGTCACCGGTGTCGCCGAGGCGCAGCAGGAAGGGCCGCAGCGGGGTGTAGCGGATGACGGTGACCGAGCAGGGCTCGACCGAGATCCGCTGGAAGTTGTCCAGATGCAGGCCGAGCGCGTCGGCGACGATCGCCTTGATCACGTCGCCGTGGCTGCAGGCCAGCCAGACCGCGTCGGCCCCGTGCTCGCGCTCGATCTCGGCGTCCCACTCACGGACGCTCTCCACCGCGCGGTGGCTCAGCTCGCGCATGGACTCGCCCTCGGGCCCGGGGAAGACCACGGCGGACGGGTGCGCCTGCACGGTCTTCCACAGCGGCTCGGCCGCCAGCTCGGCCAGCGGACGGCCGGTCCAGTCGCCGTAGCGGCACTCGCCGAGCCGCTCGTCCAGCCGCTGGACCAGCTCGGGGCGGGCCTCCAGCAGCGGCGCCAGGGTCTGCCGACAGCGGTCCAGCGGACTGCTGACGACCCCCGCGAGCGGCACCCCGGCCAGGCGTTCGGCCAGGTCCTTGGCCTGCTGCTCGCCGTGCGGGTCGAGGTCCACGCCGGGGGTCCACCCGGCGAGGATCCCGGAGGAGTTGGCGGTGGAACGGCCGTGGCGGACGAGCAGCAGGGTCGGCATGGGATCAGCCTACGACGCGCCCCCGCCGACCGGCCGCCGGGCCGGTCCCGCCGCCGACCGTCAGCTCTCGATCACGGCCGTGCCCGTGTGCCGCCGCGGCAGCTTCCACCCCGGCCGGATGAAGTGGCAGGTGTAGCCGGCCGGGTAGCGCTCCAGGTAGTCCTGGTGCTCGGGCTCCGCCTCCCAGAACGGCCCTGCGGGTGCCACCTCGGTGACGACCTTCCCCGGCCACAGACCGGAGGCGTCGACGTCCGCGATGGTGTCCTCGGCGATCCGCTTCTGCTCGTCGTCCTGGTAGAAGATCGCCGAACGGTAGCTGGAACCGATGTCGTTGCCCTGGCGGTTCGTCGTGCTGGGGTCGTGGATCTGGAAGAAGAACTCCAGGATCGAGCGGAAGTCGGTGCCGTCGGGATCGTAAGTGATCTCGATCGACTCGGCATGCGTCCCGTGGTTGCGGTAGGTGGCGTTCGGGACGTCGCCCCCGGCGTAGCCGACGCGGGTGTCGACCACTCCGGGCTGTCGACGGATCAGCGCCTCCATCCCCCAGAAACACCCGCCTGCCAACACGGCCTTCTGCGTCTGCGTGCCCACCGGTTCCTCCTCAGGATCGTGTTCACTCCACGCAACGCACCGACACCACCCCGGAATTCCACGATCACGGTCCCGATCCCCGGGACGGGTGGAGAGACACGGTGCAACTCTGCGCTGCGGGCCTCGCCTGGCTGGCCAGAGGGGTGTTCGTCGACCTGCGCGACCGCTGGTCGGGTGGATTCGTCGAGCAGACGGACCAGGCGATCATTCGGTCGATTTCCCGCTTCGGAAAGAAATACCGGGATTCCATCCTGCCGAAAGTCCGGGGATTCGACGAGAAAGGGCAGGGAATTTTCGGGTGAGCCAGGTGAACCAGGTGAGCCAGGCCATGCTGGCCGACCTACCGGACGACGCCATCGGGCGCAAGGATCTCACTCTTGATGCCCTGCGCCGAGGCGCCTGAAAACCCCGACGAGGCTTCAGCCGCACCCGGCGCCGGGACCCGACCGGTGCTGAACGCCCGGAGAGAGTCCCCTCAGGCCAGGCCGGCCTGCTCCACCGCCGCCACGGCGGTGCGGAGGGCCTCGACGCGTTCGTCCAGGGTGAAGCCGCCCGGGGAGAGGTTCAGCGTGGTGACGCCGGCGGCGGCGAAGGCCTGCAGGCGGTCGGCGAGGCGGTCCTTGGTGCCGATCAGGGTGGTGGAGTCGATCAGTTGCTGCGGGACCGCGGCAGCGGCGCCGGCGTAGTCCTTGGCCAGGTACTTCTCCTGGATCTCGTCGGCGGCCTGGTCGTAGCCCATCCGCCGGGCGATCCGGTTGTAGAAGTTCTGGTCCTTGCTGCCCATGCCGCCGACGTAGAGCGCGGTGTACTGGCGGAACAGGTTGCCCGCCGCCGCCAGGTCCTCCGGCTTGTCGCTGGCGCTGACCGCGATCGGGACGTTGGGCGCGACGTCGAAGCCGTCCAGGGTCTTGCCGACCTTGGCGCGGCCCGCGGTGAGGTGCTCCAGCGACAGCTCGGCCTGCTCGGGGGCGAAGAAGATGCCCAGCCAGCCGTCCGCGATCTCGCCGGTCAGCTCGAGGTTCTTGGGGCCGATCGCGGCGATGTAGAGCGGGATGTGCTCGCGCACCGGGTGCACGGTCAGCTTCAGCGGCTTGCCGGGGCCGCCGGGCAGCGGCAGCGTCCAGTTGGCGCCGTCGTGGACCACCCGCTCGCGGGCCATCGCCATCCGGATGATCTCCACGTACTCGCGGGTCCGGGCCAGCGGCTTGTCGAACTTGACGCCATACCAGCCCTCGGAGACCTGCGGCCCGGAGACCCCGAGGCCGAGCCGGAACCGGCCGCCGGAGAGGGTGTCCAGGGTGGCCGCGGTCATCGCGGTCATGGTGGGGGTGCGGGCCGGGATCTGGAAGATCGCCGAGCCGACGTCGATCCGCTCGGTCTTGGCGGCGACGAAGGCGAGGACGGTCGCGGCGTCCGAACCGTACGCCTCGGCCGCCCAGCAGACCGCGAAGCCGAGCCGGTCCGCCTCCTGCGCGACGGCGATGTTGTCGGCGTCGTTGCCGAGGCCCCAGTAGCCGAGATTGATGCCGAGTCGCACGGTGCTGCCTCCGTTGGTATGGGCGTCACCGCGACTGTATCGGGGGCGGGGCCCGGAAGCTACCGACGAGTATCGAGCTGTGGCCTGCGTCGCACCCGGCCGTGCGACCACTACGCTCACCGGTCATGGAACTGCGACATCTGGGCCGGACCGGGCTGCGCGTCTCCCGGATCGGTCTCGGCACCATGACCTGGGGCCAGGGCATGGACGAACTCGACGCGGCGGAGCAGCTCAAGACCTTCGTCGAGGCCGGCGGCAACCTCGTCGACACCGCCGACGTGTACGCGGACGGGGGCGCGGAGTACCTGCTCTCGCGCCTGATCGAGGAGTTCGTGCCCCGTTCCGAACTGGTGATCGCCACCAAGGCCGGCAGCGTGCCGGACCCGGACCGGCGCTTCGACGGCTCGCGCGGACATCTGCTGTCCTCCCTGGACGCCTCGCTGCGCCGGCTCGGCACCGACTACGTCGACCTGTGGCAGGTCCATGCGTTCGACCCGGGCACCCCGACCGAGGAGACCCTGCACGCGCTGGACCTCGCCGTCTCCTCAGGCCGCGCCCGCTATGTGGGGGTGTCCAACTTCTGCGGCTGGCAGCTCGCCAAGGCCGCCACCTGGCAGCGCGCGGTGCCCGGCCGCACGCCCCTGGCGTGCACCCAGATGGAGTACTCGCTGCTCCAGCGCGGAATAGAGCGCGAGGTGCTGCCCGCGGCCGTCGACAGCGACATGGGCCTGCTCGCGGCCTCGCCGCTCGGGCGCGGCGTGCTCACCGGCAAGTACCGGCACGGGACTCCCGCCGACTCCCGTGGCGCCTCCCCCTACCTGGCCGCCTTCGTCCAGCCCTACCTGGACGAGCGGGGCCGGCGGATCGTCGACGCGGTCGCCACCGCGGCGGACGGCCTCGGCGCGACCCCGCTGCAGGTCGCCCTGGCCTGGGTGCGGGACCGCCCCGGCGTGGTCGCACCGATCGTGGGCGCACGGAACGCCGCGCAGCTCGCGGCGGCGTTGTCAGTGGAGTCCCTTACGCTCCCGGGAGAGATCTGCAGAGCACTGGACGAGATCTCGGCGCCGATCCACTTCTACCCCGACCACGACTGGAGCGCCCTGTGAGCGTGGAACCGACATCGACCACAGACCCCGCCGCCACGGCGGGGGACGCGGCAGAGCAGGCGGCTGCGCCGGAGGGGGGCGCGGGCGCTCCCGCGGGCTCGGCTGCGGAGCAGGTAGCTGCGTCGGGCGGGGCGGAAGGAGCGGCTGCGGAGCAGGTCGTAGGCTCAGCCTCGGGCGGGGCCACGGCCGCGATGTTGGCGCAGGCGATGCGGGCGATCGACGGCGGGACCGGCGTCATCGTGACCCGCCGGCCCCCGCCCCCGCGCGTGGACCCGGACGAGGACTCGGACGACGAGGGCGAGGGCGGCAGCGAGGGCCCGGAGGGCCGCCAGGCGGCGGCTGAGCAGGACGGGGGTCCGGCCGGCCGCGCCGAGAGCCACGCCCCTCCCTCGGAGGACGCAGCACGGCCCTCCACCGAGCAGCTCGCCGACGCCATCCGCGCCGTCGGCGGAGCCGACGTTCCCGCCGCCCGCACCGACTCACACCCCGACCCAGCCAACGACGACGACGCCGTCGGCGCAGGCGGCGCTCCCGCTGCCTCCCGCCCTGCACCGGCTACCGACGCCGACAGCTTCTCCCCCGCGACCGCGTCTGCGGCGCCGCCCGCCCAGCCCGCTGCACCCGCCGACCCGTCCCGTCGCTCCCCCTCAGGCCAGGCGGCCTCAGGTCAGGCCCGCTCGGCCCCCGCCGCCGCGTCCTCGCCCGCCCCGCGGGCGGACGCGCTGCGGGCCACCGCTGAGGTCCTCGCCGCCGGCGGCGCCCCCGCCGAACTGGTCACCGCGACCGTGGCCACCCTCGGCGAGGCCGCGCCCGTACTGCTACGGGAGAACCCCTGGGCCGTCCTGGGCGTCCCCGGGGTCCGTCCCGAGCACGCTGACGGCTTCGCCCGCGGGCTGCTCGGCGCCGCCTGCGGGCCGGACGACCCGCGCCGGGCCCAGGCCCTCGCGGTCTGGCTGCTGTCACGGGCCGCCCTGCGCGGACACACCGCCGTGGAGCTGACCGACGTCAGCGCCGGCCTGGAGAAGCAGGGCGTCACGGACGCGCCCGGCGCTCTGGTCCAGATGCTCGGCGAGGGCGGCGACGGCTCGGTGATGCACTTCCCCGAGGCCCTGCCGCAGGAACCCGGCTCACACCGCGCCGCCGGCCCCTCCGCCTCCTCCGCCGACGAGGAGGACGAGGAGGAGCCGCCGGTCCGCGTCCTGCTCGCCCTGGACCGGCTGGCGCTGGCCGAGGACAGCCTCGCGGACGGCCTGGTCCGGCTGATCTCCACCTTCGAGGGCGATCCCGTCCCCGCCACTGACGGCTCCGACACCGACGGCTCCGACGCTGACGGCTCCGACACCGAACCCGACGTGCCCGCCGAGCCCGCCGCACCCGCCCTGGACTGGGACGCGGCCGCCTCCGCCGCCCCCTCCCCCTCCGCCGCCGCGCTGATCCGCGCCGTCGCCGAGGCCGGCCTCGTGCTGCACACCGGCGGCGAAGCCGCCCGCGCCGAACCCGTCGCGCTGGTGCGCGCGGCCCGCGGCCTCGGACTGCGCGCCTGGGTCGCCGCCGCGACCGCCGACGGACGGCGGCGGCTGGCCGACGAGAACGCCGTGACGCTGGCCGGGCTGCTCGCAGGCGCCGAGGGCCCGGGCCGCTCCGCCGACGGGACGCTGGCCCTGGACCTGCTGGTGGTCTGCGACTCCCCCACCCTGGACGTCGAGTCGGCCGCCACCCTGGTCGAGTCGGTCGCCGACGGGGCCCGGCTGGTGCTCAGCGGCGACCCCGCCGAGCTGTGGTCGGCCGGTCCCGGACGGGTCTTCGCCGACATCCTGGCCGCCAAGGCCTGCCCGGCCGTCGCCTCCCGCACGCCCGACTTCGGGCCGATCGGCGAGCTGGCGTCCGGGGTCGGCGTGGGCGAGCTGCTGCCGGTCGAGGCGCCGGACAAGGAGGTCGTCATCGTCACCGCCAAGGACGGCGCCGAGGCCGTGCACCGGGCGCTGCAGCTGGTCGGCGACTCGATCCCGCGTGCCCTGGGCATCCCGGCCGAGCAGGTCCGGGTGCTGACCGCCGGCCACGGCGGCCCGGCCGGGACCAGGGCCCTCAACGCGGCGCTCAAGCAGCGCTTCAACCCGGGCCCCGGCACCTTCGGCGGCTTCGACGCGGGCGACGCCGTGGTGCACTCCCCCGTGCCCGGCACGGCCCGTCCCGGCACGGTCCGGGCGGGCGGGCCGCAGGGTCTGCTGCTGGACTGCGAGGGCGAGGAGGTACGGGTGCCCCGCGAGCAGGTCGGCACGGTCCGGCACGGCTGGGCGCTGACCGGCCATCAGGCGGTGGGACGGCGCTGGCCCGGCGTGGTGGTGCTGCTCGCGCCGGACGCGGCGAGCGAGCTGACCCGGCAGTGGGTCTACACCGCGTTCAGCCGGGCCGAACGGCACCTCTCCGTGGTCCACGCGGTGGGCCCGGCCCTGGTCCAGGCGGTGGCGGCGGTCCCGGCCCAGGGCAGGACCACCCGCCTGCGCGGCGTCCTGGCCGAGCAGACGGCCGACCTGCAGGGCTGAGGCCCGGAGCCCTCAGGGCTCCGGGCCTCAGGCCGCCGTCCGCCCAAGGGCGGCTGCTGCTCAGTGCTCCTCGGGGTCCAACGACTCCAACTCGTCGTCGTAGACCTCGCTGACGTCGAAACGGCAGATCAGCAGGTCGGGGTCGGCGTCGTCGAAGGGCTCGGCCAGCCAGTCCCCCGGCTCGGCCGGGTCCGCGGCGGTGACCCAGAGCGTGGAGTCGCCCTCCTCAAGACCGAACTCCTCGGAGCGGGAGGCGATCTCGTCCGGCTCGTACTCGCCGAAGATCGCACCGAGGGCGCTGGAGACGCTGGCCGAGACCGGGCCGGGGTCGGCGACCGTGGTGCCGTCGATCCGGAGCGCGGCCGCCCGGAGCCGCAGCGGATCGGTGATCAGGTAGTCCCGGCGGATCAGCACGCTGATCGCCTCCGGGTCGTCCGGGTCGGCGAACTGGGAGAGATCGCTGTCGTGCGGCACCTCGAACGGGGTGACCTCGTCGTAGGCGTCGTAGAGGGCCTCGTCATAGGCGTCGGCGGCCTCCGCCAGCGCCGCGTAGGCGGTGGCGACCCCCGGGTCGTTCTCCCCGGTGCGGGCCTCGACAGCGGCCAGATGGCGGTCAATGGCGGCCTTGACCGCCTCGGCGGCGCTACGTACCTCGGCGATGGTGGGCTGCGCGACATCAGGCATGGTGCTGACGCTATCCGCTGTTGGGCCCGTAGTGCACAGAAGTTATCCGCTCGCGCCCGATTCGAGTGGAACTGCACACCTTGCGGATCCGGCAGATCACGGAATCGAGAGCGTTTCGTGCCATGAACGTGGCCCAGAATGGGCATCACCCGTCCGTGCGACCCGACGTAGGCTGGCACCGTTGCGTTCTGCAGGAGGAAGAGACTTGGCCGCACCAAAGTTCGTCCAACAGCCCGAATACGAGTTCCGCTCACTCCTGCTGGCCAGGGACGTCTCGCGCAACGAGGCGAGGCGGCTGCTGACCGAGGAGGCGGAGTACGGCCACTGGGAGCTCGACCGGCTGAGACTGTTCCCGGACGGGCGACGCAAGGTGGTCCTGCGACGGAAGATCATCCGTCAGGTCCGCACCTGGTCCTACCTGGCAGAGTGACGGCGCTGCGCGCTGACGGCGCCCCAGCCCGACGGCGAGGGATGACGACGAGGGGTGGTGCCACCCGGAAGCCCCGGGAAAGCACCACCCCTCGTCGCCCCTCGTTACCAAACGGCGCTCAGCGCTGGGCGACCCGGGAGCGGCGGTAGAGCAGCAGCCCGCCGAGCGCCATCGCGGCGCCGGCCGGGGCGAGCAGCAACGTGCCCGCGTCCGCGCCGGTGGAGGCCAGGACGGCCTGCGTCGGCGGCGTCGCACGGGCCGGGGCGGGCGGCGGGGGCGGCGGGTTGTGGTGGACGGCCGGCGGGGTCACCGGCGGCTTGCTGTGCTTCGGCGGCGGGGGCTGCGGGTGGCCGTGGTTCGGCGGCGGGGTGCAGGAGCAGTGCTCCGGCGGGGCGGGGGTGCCCCCTCCACCGCCGTGCGTGGCGCACTGGTTGCCGAAGGCCGGGTTGGCCAGGCCGATGACGCTCGCCGAGTCACCGCAGAGGTTGACCGGGGCGCCGATCGGCGCCTGGACGGTGTTCCCGGCGCCCACGCCGGGAGAGTGGCTCGCGCCGCCCTGGCTCCCCGCGGCGGGCGCGCCGCCGTGCCAGGGAGTCCCGTGCTGGGAGCCTCCGGACTGCGAATCACCGGACTGCGAACCACCGGACTGGGAGCCTCCGGACTGGGGGCCTCCGTGCTTAGAGCCCCCGTGCTGGGAGCCGTTGGCGCAGTTGTTGCCCATGGCCGGGTTGAGCAGCCCGACCACGTTGATCGTGTTCCCGCAGACGTTCACCGGGACATCGATGGGGACCTGCACGTTGTTGCCGGATCCGACGCCCGGCGACTCGGCGGCCGTCCCCACGGCACCGGCGTCCGCGTAGGCGTAACCCGCGGTGGACGCGAGAACGCTCCCGGTCGCCATGACCGTGAGAAGTCCGCGTCTGGCAGCTTGTCGCATGGATTGCCCTGCCCTCATTTTGTCTTTTAATTCTGTACGGGACCTATGACCTGCACTCTCGCTGTCAATTCACGTAACGAGAGCGCGGGGTCGCGGTACATGGCGCGCCTCGCCTTTCATTCGTCCGAGTGAGCCCATCCGATGGGGTGACGCCCGACGAACGACGACATGGCCCCGGGAGGCATGGCTCGCCTCCCGGGACCACATGACTAAGAGCCCGCGCAGATAGGCGTGTGCTCATGGGCGGTGGTTCGGGCGATCGTCCCAGCGGTGGGTGGTCCATGCCTGTCGGATCAGGCTACGGACGGTTATGACGGTGTCGGCGAGGTCGAAGAAGGCGTTGATGACGTGGGTGCGGCGTTCGTAGCAGCGGGCGAGTCGGTGGAAGGCGTTCTGCCAGGCGTGTGTGCGTTCGACCTGCCAGCGCTGGCTGGCCTGGATCGGTGCTTTCTCGCCCTTGTGCGCGATGCGGCCGTGCAGCTTGCGCGCGCTCAGTTCGCTCCGGGTCTTGTCCGAGTCGTAGCCGGCGTCCAGGTGCACGGTGATGTCGTCGGGTAGCGGGCCGAGGTCGTCCAGCAGGTCCAGGGTCGGGGCGAGCAGTGGGGAGTCGTGGCGGTTCGCGCCGGCGAGGATCCGGCCGAGCGGGATTCCGTAGCCATCGGTCATTCCCGAGCGTTTCAGGCCCTGTTTGCCGCGATCGACCGGTGATCGTCCGGCGGCCTCGCCGCCACCGGGGGCCTTGGTGATGGAGCCGTCGATGGCGATCTGGTCGAGCACGAGCCCGACCATCCGGTCGTAGGACTCGAGCGCGATCTGCTTGAACCGGGCGAAGACGCCGAGCCGGATCCACTCGTCGCGGCGGTTGCGGATAGTGGTCGCCGAACAGGTCGAGTCGGCGATGGCTTCGTAGGAGCAGCCGAACCGCAGCAGTTGCAGCAGCTTGTCGAACACGATCCGGTCGCTGATGCGGGGGCGGTGGCACCCCAGCGGATGGGTCGGATCGACTGTCGGCCGCTCGGGCAGCAGGGCTGCGAATTGGTCCCAGAGCGGGTCGGTCAGCCATGATGGCAGGACGGGCACAGGTCTCCCCGGTGATCACAGAGCGTCGTAACTCCATGATCGCCGGGACCTGTGCCCGCCTTGCTGCCGGGGCTCCCCACACCGCCTATCTGCACGGGCTCTAAAGGTCCGGATTCATCCGGAAGACGCTCAGAAGTTCTGGCAGTTGTTGCCGAAGGCCGGGTTGAGCAGCCCGATCACGCTGATGGTGTTGCCGCAGAGGTTCACCGGAATGTGGATCGGCACCTGGATGGTGTTGCCCGAGAGGACGCCCGGGGAGCCCCAGGTAGCGCCCTCGGCGGTGGCGCCGCCATGGGCGGACGCGGCACCGGCGCCGGCGAGAACCAGACCACCCGTAGCGGCAGCAATCGCAACGATCTTCTTGACCTGCATAATGTCCTCCTAGTTCCGTCGCAGCCCGTTCGGCGGGCTGCATATGAGTGAACGAGGCTCCGGCAAACGGGGTACTAGTACGCACGGGCATTCACCCGCAACGGTGATCAATACGCACGGCTGAGCGAAAATAATCGAAGCATTTATCTGCTGCGCGGCCGTCCTCGCCCGCACATGCGAAAGACCCGCCGCTCCCACCCCTCGGAGGGGGGAGCGGCGGGCCTCGGCAGTTCCAGGGCAGGGCCCTCAGCGGCCGTCAGCAGGCGTCGATGAAACGGTCCAGCACCCGGACCCCGAACTTCAGGCCGTCCACCGGCACCCGCTCGTCCACGCCGTGGAACATCCCGGCGAAGTCGAGGTCCGGCGGCAGCTGCAGCGGGGCGAAGCCGAAGCAGCGGATGCCCAGCTCGGAGAACGACTTGGCGTCCGTGCCGCCGGAGAGGCAGTAGGGGACGGCGCGGGCGATCGGGTCCTCCGCCTTCAGCGCGGTCTGCATGGCGGCGACCAGCGCGCCGTCGAAGTCCGTCTCCACCGCCTTGTCCGCGTGCACGGTCTCGCGGCGGATCCGCGGGCCGAGGACCCGGTCGAGCTCGGCGTGGAACTCGTCCTCCAAGCCGGGCAGATAGCGGCCGTCGACGTGCGCGGTGGCCTGCCCCGGGATCACGTTCACCTTGTAGCCGGCGCCGAGCATGGTCGGCTGCGCGGTGTTGCGCAGCGTCGCGCCGATCAGCTTGGCGATGCCGCCGAGGCGCTCCAGCACCGAGTCCATGTCCTCGGGGTCCAGCTCCATCCCGAGCGCGTCGGACAGCTCGTCCAGGAAGTGCCGGACGCTCTTGGTGACCCGCACCGGGAACTGGTGCCGGCCGAGCCGGGCCACGGCCTCGCACAGCTCGGTGATGGCGTTGTCCTTGTTGGTCATCGAGCCGTGCCCGGCGGTGCCGTCCACGGTGAGACGCATCCAGTGCATCCCCTTCTCCGCGGTCTCCACCAGGTAGAGGCGGAGGTTCTCGTTCACGGTGAAGGAGAAGCCGCCGACCTCGCCGATGGCCTCACTGACGCCCTCGAACAGCCCGGGGTGCTTGTCGACCAGGTGGTGCGCGCCGAAGACGCCGCCGGCCTCCTCGTCCGCGAGGAAGGCGAGCACGATGTCGCGCGGGGGCTTGCGACCGGTGCGCAGCCGGTCGCGGACGACCGCGAGGGTCATCGCGTCCATGTCCTTCATGTCGACCGCGCCGCGCCCCCAGACGCAGCCGTCGGCGATCTCCCCGGCGAAGGGGTGGTGGGTCCAGTCGTCCGCGTTGGCCGGGACCACGTCGGTGTGCCCGTGGATCAGCAGCGCGGGACGGGACGGGTCCTCGCCGGCGATCCGGGCCACCGTGCTGGCCCGGCCCTTGGCCGACTCGAAGATCTGCGGCTCGAGACCGAACTCGGCCAGCTTCTCGGCCACGTACTCGGCGGCGGCACGCTCACCGGGGCCCGATCCGTCGCCGTAGTTGCTGGTGTCGATCCGGATCAGCTCCCGACAGAGGTCGGCGACCTCGTCCTCGCCGGTGACCTGACCGCCCTTGCTCTGTCCCTGGGTCTGCCCCTGGCTGCGGCTCTGGTTCGGATTGGTCCCGCTCACGCTGCACCACCTCTCTCGTGGTAGCCGGCCCCCTCCGCCCGACCTCCGGGGGACGCACCGGCATGATCCCTGCCATCCTCTCTCCTGCCCACCCGGAACCCCAACCCCCACCCCGGCCGCCACCTCTTCCGCCCTTCATCCGCCCGTCATCCGCTCCTCTTCCGCTCCTCTTCCGCTCCCCCGCCCACCGCCCGCATCACCGCAGGTCCAGCCGCCAGCAATGCGTTCGGAACCACAGCTGATCTTTGCTATGGTTATCCACGTCAGCCCGGCGGAGACGCCGCGTTGATCACCCGGTCCGGGTGGCGGAATGGCAGACGCGCTAGCTTGAGGTGCTAGTGCCCTTCGGGGCGTGGGGGTTCAAGTCCCCCCTCGGACACAGACCATTTCCCCACGGGGAAGTGAAGGTGCAGCAACCAGGTGCGGTTCGAGGTTCGCCTTGATCCGCACCTGCTGCTTTCCGGGGTGGTACGTCCCCCGGTGCCGAGGGCGCGGTAGACCGGGACTCACCTCGCGGGACGCCGGGCAGAAGTGCAGGCTCGGTGTCGGGTCATCAGGCGCTCGAGTCACTGCGCGCCCCATCTTCCGCTTCCACGAGCACCGGCCAGCGGAGCACCACAGTCTGGTCAACGCCTTGGTCCCGCATCGCCTGAGTCCGGTGCTGCCCGTTCGTCAGGTGCGTCGACCTGCGCCCGAACATGATGGCCTCGCTGGGAACGAAGAGGAACCTCACCTCTCTGCGGTCCCTCTTGCCGGGGGGCACCGTGTCGAGTCCGGCCTGTACGTAGTCGTAGACCTCGCGCGCGTAGACAAGGCCGTCGCGTCGGGCACCATCGAGCAGCACCATGGCCGCTTCGGAGATCGCGCACTGTCGACCTAAGAGTGACCAGCAAATGGTGGCCGTCGTCCCTTCCTGGCCGCGGCTGTCCGGGCGAGCGCAGGAGTTCTCCGACCCCCGGCCGGGACCCGGGGGTCAGTGGCGGGCGCGTAGCCTGTGCGGATCAACATGGGGATCTTGGGTCTTGGGGGCAAAGGCATGCGAGCGTGGGTTGTACGAGCCGGAGAGGAGGCCGCGCAGGCGCAGGAGGCCCTCGATCAAGAGGTGGTGGTCGTCGGCTGGGACGAAGTCGGTGATCTCAGCGGCCTGCGCACCCGCGAGGACGTCCGGACAGCCGTGGCCGAGACGTACCCGGACCAGGGCAGTCGCACGGTCGGCAACTGGACCGGCCAGCTCTTCCGCTTGCGGGAGGAAATTGAGGTCGGCGACCTGGTCATGCTGCCGCTCAGGTTGCGTCGTGTGGCCATCGGCCGCGTGGTCGGGCCCTACCGGTACCGGCCGGACGCCGGTGATGGCCTGCGTAATACCCGCCCGGTCCAATGGCTCGTCCGCGACCTGGAGCGATCAGCCATCCAGCAGGACCTGCTGAACAGCATCGGCTCGGTGCTCACCGTGTTCGAGCTGGTCCGCAACAACGCGGCCGTGCGGATCGCCGCCCTCGCCGAGACCGGGGTCGACCCCGGACCGCAGTCGACGCCAGGCGCTGTTGCCATTCTCCCGAATACGCCGTCCCTCCTTCGTGAAGCCGTCGAGCAACGGCGAGCTGCCGACCCGCTGCGCATGACCGTTGAGGATTTCCTCGCCATTTGGAATGCTCCGGGCCGGTTGTCCAGTGCCGTCGATCACATACGCGTCGATCTCGACCGGATGGGACTCACCACCCGCCCGTCGTTCACTGAGGGCTCATTGAAAAGCGAGATCACGGTGATGGCGATCGGCGAGGCGCTGAGCGCCCGCCGAACCAGCTCGACGGCACAGCTGGCGGATACAAACACGGACACGGACACGGTCACGGACGCTGTCGCGGGGCGAGCGGAAGCGGACAGGAGCCCCATTGCCTATCTGGTCAGCAACATCCCCTCGGCCATTCTCACGCCCAGGTCCTCCCTGACAGCGGTGCGCCTCACCGACTCCCTGACGGTGGCTGTCACCAAGATGATCAGCAGCCGCTGCAGTCAACTGCCCGTGCTCGACGAAGCCGATCATCTGCGTGGGGCGGTCAGTTGGGAGTCCGTCGGCCGGGCGCGGATGTCGACGGCCACGCCCAGTCTGGAGGACGCGACGGACAGTCAAGCCCGCGTTGCCCGGCACGACGACGACCTCCTGCGGTGGATTTCGGAGATTCACGAGCACGGTTACGTCTTCGTTCAGGACCACGACCTCAAGGTCTGTGGCATCGTCACCACCGCTGATCTCACTCTCCAGTTCGACATCCGGGTACGACCGATGGTGCTGCTCGAAGAGGTCGAACAGCGCCTGCGTCGCACCGTCGACGAGCGGTTCACCCTTGACGAGATACGCCGGGCTGCCCGGGGGCGTCGACCCGAGGAGGTTCTCTCCGCCTCGGCTCTCAATTTCGGCAACTACCAGCACCTCCTGGGCCCGGAGGAGCACTGGAACCGTCTGGGCTGGGGCGCGGACCACCAGCTCTTTCTCGCTCAACTCGATCTTGCCCGACAGGTCCGGAACAACCTCATGCACTTCAGCCCCGACCCGGTCTCTGTGAACCAACTCGGGCCCGTCCAAGGACTTCTGGACCTGCTGCGTTCGCTCGACCCGCGCTCGTGAGATGCCGGTCGGCCAACGACTCCGCGCCCGAATGACGCGCACGTTTTCGAGATCACAGTGCTGTGCTGCCGGGTAGGACGTAGAGCGGTGCGCGGGATATTTCTTGCTGCCGAGGGGGCTAGGGGGAGCGATGGGTTGGCGCGAAGAGATCGCCACGGCGTTGGATGCCTGGATCGCCGACGAGGGTGGTTCCGGCAGAGCTCACTGGCAGCGCGTCGGCGCGGCGGTACGGGGTGCGGAGCCGGGTGAGTTCAGCGTGGACACGCGTGGCGCGGAGATCAGCGCCGACCTGCTCGACAAGTTGAGGCTCGACGGTCCCGGCGAACCCGACGACGAGTCCGGGTTCCCCGTGATGGAGGCGACCAGCGAGGGCGCGGTGCTACGGGTGAAAGTGGCGGAGTTCGCCGAACTTCCCGAGCCGTACCTGTGGCTCTACCGGGAGGTACCCACGTTCCTGATCACGGCGTTGAAGGACGGCCTGGCTGCGCTGACGGACGCCGGTCTCGCCGATCGACTGGCGCGCGGTGAACTGGGTGGCTCGCCGGGGCCGCTGCTGGTGCCCACCGGACTGCTCGCCGCTCAGGAGGAGGCGTATCGCGCCTGCCTGGGCACGGGGGTGTGGCTGGTCTGGGGGCCGCCCGGCACAGGCAAGACCCGACTGCTGCGCCGGGCGATCGGCGACCTGATCGGGGCCGGCAAGCGGGTCCTTCTGGTCTCCGGAACGAATATCGCTGTGGACAACGCCCTGCTCGGCGTAGTGCGGGAGAAGTCCCACGGCCCCGGGCAGATCGTCCGGGTGGGACCACCGCAGCTGCGGGAGATCGCCGACGACCCGGGCGTGTGCCTGCCGTTGATGGTGCGCAGCCGACTCAGCGAGGTGGAGGAGCAGCGCCTGGCACTCTCCGCGAACCTGCTCCGAGCTCGTCGACGTGCCGAGGAACTGCAGAAGTTGGAAGCATGCCTGGTGGGATTCGACGTGGCGTCCCATCGTGCGGCCCTGGCTTTTACGGATCGCCCGGAGCACGATGAGTCGGCTCTGTCGGCTTCCCTGGCCAGGGCCCGTGCTCGGGTGGCTGCGGTGTCGGAGGAGATCGGTACAGCGGAGTGGTCTCTGGTCGCTGCCCGCGCAGCAGCGGAGGAAGCCGAGCTGTCGCGGGACCTGTGGCAGTCGGCGGACGTGAAAGGGAAGGAGTGTCAGGAGGTCGAGCAGGCAGCGGTTCAGGCGGAGGGAGACGCGCTGGTGGACCGCGCCGAGGTTCGACGTCTGGAAGTCGGAATCGAGGCACTCCGGAACGACTCCGGCAAGATCCGCCGACGTGATCGCGCCTCGGTCCGGGACCTGCAGGACCGACTCGCCACCGCGGATCAAAGGATGCGCGAGAGCAGCCGGACCGCTGGTACAGCCCGTGCCACAGCGGATCGGTTCACCGCGCAGATGCGGGAGCACCTACGGGTCTTCGAGGCTGCCATCCCCCACTCTCGGATGGAGATCCAACGGCGGCAGGAGACCGCCCAACTGGCGCAGCTCCATGTGACGGAACTTCGCCGACAGGAACGCATCTGCACCGAAGAGCTCGCCACGGCACGTCAACTCAGCGATCTGGCCGTCGACTTCCGTGCCTTGATCGAACAATCTCGACTCCGGGACTGGCCGGCGCTCCATGTTCGGGCCGAAGAGGTACGCCCCCGGGTAGCCATGGACCGTGCACAGCAGGTTTCCCTGGAGAAGCAGTACGCCGAACTGCAGGGCGTATACGACAAACTGGCGCGCGATGCTCAGGGAGAGATCATTCGCTCGGCCCGACTGGTGGCCACTACGCTTGCCCGGCTGCGCACCACCAAGGCTGTCCTGGAGGGCCCCTACGACGTTGTCCTCGTGGACGAGGCGGGGGCCGCCACCTTGCCCGAGGTGCTCCTCGCCGCTGCCAAGGCCAAGGACGCCGTGGTGTTGTTGGGCGACTTCATGCAGCTCGGCGCGGTACTGCCCAAGGCACTGAAGGAGAAGAGGCGCCCCGATATCCAGCGCTGGATTCTCCCCGACGTCTTTGCTCACTGCGGGATCGTTTCCCCCGAGGCCGCCGACCGACGCGCCGGCTGCATCGTACTGGACACCCAACACCGTTTCGGCCCGGTCGTCATGGACCTGGCCAATGCCATCGCCTACGACGGGACCCTCAAAGCCGGACCGAATGTCCGAGCACACAGCCCGGACGATCCGGAGATCGTGCTGGTCGACACCGATGACATGAACGAACTGACCGAGGTTCGGCTGATCAGTGCCGCCAGCGGGTGGTGGCCTGCGGGTGTGCTACTCGCCCGTGTCCTGGCCGATTACCACAACGAGGTTGATGCCACCGAGGCCGTGGGGGTGGTCACTCCCTACCGCACGCAGGCCCGGGCCACATTGGAAGCCCTGCGGGATGTGGAGGGCACTGGACGCGCCCTGGCCGAGGTGGGCACCGCGCACCGCTTCCAGGGCCGTGAGTTTCCCGTTGTCATCTTCGACACGGTCGAGAGTCTGCACGGGACAGCCATGTGGATGGCCAAGGCCTCACGGCTGCCGGACGCCGGCGACTGGGCCCGTGACGGTGCCCGGCTGTTCAACGTGGCTGTCACCCGCACCCAGGCCCGGCTGTACGTCATTGCGAGCAAGGAGCGGATCGGTCACGCCAGACCCGGAACCGCACTGGCGCACCTCGCCCAGCTGATGAGAGAGGGAGGTGTGCGCACCGTTCCCGGCCGGAGCCTGGTGACTCCCAACGACCCGGGGGTGCCACCTCTCGGGGAAATCGGCAAACAGCTCGCCGACGTACTCGCCCGCCATGTGGAAGTCTCCGCGATCGACGACGAACGCTCGTTCTACGACACCTTCGCGGATCATCTGGACACGGCCCGGGAGTCGGTCTGGCTCTGGGCCCCCTGGGTCGCCAGTCGGGTGCACTCTCTGCTTCCCGTCCTGAAGCGCGCCGTTGACCGAGGCGTGCGCGTCACCGTCTTCGTTCGGGATCCCACCGACAATCTGCAGCGAAAGAATCCGCAGTACGTCACTCAGTTGCGCGAAATAGTGCCCACCGTTGTCCCCGTCAACGTGATGCACCAGAAGATCGTCGTCATCGATGAACGGATCACCCTGATCGGCAGCCTCAACCCGCTGTCCCAGAAGTGGACCCGGGAGACCATGGTCACCCTCCGCGGCCGCCATTTCGCCCGCTGGCTCCTCAGCGAACAACACGCCGAGGACTTCGCCCAACCACCCACGTGCGACCGCTGCGGCCTCGATCAGGTCGACCTGCGTCGTGGGAAGGGCGACAACTGGTGGTGGCACTGCTACAACACCGAGTGCCCGGCCCGCAACGGCACCCGCGCCTGGAAGAAGGACATCCGGCTGACCCGAGCCCGTCACTGACGACCGTTGGAGCAGCCATCACCCCGATCGGCAGGAACCATAGGCGCCGCGAACAGGGCCGCCGGGACGGCAACGGGTGAAATGGGGAGGCGTGGCGGTCGGGTGGGCTGGTACGTTCCGGTCTGCGGGACGGCTCTCGGGTGTGCTTCCTTCTCCATACCTCTCTGATACGAGTGCGCCCACTCTCCGTCCCGCCTCTCGACTTTTGTGTCGCGCCGGCCTCCTTCGGGGTCGGCGCGACACTGTTCACCCCCCCAGTGGGGCGCGCGGAGGAGACGGCGACGATGACCGCAGCAGGGACCCGTCCGAAGAACAACACCGGCAACGGCACCGGCAACACCGCCGGCAGCGCGACCTCGTTGCGGAGCCCGGCTGCCGTGATGCTGGCTCGGCGCGGAAGCGTCTACCTGCCGGCATCCGTGACGGAGCCCGCCGCCGGGCAACTGGCCGGCACCGCCCTGCTGGAGGCGGATCTGCTGGAACGCGGCTACCTGCTCTCGGCGCCGCTGCGCTCGGCGCTGGCGTCGCGATCCTCTGCGGCGCTCACCGCCGCCGGTCGGGAGCTGCTGGCCGGCATCGACCACGAGTTGGGCGCGGACCGGCCGCACCTTCCGCTGTTCCGGGACTTCCCGCACAGCATTCCCACGGACACCGTCGCCTTCTACGTCGACCGGGTGCTGACCGTGCTGTTCCAGCACCCGGAGCAGCCCTGTGTCCTGTGCGGGACGCACGGCACCGTGCACGCGGTGTCACCCTGTGCGCACCTGGTGTGCCGCGCCTGTTTCGACGGCTCGGACTTCAGCGCCTGCCCGATCTGCCACCGTCGCATCGACGTCGACGACCCGTTCCTGCTGCCCCGCGCTCCCCGCCGGAGGAAGTCGGGCGCGAGCGGTGGCCCGGTGCGGCTGCGGCTCCTGGCCCATGGCGGAACCGGCACGGACCTCATCGCCGACGCGGCCGAAGAACTGCGGACCCTGTTGGCCCGACCCGGCGCGCTCAGCCCCTCGGACGCCGACGACCTCATCGTCCTGTTGGACTGTCACAGCCGCAGCGACCTCGCCTGGCTTCCAGCGAACATCCCCGGCCGCGAGACCAAGGCCCGCACCCTGACCTGGCTCCTGGCCGCCATCGACCCGGGCAGCCTGGCCGCGGCGGCGGAGCAGTTGGACACCGCCACCGACGTCCTGCGCCTGCTCGCCGTACGCTCCGGCGGTGACCCGGGCCTGTTCGACGTACCGAGGTTCACCAAGGTCCCACGCCCGCTGCGACGCACCCTGCTCGCATGCCTGGACCGGTTGGACCCGGCGACCGCCGTCGAGGAGATGCGCCGCCGCCGACGTCTGTGGCTCCACGCCGCTGAACGGCTGCACCCCTTCGAACACGCCTCCCGCCACCCGCGTGCGGCCCTGGCCTTCGCCGCTCTCCGCGGCACCCCGCTGACCGGCGACGCGCCGGACGGCCGCGCAGCGCGCCAGGAGCCGGGGCCCGCGCCAGTACCGGCGCCGGCACAGGCACATGCATCGGCGCCGACACAGGCACAGGCGCGGAAGGCTCGGCTTTCGGCGCTTCTACGGACCGCGGCCGCCGAGGCCCCCGGCGTCGACGTGTCCGGTGACACGGTCCTCGCGCGGGGCTGGGGCGCCCGGGTCGAGGTGGCGTTCGCCGCATGCGACACGGTGACCGCGACCACGCTGCTGGCCCAGCGCCCCGGAGAACTCCTCCGTCGGCTGGACCACCTGTTGCGAACCTCGCAAGCGGACGACTCCCTGGACGGTTCCGGGGCCGACTCCGTCGTGGCCGCCCTCGCACGGGTGGTCGGGCGGGTGTCGCCCGCCGTGCTGCTGTCCGCGCTCGGCGAGATCCGGGGCCGGACCCGTCCCGCGGGCCGGGACCGGGTGTTCTTCCCCAAGGGCGGTTCCGCGCGAATTCACCTGATCGAGGACGAACGCCCGCCCCTGCCAAGTGCGTTGGTGGAGGACGTGGTCACCGTCCTGATCGACGAGGTACTTCGTCGGGCGGCTCGCGGTGCGCGCGTGCCGGTCGCGGTGATCGACGCCGACCTGGACGCGATGATCGCCCCGTTCACGCAGCGGACCGCGTCGCGGTCGCTGGTCGCGGTGCCGCGCGGCAGCGCGCTGCGACTGCCGCAGGGCCGGACGCTGCGACTGTTTCTGCATTGGATGGAGAGTGAGACCTCGGGGCGGGTGGACCTGGACCTGTCGATCGCGATGTTCGACGCCGACTGGAACCACATCGGCACCTGCGACTTCGGCAACCTGCGGTGCCACGACGCGGCCGTCCACTCGGGCGACCTCACGAGCGCGCCGCCGCCCCTGGGCGCGGCCGAGTTCGTCGACCTCGACCTCGACCGGCTCCACGCGGCGGGAGTCCGCTACGCGGTGCCGGTCGCGTTCTCCTACAACAACGTCGCCTTCGAGGACCTCGCCGAGGCCTTCGCCGGGATCATGGTCCGCGACCAGCCCGGCGACACGGGCGAGGTGTTCGACGCGCGTGCCGTGGAACAGCGGTTCGACCTCACCGGCCGTTCCCGCGCGAGCGTGCCGCTGATCGTGGACACCGCGGAGCGGACCATGCGTTGGCTGGACGTGGTCAAGGGAGTCACCGGCACCGATCATTCCATCGGCCGCCACGCGGACGACCTTGCGCTCCTGGGCCGGGCCCTGACCGAGCAATTCGCCTCCGGCAACCGGATCAGCCTGGGCGAACTCGCCCGCTGGCAGGCCGCCGCCCGCACCGACACCGTCCTGCTCCGCCGCGCCGACCACACCGCCGGCAGCTACCGGCGTCGCGCCGGCGAGGTCGACCGGGCCTTCGCCACCCGCATCGGCTCACCCGACACCGACACCGACAGCGACACCAAGTCCGACACCGCGCCCGCGTCCGCGACGGCAGGAGGGGCCGGGCTCGCCTACCTTCTGCGCGGTGATCTTCTCCTGCCCAAGGGCTGCGAGGTCTTCGCCCTCTACCCGGCGGACCTGGACGCCGGCGCGGTCAAGCTGCTGACCGCCGACGACATAGTCACCGCACTCGCCGCGGACTGAGGACCACCGGTATTAAGACCGCACTGATGACGGTCAGGATTGATTTCGCTCAGCCTCAACATATTTCTGCGGCGAGGACGGTCAACGGAAATCGGACTCAAGGCCGGCCGAAAGCTTGTCGAGAAGAGTCCGCAACTCCTCTGCGCCGGACCGGCCGAGAATCGCGACGATCGACTTCTCCAGATCCTCCACTTCGGCCTCGGCCAGCGCGAGCAGCCGGCTCCCCTCCGGGGTCAGCCAGGTCTCCAGGACCTGTCGGTGCCGCTCGTGCGGGTGGCGTTCGATCAGCCCACTGCCGACCAGACGGGCGGCGAGTCCGGCGATGTTCTGCGGCGAGACACCCAGTTCGCGGGCCAGCTCGGCACCGGTGATGCCGGGGTTGGCTTCGACCGCGGCGAGCAGCGAGTAGTGCGCTGTCACCAGGCCGAGCGGACGCAGCCGCAGTTCCTTCGCCGACTGGAGCGCCACCCCGGCCCGCCGTGCGGACCAGATCACCCTGGTCAGAGCCTGATTATGCATTGTCACATGGTATCTGACGAGACAACAGAGCGCTCCGGCCTCAGCAGCAGCGGATAGCCGCCGGGGGCGGGGGCGGGGCTGGAGCGGGGCCGGGGTGGGGCCGGGGCGGCCCGCCTACCAGCGCGAACCATCAACCACTTGACGGATATCCAGCACTTGTCGAAGATGGAGAACAGGCACCCTGCCGGCGCCGCCGCGTATGGGCGGTGGGCACCCGTGGCATGCCCGTCACCCGGGTCGGCGACTCTGGCCAGGAGTTACCGGTGCCCGTCGATACAGATCCAACCATTTCGTTTCACGTGATCGCGTGCTCCATCTGGTCTGACATCATTCGTCTACGCAAGGAGTCCAAGGTGGCGAAAAGCAAGACGGGAAAAGCGGACCGCGGCAATAACTCGGCCGTACCCAAGAAATGGAATACCGCCAACATTCCGAGCCAGGCCGGCGCGCTCGCCGTGGTGACCGGCGCCAACAGCGGCCTCGGCCTCGTCACGGCCCGGGAGCTCGCCCGGGCCGGCGCCCAGGTGGTGCTCGCCTGCCGCGACACCGGCAAGGGTCAGGACGCCGCCTCCGAGCTGCGCGCCGCCGTCCCGGGCGCCCGGCTCGACGTCCAGCGCCTCGACCTGGCCGATCTGGACTCCGTGCGGACCTTCGCGGCCGACTTCTCACGCAGGTACGACCATCTCGACCTGCTGATCAACAACGCCGGGGTGATGGCGCCGCCCAGGCGCACCACCGCGGACGGCTTCGAACTCCAGCTCGGCACCAACCACCTGGGCCACTTCGCGCTGACCGGGCTGCTGCTGCCCCGGCTGCTGGCCGCGAGCGACCCCCGGGTGGTCACCGTGAGCAGCACCCTGCACGCCTACGGCAGGATCGACCTCGACGACCTCCAGCGCGAGAAGCACTACCAGCGCTATCTCGCCTATGGGCAGTCGAAGTTGGCGAACCTGCTCTTCACCTTCGAGCTCGACCGGCGCTCCCGGACAACCGGCACCCAGCTGCGCGCCATGGCCGCGCACCCCGGTTACGCGGCCACCAACCTCCAGCTGGCGGGCCTCGGCCGGTCGCCGCTGCGCTCGATCATGGCCGCCGGCAACCAGCTGTTCGCCCTCAGCCCGCTGATGGGCGCGCTTCCCACGCTCTGCGCGGCCACCCAGCCCGACCTGCCCGGCGGATCCTTTCTGGGCCCGAGCCGGATGATGGGCTACCGCGGCCACCCCGGGCTCGCCAAGGCCCACAAGCGCGCCACCGACCAGGACACCGCCCGCCGGCTCTGGGACCTCTCCGAAGCCGCGACCGGGGTCCGGTTCAGCTTCACGGCCGACACGCTGCAGGCCTGAGGCCATGGGCGTCTGCCGAGGCAGGCCCTGCCCGCCACGCCGTCAGTCGGCCGCCACCGCCGTCTCGACCACGGGGGTCGGCGCGACGGCCGGCGCGTCCGATCCGCGCAGGGCCAAGGTGGCGTAGAGGCCGCCGGCGACGACCGCGACTCCCCCGATCAGGTACAGGGTGTCGATGGGGCGGACAGGGCTCCGACCACCGCGCCGACGCCTTCCCCCATGCCGATCGCGCCGAACCAACTGGCTTCCGCGTGCAGGTTCCTGGGGACGAAGAACACACTCAGCGAGTTCAGCGTCGTCGCGCCCAGGGTGAGCACGGCCAAGGTCCCCAGCAGCACTCGCAGCACCTTCGTCGAAGAAGATCCATCCGTTCTGCCCATGCGGACTGCCGCGGCGCAAATCAGCGGATCCAGCGGGGAAGACGGCGAGGAAGCCGACTGCCCCTTGCTGTGCGGAAAGTGCGACCAAGCCGCACCACAAGTTCGTGCCCAAGGGCGGCGGCAACAACTACGGCGACCTCGGCGGAGCGGACGCCCCCGGGGGAGACCGGGCGGCCCGGCCCGCACCGGCTGGCGCAGCCAGGTGCGGGCCCTCCCCGTCCCCGCCCACGGCGATCCTCACCCGCCGTTGGTACGCACACCACATATCGCCCTTGCCAGCCCGCCGCAGCCGCGCTACGCCGGAAGGGTCGCCCCATGCCCCCTGCTGCGGAGCCCTCCATGCCCCCGATCTCCTACCACGAAAGACTGGTGACGGCGTTCGTTGAACTGGCCGACACACTCACCACCGACTTCGATGTGATCGCCTTCCTGCACACCCTGACCGAGCACTGCGTGGACCTGCTCGACGTCCGAGCGGCCGGAGTCCTGCTGGCCACTCCCCAGGGCCACATCGTCGACGCGGCCGCGTCCGACGCGGACACCAGGAGGCTGGAACTCAACAGCATCGAGTGGGAGGAGGGCCCCTGCCACGACTGCTTCCACTCCCGGGAGCCGGCCGGCGAACTCGCCCAGCACCGCCGGGTCAGCGTGGACGAGGCGTTCACCCTGTTGCGCGACCACGCCCGCGCTCACCAGCGACTGCTGGCCGACCTGGCCCGCGAGGTGATCGAGGGCATCGCGGACCAGAGCCTCCTCGCCCCGCCACCCGCTGAGCGGCCCCGACCGCAGGAGGAGACTCCCCGCACCGCTTGAGCGACTCCCAGCGACACCTGAGCGACTCCTGCACAGCACCTGCCACCCGATCCGTGCGCCGGAGGTTCCAGAAGTGACCAGTCCGTCCATGGTCCGCCTGCTCCGACACATCGGCGAGCACAGCGGGCCGGACATGCTGCCGCTGCCGCTGCGGGAATGCGCGGTGCTGCTCGGCCTGGACGGCCTGGCGCTCTCCCTCGACGCCGACTCCCACTCCGAGCTGCTCGACTACACCGGCGCACGCACCACGCAACTGGACGACCTGCAGTTCACCCAGGGGCACGGTCCCAGCATCGACGCCTCGCGCAGCGGAGCCCTGATGCTGCTGCCCGACCTGGACCGGGTCGCTCCGGGCCGCTGGCCGGACCTGGTGCCGGCCATCGACGCGCTGGGCGTCCGGGCCGTCTTCGCCTTTCCGCTGCTGATCGGCGCGATCCACCTGGGCGTCCTCACCGGCCACCGCACCACCCGCGGCTTCCTGACCGAATCCCAGCTCGCCGACGCGCTCACGCTGACCATCGGCCTCACCCTGTTGCTGCTCGGCACCTCGGCCCATCCGCACGATCCGGCCGCCTGGCTCAACGAGGAGCCGGCCCTGCACCGCGCCGAGGTGCACCAGGCCACCGGAATGCTCGCGGCGCAACGGGACATCAGCTGTGCGGAGGCGCTGCTCCGCATCCGGGCCCACGCCTACCAGCGGAGCAAGCCGATCCTGGACATCGCCCGGAGCATCCTCGACCGCAGCCTGGACCTCAGCGGCGACTGAACCGGCGATCGGGGCCGGGCGTCAAGGGGGCATCAGAGTTGGCGCCCCGACGGTCAACGGGGCGCCAGGGGCGTACGGGTCAGCCGAACGGGCTGGTCACGCCGCGTGAGTGCTGCGGGTCCATCGGGCCGGCAGGGTCATCGGCTCGCCGTCGCGGGCGGCCTGCTCCAGCGCGTCCAGCAGCTCGGACGGCGGCACGGCGGTCACCGCGCAATGGGCGTGCGCCAGGCAGTAGCGGCTCACGGAGCCGTGGAACACCCGGGCCAACCGGCCCTGCCGACCGGTGCTGACCAGCAAGTGGTCCCCGGGCTGGTCGGCGATCTCCACCAGGGCGCGTCCGGGCTGCTCGTCGCGGACGACCATCGGCTGGATCCGCAGGTCACTGGGGTACCCGCCGAAGCACTGCTCGAACGCGGTGTCCAGGCGCTTGCACGCCGCCTGGTGCCAGACCTGGAGCAGCGGCGGGCACGGGTGCGAGCGGTAGGCGAACTCCCCGCCGACCGGGTGCCAGACCAGCACCGGCACCAGCACCGCGTCCAGCCGCCGGGCCTCCGCCACGGCGTGGTGCAGTGCGGCCAGGCTGCTCAGTGATCCACTGACGCCGACGACGACAACACCAGTGCGTTAAGCCTGTGACCTGCGGCGCAACCCCGGCGTGAACGTCGAACGGGACTCCTGATAGATCATCTTGCTGCCAAGCTCGGATGATCATCGGGAGTCCCGTTGCGCGATCAGTCTGCCACCACGCCCGCCATGCAGGTGATCCCGGGGGTCTACGCGCCGGGCCACTTGGGCGAGTTGACCCAGATCGTGGATTTTGCCCTGGTGGACGCCGTGCTGGAGGAGACCGGGGCGCGGGAGAAGCGGCTGCGGCTGCTGCCCGCCCGCGTGATGGTGTACTTCGTCCTGGCTCTCGCGCTGTTCGAGCACGCCTCGTACCGGGCGGTGTGGGGAAAGCTGACCGCGCACCTGCCCGCGGCCGTGATCGTCCGGCCAGCCGTCTCCTCGCTCGCCCGGGCGAGGCGCCGCCTGGGTGCCCGCCCCCTCAAGGTGCTGTTCGAGACGCTGGCGGGTCCTGTCGGCGAGCGCCACCGCCCCGGCTCCTTCTACCGGGGGCTGCGCACAGTGGCCGTCGACGGCACCAGTCTGCACGTGCCCGAAGACGCGCAGGTCACCTGGCTCTATCCCAAACGGGTCGGCGAGAAGAGGGAGTTCGGCTACCCGCTGCTACGCCTGCTGGTGATCGTCGAGTGCGGCACCCGGGCTCTGCTGGGCGCGGCCTTCGGCCCCGAGGCAACCGGTGAACTACCCTACGCCACACGCCTGTTGCACGTGCTAGACGCGTCGATGCTGCTGCTGGCCGACGCGGGCTTCGACGCCGTGCACTTCCTGGCCGACACCGCCGCGACCGGCGCCCACTTCCTGGTGCGCTCGGGCGCCAGCCGCTGCCCCACCGCCCTTCAACACCTCGCAGACGGCTCCTACCTGGCCCGCCTGCGCGCCCCCTACCGGGCCGGCCTGGGCTACTCGCCCCTGCCGGTGCGCGTGATCGAGGCCGAGGTCACCGTGACTCTGTCCGACGGCACCGTACGCACCGAGCAGTGGCGCCTGCTCACCAGCCTCCTCGACCACACCACCCACCCCGCAAGCGAACTCCTGCACCTCTACCACGAGCGATGGCAGGCGGAGACCGCCTATTTTTCGATCAAGGCCAGCATCCTGGACGGCCGCGTCCTACGCTCGCGCAGCATCGACGGCCTCGACCAGGAGGTCTGGGCACTGCTGACCGCCTACCAGGTGCTGATTCGCGCCGCTGCCGACGCGATCACCGACCAGCCCGCCCTGGATATGGACCGCCTCAGCTTCACCGTGCTGCTGCAGGCCGCCGCAGACACCGTCCTGACCGCCGCCGGCACCACGATCCAGGACAAGGCCGACCTGGTGGGAAGGATCGGCGCAGCGATCCTCGCCGACCTGTGGCCCGCGCACCGCCGACAGCGCGTCAAGGCCCGCAGCAAGAAGAACACCACCAGCAAATACGCCCCGAACGCGGGCAAGCACCCCCAGAGCGCACCCACCTACACCTTCAGCGCCAAGATCGGAATGCTGGAGAACGGACTCACTGCCCGCCCACGACGCTGACAGCCACGCAGGCCACGGTTGCACCGCAGGTCAACGCCCTAACGCACTGGTGTTGCCGACGACGACCCGGATGTTCTCAGCCATGACGTTTCGCTTCCCTTACGTTTCCAAGGAGGATCCGTTGAACTCCCTCGTATTCATAAAACATCCACCACCCAGCCCTTGCAAAGTGCCTTAACGCTTCCCATATACAGACCATCGCCCCCTTGACGCCGCCTTGACCGCCGCGGCTACCGCGCGTCGCGTGGTGCGAGGAGCGCACGCATGGCGGAGACGGGAAGCGAGGGGTTGGCGGCAGCCGCGCAGCGGACCTGTGAGCGGGGGTCGTCCATGAGTCCGGCGAGGACCGGTCCTGGCAGTGCGGGGTGGGCAGCCGCCGCTGGGCCGCCCTGGGGGTCGGAAAGGCACAGCAGCAGCGTCTCGGGGGTCGCCGCCGGATGCCGGGCGATCGCCCGCAGGGCTTTGGTGACCGGTGCCGCACCCAGGGCCATGCGGTGCAGCAGGCCGGCCGGGCAGTGGGGGTTCCGGGCCAGTGCGGCGTACAGCCGTGGTCCGTGGCGTTCGGCCAGGGCGCGCATCTGGTCCGGGTCCAGGTCGGGGTCGGGGGCGATCCGCTTGGCGACACCCGGGTCCGGGTCGGCGGCCAGCCTGGCGAGCAGGTCCGCGGGCAGGTTGCGCCGGTCCGCGACCATGGCTCGGACCTGGGCGGTGGGTGACATGGCGAGTCGGCGCAGTTCCTCTTCGGAAGCGGCGAGGATCCGGGGCAGGGGTGCCGGTCCCAGCCGGTCGGCGGGCGCCGACCGTTCGAGCAGGGGCAGCGGAAAGGACGGGTTGAGGGCGGCGGCGCGGCGCACCCTCGGTTCGGGGTCGTCGGCGAGCAACTGGATCAGCGCCGGGGCGAGGACCGGGTTCTCCGCGAGCGCCGCGCGCACCTGCGGCTGCGGGTCGGCGGCCAGCCGCCGCTGGAGCGGTTCCGGCAGGTCGGGGCGCTGGGCGAGGTCGGCCCGGCCCCACAGGTCGGGAAAGTCGACGAACCGCTCCAGGCCGGCGGACGGGGTGCTGGGGTTGCCCAGCGCGGCAGCCTGGATCACCACGATGCCCGCGCGATGGTCGCCACACCGTTCGCGCCGCTCAGCCTCGTCCGGCAACTGGCGGCAGACCCCGCAGCAGCTCAGCGGCGAGCCCCCGCCGTCAGCGAGCAGAGCGGCGAGGACCTCGGGCGGTACAGCGGGGTTGTGGGCCAGGGCTGCCCGGACGACCTGGTCCGGATGCGCCGCGAGCTGCCTGGCCGACTCGGCCGGGAGGGCCCGGTGCTCCGCCACGGCGCAGGCGACGGCGACCTCCGGATCCCGGGCCAGCAGGAGCAGCAGGACAGCGGGGAGGTCGTCACGTTCAGCGATCTCCTGCCGGACCTCCGGATCGGGGTGGCGGGCCAACCCTTCGATATGAGCAGGCGTCAGATCGCTGCGGCGGGCGACGCCGACACCCGCGTCCTGGCCGTACCGTGGGACGTCGGCCAGCGGGATCCGGCCGCCCGCGATCAGCGCGAAGGCCACCTGCGAGCCGCCGCCGCGGACCGCAAGGCGGTGCGCCTGACCCGGGGTCAGATCGTCGCGTTCGGCGAGATCAACGCACAGCTCCGGGTCGGCAACGGCGATGAAGCGGTCCAGGAGGTCCGGTGGCAGCGCCGGATTCTCCGCCAGCCGACACAACTGCGCGGAGTGCGGCAGCCCTCCGACCGTCACCATTGCCGCACCTGTTCGAATGAGGACCGGCCGGTGGCCGGGTGGTCGGTCAGGGTGACGACGGTGATCCCGTCAGCGGCGGCGACCGCGAAACGGGTGCCTGAAGGATGCACGGCCACCGGGGGTACAGATGCCCTGTTGATGATGCTGGACTCCTGGTGGCCGGTGACGAGATCCGGCCAGTCCTGCACTACCTCGCCTGAATTGGTGTCGACGACCTTCGGGTGGCCGTACAGGCTGAGCACGAGGGCGCCGTGCAGCGTGAGCATGGTGCCGATGCGGACGTCCATGGTGTGACGGGTGGTCCAGGCAGAGTCGGTGAGCGACCACACACCGATCTCGTCGGGGCGCAGGTCGTCGTCGGGGCCGACCGCGTCTCTACCGCTCCAAAACGGGTCGGGCAGGCCGGAGAGGACCAGCGAGTCGTCGGACAGCCAGCAGGCGGACTCGATCTCCGACTCGAATCCGAAACCGGCCGCCAGCAGACCCTCGCCGTCGAGCGTGGCGGGGTCCGCGAGGGCGGTGGCGACGTCGAAGACCATGGCGCTGCTGATGGGGTGCCAGCCCCAGCCCGCGGACAGCAGCCGGCGCCCGTTGGGGCTGAAGGCGAGCCGGGAGTGGAAGAAGTCCTCACTTTCGCCGTCACGCGCGGTGAGGCGGCGGCCGGTGGCGAGTTCGTCGATGTGGAGCCGGTCGTAGACCTCCGGGCAGTGCGCTATCACCTCACGCCCGTCCGGAAGCCAGCCCAGCGCGATGGGGTACTCGTAGGCTCCGGAGGAGTAGCGGGAGCGGTTGATCTCGCGCAACTTCTCGGTCCGGTCGAAGATCGCGCCCTTGGTCCCCCGCACCCGGTAGACGGCGTGGAAGCGGCTCGAGGGTGAGGAGACGGCTCGGTCGAAGTCGAACCCGTGGTGATGGAAGGCCAGCACCTCGGTTCCGTCAGCCTGCCAACGGCGGTTGCCGCCGGCCCAGTCGACCAGTTCGTCACCATCCCAGTTCAGCGACAGGACCGGAGCGGTGAGGGGCCAACGAACGACTGACATGGGGCGCATCCTCGCAGCAGCACCCGCAGGCTGTCGCCGGAGTTTCGCCGGATGGGCCAAACGCCTCTATGAATGATCACGATCCGTTCGTGATCTTGTCGCTCGTCGGGGAGCATCGCGTCGACTGCGTGGTGGGGAGGACGGCACTGATGGTGATGGCGGGAGGGGAAGTTGTTGCACCGGAGCGGGTTCCTGCCCATCGACTGTGTCCATACCGGGCAACATGTCCTGGCCCGTAGGTGGCCGGGAGCCAGTCGTATGTGCAGGCGGTTCCAGGACACCACGACGAGTCAGTTCGGCAACGTCAATGAGCGTTCCGGAAACCACACGATCGAGCAGCGAGGCTTGCTCTGGCTCCAGTTGGGTCAGATGACGCAGTACGTTGAGAATCTCGATGAACTCGGTGCTCCAGTCCGGGCTCCAGCGCCTGTTGCGTATCCCGTCCAACTGGCTTCCGACTCTTCCCGTGGGGCGGCTGCCGCGGGCGGACAGCCAGTGGTCCAGGACACTGCGGCCGCCCACATCGTAGGCGCGCATACGTTCAGTGACTCCGGTGAACATCCCCGCACCGACGCAGAGTTCCTGGCTGGCCGGGTCGTAGATCAGCGATTCAGGCAACGGGGTGGGAGCGATACCCCGGGCGTACTGGATGTCGGGGTAGGCCTGGCGCAGCCCCGCACGCCCTGCAGCGCGGTGATCATCTACGTCGACATACCGCTCACCGAAACTGGAGGCCCAGATGACGCGCCGCCCGAGCCGAACGCCTTCACGCCACAGGTCATGCTCCGCGGTGAGTGGGAGGTGTATACCCGGCGAGTTGAGGTCCTCGGCGAATAACTGCGTGAATCGGGGATGCGCCGAGACACCGGCGATGTAGGCGGCCAAGTCGTCGACTGTGACTGTCTGGAGCCCGTAGGAATTGGCCAAGTGCTCCAACAGGCCAGGGGCCAACGTCGCTTGGGAAGCTCATGATCGGCTAAGGTCTGGATCTTGTGCCACGTGATCACATAGCTGGTGAGAGCTACCCGGAGCGGCTGCGGATGGGGCTGCTGTCGCGCACCTTTACGCCCGAGTTGGTCGACTTCGTCGTCGATGAGGCCGGGGCGCGGGAGGAGCGGACCAAGTCCCTGCCCTCGTCGCTGATGGTCAACTTCGTTCTGACGATGTGGCTGTTCACCGGCTACGGCTACGGGCTGGTGCTGCGCGAGCTGGTGGAGAACTGGCCGCGCCGTGCGGGCGAGACCTGGCGGCCGGCGACCACGGGAGCCCTGACCGAGGCGCGGGCGCGGGTGGGGCCCGGTCCGCTGCGGCTGCTGTTCGACCGGGTCGCCGGCGCCAGGGGGACGCCCGCCACACCGGGGGCGTTCTGGCGCGGACTGCGCCTGGCCTCCATGGACGGAACCCTGGTCGACGTCCCCGACAGCGAGAAGAACACCGCCGCGTACACGCGCTCCTCGAACGCCGCCGGCCCGGGGCCGTATCCGCAGGTACGACTGCTGGCCCTGGTGGAGTGCGGCACCAAGGCGATGATCGGGGCCGTCTTCGACTCCTTCGCGGTCGGCGAGCGGACCCTGGCGCTGCGGCTGCTGCCCCTGCTGGGGCCAGAGATGCTGCTGCTGGCAGACCGGGGCTTCCCCGCCTACGGCCTGTGCACCGACACCGCGGCCACCGGGGCCCAACTCCTGTGGCGCGTCTCGCAGTCGTTCGCCCTGCCGCTGGTCCAGGTGCTGCCCGACGGCACCTACCTGAGCGAACTGCGCGGGCGACGCAAGGGCGAGCGGATGCCGGTGCGGGTCATCGAGTACACCGTGACCACGACCACCTGGGGCCCCGACGGGACCACGGAGGAGACCTCGGAGCTGTTTTGCCTGATCACAACCCTGCTCGACCCCGTCACCGCGCCCGCACAGGAGCTGGCCGAGCTCTACACGTCCCGCTGGACCAGCGAGACGATCTTCAAGCACATCAAGATCGAACAGCGCGGCGGGCGCACCGCCACCCTGCGCTCGAACAGCCCCGCCATGGTCGAGCAGGAACTGTGGGCGATGCTCTGCGTCTACCAGGCAGTCCACGAGCTGGCCCTCGACTCCGCCGAGCAGGCCCACGTTCCCGCCGCGGAGATCAGCTTCAAGAACACCCTCGCCGCCGTCCGACGCACCGTCGGGACGGCTTTTCCCCCCTCGCCAGCTGGCCGCCAAGGCCCGTGACGTCCGCGCCGACCTCATCCGCCAGGCCGTCACACCCCGACCCGGACGCGCCGCACCCCGTGCCGCCAAGCGCAGCGGCACCGGATACCGCACCCTGAAACCCGACGAGCCCGCCACCACCCGCGTCACACACACCGTCAAGCTGCAGCTCTTCCCCCAGGCACACCGACCCGGCAACCCGGCAACCGTCGTCACCCTCTGCACCCACAACAACCTTGACGAACAATCACGAACACTCGAACACTTCACCGCCGCGGCCTAGCCAAGCGACGTTGGGCCAGGGGCAGTGTTGGGGGAGCCGTCGGCGTGCCGCACGGGCAGGACACGGCCTCCGTTGTTGTTGAAGTAGTGCATGTCAGGGACGAGTCGGGAGAAGGCAACGGCGGGACCGCTAGACAGTGGCTGTAGATTCTGTTCGACAAGGAACACCTGCTGGTCAGCCTTGAGGGCATCCCACAGGGGCCGCCGAGGATAGTCAACGACGCGGTTGTCTGGGATCAGCCACTGCCGGTCGAAGCTTCGGTGGGCCACTCTCACCGGCTCCAGGCAGCGGTCGTGTTCGTCCAGCAGTGGTGTTCTTCCGTCGGACCGACCAGGGAACGACTGGACGAGTTGCTCGATCCTACGGTCGCGGGTTTCCTTGAGCAGCTCTCTTTTCACTTCGGGATCACGCTCGTGGGTCAGCCGCTCCCAGCGCTCCTTCAAGACCTCGGGGTCTGGGCTGTAGACCCAGGTGCGGTTCGTCTTGATGCCGGGCTCGTGCCAGGGCATCAGCGATCCGAGCGCGGGATACTCGTCCCAGCCGCTCTCGGAGGCGGGCGTGAAGGGTGCAAAGGGCGCCGTACGGACGGTACGCCAACCAGGCCCACCAATATGCAGCCCCTGAAGTTGGTGGAGTTTCTCTTCCCGGTTGCCGGTGAGCGCGGCGTAGTGGACCGCAGCCGAGGGCTGTTCAGTTTCACCTCGGCGCCTGACAAACAGTGCGATCGCGAGTTCCTGCTGCACACCAGGGAAGAAGCGGCTTGCCACCGGTGGCTGCTTGCCCTCCGGTGTGAGATCGATGATCCAGCCCTCGCTGCACATACCACGCAGATACGCCCGCATGCCCTGAAACCCGGGCCCCCGAAGGAATCCGGCAGTGGAGACAAAGCAGACCACACCTTGCTTGTGGTCTGGCGCTTCGTCCTCGAAGACCTTGCGGGTAGCCCAGCGCCAGAAGTAGACGTATAGGTTCTTGAGTTTGTTCTCGTACCGGCCATTGGCGCCGCCGAGGCGGAACGCATCAAGAGGTGGCGGCCCCTGCCCGGGCGATCCCAACTCGATCCAGCCTCCCTCGCCTTGAGCACGTTCCCGGTCGGGCGGGTTGCCGATGACGACGGTCACCGGCTCGTCCCGCTGGATCTCGCTCGCAGCCTCGGCGTCCATGCGCAGTGCGGCCATGGCAGCACCGCCGTAACCGAACAGTGTGGCGGGGCGCCAGGGGTCACTCAGCGTGTCGGTCAGGTGAAGACGCAGATCTCGCAGCCGGATATGGGCGTGCTGGGCACGGAGCGTCTGAGAGATTCGCATCTGAGCCACAGCGAACGCAGCCATCTGCTTCTCAAACCCGATGAGACGACGGGCGAGTTGCTCGACTGCCTCAGCACGGAAGCCAAGGTTGCCACCTGCGGACTGGCGGTCGGCGACGAGGTCGATGATCGCACTGAGAAAGGTACCTGTCCCCATCGCCGGATCGATGACGGTGACGCGCGAGTCGGCAAAACCCTCGGTGCACTCAAGCCGCTCCTGTAGGACCTCATCCACCAGGCGGACCATCTCGTGCACCAGGGGCGCCGGCGTGTAGTAGGTTCCTGACGCTTTGCGCAGATCCCGGTCGTATTCCTGGAGAAAGTGTTCATAGAGGTGGACATGAGCACCGGGCTCCCGCTCGAGGATCGCTGGCCAGTCCACGGCATCCAGGACCCGAACAAGCATGTCGAGGCCGTTCTTGAAGTGTTCCCCCACCGGGTCGGTGAGAATCTGCAGCGCCCGACCCATGACCGTGTGGTCGGCACCGAGAAGACCGCCGATCTCATGGAGGCCGTGGCTGGTCAGGGAGATCCCCTCGGCACGGGCCAATAGCAACGCAAAGGTGACAGTCTGTGCGTAGCGGTCCGCGAAGGCCGTGTGCCGGTCCCGTTCATCCGTGCGCGGGAACAGAACGTCCTCCCATACCTGGGCCAGTTCGGTGAAGGGACGCTCCCGGGCACGTTGTCCGCTGACGGGCGTTCGGGACTCCTCTTCGAGACGGTCACGAACCTCGGCGCGGAGCAGCCGGCACAAGGGGGCCGCTGAGCTGACCAACTGGCTGATCGTGCGCAGCGGCTCGGGCTGCCAGCTAAGGAAGTCCCGCAGCAGCCGCTCAAATGCGACGCCGATCGAACCGGGTGCTCGTAGCCGGCTTCCGGCCTGGTACAGATCCCCGGCCAGATGCACAGTCTCACCGCGCTGTTGACCGCCTCGGTACAAGATCCATGTCTGTCCGTTCGTGTAGATCAAATTCGGTAACTTGGACATCCCCTCCCACTGCTTACGGTCGCCGCCACGAAGACCGCCAGGGCTGATGTCCTTCTTCCCAGGACTCTTGAGCTCGATGTAGCCGACAATGCGGCCCTTGCTGGGGCCGACTCTGGCGGCAAGGTCAGGGCGGATTCCAAGATCTGGTCGGCGCGCCTCAGGATGGAGATGGAGCTCCAGCCCAAGTTGGCCAGCTGCCCCTTCAAGCAGGTCTTCGACCGCCCGACGGATGGCCGCCTCATCCTCTGCGACATCCCCAAGGATCTGCTTGCACCGCGTACCGAACTTGCTGACGAGCCGTTCGACCCATTCACTGGCCTCCACGTACTGCCCCCCGAGTCCGGCGCCATATCCGCACGAACTACTCACGGTAAGGTTCGGAGTACAGTGCGTCGAGAGGGCCTGCAGATACCTGCGTGATGGATGACTCAGGACTGGAGATCACCTCGCCCCATTACCTTCTTGGTGGCCCCGCAATGGGGCGCCCGGCCTGCGCGTCCGGCATGACTGTCTCCCCCCCTGTCGAACGCATGGCCCAGGGGGGTGGTGTCACCGGCCCAGAGGCATCGACAGACCGCTGATTAGGGGCATGACCACAGGCTTGCCCTCAGGTCGGGAGGCCTTGACGTTTAACCACTTGTGATCGTCATTGGAACACGTGGTCCGTGGTGATCATCATGCGGAAGAGTGTGTGCGTGACGCTTCCTACTCTGCTTGCCGCTGCTGAAGAGATCCACGACTACCTCATTGATCAGCTCAACCTCGCCCTTCGCCGGCCCGGGATGTTCGGGGGCGAGGTGGCCCTTCGGGTCCTGGTTGACCACCTGCTGTTCGTGGAGCGCCAGCCTGAGGTGTGGGCCGAGTTGGTGCAGGGCTGGGAAGATCGGGGGCACTGGACCCCCATCGGCCCCAGCGGGGCCTTCCAGGATGTCTTCCCCAGGCAGGTCGACTGCTCCGAAGTGGCCTCGGTGTATGCGGAGTTCGCGCAGCAACGCGGCTGGCTCAAGCCCGATCGGGTTCTCACCGGGGAGGAGTACGAGGTTCTCACGGGGCGAGTCCGGCGGTGGGCTGCGGTTGACCGCACCTGGGCTGACGTGACGGCGGAGTTCGGCCCTTCCTCTGTGCTGTTCGGAGGGAACAATCCTCTGTACGGGAAGACACTCGGCTACCTCTCGGAGGACCCGCACCAGCCGATGGTGGTCTTCCACCTGTGGAACGGCAGCGAACCGGGGGCCGAATCATGGCCACCTGAGCATGAGCAACCGTTGCTCCTCGCAGTGCATTTCGGCGGCGGCTCGTTCCGCGGATCGTTGATCTTCACTCCCGAGGGCGAGCGGAGAAAGCCGACGATCGGGGATCGTAGCCTGACTCAGTAGCAGGCCCGACGGCGAGTGCAGGTCACCCACTTGGGGATTTCCAGGACAGCGGATCCGCCTCCGCATGATTCTGAACCTCCAAGGGGTACAGGACTCGACGCGAAGGCCGTGCTGGTGAGCGTGGTGGAACAGGGCGAGCAAGGCGATCTACACGCGGAACTGTCACGCTTCCGATGGGTCTTCTACGACTGCCTGACCGGGCGGCGCGACGCGCTGTTCGAGCTGACCGATGCCGTGCTGTGCACCGACGGGCTGGTGCGGACGCTGGTGGATCTGGCACTGGCGCCCGAGCACCGGCGCGCCCACGGAGCCCTGTACGCCGCGCTGAACAAGGGCCGCCTCGACGTCGACCGGCTGCGGTCGGAGCTGGCCGGCCTGCCGCTGCCCCGCGCCGCCGACGGCCACCTGGTCGGTGGACCTGGCTGGTGGTCGCTGCCCACACCCAGCTCCGCCTCGCCCGCTCGCTCGTCGCCGACCTCCGCCACCCGTGGGAGAAGCCGGCGGACCGAACAGGCTCACCCCCGCCCGCGTCCGACGCGGGTTCAGGAACCTCCATAGGAAGGCCCCCTCACCAGCGCAAGCGTCGAAACTCACCCGCCCCGGCCCTGGCCGGCCACCCGGCTCGAAGAACAACCGGCCCGCCGGCCGCTACGAGGTGGGAAGAGTCCTGGCCACCGGCGAGGCGTACGCACGGCCGCCCACCACAAGAAGGGCACCAAGCCCCGACGAACCACTACACGCGGTTACACGACAAGCCCAGCGTTCACCGCCCTGGCCGACCCCACCTCGCGGACCTACTACGACAAGAAAATCGCTCAGGGAAAGCACAACACCCAGGCCCTGCTCTGCCTCGCCCGACGCCTAGCCGACGTCCTGTTCGCCATGCTTCGCGACGGCACCCTCTTCAAACCCTCACCGCTGAACACGGCGGCAGTCCAGAGGGGTCAGACCATGCTCAGCAAGTGGCCGGTGGGCCCGTAGTCGATCTTCCAGTCGACATAGGCACCTACAGCTCCATCCTGCCGACACCGCAAACCAACGGTCACCCAACGGACCGATCCGCCGTCGGCGAGCGAGAACGCAACAGCTGCCTCGAACTCCTCCTCCCCCCACACACAGGCAGCCAGCTAGCCGCACCAGGTCCGCATCCTCCCAGAACTCCCCGCTGTCTGCGACAAACGCACGACTGCCACAGCCAGAGCACTCCCGCTCAGCTCCGCCCTCGACGTCATCAACCAGCATGAAGAACAGGCGGCCGCCGCACACGCCGCACACAGAAGGAGCGATCTTCACCGGGCAGTCGTCGACGGCGTCTCGGAGGAACGCCGCGAGCTCTGCAGGGACACCGTCACCAACCTGATCATCAACATGCACAGGCACATCCTTTCAGACGGCCCGAACCAGCACCCGTCCAGCTTGATCAAACGCATAGGAGCACACCCCGATGACCGCAGGCGTCAGTGTCGGCATCGTCGAGCGGGCGAGCACCTACTGGGGACGGAGCGACGGGGTTCGGGCGGCGACAGGGGGAGTATCCAGGGCCGGGGCGGTGAGGAAGAGGCGGCCGCGGAGGGCTACTTCGAGTTCAAAGCGGGCGTCGGGGTCGTTCAGTGCCGCTCCGAACAACTCCTGGACCCGGTGCAGTCGTTGACGGGCCGTCTGCGGGTGGATGCCCAGCCGGGCGGCGACCTCGGGGGCGCTGCCGCGGTTGGTCTGCAGCCAGGCCAGCAGGGTCACCCCGAGCCGCTCGCTCTGCTTGGGCGTCATTCCGGCCAGGGGCTGGAGCCGGCGTTGCGCCATCAGCCGGACCAGCGGCGCGTCCGCGAGCAGCAGCAGGTCCGGCAGTCGGCCGTCGCAGGTCAACGGCTCGCTGCCGGATCTCGGCCGGGCTCCGGCGGCGACGGCCCTGGCCCAGCGCAGCGAGTCGGTCGCCAGGTCGAACGGCACGGTCGGGCCGACCACCGCCCCCCGTTCCAGCATCACCGCCCGCACCTGGCCGTCCTGCAGGAACAGCGCCGGCTGCGGCACCAGCAGGAACGGGGCCGGGCCGTCCAGGTCCGACAGGACCAGGTCGGGCAGCCGCAGTCGGCCGCCCCGGCGCCGGCCTGCCTGGTTGAGGGCCACGCAGGCCGCCTGTTCCGGCAGCGGCCAGTCGGCTGCCGCCGCCGCCTTCTCCACCTGCTCCCTGGTCGCACCGTCGACCAGCAGGTCCAGCAGGCTCCGGCGCAGCCGGACCAGCGTCCCGGCGTCGTCGGCCTTCGCTTCGGCGTAGCCCTGGACCGAGGCGGAGGCGATCTCGTCGATATGGGCGAAGACCGCCTCGGCGACGGCGACCAGGAGGTCGGGGCTCAGGCCGCTGCGGCGTGCGGTGCGGGCGTAGCGCCGCCAGGCGACCCGCGCGCCGAGCCGGTACGCGGCCTGGAGCGCGTCCAGGCTCCGCCCCTCCGCGAACTCGCCCCGGCCGAGCGCACGATAGACGCACAGTCGTTCCTCGGCGGATTTCAACTGCACGCCCGCGACGAGGTCGGCGAACCCGGCCAGCGCCGTCTCCACGCCGTACTGAATTCCGACGCCGAATTTCCCGTCGAGCGGGCGGGCGAATTCGGGGATCTGCTGCCTGATCTCCCGTATGATCTCGGCGGCCAGGGTCTGCCGCTCTTTTCCCAGCTCGACCGCGAATTGGCGCGGCAGAGCAGCCCACGGTCCGGTCAACTGCCGCTCCTCCGCCACTCCCCCGACCAGGGCTCCGCGGCCATGGAGGCGGAGCCACCCGACGTGAGTATGAGCCGATGTTACTGGCGAGTCAATACTTCTGACATGGCCCTTTGTCTCAACACGGGCCACCTGCCCGGTCGGTGTGCGCTGTGGTGCGGCGATGCGCCGGAAGCGGTACCGCTAGGTTTGATGACAGCCGCCCGATCCGCCGCCGGAAGATTCCTTGCATCTGATCGCGCACTTTCCGGTAGCGCTTGCGTAAACCGTTGACGGGCACCTGCCCCACTCCTAGCGTCACCGTCCGTTCGTAGGTCCGGAAATCCCACTCGATTCCGGACCAGGGGTTTCTGAAATTCCACGACAAGGGACGGTACTCGACATGAAAGCCAACCTGGGAAACGGCCGACTGCGCGTTCTGGCCGCAGCCGCGGCGGCCGGCGCCATGAGCCTGGCGGTCGCCGGCGCACAGCCTGCGACGGCCTCGACCTCGTACCCGGTGAACTACAACTTCGCGACGGGGGTGCTGGCCGGGGCGCTCACCCCGACCGTCGCGCCGCCCGGCGCCGACAACTGGTCCTGCAAGCCGAGTACCGCCCACCCCTACCCGGTCGTCCTGGTCAACGGCACCTTCGCGAACATGCACGACAACTGGGCCGGGGCCTCGCCGCTGCTCGCCAACAACGGGTACTGCGTCTTCGCGTTCAACTACGGCGGCAGCTCGCCCACCGCGATCCTGCAGAGCACCGGTGACATCGCCACCAGCGCCGGGCAGTTGTCGGCCTTCGTCGACCAGGTGACGGCCGCCACCGGCACCGCCAAGGTCGACCTGGTCGGCCACTCCCAGGGCGGGATGATGCCCCGCTACTACCTGAAGAACCTGGGCGGGGCCGCCAAGGTCGACAAGCTGGTGGCGCTCGCCCCCAGCAACAACGGCACCACCCTCGACGGCATCACCGAGCTGGGCCGGCAGCTCAACATCATCGACCCGATCAACGGCCTGCTGAACGGGCCCTGCGCGGCCTGCGTCGAGCAGGAGGAGGGCTCCCCCTTCCTGACCGCGCTCAACGCCGGCGGCGAGACCGTGCCGGGCGTGCAGTACACCGTGATCGAGTCCAGGGACGACGAGGTGGTCACCCCGTACACCAACGCCTTCCTCCCGGCGGCGTCCAACGTCACCAACATCCTGCTGCAGAACCAGTGCGCGCTGGACGGCACCGACCACCTGGAGATCGCCGCCGACCCGATCGCGCTGACCGACGTGCTCAACGCGCTGGACCCGGCGCACAGGCGCAGCGTCCCCTGCGAGGTGGTACTGCCGATCACCGGGCCGCTGTTCTGACCGGTCGTCAACCAACAGTGGAGTGGCGGGACGGCTGGGGTCAGGCCCAGCCGAGCCAGCCGAGCAGGGTCTGCACCAGCAGGATGGTGGACATGGCCGCGACGCCGACCACCACCACGGTGGCGGCGATCCGGTAGCGGGGCCCGTTCGCGGCCGGGCCCAGCACCGCGCGACGATTGGTCAGCACCAGCAGGTAGACCAGCACGACCGGGCTGATCAGCCCCTGCAGCACCTGGGTGCCGATGAGGAGTTTGATCACGTCGATCGGGGTCATCGCCACCGCAGCGCCCAGGATGATCTGGGCCGTGAACAGGCCCAGGAACAGCGGTGCGTCGCGGAAGCGGCGGGAGACCGAGCGCTCGACGCCCGCAGCCTCGCCGACCGCGTAGCTGGCGGACAGCGGGACCACGGCGCCGGCCAGCGCGGAGGCACCGATCAGGCCGAAGGCGAACAGCAGTTCCGCCCCCTGCCCGGCCACCGGCTTCAGCGCCTCGGCCGCCTGGGCGGCGGACTGGAGCGGCCCGGTGCCGCCGATCGCGGAGGCGGTGGCGATGATGATGGTCAGACTGATCACGCAGGCGAAGACCGCGCCCAGCACGGCGTCCGCCCGGATCAGCTTGTAGTCCTCCGGCTTGGCGCCGCGGTCCACCACCCCGGCCGCGGCGTAGAACTGCATGTACGGGCTGACCGTGGTGCCGATCAGCGCGACCGCGAGCAGGATGAACGCCTTGTCGGCCTGGACGTGCGGCACGACCAGGTGCGAGCCGACCTCGCCCCAGTGCGGGTGCCCCAGGATCATCGCCACCGGGTAGGCGAAGAACGCCAGCGACATCAGCAGGAAGATCCGCTCGGCCCAGCGGTAGGAGCCGAACAGCACCAGCGACCACAGCAGCAGCGCGGCCGGCGGGATGACCGCCCACTTGGGCACCCCGAGCAGCTCGAACGCGGCGCCGATGCCCGCGAACTCGGAGACCACGAGGCCGGTGTTGGCCAGCAGCAGGCAGAACACCGCCAGCGCGGTCAGCCGCAGGCTGAACTGCTCGCGGATCAGCGCGCCCAGGCCCTTGCCGGTGTAGGCCCCGAGGCGCACCGCCATCTCCTGGACCATGACCAGGGCGATGGTGACCAGCACCATGAAGAACAGGGTGCCGTAGATGAACTCGGAGCCGGCGCTGGCGTAGGTGGCGATACCGGCCGCGTCGTTGCCCGCGTTCGCGGCGACCAGACCGGGCCCGGCAATGGCCGCGACGGCGGTCAGCCGGCGCAGCCCGCGGCGACGGCCCGGGGTGCGGCCGGAAGCGGCGGACCCGGGCGCGTCGGACCCGGCTCGGGCGGCAGGCACGGCCGGGCCGGCGGGGTTCAGGTCGGTGCTGCCCAGGTCGGCAGGGTTCAGGTCGGCAGTGTTCAGGTCGGCAGGATTCAGGTCGCGGGTCACTGGAGGAACCTCCGGAAGTGGCGGCGCCCGCGCTGGGGCATCAGGGAGTCGAGGACGTCGTCGGCGAGGATCCGGCCGACCGGGCGTTCGCCGGCGTCGACCACCAGCAGCGAGGAGGCCCGTGAGCCGACCAGGTGGTCGGCGGCCCGGTCGAGCCGGGTGTCAGGGCCGACCACGACCTGCGGGCCGAACTGGGCCAGCCAGTCGGTGACCTCCCCCATCGTCGCCGCGTCCTCGGCAACGGTGAGGTGGAACAGCGGCACGTCGGCGAGCAGCCGACCCTGCGGGTCGAGCACGGCCACCGCGTCGATCTCGGTGCGGTGTTCGGCCTGCTCCGCCAGCAGCGCGCGGACCTCGGCGACGGTGTGCTCGCGCCCCGCCGTCACCAGACGGGTGGTCATGGCGCCGCCCGCGGTGCCCTCGCGGTGGGCCAGCAGTCCGCGCAGCCCGGTGGCCTGGGCGGCGGGCATCCGCCCCAGCAGGTTCTCGCGCTCGCCGGAGTCCAGGTCGCGCAGGGCGTCCACGGCCTCGTCCGGCTCCATCTCCTCCATCAGCCGCGCGGCACGCTGCGGCTCGACCTCGCGCAGCAGGTTCTCCAGCTCGCCGGGCTCCATCTCCTCCAGCGCGTCGGCGGCCTGGCCCGGTTCCAGCCAGGCCAGCAGCTGCTGGCGCTCGGCCCGGCCCAGGTCCTCCAGGACGTCGGCCAGGTCGGCGGGCCGCATCCGGTGCAGTGCCGAGCGCGGGGCGCGCAGCTGCACCTGGGCCGGTCCGTCGGTGGCGTGCTCGGCGAAGGGGGCCACCGCCTGCCAGTCCAGCACCCGGTCCGGGGTGGGCCGCACCTGCCAGCGGCGCGGGCCCAGCCGCCGCAGCAGCGTGGGCAGCGACACGTCCACCCCGACCAGGACCGTCCGGTCGGACAGCGGGGCCAGGTAGAGGTCGGCGGCGCGGGTGACCTGGAAGCCGTCCACGTCCACGAGTTGGTGGTCCAGCAGGTCCCGGGCGAGCAGCACCTCGCCGGGGCGGCGGCCGTACTCGCGCAGGTCCATCCGGGAGGTGCGCAGCCGCACCCGGCCCGCTTGGAGCTGCTCGACCGCGTCCGCGACCAGGAACGCCCGGCGCCGTCCGACCCGGACCACCAGGCCGGTCACCGGTGGATAGGGGTCGCTGCCGTAGAGGCGGGCGACCACGTCCACCACCCGGCCGACCTCCTCGCCGGCCTGGTTGGTCACCGGTCCGCCGATCAGCCCGGCCAGTGAGACCAAGGAGCCGCGGACCGCCTTGGACGCGGTCGCGCGGCGCTCCAGTAGCACCCGGCGGTCGCGCAGACGGGCTGAAGCGGTCATGAAAAGAGCGTTGGAAGCCACAGTGGAACACCCCCTGGCCCCGATCGAGCGGGGCACCGGGCAGCACCGGGCAGCCGGACCGACCCGGCACCGCCGACGCGACTCGGCGCCCCCGGTCGCGGCTCCCGTCGCGGGGAGTCGTCAGGGGTGGGCGGGTCGGGCTGGGGCAGTTACCGGAGGGGCTGTCTGGTGCCGCGGAAGAACATGCCGCGAGGACACGGCAGGGACGGCAAGGACTGTGCGGAGTGGGGCCGACTATGGCCCGGACTGCTGTCCATCTCGCCTCCCTGCGGTCGGGCGCGCTGCGCACCGGACATGCGGCTGCGGGAGAATTCCGCGGGCAGAGGCCCGCCAAGCTCACCCCTACTCGTCAGAGCTTTGGCACTCCACGGCGTAATCCCCGGTTCGGGGAAGCCACTTGGGATCACCCCTTAGGTCGGGGAGACCTGTCCTGATCCGGAGCGTCTCTCGACGGGTGGGATCAGTGGCCTGTGTCCGTGAAGACGCCTCACCGAACGAGGTGCCTTGAACGGTGCGTACCCTACGCCTTCACGGCACGTCCACGCCAACCGGGTTCAGCGGGGCTGCCCGGGCCGCTTCAGTCGGACCGCCCCGGTTGGTCCTGCTGGTCCTGCCCCGCCAGCAGTTCCACCGCGCGTTCGCGCATCTCGACCTTGCGGATCTTGCCGGTGACCGTCATCGGGAAGCCGTCCACCAGATGGAGGTAGCGCGGGATCTTGTAGTGGGCCAGCTTGCCGGAGCAGAACGCGCGCAACTGCTCCACCGTCAGCTGCGGCGCACCGGGACGCAGTCGGACCCAGGCCATCAACTCCTCGCCGTAGCGGGCGTCGGGGACCCCGATCACCTGCACGTCCTCGATGTCGGGATGGGCGTAGAGGAACTCCTCGACCTCGCGCGGGTAGACGTTCTCGCCGCCGCGGATGACCATGTCCTTGATTCGTCCCACGATTGACACATAGCCGTCGGAGGCCATCTCGGCCAAGTCCCCGGTGTGCATCCAGCCCTCCGGATCCACTGCCTCGGCGGTGCGGTCGGGGTCCTCCCAGTAGCCGAGCATCACCGAGTAGCCGCGGGTGCACAGCTCGCCCGGCGTCCCGGTCGGCACGGTCGCGCCGGTCTGCGGATCCACCACCTTGATCTCGACGTGCGGATGCACCCGGCCGACGGTGGCCACCCGGTGCTCCACCGAGTCATTGCGCCGGGTCTGGGTGGAGACGGGTGAGGTCTCGGTCATGCCATAGGCGATGGTCACCTCGGTCATGCCCATCTCCCCCATCACCCGCTTCATCACCTCCACCGGGCAGGGTGAGCCGGCCATGGCCCCGGTCCGCAGCGAGGACAGATCCCAACGACCCGGCGCGGCCGCCAACTGCGCCAGCTCGGCGATGAACATGGTCGGCACCCCGTACAGCACCGTGCAGCGCTCGGCCTGCACCGCGTCCAGGGTCTGCACCGGATCGAACAGGACGCCGGGGACCACGATGCACGCGCCGTGCGAGGTCGCGCCGAGGTTGCCCATGACCATGCCGAAACAGTGGTAGAACGGGACGGGCAGGCAGACCCGGTCGGCCTCGGTCCAGCCCTGGATCTCGGCGACCTGGAAGCCGTTGCCCAGGATGTTGCGGTGCGAGAGCGTGGCGCCCTTGGGGAAGCCGGTGGTGCCGGAGGTGTACTGGATGTTCACCGGGTCCTCGGGGCTCAGCCCGGCCTCCCGCTCGCGCAGCCGCTCCAGCGGGACGGCGCGGCCCGCGTCGACCAGCCCGTCCCAGTCGGGCGTGCCGATGTGCACCACCCGCTCCAGCGCCGGGCAGTCCCCGCGCACGGCCCCGATCATGGCGACGTAGTCGCTGCTCTTCACCACGGTGGCCGCGACCAGCAGCCTGGTCCCGGAGTGGCGCAGGGTGAAGCCGATCTCATGCTCGCGATAGGCCGGGTTGAGGTTCACCAGGATCGCGCCGACCCGGGCGGCGGCGTACTGCAGCAGCACCCACTCGGCGCAGTTGGGCGACCAGATCCCGACCCGGTCGCCGACCTCGACGCCGGCCGAGAGCAGGCCCCGGGCCAGGTCGTCGACGGCGGTGTCGAACGCGGCATAGGTCCAGCGGCGTCCGCTCGCGCACTCCACCAGCGCCTCGCTGTCGGGGAACGCCCGCGCGGTCCTGGCCAGGTCCGCGCCGATGGTGAGCTCCGGCAGCGGCGGCTCCGTCCCGCCCCTGCGCTGCGACAGCTGCGGATCGAGATCAACGGACATCGTCGTCCTCCTGCTCGAGTGCCAAGATTGCGCTCAGTCTCGCAGCAGGGACGGCAGCGTGCCGAGAGGTCAGGCCGTCACGGTCCGCCGGTCCCGGTCCCGGTCCCGGTCCTGCTCTCTGCCCTGGCCCCCCTGGCCCCTCGCCCGGCTCCGGCTACGGCTCCGCCTCCGGAGCGGCGCGATCAGGAAGGTCGCGGCGTAGACCGCGGTGGCCGCGGCCATGATGGCGAAGCTGGGCGGCAGGCTGGGGAACAGCGCGCTCGCGGCCAGGCCGGCCCACATCTCGCCGACCGCCAGCCCCGCGGACAGCGCCAGCCCGTGGAACGGACGGTCCGTCAGCCGGACCGCCGCCCCGGCCGGGGCCGCCAGCAGGCCCAGCAGCAGCAGCGACCCGACGGCCTGGGTGGCCTCCCCCGCGCAGGCCCCGACCAGGGCCAGAAAGCCGAAGCCCAGTACCCGGGTCGGGATGCCCCGCGCGGAGGCGACCGCCTCGTCCAAGGTGGCGAACAGCAGCGGGCGGGCGATCAGCACCACAGCCGTGCTGATCGCGGCGGCGACCAGCACGGCGACCAGGGCCTGCCCGGCGCTGAGGCCGAAGATCGAGCCGAACAGCACGGTCGTCCCGGCGCCGCCGACCATGGAGCCGCTGCGCGAGGTGGTGTAGAGGGTCAGGAAGAAGGAGCCCAGGCCGAGGATCCAGGCGAAGGCCGCGCCGATGACCACGTCGTCGGCCCGCCCGGCGCGGCCGATCCCGGCCAGCAGCAGCCCGGCCCCGACGCAGCCGACGAACAACCCGACCCGCAGGTCGTAGCCGCCGGCCAGGGCCGCCATCGCACCGGTGAAGGCGACATGGCTGAGCGCGTCCCCGGTGAACACCTGGGCCCGCAGCACCAGGAAATAACCGACCAGCCCGGCCGCGAGGGCGATGAACGTCCCGGCGAGCAGCGCGTGGTGGAAGAACGGCTGGGACCAGGCGGAGCCGGCGAGCGTGGAGCTGGCGGCCGGTGAGGTGGCGAGCAGGGAGGGGTTCATGCCGGTGCTCCCAGCGGACGGGGTCGCGCCGCGCGCAGCGGGCGGGCACCGCCGAGTGCGCGGACCGCGGTGGCGGCCAGGAAGGCGGCGAAGGCGAAGCTGGTGACGAAGAACCCCAACGGATACGGCCAGTAGAAGGCCGCGATCAGGCCCAGCCAGGTGACCGCGAAGCCGATCAGCACACTCAGCGCCAGTCCGAGACCGGGACGGGCGGTGAGCCGCTGCGCGGTGGCGGCGGGGAGCACCAGCAGCGCGAAGACCAGCAGCGCCCCGGTGATCTGGGCGGCCTCGGCGGTGGCCGCCCCCAGCAGCACCAGGAACAGCGTCGACAGCAGCCGTACCCGGACCCCGCGTCCGGCCGCGACCTGCGGGTCGACCGAGGCGAACAGCAGCGGGCGGCCGATCGCGGCGAGGCAGGCCAGGGTGACCACGCCCACCACGGCCAGGGTGACGACCTGGGCCGAGGTGATGCCGAGGAAGCTGCCGAAGAGCAGCGACTGCGGGCCCTGCATCAACCCCTTGTAGAGGGCGGTGAAGAGGTAGCCGCAGGCCAGCAGGAACGCCTGGACGATGCCGGTGGCGGCGGACTCGTGCGCGCTGTCGGCCTGGCCTCCGTCGACCTGTCCGCTGCCGGCCTGTCCATTGCCTGCCCGGCCGCCGTTGGCCCGGCCACCGTTGGCCCGGCCGCCGCGCCGCAGCACCGCGATGACCAGGGCGGCGGCGATGCAGAAGCCGAAGTAGCCCAGGCTCAAACTGGCCCCGACCAGGGTCGCGAAGGCCGCGCCGGGGAAGGCCACCACCGAGAGGGTGTGCCCGGCGAAGGTCTGCCGACGCAACACCATGAACCAGCCCACCGCCCCGGCGACCACGGCCACCACCGCGCCCGCCCGGAAGGCGTTGACCATGAAGGGATAGGACCACATCACCTGAAGGTTCGTCAGAAGATTCCAGGAGAAGGCAGGTGACGTTGCGTCAGCGAGATGCATGGTGACCCCCGTGGGTGGACGGAGCCTCGGGCTGGCCGACCACGACCAGCCGTCCGTCGCCGGTGCGCAGCACCTCGACCGGGGTGCGGTAGAGCCGGGTCAAGGTCTCCGAGGTGATCACCTCGGCCGGGGTCCCGATCACGGCACCGCCCTCGGCGAGATACACCACCCGGTCCAGGTGGTGCAGGATCGGGTTGACGTCGTGGGCGACCATCACCACGGCGACCCCCTGCTGGTGGCAGATCCGTCCGATCAGGGCGGCCACCGCACTCTGGTTGGGCAGGTCCAGACTGTCCAACGGCTCGTCCAGCAACAGCAGTTCGGGGCGGCTGACCAGCGCCTGGGCGATCAGCAACCGTTGCTGCTCACCACCCGAGCACTGCCCGATCGGACGGTGCGCGTACGCGCTCGCGCCGACCAGTTCGACCACCTCGTCGACCCGCTCCCGATCCCGGCGGCGGGCCCGACCGAACGGCAGCGGGACGCCCCAGCGGTCGCCGTCCAGGCCGAGCCGCACCACGTCCAGGCCGCGGATCCGCAGGCTCGCGTCGAAGCTGCGGCGCTGCGGCAGATAGCCGATCCGCGGCCCGGCTCCGCCGGGTGGCCGCCCCAGCACCCGAACCTGGCCCGCGGCGGCGGGAAGCAGTCCGAGCAGCAGCTTGACCAGGGTGGACTTGCCGACGCCATTGGGACCGAGGACGGCGACGAACTCCCCCGCCAGGACCGCGAGATCGACATCCGACCACAGCGTCCGACCGCCGATGTGCACGGCCGCGCCGTGCAGTTCCAGCACGGGTTCCGCTGCTGGTGACGGCGGCTGCACTGGGGGCTGGGCCGGATTCGCGGTTGGATTCATGGTCCGCACTACTTCCCGGTCGCCTTGGCGAGGGCTGCTTTGATCCCCTGCAACTCGGCGACCTGCCACTGCTGGAAGGTGTCACCGGCCGGACTGAGGGTCTCGGTGACGGTCGCCACCGGGATCCCCTCCGACTTGGCGAGCTTGACCTGGGCGTCGACGTCCGGGGTGGAGTTCTGGCTGTTGTAGACGTAGACCTTGATCTGCTTGGTCCTGATCTGCTGGTCGATGGTCGCCTTGTCGGCGGCGGTGGGGTCGGTGCCCTCGCTCATGGCGTCCAGGAAGCTCTCAGGGGTGAGCATCTTCAGCCCCAGGCCCTGCGCCAGCGGGGTCACGATGGACTCGGAGGCGCCGATCGGGGTGCCCGGGTAGGTGGTCTTGATATCTGCTATCAGCTGGTTGTACTCACCCAGCGTCTTGGTCTCGAAGTTCTGCTTCTGCTGGTCGAAGTAGGCGGCGTCGGCCGGGTCGAGCTTCTTGTAGTCGGCGGTGATCTGCTCGATCACCTGGTGCACGTTGTCCGGCGAGTACCAGCGGTGCGGGTTGTCACCGGGCTTGAGCCCGACCAGGTCGCCGACCTTCAACTCGGCCCGGCCGTTGCCCGGGTTGGTGGACAGCAGCTTGTCGGCCCAGGCGTCGTAGCCGATGCCGTTGACGATGGCGTACTGGGCCGTGGTGACCGTACGGGCGTCGGCGGCGGTGGGCTCGTAGTCGTGCGGGTCGGTGTCCGGGTTGCTGATGATGCTGTCCACCTGGACCCGGTCACCGCCGAGCTGGGTGGCGATACTGCCCCAGAAGTTCTCCGCCGCCACCACCCGGATCACCTTGCCGCCGGCGGCGCTGGTGGCACCGCCTTGGCTGCTGCTCGGGGCGGCGGCAGGCGCCGTGCTGGTGGAGCAGCCCGTGGTGACAGCGAGTGCCATGACACCCGCGGTGCCAAGCACCCACCGAAGGGGCCTGCGGCGAGCGGGTACGGAGCGGGGGTTCATGGACGCGGTTCTCCTCGGACAGGTCGGATCGGGGTGCGTCCACCACTCTAGATGGAAACGATTTCCATCTCCACTTCGATCAAAGAAGAGATGAAAACCATTACCAAAACTTGACCGGACCCGTTGCCGCCTCCAGGTCTCCCCGGACAGCTACTGCCTGCCGCCGCGCGGAGGCCCATCTGCGGGCGCACGCTTGAAGCATGCGCAGAACCCTCACCCTCACCGTCTGCGCGGCCACCCTCGCTCTCGCCGCGTGCAGCAGCACCGCAACCAGCATCACCACACCCGCCACATCACCGCCCAACACCACGGCCGCCCCGCCGACAAGCTTCAAGCCCAGCCCCCTGAGCCGCACACCAGCCACAGAACCCACCACGAAAAGGCCGACGACCCGGCCTCCGACGCCCGTGCCACCCCCCACCACCCATGCCCCGCCGCCGCCCACGACCTATCGGCCACCCGCGCCGCCGACTCACACGTACAAGCCCGCGCCGACGCCCGTGCCGCCCCCTCCACCCGCTGACAACAACGTGCTCAAGGCACCGTCCGGCAACTTCTACAGCGCGGGCGAATACTGCCCCACCAAGGATGCTGGGCTGTCCACCGTTGACGGCAGCGGGAACACCATCACCTGCGTCTTCGAATCGGGCCGCTACCACTGGCACCACTGACGACGGGACCACCAGAAGCGTGCTGCCGCGCTCAGCGCAGGAGGTTGGCCAACTGGGCGCCGAGGACGGCCGGGGCGTCGGCCAGGGAGGGGCCGTACCAGGTGAGGTGGCGGCCGCTGAGGAGGGCGGCGGGGACGCCGGGGAAGGCCTCGGGGCCGTCGGTGGGGGTGAAGCGGTAGGGCTCGTCGGGGAGGACCACCAGGTCCGGACCCGCGGCCAGCAACTCCGGTAGCGGGACCGCCGGGTAGCGCTCGGGGTGGGCGGCGTGGAGGTGCTGGACGCCGAGGCGGGCCAACAGGTCGCCGGCGAAGGTGTCGCGGCCCACCACCATCCAGGGCCGCCGCCAGATCGGGACGACCGCGCGCAGCGCCCGCGCCGTCGGAGTCACCGCCTGCCAGGCCCCCTCGGCCTGGTCGAGCCAGGACGGACGGTCCAGGCCGCAGGCGAGGGTCAGCATCCGGTCCAGGGAGCGGAACGCCTGGTCCAGGGTGCGGATCTCGGTCACCCAGACCACGACTCCGGCCGCCCTGAGCGCGGCCAGATCGGGTGCCCGGTTCTCCTCCTCGTTGGCGAGCACCAGGTCGGGCTCCAGCGCCAGGATCCGCGCGACGTCGGGGTTCTTGGTGCCGCCGATGCGCGCCACCGCCAGCTCGGCCGGGTGGCTGCACCAGTCGGTGGCCCCCACCAGCAGGCCGGGCGCGGTGGCGGCCACCGCCTCGGTCAGCGAGGGCACCAGCGAGACGACCCGGCGGACCGGGCCCAGACTCATCACCGTGCCCTGGTCGTCCCGCTGCGTCATGTGCGTCGTTGGAGCCATGGCGTCACCGTACAAGGCGCCAGCCTGCGCTATTCGGGCCAGGCCGAGCCCAGGATGATCTCGACGAAGTCCTCCCGGACGAAGCCGGGTACGAAGTGGGCCAGGACGTCGTCGTTCATGGTCCCGAAGGTGGTGTCGGGCCGGTCCCTCATCCCGTCGGTGAAGGCCTTCAGGATGTCCTGCTTGAAGTTCGGCCGCTGGTGCGCCTCGGTGACCGCGGCGATCTGCTCGGCGGTGATCTCGTCCAGGTCCAGCCCGAGGACGTCGGTCTCCACTCCCGCGGTGACCAGGGCGGTCTCCGGCTCCAGGTGTTCGACGATCCCGGGCGTGGTGTGCAGGGCGATGCCCAGCCAGACCGCCCGGGCGTCGGCCTGGCTGCGGCCGTGCGCCAGCAGGAAGTCCCTGGCCAGGTCCGCCCCGTCGACCTCGAAGCGCTGGTCGGTACGGCGGTGCCGCTCGGTCAGCCCCAGGTCGTGGAACATGGCGCCGACGTAGAGCAGCTCGGGGTCGGCGTTGAGGCCCCGGTGTCGGCCCTTGAGGGAACCGAACAGGAACACCCGGCGCGAGTGGTCGAACAGCAGCGGCGAGGCGGCGGCCCGGACCAGTTCGGTCGCCTCCCGGGCGAGTGCCGTGTCGGGGATCGCGATTCCGGCGATGGTCTCGGTCATCATGCTCTCCGTCGCTCTGAGGGATGTAGCTCTGAGGGATGTAGCTCTTGAGGGATGCCGCTCTGGTGGGATCTGCCTGCGCGGTGTGCTGGGCTTGTGCTTATAGCCTGGGTCCGACGGCAGCTCGCGCGCTCCGCGTGACCGGCCACGCTTCCCACGGATTCGGACGCATGACACCGAGCTGCATGACACCGACCTGCACAGCCCGGAGCCGCACGCCATGAGCACCGCGCGCAACCCCCGCCCGCACCGGGTCGGCGTGGTGGTCTTCGACGGGGTGAAACTGCTCGACGTGGCCGGCCCCAGCGAGGTGTTCAGCGAGGCGAACCGGATCGGCGCCGACTACACGCTGACGCTCTGCTCGGTCGGCGGCCGCCAGGTGGCCTCCTCCACCGGCCTGCGGATCCCGGTCGACGCGGACGCCGCAGCCGAGGGCCTCGGTTTCGACACCCTGCTGGTCATGGGCGGCGACGCCGTGCCGACCCGTCCGATCGACCCCGCGCTGCGCGACTCGGTCGGCGCCCTGGCCGCCCGTTCCGGACGGGTCTGCTCGATCTGCACCGGGGCGTTCATCCTGGCCGCGACGGGCCTGCTGGACGGCCGCCGGGCGACCACGCACTGGCGGCACACCCGGCTGCTCGCCCGCGCCCACCCCGGGGTCACCGTCGAACCGGACGCGATCTTCGTCCGTGACGGCCGCACCTTCACCTCAGCCGGTGTCACGGCCGGGATCGACCTGGCGCTGGCGCTGCTGGAGGACGACCACGGCGAGGACATGGCCAGGCAGGTGGCCCAGTCCCTGGTGGTGTTCCTGCAGCGGCCCGGCGGCCAGTCCCAGTTCTCGCCGACCCTGCTCGGCCCGCGCCCCCACACCTCGGCGCTGCGCTCGGTGTTCGACGCGGTGGCGGCCGACCCCGCCGCGGACCACACCGTCCCGGCTCTGGCCGCACTCGCCGCGCTGAGCCCCCGTCATCTGACCAGGCTGTTCCGCGAGGAGTTGGACACCACGCCCGCGCGGTACGTCGAGGCGGTGCGCTTCGACAGCGCCAAAGCCGCGCTGGAGGTCGGCCGCAGTGTCGGCGAGGCCGCGATGCTGGCCGGCTACGGCAGCGCGGAGACGCTGCGGCGGGCGTTCGTGTCCCGGCTCGGGGTGTCCCCCCGGACCTACCAGCAGCGCTTCCGCTCGGCGCAGCGGTCCGACGCCGGCTGAGCCGGCGCCGGCTGAACCGAAGCCGTAGTGGCGATGCCGCAACAGCAAGCCGGGGCCCGGTTATGCTGCCTGGACTGCACCGCCACCACCGGGATCCGGGAGACAGGCATGGCCGAGGTCAACATCCGTCTGGACGCCGCGCTGGTCGTGGAGGTGATGCTGCTGTCCGGGGTCAACAACCCGCAGGACGCCGTGGAACTGCTGGTCCGCGACTACCTCGCACGCGGCCACCGCACCGAGGCCCGGACGGGCTCGGTGGACCAGCAGCTGAAGGACATCGAGAGCCGCCCGCAGCGCCCAGCCGAGCACGGCTGAGGCACGACAGAGGCACGGCTGAGGTACCGCCCAGGCACAACGCATGCGGAACTGATTTGCCATGTTCCATTCAAGTCCTCGTTGCCGGACCATGGGGGAACACGCCACCGCGAACGTCCAGGCTTCTTGCTGGCACTCGCCTACGCGCGTAGCGAAACCTCTGTCCCCCAGCCCGAGGAGTTCGACGGATGATCAGAAACCGTACGGCAGCCCTGTGCACCGCCGCCCTGGCCGCACTGGCCACCCTCGCCGCCGCCCACTCCGCCGTGGCCGGCACGGCTGCCGCGACCGGCACGTCGACCGGCACCGTCGCCCCCGCCGCGGCTGCCCCCGCCGCCACCGCACAGCACCGGGTGCTGTTCGACAACACCAAGGCCGAGACGGCCGGCAACGCCGACTGGGTGATCAGCACCAGCCAGCCCGACCCGCTGGCCCAGAACGCCAACCCCACCTCGGAGACCAGCTGGACCGGCGCGCTGTCCGCCTGGGGCGTCGCCCTGCAGAAGACCGGGAACTACAGCCTGAAGACGCTGCCCTCGGGCAACACCATCAGCTACGGCAACAGCGCCAATGCCCTGGACCTCTCCAACTTCGACACCTTCGTCCTGGACGAGCCCAACGTCCGGCTCAGCGCGGCCGAGAAGACCGCTGTGCTGACCTTCGTCCAGAACGGCGGCGGGCTGTTCCTGATCTCGGACCACAACGGCAGCGACCGCAACAACGACGGCTACGACTCCCCCGCCGTCATCAATGACCTGCTGACCAGCAACGGCGTCGACAACACCGACCCGTTCGGCTTCTCCGTCGACATCAAGGACATCTCCACCGACAACCCGCGTGCCATCACCGACGCCACCAACCCGGTGCTGCACGGCCCGTTCGGCGCGGTCACCGGCAGCATCCTGCGCGACGGCACCACCTTCACCCTCAAGCCCGCCGACAACCCGGCGGTCAAGGGCCTGCTCTACCTGAGCACGGGCGCGAGCGGCGGCAACACCAACGCCTTCTTCGTCACCAGCACCTTCGGCCAGGGCCGGGTCGCCATCTGGGGCGACAGCTCCCCGGTCGACGACGGCACCGGCAGCAGCGGCAACACCCTCTACAACGGCTGGGACGACCCGGCCGGCACCGATGCCGCGCTCGCCCTGAACGCCACCGCCTGGCTGGCCACCGGCTCCGGAACCACCGGCGGCGGTGGCGGTGGCGGAACCGGCAGCTGCACCGCAACTCAGCTGCTTGGCAACCCCGGATTTGAGACCGGCAGCGCCGCCCCCTGGACCGAGACCGACTCGGCCGGTGGCAGCGCCGTCAACAGCAGCTCGACCGAACCCGCCCACAGCGGCAGCTACGACGCCTGGCTCGACGGCAACGGCAGCGCCACCACCGACACCCTCGCCCAGACCGTCACCGTGCCGAGCGGCTGCAACAACTCCACGCTCAGCTTCTGGCTGCACGTCAACACCGCCGAAACCGGGACCAAGGTCTACGACACCCTCAAGGTGCAGGTCCTCAACTCCTCCGGCACGGTGCTGTCCACGCTGGCCACCTACTCCAACGCCGACGCGGCCGGCGGCTACGCCCAGCACAGCCTCAGCCTCGCCGCCTACGCCGGACAGACGGTGACGCTGAAGTTCACCGGCGCCGAGGACTACACCAAGCAGACCTCGTTCGTCCTGGACGACACCGCCGTCACCACCGGCTGACCCGCTGCCCACCGGGTCGGGTGCGGCGCCCCCACGGCGCCGCACCCGATCCGGCTACGACCGCTACGACCCGGCGCCGCCCCGACGGGCCCGCCAGCCTCTGACCGCCGCGACCGCACGGCGGAGCAGGTGGCGGCGCTTCGGCGGAACGACCGGAAGGCCGAGCGGCATGATCGGCTGTGGTGTACTCATCTGTGCTCTCCCCGTGAATGAGTGACTGACCATCATGGTGTCACCAGGGCCGGTCGGTTACTACTCCCTTCGGCCGGCCGAGCGCCGTACCACGCGCAGCAGGTAGTCCTTCCGGTGCAGCGGGTCATGGTCGGTCCGCGACCGGGTCGGGGCCGGGCCCTGGACCGGCCGATAGTGGTCGAAGGCGGACTCCAGCACGCCCTCGCCCCGGGTCAGCCCCGGCAGCTGCTGCTCAAGGGCATGCACCGACGCGGCCGGGATGTCACCCTCCACCAGGTACGACGCACCCCGGGTCGCCGGGGCCCGCGGCACCGCCCGCAGCTTGGCCAGGGCCGGCACCAGCACACCGAACGCGTCGGCCGGGAGCTCTACTTGGAACCGGTGCATCGGCTCGCACACCACGGTCCCGGCCTGCCGCAGGGCGTCCATCAGCACCAGCGGGGTGAGCAGCCGGAAATCCCCCGCCGTGCTCGACATACTCTTGTCGAAAACCGCATGGGCATGGCTCTGCCGAGGCCAATATCCGGAATGGGTCATGGTGACGGTGCAGTCGGGAACCTCCCAGCCGTGAATTCCCTGCAGCAATGTCTCCCGCACGGTTTCCTCGACTGCTTTGAAGAAAGCGAAAGGCATCGAACCGAGTTCGACCTCCAATCGGAATTCCACCCCACGGCCGACGGCCGCGGGGTCGACCCGGAGTCCGACGGTCGCCAGGAACGGATTGGGCTCCTGGTCGATGATCTCGGCAGCGGCCCCGGTCCCCACCAGCCGTTCCGTGCAGATGGTGGTCGTTCCGCGGAATTCCACAGCGATGCCGAACTCGGCGGCCAGGGTCTCCTGGATGACCTCCTTCTGCACCTCCCCGTAGAGGGAGAGCGAGATCTCCTGCCGGATCGGGTCCTGGCGCAGCCCGATCAGCGGATCCTGCTCGGCAAGCTGGGTGAGGGCCGCATGCAGTGCTCCGGCGTCGGAACGGTGGCACGGCAGGACGACGGTCTCCAGCGTCGGCGGGGCGAAGTGGTGCAGCAGGGCGTCGGCGCTGCCGCGCGGCACTCCCACTGCATCGCCGATCCTGATGTCGCCGAGCCCCCAGAGCCGGCCGATCTGCCCCGCGCCGACCGAGGAGCGCGAGACGGCCGCGCCCTGCTCGAAGACACTGATCGCGGTGACCTTCTCCTCACCGTGCCCCTGCGTGCCCTCACGGCCGAATCGCAGCAGTTCACGCACCCGCACCGTGCCGGAGAACAGCCGGACACAGGCGATCTTCTCCCCGGCCGGGCCGCGTTCGACCTTGAAGACCGTGCCCGAGACCGGGCCGGACGCATCGCCCACGACCGCGGGGAGCAGGTCCCTGATCCCGCCGATCAGCGCGTCCACACCGGCCCCGGTGATGGCCGAGCCGAAGAAGACGGGTTGCAGCAGCGCCCGGCCGGTCTGCGCCGCCAGCGCGTCCCGGAGCCGGTCGTACGAGGCCGCGGCCTCGTCGTCGAGGTAGTCGGCCAGCAGCGCGTCGTCGTGGTCGGCGAGCAGCTCGACCAGCCGTGCGGTGAAGCCGGCGTCCTCGGCGGTGTAGGGGCAGCTGACGGCGTCCCGGGTGCCGAGGCCGCCGACCGAACCCATCGGGACGATCGCCGGGGTCAGCTTCTCGGCGATGCCGCGGAGCACCCCGTGCTCCTGCGCACCGGACCGGTCGACCTTGTTCACAAAGATCAGCGTGGGGATGCGCAGCCGCTGCAGCGTCCGCATCAGTACCCGCGTCTGTGCCTGAACGCCCTCCACGGCGGAGACGACCAGGACGGCGCCGTCGAGCACGCCGAGCACCCGCTCCACCTCGGCGATGAAGTCCGGATGGCCGGGGGTGTCGATCAGATTGACCGTGGTGTCCTCGTCGATCAGGAACGACACCACCGCGGACTTGATGGTGATTCCGCGCTGCCGTTCCAGCGCCAGGGAATCGGTCTGGGTGCTGCCGTCGTCAACACTGCCGATCTCGTCGATCACGCCGACGGAGTGGAGCAGCCGCTCGGTCAGGCTGGTCTTACCGGCGTCGACATGCGCCAGGATCCCGAGGTTCAACGTTCGCATACTGCTTCATGTCCTCTAGATAGGTGGTGATTACCTTCTGGATGGGCATGGAAGCTCGGCGCACAATCGTCTCCTCGGTGAAACAGCTGCATCGGACAGGTCGTCAGGAATTAGAGCACCCAAATCCTCCCCGAGCAACGGATTAAATTCGGACGCACCCCGCGGACCTTCCGCGGGGTGCGCCGACGGAGGGTCAGCCCGGTATCAGTGAGAAGCTGCCGCCGTTGAGGGCGGTCGGGACGTACTGGCCGCTGGCGAGCGGGATCGGGTTGTAGGCGCTGAAGGTGTTGCCGTTGACGGTGATGCCGGTGAAGGTCAGCGACTTGAAGGTGGGGTAGCTCTGGGTGGGCGACTCGATGATGGCCTCGGCGCTGACGTTCGCCCCGCGCAGCCGCTGGGTGGTGGTGTAGGTCCAGCCCTTGGTGTTGTCCGTCAGGACGAGCTTGTAGCTGCCGCTGCCCGCCGTGGTGACCGACCCGGTGAAGCTGTCGCCGACCGAGACGGCGTTGCCCAGGTAGACCGGCTGGGCCGGGTACATCTCGTACCAGGCGCGGTAGACCGGACGGCCGCTGGAGCAGGAGGTCTCGACGCCGGTCTGCTCGACGGTCTGCGAGCCGTAGCCGTCGATGCCGACCCAGGGGGCGAAGAGGTTGTTGCTGCTGGTGCAGGTCACCGCGGGCTCGGTCCAGGAGCCGACGATGCTGCGGAAGCCGCTGCCGGTGGCCGCGTAGCCGCCCCAGGGGCTGCTGCTGGCCAGCGGGCCGATGCCGTGGCCGTGAACGACGGGCGCGATCGGCGCGTAGCTGTACCCGTGCGGCTGCACCACGGAAGCGGCAGCAGCGGTGGCGGTGGACGGGAGCGGCGCGACGGCGGCGAGCGCGCCGACGGCCGCCAGGGCGAGGGCAGTGCGGACCAGACGCGGCGAAGTGGAGATGGGCATGCGGAACTCCGGGGTGTGGGAAGTGGGGGATGGGGCGGCCCCGCGGGGAGGGGGTGCGAGGACTGGGCCGCGTCTGAATGCTCGTGAGTTGCGGGGGGCGGCGGAAGCACTCGCGCATTGCGGGATCCAGACATGACAGGTTTCCGTCAACTTCATCTGCGATGATGTCCCGAGCAGGCCGAACGACAGGAAGAGGTGCCGTGCCCGCAGTGCACGCAGACAGCCCGGAGGGGTCGGACGGGATCAGCAGGACGCAGGAGGCCGCCTACGTCGAGCTCTGCCGCCGGGGTCCGACCAGCCTCGCCGAACTCGCCCTCGCACTGGGGGTGGACCCGGCGACGCTGCTGCAGCAACTGGCCGCGCTGGACGCCCGCGCCCTCGCCCGTCCGCCCAAACCGCGTACGGAGACCGGACGGTGGACGGCCGTCGCCCCGGATCTGGCGCTCCAGCGGATCCTGCGCGACCGCGAGGCCGAGTCCCGTCGTATGCAGGAGGAGATCACCCGGCTGCTCGACGGCTACCACCGAGCCCGCGGCCACCGCGACCCGGCCCTGCGCGACCTGGTCGAGGTGGTGACCGGCCGGGAGGCCATCGCCGACCTCTGGCTCGGCCTGCTGGACGGGGCGGCCGAGCAGGTCGACATCCTCGACAAGCCGCCGTTCGTCCAGATCGACAACGCGGGCCCGGAACTGTCCGTCCTCTCCCGCGGCACCCCGGTCCGCTCGGTCTACGAGCGCGCGGCGCTGCTGCAGCCGGAGAAGCTGGAGGAGGTCCGGCAGCTGGTCGCGGCGGGCGAGCAGGCGGGCACGGTGGCCGACCTGCCGTTCAAGCTGGCGCTGGTGGACCGGCGCTGGGCCCTGCTGCCGCTGGCCACCGGGGCCGAGCTGAGCGGCGCCCTACTGGTCCGCCCGTCCCCGCTGCTGGACGCGCTGGCGCAGACCTTCGACGCCCAGTGGGCGCAGTCGATCCCGGTCCCCACCCCGGACCGGCAGCCGGACGCGGACCACTTCGAGCTGCTCACCCTGCTCGCGGCGGGCATGACCGACGACGGCATCGCCCGCCACCTCGGCATCTCGGCCCGTACCGTGCAGCGCCGGGTCAGCGCGCTGATGGCCGGGCTGAGCGCGGGCAACCGGTTCCAGGCGGGGGTCCAGGCGGCGCGGCGCGGACTGCTCTGACCCGCCACCGCCACCCGTGGGTCAGCGCTCCGGGGTCAGTACTCCTTCCAGCAGATCAGCACCGTCTGCGCCACCGTGCGGGCCGCCGTGGCCCGCGGCCGCACCGGCTCGCCGACGTTCACCGGCAGCGCGGTCACATCGACGACCATCACCGCGTTGTCCTTGCGTACCACGACATTGCCGTTCGGCTCCTGGAAGGCGCCGTCGCCCATGCCGCTGAGCGCGGTGCTGCCGGCCGCGGCTGTCCGCAGCGAGGTGAACCAGGCGGTGGTGGCCGCCTGGTCGGGGAGGTCCTTGACCGAGAGCCGCAGCGAGCCCGTGCTGAAGACATAGCGGCAGGCGTAGGTGTGGTCGGTCCAGGTCGGCGCGAGCGGCTTGGTGGTGTCGATGCCGAGCGCCCCGGTGATCTGGGTCTGCGCGGTGCCGGTGCAGACGATGTGCGCGGCATCCGACGGACCGTCACTCTGGGTTGCGGAGACTGTCGCTGCGGCCGTCGCTGCGGCCGTCGCCGAGACAGCGGCGGGGTGACTCGAAGCGCACCCGCTGACAACACCGGTCACCAGCAGGGCCGTGGCAGCAATCCAACGTGCTTTCATTGCAGGCTTCCTGACGATGGGACGGGGACGGGCTCCCGGTCCATCTCCCGCCGCAACGGGGGATGGTGGACCGGGAGCCCTGGGGAGGAAATCGTGCTGGTCAGGTCAGAGCAGGTAGCCCTGGCTGTTGAGAACCGCGCCCTTCTGCGGCTGGCTCTGGTCGTAGCCGGTGTCGTCGCACTGGAGCCCGCCGTTGATGCAGTGGGTCACCATTCCGGCCAGGGTGGCCGGGTCCCAGCCGTTGTAGAAGTCGTAGTGGAAGGAGAAGCCGCGCCCGCTGGAGAGGTGCACCTGCGACATGTCGCCGCTCACCGGGAAGGCCATCTTGAACTCGATCATCGGCAGCGCGACCGGGTGGTCGTTCGGGCAGACGCCGTTGACCGGGTAGGCCATGTGGCTCTTGTGGTCGGGGGTGTCCAGGTGGATGCCGTCCCAGCAGCTGGGGGCCTGGTAGCGGATCTCCAGCTGGCTGCCGGCCGCACAGGTGACCGGGATGTCGATGCTGTTGTAGGTGTCGCCGCACTCCCAACCGGCCACGTAGCCGGGGTCGGTGGCGAACTGGGTGGCGGTCGCCGCCGGGCTGCCGACCAGGAACCGCAGGCCGACCGGGAACGGCCGGACGCTGGTGTAGTCGGTCACGCCGGTCTTGTAGTAGATGGTCTGGGTGCCGACCGGGATGATCTGGGTGGTCCCGTTGAGCACGGTGGGCATCCAGTAGCCGGACTTGTCGAGCGGGGCGAAGCAGGTGCTGGTGCTCGCCTGCAGCGACGCGACCGTGGTGGCCGCGTTGGTGCCGGTGTTGCCCAGGAAGGTGTGCAGGTGTGAGGCGCCGGGCTGGTTCGGGAAGACGATCGGGTCGTCCGGCAGCACGTGGTTCGCGGCGCACTGCGCCTGGAACTCATGGAAGTAGGCGTGCGGGGGGGTGTTGGTGGACGGCACCACACCGGTGACCGGCGGGTTGGCGAAGACATAGCCGGTGGTCGAAGCCGTGGCCGTGCCGTAGACCTTGAACTCGTACAGCGAGTAGCCGTACTGGGTGCCCCTCGCGGTGCCGTACATCCGGATGTAGCGGCCGGCGCCGGTCACATTGAGGACCTGGTTACCGCCGGTGCTGGTGGTGGTGCTGTAGATCGACGTCCAGGTGGTGCCGTCGGTCGAGGTCTGCAGCTGGTAGGCGCTGGCGTACGCGACCTCCCAGTCCAGCTCGACCTGGCTGATGGTGGCTCCGGCGCCCAGGTCGATCTGGATCCACTGCGGGTCGCTGTTCTGGATGCTGGCCCAGCGGGTGGTCTGGTCGCCGTCGACGACCGCGCCGGCCGGGAAGTTGGCGCTTTCCAGGGACGAGGCGAGGACCGGCCGGGACTGCGAGATCAGCGTCCCGGCGGCGCTCGCGGTGGGGGCGAAGGTACCGCCGAAACCGAGCATGGCCAGCAGGACGGCGATGGTGACGGACAGTGCGGTTCGCCGGTAGCGGCGTGGACGCTGGGTCCACCGTCCGGCGGCCGACCGTCCGGAAAACAGGGAGCGGGGCCTCATGAAGACCTACCAATCCAGAGGGTATGGGTGGGGGGTGTGGTGCGCCGCCCCGGGGTCGTTGCCGCCTGCCCGACCCCGACCCCGGGGCAGCTCAGTGCTCGTCCCGACTCAGCTGTAGACGCCGAACTCGTACAGCGAGTAGCCGTACGCGGTGCCGCGCTGGGTCAGGTTCAGCCGCACATAGCGGCCTGACCCGGTGACGTCGAAGTCGTCGACGCCGCCGGACGCTGTGGTGGTGGAGTAGACGTTGGTCCAGTTGGTGCCGTCGTTGGACACCTGGACCTGGTACGCCTTGCCGTAGGCGGACTCCCAGCCGAGCTGGATGTGCTTGATGCTGGTGGTCTGGCCCAGGTCGACCTGGAGCCACTCGGCGTCGTCCCAGTTGCTGGCCCAACGCGTGGACCAGTCACCGTCGGTGGCCTGTCCAGGGGTGAAGTTGCCGAGCGTGGTCTGGTACGACGAGGCGGTGGTGGTCTTGCCCTTGGCCACGTTGGTACCACTCACCGGCGGGGCGATGACCTTGAAGGAGCGGGTCTCGATCCCCACGTTGCCGTGGCCGTCGGAGGCGTAGACGTAGACCTTCCAGGTGCCCAGGGTCTTGGGCGCGGTGACGGTGAACTGCCCGTCCCCGGTCTGGGTGAAGGCCACCTGCTGCAGCCCGGTGCCGCCGTCGACGTACTTGCTGGTGTACATCAGGTTGTAGCGGATCAGGTCGCCGTCGGGATCGGTGGTGCTGGTCGCGACGTTGAAGGTGCCGCCGGCCGGGACGGTCGCGGTGTTGCTCAGCGTCATGCTGCTGATCACCGGCGGGGTGTTGGCCTGCGGCGTGCCGCCGAAGTCCTTGGCCACCGAGTAGTACGCCAGCCGCTTCCAGCCCTCCGGGATCAGGTTGAACCAGACCCCGCCGAAGTCGTTCTCGATGCCGTAGCTGAACATCGTGCCGCCGAAGGAGACCCCGGTGTGCCCGGCGATGCAGTTCCAGGCACTGGTGTACCCGTCACGCATCTGCTGGTCGGTGGGCTGGGTCGGCACCCCGTTGGCATCGTTGGGGACCTCCCACTCACCCGAGTCACCGGACTCGGTGACAATGTACGGCTTGGTGTAGCCGCCGCTGGTCCAGTCGCCCTTGACACTGCACACCGCGCCGTAGGAGTTCACGGCGTAGAGGTCCAGGTCGGGGGTGTACTGCTTGTAGTAGGGCCAGGCGCCGGTGTACGCGTCGGTGGAGGTCACCGGGTGGTTCGGGTCCGCGGCGTGGATCGCCTGGACGATCTGCTCCACGTACTGCGCGTAGGCGATCCGCTGCTGCTCCACGGCAGCCCCGGTGTAGTGGTCCTGGGTGGTCAGGATGACCTCGTTGCCGACGTCCCACATCAGCACGCCGGGGTGGCTCTTGTAGGTGTTCACCCACTGCACGATCGAGTTGAGCGTGCTGGTCTTGTAGGCGGTGTCATTGACGTAGTCGGCGCCCTGGTTCAGCCAGAAGCCGTTGATCACCTTCAGCCCGTTGGCAGCCGCGGCGTCCAGCAGCGGCTTGGTGGTGGCGTCGGTGCCCCAGGTGCGGACGGTGTTGACGCCCATCGACTTGAGGTCGCGCATGTGGGCGCCGGCGGTGTCGGTGCCCGGGCCCCAGGTGACGCCCTTGACCTGCCACGGCGAGCCGTTGACATTGAGCTGCCAGTTGCCCTGGGAACCGGTCACCTTGACCACGCTGGGCGTGGTCGGCACCGGCGGGTCGGTCAGCGGGGCCGGCGCGGTGCCGGTGGTCTGCGCCACGGTCACGGCGCCGATGCTCAGCGTGCCGCCGGAACTGGTGCCGCTGCTCGGCGAGGTGCAGCCGCAGACGGCGTTGGGGTACGAGCCGCCGATGGAGAGGTTGGCCTGCAGGTAGAAGCCGTGGTCCACGGCCGCCTGCCAGGTGGCGACGCCGACCTGGGACTCATTGACCTGCCACACCTGGTAGCCGTCCAGGTAGAAGCGGATCTGCTCGTCGGTCTTGGTCCGGTCGATCACCTCGGAGTAGGTGTGGTAACCGGTCTGGCAGTTGGTGCAACTGGCGAGGCCGCTGGTCAGGCCGTTGTACTCATTGCAGTTGCCGTTGGGCGCGGTACCGCAGTGCAGCGTCGCGGAGAGCTGGCTGCGCCCGTTGACGTCCTCCAGGATGTCCCCCTCGCCCATCGCGGGCCAGGTGGTCGGAGCGGTGCGGTAGGCGGCGCCGACGGCCTTGAAAGCGGGCCAGTAGCCGAGCCCGTTGGCCACGTTGGGCTGCTTGATGGAGGCCTGGATCAGCAGCTGGCCACCCGCCGGGGCGGCGAAGTCGCTGCGCTTGGTCTCCACCCGGCCCGAGGTCCAGTTGCCGCCGCCGTCCTTGAGCGCGGTCAGGTTGAGGTGGTTGCTGCCGTCGACCGAGACGTTGGCGGCCGCGTTGGTGTTGGTCTCCACCTCACTGGTGCCGTAGTTCGCCGGACCGCCCGCGTAGGCGGTGGTGCCGGTGTCCGTGGTCCAGTCGGCGGCCGAGGGCGCGCTGCCGGCCGCACCGCCGAAGTTGTCGCTCCACACCGGGGTCCAGTTGCCGGGCGGAGTCGTCCCGTTCGGCGGCGGAGAGGTGGGCGGGGTGGTGGTGGGCGGGGTGGTGGTCGGCGGCGCGGTGGTGCCGGCCGTCCCGTAGACCTTGAACTCGTAGAGCGCGTAGCCGTAGCCGTTGGAGCGCACGGTGCCGTACATCCGGACATAGCGGCCGCTGCCGCTGATGTTCAGCGTCTCGGTGCCGCCGGGGCTGTTGGCGGTGGTGTAGATGCTGGTCCAGTTGGTGCCGTCGTTGGACGTCTGGATCTGGTACGCCTTGGCCGCGTTCTCCCACTGGAGCACCACCTGACTGATGCTCGCGGTGGCCCCGAGGTCGACCTGCAGCCACTGCGGGTCGGCCCAGGCACTGGCCCAGCGGGTCGTCCCGTCACCGTCGACCGCGTTCGCCGGGCCGAGCCCCGCGCCCTCGACCGAGGAGGCGGTGGCGGTCTTGCCCTGCGACAGCAGCGCCCCTCCGCCCTGCGGCGGGGTCGTGGTCGGCGGCGCGGTGGTCGGCGGCGGCGTGGTGGCGCCGGTCGTCCCGTAGACCTTGAACTCCCAGAGCGCGTAGCCGTAGCCGTTGGAGCGCACGGTGCCGTTCATCCGCACGTAGCGCCCGGTGCCGCTGACGCTCAGCGTCTCGGTTCCGCCGGGGCCGGTGGTGGTGCTGTAGATGTTGGTCCAGTTGGTCCCGTCGTTGGACGTCTGGATCTGATACGCCTTGGCCGCGTTCTCCCACTGCAGGACGACCTTGTCCAGCGTGTAGCTGGCGCCCAGGTCGACCTGCAGCCACTGCGGGTCGGCCCAGGCACTGGCCCAGCGGGTCGTCCCGTCACCGTCGACCGCGTTCGCCGCGCCGAGACCCGCGCCCTCGACCGAGGACGCCGTGGCGGTCTTCCCCTGCGACAGCAGGGTGTCGTCCGCGTGGGCCGCGACCGGCCCGGCGACGAGAGCGTAGAAGAAGAGCGAGAAGGCCACGACGGCCAGCACGGCCACCCGTATCGGCGCGGGTGGTCGCAGCAGCCTCGGAGGTGCGGGGGCTTGCATGGGGGCTCCTGACGGGTGGGTACGAGGGCTTGGAGAGCGCTCACCAAGAGAGCGCTCTCCCATCGGGCCGATGGTTGCGCTCTTGTTTCGGGGACGTCAAGAGTTTTGTCAGAATGAGTGGTTCCGGTACTGCCTGAACGTTGACTGGCAGTCATATACCGGTTAATTGCGACAAAGCGACGGGCTGATTTGTGGTTCCGCATCAGCGCCGCCCTTGACGGACTCAACCTCGGTGCGAGACCTTTGCAACGCGGGAGAGCGCTCTCCCATGCGGGGGTGCCTCCCCGCACGAATCCGGGACGCCTCTCCGACCTGACCGCGGAGGGGCGCCCCCTCGCCGGCTCCGCGGGGGCCACCGCCGGGCGGCCACCTGGCCGCCACCGGACGCCGCCACCCCGGCCGCGACGGCCTCAGCGGCCGCTACCGCCGCAGGCGCCCGCGCGCATGGCTACGCCGGACACCCCGCAGCGCCGGACACCCCGCAGCGGCGCCCGCGCACCCGCCTACCCGGACTGCCGCACCACCAGCACCGGGTCGAAGACCGCGGACTTCGGCCCGGAGGACGTCCCCTCGATCAGCTCCAGCAGCATCCGGGTCATCTCCGCCGCCATCTCCTCCACCGGCTGCCGCACCGTGGTCAGGGCCGGCCGGCTGGCGGTGGCCGCGCTGCTGTCGTCGAAGCCGATCACGCTGACGTCCTCCGGCACCCGCCGCCCGTGCTCCCGCAGGATGTGCAGCGCCCCCTGGGCCATCAGGTCGTTGGCGGCGAACACCCCGTCCAGCTCCGGGAGTTCGGCGAGCAGGCGGAGCATCGCCTGCTCCCCGCTGGCCTGGGTGAAGTTCCCCACGGCGGTCGGGACCACCGGCACCCCCTGCCGCGCCATCGCCTCCAGGAAGCCGTCCCGCCGTTCCCGCGCCGCCCGGACGTCCAGCGGCCCGGAGATCAGCACCACCCGGCGGCAGCCGTTGTCGAGCAGCCGGGCCGCGGCCAGCCGCGCGCCCTCCTGGTGCGCCAGATCCACGAAGCCGATCGGCACAGGCCCCGGCGGGCGGGCGAACAGCACCGCCGGCAGCCCGGCCCGGACCAGCAGCTCGGGCAGGGGGTCGTCCGCGTGGGTGGAGACCACCACCGCCCCGTCCGCGTTGCCCTGCCGCAGGAAGGCGACCACCTGGTCGCGCGCCTCGGGGGTCTCGGCGAGCATCAGCACCGGGTGCATGCCCTGGGGGCGGAGGAAGCCCATCACCCCGTTGATCACCCGGCTGAAGAAGGGGTCGGTGAACACCTGGTTCCGGAACTCCTCCTCCATCCCCTCCCCGCGCCGGAGACCACCAGGGCCACCGACCCGGTCCGTCGGGTGATCAGCGACCGGGCGGCGCTGTTGGGCACATAGCCGGTCTCGGCGATGGCCCGACGCACGGCCTCCTGGATCACCGGGTCGACATTGCGGGTGTGGTTCACCACCCGGGACACGGTGGCCCGGGACACGCCGGCCACCCGGGCGACATCCTCCAAGGTCGGAGCGGTTCCGGCGAGTGCGCTTCGGGGCTCGTCCATGGGGCTGTTATAGCAGAGGCGGAGAGCGCTCTCCAGCTGATTCGGAGAGAGCGGGGAATTAGCTGAGTCAAACTCACTATTAGCAGGAATAACTATGCGCTACCCTCAGTTGAACGTACCGACAGAATCGAAGCCTCTCTGGAGCCGCCCGTGAAACCCCAAGGCCCTGCCTGGACTCCCCCCGTCCGTGACCCCAGCACCCCCAAACCGCCCGCGCAGCTCCGCCGGATCCTGCGCCTGTTCCGCCCCTACCGGCGCAAGCTGCTCATCGTCGGCGTGTTCGTCGGCCTGTCCTCCCTGGTCTCCGTCGCGTCGCCGTTCCTGCTGCGGGCGATCCTGGACACCGCCATCCCGCAGGGGCGCACCGGGCTGCTGAGCCTGCTCGCGCTCGGCATGATCGCGGTCGCCGTCGCCAACTCGGTGTTCAACGTGCTGCAGACCTATCTCAGCACCAGTGTCGGCCAGCGCGTCATGCACGACCTGCGCACCAGCGTCTACAGCCATCTGCAGCGGATGCCGCTCGCCTTCTTCACCCGCACCCGCACCGGCGAGGTGCAGTCCCGGATCGCCAACGACATCGGCGGCATGCAGTCGACCGTGACCAGCACCGCGACCTCGCTGGTCTCCAACCTGACCACCGTCCTGGCGACCATCGTCGCCATGGTCGCGCTGGACTGGAAGCTGACCATCGTCTCGCTGCTGCTGCTCCCGCTCTTCGTGTGGATCAGCCGCCGGGTCGGCAACGAGCGCCGCAAGATCGCGACCCAGCGACAGAAGCAGCTCGCCGCCATCTCCTCCATCATGCAGGAGTCGCTCTCCGTCAGCGGCATCCTGCTCGGCCGCACCATGGGCCGCTCCCGGGCGCTCAGCGACGAGTTCTCGCGCGAGTCGAACTCCCTGGCCGACCTCGAGGTCCGCGCCGACATGGCCGGCCGCTGGCGCCAGTCGACGATCCAGATCGTGATGGCCGCGATGCCCGCGGTGATCTACTGGACCGCAGGCCTCACCACCGGCCACGGCGTCGGTTCCGCGGTGTCCATCGGCACCCTGGTCGCCTTCACCTCGCTGCAGCAGAACCTGTTCCGCCCCACCGTCCAGCTGCTCCAGGTCGGCGTCGCCGTGCAGGTGTCGCTCGCCCTGTTCCAGCGGATCTTCGAGTACCTGGACCTGGTCCCCGACATCACCGAGCGCCAGGACCCGGTCACCCTCCCCCGCCGCAGCGGGAACGCCCGCAGCGGCGAGGTCCGCTTCGACCAGGTCGGCTTCTCCTACGAGCCGGACGCGGGCACCCCGCCCACCCTGGACGGCATCGACCTCACCGTCCCGGCCGGCAGCAGCCTCGCCGTGGTCGGCGAGACCGGCTCCGGCAAGACCACGCTCAGCTACCTGGTCCCCCGCCTCTACGACGTGCTGGCCGGGCGGGTCCTGGTCGACGGCGTGGACGTGCGCGACCTCAGCTTCGAGTCGCTGGCCGACACGGTCGGCGTGGTCTCCCAGGAGACCTACCTGTTCCACGCCTCGGTCGCCGAGAACCTGCGCTTCGCCAAGCCCGACGCCTCCGACGAGGAACTCTACGAGGCCGCCCGCGCGGCCCAGATCCACGAGCACATCGCCGGCCTCCCGGACGGCTACGACACCATGGTCGGCGAACGCGGCTACCGCTTCTCCGGCGGCGAGAAGCAGCGGCTGGCGATCGCCCGCACCATCCTGCGCGACCCGCCGGTGCTGGTCCTGGACGAGGCGACCAGCGCGCTGGACACCCAGACCGAGCAGGCCGTGCAGACCGCGCTGGACGCGCTCACAGCGGGCCGGACGACGATCACCATCGCGCACCGGCTCTCCACCGTCCGCGACGCCGACCAGATCGTGGTCCTGGACGCCGGGCGGATCGCGGAGCGCGGCACCCACGACGAGCTGCTCGCCCTGGGCGGCCACTACGCGGCGCTGGTCTCCCGCGACAGCACCCTCACCCCGGCCTGAGCCGGGTTTTTCGGATCACCGGCCTGAGGCCTGCCTGTCGGGTCACCGGCCCGAGCCCGGACTGTCGAGTCACCGGTCTGAGCCCGGACTGTCAGGTCACCGGCCGGCGTGCTGGCCGGCGAAGTACAGCAACATCGCAAAGCCCGCGAAGACATGCAGGCCGATGACGTAGATGAACACCCGTACGTTCACCCCGCGTCCGGTCCGGGTGCTTCCGTCCTCGACGGGATAACGGTTCGTGGCCATGGCTTCCTCCTTTGATTCTGCTACGGCTGACGGCTAGTGAAGGCAGAGTTCCGAGGTCGGGCTCTGCAGCAGGGTGTGCAGGAACAGCAGTTCCACCCCCGGCTCCCCGCCGCGACCAGCCGGTGCGGCCGCATCGAGTCGAAGTGCGCGGAGTCGCCCGGATCGAGTTGATGCTGCTCCCGGTCAAGGGTGAGCAGCAGCCGCCCCTGCAGGACGTACAGCCACTCCTCGCCGGGGTGGACCCGGACCACCTCGTCCTGCACCCGGACCGGGATGTGGACCCGCAGCGCCTGCATCGCCCGTCCCGGCACGCCCGCCGGACGGTACGTCCAGCCGCCGGCCGAGGTGGGCTCGCCCTCGCCGGCCCGGACCACGGGGGCGCGGACGACCGGTGAGGGCTCGCCGCCCTCGCCCAGCAGGACCTCCACCGGCACCCCGTAGGCTCGGGAGAGCCCGAGCAGCACCGGCAGCGAGGGCTGCCGCTTGGCGGTTTCCAGCCGGGACAGATGCGCGGGTGAGAGCCCCACCCGGGCGGCGGCGACCTCCAGCGTGAGCCGACTGCTCAGCCGCCGCTCCCGCAGCCGGGCGCCGAGCCCGGGCAGATCCTCGCCTGCGGCGGTGCCTGCGGCCGGGTCGGTGCCGGTGTCCGTGTCGGTGTCCATGCCCCCAGGTTCACACCACCACCGAGCCTCAGGCAAGCAACTTGCCTCTGAGGCAAACCACCTCGATGAGGGGCGTCAGCAGATCTGGTCGAGCCAGGCACGGAAGTGGCTCCTGAAGGGTTCCGCACCCGTGCGCAGCGCGGTCTGGAGCCAGTCGGCCGACGCCGCAGCCCGCGCGATGACGTCCGGCGGGTACGCGTACCGGACCTGGTGGTCGGCGAACTCGTCCTCGTCATCGACGAAGATCTCGCCCCCTTCGCGTACCCGGCAGACGTCGAGACCCAGGTCGACCATGGTGACCTCGCCGGAATTCGGCCACCAGGACGGCGTGGTGACGTCGCAGTAGGCGTCCAAGCGCTGGGGCGCGTCCAGGAAGAGCGCCGTCCATCAGGCATCGCGAGGGATGAGCTTGACCCGGGCCTCTTGCGACTCGTACACCGGCCCCTGGTCGCCCTTGCTGTGCACAGTGCCAGCTGGCATGCCGAGCCAGACGCCATGGTCGTCTTCGCCCAGCCGGAACATGGTGCAGTGCCAGTGCAGGCTTCCGTCGTACTTGCGGGCGGAGAACAGAACCTCGGCAGCGTCCACGACCAGAACGCTACCGCGAGGACGCATTCGGGGCCGTGTGCTCCACAGGACCACTCCGCGCAGAACTCGGACGCGACGGCGCCTTGATCCTTTCTGTTCGGAGCCTGTTCAATCAGCAGATGAGTGAGAGCGATGCTGCCCCGGGTGGCTGGGCCGCGCTGTGGAAGGGCTACCAGCCCTCCGCGTGCACGGCTGCCGCGTGGTTGGGCGGTTTGGGCTTCAACCGGGGCGCATCGGCGGAGGCCCTGGTCAATCTCTTCGACACGGGCAAGCCGCTCTTCGTGCATTTCCTGTACCGCGCTGACCTCCCGTCCAGCGTCCTGGACGCGGCAGTAGTCCACCCCATGAGGGCAGTCCGCCTCACAGCGGCAGAATCGGGGAAACTCTCGCCCGAGCAGTGGGGCCGACTGCTCGCCGCCACCGCAGGAACGGCGCTCCGCGAGGTTCTGGCGGACCTGGCAGCGGAGCAGGCCACCCAGCGGGTTTCCGGAGCACGGGTCGGTATCGAGGGAGCGCCGGACTCCGAGTCCCGACCGCCTACGAGTCCGGCCGAGATCGCGGCGCTGGCGGCCACCGTTCCGCACGTCACCACTGATCACCACACACACGCGGTGTGGTGGATCGCCGCCCTCCACGATGACGCCGACGCGATGCGCCAGCTCGCGATGTCGCCGAACTTGCTGATCCGGCGCAGCGTGGCCCGTGCCCGGCACCTGCCGCCGGAGGTGGCGGACCTCCTCGCCCACGACGAGGACCGCATCGTGCGCCTCTTCCTCACCGAATCCTGCGACGATGCCCCAGCGGACGTGCTCCTGGACGTGTGGAACTGGTGGCCCGGCAGCTTCTCGTTCCCGGGACGCCCCCGCAACCACCCCAACTTCCCCTGCCACGACCTGCTCCGCTTCGCCGAGGACCCGGAACCCCGCATCCGCCTGCTGGCGCTCGACGATCACGCGTCGGACGCCGCCCTCGTCGAACGCTTCAGCCGCGATCCCGAAGCCCAGGTGCGAAGCGCTGCCGCCGCCGACCCGCGCCTGTCGCCCGAATCCGCAGTCAGGCTGGTCGACGATGCGGACCAGTCCGTCCGCAGCTTGGCCCGGAGGAACCCGGCCCTGCCGCCGGATGCTCTGATCCCCTTGCTCCTAGACGAACACAGCGCCGAGGACGCCGCCCAGAACCCGGCGATTCCGACGGCCGCCATGCACCGCATGATCGCCCTGGCCACCGCGCGCCCTGACACCCATGCGAGCAAGCGGCTGCCTGGGTCGGCCGACCCAGGCAAAAGCGATGCTGTGCCTAAGTCTGTGACTGGGCCACGATCATGACGGAGCACCCCGGTGTCGGCGTGATGCTGGCGTGTTTGCTGGAGCACAGAGAACTCAGCGGGCAGGATCTGGCAGATCGCGCCGGGTTGTCGGAAAGCGGAATCCGCGCGCTGCTCGCGGGAGAAGCCCCCAGTGAGGGGCTGCTCCGACGGATCGCCCCTGCCATTGGTTTCCACGCTGTCGACCTCTTCATCCTCGCTGGGTTGGAGGTCCCGGCGACATGGCGCCGTTGGACGCCGCGGCCGAGCGGGGGGCACCGTGTCAGCCGCGCCACCGTCCACCGCGTCCTCGAACGCGCCGCTCATGGCAGTAGGGTGGACTGGCATGAGACACCGGGAGGCCGAGTCCGACCGAGACATGGCCGCACTTCTGGCGACCATGGCGTTCATCGAGATCCGGCATCTGGCCGGGGGCGCACGGCGCGTGGCACAGGACAACTCCCATGACGAGGCTCTGGACCGCATCAGGTTCCTGGCTGACTTGAGCCACAACCTTCCGGGCGTCGCACGGCCACTTCCCAGGAGGCCGTCCCGCCAGGGCAAGCCTCTCGGGAGCTTCGACCAGGCGATGGCCGACCGACCGATGAGCTGGGCTTGGAATACCGCCGGCCCGGAAGCCCGCGCATGGATGCTGCGTCACATCGACCAGGCAGGGCGAAGCTGGACGCCGCCCCCGCCGCTGCCGCAATCCCGCAAAGACCCGTCGCCGATGACGTGGCGGCAACAGATGGACTTGCTACTCAGACGCTGGCCGGTCAAGGCCCCTGCCGGGCGCCGGCCACTATCGGCGGAAGCGAATGTTCTCAAGGCTCTCGACACTGAAGCGGTTTGCGTCTTGCACGAGGAGGCCGGACGGCTCCGGCTCGGCCTGGGTGGAGGCGGATCATGGCTCCGGGCGCATCTTGATCCAGACGGCGTGCACTATCTGCTACCGGATCCGGCGAGCTACTACTGGCCCGGAAACCCGAACGGTCGCGGCGGCGAGATCGACTGGTGGCAGTGCACCACGCTGCTCCAGATGTTCAACGGAGAGCAGGTCAGCGGCATGGTCGCCGTACTTCCGGAGACCTTCACAGCATTGGCCTCAACCATGCCCCGGAAGGAACAGCTCCGACTCGCCCACCGAGTCCGCTCCATCGAGCGAGATGCCTCCCAATGGGGCCGGGGCCACAAGGCCGAATGCGCACCTCAGCTTTGCGGCTACGTCCCCGAAGCAACCAACAGCGCTCCGCCGACAGAACTCCCGCCCGGCAAATGATCGCGGTCACCGCATTAGGCTTCAGCCATGAACGTGATCCTCTTCGGTGCCACCGGCATGATCGGTCAGGGTGTGCTCCGCGAGTGCCTGCGGGACGAGCGGGTCGAGCGGGTGCTGGTCGTGGGCCGGACGGCCCTGGGCGGCGGCATGGAGCACCCCAAGTTGCGCGAGGTCGTCCAGCCCGACCTGACCGACCTCTCCGGCTTTGAGGCCGAACTCGCCGACTACGACGCCTGCTTCTTCTGCCTCGGCGTCTCCTCCGTCGGCATGAAGGAGGAGGCCTATCGTCGGGTCACCTACGACCTGACCCTCTCGGTCGGACGCACCCTGGCCGCCGCCAACCCCGAGCTGACCTTCATCTATGTCTCGGGCCAGGGGACGGACAGCAGCGAGCGCGGACGCACCATGTGGGCCCGGGTGAAGGGCAAGACCGAGAACGACCTGCTCCAACTCCCCTTCCACGCCTACATGTTCCGCCCAGGCTTTGTTCAGCCCATGGACGCCGTGGTCTCCAGGACCCGCCTCTACCGCATCGCCTATGCCATCACCGGCCCGCTGATCCCGCTGCTCAAGCGGCTCGCCCCGAACGCGGTCAACGACAACCGCCAGATCGGCCGCGCGATGCTGGCCGTGGCCGCGTCCGGCCCGGAGACCCGCGTCTTCAGCCCCAAGGACATCAACACCCTGGCCACCCCGCAGCCGAACCACTGACGGACCGCGTGCGGGCCCTATGCGGTTGGCCCTGGGGCGGGGGCAGGCTGGGAGACCGTGGTCGTCCAGCCCTGGTCGAGCAGGAGGCAGGCCTGGTCGATAGCGGCGGCGGGGTCAGGACGGGAGCCGGCGAACGCGAGGGCTTCGAGGGCGAAGCGGGCGTAGGCGGCGCAGATGAGGTCGTCCTGCGGCCGGCCGGTCTGGTCGGCGAGCGCGCGGGCCAGCGCGTGCTCGTGGCGCAGCCACATCGTGCGGGAGTACTCGCGCAGGACCGGGGTCTCCTGGATGAGCTGCTGGAATTCGGCGAAGCGGGGATCCCGGGTGTGGGTCGAGTCGACGAAGCCGATGAGGTAGGCGCGTAGGGCCTGAGGGACGGTCTGACCCGGCGGCCGATCGGTGACCACGCTGACCAGCGCGGCCTCGTTGCGGGCTTCCTGGTCGAAGACCAGGGCCTCTTTGCCCTGGGGGAAGTAGTTGAACAGGGTCGACACCGACACGTCGGCTCCCTCGGCGATCTCGCGTACGCCCACCTGCTCGTAGCCGCGTTGCAGGAACAGCCGCAGCGCCGTGTCGGCGATCGCCTGGCGGGTGGCGGCCTTCTTCCGTTCGCGCCGCCCACCTGTTCCCACGCCGCCGATCGTCTCTGCCATGTCCGCAACCCTACCGGGTGTGCGCCAAACTTGGAACTGTTGTATATTTGGAGCCGTTGCATAAACGCACGCATCGACGAAGGGAATCACCATGAGCTCCGCGAACCGCATCACACCTGGCCAGGCCAGGATCAGCATCATCGGCGCCGGCCCCGGCGGGCTGACCTGCGCCCGTATCCTCCAGCGGCGCGGCCTGACGGTCACCGTCTACGACCGTGACACCGGCCCCGACGCGCGCAACCAGGGCGGCACCCTGGATCTGCACGCCGACAACGGCCAGATCGCCCTGCGCGAGGCCGGTCTGCTGGAGGAGTTCTTCACGCTGGCCCGCCCCGAGGGGCAGGAAATGCGCCAGTTGGATTCGACCGGCACGCTCACCTCGCACCGGGTCCCGGAGCCCGATGAGCTCTTCAAGCCGGAAATCGACCGCGGCCAGCTGCGCGACCTGCTGCTCGGCTCCCTGCAACCGGAGACGGTGCGGTGGGGGCAGGCTCTCGACGGGATCACCGGTCCCGACGACGGGCCACGGCGGCTGCACTTCGCCGACGGCACGTCCATAGAGACCGATCTGGTCATCGGCGCCGACGGCGCCTCCTCCCGGGTACGCCCGGCCGTGTCCCCCGCCGTCCCCGGGTACACCGGGGTGAGCTTCCTGGAGGCCTGGTTCTCCGATGTCGACGCCCGCCACCCCGACCTTGCCGAACTGGTCGGCCAAGGCGGCGCCCACGCCGCCGACGGCGACCGCGGCATGTTCGCCCAGCGCAACAGCGGAAACCACATCCGGGTCTATCTCGTCCGGCGGGTCCCGGTCGACTGGATAGGCAGGAGCGGCCGCAGCATCGACGACACCGAGGGCATCCGCACCCTGCTCCTGGACGAGTACGCGCACTGGTCGCCCGGCTGCGCCGGATGATCACCGACAACGAGGGCCGCTACGTCGACCGGCCGATCTTCGCCCTGCCCGTCCCGCACACCTGGGCGCACAACCCGACGGTGACCCTGCTCGGCGACGCCGCCCACCTGATGCCCCCGCTCGGCGTCGGCGTCAACCTCGCCATGCTCGACGCCAGCGAACTCGCCCTGGCCCTGGCCGACTCCGCCACCGTCGACGACGCCATCCGCGCCTATGAGGCGACCATGCTCCCCCGCTCCACCGAGACGGCCAAGATCCTCGAAGGCGGCGCCGAGCACCTGCTGTCCACCGACATACCCGACTTCGACGAGGGCGACGCCCCCCAGGCCTGAGCCCTGAGCCCTGAGCCCTGACCCCCGAACCGTGCCCAGGGCTCAGCCGCAGGCGCCGATGACGGCGTCGCTGATCCTGCTTTCGTAACGGGAGCCCTCGCTCTGGGCGACAAGGTGGTTGGTGAAGTGGACAAAGACCAGGTCGCGGGTGGGGTCGGCCCAGGCCAGGCAGGTGCTGCTGCCGTTGTGGCCGAAGGCCTGCGGGCTGCCGAGCTGGCCCATCGGGCGGCCGGCCGCGGGGTCGGGTCCTGCGGCGCCCAGTTGGAAGCCGTGCGACCAGCGCACCCGCATCTGCAGGAAGTGGTCGAGGTCGCCCTCCTCAGCGGTGGACAGCCGCCTGGCCTCTGCGACCGAGGCCGGTTCGAGCACCCGCACCCCGTCCAACTCCCCACCGCGCAAAAGCATCTCGTAGAAGCGGGCGAGGTCGCGCGCGGTGGTGGACAGCCCGGACGCGGGGACGACAGCCCGCCGTACCGCGCGGCGGTTGAAGAACATCCGGCGGAGCCGGTCGGCCCGGCGCGAGGTGGACACCAGCGGCACCGCCCGGTGCCGCAGCTCGCGACCCACGCCGAGGTGCGTGTCCCGCAGCCCGAGCGGTTCCAGGAACTCCGTCCTGAGCAGTTCCCTGACCGGGGCGCCGCTGACCCGCCGGAGCAGCTCACCGAGGATGTAGCCATAGCTGATGATGTGATAGGCGGCTACCTCCCCGGCGGGTACGCGGGCCGGGCCCGCTCGATGTGGCGTACTGACCGCTCCCAGTCCGTCATCGCCCAGGCGTCCCGCAGCAGACTCCGGGCCACCGGCACGCCCGCGCGGTGCTGGAGCACCTGGCGGACGGTGACCGCTTCCTTGCCATTGCGGCCGAACTCCGGCCAGTACGCGGCCACCCGCTCGTCCAGCGACAGTTCACCGCGCTCGGCGAGCTTGTGCACCAGCAGCGCGGTGAGCGGCTTGCCGGCCGAGAAGGTCAGGAACAGCGCGTCGGGCCCGCAGCCGAACCTGCGGTCCAGCACCACCCGGCCCTTCCGCAGGACGCAGAGCTGACCGGCGGTGCCGCGTGCCTGGGCCAGCTCCCAGGCCCGGTCCAGCCCGTCCGGATCCATGCCGACCTCGGCAGGCCGGGACTCTTCCCAGTCGAACACCCGTCCCCCTTGACTGTCGATCACGAACTGCCCAGCACCGACTGCCCAGCACGATGGCTCCTGTTGCCGCACACCATCCTCCCGCACCGCGAGCGCCGCCGGACGCCGCTGAACAGCGCCGCAGGGGAAGCGTGCGAGGATTCGCCATGTTGAGGCTGGATGGAACGACCGCTGCGAGTGGAAGAAGATGACCGGCATGGGCGATGTGATCCTGGTCCGACACGGTGCGACGGACTGGAGCGAGGCCGGGCGCCACACCAGCTACACCGACCGTCCGCTGAGCCCCCACGGCGAGGAGCAGGCCGCCGCGCTCGCCGGGATACTGGCCGAGCACCCGGTCGGGTACGCCCTGAGCAGCCCGCTGCTGCGGGCCAGGACCACCGCCAAGCTGGCCGGCCTGGACAACCCGCAGATCGTCCCGGACATGCACGAGTGGGACTACGGCGGCTACGAGGGCATCACCACCGCGGAGATCCACCAGACCCGCCCCGACTGGAACCTGTGGACCGACGGCGTGGTCCCCGGCCCGGAGGGCCACCCGGGCGAGTCCCCGGACGAGATCGGCGCCCGTGCGGACCGGGTGCTGGCCCTGGTGGACGAGAAGCTGCGCGCCGCGGACGGCCGGGACGTCGCGCTGGTGGCGCACGCCCACTTCCTCCGCGTGCTGACGGCCCGTTACCTGGGCCTCCCCGCCTCCGCGGGCTCGCTGTTCATGCTGGCCACCGGCACCATCAGCCGACTGGGCACCGAGCACGGCCACCACGCCGTCGCCGCCTGGAACGAGCGCCCGCGGCGGTAGCGGCGGCGGCACCGGCACCGGCAAAAGACACCCAGGCAACACCACGAACACGGCCCCTCGGCGAATGATCGCCGGGGGGCCGCCCGCTGCGCCCTGTCTTATGCTCCTTTTGATCCCATAACGGACATATGGTGCTATCGGGGCGCGTCCCGCCGGTGCCGCGGACGGAGGCAGTTCCCTTGGGCGCGAGCGAGGTCACCCCCTTGGACCAGGCGGACCCCAGCCAGGACCACTCCTTCTTCGGCCACCCGCGCGGACTGCTCACCCTCTTCGGCACCGAGATGTGGGAGCGCTTCTCCTACCTCGGCATGACCGCCATCCTGACCCTCTACTTCACCGAGTCGGTCGCCGACGGCGGCATGGGGATGTCGGACAGCACGGCCTCCTCCGTCTACGCCGCCTACAGCACGATGATCTACCTGGTCTCGGTCGGCGGCGGCTGGCTCGCCGACCGGGTGCTCGGCTCGTACCGGGCGGTCCTCTTCGGCGGCATCTGCAATCGCCTGCGGGCACTACGTCATGGCCATCCCCACCACCAGCATGACCTGGATCGGCCTCGGTCTGATCATCGTCGGCACCGGCCTGCTGAAGCCCAATGTCTCCACCCTGGTCGGCAAGCTCTACGCCACCGAGGACGAACGCCGCGACGCCGGCTTCGCGCTCTACTACATGGGCATCAACATCGGCGCCTTCCTCGGCCCGCTGGTGGCCGGCTGGCTGGGCCAGAAGATCGGCTACCACTGGGGCTTCTCGGCCGCCGCGATCGGAATGACCTTCGGCGTGGCGCAGTACGTGCTGGGCCGGCGCCATCTGGCCGGGCGTCAGGACGGCGCCGAGTCCGCGCTGCCGCCCGAGGCGATGCGACGTTCGGTCCGGCTGATCGGGGCCGGGGCGGCGGCCGTCGCCGTGCTCTTCGGCGTGCTGGCCCTGGCCGGGGTGCTGACCATGTCGCTGGTGGTCGACATCGTCACCGCGGTCTCGATCCTGGCCCCGATCGCCTACTTCGCCTTCCTCTTCCGCAGCCCCAGGGTCACCCCCGCCGAACGCGGCCGGCTGCGCCCTACCTGGTGCTGTTCGCCGCCTCGGTGGCCTTCAACCTGGTGCTGTTCCAGTCGTACTCGACCATGAACCTGCTGGCGCTGAACCACGCCGACACCGAGTTCTTCGGCTGGCACTTCCCGTCCTCCTGGTACGGGTCGGTGCTCGGCGTCGCCGAGGTGGCGCTGGCGCCGGTGGTGGCCGCGGTCTGGGTGCGGCTGGGCCACCGTCAGCCGCACGCGTCCAACAAGATCGCCTACGGGGTGATCCTCGGTGGGCTGTCCTTTCTGATCATGGTTCCGGCGACGATGAACCGCACCGGCGACTGGGTGATGGCCGGGTGGTGGCTGATCGTCTGCTACCTGGTGCTCGGCCTCGGCGACATCCTGCTGGAGACCACCGGCATGTCGGTCACCACCAAGATCGCCCCGGTGGCCTTCGCCAGCCAGGCGATGGCGCTGTGGTTCCTCTCGCTGGCACTGGCCAACGGCGTCCAGGCGCAGACCGTGAAGCTCTACGGGCGGATCTCCGACCCGGCCTACTTCGCCGTCAACGGCAGCTTCGTGGTGCTGGTCGGCCTCGCCGTGATCGCCGCCGGGCCGTGGCTGCGCCGCACCATGGCCCCCATCCGCTGACCGCCGCCCGCTGCGCCCCTGACCGCTGACCGCCGCCCGCCGACCTCTGACCGCCCGCTGCACCCCTCAGCACCGACCCCGGGAGGACCGGACCATGCGCTACCGCGAGGACTTCCCGTACCGGACCACCTGCGAGGACGTCCGCATCCCGCTCCCGGACCGGACCGAGCTGTACGCCCGGATCTGGCGCCCCGTCACCACCGCACCCGTTCCCGCGCTGCTGGAGTACCTGCCCTACCGGCTCAGCGACTGGACCGCGCCGCGCGACGCCCAGCGGCACCCCTGGTACGCCGGGCACGGCTACGCCTCGGTCCGGGTGGACATCCGCGGCCACGGCAACTCCGACGGCCTGCCCGGGGACGAGTACGACGCCACCGAGCTGGCCGACGGCGTGACCGTGGTGGAGTGGCTGGCGGAGCAGCCCTGGTGCAGCGGGAAAGTGGGGATGTTCGGGATCTCCTGGGGCGGCTTCAACAGTCTGCAGATCGCCGCTCTCGCCCCGAACCGCTGAAGGCGATCGTCACCGTCTGCTCCACCGACGACCGCTACGACAACGATGTGCACTACCTGGGCGGCTCGGTGCTGGCCGTGGACATGCATGCCTGGTCGGCCACCATGCTGGCCTTCGCCGCCCGCCCGCCGGATCCGGCGTTCGTCGGCGGACCGCTGGCGCGCGATGTGGCTGGAACGGCTCGAACACCTTGACCCGCTGATCCACACCTGGCTGCAGCACCAGGCCAGGGACGACTACTGGCGGCACGGCAGCGTCTTGCGAGGACTACTCCTCGATCAAGGCCGCGGTACTCGCCGTCGGCGGCTGGGCCGACCCGTACCGGGACAACCGTGTTCCGGCTGGCCCAGCACCTGGACGCGCCGATGCGCGGGCCTGGTCGGCCCCTGGTCGCACCAGTACCCCGACCGCGGCCTGCCGCCAGGCCCGGCCATCGGCTTCCTCCAGGAGACCCTGCGCTGGTGGGACCACTGGCTCAAGGACGGCCACCCGACCGAAGACCGGTCAGCCGAAGGCCGCTCAAGCACCGGAATCATGGCCGAGCCCAAGCTCAGGACCTGGATGAACGAGTCCGTCCCGCCGGCCACCCACTACGACCAGCGCCCGGGCCGCTGGGTCGGCGACGATGCCTGGCCCTCCGCCAATGTCACCATGACGCCCTATCGACTCGACGACAGGCTTGAGGACCAGCGTCCCCGGCCCGGTCGCGGTGGTCTCCCCGCAGCACACCGGCGTCGACGCGGGCCGCTTCTTCCCCTTCGGCAACCTCACCGACCTGCCGCCGGACCAGCGCGAGGAGGACGGCCGCTCGGTCTGCTTCGACTCCGCCCCGCTGGACGCCAGGGTCGAGATCCTCGGCAACGCCCGGCTGCGGCTGCGGGTCACCAGCCCCACCGCGCGCGGCCAGATCGTCGCCCGGCTCTGCGACGTGGCTCCGGACGGCTCGTCCACCCTGGTCACCCGGGGTGTGCTCAACCTGCTGAGCCGGCACGGCCGGGAGCGTACGGTCGCGTGGGTGCCGGGCGAGACCGAGGACCTCTCCTTCGACCTGATCGGCATCGCCCACGCCTTCCCGCCCGGGCACCGGCTGCGGCTGGCGCTCTCCTCCGCGTACTGGCCCTGGTCTGGCCGCAGCCCGCCGACCTGGGCTTCACCGTGGACCCGGGGGCCAGCGCGCTGCTGCTCCCGGTGCGCGACCACAGCACCGACCGGGCCAGGCTCCCGATCACCTTCGACGAGCCCGAGCAGTCCCCGCCGCTGGCGGTGGTCTACGCCGACCCGGACACCCTCGGTCCCGAACGCGTGGTCCGACACGATCTCGCCACCCGCGAATGGCTGCAGCAGGTCGACCCCCGCTACGGCGGCTCGCGCACCTACCCGGACGGCCTGGAGTTCAGCGAGGACGCCCTGGAGAGCTACCGCATCCGCAGCGACGACCCGCTCAGCGCCCACACCCGCTCGGACTGGACGGTCGGCCTCAGCCGCCCCGACCTGGGCTGGACGGTGCGGATCCGGACCCGCTCGGAGATCCGCGCCGACTCCGACCACTTCCTGACGGACAACCAGGTCACCGCCGAGGAGGACGGCACCGTCCTGTTCGACCGCCGCTGGCAGCGCCGGATCCCCCGCACCCACGGCTGATGCCTGGGCCGCACCCGGTTCTGGCCCTCGCGTCAGGCCGGCCCGGCCCCCGCGCCCGGCTAGCCTGGCCACCATGCCCTGGATCACGGCCCTGCGCAGCACCGCCCGCACCGGCTTCACGCTGGAGCGGGCCTACAACGAGCCGCTGCTGGCCGCGCGCGGGGCGCTGGGCGTAGCCCTGGTGCTGTTCACCGCGCTGGCGCTGGGCTCCCCCGCGCTGGCCACCTCCGCCGCGCTCGGCGCGTTCATCGCCGGGACCGCGACCTTCCAGCGCAGCTACCGGCCGCGTCCGGTGCTCGCCCTGGTGGCGGGCGCCGGGCTGTCGCTGAGCACCCTGCTCGGCTATCTCGCCTCGCCCTGGTCGCCGCTGTTCGTGCTGGTGGTGGGCCTGTGGGCGTTCACCGCCGGGCTGGCCTGGGCGCTCGGGCCGACCGCGGGGGTGGTCGCCGCCACCACCGTCTCGGTGATGCTGGTCGTGGTCAACCTCACCGAGAGCGTGCCGCAGGCCCTGGAGCACGCCGGGGTGATCGCGATCGGCGGCGTGGTCCAGGCGCTGCTGGTGGTGCTGATCCCGATCCGGCGCTGGGGCGCGCAGCGGGACGCGCTCGCCGACGCCTACGCGTCCATGGCCGACTACGCCGGCGGCTGCGGCACGACCCCTTCGCGGCGTTCGACCCGGAGGCGCTGATGACCGCGCGCAACGCCGCCGCGCTGACCCGGGGCCAGGCCCGGCGCCGGCCGGCCGAGCTCGGCGGCCGGCGCAACCCGATGGAGCGGATGCGCCCGGTGATGGCCGCGCTGGCGGACCCCCGGGTCGGCGCGGCCGAGGAGGGCCCCGAGCGGGACCGGGCCAGGGAGATCCTGGGCGCGGCGGCCGAGGTGCTGGACGCGGTGGCGCGCTCGATCCGCAGCGGGCTGCCGACCCCGGTGGCGGACCGGACCTACCGCGCGCTGGCCGTTCCGGCCGCGGGTCCGGTGCTCAGCGGCCCGGCCCGGCAGTCGGCGCTGCTGCTGGTGGGGCTGCTCGCGGACACCGCCGACTCGCTGGAGGCCCCCGCCGCCACCGGCCGGGACGCGGACAACGACGAGGTGGGCCATCTGCCCCGCCCCTCGGTGCCGGAGATGCTGCCGATCGCGGCCCACGCGGTGCGCCGCAACTGGACCTGGTCCTCCCCGGTGCTGCGGCACGCGGTCCGGGTCGGCGCGGTCGCCGCGATCGGCGAGACCATCGGGCTGCTGCTGCCCTTCGGCCACGGCTACTGGGCGCCGCTGACGGCGGTGATGGTGATGCGGCCCGACTTCTCGCAGACCTACTCCAGGGGCGTGGCCAGGATCGCCGGAACGGTCCTCGGGGTTGCTGGTGGCCAGCCTGGTGATCCTGCTGGCCGCCCCGGACGACTGGGCCTGCTCGGCGCTGGCCGTGCTCTGCATCGGCGGCGCCTACGTCACCATCAGGACCGGGTACGCGGCGATGAGCGCCTGCGTCACCGGTTATGTGGTGTTCCTGCTGGCCATGGGCGGCGGCAGCGTCACCGTGACGGCCGAGGACCGGATCGGCCAGACCCTGCTCGGCGGCGCGCTGGCGCTGGCCTCCTACGCGCTCTTCCCGACCTGGCAGACGGTACGGCTGCCGGACCGGCTCGCCGCCTACATCGAGGCCGGCGGACGCTACGCGGCCGCGGCCGTCGCCGCCTTCGGCGCCCCCTCCTCGGCGAACCGCCGCGCCGTGCGGGAGACCCTGTTGGACCACCGGCAGGCCCGTGCCGACCTGCTGACGTCCAGTCAGCAGGCGGCGGTGGAGCCGGTACGGCACCGCGGGCTGCGGCACTCCCAGGTCACCGCGGCCCGCTCGGCGATGGCGGCGCTGGGCCGCACCGCGCTGCTGCTGGAGGCCCATCTGCCGCCCCCGCACACCAAGCCCGCCCCGGAGCCCGTCCCCGGCGCGGACCGCTTCGCGGCGGTGCTGCGCGAGGAGACCGCCCGCGCCGCCCAGGCGGTCCGCCTGGAACAGCCGGTGGACCTCACCGCCCTGCGGCTCCACTACGACGCCTGGACCCTGGAACTCCCCGCCCCGCCCGACGCCAGCACCAACCCGGCCCACCTCCTGGTCCGCGACGCCGGCTTCCTGGTCGACGCCCTGGAAGGCCTCCAGAAGGCCCTGGACAGCTGACCGGTAGGCTGCGGGGCCATGACGTCGCAGCCCGCACCCGTACCGCCGCAGGCAGGGGACCCGCAGACGGCGGTCCCGCTGGCAGGGGTCCCGCAGGCAGGGACCCCGCAGATCGTGGTCCCGCCGTGGAACCCGCCCGCCGGGCTGGAGCTCGGCCCGCTCCCCCGCCGCTCGCGCGGTCGACTGTGGTTCCAGTACCGGGCCCAGTGGCTGTATGTGGCGCCGCTCTACGCGGTCCTCGGGATCCTGTGGGTGCTGTGCCTCTTCAGCGACAGCGCCAGCCCCTTCGGGGACGGACGCGGGCAGCACCATCCGCCACTGGCGGCTGACGAAGCGCCAGTACCTGATGGAGCGTGACGGGACGGTGGCGGACTGGCACGGCTACGCCGCCGAAGACCTGTCCAACCGCTGCGGGACCGCGATCGCGTCCGAGCTGGGAACCCGGGCCTGGGCCCGCACCGCGGTGACCAAGAAGATCAAGAACCGCCCGCACGCCCAGCCGTCCGTCCTGCTCCCGGTGCGCGCCTACCGGGGCCTGGGCATCCACGGCGTCGCCGAGCTCGCCAACGCGGAGCACTGGGCGATCGTGTGGAGCAGCAGCCGCGACCCCCGCAAGGCGCTGGTGCTCCGATACCTGCGGCCGATCGACGAGGCCGCTTGAAGCACGAGACAGCGCGGCAGTGTGGCGCGTTTGCAATAGTCAGCGTCTGCAATTACCTTCGAAGGGAAGCAACCGTACCCCTGGAAAGGCAGCACCATGCAGATCGACCTCACCGGACGTACCGCCCTGGTCACCGGATCGACCTCGGGCATCGGGCGGGCCATCGCCGTCGGCTTCGCCGCCGCGGGGGCCGCGGTGGTGGTCAACGGCCGGGATGCCCAGCGGACCCAGGCGGCGGCCCGGGAGATCGCCGAGGAGACCGGGAGCGCGCTGGTGACCGGCGTGGCCGCGGACGTGGCGACCGCCGAGGGCGCGGCCGCGCTGATCGCCGCGGTGCCGGACGTGGACGTGCTGGTGAACAATGCCGGGATCTTCGCGGCGGTGCCGGTGTTCGACATCCCGGACGCCGAGTGGCTGCGGTTCTTCGAGGTCAATGTGCTCAGCGGGATCCGGCTGGCCCGGCACTACACCCCGCGCATGGTCGGCCGCGGGTGGGGCCGGGTGGTGTTCGTCAGCAGCGAGTCCGCGGTGATGACGCCGACCGAGATGGTGCACTACGGCATGACCAAGACGGCGCAGCTCGCGGTGTCGCGAGGCATGGCTCAGGAGGTCGCGGGTAGCGGTGTGACGGTGAACTCCGTACTTCCCGGCCCCACGCTCACCCCCGGGGTGGAGGAGTTCATCGCGTCGCGGGTCGGCGCGGGCACGGACTTCGCCGAGGCGGAGCGCCGGTTCATCGCCGAGGAGCGGCCGACCTCGCTGCTGGGCCGGCTGATCCGGCCCGAGGAGGTCGCGAACCTGGTGCTCTACACCAGCTCGCCGCTCGCCTCGGCGACCACCGGCGCGGCGCTGCGGGTCGACGGCGGCGTGGCCGCGACCCTGTGACCAGCAGGATCAGCCCGACCAGCCCGGCCGGTCCCACCAGCACGATGACTACGAAAGGCACCCCATGAACCACCCCACCGTCACCCTCAACAACGGCGTGGAGATCCCGCAGCTGGGCTTCGGCGTGTTCCAGGTCCCCGACGCCGAGACCACCGAGGCCGTCGCCAACGCCCTGCGGACCGGCTACCGCAGCATCGACACCGCCGCCGCGTACCAGAACGAGCGCGGTGTCGGCGACGCCATCGCCGCGTCCGGGCTGCGCCGGGACGAGCTGTTCGTGACCACCAAGCTCTGGAACAGCGACCAGGGCTACGACAGCGCCCTCGCCGCCTTCGACGCCAGCATGAAGAAGCTGCGGCTGGACCAGGTCGACCTCTACCTGATCCACTGGCCGACCCCGGCCAAGGACCGCTATGTCGACACCTGGCGCGCGCTGGAGAAGCTGCTCGCCGACGGCCGCACCCGTGCCATCGGCGTGTCCAACTTCCAGCCGGCGCATCTGCAGCGGCTGCTGGACGAGACCGGCATCGTCCCGGCCGTGAACCAGGTGGAGCTGCACCCGCAGCTGCAGCAGGCCGAGCTGCGGGCCTTCCACGCCAAGCACAGCATCGCCACCGAGGCCTGGAGCCCGCTGGCGCAGGGCGCGCTGCTGAAGGACCCGCTGCTGACCCGGATCGCCGAGCGGCTCGGGAAGACGCCCGCACAGGTGATCCTGCGCTGGCACCTCCAGCTGGGCAACATCGTCATCCCGAAGTCGGTCACCCCGGCCCGGATCAAGGAGAACGCCGACGTCTTCGGCTTCGCGCTGACGGACGAGGACCTGGTCGACATCGCCGGCCTGGACCGGGGCGAGCGCACCGGTCCGAACCCGGACGAGTTCAACTGACGCCAGATCGACCCTGATCGGCCCAGATCAGCCCTGATCAGGACCGGGCCGGCTGGCGAACCAGCTGGCGGCCAGGTCCTGGCCGCCGTGGCCCTGCGCCTCGGCGCGGGCCAGGCGGGTGACGGACGCCTCGGCCAGGTCGAGGGTGAGTCCGGCCCCGCGTCCGGCCGAGGCGATCAGCCGGGCGTCCTTGACGCCGCCCTCCACGGTGAAGCTCGGCTCGAAGTCGCCGTCGAGCATGGCCGCGCCCTTGGCCTGCAGGTAGCCGACGTCCAGCGGGCCGCCGGCCACCGTCTCCAGGAAGGCGCGCGGGTCGACGCCCAGACCCTCGGCCAGGGTCAGCGCCTCGGCGGTGCCGTTGACCAGGGTCAGCACCCAGCCGTTGAGCACCAGCTTGAGCCGGGTGCCGGCCCCCGAGGCGGCGTCCTCGGACAGCCAGCGGGTGCTGGCGCCGATCACCTCGAACACCTGGTCGGCCAGCGCCCGCGCCGAGGACGGGCCTGCGGCGAGCACGCTGAGCTGCCCGTTCTCCGCCGGCTGCCGCGTCCCCAGCACCGGCGCGTCGACCAGCTGGAGCCCGTGCGCGTCGGCGAAGGCGGCCAGCTCGGCCAGGGCCTCGATGCCGACCGTGCTGCACTGGGTCCAGACCGTGCCGGGCCGCAGCGCGGGCGCGGCGTCCCGCATCGCGGCCAGCACCGACGGGCCGTCCAGCAGTATCGTCAGCACCAGATCGGCGTCACGCACGGCCTCGGCCGGATCGGCGGCGATCACGGCGCCGTCGGACGCGAGGGGCTCGGCGCGGGCCGCGGTGCGGTTCCACACGGTCACCTGGTGCCCGGCCTTGAGCAGGTTGCGGGCCATCGCGGCGCCCATGATGCCGGTGCCGAGCAGGGCCACCTTGAGAGTGTCGGTCATGCCCCCACGCTACGGGCCCGGCCGGGGCGGTGGTCAACCGACCCGGCCGGGTGTCTCGGACACCCCCCGGTCACCACACTGCTGAAAAGCTGTCAGCTCGGCACGCCCCGCGCCGACCTGGCCTCCTCGTCCGCGGCGCCGCCGCGGCCGACCAGGCCGCGCCGGGTGTCGGCGGTCTCCCGCAGCCGGGGCTCCAGCTTGCGCAGCTGCAGCGGGGCGATCCGGCCCAGCACCCCGGGGATCTGACCCCGGATCAACTGGTAGCCGCGCAGCCAGCCCTGGGCGTAGACATGCGGCGAGCGGCGGGCGATCCCGTCCGCGATCCGCTGCACGGCGGGGGCCAGCGGGTAGGTGCGGTTGGTCGGCCAGGGCAGGCTGGCCCGCATCTCGCGCATCACCTCGTCCTCGTCCGCGCCGCGCACCATGTCGGTGTCGGTCCAGCTGAGGTAGCCGACGCCGACCCGGACCCCCTGGTTGGCGACCTCGCCGCGCAGCGCGTGGGCGAAGGCCTCCACCCCGGACTTGCTGGCGCAGTAGGCCGTCATCAGCGGCGCCGGGATCATCGCCGCGAGCGAGGCGATCTGCAGCAGGTAGCCGCGGGAGGCGATCAGCGCGGGCAGGAAGGCGCGGGCGGTGGTGGTGCTGCCGAGCAGGTTGACCTCGATCACCCGTTGGAAGGCGACCGGGTCGGAGTCGAGGAAGCTGCCGCCGATGGCGATGCCGGCGTTGGCCACCACGATGTCGACCCGGCCGAAGCGCTCGACCACCTGCTCGGCGACGGTGCTCAGCGCCGCCAGGTCGGTGACGTCGGCCTCCCACCAGCCGACGCCGCCGGCCGAGCCGCCGCACTCGGCGGCGGCCCGCTCCAGCTCCTTGGGCTCCAGGCCGACCAGGGCGACGGTCGCGCCGCGGGCGGCGAGGGCCCGGGCCAGCTCGGCGCCGACCCCCCGGGCCGCCCCGGTGACCACGGCGACCTGGCCGCTGAGGGAGTTCTTGGGCATGGCGTGCTCCTTTCGGACAGCGACGTCGGACAGCGACGTCGGACAGCGACGTCGGACAGCGACGTCGGACAGTGACGTCAGACAGCAACGGAAGGGGTGGCACCAACAGCCTTGCGGACCAACTGGTACTCCGAAAGGTCCACACTGCGGGTCTCCCGCCGGAAGTGCGCGGTGGTGCCGGGCCAGAGCACGGTGTTGTTGCCGTTGCCGTCCAGGTACCAGCTGCGGCAGCCGCCGTTGTTCCAGACCGTGCGGGCCATCCGCCGCTGCACCTCCTCGTTCCAGCGGCGCTGGGCGTCCGGGGTGGCGTCCAGGGCGGCCGCGCCGGAGGCGTCGAGCCGACGGAGGTAGTCGGCGAGGTAGTTCAGCTGGGACTCGATCATCAGCACCATCGAGCTGTTGCCGAGGCCGGTGTTGGGGCCGATCACGAACAGCAGGTTGGGGAAGCCGCTGACGGTGCTGCCGCGCAGCGCGGCCATGCCGTCCTTCCACTCCTCGCCGAGGGTGCGCCCGGCCGCGCCGGTGATCCTGGAGCCGATCGGCATGTCGGTGACATGGAAGCCGGTGCCGAAGATGATCGCGTCGACCTCGTGCTCGGTGCCGTCGGCGGCGACCACGGTGCTGCCGCGCACCTCCTTGAGCCCGGAGGCGACCAGGTCCACATTGGGCTGGGCCAGCGCCGGGTAGTAGCTGCTGGACAGCAGCACCCGCTTGCAGCCGAAAGCGGTAGTCCGGGGTCAGCTTGGCGCGCAGCGCCGGGTCCTTGATGTGCCGGTCGATATTGCGCTTGGCCAGCGCCTCGGCGGCCTTCAGCATGCCGGGGCGCTTGACGAAGGCGCCGACCTGGGATTCGCGCAGGCTCCACAGCGCGGCCCGCAGCGCCCGCTGGGTGGCCGGCACCCGGCGGTAGAGTCGGCGCTCGGCGGAGGTGATGTCCCGGTCCATCCGCGGCATCACCCACGGCGGGGTGCGCTGCAGCAGCACCAGCTGGTCGACCTTCGGCTGGATCATCGGCACGATCTGGATCGCGGACGCCCCGGTGCCGACCACGGCGACCCGCTTGCCGGTCAGGTCGTAGTCGTGGTCCCAGCGGGCCGAGTGGAACACCCGGCCGGGGAAGTCGGCCAACCCGGGCAGGTCGGGGACGGCCGGGTCGGACAGCGGGCCGCAGGCCGCCACCATCACGTCCGCGGTGTAGCGGCCCTGGCTGGTGTCCAGCTCCCAGTGCGAGGCCTCGGCGTCCCAGCGGGCGCCGAGCACCTCGTGGTCGAAGCGCAGGTGCGGGCGCAGCTGGAAGCGGTCGGCGACGCGCTCCAGGTAGGCGCGGATCTCGGGCTGCCCGGAGAAGGTGCGGGGCCAGTCCGGATTGGGCGCGAAGGAGAAGGAGTAGAGGTGCGAGGGGACGTCGCAGGCGCAGCCCGGGTAGCTGTTGTCGCGCCAGGTGCCGCCGACGGATCCGGCGCGTTCCAGGACCAGGAAGTCGGTGACGCCCTCCTGGCGCAGCCGTACCGCCGCCCCGAGGCCGCCGAAGCCTGAGCCGACGACCATGACGCGTACGTGCTGAACCACCGTTTCGGTGCCGCTCATTCTGTCTCCCATCGTGCCAGTAATCAGTGGCGCAATCAGGAGACTAGGGCACAGCTCCGCCCTCGGGAAGAGTTATGACTCGCGAGTAACAACGGATCGGCCGACGGATCCGGCCGACCGGATACGGGCGGAGCGCTACGCCGACACGCCCGGGACCGCATTCACTCCGCGGCCGAGTCCGGCCAGCAGCCGCTCCAGCACCAGGCCCGCCTCCTCGCGCGCCCGGACATGGTCCTCGGCCCGGGCGATGTACAGGCTGGCCTCGGAGATCAGCGCCGCCAGCATCCTGGTCAGCGGCGCGACCGGCAGGTCCTGGACGTTGCCCTCGCGGATCGCCTCGGCCAGCACCTCCCCCAGCAGGACGTAGCCGTGCTCCTCCACCAGGGCGTCCCAGGCGCTGTGCCCCAGCACGGCGGGGCCGTCGATCAGTACGATGCGCTGGAAGTGCGCGTCGTTGCAGGCGTCCAGGAAGGACTGGAAGCCGCTGCGGAGCAGCTGCCAGGCGTCGCCCGGCTGCAGCTCGGCCCGCGCGGTCTCCTGCTCCACCAGGCGTTGTGCCATCTCCTGGGCGCATTCGGCCATCACCGCACGGAACAGGTCGGCCTTGTCCTTGAAGTGGTGGTAAAGCGCGCCACGGGTGACGTCGGCCGCGGCCACGATGTCCTCGGTGCCGGTCGCGACGTACCCGCGCTCGGCGAAGAGTTCACGCGCGGCGTGCAACAGCGCACGCCGGGTGTCCGCCACATGGTCCGCACGACGACTCCGTCTGATTCTGGGCGCTGGCATACCTTCATCCTGTTCCATACAGTCTGTATGTTAGTGGAGGGTCTCAACCCTTGGGGCCCGGGGGAACGGAGACAGTGATCATGGGACTCCCACTTAATCTGACCGTCAAGATGGGCACGTACCTCCTCAAGCAGAAGATCCGTCGGGTGAAGAAGTTCCCGCTGATCGTGGAGGTCGAACCGCTTTTCGCCTGCAACCTGTCCTGTGCGGGCTGCGGGAAGATCCAGGAACCTGCCAGCATGCTCAAGCAGCGGATGACGGTCGACAAGGTGCTCAACGCCGTGATGGAGGCCGGCGCGCCGATGGTGTCGCTGGCCGGCGGCGAGCCGCTGATGCACCCGCAGATCGCCGAGATGACGCAGGCGCTGCTGGACAAGCACAAGTTCGTGGTGCTCTGCACCAACGCCGTGCTGCTGCCGAAGCACCTGCACAAGTTCAAGCCGAACCGGAACTTCGCCTGGATGGTGCACATCGACGGGCTGCGCGAGCGGCACGACGAGTCGGTGAGCAAGGTCGGCGTGTTCGACCAGGCCATCGAGGCGATCAAGCAGGCCAAGGCGGCCGGCTTCACGGTGTTCACCAACTCGACCTTCTTCAACAACGACAGCCCGCAGGACGTCATCGACGTACTCACGTACCTCAACGACGACCTCAAGGTCGACCGGATGCAGCTCTCGCCCGGCTACGCCTACGAGAAGGCCCCGGACCAGGACCGCTTCCTCGGCGTCGAGCAGACCAGGTCGATGTTCAAGAAGGCCTTCGCGGAGGGCCGCCGGAAGAGCTGGCGGCTCAACCACTCGGCCCTCTACCTGGACTTCCTGGAGGGCAAGGTCGACTTCGAGTGCACCCCCTGGGCGATCCCCTCCTATTCGCTGAAGGGGTGGCAGAAGCCCTGCTACCTGATGTCGGACGGATACGTGGACACCTACCAGGAGCTGCTGGACAGCACCGAGTGGGACAACTACGGCCGCGGCAAGGACCCCCGCTGCGACAACTGCATGGCCCACTGCGGATACGAACCGACCGCCGTGCTGGCCACCATGGGCTCGCTCAAGGAGAGCCTGCGCGCCATCACCGCGGGCTGACCTGCCTCCCCTCCCTTTTCCCCGCCTCCGCACCGGACCCGAAACCGGCACTGGCCCTGGGCGCCACCGCGTCACTACCATGGGCCGACTCCGGGCCCGGGGCGGAAAAGGAGGGGGATTCCCATGGCACAGGCCGATGACGATGCGTTCTACGTACTGAGTGCGGTGCTGCTGACGCCGGGGCAGTTCCCGAGCGTGCTCGGCGACGACTACCCCGCCGCCTGCGAGGCGCTGGGGCAGGAGCCCTGGGCGGACGGCTACGGACTGCTGTTCGGACAGGACCGGTCCGGCGCCCGCTGGACCGTGGTGTCGGACGACGCCGCGCTGGTCGGCTGCGCCATCGCCGCCTGGGACTGCGGGATGCCCTACGACCTCTCCCCGCCGGAGCGCACCGTGGTGGACTCGCTGCCCGGGTGGCCGCTCGGTCTGTCCGTGAGCGCCCCCGGGCTGCCCGAGCCGCACGACCCGGAGCCCGACCCCGAGGACGGCGGACGCCCGCCGCTCAGCCCGCCCGACCCGGAGGCCTGGGGCCCGGCCCAGCGCCGGATGGGGGCCGACGAGGTCGCCAAGCAGTGGTCCGCCTGGCGCGAGCGGATCACCGCCACGGTGACCTTCGACCAGGCCACCGGCAACGCCCCGGCCGAGGACGTCGGCCGGGTGCTCGCTGAGGCGCACGCCTACACCCGCACGCCCCCGCCGGCCGGCCGGATCCGCTCGGCCCCGGCGGCCGACGGCGCCCGGCTGGTACGGGCGGACGGCCCCGGCTGGAGCCTGGCCGCCCGTACCGACGACATCGCCGTGGTGCTGCTGGACGAGCGGCCCGGCGAGGTGGTGCCGATCGGGCGGGGGCCCGACCTCCCCGCCCTGCTGCACGCCCTGGACCGGATGGCCCGCGCGTCCATCTGAGGCCGGTACTTCCGCGACTCCGTCAGTGCGCGGGCGCCGCCACCTCGGCCGCGTCCGCGCCGTCCTTGCTGCTCAGCGGCTTCTCCTTGAGGAAGAGGCCGAAGACCAGGGCGATCGCGATGAACGGCACGCCCGCCAGGAAGAGGTTGCCGATGGCGTGCGCGAAGGCCGCCGTGACGTGCTCCTTCACCGGGGCGGGCAGGTGGTGGATCGCCTGCACGTTGTTGGCGTCGATCTTCGCGCCGCCGGCCCCGCCGGTTCCGCCGGGGAACTCCTGCTTCATGTAGTGGGCCAGCCGGCTGGTCAGCACCGTGCCGAAGATGGCGGTGCCGATGGAGGCCCCGATCTGCCGGAAGAAGGTGGCCGAGGCGGTGGCCACGCCCATGTCGCGGAAGTCGACCGAGTTCTGAATGGCCGTCACCAGGGTCTGCAGGGTCAGCCCGAGGCCCGCGCCGAAGCCGAAGGCGTAGATCGCGACCTGCCAGTACGGGGTGGTGTTGGTGAGCGTGCTGAGCAGGGCCAGCGAGGTGATGATCACCACGGCGCCGACGATCGGGAAGATCTTGTAGCGGCCGGTCTTCGCCATCAGCCGGCCGGAGCCGACCGAGGTGAGCATGATCCCGGCGACGGCCGGCAGCATGCCCAGACCTGACTTGGTGGCGGACATGCCCTGCACGGCCTGCAGATAGACCGGCAGGTAGATGATGCCGCCGAACATGGCGAAGCCGGCGAAGAAGCCGAAGCCGTTGCCGACCGAGAAGATCGGGTTGCGGAACAGCCGCAGCGGCAGGATCGGCTCGACCGCCCGGCGCTCGACGAAGACGAAGCCGACCGTCAGCAGCACCGAGCCGCCGAGCAGCAGCAGGCCCTGCCAGGAGTACCAGCCGTAGGCCGTCCCGGCCCAGTTCAGGTAGAGCAGCAGGCTGGTGACCCCGGTGACGATGGCGGCCGAGCCCAGGTAGTCGATCGAGTGCTCGCGCCGGTTGACCGGGAGCTTGAGCGCGAAGGAGCAGACCACCAGGGCGCCGATGCCGATCGGCAGGTTGATGTAGAAGATCCAGCGCCAGCCGATGCTGTCGGTGAACCAGCCGCCCAGCAGCGGTCCGGCGACGCTGGCCAGGCCGAAGACCGCGCCCATCAGGCCCTGGTAGCGCCCGCGCTCACGCGGGGGTATGACGTCGCCGATGATGGCGAAGGCGAGTGACATCAGACCGCCGCCGCCGATGCCCTGGACCGCGCGGAAGCCGATCAGCTCGCCCATGTTCTGGCTCAGCCCGGCCAGCGCCGAACCGACCAGGAAGATCACGATCGCGGCCTGGAAGATGATCCGGCGGCCGTAGATGTCGGAGATCTTGCCCCAGAGCGGGGTGGCCGCGGTGGAGGTCAGCAGGTAGGCGGTCACCACCCAGGAGAGCTTGTCGATGCCGCCGAGCTGGCTGACGATCGTGGGCAGCGCGGTGCCGACGATGCTCTGGTCGAGGGCGGCGAGCAGCATTCCGGCCATCAGGCCGCCCATCACCACCATGATCTGCTTGTGGCTCAGGTAGTTGGGCCCATCGGCGGGCGGGGCGGGGTCGGTCGCTGTGTCGACCGGGGACTGTGACATGCGGCAGGGCTCCAGGGTGGTTCACCGTCGCTGCTCGGGACCGGGCAGGAGGGCACCGTACCGCGAGGCACCGACAGCCCCGGATCCGGGGCTTGCCTTACGGCAGGTAAGCAGCAGGGCCCCGGTCGCCGAGGAGCGCGACCGGGGCCCTGTTTCAAGCGTTCATGCAGGTCGGGCAATTGTCAGGATCAGGAGACGCTGACCGCGGTGTCGTCGATGACGAAGCTGGTCTGCAGGCTGCTGTCCTCGGCGCCGGTGAACTTCAGCGTGACCGTCTTCCCCACGTAGGAGGAGAGGTTGACCGTCCGCAGGGTGTAGCCGGTGGCCTTGTTGAGGTTGGAGTAGGTCACCAGCGTGGTGGTGGTGCTGCCGGTGGTGCCCGTGACCTTGAGGGTGTCGTAGGCGGTGCTGGTGGTGGTCTCCGCGGTGTCGATGTGGAGGTAGTAGGTCAGCGTGGCGCTGGTGCAGCTGGCCGGGATGGTCACCGACTGGGACAGGGTGTCGGTGTGGGTGGTGCCGTAGCCGTTCAGCCAGGCCTTCCAGCTGCCGGAGTGGGCGGGCTCACCGGTGGAGCTGTCGATGACGCCGGCCGTGGCGGTCCAGGGCGAGGCGCTGCCGGTCTCGAAGCCGGGGTTGCCGAGCAGCTGGGCCGCGGTGCAGCCGCCGCCGCCACCGCCGGTGCCGGCGATGGTCCAGGTGAAGGAGGAGCTGCCGCTGGCGCCGGTGGTGTCGGTGGCGGTGGCGGTGACCGAGTACGTCCCGGCCGTGGTCGGGGTGCCCGAGATCAGGCCGGTGGAGGAGTTGACGGACAGTCCGGCGGGCAGGCCGCTGGCGCTGTAGGTCAGGGTCTGGCCGGTGGCCGAGTCGGTGGCGTGCAGCTGCAGCGAGGCCGCGGTGCCGACCGTGCCGCTCTGGTTGCCGGGCGCGGTGACGGTGACCGTGTTGCCGGTGCCGCCTCCGCCGCCGCTGGTGAAGGCGGTCAGACCGTTCGGGGTGCCGAGGCCGGTCGGGCCGTCGTAGCCGGTGCCCGCGGTGCAGAGGTACGTCGGCGAGCAGGAGCCGTTGTTGCCGCTGGTCACGTCATTGAGGGCGGTGGTGTGCTGGTAGGGGTACTGGGCCGGGTACGTGCCCGCGGCCGGGGTGCCGGCGTCGGCGTAGACGCTGGCGATGATCGGGGAGGAGGCGCTGGTGCCGCCGTAGACGGCCCAGCCGCTGCCGCCGTAGGTCTGGTAGACCGCGACACCGGTGGCCGGGTCGGCGACCGCCGAGACGTCGGCGATGGTGCGCTTGGAGCAGCCGGTGTCGGTCTGCCAGGTGGGCTTGGCGTCGTAGGCGGAGCAGCCGGAGCCGGTGCCCTCGGTGCTGCTGGTGCTCCAGACCGTCTCGGTCCAGCCGCGGGCGTTGGAGGCGGTCCTCAGCGCGGTGCCGCCGACCGCGGTGACGTACTTGGACGCGGCCGGGTACTCCGCGCCGTAGGCCTCGTCACCGGAGGAGACGGTGATGGCGACGCCGGGGTGGTTGAAGTAGCTGCTGTCCGACGCGGTGTCGGTGGAGTCCTCGGAGCCGCCGTAGCTGTTGGAGACGTACTTGGCGCCGAGGGCGACCGCCTCGTTGACGGCGGTGCCCAGGTCGCTCATGTTCGCCGAGGTGGCCTCGACCAGGATGATGTGGGCGGCGGGGGCGACCGCGGAGACCATGTCGAGGTCCAGCGAGATCTCCCCGGCCCAGCCGGTGTCGGCGGTCGGGTAGCTGGTGCCGCCGGTCTGGTTGACCTTCTTGAAGCAGCCGTTGGCCGTGGTGCAGGCGGAGAGCCCGAACTGGGTCCGGTAGGCGGCCAGGTCGGATTCGGCGTTGGGGTCGTCCTGCGCGTCCACGATGGCGACGGTGGCGCCGGCGCCGCCGTTGGCCGGGAGGGCGTAGGCGCTCTTCAGGTCGGTCGGGCCGTAGCCGGAGGGGGTCGCCAGCGGCGAGACCGCGTTGGCGATCAGCGCGGCGGGCTGGGTGACGTCGGTGCGCACCAGGGCCAGGCAGGCCATCTGGCCGACATGGCTGGGCGCGGCACAGGCGTGCTTCACGTGGACGGCGGTGGAGGAGGCGCTGGTCTGACCGGCCGCCGCGTCGGCCGGGGCGGCGGCCGCGAGGACGCCCCCGATCAGTGCGGCGACGGAGAAGGAGGCTGCCGCGGCCTTGCGCAGGGCGCGGCGTGGCCTTCTCGGCATGGGGCTGGGTGTCGTGCTGGGGGTTTGCAACGGACGGCCCTCCATGGGGGGTGAGGACGGCACCCGGGCCCGCTCTTGTGGAGCGGCCCGCCACCGACAGGGGGTCCCAGGTCCAGGGCATGACTGATCAGCATGATCATGTCATTTCATGGGATCTGACACCCCGTTGAGTGGTGCTCAGCGCCATGAAGATAGCGAATGCATGACAACGGCACAAGAACCCCGTAGCGTCGCCACCCCCACCGCAAGATCAGCGGCGAAGGGGCCGCGGAAACCGCCAGATGGTCGCCACTTGCCAAATGAGGGACCAACGCCGCTACGGTGCAGCCATGCATACGGACGACAGGCGCGCAGCTGACCTCGAAGAGCTCGGCCTCACCAACTACGAGGCGCGGGTCTACCTCGCCCTGATCCGCCGGGACATCTTCACCGCGGCCGAGGTCGCCCGCGAGGCCCAGGTCCCCCGGCAACGGGTCTACGACGTGCTGGAGGGCCTGACCCGGCGCCAGCTCGCGGTGCTCCATCCGGGGAAGGTGGCCGGCTACTCCGCGGTCGCCCCGGAGATCGCGGTGGACCGGCTGATGGAGCAGCAGCGGCGCTCGCTCGGCCGGCTCGAACGGCTCTCCGACGAGCTCGCCCAGGAGCTGCTGCCGACCTGGGACAGCGGCCGTACCCACACCGACCCGCTGGACTACGTCGAGGTGCTGCGGGACGCCGCCGACATCAGCGACCGCTTCGACCGGATCCAGTCCGAGGCCGAGCGGGAGCTGCTGAGCTTCTCCCGGCCGCCGTGGGTGACCCCGTCCGAGAACCTGGCCGGGCTGGAGGCCTCGGCCCGGCTGCACGCCGCCGGACGGGCCGTCCGCTCGCTCTACAGCCGGGACGTGCTGGACGACCCGGTGATGCTGGAGGTGGTCCGCCGCTTCGGCGAGGCCGGCGAGGAGATCCGGATCGCCGACTCACTGCCGCTGAAGCTGATCGTCGCGGACGGCTCCACCGTGCTCTGCGACATGCCCGACCCGGTGGCCCGGGCCGGCGCGACCACCTCGCTGGTGATCCGTCACCCCTCGCTGGCGCAGACCCTGCGGATGGCCTTCCAGAGCATCTGGGAGCAGTCGCCGACCCTGGAGGAGGCGCTCAAGCTGCAGCAGGGGGCGCTGGAGGCCGCCGCGGCTGCTTCGGCCGCGCAGACGGAGGAGGCGGGCCAGGCGGAGGCGGTACCGGCGGCGGAGTGACCCGACGGCGTCAGCCGTCCTCACCCCTGAGCGCCTCGTCCCTGAGCACCCGGCGGAGCACCTTGCCGAGCAGGTTGCGCGGCAGCGGGTCGACCCGGAACTCGACGATCTTGGGCACCTTGTAGCCGGTCAGCCGCTCGTGGCAGTAGCCGATCAGCGCGCCCTCGGTCAGCCGGGCGCCCTCCCTGACGATCACGCATGCCTTGACCGTCTCGCCCCGGTAGGCGTCCGGCACGCCGACCACGGCCGCGTCCGCCACCGCCGGGTGCGCCAGCAGCACCTCCTCGATCTCGCTGGGGAAGACCGAGAAGCCGCTGGCGATGATCACGTCGCGCTTGCGGTCGATCACGGTGACGAAGCCGTCCGGGCTCATCACCGCGATGTCGCCGGTGAACAGCCAGCCGTCGTGCAGCATCCGGGCGCTGTCCTCGCGCTCGTGCCAGTACCCGGCGAAGACCTGCGGCCCGCGGACGATCAGCTCACCGGCGGTGCCGGCCGGCTGCTCGCGGTCGGGGTCGTCCTCGTCGACGATCCTGGCCTCGGTGCCGGGCAGCGGGACGCCGACCGTTCCCGGCCGGGCGTTGGCGTTCAGCGGGTTGGCGAGGACCACGGGGGACGCCTCGGACAGGCCGTAGCCCTCGACCAGCCGGGCCCCGGTCAGCTCCTGGAACCGGTCCACGGTCTCCGGTTCCAGCCGCATCGCGCCGCTGATGCAGTAGCGCACCGAGCGCAGTCCGCGCAGCCGCGCGGCGCCGTGCTCGCTGCCCTCGGTCATCAGCGCCTGGTACATCGGCGGCACGCCGGGGAACAGCGTGGGGCGCCAGCGGACCAGCGCCTTGACCACCAGGCCGACGTCGAAGACCGGCAGCAGCACGGTCCTGGCCCCGGCCAGGGTGGCCACGGTGAGGCACATGGTCATCCCGTAGACGTGGAACATCGGCAGGGTTCCCAGCAGCGTCTCCCGGCCCTGCCGCAACTGCGGGTACCAGGCCCGGACCTGGTGGGCGTTGGCGACCAGGTTGCGGTGGGTCAGCATCGCCCCCTTCGGCGTCCCGGTGGTGCCGCCGGTGTACTGGAGCACGGCCACCGCGGTGCGCGGGCTGACCGGTCCCGCGCCGGCCGCGGCCGACCGCGGTCCGCGGGCGACGGTGGCGAAGGGCACCGAGTCGGCCCCCTCCGGCAGCCCCGGGCCCAGCCGCTTCCGCAGCGCGCGGGACCGGGCCAGCGGCAGCCGCAGCAGCAGCCGCGAGCGCAGCGGCAGCGCCTCGGCCAGTGCGGTGGTGACCACGGTCCGCACTCCGGCCTGAGCCCGGACCGCGTCGACGGTGCGGAAGGCGCCGTCGTACACGATCACCACGGTGCTGCCGGAGTCCTGCAGCTGATGGGTGAGCTCGGACTCGGTGTAGAGCGGATTGGTGGGCACCACGATCGCGCCGAGCCGCAGCACCGCGTAGAAGGCGACCACGTACTGCGGGCAGTTGGGCAGCACCAGCGCCACCCGGTCGCCCCGGCCCACCCCGAGCCCGACCAGCCCCCCGGCGAACCGGTCCACGGCCTTCCGCAGCGCCCGGTAGCTGGTGCGCCGGCCGAAGAAGACCAGCGCGGTACGGCGGCCGTGCCGCGCCGCGGCCTCGTCCAGCAGCGCGGTCACCGGCACCGTGGGAATGGCCAGTTTGTGCGGTACCCCGGCCGCGTAGAAGCGGTGCCAGGGCCGCGCCGATCTGTCGGTGGTCGCCACCGGGCCGCCCCCCTCTGAACGCTGTTGACGTCAGGTCTCACAGCTTTCCAAGATCGTGGCAGCGATTCCTGGTGTATGTCCAGAGATGGGGACGACCCGGTGGGGTCTTAGGAGGGAACAACAGGTACGACTAGTACCAGTTGTTGGCCTGCCAGAACTGCCAGGCGGCGTTCGGGCTGCCGTAGCGGTCGTTCATGTAGCCGAGGGCCCAGCGGATCTGGGTGGCGGCGCTGTCCTGCCAGTCGGATCCCGCGGAGGCCATCTTGGAGCCGGGCAGGGCCTGGGCCAGGCCGTAGGCGCCGGAGGAGGCGTTGGTGGCGTGGACGTCCCAGCCGCTCTCGTGCGAGATGATCTCGCTGAACGAGGCCAGCTGGTCGGCCGGAACGATCTGCGCCGCTATGGCCTGCGGGCTCCCGCTGAGCGTGCTGCGGGTCTCCGAGCGGGAGGCGGCCTGCTGGTCGGCGGCGGCGCGGGCCGCAGCGGCCTTCTGGGCGGCGGCACGGTCGGCGGCGGCCTTCTGGGCCGCCTTCTGCGCCACGGCCTTGGCCGCGGCGGCCTTGAGCGCCGCTGCCTTCTTTGCGGCGGCCTTCTGGGCGGCGACCTTGGCGGCCGCGGCCTTCGCTGCCGCCGCCTGCTGTGCGGCGGCGGTGGAGGCCGAAGCAGAGGCCGAGGCGGACGCGGCGGCGGAGGCGGCGGTGGACGCCTGCAGGTCGGCGACCTTGGCCAGGGAGTCGGCCTGCGGGCTCACGGAGGTGCTGGGCGTGCTCGCCGAGGACTCGACGACGACCCCGCCGGCGATGGCGAGACCGCTGACGGACACCGCGGTGACGATGGCCACGGTGCGCTTTCGGACATGCAGAACAGGCTTGCGTACGGACATGGGAGAAGACCTCAATCGGCTGGCTGTCTCGGCATACCGGCCGACTGGTTCCGCACGGCGGGACAGGTGCCCTGCGGAGCCGGCTCAGCGCCAGGGGCACCCCAGTTTCGGTTGGTGCCGGACTGAAGGCGGCCAGGCTGTGATCAGCTCGGGCCGCCGTGACGACTTCGCCATTCTTAACGGGTCTCCACACCAGAACCAAGAACCCCCTCTACTATCGGGGTCCGTAGTAGAACACTGTTCGTGCAAGCTGGTCGGACGGCGCGGGTTCCCCTCCCGGCGCGCCGCGAAACCTGTGAGCCCACTGTTCGAAAAACCGCTCCGCACGCTGCGAGCTGGCGATACGTCCAGGAGCGGCGGCGCTCATACCTCAGCAGGACCCCGGCCCCCGCCGAATGGCGGAGACGGGGGTCCCGGGTAAGGAAAGGATCAACTACCGGGCTTCGTGGACGCCCTCCGCGCTGTGGCGGGGGTCACTCCGCCGAGGCCTGACCAGCCCCATCCGCCACGCAGTTTGCCGCGATATTCGCTGCGTTATCTGCTGCGTTCCCGGTAGCGGCGCAGCAGCCAGCCGAGCGCGACGCCGACCACCAGGATCACCAGCAGCACGATCCACAGCGGCGAGGTGGCCGTGGAAAGCCCCCAGAGATGGATCTTCACCGAGGCGGTGTTCATCAGGATGAACCAGACGGCAAGGATCGCAACGACGACGAAGCCCACCGTCCGGGCGTTCACCGGGACTCCGCCGATCCTGCGTTCGGTCGTGGCGTCGCTCTTCTTCACCATGACTCCATCCTCCGCACAGCCTGCCGCGCGGCGCGCGTCGACACGTCCAAATGCGTCCGGAGGTGTAGACAGCGGGGGCCAAATTAAGTTAAGTATCTTAACTAGTACAGTGATCAGGAATGATCAGGGTGGGAGCACCGGAGAGAGGCAGTCGAGCGCAGGATGACCGAGCCCAGCAGTGAGCCGCACGCCGAGCATGTGGTCGACCACCGGTGGAACCGCCGGCGGCTGCGCAGCAACAACGAATGGCTGCTGCTGGAGCGGCTGCGCACAGCCGGGCCCGCCTCCCGGGCCCAGTTGGCCAGGGATTCCGGCCTCTCCAAACCCACCGTCTCCACCGCCCTGGCCGCGCTGGAGCAGGCCGGCCTGGTCCGCGAGGCCGGCACGGTCGCCCCGGACCGGGGCCGGATCGCCGTCCTCTACGAGTCGGACCCCACCGCCGGCTACGTGCTCGGTGTGGACATCGGCCGGGCCTGGCTGCGGCTGGCGGTCGCGGACCTGGCCGGCACCGTCGTGGCCCGGGCCGACGTCCCCAACCGGGGGCGCAGCGCCAGCGCCGTCGCCCGCGCCGTGGTCAACGCCGCGGCGCAGGTGACCGAGGAGGCCGGGCTGCGGAGCGAGGACATCGTCGAGGCCGTGGTGGGCACCCCCGGCGTGTTCGACGAGCAGTCCGACCGGGTCCGCTACGCGGTCAACCTGCCCGGGTGGGGCCGCAGCGGCCTGATCGCCGGGATGCGACAGGGCCTGGGCACCTCGGTGACCGTGCACAACGACGCCAACCTGGCCGCGCTCGGCGAGTACGCCTTCGGCGCCGGGGCCGACAGCAGGCTCTTCCTCTACATCCTGATCGGCACCGGCCTGGGCATGGGCGTGGTGGCCGAGGGCGAGCTGTTCCGGGGCGCCCACGGCGCCGCCGGCGAGATCGGCTTCCTGCCGCTGCTGACCCAGCCGATGCCGGGCGAGGCCGCCCCCGAGGGGCTGCCCCGCCGGGGCATGCTGGAGGACGCCGTGTCCGGCGACGCCGTGGTCCGCACCGCGCGCGAACTGGGCATGACCGGACCGCTCACCGCCAAGCAGGTGTTCGACGAGGCCAGGACCGGCACCCCGGCCGCGGTGGCCGCGGTCCGGCAGGAGGCGCAGCGGCTGGCCCATGTGGTCGCCGCGGTGTCCTCGGTGCTGGACCCGGACCTGGTGGTGCTCGGCGGCGGCGTCGGACACAGCGCCGACCTGCTGCTGAGCACGGTGGAGGAGACCCTGCACCAGCTCACCCCGCTGCGCCCCCGGGTCGCCGCCAGCGCGCTCGGCGAGGACGCGGTGCTGCTCGGCGCCATCGCCACGGCGCTGCGCACCGCCCGCCCGCAGGTCTTCGACCGGCGGACGGGCGAGCTGTAGCGGCCGAGCACCGGGGACCGGTTACTCCGTCCCCTCGTCGCGCCAGGACTGCCAGAGCGCCGCGTACGGGCCGCCGGCCGCGATCAGCTCGGGGTGGCTGCCGTACTCGGTGATCCGGCCGTCCTCGACCACGGCGATCCGGTCGGCGTCGTGGGCGGTGTGCAGCCGGTGCGCGATGGCGATCACCGTGCGGCCGTCCAGCACCCGGGCCAGCGAGCGCTCCAGGTGCCGGGCGGCGCGCGGGTCCAGCAGCGAGGTGGCCTCGTCCAGGACCAGGGTGTGCGGGTCGGCCAGCACCAGCCGGGCCAGGGCCAGCTGCTGGGCCTGCGGCGGCGTCAGCTGGGTGCCGCCGCCGGAGCCGACCTCGGTGTCCAGGCCGTCCGGGAGGGCCTGGAACCAGCGCCCCGCGTCCACCGCGTCCAGCGCTCCGCGCAGTTCCTGGTCGTCCGCCTCCGGTCGGGCCAGCCGCAGATTGTCGCGGAGGGTGCCGACGAAGACATGGTGCTCCTGGTTGACCAGGGCGACCTGGGCCCTGACCCGCTCCGGCGGCATCGCCGCGAGCCGGGCGCCGCCGAGGGTGACCTCGCCGGTGCGCGGGGCGTAGATCCCGGCCAGCAGCCGCCCCAGCGTGGACTTGCCCGCGCCGGACGGGCCGACCAGCGCGATCCGCTGCCCCGGCCGCACGTCCAGGCTGATCCCGTGCAGCACGTCGGCGCCCTCGCGGTAGCCGAAGCGGACCTCGTCGGCCCGCACCGTGCGGCCCAGCGGGTGCAGCGTGTCGTCGGCGTCCTGGTCGGGCACCTCGCGGACGCCGACCAGCCGGGCCATCGACGCCTGTCCGATCTGCAGCTCGTCGTACCAGCGCAGGATCATGTCGACCGGGCCGACGTACATCTGTGCGTAGAGCACCCCCGCGGTGAGCTGGCCCGGGGTGGTCCAGCCGTGCAGGGTGTAGAGGCCGCCGAAGGTGAGGGTGGCGATCAGGCAGAGGGTGTAGGGGAAGTCGACGGCCGGGAAGAAGACGGTGCGCAGCCACAGGGTGTAGCGGGCCCAGTCGATCCAGTGCCGGATCCTGGCGTCGGTCAGCTCCACCCGGCCGTCGCCCAGCCGCAGTGCCTCCACGGTCTGACCGGCGTCCACGGTCTCGGCCAGCACCGTGTTGATGGCCGAGTAGGCCGCGGCCTCGTCCCGGTAGGCCTGCGGGGCGCGGCGGAAGTACCAGCGGCAGCCGGCCAGCAGCAGCGGCAGGCCGACCAGCGAGGTGACCGCCAGCAGCGGCGAGGTGACCAGCAGCGCGCCCATGATCAGCACCAGCGAGACCACCGCCACCGAGAGCTCCGGCAGCGCGTCCCGGACCGAGGTGGCCAGCCGGTCGACGTCGGTGGTGGCCCGGGAGACCAGGTCCCCGGTGCCGGCCCGCTCCAGCACGCCGGGCGGCAGCGCGACCGAGCGGACCAGGAAGTCCTCGCGCAGGTCGGCCAGGATCTCCTCGCCGAGGATCCCGCCGCGCAGCCGGGAGAGGCCGGTGAAGACGGCCTGCACCAGCAGCGCGGCCAGGTAGAACAGCGCCACCTGGGCGATGTAGCCGTCGGTGGTGCCGGCGCCCAGGCTCTGCACCAGGTCGCCGAGCACCCAGGGGCCGACCAGCGCGGCGGCCGCACCCACCGCGTGCAGGCCGACCACCGCGCCGAAGCCCCGGCGGTGCCGGGAGGCGAGCAGCCGCAGATAGCCGCGCACGGCGGCGGGCGACCCGACCGGGAGCATGGTCGCGGTCTGTTCCGCCGGACGTTCCGGGGCCTTCATCGGTTCTCCTCCAGCTGTGCGGCGACGGCCTGCAGGGCGACCGGGTCCTCGCGGGTGACCACGGCCCGGTACTCGGGTTGACTGTGCATCAGTTCGCGGTGCGTCCCCTGCCCGGCGACCCGGCCCTGCTGGAGCAGCACCACCCGGTCGGCCCGGTCCAGGATCAGCGGGCTGGTCGCGAAGACCACCGTGGTCCGGCCCCGGCGCAGCTGGGCGATGCCTGCCGCCACCCGGCTCTCGGTGTGGGAGTCCACCGCGCTGGTGGGCTCGTCCAGCACCAGCACCGGCGGGTCCGCGACCAGGGCCCGGGCCAGCGCCAGCCGCTGCCGCTGGCCGCCGGAGAGCGAGCGGCCGCGTTCGGTGATCCTGGCCCGCATCGGTTCGCCGCCGGCCGCGGGCGAGCCGTCCACCAGGGCGGCCAGCACGTCCTCGGCGCAGGCGGCGGCGAGGGCCTCGGCCGGGTCGACCCGGCCGGACCGGGGGATGTCGAAGAGTTCGGCCAGGGTGCCGGAGAGCAGCACCGGGTCCTTGTCGTGGACCAGCACGGCGGCGCGGGCCGCGCCCAGCGGGAGCGCGTCCAGCGGCTGCCCGCCCAGGGTGGCCGAGGGCGGCCGGGACGCCACGCCCTCGCCGTCCACGGCGTCCGCCCCGTCCAGCGGCACATGGCCGCCGAGCCGGGCCGCGACCGCGCCGGCCAGGTCCGGGTCGCCGCAGACCACGGCGGTGAGCCGGCCCGCGTGGGCGGTGAGCCCGGTGGCCGGATCGTGCAGGTCGGCCCGCTCGGGGGCGGTCAGCGGCGCCGCCGCCGTCCCGTCGCCGGCCTGGTCCCGCTGCACGGCGAGCACCCGGACCGCGCGGGCCGCGGCGACCCTGGCGGCGGTCCAGGCCTCGGCGGTCTCGCCGAGGATCCGCAGCGGTCCGGCCAGGAAGGCGCAGGCGCCGTAGACGGCCACCAGCTCGCCGACCCCGATCCGCCCGGTGACCACCAGGTGCGCGCCGTACCAGGTGGTGCCGACCACGAACATGCCGGGCAGCAGCACCTGCTGGGCCTGCATCAGGGCCCAGGTGCGGTTGGTCCGCACGGCGGCGCCCCGTACCTTCTGCGAGGCGGTGCGGTAGCGGTCCAGGAACAGCTCCTCACCGCCGATGCCGCGCAGCACCCGCAGCCCGGCCACGGTGTCGGCGGCCAGTTCGGCGGCCTTGCCGCCGAGCTCGCGCTGCCGGGTGAGGCGGGCCTCCAGCGGGCTCAGCAGCGGCCAGACCGCGCCCGCCAGCACCGGGACGCCGAGCAGCACGGCCAGGCCCAGCTGCGGCTCGCGCCAGAGCACGGCGACGGAGACGCCGAGCCAGACCAGCACGGCGGCGCCGCAGCGGGAGGAGACCTCGACGAACCAGCCGATCTTCTCCACGTCGCCGGAGCTGACCGCGACGATCTCGCCGGTGGCGATCCGCCGGGAGAGCCCGGCGCCGAGCGCGGAGGCCTGGCGGGCGACCAGCTGGCGGACCTGGGAGGCGGCGGTGACCCAGTTCCAGACGGCCTGGCGGTGCAGCAGCACCGAGCCGGCCACCTGGACCAGGCCGAGCAGCAGGGCCCCGGCCCCGGCCAGCCAGACCCGGCGCTCCTGGTGGTTGATCGCGGCCTGGATGCCGATGCCGACCAGGAAGGGGGTGGCGGCCTGGCCGCCCATCAGCAGGGAGCCCCAGAGCACGGACAGCAGCTGGCCCTTGCGCTGGGAGCGTCCCAGCCAGGCCAGCAGTCGCAGCGGGGAGCGGAGATCGGGACTGCCCGGTTCGGACATGGGCAGGTGCAGCAAGGACATGACGCTCCGTCAGGTCGGGGTGCGGGCGGGCGGAGCCGCAGTCCCCGAAGGGTCACTCGCGCAGGGGCGCGAGGACACGGGGCGCGGGCGATGACGTCATGTCAGCAGGTGGCCATACCCCGTGACGATCCGCCATCGCCCGCGCCCCCGCAAGCGATTTATTGTCCGTTACGTGCTGCCCGACGAGGGCGCGCCGCTGCTACTCGTCCGTCTCCGCCAGCCGGGCGATGACCGCGAGCAGGTCCACGATCCGCTCCCGCTCGGCCTCCTCCAGCGGTGCCAGCAGCTCGAACTGCACCGTCCTGACCCCGGCGCCGACCTGGTCCAGCAGCTGCGTCCCGGCCGGGGACAGCGCCAGCAGGTTGCGCCGGCCGTCGGCCGGATCCCGGCGGCGCAGCACCAGGCCGCGGCGCACCAACCGGCTCACCAGTTCGGCCATGGTGGCCTTGTCCAGCGAGGCCCGCTCCCCCACCGTGCGCTGGTCGATCCCCGGCTCCTCGGCCAGGGCGGCCAGCACCGCGTGCTGCGGGGCGGTGAGCTCGCCGGAGGCGTGCTCGGTCCACAGCCGGGTGTGCACCTGCTGGGCGACCCGGATCAGATAGCCGACCACCCGCGGCGCGTCCAGGATCGGCCGGGCGTCGACCATGGTCTCCAGGGCCATGTCCTCCATCCGGGCCATCCGGGCCAGCCCGGTCATCAGCTCGGTGCGCTGGGCCTCGTTCAGCGGCGCCAGCAGCTGCTGCTGCACCAGCGCCACGCCCGGGGAGACGTCCGCCACCAGCTGGGTGCCCAGCGGCGACAGGGTGAGCAGCTTGCGCCGGCCGTCGGCCGGATCCCGGCGCCGCAGCACCAGGCCGCGGCGCACCAGCCGGCCCACCATCTCCGCCATCGTCGCCTTGTCCAGCGACGCCCGCTCACCGACCGTGCGCTGGTCGGCGCCCGGTTCGACGGCGAGCGCGATCAGCGCGGCGTACTGCGGCGCCGTGAGCTCCTGTCCGACGTGCTCGGCCCAGAGCCGGGTATGCACTTGCTGGGCTATCCGGATCAGCTGCCCAGGTGCCTGAGAGAGGCGGAGTGGAGAACCCGTCATGTCGATCTCCCCCAGAACCATGGAACCGTCCTCATGTCTTACGCCTTCGCACGACCCCTGTGGGGGACCGGGCGGCATGGCAGCGGCATACCCGCTTCCCGCGGGCTCCATGTGAGAGCTTTGTGTGCGGGGAGGCTGACCGAGCAGCCGACGGCTGCTGGCGCACACTATACAAACCAACCGAAGCCAGGCGACACGCCCATAGGACCTGCGGCCTAATCGTGATCCGGGATGGTCGATTCCGGTCCTACTCGATCATCAAGGCCCCTGAGCAACAAGTCGGCAAAGGTTTCTCCGATCGATTCGGGTGCCAACTCTCCGTCCGCGTGGTACCAGGTGCCGAGGTGGTGCACTCCGCCGAAGAACTGGTGCGCGGCCAGGTCGGCGGAGATGTCGCTGCGCAGCACCCCCTCGGCCTGCCCCTGCTCGATCAGGGCCCGGAACCGCTCGTGGAAGTGCCGGCGCTCCAGCCGCACCTCGGCCATCCGCTCGGGCGGCAGCATGTGCATCGAGCGCCAGGACACGGTGGCGTCGTCCAGGTTCTCCAGGGTGCTGACCACCAGGTCGGCGGCGGCGGCCCGGAGCCGCTCGCGCACCGGCACGCCGGGGGCGTCGGCGATGGCGATCAGCCGGACCGACTGCCCGGCCAGCAGCCGGCTGTAGATCTGCTGCAGCAGATCGTCCTTGGACGCGTAGTAGTGGTACATCGCACCCTTGGTGACACCGGCCCGTTCGACGATCTCCTGGACCGAGGTCAGCGCGAAGCCGCGCTCGGCGAAAAGCCGACTGGCCGCGGTGAGCAGCCGCTCCTGGACCGGCGTCCCGTCGTCCGGAGCCTCGGCCGGCTCCCGGACCGGGCCGGGCAGGAGCGCGGCGCGGCTGCCCCTGCTCCCCACTGCCCTGCGTGCTGCGGCCACATGAGCCCCTCGTGTGCGTCCTGGTGTGTGCTGCGTGCGTGCTGCGTCCGAGTGTGACGCGTGCTGGTGTGTGACGTGCCACTCTAGCCGACATACCTACCAGTCGGTATGGTGGCGACGACGGCGGCACAGCACCACTCTGCCGCATCCCGAGCCAGGAGGGCCGCATGTCCGAGCAACACCTACCAGGCCTGGATCTGGTCAGGCTGCGCGCCCACCTGGAGCGCGACAGGCCCGAACTGGTGGACGGGCCGCTCACGGCGGAGCTGATCACCGGGGGCAAGTCCAATCTCACCTACCTGCTGCGCGACGACCGGCACCACTGGGTGCTGCGCCGTCCGCCGCTCGGCCACGTCCTGGCCACCGCGCACGACATGTCCCGCGAGTACCGGGTGATCGCCGCCCTGGCCGGCACCCCGGTCCCGGTCCCGGGAGTGCATCTGCTCTGCACCGACGAGGAGGTCCTCGGGGCGCCCTTCTACCTGATGGACGAGGTGCCCGGGCTGGTCTACCGCTCGGCCGAGGACTCGGCCGGGCTCGGCCCCGAGCGCGCCCGGGCGATCTCCTACCGGCTGATGGACGTGCTGGCGGAGCTGCACTCGATCGACCCGGCGGAGGTGGGCCTGGGCGACTTCGGCCGCCCCGACGGCTATCTGGAACGCCAGGTCTCCCGCTGGTTCCGGCAGTTCGAGTCCTCCCGGAGCCGCGACATCCCCGGCATGGACGAGCTGCAGCAGCGGCTCAGCCACGGCATCCCGGCGAGCCAGCGGACCACGATCGTGCACGGCGACTACCGTCTGGACAACACGGTCGTCGCGGCCGACGACACCATCGCCGCCGTGCTGGACTGGGAGATGGCGACGCTGGGCGATCCGCTCGCCGACCTCGGGCTGATGAAGGTGTACTGGGAGATCGCCGGAGACATCCCCGGCAACCCGGTCGCCCAGGCGGTCAACCCCTCGGCCGGCTTCCCCGGCATGGACGAGCTGGCCGGGCACTACGCCGGACGCACCGGCCTGGATCTCACCCCCCTGCCCTGGTACACGGCCTTCGCCGGCTACAAACTCGCGGTGATCGCCGAGGGCATCCACTTCCGCTACACCCAGGGCAAGACCGTCGGGGAGGGCTTCTCGTTCATGGGCAGCCTGGTTCCGCCGCTGGTCACCGCGTCCCTGGAGACCCTGCTCAAGCTGGAGGCGCACTGATGGACTTCCTCTACGACGACCGCACCCGCGAGCTGCAGCAGCAGCTGCTCGCCTTCATGGACGAGGTGATCTACCCGGCCGAGCCCTTCGCCGGCGCGGTGGACGAGTGGTCCCGCCCGGCGATCATGGCGGAGCTGAAGGCGGAGGCCCGCAAGCGCGGCCTCTGGAACCTCTTCCTACCGGATCGGGAGCACGGCGCGGGGCTGACCAACCTGCAGTACGCGCCGCTCGCCGAGATCACCGGCCGCAGCCCGCACCTCGCCCCCGAGGCCCTGAACTGCGCCGCCCCCGACACCGGCAACATGGAGGTGCTGGCCCAGTTCGGCACCCCCGAGCAGCAGAAGCGCTGGCTCACCCCGCTGCTGGAGGGCGAGATCCGGTCCGCCTTCTGTATGACCGAGCCCGAGGTCGCCTCCTCCGACGCGGCCAATATCGCCACCAGGATCGAGCGCGACGGCGACAACTACGTGATCAACGGCCGGAAGTGGTGGTCCTCCGGCGCGATGGACCCGGCCTGCGAGATCCTGATCGTCATGGGCCGCACCGATCCCGACGCGCCGAAGCACCGGCAGCAGAGCATGATCCTGGTCCCCAGGGACACCCCGGGCGTGGAGGTCAAGCGCGGGATGCATGTCTTCGGCTACACCGACGGCGCGCACGGCGGCCATGCCGAGATCGTCTTCCACGACGTCAGGGTGCCCGCGGAGAACCTGATCGCCGGGGCCGGCGAGGGCTTCGCGATCGCCCAGGCCCGGCTCGGCCCCGGCCGGATCCACCACTGCATGCGGCTGATCGGCATGGCCGAGCGCGGTCTGGAACTGATGTGCCGTCGGGCGATCGACCGGACCGCCTTCGGCAAGCCGCTGGCTGAGCAGGGCGTGGTGCAGGAGTGGATCGCCGAGTCCCGGGTGCGGATCGAGCAGCTGCGGCTGCTGGTGCTGAAGACCGCCTGGCTGATGGACACCGTCGGCAACAAGGGCGCGCACAGCGAGATCCAGGCCATCAAGATCGCCACCCCGGCCACCGTGGAGTGGATCCTGGACAAGGCGATCCAGGCCCACGGCGGCGGCGGTGTCTCCCAGGACTTCCCGCTGGCCCAGCTCTGGGCCGGTGCCCGCACCCTGCGCTTCGCGGACGGCCCGGACGAGGTGCACCGCCGCTCGCTGGCCCGGCGCGAGCTCAAGAAGTACCTCACCGAGCCGGCCAACTGACCCGTACCACTTCTCCCTTCCTCTTTTCCCCTCAACTGAAGGAATGACCGGACCCATGACTGACCAGACCACCCCCCGCGTCGCCATCGTCACCGGCGCGGCCCGCGGCATCGGTGCCGCCACCGCGATCCGCCTCGCCGCCGACGGCTTCGCCGTGGCCGTGGTGGACCTGGAGGAGGCAGCGGGCAAGGACACCGTGGAGAAGATCACCGCGGCCGGCGGCCGGGCGCTCGCCGTGGGCGCGGACGTCAGCAACGCCGAGCAGGTCACTGCGGCCGTCAGCAGGATCGCGGCCGAGCTGGGCGCGCCGACCGTGCTGGTCAACAACGCCGGTGTGCTGCGCGACAACCTGTTGTTCAAGATGTCCGAGCTGGACTGGGACACGGTCATGAACGTGCACCTCAAGGGCGCGTTCCTGATGTCCAAGGCGGTCCAGAAGCACATGGTGGACGCCGGCTACGGACGGATCGTCAACCTCTCCTCCTCCTCCGCGCTGGGCAACCGGGGCCAGGCCAACTACTCCGCCGCCAAGGCCGGGCTGCAGGGCTTCACCAAGACCCTGGCCAAGGAGCTCGGCAAGTTCGGCGTCACCGCCAACGCGGTCGCGCCCGGGTTCATCGCCACCGACATGACCGCGGCGACCGCCGAGCGGGTCGGCCTCGGCTTCGAGGACTTCAAGGCCATGGCCGCCAGCCAGATCCCGGTGGCCCGGGTCGGCGTGCCGGACGACATCGCGCACACCGTCTCGTTCCTGGTGAGCGAGGGCGCGGGCTTTGTCTCCGGCCAGGTCGTCTACGTGGCCGGCGGCCCGCTCGACTAGTCGTCCCGCCGGTGTCCCCTCCCGGTGCGCCGCGATGGCTGCGGCGCACCGGGCCACCCGTCCGTCCCGCTCACCGCCGAGAGGGCTCCATGTCATGAGCACACCACTTACCGAAGCCGGACTGCGCGACGCGGTCCAGGAGCTGCTGGCCGCGCACGATCCGCTGACCACCCCGGTCGGCGAGTTCCTCGGCGCCCGCTACGACGCCGGGCTCGCCTGGATCCACTTCCCGGTCGGCCACGGCGGCCTGGGCGCGCCGCGCTCGCTGCAGCAGGGCGTCAACGACGCCTTCGCCGCCGCCGGGGCGCCCACCCTGGACCCGGGCCGGCACGGCATCGGCCTGGGCATGGCCGCGCCGACCATCCTCGCCTTCGGCGACGAGAGCGTCCGCACCCGCTTCCTGCGCCCGCTGTGGACCGGCGAGCAGGTCTGGTGCCAGCTGTTCAGCGAGCCGGGCGCCGGCTCCGACCTGGCCGCCCTCGGCACCAGGGCGGTCCGCGACGAGGACGGCGCAACCTGGACCGTGGACGGCCAGAAGGTGTGGACCTCGATGGCGCACGAGGCCGACTGGGCGATCCTGGTCACCCGCAGCGACCCGGGCGTGCCCAAGCACCGCGGCATGACCTACTTCGTCTGCGACATGAAGGCCCCGGGCGTGGACGTCCGGCCGCTGCGCCAGGCCACCGGCGAGGCGGAGTTCAACGAGGTCTTCCTGACCGGCGTGCGGATCCCCGACAGCCAGCGGCTCGGCGAGGTCGGCGACGGCTGGCGGGTGGCCACCACCACCCTGATGAACGAGCGGGTCGCCATCGGCGGCCACGCCATGCCCCGGGAGGGCGGGCTGATCGGGCTCGCCGCGGAGACCTGGCGGGAGCGGCCCGAACTGCGCACCCCGGGGCTGCAGGACACCCTGCTCCGGCTCTGGGTGGAGGCCGAGGCGGTCCGGCTCACCGGCGAACGGCTGCGCCAGCAGCTCGCCTCCGGACAGCCGGGGCCCGAGGGCAGCGCCGCCAAGCTCGGCTTCGCCCGGCTGAACCAGCAGATCTCCGGCTTCGAGCTGGAGCTCCTCGGCGACGAGGGCCTCCGCTACGACGACTGGAGCTTCCGCCGCCCGGACCGGCCCTCGATGGAGGGCGGTACGCCCGGCTACCGCTATCTGCGGGCCAAGGGCAACTCGATCGAGGGCGGGACCTCCGAGATCCTGCGCAACATCATCGCCGAACGGGTGCTCGGCCTCCCCCAGGAGATCCGGGTCGACAAGGACGTCGCATGGAAGGACCTGCCCCGATGAGCCAGACCCCGGATCTCCAGTACTCCGAGATCGAGCAGGAGCTGCGCGGCAACGTCCGGGCGCTGCTCGCCGCCCGCGCGCCGCACTCGGCGACGCTGGCCCGTACCGAGAGCGAGCAGCCGGTGGACACCGGGCTGTGGCGCGCGCTGGCCGTCGAGCTGGGCGTGACCGGGCTCGCCGTGCCGGAGAAGTCCGGCGGCGCGGGTGCCAGCTGGCGCGAGACCGCGGTGGTGCTGGAGGAGCTGGGCCGCGCCGCCGCGGCCGTCCCCTACCTCGGCAGCGCGGTGCTGGCGACGGCGCTGCTGCTGGCGGCCGACGAGTCGGCGCTGCTGCCCACGGTCGCCTCCGGCGAGCATGTGGCCGCGGTGGCGGTGCCCTTCGGCACCGCGCCCGGCGCCGCCTTCCCCGAGGCCGTCCGGGCCGACGCCGAAGGGCTGCTGCACGGCACGGTCCGGCTGGTCGCCGACGCCAGGACGGCCGATGTGCTGCTGGTCCCGGCCCGTTCCGCCGCGGGCCCGGCGCTGTACGCGGTCGGGCAGTTCACCGCCGAGCCTGTGGTCAGCCTGGACATGACCAGGCCGCTGGCCGACCTGGTGCTCGACGCCGCCCCCGGCCGCATGATCGCCGAGGGCGACGCGGCGGTCCAGGCCCTGGACGCCGCGCTGACGGCCGGGGCGGCCCTGCTCGCCTCGGAGCAGCTCGGGGTGGCCGAGTGGGCGCTGGAGACGACGCTGGCCTATGTGAAGGAGCGGCACCAGTTCGGCCGCCCGATCGGCTCCTTCCAGGCGGTGAAGCACCGGCTGGCCGACCTCTGGGTCTCGGTGGCCCAGCTGCGCGCGGTGGCCCGCAACGCCGCCGACGCGCTGGCCACCGGCTCGGCCGACGCCCCGGTCGCCGCGGCGCTGGCACAGGCCTTCGCCTCGCAGCTGGCGGTGACCGCCGCCGAGGAGGCGGTGCAGTTGCACGGCGGCATCGGCTTCACCTGGGAGCACCCGGCCCACCTCTACCTCAAGCGGGCCAAGAGCAGCTCCATCGCCCTGGGCACCGCCGACCGGCACCGGGCCAGGCTGGCCGTGCTGGTCAACCTCCCCTCCTGACCCCCTCTATCTCTGTAGGAGACGAGCACAGTGACAACGGACAACACCGCCGGGACCGGGAAGGTCGCGCTGATCACCGGCGCCAGCCGGGGCATCGGCCTCGCCGTGGCCGAGGCCCTGGTCGCCAGGGGCGAGCAGGTCGTGATCACCGGCCGGGACGCGGGCAGCCTGGCCGAGGCCGTCGCCCAGCTGGGCGGCGAGGAGCGGGTGCTGGCCATCGCCGGCAAGAGCCATGACGAGGCCCACCGCACCGAGGTGGTGGAGCGCACGATGGAGCGCTTCGGCCGGATCGACTCGCTGGTCAACAATGTCGGCACCAACCCGGCCTACGGCACCATGGTCGACCTCGACCTGAACGTCGCCCGGAAGATCCTGGACATCAACCTGGTGTCGACGCTGGGCTGGGTGCAGCTGGTCCACAAGGCCTCGCTGGGCGAGCACGGCGGGGCGATCGTCAATGTCTCCTCGGTCAGCGCCCTCGGCCCGGCCCCCGGCATCGGCATGTACGGGGCGAGCAAGGCGGCGCTGATCCAGCTCACCCAGCAGCTGGCCCTGGAGCTGTCCCCCACGGTACGGGTCAACGCGGTGGCCCCCGCCGTGGTCCGCACCCGCTTCGCCGAGGCGCTGTACGCCGGGCACGAGGAGCAGGTCGCGGCGACCTACCCGCTGAAGCGGCTGGGCGTTCCCGAGGACGTGGGCGCGGCGGTGGCCTTCCTGCTGTCCGACCAGGCCTCCTGGATCACCGGCCAGACCCTGGTGCTCGACGGCGGGATCACCCTCGGCGGCGGACTGGCCTGACCCGGCCGCCGCCCCGGGCCGCCGTCCGGGGCCCGGTTCCCGGGGAATTCACATTTCTTTCCCCGGGAATCGGACAATGGCAGGGACGCGGTGACCGCGGATTTGATTTCCGTCGCCCGAAACGCTATAGGATACTGTTCTCATGGGATTCTTACTGACATGTAGAACCTGGCATTCCGCTTTGAATCCGCCATGTCTGCCCGCAAGCTCGCCGGTCAAACCTCTGTACGACAGAATCTGACGCTTCCCGCGCCCAATGCTTGGCATATCCGACCACTCCTCACTGGCGCCTGGCGGCGTTTATCCGGAGCTTTCGCTCAATCAGGTCACATGGTTATTACGAACAACTGATCGGCGTCGGCGCCCACAGCAGCGCACTGTAACGTCAAAGGCGTGCGTAACCAGAGGAATGAGGTCGCCCTACTCGAGCGTCCGCAGACGACAGCCCCGCGGCCACCCGAGCGACCTCTTCGCTGGCGGCCGCTGAGCCGTGCCCACAAGGGCCTCTTCGTCGGGACGACGGCCTTCTACCTGGTCGTCATCGTCGCGGTGCTCACGACCTCGCGCCTGGTCGCGTTCGACTGGTCGGTCATGATGTTCCGGCCCTACGAGCACTGGCCCGCGATCCAGTCCTTCCTCAACGTCTATGTGATCGCCGGTCAGCGCGGCCCCTCGGCCATCGCCGTCGCGATCTGGCTGGGCTGGCGCTGCTGGCGCACCCGGAGCATGCGGCCGCTGCTGGTCCTGGGCGTGGCCCTGGTGCTGCTGAACATGTCGGTCGGGGCAGTGAAGATCAGCATGGGACGGCTGGGCCCGCACTACGCCCACGTCGCGGGCTCCAACGAGATATTCCTCGGCGGCGGCATCTTCCCCTCGGGGCACACCGCCAACGCCGTGGTGACCTGGGGCGTCCTCGCCTACCTGGCCTCGCGCTGGCGGCGGAGCGGGGCGGTGGTGGCCGGCTTCATGGGCCTCAGCGTCGGACTGACCACCGTCTACCTCGGCACGCACTGGGTGACCGACGTGCTCGCGGGCTGGGCCGCCGGCGTCCTGGTGATGCTCGCGCTGCCGCTGTTCGAGCCGGTGGTCGCCAGCGCGGACGAGCGGATCCAGCGGGCCTGGGCGGACCGCCGGGCGCTCTGGGCCAAGCTGCTCCGGCGGCCGGCGCCGTCGGAACCGGCGCTCGCACCGGCACTGGCGGAACGTGAGCCGGCCGCCGAGCCGACCGCCGCCGCGGTCCCGGTAAAGCGCGTGGTCAGCCAGCGCGCGGCCGGCGAGCACTCGGGCGCCAGGGGATAACACTTCACTGTTACCTTCGTCACAGGCGAAGGTCTTTTTGGCGTTCCCGGGGACCGGTCGGACGGCATTTTCCCGGCCCACTTCGGCGTCGAAACGGTGTCGTAGAAAAGAAGGGCACTAAAGGACATCCAGCGATCAACAACAGTCGCCCCATCGTCCCCTTCTGATCACTTTCGCCCAAGCGGCATGTGCCGCTGGATGGCTCTCCTAGGGTCGGTAAGAGCGGGGGCCACGAACGGTCCACGCGATTGTTGACCCGTTCCAGGAGGATGCCCGGACATGTCGAACATGGAGACCGCACTCAAAGAGGCCATGAGCGTCGATGGAGCGCTGGGCGTGGCGATCGTCGACTACAGCAGCGGCCTGGCCCTGGGCACCCTCGGTGCCACCAAGGAGCTCGACCTCAACGTCGCCGCCGCGGGCAACACCGACGTGGTCCGCGCCAAGATGCGGACCATGGAGATGCTCAATCTCCACAACGAGACGATCGAGGACATCCTGATCACCCTGACCAACCAGTACCACATCATCCGACCGCTGACCCGGCACAGCAGCAAGGGCATCTTCCTCTACCTGGCCCTCGACCGGGTCCGCGCCAACCTCGCGCTGGCGCGGCACCGGATGAAGCAGATCGAGGAGAACCTCGAGGTCTGAGGCCCGGACTCCGGGCCCCGGCAGGTCTAGCGGTTGGCGACGGCCTGCTTGATCAGGGTGCGGCCGAAGTCCCGCATCAGGCCGGTGCCGCTGTGGGCCTCGTCCATGATCTCGGCGAAGGCGTCGACGAAGCGGTCCACCTCGGCCTCGCCGATGGTGAGCGGCGGGATCAGCTTGATGACCTCCAGATGGTCCCCCGAGACCTGGGTCAGGATCCGGTGCTTCTGCATCAGCGGCACCACGACCATCTGGGCGAACAGCCCCTTGCGGGCGGCCTGCAGCGCCGTCCAGCCGGTGCGCAGCTTCAGCGACTGCGGGCGGCCGAACTCGATGCCGATCATCAGGCCGCGGCCGCGGACGTCGGCCAGCATCTCGTACCTGGGCTTCAGCGCGCTGAGCCGTTCCCGGAACAGGTCGCCGACCCGGCGGGCGTTCGCCACCACCTGCTCGTCCTCCATGACGTGCAGGGTGGCGAGCCCCGCCGCCATGGCCTGGGCGTTGGAGCCGAAACTGGCGGAGTGCACCAGCACCCGGTCCATCGAGGAGTACACCTTCTCGAAGATCCAGGCCTTGCCCAGGGTCGCCCCGACCGGCACGTAGCCGCCGGAGAGCGCCTTGGCCGCGCAGACCAGGTCGGGTTCCACCCCGTCCTCGTGCTGGTAGGCGAAGAAGTCACCGGTGCGGCCGATGCCGGTCTGCACCTCGTCGGCGATCAGCAGCGCCTTGTGCTTGTGCAGCAGCTCCTGAGCGGCCTTGAGGTAGCCGGGCGGGGTGGCGTGCACCCCCTTGCCCTGGATCGGCTCCACGATCAGGGCGGCGACATCGCCCTTCTTCAGCTCGCGCTCCAGCGCGGCCAGGTCGCCCAGCGGCAGCGCCGTGTCCGGCAGCAGCGGGGCGAAGCCCTTGCGGAAGCCGTCCTCGCCGTTGACCGAGAGCGAGCCCGTGGTCAGCCCGTGGAAGGCGTGGTCGCAGTAGAGCACGCGGCGCTTGCCGGTGGCGTAGCGGGCGAACTTCAGCGCGGTCTCGACCGCCTCGGTCCCGCTGTTGCCGAAGAACACCCGGTCCAGGTGCGGGGTGTACGAGAGCAGCTTCTCGGCGAGCAGCCCCGGCAGCGGCTGGCAGTCGAACCGGGTCAGGTCGGCCAGGTCCAGGTCCATCACCTGGTGCACCGCGTCGCGGACCACCGGGTGGTGCCGGCCGAGGGCGAAGATGCCGAAGCCGGCCAGCATGTCGAGGTAGTCGTTGCCCTCGGCGTCGTAGAAGTAGGCGCCCTGGGCCCGCTCGTACACCTTGTCGAAGCCGATGGTGTGCAGCATCCGCGGCAGCTGGTGGTTCAGGTACTCGCTGTGCAGCTTGTAGCGCTCCGCGCCGCGCTCCGCGAGCAGGGCGGCCACGTCGAACGGCTTGGCCGTCGGCGCCGGGTCCGGCACTGTGTCCGGGGCCGCGTCCGATGCCGCCGAGAGCGGTGCTGCCGTGTCAGATGCCACGCTGGGAATCCCCTCCTGTGATGCTGCTCGGTACCCGTGTCTCCTGCTGGCGGCCGAGGCCGATCGCCTTGGCGAACCCCGCCGTCTGCGCCGCGATACCGGGCCCGGTGAGCCCGATCTCGTCCAGGATCTCACTCCTGCTGGCATGGGTGAGGAACTGCTGGGGGATCCCGAGCTCCCGTGTCGGGACGTCGATCTCGGCGTCCCGCAGCGCCATCGCCACGGCCGCGCCGACCCCGCCCACCCGCCCGTTGTCCTCGACCGTGACCACCAGCCGGTGCCGGGCGGCCAGCTCGGTCAGCGCCGGATCGACCGGCTTGACCCAGCGCGGATCGACCACGGTGGCGGTGAGCCCGTCGGCGGTCAGCAGCGCCGCGGCGTCCAGACAGGCCGGGGCCATGGTGCCGACCGCGACCAGCAGGATGTCCGGGGCGCTGCCCGGCGCCGCGGTCCGCAGCAGCACGTCGACCCCGCCGATCCGCTCGACCGCGGGGATCGGCGGGCCGACCTCGGCCTTGGGGAAGCGGACCACGGTGGGGGCGTCGTCGACGGCCAGGGCCTCGCGCAGTTCGGCGCGCAGTTGGTCGGCGTCGCGCGGGGCGGCGATCCGCAGCCCGGGCACGACCTGCAGGATCGACATGTCCCACATGCCGTTGTGGCTGGCCCCGTCGGTGCCGGTGACGCCGGCCCGGTCCAGCACGAAGGTGACCCCGCACTTGTGCAGCGCCACGTCCATCAGCACCTGGTCGAAGGCCCGGTTCAGGAAGGTCGCGTAGACCGCGACCACCGGGTGCAGCCCGCCGGTGGCAAGACCGGCCGCGCTGACGGTGGCGTGCTGCTCGGCGATGCCGACGTCGAAGATCCGGTCGGGGAACTCCTTGGCGAACTTGCCGAGGCCGACCGGCTGCAGCATCGCGGCGGTGATCGCCACCACGTCGGGGCGCTCCTTGCCGATCGCGACCAGCTCGGTGCCGAACACCGAGGTCCAGGAGATGCCGCTGGACGGGCGCAACGGCTCGCAGGTGATCGGGTCGATCGCGCCGACCTGGTGGAAGTGGTCGGCCTCGTCCAGCTCGGCCGGGCGGTAGCCGCGCCCCTTCTCGGTGAGGCAGTGCACGATGACCGGACCGCCGAAGCCCTTGGCGCGCTTGAGCGCGGACTCCAGGGCCGGGGTGTCGTGGCCGTCGATCGGGCCGATGTACTTCAGCCCCAGGTCCTCGAACATGCCCTGCGGGGCGACCGCGTCCTTGAAGCCCTTCTTCGCTCCGTGCAGGGCCTCGTAGATCGGGGTGCCGAAGGCCGGGGTGCGCTGCAGCGTCTCCTTGCCCCAGGACAGGAAGCGCTCATAGCCCTGGGTGGTGCGCAGGGTGGCCAGGTGGTTCGCCATGCCGCCGATGGTGGGGGCGTAGGAGCGCTCGTTGTCGTTGACCACGATCACCAGCGGACGGTCCACCGACTCGGCGATGTTGTTCAGGGCCTCCCAGGCCATGCCGCCGGTGAGCGCGCCGTCGCCGATCACCGCGACCACGGTGCGGTCCTCGTGGCCCTGCAGCTGGTTGGCCTTGGCCAGGCCGTCGGCGTAGCCGAGGACGGTGGAGGCGTGCGAGTTCTCGATCACGTCGTGCGCGGACTCGGCCCGGGAGGGGTAGCCGGACAGGCCGCCCCTGGCCTTGAGCCGGGTGAAGTCCTGACGGCCGGTGAGCAGCTTGTGGACGTAGCTCTGGTGGCCGGTGTCGAAGAGGATCCGGTCCTTCGGGGAGTCGAAGACGCGGTGCAGCGCGATGGTGAGCTCGACCACGCCGAGGTTGGGACCGAGGTGTCCGCCCGTTCGGGTGACGGCCTCGATCAGAAAGTCGCGGATCTCCTCCGCGAGCCTGGGGAGCTCGGCTGCGGGGAGCATCCGAAGATCGGCGGGGCCTTGGATGGACTCCAGTAGCGACATGGGATCACCTTCGTTCTGCGGCAGGTCGGTTGGCCGTTCTGGTCCGGAGGGTCCGTCAGCTGACGGCGACGGTGGGCTCGCCCGAGGCGACGCCCGCATCCTGCATCTGCTCCGCCAACTTCAGTGCCCCCTCGATCAGCGTCTCCACGATCTTGGATTCCGGCACAGTCTTGATCACCTCGCCCTTGACGAAGATCTGCCCCTTGCCATTGCCCGACGCCACCCCCAGATCCGCCTCACGCGCCTCACCGGGACCATTGACGACACAGCCCATCACGGCCACCCGCAGCGGCACCTCCATGCCCTCAAGCCCCGCGGTGACCTCCTCCGCCAACTTGTACACATCCACCTGCGCCCGCCCACAGGACGGGCAGGACACGATCTCCAGACCCCGCTGCCGCAGATTCAACGACTCCAGGATCTGATTCCCCACCTTGATCTCCTCCGCCGGCGGAGCCGACAACGAGACCCGGATCGTGTCCCCGATCCCCTCCGACAGCAGCGCCCCGAACGCCACCGCCGACTTGATCGTCCCCTGGAACGAGGGACCCGCCTCGGTCACCCCCAGGTGCAGCGGATAGTCGCACGACGCCGCCAGCAGCCGGTACGCCGCGATCATCACCACCGGGTCGTTGTGCTTCACCGAGATCTTGATGTCCCGGAACCCGTGCTCCTCGAACAACGAGCACTCCCACAACGCCGACTCCACCAGAGCCTCCGGCGTCGCCTTCCCGTACTTCGCCAAAAGCCGCGCATCCAGCGAACCCGCGTTCACCCCGATCCGGATCGGCACCCCCGCCGCCCCCGCCGCCCGCGCGATCTCCTTGACCTTGTCGTCGAACTGCCGAATGTTCCCCGGATTCACCCGCACCGCCGCACACCCCGCGTCGATCGCCGCGAACACGTACTTCGGCTGGAAGTGAATATCCGCGATCACCGGAATCTGCGACTTGCGCGCGATCGTCGCCAACGCATCAGCATCATCCTGCGAGGGACACGCCACCCGCACGATCTGACACCCCGACGCCGTCAACTCAGCGATCTGCTGCAACGTCGCATTGATGTCCGAGGTCACCGTCGTGGTCATCGACTGCACCGAGATCGGCGCATCCCCACCCACCGCCACACTGCCGACCATGATCTGACGACTCTTCCGCCGCACAGCAAGCGGCTTGAGCGGAGCGGACGGCATTCCGAGCGAGATCGCGGTCATGCGTTGTACCGAGCCTTTCAGAGGTACCAGGTGGCGAGGACGGGGGCGGCGGTGCGAAGGGCGCGCCAGGCGCGCAGGCCGTGGAGCAGGATGCCGGGACGCAGCAGCTCGTGCTCGGGGGTGTCCACCACCACCCGCACGGCCGCGGCCGGCGTCCCCCGGGCAGGGCCAGCAGCGCCCCGGCCGTCTCCATCTCCACGCCCAGCACGCCTTCGGCATGCAGGGTCGCCCGCCGGGCCCCCCGCACCACCCGCTCCGCGCTGAACAGCGGACCGGTGTGCACGGTCAGCCCGACATGGCGCAGTGCCCCGGCGAGCGCATCCGGGCACGGTAGTTCGATCGATCCACTGTCGGCATCGCGCACCTCAGTGGCAACCAGGACGTCTCCGGGCTGTATTCCCGGTCCCACCGCAGCTCCGAAGCCCGCGAAGAGGAACGCGCCGGGAGCGCGCGCCCCCTGCGCCAGCGCGTCGCTGACGGAGCGTCGCGCCCGCTGCTGGCCCATCCCGGTACGGAGCAGGGTGGTCCCGGCCGCGGAGCGCGCGCCCGCGCGCAGAGCCGCCTGTTCGGCGGTCAGCGCGCAGGCGAGCAGCAGCGGCCCGGGTTCCGGCTCCGGGCCTGCGGCCCCCGGTCTGGCGGGCTCCTTGGTCATGTCGGTGACACCTTCATCTCGACCGCCCTCACCGCGACCGCCTTCCGGTCAGCGACGGCAGCAGCCGTGCCGGGGGCGGAAGCTCGGCGGTGAGCCGGGCCATCGCGGCCCGCTCGTCGGAGGGGACGCCTCCGTCCAGCTCCGGGGTTCCATGGAGGTAGCGGCCGAGTGCGGTGACCGGGAACACCAGCCGGTAGAGGTTGTAGTTGATGGAGAAGTCCCAGGGGAAGCCGGTCCCGGTGAACTCCGGCTCGTCCCAGGTGCCCTCGGGGAGCTGGGTGGCGGCCAGCCAGCCGATACCCCGGTCGACCACCTCGCCGGTCTCGCCGGCCGCGAGCAGCGCCATCAGCGCCCAGGCGGTCTGCGAGGCGGTGGAGGTGCCCCGGCCGGCCCAGCTGCGGTCGCTGTAGGAGCGCATGTCCTCGCCCCAGCCGCCGTCCGCGTTCTGGTGCTGCTCCAGCCACTCCACGGCACGGCGGATCGCCTGGTGGCCGGCCGGGAGCCCGGCCGCGACCAGCGCGGGGAGGACCGAGCCGACCCCGTAGATGTAGTTGGTGCCCCAACGGCCGAACCAGGAGCCGTCCTCCTCCTGCTCGCGCAGCAGCCAGTCGATGCCCCGACGCACCCGCGGGTCGCCGGCCCGGCCGACCGCGGCGAGCATCTCCACCACATGGGCGGTGACATCGGCCGACGGCGGGTCGACCACCTCGCCGAAGTCGCAGAACGGCAGCTTGTTGGGCAGGGTGCTGGTGTTGTCCACGTCGAACGCGGCCCAGGCGCCGTTCTTGGACTGCATGCCCATGGTCCACTGGACCCCGCGCTCCACCGCCGCGTCCACCCGCGCGGGCTCCGGGTGCTGCACCCGGCGCAGGGCCAGCACCACCTCGGCGGTGTCGTCGATGTCGGGGTAGTTGTCGTTCTCGAACTCGAAGGCCCAGCCGCCCGGGCTGAGCTCGGGCCGCTGCACGGCCCAGTCCCCCGGGCTGGTGATCTCCTCGCCCAGCATCCAGTCGCTGGCGCTGACCAGCGCCGGGTGGTCCTTGGGCAGCCCGGCGTCGGCCAGCGCGACCACGGCCAGGCAGGTGTCCCAGACCGGGGACTGGCAGGCCTCGATCCAGCGGTGCCCCTCGTCGGTGTGCACGGTGAAGCGTTCGAACGCGGCCAGTCCGGCCTCCATCACCGGGTGGTCCAGCGGGTAGCCGAGCAGGTGCAGGGCGATCAGCGAGTAGACCGCGGGGGGCTGGATCCCGCCCCAGCAGCCGTCGGCCTCCTGCCGGTCCACGATCCACTTGGCGGCCTGGCTGAGGGCCATCCGGCGGACCGGGCGGACCGGCATCCGGTGGTACAGGTGCAGCACCCGGTCGAGCCGCTCGAACACGCCGTCCCAGGTGTACGGGGCGGCGAACGGCCGGACCGGGTACGGGTCGGCCCGGTCGGCGTGCAGCTCGTCCAGGTCGAACGGGGCCGGGCGGACCGGGCGGTGCGCCGAGACCACGGTCAGCGGCACGATGGTCTGCCGGGCCCAGCAGCCGAACGAGTAGATGTTCAGCGGGAAGCCGCGGGGCAGGAAGATGACCTCGGGCGGGAGCTCCGGCAGCCGGTCCCAGGGCCACCAGCCGAACAGCGCCAGCCAGATCCTGGTGAACACCCTGGCCGCGGCGAGGCCCCCCTGCGCGCGGACGAACCCGGCGGCCCTGAGCATGTGCGGGGCCTGCGGGTCGTCCCCGGCCAGCTTCAGCGCGACATACGCCTCGACCGTGGTGGACAGCTCGGCGGGGCCCCCGTAGAAGGTGGCCCAGGTGCCGTCCGGCTGCTGCTGGGAGCGGATCCAGTCGGCGGTGGCGCGGGTCTGCTCCTCCGTCCTGATCCCCAGGAACTGACGCAGCAGCAGGTCCTCGGCGTCCATGGTGACGTTGGTCTCCAGGTTGCCCTTCCACCAGCCCTCGGCGTCCTGCAGGCCGAGCAGGTGGGCGGTGGCCCGCTCCAGCGTCTCGGCCGCCAGCGCGCGCACGTCCCGGACCGTCCCGGCCGGCTCCGCCGCCGCTGACTCCGATTCGGGCCCCTCCCCCTCCTCGGCGGTACTGCTCTCCGCGGCCGGCTCTGCCTCGTACTGTGGGTCGAGCCGGCCGTCCGCGGTTGCTGTCATCCCGTCACCTCTCCCTGACCACGACGAATTCGGCGAGCGCTGCGAACTGCTCCCGAACGACGGCGGACATGGGTACCTCGTCGAGGGCTGCCAGCGCGGTCCGGTGCTGGCGGCGTGCCTCCTCGGCGGTCCAGGCACGACCGCCCGCCTCCTCGATCAAAGCCGCGCGGACCGCGAGTTGTTCCTCGTCCTCGTCACCGCGTCCCTCCGGGTCGGCCAGCAGCTCGGCCAGCCGGACCGAGGCCCGGCCCCCCTCAGCCAGCGCGGCCGAGACCGGGAGCGACTTCTTGCGCTGCCGCAGGTCGCCGAAGTTGGGCTTTCCGGTGACCTCGGTGGCGCCCCAGATCCCCAGCAGGTCGTCCACCGCCTGGAAGGCCAGGCCCAGGTGGTAGCCGTAGCGCTCCAGCGCGTCGGCGCCGGCGTCGTCGATCCCGGCGAGCACCGCGCCGACCGAGGCCGAGGCGGCGAGCAGGGCGCCGGTCTTGTTGCCCTCCATCTCCAGGCACTCCTCGACGCTGACCCGGTCGCGGTGCTCGAAGGAGAGGTCCTGGGCCTGACCGTCGATCAGTTTGCGGGTGGCCAGGGTGAGCCGCTGCACCGCGCGCCCCGCGTCCACGCCGGTGGCGCCGCCGTTGTCGGCGGCCTCCAGCAGCACCTCGTTGGCCAGCGCGAACATCGCGTCACCGACCAGGATCGCCTGGGCCGGGCCGAACACCGTCCACACCGTGGCCCGGTGCCGGCGCTGCTCGTCGCCGTCCATCAGGTCGTCGTGCAGCAGCGAGAAGTTGTGCACCAGTTCGACCGCGACCCCGCCGGGGATGCCGATCTCGGCCGGGACCCCGGCCGCCTGGGCGGAGAGCAGCGCCAGCGCCGGGCGCACCGCCTTGCCGCCGTCGCCCTCGGTGGGACGCCCCTCGGCGTCGGTCCAGCCGAAGTGGTAGGCGGAGACCCGGTCCATGGGTGCTGCCAGTCGTCCGATGGCCTCCCGCAGGACGGGAGTGCAGAGGGTTCGTCCTCGTTCGAGCAGGGCCCGCACATCCACCGACGACCCGACCGGCCGCACCGGGCGGGTCTCTTCAGGGCTCGAAACCACGCTTGCTCCCTCTCCGTTCTGGTTGTTCGTCAGGGGCACTGCTGTCGCTGTCATAACCAACCTGTCTACGGTCCGTCAGTTCGTGCCGCTGAAATCCATGAGGGCCGCCCGGGCCGCGGAGTTGCCGCTGCGAACAGCGCCCTCCATGGTCGCGGGCCAGCCGGTGGCGGTCCATGCCCCGGCCAGGTACAGGCCGGGACTGAGGGTACGGGCAGAGGGCCGCAGCCTGGCGGACCCCGGTGCTGGTGCGAAGGTCGCGGTGCGCTCCCTGGTGACGAAGAACTCGGTGACCGATGCCTCTCTGGACGCCGGCAGCAGCCGCTCCAGTTCCGGCAGATAGCGCTGCCGCAGCTCGGCCACCGGCAGGTCGATCTCGTCCCGCACGGCGGACTGGGACAGGGCCAGGTACTGGCCCGGGCCGCGCAGCCCGGAGTGCCGGGTGCGGTCGAACACCCACTGGATCGGCGAGCCGAGAGCGGCCAGGAACGGCCGGTCCAGCACCACCCGGTCGTAGACCACATGGACGTTCAGGATCGGCGCGTAGTCGAGTTCGAGCAGCCGTTCGGGGTGCTCCAGGCTGCCCGGCGGCAGCAGCTCGTGGGCGGCGTCCTGGGCCACCGCGAGCACCAGCGCGTCCACGTCCTCGATCCGCTCCGCGCCGCCGTCCAGGCGCTCGCCCTCCAGCAGCACGCTGTGGCCGCGCGGCGAGCTGGCCTTGACCTCCGCCACCCGCGCCCGCAGCAGCACCCGCACCCCGGCGCGTTCCAGCACCGCGCGCGCCGCCTCGTCGTGCAGCGCGCCCAGCGGCACCTTGGCGAAACCGATGTCGGAGGCGCCCGGGTCGCTCAGCAGTCCGGTCTTGAACACCATCGCCGCCAGCGCCAGCGAGGACTCCTCCGCGGTGGCGTTCAGGGTGGCCACCCCGACCAGGTCCCAGAGCGACTCCACCGCGCGGTCGGACTGGCCGTGCCGGCGCAGCCAGGCGCCGAAGGACTCCTCGTCCAGGGCCGGATCGTCCAGGTCGAGGCCGCGCAGCGCCAGCGCGGCGCGGCCTGTGGCCGCCTTGTCGGCCAGGCTCATGTGCGGGTACAGCGCCAGGCTCTTCACCAGGTGCAGCGGCACCGGCAGCCCGGCCCGGCGCAGCGACCCGGTCCGCCCGGTGGCGACGTCCCGCACCGGGACGTCCAGCCGGGGCTGGATCTCCACCTGGTCGGTCACCCCGAGCCGCTGCAGCAGACCGCGGTAGGCCGTGCAGCAGCGCAGGAACACATGCTGGCCGTTGTCGACCCAGAGCTCCCCGCGCTTGAAGGAGAAGGCCAGCCCCCGAGCCGGGGGCGCGCCTCGACCAGGGTGACCGCCATTCCCGCGTCCGCGAGGCGGAGCGCCGCGGTGATCCCCGCGAGCCCCCCGCCGACGACCACGGCCGTCCGCCCGTTCATGCGCCTCTCCCTGTTCGTGTCCCGGTTCGTACCGCTCGTACCGCACCCTCGTTGTCTGCTCTGGTGACTCCCCGGCAACTCTGTGTGACAAACGCACCACGCCACGTCGTCAGCATCCGACGGGCCCGCGGCACCTGTCTCAAGAAGCACGCCCTCCGGCGAGACCGGCGAACGCCACATAGGCCTTCTCCCAGGCCGGAAGGGACATCCGGCCCCGGAGCACGGCCTCGGGCTCGCGCACGATCCGCTCCAGCAGCCGGTGGTAGATCCCGGCCATCGCCGCCACACAGGCCCGACTGCGGCGGTCCAGCATCGGCAGCAGCAGCAGCCCCTCGTCGAAGTACTCCTGGGCCCGGCGCGCCTCGAACAGCACCAGGCCGCGGAAGTCCGCGTCCGGGGCCGGACTGCCGCCGAAGCCCTGCTCGCAGCCGAACCTGGCCAGATCCTCGGCCGGGAGGTAGGTACGCCCGTTGGCGGCGTCCTCGCGGACGTCGCGGAGGATGTTGGTGAGCTGCAGGCCCAGGCCCAGGGTGTCGGCGAACTCGGCCCCGCGCTTGGGGTCGGCGCAGCCGAACACGCCGAGCGAGAGCCGGCCGACCGTGCCGGCCACGCAGCGGCAGTAGACCCGCAGCTGTTCGAACGTCTGGTAGTCGGTGCCCCTGACGTCCATCTCCACGCCGTCGATCAGCTCGTCGAAGGCGTCCAGCGGGATCGCGAAGCGGGAGCAGGCGTCGGCCAGCGCCAGTTTCACCGGGTCGGTGTCCAGCGGGTCGACCCCGCCCTCGCGGACCTCGTCCAGCAGTGTCCTGGTCCGGCCCAGGTACTCGGCCTTGCGCTCGTCGGGCCAGTCGCCGTCGCCGATGTCGTCGATCCGCCGGGCCAGCGCGTAGATCGCGGACATGGCCTGGCGCTTGGCGCCGGGCAGCAGCCTGATCCCGTACGAGAAGTTGCGCGCCTGCGCGCCGGTCACCGCCTCGCAGTACCGGTACGCCGCCGCGGCCTGCGGGGACACCGGCCGGGAGACCAGTAGCGAACCCTCTGAGGAGCCCTCCATTCGCCGACTCACCTTCCTCTCACCAATGTCGCCGCGACCTCACGCAGGAGGCGGCTCTTGCGGGGCTTGGGCGCCCCGGCCAGCACATCGTTGTCGACCGCCGCGACGGCGTCGAGGGCGGCGTAGCCGCCGGCCGCGAAGCCGGCCAGCAGCAGCCGGAGCCGGCCGCCGACCGAGCCGACCAGCGGGGCTCCCTGGTCCAGCAGCTCGCGGGCACGCTGCGCCTCGTACCCGATCAGGGCACGGAGGGCGGGCCCGGCGTGCGGGGCGTCCAGGTCGGACTCGGCGACGCCAAAGCGTTCGAGGTCGGCCAGCGGAAGGTAGATCCGGCCGTTGCCGCGGTCCTCGGCGACGTCCTGCAGGTGTTCGACCACCTGGAGCGCGCTGCAGATCGCGTCGGAGCGGCGGATCCGCTCGGGGGTGGCCAGCCCGGCCAGCTGCAGCACCAGCAGCCCGACCGGGTTGGCGGAGAGCTCGCAGTAGCCCAGCAGCGCGTCGAAGTCGGCGTAGCGGGTGGTGACCTGGTCGACCCGGTTGGCCTGGATCAGCGCCCGGAACGGCTCGGGGGTGAGGCCGTGCGCGTCCACCACCGGGACCAGCGCGGCCAGCAGCGGATGCCGCGGCGGCCGGGCGCCGGGCGAGCCGAGGACGGTTTCGAACACCCGGTCGAGATCGGCTTCGAGGCCGTCGAGCAGAGCCAGCCGGAAGGCGGTCTCCGCCGCGGCGTCGGCGGGGGCGGGCACCGGGGCGAGGCCGAGGGTGGCGGCGGTGTCCGCGGGGTCGGCGAGATCGCCGTCACCCGCGTCGTCGACCAGCCGGGCGAAGCCGTAGACGGCCATCAGCCCGGTGCGCATCACGGGGGGCATGAAGAAAGGGGCGACGGGGAAGTTCTCCCGGTCCGCCTTGTCCAGCACAGCGCCTGGCCCCACCTGATCCAGAGTCTGCCGACGCACTGTCATGACCGCCACCCCCCCGTTCTACACCGATCTTCACGACCTGCCCACAGCGGACACACCCGGAGACGATCCGGGGGGATCTTGTCCATAGCTTAGGACTCTGGTGTGACAACCCGTCGCCGGGGTGGTGCGAACGGGCTGTCACATCGTCACCAATCCTGCCGCAAGGACTCTTGTCCCGTGCTTACCTCTTCTTCATCCAGGCCTCGTACTCGTTCACGATCTCGTTGGTCGGGCCGTCGGCCCTGATCACGCCGTGCTCCAGCCAGATGGTCCGGTCGCAGGTGTCCCGGATCGACGCGCTGCTGTGCGACACCAGGAAGACCGTGCCGGCCTGCTTGCGCAGTTCCTTGATCCGGGCCTCGCTGCGGCGCTGGAACGAGGCGTCACCGGTCGACAGCGCCTCGTCGATCAGCAGCACGTCGTGGGTCTTGGCCGCCGCGATCGAGAACCGCAGTCGCGCCGCCATGCCGGAGGAGTAGGTCCGCATCGGCAGCGAGATGAAGTCGCCCTTCTCGTTGATCCCGGAGAAGTCCACGATCTCCTGGTAGCGCTCGCGCACCTCGGCGTAGCTCATCCCCATCGCCAGGCAGCCGAGGACCACGTTCCGCTCGCCGCTGAGGTCGTTCATCATCGCCGCGTTCACCCCGAGCAGCGAGGGCTGCCCGTCGGTGTAGATCGCCCCCGAGGCCGTCGGCAGCAGGCCGGCGACCGCGGACAGGGTGGTCGACTTCCCGGAGCCGTTGGAGCCGATCAGGCCCACCGCCTCGCCCTTGTAGGCGGTGAAGCTGATCCCGCGCACCGCGTGCACCTCGGTGATCGCCGGGGAGGCCTTGCGCCGCACGATCCGGGAGAGGGCCGAGGTGGCCGAGCCCTTGCCGCTGCCGCCGCCGTAGACCTTGTAGATGATGTGGACGTCGTCCACGATCACCGTCGGCGTCCGGGCCTCGACCGGGGCCGGCTCCGGCGCGCTGTCGGCACTCACGTTGGCGTCCACGTTCGCGTCCACGCTCACATCCGTCGAAGTCTCAGCCACGGCCGTACTCCTCCTCTGCCTTCCAGAAGAACAGGTATCCACCGATGCCGATCACGACCGCCCAGGCCAGGGCCATCGGCCAGACGTGCGCCGGGAGATTGCTGGCGGGGTAGGAGTCGAGCAGGGCGTAGCGCATCAGGCTGATGAAGATCAGCGCCGGGTTGGCCTCGATCACCAGCGTCACCCAGTGCGGGGCGTGGTCGGTGATGGACGAGATGCTCCAGAAGATGCCCGACATGTACATCCAGGTGCGGATGATGAAGGGCATCAGCTGCGCCAGGTCGGTCGTCTTGGCCCCGATCCTGGCCATGAACATCGCCACGCCGGTGTTGAAGACGGACTGCAGCAGCAGCACCGGCACCAGCAGCAGCCAGCGCAGCGTCAGCGGCTCGCCGGTGGCCAGCACGATCACGCCGAGCACGCCCATCGAGAACAGCAGCTGCTGCAGCTGGATCAGGGTGGAGGCGATCGGCATGCAGGCCCGCGGGAAGTGCAGGGCCCGGATCAGACCGAGGTTGCCAGCGATCGCCCGGGTCCCGTTCAGCACCGCGGACTGGGTGAACTGGAAGACGAAGACGCCGGTGCAGAGGTAGGCGATGAAGTTGGGAATGTCACGCTTGGTCCCCAGCAGCAGACCGAAGATCAGGTAGTAGACGGCCGCGTTCAGCAGCGGCGTCATGACCTGCCAGACCTGGCCGAGCTTGGCCGTGGTGTACATCGCGCTCAGCTTCGCCGTGGAGTAGGCCACGATGAAGTGGCGCCTCCCCCACAGCTGCCGGGCGTACTCCACCGCGCCGGGGCGGCGCCCGCTGACGGTCAACCCGTACTTGGCCGCCAAATCACCCGGGCTGAGGCCCGAGTCCTGACCGAGGCCGGTGACCCCGGCCACCCGCTGCTCGTACACCGTAGACACGCTACTCCCAAGACTTTCGTCCCCGACCGACACGACGGAACGGTATCGTCTCGTCGCAATAAGAGGAAACTAAGGGGTCCGAGGAGAGAACGCAACCGTTCCGTCCTCACGCTAGACTCACTCTCATGCTGACCGGGGAGCCTTCCAATGCCGCCAAACCGCGGACGCTGAAACGCGCCCCGGCGGGCGCCGCCGTGCTGCGCGACGACGTGACCGAGGCGATCCGCGGCGCGGTCTTCGAGGAGCTCGCCGTCAGCGGGTACAGCAGGCTCTCGATCGAGGCCGTCGCCCGTCGCGCGGGTGTCGGCAAGACCGCGGTCTACCGCCGCTGGCGCTCGAAACTCCCCATGGTGATCGACGTGGTCTCGGAGGTCGCCTCGCTCGGGCTGATCCTGCCGGACACCGGCTCGCTGCACAATGATCTGCGGATGTTCGTGCATGTGGTCGCCCGGGTGCTGCGGCATCCGCTGGCCGCCCAGATCGTGCCGGACCTGCTGGCCGAGGCGGCCCGGAACCCGGAGATCGCCGAGACCCTGGCCGGCGCCCTGAACGAGGCCCAGCGGCAGAGCAGCGCCGCGCTGGTGCGCAAGGCCGTCGCCCGCGGCGAACTCGCCCCCGGCACCGACCCGGATCTGGCGCTGGACCTGATCGCGGGCCCGCTGTACTGGCGGCTCGCCGTGGTGCGGACCCCCATCGGCAAGGACTACCTGGACCGGCTGGCGGCCTCGATCGCCGCCGCCCTCGGCGCGGCGCCGGCCTGAGCCCGTCGTTCCTGCTGTTCCTACTGCTCCTGCGGCCGGTCCTTCAGCAGGGCCGGCGCCTCGGTCGGGGGCGCCGGGGAGACCGGTTCGGCCGCCGGAGCGGGCGCGGCGGGCACCGTCCCCCGTGCCGGCGGGGAACCCGGCGGGGCACGGCGCGGCGCAGCTGCACCATCCGCAGCGTGCCGCCGATCACCGCGACCAGCGCGCCGCCGGCGACCGCCGCGAGCAGCGCCACCGCCAGCGGGAACCGCCCGTGCAGCATCAGGAACGAGACGTCCACCGGGTGCGTGTTCTGGGCGATGAAAATGACCAGCAGGATCAGCAGCAGCACCGCCGTGACGATCGACGCCCAGGCCGTTCCGGTCCTGGTCCGCGGCAGCCCCCGGCCGTGTTTCACGGTCGGCTCGTGAGCGGGCCCGGCATCGGGCGCGATCGGCTGGGTCGGTGCGGTCGTCGGGGTCGGTGGCACCGGCTGCTCGTCGGAAGGGACGGCCATGGTTCTCACATCCTCACGTCCCCCAGCGCGTTCCCCGCTTTCCCCGGCTCATTCCAGGCTCATTCCAGGCTCATCCTGGAGCTAGCATGTTCGCCACCCCAGCCGAGCCCAGGAGCAAGCATGGCCGCGACGGCCCCCGTCCCGATGACCGTCCGCGAGCTGCTGTTCGGGGTGCCGATGCTGGCCCCGCCGCTGCCCTCGTTCGACCCCCGCGCCGTCCCCGACGCGCCCTTTCCGCTGTTCCTGGACTGGCTGCGGCTGGCCGTGGCGGCGGGGGTCAGCGAGCCGCACGCAATGACGCTGGCGACCGTCGACGCCGACGGCTGCCCGGATCTGCGGATCGTGGCGCTGCGGGACGCCGCCCCGGACGGCTGGACCTTCGCCACCGGCGCGGGGAGCGCCAAGGGCCGGCAGCTGGCGGCGCAGCCGCAGGCCGCGCTCGGCTTCCACTGGCGCGAGCAGGGACGGCAGATCCGGCTGCGCGGCCCGGTGCTCCAGGCCGACCCGGACGCCGCCGCGGCCGACTTCCTGTCCCGGCTGCCCGGCTCCCGGGCGGCGAGCCTGGTCGGCCACCAGAGCGAGCCGCTGGCCGACCAGGAGCTGCTCGCCGCCGCCTTCGCCGAGGCGCTGGACCGGGTCACCGCCGACCCCGGACTGGTCGATCCGGAGCATGCCGTCTTCACCGTCCGGCCGACCGACGTCGAGTTCTGGCAGGGCGTCCCGGGGCGGGGCCACACCCGGCTCCGTTACACGGCCGAGGGCGGCTCCTGGACCCGTGAGCTGCTCTGGCCCTGACCGGCCCGGCCCTGACCGGCTGATGGGCCGTCAGGAGCGGCTCAGTGGTGGAAGCCGGTCGAGGTCTCCGGCCGGCGCAGCGGGCCGGGCTGCTCCTGGAGTTCCGGGAGCAACCGGGTCAGGTCCGCGATCAGCAGGTCGGCGAGGTCGTTGGAGAAGCCGTTGCGGCAGACGATGCGCAGCGCGGCCAGGTCGGTGCGGTTCGCCGGGAAGGTGTACGCGGGCACCAGCCAGCCGCGTTCGCGCAGCCGCCGGGACACGTCGAAGACGTCGAACGCGGTGACCTCGTCCTTGGTGGTGAAGGCGAAGACCGGCAGCTCGTCCCCCTTGCTGAGCAGCCGGAACGGCCCCAGCGCGGCGATCCGCCGGGCCAGCGAGACCGCAATGTCGCGGCTGGCCTGCTGCACCGCGCGGTAGCCGTGGAAGCCGAGCCGCAGAAAGGCGTAGTACTGGGCGACCACCTCCGCGCCCGGCCGGGAGAAGTTGAGGGCGAAGGTCGGCATCTCGCCGCCCAAGTAGTTGACCTTGAAGACCAGTTCCTCCGGCAGCGCCTCCCGGTCGCGCCACAGCGCCCAGCCCACGCCGGGGTAGACCAGGCCGTACTTGTGGCCCGAGGTGTTGATCGAGGCCACCCGGGGCTGGCGGAAGTCCCAGCGCAGGCCGGGGTCGAGGAAGGGCGCCACCATCGCCCCTGACGCCCCGTCCACATGGACCGGGATATCCAGCCCAGTGCGCTGCTGGAGGTCGTCCAGGGCCGCGCAGATGTCCCAGACCGGCTCGTAGGAGCCGTCGAAGGTGGAGCCGAGGATGGCGACCACGCCGATGGTGTCCTGGTCGCACAGCGCCGCGGCGGAGGCGGCGTCCAGCTGGTAGCGCTCGCCCTCCATCGGCACGGTGCGCGGCTCGACCTCCCAGAAGTTGCAGAACTTCTCCCAGCAGACCTGGACGTTGATGCCCATCACCAGGTTGGGGCGGTGCCCGGCGGCGTAGCGCTCCGGGTTGCGGCGCATCCAGCGGCGCTTCAGCGCCATCCCGGCCAGCATGCAGGCCTCGCTCGACCCGGTGGTGGAGCAGCCGATGGCGTGCTCCGGGTCGGGCGCGTGCCACAGGTCGGCGAGCATGGCCACGCAGCGCCGCTCCAGCTCGGCGGTCTGCGGGTACTCATCCTTGTCGATCATGTTCTTGTCGACCGACTCGGCCATCAGCGCCGCCGCCTGGGGCTCCATCCAGGTGGTGACGAAGGTGGCCAGGTTCAGCCGGGCGTTGCCGTCCAGCATCAGCTCGTCGTGGACCACCTGGTAGGCCGTGTCGGCCGCCATCGGCCCGTCCGGGAGCCGGTGCTTGGGCGGGGCGCTCTCCATGCCGGGGACCGGGTTGGCGGCGCCCAGGAACGGGTTCACCGACACCCGGGTGCTGTGGTCGTCCGGTTCGCCGCGGTGCAGTGGCATGGAGCGCGTCCTTTACTTCTTGGCCCAGCGGTCGCGGCCGTCGGATCCGGCGGCGCAGACCAGGGCGACGTTACTCGCGTTGGTGGCGGTGCTGCCGGGGGTGGCGCAGAAGGAGCCGGCGTTGGCCTTGGTGCCGGACACCGCGGCGGACTTCCAGCGGTTCTTGCCGCTGCTGTCGGCCGCACAGGTCACCGCGAGGCCCTTGGCGGTCTCGCCGCTGGCGCCCTTGGCCGAGCAGAAGCCGCCGACCGCGGCGTTCTTGGTGAGCGCGCCGGCGCTGGCCGAGGAACTGGCCTTGGCCTGCGCCGAGGACTTCGCCGAGGCGAGCGCGGAGGCCTTGGCGGAGACCGCGGAGGCGGCGCCGCCGGCCGCGCCGGCCGCCTTGCTCTTGGCGGCCGAGGCGAGCGACCCCGCCTTGTCGGTGACCGAGTTGCTGGTACCGCTGGAGCAGGCCGCGGTGGCGGTCAGCACCAGCACGCTGAGGCCGACGGAGACTCCGGTGGCGAGGGTACGGCTGTGCTTGCGCATGGGGGACGCCCTCTCATGGCGGGGGTGCCCGTGGTGGTACGGGCGGGACCGATACGAACGAACGTACGGCCGCCCCGGCGCCCCCGCCCGGTGCGCTACTCCATCAGCGCACTGTCACTCCGTCAGTGCACCGTCTGCCCCTTGCCCAGCGCCACCACTCCCCCGGCCGAGATGGTGTAGAGCTCGCGGTCGCGGACCGGGTCGACGCCGATCACGGCGCCGGGCGGGACCACCACGTTCTTGTCCAGGATCGCCTTGCGGACCACCGCGCCGCGGCCCACCCGCACGCCGTCCATCAGCACCGACTCCTGGACCACCGCGCCGGACTCGACCACCACGCCCGGGCCCAGCACCGAGCCGGTGACCTGGCCGCTGACGATGCAGCCGGCGGCCACCATGGACTCGGCGACCATGCCGCCGGCCACCACCTTGGCCGGGGGCCGCTGCGGCGGGTGGCTGAAGATCGGCCAGTGCCGGTTGTAGAGGTTGAACACCGGGCGCACCGAGATCAGGTCGATGTGGGCGTCGTAGTAGGCGTCCAGGGTGCCGACGTCGCGCCAGTAGCCGTGGTCCCGCTCGGTCTCCCCCGGCACCTTGTTGTCGTCGAAGTCGTAGACCTCGGCCTGGCCGGTCCCGGTCAGCATCGGCAGGATGCTGCCGCCCATGTCGTGCACCGAGCTCTCGTCCTCGGCGTCCCGCTGCAGCGCGTCCAGCAGCACCTTGGTGGTGAAGATGTAGTTGCCCATGGACGCGAAGACCCGGTCCGGGTCGCCGGGCAGGCCGGGCGGGTCGGCCGGCTTCTCCAGGAAGCCCTCGACCCGGCGGCCGTCCTCGGCGGTGGTGATGATCCCGAACTCGGAGGCCTGGCTGCGCGGCACCTTGATCCCGGCGACGGTCACCCCGGCCCCGGACTCGATGTGCCGCTGCAGCATCTGCTGCGGGTCCATCCGGTACACGTGGTCGGCGCCGAAGACCACGATGTAGTCCGGCTGCTCGTCGTAGACCAGGTTCAGCGACTGGTAGATCGCGTCGGCGCTGCCGAGGTACCAGCGCGGGCCCAGCCGCTGCTGGGCCGGGACCGGGGTGACGTAGTCGCCGCGGATGCTGGTCATCCGCCAGGTCTGCGAGACATGGCGGTCCAGGCTGTGGCTCTTGTACTGGGTGAGCACGCAGATCCGGTTGATCCCCCCGTTCACCATGTTGGACAGCACGAAGTCGATCAGCCGGTACGCGCCGCCGAAGGGGACGGCCGGCTTGGCCCGGTCCGCGGTCAGCGGCATCAGCCGCTTCCCCTCCCCACCGGCGAGGACTATTCCGAGTACTGACGGGCCACCAGCCATGCACACTCCCTGCGGGTAGATCGTTCTGATGCCAGAGTGGCGCAGTCATCCTGCTGCGGCCAGGGCCGTGCGGTAGACCTCGACCGTGCGGGCCGCGATGGCGTCCCAGCCGAACTCGGCCACCGCGCGCTCGCGGCCGGCCGCGCCGTACCGGGCGGCGCGCTCGGGATCCAGCGCCAGGCTGTCCACCGCCGCCGCGAAGGACCGCTCGAAGTCCTCGGCGCCCCGGCCCTCGTAGGGCACCAGCAGCCCGGTCCGGCCGTCCGCGACCACCTCGGGTATGCCGCCGACGGCCGAGGCGACCACCGCGGTTCCGCAGGCCATCGCCTCCAGGTTGACGATGCCCAGCGGCTCGTACACCGAGGGGCAGACGAACACGGTGGCGTGCGAGAGCAGCTGCACGATGTCGGGGCGGGGCAGCATCTCGGAGATCCAGTGCACGTTCTCCCGCGCGGCGCTCAGCTCGGCGAACAGCGTGCGGAACTCCCGGTCCACCTCCTCGGTGTCCGACGCTCCCGCGCACAGCACCAGCTGCACCGAGGGGTCGAACCGGCGGGCGGCGCGGAGCAGGTGCGGCACGCCCTTCTGCCGGGTGATCCGGCCGACGAAGACCACGGTCGGCAGCGCCGGGTCGATGCCGAGCCGCTCCAGCACGTCGGTGCCGGGATCGGGGCGGTAGAGGTCGGTGTCGATGCCGTTGTGCACCACCTGGACCCTGGCCGGGTCCAGCGCGGGATAGCAGGCCAGCAGGTCCCGGCGCATCCCGGCGGACACCGCGATCACCGCGTCGGCGGCCTCGACCGCGGTCTTCTCGACCCAGCTGGAGACGGCGTAGCCGCCGCCCAGCTGCTCGGCCTTCCAGGGGCGCAGCGGCTCCAGCGAATGGGCGGTCAGGACGTGCGGGATGCCGTGCAGCAGCTTGGCGAGGTGGCCGGCCAGGTTCGCGTACCAGGTGTGCGAGTGCACCAGCTGGCGGTCGGCGACGGCGGCGGCCAGGGCGAGGTCGACCGAGAGGGTCCGCAGCGCCGGGTTGGCGTCCTCCAGACCGGGGGCGGCGGCGTGCCGGCTCACCTCGGCGGTGTCGACCAGGCCGGGACCGGCCCAGCTGTGCACCGAGAGGTCGACCAGGCCCTGCAGCTCCCGGGCCAGGAACTCCACATGGACGCCGGCCCCGCCGTAGACGTCCGGCGGGAACTCCCGCGTCAACAGCCCGACCCGCAAGACGTCGTCACTCATCCCGTGCACCTCCGCCTGACGGACCGCCCCGAGCGTCCGTGCAGGGGTACCCCTGCCCGCCAGACTCGTGTTCGATCCCCGACCCGACCGATTGATCAATACTTTCGGATACCGGGCGGTAGATCATCCCTGTGGACCGAGTTAACCGAAGCTTCATCGCGCCGACACAGCTGCGGGCATGCCGAACCCGGCCATGACATGAGGTCATGGCCGGGCGTGCGGAGGCCTACTTGCGGCCGCCGAAGAGCGAGCGGGTGAGACGCCTGAGCGGCGCGAGCAGCACCATCCGGGCACCCCGATTGGGGCGGGCCGAGGGGGCGCTGACCCCACGGGGCGTCAGCTCCCTTATCAGGCCGACCGCTTCCGCCACGTCCACCTGCGGGAGCGCAGGTGCGCCGAGCACAGCAAGATGACGGTCGAGCCGTCGGCTCGCCGCGCCAGTGCCGCACTGCACCGCGGGAACCCGCGGCCTGCTGCGCACATGCTGAATCTGATTCATATCCCACCCCTTGGAAGGCACCAGGGCCGTGGAGCGAAGACTATCCGCCTTGGGAGGTCGGCGCGCAACTGTTCCGTTCAGCTGCCTACGGTACTCCGCCTGGCGGTCACCCGTACGAGCAGGTCCCCAGTGGGGCGCGCGAGTTGATCGTTCACCTCGAATTCCCTCGTCAGGGGTGGTCGCCCGGCCGGACCTCGACCGGGATCCCGTTCAGGACCGCCGTTCCCGACAGCGGGTCCAGCGGCTCCTCGTCGGTGAGCAGATTGCTGTTGACCCCGGGGGACAGCGCGGCGGTCGCGCCGCGGGTGGCCGGGTCGCTGTGGCCCCAGCCGTGCGGCAGGCTGACCACCCCGCGCATCAGGCCGGGGACCAGCTCGGCCGCCGCCTCCAGCTCGCCGACCCGGGAGCGCACGGTCACCCGCTGCCCGTCGGCGATGCCCAGCCGCTCGGCGTCGCCCGGATTGAGCTGCAGGGTGCAGCTGTTGCTGCCGCCCGCCAGCAGCGGCACATTGTGCATCCAGGAGTTGTTGGACCGCAGTTGGCGGCGGCCGACCAGGAGCAGGCCGCCGTCCGGCGCGGCGGTCAGCTCGGCCAGGTGCTCCGCCAGCCGCCGGGCCTCGGCCAGCAGCTGCGGCGGGGCGAGCTCCACCCGGCCGCTGGGGGTGCGCAGCACGCCGGGCAGCCGGGGCCGGAGCGGGCCCAGGTCGAGCCCGTGCGGGGCCGCCTCCAGTGCCGCCAGGGTCAGCCCCTCCGGCTTGGCGCCGAAGCCGTCGCCGTGCGGTCCGCCGCGCAGCATCAGGTCGAGCAGGCGCTCCTGGCGGCTGCGGTGGGCGACCGCGGCGAGCAGCTCCAGCGGGTCCCGGCCGAACGCCGGGGAGGACGGGTCGGCGCTGATCCGGCGGGCGGTGTCGGCGGCGGTGAGCTGGTCCAGTTGGTCCGGGGTGGTTCCGTCGCCGAGGGCGGCGCAGGTCAGCCGGAGCAGCACCTCGCCCTCGTCCAGGTCGCCGGGGCGCAGCGGCAGGCTGGGCGGCGAGTAGTCCGCCTGGTCCCTGATCGCGAAGCCGGTGAACACCAGGTCGTAGTGGCTGCGGGCGAGCGGGGAGGCGGCCGGCAGCACCACGTGCGCGTGCCGGGTGGTCTCGTTGAGGTAGGCGTCCACGCTGACCATGGCGTCCAGCGAGGCCAGGGCCGCGCCCAGGCGGGCGCTGTTGGGGGTGGACAGCACCGGGTTGCCGGCCAGGGTGACCAGCCCGCGCAGCCTGGTCCCGTCCGCCGACGGGGTGTCGATCTCCTCGGCCAGCGCGGCGGCGGGGAACTCCCCGAAGACGCTGGGCAGCCCGCGCACCCTGGTCCGGCGGGAGCCGGGGATCCGCACGCCGCGGCCGCGGCCGGGCTCGCCGCTGGTGTTGGGCGAGCCCGAGGCGGGCTCGGGCCACATCACCCCGCCGGGGCGGTCCAGATTGCCGGTCAGCGTGTTGACCACGTCGACCAGCCAGCTGGCGGCGGTGCCGAAGGCGGTGGTGGTGGTCCCGATCCGGCCGTAGACGGCGGCGCTGGGGGCCGCCGCCAGCTCCCTGGCCAGCCTGCGGACGGTGGCCGCGGGGACGTGGGTGGCCGTGGCGACCGCCTCCGGGGAGAACGGGCGCAGCGCCTCCCCCAGCTCGGCCAGGCCGTTGAGGTGGGCCGATGCCGCCCCCGGGTCGGCCAGGCCCTCGTCCAGCAGGGTCCGGGCGATCCCGGCCAGCAGCAGCGCGTCCGTGCCCGGGCGGATCGCCAGGTGCTCGTCCGCGATCTCGGCGGTACGGGTGCGGCGCGGGTCCACCACCACCAGCCGGCCGCCGCGCCGGCGCAGCGCGCGCAGCCGTCCCGGCAGGTCGGGGGCGGTGAACAGGCTGCCGTTGGACACCATCGGGTTGGCCCCGAGCACCAGCAGGTAGTCGGTGCGGTCGAGGTCGGGGATGGTGATGGACAGCTCGGTCCCGTACATCAGTCCGCAGGCGACCTGCTTGGGCATCTGGTCGACGGTGCTGGCGCTGAAGCGGTAGCCGGTGCCCAGGGCCTGGATCAGCACCCGGCTGTAGAGGCCGAGCCCGAGGTTGTGGACCACCGGGTTGCCGAGGTAGACCCCGACGCTGTCCGGGCCGTGCCGCCGGACCAGCGGCGCCAGCAGCCGTCCGGCCTCGGCGAAGGCCTCGTCCCAGCCGACCTCGGTCCACTCGGCGCCGCGGCGGACCAACGGGGTGCGCAGCCGGTCCGGGTCGCTGTGCAGCTGGCCGAGGGCGACCCCCTTGGGGCAGATGTAGCCCCGGCTGAACGGGTCGTCCGCGTCCCCCCTGACCGCGACGTCCTCGGGCCCGGGCCCGGTGGTCACGGTCAGCCCGCAGGTGGCCTCGCAGAGCGGGCAGGTGCGGTGGGTGACGGCGGTCGCGTCCTTCGTACCGATCGGTAGCACGCTCATGCCCGCGAGCGTAATCGCCTGGCGCGGGCCCCGGAACCCTGAGACGGGGGGCTTCTCGGGTGCGGGCCGTAGGTGGTTGGGCGCGCAGTTCCCCGCGCCCCCAGGGGGTTGCCACTGGGCCGGTTGCAGACGCGCAGGGGCGCGGGGAACTGCGCGCCCGACCATGCACGCGCTGCACCTTACGTCCCCGGCCTCCACCCCGGGACCGGGACGGCGGCGCGCAAGGCGCGGGTGTACTCCTCGGCCGGGGCGTCCAGGACCTGGTCACAGAGCCCCTGCTCGACCACCCGGCCGCGGCGCAGCACCAGCACCGTGTCGCAGAGCTGCCGGACCACCGCCAGGTCGTGCGAGATCAGCAGGTAGGCGATGCCGCTGGCGGCCCGGATGTCGGCCAGCAGATTGAGGATCTGCGCCTGGATCGAGACGTCCAGCGCGGACACCGCCTCGTCCAGCACCAGCACCTGCGGCTCGGCCGCCAGGGCGCGGGCGATGGCCACCCGCTGGCGCTGGCCGCCGGACAGGTCCCGGGGGCGGGCCAGCACCTGCCGCCGGGTCAGCCCGACCTGGTCCATCAGCTCGGCGAGCCGGGCCGCCCGCTCCTTCTCCGCGCTCCCGCCGTGGTGCTTGTCGTGGTGCCTGCCGTGGTGCCTGAGCACCTCGTCCACCGCGGAGCCGACGCTCTGGCCCGGGTCCAGCGAGGTGTAGGGGTCCTGGAAGACGATCTGCAGCTCACGGGCCCGCCGGTTGCGCTCGGCCGCGCCCCGGGCCGGGGCCGAGCGGTCCCGGCCGAGGACGCTGATGCTGCCGCCGCTGGCCCGCTCCAGGCCGACCAGCATCCGGGCGATGGTGGTCTTGCCGGAGCCCGACTCCCCCACGATGCCCAGCGAGCCGCCCGCCCGGACGGTGAAGCCGACCCCGTCCACCGCGCGGTGCCGGGTCTGCCCGCCCTTGCCGTCCGGCACCCGGAACTCCTTGCCGAGACCTGATACTTCGACCGCCGCCGCGCTGATGCCGGTGCTCATGCCGTGGCCTCCTCAAGGCTGATCTCGGCGACCCGGTGACAGCGCACCAGGCCGCCCCGGAAGGGTTCCAGCTCCGGGCGCTGCTCCCGGCAGACCGGCCGGACATGGGCGCAGCGCTCCGCGAAGGCGCAGCCCGGGCCCGCCTCGAAGGCGGAGACCGGGCGCCCGGGAATGGCGCTGAGCCGCTCGGCCCGGGCCTCGATCGAGGGGCGCGAGCCGAGCAGCCCCAGCGTGTACGGGTGGGACGCGCGCCGGTGCAGCTCGGCCGACTCGCGGATCTCCACGATCCGGCCCGCGTACATCACCGCGACCCGGCGGCAGACCGCGAGGGCCAGGTCCAGGTCGTGGGTGATGAAGACCATGCCCATCCCGCGCTCGCGGCGCAGCCGGTCCAGGATGCCGACCACCTCGGCCTGGATGGTGACGTCCAGGGCGGTGGTGGGTTCGTCGGCGAGGATCAGCCGGGGCTCGGCCAGCAGCACCGAGGCGATCATCACCCGCTGCAGCATGCCGCCGGACAGCTCGTGCGGGTACTGCCGGAGCCGGCGCAGCGGGTCGTCGATGCCGACCTCGGCCAGTACCGCCGCGGCGCGGGCCTCGGCCTCCCGGCGGGCGGTGCCCCGGTTGCGGACCAGCGCCTCGGTGAGGAAGGCGCCGATCCGCCGGGTCGGGTTGATGTGGGCGCGCGGGTCCTGGAAGATCATGCCGACCCCGCGGTCGCGGTAGCCGCGCAGCGCGGCGGCGTCCATCGCGGCGACGTCCCGGCCCTCGAAGCGGATGGTCCCGCCCTGGTCGGCGCCGGGCGGCAGCAGCCGGGTGACCGCGCGTACGGTCATCGACTTGCCGGATCCGGACTCGCCGACCAGCCCGAGCGCCTCGCCGGGGGCGAGGGTGAGGTCGACCCCGTCCAGGACCGGCCGCTGTTCCGGGGCGTCGGCGCCGAGGTGGACGGTGAGCCGGGAGATCTCCAGCAGCGGGGCGGTCATCGGGTGGCTCCCTCGGTGGCGGCCGGCCGGCGGGGCCGGCGGCGCAGATAGGACGGGGGCTTGTCGCCGCTGATCCGCGCGCCCAGCACGGTCAGCGAGAGCACGCTGAGCACGATCAGCACGCCGGGCGCGATCACCGGCAGCCAGTGCCCCTTGATCAGCGCGTCGGTGTCGCTGACCATGACCCCCCAGTCCGAGGTGGGGGCCTGGACCGCGAGCCCCAGGAAGGACAGCGAGGCGAGGTCGAGCAGCGCGTAGCCGAAGGCGATCGCGGCCTGCCCGAGCACCACCGGGGCGATATTGCGCAGGATGTGACGGACCATGATCCGGACCACCCCGAAGCCCTGCACCGCGAGCGCGTCGACATAGGGACTTGTCCGCTGCTGCCGGGCCGCGGCCCGGACGATCCGGGCTAGGAAGGGGATGTAGGCGATGGACAGGGCGGCCACCGCCGGGGTGAGCCCGGGGCCGAACAGGGCCACCGCCAGCACCGCGAGCAGCAGCCCGGGCAGGGCGTAGACCAGGTCGAAGACCCGGGCCACCACCGCGTCCACGGCTCCCCCGTACCAGGCGGCGAGCAGGGCCAGCGGGATGCCGACAAGGAGTGATATCGACACCACCAGGGCCGGGCCGAGCAGGCTGGTCCTGCTGCCGAACATCAGCCGGGAGAGGATGTCCCGGCCGATGCCGTCCGCGCCGAGCAGGTGCGCGCCCGAGGGCGCGGCATAGGAGTCCAGCAGCGACTGGGCGCTGGGGTCGTACGGCGCCAGCAGCGGTGCGGCCAGCGCCAGCAGCAGCACCAGCAGCAGGAAGAGCGCGGCGGCGGTGCCGGAGGGGCCGAGCGCCTGCCGGATCCGCCGGAGCCGGTGCCCGCCGGGCCGGGTCGCGGGTTCGGCGACCGCGGTGGGGGCGGTGAGCTGGTCCGTCGTCATGAGGTCCTCCCCAGGGTGCGCAGCCGCGGGTCGATCAGGGCCTGGACCAGGTCGCTGACCGCGTTGCAGACCACGAAGGCAGCCACCAGCAGCAGGGCCACGGCCTGGACCACCGGGAAGTCCTTCTGCGCCACCGACTGGATGGTGAGCTGGCCGATGCCGGGCACCGCGAACGCCGACTCCACCACCAGGGTGGAGGCGAACAGCCCGGCGGTGACCAGCCCGGCCGCGGTGATGATCGGCGGGAGCGCGTTGCGGAACACATGGTCGCGCAGCACCACCCGCCGGGGCAGGCCGCGCACCAGCGCGGTCTGCACGTGCTCGCGTCCCAGCTGCTCGCGCAGCGCGTTCCTGGTGACCTGGGCCAGGAAGCCGCAGGAGGCCAGCGCCAGCGCGAAGGCCGGCAGCACCAGCCCGCGCAGATGGCCCACCAGGCCCGGCTGGACCCCGGAGGAGGGGAACCAGCCGAGCTTCACCGCGAAGACCGCGATCAGCACGGTGGAGGCGACGAACGGCGGGACCGTCACCGACAACGAGGTGGCCGCGCTCGCGGCGGCGTCCACCCGGCCCGGGCGCAGCGCGGCGACCGTGCCGAGGCCGATCCCGAGCAGGACCACCAGCGCCATGCTCAGCGCGACCAGCAGCAGGGTGGTGCCGAGCCCGGCGCCGACCCGGCCGGACACGCTCTGCCCGGTGACCATGGAGTGGCCGAGATCGCCGCGCAGCACACCGGTCAGCCAGTCCCAGTAGCGCACCGGCAGCGGCTGGTCCAAGCGCAGCTGGTGCCTGACTGCCGCCCGGGCGGCGGCGGACGGGGCCCGGCTGCCGAACAGGACGTTCTCCGGGCTGCCCGGGGCCAGGTAGAGGCTGCCGAAGATCACCACGCTGGACAGCAGCAGGGTGGTCAGCAGCCCGCCCAGGCGGTGCAGCAGGAGCCGGCCCATCAGGGCGCGCCCACACGGGCGGCCCAGGCGTTGTCCATGTACGAGAAGGTCAGCGGGGCGCCGGTGACCGCCTTGTTCTGGAACAGCAGGGCCCGCGGCTGGACGATCGGGATCCAGGGCAGGTCGCGGTCGATCACCGTCTGCGCGGCGAGCACGAAGCCGGACCGCTCGACCGGGTCGGCCGTGCCCTGGGCCTTGTCGAGGTTCTGCTCGACCACGGCGTTGCTGTAGCCGTTGAAGTTCTGCGCGCCGCCCTTGGTCGCGTAGCTGATGTACATGTTGGCGGCCTCGGGGTACTCCATGTAGTTGATGGTGAGGAAGGCGTCGTAGGCGGAGCGGGCCTTGGCGTCGATGAACAGCGAGCCGTACTGCTGGTCCGGCAGTCCGACGATCTTCACCTTGAGGCCGATCGAGGCACCGGTCTGCTGCAGCACCTGGGCCAGCTGGACCTGGGTGGGGATGCCGGCCGCGTAGCCGATGACCACCTGCTTGCCGGTCGCCCCGGCCTCCTTGACCAGCTTGGTCGCCCCGGCCAGGTCGGGCTTCTTGACCAGGGCGGAATAGGCCTTCTGGTAGGCGCTCCTGGCCGGGCTGGTCTCCCAGAAGCCGGGCCCCGCCACCGCGTACAGCGGGTCGGCCGCGCCGCCGAAGAGGGTGCTGGCGATGCCCTGCCGGTCGATCGCCATGGACATCGCCTGGCGCACCCGGGCGTCGGCGAAGCCGCCGGTGAACTTGGAGATCAGCAGGTCGATGTTCTGGGTGGTGGAGCCCTCGGCGCCGACGTAGAGCTTGCCGTCGGCAGCCTTGCGCAGCTGGTCCAGGGCGGCGCTGGGCAGGTCGAAGGCGCCCTGGAGGCTGCCCGAGGTGAGCGCGTTGGCGAGGGCGGAGGGGTCGCCGATGAACTTGAAGGTGACCTGCTCCGCCTTGGCGGCGCGGCTGGGGTCCCAGTAGTGCGCGTTGCGCTTCAGCACCAGGGAGTTGGTGCCGTCGAAGGAGGCGATCGTGTAGGGCCCGGAGCACATCACCCGGTCTCCGCGGTGCCGAACTTGTGCCCCGCCTTGACCGCGAAGTCCTTCTCGACCACCGAGCCGCCGAGGATGCCGAGCAGGCCGACGAAGAGGTAGTCGTCCTTGCTGAAGGTGATGGTGACCTGCTCGGCGCCGGTGGCCTTGATCGAGCTGACGTCCTCGTAGGAGTCGGCGTAGTTGCTGGCCACCTGGGGTCCTGGTTGCGCAGCAGGCTGTAGACCACGTCGGCGGTGGTGACCGGGTGCCCGTCGCTGAAGGTGGCCCGCGGGTCCAGGTCCAGCACAAGGTGCCGGGCGTCGGTCTGCTTCCAGGACTTCGCCAGCCCCGGGTTGAGGCTGTAGTCGGCGCCGGTGCGCAGCAGCGACTCGCAGACATTGCCGAGGATGGTCTCCTCGGGATAGTCGGCGGTGGTCAGCGGGTCCTCGGAGTACGGGGCGCGGTAGTCGCCGGACCAGGTGACCGAGGCCAGCGGCTTGCCGGGGCGGTGGTGACCTGGGTGGTGCTGAAGTTGCTCTTCGGCGCGGCTTTGGCGGCGGGGGCCGCGGAGCTGCCGCAGGCGCTGAGGGCGCCGGTGGCGAGGAGCGCGAGCGGCAGGACCACGCTCAGGGTTCTTTTCTGGGCCGGGGTTCTCTCCTGGGCCGGGGTTCTTCTCTGCATCGGGGAGCCTCTCCTGGGGACGGACGACGGGCTGTTCTTCACTCGGCCGCTCTTCACTCCGCGGCGTGGACCAGGGCGCCCTCGACATAGGTCCGCAGCACCCGGGTGTCGCCGATCGCCATGGCGGGTCCGGCGAACGGGTCGCGGTCGAGGACCACCAGGTCGGCGTACTTGCCGGGCTGCACCGAGCCGGTGTCGGCGTCGAGGTGGTTCACCCGGGCGCTGCCGGCCGTGTACGCGGTGAGCGCGGTGCCCAGGTCGATCCGCTGCTCCGGGCCGAGCACCCGGTCGCTGCTCTCGTCGGCGCGCCGGTTGACCGCGACATGGACGCCGAGCATCACGTCGGGGGTGCTGACCGACCAGTCGCTGCCCATGGCGAGCATCGCCCCGGCCCGGTGCAGCGCGCCGAAGGGGTACTGCCAGCCGGCCCGGCGCTCGCCCAGGAAGGGGATGGTCAGCTCGTCCATCTGCGGCTCGTGGCAGGCCCAGAGCGGCTGCAGGTTGGCGGTGGCGCCGAGCGTCCGGAAGCGCGGGATGTCCTCCGGGTGCACCACCTGGAGGTGCGCCAGGTGGTGCCGGTTGCCGCGGTTGCCGTTGCGGCGCAGCGCCTCCTCGACCGCGTCCAGCGCGGTGCGCACCGCGCGGTCGCCCAGGGCGTGGAAGTGGACCTGGAAGCCGGCCGCGTCGATCTCGCTGACATAGCCGCCGAGCTTCTCCGGGTCGATGAAGTCCAGGCCGGAGCCGCCGCTGGAGCAGCCGCAGCCGTCCAGGTAGGGCTCCAGCATGGCCGCGGTGTGGTTCTCGGCGACGCCGTCCAGCATCATCTTGACGCTGCCGGCCCGGAACCGTCCGGCGCCGTCGTGCAGGGCCTCGGCCTGGGCCCGGCGGTCCTGGAAGCCGGCCAGCTGCTCCAGGCCGCCCTCGCGGTCCCACCACTGGGCGGCGCGGACCCGGGCGGTGAGGCTGCCGTCGGTGGCCGCGGCCAGGTAGGCGCCGTAGACGTCGCCGGGGCCGAAGCCGGTGCCGACGGCGGCGTCCTGCCAGCCGGTGATGCCGAAGCCGTGCAGATGGGCCTGGCCGGCCAGCAGGCCCTGGTAGTGCTCCTGCTCGGTGGGCGGCGGGACATGACGCAGCACCAGGTCGGCGGCGCCCTCCTGGAGCATCCCGGTCGGGGTGCCGTCGGCCTCGCGCTCGATCCGGCCGTCGGCCGGGTCGGGGGTGGCGGCGGTGATCCCGGCGATCTCCAGGGCCCGGCTGTTGGCCCAGAGGCCGTGGCCGTCCCGGTTGGGCAGGGCGACCGGGCGGTCCGGGACCACGGCGTCCAGCAGGGCGCGGTGCGGGGTGCCGCCGGGGAAGGCCTCCATGCTCCAGCCGCCGCCGGTGATCCAGGCCCGGTCCGGGTTGGCGGCGGCGTAGGCGGCGACGGCGTCCTGGTAGTCCTGGGCGCTCTCCAGCTGGTGCAGGTCGCAGCTGCGCAGGGTGGTCCCGGCCAGCACCGGGTGGACGTGGGCGTCCTGGAAGCCGGGGAGCAGCAGCCGTCCGGCGAGGTCGACGACCTCGGTGCCGGCGCCGATCAGCGGCCGTACGTCGTGGTCCTCGCCGACGACGACGATGCGGCCGTCGCGGACGGCGACGGCTCCGGCCCAGGAGCGGGCCGGATCGACGGTGAAGACGGGTCCGCCGGTGAAGACGAGATCGGCGAAGTGGTGGTCGCGGGGCACAGTGCCCTCCGAACGAAGGTGGGGCGGCCGGTCGAGACGGCCCGATGAGTGAGCATCACACTCGATGACAATGCCGCTGTCAATGCCGTTGACAACGGAGGACCGGTTACGATCAGATGAAGTCGTTGGGGGCCGGGCTCGGCCGTACACGGGAGGAACCGCGATGGCGGAGCAGGGCACGACCACGGCCAGGCGGCGGGTGGCGCTGACGCGCGAGGCCATCGTCGAGGCGGCCATCCGGCTCTGCTCGCCGGAGGGCGGCGGGGTGCTGACGTTCAGTCGGCTGGGCAAGGAGCTGGGCGCCGACCCCACCGCCGTCTACCGGCACTTCCGCGACAAGGACGAGCTGATCCTTGCCATGACCGACGTCATGGTCGAGGAGGCGGTGGCGCTGGCCGCGGTGGACGCGCTGGGCCCGGACCGCTGGCGGGAGTTCCTGAGCTCCACCGCCCGCGCGGTCCGCGCGGTCTACCTGGAACGTCCGGCGCTGGCCGTGCTGGCCGCCATCAGGACGACCGCGAGCACCGCCGAGACGGCCAGCGTGGAGAAGATCATCGGGGTGCTGCACGGCGCCGGGCTGCCGGTGATCGAGGCCGCCGAGTGCTACCGGATGCTGCTCGACCTCACCCTGGCGATGACCCAGGCCTCGGCCTCGTTCATGATCCTGGACGAGGAGTCGCAGGCCAAGGACGACGCCGCCTGGGCGGTCAGGTACGGACTGCTGCCGGAGGCCCGCTTCCCGCTGCTGCACCGGAGCGCGCCGCGGCTGACCGAGCTGTTCCGCGACGACGCCCAGGTGTTCGAGCTGGTGCTCGCAACCTTCCTGGACGGGATCGCGCTGAAGATCGAAAGGGCCTCAGCCGCCGGCTGAGTCCTCCGCCTCCTGCTTGGAACGGGCCGCCCGCTGCTCCTCCTCGAACCACAGCTCGTGCTCGCGCCGGGCCCAGTTCCGGGACACCCGCCCGGTGCGCATGCCGTGCCGGGACTCCGGGTCCTTCATCGCCATCCGGATGTGCCCGATCACCAGCACGCCCACGATCAGCGCCAGCCAGTCGTGCACGAAGGTGGAGCCGGTGCGCCAGCTCAGCGAGGTGAGGTGGGGGAACCACATCAGCAGGCCGGTGCCCATCATCACCAGGGTCGCCCCGGCGATCATCGCCGAGTACCACTTCTGCCCGGCGTTGAACTTGCCGGCCGCCCCGGCGGCGCGGGTGCCGTAGCGCATCGCGCGCCAGGCCCAGCCCTTGTCCTGCGGGCCGAAACGGTTCAGCCGGCGCAGGTCGGCGCGCAGCGAGCGGAAGAAGATGCCGCCGATCAGCGGCACCGGCAGCACGATCCCGGCCCACTCGTGCACGGTCACCAGCAGCCTGCGCCGGCCCACGATCTCGGCCAGGAACGGCAGGTAGAGAAAGGCCGCGGTGACGATCGCGACCATCATCAGCGTGGAGGTGGTCCGGTGCACCCAGCGCTCGGCGGTGCTGAACCGGAACAGCTCGGCGGGCTCAGCCGGAGGTCGGGTCATCGTTGCGCCCGTTGGACCGGCCGACCCATGCTTCGACGTCATAGCCGTAGTGCTCCCAGTAGCCGGGCATGACCCGGTCGGTGACGGTGATCCCGGACAGCCACTTGGCCGACTTGTAGAAGTACATGGGCGCCGCGTAGAGCCGGACCGGGCCGCCGTGGGCGTCGGTGACCGGGGCGCCGTTCATCTGGTGCGCCACCATCATGTCCGGACGCCGGGCCTCGGCCAGGGTCAGGCTCTCGCTGTAGACGCCGTCGAAGCAGGTGAAGCGGATCGCCTTGCCCTCCGGCTTCACCCCGGCCGCGTCCAGCAGCCGCGACAGCTGGACCCCGGTGAACTCGGTGTTGGGCACCCGCCACCCGGTCACGCACTGCACGTCCTTGACCAGCTTGGTCTGCGGCAGCGCCAGCAGTTCCGCCAGCGAGTAGGTGGCCGGCTTGTCCACCAGGCCGTCCACGGTCAGCTTGTAGTCGGCGGCGGTGCGGTGCGGGATGGAGTTGGAGACGGAGTAGAAGCGGAAGCCCCCGCCACCGGGCAGCAGCCCGGTCAGACCGGTCGGGTCCTTGCTGCTCACGGTGGCCAGCACACCGTCCAGACTGTTCTGGATCTTCGCCCCGAAAGCCACTCCCGCCGCGCCCAGCGCGGCCACGCCGAGCACGACCCTTCGCCCCACCGGCTTGCCGGCCGCCGTGCCGTCCCTGTCCATACCTCGATTGGAACACTTGACAGGGTCAATGACCAGTAAAGAAGACGGTCTGTCAGGGTTCGGTAAGGTCTTCGACGCCGCTCAGCAGGGTCGCGGTGAGCATGTCCGCGATCCAGCGCCGGTATTCCTCCGCCGCCCAGGCCCTGACCTGGGTGAGCTGGGCGAAGAGCTGCGGAGCGGTCAGCACCCAGCAGGCTTCGGCGGCGCGGGACTCGTCCAGGCCCGGGCGCAGTACCCCCTCCTCGGCGAGATGGGCGACGAAGGCACGCAGCCCGTGCAGCCGCTCCTGCTCGGTGGCGGCCCTGATCTCGGCGAGCTCCGGGTCGGCCGCGGCGAGGACGGCGGTCAGGGCGCCCAGGCGCTGGTGCAGGTCGCAGACGAAGGCGGCGTACAGCGCGAGTTTGCGGTGCGGGTCGGCGGTGGCCAGGACCTCGCGCAGGGCCGGTCGGCGGCCGATCGGGACCGGCTCGTGGTCCCCGGCCAGGGCCACGTCGTAGACGGCCTTCATCAGCTGCTGCTTGCCGCCGAAGGCCTTGTAGACCGTCTCGGCGGAGACCCCGGCCCGCTCGGCCACGGCGCGGACGGTGGTCGCCTGGTAGCCGTCCCGCTCCAGCAGCTCCCGGGCGGCGCGGACCACGGCCTCGCGGTTGCGCTCGGCGGCGGCCCGACGTCCCGAGGTGTCGTACGAGCGGGTGGAGGGGGTGGAAGGAGGCATCGGGCCACTCTAGCGACTTCGGTTCCATTTGACTGTATTGAATACAGTGAGCTGTAATGGATTCATGAACACACAGCAGAGCGAGATCGCCCCCGGAGTGCACCGGCTCGGGGATCAGATGACGAACTTCTATGTGGTCGAGGACGGTGACAGCGGCGGTGTCACCGTCATTGACACCGGCCTTCCGGCCCATGCCCACCAGCTCTCCGAGCACCTGGCCCGGATCGGACGCAGCCCCAAGGACGTCCGGGCGGTGCTGGTCACCCACGGCCATCCGGACCACCTCGGCCTGGCCGAGCGGATCCGCGAGCAGAGCGAAGGCGCGGCCACGGTCTGGGTGCACCAGGCGGACGCGCCGCTGCTGGCGAAGCCGGGCAAGTCCACCAGCGAGTCCAAGCCGGAGCGCTCGATACTCCCCTATCTGCTGCGCCGCCCGGCCATGCTCGGCCTCCCGCTGCACCTGGCCCGCAGCGGCGGCTTCCGCACCCCGGCGGTCCAGGAGCTGAGCACCTTCGACCGGCGGCAGCAGCTGGACCTGCCCGGTCGGCCGCTCGCCGTCCCGGTCCCCGGCCACACCGGCGGCAGCGCCGCCTACCTCTTCGCCGACCGGGGCCTGCTGTTCACCGGCGACGCCCTGATCACCCACGACGGCGTGACCGGCCTGACCGGCCCGCGGCTCGTCTGCCGCGCCTTCACCCACGACAGCGCGACCGCCCTGGCCTCGCTCGACCTGCTGGCCGAGTTCGAGGTCCCGCTGCTGCTGCCAGGACACGGCCCGGCGATGACCGAGGGCACCGCCGCAGCGGTCGCCGCGGCCCGGCAGGCCGGCATCAGCTGAACCGACACCGACCCGCCGCGCTCCGTCCCCACCAAGACCCGGGAGGACTACGCGTACAGCGGCACGCCCGCGCGGACCAGGCGCCAGCCCGGGTTGGCCGCGAAGTCGGCCGGGTTGATCTCGCCCTTGGCCTTCACCCAGGCGATCATCGTGTTGCGGATCTCGTCCGAGCTGGTCCAGATCTGCGTCGCCGACGCGACATGCGGGAAGTTGCCGCCGCCGCTGGCCCGGTAGTTGTTGATCGCCAGCACGAACTGCTGGGCCGGGTCGATCGCGGCGCCCTCGAAGTCCAGGTTGTAGATCCTGGAGCCGACCGGCTTGGAGACGTCGATGTCGTAGGAGACCCCGTACACCTCGTCGTAGTTGTAGTCGGGCAGGTTGTTGGCGTTGGTGAGGGTCGCCTCGTCGATGGGCGCGCCCACCGCCAGGGTGTTGTAGTAGGTCGCCGAGAACTCCAGGTAGTCCTTGATCTGGGCGCCGGTGAGGACGACCGCGGCCAGGGTGTTCTCGTAGATGTAGAGGCCCGCCGCGTCGCGCAGCCGGACCTGTCCGGCCGGGATGTCGGCGGTGCGGTTGAACGGAGCGGCCTGCGCCAGCACCGGCAGGGCGGCGTAGGAGGTCCCGACCAGACCGGCCTTCACCGTGTCCACCTGCACCTTGCCGATCAGGTCGACGATCGGGACGTTCTGGAACGGGGCCCGGGCGATCGACAGCTCGGTGGTCGAGGTGCCGATCACCTGGTTCACATAGGTGACGACGGCCGCGTGCTCCTTCGCCAGCAGCGCGACGACCTCGGGGTCCTCAGCCACCGTGTTGGAGTTGAGCACCTTGGAGCTGACGGAAGTGACCTGCCAGCTGCCGTGCACCAGCTCGACCTCGAAGTCGAAGCGGCTGATCCGCATGCCCCACTTCAGCGGCTCGGAGAGGACCACGGTCTTGCCGGTCTTGGTGTTGGTGATCAGGCGCTGGTCCACCTCCACATGGGTGTGGCCGACCAGGACCGCGTCGATGCCGGGCACATTGGCGGCCATCTCGCCGGCCGCGTCCTCAGGCCAGGGCAGCTGGTCGCCGTAGGAGGTGGCCTCGTCGATCCCGGTGTGCGCGGTGACCATGACGATGTCCGCGCCCGCGCTGCGCACCTTGGGCACGAAGATCGCCGCCTGCTCGGCCACCCCGGGGAAGGTCATCTGCCCGGACACATTGGCCTTGTCCCAGATGGCGATGCCGGGGTTGGTCAGGCCGAGGATGCCGATCTTGATGTCGGGCTGGTGCGGCACCCGGATCCGCCTGATGATGTACGGCGTGAAGGCGGGCTTGGAGGTCTTGCTGTCAATGGCGTTGGCCGCGAGCAGCGGGAAGTCGCACTGCTTCTCAAAGGCCCGCAGCAGCGGGATGCCGTAGTTGAACTCATGGTTGCCGAGCGCCGCCGCGTCATAGCCGATGTGGTTCATGGCCAGCGCCATCGGGTGCTTGGGGGCCTTGTGGTGGCCGACGTTGATCGGCTCGACCCGGGCGAAGTAGTAGCTGAGCTGGGTGCCCTGGATCATGTCGCCGGCGTCGATCAGCAGGCTGCGGCCGTGCCCGATCTCCTCGCGGAGCTGGGTGACCAGGGTGGAGATCTTCGCCAGGCCGACGTCGTTGTGGGCGGCGTCGTCGTACTCGTGGTCGCTGAAGTAGTCCCAGTTGAGGCAGTTGCCGTGGACGTCCGTCGTCCCCAGCACGCTGAAGCTGTAGGTCGGGTTCGGCGTGGGGTGCCGGTCGGGGTGCTTCTTCGACTCCGCCTCGGCGGAGCCGGCGGTCGCGGAGGCGGCGACGGCGGTTCCGGCGGCCACGGCGGCGGAGCGGGCGACGAAGTCACGGCGGTTCAGAGGCACAGAATCTCCATGCAGACAGGGCGGGCAGGACGGACAGAGGGTCGGACGCGCGTAGATGGACGCGCGTAGAAGTCTGTACCTGACAATGCGCCCGGCGCTAGACCCGTGAGGTTGCCGTCAGGTTTCCGGCTGCCGAACATGCTCGCGCAGGAAGGCCGCGAGCCGGTCCGCGGGCGGCGCGGTGGCCGGTCCGCGGGCAGTGACGGCCAGGGCCGCGGCGGCATTGGCGGTCAGCGCGGCCTCGGCCGGGGCGGCGCCGGACGCCAGCGCGGCGAGGAAGACGCCGGTGTGGGCGTCGCCCGCGCCGTTGAGATCCACCGCCTTCACCGCGAAGCCGGGGATCACCTCGGGCGCGGCCTCAGCTTTGGTCGCACCGGGTGGCAGCAGCAGGCAGCCGTCGGGGCCGGTCCTGACCAGCACCCCGCCCCTGCCGAGGGAGCGTCCGAGGGCGACGGCCGCGGCCGACGGGTCGTCAGATCCGGTCAGCAGCTCCGCCTCGCGGGCGTTGCAGCTCCACCAGTCGGCCCGGGCGCGGAGCAGCCGCAGGGTGTCCGCCGGGATGTCGGCGACCAGCGGCCCCGGGTCGAACAGCACCGGCGTCCGGTCCGGCAGGGCGCGCAGCCAGCCGGTCAGCGCCTGCCGGTTGGAGCGGTGCAGCATGCTGTAGCCGGAGAGGTAGACCAGGTCGCCGGGGCCGGAGCGGACCCGGTCCAGGTCGGCACTGTCGAGGGTGGCCTCGGCCCCGGGGCTGGTGACGAAGGTGCGCTCGCCGCCGGCGTCCAGCAGGGTGACGACCAGTCCGGTGTCGGTGTTCCGCTTGGGCGGCTGCAGCACCTCGATCCCGGCGTCCCGCATCGCGGCCCTGGCCCTGTCCCCGTACGGCCCGGTGCCGTGGGCGCCGCCGTAGGCCACCCGCAGGCCCTGGCGGGCGGCGGCGACCATGGAGTTGAGGCCGCCGCCGGGGGTGCTGGCGGCGGCCGTGGCCAGCATGTCGCCGCCGCGTTCCGGCAGTTCGGGGATGTCCAGGACGAGGTCGACCACGATGTTGCCGAGGTGCAGCAGCCGGTCGTGGGTGCGGCTCATCGCGGCAGGCCCGGTCCGGTCGGCGAGGCCGGCAACGTCGCCGCCGCTGCTGCGTCGCGCAGCGTCAGCAGCCGGGCTGCCGTCTCGCTCAGCTTCAGCCCGTTGACCTGGTCCAGCGTCGCCCGCGCCGAGGCCGGGAAGGCCTCCACCCCGTGGCACGCGCCGCCGACCGCTCCGGCGATGGCGGCGATGGTGTCGCAGTCGCCGCCGACCGAGGCGGCCAGCAGCACCGCCTGCCAGGGGTCCTCCCGGCAGGCCCAGAGCATGGCGAAGGCGGCGGGCACCGACTCCTGGGTGGCCAGGCTGGTGCCGACCAGGGTGTAGACCCGGTCGGCAGCCCGCTCCGGGGTGAGGCCCTCGACCAGGCCGACGGCCCAGCTGATCCGGGCCGAGACATCGGCCGCGGCGACCCAGTGCCCGCGTCCGGCGGCCAGGGTGGCGGCCCGCTCGGCCAGGCGTACCGCCTCGGGCACCGAGGCCCCGCCCACCCCCGCACTGACGGCCGCGGCCACCGCCGCCGCCCCGGCCAGCGCCACGCCGGTGTCATGGGTGAGCCGGCTGGCCTCGACCACCCGGTCCACCAGCGCGTCCAGGTCGGCGCAGCCGAAGGCGATGCCGACCGGGGCGATCCGCATCGCCGCGCCATTGGTGGTGCCGAAGCGTCCGGCCTTGTCCACGTCGGCGCCGGCCAGCACCTCGGCGACGGCGCGCTTGGTGGAGGGGCCGAGCAGGTCCAGCGAGCCGCGGGCCCGCATCGCGTCCTCCCAGGCGACCAGCCGCCGGGCGAGCTCGGCCGGGTCGATCCGGCCGTCCGAGTCCACCAGTAGGTCGGCCAGCAGCAGCGCCTGCTCGGTGTCGTCGGTGACGGACCCGGCGGGCATGCCCGCGGCCAGCGGGTGGTCCGCCGGCGCGGCGTGGAAGCCGTCCAGGACCGGGCCGTAGCGGGCGGTGATCTGCGGGCGGGACAGCATCTGGGTGGGCATGCCCAGGGCGTCGCCGAGGGCGAGGCCGTAGAGGGAGCCCGCGGCGCGGTCCTGCGGTGTGGTGCTGCTCATGGATGCCTTACGGGAACTGGAGCGAGAGATGGAAGTGGTCGGGGTCGAGCAGGCTTTCGACATGCTCGATGAAGGCTCCGTCGGCGGCCCAACTGGTGCGCTGGGTGCTCAGGAACCAGGCGCCCGGCTCGCGCCGCAGCAGCGCGGCTTCGGCCGCGTCGAGGCGGCGGCCGGACAGCCGCTGCTCGCCGTGGTCCGGATAGAGGCCTGCGACGGTGAGCACGGCGGTGATGGACTCACCGTCAAGTCCCTGCAGCGGCAGGTCGCGTATGCCCGCCACCGGCGGGAGGTGGCTCCGCTCGTAGGAGACGACGCTGTCGTCGGCCAGCTCACGGATTCGCTCGACCACGACGAACTCGTCCGACTCCAGGCCGAGCCGAGCGGCCAGCCCCGGCTGCCGGGCGGCGGTGATGGCCAGCACCCTGGTCCGGCTGTCCACCCCCTGGGCGGCCAGCGCGTGGGCCCAGCCGAGGCTGTCGTCCAGCGGGTGCCCGTCGAACAGCACATAGGAGCCCTTGCCGGTCCTGGTGGCGATCAGCCCGGCGTCGTTCAGCTGGGCCAGGGCGGCCCGGACGGTGGTGCGGCTGACGCCGAAGCGTTTGGCGAGGGCCATCTCGCCGGGCAGTTGCTGGCCCCTGGCCGCCGCGCCGGTGCGGATCTCCCGCTCCAGCTCGGCGGTGATCCGCTCGTGCTTGAGGTGGACCACCCGGACCGTGCGCTCAGGTCGGACCCGGCTCATCGTGCGGCCTCCGCGGGAGTCTCTTCGAGGGTTTCGGCGAGGGTCTCGCCAGGAGTCTCGGCAAGGGTTTCGGCGAGCACCTGGTCGACGGTGACCAGCCGGATCAGCGGGGCGTAGAGCCCCAGCACGTGCAGCGCCCGGCGGTGGCTGTCGTCGTCCACGCCCGCGCAGGCGTCGGTCACCACCTGGACGTTCATCCGGCGTCGGCCGCCGCGACCGCCGTGGCGAGGACGCAGCAGTCGGTGGTCACCCCGGCCAGCACCAGCGCGTCGCAGCCCGCGGTCCTGGCGGCCAGCTCGGGGGTCCACTTGCTGAAGGTGGTGGCGTCCACGGTGGGGCCGGCCAGCGCCGCGAACTCCTCGGTCAGCCGGTAGAGCGGGGCGTCCGGCGGCTGCAGCGCGAACGGCCACTGCTCGTAGTAGGGCACCCAACTGCCGGTCGGCTGCTCCGGGGCGACGAACCGGGTGAAGACCACGCGGGGCCCGAACGCGGGCAGCAGTCGGCCGATCGGAGCGGTGATCTCGTCGATCCTGGGGGTGGCCCAGGGGCTGTCGGGCTCGGCGAACACCCGCTGCATGTCGATCACCGCGAGCCAGGAAGCACTGGCAGGCCGGGACGCACCCGCGAGCCGGAGGGAACTCGCAGGCCGGGGCGCGTTCATGCCTGCATCGCCTCCGCTCCCGCTCCCGCGTCCGGGGCGTTGGCCGCGACCGGGGCCAGCCTCTCCTGGGCCCGCACCCGGCCCCGCCCGAGTACCAGGGTAACGAGGAAGCCCAGCGCCAGGGCCACCAGCACGCCGAGGTTGGCCGCGGCCCAGGCTCCGGTCCTGCCGCCGAGTCCGACCGGTCCCAGCAGGTAGCCCTGCCAGTTCAGCCAGCTCGCTGCGGCATTGGTGACCAGGCCCCAGCCGACCGCGGTGCCGACCAGGGTGAGCGCCATCGGCAGCAGGGCGACGTCCCCGTAGCGGCCCCGGGGCCGGTAGAGGTCCGTCTCGTCGTAGTCGCTGCGGCGCAGCAGCAGATCGGCCAGCATGACGCCGCACCAGGCGGCCACCGGCACGCCGAGAGTGGTCAGGAAGCCGATGAACTGGCCCAGGAAGTCGCTGCTGAGGAAGACGATGTAGACCGTTCCGGCGATCATCAGCACCCCGTCCACCAGCGCGGCGGCGTAGCGGGGCACCCGCAGTCCGGCGGCCAGCAGGGCCAGCCCGGAGGAGTAGATGTCCAGCACCGCGCCGCCGACCAGGCCGAGCACGGCCACCACCGCGAAGGGGACCAGGAACCAGACCGGCAGGATGGTGGTCAGCGCGCCGATCGGGTCGGCCGCGATCGCCGTGTTCAGGTCCTTGGACGAGCCGGCCAGCAGCAGCCCGAAGACCAGCAGCACCAGCGGCGCCACCGACGCCCCGAAGGTGGTCCAGCCGATCACGCCGCGGCTGGAGGAGCGCTTGGGCAGGTAGCGGGAGTAGTCGGCGGCGGCGTTGACCCAGCCCAGCCCGAACCCGGTCATCATGAACACCAGGGCCCCGATGAACTCCTGGTTCGAGCCTGACGGGAGGCTGCTGACGATGTGCCAGTGGATGTGGCCGGCCACCAGCCCGATGTAGACGACCGTCAGCACCCCGGTGACCACGGTGATCACTGTCTGCAGCCGCATGATCAGGTCGAAGCCCATCACCCCGCCGGCCACGATCAGGGCGCAGACCACGATCAGGGCGATCACCTTGGTGGAGGTCCCGCCGCCCCAGCCGAGCCGGGTGAAGACGGTGGCGGTGGCCAGCGTCGCCAGGGCGGCGAGCACCGTCTCCCAGCCCACCGTCAGCACCCAGGACACCACCGAGGGCAGCCGGTTGCCGCGCACTCCGTAGGCGGCCCGGCTGAGCACCATGGTCGGCGCGGAGCCGCGCTTGCCCGCCACCGCGATCAGGCCGCAGAGCAGGAAGGACAGCAGGATGCCGATCACCCCGGCGGCCAGCGCCTGCCAGAAGGAGATGCCGAAGCCCAGGGCGAACGAGCCGTAGCTCAGCCCGAGGATGGAGACGTTGGCGCCGAACCAGGGCCAGAACAGCTGCCGGGGCGTGCCTTTGCGGTCCTCGTCGCCGATCACGTCGATGCCGTGGGCCTCGACCTTGAGCTGGCGACCTGCCTGTCTGTCCTGTCTGTCCTGAGTGTCCTGAGTGTCAGCCATCTGCCTACCTGTCTAGACGTGTTTAAAAGACCGTAGGCCCGGCCCCCGGCCACGTCAATGGGTCGGCACCGGCCCGGCACCGGCCCGGCACGGGCTCGGCGCCACCTCGTCCACGCCGGGGGCACCCGTCCGGGGATCCGACCCGCCTAGACTGTGGTCATGTCCACCACCCTGCTCACAGCCCTCGACTCCGTGCCCGCCGGGGATACCTCCGACTGGGCATACTCCATTTTCGCGGGCTGGGCGGAGGAGCGCGGGATCACCCTCTACCCCGCGCAGGAGGAGGCGCTGATCGAGATCGTCTCCGGTTCCAACGTCATCCTGAACACCCCCACCGGCTCCGGAAAGAGCCTGGTCGCGGCGGGCGCGCACTTCGCCGCCCTGGCCCGCGGCGAGCGCACCTTCTACACCGCGCCGATCAAGGCCCTGGTCTCGGAGAAGTTCTTCGACCTGGTGAAGATGTTCGGGACCAAGAACGTCGGCATGATGACCGGCGACGCCAGCGTCAACCCGATGGCTCCGCTCATCTGCTGCACCGCCGAGGTGCTGGCCAGCATCGCGCTGCGGGACGGCGCGCAGGCCGACGTCGGCCAGGTGGTGATGGACGAGTTCCACTTCTACGCCGAGCCGGACCGCGGCTGGGCCTGGCAGGTGCCGCTGATCGAGCTGCCCCAGGCGCAGTTCCTGCTGATGTCGGCGACCCTCGGCGACGTCCGCCGCTTCGAGGCCGACCTCAAGCGCCGCACCGGCCGCCCGACCACCACCGTCAGCTCGGTGACCCGCCCGGTCCCGCTGTTCTACGAGTACCAGCGCACCCCCATCCACGACACCCTGGAGACGCTGCTCTCCACCGGGCAGGCCCCGGTCTACGTGGTGCACTTCACCCAGGCCGCCGCGGTGGAGCGGGCGCAGGCGCTGATGAGCATCAACATGTGCTCCAAGACCGAGAAGGACGCCATCGCGTCGCTGATCGGCAACTTCCGCTTCACCACCAAGTTCGGCCGCAACCTCTCCCGCTTCGTGCGGCACGGCATCGGGGTGCACCACGCCGGGATGCTGCCCAAGTACCGGCGGCTGGTGGAACGGCTGGCCCAGGCCGGGCTGCTCAAGGTCATCTGCGGCACCGACACCCTGGGCGTCGGCGTCAACGTCCCGATCCGCACCGTGCTGTTCACCGCGCTGGCCAAGTACGACGGGCAGCGGGTGCGGCTGCTGCGCGCCCGTGAGTTCCACCAGATCGCCGGACGGGCCGGCCGGGCCGGGTTCGACACCGTCGGCACGGTCGTCGCCCAGGCCCCAGAGCACGTCACCGAGAACGACAAGGCGCTGGCCAAGGCCGGCAGCGACCCCAAGAAGAAGCGCAAGGTGGTCCGTAAGAAGGCTCCTGACGGCTTCATCTCCTGGGGCGAGGAGACCTTCACCAAGCTGATCGACGCCCAACCCGAGCCGCTGGTCTCCAAGTTCCGGGTCAGCCATCTGATGCTGCTGTCGGTGATCAACCGCCCGGGCAACGCCTTCGAGGCGATGCGGCACCTGCTGCTGGACAACGACGACGACCCCAAGGCCCGCCGCCGCCACATCAGCGAGGCCATCGCCATCTACCGCTCGCTGCTGGCCGGCGGGGTGATCGAGCGGCTGGACACCCCGGACGAGACCGGGCGGATCGTCCGGCTCACCGTCGACCTGCAGTCCGACTTCTCGCTGACCCAGCCGCTGTCGACGTTCGCCCTCGCCGCGTTCGAGCTGCTGGACGTGGAGTCCCCCGGCTACGCCCTGGACGTGCTCAGCGTGGTCGAGGCGACCCTGGACGACCCGCGGCAGATCGTCGGCGCCCAGGAGAACAAGGCCCGCGGCGAGGCCATCGGCGAGATGAAGCGCGAGGGCATCGAGTACGAGGAGCGGATGGAGCGGCTGCAGGAGATCACCTACCCCAAGCCGCTGGAGGAGCTGCTCGACCACGCCTACGAGGTCTACCGGCAGGTGCACCCCTGGATCGGCGACCACCCGCTGCGTCCCAAGTCGATCGCCCGCGACCTCTACGAGCGCGCGATGACCTTCACCGAGTACGTCGGCTTCTACGAGCTGGCCCGCACCGAGGGCCTGGTACTGCGCTACCTGGCCGGCGCCTACAAGGCGCTGGAGCACACCATCCCGGACGACCTCAAATCCGAGGACCTGCGCGACCTGATCTCCTGGCTCGGCGAGCTGGTCCGCCAGGTCGACTCCAGCCTACTGGACGAGTGGGAGAAGCTGGCCAACCCCGAGGACGAGATCGAGGCCGCCCAGTCCCTCGAGGAGAAGATCACCCCGGTCACCGCCAATGTCCGGGCGTTCCGGGTGCTGGTCCGCAACGCCATGTTCCGCCGGGTCGAACTCGCCGCGCTGGAGCGCTACTACGACCTCGGCGAGCTGGACGCCGAGGGCGGGGTCGCCGCGGGCGGCTGGGACCAGGAGAAGTGGGCCGAGGCCATGGACGGCTACTGGGACGAGCACGACGACCTGGGCACCGGACCCGACGCCCGCGGGCCGAAGATGCTGATCATCGACGACGAGTCGATCCAGGGCGCCTGGCTGGTCCGGCAGATCTTCGACGACCCGGCCGGGGACCACGACTGGGGCATCAGCGCCGAGGTCGACCTCGCCTCCTCGGACGAGGAGGGCCGCGCGGTCCTCCGGGTCACCGGCGTCGACCGGATGTGAGCACGGCCGCTCAGGCGTGGCGCCGTAGTACCGGGCAGTATTTGCTGTGGGGGAATCTGCCACCGGCTCCTTCGCAGGCCTCACAGCAGGTCTGGTTGATAATGGCGTCGAGGTAGATGTTGATGGGGGCGTCGAGGTCGAGGTCCACGTGCGGCTGTCCCCAGCCGAGGCAGTCGGGGCAGAGGTCACGTTCGGGCGGGTCGCAGGTGCAGCCGTCCGGGCCGGGCAGGATGCCTGCGACCTCACGGTCGTACAGCCGCTGGTACTCGCCGACGGTGTCCCCGAATGCCGGGCCGCCGAGCCTCTGGAGACGCCCGTCCCGGCGGTCGACCACGATGGGGCCGGTCCCGACCCACAGATGGCGGTCATGGCGGGTCTCGAGGTATTTCGAGCTCTGGTAGGTGAACTGCCAGCCGAACCGGTGCTCCTGGGTCGCGATGAGCACGGCGTGTCCTGCGCCGGAGTCGGCTTAGGGCTCCACCCGGCACGTGGCCGGGCGATGCCCCCGCTCGTGCTCCTGGGCCACCAGCGGCGCGCCGAGGTCCGCCGCTGTTCCGCCGCCGACCAGCAGCCGGTGTGCGCCGAGGATCCGCTCCGCGCCACATGGGCCGGCCGGCGGCGCTGCTCCGGGCCGCCCGGCGCGGCGCCGTGGACCTGGATGCTGCCCTCGGTGGGCTGCGGCAGGTCGGCCGCCAGGGCGAGCAGGGTGCTCTTGCCGGCGCCGTTCGGCCCGACCACCCCGCCGCTCCCCCGGTCAAGCCCAGCCCGGCCCCTGCCCGCTAGAGTCCTCCGCCGTGGCGACTTCCTCGACCGACTCCTGGCTCGACCGCTGGGCGGCGGACCCGCTCCCGCCCGCGACCTGGGACCGGCTCACCCGGCCTGACCTGCCGCGCGGGGTGACGCTGCTGTCGATCCCCTCCTTCGGCGGGAACTGGTACCACCGGCGCTTCGCCTACTGGCGGCAGCGGGCCCTCCTGCTGGTGCTCTTCGGCGGGATGGCCTTCCTCCAGCTCTGGATCGGCAAGGTCATCCTCTGGAACGTCTGGCACGCGGGGGCGGACGGCCTCCGCTACTGGGTGGCCCTCGCGGTCTACCTGGCCGCCACCGCGGACGGCCTGGCCGCTTGGCTCAGGGGCAGGAGCGCGCTGGCGGCGGCCCGGGACCTGTCGGCGGGGCCGGGCAGAACCCTGGCGGCGGCCGCGGCGACACTGCTGCTGGTGCTGGCCGGGACGGTGGCGCCCGGCCTCATGCTGATGTTCACCCTGGACCTGCTGCGCCCCCGCACCCGCAACGAACGCATCGCCCGCGCCGACCTGGAAGAGCAGCTCGCCAAGAGAAGGGGTCGGGCCTAGGGCCGCTGCAGCAGGACCAGGCCGTCGTGGTCGACCAGTTGGCGGTAGCCGTCCGCGCGGTACTGGGCCAGCAGGCGTTCGGTGTCGGCGATCGCGCAGGGGACCTTGACGCTGGGGTCGGTGAGGTCGGCCACGACCCACTGCGGGCGGAGCTGGTCCGGGCCCTGCGGCTGGCACACCAGCATCACCGTGTCACGGTGCGTCAGCTGGGCCGAGAGGTGGTTGGAGGCGGCGACGGTGGCGCCGTCGGGTATTCGGGCCAGCAGCTGCTTGGTCTCGGTGATCCGCGGGGTGCTGCTCCAGGCCTCCGGCATGACCACCTCGTGCAGCGGATAGAGCGGCAGAGTGACGGCGGTGACCAGGGTGCCCACCGCCAACGCGCGCCGGGCCGTCCTCGCCGGGGCGCGGCCCAGCGCGTCGATCATCGCCGCGAAGACCAGCGGCATCAGCACCGCGCTGTAGTGGTAGCTGATGCCCCAGTAGTGCGGATTGTCCGACAGCAGCCGCCAGGCCAGGGTCGGCACGCAGAGCAGCGCCAGCCGGGAGCGCAGGCAGAGGAAACCGGTCGGTGCGGCGAGCATCAGCAGCAGCAGCCACTTCACCGGCGGCCAGCCGACGTGCAGCGCGGCGTGCAGCACGCCGCCCCCGGCCGGGGTGCCCGAGCCGGTGCCGCCCGGCAGCTGGTTCCAGTAGTCGAAGCCGCCGTGCTGGTTCATGGCCGGCAGCAGCACCAGCACCTCGACCGCGGTGCCGACCAGGCCGAGGACGGCCAGGCCGATCCCCAGCCAGCGGATGGCCCGCCGCTCCCGGCCGCCCTGCCAGGCGATATAGCCGCCGATCGCGGCGATCGTCAGGCCCTGGTCCTCCTTGACGAACAGCAGCGGCAGCGACCAGAGTGCGGCGGCGCGCCAGCGGCGGTGACCGAGAGCAGTGCTCACAAACGCGAGCAGTGGTACCGCGAAGGCGATCTCGTGGAAGTCGTCGGAGACCGCCTTGACGATCCCCCAGGACGCGCCGACCGCGAAGCCGACCAGCAGCGCCGTCCGCGGCCCGCGCACCTCGTACGCCCAGCGGGTCAGCGGCACCACGGCCAGCGCCATCAGCGCGGCCTGGGCCACCAGCAGGGTGATCGCCGAGGGGAACACCCGGTAGAACGGCGCGAGCAGCGCCAGGATCGGGTGGAAGTGGTCGCCGAGCAGGTTGTAGCCGGGCCCCTTGAGGGGCACGATCGGCGCCCGGCCGTGCGCGTAGGCGCGGACCGCCTCCTCGAAGATGCCCAGATCGTAGCCCTGGCTGATCAGCCGCTCGTAGCGGCGGATCGACACGCAGCAGTAGAGCGCGAAGAACACCGTGGCCAGCGACCAGGCCAGCTGGTTCGGGGATATCCGGCGGCGGGCGGGGGCGGTCGACTCGATCGTGGCGGGCTGGGAGGCAAGCAAGGCGGGGCACTCTTTCGGTATGCGCGAACTGCACACACTGCTGCACGCCCGCTCCATCGTCAAACAGCTGATCGACTCATCGGCACGCCATGGAACCGCGCCCCACCCCGCTCTCGTACTCTCTTAGAGGCACCGCCCCCACCCAGATTGCAGAGGTCCCGCGTTGATCCGTGTGGTCATCGTCGACGACGAGACGCTCGTCCGGTCCGGACTGAGCCTGATCGTGGGTTCGGCGCCCGACATCGAGGTCGTCGCCACCTGCTCCGGCGGGGAGGCCGTGGCCACCGTCGGCAAGTACGCGCCGCAGGTGGTGCTGCTCGACATCCGGATGCCGGACGTGGACGGGCTGACCGTGCTGCGCTCGCTGCGGGCGCTCCCGCACCCGCCGACCGTGGCGATGCTCACCACCTTCGACACCGACGAGTACATCGGCACCGCGCTGCGCGGCGGAGCGGCCGGCTTCCTGCTCAAGGACACCGACCCGGAGCAGCTGATGCACGCGGTCCGGGTGCTGGCGGCCGGCGGCCGGATGCTCTCCCCCGCCGTGACCGACACCGTCATCGCCGGATACCTGGACGCCGGACCCGACCGGCAGACCGCCGACCGGCTGCGCACCATGACCACCCGCGAGCTGGACGTGCTCACCCTGCTCGGCGAGGGCCTGTCCAACGCGGAGATCGCCGCCCGGCTGTTCCTCAGCACCGGCACGGTGAAGGACCACATCAGCGCCATCCTGGCGAAGCTCGGCACCTCCAACCGGGTCCAGGCCGCGGTCTTCGCGCACCAGGCCGGGCTGCTCGACGGCGGAGACCCGACGCAGTGACCGAACCGCAGCAGCCGCCCCTGCCGCCGTCCCCGCCGCCGTCCCAGCCGCCGCCCCCGCGCTGGTACCTCCGGCGCTGGATCCTGCTGGCGGTGCCGGTGCTGCTGGCGGTGGCGGACGCCCTGCTCGCCAACGACCTGAGCTCCCCGCTGCAGATGTCCACCTCGCTGCTGGCGGCCGCCGCGCTGCTGCTCCGCGACCGCTGGCCGATCCCGGTGCTGCTGCTCACCCTGCCCGGGCTGCAGCTCAGCTACATCTGGCTGGCGCCGATGCTGGCCCTCTACACCGTCGCGGCGGTCGAGCGCCGCCGCCCGGTGGTGGCCGGCAGCGCGCTGCTGCTGGCGGTGGCCCAATTCCTGCCCTGGCCCTACGGCGGCGCGATGGACTGGGACCGGACCACCGTGCTGGCCGCGATGTACTCGCTGATGACGGCCGGCGCCCCGGTAGTGCTCGGCCTGCTGGTGCAGACCCGGCGCGAGCTGGCGGTGCGGCTGGAGGAACTGACCCGGGGTCAGGAGCGGGAGCAGCGGCTGCTGGCGCAGAACGTGCTGTCCACCGAGCGGGCCCGGCTGGCCCGGGAGATGCACGACGTGGTGTCGCATCAGGTCAGCCTGATCTCGATCCAGGCCGGCGTGCTCCAGGTGCGCTCGGACGATCCGGCGGCCACCGCCGAGGGCGCCCGGACGATACGTCAGCTGGCGGTGCGGACCCTGGAGGAGCTGCGGCAGATGGTCGGCGTGCTGCGCGCGGCCGGCGGCGAAGGACGCGAGCTCACCCCGCAGCCGACCCTGGCCGACCTGCCTCGGCTGGTCGCCGGCAGCGGCCTGGACGCGCGGCTGGACGCCGAGTTCGGCCCGCGCCGGCACTGGCCCGAGCCGGTCGAACGGGCCGCCTACCGCACCGTGCAGGAGGCGCTGACCAACATCCGCAAGTACGCGCCGGGGTCCTCGGTGGCGGTACGGCTGCGGTCGGAGGGCGGCCGGCTGTATGTGGAGGTGCGCAACGGTCCGGCCGCGCCGGGGGCCGAACCGCTGCTGCTGCCCAGCGGCGGCCACGGCCTGGTCGGCCTGCGGGAGCGGGCCCAGCAACTGGGCGGCACCCTGGACACCCGGCCCACCGAGGACGGCGGCTACCTGGTCAGCGCCGCCCTCCCGCTGGTCGTCCCGGTCACCTAGCGACCCGCCCGCCCCCGCGGGCCGCCCAGCCTCAAGCCGGAGGCCTACGCCGCGCGTTCCAGCACCGGCTTCTGCGCCTCGACCGCGCTGCCGCGACGGCGGCGGCCGAGCAGCGAGGGCAGCCGGGGCGCCGCGATGAAGCCCTCGGCGCACGCGTTGACCAGGGCGATCCTGGGCAGGTCGCGGCTGCGCTCGAACAGCAGGTAGCGCGGCTCCCACTGCGGCCGGTACTTGGCGTTGGCCCGGTACAGCGACTCGATCTGCCACCAGCGCGAGAAGAACATCAGCACCGAGCGCCAGGCCCGCAGGAACGGTCCCGCGCCCAGCTTGGAGCCGCGTTCGAACACCGCCCGGAACACCGCGAAGTTCAGCGAGACCCGCTGGATCCCAGCTGCTCGGCGCCCTGCAGCAGCTCGATCACCATGAACTCGAGCAGCCCGTTGTCGGACTCCCGGTCCCGTCGCATCAGGTCCAGCGAGAGGCCGTTCTCGCCCCAGGGCACAAAGCTGAGCAGCGCCCGCAGCTCGCCATCGCCGTCCCGGCACTCCAGCATCATGCAGCGGCCGTCGGCCGGGTCGCCGAGCCGGCCCAGCGCCATCGAGAAGCCGCGCTCGGTCTGGCCGTCGCGCCACTGGTCGGCTCGGCGGACCAGGGTCTCCATCTCGGCGTCGGCGATGTCGCCGTGCCGGCGGAGCATCACGCTGTATCCGGCGCGACGCACCTTGTTGTGCGCCTGGCGCACCCCGCGCATCGCGCGCCCCTCCAGCGTGAACTCGTCCACCTCGACGATCGCCTCGTCGCCCAGTTCCAGCGCGTCCAGGCCGTGCCGGGCGTAGACGGTGCCGCCCTCCTCACTGGCGCCGGTGACGGCCGGGACCCAGGCGTGCTCGCGGGCCTGCTCCAGCCAGCGCTCGATCGCGCCGGGCCAGGCCTCGATGTCCCCGATCGGGTCGCCGGAGGCCAGCGACACCCCGCCGAGCACCCGGTAGGTGACCGCCGCCTTGCCGGACGGGGAGAAGACCACCGACTTGTCCCGGCGCAGCGCGAAGTAGCCCAGCGAGTCCCGCTCGCCGTGCCGCTCCAGCAGCGTCCGCAGCCGGGTCTCGTCCTCGTCGCCGAGGAACTCCTTGCCGCGGCAGGTGCGGAACATCGCGAACAGCACCAGCAGCAGCAGTCCCACGCTGAGCACGTTGATCGCCACGTCCACCCAGCGCGGCACCGCGACCGAGTGGATGTTGTTGCCGGGGAAGCCCAGGCTGACCACCCGCAGCAGCACGTAGTGGATCCGGTCGCCGAGCGAGGCCCCGGTGTCGGTGTTGGTCGCGCCCACCAGCAGCAGCCCGGCCAGCAGGGTGACCAGGCCCCCGCCGAGCAGCGCGCCCAGCGCCAGCCGGGGGTTCGCCGGATCGCCCTTGGCCTGGAACTCCCGGCGGCCGAGCAGCATCGCCACCGCGAACAGCAGGGCGACCCCCGCGGTGACCCAGTTGAAGGGGTGCGACCTGGTCTGCGGTGCATCGCCATGGCCCGCACCAGATCCGCCAGCAGCAGCGTGCTGAGCACCGCGTTGGCGATCCAGGCGGCCCGCTTGTGACGGTTCATCATCACCGCCATGACCAGGGCGAACAGCCCCGAGGCAAAGCCGGCGGTGAGCAGGTAGGGGGTGTAGAGATCCCCGGTGTTGTGGTGCCGCATCTGGTCCCGCAGCGAGACGGACACCGCCCCGAGCAGGTTGAGGCACGCGACCACCCGCAGATACCAGACAACGGCACGGGCACTGACACGCTGCGTACGCGACGCAACTGCGGTTCGAGACATCTGCTACGGCTCCGTGGGACCGACACGACAAGAGGACGGTGGCCGGGCGGCGCGCGGGTGGGCGCGCTCCTACCAGCACAATCAGCATGCAGCCGGGGAGCCGCCCCCGGCGTCCGTCCAGAGTTGTGACCGGACCCCGCCGATCGGCGGGAATCAGGTCACCCGGACGGATTCCGGGGGCAGAACGGGAACCGAACCCGCCCCGGCCTCAGACGTGCGCGGGTGTGGCAGGGGCCGTGGCGGGGGCCGTGGCAGGCGCCTTGGGCACCGCGCCGGTGGTGTACTCCGCCCAGGAGGACGGCTTGGCGCCCACGTCCAGCGTGCGCAACTTGGCCAGCACCGCCGGATCCTGCACCTCCAGCCACTCCACCAGCTGCCGGAACGACACCAGCCGCACATCCGGCTTGGACGCGATGTCCCGCAGCGCCTGCTCGACGGACTTCATGTAGATGCCGCCGTTCCAGCTCTCGAAGTGGTTGCCGATGAAGTACGGCGCCCGGTTGGTGCTGTAGGCCCGGTTGAACCCCGCCATGTACGACTCGTACGACTGCCGCTGCCAGTACGGGCGGGTCGCCGGATCGCCGTTGATGTTGGCGTTGGACTGGTTCGCGAGCATGTTGTAGTCCATCGACAGCACCTGGAAGCTGTGCCCCGGGAAGGGGATCGACTGCAGCGGGAACTCCCACAGCCCGCCCCGCATGCCCGGCCAGACCTGGTTGCCGCCCGGCGAGCTGGCGTCGTACTTCCACCCCAGCGACTTGGCCGTCGGCAGCAGGTTGTCCCGGCCCAGCAGGCACGGGGTGCGGCTGCCGATCAGCTCCTTGGTGTAGTCGAACGGCAGCGGCGGGAGGTCGGTGAAGCCGGTGTTGGTACGCCACTTGGTGACGAAGCCGACCGCCTGCTCGATCTCGCTGCGCCAGTCCGCCGAGGACCAGGTGCCCACGCCGTTGCTGGGGCTGCAGAAGTGGCCGTTGAAGTGGGTGCCGATCTCGTGCCCCTCCAGCCAGGCCGGGCCGACCTGCTGCAGGGTCCACCGGATGTGCTCGTCGGTGAGGTAGCCGATGTCGGAGGCGCCGGCCCGGTGGCCCGGCGGCCGGTAGATCTTCTGCTTGCTCTCCGGCACCAGGTAGATGCCGGACAGGAAGAAGGTCATGGTGGCCTTGGTCTCCTGCGCGACCTTGCGGAAGTGCGAGAACAGCTGCTTCTTGTCCTCGCCCGCGCCGTCCCAGGAGAACACCACGAACTGCGGCGGCCGCTGCCCCGGAGCGAGCTTCTCCGGCACCGGCTGGTTCGGCTGCGGCCCGGTGTCGGAGGTGGACCCGTCGCCGATCAGCCGCGCGCCGGCGGTCGTCGGGGACGCGGACGCGCCGGAGTGGCCCGACGTGCCCTTCACGGTGCGGCTGTCCCCCGAGGACGCCTTCCCCTGGTCCGAGCCGTCCGCGCAGGCGGTCACCCCCATCGCGGTGGCGGCTGCGACAGCGCCGCCGGCGAGTACGTTCCTGCGGGACATTGCGCCCATGGGGATTCTCCCGACTTTCGACTGGTACATCTGTGCAGATACAGGGACGACCGAACCCGCCCCACGGTTTCGCCCCTCACAGTACGCACATAGACTCGGCGCCCCGGGCAAGCTGGACACCTCGTGTGACCTTTCTTATCCGGAGCATCCGGTCTCCGCACGCCGCAGCGCCGCGGGCCCCACCCCGAACGGGTGAACCCCTACGCTGCTCCCATGACTGACTGGGCGACAGTTTCCAATCTGGCCACGGCCGGAGGCACCCTCGTACTGGCCACCGCGACCTTCTCCGCGATCCGCTCGGCGAGCAGATCCGCGCAGGCCGCAGAGCGTGCGGTGCAGGCCGCGCTGCGTCCGCTGCTGATCTCCTCCCGACTGGAGGCGCCGGACCAGAAGCTGATCTGGCAGGACGGCCATTGGGCCCATCTCCCCGGCAGCGCCGGATACCTCCGTCTGGCTGACGGCGCCCTCTATCTGGCCGCCTCCTTGCGCAATGTCGGCCCCGGTCTCGGTGTGATCCACGGCTGGCGTGTCGGCGAGCGCCCGCAGTACGCCGAGAACCAGCACCCGCCGGTGGACGCCTTCCGCCGGCAGGGCCGCGACCTCTACATAGCCCCCGGCGACACCAGCTTCTGGCACGCGGCGATCCGCGAGTCCGAGGACCCGGACCACGCGGTGCTGCTGCAGCAGATCAAGCAGCGGGACCGGGTCAACATCGACCTGCTCTACGGCGACCACGAGGGCGGGCAGCTCACCATCAGCCGGTTCGCCCTGATCGCCCGGCGCGACGACGAGGAGGCCTGGTTCTGCCAGGTCGTCCGGCACTGGAGCGTCGACCGACCGATCCGCGCTGACCCGTCTCCGTCAGGTGTACGGGGCTAGGGTTTGGCCATGAGCGACATACGCACCCTGCACCAGCGCGCCCTGACGGTGGCTCAGTCGGTGGTGGACCAGGTCGAGCCCGGCCGGCTCGACCTGCCGACCCCCTGCTCCGCCTGGACCCTCGGCCAGCTGCTGGCCCATATGACCGTCCAGAACCACGGCTTCGCCGCCTCAGCCCGGGGCGAGTCCGCGGACCTGTCCATCTGGCACGACCGCCCGGTCGGCCAGGACCCGGCCGGCGTCTTCGCCGCCTCGGCCGCGGACGTGATCACCGCGTTCGCCGAGGAGGGGGCGTTGCAGCGCACGCTCTGGCTGCCGGAGCTCCACCCGAGCTTCCGATTCCCGGCGGAGCAGGCGATCGGCTTCCAGTTCATCGACAGCGTGGTCCACGCCTGGGACGTCGCCGAGGCGATCGGCGTACCGGTGGCGTTCGACCAGGACCTGCTGGACGCCGCCCTGCCGATCGCCGAGTTCGTGCCGGACGGCGAGAACCGCCGGGCGCCGGGCGCGGCGTTCCAGCCCGGACTGGCCACGGGCGAGCCGCTGCCGACGCTGGAGCACATCCTCGCCCTGCTCGGCCGCTCCGCTTCGTGGCGCGGCTGAGCGCTGTGCTGCTGCGGGTCAGTTGAGGTCGGTGAGCTGCCGGAGCGCCTCCGCCGTGGCGAAGACGTCGGCGCGGCGCTCCTTGGCGTGCTCGACCAGATCCGCCAGCGCGAAGCTGTTCGGCAGTTGCTTGATCCCCGCCATCGCCAGGTACGAGCGGGTCAGCGTCGCCGCGTAGAACTCGTTCATGGGGCTGTCGAGCGGCGGACACACCGCCAGGGTGTGCAGCAGGGCCGCCGCCCGCCAGCAGATGTCGCGCGGTTCCTCGTCGGCGACCAGCACGATGTCACTCGCGTGCCGCGCTATCGCGGCGCTGATCCCCGAGGGGTCCCAGACCGTCGGGTCGGAGGGAAGGTGGTGCGCGAGAACGTTCCAGGCCCAGGCCTCGTCTGCCTTCACGCGCTCTTCCGCCCGAACCGCTCCTGGAAGTAGGCCCAGTTCTCTTCGGTGTTGAATTCGGCGGCCGCGTCCAGGGACCGCTGACGGTCGGCGTCAAGCTCGCGCTTGGCCACCTCGGTCACCAGTGCCGTGATCGTCGTGCCCTCGGCCGCCGCCCGCGCCGCCAGCCGGGCGTGGAACTCCTCGTCCACCCGAATGGTGATGTGCTTCGACATATCACCAATGTACAGCGACGGCGCTGTACAAGCGACGGCTTCTCACAGACAGCCCCACGCCCCACTTCCGGCTAGCCCTTTGCGGCTGCCGACTCCGCCGCCCTGACCGTCTGCTCCAGCAGCAGCGCGATCGTCATCGGACCCACCCCGCCCGGCACCGGCGTGAGCAGCCCCGCGCGTTCCCGCGCGCCTGCGGCGTCGACGTCCCCCACATTGCCCGCGTTGTAGCCGGCGTCGATCACCACCGCGCCGGGCTTGATGTCGACCCCCTTGATGAACTCCGGCCGGCCGACCGCGGCGACCAGGATGTCCGCCGTCGCGATCACGGAGGAGAGGTCGACCGTCCGCGAGTGGCAGTAGGTGACCGTGGCATCGCGGGCCAGCAGCAGCATCCCCATCGGCTTCCCCAGAATCGGGCTCCGCCCGACGACGACCGCCCGCTTCCCGGCCGGATCGACCCCGTAGGCGTCCAGCAGACGCATGATCCCGCCCGGCGTGCAGGAGGCGAAGCCGTCACTGCGGCCGAACGCCATCGCGGCGAACGACCACATGGTCACCCCGTCGACGTCCTTCGCCGGATCGATCGCCTCGAACGCGGCACGTTCGTCGATGTGGGCGGGCACCGGATGCTGGAGCAGGATCCCGTGCACTGACGGATCCTCGGACAGCCCCCTGATCACCGCCACCAGTTGCTCGGTCGTGGTCTCCGTCGGCAGCGGCACGTACCGCGACTCGATGCCCGCCTTGGCACAGCGGCTGCGCTTCATCGCCACATAGGTCATGGAGGCCGGGTCCTCGCCGACCAGCACGGTGGCCAGACACGGCCGGACCCCGGTCCCCGCCAGCAACGCCGCCGCACGCTCCGCGGCTTCGGCGACCAGTTCGCGGGCCAGGTCGGTGCCGTTCATCAACTCTGCAGACATGGGCAAACCCTCGGTCAGGGATGGATCGCCCAGGCGCACGGCTTCGTCAGAAGGCGGAACGCTCCCCGGTGGTTCACCCCACCCAAGCGCCAGTCACGTCCGCGCGATCAGCCTATCCCGTCCGGCGGGTACGCAGTCCGTCGATGACCAGATCGAGGATGCGCGCGGCGCGTCCTGGGCTGACAGCCCCGCCCAGCAGACCGTCCTTGACTGCGCGCGCAGCCTCCTCGCCCACGACGCCGTCCAGCGGACGGAGATCCACTGACTGGCATCATGTCGCCATGACAGCGGACGAGGTGGGGCAGTATCGGGCGGGCGAGACCGCGCTGATCGTCAAGATCCCCGAGGCGGAGCCGGTCGTGGGCTACTGGCGTGAACGTTTCGACGCGTCCGTCGGGACCGGGGTCCCGGCCCATGTGTCGGTGCTGGCCCCGTTTCTGCACCAGGACCGCATCGATAACCAGGTGTTGGACGTCCTCGGTGAGCTGTTCGGCTCCCACCGCGCTTTTGACCTGTGCTTCCGCGGGTGCAGCCGCTTCCCCGGGGTGCTCTTCCTGGCCCCGGAGCCAGCCGGCCCGCTGCGGGCACTGACCGAGGCCGTCGTCGACAGGTGGCCGGAGGCACCACCGTACGGAGGCCGGTTTGCAGAGGTCGTCCCGCATCTGACGGTGGCGATAGCTCAGCAAACGGATGTGCTGAACACCGTTGAAGTCGCCCTGGCCAGTCAACTGCCGATCACGGCGCAGGTCAGCTCGGTCCAGCTGCTGGTCTTCGATGGCATCCTCTGGCGCAAGCGGGCGGACTTCGCCCTGCGCCCTCTGGCGTTGCGGCACCAGCCCTGAAGGTCTCGTTGATCGATTCGATGACCTGTCGCAGCGGTTTGGACAGGGCCCATGGACCACACCACCAGGAGGACCCAGTGTCACACCCGCAACTGCTCACCCCTGAGGAAAAGCTCGCCGACGCCAAAGAGCTGTTGAGCCTCCCGCGTATCGTCGTGATCTGCGGTTCCACCCGCTTCATGACCGAGATGAACGAGGCCGATCTGCGGGAGACCAAAGCCGGAAGGATTGTCGTCAAACCGGGCTGTGACATGAAGTCGCCTCACGAATTTTGGTCCGATCCTGTCGAGGCCAAGGCGCTGAAGGTTCGACTCGACGATCTGCACCGGGCGAAGATCCGGCTCGCTGATGAGGTGCTCGTAGTCGGCGACTACATCGGAGACAGCACACGAGCCGAAATCGCCTACGCCCGGTCGCTGGGCAAGCCCATGCGGTTCACGCACCCCGAAGTCGACCCTGACGCCTGACCGCCCGCTGCCACGGTGTAGTGCCAACCCGGCTGCCAGGGGCCGGGGTTGAGCACCCGGCCCTCCAGCCGGGCCCCGGCCAACAGGCAGTCGAGCGACCAGCGGTTGGCCGAGTGCGCGATGAGAAGCACCCGGTTTCCGTACTGCCCTGCCGCCAGGTCGTGCAGGAAGTCTGCGGTGGCGGCGAGGACGTCGCGATAGCTCTGCCCCGAGGGGAAGGACAGGTCGATGTGCCGGGCCCGCAGCTGCTCGAGTTCCTCCCTCGACGTGCCATTGAGCTCGCCGTAGTTGCACTCGCGCAGCCGGGAGTCCTGATGCATCGGCAGCCCACTGCCGGCGAAGGCGATCCGCGCGGTCTCCATGGCCCGCTTCAGATCGGAACTGAACACGGCTGTGATCCCGTCGCCCCGCCGTCGCGTACCAAGGTCAGCTGCCTGCAGCCGCCCGGTCGGCGACAGCTCACCCGGCAGCCAACCGGTGGCGATACCGGCCTCGTTGTCGGTGGTGGAGGAGTGGGTCTCAAAGATGATTTCGATCACTGTCGCACCCCCTATGATGATCCACTCGGAGTCGAATGCAACGGAGCGGTGAGTATGAAGTTCAGGGTGACGGTCACACTGCCCCCTCTGCCCAGAACGATCCCATGCCGGCAATCACCGCAGCCATGCACCGCTTCGACCAGAACATTGATCTCGCTCCTGGGGGGAATACCAGGGCGAGTGGGACTGGTGGCACATGTCCAGCTACGACAACCTGGTCGTGCGCCCCGAGCACGACGCGGATTCCCGACTGCTGTACCAGCCGACCCAGCCGAACGGCGCCCCGCGCCCCCGAGGGCCGCTCCGTTGCGACGGCGCGCCCCGTGGCCTGCTCGACCTGGACGGTATGCGTGCGATCAGCGCCGCAGACGCCGAAGCCACCTGGGTGGTCTGGGCCCGCCTCGCAGCCGAGCACCCGCCTGCGGAACCCCTGTCCGCCTTCCTCTCCCGCCACGGCGCGACTGCCAATGATCGTTCGCCCCAGGCCGACCTGGCCAAACGCGACCACCTGGCCCAACCCCTGGTGCAGGCACTTGCCCAGTACGCGATCAGCGGAGAAGACAAACACTACCCAAATATGTTCGCCACGATGGATCCCGTCGCCCAATTCGCCTGCGGCAGGGAGAAGTACGTGGAGCGCACAGCGGTATTCGCCGTGCCTACCGCCGTGCTGCTGACCCTCGACGGTCAATGGACCGCTACCTGGAACGCCCGTCCCCTCGGGGAATTCCGCCCGGGCGAGTCCGAAGCGTCCGCGTACTGGCGCCTTGCCGACGCCTACCTACGCGGATTGGACGATGACGTGCTGATCGTCCAGCTCCTCTGCCACGGCTGAACGCAGTAAAGCCCCCTGACCGGTGGTCAGGGGGCTTTACTGTAATGGTTGTTCGGCGGCGTCCTACTCTCCCACAGGGTCCCCCCTGCAGTACCATCGGCGCTATGAGGCTTAGCTTCCGGGTTCGGGATGTTACCGGGCGTTTCCCTCACGCTATGACCACCGAAACACTATGAAGTTGACACTTGATTGCCCTTGCGGAGCAATGGGTCGTGACTTCAGAACTGCACAGTGGACGCGTAGCAACTATGGTCAAGCCCTCGGCCTATTAGTACCGGTCAGCTCCACCCCTTACAGGGCTTCCACATCCGGCCTATCAACCCAGTCGTCTACTGGGAGCCTTACCCACTCGATGGTGGTGGGAGTCCTCATCTCGAAGCAGGCTTCCCGCTTAGATGCTTTCAGCGGTTATCCTTTCCGAACGTAGCCAACCAGCCATGCCCTTGGCAGGACAACTGGCACACCAGAGGTTCGTCCGTCCCGGTCCTCTCGTACTAGGGACAGCCCTTCTCAAGACTCCTGCGCGCGCAGCGGATAGGGACCGAACTGTCTCACGACGTTCTAAACCCAGCTCGCGTACCGCTTTAATGGGCGAACAGCCCAACCCTTGGGACCTACTCCAGCCCCAGGATGCGACGAGCCGACATCGAGGTGCCAAACCATCCCGTCGATATGGACTCTTGGGGAAGATCAGCCTGTTATCCCCGGGGTACCTTTTATCCGTTGAGCGACGGCGCTTCCACAAGCCACCGCCGGATCACTAGTCCCTGCTTTCGCACCTGCTCGACCCGTCGGTCTCACAGTCAAGCTCCCTTGTGCACTTACACTCAACACCTGATTGCCAACCAGGCTGAGGGAACCTTTGGGCGCCTCCGTTACATTTTAGGAGGCAACCGCCCCAGTTAAACTACCCACCAGACACTGTCCCTGATCCGGATCACGGACCCAGGTTAGACATCCAGCACGACCAGAGTGGTATTTCAACGACGACTCCACCCAAACTGGCGTCTGAGCTTCAAAGTCTCCCACCTATCCTACACAAGCCGAACCGAACACCAATATCAAGCTATAGTAAAGGTCCCGGGGTCTTTCCGTCCTGCTGCGCGAAACGAGCATCTTTACTCGTAATGCAATTTCACCGGGCCTATGGTTGAGACAGTCGAGAAGTCGTTACGCCATTCGTGCAGGTCGGAACTTACCCGACAAGGAATTTCGCTACCTTAGGATGGTTATAGTTACCACCGCCGTTTACTGGCGCTTAAGTTCTCAGCCTCGCCACACCGAAGCGCAGCTAACCGGTCCCCTTAACGTTCCAGCACCGGGCAGGCGTCAGTCCGTATACATCGCCTTACGGCTTCGCACGGACCTGTGTTTTTAGTAAACAGTCGCTTCTCGCTGGTCTCTGCGGCCGGCCCCAGCTCAAGGAGCAAGTCCCATCACCAGTTCCGGCCCCCCTTCTCCCGAAGTTACGGGGGCATTTTGCCGAGTTCCTTAACCATAGTTCACCCGAACGCCTCGGTATTCTCTACCTGACCACCTGAGTCGGTTTGGGGTACGGGCCGCCATGAAACTCGCTAGAGGCTTTTCTCGACAGCATAGGATCATCCACTTCACCACAATCGGCTCGGCATCAGGTCTCAGACTATATGTGCGACGGATTTGCCTATCACACGTCCTACACCCTTACCCCGGGACAACCACCGCCCGGGCTGGACTACCTTCCTGCGTCACCCCATCGCTCACCTACTACCCTGTTGGGTCAGCGGCTCCACCACTCCTCTTCACCCGAAGGATCCGAGACGGCTTCGCGGCTTTAGCATTCAGAGGTTCGACGTTGGCGCTTCAAAGCGGGTACGGGAATATCAACCCGTTGTCCATCGACTACGCCTGTCGGCCTCGCCTTAGGTCCCGACTTACCCTGGGCAGATCAGCTTGACCCAGGAACCCTTGGTCAATCGGCGCAAGAGTTTCCCACTCTTGTATCGCTACTCATGCCTGCATTCTCACTCGTGAACCGTCCACGACTGGCTTCCGCCGCCGCTTCACCCGGCACACGACGCTCCCCTACCCATCACAACACCCGTTGGGGCTTCACGTTGCAATGACACGGCTTCGGCGGTGTACTTGAGCCCCGCTACATTGTCGGCGCGGAATCACTTGACCAGTGAGCTATTACGCACTCTTTAAAGGGTGGCTGCTTCTAAGCCAACCTCCTGGTTGTCTCTGCGACTCCACATCCTTTCCCACTTAGCACACGCTTAGGGGCCTTAGCCGGTGTTCTGGGCTGTTTCCCTCTCGACCATGGAGCTTATCCCCCACAGTCTCACTGCCGCGCTCTCACTTACCGGCATTCGGAGTTTGGCTAAGGTCAGTAACCCGGTGGGGCCCATCGCCTATCCAGTGCTCTACCTCCGGCAAGAAACACGCGACGCTGCACCTAAATGCATTTCGGGGAGAACCAGCTATCACGGAGTTTGATTGGCCTTTCACCCCTAACCACAGGTCATCCCCCAGGTTTTCAACCCTGGTGGGTTCGGTCCTCCACACGGTCTTACCCGCGCTTCAACCTGCCCATGGCTAGATCACTCCGCTTCGGGTCTTGGGCGCGCTACTCAATCGCCCTATTCGGACTCGCTTTCGCTACGGCTACCCCACACGGGTTAACCTCGCAACACACCGCAAACTCGCAGGCTCATTCTTCAAAAGGCACGCAGTCACGATCAGTAAGGGCAAGCCCTCCTGACGACGCTCCCACGGCTTGTAGGCACACGGTTTCAGGTACTATTTCACTCCGCTCCCGCGGTACTTTTCACCATTCCCTCACGGTACTGTCCGCTATCGGTCACTAGGGAATATTTAGGCTTAGCGGGTGGTCCCGCCAGATTCACACGGAATTTCTCGGGCTCCGTGCTACTTGGGAGTTGCACAAGCAAGCCGTACAGGTTTCGTCTACGGGGGTCTTACCCTCTACGCCGGACCTTTCGCATGTCCTTCGACTACCCATACGGTTTCTGACTCGCCCAGAAGTCGGCAGACAACTGAAGTGCAATCCCACGACCCCAACCACGCAACCCCTGCCGGGTATCACACGTGACTGGTTTAGCCTCATCCGATTTCGCTCGCCACTACTCTCGGAATCACGGTTGTTTTCTCTTCCTGCGGGTACTGAGATGTTTCACTTCCCCGCGTTCCCTCCACACCGCCTATGTGTTCAGCGGCGGGTGACAGCCCATGACGACTGCCGGGTTTCCCCATTCGGACACCCCCGGATCAAAGCTCGGTTGACAGCTCCCCGGGGCCTATCGTGGCCTCCCACGTCCTTCATCGGTTCCTAGTGCCAAGGCATCCACCGTGCGCCCTTAAAAACTTGGCCACAGATGCTCGCGTCCACTGTGCAGTTCTCAAGCAACGACCAACCACCCATCACCCCCACACACACGGTGCGAAGTTCACTGGGGCCGGCGTTCAAAGGACACAGACCTTCCGGCCGTACCCTCAGGACCCAACAGCGCGCCCGACACCACCCACCCCACCAGACCTCGTTCCACGCGCCGAAGCGCAGTACCAGAGACCCGAAGGACCGTGCGGTGCCGAATAGTCAACGTTCCACCCATGAGCTGGCCACCGTCAGACAGATGCTGACGCAGTGGCACTGTGCTCCTTAGAAAGGAGGTGATCCAGCCGCACCTTCCGGTACGGCTACCTTGTTACGACTTCGTCCCAATCGCTGGTCCCACCTTCGACAGCTCCTTCCCTTACGGGTTAGGCCACCGGCTTCGGGTGTTACCGACTTTCGTGACGTGACGGGCGGTGTGTACAAGGCCCGGGAACGTATTCACCGCAGCAATGCTGATCTGCGATTACTAGCAACTCCGACTTCATGGGGTCGAGTTGCAGACCCCAATCCGAACTGAGACCGGCTTTTTGAGATTCGCTCCACCTCGCGGTATCGCAGCTCATTGTACCGGCCATTGTAGCACGTGTGCAGCCCAAGACATAAGGGGCATGATGATTTGACGTCGTCCCCACCTTCCTCCGAGTTGACCCCGGCAGTCTCCTGTGAGTCCCCATCACCCCGAAAGGCATGCTGGCAACACAGAACGAGGGTTGCGCTCGTTGCGGGACTTAACCCAACATCTCACGACACGAGCTGACGACAACCATGCACCACCTGTATACCGACCACAAGGGGGCGTACATCTCTGCACGTTTCCGGTATATGTCAAGCCTTGGTAAGGTTCTTCGCGTTGCGTCGAATTAAGCCACATGCTCCGCTGCTTGTGCGGGCCCCCGTCAATTCCTTTGAGTTTTAGCCTTGCGGCCGTACTCCCCAGGCGGGGAACTTAATGCGTTAGCTGCGGCGCGGACCACGTGGAATGTGACCCACACCTAGTTCCCAACGTTTACGGCGTGGACTACCAGGGTATCTAATCCTGTTCGCTCCCCACGCTTTCGCTCCTCAGCGTCAGTAATGGCCCAGAGATCCGCCTTCGCCACCGGTGTTCCTCCTGATATCTGCGCATTTCACCGCTACACCAGGAATTCCGATCTCCCCTACCACACTCTAGCCTGCCCGTATCGAATGCAGACCCGGAGTTAAGCCCCGGGCTTTCACATCCGACGCGACAAGCCGCCTACGAGCTCTTTACGCCCAATAAATCCGGACAACGCTCGCACCCTACGTATTACCGCGGCTGCTGGCACGTAGTTAGCCGGTGCTTCTTCTGCAGGTACCGTCACTTGCGCTTCTTCCCTGCTGAAAGAGGTTTACAACCCGAAGGCCGTCATCCCTCACGCGGCGTCGCTGCATCAGGCTTTCGCCCATTGTGCAATATTCCCCACTGCTGCCTCCCGTAGGAGTCTGGGCCGTGTCTCAGTCCCAGTGTGGCCGGTCGCCCTCTCAGGCCGGCTACCCGTCGTCGCCTTGGTAGGCCATTACCCCACCAACAAGCTGATAGGCCGCGGGCTCATCCTGCATCGCCGGAGCTTTCCACGCACACCCCATGCGGAGATGCGTCGTATCCGGTATTAGACCTCGTTTCCAAGGCTTGTCCCAGAATGCAGGGCAGATTGCCCACGTGTTACTCACCCGTTCGCCACTGATCCACCCAGAAGGGCTTCACCGTTCGACTTGCATGTGTTAAGCACGCCGCCAGCGTTCGTCCTGAGCCAGGATCAAACTCTCCGTGAATGTCATCAGGTAATCCTGATAGCACCCGCGAAAGAGCGGCACGACGATCAGCGGAATAGCCGACCCCGTGCACTGCGTCCTCGCTAGTGTTTACTGCATTATCTTGCCAAATGAAACTTGGCGTTGACTTTTGGCACGCTGTTGAGTTCTCAAGGAACGGACACTTCCTTCAAGACCGTCTCACCGGTCTCTCCGGGCGCTTCGTTCGTACTGCTTACTTCGTTTCCCACCGTACCAGACCGTTTCCGGCCCGTTCCGACGAGTGAAACTCTAGCGGAATTTCTCGATGCAAGCCAATTCCGCGCTTTTCTGATAATCGGCACGCCAAAGAAGGCCATGCTATCTCATCAGGGGTTTTGTCGCCGCCGCTGTTCACAGGGCAACTCGAAGGACACTACGCGCCCGATCGACCAGGGTCAAACCGAGGTCAGAGCGGCCCGTCGTCGCCCTCGCCGGACACCGCCGCACGGAGCCGGCGGAATTCCGCGGCGATGCCGTCCAGCGTGTAGTGGGCGTTCAGTCCGCTCGGGTTGGGCAGGACCCATACCTCGGTGTCACCGATGCGCTCGGCCTGCGGGCCGACCGTCGTCCGGGGTCGTCCGAACGCGGTGCGGTAGGCGCCGATGCCGAGCACCGCCAGGGCCCGGGGGCGCAGCCGCTCCACCCGTGCGACCAGGGCTGCTCCGCCCTCGCGGTACTCCGCCGCGGTCAGTTCGTCGGCCTTGGCGGTGGTCCTGGCCACCACGTTGGTGATGCCCAGGCCGAGCGCGACCAGTTCGTCCTGTTCCTCCGGGGCGAACTGCCGGGGCGTGAACCCGGAGCGGTGGAGCGCGGGCCAGAACCGGTTGCCCGGCCGGGCGAAGTGCCGACCGGTCGCCCCGGACCAGAGGCCCGGGTTGATGCCGCAGAACAACACCCGCAGCCCGGGCCCGGCCACGTCCGGGATCGTCGCGCTCTTGGCCGCTTCCAACTGCGCCGCCGTGGGCGCCGTGCTCTTCCGCATCGGCCCAGTGTTCACCTCGGGAACAGCGACCGCACAATCGGCTACTGCTTGGCCATCTCCTCGGCGATCGCCGCCGCGAAGGCGTCGATGTCGGCCTCGGTCGTGTCGAAGGCGGCCATCCAGCGGACCTCGCCGGTGTGCTCGTTCCAGAAGTAGAAGCGGTAGCTCTTCTGCAGACGCTCGCTGACCTCCCGCGGCAGCAGCGCGAAGACCGCGTTCGCCTGCACCGGACGGACCAGGGTGACCCCGTCGATCCCGCGGACGGCCGCCTCGAGGCGCAGGGCCATGGCGTTGGCGTGGCCGGCGCTGCGGAGCCAGAGGTCCCCGCTGAGCAGGGCCTCGAACTGCACCGAGATGAAGCGCATCTTCGAGGCGAGCTGCATCGACATCTTGCGCAGGAAGAGGATGTTCCGCACCGCGTCCGGGTTGAGGACCACCACGGCCTCGCCGAACAGCAGGCCGTTCTTGGTGCCGCCGAAGGAGAGGACGTCCACGCCCACGTCGGTGGTGAAGGCCCGCAGCGGCAGGTCGAGCGACGCGGCGGCGTTGGCGATGCGCGAGCCGTCGACGTGCACCAGCATGCCGCGCTCATGGGCGTGGTCGCAGATCGCCCGGATCTCGTCGGCGGTGTAGAGGGTGCCCAGCTCGGTGCTCTGGGCGATGGACACCGCCAGCGGCTGGGCCCGGTGCTCGTCGCCCCAGCCCCAGGCCTGGCGGTCGATCAGCTCGGGGGTGAGCTTGCCGTCCGGGGTGGGGACGGTGAGCAGCTTGATCCCGGCGATCTTCTCCGGGGCCCCGCACTCGTCCACATTGATGTGAGCGGTCTCGGCGGCGATGACGGCGCCCCAGCGCGGCAGCAGGGCCTGCAGGGCGACCACGTTGGCGCCGGTGCCGTTGAACACCGGGAAGGCCTCGGCCCGCTCGCCGAAGTGGTGGCGGAAGACTTCCTGCAGGTGCGCGGTGTAGTCGTCCTCGCCGTAGGCGATCTGGTGGCCGCCGTTGGCGAGGGCCAACGCGGCCAGCACCTCCGGGTGAACCCCCGCGTAGTTGTCGCTGGCGAAGCCCCGTACAGAGGGGTCATGCCTGCGCACGGCGTCGGTCGTCGGCGCCTCGGTCGTCGTCGGGGCCTCGGTCATCGGGGCGTCAGCCACAGGTGCTGTCCGTTCAGGTCGGCTGCGGGTCGGTTCCACAGGTCGGTGATGGTGTCGGCCAGGTCGGCGACGTCGGTGAAGCCCGCGAACTTCGCCTGCGGCTTGGCCGCGCGCATCTCGAGCGTCACCAGGGCCTTGATGACCAGGATGGCAGCCGCCGCCCGCTCGGGGGCCTCCTCCGCGGCAGCCAGTGTGCGGAAGGAGTCGGCGAGGGAGAGGGTCCAGGTCTCGGCGGCGGCCTTGGCGGCGGCGTAGGCGGCGTTGCCCGCGGTGGGCTTGGCCGCACCCGCGGCGGAGACGATGGCGAAGCGCGCGCCGGGACTGCGCAGCAGCGCGTCGTGGAAGCCGAGGGTGGTGTGCTGCAGCGTGCGGACCAGCTGGTCGTGCAGGAAGTCCCAGTCCGACAGGTCGATATCGGTGAACTTCTTGCTGCCGCGCCAGCCGCCGACCAGGTGGATCAGGCCGTCGACGCTGCCGTGCTCGGCCTCGACGTGGTCGGACCAGTCGTGGGCGGCCTGCGGGTCGAGCAGGTCCAGCACCTGGCCGACCACGGCGGCGCCGGGGACGGCCCGGCGGGTGGCGTCGAGCAGGGTGTCCAGCCGGCGCGGGTCGGTGCCGGCGCAGGAGACGGTGGCGCCGGCGGCGGCGAGGGCGCGGACGGTGGCGTGTCCGGCCGGTCCGGTGGCGCCGGCGACGGCGACGACCCGGCCTTCCAGCGGCTTCACGCGGCGCTCCGCAGGTCGCTGCTGCTGCCGGTGATGCCGGCGGTGGCGGCGATGACGCCGGAGAGCTTCTTGGACAGGGCCTCGAAGAACATGCTGAGCGGGAACTCGTCCGGGAGGACGGCGTCGCACAGGGCCTTGTTGAGGGACTTGGCGTCGCTGTGCCCGGTCAGTGGCAGGGCCTCGGCGCCCTTGGCCCAGACCGAGGCCGGGTGGGGGGTGAGGTAGCGGGAGACCAACTCGTACGCGGCGATCCAGTGGGCGGTCTTGGGCCGGTCGATGCTGTCCCGGTAGAGCGTCTCGATCTCGGTGCAGAGGTCGGTGGTGACGGCGGCGACGCGGTCCCAGTCGATCCTCAGCCGGTTGTCGGTCCAGCGCAGCGCGTCGTGCTTGTGCAGGTAGGAGAAGAGCAACTGCCCGCCGAGGCCGTCGTAGTTGCGGACCCGGCCGCCGCTGACCGGGAAGCGGAACATCCGGTCGAACAGGATCGCGTACTGGACGTTGCGGCCCTGCTCGTGGCCCTCGGCCTCGAGCTGGACGGCGGCCTTGAAGGCGGTGAGGTCGCAGCGCAGCTCCTCGATGCCGTACATCCAGAACGGGCTGCGCTGTTTGATCATGAAGGGGTCGAACGGCAGGTCGCCGTGGCTGTGGGTGCGGTCGTGGACCAGGTCCCAGAGCACGAAGGTCTGCTCGGACAGCTTCTGGTCCTGGATCAGCGCCGCGGCGTCGTCCGGGACCTCCAGGCCGAGGGTCGCCACGGCGGCGGTGCTGACGGCGCGGAAGCGGGCGGCCTCGCGGTCGCAGAAGATGGCGCCCCAGGTGAAGCGCTCCGGGGCCTCCCGGACCGAGACGGTCTCCGGGAAGAGCACGGCGGAGTTGGTGTCGTAGCCGGAGGTGAAGTCGATGAAGGTGATCGGCACGAACATCGGGTTGTCGAAGCGGGTGCGCTCCAGCTCCGCGAGCCAGTCCGGCCAGACCACGGTCAGCAGCACAGCCTCCAGGTTGCGGTCCGGGTTGCCGTTCTGGGTGTACATCGGGAAGACCACCAGGTGCGGCAGGCCGTCCTCGCGCTGCGCGGCGGGCTGGAAGGCCAGCAGCGAGTCCAGGAAGTCGGGCACGGCGTAGCCGGAGGCGGCCCAGCGGCCCAGGTCGGCGACGACGGCGTCGAGGTAGGCGGCGTCGTGCTTGAAGTGGGGTGCGAGCTCCTCGACCGCGCCGGTGATCGTGGCGACCAGGGCGTCCGCCTGGTTCCGGGCGGCCGGGCCGCCGGTGTCGAGGTCGATGGAGCCGTCCTTGGACTGAAGCGGGCGCAGGGCCTCGACGGCCGCCTTGAGCTGCTTCCAGGCCGGGTCCGCTGCAATGGGGGGAGTGGGCGAGAGATTTTGCATATCAACCCTGCCTGTACCGAAGGAACTGTTGTTAAGACACCGTATATACAGAAGGTTCTTCTGTTCAAGGCGTGACCGGCCGACTGGATCACATCCCCTGGAATCCCAGCCTCTCCCGATTGCCCGCAGCCCGCTCGCTGCCCACGATGCGGGACAACGGCAGGGCGGCTGAACTGGGGCGCGTCCGCCCAGGTACGCTGCCGTCACCATGGCTCCGGGGCCCTCGCCGGAAGCCGTCGCCTCAGGAGCTGAACTGATGACCACCACCACCGGAAGAACTCGTTTCGCCGTCCTCTCGGCGGGTGCGGCGCTGCTCGCGCTGGCGGGTTGTGCTCCGCAGGCCACCAGCAGTAAGACGGAGCCCAGTGCCTCCGGCTCCAGCTCCGCGACGGCGGCGGCCTGTGCCAAGGGCGCCCTGCAGACCGCGACCGCCGGACGGCTGACGGTCGGCACCGACAACCCGGCCTACGACCCGTGGTTCCAGGACAACAAGCCCGCCAACGGCAAGGGCTTCGAGTCCGCCGTCGCCTATGCGGTCGCCGACCGTCTGGGCTACCCGCAGGCCAAGGTGTCCTGGGCGGTGGTGCCGTTCAACAACGCGGTCACCCCCGGAGTGAAGAAGTTCGACTTCGACATCAACCAGGTCTCGATCAGCGACGAGCGCAAGAAGGCCGTGGACTTCTCCTCGGGCTACTACGACGTGCGCCAGGCCGTGGTGACCCTCGCCAACTCCAAGTACGCGACCATCACCGACGCCGCCGGGCTCAAGGGCGCCAAGATCGGCGCCCAGGTCGGCACCACCGGCCTGACCGTCGCCACCGACGTGGTCAAGCCCAGCACCCACCCGGCCGTGTACGAGACCACCGACCTGGCCGTCGCCGCGCTGAAGAACCGCCAGGTCGACGCGATCATCGTGGACCTGCCCACCGCCTTCTACGTCACCTCGGTGCAGGTCACGACCGCCAAGGTGGTCGGGCAGTTCCCGGCCGACGCCGCCACCGGCAGCGCCGAGCAGTTCGGTCTGGTGCTCAGCAAGGGCAGCGCGCTGACCTCCTGCGTCTCCCAGGCGGTCGACTCGCTGCGGGCCGACGGCACCCTGGACAAGATCGCCAAGCAGTGGCTGCCCGCCGCCGACACGGCTCCGGTACTGAAGTGACCGCAGATTCCCCCAGCGCGGACTCCCCCGGCACCGACTCCACCACCGACTCCTCACCGGACTCCGCGGGCCCGGTCGTGGCGGACGCGGTCCCCTACGCCCCCTCGGCGCGGCGGATCGCGCGTGAGGAGTACCGCCGTTCGCGGGCCCGCCGCTCCTCGCTGATCGCCGGGACCAGCACCCTGGTCACGGCCGTGGTGCTGTACTTCGTGATCACCAGCTCCCCGGGCTGGCAGCGGACCAGGGAGACCTTCTTCTCCTGGAGCGACGCCAAGGCCTCGTTCCCCTCGATCATCCGCGGCCTGGTGCTCAACCTGGAGCTGCTGGCGGTCTGCAGCGTGTCGGTGCTGGTGCTCGGCCTGCTGATCGCCATGGCCAGGACGGTACGGGGCCCGGTGTTCCTGCCGCTGCGGCTGCTGGCCACCGCCTATGTCGACTTCTTCCGCGGCCTGCCGCTGATCATCCTGGTCCTGCTGACCATGTTCGGGGTGCCGGCCCTGCAGCTCACCGGGGTCACCATCGACCCGATCAAGCTCGGCGGCGCGGCCCTGGTGGTCAACTACTCGGCCTACGTGGCCGAGGTCTTCCGGGCCGGCATCGAGTCGGTGCACCCCAGCCAGCGCGCCGCCGCCCGCTCGATCGGGCTGACCAGCGGTCAGACCATGCGCTTCGTGGTGCTGCCGCAGGCGGTCCGGCGGGTGGTCCCGGCGCTGCTCAACGACATGGTGTCGCTGCAGAAGGACACCGGCCTGGTGTCGATCGGCGGGGCCATCGACGCGGTGGCCGCGTCCCGCGTCTACGAGGCGGAGACCTTCAACTTCACCTCCTACATCGTGGCCGGGCTGCTGTTCGTCGCCCTCACCATCCCGATGACCCGCTTCACCGACTGGGTCACCCGGCGGATGGACCGCCGCCGCAGCCAGGGAGGCCTCACATGAGCACGCCAGGGACCACCACCGGCGGCTCCGTCACCGGCCCCGTGCTGCGGCTGGAGTCGGTGCGCAAGTCCTTCGGCGAGAACGTCATCCTCCAGGACATCGATCTGGAGCTGCCGCAGCACACCGTCACCGCGCTGATCGGGGCGTCCGGATCGGGCAAGTCCACGCTGCTGCGCTGCGCCAACCTGCTGGAGCAGATCGACGACGGCGCGATCTTCCTGGACGGCGAGGAGATCACCGATCCCCGGGTCGACCCGGACACGGTGCGGCGCAGGATCGGCGTGGTGTTCCAGGCCTACAACCTGTTCCCGCACCTGACGGTGCTGCAGAACCTCACCCTGGCCCCGCGCCGGGTGCACGGGCTGAGCAAGGAGGCGGCGGACGCGCGGGCGATCGAACTGCTGGACCGGCTCGGACTGGCCGCCAAGGCCAAGGAGTACCCGGACCGGCTCTCCGGCGGCCAGCAGCAGCGGGTCGCCATCGTCCGGGCCATCGTCGGCGACCCCCGGCTGCTGCTGCTGGACGAGATCACCGCGGCGCTGGACCCGGAACTGGTGGCCGAGGTGCTGGAGGTCGTCCGCGACCTCAAGCAGCAGGGGCTGACCATGGTGCTGGCCACCCATGAGATGGCGTTCGCCCGGGACGTGGCCGACCACGTCTGCTTCCTCGCGGACGGCGTGATCCTGGAGCAGGGGCCGCCGGCCCAGGTGTTCGGCGACCCCCAGCACGAGCGCACCAAGCGCTTCCTCAGCCGGCTGCACGCCGCCGGCCGGATCTGACCCGAGCTCCGTCGGTCAGACCCCGTGCTCCGCGAGCGGGCCGACCTTCCAGCCCTGCTCCTCGCAGTGGTCCAGCAGCCGGGGCAGCGCGCTCAGGGTGGAGGTCCAGGAGGCCGGGGCCGCGGTGCAGTCGGAGTCGTGCAGCAGGATGGTGCCGCCTCCGCGCAGATTGCCGGTGACGGTGTCGAACACCGAGGTCCCGGTGGCGCCCGCGCGCCAGTCCTGGCCCCAGCTGGTCCACAGCACCGGCTGCATGCCGAGGGCGCGGGCGGTGCGCAGCGCCGAGGTGCTGGCGATGCCGTACGGGGGGCGGTACCAGCGCGGGGTGCTGCCGGTGGCGTCGGAGACCAGCCCGTGCGCCCGGCTCAGGTCGTCCCGGGTGGCCCGGGGGGTGCGCAGCGGCATCGGGCGGTGCAGATAGCCGTGGACCGCGACCTCGTGCCCGGCGGCGGTGATCTCCCGGCCGAGGCCGGGGTCGCGCTCCAGCATGAAGCCGAGCAGGAAGAAGGTGGCCCTGACCCCGCGGGCCTCCAGCAGCTTCAGGAAGCGCGGGGTGGAGAGCGGGTCCGGGCCGTCGTCGAAGGTCAGCGCGATGTGGCCGGGGTCGCCCAGGCCCGCGTAGCGGGGGAACAGCCGGGTGCGCAGCGGCTCCAGCGGCTGGATCGAGGTGACCGCGGGGGCGGCCTGGGCCAGGGCGAGGCCCCCGGCCAGGACGGCGGCGGCCTTGACGACGCGGCTCAACGGACGGACTCCATGACGGCGGGGGCGGGGGCGGGCGTGACCTGCGCCGGGATGCTCGCGGCAGCCACAGCGGGGGCCTGCGCCGGGACGGCGGCAGCGAGGTGGCCGAGGCCGGCGCCCTCCAGCAGCAGTCGGACCGGGTCCTTGGCCGGCAGCAGCAGCGGTGCCGCTTGCGCAGCATCAGACTGGGCGGTCGCACCCGGACCGGTACTGGAGGAGGCAGCCGGAGCCGTCGTAACCAGAGCCGCCGCGGCCGGGTCCGGCCGTACCGCCCCGGCGAGGGCCGCGGCCAGTTCGTTCGGGTGGCGGACCCAGCGGGCCACGCCGGCCTCGTCCAGGGCGGCGGCGTTGGTCAGGCCGTGCCCGGGGATGGACCGGTAGGTCACCACCGGCAGCCCGCTGGCGACGGCCTCCAGGACGGTGATCCCGCCCGCGTTCTGCACCAGCACGTCCGCGGCGTGCATCAGGCTGGGCATGTCCTCCACCCAGCCGAAGGCGTGCCTGACCCCGGCCGCGAGCAGCCGCTCGCGCAGCGGCTCATTGCGGCCGCAGACCACCAGGCAGGTCAGGTCGGGGTCGGCGGCCTCGATGTCGGCGACGGTGCGCCCGATCTCGCCGGCCCCCAGGAGCCGCCGACCAGCAGCGCCAGCCTGGCGTCCTGCGGCAGGCCCCAGCGGGCCCGCGCGGCATAGCGCAGCGAAGCGCTGACCGGGGTGAAGCGGCGGTCGACCAGCGGGGCTATCACCGACACCTGCTGGCAGCCGACGCCGCGGGCCTGCTCGGCCGGTATCTGATCCACCGCCAGGTGCGCGTCCACGTCGGGCGAGGCCCAGAGCCGGTGCACCGAGAAGTCGGTGAGGTAGGTGTGCACGGCCTTGGTGACCTTGCCGCGCCTGCGCAGCCGGCCGAGGACCTGGCTGGCGAGCGGGTAGGTGGAGACCACGATCCGGACGTCGTCGTCGGCGACGATCCGGCGCATCCGGCGTCCCGCGAGCGCGGTGAACAGGGTCGCCTGCATGCTCATCATCCGGTGGTTGTCCATACCGCCGTAGAGCAGCTTCCAGGTCCACGGGGCCCGGTCCAGCATCCGGTGGTACGAGCCGACCAGGATCCCCCCGGCCGGGCCCGGCAGCAGGTCGAGGAAGTCGTGCCGGTCCACCGCCACCCCGGCCTCCTCCAGCCGGGCGGCCAGCTCCGACGCCACGGCGTCGTGCCCCGCTCCCACACTGGCGGACACGATCACGGCGCGTGGCGGAGTCAGCGGCTCGGAGCCGGTGCGGCGCTGCGCCGGGAGGCGGATCAGTCGGCCCATGGTGAGGTCTCGTCCCTGCTGTGGTTGCTTGGTCGCCGGGGCAGGACGTTCACGGGCTCCCCCCTGGAGATTCGGGCCGCTCAAACGTAACGATCGCTTTCGGTCGGGAAGACAGACCCGGGGATGATTCAGCACCGCGAACCACGTAGTCCCGCAGGGGCACGCAAGCGGCGGCGTACTCCCCTGGGAGTACGCCGGGCCTCAGGGAACAGATCGACAACGACCCGGGGAAACCACCACCACGGGGTACGACCTGGGCGGATGCTGCCCTTGTGCGCCCCTGCTGCGCCCTGTGACAACCGGCCACCGGGAGTCATCGTGGTGCGCAGGCGTACCAGACGGCCCCGCCCCGGGTCCGACGCCGAAGGGAGCCCCCGGATGCATGGTCCCGCCGTGGTGGGATGGCTGCTGGCCGGCCTGATGGGGGCGACCGGGCTCTACTGCCTGGGGCGGACGCTGCGTCAGGGCGCGTCCCCGGCCGAACGGCAGCTCGACGGCTCGGAGACGCTCAAGGGGCTCGGGATGGCCGCGATGGCCCTCCCCTACGGGCTGGCCCGGGGGGTTCCCGTAGGGGTGTGGGCGGTGCTGTTCGGGGGCGCGGCGCTGTGGTCGCTGCGCGCCGGGGTACGGGAGGGCGCGGGGCACCGGGGGCACCACCTCTACCACGGGGTGGGGCACCTGGCCATGATCTACATGGCGGTGGGGACGGCCGGCGCGGTGGGCATGGAGGGGATGCCCGGCATGGCCGGCGGCGGCCTGGGGTCGCCGGCGCTGACCGGCGTGCTGCTGGTGTTCTTCGGCGGCTACGCGCTGCTGTCGGGGGTCCGCCTGATCACCGCGCCGGGGGCCGGATCGGTGCCGGGACCGGCGGTCAGCGGCTCGGTCGCGGTCCGGCTGCTCGGGGCGCCCGAGCTCCCGGACGCCTGCCGGATGGTGCTGGGTCTGGGCATGTTCACCATGCTGCTCGGCATGTAGGCCGACGGCAGTGCTTCGGCCGCGCACGTGGCGTCGGCCGCGCACGTGGCGTCGGTCACGCCGCCGCCGAAGCACTGCGGGCGGGCGCCGGCGCCGCATAGATTGGGGCGGTACGCAGTGTCGCGTATCCCTGCTCCTGTCAGCGGAGGGCCTTGTTGAACGCGCTTCCCGCACTGCTGCTGCTCGGTACGGTGCTGGCCACGGCCGGCCCGCGACTGCTGGCGCGGGCGCGTTGGACGGAGCGTGAACCGGTCCTCGCGCTGGCCGCGTGGCAGTGCCTGGTCCTCGCCGTGCTGCTCTGCTGCGGCCTCGCACTGGTGCTGACCGCCGCCGCGGCCTGGCCCGCCGCGCACCTGCTGCTCTTCTCCGGCGCGCCGCACGGCGTGGCCGCGGCCTACGGCTTCCCGCTCGGCCGCGCCTGGGCCGTCGCCGCCGCCTGCCTGTTCGCGGTGGGCGGCCTGCGCACGGCGCTGGCGCTGGCCAGCGAGATCCGCTCGGCCCGGGCGCTGCGCCGGCACCGCGGCCGCGAGCTGGCCCGGCAGGCGCCCGAGCTGCCGTACGGGCTGGTCCGCCGGAGCAGGCCCGGCCGCGGCTCCTCCGGCGAGCGGCTGGTGGTGCTGGAGAACACCCACCCCACCGCCTGGTCGCTGCCCGGGCACCGGTCCCGACTGGTGGTCACCACCGGGGCGCTGCACCGGCTCGGCCACCGCGAGCTGGCCGCCGTGCTGGCGCACGAACGGGGGCACGTCCGGGCCAGGCACCACTGGCTGCTGCAGTGCGCGGAGGCGCTGAGCAGCGGCTTCCCCGGGGCGGGGATCTTCCGGCTGTTCCGCGAACAGGTGGGCCGGCTGGTGGAACTGGCGGCGGACGACTCCGCGGCCCGGCAGCACGGACGGATGGCCACCGCGCTGGCCCTGGTCGAGCTGAACACGGCGGTGGGCCCGGACCCGGGCTGCCCGTCCCCCTTCGCCGAGGTGCCGGGACGGGTGGACCGGCTGCTCAACGGGGTCCCCCGGTTGCCCGTCATGCACCGCTTTCGGCTCACTGTGATGGCACTCACAGCACTGGGCGCTCCGCTGCTGCTGGCCTTTGTTCCAGGGCTTCGCGCGATCAGCTGATGCGCCCCGAAACCTATGGGTTTCGTCGGATTCTGGTTGACGCTCAGTCCTTTCTCAGTGGACCGCGCTACGCTTCCCCGGAGCGGGCCGAGCATGGAAAGGCCCGCTGAGGGCAGGCGGCACGCAGGCAGAATGCGTACGCATCCGGGCCGGTCGGGACATGGGGTGAACACTTCGTGACGGTATTTCTGCTCGGTGTGGGCGCGGCCTGTCTGCTGGGCCTGGGGTTCGTGCTCCAGCAGCACGCCGCCCAGCTCGCGCCCCGGTCGGAGATCCTGTCGTACCGGCTGCTGCTGACGCTGATGCGGCAGCGCGAATGGCTGCTCGGCATCCTCTTCATGATCGGCGGTCAGGTGCTGAGCGCGATGGCGCTCTCCGCCGGACGGATCTCGCTGGTCGAACCACTGCTGGCGACCAATCTGCTGTTCGCGATGGGCCTGGCCCGGCGGATCACCCGGCAGACGCTGGGACGCTCCGGCTGGGGCGGGGTGCTGCTGCTGGCCACCGGCGTGACCGTGTTCATCGTCAGCGGCGAACCGACCGGTGGCGGCACCGAGGCGGGGGCGCTGCGGCACTGGCTGGTGTTCGGCGTCGTGGCCGGGGCCGGTCTGCTGCTGGTCTCCATCGCCCGACGGCTCCCGCTGTTCGAGGAGGCCACCCTGCTGGCCCTCGCGGCCGGCCTGCTCTACGGCCTCCAGGACGCGCTGACCCGGACCACCGGACAGCGGTTCGAACGGGGTGGGATCGCCCTGGTGCTGCACAGCTGGCAGACCTATACGGTGATCGCCATCGGCGTGGTCGGCCTGATCCTGGTGCAGAGCGCGTTCGAGTCGGCCCCGCTGAAGATGTCGCTCCCCGCGCTGACCGCGGCCCAGCCGCTGGCCGGGATCGCCTGCGGCGTCGGCTTCCTCGGCGACCGGCTCCGGGTCACCCCGGGCGCGCTGGCCTGGGAGGCGGTGGCGATGGCCTGCATCGTGCTGGGCGTGATCGTGATCGGCCGCCATCCGGCGATGCCGGACGCCTGCCCCGACAGCGCCCGCTGCATAGAGGAGACCGTTCGCGCCGCCCAGCGGGCGGCAGCCCAGCAGCAGCGGGCCGGCGTCGGCCCGGCCTGAGCCCCCGAGCCCGCCTGAACCGCTCTAAGCCTTTTCGGTCAGCATCGAGGCCAGCACCGAGCGGTGCGTCGGCCGGGCGGCGGCATGGCGGTCGCGGCCGCCGGGGGTGAGCGAGACGCTGACGCCGCGGCGGTCCTCCGCGCACATGAAGCGCTCGACCAGGCCGCCCTTCTCCAGGCGGGCGATCAGCCGGGACAGCGCGCTCTGGCTGAGGTGCACCGAGTGGGCCAGCTCCTGGACCCGGAGCGAGGCGCTGCAGTCCCCCGCCGTGGCCTCGACCAGCCGCTCCAGTACCTCGAACTCGCTCATGCCCAGGCCGTGGTGCTCATTGAGCTCGCGGTCCAGCGCGCAGGCGGTATGGGCCTGGCGGGCGAGGAGCGCGCGCCAGGCGTCGACGAGCTCGGGCTCGCCTGCCGGTTCTGCTGGGACGGTCACGCCGCAAGAGTAGCAGATGCAGCAGAACTTTATGAGTTCACATTAAATTCACGCGCATTGAATGCACATGCATGTAGTGTCCCTCTCATGACCACAGCCACTCCCCCTGCCACCACGGACCATGCCCGCTGGAGCCCCCGTCTCTGGGGCACCCTCGTCGTCCTCTGCGCTGCCCTCTTCCTCGACGCCCTGGACGTGTCGATGGTCGGCGTGGCCCTCCCGTCCATCCGCACCGACCTGGACCTCAGCACCTCCGCCCTGCAGTGGGTGGTCAGCGGCTACGTGCTCGGCTACGGCGGGCTGCTGCTGCTCGGCGGCCGGGCCGCCGACCTGCTGGGACGCCGCCGGGTGTTCCTGGTCGCGCTGGCGGTCTTCGCGGTCGCCTCGCTGCTCGGCGGCCTGGTGGACGACGGCGGACTGCTGATCGCCACCCGCTTCGTCAAGGGCGTCGCCGCCGCCTTCACCGCGCCGGCCGGGCTCTCGATCATCACCACCACCTTCAAGGAGGGCCATGAGCGCAACCGGGCCCTCAGCATCTACACCACCTGCGGCGCCAGCGGCTTCTCGCTCGGCCTGGTGCTGAGCGGGCTGCTCACCGAGGCAGGATGGCGCTGGACCTTCCTGATGCCGTTCCCGCTGGCCCTGCTCGCCCTGTTCGCCGGCATCAAGCTGATCCCGCGCCAGCCCACCCCGCCCCGCGAGGGCCGCGGCTACGACCTGGCCGGCGCGATCACCGCCACCGGCGGACTGCTGCTGCTGGTCTTCACCGTCACCCAGGCCCAGAGCGTCGGCTGGGGCAGCCTGCGGACCGCGCTGTCCCTGATCGCGGTCGTCCTGCTGTTCACCGCGTTCATCCGGATCGAGCAGCGCACCGCGCACCCGCTGGTGCGGCTCGGCATCTTCCGCAACGGCCCGGTGGCCCGGGCCAACCTGGGCGGCGTGGCGCTGTTCGGCGCGTACGTCGGCTTCCAGTTCATCGCCACCCTCTACCTGCAGACCCTGCTGCACTGGTCCGCGCTGCACATGGCGATGGCCTTCCTGCCGGCCGGCGTGATCGTCGCGGCCTCGGCGACCAAGATGGGCGCCCTGGTGGACCGCTTCGGCACCACCAAGCTGATGCTGGTCGGCTTCCCGGCGGCGCTGCTCGCCTACGGCAACTTCCTCCGGATCGGCGAGCACAGCGACTACCTGACGGTGATCCTGCCGTCGATGATCCTGCTCGGGGTGCACTTCGCCCTGGTCTTCCCCTCGCTCAACATCCAGGCCACCTCCGGGGTGGCCGACGCCGAGCAGGGCCTGGCCTCCGGGCTGGTCAACACCTCGATCCAGATCGGCGGGGCGATCGTGCTCGCCGTCGTCACCGCCGTGGTGACCGCGGGGGCGGCCGGCAGCGGCAACGTCCACGCGCAGCTCGACGGCTACCGCAACGCGCTGGGCGTGGTGACCGGGGTGGCCCTGCTGGGCCTGCTGGTGACCGCGACCGGGGCGGTGCTGGACCGGCGCGGCAAGCGGGCCGTGGCCCATCCGGTGCCGGACTACGCGCTGCCGGGGGCGCAGACCGAGGCGGCGGAGCAGCCGGTCGGCGTCGAGCGGTAACCGCGTCGAGCGGTATCCACAGGGCAGCACAGCCCTCCCGCAGCAACCGCCCGTCCGGGCGGGGTTCGCCGACACCGGGGATCGGCGAACCCGGCCCGGACGGGCTCCGGCGTTCGGCGGTGGCCCTACGATGATGGGCCAGCGGCCCAGGAACGCGGCCGGTAAGCGCAGGAGAAGCACCATGTCACCCCGCCGCGCGGCAGTCAACGAGGCCATGCGGGCCCGTTCCAGGGTCCGCATCATGCAGGCCACCGTGGAGTTGGTGGACGAACGGGGCTTCGCCGGGACGACCCTCGGCGACATCGGGGAACGGGCCGGGCTGGCCCGGGGACTGGTGTCGTACTACTTCCCCGGCAAGCGCTACCTGCTGCAGTCCTCGGTGCACCACCTGATGCACCGCACCCTGGCCGCCGCGCTGGCCGGACTGGGGGACGCGGACGACCCGGACCGCCGGCTCGCGGTGTCCATCGACACGGTGCTCGGACTGGCCCTGGACCGGCGGACGCTGATGCGCACCCATCTGGCGCTGATCCTGGCCCCGAGCGCCGAGGGCTTCATCCAGGACGAGGAGCAGCGGCGCTTCGGAGCCCTGCTGCAGGACGTGCTGCGGCGGCGCGGGGCGGCCGACCCGGTATCGGAGCACGCGGTGCTCCGGAGCGCCCTGATGGGGGCCTGCATGGGCCTGCTGCTGCCGGGCGCGGAGGCGTCGCCCGCGCTGATCCGGGCGGACCTCTTCGCGCGCTACGGCCTCGACCCGGCCGACGGGCCGCCGGCTACATCTCCTTGACCTACATCTCCTTGAGCAGTGCCGACAGCAGCTCCACGCTGCTCTCCGGGGTGAGGCTGTCGACGCTGAGCCGCTCCATCACCTGGATGTACTGGTCCACGTCGTCCCGCTTGTCCAGGTAGAGCGCGCTGGTGAGCTGCTCCAGGTAGACGACGTCGGGGAGGTCCTGCTCCGGGAAGCGCAGGATGGTGAAGGCCCCGCTCTCGGCCGCGTGGCCGCCGAACCGGAACGGCATCACCTGGACCACCACATTGGGCATCTCGGCGGCGTCGATCAGCCGCTGGACCTGAGCCTTCATCACCGCGGGCCCGCCGACCGGACGGCGCAGCGCCGCCTCGTCCACGACCGCCCACAGCCGCGGCCCGTCGCCCTCGGCGAGCAGCTTCTGCCGGCGCGTCCTGACGTTGATCCGGCGGTCGACCTCGCCCGACTCCAGGTTGGGGCGGTTGAGCAGCATGATGGCGCGCGCGTAGTCCTCGGTCTGCAGCAGTCCTGGGATGAACTGCACCTGGTAGGTGCGGATCAGGGCAGCTGCCTCCTCCAAACCCACATAGGTCTGGAACCAGTTGGGCATGGCATCGCTGAAACTGTGCCACCAGCCCGCCTGGTTGGCCTCGCGGACCAGGCTCACCAGCGCGGCGCGCTCGGTCTCGTCATCTACTCCGTAGAGGCTGAGGAGGTCTGTCACGTCCCGCTCCTTGAAGCTGACGCGGCCGAGCTCCATGCGGCTGATCTTGGATTCTGAGGCCCGGATCGTGTACCCCGCGTCCTCACGGGTGATCGCCTTGGCCTCGCGGAGCCGGCGCAACTGGGAGCCGAGAAGGATCCGGCGCACCATTGAGCCGCTTCCCGGCTGAACTGTGGTCATTCCGTCGAACCTCCACCCGGTGAAATCAGCGCACAGTCTGCCACTGTCCGGTGGCGAAGGGTGCCGAAATGGACACCTGGATGTCAAGAACCTGATGGACAGGCCCCCGTTGCCTCCGGCGAGCAACCATGAGACTACTCCCTGCATATGAATCTGCACGTGCATATGCAGGTCTCGCACATGCACGTGAATCCACTCTTGCATCTGGCGTACGCGGAGAGGACCATGATGCACGTGCACATGCACACCCACTGGCAGTCCTGCGGGGACGACGCTCCCCCCTCACGCCACGTCGAGATTCCGTCTCCCGCACCACTCGCGGACGAGGCGGACCCCGGCATAGCGCGCGCGACCCCCACAGGGCCGACACCGGCAGCGATGCCTGTTGCAGCGCCCTTATGGGAGGAGCTCTTCATGGGCCTTGGCCCGGCCCTGGCCGCGGACCCCGATGTGGTCAACTGCGCCCTCGCACCCCGCCATGAATCCGTGCGCACCGCGCGCGAGTTCACCAAGCTGACGCTCAACCGGTGGGGCCTGGGCGGCCTGTTCGACGACATCGCCCTGGTGGCCAGCGAACTGGTGACCAACGCGCTGCGGCACGCACTGGCCTCGGCCCAGGTCCCGGAACAGCGCACCACCCCATGGGGACGACGCGGAGCGGCAATTGACGCAGCGTTCAATGACTGCTCGTCACCTCTTATACGTCTCAGCCTGGTTCGGCGGTCACCCCAGGTGGTGTGCGCGGTGACCGACCCGAGCAGCGAGGGGCCGGTGGCCCGCGAGGCCGACTGGGTCGCCGAGTCGGGACGCGGCCTGCACCTGGTGGACTCCTTCAGTCAGTCCTGGGGCTGGCACCCGGTCTCGGCCGGCAAGGTGGTCTGGGCCCTGTTCGAGCTTCCGGAACCCGGCCCGGCCGCGGATCCGTCCGAAAACGCCCCCTCGGAAAATGAGGAACGGCGGTACTGAGGGCGCCGAGCTGGCCCCAGTACCGCCGCATTTCGTCGCACCCCATCCCCGGGCGCGCCTCAAGGACCGCCAGCCCTCAGGGCTGCCGGACCTTCAGACTCTCAGAGCTGTTCGGCCAGGTGGTCGAACTCACCCTTCTTCACCCCGTCGAGCAGGGCTGCTATCTCAGCCCGCGTGTAGATGAGCGCAGGGCCTTCCGGGAACCGGGAGTTGCGGACAGCGACATCACCGTCGACGAGCGGGGCAAATTCGACGCAGTCGCCCTGGGAATTGCTCAGACGGCTCTTCTGCCAGACGGCTCCGTCGATCTCCGTGGCAGCCATGCCGTTGTACATGCGACGCATTGTGTCTCCCGGATGTGCGAGCTGTGCAGGGATGGGGCAGAGAGGCGCCTCACTGCACGTAATGATAACGCCAGTGCAGGTGCACGTGCAGGTGCTTATGCGTGTGCACGTGCGTTCACCACATGTGACAACTTGCCCTCCGGACTTGCTCCTTGACGGACCGAAACGGACATATCCAGCCCCTTTCGTCGCTCTGGGCTACCGATGCACCGCAGCGTGCCGCAGGTCGGGATCAAGATCAACGGCCCGCAGTGCCGCGGTGACGCACAGTCAGTAATCATGTGCCCTATTCAGCTATGTGACGCTGGTCACCGCCATCTGGTTGCATACCCGCCAGTACGGACCAAATGCCTGGGGCGGTTTGATGAATAGTCGCGGAATGTCGGGTTTGGCAATGAATTGTCAGCGAACATCCCCCCGACTTCGCCTCGGCTTCCCCCCGGCTTCCCCGCAAAGCGGGAGCCCGGCTTCAGCCGTCCGCACATATGACCTACGATCGTCCGACATGAGCACTGCCGCCTCCCCCAGCACCCCGCTGCCCGTCCGTACGCCCGGCACGCGGGCACGCGGCCGTCACCGTCGCCCCGAGCGCCACGAGCTGCCCAGTGGCGCACCCGCGCTGATCGTCGCCGTGCCCGCCGAGGCCACTCCCGCCGCCCAGCAGATCGCCAATGAGCTGGTCTCGCTGATCCGCGGTGAGCAGCCCGGCATCAATGTCACGGCCGGTTACCTGTCCACCGGCGGCGAGGAGTGCGCCACCCTGGCGACGCTGCTCGCCGACGCCGCGGCGGCGGAGCTGCCCCGGCCCGTGGTGGTGCCGCTGCTGCCCGGTCCCGACGACGGCCTGCGGGCCGCGCTGGCCGAGATCCAGGGAGACCTGGCGGCCGAGATCCGGCTCACCGACGCCCTCGGCCCGCACCCGCTGCTCGCCGAGGCCCTGCACGTACGGCTGTCCGAAGCCGGGCTCGCCCGCGCCGACCGGGCCCGGCTGTTCGCCATCAACACCTCCGCCGACGGCATCGTGCTCGGCACGGTCGGCGGCGCGGAGGCGCTGCAGCTCGCCGAGGTGACCGGGGTGCTGCTGGCCGCCCGGCTCGCCGTCCCGGTGGTCGCCGCGGCGCTGGACCAGCCCGGCGCGGTCGCCGCGGCGGCCGCGCACCTGCGCGAGACCGGCTGCGCCCAGCCGGCCCTCGCCCCCTACCTGTTCGGCCCCGAGGCCGGCGCCGAGCTGCTGAAGAACGAGGCCGCCGAGGCCGACTGCCAGGCGGCGGAGCCGCTCGGCGCCTACCCGACGGTGGCCCGGCTGGTGCTGGGCCTCTACCTGCGCGAGCTGGGCATGGAGCTGGAGCCCGAGCCGAGCTGACGGCGGACAAGCAGAAGGGGGGAGGCCGGTTCCTACCGGCCTCCCCCCTTCTGCTTGTCCCTAGGGCCGCGGGCGGGCCGCGCCGGTGGAGCCGCGGACCACCAGCTCCGGCTGGAACACGAACTCGCCGCGCTGCGCCGGGTTGCCGCCGATCTCCTCCAGCAGCACGTTCACCGCCGCCGCGCCCATCGCCTCGACCGGCTGACGGATCGTCGTCAGCGGCGGGTCGGCGAAGGCGATCAGCGGGGAGTCGTCGAAACCGACCACCGACACATCGCCGGGGACGGAGAGCCCGCGCGACCGCGCCCCGCGGATCGCGCCGAAGGCCATCAGGTCGCTGCCGCAGATGATCGCCGTGCAGCCGCGGTCCAGCAGCGCCCCGGCGGCGGCCTGGCCGCCCTCCACGCTGAACAGCGAGTGCTGGACCAGGGCCGCCGCCTCGGCGGCGCTCAGCCCCAGCTGGGACTGCATCGCCTCGGCGAAGCCCTCCAGCTTGCGCTCCACCGGGACGAACCGGGCCGGGCCGACGGCCAGTCCGATCCGCTGGTGGCCGAGCCCGGCCAGGTGCTGCACCGCCATGTGCATCGCGGCCCGGTCGTCCGGGGAGATGAAGGGGGCGGAGATCCGGGCGCTGTAGCCGTTGATCATGACAAAGGGGACGCCCTTGCCGGTGAGCTTGGCGTAGCGCTCGGTGTCGGCGGTGGTGTCCGCGTGCAGCCCGGAGATGAAGACGATGCCGGTCACCCCGCGCTCCACCAGCAGTTCCACCAACTCGTCCTCGGTGGAACCGCCGGGGGTCTGCGTGCAGAGCACCGGGGTGTAGCCGTAGCGGGTCAGCACCTGCTCGATGACCTGGGTGAACGCCGGGAAGATCGGGTTGCTCAACTCGGGGGTGATCAGCCCGATCAGCCCGGCGCTGCGCTGGCGCAGCCGGGTCGGGCGCTCGTACCCGAGCACGTCCAGAGCAGCCAGCACGGTCTGCCGGGTGGCGGCGGAGACGCCGGGCTTCCCGTTCAGGACCCGGGAGACGGTGGCTTCGCTCACCCCCGCCTGTGCTGCGATGTCGGACAGCCGCGCTGTGTTCAAGAAGACTTCCCCAGTCGTCGGTCTCCGGCCCCGGGGGCCGGTCCCCCCAGGAAACTGGTGTACAGCATCGCACCTTATTGCACGTGGGCGGCCTCGCCCGACGCTTCCTGAGGTTCCGTACCGCTCTTCCTGAGGTCCCTTGCTCCCTGGGGGCGCCGGACCCGGGCAGGCCGCAGACCCGGGCGGCGAGGCACCGCCGCCCGGGTCTGCGTGCCGAGGGGGCCCTCAGCGCGGGCGGGCCGCTCCGGTGGAGCCGCGGACCACCAGCTCCGGCTGGAACACGAACTCGGCCCGGTGCAGGGCGTTGCCGTTGATCTCCTCCAGCAGCGCGTCCACCGCCGCCGCGCCCATCGCCTCGACCGGCTGACGGATCGTCGTCAGCGGCGGGTCGGCGAAGGCGATCAGCGGGGAGTCGTCGAAACCGACCACCGACACGTCCCCGGGGACGGAGAGCCCGCGCTGCCGAACCGCGCGGATCACGCCGAAGGCCATCAGGTCGCTGCCGCAGACCACCGCGCTGCAACCGGCGTCCAGCAGCGCGGCGGCGGCCGCGTGGCCGCCCTCGACGCTGAAACAGGGTGTGCTGGATCCGGCTCGCGCTCTCCTGCTCGGACTGGCCCAGCAGCTCGGCGCAGGCCGCGGCGAAGCCCTCCAGCTTGCGCAGCACCGGGACGAAGCGGCGCTGCCCGAGCGCCAGGCCGATCCGCTCATGGCCCAGCTCGGCCAGGTGCTGCACCGCCATCCGCATCGCCGCGCGGTCGTCCGGGGAGACGAAGGGCGCCGAGATCCGCTCGCTGTAGCCGTTGATCAGCACGAACGGGACGCCGCGACCGGCCAGTCGGGCATAGCGCTCCATGTCGGCGGTGGTGTCCGCGTGCAGCCCGGAGACGAAGATGATGCCGGTGACCCCCCGTTCCACCAGCATCTCCACCAGCTCGTCCTCGGTGGAGCCGCCGGGGGTCTGGGTGCAGAGCAGCGGGGTGTAGCCGTAGCGGGTCAGCACCTGCTCGATGACCTGCGCCAGCGCCGGGAAGATCGGATTGTTGAGCTCGGGGGTGATCAGCCCGATCATGCCCGCGCTGCGCTGCCGCAGCCGGACCGGGCGGTCGTAGCCGAGTACGTCCAGGGCGGCCAGCACGCTCTGACGGGTCGTCGGCGAGACGCCCGCGCGCCCGTTGAACACCCGGGAGACGGTGGCCTCACTGACCCCCGCCTGGGCGGCGATGTCGGCGAGCCGGGCGGTGGGGACGGCGGGGGCGGGGCGGGAGGCGGTCGCTGGGCGGGGGGCGGTGGCGGGCCGCTGGGCGGTGGCGGGGCGGGGCACGGGGACTGGGGAGCTGAGGGCCTGGGCGTTGGCAGCCGCCATCAGCAGGCCCACCAGACGGTGGTGTCGGCGGGGAGCAGCAGCTCACCGTCGATCACGGTGACCGGGGTGGAGGCCAGCAGCAGCTGTCCGGGAGCGGTGATCCGCACCGGCTGGTCGGCGGTGTTGGCGGTGCAGACGAACACCTCACCGGCCGCGCCGGCCCCAACAGTCGCGCCGCCCGCGCCGGCCCCGCTTCGGCGGAAGCCGAGGACGCCGGTCGGGAGCCCGTCCAGCCACTGCACCGAGTCCCCCGCGCCCAGCGCCGGGTGCTCGCGGCGGATCGCGATGGCGCTGCGGTAGAGCTCCAGGGTGGAGTCACGGTCCCCGGTCTGCGCCTCGACGCTCAGCTTGGCCCAGTCGGCCGGCTGCGGCAGCCAGCTGGGCCCCCCGGCAGCGGGCCCGAAGCCGTACGGAGCCTGGGTTCCGGACCAGGGCAGCGGAACCCGGCAGCCGTCCCGCATCCCCTCCTGGCCCTCGGCGTCCGTGCCCTCGGCGTCCGTGCCCGCGGCGCCGCCGGCCCTGGCCCGGGTGAAGGCCGGGTCCTGGCGGGCCGAGTCGGGCAGGTCGAGCACCTCGGGCAGGCCCAGCTCCTCGCCCTGGTAGAGGTACGCCGAGCCGGGGAGGGCCAGCATCAGCAGGGTCGCGGCCCGGGCCCGGCGCAGGTCCTGCTCCCGGTCGACCCCGGCGCCGAGCCGGGTGAGGTGGCGGACCACGTCGTGGTTGGAGAGCACCCAGGTGGCCGGGGCGCCGACCGGGCGCATCGCGTCCAGGGTCAGCCCGACCACCGCGCGCAGCGCCTCGGCGTCCCAGGCGGTGCCCAGGTACTGGAAGTTGAAGGCCTGGTGCAGCTCGTCCGGGCGCAGGTAGTTGGCGGTGCGGGCGACGCTGGGGGTCCAGGCCTCGGCGACGGCGATCCGACGGGTGGCCGGGTCGGTCCCGTACTCATCCAAGATGCGCCGCCAGTCGCGGTAGATCTCGTGCACGCCGTCCTGGTCGAAGAAGGGGAGCACCGCGTTGCCGAGCAGCCGCAGCTGGTCGTGGACGCCGATGTCGGGCAGGCCCGCTGCCTTCACCAAGCCGTGGGCGACGTCGATCCGGAAGCCGTCGATGCCCAGGTCCAGCCAGAACCGCAGCACCGAGCGGAACTCGTCGGCGACGGCCCGGCTGTCCCAGTTGAAGTCGGGCTGCTCCGGGGCGAACAGGTGCAGGTACCACTCGCCGGGACTGCCGTCCGGGTCGGCGGTCCGGGTCCAGGCCGGGCCGCCGAAGATGGACTCCCAGTCATTGGGCGGCAGTTCGCCGCCGCCCTTGCCCGGACGGAAGTGGAAGCGGCTGCGGAGCGGGCTGCCCGGGCCCTCACGCAGCGCCTGCCGGAACCAGGTGTGCTGGTCGGAGCAGTGATTCGGAACGAGATCAGCGATCACGCGCAGGCCCAGGCCGTGGGCGTCGGCGATCAGCCGCTCCGCGTCGGCGATGTCGCCGAACATGGGGTCGATCACCCGGTAGTCGGAGACATCGTAGCCGGCGTCGGCCTGCGGGGAGGCGTAGTAGGGGGACAGCCAGACCGCGTCCACGCCCAGCTCCCGCAGATAGGGGAGCCGGCTGCGGACGCCCTCCAGATCGCCCATGCCGTCGCCGTCGGCGTCGGCGAAGCTGCGCGGGTAGACCTGGTAGATCACCGCGTCGCGCCACCAGCCGTCGGTTCTGCGGCCGGTGACGGCAGCGGAAGCGGTCGGGTCGGCGGGGTGCTGGGGGGTCATGGGATCCCTTGGATGCTGGTGGGGAGAGCGGTCGGTTGGTGCGGGGCGGTCAGCCCTTGGTGCCGCCGGCGGTGAGGCCGGTCACCAGGTGCTTCTGTACCAGGTAGAAGACGACACCGGCGGGAAGCGCGATCAGTACCGCGCTCGCGGCCATGAAGTTCCACTGCGAGTTGTACTGGCTGATGTAGGTCTGCAGGCCCACGGCCAGGGTGTACTTGTCCTCGGAGAGCATGAAGTGCGAGGCGAAGGCGACCTCGCCCCAGGCGGTGAGGAAGGTGTAGAACGCCGCCACCGAGAGCCCGGGCCGGGCCAGCGGGACGATCAGCCGCCAGAAGGTACCGAACGGGGACAGGCCGTCGATCCGCCCGGCCTCGTCGATCTCCACCGGGATGGTGTCGAAGTAGCCCTTGAGCAGCCAGGCGCAGTAGGGCACGGCGGTGGAGCAGTAGATCAGCACCAGGCCCTGGTAGGTGTCGAGCAGGCCCATCCCCGCCATGATCTTGTAGAGCGGGACCATCAGCACCGACACCGGGAACATCTGGGTCAGCAGGAAGGTGTACATCAGCTGGCGGTGGCCGGGGAAGCGCATCCGGGACACCGCGTAGCCGGCGCTGGCGGCGATCAGCACGCCCAGCAGCATGGTGCCGATCCCGACGATCAGCGAGTTCAGCAGCCAGGTGCCGAAGGCGGTGTGGTTGATGACGTGGTCGTAGTTGGAGAGCGTCATCCGGCCGAGGATCCGGCCCGGGTGCAGGTAGTCGTGCTCGTCCGCGCCCAGCGAGATGTAGAAGATCCAGAACACCGGGAAGGCGGCGACGAAGGCCGCGACCGAGAGCACCCCGTGCAGGCCGACCGAGGCCAGCGGACGGCGTTCGCCGCGCAACAGGGGACGGCGGGCACTGGTGCTCATGCGGTTGCCTCGTTCCGGGAGAGCCAGCGGCGGTAGAAGGCGGTGAACACCACGAGGATGGACAGGCAGATCACACCGACCGCGGCCGAGCCCGCGTAGTCCTGCGGCATCTGGCCGAAGAACAGCTGGTAGGCGTAGGTGACCAGGATCTGCACGCTGTCGTTGCCGCCGGCGCCGAAGAGCAGGTAGATGACGGTGAACTGGTTGAAGGTCCAGATGATGCCGAGCAGGGTCACCGTGCTGCTGACCGGGCGCAGGCCCGGCAGGGTGACCTGGGTGAAGCGCTGCCGGGGGTGGCGCCGTCCATCTCGGCCGCCTCGTACAGCTCGCTGGGGATGGACTGCAGCCCGCCGAGGAAGGACAGCATCATGAACGGGACCCCGCACCAGGTGTTGACCAGGATCGCGGCGGTCTTCATCCAGTACGGGCTGCTGAGCCAGCTGGGCGTGCCCAGGTGCAGCAGCCCGAGCAGCCCGTTGACCGCGCCGCCGTCGCTGAGCAGCAGCCGCCAGGAGAAGACGGTGACAAAGGTGGGCACCGCCCAGGGCAGGATCAGCAGCAGCCGGTAGAAGGTGCGGCCGCGCATCTTACGGTTCATCAGCACCGCCAGCCCGAGGCCGATGCTGACGGTCAGGGCGACGCAGACGAAGGTCCAGACGATGGTCCAGACGAAGTGCGGGATCAGCTGGTTGTCGGCGCCGGTGAGCAGGTCGACGTAGTTGCTGAAGCCGACCCAGGTGTAGCTGTCCGGGATGTGGTTGACCCCGATGGTGCGTCCGACATTGAGGCTGTTGGCATTGGTGAAGGTCAGCAGCACCCCCTGCACCAGCGGAAACCCGACCAGTGCGCCGAGCACCACGACGACCGGGGTGCACATCACCCAGGCGTACCAGTGCTGGTCGTACGAGCGCCGCAGCCGGGTGAACCGGCCGGCCCGCGGCCTGGGATCGGGCTCGGGGCCGCTGCGCTCCTTGCGGGCTCTGCCCTGGACGGCGACGGTCATCGCTCTGACACCTCTCGGCTCTGCTGACGGCTTCGTCGACGGGGTTGTCAACGGGGTTGGCGGACCACGGCCGGTGCCCGGCGGCCCGCCCCGGGAAGGGGACGGACCGCCGGGCCGGGGATCACTGGGTGGCGAAGGCCGGGATCAGCTTCTTGGTCGCGACCGAGACGTTGTTCAGGCCGGACTGGGTGCTCTCCTGGCCCGCCAGGATCTTCAGCAGATCGGTGTTGAAGAGGCCGTAGAGCGAGCTGTACTCGGCCAGCGGCGGACGCGGGACGCCGGCCGAGAGGATCGGCTGGAAGGCGGCGATGCCCGGGTTGGCGGTGACCGCGGCGGTGTACGCGTCGCTGCGGGTGGGCAGCGTGGCGTTCTTGGTGGCGATGGTGACCTGCGACGCGGCCGAGGTCATAAAGGCGATGAACTTCTCCGAGGCGGCCTGGTGGGCGCCGTCGGAACCGGCGTACGCGACCAGGTTGTGGCCGCCGATGGGGGCGCCGGACTTGCCGGCCGAACCGGCCGGAACCGCGGCCACGCCCAGGTTGGCGGTGTCGGTGAAGGCCGAGCCCTTGTAGACGTTGGTGGTCTCCCAGGGGCCCTGGATGATCATCGCGACCTTGCCGCTGTTGAACGAGTCCATCATGTTGGCGTAGGCGTTGGCGGTGGTGTCCAGCTTGCTCACGCCGGGGCTGGCGAGCAGGCCCTTGATGGTGTCAATGCCCTTGACCGCGGCGGCGGAGTTGACCGTGATCTTCTGCGAGCCGGCGTCGACCAGGTCGGTGCCCTCCCCGTAGAGGAACGGCATCGCGTAGTAGGCGGCGGCGTTGAGGTCGAAGCCGTCGACCCCGTCCTTCTGCTTGACCAGGGCGGCGTCGGCCTTCAGCTCGTCCCAGGTGGCGGGGGCCTTGGTGATGCCGGCCTTGGTGAACAGCGCCTTGTTGTACATCAGGCCGAGGGTGTCGGTGACCAGCGGCACGCCGTACAGCTTGCCGTCGAAGCTGGCCTGCTGGATCAGCTGCGGCTCGAACTTCGCGGAGTCGGCGGCGGCGGGGGTGCCGTCCAGCGGTACCAGGTAGCCGGCCTTGGCGAAGCCGGGCGTCCAGCCGACGTCGGAGCGCAGCACATCCGGGGCGCCCTTGCTGCCGGCGGCGGTCTGGAACTTGGTCTGCGCGTCGGCGAAGGGGACGTTGACGTACTTGACGGTGATCGTCGGATTGGCCTTCTCGAAGGCGGCGACCAGGGCCTTGTAGGTCGGCTCCTCGTTGGTGGCGTCCGAGGTGTCCCACCAGGTGATGGTGACCGGGCTTGCACTGGCCTTGCCGCCGGAGGTGCTGGTGGTGGTGCTACTCCCGCAAGCGCTTGCAGAAACCGCTATCGCCGCCGTCAGAACGGCTGCCGCAATGCCACGACGCATTGTGAACTCCTTGGAGGGTGGATGCCCGAGTGAAGGGGTCGGCACCTGCGAGGGAGCCTCCCCGGGCCGACGCACCGTTGCTGCCGTCGGGCTTGGGGAGGAACGTAACAGCGGGGTGACTGGCATGGAAAGACCTTGCAGCTTCTTTCTGCAAGAATTGGCGATCGTTACATTCACGAGTCCAGAGCGTTGCCGTCCGACTTCTTGACCGACGGCCGGAGGCTGCTTGACAGCGACGGACCCTGGCCATGGGATGGTCGGTGCATGCCCCACCGGGCATCACCCCTGGTCAATGTCGCCCAGGTCGGCGGCCAGACCGGCCCGAGGTCGCTCAGGAGGCGAAGGTGGCGTACTACCGCAGCGCGGGCGCGGTTCCCCCGAAGAGGCACACCCAGCATCGGGACGGGGACTCCGGCCGGCTCTACTACGAGGAACTGATGGGCGAGGAGGGCTTCTCCTCCGACTCCTCACTGCTCTACCACCGCGAGCTGCCCTCGGCGATGGTGGACAGCCGGGTCTGGCACCTCCCCGAGGACAAGCCGGAACCCAACCACCCGCTGAAGCCGTACCACTTCCGGCTGCACGAGCTCTTCCCCGGCGAGAGCTGGCGGCAGGCCGACCCGGTCCGCGACCGGCGGGTGGTCCTCGCCAACGCGGACGTCCGGATCGCCTATGTCGCGGCCGGCGTGCCCTCCCCGCTCTACCGCAACGGCACCGGCGACGAGTGCGTCTATGTGGAGTCCGGCGCGGGGGTGCTGGAGAGCGTCTTCGGCAGCATCGAGGTCGGCGAGGGCGACTATGTGATCATCCCCCGGGCCACCACCCACCGCTGGCTGCCCACCGGCGACGCCCCGCTGCGGCTCTACGCCATCGAGGGCAACAGCCACATCACCCCGGCGAAGCGCTACCTGTCGAAGTTCGGGCAGCTGCTGGAGCACGCGCCGTTCTGCGAACGCGACCTGCGCGGCCCGGTCGGCCCGCTGGTCTGCGAGGAGCAGGGCGACGTGGACGTCTACGTCAAGCACCGGGTCGCGGGCGGCGTCGGCGGCAGCGTGCTGACCGTCCCCACCCACCCGTTCGACGTGGTCGGCTGGGACGGCTGCCTCTACCCCTACGCCTTCAACATCGCCGACTACGAGCCGATCACCGGCCGGATCCACCAACCCCCGCCGGCCCACCAGGTCTTCGAGGGCAACGGCTTCGTGATCTGCAACTTCGTGCCCCGCAAGGTCGACTACCACCCGCTGTCGATCCCGGTGCCGTACTACCACTCCAACGTCGACAGCGACGAGGTGATGTTCTACGTCGGCGGCGACTACGAGGCCCGCAAAGGCTCCGGCATCGGCCAGGGCTCGGTCTCCCTGCACCCCGGCGGCCACACCCACGGGCCGCAGCCCGGCGCGTACGAACGCAGCATCGGCGCCGAGTTCTTCGACGAGTTGGCGGTGATGGTCGACACCTTCCGCCCGCTGGACCTCGCCGAGGGCGCCCGGGCCAGCGACGACGGCCGCTACGCCTGGAGCTGGAGCGGCCGCGGGCCGCAGGGGGCTGAACCTGGGCGGGGAGCCGAAGCCGGGCGGGGAGCCGAAGCCGGGCAGGGGGACGGGCAGTGAGCTGGGTGCCGGTCCCCGAGGGTTCCGACTTCACGCTGGACAACCTGCCCTACGGCGTCTTCACCCCGCGGTCGAGCCTGAGCAGCGGCGGGGCGCGGGTGGGCGTGGCCATCGGCGAGCACGTCCTCGACCTGGCCGCGATGTGGGCCGGGACGCCGCTGGGCGCGGACCTCGCCACCGGCTCGCTCAACCGCTTCCTGCGGCGCGGCCCGCGCGAGTGGGCGTACGTACGGACGGAGGTCCGGCGGATGCTGGCGACCGACGACCGCCGCCGCTTCTGCGAACGCAACCTGCACCGGATCGACGAGGTGACGCTGCACCTGCCGATCGAGGTCGCCGACTATGTCGACTTCTACGCCTCCGAGACGCATGCGAGCAACCTGGGACGGATCTTCCGCCCGGAGGTCGCGGAGCCGCTGCTCCCCAACTGGAAGCACCTGCCGGTCGGTTACCACGGCCGCGCCGGCACGGTGGTGCCGTCCGGCACCCCGATCCGGCGGCCCAACGGGCAGCGGGGGCCCGGCGACTTCGGCCCGAGCCTGAAGCTGGACATCGAGGCCGAGGTCGGCTTTGTCGTCGGCACCCCGTCCGTGCTCGGCGAGCCGGTCGGCACCGGGGCCTTCGCCGAGCATGTGTTCGGCGTCGTCCTGGTCAACGACTGGAGCGCGCGGGACCTCCAGCGCTGGGAGTACCAGCCGCTGGGGCCCTTCCTCGGCAAGTCCTTCGCCACGTCGGTGTCCCCCTGGGTGGTCCCGCTGGCCGCGCTCGAGGGAGCGCGGGTGCCGGGCCCGGCGCAGACCGACCCCGAGCCGCTGCCGTATCTGACGGAGAAGGAGCCCTGGGGGCTCGACCTGCAGCTTGAGGTGCTGCTCAACGGCCAGGTCGTCTCGCGGCCCCCGTTCCGCGACACCTACTGGTCCCCCGCCCAGATGCTCGCCCACCTGACGGTCAACGGCGCCTCGCTCCGCACCGGCGACCTCTACGCCTCCGGGACGGTCTCGGGCACGGCCGCCGACCAGCGCGGGTCGCTGATCGAGCTGAGCTGGAACGGCGCGGAGCCGCTGCGGCTGGCGGACGGGACGGTCCGGACCTTCCTGGAGGACGGCGACACGGTGACGCTTCGGGCGTCGGCCCCGGGGGTGGCAGGCGGTGGCCTTGGCGCGCGGATCGGGTTCGGGGAGGTCAGCGGGACGGTGATGGGGTAGGCGGGGGGGCGGTCGAGGTCTGCGGCTGAGCCCCCGTCCCGACGCCGTGCGGCCCGTGCGCGTTTGTGGACCGGGGCTCCGCCCCCGGTGCTCGCTGCCGCTCGCGGGCAACAGGCGGGCGGGGGCGGGCCCGGGGGCCCGTCGCTGACCTGCGGGGCGGTGGGGGCCGGGCTCCTGGGCCCCGGGGTGGCGGGGCTGGTTGCTAAAAGGGAAAAACAGGCGTAAATCTGCCCGCTATGCCCGATTTGCAACGCCACTTTCTCCCTTTCAGCGACGCAGACCGCCAACCCGGCGACGACGCCCGGGCCCCGCGCCCCACCGCCCGCGTAGTTGGCCGCTTTGCGGCGGAGCCGCGAGACGGCGCGGGGGCGTCACGCCAAGAAGGCCGACCCCACCAGGCTACGACCCGCCAGCCACCGAGGCCGCCACCGCCGCCACCAGCGTCGGGGCGTCGATGAAGGAGGTGTGGGTGCCGGCTGTGCCGCAGGCGTAGGTGCCGGAGATCTGGCCGGAGCGAACGCAGGTGTCCACGTCCGCCTCGGCGAACCAGGCGTGCAGGAAGCCGGTGACGAAGGCGTCGCCGGCGCCGCTGCTGTCGACGATCGAGCGGCCGGGAAGCGGTGCCACCGCCGGAAAGTGACGGACCGTCCGATCCTCGCGAGTGAGCAGATGGCAGCCGTTGGCGCCGTCGGTGGCGACCGCCAACCGGGCTCGGCCGGCGTCCAGGATGCCGTGCAGGACCGGGGCCAGGGCGCCGTCCGCCTGCAGGTGGGCCGCGCTCATGAAGACCAGGTCGGCCCGGTGCGCGAACGGAAAGCGGTGCGGGTCGACGCCGTCCCAGGCGTGCAGGTCAGTGGAGACGGTACGGCCCAGCCGCTCGATGCCGTCGAAGAGTTCCGGGTTCAGGTTGTAGTGACTGATCGACAGATGGACATGGCGACTGCGCTCCACGTACGGGAGGGCGAACTCGGCCGGCATCCGCAGGTCGGCCGGGTGCCGGCCGTCGTAGAAGGAGAAGCGGCGGCCCGCGTCGTCGACCAGGTTGACGCTGCGGGGCGTGCCGGCCGGGGCCGGGAGTGAGCTGAAGTCCAACCCTCGCGCGGCGTACTCCTTGAGGATCAGCGCGCCCTGGTCGTCCGCGCCCAGGTAGTCGATGAACTTGGTGCGCAGCCCCAGCAGATGCGCGCCCAGCGCCGCGCCGTTGCCGGTGTGCGCGACATAGTCGCGGATCGCCGGGACATGCACCGAGTCGCCCGGCGGGACGGCGAGTTCGGGCACCCGGACGATGGTGTCGACGCCGACGCCGCCGATGACCAGCACGTCATAGTCGAACAGAGGCGAAGATAGAGGCGGGGGCATGGTGGCTCCAGAACGGGGGCTGCAAGGCTTGCGCAAACTCTGTCATGGGTCGGGCCGGACAGGAAGTTCCTGTCCGGCCCGAGTGGATCTAACTGACGATGAGGCAGCGGCTCAGGAGGCGTAGGCCTCGATCTCGGAGAGCTGGCCGGCCGGCCAGCCGGTGTTGCCGGTGATGGTCAGTCGCAGGTAGCGGACGGTGGTGGCGGGGAAGGTGATGGTGACGGTGTTGCCGGTGGCCGGGTTGAAGACGCGACCGGCCGCGGCGGACAGGGTGGTGTAGCTGGAGTTGTCGAGGCTGCCCAGGACCGCGATGGTCTCGGTGCGGGTGGCCCAGGCGGTGGCCGGGGGCAGCTTGAGGACCACGCGGGAGACCGTACGGACGGCGCCGAGGTCCACGGTGATGCTCTGCGGGAAGGCGTTGTCCGAGCTCTCCCAGTAGGAGTTGGCGTCACCGTCGACGGTGTTGCCGGCCGTGTAGCTCTGGGTGTGGCCGGTGTCGGTCACCGCCGCGTGCAGCGCCAGGTTGGTGCCGGCCGGCGGTGCGGTGGTGGGCGGCGCCGTCGTCGGGGGCGCCGTGGTCGGCGGCGCGGTCGTGCCCGTACCCGTGCCCAGCACCTGCAGCTCGGAGAGCTGCGCGGCCGGCCAGCCGCTGTTGGCGGTGAAGGTCAGCTTCACGTACCGGGTCGAGGTCCCCGCCGGAAGCGGGACGGTGACCGTGTTGCCGCTGGCCGGGTCGAAGGTGTGGGCGGCGGAGCCGACCAGCGTGCTGAAGGTGCTGCCGTCGGTGCTGCCGAGGACCGAGAAGGTCTGCGAACGGGCCGCCCAGGCCGTGGCCGGGGGCAGCTTCACCACGACGCTGCCGACGGACGTGCTCGTGCCCAGGTCGACCTGGATCGACTGCGGGAAGGAGCTGCTGGCGCTCTCCCAGTAGGAGTTGGCGTCACCGTCCACCGCGTTGGCAGCCACATAAGGCGAGTTGGAGCTGGTCGCGGTGACCGGGCGGCCCTGCGCCAGGTTGCCGCCGGCCGGGGTGGTCGGCGGAGCCGTCGTGGGCGGGGCCGTCGTGGGCGGAGCCGTGGTCGGCGGCGTGGTGGTCGGCGGGGCCGAGGTGGGCGGAGTGGTGCCGCCACCGCTGTAGGTGTAGACCGGGGTCGGCCAGGGGCCGCAGTACTGCGCGGCGGTGTTCCAGCTGCTGTTGCCGCCGAGGTCGGTGATGGCGAAGGCGCTGGGGCCCTGGCAGTTGTAGACGTTGGCCACGCCGATGTGCGCGGTGGTCACGTTCTGGAACGTGGCCGCGCCGACGGACTGCTCCTGCAGGAAGAAGGTCCCCGCCCCGTCCACGTTGATGTTGCTGAAGTGGACGTTGCTGACGCCGCTTCCGATCACCTGCACGGCCTCGTACGAGGTGTCCAGGATGTTCAGCCCGCTGAGGTTGATCGTCCCGGTCATCGGTGAGTCGGAGGCCCAGAACCAGACCGCGCCGACGCCGAACTGCCAGTTGGGGTCGAGCACCCCGGTCCGGATCAGGTCGTTGTCCTCGATGGTGGTGGTGCCCGCCAGCGAGGTGGCGCTGAAGCGGTTGCCGACGTGGATGCCGCCGCCCTGGGTCAGCGTGTCGGCGACGACGTTGTCGGTCACCGTGTTGTTCTGGCCGCCGTAGACGGCGATGTTGTTCGCCAGGATCGGCAGCTCGACCGTGTTGTGGCTGATCACGTCGCCGGAGTCGGCGTTGTGCTCGGACCAGGTGGCGATGCCGTCGTCACCGGTGTTGCGGATGAAGTTGTTGCTGATGGTGGTGTTGGTGATGCCGTCGTGCAGGTTGATGCCGTCGGCGGTGGTGTCCTGGATCTGGGTGTTGGTGATGCTCAGCCCGTCGAAGGGGCCGTCCAGCCAGATCCCGACCTTGGTGTTCTGGATCAGCAGGTCGTCGATCGTCGAGCCGCCGCCGAGGGCGCCGCCAACGCCGTTGACCTGGGCGTTGTCATCGCGGTCATTGGTCTGCCCGAGGATCGCGAAGTCGGCGATGTGCACCGCACTGGACGGGTTGGGCGCGTAGTTGCCGTACACACCGACGTCCAGGCCGGCCAGCGCCGAGTACCAGGGTCCGGCGCCGTCCAGGGTGACCTTGTTGACGATGATGTGGCCGGTCACCTTGAAGGTGCCGGCCGGGATCCAGACGCCCTTGCCCTGGGCCTCGCCCGCGTTGACGGCGTTCTGGATCGCCGCGGTGGCGTCGGTCTGGCCGGTCGGGTCGGCTCCGTAGGCGGGGTCGGTGACGCTGATGAACCCGGCGGGCTCGGTCTTCGCCGCGGCGACGTTCTGGAAGTCGGCGGTGTCCACGGTGTAGGAGGGGGCGTTGTCGCCCGCGTCCACCTGGAGCCGGACCTTGGTGCCGGCCGGGAGCGTGGAGCCGAACTTGTAGCGGACGTCGTCGAAGTAGTGGTGGATCCCGCCCTGGCTGGGGATGTTGCTGAACGGGTACGAGCTGTACATGTAGCTGTACTTGGAGGTCAGCGACAGGTCCGCGGTCTTGCTCCCGTTGACGTACAGGCTCAGCGGGTCGGTGATGCCGGCGCCGTCGGCGGAGTCCGGGATGGAGTAGTGGAAGTCCACCGCGTTGGCCGCGCCGGTGAGCGTGAACTCCAGGTACTTGCCCTGCCCGACCAGCTGCACGGCGGTGCGCCCGGCGGCCTCGGAGGCCAGTGTCCCGAAGGTCCGGGAGGGGGCGAGGACGGTGCCGTTGGTGTCGGCCGCGACCGCCGCGTACTCGGTGAACGGGACGGCCGCGCCCCGGCCACTGGCGGCGGCGTCGGCGGTGGCCAGCATCGGCACGGTGGCGCCGGTCGCCGCGACGGCGGCGGAGCCGGGCAGCAGCAGCCCGGTCAGCGCGGTGGTGCCGGCCAGCGCGACGGCCAGCAGGCCCAGCGCACGGCGCGGCCTCGGCGCCTTGGCGCCAGGCACTTCAAGGCCTGGCGCTTGCGGGGACGCGCCATTTCTTTGCAGGATCATGACAACCGTTCTTCCTGGGTGGGGAAGTGACACCCGGCCGGGGGCCGGGCAAATCAAGGCAGTGCCAGGTGGTGTGGCTGCGCCGCACCGCGCGGGACCCTCAACCCGCGCGGGGCGACGCAACCTGCGGTGCGGCTGCGGACCTGTCAGGGGGTCCGCAGCCACACCGCCGTATCGGGGGGCAGTGCTCCGCCCGGAATGGGCCCGCAGGCCAGCAGCACATCGCTGTGCGCCGGCAGCGGCACGGGGGCGTCGGAGAGGTTGACCACGCAGACGAAGTGCGGACCGCGGCGGAAGGCCAGCACGTCCGACTGCGAATCCAGGGAATCCGGGAACTCCGGGGACTCCAGCCACTCCATCGGCCCGTCGCCGAGCGCGGGCTCGTTCCTGCGGACCCGGAGCGCCCTGCGGTACAGGGTCAGCATCGAGTCCGGGTCGCCGTCCTGTGCGGCCGCGGTGAGCGGGGCCCAGTCCAGCGGCTGCGGCAGCCAGGGCGCGGTCAGGGCCGTCGCCGGGCTGAAGGCGTACGGGGGCGCCTCCCCCTCCCACGGGATCGGCACCCGGCACCCGTCGCGGCCCGGGTCCTTGCCGCCGGTGCGGTGGTACATCGGGTCCTCGATCCGGTCCGCCGGGATGTCCTCGACCTCGGGCAGCGCCAGCTCCTCGCCCTGGTAGAGGTAGACCGAGCCGGGCAGCGCCAGCGACAGCAGAGCCGCGGCGCGGGCCCTGCGGGTGCCCAGCACCAGGTCGGTGGGGATCCCGTGGGCCTTGTCGGCGAAGTCGAAGCCGGTGTTCTCCCGGCCGTAGCGAGTGGCGGTACGGGTGATGTCGTGGTTCGCCAGGACCCAGGTGGCCGGGGCGCCGACCGGGGCGTGCTCGGCCAGCGTGGCGGTGATCACCGTACGCAGCGCCTCCGCGTCCCAGGGGCAGGCCAGGAAGCCGAAGTTGAAGGCGGTGTGCAGTTCGTCGGGCCGCAGGTACTGGGCGAAGCGCAGCGGGTCGGGCAGCCAGAGCTCGCCGATCAGGGCCCGCGGCTGCGGGTAGGAGTCGGCGATCACGCGCCAGGAGCGGTAGATGTCGTGCAGTTCGTCCCGGTCGACATAGGGGTGCGGCTCGCCCGCCGGGTGCGGGGTGTCGTAGTCGTAGTCGGGCAGGTCCGGGTCCTTGACCAGTTCCGCCGCCGAGTCGATCCGGACGCCGGCCGCGCCGCGGTCGAACCAGAACCGCAGGATGTCCTCGTGCTCCTGGCGGATCTCCGGGTGCGCCCAGTTGAGGTCGGGCTGCTCGGGGGCGAAGCGGTGCAGGTACCACTCCCCCGCCGTGCCGTCGGGCTCCGTGGTCCGGGTCCAGGCCGAGCCGCCGAACTGGGAGCGCCAGTTGTTGGGTGCGAACTCGCCGTCGGCGCCGCGCCCCGGACGGAACCAGAACCTGGCCCGCTCGGGCGATCCCGGGCCCGCCTCCAGTGCCTGCTGGAACCAGACATGGGCGCTGGAGACATGGTTGGGGACGATGTCGACGATGGTCCTGATGCCGAGGTCGAGGGCTTCCGCGATGAGCTTCTCGGCCTCGGCCAGGGTGCCGAACATCGGGTCGATCTCACGGTAGTCGGCGACGTCGTATCCACCGTCGGCCAGCGGCGAGGAGTACCAGGGTGTGAACCACAGGGCATCGACACCGAGGTCGGCGAGGTAGGGCAGTCTGCCGCGCACACCGGCGAGGTCGCCGACTCCGTCGCCGCCCGCGTCGGCGAAGCTTCGGACGTACACCTGGTAGATCGCGGCGCCGCGCCACCACTGGGGCTCGTGCACGGTAGGGGTCTCCATCTGTTGGGGCCTGACCTGTGGGTACAGATCTGAGAGGAATGGCCGGATGCGGGAGGGGTCCGACGGGTCAGCCCTTGAGGCTGCCCGCGGTCAGTCCGGCCATGATGTTCCGCTGGAAGAAGAGGAAGAAGATGATCGTCGGCACCGCGGAGATGGCCGCGGCGGCGATCAGGACGTTCTCCGGAACTCCTTGGGAGAGTGAGTAGATGCCCGCGTTGAGCGTCTGCTTGGTGGGGTCGGACTCGACCAGCAGCGGCCAGAGGAAGTCCTTCCACACCGCCACCAGGGCGAAGATGGACACCACCGAGACGATCGGCCGCGACATCGGCAGCACGATCGACCAGAGGATCCGCAGCGGCCCCGCGCCGTCGATGCCGGCCGCGTCCATCAGCTCCTGCGGGATCGAGTCGAAGAACCGCTTCAGCAGGAAGATGTTGAAGGCGGCGGCCACGCTCGGGATCCAGATCGCCCAGGGTGTGTTCAGCAGGTTGATGTGGACGAACGGCAGGCTGATCGCGGTGAGGTACTGCGGGACGATCAGCACCATCGCCGGGATCATCAGCGTGGCGAGCATCGCGCCCAGGATGGCGTTGCCGAGGATCGGCCGCAGCTTGGAGAAGGCGTACGCCGCGGAGATGCAGAACACCAGTTGGAAGGCCAGCGCCCCGAAGGCGTAGATCAGGGTGTTCAGCAGCAGTTTGGAGAGGTTCAGCTGGGTCCAGGCCGTGTGGTAGGTGCTGGCCTGGACGTGGTGCGGGTAGAGCGTGGGCGGGTCCTGGATCGCCTCCTGGGTCGACTTCAGACCGCCCGAGACCATCATGTAGAGCGGGCCCAGGAAGACCAGGGTGAAGAGGAGGATGGTCAGCCCCAGCACGGACCAGTAGATGATCCGGCCGCGCGGGCGGTTGAGCTGGACCCGGGAGACCAGGGTGCGGGTACCCATGTCGGATGCGGTAGCCATGCTGACCTCACTGCTCTTCGACGCGGCTCATGAGCCACCGGTAGACAAGGGCGAAGACCACCAGCACCACGAGCAGGAGCAGCCCCAGCGCGGAGGCCGCGCCGTAGTTCCCGAAGTTGAAGGCGTACTGGTAGATCAGGTAGACGACGGTGGTGGTGGAGTTGTCCACGCCCTGGCCGCCGTTGGTGAGGACGAAGGGCTCCACGAAGACCTGCATCGTGGCGACGATCTGCAGCATCAGCAGCATCGAGAGGATGAGCCTGGTCTGAGGGATCGTCACATGCCAGATCCGGCGCAGGATGCCGGCCCCGTCGATCTCCGCGGCCTCGTACAGCTCACCGGGGATGCCCTGCAGCGAAGCGAGGTAGATCAGGGTCGCCCCGCCCATGTTCATCCAGGTGGAGGCGATCACGACCGCGATCATGGACATCTTCGGCGACTGCAGCCACGAGGAGGTGGGCAGGTGCGCCGCGTGCAGCAGGTGGTTGAACAGCCCGTAGTCGGGGTTGTAGAAGTACTGGAACAGCACCAGCGAGGCGACCGGCGGAAGCATCACCGGCAGGTAGACCAGTACCCGGAGGTAGCCGCGGGCGTGCCGGAACTCGTTCATCACGATGGCGATGAAGAAGGGCACCACATAGCCGAGCAGCAGCGCGAGGCCGGTGAACTCGGCGGTGTTCACCCAGGCCTGGCCGAAGCTGGGATCGTGCCAGACCTGGTTGAAGTTGTGCCAGCCCACCCAGTGGGTCTGGCCGAGCTTCTCCTTCTGGAAGCTCATGATGAACTCCCGGACCATGGGGTACCAGGAGAACAGGGCGAAGACGAGGACCGCGCCGATCAGGAACGCGTGGGCGGTGAGGTTCCGCTTGAGCTCCCGCACGAACGAGTCACGCTGGTTGTTCTTGTCGCGCCGGGGCTTGGGATCCGGATCGGTGCTGCTCTCCAGTACGGCGATCGCCGCCATCAGGGCTCCTGACAATGCCTGGACGGGGGCGGGGCGGCCGGTGCTGCGGCCGCCCCGCTTCGGTCGGGACCGGTTGAGGACTACTTGTTGGCGAGGACCTGGTTGACCTGGGTCTCCGCGGTGCTGAGCAGCTTGTTGATGTCAGCGTTGGGGTTGGTCAGCACGGCACCCATCGCGGTGTCCATGACCTTGTAGATGTCCTGGGCGTTGCCGGGCTCGTTGATGCCCGGGATCGCGGCGTCGATGAACGGCTTGTAGTTGCCGACCGGCATGGTGGCGTTGGTGGCCTTGAGCGCGTTGTCCGCGGCCAGCGAGGCGCCGGTGTAGAACTCCGGCTCGGGCAGGCCGACGGCCTGGCCGGTGGACTTGGCCCGGGCGTAGTTGAACTGGCCCTGGCCGCTGGTGAGGTAGAGGAAGTTCACCAGCTTGATGCCGGCCTTGATCTGGTCCGGGGTGTCCTTGACGTTGAACATCATGTCGTCACCGCCGGCCAGCGTGCCCTTGGCCGCGCCGCCGGTGCCGGGCATCGGGCCCATGCCGAAGTCCGAGTACTGGGCCTGGAAGGTCTGCACCATGTAGGTGATGTCGTCGGGCGCGGCGAGGTACATGCCGAGCTTGCCCGCCGCCATCTGCTTCTGCAGGTCGCCCCACTTGTACAGCTGGGTCTTGCCCATGGCGTTGTCCTTGAAGCGCAGGTCGTGCAGGTTCTGCAGCACGGCCTTGCCGGCGTCGCTGTTGAACGCGGCCGTCTTGCCGTCCGTGGACACGACCGGGGCGCCCTGGGCGTCCATCTCGGCGACGAAGTGCCAGCCGCCCTGGTTGCCGGCGCTGTAGTCGCCGTAGCCGCTGACGCCGCCGCCGAGTGCCTGGATCTTGGCGGCGTCGGTGGCGACGTCGGCCCAGGTGGTCGGCGGCTGGTCCGGGTTCAGGCCGGCCTGGGTGAACAGCTTGCGGTTGATGATGAGGCCCATCGCGTAGTTGGTACGCGGGATGCCGTACAGCTTGCCGTCCGACTTCTGGCCGTCGAGCACCGCCGGGGAGATGTCGTTGAGCGAGGGGACGGTGGTGGTGTTGACGTACTGGGTGATGTCCGCGGCCTGGCCCGAGTCCAGGACCTCCTGCTTGTCCGTGAAGTAGGTGTAGAAGACGTTCGGCTCGGTGTGGCCCTTGAGCGCGGCGGTGAACAGCGCCGGGGTCTCACAGGGGGACGTGTCGATGCTCTTCACGTTGATGTTCGGGTTGAGCTTCTCGAACGCGGCGATGTCGTCGAACCACTGCTTGCGCGGGATCGGCTTACTGGTGGGCGGCGCACAGTCGATGCTGATCGTGATCTTGCTGTCCGCCTTCGGCGCGGCGGTCTTGCTGGAGCTGCCGCAGGCGGCGGCGGTCAGGCCGACGGAGGCCGCGAGGAGCATCGCAGCGGTTCTACGGACGCGAGGACTGGTCAGCCGCTCACTGGTCATTGTGAGGACCCTTCTGGGTGGCAGGACTATCGGGAGGAAGTTCTGACTTGGTGTGGCGCGTGCCACTTAACCACTACGAGCAGATGACCACAATATGTCGACGGGAATTTGCAAGATTTCGACATGGTAACGAGAGGGCATGACAAAGGGGCCGGACGATTACCGTCCGACCCCTTGACATCGCACTGCGTACCGCGCTCGGCGGTCCAGGTTACATCTGACGCATCGTCAGTCCCGCGGGTTGACCGGCCCGGTCGACCCGCGGACCACCAGCTCCGGCTCGAAGAGCAGCTCGTCGTGGGTGACCCTGGCGCCGGCGATCTCGCTGGCCAGCAGGTCCACAGCGGCCCGGCCCATGGCCTCGATCGGCTGCCGGATCGTGGTCAGCGGCGGGTCGGTGCAGGTCATGAAGGACGAGTCGTCGTAGCCCACCACCGAGACGTCGCCCGGCACCGACAGGCCGGCCCGGCGCACCGCGCGGACCGCGCCCAGGGCGATCGGGTCGCTGGCGCAGATGATCCCGGTGACCCCGCGCTGCACCAGCCGTCCGGCCGCCACCTGGCCGCCCTCGAGCGAGAACAGCGCGTGCTCGATGTGCGCGTCCGGCAGTTCCACACCGGCCCTGGCCGCGGCCACCCGGGCGGCGGCCAGCTTGCGCCGGGACGGCACGTGGTCCGGCGTCGCCAGCACCAGGCCGATCTTCCGGTGGCCCAGCGAGACCAGGTGGCCCATCGCCTGCTCCACCGCCACCGCGTCGTCGCAGGAGACCTGGGGGAAGCCGAGGCCGTCTATGGCGGCGTTCAGCAGCACCGTGGGCAGCCCGCGCTGGGCAAGCCGCTCGTAGTGCTCGTGCGGGGAGTCGGCCTGGGCGTAGAGGCCGCCGAAGAAGACCACCCCGGACACGTGCTGCTGCAGCAGCAGCTCCACGTAGTCGGCCTCGGAGACCCCGCCCGCGGTCTGGGTGCACAGCACCGGGGTGAACCCCTGCTGGGCCAGGGCTCCGCCGACCACCTCGGCGAAGGCCGGGAAGATCGGGTTCTGCAGCTCCGGCAGGACCAGCCCGACCAGCCGCGAGCGCTCGCCGCGCAGTTGGGTCGGGCGCTCGTAGCCGAGCACGTCCAGCGCGGTCAGGACAGCGGTCCGGGTGTTCTCGGAGACGCCGGGCTTGTCATTGAGGACGCGGCTGACCGTCGCCTCGCTGACCCCGACTTTCTTCGCCACTTCAGCAAGTCGTCGTGTCATGCCCGCAAGTGTAAGTCACCAAGCGCAAACTGCTTACGGTCTTTTGCAAAGTTTCGACGGATTTTACCGAACCGGTGGTCCGAACCGGTGGTTTCAGGAGGGGCCCGCCAGCACGGCCTGCTCCGCCCGCTGCGCCGTGCACGGCGCGAGCAGCGGCGCGGTCCAGGCCGTGAGCACCCCCGCGTGGATACCCGCGAACAAGCACCCCGCCGAACCGCCGGAACCGATCGCCAGCACGATATCCCCTAATCCGCCGGACCGCTGCGGATAGCTCGCAGTCCACGGGGTTCCGTCCACCATCCTTGCCTCGGACATGAGTTGGCGTACGCCGTCGTCCCCGGCCGGTACGTTCCGCTGGGCCGGGGAGAGGCCGGTCAACCGCATCCCGAGACTGAGCAGCGCCGCCCGGCTGCTGTCGTCGTTCGACGTGCCGGTCGGGTTGCGGATCGCGGGCGCCTCGGCCGCACCGGGGCAGGCGACCTGCTGGTGCACCATGGCGCCCGGCACGGGCCCCAGGCTGTAGTGGTAGCAGCGCTGCACCGTGGTCAGGTGGTGGCCGCTCAGCACCCCGCTGGTGGCGCTCCCGTCCAGCCGCACGGTGAGCCCGGTCGGCGGGCTGTCCGGTGTCGCCGGGTACGCCACGTCGAGCAGGACCCCCTGCTCCGCGCGCACCGCGTTGGCGTAGAAGGCCTCCGGCACGTCGCCACCGCCCGGCGCGGGCAGCGTCCACAGCGCCGCCTGGAGCTGTGAGGCGCGGAAGTCGGCCATGGTGCCGGCCTGGGTGGAACGGTGCGGATCCTGGATCCAGCCGGCGATCTGACCCACCAGCACCAGCGAGAGGATGCTGGCCAGGAGCACCACGAAGCCCATGCCGTAGCGCCAGTGCACCCCTCCGCGCCGGGGCGTCCGCCCCTGCTCGTGCGTCTGTGTCGACAGGTCAGCCACGGCCTCGGTCACCATCTCCCCTCCACCCCCGGATGTGCCAATGCGGTGAAGAACTATTGTGAGCCCCACGCAGCAGGTTTATCGGCGATCGGACGAGACAATCTGCGTTCTTTCTCCGGAACAAGGGGTGCACCATGCCGCTGGAACTCGTCGACGACTGCCGCCTCGCCCTCGGCGAGGGCGTGGTGTGGGACGACCGCGCCGGCCGACTGTACTGGATCGGCATCGAGGACCGGCAGGTCAGGGTGCTCGATCCCGGTGGCAGCGCCGGTGGGGGCGAAGGTGGCGGCGGCAAGCCCGAGGTGCTGCCGCTGGACACCCGTCCGGGAACGATCGCACCCTACCGCGACGGCCTGATGCTGCTCGCCGTCGAGGCCGGGTTCGCCCTGCTCGACACCGCCACCGGGGTGCTGGAGCCCGTGGCGCCGGTGGAGGCGGACCGGCCCGGACGCCGGATGAACGACGGGAAGTGCGATCCCTACGGCCGGATGGTCGCCGGGACGATGACCCTGGACGAACCGCGCGCGGGCGGCCCGCTCTACCGGTTGGAGTACGACTCCGAGGGGAGGGCGCGGGTGGTCGTCCTGCGGGAGGGAATGCTGATCCCCAACGGCCTGGACTGGCCCGAGCCGGACCTGCTGTGGCACATCGACACCCCCACCCGCAGCATCCGGCTGTTCGACTACCCCGAGCACGGCCCGCTCGCGGATCCGGTGCGCAGCCTGGACGTCTCCGCACTCGGCGGCGACCCCGACGGGATGACCCTGGACGCCGAGGGGAACCTCTGGGTGGCGTTCTGGGGCGGCTCGGCGGTCCGCTGCCTCTCCCCCGAGGGCAGGCTGCTGGAGACCGTGGAGCTGCCCACCGGCAAGGTCACCAGTTGCGCCTTCGGCGGCCCGGCGTTGGACGTCCTCTACATCACCACCGCGGGCGGCGGCGCGGCGGACGCGGACCCGGGCGCGGGTTCGCTCTACCGCTATCCCGGGCTGGCCACGGGCCGCCCGGCCCGGGCCTGGGCCGGGCCCAGCGCGGGCCGAGAATAGCTGAAACAGCGTCAGGAGGACCTCAGGCGGGGCTGGTTGCCTCGAAGTCGGCCTGGCGCTCCTCCTCCTCGGCGACGGAGAGGGCCAGCTCCACCACCTCGACCAGGACGTCCCTGACCGAGCCGGTGGAGCGGGCGTCGCACTGGAGCAGCGGGATCCCCAGATCCAGGTCCAGCGCCGTGCGGACCTGGTCCAGCGGATAGGGGCGGGTGCCCTCGAAGCAGTTGACGGCGACCACGAAGGGGATCCCGCGCCGCTCGAAGTAGTCCACCGAGGGGAAGCACTCGTCCAGCCGCCGGGTGTCGGCGAGCACCACCGCACCCAGCGCGCCGACCGCCAACTCGTCCCAGATGAACCAGAACCGGTCCTGTCCGGGGGTTCCGAACAGGTACACCGCGAGGTCGCTGCGGATGTCGATCCGACCGAAGTCCATCGCCACGGTGGTGGTGGTCTTCGCCTCCACCCCCTCGGTCCGGTCCACCGGGCGTCCGACCTCGCTGAGCACCTCCTCGGTGCGCAGCGGCCGGATCTCGCTCACCGCCCCGACCAGCGTGGTCTTGCCCACCCCGAAACCGCCGGCGACCAGGATCTTCAGCGCGACGGGCATGTCGGGAGCGGGGCTCACCGGAGCTATGGATTCCACGCGCGGATCCTAGCCTGCGCGGATGGTCACCCAGAAGAGAGTTGGGCGAAGCGGGCCAGACTCTGGGTGTAGGCGACCGGGGTGACATGGATCGGCCCCACATAGGGGTGGGTCATGTGGAGCACCATGTAGATCCCGAATCCGACCACCGCGCCGACCAGGCCGAGGGCGATGGACTCCCGCAGATGGAAGGTGAGTCCGGCGATGGGGGCGTAGAGCAGCACCAGCAGCCCGGTGGCGATCAGGGCCGGGTAGAGCGGGGCCGGCAGCGAGGCCTGGGTGTCGGCCAGCCGGACCTGACGGGTGGTGTAGACGGTGTTGAGGTCGCTCAACTCCTGTGCCTTGACCGCGGGATCGGTCAGCGTCTCGACATGGGCCCGGACCGTGTCCAGGTCGTTCCAGGTGCTGGGGCTGGCGCTGCCGTGCTCCATGGTGGACCACTCGGTGCCGATCACCGAGGTCACATAGTCGCGCAGCAGCGGCCGGGTGGTCGGATCGGCGTCGGTGTAGGCCGCGTTGAGGGCGCGGGACTCGTCGAAGGTGTGCCCCCTGGCGGTGTTGAGGTTGGTCCAGGAGCCGGCGATCAGAAAGGCCGCGACCAGGATGAACGAGGAGAGTGAGGCGGACCCCAGGAAGCCGAGCGCACCCCTGAGAAGGTGCCCTCGCGGGAGCGGTGGGTACGGCCGAAGGCGGCCAGGATGCCGACCGCGGCGGCGGTTCCCAGCAGCGCGAAGAGAACGAACCCGAGGATCAACGGTGCCTCCCGAAAGCTTGGTTGACGATGCTCGCGCCCGCGCAGATCAGGGCGGGCAGGGTGATGGCGACAAAGACGAAACTGGCCTCGGGCGCACCGGTGGGCGTGGCCACGGCGGTGTCCACGATGACCTTGGGCGGCGCGGTGGTGGCGTGCACGGCGGCCGGCGGCGGCGGGCTGGGCAGCACCGCCCGCGGATGCGGCGCGGGGGGCGGTGGCGGGGGCGTCCGGTGCGGCACCAGGTGGACCACCTGCGGCGCGGGATGCGGATGCGGGGTGGGGTGGGGGGTCGGGTGCGGGGTGGGATGCGGTTTCGGGGTGGGGTGCGGCTTCGGGGCCGGCGCGGGCGGCGGCGTGGGCTGCGGCACCGGCTTGGTGACGGTGCAGTGCGGGAACGGCGGGAACGGCGGGAACGAGGGGAACCAGGTGGGCGGCGGACCCCCGTGCGGCAGCGGTGGCGGGGGCGGGACGGGCGGGGGCGGCGGGATGTGACAGTGCCCCCAGTGGTGCGGGGGCCAGTGGTGGTGGGCCCAGAGCTGGGGGGCCGGGGCCAGGTCGGATGCCGACGCCCATGGGGCCCCTGTGATTCGTGCCATGTGCTGGTGAGTGCCCTGACCAGTGCGTCGCCAACGCACAGGAAGGCAAACTCACCCGACTGAGTGGTAATCAGTCGAACACTCACTCGTTTTGACGGATCATCAGAGCGCGCGGAGGCCCCGGATCACTTCCCGGAGCACAGTGGTGTCAGGGAGCAGCGCGGTCGGCACCGGACGGCTGACCCGGATCAGCTCCGCCTCCATCAGATCCCGAGCAGGATCCGCACCACACCGAGCGGCAGGTCCGTGCCGGCGGCGACCTCGGCGACCGAGAGCGGCCGCTCCCGGACCAGGCCGAGGATCGCCTGGTGCTCCGGGTCGTCCGCGCCCTCGGCGCCGTCCGGGTCGGCCAGTCCGGTGCGGTCGACCGCGACGATCTGGGCGATCACGTCGAAGACGGCGCCCTCGGCGTGCCGGGTCCGGCCCCGGGTCAGCGTGTACGGACGGACCAGCTGGGACAGCTCGGCGTCCTCGGCCGCCCACTCGTCCGCCGCCCGGTCCCCGTCGCGGTCCGGGCCGTGGGCGTAGGCGTCGGCCCGTGGGTGCGGCGTTCCGACGTGGCCCAGTCCTGTGTGCCGTCATAGATCCCGTCCGGCCCGGACGGGTCCCCCGTGGCGGCGTTCACCGGGCCGTGGGCAGGCCCGCCCGGGGCTCACTGCCCAGGTGCTCACCGACGCGCTTGACCAGCAGCGCCATCTCGTACGCGACCAGGCCGACATCGGCCTCCGCCTCGCTCAGCACCGCCATGCAGCTGCCGTCGCCGGCGGCGGTGACAAAGAGGAAGGCCAGGTCGAGCTCGATCATGGTCTGCCGCACCCCGCCGGCCTTGAAGTGCCGGCTCGCGCCCTTGGCCAGGCTGTGGAAGCCGGACGCGACCGCGGCCAGGTGCTCCGCGTCCTCGCGGGTCAGCCCGGCGGAGGCGCCGGTGGCCAGGCCGTCGCTGGACAGCACCACCGCGTGCCGCACCTCCGGAACCCGGCGGACCAGGTCGTCCAGCAGCCAGTTGAGATCTCCGGTGGGCTTGGTCGCCAGGGTCATCGGACGTTTCCTTTCGCTGAGGGATCCGCGCCGCCGCCCGGGCGGGCGGCGGGTACAGCGTCGACGGGCGCCGCGGGGGCGGCCGGGGCAGAGGTTGTGGCAGCGCCGGGTGCCGTCGGGAGCGGGGTGGCCCGGCCGCGGCTCAGTCCGCGCTGGAACGAGGAGAAGGTGGCCCGCACCTCCTCGGGCGAGCGCTCCCGAGGGGCCTGCTCGTCCGCCACCGGGTGCCCGCTGTGGTCCTCGGCACCCGGCTCCGGCTCGGCGGCGGCCCGGAGCTGCGGGGCGAGGTTCGCCTGCCGCACCCGTCGCGGCAGCAGCGGCGCCGGGGCCTGCGACGCGAGCGACTGCGACGTGGCGGGCGGCGTCGCCGCGAACGGCCCGGTCGGCACCGGCACCGCGCGGGCGCCCGGCGCGGGCGGCGGGGCGGGCACCGCGCGGGCACCCGGCACCGGCGGGGCAGCCACAGCGCCTCGCGCCGGGTTGGCGCTCCGCGCGGGGGCGGAGGCCGTGGCCGGAGCGGGCCTGGGCTCGGGGTCGGCGCCCGGAGCGAGACCCGGGGTGGGCGTCGCCGCAGGCGGGTTGCGGCGGATCTGCAGTTCCCGGGTCGTCTCCATCCCGACCTCGCGACCCGCGACCTCGCGACCCGCGACCTCGCGACCCCCGCCCTCGCGCGCCGCCAAGTAGCTGTCGGCCCGTGAGGTCAGCACCGGCGGCCGACGGCGGGGCAGCGCGGCAACGCCCTGTTCCCCGTCCTCCCCGTCCAGTACGACCTCCAGCGGCGGGATCGGCGCGGCATGGCGCGGCCCCCGGCCCTGTCCGGGCCCGAGGCCGGACCCGCCGGACCCGCCGGAGGTGAGCTCGCGTCCGGCCCGCTGCCGGTTGACCGGCAGCCCCTGCTCGGCGGGGTCGCCGGCCCCGGCCGCGTCGCCGGGACGCGCGGTGACCGCCGCCAGCAGCTCGCGCGGCAGCAGCACCACCGCGGTGGTCCCGCCGTACGGGGAGCGCCGCAGCGACACCTGGACGCCGTGCCGGGCGCTCAGCCTGCTGATCACGAACAGGCCCAGCCGGTCGGTGTCGGCGAGGTCGAAGTCGCCGCCGGTCGCCAGCCGGGTGTTCGCGGCCGCCATCGCCTCCTCGCCCATGCCGAGGCCGCGGTCGTCGATCTCCAGCACGAAGCCGTTGGCCACCTCCTCGCCCTGACCCTGACCTGGGTGTGCGGCGGGGAGAACACCGCCGCGTTCTCCACCAGTTCGGCCACCAGGTGGACGATGTCGGACACCGCGCCGCCGATCACCGCGACCGGCGGCATCCGGTGCACCCTGACCCTGGCGTAGTCCTCGACCTCGCCGACCGCTGCCCTGACCACGTCCAGGATCCGCACGGGCCGGCGCCAGTTCCGGCCCGGGGCCGAACCGGAGAGGATGATCAGGCCCTCGGCGTGACGCCGCATCCGGGTGGTGAGGTGGTCGAGCCGGAACAGGTCCTCCAGCTCGTCCGGGTCGTCCGCGCGGCGCTCCATCTCGTCCAGCAGGGTCAACTGCCGGTGCAGCAGCGCCTGGCTGCGGCGGGCCAGGTTGACGAAGACGGCGGCGATGCCGCGGCGCAGCTCGGCCTGTTCCACCGCCGCCTCCAGGGCGGACCGTTGGACGGCGTTGAAGGCCCGGCTGACCTGGGCGATCTCGTCCCGGTCGGCGGCGCTCACGGCGACCTCCCGCACCTCGGCGGTGAGGTCCACCCGTTCGCCCTCGCGCAGCCGCCGCATCACGTCCGGCAGCCCCACCCCGGCCAGGTCGAAGGCGGAGTCGCGCAGCCCGGTCAGCTCGCGGACCAGGCGGCGGCCGATGCTCAGCGACAGCAGCACCGAGAACAGCACCGCGAGCAGGCCGGCCACACCGGCCCAGACGTCCCGCCAGATGACGCCCATGGCATAGGACTTGGCGCGGGCGCCGGCCAGCGTGGCGGCCTGGAAGGAGATGGCGCTGAGCTGGGTGAGGGTGGTGTTGAAGGTGGTCTGCCACTTGGCGCCGTCGATCCGCTGGGCGGCGTGCGCCTGGCCGAGGCCGCCGGCCGACGTCTCCAGGCTGGCGAGGTCGCCGTACACCGGGCCGTTGAGGAAGTCCGCGTAGAGCTTGGCCTCCGGCGCGGGCAGCTGGGACTGGTGCGTCTGGAACAGCAACTGCTCGCCCTTGCTGCTGGCCAGGAAGGTCTGGTAGTCCATCTGCGAGAAGCCGCCGGCCGAGCGCGCCCCGTACATCAGGGCGTCCTCGCGGGAGATGTACTCGCGGGCCCGGGTCAGCTCGATCAGGTTCCCGGCCTCACGGGTGAGGTCCCCGGCCTGGACGTCGCTCAGCTGCACCCGGAGGTCGAAGAACGGCGTCTGGGCGTCGGTGTAGTCCTGGTAGGTGTTGAGCCAGCCGATCCGGGGGTCGGCGGCCTCGCTCCGCAGCGCGGGCAGCCGGCCGATCTGCGCGACGACGGCCTTGACCGCGGTCTGCTGATTCGTGCTCAGCCCGTTGAACTTGCCGTTGTCGGCGGCATGGGCGCGAATCACCACAGCCGCCTTGTCGGTGGCGACCTCGGCCGCGTGCAGGGTGTCGAGATTGCCCTTGCCGACCGGGGAGGCGGCATAGGTGACCGCGGCGAGGCGCTCGTCCTGGAGCGCGCGGGCGAGGTCGTCGGAGGGATTGCCGAACCAGCGGTAGTCGGTGCTGACCTGGATCAGGCCCCAGACCTGGTTCACGCTGGTGGCCGTGTTGTAGCCCCACAGGCCGGTCAGTGAGGCCAGCGGTACCAGGAGCAGCGCGATGATCCTCGCGCGAACTGACCTGCTGCGAAAGCGCATGGGCTCCTCCGGGCCGACCGCAAGGGGTGCACGCGGGGGCGGACGCGATTGTCTGGCGGGGACGGCAGGAGCAGGTTCAGGGTGGACCCTGCCGAGAGTTGGGCGAGAGCCTACTACCTGTGGGCGTGCCAGTTCGAGCCTCGGCGGATCGTACGTAAATGGCCGGACTGCACACCTTTTACTCCGCCTTCTACTCCGCCACGGCCTCCCCTTACTCCGCCACAGCCTCCTCCGACACTGCCTGCGCGCAGAGTTCGCGCAGCGGCGAGAGCACCGCCTCGGGGCGCTCCAGCAGCAGCATGTGGCCGCAGCCCGGCTCCACCCGGAGCCGCGCGTCCGGCAGTTCCTGGACCAGGCGGCGGCTGTGCGCCACCGGCGTGAGCCGGTCCAGGGTGCCGACCACGACCTCGACCGGCAGCGGCCGAAGCGCGTCCAGCGCACCGGCCTTGTCGTGCAGCATCAGCGCCGGGAACCAGTCGGCGACGGCCGCCATCGGGCAGCCGTGGATCATCCGCGCCCCGGCCAGGACCGCCTCGCTGCTCGCGCCCGGGCCGTAGAGGTAGCGCTTGACCAGGTACGGGTTGAGCCGCCCTGACGGTCCCGGCAGCCGGGTGCGGATCCGCTCCGAGCGCTCGACCGTCCGCGAGCAGTAGCCGAAGAACGCCGACTCGACGTGCCCGAGGGCGCGCGCCCGCAGCGGGACGTCCTTGCGTCCGCGCGGGTCCAGGCGGCCGGCCGAGGTGCTGGTGAGCAGCACCCCGCGGACCCGCTCGGCGACCAGCCCGGGGCGGCCCGCGGCCAGCGCCATGATCGTCATCCCGCCCATCGAGTGCCCGCCGAGGACCAGCGGACCGGTGGGTGCGAGCTGCCCGATGACCGCGGCGAGATCCTCGCCGAGCAGGTCGATGCTCCACGGACGGGTGCTGCCGCCGGTCGAACGGCCGTGGCCGCGCTGGTCGTAGCGCACCACCCGCACTCCCCCGTCGGCGGCCAGCGCCCGCGCGTGCTGCTCCCAGGCGCTCGCGTCCAGGGTCCAGCCATGGGCCAGGACCAGGGTGACCGGGGCGTCGTCGGGCCCGTCGACATACGCGGCGAGTGCCGCTCCGTCAACGGCGGTGACAGTGGCGGTGACAGCGGCGGTGTCGGCCATGGGCTGCTTCCTTGCCTGGGCGGGGTGAACCTTACCGAACAGTAAGTTATGGTGGCCCGGAGGCTCCGTCAACACCCCCGTCAACACCGTTGACCGCACCTCTGACCACATCCGTCCATCCGTGGCCAACCTGTACCTTTTCGTGCGGATCGGGTGGAGATCGGCAGACACCCTGGTCGCCTGGTTAACCGTCCGGTAACTTGCGGAGTCCGGCCGCGACGAGGCGGCCGCACCGAGAGGAGCCTGACCGTGCGGGAGTTCTCGGTACCGGCGCTGGCAGCGCCGGTGACCAGCGGCGGGCTGGCGGACTCGGTGTTCGACATCGCCGAGGCCACACCCGAACTGGTGCAGCTCTCCCGCCGCACCGAGGACGGCGGCTGGCGCGAGGTCAGCGCACTGGAATTCCGGGACGAGGTGCTGGCCACCGCCAAGGGCCTGCTGCACCAGGGAGTCCGCTACGGCGACCGGGTCGGACTGATGTCCCGCACCCGCTACGAGTGGACCGTGCTGGACTACGCGCTGTGGACCATCGGCGCGCAACCCGTCCCGATCTACCCCACCTCGTCCGCCGAGCAGGTCCGCTGGATCCTGGCCGACTCACGCGCCGTGGCCTGCGTCGTCGAGCACGAGGACCATGTGATGACGGTCGGCTCGGTCTGCGACGCCCTGCCGCAACTGCGCAGCATCTGGCAGCTGGACGCGGGCGCGCTGCGGATGCTGGCGCTGGCCGGCCGCGGCGTCCCGGACGAGCTGGTGCAGCGGCACCGGCAGGCGGTGTCGCCCGAATCGGTGGCCACCATCGTCTACACCTCGGGCACCACCGGACGCCCCAAGGGCTGCGTGCTCTCGCACGGCAACTTCACCGCCGAGACCGACAATCTGGTGGCGCGCTACAGCCATGTCTTCCGCAACAACGAGAGCGAGCAGCCCAGCACCCTGCTGTTCCTGCCGCTCGCCCATGTCTTCGGCCGGATGGTGCAGGTCGCCGCGCTGCGCGCCGGGGTGCGATTGGCGCACGAGCCGAGCCTGGCCCCGTCCGAGCTGATGCCCGCCCTCGCCGCCGTGCAGCCCACCTTCATCCTGGCCGTGCCGTACATCTTCGAGAAGCTGATGCAGCGGGCCCGCGAGTCGGCCGAGGAGTCCGGGAAGCTGGGCCCGTTCGAGAAGGCGGTGGAGGCGGCCGTCCGCTACGCCGCCGCGCAGGAGCGGCAGGCGTTCGGCGACGGGCCCGGGCCCAGCGCGGCCCAGCGGATCCAGCACCAGGTCTACGACCGGCTGGTCTACAGCAAGGTCCGCGCCGCCCTCGGCGGCCGGGTCCGGCACGCCATGTCCGGCGGCTCGGCGATGAACCGCGACCTCGGGCTGTTCTTCGCCGGCGCCGGGATCACCGTGTACGAGGGCTACGGCCTGACCGAGAGCACCGCCGCCGCCACCGCCAACCCGCCGGACCGCCCGCGCTTCGGCACGGTCGGCCACCCGGTCCCCGGCACCACCGTGGCGCTGGGCGAGGACGGCGAGGTCTGGATCAGGGGCGGCCAGGTGTTCCAGGGCTACCTGGACGACCCGGAGGCAACCGGGTTGACGGTGCGTCAAGGCTGGCTGGCCACTGGGGATCTGGGCCATCTGGACGCCGACGGCTACCTGACCATCACCGGTCGCAAGAAGGAGATCATCGTCACCAGCAGCGGCAAGAGCATCGCCCCCGCCGTGCTGGAGGACCGGATCCGGGCGCACCCACTGGTCGCCCACTGCATGCTGGTCGGCGACAACCGCCCGTTCGTCGGCGCGCTGCTGGCGCTGGACACCCAGGCACTGGCCTACTGGCAGCAGCGCCGGGGCAAACCCCTCACCAGCGACGGCGACCTGCGGTCCGACCCGGATCTGCGGGCGGAGCTCCAGCGCGCCATCGTCGCCGCCAACACCGCGGTCTCCCGGGCCGAGTCGATCCGCGCCTTCCGGATCCTCCCGGGCGAGTTCACCGAGGCCAGGGGCCTGCTGACACCCTCGCTCAAACTCCGCCGGCGCGCCGTCGCCAGCACCTACGCCGACGACATCGACAGCCTCTACACCGAGGCGGCGGCAGCCTCCTCGTCCTCGTCGGCCCTGTAGACCACCTCCAGCTCAAAGCCCTGACTGTCCGTCAGATGCAGCGCCTGCCCGGTGTCCGTCCGCTCGGCCCAGCCGGCCGCGAGCGCCGCCGTCCGCACCGGCTCGCGCGGGCCGCGCACCGCGAAGATGGTTGATCCCGGCCCGCAACCGGTCATGGCCGCCGTCCCGCAGCGCGGGCGACTGCTCGATCACCACATAGCTGCCGTCGCGCCGCCAGCTGCGGCCGTTCGCCCAGCTCTGGTACAGCTCGCAACCGAGGGCGAGCAGCACCGGGGACCACTGCCGCTCAGCGGTGGCCAGGTCGTCCATCCATAGTTCGACGTGGTGGATGAACGCCTGGCCCCGCTGCTGGTCCGTCATGCAGGCCAGGCTAGCCGCGGAGCGGTCAGCCCGCCGCCGAGGTGAAGCCGGGCAGGTAGCCGCCGGACTGGCCGGCCGCCGTGGGGTGGTAGGACTCGTCGATCGGCAGGGTGGTGCTGTGCAGCCAGGGGCTGCTGGAGCAGATCTCGTGCCCGGTGAAGGCCCCGCGCACGTCCACGAAGCTGAAGCCGGCGTTGGCCGCGCGCTTGGCGATCACACCGTCCAGCTGGTCGGCCGCGCCGTTGACCGCGTTGCGGGAGGTGTCGCTGATTGCCGAACAGGCAGCTCCCCGGCACCTGGTAGAGGTGCGGGTAGTCGAGCACCACCACATGCGCGTTGGGGCGTGCGCGCGGATGGCGGCGTAGGTGGAGTCGAGCTTGGCCGCCAACGGCCCGTTGATGTAGGTCTCGGCCGTGGCCACCGCGCTCTGGCAGGCGCTGGTGCCTTCGAGCACACAGGTCTCCATGGTGTTGGTGAACCCGGCGTCGTTGCCGCCGATGCTGATGCTGACCAGCCCGGTGGAGCTGTTCAGCCCGGCCAGCTGCCCGCTGAGCACGTCCGCCGTGGTGGCGCCCGAGCAGGCCGCGAAGGTGAACGAGGACGGGCTGTGCGCCGCCTGCCACAGGTAGGGTACGACTTGGTGCTGCGGTCGCAGTCGCCGCCGGAGCTGAGATAGCTCCCGGCGCCGACCCCGGAGGAGTACGAGTCCCCCAGGGCGGCGTAGCCGGGCTCGGACGCGCCGACCGGTGCGGCGGCTGCGACACCGGCCAGGGTGAGGCCGGCTGCGGCGACGATCGTGCCGAGGGTACGGGTGGTCCTGCGGAGCGGGCGCGCGCTGGGTGGGCGCATGATGCCTCCACGGCTCGTGAGTGACGCGCGGTGTGATGCGCGCCACTAGATGTATACCGGTCAGTAACCACCGCCGACAGTGTTCATGCCATGAAATCTCAACGACTTCGCCCAGCAGAAGTCACTGTGTGTCAGCTGAGTCGTGTCAGCTGAGGAACGACAGCCGCACGGTCCGCCGCGGGTTGTCCCGGTTGGTGTCGATCAGCACCACCGACTGCCAGGTGCCCAGCGCCAGTTGACCCCCGATCACCGGAAGGGTCGCATGCGGCGCGACCAGCCCGGGCAGCACGTGGTCCCGCCCGTGCCCGGGGCTGCCGTGCCGGTGCTGCCAGCGGTCGTCCCCCGGCAGCAGTTCGCGCAGCGCGGCCAGCAGGTCGTCGTCGCTGCCCGCGCCGGTCTCGATCACGGCGATCCCCGCCGTGGCGTGCGGGACGAACACATTGAGCAGCCCGTCCCGTCCGGGGGCGACGTCGCGCAGAAAGGCGTCGCAGCGCTCGGTGATGTCCAGCGCCGATTCCCTGGCGCCGGTGGTGAGGTCGAAAGTCAGCGTCTCAAAGGCCATGCCCCCATCCTCACCCGTCCCGCGCCCGCTACCCCTGCGGCTGGCCGTGCCCCCCTACTCCTACCCCTGGCCCTGGCCCTGCCCCTGTTGGGCCACCTCGACCTGGGCGTGCAGATCCGTCGCCGCGTCCAGCGCCGTGCCCAGCGACAGCGCCAGCACCCCGACCAGCAGCGCCGCCGTCAGCGCGGAACGCCCCCTGGCCCGGCCCGGCGCCGCGCCCAGCAGCGCGGCCACCCGGCGCGGCACCGGGCCCGCGGCCATCCGCAGCGGCGTACTGCCGCCGCCGGCCAGCGCCGCCCGGCCGATCGCGCGGGCGACCAGCCGCCGGTCCGCGACCGAGGCCGCGGCCGCCTCGTCCGCCCAGCGCTCGACCGCGTAGGCGGCCCCGTCCCGCAGTGGGCGCAGCAGCGGGTGCAGCGCGGTGGTGAGGTCCGCGAGCAGCAGGAAGCGGTGGTGACCCGCGGTCAGATGGGTGCGTTCATGAGCGAGCAGCACGGTCAGCTCGGCCGGGGTCAGCGCCCGCAGCATCGCACTGGTGACCACGATCCGCCCGGACCGCCGCAGCCCGCCGGGCAGCGCATAGGCGTCCGGAACCTCGTCCGGCAGCACGACCAGCTCCGCGCCGGCCCGGTCGTCCAAGCCGACCAGCGACCAGGCCGCCCGCTCCCCGCCGGTACCGGAGCAGCACCCGCGCCGCCCGCACCACGAGCACCAGCAGCAGCACCCCGGCCGCCGCGCCCACCGGCACCACCGCGGCCGGGGCGAGATGCCGGGCGAACGGCAGCTCCAGATGCCCCATCGCCGCCACGAACCGCAGATGCAGCAGCGCCGACAGCGCAAGCAGCCCCAGCGCGACCGCCCCGGCCCCGGCCAGCCCGACCGCGGTGGCGGTGAGCAGCCAGGCGGCCAACCTCGGCGGCAGCCGGTCCGGCAGCGAACGGACCGACGGCAGCGCCAGCAGCGGCGCGGCCAGCAGCGGCAGCAGCAGCGGTGCCCAGATGGCGAACCTCACGCTCCATCACCTTTCTCGGTCCCGTCGGCCCCGCTGTCGTTCAGCAGACTCCGCAGCAGCCGCTCGTCGTCCTGGCTGAGCCCGGAGACGAAGCGGGCCAGCACGGTCTGCCGGTCGGTCTCCTTCTCCAGCTCCGAGCGCATCCGCCGGGCCGCGAGCCCCGGCGCGTCCTGCGCTTCCTGCGCGGGCGCGTACGCGAAGGCGCGCCCGACACGCGTGCGCACCAGCACGCCCTTGCCGTGCAGCCGGGTCAGAATGGTGTTGACCGTGGTCCTGGCCAGGTCGCCGCCGAGGGCATGCTGAATAGCCGCCGGGGCGAGCGGCGCGTCGGCCGCCCAGAGGACGGCGAGAACCCCTGCTTCCAGCTCGCCGGGGTGGCGGCGCTGCGGCCCGATCATGGGCTGATCACCGACAAGGGACTCCTGCCTCCGACCGAGCGACTGTTTCCATCCACTAGAGTGGCACAGGCCGACTACAAGTATGTAGACAGTACCCGTGTTCCCCCCACCGCAGGAGAGTGACGTCGATGGCTCCGGATCCAACAGCCCTGACCAGTCTGGCGCTGAATCCGCTGGACGCGAACTCCCTGCTGGCCGCGTTCGGCGCGCTGGGCATCGCGGCCGTGCTGTTCGCCGAGACCGGGCTGCTGGTGGGGTTCTTCCTGCCCGGCGACTCGCTGCTGTTCACCGCCGGACTGCTCTGCACCACCAGCAAGAACGGGGTCCACCTCAACCTCGCCTCGGTCCTGGTCTGCGCGATCGTCGGCGCGCTGGCCGGCGCCCAGGTCGGCTATCTGATCGGCGACAAGGGCGGCAAGGCCCTGCTCGCCCGCAGCAGCAACAAGCAGCTGCAGCACGGCGCGACGCGGGCCGAGGAGATCCTCACCAAGTACGGCCACGCCAAGGCCATCGTGCTGGCCCGCTTCATCCCGATCGTGCGCACCGTGCTCAACCCGATGGCCGGCGCCCTGGGCGTCCCGGTCCGTACCTTCACCCTGTGGCAGATCGTCGGCGGCCTGCTCTGGACCGTCGGCGTCACCCTGGCCGGCTACGGCCTGGGCAACACCATCCCCAGCATCGACACCTACCTGCTGCCGATCATCGCCCTGATCGTGGTGCTGTCGCTGATCCCGATCGCCATGGAACTGCTGCGCAGCCGCCGGGCGGCTCAGCAGTGACCCAGCTCGCAGCGCTGGACGGCGCCTCCATCGACGGCAGCCTCTACCACTGGTTCATCACCCAGGCCCAGAACGCCCCGCACTGGTTCGACAACCTGATCTCGTTCTACGCCAGCTACGGCCTGGGCCTGTTCGCGCTGATGATGATCTGGTGCTGGTGGCAGGCCCGCCAGGCCCGCAGCGCCGGCACCATGGCGCTGGCGCTGGCCGTCCCGGTCGCCGTGGTGCTGGCCTATGTCGCCAACGACATCATCAAGAGCGTCTTCGACGAGCCCAGGCCCTGCCAGGTGATCACCTCGCCGACCACGATCCAGCCCTGCCCCGGGGTGGGCGACTGGGCCTTCCCCAGCAACCACTCCGCCATCTCGGCCGCGGCCGCGGCGGCGATCTGGATGATCAGCCGCCGACTCGGCGCGATCGCGGTGCTGGCCGCGCTGGTGATGGGCTTCTCCCGGATCTGGGTCGGCGCGCACTACCCGCACGACGTCCTGGTCGGCTTCCTGACCGGCGTCGTGGTCGCCGTCCCGCTGATGCTGGCCGCCCGCCGCTACGGACCACCACTGGTGGTCCGGCTGGAGTCCGGCCTGCTCCGGCCACTGCTGACGGCGTAGCCGGCGGGGCGCGGCCTGCGGGGCATGGCTTGCGGGGCATGGGTTGCCCGTGCGGGGCCTGCCTGTGTGGGGCCGGGCCTAAGTGTGGTCGGCCCCACACGGGGTCAGCCCACCTCGACACTCTCGCCCGGCGCGAGCCGCTCGTACGCGGTGCCCTCCACCAGCGCCCCGACCAGGCGCTCGATACCGGCCAGGCCGATCGGGCTGAGCATCGCGTCGTGCAGCGCGTACGCCTTGACCGCGCCGACCGCCCGGGCGTAGTCGGCGACCTCGCCCAGCTTGGACCAGGGGGCGTGCACCGGGAGCAGCAGCGTCCCGATCGGCCGATCGGGGAGGGTCAGCGCGTCGCCAGGGTGGAACACCTCGCCGTCCAGCGCGAACCCGATGTTGCCGACCTTGGGGATGTCCGGGTGGATCAGCGCGTGCCACTCCCCGTGCACCTCGACCTCGAAGCCGGCCGCTGTGAAGGCGTCGCCGTGCCCCACCACGTGCACCCGCCCGGCGCCGAGCGCGCCCAGCTGCTCGGCGACGGCGGCGTTGGTCCAGATCTGCAGCGCCGGGTTCGCCTCGGCGGCGGCCCGGAGCCGGGACTCCTCGAAGTGGTCGAAGTGCTCATGGGTGACCAGGACGGCGTCCGCCCCGTCCAATGCCTCGGCCTCGGTGAAGACCCCGGGGTCGAGGACAAGGGTCTGGCCTTCCTTCTCCAGTCGGACGCAGGCGTGGCCCATCTTGGTGAGGCGCATGGCTCTCCTCCGCAGTTAGCTCGGTTGATCTCGTTCCCCCACCATCCTGCTCCCGGCAGCACGGAGCCGCGCGAGCCGGGGTAGCGGGAGCGGCGCGGGTCGGGGTCACGGCGCGGTGGGGGTCTGCGGCTGACCTGCGGGGCGGTGGGGGCCGGGCTCCTGGGCCCCGGGGTGGCGGGGTTGGTTGCTAAAAGGGAAAAGCGGGCGTAAATCTGCCCGCTATGCCCGATTTGTAACGCCACTTTTTCCCTTTTAGCGACGCAGACCGCCAACCCGGCGACGGTGCCCGGCCCTGCGCCCCTGCGCCCGCGTAGTTGGCCGCTTTGCGGCGGAGCCGCGAGACGGCGCGGAGCCACCCCACGGACAAGGCCGACCCCACCCAGGCGCGCCCCGCGCCCCGCCGCCCTCCGGCAACGGCGTCCCCGCCCTACCCCCGCCCCCGTTCCACCCTGCTCCGCTTCACCGTGCGGAAGCGCCGCGCCACCTGCCTGGCCAGGTCGGCCGCGCCGACCAGGCCGGCCTCGTTGCCGAGCTGGGCCAGGACGATGTCCGCCTCCGGGCGGAACCCGCGTCCGGTGAGGTTGCGCCGGTAGGCCTCCCGGGCGGGGCCGATCAGCAGCTCGCCGGCTGCGGAGACGCCGCCGCCGATGACGAAGCGGCCGGGGTCCAGGGCCGCCGCCAGGTTGGCGATGCCGAGGCCGAGCCAGTGGCCGATCTCCTGGAGCAGCTCGATCGCGACCGCGTCCCCCTGCTGCGCCGCCTCGGTGACCAGCGGCCCGGTGATCGCCCGGACGTCGCCGCCGACCCGCTCCAGCAGCGGCTCAGCGACCGGGGATTCCGCGGCGGCCAGCTCCCGGGCCTCTCTGACCAGCGCGTTTCCGGAGGAGTACTGCTCCCAGCAGCCGCGGTTGCCGCAGGGGCAGCGGTGCCCGCCGGGCACCACCGTCATATGGCCGAACTCCCCCGCCATGCCGTAGCGGCCGCGCTCAAGCCAGCCGTCGCGGACGATCGCGCCGCCGATGCCGGTGCCCAGGTTGACCATCACCAGGTGGTTCTCGCCCGCGCCCGCGCCGAAGCGCCACTCGGCCCAGGCGGCGGCGTTGGCGTCGTTCTCCACCACCACCGGGAGCTTCAGCCGGGAGCTGAGCGCCTCCCGCAGCGGCTCGTTGCGCCAGGACAGGTGCGGGGCGAAGAGCACCCGCGCGCGGTCGGCGTCGACGAACCCGGCCGCGCCGATCCCCACCGCGTGCACGTCATGACGGTCCGCCAGGTCGAGCACCAGGTCGGTGATGGTGTCCTCGACCACCTGGGGGCTCTTGCTCCGGTCCGGGGTCTCGGTGCGCAGCTGCTCCAGGATCCGGCCCTCGCCGTCCACCACCCCGGCGGCGATCTTCGTCCCGCCGATGTCGATGCCGACGGTCGGCAGCCGCAGCAGGGACGGCCGCGGCGCACCGTCGCGCCGCGCGAACGTCCGCGGCGTCCGCCTGCCGCTGGTCCGTGTGTACGGCGTGCCGCTCGCCATCCGTCCGCTCCGCTCTCTCTGACTCGCTCAGCTACCGCTACCACCTGCGGAGCTGTCGGGCTCGTCGGGCACCACCCCGGCCCGGCGCAGCTCATGGCTGAGTTCGGCGAGCTCGGAGCCGCCGGCCATCTCGGCCGTCAGCTGGTCCAGGGTGATCTCCGCCCTGGTGTGGCTGCCTGCCATCCTGCCCCTTTTCAGTAGCAGGAAGCGATCTCCGACCAGGTGGGCGTGGTGCGGATTGTGGGTGATCAGCACCACACCGAGCCCGGAGTCGCGGGCGGCGGCGACGTACTTCAGCACCACGCCCGACTGCTTGACCCCGAGCGCGGCCGTCGGCTCGTCCAGGACCAGCACCTTCGCGCCGAAGTGGACCGCCCTGGCGATGGCCACGCACTGCCGTTCGCCGCCGGAGAGGGTGCCGATGGGCTGGTCCACGTCGCGCAGGTCGATGCCCATCCGCAGCAGCGAATCGCGCGTGGTGGCCCGCATCGCGGCGATGTCCATCCGGAAGGAGCCCAGCTCCGACCCGAGGAAGAAGTTGCGCCAGACCGGCATCAGCGGGACCACCGCCAGATCCTGGTAGACAGTCGCGATGCCGCGATCCAGGGCCTCGCGCGGCGAGGAGAGCCGTACCTCCTCCCCCGCGATCCGGTAGCTGCCGGCGTCATGAGTGTGCAGCCCGGCGATGATCTTGATCAGGGTGGACTTGCCCGCGCCGTTGTCGCCCAGCACGCAGCTGATCGAACCGGCCTCGACCAGCAGCGACACATCGCGCAGCGCCAGCACGTTGCCGTAGCTCTTGCCGACACCGACCAACTCCAGCAGCGGCGTGGTCATCCGTGCTCCGCCCTTCGCCGCACCCAGGTGTTCAGCAACGTCGCCAGCAGCAGCATCGCGCCGAGGAAGAACTTGAACCAGTCCGGATCCCACTGCGCGTAGACGATCCCCTTGCTGGTCATCCCGAAGATCGCCGCGCCCAGCGCCGATCCGACCGCCGAGCCGTAGCCGCCGGTGATCAGGCAGCCGCCGATGACCGCCGCCACGATGTAGATCAGCTCATTGCCGACGCCCTCCCCCGACTGCACCGTGTCGAAGGAGAACAGCAGGTGCTGGCCCAGCACCCAGCCGCAGAAGGCCACCCCCAGATACAGCGCGATCTTCGTCCGGCCGACCGGGACGCCCACCGCCCTTGCCGCGTCCGCGTCGCCGCCGACCGCGAAGATCCAGTTGCCGAAGCGGGTACGCAGCAGGATCCAGCTCGCCAGCAGCATCAGCGCCAGCCACCACCACACCGTCGCCTTGATGTTCATCCCGCCCACCGTGAAGGACCCGGCGAACAGCCAGGCGCAGGAGCGGTAGCCCTGCATGTCGGCGATGGACTTGGTGGCCACCGTCCCGTCCACCAGCTGGGTGATGCCGAGGTTCGCGCCGGTCAGCATCAGGAAGGTGCCCAGGGTGACGATGAAGCTGGGCAGCCTGGTGCGGGACAGCACCCAGCCGTTGAAGAAGCCGATCGCCAGGGTGACCCCCAGCGAGGCCGCGACCCCGACCCAGGTCACGGCGGTGAACTGGTACGACACCATGGACGAGGTCAGCGCCGCGGTGGTGACCAGCACCCCCGCCGACAGGTCGAACTCGCCGCCGATCATCAGCAGCGCCACCGGCACCGCCATGATCCCGATCGTGGACGCCGAGTAGAGCACCGTGCCCAGCGCACCGGGGGTGAGGAAGGTACTGGTGACGACGCTGAAGAAGGCGAACACCGCCACCGCGCCGACCAGCGCGCCCAGCTCCGGACGCCCCATCAGCCGCCGCCCGGCGGAACGCGGCGCGAGGCGTTCGTCAGGGCCGCCGCTTTCGTCATTGGCGGCCAGCACCTCGGGTAGCCGCTCAGGCCCGGTCAACGGGTGCCCCGGGCCGCATACGAGGCCAGCATCGGAGCGTCCTTCTTCGTCAGGATCTGAGGACCGGTCGCCACCGGGCTGCCACCACCCACCAGAACGTTGAGGTTGTCCTTGTAGAGCCACAGCAGGTCGACGCCCTCGTAGCCCTGCAGATAGGGCTGCTGGTCGACGGCGAAGCCGATGGTCCCTGCCTTCAGCCCGTCCACGACCTGGGTGCTGAGGTCGAAGGTGTCCTCCTCGGTGCTGCCGGCCGCCCGGCCCGCCTCGGTGACGGCCTGCAGCGCGGTGCCGGCCAGCGGCGCGCTGAGCGTCAGCACGGTGTCGATGGACGGGTCCGCCTGGAGCTTGGCCGCGATCGCGGCCTTGGCGTCGGGCAGGTCGGTGCCGTTCACATAGAGCACCTGCCAGGGGCCGCCGAAGGTCGACTTGGCACCGCCGCAGCGCTGCTCCTGGCCGATGTTCCCCTGCTCGTGGATCACGCAGAGCACGCTCTTGCGCGCGCGCTGCTTCAGCTCGGTGCCGGTGGCCTTGCCGGCCGTGGACTCGTCCTGGCCGACATGGGTGAGCGCGCCGAACCGGGAGGCGAACTCTTCCCCGGAGTTGACGCTGATCACCGGGATCCCAGCCGCCTCGGCCTTGGCCAGCACCGCCTTCATCGCGTCGCCCTTGGCGAGGGTGACCAGCAGGCCGTCCACCTTCTGGTCGATCGCCGCCTGCACCAGCTGCACCTGGTTCGCGGTGTTGGCGTCGTTGGAGTAGAGGAAGTTGATGTTGTCCTTGGCCGCGGCCTGGGTGGCGCCCTTGCGCACGGTGTCCCAGAAGGAGTCGCCGCTGCCCGCGTGGGTGACCATGGCGAAGGTCCAGCGCGGGGTGCTCACCCCCGAGCCCCCACCCCCACCGCCCGAGGTCGCGGACCGGGCCGCCTGCTCGGCCCGCAGACCGCCGGTGCTGCTGCACCCGGCAAGCAGCAGAAGCGCGGCGAACGCGGCCGGAGCGGCAAGCGGGGACAGAGTACGACGCATGCCCCCATTCTGCGCTGACGCACAGTCACCCGCCGCCGGGGTTGCCCCGGATGGGTGACGCCCCGTCAGGACAGCTCCAGTGCCAGGTAGAAGTCCACCCGGTCCTCCAGCTTGGACAGGTCTCGGCCGGTCAGTTCCTCGATCCGGCCGATCCGGTAGCGCAGCGTGTTGACGTGTACGTGCAGCGCTGCCGCGCAGCGGGTCCAGGAGCCGTCGTAGCGCAGGAACGCCTTCCAGGGTGCGGACCAGGTCCGCCTGGTGCTCCAGGTCGTAGCCGATGACCTTGTCCAGCAGCCGGCTGCGGAACGCCCGCCGCACCTCGTCCGGGACGGCGGCCAGCAGCAGCACGTGCGAGGCCAGCTCCTCCGGGCCGCTGACGCAGATCCGGCCGACCCGGGAGGCGGCGATCCGGCGGGCGTGCCGGGCCTCCTCCAGCGCGCCGCGCAGGCCGCCGGCCGAGGCGGCCGGGGCGCTGGCGCCGATGGTCAGCCGTCCCTCCGCGCCGAGCCCGGCCTCCAGCGGGCCGAGCAGGACGCGCAGCCGGTCGGCCATGGTGTCGCCGTCGGCGGACTCGGGCACCAGCAGGATCGCGCCGCTGCCGCCGCCGCCGATCAGCGCCCGGTCGTCCGCGCCGGTCAGCGCCTCGACCAGGGCCTCGCGGACGGCGCCGTCGGCGAGGCCGACGCTCTCGGCGGAGACCACCACCCAGGATTCGGGGCTACCGGTGCCCTGCTCGGTCCTGGCCATCGCCAGCGAGGCCTCCAGAGCACGGCGCAGCTCCTCCGGCGGCGCGTCCCGCTGCAGCAGGGTGATCACCTCGTCGGCGAGCCGGCTACGCAGCCGGCGGCTCTCGTCGCGGCGCTCGCGTTCGGCGGAGGCCAGCCGGGCCAGGTTGTCGGCGAGCTGCTGCCGCTTGGGGGTCCACTCGGTGACGTCGCCCTCGACGGCGAGCAGCCACTGCGCGAGCAGGCCCGCCCCGCCGCCGGCGACCGGCAGCACCGAGAACTGCCGTCCGCCGACCCGGGCCCGGACCGAGGGCCCGGAGCGGCGGCGCTGGCCGTCCAGGTGGGCCCGGACCAGCTGGTCGCGTTCGGCCGGGTTGAGCCGGTCGGGTGGTCCGGCGACGACCCGGCCGCTGGGGGTGAGCACCCAGCAGTCCAGGTCCAGGTCACCGCCGAGCAGCTCCAGCACCGCGTCGAGACCGGCCCCGCCGCTGGCCGAGACCAGCGCCCGGTGCCGGTCCACCAGCGCGGACAGGTCGGCCGCCCGGTCGGCCGAGACCTGGCGCACCACGTACTCGGTGAGCTGGGCGAAGGCGACGTCCTCGGGGACGGCGAACAGCGGCATCCGGTGCCGTTCGCAGGCGGCCACCAGGTCCTCCGGGACCGGTCCCACCTCGGCCTCGCCCGCCGCCAGGCCGACCGCGCCGGCGGCGGCGAGGCCGCGGACGAAGCGCTCGGAGTCGTCCGCCCCGGTGCGCCACAGCATGCCGGTGAGCACCAGCTCGCCGCCCTGGAGGTAGCGCCCCGGGTCGTGCAGGTCCGTGGTCATCACCCCGGAGACCACGCGGTCCAGCTCTTCCCGGCCCGCCAGCAGGCGCAGCCGGGGGGCGGCCGGTGCGAGCAGTGCTCCGATCCGCACGTGGAATACCTCCGGGACGGTGACAGTGACGGTGACGGTGGGGACGGCGAGTGTGGCAGGGATGTTGCCGCACGTTACCCGAAGAATCCCCCAGCACAGCAACCCTCCGCGACCTCGGCGCCGCCGCGGACGGCGCCGCCGTCAGCCCACCAGCCCCCTGCGCACCAGCAGCGGCGCGATCTTCCGGCGCGCGGCCCCGGAACGCGGCGAAGGCGCCCAGCGCGTCGGTGCTGCCGCCCTTGGCGAGCAGCTCGCGGCGGAAGATCTCACCGCTCTCGCGGATGGTCTTGCCGTTGTCCTTGAACCACTCCACGGTGTCCGCGTCCAGCACCTCGGACCAGATGTAGCCGTAGTAGCCGGCGGCGTAGAAGTGGCCGGAGAAGATGTGCGCGAAGTAGCCGGTGCGGTAGCGCGGCGGGATCTCGGCCATGGCCACCTGGTAGCGCTCCAGCGCCGCTGCCTCGAATGCCTGGGCGTCGCCGGGCTCGGCGCCGGCCGGCAGGGTGTGCCAGGCCCAGTCGAGCAGGGTCGCGGCCAGGTACTCGACCGTGCGGAAGCCCTCGCCGAAGTTGGCGGCCTCCTTCATCCGGTCGACCAGCTCGGCCGGCATCGGCTCGCCGGTGAGGTGGTGCTTGGCGTAGTTGCCCAGCACCAGCGGCCAGTCCGCCCACATCTCGTTGACCTGCGAGGGGTACTCGACGAAGTCCCGCGGCACCTCGAGCCCGCCCAGCATCGGGTAGCGGACGTCGGAGAACAGCCCGTGCAGCGCGTGGCCGAACTCGTGGAACAGGGTGGTGACCTCGTCCCAGGTCAGCAGGGCCGGGTCGCCGGCCGGGGGCTTGGCGATATTGAGGTTGTTGACGACCACCGGCAGCTGTCCGAGCAGGTGCGACTGCTGGACCAGCTCGTTCATCCAGGCCCCGCCGCGCTTGGACGCGCGGGCGTGGTAGTCGCCGATGAACAGTCCGACCGGGGTGCCGTCCGCCTCGCTGACCTCGAAGACCCGGGCGTCCGGGTGGTAGGCCAGCAGGTCGGGGCGTTCGGTGAAGGTCAGCCCGTAGACCTGTCCTGCGGCGAAAGAAGGCGCCGTCCCGGATCACCGACTCCAGCTCCAGGTAGGGGCGCATCACCGAGCCGTCGAAGTCGTAGCGGGCCTTGCGGACCTTCTCCGACCAGTACTGCCAGTCGGCGGCCTCGATCGCGTCCACCCCGGCCTCGGCGGCCAGGGCCTCCGCCTCGCGCCTGGCGTTGGCGACGGCCGGGCCGACCAGGCGTCCCAGCATCTCGTCGACGGCCGTGGTGGTCCCCGCCGTCTGATCGACCACCTCGTAGGCGGCGTGGCTGGCGAAGCCGAGCAGCGCGGCGCGTTCGGCGCGCAGGGTGGCCAGTTTTGACGGCGACCCCGCCGTTGGATTCGGCGCCTCGTCCGAGCGAGGCGGCCAGCAGCCGGCGCCGGGACGGTGGGATCGTCCAAGCCGGCCAGCCTCGGTCTGGTTGGAGAAGTTCTTGAGGCTGATCACATACGCCCCGTCGCGGCCCAGCGCCCTGCCGTTCTCCTGGGCCGCGGCGATCTTGTCCGCGGAGAGTCCGGCCAGGTCGTCGACATCGTCCAGGACCAGCGCCGCCGCCTTGGTCTCGGTGAAGACGTTCTGCTCGAAGGTGGTCTCCAGCGTCGCCAGCTCGCCGTTCAGCTCCCGCAGCCGGGTCTGCTCGGCCGCGCCGAGCCGGGCCCCGGCGCGGACGAACCGGGAGTGGTAGCGGGTCAGCAGGTAGTCCGACTCGGCGTCCAGGCGCAGTTCTCCGCGCTGGTCGTGCAGGGCGTCGATCCGGGCGAAGAGGGCGGCGTCCAGGTTGATCGCGTCGCTGTGGGCGGCCAGCCGGGGGCTGACCTCGGCCTCGATCTCCTGGACGCCGGGGGTGGTGTCGGCGGAGGTCTGGTTGAAGAAGGCCAGCGACACCCGGCGCAGGACCACGCCCGAGCGCTCCAGCGCCTCCAGGCTGTTCTCAAAGGTCGGCGGCTCCGGGTTGCCGGCGATGGCGGCGACTTCGGCGAGCTGCTGCGCCATGCCCGCCTCGAAGGCGGGGAGGTAGTGCTCCTCGCGGATGTCGGCGAAGGGCGGCAGCTCGTAGGGGAGGGTGCTGGCACTGAGGAAGGGGTTCTCGGTCGTCATCCGCCGACACTACGCCCGGTGGTGGCACTGCATCCGACGAATTTCCCGGCGGGTCTGCCGGATGACGTTCCGGTGAACGCGCAGCCTCTACTTGGAGAAAACTACAGCGCTCGTGGTCGCTCCGTACCAGGGCCTCATGCCATCGGTGACTGCCGACACACCCCCGGCCGATTGTGTACTGCTCACAACCCGAACGAACCCGGTGCACGACCGGTGGCACAACCCACAGCACGACTGACAAAGGAGTCACCGCATGGAGTTCCTGCGGCCCGCCACTTGGGACGAGGCACTCGCGGCGAAGGCCGAGAACCCGTCCGCACTGCCGATCTCCGGCGGTACCGACGTGATGGTCGAGCTCAACTTCGACCGCCACCGCCCCTCCGCGCTGCTCGACCTGAACCGCATCACCGAGCTGACCACCTGGGAGTCAGGGAGCTACGAGGGACAGCAGGGCGAGGTCATCCGCCTCGGCGCCGCCGTCCCCTACGCCCGGATCACCTCGGAGCTCGCGGGGCCGCTGCAGGGCCTGTCCATCGCCGGCAACACCGTCGGGTCACCGCAGATCCGCAACCGCGGCACCGTGGCCGGCAACCTCGGCGGGGCCTCCCCCGCCGGTGACGCCCACCCGGCGCTGCTGGCCGCGGGCAAAGACGTGTTCGTCGAGGCCGAGTCGGTGCGCGGCACCCGGCTGATCGCCATCGACGACTTCTACCTCGGCGTCAAGCGCAACAGCCTGGAGCCGGACGAGCTGATCCGCGCGGTGCGGATCCCGGTCGCCTCCGGACCGCAGCAGTTCTCGAAGATCGGCACCCGCAACGCGATGGTCATCGCGGTCTGCGCCTTCGGCTTCGCGCTGCACCCCAAGAACGGCACGGTCGGCACCGGCATCGGTTCGGCCGCGCCCACCCGCGCCGCGCCGCCGAGGCCGAGCAGTTCCTCGCGGACGAGCTGGCCGACCGCGGCCTGTGGCAGAGCGGCGGCCTGATCGGCCCCGCCGCCACCCAGCGCTTCGGCGAGCTGGTCTCCGCCGCGTCGTCCCCGATCGACGACGTCCGCGGCAGCGCGTCCTACCGCCGGCACGCGCTCGCGGTGATGGCCCGCCGCACCCTGACCTGGACCTGGAACGAGTACACGCAGTCCTGAGGAGCGCAGCATGAGGGTGACCTTCAACGCCAACGGCCGCCCGGTCGAGGCCGACGACGTCTGGGAGGGCGAGAGCCTGCTCTACATGCTGCGCGAGCGCCTGGGCCTGCCGGGCTCCAAGAACGCCTGCGAGCAGGGCGAGTGCGGCTCCTGCACGGTCTACCTGGACGGCGCGCCGGTCTGCAGCTGCCTGGTCGCGGCCGGACAGGTGCAGGACCGCGAGGTCCGCACGGTCGAGGGCCTGGCCGACGCGGACGGGCTGGACCCGGTGCAGCAGGCGTTCATCGACGCCGGAGCCGTCCAGTGCGGCTTCTGCACCCCCGGGCTGCTGGTGCAGACCCACGACCTTGCTGGAGCGCGAGCCGCAGCCCAGCGACAACGACATCCGCGAGGCCCTGTCCGGCAACCTCTGTCGCTGTACCGGCTACGAGAAGATCATGGACGCGGTCCGCCTCGCCTCCGCCCGCAAGTGCCACGCAACGGAGGCCGCCAAGTGAGCACCAGGACCATGCGCGGCGAGAAGAACCTGCAGGACATCACCACCGCCCACCCGGACGGCATCGGCGGCTCGCCGCTGCGCCCGGACGGCACGCTGAAGGTCAAGGGCGAGTTCGCGTACTCCTCCGACCTGTGGCACGAGGACATGCTCTGGGGCATGGCGCTGCGCTCGCCGCACGCCCACGCCAACATCCTCTCGGTCGACATCTCTGAGGCCCTCACCCTCCCCGGCGTCTACGCCGTGCTGACCCACGAGGACATCCCCGGCTCCAAGTTCTACGGTCTGGAGATCGTGGACCAGCCGGCCCTGGCCATCGACAAGATCCGCTACCACGGCGAGGCGATCGCCATCGTCGCCGCGGACCACCCGGAGACCGCCCGCCGCGCCCTGGCCAGGATCAAGGTCGAGTACGAGGTGCTGCCGCGATCACCACCGAGGAGCAGTGCCTCGACCCGGAGACCTACGGCTACGTCCACGAGCCCGACGTCTACAAGGGCCACGCCTCCGGCAACATCTTGCACTCGCAGAAGGTGATCGCCGGCCGCGGTGTGAACGAGGACGTGCGGGCGCTGGCCGATGTGGTCGTGGTCGGCGAGTACGAGGTCGGCATGCAGGACCAGGCCTTCCTCGGCCCCGAGTCCGGCCTGGCGGTGCCGGCCGAGGACGGCGGCATCGACCTCTATGTCGCCACCCAGTGGCTGCACGTGGACCGGCAGCAGGTCGCCCCGGTGCTCGGGCTGCCGGAGAACAAGCTCCGGCTCACCCTGGCCGGCGTCGGCGGCGCCTTCGGCGGTCGCGAGGACCTGTCGATGCAGATCCACGCCTGCCTGCTGGCGCAGCGCACCGGAAAGCCCGTCAAGATCGTGTACTCCCGCGAGGAGTCCTTCTTCGGGCACGTGCACCGCCACCCGGCGAAGATGCGCTACGAGCACGGCGCGACCCGCGACGGCAAGCTCGTCTACATGGACGCCAGGATCGTGCTGGACGGCGGCGCCTACGCCTCGGCCTCGCCGGCCGTGGTCGGCAACGCCTCCTCGCTGAGCGTCGGCCCGTACGAGATCCCCAACGTCAATGTCATCGCCATTGCGCTCTACAGCAACAACCCCTCCTGCGGCGCGATGCGCGGCTTCGGCGCGGTGCAGGCCTGCTTCGCCTATGAGTCGCAGCTGGACAAGCTGGCGGCGAAGCTCGGCATGGACCCGGTGGAGCTGCGGCAGCTGAACGCGGTCTCGCAGGGCTCCTTCCTGCCGACCGGTCAGATGATCGACGCCCCGGCGCCGGTGGCCGAGCTGCTGCAGAAGGTCAAGGACCTCCCACTGCCGCCGGTCCTGGACACGACCCACCTGGACATCCGCGAGCTGCCCGGCGCCCTCTCCAACACCTCGCACGGCGAGGGCATCGTCCGCGGCGTCGGCTACGCGGTCGGCCTGAAGAACGTCGGCTTCTCCGAGGGCTTCGACGACTACTCCACTGCCCGGGTCCGGCTCGAGGTCATCGGCGGCGAGCCGGTGGTCATGGTGCACACCGCGATGGCCGAGGTCGGCCAGGGCGGCATCACCGTGCACGGGCAGATCGCCAGGACCGAGCTGGGCGTGGAGCGGGTCACCATCCACCCGGCCAACACCGAGGTCGGCTCGGCCGGCTCCACCTCCGCCTCCCGGCAGACCTACATGACCGGCGGCGCGGTGAAGCTGGCCGCCGAGGCGGTCCGCAACGAGCTGTTCAACCTGGGGCGCTCGCGCTACGGCTGGACCTACAACGACCTCTCACTGGTCGGCGGCAAGGTGGTCTCGGCCTCGGCCGGGGTGCTGATCTCCATGGTCGACCTGCTCGGCGACGACGCGATCGACCTGACCGCGAGCACCACCACCGTCCGACCGTCCCCTTCGACAAGGAGACCGGGCAGGGCTTCGGCCACGTCCAGTACACCTTCTGCGCGCACCGGGCGGTGGTGGACGTGGACGTGGAGCTGGGCCTGGTCAAGGTGGTCGAGCTGGCCGCCTGCCAGGACGTCGGCAAGGCGCTGAACCCGCTGTCGGTGATCGGCCAGATCCAGGGCGGATCGACGCAGGGGCTCGGGCTCGCGGTGATGGAGGAGATCATCACCCGGGACGGCAAGGTCAGGAACCCCTCCTTCACGGACTACCTGATCCCCACCATCCTGGACACCCCGCCGCAGCCGGTGGAGATCATGGAACTGGCCGACCCCAACGCCCCGTACGGGCTGCGCGGTGTCGGCGAGGCCCCGACCCTCTCCTCCACCCCGGCCATCGTCTCGGCGATCCGCGCCGCGACCGGGCTCGCCCTGATGCGGGTGCCGGTCCGGCCCGAGCACATCACCGGGACCTGAGGGTCCGTCATGAGACTTCCCCGGGGCAGCTGTCCAGTCTTCCCACTCCGAGGCTGCCCCGGGGAGCACCAAAGCACCACCCAGCACCGCAATACGCACCACCAGAGCCGCACCATGCACCACAGCGTCACGCACGACCGGATCAGCACCACGGCCGGTGCACCGCCCTCGCCGGGGCCGTACCGACCGACCAGCACGTCAGCGAGCCGAACCGTCCCCTGCACTCCCTACCTGATGGGCCCCAGGACGGCCGCGAGCCCCACCCCAACCCCCTTTGAACCTTGGGAGTGGAACCCGTGACCCAGATCCCCACGGAATCCAGAATCACCAACGACGGCGACTCCACTGAGATGGAGCCACCGGCGGGCCCACCCGCTCCGCCTGCCGTTCCGCCCGCGCCGAAGAACGCCATGGACGCGTACTTCAAGATCAGCGCCCGTGGCTCGACCATCGGCAATGAGATCCGCGGCGGCCTCACCACCTTCATGGCGATGGCCTACATCCTGTTGCTCAACCCGATCATCCTGTCGGGCGGGGATGTCACCGGAGCCCATCTGAACGCGGCTCAGGTCACCACCGCGACCGCGCTGGCCGCCGCCGTGACGACGATCCTGCTGGGCGTCGTCGGCAACGCACCGCTGGCCGCGGCCGCCGGTCTGAGCGTGTCCAACACCCTCGCCGCAGTGATGGCGCCGCATGTCACCTGGGCGCAAGCCATGGGTCTCTGCGTCATCTACGGGCTTCTGATCGTCATCATGGTCGTCAGCGGACTCCGCGAGATGATCATGAACGGCATACCGCTGGCCCTGAAGCACGCCATCACCATCGGCATCGGCCTGTTCATCGCGCTGATCGGCCTGGTCAACGCCGGCTTCGTGACCCGCGTCCCGGACGCGGCCCACTCGGACACCCCGGTCCAGCTCGGCGCGATCGGCAACCTGACCGGCTGGCCGGTCCTGATCTTCAGCGTCACGCTGCTGTCCATCTTCGTGCTGCAGGTCCGCAAGGTCCGCGGCGCGATCCTGATCGGCATCGCGATCGGCACCGTGCTGTCGCTGATCGTCCAGGCCGTGCTCAACCTCCCCGCCTCCACCTGGGGCCTGTCGGTGCCCAAGTGGCCCGGCAACCCGGTCGCGGCCCCGAACTTCGGCCTCTTCGGCCATGTCGACCTGTTCGGCGCGTTCGGCAGCAACGGCATGGGCGCGCTGAGCGCGGGCTTCGCGGTCTTCACCCTGGTGCTGGCCGGCTTCTTCGACGCGATGGCCACCATCATCGGCATCGGCACCGAGGCCGGGCTGGCTGACAAGCAGGGCCGGATGCCCGGCCTGTCCAAGGCCCTGTTCGTCGACGGCGCGGGCGGTGCGATCGGCGGTCTGGCCGGCGCCTCCGGCCAGACCGTGTTCATCGAGTCGGCGACCGGCGTGGGAGACGGTGCGCGCACCGGCTTCGCCAGCGTCGTCACCGGTTCGGTCTTCGCCTTCATGCTGTTCTTCACGCCGCTCGCGGGCATGGTGCCGGGCCAGGTGGCAGCCGCCGCCCTGGTCGTCATCGGCTCGATGATGCTCTCCCAGGCCCGCCACATCGAGTGGGGTGACCGCGAGGTCGCCATCCCTGCCTTCCTCACCATCGCGCTGATGCCGTTCACCTACTCCATCACCGCGGGTGTCGGAGCGGGCGTCATCTCCTATGTGGTGATCAAGGCCGGCGCGGGCAAATGGCGCGAACCGGGCATCCTGATGTGGGCGCTCAGCGTCGTCTTCGTGGTGTTCTTCGCCCTGCACCCGCTCAAGGACTGGCTCGGCATCCACTAGCCGGTCACACCGTCCCCTCAACCCATCTCTCGTCGCACGAAGGAGCAGCACCCATGCAGGACATCGCCGAGCAGCTCAACGCCTGGCACTCCGCTGGACGCTCCTTCGCCGTGGCCACCGTGGTGTCCGTCTCCGGGAGCGCCCCGCGCGATCCCGGAGCGGCCCTGGCCGTGGACGGCGCCGGCGAGGCCGTCGGCAGCGTCTCCGGGGGCTGCGTGGAGGGGGCGGTGTACGAGCTGTGCCAGGAGGCCCTGAGCTCGGGCCTCCCGGTGCTGCACCGCTTCGGCTTCTCCGACGAGGACGCCTTCGCCGTCGGCCTGACCTGCGGCGGCGCCATCGACGTCTTCGTCCAGCCGGTCACCCCCGGCGTCTCGGACGGGCTGGACGCCGCGCTGGCCTACATCCGCTCGGGCTCGCCGGTGGCCCTGGTCCGGATCATCTCCGGGCCCTCCGCACTGCTCGGCTCGGCTCTGGCCGTCACCGCCGACACCCACCACGGGACGCTGGGCCGTCCGGCCCTGCCTGCTCTGTCGGCCCTGCCTGCCCTGCCTGCCCTGGAGCACGCCGCGGTGCTGCAGGCCAGGGCGATGCTCGACAACGGCCGCACCGGGCAGTTCACCCTCGCCCAGGACGGCAGGCTCTGCGAGCCCTCCCTCGGCTCGTCCGCCTCGCCTGCCTCGTCCGCCTCGTCATCCGAGCTGGTCACCTTCTTCGTCGAGTCGCAGGTCCCGGCCCCGCGGATGATCGTCTTCGGGGCCATCGACTTCGCCGCCGCGGTCGCCAGGATCGGCGGCTTCCTCGGCTACCACGTCACCGTCTGCGACGCCCGCCCAGTCTTCGCCACCGCCCGCCGGTTCCCCACCGCGGACGAGGTGGTCGTCGACTGGCCGCACCGCTACCTCGACGCCGAGACCGCCGCCGGGCGGATCGACGGACGCACCGCGCTGTGCGTGCTGACCCATGACGCCAAGTTCGACATCCCGCTGCTGGAGCGCGCGCTGCGGATGCCGCTGGGCTTTGTCGGGGCGATGGGCTCCCGGCGCACCCACCACGAGCGCTTGGACCGGCTGCGCGAGGTCGGCCTGACCGAGGTCGAGCTGGCCCGGCTGCGCTCCCCCATCGGCCTGGACCTCGGCGCCCGCACCCCGGAGGAGACCGCGGTCGCGGTCGCCGCCGAGATCACCGCCCACCGCCGCGGCGGCACCTGCCTCCCGCTGAGCGCCCACGGCGGCCCGATCCACCACGACCACCCTCTGCGCGCCGACGACCTGCCGCGCCGGATAGCCTGACCAGCACCGTCATTACTTTTGAACATGTTCAACTTTATCCGCTAGGCTCTCCCCAGGCACCGAGGGGAGAGCCCGATGAAGGTTGTACTGCCAGGAGGAACCGGCCAGGTCGGCACGATCCTGAACCGCGCGCTGACCGCGGCGGGCCATGAGGTCCTGGTGCTGACCAGACAGCCGAGCGGCGAGCGGGAGATCCGCTGGGACGGCGAGACGCTGGGGCCCTGGGCCGAGGCGATCGACGGCAGTGACGTCGTCATCAAACCTGGCCGGCCGCAGCGTGAGCTGCCGCTACACCCCGGCGAACCTCCAGGCGATGATGGACTCAAGGGTCAACTCCGCCCGGGTGGTGGGCCAGGCGATCGCGGCCGCGGCCCGGCCGCCCCGGGTCTGGCTGCAGATGAGCACCGCCACGATCTACGCCCACCGCTACGACGCGCCCAACGACGAGGCGACCGGGCTGATCGGCGGCGACGAACCCGACGTCCCCGGCTACTGGGCCTACAGCGTCGAGATCGCCAAGGCCTGGGAACTGGCCCAGCAGCAGGCCGCGACCCCGCACACCCGCAAGGTCGCGCTGCGCGCCGCGATGGTGATGAGCCCGGACCACGGCGGCGTCTTCGACGTGCTGCTGCGGCTGGCCCGGCTCGGCCTCGGCGGCCCGGTCGCGGGCGGGGCCCAGTACCTCTCCTGGATCCACGACCAGGACTTCGTCCGCGCGGTCGAGTTCCTGATCGACCGGGACGACCTCACCGGACCGGTGAACCTCGCCTCCCCCGCCCCGCTGCCGCAACGCGCCTTCATGCGCACCCTGCGCGCGGCCTGGGGCGTCCCGGTGGGTCTGCCCGCCACCCACTGGATGGCCGAGCTCGGCGCCTTCGCGCTGCGCTCCGACACCGAACTCCTGCTCAAGAGCCGCCGCGTGGTCCCGGGCCGGCTCCACGAGGCCGGCTTCACCTTCGACCACCCGCCTGGCCCGAAGCCGCGACGGACCTGGTCCACCGCACACGCGAGAACCGCCGCGCGGGTTAGGCACCTCGCGCCCGTCCGCGGGGCCTGAGAGCGGCTCTGCGGACGGGCGCGTAGCTGCGCGCAGGGCCCCGCTCAGGCCGGGGGGTTGTCCGTGGACTCGATGATGGAGAAGACCGCGCCCCAGGGGTCGCGCAGTGCGGCCATCCGGCCGAAGGGCGTGTCCGACGGGGGCATCAGCACGTCGGCGTTGCGCTTGACGGCGGCGTCGACGGTGCTGTCGGTGTCGTCCACGCAGAAGTAGGTCAACCAGTGCGAGGGGGTCCCGGCCGGGAACGGCGGTTCGGTGAGCTTGTTGAGGCCGCCGACCGGCCGGCCGCCGATCTGGAAGGTCCGGTACTCCGTCCCGCCGGGCATCTCCTCGACGCCGACGCCGAAGGCCGCGCTGTAGAAGGCGGCAGCCGCGACCGGGTCGCTGGAGTTGCACTCGTTCCAGGCCAGCGCGCCGGGCTCGTTGACGAGCTGGGCGCCGATGAAGTCCTTGTGCTCCCACACGCCGAAGACCGCGCCGGACGGGTCCACCGCGACGGCCATCCGGCCGAGGGTCATCACGTCCATCGGCGGCATCATCACCTGGCCGCCGGCCTTGCCGATCTTCGCCATGCTGGCGTCGGCGTCGTCACTGGCCAGGTAGGTGGTCCAGACGGTGGGCGTGGCCGGGTCCATGGTCGGGCCGATGCCCGCCACCGGCAGGCCGCGGAAGGTGCAGACGGCGTAGCCGCCGGTCTCCGGGGCGCCGGGCTCACCCTGCCAGCCGAGGAGATCGCGGTAGAAGTCGAGGGCGGCCTGCTGGTCGGGGACCATCAGGTCGACCCAACAAGGGGTTCCGGGTGTGTACGGAGCGTTGACTTCGGGCATCGGTGCGGGCCTCCGGGTCGAAACGTGCGGACGGTACCCCCCGCCGACCACTCTTCACCTTGCGGAGTCACGTCGCTACCCGAATGAGCCAAATAGAGAGCGGACCCCCGGATGCGACGCTGCACCCGGGGGCCCGCTGGTCCTGATCGCCGAGCCGGTTCCGCTACGCCTCGTCGGCGTTGCGGACGGCCTCGACCGCGGCCTGGAGCCGGCGGCCGTAGTCGGCGTCGGCGGCGTGGAAGAACGGCAGCACGCGCTCGACCACGTCGTCGCGGCTGACCGAGCCGATGGAGCCGGCCAGGTTGGCGATCAGCCGGCCCTGCTCGGCCTCCGACATCAGCCGGTAGAGCTCACCGGCCTGGAAGAAGTCGTCGTCCTTGGCGTGCTCGGCGGCGGCGTGGGTGCCGGTCCAGCCGTGCACCGCGGTGGGGGCGGCCAGGGCCTGGTCGGTCTGCCGCGGGCCGTCGTACGAGTTGGGCTCGTAGTTCTTGGCCCGGCCGCCCGCGTTGGACGCGCCCAGGCCGTCACGGCCGTAGTTCTGCGCGGTGGTGGCCTTGGGCGCGTTCACCGCGAGCTGGGTGTGGTTCACGCCCAGCCGGTAGCGGTGCGCGTCGGCGTAGGCGAACAGCCGGCCCTGGAGCATCTTGTCGGGCGAGGCGCCGATGCCGGGGACGAAGTTGTTCGGCGAGAACGCGGCCTGCTCGACCTCGGCGAAGACGTTCTCCGGGTTGCGGTTGAGGACCAGCCGGCCGACCTTCTGCAGCGGGTAGTCCGCGTGCGGCCAGACCTTGGTCAGGTCGAACGGGTTGAAGCGGTAGTCGGCGGCCTCGGCCACCGGCATCAGCTGCACGTACACGGTCCAGGACGGGAAGATCCCGCGCTCGATCGCGGTGTGCAGGTCGCGCTGGTGGCTGTCGGCGTCCTGGCCCACCTGCTCGCCGGCCTGGGCGCCGTCCAGGCTGCGGACGCCCTGGTTGGTCTTGAAGTGGTACTTCACCCAGTACGCGGCGCCGTCGGCGGCGGTCCACTGGTAGGTGTGCGAGCCGTAGCCGTTCATGTGGCGGTAGGACGCCGGGATGCCGCGGTCGCCGAACAGCCAGGTGATCTGGTGCAGCGACTCGGGCGAGTAGGACCAGTAGTCCCAGACGTTGTCCGCCTCCTGGACGCCGGTGAACGGGTCGCGCTTCTGGGAGTGGATGAAGTCGGGGAACTTGATCGGGTCCTTGATGAAGAACACCGGGGTGTTGTTGCCGACGAGGTCGTAGTTGCCCTCCTCGGTGTAGAACTTCAGCGCGAAGCCGCGGGGGTCGCGCACGGCGTCGTTGGAGCCGAGGTTCCCGGCGACGGTGGAGAAGCGCAGGAACACCTCGGTGCGCTTGCCGACACTGTCGAGGAAGTTGGCCCGGGTGTACGGGGTGACGTCGTCGGTCACCTCGAAGTACCCGTGGGCGCCGGAGCCGCGGGCGTGGACGACCCGCTCCGGGATGCGCTCGCGGTTGAACCGGGCGAGCTTCTCGATCAGCTGCTGGTCCTGGATCAGAACCGGGCCGCCGAGGCCCGCCTGCGCGGAGTTCTGGTTGTCGGCGACGGGCGCGCCGGACTCAGTGGTCAGGATTTTGGACATAGCGGTACCTCGGTGGTGGCTCGAAGGTGAAATTGATCAGTAGTTCAGGGGTGCCGCGCGCAGCGCGCCCTTGGAAGGGTGGTGGCGGGCGACGGGTTCAGGGGTGCCGCGCGCAGCGCGCCCTTGGAAGGGTGGTGGCGGGCGACGGGTTCAGGGGTGCCGCGCGCAGCGCGCCCTTGGAAGGGTGGTGGCGGGCGACGGGTGGGCGGCTGCTGGGCGGGCCGTCGTCTCAGACGCCCAGCAGCCGCCAGATCGCGGCCCCGCGGCGGGTGGTGTCCTCGCCGTCGGGGGTGTCCTGCGGCTGCAGCGCGTCCACCGCCGCCTTCAATGACGTGGAGTCAGCAAGCGGACGGACAGCGGTCACTGACGCTGCCTCAGCCGCCGAGAGCCCGGCCTCGGCCAGAGCCTGCTCAGCCTCCGCGGCCGGGACCAGGTTCAGCCAGCGCAGCGCCAGCGCGGCGCGGCCCGACTCGGTGAGCCGGCCGGTGAGCCGCAGCCGGGCCACGCCGCCGTCCGGGAAGACATTGAGGCGGGCCGCGGTGACCGGGCGCTGCGGGGTGATCCGCAGCCGGTGCCGGGTGTCCGGCTGCAGCGCGGTGCGGGGCAGCAGGTCGCACCACTCCCCCGACTCGTCGCGGCCGGAGACCGAGGCCCAGCCGGGGCAGTTGGCGACGAAGTGGGTGGTGTCGATCTCGACCGCCAGCACCTCACCGGTGCCCGCAAGCTCCAGCTCGACCCAGTCGTTGTCCTTGTTGCGGCGGCGCCGGGTCTCCCAGCCCTCCCCCATGACCGCGGCGCGGCCGAGCGAGTTCAGGTTGTGCGGCGAGGAGAAGTAGCGGTCGGACGCGCCGGTGGCGACGCCGCCGAACTCCTGGGCGGCCAGGTCGAAGGTCAGCCCGTCCAGGTCGCGCGGGTCGGCGACGACCTCCCCGTACACGCGGAGCCGGGCGACGCCGCCGTCCGGCCAGATGTTGAGGCGGACGTGGGTGAACCGCTGCTCGACCGAGACCGGGAACTCATGGGCGGTGTCGCCCTTGAGCGCGGTGCGCGGGACCAGCTCCACCCACTCGGCGGCGGCCAGCTCCTCGGGCGAGGGGGTGCCGGGGACGGAGGCGCCCTCGACCGAGCCGGTCTCCGGGTAGTTGCCGGTGAAGTGGGCGGTGTCGACGACCACGCCGCGGATCAGGCCGGCCACGCCGAGCCGGACGATCGCCCAGTCGTGGTCGCTGTCGGTGGGGTGCGGCTCGTCGATGCCGGCGCCGCGGCGGCGGCGGGTCTCCCAGCCGTCCATGATCTGGCCCTTGTGCCCGAAGGTGTGCGGGCGGAACTCGGCGGGGGCCGCGACGATCAGGTTCTCCTTCTCGGCGAACAGTTCGTCGTTGGCAGCGACCACGCCGGCGCCGAGCTTGCGGGCGGCGAGGTTGACCAGCTCGGTGAAGGCGGCGGGGCTCGTGGTGTCGGTCATGCTTCTCCTCGGACGATCAGGCGGCCGAGCGGCTGGGCGTCAGCGTCAACGTTCACGACCTGGCCGCGAAGCCAGGTGGTGCGGACGGCGCCGGTCAGCGTGCGGCCTGCGTATGGGGTGACGGGGTTGCGGTGCTGCAAGGCCTCGGGGTCGACGGTGAAAATGCCGTCGGGGTCGAAGGCGACCAGGTCGGCGTCCATGCCGGGCGCGATGGCGCCCTTCGTACAGAGGCCGGCCAGGGACGCCGGGCCCGCGCTCATCCAGCGGACCACGTCGGTCAGGGCGAAGCCGCGGGCGCGGGCCTCGGTCCAGATCGCGGGCAGGCCCAGCTGGAGCGAGGCGATGCCGCCCCAGGCGGCGGCGAAGTCGCCGTTGCCGCCGTAACGGGCCAGGTGCTTGAGGTCGGGCGTGGACGGCGAGTGGTCCGAGACCACCGCGATGAACTCGCCGTCGGCGAGGGCCTGCCAGAGCAGGTCGCGGTTGTGCTCGTCGCGGATCGGCGGGCAGCACTTGAAAGCGGTGTCGCCGTCCGGGACCTGCTCAGCGGCGAGGGTGAGGTAGTGCGGGCAGGTCTCGGCGGTGACCTGGACGCCGTCGGCGCGGGCCTGCCGCAGCAGCGGGAGCACCGCGGCCGAGGAGACATGCAGGATGTGCACCCGCGCCCCGGTCCTGCGGGCGGTCTCCAGCAGCCCGGCGACGGCGGTGGACTCGGCGTCGTCGGGACGGGAGGCCAGGAAGTCGGCGTAGTGCGGGCCCGGCTGCTGCGGCGCCGCGTCGAGCACCCGGGGTCCTCGGCGTGGATGATCGCCAGCGCGTCGATCCGGGCCAGTTCGGTTAGCGCCTCGGTGAGTTGATCACCCGTCAGATGCGGGAACTCGTCCACGCCCGAGGGGGCGAGGAAGCTCTTGAAGCCGAAGACGCCGGCCCGGTGCAGCGGTTCCAGGTCAGCAGTGTTGCCCGGAATCGCCCCGCCCCACAGGCCGACGTCGACAAAGGTCTGTCCGTCGGCGACCTTCCGCTTGGCCTCAAGACCGGCGACCGTGGTGGTCGGCGGGATGGAGTTCAGCGGCATGTCGACGATGGTGGTGACCCCGCCCGCGGCGGCGGCCCGGGTGGCGGTGGCGAAGCCCTCCCACTCGGTGCGGCCGGGCTCGTTCACATGGACGTGGCTGTCGACCAGGCCCGGCAGCAGCGCCAGCTCGCCCAGGTCGGTCAGCTCACCACCGGCGCCGGCCCCGTAGGGCAGCACCTCGATGATCTTCCCGTCGCTGACGACCACGTCGGCAGCACGCTCGCCCTCGGGGAGGACGACCCTCCGGGAGCGGAACAGGGTGTACGACGGGGCGGTCAACGAAACCTCCGGGTTGGTGCGGCTGGGAAAGCCGCAGGCGGTGCGCTGCGACCGGAACAACCGGGCGGTTCAGACAGAGCGAGCCTAAGGCCGCCTTCAACAAAACGTCAACGTTTGCCGGGAAGCGGTTCGCGGGGCAGTTGCCTGCGGTTGCCGCGAAGCGGCGGTCACTGCCGCAGGAACTGCTCGGCGAGCCGTTCGCCCGCCAGCTCGGCGAGCTCTCCGGCCCGGGTCAGGCTCTCGCCCTCCGCCGCGTCCGGGCCCGCCAGGGCTTCCAGGGCGTACGCGGCGGCGAAGCCCGCCTTGCGCCAGGCGGCCTCGTCCAGTTCGAGTCGGCCGGCCACGGCGGCCACCGGAACCCCCGCTCCAGTGGCCGCCGCGGCGACCCCGGCGGGGGCCTTTCCGTGCAGCGTCTGCACGTCCAGGCAGCCCTCACCGGTGACGACCAGGCCGGCTCCCCGCACAGCCTGGTCGAACCCGAGGAGATCGAGCAGCAGCTCGATCCCCGGTTGCAGCCGGGCCCCCAGCAGCGCCAGGGCCCCGAAGCCGAGGCCCCCGGCCGCGCCCGCGCCGGGGGTGTCCCGCAGATCAGTGCCGGTCAGCGTGGCGACCGCGTCGGCCCAGCGGGTCAGCGCCGCGTCCAGCTCGGCCACGTCCGCCGGGCTCGCGCCCTTCTGCGGGCCGTAGACGGCGGGCGCGCCACGCGTCCCGAGCAGGGGGTTGTCGACATCGCTGGCGATCACCACCTCCACCCCGGCCAGCGCGGCCGGGAGGGTGCCCAGGTCGAGGCTGTACAGCCGGGCCAGCGGGGCGCCGCCGGGCGGCAGCTCGGCGCCGTCGGCGTCGCGCAGGCTGGCGCCGAGGGCCTGGGCCAGGCCGGCCCCGCCGTCGGTGCAGGCGACGCCGCCGAGGCCGAGCACGATCCTGGTGCAGCCGAGCTCCAGGGCGCGGGCGATCAGCTGCCCGGTGCCGTAGCTGCTGGCGGTGAGTGCGGCTTTGACCCCGCCAGGCAGCAGGGTGAGACCGCTGGCCTGCGCCGCCTCCACCACCGCGGTGCCGCCGCTGCCGTCGGCGGCGGCACTGACCGCGATGGCGGCCTGCACCGGCTCGCCGGTCGGACCGCTGACGGTCAGCTCCACCCGGCTGAAGCCGGCCGCGAGCGCGGCCAGCACGGTGCCCTCGCCGCCGTCGGCGACCGGGAGCAGCCGGATCTCGGTCCCGGGCGCGGCCCGGAGGATGCCCGCGGCGATCCGCTCGGCGGCCTCGGCCGCGGTGAGGCTGCCCTTGAACTTGTCAGGAGCGATGACTACATGTCCGGTCGTGTACTGCTGCGTCATCGCGTCTTCCCTACGTTGCGTTCGTGGCTCTGTACGAGGTGTCCCTCCCGGCGATGCGGGCACGACCGGATCTTCCCATCATCGGGATGGGGTCACACCGCCGGGAGGAAGTCTGTGGAGCCTCCCCGTCGCGTAGAACGGGGGGCTGGTACCTCCCCGCAGCGGCGGGCACGACCGGAAGGATCTGCCGCTGCGGGGAGGAGTTTCATGAGGGAACGTCAGGCCAGGGTGTTCAGGATGGCGCTGGGGGCGTCCGACGCCTGCTCGGCGACCGGCTCCCACTCGTTCACCGCGTCGATCCCGGTGCCCGACATCGAGACGTTGGTGACCCGCTCCAGGATGACCTCGACGATCACCGGCACCCGGAACTCGGCCATCAGCTTCTTGGCCTGCTCGAAGGCCGCGCCCAGCTCGTTCGGGTCGAAGACCCTGATCGCCTTGCAGCCCAGGCCCTCGGCCACCTTGACGTGGTCCACGCCGTAGCCGTTGAGCTCGGGGGCGTTGACGTTCTCGAAGGAGAGCTGGACGTGGTAGTCCATGTCGAAGGCCCGCTGCGCCTGACGGATCAGGCCCAGGTAAGCGTTGTTGACAACGACGTGGATGTAGGGGATCTGGAACTGCGCGCCGACGGCCAGTTCCTCGATCATGAACTGGAAGTCGTAGTCGCCGGACAGCGCGACCACGGTGCCCTCCGGGTCCGCCGTGGCGACGCCCAGCGCGGCCGGCAGGGTCCAGCCCAGCGGGCCGGCCTGGCCGGCGTTGATCCAGTTGCGCGGCCCGTAGACGTGCAGCATCTGCGCGGCCTGGATCTGGGACAGGCCAATGGTGGTGACATAGCGGGTGTCACGGCCGAAGGCCTGGTTCATCTCCTGGTAGACCCGCTGCGGCTTGACCGGGATGTTGTCGAAGTCGGTCTTGCGCAGCAGTTGGCCCTTGCGGTCCTGGCAGCTCTGCGCCCAGGCGCTGCGGTCCGCGAGCAGCCCGGCGGCCTTGCGCTCCCGCGCCACCTCGACGAACAGCTCCAGCGCGGCCTTGGCGTCGGAGACGATGCCGAAGTCCGGGGCGAAGACCCGCCCGATCTGGGTGGGCTCGATGTCGACGTGGACGAAGGTGCGTCCGGCCGTGTAGGCGTCGAGCAGACCGGTGTGGCGGTTGGCCCAGCGGTTGCCGATGCCGAGCACGAAGTCCGACTCCAGCATCGTCGCGTTGCCGTAGCGGTGCGAGGTCTGCAGGCCGACCATGCCGGCCGTCAGCTCGTGGTCGTCCGGGATGCTGCCCCAGCCCATCAGGGTGGGGACGACCGGGACGCCGGTCAGCTCGGCGAACTCCACCAGCAGGTCGGCGGCGTCGGCGTTGATGACCCCGCCGCCGGCGATGATCAGCGGCTTCTCGGACGCGGCCAGCAGGTCCAGCGCCTTGGCGATCTGGGCCCGCGACGCCGACGGCTTGTAGACCGGCAGCGGCTGGTAGGTCTCGATGTCGAACTCGATCTCGGTCATCTGGACGTCGATCGGCAGGTCGATCAGCACCGGGCCGGGACGGCCCGAGCGCATCAGGTGGAACGCCTGCTGGAACGCGCCGGGGACCTGGGCGGCCTCCAGGACGGTCATCGCCATCTTGGTGAGCGGCTTGGCGATCGAGGTGATGTCGACGGCCTGGAAGTCCTCCTTGTGCAGCTTCGCCACCGGCGCCTGGCCGGTGATGCACAGGATCGGGATCGAGTCCGCGCTGGCCGAGTAGAGGCCGGTGATCATGTCGGTCCCGGCCGGGCCGCTGGTGCCGATGCAGACGCCGATGTTGCCGGCCTTGGCGCGGGTGTAGCCCTCCGCCATGTGCGAGGCGCCTTCGACGTGCCGGGCCAGGATGTGGGTCAGCCCGCCGTTGGTCCGCATCGCGGAGTAGAACGGGTTGATCGCGGCGCCCGGCAGGCCGAACAGGTGGGTGACGCCCTCGGCCTTGAGGATCTCAACGGCCGCCTGGGCTGCGGTCATACGTGCCATGTCAGTTGACCTTCCGTCCGGCGAGGCGCTCGACGCCGCGCAGCAGTGCCGAGTGGTCCAGCGAGCCGTCACCGTTGGCGCGGGCCGAGGCGACCAGCTGGGCGACCAGCGAGCCGACCGGCAGTGGGGCCTCGACCGCGCGGGCCGCGGCGGTGACGATGCCCATGTCCTTGTGGTGCAGGTCGATCCGGAAGCCGGGAGCGAACTCGCGGTTGACCATGTTGGCCTTCTTGCGGTTCAGCACGGTCGAACCGGCCAGGCCGCCGGCGAGGACGTCCAGCGCGGCCGGGAGGTCGACGCCGGCGTTCTCCAGGAACACCACGGCCTCGGCCACGACCTGGATGTTCACCGCGACGATCAGCTGGTTGGCGGCCTTGACGGTCTGTCCGGCGCCGGCCGGGCCGACGTGGATGACCGTGGTGCCCAGCGCGTCGAACAGCGGCTTGGCCTCGGCGAAGTCGTCGGCGCCGCCGCCGACCATGATGGAGAGCACGGCCTCGATCGCGCCGGCCTCGCCACCGGAGACCGGGGCGTCCAGGGTGCGGATCCCCTTCTCCTGCGCGGCGGCGGCGACCTTGATCGAGGTCTGCGGGGTGATGCTGCTCATGTCGATGACCAGGGTGCCGGGCTTGGCATGCGCCAGAACGCCGTCCGCACCGAGGATCGCCTGCTCGACCTGCGGGTCCGCGGGGACCATGGTGATCACGACCTCGGCGTCGGCCACCGCCTCGGCGATGCTGCCGGCGGCGCGGCCGCCGTCGGCGACCAGCTTGTCGATGGCGTCCTGGGTCAGGTTGAACCCGGTGACGGTGTGACCCGCGCGCACCAGGTTGGCAGCCATCGGGCTACCCATGATCCCGAGACCGATGAACGCGATCTTGCGAGAGTTTGCCATTCCGTACTCCAAAGTCTTTGAGGCAGATGCTGAGCTGAAGATCAGGACTGGCCGCGCTCACCGCGACGCAGTTCACGGGGCAGCCAGCCGAAGGTGTCCGCCGTCGCGACCCCCGCCGCGGGCTTGTACTCAAGACCGATCCGCCCGGTGTAGCCGACGGCGTCGAGGCGAGCGGTGAGGTCGGCGAAGTCGAGTTCGCCGGTGCCGGGCTGGTTCCTGGCCGGGGCGTCCGCGATCTGCACATGGCCGATCCGGTCCGCGTAGGTCTCGATGACCGAGGCCAGGTCCTCGCCGTTGCGGGCCAGGTGGTAGAGGTCGCACAGGAAGTAGGTGTTGCCGAGCCCGGTGGCCGCGTTCACGCTGTCCACCACGCCGACCGCGTCCTTGCTGGAGAGCAGACCGTACAGTGGCGCCTCCGGCGCGTTCAGCGCCTCCACCAGCAGGATCGCGCCGATGCCGTGCGTCGCATGGGCGGCCAGCGTCAGATTCTCGAGCGCCAGCTCGTCCTGCGTCTGGACGTCCAGCCCCTCCACCCGGTTGCCGTAGAGGGCGTTCAGCGCCTTGCAGCCCAGGGAGTCGGCGAGGCCGACCGCGACCGCGATGTTGTCGCGGAACTGCTGGGACTCGGCCGGGCGGGAGAGCAGGCCCTTGGAGCCCGCGGCCATGTTCCCGGCGTCGAAGTTGAGCCCGGTGAGCTGGACGCCCGCGTCGGTGAAGGACCGGCGCAGCGCGTCGAGTTCGCGGTCGGGCGGGGTGGGCCCGTCCAGGGTCCACCACAGTTCGGCGGCGTCGAAGCCGGCCGCGGCCGCCGCGGCGGGGCGTTCGAGCAGCGGCAGCTCGGTGAAGAGGATCGAGAGGTTCACGGTCCAGCGCTGGTCGAGCCAGTCGCGTGCGGCGGCGGTCATGCGGTCACCCATCCAATTCCACAATGCGGAAGCAAGTTTCTGCTTGATGGAACTATCGCATGAGGGCGCGCAGGGCTGTCAAGACCATCTCGCAACATTTTGTTGAAGTTGGCCGAGCCCGTGCCCCACATGTCGGGATACGCTGCGCGCGTGCGATTGAAGGTGGAGTTCACGACAGAGCCGTTCGAACTCGACGGCTTCCCCGACCATGCGAAGGCCGCCCGCCGCGCGGTGGACCAGGCCGGGCTGACGGTCGACGTCGGCCCGTTCGGGACCAGCGCCGAGGGCCCGGCCACCGATGCCCTGGCCGCGATCACCCGACTGCTGGAGGACACCCTGGCCAATGGCGCGACCAGGATCTCGCTCCAGATCAGCGCCCTGGGCGAGGACGGCCTGCCGATAGCGGACCAGGAGGAGGCCGGATGACCGCCGTCGATCAGTCCGACACACCCGCCGAGCCGCTGCACCCGCTGGCCCGGGCCATCAAGCCGCTGCTGGACGCCGTGGGCGCCAGCGCGGTCAGCCCGGCCGAGGCCCGCCCGGACGACGTGCTGCTGGAGTGGGACGACCGGCCCGCGGTCGCGGTCCGCCTCCCCGGCATGGAGAGCGCCATGGACCGGCTGCTCGGCGAGGTCCGCCGGCAGTTCGGCGGCGGCGAACTCACCGAGCTGGACCGGGCCAGCAAGCAGCGGGTAGTGGCCCAGCTGGAGGAGCGCGGCGCGTTCACCATCCGGCACGGGGTGGAGACGGTCGCGGCGGCGCTCGGCGTCAGCCGGTTCACCGTGTACAACTACCTGAACCGACAGCAGGCGAGCAGCAAAGATGCCTAAAGTTCAACAAACTGTTGACGCGGTGCAGCACTGGGCCTAGCTTTTGGTTGACGCCCCTCGTAGGAGGTCATCCGTGGCACAGTCAACCACTGCGCTCGCCCGGCTCAACGCCGTAGGCGACGAGGACCTCGACGCCCAGCTCGTCGAGATCTGCAGCAGCCCCACCTGGGCGAAACTCGTCCGCTCCGCCCGCCCCTGGGCCGACGACGACGCCGTACGCGACGCCAACGCCACCGCGATGGCGCAGCTCGGCCCCGCCGACCTCGCCGACGCGATGGCCGGACACGCCAGGATCGGCGAACCCAAGGCCGGGGACGCCACCTCCCAGCGCGAGCAGTCCGGCGTCCACGACGCGGACGAGGCCCTGCTGGACGACCTCCAGCAGGCGAACGCCGACTACGAGGCGAAGTTCGGCCATGTCTTCCTGATCTGCGCCACCGGCCGCACCGCGGAGACGATGCTCGACGCCCTGCGCGCCCGCATCGGCAACGACGGCGACGCCGAGCAGGAGATCGTCCGCGGCGAGCTGCGGAAGATCAACGACATTCGGATCGACCGCCTCCTCACCGAGCACTGAACCACTATGTGACGGGGAATCATGACCTCCATCTCCACCCATGTGCTGAACACCAGCACCGGCCGCCCCGCCGAGGGCATCCCGGTCGAACTGGCCCAGCGGGCAGCAGCAGGCAGTTGGAGCGTCCTCGGCCGCTCCAAGACCGACGCCGACGGCCGCTGCAAGGACCTGCCGGTGCCCGACGTCGCGGCCGGCACCGTGCTGCGGCTGACCTTCACCACCGAGGGCCCGTTCTTCCCGAGGTGTCCATCGTCATCGACGTGGACCCGGCCCAGGCCCACTACCACGTACCCCTGCTGCTCAACCCGTTCGGGTACTCCGTCTACCGAGGAAGCTAGAGAACCCATGGCTCACGTTCTTGGCCAGAACCAGTACGGAAAGGCGGAGACCCGTGTCGTCCGCATCTACCGTGACTCCACCCGCCACGAGATCAAGGACCTGAACGTCTCGGTCGCGCTCTCCGGCGACCTGGACGACGTCCACCTCACCGGGTCCAACGCCCACTGCCTGCCGACCGACACCACCAAGAACACGGTGTACGCGTTCGCCAAGGAGCACGGCATCGAGTCGGCCGAGGCCTTCGGCGTCCTGCTCGCGCGCCACTTCGTGGACAACAACGAGCCGATCCACCGGGCCCGGATCCGGATCGAGGAGTACACCTGGGACCGGATCCGGACCCCGGACAACTCGGCGAAGTTCATCGGGTCCGAGGAGGTCGGCCACTCCTTCGTCCGCAGCGGCGGCGAGATCCGCACCGCGCAGATCACCTATGACGGCAGCAGCTTCGAGGTCATCACCGGCCTGAAGGAACTGACCGTCATGAACTCCACCAACTCGGAGTTCTGGGGCTACATCAAGGACAAGTACACCACCCTCAAGGAGGCGTACGACCGGGTCCTCGCCACCGAGGTCACCGCCCGCTGGAAGCACTCCTGGAGCGGCGAGGAGACCCAGCCCAACTGGGAGCGTTCGTACACCCACGTACGCCGGCACCTGCTGGAGGCGTTCGCCGAGACCTACTCCTACTCGCTGCAGCAGACCCTGCACGCGATGGGCAGCCGGGTGCTGAACAACCGCGCCGAGATCGACGAGGTCCGGCTGGAGCTGCCGAACAAGCACCACTTCCTGGTGGACCTGGAGCCCTTCGGCCTCAAGAACAACAACGAGGTCTACTACGCCGCGGATCGCCCGTACGGGCTGATCGAGGGTACGGTTCATCGCGAGGGTGTCGTGCCGGTCATTCCGGTGGCATGATTCTCCGCTAGAACAATCCCAGGGATTCTGCCGCCGTCCCGCCCTGGGCAGCTCCACAGACGGCGGTTTTCCCAAACCGCTACCGTCGAGGAGCTGAATCCCATGAGCACCCTCCCCCCGCCCGCCGATGAGCGCATCGTCATCGAGAACGCGGCCATCGCCACCGTGGACGCCGCCGACAACGAGTACAGCCGCGGTCACGTCGTGATCGCCGGCAACCGGATCGAGTCGGTCGGCGAGGGCCCCGCCCCGCAGTGGCTGCAGGGCGTCACCCGCCGGATCAACGCTGAGGGGCACCTGGTCACCCCGGGGTTGGTGAACACTCACCACCACTTCTACCAGTGGATCACCCGCGGTCTGGCGCAGGACAACATCCTGTTCGACTGGCTGGTGGCGCTCTACCCGACCTGGGCCAGGATCGACGCCAAACTGGTCCACGCCGCCGCCCAGGGCTCGGCCGCCGCGCTGCTGAAGTCCGGCTGTACCACCGCCAGCGACCACCACTACGTCTTCCCGCAGGGCGGCGGCGGCGACATCCTCGGCGCCGAGATCGAGGCGGTGCAGGAGCTGGGCATGCGCTTCACCGCGCTGCGCGGCTCGATGGACCGCAGCAAGAAGGACGGCGGCCTGCCGCCGGACCACGCGGTGGAGCGCACCGAGGACATCCTGATCGCCTCCGAGGACGCGGTGGACCGCTACCACGACGCCTCCTTCGACTCGATGCTGCACATCGCCATCGCCCCCTGTTCCCCGTTCTCGGTCAGCACCGAGCTGATGCGCGAGGCGGCGGTGCTCGCCCGCCGCAAAGGCGTACGGCTGCACACCCACGGCTCGGAGACGGCCGAGGAGGAGCAGTTCTGCAAGGAGCTGTTCGGGATGGGGCCGACCGACTACTTCGAGAGCGTGGGCTGGCTCGGCGAGGACGTGTGGATGGCGCACTGCGTCCACATGAACGACTCCGACATCGCCAAGTTCGCCGAGACCGGCACCGGTGTGGCGCACTGCCCGTCCTCCAACGCCCGGCTCGCGGCCGGCATCGCCCGGGTCCCGGACATGCTCAAGGCCGGCGTCCCGGTCGGCCTGGGCGTGGACGGCACCGCCTCCAACGAGTCCGGCGAGCTGGGCACCGAGCTGCGCAACGCGCTGCTGATCAACCGGCTGCACGGCCGTCCGGACGCGCTGACCGGCCGCAAGGCGCTGCGGCTCGGCACCATGGGCGGCGCCCGGGTGCTCGGCCGGCAGAACGAGATCGGCTCGATCGAGGTCGGCAAGCTGGCCGACCTGGCGCTGTGGAAGGTCGACGGGATCATGCACTCCTCGATCGCCGACCCAATCGCGGCGCTCACCCTCGGTGCGCTCCCGCCGCTGTCGCTGCTGCTGGTCAACGGCCGCGCCGTGGTCGAGAACAACCACCTGACCACGGTGAACGAGGACCGGATCGCCAAGGCCGCCGCCGACGCGGCCCGCGAGCTGGCCTCCCGCACGTAATTCAGGACCCACCCAGATCTCCGGGCGCCGCTGGACGGTGTGCCGCCCGGACTCCTCGACGCGCCCGCGCGCCGGGGAGCGCAGCCCCGGACCCACGGCGAGGGTCCGGGGCTGCGGCATTCACTCTTTCACGCGGGCGGCGTCGGCGGGGCGGGCGGCCGCGTCGGCGGGGCGGGCGGCTTCGGCTCGGTCTGGATCAGTGCTCTGATGTGCAGTGAGGTGATGCCGCGTCCGGTGAGCACCTCCTTGGCCGCGCCGGGGCTGACCAGCAGGCCGAGCAGCACGTGTTCGCTGCCGATGGTCTTGCTGCGCAGGTCCAGGGCCTGCCGCAGCGAGGTCTCCAGTGCCTTCTTCGCCTCCGGCCGCCAGGGCGGGTTGCTGCCGAGCAGCCGCTTGCGTCCCCGCCGACCGGACGATCCCAGCGGCACCGGCTCCAGCAGGGCTCCCTCGCCCCAGATCTCCTCGACCCGGTCGATGATCTCGTCGACCTCGATCCCCAGCCCGCGCAGCGCCTCCGCCTCGGCCCGGCCGATGCCGCCGCGCCGGCGGTAGTCGCGGCACTCCGCCAGCAGTGCCGCGTGCTGGTCAGGGCCGCAGCCGGACGCGGCCAGCAGCCGGACCGCGGTGCTGTCGGCCTGGGCGAGCAGCCCGGCCAGCAGGTGCTCCTCCCCCAGCGCCGGGGCGTGCTCGGCCCGCGCGGCCTCGACCGCGTCCACGACCGCCTGTCGTGCGGTCGTGCTGAATCGCTCCATCATGGTCATCGCCCCCCGTGCTTCTTGTGTACGGCCTGCCTGCTGACGCCGAGTTCGGCCCCGATCTCCTGCCAGGACCAGCCCTGCGCCCGGGCGCTGCGGACCTGCAGCACCTCCAGCGTTTCCAGCAGCCGGCGGAGTGCTGCCACCGCGCGCAGGCCGGTCCGGGGATCCCGCCCGCCCGCCGCTTCCGCGAGAGTCGTCGCTTCGTTCATGCTGTCAATGTAAGTTGACACCCGCCGATTGTCAACCCACGTTGACGGCGGCGGGTTCCTTCGCGACATACCAGCCGGTATGTTGAGAGGGAGACGAGTTACCCATCGGTAAGGAGCAAGACATGCGGGCGATCCAGATCACCGAGTTCGGCGGCCCCGAGGTACTGCGGCTGGCCGACCTGCCCGAGCCGGTCGCCAAGCCGGGACAGCTGCTGATCGACGTGGCCGCGGCCGGTGTCAACTTCGCGGACACCCACTCGATCGAGGACTCCTACCTCTCCAGCAGCACCCTGCCGATGGTGCCCGGCGGCGAGGTCGTCGGCCGCACCGCGGACGGCCGCCGGGTGGTCGCCCTGACCGCCACAGGGGGTTATGCCGAGCGGGCCGTGGCCTGGGAGAACATGGCGCTGGACGTCCCCGACGCGGTGTCGGACGGGGCCGCGCTGGCGCTGGTGGTGCAGGGCCTCACCGCCTGGCACCTGCTGCGCACCTCGGCCCGGATGGCCCCCGGCGAGACCGTGGTGGTGCACGCGGCGGCCGGCGGGACCGGATCGCTGGCGGTCCAGCTGGCGAAGCGGTTCGGGGCGGGCCGGGTGATCGCCACCGCGTCCAGCAAGGAGAAGCGGGAGCTGGCGCTGCAACTGGGCGCCGACGTCGCGGTGGAGGCCGAGCCGGAGGGCCTGCGGGACCGGCTGATCGAGGCGAACGGCGGCGCCCCGGTCGACGTGGTGCTGGAGATGACCGGCGGCCCGGTCTTCGACGCCTCACTGAAGGCGCTGGCCCCGTTCGGACGGCTGGTCGCCTACGGCATGGCCTCACGCACCGAGCCCAAGCCGATCAGCGCCGCGGCGCTGATGGCGCACTCCAGCGCGGTGGTCGGCTTCTGGCTGATGCACTGCGTCGGCAAGCCCGCGCTGCACGCCGAGCCGATGGCCGAGCTGTTCCGGATGGTGGCCGACGGCGAGCTGATCCCGCTGGTGGGCGAGGCGTACCCGCTGACCGACGCGGCCAGGGCGCACGAGGACCTGCGGGCCCGGCGGACCACCGGAAAGCTGGTGCTGGACCCCAGCCGGTAGCAGGGCTTCCCCCGACTCGTCAGCGGTGCTATACCTCGGATAACCCATACTGTATGCAATTATCCGAGAGGGGTAGACCCTTGACGAGACATCAGGCACCTCCGGCACCTCCAGCGCCGGTCCAGCACGTCCGGACTGCTACGGCCGGCTGCACCGGGTCGGCGAGACCGACCGCCAACTGCTCGGCCCGGGCGGCCGGCGTTGGATCCTCTGGCTGGCCTGGGGCGCGATGCTGGGGGCCGGCGTGCTCCAGTACGGCTTCGCGCTCACCGCGCTCCCGCTGCACGGAGCCCGCACCACCTTCGCCGTGCTGGCCGTCTGGACCGTGTGCCAGGCGGCGGCGGTGCCGGTCGCGCACCTGCTGCGGGCCCGGCACCGGGCCGGACCCGGCGGGCTGGTGCTGCTGCTCGGCGGCGCCTGCTGCGCGGGGCGCGCTGGCGATCGCGGCCGCGACCGCCCAGTCCGCCGACCCGGTCGGCGCGGGCGGCACCGCCCTGCTGGTCGGCTACGGTCTGCTCGGCGGCAGCGGCGCGGGCCTGGTGTACGCGAGCTGCACCGCGACGGCCGCGCGCTGGTACCCGGAGCGCGCGCCCGCCGCGGTGGCCTTTGTCACCGGCGGCTACGCCTACGGGGCGGTGCTGCCGCTGCTCCTGCTGCTCGCCCTGGGCGGGCACGCCTCCGCGGTCGCCCCGGTGCTCGGGGTGGTCGCCGGGCTGAGCCTGCTCGCGGCGCTGGGCTGCGGGGCGCTGCTGCGCGATCCGCCCGAGCACTGGTGGCCCGCCGGGATCGACCCCCGGCAGTGGACCCTGGACCGGCACCTCAACCGCAGCCTGCGCCACAACCGCCCGCCGCTGTGGGAGGCCGAGGCCCGACCGGGCACCGGCAGCGGCGCCTGGCGACTGCTCTACGCGGCCACCGCGCTGACCTCGGCCGCGCTGCTGTTCGACCTGGGCCGGCTGGCCGCCGACGCGGCCGCCGCCCGTCCGGGCGCGGTCGCCCTTTGGACCTGCGCCGCCTTCGCCGCGGGCAGCGGCCTCGGCCGCGGCGCGGTGGGGGCACTGGCGGAACGGTTCGGCCGGGGGACGGTGCTCGCCCTCGCCCTGCTGCTGGGCGCCCTGGCCCAGCCGGGGCTGGTCGGCGGCGGCCCGACGGCGGCGGTCTGCTGCGCGGTGCTGGCCGGCTGCGGCACCGGCGGCTGCTATCCGGTGCTGGTCGGACTGCTCCGCGGCTTCTACGGCCGACACGGCGGGCAGCGGGCGTTCGCCCTGCTCTACACCGCCAAGGCGGTCGGCGGCGCGGCCGGCTGCGCGCTCGCCGCGTTCGCTCCCCGGACCGGCGGGGCCGGGATCGCGGGCCGGGGTGCTGCTGGCGGCGGCCCTCACCGCGGGCCTGGTCCGGCGGCCCCGCCCGCTGCTCGGCCTGCTGCCGGCGGCCACTCGCGGCGGCGGCTGAACAACCGTCACAAGCCTTTGGCCGCCGGGGGATTGATCCCTCGGCGGCCAAAGGCACGCGACGTCCGGTGCGGAATCTCAGGCGAGAACCGACCGGAGCAGCCTGGCCGTCTCGGACGGCGTGCGGCCGACCGGGACGCCCGCTGCCTCCAGCGCCTCCGCCTTGGCCTGGGCGGTGCCGGAGGAGCCGGAGACGATCGCCCCGGCGTGGCCCATGGTCCGGCCCTCGGGGGCGGTGAAGCCGGCCACATAGCCGACCACCGGCTTGCTGACGGACGCCCGGACGTAGTCGGCGGCGCGCTCCTCGGCGTCCCCGCCGATCTCGCCGACCAGGATCACCGCGTCGGTGTCCGGGTCCTCCTCGAAGCCCCGCAGCGCGTCGATGTGGGTGGTGCCGATGACCGGGTCGCCGCCGATCCCGACGCAGCTGGAGAAGCCCAGGTCGCGCAGCTCGTACATGAGTTGGTAGGTGAGCGTGCCGGACTTGGAGACCAGGCCGATCCGGCCGGGCTTGGTGATGTCGGCCGGGATGATCCCGGCGTTGGCGCGTCCCGGGCTGATGATGCCGGGGCAGTTGGGGCCGATGATCCTGGTCCGGCCGCCCTTCGCGACGCTGTGCGCCCAGAAGGCGGCGCTGTCGTGGACCGGGATGCCCTCGGTGATGACCACGACCAGCGGCACCTCCGCGTCGACCGCCTCCAGCACCGCCGCCCGGGCGAACCGCGGCGGAACGAAGACCACGGTGGTGTCCGCGCCGGTCGCGGCCACCCCCTCCGCCACGCTGTCGAAGACCGGCAGCTGCCGGCCGCCGATCTCCACGCCGCTGCCGCCCTTGCCGGGGGTGACCCCGCCGACGACGTCCGTGCCCGCGGCGATCATCCGCAGCGTGTGCTTCCTGCCCTCGGCCCCGGTCATGCCCTGGACCAGGACCTTGTTGTGCTCGGTGAGCCAGATGGCCATTGTCGTTGTCCTTTCCGGACGCTGTCTCAGACCTGCACGGCGAGGGAGAGTGCGGCGGCGCGCTCGGCGGCGGCGTCCATGGAGTCGACCAGCTCGACCAGCGGCAGCGCGGCCTCGGCCAGGATCCGCCGCCCCAACTCGGCGTTGTTGCCGTCCAGTCGGACGACCAGCGGCTTGGTCAGGGCCGGCAGCGAGGCCAGCGCCTGGACGATCCCGTTGGCCACCGCGTCGCAGGCGGTGATGCCGCCGAAGACATTGACGAACACCGAGCGGACGTCGGGGTCGCCCAGGATCACGTCCAGCCCGTCCGCCATCACCTGCGCGGAGGCGCCGCCGCCGATGTCCAGGAAGTTGGCCGGCCGCGCCCCGGCCCTGGCCACCACGTCCAGGGTGCTCATCACCAGTCCGGCGCCGTTGCCGATGATGCCGACCTCGCCGTCGAGCTTGACGTAGTTCAGGCCCTTCGCCGCCGCCTTGGCCTCCAGCGGGTCGGCCCCGACGGTGTCGCGGAAGGCCTCGTGGCCGGGCTGGCGGAAACCGGCGTTCTCGTCCAGGGAGACCTTGCCGTCCAGCGCGACGATCTTGCCGTCACCCGTCTTGACCCAAAGCCGCGAAGTTTGCTGATCTGCGGTGCTGTCCAGGCGGGTTCTGGGCAGGTGGGTGGCCTGAACGTACGACGGGACCCCTGGTAGAACTCGGTGATCTGCCAAGATCGGTCCGAGTTCGGGGTCCCGTTGCGCCTTCAGTCTGCCATCACCACGTTCACGCGTTCCATCACGGTCGCCGCAGGGGTCTTCGCCCCGGGCCATCTGGGCGAGTTGACCCGGTATCTTCCGTTCGAGTTGGTCGACGCGGTACTGGAGGAGACCGGGACGGTGCAGCGGCGGCTGCGCTGTCTGCCCTCGCGGGCCGGCGTGTACTTCCTGTTCGCGCTGGCCCTGTTCCCGCAGTTGGGCTATGCGGGGGTGTGGGGCAAACTGGTTGCCGGCCTGAGCGGCCTGCCGCTGCCGGCTCCCTCCGAGACAGCCCTGCGTCACTTGCGCCGACGCCTGGGCGCGGCACCGATGAAAGCCCTGTTCGAGGTGGTCGCAGGGCCTCTGGCCCAGCCGCACACCCCGGGCGTGCGCTACCGCCACTACCGAACCGTCGCGTTCGACGGCTGCAGTTCGATCAAGGTCCCCGACTCGGAGCGCAATCGAGGCTGGCTGGGGAAGGTCAAGTACCGCCTGGCGTGGGCCGGTTACCCCACGGTGATGCTCATGGCCCTGGTCGAGACCGGAACCCGGGGCCTGCTCGGCGCGACCTTCGGCCCCTCCGCCGGTCCGGACACCGGCGAAAGGGCCTACGCGACACGGCTGCTGCCGCTCCTGAACCGGGACATGCTGCTGCTGGCCGACCGCGGCTTCGACGGCAACGACTTCCTGACCGCTGCCGCCAAGACGGGGGCCCGACTCCTGGTCCGCGCCAGATCCACCCGCCGCCCACCGATGCTCACCCCCTTGCCGGACGGCTCCTTCCTGTCGCGGATCGCCGGACTGCGGGTGCGGATCATCGACGCCGACATCGTCCTGACCATCGCCGACGGCACCGTGCACACCAATCGCTACCGGCTGGTCACCACCCTGCTCGACCACCGCACCGACCCCGCAGGGCAGTTGATCCGCCTCTACCACGAGAGGTGGGAGGTCGAGTCGGCGTTCTACTCCCTGCGCCACACGATGCTCACCGGCCACATCCTGCGCTCAGGCGACCAGTTCGGCATCGAACAGGAACTGTGGGCCCAGCTCACCGTCTACCAGGTCCTGCGCACCGCGATGGTCGCCGCCGCAGAGTCCCGTCCGGGCACCGACCCCGACCGGACGGGCTTCACCACCGCATTGGAGAGCGCTCGCGAGGAGCTGACGCTCGCCCGCGGCATCGTCGAGACCGGTGAGGTAGACCTGGTCGGCGCCATCGGTCGCGCTGTCCTGGCCAACCTCCTCGACGAGCGCCGCCCCCGATTCAACGCCCGCAAGGTCAAGTCCCCGGTATCCCGCTACCACGCCCGCCCCAAAGCCGATGATCGGCCGCTGACCAGCATCGACATCACCCAGATCAGTGTCCTCGTCCACGCGGGGACCTCCACCCCGCCTCCCGCCTGCGCGGCCGATGCCGACCCGATCGCGAACGATGCGGCCAAGGAAGTGGAACCGCCCCGCATCCTGCCCGCGCATTCACAGGGCACGCCACCGCAGGGCAGCCGTAAGGAACGCGTCCTCGCCCTCCTCCTCACCGATCCGCAACGGGCCTGGCGAGGCCGGGAAGTCGCACATGCGCTGGGCGTCACCAACCTCAACAGCTTTTGCGTTCAATTGTCCCAATGGGCGCACCGTGGACTACTCAACAAGACCGGCCCCGCCACCTACACGCTCGCCGCCTGATACCCCCTTGCAACTGCCTCCGATCAGCAAACTTCGCGGCTTTGCGTCTTGACCAGCGGGTTCACCTCGACCAGCAGGGCGTCCTCGGCGATGAAGACCTTCCACAGGCTCTTCAGGACCTCGGCGATCTGGTCGGCGACGTCGGCCGGGAACTTGGCCGCCGCGACGATCTCACGGGCCTTGGCGTCGGTCACGCCCTCGTTGGCGTCCACCGCGACCTTGGCCAGCGCCTCGGGGTTCTCGACCGCGACGACCTCGATCTCCACGCCGCCCTCGACCGAGGCCATGGCCAGGAAGGTGCGGTTGGTGCGGTCCAGCAGGAACGAGACGTAGTACTCGTCCCTGATGTCGGCCGTCTGGGCGAGCATCACCTTGTGGACCGTGTGGCCCTTGATGTCCATGCCCAGGATCTGACCGGCCTTGGCCACCGCGTCGTCCGGGTCGGAGGCCAGCTTCACGCCACCGGCCTTACCCCGGCCACCGACCTTGACCTGCGCCTTGACCACCGCGGGCCCGCCCCATCCGGCCGCGATCGCCCGGGCCTCCTCGGCCGCCCCGATCACCGCTCCGGCGAGCACCGGTACGCCGTGCCGGGCGAAGAGCTCTTTCGCCTGATATTCGAACAAATCCATCTGCCGTCCGCCCTCTGGTGGTGAGTCACGGAGCCCTGAGGGCCGCTGAAGCCGCCTCGGATTACTTTCGTCCGTCCTCTGGACAGCCCGGCGCGACTGGAGCAACGATATGGCTACTCCATACGGTATGCAATCTACAGAGCAGCCGAATGGCCCGTTGAGCACGAGGAGTTGACGATCAATGACCGACGACGCGACCATCTCTGGCGGACACCTTGTCGCCAAGGCGCTCAAGGCCGAGGGCGTGGACGTGATCTTCACGCTCTGCGGTGGCCACATCATCGACATCTACGACGGATGCGTGGATGAGGGCATCGCCGTCGTGGACGTGCGGCACGAGCAGGTGGCCGCCCACGCCGCCGACGGCTACGCCCGGGTCACCGGAAAGCCCGGCGTGGCCGTGGTCACCGCCGGGCCCGGCACCACCGACGCCGTCACCGGCGTCGCCAACGCCTTCCGCGCCGAGAGCCCGATGCTGCTGATCGGCGGTCAGGGTTCGCTCAGCCAGCACAAGATGGGCTCGCTGCAGGACCTGCCGCACGTCGACATGATGACGCCGATCACCAAGTTCGCCGCCACCGTGCCGCACACCTCCCGCGCCGCCGACATGGTGTCGATGGCCTTCCGCGAGTGCTACAACGGCGCTCCCGGGCCCTCCTTCCTGGAGATCCCGCGCGACATCCTGGACGCCAAGGTCCCGGTCGACAGCGCCGTGGTCCCGGCGGCCGGACGCTACCGGACCTCCACCCGCAGCATCGGCGACCCCGAGTCGGTCGAGCGGCTGGCCGACCTGCTCTCCGCCTCGGAGAAGCCCTGCGTGCTGCTCGGCACCCAGGTCTGGACCGCCCGCGCCACCGACGCGGCGGTGGACTTCGCCCGCACCCTCAACGTCCCGGTGTTCATGAACGGCGCGGGACGCGGCACCCTGCCGCCCGGCGACCCGCACCACTTCCACCTGTCCCGGCGCTACGCCTTCAACAACGCCGACCTGATCATCATCGTCGGCACCCCCTTCGACTTCCGGATGGGCTACGGCCGCCGGCTGCCGCGCGGCGCCAAGGTGGTGCAGGTCGACCTCGACTACCGCACCGTCGGCAAGAACCGGGACATCGACCTCGGCCTGGTCGGCGACCCCGGCGCGATCCTCGCCGCCACCGTGCAGGCCGCGTCCGGCCGGGTCGGCGGCACCGGGGCGACCAGCGTCGCCCGCAAGGCCTGGTTCGAGGAGCTGCGGGCCCAGGAGGAGGACGCGTACCAGAAGCGGCTGCCGCGGCAGCTCTCCGACGCCCACCCGATCCACCCGCTGCGACTGGCCCACGAGATCAACGAGTTCCTGACCGAGGACTCCATCTACATCGGCGACGGCGGCGACATCGTCACCTTCTCCGGCGGCGTGGTGCAGCCCAAGTCGCCCGGTCACTGGATGGACCCCGGACCGCTCGGCACCCTCGGCGTCGGCATCCCGTTCGTGCTCGCCGCGAAGTACGCCCGCCCGGACAAGGAGGTGGTGGCGCTGTTCGGCGACGGCGCGTTCAGCCTGACCGGCTGGGACTTCGAGACCCTGGTCCGCTACAAGCTGCCGTTCGTCGGCGTCATCGGCAACAACTCCTCGATGAACCAGATCCGTTACGGCCAGGAGGCCAAGTACGGCAAGGAGCGCGGCCGGATCGGCAACACCCTCGGCGACGTCCGCTACGACGAGTTCGCCAGGATGCTCGGCGGCTACGGCGAGGAGGTCCGCGACCCGGCGGACATCGCGCCGGCCATGCACGGGCCCGGGAGTCGGGGCTGCCGTCGCTGATCAACGTCTGGGTGGACCCGGACGCCTACGCGCCGGGAACCATGAACCAGACCATGTACAAGTGAACGTCGCCAAAGTGAACGCCCTTAATCTGCAAGGGAGTTGAGTGACATGACCGAATCGACGAAGGCCCTCGCCGGGGTCCGGGTGCTGGACATGACCCACGTCCAGTCCGGCCCTTCCGCCACCCAGCTGCTGGCCTGGCTCGGCGCCGACGTGGTCAAGCTGGAGGCCCCCGGCCGCGGTGACATCACCCGCAGCCAGCTCCGCGACCTCCCCGGCGCGGACAGCCTGTACTTCACCATGCTCAACTGCAACAAGCGCAGCATCACCCTGAACATGAAGACCGGCCAGGGCAAGCACATCTTCGAGCGCCTGGTCGCCGACTCCGACATCCTCGTCGAGAACTTCGGCCCCGGCGTGGTCGACCGCTTCGGCTACCCCTGGGAAACCCTGGAAGCCCTCAACCCCCGCCTCATCTACGCCAGCATCAAGGGATTCGGTCCCGGCCGCTACGCAGACTTCAAAGCCTACGAAGTCATCGCCCAGGCCATGGGCGGCTCGATGGCCACCACCGGGTTCGAGGAGGGGCCGCCGACGGCGACCGGGGCGCAGATCGGGGACTCGGGCACCGGGATCCACCTGGTCGCGGCGGTGCTGGCGGCGCTGTACCAGCGGACCGCGACCGGTCGCGGCCAGCGGGTGCAGGTGGCGATGCAGGAGGCGGTGCTGAATCTGTGCCGGGTGAAGCTCCGGGACCAGCAGCGGCTGGTGCACGGGCCGCTGCGGGAGTACCCCAACGAGCGCTTCGGGGACGACGTGCCGCGTTCGGGCAACGCCTCCGGCGGCGGGCAGCCGGGCTGGGCGGTGCGCTGCGCGCCGGGCGGGCCCAACGACTACATCTATGTGATCGTCCAGCCGCAGGGCTGGCGTCCGCTGACCGAGCTGATCGGCCGGCCCGAGCTGGCCGAGGACGAGGGCTGGGCCACGCCCGAGGCCCGGCTGCCCAAGCTGGACAAGATGTTCGCCCTGGTCGAGGAGTGGACCGAGCGGCACAGCAAGTGGGAGGTGATGGACGCGCTCAACGCCCATGACATCCCCTGCGGCCCGATCCTCTCCACCCGTGAGCTGATCGCCGACGCCACCCTGGCCGAACTGGGCGCGGTGGTGGAGGTGCAGCACCCCGAGCGCGGCAGCTTCAAGACCGTCGGCTCCCCGTTGCGGCTCTCCGACTCCCCCGTCGACATCACCAGGCCGCCGCTGCTCGGCGAGCACAACAACGAGGTGTACGCGGCACTCGGCTACACCGAGGAGCAGTTGTCGGGCCTGCGCGGCATCGGCGTCATCTGACTCGGCGTCACCCAACAGGCCGTCACTCAACAGGAGGAACGGGCCCATGGCTCAGCACGACTACGACCGCGCCGCTGTGCGCGTACTGATCGACCGGGTCCTCGCCGAGGGCCGCACCTCGCTCACCGCCCCGGAGGGCCGGCTCGCCTGCCAGGCCTACGGCATCGCCACCCCGGGCGAGGGCATCGCCGGCAGCGCCGAGGAGGCCGCCGCGCTGGCGGCCGAGTTCGGCTTCCCGGTGGTGCTCAAGATCGTCTCGCCGCAGATCCTGCACAAGACCGAGGCCGGCGGCGTGCTGCTGGGCCTGGACTCGGCCGAGGCGGTCCGGGCCGGTTACGACACCATCCTTGTCAACGCCGGTGACTACGACGCTGACGCGCAGATCGTCGGGGTCCAGGTGCAGCAGCAGCTGCCGCCCGGGCAAGAGGTGATCATCGGCGCGGTCACCGACCCCACCTTCGGCAAGGTGGTCGCCTTCGGCCTCGGCGGGGTGCTCGTGGAGGTGCTGAAGGACGTCACCTTCCGGCTCGCCCCGGCGACCACCGCGGACGCCGAGTCGATGCTGGACTCCATCGCCGCCGCCGAGGTGCTGCGCGGGGTGCGCGGAGCGCCCGCGGTGGACCGGGACGCCCTGGCCGGACTGATCGTCAAACTGTCCGACCTGGTCTCCGACTTCCCGGAGATCGCCGAGGCGGACCTCAACCCGGTGCTCGCCACCGCGAGCGGCGCGGTCGCCGCCGACGTCCGGCTGATCCTGGACCCGGCCCCGGCGCCGGCCCGTCCGCAGCACTCCAGGGAGGACATCCTGGAGGCGATGGAGCGGCTGATGAAGCCGCGGGCCATCGCCGTGATCGGAGCCTCCGCCGAGGAGGGCAAGATCGGCAACTCGGTGATGCGCAACCTGGTCGACGGCGGCTTCGCCGGGGAGATCTACCCGATCAACCCCAAGGCCGACGAGATCATGAGCCGCAAGGCCTACCCCAGCATCCTGGACGTGCCGGGCGAGGTGGACGTCGCGGTCTTCGCCGTGCCGGCCCGCTTCGTCCCGGCCACACTGGAGGAGGTCGGCCGCAAGGGCGTCGCGGCGGCCGTGCTGATCCCCTCCGGCTTCGCCGAGACCGGCGACCACGCGCTGCAGCAGCAGGTGGTGGACATCGCCGCGGAGTACGGGGTGCGGATCCTCGGCCCCAACATCTACGGCTACTACTACACCGCGTCCGACCTGAGCGCGACCTTCTGCACCCCCTACGACGTCAAGGGCGGGGTCGCGCTCAGCTCGCAGAGCGGCGGGATCGGCATGGCCATCCTCGGCTTCAGCCGCACCACCCGCACCGGGGTCTCCGCCATCGTCGGCCTCGGCAACAAGGCCGACCTGGACGAGGACGACCTGCTCACCTTCTTCGCCCAGGACGACAACACCACCGTCATCGCCATGCACCTGGAGGACCTCAAGGACGGCCGGGCCTTCGTCGAGGCGGCCAGGGCGACCGTCCCGCACAAGCCGGTCGTCGTGCTCAAGGCCGGGCGCACCGCCCAGGGCGCGATCGCGGCCGGCTCCCACACCGGGGCGCTGGCCGGGGACGACCGGGTCTACGACGACATCCTGCGCCAGGCCGGGGTGATCCGGGCCCCGGGCCTGCTGAACCTGCTGGAGTACGCCCGCTCGCTACCGGTCATGCCCACCCCCAAGGGCGACAACGTCGTCATCATCACCGGGGCCGGCGGCTCCGGGGTGCTGCTCTCCGACGCCTGCGTGGACGCGGGGCTGACGCTGATGGAGATCCCGCCCGACCTGGACGAGGCCTTCCGCGCCTTCATCCCGCCGTTCGGCGCGGCCGGCAACCCGAATCGACATCACCGGCGGCGAGCCGCCGTCCACCTATGAGGCGACGATCCGGCTGGGTCTTGAGGACCCGCGCATCCATGCGCTGGTGCTCGGCTACTGGCACACCATCGTCACCCCGCCGATGGTGTTCGCCGAGCTCACCGCCCGGGTGGTGCAGGAGTTCCGGGACCGCGGCATCGAGAAGCCGGTGGTCGCCTCGCTGGCCGGGGACACCGAGGTGGAGGAGGCGTCCGCGTACCTCTTCGACCACGGCATCGTGGCCTACCCCTACACCACGGAGCTTCCGGTGGAGGCGCTGGGCGCCAAGTACCGCTGGGCGCGGGCAGCCGGGCTGCTGCCGGCCGAGCCCGGGTGAGCCGAACCGGTCACTGAGGATTCCCTGTTGGGGGCCTTTTCAGAAAGGCCCCCAGCGGAGGATCCTTCGCAGATCCGCCACTTGATCCACCGTCACCAGAACGATCCCACCCACCCGCCGTCCGGGATGCCGCCCCGGACGGGAACCGCGGCTCAGCCGCGGGTGCACGACGAAGAGAGCAAGGCCAGGGGGCGCAGGCCAACACTCTTCCAAGGTAAGGGGAAACCCCATGACCGCAGCACCAAGCGCGGCCCCAGCCGGGTACCGGGAGATCACCGACCGGAACGGCAGGCTCTACCGCGTCGGCGAGACCGACCGTCAGCTCCTGGGTCACTCCAGGCGACTGATGGTCTGGCTGCCCTGGGCCGCGATGATCGCCATCAGCGTCTCGGAGTACGCCTACGGTTCGGCCGAGGACACCCTGTCCAAGGCCCACGGTTGGACCTCCACCAACACCTTCTGGCTGCTCAGCATCTGGGTCGTGTTCCAAGCCGCGGTGGCCTTCCCGGCCGGGCGGCTGCGTGAGAAGAACGTCTTCTCGGCCCGCTCCGCCATGGTCACCGGATCCGTCCTGGCCGCCGTCGGCATCGTCTCGCTGAGCCACGCGCCGAACCTCACGCTGGCCTTCCTCGGCTTCGGCCTGATCGGCGGCTCAGGGTCCGGTCTGGTCTACGCGACCTGTATCAACATGGTCGGCAAGTGGTACCCGGAACGGCGCGGAGGCAAGACCGGCTTCGTCAACGGCGGCTTCGCCTACGGTTCGGTGCCGCTGATCTTCGTCTTCACCTACTGGTTCGACGCGAGCGACTACCACGCGGTGCTGGACGGCATCGGGCTCTATGTGGTGCTGCTGGTCGGCATCTCCGGGCTGTTCTTCAAGGACCCGCCGAAGAACTGGTGGCCGTCCGACGTCGACCCGCTGGCCCTCACCGCCGACGGCGGCGGCAAGAACGCCGCGGCCCTCGCCAAGAACCCGCCGGCCGTGCGCCAGTACGGTCCGGCCGAGGCGATGCGGACCGGCATGCTGCCGCTGATGTGGGTCTGCCTGGTCGCGATCGCGGGGGTGTCCATCTTCGGCATCTCGTTCCAGGTCCCCTACGCCAAGCACCTGGGCTTCGGCCCGCTGGTCGCCGCGTCCTCGATGGGCGTGATGTCGGTGGTCAACGGGACCGGGCGCGGCGTGGTCGGCTGGCTCTCCGACCGGCTGGGACGCAAGCAGTCGCTCACCCTGGTGCTCGCCGTCGAGGGCATCGCGCAGTTCGGCGTGCTGTGGTCGGGCTCCTCGCACAACGAGGTGTTCTTCCTCTTCTTCGCCTTCCTCTCCGGCTTCGGCGGCGGGGCGTTCTACCCGCTGTTCGCGGCGCTGGTCCCGGACTACTTCGGGGAGAACAACACCGCCCAGAACTACGGCATCGTCTACAGCGCCAAGCTGGTCAGCGGCCTGGCCGGCGGCGGGCTCGGGGCGATGGCGATCGCCTCCTGGGGCTACAGCGGGGCCTACATCCTGGCCGGGTTCATGGGCCTGGGCTCGGCGCTGCTCACCCTGCTGCTGCGGCAGCCGGGACGACCGGGACGACCGCGGCAGGCCGGGGTGCCGGCCCGGGCCAAGATCTCGCCTGCGATCGGCCGCCAGCCGGGCTGAGCCGCTCGCCCCGGCTGTCGCGGCCGGCCCGGCTGGGCCGCGGGCAGCAGGACACACAACCGGGGTGCCGCCGTCGGGCAAGGGCGGCGGCACCCCCTCCAGAGCTGCGCGCGGGTCTTCGACCATGGCGGGCCCGGGGCTGGCGGCAGCCCCCGTTCCCGCCGTCCGCGCGCACGGCGGCGGGACCGGCCGGTGGGGTGCGCTCCCTGCTCCGGCCGGTCCCGTCCGCACGTCAGCCGGCCTCCGCCGCGGCGGAGGCGGCCGCGATCTGGATCCGGTAGAAGTCCGTGGTCCGCTCGGTGTGACTGCGCATCAGCTTCTCCGCCAGGTCGGCGTCACCGTCCGCGATGGCCTGGATCAGGTCCGCGTGCTCGTGCCAGGCCTCCTTGCCGCGGGGGCGGGCGATCGGGGTGTAGTACCAGCGGACCCTCCGGTCCACCTGCCCGATCAGCTCGGACAGCACCTGGTTGCCGGACAGCTCGGTGATGAACCCGTGCAGCGCGGCGTTGGCCTCCACGATGCCGCGCGGCTCGTCCTCGGCCAGCGCGTTGACGCCCACCTGCTGCAGCTCCCACAGCCGGGCCACGTCCTCGGGGCCCGCCTTCAGGGCCGCCTCCCGCGCCGAGTGCGTCTCCAGCACGGCGCGGACGCCCAGCAGTTGGCCGGCCTCCTGCTCGGTCGGGGTGTGCACGAAGGCCCCCTGCGCGGGCCGCAGATCCACCCACCCCTCGGTCTGCAGCCGCTGCAGCGCCTCGCGCACGGGCTGCCGGCTGACCCCCAGGTGCTCGGCCAGCTCGGCCTCCACCAGGTGCTGCCCTGCGGAGAGCGAGCCGTTGACGATCAGCTCGACCAGCGCCTCGTAGACGGCCTGCCGCAGCGGCGCGGGTCGGGTGACGCGGCGGGTGGCGGCGGCGCTGAGTGCTTCACGCATATGAACTCCCCCAGGAGGTCCGGCCGTTGCGGGATCCAGATCCCCCATACGGGATATTCCCAGCATACAGATTCTTGTATGCAATCTACCGTGGAAGGTGACCGGAATCACGCGATGCCTGGCTCTTTCGCCGAGGAGCGCTCGGCTGCATACTGTATGCAATGTTGCCCCTCAGGGGTCCGACTCCCACTCAGATCAAGGGGGCAGCCCCATATGAGCGACACCAGCACAGGTCTGCGCGTCGCCGTCCTCGGCGCCGGCGCCATCGGCGCCTACGTCGGGGCCGCGCTGCACCGGGGCGGGAGCGAGGTCCACCTCGTCGCCCGCGGACCGCACCTGGCCGCACTGCAGGCCGAAGGCGTGCGGGTGCTCAGCCCGCGCGGCGACTTCACCGCCCGCCCGCACGCCACCGCCGACCCGGCCGAGATCGGCCCGGTGGACGTGGTCTTCCTGGGCCTCAAGGCCCAGCAGTACGCCGGCTGCGAGCCGCTGCTGGGCCCGCTGCTCGGCCCGGACACGGCCGTGGTGGCGGCGCAGAACGGCATCCCCTGGTGGTACTTCCACGGCCTGGCCGGCCACCGGCTGCAGGGGCGCCGGCTGGAGACGGTGGACCCGGGCGGCGCGGTCAGCGCGGTGATCCCGGTCCGACGGGCCGTCGGCTGCGTCGTCTACTGCTCCACCGAGATCGCCGAGCCCGGGGTGATCCGGCACCTGGAGGGCACCCGCTTCTCCATCGGCGAGCCGGACGGCTCGGTCTCCGCCCGCTGCCAGGCGTTCAGCGCCGCGATGGTGGCCGGCGGGCTGAAGTGCCCGGTCGAACCGGATCTGCGGCAGGACATCTGGATCAAGCTGATGGGCAATGTCGCCTTCAATCCGCTCAGCGCGCTGACCAGGGCGACCATGGTCCAGATCGCCGGCCATCCGGGCGCCCGCCGACTGGTCGCCTCGATGATGGCGGAGACCCTGGAGATCGCCCAGGCGACCGGGGTGAAGCCGGACGTCTCCATCGAGCGGCGGATCGCCGGGGCCGAGCGGGTCGGCCACCACAAGACCTCGATGCTCCAGGACCTGGAGGCCGGCAAGGAGTTGGAGCTCGACGCGATCATCGGCGCGGTCGTCGAGATCGCCGATCTGACCGGGGTGGCCGCCCCCACCCTGCGCGACGTCCACGCCGCGGTCGACCTGCTGGCGCGGACCTCCGCCCCCACCTCCCGGAGAGGGACCCCCCGATGAAGGACGCCGACCCGAGCACCGTCACCTACCAGCTCAAGCCCGGCACCGCCTGGGCCGACATCCACGCCCGCGCCCTCGGCGCCGCCCCGGAGGCCTTCCGCGAGGACCGGGCGCTCAATCTGCACGGCGGCCGCTGGGTCGCCGACGGCGAACCCGCGCCCGCCACCTCCCCGGTGGACGGCCGGAGCATCCTCGGCCCGCCCGCGCTGGAGGTGGACGCCGCCAGGGCCGCCGTCCGCGAGGCGGTGGACCAGCACCGCGCCTGGCGGCACACCCCGCTGGCCGAGCGCCGGGCCCGGGTCGGCGCCGCCCTGGACGAACTCACCGAGCACCGGGAGCTGCTGGCGATGCTGCTGGTCTGGGAGATCGGCAAGCCCTGGCGGCTGGCCCTCGCCGACGTGGACCGCTGCCTGGACGGGGTGCGCTGGTACGTGGACGGGATCGAGGGCATGGTCGACGGCCGCAGCCCGCTGACGGGCCCGGTCTCCAACATCGCCAGCTGGAACTACCCGATGAGCGTGCTGCTGCACGCGATGCTGGTGCAGGTGCTGGCCGGCAACGCCGCCGTCGCCAAGACCCCCACCGACGGAGGCACCGCCTGCCTCACCCTGGCGTGCGCGATCGGAGTGCGGCACGGGCTGCCGCTGACCCTGCTCAGCGGCAGCGGCTCCCGGCTCTCCCCCGCCCTGGTCACCGACCCGGCCCTGGGCTGCGTCAGCTTCGTCGGCGGCCGGGGCACCGGCAGCCGGGTCGCCTCGGCGCTGGCCGCCACCCGGCAGCGCCATGTGCTGGAGCAGGAGGGCCTGAACTGCTGGGGCGTCTGGGAGTTCAGCGACTGGCCGCTGCTGGCCGCGCAGGCGGCCAAGGCCTTCGAGTACGGCAAGCAGCGCTGCACCGCCTACCCCCGCTATGTGGTGCAGCGCCAGCTGTTCGACGAGTTCCTCGCCGCCTACCTGCCGGCCGTGCGCTCGGTCGCCTTCGGTCATCCGCTGGCCGTGGCCGATCCTGACGACCCGCTGCCGGAGCTGAGCTTCGGCCCGCTGATCAACGACGCCAAGGCCAAGGAACTGGCGGACACCTTCGCCGACGCGGTGGCCAGGGGCGGCGTCCCGCTGCACCGGGGCAAGCTCAACGAGGGCCGCTTCCTGCCCGGCCAGGACACCTCCGCCTACCTCCCGCCGATGACGCTGCTCTCCCCGCCGCCGTCCTCGCCGCTGCACCACTACGAGCCCTTCGGCCCGGTGGACACGGTGGTGCTGGTGGACACCGAGGCCGAGCTGCTGGCGGCCATGAACGCCAGCAACGGCGCCCTCACCGCCTCGCTGGCCTGCGACGACACCACGACCGCGGAGCGGCTGGGCAAGCAGCTCCAGGCCTTCAAGGTCGGCGTCAACGCCCCCCGCTCACGCGGCGACCGCGAGGAGCCCTTCGGTGGCCGGGGCGCGTCCTGGCACGGCGCCTTCGTCGGCGGACGGCTGCTGGTCCACGCCGTGACGCAGGGGCCGCCGGGCGAGCGGCTGTACGGCAACTTCACCGACTACGCGCTGTATCCGCCGAGTTGAAGGAGATGGTGATGCAGCGGGTGATGTCCCTCAGCAGCATTCTCAGCACGGCGGGGCGCGGCGTCCGCTTCCCCCGGGACACCGTCGGCGCCCTGGCCCGGGAGGGCTTCCTCAGCCTCGGCGGGGACGCGGCCGAGGAGGTGGTGCGGCGGTTCGCCCCGGTCTGCCCCGCCACCGCGGCGGTGCTGCGCTCGCACTACGCTGCCCTGGCGCTGATCGGCGGCAGCGGCGGCAGTTGGCTGCAGGGCGAGATCGCCGCCGGACGGCATCTGTGCACCGTGGCCCTGGCCGACGACCCCGCCGACCCGTGCCGGGCGGCGGAGCGCGGCGGTGTGGTCCGGCTGACCGGGCGGAAGCTGGACGTGGTGGCGGCCGGCGAGGCCGACAGCTATGTCTGGTCCGCCCGGGACGACGCCGGGGAGTCGGGGCTCTGGCTGGTCCCGGCCCAGGCCAGAGGCCTGCTGGTGCCCGCCCGGCCGGACGGTGGCGGCCCGCCCGGGTGCGCCCGCAGCAGCGTCCGGGCGGACCCGGTGCTGCTGCCCGCCTCGGTCTCGCTGCGGGCGCTGTCCTCGGCCTGACGGTCACTCAGTTGATGGTCAATCAGTTGAAGGTGAATCAGGCGGTGGTGACCGGGAAGGACCTCCCCAGGTTTTCCCCGGTCACCACCGCCGGCTCATGGGCCCGGCTCAGCCCAGCAGGGCGTAGCCGGGCAGGGTCAGGAAGTCGACGAACTCATCGGCCAGCGCGACCTGCTCGAACAGTCCGGCCGCCTCGGTCCAGCGACCGGCAGCGTATACCGACTCGCCCAACTCGGCCCGCAGCTCAGCCAGTTCGGTGGCGACCAGCTCGCGCACCAGGTCCGCGGTGACCTTGGCGCCAGTATCCAGCACCACACCGTTGTAGATCCACTGCCAGATCTGCGAGCGCGAGATCTCGGCCGTCGCGGCGTCCTCCATCATGTTGAAGATGCCGACCGCGCCGAGCCCGCGCAGCCACGCCTCGATGTAGCGGACGCCGACCTGGACCGCGTTGTGCAGCCCGGCCGCGGTGCAGCTGCCACCAGCCCCCGCGATGTCCAGCAGCTCCGCGGCGGTGACCTCACCGGCCGGGAGCACGTCCTTCTGGTTCGGACGGTCGCCGAGCACCGCGTCGAAGGAGCTGCGGCAGATCGGCACCAGGTCGGGGTGGGCCACCCAGGAGCCGTCGAAGCCGTTCCCGGCCTCGCGCTCCTTGTCCGCGGTGACCTTCTCCATCGCGGCGGCGTTGACCGCCGGGTCGCGGCGGGAGGGGATGAACGCGGCCATCCCGCCGATGGCATGGGCCCCGCGCTTGTGGCAGGTCTGCACCAGCAGTTGGGCGTACGCGCGCATGAACGGCGAGGTCATGCCCACGGAGTTGCGGTCGGGGAGGACATAGCGCTCGCCCGCGTCGCGGAGGTTCTTGATGATGGAGAAGAGGTAGTCCCAGCGCCCGGCATTGAGCCCGGCCGCGTGGTCGCGCAGCTCGTAGAGGATCTCGTCCATCTCGAAGGCCGCGGTGATCGTCTCGATCAGGACGGTGGCCTTGACGGTGCCGTACGGGATGCCGAGGGCCTGCTGTGCGTGGGTGAAGACCTCGTTCCAGAGCCGGGCCTCGAGGTGGCTCTCGGTCTTGGCGAGGTAGAAGTACGGGCCCGAGTTGGGGTCCTCCGCGCCGCGGGCCAGCAGCCGGGCGGCGTTGTGGAAGAAGTAGAGGCCGAAGTCGACGAGGGCGCCGGCCACGGGGGCGCCGTCGACCAGCAGGTGCGCCTCGTCCAGGTGCCAGCCGCGGGGGCGGACCACGACGGTGGCGAGCTCGGCGTCGGGGCGCAGGGTGTAGGACTTGCCGGCCTCGGTGCTGAAGTCGATCCGGCGCTGATAGGCGTCGATCAGGTTGATCTGGCCGTCGACCACGTTGTGCCAGGTCGGCGCGCTGGCGTCCTCGAAGTCGGCGAGCCAGACCTTGGCGCCGGAGTTGAGGGCGTTGATCACCATCTTGCGGTCGGTGGGGCCGGTGATCTCCACCCGGCGGTCCTGCAGCGCGCGGGGCGCCTCGGCGACCTTCCAGTCCCCGGCGCGGACGGCCGCGGTCTCGGGGAGGAAGTCGAGGGTGCCCTCGGCGGCGATGCGGGCGCGGCGCTGCCGGCGCAGGGCCAGGAGTTCGCGGCGGCGGGGCTCGAAGCGGCGGTGCAGGTCGGCGACGAAGGCGAGCGCCTCGGTGGTGAGCACTTCCTCACCCCGGTCGACCGGGAGGCCCGCGACGACGATGGAGGGGAGGTCTGCGTCCTGCGATCCCTGCGGGTCCTGCGTTCCGGACATGGTCCTGAGCTCCTTCAAACTGGGGAGGCCACTTGATCAAAAGTCGTTCTCGACATCGTCGCGCTTCTGTAAGGTGGAGGCTAGTTTCCGCGATACAGAAATTCAACACTTTGTTGATGTTGCTCGCGGCACACCATACCCCTGCCCGGCACGTCCCTGAGGAAGGTAGTCCAGTGGCCGCTCCTCCCGCATCGGTCGAGGTTCAGGCAACCGACCGCTCCGGCGGTGTCCAGTCCGTCGAACGCGCCTTCCAGCTGCTGGAAGTCCTCGCCGACGCGGGCGGGGTGAGCACGCTCAGCGATCTCGCGAGCGCCTCCGGACTGCCGATGCCGACCATCCACCGGCTGATCCGCACCCTGGTCCAGCAGGGCTACGTCCGCCAGGACACCGCCCGCCGCTACACCCTGGGCCCGCGGCTGATCCGGCTCGGCGAGACGGCCGGACGGCTGCTCGGCAGCTGGGCCCGCCCGTACCTGGCCGAGCTGATGGAGGCCACCGGCGAGACCGCGAACCTCGCAGTGCTGGAGGCCGGCGAGGTCGTCTATGTGGGGCAGGTGCCGTCCCGGCACTCGATGCGGATGTTCACCGAGGTCGGCCGACGGGTCCAGCCGCACTGCACCGCCGTGGGCAAGATCCTGCTGGCGCAGCTGCCCCGGCACGAGGCGGCCGGCGTGCTCGGCAGCGTGCCGCTGCCCGCGCACACCGAGCACACCGTCACCGAACCGGCCCGGCTGCTGGCACAGTTCGACGCGGTGAAGGCCGGCGGCTACGCGGTGGACGACCAGGAGCAGGAGATCGGCGTCCGCTGCATCGCCGTCCTGGTCCCGGGCGCGCCGACGCCGACCGCCCTGTCCATCTCCGGGCCCGAGGCCCGGGTCCAGGCGCTGGAGGCCCGCAGCGGGCGGAGCGGCCTGATCCCGCAGATGCAGGAGATCGCCACCAGGCTCGGCCGAGCCCTCGCCACCAGCGGCTGACCCCCTCCGGGGGTGGGCCGGCTCAGGAGGACCAGCGGGCCCAGGCCTCGGGGGTGTCGATGTCGTCGGGGCGGGCCACGTCGCCGCATTCGACCAGCACCAGCTCATCCGCGTGTGCCGCCAGCAGGGCGCGAGCGCCTGCGTCGCCCACCGCGCCGCGGGCTGCCTCCGGCCAGTGTTCGGCGGCGATCAGGACGGGGTGCCCGCGCCGCCCGGCATACCCTGCTGCCGCGAGGCCCGCGCCGTTCTGGTGGGCCGTCAGCAGCCTCGCCACCGCCTCCGACGTCACCCCGGGTGTGTCGACCAGCGCGACCAGCGCCGCGGACGCGTCCCCCGGCAACGCCGCCAGGCCGACCCGGAGCGAGGAGCCCATCCCGGACTCCCAGTCGGGGTTGCGGACCAGCTCGCAGCCGCCCAGCTCGGCACCCGCGGCCACCTCCTCCGCGCCCGCCCCCAGCACCACCACGATCCGCCCGCAGCCGCCGGCCCGCAGCACCGCCACCGCGTGCTCCACCAGCGGCCGCCCCCGGTACGGCAGCAGCGCCTTCGGCCCCAGCCCGAGCCTGCACCCGCCCCCGGCAGCCAGCAGCAGCGCCACAACGGGGCCGGCGGGCGCCTCGGTCGACATCATGGTGACCAGTGTGGCCGGGCCGCCCCACCGACCGCCTTGGACGAAACTACAGTCCACCCTCCCGCCCCACCCCCGTTCACCGGGGCTTCACCCCCTGGACCGGTCGCCGACCGGCCCGCTCTACTGGGCAGATGTCCAGCACCGCCGTCACGCCCCTCACCGACCGCTTCGGCCGGGTCCACACCGATCTGCGGGTCTCCCTCACCGATCGCTGCAACCTCCGCTGCACCTACTGCATGCCGGAGGAGGGCCTGTCCTGGCTGCCGAAACCGGAGCTGCTGACGGACGACGAGATGGTCCGCCTGGTCGACATCGGCACCCGTCGGCTGGGGATCCGCTCGGTGCGGCTGACCGGCGGCGAGCCGCTGCTGCGGCGCGGCCTGCCGGGCCTGATCGCCCGGTTCACCGCGCTTCCCGACGCCCCCGAACTGTCGCTCACCACCAATGGCGTCGGCCTGGCCCGCAGCGCCGCCGCCCTGCGCGAGGCAGGCCTGCGCCGGGTCAACGTCAGCCTGGACACCCTGCGCCCCGAGCGCTTCGCCGAGATCACCCGCCGCGACCGGCTCGCCGACGTGCTGCTCGGGCTGGCCGCCGCGCAGGCGGCCGGGCTGGCCCCGGTGAAGATCAACGCGGTCCCGGTGCGCGGGGTCAACGACGACGAGATCGCCGACCTGGCCGGCTTCGCCGCGGAGCACGGCTACCAGTGCCGCTTCATCGAGTCGATGCCGCTGGACGCCCAGGGCGCCTGGGACCGCGCGCGGATGGTCACCGCCGACGAGATCCTGGCCAAGCTCGGCGAGCGCTTCACCCTGGAGCCGCTGCCGCGCGAGGACAACGCCCCGGCCGAGGAGTGGCGGATCGCCGGGACCGACAGCCGGGTGGGCGTGATCGCCAGCGTCACCCGCCCCTTCTGCGGCGGCTGCGACCGGGTCCGGCTCACCGCCGACGGCCAGCTGCGCAACTGCCTCTTCGCCAGCGAGGAGTCCGACCTGCGCGCCCTGCTGCGCTCCGGCGCGGACGACGGCGCCATCGAGGCCGCCTGGCGCGGCTCGGTCGCGGGCAAGGGCCCCGGGCACGCCATCAACAGCGCGGACTTCCGCCGACCGGAACGGCCGATGTCGGCCATCGGTGGCTGACCCGCCGCAGGTTCCGTCCCGATCCCGTCCCGGTCTGCGAAAGGGCCTCCCCGAACCGGCCTGGATCAGGGACGATGGTTGGGCAGTCGGAGCCCTCCAGGTCCCTCCAGCCGAACGGACGGTACGTGATGCCCGGTACGCCGCAGCCCGACAACACGGGAGCCCAGCCCGTCGGCGACAGCTCCGACGGCAGCAAGCCGTCCGCCCGCCCGGTGCGCTGTCCGTCCTGCCGCCGAGAGCACTCCTACGAGCCGCCGGTGTTCCCCTGCTCCTGCGGGGCCAACCTCAAGGTGCCGCTGCTGCGCGGCGGGATCCCGGTCCAGGTGCGGTTCCGCTCCTGGGAGGACGCCTGGCTGAGCATGCGCTGCCCGTCCTGCGGGCGCTCCGAGCAGTGGCCGCAGCCCGAGTTCACCTGTGACTGCGGGGCCCAGGTCCGGCTGCCGGTGGACACCGCCCGTCGCCCGGTCCCGGTCACCCCGGCCCTGCCCTCGGTCCAGCCGCAACCGCCGCGCAGCGCACCGCCGGCCCGCCCGGTCTCGGCCGGACGCCCGCCGCAGTCGGCCCCGGCGCCGGCCCGTGCCGCGCGGGCCGTGCCGCCGCGGCCCCCGTTCGTCCCGCACCCGGTCCGGACCTCGGACGACGCGATCCTGGCCGCCGCCCGCTACCTGGAGTGGCTGGGCTTCGGCGAGCTGGAGGTGTCCGACTCGCAGGACCGCGAGGGCGTCTGCCTGCTCGGCACCACCATCGTGGCCCAGGTCGACACCTGGACCGAGCCGGCCGACCTGCGCGCGGTCGAGTGCCTGTGGCTGAACACCCTGCACGCGGACGAGCTGCAGCCGGTGATGTTCACACTGGCCGGCTACAACCAGGAGTCCCGCAACCGGGCCGATCAACTGCTGGTCGCCCTCTTCGAGTTGGATCTCGCCGGGGTGCCGCAGCCGGTGAACTCCGCCGCCCGCGAACTGCTCCGCACCGGCGGGTCGAGCTGACGGTCCATCAGCAGGTCAGTGCGCGTGGCCGGAGCCCCGGCCAATCCCAACTGATGTTGTCATTGATCTGGCGCGGCTCCCCGACCACGTGTTGGAATTCCGTCACCACCGGCCCGCAGCACGGAGGGGAACCGTCCTTGTCGGACCATCGAACGGCGTCGGAGCAGCGCACGGCCCGGATCGACGACTCACGCGACGGCAGTGCGGCCCAGCCCCCGCCCGACACCGTCTGGCTGCTGCGCTCGCGCGGCTGCTGGCAGGCTGCCGCGGCACTGCTGGAGGGCGAGGCCGCGCACTCCCCCGGGGCCGCGCTGACCCGGGCCGAACTGCTGATCGAACGAAGTCTGTTCGAGAGCGACGGCTGGGGCGACGCCGAGAGCGCCCTGCGGCTGGCCGAGAGCGGGGCCCGCAGCGACACCGAGCGCGCCGCCGCCGCCTGCGCCCGCGGCTACCTCGCCTATGTGGCGACCCTGCTCCGGGTGCACGACCGGCTGGACGAGGCACAGGCCGCGCTGGGCCGGGCCTCGGCGATGCTGGCGCCCGGTGCGGCCGGACGGCCGCTGCTGGACTTCCGGCGCGGCCTGGTCGCCGAGAACCTGCTCAAGGACCCGGTCGCCGCCCGCACCGCCTACCGCCGCGCCCACGCCGGGGCCGAGCAGCAGCAGGACGACCTGCTGCTCTCCTACACCTGGCGGCACCTGGCCAGCATCGCCCAGCAGGACGGCAACCTGGCCGGCGCCAGGCACGGCTTCGCCGAGTCGCTGCGGCTGCGCGAGCTCACCGGCTTCGCCGTCGGTATCGCCCCGGCGCTGGCCTCGCTGGCGGACGTCTCCCCCACCCCGGAGGCCGCCGAGCTGCGCGGCCAGGCGGCGCGGCTGGTCAGCGCCTTCGGCGGCGTCCCGGTGTGGCTGGCGCAACCCGGTCCGGTGCAGGAACAGGCACCGGGGCGGGCCTAGCAGCCCTGCGCCTCCATCACGGGGACCGCCACCTCTATCACGGAGAGTAGGACGGGCGCCACCGGATACACCCGTCCTGGTGTATCAGCCCCAAAAGCACCACGGGCCACGGAAGCCTGGGCCAGCATGGTTCCCACTTCGGCCAGAGCCCATGTTCTGGTCATCAGCCGAGGTTTGGGCGAGGCATGAGACTTTCCGACATAACGCTTGGGTGGGGCGTCGCTGCCGTCGCGGGCCTCCTACTCGTCGCCGGACTGGTGACACTGCTGCGGTCACGCGGCTCGGCGGCACGCGAGAGCACCGACTCCTGGGAACGCAGCGAGGAGCGGCGGCGCAAGAAGGAGGCCCTCTACGGGTCGGCCTCCTATGTGCTGCTGTTCTGCTGCGCGGCGGTCGCCGCGGCGCTGTCCTTCCACGGGCTGGTCGGCTTCGGCATCGAGAATCTGAGCCTCTCCGGGGGCTGGGAGTACCTGGTCCCGTTCGGTCTGGACGGCGCCGCGATGTTCTGCTCGGTGCTGGCCGTGCGCGAGGCCAGCCACGGTGACGCGGCGCTGGGCTCGCGGCTGCTGGTGTGGTTCTTCGCGGGTGCCTCGGCCTGGTTCAACTGGGTGCACGCCCCGCGCGGCATCGACCACAACGGCGCCCCGCAGTTCTTCGCCGGCATGTCGCTCTCGGCCGCGGTGCTGTTCGACCGCGCGCTGAAGCAGACCCGCCGGGCCGCGCTGCGCGAGCAGGGCCTGGTGCCCCGCCCGCTGCCGCAGATCCGCATCGTCCGCTGGCTGCGCGCCCCCAGGGAGACCTACGCGGCCTGGTCGCTGATGCTGCTGGAGAACGTCCGCACCCTGGACGAGGCCGTGGACGAGGTCCGCGACGACAAGCGGCAGCGCGGCATCGACCGGGACGAGCAGCGCCGGGCCTCCCGGCACGAGCGGGCCGAGCTGCGGGCGCTGAGCAGTCGCGGCTGGCCGCGCGGCGGCCGCGCGCCCGGGGAGCTCCCGCCGCCACCGCGGACCGGCGGCGGCGAGCGCGAGTCGGTCCCCGCGGAGCCCGTCATAGCCGACCACGAGGCCGACCCCGTGGTCGAGCTGCCGGTGCGGCCCCGCCCCGCCGAGGAGCGGACCTTCGACCTGACCGCGGAGGACGACACACTGACGCTGCCCCGGCTGGACTCGCTGGAGCAGAAGCTCAAGGACCTGGAGCAGCTCTACGGCTGACCGGCCGCCGTGCTTCGTGACTACTCGCGGTGGATGAGCTCGAACCACATCCGCTTGCCGCTGCCGCGCGGGTCGACGCCCCAGGCGTCGGCCAGGGCCTCCACCAGCATCAGCCCGCGCCCGGAGGAGGCCTGCTCACCGGGCGTGCGGCGCTTGGGCCAGAGGTCGGACTCGTCGTCCACCTCCACCCGGAGCCGGGCCGGGCCGGCCGGGCCGCCCTCCTGGTAGAGCCTGGCCGTCAGCAGGGCGTCCCGGTCGGTGTGCACCAGGGCGTTGGTGACCATTTCCGAGGTGAGCAGCTCCACGGTGTCGGCCAGGTCGCCGACGCCCCAGCGGCGCACCGCGTCCCGCAGCTCGCCGCGCACCTCGGAGATCTGCTGCAGGTCGGCCTGCGGGATCCGGCGGCGCAGCTGGCGCGGCCTGGCCTCGGCCGGGCCCTCCCAGCGGAGCAGCAGCAGGGCGATGTCGTCGTCCCGCTCATGGCTGTCGGCGGCGGAGGTCGCGATCCGGTCGGCCAGCGCCTCCAGCGCGTCAGGACCCTGCGGCTGCGGCTGGGCGCCGCCGATGGCGAGCCGCAGCCGTTCCATGCCCTCGTCGATGTCGACGGTGCGGGTCTCGACCAGGCCGTCGGTGCAGAGCAGCAGCATCTCGCCCGGGTCCAGGGTGAACCGGGTGACCGGGTAGGAGTTCTCCGGGTCGATGCCCAGCGGCAGCCCGCCGGCCACCGGCTGGACCGCGCTGCTGCCGTCGGCCCGGCGCACCAGCGGGTCCAGGTGCCCGGCGCGGACCGCGTAGGCGGCCCCGTAGTCGACATTGACCTCGACATAGAGGCAGGTCGCGAAGTGGCCGGTGTCCAGGTCCGCCAGGAAGCGCGAGGCCCGGGACATCACCGCGGCCGGCGGGTGGCCCTCGGCGGCGTAGGCGCGCAGCGCGATCCGCAGCTGGCCCATCACCCCGGCGGCGTGCACGTCATGCCCCTGGACGTCGCCGATGACCAGGCCGACATGGCCGCCGGGCAGCGGCACCACGTCGTACCAGTCGCCGCCGATCTGCAGCCCGGTCCCGGCCGGGAGGTAAGCGGACGGCGCTGGTGAAGCCCGGCAGCGGCGGGATGCTGCGGGGCAGCAGCACCCGCTGCAGCCCGGCGGCCAGCTCGTGCTCGGCGTCGTGCAGCCGGGCCCTGGCCAGGGACTGCGCGACCATCCCGCCGAGGGTGCTGAGCAGGGTGCGGTCCTCGCTGTCGAGGGCGCGCTCCTCGTCGAAGCTGACCAGGCAGACCCCGATCGGCCGACCGCCGGCCACCAGCGGCAGGAAAGCCCAGGCGCAGCGCGGCGAGGGGACGACCTGCTGCCAGGCCCCCGGGAAGCGGTCCTGGTACTCGGCCCGGCTGCTCAGGAAGACCGGGGTACGGGTGCGCAGCGCCAGCGCCGCCGGGTGGTCGGCGTCCAGCGGGACGTGGTTGTGCGGCGGCGGGGACCCCTCGGGGTCGTAGCCGGTGGCGCGGAGGATCTGGATCCGGCTGCTCTCCAGGATGGCGAGGATCAGCCCGTCCGGGGGGATGCCGGGCAGCGGCAGCTCGGTGAACACCCGGGCCACGTCCTGCATGGTGGTGGCCTCGGAGAGGGCGCGGGCCGCCTCCTTGATGAAGCGGGTGCGCTCCTCGCGGAGCAGGGCGAGCCGGTCGGCGCGGACCCGCTTGTTCAGCTCGACGGTGGCGTCCCAGACGAAGCCCACCATGTGGGAGGGCCGGCCGAGCTCGTCGGCGAGGACCCGGGCGCGGAAGCGCACCGCGTGCATCTCGCCGTCCGCGAAGAGGGTGCGGTAGTAGGCGCCGCACTGGCCCAGCTCCTTGACCGCCTGCTCGACCCGGCGGCGGACTATCGGCGCGTCCTCGGGGTGCAGCAGCGCCAGGAAGGACTCGGAGTCGAGCGGGGCAGCTCCGGGTGCTCGGCGGGGTCCTCGATGCCCAGGATCCGGCAGGCCCGGGCGTCGCCGACGATGATGTCGCGGTAGAGGTCCCAGTCGAAGGAGCCGATGCCGTTGGCGGCCATGGCGGGCTCGAGCGCGATCGGCTGCTCCAGCGCGGGCTCCAGCGCGTTGACGGACTGGCGTGGCGACGGGGGTGTGGACGCCACTGCATCTCCTGCCGGTCTGCGCTTCTGGCCTTCTGGCCTGGTGGGCTGCTCGGATTCACTGGACACATGTCCGGTCTTCATCCTGTCGGATGAAACGAGCAACGGCAATGCCGACGCTCCCGCACAGCGCCGCGCGCCGCCGGGTTCAGCTCGCGACCGGCCGGGCAGACCGCAGTCGGAGGTGAGGCGTCGTGCATGACGACCGTCGGATGGTGGAGGGCCGCCTGGAACGGGCCCTGTCGCAGCACATCCGCCCCGCGAGGTACCCGCTGACCACCCCGCTGCGGGTGCTGGCCTGGCACACGCCCGGCGAGCCGGTCCCGGTCGCGGAGGCGCTGAAGGCCGAATACACCCCCTTCGCGCTGGGGACGGCCTGGGGCGCGCCCTGGTCCACCACCTGGTTCCGCTTCGAGGGCGAGGTTCCGGCCGAATGGGCCGGACGGCGGGTCGAGGCACTGTTCGACCTGGGCTACGGCGGGGTGTGGCCGGGCTTCAACGCCGAGGCCCTGGTCCATGACGCCGACGGGGTGCCGATCAAGGGCATCCACCGCGACAACCGCTGGATCGCGGTCGCCCGCCCGGCCCGCGGCGGCGAGCCGGTCCGACTGCTGGCGGAGGCCGCGGCCAACCCGGACATCTTCGTCCACGGCTTCCGTCCCACCGCCCTCGGAGACCGGCTGACCAGCGGCGACACCCCGCTCTACCGGCTGGCCCAGGCCGATCTGGCGGTGCTGGACGAGGAGGTCTGGCAGCTGGAGCTCGACATCGACGTGCTCAGCGGGCTGATGCAGGAGCTGAGCACCGACGACCCGCGCCGGCACGAGATCCTGCGGGCCCTGGAGCGGATGCTGGACGCCCTCGACCTGCACGACCTGGCCGGGACGGCCCCGGCCGCCCGGGCCGAGCTGGCCGAGACCCTGGCCCGTCCGGCCCACGCCAGCGCCCACCGGCTGTCCGCGGTCGGCCACGCCCATATCGACTCGGCCTGGCTCTGGCCGCTGCGGGAGACCGTCCGCAAGACCGCCCGTACCTTCGCCAATGTCACCGCGCTGGCGGCCGACTACCCGGAGCTGGTGTTCGCCTGCTCGCAGGCGCAGCAGTACGCCTGGACCCGGGACCACCAGCCGGTGCTGTGGCAGCGGATCAAGGACGCGGTGGCGGCCGGCACCTGGGCCCCGGTCGGTTCGATGTGGGTGGAGTCGGACACCAATATGCCCGGCGGCGAGGCGCTGGCCCGGCAGCTGGTGCACGGCAAGCGCTTCTTCCTGGACGAGCTGGGGGTGGAGACCGAGGAGGTCTGGCTGCCCGACTCCTTCGGCTACACGGCGGCGTTCCCGCAGCTGGCCCGGCTGGCCGGGGCGCGCTGGTTCCTGTCCCAGAAGATGTCCTGGAACGAGACCAACCGGATGCCGCACCACAGCTTCTGGTGGGAGGGCATCGACGGCAGCCGGGTCTTCACCCACTTCCCGCCGGTCGACACCTACAACGCGACCGTCTCCGGCCATGAGCTGGCCCACGCCGTGCGCACCTTCAGCGACAAGGGCCTCGCGACGCGCTCGCTGCTGCCCTTCGGCTACGGCGACGGCGGGGGCGGCCCGACCAGGGAGATGCTGGAGCGGGCCCGCCGGGTCCGCGACCTGGAGGGCTCGCCCCGGGTCGCGGTCGAGGCGCCCGCGACCTTCTTCGCCGCCGCCGAGGCCGAGTACGGGGCGGCGGCACCGGTCTGGTCCGGCGAGATGTACCTGGAGCTGCACCGCGCCACCTACACCACCCAGGCCGCCACCAAGCGCGGCAACCGCCGCAGCGAGCACCTGCTGCGCGAGGCCGAGCTGTGGGCGGCGACGGCGGCGGTCACCGCGGCTGGGTACGGATATCCGTACGAGCAGCTGGACCGGCTGTGGAAGACGGTGCTGCTGCACCAGTTCCACGACATCCTGCCGGGCAGTTCCATCGCCTGGGTGCACCGCGAGGCCAGGGAGACCTACCGGGCGGTGGCGGAGGAGCTGGAGGCGCTGATCGCCGAGGCGGCCGGGGCACTTTCCGGCTCTGCCGCGGGGGTGCTCAACGCCGCCTCCTTCGACCGGGCCGAGGTGGTCGACGACGGCTGGGCCACCACTCCGGCCCTCGGCGTCGGCATCGTCACGACTGACCTCCCGCCCGGCGTCGCCCCGGTGACCGTCACCCGCGGCCCCGCCGCCGACCTGGTCCTCGACAACGGCCTGCTCCGGGTCGTCGTCAACGCCGACGGCCTGCTCACCTCCGTCCGCGACCTGGCCGCCGACCGCGAGGCGCTGGCCCCCGGCAGCTACGGCAATCTGCTGCAGCTCCATCCGGACCACCCCAGCAAATGGGATGCCTGGGACATCGACCGCCACTACCGCCGCCGCTGGACCGACCTCACCGCCGCCGAGTCGGTCGCCGTCACGGCCGAGGGGCCGCTCCGCGCCGTGGTCCGGGTGGAACGCGCCTTCGGCGCCTCCCGGATCGTCCAGGAGCTGCAACTGGACGCCGGGGCGCGGCAGTTGACGGTGACCACGGACGCCGACTGGCAGGAGTCGGAGAAGGTGCTCAAGGCCGCCTTCCCGCTGGACGTCCACGCCGCCCGCTCCAGCGCCGAGATCCAGTTCGGCCATGTGCAGCGGCCCACCCACAGCAACACCAGCTGGGACGCCGCCCGCTTCGAGCTGTGCGCCCACCGCTGGGTCCACGTCGGCGAGGCCGGCTACGGCAGCGCCGTGCTCAATGACTCCACCTACGGCCATGACATCACCCGGACCAGCCACGAGGGCCGCACCACCACGACCGTCCGGCTGACCCTGCTCCGCTCCCCGCACTCCCCCGACCCGGAAACCGACACCGGACGCCACCGTTTCCGCTATGCGCTGTACCCCGGCGCGACCATCGGCGAGTCCGTCGCCGCCGGCCAGGCCCTCAACCTCCCGCTGCGCCGGGGAGCATCCCCGGCCGCCCCGCTGGTCCGCATCGACGGGCCCGGCGCCGTCGTCGAGTCGGTCAAGCTCGCCGACGACGCCTCCGGCGATGTGATCGTCCGGCTGTACGAGTCCCTCGGCGGCCGGGCCGGGCTCACCCTGTCCACCGCCTTCCCGCTGGCCGCCGCCACCCTCACCGACCTGCTCGAACGTCCCACCGAAGCACTGACCCCCAGCGGGAACGCCCTCGCCCTCGCCCTCCGCCCCTTCCAGATCATCACCGTTCGGCTAACGCCGGATAACGGAACCATCTCGCCGGGTTGATCGTCCGTACCCCATGACAGCAGCAGGGCTCGGCTCTTGAGGGGTTGAACGACGTATGAAGGTTCTGATCACCGGCGGCGCGGGATTCATCGGCAGCACGGTCGCCTCGGCCTGCCTGGACGCCGGTATCACCCCGGTCATCCTGGACAACCTGGTAACGGGCCGCCGGGAGTTCACCGAGGGACGTGCCTTCTACCAGGGCGACATCGCCGACGGGCCGCTGCTCGACCAGATCTTCGCCGAACACCCGGAGATCAGCGCCGCGATCCACTGCGCCGCGCTGATCGTCGTGCCCGAGTCGGTCGAGCAGCCGCTGCGCTACTACCGCGAGAACGTGGCCAAGACCGTGGCCCTGCTGGAACACCTGCAGCGCAACGGCTGCGAGCGACTGCTGTTCAGCTCCTCCGCCTCCATCTACACCCCCGGCGCGGACTTCTCGGTGGACGAGGACTCCGCGCTCGACCCGCTCAGCCCCTACGCCCGCACCAAGATGCTGATGGAGCTGGCGTTCAAGGACACCGCCCAGGCGACCTCGCTGCGGGTGCTGTCGCTGCGCTACTTCAACCCGGTCGGCGCGGACCCGCAGTTGCGCACCGGGCTGCAGACCCCGCTGCCCTCGCACGCGCTCGGCAAGCTGATCGAGGCCCACCGCAACGGCACGCCGTTCCGGATCACCGGCACCGACTGGCCCACCCGCGACGGCAGCGGCATCCGCGACTACGTCCACGTCTGGGACCTGGCCCGGGCCCATGTCGCCGCCCTCCAGCGCTTCGAGCTGGCGCTGCCCGCGGACGGCCCGGAGTCCTACCAGGTCATCAACCTCGGCACCGGCGCGGGCACCACCGTCCGCGAACTCATCGCCGCCTTCGAACGCGTCACCGGAACCCCCGTCCTGACCGAGGAGTCCACCCGCCGCCCCGGCGACAACGCCGGCGCCTTCACCGGCAGCACCCGCGCCGCCACCCTCCTCGGCTGGCGCCCCGAACTCACCCTCGACCAGGCCATCACCGACACCCTCGCCTGGTTCGCCCACCGCGAGTCGGTCCTCGACCTGGCCTGACCACCCCGGCGCAGCCGGGGGCGCCATCCGATTGACCCGACCGGGGAGGCCTCCCCGACGCGCGTTCGCGTCACGCTGGACAGAGGGGCAGGGGCGGGGGTTCAATACGGGCAAGAGTTTGAACGCCGTTCTAAACTTCTCCGGACGAGGCGACGAGGCACCGTGCGACTGACACCCACCGAGCGGGACCGGCTGCTGATCTTCACGGCCGCCGAGCTGGCCCGCGCCCGCCGTGCCCGGGGGGTGCGGCTGAACGTGCCGGAGGCGACCGCGCTGATCGCGGACACCGTCTGCGAGGCCGCCCGGGACGGCCGCCGGCTCGCCGAGGCGATCGAGGCCGGGCGCAATGTGCTCAGCGCCCAGGACGTGCTGCCCGGGGTGCCGGACGTGGTGACCACGCTGCAGGTGGAGGCGGTGTTCGACGACGGGACCAGGCTCTGCGTGATCAACGACCCGTTCCGCGGCGCGGGCTCGCTCGGCCCGGACGCACCCGGCGCGGCGCTCCCCGGCGACGGCACGGGCTACCAGCCGCAGCAGCCGGCGCTGCGGCTGCCGGTGCGCAACACCTCCACCGTGCCGATCAGCGTCACCTCGCACTTCCACTTCTTCGAGGCCAACCCCCGGCTCGCCTTCGACCGGGCCGCCGCCTACGGCACCCGGCTCGCCGTCCCGGCCGGGTCCACGGTCCGCTTCGACGCCGGGGCGACCGTCGAGGTCGACCTGCTGCCGATCGGCGGCGCCCGCGTCGCCATCGGCTTCGCCGGGCTGGTGGACGGGCCGCTGGACGCGCCGGGGGCGCGCGAGGCGGCGCTGGCGAAGGCCCGCGCGACCGGCTATCTGACCTCGTACGAACCGGAACAGCAGGGACAGGAACCGGAACAGCAGCAGGAGCAGCAGGAGGACGACCAGTGACCGCGAGCAGCTTCGAGGCGCGGGGCTGTCACGGCCGCCCCTCCGGCCCGTCGAACACCATCACCCCGGAGGACTACATCGCCGTGCACGGCCCCCGGGCCGGCGACCGGCTCCGGCTCGGGGATTCGGGGCTGATCGTCCGGGTCGAGTCGGACTCGCAGCAGCCGGGCGAGGAGTTCCTGGCCGGTTTCGGCAAGACCGCCCGCGACGGCCTGCACCTCAAGGCCGCCGCCGTGCGCGACACCTGCGACGTGGTGATCAGCAACGTCCTGGTGATCGACGCGGTGCAGGGCATCCGCAAGACCAGCATCGGCATCCGCGAGGGCCGGATCTCGGCCATCGGCCGGGCCGGCAACCCGGACACCCTGGACGGGGTGGAGGTGGTGGTCGGCACCGGCACCACCATCGTCTCCGGCGAGGGCATGATCGCCACCGCCGGGGCCATCGACACCCACGTCCACCTGCTGTCGCCGCGGATCATGGAGGCCTCGCTGGCCTCCGGCGTCACCACGATCATCGGCCAGGAGTTCGGCCCGGTCTGGGGCGTCGGGGTCAACTCCCCCTGGGCGCTGCGCCATGCCTTCAACGCCTTCGACGCCTGGCCGGTCAACATCGGCTTTCTGGCTCGCGGCTCCTCCTCGGACGACGCCCCGCTGATCGAGGCGCTGGCCGAGGGCGGCGCGTCCGGCTTCAAGGTGCACGAGGACATGGGCGCGCACACCCGCGCCCTGGACACCGCGCTGCGGGTGGCCGAGGACCACGACGTCCAGGTCGCCCTGCACACCGACGGCCTCAATGAGTGCCTGTCGGTCGAGGACACCCTGTCCGTGCTGGCCGGACGCACCATCCACGCCTACCACATCGAGGGCTGCGGCGGCGGGCACGTCCCCAACGTGCTGAAGATGGCCGGGGTGCCCAATGTCATCGGCTCCTCCACCAACCCGACCCTGCCGTTCGGCCGGGACGCCCTGGGCGAGCACTTCGGCATGATCGTCTCCGCGCACGACCTCAAGGTGGACCTCCCCGGCGACGCCGCGATGGCCCGGGACCGGATCCGGGCCGGGACCATGGGCGCCGAGGACGTGCTGCACGACCTCGGCGTCATCGGCATCACCTCCTCCGACGCCCAGGGCATGGGACGCGCGGGCGAGACCGTGCGCCGGACCTTCGCCATGGCCGGGAAGATGAAGTACGAACTGGGGCCGCTGGACAGCACAGGCTCCTTCGGCGAGACCGACGGCGGCGACGACAACGAGCGCGTGCTGCGCTACATCGCCAAGCTCACCATCAACCCCGCCATCGCCCACGGCCTGGCCCACGAGATCGGCTCGATCGAGGTCGGCAAACTCGCCGACCTGGTGCTGTGGCGGCCGGACCACTTCGGCGCCAAGCCGCAACTGGTGCTGAAGTCCGGCTTCCCCGCCTACGGCGTCACCGGTGACCCCAACGCCTCCACCGACCGCTGCGAACCCCTGGTCCTGGGACCGCAGTTCGGCGCGCACGGCAGCACCGCCGCGGACATCTCGGTGGCCTTCGTGGCCCAGGCCGCCGTCGACAACGGCGACCTGATGCCCACCCGGCGCCGCCGGGTCGCCGTCCGCGGCACCCGCGGCATCGGCCCCCGCGACATGGTCCGCAACGGCCGCCTCGGGACGGTCGACGTCAACCCGGCCTCCGGGCTGGTCTCGTTGGACGGCGAGCTGCTGCAGTCCGTCCCGGCCGACTCGGTCTCGCTCAGCCGCCTCTACTTCCTCTGACTTCGAAGGAGCCTCTTATGACGACCCATCAGCAGACCCCCGCCGAGCTGGGCTTCGCCATGCCCGCCGAGTGGCAGCCGCACGACCGCACCTGGATGGCCTTCCCCACCCCCAACGACACCTTCAGCGCGGACGACCTCCACGCCGCCCGCGAGGCCTGGGCCGCCGTCGCCAACACCGTGGTCCGCTACGAGCCGGTCACCCTGATCGTCAACCTGGGCGAGACCGAGCAGGCCCGCGGCTACCTCTCCGCCGAGGTCGAGATCGTCGAACGCCCGCTGGACGACGCCTGGATGCGCGACATCGGCCCGACCTTCCTCACCGACGGGAAGGGCGGCATCGCCGCCGCCGACTGGATCTTCAACGGCTGGGGCGCCCAGGACTGGGCCAGTTGGGAGCACGACCAGGACATCGCCGAGGAGATCACCACCCTCACCGGCATCCGCCGCTTCGCCTCCCGGCTGATCAACGAGGGCGGCGGCATCCATGTCGACGGCGAGGGCACGGTGCTGCTCACCGAGACCGTGCAGCTGGGCGAGGGCCGCAACTCCGACTGGACCAAGGCTGCGGTCGAGGCCGAGATCCACGCCCACCTCGGCACCACCAGGGCGATCTGGGTCCCGCGCGGCCTGACCCGCGACTACCAGCGCTACGGCACCCGCGGCCACATCGACATCGTCGCCGCCTTCCTCAAGCCCGGCACCGTGGTGGTCCACAGCCAGACCGACCCGGCCCACCCCGACTTCGAGGTCAGCAAGGAGATCATCGCGCTGCTGCGGACCGCCACCGACGCCCGCGGCCGACAGCTCCAGGTGGTCGAACTCCCGGCTCCCACCGTCCTCTTCGAGGAGGACGGCGAGCCGGTCGACTACTCCTACATCAACCACTACCTCTGCAACGGCGCGGTCGTGCTCTGCGCCTTCGACGACCCCAACGACCAGTTGGCCGCCGCCGTCTTCGCCGAGCACTTCCCCGACCGCAAGGTCGAACTCGTGGACGCCCGCGAGATCTTCGCCAACGGCGGCGGCATCCACTGCATCACCCAGCAGCAGCCGCGCCCCTGAGCGTCAGCGTTACCAGGGGTTGTCTCAGCGGTGCTTGACGTAGGCGACGTGGGAGTTCTTGTAGGCGAGGGAGTCGACCACGGCGTTGTGCGAGTTGCGCAGCGTCGCGGCGTCGGTGTCGTTGTTCCAGATGTAGTTGCCGGAACCCCAGTAGCGGTTCGCGGCGGTGTTGCCGCCCTTGCCGGTGTGCAGCACCACCGTGCCGTGGGCCTTCAGCGTGAAGGCGGTGAAGCGGTAGGTGTGGTTCTGCCGGTCCTTGACCGTCCAGCCGGTGAGGCTGACCGCGTGCGCGGTCGGGTTGACGATCTTGACCCACTCGGCGTCGCGAGAGGCGTTGGAGCGGTTGTCGCTGCCCGGCGAGTTGTAGTAGATCTCCGCGATGTAGGGGTGCCCGGTGGGAACGGCGGCGGCGGTCCCGGCCAGCGGGACGATCACGGCGGCGGCGGCAAGCGCGGCGGCGCCGACTATCTTCGCGGTCTTCATTCGGGCAACCCTACTGATCCCGAACGCCCGATCGGTGCGCGAGGGCATTATTGCCTCGGCGAATCGCGCCTACCGGGTGGGCTGGCCGACCGGCGCCGACAACGGTGCCGGGACCTCCAGCCAGACCGTCTTCCCCTGGTCCTTCCGTACCGTCCCCCACGCCGAGGCGAGCCGCTCGACGATGTGCAGCCCGTGGCCGCCCGGCCGTCCCGGCTCGTGCGGGACCCGCGGCACCGGGCTGCCGACGCCGGCGTCGGAGACCTCCACCCGCAGACAGCGGGTGGTGCCGTGCAGGGCCAGCTCGGTCGGGCCGCCTGCGTGCAGGCAGGCGTTGGTGACCAGCTCGGAGACCAGCAGCAGCACGTCCTCGGCCACCGCCGTCTGCTCCTCGGTCAGGCCCGGCAGCCACTGCCAGTCCTGCAGCGCCTCACGGGTGAACCGGCGGGCCAGTCCGACCGTGCCGCTGGTGCCGGAGAGCCCCAGCCGCCGGATCTGGCCGCCCGGCGGCAGCCCCCGGCCGGAACGCCGAGGCGCAGCGGAGTGCTTGCGGTGGTGCTGCTGCCCGGCTCCTGCGGACGAAGCGCGTTCACCACGCCTCACCCCGCTGCCAGTGCGTCGGCCAGATCCGGGTGGATGCTGAAGATGCCGCCGGCGCCGGTGATCTCGAACATCCGCACGACATGGCCGCGGAGCGCGGACAGCCGGATGTCGACGCCCACCTCCTCGGCCCGCAGTCGGGCGGTGAGCAGCACATTCAGCCCGGTGGAGTCGCAGAACCCCAGCTCGGCGCAGTCCACCACGACCACGACCGGCGCCGCCGAACCGCCCGACGCGGCTGCCGCCTCGAACACCTCGTCCAGACGTTCGCGCAGCTCAGGGGCGGTGTCGTGGTCCAACTCCCCGGTCAGCACCAGCACCGTGGCCGAACCCTCGGTCCTCACTCCGACCCCGAACCGGGGCGCGAGCGGCTCTGCCGACTCCAGCACCTGGCCCGGTTCGGGCCTCCCCTCCCTCATGACTGCTCCTCCCGCAGCTGCTGCATCACTCGTCGCCCGTCGCTCGTCGTCGCCCGTCGCTTCTCGACAGGCCGGTCACTTTTCGACAGGCCGGTCACTCCTCGACGAGCAGGTGCGCCCGCAGCTTGCCCAGGGCCCGGGCCAGCAGCCGCGAGACATGCATCTGCGAGACGCCGAGCTCGGCGCCGATCTGCGACTGGGTCATCTCGGCGACGAAACGCAGCGACAGGATGGTCCGCTCCCGCTCGGAGAGCTGGGCGATCAGCGGCTTGAGCGACTCGAGGTTCTCGATGCCCTCCATGCCGGGGTCGATGCAGCCGACCCGGTCGGCGAAGGAGCCCTCGGTGTCGTCCTCGCTGGGCTGGGCGTCCAGCGAGCTGACCGAGTACGCGTTGCTGGCGGTGAGGCCCTCGCAGACCTCCTCCTCGGTGAGGTTCAGGTGGGCGGCCAGCTCGGCGACGCTGGGGGCGCGGTCGAGCTTCTGCGAGAGCTCGTCCCCGGAGCGGGCGAGCTGCAGCCGCAGCTCCTGCAGCCGGCGCGGGACGTGCACGGCCCAGCTGGTGTCGCGGAAGAAGCGCTTGATCTCACCCAGGATGGTGGGCATGGCGAAGGTGGGGAACTCCACCTCGCGCTCCGGGTCGAACCGGTCGATCGCTTTGATCAGGCCGATCGTGCCGACCTGGACGATGTCCTCCATCGGCTCGCTGCGGGTGCGGAACCGCGCGGCGGCGAAGCGGACCAGGGCGAGGTTCAGCTCGACCAGGGTGTTGCGGACGTACTGGTACTCATGGGTGCCCTCCTCCAGGGTGGCCATCCGCAGGAAGAGGGTCTTGGAAAGGGCTCGGGCGTCCATGGGGCTCACCGCGTGCAGGTCGGAAACCGCGTGCCGATCAGGGACCTCGTGCAGGTCAGGGACCGCGGGGCAGGGGCCACGGCCTCCCGGGTCACGGTTCCTCGGACGGCGGTGGGAACGCCGCTCCTCGTCATGACCTCGGACATGCTGTTCATGGTGTGCTCCTCCCTGGAATATGACCGGCACGACTGGCTGCCGCACGGCTCCACGCTCACTGGTCAGTACTCGTTACCGGGCCTCGTGTACCCCGGTTCTCCGGGGCCATGCGCGGTGAATCACGGGAAACTGACAATCTTCTCGCCGACCCCCATTGTCCCATCCGCCACCCGACCAGGAGGCCCCGCCCTATGGCCGAGATCCCCGGACGCCGCACGGCCCCGCCCCGCGAGGAGGTGTTCGCCGCCGCGATGGCGGCCATCGCCGAACACGGTCTGGCCGAGCTGACCATGGCCGGACTCGGCCGCCGGCTCGGGATGAGCGGCGGTCATCTCCTCTACTACTTCGGCAGCAAGGACCAACTGCTGCTGGAGACCCTGCGCTGGAGCGAGGACGAGCTGGGCGAGCGCCGCCGGGCCGCGCTGGCCGCGCCCGCCTCGGCCGTCGCCCGGCTGGACGCCTATGTCGCGCTCTACCTCCCCACCGGCCCCGGGGACCCGCGCTGGACGCTCTGGGTCGAGGTGTGGGGGCGCTCGCTCGCGGTGGAGTCGATGCGGACCGGGCAGGCCGCGATCGAGGCGGCCTGGCGCACCGACCTGATCGCGCTGCTGCGCGAGGGGATCTCCGCACGGGAGTTCCGTCCGGTGGCTCCGGCCCGGTTCGCGGTGCGGCTCAGCGCCCTGCTGGACGGCTTCGGCACCCCGGTGGTGACCGGGCTCCCCGGGGCCAGCCGGGAGGCCGCGCTCGAACACATCGGTGAATACCTGGACGAGTCGCTGCACCGGCTCTGAGCAGGGCTGCTGTCCGTTCACCAAGCCGATGGACGGTCGCCGCCCAGGTCGCATACCATCAGCGCCTCCCCGCCGCCCCGGAGCGGGTCGACCTGGTGGAGTCCCGGTGCCCTGTCCGTCCTGTTCGTCCGCGTACCTCGACCCGTACGGACGCTGCCCCGCCTGCGGCTACTACGGCCCACCGGGCGCGGGCGCGTACCCGCCGCCCGCCGCGCCGGTCGTCTACGGCGCCCCGTCAGCCCCCAGCGGCGTCGCCACGGCCACCCAGATCCTGCTCGCGGTCCAGGCCTTCGCCAGTGTCTTCGGGATCGTCGCGAGCGCGGTCGCCCTGGCCTCGCTGCTCGACACCGGGTACACCAGCGACATATCGACCGCCCTGAACGCCCTGACCAGCCTGCTCGCCGCCCCGACCTTCCTGGCCGCGGTCGTGCTCTTCATCATCTGGTTCTACAAGTCCCGGGTGAACGCCGACATCCTCGCACCGGGCTCGCGCAAGGTCTTCTCCCGCGGCTGGTCCATCGGCGGCTGGTTCACCCCGATCGGCTTCTGCTTCATCCCCGCGGGGTGGCCGGGGACATCTGGGCGGCGAGCCGCCCGCTGGGGCAGGAGGACGGCCGCGACCCGCGTCGTTCCGGACTGCTGACCAGCTGGTGGATCTGCTGGTGCCTGATGTGGGTGCTCTCCACCGTGGGCGGCGGTTTCGCAGGCGCCGAACCCGGTGGCGAGACGCTGAGGGTGCGCGAGGCGGCCGCCATCATCGGCATCGCCGGCTCGATGGCGCATGTCGCCGCGGCTGTGCTGGCGCTGTTCGTGGTCCGCCGGATCACCACCATGCAGCAGATCCGCATCCTGCAGGGCCCCGGCCTGAACCACCCCTACGCACTGCAGACGCCGACGACCGGCGCTCCTGGCCTGCCGCAGCAGCAGCCGGGCTACTACCCGGCCCAGCAGTACGCACCGCAGCCGTACGCGCCGCAGCCCTACGCGCCGTCCTCGCAGCCGTACCTGCCGACCCAGCCCCAGTACCCGCCGCAGGCCGCCCCGGTCGCGGCGCCGACGCCGGCTGCGGGCCCGGAACCGACGCCGGTGGTCGCGGACCAGGTTCCCGAGGACGCCATTCCTCAAGACGCCGTCCCCGAGGACGCCAAGCCCGCCGCCGAGCCGACCGTGGACCTCGGCAAGCCCGCGCCGGACAGCGCGGACGCCCCGTAGCAGCCGTCGTCCCTCAGTCCTCCCAGATCGCCGCCGCCGTGCGGTCCGCCGCATACCCCTTGGCGCGGACCTGGACGTGGCGGAGGAAGTCCACGGTGCCCGGCGGGTGCGGGTGGGCCCAGTGGTCGGCGAGGAAGTCGGAGACCGCGGGCTCCTCCCGCAGCGGCTGAGCCAGGCCGTCGCTGCAGAGCAGCAGCACGTCGCCCGGTTCCGGCACCACCACCCGGAACCGGAAGCGGTCCAGCGGCTGCGGGTCGCCCGCCACCACCGTCGCTCCTCCCCGCCCGGCTGCTGCGCCACCAGTCGCCGACCGGCGTAGGCGTCGTACCAGGCGTCGTCGCCGAGCAGCAGCAGGCCGCCGGGGCCGAGCCCGAACCCGGCCCTGAGCCGGCTGGTCGGATCCAGCGGAGCGATCAGCGCATGCAGCGCCGCGCCGTTGCCGCCCGACGCACCGGTCGCGGACGGCGCGTTCTGCAGCCGGACCGCCGCGCGCGCGGTCAGCCGCTGCAGCCCGTAGCGCAGCCGCTCCTGGGCGCCTACCCGCAGATCGGCCAGCAGTTCGGTACGGCTGCGGCCGACCGCCGCGGCCAGTTGCCGACAGGCCTCGTCCGCGGGTGCCGGGTTGTCCGGGCGGGGCGGGGTGGCCAGCACCACCAGCAGCAGCGCCTCGCTGCCCTCGCCGAAGCGCACGGTCAGCAGCCGGTCCGAGCGGGCCGCGCCGTGGTGCCGGGCCGCGTCGCCGCGGACCGAGGCGGCACGGAGCGTCATCGTCCCGTAGCGGGCGCCGTCCAGGGCGGTATCGGGGACGATTCCGGCGAGCAGGTCCGGGTCGGCGGCCGGGAGCAGGGTGGGTTCCGGCTCGTACTCCGGCGGCTGCGCCCCGACCTGCGGCAACGGCTCGGTCGACGGCGGCTCGGCCGACAGCGGTTGGGCCGACAGCGGTTGGGCCGACAGCGGTTGGGCCGACGGCGGTTGGGTCGACGGCGGCTCGGCAAGGGAGTCGGGCTCGGTGGTCGGTTCGGCCGCGGCGGCCTCCGCCTCATTGGCGTCGCGGACGTCGTCCAGGTCGCGGACCGGGCGGTCCGGGCCGCCGCCACGGGCGTCGCTGACGGCCTTCGGCTCGGCATAACCCTCGTCGTCGTAGACGTCGTCGGCGCCATCGGCCTTGTAGCCGCCATAGGGGTCGTAGCCGCCTGCGTCCTCGAACTCGGGCTCGGTCGCCCGCGGCGCGGCCAGCCGGGGGTCCGGCGGGGGCGAGGGCTGGCGCAGGGTCAGCGGCACCGCCTGGGGCGGGATCCGCGGCGGCCGGAACGGCAGCGGGGGCAGCGGGGGCGGCGCGGGCACCCGGTCCGCGGGAGCAGCGGGCTCCGATCCGTCCGGTTCAAAGGGCGGCGGCTCAAGCGGCGCGGGCTCCGGTGGAAGCGGCTGCACCGGCTGCACCGGCACGATCGGCCGCCGATAGGACCCGGGGTCGTACGGCGGCGGCAGCGGGATCGACGGCGGGGCGGACGGCCGCGCCGGGGCAGGTCCGTCCACCAGGGTCGGCGGGCCACCGGGGACGTCGCTACCACCAGGGACGGCACCTCCGCTGGGGGCGCCACTGCCGCCTGGGGCGGCCCTGCCGCTGACCACCCCGCTCGCGGAGTCGAAGCGCTCGTCGACCGTCCCCTGGCGCGGATCCGCCCCGGGAGTGTCGGGAACCTCGTCGTCGGGGCCCTCGTAGAGGGCGTCCCACCAGGCGCCGTCCGCCTTGCCCGAGGAGGGTCCACCCTGGCTGCTCATCGATTCGTCTCCTCAGCGACATGCGGCATGCCCGGACCGTGGCCATTCTCCATGGCGGACCACCGCTCACCGGGCAGAACGGTGGAATCGGAACACTCTTGGGGCAGTAGACCTGCGCAGATCGGCTCATCGGACACAGATCCCTCACACCGGCTCAACTACCCGGAAACCACCTGGCCAGGCATGATGACCTTCAACACGCAGACCACCCCGCCGATCGGCGCGGGTCGACGGAGGAGCGAGGTGCGGGCAGGTGCTTGGCTTCGTCGGGCTGGACGAGGACAGCGAGGAGGCCTACCGGCTCCTGGTCGGCCTCGGCTCCGCCTCCGTCCCCGAACTGGCTGGCAAGCTCGGCTGCTCCGAGCAGGCGCTCGGCCGCACCCTGACCGTCCTGGAGGACCTCGGCCTGGTCGCGCAGACCGCCGGTGAACCGCTGCGCTACACGGCCGCCCCGCCCGCGGTCGCGCTGGGGGCGGCCCTCTCCCAGCGCCGGCACGAGCTGTCCCAGGCCGAACTGGCGGTCGACCTGCTGGCCCGGGAGTACCGCAACAACGCGGTCGGACTGGCCGTCAACGACCTGATCGAGGTGGTGATCGGCGCGGACGCGGTCCGGCACCGCTTCGAGCAGTTGCAGCTCGGCGCGGAGCACGAGGTGCTCGCCCTGGTCACCGACGCGCCGGTGGCCGTCCGCGGGGACGACAACGACGCCGAGCCGGTCGCGGTGGCCCGCGGGGTGTCCTACCGGGTGGTGATCGAACGCGGGGTGCTGGACGCTCCGGGCGGCATGCCGCATGTGGTGGCGGCGCTGGAGCGGGACGAGCAGATCCGGGTCGCGCTGCGGGTGCCGACCAAGCTGATCGTCGCGGACCGCTCGCTGGCGATGGTGCCGCTGCGCCCGCTGGCCTCGCCCGGCGAGCCCTCGGCGCTGGTGGTCAGGGCCGGCGGGCCGGTGGAGGCGATGGTCGGACTGTTCGACTCGGTCTGGGAGCAGTCGCTGCCACTGCGGCTGGCCTCGCCGGTCCCCGCCGGGACGGACGGCCAGCCGGCCGCCCCGGCCGAGGACCCGGAGGTGCTGATCGACGCGGGCGAGCAGCCCGACGACGTGGACCTGCAGATCCTCTCGATGCTGCTGGTGGGGATGACCGACGTGAGCGTGGCCAAGCAGCTGGACCTCGGACTGCGCACGGTCCAGCGCCGGGTGAAGCGGATGATGGACCTCGCCGAGGTCACCACCCGGATGCAACTGGGCTGGCACGCCTACGAACGCGGCTGGGTCTCCCGGCACCGGACGCTCCCCCGGACCTGAATCGTCCGTACGTCGGACTAATCTGTGCACATGCCCGAACCTGCCGCAGCACCGCCCGCTCTCGCCACTGCCACCGACCCGGCGCAGGTGCAGCGCCTGACCGATGTGGTGACCCGGCTCCGCCGCGCCCTGCGCAGCAGCATCCGCACCGAGTACCCGTGGGAGTCGCTGCCGATGGCGCAGGTCGAACTGCTGCAGACGCTGGCCTCGGGGCCGATGCGGGTGGGTGAGCTGGCGTCCCGGCAGCGGCTGGCGCCCAACACCGTGAGCGGGTTGATCGGCAAGCTGCTGGAATCAGGATTCGTCGACCGCCAGGCCGACCCGGGCGACCGCCGCACCGCGCGGATCGCCCTGACCGAGGCCGGCCACCGGCAGCTGGTGGACTGGCAGCGGGCGCACGAGCGGCGGATCGCCACCGCGCTGTCGGCGATCTCGGTGGAGGACAACGCGGCGGTGATGGACGCCCTCGGCGGCCTGGAGCGGCTGGCCGCGGCGCTGGGCGCGGAGCAGCCGCCCCCGCCGCCCGCCGACTGAGCCGTCGGCCTTGAGCCTTGAGCCGCACGGGAGCTGTCAGCTGCACAACGGCCGTCAGCTGAACAGTGCCGTCTCCGGCGACTCCAGTCGCAGCAGCAGCCGCTTGGCGTCCAGCCCCGCGGCGAAGCCGGTCAGCGAGCCGTTGGCCCCCACCACCCGATGGCACGGCCGGATGATCAGCAGCGGGTTGGCGCCGATCGCGCCGGCCACCGCCCGTACCGCGCTGGGGGGCTGGCCGGCCGCCGCGCCCAGTTGGCCGTAGGTGACGGTGCTGCCGTAGGGGATGCTGTCGAGCGCCTCCCAGACCCGGCGGCGGAACTCGCTGCCGTGCGGGGCCAGCGGCAGGTCGAACTCCTTGAGGTCACCGGCGAAGTACGCGGTGAGCTGCTCGACCGCCGCGGCGAAGGGCTCCGGATCCTCGGTCCAGGCCGGGTCGGGGCGGCTCACCTGGCCCTTGGTGTTGGGGGCGAGCGCCGCGCTCAGACTGCCGTCCTCGTCGGCGACCAGCAGCAGCGGGCCGAGCGGGGAGTCCATCGTGGTGTAACGGGTCATCAGCTGCCCCATCGTCAGTTCGTTTTGCTTCCAGGAGAGTTCACAGCGCCGAGCGCGGCCCAGAGGTGGTGCACGGCGTAGGAGCGCCAGGGCCGCCAGGCCGAGTCGTCCGGGGCCTCCGGCGCGCCGATGCCCCGCAGCCCGTGCCGGACGCCGATGTCGCTGGGCAGATAGGCGTCCGGGTCGCCGAGGGCGCGCATCCGGATGTAGGAGACGGTCCAGGGGCCGATGCCGGGCAGCGCGAGCAGCGCCGCGGCGGCCTGCTCGCGGTCGACGCCGGGGCTGAGGTCGACCGCGCCGGTGGCCAGGGCCGCGCACAGCCCCCGCAGCGCCCGCTGCCGCGCGCCGGGCATGGCCAGATCCGCGGAGTCGGCCTCGGCGAGGGCGGCCGCCCGGGGAAAGAGCCTGGTCAGGCCGCCGCTGGGGGTGGGCAGCGGTTCGCCGTAGCGCTCGGTCAGCCGTCCGGCGAGGGTGCGGGCGGCGGCCACGGTGACCTGCTGGCCGAGCACCGCGCGCACCGCCAGCTCATGCGGGTCGACATGGCCGGGCGAACGGAGCCCGGGCCGGGCGGCGACCAGCGGGGCCAGCACCGGATCCGCGCCGAGCTGCCGGTCCACCGCGTCCGGGTCGGAGTCGAGGTCGAACAGCGCCCGGATCCGCTGCACCGCGCTGGTGAGGTCGCGCAGCGAGGTGAGGGTGAGCCGGCAGTCCAGCCAGCCCTGCGGCTTGCGCGGCTGGTCCACCTCGGCGGTCCCCGGGCCGCCGGGCAGCGCCAGCGTCCGGCGGTAGCTGCGGACCCGGCCGGTGCCCGCACCGGTGCCCCCACTGCTGCCCCGGCCGGTGCTGACCACCTCCTCCACCCCCGGCACCGCACGCAGGGCCAGGAAGTCGAACAGGTGGACGGCGTCCAGCGGGCCCCGGTGCGCCAGCCGGAGCGCGATCGTCCCCGGCACCGCGGCCGGACGGCCCGGCCGGCGGCGCAGCTCGGTCGGGGTGAGCCCGTAGACCTCGCGGACGGTCTCGTTGAACTGACGGACGCTGGCGAAGCCGGCCGCGAACGCGGTGTCGGTGGCGCTGAGGTCGGTGGTCTGCAGCAGCAGCCGCGCGGTGTGCGCCCGCTGCGAGCGGGCCAGCGCCTGCGGTCCCGCGCCCAACTCGGCGACCAGTTCCCGGGTGAGGTGCCGCTCGCTGTAGCCGAGGCGGGCGGCGAGGCCGGTGACGCCCTCGCGGTCGACCACCCCGTCGCCGATCATGCGCATCGCCCGGCCGACCAGGTCCGCCCGCAGGTTCCATTCCGGCGATCCCGGCACGGTGTCCGGACGGCAGCGGCGGCAGGCCCGGTAGCCGGCGCCCTGGGCGGCTGCGGCGCTGGGGTAGAAGTGGACGTTCTGGCGCTTGGGGGTGGTCGCGGGCAGCTCGGCCGGCAGTAGATGCCGGTGGTGCGGACCGCGGTGAAGAACACGCCGTCGAAGCGGGCGTCGCGGCTGCTGACGGCTCGGTAGCTGGTCTCCTGGTCAATCACAGGGTCCAGTGTGCGGCATTTCCGGAGCCCGGACTGGCGGTGATCGGACATGGAGGTTCGCCCCGCACCGCTGGCGGAATCTTTGCGTGAGGCGGCGTCCACGCCACTCGCCGGGCCCTACCCCGGTGGCGGACGATCGTTGCACCAGCGACCGCACCCAAGGAGCCCCGATGACCGCCCCGACCGTCCCCACCAGCGCCGTCCTCGGCGTGGCCGCCGCCGACCCGGCCGTGGCCGCCGCCCACTTCGCCGCCCGGCTCGCCTTCGAGGCCGATGTCTCCGACGTCCGCGCCGACCTGCTGGCTGCCGTGCCCGGCCTGGTCCTGGTGGACTCGCGCAGCGACGTCTCCTGGGCCCAGGGCCACATCCCCGGCGCCGTGCACATCCCGACCGCACGCATCCCCGAACTCGCGCCCGGACTGGTCGACCCGGCCGCCACCGTGGTCACCTACTGCTGGGGCCCCGGCTGCAACGGCGCCACCCGCGCCGCCCTCGGCTTCGCCCGGCTCGGCTACACCGTCAAGGAGATGCTCGGCGGCTTCGAGTACTGGGCCAGGGAGGGCTTCCCCTACGAGACCGCCCAGGGCACCGACCAACGCCCGGTCGACGACCTCACCGCCCCCCGCTCCGGCATCTCCTGCGCCTGCTGAGGGCCGCCGCCGTCCGGGAACCGATCCGCCCGGCTCGGCGTCGCACCTCCGCATCGTCTACGGAGGAGAACCCATGCGCCGCGCGCCTGTTCTGATCGCCTGCACCGCCGCCGTCCTGCTCGCCGCGGGGTGCGCGGCGGCGCCCGGAAGCACCGTGCGGATCTCCGCACAGGCCGCCGCGCCCGACAAGACGATCGGGGGGACCGCCGGGAAACCCTGCCCCGGCTACGACCTGGCCCAGGCCAAGGCCCAGCCACTGCCCGAGGTCAGCGGAAACGCCGATGAACACCCCTCAGGCCGAGGAGCTGGCGCAGGCGTTGAACCCCAGGGGCGACAAGACCTTCGCGGACGTCTTCGGCACCCTGGTCGTCGACTCCCCGCCGGGACGGGTGCTGCTCTGTGTCACCGACCTGGACCAGGGCCGGAAGATGGCGGCGGCGGCCAAGAAGAAGGACCCGGGCATCGATCTGACCAGGCTCGACATCGACCAGTGCCGCTACTCCCAGCGGACCCTGGACGCCGCGATCGGCCGGTTGACCAAGGCGGTCGGCTTCAAGGCCGCCGGATTCCCGCTCTACACCTGGTCGCCCACCTCGGACTCCTCCGGCGTCACGGTGACCACCACCAAGCAGGGCGCGGCGTCCAAGGCCCTGCGCCAGAAGCTGACCGCACTGTCCGGCGGCATACCGGTCACGGTCGCCATCGGCTCAGCGGTCGTCCCGCTGTAGACGAGGATGCGCGGCCCCAGCAGGGGCCGCGCATCCTCGTCCCGTCTGCCTACTTGTAGCTGACGGTGACGGTGGTGAAGCCCAGGGAGGTCAGCAGCCCCTTGAGCATCGAGGTGGTGTTCTGCTCCGCCCTGGTGGTCAGCGCGGTGGACTTGGCCGCGTCCTGGATCTTCTGCGCCGCAAGGATGTTCAGCTTCTGCTGGTCGTTGGGGTCGCTGGAGAAGAAGTCGCCGATCCGGTTGAAGAACCCGCGCTGCTCGGCGAAGGTGTAGCTGCGCTTGGGGTCCAGCGCCGCCGAGGCCAGCTGCGCGTGCGGGAGCACCAGCGTGGCGGTCTTCCGGTCGGGAGTGACGGTCACCCCGGCCTTACCCAGGTCCACATAGGAGTCGACGGTGCCGGCCGCGACATAGAGGGTGCGCTTGCCGAGCAGCTGCGAGGGCAGGAACTTGGCTTCGCTGTCCACGTCGACGACTATCTGGAAGTTGCCGTCGGCCGCGTCGTAGCGGCTCATGTTCTCGATCGACTGGAGTACGGCCGGCTGGCTGCGGTCGACCTCCTTGGTGCCGAAGGGGTTGGGGATACCGGGCAGCCAGTTGAACTTCCCAGCGGCGATGAACAGCCCGACGATCACCACGAAGGTGATGGGGATGCTGATGTACCAGGGGATGCGGCGCGGTGCGTACCGGCGCTCCTCCGCGACGGGCGCCGCTCGGTCTCCACCGCGTCGCCACGCAGGGACCTCATGGGATGTCTCCTTCTACCAGGGGCTGGCACAGGGGCGTCGTGCTGACGCCCTCAGAGGTTCTCTTACCCAGCGTTCACCAACCCAAGGACCCCTCAGTTCGACAGTGGGGCACAACAGCTTTGTCACCGGCCGGACCCGGCCGAACCCGACCGAACCCGGACCCGGGCTCAGCGCCGCCCCTTGGCCCGCATCGCCTCGGCCCCCGCCTTTCCGATGGCCTTCCAGCGCCGCAGCTGCTCGGCCCGCAGCCGGGCGTCGGTCCGGGAGGCGATCCAGGCGTTCTCGCGGAGCAGCTTGCGGTAGCTCTCCAGCCGACGCTCGGTCAGCACCCCGTCCGCCAGCGCCTCCAGCACCGCGCAGCCGGGTTCGGCGACATGGCCGCAGTCGCCGAAGCGGCAGCCCTCGGCCAGTTCCTCGATCTCGGCGAAGACCTGCTGCAGGCCCTCCGCGGAGTCGTACATGCCGACCCCGCGCAGCCCCGGGGTGTCGATCAGCACGCCGCCGCCGGGCAGCGGCAGCAGCTCGCGGGTGGTGGTGGTGTGCCGGCCCTTGTTGTCGCCGTGCCGGGTCTCCCTGACCTCCATGACGGGCCGGCCGAGCAGCACATTGGCGATGGTGGACTTGCCCGCGCCGGACTGCCCGATCAGGGCGCTGGTGCCGGGCAGGCAGGCGGCCAGGACGTCCATGCCGCGCCCGGTGGCGGCGCTGATGACCAGCACGTCCGCGCCGGGGCAGACCTGTTCCACGTCCTCCCGGATGTGGTCGGCGTCGGGGGCGAGGTCGGACTTGGTGAGGACGACCAGCGGTTGCGCGCCGCTCTCCCAGGCCAGGGCGAGGAAGCGCTCGATCCGGCCGAGGTCGGGCGGGGTGGCCAGCGAGGCGGCGATGACGACGGTGTCGACGTTCGCGGCCAGCACCTGGCCCTCGGACCGCTGCGAGGAGGTGGAGCGGACCACCGCGGTCCGCCGCGGCAGCAGGGCCTGGACGTAGGTCCCGGCGGCGCCGGTGGCGACGGCGGCCCAGTCACCGGTGCAGGCCCAGTGCAGCGGGTCGTGGTGGCTGACGGGTCCGGTGTCGGCGCGTACGGTCGCGACGGTGTCGCCGTCGGCGATCGCCACGTCGCAGATGCCGCGGTCGACCCGGACGATGCGGCCGGGGACGAGACCCGCCTCGGCCATGGGTGCGAAGAGGTCGTCGAGCTCAGAGGTCCAGCCGTAGGAGTCCAGCGGCTGGGAGTATGCGGAAGGCAACGCGATGGGGCCCTTCGGGAGTTGCTCCCGAGGCGCAGAGTCGCTGGTGGCGCGGTGTCAGTCTGCGGCCGGGAACGGGGAGAGGTTGGCTGAGGTGCTGCCCAGGGCAGCCGTGGAGACAGTGATGTCCACGGGGCTCACCCCTCTCTCGTTGCATGGTTCCCGATGCGCGGTGCACCGAACGGGGACGAGACTACGAGGCCCGTCATCCCACCCGCAACAGGTTTTTGACCTGCGGTTTCGATCCGACCAGCAGAGCCACCCGGTCAGGGCCGGCGCCGTCCCCGGTCGCCGCGGCGCCACTTCTCCAGCTCCTCCTCCGGCGGCGGGTAGGGGTTGCGGCGCGGGTTGCCCCTGGCCTGGATCCGGCCGCGGAGATTGGTCGGCGGCAGGAAGTCGGCCCAGCGCTCCGGGTACTCGGCCGGGGCCTCGCCCTCCGCCTCCTCGCCCTCGGGGGCCGGGTTGGCCGCGTTGTTGCGCACCGCCGAACGGCGGGCCTCGGAGCGGCGTATCAGCTCGGCCGCCGCCTCCTCCCTGGCGCGCTCGTTCTCCTCGCGGGCCAGCGCGGTCTCCCGGCTGGGCCACATCCGGTCGATCGCGGCGTTCATCGCGGCGCCGATCAGCACCGCGAGCGCGGTGACCCCGATCCACAGCAGCACCGCGATCGGCGCCGCCAGCGAGCCGTAGACGGTGGGGCCCTCGACCGCGTGCACCAGGTAGAAGCGCAGGATCCCGCTGCCGATCACCAGCACCAGCAGCGCCACCAGCGCCCCCGGCAGGTCCTCCCGCCAGGGCGTCCGGACCGGCACGGCGACGTGGTAGAGCGTGGTCAGCAGCAGCACCGAGAGCAGCAGCGCGGTGGGCCAGTACAGCGCGTGGATCGGTCCCTGCGCGGCCGGGAACTCGTGCTCGACCCAGCCGGGGCCGGCCACGATCAGCGGCAGCACGATGGTGCCGACCAGCAACGCGATGATGTAGAGGCCCAGCGAGAGGATCCGGGTGTGGATGATCCCGCGGTTGCCCTCCAGCCCGTACATGATGGTGACGGTCTCGACGAAGACGTACAGCGCCCGGGAGCCCGACCACAGCGCGAGCAGGAAGCCGATCGAGATCAGATCCGGCCGGCCGCCGCTGAAGACGCTCTTGAGCAGCGGTTGGACGATCTGGTCGATGGACGACTGGGACAGCACGGTTCCGGCCGCGTTGAGGATGTTCTGCTCCACCGCCTGGATCGTCCCGGCGCTGAGGTAGCCGAGGGTCCCGGCCACCGAGAGCAGCAGCGGCGGCACGGACATCAGGGTGAAGAAGGCCACCTCGGCGGCGAGGCCGGTGACCCGGTACTCCATGCAGGTGTTGGTGGTGTCCTTGATCAGCTGCCAGACGATCACCCGGTACGACGCGCCGGAGCGCCGCCGCCCGGCACGCCGGGACGGCCGGCCCCGATGCCGGGCCTTGGGTGGAGTTTCGCCTGCTGGTTGCACGTTCAGAGACTATCCAATCCCGAACGGCGAAGAACCCGCCCCGACATGCTGTCAGGACGGGTTCTCACCAGCGGGAGCGGACCTCAGCGGCGGTCCTGCGCCTCGGCCGCGGCCTCGCTCGCGTCGAGCATCCCCTCGCGGGGGACGATCTTGATGCGCTCGCGCCCCTCGGCCGCGCCCAGGGCGCGCTCGGCGGCGTCCAGCCGGTACCAGCCGTCCCAGGTGGTGTAGCGGACGCCGGCGGCCTCCAGGAAGGCGGTGACCGCCTCCTCGGCGGGCTGGGCGGGCTCCTGCAGCCGCTCCGCGCGGAAGTCCTCGACCAGGTGCGCCACGGTCTCGTTGGCGTCGCCCTTGGTGTGGCCGATCAGGCCGACCGGGCCGCGCTTGATCCAGCCGGTGACATAGGTCGACCGCAGGTGCTCGCCGCCCTCGATCACCCGGCCGCCCTGGTGCGGGACGGTGCCGCTGTCGGTGTCGAAGGGCAGCTTGGGCAGTTCGGCGGAGAGGTAGCCGACGGCCCGGTAGACCGACTGCACGTCCCAGTCGTGGAACTCGCCGGTGCCGGTGACATTGCCGGTGCCGTCCAGCGCGGTGCGCTCGGTGCGCAGCCCGACCACCCGGCCGTCCTCGCCGAGTACCTCGGTGGGCGACTCGAAGAAGTGCAGGAACAGCTTGTGCGGGCGGTCGCCGACGTCGCGGATGGCCCAGTTCTCCAGCGTGGAGGCGACCATGTCGGCCTGCTTGTTGGAGCGGCGGGTGGTGACGCTGCCCTCGTCGTAGTCGATGTCCTCGGGGTTGACGATGACCTCGATGGTCGGCGAGTGGTCCAGCTCGCGCAGCTCCAGCGGGCTGAACTTGGCCTGGGCCGGGCCGCGGCGGCCGAAGACGTGCACCTCGAGGGCCTTGTTGGCAGCCAGGCCCGCGTAGACATTGGCCGGGATCTCGGTGGTCAGCAGTTCGTCGCCGGTCTTGGCGAGGATCCGGGCCACGTCCAGGGCGACATTGCCGACGCCGAGCACGGCGACCTTCTCGGCGGCCAGCGGCCAGCTGCGCGGCACGTCCGGGTGGCCGTCGAACCAGGAGACGAAGTCGGCGGCGCCGTAGGAGCCGTCCAGCTCGATGCCGGGGAGGTCCAGCTCCCGGTCGGCGCTGGCGCCGGTGGAGAAGACCACCGCGTCGTAGAAGGTCCGCAGGTCGTCCAGGCTGATGTCATTGGGGTAGTCGACATTGCCGAAGAGGCGGATCTGCGGCTTGTCGAGGACCTGGTGCAGGGCGCTGATGATGCCCTTGATCCGGGGGTGGTCCGGCGCCACGCCGTAGCGGATCAGGCCGAAGGGGGCGGGCATCCGCTCGAAGAGGTCGATCGAGACCCCCGGGTCGGCGGCGACGTCGGACTTCATCAGGGCATCGGCGGCGTAGATGCCGGCGGGGCCGGCTCCGACGATGGCGACCCGCAGGGGGCGAGGCATGTGATGGTTCCTTTGACTTGCGTGGCCGCGGGGGCCGGACGGGCGGACGAGCTCCGGTAAGGGTAAGCATGCCTAAGTGGCACCGCGTCACAGTACCCGGCTCCGGGCTATGGATGCATAAGCCAAATTTATGGCCCATCAAAGATCTCGATCGGTTCTGACCCCTATCGGCGCACCGCCCACCGACCTTACTGTTCAGTAAGTATCCCCAGGGAGGGTCTTCATGCCGCATGCCACGACCGGCGACGACGAGCACCACGGGCTGGTGCTGCAGCCCAGGGACGTCCACTTCGACTGGGACGCCCTGCCGATGCACTGGATCCCCGGTGAGCCCCTGGCCACCCATGTCGTCAATGTGCTGCACCTGCTGCTGCCCGAGGGCGAGCGCTGGTTCGTCCGGACCTTCAAGGAGGCGCTGCCGCTGATCAGGGACGAGCGGCTGCGCGAGCAGGTGCTCGGCTTCGTCGGCCAGGAGGCGATCCACGCCGAGGCGCACCAGGGCGTGCTGGACCACCTGCTCGCCAAGGGCCTGGACCCCCGGCCCTATGTCGCCCAGGTCGAGTACCTGTTCCAGCGGATCCTCGGCGAGCGCCCCGAACTGACCGGGACGGCCTCCCGGGAGAGCCTGATCGAACGGGTGGCCATCGTCGCCGCCATCGAGCACTTCACCGCCTTCCTCGGCGACTGGGTGCTCAACGCCGACGGCCTGGACCGGGCCGGGACCGACCCGACCATGCTGGACCTGATCCGCTGGCACGGCGCCGAGGAGGTCGAGCACCGCAGCGTCGCCTACGACCTGCTGCGGCACCTGGATCCCGGCTATCTGCGCCGGGTGCGGGCGATGGCGATCACCGGTCCGGTCATGCTCAAGCTCTGGATCAGCGGCACCCGCTTCCTGCTGGCGCACGACCCGGAACTGGCCTCCGCGGTGGTCCCGAGCTGGCGCGGCTACACCTCGGCCTCCCGGCGCGGGCTGCTGCCCCGGCTGGGACGGGCCTCCCGCTCGGCGGCGCGCTACCTCAGCCCCCGCTACCACCCCACCCAGGAGGGCTCGACCCGGCAGGCCGTCGCCTACCTGGGCACCTCCCCCGCAGCCCGCGCCGCCGCGCACTAGCGGCCACCGCCCACCTGCACCGACCGCCGGCCCCGGGCCGGGCCGGGCGCACCTTCGGACGTATGGAGAGAGGGACCAGCCGCCCCATGAGCCACGAGCTGCCTCCGGCCGACCCGCACGGTCGCCGACCCGAGGCTCCCGCCGACCCCTACGGTCACCGACCGGAGGAGCGCTACCTGCGCTTCCTGGACACCCTGGTCCGCTACTACCTGCCGCTCACCACCCGCAGGGACCGCTACGGCCGCCGCCCGCCCCAGCCCGTCAGCGACCAGCTGACGGTGCTGGTCGCCGCGCGCACGCCCGTGGCCGAGGGCGTGGTCTCGCTGCTGCTCCGGGCGCCGGACGGCGCACCGCTGCCGCCCTGGCAGCCCGGCGCGCACCTGGATCTGACCCTGCCCTCGGGCCTGCGCCGGCAGTACTCGCTCTGCGGCGATCCGGCCGACCGCAGCGGCTACCGGATCGCGGTCCGGCACCTGCCGGCCGGCGGGGGCGGCTCCGCCGAGATCCACACCGGGCTGCCGCAGGGCACCCGACTGACCGTCAGCGCCCCGCGCAACGCCTTCCCCTTCGCCGCCGACGCCTCGGTGCTGCTGGTCGCGGGCGGCATCGGGATCACCCCGATCCTGGCGATGGCCCGCGAGGCCGCCCGGCGCGGCCTCGACTGGCGGCTGGTGCACACCGGCCGATCCCGCGGGTCGATGCCCTTCGCCGAGGAACTGGCCGCGCTGGACCCCGGCGGCGAGCGGATCACCTTCTGCGCCGACGACGAGCACGGCGGCCCCGCCGAAGGGGCCGAGCTGCTGCGCGGAGCAGGCCCCGGCACCGCCGTCTATGTCTGCGGCCCGGCTCCGATGCTGGACACCGTCCGCGCCGCCTTCGAGACCTCCCCCGCCACCGCGCTGCACTTCGAGCGCTTCAGCGCCGCCCCGGTGGTCGGCGGCCGCCCGTTCACCCTGCGGCTGCGCGGCAGCGGCCGGGTGCTGCGGGTCCCGGCCGACCGCAGCGCGCTGGACGTGCTGGCGGCCGACGACCCGGGCACCGCCTACTCCTGTCGCCAGGGCTTCTGCGGGGTCTGCCGCCGCCAGGTGGTCTCCGGCACGGTCGAGCACCGCGACCGCAGGCTCAGCGACCAGGAGCGGGCCGAGGGCCAGATGCTCGTCTGCGTGTCCCGCGCCCCCGAGGGCGAATGCCTGGAACTGGAAGGATAGGCACCATGCCTGACGCACCATCAGCCCTCAAGACCGTCATCGGCTCCTCCCGCGTCCCGCTCGCGGTCCACGCCGCCGGGAACCCGGACCACCCCACCGTGCTGCTGGTGCACGGCTACCCGGACACCCACGCGGTCTGGGACGACGTGGCCGCGGACCTCGCCGCCGACCACCATGTGGTCCGCTACGACGTCCGCGGCGCCGGGGCCTCCGGCCGTCCGTCCCGGGTCAACGACTACCGGCTGGAACTCCTCGCCGACGATCTGTTCGCGGTCGCCGAGGCGGTCAGCCCCGGGCGGCCGGTGCATGTGGTGGCGCACGACTGGGGCTCGGTGCAGTCCTGGGAGGCGGTCACCCGCCCCGGTGCGGAGGTGGCGATCGCCTCGTTCACCACCATCTCCGGCCCCTGCCTGGACCATGTCGGCCACTGGCAGCGGCGCCGCGCGGGCCGGCCGACGCCGCGCCACCTGGTCCAGCTGGTCAACCAGCTCACCCACTCCTGGTACATCGGCGCCTTCCACGTCCCGGTGCTCGCCCCGGCCGCCTGGCGGTACGTCCTGGCCCGGCGCTGGGGCGCGCTGCTGCAGCGGATCGAGGCGGTCCCGCCCCGCCCCGGCCACCCGCAGGCGACGCTGGCCGAGGACGCCGTGCACGGCATCAAGCTCTACCGCGCCAATATGCTGCCCCGGCTGCTGAAGCCCCGTCAGCGGACGACCGATCTGCCGGTGCAGCTGATCACCCTCAGCCGCGACAACTACGTCCGCCCGGCCCTGAACGAGGACCTGGAGCGCTGGGTGCCGGCTCTGCGCCGGCGCACCCTGGACACCGGGCACTGGGCCGCGCTGCTGGTGCACGGGAGCGCCACAGCAGGCCTGGTCCGCGAGTTCGTCGCCGACACTGCTGGCCTCGCCCACCCTCCGGGCCTACGGTGACAGGCATGACGACGCCCCCGCCCGCGACCCACACCGTCACCAACCAGCCGCCGCCGCTGGTCGACTACGACGTCTACGCCGCGGACACCGCGCTGCGCGAGGGCGTGGCCCGCTACGCCACGCCCAAGCGGCTCGGCGAGATCGACGCGGAGCTGAGCGTGCTGGGCCGGGCGGCCGGCTCGGCCGAGGCGCAGCGCTGGGGCGAGCAGGCCAACAGCAGCGAGCCGGAGCTGCGCACCCACGACCGCTACGGCAACCGGATCGACGAGGTCGAGTTCCACCCGGCCTGGCACCAGCTGCTGGACCGCGCCGTCTCGGCGGGCCTGACCGGCGACGCCTGGACCAGGATGAACGGGCATCTGCGCCGGGCCGCGGGCTTCATGGTGTGGTCGCAGGCCGAGTACGGGCACGGCTGCCCGGTGTCGATGACCCATGCCGCTGTTCCGGCCCTGCGCGCCGACCCGGCGCTGGAGCAGCAGTGGGTGCCGCTGCTGACCTCCCGGACCTACGACCCGGGGCTGCGGGCGCCGGGCGAGAAGCGCGGGGCGCTGGCCGGGATGGGGATGACCGAGAAGCAGGGCGGCTCCGACGTCCGGGCGAACACCACGACGGCGGTGCCGCTGGCGGCCGACGGCGAGTACGCGCTGACCGGGCACAAGTGGTTCTGCTCGGCGCCCATGTCGGACGTCTTCCTGGTGCTGGCGCAGGCCCCCGGCGGCCTGACCTGCTTCGTTCTGCCCCGGGTGCTGCCGGACGGGACCAGGAACGCCTTCCGGATCCAGCGGTTGAAGGACAAGCTGGGCAACCGCTCCAACGCCTCCTCGGAGGTGGAGTTCGACGGCACCACCTGGGCCCAGCGGCTCGGCCCGGAGGGGCGCGGGGTGCCGACCATCATCGAGATGGTGGCGGCGACCCGGATGGACTGCGTGCTGGGCTCGACCTCGCTGATCCGGCAGGCGCTGGCCCAGGCCTCGCACCACGCCGCGCACCGCAGCGCCTTCGGCGGCCTGCTGCTGGAGAAGCCGCTGATGCGCAATGTGCTCGCGGACCTGTCGCTGGAGTCGGAGGCGGCCACGGTGACGGCGCTGCGGCTGGCGGCCGCCTTTGACTCGGCCACGTCCGAGGAGAGGGATTTCCGCCGCCTGGCGGTCGCCGTGTCCAAATACTGGATTACCAAGCGGGCCCCGGCCGTGGCCGCCGAGGCGCTGGAGTGCCTGGGCGGCAACGGCTATGTGGAGGAGTCGGGGATGCCCCGGCTGTTCCGCGAGTCCCCGCTGAACTCGGTCTGGGAGGGCTCCGGCAGCGTCAACGCCCTGGACGTGGTCCGGGTGCTGACCCGGGAACCGCAGGTGGTGGACGCCTTCCTGGCCGAGCTGCGACTCGCCGAGGGCGCCGACCGGCACTTCGACGCCGCGCTGAAGGAGCTGCTCACCGAGCTGGCCGACCAGGAGGGCCTGGAGGCCAGGGCGCGCCGGGTGGTCGAGCGGCTGGCGCTGCTGCTGCAGGCCTCGCTGCTGCTGCGGCAGGCCCCGGCCGCGGTCGCCGACGCCTTCTGCGTCTCCCGCCTCGGCCGCGACTGGGGTTCGACCTTCGGTACGCTGCCGGTGGGCCTCGATCTCGGTGCCATCGTGGACCGGAGCAGGCCTCTCATCAGCTGATCTCACCAGGCGAGACATATTTGTTCATATAATGGACGGTGCTGGACGCAAGAAACCTCGGCATGCGAGGCTTCTGCCATGTCTGGTTCTGGAACTGCCCTGGTCGGTCGACTTCACGTCGATCTCGGCCGCATGTCCAGCGCCATCTGTCCGGCGACCTGAGACCACACTGCCGTAGTGCTGTAACGACCCGCCGCCTGTCGGCCCGGATCAGGTCACCGCCGCGCACACCCACACGAGCCGAGACATGATCGTGCAGGTCAGCGCCGCTGTGCAGACCGGGAACCGCCGTCAGGCACCCAGGCCCCCGCCACTCTGCCGAAGGACTGCACCATGGCTTCCGCCCCCACCCCCGACGACGCCGAGCGCCGCCCGGCGGTCACCCGCAAGGTGACCCGCCACCGCGGTGAGGGTCAGTGGGCCATGGGTCACTTCACTCCGCTGAACGCCAATGAGCAGTTCAAGAAGGACGACGACGGTCTCAATGTGCGGACACGCATTGAGACGATCTACTCCCAGCGCGGCTTCGACAGCATCGACCCGGCCGACCTGCGCGGCCGGATGCGCTGGTGGGGCCTCTACACCCAGCGCAAGGCCGGCATCGACGGCGGCAAGACCGCGATCCTGGAGCCGCACGAGCTGGACGACGAGCACTTCATGCTCCGGGTCCGGATCGACGGCGGCCGGCTGACCACCGCTCAGCTGCGCGCCATCGGCGAGGTCTCCGACACCTACGCCCGCGGCACCGCCGACATCACCGACCGGCAGAACATCCAGCTGCACTGGATCAGGATCGAGGACGTCCCGGCGATCTGGCAGAAGCTGGAGGCCGTCGGCCTGTCCACCACCGAGGCCTGCGGCGACTGCCCGCGCGTCATCATCGGCTCCCCGGTCGCCGGTATCGCCGAGGACGAGATCATCGACGGCACCTGGGCCGTGGACGAGATCCACGAGCGCTACATCGGCAACAAGGAGTTCTCCAACCTCCCGCGCAAGTTCAAGACCGCGATCTCCGGATCCCCGGTCCAGGACGTGGTGCACGAGATCAACGACATCGCCTTCGTCGGCGTGGTCCACCCCGAGCACGGCCCCGGCTTCGACGTCTGGGTCGGCGGCGGCCTCTCCACCAACCCCCGGCTGGCCGAGCGCCTCGGCGCCTGGGTGCCGCTGGACGAGGTCCCGGACGTGTGGGCCGGCGTGGTCGGCATCTTCCGCGACTACGGCTACCGCCGACTGCGCACCCGGGCCCGGCTGAAGTTCCTGATGGCGGACTGGGGACCGGCCAAGTTCCGGCAGATCCTCGAGGACGAGTACCTCAAGCGCCCGCTGCTGGACGGCCCGGCCCCGGCCGAGCCCAGCACCCGCTGGCGCGACCACGTCGGCGTCCACCCGCAGAACGACGGCAACTTCTACGTCGGTTTCGCCCCCAAGGTCGGCCGGGTGGACGGGGCGACCCTGGCGAAGATCGCGGACGTCGCCGCCGCCCACGGCTCGGACCGGCTGCGCACCACGGTCGAGCAGAAGATGATCATCCTGGACGTCGCCGCCGACCAGGTCGAGTCGCTGGTCGCGGCACTGGACGCGCTGGACTTCCAGGTCCGCCCGTCCTCGTTCCGGCGCGGCACCATCGCCTGCACCGGCATCGAGTTCTGCAAGCTCGCCATCGTCGAGACCAAGGGCCTGGGCCGGGATCTGATCGCCGACCTGGAGCAGCGCCTGCCCGACTTCGACCAGCCGATCAGCATCAACATCAACGGCTGCCCCAACGCCTGCGCCCGGGTCCAGACCGGCGACATCGGGCTCAAGGGCCAGCTGGTGCTGAACGCGGACGGCGAGCAGGTGGAGGGCTTCCAGGTGCACCTCGGCGGCGCCCTCGGCTTCCAGGCCGGCTTCGGCCGCAAGATCCGCGGCCACAAGGTCACCGCCGACGAGCTCCCCGACTATGTGGAGCGGGTGCTGCGCCGCTTCGAGAAGGAGCGCACCGAGGACGAGCCCTTCGCCGAGTGGACCCTGCGCGCGGACGAGGAGGCCCTCAAGTGAGCGAGCGTGCCGCACCGTTCCACTGCCCCTACTGCGGGGACGAGGATCTGCGCCCCAGCGAGGAGGGCGGGCACGGCAGTTGGGAATGCGGCTCCTGCCGAAGGGCGTTCCAGCTGAAGTTCCTCGGCCTGCTTTCTGCCGATACGTCTTATTCTGGGGGATCGCCGGATGACCACAGAGACTGACATACCGACCCGCACACCCGAACAGCTGGAAGCCCTCGCCGTCCAGGCGGGCCATGACCTGGAGCACGCCTCCGCCCAGGAGGTGATGCGCTGGGCCGCCGAGACCTTCGGCCGGCGCTTCGCGGTCACCTCCTCGATGGAGGACGCCGTGGTCGCGCACCTGGCCTCCACCGCCCTGCCCGGGGTGGACGTGATCTTCCTGGACACCGGCTACCACTTCCCGGAGACCATCGGCACCCGCGACGCGGTGGCCGAGGTCTACCCGGTCAATGTGATCACGCTGACCCCGCGTCAGTCCGTGGCCGAGCAGGACGCCGAGTACGGGCCGCAACTGCACGACCGCGACCCCGACCTCTGCTGCAAGCTGCGCAAGGTCGAGCCGCTGAACCGCGGCCTGGCCGGCTACGACGCCTGGGCCACCGGGCTGCGCCGGGACGAGTCGCCGACCCGGGCCGACACGCCGGTGGTCTCCTACGACCCCAAGCGGCAGAAGGTCAAGATCGCCCCGATCGCCCGCTGGACCCAGGCCGACGTGGACGCCTATGTGGCCGAGCACGGCATCCTGCTGAACCTGCTGCTCAGCGACGGCTACGCGTCGATCGGCTGCGCCCCCGAGTCCTGCACCCGGCGGATCCTGGCCGGCGAGGACGCCCGCTCGGGCCGCTGGGCCGACGCCGGCAAGACCGAGTGCGGCATCCACCTCTGAGCTCCCGCCCCACCCGACACCCCAGACCTCTGGAGCAGACCTTGACCACCACAGTCGACGCAGCGCCCGCCACGGCGGCCGCCGTGGCGCAGTGCGGCGCCACCGTGTGGCTGACCGGCCTGCCCAGCGCCGGGAAGACCACCATCGCCCTCGCCCTGGCCGAGCAACTCCGGGCCGAGGGGCACCGGGTGGAGATCCTGGACGGCGACGAGATCCGCACCTTCCTCTCCGCCGGGCTCGGCTTCACCCCCGAGGACCGCGACACCAACATCCAGCGGATCGGCTTCGTCGCCGAGCTGCTGGCCTCCAACGGCGTCAAGGTGCTCGCCCCGGTGATCGCCCCCTACGCCGCCTCCCGCGCCGCCGTCGCCGCCCGCCACGCGGAGCAGGGCACGCCGTACCTGGAGGTGCACGTCGCCACGCCGGTCGAGGTCTGCTCGGTCCGCGACGTCAAGGGCCTGTACGCCAAGCAGGCGGCGGGCGAGATCTCGGGCCTCACCGGGGTGGACGACCCCTACGAGGCCCCCACCGCCCCCGACCTGCGGATCCAGGCGCACACCCAGCCGGTGGCCGACTCGGCCGCCGCCCTGCACGCGCTGCTCACCGAGAGGGGACTGGCGTGACCACCGCGACCGACATCCCGGCCTCAGCCCCGTACGACAACCCCTATGCGCTGTCCCACCTGGACGCCCTGGAGGCCGAGGCCGTCCACATCTTCCGCGAGGTGGCCGGCGAGTTCGAGCGCCCGGTGGTCCTCTTCTCGGGCGGCAAGGACTCCATCGTCATGCTGCACCTGGCGCTGAAGGCGTTCTGGCCGGCCGCGGTGCCGTTCTCGCTGCTGCACGTCGACACCGGCCACAACTTCCCCGAGGTGCTGGCCTACCGCGACCGCACCGTGGCCGAGCACGGCCTGCGGCTGCATGTCGCCTCGGTCCAGGACTTCATCGACGACGGCCGGCTGCGGGAGCGTCCGGACGGGCTGCGCAACCCGCTGCAGACCGTGCCGCTGCTGGACGGCATCGAGTCCAACCGCTTCGACGCGGTCTTCGGCGGCGGCCGCCGGGACGAGGAGAAGGCCCGCGCCAAGGAGCGGGTGTTCTCGCTCCGCGACGAGTTCGGCGCCTGGGACCCGCGCCGGCAGCGCCCCGAACTGTGGTCGCTCTACAACGGCCGGCACTCCCCCGGCGAGCACGTCCGGGTCTTCCCGCTCTCCAACTGGACCGAGCTGGACGTCTGGCAGTACATCGAGCGCGAGGGCATCGAGCTGCCGGAGATCTACTACGCGCATGAGCGCGACGTCTTCAAGCGCAGCGGGATGTGGCTGACCGCGGGCGACTGGGGCGGCCCCAAGGCGGGCGAGACGGTGGAGCGCAGGCTGGTCCGCTACCGCACCGTCGGCGACATGTCCTGCACCGGCGCGGTCGACTCGGCCGCCGCCACCGTCGCCGACGTGGTCACCGAGGTGGCCGCCAGCCGACTGACCGAACGCGGGGCCACCCGTGCCGACGACAAGGTGTCCGAGGCAGCCATGGAAGACCGCAAGCGCGAGGGGTACTTCTAGACATGTCGACCGAACTGCACAACGAATCTCCCCCGTTGGAGACCGGGTCGGCCACCGCCCTGCTGCGCTTCGCCACGGCCGGCTCCGTCGATGACGGCAAGTCAACTCTGGTCGGGCGGCTGCTTCATGACTCCAAGTCAATCCTCACCGACCAGATGGAGGCGGTCACCGACGCCTCCACCAAGCGCGGGCAGGAGGCACCCGACCTGGCGCTGCTGACCGACGGCCTGCGGGCCGAGCGGGAGCAGGGCATCACCATCGACGTGGCGTACCGCTACTTCGCCACCGCGCGCCGCCGCTTCATCCTCGCGGACACCCCGGGGCATGTGCAGTACACCCGGAACATGGTGACCGGCGCGTCCACCGCCGAGCTGGCCGTGGTCCTGGTCGACGCCCGCAACGGCGTGGTCCAGCAGACCCGCCGGCACGCGGCCGTGGCCGCGCTGCTGCGGGTGCCGCACGTGGTCCTGGCCGTCAACAAGATGGACCTGGTCGACTACGCGGAGCCGGTGTTCGCGGCCATCGCCGAGGAGTTCAACGCCTACGCGGCCTCGCTCGGCGTGCCGGACGTGACCGCCATTCCGATCTCGGCGCTGGCCGGGGACAACGTGGTGGAGCCGTCCGCGCACATGGACTGGTACGGCGGCCCGACCCTGCTGGAGCACCTGGAGACGGTCCCGGTCGGCACCGACCGCTCGGCCGAACCGGCCCGCTTCCCGGTCCAGTACGTGATCCGCCCGCAGAGCGGCGAGCACCTCGACTACCGCGGCTACGCCGGGCAGTTGGCCTCCGGGGTGCTCCGCAAGGGGGACGCCGTCACCGTGCTGCCGTCCGGGCTGACCACCACCGTGGCCGGGATCGACGTGCTCGGCAAGCAGACCGACCTCGCCTGGGCCCCGCAGTCGGTCACGGTCCGGCTGACCGACGACCTCGACGTCTCCCGCGGCGACCTGATCGCCTCCGGCACCCCGCCGGAGCCGACCAAGGACGTCGTGGCGACGGTCTCGCACCTGCACGAGCGGCCGCTGTCGGTCGGCGACAAGGTGCTGCTCAAGCACACCACCAGGACCGTCCGGGCGATCGTCAAGGACATCCCGTACCTGATCGACATCGACAGCCTGGACCGGATCGAGCGGCCGGGCAGCCTCCGGGTCAACGACATCGGCCAGGTCGTGCTGCGCACGGCCGAGCCGCTGGCGCTGGACCCGTACGCGGTCAGCCGGTTCACCGGTTCGTTCCTGCTGATCGACCAGGCGGACGGCACCACCCTCACGGCCGGCATGGCCGGCGAGGCGTTCTAGTTCTTTACAGCACCACCAACACGAAGGGTTCTCACGATGGGCGGCGAGGCATTCTCCCGCATGGCGAAGGAAGGCGGACGGGTCGGCAGCGGCGCGCTCGGCGCGGGCCAGGGCGGGATCGCCCGCTGTCGTCCCGCAGGGCGTTGACCGGGATCCGCTGATCCCGGCCCCGGATCGTCGCGGCAGCCGCGCCGCCCTCCCGGGTTCCCCGGCCCCCGCGTCCCCATGGCGCGACGGTCGAGCACCACGCCGTACCCTCCTGCCCCACCATCGTGAGGACACCTCCATGTCTGCCCTGCCCCTGCCCCTGAACCGCACCCGTGCCAGACGCGCCGCCCTTGTGGCCACCGCCGGCCTTGCCGCCGTCAGCCTGCTCAGCGCGTGCAGCTACGGCTCCAAGTCCACCACCGCGGCGGCCCCCTCCTCCTCTGCTGCTGCCGCTGGTTCCGCCTCTGCCGCCAAGCTGTCCGCGGACACGGTGCACATCGGCTACTTCGCGAACCTGACCCACGCGACGCCGCTGATCGGCATCCAGAACGGCCAGTTCCAGAAGGACCTGGGCTCGACCACCATCAAGACCCAGATATTCAACGCGGGACCCTCCGAGATCGAGGCGCTGAACTCCGGCGCGATCGACATCGCCTGGATCGGCCCCTCCCCCGCGATCAACGGCTACGTCAAGTCCAAGGGCGCCGCGCTGAAGATCATCTCCGGTGCCACCTCCGGCGGCGCCGAGCTGGTGGTCAACCCCGCGAAGATCAAGAGCGTGGACGACCTCAAGGGCAAGAAGATCGCCACCCCGCAGCTGGGCAACACCCAGGACGTGGCGCTGCTGAACTACCTGTCCACCAAGGGCTTCAAGGAGGACGCCAAGACCGGCAAGGGCGACGTCTCGGTGATCCGCACCGACAACTCGATCACCCCGACCGCGTACTCGGCCGGCTCCATCGACGGCGCCTGGGTGCCCGAGCCGACCGCCTCCAAGCTGGTGGCCGAGGGCGCGAAGATCCTGATCGACGAGAAGACGCTGTGGCCCGAGGGCAAGTTCGTCTCGACCAACGTGATCGTCTCGCAGACCTTCCTCAAGGCCCACCCGGACGTGGTCGAGGCCGTGCTGAAGGCCTCGGTGGACACCAACACCTGGATCGCGGGCAACCAGGACGCGGCCAAGAAGGACGCCAACGACGCGCTGACCACGCTGACCAAGAAGGCCCTGTCCGACAAGGTCCTCGACGCCGCCTGGTCCGAGCTCAGCGTCACCAACGACCCGCTGGCCTCCACCCTGAAGACCGAGGCGGACCACTCGGTGACGGCCGGGTTCATCACCGCCCCCGACCTGTCCGGGATCTACGACCTGACCCTGCTCAACAAGGTCCTCGCCACGGCGGGCCAGCAGCCGGTCTCCGCGGCCGGTCTCGGCGCCCAGTAGTCCCGGGATCATTGGTCCCCCGGATCATTGGTCTTCCGGATCATTGGTCTCCCGGATCCCGTGAAAAGCTCCGGTGCCCGTCCCGAGTCCGCGTCGATGCCCGTCGCAACGGACCGGGACGGGCCCCGGCCCCCTGCTTCTCCCCACCAGCCCAGCCCTGTTCCAGGAGGTGACCGGATGGCCCCGGTAGTCACCGAACCACTGCCCGGCCCCGCACTCGCCACCGAGCCCCCGGCCGTGACGCTGGACCACGTCAGCAAGTCGTTCGGGCGCGCGGGCGCCACGCACCCCGTTCTCGACGACATCAGCCTCACCGTCGCGCCCGGCGAGTTCGTCTGCCTCCTGGGAGCCTCCGGCTGCGGCAAGTCCACCCTGCTCAACCTGGTCGCCGGACTCGACCAGCCCACCAGCGGCAGCATCGAGGTGCCCGGCGGCCGGGCCGCGCTGATGTTCCAGGAGCACGCGCTGTTCCCCTGGCTCACCGCCGGCCAGAACATCGAGCTCGCGCTGCGGCTGCGCGGCCTGCCGCGGGCCGAGCGCCGGGCCGAGGCCGAGCGGCTGCTCGCCCTGGTCCGGCTCACCGGCTCGCACGGCAAGCGGATCCACGAACTGTCCGGCGGCATGCGCCAGCGCGTCGCGCTGGCCCGCGCCCTGGCCCAGGACGCCAACGTGCTGCTGATGGACGAGCCCTTCGCCGCGCTCGACGCCATCACCCGCGACGTCCTGCACGAGGAACTGACCCGGATCTGGTCCGAGACCAGCGTCTCGGTCCTCTTCGTCACCCACAACGTGCGCGAGGCCGTGCGCCTGGCCCAGCGCGTGGTGCTGCTCTCCTCCCGGCCCGGACGGGTCGCCGCCGAGTGGACCATCGACCTGCCGCAGCCGCGCCGGATCGAATCCGCCGGGGTGGCCGACCTCTCCGTCGAGATCACCGACCAACTCCGAGGGGAGATCCGCCGCCATGTCCAGCACTGACCTCACCACCGAGACCACCGAGACGCCGGTCGACGCCGTACCCGGCACCGGTCCCGGCTCCGCCTCCGCCTCCGCCGACGAGGCCGCGTCCCTCGGCGCGGGGCTCGACGCGCTGGAGGCCCAGACCGTCGAGCGCACCCCGCTGCGCAGCGTGGTGCTCAACAAGGTGCTGCCGCCGATCATCGCCATCGCGCTGGTGCTGCTGCTCTGGCAGGGCGCCTACGCGGCCCACCTCAAGCGCCCCGACCTGCTGCCCAGCCCGCTGGACGTCTGGAACAGCCTGCACGACCAGTGGCTCCAGGGCACCATCCTCGGCACCATCTGGACCTCGCTCTCGCGCGGCGCCCTGGGCTTCCTGGCCTCGGTCGTCATCGGCACCCCGATCGGCCTGCTGGTCGCCAAGGTCAGGCCGGTCCGGGCCGCGATCGGGCCGATCCTGTCCGGGCTGCAGTCCATCCCCTCGGTGGCCTGGGTCCCGGCCGCGGTGATCTGGTTCGGGCTCAGCAACGCCACCATCTACGCCGTGGTGCTGCTCGGCGCCGTCCCCTCCATCGCCAACGGCCTGGTGGCGGGCGTCGACCAGGTCCAGCCGCTCTACCTGCGGGCCGGACGCACCCTGGGCGCCACCGGACTGCGCGGCATCTGGTACGTCCTGCTCCCCGCGGCGCTGCCCGGCTACCTGGCCGGTCTCAAGCAGGGCTGGGCCTTCGCCTGGCGCTCGCTGATGGCCGCGGAGCTCATCGCCAGCTCCCCCGCGCTGGGCCTCGGTCTCGGCCAGTCGCTGGAGGATGCCCGCGAGGTCCAGGACATGCCCGGCGTGCTGTCCACCATCCTGCTGATCCTGCTGGTCGGCATCGGCATCGAGCTGCTGATCTTCGCCCCGCTGGAGCGCCGGGTGCTGCGCTCACGCGGCCTCCTGGTGGCGCGTCGATGACGTTGCACCACCCCGGCACGCTGCTGCTGGTCGCCCACGGCAGCCGCGACCCGCGCCACGCCGCCACGGTCACCGACCTGGCGGCGCGGGTGCGGGCGCTGCGGCCCGGGCTGCAGGTGGAGATCGGCTACCTGGACCACTGCGCACCGAGAATCAGCCAGCTGCTGGCCCGGCTGGACCGGGGCTCCGGCCGGGACGGCGGCTCCGGCCACAGCAGCGCGGAGGTGGTCGCCCTGCCGCTGCTGCTGAACCGGGCCTTCCACGCCCGCAGCGACATCCCGGCCGTACTGGCCGAGGCCGCCGCCGCCCACCCGGGCCTGACGATCCGTCAAGGTCCGGTCCTGGGACCGTCCGCGCTGCTGCTGGACGCCCTGGACCGACGCCTCGCCGAGCAGGGGGTGCACCCCTCCGCCGACACCGGGGTCGTGCTGGCCGCGGCCGGCTCCTCCGACCCGGCCGCCAACGCGGTGACCCGCGAGGTGGCCGCCGCCTGGCAGCGGCTCCGCGGCTGGGGCGGCGTCGAGGTCGCCCACGCCTCCGCCGCCCCGCCCCGGGTCGCCGACGCCGTCGCCGCACTGCGCGCCCGCGGCCTGCGCACGCTGGCCGTGGCCCCGTACCTGCTGGCCCCCGGGCTGCTGCCGGACCGGATCGCCGCCGAGGCCCACGCCGCCGGCGTCGACACCGTCGCCGCGCCGATCGGCGCGGCCCCGGAACTCGCCCGGCTGCTGCTGCGCCGCCACGACCAGGCGCTGCGGTCCGGATCCGTGCCGCTGCACCATCGACTGTCCCGGGTTGGCTGAAAACCACCCTTCCAGTCGACAGCAGGCTGTCAATTCGACAGAATGCTGTCATGACATCAGCGACCGAGACTGAGACCACCACAGTTCATCTGTCCGTCTACGAGGGATTCGCCGACTGGGAGCCCGCCCTCGCCGTCGCCCAGATCCGCAGCGGCAGCTTCCAGCCCGGCGGCGCCGCCCGGCACCGGATCCGCATCGTTGGCGAGAGCCGGGAGCCGGTCCGCAGCATGGGCGGCCTGCTGGTCACCCCCGAGCTGACCCTGGACGAGCTCGACCCCGCCGACAGCGCCCTGCTGATCGTCCCCGGGGGCGGCGGCTGGCACGACGGCGACCGACACGCCGCCTTCCCGCGCAAGGCCCGCGCCTTTCTGGAGGCCGCGGTGCCGGTCGCCGCGATCTGCGACGGCACGGTCGGCCTGGCCCGCGAGGGCCTGCTGGACGACCGCGACCACACCAGCTCCGACGGCGGCTACCTGGCGGCGTCCAGCGGCTACCGGGGCAGCGAGCGCTACCGGGAGGCCGACGCGGTCCGCGACCGGGGGCTGATCACCGCGGGGCCGACCGACCCGGTCGCCTTCGCCCGCGAGATCTTCGCCGAGCTGGGGCTGTGGAGCCCGGAGGTACTGGCGGCCTGGTTCCGACTCTTCTCCCGCTCCGACCCGACCGCCTACGCCGACCTGATCCGCCTCACCACCGCCGCATGACCCGCACCCCCGCCCCGGCCACCGACGCTCCGAGCACCCCTGACGCCGGCACCAGCCCCGCAGCGGAGGCCCCCGCGGAGGCCCCCACCCCCGGCGCCCTGCTCTCCGCCGCCGCCCTCGGCAGCTTCCGCCTCAACGGCCAGTTCCTGGAGGTCGCCGAGCAGTTGGCCCGGCCGGCCGGCCTCACCGCCGCCTGGTGGCAGGTCCTGGGCGCGGTGCTGCACGAGCCGCTCCCGGTGGCGGGCATCGCCCGGGCCATGGGCATCACCCGGCAGAGCGTCCAGCGGATCGCCGACCTCCTGGTCGGCAAGGGCCTCGCCGTCTACGGGCCGAACCCGGCCCACCGCACCGCCAAGCTGCTGCACCCGACCGAGCAGGGCCGCGCCGCGATCCGCGAGATCGGTCCCGGGCACGCCGCCCTCGCCGCCCGCCTGCAGCACCGACTCGGCCCGGACGCCTTCGCGGCTGCCGTGGCCGCGCTGGAAGCGCTGTCGGCAGCGCTGGACGCAGAAGGCCGGGGCCGAGTCACACCCTGAGGTGCGACTCGGCCCCGGCCCGTTCCCACTGGTTGGACTGACTGAACTACTACCGCCGCGAGTCGGCGTCCTCGCCCACGGACGCACCCTCGTGCGCCGGGACATGACCGGCGACGATCACGCTGTCACCGTGCCCCGCTCCCGCCCGGTCCGCGTGGCCGGGCCACCAGGCGGCGTGCCCGATCAGCGCGGTCAGCGAGGGGGTGAAGAACAGCGCCATCACAAAGGCGGCCAGGAAGATGCCGAAGCTGAGCGCGAAGCCCATCTCGCTGAGGAAGGCGTTGCCGCCGATCATCAGCATCGCGAAGGTCGCGGCGAGGATGAAGCCCGCCGAGGCCACCGTCGGACCGGCGTGGCGCAGCGCCTCCGCTGCCGCCTCGCGCGGGTTGCGACCCGCCTTGGCCTCTTCCCGCAGTCGAGCGATCATGAGGATGTTGTAGTCGGTGCCGATCGCGACCACGAATAGATACATGATCACTGGCAGCATGAACATCAGGCCGCTGTCGCCCTTGACGTTCTGGAAGATCACCACCGTGGCGCCCAGGGTCGCACCGAAGCCGAGGGCGACCGAGGCCATCAGGTACCAGGGGGCGACGACACTGCGCAGCAGCAGCCCCAGGATGATCATGATGAGGAGCGCCGCGACCGGGAACACCGTCCGGTAGTCGTGGTTGATGGCCGCGTTGAAGTCCTTGTAGATCGCGGACATACCGCCGACCAGGGCCTTGCTGCCTGCGGGTGCGTTGGCGTGGGCGACGTCCCTGATCCCCTGGATCGACGACAGCGCCTGGTCGGTCTCCGCCCCGTACTTCAGCTGCACGGTGTAGTCGAGCGTCGCGCCGTCCTTGCTCACCTTGGGCCCGGTGACCTGGGCCACGCCCGGTGCGGCGCGCAGCTTGTCGGCGTAGCCGGACAGCGCCGCCTGGTCCAGCGGCTTGCCGTTCTGGTTGACCAGGAAGACGTCCGTGGGCTCGGCCGCGCCGGCCGAGTAGGCGGCGATCATGTCATTCTGGACGATCATGGAGTCCGCGGTCTTGGGCACCGCTCCGGCCGACAGGTCGAAGGTGGCCTTGAACCCGGTCATGCCCAGCGAGAGGGCGATCATCAGCACACCGGAGACCACGGCGATCAGGGCGGGCCGACGCTGGACGCCACGGCCGAGCGCGGCGAAGCGGGCGCCCTCGGGCTCGACCATCCACTTCTTGGACGGCCAGAACAGCGCCTTCGGCGGGATCAGCGAACCGATAGCCGGGAAGAGGGTCAGACCGGCGAGCAGGGTGACCGCCACGGCGATGGCCAGCGCGGGGCCCATCTGCTTGAGGAAGCCCACGCTGGAGAGCAGCAGCGCCAGGAAGGCGATGATGACCGCGCCGGCCGCCGAGGCGATGGCCTCGCCGACCCGGCCGACGGCGTTGATCATTGCTTCCTTGGAATCGTCCCCCGCCCGCAGTCGTTCGCGGTAGCGGAACATCAGGAAGAGGAAGTAGTCGGTGCCCACCCCGAGCAGCACCACCAGCAGGATCTGTGAGATCTGACTGTTGGCCTGCAGCCCGAAGAGCTTGGTCGCGTCGGCGATCAGCCCGTTGGCGGTGGTCGAGACCAGCGCCAGGATGGAGACCAGCGGAACCAGCGCCAGGATCGGCGACCGGAAGATCAGCAGCAGCGAGAGCAGGATCACCAGCACGGTGCCGATGCCCATCAGCTCGGTGCTCTTCTTGGACGCGTCCTGCTGGTCCAGCGCCGTGGCGGCGCTGCCGCCGACCTTGGCGGTCAGCCCGGTGCCCTTCAGCAGGTTCGGGATGTCCTCACGAATGGTCTTCGCCGCGGTGTTCTGCGCGGGCTGACCCGTCGTCTTGCTGTTCATCTGGACCAGCGCCGTGTCGTACTTGCCGTCCTTGGAGGGAGCCCCCGGGACGACCTTCTGGACCTGGTCGATCTTCTTGGCCTGCAGGCCCTTCGCCAGGGTGGCGACACTGGCCTTGTCCGCGGCCGTGAGCGCCTGCCCGTCGGCCCGCTGGACCAGCACGATCGCGGCCGGCGTGAAGGCGGCGGGGAAGGCGCTGGTCTGCACCTGGGAGGCCTGGATGGACTCGTAGCTCTTGGGAAGGAAGGAACCCTGGTCGCTGTTGGACGGCAGCGAGGGAGCCGTGAGGCCGATCGCGACGGCTGCGACCAGCCACGCCACGATCGTCCAGATCGGGTGACGCACGACGGTGCGTCCTATCCGGTGAAACATACGGGTGCGCCTCCAAGGCGTGGATCACTCCGCCCCGGCGACACTGCTCGGGAGGTGCGATCTGATCGGCAGAACTAGCCGGTCGGCAGGTAAGTATCGTTAAGCGGCATCATAGGAAACTGGCTAGCCGCCCGGCAAGTCAGGTCTTTGGTCCCGCTCGTACTCACGGAACCCTTAGCCGACCGCGCACCCTATCTTCACCCCTCCCCACCGGGTATTTCCTCGTCCCCCGGGTGGAGTCGCCTCCCCCTCAGGGCGGAGAAAATCAGGGTCGGGGGTAGGGGAAACCCCCGAGTGACCCTGGGGCAAAGCCCAGGAACCGCTCGCCCGCTGGCTGGATGTTCCGCTCCTCCCCCGCTCCGTAGCGTCATCTGTGTGCTTCACCACAAGCAGCGACCACCCACACAGGACCGATCCCAGGGGGACGACATGACACGCCATCAGCGGAATCCACAACGGAAGGCCGGCCTCGCCGCCGCCATCGGCGGTTGGAGCGCCCGGCACCGGAAGACCGCCGTGTTCGGCTGGCTGCTGTTCGTCGTCCTGGCCACGGTCCTCGGCGGGATGGCCGGCAGCGTCCACACCACCGACCAGGACGAGGGCATCGGCCAGTCCGGCCGGGCCGAGCAGATGATCGACCGGGCCGGGATCACCTCACCGGCCACCGAGACCGTGCTGATCCAGACCAAGGCCTTCACCGCCACCGACCCGCGCTTCCACGCCGCCGTCGACGACGCCATCGGCGCCGTCAAGGCCACCGGGGCGGCCTCCGCGGTGAAGTCCCCCTACACCGACGGCGCCATCGCGCCTGACCAGCACTCGGCGCTGATCACGGTCACCATGGCCGGCGACCCGGACACCGCCGGCGACCGGGTCGCCCCGGTGCTGGCCGCGGTCGCCGCCACCCAGGCCAAGCATCCGGAGCTGACCGTCCAGGAGTTCGGCGACGCCAGCGCCGACAAGTGGTTCAACGACTCGTTCACCCATGACTTCAGCCGGGCCGAGTGGACCGCGGTGCCGCTGGCGCTGGGCATCCTGCTGATCGCCTTCGGCGCGCTGGTGGCCGCCGTGCTGCCGGTGCTGCTCGCCCTCACCGCCTTCATCGCGGCCGGCGGACTGGTCGCCCTGAGCAGCCACTTCCTGCACACCAGCGACGACGCCTCCTCGGTGATGCTGCTGGTCGGACTGGCCGTCGGCGTCGACTACTGCCTCTTCTACCTGCGCCGCGAGCGTGAGGAGCGGGCCAGGGGACGCTCTGCGGAGGCCGCCCTCGCCATCGCCGCCGCGACCTCGGGACGCGCCGTCCTGGTCTCCGGGCTCACCGTGGTGGTGGCCATGGCCGGGATGTTCCTCACCGGGATCGCCGACTTCAAGGCCATGGGCATGGCCACCATCCTGGTCGTGATCACCGCCGTGCTCGGCTCGGTCACCGTGCTGCCGGCCCTGCTCTCGATGCTGGGCGACCGGGTCGCCAAGGGCCGCGTCCCCTTCCTGGGACGCCGGATGAACGCCCCACCAACGAGGCCGGCAGCCGCTTCTGGCGGGCCGTGCTCGGCCGGGTGCTGCGCCGTCCGGTCATCTCGGCCGGGATCGCCACCGCGTTCCTGCTGGCCCTGGCCGCGCCGCTGCTCGGCATGCACACCGCTAACCTGACCTTCGCCCAGCAGCTGCCCAAGGGCAACGCCCTGGTCGCGGCCCAGCAGCGGATCGCCGACGCCTTCCCCGGCAACCCCAACCAGGCCACCGTGGTGGTCACTTCCGATCAGATCGGCAGCCCGGCGATGACGGCCGCGCTGGCCGACTTCAAGAAGCAGGCGGTCGCCACCGGGCTGCTGCACGAGCCGATCACCGTCACCAGCTACCCCGCCAAGCACATCGAACTGGTGGACGTGCCGATGGCCGGCAGCGGCAATGACACCACCAGCGGCAAGGCGCTGACCGCGCTGCGCGGCACGGTCGTCCCGCACACCTTCGGCGCCGTCAGCGGCGCTCAGGCCGCGGTCACCGGGCAGACCGCGGGCTCGGAGGACTTCAACGCGCAGATGACCGGAAGCCTGCCGGCCGTGTTCGCCTTCGTGATGGGCTTCGCCTTCCTGCTGATGCTGCTGTCCTTCCGCTCGGTGACCGTCGCGATCACCGCGCTGGTGCTCAACCTGCTCTCGGTGGCGGCCTCCTACGGGGCGCTGACGCTGATCTTCCAGCACGGCTTCGGCGCCTCGCTGATCGGCACCTCGGGGGTCGGCGCGATCGAGAGCTGGGTCCCGCTGTTCCTCTTCGTCATCCTGTTCGGGCTGAGCATGGACTACCACGTGTTCGTGGTCTCCCGGATCAAGGAGGCCCACGACCGCGGCCTGGCCACCCGGGCGGCCGTCGCCCACGGCATCACCAGCACGGCCGGCGTGGTCACCAGCGCGGCGGCGATCATGGTCGCGGTGTTCGCGGTCTTCGGCACCCTGGACATGGAGTCCATGAAGCAGATGGGCATCGGCCTGGCCGTGGCCGTCCTGATCGACGCCACGATCATCCGCGCGGTGCTGCTGCCCTCACTGATGAGCCTGCTGGGCGAGCGCAACTGGTACCTGCCGAGCTGGCTCTCCTGGCTCCCCGACTTCGGCCACGGCGAGCCCGCGGTCGAGCCCGAGCGGGACGCCGACCTGGAGCCCGCCCCCCGGCTGACCGTCTGAAGCTGACCGTCTGACCCAGCGACACGGTCAGCAACGACCGGGCTGATCCGCTCCGCACGGGGGGAGCGGATCAGCCCTTCGTCGCGTCCACGGCCTCGCGCATCGGCCAACTGCCGTCCACCACGGCCTGCGGCTCCTTGCTCTTGCGGAGCCACTCCTGCAGGCTGCCGGCCCAGGAGGCGTGCCAGTCGACCTGGCGGCGGTGCAGCTCGGCCGGTTCCAGGCCGCCGACCTCGCCCGGGTACTTCCGGGCCAGCGCCAGCGCCACATGCAGCGCGGCCAGCGCGTCGCTGCCGGCCTGGTGGGCGTCGGCGAGCTCGACCCCGTAGACCGCGCAGGCGCTCTGCAGGGTGCGCGAGCCCTTGCGGTACTTGTCCACGGCGCGGTCCACCGTCAGCGGGTCGAGCACAGGACCGAGCGGGGCCCCGTCCAGCCGCTGCTCCAGCGAGGGCAGGCCGTGCCGCCGCAGTTCGGCGCTGAGCAGGCTGAGGTCGAAGGAGGCGTTGAAGACCACGACCTGGATCCCGGCCCGCCAGTACTCGCACAGCGCCGCGGCCACCTCGTCGGCGACCTCGGCGACCGGACGGCCCTCGGCGACGGCCCGCTCGGTGCTGATCCCGTGGATCGCGGCGGCCTCGGCCGGGATCGGCACACCGGGGTCGGCCAGCCAGTCCCGCTGCCGGACCACCTCGCCGCCCTTCGCCTCCACCAGGGCGGCGGTGACGATCCGCGACTCGGCCGTCTCGGTTCCTGTCGTCTCCAGGTCGAACCCGACCAGGGTTTCGTGCAGCCAGCTCATGCGCGTGTCGTCCTCTCGTCCGCGTGCTCCACCATCATCGCGTGCACCACTGACAACACCGACGGCGGCCTCAAGCCCAGGGGCTCCAAGCCGCAGGGCGGTCAGGAGACGGGTCTGGAGTCGCTCCAGACGCCCTCGAACTCCTCCTGGTACACCTGGAACAGCCCCGGCTCCGGCGGACGTCCGGACAGGATCGGCCCCGGGGTGCCGCCGCGCAGCACCAGCGCCGGGGACTCGATCCCGCGGGCCCGGCGCAGATAGGACTGGACGATGCCGAGCCCGTCCGGGCCGTCCCCGTCGACCAGGTAGGCGGTGAACCGGGGCAGTTCGTCGTAGACCCGGATCTCGAACGCGCCCGCGTCCCGCAGCCGGGCGCGGACCCGGCGGACATGCATGATGTTGGTCTCCACGGCCTTGCCCAGCTCGCCGCGGCCGAGGCCCAGCTCCCGCTCGCGGCGGCGCAGCGCGCTGCTCGCGGGGTTGAGGAAGAGCAGCCGGACCCGGCAGCCGCTGTCGGCCAGGCCGACCAGCCGCCGCCCGGTGAAGTTCTGGCAGAGCAGGTTGAGCGATATCCCTATCGCGTCCAGCCGCCGCGCCCCGGCCAGCAGGTCCTCCACCGGCAGGTCGCGCTGCAGCCTGACCCGGTCCGGGTGGACCCCGATCACGTCGGCGTAGCGGTCGCCGACCAGTTCCTCGACCACGTCCACCGGGGCCCGCAGCCCGCCCGCGTCGGCCCCGCCGTCCAGCAGCATCAGCAGCCGGACCGCGGCCCGCTCGGCCTGCGCCAGTACGTTCTCGGACAGCGCCCGGTTGCGGGAGACCACGTGCCGGGCCACCTCCAGCTCGTCCAGGGCGACCTCCACCTCCCGACGGTCGCTCAGATACGGCTCGAAGCAGGGCCAGTGCTGGATCATCAGCTCACGCAGCTGAGGCAGGGTCAGAAAGACCACCAGCGCGTCGTCGTCGGGATCCAGCAGATAGCCCTTGCGCCGGCTGACCTCGCGCACCGCGCCGGCCCGCTGCACCCACTCCTCGCCGGCCGGTCCGGCGGCGGCGATCACCCAGTCCTCGCCGTGCACCGGCTCGTAGACCGGGCGCAGCACCTCGGCGACGACGGAGCGCAGCCGCTGCTCGACCAGGTTGAGCCAGACATAGGCGCGGCCGGCCCGGCGGACCCGGAGCCTGGCCTCGTCCCAGGCGGCGGCGGGCCAGGCCAGGGAGGGCTCCAGCGGCCCCGGCTGGTGCGGCGCGGTCCGTCCGGACGCGGTGCGGACGACCGTGGTCGGGACCTCGCCCCGCACCGTGCCCCCTGCGGCACCCCCGTCGGGGACGACCATCCCGGACCTCACCGTTCCTCTCGTACAGCTCTCCGCGCGTCATCCCGCGGGCCACCGCGTGCACGTGAGTGCGCTGCGGGACAACGTACCGCGCCAGGAGGCCCGGAGTAGGCCGTCCGGGTGACTCCGAACGATCAAGAGTACTTTGTCACCATCCAGCCCGTCGTCCAAGCTGCTAGCGGGGTAGTGGAGTGGTGGCGGTACGTCACCCAGGCCCCCTGGGACACCCGTTCGGGCGAAGTACTATCGAAACCCCCATGAGCGGGTCACCGCTGAGACACCATGCGAAGGGACATGACGGGCTCTTTCCCTGGGCATAGGGCACGTGACAGTTGCCGATCCCCTCAACGGAGGGGGTCGGCGCGGCGCTATCGGGAGTTGTTGACGACGATGCAGGTCTGGCCGGGACATCCCTACCCCCTGGGTGCCACCTACGACGGCGCCGGAACCAACTTCGCCGTGTTCTCCGAGGTCGCGGAGCGAGTGGAGCTGTGCCTCCTCGCCGACGACGGCTCGGAGACCTCGGTGGAGCTGCGGGAGACCGACGCCTTCGTCCGGCACGCCTACCTGCCGGGGATCCAGCCCGGCCAGCGCTACGGCTTCCGGGTGCACGGCCCCTTCAAGCCGGAGCAGGGCGACCGCTGCAACGGCTCCAAACTGCTGCTGGACCCCTACGCCAAGGCCATGAGCGGCAGCATCGACTGGGACGAGTCCGTCTACGGCTACCACTTCAACTCGCCCGAGCAGCGGAACGACCTGGACTCCGCCCCGCACACCATGTCCTCGGTGGTGGTGAACCCCTTCTTCGACTGGGGCAACGACCGCCCCCCGCGCACCGACTACCACCGCACGGTCATCTACGAGGCCCATGTGAAGGGTCTGACGAACCTTCACCCCGGCATCCCGGACGAGATCCGCGGCACCTACGCCGGGATCGCGCACCCGGCCGTGATCGAGCACCTGGTGAAGCTGGGCGTCACCGCCATCGAGCTGATGCCGGTGCACCAGTTCGTCCACGACCACCGGCTGATGGACCTCGGCCTGGCCAACTACTGGGGCTACAACACCATCGGCTTCTTCGCCCCGCAGGGCGCGTACTCCTCGCTCGGGGACCGCGGCCAGCAGGTGCAGGAGTTCAAGTCGATGGTGAAGTCGCTGCACGCGGCCGGCATCGAGGTCATCCTCGACGTGGTCTACAACCACACCGCCGAGGGCAACCACCTCGGCCCCACGCTGGCCTTCCGCGGCCTGGACAACGCCGCGTACTACCGGCTGGCCGAGGACCGCCGCTACTACGAGGACACCACCGGCACCGGCAACAGCCTGCTGATGCGGCATCCGCACGTACTCCAGCTGATCATGGACTCGCTGCGCTACTGGGTCACCGAGATGCACGTCGACGGCTTCCGGTTCGACCTCGCGGCGACCCTGGCCCGGCAGTTCCACGAGGTGGACCGGCTGTCCTCGTTCTTCGACCTGGTCCAGCAGGATCCGGTGGTCTCCCAGGCCAAGCTGATCGCCGAGCCCTGGGACATCGGCGAGGGCGGCTACCAGGTCGGCAACTTCCCGCCGCTGTGGACCGAGTGGAACGGCCAGTACCGGGACACCGTCCGCGACCTGTGGCGCGGCGAGAACGCCGCGCTGGCCGAGTTCGCCTCCCGGCTGACCGGCTCCTCCGACCTCTACCAGGACGACGGCCGCCGGCCCATCGCCTCCATCAACTTCGTCACCTGCCACGACGGCTTCACCCTGCGCGACCTGGTCTCCTACAACAACAAGCACAACGACGCCAACCACGAGAACAACCGGGACGGCGAGAGCCACAACCGCTCCTGGAACTGCGGCGCCGAGGGCGAGACCGAGGACCCGGAGATCCTGGCGCTGAGAGGCCGTCAGCAGCGCAACTTCATCGCCACCCTGATGCTGTCCCAGGGCGTGCCGATGCTCTCGCACGGCGACGAGTTCGGCCGGACCCAGGGCGGCAACAACAACACCTACTGCCAGGACAGCGAGATCTCCTGGGTGAAGTGGCCGGACGCCGCGATCGGCCCGGTCCGGATGCCCACCGAGCCGCTCGGCTCCGGCAACGAGCACCCGGAGGAGATCGAGACCCCCAGCACCGAGGACCAGGCCGCGCAGCTGCTGGACTTCACCCGGCACATGGTCTGGCTGCGCCGGGACCACCCGGTGTTCCGCCGCCGCCGCTTCTTCCACGGCCGCCCGGTCTCCGGCACCCATGACGACCTCACCGACATCGCCTGGTTCACCCCGGCCGGCGAGGAGATGACCGACAAGGACTGGAGCGCCTCCTACGCCAAGTCGCTCAGCGTCTTCCTCAACGGCTACGCCATCTCCGAGCCGGACCGGCGCGGCGGTCGGATCACCGACGACTCCTTCCTGATGCTGTTCAACGCCGGGGACGCCGGCCTGGACTTCACCGTCCCGGTCAACCACGGCCGGGAGTGGCAGGTCGTGGTCGACACCGCGCTGCCGTGGACCATCGCGCCGGGGACCGGGGCCAAGATCCGGGCGGGCGACAGCGTGCACCTGACCGACCGCTCGATGATGGTGCTGCAGCGGCCGGCCTGACCGTTCACTCTGCTGGCCCGCCGGGTCGTGCGGGGCGCCCCGGCGGGGTAGGCGTAGGCCATGACCCCCGTACGCGTGAGCGCACCGACGGCCAGTTACCGCCTCCAGCTCCAGCCGGGCTTCGGTTTCGCCGAAGCCCGGCTCGCTGTGCCCTACCTGGCCCGGCTGGGGGTGTCGCACCTGCACCTCTCACCGGTCCTGGAGGCCGCCCCCGGCTCCACCCACGGCTACGACGTGGTGGAGCACAGCCGGATCAGCGAGCAGCTCGGCGGCGAGGACGGACCAGACGGCCTGCGCGCCCTGGCCGACGCGGCCCATGAGCACGGACTCGGGCTGATCGTGGACACCGTGCCCAACCACATGGCCGCCCCGGTCCCGGCCTCGCTGAACCAGGCCTGGTTCACCCTGCTCCGCGAAGGCCCCGACTCCGAATACGCGGACTGGTTCGACGTCGACTGGGCGGCCCAGGGCGGCCGGGTGATGCTGCCGGTGCTCGGCGACCGGCTGAGCGCCGAGCTGCCCGAGCTCAAGCGGGACACCCTGGACGGCGCGCCGGTGCTGCGCTACCACGACCAGGTGTTCCCGCTGCGGGCCGGCACCGAGCAGCTGCCGCTGACCGAGCTGCTGGACCGCCAGTTCTACCGGCTGGCCTGGTGGCGGCTGGCCCGGACCGAGCTGAACTACCGCCGCTTCTTCACCGTCTCCGACCTGGTCGGCGTCCGGGTCGAGCACCCCGAGGTGTTCCGGCGGACCCACGGCACGCTGCTGCGGCTGCACGCCGAGGGCGTCATCGACGGGTTCCGGATCGACCACCCGGACGGCCTGGCCGACCCGCGCGGCTATCTGCGCCGGCTGGCCGAGGCCACCGGCGGCGCCTATGTGGTGGTGGAGAAGATCCTCACCGGCGAGGAGGAGCTGCCCGCCGACTGGGAGTGCGCCGGCACCACCGGCTACGACGCGCTGCGCCGGATCGACGGGGTGCTGACGGACCGCCCGGGGGCGGCGGCGCTGGCCGAGGTCTACACCGGCTACCTGGGCACCGACAGCGCCGCGACCGCCGGCGCCACCACGGACAGCGCCACCCCCGACAGCGCTAGCGCCGCCGCCCGGCGCGGCCGGACCGAGATGACCGCGCCGCGGGGCGAGCTGGCGGCCGAGGTGAACCGGCTGGCCCGGGTCGCCGAGCGGGTCTGCGCGGAGGACCCCGCCCTGCGGGACCACCCCCGTTGGGCGCTGCGGCAGGCCCTGGCCGACACCCTCGCCGCCTACCCGGTCTACCGCCCCTACCCGGTCCCCGGCGAGCCGGACGCCCCGGCCGACCTGGAACGGCTCACCGCCGCCACCGCGGCCGCCCGGGCCCGGCTCGGTCCGGACCACGCCGCCACCGCCGACCTGGTCCGCGATCTGGCGCTGGGACGGCACGGCCGCAGCCCGGGCAAGGACGAGTTCCGGATACGGCTGGCGCAGACCGCCTCCGCGGTCGCCGCCAAGGGCGTCGAGGACACCGCCTTCTACCGCCGCTACCCGCTGCTGTCGCTGAACGAGGTCGGCGGCGAGCCGGGGCGGGCCGGACTGGCCCCGGAGGAGTTCCACGGCTACTGCGCCCGGATGCAGCGGGACCGCCCGGCCGCCATGACCGCGCTGTCCACCCACGACACCAAGCGCAGCGCGGACGCCAGGGCCCGGCTGGCCGTGCTGGCCGAGCTGCCCGCGGAGTGGGCCGATGAGATCGCCCGCTGGACCGCGCTCTGCCCCGAGCCGGTCGAGGATCCCAACGCCGCGTACCTGCTCTGGCAGACCGCCCTCGCTTCCTGGCCGATCGACGCCGACCGGCTGGCCGCGACCGCGCTGAAGTCGGTCCGCGAGGCCAAACTGCGCACCACCTGGACCGAGCCCGACGCCGAGTACGAACGCGCGGTCGAGCGGCTGGCCCGGTCGATCCCGGCCACCCCGGCCCTGGCCGCCGCGGTCGCCGCCTTCACCGAGCGGACAGCCCCGTACGCCCGGGTGAACACCCTCTCCTCGGCCCTGCTGCACCTGACCATGCCGGGCGTGCCCGACCTCTACCAGGGCAGCGAGGAGCCGCTGCGGACCCTGGTCGACCCCGACAACCGGCACCCGGTGGACCTGGCCGGCCTGGCCGCCCGGCTGGACTCTGCCGATGCGGAGGCCGACCCGGAGGCCGACCCGGAGGCCGCCGCCGCGGCCGAACCGCTGCAGTTCGAGAAGCTGCACCTGACCGCCACCGCGCTGCGGCTGCGCCGGGCCCGCCCGGAGAGCTTCGCCGGCTCCTACACCCCGGTCGACGCGGATCCCCATCTGGTCGCTTATCGCCGCGGCGAGGACGTGCTCGCCGTGGCCACCCGGCTGCCGCTGGGCCTGGAGCGACGCGGCGGCTGGACCACCGAGACGATCACCCTGCCCCCGGGCCGCTGGACCGAGGCCCTGTCCACCCGCGACGGCTTCCACGGCGCCGTCCGCCTCGCCGACCTGCTGGCCCACCTCCCGGTCGCCCTGCTCACCCGCGACCCCGCCTCCACGGAGCTCTGACGTGCACCGCTTCGAACTCTGGGCCCCTCCGCCGACCACCGCGCCACCCTGGACCTGGACGGCGCCGCCCACCCCATGCGCCGCGACCCCGACCGCCCCGGCTGGTGGCTGGCCGAGGCCGACGCCGACCCGGACGGCAGCCGCTACGGCTACCGGCTGGACGACGATCCACTGCTGCTCCCCGACCCGCGCTCACCGCGCCAGCCGGACGGGCCCGACGGACCGTCACAACTGGTGGACCACAGCGCCTTCCGCTGGTCCGACACCCCCTGGCAGGGCCGCGCCCTGCCCGGCAGCAGCATCTACGAGCTGCACATCGGCAGCTTCACCCCCGAGGGCACCTTCGACGCCGCCGCCGCCCGTCTCGACCACCTGGTGGAGCTGGGCGTGGACCTGGTCGAGCTGATGCCGGTCTGTCCCTTCCCCGGCACCCACGGCTGGGGCTACGACGGCGTCTCGCTGTGGGCGGTGCACGAGCCCTACGGCGGGCCCGAGGGCCTGAAGCGCTTTGTCGACGCGGCCCATCGCCGAGGCCTGGGCGTGGTGCTGGACGTGGTCCACAACCACCTCGGCCCCTCCGGCAACTACCTGCCCCGCTTCGGCCCCTACTTCACCGAGCGGCACCACACCCCCTGGGGTGCGGCGGTGAACCTGGACGCGCCCGGCTCCGACGAGGTGCGCGACTACCTGATCGGCAGCGCGCTGAGCTGGCTGCGCGACTACCGCATCGACGGGCTGCGGCTTGACGCGGTGCACGCCCTGGTGGACACCCGCGCCCTGCACTTCCTGGAGCAGCTCTCCACCGCCGTGGACGGGCTGGCCGCCGCCACCGGCCGCCCGCTGTTCCTGATCGGCGAATCCGACCTCAACGACCCTCGCCTGATCACCCCGCGCGAGGCCGGCGGCCTCGGCCTCAGCGCCCAGTGGAGCGACGACCTCCACCACACCCTGCACACCACCCTCACCGGCGAGGCCGGCGGCTACTACGCCGACTTCGCCGTCGCCCCGCTGGCCGGGCTCGCCCGGACCCTCACCCACGGCTGGTTCCACGGCGGCGGCTGGTCCTCGTTCCGGGGCCGCAGCCACGGCCGCCCGCTGGACCGGACCCGCACCCCGGCCCACCGGCTGCTCGGCTATCTGCAGACCCACGACCAGATCGGCAACCGGGCGCTGGGCGACCGGCTCTCCGCCACCGTCGACCCGGGGCTGCTGGCGGGCGGCGCCGCGCTGGTGCTGACCGGACCGTTCACCCCGATGCTGTTCATGGGCGAGGAGTGGGGCGCCGGCACCCCCTGGCAGTACTTCACCGACCACCAGGACCCGGCCCTGGCCGAGGCGGTACGAACCGGGCGCCGCCGCGAGTTCGCCGCCCACGGCTGGTCCCCCGAGGAGGTCCCGGACCCGCAGGCGGCGGCCACCTTCCTCGGCTCCAAGCTCGACTGGACCGAGCCGGACCGCAAGCCCCACGCCGAGCTGCTCGGCTGGTACCGCACCCTGCTGGCGCTGCGGCGGACCCACCCGGAGTTCACCGACCCGGACCTGTCCGCGGTCCGGGTCGACTTCGACGAGGAGGCCCGCTGGCTGGTGCTGCACCGGGGCCGGTTCCGCACCGCGGTCAACCTCTCCGACCAGGAACGGACCGTCCCGCTGGGCGCGGCCTTCGCGGACGCGCTCGCCGGCTACGGCTCCTACCGGGGTTCGGGGGACACCGTTACGCTCGCGGCCCGCTCGGCGGCGGTCATCCTGACCAGTTAACCCTGGTCGGTCGCGCGGAGCCGCAGTTCGGCCCAGAGGGTCTGCAGCTGCGGCTCCAGCCGCTCCAGCGGGCCGTCGTTGTCGATCACCAGATCGGCGATGGCGAGCCGCTCCTCGCGGCTCGACTGCGCGGCCATCCGGGCCCGCGCCTCGCCCTCGGCCATCCCGCGGAGCCGCACCAGGCGATCCAGCCGGGTGTCGTCGGCCGCGTCCACGACGACGACCAGGTCGTAGCGGGAGGAGAGCTTGTTCTCGGTCAGCAGCGGGACGTCGTGGACCACCACGTCGTCCGGCCCGGCCTGGGCGGCGAGTTCCGCGGAGCGGTGGCCGACCAGGGGGTGCACGATCGCGTTCAGCGCGGCGAGGCGGGCCGGGTCGGCGAAGACCACGGAGCCGAGCTTCGGCCGGTCCAGCGCGCCGTCCGGCAGCAGCACGTCCGTCCCGAACTCGGCCACGACGGCAGCGAGGCCGTCCGTTCCGGGCGCGACCACCTCCCGCGCGATCAGGTCAGCGTCCACGACCACCGCGCCCAGGGCGCCGAGCCGCCGCGACACCTCGCTCTTGCCCGCACCGATGCCGCCCGTAAGGCCCACTCTCAACATGACCGCAGCTTAACGGGGGCGGTGCATGCAGAAGGACCCCCACCCAGGTGACCGGGTGGGGGTCCTTCGCTGTCAAGCTACCTACTGCTCAGCGCACAGCGCTCAGCTCTGGCCGCCCGCGAGCTTCTCGCGCAGCGCGGCGAGGGCCTCGTCGGTCGCCAGGGCGCCCGAGGTCTCGTCGCTGCTCGAGGAGTACGAACCGCCGGAGAGCGCACTGGCGGCACCCGCACTCGCGGCACCGGCCTCGGGAGCCGCACCCTCGCCCGCCGCAGCGGCCTCGGCGTCGGCCTCGCGGCTCTTGATGACCTGGGCCTGGTGCTGCTCGAAGCGCTGCTGCGCCTCGGCGTACTGGCCCTCCCAGGTCTCGCGCTGCTTCTCGAAGCCGGGCAGCCAGTCGTTCGCCTCGGGGTCGAAGCCCTCCGGGTAGATGTAGTTGCCCGCATCGTCGTAGGAGGCAGCCATGCCGTAGAGGGTCGGGTCGAACTCGACCGTCGCCGGGTCGGCACCGAGGGACTCGTTGGCCTGCTTCAGCGAGAGGCTGATGCGACGACGCTCGAGGTCGATGTCGATGACCTTGACGAAGATCTCGTCGCCGACCTGGACGACCTGCTCCGGGATCTCCACGTGGCGCTCGGCCAGCTCGGAGATGTGGACCAGGCCCTCGATGCCCTCGTCGACGCGCACGAACGCACCGAACGGAACCAGCTTGGTGACCTTACCGGGGACGACCTGACCGATCTGGTGCGTCCGCGCGAACTGCTGCCACGGGTCCTCCTGGGTCGCCTTCAGCGACAGGGAGACGCGCTCGCGGTCCATGTCAACGTCGAGAACCTCGACGGTGACCTCCTGGCCGACCTCGACAACCTCGGACGGGTGGTCGATGTGCTTCCAGGACAGCTCGGAGACGTGCACCAGGCCGTCGACGCCGCCCAGGTCCACGAAGGCACCGAAGTTGACGATGGAGGAGACGACGCCGGAGCGCACCTGACCCTTCTGCAGGGTGGTGAGGAAGGTCTGACGGACCTCGCTCTGGGTCTGCTCCAGCCAGGCACGGCGGGACAGGACCACGTTGTTGCGGTTCTTGTCCAGCTCGATGATCTTGGCCTCGAGCTCCTTGCCCACGTAGGGCTGGAGGTCGCGGACACGACGCATCTCGACCAGCGAGGCCGGCAGGAAGCCACGAAGGCCGATGTCGAGGATGAGACCACCCTTGACGACCTCGATGACGGTACCGGTGACGATGCCGTCCTCTTCCTTGATCTTCTCGATCGTGCCCCAGGCGCGCTCGTACTGAGCCCGCTTCTTGGACAGGATGAGACGACCCTCCTTGTCCTCCTTCTGGAGAACAAGGGCCTCGATGTTGTCGCCGACCTTGACGACGTCATGGGGATCGACGTCGTGCTTGATGGACAACTCGCGGGACGGGATGACGCCCTCGGTCTTGTAACCGATGTCGAGGAGAACCTCGTCACGGTCGACCTTCACGATGATGCCCTCGACGATGTCGCCATCGTTGAAGTACTTGATGGTTTCGTCGATCGCCGCGAGGAAGGCTTCTGCGTCGCCGATGTCGTTGACCGCCACCTGCGGGGTGGTACGGGCCTCAGTGCTGCTGGTCGTCATTAGGAAGGGGGCTCCGGATACGGGCATGAAGTCGTAGGTACTACTACGCCGGGGACCCGTTATCGCTCCACCGAAGACGAGACAGGGCAGAGCCGGAGTATCGAAACCTCCCGACATGCTCCGAGGAGCAACGATCCGGAAGCCGATACCCCGAAACGTCTGAAAACTGTGGGGTCTTCAACAGATGCGAGCGCGACCTACTCCGTCCGAGGCGCGCAGGCCCGCAGCGCAACTTGTAGCATACGGGGCCAGCCAGGCATGGTCAATGCGGTATGCCGCAGTGCGGGAGACCCCCACACAGACCGGGCTGAACCGGTCATTCCGGCACACGCACGGCGACCATTCCGACGACGCCCGACGCTACACAGCCAAGGCTACGCTACTGCCGAGATGACCGAGCACACCGCAAGCACCGATGACGATTCCGAGGCCGTGCGCCGCCACGCGGACACCGCCGAGAGCAGCAGCGCCAACCGCCACTGGTGGGACCGCAACGCCGACGACTACCAGGACGAGCACGGCTCCTTCCTCGGCGACGCCCGCTTCACCTGGTGCCCCGAAGGACTGGACGAGGCCGAGGCCCGGCTGCTCGGCGACCCGGCCGAGCTGCGCGGCCGCCGCGTCCTGGAGATCGGGGCCGGCGCCGCCCAGTGCTCCCGCTGGCTGGTGGCCCAGGGGGCCAGGCCGGTGGCGCTGGACCTGTCGCACCGCCAGCTGCAGCACTCGCTGCGGATCGACCAGGGGCTCGGCTGGCCGCCGGTCCCGCTGGTGCAGGCGGACGCGACCGTACTGCCCTTCGCCGACGCCAGCTTCGACCTGGCCTGCTCCGCGTACGGGGCGGTGCCCTTCGCCGCCGACACGCTGCGGCTGATGCGGGAGGTGCACCGGGTGCTGCGTCCGGGCGGGCGCTGGGTCTTCTCGGTCACCCACCCGGTCCGCTGGGCCTTCCCGGACGAGCCGGGCCCGGAGGGGCTGACCGCCCTGTCCTCCTACTTCGACCGCACCCCCTATGTCGAGCAGGACGAGGAGGGCAACGCCGTCTATGTGGAGCACCACCGGACCCTGGGCGACCGGGTGCGCGAGCTGGTCTCAGCCGGATTCGACCTGGTCGACCTGGTCGAGCCCGAGTGGCCGGACGGACTGACGCAGGAGTGGGGCGGCTGGAGCCCGCTCCGGGGCCGGCACCTGCCGGGCACGGCGATCTTCGTCAGCACCCGGCGGAGCTGACGGCTCCGGCGCTGACGGCTCTCGGTCGCGCCACTCCAGCAGGAGGGCGGCGCCGAGCAGCAGCAGGGCCAGGGGCGGCGCCCCCCACGGGACGTAGTCGCGCAGGGCGAGCACCAGCTGGCGTTCGCCCTTGACCTGGGCGACGGTGGCGGCCAGGTAGTCGGGGCGGATCTTCACATCCCCGTTGAAGATGACGACCGGCGCCTTGTGCGCGCTCGCCGGGAAGCGCAGCTGCTCGCGGTGCTGCTCCTCGCCGTTGACCGGGGCGCCGGTGACCGGGTCGACCCAGAAGTCACGCACGGTGGTGTACCAGCGCTGCAGCCCGGAGCTCGCGATGCTGGCCGGGGTCATCCCGTCGATGCCGGCCGGCATGGTCTTCGGGAAGCCGACCTGGGTCCACGGGACGGTCTCCTGGAAGTGGTAGACCCGCAGCCCCCGGTAGGTCTCGGTGCCCAGGTAGCGGATCGGCGCGGAGCTGCGGGTCTGCGGGTCGTAGTACTGGTAGTCGCGGGGCTGGGTGTCGAAGGGGAACTTGTACTCGATGCCGGTGCGGGTCACCGGGTCGCCGTCCACGCTCTCGCCGCAGCAGTGCACCGGCTCCTGGGTGTGCGCGTCGTAGACATAGACCTCGGGGATGGCCGAGATCATCTTTCCGTCGTCGCCGAGGACGTAGGAGAGGGTGTCCCAGACCACCACGTCGCGCCCGGTGCGCTTCTTCTCCGCGGCAGCCGCGGCGGCGTCCCCCTTGAGGGTCTGCACGATGGTGACGGTGCGGTGCGGGACGCCGGTGAGCGTGCTGTAGTCGATCAGGGTGGCGTCCTTCGCCTGCAGCACCACGGCCTGGTAGGTGTTCGCCGGGACCTCGACCACCCGCGGGTAGTCGTACCAGCGCAGCAGCGGTCCGAGCGCGGCCAGGAAGGCGGCGACGGCGACCAGGAGCAGGCTCGACCTGCGACGCACGGCCGGCCCCCTAGGGATGCGCCGGAGCGCTGGTCAGCAGGGGCTTGGGGGAGGTGGGTCCGCCCTGGTGCGCGAGCGGCACCAGGACCAGGGCCACCCCCAGCGCCAGCACCATCCCGATCGCCGCAGCCAGCACCGCGCGCATGGGCCACCGCCTCCTCGTCTCGACGGCCCGCACCGTAACCCCTGGGCGTTGAGATGAGAACACGTTCTACCCAATTGCCGGGCCCGTGCGCAGCGCGCCCCCCGCCGGGTGGGCGTTGCGCTGACCCTCCCTCACATCCATTGGTGCGTCCGGGACTTCAGTGCGCCGCGGTCTCCCAGTCCCGGCCGCAGCCCACCGAGACGTCCAGCGGGGCGCGCAGCGGGTACGCCCCGGCCATCTCCCGGCGGACCAGCTGCTCCACCTGCTCCCGCTCGCCCGCGGCGACCTCCAGCACGATTTCGTCGTGCACCTGGAGCAGCATCCGGGTGGAGAGCCCGGCGGCGGTCAGCGCCGCGTCCACGTTCAGCATCGCGATCTTGACGATGTCCGCGGCCGAGCCCTGGATCGGCGCGTTCAGCGCCATCCGCTCGGCCATCTCCCGGCGCTGGCGGTTGTCGCTGGTCAGGTCGGGGAGGTAGCGGCGGCGGCCGAGCACGGTCTCGGTGTAGCCGGTGGTGCGGGCCTCGTCCACGACCCGGCGCAGGTAGTCCTGGACTCCGCCGAAGCGCTCGTAGTAGGTGTCCATCAGCCCCTGCGCCTCCTTGGTGGCGATGTTCAGCTGCTGCGACAGCCCGAACGCCGAAAGACCGTAGGCCAGGCCGTAGGACATGGCCTTGATCTTGCGCCGCATCTCCGCGTCCACGGCGGCCGGTTCGACCGAGAAGACCTGGGAGCCGACCGTGGTGTGCAGGTCCTCGCCGCTGTCGAAGGCGGCCAGCAGCGCCTCGTCCTCGGAGAGGTGCGCCATGATCCGCAGCTCGATCTGGCTGTAGTCGGCGGTCAGCAGCTCCTGGTAGCCCGCGCCGACCACGAAGGCCCGGCGGATCATCCGACCCTCCTCGGTGCGGACCGGGATGTTCTGCAGATTGGGGTCGGTGGAGGACAGCCGGCCGGTGGCGGCGACCATCTGGTTGAAGGTGGTGTGGATCCGGCCGTCCGCGGCGACGGTCTTGATCAGGCCCTCGACCGTGCTGCGCAGCCGGGTCTGGTCCCGGTGCCGGAGCAGCAGCACCGGCAGCTCGTGCGGGGTCTGCGCGGCCAGCCAGATCAGCGCGTCGGCGTCGGTGGTGAACCCGGTCTTGATCTTCTTGGTCTTGGGCAGGCCCAGCTCGGTGAAGAGGATCTCCTGCAGCTGCTTGGGCGAGCCGAGGTTGAACTCGTGGCCGACGGCGGCGTGCGCCTCCTTGACCGCCTGCTGGACGGCCGCGCCGAACTGGATCTCCAGCTGGGTGAGCCACTCCCGGTCGGCGGCGATCCCGGCCCGCTCCATCCGGGCCAGCAGGGTCGCGATCGGCAGCTCGACGTCCCGCATCAGCTCCAGCGCGCCGTCCTTGGCCAGCCGCACCTCGAACACCTCGGCGAGATCCAGCACGGTGCGGGCGTGCACCATCAGCAGCTGGGCGGCGGCCAGCGCCTCGTCGGCGGCGTCGGCGGCGTCCTCGCCGAAGGCCAGCTGCCCGCTGTCGGCGGTGATGGCCGTGCCGAGCTGCCGGCCCAGGTACTCCTCGGCCAGGACGTCCAGGCCGAAGGTGCGCCGACCCGGCTTCTCCAGATAGGCGGCCAGGGCGCTGTCGGCGACCACCCCGGCGATCTGCCAGCCGTGCTCGGCGAAGGCCCGGATCACCTGCTTGGCGATGTGCAGCGCCTTGGGGCGCTCCGGGTCGGCCAGCCAGCCGGCCAGGGCCTGCTCGTCCGCCTCGGCCAGCGCGGTCGGGTCCAGCCAGCCGGTCGGGCCGCCCTCGACGGCCAGCGCCACCGCGGTGACCCGGCCCTCGCCGAGGGCCCAGGTGTAGTCGGCGGCCAGCCCGGTGCGGGCCGCGCCGGAGGCGTGCTCGGCCAGCCAGGCGGCGACCGCGCCCTCGGCGGTGAGCAGCTCGCCCTCGACCTCGATGCCGGGCGCGGCGGGCGGCCCGGCCGGCTGCTCGGCGCCCTCGGCCCCGGGGTCGACCGCGAACAGCCGGTCCCGCAGCGCCTGGTGGCGGAACTCCAGGGTGTCCAGCAGCAGCACCGTGGCGTCCCGGTCGTAGGGCTTGCGGCCCAGGTCCTCGACGCCGAGCGGCAGTTCCACGTCCCGGACCAGCTCGGTCAGCTCGCGGTTGAGCTTCACCGCGTCCAGGCCGGCCCGCAGCTTCTCGCCGATCTTGCCCTTGACCTCGTCCACGTGGTCCACCAGCTCGGCGAAGGAGCCGTACTGGCCGATCCACTTGGCGGCGGTCTTCTCGCCCACGCCGGGGATGCCGGGCAGATTGTCGGACGGGTCGCCGCGCAGCGCCGCGAGGTCCGGGTACTGGGCCGGGGTGACGTTGTACTTCTCGAGCACCTTCTCCGGGGTGTAGCGGGTCATCTCGGAGACGCCCTTGGTCGGGTAGAGGACGGTGACGTCCTCGGTGACCAGCTGCAGCGCGTCCCGGTCGCCGGTGAGGATCAGCACCTCGTAGCCGTCCGCCGCGGCGCGGGTGGCCAGGGTGGCGATGATGTCGTCCGCCTCGAACTCGGCCAGCCGCAGATGCGGCACCTGCATCGCGTCCAGCAGCTCGCTGACCAGCTCCACCTGGCCCCGGAACTCCTCCGGGGAGGCCGAGCGGTTGGCCTTGTACTCCGGGTAGATCCCGGCCCTGAAGGTCTTCCTGGACACGTCGAAGGCCACCGCGAAGTGGGTCGGGGCCTCGTCCCGGAGGATGTTGGCGACCATCGAGGCGAAGCCGTACACCGCGTTGGTGGGCTGCCCGGTGCTGGTGGCGAAGTTCTCCGCGGGGAAGGCGTAGAAGGCCCGGTAGGCCATCGAGTGGCCGTCGAGGAGCAGCAGCCGGGGCCGCGCTTCCTTAGTGCTGTTGCCGGTCCTGCTCGCCATCGCTGCCACCGTTTCCACCGTCGAGCCTCACTGCCGAGAGAAATCCTATGGCCCGCCACTGACAACACCGCCCACCGGCGACGCGCGCCGGAGTCGTACGATCGCTGACAGTCCGACGCACCCAGTCCGACCACCGACATCAGGAGCACCATGTCCGAGCGGCACCCGGAGTCCGGCCTCACCCTCAACCTCCCCCAGGACGTGATCGACCACTTCGCCAAGCTCGGCGTCGAGCCCTCCACCTTCTCCGGGGGCGAGTTCGGCGAACGGCTGGGCATCCGGATCGTCGAGGCCTCCCCCGAACGTGTCGTCGGCACCATGCCGGTGGAGGGCGCCCGGCAGCCCTACGGCCTGCTGCACGGCGGCGCCTCGGCCGCCCTGGCCGAGACCCTCGGCTCGGTCGGCGCGATGCTGCACGCCGGACCGGGCCGCTACGCGGTGGGCGTGGACCTCAACGCCACCCACCACCGCTCGGCGACCTCGGGCCTGGTCACCGGCGTCGCCACCGCGGTCTTCCGCGGCCGCACCGCCGCCACCTACGAGGTCGCGATCACCGACGACCAGGGCCGCCGGATCACCAGCTGCCGCCTCACCTGCATGCTGCGCGACACCTGAGCCGCCGCCCGACCCGGCGCGGTCCCGGCGCGGTCCCGGCGCGGGACGTTTCGGACCCGCCCGCGCCGGGCAGGGCATGCAGCGGATGAAGAGGGGTGCGCGATGGCCGGTGGCAAGCGGGCCGAGGACCGGCTGGCCGGAGCCGTGGGCCCGATCGAGACCCCGTCCGAGGCGGGCCGGGCGGACCGGCTCGGACCACTGCCCGATCTCGTCAGCTCCGTCAGTGAAACCGACGGCCTCGCCGTCGAACGCCGGTTGGAGCGCTGGTGGCACGGCCTCAACCCCCGCCGCCGCCGACTGGGCGGGCTCACCGCCGGCGCGCTGGCCCTCGGCCTGATCGCGACCGCGGTCACCGTCGCGATCGGGCACTCCGACGGCAACTCGGCCGCGCCGCTACCGCCCTGGCCGATCGAGGCGGTCAAGGTCACCTACGACGGGCTGATGCAGGACGGCGGCGGACCAGTCGGTTTCACCGTGCTGCTCACCGTCGCCAACAGCACCGGCGCGATCCTGACGGTCAGCGGCGTCGCCCAGCCCTACCGGGGCGTCAGCGCCGCCTCGGTGCTGCCGCTCCCGCTACGGGTGCGGCAGGGCGCGCCCCAGCTCCTCCGGGTACGGATGGCGGTCAAGGACTGTTCGCAGACGCCCCGAGCGGACGACCTGCCTTTCATAGACGTAACGTTGAGTAACGCGCGCGCAATACAGACGCAAAGCGAAATTCTCGGCGGCAGCTACGCCAGCGACCTCCACGCGGCAATCCTGGACGTCTGCCCGGCGGTCCCGCCCCCGCCGCGAAATCCGCTGCCGCGCAACTTTCCCCGGTGGCCCTGACCTGCCTCTTGATCGAACTCATGCGTGAACCACGCAAGTTCTTAGCATTGAACACCCCGGTGGAGGGTGTCCGGATCGAGCCTCAAATTTTCCTCAGGTCATAACAAGAACATCACATAAGGCGTGTTCACTCTGCCTTTTGCGCTGATGGGGGCCTAAAGTCACGCCCAGTCACCGCGCCATCGGATCGACAGGTCGGGGCCTGCGCGCGGTTCGACCCTCGTCCAGAGGAAAGGACTGAACGTGCGAAACCGTTCTCTTGTTATCGCCACCACTCTTGCCGTTACCGGCGCCCTCAGCCTCACCGCCTGCGGTTCCCGCGGCAGCTCCTCCAGTAACAGCGCTGCGACCACCACAGTCACCATCGGTGTCGACGCACCGCTCACCGGTTCACTGACCGCCCTGGGCCAGGGCATCAAGAACTCGGTCGACCTCGCGGTCAAGACCGCCAACAGCACCAAGGAGGTCCCCGGGGTCACCTTCAAGATCGAGTCCCTGGACGACCAGGCCCAGCCCTCCTCGGGTCAGCAGAACGCGGCCAAGCTGGTCGCCGACGCCAGCGTCGTCGGCGTGGTCGGACCGCTGAACTCCAGCGTGGCCCAGTCGATGCAGAAGGTCTTCGACAACGCCAACCTGGTCGAGGTCTCCCCGGCCAACACCAACCCCACCCTGACCCAGGGCCCCGACTGGGCCAAGGGCACCAAGACCCGGCCGTTCAAGTCCTACTTCCGTACCGCCACCACGGACGCGATCCAGGGCCCGTTCGCCGCCCAGTACGCCTACAGCACCCTCGCCAAGAAGAAGGTCTTCCTGGTCGACGACCAGCTGACCTACGGCGTCGGCCTGGTCGGCACCTTCGAGACCGAGTTCAAGACCCTCGGCGGCGCCGTGGCCGGGCAGGACCACGTCACCGACGGCACCAAGGACTTCTCGGCCCTGGTCTCCAAGATCAAGGCCTCCGGCGCCGACCTGGTCTACTACGGCGGCCAGTACCCCGAGGCCGGCCCGCTCAGCGGCCAGCTCAAGGCGGCCGGCGTCAACATCCCGCTGATCGGCGGCGACGGCATCTTCGACCCCGCCTACATCACCGCCGCCAACGGCAAGGCCGACGGCGACTACGCGACCTCGGTCGGCGCGCCGGTCGAGACCCTCGACTCCGCCAAGACCTTCGTCGCCAACTACGACAAGGGCGGCTACTCCGCCCCCTACGCGGCGTACGGCGGCTACTCCTACGACAGCGCCTGGGCCATCATCGAGGCCGTCAAGTCCGTCGCCGCCGCCAACAGCGGCAAGCTCCCGGCCAACCCGCGCCAGGCCATCGAGACCGCCATGGCCAGTGTCAACTTCCAGGGCGTGACCGGGACCGTCTCCTTCGACCAGTACGGTGACGCCACCAACAAGCAGCTCACCGTGTACGTCGTCAAGGGCGGCAAGTGGGTCGCGGCCAAGACCGGTACCTTCACCGGCTGACCCCAGCGCACCCACCGATCTGCCGGAACGCACCGGCGGAGGCGCCGCACGACCTGCGGCGCCTCCGCCCCCGCAACCCCACACACCCGGGCAACACCGCAACGGCACACCCGGCGACACCCACGGAGGCCCTGCGGTGCACGAACTGCCGCAACAGCTGGTCAACGGCCTGATCCTCGGTTCGCTCTACGGACTGATCGCGATCGGCTACACGATGGTCTACGGCATCGTCCAGCTCATCAACTTCGCCCATGGCGAGATCTACATGATCGGCGGCTTCGGCTCGCTGACCGTGTACCTCGCCCTCCCCCACGGCGTCAGCATCTGGCTCGCGCTGCCCCTGATGCTGCTCGGCGGCATCATCGCCTCCGTCGCCGTCGCCATGCTCGCCGAGCGCTTCGCCTACCGGCCCCTGCGCAACGCCCCCAAGCTGGCCCCGCTGATCACCGCCATCGGACTCTCGCTGGCCCTGCAGCAGGCCATCTGGGCCTGGTACCCGCACGCCACCGACATCCGCACCTTCCCGCAGCTCCCCGGCGGCCCGTTCCACCTCGGCTCCGTCATCATCGAGCCCGCTGACATCTTCATCCTGCTCGCCGCGCCGGTCTCCATGGTCATCCTCGGCACCTTCGTCGGCCGCACCCGCACCGGACGCGGCATGCAGGCCACCGCCCAGGACCCGGACACCGCCAAGCTGATGGGCGTCAACACCGACCGCATCATCGTGATCGCCTTCGCGGTCGGCGCGGTCTTCGCCGCCGTCGGCGGCGTCGCGCACGGGCTGCGCTACGGCCAGATCGACTACCGGATGGGCTACAGCGACGGCCTCAAGGCCTTCACCGCGGCCGTCCTCGGCGGCATCGGCAACATCTACGGCGCCATGCTCGGCGGCCTGGTCCTCGGCCTCGCCGAATCCCTCACCACCGCCTACATCCAGAACGTCCCCGGCATGGAGCAGCTCGGCGGCGGGGCCTGGGACAACGTCTGGGCCTTCGTGCTCCTCATCCTCATCCTCCTGCTGCGCCCACAGGGCCTGCTGGGCGAACGCGTCGCGGACAGGGCGTGACCACATGACGACCATCGCGCACAGCGCCGCTCCCCGGAGCACCGCACCCACCCGCACCGCCATCCCGCTGCCCCCGACGGCGGCCCTCGGCCTCATCGCCGCAGGCTCCCTGATCGCCGTCGTCTCCACCTTCCTGTCCTGGACCTGGACCGCGGCCTTCCCCGGCGACCTCACCGTCAACGGCAACCCCGGCGGCCTGCAACTGCTCACCCTGGTCGCAGCGATCATCACGCTCGTCTACGTGCTGGTGGCCTACGGGGTCCGCGGCACCCGCTGGCTCGCCCCGGCCGGAGCCCACGCGGCCCTGGTCGCCCTGGCCCTCGGCACCTTCGGCACCACCTGGTACACCATCATCGCCATCAGCGACGAGCTCGGCGGCGTGGCCAACCTGAACGCGGGCGCCTGGATCGCCGGAGCAGGCACCCTGCTGGCCCTGGTCGGCGCCCTCGCCCTGCCGCAGAACGGGGCGCCCACGGTGGCCGGCCGGAACACCGGCAACCCGGTCAGCGCCGCCTACTGGGAGACGCTGCGGACCATCCGCAACTACCTCGGCGAGCGGCCCGACGTCAAGCCGGTCCGACCGCTGCCGCGCTGGGCCGACACCCTGATCATCATCGCCGTCCTGGCCATCGGCCTGGAGGTCTTCGCCTACGGCATCGACACCTCCTACGGCGAGCTCTTCGTCGGCTTCCTGATCGTCGCCGTCTTCACCGCCTGGGGCCTGGTCCGCTCGGGTGTCACCGAACGGCTCTCCGCGATCCTGGCCCGCAACGCCATCACCACCGGCGTGGCCGCGTTCATCGCCGCTGCGGCCTTCCCGTTCACCCAGAGCAACGACCAGTACACCAGCATCGGCGCCAACATCCTGATCTTCGGCACCGTCGCCCTCGGCCTCAACGTCGTGGTCGGCCTGACCGGCCTGCTGGACCTCGGCTACGTCGCCTTCCTCGGCGTCGGCGCCTACACCGCCGCCCTGGTCTCCGGAGCCGCGACCTCGCGCTTCCACGTGGTCTTCCCCTGGTGGGCCGCGGCCCTGGCCGGCGCGGCCGCCTCGGCCCTGGCCGGACTCATCATCGGCGCCCCCACCCTGCGGCTGCGCGGCGACTACCTGGCCATCGTCACCCTCGGCTTCGGAGAGATCTTCCGGATCGCGGTCAACAACATGGACGGCGTGGCCGGGCCCAAGCTCACCGGCGGCCCCAACGGCATCCCCAACATCCCCGACATCGAGCTCTTCGGGGTCAACCTCGGTGATGCGCACAATGTGCTCGGGCACAACCTCGGCCGGTTCTCCAACTACTACCTGCTGATGCTGGTGTTCACCGTGATCACCGTCGTGGTCTTCTCCAGAGCCGCAGGCTCCCGGATCGGACGCGCCTGGGTCGCCATCCGCGAGGACGAGACCGCGGCCCAGGCCATGGGCATCAACGGGTTCCGCTTCAAACTCCTCGCCTTCACCCTCGGCGCCTCGCTCGCCGGACTCGCCGGACTGGTCTGGGCCCACGTGCTCTTCAGCGTCACCCCCGACCCCTACCAGTTCGCCAACTCCGTCCCACCCAACTCCGCGTTCCTGCTCGCGGCCGTCGTCCTCGGCGGCATGGGCACCGTCAGCGGGCCGCTGCTCGGCGCCACGCTGCTGTTCCTGATCCCGGCCAAGCTCCAGTTCATCGGCGACTACCAGCTGCTGGCCTTCGGCATCGCCCTGATCCTGCTCATGCGCTTCCGCCCGGAGGGCCTGATCGCCAACCGGCGCAACAAGCTCGAGTTCCACGAGGCCGAGATCGAGGACAACCAGAACCTGGCAGACGTGGAAGCCGTCCAGACCAGCCCCGGCAACCCGGGCACCGGCCTCAGCGAAGCAGGGGCGTGAACGCCATGACCATCAGCCCCATCGAGACCACCCCCGCCCCCTCGGCCGCCCCCGGCACCCCGCTGCTGGAGGCCAGCGGCGTGGTGATGCGCTTCGGCGGCCTCACCGCCGTGAACAACATCGACCTCACCGTCAACACCGGTGAGATCATCGGCCTGATCGGCCCCAACGGCGCCGGCAAGACCACCTTCTTCAACTGCCTGACCGGCCTCTACATCCCCACCGAGGGGACGGTCAGCTACCAGGGCAAGGTCCTGCCGCCCAAGCCCTACAAGGTGACCAAGGCCGGTGTCGCCCGCACCTTCCAGAACATCCGGCTGTTCAAGAACATGACGGTCGTCGAGAACGTCATCGTCGGGCGGCACACCCGCACCCGCGAAGGCCTCGTCTCGGCGCTGCTCCGCGGCCCCGGCTACCACCGCGCCGAACGCGAGGCCCGGGACAAGGCGATGGAGCTGCTCCGGTTCATCGGCCTGGAGCACAAGGCGGAGCACCTGGCCCGGAACCTCCCCTACGGGGAGCAGCGGAAGCTGGAGATCGCCCGCGCCCTCGCCAGCGACCCCGGACTGCTGCTGCTGGACGAGCCCACCGCCGGAATGAACCCCCAGGAGACCCGGGCCACCGAGGAGTTGGTCTTCGCGATCCGGGACAAGGGCGTCTCCATCCTGGTGATCGAGCACGACATGAGGTTCATCTTCAACCTCTGCGACCGCGTCGCCGTGCTGGTCCAGGGCGAGAAGCTGGTCGAAGGCACCTCGGCGGTGGTCCAGGCCGACGAACGCGTCGTCGCCGCGTACCTCGGCACCCCCTACGAACCGGCGGACACCGCCGGCGGCACTGCCGGTGAGACTGCCGGCTCCGTTGACGAGGAGGACCAGACGTGACCGCCCTTCTCGAAGTAGAGGACCTCCGCGTCGCCTACGGCAAGATCGAAGCCGTGAAGGGAATCTCCTTCAGCGTCGAAGCCGGACAGGTGGTCACCCTGATCGGCACCAACGGCGCCGGCAAGACCACCACCCTGCGCACCATCTCCGGGCTGCACCCGCCGCTCAGCGGCAGCATCACCTTCGAGGGAAAGCCGCTGGCCAACGTGCCCGCGCACGAGATCGTGGCGCTCGGCCTGGCCCACTCCCCCGAAGGCCGGCACATCTTCCCCCGGATGACGGTCGAGGAGAACCTCCTCCTCGGCGCCTTCCTGCGGAAGGACAAGGAGGGCATCCAGACCGACATCGCCCGCGCCTACGACCTCTTCCCGATCCTCGGGGAGCGGCGGAAGCAGGCGGCAGGACTGTTCTCCGGCGGCGAGCAGCAGATGCTCGCGATGGGACGGGCGCTGATGTCCCGGCCCAAGCTGCTGATGCTGGACGAGCCGTCGATGGGGCTCTCGCCGATCATGATGCAGAAGATCATGGCGACCATCGTCGAACTGCGTTCCCAGGGCACCACGATCCTGCTCGTCGAGCAGAACGCCCAGGCCGCACTGTCGCTCGCGGACACCGGGCATGTGATGGAGGTCGGCCGGATCGTCCTCTCCGGACCGGGCTCCGAACTGCTCACGGACGAGTCCGTCCGCAAGGCGTACCTCGGCGAGGACTGACGTTTTTCCGAGCGCACGAACGGAGGCCGCCCGGTGGAATTCCACCGGGCGGCCTCCGTTGGTGTTGCTGGGCCCCTGCCTTTTGGCTTATGCGTCCGCGGCGGGATCGGTCAGGCTCGGCTCCGACGACGGGGCCTTCTTCTTGGCGTCCTGGGCCGCGCCCTCCTCGATGACGGCCTCGGCGACGGCCTTCATCGTCATCCGGCGGTCCATCGAGGTCTTCTGGATCCAGCGGAAGGCGGCGGGCTCGGTCAGCCCGAACTTGGTCTGCAGCACGCTCTTGGCGCGGTCCACCAGCTTGCGGGTGTCCAGCCGCAGGCTCAGGTCGGCGATCTCCGACTCCAGCGCGCGGATCTCGCTGTACCGGGAGACCGCCATCTCGATGGCCGGCACCAGGTCGCTCTTGTTGAACGGCTTGACGATGTAGGCCATCGCCCCGGCGTCCCGGGCCCGGTCGACCAGCTCGCGCTGCGAGAACGCGGTCAGCATCAGGGTCGGCGCGATGTGCGCCTCATGGATCTGCTCGGCAGCGGACAGACCGTCCAGGATCGGCATCTTCACATCAAGGATCACCAGGTCGGGCCGCAGCTCGGTGGCGAGCTTCACCGCCTCGGCACCGTCGCCGGCCTCACCGACCACGGTGTAGCCCTCTTCTTCCAGCATCTCCTTGAGGTCGAGGCGGATCAGCGCCTCGTCCTCGGCGATGACCACACGGGTCGTCGTCGGCGGGACATGCTGCTCATGCTGCTCGTCGGCGGCGGTCACGGTGCTCCTCGTTGACGCGGGGGTACGTGCACGAGCCTACCCAGACACGGTATGTTGGGGGCACGCAGGGCGAAGTCTAACCTTCGAATTGCAGCAAGCCCCGGTAGCCCAGCGGTAGAGGCAATGGATTCAAAACCCATCCAGCGTCGGTTCGAATCCGACTCGGGGTACTTTTCCTTCATTCCGAAGGCCCCAGGAAAAGTAGCGACCTTCATCACAACTGATGATCATCTCGCATGGTGAACACCCCGCCGAGTTCCTGGCGGCGAGAGGGCCACGGGCGCCCGTCGGACATAGCGGCAACTGGTCGGCCGGCCAGGACGAAGTCGTTGTACTCGTCCTGGGTCATGCTGTCGTTGACCCATCGGTCACGGAATGCGCCCGTCAGCTCCTCGGCCGTGGCGAGTGCGCCGAGCGGATCGTCCGAGGAGGCGATCAGGGCCCCTGTACCGAGCGGCCCGAGGAACTGGGAGACGGACAGGCCACGCCGAAGCGCGCCCAGGGCAAACGGTCTGGCGAGATAGCGCACCGCAGCAGCCTGATGCCGGTGACCACCCACCACCTTGTACGAAGCAGCAGTGCGCGATACTCGTCGGGTGGAGTGGTGGTTCGAGCGGGCCCAAGCGGCGGAACGGCTCCAGCATTGGGATGCGGCTATCGAGTTGGTCAGCGCCCGCGCCGAGTGCTACTCCACTGATCACTACATGCACGACAACCATCTGTGGCACATGCGTTTTGCTCGCCCGCGCGGAACGGTTCGCAGAACTCACGGAACGCGCCCTCACCGACGTCCATGCACGTCGGAGACTCAATAAATCGCTTGGCGAGCAGGGGATGGAAACGGCGCTGCGTAGCCGCGCTGCACATGGCGACCGCGATGCCCTGTACGTCCTCGCTCGGTTGCTGTGCGAGTCTCATCGGGTTCGTGAGGCCCATCAGGCAGTCCAGGAACTTGGCCCAGAGGATCGGTACGCGCACCAGCTTGTGGCCCACTTTCGATCCCCATCGAGCGACGCGCCGTAGCGCTCGGCACGGAGCGGGCGTTTCGTCTGATCGTGTCGGGGGGCGGGACTGGTGGGCACACCTATCCCGCGCTGACCGCGGTACGGGCGCTGGCCACGCGGCTGGCGGGGCATAGCCGCGCACTGGAGGTGCTGTGGGTCGGCACCGCCGGGAGCCTGGAGGAGCGCGTTGCCACAGCAGAGGGCATCGCGTTCGCTCCGGTGGCCACCGGCAAGATCCGCCGCTCCAGCAACCCGTTGAAGATGCTGTCCGTGGCCAACGCGAAGGACATGGGACGCGTGCCGTTGGGCGCCGCGCAGGCGCGTTCGATCGTCTCCCACTTCCGCCCGGACGTAGTGCTGGGCACCAGCGGCTACGTGGCCGTCCCCATCGGGCTGGCGGTACGGGTTCGACCGCAGGCTGCCGACCGTCTACGTCACCGGCGGCGCGCAGGGGGCCCGGCAGATCAACCAGGCCGTGGGCGCCGTCCTGCCGTGGCTGCTGGAGCGGGCCAATGTGGTGCACCAGTGCGGGCCGACTGCTGACGAGGGGCTGGCGGCCCAGGCCGCCGCGCTCCCGGTGGATCTGGCGGCCCGCTACTTCCTGACCGGGTTCGTCGGCCCGGAGCTGCCTGACGTGCTGGCCCTGACCGACGTGGTGGTCTCGCGCAGTGGTGCAGGCACCATCGCGGAGATCACCGCTCTCGGCAAAGCGTCGGTGCTGGTGCCGCTGGCCACCTCGGCCGGCAGCGAGCAGGCCCACAACGCCGCCCACCTGCAGCAGGCCGGGGCCGCCGTAGCGTTGCTCGGCGAGGTGACCCCAGAGACGCTGCGCGAGGCTGTCGCCCCGCTGCTGGCTGCCCCCGAGCGGCGTGCCGAGGTGGCGCGGCAGGCGCGTGCTCACGGTCGCCCCGAGGCAGCCGAACTGCTGGTCGACGTCCTGCTGTCCGTCGTCGCCGAGGGGCGCCCGTAGTACGACGCGGTGGCCCAGCACGCCGCTCCGGAGGACGTCCGCCGCCCCGCAGTAGCGGAGGACGCGACCGCTACCGGTGGGCCGAGGCCCTCGACCTCCCGCGAGATACGCCGCACGGCAGCTGCGCGGCGGCGGCCCGTGGGATTGATGGGCGAGCAGGTCGGAATGAAAAGTTAATCATCGGAATACATTCCCACCCGATGGGCACAGGAGTGGTGTTCGTTGCCCAGGGGAACCCGTATGACTCACCGAGGCTCAAGGAATCCTCAAGTTCTGCAATCAGCTCATGTTTACCGCGTCCGGGAGCACCAGTAGGGTCTGGGCCAGGGATGATGTCTGCCCCGGCGCTTCTTTACCTATGCCGTGAATCAGCTGCGCAGTGCGTGTGAAAATACTCAACGGAACACATGTATTCAGCATCAGCATCTATGCATGGGGCCAATCTGCGCCTAATCTGAGGCAGCTCTCACCGCCCCGCCACGTATTCGAGAGGCGCTCACCATGGCACCCACAGACCAGTTGTCCAAACCAGCCGCCTCCGGCGGCACACTGCGCCGGGAGATCGGCCTGATCGGCCTGATGTGGGCCTCCGTCGGGTCGATCATCGGCTCGGGTTGGCTGTTCGGGGCCAAGGAGGCGGTCGTGGTCGCCGGGCCCGCGGCGATCATCTCCTGGGGGATCGGCGCGGTAGCGATCATCCTGCTGGCGCTGGTGCACGCCGAACTCGGCGGCATGTTCCCGGTCGCCGGCGGAACGGCACGGTATCCGCACTATGCGTTCGGCGGGCTCGCCGGTATGTCCTTCGGCTGGTTCTCCTGGCTGCAGGCGGCGACCGTCGCGCCGATCGAGGTCGAGGCCATGATCGGCTACGCCCAGCACTGGACCTGGGCGAACGGCTTCCAGCACGCCAACGGGACGCTCACGCTGAGCGGCTTCGTGGTCGCCGTGGTGCTGATGGCCGTGTTCGTCGCGGTCAACTTCCTCGGGGTGCGGCTGCTGGCCCGTACCAACAGTGCGGCCACCTGGTGGAAGATCGCGATCCCCCTCCTCGCGATCTTCGTACTGGCGCTGACCCACTTCCACGGCAGCAACTTCACCTCGAAGGGCTTCGCCCCGTTCGGTGCGAAGGGCATCCTCGCCGCGATCAGCACCAGCGGCATCATCTTCGCCCTGCTGGGCTTCGAGCAGGCGATCCAGCTCTCCGGTGAGAGCCGCAACCCGAAGAAGGACATCCCCCGCGCGGTGCTGGGCTCGGTGGCCATCGGCGCGCTGATCTACATGCTGCTGCAGGTCGTCTTCATCGGCGCGCTGCCGGGTTCGTCCTTCGTCCATGGCTGGGCGACCCTGGCGTACGCGGGGATCAGCGGCCCGTTCGCGGGCCTGGCGACGGTGATCGGCCTGGGCTGGCTGGCCACGATCCTCTACCTGGACGCGATCATCTCCCCGGCCGGCACCGGCCTGATCTACACCACCTCCACCTCCCGGATCTCCTACGGGCTGAGCCGCAACGGCTACGCCCCGCAGCTGTTCGAGGCGACGGACGCGCGCGGCGTGCCGTGGTTCGGCCTGATCATCTCCTTCGTCACCGGCGTGATCTGCTTCCTGCCGTTCCCCAGCTGGCAGCAGCTGGTCAGCTTCATCACCTCGGCGAGCGTGCTGATGTACGCCGGCGCCCCGCTCGCCTACGGCGTGATGCGGAAGCGGCTGCCGAACCGGGAGCGGCCGTACCGGCTGCCGGCCGGCCAGATCATCTCCCCGCTGTCCTTCGTGATCGCCAGTCTGATCATCTACTGGGCGGGCTGGGCCACCCTGTGGCGCCTCGGCCTGGCCATCATCCTGGGCTACCTGCTGCTCGGCTCCTACGCCGCCTACGCCACCTCCAAGCGGCTTCCCAACGCGCCGCGGCTGGACTGGAAGGCCGCGCAGTGGCTGCCGGTCTACCTGATCGGGATGGGCGTCATCTCCTGGCAGGGCGGCTTCGGCGTCGGCTCGGAGGGCAACCTCCCGCTCTGGTGGGACATGGGCCTGATCGCCGTGTTCTCGCTGGTGATCTACTACTGGGCGCTCGCGGTGGGCCTGAAGACCGAGATCATCGAGCAGAACATCGAGGAGATCGAGGTCGTCGACGCGGGCGGTCACTGACAGCCACTGACAGCCACTGATGAAAGGGGCCCGGCCGGTGTGCCTACCGGTCGGGCCCCTTTCATCGGTCAAGCGGCGGTCAGTGCAGCCGGCTGTTGGCCGGGTTGTCGTCCTCGCCCACGTGGTGGACCCGGACCAGGTTGGTGGAGCCCTCCAGCCCGGGCGGGGAGCCGGCCGTGATCACCACGATGTCGCCGGGCCGGCAGCGGCCGATGGCCAGCAGCGCGGCGTCGACCTGGGCCACCATCTCGTCCGTGGTCTCCACCAGCGGGCCCATGAAGGTCTCCACGCCCCAGCTCAGCGCGAGCTGACTGCGGACCGCGGGCTCATAGGTGAACGCCAGCACCGGGATCGGCGACCGGTAGCGCGACAACCGCCGCGCGGTGTCGCCGGACTGGGTGAAGGCGACCAGGTAGCGGGCGCCCAGGAAGTCGCCGATCTCGGCCGCGGCGCGGGCCACCGCCCCGCCCTGGGTCCGCGGCTTGTTGTTCTCGGTGAGCGGCGGCAGCCCCGCCTCGATGATGTCCTCCTCAGCGGCGCAGATGATGCGGGCCATGGTGCGGACGGTCTCGGAGGGGTACTTGCCGACGCTGGTCTCGCCGGAGAGCATCACCGCGTCGGTGCCGTCCAGCACCGCGTTGGCGACGTCGGAGGCTTCGGCCCGGGTCGGCCGGGAGGCGCTGATCATGGAGTCCAGCATCTGGGTCGCCACGATCACCGGCTTGGCGTTGCGGCGGCAGAGCTTGATGGCGCGCTTCTGGACCAGCGGGACCTGCTCCAGCGGCATCTCCACCCCGAGGTCGCCGCGGGCGACCATGATCCCGTCGAAGGCGTTGACGATGCCTTCGAGGTTCTCCACCGCCTGCGGCTTCTCGATCTTGGCGATGACCGGGACGGTGCGCGCCTCCTCGTGCATGATCCGTCGCACGTCGACGATGTCGTCGGCGCTGCGGACGAAGGAGAGCGCGATCACGTCGGCTCCGATGCGAAGCCCCCAGCGCAGGTCGGCGACGTCCTTGTCGCTGAGCGCGGGGACACTGACGGCAACGCCGGGGAGGTTGATGCCCTTGTGGTCGGACACCATCCCGCCCTCGACCACGGTGCAGCGGACGTGCGGGCCCTCGACTGCGACGACCTCCAGGCAGACCCTGCCGTCGTCGATCAGGATGCGTTCGCCCGGGGTGACGTCCCCGCACAGGCCCTTGTAGGTGGTGCCGCAGCGGTTCCGGTCCCCGGCGACGTCCTCGGTGGAGATGGTGAACTCGTCACCGCGCTCCAGCAGGACCGGGCCCTCCGCGAATGTTTCCAACCGGATCTTCGGGCCCTGCAGGTCGACGAGGATGCCGACGCTGCGGCCGGACTCGTCGGCGGCCTTGCGGACCCGGCGGTAGCGCTCCTCGTGTTCGGCGTAGGAGCCATGACTGAGATTGAAGCGGGCCACGTCCATACCGGCGTCGACCAGGGATTTGATCTGGTCGTACGAGTCGGTGGCGGGGCCTAGCGTACAGACGATTTTTGCTCGGCGCATATATCGAGCGTAGGTCTTACCGGCGAGTAGTGATAAAGCCCTCATGGGTAGTCAGATGTCCCCTGCGTGACGGTTGGTTGAACATTTCGGCGTGATCTTCTCCTTTGCCGCGAGGTGAACGGCGGTGGAATTCTGGGAGTGGCTGCCTTCTGAGCTACCGGAGGCGGCTTGAGGGTGCCTAGCATCGAGCCTCGAGACGCAGGTCGGAGCGGGTGTTCGGGCAGGGTGGGGTGGCGTGGTGCGCAGCTGGGGTCGGCCGTGGGTGGCCGCCGGATCGGTGCTCGCGATCGTGGCGGTCGGCGGGGGGACGGCGTTCTGGGCGGACGCCGCCGGCTCCGGAAAAGCCAAGGCCGTCGCGGTGGCCGACGACGGGTACCCGACGTTGCCGCACACCACGGTGCAGGTGTCGCCGGGCGGTTGCGGCGCCGGGTGGACGGATCCGAAGCCGGGGCTGCAGGTGTTCGACGTGACCAACACCGGGGTCGGTTCGGAGGAGGCGTACATCAAGGACGCCACCACCGGAGCGGTGCTCGGCGAGGTGGAGAACCTCGCCCCCGGGCGGTCCCGGCCGATGGTGGTGCGGCTGGCGGCGGGGAGTTACGCCTTCCTGTGCCTGCCACAGGACGTCGAGGCGGTGACCGGGCCGACCGTGAAGGTGGCCGGCGGCGGCACTGGCGGCCCCGCGGTGGTGCCGGTGACCCAGCAGGACCTGATCCCGCCGACGCTGGCCTACCAGAAGTGGGTGGCCGGGCAACTGCCCGCCCTGGCGACCGCGGTGGACGCGCTGCGCGCCGCGGTGAACCGGGGCGATCTGGCCGGCGCGCGGGCCGCCTGGCTGCCGGCCCACCTCGCCTATGAGCGGCTGGGCGCGGCCTACGGGACCTTCGGTGATCTGGACGGGAGCATCAACGGGACCGCCAAGGGCCTGCCGGGTGGTCTGACCGATCCCGGGTTCACCGGCTTCCACCGGCTGGAGTACGGCCTGTGGCACGGGCAGTCGGCAGCGGTGCTGAAGCCGGTGGCGGCGCAGTTGGCGACGGATGTGGCGTCCTTGCGGACGCAGTGGGCCTCCGAGCAGATGGATCCGCTGGATCTGGGGCTGCGGGCCCACGAGATCGTGGAGAACACGATCCAGTTCGAGCTGACGGCGCGCACGGACTACGGCAGCGCGTCGAATCTGGCGACGGCGCAGGCGAATCTGCAGGGCACGGCGGAGGCGCTGTCGCTGCTGCGGCCACTGCTGGTGCCGCGGATGCCCGCGCTGCCGCGGATCGACGCGGCGATGGCGGCAGCATCGACGGAGTTGACGAAGTTGGGCGCGGCGAAGCCGGCCGGGGTGCTGTTGACCTCGCTGTCGACAGCTGACCGTGAGCGGTTGAACGCGGTGTTCGGGGAGCTGGTGACCGAGTTGGCGCCGGTGGCGGCGGTGTGTGATGTGCGGAGGACGTCGTGACGGCGAGCGGTACAACAGGTGCAGGTGCTGGAACGGTGCCGGGAGTGGGCCGGCGTTCGGTGCTGCGGGGGGCGGCGGCGTTGACCACGGTCGCAGCGGTGGCCGGGAGCGCCCAGGCCTCGGCGGCGGGGGCGACACCCGACCCGATAGCCACGGCAGCGAACGGCGGCTACCCCTTCGAGGGGGTGCACCAGTCGGGGGTGCTGACACCGAAGCAGCGTTGCGCGGCCTTTGTGGCCTTCGATGTGACGGCGGCGGACCGGGCCGGCCTGGAGACGCTGTTCCGTACGCTCACCGAGCGGCTGCGGTATCTGACTTCGGGCGGGGTGCCGGAGCCGCTGGGGATCAGCGCTCCGCCTTCGGACTCGGGGGTGCTCGGCCCGGTGGTGCCGGTGGACGGGCTGACCGTGACGCTGGCGGTGGGCTCGTCGTTGTTCGACGCCCGGTTCGGGCTGGCGGCGCGGAAGCCGCTGCGGCTGAAGCCGATGGAGTCCTTCCCGGACGACGACCTGGATCCGGCCTGGTGCCAGGGCGATCTGCTGCTGCAGCTGGGCGCGGACAACGCCGACACGGTGGCGCACGCGCTGCGCGACCTGGCGCAGCACACCCGTGGGGCGATGCAGGTGCGTTGGCGCATCGACGGCTTCCAGTCACCGCCGCGGCCCACCGGAACGCCGCGCAACCTGCTGGGTTTCCGGGACGGCAGCGCCAATCCGGATCCGGCCGACGGCCGGACCATGGACCAGGTGGTCTGGGTGCGCCCGGGCCTCGGTGAGCCGGCCTGGGCGGTGGACGGGTCGTACCAGGCGGTACGTTTGATCAGGATGCTGGTGGAGTTCTGGGACCGGGTGTCGCTGAACGAGCAGGAGCGGATGTTCGGCCGGGTGAAGGCGTCGGGGGCGCCGCTGGACGGCGTGGCGGAGACGGACGCGCCGCGTTACTCGGCGGATCCGACCGGTGACGTGATCCCGATGGACAGCCATATGCGGCTGGCGAATCCGCGCACGGCGGGGACCGACAAACTGCGGATGCTGCGGCGCGGCTTCAACTACGACCGGGGCACCGACAGCAACGGCAACCTGGACATGGGCCTGGTGTTCTGCGCGTTCCAGCAGGATCTGGACCGGCAGTTCATCGCGGTGCAGAAGCGGTTGGCGGGCGAGCCGCTGGTGGACTACATCACCCCGTTCGGCGGCGGCTACTTCTTCGTGCTGCCGGGGGCCAGGGACGCCAAGGACTGGCTCGGCCGCGGCCTGCTGGATCAGTGACAGACCGTCTACGCGCGCTGACACCCCGTTTTCTCATGGGGCGTTCATCTGGCGGTCACCCTGACGCACGCGTGTGGTCGTGCGCCGGGCAAAGGATGCGGGACGACAGTGTGTGGACTTGGTGTCCTGTGGAGGGGTCTGGAATGGCGATAGTGGCTGGTAGCAAGCGGGGAGCCCGTTGGGCGGCCCTGGTGGGGGCTGCCGCGATGGTGGCGGTGGCGGGTTCCTCTCCGGCGTGGGCGAAGGACGGCGGCTCGGACCACCGTCCGGCTCCGGTCTATGTGAAGACCTCGACCCCGATCAAGCACCTGGTGGTCATCTACGACGAGAACGTCTCGTTCGACCACTACTTCGGCACGTACCCGAAGGCGGCGAACACCGACGGCACCCCGTTCACCGCGGCGAAGAACACCCCGAAGAACACGAACAACCTGGTCAACTCGGGTCTGCTGAAGAAGAACCCGAACCTCTACGCCCCGCAGCGGCTCGCCTCCACCCAGGCGCTGACCTGCGACCAGAACCACAACTACGGTCCTGAGCAGCTCTCCTACAACGGTGGCAAGGCGGACCTGTTCGTCCAGCACACCGACACCGACACCTGCTCCGGCGGCCTGTTCGCGGCCCCCGGCCTGGGCATGGACTACTACGACGGCAACACCGTGACGGCGCTGTGGAACTACGCGCAGCACGGCGTGCTGGCCGACAACTCCTTCAGCAACAACTACGGTCCGTCCACCCCCGGTGCGCTGAACCTGATCTCGGGCCAGACCCACGGTGTGATCTCGGTGGACGGCAAGGGCAGCACCACCGACCCGGTGCAGACCGCCACCCCGGACACCTACGCGGTGCACTCGCCGGACGCCAAGGGCGTCGGCACGGTCATCGGCGACCCGGACCCGGCGTTCGACGACTGCTCGGACAGCTCGCACACCAGCACCAGCGCGCTGGCGGAGCTGCAGGGCCAGAACGTCGGCGACCTGCTCAACGCCAAGAACGTGACCTGGGGCTGGTTCCAGGGCGGCTTCACCCCGAGCACCGCGTACACCGGCGCGGCCGGCACCTACGCCAAGTGCACCGGGACGACGCACACCAACATCGGCGGCGCGGCGTCGGTGGACTACAGCCCGCACCACAACCCGTTCGCGTACTACAAGTCGACCGCGAACCCGCACCACACCCTGCCGACCGGTCTCAGCGAGATCGGCCACGCGGGCCCGGCGAACCACAACTACGACCTGTCGTACTTCGACCAGGCCGTCGCCGCGGACAAGCTGCCGGCGGTGAGCTTCCTCAAGGCCGCCGAGTACCAGGACGGCCACGGCGGTTACTCCGACCCGATCGACGAGCAGAACTTCCTGGTCAAGGAGATCAACGCGCTGGAGAAGTCGCCGGAGTGGTCCTCGACCGCCGTCGTGATCGCCTACGACGACTCGGACGGCTGGTACGACCACGTCTACCACGCGCCGACCAACGGCTCCGCTGACCCGGCCCAGGACGCCGCGGCCTGCACCGCCGCCGCCGCCAAGAAGTCGACCGCGCCGCTGAACGGCTACGCCGACCGCTGCGGCCCCGGCCCGCGCCAGCCGCTGCTGGTGGTCTCGCCGTACGCGAAGACCAACCACCTGGACCACACCTTCACCACCCAGGCGTCGATCACCGCGTTCATCGAGCAGAACTGGAAGACCAAGAAGGTCGGCGACGCCTCCTTCGACGCGACGGCGGGCTCGCTGAAGCCGGCCTTCGACTTCCAGCACCCGAACAACGAGCAGGTGCTGCTGAACGCCAACGGTTCGGTGGCCTCGGTGAAGAAGATCCACAACCGGGACGACCGTGACACGGTCGCCAGCTTCGCGGCGCAGGACACCTCCTCCGCCGCCTCGGGCACCGGTTCCTCGGCCCTGCTGTCGGTGGGCCTCAGCGCGGCCGCGCTGGCCGCATTGGGCACCGGCTTCACGGTCTCCCGCCGCAACCGCCGCCGCGCGGGCGCCAACGCCTAGTCAGCGGTACCAAGGAGGGCCCGGGCGCTCGCGCCCGGGCCCTCCCACGTTCGGCGGCACGCTCTGCTCGGCGCAGCCGAAAAAGCGGCGGCACCTGCCTCTCCACCTTGGTCGGGGACGAGAGGCAGGTGCCTTGGTGGTTCTCCGCGTGCGATCCGGCGGCGCTGGCGGGGACGCGGTGGTGCAGCCCGTTCGGGCCGCCCCTGTACGACCAGTGTTACACGAATGTCACACGGTCAGGGGACGGTCCGTCGGGCGGATCGGGGCCGGCAGCGTGGAGGAGCGGCCGGAGAGGTAGCTGTCGACCGCCTTGGCCGCGGAGCGGCCTTCGGCGATCGCCCAGACGATCAGCGACTGGCCGCGGCCGGCGTCGCCGGCCACGAAGACGCCGTCGACATTGGTCGCGAACTTGGCGTCCCGGCCGACGTTGCCACGGGCGTCCAGGTCGGCGCCGAGCTGCTCGACCAGGCCGTTCTGGACGTCGGTGCCGGTGAAGCCCATGGCCAGGGTGACCAGCTGGGCCGGGATGGACCGCTCGGTGCCCTCGACCGGCTGGAACCGTCCCTCGGCGAAGACCACCTCGACCAGGTGCAGCTCCTGGACGTTGCCGTCCTCGTCGCCGGTGAAGTGGGTGGTGTTGACGGCGTAGACCCGCTCGCCGCCCTCTTCGTGGGCCGAGGTGACCTTGTAGACCATCGGCATCGACGGCCAGGGCTGGTTCGCCGGGCGGTCGTCGCCGGGGCGGGGCATGATCTCCAGCTGGGTGACCGAGGCCGCGCCCTGACGGGTCGCGGTGCCGAGGCAGTCCGCGCCGGTGTCGCCGCCGCCGATGACGATGACGTGCTTGCCGGCGGCGCTGATCGGCGACTCGACGTAGTCGCCCTCCTGCACCTTGTTGGACAGCGGCAGGTACTCCATGGCCTGGTGGATGCCCTTGAGCTCGCGCCCGGGTACCGGCAGGTCACGCGCCGTGGTGGCGCCGGCCGCGACCACGACCGCGTCGAAGCGCTCGCGCAGCTGACGGCCGGTGATGTCCACGCCGACCTCGACCCCGGTGCGGAACCGGGTGCCCTCGGCGCGCATCTGCTCGACCCGCCGGTTGATGTGGCGCTTCTCCATCTTGAACTCGGGGATGCCGTAGCGCAGCAGGCCGCCGATGCGGTCGGCGCGCTCGTAGACGACCACGGTGTGGCCGGCCCGGGTGAGCTGCTGGGCGGCGGCCAGGCCGGCCGGTCCTGAGCCGACCACGGCCACGGTCTTGCCGGAGAGGCGCTCGGGCGGCTGCGGGGCGACGCCGCCGTTGTCCCAGGCCTTGTCGATGATGGTGACCTCGACGTTCTTGATGGTCACCGGGTCCTGGTTGATACCCAGCACACAGGCGGACTCGCAGGGCGCGGGACACAGCCGCCCGGTGAACTCCGGGAAGTTGTTGGTCGCGTGCAGGCGCTCGATGGCGCCGTTCCAGTCGTCCCGGTAGGCGAGGTCGTTCCACTCGGGGATGAGGTTCCCGAGCGGGCAGCCGCTGTGGCAGAACGGGATGCCGCAGTCCATGCAGCGGCCGGCCTGCTTGGTGATGATGGGCAGGAGGCTGCGTTCGACGTAGACCTCGTTCCAGTCCTTGATCCGGACGTCGACGGGGCGTCGCTCGGCGAGTTGCTTGGGCGTGGTGAGGAAGCCCTTGGGGTCAGCCACGGTTGGCAGCCTCCATCATCTTCGCGGTGGTCTCGGACTCGGAGAGCCCGTCTCGCTCGGCGGCGTCCTTGGCGGCGAGCACGGCCTTGTAGTCACGGGGCATGATCTTGGAGAAGCGGGAGACCCCGCCGCCCCAGTCGGCGAGCAGATCGGCGGCCACGGTGGACCCGGTCTCCTCGTAGTGCTGCTGGACGGTGTCGCGCAGCCACTCGCGGTCCACGGCGTCGGGGGCCTCGATGCCCACCATGCCGGTGTTGACGTTGTTGGGGCGAATGTCCAGGACGTAGGCGATGCCGCCGGACATGCCGGCCGCGAGGTTCCGCCCGGTCTCGCCGAGGATGACCACCTTGCCGCCGGTCATGTACTCCAGGCCGTGGTCGCCCACGCCCTCGACCACCAGGGTGGCGCCGGAGTTGCGGACGGCGAAGCGCTCGCCGGCCTTGCCGCGGAGGTGGATCCGGCCCGCGGTGGCGCCGTAGCCGATGGTGTTGCCGGCGATGACGTGGTGCTGGGCGTCGGCGCCGATGGCGGCGGCGTCCCGGGACGGGCGGACGATCACGACGCCGCCGGAGAGGCCCTTGCCCACGTAGTCGTTGGCGTCGCCCTCGAGCCGCAGGGTGATCCCGCGCGGCAGGAAGGCGCCGAAGGACTGGCCCGCGGACCCGGTGAAGGTGATGTCGATGGTGCCCTCGGGCAGGCCCTCGCCCTGGTACCGCTTGGTCACCTCGTGGCCGAGCATGGTGCCGACGGTGCGGTTGACGTTGCGGATCGGGACCTGGGCCCGGACCGCCTCGCCGTGCAGCAGGGCCTGCTCGGCCAGCTCGATCAGCTGGTTGTCGAGGGCCTTGTCCAGGCCGTGGTCCTGGGTGGTGGTCTGGTGCAGCGACGCGCCCTCGGGCAGCGCCGGGACGTGCAGCAGCGGGGCGATGTCCAGCCCGTTGGCCTTCCAGTGGTCGACCGCCTTGGTGGCGTCGATCAGCTCGGCGTGGCCGACGGCCTCCTCGATGGTGCGGAAGCCCAGCTCGGCGAGGATCTCGCGGACCTCCTCGGCGATGAACTCGAAGAAGTTGACCACGAACTCCGGCTTGCCGTTGAAGCGCTCGCGCAGCACCGGGTTCTGGGTGGCCACGCCGACCGGACAGGTGTCCAGGTGGCAGACCCGCATCATGATGCAGCCGGAGACGACCAGCGGCGCGGTGGCGAAGCCGAACTCCTCGGCGCCGAGCAGCGCGGCGATGACCACGTCACGGCCGGTCTTGAGCTGGCCGTCGGTCTGCACCACGATGCGGTCGCGCAGGCCGTTGAGCAGCAGGGTCTGCTGGGTCTCGGCGAGGCCGAGCTCCCAGGGGCCGCCCGCGTGCTTGAGGCTCGTCAGCGGCGAGGCGCCGGTGCCGCCGTCGTGTCCGGAGACCAGGACCACGTCCGCGTGGGCCTTGCTGACGCCGGCCGCGACCGTGCCCACGCCGACCTCGGAGACCAGCTTCACATGGATGCGGGCCGCCGGGTTGGCGTTCTTGAGGTCGTGGATCAGCTGGGCGAGGTCCTCGATGGAGTAGATGTCGTGGTGCGGCGGAGGGGAGATCAGGCCCACGCCGGGGGTGCTGTGCCGGGTCTTGGCGACCCAGGGGTAGACCTTGTGCCCGGGCAGCTGGCCGCCCTCGCCGGGCTTGGCGCCCTGGGCCATCTTGATCTGGATGTCGTCGGCGTTGACCAGGTACTCGCTGGTGACGCCGAACCGTCCGGAGGCGACCTGCTTGATCGCCGAGCGGCGGGACGGGTCGTGCAGCCGCTCCGGGTCCTCGCCGCCCTCGCCGGTGTTGGACTTGCCGCCGATGCTGTTCATCGCGATGGCGAGGGTCTCGTGCGCCTCCATGGAGATGGAGCCGTAGGACATGGCGCCGGTGGAGAAGCGCTTGACGATGTCGGAGACCGACTCGACCTCGTCGATGGAGATCGGCGAGCGGCCCTCGGTGGCGAACTTGAACAACCCGCGCAGCGTCATCAGCCGCTCGGACTGCTCGTTCACCCGGCCGGTGTACTGCTTGAAGATGTCGTAGCGCTTGGTGCGGGTGGAGTGCTGGAGCCGGAACACCGTCTCCGGGTCGAACAGGTGCGGCTCGCCCTCGCGGCGCCACTGGTACTCGCCGCCGATCTCAAGCCGGCGGTGCGCCGGGGAGATGCCGGAGACCGGGTAGGCCTGGGCGTGCCGGGCGGCGGTCTCCTGGGCGATCTGGTCCAGGCTGATGCCGCCGAGCTTGGTGGTGGTGCCGGCGAAGTAGGTGTCCACCAGGTCCTGGGAGAGGCCGATGGCCTCGAAGACCTGCGCGCCGCGGTAAGAGGCGACGGTGGAGATGCCCATCTTGGACATCACCTTGAGGACGCCCTTGCCGAGGGCGTAGATCAGGTTGCGGATGGCCTTCTCGGCCTCCACCCCCTCGATGCTGGGGTCCTGGAAAAGCCCGCCCTCGGTCGCCATGTCCTCGACCGACTCCATGGCGAGGTACGGGTTCACCGCGCCGGCGCCGTAGCCGATCAGCAGCGCCACATGGTGCACCTCGCGGACGTCCCCGGCCTCGACGATCAGGCCGACGTGGGTGCGCTGCTTGGTGCGGATCAGGTGGTGGTGCACGGCCGCGGTGAGCAGCAGCGAGGGGATCGGCGCGTGCTCGGCGTCGGAGTGCCGGTCGGAGAGCACGATGATCCGGGCGCCGTCGGCGATCGCGGCGTCGGCCTCGGCGGCGATCTCGGTCAGCCGGGCGGCCAGGGCCGCGCCGCCGCCGGAGACCTTGTAGAGGCCGGAGAGGGTGACCGCCTTGAGTCCGGGCAGGTCGCCGTCGGCGTTGATGTGGACCAGCTTGGCCAGCTCGTCATTGTCTATCACCGGGAAGGGCACCGTGACCGAGCGGCAGGAGGCCGCCTCGGCGTGCAGCAGGTTGCCCTCCGGGCCGAGGTTGCTGGACAGCGAGGTGACCAGCTCCTCGCGGATGGCGTCCAGCGGCGGGTTGGTGACCTGCGCGAACAGCTGGGTGAAGTAGTCGAACAGCAGCCGGGGCTTCTCGGAGAGCGCGGCGATGGGCGAGTCGGTGCCCATCGAGCCGAGCGGCTCGCCGCCGGTCTTGGCCATCGGCGCGAGGATCAGCCGCAGCTCCTCCTCGGTGTAGCCGAAGGTCTGCTGGCGGCGGGTGACCGAGGCGTGGGTGTGCGCGATGTGCTCGCGCTCGGGGAGGGCGTCCAGGGTGATCGAGCCGGCGTGCAGCCACTCCTGGTACGGGTTCTCGGCGGCGAGCGCCGACTTGATCTCCTCGTCCTCGATGATCCGGCCCTGGGCCGTGTCGATCAGGAACATCTTGCCGGGCTGCAGCCGGCCCTTGCGGACCACCTGGTCCTGCGGGATGTCCAGCACGCCGACCTCGGAGGCGAGGACGACCAGGCCGTCCTCGGTGATCCAGTAGCGGGCCGGGCGCAGGCCGTTGCGGTCCAGGACCGCGCCGATCTGGGTGCCGTCGGAGAAGGTGACGCAGGCCGGGCCGTCCCAGGGCTCGATCAGGTTGGCGTGGAACCTGTAGAAGGCGCGGCGGGCCGGCTCCATGGTGGCGTGGTTCTCCCACGCCTCCGGGATCATCATCAGCACCGCGTGCGGGAGCGAGCGTCCGCCCAGGTGCAGCAGCTCCAGCACCTCGTCGAAGGAGGCGGTGTCGGAGTGGTCGGGCGTGCAGACCGGGAAGATCCGCTCCAGGCCCTCGCCCTTGCTGTTGACCGGGATGAGGTCGGTGGCGAGCTGGGACTCGCGCGCGGTCATCCAGTTGCGGTTGCCCTTGACCGTGTTGATCTCGCCGTTGTGGGCGATGAACCGGTACGGGTGGGCCAGCGGCCAGCTCGGGAAGGTGTTGGTGGAGAAGCGGGAGTGGACCAGGCCGATCGCGGAGGCGAAGCTGCGGTCGGACAGGTCGGGGAAGAACGGCTCCAGCTGCCCGGTGGTGAGCATGCCCTTGTAGACCAGGGTGCGCGCGGACAGGGAGGGGAAGTAGACACCGCTCTCGCGCTCGGCGCGCTTGCGCAGCACGAACGCGACCCGGTCCAGCTCCAGGCCGGACCTGACACCGGCGGTGTCGCTGACGAAGACCTGGCGGAATCGCGGCATCACCGAGCGGGCGGTGTCGCCCAGCAGGTCGGGGGTGACCGGGACGTCGCGCCAGCCGAGGACGGTGAGGCCCTCCTCGGCGGCGATGGCCTCGATGCCGGCGACCGCGGCCGCGTCGGCGGCGTCGTCGTCGGGGAGGAAGGCGATGCCGACCGCGTAGGACCCGGCCGCCGGAAGCTCGAAGCCGACCTTGGTCCGCAGGAACGCGTCCGGGACCTGGGTCAGGATGCCGGCGCCGTCGCCGGAGTCGGGCTCGGCGCCGGTGGCGCCGCGGTGCTCCAGGTTGCGGAGGACCGTCAGGGCCTGCTCGACGATGCGGTGCTCGGCCTTGCCGGTGAGCGTCGCCACAAAGCCGACGCCGCATGCGTCGTGCTCATTGCTGGGGTCGTACAGGCCCTGCTGAGCGGGGCGCGCGTCCGCCAGAGCCCAGTAGGGCTGAGGGGCCCGGTTGGTGCCAGGGGCGGAGTGCGGGGACGCAGACAGCATCGGCTCTCCCGTCGTGTCGTCGTGTTCGGCATGGTCACAATTCACATGCGCATCCGGGACGACGCTGGCCCTCTGCGATTTCGTGCAGGTTACATGATGCCTGAGATTCCACCAAGTGGATTCTTTAGTCCATCATGTGGACTACCCAGCAGGTCAGGCCCCATGTGATGGCCAAGCTCGGGGATAGGAGACGCCCGGTCTCCACCAGGGTGTCGGGGGAACTCGGACGTTCTCGCAAGTGTGCCCGAACAAACGCCCTACGAAACAGTGGGTTTACCTCACCGCACGGTGTGAGTAACACCACGCATGGTTTTGCACCCTGTCATCAACCGACCTGCGCACCTATCAGACTGCCCAGCAGAAAGGTGATCGCCGCGGCGGCGGTGCCCAGGGTCAGCTGCCGCAGGCCGCTGAACCACCAGCTGCGGGCGGTCACCCGGCTCACCACCGCGCCACAGGCGAACAGCCCGGCCAGGGCCAGCCCCAGCGAGGGCAGCAGCGTGGTCGCCCCCAGCAGATACGGCAGCAGCGGCAGCAGCGCGCCCAGCGCGAACGCCGCGAACGAGGAACCGGCCGCCAGGAGGGGGGAGGGCAGGTCGGCCGGGTCGATGCCCAGCTCCTCCCGGGCGTGGACCTCCAGCGCCCGCTCCGGGTCGGCGGTCAGCTGCTGCGCCACCTCGAACGCCAGCCGCGGCTCCACCCCGCGGTCCACATAGAGCTGCGCCAGCTCGGCCAGCTCCTCGGCCGGGTGGCGGCGCAGCTCGATCCGCTCGATCTCCAGCTCCGCCTGCACCAGCTCGCCCTGCGAGGCCACCGAGGTGTACTCCCCCGCCGCCATCGAGAACGCCCCGGCCGCGAGGCCGGCCAGACCGGTCAGCACGATCGCCTGGTGACTCACGTCGCCGCCGACGACCCCGGCCATCAGCGCGAAGTTCGACACCAGCCCGTCCATCGCCCCGAACACCGCCGGACGCAGCCAGCCGCCGTTCACATCGCGGTGGGTGTGCGCGTATGCCTCGGCGGTGGCGGCTATGGACTCGGCGGAGGGGACGGGGGTGCTGGGGAAGCTGGGCGTCGCAGTGGTGGTCACGTCAAGGAAAATAGTCTTCCTCGAGCATTTGTTCCAGCAAGGCAGTACTGCCTTACCACCCCCTCTGACCTGCAAGGTAAGGCTTGCCTTCAGCGGAAGAAGGCCCGCTCGCCCGCTCTTCCCGGGATCGCCTTGCCTAGCAGTCCGCCCTTCCGGCATTTCACGAACCAGTGCTCGGCGGTACCACTCGTGACCCCGAACTCTTCAGCTACGGCAATGGCAGGAGGCCGTCCTGCCGCGTGAGCCTCACGGTACAGCCGCACAACGCTGGCCATGTGCTCTGCGTCCAGGCAATACCGCCGGGCAGGGGTGCGGCCTCGTTGCAAGGGGATCGGAGCCACCAGAGGATCGGCCACCCAAATCCGACACCGGACAATCTGGCCGATGAGCGATGGGGATACGCCGAACTTCGTCGCCAAGCACTTCTGCGTCACGTTGCCGAGTGCGTACTGACACCTGATCTCCCTGACGTTCTCCCAAGTCAGCCGAGCGGCCGGGTTGCGGTCGCCCGAGGACCGAGCTGAAAGCTCGGCTCGGAGCATCGCCCCTCGCTCACCCTCGAACATCCTCCGCATCGCCTCAACCTTGCGCTGACGCACCTCTGGCTGAGCGCACACGGCCTTGAGCAGCGCACTGTGCGCTTCCTTGGCACCCGGCTTGGCCCACTGCATCTTCGTTTGTGCCGAAAGGCGGCGCCGCCCCTCCGGTCCGGCGTATCGCTCGGTCATCAGGCGGGAGTAGAAGGCCCGTTCGACCGGATTGTTCTCGAACCTGCGACGGTTTGCGGCCGACTGACGCGCTCGCGTCTGCACTGTCGGGTTGTATTGCTCGGGCCCCTCACCGCCGGATGTGGCATTCGTGAGCCGGAATCCCGCCTCCCTCAGTGCGTGAATCCACTGACACTCGGCAACGATGCGATCCTTCCGAGGAACTTCGGCAAGCACGGTCACGTGCGGGTGGTATCCCTCCCGAGCGAGGGCGCGGATCCACGCGATCTTGTGGGTGACCCGGTAGCGCCAATCTCCATTGGGCATACGGGAGAGAGCGTTCGTGACGTGGGCATTCAGGCGGATCGTGAGGGCGACGCTACGGCCTACATAGCGGTAGTCATGGGGAGTCCGAGGGTCAGAAAGTGCATAGATGGTTGCCGTCCGGCCAGCTTCCTTCATGTACATCAGCGTACATGAAAGGACATGTGAGTACGCTGCTGTTATGAAGGAGCCCTCGATCGAACTGTCCGTCGCCCAGACTCGTGCTCGTCTCGCCGACGTTCTGAACGACGCATCCGCACGCGACCGAATCACGTACGTCACCAGCCGGGGCAGACGGGTGGCCGCCGTCGTACCACTCGCCATCGCTGAGGCCGCCGATCTGCAGAGGTCGAGCGAATCGTCGGCCTGAGAGCTATGGCGAACACCGCCAAAAGCGAAGGAACGATCATCCCAGCCGGCCGTCGGTGAGGTGGAGGACCTGGTCGGCGTGGTTCAGGAGGGTGGGGTCGTGGGTGACCAGGAGGGTGGCGGTGTGGTGGGTGCGGGTGATGTCGGCGAGGAGGGTGGTGATCTGGGCGCCGCGCTCGTGGTCCAGGGCGGAGGTGGGTTCGTCGACCAGGAGGACGGCGGGCTCGGGGAAGAGGGCGCGGGCGATGTTGACCCGCTGGCGCTCGCCGCCGGAGAGCTGGTGCGGGCGGCGGTGCTGCTTGCCGTCGCTGAGGCCGACCGAGGCGAGCAGTTGCTCGGCCCGCGGGCGGGCCGCCCTGGGGCGCTCGCCGCGCAGGTGGGCGACGGCGAGCAGCTGCTCCAGCGCGGTCAGCGAGGCCAGCAGGTTGGACTGCTGGAAGACGATGCCGATCCGCTCCCGGCGCAGCGCGGTGGCCTGCTTGGCGGTGAGCGCGGTGAGGTCCCGGCCGTCGACCAGGACGCGGCCCGAGTCGGGGCGCAGCAGCGTCGCCGCCACCGCCAGCAGGCTGGACTTGCCGGAGCCGGAGGGCCCGACGATCGCGGTCAGCTCGCCGGGGGCGGTGTGCAGGCTGACCGCGTCCAGCGCGGTGAGCCGGCGGTCGCCGTCCCGGTAGCTGAGAACGACATCCTGCAGGGTGAGACCGGTCATCGGTTGGCTCCCAGGGCGGTCAGCGGGTCGACGGAGGTGATGCGGCGGACCGCGAGGGCCGCCCCGGCCAGTCCGAGCAGCACCATGGCCAGCACCGGGACGGCCGCGGTGGCGGCGCTCAGCGCGAACGGCAGCCCGTTGCCGCCCAGCACCGCCCCGCCGGCCGATCCCACGGCGGCCCCGGTGAGCGCGCCGCCGAGCAGCAGCACCAGCGCCTGCGTCAGCGCGTCCCTGACCAGGTAGCCGCTGGAGGCGCCGACCGCCTTGAGCACGGCGATGTCGGGGCGGCGCTGGACCGTCCAGACCGTGAAGAAGGCGCCGATGACCAGGGCGCTGACGGCGAGCAGAAAGCCCTGGATCATCCGCAGGCTGCCCTGTTCGGCGGAGTAGCCGTCGATGCCGGCCAGGGCGTCGGCGCGGCTCACGGTGCGGGTGTTGGCGGACCGGTCGAGGGACACACCTTCAAGGGGGCTGACCGCGAGGGCGCTGGGCTCGGTGGCGCCGCTGATCTGCTGCCAGGTGTGCTCGGTGGTCCAGACGCTGGGGGCGTGGCCGTAGGAGCGGTCGGCGGTGATCGCGGAGACGGTGAGGGTCCGCGTGCCCACGGTGACCCGGCTGCCGAGGGTGGCGGCCGTGCCCGCGCCGACCGCGACCTGGCCGTCGGCCGGTGGGCGGCCGGACTCCAGCGGGGGCAGCAGCGCGGCCGGGACGCCCAGCACGCTGACCGAGCGGGTGGTGCCGGCCGAGGTGAGCCTGGACATGGCGATGCCCAGCGGCGCGACCGGCCCTGCCCCCGGCGCGGACTGCCAGGCGGCCAGCTGGGCGGCGCTGATGCCGCTGTTGCTGAAGGACACCTCGGGGGCGGCACCCTGGGGAGCGCCGAAGACGATGTCCCGGGCCGGCAGCCCGGAGACCGCGGAGGAGGAGTCGGCGGCGAGGCCGCCGGTGAGCCCGTAGAGCAGCACGACCAGGGTGGTGATCAGCGTGACGACCGCCCCCATCAGGGCGAACCGGCCCCGGGCGAAGCGGATGTCACGCAGGGCGACGAACAAGGGGATCCTCCGGCGGCGGGCTCGGTGCTCGGGCGGGCACTCGGTGCTCCCCACCCTCCGCGAGTCGCGTCCTGGATCCATCGGGGAGAGGAGTGGTCCCCCCTCCATCAAAGGGTTGATGTCCGGCACCACCCTCCCGGCCGTAGGCTCGACGGTTGTGACCAGCACCGACGCCCCAGCCCCCGTCCACCTCCCCGCGCTGCGGGTGATGAGCGCAGCGCTGCATCTGATGTTCTACGCCCTGCTGGTGGCCGGACTGGTCAATGGCGCGGGGGTGGCCGCCGCCGCGCTCGGGGCGCTGCTCGGCCTGGCCTACGCCGCGGGCGGCCTGCCGGCGGTACGGTCCTCCGGGCGGGTTGCGTCCCGGGGCTGGCTGGGCGGGGTGGTGCTGCTCTGGGCGGGGCTGACGGCGCTGGACCCGGCGGCGGGCTATGTGGCCTTCCCGCTGTTCCTGATCTGCCTGCACCTGCTGCCGCGCCGCTTCTCCCTGCCCGCGATCGTCGCCATGACCGGGGTGGTGGTGGCCGCACAGGCGACCACGCCCGGCGGACTGACCACCGCGAAGGTGCTCGGTCCCTGCATAGGGGCGCTGGTCGCGGTGCTCACCGCCTACGGCTACGCGGTGCTCTACCAGGAGAGCAGCCGGCGCCAGCAGCTGATCGACGACCTGGTGCGGACCCGCGACGAGCTGGCCGCCACCCAGCGCGAGGCCGGGAAGCTGGCCGAACGGCAGCGGCTGGCCCGGGAGATCCACGACACCCTGGCCCAGGGGCTGTCCAGCATCGTGCTGCTGTCCCGGGCCGCCGAACGCGCCCTGCCGCCGGACGCCGTGGCCTCGGCCGCCGCGGCCCGGATGATCCGCGAGATCGGCGCGACCGCCTCGGACAACCTCACCGAGGCCCGGCGCTTCGTCGCCGCGCTCACTCCCCCGGCGCTGCAGGACGCCACCCTGGCCGAGGCGCTGCGCCGGGTCGCCGCCGGGTGCGGTCCGGTGCCCGAGGTGGCGTTCCGGATGGACGGGGAGCCGTATCCGCTGCCGGTGGAGGCGGAGGTGGCGCTGCTGCGGCTGACCCAGGAGGCGCTGGCCAACGTCCAGCGGCACGCCGGGGCCGAGCGCGCCGCGGTCACCCTCTGCTATCTGGACGACCAGGTGACCCTGGACGTCTACGACGACGGCTGCGGCTTCGTCTCCGAAACGGCGCTCAGCACCGGCCGACGCTTCGGGCTGCACGGGATGCGGGAGCGGATCACCGACCTCGGCGGGGTGCTCTCGATCGAGTCCGCGCCGGGCGAGGGCACCGCCGTCGCCGTCGCCCTGCCGCTGACGGCCGTGATGGGTGCTGTCCGATGATCCGGGTGCTGCTGGTGGACGACCACCCGGTGGTGCGGCGCGGGCTGCGGGCGCTGCTGGAGGAGCTGGCCGGGGTGGAGCCGGTCGGCGAGGCCGCCGACGGGGCTGCCGCGCTGCGGCTGCTGGAGCAGCTGGACCAGGCCGGCGGGCCGCCCGTGGACGTGGTGCTGATGGACCTGCAGATGGGCGAGGGCATGCACGGGGTCGAGGCCACCCGGCGGATCACCGCGCTGCCCGACGCCCCGTCAGTACTGATCCTCACCACCTACAGCACGGACGCCGACATCCTCGCCGCGGTCGAGGCCGGGGCCACCGGCTATCTGCTCAAGGACGCCCCGCCGGAGGAGCTGGCGGCGGCGGTCCGCGCGGCGGCCAGGGGCGAGACGGTGCTGGCCCCGCCGGTCGCGGCCCTACTGCTCGGCCGGGTCAGGTCCTCCGGCGGGCCACGGCTCTCGCCCCGGGAGGAGGAGATCCTGGGGCTGCTCGCCGAAGGGCTGGCGAACCGTCAGATCTCCAAGCGCCTCTTCATCAGCGAGGCCACCGTGAAGACCCATCTGGTCCATGTCTACGACAAGTTGGGGGTGGACAGCAGGACCGCCGCGGTGGCCGCCGGCGTGCGGCGCGGCCTGATCCGGCGGTCCCGCTGAACCACCCCCTGTTTGGGGACTACTTGGTGTTGCCCGCCGTCGGCGACGCCAGGGCGGCGGCGCTGGCCGGGGTCAGCACGGCCGGGGTCTTGCCCTTGTTGGCGGCGTCCACCCAGCCGATCAGGGCCGCAGGGGTGATCTGCGTGCCGTTGTAGGTGGGGTAGGCCGAGGTGCCGTTGAGCAGGATGGTCGGCGTCGAGGTGTAGCCGGACTTGTCGAAGTCGGTCTGCACCGCCGTCACCCAGGAGCCGAAGGTGTTGCCGTTGACGCAGGACTCGAAGGCCGGGGTGTCCAGCGCCGGGGCCTGCTTGGCCAGGGTGATCAGCGCGCTCTTGTCGGCCCAGGCGTCGTCGGTCTCGTCCGGCTGGTTGGCGTAGATCACGTCGTGGAAGTTGTGGAACTTGCCGGTGTTCTGGGCGCAGGCCAGCGCGTTGGCGGCGTTCTTGGAGCCGCTGCCCTGGTCGTGCCGGTCGATGAACGACACCACGTGGTACTGGACCTTGATCTTGCCCTCGCTCAGCAGCTTGTTGACCGTGCTGTGGAAGGCGGTCTCGAACTCGCCGCAGGCGGGGCAGCGCGGGTCCTCGTACACCGTCAGCGTGGAGGGGGCGGCCTCGGCGCCGACCGGGATGATCAGGCTGTTGGCGCCGGTCGTCCCCGCCGGGGCGTCGGTGGCCGAGTACGAGCTGGTCTTGTGGTTCATCACCAGGACGCCGACCACGACCGCGACGACCAGGACGGCCAGCACGGTCCCGATGATGCCGAGCTTGCGCAGCCGCTGGGCCTTGGCCTCCTCGGCGGCACGCTCCTCCTGCATCCGGTCGCGCGCGCTGCGCCTGGCCTCAGTGTTCTTCTGACTCATGTAGCTTCCATCACCAACTGCGAAGGGACAGGGATCTTCAAGGGGTGGTTCATGGGGCGGCTCACGGGGTGGCGAGCCACCCGTCCAGGGAGAACCGGGACCGGGGCCGCCACAGCAGCCAGCCGGTGACCAGCAGGAATCCCAGGTCGCGCAGGATCTCCTGGAGGTACGCGGTCTTGGACGCGCTCACCGCGCCGCCGCCGCCGAAGCAGCCGCAGTCGATGGAGATCCCGCGGGCCCAGACCGAGGCGATGGAGCCGATGTAGACCAGCAGCAGCAGCCCCGACAGCGCGGCGGCGATCCTCGTGCCCAGGCCCACCACCAGCAGCAGCGCCAGCGCCATCTCCAGGAACGGCAGGCCGTAGCCGAACGGCTTGACCAGCGCCTCCGGCAGCAGCCGGTAGGCCCGGACGGCCTGCGCGGCGGCCTCGGGATCGCCGATCTTGGCGAAGCCGGCCCAGCCCCAGACGACCGCGAGGCCGAGTCTGGCCGCCGTGCCGATCCAGTCGAAGACGGTCTCCCGACCGCTCGTTCCCCCCGTTGTCGCGCGATCCGTTCGAACCGTCTGATCCGCGATCATTGGCATCGCCTCCCTGCGATCTGCACTTCTCTGCTGCTCTCTTCTGTTCTCTGGTTTCACTGCACGTCAGTTGGCCCGGGCCGCCTGCTGCACCAGGGCGCCGAGCGCGGCCGGGTCGGTCAGCAGCCGGGGCTGTGCGCCGAGGTCGACCTCCTGGCCGTTCAGCAGCATCGAGGGGGTGCCGTGGTGCACGTGCGCGTCGGTGTAGGCGGTCTGCGCCTGGCCGACCCAGCTGCGGTACCAGAGGTCGTGCAGCTCGGCGTCGAAGGCCTTGCCGCGCAGCTTCGGGACCGAGGAGGCCAGCTGCAGCAGCCTGGCCTCGGTGAAGCCGTTGGTGTACTCGTCCGGCTGGTTGGCGAACAGCAGCGCGTGGTACTCGGGGAATCCGCCGTGGGCCAGCGCGGCGCGGGCGGCGTTGGTGGCCAGCAGCGCGCCGGGCCCGGGCAGCCGCTGGTCCAGCGAGGACTCCAGCACATAGCGCACCAGCACCTGGTGGGCGGCGGCGAGGGCGGCCAGCTTCGCGCCCTGGGCCGTCTCGAAGGCCGCGGTCGAGGAGCAGCGGAAGTCCTCGAACAGGGTCAGCGTGACCGGGGCGTCGGCATAACCGACGTCGATCCCGGCGCCGTCCGGGGAGAGCCGGGCCGGCAGCCCGAGCAGGATCTTGCGCTGGGCCACGTCCTTGACCAGCGGGGCCCGCGGGAGGCCGCGGCTCGCGGCGACCGGTGCCATCCGCTGCTCGGCGGACTGGACCGACGACCGGACCGCACCGGGGCGCTGCAGGCCGCCCTCGGACAGGGCCTTGGCCACGGTGGCCTCACCGCCGACGGCGACGGCCAGGGCAACGGCGGCGACAGCGGCCTGGGCAACCCGGACACGGGGTGAAGCAGCCACGGAGGACCTCCTCGGATCGCGGTCGTGCAGGTTCGCACGGGCGACGCCGAAAAGACGCCGTCTGCCGGATCATCAACGAGAAGCACACCCCCGCGGGTACGCGCCACGCGGCCACTCACCTGAACGAGTGACCGCGTGGCGGGTTTGCCGCAGGTTTCCCTGAAGGCTCGGGCTCAGCGCTTGCGGACGCCCTCGGCCAGCTCGGCCGCCAGCTCGCGGACCGCCGCGTAGCCGGCCTCGGCCGAGGCCGCGTCCAGCATCCGCTGGACGAAGGCGGAGCCGACGATCACGCCGTCGGCGAAGGCCGCCACCTCGGCGGCCTGGGCCGCGGTGGACACGCCGAGACCGACGCAGACCGGGAGTTCGGTGGTCGCCCGGGTGCGCTTGACCAGGTCCTCGGCCATCTCGCCGACCTGGTTGCGGGTGCCGGTGACGCCCATCACCGCGGCGGCGTAGACGAAGCCGGTGCCGCTGGCGGTGATCAGCGCCAGCCGCTGGTCCCGGCTGGACGGGGCCACCACGAACACCGTGGCCAGGCCCAGTTCCGCGGCGGCCTCGGTCCAGGCCGAGGACTCCTCGACCGGCAGGTCGGGCAGGATGCAGCCGGCTCCCCCGGCGGCGGCCAGGTCGGCGGCGAAGCGCGCGGCCCCGTACCGGTCCACCGGGTTCCAGTAGGTCATCACCAGCACCGGCACGGACGGGTTGGCGCTGGTGACCTGACGGACCGTCTCCAGCACGTCGCGGGTGCGGATGCCGTTGCGCAGCGCGATGTCGTCGGCGGTCTGGATGACCGGGCCGTCGAGCACCGGGTCGCTGTGCGGCAGCCCGATCTCGACCACGTCGACGCCGCCGTCGATCAGCGCCTGCACCGCGTCGGTGGCGCCGGCGATGCTCGGGAAGCCGGCCGGGAGGTAGCCGATCAGCGCGGCCCGGTTCTCGGCCTTCGCCGCGGCCAGGGTGGTGTCGAGCAGCGTCACTTGGTACCCCCCTGGGTGTGGGTCGGAGCGAAGTCGTTGAACAGGCCGAAGTACTCGGCGGCGGTGTGCATGTCCTTGTCCCCGCGCCCGGAGAGGCTGACCAGGATCACCGCGTCCGGGCCCAGTTCGCGGCCCAGCACCAGCGCCCCGGCGAGGGCGTGGGCGCTCTCGATGGCCGGGATGATGCCCTCGGTGCGGGAGAGCAGCCGCAGCGCCTCCATGGCGTCGGCGTCGGTGCAGGGCCGGTACTCGGCCCGCCCGATGTCCTTGAGGTAGGAGTGCTCGGGGCCGACTCCCGGGTAGTCCAGACCGGCCGAGATGCTGTGGCTCTCGATGGTCTGCCCGTCCTCGTCCTGCAGCACGTAGGTGCGGGAGCCGTGCAGCACGCCGGGGTCGCCCTTGGTCAGGGTGGCCGCGTGCCGGGGGGTGTCGACGCCCTCGCCGGCCGCCTCGATGCCGATCAGCCGGACACCCGCGTCGGGGATGAAGTCGTAGAAGATCCCCATCGCGTTGGAGCCGCCGCCGACGCAGGCGACGACCGCGTCCGGCAGCGCGCCGGTGCGGTCCAGGACCTGGGCCCTGGCCTCGATGCCGATCACCCGGTGGAAGTCGCGGACCATCATCGGGAACGGGTGCGGTCCGGCGACCGTGCCGAAGAGGTAGTGGGTGGAGTCGACGTTGGCGACCCAGTCACGGAACGCCTCGTTGATGGCGTCCTTGAGGGTGCGGCTGCCGGAGGTGACCGGCACCACCTCGGCGCCGAGCATCCGCATCCGGGCCACGTTCAGCGCCTGGCGCTGGGTGTCGACCTCGCCCATGTAGATGGTGCAGTCCAGGCCGAACAGCGCGGCGGCGGTGGCGGTGGCCACGCCGTGCTGGCCTGCGCCGGTCTCGGCGATCAGCCGGGTCTTGCCCATCCGGCGGGTCAGCAGGGCCTGGCCCAGCACATTGTTGATCTTGTGTGAGCCGGTGTGGTTGAGGTCCTCGCGCTTGAGCAGGACGCGGGCGCCGCCCGCCTCCGCGGAGAAGCGGTGGACGTCGGTGAGCGGGCTGGGGCGCCCGGTGTAGTCCTTCAGCAGGGCGGCGAGCTCGGCGCCGAAGGCCGGGTCGGCCTTGGCCTTCTCGTACTCGTCGGCGACCTGCTCGACGGCGGCGACCAGCGCCTCCGGGATGAAACGCCCGCCGTACGCGCCGAAGTACCCGCGCGCGTCGGGGGTGACGATATCTGGGGTGATGTCGTTGGACGACATGGTTGATGGTCCCTCAGGTGTGTGAGCCGATGGATGACAGAAGACAGAACGATCTAGCGACCGTTGGGTCCCTGCCATCGGGCGCCCGGCACCTGGCCCGGCTCGGCGCCGATCACATAGCGCACCCGCCGCCCCAGCACCCGGCGTGCGGGCGCGCGGCAGCCACGGGGCTTGCAACCGGGCTGGAGGCGGGCGGACATGGCCATGAGAATAGAGGTCAGCCGCGACTGTGGCGAATCGCCGGATGCGCGCCCGCGGCCACCAGATCGGCGACGGCCGAACGCGGGTCGCGGCCGGTGACCAGGGACTCGCCGACCAGGACGGCGTCGGCGCCCTCGTTGGCGTAGGCGATCAGGTCGTGCGGCCCGCGCACCCCGGACTCGGCGACCTTGACGATGTGGGACGGGATCGAGGGCGCGACATTGGCGAAGGTGTCCCGGTCGACCTTGAGGTCCTTGAGGTTGCGGGCGTTGACGCCGATGATCCGGGCCCCGGCGTCCACCGCGCGGGCCACCTCCTCCTCGTCGTGCACCTCGACCAGCGGGGTGAGCCCGATCGACTGGGCCCGCTCGATCAGCGACTCCAGCGCGGGCTGCTCCAGCGCGGCGACGATCAGCAGGGCCAGGTCGGCGCCGTAGGCGCGGGCCTCCCACAGCTGGTAGGCGGTGACGATGAAGTCCTTGCGCAGCACCGGCGTGTCGACCGCGTCGCGGACCGCCTTGAGGTCGGCCAGCGAGCCGCCGAAGCGGCGCTGCTCGGTGAGCACCGAGATCACGGCGGCGCCGCCGGCGGCGTAGTCGGCGGCCAGCGCGGCCGGGTCGGCGATGGCGGCCAGCGCGCCCTTGGAGGGGCTGGACCGCTTGACCTCGCAGATGACCCGGACGCTGTCGCCGCGCAGCGCGGCCACGCCGTCCTTGGCCTCCGGCGCGCGCACCGCGAGGGCCTTGAGGTCGTCCAGGGACACCCGGCTCATGCGCTCTTCGAGGTCCTCACGGACCCCGGCGATGATCTCGTCGAGCACGCTCACGCTGAATGCCCCCTTCTTCAGTGTTGCTCCGGCGCTTCGGGACGGCTGTTCGAATGCTGACAGCCTGCTCCGATGGTATCCGCAGCGGTGCCCCGCGCCCGCATCGACAGCATCGAGATCTCGACCGGCGGACATGGGAACCGAAGCAGCAGCTCAGCCAGAGACGGCGGGCGGGGCCAGCCAGCTCCCCCACGGGGTGTTCCGCAGCACCGCGAAGACCAGCAGGCCGCCGAGCACCACCCACATCCAGCCCCGGCCGAGGCCCGGCACCGCGCTCGGCAGGCCGCGCCAGCCGCGGTAGGCCCAGCGCAGCCACAGCAGCGCCGCCACCGTTCCGGCGACCACCACCAGCACATTGTCGTGCAGCGCCGTGCCCAGGTCACCCCTGGTCAGCGCGTGGACGCAGCGCAGACCTCCGCAGGCCGGGCACCACCAGCCGGTGACCCGCAGGAACGGGCAGACCGGGTAGTGGCCCGGCGTGTCCGGCGAGACCGCCGCGACGTACCCGGTCGCGGCGGCGACCGTCGCCAGCACCACCGCGGGCCCGGCCAGGGCCCGCCGGGCGGGGCGTCCCGCCGTCAGCGACATGTCAGACCGGCCCCTTCGTCAGGAGGAGACGCCCGAGCCGACCGGGGTCTTCTGCAGGGTGGTGTGGGCCGAGCCGGAGTCGGTCTTCTTGCCGAAGCCGGCCGCCGACATCAGCTTGCCGACGACCGGGGCGATCGCGGCGATGACCAGGCCGACCACGACGAGCCAGGGCTGGGGCAAGACCATGGCCACAGCCGCGACCATGAAGCCGATGAAGCAGATCGTCACCGCGGTCCAGGCTGCGGTGGTGTGTCCGTGGGCGCTACCCGACATTGCTGCTCCTAGGTTGAACGTTGGCTCTCGACAGACATTGTTCCGTACGGCGGTGCGCGTCGCCGTACGGGGTGGCACCCTGCGGTTCAGCGTGTCGGGTCCTCGCCCCGGTCCAGGGCCTTCCAGAGGTCCGCGGGGGAATCCGGATCGGGCGTGGCGGCCCGTCCGCGGGCCGTCGCGGCGGCTCCGGCCGCGCCGGGGGCCTCGTAGCGGGAGGACATCCCGGGCCAGTCCCGGCCCCTGGCCAGCACCAGCAGCCCGGCCAGCAGCAGCAGCAGGCCGCCCAGGGCGGAGACCCAGGGCCAGCCGGTGTGGCTGATGCCGGTGGCGGTGGCCCGGGTCAGCCCGACCGCGCGGGCCGCCCTGCTGTCCAGGGCCCCGGCGCCGGTGGCGGCGACCAGCGCGGAGGCGGCGGTGCCGGCCCCGGCCAGCGCCAGCAGCACCCCGATCGCCTGCCGGCCCCGGCCGCGGACCGCGAAGACCGCGACCGCGGCGGCCAGCCCGACCAGGGCGAGCGCGCCGGGCAGCCCGCTGGTCTGCGAGCCGCTGGCGGAGACCTTGAGCGGGGTGCCCTGGAAGTCGACGCTGCCCCTGGCCCAGGTCTGCCCGGCGACGAGCAGCACCAGCGCCGCGCCCAGCACGGTGAACAGCAGCATCAGCGCGAGGCTGCGCCGGTCCGGACGCGGCGGCGCGGCCTCGGCCGTGGTCTGGTCGACGGGGGCGGGCTGCTCGGTGCGGGGCGGGGGCAGTGCGGTCACCGCTCCAGTGTGCCCTGCACGCTGTCGGCGGCCGGACGCAGGGTGCTCGCCCCGGCGACGGCACGCAGCACCGCCGCCGCCTTGTTGCGGCACTCGGCGTCCTCGTTCTCGGGCACCGAGTCGGCGACCACCCCGGCCCCGGCCTGGACGTAGGCCCGGCCGTCGCGGATCAGCGCGGTGCGGATGGCGATCGCGGTGTCGGAGTCCCCGGCGAAGTCCAGATAGCCGACGCAGCCGCCGTAGAGGCCGCGCCGGGTGGGTTCCAGCTCCTCGATGATCTGCATGGCCCGGGGCTTGGGCGCGCCGGACAGCGTCCCGGCCGGGAAGCAGGCGGTGAGCACGTCGAAGGCGGTGCGGTCCTCGGCGACCCGCCCGGTGACGGTGGAGACGATGTGCATGACGTGGCTGTACCGCTCCACGGTCATGAACTCCACCACCTCGACGCTGCCGGGGGCGCAGACCCGGCCCAGGTCGTTGCGGCCCAGGTCGACCAGCATCAGGTGCTCGGCCCGCTCCTTGGGGTCGGCGAGCAGCTCGGCGGCGAGGTCGGCGTCCTCCTCGGGGGTGGCGCCGCGGTGCCTGGTCCCGGCGATGGGGTGCACCATGGCCCGGCCGTCCTCCACCTTGACCAGGGCCTCCGGGCTGGAGCCGACCACGTCGAAGCCCTCGAAGCGGAACAGGTACATGTAGGGGCTGGGGTTGGTGGTCCTGAGCACCCGGTAGACGTCCAGCGCGCTGGCCGGGCAGGGGACCTCGAACCGCTGCGAGGGGACCACCTGGAAGGCCTCACCGGCCCTGATCCGCTCCTTGACCTCCTCGACGGCGGCCCGGTAGGGGGCCCCGCCGAAGGGTGAGACGGCGTCGACGGAGGTGACCGGGGCCAGCGCGGCGGCCCCGGTGCCGACCGGACGGGCCAGGTCGGCGGTCATCGCGTCCAGCCGGGCCACCGCGTCCGAGTAGGCGCCGTCCACGCCGGTGGGGCGGTCGTCATGGTTCACCGCGTTGGCGATCAGGATCACGCTGCCGTTGGCGTGGTCCAGGACGGCGAGGTCGGTGGCGAGCAGCATGGTCAGCTCGGGCAGGCCCAGGTCGTCCGGGGCGATCACCGGCAGCTTCTCCAGCCGGCGGACCACGTCGTAGCCGAGGTAGCCGACCATGCCGCCGGTGAACGGCGGCAGTTCGCCGGTGCGATGCAGGTCCCGCGGGGTGTGCAGGGCCTCGATGGTGGCCCGCAGCACCTGCAGCGGATCGCCCTCGGTGGGCACCCCGACCGGGGGCTCGCCGAGCCAGCGTGCGCCGCCGTCCTGGTCCACCGTCAGCGCGGCGCTGCTGCGGACCCCGACGAAGGAGTAGCGGGACCAGGACCGGCCCTGCTCGGCGGACTCCAGCAGAAAGGTGTTGGGGCGCTCGGCGGCCAGCTTGCGGTAGAGGCCGACGGGGGTGTCCCCGTCCGCGAGCAGCCGCCGGACGACCGGAACGACCCGGCGGTCGACGGCCAGCTTGCGGAAGGTCTCGAGGTCGGGAGTCACGGTACCGGTGGTCATGGTCGCTGAGCCTACTGGTCGCCGGGGGTCTGGATCAGGGCGATCCCACCCGCGTCGAAGCAGGTCCGGTCGCCGGTGTGGCAGGCGGCGCCGACCTGGTCGACCTTCACCAGCAGGGTGTCCCCGTCGCAGTCCAGGGCGACCGACTTCACCAGCTGGAGATGCCCCGACGTGTCGCCCTTGACCCAGTACTCGCGGCGGCTGCGGGACCAGTAGGTGCAGCGCCCGGTGCTGAGGGTGCGGTGCAGCGCCTCGTCGTCCATCCACCCCAGCATCAGCACCTCGCCGGTGTCGTACTGCTGCGCGACGGCGGGCACCAGGCCCTGCGGGTCGCGCTTGAGCCGGGCGGCGACGGCCGGGTCGAGCGCGGTGCTGCCCGCCCGGGCGGGTGCTGCGGTGGTGTCTGACATGGCTCCATTCTGCCAAAGCCCGGACCGCCGGCGCCGACGCCCCATGACGCCGGCCCAGGACGCCCCATGGTGAACCGGCCGGTGTTGCGGGCATTCTGGTGCGCATGAGTGCCGACGAGCCATCCGCAGCCTCCCCCCGCCGGGGCCCCAGCCGCCGTACCGGCTTCGTCGCGGCCGGGGTGCTGCTCCTGCTGGTCGTCGCCGTGGTGCTGGTGGTGGCGCTGTCGGGCGGGAAGAAGAAGGCCCCGGTGGCCGCGCCGCCCAGCACCCCCTCGGCCGCCCCGAGCAGCACGCCCCCGCCGCCGCCGAGCCCGACCCCCACCCCGGTGCCGCAGACCTTTCCCTATGTGGTGCTGCAGGCCGGGGACTGCGTCAGCGACCCGAGCATCACCTCCTCGCTGAAGAAGGTCACCAAGCACGACTGCCACAGCCCGCACGACGCCCAGATCACCGGTCTGGTGCAGCTCCCGGCCGGTCTGAAGACCGCGTTCGACGTCAACAAGCAGGGCCGGACGCTCTGCAAGACGCTGAACGACGCGGCCTGGCACCAGCAGCCCGCCGCCCTGGCCGACCGGCTGAACGAGGGGATCTACTTCCCCGACCTCAAGCCCTACCGGGCCGGGACGCACACGGTCACCTGCATGCTGGAGATCGGATTCCGCGCTTCCAAGCTCACGGCACCGCTGCATTGACGGGGCATCAGTCGTAGGGTGGCCGGTATGTCGAACCATGCCCGCCGGGAACGCCTGCTGCTCGCCGATCTGCTGGAAAGCGTCGGACCCGACGCGCCGACCCTCTGCGAGGGCTGGACCACCAGGGAACTCGCCGCCCACACCGTGATCCGGGAACGCCGGCCCGACGCCGCCGCCGGCATCATGATCAAGCCGTTGGCCGATCGGCTGGCCAAGGTACAGGGCGAATTCGCCGCCAAGCCCTACGAGGAGCTGCTCGAACTGATCAGGACCGGGCCGCCCCGGTTCTCGCTGTTCGGGATCCCCGGCGCGGACGAGGTCGCCAACACCGTGGAGTTCTACGTCCACGGCGAGGACGTGCGCCGGGCCCAGGACGGCTGGTCACCGCGGGTGCTGGACGCCGAGTTCGCCGAGGTGCTGTGGAAGCGGCTGGTCCGGATGGCCGGGATGAGCGGACGGCGCTCGCCGGTCGGCCTGGTGCTGCGCCGCCCGGACGGGCAGACCGTGGTGGCCCGCAAGGGCTCGCCGGTGGTCACCGTGACCGGCGAGCCCGGCGAGCTGCTGCTGTTCAGCTCCGGACGGCAGGACAAGGCCGAGGTCACCGTGGAGGGCGACAAGGACGCGGTCAGCAAGGTGCAGACGGCGCAGCTCGGCATGTGACTCGGTGACCCGCCCACGGTCGGGCGGCCTCGCAGGCCTCAGCGGACCGGGTGGCCGGCCTCCCGCAGGGCCTGCTTGACCTGGCCGATCCGCAGGTCGCCGAAGTGGAACACGCTGGCGGCCAGCACCGCGTCCGCGCCCGCCGCCACGGCGGGCGCGAAGTCGGCCAGCCGTCCCGCGCCGCCGCTGGCGATCACCGGGATGCTCACCGACTTCCGGACCGCGCGCAGCAGTTCCAGGTCGTAGCCGTCCTTGGTGCCGTCCGCGTCCATGGAGTTGAGCAGGATCTCGCCAGCGCCGAGCTCGGCCGCCTGCTCGGCCCAGGCCACCGCGTCGAGGCCGGTGCCGTTGCGGCCGCCGTGGGTGGTGACCTCGAAGCCGGAGTCGGTCTCCGTCCCGTCCTGCACCCGGCGGGCGTCGATGGAGAGCACCAGCACCTGCCGGCCGAACCGCCGGGCGATCTCGCGCAGCAGCTCGGGACGGGCGATCGCGGCGGTGTTGACGCCGACCTTGTCCGCGCCGGCCCGCAGCAGCCGGTTGACGTCCTCGACCTCGCGCACCCCGCCGCCCACGGTCAGCGGGATGAACACCTGCTCGGCGGTGCGGCGGACCACGTCGTAGGTGGTCTCCCGGTCGCCGGAGGAGGCGGTGATGTCCAGGAAGGTCAGCTCGTCGGCGCCCTCGGCGTCATAGAGCTTGGCCATCTCGACCGGGTCGCCGGCGTCGCGGAGGTTCTGGAAGTTGACGCCCTTGACCACCCGCCCGGCGTCCACGTCCAGGCAGGGGATCACACGTACGGCAAGGGTCATGCGGCGGGCTCCGGCTTCTTTCGGTAGGCCTCGACCTCGACCTCCACGGCCATCCGGGAGTCGAGCAGGGCGCTGACGACGACGATGGTGGCGGCGGGCTTCACCGCGCCGAAGAGTTCCTTGTGGACCCGGCCGACGTCCTCCACATCACGGGCGTGGGTGACGTACATCCGGGTCCTCACCACGTCGTCGACGGACAGCCCGAAGCCGGCGATGGCGTCGAGGGCCACCCCGAACGCGGTGCGGGCCTGGTCGTGCGGCGAGCCCTCGAACAGGATCCGGCCGTCGTCCCAGGCGGTGCAGCCGGAGACGAAGACGAAGTCGCCGACCGCGACAGCCCGGGAGAAGCCGAACTGGTCCTCCCAGGGGCTGCGCCCGTTCACTCGTACCGGCTGCAGTTCCTGACGCTCCGTCATACCGGACCCATTTTCTTCGGAAGGACCCTCAGGACACTGTGGCCAGTGCCTCTTCGAGGGTGAATGCCTGAGCGTAGAGGGCCTTCCCGACAATCGCCCCTCCACCCCGCTGCCGACCAGGGTGGCGATGTCGCGCAGGTCCTGCAGCGAGGACACGCCGCCGCTGGCCACCACCGCGCGGTCGGTGGCGGCGCAGACGTTGCGCAGCAGTTCGAGGTTGGGCCCGGTGAGGGTGCCGTCCTTGTCGACGTCGGTGACCACGTAGCGGGCGCAGCCCTCGGCGTCCAGGCGGGCCAGCGCCTCGTAGAGGTCGCCGCCCTCGCTGGTCCAGCCGCGGCCGCGCAGGGTGGTGCCGACCACGTCCAGGCCGACCGCGATCCGGTCGCCGTACTCGGCGATGGCCTTGGCGACCCACTCCGGGGCTTCCAGCGCGGCGGTGCCGAGGTTGACCCGGGCGCAGCCGGTGGCGAGCGCGGCGCGCAGCGAGTCGTCGTCGCGGATGCCGCCGGACAGCTCGACCTTCACGTCCAGGCGGCCGATGACCTCGGCCAGCAGCGCCCGGTTGTCGCCGGTGCCGAAGGCGGCGTCCAGGTCGACCAGGTGGATCCACTCGGCGCCGGCGCTCTGCCAGGCCAGCGCGGCGGCGAGCGGCTCGCCGTAGGAGGTCTCCGAGCCGGAGGCGCCCTTGACCAGGCGCACGGCCTGGCCGTCGCGGACGTCGACGGCGGGGAGGAGGACGAGCTTCTTGTCGGTGGTACCAGGGGTGCTCACAGCGAGTCGATCCAGTTCTTCAGCAGGGTCGCGCCGGCGTCGCCGGACTTCTCGGGGTGGAACTGCGTCGCGGCCAGCGGCCCGTTCTCGACCGCGGCGACAAAGGGCTCACCGTGCTCGGCCCAGGTCACCCGGGCCGGGCGCAGCTGCTCGATCGGCGCCAGTTCCCAGCGCCGGACGGCGTAGGAGTGGACGAAGTAGTAGCGGGCGTCGGCGTCCAGGCCGGCGAACAGGGTGCTGTCCGCGGCGGCCTTGACCGTGTTCCAGCCCATGTGCGGGACGATCGGGGCCTGCAGCGGCTCGACCGTGCCGGGCCACTCGTCGCAGCCCTCGCTCTCGATGCCGTGCTCGACCCCGCGAGCGAACAGGATCTGCATCCCGACGCAGATGCCCAGCACCGGGCGCCCGCCGGACAGCCGGCGGCCGATGATCCGCTCGCCGCGGACCGCCCGCAGGCCCTCCATGCAGGCGGCGAAGGCGCCGACGCCGGGGACCAGCAGCCCGTCCGCGTCCAGCGCGGTCTGGAAGTCGGAGGTGACCTCGACCTCGGCGCCGACCCGCTCCAGCGCCCGCTGCGCGGACCGGAGGTTGCCGGAGCCGTAGTCCAGCACGACCACTCGCTTGGCCATCAGGGCAAGCCTTTCTTTAGCTGGCTCTCGGTAGCTGGCTCTCGGTGGCTAGGCGATCCTCAGCACCGCGGTGGCCAGGCAGAGGCCGGAGCCGAGGGCGAGCAGCAGGGTGACGCCCTTGGGCAGCTTCTGCTTCCAGAAGGAGATCACCCCGCCCAGCAGGAACAGGCCGAGGAAGAGGATGACGATGGTCGAGGTGCTCATGGCTACAGCGCGCCCTTGGTCGAGGGAAGGATCCCGGCCGCGCGCGGGTCCAGCTCGCTGGCGTACCGCAGCGCCCGGGCGAGCGCCTTGAACTGGCACTCGACAATGTGATGGGCATTGCGTCCATACGGTACGTGGATGTGCAGGGCGATCTGCGCCTGGGCTACGAAGGACTCGAAGATGTGCCGGGTCATGGTGGTGTCGTAGGCGCCGATCATCGGCGCCATCCCGGCCGGTTCCTCGTGCACCAGGTAGGGGCGTCCGGAGAGGTCCACGGTGACCTGGGCCAGCGACTCGTCCAGCGGGACGGTGCAGTTGCCGAAGCGGTAGATGCCGACCTTGTCGCCCAGCGCCTGCTTGAAAGCCGCGCCCAGCGCCAGCGCGGTGTCCTCGATGGTGTGGTGGGTGTCGATGTGCAGGTCGCCGTCGGTCTTGACGGTGAGGTCGAACAGGCCGTGCCGGCCGAGCTGGTCCAGCATGTGGTCGTAGAAGCCGACCCCGGTGCTGATGTCGGTCCTGCCGCGGCCGTCGAGGTCGATCTCGACCTTGACCGAGGTCTCCTTGGTGGTGCGCTCGACGCGCCCGATACGGGTCATGGTTGCTCAAAGCTCCTTGGTAACTGCGCGGACGGCGTCGAGGAAGGCGTCGTTCTCGGCGGGGGTGCCCGCGGTGACCCGCAGCCGCCCGGGGACGCCGTTGTCGCGGACCAGGACGCCCCGGTCGAGGATGGACTGCCAGACGGCGTGGGCGTTCTCGAACCGGCCGAACTGGACGAAGTTGGCGTCGGAGTCGGTGACCTCCAGGCCCATCGCCCGCAGCTCGACCACGATCCGGTCCCGCTCCGCCTTCAGCCGCTCGACATAACCGAGCAGGGTGTCGGTGAACTCCAGCCCCGCCAGCGCGGTGGCCTGGGTGACCGAGGACAGGTGGTAGGGCAGCCGGACCAGCTGCACCGCGTCCACCACCGCCGGGTCGGCGGCGAGGTAGCCGAGCCGCAGCCCGGCCGCGCCGAAGGCCTTGGACATGGTCCGGGTCACCACCAGCAGCGGACGGCCCTCGGTCAGCGGCAGCAGCGAGGGCTGGTGCGAGAACTCGATGTACGCCTCGTCGACGATCACCACCGTGGGCTTGACCGCCTGCGCCGCCTCGTAGAGCGCCAGCACGGTCTCGCGCGGGACGGCGGTGCCGGTGGGGTTGTTCGGCGAGCAGACGAAGAGCACGTCCGGGCGCTGCTCGGCGATGGCCGCCAGGGCCGCGTCGAGGTCGATGGTGAAGTCCTCGTTGCGCGGCCCCTGGCTCCAACCGGTGCCGGTGCCGCGGGAGATGAGGTCGTGCATCTGGTAGGTGGGGGCGAAGCCGAGCGCGCTGCGGCCGGGGCCGCCGAAGGTCTGCAGCAGCTGCTGCAGCACCTCGTTGGAGCCGTTGGCGGCCCACACCTGCTCCCCGGCCACCGGGAAGCCGGTGGAGCGGGTCAGGTACGCGGCCAGGCCCTCGCGCAGCTCCACCGCGTCCCGGTCCGGGTAGCGGTTGAGGCTGCGGGCGGCCTCGGCCACCCGCTCGGCGATCCGCTGGACCAGAGGCTCAGGGAGCGGATACGGGTTCTCATTGGTGTTGAGCAGCACCGGCACGTCCAACTGCGGTGCGCCGTAAGGGGACTTGCCCTTGAGCTCATCCCGGACCGGAAGGTCGTCGATCCTCATGCGCCGGGCACCGTCCAGTCGAAGCGGGCCCGCACGGCGTCGCCGTGTCCGGGCAGGTCCTCGGCGTTGGCGAAGGTCACCACGTGCTTGGCGACGTCGGCCAGGGCCTCGCGGGAGTAGTCCACGACATGGATGCCGCGCAGGAAGCTCTGCACGCTCAGCCCGGAGCTGTGGCAGGCGCAGCCGCCGGTCGGCAGCACGTGGTTGGAGCCGGCCGCGTAGTCGCCCAGCGAGACCGGCGAGTAGGCGCCGACGAAGACCGCGCCGGCGTTGCGGACCCGGGCGGCGACGGCGGTGGCGTCGGCGGTCTGGATCTCCAGGTGCTCGGCGGCGTAGGCGTTCACCACGGCCAGGCCCTGGTCCACGCTGTCGACCAGGATGATCCCGGACTGCTTGCCGGACAGGGCCGCGCGGACCCGGGCCTCGTGCCGGGTGGCGGCGACCTGCTGGACCAGCTCGGCCTCGACCGCGTCGGCCAGCGCGAGCGAGTCGGTGACCAGGATCGAGGCGGCGTTGGGGTCGTGCTCGGCCTGGCTGATCAGGTCGGCCGCGACATGGCGCGGGTCGGCGGTGTGGTCGGCGAGGATCGCGATCTCGGTGGTGCCGGCCTCGGCGTCGATCCCGATCCGGCCCTTGAGCAGCCGCTTGGCGGCGGCGACATAGATATTGCCGGGCCCGGTGACCAGGTCGACCTGCTCGCAGCGGTCCGCCCCCTCGCCCGCGCCGTAGGCGAACATGGCGATGGCCTGGGCGCCGCCGACGGCGTACACCTCGTACACCCCGAGCAGGGCGCAGGCGGCCAGGATGGTCGGGTGCGGCAGGCCACCGAATTCCTTCTGCGGCGGCGAGGCCAGCGCCAGGCTGGGCACCCCGGCCTCCTGCGCCGGGACCACGTTCATCACCACGGAGGAGGACAGCGGCGCCAGGCCGCCGGGGACGTAGAGGCCGACCCGGTCGACCGGCACCCAGCGCTCGCTGACGGTGCCGCCGGGGACGACCTGGGTGGTGTGGTCGGTCCTGCGCTGGTCCCGGTGGACCAGCCGGACCCGGCGGATGGACTCCTCCAGCGCGGCCCTGATCTCCGGGTCGACCTGCTCCAGCGCGGCGTCGACGGCCGCCCTGGGCACCCGGATCGAGCTGAGCCGCACCCCGTCGAAGCGCTCGGTGATCTCGATCAGCGCCTCGGTGCCGCGATGGCGTACGTCCTCGCAGATGGGCCGCACCCGCTCCACCGCCGCCTCGACGTCGAGCTCGGCGCGCGGGAGGACCGCGCGCGGGTCGTCGAGGGATCCTCTGAGGTCGATTCGCGAAATCACAGGCCCCAGTCTACGGAGCAGCGGAAACCTCCGTTCCGCTGTACCACTTTGTGGGACGCCCCGGTACGGGCCCGGCACATGGGGGGTCCGCCGACCCGTACTCTTGCGCTCGTGACCGAACGGCTCCCCCTCTTCCCCCTGGGCACGGTGCTCTACCCGGGCCTGGTGCTGCCCCTCAACGTCTTCGAGGAGCGCTACCGCCGGCTCGTGGCCGACCTGGTCGCGGGCCCCGAGCCGTACCGCTTCGGGGTGGTCGCGATCAGGGACGGCCGCGACGTCGCCCCGACCGGCGTGGACGCGGGCAACCAGGCCCTGGCCGGGCTCGGCTCCGACCCGGCGCACGCCCTGTACGAGGTGGGCTGCGTCGCCGAGATCGCCTCGGTCGAGCAGCGCAAGGACGGCGGCTACGACCTGATCGCCACCGGGACCACCCGGTTCCGGGTGGAGTCCTTCGACGCGACCGGCCCCTATCTCACCGCCGAGGTCGAACGGATGACCGAGGTGCCGGGCGACGAGGCGACCGTGCTCGGGCAGGCCGTGGAGCGGATGTTCCGGGCCTACCAGAAGCGCCTGGCCGGGGCCAGGGAGAGCAGCGTCGCCGGGCTGCAGGAGCTTCCGGACGACCCGATGGTGCTGTCCTACCTGGTGGCCGCCGCGTCGGTGCTGGACACCGGCGACAAGCAGCGGCTACTCGCGGCGGGCTCGGCGGTGGAGCGGCTCACCGACGAGCTGGCACTGCTGCGGCGGGAGAACGCGGTGCTGGCGAAGCTGCCCTCGCTGCCGGCCGTGGAGCTGACCCGGCAGGCCTTCAACCCCAACTGAGTCCCTCTGCGGCGGGCGGCTATTCGACGGTGACCTGGGCCGGGGTGGACCGCACCGGCTCGGCCCAGTAGGCCCCGGCGTAGATCAGGGTGTAGACCCCGGTCACGGTGGTCCTGACGTTGACGGCGATCATCCCGTTCTCGTCCGTGGTGGTCTCGGCGACCACGGTGGGGCTGACGCAGTTCTTGGGGCAGAACTGCACCTGCACCGGCTGCTTGGTGTTGGACACCCAGACCCCGCTGTCCCAGTCCGGCTTCTTCAGCTGGCCGCCGATGCCGATCAGGGAGCCCTTGGGCGCCGTGTGCGGCGCGCCGTACTCGGTGAGCACACCGTCCTTCTTGATCGAGAAGGAGCCCGCCTTCTCCTTGGTCAGCTCGTCCCCGTCGTGCGCGTGCACGGTCGCCTGGACGTACCACTGGCCGGCCATGTCGTCGAAGATCTGCTTCTTGGCGACGTCCACCGAGGAGGTCCCGGTGCACACCGAGATCTTGGCGGTCTTGGCGACGCAGTGGGTGGCACTGGCCGGGAGCACCGAGGTGCTCGGGCCCCACAGGCCCACCCGGTCGACCGAGCTGATGCCCGAGTCGTCCTCGGCGGTGATGCTGAAGACGATCTCCGAGCTGCCGGCCGGCCCGAGCACGACCGAGTTGTCGCCGTTGACCGAGACCCCGAGGATCCTGGCGTCGCCGCTGGACTCGTGCCGCTGGATCGAGGGGATCACCAGGACGCCCACCGCAAGCGCGCCCGAAAGCAGCAGCGCCGCCGACCTTCTCCGCATGATCTCCCGTACCGCCCTGTCGCCGATCCCTGTCGGAATCCATTGTCACCCGCGCGTACGGGTCGGCTCGCCTCCCCTGCCGGATACGCTGCGTTCGCGTTGGGTATGGGCCTGAAGTTGTGGACCCAAGAAAGCTGGTGTGGGACGTGGACCGCTGTGTCGTGCTGGTGGATGCCGGATACCTGCTCGGGGCTGCCGCCAGCCTGCTCGCCGGGGAGAGCTCGCGGTCCCGGATCACCGTGGAGCTCGGCGAGCTGATCGGACAGCTGCGGGAACGCGCCGAGGCCGAGACCGGGCTGCCGCTGCTGCGGATCTACTGGTTCGACGCCGCCCCCGACCGCCGTCCGCTGCCGGAGCACCGGCGGCTGCGGGTGATGCCCCGGGTGACCGTCCGGCTCGGCGCGCTGACCCGGGCCGAGGGCCGGATGGTGCAGAAGGGCGTGGACGCGGCGATGCACGCCGAGCTGTCCGAGCTGGCCCGCAACCGGGCCTGCGCGGACGTGGTGCTGGTCACCGGGGACGGCGACCTGCTGCCCGGGATGACCGCGGCCAAGGACTACGGGGTGGCGGTGCACCTGTGGGCGGTGCAGGCCGCCGACGGGGACTTCAACCAGTCCGAGGACCTGGTCGCCGAGGCCGACGAGCGCCGGGTGCTGGACCGCGAATGGATCACCCGTTCGGTGCGGCTGCGGGAGGTCGCCGCGTACTGCGCGCCGGCCGATCCCCGGCCCGAGTTCGCCAAGATCCTGTCCGCGCCGCAGCCGACCGCCGTCCCCGACCTGCCGCCGGAGTTGGCCGCCGCGGCCGGGAGCCAGACCGCGGCCAAACCGGTGCCGGCGGCGGTGTCGGCCGCTGCGGGGGCGTCGGCGGCGTCCAAGGTGCCGACGCCCAAGGAGATCGCCGCCGGGCTCAGCTCCGGGCGCGGCGCGGCCGCGCCGCCCGCTCCCCCGGCGCATTCGCTGCTGCGCTGGTCCTCCGAGCGCGGGCTGGTCGACCGGCAGGGCGAGAACGGCAGCCCGGCCGACGCCATCCCCACCCTGGCCCAGCTGACCACCGCCGAGCAGAAGTGGGCCGACCGGGAGGAGGACATCACCACGGTCGGCGGCGACCCCACCGAGGTCGGCCAGGTGTTCGCCCGGCGCTGGACCGACCGCCTCGGCGAACCGGCCCGGCTCACCGTGCTCTGGCCCGACTACCCGCGGATCCCGCACCGGGTGGACGGCGAGCTATTGCGGTACGCGGCGAGGTTCGGGCTCCTCGCCCACAAGGACGACCAGATCGACGAGCACGACCGCTACGCCATCAGGGCGGGGTTCTGGCGGGAGCTGGCGGGGCGGGTGCCGGGTGGGGACGGGGTGATGGTGGACGACTGAAGGTGACCGTCGCGGACGGTTGCTGTTCGCGCAGTTCCCCGCGCCCCTGGGGGGCTGCAGCGGTCCGTCGGGAATCGGACGGGGCACCGCTGGACGGGATCGTGCAAACCGGGCGGTACAGTCAGGCCCCGTGGACACCGAAGCTCCCCCCGTGGTGGCATGCGCAAGCGTCCGCGGCCTGACCAAGGAGTACCGGACCGGCCGCGGGGCGAAGACCCGCGCCGTCCTCGCCAACAGCGACATCTCCCTGGAGATCCGCCGCGGCGAGGTCTTCGGGCTGCTCGGGCCCAACGGGGCCGGCAAGTCCACCCTGGTCCGCCAGCTCACCGGGCTGCTCCGGCCCGATCGCGGCAGCATCGACATCCTCGGCCACGACATCGTCCGCCACCCGGAGCGGGCCGCCCGGCTGCTCGGCTACCTGGGCCAGGAGTCCACCGCGCTGGACGAGCTCACCGTCTCCCTCGCCGTGGAGACCACCGCCCGGCTCCGCGGCCTCAGCCAGCCTCAAGCCAGGGCCGAACGCGACGCCGTCCTCGCCGAGCTGGCCCTGGAACCGATCGCCGACCGGCCGCTGGCCAAGCTCTCCGGCGGGCAGCGCCGGCTCGCCTGCTTCGCCACGGTGCTGGTCGGCGAGCGCCCGCTGCTGGTCCTGGACGAGCCCACCACCGGCATGGACCCGGTGGCCCGCCGCGCGGTCTGGGCCGCCCTGGACCGCCGCCGCAGCGAGCAGGGCGTGACCGTGCTGCTGGTCACCCACAACGTCATCGAGGCGGAGACCGTGCTGGACCGGGTGGCCGTGGTCGACGAGGGCCGGATCATCGCCTGCGACACCCCCGGCGGCCTCAAGGCCCTGGTGGACGGCGACGTCCGGCTCGACCTGGTCTGGCGCGAGGAGGCCCCGCGGGACCTCCCGCTGGTGGTCGCCCTGGCCGCGCGCGCGGTCAGGAACGGCCGCCGCTGGACCGTGCGGACCACCCCGGAGGAGGCCCGCGAGCTGGTCGCCGAGGTCACCTCGGGCCCGGCCTTCGCCGCCCTGGACGACTTCTCGCTGAGCACCCCCAGCCTGGAGGACGTCTACCTGCTGCTCGGCGGCCGACACGAAGGACTCGCCCGATGAGTACCGCCCCGTTGAGTGCGGCCCCGACGAGCACCGCAGCCGTGCTCGCGCCCCGCGCCGCGCTGCTGCCCGCGCTGGGCGCGGTCTACCGGGCCCAGCTCTCCCGGGCCCGGGTGTCCAGGATCCCGCTGCTGTTCGTCGCCACCTTCCAGTCCCTCGGGATCATGGTGATGATGCGCGGGGTGGTCAGCACCGACGACACCGAGGCGGTCCGGGACGTGGTGGCCGGCTCCAGCGTGCTGGTGGTGGCCTTCGTCGCGCTCAACCTGCTGGCGCAGTACTTCGGCCGGCTCCGGGCCGGCGGCGGCCTGGACCACTACGCCACGCTGCCGGTCCCGGCCGCCTCGGTGGTGCTGGGGACGGCGGCGGCGTACGCCTCGTTCACCGTCCCGGGGACGCTGCTGACCGCCGCCGTGGGCTGTGTGCTGTTCCAGCTCAGCTGGGTCCACCTGTGGGTGCTGGTGCTGGTGGTGCCGCTGTCCGGGGCCGCGCTGGCGGGCCTGGGCGCCGCCTGCGGACTGCTCGCCGACCGGCTGGAGATCGCCACCCTGCTGGGGCAGCTCGGGATGTCGGCGGCGCTGCTGCTCGGGGTGCTGCCGCCGAGCCACATGCCGACCGCGATCCAGTGGGTCCGGGACCTGCTGCCGTCCACCTACGGCGTCGAGGCGCTGTCCCGTACCTTCGCGCCGCGGCCGGACTGGGCCGCGGTCGCGGGCGATCTCGGCGTCTGCGCGGCGGTCGGCGTGCTCTCGCTGGCCCTGGCCACCTGGGCCTACCGCCGTGCCGCCACCCGACCCTGAGGACGCCCGTGGGACGATGGCGCCGTGACGCTCCCTGACACCTTCCAGGACTTCCCCGCACCGCCCGACCAGGCCCCCGCCCGCCCGGCCCGCACTCTGCGCGCCCTGGGCGGCGAACTGCTGTGGGCCGTGCTGCTGATCGCCGGCGGCGCCCTGCTCGGCCTGCTGATGGGGCAGTGCTGGCACTGGCTGGCGCCCAAGGTGCCGCTGCACTCGGACACCACCGCGGTCTACCTGAACGACCCCGAGGGCGAGCAGGCGATCGGCGCCGACGGCACCTTCGCGCTGCTCGGGGCCGGCTTCGGGCTGCTGTCCGGAGCGCTCGCCTACCTGGTCACCCGGGCCCGGCAGGGCGGCATCGCGGTCGCCGTCGGCCTGGCCGCGGGCGGGCTGCTCGGCAGCTACCTCGGCTGGGGCGGCCCGAAGTCGGCCACGGCGTACCAGGCGGCGGTGCTGAAACTGGCCAAGTCGGTGCCCACCGGGCACACCTTCTACGGCCCGCTGCAGCTCACCACCAAGGCCGTGGTGCTGATCTGGCCGATCGTCGCGCTGATCGCGCTGATGGGCCTCACCGCCCTCTTCACGCCCCGTCCGAAGCTGCCCCCGCCGCCCTGGCAGGCGCCGGGACCGCCGGCCGAAAACCCTTCGCAGACGCCCTCCGAGACACCTGCTCCGGACGGTCCCGGCAGAGCCTGATCGCGCGCTAGGGTGGAGCCTTCCCCGCACCCGCCCCCAGCCCGAGGAGCGCCCTCACCGTGGCCGACAGCTTCGTTCACCTGCATGTTCACACCGAATATTCGATGCTGGACGGGGCCGCGAAGAACGGCAAGCTGATCGGCGAGGTGGAGCGGCTCGGCATGCCCGCCGTGGCCATGTCGGACCACGGCAACATGTTCGGGGCGTACGAGTTCCAGCAGATCGGCTCCAAGAGCGGGGTCAAGCCGATCATCGGGATCGAGGCGTATGTCGCCCCCGGTTCGCGCTTCGAGAAGAAGCCGGTGTTCTGGGCCCCCGGCGGCCAGCGCAGCGCCAACGCGGACGGTGAGGGCGGCAAGGACGTCTCCGGCGGCGGCCGCTACACCCATATGACGATGTGGGCCGAGAACGCGCAGGGGCTGCGGAACCTGTTCAAGCTCTCCTCGCTGGCGTCCATCGAGGGCTACTACATGAAGCCCCGGATGGACCGCGAGCTGATCGCCGAGAACGCCGCCGGGATCATCGCCACCACCGGCTGCCCCTCCGGCGAGGTGCAGACCCGGCTGCGGCTCGGCCAGTACGAGGAGGCGATCAAGGCCGCCTCGGCGTACCAGGACATCTTCGGCCGGGAGAACTACTTCCTGGAGCTGATGGACCACGGCCTGGACATCGAGCGCAACGTCCGCGAGGACCTGCTGCGGCTCGCCAAGGACCTGAACATCCCGCTGCTGGCCACCAATGACTCGCACTACGTCACCGAGGACCAGGCCGACGCGCACGACAACCTGCTCTGCATCGGCGTCGGCAAGAACAAGGACGACCCCAACCGGTTCCGCTTCAACGGCTCCGGCTACTACATCAAGACCGCCGAGCAGATGCGGGAGATGTTCCGCGAGCTGCCCGAGGCCTGCGACAACACCCTGGCCATCGGCGAGCGGGTGCAGTCCTACGACGAGGTCTTCACCTACGTCGACCGGATGCCGCAGTTCGAGGTGCCCGAGGGCGAGACCCAGTCCTCGTTCCTGCGCAAGAAGATCGAGGCCGGGCTGCAGGTCCGCTACGGCGGCAACCCGGGCCAGGACGTGCTGGACCGGATCGAGCTGGAGATGGGCGTCATCTCCCCGATGGGCTTCGACGCCTACTTCCTCGTGGTCGCCGACATCTGCCAGTACGCCCGCGACAACGGCATCCCGGTCGGGCCGGGGCGTGGCTCGGCGGCCGGTTCCATGGTCGCCTACCTGACCAGGATCACCGAGCTCGACCCGATCGAGCACGACCTGCTGTTCGAGCGCTTCCTCAACCCCGAGCGGATCAACCCGCCCGACGTCGACATCGACTTCGACGACCGCCAGCGCGACCAGATGGTCCGCTACGTCACCGAGAAGTACGGCGAGGCCTACACCGCGCAGGTCAACACCTTCGGCACGATCAAGGCCAAGGCCGCGGTCAAGGACGCCAACCGGATCCTCGGCTACCCCTTCTCCATGGGCGACCGGATCACCAAGGCCATGCCGCCGGACGTGATGGGCAAGGGCGTCCCGCTCTACGCGCTGTTCGACGACAAGCACCCCCGGTACTCCGAGGGCGGCGAGATCCGCGCGATGTACGAGAACGAGCCGGACGTCAAGAAGATCATCGACACCGGCAAGGGCATCGAGGGCCTGACCCGCGGCACCGGCGTGCACGCCGCCGCCGTGATCCTCTCGTCCACGCCGCTGCTGGAACTGATCCCGCTGCACCGCCGTGACAAGGACGGCGTGATCATCACCGGGTTCGACTACCCGTCCTGTGAAAACATGGGACTGATCAAGATGGACTTCCTGGGTCTGCGGAACCTGGGGATCATCGACCACTGCATCAAGATCGTCAAGCAGAACCGCGGCGTCGAGGTCACCACCGAGGGCCTGCCCCTGGACGACCCGACCACGTACGAACTGCTGGCCCGCGGCGACACCCTGGGCGTGTTCCAGCTGGACGGCGGGCCGATGCGGGCGCTGCTCAAGTCCATGCGGCCGTCCGAGTTCGCCGACATCTCCGCCGTCTCCGCGCTCTACCGGCCCGGCCCGATGGGCATGAACTCGCACAACAACTACGCCGACCGCAAGAACGCCCGGCAGGAGATCACCCCGATCCACCCCGAGCTGGAGGAGCCGCTGCGGGAGGTGCTCGGCCCCACCTACGGCCTGATCGTCTATCAGGAGCAGGTGCAGCGAGCCGCGCAGGTGCTGGCCGGCTACAGCCTGGGACAGGCCGACCTGCTCCGCCGGGCCATGGGCAAGAAGAAGAAAGAGGTCCTGGAGCAGGAGTTCGTCCCGTTCCACGCGGGCTGCAAGGAGCGCGGCTACTCGGACGAGGCGATCCAGGCGGTCTGGGACGTGCTGGTCCCCTTCGCCGGCTACGCCTTCAACAAGTCGCACTCCGCCGCGTACGGCCTGGTCTCCTACTGGACCGCCTACCTCAAGGCCAACTTCCCGGCCGAGTACATGGCGGCGCTGCTCACGTCCGTGTCGGACGACAAGGACAAGATGGCGATCTACCTCGCCGAGTGCCGCCGGCTGGGGATCAAGATCCTCTCCCCCGACGTCAACGAGTCCGTGGTCGACTTCACCGCCGTCGGCGACGACGTCCGGTTCGGGCTCAAGGCGGTGCGCAACGTCGGCATCCCGGTGATCGAGTCCCTGGTCGGCACCCGCAGCGAGAAGGGCAAGTACACCTCCTTCGCCGACTTCCTGGACAAGGTCGAGCTGCCGGTCTGCAACAAGCGCACCGTCGACTCGCTGATCAAGGCCGGCGCCTTCGACTCGCTGAACCACACCCGGCAGTCGCTGGCGGCGGTGCACGAGAACGCCATCGACTCGGTCACCGGGCTGAAGAAGCAGCAGGCCATCGGCCAGGACGACCTCTTCGGCTCGATCGACACCGGCGGCGACAGCAGCACCTCGATCGGCCTGGACTTCGAGCTCTCCGACCGGGAGTGGCCCCGCAAGCACCTGCTCAGCCTGGAGCGGGAGATGCTCGGCCTGTACGTCTCCAGCCACCCGCTGGACGGCGCGGAGCACATCCTCTCCCGCAAGCGCGACGTCTCCATCGCCGAGCTGCTGGGCTCCGGCCGCAACGAGGGCGAGGTCACCCTGGCCGGGCTGATCACCGGCGTGGACCGGCGGATCAACAAGGCCGGCAACGCCTGGGCCATCGTCACCCTGGCCGACCGCGACGGCTCGGTGGAGGTGCTGTTCTTCCCCAAGAACTACATGCTGATCCAGCAGGAGCTGATCGAGGACAACGTCGTCGCCATCAAGGGCCGGCTGAACGAGCGGGACGGCGCGCTGTCCATCTTCGGCTCGGAGATGGCCCCGCTGGACATCTCCTCGGCGGAGCACGGCGGCCGGCCGCCGATCCAGCTGAACATCCCGGAGCGGAAGATCACCCCGCAGCTGGTGGCCGAACTGCGCCGGACCATGCGGGCGCACCCGGGCGAGGTCCCGGTCCGGCTGCTGATGGAGGGCCGCAGCAAGAGCGTGCTCTTCGAGCTGGGCTTCCTGGTCGACCCCGAGAGCGGCTTCGCCAGCGACGTCAAGGGCCTGCTGGGGCCGGGGGTGTGGGCGGCGGCGTAGTCGCCGCGGCGGGGCGGGGGACGGAAGGCGTCTGCGGCAGAGCCCCCGTCCCGGGCCCGTGCTCCCCCCTCCCCTGCGCAGTTGGCGCCTTGCGGCGCAGCCGCGAGACGGCGCGGAACCGCCCCACCGGGAAGGCCGACCCCACGGCGGCGCGGTCGCGGGCCCTCGCTCAGCCCTCGGTGTAGAGCAGGAACGCGCCGGTGTCGAGCACCCACTCGCCGAGGTGCAGCGGTTCGCCGGACGTTGAGCTCGTGCAGGTTGCCCGGGGCCGTTCTCACGATGACGTTGTCCCCGGCGATCTCCACCGCCCATGACTCGGGCAGCTTCGCGAGCTCGTCGGCGAGCTCCACCATCCGGGCGTAGTCCATGACCGAATTATCACCCCAGCGGCGGCAGCGCCGTGGCGTAGAGCCACGCCGTGAAGAAGGTGTGCAGGGGTTGGGTGCTGTGGCGTTGGGCGAGGGTGGTGAAGTCGGCGGTGGTGACCACGCCGTGGCGGTGCAGGGTGGCCCACTCCCGCAGCAGGGCGAAGAAGGACGGGTCGCCGAGGACGCCGCGCAGCGCGTGCATGACCAGGCCGCCGCGCTGGTAGAGCCGGTCGTCGAACATCAGGCTGCGGCCGGGGTTGGCCAGCACCAGGTCCTGCGGGAGGGCGCGCAGCCCACTGTGGGCGTGGGCGGCGTGCTGGGCGGCGGTACGCCCCCCCGCGTGCTCGGACCAGAGCCACTCCGCGTACTTGGCGAAGCCCTCGTTCAGCCAGATGTGGCGCCAGTCGGCGATGGAGACGCTGTTGCCGAACCACTGGTGCGCCAGCTCGTGCGCGACCAGGCGTTCCGAACCGCGGTGGCCGTCCACGTGGTTGCTGCCGAAGGTGGACAGGCCCTGGGCCTCGACCGGGACGTCCAGCTCCTCGTCGGTGACCACCACGGCGTACTCGCCGAAGGGGTAGGGGCCGAACAGCTCGGTGAAGAGGTCCATCATCCGGGGCTGCCGGGCGAAGTCGGTGACGCAGGCGGCGGTGAGCCGGGCCGGGGCGTAGACGGTCTGCGGCACCGGGCCCGCCGCGAGCAGCAGCTGCTGGTAGTGGCCGACCTGGACCGTGGCCAGATAGCTGGCGGTGGGCGCCGGCTGGTCGTAGACCCAGGTGGTGGCCCCGGCCCGGACGGTGCGGGTGAGCAGCCGGCCGTTGCCGACCACGGTGTACGGGCTGGGGGCGGTCACCGAGACCTGGTAGGCGGCCTTGTCGGCGGGCCGGTCGTTGCACGGGTACCAGGACGGGGCGCCGATCGGCTGGCTGGCGACCAGCGAGCCGTCCTCCAGCTCCTCCCAGCCCAGCGTGCCCCATTCGCTGCGGATCGGGCGCGGGTTGCCGCTGTAGCCGACCTCTATGGTGAACGCCGCCCCGGCCGCGAGCGGGCGCGCCGGGCGCAGCCGCAGCTTGCCGGCCCGGTGGGTCCAGCGCGCGGCCCGGCCGTCGACCAGGATCTTGGAGATCCGGAAGTCGGAGAAGTCCAGCACCGCCTCAGCCAGCGGCGCGGACCCGTTGAGGCAGGTCAGCCGGGCGCTGCCGGTGAGCCGGTTGGGCGCGGGACGGTAGTCGAGCGCCAGCTCGTAGCGGTGGACGTGGAAGCGGGCGTCGCCGTGGCTCGGGAAGTAGGGGTCAGCGAGCAGCTGCGGTGAGTGGGGGGCCGGCGACGACTGCTTGGGGCTCAATGCTGTTCTGCTCCGCTGCGGGGGTGAGGGAGGGCTGCTCGGTGGCGGCGACCCAGGGGGCGATGGGGTTGCCGAGCCAGCGGCTGTCCGCCGGGACGGATTCGCCGCGCATCACCAGGGACGCGGGGCCCAGGGTGGTGCGGGCGCCGATGACGGCCCCGGGCAGGACGATACCGTGCGGGCCGAGCGTCGCGCCCTCCTGCAGGATCACCGTGTCCATCCGCATGATCCGGTCGTGGAAGAGGTGGGTCTGGATCACGCAGCCGCGGTTGACGCTGACCCCGTCGCCCAGGGTGACCAGGTCGGCCTCGGGCAGCCAGTAGCTCTCGGTCCAGACGCCGCGGCCGATCCGGGCGCCGAGGCCGCGCAGCCAGGCGTTGAGGATCGGGGTGCCGGGGACCGAGTTCAGCAGCCAGGGGGCGGCCAGCACCTCGGTGAAGGTGTCGGCGAGTTCGTTGCGCCAGACGTGGCTGCTCCAGAGCGGGTGCTCGACCGCCCGGAAGCGGCCGACCAGCAGCCACTTGGCGGCGAGCGAGACCGCGCAGGCGGCGAGCCCGGCGGCGAGCAGGACCGCGCCGGAGCAGACCGCGGCGAGCAGCAGCCCGCCGAGGCCGCCGCCGACACTGCGGATCACATCAGCCAGCACGGCGAGCACGCTCAGGCCCAGCGCGACCGAGATCATCACCGGGACGATCCGGAACAGTTCCACCGTGCCGCGCATCCGGCGGAGCCGGGCGGACGGGGCGTAGGTGAGGCTCTGGTCGCCGCCCTGGGCCCGGCGGGGCAGCTTCATCGGCGGCATGCCGAGGTAGGAGCTGCCCTTCTTGGCCTTCTTGGGGGTGGCCGAGAGCACGCCGACCAGGCCGCGATCGGGGACCGAGCGGCCCGGTGCGGTCATCCCGGAGTTGCCGAGGAAGGCGCGCTCGCCGATCTCGGCCTCGTCGATCCGGAGCCAGCCGCCGCCCAGCTCGTAGGGGGCGATCAGGGTGTCGTCGGCGAGGAAGGCGCCGTCGCCGACGGTGGTCATGCTGGGCAGCGCGAGCACGGTGGAGGCCTCGACGCCCTGGCCGACCTTCATGCCGAGCGCCCGCAGCCAGGCCGGGGTGATCAGGCTGGCGTAGAGCGGGAACAGGCTCCCCCGGGCCAGGTCCATCAGCTGTATGACGGTCCAGGCCTGCCAGGCGGTGCGGCTGTGCAGCGGGTGGTGCCCGGCCCGCAGGCCGATACCGAGCAGTCGGACGGCGACCAGGACCAGGGCGGCGTAGGTCAGGAAACCGGCCAGGGTGGCCAGCGGGACGGCCGGCAGCGCCTGCAGCAGCAGCGCGCCGGGGGTGCCGTGATCCGTGCCGTGGTCCACGAAGGCGCTGAGGACCAGCACCGCGGGGACGGCGGCGAGCAGCGGCAGCAGGGTCAGCGCGAGGCCGCTGGTCCCGTACATCGCGGCCCAGATGTTGGTGCGGCCGGGGCGGGCCTTGGGCCAGGCGTGGTCGGCCCGGCCGGTCTTGGTGGCCGGGGCGCCGGACCAGCGCTGGCCGGTGGGCACCTGGCCGGTGACGGCGGATCCTGCGCCGATCTCGGCGCGCTTGCCGACCCGGGAGCCCGGGAAGAGGATGCTGCGGGTGCCGACGGTGGCGCCCGCGCCGACCCGGACCGGGCCGAGGTGCAGCAGGTCGCCGTCCAGCCACCAGCCGCTGAGGTCGACGTCGGCCTCGACCGCGCAGCCCTTGCCGAGCTTGATCATGCCGGTGACCGGCGGCAGGGTGTGCAGGTCGACGTCCGGGCCGATCTTGCCGCCCAGGGCGCGGGCGTAGCGGGTCAGCCAGGCTCCGGAGAGCGCGGTGGCGCCGCTCAGCTCGACCAGCCGCTCGGCGGTCCAGAGCCGCAGGTGGACCCTGCCGCCGCGCGGGTGGCTGCCTGCCTCGACCCCGCGCAGCAGCAGCCGGGCGCCGCCGGCCGCGATCGCGATCCGGCCGAGCGGGCTCCACAGCAGCACGGCGGCGGGGACGACGGCCCACCAGGACGCGCCGAGGCCCCAGCCGAACAGGCTGCCGAGCGCGGCCAGGGCGACGGTCCAGCGCAGCCCGACCACGGTGAGCAGCGGGATGGTGAGCAGGGTCTGGATGACGCCGGCCCGGCGCGGGGTCGGCGTGATCTCGCGCACCGCGCCGCCGCCCTGGGCCGACTTCTCCAGCCGGCGGGCCAGGTCGCGCAGCACCGGGGCCTGGTAGAGGTCGCTGACCGCGATCGCGGCGTAGCGGGTCCGGATCAGGGTGACCAGCTGGGCCGCGCCCAGGCTGCTGCCGCCGATCGCGAAGAAGTCGTCCTTGGCCCCGCCGACCGGCACGCCCAGCACCTGGGCCCACTGCTCGGCCAGCCAGGCCTCGGTGCCGTAGAGCTCGGTGCGGCCCTTCTGCTCCAGCTGGGCCAGCGGCCAGGGCAGCGCGTTGCGGTCCACCTTGCCGGAGGTGCGCACCGGCAGGTCGTCCACCGGGGCGAGCAGCGGCACCATGGCGGCGGGCAGCTCGGCCCGGAGCCGGCGGACCGCCTCGTCCTGGTCGAAGCCGGCCTCGGTGACCAGGTAGCCGACCAGCAGCTGATTGCCGCTGCGGGCGGTACGGACCGCGGCGGCGGCGCCGGTGACCCCGGGCAGGGCCTGCAGCACGGCGTCGACCTCGCCCAGCTCGATCCGGCGGCCGCCGAGCTTGATCTGCTCGTCGGCGCGGCCGAGGAAGACCAGGCCCTCGGGCTGGGCCAGCACCAGGTCGCCGCTGCGGTAGGCGCGGTCCCAGCCGGTGGATTCCAGGGGCGCGTAGGTCGCGGCGTCCTTCTCCGGGTCGAGGTAGCGGGCCAGGCCGACCCCGCCGATGACCAGCTGGCCGCTATGGCCCATGGCGACGACCTGGCCCTGCTCGTCCACCACGGCCAGCTCCCAGCCGTCCAGCGGCAGGCCGATCCGGACCGGGGCCTCGCCGGTGAGCGGGGCGGCGCAGGCGACCACGGTCGCCTCGGTCGGGCCGTAGGTGTTCCAGACCTCGCGGCCCTCGGTGGCCAGGCGTTCGGCCAGCTCGGGCGGGCAGGCCTCGCCGCCGAAGATCAGCAGCCGGACGTCGCCCAGCGCGTCGGCGGGCCAGAGCGAGGCCAGGGTGGGCACGGTGGAGACCACAGTGATCTCCTGCTCCACCAGCCAGGGGCCGAGGTCGGCGCCGCTGCGGACCTGGGCCCGGGGGACGGTGACCAGGCAGGCGCCGTAGCGCCAGGCCAGCCACATCTCCTCGCAGGAGGCGTCGAAGGCCACCGAGAGGCCGGCCATCACCCGGTCGCCGGGGCCGATCGGCTCCTCCTGCTGGAACAGCGCGGCCTCGGCGTCGACGAAGGCGGCGGCACTGCGGTGGGTGACCGCGACGCCCTTGGGCTTTCCGGTGGAGCCGGAGGTGAAGATGATCCAGGCGTCGTCGGTCAGCTCGGGGCGGCCGGCGGGACGGGAGTCCACGGCGGGCGCGGCGACCGAGCCCGGCGTGGGGAACAGGGTCAGCTCGCGGTCGGCGCCGAGCACGGCGCGAACCCCGGCCTCGCCGAACACCAGCGCGGCGCGCTCGTCCGGATCCTCGGCGTCCACCGGGACGTAGGCGGCGCCGGCGGCGAGCACGGCGAGGATGCAGAGGTAGAGGTCGGCGGTCCCGGACGGGACCCGGATGCCGACCCGGTCGCCGCGGCCGACCCCCGCCGCGCCGAGGGTCCGGCGCAGCGCGTCCACCTCGGCGGCGAGGGCGCGGTAGCTGAGCGAGGTGCGGCCGTCGTCGAGCGCGGGCTCGCCGGGGTGGGCCGCGACGGCCGCGTCCAGGATGTCGATCAGGGTCCGCGGGGCGTGTGCGGGGCGTCCCGGGAACAGCGCGAGCCCGCTGGGAGCGGTGGCGTCTTCCAGTTCCGGGTCGTACACGGCCGTGGTCATGAATCCTCATCTCGTAAGCAACCCGGTCGATGCTAGCCCTCCCGGGGGGCGCACGGAATCGGCATTCATCGCGCAAAGTCCCTTTCGCCATGGGTATCTGACGCTGCGTCATCTTATGGATGCACTGACAACCCCCGGAGTTGACGGTGCGTCAGCCATTTCTGATGAACCATCAGGAAAATATGGAAATGTAACCCATGACACAAGGGGAACTATACCAAGTATACCGAATTGTCCAGTTTTCAGCGATGGCCGTCGTGGTCCGCGCCGGGCCGGGGACGGAGGCGCAGGCTGAGGACGATGCCCGCGGCGGCGCAGGCGCAGGTCATCCACCAGGTGGAGTGCCAGCCGCCGCTACGCGTGGCCAGCCAGGCGGCGACGGCGGGCCCGGCGAAGCTGCCGGCGTTGAAGAGCTGCTGGATCAGCCCCAGCGCGGCCGGCGCGGAGCCGCCGTCCGGGGCCAGTTCCGCGGCCATCCGCAGCAGGGTCGCCGGTATCGCGCCGCCGGTCAGCGAGAAGGCCGCGACGCACAGGAACTGCCCGGTGGCGCCGGTGGGCAGCGTCCGCCAGTCCGGGGCGAAGGCCAGCACGGAGGCGGCGGCCATCAGGGCGAAGGCGGGGACGAGCAGAGCCCGGGCGGGCGCGCCGCGCCGGAGGAGTGCCGCGGCGGTGATCGAGCCGACCGCGTTCGCCGCACCGACCAGCGCGCTGAGCAGACCCGGCCGACTGCCCGTCATCCCGCTGTCGCGGTAGATCGTGGGCAGGAACCCCACCACGGCCATCCACGGGAGGGTGTAGCAGGCGAAGACCAGGCCGGCGGTCCATGGGCCGGCCGAGCGCACGGTACGCCCGATGCGGCTGAGCGCAGGCCCCGCACCGCCCGCACCGCCCGCACCGCCGGTCTGGTCGCGGGGCACCAGGGCCAGGACCCAGGGCAGCGGCGCCAGCGCGACGGCGGCCATGGCCCACCACCACACCTGCCACGGGACCAGTTGCAGGACCAGCGCGCCCGCGATGAGCCCGGTGAAGGTGGAGATGCCCTGGAAGGCGGCCCAGAAGCCCATCACCGTGGTGAGCCGGGCCGCTGGGGTGCAGCGGCGGATCAGCCCCGGGCCGGTCACCGCCACCAGGATGAACCCGGCGCCCTCGACCGCCCGGGAGGCCAGCAGCGGGGTCGCCGACCCGGCGAATCCGCCACCGGCCGATCCGAGGGCCAGCAGGACCAGTCCCCCGCTCAGGCAGCGTCGCTCGCCGAGCGTCTCGGCCAGGAACGAGATGGCAAGGCCGCCGAGCATCCCGGCCAGCTGGATGATCCCCAGCAGGGTTCCGGACTGGACCAGGGTCAGCGACAGGTCGGCCCGCAGGAACGGGAGCGCGGGCGGCAGCTTCCACACCTGCAGTCCGGCGGCGATCCCGGCGGCCACGACCACGGTCCCGGATCCGCTCCGGCCGGCGGGGGGCGTCTTCGAGGCCATGGCGGCAGTCCTTCGTCCGAGGTGCAAGCTGCAAGGTCCCGCCATCTAGACCATGCGCCTGGGCATTCGCGCAATACAGTCCTCATTGAGTGCGACAGATGCTCAACAGAAGCTGAATCACATGACAAAATGCCTGGTATGACACTGCTGGACACCTTGGACGCCCGAATCGTGCTGGCCCTGGACGCCGATCCGGACGCGACGATCCTGGCGCTGGCGCAGACCCTGGGCGTGGCCCGGAACACCGTGCACGCCCGGTTGCGACGGATGGCCGCCGAGCATGCAATCAAGAACTTCAGCAGGCGCCTGGACCCCGCCGCCCTCGGCTACGGGCTGGTGGCCTTCGTCTCCCTGGCGATGAGCCAGTCCGAACCGGACGGCGTCCATGAGGGACTGCTCGCGCTCCCCGAGGTGATCGAGGTCCACTACATCACCGGGGACGCCGACCTGCTCGCGCGCGTCGTCGCCAGGGACACCGCCGACCTGCACCGGATCACCAAGGCGATCCTCGCCATCGACGGGGTCGAGCGGACCAGCACCGTCATCTCCCTCGCCGAGGCCGTCCCCTACCGGCCCCGGGCCCTGCTCGAACGCCTGGCCGACCGGTGAATCGCCTCGCGGTTCAGGCCTGAAACCTCGGGCCCGCTACCGCGGGGCGCTGCGGAGGTCGAGAGTGCGGATGACCCGGTCGACCAGTTCCGGGTCGGCGCCGGGCTCCATCCGGGCCAGCTGCATCTCGGCGCGACCGGCCGCCAGCATCTCCGCCTCGACCTCCTGGAACCGGCGGACCTGCTGGACCCGCTCCTTCAGCTCGCGGCGCTGGTCCTCGTCGTACATGTCCGGGCGGGCCCGGGCCAGCCGGTCGGTCTGGCGGGCCCTGAGCCGGTCGACCAGGTCGTCGGGCAGCTCGTCGGCCGAGGCCAGCTCCTTCAGCCGGCGCAGCCCGGCCTTGGAGACCCGGTACCAGAGCTGCCGCTCGGCGGCGTCCTCGGCGTCCTCGTCACGGCTGAGGTGGAGCTTGCGGACCACCCAGGACAGCGACATGCCCTGCACCAGCAGGGTGAACAGGACCACGCAGAAGGCGATGAAGACGATCTCGTTCCGGCCCGGGAACGCCGTGCCGTCCTTCACGGTGAGCGGGATGGCCAGCGCCAGCGCCACCGAGGCCACGCCGCGCATTCCGGACCACCACAGCACGGTGGACTCGCGCCAGCTCAGCGGGGTGGCCTCCTCGCGTTCGCCGCGGCGGCGGTCCCAGCGGGCGGTGACCCAGGAGCCGGGGAGCAGCCAGAGCAGCCGGACGCCGACCACGACCACGATCACCAGCGCCGCGTCGCCGAGCATCCCGGTCCAGTCGCTGCCCGCCTCGGCCAGGACGCTGGCCAGTTCCAGGCCGATCAGGCCGAAGGCCATGCCGGAGATCAGCAGCTCCACCACGTCCCAGAAGGCGGCGCCGACCAGCCGGTAGCCGACGTCGTCCGCGCCGACCGTCCGGTCGTTGATCCAGAGCGAGCAGACCAGCACCGAGAGCACGCCGGAGCCGTGCGCCTCCTCCGCCAGCGAATAGGCGGCGAAGGGGACCAGCAGGCTGAGCGCGACCTGCAGCGTCGGATCGTCGAGCAGGGACATCACCCGCCCGCTGAGCCAGCCCAGGGCGATCCCGATGACCAGGGCGAGCACCGCCGAGAGCACCAGCCGTTCGATCGCGCCCAGGGTGGAGAACTCGCCGCTGACCACCGCGTCCACCGCCAGCCCGTACACCACCAGTGCGGTGACGTCGTTGAACAGGCCTTCGGTCTCCAGGATGCCCATCAGCCGGCGCGGCAGGCCGACGCTGCCGGCCACCGCGGCGGCGGCGATCGGGTCCGGCGGGGAGATGATCGCGCCCAGCGCGATGGCCGCGCCGAGCGGCAGCACCGGCATGATCCAGTGCACGGCGAGGGCCACCACCGCCGTGGTGACCAGCACCAGGGCGACCGCGAGCAGCAGGATGACCCGGTAGTTGGCCTTGAAGTAGCGGGTGGTGGAGCGCTGGGCCGCCGCGTAGATCAGCGGGGGCAGCACCAGCGGCAGGATCAGGTCCGGTTCCAGGGCGATGTTGGGCACCCAGGGGATCACCGCGAGCACGATCCCGATCAGGGTCATCAGCACCGGCTGCGGCAGCCCGATCCGCCCGGCGAGCGGGGTGGTGACGATGGCGGCCAGCAGCACGAAGAAGAGAAGCATCAGCTGAGCCATGCTGCCGGCGGTTCCTCTCCCCTGCGCGGACTTGCTGCCTTCAGCCTGCCAGGGAGCGGGTCATCGTGCGGTGCGGAATACCGCCGTCGGGGTAGACCGGGCCCTCGGCGACATAGCCGAGGCGCTCGTAGAAGCCCAGCGCGTGGACCTGGGAGTGCAGCTCCAGCTCGGTCCCGCCGCGGACCCGGCCCTCGTCCTCGATGGCACGGACCAGCGCCGCGCCCAGGCCGGTGCCGCGGGCCCGCTTCAACACGGCGAGGCGGCCGAGCAGCACGACGCCCGCGCGGCCGGTGATCGCCAGCGCCTGCGGACCGTGGATCAGCCGGCCGGTGCCGAGCGGGGTGCCGTCCTGGTCCAGTGCCAGCACATGGACCGAGGTGGCGTCGAGCTCGTCCAGCTCCACGTCCTCGGGGACGCTCTGCTCGACGATGAAGACCTCGCGGCGGATGGCGTAAACGATCGCCAGGTCCGCGGCCGTGACCGCGACGCGGATGTCAGCTTTCGGCACTGATGATCTCCAGGGCGCGGGAGAGGTCCTCGGGGTACTCGGTGCGGAACTGCACCCACTCCCCGTCCGAGGGGTGCTGGAAGCCCAGCTCGACGGCGTGCAGCCACTGCCGGGTCAGCTTCAGCCGCTTCGACAGGGTCGGGTCGGCGCCGTAGGTGATGTCGCCGACGCAGGGGTGGCGCAGCGCGGACATGTGCACCCGGATCTGGTGGGTGCGGCCGGTCTCCAGCTTGATGTCCAGCAGCGAGGCCGCCCGGTACGCCTCGATCAGGTCGTAGTGGGTGACCGACGGCTTGCCGCTGGCGACCACGGCCCACTTCCAGTCGCTGCTGGGGTGCCGGTCGATCGGGGCGTCCACGGTGCCGGACATGGGGTCGGGGTGGCCCTGGACCAGGGCGTTGTACTTCTTCTCGACCACCCGGTCGCGGAACTGCGCCTTCAGCGAGGTGTAGGCGATCTCCGACTTGGCGACCACCATCAGGCCGGAGGTGCCGACGTCCAGGCGGTGCACCACGCCCTGGCGCTCGGCGGCGCCGGAGGTGGAGATCCGGTAGCCGGCTCCGGCCAGGCCGCCGATGACGGTGGGTCCGGTCCAGCCGGGGCTGGGGTGGGCGGCGACGCCGACCGGCTTGTCCACCACGACGATGTGCTCGTCGTCGTGCACGATCCGCATGTTGTCGATGCGTTCGGCGACGATCTGCACCGGCGCGGGCGGGGCCGGGATCTCGACCTCCATCCAGGACCCGGCCATCACCCGGTCCGACTTTCCGACCGGGGAACCGTCCAGCGTGACCTTGCCCTCCGCGGCCAGCTCGGCGGCCTTGGTGCGGGAGAACCCGAACATGCGGGCGATGGCGGCGTCGACACGCTCGCCCTCAAGGCCGTCGGGTACGGGAAGGTTTCGGATCTGCGGAACGGTGCTCACCTGAACGAGTATGCCGGACCGGCGGGGCTGGCCCCGCCATCAGGCCTGGGAATCAGGGGTCTGCCCGGGCTTGAGGACCGGCTCGGGCTCGGCGGCGGACTCGGCGACGGTCGGGGCGGCGGCCTTGGCGTCGCGCAGCATCGTCCCGTCCGGGTTGGTGCCCAGGAAGGAGAGCAGCACCACCAGGATGCCGCCGCAGACGATCGCCGAGTCGGCGAGGTTGAACACCGCGAAGTGCTTCACCGAGATGAAGTCGACGACCTCGCCGCGGAACACCGAGGGCGAGCGGAAGACCCGGTCGGTCAGATTGCCGAAGGCGCCGCCGAGCAGCAGGCCCAGCGCGATCGCCCAGGGCAGGCTGTAGAGCTTGCGGGCCAGCCGGCTGATCACCACGACCACGGTGGCGGCGATCAGGGTGAAGACGATGGTCATCGCCGCGCCCATGCCGAAGGCCGCGCCGGGATTGCGGGTGGCCGCGAGCATCACCCAGTCGCCGGCGATCCGGATCGGGTCGTGGTATTCGAGCTTCGCCACCACCAGCAGTTTGCTGCCGAGGTCGAGCAGATAGGCGAGCACGGCGACGGAGAGCAGGACGCCGATCCTGCGCTTGCGCCGACCCGGCGCCCGCGTCGCGCCGGTCTCGGCTGCGCCGGACTCAGTCACGCCGGACTCGACCGCGTCGGGCTCGCTCGCGGCAGCAGCAGCGTCGTCCGCCGGGGCCTTCTGGAAACCTGGGGTGCTGATGATGCGCTCCGCTGAACCGAGTCGGGTGGACTTCCGTGGTCGAGCGTACGGTACGCCCGAGCGGCGGCGCGGACGGGTCCGCGCCGCCGCCGAGGCACTGCCCGCGGAAGCTAGCGGCGCTCCTGCTTCTGCTTGCACTGCACGCAGAGGGTGGCCCGGGGGAAGGCCTGGACCCGGGCCTTGCCGATCGGCTCGGCGCAGGACTCGCACAGGCCGAAGCCGGTCTGCCCCATCCGCGCCAGCGCCCGCTCGGTCTGGGCCAGCATGTCGCGGGCGTTGGCGGCCAGCGAGAGCTCGTGCTCGCGGGAGATGTTCTTGGTCCCGGCGTCGACCTGGTCGTCGCCCGCACCGTCGCCGGAGTCCCGCATCAGACCGCTGACCGCCTCCTCGGAGGCGGTGATCTCGGCCCGCAGCTCCGCCGCCGCGTCCGCCAGCTCCTGGTGCAGCTCGGCGACCTCCGCGTCGGTCCACGGGTCCTCGCCCGGCCGGACCGGGAACGGCCCGGTGGGGGCTTCGGCCACGGCCGGCGACTCCGGATGCGCGGCCCTGGCCCGGGTGGCGCTGGGCCTGGTGGCAGCCTCGATCTTGTGACGGGTCACTGTGCCCTCCCCCGGGTCGGCCACGGACGTTCCCGCGCGGCGCGTTCCCGCGGCCCCGCTCCTTGCTTTGTCCGCCATGCGTCTGACCCCTTCGCGATTCATGCGACTGCGTTGCTGTCGGCACAACGTGGTGCCGGAACGATATTGCGTAACGAATCCCATCACAATGGGACATACCGGACGAAGCAGGCTTGGTTTTGCCGACCGGACGCGGTCGCTCGAACCCGGCTCCTCCCATGTGTGCCCAGAACGTGACCTGATAATCGCCATCCGTCATCGGAGTCCCGGGCGAGGTCGGCGCGGGGTCGGTGCGACGTCCTGTGCGAAGGCAGCGAAATCCGGTGGACCCAGGCCTATAGACTTTGCGCAGCAAGGCGTGGATGGGGACGAGTACCGCCGCACGCAGCCAGTAGCGACCCGGGGACGGTGAAAGCCCGGGGGCGTGCGCGACGGGAAGATCACCCCGGAGCCGCCGGAGGAACAGCCCCCACCGCGGGGGCCCAGTAGAACCGGCCGCAGCCCCTAATGAGGGGGCCGTGCGCGCACTCAGGTGCCGGACGGCCAAGGAGGGTGGTACCGCGGGGCCCGCGCATACGGCCTCGTCCCTCCGTCGGAAGCCGCACGCCGTACTCGCGCCCGCCGGAGGACCCGCATGACCCAGTACCGCCACGTCCCAGCCCAGGTCGACCTGCCCGTCCTCGAGCACGGCATCCTCTCCTTCTGGGGGGACAACAAGATCTTCCAGCGCAGCCTGGAGCAGTCCGAGGGCCGCCCCGAATGGGTGTTCTACGAGGGCCCGCCCACGGCGAACGGCATGCCCGGCGCGCACCACATCGAGGCCCGGGTCTTCAAGGACGTGTTCCCGCGCTACAAGACCATGAAGGGCTACCACGTGGCCCGCAAGGCCGGCTGGGACTGCCACGGGCTGCCGGTCGAGCTCGCCGTCGAGAAGGAGCTGGGCTTCTCCGGCAAGCAGGACATCGAGGCCTACGGGATCGCCGAGTTCAACGAGAAGTGCCGCGACTCGGTGACCCGGCACACCGACGCCTTCGCCAACCTCACCAACCGGATGGGCTACTGGGTCGACCTGGACGACGCCTACCGCACCATGGACCCGGACTACATCCAGTCGGTGTGGTGGTCGCTGAAGCAGATCTTCGACAAGGGGCTGCTGGTCCAGGACTTCCGGGTGGCGCCCTGGTGTCCGCGCTGCGGCACCGGGCTGTCCGACCACGAGCTGGCCCAGGGCTACGAGACCGTGGTCGACCCCTCCGTCTACGTCCGCTTCCCGCTCACCTCGGGCCCGCTGGCAGGCAGCGACAAGCAAAAGAGCGCCTCGCTGCTGGTGTGGACCACCACCCCGTGGACCCTGGTCTCCAACGTCGCGGTCGCGGCCCACCCGGGGGTGACCTATGTGGTCGCCACCGACGGCAATGAGCGGGTCGTCGTCGCCGAACCGCTGCTGGAGAAGTCGCTCGGCGAGGGCTGGACCCCCACCGGCGAGCGCTTCACCGGCGCCGAGATGGAGCGCTGGGACTACCAGCGGCCGTTCGAGCTGGTCCCGGTCGAGGGCGCGCACTACGTGGTCAACGCCGAGTACGTCACCACCGAGGACGGCTCGGGCCTGGTGCACCAGGCCCCCGCCTTCGGCGCGGACGACCTCGCCACCTGCCGTGCCTACAACCTGCCGATGGTCAACCCGGTGCTGTCCGACGGCACCTTCGAACCCGACGTCCCGCTGGTCGGCGGACAGTTCTTCAAGAAGGCCGACGAGGCCCTGGTCGCCGACCTGCAGGCGCGCGGCCTGCTGTTCCGTCACGTCCCCTACGAGCACAGCTACCCGCACTGCTGGCGCTGCCACACCGCGCTGCTCTACTACGCGCAGCCGTCCTGGTACGTCCGCACCACCGCGGTCAAGGACGCGCTGCTGCGCGAGAACGAGGGCACCAACTGGTTCCCGGAGAACGTGAAGTACGGCCGCTTCGGCGACTGGCTGAACAACAACATCGACTGGGCGCTCTCCCGCAACCGCTACTGGGGCACCCCGCTGCCGATCTGGCGCTGCGAGGAGAACCACCTCACCTGCGTCGGCTCGCTGGCCGAGCTGAGCGAGCTGACCGGGCGCGACCTCTCCGACCTGGACCCGCACCGGCCGTTCATCGACGAGGTGACCTTCGGCTGCCCCTCCTGCGAGGGCACCTCCGTCCGCGTCCCCGAGGTCATCGACGCCTGGTACGACTCGGGCTCCATGCCGTTCGCCCAGTACGGCTACCCGCTGAAGAACGCCGACCTGTTCGAGAAGCGCTACCCGGCCCAGTTCATCTCCGAGGCCATCGACCAGACCCGCGGCTGGTTCTACACGCTGATGGCGGTCGGCACCCTGGTGTTCGACAAGTCCGCCTACGAGAACGTGGTCTGCCTGGGCCACATCCTGGCCGAGGACGGCCGCAAGATGTCCAAGCACCTCGGCAACATCCTGGAGCCGATCTCGCTGATGGACCAGCACGGGGCGGACGCGGTGCGCTGGTTCATGGCGGCCGGCGGCTCGCCGTGGTCGGCCCGCCGGGTCGGTCACAACACCATCCAGGAGGTGGTGCGGAAGACCCTGCTGACGTACTGGAACACGGTCGCCTTCCAGGCCCTGTACGCCCGCACGGCCGGCTGGGCCCCTTCCGTCTCGGATCCTGCTCCGGCGGACCGGCCGCTGCTGGACAAGTGGCTGCTGTCCGAGCTGAACATCCTGGTCCGCGAGGTGGACTCGGCGCTGGACGGCTACGACACCCAGCGGGCCGGCAAGCTGCTCTCGGGCTTTGTCGACGACCTCTCCAACTGGTACGTCCGGCGCGCCCGGCGCCGCTTCTGGCAGGGCGAGCCGGCCGCGCTGGCGACCCTGCACGAGGCGCTGGAGACGGTCACCCGGCTGATGGCCCCGCTGACCCCGTTCATCACCGAGCGGGTCTGGCAGGACCTGGTGGTTCCGGTCTCGGCCGGCGCGCCCGAGTCGGTGCACCTGGCCGGGTTCCCGGTCGCCGACGAGGCGCTGATCGACACCGAGCTGTCCCGGCACATGACCCTGGTCCGCCGACTGGTGGAACTGGGCCGGGCGACCCGCGCCGACTCGGGGGTGAAGACCCGTCAGCCGCTGTCCCGCGCGCTGGTGGCGGCGCACGGCTTCGCCGAGCTGCCCGCCGAGCTGGTGGCGCAGATCGCCGAGGAGCTCAATGTCACGGCGCTGGAATCGCTCTCGGGCGTCGGCGGCTCGCTGGTGGACACCACCGCCAAGGCGAACTTCCGCGCCCTCGGCAAGCGCTTCGGCAAGGGCGTCCAGGACGTCGCCAAGGCCGTCGCCGCGGCGGACGCGGCGGAGCTGAGCGCCTCGCTCCGGGCCGACGGGACGGCGACCGTGCTGCTGGACGGCGCGCCGGTCGAGCTGACCCCGGACGAGGTGATCGTCACCGAGACCCCGCGCGAGGGCTGGGCCGTCGCCAACGAGTCCGGCGCGACGGTCGCGCTCGACCTGCACATCACCCCGGAGCTGCGGCTGGCCGGCATCGCCCGCGATGCCATCCGCCAGGTCCAGGAGGCCCGGAAGAACAGCGGCCTGGACGTCGCCGACCGGATCACGCTGCGCTGGACCGCGACCGACGGGGACACCGCCACCGCCCTCACCACCCACGCCGGCCTGATCGCCGACGAGGTCCTGGCCACGGACTACGCCTCCGGCGAGGCGGACTGGGCGGACGCGACACCGTTCTCCGACGAGAGCCTGAGCCTCACCTTCTGGCTGCAGAAGGCGTAACCCCCCGGCGGGCGCGGCGAACCGTTCGCCGCGCCCGCCGGACCAGGTGGGCCGCTTTATCATGAGGAGCATGCAGCCAAGACACCGCGAGCTCCTCGATCTGGCCCGGCAGTTCGCCGACTCCAACGTCAAGGTGGAGTTCTCCGGTGACACCGTCACCATGCAGGCATCGCCCTCGGCCATCCATCAGCGGAACCTCTTCATTGTGGCCCGGCAGTTCGACGCCCACCTGCCTGAGGGCTACCTGCCGTCACAGAACACCGACCTCGAGTCGCCCGCGATCAGCAAGCTGCGGAACCCGGATCTGACCTACCTCCCCGAGGAGGCCATGACCACCACCGACAGCGCGCTCCCGGCCGAGCTCGCGCTCATCGCCGTGGAGATCGTCTCCCCCTCCAACCCGGAGAACGACTGGGAGGGGAAGGTGCGCGACTATCCGCTGATGCACATCCCGCTCTATCTCCTGGTCGACGCACGGCAGAAGACCGTGACCCTGCTGAGCGAGCCCGAGAACGGGCGCTACCGCCGCCGCGAGGACGCCGCCTTCGGCGAGACGGTCCACGTCCCGGCCCCGTTCGACTTCGTCCTGGCCACCGACACCCTGCTGCCCTACTGACCCGGGCCTGCCGTCGCCGTCAGGCGACGACCCGGCCGCGGAGGATGATCCGGGTCGGGTGGGCCAGGACCGCGGGGTCGAGGGTCGGGTCGGTGGGGTAGACGGTCAGGTCGGCGGGGGCGCCGTCGACCAGGCCGGGCAGGCCGAGCCAGGAGCGGGCCGACCAGGACGCGGCCGCCAGCGCGGCCTCGGCCGGGAGGCCGGCCTTGATCAGCCAGTCGACCTCGGTCGCGATCGTGCCGCAGGGGTGGCTGTCGGTGCCGGCCAGGACCGTCACGCCGGCCTCATGGGCGGCGCGGACGTTGGGCAGCAGGCCGTCCCATCCGGTCAGCCACCAGTCCCGGCGGGCGCCGGGCTCCCGAGCCCGCATGCTCTCGGCCGAGGAGCCGAAGACGCTGAGGGTGGGGACGAACGCGGTGCCCTGGGCGGCCATCCGGTCGATCAGGTCCGGGTCCAGATGCATGCCGTGCTCCAGGCTGTCCGCCCCGGCCAGCACCGCGTTGCGACTGCCCTCCGCGGTCTGGCAGTGGACCGCGACCCGGCCGCCGATCGCGTGCACCGCTTCCACGACCCCGGTGAGGATCTCCAGCGGCAGCGCCGGATCGGTGTGCTTCCAGTCTCCGATCACCTTGCACCAGCCCGAGGAAGCCGTGGCCTCCTCCACCGCGGCCCGGACCACCTCGGCCTCGCTGACGTCCCGGCCGAAGCCGGGGAAGAACCGGCCGGGGGTGGCCAGCCAGCGTCCGGCCGAGCGGACCCGGGGCAGCTCCGGATCCTGGTCCACCCACTCCGGCATCCGCGCGGCCGTGCCGGGGGTGCGCACCAGCAGCACGCCGGCGTCGCGGTGGTCGGTCAGATGGCGGCGGAGCACCCCGTCGCTGAACGGGACGTCCAGATCCTCCGTCCCGGGATGGGTGTGCACATCGACCAGGCCCGGCAGCAGCCAGCCGCCGTCGACGACGGTCTCCGTGTCCGGACCCGCGGCCGGGCCGGACCGCAGCCGGTCCCCGTCGATCCAGAAGGTCCGCTCCTCGCGGTCGGGCAGGACCACGCCCCGCACCTGAAACACCATGGACAACCACCCCTCGTACCCGGTCGCTCGACCGGCCCGCCGATCCTATGCGTCGTGTACGACATGCCGCTGCCCCCTGCCGGAACGTTCCGGCAAGGGGCAGCGTGGCACTGCGGGCAGGGCGGTGAGGGAGCGTCAGCCCTCGTCGTCCTGGTCGATCAGAAAGCCGCGCATGGGCTGCGGGGCCTGCTGCAGCGGGGGCTGCGGACGGACCGCGGCCATCGGCTGGGTCATGGCCGGGGCCATCTGCTGCTGACCGCCGGCGCTCTGGTGCTGCTGGGCGCCGGGGTTGAAGCTGTTGCCGCCGAAGCTCTGCTGACCGCCGAAGGTCTGGCCGTTGCCGCCGAAGCCCTGCTGGCCGCCAAAGGTCTGGCCGCCCATCGGGGAGGCGCCGACCGGGGTCATCGAGGGCTGCGACAGCGGAGGCTGCGACATCGAGGACGGCGGCAGCGACGCGGTGGCGGGCTGGCGCGGCGGGGCGAGCGAGTCGTCCGCCTGCGACTCCAGCTGGCGCAGCTGGGTCTCCAGGTAGGACTTCAGCCGCGTCCGGTACTCGCGCTCGAAGGCGCGCAGGTCCTCGACCTTGCGCTCCAGCGTGGCGCGGGCGGACTCCAGGGAGCCCATGGCGACGCGGTGCTTCTCCTGCGCGTCCCGCTCCAGGGCGTCGGCCTTGGCACGGGCGTCGCGCTCCAGACCCTCGGCGCGGCTGCGGGCCTCACCGACGATCTTGTTGGCCTCGGAGCGCGCCTCGGAGATGGCCTGGTCGGCCGTCTGCTGGGCGAGCGCCAGGACGCGGGCGGCGCTGTCGTTGGCCGGAGCCTGCTGCTGCTGCGGGAAGTGCGGCTGCTGCTGCATCTGCTGCAGGCCGCCCATGTGCTGCTGCGGCTGCATCTGACCGGGCTGCTGCATCTGCGCGGGCTGCATCTGGCCGGGGCCCTGCTGCATCTGCCCGGGCTGCTGCTGCATCTGGCCACCAAAGGACTGCTGTCCTCCCATGGTGCCCATGCCGCCGCCCTGGAGCTGCGGCGGACCCTGCAGCTGCGGCTGGCCGCTCGGCAGCTGCGGCGGGCCGGGGTGGCCCATCTGCTGCTGCTGGGGCTGCTGCATCTGCGGGGGCATGCCCTGCTGGGGCACGGGCGGACCGGATATGGCCGCCGGTACGGGCGGGCCAGGACGCTGGTGCTGGTCCTGTTCCTTCCGCATGTTCTGCTGGTTCTGTGCGGCCGCACGAGTCGCCGCGGCCAGCTTGGCGCGCAGGTCCTCGTTCTCGCGGAGCAGTCGGGTCAGCTCTCCTTCGACCTCGTCGAGGAAGGCATCGACCTCGTCCTCGTCATAGCCTTCTCGGAGGCGGACGGTCGTGAACTGCTTGTTCCGCACGTCCTCGGGGGTCAATGGCATCTCTTCACCTCAACGTGATCGTCGGACAACCGGTGGCCTGCGGGGTTCACACGGCCCCCTGCACGACGCGGATCAGGATCGAAACAATGATGATCAGTACGAGGAAGGACAGGTCGAGGGCCACACCCCCGAAGCGCAGCGGACGGATGTACCGCCGCAGCAGCTTGAGTGGTGGATCGGTGACGGTGTAGACGGATTCGAGCGCGACGATCAGTCCGCGGTTGGCGGGACGCCACTCGCGGGCCAGTTGTTGCACCCAGTCCATCACCAGGCGTGCCAGCAGCACGATGAAGAAGCACATCAGGACGATGTACAGCACCTGCCATACAACGTTCACCGCACTTCCCCTCGTTTCGAACTCGTACTGTCGGCCTGCCCGCCGGGAGCGGGTGGCCCGCTACCCGGCGTCACGTGATCCTCACGTTTCGTCATACTTCGTCCCGCTGTGGTCAGCTCTGGTTGAAGAACCCACCCTCGGCGATCCTGGCCTTGTCCTCCGCCGTGACATCGACGTTAGCAGGAGACAGAAGGAAGACCTTCTGCGTCACCCGCTCGATGCTCCCGTGGAGACCGAAGACCAGCCCAGCCGCGAAGTCTACGAGGCGCTTGGCGTCCGTGTCGTCCATCTCGGTGAGATTCATGATCACGGGCGTGCTCTCGCGGAAGTGCTCCCCGATAGTACGGGCTTCGTTGTAGGTTCGGGGATGAAGTGTGGTGATGCGGTACGGCTCCCGCTCGGAGGCGGCCTTGGGCATGATCACCGGGGCACTCTTCTCCACGTGACGGCGTTCAGGTGTGATGGACGACACTGGCGCCATCCTGGGTTCCGCCCGCATCGGGGCCACGACCGCCGCCGGCTGCGCGACTGGCGCGGGGGCGGGACGGGGCACCTCCTCGGTGCGAGCGGTGTTGCGAAGCGGTTCGGGCTCGGGGCCGTAGTCCTCGTCGTCCGGGTCGTAGCCCTGAACGTCGTAGCGTTCGTCCTCCACGAGGCCGAGGTATTCCGCCATCCTGCGCAGTGCGCTGGCCATACTCCTGTCCTCCGCTCTGTGGTGGATCGGGTCCGTCGCCGGCACAGCCCCGCCATGGCGAGGTGGTTCTACGATCCACGGTCTGACCCCGCATTGCAGGGCTATTCCTACTTGTCCTGATTTGTTCTGCGATCTGATCTTCTAACCGGTGACGTTACCCGAGGGGTGGCCGGACACCCAGTACCGCCGTACCGACGCGCACATGTGTCGCCCCGGCTGCGACGGCCTGTTCGAGATCACCGCTCATACCCGCGGAGACCATCGTGGCAGCAGGATGGCCGTGGCGGAGCTGAGATGAGATTTCCCCGAGCCGTTCGAACGCCCGGCGCGGATCACCCGCGTAAGGACCGGTGAGCGGGGCCACTGCCATCACACCGTCAAGTCGCAGACCGGGCGCGGCGGCCAGCGCCTCGGCCAGGGCCGGGACCTCGGCCGGCACGGCGCCGCCCCTGGCGGCCGTCTCCTCTCCCTCGAGGGCGACCTGGATCAGGCATCCCAATACCGGTCGTTCCGACTTCTGAACTTCCGCCGAGAGTGCGGTGACCAGGCGGAGCCGGTCAATGGAATGCACTCGATCGGCGTACTTCAGAACGGAACGGACCTTATTGGTCTGCAATTGGCCGACAAAATGCCAGAGAAGTGGAAGATCCTTGCATTCCGCTGCTTTTGGCGCGGCGTCCTGGTCACGATTCTCAGCGACATCGGTGACCCCGAGCGCGGAGAGCAGCCGGGTGTCCGAGGCGGGATAGGTCTTGGTGACCACGATCAGGGTGACATCGGCGCGCGGGCGCCCGGCGGCGGCGCAGGCGTCGGCGATGCGCTGCTCCACCGTGGTGAGGTGGGAGCGCAGAACGTCCAGGCGCGCCGGGGCGGAGCGGTCGGAAGGGTCGGAACGGTCGGGTGTGTCGGTCATGGGGTGGGTCCGTCCAGCCAGACGTAGGCCGCGAGACGGCCGGTGCGCTGCTCGCGGCGGTAGGAGAAGTGGTCCGATGATTCCATGGTGCAGATGTGGGACATCTCATGCCGAGGTACCCCGAGTCGGGCCAGTTGGGCCCGGACTCCGGCCGGCAGATCGAGGGCCGGCGTGTCCCAGCTGGTCCGAGACCAGGCGTCCGGTTCGAGAGCGGTGATCTCGTCGCGGAGCGCTGCCGGCACTTCGTAGCACCGTCCGCACACCGACGGCCCCACTGCCGCGGTGATCCGCTCCGGGCTGGCGCCCAGCTCCACCATGGCGGCGACCGCGGCCGGGACCACCCCGGCGGCCAGGCCCGGACGACCGGCGTGCGCGGCGGCGACCACCCCGGCGACCGGGTCGGCCAGCAGCACCGGGACGCAGTCCGCGGTGAGCACCGCCAGCGCCAGCCCTGGCCGGTCGGTCACCAGCGCGTCCACCGTGGGGGCGGTTCCGTCCGGCTGGCGCTCCGTCACCACCGCGACCGCGCTGCCGTGCACCTGGTTCATCCACACCACGTCGGCCGGGTCGAGGCCCAGGCCGGTCGCGGCAGTGAGCCGCCGGTTCTCCCGGACCGCTGCGGCGTCGTCCCCCACCGCCCCGCCCAGATTCAGCTCCTGGAACGGCGAAGTGCTCACCCCGCCCCACCGGTCGGTGAAGGCGAAATGAGCACTGTCGTCGAAATCGATGCGCCGGCTGATCATGGTGATCAGCCTAGAGCCTGCGACCGGCGGGCCGGCCGGCCCTGGGGCCGCCGACCGCCCGGCTACTTCAGGAAGCTGCCTACTTCAGGAAGTCGGGGACGTCCAGCTCCTCGGCCGGGCTCTCCACGTACGGCGGGCGGGTCTGCGGCACGTGCGGCGGCTGCGGCGGAGCGGCCGGCTCGGCGTGGCGCGGGTTGTGCTCCTCGGCGCGCGGGACGCTGCCGATGGTGTGCACGCTGCGCCCGGCGGCGGTGGAGCCGGCCCGGTTGAACTCGCTGCGGTTGTACTCCCCCGCGCCGGAACGCTCCTGCGTCTGCTGCTGCGGCGGCGCGGCGGCCGCGTTGGCGGAGCGGACCACCGGGTCGCGGACGATGGTGGGGGGCGCCCCGCCGTCGAAGCCGGCCGCGATGACGGTGACCCGGACCTCGTCGCCGAGGGCGTCGTCGATCACGGCGCCGAAGATGATGTTGGCCTCGGGGTGCGCCGCCTCGGCCACCAGCTGCGCCGACTCGTTGATCTCGAACAGGCCGAGGTCGGAGCCGCCGGAGATGGAGAGCAGCACCCCGCGGGCGCCGTCGATGGAGGCCTCCAGCAGCGGCGAGGAGATCGCCATGATCGCGGCGGCCTTGGCCCGGTCCTCGCCTCGGGCGGAACCGATGCCCATCAGCGCCGAACCGGCGTCGGACATGACCGACTTGACGTCGGCGAAGTCCAGGTTGATCAGGCCCGGGGTGGTGATCAGATCGGTGATGCCCTGGACGCCGGAGAGCAGCACCTGGTCCGCGGAGCGGAACGCGTCGAGCACGCTGACCTGGCGGTCCGAGATGGACAGCAGCCGGTCGTTGGGGATGACGATGAGGGTGTCGACCTCTTCGCGCAGCTGCGCGATGCCGTCCTCGGCCTGGTTGGCGCGGCGGCGCCCCTCGAAGGTGAAGGGGCGGGTGACCACGCCGATGGTGAGCGCGCCGAGGGTACGGGCGATGTTGGCCACGACGGGCGCGCCGCCGGTGCCGGTGCCGCCGCCCTCGCCGGCGGTGACGAAGACCATGTCGGCCCCCTTGAGGACCTCCTCGATCTCCTCGCGGTGGTCCTCGGCGGCCTTGGCGCCGACGTCCGGGTTGGCTCCGGCTCCGAGGCCGCGGGTGAGCTCGCGGCCGACGTCGAGCTTGACGTCGGCGTCGCTCATCAGCAGGGCCTGCGCATCGGTGTTGATCGCGATGAACTCGACGCCCTTGAGCCCGACCTCGATCATCCGGTTGATGGCGTTCACGCCACCGCCGCCGATGCCGACGACTTTGATGACTGCGAGGTAGTTCTGGGGTGCTGCCACGTCGAAGGCCTCTCGCCTCGGATGTACGGTGCCGAAGGGACGGGAGACCCGACGGGACCCCGACCCGAACCCTGACCCTGAGGTTTAGGGTTAATGCTGTGTCACTCTTCCATCATCTTCTTCACAGGACACTAGGTCTCTGAGCCTGCCCGTTCAACGGACACGCCGAGCCTGCGTATTTTTCTTGTGAGCCTATGTGATCAAAGATCCGGACTTTCGCCCGGGGTGGCCCACCAGATTCGGGGAGGAGCTGGCACTTCGTCAACACCGCCACCCCTCCTACTACGCACGAGAATAGCCGCTCGGGGCCGGTCTCAATGCCTTACCGCAGGATCGTCCGGCGCGCTGACGTCGTAGGTCGTGCCCTTCTGCCGAAGAAGTGCGACGAGAACGACCGCTTTGCGGGAGTCCCGTTCCGAACTTCCCCACAGCACCCGTGAACCATCGGTGAGTTGCAGTTCCAGGTCGTCGTACGAATGCACGATCACCGAACTGGTCCTACCGGAGACCGGGGCCGGAAGCGCTTTGGCCACGTCCACCGCGGCCGCCACCAGTACGGGTTCGGGAAAACTCGCGAGCCCCGCTTTTCCCGCCGCGGAGAGCGCGAGTTGGACCACCGGGACGCCGGCCGGGGCGGTCGCGCCGGTGGCGAAGCGCACCCCGGACGCGTCGACCTGGGTGAACCGGCCGTCCGCGCCCTTCACCGCCGCGACCGCGATCCGCTCGGTGATCCGGACCCGGACCGTGTGCGGCAGCGAGGTGCTGACCTGCACCTGGGCCACCCGGGGCAGCGCCTTGAGCACCCGGGCCCGGGCCGCCCCGGTGTCCAGACGCTCCAGCGGACCGCCCAGCGGGACCTGCGCCGCCGCCAGCACCTGATCGGCCGTCAGCACCCTGGTCCCGCTGACCGCGACCGTCCTGACGTCCAGCACCGGGGAGAACCAGACCAGCCAGCAGACCGTGCCGAGCAGCGCCGCGAGCAGCCCGCCCAGCACGGCCAGGCCGCGCCGGGACAGCCGCAGCCGGGCCCGGGGCTCCGGCTGCGGCTCGGACTCCGCGGGCTGCTCGTCGAGGTCGCCGACCGGAGCGGCGCCGAGCTCAGGCACGGCGGTGCGCGGCGATGGCCTCGTACACCATCGCCACCAGCAGCTCGTCGGCGTCGCGGCGGCCGAACTCGGCGGCCGCCCGGCTCATGTCCCAGAGCCGCTGCGGGTCGGTGAGCACCGGCAGCAGATGTCCGAGCACCCACTCCGGGGTCAGCTCGGCGTCGTCCACCAGCAGCCCGCCGCCGGCCCTGACCACGGGCTGGGCGTTCAGCCGCTGCTCGCCGTTGCCGATCGGCAGCGGCACGTACGCGCCGGGCAGCCCGACCGCGGAGAGCTCGGCCACGGTCATCGCGCCGGCCCGGCAGAGCATCATGTCGGCGGCGGCGTAGGCGAGATCCATCCGGTCCAGGTACGGGACCACCCGGTACGGCGGCATCCCGGGGATGTCGTCGATCACCGGCAGCTCGTTCTTGGGCCCGACCGCGTGCAGGATCTGCACCCCGTACTGCTGCAGCCGGGGCGCGATCGCCTGGACCGTCTCGTTCAGCCGGCGCGCGCCCTGGGAGCCGCCGGAGACCAGCAGCGTCGGCAGCCGCTGGTCCAGGCCGAAGTAGGCGCGGGCCTCCGGGCGGGCCGCGTTGCGGTCCAGGGTGGCGATGGTGCGCCGCAGCGGGATCCCGACGTAGCGGGCGTCCCTGAGCTTGCTGTCCGGGGTGCTGACGGCGACGAAGTCGCTGTAGCGGGCCCCGATCTTATTGGCCACGCCGGGCCTGGCGTTGGCCTCGTGCACCACGATCGGCACCCCGGAGCGCTTGGCGGCGAGATAGGCCGACATGGCGACATAGCCGCCGAAGCCGACCACGGCGTCGGCCTTGGTCCGGTCGAGCACCTCCTGCACCGCCTTGACCGTGCCGCGCAGGCGGCCGGGCAGGGTGATCAGTTCCGGGGTCGCCTTGCGGGGCAGCGCGACCTTCGGGATCAGTGCCAGTTCGTAGCCGCGTTCCGGGACCAGTCTGGTCTCCAGTCCGCTCTCGGTCCCGAGCGCGGTGATCCCGATCGTGGGATCGTTCCTGCGCAGTGCGTCCGCAAGGGCGAGCGCGGGCTCGATATGACCGGCGGTCCCCCCGCCGGCGAGTACGACATGCACCGAAATTCACCGCTCCCTGCGCTGCCGGGCCTTCCCGAGCCGCGCGATGGTCCGTTGGGGCAGACCGAGGAGCCTGCCCCGGGTCTTCTTGTTCCTGGCGGCGAGCGCTGCCTTCGCGCCGGGTTCGCTGCGGGCGAAGCAGAGCAGCATACCGACCGCGAACATGGTCGGCAGCAGCGCCGAACCCCCGTAGGAGAACATCGGGAGGGGGACTCCCGCAATGGGGAGGAGTCCCAGCACCGCACCAATGTTGATCATGGACTGAGCCATGATCCAGGTGGTGGCGCCTCCTGCTGCGTACCTGATGAAGGGGTCCTTCGTGCGGCCTGCCACGCGGATACCCGCATACCCTAGTGCCGCGAAGAGGGCGAGTACCGACAGCGTCCCCGCCAGGCCCAGCTCCTCACCGGTCACCGCGAAGATGAAGTCGGTGTGCGGCTCCGGGAGTTGACCCCATTTCTCCACACTTGCCCCGAGTCCGCGGCCGAACAACTGGCCCCCGGCGAGGCTGGCCGCGCCCTGGAACGCCTGCCAGCAGGAGCCGTCCGCGGGCAGGCTGGTGATGCCGATGCACTGGAACCGGTCGAGCCGGTGCGGGACGAAGGCGATCAGCAGGGTGCCGATGCCCGCGGCGATGCCGCCGACCGCGGCGAACATCCGCATCGGCGCGCCGGAGATCCAGAGCAGGCCGAACAGCAGCGCACAGATGATCATCGCGGTGCCCATGTCGCCGCCGGCCAGCACCAGGGTCAGCAGCAGCACGCCCATCGGGACCAGCGGGATCAGCAGGTGCTTCCACTGGTCCAGCATCTTCAACTGCTGCTTGCGGGCCAGCAGGTCGGCCCCCCAGAGCACCAGCGCCAGCTTGGCGAACTCGGACGGCTGGATCTGGAACGAGCCGCCCAGGCTGATCCAGTTCTGGTTGCCGTTCACCGCCTTGCCCACGCCCGGCACGGCGACCAGCAGCAGCAGTCCGATCACCCCGAGCAGCAGCGGGTACGCCAGCGCCCGCAGCAGCCGCACCGGCAGCCGGGCGGCGACGTACATCAGCACCGCGCCGATGCTGACCGCGGTGAGCTGCTTGATGAAGAAGTAGGTGAACGGCAGGCCGAGGTTGCGGGCCTCGATCTGCGAGGCGGAGAAGACCATCACCAGGCCCAGCACCAGGATCAGCGAGGAGGACCCCAGGATCAGGTAGTACGGCGTCAGCGGCCGCTCCAGGCCCTGCTGGAAGCGTCCCAGCGGGGTGCCGGGACCGGTGAACCGGCCGCGGGCGCGGAAGACCGCCACGGAGGTCGTGCCGGGCCCGGTGCGCCGCTTGGCGGACGGTCCGGCCGACGGCCTGGTGCCGGCCCGTCCGACTGTGCCCGACATGGCGGTCCCCCTCTCCCCTGGTGCTGCTGGTGACGCCCGGTCAGCCCGCCAGTGCGCGGGCCGCGGCGGCGAAGAGGTCGCCGCGCTCACCGTAGTCGGTGAACATGTCCATCGAGGCGCAGGCCGGGGCGAGCAGGACGGTGTCGCCCGGACGGGCGAGCCCGGCCGCCGCGCGTACCGCCGCGTCCATGGCCGGGGCACCAGTCTGTCCGTCCGCGAGCTCGATCACCGGGACCTGCGGCGCGTGTCGCGCCAGAGCCTCCCGGATCAGCCCGCGGTCGGCGCCGATCAGCACCGCGCCGCGGAGCCGGGACGCCGCCCCGGCGACCAGCGCGTCCATGTCGGCGCCCTTGGCCAGTCCGCCGGCGATCCACACCACCGGTTCGTAGGCGGCCAGCGAGGCGGCGGCGGCATGCGGGTTGGTGGCCTTGGAGTCGTCGATGTACGCGACCCCGTCGGTCTCCACGACCAGGGCGATCCGGTGCGCGTCCGGCCGGAAGGCCGCAGCCCGTCCCGCACCGCGCGCGGCTCCACCCCGTACGCCCGGGCCAGCGCGGCGGCGGCCAGGGCGTCGGCGATGTTGTGCGGGGCCGGGGGGCTGACGTCGTCGACCGAGGCCAGTTCCGCGGCGTTCCTATGACGGTCGTTCACGAAGGCGCGGTCGACCAGCAGGCCGTCCACGACGCCGAGCTGGGAGACCGTGGGCGGGCCGAGGGTGAAGCCGATCGCCCGGCAGCCCTCCTCGACGTCGGCCTCGATGACCAGATCCTCGGTGGCCGGATCGGCGGTGTTGTAGACACAGGCGATCGAGTTGCCCTGGTAGATCCGGCCCTTGTCGGCCGCGTAGGCCTCCATCGAGCCGTGCCAGTCCAGGTGGTCCGCGGCCAGGTTGAGCACCACCGCGGAGTGCGGGCGCAGCGAGGGCGCCCAGTGCAGCTGGTAGCTGGAGAGCTCCACCGCGAGCACGTCGTAGGGATCCTCGGCTAGCACCGCGTCCAGCACGGACACGCCGACGTTGCCGACGGCGGCGGTGCGCTTCCCCGCCGCGGTGAGGATGGAGGCCAGCATCTGCACGGTGGTGGTCTTGCCGTTGGTGCCGGTGACGGCCAGCCAAGGGGCCGGCTCGCCGGTGGCCGCGAGCGGCCGGCGCAGCTTCCAGGCCAGCTCGACGTCGCCCCAGACCGGGAGGCCGGCCTTGTCGGCGGTGACCAGCAGCGGGGCGTGCGGGGGCCAGCCGGGCGAGGTGACCACCAGTTCGGTGCCCTCGGGCAGGCTCTCGCCGTCGCCGAGCCGTACGGTCACCCCCAGCTCGCGCAGCTCGGCGGCCTGGGCCTGCTGCCGCGGGCCGTCCCCGCCGTCGACCACGGTGACCTCGGCGCCCAGGCCTTGCAGCACCCGGGCCGCCGGCGGGCCGGACACGCCGAGCCCGGCCACGGTGACCCGCAGGCCCTTCCACTCAGGAATCTCCTGAGAGGTCAATTGGTCACCCATCCCGCGTAGAAGAGGCCGAGGCCGACTGCGACGCACAGCCCCTGGATGATCCAGAAGCGGACCACGATCAGGACTTCCGACCAGCCCTTGAGTTCGAAGTGGTGCTGCAGCGGGGCCATCTTGAAGACCCGCTTGCCGGTCATCCGGAACGAGCCGACCTGGATGATCACCGACAGTGTGATCAGCACGAACAGGCCGCCCAGGATGGCCAGCAGCATCTCGGTGTGGGAGCAGATGGCCAGCCCGGCCAGCGCGCCGCCGAGGGCCAGCGAACCGGTGTCGCCCATGAAGATCTTGGCCGGCGAGGTGTTCCACCACAGGAAGCCGAAGCAGGCCCCCATCAGCGCGGCCCCGACCACGGCCAGGTCCAGCGGGTTCTCCACCGAGTAGCAGTTGGGCCCAGCCGAGAGCTGGGAGCTGCAGGTCTGCCCGTACTCCCAGATGCCGATGAAGACATAGGCGCCGAACACCATCACCGAGGCGCCGGTGGCCAGACCGTCCAGGCCGTCGGTCAGGTTCACCCCGTTGGACATCGCCAGGATCATGAAGATGGCCCAGAGCGCGAACAGCACCGGGCCGAGCGACCAGCCGAAGTCGGTGACGAAGGAGAGCTTGGTGGAGGCCGGGGTGACCCCGGAGGAGTCCGCGAAGCGCAGCGAGCCGATCGCGAAGACGATGCCGACGATCAGCTGTCCGGCCAGCTTCGCCTTGGCCCGCAGGCCCAGCGAGCGCTGCTTGACGATCTTGATGTAGTCGTCCAGGAAGCCGACCAGGCCCATCCCGGTCATCAGGAACAGCACCAGCAGCCCGGAGGGCGTCGGCGCGGAGCCGACCAGCAGCTTGGTCAGGCCGTAGGCGACCAGGGTCGCCAGGATGAAGGCGATGCCGCCCATGGTGGGCGTGCCGCGCTTGCTGTGGTGCGCCTTGGGGCCGTCGTCGCGGATCATCTGGCCGTAGCCGTTCCTGGCCAGGATCCGGATCAGCACCGGGGTGCCGACCAGCGACAGCACCAGGGCGATCGCGGCGGCGAAGAGGATCTGACGCATCGGCGAGGCGCTGGACAGCGCCAGCTCGACGGTCGCGGGGTGAGCCGCGAGGGCGAGGCTCACAGGGTCTCTCCGTTCGACACCGCGGGCACATCACTGAGCAGGGCTTCGGCGACCCGTTCCAGGCCGACCGAAACGGGACGCCTTCACCAGCACCACGTCCCCCGGCCGGAGCTGTTCGCGCAGCAATTCGACTGCCGTATCCACATCGGGCACCAGCACCGACTCCTCACCCCAAGAACCTTCGTTCCTCGCGCCCAGTTTCCATGCAGGCCGCTTCCCTGCCGCCCACAGCCACCAGGGTCGCGATGTTCAGCCGAACCGCCAGCCGACCCACCGCGTCGTGCTCGTCGAGGGAATCCTCGCCAAGTTCCCGCATCTCCCCCAGCACCGCCCAGGTACGGCGGGCGTCGGGCCCCCTGCCCCGATCGCGGCGAGCGCCCGCAGGGCGGCCCGCATCGAGTCGGGGTTCGCGTTGTAGGCGTCGTTGATCACGGTGACGCCGTCCTGACGCTCGGTCAGCTCCATCCGCCAGCGGGAGAGGCTGCCCGCCTCCCCCAGCGCGGCCGCGACCTGCTGGACGTCCATCCCGCACTCGGTCGCCACCGCGGCGGCGGCGAGTGCGTTGGAGACGTGGTGCTCACCGTACAGACGCAGCGCGACCGGAGCCGAACCGGCCGGGGTGACCAGGGTGAACCCGGCGCGTCCCGCCCCGTCCAGGCGGACCTGCTCGACCCGGATCTGCGCCTGCTCGGACTCGCCGAAGTACAGCACCCGCGCCTTCGTCCGCGAGGCCATCGCCCGGACCAGCGGATCGTCCGCGTTCAGGACCGCGCAGCCTTCGGCGGACAGGCTCTCCACCATCTCGCCCTTGGCCTCGGCGATGCCCTCCCGGCTGCCGAACTCGCCCATGTGGGCCGTGCCGACGTTGAGCACCACGCCGATCCGGGGCTGGGCGATGCCGGTCAGATGGGCGATGTCGCCCTTGTGCCTGGCCCCCATCTCCAGCACCAGGAACCGGGTCTCCGGCGCCACCCGCAGCGCCGTGAGCGGCAGGCCGATCTCGTTGTTGAAGGACCCGGTGGTGAAGACCGTGGGCCCGGCCGAGCCGAGCACCTGGGCGATCAGGTCCTTGGTGCTGGTCTTGCCGGCCGAGCCGGTGAGGGCGACCACGGTGGTGCCGGTGGCCCGCAGGGTCACCGCGTGGGCGAGCAGGCTCAGCCCTCGACCACGTCGGCCACCACCACCGCCGGGACGCCGACCGGACGCGAGGCCAGCACCGCGACGGCGCCGCCCTCGCGCACCACGCGCTCGGCGAAGTCATGGCCGTCGACGCGTTCGCCGACCACCGCGGCGAACAGCGCCCCCGGCTCGACCTGGCGGGAGTCGTGCACCACCGGTCCGGTCACCTGGACCTGCGGGTCGGTCACGTCATGCAGTGTCCCCCCGGTGGCCTGGGCCACCTCGGCGAGGGTCATGGGGATCACGTTGGTTTTACTCCTTGGCGTCGCCGACGCGGTGCGACGCGAGGATCGCCTCGCCCAGCACAGCTCGGTCGTCGAAGGGTCGGATCTCGTCGCGCACGTACTGGCCCAGCTCATGGCCCTTGCCGGCGACCAGCACGCAGTCGCCCGCGTGGGCCAGCGCCACCGCGGCGGCGATCGCCCGGGCCCGGTCGGGCTCGACCAGGACCGCGCCGCGTTCGGCCTCGGGCACCTCGGCGGCGCCGCCGAGCATCGCGTGCAGAATCGCCAGCGGATCCTCGGAGCGGGGATTGTCGCTGGTCAGCACGGCGGTGTCGGCATAGCGGGCGGCGATGGCGCCCATCGGTCCGCGTTTGAAGGGGTCGCGGTCGCCGCCGCAGCCGACCACCACGTGCAGCCGGCCCTTGGTGACCTCGCGCAGCGAGCGCAGCGCGGCCGCCAGCGCGTCCGGCTTGTGGGCGTAGTCGACCACCGCGACATAGGGCTGCCCGGCGTCCACCCGCTCCATCCGGCCCGGCACCCCGGGGACCGCGGCGATGCCGGCCGCGACCTCCTCGAGCGGGAGTCCGGCCAGGGCCAGCGCGGTGATCGCGGCGAGGGCGTTGGCGACGTTGAACGGGCCCGGCAGCGGGACGCTCGCCTCCACCGAGGCGCCGTCCGGGCCGACCGCGCGGAAGGTCGACCCGGCCGGGCCGAGGTGCACGGCCTCGGCGCGCCAGTCGGCGGCGGGATCGCCCAGGGCCGAGTAGGTGGTGACCGGGATCCGGACCTCCCGGGCCAGCCGGCGGCCGTAGTCGTCGTCCAGGTTGACCACGGCCTGCCTGGCCCGGTTCGGGGCGAACAGGCGGGCCTTGGCCTGGAAGTAGTCCTCCATGTCGGGGTGGAAGTCCAGGTGCTCCGGCGTCAGGTTGTTGAACAGGGCGACGTCGTAGAGCACCCCGTCGACCCGGCCGTAGACCAGGGCGTGGCTGGAGACCTCCATCACCACCGTGTCCGCGCCGCGCTCGCGCATCACCGCGAGCAGCGCGTGCAGGTCGGTGGCCTCGGGGGTGGTCCGCTCGCTCTTGATCCGCTCGGTGCCGACCCGCATCTCCACGGTGCCGATCAGCCCGGTGGAGCGCCCCGCGCCGCGCAGGCCGCCCTCGATCAGGTAGGCGGTGGTGGTCTTGCCGTTGGTGCCGGTGACGCCGATGGCCAGCAGCTGCTCGGCGGGGTGCCCGTAGAGCGCGGCGGCCAGGTCGCCGAGGACCGAGCGCGGGTGCTCCACCACCAGCAGCGGCAGCCCGGCCGCGGCGGCCCTGGCCGCCCCGTCCTGGTCGGTCAGCAGGGCCACCGCGCCGTTGGCGGCGGCCTGGGCGGCGTAGTCCGCGCCGTGGGCGTGCGAGCCGGGCAGGCCCGCGTAGACGTCACCGGGGCGCACCGCCCGGGAGTCGTGGGTGATGCCGGTGACCACCGCGGCCGAGCCGGCGGGCTCGGGCAGGCCGAGCAGCGCGGCGACCTCGGCGAGCGGGGTCGCGCGGGGGGTCTGCGGACGGGGTGGAGCCGTCGCCCCGGACGGCGGGGCGGAGGACTCCTGATCACTTTGGCGCACGGCCGTGAGGTTACCGGTACCGGCCGGTCCGGGGCCAAGCCAGGGTCCGCGCGAGCGGGGGGAGGCACTCATCACAGGGTTCCGCCTTTCACCAGTTCACCGGCAGGTCTGCCGGGGCGGCGCCGGTCGGCGGCACCTGGAGGCTCTTCAGTGCGAACTCCATGACCTGCTTGAACACCGGGCCGCAGAGCTCGCCGCCGAAGTGCCCGTTGACCGGGTTCTGGATCACGCAGGAGACCGTCACCCGGGGCTTGTCGGCCGGGGCGAAGCCGATGAAGGACGAGGTGTAGCCCTTGTAGCGGCCGGTCTGCGGGTCCACCCGGTTGGCAGTGCCGGTCTTGCCCGCGACCAGGTAGCCGGGGATCTCGGCGGCCGCGCCGGTGCCCTCCTGACTGGCGACCACCGACTGCAGCATCTGGGCCAGGGTCTTCGCGGTCTGCGCGCTGACCACCCGGGTCTGCTTGGGCGCGGCGGCCGGGACGAAGCGTCCGTCGGGCCCGGTGGTCCCGGCGACCAGGCTGGGGGTGATCCGCACCCCGCCGTTGGCGATGGTCGAGTAGACCGAGGTGGTCTGCAGCGCGTTCACCGAGAGGCCCTGGCCGAACGGGATGGTGTACTGCTGCGACCCGGACCACTTGCTCGGCTGGGCCAGCAGGCCCTGGGTCTCGCCGGGGAAGCCGAGCCCGGTCGGCTGGCCGATGCCGAACTTGGTCAGGTAGTCGTACAGCACCTGGTCGGCCTGCTTCTCGGTGCTGCCGAGGTGCTCGGCGGCGAGCATGGTGCCGATGTTGGAGGACTGCGCCAGCACCCCGTTCAGGGTGAGGTGCTCGGTGCCGTGGGCCGTGTCGTCGTGGAACACCCGGTCCGCCCGGGGCAGCGAGCCGGGGACGGTGACATGGGTCAGCGGGGTGGCCACGTTCTGCTGGAGCACGGCGGCCATGGTCATCAGCTTGCTGACGCTGCCGGGCTCGTAGACGTCCTGGAGCGCCGAGTTGCCCAGGTTGTTCGGATCGGCGTGGGCCAGGTCGTTGGGGTCGAAACCGGGGGCGGTGGCCATCGCCAGCACCTTGCCGTTGGTGGTGTCCTGGACGATCACATAGCCGCCCTCGGCGCCGGCCTTGGCCACCTCGGCGCTGATCTGCTGCTGGGCGTCCCACTGGATGTCGCGGTCCAGGGTGAGCCGCAGGTCGGACCCGGGCACGGCGGGGACGCTGCGCTGCCCGGCGGTGGGCACCTCGCGGCCGCCGGACTGGGCGTAGGTGACCGTGCCGTCCTTGCCCTTGAGCAGGCTGTCGTACTGCTGTTCGAGGCCGCCCTTGCCGTCCCCGTCCGCGTTGACGAAGCCGATCACATTGGAGGCCAGTGTGGCGTCCGGGTAGACCCGCTTGGTGTGCTTGGCGTGGAAGACGCCGTTCAGGGTGTTGGCGCAGGCCTCGTCCACCCGGCCGTCGTCGCCTGCCTTGGCGGCCAGCCGGTTCTCGGTGCCGCAGTGGGCGTGGAAGGCCCGCTTGGTCAGCTGCGCCTGCAGCGCGGTGACCTGGTTCCAGGTCTGCGGCGACTGCTGCTTGGCCAGCAGGGCGTAGCGGTCGCCCTTGCCGGTGTAGGTCAGCGCCTTGGTCAGGGTGGCCACCGGGACCCCCAGCATCGGCGAGAGCAGCTGCGCGGCCTGGGCCGGGGCGTCGTCGATATGGGCCTGGCCGGGGGTGAACAGGTACGGGTCGGCGGTGACGTCGTAGGCGTCCACGGTGGTGGCCAGGGTGTGCCCGGAGGCGTCGGTGATCGCGCCGCGGGGCGCGGGCAGGGTCACCGTCTGGTAGAGGTTCACGCTCGCCTCGGCGGCGAGCGCGGAGGAGTCCAGGAACTGGAGCTGGACCAGCCGGCCGAAGAACAGCGCGAAGACCGCGGCGAGGGCGACCACCAGCAGCCGCAGCCGGCGCCGGGGGGTGGCCAGCCGCAGCGGGGCGGTCCGGGCGAGGGGGGACGGCGGGCCGGCGGGCGGGGCTGCGGGCGGGCGCCGGGGCGCACGCCGGGCCGGGCGCCGGGACGCGCACCGGGGCGCGGGGGGCCCTGGCGCGGGGCGCTCTGGCGCGGGCGCGGGGGGCGGGGGGTGGTCATGGTCGCTGTCTCCCCGTCAGTGGCCGCGGTGGGGGGCGGTGGGTGTGGCGGTGGCCCTGGCTCTGGGCTTGGTCCCCTGCGGCACGGTGAGGTGCGCCGCGGCGACGGTGGTCGCGGGTGGCGTGGTGGCGCTGGTGACGTTGGTGGCGTTGGAGGCGTTGGCGTTGGCGTTGGCGGCGGTGGTGCCGGCGGTCGGCTTGGTGCCGGCCGGTGCGGTGGCGGTGGCGGTGGGTGTGGCCGTGGGTGTGGCGGTGGCGCCCGTGGCGGATTTTGGTCGCCGTGGCCGAGGGGGTGGCCGTCGGCAGGGCCGAGCTGCCGTCCAGCGGGGTCAGCTTGCCGAGCACCGTGCCGTTGTCCTGGAGGAACGCCGGGGTGCCGCCGGGCACCATGCCCAGCTGTGCGGCCCGCGCGGACAGCGCGTCCGGCGCGGACCAGGCACTGATCTGCTGCTGCAGGCCCTGCCGCTCGTCGGTGAGGCTGTTGGTCCGCTGCTGGAGCTGGGAGAGCTGGAACGAGCCCTGGCTGAGCGCCGTGTTGAGCAGCAGAAGCCCGATCAGGCCGCCGGCGAGTATCAGCACCACCAGCACCACGAACGGAGCGCGTCCGGCCTCCCGGCCCTTCGCCCCGCCCCTGCCGCCGGACCGCCCGCCGGGCCTGGCCGCGGGGACTCCGGGCCGACGGCGCACCGGTGGCGTCCCGCCCGCGACTCTTCCCACAGCCACTGCCATCCGCTCCTTCGCTGCCTGTCGGGCCCGTCCGGCTGCTACCTGACGGAGGCTCTGATTCTCTCTGCCCCGCGCAGCCGGACCGACGCGGCGCGGCGGTTCTCAGCGATTTCCTGTTCCGTCGGCAGTTCCGCGCCCCTGGTGACCAGCTTCAGCCGGGGCTGGTGCTCCTCCGGCACGATCGGCAGGCCGGGCGGGGCGGTGGTGGCGGCGCCCGCGGCGAGGAACTGCTTGACGATCCGGTCCTCCAGCGACTGGAACGACATCACCGCGATCCGGCCGCCGACCGCGAGCACGTCCAGGGCGCCGGGGATGGCGCGCTCCAGCACCGAGAGCTCGCTGTTGACCTCGATCCGCAGCGCCTGGAAGGTGCGCTTGGCCGGGTTGCCGCCGGTACGGCGGGTGGCGGCGGGAATGGCGTTGCGCACCAGTTCCACAAGACGCCCGCTGGTGCTGAACGGTTCCTTCTCGCGCTCGCGCAGGATCACCGAGGCGATCTTCCCGGCGAAGCGCTCCTCGCCGTAGAACTTGAGGATCCGGGCCAGGTCGCCGTGTCCGTAGGTGTTGAGTACCTCGGCGGCGGTGATGCCGGTGCTCTGGTCCATCCGCATGTCCAGCGGGCCGTCCTGGGCGTAGGCGAAGCCGCGGTCTGCCTCGTCCAGCTGCATCGAGGACACCCCGAGGTCGAACAGGATGCCCTGGACCTGGCCTATGCCGAGTTCGGCGAGCACCTGCGGGATCTCGTCGTAGACGGCGTGCACCAGGGTCGCCCGCTCCCCGAACGGGGCCAGCCGCTGGCCGGCCAGCCGCAGCGCGACCGGGTCGCGGTCCACCGCCACCAGTCGGACCTCGGGGAAGTTCTTCAGCAGCGCCTCGCTGTGGCCGCCGAGGCCCAGGGTGCCGTCCACCACCACGGCGCCGGGGGCGGTCAGCGCGGGGGCCAGCAGGTCGAGGCAGCGCTGCAGCATCACCGGGATATGCCGGTCCGCGGGCTCCGGGCCGGCGCTCTCGTCGGGGGCGACGTCGTCCGGGCCGCTGGTCATGGGTACCTCTCGTAGAACGCACATACCGCCTGGTCCCCGCCCGCTCGCCTTGGGGAAGGGGCCCTCTGCCGCCGGGGAAGGGGCGGCAGCGGGTACGGAGCGGGTGGAGGCCGGGACGGTAGGTGTGTGTCGTGCGGGTGGAAAAGGGTCGCGCCGGTCGCGCTGCCCCGCATGTCCCAGGACCGCACTCGCTCGACGTCGCGTCACTTTACTCCAAGGCGGTCCGCGGTCAACCGGATGCGACGGCGCACGCCCCCCGCTCCACTTTTACGTATATGCAGGTCAGCAGTAGTTTGTTCACCCCATTGGGGGAGTGCGCCACGCCCTCGCGCGCCGTCTGCGCTCCCCCGCCGCCGCGAAGATCACGCGAATGGAGCAGGCGAACGCGCTCCCCCCGCGCTATGGAGTGCGTCACAGCGCCGTAGTACGCGCCCACGCGGCATGCCCGGGGACCGGAAATCCCACTACCGTCGAAGGTATGACCACGACACCCGACCTGCCTTCGCTCCAGGCCGCTGCGTCCGCCGGGGCCACTCCTTCGATCATCGACAGCTTCGTCGCCCGCAACCGGGACTACGCCGCCGCCTACCGCGACGGGGGCATGGACGCCCGTCCGGTCCAGCACGTCGCCGTGGTCGCCTGCATGGACGCCCGGCTCGACGTCCACGCCGCGCTCGGCCTGGAACTGGGCGACTGCCATGTCATCCGCAACGCCGGCGGGGTCGTCACCGACGACACCATCCGCTCGCTCACCGTCAGCCAGCGCGCCCTGGGCACCCGTTCGATAGCCCTGATCCACCACACCGGCTGCGGCCTGCTCAGCCTCACCGAGAACTTCCGGGTCGAGTTGGAGGAGGAGGTCGGCATCCGGCCCTCCTGGGCGCTGGAGTCCTTCACCGACCTGGAGCAGGACGTGCGCCAGTCGATGGCCAGGGTCCGCACCTCCCCCTTCCTGCTGCACCGGGACGACATCCGCGGCTTTGTCTTCGACGTCAGCACCGGGCTGCTCCGCGAGATCCAGCCGTAGACGCGGTGATGATCCTCCGCGCCGCCGACCGTTCCGCCGTCCCCTGGCGGAACGGCGGCGGGGTGACCCGCGAGATCGCCTGCCGCCCCGCCCTCGACCCTGCCGGCAGCCCGGCGGCCGGCTTCGACTGGCGGATCAGCCTCGCCGAGATCGACACGGACGGCCCGTTCTCCGCCTTCCCCGGCACCGACCGGGTGATCACCGCGGTCGACGGCGCCGGATTCGAGCTGACCGTGGACGGCAGCGTCCACCCGCTGCCGGGCCGCCACCGCCCGTTCGCCTTCCCCGGCGACGCCGACACCCGCTGCCGACTGCTGGACGGCCCGGTCACCGCCCTCAATGTGATGACCCGCTGCGCGCCCGCCGGCCCCGCCCGTGTCGCCGCCGGATTCGCCGCCGGGGTCGAGATCGTCCGCGCCCCGCTGACCCTGCCCGAGCGGGCTGGACGGACCCTGCTGCTGGTGGTGCTGGACGGACGGGCGCGACTGGGGAGTACCGTCCTGGACAGGCACGATGCCCTACTGACCGGCGGAACCGGCGACACTGGCCCCGCGTCACTGGAGTGTGACGAGGGAACGGGTGTCGCCGTCCTGGTCACGCTCGACGACATAACCGGTCCATAACGGACGAATAACGGGTGTGTCCGAGTCCGGTTCGTCCGGTTGAGTGACGCAGACGGTCCCGACAGGGAACAATGCATCTGCCGTGTCGACGCACACGGAGGGGCCCGGACCGGGGATGAGGTCAGGCCCCGTACACGGGCCAAGGAGTAACCGGGTGACGACCTTCAACGAGCACACCAGCCTCGACCAGCAGGCCGGAGTGATCATGCCGCCACCAGTGGCGGCCAGGGTGCCGCAGGCCGTGGGACTGGCCGAGCTGGGCGCTGTGGTGGAACGGGTGCGCGCCTCCGTGGAGAGCGTGCTCGAGGGCAAGCCGGAGGCGGTGCGGCTGGCGCTCACCGTGCTGCTGGCCGAGGGGCACCTGCTGATCGAGGACGTGCCGGGGGTCGGCAAGACGCTGCTCGCCAAGGCGCTGGCGCGCTCGGTGGACTGCACCGTGCGCCGGATCCAGTTCACCCCCGACCTGCTGCCCTCGGACATCACCGGCACCAGCGTGTTCGACCAGAACCGCCGTGACTTCGAGTTCAAGCCGGGCGCGATCTTCGCGCAGATCGTGGTCGGCGACGAGATCAACCGGGCCTCGCCGAAGACCCAGTCGGCGCTGCTGGAGTCGATGGAGGAGGGCCAGGTCACCGTCGACGGCACCAGCTACCCGCTGCCGTCCCCGTTCATGGTGGTCGCCACCCAGAACCCGGTCGAGATGGAGGGCACCTACCCGCTGCCCGAGGCCCAGCGCGACCGCTTCATGGCCCGGATCTCCATCGGCTACCCCAGCCCCGAGGCCGAGCTGCAGATGCTGGACGTGCACGGCGGCGCCTCCCCGGTGCAGGAGCTGCGTCCGGTCGCGCACGCCGACGACGTGGTCAAGCTGATCGAGATGGTGCGCCGGGTGCATGTCGCCGACGAGCTGCGGCGCTACGCCGTGGCCCTGGTCAGCGCCACCCGCACCTCCCCCGAGCTGCGCCTCGGCGCCTCGCCCCGGGCCACCCTGCACCTGCTGCGCGCGGCCCGCGCCGCCGCCGCCCTGGACGGGCGCGACTACGTCATCCCGGACGACCTGCAGGCGCTGGCCGTCCCGGTGCTGGCGCACCGGCTGCTGCCGACCGCCGAGGCCCAGCTGGGACGGCGCACCCCCGAGCAGGTCGTCCACGACCTGGTGCTCCAGCTCCCCATCCCGCAGCCGGCGCGCTGAGATGGCGGCCAAGCCCGGAGCGGGCTCCGGCCGCGCCGAGCGCGGCGCGGCGGCCAGGACCGCGCTGCACGGCCTGACCACCCGGGGCCGGTCCTTCCTGGCCGCCGGGATCACCGCCGCGCTCTGCGCCTACCTGCTCGGGCAGCCCGCGCTGCTCCGGATCGCGCTGCTGCTCGCGGCGCTGCCGCTGATCAGCGCGGTGATGCTGATGCGCACCCGGTACCGGGTCGCCAGCGGACGGCGGCTCACCCCCTCCCGCGCCCCGGCCGGGCAGGAGGCCCGGGTGCACCTGCGGGTCGACAACGTGTCCAGGGTCCCCACCGGGCTGCTGATGCTGGAGGACAAGGTCCCCTACGTGCTCGGCCCCCGGCCGCGCTTCGTGCTGGACCGGGTCGAGCCGCGCGGGCACCGCGAGGTGTCCTACCGGGTCCGCTCCGACCTGCGCGGACGCTATCCGCTGGGGCCGCTGCAGCTGCGCCTCGGCGACCCCTTCGGGCTGTGCGAGCTGACCCGCTCCTTCACCGCCGCCGACGTCCTCACCGTGGTCCCGCAGGTCCAGGCGCTGGCGCCGGTCCGGCTCAGCGGCGAGTGGACCGGCTACGGCGACAGCCACTCCCGCGCCGTCGCCCTGGCCGGGGAGGACGACGTGGTGCCGCGCGAGTACCGGCACGGCGACGACCTGCGCCGGGTGCACTGGCGCTCCACCGCCAAGTACGGCGAGCTGATGGTGCGCCGCGAGGAGCAGCCGCTGCGCAGCCGCGCCACCGTGCTGCTCGACACCAGGACCGTCGGCCACCGCGGCAGCGGCCCGGCCTCCTCGTTCGAGTGGGCGGTCAGCGCCGCCGCCTCGGTCTCGCTGCACCTGCTGGAACGCGGCTACGCGGTCCGGCTGCTGACCGACACCGGCGACGCCGTCACCGGGCCCGGCGGCAGCGGCCGCGGCGCCGCCTCCGCCGAGGCCTCCGGGCTGCTGCTGGACACCCTGGCGATGGTGCAGCCCTCCGACGGGCAGAGCCTGGTCCGGGCCGAGGAGGTGCTCCGCCTCGGCGGCGAGGGCCTGGTGGTGGCCCTGCTCGGAACGCTGGACGACGAGCAGCTGGCGGAGCTCTCCCGACTGCGCCGACGGACCGCGGCGGCGGTGGCGATCCTGCTGGACAGCGCCAGCTGGTCGCTGGTCCGCGGCGGCCAGAACGCCGCGGCGACCGGCCAGGGCGGCGCCGACCAGGCGGCCGGCAGGCCGGAGAGCGCCACCGAACTGCAGCTGCGGCTGCTGCGCGAGGCCGGCTGGACCGTGCTGACGGCCCGTTCCGGCGACTCACTGCCCGAGCTGTGGCAGCAGGCCGACCGGGCCGCCGCCGCGCCGGCCCCCGGCTCGTACTCCGCAGGAAGGAACACGGCATGAACGGCCGTACCAGGATCGCGTTCTGCGGGGCCGCCGCCACCATGCTGACGGCGCTGTGCCTGTGGCCGCTGGTCACCCCACCGGCTGGCTGGTCCAGGCGGCCTTCCTGGTGCTGGTGGCGGCCTCCGTGGGCCTCGGCCTGCGCCGGCTGCCGGTCCCGCGCCCGGTGGTGCCGCTGGTCCAGCTGGTGGTCGTGCTGCTGCTGCTGACCATGTTCTACGCCGGCGGGGACGCCATCGGCGGGATCCTGCCGGGACCGGCCGCGGTGCGGACGCTGAACGACCTGATCAACTCCGGCACCACCGACATGACCCAGTACTCGGCCCCGGCCCCGGCCCACCACGGGCTGACCCTGATCCTGGTCAGCAGCGTGGTGCTGATCGGCCTGCTGGTGGACCTGGTCGCGGTCACCTACCAGCGGGTCGCGCTGGCCGGGCTGCCGCTGCTGGCGCTGTACTCGGTCGGCACCGGACTGCACCCCCGCGACACCGTCTGGTTCTGGTTCCTGCTGGCCGCGTTCGGCTACCTGGCGCTGCTGATGGCCGAGGGCCAGGACCGGCTGTCCCGCTGGGGACGGGTGTTCCACGGCACCCCCGCCACCATGGCCGGAACCAGCGGCGGCAACCCGCTCAGCGGCACCGGCTACCGCATCGCCACCATGGCCGTGCTGGCCGGGCTGCTGCTGCCGCTCGGGCTGCCCTCACTGGACACCGGCCTGCTCGGCCGACTGGACGGCGGCCCCGGCATCGGCAGCGGTTCGATCATCACCGCGGTGAACCCGCTGGCCTCGCTGGCCTCCTCGCTGAGCAGCCAGACCAACACCACCGTGCTCACCTACACCACCAGCGCCACCGATCCGGGCGACCAGTACCTGCGGATCGTGGACGCGGACAAGTTCGACGGCATCTCCTGGTCGCCCAGCAGCCATGAGGTGGAGTCGGTGCCCACGCCGCTGCCGGCCACGGCCGGCCTCTCCTCGGACACCCTGGCCCAGTCGGAGCAGACCCAGATCACCACCGTCCCCGGCTACGTCCAGGGGTGGCTGCCGATGCCCTACCCGGCGGTCTCGGTCGCGGTCGACGGCAACTGGCGCTACGAGCCGGAGGGCCGGACCCTGGTCGGCGCGAACCACCAGAACGCCGGCGGCCTCACCTACAGCGTCAACAGCCTGGCGCTGCGGCCCACCGTCGACCAGCTCCGGTCGGCCGGCAAGGCGCCCGACGACATCACCAGCACCTATCTGAGCCTGCCCAAGAACTTCCCGGCGGCGATCGTGACCGCCGCCGAGGGCGTGACCAGGAACGCGACCACCCCGTACGACAAGGCGGTGGCCCTGCAGAACTGGTTCACCACCACCGGCGGGTTCAGCTACAACACCCAGGTCAAGGCGGACAGCAGCTCCAACGCCATGCTGGACTTCCTGCGCGACAAGCAGGGCTTCTGCGTGCACTTCGCCTCGACCATGGCGGCGATGGCCCGCGCGCTCGGCATCCCGTCCCGGCTGGCCATCGGCTTCACCCCGGGCACCAAGCAGAGCAACGGCACCTGGGTGGTCGGCACCAAGGACGCCCACGCCTGGCCGGAGCTGTACTTCACCGGGGTCGGCTGGCTGCGCTTCGAGCCGACGCCGGGCCGGCTGGCCCCCGACTACACCAGCGCCGCCGCGGCCGCCACCAGCGCCCCCAAGCCCAGCACCAGCGAGGCCCCCGGCGCGGCGGTCACCCCCGGCCCCAAGGCCAGCGGGGGCTGCACCGACCCGATCCAGCGCCGCACCGGCGCCTGCAGCGACCAGAGCGAGGGCCTGGGCGGCGGCCTCGTCAAGCAGGACAGCGGGCCGAACCCGCTGGAGCTGGCGCTGATCGCGGCCGGCGGGCTGCTGCTCCTGCTGCTGCTCACCCCGATGCTGTGGCGGCTCAGGGCCCGCAGCAGCCGGCTCAGGCGCCGGGGCGGCGGGAGTCGCGGGGGCGGCCGGGGCGGGCCGGGTGGGGCGAACGGGGCCCCGGGCTCCGAGGAGCTCAGCGAGAGACAGGTGCTGGCCGCCTGGCGCGAGCTGATCGACTCCGCCTGGGACATCGGCATCCCACCGGACGAGGCGGAGACGCCGCGCCGGATAGCGGCCAGGATCGTCGAGCTCGGCGAGCTCCGGGACGAGCCGCGGGCCGCGGCGGGACGGCTGGCGCTGGCCACCGAGCAGGTGCTCTACGCGCCCAGGACGGACGTCCACCCGGCGCTGCGGCAGGACGTCCGCGCGGTGCGGAGCGGGCTGCGGGCCTCGGTCGGCTGGAGCGCGCGGATCCGCGCGGTGGTGCTGCCGCCGTCGTCGGCGCGGCTCAACCGCAGCATCAGGGAGCGGCTGACCGCGGTGTTCGCAGCGGTCGGGCGGGGCTTCGGACGGACGTTCGGACGACTGCGGCTGCGCCGAGGGCGCGACGAGGAGTAGCCGGCGGTCACCCGTCACCCGTCATGCGGAAGCGGCCGGCGCCTGAGGCGCCGGCCGCTTCCTTGAGTTCTCAGTGGTTCTGGCTGAGTAGTGTCCTCAGGCGCCCTGCTGCTCGTCGTGACGACGCTGCCAGCGCTGCTCCATGCGGTCGACCACCCCGGTCTTGCGCCGGCGCAGCGGCTCACCCGTGCGCGGATCGGCGAGGCCGAGCCGCGGGGCCCGGCGCCATCCGGTCAGCGCGAGCACCGCACAGCCGAGCATGACCACAAAGCCCACCACGCCCACGTACCAGAGCTTGGTGACCATGCCCCCCATCAGGAGGGCCACGCCAACGACGAAGCCGAAGGCGGCCAGATAGACCGTCCGGCGGGTGCGAGCGCGCAGACCCGTTCCCTCAAGCGCTGTCGCGAACTTGGGGTCCTCGGCGTACAGCGCTCGCTCCATCTGCTCGAGCAGACGCTGCTCGTGCTCCGAGAGCGGCACGTCGTCCTCCTACTCTGGTCGCTCCGGCGACCACCGCCGTCCCCGTCAGGACTACAGTCCGCCGCAGGATCCTGCCTGTGATGCGTATGCCCCGACGGGTGGACTGTCATGCCTTGCTGGCTTTACCCGAATCATACGGTCGGGCGGGGAATTGTGAAGCGCGCTGGAGCATGTGCGCCATCTGGACAACGGTCGGGGTGGGGACGAAGGTTCCTGCGGGTCGCCCGGGGCTGCTGGGCTACCTGAGTTCGGCCAGGATGTGCAGCTGGGTGGCGACGGCGTGGAAGGCGGACTGATCGGCGGCGGCCCGCTCCAGGGCGAGCAGCGCCTCGACCGCGCCGGGCTCGGTGTCGACCAGGACGCCGGGCACCAGGTCCGCGAAGATCCGCACCCCGTGCACCGAGGCGACCTGGAGCCCGGCCGAGTCGGCCAGGGCGCGCAGCTCCTCGACGGTGAAGCGGCGCGGCGGGGCGGCGGGGCCGTCCGGGCTGCCGGCCGGGTCGCCCAGCATGGCGTGCGCCTCGGCGAAGTGCCCGGCGATGGCGCGGGCCAGCGCCGCGCCGTTGCGGTTGGCGGCGAGCAGGCTGACCACCCCGCCCTTGCGCAGGGTCGCGGTCAGCTGGCCGAGGGCCTCGGCCGGGTCGTCCACGACCTCCAGCACGCCGTGGCACAGCACCGCGTCGACGCCGGCCGGCTCGACCAGCTCGGCGAGGTTCTGGGTGTCCCCCTGCAGCCCCCGGACCAGGTCGGTGACCCCGGACTCGGCGGCCCGGCGCTCCAGCGCGAACAGCGCGTCCGGGCTGGGGTCGACCACGGTGACCCGGTGCCCGAGCCGGGCCACGGGCACGGCGAAGTTACCGGTGCCGCCCCCGGTGTCCAGCACGTCCAGGACCGGCCGTCCCAGCTCCTCCGCGCGCCGGGCGAGCGCGGCACGCAGCACCTCCCAGACGACAGCGGTCCGGAGGGAACTGCGGGGACGCGTCGGGTACACGGAAGGACTCCTCGGCAGGATCGGCGATGTGCTCCCACCTTAGTAGCCTTCGCTGAACAGAGGGGGTCAGCCGGCTCGCGGCGTCAGCCGGTCTGCGGCATCGGCGGGCGGCCCTCCCGGTCGGTGCGCTCGACCACCGGGTTGAGCGCGACCACCCGCTGCACCATGCGGACGAACAGCGCGGTGTTGCGGATCAGGTCGTCCGCCTCGCGCATGGTCGCCGCGGAGGCGATCCCGGCCTCGGCCGCGGCCCGCTTGGGCGCCCCGGCCGCGTAGTAGACGGCCCACTCGGCCAGCTCGGGGGCGACCTCGGGCAGGACCTCCCAGGCGCTGCGGATCCGGCCGCGCTTCCGCGGGCTCTCCTCCGGGCGGCCGCGGACCGCGAGCACCGCGGCGGAGGCGCGGAGCGCCGCGAGGTGCGCGGCGGCGTAGCGCTCCAGCGGGCCCTCCATGCCGCGGGCCGCGTCCAGGCCGCGGTAGGCCTGGGCCAGCAGGTCCAGCGCGGCCGGCGGGGCGCCGGCCCGGCGCAGCACCGGATGGATGTCCGACGGCGGCCGGTAGGGCTTGGCGGCGCCGCCGGTCGGGCTGGTCGTACTACTGGCCGTGCTGCTCTGTGCGGCCTGCAGGGGCAGTTGCAGCACCTGTGCTGTGGGAATCACCTTTTCGCTCATGGCTGTGTCAGTCCTCCCGTTCGATTCCAGCCGTCAGGCGTTCGTCGTACTCGTGAGGGTCCAGCGCCCGGCGGCGCGGTCGAAGCTGAGGTCGTAGACGTCCACGTCGAAGCAGCGGCCGGGGCTGGCCTGCACCCGCCACACCTCCAGGCCCCCGGTCCAGTGGCCGAGCACCTCGCGCACGGCATAGACCTTGTCCCGCCACAGGAAGTGCGTGGGCTGCTCCTGCCCACTCCTGACCTCGATCAGGTCCGCCATCACGACCACCTCCCCTTCGAACGTTTATTCGAACAACTTCAGAGTAGTCCCCACCTGCGGCCCGGCGTCAATGCCGTCGGTGCCCGAGGCCACGAGCAGCACCCTCACCGACATGCTGCACCCCACCACTGACAATCCAGCTGGACGACTACCCTCCGTCATCGTTCCCAAGCGGCGAAACGGTTCTTTCAGCTGGCCAGGAGGCCCGCGTTCCCCTGTTCGGGTGAGGACCCACCACTTCCCTCCGTAACCGATGGTGGTGGAGGTGGTCTCCCCCGGCTACGACGACCGCCAGCGGGACCGGGTCCGCAAGCGCCGCGCCTATGCCCGGGCGGGCATCCCGCTCTACCTCCTCATCGACGACCACGACGAGGACGGCAAGGTGACGCTGCTGACCCAGCCGGAACCCGGGCACTCGCGCTACGCGGGCGAGTTGAGCCTGCCCTACGGCACCGACCTGACCATTCCCACCGGCCCTGCCAAGGGCTTGGTGATCGGCGAGAGCATCACCGGGGGCCGCTGAATCCGGGAGTGGATCACCGGTTCTTGAACTCCTCGATGGCCGTCCGGACCGCCTGGTGCATCGCCTCGCTTCCGGCGTGCCCGGAGTCCTCGATGATGTGCAGCCGCGCGCCCGGCCACGCCTTCGCCAGCTCCCACGCCGTCTGCACCGGGCTGCCCATGTCGTGTCGGCCGTGCACCAGCACCCCCGGAATTCCGGCCAGTTTGTCTGCATCGCGCAGCAGTTGGTCCTCCTCCAGCCACGCGCCGTGGCTGAAGAAGTGGGCGCAGATCCGGACGAACGCGATCTGCGAGTCGAGCTCGCGATCGCTGTACATCCCGGGCGTGCCGTTGGGCTCGTCGGAGATGACCGCGTCCTCCCAGGCGAGCCAGTCGGCAGCGGCCTTCTCCCGGATCGCCCGGTCGGGGTTCTCCATCAGCCGCGCGTACGCCGCCAGCAGGTCGCCGTCCCGCTCGTCCGCGGGGACGCCGTCGCGGAACCGGTCCCACGCTTCGGGGTAGAACCGCCCGGCGCCCCGGTAGAGCCAGTCGATCTCGGAGCGGCGCGTCGTCGTCACCGCCGGGATGACCATCTCGCTGACCCGCTCGGGGTGCTGTTGCGCATAGGCCAGGACGAGCGTCGAGCCCCAGGAGGCGCCGTTCAGCAACCACCGCTCGATGCCGAGGTGTTCGCGCAGCCGCTCCATGTCGTCGATCAGGTGCTGGGTGGTGTTCAGACTCATGTCCGCCGCCGGATCGCTGGCGTGCGGGGTGCTGCGGCCGCAGTTGCGCTGGTCGAAGCGGATCACGCGGTAGCGCTGCGGGTCCCAGGCCCGCGTCGGCCGCTGCGGCGCACCCGACCCCGGGCCGCCGTGGACGTTCAGAGCGGGCTTGCCCTCAGGGTTGCCCAACTGCTCGTAGTAGACGCGGTTGCCGTCTCCGGTGTCGATAAATCCACTGTCGTAGGGTTCGGTCGGAGCATAGAGATCAACCATAACGTTCGATCCTACGGGGGCTCCGCAACTGGATATCCTGCTCCATGACGATGAACGAATCCCTCCCCCCGCTCCGGCTCACCGGACGCGGCCTGGTGCTGCGTGAGTGGACGGACGACGACGCGGCCGCCCTCGCCGAGATCTTCGACGCTCCGGACATCGCCTACCGCACTCCCCTGGCCTCGCCCTTCGACCTGCAGGCCGCACAGGAGCACCTCGAGCGAGTGCGCCGACGCCGGATCGACGGCCACCGGATCCACCTGGCCATCACCACCGACGGACGGCATCCCCAGGGCGAAGTACTGCTCAACCTGTCCAGCCGCAGCATCGGCTACGTCGTCGGCGCGGCCCACCGCGGCCAACGCCTGGCCGTACGGGCGGTGCAGCTGCTGACCGAGTACGCACATCGGGAGCTGGCCCTGCCCCAGGTCCTGCTGGAGATCGAGCCCGACAACCACCCCAGCATCGCCGTGGCCCGATCCGCAGGGTTCCACCTCACTGACAGCGCACCAGAGGTGGTGCAGGACAAGGGACGCAGCTACACCCTCCTGACCTGGACGCACGAGGACTCGCTGCCAAGCCGCCTGTAGGGGCAAATCCCTTGGCACTGACCCAAGTTGTCCGATTGTCCGTCCACGCCCCACCCACCGCGCCTAGGGTGGCTCCCGACTGTTCCGGGGAGAACACACAAAAGAGGCGGCATGACGACCCAGCCCGACGCGTGGATGACCGACACCGGCAGCGACTACCACCCTCCGACCGAGTTGAACACCGGCGTCGCGCATCCCTCCCGGGTATACGACTTCCTGTTGGGCGGAAAGGACAACTTCCCGGCCGACCGGGCGGCGGGCGAGGCCATGCTCGCGCTCGGCGATGAGGCCCGCACCGCCGCGCGGGCCAACCGCGCCGCGCTGCAGCGCGCCGTGCGCCACGTGGCCGGCCTGGGCATCGACCAGTTCCTCGACATCGGCACCGGCATCCCGACCGCGGGCAACACCCACCAGGTCGCCCAGCAGGTCAACCCGGACGCCCGGGTGGTCTACGTCGACAACGACCCGATCGTCCTGGCCCACGCCCGCGCCCTGATGTCCGGCAAGGGGCACGGCGCCACCAAGGTGCTGCAGGCCGATCTTCGCGAGGTCGAGGCCATCCTCGACTCCGAGGAGGTCAAGGCCCTGATCGACTTCACCCGGCCGGTCGCACTGCTGCTGGTCGCGGTGCTGCACTTCATCCCCGACGGCGACGACCCGCACGGCATCGTGGCCCGGCTGCTGAAGGCCCTGCCCTCGGGCAGTTTCCTGGTCCTCACCCACGGCACCAGTGATGTGCTGACCGAGGAGGAGAAGGCAAAGGTCGACTCGGCGTACAGCAAGGTCTCGTCGATGCTGCAGCTGCGCACCCGGGGCGACATCGCCCGCTTCTTCACCGGCCTGGACCTGGTCGAACCCGGCCTCGTCCTGGCCCCGTTCTGGCGCCCGGACACCGAGCCGCCGCAGGGCAGCGACCGAATCGGAATCCTCGCCGGCGTCGCCACCAAGCCCTGACACCCAGCGCCGGGGTCCGGGTCGGCGCCGGCCGGTCACCCCCGGGAGCCGCTATCGTTCGGCGGTGACCGGTTCCGCCGAACTCCCGCTGCTCTTCCTCGATGTCGATGGACCGCTCATCCCGTTCGGCGCAGCCGCGCATCCGACCTACCGGATCGGCGACGAGCCGACGGGCAGCGGCTCGAACCCGCTGCTGAGCAGAATCAACCCGGCGCTGGGCGCCAGGCTGGCGGCGCTTCCGTGCAGGCTGGTCTGGGCGACCACGTGGATGACCGACGCCAATGAGTGCGTCGCGCCGCGGCTCGGACTGCCGGAGCTGCCCGTGGTGCTCTGGCCGGAGCCGTCCGACGACGATGACCGGAACGACTGGGAAGAGCGGGATGCCCGCGCGGGACTGCACTGGAAGACCCGCGCACTCGTCGACTGGGCCGCCGGGAGGGCGTTCGCCTGGGCCGACGACGAGATCACCGCCACCGATCGGGCCTGGGTGTCGACCCACCACGGCGACCACGCGCTCTTGCACCGCGTCGACCCCCGCCTTGGCCTGACCGACGCGGACTTCGCCCTCCTCGACGAGTGGTTCCGCAGGCTGTGAGCCGGCCGTCCACGTCGTGAGCGGGTCGGCGGGTCAGGGCAGGGTGAGGACGCGGGGGCCGTCCTCGGTGATGGCGATGGTGTGTTCGATGTGGGCGGCCCGGCTGCCGTCGATGGTGCGCAGGGTCCAGCCGTCGGGGTCGGTGCGGTACTCGTTGCGGCCTCCGGCCATCAGCATCGGCTCGATGGCGAGGGTGAGGCCGTGCCGCAGGGCGAAGCCGCGACCGGGGCGTCCGTGGTTGGCGACGTGGGGGTCCTCGTGCATCTGGCGGCCGATGCCGTGGCCGCCGAAGTCGGTCGGCATGCCGCAGTCGGCCGTGCGGGCGACCGCGCTGATGGCGTGGGAGATGTCGCCGATGCGGTGGCCGACGGTGGCGGCGGCGATGCCCGCGTCCAGGGCCTGCTGGGTGGCGGCGATGAGTTCGAGGTCGGCGGGGCGGGGGGTGCCGACGGTGAAGCTGATCGCGGCGTCGCCGGTCCAGCCGTCGAGTTCGGCTCCGCAGTCGACGCTGACCAGGTCGCCGTCGCGCAGCCGGTAGTCGTCGGGGATGCCGTGCACGACGGCGTCGTTGACAGAGGCGCAGATGACGGCGGGGAAGGGGCTGGGGGCGAAGGAGGGCTGGTAGCCGAGGAACGGGGAGCGGGCGCCGGCCGCGTCCAGGACGTCCCGGGCGGCTTGGTCGAGCTCGCGCAGGCGGACCCCCACGGCCGCCGCCGCCCGAGCGGCGGCGAGGGCGTGGGCGACGACGCGTCCGGCCTCGCGCATCTGCTCCAGTGCGGTGTCCGTCTTGATCTCCACCATGGTGTGCGACTCCCTGCGAGGCGGTGCTACCCAATACTTATACCGGTATTAGTATCACGGACATGGTGAGAGTTCCTTTGAGTCCGCAAGAGCGGCAACGTGGAGAGCGCTTCGGAGCCATGCTCCGCGAGGCCCGTGGCGACCGCAGCATGGTGGACGTGGCAGCGGCGGCCGGGGTGTCCGCGGAGACCCTGCGCAAGATCGAGACCGGCCGGGCCCCGACCCCGGCCTTCTTCACCGTGGCCGCCCTGGCCCACGCCCTGGACCTGTCGCTGGACGTCCTGGCCGCGGCCTGCGCGCAGGATGCCGACAGCGGCGGCCAGGAGGCCATGTCGGCGTGAACCTCGGCTCCGGCTCCGGCCACCGGATCCCGTCGGCGCCGGATCAGGACGGAGCCGTCCAGGACATGGCCAGGGCGAAGCCCAGGTCGTCGAACCGGGCCCCGGGAAAGACGCTGCCGTAGAGGTCGCGGAACTGGTCCCGCGACAGGTAGCGGTCGCTGAGCAGATGCGCCAGCCACTCCCTGCCGTGCCAGAAGCGCAGCTGGAACCAGGCGTCGCGCAGACCGACCCGGCGGATCTCCCGGGGGAAGTCCCGGACGGCCGGCCAGGTGTAGGCCTCGCGCGGGGGTGTCGGGTAGTGGTCGCAGACGTTGTCGATCACGGCCACGGTGCCGCCGGGCCGGACCAGGCCTTTCAGGTGCTCCAACCCGGCCCGGTAGTCCGGGACGTGATGCAGCATCGTGTGGCTGTAGACCAGGTCGAAGCCGTCGTCGTCGATCAGGTCGAAAAGGTCGCTCCGCAGATAGCGGACGTTCGGCCGGGCGCGCGTAGCCCTCGCGATGTCGAGCAGCGGGGCGCTGAGGTCGAGGCCGACGACCTCCCCGAAGTCCTCGGCGAGCAGCTCCACGGCGTGCCCCGAACCACATCCCGCGTCGAGCGCCCGCTCGCCCTTCAGGCCCAGACCGGCCAGCCAGCCCGTGTTCTGCCCGGGCAGCAGCCCCACAAAACGATCGTAATTCCGGGCGAAACGGTCAAATGACTGGGGATCAGCTCTCTGCGGCATACCCCTGCTTACACGGAACCCGGCCCCCGGCGCAGGCCCGCGAGACGTTCGCCACATCGGCCGGGAACCGCCAGCAGGAGCCGTTTGCGTGACGAAAGGGCGGTTACAGTTTGTACTGACCAGTCAGTATAAAAAGAGGGGGGCCGGATCCTCGTGGAGGACCGCACCGAAGCAGAGCCGTCAGCGGGGCCGTCCGTGGAGCCGGAACAACCCGAGCAGCCGACAGAACCGACCGGGCCCGCTGCGGCCACCGTGACCGCCGAGGGCCTGGGGCTGCGGGGTCCGCGTGGCTGGGTCTACCGGGGCGTGGAGTTGGCCGCGGAGCCCGGCAGCCTGACGGTGATCGGCGGAGCGGCCGGTTCCGGTCGCACCTCTCTGCTGCTCACCCTCTCCGGGCGGATGAAACCCAGCGAGGGCCTGGCCGTGGTGGCCGGGCTGCGGCTGCCGCAGCAGGCGGCGGCGGTACGGCGGATCGCCGCGCTCGGTCCGGTGCCCGGGGTCAACGACCTGGAGGGCACCCTCACCGTGGCGGAGCACCTGCGCGAACGCCGGCTGCTGCACTTCTCCCGGCGCTCGCAGCGGCACGCGCCGCGCCGCACCGTCGAACAGGCGCTCGCCCTGGCCGGGCTGACGGTCGACGAGCTGCCCGCCGGGCTCCGCACCCCGGTCCGTACGCTCGGCCCGCTGCAGGCGCTGCGGCTGTCCACCGCGCTCGCCCTGCTGGGAAGCCCCCGGCTGCTCTGCGTGGACGACGCCGACGACCGGCTGCCCGCCGGGGACCGGGACGCCGCCTGGGCCATGCTGCGCGGCATAGCCGACCAGGGCACCACCGTCCTCGCCACCGCCACCGACGGCTCCGCCCGCGCCGACCTGGTCGTGGCCCTCACCCCGGAAGACCTCACCCCGGAAGACCTCACCTCGGAAGGGGAGTCCGCCGATGCGCACGCCTGACCTGGCCCGCCCCGGACCGGCCCGCCTTGAGCTGCGCCGCTTCTACCGGGGACGACTCCCCCGCGCCGCGCTGGTCGCACTGATGCTGCTCCCGCTGCTCTACGGCGCGCTCTACCTGTGGTCGTTCTGGAACCCGTACGGCCATCTGAACCGGCTGCCGGTCGCCCTGGTGGTGCAGGACCAGCCGGTCACCGTGCAGGGGAAGCAGATCGACGCCGGCCAGCAGCTCGCCGACCAGCTGAAGAAGCGTCAGATCTTCGGCTGGGACACCGTCAACTCCCAGCAGGCGGCCAAGGGGGTCGCCTCGGGGAAGTACTACCTCTCGCTGACCATCCCGGCCGACTTCAGCCGGGACATCGGCAGCAGCGACAGCGACCACCCCGCCGACGGGGAGCTGAAGGTGCAGACCAACGACTCCAACAACTACATCGTCGGCCAGATCTCCCGCTCGGTGTTCGACGAGATCCGCGCCGCCACCTCCAGCCAGGCGTCCAAGGGCTTCTACGACCAGGTCTTCGTCAGCTTCTCCGACATCCACGACCAGACCGTCAAGGCCGCCAACGGCGCCGACAAGCTCGCCTCCGGGGCCGAGCAGGCCCAGCAGGGCGCGAAGAAACTGGCGACCGGCGCGCAGAGCGCCCAGAGCGGGGCGCAGCAGCTGGCCACCGGCCTGGACACCGCCAGCCGGGGCAGCGCCGCGCTGGCGAAGGGCCTCGGCAGCCTGGACCAGGGGGCCGGCCAACTCGCCTCCGGCGCCCGGCAGGCAGCCACCGGGACCCAGCAACTCGCCGATGCGGTCAACTCGGTGGCCGCCGACCTCTCCCCGCTGCTGCACGAGCACCCCCAGCTGATCAGCACCTCGGCGACCCTGGTCGCCACCAACGCCAGGAAGATCGCCGCCGACCTCGGCAAACTGCCCGCGGACAGCCGCAAGGCGCTCGCGGACGCCCGTACCGCGTCCGGCCAGCTGGACTCCCTCTACGCCAAGGAGTGCGGGGCCGGCCCGTCCACCCTCGACTGCACCCGGCTGCACACCGCGGACCAGGCCGCCCACCAGGTGCTGGACGTGGCCGGACGGCTGAACACCCAGGTCCAGCAGCTCGCCCCGGAACTGGGCTCGCTGGCTGCGGACGCCGACCGGGTGGCCGCCCTGGCCAAGCCGCTGGAGCAGCCGGGTCTGGCCCGGAAGTTCGACACCGCCGTGGCCCAGGTCAACCAGCTGAACAAGGGCGTGCACACGCTGGCCACCGGTGCGGCCGCACTGCAGCAGGGGGCCGGGCAGGCCAGGATCGGGGCCGACACCCTGACCAGCGGTATGACCAGCCTCGACAGCGGCGCGCACACCCTCTCCAGCGGCCTCTACCGGCTCTCGGACGGGGCGCGGCAGCTGGACAGCGGTCTCGGCACCCTGGCCGGGGGCTCTGACAAGCTCGCCGACGGCCTGCACAGCGGCGCCGGACAGATCCCCGACTACGACAGCGACCAGCGCGACGCCAGGGCCGCCGCGATGAGCGACCCGGTCCAGCTGGCCAAGGACGAGCTCAACGCCACGCCCAACTACGGGACCGGCTTCGCCCCCTACTTCATCCCGCTGGCGCTCTGGGTCGGCGCGATGGTCGGCTACATGCTGCTGCGCCCGCTCAGCAACCGGGTGCTGGCGGCGAACGCGCCGGCCTGGCGCGCGGCGCTGGCCGGCTGGCTGCCGGTGGCCGGACTCGGGCTGCTGCAGGCCGCGGCGCTGATGGCGGTGCTCTACGGGGCGCTGGGCCTGCGGCTGGCGCACCCGGTCGGGGTGCTGGGGTTCCTGGCGCTGACCGTGCTGTGCTTCTCGGCGGTGACCCAGTGGCTGAACGCCCGCTTCGGCCCGGCCGGCCGGCTGCTCGCGCTGGCCCTGCTGATGCTGCAGCTCACCTCCGCCGGGGGCACCTACCCGGTGGAGACCAGCCCCGGCTTCTTCGGCGCGATCCACCCCTACCTGCCGATGAGCTATGTGGTGGCCGGGCTGCGACGGCTGATCAGCGGCGGCGACCTGACCGCGGTGTGGACCGGCAGCGCGGTACTGGCGGCCTTCACCCTGGCCGCGCTGGCTCTCACCACGCTGACGGCCCGTCGCCGCCAGATGTGGACCGTGGCCAGGCTGCACCCGGAGCTGACGCTGTGACAGTACGGCTGCCGGGCCGCGGCAGGGTCCGCACGGCCGCCGGGGCCGAGGTCGGCACGGCGGCCGGGGCCGAGGTCGGCACGAAGGTCCGCGCGGCGGCCGGGGCGGGTGACAATGGGGCTATGAGCACCACCTCCCGCCGTGACGCGACCCGCCAGAAGCTCTACGAGGCCGCGGTGACGCTGATCGCCGAACAGGGCTTCTCGGCGACCACCGTGGACGAGATCGCCGAGCGGGCCGGGGTCGCCAAGGGCACCGTCTACTACAACTTCGCCAGCAAGTCGACGCTGTTCGAGGAGCTGCTGCGGCACGGCGTCGGGCTGCTCACCGCCGCACTGAAGCAGGCAGGCCCCGAGGCCGGGCTGAGCGGCCTGGCGGCGCTGGACGCGATGGCCAGGGCGGGCCTGGAGTTCATCCGGACCTATCCGTCCTTCGCCCAGCTGTTCGTCGCCGAGACCTGGCGCACCAACCGGACCTGGCACGACACCCTGCGACTGATGCGCGAGGAGACCGTCTCGGTGGTCGCGGCGGTGCTCGCCGAGGCGGTCGCGGAGGGGGAGCTGCCGGACGACCTGGACGTGCAGCTGACGGCGTCGGCGGTGTTCGGCATGGTGCTGGTGGTCGCCCTGGACTGGCTGGCGTTCCAGCCGGAACGCAGCCTGGACGACATCCACGGCGGGCTCAGCCGACTGCTGCGGGCGCGGATGCCGGCCTGACCGGCTCCACCGGCTGGCCCGGCTTCGGCGTCGAGTTCGGCTCGCGGACGGTGAACAGCGGCAGGAAGAACTGCACCAGCGGGCCGATGGCCAGCGCGTAGGCGACGGTGCCGACCCCGGCGCTGCCGCCCATCAGCAGGCCGACGGCCAGCACGGTCAGCTCGATGGCGGTGCGGACCACCCGGACCGGCCGTCCGGTCCTGCGGCAGAAGCCGGTCATCAGCCCGTCCCTGGGCCCCGGGCCGAAGCGGGCGCCGATGTAGAGGCCGCCGGCCACGCCGTTGAGCACGATGCCGGCCACCAGCACCCCGATCCGCAGCGGGAGCCCGTGCAGGGTGGGGATCAGCGACAGTGCGGCGTCCACGGAGAGGCCGATGACAAAGACATTGCTGACCGTGCCGAGGCCGGGTCGCTGCCGCAGCGGGATCCAGAGCAGCAGCACAGCGGCGCCGACGATCATGGTGACGGTGCCGAAGGACAGCCCGGTGTGCCGGGTCAGGCCCTGGTGGAAGACGTCCCAGGGGTCCAGCCCGAGCGCTGCCCTGATCTGCAGGGCCATGCTGCCGCCGTAGAGGGCGAGGCCGAGGTACAGCTGGACCAGGCGGCGGGTCAGCGCGGCGGTGCCGGTGCTCATGGAAATCGGTCCCCCTTGGAATTCTCTGCTTCTGCTGCCACCCTGGACGGTATTGGCCTGCCTTTCCAGGGCCAATCACAGAGAGGTGGACTGGTCTTGAGCACACGTTCCTCCATCGGCGCGATCCAGTTGGAGCGGGTGCTGGCCGACTGGCAGCAGGGGCGCGGGCCGGCCTACCGGGCGCTGGCCGGGTCGCTGCGCACGCTGGTCCTGGACGGACGGGTGCCGGTGGAGACCAGGCTCCCGGCCGAGCGCGAGCTGTGCGCGGTGCTCGGGGTGAGCCGGACCACGGTCACCGCGGCCTATGAACTGCTGCGCGACGAGGGCTTTCTGGCCAGTCGTCGGGGCTCCGGCAGCTGGACCGCGCTGCCGGCCGGGCGGCCGATGCCGGTGGCCGGGCTCTCGCCGTTCCCGACCGACCGGGGCGGGGTGATCGACCTGGGCGTGGCCGCGATGTCGGCGGCCGAGCCGTGGATCAGCCAGTCGATGGCGGCGGCCTGCATGGAGCTGCCCGCATACACCCGTACCCACGGCGACTTCCCGGCCGGGCTGCAGGTGCTGCGGGAGGCGGTGGCCGAGCGCTTCGCGCAGCGCGGACTGCCGACCACCCCCGAGCAGGTCATGATCACCAGCGGCGCGGCCGGGGCGCTCACCCTGCTGCTGCGCGCCCTGGTCGGCCCGGCCGACCGGATCGCGGTGGAGTCCCCCAGCTACGCCAACGCGCTCCAGGCGATCCGCTTCCACGGCGGCCGGGCCGTCCCGGTTCCGTTCGAGCAGGACGGCTGGTCCATGGACGCCTGGGCCCGCGCCCTGCGCGAGGCCGCGCCCACGCTGGCCTATGTGATCCCCGATTTCCACAACCCGACCGGGCTGCTGATGCCGGACGAGCAGCGGCGCGAACTGGTGGCGCTGGCCCGGGCCACCGGGACCCAGCTGATCGTGGACGAGACCATGGTCGAGCTCTCCCTCGACGACAGCGTCCCGCTGCCCCGGCCGATGGCCTCCTTCGACCGCAGCGGCAGCGTGATCACCATCGGCTCGGCCGGCAAGACCTTCTGGGGCGGGCTGCGCATCGGCTGGATCCGGGCCGCCCCGGAACTGATCCGCCGGATCGCCGGCGACCGCGCCAGCCTGGACGTCTGCTCCCCGGTGGTGGAGCAGTTGGCGGTGCGTCACCTGCTGACCGAGTGCCTGCCGGAGGTGCTGGCCTTCCAGCGGCAGCGGGTCAGGGAGCAGCGGGACGCACTGGTCGAGGCGGTGCACCGGGAGCTGCCCGGCTGGACCTTCCGGATCCCGGACGGCGGCCTGTCGCTGTGGGTCCGCACCGAGGACGGCGGCATCGGCGGCAGCGCGCTGGCCGCGACCGCGGCGCAGTCCTTCGGCGTCTGGATCGGCTCCGGTCCTCGGTTCGGCGTGGACGGCGTGCTCGAACGCTTTGTCCGGCTGCCGTTCGCCCAGCCGGTGGAGGTGTCGCAGGAGGCGGTCCGGCGCCTGGCCGCCGCCCGGGCCGCAGGGGCCGGAACGCCGGCCCCCGCGGAGTTCTCCCTGCTCTGAGAGCCAGGAAGAGCGCTAACGAATCACGCGGTAGTCGACGAGCAGATAGCCGGTCGGTGAGATCCCGCTTCGGATCGATTCGAGCTGAATCGACGGCAGGCCGTCGAGGAGCCGTCGTCCGCGGCCGGCGATCCTCGGCGCGATCACCAGCCTGAGTTCGTCGACCACGCCGGCGGCGAGCAACGCCTGCGCGACCGAGATGCTCGCGTGGACGCCGACATCGCCTCCGGACTGCTGCTTGAGATCCCGAACGAATTCGACCAGCCCGCCGTCGAGCGCCGTGGCATGGGCCCAGTCCTGGTCGAGGGGCGTGGATGTCGCGACGTACTTGGTGACGTGGTTGATGAAGGTCGCGAAGGGCTCGATCTGGCTTCCCGGCCAGAACTCCGCCCACTCGGCGTAGCTCCGGCGGCCAAGGATGACCGCGTCCTGTGTCGCGATCACAGCGGCGAGGTTGGCGTCCATCGCGGCGTCCCAGTCGGTGAAGAACCCGTCCGGGGCCTCGGCAACCCCGTCGAGGGACAACAGCTCATACACAACGATCTTTCGCACGCCCTGTACCTCCGATTGGTATCGATGCAGGGGTGACTGATCAAGCCGCCGAAACTCATCGCTGGGTGCGTTCGGCCGAGAGCGGTGTCCAACGCCGAGAGCAGTGCTCGTGCCGAGAGCGGTGTCCGAAACCGAGAGCAGTGCTCGCACGGGAGAGCACCGCGCATGCGGGCGAGCGGTGCTCACAACGGAGAGCCCCGCTCACATGTGCGAAGGGACGGTGTCTGCGTCCCGGCGTATCCCCTCCGCCGGCGTGCAGGCACCGCCCCTACGCTTCCCCCGATGGGCTCCCCGAGCCCACTGGTCGGCGGCGTGTTCGTGCCGCCCTGGCCGGGCAACTGCTCCGCCGCCCCGTGTCGGCGGTGCAGTCCCGTGCCAGCCCTGCGGCCTGCGTCGACCGGCCCCCGTCGGCCGCACCTGTTGCTCCCCAGGAGGAGCCCCCCGTGTGCGTCCGCCACCGGTCACCGCTGGCCACGTACCGGGCGTCGGACCTTCCGGCCCTTTGCGGCCCCGGTCCTTCCCGGTGACCCATACTTTGCCCTTTCCGCAGGTCGCGGGACATCCGTGCTCCTACTCAACCCGCCAGGTGGGTATCACTGAGTACCTGTACTCAGTGATCGCCCCGGGGAACGGGCTGCTTGCCGCTGGCGTCGGATACGGTGTCGTGCACCAGGGCCAAGGCCGGGGCCAGGGCCGGTCCGACAAGGGGACGCCACCGTGTCACTCATTCCGTTGATCTTCACCAGTGGCTGGGCCAGTGGCGTGAACGCCTACGCCGTGGTGCTGCTGATGGGCCTCCTCGGCCGCTTCGACGGCATCGCCTCGGTGCCGCCCGCGCTGGAGCGGACGGATGTGCTGGTCGCGGCGGGGGTGCTGTTCCTGTGCGAGGCGGTGGCCGACAAGATCCCCTACATCGACTCCTCCTGGGACGCGGTGCACACCGTCATCCGGCCGGTCGCGGGCGCCGTGGTCGCGGCACTGCTGGCCGGCCACGCCCATGACTCCCTGGGTTCGCTGGCGGCCGGGGCCCTGGGCGGGACCACCGCGCTGGCCAGCCATCTGGTCAAGGCCGGGCTGCGGATGGGCGTCAACACCTCGCCGGAACCCTTCAGCAATATGATCATCAGCGTGCTGGAGGACCTGACCGTCGGCGGCCTGGTCTCCCTGGCCCTGTTCCATCCGGTGCCTGCGGCGATCATCGCCGGGATCCTGCTGCTGATAGGCCTGATCCTGCTGGGCTTCACGCTGAGCCGGATCCGCCGCTTCTGGATCCGCCGCCGCGAGCGCCGCGCGCTCCGCGCCGCGAACCTCCCGGGCCCGGTCCAACAACAGCGCTAGCCATTCCGGACACGCGAGCCGCCCTCCCTAGCCGCGCTGGACGCCGGCGCTGGCGCGCACCCGCCCCGGCGGGCGGATCACCGCGACGATCAGCAGCAGCGCGATACCCATCCCCAGTGCCGCGACCCCCATCGCCGCGGACACCCCGTGCGCGAACAGCGCCTGCGCCGAGCGTCCGGCCGGGTGCCTGGTCGCCGAGGAGAACACGGTGAGCAGCACCGCCGTCCCCAGCGCGCCACCCGCCTGCTGCATGGTCTGCAGCGTCCCCGAGGCGGCGCCGGACTCCTCCGGCCGGACCCCGGAGAGGATGGTGATGCTCAGCGGCACCATGGTGAACCCGGCTCCGGTCCCGAACAGCACCATCGACGGCAGGATCCCGGTGGCGTAGGCGGTGTCGGCGTCGATCCCGGTCAGCAGCAGCAGGCCGGTGAGCAGCAGCAGCGGGCCGCCGAACAGGAACGGGCGGCTGCCGTAGCGGGGCACCAGCCTGGGCGCCAGCCGGGCCCCGACGAAGATCAGCAGGGCCAGCGGCAGAAAGGCGAAGCCGGTCCGCAGCGGGCTGTAGCCGAGCACGTTCTGCAGGTACTGGGTGACGAAGAAGAACATCCCGAACATGGCCGCGGGCAGCAGCAGCATGGTCAGGTAGCCGCCACCCCTGACCCGGTCGGTCAGCAGGTGCAGCGGCAGCAGCGGCCTGGCCGCGCGGGCCTCCCACCAGACGAACCCGGTCAGCAGCAGCACGGCCGCGGCGAAGCAGCCGAGCGTGGACGGGGAGCTCCAGCCGGCCGTGGCGGCGCGGATGAAGGCGTACACCAGGCCGCCGGTGCCGAGGGTCGCGGTGACCGCTCCGCCCAGGTCGAGCCGGCCGGGGTGGCGCTCGGGCTCACGGATCAACCGGGGCGCCAGCAGCACCACGGCCACCCCGAACGGGACGTTGATGAACATCACCGCACGCCAGGAGAAGTACGAGGTCAGCAGGCCGCCGAGGATCATCCCGACCGCCGCGCCGCCCGCGGACATGCTGGAGAACAACCCGATGGCGCGGGCCCGCCGGGCCGGGTCGCGGTAGGTGCTGACGATCAGCGCCAGGGTGTTGGGCGCGGCGACCGCGGCTCCCACACCCTGGGCCGCGCGGGCGACGATCAGCAGGGCCGGGCTGGTGGCGAAGCCGCCGAGCAGCGAGGCCAGGGTGAACAGCGCGATGCCGGCGGTGAGCAGCCGGCGGCGGCCGAGGATGTCCCCGGCCCGGCCGCCGAGCAGCAGCAGTCCGCCGAAGACCAGCAGGTAGATGTTCTGCACCCAGGACAGCCCGGCCGCGGAGAAGTGCAGGGTGCGCTGGATGCCGGGCAGGGCGATGGAGACGACGGTGGCGTCGAGGACGACCATCAGCTGGCAGCCGAGGATCAGGGCCAGGGCAAGCCCTGGCCGGGGTGGCCGCGGATCCGGTTTTGCCACGCGCTCTTCGGTCGGGGCGGTGTTGCGGGTGATGATGTTCTCGGACATGGCTCTCCCCTGAGGGGTCGTGGCGAAGGAGGGGAACGCAAGCGGAGAGATTCTCCGGTTCCCAGAACGACAATACGGAGATAGTCTCCGGTTATCAACCCTGGATGTGGATGCCGTATGACCGAGCCGCCGCCGGCGCCGCCCGCGCGACCGATGCGCGCCGACGCGCGCCGCAACTACGACCGCCTGGTCGCCGTTGCCACCGAGGCGTTCCTCGAACACGGGACCAGCGCCTCGCTGGACGACATCGCCAAGCGCGCCGCGGTCGGGGCGGGCACGCTCTACCGGCACTTCCCGACCCGGCAGGACCTGGTGGGCGCGGTCATGGAGCAGTGGATGCAGTCGGTGCTGGACGAGGCCGAGCCGCTGCTGGTCGCCGACGATCCGGCGCAGGCCCTGGACACCTGGCTGCGCCGGCTGATCGCCCATGTCACCGTCTTCCGCGGGCTCACCGCCGTCCTGCTGCCCCCCGAGCCGGGCCGCGAGTCCCCCGGCCGGGTGCTGCACACCACCATGGGGACCTGGTCGCCCGGGCCCAGGACAGCGGCCAGATCCGCGGCGACATCGGCATGAAGGACCTGCTGATGCTCATCGGCGGGATCACCTGGGCCTGCGACTCCGGCAAGACCGTGGACACCGACAAGCTGGTGGACCTGATCATGGACGGGCTGCGAGTGCGGAAGTGATCCGCGCCGCCGCATAGGATCAGCGTCCATGGCACGAATCGTCGTCGTCGGCGCAGGTATGGGCGGGCTCGCGGCCGCGGCACGGCTGGCCACGGTCGGCCACCGGGTCACCGTGTGCGAGGCAGGACCGACCCACGGCGGGATGGTCGGCCGGTTCGAACGGGACGGCTTCCGCTTCGACACCGGACCGACCCTGCTCACCCTGCCCGCGGTCTACCGCGACCTGATGCTGAAGACCGGCCGCACCCGGCTGGAGGACGAGGTCGAGCTGCGTCCGGTCGAGCCCGGCAGCGTCCACCTGCTCCCGGACGGGCGCCGGGTCGCGCTCGCCAACGCCTCCCGCGCCAAGGTGGTCCAGGCCCTGGACGACGCCCTGGGCGCGGGCGTCGGCAACCGCTGGGGGGAGCTGCTGGAGCGCGGACGGGGCGTGTGGGAGGCCACCAGGCGCCCGCTGCTGGAGGAGCCGCTGCCGGACGACCCGTCAGCCCTGCACCGCGACCCGTACGTTCCGGCGAAGCGCGGCCTGTTCGCGCGCCCCGCCCGCCCCCCGCGCAGCTCCGCCGAGGTGGCCGCCCGCGAGCTGCGGCACCCCGGCCTGACCGCGCTGCTGGACGAGTACGCGCTGCGCTTCGGGCTCGACCCCAGGCAGGCGCCCGCCTCGCTGGCGGTGCTGCCGTACATGGAGCAGAGCTTCGGCGTCTGGTACGTCACCGGCGGGATGCGGGCCCTGGCCGACGCGGTGCTGCGGCGCTGCGAGCAGCGCCGGGTGGAGCTGCGCTTCGACACCCGGGTCGAGCGGGTGCTCGGCGCCGAGCGGGTCACCGGCGTCCTGCTCGCCGACGGCAGCACCCTGGACGCCGACGCGGTGCTCTGCGACGCCGACCCGACCGCGCTCGGCCTGCCGGGCCCAGGACAGCCCCTGTCCCCGGGCCGGTTCACGGTGCTGCTCGCCCTGCGCGGCGAGCGCCCGGCGGCCGAGCCGCACCGCACGGTCGTGCACGCCCCGGACCGCCAGGACGAGCTGGACGCCCTGTTCTCCGCCGCCCCCAGGCTCTGCGCCCGGCCCACCACCCAGCTGCTGCGCCCGGACGACGCCACCCTCGCCCCGGCCGGACACGAGGCCGCGGTGCTGACGGTGACCGTGCCCGCGCACAACCCGCACAACCCGCGGAACGCGCACAACGGGGCCAACGCCCACACCGGGGCCTTCGACTGGACCGCCCCCGGCGCCGCCGAGGCCTACGCCGACACCGTGCTCGCCCATGCCGCCCCCGAGCTGCGCGAACGGGTGCTGTGGCGGGAGGTGCACACCCCTGCCGACACCGAACGCTGGACCGGCGCCCCCGGCGGCTCGGTCCCAGGACCGGCACTGGCCGGGGCGGACGGCCGCTATCTGCACGCCCCCAACCGCACCGGCACCCCCGGCCTCTACCTCATCGGCGGCGCGGCCCACCCCGGCGGCGGACTCGCCCGAGTGGGCATGTCGGCCGCCGTCACCGCAGAACTGATCGGCACGCCGTAACCCGGCACCCCGCAACCCGGCCCTCCGCAACAGGCAGGCTCAGCCGTACTGCTGGGGGTGGGGCTGCCAGGGGTCGGGTTCGGGCTGCGGCTCGGGCGGTTCGGGCGGGTACGGGGGGTAGGCCTGCTGCTGGTACTGCGGGTCGTAGCCCTCGTAGGAGGGCTCGTAGCCGACGGGCTGGTGCGGCTGCTGCTGTGGCTGCTCGTAGCCGTAGTAGGGCTGCTGGCCGTAGTCGTACTCCGCCGTGTAGGCGGGCTGCTGCTGCGGGGGCTGCTGGTACGGGTCGTAGCCGTTGTACTGCTGCTGGCTGTAGTCGTACTCCGCCGTGTAGGCGGGCTGCTGCTCGTACTCGGGCTGGACGTACTCGGCCGCGGTGTAGTCCAGCGCCGGGTCGTACCCGTAGGCCGGCTGCACGGCCTCCAGCGGTTCCACCGGGCCGACCTCGCCGACCCGCTGGCCGGGCAGCGGGACGGCTCCGACCGGGGCCTCGCCCGCCGGGAAGACGCTGCCGAGCAGCGGCAGCGCGCCCAGTGCGCCCGGCAGCGAGCCGTCGGCCGCGCGCAGCGACCAGTGCGTGCCGCCGCCGGTCCTGACCGAGCGGGTGACCAGGAACTGTCCGATGCCGAAGGCGACCACCCCGGCGCCGATCAGCGGCAGCGAGCCGGTCACCACACCGCCGACCAGGACCAGGAAGCCGAGCAGGGCCAGCGCCCGCCAGTGCGGTTCGGCCCGGTGCTGCAGCAGCAGCTCGCCGAGCAGCCACAACGCCACCACCGCGAAGGCGACGTAGAGCACCGCGTGTCCGACGACGCCCACGATTGCCTACCTTCCTGCTGCTTCTGCTGCTCCTGCTGAACTGCGCCGGCGTTCACCGGCCCCAACCACGGTACTCGGCTCAGGCCGGGCGCTGGTGCAGTCCCAGGTTCCGGTAGATCTCGGTGGTGACGGTGGAGAAGTTCATCGTCATGAAGTGCAGTCCGGGAGTATCCTCCGCGATCAGCCGGCGGCACATCTCGGTCGCGTGCTCGATCCCGAGCGCCCGGACCGCCTTGGGGTCGTCCTCGACCGCGAGCATCCGCTCCGCCAGCGCGGCCGGGAAGACGGCGGTGCTGAGGTCGGGGATGCGGCGCAGCGAGCGGATCGTGGTGACCGGCATGATCTCCGGGATGATCGGCGTCGCGCACCCGGCCGCCGCGACCCGGTCGCGGAACCGCAGGTAGTCGTCCACGTCGAAGAACATCTGGGTGATCGCGTAGTCGGCGCCGGCCCGGCACTTGTCGACGAAGTGCCGGATGTCGCTGTCCCAGTCCGGCGAGCGCGGGTGCATCTCGGGGAAGGCCGCGACGCCGACGCAGAAGTCGCCGGAGTCCTTGATCAGATGCACCAGGTCGGCCGCGTACTCCACACCGCCGGGGTGCTTCACCCAGGGGCCCAGCGGGTCGCCCGGCGGGTCGCCGCGCAGCGCCAGGACGTTGCGGACGCCCTGGTCCGCGTAGTGGCCCAGGATGTTGCGCAGCTCGGCGACGCTGTGGTCGACCGCGGTGAGGTGGGCGACCGGGGTGAGCGTCGTCTCCTGGGTGATCCGGCCGGTGATGTTGACGGTACGGCCGCGGGTGGAGCCGCCGGCGCCGTAGGTCACCGAGACGAAGGTCGGCGACAGTGCCTCCAGCTGCCGGATCGCCTTCCACAGCCCGACCTCGGCCTCCGCCGAGCGCGGCGGCATGAACTCGAAGGAGTAGGAGCGGCTGCCCCGCGCGAGGAGTTCGCGGATCGAGAGTGCTCCGTCGCTGCGGGTGCTGGAGGTACCGAAGGCCATAAAGCGAGATTATCCGCGACGCGCACGGTTTCAGAAATGTCCGTCCGCCCACTGGTACCGCCCCCGCCACCGCGCCGACCTGGCGTTCTGCCGGGGGCTGCGCACCGGTCCCAGGGACCTCCCGCGTTACGCTGGCTGCCCCTGCACTGCTCGGAGCCCGCCGGTGTCCCTCACCTTCCCCCCGTCCCCCCTCGACGTCGCCCGCAGGCCGGGCAGCCCCGTCGACGAGGAACGGCTGCGTTCCCGGGTGGACGCGGCGCTGGCCCGGTTCCTGGACCGCCAGGACGCGGTGCTCGCGGCGATCTCGCCGGAGCTGGCCCCGGTCGCCGAGGCGGTGCGGGAGCTGGTGCGGGGCGGCAAGCGGCTGCGCCCGGCGTTCTGCTACTGGGGCTGGCGCGGGGCCGGCGGCGGGGCCGCCGACGAGGGCGCGGTCACCGCCTGTGCGGCGCTGGAGCTGCTGCAGGCCGCCGCGCTGGTGCACGACGACCTGATCGACCGCAGCGACACCCGGCGCGGGCTGCCGTCCGTGCACCGGCGCTTCGAGTCGCTGCACGCCCGGCAGGGCTGGCGCGGCGACGGCGCGCAGTACGGGGCGGCCAGCGCGGTGCTGCTCGGGGATCTGCTGCTGGTCTGGTGCGACGAGCTGGTCTGGGACTGCGGTCTCGACCTGGCCGCGGTCCGCCGGGCCAAACCGCTGTTCGACCTGATGCGGACCGAGGTGATGGCCGGCCAGTACCTGGACCTGCTGGAGCCTGCCTCCGCGGCCGCCGACGGGGCGATCGAGCGGGCCCGGACGGTGATCCACTTCAAGGCGGCGAAGTACACGGTCGAGCGCCCGCTCCAGATCGGCGGCCTGCTGGCCGCTGCGGAACCGGCCCTGACCAGCGCCTACGCGGCGTTCGGGCTGCCGCTGGGCGAGGCGTTCCAGCTGCGCGACGACCTGCTCGGCGTCTACGGCGACCCGGTCCTGACCGGCAAGCCGGCCGGGGACGACCTGCGCGAGGGCAAGCGGACCCTGCTGGTGGCCGAGGCCCTGGCGCACTGCGGCAGCGCCGACGCCCGGCTGCTGGACGAACTGCTGGGCGCCCCCGACCTGGACCAGCCGCGGCTGGAGCTGCTGCGCGGAGCGATCACCCGCAGCGGCGCGCCGGACCGGGTCGAGGCCAGGATCACCCGCCTGCTGACGGAGGCCCTCACCGCCCTGGACGCCGCCCCCCTGGCCGACCCCAAGGCCCGCCGGGTCCTCCGCAGCCTCGCCGACGCGGCAACGGCCCGGCGGTACTAGCGCAGTTGCCCGGGTTCAGTCGCGTTCGCGGACGCGGCGGGACAGGTCGACCGCGGCGGCGTGCGGGTCGGCTGCTGCGGTGAGGGCGCGGACGACCACGATGCGGCGGGCGCCGGCGTCCAGGACCTGGTCCAGGTTGCCCGGGTCGATGCCGCCGATGGCGAAGAAGGGGCGGTCCGGTGCCAGCTGCGGCTGCTGCTTGGCGGCGTACTCGACCAGGCCGAGGCCCGGCGCGTGCCGACCCGGCTTGGTCGGGGTGGGCCAGACCGGGCCGGTGCAGAAGTAGTCGGCACCGGGTTCCACCAGCGCCGCGTCCACCTCCGCCTCGGCGTGGCAGGAGCGGCCGATCAGCACGTCGGGGCCGAGCACGGCGCGGGCGGCGGCGACCGGCAGGTCGTCCTGGCCCAGGTGCAGCACGTCGGAACCGGCGGCGTGGGCTACGTCGGCGCGGTCGTTCACCGCGAGCAGCCGGCCGTGCCGGCGGCAGGCGTCGGCGAAGACCTCCAGCGCCGCCAGCTCGTGCCGGGCCTCCAGGCCCTTGTCCCGCAGCTGGACGATGTCCACCCCGCCGGCCAGCACCGCGTCCAGGAACTCGGCCAGGTCGCCCTGCTCCCGGCGCGCGTCGGTGCAGAGGTAGAGCCGGGCCCCGGCCAGGGCCTCCCGCGCGGCGGCACCGCCCACCGAGCCGCTCACAGGGCCATCGCCTGCGCCCGGCGCTTGACCTCCGTGCCGCGGTTCTCGTTGAGGGCCTGCGCGGGGGTGCCGGGCAGCGAGGGGTCGTCGGTGAACAGCCACTCCAGCATCTCCTCGTCGGAGAAGCCGCTGTCGCGGAGCAGGGTCACCAGGCCGGTGATGCCCTTGACGGTGCCGCGCTCGCCGATGAAGGCGGCCGGGACCATCAGGGCGTTGTTCTCACCGCGGCGGACGGCGAGGATCGTGCCGTCGTCGACGAGACGGCGGACCTTCGTCACGATCAGGCCCCACTGCTCGGCGATCTCGGGGACGTTCATCCAGGCGGGAATCAGGGCGTCAATTTTGGGATCAATCTGGCTCACACCCCCAAGCCTGCCATCCCGGACCGCTCCCGCGCACCATCAGGCCCGGACGGCGGCCTTCAGCGGCACCGCGGGATCGGCCGCGCGGGACCGGTCCAGCGGCGTTCCGCGCTCGATCAGCCGCCGTCCCTGGGCCAGGTCGCGGGGCTGGTCCACGGCGAGCAGCGCCACCGGGACGTCCCCGCGCAGCCACAGCACGCCCCAGCCGCCGTCGCCGCCGGGGTCGCCGCGCCAGAGCAGCTCGTCGCCGGGGCCGTGGTGGCCCGCGTACTGGACCATCCGACCGAACTGCTCGGACCAGAAGTAGGGCACCGGGTCGTACACCAGGTCGCCCTCGGGGCCGCCGCTGCTCAGGGCGTTGGCCGCGGCCACCCTGGCCCCCTTCAGTGCGTTGTCCCAGTGGTGCACGGTCAGCCGGGCGCCGTAGCGGGCGGACGGGAAGGAGGCGCAGTCGCCGACCGCGAAACACCCCGTCCGCGGAGGCGCGCAGCGCGGAGTCGGCCGCCACCGCGCCGCGGTCGTCCAGGTCGATGCCGGAGCCGGCCAGCCAGCCGGTGTCCGGGCGGGCGCCGATGCCGACCACCACGGCGTCGGCGTCCAGCTCAGTGCCGTCGGTGAGCAGCACCGCGCTGCCGCCGACCCCTTCGAGCCGCTGCTCGGAGTCCACGATCCCGCCGACGGCGGTGCTGGTCCGCAGGTCCACCCCAGCCTCGGCGTACCAGCGCCGCATCAGCGCGCCGACCTCGGCGGGCAGTGCTCCGGCCAGCGGTTCCGGGGCCGCCTCGACCACGGTGACCTCGCAGTCGAGGGTCCTGGCCGCGGTCGCGGCCTCGGCGCCGATCCAGCCGGCGCCGACCACCACCAGCCGCGCGCCCGGGCGCAGCGCGGCCCTGAGCGCGACCGCGTCGTCGTGGGTGCGCAGCAGATGGGCAGCGGCGGGCTGCCCCGGCAGGGCGATCGCCCGGGCCCCGGTGGCCAGCACCAGCCGGTCGTACGCCAGCTCGCCGGCGTCGGTCAGCAGCCGGCGGCGGTCCAGGTCAAGGCCGGTGGCGGTCCGGTCGAGCAGCAGGTCGATGCCGAGGCCGCCGTAGTCCACTTCGAGCCGGGAGTTCTCGGCTTTTCCGAGCAGGACGTCCTTGGACAGCGGCGGCCGGTCGTACGGGAGGTGCGCCTCCGCGCCGACCAGGGCCAGCCCGCCCTGGTACCCGTGCCCGCGCAGGGCCATCGCCGTCTGCACTCCGGCCATCCCGGCCCCCACCACCACGATCTGCATCCCGTCACTGTACGGGCGCGGACCCCGACTAGAGTGGACCGGACAACCCGCGGGAGCCCGGCGTACCGGGCTGAGAGGGAGGCACTCGGCCTCCGACCGTCCGAACCTGATCCGGGTCATGCCGGCGAAGGGAGCGCGCCGCAGTGCCACGTGCCCATGGAACCGACTCCCATCAAACCGAACGGGCCAGCGATGTGCTGGTCGTCGGCGGCGGCGTGATCGGTCTCGCCACCGCCTGGCGCGCCGCCCAGCGCGGCCTCACCGTCACCGTCCTCGACCCGGACCCGGGCCGGGGCGCCAACCAGGTCGCCGCCGGGATGCTCGCCCCGGTGACCGAGCTGCAGTACGGCGAGGAGGAGCTGCTGCGGCTCGGCATCGCCTCCAACCGGCGCTACGCCGCCTTCGCCGCCGAGCTGGAGGCGCTGACCGGGCTGTCCACCGGCTACCGCGCCTGCGGAACGCTGGCCGTGGCGCTGGACGCCGACGACCGGGCCGAGCTGCGCGAGGTGCATGCCTTCCAGCAGCGGCTGGGCCTGACGGCGGAGTGGCTGACCGGCCGCGAGTGCCGTCGGCTGGAGCCGATGCTGGCCCCGTCCGTGCGCGGCGGCCTGCTGGTGGCCGGGGACCACCAGGTGGACGGACGGCGGCTGGGCGCGGCGCTGCTGGCGGCCTGCCTCGGGGCCGGCGTGCGGATCCACCGCTCCCGGGCCGCCCGGATCGAGCTGACCCCGGCGGCGGACCGGGTCACCGGCGCGCTGGCCGAGGACGGCACCGCGCTCGGCGCCGGGCAGACCGTGCTCGCGGCCGGCAGCTGGTCCGGCGCGATCCCCGGCCTCCCGGCCGCGGCGCAGCTGCCGGTGCGGCCGGTCAAGGGCCAGATCCTGCGGCTGCGGATGACCACCACCGCGGGCGCCCCGCTGCCCGGCGGACCCTTCCTGTCCCGCAATCTGCGCGCGGTGGTCCGCGGCACGCACCTCTACCTGGTCCCGCGCGAGGACGGCGAGCTGGTCGTCGGCGCGACCATGGAGGAGCAGGGCTACGACACCACCGTCACCGCCGGCGGGGTGTACGAGCTGCTCCGGGACGCGCACGAGCTGATGCCCGGGATCACCGAGCTGCCGCTGGTCGAGACCGGTTCCGGGCTGCGGCCCGGCACCCCCGACAACGCGCCGCTGCTCGGCCCGACCGCGCTGCCCGGGCTGGTCGCCGCGACCGGGCACCACCGCAACGGGGTGCTGCTCACCCCGGTCACCGCCGACGCCATCGCCGACTATCTGACCACCGGTCAACTCCCGCCCGAAGCCGCCGCGTTCACCCCGGCCCGGTTCACCACGGCCGGCCGCAACCCCGTTCCTGCCGTCCCGGAGGCCTCCCGATGACCACCCCGATGACCACCCTGTCCATCCGTGTCAACGGCGCCCCCCGCGACATCGCCCCCGGCACCACCCTCGCCGAGGTCGTCGCCGAGCTCAGCGCCGCGCCCTCGGGCGTGGCCGCCGCCGTCAACGAGTCGGTGGTGCCGCGCGGCGCCTGGCCGGCCACCCCGCTCGCCGCCGACGACCGGGTCGAGATCCTCACCGCCGTCCAGGGAGGCTGAGCACGCGTCATGTCCGACGACACCCTCACCATCGCCGACCGCAGCTTCAGCTCCCGACTGATCATGGGCACCGGCGGCGCGCCCAGCCTGGAGGTGCTGGAGCAGGCGCTGCAGCTGTCCGGGACCGAGCTGACCACCGTCGCCATGCGCCGGATCAACCCCTCCGCCCGCGGCTCCGTCCTGGAGGTGCTGCGGCGCAACGACATCCAGGTGCTGCCCAACACCGCCGGCTGCTTCACCGCGGGCGAGGCCGTGCTCACCGCCCGGCTGGCCCGCGAGGCGCTGGGCACCACCTGGATCAAGCTCGAAGTGGTCGCCGACGAGCGCACCCTGCTGCCCGACCCGATCGAACTGCTGGACGCCGCCGAGACCCTGGTCGACGACGGCTTCACCGTCCTCCCCTACACCAACGACGACCCGGTGCTGGCCCGGAAGCTGGAGGACGTGGGCTGCGCGGCGGTGATGCCGCTGGGCTCCCCGATCGGCTCCGGGATGGGCATCCGCAACCCGCACAACTTCCAGCTGATCGTGGAGCGGGCCGGCGTCCCGGTGATCCTGGACGCGGGCGCCGGCACCGCCTCGGACGCGGCGCTGGCGATGGAGCTGGGCTGCGCCGCGGTGATGCTGGCCACCGCCGTCACCCGGGCCCGGGAGCCGGCGCTGATGGCGGAGGCGATGCGGCACGCCGTCGAGGCCGGCCGGCTGGCCTTCCGGGCCGGCCGCATCCCGCGCCGCTTCCACGCCGAGGCGTCCTCGCCGATGGCGGGCCGGGCCGAGTTCGACCCGGAGGCCCCGGCGTTCTAGGCCGGGGCCGGAGAGCAGGACGCCGGCCGCGCGGCCCGGTTCGTAGCGGTACGGCAACAACTGCGCTGTCGGTACGCCCGGAGCCGCCACAAAGGCCCGTAAACTCCGTGGGATGGACACCACGCTGCACGACCCACTCCTCGGGCGGATGCTCGACGCCCGCTACCGGGTCGAGCAGCGCATCGCCGTCGGCGGCATGGCCACCGTCTACCGGGGCCTCGACACCCGGCTGGACCGGGTGGTCGCGCTGAAGGTGATGCACCCCGGGCTGGCCGGCGATCCCGAGTTCACCGCCCGCTTCATCCGCGAGGCCAAGGCGGTGGCCCGACTGGCGCACCCCAACGTGGTCAACGTCTACGACCAGGGCGCCGACGGCGACGCGGTGTTCCTGGCGATGGAGTACGTGCCCGGCTGGACCCTGCGCGACCTGATGCGGGACCGGGGCGCGCTGACGCCGCGTACGGTGCTGGACATCCTGGAGCCGATCCTGGCCGGTCTCGGCGCGGCCCACCGGGCCGGTCTGGTGCACCGGGACGTGAAGCCGGAGAACGTGCTGCTGACCGAGGACGGCCGGGTCAAGGTCACCGACTTCGGGCTGGTCCGGGCGGTCAGCGGGGAGAGCTCGGTCACCACCGGGCAGGTGATGGGCACGGTCTCCTACCTCGCCCCGGAGCAGATCGAGCAGGGCGCGACCGACCCGCGCACCGATGTCTACGCCTGCGGCATCCTGATGTTCGAGATGCTGACCGGCCGCAAGCCGTACACCGGCGAGAGCCCGATGCAGGTCATCTACCAGCACCTCAGCACGGACGTGCCGGCGCCTTCGACGCTGGTCCCGGGCCTGGCCGGGCAGTTGGACGCGATAGTGACCGCCGCCGCGGCGCGGGACGCCGCCCGCCGACCGGCCGACGCGGCCGAGCTGCTGGCCGTGCTGCAGCACGTCCGGCGCGAGCTGACCCCGGCCCAGCTGGACGCCGACCCCGGCCTCCCCGCCCCGCTCCCGCCGTACCCCGGCACGCCGCCCCCGGTGGAGCACACCAGCATCATGCAGCAGCTGCCGCCGGACCTGGTGATGCCCCGGCACGCCCAGCCGGTGGACCCGGGCCCGCGGCAGCCGCGGGCGAACCGCCGTCCGCAGCGGCAGCGGCGGCGCCGCGGCTGGGTGCTGCCGGTGTCGGTGCTGCTCGCGGTCGCCCTGATCGTCGGCGGCGCGGGCTGGGCCTGGAACGGCCTCTACATGCAGCTGCCGAGCGTGCTCGGCCAGAGCCGGGACACCGCGGTGAAGACGCTGCAGGACGACGGCCTGACGGTCAGGGTCCAGCAGGACTTCAGCAGCACCGTGGCCAAGGACCTGGTGATCAGCAGCGACCCGGCGGTGGGGACCAGGATCCGCAAGGACTCCACGGTGACCCTGGACGTGTCCAAGGGCCCCAACCGGCCCGCCGTCCCGAGCCTGGCCGGGCTGTCGCAGTCGGACGCCGAGCAGGCGGTCAAGGACGCCGGCCTGGCCGTGGGGCAGTTGTCCAAGGAGGGCAGCGACAGCGTCGCCAAGGGCGACGTGATCCGCAGCAGCCCGGCCGCGGGCAGCAAGCAGCAGCCGAACACCCCGATCGACCTGGTCATCAGCTCAGGACCGGCTCCGGTGGACCTGCCGAACGTGGTCGGCGAGTCGGTCGACGACGCCACCGCGGACCTGACCGACGCCCACTTCAAGGTCGTGGTCAGCCCGGACCAGGTGTACTCGAACGACGCGGACCCCGGCGAGGTGGCCGCGATGAGCCCGGACGGCGGTTCGGCGACCCCGGGCACGACGGTGACGCTGACCGTGTCCAAGGGCAAGCAGATGGTGGACGTGCCGGACGTGACCGGGCTGACCGAGAAGGACGCCAGGAAGCAGCTGACCGGCGCGGGCTTCAAGGTCCAGGTGGTCAAGCTCAATCCCTTCGGCAACCCGACCGTGAGCATCGAGAGCCCCAACGGGAAACCAGCAGGCCGCCAAGGGCAGTACGGTCACCATCACCCTGTTCTGACCGGACCGGGGCCACCCGCTCGGCCAAACCGGGGCACCCGCTGACAGAGCGGCAGAAGACGCTCCGTAAACTCCTGGCGCATGACCTCACCTGTCGCAGCCGACCTCTTCGACACCATGGCGACCATGCGGGCCATGCGCCGGCTCAGCGCCGAGCCGGTGCCGGACGAGCTGCTGGAACGTCTCGTCCAGGCCGCCGTGTACGGGCCGAGCGCGTCCAACGCCCAGGACTACCAGTACGTCCTGGTCACCGACAGAACGGTGATGACGACCCTGGCGCCGCTGTGGGCCCGCTGCGTGGACGCCTACATGGCCTCGGTCGGCCGGAGCACCCCCTCGGCGATGGACGACGCCGCGTACGAGCGGATGTGCGCCGCGATGGAGCACCAGAAGGACCACTTCGCGGACACCCCGGCGCTGGTCATCCCCTGCTACCGGTCCCCCAAGGTCAACGCCGACCTGGACGGGCTGCGCAGCATGGTCTCCACCCTGGGCACGGCCGGCCTCGGCCGGCTGGCCACCCGCGGCGGCCGGATCAGCCTGCTGGCGGAGGCGTCCAGCGTCTACCCGGGCGTGCAGAACCTGTTGCTGGCGGCGCGGCACCTCGGCCTGGGGGCGAATCTGACGATCTGGCACATGATGCTGGAACGGGAGTGGAAGGCCACCCTGGGCATCCCCTCGGACGTGCACACCTTCGCGGTGATCCCGATCGGCTGGCCGCTGGAGGCCTTCGGCCCGGTCCGCCGCCGCCCGCTGGCCGAGGTGCTGCACCGCAACCACTGGTGAGCCCGGTCACTCCTCTGCTTTGAGCAGCCGCTGCACCACGCTCACCCCGGACTCGGCCGGCGCCGCGTTGCGTTCCGGGTCCGGCTTCCGCGACACCACGGTGAAGCCGAGCCGCTGCGGCACCGCGCCGCTGGCCTTGTTGGCCTCGTCGTGGTGGACCTCCACACGGGTCACCCCGGGCAGTTGGAACGCCGCCGCGACCAGCGCGGCGGCGGCCATGGTGACCAGCCCCCGGCCGGACCGGGCCGGGTGGATCCAGTAGCCGATCTCCATCCCGCCGGGCCCGATCCGGCGCATCAGGCTGCACGCCCCGACCGGCTGCCCGTCGGTGGTGATCGCGTAGGTGTAGGCCGTGCCGGAGTCCCAGTCCTGCTGGGACCGCCGCAGGTGCTCCAGCGTGGTCTGCCGGGTGTGCACGGCGGCCCAGGGCATCCACGGCCGCAGGTGGTCCAGGGACTCCCCGATGATCCGGTCGAGCAGATCCACTTCCTCCAGCAGCCAGCGCCGCAGCACGACCCGGTCGTACGTCAGTGTCTCCGGTGGGTGCTCCATGGCGTGATTCTGCCTCAGAGCTCGGGGCCCTCGCCCGGCTTTTCCTGGTAGGAGTAGCGCTGCTCGGACCAGGGGTCGCCGATGTTGTGGTAGCCGCGCTCCTCCCAGAAGCCGCGGCGGTCGGCGGTCATGTACTCGATGCCGCGGACCCACTTGGGGCCCTTCCAGGCGTAGAGGTGGGGCACCACCATCCGCACCGGGAAGCCGTGCTCCACGGTGAGCGGGTCGTCGTTGCGGTGGGTGGCGAACAGCGAGGAGGCGTCGGCGAAGTCCTCCATCCGGAGGTTCGAGCTGAAGCCGTACTCGGCCCAGACCATCACATGGGTGACCTCGGGCGCGGGCGGCGCCAGCTCCAGCACGGTCGCCGTGGACACCCCGCCCCAGCGGCTGCCGAGCATGCTGAACCGGGTCACGCAGTGCAGGTCGGCGGTGACGGTGGTCATCGGCAGGGTCATGAAGCCCTGGTGGTCCCAGCTGTGCTTGTCACCCGAGGCGGTGGCCCCGAAGACCTGGAAACTCCCAGCTCAACGGTTTGAATCGGGGGATCGGGCCATAGTGCAGAACCGGCCACCCGCGTTGCAGCCGCTGCCCCGGCGGAAGCCCGCCCGGCACGGGGCGAATGAGGGACTCCTGGGCCCTGGCCTGCTCGTTCTCGGACTGACCCATGCCTCCATGGTGACAGACCGAGCCGGAACCGGACGCCCAGGGGCCCGGTGGCTGGCTGAATCGCCCCCCTCAGGCGAGTGTGACCTAACTGGTATCGGCACTCGCGCGGTGGAACGATACCCAAACCACTCCCGATTGCCACAGAAAGGGCGAGACCCCATGCAGGGCGACCCCGAGGTCCTCGAGTTCCTGAACGAGCAGCTGACCGCCGAGCTGACCGCGATCAACCAGTACTTCCTGCACTACAAGATGCAGGAGAACTTCGGCTGGACCAAGCTCGCGAAGTACACCCGCTCCGAGTCCATCGACGAGATGCGGCACGCGGAGACCCTGACCGACCGGATCCTCTTCCTGGACGGGCTGCCGAACTACCAGCGGCTGTTCCACATCCGGATCGGCCAGACCGTCGGCGAGATGTTCCAGGCCGACCGGCAGGTGGAGGTCGAGGCGATCGACCGGCTGCGGCGCGGGATCGTGGTGATGCGGGCCAAGGGCGACGTCACCTCGGCGAACATCTTCGAGAGCATCCTCGCCGACGAGGAGCACCACATCGACTACCTGGACACCCAGCTGGAGCTGCTGGAGAAGATCGGCGAGCCGCTGTACATCCAGTCCCTGATCGAGCAGCCCAGCAGCTAGGCGGCCTGCGCCTCGGCGTCGGGCTCGGGCAGGCCGAGCCGGGCGGCGAGGCGGGCGGTGGGGCAGGGGCGGGCGCCCTCGTGCCCGAGCAGGGCCTGGATCCGGCGGACGCAGGAGCCGCAGTCGGTGCCTGCCTTGCAGCCGTTGGCGACCTGGCGGGGCGTGGTGGCCCCGGCCGCGATCTCGTCGCGCACATGCTGCTCGGTGACCGCATGGCACATGCACACGTACATCGCGGTCGCTCCCGTCGGTTGGTAGTTCAGCTAAGGCTAACCTTACCCATCCGAGCGGGGCACCAAAAGACCCCCCGGGATCCGTTTTCGCGGATCCGAGGGGGTCTTCGTCACACTGCTGGGCGCCGAAGGGCGACCGGGCTACTGCCCGCGGTACATCTCGGCCACCAGGAACGCCAGGTCCAGCGACTGGCTGCGGTTGAGCCGCGGGTCGCAGGCGGTCTCGTAGCGCTGGTGCAGGTCGTCCTCGAAGACCTCGTCGCCGCCGCCGACGCACTCGGTCACATCGTCGCCGGTCAGCTCCACATGGATGCCGCCCGGGTGGGTGCCGAGTGCCCGGTGCACCTCGAAGAAGCCCTTGACCTCGTCCAGGACGTCGTCGAAGCGGCGGGTCTTGTGGCCGGTCTCGGCCTCGTAGGTGTTGCCGTGCATCGGGTCGCTGATCCAGACCACCTGGGCGCCGCTCGCGGTGACCTTCTCGACCAGCTCCGGAAGCTTGTCGCGGACCTTGCCCGCGCCCATCCGGGTGATGAAGGTGAGCCGTCCGGGCTCGCGCTCCGGGTCGAGCCGGTCGATCAGCGTCAGCGCCTCGTCCACGGTGGTGGTCGGGCCGAGCTTGACCCCGATCGGGTTGCTGATCTGCGAGGCGAACTCGATGTGCGCGCCGTCCAGCTGCCGGGTCCGCTCGCCGATCCAGACCATGTGTCCGGACACGTCGTAGAGCTTGCCGGTCCGGGAGTCGGTGCGGGTCAGCGCCGTCTCGTAGTCCAGCACCAGCGCCTCGTGCGAGGCGAAGAACTCGACCGTGCGGAACTCCTCCGGGTCGATCCCGCAGGCGTTCATGAAGGACAGCGCGCTGTCGATCTCCTTGGCGAGGCGCTCGTAGCGCTGCCCGGAGGGCGAGTTGCGGACGAAGTCCTGGTTCCAGGCGTGCACCTGGCGCAGGTCGGCGTAAACCACCGGTGGTGAAGGCGCGGACCAGGTTGAGGGTCGAGGCGGAGGCGTTGTACATCCGCTTCAGCCGCTCCGGGTCCGGCCGGCGGGACTCGGGGGTGAAGGCGAAGCCGTTCACCGAGTCGCCCCGGTACACCGGCAGGGTCACCCCGTCCCGGGTCTCGGTCGGCTTGGACCGCGGCTTGGAGTACTGCCCGGCGATCCGGCCGATCTTCACGACCGGGACCGACGCGGCGTACGTCAGCACGACCGCCATCTGCAGCAGCGTCTTCAGCTTGTTGCGGATCTGGTCCGCGGACACGCCGTCGAACGCCTCGGCGCAGTCCCCGCCCTGGAGCAGGAACGCCTCACCCCTGGCCACGGCAGCGAGGCGGGTGCGCAGCTGGTCGCACTCGCCGGCGAAGACGAGCGGAGGATAGGACGCGAGGTCGGCAAGGGACTTGCGCAGAGCCTCGGCGTCCGGCCACTCGGGCTGCTGCGCCGCGGGGAGGGACTGCCAGGAGCGTTCCTGGCTGTTCTTGTCCTGGTGGGATTCAACGTTCACGGTCACGCTCCCAAGGCTACGGGGTAACGCAAACGAAATGACGCGCCCGCCCGCCGACTGAGACACGGCCGTCCGGGACCCGGATCGGCGGAGCCTACTGCCGTGCCGTGCGCGGATCCGCTAGGGTTCGGCTCGTGAACAACGCGCGCACCTACTCCTGGTGGTGGACCGTCCCCGAGGCGGCCCACTGATTCGCGCGTTCACCCGCAGACTCAACGGCCGCCCCTCGGGGCGGCCGTTCTGCGTTGTCCGCGCAGCGACCGTCCTGAGCCCTCCTCCGCTCCTGGAAGGTCCACCGCTGTGACCGACACCACTGCTCCGAGCGTTACCGCCGCCACCACCGCCGTCCCCACCACCGCCGAGCTGGTCGCCCGCCTCGCCGCAGGGCGCGAGCCCTTCGCCCTGCTGCACCGCCGCGCCCCGCGACTCCCACTGGACACCGTCGAGCTGCTGTTCGGCGAGGTCGGCGACTACCGCACGCTGGCCGAGCTGCCGCTGCCCGAGGGCGCGCCGGGACGCCCGGTGCACGACCTGCTGGCCCTGGTCCCGTACCGGCAGCTGCGCGAACGCGGGTTCGAGGCCATCGACGACGGCACCCCGCTGCAGGCCCTGCGGGTGCGCGAGTCCCACGCGCTGCCGCTGGCCGAGCTGGCGTCCGCGCTGCCGCGGCTGCCGGTGGCGCTGGACGGCGGCGGCTTCGACCTCGACGACGAGCAGTACGCGGAGATCGTGAGAGCAGTGCTCCAGAACGAGATCGGCCGCGGCGAGGGCGCCAACTTCGTGATCCGCCGCGACTTCACCGGCACCCTGCGCGACTACTCCCCCGCGCTGGCGCTGACCCTGTTCCGGCGGCTGGTGGAGCAGGAGCGCGGGGCCTACTGGACCTTCCTGGTCAGCACCGGCGACCGGGTGCTGGTGGGGGCCAGCCCCGAGGTCCATGTCCGGCAGACCGCAGGGACGGTGGTGATGAACCCGATCTCCGGTACCTACCGCTATCCCCCCACCGGGCCCTCGCTGGACTCGCTGCTGGCGTTCCTGCACGACCCCAAGGAGCTGGAGGAGCTCACCATGGTCGTGGACGAGGAGCTGAAGATGATGTGCGCCGTCGGCGACCTCGGCGGCCAGGTGCTCGGCCCCCGGCTGAAGGAGATGGCCCACCTCGCCCACACCGAGTACGAGCTGCGCGGACGCACCTCGCTGGACGTCCGCGAGGTGCTCAGGGAGACCATGTTCGCGGCGACCGTCACCGGCAGCCCGCTGCAGAACGCGGCCCGGGTGATCTCCCGCTACGAGACCTCCGGACGCGGCTACTACGCCGGCGCGCTGGCCCTGATCGGCCGTACCTCCGGCGGGGCGCAGACCCTGGACTCGCCGATCCTGATCCGCACCGCCGACATCGACCCGGCCACCGGCCGCCTCGCGGTGCGGGTCGGCGCGACCCTGGTCCGGCACTCCGAGCCGCACGCCGAGGTCGCCGAGACCCACGCCAAGGCAGCCGGGGTGCTCACCGCGATCGGCGCGCTGCCGCCGAGCGGCGGCGACACCCGTACCGTCGGACGTGCCGACGTGCGGACCGTGACGCGGACGGACGCCCGGCCCCGGTTCGCCGACCACCACCGGGTGCAGGCCGCGCTGGACGCGCGACGGACCAACCTCGCGCCGTTCTGGCTGCGCATGCAGGCAGCGGCACCCGTACCCGCCGACCCGCAGCACGTGCTGGTCATCGACTGCGAGGACACCTTCACCTCGATGCTGGCGCATCTGCTGCGCTCGCTCGGCCACCGGGTCACCGTCCGCCGCTACGACCTGCCCGGGCTGGCCGAGGCGGTGGCCGGGCACACCGGACCGCTGGTGCTCGGCCCGGGACCGGGCGACCCGGCCGACCTCACCGACCCGAAGATGCGGCGGATGCAGGGCGTGATCGGCGAGCTGATGGCGGTCGGGCGTCCCGGCGGGCTGCTCGCGGTCTGCCTGAGCCACCAGCTGCTGGGTGCGGCGCTGGGCCTGCCGCTGCGGCGCAAGGCCACGCCGTACCAGGGGCGCAGGAGCGGATCGACCTCTTCGGCACCCCGCAGATGGTCGGCTTCTACAACACCTTCACCGCCGTCTGCGACGACGCGGACGCGGCCCGGCTGGCCGCGCGCGGGATCGAGGTCAGCCGCGACCCGGCGACCGGCGACGTCTTCGCCCTGCGCGGACCGGGGTTCGCCGGGGTGCAGTTCCACCCCGAGTCGGTGCTGACCATGGACGGCGTGGGCATCGTCGCCGATCTGGTCGTACACCTGTCGACCGCCGTTCCCACGGTCAGGGGTGGCAGCTAGGGTTCCCCGGGTGACTCATGCTGACGGTTATCTCCGGTTCCCGCACCTCCACCAGGACCTGGTCACCTTTGTGGCCGAGGACGACGTCTGGCTCGCGCCGACCACCGGCGGCCCGAGCGCCAGGGCCTGGCGGGTGACGGCCGATCAGGTGCCGGTGACCCGGCCCCGGTTCTCCCCGGACGGCTCGCTGATCGCCTGGGCCTCCACCCTGGACGGCGCCCCCGAGATCCAGGTCGCGCCGGTCGGCGGCGGGCCCGCCCGGCGGCTGACCTACTGGGGCAGTGACAGCACCACCCTGCTCGGCTGGACCCCGCAGGGCGAACCGCTGGCGCTGAGCACGGTCGGCCGGATGTCCCGGGCCCACCCCTGGGCGTACGCGGTCCCGCTGGACGGCGGCCCGGCCCGGCAGCTGCCGTACGGCCGGGTCGGCGGGGTGGCGCTGGAACCCGGCGGGCCGCGGGTGCTGCTCGGCACCTCCGGACCGCGCGAGGCCGCGCACTGGAAGCGCTACCGCGGCGGCCGGGCCGGCAAGCTGTGGGTCGGCGTCGAGGGGGCCTTCGAGCGGGTGCACACCGAGATCGACGGCAACATCGACTCCCCGATGTGGATCGGAGACAGGATCGCCTTCGTCAGCGACCACGAGGGGGTCGGCCGACTCTACTCCAGCCTGCCGGACGGCTCCGACCTGCGCCGACACAGCGACCAGGAGTTCTACGCCCGCAACGCCACCACCGACGGCGCCCGGGTGGTCTTCCACAGCGCCGGCGAGCTCTACCTGGTCGACGACCTGGCGGACGCCGAACCCCGCCGCCTGGAGATCAGGCTCGGCGGTCCGCGCACCGGCCGCCGGCCCGGACCGGTCGCCGCCGCCAAGCACCTCGGCGCGGTGTCCCCCGACGCCGAGGGCCGCGGCAGCCTGCTGGAGGTCCGCGGCACCATCCACCAGATCGCCCACCTGGACGGCCCGGCCCGGGTGCTGGCGGACACGCCGGGGGTGCGCAACCGGCTGCCGCAGCCGCTCCCCGACGGCGGGTCGGTCTGGGTCACCGACGCCGAGGGCGAGGACGCGCTGGAGTTCTCCGACGGCCGCCGGGTCGGCGCGGGCGAGCTGGGCCGGGTCGAGCAGCTGGCCGCCGCACCGGACGGCAGCGTGCTGGCCGTGGCCAACCGCGACGGCGCGGTGCTGCTGGTCCAGGACGGCGCGGTGCGGGAGCTGGACCGCAGCGGAGCCATGCATGCCACCGGCCTCGCCTTCTCGCCGGACTCGGCCTGGCTGGCCTGGTCCCACGGCGCCGACGTCTCGGAGCGGCTGCGGCAGATCCGGCTGGCCCGGCTGGCGGACGGCCGGGTCACCGAGGTCACCCCGCTGCGCTTCCTCGACCACAGCCCGGCCTTCTCCGCCGACGGCGGCTATCTGGCCTTCCTGTCGATCCGCGAGTTCGACCCGGTCTACGACGAGCACGTCTTCGACCTCTCCTTCCCGCTCGCCTGCCGCCCCTATCTGGCGCTGCTGGCCGACGACGCGCTCTCCCCGTTCGAGCCGCGCCCGCAGGGCCGGAGCCTCGGCCGGAAGAAGCCCGCCGCCGCGGAGGACGCCGCCGGGGCCGGGTCCGCCGTCCGGATCGACCTGGACGGGCTGGCCGGGCGGATCGTCCCGTTCCCGGTCGAGGCCGGCCGCTATGAGTCGCTGGCGCCGGTCAAGGACGGCTTCGTCTGGCTGAACCGCCCGCTGGCCGGGGTGCTCGGGAACGCCAGGGCCACCCCGGACACCAAGGCGAAGCGGCCCGCGCTGGAGTACTTCAGCCTGGCGACCCGCCGGATCGAGGTGCTGGTGGACGCGCTGGACCGGTTCACCGCCTCCGGCGACGGCACCCGACTGGCCCTGGTCGACGGCGAGGCCCTGCGGATCGTCCCGGCCGACCGCAAGCCGGCCAAGGACGACCGGGACGACGAGGTCACGGTCGATCTGGACCGGATCAGGGTCACCGTCGACCCGCCGGCCGAGTGGCGGCAGATGTTCGACGAGGCCGGCCGGCTGATGCGGGACAACTTCTGGCGGGTGGACCTGGGCGGCGTCGACTGGGCGGCGGTGCAGCGCCGCTACCGCCCGCTGATCGACCGCCTCGGCAGCCATGACGACCTGGTCGACCTGCTCTGGGAGCTGCAGGGCGAGCTGGGCACCTCGCACGCCTATGTGAAGCCGGCCGCCCGCCGGGTCGGCGCCGCCCGGCGCCAGGGCCTGCTGGGCGCGGACCTGGCCCGCGACGAGGAAGGACGCTGGCTGATCAGCCGGATCCTGCCCGGCGAGTCCTCCGACCCCAAGGCCCGCTCCCCGCTGGCCGCACCAGGCCTCGGGGTCCGAGCGGGGGACGCGGTGCTCGCGGTGAACGGCCGCCCGGTGGACCCGGTCACCGGGCCCGCCCCGCTGCTGGTCGGCACGGCGGGCAAACCGGTGGAGCTGACGCTCGGCGCCGCCGACGGCGAGTTCGCCGTGGTCGTGGTGCCGCTCGCGGACGAGCAGCCGCTGCGCTACCAGGACTGGGTGGCGGGCCGCCGGGCCCACGTCCGCGCGCTGTCCGGCGGGCGGCTCGGCTATCTGCACCTGCCCGACATGATGAGCCCCGGCTGGGCCCAGCTGCACCGGGACCTGCACACCGAGACGTCGCTGGACGGCCTGGTCGTGGACACCAGGGAGAACCGCGGCGGCCACACCTCGCAGCTGGTGCTGGAGAAGCTCAACCGGCGGATCCTGAAGTGGCAGGCGGTGCGGGACCGCACGCCCGCCCCCCGCTACCCCGAGGACGCGCCGCGCGGTCCGCTGGTCGCGGTCGCCGACGAGTACTCAGGATCGGACGGGGACAACATCAACGCCGCCTTCCAGGCCGTCGGCCTGGGCCCGGTGGTCGGCGTCCGCACGTGGGGCGGGGTGGTCGGCGTCGACGGCCACTACAAGCTGGTGGACGGGACCGGGGTGACCCAGCCCCGGTTCCGCACCTGGTTCGAGGGCTACGGCTGGGGCCTGGAGAACCACGGCGTCGACCCCGACGTCGAGGTGGTCTGCGCCCCGCAGGACTGGGCCGCGGGCCGCGACCCGCAGCTGGACGAGGCGGTCCGGATCGCCCTGGCCGCTCTGGAGCAGCACCCGGCGGCCACCCCGCCGGAGCTCCCGGCGCTGCCGTAGCACTTGGGCCCAGCCGCTGGACGCCGCCGCTGCTCCGCGGAGCTACTTGGCGGCGTCCAGCGCGCTCTGCAGCGAGCCGATGTAGCCCTGGCTGGTGTAGGTCGCCCCGGAGACGGCGTCGATCTTGGCGCTCTGCGCCGTCAAGGTCTCCTGGGTGAGGATGGGCAGCGCCTGGGAGTTGATGTCCTCGTCCCGGGGCGTGCCGTTGGGCTGCTGCAGCACGTCCACTTTGGTGATCCTGGTCCCATTGAAGGTGACCTTGAGCTGGACCGGGCCCCACTGGGTCTGCACCGTGGACCCGGTGACGCTGTGCACCCCGGTCGCGGGCCCGCTGCCGGCCGCCTGCCCCGATGAGCCGCTCGATGAGCCGCCGGAGGAAGCACCCGAGGAGCCACCCGAGGACGTGCCGGGCGCGGCGACGGTGACGGTGTGGTGCGGCTTGGCCGCCAGCAGCAGCACCACGCCCAGGGCGGTGCCCGCGGCGGTGACGGCGATTCGGCGCATCGTTCAGTGCTTCCTCTACAGCTCGAAGGATTCGTGGTGGATCCGGCGGGACGGGACGCCCGCCGTGTCCAGGGCCTCGCGGGCGGTGCGGACCATGCCCTCGGGGCCGCACAGGTAGACGTCGTGCTCGCGCAGGTCCGGCAGCAGCGCCAGCAGCGACCGGGCCTGCAGCGGCTCGCCCACCTCCGCGCGCGGGCCGAGCAGGAACCGCAGCCGGGCGCCGCGGTTCGCCGCGATCCGCTCCAGCTCGGGACCGAACACCAGGTCCTCGGTCCTGGACGCACGGTAGACCAGGGTGAGGCCGCCGGGTGCGGCCGGGATGGTCTCGAACAGGGCCCGGATCGGGGTGATCCCGACGCCCGCGGCGAGCAGCAGCACCTTGCCGGAGGTCCGCCGGTCGGCGGTGAACGCGCCGTACGGGCCTTCGGCGAGGACCCGGGTGCCCGGGCGGAGCCGGGCCAGCGCGCCGCTGTGGCCGCCCAGCTCCTTGACCGTGATCCGCAGGTAGCCCAGGCCGGGCGGGGCCGACAGCGAGTAGGGGTTGGCCGCCCACCTCAGCCCGGGGCTCAGGAAGCGCCAGCGGAAGAACTGCCCGGAGCGGGTCCGGGCGGCCAGCTCGTCCAGGTAGTCGCCGGTGACGAAGACCGACACCACGCCGGGCCCCTCGGGCCGGACCTCGGCGACCCGCAGCTGGTGCCGGTACATGTCGCGCACCGGGACCAGGAAGCGGAACCAGAGGATCAGCGCGGCGGTGCCGAGGTAGAGCCCGTACCAGAGCGCCCGGGCGGCCGGATCGCGGACGAATTCGGCGCCATTGCTGAGCTGGTGGAAGAAGGTGAGGAAGATCGCCACATAGGTGAGCAGATGCAGGTGGTACCAGGTCTCGTAGCGCAGCCGGCGGCGCGCGGCCCGGGCCGAGACCGCCCCCACCGCGAACAGCAGCAGGGTGCCGATGGTGCCCTTGAGCAGGTCCGGGTAGTGGAACACCAGCTCCGAGGTCTGGTGCACCAGGCCGATCCTGTCGGTCAGCGAGTAGCCCCAGACGATCAGCAGCACATGGGTGATCACCAGGCCGACCATGTAGCGTCCGCCGGTCGCGTGCCAGCGGGCCAGCCGGTCGCTGCCGAGGGTGCGGTCCAGCAGCGGTATTCGGGACATCAGCAGCACCAGCACCGGCGCGGCGTACCCGGCCAGCAGGCCGAACAGCCGGCCGCCGTTGGTGATCCACTGGGCCACGCCGACGATCGAGGCGGTGTTGTCCCACCACAGCCACAGCACCGCGCCCGCACCGGCCGCGATCACGCCGAGCAGCGCGCGGGCCACGGTCTCCGCCTGTGGTCCGCGCGCCGGCGGGGGCGCGGCCGCGCCGGTACGCGCGGCCGCCTGGACAGTGCTGGTCATGCTCGCCTCCCAGGAGTACTGAGAACCGACTCTGCCAGCGTTTTCTGTGTGAACAGTAAGAATGGGCTCGCAGTTGCCCCGGGCCTGCGGTCTCAGCCGAAGAAGACGTCGAACTCGGCGTAGAGCTCGGGATCGACGGTTTTGATCCGGACCGTTGCCTCGGCCAGCGGGACCCGGATGATGTCGGTGCCGCGCAGCGCGACCATGGTGCCGAAGTCCTGGTCGTGGACCGCGTCGACCGCGTGCAGGCCGAAGCGGGTGGCGAGCCAGCGGTCGAAGGCACTGGGGGTGCCGCCGCGCTGGATGTGGCCGAGGACGGTGGTGCGGGCCTCCTTGCCGGTACGGGCCTCGATCTCATGGGCGAGCCACTCGCCGATCCCGGCCAGCCGGACATGGCCGAAGGCGTCGCGGGAGTCGTCCTTGACCATCATCTGGCCCTCCAGCGGCATCGCTCCCTCGGCGACGACCACGATCGGGGCGTAGTTGATCCGGAAGCGCTGCTCGACCCAGGCGCAGACCCGGTCCATGTCGAAGCGCTGCTCGGGGATGAGGATGACATTGGCGCCGCCGGCGATGCCGGAGTGCAGCGCGATCCACCCGGCGTGCCGGCCCATCACCTCGATCACCAGCACCCGCTTGTGGGATTCGGCGGTGGTGTGCAGCCGGTCGATGGCCTCGGTGGCGATGTTGACGGCGGTGTCGAAGCCGAAGGTGTAGTCGGTGGCGTTGAGGTCGTTGTCGATGGTCTTGGGGACGCCGACGACGTTGACCCCGTTCTCGTGCAGGGTGGCCGCGACGCCGAGGGTGTCCTCGCCGCCGATCGCGATCAGCGCGTCCACCTCGTACTTGTCGAGGTTCTCCTTGACCCGCCGGATGCCGTCGACCACCTTGAGCGGATTGGTCCGCGAGGAGCCGAGGATGGTGCCGCCCAACGGCAGGATGCCGCGCACCTCGGGGATGCCGAGGGGGGTGGTCGCGGCTTCCAGGGGGCCGCGCCAGCCGTCCCGGAAGCCGAGGAAGTCGTAGTCGTAGAGCTGCGTTCCCTTGCGGACGATCCCCCTGATGACGGCGTTGAGCCCGGGGCAGTCGCCCCCGCCGGTGAGCACTCCTATCCGCATGATCCGTCCCCTCCCATGAGTGTGACGAGGCGTCACTTCACGGTAAGGGCGGGACGGATGATTGCACCCGGGCGTGCGGCGCCGGAACGCGCCGGCGGGCCGCAGGGTGCTACGCGCCGTCGTCGAGGCCGCGTTCGATGGCGTAGCGGACCAGTTCCACCCGGTTGTGCAGCTGGAGTTTGCCCAGGGTGTTCTGGACGTGGTTCTGGACCGTGCGGTGCGACAGCACCAGCCGGTCGGCGATCTGCTTGTAGGACAGCCCCTTGGCGACCAGCCGCAGCACCTCGGTCTCCCGGTCGGTGAGCTGCGGGGCGGCCGGGGTACGGGAGTCGGCCGGCGCGGGCTCGGCCGCCAGCCGACGGTACTCGCCCAGCACCAGGCCGGCCAGGCCCGGGGTGAACACTGGGTCGCCGACCGCGGTGCGGCGGACCGCGTCCAGCAGTTCCTCCCGGCTGGCGGACTTCACCAGGTAGCCGGTGGCCCCCGACTTGACCGCCTCCAGCACGTCCGCGTGCTCGCCGCTGGCGGAGAGGACCAGCACCCGGGTGGTCGGGTCCTGCGCCATCAGCTGCCGGCAGACCTCCACCCCGGGCAGGTCCGGCAGGTTGAGGTCGAGCACGACCACCTGGGCGGCGGCGGCCGGGGCCCGGCGCACCGCCTCCCGGCCGTCCCCGGCGGTGGCGACCACCCGGCAGCCGGCGTCGGCGAGGTCGCGGGCCACCGCCTCCCGCCACATCGGGTGGTCGTCGACCACCATGACCCGGATGCCGACGTTCTGATCGTCCGTCACTTCGCCTTCTCCTTCGACCGACCGGTCTTCGCCGCCCTGGTCACTGCCTTGGTCCGGGCGGAGCCCTCGCGCGGCCGGGGCACCCGCAGCTCGACCTCGGTGCCCTGCCCGGCCGCCGAGGTGATCTCCGCGGTGCCGCCGAGATCCCGCAGCCGTCCCCTGATCGCCTGGGAGACCCCGAGCCGCCCCTCCTGCTCCGCCTCGCCGAGCCGCGAGGCGGCGAAGCCGGGACCGTCGTCGCGGACGCTGACCACCACCGCGTCCGGCTCGTCCTCGACCAGGATCCAGGTCTGTGCCGCCTCCCCGGCGTGCCGGCGCACATTGTCCAGCGCGGCGCCCACCGCCGCGGTCAGCTCGCTGGCCGCCCGGCCCGGCAGCAGCACCGGGGTGCCCGGCGCGGCCACGGTGACCCGGGCCCCGGCCAGCGGGGTGAGCAGCGCCCGCAGATCCTGCGGCACGCCGGGTTCGGGCTCGTGCAAGGGGCGGCGCGGGGCCTCGTAGGAGGGGTTGGGCGCCAGGCCCTCGGCGATCAGCGCGCGCAGGGCGATCTCCTGCTCCCCCGCCATCCGGCCGATCTCCTCGGCCTCGCCGCCGACCTCGGCGCCGCGCCGCTGGACCATCGCCAGCACCTGCAGCACCCCGTCGTGGATGTCGCGGGCCAGCCGCTCCCGCTCCCTGGTGGCGCCCTGGATCTCCAGCGCCCTGGCCAGGGTCTGCTCGCTGGCCCGGGCCAGCTGGACCACATAGCCGATGGCGACGCCGGCCAGCATCAGCAGCACGATGTTGTGCACATTGGCGGAGGTGACCCGGCCCCGCTCGCCTATGTTGGCGATGCCGATGACCAGCCCGGCCAGGGCCGCCGGACGCCAGCCGCCCATCACCGAGAAGCCCAGCACGGTCGCCGCGGCCCGGACCGTCGGCATGGTCACCCCGCCCGCGTCCACATCAGTGATGCCGTCGAAGCCGCGGGTGAGCAGGATGCCGACGACGACCAGCACCAGGTCGGCGTAGAGCCACCACCAGGTGCAGCGCTCCTTGCTGGCGAACTGCGGCACGGTGGCGAAGGTCCACACCCCCAGCACGGCCATGTAGGCCCAGGCGGCGGCGGGATGGGCGTAGCGGTCGGAGTCGACGGCGTAGCGGCCCACCGCGTACAGCAGGGTGAGCAGCCGGAACGCCGTGACCGCCCGCCACAGCGGCAGCTCCACGGAGAACACCGCGCTCGCGCTGCGTTCATTGGTGCCCATGGCCAGTCCCCCCGGCTAGGTGTCCTTCAGCTTCTTTTTGGCTTCCTGCTGCTGCTTCTTGGCGGCGGTGGCGTAGATGTCCACGTACTCCTGGCCGGACAGCCGCATGATCTCGTACATGACCTCGTCGGTCACCGAGCGGAGGATGAAGCGGTCGTTCTCCATGCCGTGGTAACGGGAGAAGTCCAGCGGCGCGCCGATCCTGATGCCGGGCCTGACCCCGAAGTTGGGCATCACCTGGCCGGGCGGCTGGAGCTTCTCGGTGTTGATCATCGCCACCGGGATCACCGGCGCCCCGGTGGCCAGGGCGATCCTGGCGACGCCGCCGACCTTGCCCCGGTAGAGCTTGCCGTCGGGCGAGCGGGTGCCCTCCGGGTAGACCCCGAACAGCTCGCCGCGCTCGATCACCGCGATGCCGCTGCGGATCGCCGCCTCACCCGCGCCGCGGACGCCGGAGCGGTCCACCGGGAGCTGTCCGACGCCCTTGAAGAACGCCGCCGTCAGCTTTCCCTTGACACCCTTTCCGGTGAAGTACTCGGACTTGGCGATGAAGGTGACCCGGCGCCGCATCAGCGCCGGGAGGAAGAACGAGTCGGAGAAGGAGAGGTGGTTGCTGGCCAGGATGGCAGGCCCTTGTGCCGGGATGTGGTCCATCCCCTCGACCCACGGGCGGAAGAAGATCTTCAGCAGTGGAGCGACGATCAGCTTCATCACTCGGTAGAACAACCCTGGCCTCCAGATTAACCGAACCATCGAGAACCTTAGCCGCTCGCCGGGAGGTGAGCTGTACGGCTGCCGCGCGGGCATGGGACGATGCACCCCACCCGTCCCCACCCGTCCCCAGCAGCCGACGGGCCCCGTACGAGTCGAAGGAGCCGCAGATGCCGCTCATGCCCGGTGCCGAACCGTACCGCCACCACGGCGGGCCGGTCGGAGTCCTGGTGTGCCACGGGTTCACCGGCTCGCCGGTCTCGATGCGGCCCTGGGCCGAGGCCGCCGCGGGCGCGGGGCTGAGCGTCTCGCTGCCGCTGCTGCCGGGGCACGGCACCCAGTGGCAGGATCTGAACGTCACCCGCTGGGAGGACTGGTACGCCACCGTCGAGCGGGAGTTCGACCTGCTGGCGAAGGACTGCGACCAGGTCTTCGTCTTCGGCCTCTCCATGGGCGGCGCGCTGGCCCTGCACCTGGCCGCGCAGAAGGGGGCGGCGGTGTCCGGGCTGGTCCTGGTGAACCCGCTGGTGCGGATGCCCGGACAGTCGCACCGCGCGCTGCCGGTGGTCCGGCACCTGGTGCCGAGCCTGCCCGGGATCTCCAACGACATCGCCAAGCCCGGGGTGGAGGAGGGCGCCTACCCGCGCACCCCGCTGCACGCGGCGTACTCCATGGCCCGGTTCAGCCGCCTGGTGCAGACCGAACTGCCCCAGGTCACCCAGCCGCTGCTGCTGTTCCGCAGCCCGCAGGACCATGTGGTGTCCCCGGCGAGCGGCCAGCTGCTGCTCTCCCGGATCTCCTCGACGGATGTGGAAGAAAAACTGTGCGAACGCAGTTTCCATGTGGCGACACTGGACCACGACGCCGAGCTGATCTTTGACGGCAGTCTCGACTTCGTACGGCGGCTCACCACCGCCGCGGAGGGATGAGCGGTATGGCGGATCTGCCTGAGGTTCCCGAGGAGCCGACCACGGAGGCCCCCGAGGAGGCCTCGGCGGAGTCGGCCGCCCCGCCGGTCCCGGCCGCCTCGGACGACGAGCTGTTCGCGCAGCTGGTCGCCGGGTTCGACACCCCGGTGGACGCCGACGCCCGGTCCTGGCCGGCCGCCGAGGACCTCGCCGACCTCTCTCCGCAGCCCCGGCCCCGGCCGGCTCCCCCGGCGCCGCTGATCCGGCTGCCGATGATCCAGGCCATCCCGCCGGTCAACCCGCGCGCCTGGACCCCGGCGGAGGATCCGGACGAGGACCACTTCGTGCCCCCGCCGCCGCCCCCGCTCCCCAAGACCGAGGCGGTGACCCGGCTGGCGATCGCCGCCGTGGTCGGCGGCCTCGCCATGCTCCTGGTCTCGGCCCTCGGCTACCTCCCCGCCCTCGGCGGTCTGGGCGAGTTGCTCGGCGTCGCCTTCTTCCTCGGCGGCGCCGCCACCCTGGTCACCCGGCTGCGGGAGGACGACGACGAGGACGACCAGGACGACGACCCGCACCGCGGGGCCGTGGTCTAGCCATTCGGTCGATCGGCCTATGAGGTAGCAGCCGGGATCCGCAGCACCGCCAGCAGCGGCAGATGGTCCGTCGCGGCGGTCAGGTCGGCGGCCCGCACGCCGGGCAGGCCGTCCGGCACCCCGCAGGCCAGCACCTCGATGCCGGAGGTGGCGAAGACCCCGTCGATCCGCTGGTAGGGGTTCTTCGGGACCGAGGTGAACTCCGAGCCCCAGGGCGCGGCGGCCCAGCCGTCCTGCAGCCGGTCCGCCAGCAGCTTCCAGCCCGGCCCGTCCGGGTGCTCGTTGAAGTCCCCGCCGACCGCCCCGAGCGGGGTGCCGACCCGGTCCAACTGCTCCAGCAGGGCCTGGAACTGGGTGTAGCGCTCCTCGGCGTTCAGCGAGAGGTGGCAGCTGGTCACCGAGAACGGCGCGGCGGCCCCGAACCGTACGACGGTGGTCGCGAACCCGCGCTGGTGCAGCCCAGGGGTGCGCGGCAGCAGCAGGTCGTGGACCGACAGCGGCACCGCGCTCGCCCGGCCCAGCAGCAGCGGCCCGGAGGCGCTGGGCCCGCCGGAGAGCACCACCAGGCCGGTCATCCGGGCCAGCAGCCTGGCCTGCCCCCGGGGGAACAGGAACCGCGGCGACTCCTGGACGCAGACCAGGTCCGGATCACAGGCGCGGACCACCCGCGCCAGCGCCCTGCGGTCGTCCCGCAGCGAGCGGATGTTGTAGCTGAGCAGCCGGACCACCTCGGATCCGTCGGGGCGCGGTCCTGAGGCGGGGAGTTCTGGCGTCATGGCGGCAAGTCTGGCACCGAGGGGCCGCCGCGGAGTGTCCGGCATGCGGAAGCCCCTGTACGACTTTCGTACAGGGGCTTCACAAAGTAATCAGAGCGATCAGACCTGGCGGGCCAGGTCCGCCGCGCCGGAGATGCCCGCGGCCGAGCCGAGGGAGGCCAGCACGACCTCGGCCCGCGGCCGGTGCACCCCGCCGATCAGATGCTTCTCGAAGGCCTTGGCGACCGGGTCGAGCAGCAGGTTGCCGGAGTCGGAGACCCCGCCGCCGAGCACGAACACGGCCGGATCGAACAGCGAGGCCAGGTCGCTCATGCCGCGCCCGAGCCAGTCGGCCAGCTCGTCGTAGACCTCCAGGGCGAGCGGGTCGCCCTCCTCGGCGGCCTCGGTGATCTGGCTGCCGGTGATGGTGTCGGCGATGCCCTCGTTCAGTTCGAGCAGCCGCTTGCCGAGGACGCCCTCGGTCGCGGCCCGCTCACGGCCGTAGCGGCGCAGCGCGCGGCCCGAGGCGTACTGCTCCCAACAGCCCTTGGAGCCGCAGCCGCAGGGGATGCCGTCCGGGACCATGTTGAGGTGGCCGATCTCGCCGGCCACGCCGAAGCTGCCCCGGTACATCCGGCCGTCCAGGACGATGCCGCCGCCGATGCCGGTGCCGACGGTGATCATGATCATGTCGTTGTGCCGGACCGCGGCACCGAAGCGGAACTCGCCCCAGGCAGCGGCGTTGGCGTCGTTCTCGATGACCGTGGGGAGGTGCACCAGGTCTTCGATCCGGGCCTTGAGCGGCTCGTTCTCCCAGTTGATGTTGGGAGCCATGATGACTGTGGAGCGCTCCCGGTCGATGTAACCGGGGGCGCCGACACCGACCGCGACGACCTCGTGCTGCGCCCGCAACTCCTTGACCGCGTCCGCGATGGCGCCAACGGCCCACTGCGGGTCGGCGGGCGTGGGCACCCGCGTACGCGCAAGAATCCGGCCGTTCTCGTCGACGACCCCGGCTGCGATCTTGGTACCCCCGACGTCGACGCCGATGGTCAGTCCCATGTGTCCCTCAGTCTCCGCTGGCTTCCCCGCTGGCCGGTACCGTACCCGCCCGGACATGGCCGGGTACACACCTGTGCGTACATTAGCCGAAGACAGAGTGGATGGGTGACGTCAGCGAGCCTTCAGGAGTCGTAGCCAAGAATGAGAGCGCTTCCTTCGTCCGGCCCCCGGTCCGGCCCTCAGTCCAGGTCGATCTGCTCGGAGGAGCCGCGCTTCTCCGCGGTCCAGCGCTTCTCGGAGGCGGCGACCGCTGAACGGTAGGCGGCGATAAGCTCCCCACCTGCGGCGATGAGGTGTCCGTAGACCTCGGGGTGCTTGACCCTGAGCGGGGCGGCGAGGTCCTGCAGGGCGCCGATGCTGTCCCCGCGGCTGAAGGAGGCGGAGGCCTCGGTGACTTTCTCACCGACCGAGGTGGCGAACCGGCGGACCTCGTCCACCAGCGGGGTCAGCTCCGGGCCGAAGAGGTCGGCGGGGCCGGCGGGCTTGTTCGCCACGGCCTCGTTCCTGGCCCGGGTCTCCTCCAGGGCCGAAGCAGAGCCGGCCTCGGCGCTGGCGCCGGTACTGGTGGGAAGGCTCTTGGCGGCGTCGCCACCGGCCTCGCCGCTGGCGCCGCGCGGCTTGGTGCCGCCCTCGGCCACAGCCTCGGCCCAGACGTCCTCGTTGTGTCGGTCGTCGGCAGTCGTCATGATTCTCTGCTCCTTCTCCGAAGGGTTGCCTCCGACGCTACCTCAACCTCTGGGCAGCGTCGGCGTTCTGGCTCGACGGGGCAATGGGACGGGGCATGGACGGGCGTTCAGCGGGGCCACAGCTGCGGATCGGGGGCGAACCGCAGGTTCAGCACACCGTCGCGGAGGGCCGCGCCGGCCACTGTGCAGCGGCGCAGCGCGGACGGCAGGACCAGTGTGCGCCGGTAGCCGCCGACACCGAGCACCAGGTCGTCCCCGCGCCGGACCAGGTCGAGATCGGCGCGCTCGGCGCCGGGCAGCGGGATCCGCCACACCAGCACCTGCTCGCCGCTGTCCCGCAGGTCCTGCACCGGCCAGTCGCCGACCGGGCTGCCCCAGGCCAGCGCCGGGAACGCGGCGGCCAGCGCGGTGAGGTCGGCGTCCGCGGCCGGCTCGTGGCCGAGGTGGCCGAGCCCGTGCACCGGGGCGTCCCACTCCTCGGCCAGCGCGGCCAGCTGCTCCCGCTGGGCCCGGTGCAGTGCGCCGAGGAAGGGGTCGTCGCCGTCCGGCAGGATCCGGTTGACCAGCAGCGACTCCACCCGCTGGCCGTACAGCGCCAGCCCGGCCCTGGCCCCGCGCAGCGCGGCCACGCCGTTCGGTCCGGCCGGGGCGTCGACCACCAGCCGGACGGTGGTGCCGGGGGCGTCGGTGACGGCGCGGACCTCGGCCAGCTCGGCGGCGGTCCAGCCGCGGGCCTCGAAGATCCAGTCGCCCGGCATCGGCACCCCGGCGACCGCGGCCAGCACCGGGCGCAGTGCCCGGGCGGCCTGACGGTTCTCCGGGATCAGCCGGCCCAGGTAGCGGTCCAGCTGCTCGGGCAGGGCCAGCGCGGCGAGGAGTTCGGCGACCGGCGGCGCGTCCACCACCACGACCTCCCACTGCCCGGAGCCGCCGTGCGTGCGCAGCGCGTCCAGCAGCGCGAGGTGGACCGCGCCGGGGAGGGCGCTGAGCTCGTCGCGCTCCAACGGGTCCACCCCGAGCAGGTCGAACACCGGTCTGGCCCGGCCCAGCAGCCGGGCGGCGGCGTCGCGGAACGCCTCCTGCGGGTCCAGCCGGGCGGCGTGGAAGCCGGCCTCCACCTGCTTGGGCACCGGCTCCAGGGCCAGGCCGAGCAGCCGGTCGAGGGTGCGGTGCGGGTCGTCGGCGGCGAGCAGCAGGGTGCGGCGGCCCTCGGCCGCCTCCCGCAGCGCGGTCGCGGCGGCCACGGTGGTACGCCCGCTGCCGCCGTCGCCGCTGACCAGGACCACGCGGGCGGCGGGCCGGCCCGGAGTCGCGGCGGTCGTGGTGGCGGCCGGCCCGGTCGCTGCCTCGGTCATCAGGCCTCGGCGCCGGAGGCGGTCTGCTGCGACTCGACCCGCTTCTTCAGTCCGGCCAGGGCCCGGTCGATGATGACCTTCTCGGCCTTGCGCTTGATCATCCCCAGCATCGGGATCTTGACGTCCACGGCCAGCTGGTAGATCACCTCGGTGCCGCCGGACGTGGCCGGGACCAGGGTGTACGAGCCGTCCAGCGACTTCAGCATCTGGCTCTTCACCAGGGTCCAGCTGACCTGGTGGTCGCCGTCCCAGGTGTAGGCGAGGACGTGCTCGTCCTTGATGGCCCCGGCGTCCAGGAGGAGGCGCACCTGCTCGGCACGGCCGCCGCTCTCACCGAGCACCTCGATCTCCTTGACCTCCCCGGTCCAGGCGGGGTACGCGGCGAAGTCCGCGATCACCGCCATGACCTGCTCCGGGGTCGCGTCGATCGTGGTGCTCGACCTGGTGTGCTCCGCCATCGGGTGGCCTCCGCGTCTCGACTTGCTGCTGACTGCTGAAGGCTACCGTTTCACCATTCGAGAACCCATGGCCGGCCGGTGGAACGGAAGTGCCCGACGTTGACGCACTCGCTGCGGCCGATCCGCATCCGCCGGGCCAGCGGCTGGTGCACATGTCCGAACAGCACGTGCCCCGGCCGGGTGGTGTGGATCGCGTCCAGGATCGCCTCGCTGCCGCGCTCGAAGCGGCGGGCCACGGTGTCGTAGGTGAGGTCGGGGACGGCGGGCGGGATGTGGCTGCAGAGCACGTCCACGCTGCCGAGGGCGGCGACCTTGGCGGCGTAGGTCTCCTCGTCCACCTCGTAGGGGGTGCGCATCCGGGACGGCAGGCCGCCGCCGACGAAACCGAAGGTGCGTCCGCCCAGCTCGATCACCTGGCCGTCCAGCACGGTGAGGCCGTCCCGGGCGAAGTCGGGCCACAGGCCCGGGAGGTCGACGTTGCCGTAGGTGGCGTAGGTGGGGTCGGGGAAGGCCGCGAACAGCTCGGCGTACTGGCGCCGGACCGCCTGCTCGGTGGCGGTCTCCCGGTCCACGTCCAGCGAGGCCCACAGCTGCCGGGAGAACTCCCTGGCCTCCTCGAAGCGGCGGGCGTTGCGCAGCTTCACGATCCTGCTGGCGTTCTCCGCGCCGAACAGGTCGGGGAAGATCCCGCGGGAGTGGTCCGCGTAGTCGAGGAAGAGGATCAGGTCGCCGAGACAGAGCAGTGCGTCCGCCCCGTCCCCCGCCCGTGCCAGCGCCTCGCTGTTGCCGTGTACGTCGCTCACCACATGCACCCGCATGGGCCCACCCTACCGACCAGCCATCCTTACCTGCGGGTCACTGTCCCGCTGCCGTAGGGTTCGAGTATCGGCAGGCGGTGTGACACAGGAGACACATTCACTTCCACCCCTACCGCAGTCATGCTACTGGGAAGTAACGTCCTGGCGTCCCGCAGCGTCGCAGACCAAGGAGCAGTCTTGCGTGAGTTCAGCCTTCCGGCTCTCTACGAGGTGCCGAACGGCGCAAACCTCTCCGACCTGATCCACCGCAACGCCGAGCGGCACCCCGCGGTCGCGGTGGTCAGCCGCAAGGTGGACGGCCGCTGGGAGGATCTGACCTCGGTCCAGTTCCTGGCCGAGGTGCGCGCCGCCGCCAAGGGCCTGATCGCCTCCGGCGTCGGCCCCGGCGACCGGGTCGCGCTGATGTCCCGCACCCGCTACGAGTGGACCCTGCTGGACTTCGCGATCTGGTGCGCCGGCGCGGTCACCGTCCCGGTCTACGAGACCTCCTCGGCCGAGCAGGTCGAGTGGATCCTCGGCAACTCCGGCGCGGTCGCCTGCATCGCCGAACTCCCCCGGCACGAGGCGCTGATCGGGCAGGTCAGGGAGCGGCTGCCGGAGCTGAAGCAGCTGTGGCAGATCGAGGCCGGCGCGCTGCAGGACCTCACCCGCGGCGGCCTGGACGTGCCGGACGCGACCGTGGACGAGCGCCGGGCCGCGCTCGGCCCGGACACCGTCGCCACCATCGTCTACACCTCGGGCACCACCGGCCGCCCCAAGGGCTGCCAGCTGACCCACGCCAACTTCCTCGGCGAGCTGGGCAATGTGGTCGCCATGCTGGAGCCCCTGTTCCGGACCGGCGAGTCCTCGGTGCTGCTGTTCCTGCCGGAGGCGCACGTACTCGGCCGGATCGCCGAGGTCTCGGCCGCGCTGGCGCCGATCAAGATCGGCCACCTGCCGGACATCAAGGACGTGGTGGCCGAGCTCAGCGCCTTCCAGCCGACGCTGATCCTCGGCGTCCCCCGGGTGTTCGAGAAGGTCTACAACTCGGCCCGGGCCAAGGCCCAGAGCGAGGGCAAGGGCAAGATCTTCGACCGGGCCGCCGACGTGGCGATCTCCTACAGCAAGGCGCTGGACACCGGCGGGGCGTCGCTCGGCCTGAAGCTGCGGCACAGGCTGTTCGACGCGCTGGTCTACCGCAAGCTGCGGGCGGCGCTGGGCGGCCGGGCTACCCACGCCATCTCCGGCGGCGCGCCGCTGGGCGAGCGGCTCGGCCACTTCTACCGGGGCATCGGCTTCACCGTCCTGGAGGGCTACGGCCTGACCGAGACCTGCGCCGCGATCGCGGTCAACCCCTACGACAAGCCCCGGATCGGCAGCGTCGGCCGGCCCGTCCCCGGCTCCTCGTTCCGGATCGCGGACGACGGCGAGGTGCTGCTCAAGGGCCCGCAGGTGTTCACCGGCTACTGGCAGAACCCGGAGGCCAGCGCCGAGGCGCTGCAGGACGGCTGGTTCTCCACCGGCGACCTGGGGTCACTGGACGCGGACGGCTTCCTGACCATCACCGGCCGCAAGAAGGAGATCATCGTCACGGCCGGCGGCAAGAACGTCGCCCCGGCCGTGATCGAGGACCGGATCCGGGCCCACCCGCTGATCGGCGAGTGCATGGTGGTCGGCGACCGCAAGCCCTTCATCGCCTGCCTGGTCACCATCGACCCGGAGTTCTTCCCCACCTGGAAGAAGCTCAACGGCAAGCCGGACGGGGCCACTGTCACCGACCTGCTCCAGGACTCCAACCTGCTCGGCGCGGTCCAGTCCGCGATCGACGACGGCAACGCCGCGGTCTCGCACGCGGAGGCGGTGAAGAAGTTCCACATCCTCGACACCGTCCTCACCGAGGACTCGGGCCACCTCACCCCGTCCCTGAAGCTCAAGCGCTCGGTCGTGATGAAGGACTACGCCACCGAGATCGAAGCCCTCTACGGCGGCTGAGCAGCTGTCAGAGCAGGGCGGCGAGGCGGGTGGCGAGGAGGTCCCAGCGCCAGGACTGTTCGACCCAGGCGCGGCCGCGGGAGCCGAGGCGTTCGCGCAGGGCCGGGTCCTGGAGCAGGGTGACCAGGCGGTCGGTCAGCTGGTCCAGGTCGCGGCCGGGGACGACATAGCCGGTCTCGCCCTCCAGGACGGCGTCCGGGGCGCCGCCGGAGTCGCCGGCCACCACCGGGAGGCCGGTCGCGGAGGCCTCCAGGTAGACGATGCCCAGGCCCTCCACGTCCAGGCCGCCGCGGCGGGTGCGGCAGGGCATGGCGTAGACGTCGCCCGCGCCGTAGTGGGCCGGGAGTTCGGCGAAGGGCACCGCGCCGGTGAAGCGCACCGAGGTGGCCACCCCGGTCTCCCCGGCCAGCTTCTCCAGATCCGCCCGGTAGGGCCCGTCGCCGACGATCAGCAGCACCGTGTCCGGCTCGGCGGCCAGCACCGCGGGCATCGCCCGGATCAGCGTGTCCTGCCCCTTCCGCGGCACCAGCCGGGACACGCAGACGATCACCGGACGTGAGCTGAGGCCCAGCCGGGCCCGTACCTCGGCGCCGCCGGAGTCCGGGTGGAAGGCCTTCTCGTCCACCCCCGGCGGGACCTGCGCCATCCGCGCCGCCGCCGCCGGGCCGATCGCGGCGGCGATCCTGGAGCGGGTGTACTCGCCCAGGTAAGTGAGGGTGTCGGTGCCCGCGCCGATCCGGCGCAGCAGCTGCCGGGAGGCCGGGAGCTGGGCCCAGGCCGCCTCATGACCGTGCGTCATGCCGAGCAGCCGCTCGGCCCCGGCCTTCCGCAGCGCCGGCGCCATCAGCCCGAGCGGGGCCGCCGCGCCGAACCAGACCGAGCCGCAGCCCTCCGCCGTCAGGATCTCGGCGGCGCGCCGGGTGACCCGGGGGGTGGGCAAGCAGCATCGTGGTCCGGTCGCGGATCACCTGGAACGGCTGCTCGGCGTCGAACCGCGCCACCTCGCCGCCGTTCCTGCGGTCGCCGCTGTCGCCCCCGTGCCAGGTCGAGGCGTAGACCACGATCTGCTCGGCGGGCATCCGCACCGCCATGTTGTGCACGAAGGTCTGGATCCCTCCGGGCCGGGGCGGAAAGTCGTTGGTGACGATGAGCGTCTTGTTCATGAGCCTCGGTCCGGCGTCCTCGGTGCGGCGGTACTTGCTCAGTACGATAGGCCAGTGCGGCAGCCGCACGGGTATCAGCCTCCCTGCTGGCGCGCCCTGTTCACCTCCCGTCCCGGGTGAGGACTCCATCAGTACTCTGCTTTCGCTGCTCCCCCGGTCCACCGCGCCGGCCCCCCGGCCCGACCCGACCAGGACGCCGCCGCGGGCGGACCCCCGCTACGCCCGGCGGGCCTGGGCCGGCCCGGTCGCGGTCTGGACAGCGGGACGTGCGCTGCTGCTGGCGGCGGTGCTCGGACTGCTGCCGTTCGCCCGTCAGGACGTCAGCAGCGACGTCAAGGTGATCTACCAGGGCTGGGCCCAGCTGCTGGCCACCGGCACCTTCCCGCTGGACGACGTGACCTGGCAGTACCCGCCGCTGGCGGCGCTGGTGATGCTGGTCCCGAGCTGGCTGCCGTGGTCGTACTTCACCGGCTTCCTGGTGCTGGTCGGGGTGTGCGACGCGCTGGTGCTGGCCCTGCTGCTGCGGGCCTCCCGCCGTGGCGGGCCGCTGGCCGGGGCCTGGCTCTGGGCGGCGGCGGTGCCGCTGCTGGGGCCGACCGCCTACTGCCGGTTCGACCTGGTGGTGACGGCCGTCGCGGTGACCGGACTGCTGGCGGTCCGGGCCAGGCCGCGGCTGGGCGGGGTGCTGGCCGGCCTCGGCGCGCTGCTGAAGGTGTGGCCGGCCCTGACCGTGCTCGGCACCCCGCGCGGGCCCAGGACCAGGGACGCCTGGACCGCCGCGGCGGTGTCCGCGCTGGCGGTCTGCTTCTGCTGCGCGGTGACCATGGTCGGCGCCTTCTCCTTCCTCGGCTTCCAGGAGGACCGGGGCGTGGAGGTGGAGTCGCTGGGCGCGCTGCCCTTCTACGCCGCGCACCTGTTCGGCTGGGCCGGGCAGGCCGAGATGCACTACGGCTCCACCGAGTTCCTCGGCACCGGCGTGCGGACGGTCGGGCAGCTGATGGTGCTCAGCAGCCTGGCCGGCTTCGGCTGGCTGCTGCTGTGGCGGGTCAGGGCCCGGCGCTGGACCGCGGCCACCCCGTTCGACGCGGCGCTGGCGGCGCTGCTGCTGTTCACCGTCACCAGCCGGGTGATCAGCCCGCAGTACCTGGTCTGGCTGATCGGCGCGGCGGCGGTCTGCCTGACCTCGCGGCGGACCACCCAGCGGCCGACCGCCTGGCTGATCGCGGCGGCGGCCCTGTTCACCTACCTGGAGTTCCCGCTGCTCTTCGGCGAACTGACGGCCTTCCGGCCGCTGGGCGTCGCGGTCCTGTGCACCAGGGACCTGCTGCTGGCCGCCGCCGCGGTGGTGTCCTGCCGCAGGCTCTGGCGGGAGACGGTGTAGTCGGTTCTCCGACGTCAGGTCTTGGACTTGGCCGCGGTGAGCAGGTCCTGGCGCCACTGCTTGGTGAAGTCGGTGAGGCCGATGCCGATGGCCCGGCGCAGCCCGGTGTTCACCGCGGTCTCCTGGCCCTTGCCGCCCCCGGCCGCCGCGACCGCGGCGTAGAGGGCGACCAGCCGCGGCTGCCCGTGCCGCAGCACCACGCTGCGGCAGGCGAACCAGGCCTGCTCGTACGCCTGCGGCAGCCCGGTCGCCGAGCCGTCGAAGGCGGCGTCGGCCGGCAGCGCGAGCGGAATCAGGCCCTTGCCGAGGTCGGCCAGCAGCTCGGGGGCGATCTGACGGGGCGTCCGGCCGGTGCCGAGGTAGCCGGTCCAGTTGGCGGCGCCCTCGGAGAGCCAGCGCGGGGTCCACTGCTCGGTGATCGCCCGGGTGGCGACGTGGGTGGTCTCGTGGGTGGTGACGACCCGTCGGCCGAGCGCGTTGAGGCTGTCCCAGACCTGCGGGTTGACGGTGATCCGCTCGGTCCTGGCGGCCTCGGACGGGCCCAGCTCGCCGGTGGTGACGGCGGCGATGGAGCTGTAGCCGAGCGGGTCCACGCCGAGCAGCCGGCCGAACTGGTCCGCGCCCAGCGGCGCCAGCAGCACCGTGCGGCCGCCCCAGCCGGTGCCCCAGAGGGCGCTGACGGCCGGTACGGCGCGGTCCGCCTCGTCGGCGATGGATTGCAGCGTGTCCTGCCCGCGCAGGCCCAGCACCAGGCAGCTGCGGCCGTGCACCACGCTGACCGGGCCGAGGTCCCAGAGCTGGACCGCGCCGCCGGGGTGGTCGCTGTCGGAGCTGAGCAGCCAGTCGCCGCCGGCGCCCGCGCCGTCCTGCCGGGTGAAGGTCAGGTACTGGGTGGCGGTGACCGGGTCGGAGTCGAAGCCGGAGAGCCGGTAGCCGAACTGCACCGCGACCGCGCGGCGCTCGCTCGGGGGCATGGTCGGCGGCAGCGGGAAGGCGTCCAGCTGCTGCACCCGGTAGGTCCAGCTCGCCAGCGGCACCTGGGCCAGGTTCGCCAGCATCGCGGCCTGGCTGTCCCGCAGCGCCTGGGCGGCCGGGAGCAGGGTGCCGGCCAGCGCCGTCTGGTCCCTGGCCAGGACGGCGGCCGCGCGGCGGTCCAGGGCCTGCTGGATGCCCTGCCGCACCGCCGCCTCGGCGCTGCCGGCCTGGTTGGCCCGGTCGGTGCCGGCGGTCGCGGGGGCGGTGGAGGCGTCGGCGGCCGGCTCGGCGTCATCGGCACGGCGGTGGCGGTCGTGCCAGGCCGCACCGCCGAGGCCGCCCGCGGCGAGCAGCGCGGCGCCGCCCGCCAGGACGGCTCTCCTGCCTGTCGCCATCACCGCACTCCCTGCGACAACTCCTGCGGATCCGAGGGGGGTCAGATCCGGACCACACCTGCCACCGGCATCGTGTTCACCGGCTCGTAGCGGACCCTCGCGCCGGGGTAGGGCGCGTGGATCACCATGCCGTTGCCGGCGTACATGCCGACGTGGTGGCGATCGCTGTAGTAGATCACAAGATCTCCAGGTCGGGCCTGGGACAGCGGGATCTGCCGGCCCGCGTACATCTGCCCCTGCGAGGTGCGCGGCAGGTGCACCCCGGCGTGCTGCCAGGACCAGTACATCAGCCCGGAGCAGTCGAAGGCGTCGGGCCCGGTCGCCCCGTAGACATAGGGCCTGCCCAGGGCGCTGCGGGCGGCGGCGAGGGCGATCGCCGCCCGGCTGGACGCGGGGCCCTGGTCCGGCGGCAGGACGGTGTCCGCGGCCTGGGCCGCGGCCTGCGCGGCGGCGTCGGCCACCGCGGCCTCGCTGTGCCGCAGGGCGGTGCGCTGCGGGGCGGAGAGCCCGGCGAGCAGCGCCCTGGCGTGGCTGAGCTGCCGCTGCACCTGGGCCTTGCTGCCCGCGATGGACTGCCGCAGCGCCTCCAGCTGGGCCAGCTGGGAGACCGCCTGGGCCCGGTCCTGGCCCAGCTGCCGCTGGTCGTCCTGCAGCAGCTGCAGCCGCTGCGCGGTCGCGGCGTCCAGCTCGTCCACGCTGCCGGCCTGGGCCAGGAACTGGTCCGGGTGGGCGTCGAGCAGCAGCCGCACCAGCGGGTCGATCCCGCCGCCCTGCCGGTACTGGGCGCCGGCGACCTGGCCCATCGTGCCGACCATGGTGTTGATCCGCTGCTGCTCGGCGGCGACCCGCTGCTGCAGCAGGGCGGAGGTGCGGAGCAGCGCGCGCTGCTGCTCCCTGGCCCCGTCGTACTGCTGTCCGGCGACCTCGGCCTGGGCGTAGAGGCTCTGCACCTGCTGCCGTACCTCGTCCGCGGTGGCGGGGGCGGTCCGCGCGCCGGGGGTGGGTTCGGCCAGGGCGCTGCCGCCGCCGGCCAGGACCGCGGCGGTGGCCGCCGCGACGGTCACCGCGGTCCGGGAGAGCGCGGCGACTGCGGAGTGCTGGCCCATGGGTCGGGCACGTCGGTGGGACGCCACGAGGGCGAACTCCATTCGTCCGGTGCCGGTCCTGCCCGCGCGACGCCGGCTGCGTCGGCCCAGGATGCCCGGCGGTCCACCGGTGCCGCCCGGAAGGGCGGTCGACGACACGGAGGACCGAGCGCAGACGTTAGCGAGTCGGGCGCAGCTAGTCCAAACCCTCGCTATCCCGAATATTCGGTCGAATACCGAACATATCTATGGAACGCCATGTCGCCGGGGGTGGCCCCGCCCTCCGCCGGAACCCGGTCCCCCCATTGGGGGACGCCCCCGTACGGCCGTTTGGGTACCCCCCGGCGTCCGGGGGCGTCACTCCAGCGCGGCCGCCTTCTGCAGCAGCACCGTGCGCTCGCGGGTGTTGCCGCACAGCCGGGCGGCGAGCTCCAGCTCGGCCCGGGCCTCGCGGGTGCGGCCGAGCCTGGTCAGCAGCTCGCCGCGCACGCTCGGCAGCAGGTAGGAGCCGGACAGCCGGCCGGAGACGGCCAGGTCGTCGACCAGGGACAGCGCCTGCTGCGGTCCGCTCGCCATCGCCACGGCCACGGCCCGGTTGAGCTCGACCACGGGTGAGGGGGCGAGTCGGCCGAGCGCCTCGTACAGCAGCACGATCCGCTCCCAGTCGGTCTCCTGCACCGAGGGCGCGGTGGCGTGGCCGGCGGCGATCGCGGCCTGCAGACCGTACGGTCCGAGGCCCCGTCCGGCGGCCGAGGCCCGGCCCAGTGCGGCCAGGCCGCGACGGATCGCGGACCGGTCCCAGCGGCGCCGGTCCTGGTCCTCCAGCAGCACCGCCTGCCCGTCCGGCCCGGTGCGGGCCGGGAAACGCGCGGCGGTGAGCTCGCACAGCGCGAGCAGCCCGTGCACCTCCGGCTCGCCGGGCAGCAGCGCGGCCAGCATCCGGGACAACCGCACCGCCTCATAGGCGAGATCGGTGCGCAGCAGGCGGTCGCCGGTGGTCGCCGTGGAGCCTTCGGCGAAGATGACGTAGACGACGCTCAGCACGGCGCCGAGCCGGGCCGGCCGCTCCTCCGGCGGCGGTAGTTCGAACGGCACGTGGGCCGCGGCGATGGTCTTCTTCGCCCGGGTGATCCGGGCCTGGACGGTCGCGGTGGGCACCAGGAACGCCCGGGCGATCTCCTCGCTGGACAGCCCGCCGACCACGCGCAGGGTGAGCGCCACCCGGGCCTCGGGCGAGAGCACCGGGTGGCAGGCGGTGAACATCAGCGCGAGGACGTCGTCCGGGACGTGGTCGGGATCCCAGAGCAGGTCCTGCTCCGACCGGCCCGGCGCGGGGGCCTGCACGCCCGCGCTGAACTCGCCCTCGGCCAGCCGGCCGGCCAGGCCGGCGTACCGCTGCTCCAGGGCGGACCTGCGGCGGAAGCCGTCGATGGCGCGCCGGCGTGCGGTCGCCAGCAGCCAGCCCACCGGGCTGGCCGGCGCACCGTCGCGCGGCCAGGCCACCAGTGCCTCCGCCAGCGCCTCCTGGGCCAGGTCCTCGGCGAGGGCGAAGTCCCCGGTGTAGCGGGTCAGCGCACCGATGATCCGGGCGGACTCGATCCGCCAGACCGCCTCCAGGGCCCGCCGGGCCGCAGTGTCGCCCGGCGGGCCCCCGCCCGCCGGGCCGTCGTCGGCCGCGGGGGGTGTCAGATCTGGCCGGTCCGCTCGCGCCACGCCCGCTCCTTGGTGATCCACTCGTTGTCCTGCGGGAACTCGTCGATGCTCGGCACCCGGCGGACCTCGCACTTGGAGCCGGGGAGGGCGGGCAGCCGCTTGGCCCACTCGACCGCCTCCTCCTTGGAGGCGACGTCGATCAGGTAGAAGCCGCCGAACAGCTCCTTGGTCTCGCCGTAGGGGCCGTCGGTGACCACCGGGGTCTCCGCACTGAAGTCGACCACCACGCCCTGGGACGGGTCGTCCAGGCCCTCGGCGGCGACCAGCACGCCGGCCCGGATCAGCTCCTCATTGAAGCGGCCCACCGTCTCGAGCATCTCCTCGAAGGGCGTCTCCATCATCTTCGCCATGGACTCGTCCGTGCCGCGCATGATCAGCATGTACTTCGCCATCGTCAGTCTCCTCACTCGGGGGCCGCTTCCCGACCCTCTCTATCCCAGGTCGAACGGCGCCGCCACGGATCGACACGACAGACCCACCAGAACCATTTTCTTTTTTCGCCCAGCAGAAAACTCAGAGGCTGTCGCCGGGGACGGGCCGGCGACAGCCTCTGAGAAGGGGGAAGACCTGCGGAGAGTCCGGGGTGTGGCTCAGACCCGGCGCATGGCGTAGATGGAGCCGATGGTGGTCAGCGCCTCGTACTTGACGACGGTGCCGGTGTGCGGAGCGTGCAGGACCATGCCGCCGCCCGCGTACATGCCGACGTGCGAGTCGCCGTTGAAGAAGATCAGGTCGCCGATCTGGAGGTCGGAGACCGAGCCGACGGCGGAGCCGACGTCCACCTGGTCGTAGGTGGTGCGGCCGATCGACACGCCTGCCTGCTTGAAGGCCCACTGCATCAGGCCGGAGCAGTCGAAGGAGTTGGGCCCGGTGGCCCCGTAGACGTACGGGTCGCCGAGGCGGGTCTGCGCGGCGTGGAAGGCCGCCATCGCGGCACCGGAGCCGGCCTTGGTGGAGCCGGGGCTGTACGTGGTGCTGCCGGTGCTGGAGCTGCCGCTGCTGTGGCTGGTGGTGCCGGCGTTCTGCAGCTTGGTGACCGCGGCGCGCTGGGCGGCGGTCAGCGAGGCGAGCTGGGCCTTGGACGCGGCGAGCTTCTGCTGCACGGAGGCCTTGGCCGCGGCGAGCTGCTTGCTGGTGGCGTCGAGCGCCTTCAGCTTGCTCTCGGCGTCGGCCTTCTCACGGTTCAGCGTCTTCTGCTCAGCCGTCAGCGAGTCGAGCAGCGCGGCCTGGCTACCGGTCACCTGGCTCATCGTGGAGGCCTGGTTCAGGTACTCGGTGGGGTTCGCGGACAGCATCAGCTGCACCGAGGGGTCGATCGACCCGCTGCGGTACTGCGCGCTGGCGACCGCGCCGAGCGCGGCGGACTTGGCGCTGACCGAGGCCTGCTGGCGGGCCACCTGGTCCTGCAGGGTGTTGACCTGCTTCTGCAGTGTCTGCTGCTGCGACTGCGCGGCGTCGTACTGCTGGATCGCCTTGTCGGCGTCCTGGTTCTGCTGGTCTATCTCTGCCTTGAGCTGCGCCGTGGTCTGCTTGGGTGCCGCCTGCGCCGACTGGGTGGCGGTCGCGCCGAGCGCGACGGTGGTGGCTGCAGCAGCGGTAAGCACGGTTATCCGCGATCGGCTGGGACTTTTCGGACGACGATGGGACGCCACGAAGGCGAGCTCCTTCTTCCTACGGCCGCCTACCGGGTGAGCTGACGGGTTCGGGCTGGAAGACGTGCCCTACGACGCTTCACCGGCGGACCGGCCTGGCGTCGATTCACCCCGAGGGAACTTGGTTCCCCGGCTCCGAACTGACGGCTGATCCAGCGTGCCCCGCTGGATGCGGAACAGCCTGCCGTGCGGTCGAACTCGGCGGAAACCGCCGCTGCCACCCTGCTGGGTGATCGACTTCGCGGTGGTTCGATCGCTGACACTAGTGACCCGAACGTGATCTATTCAAATCCTTGTAAGTAAAAACTCTTTTAGGTTTCGAAAGAGCATCGGGTCGGCGACTGAACGTAGTCGCTGAATGACCATCCGATGACGACATGGCACCCAAATCGGTCATCTGGTCGAGACGGCAGCAACGCGTGTGACGTGAGTCACAGTCGAGTAAATAACCGTCAGAAGCGGCGAATGGCAACGATGGTGCCGAAATAGGACAGCGGCTGGATGTCCACCGTGAGCCCCGGGTGGGGAGCGCTCAGCAGCATCCCCTTCCCGGCGTAGAGGCCCACGTGGTCGCCGCCCATGTTCACGATGATGTCGCCGACCTTGAGGTCCGCGTAGGACACCCCGGTGCCCACCGTCTCGTCCGAGTACGAGTAGTGCGGCAGGGAGATGCCGGCCTTGCCGTAGGCCCACATCACCAGGCCCGAGCAGTCGAACACACTGGGTCCTGAGCCGCCGGAGACGTAGGGGGCCACATTGACCTTGCTCATCGCGGCCAGCATCGCGGTACGGGCCGCCGGGGAGATCCCGGAGAGGTCGATGTCGGACACCGACATGTAACTGCTGCCGGACGAGGGCGGAGTGAAGCCGCCGCCCCCGGCACCGCCGGTGTTCACCTGGGTGCGCTGCTTCGGGGTGAGGGAGTCCAGGATCGCCTGGGCGTGCTTGAGCTTGGCGGCGATGGCCGCCTTGGACTTCTGCATCTGCTTCAGCAGCACCTGCTGGGCGCCCAGCTCCTGGGCCGCCTCGGCCTTCTCGGCCGCCAGCGCGTGCTGCTGCGCCACCAACTGGTCCATCAGCGCTGCCTGGTTGCTGTTGACCTGGTCCTCGTCGGAGGCGCGGTTCAGGTACTCGGTCGGGTCCGCGGAGAGCATCAGCTGCACCGCCGGGTCCACCGAACCGTCCCGGTACTGCGCGCTGGCCACCGCGCCCAGGACCGCCATCTCCTTGTTCACCACGGCCTGCTGACGGGCTATCTCGTCCTGCAGGTTGTTGACCTTCTTCTGCAGCGCCTGCTGCTGGGCCTGCGCCCCGTCGTACTGCTCCGTCGCCGCCGCGGCCGCGTTGCGGTCCGCGTCGACCTGCGTCTTGGCCTGGCCCGTCGTGGTGGCCGGCGCCGCGCTGGCCGCGGTCTGCGCCGCCAGCGCGACCGCCGTGGCCGCCGCAGCCGTGAGGATGGTCACGCGGGCACGGCCTGGCTGCTTCAAACGACGGTGTGAGACCACGGAGCCGGGTTCCCTTCAGGACGACACAGAAGTTCGAAGGGAGACACTAGTGAGGAACATGTGAGCTTGTCGCCCCCGCCGGGGAGTCCGGCCGGTAATGCCCCTAATGTCCGGTACAGGTAAGAGGTTTGAAGCCCTGACCCCCGCCCTCAGGTGCGACTCTGCAGCCCTCAGGTGCGGATCAGCCGCTTCAGCAGCATCGCCGAGGGGACGGGGCGGGCCCCCGCCTTGCGGACGCCGTCGGCGACCTCGCGGTCGGTGGACACCACCACCACCGGACGGCCCTCCGGCTCGGCCCGGACCAGCCGGCGGATCAGCTCGTCCGCGGTCTCCCCGGAGCGGCTGAACAGCACCCGAACGCCGCGCGGCGGGGCCATCGGGACCGGGGCGTCCAGATCCTTGCCGTCGAACACGCAGGTGACCTCGGCGCGGCTGTGCATCGCCAGCATGGACAGGCCGTTCAGCAGCCGGGCCCGCTGCTTCTCCAGCGGCAGGGTCGGATAGCCGCTCTTGGTCACGTTGTAGCCGTCCACCAGCAGATGGGTGTGCGGCAGCGCCAGCAGCTGGTCCAGCAGCGCCGGGTCGTCCCCGTCCAGGGCCCGCCGCGCCACGTCGTGCGGGGAGGCCGTCACCGGCAGCACCGCCTCCACCGTGTCGGCCGGACGGCCCTCGGCCAGCGGCGGCAGCCCCAGCTCTCGCTGCAGCCCCTGCGCCCCCTGGAGCACCACGTCGAGCAGCAGCCGCAGCCGCATGTCCTCGGTGCTCCGCCCCTCCCTGGCGGCCCTCCTGGACGTCTCCAGGGCCGCCTCGGCCTCGGTCAGCCGGTGCTTCAGCCGGCGCACCTCGCTGTCGACCGCGCCGCGCTCGGTCAGCCCGGCCGAACGCAGCGCCTCCAGCTCGGCGCCGACCTTGCGGGTCGCCGCCTCGGCGCGCTTGGTGTCCGCCTCCAGGCTGCGCAGCCTGCGGCGGAGCGAGTCCCGCTCCTTCTTCACCTCGTCCAGCTCGGCCCGGCCCCGGTCGGCCTCGGTCCTGGACGACTCCCGCAGCGCGGCCAGCTCCGCCTGGAGCTTCTCCACCAGGCGCGCGGCCTCAACCGCCGCGCCCTCGGACTCGGCCCGCTCCACCTCGTCGCCGGCGTCGCCGACCAGCTTGCTCCAGCCCAGCGGCCGCAGCAGGTACGCCACCGCGGCGACGTCCTGGGGTCGGCGGCGGCGGGGACCTGCCCGGCCTCCAGCGCGGCCACCAGGTCCGGCTGGCCCAACCGCACCCGTTCCGCTATCCGCGACCGGAACTCCGGCTCGGTCTCCAGCGCGGACGCGATCGCGGTGGCCCCGCGCCTGGCCCGCTGCACCGGGGTGAACTTGGCGTACGGGCGCAGCCGGTGCGGCAGGTCCGCGGCCGGCACGGAGGCGAGGCCGTCCGCGGCGATGCCCACGACCCGCCGCCGCACCCCCTCCGGCAACGGCCGGTCCAGCCGCTCCGCGGCTGCGCCTCCGGGCAGAACTTCGTCTCCGACCTCGGAGGCAGCGGCGGCCTCGGAAGCAGCGGCGGAGTCGGGCGCGTCAGCCACGGCGGGGTCGGCGGCAGCGCCCCCGGAGGGGGCGTCGTCGGCGGCGGGCACCGCGAAGTGCGGCGCGGCACCGCCGTCCGGCCTGTCGTCTCTCTCCACCACGCCCTGTGCTCCGATCCGGTCCCGGCCCTCGTGGTCCGGAGGACCATTCTCGCCCGCTGTGCCCCCTACTCGTCACCGCGCCACTCGGATGCCTACTGCTCGGCCTTGGCCACCTGCGCCGCCGCCTCGGCGGCGGCCCCCGGCCGGTCCACCAGTTCGATCTGGTCCACCGCGTTGCACCAGCGGCAGCGGACCGACTCGACCACCTCGCTCAGCACCTCGCGCTCCTCCACCCGGGGCTCCCCCGCCAGGTCCAGGTGGATGAACTCCACCACCCGCGAGGACCGGGTCACGTCGAAGCGGGTCAGGTTGCCGCACAGGGTGCAGCGCCACCGGGTCCCCTCGGTGGGAAGGGGAACAGACATGGGTGGTCCTCTCGGGTCGGCACGGCTCGGCTCTGGTCGGCTCGCAGGAGTTTCCGCTCCGTCAACCCTATGGCCTCGCTGACCGGCGCGAAGACCTTCCCCCACATGGAGGGGTGGTCCGGTGTCAGATTTGTCCGATGAAGGAATGCTTACTGCATGGTGATCCCGGTACGCACGGCAGGCGACGACAGCCCGGCTCCGTACGTCCCGGTGGTGACCTGGGCGCTGATCGCGCTGTGCACCCTGGTCTTCCTGGTCGGCCCGGTCTCCGGCGTCGACCCGCTGTACGGCAGCGGCAGCGCCCGGGCCTGCTCGGAGCTGGCGTACTACCAGCACTGGGGGGTGATCCCCGGAGAGCTGCTGGACAACCGGGCGGCGGCCCCCGCCGCCGCCGGCGGCTGCCCCGCCCCGGTGCGTTCCCCAAGGTCCCGGCCCTGTCGGTGCTGACCGCGATGTTCGTGCACGGCGGCTGGATGCACCTGATGGGCAACATGCTCTTCCTCTACGTCTTCGGCGCCATGGTCGAGGAGCGGATGGGCCGGCTGCGCTACCTGCTCTGCTATCTGGGGCTGGGGTACCTGGCGACCTACGGCTACGCCCTGTTCGCCGTGCACGGCAGCAGCGGCACGCAGACCCTGGTGGGGGCCTCGGGGGCGATCGCCGGGGTGCTGGGGGCGTACCTGTGCCTCTACCCCAAGGCACGGGTGACCAGCCTGCTGCCGTTCCTGCTGTTCCTGCCGCTGCGCTTCCCGGCCTGGCTGGTGCTGGGGGTGTGGTTCGCGATCCAGTGGGCCTCGGTCGGCGCGCCCTCGGCGGCGGTCACCGGGGTCGCCTACACCGCCCATCTGATCGGCTTCGCCGGAGGCTTCCTCTTCTGCTGGCTGCTGTACTGCCGCAGGCGTGGATACTCTGGCCGGACGAAGCCGTCCATCCTGCCAGGAGAACCCCCGTGATCACCGCGATCGTGCTCATCAAGACCAGCGTCGACAGGATCCCTGAGATCGCCGAGACGATCGCCGCGATCGACGGCGTCAGCGAGGTGTACTCGGTGACCGGGCAGCACGACCTGGTGGCGATGGTCCGGGTGCGCGCCCACGACGACCTGGCCGAGGTGATCCCCGGCCAGGTCAACAAGGTGGCCGGGGTGGAGTCCACGGAGACCCACATCGCCTTCCGCACCTACTCCCGGCACGACCTGGACGCCGCCTTCGCGATCGGCCTCGACGAGTAGCCGCCGCTGGGAGGGACCCAGGCCAGGCGGCGAGTCAGGCCTGGCGGCGGGTGTCGGGCACGCAGCGGCCCCCTCGGTCCGGTAGGCCCACTGCGCGCCCTGGGTGACCAGCTCGCGCACGGCCGCGACGAAGCGGTCGATGTGCTCGTCGGGGGTGCCGGCCCCGAAGCTGACCCGGATCGCGTTGAGGCTGCGCTCCCCCGGCAGCGAGGCCTCGGGGGCGCCGCACTCGGACGGGGAGGCCTCCTCGCCGCCGAGCAGGGTCCGCACCAGCGGGTGCGCGCAGAACAGCCCGTCCCTGACGCCGATGCCGTACTCGGCGGACAGCGCGGCGGAGAAGTGCGAGCTGTTCCAGTCCTGGACCACGAAGGAGAGCACGCCGACCCGCGGGTGGTCCTCGCCGAACAGGGTCAGCACCTTGACCTGGGGGATGTCGGCGAGCCCGGCCCGCAGCCGGCCGATCAGGTACTGCTCCCGGGCCACCAGCCGGTCGAACCCGGCCTCGGTGAGCGCCTTGCAGGCGGAGGCGATGGAGTAGGCCCCGATCACATTGGGCGAGCCGGCCTCGTGCCGGGCCGGCCCCTGCTGCCACTCCACCGCGACCGAGCCGTCGGCCTCCCGGGCCACGGTGCGGCTGGCGCCGCCGCCGGCCAGGTAGGGCTCGGCGGCGTCCAGCCAGTCGCTGCGGCCGGCCAGCACGCCCGCGCCGAAGGGGGCGTAGAGCTTGTGCCCGGAGAAGGCGACCCAGTCGACGTCGAGGTCGCGGACCGACACCGGGTGGTGCGGGGCCAGCTGGGCGGCGTCCAGGACGATCCGGGCGCCGTGCCGGTGCGCGGTGGCGGCCAGCTCGCGGACCGGCCAGATCTCCCCGGTGACATTGGACGCCCCGGTGACGCAGACCAGCTTGGGGCCCTCGGGACACTCCCCCAGCGCCTGGTCCAGCGCGGCCACCGCCTCCTCGGGGGAGCGCGGGGCGCGCAGGTAGCTGACGGTCAGGTCCTCGCGGCGCCACGGCAGCAGCGAGGCGTGGTGCTCGGTCTCGAAGGCGAACACCCGGGTGCCGGTCGGCAGCACACCCGCCAGCAGGTTCAGCGAGTCGGTGGTGGCCCGGGTGAAGACCACCTGGTCACCGCCGCGCAGGTCGAGGAACTCGGCGACGGTGGCCCGGCTCTGCTCGAACAGGTCGGTGGAGAGCTGGGACAGGTAGCCGGCCCCGCGGTGCACGCTGCCGTAGTAGGGGGCGTAGGCGGCGACGTCGTCCCAGACCCGCTGCAGGGCCGGAGCGCTGGCGGCGTAGTCCAGCGCGGCGTAGGTGACCTTGTCCCCGTCGACCAGCGGCACCTCGACGTCACGGCCGAGCACGGCCAGCGGCTCGCAGACAGCGACGACATCAGAGTACGTGGACATAGCGGCCCCTCCAGGGCATCCAGTGGACCCCTGGCCAATGGCCGTACAACAGAGGGATCCGCGCTTGCCCTGCGGCAGTGTTGCCGAAGGGCCTGGTCGTCACCCGGAAGCACCCCGCCACGGAAGGAGGGTTGCCGGACAGCAAGCCGGGGCCGCTGCGGATTTTCACCGCGTGCTGTCACTCGTGACCTGTGAAGAAGTATGACAGGGGTCCGCCCACCGGGAGAACCCCTGTCCAACATGTGGAACAGCCGTTGGGACTACTTGTGCGTCGCCGCAGCCCAGCGGGCCAGCGCCGCCTCCGCCGCGCCCGAGTCGATCGACTCGGCGGTGCGCTTCATCGCCGCCGCCAGCTGCTCCGCCAGCGGGGCCGCGGTCTGGTCCAGGGCGACCAGCGCCGAGGCGGAGTTGAGCAGGACCGCGTCCCGCACCGGGCCGTGCTCGCCGGCGAAGACCCGGCGGGCGACCTCGGCGTTGTACGTGGAGTCGGCCCCGCGCAGCGCCTCGATGCCGACGTACTCGATGCCGACGTCGTGCGGGTCGAAGGTGCTGCGCTCGACCTCGCCGTCGCGCACCTGCCAGACCGTGGAGGTGCCGGTGATGGTCAGCTCGTCCAGCCCGTCGTCGCCCCGGAAGACCAGCGCGGACGCGCCGCGCCTGGCCAGCACGCCGGCGATGAGCCCGGCCATCCTGCTGTCGAAGCAGCCCACCGCGTTGGACAGGACCCGGGCCGGGTTGGTGAGCGGGCCGAGCAGATTGAAGAAGGTGGGGATGCCCAGGTCGCCACGCGCCGGACCGGCGTGCCGCATGGCGGGGTGGAACACCGGGGCCGGGCAGTAGGTGATGCCGACCTCGGCGGCCACCTCGGCCACCCGCCGCGGCGTCAGGCCCAGGTTCACGCCCAGCTTCTCCAGCACGTCGGTGGCCCCGCTGGCGGAGGAGGCGGCCCGGTTGCCGTGCTTGACCACCAGCGCGCCGGCGCCGGCCGCGACCACCGCCGACATGGTGGAGATGTTCACGGTCTTGGCCCGGTCGCCGCCGGTGCCGACGATGTCCACCGCCCGCCCCGGCACCTCGATCACCGTGGCGTGCCCGTACATGGCCTCGACCAGGCCGGTGATCTCCTCCACCGTCTCGCCCTTGGCGCGCATCGCCACCATGAACGCGGCGACCTGGGCCGGGGTGGCCTCACCGGTCATGATCCGGTCCATCGCCCAGCCGGTCTCGGCGGCGGACAGGTCGGTACCCGCGATCAGCGTGCTGAGGACGTCCGGCCAGGAGCGCGCCTGCACGGGGTCGCCGCCGCCGTTCGCAGGAAACACGTGAGCCATGGCCGTGGGCCTCTCATTGGATGGGATGAGGGAGAGGCCCCAGCCTAGCGACCGGGCACATCGCCCGGACGGGAGATCTCAGCGAACGAGATGCGCGGCGCCCCGGAGCAGGGTGGTGGCCGCCTCGGCCAGCGCCACCGGGTCGACCGGCGCGGCGATGGCCGCGTCCGCCCGGCTCCAGGCGGCCAGCCAGGAGTCCTGCGGACGGCCGATCAGCACCAGCACCGGGGGGCAGCCGTAGACCTCGTCCTTGAGCTGGCGGCACAGGCCCATCCCGCCGACCGGGGTGGCCTCGCCGTCCAGCACCAGCAGGTCGAGCCGGCGGCCGCCCTTGGCGTGCGCGTCCAGGGCCTTGATCACGGCGGGCTCGGTGGCGCACTCCAGGTACTGAAGCTCCGCCAGGTCCGCGGCGGGGCGCTTCCCCAGGGCCAGCAGGACCTGCTCGCGCGTGTTTCGGTCGTCGCTGTAGACAAGAACGTTCAGTGCCATCGTCCGTTATCCCCCTGGGATGTGATCGGGACCACTTCGGCGTCCCGCGGATGCTACTCCGCCGGAGGGGGCTGTAGCACCGGTGCGTACCGGGGAGATCGTCGGGGCAGCCGTCCGGCGGTCCGGGGTTCACCATTTCGAGGGACCCACGGCCAGTCGCGCGAGGGCGGCCCGGTGCGGGGCTCCCCGCCATTCGGGCTACCTGCCTGGTCGTCAGGGGTCCGGCACCCGGCGGAGGGTACGACAGGGTGCGGACACACCGAGGAACCACCCCCGGAGTGAAGACGGAATAAGCGACCGACATAATGGCGGTCGTGGCGACAGCAACTGCAGTAGAAACCGGACACGCTCACGGATCGGTCAACCGGCCGAACCTGGTCAGCGTGGGAACCATCGTCTGGCTCGCGTCCGAGTTGATGTTCTTCGCGGCCCTGTTCGCGATGTACTTCACACTCCGCTCGGTGACCGGGACGGAATACTGGCATTCCCTCAACGAGGCCCTGAACGTTCCCTTCGCGTCGGTGAACACCACCGTCCTGGTGCTTTCTTCCTTCACCTGCCAGATGGGTGTGTTCGCCGCCGAGCGCGGCGACGTGAAGAAGCTCCGGGCCTGGTTCATGCTCACCTTCGTCATGGGCGCGATGTTCATCGGCGGTCAGATCTACGAGTACACGGACCTGGTGAAGGTTGACCACCTGTCCCTGTCCTCCTCCCCCTACGGCTCGGTGTTCTACCTGACCACCGGGTTCCACGGCATGCACGTGACAGGTGGCCTGATCGCCTTCCTGCTGGTCCTCGCCCGTACGTACGCCGCGAAGCGGTTCACGCACGAGCAGGCAACGGCCGCGATCGTCGTGTCCTACTACTGGCACTTCGTCGACGTGGTCTGGATCGGCCTCTTCGCGACCATCTATCTGATCAAGTAGTGCAGGGTCGGACCGTCCCCTCGGCTCACCGCCGGGCGGTCCCCACAGACCGACCTGACGGTCAACCAGACTCCAGACGCTCCAGATCCTCACACCGGGGTTAATCCGTGCCCAAGAATTCCAAGAAGCCGCTCTCCGCTCGACGACGCCACCCGCTGGCAGCGCTCGTCGTCCTACTCTTCGCGCTGGCGACCACCGGCGGGCTGTACGCCGCTTTCGCGCCTGCCAGCAGTGCGCAGGCGGACTCCGGCCAGTCCCTGTCGGTCGAGCAGGGCAAGAAGCTGTTCGCCGTCGGCTGCTCCAGCTGCCACGGCCTGAACGGCGAAGGCACCAAGATCGGCCCGACCCTGGTGGGTGTGGGTTCGGCCGCGGTGGACTTCCAGGTCGGCACCGGCCGGATGCCGGCCCAGCAGCCCGGCGCCCAGATCCCCGCGAAGCGCAACATCTACTCGCAGGCGCAGATCGACCAGCTGGCCGCCTTCGTCGGCTCGCTCGGCGCCGGTCCGACCGTCCCGACGGCCGACCAGTACGCCGCGGGCAATGTGTCCCGGGGCGGGGAGCTGTTCCGTACCAACTGCGCGATGTGCCACAACTTCGCGGGAGCCGGCGGCGCTCTGTCCGAGGGCAAGTTCGCGCCCTCGCTGGACGGTGTGAGCCCCAAGCACATGTACGAGGCCATGCAGACCGGGCCGCAGAGCATGCCGAACTTCCCGGACACCACGATGAGCCAGCAGAACAAGCAGGACATCATCGCCTACGTCACCCACACGACGGACCAGGCGAAGAACCCCAACTACGGCGGTCTCACGCTGGGCTCCCTCGGCCCGGTCACTGAGGGTCTGTTCGGCTGGATCTTCGCGCTGGGCGCCCTGATCGGTATCGCGATCTGGATCGCCGCCCGCACTCCCAAGGCCAAGAAGTCATGACGAGCCAGGACAACATGTCTGAAGAACACCTGCCGGTGGCCCAAGGGGCCCACGGCGGAGCGGTCGCCGTGGTCGGCGACTCCTTCGCCGATCCGGGGCTGCCGCCCCACGAGCACCGACGTACCGACATCGACGAGCGGGCCGCGGCCCGGGCCGAGCGCCAGGTGGCGTTCTGGTTCCTGCTCTCGATGATCGCGACGATCGGGTTCATCGCGTCCTACGTGGCGATCCCGCGCTCCAACGGCGACGGCCACACCGGGGTCGTGTACCTGTTCCCGCTCGGCCACCTCAGCGCGCTGAACTTCGCGCTGGGCATGACCCTGGGCGTGTCCCTGCTCGGCATCGGCGTCGGCGCGGTCCACTGGGCCCGCACGCTGATGTCGGACGAGGAGCACGCCGCCGAGCGGCACCCGATCGAGGCCTCCCCCGAGGTCCGCGAGCAGGTCTTCGCGGACTTCCGCCAGGGCGCCAAGGAGAGCGGCTTCGGCCGCCGCAAGCTGATCCGCACCACGATGATCGGCGCCATGGCGATGGTCCCGCTCTCGGCCGTGGTGCTGTTCCGCGACCTGGGCCCGCTGCCGGAGAAGAAGCTCGACTCCACCGCCTGGGCCAAGGGCAAGCTGCTGGTCAACATGAACACCGACGAGCCGCTGAAGGCCTCCGACATCAGTGTCGGCTCGCTGACCTTCGCGATGCCCGAGGGCGTCAAGGAGAGCGACGAGGACTTCCAGGAGGTCATCGCCAAGGCCGCGGTGATGCTGGTCCGGATGCAGCCGGACGACATCAAGGACAAGAAGTCGGCGTCCTGGGGCTACGAGGGCGTCCTGGTCTTCTCCAAGATCTGCACCCACGTCGGCTGCCCGATCAGCCTCTACGAGCAGCAGACGCACCACGTCCTGTGCCCGTGCCACCAGTCGACCTTCGACCTGGCCGACGGCGGCCGAGTGATCTTCGGCCCGGCCGGCCACCCGCTGCCGCAGCTGCAGGTGTCGGTCAACAGCGACGGGTACCTCGAGGCACTCGGCGACTTCAGCAAGCCCGTCGGCCCCGGCTTCTGGGAGCGCAGCTAACCATGACCATTCACGCGGAAACACCCGAACCGGACGACTCGCACGACGACCACCAGATCGGTCACAGCGAGGCCGGGGTCGAGCAGGCCCACATCGGCGAGAAGGCCGCGGACTGGGCCGACGGACGCCTCGGCATCTACGGCCTGGCCAAGGCCAACATGCGGAAGATCTTCCCGGACCACTGGTCCTTCATGCTCGGCGAGATCTGCCTCTACAGCTTCATCATCATCATCCTGACCGGCGTCTACCTGACGCTGTTCTTCACCCCCAGCATGGGCGAGGTCGTCTACCACGGCGCCTACACCCCGCTGGACGGCATCCGGATGTCGGAGGCCTACAAGTCGACGCTGGACATCAGCTTCGACGTCCGCGGCGGCCTGCTGATCCGTCAGATCCACCACTGGGCGGCCATCGTCTTCGTGGCGGCCATGCTGGTCCACATGATGCGCGTCTTCTTCACCGGCGCGTTCCGCAAGCCCCGCGAGATCAACTGGCTGTTCGGCTTCCTGCTGCTGTTCCTGGGCATGTTCGACGGCTTCATGGGCTACTCGCTCCCGGACGACCTGCTCTCCGGTACCGGTATCCGCTTCATGGAGGGCGCGATCCTGGCGACCCCGGTGGTCGGCAGCTACATCGCGATGTTCCTGTACGGGGGCCAGTTCCCCGGAACCGACATCATCCCGCGCTTCTACACCATCCACGTGCTGCTGATCCCGGGCATCATGCTGGGCCTGCTGGTGGCCCACCTGATCCTGGTCTTCTACCACAAGCACACCCAGTTCGCGGGCCCCGGCCGGACCGAGAAGAACGTCGTCGGCATGCCGCTGATGCCGATCTACATGGCCAAGGCCGGCGGGTTCTTCTTCCTGGTGTTCGGTGTGATCGCGATGGTCTCCGCGGTCGCCTCGGTCAACCCGATCTGGGCCTACGGCCCGTACCGCCCCGACCAGGTGTCCACCGACGCCCAGCCGGACTGGTACATGGGCTTCTCCGAGGGCCTGATCCGGATCATGCCGGGCTGGGAGATCAGGGCCTGGGGCCACACCCTGGTGCTCGGCGTCTTCATCCCGCTGGTGATCTTCGGCGGGGTGATGATCGTGATCGCCGCCTACCCCTTCCTGGAGGGCTGGATCACCGGCGACAAGCGCGAGCACCACATCCTGGACCGCCCGCGCAACGCGCCGATGCGCACCGCGTTCGGCGTGGCCTGGATCGCGGAGTACCTGATCCTGCTGGTGGCCGGCGGCAACGACCTGTTCGCCACGCACTTCCACCTCTCGATCAACACCATCACCTGGGCCTGCCGGATCCTCTTCTTCGTCGGCCCGGTGATCGCCTTCACGGTCACCAAGCGCTGGTGCATCGGGCTGCAGCGGAACGACCGCGAGAAGGTGCTGCACGGCCGCGAGTCGGGCACCATCAAGCGGCTGCCGCACGGTGAGTTCATCGAGGTGCACACCCCGCTGGACGCCGAGTCGCTGCACACGCTCACCGCGCACGAGCAGCTGCAGCCGCTGGAGCTGCCGGCCGCGGTGGACGAGAACGGCGTCAAGTCCAAGGTCCCGGTGCTCACCAAGGTCCGGGCCAAGCTGTCGCAGAGCTACTTCGGAGAGGCGGCGCAGATCCCCAAGCTGACCCCCGAGGAGCACGCCGAGCTCACCAGCGGCCACGGCCACCACTGAGTTCGTTCGTCAGTAGCAACGGAAGGGCCCCAGCCTCAGGCTGGGGCCCTTCCGTTTGGCTGCCGGGTCGTCAGGCCTGCGGGCGGAGGAGCCCGACCTGGGCGGCGGCGGTCCCGGTCGCTGCGGTCGCCGCCGAGGTGTCGACCGGCTTGCCGAGGGCGCTGCCCTTGAGCCAGTCCGCCCAGGAGAGGTTCCAGTCGCCGTAGCCGTTGCCGAAGGGCTCCATGGCGTGGCCCTTGCTGTTGACCACCTGGACCACGTCGCCCTTGTGGAAGGTGTCGTAGAACCAGTGCGCGTCGTCGGTGCTCATCCCGGTGCAGCCGTGGCTGACGTTGGACACCCCCTGCGAGCCGACCGACCAGGGCGCGGCGTGCACGTACTCCCCGCTCCAGGTGACCCGGGTGTCCCAGAGCACGTTCAGGGCGTAGGCGTTGGAGCTGCCGGCCGCGATGCCGACGGTGCTGGAGTCCATGAACACCGACTGCTCCTGCTCCAGCACCACCTTGATGCCGTTGCGGGTGTCGAAGCCCGGCTTGCCGGTGGTGACCGGCAGTGACTTGATCTTCTGGTCGTTGCGGTAGACCGTCATGTAGTCGCTGCCCGCGTCGGTCAGCGCCAGCAGCTTGTCCCCGGTGCTGAAGGAGATGCTGCTGGCCTTGCCGCCGTAGAGGTCCCCGGAGACCTGCCGGCCCTGCATGTCGAAGGCGGCGCTGATCCTGGCGTGGGCCGGCCAGTAGGTCTGCGGCCGGAAGTGCAGCGTGCGGTCGTCCACCCAGTACCAGCTGCCCTGCACCGAGGGGGTGGAGCCGACGGTCAGCCCGCGCTCCACCGCCTGCCGTCCGGCCGGGTCGTGCACCGGCAGGCTGAGCGTCGCGGTGATCGGCTCGCCGACCCCGTAGACGGCCTTGTCACCGGGCGTCAGCTGGGCGGTGAGGGTCTTGGCCGCCGCGACCGTGGAGAACTGCTGGACGGTGCTCCCACGGCCGCCGTGGCCGTCGTCGGCGCTGACCCGCACGGTGTAGTGCTGCCCGGCGCTGAGCGGGGTGCTGGAGGTCCAGCCGCGGCCGTCGGCGGTCAGCACGCCGGCGACGCCCCGGCCGTCGGCCGAGGTCACCGTCACATCGGTGAGCGTCCCCTTACCGGCCTTGACCACCAGCGGGACCGACGGGTCCACCTGGGACTTCCCGGCGTTGCTGACGCTGACCAGGGCAGCGGCGTCCACGGACGTGTCCTGCCCCCCGGGCGGGGCGTCGCCGCCACTGCATCCGGAGAGTGCCAGTGGAGCCGTCAGCAGTGCTGCCACAACCAGAGACCGAGCCCGCATCGGGTGTCCTTCCAGGGTGCCGCGTCGAAATCCGACGTACCGTCACACTCTAGGAAGTCATTGCACAAACCACCTTCCGGGACGGCTGGAAGGGTGAACGCCGAAGGGGCCGGACACGGTGTGTGTCCGGCCCCTCCACTCAGCGCCGTTCAGCGCCGAGGCGCTGTCACTGCGTCTGGCTCTCGCCCCGGTAGTACTCGAAGACCCAGCCGAAGAGGCCGATCAGGAGGATCGGGACGGAGAAGTACATCAGCCACCAGCCGAAGATGACGCCCATGAACATCAGCGCGCCGCCGATGCCCAGCGAGAGCGGCATCCAGCTGTGCGGGCTGAAGAAGCCCTGGACCCCGGCGTCGTCCGACACCTCGGCCTGCGGGTTGTCGCCGGCCCCGGTGTCCACCCGGCGGGCGGTGAACAGCAGGTAGAAGGCGATGAACGCGCCCAGCGCGAAGGCCATGAACAGCGCCGTGGTGCCGGTCGGGTCCTTGGACCAGATGCCGTACCAGATGGCGATGCCGAGGACGAAGACGGCGAAGCCCGCGAAGATCTTGCCCTGTTCCCTCATCGGTCACCCTCCTTCGTTCCGGTGTCGCCGGCCTGCGCGGCGGCGGCCCTGGCCTCGAGCACCGCGGTCAGGTGCGGGGGCACCTCGCCGTGGTTCTCCAGGTAGTCCTGTGCGGCGATCTCCGGGTGGTGCAGGTCGAACGCCGGGGACTCGGAGCGGATGCGCGGCAGCGTCAGGAAGTTGTGCCGCGGCGGCGGGCAGGAGGTGGCCCACTCCAGCGAGCGGCCGTAGCCCCACGGGTCGTCGACGTCGACCTTCTCGCCGTACTTCGCGGTCTTCCACACGTTGTAGAAGAACGGCAGCATCGAGGCGCCCAGGATGAACGAGCCGATCGTGGAGATCAGGTTCAGCGTGGTGAAGCCGTCCGTGGACAGGTACGTCGCGTAGCGGCGCGGCATGCCCTCGGCGCCCAGCCAGTGCTGCACCAGGAAGGTGGTGTGGAAGCCGACGAACAGCATCCAGAAGGTGATCTTGCCGAGCCGCTCGTCCAGCATCTTGCCGGTCATCTTGGGCCACCAGAAGTGGAAGCCCGCGAACATCGCGAAGACGACCGTGCCGAAGACCACGTAGTGGAAGTGCGCCACCACGAAGTAGGAGTCCGAGACGTGGAAGTCGATCGGCGGGGAGGCCAGCAGCACGCCGGTCAGACCACCGAAGAGGAAGGTGACCAGGAAGCCGACGGTCCACAGCATCGGTGTCTCGAAGCTCAGCGAGCCCCGCCACATGGTGCCGATCCAGTTGAAGAACTTCACCCCGGTCGGGACCGCGATGAGGAACGTCATGAAGGAGAAGAACGGCAGCAGCACCGCGCCGGTGACGTACATGTGGTGCGCCCACACCGTCACCGAGAGGCCGGCGATGGCGATGGTCGCCGCGATCAGGCTCTGGTAGCCGAACATGGGCTTCCGCGAGAACACCGGGATGATCTCGGAGATGATGCCGAAGAACGGCAGCGCGATGATGTACACCTCTGGATGGCCGAAGAACCAGAAGAGGTGCTGCCAGAGGATCGGCCCGCCGTTGGCCGGGTCGAAGACGTGCGCCCCGAACTTCCGGTCCGCTTCCAACGCCAGCAGGGCCGCCGCGAGGACCGGGAACGCCAGCAGCACCAGGACGGCGGTGAGCAGGACGTTCCACACGAAGATCGGCATCCGGAACATGGTCATGCCGGGGGCACGCATGCAGAGGATGGTGGTGATGAAGTTCACCGAGCCGAGGATGGTACCGAAGCCCGAGAGCGCCAGACCCATGATCCACATGTCCGCGCCGACGCTCGGCGAGTGGATCGCGTCCGACAGCGGCGAGTAGGCGAACCAGCCGAAGTCGGCCGCGCCCTGCGGGGTGAGGAAGCCGCCCACCGCGATCAGCGAGCCGAACAGGTACAGCCAGTACGCGAACATGTTCAGCCGCGGGAACGCCACGTCGGGCGCGCCGATCTGCAGCGGCATGATCCAGTTGGTGAAACCGGCGAACAGCGGGGTGGCGAACATCAGCAGCATGATCGTGCCGTGCATGGTGAACGCCTGGTTGAACTGCTCGTTCGTCAGCACGCCGCCGTTGGGCTGGGCGAGCTGCGCACGCATCGTCAGGGCGAGGATGCCACCGATGATGAAGAAGGCGAACGACGTCACCAGGTACAGGGTGCCGATCGTCTTGTGGTCGGTGGTGGTCATCCACTTGATGATCTGGGTGCCGGACTTGCGCTGCAGCGCGGGCTTCCGGACCGTGGTGGAGCTACCGCTGAGGGTCGACCCCTGGGGTTCGTTGAGGATCGTCATTTGGCGTTGTCCACTCCGGTGGTCGTGATGCCCGCGGGCACGTACCCCTTCTGGCCCTTGGCACGCAGGTCGTCGAGGTGCTGCTGGAACTCAGCAGGGGTGACGACCTTGACGTTGAAGAGCATCTGGGAGTGGTCCACGCCGCAGAGCTCGGTGCACTTGCCGCGGAAGGTGCCCAGCACGGTCGGGGTCACCGTGAACTTGTTCACGACGCCCGGGATGACGTCCATCTTCATCAGGAAGTCGACCGGCCAGAAGCCGTGGATGACGTCGCGCGAGGTCAGCTCGAACTTGACCGACTCGCCCTGCGGCAGCCACAGCGTGGGGATCGCGTCAGGGGTGCCCACGTCGTAGGCGCCGTCCTGCGGACCGTTCGTCGCGGACTGCTTCTGCGGGTCCACATCGTGGCCGTAGTTGAACGCCCAGCTCCACTGGAAGCCCACCACGTTGACGATCTGCTGCGGTTTGTCGTTCTTCAGCAGGTAGTCCTCGTCACGCGCGGTGTAGAAGAAGAACACCGACACCATGATCAGCGGAACGATGGTGAACAGTGCCTCGACCGGCATGTTGTAGCGGAACTGAACCGGCACCTCGATCTTGGAGCGGCTGCGCCGGTGGAAGAACACGCTCCACAGGATCAGCCCCCAGACGAGTGCGCCGACCGCCAGGGCCGCGATCCATGAGCTCTGCCAGATGAAGAGAACGGTCTTGCCCTGCTCATCACGCGGAGTGGGCAGGCCGAGCCGGGGCAGTTGCGAGGACGAGCAGCCGGTGGCGGTGGCAAGGACGAGGCCCAGCGTCAGCGCAGAGAGCAGCTTCCGCCGCATCGAGCGCCGCGGCGAGCGGTCGGAGCCGTTGGGACTCACGTAGCGCCTTCCCGAAGTCTCGCCCGCTCACGCGCCACTCGGGTCTCTGTGGTCCCGGTGGCCCGGTCAGCGGGCAGGGTTTGGATGTTTATGCGGGCCAAACCCTACTCCAGCCCCGACGGGGCTTCGCGGGCAGGTCCGGCTAACGCGCCGAACTGGCCCCCGGATGGCCCCCGAAAGGATGGATTCCCTGGTCAGATGGGCACTTCGCACACCTGCGGACCGTCCGGGCGACACACCGGCGACGCCCGGCTGACACACCATAAGCCACCCAAACAAGCACCTCGCGGACGGCCCCCTGACGAGTCGCCAGCAGCGGCTCCGACTACCGTGGGCAGGTGCCGTACTTCGACGCCGCCTCGACCGCCCCGCTGCATCCGCTCGCCCGTCAGGCGCTGCTCTCCGCGCTCGACGAGGGCTGGGCCGACCCGGCACGGCTGTACCGGGACGGACACCGGGCCCGGATGCTGCTGGACGCCGCCCGCGAGACCGTCGCGGCCGAGCTGGGCGCCCGTCCGGACGAGGTCTCCTTCACCACCTCGGGCACCCAGGCCAACCAGCTGGCGGTGCTGGGCGCACTCGCCGGAAATCACCGGAACGGGCGGCGACTCGTACACTCCGCCGTCGAACACTCGTCCGTTCTGCATGCCGCGGAACTGCATGAGGCGGCCGGGGGCGAGGTGGAGACCGTGCCGGTGGACCGTCAGGGGCGGGTCTCCGTCGAGGCGTTCGGCGCGGCGGTGCGCGGCCCCGGCACCGCCCTGGCCGTGCTCCAGTCCGCGAACCACGAGGTGGGGACGCTGCAGCCGGTCGCGGAGGTCGGCGCGCTGTGCGCCGAGGCCGGCGTCCCGCTGCTGGTCGACGCGGCGCAGTCGGCCGGCCGGCTGGACGTCCCGGCCGGCTGGTCGCTGCTGACCGCCTCGGCCCACAAGTGGGGCGGGATGGCCGGCGTGGGGGTGCTGGCGGTGCGCAAGGGGGTCCGCTACCGCTCGCCGCTGCCGGCCGACGAACGCGAGGCCGGGCGGGTGCCCGGCTATGTCAACGTCCCCGCGGTGATCGCCTCGGCGGTGGCGCTGCGGGCCGTCCGGCAGGAGGCGGCAGCACTGAACGCGGCGCAGCGGCGCTGGATCGACCGGCTCCGGGGCGAGCTGCCGCGGCTGGTCCCCGACCTCGCCGTGCTCGGCGACCCGGAGCGGCGGCTGCCGCACCTGATGACCTTCTCCTGCCTCTATGTGGACGGCGAAGCGCTGCTGGGCGCGCTGGACCGGGCCGGCTTCGCCGTCTCCTCCGGCTCCTCCTGCAGTTCGAGCACGCTGACCCCCAGCCATGTGCTGGCCGCGATGGGGGTCCTCACCGAGGGCAACGTCCGGGTGTCGCTGCCGCCGGACTGCACCGACGCCGACATCGACCTCTTCCTTGAGGTCCTGCCGGCAGCGGTGGCGGGGGTCCGCGCCCAGCTCGATCCCCCGTCGACCGCGGTGGCGGGTCCGGAGACCCTGGTCCTGGACACCCTGGGGCGGCGCTGCCCGATCCCGGTGATCGAACTCGCCAAGCACATCGGTTCGGTGCCCGTCGGTGGGCTGATCGCGGTGCTGTCGGACGACGAGGCGGCGAGGTTGGACATCCCGGCCTGGTGCGAGATGCGGTCGCAGGAATATGTCGGCGAACCTGAGGCCCATCGGTACCTGATCCGCCGTTTGAGCTGAGGTTTGCGCAGTTCCCCGCGCCCCTGGGGCCTCAGGGGCGCGGGGAACTGCGCGAACGTTCAGCCCGCAGAGCTGCACCAGCAACTAGGCCAGATGCGAACGGACCTCGTCTGCAGCTTCTTCGCCGTAGGCCACGGCGAAACGATCCAGGAAGTGCCCCCGCCGCAGCTCGTACTCCTGCGTGCCCACGGTCTCAATCACCAGCGTCGCCAGCATCGACCCGATCTGCGCGCAGCGCTCAAGCCCCAGCTCCCAGGTCAGCCCCGCCAGGAACCCGGCCCGGAAGGCGTCGCCGACGCCCGTCGGGTCCGCCTTGACGGTCTCCTGCGGGCACGGCACCAGAATCGACGGCTCGCCCTCGCGGTCGATCCGTGCCCCCTTCGCACCCAGCGTGGTGACCCGCACGCCGACCCGGCCCAGGATCTCCTCCTCGGACCAGCCGGTCTTGGTCTCGATCAGCGCCTTCTCGTACTCATTGGTGAACAGGTACGCCGCGCCCCCGACCAGGGTGCGGATGTCCTCGCCGTCCATCCGGGCCAGCTGCTGCGACGGGTCGGCCGCGAAGGCGTACCCGCGGCTTCGGCACTCCTCGGTGTGGCGCACCATCGCGTCCGGGTCGTCGGCGCCGATCAGCACCAGGTCCAGGCCGCCGGCCCGGGCCGCGATCGGCTGCAGCTCGATGTTCCTGGCCTCGCTCATCGCGCCGGTGTAGAAGGACGCGATCTGGTTGTGGTCGGTGTCCGTGGTGCAGACGAACCGGGCGGTGTGCCGGGTCTCCGAGATCCGCACCGCGCTGGTGTCGACGTTGTGGCGGTCCAGCCAGGAGCGGTACTCGGCGAAGTCCGCACCGGCCGCGCCGACCAGGATCGGGCGCAGGCCGAGCAGGCCCATCCCGAAGCAGATGTTGGGTCCGACCCCGCCGCGCCGCACGTCCAGGGTGTCGACCAGGAAGGAGAGCGACACCGTGTGCATCTGCTCAGCCACGAACTGCTCGGCGAATCGACCCGGAAAGGTCATCAGGTGGTCGGTGGCGATCGATCCGGTGACGGCAATACGCACGGAAGTGGCTCCTTGGGGATGCACGCACGGGCGAGTGCGAACGGGCGGGTGCAGACGAGGTGCGAACCGGGGGCTTACCGGCCTACCGTACCGGCCCCTCGCGCTGCGTCACCGCATCGGGGGCATGCGGTTACTCAGCGGTAGGGCTGGAATGCCACTCCGTGCCGATCTAGTGTCGATATCGGGTGACCCACCTGTCGCCCTCAGACTTGTTGGAGCCCCGGATGATGCCCAGGAGCAACCCGATCCAGATTCCCGCCTACCTTCGCGGGGACGCCGACGCCGACACCCTCGCCGGGCTGGTCAGCACCTCGCGGAGGTTGGGGCTGTTCTGGCCGCTGCTGGCGGCCGCGGAGCCCGCGCCCGCGCCGGCCCGCCGCCCCGGGTTCCCGGTCAGCGCCCACTCCTCCGCGCTGGTCGAGGATCTCTCCGAATTCGGCTCCTGAATCGGCTGCCGAGGGTCGCCGATTGACGCAGGCCTGACAGATTTCGGAACCGGGAGCGTGCCTTCCGCGTCCCATCGTCGTTCAGACAGGGACACCAGCTGGAGGCAGCAATGACTCATAGGTCGACGACACGAGGGCTGGCCGCATTCGCCGTCCTCGGAATCGTGGCCCTGGGCGGCACCAACGCGTGCGCGTCCGGCTCGGCCACCACCCCCGGCGGCGGGGGGAGCAGCGGTCCGCCCTCGGTGGGCGCGAGCAGCGGGACCCCGGTTCCCTCGCTGGTCCCGCTCCCCACCGTGGTACCGCCCTCGGCCACCTCGCCGAGCACCACGGTGGCACCCCCCGGTTCGGCTCCGGCCTCCCCCAGCGGGCTCAAGGCCGAGAGCTACACGACCAGCGGCACCACCCTCACCGTGAACTTCTACGCCGGCGTCTGCTCCACGTACTCGCTGCGCGCCGACCAGTCGGCGGCCGGGGAGGTGAAGATCACCGTGCTGGCGAGGCCGAAGGGCGCGAAGGGCCAGATGTGCCCGCAGCTGGTCCAGCTGCAGTCGGTCTCCGCGAACCTGGGCGCACCGCTGGACCAGCGGACCGTCCTGGACACCGCCTCGGGCAAGGCGGTCCCCCTGGCGAAGGTCGTCCCCGGCGGCACCAAGATGACCCACGGCCCGGTGCACCAGTAGGGCGGGACGCAAGAGAGTGGCCCCGGTCCGGAGATGATCCGGACCGGGGCCACTCTCTGGTGCCTACTAGCTGAACGAGTCGCCGCAGGCGCAGGACCCGGTCGCGTTCGGGTTGTCGATCGTGAAGCCCTGCTTCTCGATGGTGTCGACGAAGTCGATGCTGGCGCCACCGAGGTAGGGCGCGCTCATCCGGTCAGTGACGACGCTCACGCCGTCGAAGTCCTTCACGACATCGCCGTCGAGCGAGCGCTCGTCGAAGAACAGCTGGTAGCGCAGGCCGGAGCAGCCACCGGGCTGCACGGCGACGCGCAGCGCGAGGTCCTCGCGGCCCTCCTGCTCCAGCAGGCTCTTGACCTTGGCCGCGGCGGAATCGCTGAGGAGAAGTCCGCTCTCGACGTGGGTCTCGTCCTGGACGGTCATCTGCATACTCCCGGGTTGTGACGACGTACTGCTGCTACCAGCGGCTAACCGGCGGTGGTCCCGGAGTATTCCGGGGGCCTCATCATTGCTATGCCCCCATGCTCGCATACGGCTCGACCACGGTCACTGTTCCCGAGTCGCTGTTGCCCGGCCGGGGTGACGCGCAAGACTGTGCGGATGATCCTGCGCCCAGTCCGCGACTCAGCAGCGGACGCCGCCGTCGTACGGGAGATCCACCGCGCCGCCTTCGCCGCGCTGGAGCAGCAGCTCGGGGAGGAGCCCTCCCCGTGGAGCAGTGACCGCGTAGCCGGACACGAGGCGATGACCCGGCATCTGGCCCGGACCGACCCGGGCGGCTGCTGGCTCGCCGAGGAGGACGGGGAGGCGGTGGGGACGGCGCTGGCGCTGAAGCGGGAGGGCCTCTGGGGCCTCTCGCTGTTCTGCGTGCTGCCCTCGGCGCAGGGCAAGGGGGTGGGCCGGCTGCTGCTGGACCACGCCCTGGCCTACGGCCACGGCTGTCTGCGCGGCATGATCGTCGCCTCGCGGGATCCGCGGGCTGCCCGCCGCTACCACGCGGCGGGCTTCCAGCTGCATCCGATGATGTCGCTGACCGGAAAGGTCGACAAAGCGGCCCTGCCGGACCCCGGCAGCATCCCGGTGCACCTCGGTGACGCCTCGCACCAGTCGCTGCTGGACTCGGTGGACCGGGCCGTGCGCGGCGCCGCGCACGGCCCCGACCACGAGACGCTGCTGCGCACCACCGAGGAGCTGCTGGTGGTGGACACCCTCAGCGGCAGCGGCTACTGCTACCGCGACGGCGGCCGGGTGGTGCTGCTGGCGGCGACCTCCAAGCGGCTGGCCGGGCGGCTGCTGACGGCAGCGCTGACCCGGATCCCGCCGACCGACGAGGCCGAGATCACCCATGCCACCGCCGAGCAGGACTGGGCGGTGGACGTCGCCCTGGCCGGCGGGCTGACCGTGCGCACCCGCGGCTTCCTGGCCCTGCGCGGGATGCGGCCGCCGGCCCCGTGCCTGCCGTCCGGCTTCTATCTGTGACTCCGACGCTCCGGGTCAGACCATGGTGTCCAGGATCTCCCTGACCATGTCCATGGTGGTGCCGGGGTGCAGGAAGGCGAAGCGGGAGACCACCTCGCCCTCCCAGCCGGTCGGGGTGACGAAGCCGGTCTGGTCCGCCAGCAGTTGCTGCGACCAGGCGTAGTAGTCCTCGGCCTGCCAGCCCTTGCGCCGGTAGACCAGGCTGGACAGCTCCGGCTCGTGCACCACCTCCAGGTCCGGGTAGTCGGCCCGGATCAGCGCGGCGGTGTCCCTGGCCAGGGCGATGCCGGCCTCGATCGCCTCGCCGTAGGCGTCGGTGCCGTGCACCGCCAGCGAGAACCACAGCGGCAGCCCGCGGGCCCGGCGGGTGAGGTGGTAGGCGTAGTCGGTGGGGTTCCACTCGTCGTTGTCGCCGGTGTGCAGCACGTCCAGGTAGGAGGCGTCCTGGGTGTGCACGCCCTTGGCCAGCCAGGGCTTGCGGTAGATCAGCGCCGCGCAGTCGAACGGCGCGAACAGCCACTTGTGCGGGTCGACCACGAAGGAGTCGGCGTGCTCGATGCCGTCGTACTTGGCCCGGACCGAGGGGGCGAACAGCCCGGCCCCGCCGTAGGCGCCGTCCACGTGGAACCAGAGGTCGAACTCGCGGGCGACCTCGGCAAGACCGGCCAGGTCGTCCACGATCCCGGCGTTGGTGGTGCCGGCGGTGCCGACGACGCCGATCACCGAGCCGGGGTCGCCGTCGGCGGCGAGGGCGGCCCGCAGCGCGTCCCCGGTGAGCCGGTGCCCGGTGGTCGGGACCAGCAGCTTCTCCACGCCGATGATGTGCAGGGTGTTGGTGACCGAGGAGTGGGTCTGGTCGCTGACCGCGATCCGCAGCCGGGCGCCGGGGGCGAGGCCGCGCTTGTGCCGGGCCGTGTCGCGGGCGACGACCAGGGCGGACAGGTTGCCGGCCGAACCGCCGGAGACGAAGCAGCCGCCCGCGGTGTCCGGCAGTCCGGCCCGGTCCGAGATCAGCCGCAGCACCTGGTTCTCGGCCGCGATCGCCCCGGCCGCCTCCAGCCAGGAGATGCCCTGCAGCGAGGCGCAGGACACCACCATGTCGAACAGCAGGGCGGCCTTGGTAGGCGCACAGGGGATGAATGACAGATAACGGGGACTGTCAGCTGAGATCACGGCGCGCGACAGCTCGTGGTCGTAGAGCTTCAGCACATCGGCAGGATCGTTTCCGCCCGCGTTCAGCAGCCCTTCCAGCGCCCCGGCCAACCGCTCCCCGTCGCCCGGGTGGTCCAGCGGCACCGGGTCGTACTGCAGCCGCTCCCGCATGTAGTCGAAGACCAGGTCGACCATCCTGGCGTCGTACCGGTGCATGCGCTGGGTCACGGGCAGGGTCCTCTCGGGGCGGTGTCGGCAAGATCAACCCTAGGCAACAGAGGCCCCACCCGGCATGTCGGAACCAGGCTCCCCACGCAGCATTCCTGCGCATTCGCGCCCCGCGCGCAGGATGCCACCGCACACCTGTTTCCCTCGTCAGAGCTCATCGCGCCGCGATCGAATGGGTACGACTTCGCCGACATCGACAAGCGTCGGCTCTAGCCGATCAGCCGGCTCAGCACCACCTGGCTGCGGCTCCGCTGCACCCCCGGCTGCTTGCGGATGCGTTCGATCACGGCCTCCAGGTGCCCGGTGTCCGCCGCCCGCAGGTGGACCAGGGCGTCCGCGTCGCCGGTGACCGTCCAGGCGGCGACGACCTCGGGGAACTGGCGCAGGGTCGCCAGGATCTCCTCCGGCGAGGTGCGCTCGCGGCAGTAGACCTCGACGAAGGCCTCGGTGCGCCAGTCCAGCGCGTCCGGCTCCAGGACCACCGTGAAGCCGCGGACCACGCCGCGCTCCCGCAGCCGGTCCACCCGGCGCTTCACCGCCGTCGCGGAGAGGTTCACCAGCAGGCCGATCTCCGCGTAGGAGGCGCGGCCGTCCCGGCCGAGCAGTTCCAGGACCTTGCGGTCGGTCTCGTCCAGTCGGGCGGCGGAGTTCAGCGGTGCGGGCACGGGTACAGGATTAGCACAAGGACATGCCGCTCAGGCAGCCTGTTCGTCCCGACGATGCAGCCGCACCCCGACCGCCACCGCCGCCGCGCACACCACTCCAGCGCCCAGGACGGCCGCGCCGCCGCCCAGGAAGGTCACCGCCAGCGTCCCCAACGCGGCCAGCGGCATCACCAGTTGGGCCGCGCCGTGCTTGTTGTGCCGGGCGTGGATCGCCCACACCGTGACCAGGAACAGCGCGGTGGGCACGGTCACCACCAGCGCGGCGCCGGCCGACGACAGCCGGGACTCGCCGACGGCGTGCTCGATCGCCGCCTCGAGACCGGCCCCGATCCCGGCCGCGCTGAGGAAGACCAGGTAGTGGCCGTAGCCCCAGAGGAAGCCCTGCCGGTTGGACTTCAGATACCCGTGGACCGGCCGGGCGAAGTAGATCCACCAGGCGGAGAAGCAGATCAGCAGCCCGCCGGCGGCGATCGGCAGCACCTCGCCCAGTTCGTCGCTGCGGTTCAGCCCGGACTCCACCGCCACCGTCGCCGCCGCCACCGTCTCGCCCAGCACGATCAGGGTGAACAGCCCGTAGCGCTCGGCGATGTGCTCGGGATGCCAGGTGGTCGTCCAGTGGCGTTCGGCGAAGACCGGGACCAGCAGCTCCAGCAGCACGGTCGGCAGCAGCACCCACCGCTGCACCTCGTGCGGCAGGAAGACGGCGACCACCCAGATGCTCTGGCACACCGCGATCCCGCAGGCGTAGCGCAGCGCCATGGCCCGTTCGGCCCCCTGGGCGCCGGACGCCACCCGAAGCCACTGGATGATGATCACCGTCCGCATCACCACATAGCCGAGGACCCCGACCGCGAGATGCCCGGCGAACATCCGCGGCACCCCGGCCGCGAAGATCAGCGCCCCGGTGATCTGGACGAAGGTCGCCACCCGGTAGGGGACGTCGTCGGTGTCGTAGGCGGAGGCGAACCAGGTGAAGTTCATCCAGGCCCACCACACCCCGAAGAACGCGAAGAGGTAGTGCGGCAGCGCGTTCCAGACATGCCCCGCGGTGTAGGCGTGGGCCAGCTGGGTTCCGGCCTGGGCGACCGCCACCACGAAGCAGAGGTCGAAGAACAGCTCCAACGGGGTGGACGCCCGGTGCTCCTCGTCCCGCCGCCTGGGCACCATCCGCCGCACCGCGTTCGACCTGTCGCTCACCGTCCGCATACCCTTCCGGTCACCCCCACCTGCGAGCTTTTCACAGAGCGGTGTACGTCACACTCCCACAGCGCCCGTCGTCAACGAGGCGCAACCGGGTTATGATAGATAACGTCAGTTAGACGAAAAGGGCGAGGCGCCGCTGCCACGCCCCCACAGGAGGGCAGTCCGCCCGTGACCACCACGTATGAAGAGCCCGCGCCCACTCCGCTGGCCCTGCTGCTGCTCGGCCGCGAGGCCGACACCGCCAGTGAGCGCGGCGTCGACTGCCCCGGCGACCTGCCCGCCGCCTCCGACCCGGACCTGGTCGCCCGCGCCCGCGCCGCCAAGGCCGCCCTCGGCGACCGGGTGTTCATCCTCGGCCACCACTACCAGCGGGACGAGGTGATCGAGTTCGCCGACGTCACCGGCGACTCCTTCAAGCTGGCCCGCGACGCCGCCGACAAGCCCGAGGCCGAGTTCATCGTCTTCTGCGGCGTGCACTTCATGGCCGAGAGCGCGGACATCCTCACCGGGCCCGAGCAGCGGGTGATCCTCCCCGACCTGGCGGCCGGCTGCTCCATGGCCGACATGGCCACCGCCGAGCAGGTCGCCGAGTGCTGGGACGTGCTCACCGACGCCGGGATCGCCGACGGCGTGGTCCCGGTCGCCTACATGAACTCCTCCGCCGACATCAAGGCCTTCACCGGCAAGCACGGCGGCACCATCTGCACCTCGTCCAACGCCCAGCGGGCGCTGGAGTGGGCCTTCGAGCATGGAACGAAGGTGCTGTTCCTGCCGGACCAGCACCTGGGGCGCAACACCGCCGTCCGCGACCTCGGCATCAGCCTGGACGAGTGCGTGCTCTACAACCCGCACAAGCCCAACGGCGGCCTCACCGTCGAGCAGTTTGCGCGCGGCGAAGATGATCCTCTGGCGCGGGCACTGCTCGGTGCACGGCCGCTTCTCGCTGGACTCGGTGAACGAGGTCCGCGAGCGGGTCCCCGGCGTCACCGTGCTGGTGCACCCCGAGTGCAAGCACGAGGTGGTCGAGGCCGCCGACCTGGTCGGCTCGACCGAGTACATCATCAAGGCCCTGGACGCGGCCGAGCCCGGCAGCAAGTGGGCCATCGGCACCGAGCTCAACCTGGTCCGGCGGCTGGCCAAGGCCCACCCGGACAAGGAGGTCGTCTTCCTGGACCGGACCGTGTGCTTCTGCTCCACCATGAACCGGATCGACCTGCCGCACCTGGTCTGGACCCTGGAGTCGCTGGTCGAGGGCCGGGTGCCGAACGTGATCACGGTCGACCCGGAGACCGAGAAGTACGCCAAGCTGGCGCTGGACCAGATGCTGGCCCTCCCCTAGCGCACGGCAGCACGGCAGCCACGGCAGCCACGGCGAAGAGAAAACAGCGAAGGGGCACCCGAACGGGTGCCCCTTCGTCGTGTCGCGCCGCACTCAGCCGGGGATCAGCCCGTCGTGCTTCAGCAGCGCCCTGACCTCGTCGACCGTTGCCTCGTCGAAAGGCAGCGTCGCGTCGGAAGGCACCAGCGCGTCGTGCTCCACCGGCGTCCCACCGGCCCGCACCGCTGCGAGAAGCGCGGCCAGGCTGACCCGGAAGTCGGCCTCGTCGGCCACGTCGAGGGCGGCCAGCACGGCGTTGTCCAGCTCGTTGAGCCGGTCCACCAGGCTGTCCGGGACCTCGAACTGCCCCTCCCCCATGATCCTGACGATCACGTGGTCTCTCCCTACTTGTCGAAGCGGGGCTGGTCGGTCGGAGTGCTGCCCGGCTGGCCCGGCTCGATCGCCGGAGTGGCCGGGGCGGATCCGCCGGACAGTTCTGCCTTCATCCTGGCAAGCTCGAGCTCCACGTCCGAACCGCTGGACATGCGCTCCAGCTCGGCCGTGATGTCGTCCTTGCGCATGCCGGACGAGTCCTCGAGCGCGCCCGAGGCGAGCAGCTCGTCGATCGCGCCGGCCCGCGCCTGCATCTGCGCGGTCTTGTCCTCGGCCCGCTGGATCGCCAGACCGACGTCGCCCATCTCCTCCGAGATACCGGAGAAGGACTCGGCGATCCTGGTCTGCGCCTGCGCGGCCGTGTAGGTGGCCTTGATGGTCTCCTTCTTGGTACGGAAGGCGTCCACCTTGGTCTGCAGCCGCTGGGAGGCCAGCGTGAGCTTCTCCTCCTCGCCCTGCAGCTGCTGGTACTGGGTCTCCAGGTCGGAGACCTGCTGCTGGATCCCGGAGCGGCGGGTGAGCGCCTCGCGGGCCAGGTCCTCGCGGCCGAGGGAGAGCGCCTTGCGGCCCTGCTCCTCCAGCGTCGAGGACTGCTTCTGAAGCTGCTGGAGCTGGAGCTCCAGGCGCTTGCGGGACGTCGCCACATCCGCCACTCCACGACGCACCTTCTGCAGCAGTTCGAGCTGCTTCTGGTACGAGTAGTCGAGCGTCTCCCGTGGGTCCTCCGCACGGTCCAAGGCACTGTTCGCCTTGGCGCGGAAGATCATAGACATCCGCTTCATGATTCCGTCGCTCATGGGCCTCGCGCGCCCCCTTCTCCGGCCTGCCGGTTCTTGTACCCAAGACTACGGGGCACGGGGCGTCCACCGCAGCGCACCTGCCTGCAACAAGAGTGCTACAGCCAGGCTGCGTCAGCGTCATCCGTGCGGGGGATTCGACCGGACCCGGCCTCGCCCCCAGGGCGGAGCACGACCCTGACGAGCCACTGTTCCCTGCAGGGCTAGGGATTAGTCCCCTGACCACGTACTCTTTCCACTGTGTTCCGACGAAGCTCCCAGGATGCCCCCGCAGACGCCGTCACGCTCGAGAAGCCTGACGCGCCCGAGCGGCCCGACGCAGAAGCGAAAAAGGGTCGCCCCACGCCCAAGCGCAGCGAGGCCGAGGCCAACCGCCGCGGCCGCGCCTATGTGCCCAAGGACCGCAAGGAGGCCGCCAAGGACGCCCGGGTGCGTCAGCGCGCCGAGCGTGAGAAGGCGCGCGCCGCGCTGATCACCGGCGACGAGGCCGCGCTGCCGCCCCGCGACAAGGGCCCGGTGCGCCGCTTCGCCCGTGACTACATCGACTCCAGGATGACCGCCGCCGAGTGGTTCCTGCCGTTCGCCGTGGTGATCCTGCTGCTGAGCGTGACCAGGAACAGCGCGCTCAGCTTCCTGTCGCTGGTGCTCTGGGTGGTCATCATCGCGGTGATGGTGGTGCACTCGGTCGTCCTCACCTTCGGTCTGCGCAAGCAGCTCCGGCTGCGGTTCCCGGACAAGAGCCACAGGGGCGCGGTCCCGTACATGCTGATCCGCACCCTGCAGATGCGCCGCTTCCGGCTGCCGAAGCCGCAGGTCAAGCGAGGGCAGAAGCCCTGATCGAGACGTTCGCCCACCGGGGCCGGCTGCCGGAGCAACGGCAGGCGGCGTTCGGCGCGGCCGCAGGGACGTGGCTGTCCGGCCTCGGCGGGATCAGGAACATCGTCCGCCAGGAGCTGGTGGCCCGGCAGCTGGCCGAGCAGATCACCGAGCACTTCGATCCGGCCGACCGGGCCGACGGGATGCCGCTCCGGGTGCTGGACGTGGGCTGCGGCCAGGGCACCCAGGCGGTGCGGCTGGCCCGGGCCGGGCACCTGGTCACCGGTCTCGACCCGAACCCGGTCTCGCTGGGCGCGGCGCAGGCCGCCCTGGCCCAGGAGTCGGTGGAGGTCCAGCACCGGATCAGCCTGCTGAGCGGCGAGGGCGGCGACTGCGGCCGCTGGTTCGGCCCCGGCAGCTTCGACGTGGTGCTCTGCCACGGCGTGCTGATGTACATGCCCGAGGCCGAGCCGATGCTCGCCGGTCTGGCCCGGGTGCTGGCGCCCGGCGGGATGCTGTCCGTGGTGGTCAGGAACGGGGACGCGCTGGCGATGCGGCCCGGCTGCGGCGGGGACTGGGCCGGTGCGGCCGAGGCCTTCAGCAGCGACCGCTACACCAACCGGCTCGGCGTGCCCACCCGGGCGGACCGGCTCGAACCGCTGAGCCGCACCCTGGCCGAGATCTCGGTGCCGCTGCGCCGCTGGTACGGGGTCCGGGTGTTCACCGACCAGGCCCCCGACCACGAGCCGCCGCCGGCCGACGGACGGCAGCTGATGCAGCTGCTGGACGCCGAGGAGCAGGCCGGGCGGACCGACCCGTACCGCTCGGTGGCGGCGCTGCTGCACCTGGTGGGGACCCGTCCGGGATGATCGTCGGGCGGTGCCGGGGTTCCGGCGGTGACGGCGTAGGGTCAGCGGCATGGAGTTTCCGACACCTTGGCCGCAGCGGCCTGATCATCAGTGAGATCGCCTACGGCAACTGGCTCACCCACGGCTCCCAGGTCGAGGAGGACGCCGCCACGGCCTGCGTCCGCGCCGCCCTGGACGCCGGGATCACCACCTTCGACACCGCCGACGTCTACGCCGCGACCCGGGCCGAGTCGGTCATGGGCCGGGCGCTCAAGGGCGAGCGGCGCGAGGGCCTGGAGATCTTCACCAAGGTCTACTGGCCCACCGGGCCCGGCCGCAACGACCGCGGCCTGGGCCGCAAGCACATCATGGAGTCGATCGCCGGCTCCCTCCGCCGCCTGCAGACCGACTACGTCGACCTGTACCAGGCCCACCGCTACGACGTCTCCACCCCGCTGGAGGAGACCATGACGGCCTTCGCCGACGTGGTGCACTCCGGCAAGGCCCACTACATCGGCGTGTCCGAGTGGACCGCCGAGCAGATCCGGGCCGCGCACACGCTGGCCCAGGAGCTGCGGATCCCGCTGGTCTCCAGCCAGCCGCAGTACTCCGCGCTGTGGCGGGTCATCGAGGCCGAGGTCGTCCCGACCTGCGAGGAGCTGGGTCTTGGCCAGATCGTCTGGTCCCCGATCGCCCAGGGCGTGCTCACCGGCAAGTACCTGCCCGGCGCGCCGCTGCCGGAGGGCTCGCGGGCGACGGACGACAAGGGCGGCGCCAACATGGTCGCCCGCTTCCTGAACGACGACGTGCTGGAGCGGGTGCAGCAGCTGAAGCCGCTGGCGGAGCAGGCCGGGCTGACCCTGGCCCAGCTGTCGGTCGCCTGGGTGCTGCAGAACAGCAATGTCTCGGCGGCGATCATCGGGGCCTCGCGTCCCGAGCAGGTCACCGAGAACGTCAAGGCCTCCGGCGTGAAGCTGGACGCCGAGCTGCTGAAGCAGATGGACGCGATCCTGGCGCCGGTCGCCGAGTTCGACCCGGCCAAGACCGCGGCGAACACGCCGAAGAGCCGGCCGTAAGTGACCCGAAGCGGGCGGCCCCTCCGCGGAGGGGCCGCCCGCTTCGCCGTTCACCCGATGGCTACTCGGCGTCGTGCAGGCTCATCGGGCCGTAGACCTTCTCGCCGTCGTCCAGCAGCACGGCCTGGTCGATACCGCCGTCCACCAGGCCTTTCCAGAACTCGCCGATCCAGGACTCGGCGTCGCCCTGGGTCGGGAACTCCTCCGTCCCGTCCGGGGCGGGCACTGACGAACCGTCGGCCTTCTCGAACCGCCACGTCCACACCATGCTGAGGCTCCCTTTCGCCGCGCTGACTCGTCCCGTCGCAGGCTACCCACATCTTCAGGCCGCGTACGCACTCACCGGCTCAGGCCGCGTACGCACTCACCGGCTCGGCGCCGTGGGAGACGGTGACGGCGACGGTGACCCGGGCGGTGCCGCCCCGGTCGTCGGTGAAGCGGTAGGAGAAGGAGTCGGTGCCGGCATAGCCGGGGACCGAGGTGTAGGTGGCGGTCACGTCGTCGTTGAGGACCACCCGGCCGTGCGCCGGGGTGGCGGTCAGCGCCACCAGCGCGCGGTCGGCCGGCAGCCTCCCGGCGAGCAGGTCGACCGTGGCCGGGCTGCCGGAGACGGCGTCCGCGCGGTCGCGGGCCCCGAGGGCGGTCACGGCCCCGAGGGTGGTCGGGGTGGCGGCGCGGGCCACCCCGCCGCCGAGGACGACCACGGCGGCCGCGGCGGTGGCGGTGGTCGCCTGGGCGATCCTGCGGGCGTTGATCCCGCGCTGACGGTTGACGGAGTTCATCCGGTCCCCTTCCCGAGCATCCAGGGCTGGCTGGATACCAACCTCTCAGGAGGTTCGGCTTGTACCAAATCACACATTTATGCCTATCCGACCGCGGGGCGCCCGGGTCCCGGCAGAATGACCCCATGCGGATCTTCACCGAGCTCTCCCCCACCGGCGCCCGGCGCCTCGGCGTCGAGCTCGGACGGCGGCCCGGGCGGGCCGGACCGCCCCGGCGGACCCTGCTGCTCGGCGGCGCCCGGTCCGGGAAGTCGGTCACCGCCGAGCGGATGCTGGCGGACTGTCAGGACGTGCTCTACGTGGCCACCGGCGGCAGCCGTGACGGCGACGCCGAGTGGGCCGAGCGGGTAGGCCTGCACCGGGCCCGCCGCCCGGCCGCCTGGCGCACCGCCGAGACCTGCGACCTGGAGCCGCTGCTCACCGAGGCCGGCGCGGGACCGCTGCTGGTCGACTGCCTGGCGCTGTGGCTGACCGCCGCGCTGGACGACTGCGGCGGCTGGGACCAGGCCAGTTGGGCTGGCGGCGGCGAGGCCGCGCTGCGGGCCCGTACCGCCGGACTGGTCGCGGCCTGGGCGGCCAGCCCGCGCCGGGTGGTCGCGGTCAGCAACGAGGTCGGCAGCGGCGTGGTCCCGGCGACCGCGTCCGGGCGGCGGTTCCGGGACGAGCTGGGGCGGCTGAACGCCGCGGTCGCGGCCGCGTCCGACGAGGTGCTGCTGGTCGTCGCCGGTCAGCCGCTACGCCTCAAAGGGCCGGGGCGGTAACGTTCCGCCGGTGAGTACCTTCGACAGTGCCATCGACCTCGACGAGTTCTCCGCCCTGGTGGCGCGCCCCGACGACGAGTACCGGCTGGCCGCCGAGGAGCGCTGGGCCGCGCTCGACCAGCCGCCCGGCGGCCTCGGCCGGCTGCAGGAGCTGGGCAGCTGGCTCGCCGCTGTCCAGGGCCAGTGCCCGCCGCGCCCGGTGCGCCGGGCCAAGGTGCTGCTCTTCGCCGCCGACCACGGGGTCGCCGCGCTGGGCGTCTCCGCGCTGGCCCCCGGCACCACCGCCCGCCGGGTGCGCGCGGTCCTGGACGGCACCGCCCCGGTCAGCCTGTTGGCGCAGCAGTACGGCGCCCAGGTCAGGGTGGTCGACCTGGGCGTGGACGCCGATCCCGAGGACTTCCCGGCCGAGGTGGTCCGGCACCGGATCCGCCGCGGCTCGGGCCGGATCGACATCGAGGACGCGCTGACCCGCGAGCAGGCCGAGGCCGCGTTCCTGGCCGGGGTCGCGCTCGCCGACGAGGAGGCCGACGCGGGCACCGACCTGGTGGTCCTCGGCGACCTGGGGGTCGGCTCGACCACCGTCGCCGCGGTCCTGGTGGCCGCGCTCTGCGGCACCGACGCCGCGGCGGTGACCGGGCGCGGCTCGGGCATCGACGACCAGGTGTGGATGGTGAAGTGCGCGGCGGTCCGGGACGCGCTGCGGCGGGCCCGTCCGGTGCTCGGCGACCAGCTCGACCTGCTGGCGGCCTCCGGCGGCGCGGACTTCGCCGCCACCACCGGCTTCCTGCTGCAGTCCGCGGTGCGGCGCACCCCGGTGCTGCTGGACGGCGTGGTGTCGGCGGCCTGCGCGCTGGTGGCGCAGCGGATCGCGTTCCGCGCCCCGGAGTGGTGGCGGGCCGGCCAGAGCACCGGCGAGCCCGCGCAGGGCAAGGCCTACGAGCGGATGAGCGTGGAACCGCTGCTGGACCAGAAGGTCGGCCTGGGCCAGGGCGTGGGCGCGCTGCTGGCGCTGCCGATGCTGCAGGCCGCGTCCACCCTGCTGGCCGAACTGCCGCTCGCCCCCGTCAAGGACTGACGGATGCGGCGTACTCCGGCCCGGGCCGCCGCGGCGGCCACGGCCGGGCTGCGGTTCGCCTTCGGCACGCTGTCGGTGCTGCCGGTCCGGGTACGGCGCTGGGACCGGCCGACGGCGGGGCGGGCGATGCTGTGCGCGCCGCTGGTGGGCGCGGTGCTGGGGCTGCTGGCCGGGGTGCTCGGCGGCGGGCTGCGGCAGCTGCACGGCGGCCCGCTGCTGGCCGCGGTGGCCTGCGTCGGAGCGCTCGCCGCGCTGACCCGGGGGCTGCACCTGGACGGGCTCGCGGACGTGGCGGACGGCCTGGGCAGCAACAAGCCGCCGGCCGCCGCGCTGAAGATCATGAAGGCCTCGGACATCGGTCCGTTCGGGGTGCTGGTGCTGCTGCTGGTGCTGCTCACCCAGGTGGCGGCACTCGCCCAGGCTTTCGACAGCGGGCTGCGGCTCGGCTGCCTGGGGGTGCTGCTGGCCACCGTCGGCGGTCGGCTCACCCTGCTCAGGGGCTGCCTGGCGGGCACCCCCTCGGCCCGTCCGGACGGCCTCGGCGCGACCGTGGCCGGCACCGTGAGGCCGTGGCCGGCCCTGGCCGTGGCGCTGGCCTGGCTGGTGCTGCTGGGCGCGGCCGGCTGGGCGGTCGGGGCGCTGCCGGCGGCCGGCACGAGCACGGCCGGGCTGCGGCTCGCCCTGGGCGCCGTACTGGCCCCGCTCTGCGGCCTGGCCTGCGCGGCGCTGCTGCTCTCGCACTGCGTACGGCGTTTCGGCGGCATCACCGGCGATGTGCTGGGTGCGATGGTGGAGACGTCCACCACCGCCGCACTGGTGGTCTGGACCCTCTTCGCCGCCGCCTGAACGGGTATCCACAAGCTGCCACCACAAGCCGGGGTGACTAACCGCGCCCAGAGGGGCGCGGGACTCCGGCATGCGGACTACGATGCTCAACGGGCCTTTGTGCTTACCGTTCCCCCCGCATCTTTTCGCCTTTCCCGGCACCCGGCCGGGGACCGCATACAGAACAGGACGCATTACGTGACATCAGTGTCTCTGAGCACCTCCGCGGCCAACGCGCTGCGCGCGGACGCCGTCGTCGTGGCCGTGGCCAAGGGCCCCAAGGGCCTCGTGCTGGCCCCGGGCGCCGAGACCGTCGACGAGGCGTTCGACGGCAAGCTGGCCGACGTTCTCAGCACCCTGGGCGCCACCGGCGCCGAGGGCGAGGCCGTCAAGCTGCCCGCTCCGGCGGGCGTCAAGGCCGCGCTGGTCCTGGCCGTCGGCCTGGGCGAAGCGGCCGAGGACGGCAGCTACCCGGTCGAGGCCCTGCGCCGCGCGGCCGGCACCGCCGCCCGTACCCTCCAGGGCTCGAAGAAGGCCGCGTTCGCGCTGCCCTCCGCCGACGCCGCCTCGGTCGAGGCCGTCACCCTGGGAGCGCTCCTCGGCGCCTACACCTTCACCGCCTTCCGCGGCGACGCCGCCAAGGCCGCCGCCAAGGCCCCCCTCGCCGAGATCGCCCTGGTCGGCGGCAAGCGCGGGGACAAGGCAGCCAAGGCCGCCGCCGAGCGCGCGACCGTCCTCGCCGAGGAGATGAACCGCACCCGCGACCTCATCAACACCCCGCCGAACGACCTCTTCCCCAAGTCCTTCGCCGAGCTGGTCACCGCGGCCGGCAAGGAGCACGGGCTCAAGGTCGAGGTGCTGGACGAGAAGGCGCTGGCCAAGGGCGGCTTCGGCGGCATCCTCGGGGTCGGCGTCGGCTCCGGCCGCCCGCCGCGGCTGGTCCGGGTCGGCTACACCCACCCCAAGGCCACCCAGACCCTCGCCTTCGTCGGCAAGGGCATCACCTACGACTCGGGCGGCATCTCGCTGAAGCCGGCCGGCCACAACGAGACCATGAAGTGCGACATGTCCGGCGCCGCCGCCGTGTTCGCCTCCGTGGTCGCCGCCTCGCGGCTCGGCCTGCAGGTCAACGTCACCGGCTGGCTGGCGCTGGCCGAGAACATGCCCTCGGGCACGGCCACCCGCCCCGGCGACGTGCTGAAGATGTACGGCGGCAAGACCGTCGAGGTCCTCAACACCGACGCCGAGGGCCGGCTGGTGCTGGCCGACGCGATCGTCCGGGCCGGCGAGGAGAACCCGGACGCGATCGTCGACGTGGCGACCCTGACCGGCGCGATGATGGTGGCCCTGGGCAGCCGGATCTTCGGCATCATGGCCAACCAGGACGCCTTCCGCGACACCGTGCACGCCGCGGCGACGGCCGGCGGCGAGCCGTCCTGGCCGATGCCGCTGCCCGCCGAGATGCTGAAGAGCCTGGACTCGCCGACCGCCGACCTCGCCAACATCGGCGACCGGATGGGCGGCGGTCTGACCGCCGGACTCTTCCTGCAGGAGTTCGTCACCGAGGGCACCGCCTGGGCCCACCTGGACATCGCGGGCCCGGCCTTCAACGAGGGCGCGGCCTTCGGCTACACCCCCAAGGGCGGCACCGGCACCGCCGTCCGCACCCTGGTGCGGCTGGCCGAGCAGGCCGCCGCGGGCGCGCTGTAGCGTTCCCGCCGGACCGTGCGAGCCATGGCGCCGGGGCGCCCCTCTTCCGCCGTGGAGAGGGACGCCCCGGCGTTCGCCATGAGCGCAACCGGACCTGTATTCGAGTCGCCAAGGGATCACTGGGCGGCACCGGCACGTCCAGAGAGCGGCCCCGGACATCAAGCACGCCGAACAAGTGCGAGGATGTATCTCCGGCATGACTGGTTCTCCCCACAAGGGAGAACCGCTCCCCGGCCGGGGACCGACCGGGACGATCCGCACCCTTTTGCATGGAGGACGTGACGTGGCGAACGACGCCAGCACCGTTTTCGACGTAGTCATTCTCGGAGGCGGAAGCGGCGGATACGCCGCAGCGCTGCGGGCGGCCCAGTTGGGCCTGCAGGTCGCGCTCATCGAGAAGGGCAAGCTCGGCGGCACCTGCCTCCACAACGGCTGCATCCCCACCAAGGCGCTGCTGCACGCCGCCGAGGTGGCCGACCAGACCCGTGAGAGCGCCGGCTTCGGCGTGAAGGCCACCTTCGAGGGCATCGACATCAGCGGTGTCCACGCGTACAAGGACGGCGTGGTCAGCGGCCTGTACAAGGGCCTGCAGGGCCTGGTCGCCAGCCGCAAGATCACCTACGTGTCCGGCGAGGGCCGCCTCTCCTCCCCGACCACCGTGGACGTGAACGGCGAGCGCTACACCGGCCGCCACATCGTCCTGGCCACCGGCTCCGTGCCGAAGTCCCTGCCGGGCCTGGCCATCGACGGCAAGCGGGTCATCTCCTCTGACCACACGCGCTCACCCTCGACCGGGTGCCGAACTCGGTGATCGTGCTCGGCGGCGGCGTCATCGGCGTCGAGTTCGCGTCGGTCTGGAAGTCCTTCGGGGCCGAGGTCACCATCATCGAGGCGTTGCCGCACCTGGCCCCGCTGGAGGACGAGAGCTCCTCCAAGCTGCTGGAGCGGGCCTTCCGCAAGCGCGGCATCAAGTTCGAGCTGGGCGCCCGCTTCTCCGGCGTCGAGTACACCGAGACCGGCGTCCGCGCCTCGCTGGAGAACGGCAAGCAGATCGAGGCCGAGCTGATGCTCGTCGCCGTCGGCCGCGGCCCGGTCTCGTCCGGCCTGGGCTACGAGGAGGCCGGGTCACCGTCGACCGCGGCTACGTCATCGTCGACGAGTACATGCAGACCAATGTCCCCACCATCTCCGCCGTCGGCGACCTGGTGCCGACGCTGCAGCTGGCCCACGTCGGCTTCGCCGAGGGCATCCTGGTCGCCGAGCGGCTGGCCGGCCTGAAGGTCGTCCCGATCGACTACGACGGCGTCCCCCGGGTCACCTACAGCAGCCCCGAGGTCGCCTCCGTCGGCATCACCGAGGCGAAGGCCAAGGAGCTGTACGGCGCGGACAAGGTCGTCACCGCCAAGTTCAACCTGGCCGGCAACGGCAAGAGCAAGATCCTGAAGACGGCCGGTGAGATCAAGCTGGTCCAGGTCAAGGACGGCGCCGTGGTCGGCGTGCACATGGTCGGCGACCGCATGGGCGAGCAGGTCGGCGAAGCACAGCTGATCTACAACTGGGAGGCGCTGCCCTCCGAGGTCGCCCAGCTGATCCACGCGCACCCGACCCAGTCCGAGGCGCTCGGCGAGGCCCACCTGGCGCTGGCCGGGAAGCCGCTGCACAATCACGACTGACCTCCCCCGGTACGCCGCCATCCATCCGCACGCATCAAAGTAGGAGTACCTGAACTCATGGCAGTCTCAGTAACACTGCCCGCTCTCGGCGAGAGCGTGACCGAGGGCACCGTCACCCGCTGGCTCAAGGCCGAGGGAGATCGCGTCGAGGCCGACGAGCCGCTGCTCGAGGTCTCCACCGACAAGGTCGACACCGAGATCCCGGCCCCCGTGTCCGGCATCCTGGCCTCGATCAAGGTCGGCGAGGACGAGACCGTGGAGGTCGGCGCCGAGCTGGCCATCATCGACGACGGCTCCGGCGCTCCGGCCCCGGCTGCTGCTCCGGCTGCTGCTCCCGCGCCGGCTGAGGCGCCTGCCGCTCCGGCCGCCGCCCCCGTCGCTCCCGTCGCTGAGGCGCCCGCTGCTCCGGCCGCTCCCGCCGCCCCTACGGCTCCGGCCGGCGGCGCGGTGTCCGGCACCCCGGTGCTGCTCCCCGCCCTGGGCGAGAGCGTGACCGAGGGCACCGTCACCCGCTGGCTCAAGGCCGAGGGCGACACCGTCGAGGCCGACGAGCCGCTGCTCGAGGTCTCCACCGACAAGGTCGACACCGAGATCCCGGCCCCCGTGTCCGGCGTCCTGCTGAAGATCTCGGTCGCCGAGGACGAGACGGTGGAGGTCGGCGCGGAGCTGGCGATCATCGGCGCGCCTGGTGCGGCTGCGCCGGCTCCGGCCGCGCCTGCTGCTCCGGCGCCTGCTGCTGCTCCGGCTCCGGCCGCTGCTCCGGCCCCGGCTCCGGTTGCTGAGGCGCCTGCTGCTCCGGCTCCCGCTGCCGCGCCGGCTCCGGTTGCCGCTGCTCCGGTGGCCCCGGCCGCGCCCGCTGCCCCGGCTGCCGCGCCGTCCGCTCCGCTGGTCGCTCCGGCGCCCGCCGCCGAGAGCGGTGACGCCTACGTCACCCCGCTGGTCCGCAAGCTCGCGGCCGAGCACGGCGTCAGCCTGAACTCGGTGCAGGGCACCGGCGTCGGCGGCCGGATCCGCAAGCAGGACGTCATCAGCGCCGCCGAGGCCGCAGCCGAGGCCGCCCGCGCGGCTGCCGCGCCGGCCCCGGCCGCCGCGTCGTCCGCCAAGGCGCCGACGACCATCGCCGAGGCGTCCCCGCTGCGCGGGCAGACCGTCAAGATGAGCCGGATGCGCAAGGTCATCGCCGACAACATGCTCAAGGCGATCCAGACCACCGCCCAGCTGACCACGGTCGTCGAGGTCGACGTCACAAAGGTGATGCGCCTCCGCAACCAGGCCAAGGCCGGTTTCGCGAGCCGCGAGGGCGTCAAGCTGTCGCCGATGCCGTTCTTCGTCAAGGCCGCGGCCGAGGCGCTGAAGGCCCACCCGATCGTGAACTCGACCATCAACGATGCCGAGGGCACGATCACCTACCACGCCGCCGAGCACATCGGCATCGCGGTGGACACCGAGAAGGGCCTGATGGTCCCGGTCATCCACGACGCGGGCGACCTCAACATCGCCGGCATCGCCAAGAAGACCGCCGACCTGGCCGCCCGTACCCGGGACAACAAGGTCAAGCCGGACGAGCTGTCCGGTGGCACCTTCACCATCACCAACACCGGGTCGCGCGGCGCACTGTTCGACACCCCGATCTTCACGCCGCCGCAGGTCGCGATCCTCGGCATCGGCGCGACGGTCAAGCGTGCCGTGGTCGTCACCACCCCGGAGCTGGGCGAGACCATCGCCGTCCGCGACATGGTCTTCCTGGCCCTGTCGTACGACCACCGCGTGGTCGACGGCGCCGACGCCGCCCGCTTCCTGGGCAGCGTCAAGGCCCGCCTGGAAGAGGGCGCCTTCGAGGGCGACCTCGGGCTGTAGTAGGCACGAGCTGTAACGCTGCTGCCCCCGGTCCCGCTTCGGCGGAGCCGGGGGCAGCGGCGTTTGACGGCAGTGCCGTTTCCCGAATGTGCTGACCCGTCAGAAAGCCCGCGCGTACGGTGGTTCCCACCAACAACGGGTGCGAACGGGGAGCAATGGGGCGGCAGCCGGTAGCTGACCTTGTGGTTGTCGTCCCAGGGATCCTGGGCAGCAGACTCGCCAAGGACGGGAAAGAGGTCTGGGGCACCTCGGGACCGGCGCTGTGGCGCGGGATCCGGACCTTCGGCGGCTCGGCCCGGCAGCTGCGACTCCCCCAGGACCTCGGGGACGGGCATCCGGGCGACGGCGTGGAGGCGGTCGGACTCGTCCGCGACGTCCACGGCCTGCCCGGCATGGGACCGCTGGTCAACGGCTACAGCGACCTGGTCGACTGGCTGGAACTCAACTTCACGCTGCGGCGGGCGATCCCCGGCGGCGGGTCCGTCCCCAACCTGATCGAGTTCGGCTACGACTGGCGGCTCTCCTGCCGCTACAACGCGGAACGGCTGCGGGAGCGGATCGACCAGGCGCTCGGCGCCTGGCGCGCGGGTGGACCGGCCACCGCGGAGGCCAAGGTCACCTTCATCTGCCACTCGATGGGCGGCCTGGTCACCCGCCACTACGTCGAGCAACTCGGCGGCGCGGAAGTGACCCGCCGGGTCATCACCCTGGGGACGCCGCACCGGGGCTCGCTGGACGCGCTGGAGACCCTCGTCAACGGGATGCCCCTCGGGCTCACCCCGTTCGCGCAGAGCCTGCCCTCGCTGCACCAGTTGGCCCCGGACTACGCCTGCATCGTCGGCGGCAGGGGTCTGCTGCGCGTCGACGAGACGGGTGGACTGCCGGGAGTGGACGCCCACCTCCTGCGGGACGCGGCCTCGTTCCATGCGCGGCTCCGGACCGGCCCTGTCGGCTACCAGCTACTTCCGGTGACCGGCGTGCTGCAACCCACCCTCACCACCGCCACCTACGCGGCCGGGAGGTTGACCGGGCTGGACGCCATCGAGGGCACCGACGAGGGCGGGGACGGCCGGGTGCCCCGACTGTCCTCAGGCCCGCACGGCGTGGACATCGCCTACACCCCGGCCGAACAGCACGGCTCGCTGCAGAACAACGCCGGGGTGCGGGACTTCCTGTGGGGGATCCTCGCCGGAGCCCCGGCCTACCACCGCGGGCCGGGCGACGAGATCCAACTCGGCGTACGGGCGGAGGCGTTCGTCCCGGCCGGGACGCCGTACCGGGTGACGGCCGTGGTGCCGGCCAGCGTCAAGCGGCACGACGAACTGGCGCTGCGGGCCACGCTCAGCCCGGTGGAGGAGGGCGACCGCCTCGTTGTGCGGCAGACCATGGGAAACCGGGGCGGGGGCCACTACACGACCGACTTCGCGCCGCCGACCCCTGGGCTGCTGTACCGGCTGACAGTCCAGCCGGTCTCGGCTGAACAGGCAGGGGTGACCCTGCACATGATGGTGGCCGACGGGGGAATTGACGGTGGATGAGATGGTGGGGAGCCTGCTCGGCGTGGTGACCGAGCACTATCGGCGCTGTGTGCGATTGAGGTCAGGGCGTGTCGGCCTGGCGGGTTGTCTGATGGGTGATCACCTCTCGGCAGCGCGGTCGGAGACCAGGCCGGCTACGGCTGTGTAGGTCTCGTCGAAGTCTTCGCGGCGGCCGAGGAAGCGTTGCAGGGTGCGCCATTGCTTGTGCTCGGCGTTGGCGTGCTCCACGCAGATGCGCTCCGACGACTGCTGGTGGCGTTCCGCGTTCCAGGCCGCGAGTTCCTGGGGTGTCGCGTCCTTCTTCGGTTTGAGCGGCGGAGCCTGGACCTGGTCGGGAAACTCCTTCGCCAGGCCCCGGTATCCGGCGTCGACCTTGGCTTTGACCTGTGGGAACTGCCTGAACAGGTCGGCGATTCCCTCGGTGCGCACCGCCGTCTGGTCGTGCATCCGCCCGGGGCGGAACGCCCCGGCCCACAGAGTCCGGCCCTGGCCGTCGGTGACGACGGTGGCCTTCTTGGTGTTCATCTTCTTTTTGCCCGAGACGAACGCACGTCGGCCGGGCTTGTTGGCGCGCGGGCGGCGGACCTGGACCTCGGTCCCGTCGAATCGCAGCTCGACGCCCTCGGCCGCCGCGTAGGCGAAGACGTCGGCCAGGGTGCGAAGCCGCAGCTCGGGATGGTCCTTGACGGCGAATCCGCGTGCGGCCAGCAGCGGTCTGATCTCACGGATCGCGCGGGTGACCGTGGAGCGGTCCACTCGGTACAGCTCGGCCAGGGCCGCGTGCGGGAGCTGGAAGCGCAGCGCCACCAGGGTCACGATGATCCGGTCCACGAACACCAGATCGTGGTCGGGGCCGGCCCCGGCCGCACGCAACCGCTCGTGGCCTCGGCGTTCACGCAGCCGGGATTCCTCGGCAGCAGTCCAGACGCCGGCGAGTTCGGCGACGAGTTTGCCGAGTCGCCGCGGCTGGAGGCCGGTGAAGATACGCTTGGACAAGGCCGTGCGGCCCGGGTGATGCGTCACAACACCACTCCACCGCACGGCCTGCTTCATGTCCGGGCAATACCACGATCGTTATTCGTACACCGCGCCGTATGCGCACTTCGACCGGCTTGAGGGCGCGGTCGGCCAGGTGGAGCAACTTGCTCAGCAGCTGGGGCCGTTCGGCTACCAGTCCGAGATCGTGAACGACCGGCCGCTTTCCGAGATCAAGGACCGGGTCAAGGCCTGGGCAGAGTGGCACCGCGCGGAACATGGTCATGGCTCCGCGCTGATCATCTGGTCGGGGCACGCAAAGCTCCTGGGCGGCACGCAACTTCGCCTGGCAGCCACGGACACCACCGACATCCGGGACCGCGACGAGACCTACGACTCCGCCGTACTGACCCAGCGCTCCCTGGACAGCGGCGCGGACCAGATCCTCATCCTGATCGACACCTGCGACTCCGGAGCCTTCGCGGAGGAGTCGCTGAAGGAAGTGCTGGGACTGCGGAGGGGCAGTCGCTGGTGGCAGGGCGCGCGACCTGGGTCGGCATCCTCACCAGCTCCCAGGCGAACGAGGACGCGCAGGGGACAGGCCTGCTGCTGGAGACGGCACGTCAGCTGCTCAGCAGTGGACCGAGCGGATCCGCCTACCGGCACGAGTGGAGCGTCCGCAACAAGGGCATCAGCGGGGCAACCCTCGCCCAGGCGATCCTGGCGGAGTGGCCCACCGCGGATCAGCGTCCGGTGCATGTGACCGAAGGGCAGCCCAGGACGATGTTCCACAACCCGAACTGGCTCCCGGAACAGCGCGAGGCGCTGGTGGAACACCTCGTCGTCGCCTCACAGGGACGTGCCCCGACCGAGGAGGGCTGGTTCTTCACCGGCCGGACCAGGGTGCTGCGGCAGATCATCGACTGGCTGGAGGAGGAACAGCCCGGCCTGTTCCTGCTGACCGGCGGCGCGGGCTGCGGCAAGTCAGCCGTGGTCGGACGTATCGCGGCTCTCTCCGACCCAGACCAGCGTGACGCCGCAATCAAACACGGCGCGCTCAGTGCCGACGACCCGGATCCGGGCGAGCGAAGCGTCGACGCCTCCGTGCACCTGCGCGGGATGACCACCCTGCGGCTGTCGGTGGAGCTGGCGCAGCAACTCGGCCTCCCCGAACCGGAGACAGCAGCGGCCCTGCTCAACGCACTCCAGCAGCGCGGAAACGCCGACGACCCTCCGACCGCGATCCTGCTGGACGGCCTGGACGAGGCCGCCCCCAACGAGGCCCACAGCATCGCCGAGGACCTCCTCATTCCGCTGAGCAAGATCGCACGAGTACTCCTGGCGACCAGGGACCGACCCTTCCAGCTGCAACGGCAACCACAGGAGCCCCTGGCCGTAGCGCTGACCAGGACCATCGGGTCCAGGGTCATCCCGGTCGAGCTGGACAAGGAGCCGAACACTCTTGAGGATCTTCAGGATTACCTGACCGCGCGCCTCCGAGCTGTCGAATTGACGGCAGATCAGGTGAGCGAGATCGCGCCCTATCTCGCGCGGCGGGCCATCGACAGCGACGGAGGCTTCCTCTTCGCCCGGATCGTCTCCACCCATCTCGCTAAGGAGCTGCTGGCCAGGCCCGATACTCTCTGGCGCGAGGAGATCCTGGCTCCATCGCAGCAGCCTTCGCAGCCGACCTCGATGGCGGAGCGCGGAGCGCCGCGCCTGGCGCTGCCGGAGGGCAACGGATTCCCGCTCAGTGGGAGGCAATGGCGTCAGCCTTGAGCCCAGACAGACCTCAGCTGCTTGACGCCGCTACGTCGTGGAGGCGGACGGCGAGCAGGGATGTACTACCCGCTACCAGATCGGCAGCGACCTGGCGGTGGGATCGAGCCGCGGGATCGAGCCACGCCGGAGGGAGCAATGCCGGCGAGCCTACACGCGGCGGTGCCTGGCGACCTGCGCTCAGCCCCTGCCGCCTACCTTCGCAACAACGCGCCATGCGGCGTGTGTGGTCCCCGTGGAGTCGGCCGACCTACGTGCCCTGGCGGGCCTACCGCCGCCTACCTCGACCTCGCTCAACAACTCGCCGCCATCCGCTGCGTTGGGCAGCGCGAGTTGCCCTGGCCCCCGCCAGGAAGCCGCCGACACACCCCGTGGCCCAGGCCAACCCCGCCGCCTACCTCCCCGACCTCGCCATGTCCCTCAACAACCTCGCCAACCGCCTGGCCAGCGTTGGGCAGCGCGAGGCCGCCCTGGCCCCCGCCCAGGAAGCCGCCGACACCTACCGTGCCCTGGCCCAGGCCAACCCCGCCGCCTACCTCCCCGACCTCGCCACATCCCTCAACAACCTCGCCAACCACCTGGCCGGCGGGCAGCGCGAGGCCCTGGCCCCGCCTGAAGCCGCCGCCCGAAGCCGTCACCCTGCGCCGCACCATGGCCCAGGCCAACCCCGCCGCCTACCTCCCCGACCTCGCCATGTCCCTCAACAACCTCGCCAACCACCTGGCCGGCGTTGGGCAGCGCGAGGCCGCCCTGGCCCCCGCCCAGGAAGCCGCCGACACCGCAACCTGGCCCAGGCCAACCCCGCCGCCTACCTCCCCGACCTCGCCATGTCCCTCAACAACCTCGCCAACCACCTGGCCGGCGTTGGGCAGCGCGAGGCCGCCCTGGCCCCCGCCCAGGAAGCCGCCGACACCTGCGCCGCACCATGGCCCAGGCCAACCCCGCCGCCTACCTCCCCGACCTCGCCAGCTCCCTCAACAACCTCGCCAACCGCCTGGCCGGCGTTGGGCAGCGCGAGGCCGCCCTGGCCCCCGCCCAGGAAGCCGTCGACACCTGCGCCGCACCATGGCCCAGGCCAACCCCCGCGCCTACCTCCCCGACCTCGCCACATCCTCAAACAACCTTGCCATCCGCTTGGCCGAGGTTGGGCAGCGCGAGGTTGCCCTGGCCCCGCCCAGGAAGCCGCCGACACCTACCGTGCCCTGGCCCAGGCCAACCCCGCCGCCTACCTCCCCGACCTCGCCGCAGCCTCAACAACCTCGCCCTCAGCCTGGCCGGCGTTGGGCAGCGCGAGGCTGCCTGGCCCCCGCCCAGGAAGCCGCCGACACCATACGTGCCCTGGCCCAGGCCAACCCCGCCGCCTACCTCCCCGACCCGCAGCCTCCAACAACCTCGCCCTCAGCCTGGCCGGCGTTGGGCAGCGCGAGGCTGCGCTGGCCCCCGCCAGGAAGCCGCCGACACCTACCGTGCCCTGGCCCAGGCCAACCCCGCCGCCTACCTCCCCGACCTCGCCACATCCCTCAACAACCTCGCCCTCAGCCTGGCCGGCGTTGGGCAGCGCGAGGCCGCCCTGGCCCCCGCCCAGGAAGCCGTCACCTGCGCCGCACCATGGCCCAGGCCAACCCCGCCGCCTACCTCCCCGACCTCGCCACAGTCCCTCAACGACCTCGCCCTCAGCTGGCCGGCGTTGGGCAGCGCGAGGCCGCCCTGGCCCCGCCCAGGAAGCCGCCGACACCTACCGTGCCCTGGCCCAGGCCAACCCCGCCGCCTACCTCCCCGACCTCGCCATGTCCCTCAACAACCTCGCCAACCCACCTGGCCGGCGTTGGGCAGCGCGAGGCCGCCCTGGCCCGCCCGCCAGGAAGCCGTCACCCTGCGCCGCACCATGGCCCAGGCCAACCCCGCCGCCTACCTCCCCCGACCTCGCCAGCTCCCTCAACAACCTCGCCAACCGCCTGGCCGGCGTTGGGCAGCGCGAGGCCGCCCTGGCCCCCGCCCAGGAAGCCGTCACCCTGCGCCGCACCATGGCCCAGGCCAACCCCGCCGCCTACCTCCCCGACCTCGCCACATCCCTCAACAACCTTGCCATCCGCTTGGCCGAGGTTGGGCAGCGCGAGGTTGCCTGGCCCCCGCCCAGGAAGCCGCCGACACCTACCGTGGCCCTGGCCCAGGCCAACCCCGCCGCCTACCTCCCCGACCTCGCCGCAGCCTCCAACAACCTCGCCCTCAGCCTGGCCGGCGTTGGGCAGCGCGAGGCTGCGCTGGCCCCCCGCCCAGGAAGCCGCCGACACCTACCGTGCCCTGGCCCAGGCCAACCCCCGCCGCCTACCTCCCCGACCTCGCCGCAGCCTCCAACAACCTCGCCCTCAGCCTGGCCGGCGTTGGGCAGCGCGAGGCTGCGCTGGCCCCCGCCCAGGAAGCCGCCGACACCTACCGTGCCCTGGCCCAGGCCAACCCCGCCGCCTACCTCCCCGACCTCGCCACATCCCTCAACAACCTCGCCAACCACCTGGCCGGCGTTGGGCAGCGCGAGGCCGCCCTGGCCCCCGCCCAGGAAGCCGTCACCCTGCGCCGCACCATGGCCCAGGCCAACCCCGCCGCCTACCTCCCCGACCTCGCCATGTCCCTCAACGACCTCGCCAACCACCTGGCCGGCGTTGGGCAGCGCGAGGCCGCCCTGGCCCCCGCCCAGGAAGCCGCCGACACCTACCGTGCCCTGGCCCAGGCCAACCCCGCCGCCTACCTCCCCGACCTCGCCACATCCCTCAACAACCTCGCCAACCACCTGGCCGGCGTTGGGCAGCGCGAGGCCGCCCTGGCCCCCGCCCAGGAAGCCGTCACCCTGCGCCGCACCATGGCCCAGGCCAACCCCGCCGCCTACCTCCCCAACCTCGCCAGCTCCCTCAACAACCTCGCCAACCACTTGGCCGACATCGGACAGCGCGACACCGCCCTTGGCGCATTCCGTAGTGCCATTGATGACTTCCAGGAGCTCCCGGATGCCGCAGCACAGTTGAGCTGCGCTCTCGCTGAATTTCTGTTCCAGCACCACGACGCTGAGGCAGGCATCCGCGCACTGATATCGCTGGTCGATAGCGAGAACACCGAGATCTCTGGTGCGACCGTCCTAAGAGCCCGCTATCTCCTGCGCTCCCTACCTGACACAGCACCCACGCTCCGCTCCGTCTGGCTATCCGCCACCGGCCAACCACTCCCTGCATGGGCTGCCATCTCCTCCGAGTCCATCGACCTGGTTTCCCAGTGGCTCAACACTCCTTCCTGGCAAGCCTCCTTCGCCTATTTGGAGGAGCACTCCCCGGAGCTGCTGTCCCCCGAATCTTCAATCGCCCTGGAGGAACTCAACCTTCACTACTCAGGTGCCGACTTCCATCTCCAGCTGATCGAATCCGTGCGTTCGACGGGCGCAACAGCCACCTACCGTCCGCTGCTGCTATCGGAGTTGCTCACCGAATGGATAGAGAAACCAAGTTGGTCTGAGTCACAGGAATTTCTACTCGCCCATCCGGAAATCCTGGACGCCGACAGTGTGACGATCTTGGAGGATCTCTCCGCAAGCGAGAACGCCGACGTGTCAGTCTTTCTTCACGCTGCGCTGCTCGCTCTGGCACTGCGACTCGGCGTCAGCCCCACATACAACTTCCTCACTGACCGTCACTCCTTGCATGACCTCGTCCAGCAAGCGCTTGAGTCAGCCGACCCGGAACTCTTGGCTCGAGCAGCCGAAATCGAGGGCACTGTCTTCGGCGAGGAGTACCCCGCAACCGTTCACTTCCTGATCGCTGCTCTCCTCGCCGACACTCCCACCAACGACCCCGCAGCCGTCCTCGCCGAGGTCACCGCTGCCAGCACAGCTGACGCCCGTGATCGCTGCGCGGCCGAGATCGCCGCGCTCATCGGCCGGAGTCCCGACCACGCCCGCGCGCTCAGCACCCTCCTCCAGGCCGTGCTCGCCACACGGCCCTGACCCGCCCCCGCCGCCCGCCATGACCGCCGCCACCAGGATCCTGATGCTGCAGGCAGGCTCTCCGCGTCAGGACGGCCCGGATACCGGCACCGAGTACCGTGCGATCCGCGAGGCAGTCGCCCCCGCGCCCTACGCCGCCGGCCTGGCGTTCCACTGCGCGCAGGCCGTCCGGGCCGAGGACCTGCTGCCGTTGCTGCTTGAGCACAGCCCCGCCGTCGTCCACTTCTCCGGGCACGGCAGCGCAGAGTACGGTCTCCGCTTCCGTACCGCCGACGGCGGGGACGCGCCAGTCGTCCTCGCCGGCCTGGTGAAGCTGCTGCGGGAGTTCGCTCCGCCGCTGCGGCTGGTCGTGCTCAGTGCCTGCGCGAGCGCGTCCCTCGGGCGCGGGCTCGCCGAAGCTGTCGGGTGCTGTGTGCTCTCGGCCGCCGGGCAGCTTCCCGACGCTCAGGCCGCGCTGTTCGGGGAGGGGTTCTACCGGGCCCTCGGCTACGGCCATTCCGTGGCGAAGGCCTTCACTCTGGCGGCGGCCAACACCGAGTTGTTCGGATATCCGGGAGAACTGCTCCTCCACGACGGGTCCGCGGAGGCCGCCGAGGCGCTCTTCCTCGTCCCGCCGGCCCTGATGGTGCCGCTCCCCCGGGACCCGTCCAAGCCCGACGCCACCGCCTACGCGGCCCGTACCCGTAAGCGCGTCCTCGGCGCGCGGCCGGCGGATCCACGCTGACCAGAGGCCCCGGGCGGTCAAGGCCCGGGAGTGTTCAGCAGGGGCGTGGGCAGTGGCTTGAAATACCTGCGAGGATCAGGGCATGGACGAGACGGACTTCTGGCAGCTGATCGACGACACGCGCGAGGGCGCCCAGGGCGACCCTGTGGAGCACGCGGACCTGCTGGTCGAACGCCTTGGGGAGCGGACACCGGACGAGGTCATCGACTTCGCACGGCTGTTTGAGGCGCGGTTGGCGCGGGCCTGGCGCTGGGATGTGTGGGGCGCGGCCGACCTGCTGCTCGGCGGGGCCAGCGAGGACGGCTTCGAGTACTTCTGCTGCTGGCTGGTCGGCCAGGGCCGCGAGGTCTTCGAGGGCGCGCTCGCCGACCCGGACGAGCTGGCGGAGCTGGTGCCCGACTTCGACGAGGAGGACGACGGCGACGCCGAGGAGCTGGGCGACGCCGCCGCGCAGGCATATGAGCAGCTGACCGCACTGCCGCTGCCGGATCTGGGGATCCGTACCAAGTCGGGCGAACCCTCCGGCGACAGTATCGACTTCGACAACTCACGGATCATGGCGGAACGTTTCCCCCGGCTCTGGGAGCGCTACGGCTCCTGAGCCGCCCGAAGCTCGTCCCGGTCCGGCGGATTGGCCCCGGCCCGGGAGACGGTGATCGCGGCCGCCGCCGCGGCCTGCCGCAGCACGGACGTCAGCGCCGCCGCGTCCAGCGCGGCCAGGGCCGGGCGGGCCGCCGCGCCGAGCAGCCCCAGCCCGGCAAGCGCGTCCAGCGCGGCGGACATGAAGGAATCGCCCGCCCCGACCGTGTCCACGACCGTGGCGGGCCCGGCGGGGACCGTGGCGCGGGCGGTCGTGGTGAAGCCGACCGCGCCCTCGCCGCCCAGCGTCACCAGAACGGCCGCTGGCCCGAGCGCGAGCCAGCGGTCCGCCACGGCCTGGGGCGAGTCGCCCGGGTAGAGCCAGGCCAGATCCTCGTCACTGGCCTTGACCAGGTCGCTGAGCGCGACACAGCGCTCCACCCGGCGGACCACCCCGTCCCGGGCGCCGAGCAGGGCCGCCCGGATGTTGGGGTCGTAGCTGACGGACGCCCGCGGCCGCAGCGCCGCGGCCAGTTCCAGCGTCGCGGCGGCTCCTGGCGCCTGGACGGCGGCGATGGAGCCCAGGTGGACGTGGGTGGGCGCCGACTCAGGCGCTGCCCCAGGCGTTGGGGCGGTGCTGCGCAGCGTCCAGGCGATGTCGAAGGTGTAGGAGGCGTGCCCGTGGCCGTCCAGGGTGACCAGGGCGGTCGGGGTTCGCACGTCCTGCTGGCCGTCCGTGCGGATCCGGACGCCGGCGGAGCGCAGGTGGGCGCCGATCAGGTCGCCCATGGGGTCCGCGCCGAGCTGGGTGAGCAGGGTGGCGCCGCGACCGAGGCGGGCCAGGCCGTAGGCGACGTTGGCGGGGCTGCCGCCGGGGTGCGGGACGTCGGGGCGGCCGGGGGCCCGCACGATGTCGGCCACGCACTCGCCGATCACCAGGAAGTCGGCAGCGGCGTCATCGGCCACGACGTCGTCCGTCACCGCCTCGTCGGTCACAGAGTCAGGCCCATCGCGACATCGTCCACGTACTGGCCGTCGAGGTAGAACTCCTCGGGGGCCACGCCCTCGACGACGAAGCCCAGGGACTCGTAGAGCTTGCGGGCCGGCGTGTTGTGGCCCAGCACCCGGAGGGTGACCCGGCGGGCGCCCGCCCGGCGGGACTCGGCGATGACGGCCTCGATCAGCACCCGGCCCACCCCGTGGCGGCGGGCCGAGGGGTCCACGGCCAGGCCCTGGATCATCCGGACATGGGCGTTGCTCGGCAGCGGAGTCGGCCGGATCAGGCGTATGTAGCCGATGAGTTCGTCGTCCAGCAGGGCGAGCCGGTACTGCTCGGGCTGGTGGCGCTCGTCGAAGAAGACGGTGTCGGGCCCGGGCGGCGCGGAGCGCTCCTGCACGTCGCTGAGCCGGGACCAGCAGCGGTGGTCGAGCGCGGCGAGGGCGGGGCCGTCGGCGAACTCGGCGGGACGGATGACGGGGCCGTCAGGGGGCGTGCGGCCGGCGGCGGTAGTGAGAGCGGACATGGGGGCAAGCCTAAAGCTGACGGACAGGTCGGCCTGAGAGAATGTCGGGCATGCGTATCGCTGTCACTGGATCGACCGGACTCATCGGCTCACAACTCGTCCGCTCGCTGCTCGACGACGGGCACCAGGTGGTCCGTCTGGTGCGGAAGCCACCGGCCGTACAGGCCGACGGCAGCACGGAGGTCCGCTGGAACCCCGGGCTGCGCGAGATCGACCGCAAGGGGCTCGCGGAAGGCGCTGACGGCAGCCCGCTGGACGCCGTGGTGCACCTGGCCGGCGCCGGGGTGGCCGACCGGCGCTGGAGCACCGCGTACAAGCAGCAGATCCACGACAGCCGGGTGCTGGGCACCACCACCCTCGCCGAGGCCCTCGCCGGGCTGGACCAGCCGCCGAAGGTGCTGGTCAGCGGCTCCGCCGTGGGCATCTACGGGCAGACCGACGACGAGGTCGTCGACGAGACCGCGCCGGCCGGCGGCGACTTCCTGGCCCGGGTCTGCGTGGAGTGGGAGGAGTCCACCGCGGCAGCGGCCGAGGCCGGGATCCGGGTGGCCCACGCCCGCACCGGGCTGGTCGTGGCCGGGAACGGCGGGGCCTGGGGGCGGCTGTTCCCGCTGTTCAAGCTGGGTCTCGGCGGGCGGCTCGGCAGCGGGAAGCAGTACTGGAGCTTCATCTCGCTGCGGGACGAGGTGGCCGCCCTGCGCTACCTGGTCGACACCGAGTCGCTGAGCGGCGCCTTCAACCTGACCGCCCCGGAGCCGGCCACCAATGCCGAGGTGACGGCGGCGATGGGACGGGTCCTGGGGCGGCCGACGGTGATGGCGGTGCCCGAGATCGCGCTAAAGGCGGTGCTGGGCGAGATGGCCGTGGAGGTCATCGGCAGCCACCGCGTGGTCCCGGCCCGCCTGCTGGCCGCCGGCTTCCACTTCGCCCACCCGACGGTGGACCAGGCCATCGAGGCCGCCCGCTGAGCCCTGGTCGGGCGGCCGAGATGCAGACGGGCCCGGGGCGTGCCGGGCAGCGGGGCGCGGCGTACGGGGGCACGGAGGGGGCGCATGCGGGAGCACCGATCACCCTCCGCGCTCATCGGCGTCCCGCCATCGCGCGATGGTGACCCACCGTGCCCATGCTGTCGCTTTCCGTCAAAACAGGACGCGGATCGCTGTCTGGCGTCGAGATTGACGGGGCATCACCTGGGCACCGGTCGGGTCCGCCCATAGGGAGGGGGCCCTGGCCACGGAGGGAGCCGTCAACGTGCCCGCAACGCCACTTCCCAGGTACCGCACCCACCCCGCCCCAGCCGCCCGGCGAGCGGTCGACGTCGTCGTGGTGGGGGCCGGCCTGGCCGGACTCTCGGCCGCGCGCCGGGTCGCCGACGCCGGGCTCTCCGTCACCGTACTGGAAGCCGCCGACCGGATCGGCGGACGGATGGCCACGCACCAGCGGGACGGATTCCGGCTCGACCACGGCGCCCACCTTCTCAACACCGCCTTCGGCGAGCTGGCCGACGTGCTCGACCTGCCCCGGCTCGACCTGCGCCCTTTGCTGCCGGACCTGCTGGTGCACCGTCAGGGGCTGCGCTCCCGGATCGGCGGGGCGGAGGCGGAGGCGGACGGAATCCGTGCCGAAGAGGCGCGGGACGGGCTCCAACTGGCCGCGACGCTGTCCAGGCTCGCCGCGACGTCCACCGAACGGCTGATGCGGCATCCGGAACGGACCACCGCCGAGGCCCTGGCCGATCCCGGACCGTCCGGGCTCACCCCGGCGGGCCTGCTGCGGCCGCTGCTGGTCGCCCTGCTCGGCGACCCCGGCCTCGGCACCAGCAGCCGGGTGGCCGAGCTGGCCCTGCGCGGCTACGCCCGGGGGCGGCTCAGCCTGCCCGCGGCCGGCATCGGGGCGCTGCCCCAGCAACTCGCCGAAGCGCTGCCCGCGGGCACCGTCCGGCTGGGCATCCGGGTCACCGCCGTGGCCGCGGACGGGGTGGAGACCCAGCGGCACGGGCGCTTCGGCTGCCGGGCGGTGGTGATCGCCACCGACGCCCGTGCGGCCGGGGACCTGCTGCCGGGGCTGCACCAGCCCGCCTACCACCCGGTCACCACCTACTACCACGCCGCCGCCGAGTCGCCCTGCCCGACGCCGCACCTGCTGCTGGACGCGGAGCCGGGTGCGCCCGGCAGTCCCCGCCTGGACGGTGGAGGCGCGGGCCTGGTCTCGCACGCCCTGGTGCTCAGCGAGGTCGACCGCTCCTACGCCCCGGCCGGGGCGTCGCTGATCGCCGGCACGGTCCTCGGCCGGCGCTCCTTCGACGCGGACGGCCCTGCCGCCCTGGAACCGGCGGTCCGCCGTCGGCTTGGCGCGCTCTACGGGGTGGACAGCGGCGGCTGGGAGTTCGTGGCGGTGCGTCATCTGCCGGACGCCCTTCCGGCGATGCCACCGCCGCACCACTTCCGCCGCCCGGTCCGGGTGCTGCACGGGCTGTACGTCTGCGGCGACCACCGGGACACCAGCAGCGCCCAGGGCGCCCTGTCCTCGGGCCGCAGGGCCGCCGCGGCGGTCCTGCGCGACCTGGGGCTGCCGGTGGCCCCGGGCGCCGACCTGGCGGCCTAGGACCGGGGCCCGGAACTGGGGCCGGCCGGGGGCCGACCCAGGGCCGGCCCCCGGTCAGATGATGCCCGCCCCGTGGGCCGCCTCCTCGAAGGCCCGTACCGCCGCGGTGCCGCGGTACGGGCCGAGCCGACGGCTGAACTCGCGGAGGTACTCCACCGCGCGCAGCGACCGCATCTCCGTGGCGCCGCGCAGGGCCTCGGTCGCGGCGGCGCAGGCCTCGTCCACCTCGCCCAGGCCCAGCCTCGCGGTGGCCAGCACCGTACGGCAGAACACCCGGCTCCTGGCGTACCCGGCGGCCCGCAGCCGGAGCGAGCGTTCCGCGTGCTGCGCGCAGGGCCGCCACTGCTGGAGGTCGCGGTAGCAGTGGCCGAACTCGTCGGCTAGTTGCGCCTCGTCGAAGAACCGGGCCCAGCCCGGCATCTCGTCGCTGGGACGGGCGGCCTGCAGCGCGCGCTCGGCCCGGACCAGCGAGGTGGTGCAGGAGCGGGCGTCCCCGATCAGGCCGTGGCCGCGGGCCTCGGCGGCGAGCATCAGCGCCTGGACGGCCGCGGGGGCCGCGGTGCCGATGCCCTGCTGGGCGACCCTGGCCAGCTGCACCGCCTCCCGGCCGTGGCCGAGGTAGACCGCCTGACGGCTCATGGTGACCAGGACGTACGCCCCGTAGAGCCGGTCGTTGGCGGCCTGGGCCAGGCGCAGCGACTGGACGAAGTAGCGCTGGGCCAGCCCGTGCGCGCCGATGTCGTAGGAGGTCCAGCCGGCCAGCCGGGTGAGGTCGGCGACCGCGCCGAACAGCGAGCGGCCGATCGGCTCGCTGTAGCGACCGCGGAGCATCGGCTCGGCCTCGCTCTCCAGGTAGCGGATCAGCGCCTGCCTGGCGTGGCCGCCGCCGTAGGCGTTGTCGAGCGAGCGGAACAGGTCGCCGACGGCGTGGACCGCGGCGACGTCACCGCGGCCGACCCGCTGCAGGCCGCGCGGGGAGGGCGGCGGTGGCGGGGCGAGCTCGCCGTGCGCGCCGAGGATCCCGGCGCCGACCGCTCCGGCGGTGCCCGGCAGCGCCGGTCGGCGGGTCTGCGCCGGGATGCCGGTGGCGAGACCGTGGGTCACGCCGTGGGCCAGGCCCTGGGGCACCGCTCCTGGTCGCCCGACGGGGCGGGCCGGGCCGGGGCCGATGCCGAGGTCCTGGGCGGTCTCGCGGGCGACCCGGTCGTCGCTGCGGCCGATCAGCCAGTCCCGGCTGGGCACCACCAGGCCGGCCGGGGTGAAGGCGATCCGGCGCAGCTCGGAGTGCACGCCGGTGTCCTTGCGCCACATGCTGCTGACGATGTCGACCGCCTCGGCCGGGGTCTCCGCGAACTCGAGCCCGGCGTAGACCGGCGCGCAGGCGTCCAGGCCGAGGTCCTGGGCGGAGAGCCGGCGGCCGAGCCGCCGGGTGAAGACCTCGGCGATCAGCGCCGGGGTGGCGCCCCTGGGCTGCTGGCCGCGCAGCCAGCGGGTGACCGAGGTCTTGTCGTAGCGCAGGTCGAGGCCGTGCTCCAGGCCGAGCTGGTCCACCCGGCGGGCGAGTCCGGCGTGGGAGAAGCCTGCTTCCTCGATCAGCCCGGCGAGGCGCTGGTTGTGCGAGCGCGCGACCTGGGCGCGTTCCACCTGGGCGCGCTCCACCTGCGGGCGCTCGACACCGGCCCGGGGCGACCGGGGGGCCTCGTGGGCCGCTGAGTCCACTGCGGGCCGGGCCTGGCCGAGTCGCGGGTCGACCGACCGGGAGCGCTCGGCGAGAGTCGGCCGCTCGGCGGTGCCTGAGCGGTCGGGTCGGGTCTCTGACGACGGTCGGTCGGTTACTGGCCGCTGGGACATGTGCCACACACCTTCCGGGTGCGCGCGCCGCCCCGGAGGATGCGCCCCTCGGAGTACGTCGCGAGCTCCCTACGGGAACGGCGTGAATGTAGCGAGCATTTGACCCGTAATGGCCGATTCTGTCAATACAATCGTCCGATCGAGTGACAACAGCCCCTCGTTGTGGTGATGGCCCGTCAGGATGGTGCAGTGCGCCGGACCGACCCGCCGAGTGCCCCGGCGGCGGCGCGGTGACGGCCCCGTCGCCGGGTCGGGTGACGGGTGGTCAGCGGCTCGGTGACGACGCAGGCAGTGGCTCGGGTGACGGCCTGTCAGCGGGCGGCGAGGCCCCGGAGCAGCAGGCCGACCAGTGCGGCGAACTCCTGGTCGGCGGCGGGGGTCGCCCAGGTGGCGGCGTAGGCCGGGTCGTGGAACCGGGCGGTGGCCTGGAAGACGGTGTGGGCGAGCGTCAGCGGGTCGCCGACCTCGGCGAAGATGCCCTCGTCCTGGCCCTCCGCGATGATCACCGCCAGCTGGGCCTCCAGGGCGGCCAGGTGCTCATCGATGAGAGCACTGCTCTCGTCGACGAGCACCGAGTACGTCGCGAACAGTTCCGGGTCGTCCAGGGCCTTGTGCTTCTTGGCCTGGTAGAGCGTCTCCAGCCAGAGCCGCAGCCGGACGTCCGGCGGCTGCGAGCCGGTGGCCACGGCCGGGAGCGCGGCGTGGGCGCGGTTCAGCCAGCGCTCGGTCACCGCGCCCCGCAGCGCGGCCTTGCTGGGGAAGTGCCGGTAGACCGTGCCGTGGCTGACCCCGAGCGCCCGGGCCACGTCCAGCACGGTGGCCTTGGCCGGCCCGAAGCGGCGCAGCGCGTCCTCCGCCGCCACCAGGATCTGCTCGGTGCTCAGGACTGATTCCGCCATGGCTGGTCTTCTCCGGTCCTACGTCTCACTTCGTCACGTCTCACTGAGTCACGTCTCACCGAGTCACTTCTCGCTGTCCAGATGTGCCATCTGGGCAGCAATGTACCGGTCTCCGGCGGCGGCCCCGGCCGGCACCGCGGCCTCGATGGCCTGCAGGTCGGCGGCGTCGAGCTTGAGGTCGAGCGCGCCGAGGGCCTCGCTCAGCCGGTCCCGGCGGCGGGCGCCGACCAGCGGGACGATGTCCTCGCCCTGGGCCAGCACCCAGGCGATGGCGGTCTGCGCGACGCTGGCGCCCTTGGCCTCGGCGACCACCCGCAGCGCCTCCACCAGGGCCAGGTTGGTGTCGATGTTGCCGGCGCTGAAGCGGGGGGAGATGCCGCGGAAGTCGCCGGGGACGGCCGGCCGGTCCGCCGACCAGTGGCCGCTGATCAGGCCGCGGGAGAGCACGCCGTAGGCGGTGACGCCGATGCCCAGCTCACGGACGGTGGGCAGGATCTCGGCCTCGATGCCGCGGGAGATCAGCGAGTACTCGATCTGCAGGTCGGCGATCGGGTGCACGGCGTGGGCCCGGCGGATGGTGTCCGCGCCGACCTCGGAGAGGCCGATGTGGCGGACGTGGCCGGCCTGCACCATCTCGGCGATCGCGCCGACGGTCTCCTCGATCGGGACGGCGGAGTCGAGCCGGGCCGGGCGGTAGACGTCGACGTAGTCGGTGCCCAGCCGGCGCAGCGAGTAGGCCAGGAAGTTCTTGACCGCCGCGGGCCGGGCGTCATAGCCGGACCAGCCGCCGTCGGCGTCGCGCAGGGCGCCGAACTTGACGCTGATCCCGACCTCGCCGCGATCCCGGCCGCTGCTCCGCAGGGCGTCCCTGATCAGCAGTTCGTTGTGGCCCATGCCGTAGAAGTCGCCGGTGTCGATCAGGGTCACCCCGGCGTCCAGGGCGGCGTGGACGGTGGCGATGGACTCGGCCTCGTCGGCCGGGCCGTACATGCCGGACATGCCCATGGCGCCCAGGCCGAGGGCGGAGACGCGGGGGCCGGTGCTGCCGAGTCGGCGGAGGTTCATGGGGGATCCCTTCGGGTGTGTGGCTTGTCGCGGTCAACTATGCATGATGCGCTGACAGATTTCCATATCTGTCATTCTTTCGTGTGCTTCCGCGGTCGTAGAGTTGCCGACAGGGCCACAACACAGACACGCGGGACGCAGACCCGCGGGACACGGACACGTGGGCAAGGGGTGACGGCAGTGGGCGGCGGGCTTCGGTTTGTGCACCTGGGCATCGGCGAGCGGGCGGTCCCGTACGAGGAGGCGCTGGCCGAGCAGCAGCGGCTGCACGCGCTGCGGGTCGCCGACGAGATCCCGGACACCGTCCTGCTGCTGGAACACCAGCCGGTCTACACCGCCGGGCGCCGCACCCGGCCCGAGGACTACCCGCTGGACGGCACCGCGGTGGTCCAGGTCACCCGCGGCGGCGAGATCACCTGGCACGGCCCCGGCCAGCTGATCGGCTACCCGATCGTCAAGCTGCCTGAGCCGATGGACGTGGTCGCGTATGTGCGCCGCCTGGAGGAGGCGCTGATCCGCGCCTGCGCCGACTTCGGCGTGGCCACCACCCGGATCGAGGGCCGCAGCGGCGTCTGGGTGCTCGGCCAGGAGCTGCCCGGCGCCGTGGTCGACGCGGACCGGGTGGTGAACATCGGCGCGCTCACCCTGCGGATGGGCGCCAAGCTCGGCCTCGACCCCCGGCTGGCCGGCCCCGAGTACGCCGCGTCCAACGCCGGGCAGCGCGGCGACGACCGCAAGCTCACCGCGATCGGCGTCCGGGTCGCCCGCGGGGTGACCATGCACGGCTTCGCCCTGAACTGCGATCCGGACATGACCTGGTTCGACCAGATCATCCCCTGCGGCATCCGCGACGCCGGGGTCGGCTCGCTGAGCACCGAACTGGGCCGCGACGTGACCGTCGCCGAGGCGCTGCCGACGGTGGAGCGGCACCTCAACGAGGTGCTGGCGCGCGGGAATCAGCCGTCCTCGCCTGCTGTTGCCGTGTGAGCGTGGTTCCCAAGGCTGAATGCTCGTCCAACCGGGCGTTCGAGCCATGGAATCGCAGGCGTATCCTGGGGTATCGCCTGGCAGTAAAGCGCGCGCAGTAAAGAGCACGGTACGACAACCTGTATTACGTCACCATGCAGGACGACAACACTGAGGGAGCCGCTACGTGTCCGCTGTCGCACCCGACGGTCGGAAGATGCTGCGACTGGAGGTCCGCAACAGCGAGACCCCGATCGAGCGCAAGCCGGAGTGGATCAAGACCCGGGCGAAGATGGGCCCCGAATACACCGCGCTCCAGTCGCTGGTGAAGTCGGAGGGGCTGCACACGGTCTGCCAGGAAGCCGGCTGCCCCAACATCTTCGAGTGCTGGGAGGACCGCGAGGCGACCTTCCTCATCGGCGGCGACCAGTGCACCCGCCGCTGCGACTTCTGCCAGATCGACACCGGCAAGCCGGCCGACTTCGACCGCGACGAACCGCGACGGGTCGCCGAGTCGGTGCTGAAGATGGACCTGAACTACGCCACCATCACCGGCGTCGCCCGTGACGACCTCGACGACGGCGGGGCCTGGCTCTACGCCGAGACCGTGCGCCAGATCCACGCGGTGACCGCCGAGCGTCCCACCGGCACCACCGGCGTGGAGCTGCTGATCCCGGACTTCAACGCGGTGCCCGAGCAGCTCGCCGAGGTCTTCTCGTCCCGCCCGCAGGTGCTGGCGCACAACATCGAGACGGTGCCGCGGATCTTCAAGCGGATCCGTCCCGGCTTCCGCTACGACCGCTCGCTGCAGGTGATCACCGAGGCCCGGGCGGTGAACCTGGTCACCAAGTCCAACCTGATCCTGGGCATGGGCGAGACCCGCGAGGAGGTCAGCCAGGCGCTCCGGGACCTGCACCAGGCCGGCTGCGAGCTGATCACCATCACCCAGTACCTGCGCCCCTCCCCCCGGCACCACCCGGTCGAGCGCTGGGTGAAGCCGCACGAGTTCGTGGAGCTGCAGCAGGAGGCCGAGGAGATCGGCTTCGCCGGCGTCATGTCGGGACCGCTGGTCCGCTCCTCGTACCGCGCCGGACGCCTCTACCGCCAGGCCCTGGAGCACCGCGGCACGACCGTCTGAACAGAATGCCCGAAACCCTGCACGAGGGTTTCACCTATGTTTGACCCGGGGGTCACCGCGCGGTAACACGGTGTGGTGACGATGGGGTGGGAGCCTCGGAGGCTGCACCCCGAGAGACAGCACGAGCACGGACAGACAGCACGACCACGAGGGGAGTGGTTCCGCATGCAGTCAGTATCGCGAGCACAGTCCGCCGGGCGGCCGTCCGTCAACGGAAGCCTGAGCACCGGAGGGATCAGCACCGGCCTGCTCAGCGGCGGCCTGCGGTCCGTCGGCGGCGCTCTGCGGATGGCCGAGTCGGTCCTGCTCGGCAGCGGCCAGCAGACCGCCCGCCGCAACGCCTGGGACGCGGTCTGCGAGAACCGCCGCCATGCCCGGGACCGCGAGGAGCTCGACCGACCCCTGGCCCGCTCCGCCCGCTGACCTCGCTCCACCGGGCACGCTGACCGCCCCTCGGGCAGCCGGCCGGCCCGGCGGCGCGGCCATTCGAACGCACTGAGATCAACCCGATACGGACTCAGGCCCCCGGGCTTGGGAAACCGGGGTGGTCGCACCGTACGATGGCCCCATGGCGAGGCAGGAAACCACCGACGAAAACCCCGGACGGCTCAAGCAGATCCGTCTGGCGTACACCATGACCAAGCGGGTCGACCCGAAAATCGGTCTCATCATCGCCGGTATCGGGCTCGGCACCCTCGCGGTGCTCCTCGCTATCGGCTTCGCGGTCGGACACCCGATCTACCTGGGCGTGCTCGGCCTCTTCGCGGGGCTGCTGGCCGCCGTGGTGATCTTCGGACGCCGGGCCGAGAAGGCCGCCTTCGGGCAGATGGACGGGCAACCCGGCGCAGCCGCGGCCGTGCTCAACAACATCAAGCGCGGCTGGACGGTCACCCCCGTGGTCGCGGCGACGCGCCAGCAGGACGCGGTGCACCGCGCGGTCGGCCGCCCGGGCATCGTCCTGGTCGGCGAGGGCAACATCAACCGGCTGCGGCCGCTGATGGCAGCCGAGAAGCGCAAGATGAGCAAGGCGGCGGGCAACGTCCCGGTGATCGACATCATCGTGGGCGAGGGCGAGGGCCAGATCCCGCTGAAGAAGCTGCAGATGCACCTGACCAAGATGCCGCGGACGCTTCCGCCGTCCCAGGTCACCCAGATCAACGAGCGGCTCCGGGCGATGGGCGACCTGATGACCAACGCCCCCATTCCCAAGGGTCCGATGCCCAAGAGCGCGCGGATGCCCAAGGGCCGCTGACCACCGCTCCCCCACCCGCAACGACAGTCGGCCCCGGCCGCGTCACCTCGCTCCGAGGGACGCGACCGGGGCCGCTCCATGCGTACCGGTGCCTGAGGCCGTTGCCCCAGGCTCTCGCGGAGGCCGTGAGACCCAGGCCTCGCGCTACATCCGGACCTCGACCGTGCCGACCAGGCGGTCGTGCATGCCGCGGCCGTCGCGGTCCCAGATCACCGCGGGGATGGCGAGCATCATCAGGAAGGTGCGCAGCGCCACCTGTCCGAGCGTCGCCCGGCTGCCGTCCACCCGGACCACCCGCATGCCGAGCAGGCGCTTGCCGGGGCTGCTGCCGATGGTGCCCACAGTGAGTACTGTGACCACGAAGAACACAAAAAGGGTCCAGTCGTTGGCCTGGGCCAGGTTGCCGTGGGTGATCAGCCCGTAGGAGACGATGGCGCACAGCCACCAGTCGATCACCAGGGCCACCAGGCGGCGCCCGGTCGGGGCCATCGATCCGGCGCCGTGCTCGGGCAGGCCGAGCCGCTGGCCCCGGTAGTCGGGGTCGCCATCGGTCTGCGTCGCGCCCAGCTTGGGGCCTTCGATCCACGATCCGAGCGCATCTCTACTGTCGTCCACAAACCCACAGTAGCCGCCGGAGGCCTAGCGGTCCCCGGCCGGGGTAGGAAGAGCGAAGGAGGCCCAATATTGGTCTAGTCCACTCTCCAAGGAGTGAAACAACGACACGACCGCCGAGGCCCCAACGACCAGGAACCCCAAGGGTCGTTCCCCCGTTGACCTGGTGCGGTTAACAACTGCGAAACATGTGAGTCACAGGCGAGAAACGGCCTGTTCCTATCGTGAGCCACACGGTGCCGCCGGCGGGACCGGCGGTCCCGCACCCGCAATCCTGGCGCTTGCCGGGCCGAGGAGGATGGATGTTCAACAACGCCGACGAGATGTCTCGCTACATCTCGGAGAATGACATCAAGTTCGTCGATGTCAGGTTCTGCGACCTTCCAGGCGTCATGCAGCACTTCACGGTGCCCGCGGAGTCCTTCGATCCGGCCGAGACCCTGATGTTCGACGGATCGTCGATCCGCGGCTTCCAGGCGATCCACGAGTCCGACATGGCCCTGGTCCCCGACCTGAGCACGGCCCGGCTCGACGCCTTCCGCAAGGAATCGCACCTCAACATCAACTTCTTCATCCACGACCCGATCACCGGCGAGCAGTACAGCCGTGACCCGCGCAACGTGGCCAAGAAAGCCGAGGCCTACCTCGCCTCCTCCGGCATCGCCGACACCGCGTACTTCGGCCCCGAGGCGGAGTTCTACGTCTTCGACGACGTCCGCTTCGAGACCAAGCAGAACAAGTCCTTCTACGAGATCGACTCCGTGGCCGGCGCCTGGAACACCGGTCGCGTCGAAGAGGGCGGCAACCGCGGCTACAAGGTCCGCTACAAGGGCGGCTACTTCCCGGCCCCCCCGGTGGACCACTTCGCCGACCTGCGCGCCGAGATGTCGCTGGAGCTGGCCGCGGCCGGCCTCACCATCGAGCGGCAGCACCACGAGGTCGGCACGGCCGGCCAGGCCGAGATCAACTACAAGTTCAACACGCTGCTCGCCGCGGCCGACGACCTGATGCTGTTCAAGTACATCATCAAGAACGTCGCCTGGCGGAACGGCAAGACCGCGACCTTCATGCCCAAGCCGATCTTCGGCGACAACGGCTCCGGCATGCACTGCCACCAGTCCCTGTGGAGCGGCGGCGAGCCCCTCTTCTACGACGAGCAGGGCTACGCCGGCCTGTCCGACATGGCCCGCTACTACATCGGCGGCCTGCTCAAGCACGCCCCGTCGCTGCTGGCCTTCACCAATCCGACGGTGAACTCCTACCACCGCCTGGTCCCCGGCTTCGAGGCCCCGGTCAACCTGGTCTACTCCCAGCGCAACCGCTCGGCGGCGATCCGCATCCCGATCACCGGCGCCAACGCCAAGGCCAAGCGCATCGAGTTCCGCGCCCCGGACCCGTCCTCCAACCCGTACCTCGCCTTCTCGGCGATGCTGATGGCCGGCCTGGACGGCATCAAGAACAAGATCGAGCCGCTGGAGCCGGTCGACAAGGACCTCTACGAGCTGGCCCCGGACGAGCACGCCTCGGTCCCCCAGGTCCCGGCCACCCTCCCGGCCGTCCTCGAAGCCCTCGAGGCCGACCACGACTACCTCCTGGCCGGCGGCGTCTTCACCCCCGACCTGATCGAGACCTGGATCGACTTCAAGCGCACCCAGGAAGTCCTCCCGATCGCCCTCCGCCCCCACCCGCACGAGTTCGAGCTCTACTTCGACCTGTAGCTTCCGGTCCCGCTCTACGAAAACGTGCGACCTCACATTTGATTCTCCGCAGGTCAGCGAAATCGCTGACCTGCGGAGAATCTGTTTCGGTGACAGCTCCTGGCCTTCCGCCCGATCGTCACCGTAAACTGAAAATGCCTGACAGCAAGCTCCTGCAACCGTCCTCAGAGACACAGTGCCTGCTGTCGATCAGCCCTCGCCGATGACGCCCAGCAACCACACTTCGGCATGCTTTTGCGCAAAGGCATGAACTTAATGCGCTCTGCGGCCAGTACAGGAGGGAGCAAGTATTCGACTGACGGCCCTCTAGGCTCACTCCACGTTCCCTCTCGCATGGCGGGCACCATTCTCGACGTCGTCAATATGGACGATGGCATCAGGAATATCCTTGAAATGCATGAGAGCCCTCACGGAGACTTTGTAACTCCGCCCTGCCCTTGCAACGGGAAAAGGAAACTCCCCCGCCCTGATGAGCCGATGCGCCGCAGATTCGGCGATCCCCATCACCACTGCAGCTTCTCGGAGCCCGATGAACGAAGGGCAAAGGTCCGAGACATAGTAGTAGAGGTTCTGGTCGGAAATTCGACCTCGCGACAGTGACATCATCACCGCATGGCCAACTGAACCCGAACGGTGCCCGGAGCGAATTTCATCGTGAAAATCCCGCACACCGTTGAAGCAACCCAACCTCTGAAGCAGCGCCCCAAGCCGCTCACCCCTGATTCGCTCTGCGGCGTCTGCGTCGAGAATACTACTGACGTCGATGATCGACGATGCCCTCAACGGGGATACCGAGGCAGAGCCTTCTGGCCAGAGCAACACTTCTACGTCATCTGTCGAGTACTCCGGCGAACCGGCATTTCCCCAGGCCACGGCAAAGGCTGCCTTCACCATTCGATCCCTCACACGGCGCGGCGGGACGCCCTTGACAGTGTCCGCCCACACTTCCAGTGCGGTTGTCGCCATAGCTGACCGAATTTCTTCAAGCTCTACCTTGAAATCGCGGGAGATTTTTGCTGAAAGCGAACGAAAGCAGGGAACGATGCAGTCGAGGATGACCAGCCGCCAGGTGTCATCGCCATCCAGGTCACACAACCTCCCCATCGCAATCATTGACTCCCAAATGCGCGAACTCTGACCTTAATTGACTCCCGCCCGGATCGCTTCAGTTCGAAACTTCGAATAATTTGGATGCTTCTTTATCGTACACTCCCGAGCATTCCCCACGTGCACACAAACCGGATCCTCGCCGAAAATCTTCTGGGTCTTCCATTCGATTTGATCGAAAATATCCAGCATGATTCTTGCTCCAATTTTCATCTTTCCCGACGCGAGCGAGCATGGCGATTCAAGCAGATTCCAACAGTTGTTCCCAGACTCCATCATTCGATCGAGTGGAAATCCCTTGCTTCCGCCACATGGGCGCAACGGATGTGCGTACCCAGGGATGACACAGGAAGCTGATCCTTGGCTCGATACAGGACTGGAGAGAGCTTCCGGCCAGGTTGAACGGTTGAGGCTTGACCGGAGCAGCCGATCCGGCAGCGATTGATTGACGTAATGACTGCGTCAATATATTATTCCTGGCATGCTCTACCCGAATCCCACCCTCAGCGCCGTCGACGAGCAGGTGCTCGGCGAGATCGACCAGATGCGGCAGGACCTGCGACATCAGGTGCGTGCGACGCCCTCGAAGTGGACCGCTGGACTTCGCAAGTTCCTGACCGCTGATGCCGTTGCGGCCTCGAACTCCATCGAGGGGTTCAAGGTGTCCACCGTCGACGTCGAAGACCTGATGGACGGCGAGCGCGACGTCGAGGTCTCCGAGGAGAACCGCGAGGAGACCCTCGCCTATCAGCGGATGATGACGTACATCCAGACACTCCACGACGCCCAGGACTTCAGCTACAGCAAGGGCCTGCTCAACGCGCTGCACTGGATGCTGCAGGGCCATCGCCATGCTGTGCGAAAGCCGGCAGGGCAGTGGCGTCGCGGCCCCGTGTATGTCACCGACGCCCGCGACCCAAGCATCGCGGCCTACACGGCCCCGAACGCCGAAGGCGTTCCCGCACTGGTGCAAGAACTGGTCAACTGGCTGAACGCCGAGGACGGGGTCCACCTCCTGGTGCGAGCCGCCATGGCACATCTGCACCTCGTCTCCATCCACCCCTGGGCTGACGGGAACGGGCGTATGTCCCGGTCGCTGCAGACGCTCATGATTGCCCGAGAGGGCGTGCTGGCCCCGGAGTTCTCGTCGATCGAGGCATGGCTGGGCCGCCCCGGCAACACCTGGGAGTACTACCGCGAACTCGCCGACCGGGGACCGGAGTACGTCCCCGACCAAGACGTCTCCAGCTGGATCCGCTTCAACCTGACCGCCTACCACCAACAAGCCCAGACCGTCCAAGGCCGACTCGACCGCTCCGGCCGAACCTGGGGATCGCTCGCCGGCTTCGCCGAGAGCAACCGCCTGGACGAACGTACGGTGACCGCCCTGCACGACGTGGCCATGGCCGGACGCGTCCGTCGCTCCCGCTACGAACACGTCGAGGGCCTGAGTCTGCAACAGGCACAACGCGACCTGCGCGATCTCGTCACTGCGCAGCTCCTCGAACCAGTCGGCCGGACCCGCGCCCGTTACTACACGGCCGGCCCTCGCTTCCCCCAGCCTGCCTTGGACATCGCGCGCACCCCGATGACTCTCAGGAATCCCTACACCAGCTGATCGGCATTCAGCGTCTCTGATCAGCTTCTTATGCAGCGATTGTGCAAGATGATCAGTTGGGCCTCGGAAATCCACAGGTCAGAGCACTCTTCGAGTTGTACTTCGACATCTAAAGGGCATCTGACCCGCGCAGCCTTTGCGACGCAACTTGTGTGCCATCACGTGGCACCCGGTACTGCTCATGCACCATCACGTGGTGGCCGAGCCAAGGGCCGCGCCTCAATCGTGCAGAGGGCGCAGGCCGGTGGTCGGCGAAGTGGCCGTGAAGGCGTCCCGGCCGTGGGAGTTGCCCAGGAGTTGCCTTATAGGGGTTGGGTGAAGGTGAGGCTGGTGGCGCCGGTGGCGGTGGCCAGTCCGGTGGTGAGGCAGGTCACCCGGGCCAGGGGGTCGCGGATGTTGGCGATGGTGACCTGGTCGCCCGGGAACCGGCCGGTGGTGATCGTCGCGGTCAGGCCGACCGCGCCGCCGGCGCCGCCCAGCCCGGGGACCAGGCTGGTAACCGTGGCGTGGCTGCCGGTGCCATCCGCCCAGGCGATGTCCAGGATCCCGGCCACGTTCTGCGCCGAGACGCACGTCAGGTTTCCGGTCAGGGCGTAGGTGAACGTCCCCGTGGTGGCTCCGCCGCCGGGGAACACGCAGGTGGTGATGGTGCCGGTCCCGGTCCCGGTCCCGGTCCCGGTCCCGGTCGAGCTGGTCACGGGCGCAGGGCTGGGCAGGACCAGGCCGGAGACGGGGGGAGAGAAGTTCAGCACGATGCTCGCCAGGCAGGCCGGAGCCCTCAGCGCGGCAGATACCAGTGCTGTGCCGCACTGACGGGGTGAGAGTCAGGTGCCCAGGATGGTGGCGACCACGGTGCCGGACGCCGGCCAGCAGTAGCGCCGCGGCCAGGGGTACCGCGCCTGGACGCGGCCAGTGGGGCTTCGGGTGCTACGCAGGGACATGGCGGTCTCCTTCGGAGTCCGGTGCACCCGCTCCGCCCCCACAGGCGGTGCCGGTCGCGCTACGGCGACCGGCCAGGGCAGCCCGCGAGGCGCCGGTGCCCGGTCCCGTCCCGCGTAAAGCGGGAGATCTTCGGCTGGGGCCGTTGCGCGGGACGCAGTGCGGCCCCAGCTACCCATCAGGCGGGCATCCGGGGCCGCAGGCATGCGTGGTGGTTCTAGAAGGCGAAGTAGGCGGTGTGGGTGCTGCCGTCGGTGAGCTGGAGAGTGAACCGCTGGCAGGTGCCGTGCAGGGCGGTGGTGGTCTTCCACTTGTAGGTGTAGACGCCGAGCAGGGTGCTGTAGGTGAAGCCGTCACTGGCCGTGGCGGTGGGAGTGCCGGTGGGGGCGTGGGTCAGGCAGTTGACGGGCACGGTGGTCGGGGATCCGGCGGCGACGACGCCCAGGCCCTTGTTGCCGTGCAGGGTGAAGGAGACGGGTACGTCCAGGCCAGGGACGCGGGGGTTGAGGAAGGGAGGGTTGAGTACGGGCAGGAGGAAGCCGGTGAAGGTGAACGGGGTGACGTAGGTGTAGTGGTCGGCGCTGCTGGCGGCGCTGGTGCCGCCGGCGGTGGTGACCTGGACGTCGACGGTGCCTGCGGCCTCAGCGGGGGCGGTGGCGGTGCAGGAGGTCGCGGTGCACGACACGGCGGTGGCCGGGTGGCCGGCGCCGAAGGTGAGCGCGGTGGTGCCGGCCAGGTCGGTGCCGGTGACCGTGACTGTGGTCCCGCCCGCCGTCGGGCCGCTGCCGGGGCTTACGCCGGTGACCGAGGGCGGGGCCAGGTAGGTGTACTGGTCGGCGGTGGTGGTGGTGCTGGTGCCGGCCGGGGTGGTGAGGGTGACGTCGACGGTGCCGGCGGCGTGGGCCGGGATGGTGGCGGTGACGGTCAGGTCGTTGACGACGTGGATGTCGGTGGCCGGTGTGGTGCCGAAGTACACGGCGCCGGTGCCGGCCAGGCCGGTACCGGTGACGGTCACGGTCCCGCCGCCGGAGGTCAGGCCCTGGCCGAGGCTGATCGCGGTCACCGCCAGGGGTGCGGGCGCGAGGGCGACGTCGTAGGGGGTGCTGCCGACGGGGATGGCGGCGGTGACGGTGTTCGTGGCGGTGTCGATCACCGAGACGGTGTTGCCGCTGGCGTTGGTGACGTAGGCGTTGCCGGTGACCGGGTCGACCACGATGCCGCCGGGGCCCGTTCCGACGGGGATGGTGGCGGTGATCGTGTTGGTGGCGGTGTCGATGACCGAGACCGTGTTGTTGCCCTGGTTGGTGACGTAGACGTGGGCGCCGTCGGGGGTGGCCGACACCTTGTACGGCCTGGACAGGCCGGGGATGGTGGCGGTGACCGTGTTGGTGGCGGTGTCGATGACCAGGACGGTGCCGTTGTTGTAGTTGGCCACGTAGGCATGGGCACTGTCGGGGGTGAGGGCCACCCCGGCGGCCTGGGGCGGAATGGGCACGGTGGCGGCTACCGTGCTGGTGGCGGTGTCGATGACGGACACCGAGCCGCCGACGAAGTTGGCCACGTAGGCCCCGGTGCCGTCGGGGGTGAACGCGATGCTGTTGGGCTGGTTGCTGGTCACGATGGTGCCGGTGATGGTGTCGGTGGCGGTGCTGATCACGGTGATCCCGCCGATGCCCGGCCCGACGTTGTCGCCCACGTACACCAGCGAGCCGTCCGGGGACACCGCGATGGTCGACGCGCCCAGACCGACCGGGATCGTGGCCGTGACCGTGTCCGTGGCGGTGTCGACCACCGAGACGGTATTGCTGCCCTGGCTGGTGACATACACGGTGGAGGCGTCCGGGGACACGGCCACCGCGGTGGGGAAGGTGCCGACGGGGATGGTCGCGGCCACCGTGCCGGTGGCGGTGTCGATGGCGCTGAGCGAGTTGCCGCGCAGGTTTGCGACGTAGGCGATCCGGTCGCCTGTGGCTGCGTGCGCGGGCGCGGCCAGGGCGGTCAGGCCGCCCAGTGCAAGGGCCCCGGCGGCGGCCAGCGCGGTCACCCGCGAACCCCTTCGGGCCCCGGACGCACGGGACGGGGTGGTCAAGAACGACATGAAGGTCTCCCCCCTCATCTGCGCACCGAGGCGGCAGGAGACCGGTGGGCCTCCCTGCGACCGCCCCGGGGCGCGGTACCGCAACGGTCACCACGCCCCGGGGCGCAGGCACAGAAGACGGCAGGCAACAGCGACCCGGCACGTCAACTCACCTGCAAAAAAAGAGGACTTGGGGCATGGCGCCGTCCCGTCCACCATGGCACACACATAACCTCCACCGGATGCGAACAATCACATCAACCCGACAAAAACCCGCCCACACCGCAAGGCGGCCAAAAGGTGCACAGGGGGTGATCCAAAACGATCAAAGTCAGACGAAATAAGTCTCTTGACCTGACTCTCGGGACTGATGCGGGGTCGGCGGAACACTTCTCCGCCCTCGCCGAAGCTGCCCTCCACGGGGGCAGACCGCGCCACCGGCTCGCAGCCCTGACGGCCACCTTGGCGCCGGTCCTGGCCCGCGTCGCCGAGCTGCCGCGCACGCGCACGCCGACCCGTACGTGGCCTGACCCTGGACCTGCGATTCTCGGACACCCCGGCCACGATCACCGCGACGACCGCGAGCTCGGGCACCTGCAGCATCGACACCACGCAGAGCAGCGAGTACGGCGACTGCCAGCTCAGCGTGGTCGCTGACAGCTCGGCGGTGACGATGACCGTCACGGACCCGGGCTTGGGCTGTGTAATGATCGGAATCATGCAGCACCCGGAGTACCACACATGCGACAACGGCGTCCTGCACCGCGTCACGCGCGCTGACGTCGTATGACCGGCGCCGACGCCTTTCTGGAGACTCTCGCGACCAGCGGCCTGCCGCCCCTGCGCGGCCGGCGGCCCGTCGCCGACGACTTCCGCGCCGACGTCGTCACCCGCGATCTGGGGCCGCTGCGGCTGGCCGAGCTGGTGACCCCGGAGGGCGAGTGCTTCCGGGACGCGCGGTCCGCCCGCGCCGCCGACAGCGAACTGTGGCAGATCGAGCTGGTGACGCGAGGGTGGGTGTGTGCCGAGCAGGGCGGCAGCACCGCTGTGCTCGGGCCCGCCGACCTGGTCCTGATCGACCCGGTGCGGCCGGTCCGCTTCGCCAGCACCGCCACCACGCATGTGACCATGCTGGTGCCGCGGCACTCGCTGCGGCTGGGACCGGACGAGGCCGCCCGGCTGGCCGGCGTGCGTATCCCCGGCGACCGCGGCCCCGCGGCCCTGGTGTCCTCACTCGCACGGGACATGGCGCGGGACATGACGCGCTCCCTGGACGGATTCCGCGCCGACGAGGCGGACCGGTCGGCGGCCGCGGTCATCGAGCTGATCGCGGTGGCGCTCTCGGCCCAGCTGGGCCACGCGCGCCCGGTCGCCGACGAGACCCTGCGCACCAGGATCGTCGGCTACATCGAAGCCAGGCTGTCCGACCGGGACCTCGCCCCGGCGAAGGTCGCCGCGGCACACCACATGTCCGTGCGCCACCTGCACAAGCTCATCGAGAACCAGCCACTGACCGTGGCGGCCCTGATCCGCCGCCGGCGCCTGGAGCGGTGCCGCGCGGACCTGGCCGGGACCGACCGCACCGTCGCAGCCGTCGCCGCAGCCTGGGGGTTCGCCGATCCGGCGCACTTCAGCCGACTGTTCAAGGCCACCTACGGATACAACGCGGTGACGCTCACGTCCAACAACCGTGCACAGATGGTCAACGCGTCCGCCGCCCGGCCCACCGAGGATGGTGACTGAAAACGTAGAAAGCAGAAAGGCGATCACATGGAACAGTCGGTCGAAGCAATGAGCGCCATCCCGGCCCGGATGAACGAGGGTTGGAACAACGGTGACGCCGCCGCGTTCGTCGCCGATTTCGCGGATGACGCCGAGCTCGTGGACTTCGAGGGAACCGTTCACAAGGGCCGCGAGGCGGTCATCGCATGCAACCAGCCGCTCTTCGACACAGTATTGAAGGGTTCCCGGCTGGTACGGGGTGAGGTGCCGTTCGCCCGGATCGTCCGCCCGGGCTGGGGCGTGGTGCACCACCGCGTCTCCATGGTGATGCCGGGGCGAGCCTGAGCCACTGTCGAGCCGCCACTTCATGCAGCTGCTCGCGGTCGTGTGGCAGAACGACCGCTGGGAGGTCGCGACGCTGCAGAACGCGCGCCTGATCTCGCTGGAAACCGCGATGGCCCTGGACGCCCAGGCCGCCGCCGCCCCGGCAGCGTCCGCCGGGTGAAGCCGGAATCGCCCTCGTCCTGCTGTCAGTGCCGCTGGCTACTGTGCTGGTGTGACTGATCTCAAGGTTGTGGCACGGGCGTTGGTCGGGGACGGGTGTTCGGTGGAGCGGCTGGTGTGTCATCCGCGGCTGCCGCTGGTGGCGTGTTGGGACGCCGAACGCCCGGCGGTCCGTATCTGGGACTGCGGCGGGGAGCAGTTGCGGGAACTCGGGGCCGTCGGGGCTGAGGCGGAGGGGTACGCGGACGCCGCCGGGTGGGACCGAATGGAGCTGACGCCGGCTGCGGCGTGGCAGTGACCAGGCAGCCGCCCAGCGCGGACGGACGCCATCTCGCGGCTACCGAGCACAATGGCCCGCCCGAGTCGCGCCTGACCGCGCTCACGGTGACTCCGACCGGCGAACTCCTCACCGCCACCGACGGTGGCCAGCTGTTGCTGCTCTCCGTGCTAACCAGCACCGCGCTGACGCCGACCAGGACCTGGGTGTGGCAGGGGTCGCCGAAGAGCCCCGGATCTGCAAGGGAGATGCTAGCCGCGACCGGGGAAGCATGGAAGCGCTTCCAATCTTTCGTTCAAGTCATTGACAGAGAACGAGCGAAGAAGCACCATCTCGTCCAGGTTCTGAAGGCCCGACAGCGCATGTCGAGCACTGGAAGCGCTTCCAGTATTTCTACTCCCACCCTTGGAGTCATCGTGCAACCACGCAGTCTCCGGCGGCCATTGGCCGCCATCGTGGCGCTGGTCCTCGGTGCCGGCCTGGCGGGGCTCGCGCCCGGCACAGCGTCCGCCGCAGCCGCGTCCGCCGGGGCCAACGGGCACGCCATCAGCCCGTCCGCCCGCTTCTTCGTACCACCGCCGGCGGACGGATCGGTGCAGCAGATCGTCCAGTTGGCGAAGAAGGGCGACCTCAAGGACGCCGCGCTGCTGGCGAAGATGGAGGCGGCGCCCTCCGCCGTCTGGCTCACTGGCGGCACGCCCGCACAGGTGGGCAAGCAGGTGCGGACCACCCTGGCCGAGGCCGCCCTGGAGCGGGCCGAGCCGGTGTTCGTGGTCTACGACATACCCGGCCGCGACTGCTCCGAGTACTCCGCGGGCGGGGCCGCCGACCAGGCGGCCTACCAGAGCTGGGTGGACGCGGTCGCCGCCGCGGTCGGCAGCGCCCACGCGGTGCTGCTGGTCGAGCCGGACGCACTGGGCAACGAGCCCTCCGACTGCAACCTCCCAGCCGCCTCCTACCCCCGCACCGATGCCGAGCGGACCTCCGAAGTCGCTTACGCGGCAAGTGCCTTGGAGCAGGACCCGAACACCGGCGTCTACCTGGACGGCACCAACCCGCACTGGCAGGCCGTCCCCAACATCACCACGCGGCTGCTGGCCGCAGGCGTGCAGGGGACGCAGGGCTTCTTCCTGAACGTCTCCAACTTCCGCACCAATGCCGAGTCGCAGGACTACGGCTCGTGGATCTCCGACTGCATCGCCATGGTCACCGATCCCTCGCACTGGGCCTACGGCCACCCCGAGTACTGCGCCAGCCAGTACTACCCGGCCACCGTGGACGACTTCAGCACCTGGAGCCAGACCACCGCCTGGTACACCCAGAACCTCGGCGGCGCGGTGCCCAGTACCCACTACGTGGTCGACACCAGCCGCAACGGCAAGGGCGCCAACACCATGGCGGCGTACGGCGCGGCGCCGTACAACCAGAGCGCCTCCACCGTGGCCGTGCTGATGCAGGGCAACTGGTGCAACCCCACCGATGCGGGGCTGGGCGTCCGCCCCACCGCGAACACCGGCGTGCCGCTGCTGGACGCCGACCTGTGGGCGAAGACGCCGGGCCAGTCCGACGGCCAGTGCGACGCTCTGGGCGGCGTGCGGAGCTGGGACTACACCGCCTACAGCCGCCCCGGCTGGCCGACCGACGCCACCGGCCAATCGGCGTTCGACCCGCTGTGGGGCCAGGTCGACCCGGCCGCCGGCTCCTGGTTCCCGGCCCAGGCCCTGCAACTGGCCCAACTGGCCACCCCGAAGCTGGGCTGAGCCCGGGTGTACTGACCCGCCGGTTGCGCCTGGGGCCGGCGCCCGCCTGTGGTGGCGGGCGCCGGCCCGGTGGGTCAGGGGTAGTAGGGGGTGTAGGTGACGGCGCTGACCTTCAGGTAGCGCGCGCCGTCGGCGGTGGCCCAGGTGGAGGAGTCGGGGTTGCCGGGCCAGTCGCCGCCGACGGCGGTGTCGATGATGAAGTGGATGCCGACGCCGGAGGCGGTGCTGAACCACTTGGTGCCGGTGAAGACGCCGTCGGTGCTGAAGTCGATGTGGTCGGGCCACCAGGTGAACGAGTAGGTGTGGAAGGTGTTGGTCCAGCCGCTGGACTTGTTCACCGCCCACTGGGTCTGGTTGTTGCTGGGATCGTGGAAGGTCTGGTAGGCGGTGTTCGGGTGGGAGCCGATGATCTCAGCGGCGTCCATCTCGGGCAGCCACGGGTTGAGGTAGGCGCCCCACACGGCGGGCAGCAGGCCGTCGCCGTTGGGCATGTTCGCCGTGAAGCTGTAGGTGCCGTAGCCGTAGAGGGCCTTGGACTCCACGCGGCCGGAGTCGTACACGCCGCCGCCGGCGTTGTAGGTCTTGATCATCAGTGTGCTGCCGTCGTACCAGACGCAGTTGGGCGTGTAGGTCTCCAACTCGTTGTTGGCCGTCCACCTACCGCTGACGACGTTCCAGAAGCTCAGGGAGTTCAGGGACTGGGGCGTGCCCCAGGAACTGGCGTGGGCGGGGACGGTGGTGAGCGCGAGCAGCAGGCACGCCGCCAGGGCTGCGATCAGCAGCCGCGCTGGTTTGAGCAGGGGCAGGGGCGGGGGCAGGGGCATGGTGGTACCTCCTGGTACTACGGCCGAAGGGGTAGCTCGGACGGTGGCGCTCAGAAAATTTGGAAGCGCTTCCATAGCGGGATTCCCCACAACTGAGCGAATATGGGAGGCTCGCCATCGTCAAAAATGGAAGCGCTTCCATCATTGACGATGATTGGCTGGGGGCGGAGGGGTGTCAAGAGTGTCAACACGAGATTTCCTGCAGGTGTGCGTAGATCACCACAGGCTTCCATCGTGGAAGCGCTACCATCGACGCTCCGGCGTTGGCTGACCGAAGGCCATCAGCGCGGACCGCCGACGTCTCGTGGAGGGACAGGACCCATGCAGGCATCGCCGCGACGACAGCCCACCTTGGACGAGGTCGCAGCCCGTGCGGGAGTCTCGCGCACCGCGGCGTCGCGCGCGATCAACAACAATCCCCATGTCAGCCAGGCCAAGCGCGACGCCGTGCAGCGTGCCGTCAACGAGCTGGGCTACGTCCCCAACCCGACGGCGCGTGCCCTGGTCACCCGCCGGGTCGGTGCGGTCGTGCTAGCCGTCTCCAGCGACGAGCCGACGCTGTTCGCCGACCCGTTCTTCGCCGAAGTCACCGTCGGGGTCAGCTCGTTCCTCGAACACACCGACCTGGAGCTGATCCTGCTGCTCGCGCACACCCCCCGCGGCACGGACCGGCTCCAGCGCATCCTGGGCGGCCGCCGCGCGGACGGGCTGATGCTCATGGCCGTACGCGGCGACGATCCGCTGGGAAACCTGGCCGAGCAGACGGACCTGCCGGTGGTCTTCGGCGGCCTGCCGCTGCACAGCACGCCCCGCTGGTATGTCGACCCCGACAACCGCGGCGGTGGCCGCCTGGCCGCGGAACACCTGCTCCGCACCGGCCGGCGACGCATCGCGATGATCACCGGCCAGGTCGACCTGCAAGCCTGCGTCGCACGCGAGCAGGGCTTCCGCGAAGCCCTGCTCGTGGCCGGGGGATCTCTCGTCGCGCTGGAAGCCGGGGACTTCACCCTGCCCGGGGGCGAGACTGCAATGGAGCGCCTGCTCACCGCCCACCCGGACATCGACGCGGTCTTCGCCGCCGGCGACAACATGGCGCTGGGCGCCCTGCGCGCGCTACGGCGCCACGGCCTCAGCGTGCCGCACGACGTCGCCCTCGTAGGCTTCGACGACCTCGCCGGCGCACCCTACGCAGACCCGCCCCTCACGACGGTGCACCAGCCGGTCCGCGCCCTGGGGCGCGAGATGGCACGCATGCTCGTCGACGCCATCGACGGCCAGGACCCCAGCCCGCTGATCCTGCCCACGCACCTCACCGTCCGCGACAGCGCCCCGGAGGACCACGCCGACAGGACGTAACGGCCTGCGCCGTTACGTCCTGTCCGGAACTGACGGAGCCCTCGCTGTTCGGGGTCAGCCGGCCGCGGCCTGGAGCGCGTTGACGATGTTCGGCCGCTGCCACTGCACCGTCGTGCGGTTCAGCAGGCCGAACTGGTCGTCGCCGACGCCGGTGTAGCCGTTGTCCCACACCACGGTCTTCTGACCGAACTGCTTGGCGTACGAGGTGACGTGGGTCTCGAACTTCGCGACCTCGGCCGAGTTGTCGCCGCCGTTGTACGGCTTGACCGTGGCGCCGAACTCCGTCCAGGTCACCGGGATGCCCCTGCTGGTGAACAGCCGGTTGGCGTTGTTCACGTCGCCGTCCGGCAGGTAGTTCATCGAGCCGTCCCAGGTGAGGTAGTTCGGGGCGGTGGTGGAGGCGAAGGCCCACGGGTTGTACGTGTGCAGCGACACCGCGATGTTGGCGCCGGCGGGCACCGTGAGGTTGTCCGCACCGGTCTGCGCGTTGGCCCCGTACGGCACCACGATCAGCCAGCGGGTGGAGTTGTTGCCGCCGGTCGAGCGGACGACGTTGACGAAGTCCTGGTTCAACGTGTTGATCGGGCCCCAGTTGTCCGATGTGCCGCCGCCGTAGCGGTTGCCGCCGTTGGCGTCCTGCGGCTCGTTCATCGCCTCGAACAGCAGGTGGTTGCTCTCGCCGTTGAAGTAGGTGGCGATCTGCTTCCACAGCGCGACGAACTCCGGCTCGGTCGTGCTCATGGCCCCGGTGCTCGGGATGAGCCAGCTGTCGCCGCCGCCGTCGTGGTGGATGTTGATGTCGACGAACATGTTGTCGCTGATGGCCCAGTCCACGACCTGCTTGAGGCGGGCGAAGTAGGTCGGGTCGACGGTGTAGTTCGGCGCCCCGCTGGTCATGTGCCCGGACCAGGTCACCGGGATACGAATGTAGTTGAACTTGGTCGAGATGAGATCGATCATCGGCTTGGTCGTCGCCGGGTTGCCCCAGCAGGTCTCGCCACAGGTCGCGTCGAAGGAGTTGCCGAGGTTCCAGCCGGCGTGGATCTGCGACCAGAAGCTGTTGCCGCCGCCGGTGCCCGTGCCGGTGCCGGCGTTCACCGTCCAGTGCTGGTTGGCCGTGCCGGCGCAGTCCCAGATCTGCAGGTAGGAACCGTTCGCGCTGCCGTTCGCGTCAAGGCACCGGCCCGAGTTGGGATTGCTGATGCTGCCGTTGGCATTGACCGTCCAGTGCTGAGCGGCGGTGCCGTTGCAGTCGTAGAGCTGCACACGGGTGCCGTTGGCCGTACCGGCGGCCGTCACGTCGACGCACCGGCCCGAACCGGGGTTCAGGATGGAACCGTCCGAACGCACCGTCCACTGCTGCGCGCCGGTGCCGTTGCAGTCGTAGAGCTGGACAGCGGTGCCGTTCGCGGTGCCGGCGCCCGGCAGGTCGACGCACCGACCGCTCTGCTGGCCCACGATCGTGCCGGGGGTGTTGGTGGCCGCCGAGGCCGTACCGCTGGCCAGCGACGCCGTGGCGATGCTCAGAGCCGCGGCTGCCGCGAGGGCGACTGCCGTACGCCACGCGCGGCGTCGGTGACGGTCGGGATGCTGGTGGGGGGACTGCATCGTGGCGTGCCTCCTGCGTTGATCCGGGGGGGTTGATCCGGGGTGGGGGTGGTGGGTCAGGGAGCTGTGGTGCGACCGGCGGTGGAACAGCGGCCTGCCCTGGCGGGGGTGTCACGCTGAGGCCGAGGGCAGCCGGCATCGGGCGTTCTAGTGGTGGGCATGTCAAATCTGACCCGGTGGATCCGAGGCGTCCGGGGCGAGGCGGCCAGTGGGGTCGAACAAGTAATGAGTACCTAGTAGGTACTAGGTAGGATCTGGGTTGGGAACGTACCCCACGGCAGGCTCCCCGACAAGAGGGCTGATGCACAAAGGCCAAGCGGTTCACAGCAGTTCATGGATCATGGTCGACCGGTGACCGAAGCCGCCGACCGGCCGTTCAGGCCGGCCCGCGGCTGCGCCCGTCGGCGAATCGGCCGAACAGGGTCTCGGCGGCCGTGTCCCACTCCTCGACCAGATCGATGCTCTCCGGAGCACGCAGCCACTGCACCTGCAGGCCGTCCATCATCGCCACGATCTGCCGGGCGAGCAGTTCCGGACGGTCGGTGAGCTCCCCGGCGAGCGCGGCGAACGAGGAGACCACCCGCGCCTGGCGCGCCGCGAAGTAGTCGTGCGCCGGGTGCCCGGGGTTCAACGACTCGACCTCCAGCACCGCGAACAGTCTCACGATCTCGGGCTGCCGCACATTGCGTCGCATCGTCACGGCGCACAGTTGCCGCAGGTCGACGCCTTCCGGGCCGCCGGCGGACCACTCGTCGGGCACCTCGTCCTCGCCGACGCCGAGCTGCACGCGCAGCGACTGGGCGTCCTCGACGTCGCGGTGTTCCAGCACGGCGACGAGCAGCCCGACCTTCGAGCCGACATAGTGCAGCAGGCCGGGGACAGTCAGCCCGCACCGGTCGGCGACGTCCTGCATGGACAGGCCCCAGAAGCCGCGTTCGGCGATCAGCTCAGAGGTCACCTCCATGATCTGCCGCCGCCGCTGGGCCGCCGGCAGCCGGGACCGCTCCCGCCGGTACTGCGGCGCTGCCTCATCCATGCTCACCGCGCCCTTCCGCCGGAAGCCCGATCGTCCGGCATCCAGCCCAGGCTATCCGTCGCACCGAAGCCGCACCCACGTCGCACCCGCGTCGCACCCACGCCGCAGGCCGAGTCGTCCACGGACTGACAGGTCTAGACCTTGACGGGGACATGCGATGTGAAGTTCAATCATGTCTTGAGGAAAGTGCTGACGCCCCGTCAATGCCCGGCGTCCACAGGCCTGGCGGTACACCACTGAATCCCGCCCGTCCCGGGCGCCAAGCCGTCCCGCTCTGCCCCCACATCAGCGAGGACGCAGGCCCGTCACCCTTTCTCCCCCTCCACAGCAAGGGAGTACCCCCATGCGCGCCTTCCCCCTGCCCCGACGCCGGTCCCTGCCCCGACGCCGGACCCGGCCACTGCGTCGGCTGTCCTCCGCGGTGGCGCTGACCGGCGCGGCCGTCCTGGCCGCGAGCGGCCTCACCCTCGCCTTCGCACCCACCGCCTCGGCGGCGGTCAGCTCGGGCACCAGTTACACCGTCACCAACGTCAACAGCGGCAAGTGCGTGGACGCCAGGGCGGCGGGCACCGCCAACGCCACCGCCGTCCAGCAGTACGCCTGCAACGGCACCAACGCCCAGAACTGGGTGTTCACCGCCACCAGCGGCGGCTACTTCCAGGTCGGCAGCGCCGCCGGCACCGCGCAGGTCTGGGACGACGCCAACGTCTCCAGCGCCGACGGTTCGCTGATCCAGCTGTGGACCTACGGCGGCGGCAACAACCAGCAGTGGCTGCCGGTGCTGCAGTCGGGCAGCACCTACCACTTCGTCAACCGCTTCAGCGGCAAGTGCCTGGACGTCCCGTCCGCCTCCACGGCGGACAGCGTCCAGCTGCAGCAGTACACCTGCAACGGCACCGCGGCCCAGTCCTTCAACCTCTCCACCGGCGGCGGCGGTACGACGCCCCCGCCCGGCGGGTTCGTGGTCAGCGAGGCCCAGTTCAACCAGATGTTCCCGAACCGGAACTCCTTCTACACCTACAGCGGCCTCACCGCGGCGCTCAGCGCGTACCCGAGCTTCGCCACCACCGGCAGCGACACCGTCAAGAAGCAGGAGGCCGCGGCGTTCCTGGCGAACGTCGACCACGAGACCGGCGGACTGGTCTACGTCACCGAGATCGACCAGTCGGGGAACTACTGCGCGAATGAGCCGTACGGCTGCCCGGCCGGCACCTACGCCTACTACGGGCGCGGCCCGCTGCAGATCAGCTGGAACTTCAACTACAAGGCCGCCGGGGACGCGCTCGGCATCGACCTGCTGGACAACCCGAACCTGGTGCAGACCGACGCCTCCGTGGCCTGGAAGACCGGCCTCTGGTTCTGGAACACCTCGACCGGCGCCGGCACCATGACCTCGCACAACGCGATGGTCAACAGCGCGGGCTTCGGCCAGACCATCCGCGCCATCAACGGCAGCCTGGAGTGCAACGGCAACAACACCGCCGAGATGCAGGACCGGATCAACGACTACCAGCAGTTCACCCAGATCCTGGGCGTCCCGGCCGGCAGCAACCTCAGCTGCTAGGGCTTGGCCATGCGTCTGCGGCGGCACCGTAAGCACCGGTGCCGCCGCAGACGCATGTCTCCGCAGCCGCATGTCTCCGAACCGGGGGCCGGGGCTGCTGACAGTTCGGTATCGACCCAGTAGCATTCCAAAAAGCGAGAGAGCGCTCTCTTGACTCCGCTCCACGGGTGCCGCACGCCGCGTCCCGCCCACACGGAGTGCGCAGCCCGTATATCGCAGACTGGATGAGTGACTGTGACCGACCTCCCGTACCTGGATCCGACCCTGTCCACCGCGGAGCGCATCGACGACCTGCTGCCGCGGATGACGCTGCCGGAGAAGGTCGGGCAGATGCTGCAGCTCAACGCGATGGAGGACGTCCGACACCAGGTCGAGGACCTGTACGCGGGCTCGATCCTGCACGCCTCCCCGGAGCGGCTGACGCAGGCCATGGACCTCGCCGAGGGAACCCGCCTGAGCATTCCGCTGCTGGTCGGCGAGGACTGCATCCACGGCCACTCGTTCTTCTCCGGTGCCACCATCTACCCGAGCCAGCTGGGCATGGCCTCCTCCTGGGACCAGGCACTGGTCGAGCGCATCGCACGGGCCAGCGCCGTCGAGATCTCCGCCACCGGTGTCCACTGGACCTTCTCGCCGGTCCTGTGCATCACTCGCGACCTGCGCTGGGGCCGGGTCGGCGAGACCTTCGGCGAAGACCCCTACCTCATCGGCGAACTGGCTTCGGCCATGGTCCGCGGGTACCAGGGCGACGGACTGGACGACCCCACGGCGATCCTCGCCTGCGCCAAGCACTTCGCCGGCTACTCGGAGACCCAGGGCGGGCGCGACGCCAGCGAGGCCGACCTCAGCCGTCGCAAGCTGCGCTCCTGGTTCCTGCCGCCCTTCGAGCGGGTCGCGCGCGAAGGCTGCCGCACCTTCATGATCGGCTACCAGTCCATCGACGGCGTCCCCATCACCGCCAACCGCTGGCTGCTGCGCGAGGTCCTGCGCGAGGAGTGGAACTACACCGGCACCCTCGTCACCGACTGGGACAACGTCGGCCGGATGGTCTGGGAGCAGAAGGTCTGCGCCGACTACGCCGAGGCCGCCGCCAGCGCCGTCCGGGCTGGGAACGACCTGGTCATGACGACCCCTCAGTTCTTCGAGGGCGCACAGGAGGCCATCAGTCGGGGGATGCTCACCGAGCCCGAGATCGATGCCGCGGTCCGCCGCATCCTGACCCTCAAGTTCGACCTGGGGCTGTTCGAGAACCCCCGCCGCCCCGACCCGGAACGCCAGGCCGCTGTGGTGGGTCATGCCGACCACGCGGCACTGAACCTGGAGAGCGCCCGGCGCAGCCTGGTGCTGCTCAGCAACGACGGCACGCTGCCCCTGCTGGCCGAGGCCGCCACCGGCGCCGACGGCCGCGCCGTGCCGACCGCCCCGGCCCCGCCCCGGCGGATCGCGCTGGTCGGCCCCAACGCGGACGACGCCGATGCCCAGCTCGGCGACTGGGCCGGCGCCTCCGGCCAGGCCGACTGGCTGGCCGACGGGCAGCCCAGGCACCTCACCCAGACCCTGCTCGACGGGCTGCGGGCGCTGGCGCCCGAGGGCTGGACGGTGGCCCATGCCCCGGGAGCCCGCATCGCCGAGTTCGGGCCGAACCCGAACGGCCCGCTGCTTCCCGACGGACAGCCCGCCCCCCAGGTGGTCGTACCCGCCGGCCTCGATCCGGAGCTGCTCCGCGCGGCCGTCGCCGCCGCCGAGCAGTCCGACCTCGTGGTCGCCGTCGTCGGCGACACCATCGGGCTGATCGGCGAATCACGGTCCACCGCCACCCTGGAACTGGTGGGCGGACAGATCGCCCTCCTCGACGCCCTCGCCGCCACCGGCAAGCCGCTGGTGGTCGTCGTGATCAGCTCGAAGCCCATGGTGCTGCCGCAGTCGGCGCTCGGTGCGTCCGCGCTGATCCAGGCGTTCAGCCCCGGGATGCGCGGCGGCCAGGCCCTGGCGGAACTCCTGCTCGGCCTGGTCGAGCCGAGCGGCCGACTGCCCGTCACCGTCCCCCGGCACGTGGGCCAACAGCCGGTCTACTACAACCAGCTGCGCGGCCAGCACGGCGACCGGTACGCCGATCTGACCCAGGAGCCGCAGTTCGCCTTCGGCCACGGGCTCAGCTACACCGAGGTCGCCTACTCCGACCTGCGGGTCACCGCATCCGACCTCCGGCCCGAGGAACTCGTCCAGGCGACGGTCACCCTGACCAACCAGGGCTCTCGACCGGCCCGGGAGACGGTCCAGGTCTACATCCGGGACCTGGTGACCTCGACCACCTGGGCCGACAAGGAGCTCAAGGCGCACTACCAGGTCGACCTCGCCCCCGGTCAGTCCACGGAACTCGCCCTGGCGTTCCCCGCCGCGGACTGCAGCATCGTCGACGCGGACGGCCGACGCACCGTCGAGCCCGGGGACTTCGACCTCCTGGTCGGCCCCTCCTCCCGCGATGCCGACCTGCTCAGCGCACGCTTCCACATGCGCTGAGGTGCGGTGGGCCGTCGCCGCACACGGCTGGTCGGTCGTAGCGGCGGCGGCCCCGCGGTCCGGCTCAGCCGGCCTGGTGGCTGGGGAGGACGCAGACGGCGTCCAGGCCGAGCACGTGGTTGAGGCGCCCGAAGGCGAGCCAGGAGCCGAGGCACATGGTGAGCTCCACCACCTCGGCCTGGCTGTAGTGGGCCAGCATCCGGGACCAGAAGGCGTCGTCGATGCCGTGGTGGTCGGTGGCGTAGCGCTCCGCGTACTCGGCGGCCAGCCGGGTGCGGTCGTCGAAGGCCCCGGTGCTGCGCCAGTCGGCGACGGCGTCGAGGAACTCCGGCTCGACCGTCGCGCCGTCGCGGTCGGTACGCCAGTCCAGGCAGAACAGGCAGCCGTTGATCTGCGCGATGCGCAGCCGCGCGGCCTCGAACTCGCGCAGGCCGAGCGTGGTGTGCTCGTAGACGGCCAGCGAGAAGCCGGCCGCGGCGACCCCGATGCCGGGCACCAGCTCGCCCCAGACGTAGGCGATGGGGTCCTTGTCCTCCGGAATGTCGACGATCATCACTGCTTCCTTCCGAGTCGGCCGACGGCGGGACGCAGCGGCACGTCCAGCGCGTCGTAGAGGCCGGGGCCGGCCTCGACCAGCCAGTCGACGGCGTTGACCAGGCGGCCCGCGGCGGTGGCGTTGCCCCCGGCGGAGCGGTTCTCGCCCTCGTCGGAGGCGGTGACGGTGACCTCGATCCGCGGCCGGCCCTCGACGATCACGCGGTGGGCGCCGTGGTCGTCCGGCGGGGTCGGCCAGTCCGGGGCGCAGTCGGGGTGGATCCGGGTGACGTGCTCGACGACCAGCCGGACCTCGCCGTCGACGACCCCCTGCACCTCGAAGCGGACCGCCCCCTGGGTGCCCGCCTCGAACTCGCCCATGGTGCGGGTGACGACCGTGGTCTCCAGCGCCCGGCGCTGGACCTGTTCCCTGATCTCGTCGAGTTCGACCCCCAGCGCCCGGGCCAGCAGCCGTAGCTGGCCGCCCCAGACCATGGTCGGCACCTCGGGGGCCAGCATGGGCGGCTCATAGTCCATCGGCTGGCCCATGCCGACCAGATAGCGCACCGAGTCCGGCTGGTCGTAGCTGGAGTAGTCGAAGACCTCCTGGCACCGGATCGCGTCCACGGTGCTGCCCAATCCGCTGACCAGCAGCGGCAGTACGTCGTTGGCCCAACCGGGGTCGACGCCGGAGACGAGGAGCGAGCCGTTGCCCTCGGCGATCGCGGCCAGCACCGGTTCGCGGAACTCGGGTGGGGCGCTGCGCTGGTCGTAGAGGGGGTAGAGCGCGGAGGTGACCACGACCGCTCCCGCCCCGACCGCCAGCAGCACATCGGCCAGGGCCTCGTCGGGCCGGATGTCGCCGCTCGCCGCGTAGACCACCGCCCGCGGGCGGGCGGCCAGCACCGCCGCCACGTCGTCGGTGGCAGCCACCCCCAACTGCCGCCCGAGCCCGGCGAGTTCGCCCGCGTCCCGGCCGACCTTGGCCGGGTCGTGCACGAGCACCGCTGTGAGTTCAAGCCCGGGATGGGCGGCCACTGCCCGCACCGCCGCCCGCCCGAGGTTTCCGGTCCCCCAGACCACCGTGGAAATCATGGCCGGAGGCTAACCGCAGGACCTCGCGATTCCCATAGCCGTGACACAGGCGAAGCTGACTTCACGGATCACCGGGTTCCTCTGGGCGTAGGATGAGGAAACATGACGATCAAGAAGCGAGCCCTCGGGAACACCGGCGAGGATGTGACCATCCTCAGCTATGGCGCCATGGAGCTGAGGGGCGTGCCGCGCGGTCCCGAGATTGCGGACGACGACGCGGGCCGTCTGCTGAACGCGGTCCTGGACGGCGGCATCAACCTGATCGACACCTCGCCCGACTACGGCCGCAGCGAGGAACTGATCGGCAATCACATCGGCCACCGCAGGGACGAGTTCTTCCTCTCCTCCAAGTGCGGCTGCCCGCTCGAGACGCCGGCCGACGTGCCGCCGCCCTACCCCCACGACTTCAGTCCGGGGAACGTCCGCGCCAACGTCGAGCGGTCGCTGCGGCGGCTGCGCACCGACCGCCTCGACCTGGTCCAGGTGCACATGTCGCCGAGCGGGGCGACGCTCCGGGAGGACCGCACGGTCGAGACGCTCAAGGAGCTCCAGGCCGAGGGCAAGATCCGCTTCATCGGCATGTCGGGCATCCTGCCGAACCTGCCCGACCACCTCGCCCTGGGTGTCTTCGACGTCTTCCAGATCCCGTACTCGGCGGTCCAGCGCGATCACGAGGCACTCATCACCCGGGCTGCCGAGGCAGGCGCGGGCACCTTGATCCGGGGCGGCGCGGCGCGCGGCGCGGCGTCGGAGGAGAACAACTGGCGGACCGGGCCGCTGAGCCAGGCTCCCGGCGTCGCCCAGCGGAACTGGGAGACCTCCGGCATCGACGACCTGCTGAGCAAGGCCGGCATGAGCAGCATGGAGTTCGTCCTGCGCTTCACGCTCAGCCACCCCGGCCTGTCGACCACGATCGTCGGCACCTCCAACCAGGCCCACCTGGCCGGCAACATCGCCGTCGCCCAGAAGGGGCCGTTGCCCGACGACCTCTACGAAGCGGCCAAGAAGCGCCTCCCCCTCCCGTAGGACCGCTCGCGGAACACTGCTGCCCCGGGCATGTCGCCGGGGCAGCAGCGCGGGTGGCGCCGGAAGGTCGACCTACGAGTCCTTCACCTGGTTGTAGATCTCCTGGCCGGCCGCGTTGTAGGCGTGGAGGTAGGGGTTCGGGGTCAGGACGAACGAGCCGGGGCTGGAGGAGCTGGAACCCAAGGTGTTGGTCATGTCGGACGCGTAGAAGAACGCGCCGCCCGCCATGATCACCGGGTACTCCTTCGGGTTGGAGTCGTAGCTGACGGTGATCTTGGCGACGGCGGACGTGTAGTGCCCGGCACCCAGCGAGAGGGAGTCCCGCTGGCCGGCCGACGCACCGAAGGAGTCAAAGAACTCGATGGTGTGACCCGCGTTCCACAGGCGGTTGTTGATGAAGGTCGGAGGGGAGTCCGGGCTGGTGCCCCGGTCCCCCTTCGTCTCGCATTGCACGTACTGGCCCGCGGAGTTGACGGCGACGAGCGCGCCGTCCCAGTCCTTCGAGGCGATCGGCGTGCGGACCGCGATCACCACGTGGTACTTCGAGGCCTCCGAGCCCATGCAGGAGGCCAGGATCCTGGCGGCGGTCCCGGCGGCGATCGGGGGCGTCTTCCCGCTGATGAACGTCCACGAGACGGGGGCAGGGGTCACCGGGCCCGAAGACACCGAGCCGCCCCCGGACGACCCGGCGCCCCGCGTCGCGCTGTGGGTAGACGTCGCGCCGTGGGTCGGCGTCGCGCTCCGACTGGGCGACGCGGTGGCGCCGCTGGTCGGGATTCCAGTGCCGAGCGCGGTGGTGTCGAGCGCCGGCTTGGCGGTCGCGTGCCCGCCGAAGGCGGTCACCGCCGCGACGCTCACCACGGCGACAGCGGCGGCGACGCCGAGCGGCAGTCCCCAACTGCGGCGCAGCGAAGCGGGCTGGTCCTCGGGATCGATCCTCATGAGCAGTTCCTCTCGGATCCGCCGATGGTTCGGCAGGTCACGATCGGGGGGAGCCGCGGGAATGCCCTGCATGTCATTCATCGTGCGACCTCCTCCACATGGACGGGATTCTTCGGACTGAATGACGTCGGAGCCGTGCGTCCGCCGACGAGGTCGGCCTCCAACCTCCGCCGGGCCCGGTGCAGTCTGGACTTCACGGTCCCGACCGCCACCCCCAGCACCGCCGCGGCCGCCTGCTGATCCAGGCCCGACCACACGCAGAGCTCGACGACCTCGCGTTCATGGCGCGGGAGCCGCGCCAGCGCCCGGTGGATCTCCGACATCCGGCGTTCGTCGTCGACCAGGCCGGCGACGCGGTCCGCGTGGTCGCCCACCGGCTCGTCGTGCGAGACGAGCCGGTACAGCAACGCCTGCGCCCGCCGCAGCCTCCGCCTGGTGTTCGACACCAGGCCGTCGGCGATGCCCAGCAGCCACGGCAGAGCCGAGTCGCGGTCCAGGACCGTCTCCGAACGCCGACGCCAGGCATGCATGAACACGGTCGACGTGAGGTCCTCGGCCTCGGACCAGTCGGCCGTCCGCCGGAACAGGTGGTTGTAGACGGTCCTCGCGTGACGGTCGAAGATCCGACCGAAGGCCTCCCGGTCGCCGTCGACGGCCAGCGCCCACAACTCCCGGTCGGAGATCCGTCCGACCAGCGCGGCAGGACCCGCGTCGTTCAGTTCCATGCCCTACATGTGTCCGGCACCCGATTGAAGGTTCCCACTGAGCTCCCCCGCTTTGCCGAACACCCTCACTCCGGTGGCGCTCGGCCCGCCAGGACACTCTCATACTTTCCCGCCCCGCGCGGCTTCGCCCAGGGCAGAGCGCCGCTCCCTTCCGCAGGCGGCTCGGATCCCTAGGCTGAAGGGGTGAGCACTCCTGCGCCCAACGAAGCCCGCGTCATCCCCCTGCGCCCGCGGATCCAGCCGCCCGGCTCCACCGGGGCGCCTCGCGCCCCGCAGCGACCGACCGGAACCCCGCCGGCCCCCGCGCCGAGGGAACCCCTGTGGCGCCACCTGGTCGGCGACGCGCTGCGGCGCGAACGGCTCACCCAGGAGCGCACGCTGAAGGACGTCGCGGAGGCGGCCCGGATCTCGATGCCGTACCTGTCGGAGGTGGAGCGTGGACGCAAGGAGGCCTCCTCCGAGGTGCTCGCCGCCGCCGCCCAGGCCCTCGGGCTCGGCCTCGCCGACCTGCTCTCGCTCGCCCAGGACGAGCTGACCCGGCACCCCGGCAGCCGGGCGGGCCGGGACCGCACGTCGCCCACGGCGCGGTACGACGGCCTGTGCCTCGTCGCCTGACGGGCCGCGGGGTCGTCAGCCGAACGCGAGCCGTCGGCGCACCACCTCGTCGACGAGCCCGTAGGCGACGGCCTCCTCGGGGGTGAGGACCTTGTCCCGGTCCATGTCCGCGCGCAGCGTCGCCATGTCGTGGTGCGTGTGCTGGGACAGGATCTCCTCCACCTGCGAGCGGATGCGGGCCATCTCCTTGGCCGCGAGGCTGAGGTCGGAGACCGTCCCCTGCCGGCCGTTGCTGGCCGGCTGGCCGAGCAGCACCCGCGCGTGCTGCAGCATGAACCGTCGCCCGGGATCTCCACCGGCCAGCAGCACCGCTGCCGTCGACGCCGCCTGGCCGACGCAGAACGTGGAGATCGGCGCCTGCACGAACGTCATCGTGTCGTAGATCGCCATCAGTGAAGTGAAGGATCCACCGGGCGAGTTGAGGTAGATGGAGATCTCCTGCTCGGGGTTCGCCGACTCCAGGTGCAGGAGTTGTGCGATGACCGCGTTGGCGACCCCGTCGTCGATCTCCGTGCCGAGGAAGACGATCCGCTCGTTCAGCAGCCGGCTGAAGACGTCGTAGGACCGCTCACCCTGTGCGGTCCGCTCGATGACATAGGGAACCGTGTACGACCCCATGTCACAACCCCACCCGTGGGCGCGACGTGGCCGGGCGGATGCTGGCCAGCGATTCCACCACCCGGTCCACGATCCCGTACTCCCTGGCCTGCTCGGCCGTGAACCATCGGTCCCGGTCACCGTCCCGGGTGATCGTCTCCTCGCTCTGCCCGGTGTGCTCGGCGGTGATCTTCTCGATGGCCTTCTTGGTGAACTGGAGGTTCTGCGCCTGGATCTCGATGTCCGCGGCGGTGCCACCGATGCCCGCCGAGGGCTGGTGCATCATGACCCGCGCGTTCGGCAGCGCGAACCGCTTGCCGGACGCTCCGACGGTGAGCAGGAACTGGCCCATGCTGGCGGCGACCCCCATCGCCAGCGTCGACACGTCGTTCGGGATGAGCTGCATGGTGTCGTAGATGGCCAGACCCGCGGTGACCGAGCCGCCGGGGCTGTTGATGTACAGGCTGATGTCGGTGAGCGGGTCCTCCGCCGACAGCAGCAGCAGTTGCGCGCACACCCGGTTGGCCGAAACCTCGTCGACCTGGGTGCCGAGGAGGACGATGCGCTGGACGAGCAGCTGGGCGGCCAGGTGGTCGTCGAAGCGGCTGTGCTGGGTGTCGCCCTCCTCCGCGCGGGGCCGGAGGGTGGTCGGTGGAGTCATCTGGGTCTCCTTGTCGGGCGGGGATGCCGTCGACTCCACTCTTGCCCCTGGGGGACCCGCGAACGCGGTCGCTCTGCCCGCCGCAGATTCGCCAGGGGCAGATCCGAGCCCGTCACCGGGCGGGATCGCTCCTGCCCGGGTCGTTGGGGTGCGACTCCAGCGCGGTGACCTTCACGTTCATCCACGGGCGCAACGGGAGCGTGCCCAGCACCTTCTCGTGCAGGTCGGCCTCGTCCACGGCACACCAGATGCCCAGGCTGCGCAGCTCGCCGACCGGGCGCCACAGACGGAACAGGTTTCCGGCGGCCGCCAGTTCCGCGGCCCGGACGGCCTCGGCGGCCCGGCGGCGGTCGACCTCGGCCTCCTCGGTGCCCTCGGGGATCGTCGTGGTGATCTCGACCAGGAACTCCTTCATGGTCCTTCTCCCTGTCTCAAACGAGGTGTTGACCAGTGTCAGAGTAAACATAGATCATGAGCTAAAGGCAACTATACAAACACTATTAATGTTCCCTTTGTTCGAAGCTACCGTGTGTGATCTCTTACACCTGATCGTCCGGGGGGACCCGCCTTGTCACCTGTACTCGCCGCGGCCGACCTCGCGCCCGCCCCTTCCGCGATGCGCTCGGTGTGGGGATCGCCGCTGTACCGCGGGGCGACCGTCGCGCTGTTCCTGTCCGGGCTCGGGGCCTCGGCCGCCGCCCCGCAGATCACCCTGTTCCTGGTCGATGACCTGCACGTCTCGCTGACCACGGCCGGCCTGTACTACCTCACGAGCATCACCGCCCCGGTCGCCGGGTACCTCATCGGCGCCCGCTCGGACCGCACCGGCCGACGACTCGGGCTGTTCCGGCTGTGCGCCGTGGCCGGGTTCCTCGGCTGGTGCGCCATGGCCGCGGCCGACCGGGTGTGGATGCCGTTCGTGATCAGCGCCGTGGTCCTGGCCTTCGCCGGCGGCGCCGGGTCGCAGCTGTTCGCCGCGGTCCACGACGACCTGCAGGCCACCGCCAGCCCCGTCGGCGACGGGGTCGTCTCGGTCGTGCGCATGGCGATGACCGCCGGGTGGATCGTGGGCCCAGTGGCGGGCTCGCTGCTGGCCACCGCTGCCGGGCCGCGCGCGATGCTCGTGGCCACCGGGGTGTGCACCCTGGCGCAGATCCTCCCGATGGGCCTCGCCCGCACCCGCTCGGCTCCACCCGAAACGCCTGCCACGGACATGCCCGCAAGCTCCGCCCGGCGGCAGGTTGGGGTGCGGGACATGCTGCCCTTGCTCGCGTTCACCGGACTGTATGTGTTCGTCTACGCGGGAGAGCCGATCAAGTACGGCTATCTGACGATCTATATGCATGACGACCTGCGGCTGCCGACGGCGGTCAGCGGCGCGGTCATCGGCATCCAGCCCCTGATCGAGCTGGTCCTGATGCCGGTGGCGGTGGTCGTCGCGCGCCGGACCGGGATGATGCGCCTGATGGTCCTCGGCGCCGCGTTCGGCGTCGGCGCGAACCTGTGCTTCGCGCTGACCGGCAGCGCGGCGGGCATGTTCGCCGGGCAGGTCCTGATGGGCGGGGTGTGGGGGGTGTTCGCCGGACTGGGCATCATCGTCGCCCAGCGCCTGCTGCCCGAGGCCGTGGCGACCGCCTCAGCCGTCTTCATGAGTTCGACCGCGCTCGCCAGCGCCCTGGGCGGGCTGACCGGCGGCCTCGGCGTGGGCCTGCTGGGGCTGCCGCACGTGTTCCTCGCACCGGCCCTGTACGGCCTGGTGGCGACCGCCGGCCTCGCCGTCATGAGCCGCTCCCGGCACGCCGTGGGCTGACACTCGCTGCGCGCCGTAGGCTGACACTCGCGACATGCGGTGGGCTGACGCCGCCACCGGAGCGGCTCTGGTCGCCGGCCGTGAGGCCGAGGCGACCGCCGTCAGGCAGTTCTGACGACGGTGCCGGTCCCTTCGAGCGCTGCTACCTCGTCGGCGGGCGCGGTGGTGTCGGTGACGAGGGTGTGCACAAGTGTGGACGGGCCGACGTGGGCGTAGGCGGTCCGGCCGAGCTTGCTGCCGTCGGCGGCGGCGATGATGCGGCGCGAGGAGGCGATGATCGCTTTCTTCACCGCCGCGTCGTCGAGGTCGTAGGCGGTCAGGCCCTCGGCGGCGCTCAGGCCGCAGCAGCCGACGATCGCGGTGTCGAAGCGCAGCGCCGCCAGGGAGGCGAGGGTGAGGGGGCCGGTCAGGGCGCCCTCGGCGGAGCGGGGCCGTCCGCCCGGCACCATCAACGCGGTCGGGCCGGGAGCGTCGCTGAGTACGTGGATGGCCTGCAGCGACAGGGGCATCACGGTGATCCGCCGTCCACGCAGCAGGCGGGCCACCTCCAGGCAGGTGGTGCCGCTGTCGAGCAGGACGGTCTCGCCGTCGGCGATGAGCCGGGACACCTCGGACGCGATCCGGTGCTTCTCGTCGGCCGCCTCGTGGGCGCGCAGCGCGAAGGGCGGCTCCTCGCCCCTGAGCAGCAGGGTGCGCGCGCCGCCGCGGACGCGCTCGAGGGCGCCCTGCGCGGCCAGTGCGTCCAGGTCACGCCGGATGGTCATGTCCGAGGCGCCGGTCAGCTCGGCGAGTTCCGGGACCGTGGCGCTGCCCGACTCCCTGACGGCCTGGGCGATCAGCCGGTGCCGGTCTGCGTTGCTCATACCGCGATTGAACACCATCCAGAAAGAACATACAAGCCGTGCGAATCTATGGGTTTCAAACACTTCATATGTTCGTTATGGTTGTTTGCATGAGTCGTTCCCTTCGCGCCGCCCGTGTGGCGACCTTCGTCTACTTCGTCCTCAACGGCACCCTGATGGGCATGTGGCTGGTGCAGATCCCCGCCATCGAGCAACGCGTGGGGATCAGCAACGCGACGCTGGGAAGCCTGCTGGTACTGCTGGGCCTCGGCGCCTTCGTCGGCATGCAGGTCGCGGGCCGACTGGCCGACCGCATCGGCACCCGCGTCGTGGTCCCCGCCGCCGGCGTGCTGTGCGGTGCGGCCCTGGTACTGCCCGGACTTGCCCGCGATCCCTGGACGTTGGCGGGCGCGCTGCTCGTCTTCGGCTTCGGTAACGGCTGCCTCGACGTGAGCATGAACACCCATGCCGTGCACGTGGAGAAGGCCTACAACCGGCCCGTCATGTCGGCCTTCCACGCCACCTTCTCGGTCGGCGGAGTCATCGCCGCGCTGGTCGGGGCACGAGCGACCAGCGCGGGGATGAGCCCCGCCACGACGCTCGGCGCCGCGGGAGCAATCGGCGTCGTCGTCGCCCTGCTGCCGGCCCGCAGCCTGCTGGCGCCCGCGGCGGCCTCAGCGGCGCCCCTGGCTTCGCCGGGCTCCCCCGCGCCCGAGTCAACGGCCGCGGAAGGCCTGACGGAACCGGCGACGACGCGGCGTACCGTTCCCGGACGCGTTCCCGGACGCATCTGGATCCTCGCCGCCCTGGCGTTGATCTGCATGCTGGGCGAGGGCGTGGCCAACGACTGGAGTGCCCTGGAGGCGAAGAACATCCTCGGCGCCCCGGCCGCGACCGCCTCGTTCGCCTACGGCACCTACGCCGCGACCATGACCATCGGCCGGCTGCTGGCCGATCGCGTCTCCCGGCGGTTCGGATCAGCGGCCGTCCTGCGCTACGGCGCGGCCGCGGGCGCCGTCGGAATCACCGTCGTGGCCCTCTCGCCGTGGATCTGGATGACCCTGGCCGGATGGGCGCTGTTCGGACTGGGCCTGTCCGGCTGCGTCCCCCAGTTGTTCAGCGCCGCCGGGCACACCGACCCCGCCGCCGCGGGCGCCAACGTCTCCCGGGTCGCCGGTCTCGGCTACCTCGGCATGCTCGCCGGCCCGGCGCTGATCGGCTGGATGACCCGCGTCATGGCGCTCAACCACACCTTTCTGCTCCCGGCGGGGCTCCTGGTGATCGCCGCCGCGACGGCCGGGATCCTGCGTGCCGGAACCGGGCGCGCGCCCAAGCCCACAACTGAGCCCGAGCCCAAGTCCGAGTTGGCGCAGCACCCCTGACGGAAAGGAAGCCCCCATGCCATCCGGCCAACGGATCGTGCTGTTCGACCTCTTCGGAGTCATCGCCCTGCACCAACGCCCCGGCGCCCTGGCGGAGATGGCCGCCTGGTGCCACGCACCCGCAGACGCCTTCACCGAGGCCTACTGGGCCCTGCGACCGCCCTACGACGCCGGACGGCAGTCCGCACCGCAGTACTGGACAGCGGTACTACGGCGACTGTCCCGCCCTGTTGACACCGACACGATCGAGCAGCTGCGGCTCGCCGACATCGACAGCTGGTCACGCGTCGACGACCAGATGGTCGCCTACGCGCTGTCCCTGCGCGACCGTGTCAGGGTCGCCCTGCTCTCCAACATTCCCGCGGATCACGCGGACGCCTTCAGCGCGGCCCAGCCCTGGCTGCGAGACCTCGACCACGTCGCCCTCTCCGGGAAGATCAACGTAGCCAAGCCGGACCCGACCGCGTTCCACCACTGCGTCACCGCCATGCACGCCGCACCCGCAGACTTCCTCTTCATCGACGACCGCGAAGAAAACGTGCGCGCCGCACAAGCCATCGGTATGACCGGACACCTCTTCTCCGGCCTCGGCCAACTGACGAACGCCGTCAACGCCTGGCTACCGACCAGCACGACGTCATCCAAGCAAGCCGGCAGGGACTCCCGGAATCCCTACGCCAACTGATCGACATTCGGCACCTCGGGGCGAGGCCCGCGACCATGGCGCGCTACGGGCCGCCGGCCGGTGTCAGACTCAGCCCGCGTCGGACGTCGCCTGCTCCTTGACGGCCACGTCGAACAGCGCTGCGGCCGCGGCGCGGGCGGTCGTCGCCGCCGAGGGGTCGTGGTCCATGCGGGCCGATACCCCGGCGCCGTCGTAGAGGAGGTGCAGCTGCCTGGCCAGGCCGTCGGCGTCGGCGACGCCGGCCTCCCGCGCCAGGTCGGTGAACATCGCCCGCACCCAGTGCCGGTACCGGTCCGCGGCGCACTGGGTGGGGCTGCCGGGCTGCGCCTCGGCACTGGCCGTCATGTGCGCGCAGCCGTTGAAGTCGGGCTCGGTGAACAGCTGGCCCTGGGCGTCGAAGACTCCCAGCAGGCGCTCGCGGGGTGTGCGAAATCGGGTCAGGGCGCGTTCGACCTGTTCGCGGGTGTTGGCGTGGCGGGCGTCCAGGTAGGCCTGGACGAGTTCCTCTTTGCTGCCGAACAGGTTGTAGAGCGATGCCTTGGCCACGCCTGCCTGTTGCACGATGCGGTCGATGCCGACGCTCTGGACGCCTTCGCGGTAGAACAGGTCGTCGGCGGCGGCCAGCAGACGTTCACGCGCGGACGGCGTCGCGGTAGTGACCTTGCTCGGCATGGCTGCTTCCTTCTTCCAGACTGGCGGTCCAGTCTACTGCTCCCTACGGGGCCTATTGAGCCCCTCATCCGGTGGAACACACCTAGACCGATCTGTCTTCCCCGACACGGGCAGGGGCGGCCGCCATGTCCTCACGGTGGGAGAGGAGCCTAGCGGTCGAGGAAGAGCCTGGTGTGGGTGACGAACCGGTCGGGGTACTGGAAGTGGGCCCCGTGGTTGGCGTCCGGGTAGATGATCAGCTCGGCGTTCGGCAGGAACTGCTGAAGGATGTACGAGTTGATCGTCGCGATGATGGTGTCGTCGGTGCCGTTGACCACCAGGACCGGAACCTTGATGTTCTTCAGGATCGCGTAGGCGGGGTCCTTGGTGGTGCCGTAGGTGTGGATCGCGGCGCCCTGGCCGGCGTAGACTTGCTCGCCGAACGGGGAGGCGTCGCGGTCCTTGCGGGCCACGATCCGCTCGACGTACTCACGGCCCAGCTTCTGGCTGGTCTCGGTCGGGGCGAACAGGATCGGCAGCCACATGTCCTCCTGCCGGGGCAGCTTGACGCCGAACAGCGCGCCGGTCTCCGCCGGCGTCTCGCCGATCCCCACGCCACCCCGCGGGCCGGTGCCCACCAGGACCAACTTGCGTACCAGATCTGGCCGTTGGAGGACGACCTGCTGGGCGACCAGGCCGCCCATCGAGTGCCCGACCAGATCCGCACCGGTCACGCCCAGTGCGTCGATGAACGCCGCGGCGTCGGTGGCCATCTGCTCGATGGTGTCCGGGACCAGCCCGCTGGTGGAGGCGACTCCGGTGTTGTTGAACAGGATCACCTCGCGGTCGGCGGCGAATCCGTCGCTGATCGCCGGGTCGTGGTCGTCCAGGTTTCCGATGAAGTGCTGGAAGAACACGACCGGTGTCCGCCCCGCGGCAGCGTTGCCGAAGCGCCGGTAGGCGAAGCGGATGCCGGCGGCCTCGACGAACTGGGTGGGGGCGGTGTCGTGGGTGTAGTCGTTCATTGCGGCGCTTCTCCTTGAGGCAGTGGGTCGACCGGGATCAGTTGGCGGAGTGGCCACCGACTTGGTGATGCCCTCGACGGCGTGCTTGCTGCCGACATAGACCGAGGCCCCGGCCGCGCCCTCGTGCCCATAGGTCGAGGAGATGTTGACGATGCTGCCGCTGCCCTGTTCCTGCATGACGCGAACCTGGTGCTTCATGCTCAGGAGGACGCCCAGGACGTTGGTGTCGAACGTCGCGTTGTAGGTGTCCGCGGTCTGGTCGGTGATCGGACTGGGGCGCCCTTCGGTGCCGGCGTTGTTCACCGCGGCGTCGAGACGTCCGAACCGTGCGACGGACAGCAGAGGATCAGACAGCGGTGCGTCCGCCGTCGACGGGGATGACGGCGCCGGTGATGTATCCGGCGGCCGGTGAGGCCAGGAACGCGATGACCTCCCCGATTTCCTCGGCCTCTGCGGTGCGGGCCAGGAGCGTGGTCCTGCCGAGGGCGGTGAGGCTTTCCCTCGATGAGCCGCCGGTGTAGGCCGGCCCGGGGGCGATGGTGTTGACCCGCACGCCCGCCGGGCTGTACTCGGCGGCCCAGGCGCGGGTCAGTGCAGCCAGCGCGGCCTTGGTGGCGCTGTAGGCGGCGCCACCCGCCAGGCCGATCTGCCCGGCCATGCTGCCCAGGTTGATCACGGTTCCCCGGCCGCGTTCGGCCATCCCCGGGGCGATGGCCGCCGTCAGGTAGTACGCCGAGCGCACATTGGCCGCGAACAGCGTGTCGAAGGTGTCGGGCTCCAGATCCGCGGTGGGGCCGAACCAGGAGAACCCGGCGTTGTTGACCAGCACATCGACGTCCCCGGCCGCCTCGGCCAGTTGTGTGATGGCAGCGACGTCGGCGAGGTCCGCGGCGAGGAACTCGGCGCTGCCGCCTGCGTGTTCGATCTCCTTGACCACGGCGGCCCCGCGCTCGGCGTCGCGGCCGTGGACCAGGACCTTCAATCCGTCCCGGGCGAGCTTCAGCGCTGCGGCCCGGCCGATTCCGGACGTCGCCCCTGTCACCAGGGCTGTGCGCATGACGGGCATGATCGTCCCTTCCGATGATTGGTTAGACCGGTCTGTCTACTCCGCTGTCCAGCTAAACAGGTCGAGCCTGTCTCGTCAACCTGCGGCGGTGAATCAGCCACCTGGGCATTGTCTTGACCGACATGACTGCCGCACCTAGGGTTGTTTCAGGGATTAGACAGACTGGTCTAACCATTCAGCGAATCTGCTCGCGGGCTGAACCACCCGCACCGGGATCAGGAGAGAACCATGACGACACGGGAACCCAAGCCCCCCGGACCCGACCACCCGATCACCATCGCGCCCACGGGCGTACGCGTAGTGGCCCGGGTCGGCGCACATGTCATCGCCGACACCAGCAGCGCCCTGACCCTGCGCGAGGCCGACTACCCGCCGGTCCAGTACATCCCGATCGGCGACGTCGACCCGGCGCTCCTTGCGCCAAGCGCCACCCACACCTACTGCCCCTACAAGGGCGACGCCTCCTACTACAGCGTCGACCTCCCCGCGGACGCACTGGTCGACGCGGTGTGGTTCTACCCCGAGCCGTACCAGGCGGTCGCCGACATCGCCGGCCACGTCGCCTTCTACACCGACAAGGTGGACGTCGTCGTCGGGGCCTAGGGTCGTGGTCGACAGCTGCCTGCTGGAGGGTGCACTGATCGGGCACGGTCAGTCGGCGCGGCGATCCCCGGCCCCACGCACGCCGCGCCGCTGCACCGGGCTCAGTCGCGGTAGGCGGCGGTTGCGAGCTGGACGAACGAGTGGATCAGGGGATTGCTGTCGCCCTCGTTCCATGCCGCGACCACGCGGCTCGGCGGCATGTCGATCAGTGGTACCACGACGAGTCCCGTTGTCGGTTCGTGGCCCAGGAGGGTCATCCCGACCGTGCCGTTCCAGAGCACGGCCTGCAGGCACTCCTGGACCGCGCGGACCACCGGGCCCTGACGGGGTGTGCCGCCGTTCCAGTAGGACTGCCAGAGGGGGTCGGTGCCCTGCGGGAATTGGAACCAGTGCCGGGCGGCCAACTCGGCCAGCTCCAGGCTGTCGTGGCCCGCCAGCGGATCGTCGGCGCGCAGCAGCGCTCCTACCGGGTCGGCGCGCAGTTGCCGCACGGTCAGGCCGGTCTCGTCGAAGGGCCCGCGGGTCAGGGCGACGTCGACAAGTCCGGCGTGCAGCCCGCAGGTGGGATCGGTGAGGTCGGTCTCGCGGATGCGGACCTCGACGCCCGGGTGCCGTCTGCGGTAGGCCGCAGCCAACCGGGATGCGGCCGGGTCGCTGCTGTCGCCCAGGAGGCCGACGGTGAGGGTGGCGCTGCCGGCTGCCGCAGCCACGCGTACCCGCACCCGGTCGGCGTGGTCGAGCAGCCCACGCGCCTCGTCGAGCAGCACCGCCCCCACCCCCGTGAGCGTGACACCGGCGGATGATCTGTCGAACAGCGCGGCGCCGACCTCGGCCTCCAGCTGCTTGATCGCCCGGCTGAGTGGCGGCTGACTCATATGCAGCCGGGTGGCGGCCCGGCCGAAGTGGAGTTCCTCGGCGACCGCCGTGAAATAGCGCAGCGTACGTAGCTCCATACTGTGACGATACCCGTACGGTATCGACTTCCCAGAATGGGTCTTGGACAGCGGCCAGGCCCAGGCAGTGGAATCCAGGTGTAACCAATGAACCCGGAAAAGGACACAGGGAGCATGCACCTCACCTATTGGATCGTCGCCGGCCTACTCGCCCTCTTCTACCTCTACGGCGGCGGGATCAAGGTGATCCAGAGCCGTGACCGACTCCGCCCGATGATGGCCTGGGTGGACAGCACCCCGATGCCGGCCGTGCGGGCCATCGGTGTGATCGAGGTGCTCGGCGCGATCGGGCTGGTCCTGCCGCCGCTGACCGGCATCGCACCCTGGCTGGCCCTGGCCGCGGCCATCGGGTTCGTGCTGCTGCAGATCGGCGCGACCAGGGTCCACCTGAAGATGGGCGACCGGCAGGTGGCCATGAACATCACGCTCATCGCCGCCGCAGCCGTGACCGCCTGGCTCTCGACGACCTGGCTGTGACGTCAGCGATCTACGTCACGCATCGACTGCTGACACCGCGTTGGGAGACCCCGCCGGTGGGGCTCCTGCCGGCGGACTTCGCCACCCTGGCGGCCTGGGCCGCGCAGATCGTCGAGCGCTGAGCAGCCGGGGCCGCGGTGCAGCGGACTGCCGCCGGCCGGCGGAGGGATGCGGTGTCAGGGGTGGAAGCGCCACCGGCCTTCGGAGACGACGTCCACCTCGCCGTCGACGACGCGGATGGCTGAGTCGTCGTCGATGAAGTAGATCGGGAAGTCCGCCTGGGCGGTGATGCGGTCGGCCCAGGCGTCGTCCCGTTCCGGGAAGTACGGAGAGTCCAGGTGGGGTTTCAGATACCAGTCGAAGAGGCCGAACGGCGGTTCCACCGTTGTCGCGCCGAGCACGTGCAGGTCAGCGGCGTCCCCGATGACATCGGCGGAGTGTGCGGTGAGATTTCGGCTGAAGATCATCGATCCGGCGCTCACCCCCACGTAGACACGGTCCCCAGTGCTTCCAGGAAGCCCTCGGCCAGGTCGTTGCCGGTGATGCTGCGTGCGAGGTGGTAGTGGTTGCCGCCCTCGACGTAGACGACATCGGCGTGCAGCAGCCGGTCGAGCACCAGTTGCCGGGGCAGGCCGTTCAGCTCCAGGATGTCGAACTCCCGCCAGCCGAGGGCGTGCAGCCGGTTCAGGTCCGCCACGAACCAGCTGTGGTCCCCGGGCTCGGCGACGGACGCCGTGGGAATGTACACGATGTTCGCCGACTCGAACGGCTTGCCCAGCAGCTCGCGCAACGCCTCCCGCAGGGTCTCGTTGCGCAGGCCGCTCGACGTCAACAGTAGTTTCACCCGGCGAGCCAATCACGGCCGACGGAGCCCGCGCAACGGGCGCGGGCGGAGGCCCCGCAGGAAAGCCAGTCGTCGGTAGGAGTCCAGCAGGGCCCCGCGGTCGTAGCTGCTGGTGGTGACCAGGTACTCGTCCGCGCCGCTGCGTGCCAGCAGCTTGTCCAGGCCGGCCGCCACCTCGTCCTCGGTGCCGTACAGCTGCCCGCGCTGCGCCTCCTCGAACAGCGAGCGCTCCCGCCCGCTCATCGCCGCAGCGTCGGCCAGGACCTCGTCCAGGGGCACGAGCGCCGGGAACTCGCCGTGGGTCCGGGCGTACGCCGTGGCCCGGGCCTCGGGCAGCAGCAGCCTGCGGGCCTGGTCCCTGTCGGCCGCGACCGCGACCGTGCCGGACAGCACGACGTAGGGCCGCTCACCCCAGCCGGACGGACGGAAGCTGCCGCGGTACGCCTCGACGGCCCGCAGCATCGCGTCCTCACCCCGCACCGGGGCGATGACCAGCGGCAGCCCGGCCTCGGCTGCGACCTGCGCGCCCGTCCCGGTGGCCAGCACGAACGCGGGCACCCGGAGGCCCTCCGCCGGATGGGCGTGGACCTGGGGTGCGCAGTCTGGGTACCGGTGAAATAGCCGAGGAGTTCGGCGAGCTGACCGGGGAAGTCGTCAGCGTCGCTCTTGTCGCGACCGAGCGCCCTGCGGATCCCGTCGGTGAAGCCCACCGACCGGCCGAGGCCCATGTCGATGCGACCGGGGAAGAGCGCCTCCAGCACCCCGAACTGCTCGGCGACGACCAGTGGCCGGTGGTTGGGCAGCATCACCCCGCCGGTGCCGACCCGGATGGTCGAGGTCGCGGCGGCGACGGCGGCCGCGAGCACGGTCGGCGCGGAGCCGGCGATGCCGGGCACGCTGTGGTGCTCGGACACCCAGAAGCGGTGGTAGCCGAGCTGCTCGATCTCCTGGGCGAAGCTCACGGTGTCGCGCAGCGCCTGCGCCGCGTCCTGCCCCTGCCGGGTGCGGGAGCGGTCGAGTACGGAGAAGGGGATCGTCGCGGTGACTGGGCTCACCTGTGGTTCAACGCCTGCGCGGTGCCATGATTCCCGCCCGTTGCCTAGGGTGGCCGATGTGACGCAGACGAGGCAGCCGACGCAGACGGCGAGGACGGCGAGGACGCAGGCGACGAGGGCCAGCAGGCCCTTGGCCGTGTTCGACCTGGACGGAACACTGGCCGAGACCGGGCACCGCCAGCACTTCCTGGAGCGGCAGCCCCGGGACTGGAAGGGCTTCTTCGCCGCGTCGGTCCAGGACCCGCCGCTGGCCGAGGGCGTGCGGCTGGCCCTGGAAGCCGCGGCGACCTGCGAGGTCGTCTACCTCACCGGCCGCCCCGAGCGCTGCCGCCGGGACACTCTGGCCTGGCTGGCCCGGCACGGCCTGCCCGAGGGGAGCCTCCGGATGCGGGGCAACGACGACCGGCGCCCGGCCCGTACGACCAAACTGGAGGTCCTGCGCGGCTCGGCCGGGGCCGGGAGATACGGATGCTCGTGGACGACGACGAACTGGTCTGCGACGCGGCCGAGCGGGCCGGCTTCCGGGTCGTCCGCGCCCGCTGGGCCAGCACCTCGCACACGGAGTCGACGGCCCTGCGGGACGCGCAGGAACGCGAGGCCGAACCTGACAAAAACGGAGGGGATGCCCGACCGTGGTCAGTGGGCTGCCCAGCGCGGCAGGCGGCCGGGTGGGGTGCAACTCCGCCCTGGCCGTGCTGGTCTGATGAACCGTCACCAGTGGTTGTCAGCAGCCGCCGGACGAGGGGCACCGCTGCCGCTGCCGCTGCCTACGCCGATACCGACGCCGACGCCGACGCCGATGTCGAAGAGGCCGGCTCCGCCGCAGACTCCGGTGTCGGGGAGGGCGAGTTCGACGCGGGCGGCCGCTTCGTGGTCGCCGGCCAGGGCGGCGGCGACCGAGCGGACCTGCTCGTATCCGGTCATGGCGAGGAAGGTGGGGGCGCGGCCGTAGCTCTTCATGCCGACCAGGTACACCCCTCCTCCTGGTGGCCCAGTTCGCCCGCGCCGTGGGGGTAGACCGTGCCGCAGGAGTGCTGGTTGGGGTCGATCAGCGGGGCCAGCTTGACCGGGGCCTGGAGCCGCTCGTCCAGGGTCAACCGCAGTTCGCTCTGCCAGGTGTGGTCGGGCCGGAAGCCGGTCAGGCCGATCACGTGGTCCAGGCCCTCGATCCGGCGGCCGTCGTCGGCCACCAGCACGACCTGCCCGTCGGCCTCCTCGACGCGCTCGGTGCGGAAGCCCTGGACGACCTCGATGTGCCCGGCCGCCACCGCCTCCTTCGCACGCAGGCCCAGCGCCCCGCGGGCGGGGAGTTCGTCGGACTCGCCGCCGCCGAAGGCGTTGCCCACCTGGCCGCGGCGCAGTACCCACACCGTGCGGGTGCCGGGCGCGTCCTTGGCCAGGTCCGCCAGCGACAGCAGGGCGGTCAGGGCGGAGTGGCCGGAGCCCACGACGGCGGTCCGCCTGCCCGCGTGCCGGGTGCGGACGGCCGGGTCGGCGGTGTCGGGAGCGAGGTAGGTGATCCGGTCGCGGTGGGTGTGCTCGCCTGCGGCCGGGAGGCCGTCGCTGCCCAGGGGGTTGGGCGAGGTGAAGGTGCCGGTGGCATCGATGATCGCCCGGACCAGGAGGCGTCCCTCGGCGCCGTCCGGGTTGCGGGTGTGGAGGGTGAAGGGCTGGTCCTCGCGGCCGGAGTCGACGATGCGGTCCCGGCCCCGGCGGGCGGCGCCGGTGACGGTGGTGCGGTAGCGCAGGCGGTCGCCGAGGGCGTCGGCCAGCGGCTGCAGGTAGAACTCGGCCCACTCCGCGCCGGTCGGGTAGCGGGTGGCCTCAGGGCGGGTCCAGCCGGTGGGCTCCAGCAGGCGGGCGGCGGCCGGGTCGACCAGCTCGGACCAGGCGGAGAACAGCCGGACGTGGCCCCAGGCCCGGACCGCGGAGGCCGCCGCGGGCCCGGCCTCCAGGACCACCGGCTCCAGGCCGCGTTCCAGCAGGTGGGCGGCGGCGGCAAGACCGATCGGGCCCGCCCCGACCACGGCGATCGGCAGGGCTGCGGTGCTGGGGCTGCTGTTCTCACTCATGGCCGTCTTCTCCGTGTGGTTCGGATCGTCTGCGGGTTGCCCAAAGGGGGGATCAACTGCTGCGGGTGTGGCCGGTCAGCAGCAGCCGGCCCCGGCGGCGACGGCCTCGGTCTTCGCGGCGGGGTCGCAGCAGGCCGAGGCGGTCTCGGCAGCCTGCGCGGTGCCGCAGCACGGGCTCGCCGCGACGGGGGCGGGGGCCGAGGCGGGGGCGGTCTCGGTCGGGGCGGCGGTCTCGGTCGGGGCGGTGCTGCAACAGGCGGTGGCGGGGTGCTGGTGCTCTCGCTCATGGCGGTACTCCTCATGGTCGGCATGCCTTGTTTCGACAGTTGTCGATACAGGGGAGTTTGTCGCCTGCTTAGACGGATGTCAAGATAGACACATGTCGAATTTGAGCGTCGTGGAGCTGCCGGCCCTGCAGGACGGGGTCGCGCCCTGCTGCCCGCCGGTGACCTCGGCCGAGCTGTCCGAGCCGGACGCCGTGCGGATGGCCGCGATGTTCAAGGCCCTGGGCGACCCGGTGCGACTGCGACTGTTCTCCAAGATCGCCTCCCATGCCGGCGGCGAGGCATGCGTGTGCGACATCCAGGACGTCGGGGTCTCCCAACCCACCGTCAGCCACCACCTCAAGAAGCTGCGGGAAGCCGGGCTGCTGTCCTCCGAGCGGCGCGGGACCTGGGTCTACTACCGGGTCGAGCCGTCAGTACTGGCCGCGATGGGCATGCTGCTGAGCAACGCCGCCTCCTGAACCGTCGCCCCCGGGACCGACACGGCGCAGGAGGGGCGGGCCAAGTGGCGCCCAGGAGGGGCTACTTGGCTCGGCTGCGGCCGAAGATCAGGGCCACCAGTGCCAGTCCGACCACGGCACCGACCAGTTGGACGCCGACGAAGCCGGGCACCGAGGAGGGCTTGATGCCGGCGAAGGTGTCGGTGAAGGCGCGGCCGATGGTCACGGCGGGGTTGGCGAAGGAGGTGCTGGAGGTGAACCAGTACGCCGCGCCGATGTAGGAGGCCACCGCGACCGGGGCCAGGTTCAGCCGGTCGGTGCGGGCCAGGCCGAAGATCAGCAGGATCAGCCCGGCGGTGGCGACGACCTCGCCGATCAGCAGGTGCCCGACCGAGCGGTCGTGCGTGGACCACTGCACCAGCCGCTTGCCGAACATGGCGTCCGCCAGGATCGCTCCGCCGATCGCGCCGAGGATCTGGGCCGGGATGTAGACGGCGGCGTCGCGGATGCTCAATCCGCCGGTGGCGCGTCCGGTCCCGCGTCCGGTCCCGCGTCCGGTCCACCAGTCGGCGAGGGTGACCACGGGGTTGAAGTGCGCGCCGGATATCGGGCCGAGCAGGGCGATCAGCACGCCCAGGCCGAAGACGGTGGCGGTGGAGTTCGCCAGCAGTTGCAGGGCCACGTCGTCAGTGAGTTCGGTGGCTTGAATGCCGGAGCCGACCACGACCGCGACCAGGGCTGCGGTGCCGACCAGTTCCGCTACCGCGCGTTGACCCAGCGGCGGCCGGTGCGCGACGGCCTGGCCGGGCGGCAGGGCGGCATCGCCGTGGGGCAGAGCGCTGGCGCCGGTTGCGGCCGGGGTGGCGTCGGTGGTGGTCACGGGCAGGGCCTCTTCGTGTCGGCGTCGTTGGTGGCGCGGGCCTGCTCGGCCAGTGCCCCGAGGTCGGCGGCCAGCGCCTGGACGGCGGCGGGCTTGAGTTTGTAGTACAGGAAGCGACCGCAGGCTTCCGTCTCCACCAGATCGGCGTGCCGCAGCAGCCGCAGGTGGTTGGACAGGTTCGTCTGCTTGGCGCCGGTCTCCTCGACCAGGTGGCACACGCACAGCGACTCCACGGCCAGCAGCCGGAGGATCTGCATCCGCAGCGGATCGGCCAGGGCCTTCATTACTTCAGTATCCACTGACGTCACCATAGGCTGATACGTTACCCGGCAAGGGGTCGCCAGGCGACCCCCAAGCTGCCACCGCCCGATCAGAGAGCACCCGCCTGCGATGACTGCCGCACCCGCTGCCTCGGTTCTGTTCGTCTGCGTCCACAACGCCGGCCGCTCGCAGATGGCCGCCGGATTCCTCACCCACCTCGCGGGCGACCGCGTCGAGGTCCGCTCCGCCGGCTCCGTCCCCGGCGACCAGGTCAACCCCTCGGCCATCGCCGCGATGGCCGAGGTCGGCGTCGACATCTCGCACCAGACGCCCAAGATCCTGACCACCGGGGCCGTCCAGGCGTCGGACTACGTCATCACCATGGGCTGCGGCGACGCCTGCCCGATCTTCCCCGGCAAGAGGTACCTCACCTGGGAACTCGAGGACCCCGCCGGGCAGGGCGTGGAGGCCGTGCGCCCGATCCGCGACGAGATCAAGAAGCTGGTCGAGGGCCTGGTCGCCGAGATCGACGCCAAGCAGCAGGGAAGCTGACGGCGTCGTCGCCGGGGTGACGGTGACTGTCAGCGCTGACGATGACCCAAAGGACTGACGGTGACCGTCAGGGCTGAAGGGTCGCGGTCAGCGTGATCCCGACGGCGAGAGCGCGGGAGATCGCGCAGGTGCGCGCGGCCCGTTCGGCGAACTCCTGGAAGCGGTCCTCCGCGACCCCCGGCATCTGCGCCTCGACGGTGATGTGAATGCCGCGGATGCCGGGGCTCACCACATCGCTGCCCATGTCGACCTCCACGGATGTCCGGATGGTGCCGACGGCCAGCCCGTTCTTGTGGAAGATGTTGGCCAGTGCGTGGTTGTAGCAACCCGCGTGGCCCGCGGCCAGGAGTTCCTCCGGAGAGGCTCCCTCAGCGCCCTCGAACCTGCTGGCGAACGAGTAGGGGTACTCGCTCAGCGTCGCGGACGCTGTGGAGATGGTCCCGGTACCGCCGTGAAAGGTGCCGTCCCAGACGGCCGAACCGATGGCATGCATGCTGTGGCCTCCTCCTGGGGATGCATCAGGACGTCGGGGACGGCTGGGGGAAGGTGCGGCCCATCTCGGCGCCCAGGTTGCGTTCGATGTGGGTGTTCCGCTGCAGGCCACGGGCGAACAGTTGCGCGTTGACGGACTGGAACTCGGGCCGTGCGGCCGCGGCCCAGAAGGCGTCCGACTGTCGGACGAAGACGTCGTCGGTGGGCAGGGTGAGCTCGTTGACGAAGCCCTTGAGGTCCTCGATGACGCGTCGGTCCCACTGGGAGACCCGGGTCGCGTAGGCGTCCACGAACGTCTCGAAGGAGGCGTCGGGGACGGCCCGGTTCACGTAGCCGTACCGCTCGGCGAGGTCGGCGTCGAAGTCCTCGCCGCCGAGCATGATCTCGAAGGTGCGGCCGCGGCCGACCAGGCCCGCGAGGCGGGCGGTGGCTCCGCCGCCCGCAACGGCGGTGAAGCCGACCTCCATCTGCCCCAGCACGGCCTTCTCCCGGCTGGCGAAGCGGATGTCGGTGGCGAGCACGAACTCGCTGCCCGCGCCGCGGGCGATGCCGCGGATCGCGCTGATGGTGACCACGGGCAGCTTGCTCAGCCGCACCAGGATGTCCACCCAGGCCGGGTAGCCCGTCGTCCCCGGCAGGGCTTCGGCGATCGCCGGGTCGGCCGCCAGGTCGTAGTGGGCCAGGTAGAACTCCGGGTTCGCGCTGTCGAACACGACCGCCTTGACGGATTCGTTGCGCTCCAGTTCGGTGAGCAGCTCCTTCAGGTCGCGCATCAGGTCCGGTCCGATCACATTGACCGGCGGGTTGTCGAAGGTGACCCGCCACAGGGCCGGGGAGGTCTGAGTGAGCGTCAGGTGGGTGGGCTGGTAGCGGTCGGCGAACGTCATGGTCTCTTCTTCCTTGTCACATGCCATGGATCTGGTCAGAAGTCAGGAGTCAGGCGACCGACCGGACCGCCTCGATGATCACGTCGGCAACCTCCCGCGACCGCGAGATCGCGCTGGAGTGCGAGCCGCCCTCCAGGACGGTCGTCTTCGCTCCGATCCTGGCGGCGGTGGCCTTCTGGTATTCGGGGCTGATGGCGTTGTCCGCGCTGGGGACGATCCACCAGGTCGGCAGGCGCTTCCAGGCCGGTTCGACCGACAGCGGCTCACCGAAGGCGATGCCGGAGGCGGGGCGCTGGTTGGCGGCGCCGGCCGCGGCCTCCTCATCGGTCACGTCGGCGGCGAAGACCGAGCGGTACTTGTCGACCTGCAGGGTGAACTCGGGAACCTCGCTGCCCGGGTAGCTCCAGGGCTGGAGTGCCTCACCCAACTCCGAAGGGGGAAAGTCCTTCGGGGCGTCCAGGGCGTTCTCCCCCTGGTCCAGGCCGAAGGCCGCCAGCAGCACCAGCGCCTTGACGTTCTCGGCGGAGCTGCCGGCATGGGTGACGACCGGGCCGCCGTAGCTGTGGCCGACCAGGACCACGTCGCCGGGGGTCTGGGCGACCACGCCGGCGACGTACTCGCCGTCCGCGGTCAGGCCGCGCAACTGGTTCGGAACGGTGCGAGCACTGATGCCCGCCGCGCGGAGGTGGGCGATGACCTTGTTCCAGGCGGAGCCGTCGGCGAACGCGCCGTGGACGAGGAGCACGGTGGGAGACATGGTGGTGTTGCCTTTCAGTACGGCTGCGGGCCGGTGGGCCGCGCAGCGGGAGGGGTTGGCGTGGGTGTGTCAGTCGGCTGCCGTGAGGTCGCCCAGGGCGTCGCCCAGGTCCAGTTCCAGCGGCCCTCTGGTCTGGAATCCCCGTGCGAACAGCTCGCCTGCCCGCTGCTTCACGCTGTCGCTCACCACGAGTTGCTGGAACAGGGCCGCGTCCGCCCGCACGGCGGAGCGCTCCGGCAGGGTGACGGCGTTCACCGCCGCCTTGGCGGCGATCACCGCGTCGCGTGGGAACCGGGCGATGCGTCGGGCGGTCTCGGCCACGAAGTCGTCCAGTTCGGCGTCCGGCAGCGCGCGGTTGATCCAGCCGTAGCGTTCGGCCAGTTCCGCGTCGAAGTCGGCGGAGGTCAGGATCGCCTCCAGGGCCCGGCCCCGGCCCAACAGCCGGGACAGGTGCTGGACGGCGCCCGCGCCGGGCGGCGCGCCGATGCCCACCTCCGGCTGACCCAGCACCGCGGTCTCCTTCGCCGCGAAGCGCATGTCGCAGGCGAGCGCGAACTCGCTGCCCGCGCCCCGTGCCCGGCCCCGGAGTTTGACGACGGTGACCGCAGGGCTCTCGCTGAGCTTGCGGAACAGCATCCCGAGCGAGGCGTCCCCCGGCCCGCCGGCCTTCGCCGCCTCGGCGGTGTAGGCGGGGACCTTGGTCATGTCGACGTGCGGGAACAGGAAGTCCGGATCCGCGCTGTCGAACACCACCACCCGGGGCGCGTCCGGCTGGACGAGTTGCTCCAGCAGCAGGACCAGGTCGCGGACCACCTCCGGGCCGATCAGGTTGATCGGCGGAGCGTCGAACGTCGCGTGGAGGACCTTGCCGTCCAGGCGCGTCGTGATCGTTTCGAGTGAGTCGGTCATGCTTCTCCTCCGTTCAGGGACATGTGCACCGAGCGGACCGCGCTCGCACCCTCGCCCACGGCCGCCGCGACGCGCTTCATCGAGCCGGCCCGCACGTCACCGGTCGCGAACACCCGCGGCAGACTCGTCTCGAAGGGCAGCGGACGTCGGCCCAGGGCGGCCCAGGCGGCGCCGAGCGCGGAGTCCTCGATGCCGACGTCGGTCAGGACGAAGCCGTGGTCGTCGGTCGCGACACCGCTGAGCCACTCCGTGGCGGGGCTGGCGCCGATGAAGCAGAACAGGCCTCGGCAGTCCAGCTCGGCCTCCGGCCCGCCCCCGCCCTTGCTGCCCACCGTGATGCGCTCCAACCGGTCGCCGCCGTGCAGCGCGGTCACGTCGCTGGAGGTCCGGACGGTGACCGAGGGGTGGGCCACGATGCGGTCCGCGAGGTACGAGGACATCCCCGCCTCCAGATCCGCGCCGCGCACCACCAGGCTGACCGCGCAGCCCCTCCCAGCGAGGTAGAGGGCCGCCTGACCTGCGGAGTTGGCTCCGCCGACCACGGTGACCGGGTGCGGGCCGCAGGCGCGGGCCTCCAGTTCGGTGGCGGCGTAGTAGATACCCGCACCCTCGAAATCAGCCCACCGGTCCAGCGGCAGCGAACGGTAGCTGGCGCCGGTGGCGATCACGGCCGCCCGGCTGGTGATCTCGGTGCCGTCCCGCAGCACCACCCGCAGCAGGCCGTCCGCGGTGTTCGGCGGGCCGGCAGTCTCGGGCGGGGTGCCGGTCTCCAGCGGGGCGGCAGCCTCGGGCGGGGTGCCGGTCTCCAGCGGGGCGGCAGCCTCGGGCGGGGCGACCGGCTCCAGCGAGGCGACCTCGCACGGGCTGGCGATACGCGCGCCGAACTTCTGCGCCTGCACCACCGCCCGGCCGGTCAGGTCCGCACCGCTGATGCCCGAGGTGAAACCGAGGTAGTTCTCGATACGGGAACTGGCAGCCGCCTGGCCGCCGGCCGCCCGAGTCCAGGACCAGGGTCCGCAGCCCCTCCGAGGCCCCGTACACCGCCGCGGCGAGCCCGGCCGGGCCGCCGCCGATCACGACCAGGTCCAAGGTCTCCCCCGCCACCGGACGGTAGGACAGGCCGAGGTGGTCGGCCAGCGCGTGGGTGGTCGCCCGCCGCAGCACCTGGGTGGGCGTGATGACCAGGGGAAAGTCGTCGGCCTCGGCGCCCGCGACATGGGCCAGCGCCTGCCCCGCCCGGCTGTCGGCCGACAACCAGGTGTGCGGCTGCCGCTGTCGGGCGGCGTAGGTCCGCAGCGCCAGCGCCTCCGCGGAGGCGTCGTGGCCGACGATGACCATCGTCCGGGCCGCGGCGTTCCCCCGCAGGTCCTCGCGCCGGGCCAGGAGTGCGCGCAGCACGATGTCGGACAGTTCCGGATCCTCGTTCATCAGCCGCCGAAAGGACGGCGGTCCGACCCGGAACACCGTTCCCGGCGTGGCGGCCCTCGCGCTGAGATAGGTGGACTGCCCGGTCAGCAGATTCAGTTCGCCGCTGAACTCGTGCGGCCCATAGCGTGCGACAACCACCTCACCCGCGTCGGAGGTGTCCGGGCGGACGATCTCCACTTCGCCCGACTCGACCAGGATCATGTCGCCCGCGGGCTCCCCCGCCCGGAAGAGCACCTCGCCCGCCCCGGTGGCCCGCTCCGTTCCATAGGCCCGCAGCCGGGCCCACTGGCCGTCACTGAGCGCCGGCCTTGCGGCTGTTGTCGGTTCTGGCGTCGACATCGTCCTACCCCTCGTCCCGTCCCGTCGTCATGCCCGAGCGACCCTGACTTCACTTTGACAACCTAGCATGCTGGATAGGTCTCGGCAATCCAGATGGTCGCCTGCGCTTCCCCGGGCCGGAAATTCGGCAGCGGGAAGCAAGGTGGGCACGACCCAGACAGGAGGGCCTGGATTGGCTCATAAGAGTTAGGTATGCTGAATTCATGGGACTTTCGTGGATGCATGACTCCAGCTGTTCGGTATCGAGGAGTCTGGGCGTCCTCGGCGAAAACTGGACCCTGCTCGTCCTGCGCGAAGCGCTCACCGGCACGACGCGCTTCGCGGAATTCAGGTCCGCGCTGGGACTGGCCCCCGACGTGCTGAGTCGGCGGCTGTCGACGCTTGTCGAATACGGCGTCATGTATCGCGAGCCCTACCAGGAACCCGGCAGCAGAGTGCGGTACGAGTACCACCTCACGGACGCCGGACGCGAGTTGGAGGTGGTGCTCGGGGCGCTGCAGCAGTGGGGGGACCGCCACCTGCCGTGGCCGGCCGGCCCCACCATCCAAAGGCGCGCCATGCGCACCAACCGCCCGGTCCATGTCGCCTTCGTCGACGACCACGGATACGAGGTGCCGTGGGCGGACATCGAGACCGTGCGCACCGACGCCTACCCCGAGGAGGACAAGGGCGACGAGCCCACGGTCTGAGGACGGCGATCCGAAAAGACCGGAGAAAGCGGGCGCCGTCGACGGGGTATGGCGCAGGTCACGGGAATCCGGTGGAACTCGGTGGCCCCGGCGGACAGGATCTGGCGTGGAACTTTCCTTGCGCGCCAGGCTGCGCTCCGGTGATCCGGAGGCCTTCGGGCGGATATTCGATGATCATGCGCGTGCGGTGCACCGGCCAGGCCTGCTGCCCTGGCTGCTGGGCATCGCCACCCATGTGCTGCGCAACACCCAGCGGGCCGCCCGCCGCCACCAGGCGGCCCTCGGTCGCGTCCCGCTCCGCGACACCGTGCCGGACTTCGCCGACGAGCTGGTGGGCCGGATGGAGGATGCCCAGCGACTGGCCGCCGAGCACCTCATGAGCGAGATCCACCACGCGAACCCGGCGACCGGCCCCGAGGCCGCCGCCGCAGGCATCGACGCCGCAGGCTCCGTCCCCGTGTCCCGGCGTCGAAGGCGGCGCTGGGTGCACACCGGCACCGCGGAGCCGGCCCCCTCCAAGGCGTCACTGCTGCTGCAGAACGCCGCCGACGTGGTCTCGCACAGCCAGGCCGCCGCCCAGTCGTACGGCGCCGGGACCCCTGAGCGCCTCGACTTCCCCGCTCCCGGGCAGGGGATGGTCGGAGCGCCCGGCGAAATACAGGGCCCCTTGGAGGACCTGGCCGCCCTTCCCCGCGACCCGGCCGAGGCGCTGCGGACGATCGGGGCCCAGGTGAGCCGGCAGATGGACAACGACGAGAACACCGATGGGGGGCAAGCGCCCCTCCTCCCTGAACCCGCAACTGGTCTTCGGCTACCTCGGCGGCATGCTCGCCGAGTCCGTGGACCCGCAGACCACGGCGTTCCTCTACCGGGTCGCCGCCCTGATCCCGGGAACGGGGGTGGTCCCCGACGCAGTGGACGCCGCCGGGCGGCACGGTGTCGCGATCAGCATCGACGGCGGGGCCAGGGACCGCGAAGAGTGGATCTTCGACAAGTCCACGTACGCCTTCCTCGGATTCCGCCAAGTCACCCAGGACGACACGGTGATCGGCAAGGCCGGCAGCGTGATCCTGGTGACCGCGGTACTCGAGCGCACCGTCGTCGACCACGTGGGCGACACCACGTCACGCAGGACCACCGGCTGAGCCGGTCACGTCCCGGGAACACACCCTTCCCGGATCCCGCTGCCCGGCGAGGCACCAGCGACACTTCGCCGGGCAGCACCGTCAGGTTCGCTGTTCCTTGTCGGCGGGGCCGATCCGGGCGGCGCCTGGCCGTAGGTGGGGGGCGTGCTCGGCGACCGCGTCGAGGAGTTGGCGCCTCGAGGGGTTCACCAAGGTGGTCCTCCCGGCCACGGTGACAGTGGGCACCGTCTCGTTGCCGTCGGCGACCGAGCGCACGAAGGCCGCCGCGTCCGGATCCCGCCAGATGTTCCGCTTGGTGTAGGGCAGCCGGGTGAACAGCAGCCGCAGGCGCAGCATCATGCAGAAGGTGCATCCCGGACGCCAGTACAGCACCACGCCGTCGCTGTTCTCGGTCACGAACTCCCCCTGGGTGGATGGTGGATGGGATCCCGGCTCGAGCCTAGTCGAGTCGAAACCCAGCCCGCGCGGGGAGTTGCGGGGAGTCCGCGGCCTCCTGCTCAGATGGGGGCGAGCAGGGTGGTCAGCCGGTCGCAGATGCTGGCCCAGGCGAGCCGGGCGCCGTCGTGGATGGGCCGGGTGGGGAGGTGTTCGTGGAGGATGGTCATCTCGGTGGCGTCCCCGTCCGGGCGCAGGATGACGGTGACCTGGGTGGTGCGGTTGTTGGTGGTGTCAGCGGCCCAGGTGAAGACGAGGCGGTGCGGAGGGTCGACGACCAGGTATTCGCCGGTGACCTCGTCGGCGCCGCTGTCAAGGATCTTGACGATCCGGTAGTGTCCGCCGACCACGGGATCGCAGGTGGCTTCGGCGACGAAGCCGGGGGTCGGGGCAGAGCCACTGCTGGAGCCGGTCGGCGTCGGTCCAGGCATCGAAGACCTGCTCGGGGCTGGCCTTCAGGGTGCGGGTCACTCTGACCACGGAGTCGCTCACGGCGTGGGCCCCCCTTCTTGGACGTGCTGTTCCAGGTGGTCGGCCAGGTGGTCGGCCAGGTGGTCGGCCAGGGCGTCGGCGCGCCGTTCCCAGAAGCCGGTGTAGTTGCTGATCCACTGCTCGGCCTCGGTCAGCGGCTGCGGGTCGGCGCTCAGGTAGTGGTCCCGGCCGCGGATCTCGCGCCGGACCAGGCCTGCGCGTTCCAGCACGATGATGTGCTTGGAGACGGCGGCCAGGGACATCGGCAGCGGTTCGGCGATCTCGGTGACCCGGGCCTCAGCCGTGCGCAGGCGCTGCAGGATCGCCCGGCGGGTGGGATCGGCCAGCGCCATGTACGTCAGGTCCAGGGGTACGGAGACACGTTCAACCATATTGCTGAATGTTAGCGTGGCGAGTACATTCAACCAACAGGTTGAATGACTTGAAGGAGGGGAACCCATGCGTCCCACCGAAACCGCCGAACCCACCCGCGGGTCCGAACCCGCCTCGACCGCGATCGTCACCGGCGCCGGACGCGGCTTCGGGCGCGCCACCGCCGGAGCCCTGTGCCGAGCCGGCCTCCGGGTCGTCGGAGTCGCCCGCGACCGCACCGACCTGGAGAAGGTCCACGGCGAACTCGGCGACTCCTTCGTCCCCGTCGGCGCCGACGCCACCGATCCGGCCGTGGCCGAACGGCTGCTGGCCCAGTACGCCCCGCGCGTCCTGGTGCTCAACGCCGGGGCCGTGCCGCTCGCGCGGCCCGTCCACGAGCACACCTGGGAGTCCTTCAGCCTGCACTGGCAGACCGACGTCCAGCACGTCTTCCACTGGACCCGGCTGGCACTGACCATGCCCCTTTCGCCGGGCAGCACGGTCCTCGCGCTCTCCAGTGGGGCTGCTCTGCGCGGGTCGCCGGTCAGCGGCGGCTACGCCGGGGCCAAGGCCACCGTCCGATTCCTCGCCTCCTACGCGGCCGAGGAGTCCCAGCGCGGCGGCCTCGGGATCAGGTTCCTGTCCGTGCTGCCGCCGATGACCCCCGGTTCGGGCGTCGGCGACGCCGGAGTCGCCGGCTACGCGGCCCGGTCCGGCGTGAAGGAGGCCGACTTCATCCAGCGACTCGGCCCCACTTCCACGCCGGAGCAGATCGGCCGGACCATCGCGGCCCTCGCCCTGGACCCGGATCGCGCCCAGGGCGGCTACCAACTCACCGCTGCGGGGCCGGTCGCCCTCGATTGAAGCCGCTTCCCGGGGTGATCGCGGCGAGCGGCACCGACCGGCACCCGTTCGTCGCGCCCTCGGGGGCCCCGTACCCCATGACGCGTCAGAGGTTCAGCAGTTCCTCGTAGAAGCCGCCGAAGTCCCGCTCGCGGTCGATGAGATGGATCTCCAGGATCCAGTACAGGAGCTGCCCCGACTTGTCGGTGCGCCGCAGTGGCTTGTCGTTGGCGGGCACGATGTGGGAGTCGACGTCCTCCCAGTCGTTGTCCTCGGGCGGGAACTCCCCCACCAGGTGGCCGGCGTGCCAACCGCCCAACTGCCAGCCCGCTTCCCCCGCCAGCCGCTCGACCTCGGCGTAGAGCCGGCTGCCGGTGATGTCCGGGTCGGCCTCGAAGAAGCGGCGTGCCGCGGCGAAGACCGTCGCCAGGTCATCACGCAGGCGAAGCTTGACCGGGTCGTCACCGAGCACGAAGGTCCGCCCGAAGTCCGCCTCGAACTCCTCGAAGATCGGCCCGAAGTCGGCGAAGACGACGTCGTCCGCGCCGATGACCCGGTCCGGCGGGTTCTCGCGGTACGGCAGCAGGGTGTTCGGCCCGGACCGCACGATCCGCTTGTGCCAGTAGTGCGTGGTCCCGAACATCTCATTCGCCAGGTCACGGATGCGGTCGCTGACCGCCCGCTCACCCTGGCCGACCGCGATCAGCTCACGCTGCTCCACCTCGGCGAACAGCTCAACCGCCTTGGCCTGGGCATCCAACAGTCGCTCCGCGCGAACGGCTTCCTCATGCATGCCCCAGACGCTAGGCGAAAGCGGGTGCCCCGGCCAAGCGGAATCAGCCGACGCGCACCGGGTCAGCCACGGGCATCGGGTCCGTAGCCGCCCTCCCAGCAGCTGCGATACGGACCCGGTGGACCCGTCGGACCAGCAACTGCACCAGCAGGGCGCCGGCCACGGCGGTGGCGAAGGCCACGGCGCCGCCGGCCGGCTCGGTGAGAACGGCGACCAGGAAGCAGAACGCGGCGAAGCCCCACAGGCCACGTAGCACGCCGGCCAATGTCGCCCCCGCCGCCGACGGGCCGCCCTGGGCCAGGGCGAAGGTGGCCACCACGCTGGTACCGATCGGAAACGGCGCCAGCACACCGGTCAGGCCGGGGCCCAGGTGCGCGGCAGCGGTGGTGAGCGCGAGCACGAGCGCCGCCGTCATCGCAGCGCGGGCGGGGAGGTCCCACCACCGCGGACCCGGCGTCGACGGCGGAACCGGTGCGGCGGCCTGCCGCGCCGTCGCCATCGGCGTCGTCGTCATCGCCATCGCCATCGCGAGTGCGGTCGCCGCCATCGAGAGGCCGAGACCGGCCAGGGCGGGGAGGTTGACGGCCGACAGGGCGAGATCCGCGACCAGGCAGACCAGCCACCCGGTCATCAAGGTGGCCGGCCAGGACCAGGTACGCGCCTGCCGGGCGAAGACGACGGCGAACAACGCCAGCGAGACCAGCCCGAGGAGCGAAGCGGACGCGGCATGCGCCGCGAAGCGCCGTCCGTGTTCCAGATAGGTGATGAACAGAATGGGCCCCGCCACGATCGGCAGCGCCACCAGCGTCCCGGCCACGGCAGGCCCCCACCGGCGCCCCGCCAGCGACGATCCCACGACGAGCAGCGGGGCCAGCACGAGTTTCAATATCAACAGCGTCACCGACCCACCCTGCCAGACCGCCCCTCCGCCACCACGGCCGGGTCCAGACCGCCTTCAGCTGCGCCGGGCGGCCCATACCGTGCGTTCGGTGCGGACCGTCAGGTCGTCGCGGCGGAGGATGCTGTGCGGGCTGTCGGTGTCGAGCAGTCGGTCGAGGGCGGTGAGGTCCTCGGCGGTCAGTGCCGGGGCGGCGCTGCCGCGCAGGCGGCGCAGGCTGTTGAGGGCGTAGCGGCCGACCGCGTCGGTGTGGGGCGGGCCGATGTTCACGCTGATGGTGCGTTCGGCCTCGACAGTGAAGCCGTTGGCGGTGAGCTTGGATCCCCAGTCGGCGCCGCGGTGCGGCAGGTGTTCGGCGTGGTGCTGGTCGAGCGCGGCGTGACAGCGTTCCTCGAGACCGGGACGGCCTTCGGGGCGTCCTCGGGCAGGAACCTGGGGAAGCCGGCCAGTTCGACGACGGCGAACAGCCCGCCCGGCGCGAGCGCGTCGTGGACCTGGCGCAGGGTGCGGTCGGGATCGGCCATGTGGTGCAGGGAGGCTGACGCCCAGACCAGGTCAGGTGTACCGAGGTCGGGCCAGGTCGCGTCGAGGTCGGCCTGGACCGTATGCACCCTGTCTGCCAGGCCTTCCGCCGTGGCCTTCGCCAGCAGTCGCTGCAGGTGGGGAGTTGAGGTGTCGACGGCGGTCACCTCGGCCCGGGGGAAGCGCTTGAGCAGGGCGAAGGTGCCGGCCCCGGTCCCGCAGCCCAGATCCACGAGGTGACGGGGGTCGGCTCCGACGGGCAGCCACGCGGTGATGGCGGCGATGTGCTCGGCGAGCACCTCGGCGTCCAGGTCGAGGATCTCCGCCTGGCCGTCGGTGTCGTGGCCCGCTGTGTGCTGGTGGGTCGAGTGCTGGTGCGCCGCGTGGTCGTGCGCTGGTTGGTCGTGCGCCGTGTGGTCGTGCGCTGCGGGTGGGGAGGTGTGCGTCATGCCGACCACGCTAGACAAACCATGGGCGCGTGGCGCGATGGCTTCCCGAAAGCGCAAGACGATGGCCGCCTGGCCTGCCTGCTGCGCAAGAACGCCATGACCTGCGGCTTGATACGACGCTCCAGGGGGCTCCGGGGCTCCGGGGGCGGGGCGGTGGCGGCTCGGGTCAGGCGCCCTCGCTGCGCTGGTGGCTGCGGCGGGCGTCATGGTCGAAGATGCCGAGGGTCTCGCACGGCCCGCCCTCGGCGCCGATGGCGTGCGGGAGCATCGTCGGGAACTCGGCGGCCTGGTTGGTCTCCACCCGAAAGCGCCGGTTGCCCAGCAGCAGGACGGCGGTGCCGGAGAGGACGACGAGCCATTCGCGCCCGGGGTGGGCCCGCATCCGCGAGGGGTTGTCGGGCGGCGGGTTGGTCATCCGCTGACGTACGACGGTCATGCCCGGTTCCGCGCGGATGGGCCACCGCATCAGCCCGTGGGCCGCGTCGATGGTCGGACTGGAGATGACATCGTCGGTGGCGGTCTCCACCAGCTGGTCCAGCGAGGTGTCCAGGGCCCTTGCCAGCGTGACGAGTTGATCCAGCGCGAGCCGTCGCTGACCGTTCTCGATACGGCTGAGCGTGGACGGGCTGAGCTTGGCGCGGGTGGCCAGTTCATCGAGGGACCAGCCCTGAGCCACGCGCAAGGCGCGGACCCGTTTGCGCACCAGGCTGTCCAGCTCATCATTGTCTTGCGTCATAGGCAACATGGTATGCCCTGCACGCAAGGCGTGCTTAGTGTGATCGCGAGGGCCCGGCTCCGGGCCTGTTCACCGCGAGGAAAGGTACGCCCATGCCTGTGACCACGTCCGAGGAGACGACCGACACCCTGCCCACCGCCGATGAGACCGTCGACGCCGTGGTGATCGGAGGCGGCGCCGCCGGGCTGAACGGCGCGCTGATGCTGGCCCGCTCCCGCCGCTCGGTCGTGGTGATCGACAGCGGCACTCCCCGCAACGCACCCGCCGAGGGCGTGCACGGCCTGCTCGGCCTCGACGGCACCCCGCCGGCCGAACTGCTGCGCACCGGCCGCGCCGAGGTGCGCCGCTATGGCGGCACGGTGGTGCCGGGCGAAGTCATCGCCGCCGCTGCGACCGACCCGTCCGCCGAGGCACACCCCGCCGCCGGGGGCGACCCGCGGTTCACCGTCACCCTGGCTGACGGCCGCACCCTGCGGGCCCGTCGCCTCCTGGTCGCCACCGGGCTACGGGACGTCCTGCCCGACATTGACGGACTGGCACAGCACTGGGGGCACAGCGTGGTGCACTGCCCGTACTGCCACGGCTGGGAGGTACGAGACACCACCATCGGCGTCCTGGCCACGGGACCGGCCTCGATCCACCACGCGCTGCTCTTCGGGCAGTTGAGCGACGACCTGGTCTACTTCACCCGCGGCACCGACCTGGACCAGGACACCCGGGAGCGTTTCGCCGCCCGCGGCATCCGGGTCGTGGACGCCCCGGTCGCCGGGGTCGAATCCACCGAGCAGGGCGGCATCGCGGGCGTTCGCCTGGACGACGGACGGATCGTGGCCCGTCGCGTCCTCGCGGTCGCGACCACCCTGCAGGCCCGTACCGAGGGGCTGGACGGCCTGCACCTTCCGCTGCGGGACCTGCCCGGCGGCATGGGCCGCCACTTCGCCACCGGCCTGGCCGGCACCACCGACATCCCGGGCGTGTGGATCGCGGGCAACGCCACCGACCCGATGGCCCAGGTCGGCGCCTCCGCCGCGGCCGGGGCCCTGGCCGGCGCCCATATGAATGCCGACCTGGCCAACGCCGACACCGAGGCGGCGCTGGTCGCCGCGCGGGGGTAACCGGACACGGCACCAACGCCATATCCGCAGCGCGCAAGCGCCGGGAACAACCGCCCCCGGCGGACCGGCGCTGCCCTTCCACGCCTCCACGGCCAACCGAAAGGTCCACCCCCCATGCGTACGAACCCGCCTCCACAGGTGAGCGCCGACGCCGCCGATGCGAGCGTTGGCGACCCGCGTCAGCGTCGCGCGATCCTGATCGCCGTCTGCATTGCCCTCATGGCCGTGATCGCCTCGGTGTCCGGGCTCAATGTCGCCCAGCCGGACCTGGCCATCGCGTTCGACGCCTCACAGAGCACCGTCCTGTGGATCATCAACATCTACACCATCAGCCTGGCCGCGCTTCTGCTGCCGCTCGGCGCGATCGGCGACCGCTGGGGCCGCAAGCCGGTGCTGCTCACCGGCCTGACCGTCTTCGGCCTGGCCAACGTGGTTGCCGGCCTGGCGACCTCGGCCGAGGTCATGCTGGCCGCACGGCTGCTCAGCGGCGTCGGCGCGGCGATGATCATGCCGGTCACCCTCGCCGTGATCACTTCGACCTTCCCCGAAGCGGAGCGCGGCCGAGCGATCGGCGTATGGACCGGCGTCGCCGGTGGCGGCGGCGTGCTGGGCATGTTCCTGTCGGCCGCCCTGGTGGACCTGGCGAGTTGGCGGTGGCTCTTCGTCCTGCCGGTCGCTCTCGTGGTGGTGGCCATCGTCGCGGCACTGCGGTCCGTCCCCAACTCGCGCGACGAGTCGGAGCACAGCTTCGACTCCGTCGGCGCGCTGACCTCGGTCATCGCCGTGGTCGGGCTGATCCTCGTGCTCCAGGAAGGCCCCGGGCGCGGCTGGACCGCGCCCGTCACCCTGCTGAGCCTCCTCATCGGCGCGGTCGCCGCCGTCACCTTTGTGGCCTGGGAGCTGCGCCGACACGCACCGCTGCTGGACGTCCGCCTCTTCCGCGAGCGCGGGCTGGCCTCCGGCTCCCTTGCGCTGCTCGCGGTGTTCGGGGTCCAGGCGGGCATCTTCGTCGTCCTCTTCCCCTACTTCCAGGCCGTGCTCGGCTGGTCCGGCCTCCGGTCCACCCTGGCGCTGATGCCGATGGCGCTGCTGATGATGGCGGCCTCCGGACTCGCCCCGCGGGTGGCCGAACGCGTCGGAGCCCGCGCGACCATGGCCGCCGGAATCCTGCTGGGCGGTGCGGGCCTGGCCCTCATGGCCGGCTTCGTCTCCGTCGGCGGCGGCTACCTCTCGGTGCTCCCCGGCATGCTCGCCATGGGCATCGGCATGGGCCTGACCATGACGCCCTCCACCGAGGCCATCACCGGTGCCCTGCCGCGCGAGCGCCAGGGCGTCGCGTCCGCGCTCAATGACGTCACCAGGGAGTTCGGCACCGCGCTCGGCGTCGCCCTGCTCGGAGCGCTGCTGTCCGCCGGCTACCGCAGCGCCGTCGACTCCCGGCTCGACGCCGTTCCCAAGGGCACCGCCGACGCCGCCCGCGAAGGCCTCGCCAACGCCCTTGCCGTCGCCGACCAGGCGGGACCGCAGGGGCAGGCACAGGCGCAGGCACTGATCCGAGCCGCCCGGCAGTCGTTCGTCGACGGCTGGCAGCACGCGATGTGGGCGGGGGTTGCGGTGATGGCAGTCCTGTTCGTCTACATCCTGGCCCGAGGCCCCCAGCGCCCCACCCACACACCGGCGCCCGCCTCCGAGCCCGCAGCCGCACCCACGCCCGCCTCCGAGCCCGCGCCCAAGCCCGTGCCCGCCGCCGTGCCCGCCTCCGTCCCCGCGAGCGAAGAAAGCAGACGCGGCTGACGCCTCCCGGCCCTCAGGTCCGTCGGGGGACGACTCCGCCGCGGAGGGCGTCAAACAGCCGCTCCAGCCGCGCGCGGTGGTCGTCCACCAGGGCGCTCGACGGCTCGCTCACGACGTTCGGCGGCTCGTCGGCGGTGCGCCGACGCGCGGTCTCCACCAGCACGGTGCTGTAACCGGCGATGAAGAAGGCGGCGAGCAACGTCCCGTCGCCCTCGAAGGCCGGGTCGCGTTCGAGCTCCTCGGCGAGGACCAGCTGAAGGTCGAAGGCGATCTCTCGCGCGCGAGCGAGCAGCGCGGGTGAGGCCGCGACGGTCCGGAAGAAGGGGAGGGACCGGTCGTTGACCCCGGAGAGCGGGTGCCGGGCGTCGAGCAGACGGAGGCTGGTGTCGCGCAGGGAGGCCAGCACCTCGACGCCAGGAGAGCGGTCGCGCACCGCCGAGCGCAGGAATTCGACGGCGTCGTCCGCGCGGTCCAGGAAGAGGTCCTCCTTGCGTGGAAAGTGCTTGAAGACCGTCACGCTCGAGACCCCGGCCTCCCGCGCGACCTCGGCGACCGTGACCGTGTCGTACCCGCGGTCCTTGAACAGCTGGGTCGCCACCTCCAAGATCCTCGCACGCGTCTGCGGCCCGCCGCGCTCTCCGGTCCTGGGCATCCGACCTCACTTCCTTGTGTAACTAAACTTAGTCAGTTAACTTAGTGCTATGTCCTCCGAACAGACGATAGCCATCGAAGCCACCGACCGGTCTCCGCACTCCCCCCGATCATTGCGGGAGGCATGGGTGGCCCTGGCCGGCCTGTCCGCGGTGTTTCTCTTCGAAATGCTGGACAACTCGATCCTGAACGTCGCGCTGCCCACGATCGGGCGCGACCTGCGTGCTTCCACCACCGCACTGCAATGGGTGACCGGCGCGTACGCGGTGGTGTTCGGCGGGTTGATGCTGGCGTTCGGCGCGATCGCCGACCGGTTCGGCCGGCGCCGGATCATGATCATCGGTCTGGTGCTGCTCGGCGTGGCGAGCCTGGCCACCGCCTTCGTCACCACCCCGGAGCAGCTGATCGCCGTCCGGATGGCGATGGGGGTCGCGGCCGCGATGACGACTCCGGGGTCCATGGCGCTGGCCTTCCGGCTGTTCGACGAGGACGGCCTGCGGGTCCGGGCGATGACCGTCATCACGACCGTGGGCCTGGTCGGGCTCGCGGTCGGCCCGACCGCGGGCGGCCTGGTGCTCTCGGTGGCGCCCTGGCAGGTCCTGCTGCTGGTCAACGCGCCGGTCGCGGTGCTCGCGATCATCGGTGTGCGGTTCGGCATCGCCGAGGACGTCGCGGCCGACCTGCACCGCGATCCGGTGGATGCGGCGGGTGCGGTGCTGGGCACGGCGGCGATCGTGCTGGCGCTGGTCGCGCCGACGCTGTTCGTCAACGCGGGCGCCGGATCGTGGGTCCCGTGGGCGATCACGGCGGCGGCCGTGGTGGCGGCGATCACCTTCGTCCTGCGCGAGCGTTCGGCGCGCCACCCGCTGCTCGACCTCAAGCTCGTCGCGCACCCGCTGGTCTCCAGCGGCCTGGCGTTCAAGGCCGCGTCCGGGCTGGCGACCGCCGGCCTCGGCTACCTGGTGACGCTGCAACTGCAACTCGAGTGGGGCTGGTCGCCCGCACTCGCCGCCGTCGGGATGCTGCCGCAGGTAGTCGTCCTCATCGCGGGCGGCGCGTTGCTCGGTCCGTTCGTGAAGTGGGTCGGTCTTGAACGGGCCGCCTGGCTCAGTGCCGCAGCGGTCGTGTTCGGGCTCGCCGTCTACGCCGTGCTGGGCAGGTTCGGATACGCGTGGGTCGCGGTCGCACTCGTGCTCGTCTCCGCGGGAATGCGCGTGGTCGGCGTCGTCGCCGGGACCAATGTGCTCCGCGGCCTGCCGAAGGAACGGACCACGATCGGCGCGGCCCTGGTCGACACCGCGACCGAGGTCGCCTCCGGCGTCGGCATCGCCGCCACCGGCACCATCCTCGCGGCGCTGTTCACCGGCACCATCGCCAGTTCGCACTGGAGCACCCACCAGACCGCGCAGTTCCAGGAGGCGGTCACCGTCTCCGGCCTCACGCTCACCGGTGTGGCAGCGGCCCTCGTCGGCTGGGGGATCCTCCGCAGCCGGCACCTCGCGGCAGCGCCGCCCCGACCAGCCGAGTGAGGGGGCAGGAGAAAGTTCTGTCACGGCTATGTACAGCCCGTTTACCCATAGGTAACTTACTGGCGAGTCAGATCCGTGACCTACCTCACTTTTGTCAGGGGAGCCATGTCCGGAAAGTCCGTTCGCCAGCTATCAGTCGCCGCCGTCGCCGCCCTGGGGCTCGCCGCCGCCTCGCTCACCGCCGCCACCGCGGCCGACGCCGCAGCCCCGAGCGCCGCAGCCGCCGACTCGTTCTACGCCTACTCCGGCAGCGCGCCCCTGTCATCCTTCGCACCGGGCGCCGTGCTCGACGTGCGGACACTGCCGTACCACATCGTGGGCATCGCCACCCCGCTCACCGCGATCCAGATCCTGTACCGAACCACCGACGCCCAGGGCCGCCCGGCCGCCAACGTGACCACCGTGGTGCGCAGTCTCACCGGGGACAGCACCAAGGCCGTGTCCTACCAGTCCTTCTACGACTCGCTCAATCCGCAGGACGGCCCCTCCCGAGCCATCGCCGGCAATGTGAGCCTGGGCGGGGCCATCGCCAACGTCGAGTCCGCGGCCCTGTCCACGGTCCTGCTGCAGGGCTACAACCTGGTCATCCCGGACACCGAAGGCCAGTCCGCGGACTTCGCGGCCGGACCGGAGTACGCCACCAACACCCTCGACTCGATCAGGGCCGCCACCCACCTTGCCGCCACCGGCATGAACAGCGGCACCCGGTTCGGCCTCATGGGCTACTCCGGCGGCGCCATCGCCACCGACTGGGCGGCGGCGCTCGCCCCCAGCTACGCACCGGACGTCAACAAGAACCTGGTGGGCTTCGCCGAGGGCGGCCTGCTGGTCGACCCGGCCCACAACCTGAAGTACGTCAACGGGGCCCTGCTCTGGTCCGGTGTCATACCGATGGCGCTGATCGGGGTGGCCCGCTCGTACGGCATCGACCTCACGCAGTACATGAGCAGCTACGGCAAGCAGGTCTTCGGCCAGTTGCAGAGCGCCTCGATCGTCGACGCCCTCGGCCACTTCCCTGGGCTGACCTGGCAGAAGATGGCCCTGCCGCAGTTCGCCGACCCGGACTCGGCACCGGCCTTCGTCAGCGCGGTGAACCGGATCAACCTGGGCTCGGCCCCCACCCCGACGATTCCCGGATACATCGCCCAGGGCGACGGGGGCGTCCAGGAGGGGACCTTCGGCCACCCGGCCGGCATCGGCACCGGCGACGGCGTCATGGTCGTCGGCGACGTGCGGGCCCTGGCCAACCAGTACTGCGCCACCGGCGACGGCTCCATCAAGTACGACCAGTACGACCTGCTCAGCCACACCGAGACCGCCGTCGCCTGGGCGCCGGTGGCAGCAGCGTGGCTCAATGACCGGTTCGCGGGCAAGAAGGCCCCCACCGACTGCGGCCGGATCGCGGCCGGCAACTCGCTCGCCCCCGAGCGGCCGCTGCCCTGACCGACGGCTGACCGACGGCTGATCGACGGCTGGCTGAGGGCTGGCTGAGGGCTGACTGACGGCGCCCGACGTGCGAGTGGTGCCGTGATGGCGGACATTGCTTCTCAGAGCCCGCGTCCGGCGGCACGGGCCTGCTTCGTAGGCTGACCGCACACGCCGAACCCTGGAGAAGCAATGTCCGTGCGCCTCAACGAGTACGACCAGCCCATCGGTGAGCCGGTGCCCGACTGGTCCCCCCGCCGGTTGCCCGCCGAGGTCACCCTGAAAGGCGACCACTGCCGGTTGGAGCCGCTGAACGCGGACCGGCACGCCGCCGAGCTCCACGCGGCCTACAGCGCCGGCTCGGACCAACGGGACTGGACGTATATGTTCATCGGGCCGTTCGAGCAGGCGCAGGACTACCGCCGCTACGTCGAGGAGGCGGCCGCCGGCAGCGACCCGCGGCACTACGCGGTGATCGACCTCGCCGACGACAGGGCCGTGGGCACCCTCTCGCTGATGCGGCAGGACCCGGCCCACGGGGTGGTCGAGGTCGGCAATGTGATGTTCTCGCCGGCCATGAAACGGCGTCCGATCTCGACCGAGGCGCAGTTCCTGGCCATGAGGTACGCCTTCGACGACCTCGGCTACCGGCGCTACGAGTGGAAGTGCGACAGCCTCAATGCGCCCTCGCGCACCACGGCCGAGCGCCTCGGCTTCACCTTCGAGGGAATCTTCCGGCAGGCGCTCGTGTACAAGGGCCGCAACCGCGACACCGCCTGGTACTCCGTCACCGACACCGAATGGCCCGCGATCGAGCGGGCCTTCCAGGCCTGGCTCGCACCGGAGAACTTCGACGAGCAGGGAGTCCAGCGCCGCCCGCTCGCGGAACTGCGGCGCTGAGGCCGCCGGGCCGGGACAGCTGCTCGCCGCGGGCGGGCGCGGCGGTGTCGTACGCGCCAGGTCCTCCCCTTCGTCAGATCGTGGCCGAATCAAAGCACAGGGCACTGACAAATCCAGCCGAGCCGGGAGCACATGTCAGGGGGCGGCCTCCTGGGATCCCTGGGCGTTGTCGGCGGCGTCGGCCGGGGGTTTGTCTGGGGGCGCCTGGTCGGTGGGCGACTGGCCGGAGGGGTCCGGCTGGGCCGGGTCCTTGGGTGGGCGGCCGCGTCGGGGCAGGGTGCCCACGTTTCCCGGCAGGCGTCCGGCCTGGGCGAGGGACTGGCGCAGCAGGTACTCGATCTGGGCGGTGGTACTGCGCAGTTCGCTTCCGGCCCAGCGGGCCAGTGCGTCGTGCACCGCCGGGTCCAGGCGGAGCAGAATATTCTTGCGTTCGGTCACTGTGGCGCTTACTGGTAGAGGGTGCCGGTGTTCACCACGGGCTGGGTGGCGTGGTCGCTGCAGAGTACGACGAGCAGGTTGCTGACCATGGCGGCCTTGCGCTCCTCGTCGAGGTCGACGATGCCTTGTTCGGCGAGGTTGTCCAAGGCCATCCGCACCATGCCCACCGCGCCCTCGACCAGCCGGGTACGGGCGGCGACCACGGCGTCGGCCTGCTGGCGGCGCAGCATCGCCTGGGCGATCTCGGCCGCGTAGGAGAGCCGGGTGATGCGTGATTCGATCACATGGACGCCGGCAGAGCTGACCCGAGCGGTGATCTCGGCGGACAGTTGGGAGGTAATCTCCTCGGCGTTCTGACGCAGTGACAGTTCTTCGTCGTGGTGGGCGTCATAGGGGTAGTTGCCGGCGATGTGCCGAACCGCGGTCTCGGTCTGGATGCCGACGAACTGGACGAAGTCATCGACCGCGTAGACGGCTTGAGCGGTGTCGTCGACCTGCCAGACCACGACGGCGGCCATCTCGATCGGATTGCCGTCGGCGTCGTTGACCTTGAGCACCGCGGTCTCGTGGTTGCGGATCCGGGTCGAGACCTGGCGCCGCCGGGTGAACGGGTTGACCCAGCGCAGACCGGTGTCGCGGATGGTTCCGCTGTAGTGCCCGAACAGGGACACCACCCGGGCCTGCCCAGGGGCGACGGCGGTCAGGCCGATCAGCACCAGGACCCCGACCGCGATCAACGCTGTCGCGAACGATCCCCCATCGGTCGTCGAGGACCCGGCCAGGACGGCCCCGCCGACGACCAGGGCCAGCCCGGCGGCCAGCCCGAACCACCCGGACCAGGCACGCGCGGCGTGCTCGCTCACCGGCGACTGCGGCATCCGGGCCCGGATCTCGCCGGGCTCTCCAGCAACCATCTCACTGCCTCCTTCTTCTCTGCGCCGCGTTGTCCTGCGGCGCCCGATGTCACACGGGTTGGGTCTTGTCCCTGGTGGGGATGGCGCCGGTCGGTTTGGTGCCGGTCGGTTTGGCGCCGGTGACCAGGCGTTCGCGGTCGAAGAGCTTGGCGACGACCAGGTAGGCAGCGCCGTCGATGGCCAGCAGCAAGGCCGCGAACAGGAGGGCGACCGCGAGGGTCGGTTTGATGACCTGGAACGACATCAGCGCGATCAGCACCAGCGGCGGCAGGCTCGCCAGCGTGCTCAACTGCTGGGCGACGCGGGTGTCGCCGGCCTTGGTGGAGATCGCGATGCCGACCCAGATCGCCCAGCCGGACAGCAGCGGGATGTAGAACACCTCGGCGAGCAGTTGCGGAGCGTGCCAGACGGCCGTGGCGATCACCGGATTCGCGCCGATGCCCACGATCGCCAGGAAGACGCCGAAGACGACGTAGGAGAGTCCGACAGCGGGGATGAGGTTCGCCACCGCCTTGCCGATCAGGAATTCCTCGCGTCGGATCGGTGTAGTCAACACCGGTTCCAGGGTGCCCTGTTCGCGCTCCCCGATCACCGAGCTGGCCGCGATGGCGGACGGGAGGAACACCGGGATCAGCATCAGGAACATCAGCGAAAGCCCCACCTGGTCGTCCAGTTGCCGACTGTCCGCGGCTGCCTGGCCGGCCAGGATGGTGACGGTCGGCGTGATCAGGAAGAGGACCGGGAAGACCGCCATCGTGGACAGGATGAAGCGGTTGCGCCGGAACTCGGTGAGCTCCTTACGGACCACCGCGCCGATTCGCACCGTGCTGATGCCGGAGCCGGCGGTGGTGCCGAGGCCGGAGCCGGCGTTGGTGCTGGCGCTCATCGCGATCCTCCTTCCTGGCCCTCGACCAGTTCGAGGTAGACGTCCTCCAGTGAGTGCCGCGATTCGTTGATCGACAGCACGTCGGCGCCGGCGGTCACCAGCGCCCGGGTGACCGCCGGCGCCGCCACGGCCGGGTCGGACACCGTCAGCACATAGCAGACCGGACCGCTCGCCGACAGCTCATCGGATCGCCAACTCTCCACCGCTGCAACGCCCGTGAAGACCCGCTCGGGGTCGGCCAGCGGCGCTGCGATCGTGGCCTCCAGCGACCGGCTGAAGTGGGTGCGGCGCAGTTCGTCGGGTCGGCCGATGGTGCGCAGGCCGGTGTTCATGATGGCGACCCGGTCGCACAGGCGCTCCGCCTCATCGAGCCGATGGGTGGTCAGGAACACGGTGACGCCGCGCTGCCGCAGCCCGCGGATCAGGCCGTGCACCTCGTGCGCCGCCACCGGGTCGAGGCCGGAGGTCGGCTCGTCCAGGAACATCACCTCCGGATCGTTGAGCAGCGTGCGGGCCAGCGCGACCCGCTGGCGCAGACCCTTGGACAGGCTCCCGCAGAGGTCCTGCGCGCGGTCGCCGAGGTCGACCGCGTCCAGGGCCTCCTTCATCCGGGCCTCGCGCTTCGGCAGGCCGTACAGGCGCGCGAAGAACTCCAGGTTCTCGGTCACCGTCAGTTTGCGGTACAGGCCCGGAGCCTCCGGCATGATCGAGATGCGCCGGCGGATCTCCGCCTCATTGCCGCGGGTCAGCGGAATGCCGGCCACCACCGCCGACCCTGACGTCGGGGCGATCAGCGTGCCCAGGATCCGCACCGTGGTGGTCTTGCCCGCCCCGTTGGGGCCCAGGAACCCGAACACCTCACCGCGGGCGACGCTGAACGACACATCCTCCACGGCGGTGCGGCCGCCGAAACTCTTGCGCAGGTGGCTGACTTCCACCGCTGACTCCCCTGCGGAGGACGCCCGCCCACCGACCCCGCCGCCCTCGGCTGCTCTGCTCATTCGGCCCTGCCTTCGACTGCAAGCCCCAACTGCTTCTTACCTCTATCAAAGTGATATCACATTTCTTGGCAGACCGCTTCCCCTTCGGGCGACCTCTCCTACCGGCGGACCATTGACGCTGCACATTCACGGTGCTTCACTGCTCAGGCAGAGAGCGCTCTCTTACGCTCTCGGACCAGCCGCACCACCCTCCCCCCACCCACCACAGGGAGCGCCATGCCGAGCACACCCAGCCGCCGCACCGTGCTGCGTACGGCCGCCGTCGCCGCCGCCACGTTGCCCATGGTCGGCGGCCCACTCGCCACCGGCGAGGCGTTCGCCTCGTCCCCTGCCTCCGGCAACGACGGCCACCCCGGCCACAGCACCGGCCTCGGCCCCAACGTCCTGGTCTTCGACCCCTCGATGAGCGACGCCTCGATCCAGGCCCAGGTGGACGCGGTGTTCACCACCCAGCAGTCCAACCAGTTCGGCACCGAGCGCTATGCGCTGGCCTTCCGGCCCGGCAGCTACAACGTCGACATCAACGTCGGCTTCTACACCCATGTACTCGGCCTCGGGTCCTCCCCGGACGATGTCGTGATCAACGGTCATGTCACGGTCGACGCCCAGTGGTTGCAGGGCAACGGCACCCAGAACTTCTGGCGCGCCGCCGAGAACCTGGCCATCGTCCCGCCGGACGGCCTGGAGCGGTGGGCGGTCGCCCAGGCCGGTGGGATGCGGCGGGCCCACATCAAGGGCAACATGACCCTGTGGCCCAGCCCGCCCGGCAACCGCTGGTCCAGCGGCGGGTACCTGGCCGACAGCGTGGTGGACGGCCAGGTGGACTCCGGTTCGCAGCAGCAGTGGCTGTCCAGGAACGACAGCTTCGGCAGCTGGACCGGCACCAACTGGAACATGGTCTTCGTCGGCACCAAGGGCGCTCCCCCGCAGAGCTTCCCCACCCCGGCCTGGACCACCGTCGACCGGACTCCGTCCGTCCGTGAGAAGCCCTTCCTCACCATCGCCCACGACGGCTCGTACCACGTCTTCGTTCCCGCCCTGCGCCACGGCAGCGCCGGCCCGAGCTGGACCTCCGGCCGGGCCGCCGGGCACAGCATTCCGCTGTCCCAGTTCCATGTCGCCCGGCCCGGCGACTCCGCCAGGACCATCAACGAGGCCCTGGAGCGGGGCAGCCACCTGCTGTTCACCCCCGGCGTCTACGCCCTCTCCGGCGCCATCAAGGTGGACCGTCCCGGCACCGTCGTGCTCGGCCTGGGCCTGGCCACCCTCCAGGCCACGCACGGCAATTCGCTCATCGAGGTGGCCGACGTCGGCGGCGTCACCGTCGCCGGGGTGCTGCTGGAGGCCGGCGCCGCCAACTCGCCGGTCCTGCTCCGGGTCGGCCACGGCCGCAGCCACCGGTCCCACGCCGGGGACCCCACCGTGCTGTTCGACGTCTACGCCCGGATCGGCGGCGCGGTCGCCGGTGGCGCCACCGTCAGCATCCAGCTCGACAGCAATGACGTGATCTGCGACAACCTCTGGCTCTGGCGCGCCGACCACGGGTTGGACGGCACCGTCGGCTGGTCCGTCAACCCGGCCGACACCGGCTTCCTGGTCAACGGCGACCGGGTCATCGCCTACGGCCTCGCGGTCGAGCACTACCAGAAGTACGAGGTGCTCTGGAAGGGCAACCACGGCCGCACCTACTTCTTCCAGAACGAGCACCCCTACGACGTCCCCACCCAGACCGCCTGGCGCCACGGCAGCACCAACGGCTACGCCGCCTACAAGGTCGCCGACTCGGTCACCGACCACCAGGCCTGGGGGCTCGGCAGCTACTGCTTCTTCGACCTGAACGCCAATGTCTACACCGACCGCGCCTACGAGGTCCCCGACACCCGCGGCGTTGTCTTCACCGACCTGATGACCGTCTGCCTCAACGGCCCTGGTGGCGGCGGCATCCTGCACTGCATCAACAACAGCGGCGACCCGGTGCAGAACGGCTTCGGCACCTTCGACCTGACCGGCTACTCGAACGGCGTCGCGACCTGAGTGTTAGTCAGAGGTCCTGAGGGCCCGGACCGGCCCAGCGGGGCCAGGGCCAGGCCCTCGGAGCGGCCCCGGACCGCCGCCGTCATTGTCGGTGGCGGCCCGGGGTCGTTCCGATGATGTGGGTGAACGCCGCGATGAAGCTGCTGGGGTTGGCCCAGCCGCAGGCGGCGGCGGTTCGGGTGGTGTCGTGGCCCTCGGCGAGGAGCACGAGCGCGTGGTGGACCCGTAGTTGGGTGCGCCACTCGTAGAAGGTCATGCCGAGTTCATGGTGGAAGAGACGGCTGAGGGTGCGGGCGCTGGCTCCGATCCGCTTTCCGAGTTCGGCCAGCGTGGCATTGTCCGCCGGCGTCTGGTGCAGCATCCGGGCGACGGCCTGCAGCCGGTCGTCCCGTGGTTCGGGCAGGTGCAGCGGCTGTTCGGGTGCTTCGCGGAGTTCCTCGACGAGGACGCGAAGGAGGCGGGCGCGCGCGGAGCGGCTGTAGTCGGGCACGGCGTCGTCGTAGTTGCGGGGGCCGGTCAGGGCGAGCAGGACCTCGCGGGCCAGGCCGGAGGCCAGGAAGACGGCGGGATGGTCCGGGACGAGCCGGGCCAGGGACGGCGCGAGGAAGACGATCCGCATATCGGTGTCGCCGTGGGCCCGGTGCTGATGCGTGAACCCGGCGGGGGTCCAGGCGACCCGGTTGGCGGGAACGATCGACGTGCCGCGCTCGGTGTGAACCGCCAGGACACCGCGGGCCGCGTACACCAGGTGGCCCCGGGCGTGCGACTGCACCGTACTTGTCTCGCCGGACGGCCACAGGTGGCGCCCGCCGGAGGGCCACAGATGTGACGTCACACCGGCGTTCGGGCGAGCTTGGCGGTGAACAGGCATCAGTTGGCATTCTAGCGGTAGCAAGCCACCTCTCGATCCGGCGAGACTTCCTTCAGGCCCAGCGGTCATGGAGGCAGCCCGCCTCGATGCCGCGGCCTGAGAGAGCTTGAGAGAGCTTGAGAGAGCTTGCGAGAGAAGGAGCAACGCATGGCGACGTTCGTCCTTGTGCCCGGCGCCTGGAAGGGCTCCTGGTCGTTCGAGGCGGTGGTCCCGCTGCTGGAGCGCGCCGGTCACACCGTGCACGCGCTGACCCTGACCGGTCTGCGGCCGGACGACGACAATTCGACGGTCGCGACCGCCAACCTCGACACCCACGCCGACGACGTGGTGCGGCACCTCGATCGCCACCACCTCACCGGCACGACGCTGGTCGGCCACAGCTACGCCGGGATGGTGATCGCCGCCGCAGCGGACCGCGCCGGCGGCCGGATCTCACGACTGGTGCATCTCGACGCCTACGTGCCGCGCGACGGCGAGTCCTGCTGGTCGTCCACCAACGAGCACTTCCGGAAGGTGTTCGCGGCCGGCGCTACGGCCACCGGCTACTCCGTCCGACCGCCGGCGGGAGGCGATCCCCGCCGCCGTCCCCATCCCCTCGCCTCGTTCCTGCAGACCGTCCGGCTCACCGGCGCGCTCGCCCAGGTCCCCCGTCGGGAGTTCGTCTACTGCTCGGGATGGGAGGACCGGACACCGTTCGCCGAACTCCGCAGCCGACTCCAAGCCGATCCCGCGTGGCAGGTCCACGACCTCCCCACCGGCCACGACGCCATGCACGAGGCGCCGGAGGCAGTCGCCGCACTCCTGCTCGGCTGACCAGCCGGCTAGCGTGCCACGCGGTAGTGGAGGTAGACGACTTTCGAGCTGAAGGTTCGGGTCTCGACGAGTTCGAGATCCACCCGCTGCTCGCGCTGGGGAAAGAACGAAGTGCCACCGCCCACCAGAACCGGGTAGACCCTGGCCCGGTACTCGTCGATCAGACCCAACTCGGCCGCCTCGGCGGCGAGAGCCGCGCCACCGATCGCGATCTCGCCCTCCCCCGGCTCGGCCCGCAACCGCTCGATCTCCGCCGCCAGGCCGCCGGAGGCCAGGCGGGCACAGCCCTGCACCGCCGACAGCGTGGTGGAGAACACCACCTTCGGGAGCGGCTTCCAGAGCGCGGCCCACTCAAGCATGGGTTCGTCGAGCGAGGGATCCTCGTCGGCGGTCTCCCAGTAGAGCATCGTCTCGTACAGCCGTCGTCCCATCAGATGGACGCCGACCCCGCGAATCTCGTCGGTGACGAAGCGAAAGACCTCCTCGTCGGGCGCCGTCCAGTCGAAGCCGCCGTCCGGCCCCACGACGTAGCCGTCGAGTGAGACGCCCATCGAATAGGTCACGCTGCGCATCAGGAGCCCTCCTCGGTAACGGGTTCGACAGTACGATGTCTCACTTCCTTGACCAAGGCCTCGAACCGAGAATCCCCCACCTGGACGACGTGGGTGCGACTCGATTCGTCACTCGGCGTGACGGCGAGACTTCGCCGCCCCTTGGCGTTCCGCAAGATCTCGACCGAGGCATCGGGGGGAAATATCTGTGCTTTCCCTCTGACTCCCTGCGGGACAACCAGGACACCACTGTCAAGGACCCTGATCCGCCTTCCCACCATGAACGCCACCAACAGGAAGCATCCAGCCGCACATCCATAGGGAATTCGGTCCGCGAGACCACCGCTCTGAACCGCCGGGAGCAACGTGGAAAGACATAGGATGACGAATCCGACCTGAGCGGCGGGAGCGCCCTTTCTGGGCGCCGAGAATACAGTTTCCGGCTGCGATTCGGATGGCTTCATGCGCGGCGCCCTTCCAGTGCTGGGTAGATGGGTCGTTCTAGAGGATGATTGCCAGAACCGCGGTCGCAATGAACAGAAAGGTCCCTGCGGTCAGGCGGATCGTACGAGAGGTTGACTCGCCAAGCATGGCGACTCCATAGGCGGACAGCTTCTGCATCCACTGCTGGTCCGATCATAGGAATACCCCTAGGGGGTATCGTCGTTCCTGTTCCCGACCGGCACGTCGAAGCCGCCACACCCACCAGGGGCCACCATGCACGCGATCCGGCACGCACTGTCCATCACCGGCTCGATGACCTGGGAGATCACCTGGGCCCTGATCCTGGGCTTCGCCCTGTCCGCGGTCGTGCAGGCGGTGGTGCGGAAATCCACGATCATCCGGCTCCTCGGCGACGACCGGCCCCGCACCCTGGCCATGGCCTCGCTGCTCGGGGCGGCCTCCTCCTCGTGCTCCTACGCGGCCGTGGCGCTGGCCCGCTCGCTGTTCCGCAAGGGCGCGAACTTCACCGCCGCGATGGCCTTTGAGATCGCCTCGACCAACCTGGTGGTCGAACTCGGAGTGATTCTGGCCCTGTTGATGGGCTGGCAGTTCACCGCCGCCGAGTTCACCGGCGGCCCGATCATGATTGTGGTCCTGGCCGTGCTGTTCCGCATCTTCCTGCGCGACAAACTGCTGCGCGAGGCCCGCGAGCAGGCCGACCGGGGCACGGCCGGCTCGATGGAGGGCCATGCCGCGATGGACATGTCCGTGCAGGCCGAGGGCTCCTTCACCAAGCGGCTGTTCTCCCGCGAGGGCTACACCTCGGTGGCGCACGTGTTCGTGATGGAGTGGGCCGCGATCCTGCGCGACCTGGTGATCGGCCTGCTGATCGCCGGAGCCATCGCCGCCTGGGTGCCCGACTCCTTCTGGCGCACCTTCTTCTTCGACGGCCACCCCCTGGCGTCCAAGCTGTGGGGCCCGGTCATCGGCCCGCTGGTGGCCGTGTTCTCGTTCGTCTGCTCGATCGGCAATGTGCCGCTGGCGGTGGTGCTGTGGAAGGGCGGCATCAGCTTCGGCGGCGTGGTCGCGTTCATCTTCGCCGACCTGCTGATCCTGCCGATCCTGAGCATCTACCGGAAGTACTACGGGTGGCGGATGACCGCTTTCCTCGCCGCCACCTTCTACGCCGCCATGGTCGTCGCCGGCTACGTCGTCGAGTTCGTCTTCGGGGGTCTTGGCCTGATCCCCGACCAGGCCACCGCGAAGATCCCGATGGATGGCGTGAGCTGGAACTACACCACCTTCCTCAACATCGCCTTCCTGCTGCTGGCCGCCGCGCTGCTGGTCCGCTTCCTGCGGACCGGCGGACGCGGGATGCTCGCGATGATGGGCGGCGCGCCGGAGGCCGAGCACGCACCTATGCACAGCCACGAGCACGAGCACTGAGGGCGGACAGGGCAGCGGGAATGCGAACGCGGTCGGCGCTGTTGAGCCGAACAGCAACACACATGGAAATGAAAACCATGACGTTGTAAGTGGTCCGCCAGACCACCCGCACAGGAGGGACACCGCATGGCCCGCAACGAACTGCGCCCGATCGTCAAACTCCGCTCGACCGCCGGCACCGGCTACACCCACGTCACCCGCAAGAACCGCCGCAACGACCCCGACCGGCTCACCCTCCGCAAGTACGACCCGCGCGTGCGCGAGCACGTCCTGTTCCGCGAGGAACGCTGACCCGCCCCGTCTCCCCCACCAGCTCAACTCAAGGAGTAGCCGTGAAGACCAGAATCCACCCCGCGTACCGCCCCGTCGTCTTCCGCGACAAGGTCGGCGGCCTCGCCTTCCTCACCCGCTCCACCGCCACCGGTGCACACACCATCGACTGGGAGGACGGCCGCAGCTACGACGTCATCGACGTCGAGACCTCCTCGGCCAGCCACCCCTTCTACACCGGTAGCGCCCGCGTCCTCGACACCGCCGGCCGTGTGGAACGCTTCAACCGCCGCTACGGAAGCACCGCAAGGCTTGCCGGCCAGGCAAGCTGACGCACCGGCGGTCAGGCACCGCCGTAGCCGTGCAGGAACGTGGTGACGGCATGGGTGATCGAGTCGGCGATCTGCGCCGGGGAGAGCGGTGCTCTCCCGTAGGCGCGAATGGTGATCTCGGAACTGACCAGGGCGATGAAGTGGACGGTGGCCCGCGCCGGGTCGTCGAAGCGGAGCAGCCCGGCCTCGGCCAGCTGCTCCAGCCGCCGGGCGACCTCACGCTGCACCCGTAGCGGTCCCGCCTGCTGCCAGGCGTCGATGACGGCCACGGGGAAGTGCGCCACCTCCGACTTGATCTGGCGGATCATCGCGAAGTGCTCGGGGAACTGGGTGCGCTGCCCGACGAAGGCCCGGCCCAGGGCGACCAGGTCGGCCTCGGGATCGGCGCCGGCCAGCTGCCTCTCCACGGTCTCGATGAAGGCGTCCGCGACCTGGTTGGCGCTGGCCTGCACCACGTCGGAGAACAGCTGCTCCTTTCCGCCGAAGTGGTTGTAGATCGTCCTGGTGGAGACACCCGCCTCGGCCGCGATCGCCTCGATGGTGGTGCGGTCGTAGCCCTCGCGCCCGAACACCGTGCGCGCGCCCTCGGTGATGGCCACCCGCTTCGCCGCGCGGACGCCCGGGCGGGGACCCGAGGACCTGGCTGTCGGTGTTGACGGCGTTGTCGGCGAGCTCATCGGGTCCTCCACAGGTACTGGCATCCATCGCCGTCGATCGTCATCCGTCGTTGTTCAATTTACCATGCACGTTGTACTTTACTTTGACGGGTGCAGTGCCAACAACGGAGGAACCATGGGAACCACGGTCGCGATCGTCGGGGGCGGATACGGCGGGGCAGCTCTCGCCAAGGAGCTCGACCCGGATTTCGACGTCGTCCTGATCGACCCCAAGGACTCCTTCGTCCACGCGGTCGCCGCCCTGCGCGGCCTGGTCAGCGCCCCCTGGGCCGAGCGCATGTACTTCGGCTTCGACGGGTTGCTCCAGCGCGGGCGCCATCTGCGCGACCGCGCCGCCGCGGTGGACGCCGGCGGGGTGACCACCGCCGACGGCACCCGGGTGGCGGCCGACTTCGTCGTCCTGGCCAGCGGATCCTCCTACCCCTACCCGGCGAAGCTCGACACCGACAGCACCGCCGAGGCGCTGGCCCGACAGGCCGGCACCCGGGCCGAACTCGCCGCCGCCCGCCACGTCCTGCTGGTCGGCGCGGGGCCGGTCGGCCTTGAACTCGCGGGCGAGATCACCGACCAGTGGCCGGACAAGCGGGTCACCCTGGTCGACGTCGCCGCGGACATCCTCGGCGGCCAGTACTCCCCCGAACTGCGCACGGCGCTGCGCGGTCAGCTGGCCGACCGCGGCGTGCGGCTGCTGCTGGGCAGCCCGCTGGCCAAGCAGCCTGCAGTGGAGCCGGGGGTTCGGCAGGGCTTCGTCGTCCGTACCGAGAACGGCGCCGAGATCGAAGCCGACCTCTGGTTCCGCTGCTACGGCGTGGTCCCCAGCAGCGACTACCTCTCCGGCTCCGGCGAACTCGCCGCGGCCCGGCGCGCCGACGGCTTCGTCGAGGTGGACGAGAGGCTCCGGGTGGCCGGGGCCTCCAACGTCTTCGCGATCGGCGACATCACCGCCGTTCCCGAGCCCAAGCGCTCCAAGGCCGCGTCGGACCACGCCCAGGTCGTCGCGGCCAACATCAGGTCGCTCGCGGCGGGCCGCCCCGCCGAGGCCGTCTACCGGCCGGGACCGGCCGCCGTGCTGATCCCGCTCGGTGCGGCCGGCGGAGCCTCCCAGGTGCCCGGTCCCGAGGGCCCGGTCGTCCTGGACGCGGCCACCACGGCCCGCTACAAGAGCGGGGACCTGCTCATCGGCCGGTACGCCGAACTCTTCGGCACAGCGCCGCAGCAGTAAGCACCAGCAGTAAGCAGCAACAGTGAGCGGCCCCCGGGGGACGACACACTGCCGCAGTACGCTGTTCATCATCGGCTCGGAGAATAGTTGACATGACGACAACTCAGGAGATCGACCAGACCGCCTTCGCCCAGCAGTGGGAGGAGTGGCACACCGCCCACGAGCAGGTGCTCGCCGACCCGCACGGCTTCCTCGCCATCACCGGCCTGCACTGGCTGAACGAGGAGCCCACCCGCTTCGAGGACGCGCCCGGCGCCTGGTCCACCACCGACGAGGGGGTCGTCGTCGAGCTGGCCGAGGGCGAGCAGCTCACCGTCGACGGCGTCACCGTCACCGGTCGGCACAGCTTCGGCGTCATCGGCGAGCGGGTCAGCCTCTACCCGGCCGCGGGCGACGCGGTCATCGAGGTCGCCAAGCGCGGCGGCCACGACATCCTGCGTCCGCGCCACCCCGAGAACGGCCTGCGCACCGCCTTCACCCACACCCCCGCCTACCAGCCGGACCCGAACTGGGCCGTGACCGGCCGCTACCTGCCCTTCGAGACGCCCAGGCCGACCACCGTGGGCGCGTCGGTCGAGGGCCTGCAGCATGTCTACGACGCCCCCGGACAGGTCGAGTTCGAGCTCGACGGGGCCACCCACCGGCTCACCGCGTTCAACGGCCGGGAGCCCGGCAGCCTGCTGGTGCTCTTCAACGACGCCACCTCGGGCGTCACCACCTACGCCGCCAACCGCAGCCTCTCCGTGGCCGCGCCCGACGACCAGGGGGCGGTCCTGCTGGACTTCAACCGCGCTGCCAACCTCCCCTGCGCCTACACCGACCTGGCCACCTGCCCGCTGCCGCCCGCCGAGAACCGGCTGCCGGTCGCGGTGGAGGCCGGGGAGAAGATCCCGTTCGAGCGCCAGACCGACTAGGACCGCCTAAGCCCGACCGTCCGAACACCGTTCGCTGGGCGCCGTTCGCTAGGCGCCGTTCGCTGGGCGCTGGGCGGCGCGGTAGCGGGAGGGCGGGGTGCCGTAGCGGCTGACGAAGGCCTGGCGCAGGGTCTCGGCCGTTCCGAAGCCGCATCGCGTCGCCACGGCCGCCACCGGCAACTCGGTCGAGGCCAGCATTCGGGCGGCCGCCTCGGTGCGGGCGTCGCGGACGAATCGGCCCGGGGGTTTGCCCAGCTGCTCGACGAACAGCCGGGTCAGCTGGCGTTCGCTCACTCCCGCCCGGGCCGCCAGCGCGGCGGCGCCCAGGTCGCCGTCCAGGTGGCTGGAGATGTGGTCGACGGCCCGCCCCACCAGGCTGTTCGTCGGCGCGGGGGTGGCCGTGAAGATGCTCATCTGGGCCTGGTTGCCCGGTCGTTGCAGATAGGTGACCAGGCCGCGGGCCACCGCGCGGGCCAACTCGGCGCCGTGGTCCTCCTCGATGAAGGCCAGGGTCAGGTCCAGCGCGCTGGTGACGCCGGCCGCGGTGGAGACGCTGCCGTCGCGGATGTAGATCGGCACCGGGTCCACCGTGATCTCCGGGTAGGCGGCGGCCAGTTGCTCGGCGTACCACCAGTGGGTGGTGGCACGTCTGCCGTCCAGCAGGCCGGCGGCGGCCAGCACGGTCGCCCCGGTGCAGACCGAGGCCACCCGGACGCTCTCCCGGGCCAGGCGGCGGACATGTCCGACGATCAGCGGGTTGGCCGCGGCGGCGGCGTGGCCGAAGCCGCCCGAGACGATCAACGTGTCCAGCGGTCCCCGCAGCCGTTCCAGCGGACGCCGGCCCTGCAGCGTCAGCCCGGAGTCGCAGGTGATCGCCCTTCCGCCCGGCGTGGCCAGGCTCACCGCGTAGGCGGGGCAGGCGCCCAGCAGGTTGGCGGTGATCAGGGTCGAGGTCACGCAGGCGATGTCCAGCAACTCGGCCTGGTCGTAGCCGACCACGACCATCTGTCGTTCCTCCATGGCCAGGACCCTATGTCGGGATGCCAGGCATCCCAAGATTCCGGACCGGGTCGCTGCTTTCTCTTGGCTTCTCCAGGCCGGGAGCCGATGGTGACGGCATGACCAAGACACTCGCCTTGTTGCTCTATCCCGGCCTCACCCCGCTGGACCTGGTGGGGCCGCTCCAGGTGCTGTCGACCCTGGCCCGGATCGACCCCTCGTTCGAAGTGGTCGTCGTCGGGCGGGAGTTGGCTCCGCTGGACACCGACACCCCGCTGAGGCTGGCCCCCAGCCATACCTTCGACCAGGTCACCGCGCCGTTCGCGCTGATCGTGCCCGGCGGGAACGAACCGACCCTGGCCGCCATGGCCGATGAGCCGCTGCTGGACTGGATCCGCCGGGCCGCACGGACGGCCGAGGTCGTCGGCTCGGTCTGCACCGGCTCACTGCTGCTCGGCGCGGCCGGACTGCTCGACGGCCGACGGGCCACTACCCACTGGGGCTTCCGCGACCTGCTGCCCGGGTTCGGGGCGACGCCCGTGGCCGAACGCTGGGTCGAGGACGGTCCGGTGCTGACGGCCGCCGGGGTGTCGGCCGGGATCGACATGGCCCTGCACCTGGTGGCCCGGCTCGCGGGCGAGGAGATCGCCCGGATGGTCCAGCTCTTCATCGAGTACGACCCGCAGCCGCCGCTGGGCGGAATCGACTGGGGGACCACCGACCTGGACTTCTTCAAGCCCTATGCCTGGGCCATGCTGGAATCGTCGCTGGCCGACCATCCGGCACTGCTGGCCCGGCTGACGGGCTGACGGGGGTAACGGGCTGACGGGCGCTCCTCGCGACGGGTGCGGTCGCGAGAAGCGCCCCTGGGTGCCGGGCAGATGGGGTCAGGGCAGATGGGGTCAGGGCAACGGGGTGGGCTTGGCGAGGTAGGACTGGGTGCGGGTGACCCAGTAGTCGGAGTCGCTGGGTGTGCTCTGGTAGGTGCCCACCATCTCCGGCACCCCGTAGGTCCCGGAGCCGGTGCCGGCGCCGAACAGGATCGCCACGATGCCGTCCGCCGCCGCCTCCGGGAGGTGCGAGCCCCAGGTGACGGTGCTGCCGCTGACGGTCACCTTGGGGTCGGCGCCCGGGTTGCTGCTGTAGAAGGCCAGGTTGTTGCCGCTGCTGGTGAACGAGTCGCCGTAGAAGAACGTGGCCGCCGAGTCCTCGTCCTGGTTGGCCGAGACGTCGTCCAGGGCGGGGAACTTCCCGGACGCGTTCCAGTAGGTCGGGCTGGCGGTGAGCGTCGAGTTGAGGTGCCCGGTCGGCAGCTGCCAGAGGACGGCCGGCAGGCCGAGCGACTGGCGGATGGTCTTCACATAGAGCAGGTAGTTGCTCCAGTGCGCGTCGTTCAGATAGCGGATGTCGCCGGCCGGGTTGGGGTCGTGCAGGATGCCGAAGTCCTGCCCCCACTGGTCGAAGGCGACGAAGTCGGCGTCGTAGCCGATGCCGGCCGTCTTGATGAAGTTCGCGACCTGGGTCGCCACGTTCGCCACCGACTGCTGGCCGGCCGTCCAGGTCGTGCCGTCGGTGTCCTTCAGCGCGTCACGGACCGCCCAGGTGTTGACCTGCCAGCCGACGAAGGCAGTCGGGTCGTACTTCTTGATGGCGTAGTTGATCGCCTGGACCAGGCCCTTGAGGTTGTTGCCGAAGGCCGGGTCGCTCCCGCTCGACAGCACACCGGAAGAGTACGCGGCGCTGGTGGCGGCCGGGAACTGGGTGGCGTCGTTGTTGTGGGCGGCGGCGTAGTTCTGCTCCAGGTAGCCGAGCATGTCCGGCTCGATCACCCAGCCGACCGGCTTGCCCGGTGCGGCCGTCTGTGCGGCCTGAGCGGCGGATTTGAGGGCCTGGAAGTAGGTCGTCAGCCAGCTTGCGCTCTGCATGTTGGTGTAGTCGACGGCGGTGCCGTCCACATTGCCGTTCATGCCGTAGTCGACCAGGACCGGCGTCATCCCCAGCTTCTCGGAGTGGGTGACCATGGTGGTCGCGGTCGTGGCCCAGTTGGCGAAGTCTCCGCCGATCAGGTACTCGTAGCCGTAGTCGGGCAGTTTGCCGTGCGACTTCAGCGTGGTGAAGAACGAGTCGACGGTGCTGCCGGGGGTGTAGACCGAGCCGATGGAGAGGTAGTCGGGGTGCCAGGGGGAGGCTCCGCCGCCACCACCGGTGGGGGTCGGCGTCGGGGTGGGAGTCGGGGTCGGCGTGGGCGTTGCGGTCGGCGTGGGCGTTGGGGTTGGGGTCGGAGTCGGCGTGGGTGTGGGGGTCGGCGTGGGAGTCGGCGTGGTGGTGCCGCCGGGGCCGGTGAGTACCACGTCGTCGGCGGCGTAGGAGCCCGTGCCGTACCAGCCGTGCAGGTAGACGGAGATCGACGTGGTGGTCGCGCCGGTGGTGAACGTGGTCGAGAGGGGTTGCCAACCCGTCGCCGAAGGAGTCCAGTTGGCGTTGCCGCCGGTGGCGCCCAGGTAGACATAGGAGCCCTCGACATACGCCGACAGCGTGTAGGCCGTGTTGGGCAGCACCGCGACGGTCTGGGAGCACTGCGCGGTGGAGGACCCGGTCGGCAGCGCCGCGAGCGCGTGCGTGCCGGAGTGGACCGGGGAGGTGACCACCTTGGCGGTCCCGGCATCACAGGTCCAGCCGGACAGGGTGCCGGTCTCAAAGCCGGCGTTGGTGATCGGATTGGTGCTGGCGGCGCTGGCGGTACGGCTGAGGGCGGTGAATCCGAGCGGGACGAGCAGGACGGCGGTCAGAGCGGCGACCGCTCGGTTCCTCTTGCGTCGGTGCACTGTGTGGTACCTCCTGGCAGGGCGGCTTGACGATCGGCACCGCACCGGTGGCGCGCGGAAACCCAAGGCTGTGTACCTGACAAAGCGGGCTTTCCGAACGATGGCCCAGGCCCGCCCGGCCGTCAAGGGTCTAGACCATGAGTTGAGGAGGCGCTAGGGATCCCTTAACGGGCGAAGGCCCCGGCCGGGGTGCGGCCGGAAGCACTGTGCCGCCCATGCTCCGGGCAACCGCTCAGACCGACTCCACGAGCGCTCAAGGGCTAATCTCGAAAGGGACCGTTCCAGGCAAAACCGTCGAGACTGCGAAGAAGAGGTGTGCCATGCCCACGATCACCACCAAGGACGGCGCGGAGATCTTCTACAAGGACTGGGGCCAGGGACAGCCAGTGGTCTTCAGTCACGGCTGGCCGCTCAACGCCGACGCCTGGGACGAACAGGCCCGGCTCGTGGCCGACCACGGCTTCCGCGCCGTCGCCCACGACCGGCGCGGCCACGGCCGCTCCAGCCAGACCTGGGACGGCAACACCATGGACCAGTACGCCGACGACCTGGCCGAGCTGATCGAGAAGCTCGACCTGCACGACGCGATCCTGGTCGGCCACTCCACCGGCGGCGGCGAGGTCGCCCGCTACCTCGGCCGGCACGGAAGCGCCCGGGTCGCCAAGGCCGTCCTGGTGGGCGCCGTCCCGCCGGTGATGCTGAAGTCGGACACCAACCCGGAGGGCACCCCGATCGACGCCTTCGACGGGATCCGGGCCGGCGTCGAAGCGGACCGCTCGCAGTTCTACTACGACCTCAGCGAGGCCTTCTACGGCTACAACCGCCCCGGCGCGACCACCTCCGAGGGCATGCGCCGCTCCTTCTGGCTGATGAGCATGCAGGTCGGCTTCCGCGGCGCCTACGAGTGCGTCAAGCAGTTCTCGGAGACCGACTTCACCGAGGACCTCAAGAAGATCGACGTGCCCACCCTGGTGGCCCACGGCGACGACGACCAGATCGTCCCGATCGCCGCGGCAGGACTGAAGACCGCGCAGATCATCAAGAACGCCACCCTCAAGGTCTACCCGGGCGCCCCGCACGGCATCGCCGGCGAGTACCGCGCGGCCTTCGAGAAGGACCTGCTCGCCTTCATCAAGAGCTGAGCGGAACCTGTCCCCCTGCTTGTCGAATCTGGCCTGTCGAATGCGGGCAGCGAAAGGCCCGGGACCCCTCGGCGAGGTGTCCCGGGCCCGGTCCGCGGCGACTACGGCGTGGCGCCGCCGTCGACGGTGATCACCTGGCCGGTGATCCACCGGCCGGCGTCGCCGACCAGGAACGAGATCACATCCGCGATGTCCTGCGGTTGACCCATCCGCTTGAACGGTGACGCCGCCGCCATCGCCGCCTGCCGCTCCGGCGGGGCGGCGCTGAACATCCCCGGCACGGTCGGGCCCACCCGCAGGGTGTTCACCGTGATCCCGCGCGGGCCCAGTTCCTTGGACGCGACCTTGCCGAACAGCTCCAACGCGGCCTTGCTCGCCGCATACGCGCCGGAGCCGGGGATCGGGTCCTGGACGATGGTGGACGAGATGTTGACCACCCGTCCGCCGTCGGCCAGCAGCCGCGAGGTCTCCCGCAGCACATTCAGCGCACCGCGCACATTGACGTCGAAGACCAGGTCGAAGACCTGCTCGCTCAAGTCGGCGATCGGCTTGGGGATCATCGTTCCGGCGTTGTTGACGACCACGTCGATCCGCCCGAACCGGGCCACCACGTCCGCGAACAGCGCGCCGACCTGATCGGCCTTGGTGACGTCGGCCTGCAGCGCGACGGCGGTGTGGCCCGCCTCCTCGATCTCGGCGACCAGCTGCTTTGCCGCCTCCGCACCGGAGTTGTAGGCCACCACGACCCGGTGACCGTCAGCGGCGAGGGTGCGGGAAACAGTGCTGCCGATGCCACCGGCGCCGCCGGTCACCAGGGCGACTCTGCCGGTCGGGTTCTCGGTTGTCATGGATACCTCTCAACGTGGTGTGGGCAGCAGCCGGTCGGCAACCCAGTCAGCTGCTTGCAGGGTGCAGGTACTGATCAGATTCAGACAGACATGTGCTTCGCGGTCGTGCACAACGAGCTGGTGGTGCGTTCCCCAGGCCCGGTCGAGCTCGTCGAGGGCCGTCAGCGGAAAGATGTCGTCGAGGCGCGCCTGCATGTCCAGATCGTCGTCGCACACAAAAGCGAAACGGAAGTCGTCCTTCAGCCGTCGGGGCAGCCCGTCGAAGGGCGAAATACTGGGCCCGCCCCGCAGGTTGACGATACAACGGAATGCGCCGCCGAGGGCCTGAGCCACCCTCAGCGCGGGATATCCACCGAAACTGATGCCGAAAAAGGCGAGCCGGTACGGATCGATGCGCGCGTCCTCGCGCAGGAGTACGACCGGCCACCGTGCTGGACTCCCGGGCGGCCTGGGCATGGCGATCGCCTCGGGCCACCCAGCGGACCCGCCACTCCTCCCGGAACCCCGCGGACGCCGGGTCCAGGCCCTCGCAGGCGGAGACGGTGATGTCATAGCGGCCGTCATTGGTCGGCCAGACCACATCGGTCTTGTCCCCGGCGGCGACATAGCTGGTGACCGCGGTCCCGCCGAAGTCGTTCGCGCTGACCGTGAAGCGCAGCTCGGTCCCGCCGTCGTTGCTGGGGGCGCACAGCGCGGCGGCGCTGCTCCCACGTGGGAGCAGCGCCGCCGCGGGGGAGGTCAGCCGTAGATTTCGAACTCGGAGAGCTGGGCCGCGATCCAGCCGGTGTTGTTGGTCAAGGAGAGCCGCAGCGCCTGTGCGCTGGTTCCGGGCGGCAGGGTGATGGTGACGACGTTGTTCGCCGCCGGGTCGAAGGTGTAGTCGGCGGACGGGACCAGGGTGGTGAAGTCGGTGCCGTCGGTGGAGCCGAGGACCGAGAGCGTCTCGACCCGGGTGCCCCAGTTGGCCGGCAGGGTGAGCACCACCTTGCTCAGCGGCTGGTTGGAGCCGAGGTCGGCGGTGAGGGTCTGCGGATAGGCGGTGCCGTCCTCGCTCTCCCAGTAGGAGCCGTCATTGCCGTCGTTGGCGTTGGTGGCCGGGAAGTAGGTCAGCGCACTGCTGGACGTCATGGTCGCGCCCAGCGCCAGGTCGGCCGGCGGTGCGACGCCCCCGGCGCCGCCGATGCTGTCGGTGCTGGCGATCAGCTGCACGCTCGTCGCACGGTGGCCCTCGGAGATGCGCAGCGCCCCCTTGGTAATGCCGGCGGCGGACACCGTGGCGCTGACGTCCACCACGCACCAGGACGCGGTGTCCGTGGATGACGCGGCGTCAAGTGAACTGCCGCAGGGGTGGAGTGCGTCCGGTGACACGGTGAAGCCGGCACTGGCCGTGATCGCCCCCAGAGCGGTGGCGGCGCTCCCGGTGTTCATGACGGCGACCTTCTGCACCGGCGTGGCCGTGCCGACTCCCGCATTCTCAAAGGTCGTTGTGCTCGGATAGGCCCACAGTCCGCTCTGCTTCGGCATCCCGCAGGCGCTGGACGACCAACCCCGGTTCCCCGGACCGCGATTGACGGTGAACCCCGCGCCGCAGCTGAACACCCCCGCGCCCCGAACACCGCTCGCCGTGGTGCGGGACACCGAGATCGCACCGGGAGCCTGGTCCTGGAAGACGTAGGTCCCCACATTTCGAACGGTGTTGTCGTTGATCCGCACCTGGGTGACCGCGAAGCCCGCGCTCGGCGGCGTGGTGACCGCCGCGCCGACATAGGCGTTGGAGTTCTGGAACATGAAGGCCGAGTAGGGGCTGTCCAGGATGGTGTTGCCGGTGATGTTCACCGGGGCCGCCATGTCCCCCTGCTGCGGGTCGAACCAGATCGCACCGACCCCGTAGTCCCATCCGGGATCCCATTGCCCGGTGCGTACCAGGGTGTTGCCGCTGATGGTGAGCGGTCCGGACATGGGCACCGAGTCGAACCGCTGTCCGACGTGGATGCCGCCGCCGCGGGTGACGGTGTCCTGGAGCAGGTTGTGGCTGATCACATCGCCCGCACCGGAGCCGTAGACGCCGATGTTGTTGGCCAGTCCCGGCGAGTCCACGGTGTTGTGGGTGAGGACGTCGTCGGTGTCGCCGAAGTTCTCGGACCACAGCGCGAGACCGTCGTCCTGGGTGTTGCGCAGGAAGCTGTTGCTGATCACCGCGTGGGTGACCGGGCCGTTGGCGGCGTTGAGGTTGATGCCGTCGGCGGTGGTGTCCTGGATCCGCAGCCGGTCGAAGGTGAGGTTGGTGCTGGGTCCGACCACCCAGGCGCCGACCTTCTCGTTCTGGATCCACACCCGGGAGATGACGGAGTCGCTGAACCCGCCGTTGAAACCGGTGTCCTGGCTGTTGCTGTCGTCGCGGACGCCGACATTGCCGAACAGCGCCAGATCGGAGATCCGCACCTGCGAACTCGGCGGGTTCTGCTTGCCGTTGAACTCGACGTTCTTCCCGGTCAGCACGGTGTACCACTCGCCCGCACCGGTGACGGCGACCCGGTCGACGTCCAGCGGCTTACTGACGGTGTAGGTCCCGGCCGGCAGGTAGACCGCCTTCCCGGCGGCCGAGGCGTCATTGATCGCCGACTGCAGAGCGGCCGTGACGTCGGTCGCCCCGGTGCTGTCCACGCTGTACGGGGCCCGGGTCACGTCCACCGACCCGGCCGGCTGCCCGAGCGGTGCGGCGACCTGCTCGAAATCAGCTGTGTTGATCACATACCAGGGCGCGTTGTCCCCGGCGTCCACCTGCAGTTTCACCACCGTCCCGGCCGGCAGCACCGAACCGAACCGGTAGCGCACGTCGTTGTAGAAGTCGTGCGGCACCTGACCGTCCGGCTTGCCGACGCTGGGGTTGTTGCTGAACGGGTAGGTCCCGTAGAGCCAGCTGAACTCCGAGGTCAGCGACAGCGCGGTACGCGCCTTGCCGTTGACGTAGAGGTGCAGCGGGGCGGTGATGCCGCCGCCGTGCAGCGAGTCGGGAATCGCGTAGTGGAAGTCAACGGCGTTGGCGGCCTTGGTCAGTGTGAAACTGACGTACTGTCCCACCCCCGCCAGCTGCACGGCCTGACGCCCCGTCGCCTCGGCGGCGAGACTCCCGTAGTGGAAGTCGGGCCCGAGAACGGTGCCGTTGGTGCGGGTGCCGTGGCTGGTGGCGGCGTTGTACTCAGTGAAGGGAACGGGAGCCCCGGCAGAAGCTGGCACCGGGGCGGCCGGCACTGGGGCGGCTGACGCCGTCGTGGCCATCAGGGCGGGCGCGATGAGCAGCGCAGCGGCGAGCATGCGGATGGGTGGGGGAAACATGGCGCTCAACGTACAGACGCGTCAGTTTCTCCACAAGATGTCGATAGAAATAAGCAAGAAACAAACATTATTTGCAAATTATGGACCGGAAGGCGAAAAGCGCAAGCTCGGGCCGCACTATTCCGCGCACCGCAGCATTCGCGGCGGCACTCGCTCCGCAAGAAATGAACAGCCGGCGGGGGCCGGTCGTACGCACGTGTCCCCCGCCGGAGGGCCTCAGCGCTTGGTGGCGCGCAGGACCACGAACTTCGGGCTCGACGCGATGGTCACGCAGTTGCCGAACAGCCGCCGCAGCGTCACGTGGTAGTTGAGGTGCCGGTTGCCGACCACCCAGAGCTGTCCGCCAGGACGCAGCGCGCTGCGGGCGTCGGCGAACATCCGCCGGGCCGCCGCGTCCGTGGTGGCCTGGTGCGAGTGGAACGGCGGGTTGTTCAGGACCAGGTCCACCGACCCCGGCGGCAGGTCGGTCAGGCCGTCGCCGAGCAGGAACCGGGCCTTGGACGGGATCCGGGCCGCCTGGAAGGTGGCCTTGGAGGACGCCAGCGCCTGGTGCGACTCGTCCGCGAAGGTGATCTCCGCGTCCGGGTTGGCCAGGGCCGCGGCGGTGCCGACGATGCCGTTGCCGCTGCCCAGGTCCACCACGTGCTCGGGCCCGGTCCTGGTGGGCAGGTGCTGGAGCAGGAAGCGGGTGCCGATGTCCAGCCGCTCGGCGGAGAAGATGCCCGCGTGGTTGGTGACCTTCAGCCCGGCCGCGGTGCCGAGGGTGGCGTCGTCGGCGGGCAGGGTGTAGGTGACCGGCCAGCCGCTGGGCGCCGGGGTGAGCGCCGGGTCAGGGGTGCAGAAGATCAGCCGGGCCTTCTTGACCGCCAGTGAGGTGCGGGTCGGGCCGAGAATCCGTTCGAACAGCTTCAGCGTCGAGGTGTGGATCTCGGTGACCATCCCGGCCCCGATCACCACCGTGCCCTCGTGGACGGCCGGCGCGAGGCGCAGCAGCTGGTCCTCCAGCAGGGCGAGGCTCTTCGGCACCCGGACCAGCAGCACGTCCACCCGGGCCGGCGCCGGCTCCTGGCTGGAGAGCAGCGTCACCGCGTCCGATGCCAGGCCGTTGCGCTCCAGATTGGCCAGGGTGGCCTGCTGGGTCAGGTACGAGTCGGTGATCTGCACGGTGGTGCCGTCGACGGCGGCGTCGGCGGCCTGCGCGGCGGCCACCGCCGTGGACAGGGCGCCCCAGCGGTCGCCGAGGACGACCACGGTGCCGGTCAGCGCCACCGGTGGGCTGGTCGTGCCGTCCAGCGCCGCGGCGCCGTCGAGCTGCCGCAGCAGGTACTCGTCGGAGGCGTCCCAGGCGCGGAGCGTGTCGCGGGGGTCCTCGGGGAAGCGGGCGAGGGAGTACTCAGCATGTGCAGTCGTCAACTGGTTCATTGTCCGACCAATGTATCCGCAGAGCGGCGGCCCGACCGCATGATGCGGTCGGGCCGCCCCCGAGCGGGCTTCCCGCAGAGGGCTCAGGGCGGGCTTCCCGCAGGGCTCAGGAGCCGGCGGGCCAGGCGATCTGGGTGGAGTGGTAGTAGGTGACGCCCGCCGCCTTCCAGCGGGGGCCCTGGGCGCCGAGGCGGGTGCGGAAGGCGGTCCAGCTGTGGGTGCTCTCCGGGGACCAGCCCAGCTCGGCGAGGGCGGCCAGCCTCGGGAAGGCCATGTACTCGATGTCCGCGCTGGTGACGATGGTCTCGGTCCAGAGCGGGGCCTCGACCCCGAGCACGGCCGAGGCCGGCACGCCGGACAGATAGGCGCCGGGGTCCCAGCCGTACGCCGTCTTGACGTCGGTGAGCCCGGCCCAGTCCTGGCCGAGCGGGGTGCTCTCGGTGTACTTCATGTCCAGGTAGGCGTGGTTCGCCGGGGACATGATGATCTTTGTCCCCTTCTTGGCCGCGGCCGCCACCGCCTTGTTGCTGGTGGTGGTGTCCCAGAACTGGGCGACCGTGGACGGCAGCAGGGTGGCGTTGACCACGTCGTGCCAGCCGATCGCGGTCTTGCCGTGGGCCGCGGCGATCGCCTGCACCTTGTTGACGAAGGTCGCGTAGTCGGCGGCGCTGGTGGACTGCGCCTCGTCCCCGCCGATGTGCAGGTACGGGCCGGGGGTCAGCGCGGCCAGCTGCCCGATCACGTCGTCGAGGAAGGTGTAGGTGACCGGGCTCGCCACGCAGAGCGAGCTGAAGCCCACGTCGGTGCCGGTGTAGAGCGGGGGCGCGACGCCGTCGCAGTTCAGCTGGGCGTAGGAGGACTGGGCCGCGTTGGTGTGGCCCGGCATGTCGATCTCCGGGACGACGGTGATGTAGTGCTGCTGCGCGTACGCCACGATCGCCGAGTAGTCGGCCTGGGTGTAGTAGCCGCCGGGGCCGCCGCCGACCTCGGTGCTGCCGCCGTGCGAGGTGAGCAGCGGCCAGCCGTTGATGGCGATCCGCCAGCCCTGGTCGTCGGAGAGGTGCAGGTGCAGGTAGTCGATCTTGTAGCGGGAGATCTGGTCGATGTACCGCTCGACCTGGGCCACGGTGAAGAAGTGCCGGGCGACGTCCAGCATCGCGCCGCGGTAGGCGTAGCGCGGGTAGTCGACCACCCGTCCGCCCGGCACGGTCCACGGACCGGGCTGGACGCTGCTGCTCTCCACCGTCGGCGGCAGCAGTTCGAGCAGGGTCTGCACCCCGGCGAACAGCCCGGCCGCGGCCCGGGCCCGGACGGTGACACCGGACCCGGTGACGTCCAGCTGGTAGCCCTGGGCGCCGACCGAGGCGGGCGCGCCGGACAGCCGCAGCGCGATCGATCCGGTGCCGGTGGTGACCGGGACCGCGTAGCCGGTGGACTTGTGCAGGATGGCGGAGAGGTAGCTGCCGATTCCCGGCACGTCGCTGGAGATGCTGGTGGAGGAGGGCAGCGTGTAGCTGACCCCGGCCGCCGGAACGGCGCTGACCGGGGCCGGGACGATGTCGGCGAAGCTCTCGACCGCGGCCCGGGGCTTGGCGGCGGCGGCCGCGCCGGCAGCAGGAGCCGTGGCCGCGCCCAGGGTGGCGAGGAGGGTGGCGCTGACGGCGGCGAGGGCGGCTAAGAGTCGGCGGGAGCGTTGGACCATGGGGGCCTCCGTAGATGGGGTCGAACACCGGGCCGGGGGCGCGCCTGCTGGGCGCGCCCCCGGCCTACGTGCCGTCAGACGACGATGCGGTCCAGGTTCGGAGCGCCCGCCGAGGGGTTGGAGAAGGTGATGGTGTTGCCGCTACCGGCGTTGCGCTGGACGGTGACGGTCTTGGTGACCACGGTGTTGTAGTCGGGTGTCTCCGGGAAGTTGACGGTCTGTGGGGTGCCGTTGACGGTGACCGTCGCGGAACGGGCCTGACCGACGCTCATGAAGTAGATGGTCAGGGTGTAACTACCCGTCGCCGGTTCGGAGATGCCGGTGAAGGTCGCCGTACCGCCGTTGCCCAGGTAGCTGAGCTTCTTGCCGCCGGAGCAGTGCGAGCAGTTGGTGATGGTGGTGCCGCCCGCGAGCGTCGCCGCCTCGGCCTCGTACGACTTGTTTCCGCCCGGGGCCGCCGGTGTGGTGACCGACAGCGCGGTCCCGGAGGCCGAGGCGTTCCCGGCCGCGTCGTGCGCCCGCACCGAGTAGAGGTACGAGGTGGACGGGGCGACGGTGCTGTCCGTCGCGGTGGTGCCGGTGACCGTGCTCAGCAGCGAACCGTCCCGGTAGACGTCGTAGCCGGTGACCCCGACGTTGTCGGTACTGGCGTCCCAGGCCAGCGCCACGCTCCCGGAGGCCACCGAGGTGGTCCGCAGGTTCGCCGGGACGGTGGGCGGCTGGGTGTCGCCCCCGCCGCCGGCGGCCGGGGTGGTCACCGACAGCGCCGTACTCGCCGCCGAGGCGTTCCCGGCGGCGTCATGGGCCTTCACGGTGTAGCTGTAGCTGGTGGAGGCCGCGACCGTGGCGTCGGTCGCGGTGGTGCCGGTGACCGTGCTCAGCAGCGAGCCGTCCCGGTAGACGTCGTAGCCGGTGACCCCGACGTTGTCGGTGCTCGCGTCCCAGGCCAGCGCCACGCTCCCGGAGGCCACCGAGGTGGTCCGCAGGTTCGCCGGCGCCGAGGGGGCCTGGGTGTCGCCGCCACCGCCGCCGATGGGCGCGGCGACGTCCTGCTTGGCCGCGTTCCAGCCGGAGACGCTGATCACCGGGGTGGCCCCGGCCAGGTCGGCGGACTTGTAGCTGACGCTCACGGTCTGCGACTCACCCGGCCACAGGGTGATGTCGTTGTCGCTCCACAGCGCCGAGGGCAGCTGGTTGTCCCCGGACGCCTCCGCCCCGGACGCGGTGCCCCGGCGCACGTCCGTGCGCAGGAAGAAGCCGACGGTGGGCGTGGTCGAGGTGTTGGTCAGGGTCACATGGGTGACGGTGTCGGCGCCGTTGGGACCGGCCTGGGCCTGCGAGACGGCGGTGGCCTTGATGGTGCTCGCCGCCAGGGAGTTGAGGCCCTGCAGATTGGCGTAGGTGGTCAGCACGGCGGCGGGGTGGTCGATGGTGGAGGACCAGTTGACCGCGTCCTTCTGGGTGGACTGCCAGTAGACGTTGCGGTCGACCACGGTCGAACCTTGACGCACCGTCAGTTCGACGAAGTAGGTCTGCGCGGTGGAGCCGGTCGGGACCTTGGGGGTGATCACCGAGGTGCGCACCTGCTGGCCGGTCAGGCTGATCCCGCTGACGGTCTGGTCGTCCAGCACCGCCCCGGCCAGGCTGTAGACCTTGGCCTCGACCGAGACACCGCTCTGGGTGGTGGAGCCGATGTTGTCCAGCGCGACGGTGCCGTTGTCCTGGGTGTAGAGGGCGTGCAGCGGCTCGTTGGCCTTCTTCGCGCCGTAGAAGCTGCCGGCCTGGTCGCCGTCCTCGTTGTAGAGGTCCCAGAGCACGGTCGGCCAGCCCTTGTTGAGCTGCCAGTAGATGGTGCCGGTGGACGGGGTCGGGGTGCTGGTCGAGTGCGCCATGAACGCCTCGAACTGCGCCCTGGTGTTCTCGTAGTTCTGGACCTGGGCCTCCTCGACATAGTTGTTCAGGCTGGTCGGCGCGCCGTAGCGGGCACTGAGCGCCTTGTCGAAGAGGGTGACCGTGCCGAACTTGTAGTCACCGGTGCCGGTCTCGTAGTTGGCGTGGTACTGGTTGGCGCCCGGGCTCTGCCACAGCGCGTTCTGGTCCGCCGGGGAGAGGAAGCGGTTCATCGAGTCCTGGGTCGGGATGGTGTCGCCGGCGCTCTCCTCGGTGTCCAGGCCCCAGGAACCGCCCGCGTTGGTCTGGCTGTCACCCGAGTCGCCGTGGGTGTTGTCGTACCAGTAGTTCGGCGGGACGTAGTCGTACGGGCCCTCCTTCTGCCCGGACGCGCCCAGGGTCGGTCCCGGGTTCTCCTCGGCGGAGGAGACCACCGGGACGTTGAAGTCGGCCGCCTTGAACTGGGCCAGGGTGGCGCTCTCGTCGGCGGCGGCCGGGGCGTTGTCGCTCCAGCTGAAGGCGACCACGCTGGGGTGGTCCACCTCGTTCTGGGCCACGGTCAGCGCCGAGTTGGTGGCCACGGTCAGCGTCTGGCCGCTGATCGTGCCCTCCCAGGCGTCGCAGCACTGGTAGCCGGAGTAGATCATGATCCCGGCGGCGTCCATCTGCTGGTAGAAGTCGTCCGGCATGAAGTGGCCTTCGAGCCGCAGCATGTTGACGCCCAGGTTCTTCAGGATCGCCACCTGCTTGGCGATGTCCGCCGCGTCGTAGTGCAGGAACAGGTCCTCGGCGAAGCCGCCGCCGCGGACCACGAAGGGCACCCCGTTGACGGAGAACTGCCGTGCGCCGTCCGGGGCGAGGGTGGACTTGCCGATGATCGCCGAGCTGGTGCTCCTGATTCCGAAGGTGCCGCTGGTCGAGTTGGAGACGGTGCTGCCCTGCGTGACCGAGGAGGTCAGCGTGTAGAGCGGCTGCGCGCCCATCTGGTACGGCCACCAGACCTTGGGCTGACTGATCGTCAACCCCGGGAAGCCGGAAGGCGCGAAGGTCACCGTCTGGGTGCTGTTGGCGGGCACGGTGACGCTCTGCTGCACCGTGATCGGCGCGGCGCCGCTGCCGCCGGGGGCGGTGACGGTCGCCGAGACGGTGCCGGTCTGCGCGGACGAACTGTGGTTGGTGACACTGCCCTTGACCGTCAGCGCGGAGCTGGTCAGGGCGGCGTTGTTGCTCTCCACCACATGGGTGTTGGCGATGCTGAGCGCGTTGGCGACCTGGAGCTGGACCGGGAACTGGATGCCGGTGTTGTTGTCCGGCGGGATCTGGTTCCAGTCCACGTCGTCCAGGGTCAGCATCTTGCTCGGGTCGTTCGGGTACACCTCCAGCGCCAGGGAGTTGGCGCCCGAGGTGAGGATCCCGGTGACGTCGAAGGTGTAGCGGGTGTACGCGCCCTGCACGGTGGACTGGGTGGCGACCTCATGGCCGTTCACCCACACGTCGGCCTGGCCGACGATCCCGTTGACGATCAGGCTGGCGTACTGGCCGGACTGCAGCGAGGCGTTGAAGTCGGTGCGGTACCACCACGGGTCCTTGAACTGCGCCACGGTCTCGGCGCCGACCTTGGTCATCGAGCCGAAGCAGGTCTTCATGTTGTTGGAGTAGAAGACGTTGGGACACTTGCCGTTCTGCAGCAGTGCCTCGATCTCGGTGCCGGGGCCGCCGCCGTCGTCCGCCGCGACCGGGAGCCAACTCGCGGTGGCGAAGCCGGGGGTGGAGATCTGCGCGCCGCCCTGGGTGGCGGTGGCACTGGTCAGCACCTTCCAGCCGGCGCTGCCGAGGGTCACCGCGGGGCCGCTGACCGCGGGGGTCGCAGTGACGTGGGCCGCAGTGACGTGGGCCGCGGCGGCGGGGGTGGCAGCAGCGGGGGCCGCGCCCCGGCCGGCGACGGTCATGGCGAGTATGAGCAGAAGTAGGACGAAGAACCGGGTATGCGCCGTTCTGACGTTCACGGGGCCTCCTCGCAGCACGATCTAGTTAAGTAAACTAACTTGACAATGTGTGAAGGTACGCCCGGCTTGTCGCGCGGTCAACAAGGCCGACGGCCAAACGCCCGTGACAGCGGAACCCTTGATCCGCTAGGTTCCACCCAGCTTCTTATCTGATCTTTATCTCGGGGTTCCGTGAACATCGACTTCAGCAACCAGCCGCTCTTCTCCTGGTACGTCGTGCTGCTCGCGATCAGCGGCGTGGCGCTCATCGGCCTCGGCATCGCGCCGACCGGCCGGACCGGCATGCGGATCTTCAACGGCCTGGTCGGCGCGGCCTTCCTCGGCTATGCCGTCTACCTGGGATTCATCTTCCAGGGCGGCAGCTACCTCATCTTCTTCAAGGCCTTCATCGTGCCGGTGCTGCTTGATCGCCAACACCGTCAAGTCCTACAACGGCCGCCGCCACGCGGCTGCCGCACAGGCCCAGTACCCGCAGGCCCAGTACCCGCAGGCGCAGCCGACGCCCGCCGCGTCGGCTGCCGACCCGCAGGGCTGACGACTACCCCGCCAGCGTGCGGAGTTGGGCCAGGTCCTCGGCGGAGGCGCCGAGGGCCTCGGCCTGGGAGAAGAGGGCGGGGATGTCCTTGGGGCGGCCCCACTGGCGGAGGAACTCGGCGTAGGCGAGCAGCGCGTGCAGGTCGCCCGCCTCGATGCCGCTGCGGTAGCAGTCCTCCGCGGTGCGGCGGTCCTTCTGGTCCTCGTAGATCAGTGCCAGGTTCAGCCAGGCGTTGGCCTCGCCCTCCTCCGCGGCGGCGGTGTAGTGCTGGATCGCCTCGTCGAAGCGCCCGCGGTCGGCGAGGAACACCGCGTAGTCGAAGTGCGCGCCAACCTCCTCGTCCTGGACCGCGGTCAGGAACTCGCCCTCCGCGGCCGACTGCTCGTCCGGCGTGCCGTGCTCGGCGCAGAAGTTGGCCCAGGCCAGCTGCGCGCCCTCGATCTCGTCGTCCAGCGCCTCGGCCAGGTGCGCCCTGGCCTCGCTGAAGTTGCCCAGCTGCTGCTCGGCCTCGGCCATCGGCACCAGCACCGAGCGGACGCCCGCGTCCAGCCCGCGCCGCAGCCAGCGCAGCGCCTCCTCGGGCTGCTCCGCCTCCAGGTGCATCCGGCCCAGGTTGCCCAGCGCCATCGGGTCGCCGCGCTCGACCGCCAGGGTCAGCACCTCCTCGGCCTCGACCAGCCGCTCCGGGTCGTCGCTGAGGAACACGCCGAAGTCGTTGAGCGCCCCGGCCGCGCCCGCGTCGATGGCCCGCCGGTACCAGGTCTCGGCCTGCTCGCGGTCGTCCAGCTCGTCGGCGAGCACCGCCGCCGTCCACAGGGTGACCTCGCGGCCGCGCTCGTGCGCCTCCTGGAGGTTCTTCAGCGCCTCCTCCGGCTCCTCGATCTCGACCAGCAGCGCGGCCAGCGCCTCGTAGGCGCCGGAGACGCCGTCGTCCGCGGTCTGCTGCAGCACCTCCAGCGCGGCGTCGACGTCGCCCCAGGCCTCGACCAGGTCGAGCAGCTTCTCGGCGACCTCGTCGTGCCTGCTCTCCCACGCCCGCGCGTACAACTCCAGGGCTTCCGCGTGGCGGCCCTTGGCCGCCTCCTCGTCGGCGCGCTGCACAAGAACCTGCTCGGACATGGCGATTTCCTTCCTCGGATCGGACGAGCACAAGTATCGCCGCCCGCGCGCCCTCCGCGCGCACCCGCCCCGACCTGCGGCGACGATCGTGTGAAAAGATCGCCCCCATGCCGATCGAACAGACGCCGGGCTGGTCCGAGGTCGCGGACCGGGTGTTCCAGCGCCGGTACCACCCCTGGGACGTGACCGTCAGTGTGATCGTCGGCGCGGACGGCCTGGCCGTGGTCGACACCCGGTGCAGCCCGGCCGAGGCGCGCGAGCTGCGGGAGCACCTGCGGCAGCTGTCGCCGGCCCCGGTCCGGTGGGTGGTGAACACCCACGCCCACTTCGACCACGTGCTGGGCAACACCGAGTTCGTCCCGCCCAGCCAGGTCCCCGGCGCGGAGCTGTGGGCGCACCGCGCGGCGGCGGCGGAGATCACCGGCACGGCCGTCCCGGACCACCTGGTGGACCGGACCCACACCCTCGACCTCGGCGACCGCGCGGTCCAGCTGCTGTTCCCGGGCCGCGGCCACACCGACGGCGACCTGCTGCTGCTGGTCCCGGACGCGGACGCGCTGCTGGCCGGCGACCTGGTGGAGGAGTCGGGACCGCCCGCCTTCGGCTCCGACTCCTATCCGCTGGACTGGGCGCCCACCCTGGACGCCCTGCTGGCCCGCACCGGCCCCGGCACGGTGGTCGTCCCCGGCCACGGCGCCCCGGTCGACGCCGCCTTCGTGCGCGGGCAGCGCGACGAACTGGCGGCGGTCGCCGAGCAGCTGACCGCCCGGCACGCGAGCGGAGTGCCGGTCGGTTCGGCCCTGGCCTCGGGCCAGTGGCCCTACCCCGCCGAGGGGCTGCGCGACGCCGCGGAACGGGCCTACGCCCAGCTGGACGGCACCCTGCGCTGACTGTCAGCACCGGTTCAGCCCAGCGGGTCGGCCAGCTCCCAGCCGCGGGCCAGCAGCAGGTCGACCTGTTGCAGGGCGGCGGTCAGCCGGGTCTCGCGGTCGCCGTGGAGTTCCAGCCAGGGCACCTGCTGCGCCGTCAGCACCTCGCGGAAGCGCTGGGTCATCCAGGGCCGCAGGTGCTCGCCGTCCCGCAGCCCGTCGTCGTGGAACGGGACGTCCGCGTCCGCCGTGAGCAGGTAGAGCGCCCGGGGCGGGACCGCGGCGGCGAGGTCGCGGACGGGCAGGGTGCTGCGGCCCCGGTAGCGCTCCTGCCAGACCGTGGTGGCCAGCGCGTCGGTGTCGCAGACCAGGACCGGGCCGCCGGCCCTGGCGGCCCGCTGCTCGTCGGCGGCCTGGTTGCGGACCACGGTCTCGAAGTCCTGGTCGTCCCACTCCAGGTCGAAGACGGTGGGCGCGGGGCCGGCCGGGTCGGCCGCGGCGCGGGCCAGCGCCAGCTTCACCACCGTCAGCTCCCTGCCGTACTCCGGCACCCAGCCGGTCTGCGCATGCGGGCCGCCCCGGGCCCGGAGCGCGGCGGCGAGGTCGCGGGAGAGCGTGGTGGTGCCGGTGGACTCCGCGCCGAGCACCACCACCCGGCGCGCGAACCAGGCCCGGACCGGGGGTTCCAGCGCGTCCCAGTGCGCCACCGGGTCGGCCCTGACCTTGGTGCCGGAGACCGTGAAGGTCTCCCTGGCCCGGTCCAGCAGCACTGCCGCCGCGCCGAAGCGGCGAGCCAGCTCGGTCCCGTAGGACTCGGAGCTGAAGACCGCGTCGACCGGGCGGTCGGCGTGCGGGCCCAGCGCCACGCCCTGCCGCATCAGCGCGACGTGCCCGGCCCAGATGTCCTCGCTCTCCAGGTCGATCGGCAGGTTGTCGACCATCCCGGTCACCGCCACCCCGGGCCGGTCGGCACAGGCCTCGCGGAGCCAGCCGACCCGGGTCGCCAGCGGTACGGACTCCACGTCCGCGGCCATCACCACCACGGTCACCCGCTCGCAGTGGTCGGCGGCGGTGCGGATCAGGAAATGGTGCCCGCTGTGCGCGGGGTAGAACTTCCCGATGACCAGGCCGTGCGCGAATTGACGACGCGTCATGCCGCCACCGCCACATCCGCACGTGCCGGGGCAGCAGTGGCCAGCTCCCGGTGCCAGGCCCGTAGGCCGAGCAGGCACATGCTGAGGAAGAGCACATAGACGATGCCGGTCAGATTCAGCGCCTTGGTGAAGTAGAGCGGGACATAGACCACGTCGGCCGCGATCCAGAAGTACCAGTTCTCGATCTGCTTGGCGTTGAGCAGCCACTGCGCGGCCAGCGACAGCGCGGTGGTGAGCGCGTCCCAGAACGGCGCGATGTCATGGGCCTGCGTCAGCACCACGGTCAGCCCCCAGGTCACCGGGACCAGCAGGGCGAGCAGCACCAGCAGCGTGCGGCGGTCCGCCCGGCCCATCGCCCGCCGGGTGCGCAGTTCGCCGCCGTGCAGCCAGACCCACCAGCCGACGGCGGCCAGGCCGAGGTAGACGATCTGCAGCAGCGCGTCCGCGTAGAGCCGGGCGCTCCAGAACAGCACCAGCCAGAACAGGTTGTTGGCGATCCCGACCGGGAAGTTCCACACCTTCACCTTGACGGTGAGCCACACCCCGATCGCGCCGGTGGCGAAGCCGAGCAGCTCGGCCCAGCTGACGGCGTCCTGGCCGACGTGGAACAGGACGGTGTTGAGCGGAGCGACCAGCTCGCCCAGGGCATGGCTGACATCCATGGCGGGATCCCCCTCGGATCGATTACGTCAAAGTGACGATAACTCCCCGGGGCTGCGCGGACAAGTGCTTTCAGCTGCGTAGTCTGGCCCCATGGAACTGTGGATCAACCCCCGCTGCGGCAAGTCAAGGGCCGCGGTCACCGCCTTCGAGGAGGCCGGTGCGAGCTACACCCTCCGCCGCTACCTGGAACAGCCGCCCAGCCCGGACGAGTTGGTCGCCGTGCTGGCCCGGCTCGGCCTCGAACCCTGGGAGATCACCCGGCTGGACGAGCCGGTCGCCGCCGAGCTGGGCCTGCGGGACCAGGATGCCTGGCCGCGGGACGCCGCCTCCCGCGACCGCTGGATCGCCACCCTGTCCGAGCATCCGATCCTGATCCAGCGGCCCATCATCAGCACCGACGACGGGCGGGCGGTGGTGGCCCGCACCCCGGAGGCGCTGCGCTCGGTGGTCCCCGAGCCGGTGCGGCGGCGGCCCCGGCGCTAGGTCAGGAGCGGTCTCGGCCGAGCACCACCGGCAGGGTCGCGTACCCGCGCAACAGCAGCCGGGGGTTGCGGGTCGGGGCCGGCCCGGGCGCCGGGGCCAGGTCGGGGAAGCGGGTGAACAGCGCCCCCAGCGCCAGGGTCCCCTCCAGCCGGGCCAGCATCGCTCCCAGGCAGTAGTGCGCGCCCGCGCCGAAACTCAGCGGCTGGACGTCGGCACGCCAGGGGTCGAAGCGGTCCGGCTCGGGGAACCGGGCCGGGTCGCGGTTGGCGGCGCCGATCAGCAGCAGCACCTCCCCGTACAGCGGCAGCCGCACACCGCCCGCCTCGACCCCCTCGCGCAGCGCCACCCGGGACGTCAGCTGCACCGGCGAGTCGTACCGCAGCACCTCCTCGACCAGGTCGGCGGCCGGCAGCGCACCGGTCCGCAGCGCCGCCTGCACCGGCGGGTGCGCGAAGACCGCGGCGAGCCCGTTGCCGAGCAGATTGGTGGTGGTCTCGAAGCCGGCCACCAGCAGCAGCACCAGATTGCCGATCAGCTCCGCGTCGCTGAGCCGGGCGTCCTCGCCCCCGGTCAGCCCGACCAGTGCGCTGACCAGGTCGTCCTTGGGCGCGGCCCGGCGCTCGGCGGCGAGTTCGGTGAAGTAGCCGGACAGCTCGCGGGCTGCCGCGTCGGCCCCGGAGAGGTCGCCCTGCCCGGCGGCGAACTCCAGTACCGCGCTCAGCTCGTGGCCCAGCGGCCGGAACAGGTGCCGGTCCGCCTCGGGCACGCCGAGCAGCTCGCAGATCACCGCGACCGGCAGCCGGTGGGCGACCTGCTCCATGAAGTCCACGGGTGCGCCGCCGGCCCCCCGCTCCGCCAGCTCGTCCAGCAGGGTGTCGACCACGGCGGACACCGCGGGCTCCAGCGCCGCGACCCGGCGCGGGGTGAAGACCGAGGCGATCGGGGCCCGCATCCGGGCGTGCCGGGGCGCGTTGGCCTGCAGGATGGAGCGGCCCAGCAGCCCGGTCGCGGTCAGCCTGGTCGCGGTCGTCTCCTGGAGCTCGGCCTGCTGCTCCGGCCACCAGGCGGCGACGACCGCCCCGTCCACCACCCCGAGGCCGGGCTCCCGCAGCAGCCGGTTGACCTCGGCGTAACCGCTGACCAGCAGGAACGAATCGGTGACCGGGACCACCGGGCCGAGCCGGTGGGCGGCGGCGTACAGGGGGTACGGATCGGTCCGCCCCGCCCCGGCCGCCAACTGCTCGACTATCGCCGCCGCAGCCGCGCTGGTTTCCATCTGTCCACTCCTTTTGCCGGTGCTCGGACAATTACTGATTCCCGACCGGTGCTCGTGTCGACGTACCGTCAGATAATGAATGGCGTCCACTAGTCGGTGTAGTCGCCTACCCGAAGGGATACGCCCACCGTGTCAGATGTCGAGCCGCAGTTGTCCACCGCCCGTCCCGCCGCCCAGACCACCGCCGACCCGGCCCCGCTGGGGCTGGCCGCGTTCGCCATGACCACCGTCGTCCTCAGCTGCTACAACGCCGGTTTCCTCGGCCCGGCCACCGAGGCCGTCGTGCTCCCGCTCGCCCTGTTCTACGGCGGGCTGACCCAGCTGCTGGCCGGAATGTGGGAGTTCCGCCGCGGCAACACCTTCGGCGCCACCGCGTTCAGCTCCTTCGGCGCCTTCTGGCTGGCCTACTACCTGCTGGCCAAGGACGTCGCGCCGACCCTCGCCACGGCGACCGACGCGCACAAGGCGGTCGGCCTGTTCCTGCTGGTCTGGGCCATCTTCACGGCCTACATGGCGGTGGCCTCGGTCCGGGTCAGCGGCGCGGTGCTCGGCGTCTTCGTCGCGCTGACGCTGACCTTCCTGCTGCTGTCCATCGGCGAGTTCGCGACCAGCGCGACCACCACCAAGATCGGCGGCTGGCTTGGGCTGGTGACGGCGGCGCTGGCCTGGTACGCCTCCTTCGCCGGAGTGATCAGCTCGACCTTCGGCCGCGACGTGGTGCCGACCATGCCCGGCGGGCCGGCCCGGTAGCACCTGGCACCCGCGACGGCAGCGCCCCCTGACCGGCACCTCGGGGCGCTGCCCAGCGAACTATCCCGTGCAGATGTCTAGTGCATACCGACTGGTCGGTACTACCCTCCGTTCACGCCCTCGCCGCCGAGGCCGCGGTCCCGGACCATGCCTCGGCGCGACCGCATGTCCGTACGTACAGGTGCCCCGAGGAGCCAGCAGGATGACGACGACCCCCTCCACCGCCGACGCGCCCGTCTCCAGATCAGCACCCAGCCCGCTCGGCCGGCTGTGGCAGCGCAACCTGGACCACTACCCGGACACCGGGCGCCGCTACGCCTACCTCGCGATCGTGGTGCTGACCACGATCGTTCTGTACTACGCGCTCTACATCCAGTACGCCGTCGCGACCTCGATCATCCAGCACTTCCACATGACCTACCGCTACTTCATCTGGGTCTCGGTGGTCGGCAACGCGGTCGGCGCCTTCGCCTCGCTGATCGCCGGCCTGGCCGACCGCTGGGGCCGCGCCAACATGGTGGTCTACGGGTTGGCGGTGACCGGCCTGCTGGTGCTGTTCGGCCTTCCGAACGCCTCCGGCGAGCTGTCCTATCTGATCCTGTTCGCCCTGGTCGGCTTTGTCGAAGGCATCGTCCTGGTCGCGACACCTGCCCTGATCAGGGATTTCTCCCCACAGCTCGGTCGAGCCACGGCCATGGGCTACTGGACCATGGGCCCGGTGCTCGGCAGCCTGGTGGTCACCACCGTCACCAGCAGCACCCTCGACTCCTCCACCTGGCAGGACGAGCTGCGCTACGCGGGCATCTCGGCGCTGATCGTCTTTGTGATCGCCCTGGTGGCGCTGCGCGAGCTCTCCCCGCGGCTGCGCGACCAGATCATGGTCAGCCTGCGCGACCGGGCGCTGGTCGAGGCCCGCGCCAAGGGCATCGACACCTCCGCCGTGCAGACCGGCAGCCACTGGAAGCAGATGATGCGGCTGGACGTGGTCGGCTCGGCCTTCGCGATCAGCATCTTCCTGCTGCTCTACTTCGCCGCCGTCGGCAACTTCGTGGTCTACTTCGCCACCACCTTCGGCTACTCCGAGCAGCGGGTGAACGCCCTGGCCAACTGGTACTGGGCCGCCAACGCGATCGCCCTGGTGGTGGCCGGACTGGCCTCCGACCGGCTGCGGGTGCGCAAGCCGTTCATGCTGGTCGGCGCGATCGGCACGATCATCGTCACGCTGCTGTTCGCCCTCGCCGCGACCCACGCCAAGACCGGCTACTACACCTTCGCCTGGATGTTCGTCGGCATCGGCGTGCTCAGCGGCCTCACCTACGCGCCGTGGATGGCGAGCTTCACCGAGACCGTGGAGAAGCACAACCCGGCCGCGACCGCGACCGGCCTCGCGGTCTGGGGCTGGATCATCCGGATCACGGTGGCGGTCTCGGCCGCGTTCCTCCCGCTGGTGGTCACCTCGGCGACACCGCTGGTGGAGCACGGCACGGAGGTCGCCACGGCGCAGGCGCAGGCGGGTCCGGCGCTGGCGATCGTCAACGCCCACCCGCAGCTGTTCGCCGAGCTGTCGAAGTACCCGCCGACGGCGATCCCGCCGGCGCTCCAGGGCCAGGCCGTGCAGGAGGTGGGGATCCCCAACCTGACCATCGTGCAGAAGGCGCAGCCGCAGCTCGCGGTGCTGCAGAAGTACGGCACCCAGGTGCAGCAGGCCGCCAAGGACAACCCGGGCAACTGGCGCACCTGGTGGTTCGTCTGCCTGGGCGGACAGGTCCTGTTCCTGCCGTTCCTGTTCATCATGGCCGGGCGCTGGAGCCCGAAGAAGGCCCGCGAGGACGCGGAGGAGCACGCCAGGCTGGTGGACCTGGAGATGGCGGCGATGGCGTCCAGCGACGCCTGACCCCCTGAGGGGCCGTTTGGTCGGCGGGAACGGGTGAACCCGCTCCCGCCGACCGGACAAATACCACAACCAGTGCAATTGTGGTCGATATGACCACACCTTCCTTCGCGGACACCACCGACTTCACCAACGCCGACCGCGGTTTCGTCGCCGCCCTGAAGCCCGCTGTCGTCACCGACGCGAAGGGCCGGGTGATCTGGGACAACGACGCCTACGACTTCCTCTCCGGCGACTGCCCCAGCAGCGCCAACCCCAGCCTCTGGCGCCAGGGCCAGCTCTGCGCCAAGCAGGGGCTGTACCAGGTCACTGAGGGGATCTACCAGGTCAGGGGCCTGGACCTGTCGAACATGACCCTGGTCGAGGGCGACACCGGGGTCATCGTGATCGACCCGCTGATCTCCGCCGAGACGGCCGCCGCCGCGCTCGGCCTCTACCGCGCGCACCGCGGCGAACGCCCCGTCACCGGCCTGATCTACACCCACTGCCACGGCGACCACTTCGGCGGCGCCCGCGGCGTCGTCCCGCACGGCCACGCCCCGGTCCCGGTGATCGCCCCCGAGGGCTTCATGGAGCACGCGGTCAGCGAGAACGTCTACGCCGGCACCGCGATGACCCGCCGCGCCGCCTACATGTACGGGGCGACCCTGCCCAAGTCGGCGGCCGGCCACATCGGCGCCGGCCTGGGCATGACCACCTCGCTCGGCACGGTCACCCTGATCGCGCCGACCGTGGACGTCACCCACACCGGCCAGGAGGAGACCGTGGACGGCGTCCGCATCGTCTTCCACCTCACCCCGGGCACCGAGGCCCCCTCGGAGATGAACTTCCTCTTCCCGGACCGCCGGGCGCTGTGCATGGCCGAGAACGCCACCCACAACATGCACAACATCCTGACCCTGCGCGGCGCGGTCGTCCGCGACTCCCGGATCTGGTCGCACTACCTGGACGAGGCGGTCACCCTCTTCGCCGACCAGGCCGACGTGGCCTTCGCCTCGCACCACTGGCCCACCTGGGGGCAGGCCGAGATCGTCACCTTCCTCACCGAGCAGCGCGACCTCTACGCCTTCATGCACGACCAGACGCTGCGCCTGCTCAACCAGGGCCTGACCGGGCCGGAGATCGCCGAGCAGCTGGTCCTGCCGCCGGGCCTGGAGGGCTCCTGGAACGCCCGCGGCTACTACGGCTCGCTCAGCCACAACGTCAAGGCGATCTACCAGCGCTACCTGGGCTGGTTCGACGGCAACCCGGCGCACCTCTGGGAGCACCCGCCGGTGGCGACCGCCAAGCGCTACGTCGAGTGCCTGGGCGGGGTGGACGCCACCGTGGTCAAGGGCAACGAGTACGCCGCCTCCGGCGACCTGCGCTTCGCCGCCACCCTGCTCAACCACGCGGTCTTCGCCGCCCCGGACCACAGCGGCGCCAAGAAGGCCCTGGCCGACGTCTACGACACGCTGGGCCACGGCGCGGAGAACGGCACCTGGCGCAACTTCTACCTGACCGGCGCCCAGGAGCTCCGCAACGGGATCACCAAGACCGAACTCGACCTCGGCAACCCGGAGATGGCGATGGCCCTGAGCGTCGAGCAGCTGATCGACTCGCTGGCCATCCGGGTGGACGGCCCGCGCGCCTGGGACACCGGTCTGACCATGGACTGGAACCTCAGCGACGAGAAGCAGAGCTGGCGGATCACCCTCTCCAACGGCGCCCTCACCTACCGCACGGTGCTCGGCGCCGAGGCCGCCGACGTCTCGCTCACCCTGACCAAGCCCCAGCTGCTCGGCCTGCTGGCCGGCCAGGGCCTGGACGGGGTGAGCGTCGACGGCGACGCCTCGGTGCTGAGCAGGCTGATGGGCCTGCTCGACTCTCCCGAGCCGAACTTCGCCATCGTCACGCCCTGAGGCTTCGTTCACCGTTGCACGAAGACCGCCACGGTCCGGGACGGGACGGTGAAGCTGCCCGTGGCGGGGTCGAAGGCGGACTGCCGGACCACCGGATCGCTGCCGCCGGCCTGCGCCGGGTGCAGTTGTTCGGTGGTCCCGGCCAGCGCGGCCAGGGTCTGCCGCTGGGCGGTCGGGGTGGCGTTGAAGACCACGGTGACCGAGCGGTAGGTGTGCGGCAGCCCGGCGCCGTCCAGGTGCAGGGTGATCACGCCCGGGGTCTCCCCCGGGGTGCCGGAGAGCGGGAAGCTCAGCCGTTGCTGGACCGCGGCCGCGGTGGGCAGTGAGAACAGCGGGGTGGAGCGCTTGATCTGCAGGAACTGCTGGTAGAGCGCCGAGGCCGAGGTCTCGGCCGCGCAGCCGGGCACCAGCGCCGGGTTCGCCAGCAGCGGCTGGGCGAAGACCCAGGACGCCTGGTTGGACGCCGCCATCGGCAGCCCCCTCCCGAAGCCGTTGCCGTTGGCGCAGTTCCACTGGATCGCGTTGAACCAGTCGCCGCTGTCGTAGGAGTTGGCGTCCAGCGACTTGCTGCGCAGCAGGTCGCTGCCCGCGACGGCGAAGCCGGGGCCCTGCGCGAGCGCGGTGGTGGCCAGTGAGAGGGCCTGCATCCTGGCCCGGTCGGCGGGTGAGGTGCCGGTCGGCAGCTTGTAGGCGAGGGCGTCGTAGAGGTCCAGGTTGTCATGGGCGTCCACATAGGTGATCGCCTCGCCGGGGGCGTCGGTGTACCCGGTCGGGGCGCCGTTGTAGTCGACCCCCGAGCCCTTGACCGCCTTGCCCGCGCTGTCGGTGAACGAGTACGTGGCGAGATTGCCGGTCAGGCCGACCTTGATCTGGTCCATGGAGTGCAGCAGCGCCGCCCGCTGCTGGTCGGCGGTCCCGTTCACCGCGGCCCCGTTGGGGTCGGTGCCCAGCCCGGAGCCGAAGCCCTGGATCCGCGGGTCGGTGTCGAAGGGACCGCCGCCCCTGACCGCGTCCCGCTGCCGGTCGTTGAAGGTGGCGATGCCGGTACCGGCCATGTTCGCCTGGGTGGCCTGGACGAAGCGGGCGTCATTGGCGACCACGCCGAAGTTCCAGCCCTCCCCGTAGAGGAACTCGCTGCGCCCGGTCCGCTTCAGCGAGGACTGCACGTCCAGCACGGTCTGCTTGGGATCGAGCCCCATCAGGTCGAAGCGGAAGCCGTCCACGTGGTACTCGGTGGCCCAGGTCCTGGTGGAGTCCACCACCAGCTTGTTCATCATGGTGTGCTCGGGCGCGGTGTCGGCGCAGCAGCTGTCGGTGGTGACCTTGCCGTTGGCGTCGAGCCGCTGGTAGTAGCCGGGGACGATCCGGTCCAGCACCGAGGTGGGAGCCTGTCCCGAGGCCGCGGTGTGGTTGTAGACCACGTCCAGAACCACCCGCAGTCCGACCTTGTGCAGGGCGGCCACCATCTGCCGGAACTGCACGGTCCGCGCGGTCCCGTCCGGGTCGGTGGCGTAGGAGCCCTCGGGGACGGTGAAGTGGTACGGGTCGTAGCCCCAGTTGTAGTCGTCGGTGGCCTGGGTCTTGGCGATGCAGGCCTGCTGGTCGGCGGAGTCCGGGGCGGAGGCGGCCAGGTCGCAGGCCGGGGCGGTCTGCCCGGCCTTGGTCTCCGGCACCGAGGAGAAGTCGAAGGTCGGCAGCAGATGGACGGTGGTGACGCCGGCCTTGGCCAGGGCGGCGAGGTGCTTCATGCCGTCCGAGGTGAGGTCGTCGAAGGCCAGGTAGGTCCCCCGGTCGGCGGCCGGGACGGTGCTGTCGGCCGCGGAGAAGTCGCTGACCTGCAGCTCCTGGATCTCCTGCTGCCCGGCGGAGATGGCCTTCGGTGAGGAATCGTCAAGCCACTTGACCGGTTGGGTCGAGCGGTCGTCCAGGTCGACGATCTCGCTGCGCTTGGAGTCGGCGGAGAGGGCCAGCGAGTAGGGGTCGGTGACCTCGTTGACCACCACCTTCTGCACGCTGGGGGCCCAGACCGTGACGGCGTAGAGGTAGTACTCGCCCTTCCAGGAGGCGGGCCCGCTGACCGACCAGACGCCGCTCCCGGCGTCCCGGTGCATGGCGACCCGGTGCGGGGTGGTGGCGGTGGGGCTGTCGTAGAGCTCCAGGCTGACGGTCGAGGCGGTCGGGGCCCAGACCGAGAGCTTCGCCGTGTTTCCGGTGACCACCGGGCCGAGGGCGGCCTTCGCCGCCTTGGCCCCGTACACCGCGTCCAGCACGCCCGGCGTCTGCACGCCGCTGGCGGCCAGCAGCGCGCCATTGGCCTCACGCTCCGTCATGATCAGCTGTCCGCGCAGCGCCGTGGCGATCCGCCCGGTGTCGCGCGGGTCGACGGTGAAGGCCGCATAGCCCTTGAGCTCGGGGTGGGCGGCCAGCTGAGCAGCTGTCAGACCACTGCTGACCGGCAGCAGCCGGAGCCAGTAGCCGGGGTCGGTGAGGTCGCCGTCCTTGACGGCCAGTGCACCGGTCGGCGAGTAGACCAGCTCGGCCGAGGAGCCGGCCGGCAGGTTCTGCCCGAAGCCCCAGGCGGCCGGGACGGCCACGGTGGTCCGGTCGATCCACTGCGCCTTGGACTGGCTCAGGTCGAGGTCGGCCGCCGAGGCGGTGGACTGCGGCAGGATGTAGCCGGGGGTGCCGTCGGTGATCCAGACCTCGCGTCCGTTGATCGCGAAGTTCAGCTCCTGGTTGTCCGGCAGATCCTTGGTGTCGCCGTTGTGGAGGATGTAGTCGAGCACGGTCGCGCCGTCCGCCAGCGGCACGGTGAAGACATCGCCGAAGGCGTCCGTCCCGGAGGGCTTGAGCGGGCTGCCCCAGTCGGTCGGGGTCGCCGCGCCGGTCCAGTCGTGCAGGCCCCAGCCGGTGTAGTCGCCGTCGGTGCGGTGGTAGTGGATCACGGCGGTGCCGGCCGGCGGCTGCACCGGTGTGCCGGGATCGGTCGGGGAGGTGGTGGCGCTGCCCGAGTCGACCCAGACCTCACCCGTCTGCGACAGGTCGATGCCGCGGTCGGCGTCGCCGTCCTTGGTGCCGTTGTTCTCGATGATGAAGCCGACCGTGGACGCGCCGGGCTTCAGCTTGACGTAGGCGAAGGCCCCGTAGGCGTCCCGGCCGATGAAGGGGTGCCCGGCCGGCCAGGTGGTGCCCTCGCCGTCGGCGATGTCGCCCCAGGCGTAGAGGTTCCAGCCGCTGTAGTCGCCGTCCGCGCGGTGGTAGTGCACCACCGCGTAGCTGCGCGAGGCGGCGGTGGGCTTGGCGGGCGGCGCGGGCGTCCCGGCGGTGGTGCTGCCGGTGGCGTCGGCCAGCCTGCCCGCGCTGTCCTCGACCACGGCCTTGTAGTGGACCGTGGTGCCCGGCGCGACATTCGTCAGGTCCTGGGTGACCTGGTACGGCGCATGGTCGGCGGTGCCGAGGGTCCGCCACTTCCCGCTGCCGACGGCGGCGGCGAAGGTGACCCGGTCGAAGCCGCTGCCGGGCACGGTCGCGGCGACGGTCGCCGTCCCGGTCGCGCCGGCCGCGGGCGGGGTCAGCGCCACCGAGGGTCCGGCGGCGGGCCTGGCCAGCTTGGCGGCGGCCCGGTAGACCACGGCGGACTGGGCCGGCACGGTGATCGCCAGCTTGCGGTCCGCCCCGGTCGTCGCCGTGGTGACCGCCCCGCCGTAGATCGGGGTGAAGGCCATCCCGGCCGAGTAGGTGGAGACGCTGACGCTCTGCGCGGTGGTGGCGTTGTTCACCGCGACCAGGTACTCGACCTGCTGGTCGGCGTCGATCCTGGAGAAGGCATAGACCCCGGGACCGTCGGCGGCGTAGCGCTCGACCTGGGCGCCGTCCTCCAGCGCCGGGTTGGCCTTGCGCAGCGCGGCCAGGGTGGAGATGGTCGCGTAGAGCGGGGTATCGGTGCCGTAGCGGTCGGCGGATCCGGTGCTGCCGCCGATCACGGTGTCGGTGTTGTACTCGTCGGTCTTGGAGGCGAACATGTCCTGCCGGGCCGACTTGTCGCCGCCGGTCCCGGTGAAGCCCTGCTCGTCGCCGTAGTAGACCACCGACTGACCCCTGGTCAGGAACTGCAGCTGCTGGGCCAGTTGGTCCTTCTTCAGCAGCTGGGCATTGCTGTCGCCGGGGTTCGCCGACTGCAGGAAGTAGCCGATCCGGCCCATGTCGTGATTGCCGAGGAAGGTCGGCAGCTCATAGGCATTGGTGTCGGCGGTCGTGTACTTGTAGTCGTTGGCATAGAGCGAGGACAGCGCCTGGGCCGAGCCGCCGGCCGTTGTGTAGCTCTGCGCCGCCGCCTGGAACGGGAAGTCCAGGGTCGCCTGCAGCTTGCCCTGGGTGACATAGGACGAGGTGGTGGAGGTGTCGCTGTCGTAGACCTCGCCGAACATGAAGAATCTCTTGTTGCCCTGCTTGGCCGCGTAGGCCTTCAGCGCCGGGGCCCACTGCTGCCAGAACGCCATGTTCACGTTCTTGACCGTGTCGATCCGGAAGCCGTCGACCCCGGTCTTCTTCACCCAGTCCTCGTAGACCTTCTCGAAAGCCCTTGACCACCCGCGGATCCTGGGTGTCCAGGTCGTCCAGACCGGAGAAGTCGCCCTCGGTCCCGGACTCGCCGGTGAAGGTCGAATTCCCCCGGTTGTGGTAGAGCGTCGGGTCGTTGAGCCAGGACGGAGTACGGGCGGTCCGGTCCGCCGCCGCGTTGTAGACCGGCGTGTAGGGGAACGAGCTGGTGGTCAGCGCGGGAAAGCTGGAGGTCCCGTGCAGGGCGTTGGCGTCGGCGATCGCGGTCAGGTCGACCGGGCGGCCGTTCTCGTCCAGGGTCGGGTAGGCGCCGGTGGAGCGGTAGTCATAGGTCTTCTGGGAGTAGTCGATGACGTCGGCGGTGTGGTTGGTGATGACGTCGAAGAAGACCTTCATCCCCCTCGCATGAGCCTTGTCGATCAGCTGCTTCAGCTGGGCGTTGGTGCCGAAGTGCGGGTCGACCTGGGTGAAGTCGGTGATCCAGTAGCCGTGGTAGCCGGCCGAGGCGTCGGCACCCGTCCCCTGCACCGGCTTGTTCTTGAAGATCGGCGCCATCCAGATCGCGGTGGTGCCCAGCTTCTTGATGTAGTCCAGCTTGCCGATCAGGCCCTTGAGATCACCACCGTGGTAGAAGCCCTTGTCGGTGGGGTCGAGGCCGTTGTCCATCCGGCTGCCGGTGATGCCCCCGGTGTCATTGCCGGTGTCGCCGTTGGCGAAGCGGTCGGGCAGGACGAAGTAGTACTGCTCGCGGGTGAGGTCGTGCCGGTCCGGGGTGGCGGCCAGCGAGGCGTCCGACGGGGCGGGGCGCGGGGGCGGGGGCGTCGTCGTCGCCGTTGTTGTCACCGTGGTTGTCACCGTGGTGGTGGCGGCGGTCGCGGCCGGTGCGGCGGTCGCGGCGAACGCGGGCGCGAGCAGGGCGACGGTGGCGATGAGGCTGCCGAGTCTGGGTCGTGGGGCCACGCGGGCTCTCCCTTGAGGCGGCGTCAGCGGTACAGAACAGGGGTGGCTCGCCCAGGAACGTAGTGGCCGCAATCACTTTCAGCAAGAGTCTGTAAAGGATTTCAACAAGTGATCCCGCCGCTGCCCGCTCCCACCGCTGGCAGTAGGATCGTCAACATGTTCGGAGCCTCTGCCCGCACGGGGCGGTGGCTCCTTCTTTCACCTGTACTCCAACGTGCGCGGGAGGCCGCTCCAAGCGGGACCAGCGAAGGGCCGTAGGACTTCAGAGGGATATCGAGAAGCGAATCCCCAACCACAGGGTGATCAGCTCCCGGGAGGCCGCATGGCAGACTACTGCCCCATGGGGGAACCGAAGCGGGACCACGAGGGCGCCATTGACGCCGTACGTCCGTCCGGTCCCGTCGTCCCCGACGGAACCGCCGCACGCACTGCCGCACCCACCGGCGCCAGCCCCGCCCAGGACTCGCCGACGCGGCCGGCCGGCTGGCGACAGCGGCTGTGGCACCCGCTGCGCGGACACTTCCACTCCCCCGGCCGCCCCCGGCTGTGGTTCGAGCTGCTGCTGATCGCGATCAGCTACTGGCTCTACTCCCTGGTGCGCAACGCCGTCCCGGAGATGCAGGGCCAGGCCGAGCAGAACGCACACGACATCTGGCACTTCGAGCAGACCCTGGGCTTCGCCTGGGAGAGGTCGATCAACCACGCGATCGACTCGGTCACCTGGCTGATCACCGGGATGAACTACTACTACGCGACGCTGCACTTCATCATGACCATCGGCGTCCTGGTGTGGCTGTTCCGCCGCCAGCCCGGACGGTACGCCGCAGCCCGGCTGTCACTCTTCGTGACCACGGCGATCGCCCTCTTCGGGTACTACTTCTACCCGCTGGCCCCGCCCCGGCTGATGAGCGGCGGCGGTTTCATCGACACCGTCGCCAAGCACCACACCTGGGGATCGATGGCCTCCGGCGACATGGCGAACGTGTCCAACCAGTACGCCGCGATGCCCTCGATGCACATCGGCTGGTCGCTGTGGTGCGGCCTGACCATCGCCTTCCTGGCCCGGCGGCGCTGGGTCCGGGTGCTGGGGCTGCTCTACCCGATGGTCACCCTGGTGGTGATTGTGGCCAGCGGCAACCACTTCTTCATGGACGCGGTGCTCGGCGCCTGCTGCACCGGGGTGGGCCTGCTGGCCTCTCGGCTGGTCTACGGGCGCTGGATGTTCGCCTTCCCGCGCGAAGCTGCGCCCCCGGTCCGCCCCAGCGACGCGGGGGACGACACCCGCCCCAGCCGCGAACCGGTCACCGCCAACCGCTGAGAGCAGTGCTCTCCCTCCGCTTGAAGCGGTGCTCTCCCCCTGTCGAGAGCACCGCTCTCGTCGTTAAGCACCGCTCTTGCTCTGGGGCGCCGCCCGCCCAGCACCGAGAGCACCGCTCGCACCTCGCGGGGCACCGCCCTCACCGCGCCGAGAGCACCGCTCTCGTCTCAGAGCCCCGCCCTCACCGCCGAGCGCCGCCCTGACAAGGCGGATGTCACCCGTAGAACAGTGCTTCCACCACGATCCGCGCCTGCCGCGCCCGCCGCCGGTAGTCGTCCACCATCTCGCCCGCGTGCCCGGCCGGATACCCGAGGTAGCGGGCCACCCCGGCCAGCTCCTGCGGGTCGCCCGGGAAACTGTCCCCGGCCCGCCCCCGCACCAGCATCACCGCGTTCCGCACCTGCGACGCCTGCACCCAGGCCGCCGACAGCACCTCGGCCTGCTCGGGATCCAGCAGCTCCGCCCGCACCGCGGCGGCAAGCGCCGCACCCGTCCTGGTGGTCCGCAGCCCCTCCACCCGGTGCCCGTGCTGCAGCTGCAGCAGCTGCACCGTCCACTCCACGTCGGCGAGACCGCCCGGGCCGAGCTTGGTGTGGGTGGTCGGGTCGGCCCCGCGCGGCAGCCGCTCCCGCTCCACCCTGGCCTTGATCCGCCGGATCTCCAGCAGCTCGGCGTCGCTCACCCCGGCGGCGGGGTAGCGCAGCGGGTCTATCAAGCTGACGAAGGCCGAGCCCAGCTTCGCGTCCCCGGCCACCGGCGCCGCCCGCAGCAGTGCCTGGCTCTCCCAGGTCCGGGACCAGCGGCGGTAGTAGGCGGCGTACGAGCCCAGGGTGCGCACCAGCGGGCCCTGCCGGCCCTCGGGCCGCAGATCGGCGTCGATCAGCAGCGGGGGCTCGGTCGAGGGCAGCTGCAGCAGCCTGCGGACCTCCTCGAACACCGCGCGGGCGGCGTTGGCCGCCCTGGTCTCGTCGGCGCCGGGGAGAGGTTCGTGGACCACCATCACGTCCGCGTCGCTGCCGTAGCCCAGCTCCCCGCCGCCGTACCGGCCCATGCCGATGATGGCGATCCTGGTCGGCAGCGGCTCCCCGGCCTGGGCCTCCCAGCCGGCCACGCAGGCGCTCAGCGCCCCGCCCAGGGTGGCCGTGGTGAGGTCGGTCAGCGCGGTCGCCGACGCCGCGACGGCCTCGGCCGGGCTGTCACCCAATCGGCCCAGTACATCGGTGGCACTTGTCCGGAACAGCTCCCGGCGGCGCACCGAACGGACCGCGGCGACGGCGGACGGGGCGTCGGCCGCCCGGCCCACCGCCGACTGGATCTCCCGCTCCAGCGCCCGCAGGCCGCGCGGCACCAGGCCGTCGCTGTCGCCGAGCAGGGCGACCGCCTCCGGCGCCCGCAGCAGCAGCTCGGGGGCCAGCCGTCCGGAGGAGAGGATCCGGGCCAGGTTCTGCGCGGTGGCGCCCTCGTCCCTGAGCAGCCGCAGGTACCAGGGGGTGGAACCGAGGCTGTCGGAGACCTTGCGGAAGTTGAGCAGCCCCGCGTCCGGGTCGGCCGAGTCGGCGAACCAGCCGAGCATCACCGGCAGCAGGGTGCGCTGCAGCGCGGCCCGGCGGCTGACGCCGGTGGCCAGCGAGCGCAGATGGCGCAGCGCGTCGGCGGGGGCGCGGTAGCCGAGGGCCGCGAGCCTGGTCCTGGCCGCGGCGGCGGACAGCCCGGTGAGCTCACTCCCGGTCAGCTCGATCCCGCGCCCCGCCCCGTTCTCCTCGGCGCCGAGCCGGGCCACCGCGTCCAGCAGCGGGCGGTAGAACAGCTTCTCGTGCAGCCGGCGCACCTCGCGGGCGTGCCGGCGCCACTCCTGGCGCAGCTCCTCCACCGGGTCGGCGCGCAGCCCCAGCGAACGGCCGAGCCGGCGCAGGTCGTCCTCGCCGGTGGGCACCAGGTGCGTGCGGCGCAGCTGGTAGAGCTGGATCCGGTGCTCCATCGCCCGCAGGAAGCGGTACGCGGAGTCCAGCGCGGCGGCGTCGGCGCGGCCCACATAGCCCCCGGCCGAGAGCGCGGCGAGCGCCTCCAGGGTGGTGGAGCTGCGCAGGCTCTCGTCCGCGCGGCCGTGCACCAGCTGCAGCAGCTGCACCGAGAACTCGACGTCCCGCAGGCCGCCGGGACCCAGCTTCAGCTCCCGCTTGACCTCGGCGGCCGGGATGGCGTCGATCACCCGGCGCCGCATCTGCTGCACATCGGGGACGAAGTTGTCCCGGTCGGCCGCGTGCCAGACCAGCGGGCTGACCGCGTCCACATAGGCCCGGCCCAGCTCGGCGTCGCCGGCCACCGGGCGGGCCTTGAGCAGGGCCTGGAACTCCCAGGTCTTGGCCCAGCGCTGGTAGTAGGCGAGGTGGCTGCCGAGGGTCCTGACCAGGGGTCCGTTCTTGCCCTCGGGGCGGAGGTTGGCGTCGACCGGCCAGATCACGCCCTCCCTGGTGGTGTCCGAGCAGAGCCGCATCAGCCGGGCCGCGAGCCGGGTCGCGGCCTGGACGGCCCGGCCGTCGTTCTCGGCGGTGTCCCCGTTGCCGTTCGGCCGGGGTTCGGCCACGAAGACCACGTCGACGTCGGAGACGTAGTTGAGCTCATGGCCGCCGCACTTGCCCATGGCGACCACGGCGAGCCGGCAGGCCGCGGCGGAGGCCGGGTCCTCCTCGGCGGCGATGTCCAGGGCGGCCTGCAGGGTGGCCCCGGCGAGGTCGGCGAGCTCCGCGGCGGTCTGGCCGATCTGGGTGGTCCCGGTCAGGTCGCGGGCGGCGATGCCGAGCAGGCAGCGGCGGTAGCCGGTGCGCAGCGCGTCCTCCCGGGGCTCGTCGGCGTGCCGCTCCCAGATGTGGGAGTACAGCGTCCGCAGGAACTCCTCGGGCCCCGGGTGGATGTCGCTGAGTTCGAAGGTGACCAGGGCGTGCCAGTCGTGCGGGTGCCGGGCCAGGTGGTCGCCGAGGGCGGCGCTCGCGCCGAGGACGCCGAGCAGCCGGTCGCGCAGCGGCTTGGCGGTGGTGACCGTGTCGAGCAGGGTGCGGCAGTCGGCCGGGGTGCAGGCCTCGGCGAGCCGGGCCAGGCCCTGCAGCGCGAGATCCGGGTCGGCGGTGGCGGCCAGGGCGTCCAGCAGCACAGTGTCGGTGGCATGCGGGGCGAGCGCCGGCTCGGCGAGCCGGCGGACCGCGGCGTCGGGGTCGATGAACCCCCGGCGGACCAGCCGCGCCGCCGGGTTGCTGCGCCGCGCGTGCCGATCCGTCAGATCGGTCGGGCCGCTGGTGCCGTCCGCACTGGACAAGGCAGTTCCCCTCAGACGCCGGAACGGAACGTCGAATCCTCGAATCCTCGAACAAGATCCGAGACTACGTGCAGAGAGCGCCCGCAGCTACGTGGCTTCGTCGGCTCGTGTCCCCAACTTCGGCTACTTCGGCTACTTCGGCTACTGCGGCCTCTTCGGCGTTCTTCCCCGCGCGGCCCCGTGACCCCGCTCCCGCCGCGGCGTTGTCACCACGTGGAGACGACCGCCCGTACCGCCGTTCATCCCGCCGCCCGTGCCACCCCCCGTCATGCCGCCCGTACCACCGCCCCGCAACGCGACCGGCTGCCCTCGCTGACCGGGCTGCGGTTCTGGGCGGCGCTGCTGGTGGTGCTCTACCACCTGAGCCGGGAGTACCGGCCGCTGCCCTGGATCAGCCCGCTGGTCTGGTACGGCCGGGACGGGGTGACCTTCTTCTTCGTCCTCTCCGGCTTCGTCCTGGCCTGGTCCTACGCGGACACCTGGTCCTCCCCGGGCACCTGGTCCTCCCCGGGCGGGGGCCTCCCGGCGACGGTGTTCTACTGGCGCCGCCTGGTCCGGATCGGTCCCCTGCACCTGCTGGCGACCGGCCTCGCGGTGGGGCTGACCCTGGCCCTCGGTGCGGCCGTACCCCTCCGAGCCACCCTGCTGTCCCTCCCCCTGCTCCAGGCCTGGAGCAGGACCACCGCGACGGCAGGCAACCCGGCCGCCTGGTCCCTCAGCGCCGAGGCCTGGTTCTACCTGCTGCTCCCGCTGCTACTGCCGTTCCTGCTGCGCCGCGGCAACCGCGCCCTCGCAGCGGTGGGCATCCTCGCCGCCGGCTGCGGGCTGCTGCTGTGGCTGGGCATCGGACCGGTCGTGCCCGCCGCCGACCGCGGCTGGCTGCTCGACTACTTCCCGCTCTTCCGCACCCCGCAGTTCCTGCTCGGTGCGGTCACCGGCCTCGCCGTCCGCCGCGGCCTCCGCCTCAGGCTGCCGGTCGGCGCGGCCGTGGCCGGCCTGCTGCTCTGGCACCTGGCGCTGATCCCCTGGCACCACGCCGTCCCCGACTCCCGCTGGTACGGCCCGTACAGCGCCTCCCAGTTGCTGGTGGCCCCGCTCTTCGCCGCCCTGATCGCCGCAGCCGCCGCCCGCGACGCCGACGGCCGCACCGGCCGCCTGGGCGGCCCGTGGATGCGGCGGCTCGGCCACTGGTCCTTCGCCTGGTACCTGATCCACCAGACCTGCATGCGAGCCATCCTCGCCACCCTCGGCCCCCCACGCGGCCTCTGGCCCACCCTCGCCGGCTGGCTCCTGGTCCTGGCCGTCAGCCTGGCCCTCGCCGGCGTCCTCTACACCTACGTAGAACGCCCCCTGGAAGCCCACCTCCGCACCCGCGGCCCCGGCCGCTACACCCCACCCCCACGCCCACACCCCCTACTTCCCGGTGCCCGCACCCCGTCCCCCACCCCCGAGCCGACGCCCGCCGGCAACCCCCAGCCCCAGCGACGCTGACCACGTCCACAGCTTGCAGAGCCCAGCTCAGCAGGTTACATTTATTTCAGATATAGACTGCCCCGCAGGAATGAAGCTGGAGGCTGACACATGGCGCGCAGCAGTGTCCTTGCGGAAGCCACCAAGGTCGATCCGCACCCGTCCCATCAGGCAGAACTGACCGCGACCAGTCGGCTGACGGCAAGCGAGGTCAAGGTGATACTGCGATCGGCGGACGGGAGCGAGCAAATTCTTCCCGCCGAGCTCATTGAGATCCTGATCGCCTCGGCAGGCCAGTTGGCACGTGGGCACGCGGTGACCGTGCTGGCCTCCGAGACCGAGCTGACCCCGGCTGAAGCCGCTGAGATGCTGGGTCTGTCCCGACCTTTCGTCGTCCGCCTGCTCGACTCCGGCGACATCCCGTCGACCTACCTCCCCGGCAGCCGACACCGGGTCGTTCGCCTGGCCGACGTGCTGACCTTTCAAGCCCGTCGCGACCAACGCCGCGAGGGCCGCAGGAAAATCGCCGACACCATCGAAGAAGCCGGCCTGCCGTACTGATCCCGACCAAGACAGCACCGAACGTTCAAGGGGGAGCCGGTACTGATGCGGGTTTTCGTGGACACCAATGTCCTCTTCCCGTTCTCCGTGATGGATCTGATGCTGGCTCTTACCGAGGACTCCATCCATGAGATCGTCTGGTCGGAACGCCTGCTCTCGGAGTGGGAACGGGTGATTATCCGCGAACAGCACCGCTCCACCGCGTCGGCCGCGGCCGTCACCCGAGCGATCCGCCAATTCTTCGCCGACTCCGAGATCCCAGAGACGGCATACGCCCACCTTGTGGAGCAAATGCCGGGCGACGACCCTGACGATCGCCACCACACGGCTGCGGCCTTGGCCGCCAGGGCCGAAGCGCTCATCACCTGGAATCTCGCCGACTTCCCTGCTGCCGCCCTGGCCGACCTCGGACTGCGCGTACTGGACCCCGACACTTACCTGTGCGAGCTCTATCGCGAACTGCCAGACGAGGTATCCGACACCGTAATCAGGCTGGCCTCAGAAAAGCGCAATCCACCGACAACAGTCCGCGAAGCCCTCAACCGCCTCACCAAAGCGGGTCATCAAAGTTGATGGGTCGTCAGCTTTCCGCGTGCCCTTCGGGTGGTTGCGCAGTGTGATCGCAGGCGTTGGCTCCGGCGGTTTCGGAAGCCGTAGGCCTTGCGGGCTTCGAGCTTGATCACGCGGTTGTTGCCTTCGGATGCGGCGTTCGTTATGCCGGTTTTGATGTAGTTTCTCGATGCCGTGCCACCACTGGTCGACGGTTTCGGCGAGGGTGACCAGTTCGACCAGGTAGGGGCGGTCGGCACAGAAGGCCTGGAAGCGGTAGCGGGCGGCGGAGACCGCGGAGCGGTCGGGAAGGACGTGGGCGTGCTTGGCGGTGAGCCGCAGCAGGTCGCGCAGGAGCTCCTTGGCACGCCAGCCGTCGAGGATCTGCTTGCCGTAGGTACCCATATCGGTCAACTCGTCGGCAAGCGTGGCCAGTTCTGTGGTGGTGAGGTCTTCCTTGTTGCGGCGCAGGAGCTTGCGGACGCTCCAGACGGGGTCGCCCTTGCGGGCGCGGCGGCCGTGGTGCCTCCAGGTGAGGCGGCGGCGCAGGTCGGCCAGGTGGCGCTGGGCGAGCTGGACGACGTGGAAGCAGTCCACGACGATTCGGGCGTGGGGCAGGGCGGTGCGCACGGCGGCGCGGAAGGTGGCGCACAGGTCGATGGCCACGTACCTGACCCGCTGTTTCCAGGTCTCGGGCTGGAGGGTGAGCCAGGCGGCGACGGAGGCGGCGTTGCGGCCCTCGACCTGCCCGAGCAGGCCCTGGCCGCCGACCGCGTCGACGAAGCCGATATGCCAGGCGTCGGCGACCAGTTCCCATGTGCCCGTTTCGGGGTTCTCCCGCCAGACCGGCTTGCCCCTGCGGGTCTCGTCGATGCCGACGGCCTCGGTCACGGGCGGCTGATCAGGCAGGACGAGCTCGGCGTACTGTTCGAAGGCAGCTTGGGCAGTGGGCCAGGAGATGCCCAGGTCACGGCCGGCCTGTACGACCGTGCGGCCGTCGTCGGCCACCACGCGTCCGGCCTCGCGCCGCAGCGCGCGGGTCAGCCGGGCCCCCGCTGGCACCTCGCGGACCTGCTCGGTGAACGAGCCGCGCGGGCACAGCGGTTCCGCGCAGAACCAACGGGACTTGTGCCAGTGCAGATCCACACGTCGTCCACCGTAAGGAAGTTGGCGGGGGCGGGTGAGACGTGGGCCCTTCCTCGTCGTGGAGAGCACTCCGCACTCCGGGCATGCCCGCGCACCCTCGTCCACCGTCGCCACGTGCACGACGAGAGCCGGCCCGACCTCCTCCACCTTGATCACCCCCAGCCCCTCCAGGCCCAGCAGCAGTGTCGCGTCCGTATCGGCACAGGTATCGTTGATGTTCGAGCCCGCAGGTGTTCGTGATCGGTTTCTCTAGACAAGAACCATGATCACCAATCCCTGCGGGCTCCTTGCATCCGGGGCACACCACACCCGGCATCGTCACCCAACGTGACAGTCAATTGGCTCAAGCCGCTGACGGCCCATCAAGTTTGAAGACCCACCAAAGCGGGGCTACCCGCGTTCGCCGACCTGATCCTCCATGCCCTCGACCCAGGCAGCTAAGCCTCCCCACGATGGAACACCACGGGCGGCTCGACTGGCGACTTCGAGATGATCGCGTCGCGGCCCGGCCAGCCGCACGAATGGGTCGCCTCAGCCTGCACAGCGGACTGAGTACACATTGGTCCTGCAACGGCCCTCAACCGGCCGATTCTTCTTCGGCCCCAGCACCGTCCGTCTCACGGCGCGGAAACCGCTCCATAGACTTTCGACATGACCAGTCCGGACTTCACCCACCTCCTTCGCATCGCCGAAGAGCTGGCGGAGAACCTCCGCCGCTCATCAGCAAGATCGAGATCAGTCGCGGTGAGATCGTCATGATGATGTCGCCGTCGACTCGGCACGGATTCAACGCCAACCGGGTCCAGGTCCAGCTCATCCACCAGATCCCCGACGAACTGATCGCCGCCGCCGAGCCCGACATCACGGATCGGGTCCACGGCATCAGGCGGACCCCGGACGTCGCCGTCGTCGACGCGGAGGCGCTGAAAGCGGACGAGAAGGCGTTGTCCACCCAGGATGTCCACGCCGGGTTCGAGATCGTGTCGCCCTCGAACCCGGAGAACGACCACAAGGACAAAGTGGTCGACTACGCGCGGATGCAGATCCCGATCTACGTGATCATCGATCCGCGCGACGGCACGATCCTCGTCCACGACGAGGTGACCGCCGCCGGCCACTACGGCCGTCTGCAGCCCCACCGCTTCGGCGACACCGTGCACATCGACCCCTGGATGCTCCGCACCGACACCCTGGAGCTCTACGGACCGACCGTCATGGCCGGCCACCCGAAGCCCTGATCGGTGGGGCCTCGGCGGTCAGCCCACACCATCGCCCCGGATCAGCCAGCGGTCACCGACGATGGCCCAGGTCGCCGACCTGGGTATTGTGTGGAGCGCGTGCGACAGACTGCGACCGACCGCTGAAGAGTGGTCAGGATGAACGGTGGCTCACCGCTGATTCCGGTGCGGGCGTCCTAGAGTTCCTCGTCTCGCGCCAGGATCAAGCTGACAGTTCCGTCCTCAAGATTGACCCCTGGGTCCAGATGCATGTGGTAGCCGTTGTGTAGCTCGGGCGAGGTCAGATCGTCGAGTTGCTCAGCGAGCCATCGAAGGCCCGCCACGTTGCCGGAGATCGTCACTTCGTTGGCCGAGCCGTACACCTTGATCCGGGGTTCCTCCATGCCGATACGCTAACTCAAGGCGCTTTCGATTTCGCGCTGCCTTGCCCCTCGATGCGAACTACCGGCGGTTCGGTCGTTGAGGCCCCGTCCTGGTCAACGAGTCCACTGGGGTCAGCGATTCACCTGAGTTAGACATCAGGGCAGGCTGCTGCTCGTAGTATGGGGCTATGCTAGAGGAGCCAGCGTTGTCTATCACCGCCTCGACCCCATCAAGCCCTGAAGCATGGTTACATTCTCCCGAACATCAGCGCGTCCGTTTCTTCGGGCTCTTGGCGGTCGCATCATTCGGGCTTTCTTTGTTGCTCCTCGCTCTCATGGTGATCTTGTGGTGGCCGTTTCGCGGCTTTTACTTCTATGATGTGAGCGGAGAAGTAGTCAGTCGACTGTCCCCCTTCTTCCTGCCAACGCTGATATTCCTGCTTGCGGGCGGGTTCTTGCTGACGTCTCGCAACGGTCAACGTGCAAAATTCGATGCCCGGCAGCGACAGCTCGACCATGACGTCGAAATTGTCTCTCGGCAAGCAGAGTTGATCGCGCAAGGCGATCCGCAGCACGCAGAGATCTGGGCCCTGACCAACGAGCGCCTACGCGGCTATCATGAACGCGCCTACCGTCAGGCTGATCAGAGTTTCCGCAATGCCCAGTGGGCCATATTCGGCGGATTCATCATCGTGGCCGGCACGGCTGCCATCGCAGCTTGGAAAACCACGCTTTCCACCTCCTCCAGCATCGTTCTTGGTGTGATTGGCACCGTAGGGGCTGGGCTGGCTGCGTACATAGGACGTACGTTCTTGCGTTTGCAAGAGACGACAGCGAACCACATGCGGTCGTATTTCGATCAGCCGCAGGAAACCTTCCGCTACTTGCTGGCCGAGCGTCTGGTGAGCCGCCTTCCAGAGGCACAGCGGACGCAGTCGGTCGAGCACCTTGTTCAAGCTGTCATGCTTTCTGGGTTTTCAGTCGAACAGGCCCGATCCGCCCTGAGCTCGCCAGCAACAGAATCGACCGCACAAGAATCGGAACCTCGTTCTGAAAGTTAGGGGCGGGCACCGCTGTGGAACCCGATGGCAACTTGGTGCAGCCCATGCCAATCCGGCGACAGACCGGCCAGGTCGGCCAGGTCGGCGTGTCGACCCACGAGCCGAAGGTCTGATGCCTCGCACGGCTCCAAGACGGCGAGCGATGCGTTGGATCGGCTCGTCAGTCGCCTGAATATCCCCAGAAAAGGATCTCGGTCGGCTCCCTCTCTGACAGTCTCGACTGAGACGTCCGGTTCGTCCGGGTTAGTCTGGATGGGCGAGACAGGAGATTCCCGGCATGGCTTCCAATACCACCACCTCACGCACAGCCCCCGAGCCCGACCCGGCCCCGCGGCCGAAGCGGCGCACGTTCACGGCGGAATACAAGCTGCGGATCGTCGCTGAGTACGATGCCGCCCCCAGCGGGGAGAAGGGCGCGGTCCTGCGCCGCGAGCGGTTGTACCACTCGCACATCATCGAGTGGCGGGCCGCGCGAGACGCCGGAGCGATGGCCACGCTCGCCGACCGGCGGACCTCGCCCGCACGCCCCAAGAGGCCCGCCGAAGCAGCCGAGGCCGAGCGGCTGCGCAAGAGGCTGGCCGTCGTGGAACGGGAGCTGGCGCAGAAGGACGCCGCCCTGGAGCTGCTGGGAAAAGCTTCCGCACTCTTGGAACTGCTCTCCAAGAGTGCGGGCTGAAAGCCGAGGCCGAGCAGGTCGCCGACGAGCTCTTCCAGTCGCTGGAGCGGGAGTTGAACACCACTGCGGCCTGCCGGCTGACCGGTCGCTCACGGGCCACGCACTACCGTCGGCTCAAACCCGCCCCCGCCGCGCGAGCGCGCTCCGCGCCCCTCGCCGCCCTCAGCTCTGGCTCCGGCGGAGCGCGCGCGGATCCTGGCACTGATGAACAGCCCGGCCTATGCCGAACTGGCACCTGCCCAGATCTGGGCGCGCGAACTGGACGAGGGCCGCTACTACTGCTCAGTGCGCACGATGTACCGGATCCTGGAGGCCCAGGGCCAGACCGGCGAGCGCCGCCGCCAGGCCACCCACGCCGCCAAGTCCATCCCCGAACTCGTGGCCACCGCCCCCTCGCAGGTCTTCAGTTGGGACATCACCAAACTGGCCGGACCAGACAAGGGCATCTGGTACCACGCCTACGTCATCATCGACATCTTCAGCCGCTACGTCGTCGGCTACACCGTGGAGATGGCCGAATCGGCCGAGCGCGCCGAGGAGTTGATCAGCGAGACCGTCGAACGCAACGGCATCGCCCCCGAGCACCTGCACGCGGACCGCGGCACCTCGATGACCAGCAAGAAAGTCTCGCAGTTGCTCATCGATCTGGGCGTGACGCGCTCGCACTCGCGCCCCAAGGTCTCGAATGACAACCCGTACAGCGAAAGCCAGTTCAAAACCACGAAGTACATGGCCGACTACCCGGCGCGGTTCGACTCCCTGAACCACGCACGCGAGTGGTTCGACTCATTCATTGCCTATTACAACCATGAGCATCGCCATTCGGGCATCGGGCTGCACACGCCTGCGTCCGTGCACTTCGGCACCGCCGGCCAAGTCCAGGACCAGCGCGCCGTCACGCTCAACGAGGCATACGCCCGCCACCCCGAACGCTTCGCCCGCCGCCCCCGCCCGCCCAAGATCCCCGATCAGGCGTGGATCAACGACCCCGCCAAACGCAGAGAACCCGAATCAGCACAACAGAGCGCATAACCGTACGAACGTCTCATTTGACTTGACACGTTCCGGCTCGCCCTCGGAGTTGTGCAGGACGGCGCACCTGCCAAACCAGCGCTCGCTGGCAAGCGGCACGATCACATCCACGTGTTCTCGCGTCAACTGGTCGGTGCCGGCACTCTGGCGAGCCTCGTCGACCGACACCGGCTAGACAGTGTTGTAGTCGGCCTCCAGATCCTCCTGGTAGGGGACGTAGTAGTTCCAGCTGGATGCGCCCACGGCAGCCTGCCTTCCTCGACCAATCTGAACGGACAGTGCGGCGCAAGCTACCAAGGGGCACTGACAAGCCACCTCACCGTGCGCTGTTGACCGACCTCGCACGGCCCCATGGCAGCCCCGACGTCGTGCCTCAGAACTGCTCCTGCATCAGTTGCCATCGGGCAGCGTAGTTCCAGACCACAACTGCGCGTGACAGGGTGGGCGAAGTCTGGGATGCTCCACGCCATGTTCTTGATCGCTGCCGAAACGGCCGACACCTACTCACCTACCGGGGTCTACGTCTTCTTGATCCTGCTCGGCGTCGCCGGCGTTGGCTGTGGGATGGCTCTCTGGCTCAATCTCCGCAACTACCGTGACCGAATCATCACTAACTCGAAGAGAGGCGCAGAGAGGCGCATGCTCGGAAGTGGCAACCTGGCTATCGGCGGCCAATCAGCGCCAAGTCACCTGAAAATCAAACTCTTTGGGGCTTCCATCGTGATAGCAAGCGGGATAGTGATCTTGATATCCATAGTTTCGTTGGCCAAGCACGACTGACGCCGTTCAGCGCAGCGGGGTGGCGCGCTCTCGCCAGATACAGGCCCTGGCCGGTCTCCTGCGGCTCCGCAGGAACCACGACGGCCCGTAGGCGGCCCAGAGGGAATCAAGAAGCCCGGCACCAGTGAATCACTCCACTGGTGCCGGGCTTCACGCGTCAGCCGTCAAGCGCGTGACCTGCGGCTACAGCACCGGGAGGTTCTTCCTCAGCTCGTAGGCGCTGACCTCCTGGCGGTACTCCTCCCACTCCTGGCGCTTGTTGCGCAGGAAGAAGTCGAAGACGTGCTCGCCGAGGGTCTCCTGGACCAGCTCGCTGTTCTGCATCAGGTCGATGGCCTCGCCGAGGTTCTGCGGGAGGGGTTCGATCCCCATCGCGCGGCGTTCCATGCTGCTGAGGGCCCAGACGTCGTCGTCCGCGCCGGGGGGGAGTTCGAGGTTGTCGGCGACGCCCTTGAGGCCGGCCGCCAGGATGACGGAGTAGGCCAGGTAGGGGTTGCAGCCGGTGTCCAGCGAGCGGATCTCGACCCGGGTCGAACCCTGCTTGCTGGGCTTGTACATCGGCACCCGGACCAGCGCGGAGCGGTTGTTGTGGCCCCAGCAGATGTACGAGGGGGCCTCGCCGCCGGCGCCGGCCGAGCGCTGCGAGCCGCCCCAGATCCGCTTGTAGGAGTTGACCCACTGGTTGGTGATCGCGGCGATCTCGGCGGAGTGCGCGAGCAGCCCGGCGATGAAGGAGCGGCCGATCTTGGACAGTTGGAACTCCGCGCCCGCCTCGTGGAAGGCGTTGCGGTCGCCCTCGAACAGGGACAGGTGGGTGTGCATGCCCGAACCCGGGTACTGCGAGAACGGCTTGGGCATGAAGCTGGCGTGCACGCCCTGCTCCAGCGCGACCTCCTTCATGACCGAGCGGAAGGTCATGATGTTGTCGGCGGTGGACAGCGCGTCCGCGTAGCGGAGGTCGATCTCCTGCTGGCCGGGGGCGCCCTCGTGGTGGCTGAACTCCACCGAGATGCCCATCGACTCCAGCATGGTGATCGCCTGCCGGCGGAAGTCGTGGCCGACGCCGCGCGGGGTGTGGTCGAAGTAGCCGGACTGGTCCGCCGGGGTGGGCACGGTGCCGTCGCCCGGGAGGTCCTTCAACAGGAAGAACTCGATCTCGGGGTGGGTGTAGAAGGTGAAGCCCAGCGCGGCGCACTTCTCCAGCGTCCGCTTCAGCACGTAGCGCGGGTCCGCGTACGACGGGGAGCCGTCCGGCATCAGGATGTCGCAGAACATCCGGGCCGTGCCCGGGGACTCCGAGCGCCACGGGAGTATCTGGAACGTCGCCGGGTCCGGCTTGGCCAGCATGTCCGACTCGTAGACCCGGGCGAAGCCCTCGATCGCGGAGCCGTCGAAGCCGATGCCCTCTTCGAAGGCCTGGTCGAGCTCGGCGGGAGCCACGGCGACGGACTTCAGAAACCCGAGGACGTCCGTGAACCACAGTCGGACGAACCGGATGTCGCGCTCTTCGAGTGTGCGGAGAACAAACTCCTGCTGCTTGCCCATGGCGACAGTCTCACCTCTGCTCTTTACGATTACGTTACGTGAAAGCGGCCACCAGGGGCAGCACTCCGCGCGCTGACTTGTCCGCTGGTCGCATCATCGCAGATTCGGCGCGAAGAAAAAGTCCGCATACGGACCCCCGTGCGAGCCCCGACCGTGCGGCTCAGCTGACGACGCGGCCGAAGTGGGTGGGCCAGTAGCCGGTGGACAGCACGGACACCCGGACGTCGATGCCGGGGCGGGGCGCCTCGATATACCGACCGTCACCGAGGTAGAGCGCGACGTGGTGGATCCCGGACGCGCGGCTGCTGGTGGACCAGAACAGCAGGTCGCCCCGGCGCAGGTCACTCGCGGTGATCGGGAGGGTGGCGGTGAACTGGTCGGCGGCCACCCGCGGCAGCTGCACCCCGGCCCGGAGGAAGGCCTGCTGGACCAGGCCCGAGCAGTCGTAGCCGTTGGGGCCGTTGCCGCCCCAGACGTAGGGCTTGCCCAGCTGCGCCGAGGCGAAGGCGAGGGCGGTCTCGATCGAGCCCGAGGGCACGGTCGTCGGGGGCTTCGACGGGGCGGACGGTGCGGACGGACCCGAAGGCCCCGTGGGACCTGGCGGGTTGGGGCCGACCGGCGGGGGCTTCGGCAGCGGCTTGGGCGTCGGGGTCGGCGCGGCCGCGGAGCCCTTGGTGTACCGGAGGTAGACGTCGTAGTGGGTGGTCCAGCGCCACTCCTTGTCACTGGCCCGCTGGAACCAGTAGCGCGTCCCGTCCCAGCCCTGCCGCAGCGGGGCCGCACCGGTCGGCGCGGGCGGCGGCTTCGGCGTCGTCGGCGGCTTGGACACCGGCGTCGGCTTCGCCGTCGACCCGCTCGGCGTCACATGCTGCAGGTAGATGTCGTAGTGGCTGGTCCAGCGCCATGCGCCGTTGGAGCGGAACCAGTAGCGGTGGCCGTCCCAGCCGGGGCGGGTCGGCGCCGCCAGCGCGCTCGCGCCGGACGCGGTGGCCAGGCTGGCTCCGGTCCCGGCGACGGTGCCGCTGACGGCGACCAGCGCGCTGGTCGCCGCGGCGCGGACCAGCGGATGGCGCGGGTACGGGTACGGGTGCGGATGCCGCTTCGCGGCGGGTGCGGCCGCCGCGGCGGCGGTCGCGGTGCAGTGGGTGCAGCGGCAGGCCGCGGTCCCCACCGCCAGGGCGTCGAGTTCTATGAAGGCAGTGGTCATACCTCGCGTGCTCCGTTCAACGATGCGGTCGCAGGGACCTTGGCGGCGGCGGTGACGGGGGTGGCGGCGGGAGCGGGAGCGGGGGTGGGAGCGGGGGTGGGAGTGGTCTGGCTCTGCGGCGGCAGCACCTCGGCCGGGGTACTGACCGCCGGCAGCGTGAGGAAGGCCGTGACCAGGTCGCGGACCAGACCGGTCCTGGCCTCGCCGTCGAAGTGGACACCCTGGGTGTGCTCCAGCCGGGACACGGCCAGCGCCGCGGTCTCCAGCGCGTCGCCGACGATCACCTCACGGGTGCCCGCGTCCAGCTCGGCCAGCCGGCGACGGCGCAGGGCCCGGCCGAACTCCCCGGTGTAGTCGAGGGCGACGGCCTGCGCGGAGTAGACCGAGATGCCGACCGGCGCCGCCTCGGCGGTCAGCAGCCGGGTGAGCTCGCCGTCCAGCCACTGCCCGTCCCGGAGGCACGGGCCCGGGCTGGCGAAGCTGTCGCAGGGCAGCGTCGAGGTGACCCGGCGCAGCGCGGCCTCGGTCGCGGCGGCCAGGTAGGCGCGGTGGTCCTGGACCGCGAACTGGGCCCGCGCGGTGTCGCGGACGGCCCAGACCAGCAGCACCTCGGCCTGGACCGGGGAGCCCTCGCGGTCGGTGGCGGCGATCGGCTCGCTGCGCCAGTGGCGCACCCGTACGTCCACCGCACGCCGCCTGAGCAGCGGGTTCACCCAGACCAGGCCGGTCCGCCGGACCGTGCCCCGGTAGCCGCCCCAGCGGCTGAGCACCCGTGCCGTGCCGACCGGGTTGGCCATCAGCCCCAGCACCGCGACCACGCCGACCAGGGCGCAGCCGCCGAGCAGCGGCCAGGCGTGCGGCAGCGTCCCCCGCCGCAGTTGCACCAGGACGGCGCCGGCCACGGCCGCGGCCGCGGTGAGCAGCCCGGCCCAGCCGGGGAGGACGAAGCGGGCCGGACGCTCCCTCAGCTCGGCGTCCCCACGCGGCGGACGGCGGACGGACGTGCTGGCGGACGTGCTGGCGGCGGATCGGCCAACGGTGTTGGCGGGGTGGCTGACGGGGCTGGCTCCGGCGGGCGTGCTGCGCTGATCCACGTGGATGGTCTCCCTCTGGGGCGCGTTCCTGACTGAACGTATCTTTATATCCGACAAATAGTCAAAAGCAGGAGATTGCCGTCTATTAAGGGTGTCCCCTCGTCCGGCCCACCCCGAACCCCCATAGCGTCGGTTAGACGATTAGGCTGGGTCCGTGGCCTACCTACGCATCGCGCTGAACCAGATCGACACCACCGTCGGCGACATCGCCGGGAACGGCGACCTCGTCCTCCGCTGGACCAGGCACGCCGCCGAGCAGGGCGCCGACCTGGTGGCCTTCCCGGAGATGGCGCTGACCGGCTACCCGGTCGAGGACCTGGCCCTGCGTCCCTCCTTCGTGGACGCCTCCCGGGCCGCGCTGCTGAACCTCGCCCAGCGGCTGGAGGCCGAGGGCCTCGGCTCCACCGCCGTGGTGGTCGGCTACCTGGGCCGGTCCACCACCTCCTCGCCCAAGCTGGGCCTGCCGGTCGGCTCGCCGCAGAACTGCGCGGCGCTGCTGCACGGCGGCAAGGTGGTCACCCGGATGGCCAAGCACCACCTGCCCAACTACGGCGTGTTCGACGAGTTCCGCTACTTCGTGCCCGGCGACACCCTGCCCGTGGTCCGGCTGCACGGCGTGGACGTGGCCTTCGCCATCTGCGAGGACATCTGGCAGGACGGCGGCCGGGTGCAGGCCGCGCGCCAGGCCGGGGCCGGGCTGCTGATGGTGGTCAACGCCTCCCCCTACGAGGCGAACAAGGACGACTCCAGGCTGGAGCTGATCCAGAAGCGCGCCGCCGAGGCCGGCTGCACCCTGGCCTACGTCAACCAGGTCGGCGGCCAGGACGAGCTGGTGTTCGACGGCGACTCGGCCGTGGTCACCGCCGCCGGCGAGGTGCTGGCGCGGGCCCCGCAGTTCGAGGAGGGCTGCATGCTGGTCGACCTGGAACTGCCGCAGGCCACCGAGCCGGCCCAGGGCAGCCGCTTCGTCGCGGACGGCCTGGAGATCGTGCACACCGTGCTCTCCGAGGAACCGCTGCCGGAACCCGCCGAACGGGTGACGCCGGGTCAGGCTCCCCGTCTCGGCGAGGAGGAGGAGATCTACGGCGCCCTGGTCGTCGGGCTGCGCGCCTACATCCAGAAGAACGGCTTCAAGTCGGCGCTGATCGGCCTCTCCGGCGGCATCGACTCGGCGCTGGTCGCGGCGCTGGCGGTGGACGCCGTCGGCGCCGAGAACGTGCACTGCGTGTCGATGCCCAGCGCCTACTCCTCGCAGCACTCCCGGGACGACGCCGCCGAGCTGGCCCGGCGCACCGGGCTGCACTTCCGCACGGTGTCGATCGCGCCGATGTTCGACGCCTACATGGGCGCGCTGGGGCTGACCGGCCTGGCCGAGGAGAACCTGCAGTCCCGGCTGCGCGGCACCATGCTGATGGCGATCTCCAACCAGGAGAACCACCTGGTGCTGGCCCCCGGCAACAAGAGCGAGCTGGCCGTCGGCTACTCCACCCTCTACGGGGACTCGGTGGGCGCGTACGGGCCGATCAAGGACGTCTACAAGACGCTGATCTTCCGGCTGGCGACCTGGCGCAACCAGGCGGCGGTCGAGCGCGGCGAGACCCCGCCGATCCCGGAGAACACCATCCTCAAGCCGCCGAGCGCCGAGCTGCGCCCGGGGCAGGTGGACACCGACTCGCTGCCGGACTACGACCTGCTGGACGCGGTGCTCACCGCCTACATCGAACGGGACCTCGGCCGGGCCCAGATCCTCGCCGAGGGCTACGACCCGGCGGTGGTGGACCGGGTGGTCCGACTGGTCGACACCGCCGAGTACAAGCGCCGGCAGTACCCGCCGGGCACCAAGATCTCGTCCAAGAACTTCGGCCGCGACCGCCGCCAGCCCATCACCAACCGCTGGCGCGAGGCGCCCTGACCCGTCACCGGTCGCCGCCCACACCGGCCTGCACGGCTACAGCTGGATGTGGGCGCCGATCGGCAGGTGGTCGCTGCCGGTCTCCGGCAGGGTCCAGGCGTCGGTGGGCTTCACTCCCTTGGTCATGATCTGGTCGATCCTGGCCATCGGGAAGAAGGCCGGCCAGCTGAAGCCGAAGCCCGACCCGGCCGAGCCCTGCGCCGAGCGCATCTGCGAGGTGACCGGGGCCAGGCTGCGGTCGTTCATGGTGCCGTTGAGGTCGCCGAGCAGCACCACCCTGGACAGCTTCTCGGCGGCCAGCGCCTGCCCCAGCGCCGCGGCGCTGTTGTCGCGCTGGTTGGCGGTGAACCCGCTGTCCAGGTTCACCCGTACCGACGGCATGTGCGCCACATAGACGGCGACGTCGCCGTGCGGGGTGGCGACGGTGGCGCGCAGGGCCCTGGTCCAGCCGATCTCGATGTCCACCTTGCGGCCGTCCGACAGCGGGTACTTGGACCACAGCCCGACCGTGCCCTCGACCAGCCGGTAGGGGTACTCGGCGGCCAGATCCCGCTGGAAGGTGTCCAGTTCGTTGCCCGCGGCCAGCTCCTCCAGGGCGATGACGTCCGGCTTGGCCGCCTCCAGCACCTTGACCGTGCCGGCGATGTCGGTGTTGCCGGCGTTGACGTTGTGCTGGACCACGGTGAAGTCGTAGGAACCACCGCTCTTGTCTGTGAGCAGTGCTCCGAAAAGGTTCACCCACACCAGCGCCGGCACCAGCAGCACGATCAGCGCCGTCGCCGACCTGCGCAGCAGGCCCAGCACCAGCAGCACCGGGATCGCCAGGCCGCTCCAGGGCAGGAAGGTCTCCACCAGACTGCCCAGGTTGCCGACCCGGTTGGGGATCTCGGCGTGGAACAGCAGCAGCAGCGTGACCAGCACAGCGAGCACGGCCAGGATCCGGCCGCGGCGCCAGGTGGAGTGCCCTCTGGCGTCCCGCCCCCAGCCGCCCACTCCGGGGATCCTCGAACGCGGCGACTCGCCGCCGACCGTGTCCCGCTGTGCCTGTGCGTATGCCATGTGCCTACCCAACGTGCCGTTCCGTCCCTGGTGCCACCCTATGGGGAGGAGGACGTACGACCCGCTCGAACAGGTTCCGACTTGCGCTAAAAAGTCCGATCTACACATCCGGGACGGTCGGGGCGGCCGGAGCAGCCGCAGCAGCCGATGGCGATGCGGAAGGCGCCACCGCGGGCTCGACCGGTCGTGGGCCCAGCCCCTGCAGCAGGGTGTCCACGATGGTCGCCGACAGCGTCGGATCCTCCAGCGGCGCGCCCGGACGCAGCAGGCTCCGCGACAGCATCGGCCCGATGAACAGCTCACCGAGCAGGTCGAGGTCCATGTCCGCGCGGATCTCGCCCTGCTCCACCCCCCGGGCCAGCAGCCGCCGCAGCCGCGCCCGCCGGGGGTCGACGACCTGCTCGTGGTAGCGCCGGTAGAGCTCCGGCATGGACCGCAGTTCGTTGGCCACCAGACCGAGCGAGGTGTGCGAGCGCCGGGCCAGCGCGGCCCGCCGCAGGTACTCCAGCGCCGCGACCAGGGCGTCCCGTACGCTCCCCTCGGCGGCGGCCGCCGAGGGCTCCGGCTCGTCCAGCCGCTGCAGGATGTCGATCAGCAGCTCCTCCTTGTTGGGCCAGCGCCGGTAGATGGTGGCCTTGCCCACACCCGCCTCGCCGGCGATGCCCTCGATGGAGAGCAGCGCCAGCGGATAGCCCTGCTCCAGCAGCCTCAGCACCGCCCCGACGATCGCCTGCTCGGCCGCCTCGCTCCGCGGCCGCCCCCGCCGCGGGGCGGCGGCAGCCTGCTCCGCGGCGGGGGCGTGTGCGCCGACGGGGGCGCGGGCAGCGGCGGCAGCCTCCGCGGCGGCGTCTTCGCTCGTCGTCCTGGTCACCCCGCTATCCTGCCGTCTCGTCCTGCGCCCCCTGGCCAGGGGCGTCCGGCGCACCCGCCCGCCCCGGCAGGTCCGCCTTGCCCGGCAGGAAGGCCAGGGACACGATCACCCCGATCACCGCGACCCCGCACGAGGCCAGCGCCGTCACATGCATGGCGTGGACGAAGGCGTCCTTCGCCGGGTCCACCAGCGCCGCGGCCCGTGGGCCGATCTTGTCGACGATGCCGAGGGTGCCCTCGATGGACTCCCCCGCCGGGGCCCGCAGCGGCGCGGGCAGCGTGCCGAGCTTGTCCTGGATGCCGCTGCGGTAGGTGGTGGACAGCAGCGCGCCCAGGATGGCCACCCCGAGCGAGCCGCCGACCTGCCGGAAGGTGTTGTTGACGGCGGAGCCCGAGCCGGCCTTCTCGCGCGGCAGGGTGGACATGATGGTCACCGTCGCCGGCGGCATCACCAGGGCCATGCCCGCGCCCTGGAAGAAGGCCAGCACCTCCAGCACCCAGATGCCGGTGTCCCGGCCGAGCAGCAGGAAGCCGGCGAAGGTCGCGGCGATCATGAACAGTCCGGTGGCGCAGGTCGCCTTCACCCGAAGCGGTCGACCACGAGCCGGGCCCGCGGCGACACCAGCAGCTGGGCGACGGCCAGCGGCAGCAGCAGCAGCCCGGCCTGCAGCGCCGAGTAGCCGCGGACGCTCTGCAGGTAGAACACCGAGAAGAAGGTGACCCCCATCAGCGCGAAGAAGGTCAGCCCCACCGCGACCACGGCGGCGGAGAAGTGCTTGTTGCGGAACCAGCCCATGTCCAGCACCGGATTCCGGCTGCGCAGCTGGTAGAGCACGAAGCCGGCCAGCACCAGGATCCCGACCAGGATCGGCACCCAGGACTGGGTGATGGTGAAGTCGGCGACCTGGCCGCCCTTGATGATCCCGTAGACCAGCGAGACCAGGCCCACCACGGAGAGCAGCACGCCCAGCGGGTCGAGCTTGCCGGGGTTGGGGTCGCGGGAGTCCGGGACCAGCCAGACCATCCCGATCAGCGCCAGCACCACGATCGGCACGTTCACCAGGAACACCGAGCCCCACCAGAAGTGGGCCAGCAGCAGACCGCCCGCGATCGGGCCGATGGCGATGGCCAGGCCGACCGCGCCCGACCAGATGCCGATCGCCCTGGGCTGCTCGTCGCGCTCGAAGACGTTCATGATGATCGCCAGCGTGGCCGGCATCACAAACGCGCCGCCGAAGCCCATCGCGGCCCGGTAACCGATCAGCTCGCCGGGCGAGTGCGCCATGGAGCAGAGCAGCGAGCCCGCCCCGAAGATCACCATGCCGAAGAGCAGGGTCTTCTTGCGGCCGATCCGGTCGCCGAGCAGGCCTGCGGTGAACAGCAGCCCGGCGAAGACCAGGGTGTAGGAGTTGATGGCCCATTCGAGCTGGCTCTGGGTCGCGCCCAGCCCGGTGGGGGCGGGGCTGGCGATGGTCTTCATCGCGACGTTGAGGATCGAGCTGTCCAGCACGACGACGAGCAGGCTGAAGATCAGCACGGTCAGGATCGCCCAGCGGCGCCGGTGGATCGCCTCGGGGACCCGGCGCGCGGCGGTGGCGGCGGGGGATGTGGTGGTCATAGGGACCACGCTACGCCCATTTACGATACGAGCCCGTCTCGTATCGTAAATCTTCTGCCAAATCCTCGGCACGGATCCCCGCCGCCCCGCCCCTTTGCGGCCGGGCTGCCGCGTGTCAGCATGGAGGTGATCCGGGGACGCCCTCCGTGGCGCCACGAGACGACACCAACAGGAGACCAGCCATGCAGCACGGTTCGCTTCCGCCTGCCGCCACACCTGCCACCGCGCCTTCGTCCGCGCCCACGACGCCCGCCGCACCCGCGAAGGCCCAGGCGCAGACCCAGCAGTCCCTCTACGGCGGTGTCACCTCCCGCCGTGTGACCGTCCGCGACCTCGCCGCCGCCAAGCAGCGCGGCGAGCGCTGGCCGATGCTCACCGCCTACGACGCGCCCACCGCCGGGATCTTCGACGAGGCCGGCATCCCGGTGCTGCTCGTCGGCGACTCGGCCGGCAACGTCCACCTCGGCTACGAGAACACGGTCCCGGTCACCATGGACCAGATGGTGATGATGTCCGCCTCGGTCGTCCGCGGCACCAAGCGCGCGCTGATCGTCGCCGACCTGCCCTTCGGCTCCTACCAGGAGTCCCCGCCCAGGCACTGCACAACGCGGTACGGCTGATGAAGGAGGCCGGGGTCGGCGCGGTCAAGCTGGAGGGCGGCGAGCGCTCCGCCCCCGCGACCGAGCTGATGGTCCAGGCGGGCGTCCCGGTGATGGCCCACCTCGGCCTCACCCCGCAGTCCGTGCACGCCTTCGGCGGCTACCCGGTCCAGGGGCGCGGCGACGAGGCGGCCCACCAGCTGCTCCGCGACGCCAAGACCGCGGAGGCCGCAGGCGCCTTCGCGCTCGTCCTGGAGGCCGTCCCGGCCGAGCTCGCCGCGCAGGTCACCGCCTCGCTGCACATCCCCACCGTCGGCATCGGCGCGGGCGTCGGCTGCGACGCCCAGGTCCTGGTGTGGACCGACATGGTCGGCCTCACCGGCGGCCACGTGCCGAAGTTCGTCAAGCAGTACGCCGACCTCCGCGCCACCCTCGGCGACGCCGCCCGCGCGTTCTCCGCGGACGTCATCGCCGCCACCTTCCCCGCCGAGGAGCACACCTTCCACTGACCGGCGCCGATACCGCCACCAGGAAGACTTGCATGAATGCAAGTATCATGGATGCAAGTTGCATCCATGCAAGTCTCCTGAAGGTTGGCCGCTGTGGACGGATTCATCGGCCGTAAGGCAGAGCTGGCACTGCTGGAGGAGCAGCTGGTGCCGGTCCGCACCGGCGGCAGGACCGGGCGTCCGGGTCGCGCCCTGCTCATCCGGGACGGCGGCGGGTCGGCAAATCCCGCCTGGTCGAGGAGTTCCTGCGGCGCACCGAGCTGCCGCATGTCTTCTTCACCGCCGCCGGCGGCTCCCGGCAGGACGACCTCGCCCACTTCGGTGCGGACGTGGCAGCGTCCAACCTCCCCGACGCCTCGCGGTTTGCCGACTTCACCGCCCCGCAGACCTGGGACGCCGCGCTCACCCTGCTCTCCGGGGTCCTGCCGCAGGACCGGCCCAGCGTGGTGGTCCTGGACGAGATGCCCTATCTCGCGCAGGAGGATCCGACCTTCGAGGGCACGCTGCAGAAGCTGTTCGACCGCACCCTGTCCCGGCTCCCGGTGCTGCTGATCCTGATCGGCTCGGACATGGCCATGATGGAGGCGCTCAACACCTACGGGCGCCCCTTCTACCAGCGCGGCACCGAGATGGTCATCCCCCCGCTGAACCCGGCCGAGGTCGCCGAGATGCTGCGGCTCGAGCCCGCCGACGCCTTTGACGCCTACCTGGTCTCGGGAGGGCTCCCGCTGATCCTCGAGGAGTGGCCGGAGGGGGCGTCCCTCTGGGAGTACCTGGACCAGGCCGTCACCCGCCCGACCTCGGCACTGCTGGTCAGCGGTGAACGCGCGCTCGCCGCCGAATTCCCCACCGAGGCGCAGGCCCGCAGCGTGCTGAGGGCCATCGGGCACGGTGAGCGCACGTTCTCGCTCATCGCCCGTGCGGCAGGCGACCTCAACTCGGGTTCGCTCCGCCGCTCGCTGGACATCCTCGCCACCAAACGAATGATCGAGGCCGAACTCCCGCTGTCCACCCGGCCGTCCAAGGAGACCCGCTACCGGGTCGCCGACCCGCACCTGCGCTTCTGGCTCTCCTTCCTCGGTCCCGGCCTGCCCGCCATAGAGCGCGGACGGGGCGACCAGGTGCTGGCCACCATCCGTGGCAGCTGGGCCTCCTGGCGCGGACGCGCGATCGAACCCGTGCTGCGCGAGGCCCTGTGGCGGCTGCCCGCCGGACATCTGCCGAGGGCACCGATGTCGTCGGCGGCTACTGGACCCGCACCAACGACCCGGAGATCGACATCATCGGCGCGGACCGCTCCCCCATCGCCAAGCGGATCACCGCGGTGGGATCGGTCAAGTGGCTCGAGAGCAGGCCCTTCGACGCCCGCGACCTCTCGCGCCTCATCGTCCACCGCTCCCAGCTCCCCGGCGCCGACGACTCCACGCCGCTCCTCGCCGTCACCCGCAGCGGCTGCACCGCGCAGGGCGTCCGCGCCATCGGCCCGGAGGAGCTGCTGACCGGCTGGCAGGCCGGGACCTGAAGGTCTGCCGGGTCTGACGGCGCGCTGACGGTGGGTCCGCGGCGCTGACGGCGGCGTGACGGGGGCGTGACGGGGCCTGGGGCGAGGGTCGGGGCATGACATGGAGCGCAGGGAGGGACCCGGCCGTCGCGGTGCGGGGGATGGCGAAGTACTACGGGGAGACCAAGGCCCTGGACGGTGTGGACCTCGACGTCCAGGAGGGCACCGTACGGGGGGTGCTGGGGCCCAACGGGGCGGGGAAGACCACGCTGGTGCGGATCCTGTCGACGCTGGTGAAGCCGGACGCCGGCAGCGCCACCGTGGCCGGGATCGACGTGCTGCGGCAGCCCCGGCAGCTGCGCCGGGCGATCGGTCTGACCGGGCAGTACGCCTCGGTGGACGAGCTGCTGTCCGGCTTTGAGAACCTCTATCTGATCGGCCGGCTGCTCGACCTCTCGGCCAAGGGCGCGCGGGCCCGGGCCACCGAGCTGCTGGAGCGCTTCTCGCTGACGGACGCCGCCAAGCGGCCCGCCAAGACCTACTCGGGCGGGATGCGGCGGCGGCTCGACCTCGCCGCGTCGATGATCGGGCAGCCCAGGGTGCTGTTCCTGGACGAGCCGACCACCGGCCTGGACCCGCGGACCCGCAACGAGGTCTGGGAGGAGGTCCAGCGGATGGTGGGCGAGGGTTCGACCGTGCTGCTGACCACGCAGTACATGGAGGAGGCGGAGCAGCTCGCGCACGATCTGACGGTGATCGACAAGGGCAAGGTCATCGCCGACGGCAGCGTCGAGGCGCTGAAGCGGCAGGTCGGCGGGCAGACCCTGACGGTCCGTCCGGCGGTGGCCGATCAGCTGGAGGAGATGGCGCGCTGCCTGGCGCCGTACGGGGCCACCGCCGCCGAGGGGCTGCTCGAACTGCCGGTCGGCGGCGAGGAGCAGCTGACCTCGGTGATCGCGGAGCTGGCGCGGGGAGGGTTCGGTATCGCGGGGATCGAGACCCGGCTGCCGAGCCTGGAGGAGGTGTTCCTGACGATCACCGGAACGGGCGCAGGTGCCACCGGGAGGCCCAGTGGCCTTCCGGCTCAGCAGACTCAGATGGAGGGCGTTCGATGACCAGTGCCGTACTCAACCCCGTGAAGCCGCTGGTGCCGCTGGCGCCGTTGGAGGACCAGCGGATCAGCCTGCGGGCGTCGCTGCACCACATCGGGGCGCTGACCCGGCGCAACCTGATGCGGATCAAGGCCGACCCGGAGTCGATGCTCGACGTCCTGCTGATGCCGATCATGTTCACCACACTGTTCGTCTATGTGTTCGGCGGCGCGGTGTCCGGCAGCCAGACCGACTACATCCAGTACATGGTCCCCGGGATGCTCGGCCAGATCGGGATCTCGCTGGCGATGAGCGTCGGCACCGGGCTGAACTCCGACTTCAGCACCGGGGTGATGGACCGCTTCCGCACCCTGCCGATCGGGCGCAGCTCGGTGCTGATCGCCAAGCTGCTGGCGGAGAGCGCCCGTTCGCTGGTGTCGCTGGTGATCCTGATGGCCTTCGCGATGGCGCTGGGCATGCGGATCCACACCGGGCCGCTGCAGCTGCTGGCCGCGCTGGCGCTGGCGATGGCCTTCGGGGCCGGGATGGTCTGGGTGTCGATGCTGCTGGGGATGGCGCTGAAGAACCCGCAGGCGGTGCAGGGGGTCGGGCTGCTGATCACCATGCCGCTGCAGTTCGGCAGCTCCACCTTCGCCCCGACGAAGACCATGCCGGGCTGGCTGCAGGCGTTCACCAAGGTCAATCCGCTGTCGGCGCTGGCGGACTCCAGCCGGGCCCTGATCAAACGGCCATCTTCCGGTGCTGCATCCGGCGCTGGAGGTGCTGGGCTGGTCGGTCGGGCTGACCGCGGTGTTCGCACCGCTGGCGGTGGCCAAGTTCAAGAAGCGCACCTAGGAAGCCCTCCTAGAAGGAGGAGTGACGGGGCGTCAGCCCTCGCGGAGGACGGCCACGGCCTCGGCCGGTTCGAGGGCGGCGCCCTCCGCGTGGGCCGCGTCGTAGGCCTGGTCGCCCAGCAGTTCACGCAGACCCGCGATGGTCTCCTCCAGGAGCTGGCGCTCCAGGTGGTGGACGTTGTTGCGGGTCTGCTGCCGTTGGTACGCGCCGATCAGCCGGGCCGCGAGCAGCGCGGGGTCGTCCCCAGCCGGGTCCTCCGCTGCATCCGGGGCGGCGTCGCCGATCGGGACGCCCTCCTGGGCGCAGCGCATCAGCAGGTCCGCGGCGGAGGGGATCAGCATCAGGCCGAGCATGTCGTTGATGACGCCGGCCAGCGGGTGGTCGGCGACCCGGCCGACGCCGCCGCGGAGCCGGTGCAGCCCCTGCGCCAACTGCCCCTGGCGGGCGTCGAGCCAGCCCAGCATGCCCTCCAGCATGCCGCCGAGCATGGAGGCCATGCTGCCGTCCTTGAAGTCCTGGCGCATCGGTTCCAGCAGTTCCCTGGCCTCGTCGAAGCGCTCCTGCCGGCAGCGCAGCGCGGCCAGGACGACCGTCCCGAAGAAGCCGGTCCCCTGGCCGTAGGGGGTGTGGATCCGGGAGTTCTGGACCCCCAGCAGGATCTGCCGCTCGCCCTCCTCCAGCTCGCCGGCGCCGAGCAGGGCGTCGCCGAGCCGCACCTGGAGGATCGGGACGCCCTGGTGCGCGCCGATGCTCTCGGCGTGGACGATGGCCTCGCGGGCGCAGCGGGCCGCGGCGAGGTAGTCGCCGTCGAAGGACGCCGCCTCGGACTGACCGGCCAGGGCCTCGGCCATGCCCCAGCGGTCGCCGAGCCGGGTGAACAGCTCCAGGCTCTCGGCCGCCTCGGCGTGCGAGAGCTCGCGCTTGCCCGGCTGGTCGTTGTGCAGCTTGCAGCTCATCTGCAGGGCGAAGGCCAGCTCCCAGGGGCGGTCGTGGCGGCGGCAGCTCTCGACCATCGACTCGACCGCGGGGTGCATCTGGTCCATCAGCGCGGCGGACATGGTCACATAGACCCGGTGCAGGGCCGGGATCCGGGCCGACTGCGGCAGTTCCACCGGGTAGGCGCCCAGGACGTCGGCGGCCAGCCGCCGGGTCTCCTCGGTCGGCGACCGGCTGAAGTCGCCCTCGGCGGTGACGCACTGAAAGATCTTCAGCCCGCGCCTGGCCTCCGCGTAGACCTCGGCGGACCAGGGCGGCGGCAGGTCCATCGGCCCCTCCGGCAGCGGGACGGACGGTCCCGCCGGGAAGTCGGGCGGGCAGAGCTCGGCCACGGCGACCACCCAGGCCCGGGACTCGTCGACGAAGTCCCGCAGGTTCCAGAACCAGGCCAGCGAGAGCACCAGGCTGAGCGCCTCCTGCGGATCCCGGGCGGCGACGGCCCGGCGCAGCGCGGCGCGGAGGTTGTCGTGCTCGGCCTCCAGCAGGGCGAGGGCCTCCAGCTGCTCGGCTCCGCGCAGCAACGGGTCGGTGGCGCGGGCGAGTTCGCGGAAGTGGATCCGGTGACGGTACGTCACGTCCTCGGCCTCGGGACTCTCGGCCAGGCGCTCCCTGGCGTACTCGTGGATGGTCTCCAGCATCCGGTAGCGGGGCGGGCGGTAGCCGGGTGCGGGGTCCTGGCCCGCGCCGTGCAGGGAGGCCTGGACCAGCGACTTGTCGACCAGGGAGGCCAGCAGCGAGGCGATCTCGCCCTGCGGGAGCCCACCCGGCGCGTCGTCGGGGTTCGAGCAGATCTCCTCGACGGCCTCCAGGGTGCAGCCGCCGGCGAAGACGGACAGCCGGGCGAGCAGGGCGCGCTCGGGCTTGTCCAGCAGGTCCCAGCTCCAGTCGACGACCGCGCGCAGGGTCTGCTGGCGCGGCAGGTTGGTCCGGCTGCCCGCGCTGAGCAGCTGGAACCGGCCGTCCAGCCGGTCCGCGAGCTGGCGCGGCGTCAGCGCGCGGAGCCGGGCCGCGGCGAGCTCGATCGCCAGCGGCAGGCCGTCCAGGCGGCGGCAGATCTCGGCGCAGGCGTCCGGGTCCTGGGCCGGGTCGGTCGGGTCGAAGCCGGGACGGGCCGCCGCGCCGCGCTCGGCGAACAGCCGCAGGGCGGCCGGGTCGGGCAGCGGGTCGACCGGACGGACCGTCTCGCCGGGGACGCCGAGGGGCTCCCGGCTGGTCGCGAGCACGGTGACGCCGGGGCAGGCGACGGTGAGCGGCTCGGCGAGCTCGGCGGCGGCCTGGATCAGGTGCTCGCAGTTGTCCAGGACCAGGAGCAGGCGGCGCGGGGTGCAGTGGTCGATCAGCTGCCGCAGCGGGGTCTCGGCCTCGGGCGTGGACAGCGCCTCGGCGGCCATCGCCTCGGCCTTCCCGCCGACGTGCAGCTGGGTGCCGCGGAGGCCGAGGGCGCTGAGGACGGCGCCGGGGATGCCCTGCGGGTCGTTCAGCGGGGCCAGTTCGACCATCCAGACGCCGTCCGGATAGTCGGCCGCGAGGGCCTCGGCGGCCTGCTGGGCCAGCCGGGTCTTGCCGCTGCCGCCGGGGCCGGTCAGGGTCAGCAGCTGCCGGTCCGGGAGCTCGGCCCGGATCGCGGCGAGGTCGGCGTCCCGGCCGACGAAGCTGGTGAGGCGGGGGCGCAGGTTGCCCGCGGGAGCGGGGGTGCGCGCCGGGGTGTCCGCAGGCGTGCGCGCCGGGACGGGCGCCGGCGCCGGTGCGGACGCCAGCAGCTCCGTGTGGAGCCTGCGGAGCTCGGGCCCCGGGTCCGTGCCGAGCTCCTCGGCCAGGGTGTGGCGGAACGCCTCGTAACCGAGCAGGGCCTCCGGGGTGCGGCCGCCGGCCTGGAGCGCGCGGAGGTGGAGCGCGCGAAGCGGCTCGTCCAGGGGTTGGCGTTCGATCAGCTCGGCCAGCTGTTCCAGGACCTGGTCGGTCCGGCCCAGCGCCAGCTCCGCGCCGAGCAGCCGTCGCCGTACCGACTCCCGCTGCGCCTCGCAGCGGGCCGCGGCGTCGGGGCGGCCCGGCAGGTCGGCGAGCGCGGGACCGCGCCACAGCGCCAGCGCCGCCCGGAGCGAGTCGACGTCCGGACGGCGGCCGAGCGCCTCGAAGCGTTGCAGGTCGGAGCCGTCGACCTCAAGGCGGTAGCCGTCGGCGGTGGAGCCGAGCAGGTCGGGGCCGAGGGCCCGGCGCAGCCGGGCGACCAGGGTCTGCAGCGCGTCCTGCGGATCGACCGGCGGTCCGTCCGCCCAGATCTCCTCGATCAGCACCCGGGCCGGGACGGCGCGTCCGCCGCGCAGCACCAGCGCCGCGAGCAGCGCACGCAGCCGCGGCCCGCCGAGCGGCACCGGTGTGCCGTCGTCACGGAGCGCCTGGGTGGTGCCGAGAATCCCGTACCGCATCCGATCATTCTCGTTCATCCGGACGCCCCGGTGGAACGGACCGCCGATTGTCGACGTTCAGCAGGTTGTCGCTTGTCCCGGAGTCGGTAAGCCGGAATGATCGGCAGTCCCTTCCCAGTTATCGGAGCCCGAGAATCCGTATGACCCTCACCGACGCCCCTCCCCGCTCCGACCGGAAGATCAGTGTCATCTTCTGGGTACTGCTCGCCGTTCTGGCCACCTCCGGCTGGGCGCTGTGGAGCGACTGGGGCGATCCCAAGGTCGGCGTGTTCCTGTTCGTGGTGGCCGGCTGGCTGGTGTCGCTGTGCCTGCACGAGTACGCCCACGCGCGGACCGCGCTGCACAGCGGTGACATCTCGATCGGGACCAAGGGCTATCTGACCCTCAACCCGCTGAAGTACACCCACCCGATCTACAGCTTCGTGCTGCCGCTGGTGTTCATCATCCTGGGCGGCATCGCGCTGCCCGGTGGCGCGGTGTTCATCGAGCGCGGCCGGATCCAGGGGAAGTGGAAGCACAGCCTGATCTCGGCCGCGGGACCGGCCGTGAACCTGGTGTTCGCGCTGCTGCTGCTGATTCCGCTGGGCCTGCAGGGAGACTGGCAGACCAGCTCCCACCTGCGATTCTTCGCTGGAATCGGGTATCTGGCGATGCTTCAGCTGATGGCCGGGATCCTGAACCTGGTCCCGATGCCGGGGCTGGACGGCTACGGGATCATCGAGCCCTGGATCTCCCCCGCCAACCGCCGCGCGTTCGCGAACATCGCGCCCTACGGCATGATGATCGTCTTCCTGCTGCTGTGGAACCCCAGCGTGCGCGACTGGTTCTTCAACGATGTGATCTTCCGGGTGCTGGGCTGGTTCGGCGACAGCGCGGACTACGCCGACATCGGCTCCGGGGCGTTCCAGATCTTCGGCAACCTGCACCTGGGCAACCTCTTCGGCAGCTGAGGCCTCAACCCGACCAGCCTTACTGCGTCCGTCCCCGGCGCCACGCCACCCAGCCGATGTTGCTGGCGATCCCGGCCAGCAGCACCCAGGCCAGGCCGATCCAGAAGCCGGCGAGCACCGAGACCACGGCGGCGATCAGCGCCAGCGCGGCGAGGACGAAGGCGAGCAGGGCGAAACGGGGCATCTGCGGAACTCCGGAAGGAACTGAGGAGGGGAACTGGGGACGGGGAGGACGGGCACGGGCCGGGAGGACCATTCTCCCCCGCCCGGCCCGTGCCCCCGTACCAGGGGTTGCTGAAGTCGGATCAGACGTCGGTGATGCGCAGGCCCGCGTGGGCCTTGTAGCGGCGGTTGACCGAGATCAGGTTGGCCACCAGCGACTCCACCTGGTGCGCGTTGCGCAGCCGTCCGGCGAACACCCCGCGCATCCCCGGCACCCGCTCGGCCAGCGCCTGCACCGCGTCGGTGGCGGCCCGCTCCTCGCCGAGGACCAGCACGTCGATGTCCACCTGCTCCACCGCCGGGTCCAGCAGCAGCACCGCCGAGAGGTGGTGGAAGGCCGCCGTCACCCGTGAGTCCGGCAGCAGCGCGGCGGCCTGCTGCGCGGCGCTGCCCTCCTCCGGCTTCAGCGCGTAGGCGCCCTGCTTGTCGAAGCCCAGCGGGTTGACGCAGTCCACCACGATCTTCCCGGCCAGCTCGGCCCGGAGCGAGGTCAGCAGCTCGGCGTGGCCCTCCCAGGGCACCGCGACGATGACGATGTCGCTGGTCGCGGCGGTGGTGGCATTGTCGGCGCCGCGGACGCCGTGGCCGATCTCGTCGGCCTTCTCCTGGGCCCGCTCGGCGCTGCGCGAGCCGATCACCACCTGCTGGCCGGCCCGGGCCAACCGGTAGGCCAGGCCGCGGCCCTGCGGCCCGGTGCCGCCGAGGACGCCGACCACGAGACCGGAGACGTCCGGCAGGTCGTGCGGGCTGCGGGCGGGGGCGGGAGCGGCGGCTGCTTCAGGTGTGGTCATTCCCGAATCCTCGCATCACCGGAGCCCACTGCGGCAGCATGGGGGCCATGGATGCGGCCAGGGTCACAGTGCTTCGGGAACTGCTCGCCGGAACGGCATGGCTGGAGCGGACCCACGGCTTCGCGGGGGCGCTGCGCGGCTCGGTCACCCGCGCCTCCGCCACGCCGGACGGGCTGTTGCTGGTCGGCACCCACGGCGAGGAGCCCTGGCACCTCGCCGCGCACCTGGACGACGAGGCCGCCTGGTCCGGGCTGCCCCAGCTCTCCCCCACCCTGGTCCGCCGGGTCGTCCCGCCGGGCGCGCCGCCGCACCTGTCGGTGCCGATCCAGCGGCTGGAGCAGGCCCGGCGCGGCGAGACGGTGTTCGTGGTCGCGCCGGACAGCGCGGACGGCGGACTGCTGGAACGGGTCCAGGACGCGCGCCGGGCCGGGGCGACCGTGCTGGCGCTGGAGAGCGGCGATCTGGAGCTGCGCGGTCTGGCCCATGAGTCGCTGACGGTCCCGGCCGAGGACGACACGCTGACCTTCGACGTGGTCCAGCACCTGGTCAGCACCGCGGCAGGCGCGCAGCCCGCGGCCGGTCAGCGGCGGGCCCGGCGGGCGCTCTCGCGCATCGTCGAGCGGCTCACCGCGCCCGCGCCGCCGATGCGCTGGTAGCCGCGACTGTGGTGCGCCGGTAGCCGGGACTGTGGCGGCGCGGTGAATAACGTTTTGCCCCATCCGGCCTCGCCGGGTCAGGATCACCCTTTGTGACCTCGAACAACGCCCGAACCGGGTGGCTCCGCCGACTGGCCTCCCAGTTCACCGTCGACCTCTCCCCCTGGCACGGCTCACGGGACTTCCGGCTGCTGTGGAGCGCGGGGGCGATCACCGTCTTCGGCAGCTACCTGACCCTGGTCGCCGTGCCGCTGCAGCTGAAGCAGCTGACCGGGTCCTCGCTCGCGGTCGGGCTGATCGGGGCGGTGGAGCTGGTCCCGCTGATCGTCTGCGGGCTCTGGGGCGGGGCCCTGGCCGATGCCCTGGACCGGCGCCGGCTGGTCCTCTACAGCGAGGCGGCGCAGGGCGTCTGCGCGGCGGTGCTGCTGCTCAACGCGCTGCTGCCGCACCCGGCGGTCTGGCCGCTGTACCTGGTGGCCGGTCTGGCCTCGGCCTTCGGCGCGATCCAGCGGCCCTCGGTGGACGCGCTCACCCCGCAGATCGTCGGCCACGACCAGCTCACCGCCGCCGCCTCGCTCAACTCGCTGCGCTGGAACGTCGGCGCGATCGCCGGACCGGCGCTGGCCGGTGTCATCGCCACCACGGCGGGTGTTCCGGTGGCGTACGCGATCGACCTGGCCACGTTCTTCGTCTCGGTGCTGCTGATGTACCGGCTGCGCCCGGTCCCGCCGTCGCCCTCGGCGGAGAAGCCCTCCGTCGCCGCGATCGTGGACGGCCTCCGCTACGCCCGCAGCCGGCCCGAGCTGCTGGGCACCTACGCGGTCGACCTGGCGGCGATGCTGTTCGCGATGCCGACCGCGGTCTTCCCGTTCCTCGCGGACCGGCTGCACGCCAACTGGTCGCTGGGCCTGATGTACGCGTCCTTCGCGGTCGGCTCGCTGCTGGTGACGCTGACCAGCCGCTGGGCCTCGCAGGTGCACCGGCACGGACGGATGGTGGTCTGGGCGGCCATCGGCTGGGGTGTCGCCATCGCCGGGGCGGGGCTGTTCGGAGAGGTGTGGCTGGTGCTGCTGTGCCTGGCGTTGGCGGGCGGCGCGGACATGATCAGCGGACTGTTCCGCTCCACCATGTGGAACGGCACCATCCCGGACGAGTACCGGGGACGGCTGGCCGGGGTCGAGCTGCTGAGCTACTCGGTGGGGCCGCAGCTGGGCCAGGTCAGAGCGGGTGGGATGGCGGCGGCGGTCGGCGTCCGGGCCTCGATCTGGGTCGGCGGGGTGGCCTGCGTGGTCGCGGTGGGCGCGCTGGCGCTCTCGCTGCCCGCCCTGATGCGCTACGACGTCCGCACCAACCCGCACGCCCTCGCCCTCCGCGCCCGCCGCGAGGCCGTGCCGGCGGCGGACGCGGTCACGGCGGGGTAGCCCCAGAGGCCTGCGGTTACTTCCGCCGGGGGGACAACGCGGCGATCACCGCCGCCGCGGCGGCCGCCAGGGCGAGGGCGGCGAGGAGGCGGGCCCAGGGGCCGGAGGGGGCGACCGGGAGCAGCGCCGCGGCCAGAGCGATCCCGCTGGCGCCGTAGGCGCAGAGCAGGACCAGCGGGCGGCGCAGCGGCCGGGCCGCCGGCGGCCCCGCCGCCAGGGCGTCGACGCAGAGCAGATAGGTCAGCAGCAGCGCCGTGTCGCAGGCGGCCAGCCACCCCGGAGGGTGGTTGAAGGCGGCCAGCACCACGCACATCACCGCGAAGGCGGTGTTCCGGTGCCGGGACAGCCTCGCCCGCCAGCGGAAGCCGTAGGCGACCGGACGGGCCGTCAGCGGGGTGGCGGCGAACCAGGCGATCAGGGCCGCGAGCAGCGGAAGCACCAGGTAGGACCACGGGTGCGCGCCCCATCCGGCCGGATTGGTGACCAGCAGCGCGACGATGCAGCCGAGGAGCCGGGCGAGCTGGTCCAGGCCCTGCACCGGGGCGGGAGCCGGAACAGCGGCGGCAGACGGAGCCGTACTGGTGGTCAACTGACTCTCCCTTGGAGGCGGCTGCGCAGCAGCGGGGCCAGTGACAGGTCCAGGGTCTCGCCGAGCCAGGGGACGACCGGGATGCCCTTCTCCACCAGGCTGTAGCGGACCGCCTCGCGGTCAAGACGCCACAGCCGCAGCGCCAGCTGCTCCACCGCGTCGGCGGCGGCGACCCGGGGGTCGCCGATCGGGATCTCCACCACCACGATCGGGTTGCCGCGCTCGGCCAGCCCGCCGAGCACGTCCATGATCCGGTTGTCGGCCAGCGGGGTGACCGCGTACACCAGCGCGCCGTGCGGCAGCGCGGGCGGGGGCAGCCGGTTCAGGTCGGGGGTGTGGAAGGCCAGGTCGCGGCGGACGTCCAGGACGGTCTGCACGATCCGGTAGAAGTAGGCGTCGCCCATCCCCGGCTGCAGCCAGTACAGCTTGCCGCCGACCGAGACGATGCCGACCCGGTCGTGGCTGCGCAGATAGGTGCGGACCAGGCCGGCCGCGACCCGCAGCGACTCGTCCAGGCTGGAGCGACCGGTCACCGGGTCGGCGACGTCGGTGAAGGCGTCCAGCAGCACCACCGCGTCGGCGGCCCGCTCGGCGGCGAACTGGTTGATCTGGATGCTGCCGCGCCGGGTGGTGGACGGCCAGTGGATCCGCCGCTGGCGCTCGCCCCAGACATGCGGGCGCACGCCGATGACCTCGATGCCCTCGCCGGTCTGCCGGGCGGTGTGCTCGCCCAGCCGGTCCGGCAGCCGGACCGGGATCGGGGTGAGGCCGCCGTCGACCGGCAGCGGGAAGACCTCGACCTCGCCGAGGTCCACCCGGACCGTGCTCCGGGCCAGCCCGCCGGCGTCGTAGAGGTCGAGGTCGACCACGCCGAGCGACCAGCGGCCCCAGCGCTGCGCGGTGAAACCCAGGGTGACCACAGGACCGCTGACCTGCACCGATACCAGCTCAGCACCGGGGCCGGGGGCGACGCCGGGGTCGACCCAGCCGACCAGCCCGTCGAAGTCGACCGTCACGGTCGCGATCAGCGGCTCGCCCTCGAAGCAGCGGCGGCTGGGCACCTCGGCCTCGGCGCCGCTCCTGGACGGACGGCTGCCGGCCGAGCCGGAGAGCAGCAGCAGCGCGGCGGGGCCTGCGGCGAGCGCCAGCAGCCAGGGCTGGCCGGTGAGCACCGCCGCCGCGACCGCGACCACCGCGACGGTGGAGAGCCGCAGCGCCCGTTCGGCCGGACGCCAGCCCTCGGGCCGCGGCGCGGGCGGCTCGGAGTCCGCCCTGGCCGCGCCGTCCTGCCCCAGCGCGCGCCGCACGGCCGCCGACGGCGGGGCCTGCGGCAGGGCGGGCGGGCCGGACCGGGCAGGCGTCGGGCCAGGTGCCGGGAGGGCTCCCGCTGCCGCAGGCTGCTCGAAGGTCGCCCGCCGCTCCGCGGCCCGGCGCACGGACCGCCGCTCGGGCCCCGGCTGGGCTTCGGGCGGCGTCATGCGGTCTGCGGGCCGCTCTGCGCGGGCACCGCAGCCGCAGGCACTGCAGCCGCGGGCACCGCCGGCGGCGCCGTCCGCGGGGTGGTGCGCGGGGTCGGGACGGACTCGACCAGCGCGGCGATGACGTCGTCGGCGCTGATCCGGCGCACCCACAGCTCCGGGCGGAGGCTGATCCGGTGCGCCAGCGCGGGCACCGCGATGGACTTGACGTCCTCCGGCACCACGTAGTCCCGCCCCGACATCACCGCGCGGGCGCGGGCGAGTTGGACCAGCGCGAGGCCGCCGCGCGGGGACGCGCCGACCTGGATCTGGGCGTGCTTACGGGTGGCGTCGATCAGCGAGACGATGTAGTCGACCAGGTCGTCGTCGATCTCGACCCGCTCCAGGCTGTCCCGCATCGCCAGCACCTCGGCCGGGTCCGACAGCGACTTCAGCACCGCCTCCGGCGCCGAGCGGTCCAGCCGCGCCCTGAGCATCGCGGCCTCGTCGGCCACCGGCAGGTAGCCCATCCTGACCCGGAGCAGAAAGCGGTCCAGCTGGGCCTCGGGCAGGGTGTAGGTGCCCTCGTACTCGATCGGGTTGTCGGTGGCGATGACCACGAACGGGGCCGGCAGCCGGCGGGTCACCCCGTCCACCGAGACCTGGGCCTCGGCCATCGCCTCCAGCAGCGCGGCCTGGGTCTTCGGGGGCGTCCGGTTGATCTCGTCGGCCAGCAGCAGGTTGGTGAACACCGGGCCCGGCCGGAACACCATCTCGCCGGTGCGCTGGTCGTAGAACGGCGCGCCGGAGACGTCCGAGGGCAGCAGGTCGGGGGTGAACTGGATCCGGCTGAAGTCCAGCCCGAGGACCGAGGCGAAGGACCGGGCCAGCAGGGTCTTGCCGAGCCCGGGCAGGTCCTCGATCAGGACGTGGCCGCCGGCCAGCACGCCGAGCATCACCAGCTCCAGGGCGGCCCGCTTGCCGACGACGGCGCGCTCGACCTCGGCCAGGACGGCGTGCGCACGCTCGCCCGCCTGCTGGGGCGTCAGGACGGAAACGGTGTCCTGCGGGCTCAGGTTGCTCACGGTGCTCCTAGGTCGCGCTTGCGGTAAGGCTTCTGACGGTTCGTCCGGTCGCTCTGCCGGGTCACAGCGACTCCAGCCGCTCGACCAGCGCCGCCAGGGTCCGGTCGGGGATCGGCCCGGGGGCGAGTCTGGGGTCGATCCGGGGCGCGCCGACGCCTCGTTTGGCGATCGACCCGGCGTCCAGGGCGTCCCTGGCCAGCCGGGGTTTGGCCGGGTCGATCCAGGGCCACAGCTCCGGCCCGATGATCGCGGCGGCCCGGCGCGGCTCGGTGTGCAGCGAGACCCCGTGCCGCTCGGCGAGGCGGACCGCGTAGAGCCGCTGCAGCAGCGGGCGCAGGTGCAGCTCGTATCCGGCCAGCGACTCCCGGGCGTCCTCGATCGCGGCGTCCCAGTAGCGCAGGGTCGGCTCCCGGCTGCTGACCAGGCGCACCTTGCGGCGGTAGTCGCTGTCCATGGCCTCGGCGCCGTGCACATAGCGGGCCGCCAGCAGCGCGGCGGCGACCAGCACGGCGGCGCCGACCCCGGCCACGGCCAGGCCGCCGACCAGGGCGAGCGCGGTCTCGGAGCCGATCGCGGCGATCGCGAGCACCACCAGGGCCTCGGGCAGGACCGCGATCCGCGGGGCAGGACGGGAGCTCATCGGACCGGTTCCCCGTTCGCCGTCGCAGCAGCCTTCAAGCCCTCTGCAGCCTTCAGGGCCTCTGCGGCGGCCTCGCGCTCGGCCAGCAGCCTGCTGATGTCGTCGAGCGCGTTCCTGGCCCGGACCAGCTCGGCCTGGGTCATCGGGTGGCTGGAGTAGCGCGCCTCGCGGAACAGCGCGGCCAGCTCCTGCGGGGCGAGGCCGACCAGCAGCCCGGCCGCACCGGCCCGCTGCAGCAGGTCGGCGGGGCTGTCCGAGGCCCGGCGGCCGAGGCCGCTGCGGGCCAGCGAATCCTCCATCGCGGCGTAGCAGGCGATCACCGCGGCCCGGACGTCCTCCCCGTGCAGGGCGAGCCGGCCGGCGCTGACGGCCGCCGAGAGCGCCTCCTCGTCGGCGGGCGCCTCCAGGGTGCCGACCAGCTCGGGCGGGGGCGCGGACCTGCTGCCGAGGTAGCGGCGGGCGACGATCACCGCGGCCACCAGCAGCGCCAGCACGGCCAGCACCAGCAGCGTGGTCAGCAGGAAGGGCAGCGAGATCGGGTGCGGCACATGGACCCGCGAGGCGCCGCCCGGGTCGACCGGCGGGAGCGGCTGGGGCTTGATCGAGGGCATCACCGGCGGTGTGGCGGGCGCGACCGGGGGCGGCTGGTCGGTGGTGCCCATGCCGACCATGGCCAGCGTGACCGCGGTGCCGAGGATGGTCAGCACCAGGGCGGTGACGGTCAGCGTGACCAGTCGGCCCTCGTGCGGGGTGCCCATCGGGCGCTCGTTCTGCCGGCCGTAGTACTTGGCGGTGAGGTACCAGCCGCCGACACCGACCACCAGCAGGATCAGCAGCCACTCGCCGTGCAGCGGCCCCACGCTGTCCAGCAGGCTGCCGCCGCCGCTGTCGGCCGCGTCCAGACAGACGGCGGCGACGGCGAGGCCGAGGACCAGGGCGAGCAGCAGCAGCGGGCGGGGGGCTCCGGGGCCCCGGAGCCCGCCCTCGCGCGGGCGGTCCTGGTGCACGGACCGCCGCGCCGCGTCTGTGTCCTCCGCCACGCCCCTGATGCCCCCGCGCCCTTGCCCGTACGTCACGGGCTCACGCGGAGCACCATCATGTGCGTACGCGAGCCAGTCTCGACGGCAACCCTGGCACGTCGAACGCCCTCACGCCAAGGGATGTCCGTGATGTCCGGCTCGTCCCATGCCAGGTACTGACCGGCTACTTCCAGTTCGGATCGTTGTCCCACTCCTCGTTGCGCTCCTTGGAACGCTCGATCGCCCGGGCCGCCTCCGCCTCGGTCGGGTACGGGCCCAGTCGGCTGCGCGCGGGGCAGATCATCCCGTGCTCCACGGTCTTGTGCTTGAGGCAGTAGAACCAGCCCTCGGCCTTGTCGACTCCATCGGTCATGACCCGTGCTCTCCGTTCGCCGTCGTCCCGCTCGGTTGAGGACCCTGGTGTCAGGATGCTGCCCAGGAAGGCCGCACGCACGCCTCGGTCCTCCGCCCGTGGCCGATCGTTAGGATTGCGCGCATGTCTCCCCTCGTTCCCGGCACCCTCTCGCCGACCCGCAGCGTCCCGGCCCACATCCCCCGTCCCGAGTACGTCGGCCGCAAGGGGCCGAAGCCTTACGAGGGGCCCGAGGTGCAGACGGCCGAGACCATCGAGAAGATGCGGATCGCCAGCCGGATCGCCGCCCGGGCCATGGACGCCGCCGCCGCGGCGATCGCGCCGGGAGTGACCACCGACGAGCTCGACCGGATCGCCCACGCGTACATGTGCGACCACGACGCCTACCCCTCCGACCTCGGCTACCGGGGCTTCCCCAAGTCGATCTGCACCTCGGTGAACGAGGTGATCTGCCACGGCATCCCGGACTCGACCGTGCTGCAGGACGGCGACATCGTGAACCTGGACGTCACCGCGTTCATCCACGGGGTGCACGGCGACCTCAACGCCACCTACCTGGTCGGCGACGTGGACGAGGAGTCACGGCTGCTGGTCGAGCGGACCAGGGAGGCGACCCGGCGCGGGATCGCGGCGGTGAAGCCGGGGCGGCAGATCAATGTCATCGGACGGGTGATCGAGTCCTACGCCAAGCGCTTCCACTACGGCGTGGTCCGTGACTTCACCGGCCACGGGATCAACACCTCGTTCCACTCCGGCCTGATCGTGCCGCACTACGACAGCCCGTACGCGACCACGGTGATGCAGCCGGGGATGACCTTCACCATCGAGCCGATGCTGACCCTGGGCGGCTACCAGCACGACATGTGGGCCGACGGCTGGACGGTGGTGACCAAGGACGGGAAGCGCACCGCGCAGTTCGAGCACACGTTGGTGGTCACCGCCGACGGCGCGGAGGTGCTGACCGTGCCGGGAACCGACTAGCCGACTAACCGACTAGCCGATGAGCCAGTGCTCGCCGACCGCCACCGCGCCGACCGCGGTGCAGGCGTCGGTGAGCACGTCCAGCACCCGCAGCGGGTCCGGCAGCTGCCGGTCCGGGTCGCGGACCCAGGTGACGGTGGAGCCGTCGGCGAGCCGGGACGGCGGCAGCAGCACGTAGCTGCCGCGGGTGTGCCAGCGCAGGCCCGGGTGCTCGGTGACGTTCTCCGGGCTGGTGTCCAGCTCCGAGGTCCACCACTCGTCCTCGTCCAGGGCGGAGCGGCTGGTAGTGAAGAACAGGTACCGGTCGTCGCCCACCGCGGCGACCGGGCCGACCGTGACGCCGAGCTCGTCCATCCGCTCCAGCGCGAGCCGGCCGGCCTCGGCCGGGACGTCCAGGACGTCGTGGCTGCGGCCGGTCGCGGTGACCGCGTTGGCCTCCGGGTCGCGGGCCATCCAGCGGGTGACCTGCTCCACGTCCGCCGAGGCCTGGGACTGCCAGGCGAAGGAGAGCGGGTGCTGCGCCGGGGCCGGACAGCCGACCCGGTCGCAGGAACACCGGTAGTCGACCGCGTGCGCGGCGGGGGCGACCGGGAAGCCGGCGCGAACCGCGCGGCAGAGCTCTTCCAGTCGGGACGCGTTCTCGGCCGCGCCCAGCGCGGCGACCGTCCGGGCGTTCTGGCCCGGCCGCCTGCGCCACCAACTGCTTCGCCTGCTCGCGGATTCCATCGAGCCCCTCTCGCTTCCGTACGCACCCCGGGGTTGCCGGAATGTGTACAGAGCAGGATACGGGTGCGGGTGAGGTGCTGTGTGCCAGCTGCGGGAAGAGTGGCCGGATGTGGCTGCTCCCAGCAGTGGTCCTAGCTGTTGACCATCTGGGTCAGTTGGCTCGCCGAGGGGATCTTGTCGGTCACGTTGAGGCCGTTCTGGGTACCGGCCTGCTTGACCCCGTCGACGACGCTCTGGACCTGGTTGAAGTCGGCGTCGGTGGCCGTGCCGCCCTTGATCTTGCTGGGCAGGTCCTTGATCTTGTCGATACCGGACTGCAACGCGTCCGTGGCCTTGGACAGGGTCGGGTCGCCCTTGGCGTCGTTGAGCGCGGCCTTCAGCCGGTTGTAGGTGAAGGCGCCGGCCAGACCGGCCTTCACCACGGCGAAGGTCCTGCCCTTGGCGCCCTTCTTGAAGGTCCCGGCCTTGAACGGCTTGTAGAGCCACTGGTACGAGGCCCCGGCGGCGAGGCTGGCGTTCGCCACGAACTTGGTCTTGGCGAGCTTGACCCGGTCGGCACTGGTCGAGGGCGAGGCGACGCTGCCCGCGAGCGGCGTGGCCGAGTTGCTGCTCTTGCTGCTACTGCTGCAGGCGGGCAGCACCAGCAGGGACACGGAGAGAGTGGCTGCGGCCAGGGCGGTGCGGAGACGGGCTGTCGACACGACGGTCCTCCGGGGAGTCGGCGTACTGCGGCCCGCTGAGGTGCGGGCTCTGCGCCCCACGCTCACACGCGCCCCACCGGGCGGCGACCTCCTGCGGGCCGAACGGGTGAGCCCACCAAGGCTAGGCGCCCAGGTAGCGCAGCACTGCCAGCACCCGGCGGTGGTCCGCCGAGGACACCGGGAGGTCCAGCTTCAGGAAGATGTTGGCGACGTGCTTCTCCACCGCCCGCTCGGAGACCACCAGGTCCCGGGCGATCGCCCCGTTCGACCGTCCCTCCGCCATCAGGCCCAGCACCTCGCGCTCGCGCGGGCTGAGTGCGTCCACGGTGTGCCGGCTGGGGCTGGCGCCGACCAGCTGGTTGATCACCTCCGGGTCCAGCGCGGTGCCGCCCGCGGCGACCCGCTCCAGCGCGTCGACGAAGTCGCGGGTGTCCATCACCCGCTCCTTCAGCAGATAGCCGACCCCGGCCGAGCTGCCGGCCAGCAGCCGGCTGGCGTACTGGGCCTCCACGTACTGGGAGAAGATCAGCACCGGCAGCCCCGGCTGCGCCGCCCGCAGCTCGATCGCGGCGCGCAGGCCCTCGTCGGTGTGGGTGGGCGGCATCCGGATGTCGGAGACCACGATGTCCGGACGGTGCGCGGCGACGGCGGCCTTGAGCTGCTCGGCGTCCGGGACCGCGGCGACCACCTGGTGGCCCTCGTCCTCCAGCAGTTGGACCAGTCCGGCCCGCAGGATGGCGGTGTCCTCGGCGACGACGACGCGCATGGTGTCTAGAGGCCTTCCAGTTCGATGCCGATGGTGGTCGGACCGCCCGGCGGGCTGTCCACGCTCAGCCGTCCGTCGGCGGTGCGCACCCGCTCGGCGAGGCCGCGCAGCCCGCTGCCGGCACCGCCGAGGGTCGCGCCGCCCTGCCCGTCGTCGGTGACCAGCAGCCGCAGACTACCGTCCACCGAGAGCACGGTGACGGCGATATGCGCAGCCCCGCTGTGCTTGGCGGCGTTGGTGAGCAGTTCGGCGGCGGCGAAGTAGAGCATGGTCTCGACCGAGGCCGGGGGCCGCTGCTCCAGCTCGACCCGTACCGTCGTCGGCAGCGCGCAGCGGGCGGCCAGGGTGGCCAGGGCCGGTTCCAGGCCGGAGTCGAGGGCGGGCGGGTGGATGCCCCGGACCAGCTCGCGCAGTTCCTGGACGATCTCCTTGGCCTCGTTCCTGGACTCCCGGACCAGGGCCAGCGCGGTGTCCGCGTCGCCGCGTCCGAGCCTGGTCTCGGCCCGGCCCAGCCGCATGCCCAGGGCGATCAGCCGGGCCTGGGCGCCGTCGTGCAGATCCCGTTCGATCCGGCGCAGGGTGGCCGCCGCCTCGTTGATGGCGTGCTCGCGGGTCTCGGTCAGCTGGGCCAGCCGCAGCGAGGTCTCGGACGGGCCGAGCAGCCGCGGCAGCAGCCAGCGGTCCAGCAGCAGCGGGACCCGCTGCACCCAGGGCCAGATCAGCAGAACCAGCAGACCGAATGCGGTGACGGTGATCGCCCGGGGCCAGCTGTCGGCGTAGGAGCCGCCGAGCTGCAGGCCGAGACCGCTGCTGTGGTGCGCGAACGCCGCCTCGATCTTCCACTCCACCGGGTAGACGGTGAACAGCAGGCCGTAGGTCCAGAAGCCGAAGCCGACCATGAACTGCAGCGCCCCGAGCGGGAAGCGGATGGTCAGATAGCCGGCCGCGCGCCAACTGGCCGGGTCGCCCAGGTGGTACTGGATCCAGCCGCCCAGTCCCGGGCCGCGCCGGGGCCGGGGCGGGGTCGGGATGCTGAGGCCGAGCAGCCCCCGGGCCAGGCCCCGGTAGGGGGCGCCGAAGCCGCGGACCAGGGACAGGAACAGGAACATCAGCGGCAGCAGCAGCAGCCCGGCCGAGATCACCCCGGACACCACCAGCAGCAGCACGGCGGCCAGGCCGAGGAAGGCCAGCGGCAGGCTCAGCAGCGAGTAGCAGAGCTCGCGCCAGGCGCGCGCCGAGAGGGGCTCCCGCAGCGCGCGCCTGATGATGTGCATGAACGGATTCTGGCTCACCGGACGATCACACGTCTCGCTTCCTGAGGGTCAGCCGGGCGGCGAGGTAGGCTGCCAGGACCCAGCCGAGCATGATCAGCAGCCCTTGCAGCGGGGAGTAGGCGTCGGAGCTGTTGTGGCCGCTGCCCATCATCACGATGGTGCTGGCCGGCAGCGCCCCGGAGACATGCTCGCCGAGGCTGCCCGGCAGCAGGCTGGTGACCGCGGGCAGCACGAACTGCAGGCCGAGGACGGCGCTGATCGCCCCGGCCGGGTGCCGGATCAGCGCGCCGAGGCAGAGGGCGAAGACCCCGGTCAGCGCGATGTAGAGGCCGAAGGCCGCCAGCGCGCGGAGGGTGGTCGGGTCGGTGAGCGAGGTGTGCGCGTGGGCGCTGGTGATCCGCGAGCCGATCAGGAACGAGGGCACCGCGATCAGCTCGGCCAGCACGAACAGCACCCCGGCGAAGACGGTGGCCTTCGCCGCCAGCACCGGGGTCCGGCGCGGGGCGGCCAGCAGCGTCGACCTGATCATGCCGGTGGAGAACTCGGAGGCGAACAGCAGCACCCCGAGCACACAGGCGGCGAGCTGCCCCCACTGCGCGCCGGGCTGCAGGATCAGGCCGATGGTGTCGTGGACGTACTGGTCCTGGTTGTCGGGGCTGAGGGTGTTCCAGTTCGCGGTCAGCAGGCTGGTGGCGGCCACCGTGAAGCCGATGCTGAGGACGACCATGGCGGTCAGCGACCACCAGGTCGAACGGAGGCTGGTGAGCTTGGTCCACTCGCTGCGGAGCAGGTTGCCGAAGGCGGGCTGCTCCGGTTGCTTCTGCTGCCTACGCGGGGTGTTGAGCACGGCGGTGGTCATGGTCACTCGTCTCTTTCTCGCTGCTGAGGGGTGGTCAGGCCGCGCTGTACTGGACGCTGCTCGCGGTCAGCCGCATGAACGCCTCTTCGAGCAGCGCCGGGCGGGCCACCGGCGGGGTGGCCGCGTAGAGCTCGGGGTCGGTGTGGCGCTGGATGAACTCGGCGGTGCCGCAGTCGGCGAGGAGCCGGCCCTGGCCGATGACCAGCAGGTGGTCGGCGGTGACGGCCATCTCGTTCATCAGGTGCGAGGAGACCAGGACGGTGCGGCCCTGGGCGGCGAGGTCCTTCATCAGGGTGCGGATCCAGAGGATCCCCTCCGGGTCGAGGCCGTTGACCGGCTCGTCCAGGAGCACGATCCGCGGGTCGCCGAGCAGCGCGGCGGCGATGCCGAGGCGCTGCGCCATCCCCAGCGAGAAGCCGCCCGCGCGGCGGTCGGCGACCTCGTGCAGGCCGACCATGCCGAGCACCTCGTCCACCCGGGCCGCCGGGAAGCCCTGCGACTGGGCCAGGCTCAGCAGGTGCTTGCGGGCGGTGCGGCCCTTGTGGAAGGCCTTCGCCTCCAGCATCGCCCCGACCTGCGCCAGCGGGGTCTCCAGCTCGGCGTACGGCTGCCCGTTGATCAGCGCGGTGCCGCTGTCGGGCCGCTCGAGGCCGAGCAGCAGCCGCATCGTGGTCGACTTCCCGGCCCCGTTGGGCCCGAGGAACCCGGTGACCTTGCCGGGCGCCACGCTGAAGGTGATGTGGTCGACGACGGTCCTGCCGCCGTAACTGCGGGTGAGCCCCCTGGCCTCGATCGCGGGCCCTGCTGTCGCTGTCTGCGCTGTCGTCCTCGTCATGCCCTCAAGCCTGTCGGCCCGTCCCCGCCCGAACGAGGGCGCAGGCACCCGTCCTCAAAGGTGGTGCCAGCACGAACCCGTGGCTCCCTGGCGGGGTCTACTGCCAGGCGTCGACCACCTGTTGCGGCCCCCAGAGCAGGCTGCCGCTCTCCGGCCCGGTCTCGACGGAAGCGCCGGAGAGCGAGGCGATCACCAGACCGGTACGGCCGGGGGTGAAACCCGGGACCAGCGGCGCGGCGTGGGTGAGGCTGGTGAGGTCATGCCGGTCGAAGGGAGTGGCCAGCCACTTCACCGAACCGGCGAACAGCACCTCCCGGGCGATCGGCGCCCGATCCGCACCGATCAGGTCGACCTCGGGGTCGAACTGCCGGTTCCACCAGCCGCCGACCGCCTCGACCGAGCCCCACGGCAGCAGGCCGTCCAGGGCCGCCAGTTCCAGGGACTGGCGTACCAGCGGTTCGACAGCCCGGCCGCGCCAGGTCGCCCAGCGGCGTTCGACCAGTCGGAAGGCCGCTTCGGGGCGACCCCGGCGGACCTGTTCCTGGGCCGCGCGCAGGACGGCCACATAGAGACGGCAGCTGCTGTCGGCGATGCGGTAGAGCGCGGGCTTGCCAGGATGGGTGGAGAGCGGTTCGTCCATGGCCAGGATCCGCTTCTCGTCCACCAGGCGACGCAGCAGCGGGGACAGCGAGCCGGACGGCAGGACCCCGCCCCGGCCTCCCGCTGTCGCGGCGATGTTGGCATGGGTGCGGTCGCCGCCGCCCACCGCTTCCAGAACGCGACGTGCGTGGTCCGGCGAGGGGAACTCAGCCAGCAGCGAGGACTCGGGAACGCCGAAGACCGGGGACGCGGGATCCGCGCACTCCTGTTCCAGGAATTCCAGAGCGGGAGTGCCGTGCGGCCAGGCGCGAAGGATGCCGGGCAGGCCACCAGACACCAGGTGGGCGTCCACGGCATCCGCGGCCGCCAGCCCCAGCGCCCGGCCCGTCTCGGCGGGATTCAACGGGCCCAGGGTGAGGTTGTCCGCGCGCCCGTAGAAGGGACGGTCATAGGCCGTCAGTCGTTCCATCATGTGCAGATCACTGCCGAGCAGCAGAAGCAGCACGGGACGCGGGGCGAGCAGGCGGTCCCAGGCCGTCTGCAGTGCACCGTCGAAGAGATCGTCCTGCTCCGCGAGCCAGGGCAACTCGTCGATGACGACGACCGCGGGGCGCGGAGGGAGCGCTGCGGCCAGCACCCGGAAAGCGTCGGGCCAACTGCCCGCAGTGCTGGTGGCGACCAGTTCCGGATCTGCTGGAAGCGAGGACTCCTTGAGGGCTGCAAGGAACTCCGCCACTGCTTCTGTCGAGGACGCGCCCTTGGTGGCGGCGAAGAACAGATAGGGCACCTCGGCCCGGTCGCAGAATTCCTGCACCAGACGGGACTTGCCGACCTGGCGCCGTCCCCGTATGGCCACAGCAGTGCCGGCGCCTGAGGCCGCGACCCGCTCCAGACGCTTGCCGAGCAGGGCCAGCTCTGCCCTTCGGCCGACAAAGGAGGTCCGCTGCACCTCGTGCTCCCATCTGGGTAGATTCAATCTACGTAGATTGAATCTACCTCTGTCGGGGTCGGCAGGCGACATGGCTGGAAGCGGCTGGGGCTGGTAGGACGGGGGATGAGTGAAGCTGTGAGGCCTGCGCGTTCGCGGTACGACGTGGTGGTGGTCGGGGGTGGGCACAACGGCTTGGTGGCTGCCGCGTATCTGGGGCGGGCCGGGCGGCGGGTGCTGGTGCTGGAGCGGTTGGGGCACACCGGGGGCGCCGCGGTCTCGACCCGGGCGTTCGCGGGGGTGGACGCGCGGCTGTCGCGGTACTCCTACCTGGTGAGCCTGCTGCCGCGGCAGATCATGGCGGATCTGGGGCTCGCGGTGGAACTGCGACGGCGCAGGGTGTCCTCGTACACGCCGGTGTCGCGCGAAGGAAGGGCGACAGGTCTGCTTGTCGACAACGGGGACGAGGCCGGGACGGCCGAGGCGTTCCGGCGGCTGACCGGGTCGGGGCGGGAGTACGCCGCCTGGCAGGAGTTCTACGGGCGGACCCGGCGGGTCGCCGAGGCGGTGTTCCCGACGCTGACCGGGCCGCTGCCCCGGCGGGCGGAACTGCGGGCGCGGGTGGGCGACGACAAGCTGTGGGAGGCGCTGTTCGAGCGTCCGCTCGGCGAGGCGGTGGAGGAGACCTTCAGCGACGACCTGGTGCGCGGGATCGTCCTCACCGACGCGCTGATCGGCACCTTCACCCATGCCCACGACCCGTCACTGCGGCAGAACCGCTGCTTCCTCTACCACGTGATCGGCAACGGCACCGGCGACTGGGACGTCCCGGTCGGCGGCATGGGCGCGCTGACCGACGCACTGGCGGACGCGGCCCGGGCGGCCGGCGCGGAGCTGCTCACCGGCTGCGAGGTGACCTCCGTCCGGACCGACGGGACCGACGCCGAGGTGGTGTTCCGCAGCGGCGACGGCACAGGGGGCGGTGACGGGGACAACGCCGAGGAGTACCGGGTGGGCGCGGCGCAGGTGCTCTGCAATGCCGCGCCGCGCGAGCTGGAGCGGCTGCTGGGCGAGGAGCCGTCCGGGCCGGCGCCGGAGGGGTCGCAGCTGAAGGTGAACATGCTGCTGCGCCGGCTCCCCCGGCTGCGCGACCGCGGGGTCGACCCGCGGGCGGCCTTCGCCGGGACCTTCCATGTCGCCGAGTCCTACCAGCAGTTGGAGGCCGCCTACCGGGAGGCGGCGGGCGGGGCGGTGCCGAGCGTCGCGCCGTCCGAGATCTACTGCCACTCGCTGACCGACCCGTCGATCCTCGGCCCGGAGCTCCAGAGCCAGGGCTACCAGACGCTGACGCTGTTCGGACTGCACCAGCCGGCCCGGCTGTTCGACGAGGCCGGCAACGAGGCGTCCCGGGAGGCCGCCCTGGCGGCGGTGCTGCGGCAGTTGGACGCCGTACTGGACGAGCCGCTGGCGGACTGCCTGGCGCTGGACGGTGACGGCAGGCCCTGCGTGGAGGCCCGCACCACGCTGGACCTGGAACGGGACCTCGGCCTGCCCGGCGGCAACATCTTCCACCGCGACCTGGCCTTCCCCTTCGCGGAGGGCTCCTCCGACGATCACGAGGACCGCTGGGGAGTCGCCACCGCCCACGCCAATGTGCTGCTCTGCGGCGCGGGCGCGGTCCGCGGCGGCGGCGTCAGCGGCATCCCCGGCCACAACGCGGCCATGGCCGCGCTGGGTCGGTAGAGAGCTAAGCGTCAGGCGGGGACTGCGGGTCGGCCGCGTAGCGGGCGCCGTGGAGGCGGGGTTCGAGGCCGATCCAGATCACAGACATCAGTCGGCGGGCGGTCTCCTCCGGGGGCTCGGGCCCGGTGTCGAGGACCCAGCCCGCCAGCGCGTCGGCCGCGCCGACGATGGCCTGGGCCACGGCCGCGGCCTCACCGCGGTCCGGGCGCTCGCCCTGCCGCGGCGGCGGCACCGCGTCCAGCGCCGCCCGGCGCACCAGCAGGGTGACCGCGTCCACCACCTGGCGGCGGGCCGCGGCGACCTCCTCGACCACCGGCTCGCCCTGGGCCCGGGCCTGCTGGTAGAGCACGATCCAGCTCTCCCGGTGCTCGGCCACGAAGCCGAAGAACGCAGTGAGCCCCCGGCGCAGCTGCTCGCCGGTCTCCAGGCCGGGTTCGGCGGCCTGCCCGACGGCCTCGATCAGCCGGTCGGCCTCCCTGCGGATGCAGGCGGCGAACAGCTCCTCCTTGGACCCCAGGTAGAGGTAGAGCATCGGCTTGGAGACGTCGGACGCCTCGGCGATCTCGTCCATGGAGGCGGCGTGGTAGCCGCAGCGGGAGAAGACGCCGACCGCCGCGTCGAGCATCTGCTGCTCGCGCTGGGCCCGCGGCACCCGCTTCGCCTTGGGCGCAGGAGGGCCCGAGCCGGTGGCACTCTTGGCCGCGGGGCGTGCATCCGATCGCATGAGGCGAGTGTATTGGCTGGAGACGGCACCGATTCAAGTGTCTTCACCTGTGGACGTACCGGGTGACGTAACGGGCGAGGCACCGGGTGACGCGCGGCACGTCCGCCGCACTTGCGCCGGGTGCGCTCCGCGACATTAACTAGCATCGCTAGTTATAACGGCAGCGCAGCCGCGACGGAAGGATCATCTGGTGCAGCAGCATGGAGATCAGTACATCGGCGGCGAGTGGGTCCGCTCCCTCGGGGCGGACACCATTCCCGTACTGAACCCGGCCACCGAAGAGGTGATCGCGACCGTCCCGGCCGGCACCGCCGAGGACGTGGACGCCGCCGTGCGGGCCGCCCGTGCCGCCGCCCGTGCCTGGGGGGCGACCTCGCGCGAGGAGCGCCTCGACCACCTGACCCGGCTGCGGGACGGCCTGGCCGCGCACCAGCAGGAGATCGCCGAGACCGTGGTCGCCGAACTGGGCTCGCCGATCAGCTTCGCCACCCCGGTCCAGGCCGGGCTGCCGCTCGGGGTGGCCAACTCCTACCTGGAGATCCTGGCCGGGTACGAGTTCACCGAGCAGGTCGGCAACTCCATCGTCTACGCCGAGCCGGCCGGGGTGGTCGCCGCGATCACCCCGTGGAACTACCCGCTGCACCAGGTCGTCGCCAAGGTCGTGCCGGCCCTGGCGGCGGGCTGCACGGTCGTGCTCAAGCCGGCCGAGGACACCCCGCTGGTGGCCCGGCTGTTCGCCCGGCTGGTGCACGAGGCCGGCTTCCCGGCCGGGGTGTTCAACCTGGTCACCGGCCTCGGCACGGTGGCCGGCGCGGCGCTGGCCGCGCACCCGGAGGTCGACCTGGTCTCCTTCACCGGCTCCACCGCCGTCGGCGCGAAGATCGCCGAGATCGCGGGCGGCGGCATCAAGCGGGTCGCCCTGGAGCTCGGCGGCAAGTCCGCCAACGTGGTGCTGCCCGGCGCCGACCTGGGCCGCGCGGTCAACGTCAACGTCGCCAATGTCTTCGCCAACTCCGGCCAGACCTGCACCGCCTGGACCCGGCTGCTGGTGCACCAGGACCAGTACGAGGAGGCCGTGGCGATCGCCGCCAAGGCCGCCGCCAAGTACGTCCCGGGCGACCCGACCGACCCGGCCACCAGGATCGGCCCGGTGGTCAGCGCCAAGCAGCGGGACCGGGTCCGCGGCTACCTCGAGACCGCGGTCGCCGAGGGCGCCCGGGTGGTGGTCGGCGGCCCGGAGGCCCCGGACGGCCTGAGCACCGGCTTCTACGTCCGGCCGACCGTCCTGGCCGACGTCGCCCCGGACGCCACCGTGGCCCAGGAGGAGATCTTCGGCCCGGTCCTGTCGATCCTGTCCTACCGCGACGAGGCGGACGCGCTGGCCATCGCCAACGGCACCGCCTACGGGCTGGCCGGCGGGGTCTGGGCGGCCGACAACGAGACCGCGGCGGCGTTCGCCCGCGGCATGGACACCGGCCAGGTCGACATCAACGGCGGCCGCTTCAACCCGATCGCGCCCTTCGGCGGCTACAAGAGCTCCGGCGTCGGCCGGGAGCTGGGGCGGCACGGCCTGGAGGAGTTCCTCCAGCCGAAGTCGCTGCAGTTCTGACGCCCGCTCATATCCCTTGACCCACCTGCCTCACTTGCCGAAAAGCGCCCGAAAGAGGTCCACCATGGTCCGCGCCGCCCTGCTCACCGCCGTGGGCGCCCCGCTCGAACTCACCGAGATCGAGCTGCCCGAGCCCGGCCCCGGCAAGGTCCGGGTCAAGCTGGCCGCCGCCGGCGTCTGCCACTCCGACCTGTCGATGACCACCGGGGTGCTGCGCTCCAGCACCCCGGTGGTGCTCGGCCACGAGGGCGCCGGGACCGTGGTCTCGGTCGGCGCGGGCGTCAGCTCGGTCCGGGTCGGCGACCCGGTCGTCCTCAACTGGGCTCCGGCCTGCGGACACTGCCACCTCTGCGCGATCGGCGAGCCCTGGCTCTGCGAGAACCAGTACGCCGCCTCGGTGGAGACCTACGCGGCGCTGAAGGACGGCACCGCGCTCTACCCGGGCCTGGGCGTCGCCGCCTTCGCCGAGGAGACGGTGGTCAATGAGAACGCGCTGATCCCGCTGCCGGACGGGGTCCCGCTGACCTCGGCGGCGCTGCTCGGCTGCGCGGTGCTCACCGGCTACGGCGCGGTGCACAACTCGGCCAGGGTCCGGAAGGGCGAGTCGGTGGTGGTGTTCGGCCTGGGCGGGGTCGGCCTGGCGGTGCTGCAGGCCGCACGGATCGCGGGCGCGTCCCCGATCATCGCGGTGGACGTCACCCCGGAGAAGGAGGAGCTGGCCCGCCGTCACGGCGCGACCGAGTTCCTGCTCGCGGACGAGCAGACGCCCAAGGCGATCCGCAAGCTCACCGGCGGCAACGGCGCGGACCACGCCTTCGAGTGCGTCGGCCGCGGCAGCACCATCCGCGCGGCCTGGTCCTCCACCCGCAAGGGCGGCCGGGCCACCGTGGTCGGCATCGGCGGCAAAGCAGACATGGTGTCCTTCTCCGCCCTGGAGATCTTCCACTTCGCCCGGACCCTGACCTCCTGCGTCTACGGCAACAGCGACCCGGTCAAGGACATCCCGATCCTGGCCGGGCACGTCCGCTCGGGCGCGCTGGACCTGGAGTCGCTGATCACCGACCGGATCACGCTGGAGCAGATCCCGGCGGCCTTCGAGCGGATGGCGGCCGGACAGGGCGGCCGCTCGCTGGTCGTCTTCTAGGACGCGGACACCCGCACGGGTAGCGGCGGAGCAAACGGTTCGACTCACGGGCGGGCGGAACGTTAGGGTGGTTTGTTCCGCCCGCCCGAGGACCGAGGATTTCACGTGAGTTCCGACCAGCCTGCCAGCGCGTCCCACGTCCTCGAGGAGGCCTCGCGGCGCCGCACCTTCGCGGTGATCAGTCACCCGGACGCGGGCAAGTCCACGCTCACCGAGGCGCTGGCGCTGCACGCCCAGGCGATCACCTCGGCCGGCGCCGTGCACGGCAAGGGCGGACGCAAGGGCGTCACCTCCGACTGGATGGAGCTGGAGAAGGAGCGCGGGATCTCGGTCACCTCCGCCGCACTCCAGTTCGGCCACCGCGACCATGTGATGAACCTGGTCGACACCCCCGGCCACGCCGACTTCTCCGAGGACACCTACCGGGTCCTGGCCGCGGTCGACTGCGCGATCATGCTGGTGGACGCGGCCAAGGGCCTGGAGGAGCAGACCCGCAAGCTGTTCTCGGTCTGCCGCCACCGCGGCGTCCCGGTGATCACCTTCATCAACAAGTGGGACCGCCGCGGCCGCGGCTCGCTGGAACTGCTGGACGACATCGAGAGCGTGCTCGGCATCATCCCGGTCCCGGTGGTCTGGCCGGTCGGCGAGGCCGGCAATCTGCGCGGCCTGGTCGAGGCCGACGACACCAGCCAGATGCGCCGCTTCACCCGCGTCCCCGGCGGCACCCACAAGGCCGTGGAGGAGAAGCTGACCGCGGCCGAGGCGGCCGAGCAGGAGGGCGAGCTCTGGGAGACCGCCCTGGAGGAGATGGAGCTGGTGCTCTCCTCCGGCCCCGGCTGGGACGAGCAGGCCTTCCGGGACGGCAAGATCTCCCCGGTGTTCTTCGGCGCGGCCCTCACCAACATCGGCGTCGGACTGCTGCTGGACGCGGTGGTGGACCTGGCCCCGGCGCCCGGTCCGCGTCCGCTGGCCAAGGGCGACACCCGGCCGGTGGAGAACGACTTCTCCGGGCTGGTCTTCAAGATCCAGGCCAATATGGACCCGGCGCACCGCGACCGGATCGCCTTCGTCCGGGTCTGCTCCGGCGTCTTCGAGCGCGGGATGACGGTGACCCGGGCGGCCAGCGGCCGATCCTTCGCCACCAAGTACGCGCACACCGTCTTCGGCGCGGAGCGCACCGTGGTCGACACCTCCTACCCCGGCGACGTGGTCGGCCTGATCAACGCCACCGCGCTGCGGGTCGGCGACACCCTCTTCGCGGGCCGCAAGGCCGAGTTCCCGCCGCTGCCGGCGTTCGCGCCCGAGCACTTCGCGGTGGCCCGGCCGAAGGACATCAGCCGCTCCAAGCAGTTCCGCAAGGGCATCTCGCAGCTGGACGAGGAGGGCGTGGTGCAGGTGCTGGTCTCCGACCGGCGCGGCGACCAGGCGCCGGTGCTGGCGGCGGTCGGCCCGATGCAGTTCGACGTGGTGCTGCACCGGATGGAGCACGAGTTCTCGTCCCCGATCGCGCTGGACCACCTCCCCTACAACATCGCCAGGGTCACCGACCCGGCCGGCGCGGCCGTCCTCAACCGCGCCCGCCTGGTCACCGGCGAGACCCTGACCCGCCGCTCGGACGACGTGCTGCTGGCCCTGTTCGGCGACAAGTGGCAGATGAACAGCTTCGTCCGAAGCAACCCGGACGTGAAGCTGGAGACCCTGATCGCCACGGCGGACTAGCCCGCACCCTGTCTACTGGCTGCACAGCTCCGTGCGCAGGGCGGTGAGGCGTGCGCTGAGCTTGATGCTGCCCGGGCAGTTGAAACTCCCGGCGGGTCCGTCGGTCCAGGCGGTCATGGTTCCGTGCGCCTTCTGCCCGTCGGAGCAGGTGTAGCTGAAGTCCACGGTGTCCTGGTCGGCCTCCTGGTAGGACACGACTGTTCCGTCCCCGTCGGTCTTCATACGGACATTCTTCTGATAGGGGAAGGGCTCGCCCATGGATCCGACCGTCAACGAGGCGCCTTCGTCGTAGGCGGCGAGCAGGTCCTCGGCCAGGTGGGGGAAGGGGCGGTCGCTGGTGAACCCTGACCGCAGCTCCACTCGCGGGAGCAGCTTCACCGTCGTCCAGACGCCCCGCTTGACGACGGTCCTCCCGCTCGCGGCGACCAGGACCAGGCTGCTCGTCCGCGCACCCCAGTCGACCGTGCCGGCAGGGCAGCCCGCGTCCGCCAGGGGCAGACCGGGGGACGCGGTCGGGGACGTGGTCGGGGCCGGCTTCGTGGCGGAGCAGGCGGCCAGCAGCAGCACACAGGCGGCCAGAGTGGCGGCGGCGAATTTCATGTCGTCCGATCGGGTTACGCGGGCAAGGGGCCCATCCGACCAGCCATTATGCCCAAGCCCCCACCGCGCCCCAGCGCCGGCCGGTCAGGCCGAGCCGCGGGCCACCAGGGTGGGGTGGAAGACCGCGGACTGGAGCGTCTCGGCGGGTTCGGCGATCTGGGCCAGCAGCAGCTGGGCCATCCGCGCCGCCATCTCCTCCAGCGGCTGCCGGACGGTGGTCAGCGGCGGGTCGCAGGCCAGCGCCGCGCTGCTGTCGTCGAAGCCGACCAGCGCGACGTCCTCGGGGACACGGCGGCCGGCCCGGTTGAGCACCGGGATCGCGCCGAGGGCCATCAGGTCGGAGGCGACGAAGACCGCGTCCAGGTCCGGGGCCTGGGCCAGCAGCTCGCGCATCGCGGCGCCGCCGCCGGCCTGGGTGAAGTCGCCCTCGACCACCCCGGCCTCGGTCAGCCCGTGCGCGGCCATGGCCTGGTGGAAGCCGGTGAGCCGCTCCTGCGCCGAGGGCATGTCCAGGGGTCCGGAGAGATGGGCGATCCGGCGCCGGCCGATGCCGACCAGGTGGTCGACCGCGAGCACCGCACCGGCCCGCTGGTCGGCCTCGACGAAGCTGATCGGGGTGGTCTGCCCCGGACGGCCGGAGAGCACGGCGGGGACCTGGGCCTCGGCCAGCAGTCCTGGCAGCGGGTCGGCGGCGTGGCCGCAGATCAGCACGACGCCGTCGACATGGCCCTGGCGCAGATAGCTGACCAGGTGGGCCCGCGAGTCGGAGTCGTCCACCAGCATCAGCACCATCTGCACGCCGCGGGGGCGGATCACCTCCATCACCCCGGTCACCACCCGTCCGAAGAAGGGGTCGGTGAACATACGTCCGAGGAAGGGGTCCGCGACATGGCGGGACTCGGCCTCGGAGACGACCAGGGCGATCGAGTCGGTGCGCCGGGTGACCAGCGAACGGGCGGCCCGGTTGGGCACGTAGTCGGTGGCGGCGACCGCGTCCTCGACCAGCTGACGCATGGCCGGGTCGACGGTGGTGCTGCCGTTGATGACGCGCGAGACCGTGGCACGGGACACACCTGCGACCCGTGCCACGTCTTCGAGCGTGACCGAACCCAGCGACGGCGGCTTCCTCTTCATGACGTAGTTATACCTGCTGCCATGAGGGTGGAGAGCCGCCGTCCCGGGTCTCGGGGGGCTGCTTGCAGCCTTGGGGGGCTGCCTGCCGCCTACGTCCGGTCGCTTCCGATTACGGGAAGCTGGGGAGGTAGACGTTGTTGGTCGTGGCGTTGGCCGCCGGACCGGTGCTGTTGATGACGTGGGAGATCGTTCCCGTGCCGCCGAGCGACACCGTCAGCAGGTCGTGGAACTTCACGTTCGCGGTGACCGGCGCCTGGAAGGCGTTGTCGGAGACCACCGCGGGGTTGACGTTGAAGTAGCAGTAGCTGCCGACGCCCCAGGCCTCATGGCTGGTGACGTTGTCGGCCACCTTGTAGGCGGGGTAGCCGTTGGCGCTGCCGTTCATCCAGGCCGCCTGGTTCGGCGGGTCGTAGGGCATCTCGTTCTGGAAGAAGTAGGTGCGCCCGCCGTTGCCGTTCCAGAGCACCTCGGTCTTCTGGAAGTGCTCCACGGCCAGCCCGTAGAGGGTGACGTTGTCGCCGTTGACGACCAGTCCGGTGTCGGCGGTGTTGACCGTCCACCCGGTGTTGTCGCCGTGGTCCGCGCGCCAGAGCCAGAAGTTGTCACCGACGGTGTTCTTGCTGTTGATGACGACGCTGGTGGTGGCCTTGCCGACGACGCCGGTGCCGCCGATCCGGATGAACAGGTCGGAGACCACGGTCGGGTCGGCGGAGTGGTCGGCGCTGGAGCCGGCCGGGCCGATCTGGACCAGGGTGTTGGAGTTGGTGGTGCCCGCGTCGATCAGGAAGCCGCCGATGCGGACCCCGTTGACGTCGGCGGTCTGGATGGCGGTGACGCCGTTGTCCGGGACCAGGGTGGCCATGCCCAGGCCGAGCACGACGGTGTCGGCGCGGTTGACCTGGAGGGTCTGGTCCAGGTGGTAGACGCCCGGGGTGACCAGCAGGTTGTCACCGGCCGCGAGCGCCGCGTTCATGGTCTCGGCGGTGTCGTTGGGCTTGGTGACGTAGAAGGTGTGCATGGCCAGCGAGGTCCCGGCCGGGGTGCCGTTGATCCAGCTGGCGCCGGCCGAGTTGGCCCGGTCACCGGGCACGAACACCTTGTAGGTGTTGCTGCTGGTGTCGAAGTAGAGGTAGGGCTCCTCGGCCGAGGTCGGGGTCTGGTTGACCACGGTGTGCGAGGGGTTGGGGAAGTTCTGCGCGGGCGCACCGGTGTCGCCGACGAAGACCATGTTCCAGACCGAGCCGTTCCAGCCGCCCATGGTGCTGTTGCGGGTCAGCCACTGCTGCTGCGAACCGGAGTTGACCGAGCCGCTGATCCTGGAGTCGGCGAGGAAGCCGCCGCTGGCCCAGTAGTCGCCGGTCGGGTCGAGCTTGAGGTCGCCGTGGACGTCCACCCGGCGCAGCGAGGTGCCCTGGGCGGTGGCCCAGGTGTCGGTGCCGCTGGGCGGGGTGATCGACAGGTTGCTGGCCTCGCGCCAGAAGTTCTGGGTCGCGTTGCCGTTGAACCAGCCGGCGTCGACGGTGACGTACCCGTTGATGTTGACGTCGTCGGGCGACAGGCCGAGGCCGGAGACCTGGGTGTTGAAGCCGACGTTGGCGCTGACGCTGTAGTTGCCCGGCTTGAACAGCAGCGCGTTGCGCTGGGCGCCGAACTGGTTGGTCTCCTGCTGGCTGAAGACCGTGTCCAGCTTTGCTCTGGATGCTGGTGGTCGACATGGTCGGGTCGAAGACCGTGACGTTCGGGCCGAAGTCCGGGGTGTCGGTGGTCGGCGGTCCGGTGACCGGCGGGGGCGTGGTGGTGCCGCCGCCGTTGCCGCCGGTGTAGACGCCGAACTCCCAGAGGGAGTAGCCGTAGCCGGTGGCGCGGGCGGTCCCGTAGACCCGGACGTAGCGGCCGGTGCCGGAGACGGCCAGCGTCTCGATGCCGCCCGCGCCAGTGGTGGTGGAGTAGATCGGGGTCCAGTTGGTGCCGTCGGCCGAGGTCTGGATCTGGTACGCCTTGCCGTACGCCGTCTCCCAGTTGAGGACCACCTTGCAGATGCTCTGCGAGGAGCCGAGGTCGACCTGCAGCCACTGCGGGTCGCTCGCGGCGCTGGACCAGCGGGTGCCGGTGTTGCCGTCCACGGCCGCGGAGGCGGGGGTGCCGCCGTTCTCGGTGGAGGAGGCGGTGGCGGTCTTGCCCTGGGCCGCGTTGGCAGTGCCGCAGGTGGTCGGCGGCGGGGTGGTGGGCGGCGGGGTCGTGGTCGGCGGGGTGGTGCCGCCGGCGGTGCCGTAGACCTGGAACTCCCAGAGCGAGTAGCCGTAGCCGGTGGCGCGGGCGGTCCCGTACATCCGGACGTAGCGGCCGGTGCCGGAGACGGCCAGCGTCTCGACTCCGCCGGGGCTGGTGGTGGTGCTGTAGATCGGGGTCCAGGTGGTGCCGTCCGCGGACGTCTGGATCTGGTACGCCTTGCCGTAGGCGGCCTCCCAGTTGAGGACCACCTTGTCGATGCTGGCGCTGGCGCCGAGGTCGACCTCGAGCCACTGCGGGTCGCTGAAGGCGCTGGACCAGCGGGTGCCGGTGTCGCCGTCGACCGCGGCGGAGGCGGGGTTGTTGGCCGCGTTCTCGGTGGACGAGGCGGTGGCGGTCTTGCCCTGCGAGAGCAGGGTGTCGGCGGCGTGCGCCGAGCTGGCCGGGGACATGAACACGGCCAGCATGGCGGCGAGCACCAGCAGGACGGACCAGAGGGCGAGCGGCCGCCCGGCCTGGTCATGAAGGGTGTTCCGGGGGTCGTGCTGCGCCCGGATATGAGCCGATCTCATGTGCATCTCCTGCGCGATGAGACAGAGGGTGGGGGGAAACGGGCATGGCGGATCGACGCGCCGACCGGGGTGGACGGAGCGTCAGCTATGGCCCGTGCTGCGAAAGGAGGCGCACTTGAGGGGGTGGGAGAGCGCTCTCTCAGGGGCGAGTTTCATCCCCTGTGCACCGCCGCGTCAAGACCATGAGCATGCCGGAACCAAACCGCCCGTTTTCCCGGAGCGCGCTTGCGGCCCCTACCGGCGGCCCTCACTCACCGCGCGGACGCATCCCGGCGGCGCGGTAGATGTCGTCGATCAGGCCCATGGTGACCACCGCGTCCTCGGGCGGCGTCAGCACCGGGCCGCCGTCCAGCACCGCGGCGGCGAAGGCCCTGAGCTGGTACGTATAGGTGTGGCCGCCCGCCACCCGCTCCCGCCGGACGCCCGCCGCGGTGCGCACCGTCAGCCGGTTGAAGATCTGCGGGGCCAGGTAGTTGACGACCCGTAGCTCCCCCGCGTCGCCGCGCACCCTGGCCGTGAAGTCCAGCAGCCGCCGGGACCACATCGAGGTGGTGATCCGCCCGCCCGCCCCGCCGGCGAAGCGCAGCTCGGCGGTCATCGCCCGGTCCACGTCCGCGCCGCGGAGCTTCGCTGTGGCGGCCAGCACCTCCGGCGCGCCCTGCGCCCCCTGCGCCTCGCCGCCCAGCAGTTGCAGCAGGTGCAGGGCGTAGCAGCCGCCGTCCATCAGCGCGCCGCCGCCCAGCGGGTAGCTGTAGCGGATGTCGTCGAACTTGGGCAGCGGGAAGCACATCGCGGTCTCCACCGAGCGGATCGTGCCCAGCTCGCCGCCGTCCACGATGGCCCGCATCCGGGCCGCCATCGGGTGGTAGCGGTAGTGGAACGCCTCCATGACGACCAGTCCGGACGCCTTGGCGGCGTCGGCGACCGCGCGGGCCTCGATCGCGTTGGAGGTGAACGGCTTCTCGCAGAGGACGTGCTTGCCGGCCGCGAGCGCCTTCAGGGTCCACTCGGCGTGCAGCGCGTTGGGCAACGGGTTGTAGACCGCGTCGATGTCCGGATCGTCCAGCAGCGCCTGGTAGCCGGCGTGCACGGTGGGGATCCGGTGCTTGGCGGCGAAGCCGCGGGCCCGCTCCGGATCCCGCGCGGCCACCGCCGTCACCACCGCCTCCGGCACCTTCGCCGCCGGACGGACCAGCGCGGACGGAGCGATCCTGGCGGCGCCGAGCACACCGATACGCAGCAGACGAGGGTTCATGCGGTCAGCTTAGGCCGACCGGCAGAGGGTGGGGCCGCTCGGCGACCCCGCATATCAGTCGCTATCGGCAGGTGCCACGTAGTCGCGGTGGGACGGCAGCCACTCCACCGCGAAGTCGGCAGCATCGCGCACCCGCAGCAACCGGCAGTGGGCCGAGCCGATTCGGCCGGACCAGAGCACATGGCCCTCACGTTCGAAGTCCTGACCCATCGCACCGAAGTCGCTGTCGTCGAGCGCCACGTCCTCGTACGACCACCACTCGGGCTCGCCCTGGGGCCCCCGGACGACGCACTCGTAGCTGCGGAGCGGTGGGTTCGGAATGCGGTACTCGGCCAGGTGGAAGGCCGTGAGGACGCTGAAATCCACACCGATCAGCAGGACTTGTGCGTCCATGGCATAGAGGCGGCCCAGCGGGGAGTCCTCGCCGAAGTGTCGGTCGCGGCGATGGCCGGACACGATCGCCTCAGCTGCGGGGCCGACTGCCGCGAACGACGTCTGCGGATGATCGCTGCGCATCGCTCCAGGCAGGCCTCGCACGGTCTCGGCCAGCACGCCCATGCCAACGGCAGGGTGGTCGCAGGGTCGAAGGGCGGCATGGAAGCCTTGTAGTCGGCCGCTTCGGCTTCGCTCATGCCGCTGATCGCGTGCAGGAAGTCGCGAGAGGTGGCGGAGTTCTCCGGGGTGAAGGCCGGAACGACCAGTGTGCCGCTCGGGGAAAGGGCTTGCTGCAATGCGTGGGCTGCGGCCAGCGGGCCGCCGATCACCCACCCCAGTCGGCGCAGCGACGGCATGCACCATGAGCGGGCTGTTCAGCCGCAGGGCCCCGAGTTCCTTGGCCAACTGCGCCTGGGAGACGGTTGTCGGGGGCGTTTCCGGTTCGGTTGCCACGTCGGACCACGTCTTCAAGGCATCACCTTCTTCCCCTTGCCCCGGTACCAGGTTTCGCCGGACCAGTGAGGTATAGGCACCCTGAGAACTCTACCCGCGATAACAGGGCAGTACCCGTGCCACAGCGGAGAAGAATAGCATGCAGGTGCTCTCCGGAGAATTCTTCCAGGTCAGGCCGTGCCGGACGCGGCCCCGCTTGCCGCTCGTGCGCTCTCCAACTCTGTTCTCGCTCCCCTGAGCAGGAGGAGTACCCGCTCGTGGTGATCGCCGACGACATCGACGACGCGAACGCGCATACGAATGTCGCCAATTTTCTCTATCGCGACGCTGGAGAATCGGCCGACGCGTCTCATCTCGCGGTGATCGCCGCCCAGTAATCCACCGTGCGCGAACGGGTTCAGGTCGAAATCCCGACCGAGGGCAATACCCATGCTCTGCAGCTGGAGTGTGATCTTGCCGTGATCGACCCAGTCCCCGTCGGGGTCGGGCGGCACCGCCGCTGTTGCCTCCCAGCACTGGTAGCCGATCTCCTCCACGGTGGAGGTGTACGAGCTGCCGTTGTGCACCTCGACCACCCAGATATGCGTGCCCGTCATTCCCGGCCGTACTTGCCGCACTTCGCCGGTCCAGGCAATGATCGGGCAGACGGTCCGCGCGTACTGGGCCCGCGCGAATATCAGCCCTGTCGTCACGGCCAATATATTGGACAACGACTCCACGTCGAGAAGAGTGAGCCGCCAGGGCCATTCCTTTCTCATGGACGGGTTCACATTGGCGGAGACGACCGCCCATGTCAGCAGGCACAGCAGGAATCCCAGCAGGACGAGTGGGACAATAAAAAGCAGTCGACTTCGGCTGATCCGGTGCTGTGCGTCAATGCTCCGCTGCGACATGATCCGGATGTCCTCCCCCATTGACACCTGAGCCCGAATCCACCGATGAATGACCTGTCCGAGGCCTGGACATAACGACGCGGATGCCCTCTGACCTGGGACGATGGGACTTCCTACAGAACCAAGTCGCCAGAACGAGAGAACATCCGCGAGATGCAATCCTGCCATGCCGCCACAGCGGTTTCCGCCGTCTTCGACGAGCCGAACCTGATCGCCGATGCCGGGCTGCTGTCGCTGGTCCGGCTGGCCGAGCGGGCCGGCCTGCGGCAACTGGCCGCGTCCGCGCTCCGCATCGAGGGCGCCGACAACAGCGGCGGAGCCAACCCGGCCGCCAAAGTGATGTCGCTGATCAGCGCGATGTGCGCGGGCGCGGACAGCATCGACGACGCGGCGCGGCTGCGGCACGGCGCGATGGACCGCGCCTTCACCTCGGTCCGCGCGCCCTCCACCCTGGGCACCTTCCTGCGCTCCTTCACCCACGGCCACAACCGCCAGCTCCACCGCGTTCACCGCGACTTCCTGGCCCGACTGGCCCGCAGCACCCCACTGCTGCCCGGCGCCGACACACTGATGTTCATCGACATCGACCCCACCCACCGCCGCGTGTACGGCCACGCCAAGCAGGGCGCGCAGGTCGGCCGCCTCAAGGGCCAGCGCACCCTGCACCCGATCCTGGCCACCCTGTCCACCCCGATCGCCCGGCCCGTGATCGGCGCGGTCCGCCTGCGCCGCGGCAAGGCCGCCGACGTCCGCGGAGCCGAGAGCTTCGTGAGCGAGGCCCTGGCCATAGCGAAGGAGACCGGCGGCACCGGGATCCGCCTGGTCCGCGCGGACAGCAAGTTCTACACCGCCGACGTGGTCGCCGCCTGCCGCCGGGCCGGCGCCCGATTCTCCCTGACCACCGGCATGAACCCCTCCATCGCGGGCGCGATCTCCCGCATCCCGCAGGAGTCCTGGACGGCGATCCGCTACCCGGACGCCTTCGTCGACCCCGACACCGGCGAGATGGTCTCCGACGCCGAGGTCGCCGAGATCCCCTACACCGCCTTCACCGGCCGAAGGAAGTCCGAGCACGTCACCGCCCGGCTGATCGTGCGCCGGGTCCGCCGATTGAACGCCGAAGTGGCCCAGGGTCAGGGCGAGTTGTTCACCGCCTGGCGTTACCACCCCGTCTTCACCGACAGCTCCTTCGCGGTGCTGCAGGCGGAACTGCACCACCGGCAGCACGCCGTGGTGGAGCAGGTGATCGCGGACGGGAAGTCCGGGCCTCTGGCCCACCTGCCGTCCGGGAACTTCCAGGCCAACGCCGCGTGGCTGACCCTGTGGGCGATGTCGCACAACCTGCTGCGGGCCGCCGGTGCGCTGACCTCGGTCTTCCACGCCAAGGCCACCACAGCGACCCTGCGCGCCCACCTGGTCCACGTCCCGGCCCGGCTCGCGCGCACCGCGCGCACCAAATTGACGGTGCATCTGCCCGAGCACTGGCCCTGGCGCGACGCCTTCACCGCCCTGTTCGAGGCCGTCCACTCCCCACCGCCGCGCCCGGCGGCCTGACCGCCACAAGATCCCGCACCGCGACGGCCCGACGGCCACCGGCGACAGCGCCACCAACCGCTCCCGACCCCGCACAACCCCTCGGACAGGCCGCGACCCGCGCACGGCGGCTACCGCACACCCTCAACCTGTTGCCCCCAGCGGCCGACCGTCCACGGGCAGGAGAGCAACCCCGAAATGATCAGCCGGTGGATTCGGGCTGAGCCAGCCATCATAAGCGGCCTGCCAATCGGGTGTCCATGGTGACGCCGCCCGGCCGCTTTTAGAGACGGCCGACCGCGACAAACAGGAGCAGGGCCAGGATCAGCACATTGCCGGCGATGTTGCGGGCCTCGGCCGAACCGCGGTCGGCCGCGCGGTCGGCGCACAGCAGCGAGCCGTGGCTGGCCATCGCGCCGAGCAGCACCACCGCCAGGCCGATCGCCGCGGCCGGCGTCAGCGCCGGGGCGATCCCGGTCGCCCTTGGCAGCACCAGCCCCAGCGCGCCCAGCAGTTCGCAGACCCCGGTCAGCCGCAGCACCGGCAACGGGAACGGCGCCACCCCGCTCTGCCCGGACGCGAGCAGCCGGTCCTTCGACCAGACCGCCTTGGCAGCCCCGGTCGCCGCGAAGAGGACCGCGAGCAGGCCCTGGACGATCCACAGTGCGAGGTTCATCGCGACTCTCTTCCAGCTGGAGCGAGCGGACCCGCCAGGCGTGCGGCAGGGGTCAGGCCGCCGCCTGGTCGCCGCGCTTCTCGGCGGCGTCCACCCGGGCAGCCTGCCACAGCGCGCGCAGGGTCGCCGTCCAGTGGTGGTCGGCGATCGCCGCGGCCATCAGCGGATGCTCTCGCACCGCCTGCTGGGCGGCCTCCTGCGCGCCGCGCAGCCGCTGGTACTCGGCCTGCCGGGGCAGCGGCCAGGCCACCACCGGGCTGCTGGGCCCGTCCAGCACGAACGCGCGTGTCGCTGCCTCGCTGGCCCAGACCTGCTGTTGGGCACGTACGAGGTCGCCAGGGAAGCGACTGCCTGATGACATGACGACATTCTTGCAGGGGCCACTGACAGGAGGCTCTGAAGCGGATGAACGTCTCCTGAGGATCCGGGTCAGGTCGCCGGGGTGCCGGCCCGTACCGTGGCCGGCGGGATGTCGCGCATTCCCCTGATCGGTGAGAAGACCAGCCAGGAACCGGTCAGGGCCATGATCGAGGCGCCGATCCACAGGGTCGGACGCAGTCCGATCCAGGTCCCGAGAATACCGCCGAGCAGGGCGCCCAGCGGCACGGTGGCGTAGATCAGCCAGCGGATGGACGCGTTCATCCGGCCGCGCAGCTCCGGCGGGCAGACCGACTGCCGGTAGGAGACCTGCGCGGTGTTGTAGACCGCCCCGGCGGCGTTGAAGGCCGCCCAGCCCGCGCCGTAGGCCAGCGCGCCCCAGCCGGACCAGGCCAGCGGCATCAGGAAGGTGAACGGGGCGGGGACCACCAGGGCCACCCACATGATCCGTGCGGTGCCGACGGCCCGGGCGAGCCGACGCGCCATCAGACTGCCGAAGAACCCGCCGAGCGTACCGAGCCCGAGCACGATGCCGACCTGGGTGGGCGTGGAGTGGACCGCCCGGATCAGGAAGACCACCTCGATCGAGGTCACCATGCTGATGGCCAGGTTCGCGGTCGCGGTGCAGGCGGCGATCCGGCGCAGGATCGTGTCGCCGAGGACGAAGCGCAGCCCCTCCCCCATCGCCGCCCGGAAGGTGACCCGGGGGGCGCCGGTGCCGGGTTCCCGGCGCGGCTCCGAGGTCCGGATCAGCAGCAGCGAGAGGACGCTGAGCGCATACGAGACGGAGTCCGCCGCGATCGCGCGGGCGGCGCCGACCAGTGCGGCCAGCGCGGCGCCGAGCGAGGGCCCGAGCGAGTCCGCGAGGGTTTCGGTGGCGCGCAGCTTGCCGTTGCCCTCGACCAGCTGCTCACGGGACAGCAGGGTCGGCAGGTAGCTCTGGTCGGCCACGTCGAAGAAGACCCGGAACGCCCCGACCGCCATGGCCGAGAAGGCCAGTTGCCAGATGGTGATCCGGCCGAACAGGGTGGCCAGCGGGATGGATCCGATGGCGGCCATGCGCCCCGCGTCGCACCACACCATCAGGGTGCGCCGGTCGACCCGGTCCACGATGACGCCGGCCGGCAGGGTCAGCACCAGGAACGGCAGCCTGAACATCACCCCGAGCAGCGCGACCTCGAAGACCGTCGCGTTCAGCGTGCGGACCGCGATGAGCGGGAGGACCAGCGTCGAGACGGCGCTGCCCAGGTCGCTGACGGCCCCTCCGGACCACAGCAGCAGAAAATCCCTATGCCTCCAGAGGGAAGGGGTCGGCGGAGGGGACTCCGATATTATTGGCATGGTCTGTTCAGGCACCCCCTATGCCTACACGGTTGGGGGGCCCAACCCAACCACTCTTGAAGAACCTTCACAACTGAGCGTGGTGTCACCTAGTGACATTGCTCTGACCTGGGAGAACAGGGAAGCCCGGCGCCGATATTCAAGGGCGGGTCACGGACCCGCCGCCGGTCGGGGCGGTCCAGTCGGCAACGGGGTTGCCCAGCCAGCGGCTCCGGGCCGGGATCGTCTCCCCGCGCATCACCAGCGAGGAGGGCCCGACCACGGCGGCGTCCGCGACCGTCGCGCCCAGCAGCACGATCGAGTGCGGCCCGATGGTGGCCCCGGCGCCGACCCGGATGCCGTCCATCCGCATCAGCCGGTCCTGGAACAGGTGGGTCTGCACCACCACGCCCCGGTTCAGGGTGCAGCCGTCGCCCAGTTCCACCAGGTCGGTCTCCGGCAGCCAGTGCGTCTCGCACCAGACCCCGCGCCCGATCCGCGCTCCCAGGCTGCGCAGCCAGGTGTTGAGGAAGGGCGTGCCGATCAGCGTGCTGCCCAGCCAGGGCATGCCGAGTTCCTCCACAAAGCTGTCGTAGAGCTCGTTGCGCCAGACGAAGGAGCTCCACAGCGGTTGCACCCCGGCCCGGAACCTGCCCATCAGCAGCCGCTTGGCGGCGGTGGTGAGCGCGCAGGCGACGATCCCGCAGAGCACCAGCAGCACTCCGGCCGGCAGCAGCGAGCCGACCGCCCCCTGCCGGAGCAGCACGGCCTGCAGTCCGGCCGCGGCCAGGTCGGCGAGCAGCACCGCGAAGACCATCGGGGCCAGCCGGCACAGCTCCACCGCCGCCCTGGCCAGCACCAGCCGCCGGGGCGGGTCGTAGGTGCGGGCCGGGTCGCCGGTCTCGACCACCCGCTGCAGCGGGAAGCCGGGACGGCCGAGCCAGGAGCTCCCCGGTTCGGCCCGGTGCGGCGCGTCCGAGAGCACTCCGACCAGCGCGTCGTCCGGCAGGTCGCGGCCGGGGCCGACGATCGCGGAGTTGCCCACGAAGGAGCGCCGCCCGACCGACACCCGGCCCAGCCGGAGCCAGCCGCCGGAGACCTGGAACGGGGCCAGCAGGGTGTCGTCGGCGAGGAAGGCGAAGTCCTCGACCGTGGTCAGTCCGGGGAGCAGCAGCACGGTCGACGCCTCGACCCGGCGGCCGACCCGCGCCCCGAGCAGCCGCAGCCAGGACGGGGTGAGCAGCGAGGCGTAGAGCGGATAGAGCTGGGAGCGGGCCGCCCCGGTCAGCTGGTGCACCAGCCAGACCGACCAGCCGATCCGCCCGTGGGCCGGGTGCAGCCCCGGCCTGACGGCCCGTGAGAGCAGCCGGACCAGCCCGGCCAGCAGCAGGGCGTAGAGCACCCGGCTGACCAGCCCCAGCGGCAGCGAGCTGAGCAGCAGCCAGCCGAAGGCCTGCCCGGCGCCCGGGTGCTGGCCGAGCAGGACGTAGAGCACCAGCAGGGCCGGGGTCGCGGCGGCCAGCGGGAGCAGTTGCAGCCCCGGCAGCGAGAGCGCGTAGGCCGCGTCCCAGGCCCGGTCGCGGACCGGGGAGCGCGGCGGACGCTCGGCCGGCCAGGGCTCCGCCGCGGTGCACGGGTCGGGCCGGGTCGGCGAGCCGTGCACCCGGGTCCGCTGCCGGACCTGGCCGGTGACGCAGCTGCCGGGGGCGACCTCGGCCCCGGCGCCGACCTCGGCCCCTGGCATCAGCATCGCCCGGGTGCCGATCCTGGCCCCGGGGCCCACCGTGATCGGGCCCAGCCGCAGCAGCTTCCCGTCCAGCCACCAGCCGGCCGCGTCCACCTCGGGTTCCAGCGTGCAGCCCGCGCCGAAGGCGGCCAGGCCGGTGACCGGCGGCATGGTGTGCAGCTCGACGTCGGGACCGACCGTGCAGCCGAGGAGGCGCGCATAGCGCCGGGCCAGCGGGGTGCCGACCACCGCGGCGATGTTGAAGGCGGCGACCAGCCGCTCGGCGGTCCAGAGCCGCAGATGGACCCGGCCGCCCCTGGGGTACGCCCCCGGGCGCAGGCCCCGGGTCAGCAGCCTGGCCCCGGCCGCGCCGAGCAGGGTCCGGCCGAGGGCGCTGCTCAGCAGCAGCCAGCCGATGCCGATGAGCCACCAGGAGGTGGGCCTGGCCCAGGTCGGGGCGTGGGCCTGGCCGCCGCTGAGCAGCCCGTCGCAGAGCAGGTTGTTGAGGGCGGCCAGGGCGAGGACCCAGCGGGCCGCGCCGAGGGTGTGCAGCAGCAACAGGACGGTGGCTTGGTAGAGGCCGGTGCGGGCGGGGGTGGGGGGCGCGGGCGCGCGTTCGGGCCGGGGGCGGCCGGTCTGGGCCGGCAGGGCGGGCCCGGAGCCGCCGAGGCGAGTGTCGCCGACGCCGGCGGGCTGGGCAGCGGCGGCTTCGGGGGTGGCCGTGGCCTCGGCGGTGGCGGCGTGAGCGGCCTCGGCGGTGGCCGTGGCCCGGAGGTCGAGGTGGGCGGCGAGGTCGCCGAGCCGGGGTTGCCGGTAGAGGTCGGCGACGGACAGCCCGGGGTGCCGTTGGCGCAGCTGGGAGACCAGTTGGGCGGCGGCCAGACTGGTGCCGCCCAGCGCGAAGAAGTCCCCGTCGGCGTCGGTGCTCACCCCGAGCAGGTCGCGCCACTGCTCGGCCAACGTGGCAGCGGTCCCCCGCAGTTCGCCCCGATCAAGCCGCCCCTGCCCCTGCCCCTGCCCCGCGTCGCCTCCCGGCAGCGACGGCGACGGCAGCGGCCAGGGCAGCGCGCCCCGGTCGACCTTGCCCGAGGTCCGGGTCGGCAGCTCGGGCAGCACCGCGAGCACCGGCACCAGCGCGGCCGGGAGCTGCCGCAGCAGCCGCTGCCGCAGTTCGGCCGGTTCCAGCCCGGCCCCCGGCTCGGCCACCAGGTAGCCGACCAGCACCTGTCCGCCGAGCGGGGTCTCCTGGACCGCCGCTGCCGCTGCCCGCACCCCCGGCAGGGCGGCCAGCGCGGCGTCCACCTCGCCCAGTTCGATCCGCCGCCCGCCCAGCTTGACCTGCTCGTCGGCGCGGCCGACGAACACCAGTCCGGCCGGTTCGGCCCGGACCAGGTCCCCGCTGCGGTAGACCCGGTCGCCGGGCAGCGCCGGGTGCGGGCGGAAGCTTTCTGCGTCCTTGAGCGGATCCAGATAGCGGGCCGCGCCGACCCCGCCGATCAGCAGTTCGCCGGTCTCGCCCCAGCCGACCGGGGAGCCGTCCGGGTCGACCACCGCGAGCGCCCAGCCGTCCAGCGGGGTGCCGATCCGCACCGGCTGCCCGGCCCGCAGCAGCGAGGCGCAGGCGACCACGGTGGTCTCGGTGGGCCCGTAGGTGTTCCAGAACTCGCGTCCTGGACGGTCGAGCCGGGCGACCAGCTCGGCCGGGCAGGCCTCGCCGCCGACGATGACCAGCCGGACCGCGTCCAGCGCCTCGATCGGCCAGAGACCCGCCAGCGTCGGCACGGTGGAGACCGCGGTGATGCCGCGCTCCACCAGCCAGGGCGCCAGTTCGGCGCCGGCCCTGACCAGCGCCCGCGGCGCCGGGACCAGGCAGGCGCCGTGCCGCCAGGCCAGCCACATCTCCTCGCAGGAGGCGTCGAAGGCCACCGAGAGCCCGGCCAGCACCCGGTCGCCCCGGCCCAGCGGAGCCTGCCGCAGAAACAGCCCGGCCTCGGCGTCCACGAAGGCGGCGGCCGAACGGTGGCTCACCGCCACGCCCTTGGGACGGCCGGTGGTGCCGGAGGTGAAGATGACCCAGGCGTCGTCGGTCGGCTCCGGGCCCTTCTGGCCCTCCCTGCCCTGGCCCTCCCTGCCCTGGCCCTCTCGGCCCTGGCCCGGCGCGGTCGGCCCCGGCCGGAACTCGCCGTCCGGGCCCAGCACCGCGCAGACCCCGGCGTCCTGCCAGATCAGCTCGGCCCGCTCGTCCGGGTCGTCCACGTCGACCGGGACGTACGCGGCGCCGGCCAGCAGCACGCCGAGGATCGAAGTGTAGAGCGCGGCCGTCCCGGAGGGGATCCGGACGCCGACCCGGTCCCCCGGGCCCGTCCCGCCCGCGCTGAGCCGCGCCGCGACCGCGACCGCTGCCGCGCGCAGGCCCCGGTAGTCGAGGACGGCGCCGTCGGCGTCCAGGGCGGGCGCGTCGGGCGTGAGCCGGACCGTGGCGTCCAGGATGTCCACCAGGGTGCGGGCCGGCGCTGCGGGGGCCACGGGCCAGTCGGCCTGCGGGAGCGGCAGCGTCGCCGCGAGAAGGTTCTCAGATTCCACGTGCCGCGCTCTCGTCAGGTGCAAGGATCACCGTGATTGACGAGCGCGCGGCACTCCGGGTAACTGTGAAAAGCGCATAAAGTTGGTAAAACCTGACAAGACGTCATTTCATAGGCATCGCACAGCCGGCAGCGCTCAGCCGCTGACGCTGGCGGCCCCGGTCTCGATGTGCCCGGTGAAGCGCCGGCTCCAGGAGGCGTCGGTGCTGACGGTGACCGTGAAGTCGTACCAACCATTGGTGTAGGCGGCGGCGTTGAAGTAGTCGGAGACGCTGCCCCCGGCCGGGACCTGGTACGTCCACGGCCCGTCGCTGCGGTACTGGGTGGAGCTGATGGTGAAGGTCGCCGCCGCCGTCCCGGTGTTGGCCAGGGCGAACCAGATCGCCTGCTTGCCGGTGTCGGGGGCGGGCGCGTAGGAGGAGGTGACCTCGGCGGTGTGTCCTGCCCCCGTGGTGTCCCCGGCGAAGCGGCGCAGGAAGCGGTTGGGGCCGATCAGGGTGAGGTCGTATTTTCCGTTGCCGTAGCCGCTGCCGACGTTGAAGTAGTCGGCGGCGGTGCCGCCGGGGTCGACGGTGTACTGCCAGGGGCCGCCGGTGCGGTCGGCGTTGGCGTAGATGGAGAAGTGGGCGGCGGCGGTGGCCTGGGCGCCCTGGTTGGTCATCTTGATCCAGACCAGCGTTTTGCCGGCGCTGTCGAACTCCAGGTGGTCCACGAAACCGTTCGGCTGGTAGGGCAGGGCCCGGGCCGGACGGGTCCCGGTCTCCTGCGCGGGCAGGGAGTTGGTGCCGGGGGCCGGATTCACCAGCAGATTGCACTCCGCCTGGCCGATGACGGTGCTGGTGGTGGGCAGGGCGGGCAGCCCGTGCACCGGGTTGGCGAAGTCGAAGGCGCTGGTGAGGTCGCCGCAGACCTTGCGGCGCCAGGCGCTGATGGCCGAACAGGTGGCGGGGGTGCCCAGGGCGGTGGTCCAGGTCTCCAGGAAGCGGATCACCGAAGTGTGGTCGAAGACCTGGGAGTTGACCCAGCCGCCGCGGGTCCAGGGTGAGACCACGACCATCGGGACCCGGAGGCCCAGCCCGACCGACTGGCCGCTGTAGGACTCGTCCGTGGTGCCCGCGGGAGCCACGGGCGGCGGGACGTGGTCGAAGAAGCCGTCGTTCTCGTCGTAGTTGAGGAACAGCACGGTGGAGTCCAGGACGGTGCTGCTGGCGGCCAGGGCCTGGATGACCTGGTTGACGAAGTGCGCGCCGTCGTTGGGCGGGGCGTCGGGGTGTTCGGAGAAGGCCTGGTTGGCGACGATCCAGGAGACCTGGGGCAGGGTCCCGGCCAGGGCGTCGGCCTTGATCGCGGCGGCGATGTCGTCCGGGGTGGAGCCGGTCACGGCCGGGACCGAGGCCATGCCGCGCTGGTACAGCGGGCTGCTGGTGGCGGCGTTGGCGAACTGGGTGAAGTAGGCCAGGCCGTTGTCGCCGAAGTTGTCGCTCGCGTTCTGGTAGACCTTCCAGCTCACCCCGGCGTTCTGCAGGGATTCGGCGTAGGTCTGCCAGCTCAACCCGGACTCGTCGCCGCCGTCGTAGGCCGGACCGCCCGCCTTGCCGGCCGGGTCGATCGAACCACCCCACAGATAGGTGCGGTTGGGACCGGTGGCCGACAGGATCGAGCAGTGGTACGCGTCGCAGACGGTGTACGCGTCCGCCAGCGCGTAGTGGAACGGGATGTCCGAGCGGTTGAGGAAGCCCATGGTCCGGCTGGAGCCCTTGGCCGAGACCCAGTTGTTCATCGCGCCGCCGTTCCAGGCGCTGTGCTGGGTGGCCCAGCCGTGGTCCAGCGATCCGTCGCACTGCGCGAGGGTCTCGCCGCTGGTCCCGAAGTACCAGGTGCCGGTGGCGCTCAGCTGCCAGGGGTACTGCCGACCGCTGCCGCTGGGCTGGTCGAAGACCGAGTAGCCGCCGGGGAGGGTGATGCCGCTGCGGTCGGCGAAGCCGCGCACGCCCTTGAGCGCGCCGAAGTAGTGGTCGAAGCTGCGGTTCTCCTGCATCAGCACCACCACGTGCTTCACGTCCGTGATGGTCCCGGTCGCGGCGGCGGCCCTGGGAGTGGAGCCCGGCAGGGCCTCCAGCCCGAGGGCCGCGCCCAGGGCGGCGGCGGAACCGAGGAAAGTACGACGGGTGACAGGCGCCACGGAGTCCTCCGGATCGGTGGATTGCTGGATCTCGCTGGATCGAGCTCGATTCGGGGACTGACTCTTCAGTAACCAGATGTCGTCGACCCCCGCCAAAGGTGGCAGGGACATGAAGCCCTGCCCACCATTGGACTGGACTCGTTACCGCAAAGTAATAAAGCCTCAGGACTCCAGCAGGGCGATGAACTGACGGGCGAACAGATACGCGTCCCCCGGCCAGCGCGCGGACAGGTAGGAGCCGTCCAGCACGGTGAAGGCCGCGGTGTCGTCGGCCGCCGTGCCGCGCCGGGAGAGCGTGCGCGGACCCCGCTCGAAGTCCGTCGGGGCCGCGAGCGCCGCCCGTACCTCCTGCTCCACATAGGCGGAGTAGGTCCGGTAGTAGCGCCCCCGGCGCCAGGCCGTGGCGAGGTAGGCGGAGCGCTCCATGTACCCGGGCAGGCAGGTGGTCCGCCGCCCGTGCAGCACGCTGCGTCCGGTCGCCGGATCCTGGGTACGGGCCAGCACCAGCACGCCGTGGCAGATCGCCGCGACCGGGCGGCCGGTGGCCCAGAACGCGGCGACCTTCGCCCGGAGCACCGGCGAGCCCAGGTACTGCCGCATCGCCGGGGCATGGCCGCCGGGCAGCAGCAGCGCGTCGTAGTCCTCGGGAGCCAGCTCCTCCCAGCCGAGCGTCCGCCGAAAGGCCGACGACTCGACCAGCTCCGCGTAGAACCGCCGGGGCTCGGGCTCGGCCCCCAGCTTCCCGAAGACCACACCGGTCAGCAGCAGCGGATCCGCCGCGGGCACGGTGCCGGCCCGCTCGGTCGCGAAGACCACCTCGTGCCCGGCGTCGGTGAGCAGCCGCCAGGGCACCGCCACCTCGGTCACATCGAAATCCCGGTCCGGGACCGGGATCAGCACGCGTGCCACAGTTCGACTCCCTTCACTGCTGTCACTGGTGCGCTTCCGTCGGCGGGATGCCGACCAGTTTCGCCAGGAACCGGTCCGCCTGTTCCTCCAACGGGGTCCAGGACGCATCGGGTTGGCTGACGCGCAACGAGACGGCGCCGTGGACGGCCGTGGAGGTCGCATAGCCTACGGCGTCGCTGAGGGTTCGACGTCGAAAGTCCAGTCGAGCATCGACTGAAGGAACTCGACGACTCCCTGCTCCTCGCTGTACCAGGAGCCGTCCCGTCGTTGACGCGCTGCCACACGACCGGATCCGCGTCGGCGGCCCGCTGCAGCGGGATCGCCCAGCTGACGACGTTCTGCTCCTCCTCGGCGATGAACAGATAGCCGTCCGCTACCTCCAGCTGCTCCAGCGTGAAGATCGCGTTGTGGGCGTCGAGCAGTTCCGCGCAGGCTCCGAGCTGGTGGTGGAAGGCGGAGAGTTCGGGCGGCAGGCGCATGCCCAGCCGGCCCTCCGTCTCCGCGACCACGGCCGGCGGCCGGGCGTCAGCGGGTGTCCACGCCTATCGACCGCCTCGGGGGCGCCCAGGGCCCGGGTCGGCGTCGCGCGCAGCGGCCTGGCGCGGGATCTGGTCGGTGTCGAAGGTGCCGTCGGCGATCTGTCGGGCGAGGTTGGCGAGGTGGTGGTGGTTGGAACGGGCATAGGTGCGGAAGGCGGCGAACGCCTCGTCCACGGACACCTGCCAGCGTTCGGCCAGGATGCCCTTGACCTGTTCCAGGACGACACGGCTGGTCAGTGCGTACTGGAGCTGGCCGCGTTCCAGCTCGCTGTGGGCCAGGGTGCGCTGCTGGAGGATCGCGATGGTCGCCACGTCCGCCAGCGCCTGGGCCAGCGCGATGTCCGCGGCGCTGAGCGGTTCCGGGTCGGTCTGGAACAGGCCCAGCACGCCGATGATCCGCCCGCGCAACCGCAGCGGGATGGTGTTGGCCGAGCAGAAGCCCGTCGCCTGGGCGGCGGCGGCGAACTGGGGCCAGTCCTGGGTGTTGTCGGGGTCGTTGAGGTTGATGTCGGTACGGGCGGTGCCGCTGCGGTAGCAGTCCACACAGGGGCCCTGGTCGTGCTGCAGGGCCAGCAGTTCCAGCAGCCTGGTGTGCTCGTCGGAGGCCGCCAGGACCTGCAGATGGCCATGGGTGTCGGCCAGCAGGATGCCGACCGCGGCCACGTCCAGGAGCTCCATGCAGCGCACCGAGAGCTGCTGGAGGAAGTCGATGAGATCGAAGTCGTCGATGAGGGAGTCGGCGACTTCCACAAAGACCTCGGTGAGCTGCTGTTCGCGGGTCATGGCGATCAGTCCTTGTCTGCGACGGGCGTCGGGGCGCCGTCGCCGTTTCCGTTGTGGTTGTCGTTGTGGTTGCTGTTGTGGTTCAGGCGGAGTCGCCGGTCCACGATGTCCTGGGAGATGTCGGTGAGAGTCCGCCCGCTGCTGTACGCGTGGGCGCGAAGCCTCAGCAGGGCCTGCGGGAGGGGGAGCGAGAGTTGGACGCTGAGCATGCCGGTGGCCTGGTGCACCACCGCGTGCTGCAGGGTGCACAGCGGGTCCGTCAGGTCGACGGACCCCAGGTGCGGCTCGCCGCCGGCCAGACAGCGGGCGGTCAGCGCCGAGGCCAGGACCAGGGCGTCGTCGGCCTGGCCGGGCGTGAGCGGCCCCGGGGTGCGCCGTACCGCGGTCAGCACGCCGACCCGGATCGCGCCGATCCCCAGCGGAAAGCAGAACACCGCGCGGGACGCCAGATCGGGCGCTTCCATGGTCAGCAGCGGCCAGCGGTCGCCGCGGATCTCGGCCAGATCGGGCACCCACACCATCGCCCCGCTGCTCGCCGCGTCGATGCCGGGCCCCTGGCCGAGGGTGAGCTGCAGGTCCTCGAACCGGCGCGCGGAGGCGTCGGAGCACCACAGCAGCTCGATGCCGCCGCCCTGGGTGACCAAGGACACGGCCAGACCGTCCACGCCCAGGGCGTCCGCGGCGACTGCGCCGGGGCCGGTGGGGTGGTCCTGGCTCTGGCTCTGGCTCTGGCTCTGGCTCTGCAGCAGGGTCAGCACCTGGGCCATCCGGTCACTGATCACCGGGACGCCCCAGCCCCAGTCCTTGGAAACTGTCGTCGATGCCGATGGAGAGCAGCCGGTCGGTGCCGGTGAGGGCGACCAGCCGGGTGAGCATCGGGCACAGGTTCTCCAACCGCAGGCGACCCCCGGCGGCGATGGTGAGCCAGGTGGCGTCGAGAAAGGCGCCCAGACCGCTGACGTCGCAGAAGGTCAGGCGGGCCAGGTCGATGTCTATGGTGCGCAGGCCGGCCCGCAGGCACTCCTGCACCGCATGGTGCAGCTCCGGGGCGGAGTCGAGGTCGATCTCACCGACCAGCGTGAGCAGCGTCGCCCGCCTGCGGTCGCGCCGGTGAATACTGAACCTCTGCCGCGGGCCCGCTGTCGGCTCCGGTCCGGCTCCGGCTTCTGTTCCGATTCCGGGCGCCGCGGCAACAAATGCGGTGGTCTGCTCTCTGCTGGACATCCTGAACCCCCTGGCCGTCTCATGCGGGACGCGGCCAGGGTCAGGGGCAGCTGGAACAACACCGCCGAGGCGGCTTCTCGCCGGTTCGCCAGGCACAACCTTCGCCCGCTGCCGCCCCGACAGCTCCGGGGCGACGCTGGACGTGCCTGATCGCACCGGCAGTACGATCTCTTCCCTCCCTAGAATAGCCCCGTCGGGCAGCCGAGGTGACGACAGCCGAACACCAGTTGCAGAGCGCTGCCGCGCGGCTGCCGGGACCTGCCCTGTCCTACGGCGCCCACGCCCCGACAGTCTGGCGCCTCAGCCAGGCGGACAATCCGCTGGTTCCAGGCTCGCGGCCTTGGCAGGATGGGCGGCAATGACAATCGACCATCCCCCGACCAGCATTGAGCCCCGTCCCTTCGACCCCCGCACCGCGGCCCGCGATTCCTTGCGCGGCCTCGCTGTCGGTGACGCCTTCGGCGCCCAGTTCTTCGTCCCCGACAACCTCCCGGCCCTGCGCGAGCACCGCCTGCCGCCCGCACCCTGGCCGTGGACCGACGACACCGAGATGGCCTGCTCGGTCTTCGCCACCCTGCGCGACCACGGCCGCGTGCAGCAGGAGCAGCTGGTCCACTCGTTCGCCCAGCGCCACGACTTCGACCGCGGTTACGGCCCGGCGATGAATCGCCTGCTGCGGCTGGTACGCCAGGGCGGCTCATGGCGCGAACTCGCCGCCGGACTCTTCGAGGGCCAGGGCTCCTGGGGCAACGGAGCGGCCATGCGCGTCGCTCCACTGGGAGCCTGGTTCGCCATGGACCTGGAGGAGACAGCCTGGCAGGCCGCACGCACGGCCGAGGTCACGCACACCCACCCCGAGGCAACCGCAGGAGCCGTCGCAGTCGCCCTCGCCACCGCCTGCGCCGCCCGCACCCGGGGACAACTCCCGTCACCGCAGCAGCTGTTGGATCCGGTCCTCGCACTGACGCCGCCTGGCCGGGTCCGCGACGGGGTGGCCGAGGCCATGGACCTGCTCGACCAGCCGCACGTGGAACTGGCCGCCCATCGACTGGGCAACGGACGTCAGGTCAGCGCCGTGGACACGGTGCCGTTCACCCTGTGGTGCGCCGCACGCCATCTGTCCGACTACCAGGGCGCATTGTGGGCGACCTCCGCGGCCGGCGGCGACGTGGACACCACCTGTGCGATCGTCGGCGGCATCGTCGCCGCCCACGTCGGCGCCGAGGGCATCCCCGCCGCCTGGCGCGAAGCGGTCGAACCGCTGCCCCGGTGGCTGGATTCCTGACCCGAGGCGGGTCGCCGGCCAGAAGCAGGTAGCTGGTCAGAGGCAGGTCTGTGGTCAGAGGCTGCTCGCAGGCGTCAGCAACTCCTGCAGGCCGATGCGGTGGTAGAAGTCGGCCCTGATCCGGTCGGCGACCGCGGAGACGACCTCGCTGCCGTCCCGGCTGGGGTCGATGTGCACCCGGAAGGGGCGTTCCCCGGCCGGGAGGTCGACCACCTGCGCGATGGCCTTGGCGACGTCCTCCGCGTCGGAGTCCGGCGGGACCAGCGCCGCCAACCGGGCGTCGAGGCCGTCGATCAGGTCGCCGTAGCGGGCGTCGTAGGCAGCGGCGCGCGCGGTGTCACCAGGGCTGCCGGCATGCGCAAAGTGGTTGGTTCCGGAGGTGAAGGCGCCGGGGACGATGATCGAGGTCTCGATCCCGAAGCGGATCAGTTCCGCCGCGTAGCTGACCGCGATGGCGTCCATGGCCGCCTTGGCCCCGAAGTAGGGGGCCAGGAACGGCGGGCAGCCGCCACGGGTGCTGGAGGAGCCGACCCACACCACCAGCCCGCTGCCCTGGGCCCGCAGATAGGGAAGCGCGGCACGGTTGACACGCTGCGCGCCCAGCACATTGACGTCGTAGAGGCTCGCGTACTGCTCCGGGGTGAAGGCCTCGGCCGGTCCCATCACCATGTGTCCGGCGTTGTGGACGACGACGTCCACGTGGCCCTGCTCGTCGATGATCTGACCGACGGCGGCGTCGACGGAGGGCTGCGAGGTGACGTCCAGCTCCAACGGACGCAGGTCCACCCCGTGCAGCGGGGCCTTGTGCCGGATCTCGGCGGCGGCCGGGGCGTTGCGGCCCGCGGTGTCACGCATCCCGGCGTAGACGGTGTGCCCGGCGCGGGCCAGGGCCCGTACGGTCAGGGCGCCGAAGCCGCTGGAGGCGCCGGTGACCACGATGGTCCGACGGGCGGTCGAGGGGGTGGGGGCGGTGGTGTCGGGCATGAGTGTCCTGTTCCTGTTCTGTCCTGGGAGCTTGAAAGGCTGGGCATCGGGGCCGGTCTCAGACCAGGCCACCGTTGACGCGGATGTTCTGGCCGTTGACCCAGTGGCCGGCCGCGCTGGTGAGGAAGGCGACGAGTTCGGCGATGTCGTTCGGGGTGCCCAGCCGCTGCAACGGGACGGCGTCGGCCAGGCGGGCGATCTGCTGCTCGTCCTTGCCGTCGAGGAACAGGTCGGTGGCGGTCGGGCCGGGGGCCACCGCGTTGACGGTCACGTCCCGTCCCCGCAGTTCCCTGGCCAGGATCAGCGTCAGCGCCTCGACCGCGCCCTTGCTGGCGGCGTAGGCGGCGTAGCCGGGGAAGGAGGTGCCGACCACCGAGGTGGAGAAGTTGACGATGGAGCCGCCGGGACGCAGCCGCCGGGCGGCCTGCTGGTTGGTGACGAAGGTGCCGCGGATGTTGGTGCGGTGGACGGCGTCCAGGACGTCCAGGTCCAGGTCCACCAGCGGGGCCAGCGCCATCCGCCCGGCGGCGTGCACCAGGATGTCGACGCCGCCGAAGGCCTGCTCGGCCCGGTCGAAGACCTCGGCCATGGCGTTCTCGTCCGCCACGTCGCCGCGTACCGCGATCGCGCGACCGCCGGCGGCGGTCACCTCGGCGACCGTGGCGTCGGCCTCCGCGTCGTTGGAGGCGTAGCTGACCACGACGGCCACGCCCTGTCCGGCGAGGAGGAGGGCGGTCTGCCGTCCGATGCCGCGCGATCCCCCGGTGACGACGGCCACCCGGCCGGTGTTCTGCTGCTCTGCCATGGTTCGGCTCCTGTCGGTACGGCGCTCTCTGCGACCTGCATCCAGCGTCGACCCAGGAGCAGCTATACGTCCAATGAATCATTTCTATGTAGGCTATGCGTGTGACACATATTGACCGGGTGGACCTGAACCTGCTCCCGCCGCTCGCGGCCCTCCTGGAGGAGCGGCACGTCTCCCGCGCGGCTCAACGGGTCAACCTCTCCCAGCCCGCCATGAGCAGGGCGCTGCAACGCCTGCGCGAGGTGCTGGGGGACGAGCTGCTCGTCCGGGGCTCCGCGGGCTACGAACTCACGCCGCGGGCGGAACGCGTCCAACGCCAACTGGTGGCGATCCTGCCCCGGTTGGAGATCCTCTTCGCCGGCGAGGCGTTCGACCCCGCCGCCGCGGCCGAGTCCTTCCGCCTGGCCGGCACCGACTACCCGGCGATGGTGTTCGGGCCCGCCCTCTTCCAGCAGGTCTTCCGGCAGTCACCGCACTCCACGGTGACCTTCCGCGGCTGGCACGACGGCGTCTTCGACGACCTGGCCCGGGGCCTGACCGACATCGTCTTCTACGGAGTGTCGGCGCCCCCCGCGCTGCGCTCCGAGAAGCTGTTCGAGGAGACCTTCGTCTGCGTCATGTCCGCGGACCACCCCCTCAGCGGTCGCTCACGACTGGACCTCGACGACTATCTGCGCTGCTCACACGTGGTGGTCAACATCGTCGAAGGCGACCAGACCGTGATCGACCGGCATCTGCAGGCCCTCGGCACCCCGCGCCGCGCCAGCCTCAGCGTGCCGTACCACGCCGCCGCGCCCCTGGCCGTGCCCGGCACCCGGCTGGTCGCGACCCTCCCGCTGCGGCTGGTCGCCCAGCACGCGCAGGACCCCGCCCTGCGGCTGGTGCCCGCGCCGGAGGAGATCAAGGACATGAGCTACCACATGTCCTGGCACCCCCGGCTCGACGACGACCCGGCCCAGCGCTGGCTCCGCCACACCATCCGCACGGTCACCGCCGCGATCTGACTACGGGCGCCCGCCGCCCTCGGTCGGCACGCGGCGGGGCGCCGCCCTCAGTCGGCAGTCGGCTGGGCGCCGTCCCGGCCCTGCCAGGTCGTCACACAGGCCTCATTGCCCTCGATGTCGGCCAGCACCCAGAAGGCGGGAGCCCGCGCCGCGGACAGCAGCCGGCCGCCGGCGGCCAGTGCGGCCTCGATCCGCCCGGGCGCCTCGTCGTGCGGAACGGAGACATCGAAGTGGATCCGGTTGCGCTGCGGACGCGGCTGGTCCATCTGCTGGAACCAGACCGCAGGCCCCTGCCCGACCGGGTCGACGATCGGGTCCTCGGGACCGTCGGCGCCCGCCTCGTCGGCGTAACCCAGCACCGCCTTCCAGAACGGTCGGACCGCGGCGATGTCAAGCGCGTCGATCCCGATCTCCAGAATCTGCACCGACCGCGTCGACGCCGCCGACGCCCCTGCCGACCCCGCCGCCCCCGTGCCGATCTCCGGCTCGGTCCGCAGCCCCGCCTCGCGCACCGCGGCGGAGAGCCGCTGCGCGAGGTCGACATCACGGGCCGTCAGCGCCGCCTGCTCCAGCGACTGCAGGGTGAGCACCACCCGGTCCGCCCGCAGATCGACCCGTAGATGCCCGTCGGCGTCGTCCCCGCACACCTCGACCGCCCGCGCTGCCACCTCGACCGCCCGACCCAGCGACCCGACCAGCACCGACGTGCGCAGGGTGCCCAGCAGATACCGCCACCCCAGCCCCCCGACCGCGTCCGAGGCCCCTGCCGGCTCAGTGTCTGCGTCATGTCTCGCCACACTCCCCTACGGTCGGACAGAAGGCCCAGTTCCAGTCAGCGGCGACCCCGCCAAAGCCAGCCTAGGGGGTCGTCCGCCATGGCCGAGCTCACCACGACGACGCCGACTCCCGCACGAACCGCTGGTCGGACCGGGCCACCGCACCCCGCGGTCCGGTCGCCCGCAGCACGACGTCCAGGACCGCGTCCGGCAGCGGCGATGTGCTGCTCTGCTGCGGCGCAAGCAGCAGGGCCGGCACAGCGCGCACGGTCACGGCTGCGGCCGAAACTCGTGGACGACCTCGATCGGGCCCATGATGTGCCGATTGAACTCGTCCAGCTCCTCCGCCGGAACCCAGAGCTCCAGGATCGTCTCGCCACCGGCCTGGCGGACGGGGTAGCGGGCGAGGAAATCGGAGTCGACCTCAAAGCGGATCACAAAGCCGACACCCGAGGCGGGCACGTTCCAGTCCCGTGCGATACGGATCGCGTAGTCCTCGTTCAGCACCGGATAGAAGATCGGCTGCTCAGGCAACCGCGGCGGCCACGCCCGCCACCCCGCCGCCTCGACCAGCGCCAGCTCCTCCGGCCCGGTCGGACGCCACAGCGTCGTCGTTGCCACCGTCCCACTCATCGCACTCTCCACACTTTCCAGTTGCTTGGCCACCCACCGTATGCCGCCCGCCACACCCCCAGCCAGCGGATATCCCCGTGGCTCTCGTCCTCGGCAGATGACCGGTGCATCGACCGAATGGGTCACCCGGCCCCGGGACGAGTCGCCGGTCAGGACCGTCCGGGCGAGCCTGGTGCCAGTGAAGTCGACATTGGAGGGCGCATGGGCGAGGCCGATATCGGGGCAATGTGCGAGCTCGACCCAGTGACCTGGGACGCGATGATCGACGCTTTGAAAGCCCATGGTGTGGCGGACGCGACCCTCGGCAGCGTCTGCGCACAAGCCCTGTCAGCGATCAACGCCACGCCCGTCGCGGTGCGCGACGAGTGGCTGGCCACCGGCGCCAAGCCCGCCGGCTGAAGCCGAATCAGGCGGCAACCGGCACGGAGCCCGGCTTCGAACCGACCGGTCTTAGGCCGGTAGTTGGCGCTGCCAGCCGGTGCTGCCCGGCGGGTTGACATAGCGGGGGTTCGCGCGGGCGCTGCTGGTGCGGAAGGGCTTGCCGCCGTCGTCGATGCGCAGGATCCCGCTTCGGGCGCCGCTGCTCCAGTGGAGTTCCAGGTACCAGCTGACGTCGTGTCCCGTGGCGCCGGCGGTGATGTCGAAGACCTGGGGGTCGCTCGCGGAGACCTTGTAGGGGAAGGCGGGGGCCGGAATCGGCACGTCGCCCTGGGATCCGGCCGCGGCCACCGCCCGGGGGTGCACGGCGTCGAGGTCGATATGGAAGCCAGCAGGGGCCAGGCCGCCGCCGCAACCGTCGGCCATGGCGAAGACCGGCCAGGTCAGCGGCTTGCTGCGGCTGACGATGTGCACCTGCAGGTCGTAGAGCACGACCGCCTCGGCACCCGTGCCCTGCACCGCGGCCTCGATGCTGGTGGAGTCGGCGGAGACCGCGCCGTGGGTCCGCAGCCAGGCCCGGTCGTCCTGGGTCGGCGACGGGGCCGGCGGGGCCCGGTCGGGAGTCTGGTTCAGCAGCTCCCACTGATCGCACATGTCGTCGATCGTGTAGGGACGCAGACTCACGGTCAGCGGAGCGGGGCGCGCGGGCGCGGAGGCGGTCGGGGCCGGGCCGGACGTACGCTGCGCGGGCCGGTGGGCCAGCGCGAGGGCGAGGCTGCCGGGGATCACCAGAGCGGCGATGCCCAGCCCGACCAGCACGAACCGAAAGCCCCTCCTGCCTGGGCCTGGGCCTGGGCCTTCGCCTGCACCTTCGCCCGCGCCTTCGCCCTCGCCGCGCAGCCCCGGCGCATCGCCCTGTCCTGACCGTCCATCATCGGGCAGCAGATCCGCCACCAGGTCGAGATCCGATGCCGACCCGGACGGCGGAGCGGATCGCGGCAGGGCGGTCGGCCGGGCGGCCGGCATTCCGGACGGTGCCGCCGCCGGCGCCGCGCGGTGCCGCCGGGCGTCCTCGGCGACGATCCAGCGCCGGTGCAGCTCGACCATCTCCCCCGACGTCGCTCCGCAGGCCCGGCCCAGCCGCTCCACCGGTGCGAACTCCACCGGCACGGCGTCACCGTTGCAGTACCGGTGCAGGGTGGAGGTGCTGACGTGCAGTCGCCGTGCGAGCACCCCGTAACTGAGCCCCGAACGGTCCTTCAGCTCGCGCAGCAGGGCCGCGAGATCGGTGCCGTCTCGGTGCTGCATCGGGGGCTCCTCACGTTCCAGGCCGGCATTCCAGGTGCATGCCGTTCCCGCAGCTCAGACTGCATGGGAACGTTCCATGGTTCCGTCCCTCCCGGAGATCATTGCCCCGGTTCCGGTCCGGCCCGCAAGCTGTGGTCATCGACGACGGCCCGGCCCGAGCAGGCCGCACTACGTGGACGCCCTGCGGAACGCACCGTCGAAGCCGTCACCGCCGCAACAGGAACCGAGGCACCACCATGTCCAGCCGCCGCATCAGCTCCGTCCGGGCCGCCGTCATGAGCGCACTGACCCTCGGGGCGCTGGCCCTGACCACCTCGCAGATGCCGCAGGCCTCGGCCACCACCGTCCGGGCGGCCACCACCGTCCGGACAGCCACCAGCACCGCCTCGTGCACGGGGAGCAACACCAAACTGACGGTCACCCGCGTCGCCAGCCCCAGGAACCACCTGCTGATCAAGGTCACCAACACCGGCCGCACCACCTGCGACGCCTACTACTACCCGTACATCGGTTTCACCGGGGACCAGGCGACCACCCAGTCCGTCGAGGCGAGCATCCCGCAGGCCGTGGTCGTCCTCGCCCCGGGCCGGTCCGCCTATGCCGGCGTGCGGACCCTGGCCGCCAACGGCAAGGGCGCCCACAGGCGCACCGTCCGTGGCATGAGCCTGTACTTCGCCTCCCGCAACCAGAGCGGCTCGGTCGGCAAGCCGCTGACGGCCGTCCTGGCCAAGGGCACCCAGATCGACGACTCGGCCGCCGTCACCTACTGGCAGACCACCGCGAAGGCCGCCCTGGCCTGGTGACAGCACCGGCACGCAAGCCGCAGCACGCACGCTCCCCCGGAGCCTTCAGCCAGAGGGCCCGTGCCTCCCGGCAGTAGCCTAGGAGCACGGACAAGCGAGCACGGGTTCGGGAAACCGGGGGCTGGACAGAACATGCGCGTTGGATTCTTCCGCGAGATGCCGCACGGCGATGCGGCCGGTCCGAGCCTGGCCGAGGCGTGCGGCGGGATTCCGCAATCCAACGAGGACGAGATAGCGGCTTACCTCGACCATGGGCACATCCGTGTCCCTGCCTCCAGCCTCGCCCATGATGTCTTTGATCCGGACGAACTCATCCATGCACCGCACCATTTGACCGACGGTCGGTTCGAATGGCCCGGTGACCTCGCCCACTACGTGCGGAACTACCACCTCCGCCTGCCGGAACCGTTCGTCGAACATATGCGGGCCAACGCGTGGCGAGTTCCGTCCGACGTCGATGTGGCAGCACCTCTGCCGTTGGCGCGAACGCGGTGGGCGGATGTCAGGTGGATGACCAGCGAACGCGAGGTCGCCGAGCGCCTGTCCCGGCTGGTCCCGCACGATGCCGAGTGCCACGTGTACGAGATCGCTCACGCCGGGCTCGCCCGGTCCGTCCTGCCGCAACTGCCGGCGGATCAATACCTGATAGCGGCCGCGGCGGCCGGCCCCGTGCTGTGGGATCAGATCCAAGCATCCTTCGGCTACTCCTCGCTGTTGGAGACCATGGAGCACTTCCGCGACCAGTTCCCGCCCAAGGAGCCCATCCCCGCGACCGTTCCCTCCTTCCCGCCGGAATTCGGCACGGCGATCGAGCAGCTCGCGGAGGGAGAGCCGGGCGACCCCGTAGCCCAGGGGCTGTTTCCGAGCCGGGTGACCGTACTCGCCCGGCTCCTGCTGAGCCGTGCGGACATCTACCCCGCCGACGCGGTCCTGCGGGCGGCCGAGCAGTCCTTCGGCCGGGACCACGGCAGCCGGCCCACCCACGACGCGTTCGCGTGCGCACTCGTCCATCCCCGCATCGACGCGGTCGGCCTGGCGGAGTGGCACCAGCGTCAACCCCGGGACCACCTGGATCATCACGCCCGGCGCCGGACGGACCAGTTGCTCGCCTGGGCTCGATTCCATGGCTACCTGCCCGATCCGTCCGGCTGCCCCTGCGGGCACCACAGGTTCACCGTGCCGCGAACCAGGCGGGACACGACGGCTCTGTACAAACACAGGCAAAAGATCGACCACCTTCTGGCGCCCATCGAACTCGACCCCTCCCGGTGGCTTGGGGTGTACGCGTGCACGCTCTGCGGCAAGATCTGGGCGGAGGACGACATCACCTCCGGCCATGCCGAGCTGTTCTTCTACTATCCGATCACCACCACTGATCCGAAGGCCTGGCTTTCCCGGGCCGAGCCCCTTCAACCCAGGATCAGGTCCTGGTAGAACGCTCTCGCCGCGGCACAGTTGCCTGCGGTCAGCGGGGGCACTCCATCACTGCCGTCCACGCCGAATGCCCCATGGCCGGTGCCCGGGAACTCGGCGCCGGAGGGTCGATGGAACGCGGTGGAACGCCCCTGTGGATGACGGACTGCTCGCCCACGGGCGGGGTCAGTAGTGATGCACAAGGAGAGTCAATGACGGCGAACAAGATGTCATCCAGGGTGAGGACGACGGTCGGGCACCGGCCTCGCCACCGGCACCAGCCCGGGCATGTCCCACCGACCTGTACCACCACCACGCTGCCGGCCGTTGCCGCCCTGCACATCGCCGCCCCGGTACGGGAGGCATGAACCGAACAGGAACACGACGTGCGAGACGGCGAGGTGAACAGCAGCGCCGAGGGCGAATTCGAAGCCTTCGTCGCCACCCGCGGACCGCGGCTACTGCGCCTCGCCAGGTCGCTCACCGGCGACGTGCACCATGCCGAGGACCTGCTGCAGACCGTGCTCACCAAGGTCTGGCCGCATTGGCGGCGGATCGCTCCCGACAGCCCTGAGGCCTATGTGCGGGCGGCTCTGGTCAACACCCACGTGTCCTGGTTGCGACGGCGCTGGCGCAGTGAACTGCCCGTCGAGACACTGCCCGAACGGGCCGTCACAGCTGACCCCTTCGCGGGCGTCGATCTGCGGCAGGCGCTCGCCGAAGAGATGCGGCGACTGTCGCCGCGCCAGCGCGAGGTCGTTGCCCTGCGTTATTTCGAGGACCTGAGCGTTGAGGAGACCGCCGAGGCCTTGGGCTGGAAGAAAGGCACCGTCAAGAGCCAGGCCCACCGGGCCCGGAACTCACTGCGGGCCCAACTCTCCGCCGCCGAGCAGATGACGGGCGATGAGCCCCGTGACAACTGACCGCGCAGCCGTGGACGAGGCGTCGCCGGGGCCCTGGCGGCTGGAGCCGTTCACGCCGGACGGGCCTGCTCGCGGTTCGGTGTCATCGAAGCGTTGGCCTGGGCACGGAGACGACCGGACGAGTCCGAGACGGTGGCCCGGACAAGAGTGCGTTGCCTACCGCTCTGGAGGATGCTGCCGATGAGTGTGTAGGGCTGATCGGCGAGCATCGGTCGGGCATAGTCGATGTTCAGGCTATGGACGCCAGCCTGTCAGCATCGTCGCCGGGGATTCATGAGTAGCGGATGCTCAGGCAACCCGGAAGTCATTACGTTTGACTGGGATTCGGACAGGACGCCTCGGTTCGCGGGATGAGATCGACGACCGGAAGGACTCGAGATGGATTACCGTCGGGCCGTGGAGCACATAAGGGACATCCAGCACTTCGACGAAAGAGCGCGTTCTCTGCCGGGCCCGGATCACCGCGCGTTCCATCAATCCCTGGTCAGGGAACGGCATGCCATTCTCATGGGCATCCGCGAGGGCCTGGCGATACGATTGTTCGAGAACGGCCTCTCCGATGAATGCACGCTGCGAGAAATCGGCGACCTGATCGGCCGACCCGGCCTGTGGTACGAATGGGCATTTGGCGAGCAGGTCTCGTGAACGGTCAAAGAGATTCCGGCGGCAGCGACAGCGCTGCTGCGAGATCTCTACGGGTCCTCACACCCAGCTTGTTGTAGATGTGCTGAAGATGGTTGTTGACCGTCCTCACGGACATGCTCAAGGCAGCGGCGATGTCCTTGCTCGGGTTGCCCGCGCCTGCCAGGAGCGCGACTTCCTGCTCCCGAGCCGTGAGCGGCGTCGCCACGTCGCCGAAGGCCAGCGCAGGCGTCTCAGCCCCCTGGCAGCGGGCCGCGCGAGCCTTCGCCCGTCTCGTTGAGGCCTCAGCACGGCGATGGTGTCCCGCCCGGTTCCATGCCGCCGCGGCAGCCAGGGCGGCTTCGGCCGCCATCAGATCAGCACCGAGAAGATCCAAATCGTCGGCGACAGCAGTGAGATCCTCCGGATCGTCGTTGGACAGGGCAGTGGCAAGCCGGGCCCGACACTGTGCCAAGGCCCATCACAGGTGGCCGCCAGGGCCACCATCCGCTGCACCACGTCCTTGGCGCCGCCGAGTCGGGCCACATCGGTCAGCAGCAACATCTCGGAGGTCGTATGGCCGACAGCCTTGGCTGAGGCAGCAGCCTCGATGAGGATCGCCCGGGCCTCCGCCACCTTTCCCTGTGCCGCGCACAGCCAAGCCTGGCCCAGCCGCTCCTCCCCGGTCGAGAGCCCGACGGTGGTGTGGCCCACCAGTTTGGCCAGAGCAGAGCCGGCTGCCGCTTCGTCGCCCAGCACCGCGGCCGAGGCTGCCAATCCCGCCAACGCAGGAATCAGAGGTCGGATTCGGTCGTCGGCCTCCGCATGGGCCACGGCTTCCGCGTACCAGTGGCGAGCCGATCGGATATGTCCCGCGAGCCATTCTGTCCGGCCGCGGTAGCAGGCAGCCCACATCCACGTCAGGGAGTTCTGGGAAGTCGCCGTCTCGGCCAGCACCTCCTCGGCGATGTCGCGGGCCTCGTCCAGGCGGCCCTGGTCGGACAGAGCGAAGATCATCGGGATCAACTGGCTTGCCAACGGCGGCCCCAGTTCCTCACGGTCCTTCTCCGACTGGACGTTGTAGGCGTGTTCAGCCCAGGAGATGGCCTCGTCCCCACGACCCACGAGCGCCAATCCCATCGACTTGGACATCGCGACAACCGACGCCTCATTGAATCCGGGGGTCCATTGCGGATCCAGCTCCAGCGCGCTGAGCACCTCCAGGCCGTACTGGGGTTGCCCCAGAAGTGTGCGCATGGATGCCTCGTTGACCCTGAGGGTGATCAGAGCCTGCGGGTCCACCACGCTGCTGAGACTGACTGCGTTGACCTCCATCGCCTCCTGCTCCTCGGCGGCCATCCAGAAGAGGTTCCAGGTGCGGGCGAGTGTCGCTGTCACCCGCTCCTTCTCGCTGGTGCTGTGATTCTCAGCCAGGGTGAGGACGGTGTCTGCCTGTCGCCATTGACCCGTTTGCAGCAGAGCCTCACCGAGGAGCAGGTAGCTGCTGTGGGTTCGGTGCTCTTCCGGCAGTGCCCGGAGCAGGTCCACGACCCTTTGGTAGTCATTGACATATCTGGCCAGAGTCGCGGCCTGCAGCAGGAGGGCGGGATCAGCGGTGCTGCCGGCGAGCAGCTGCCAGGTGGCGATCTGCAAGGGGTCGTCGCTTCTTCGCGCTCCCGTCGCCTGGATGCGCTTGAGGTGTTCGGTCAGGATCCGCCGCCGCCGCAGCACGGAGACGCCCGCGCGCAGTTGCTCCGCGTACAGCGGGTGGGCAAGTGTGACAAGAGTTCGGCGCCCGTCTTCCGCAGTTCGAACCAGGCCGGCTTCGGCAAGGCTGTCCACCAGCTTCGGGCTCGCCATACCGGACACGATCGCCTCGGACACGGGCTCGCAGTAGGCGAGCAGTTCCAGTACTTCGCGCGCCTCGGACGGCACCCTGGAGAGGCGTGCCTCGATGAGCTCACGCAGCTGGGGTGTCGTCGGCGTGGCGGCTTCAGCCAGTCGCCAGATCTCTCCGTCGTTCGTCAGGGACTTGTCGCCGAGCGCCGCATGGACCAGTTCTCGTAGATACAGGGCGTTGCCGCCCGAGGCCCTGAAGAGCCTGCTGACCGTCGGGCGGGCCACAGCACCGCCGAGGACGGCCCGCAGCAGGTCGTCCACCACGGGCTCCCGGAGCGGGGCCAATTCGATGGTGCACATTCCGTCTTCGCTGGTCAGTGCTTGCCCGACGGTGAGATCGTCATCTCCGCTCCGGCGGGTGGCGATCACTCGGATCACCCCGCCGTCGAGGAGCGCTCTCAGCAGCGACAGCGAGACCGAGTCCAGGTACTGCAGGTCGTCGACGAACACCACGTACTGATGGCCCAGGGCCTCACGTCGCATGGCCCGGCCGACTGCTTCGAAACCGGTGACCGGTTCGGAGAGGTCCACCCCGGAGGGGATCAGGTGCGCGATCGACCCGAGCGGGACCGACACCGCGGGGGTACCGGTGACCCGGACCACCTTGTCCTCAGCGCTGGTGGCTCGGAGCAGGCATTCCTCGGCGAGTCGCGACTTCCCCACACCGCCCGCACCGGAGAGGACCGCAGCGCTGCAGCCGGCGTCCCACGCGGCCTGAAAGGCCTGCAGCTCCTGCTCACGCCCGGTCAAGGGCCACCGAGAATGCCGCCCTTGTGTCAGCACGCCAGCCTCCTGGAAGCCGACCGATATCGCCGGGGTTCATCAGTCCACAAGTCCACCATAGCGAAGCCCGTCCGGCGAGGCCGTCCTCGGCGCGGGGCTGACCGGCCCCAGGCCGGCGGTTTCGCGGCCACCCGCTCCTCCGGCCAGAACTCCGCGGGGCACGGCCGCTTCGACGGCCGCCGTGCCCCGCGTCGTCCTGGGGTCAGCCGACGTTCATCAGCCTGTTGATCGTGTTCCCGGTGGCACTGCCGGTGAACTCATCGGATGCCACGACGCAGCTGAGGGCGGTATCCGCGCAGGTCTGCGTCTCGGTGGTGAATCCGTTGATGCGCACCTCGTAGGTATGGCCGACGGCGGGGTTGAAGCTGTACTGCTGCGGGACTTCGCCACCCTGACCGCAGAGTCCCCCGATGATCAGCCCAGCGAGATCGGCGGTCTCGACGAAGCTCGAGCCGGCCACCGAGTCGTCCTTGACCCAGACTCGAAGTCCACGACCGAAGGGGTCCGTGGCGGACTCCGGGATCTGGTCGCAGTTCTTCACCGTGTAGCTCTTGGCCGCCGGATAGGTGGTGCCGCCACCGCCGCTGGTGGCGGCCGGGTAGGTGGTGATGCTGGGACTGGTGCCGGGCATCATCGCCATTCCGGTATCGACGACGCCTGAGGGGTCATAGGTCATCAGGTGGTTCGTCGTCGCGTTCACGTACGCGATCCTGAAGGAACTGGGCCCCTCCTGGGTGATGCTCGGACTGGTGTTCGGTGCCACGGCCATCCCGGAACCGGCCAGGAAGAAATTGGTGTCGGGGAACGCGCGGTACAGCAGGTAATCCGGCCCCACGAACGCTGTCTCATAGCCGCCCGCGCCGGCCAGGTACGTCAGGGACGGGCTGGAGTTCGGCGCCATGAAGGCGCCGGTGTCGACCACCTTGCCGGTGCTGTCGAAGGTATACAGATGATCACCCAGGGCGTGGAAGGCGACCTTCCAGTGCCCCTGGCCGTCCGAAGCGATCGCCGGACTGGTGCCCGGTGCGACACCCAGCCCGCCTCCCACGCGGACGGGAGCCGCGTCCCAGCCGAGGCTCATCCACAGGAACCCGTCCCAGCTCTGGAACGCAGTCGCATAGAGACCTTGGGGCGTCAGCGACGTAAAGGCAGGACTGGTTCCCTGCTTGAGGAAGAAGCCGCCGGGCTGCTGCCCCCCGCTCTGGTAGAACGTGAGCTTCCCCTGAACTCCAGGATTCGGCGCATCGGCGCTGGGGGCCGCCTGCACCACGGCGACGCCGGAGGGAGTGGCGGACGGGCTGGTACCCGGTGCCATGCTCTGCCGCTCGACCATGTCCCTGGTCGGCTCCCGGTACGCCAGCACATTGCTCGCGCTCTGATACGCGATGACGTATCGGCTGTTGCTGCCGGCCACAGAGGCGTCGTTGTCCGCCACGACGCTGGGACTGGTCCCCGGCGCCATGGGCAGCGACGTCTGGCCGCTGGGGCCGAAGCCGTCAGCCCCGAAGTGCCACAACGTCCCGTCCGCATGCTGGAAGGCGATCTCCGTCGGCGGGAGGGTCGCTGCCTGCGCCGCCGGTGCCACGGGGGCAGCCAGCGCCAGGGTCCCCGCCAGTACCGCTGCGCCGCTGAGCATTCCGATGGTCCTGCTGCGGTATGAGCCGACGGTCCTGCTGCTGAACGAGCCGACGGTCCCGGCCGCCGACGCGTGCGGACGCGCCAGACCCAAGCGGGCCTTGATGTCCAGATTCATGGTTTTCCTTGCTCTCTCGTTGAAAAAGATCCGACAGGTTGCCGGGCAGCCGAAAGGTGACCCTTCGTCAGCACCCCGCTCCAGATTGGGAACGGCAACGGCTGCCGCTGCCCTCCGTGCGGCGCGATCACTTGCCGTTCACGGCCATGGCGTAGGTCTCGGCTTCGGGCTGAGGGGGAGTTCCCGTCCAGTCCGGGCGGTAGCCGTCGATCTTGAGTCGGTTTCCCGCCGCCAGGTGCATGGAGATGCGGATGATGAAGTTGCGGGATCCGCAGCTGGAGAGGACCGGCACGCTGCCGAGGGCGTAGGGGATGCTGTAGTGGTGCACGGATGCGCTGATCGTGCTGGTCAGGTCGCTGGTGGCGGTCACGTTGCAGGTGCTTCCGGCCGCGTCGAGCTGGACTGCCTCCAGGTGGGAGACGATCGTCGAGCTACCGGAGTTGCCGTAGGACGCCTTGGTGGGGACGCATGCGTCGGTGCCGGTGAAGCAGGTGGTCATGGATGCGTTCGCGTTCACGGCGATCGAGGTGGCATTGGCCGCGGCGGTGAAGGCCTTCTTCTGGGTGGGGTCGTTCTGGGTTCCGTCGTTGTACAGCAGGTACGAGGTGGTCGCGTTGCCGCCGCCGAGGTAGACGCAACTGCTGTCGATACCGGCGCCGTCGCATTCCGGGTTGTGCCACGACTGGGCGCCGGCGTCGTCAGTGGTGTCCAGGTGGAGCCAGGTACTGCCGGCGAGGGCGGTCTGGTTGCCGAAGCTGTCCGTGAGGAGTTGGCAGGTGTAGGTGCCCGCAGTCGGCGCGGTGAACAGCAGCGAGGGGTCAAGGGCCAGGGCTGCCGTGCTGGTGTGGTTCTTGGCCGTCCAGGCAGCGTCGCCCACCTGCTGCCCCGCGGCGTTCAGGCATTGGATGCCGGCGTCGTACTCGACCACGGCGGAGGAGGGGCTGGTGGAGTTCACCTGTCCGACAAGCCGCCGCGATTCGCCCGCCCGGAGGCTGAGGACCTCACTGAAGACGGTGATCGTCCTCTTGTTGAACGGTGTGTCCGCCGCCAGCGTGTCGATCTTCACCGGCTGGACGGGAGAGGCGATCGTGGGACTGGTACCGGCACTCAGCGCGGTACCGAGGTCGTGCCCGACGTTGTCCGGGGTGACGCTCCACAGGTGGTCGCCCTGGGCATGGAAGGCGATCTCATAGCCGACGCCGTAGGGGCCGGCCGTGATGGAAGGGCTGGTGCCGGCGGCGACGCCGAGGCCGGCGCTCGCACGGAAGTCTCCGGCGGTTCCGGCTTCCCACAGCAGGGAGTCGTACAGGCCGACGAAGGCGATCTGATAGCCGCCGCTGGGCAGCGAGGTGACGGAAGGGCTGGTGGCGGTCAGGACGTGGAAGCCGTCGGGGTTGGGGTGCCCGACGTTGTCGTCGACCGTCCACAGCTGGTCACCCAGTGCGTGGAAGGCGATCTCGTAGCCGCCGGAGGAAGCCGCCGCGATCGAAGGACTGGTGCCGGGGGCTACGTCCAGGCCGGCACCCACCCGGCGTTCGGCCGCTGCTCCGTACTCCCACAGGAATCCGTCCGAACCTGCGAAGGCCACCTGGAAGCCGCCGTTGGACAGCGCGGTGACCGACGGACTGCTGTTCGCCATCACCCCGAAGCCCTCGCGGTTGGGTGCGGGACCGGTCGCGGAGTTGTACGTCCACAACTGGTCCCCCTGGGCATGGAAGGCGATCTCGAACGTCCCCGCGGCATTCAGGGTCTTCAAACTTGATGGGCCGTCAGCGGCTTGAGCCAATTGACTGTCACGTTGGGTGACGATGCCGGGTGTGGTGTGCCCCGGATGCAAGGAGCCCGCAGGGATTGGTGATCATGGTTCTTGTCTAGAGAAACCGATCACGAACACCTGCGGGCTCGAACATCAACGATACCTGTGCCGATACGGACGCGACACTGCTGCTGGGCCTGGAGGGGCTGGGGGTGATCAAGGTGGAGGAGGTCGGGCCGGCTCTCGTCGTGCACGTGGCGACGGTGGACGAGGGTGCGCGGGCATGCCCGGAGTGCGGAGTGCTCTCCACGACGAGGAAGGGCCCACGTCTCACCCGCCCCCGCCAACTTCCTTACGGTGGACGACGTGTGGATCTGCACTGGCACAAGTCCCGTTGGTTCTGCGCGGAACCGCTGTGCCCGCGCGGCTCGTTCACCGAGCAGGTCCGCGAGGTGCCAGCGGGGGCCCGGCTGACCCGCGCGCTGCGGCGCGAGGCCGGACGCGTGGTGGCCGACGACGGCCGCACGGTCGTACAGGCCGGCCGTGACCTGGGCATCTCCTGGCCCACTGCCCAAGCTGCCTTCGAACAGTACGCCGAGCTCGTCCTGCCTGATCAGCCGCCCGTGACCGAGGCCGTCGGCATCGACGAGACCCGCAGGGGCAAGCCGGTCTGGCGGGAGAACCCCGAAACGGGCACATGGGAACTGGTCGCCGACGCCTGGCATATCGGCTTCGTCGACGCGGTCGGCGGCCAGGGCCTGCTCGGGCAGGTCGAGGGCCGCAACGCCGCCTCCGTCGCCGCCTGGCTCACCCTCCAGCCCGAGACCTGGAAACAGCGGGTCAGGTACGTGGCCATCGACCTGTGCGCCACCTTCCGCGCCGCCGTGCGCACCGCCCTGCCCCACGCCCGAATCGTCGTGGACTGCTTCCACGTCGTCCAGCTCGCCCAGCGCCACCTGGCCGACCTGCGCCGCCGCCTCACCTGGAGGCACCACGGCCGCCGCGCCCGCAAGGGCGACCCCGTCTGGAGCGTCCGCAAGCTCCTGCGCCGCAACAAGGAAGACCTCACCACCACAGAACTGGCCACGCTTGCCGACGAGTTGACCGATATGGGTACCTACGGCAAGCAGATCCTCGACGGCTGGCGTGCCAAGGAGCTCCTGCGCGACCTGCTGCGGCTCACCGCCAAGCACGCCCACGTCCTTCCCGACCGCTCCGCGGTCTCCGCCGCCCGCTACCGCTTCCAGGCCTTCTGTGCCGACCGCCCCTACCTGGTCGAACTGGTCACCCTCGCCGAAACCGTCGACCAGTGGTGGCACGGCATCGAGAACTACATCAAAACCGGCATAACGAACGCCGCATCCGAAGGCAACAACCGCGTGATCAAGCTCGAAGCCCGCAAGGCCTACGGCTTCCGAAACCGCCGGAGCCAACGCCTGCGATCACACTGCGCAACCACCCGAAGGGCACGCGGAAAGCTGACGACCCATCAACTTTGATGACCCGGCATTCACCGCGATCGACGGACTCGTCCCCTGGGCCACCCCGAGACCCCCGCCCACCCGGTCGGGGACACCGTCGGGGCCAATCGCCCACAGGAGGCCGTCTTTGCCGACGAACGCCGTCTCGAATCCGCCGGTGGGCATCGCCACTGTTGCGGGACTCGTCCCCGCGGCCATGTTCGTGCTCAACTCGCCGTCGGCGACGGACCACAGGCTCCCACTGCCCGCCTCCTGGAAGGCGATCCCCGCGGTGCCGGCTGTCGCGGCTGATGCGGCCGATGCGGCAGAAGGCAGCACCGCGAGCATCCCACCGGCCAGGGCCATCGCGCCGACTGTCACAGCCAGTCGATTCCATGCTCCAGCGGTATGCGCAGAGCGAAGATTTTTCCTCATGAACAAACCTATCTATGGTGATTCTCGTGGGACCGACAGGGGTCAGACACCTGCCGACACGTCAATTCAATGTCCTGCTGCCGTCCGGGTCCTGAGCATGCAGTACTCAAATCCGGCGGAAGCCGGGGCTCCGGCCGCACCGGAACCCGATGCCAATGGCCCGTCCTCCGATGGCGGGGACATAGCCGGCCGATGTCGAGTCACCCTTCAGCGTCACGACCCGTTGATGTACGACGACACGAACACGGGAAGGACGACCACATTCCATCCCGACATATCGATCCGAATCTCTGGCTTCTGCTTCCTGCTGTCGGTCGTGAAGACCCTGGCGACACCCCTGTCGAAATCCGAACCGGTGATCTCGGCCCAGGGGATCTTCCGTGCGAACGGCATCCGCCTGCGCAGGCCGAGGGCATCGGCGTCGACTTTGGACCCGGCGTAGCTCCCGAAGGTGACCGTCTTTCCGTTGGAAATGGACTCCATGGCCTCCGCGGAAATTCGATGGACGGCCGTTCGGGAAAGCAGCTCGACCACCCTGCGCCATTCATGGTCCTTCGTCTTGAGCTCGTCGCCACGACGGTAGGCGTCAAAGAGGAAGTCGGCCTTTTCCTTGCCCTGGGCGACACTTATTCTGTAGGAGGCTCGATTGCTCTGGGCGGCAGCTCTGTAGACGACGCGGTCGATGGCGTCCAGCGCGAACTCGCGCCCGTCGATCGTCAGTGAACTGCTGGTGGCGACCAGCTCGTGGCGCCCGCTCCTTATGTGCACCCTGACTCCAGGATCCGCGTACGTGCCTTCTTGCATACCCTTCCGGCGTTCCACCCCGTTCCACGGTCGTCCATCACGGTCGGCGCGGCCCCGACGGCCGCGTCGGCTGCCTCCTGCGTCAAGCCCACCAGGCGTTCCGCGCCGAATCCGAAGTGCCAGGTCTCAGCCCGTCGAGCGGGTGACCGCGGCACCCTGACGCAGGGCCCGGGGGATCTCGGCGACCTCATCGACCGTTGCGATCAATGCGGCGATCAGCGCCTGTGGCGCGCCGCTGTCAACCTCGACGGCGTAGCAGATGCCGGTCGACAGCCAGTTGGAGGTGTCGAAGCCGCCCTCCGCCCGCACCCGGACCCCCAGTAGTTCCACCCCGCCGGCCTCGGCCTCGCGATAGAGGTCGTTGAGTACGCACACCGCCACCGCCAGGTTCAGCACGTGGCCCCCGGTGAACGTCGACCGCACCCCGATGCCGCCGGGCGTCCACCGGTGCGGGAGCCTGACGTCGTCGTCGCCTTCTTTGAGAAACGATCCGGTGTTCGCCACCACCGTGAACCGCTCATCCATGACCTGCCTCCTCCGACCGTGCTACGGGGTGGTCCACGTGCTGACCACTTCGGCGAGCTGGTTCCTGGTCCGGACGCCCAGTTTGACGTAGATGTTCTGCAGGTGGTTGTTCACCGTGCGGACCGACAAGTGGAGGGCCGCAGCCACGTCCTTGCTCGCCGCCCCGCCCGATGCGAGCGCTGCGATCTGCATCTCCCGTTCGGTGAGCGGCGCGAACTGCCGATGCGCGGTGAGCTTCGCGAGGGCAGGGGTCGAGGCGCCCTCGCAGTTGGACGCACATGCCATGGCGCGATTGGCAGCAGCCGTGGCGCGGCGCTGATGCCCGGTCAGCTGATACAGGTTCGAGGCCTCGGCGAAGGATTCGGCCGCGTAGAGAGTGGCACCGAATGCCTGAAATTTCTCGGCGCATCCGACCAGGAGTTCCGCATCACCGTGTGCGACCGCTCGCGTGTACTCCAGGCGCGTCCTGAGGAATTCGTCCTCCACCGGCAGGTCCCACAGCAGCGCGGCCTCGGCGGCCAACCCGAGGCGGCCCATCGTATGGACGACCCAGACGGTATGGAGGTGCTGTCCGGCTGCTTGGGCCTCCTGGGCAGCCGTGGAGAGCTGATGCGCCGCCTCCTGTGGATCCGAACGCGTTGACGCGAACCAGGCCCGGGCGATCCTGTTGCTGCACGACTCGATGTCCTCGCCGGCCTCCGGGAGTTCCTTCATATACGCGGAGAGAACACCGCTCTGTCCCACCATGGCGGCGCACGTCACGGCAGTTGACAGCACCCATTTGGTGAAGACATTCCAGTGGACGCCTGCGCCGATGATCGGATGCAGAATACCGAGGGCGGTCAGCGGCTTCCCGCGTTCCATGAGAACGTAGCCCAGTCCGGTGGCCCGCCTGGCGACGAGCGAACTCTCACCCTTGACGACTGCCTTCTCATGCTGACTGGACAGCAGGGCTTCGGCGTCTTCCAACCGGCCTCTCAGGGAAAGCATGTAGGCAAAAATATCTTCGACGAAGTCCGCGTAGAGTGTGTTCTCGCGCCGACTGTCGCTCAGCTTTCCCTCGGCGTTCGGAAGGTATCCGGCAAGCGACTGGAACATGCTCTCGGCTTCACTGGTGCGGGCACTGCGCAGCAGGGCCGAGGTCGCGACCACGGCGGCGTCCTGGGCGATTCCGGGATCCGTGCTCCGAGCAAGGGGGCGACACACCTCGACGCAGTCGTGCAGCAGCCCGCGGAAGTGCAGGACACTGCCGAGGGACAACCGGCTGCGCTCGTCGTCCCGGCCCACCAGCATCGCCTGGGCCTCCGCCAGGCTTCCGGCGAGAACCAGGTTGTTCACCTTCGCCTCGAAGAGCGCGGGCACATCCTCGTTCGGAAGCAGAAGTTCCGCCTGTCGCAAGAAGCGATCCGCCTCGTCGTGGCGCGCCAGATCGATCATGGCGTTCGCATGGCCCAGGGCAGACTCCTTGGTCTGCCTCTGCTTCCACGCCGCCTTGCTCAGAAATGCGGCCCGGTCGAAGTCACTGGAATGCTTTGCGAATGCCGCGGCCTGCAGCAGCAGGGTGAAATCTGCCGTGCTGGTCGCCTCCAGGCGCCAGGTGGCGATGTGCAGTGCGTCCTCACTACGACGTACTCCCCTGTTCTCCGCCCATACGGCACGGCGCAGCAGGAGGTCGCTCCTTCGCGCCCGCGAAATATCGCCTTTCACTGCTTCCGCATAGAGCGGATGCGCCAACGAGACAGTGATCCGACGCCCGTCCATCGACGTTCGGATCAGCCCGTTCTCCTCAAGACATGCCAGCGACTCCGCGGACGCGACCTCTTCAGCGAATTCCAGCCCGAGCGGGCCGCAGAGAGCCAGGATCTCCAGGATGGCGTGGCCGTCCGTCTCGACTTCCGCCACCCGAGACCTCACGAGCTCGATCAGGCGTGGTGTGGGCTGCGGTCGATGCGTCAGATCCCAGACCTGACCGTCCGAGCGCAACGCTCCGCTCCTCAGTGTTCCGGCCACCAGCTCGCGCAGATAGAGCGCATTTCCTCCGGAGGCGGCACGAAGATCGTGGATCGCCCGTTTGGTGACCAGCCCGCCCAGGGCACGTTCGAGAAGATTCGCGACTTCCTGGGTGTTCAGCTCCGACAGATCGAGCCGGGACATCGAGTCGCCGCCGGAAAGCGCAACGAAGGCCCTGGTGGAGGTGCTGTCAGAGCGAGCGGTGCCGATGAAGCGGACAGCACCGGCGTCGAGCAGCTGCCGAAGGAGCATCACCGAAGCGGCGTCCAGCAGGTGGTAGTCATCAACGAACACGGCACAGCGACGGGTGGGCAGGTTCCCGAGGGCCGCGACGACGCTCGAAAAGCAGCGGACCGGGTCGGACAGGTCCGTACCGTCCGGGATCAGTCGGGCAACGGCACTCAGCGGGATCTCGGCAGCCGCGGCAGAACCCGCCATGCGCAGGACGCGGTACCCCCGAGGCGATGCCTGTTCCATGCCTTCTTCGGCGAGCCGTGTCTTCCCCACCCCCGGCGGACCGACGATCACCAGCCCGCGGGAGTGCTGGTCGGACCACCACCGGTCGAAGGCCGCGAGCTCGCCGACCCGCCCCACAAAAGGCCACTGTCCGCTCGACGTCCTGGTACGCATCACGCACCTCCGTGCGTCGTGGCGGCGACGGCTTCCGGAAAGCAGCCGTCCGCATTCACCCTACTTGCTCCGCCATTGCCTTGAAAGCCTTGTTCTCGATATCCAGGGCCCGACTGAACCGGCGACCGAACAGGGCTCCGTAGAGCCCTGCCGTCGGGCCGGAGACCTCAAGCCCCAGAATGCTTCGGCACCCGTCGCCGACCGGCTCCACCACGTGTGATCCTGTCATCTTCATTCCCATCAACCGGATTTCCCAGGAGAATTCCCGACCTGCGTCGAAGCTGATCACGACCCAGACCAGCGGAGCCAGACCGGTCTGCTTGATCCGAGCGGAACTCCCCACCTGGAAAGGCCCGCTGTCCAAGCGCTCGACCCGCTGCACGGCGGGACAGAATTGCGGCCACGCCTCGACCCCGGTCGTCAGCTCCCACATGCGGGAGACAGTGGATGCGATGACAATTGAATTCTCCATACGTGCTCACTCCACTCAGCAGGGAATTTTCGTCGGACGCTCACATCAACCCACCGGCCAGTAGGAGCAAGCCATTCCCGTGTGCACCGTCGAACGAAGATGGGCACCGAGAGCGCAGGGCTGTTGCAAGGTCGGGTAATCTTGTGAACTCGCTGGTCAGCGTGCCGTGTCCGGGATAGACGAAGCTCCGTTGTGGTCGATGACCTCACAAGTCCTCGACAAACAACGGAGCTTCGGTGATTCCTGAGTCTGCCATGTCCAGTCGGCTTCCATGGGGCGCGGGGAGCGTGTCGCCTGGTGCCACGGTGTTCGCGCTGGTCAACGGCTTGCGTGACCCGCGTGATCCGCGTGGGCGGCAGTATCCGCTCGGTGCGGTGCTGCTGGTCGCGCTGTGCGCGCTGTCGTGCCGGTTCGAGTCGTTCCGGGCGATGGGGCAGTGGGCGGCCGCGGCGCCGGCGTCCACGCTGGAGCGGCTCGGATTGCGCCGCTGCGGGGTCTTCGGGCTGGTCAGGGCGCCGAGTGCGTCCACAATCCGCCGGGTAGTCGGTGCTGTGATGCCCGGCGGGCTGGAGGGGCTGCTGCGAGCCTTTGCGGTCCAGGCGCGGGAGGTGGCGGTGGACGGCAAATGTCTGCGGGGCTCGCGGGACCAGGCCGGGCAGGCGGTGACGGTACTCGGGGCGATAGTGCAGGACGGCACACTGGTCGCGCAGCAGCGGGTTCCCGACAAGACGAACGAGATCACCGGGTTCGCGGCGCTGCTGTCGGTGCTGGACCTGGCGGGGGCGGTGGTGACGGCGGATGCTCTGCATACGCAGCGTGACCATGCCCGGGTGCTGGTCGAGGAGTTCGGTGCACACTACGTTTTCACGGTCAAGCGCAACCAGCCCGAGCTGTGGACGGCGTGCCGGGCGGTGCCCTGGGAACGGGTCAGCACGTCCTCCCGGTCCACGGTCCGAGCGCACGGCCGGGTGGAGACCCGCATCATCCAGGCCGTGACCTGGAACGATCTCGACTTTCCGCACCTGCGACAGGTGGCCCGGCTGACTCGGCACCGCACCGACAGCAAGACCGGGAAGCGTTCGCGGGAGACGGTGTACGTGATCACGGACCTGTCGTCGGCGCAGGCCGACCCGCAGATGATCGGGGCTTACGTCCGCGGCCACTGGGGAGTGGAGAACAAGATCCATTACGTTCGTGATGTTGCCTTCGGCGAGGACGCCTCCCGCATCCGCACCCGCCACGGAGCCCAGAACATGGCCACCTTGAGGTCAGTCGCCATGAACTTCCTCCGCAGGAGCGGGAGTTCCATCGCCGATGCACGTCGAGCCATGGCCCTCGCGCCCCACACAGCCCCGCTCGAACTCTTCGGCATCCCTACTGACCTGCACGTTCACCCATGAAATCCGACCTTGCAACAGCCCTGACCGAGAGCGGGGTCGACTTCCGCGATGCGGTCGATCGTCCGGCGGATCGCCTTGCTGACCGATATGCGCGATCGCTCCCTTCCGTCGGAGAACTGGCGCACCCGGCCGCCGATTCCCACCGTGCCGGTCAACTGGCTGAGGATCCAGTCACGTTCGACCCGAGCCCGGTCCGCGGACTTGTCGTCAAGCTCGAACCCGGACTCGGACTCGGCGATCTCGGCCTGCAGCACCTTGAGTCGCTGCCGGTACTCACGGATGGCCGCGTGGTCCAGCATCGGCTGTGTCGAGGCGAAGGTGTTGTTCCGCCCGCCGCCCAGCGCGGACAGGCCGGTGACCAGGTCCACCGCCGGAATCTCCCGCCCGGGGTTCGCGATGAGCACGGAGAGATGGAACATCCCCACACTGTCCTCGACGACCACGGTGCAACCGCCCCTTGCGAGTTGCCATCGGCGACCGAACCGACCCACCGTCAGCTGCCCTCTGCCGGAACCAAGTTCGGGGGGTGAGCACGGACTCAGCGCCGAGGTCTCACCCTCTGCCGCCTCCAACTCGGTCTGAGCGACGGCCGCGTCCTCCGTTCGGCCACGCCGGAGCAGGGCCTGTGCGAGTCTGCGCCGCGACGCGATCACGGCCGGCCAGTGCGCCAACGCGAGGTTGCGCTGCACCGCAGTCCGAAAGTGGTCGACCGCACGGTCGAGGTCACCCATGGACAGGGCAGCGACACCGAGAGCGTGGTGGGACGATCCGAAGCAGACGATGCCGATGCTGCCCAGCATGGGGAGCTCGGCATACGGGCGGAGCAGTTCGTAGGCGTCGGCCGAGACGTCGGCGTCGTCGAGCAGGTGGGCTGCCTCGACGATGCCGTACATGGTGGACAGCCATCCGCTCGACCGCGGGAGCGACGCCAGATCCGGTCCGCACAGTGACGCCAGGAGGCTGGCCGCCCTCCGCCGGTCCCCGGACATCACCGCGGCCACGGCCAGGGCGGCGGAGGTGGAGTTGTCCGCCATGCTGAGAAGCGGCGAATGCACCGTCCTCTCCAGCCGCGGCAGGACTTCCACCAGGCAGCCCTGGTACCAACGGATCGCCACCAGTTGCGCGTTGTACCAGACGGTGGCGTCGACGTCGCCCGCCGCCAGGCCCTGCCGCAGGCAGTCCTTCGCCAAGGTCTCGGCGCCGTCGAGATCTCCGGCTCGGATCGCGAGCATCACGTCCACCGCACTGACGACGTAGCCGACGGCGAGATGGCCCCGGTGGGACAACTGCTCGCGGAGCTCGGCCAGTCGGCGCCCACTGTGCGGTGACGCTTCCAGCAGGTGGTCGACTGCCTGCCAGAGCAGCCCCATCAGCAGGTCGCTGTACCGTCCCGAGCGGAAGCTCCAGCCGACGAGTTCACGGGAGAGCCGCTGCCGTGCCGAGGCGTGATCGGGGCCGAGAAGACACTGATGGGCCAGATTGACGACTTCGGCGCGTACGGCGGGATCCGCGACCGCCCTGGCCTCTTCGAGCACCGCCTGTACCCTCGCGTGCGTGGCGCTCGGGTAGTCCGCCTCCGCGGCCAGCCTCGCCCGCACCCGCAACGCCAGCACGTCCTGCGGGTCCAACAGGCCGAGTACCCGGACCAGTCGCTCCTCGAGCAGGGCGGCGTCCGAGACGCTGCGGAGGCCGTGGACCCACAGGCCCGCGGTCCCCAGCGCGGCCACTGCCATCGCCTCGGGGTCCTCGGCCAACTCGGCGGCGCGGTAGGCCCTCTCGAACAGATCCTTGCCCGCCTTGAGGTCGCCCGTCCCGGCGAGAGCCTGCTCGCCCTCCATAAGCAACGTGTCGACCGACTCATGCCGCCGGCAGTCATCGAGCGTCGCCGATGCAAGGGAATTCCTCATGCGTGCCCCCCGTACTCGTTCCTGTAGCACGCCTTCCGTTCGTACTCCGCCAAAGACTAGGGCCGGCCCCCCGCCATGCCCCTGAGTAATTCCTACTCACCTGCGGGCCCGCCCGGCGCTGTTGAACAACAACTTGAGCAGCCGTTGCTCAGGGAGGTGCGGCAGGCGGGAGCTTGACTGGGGGCTGTACCAGAGGATCAGCCCGCACATTCACAGAACGCTCCCGGAGAAACACGTGGACATCCGCAAAACCGCCGGCCTGCTTCTTTCCGCAGCCGCGCTGGCCGTCGGCCTCGGCATCACCGTCATGCCGGGAGCCGCGCAGGCCGCAGTGACCCCTCCTGGCGGGGAAGGGTGGAGCGAACTCACCCTCCCGCTCCTGAGCAACAGCGTATGCCTGGACGTGACCGACGGATCCACCTCACCGGGGGTGCCGCTGCAGATGTACCACTGCCACGGCTACGCCGGCAACGGTGCCCCCCAGCGGTGGGTGTTCGTCCCCGTCGGCGACGGCAGCTACAAGATCTACAACCAGAGCGATCTCCTGTGCGTCACGCCGAAGCCCCCGGCCAGCCGCGGTCAGACCAAGAATCTGGTCGAGCAGCTTCCCTGCGGCCAGTTCGCCGGCCAGGACTGGAGGCTCGTCGCGCTCCCCTCCTACCCGAGTACCGTCTTCCAGCTGGAAAGCGCCACCGGCAACGGCACCTGCCTGGCCGGTGCCGGTGGCGACCACGCCACCATCTACTGGGAGCCCTGCAGCACCACGACCATCCAGGCCTGGCGATTGGGATGACGGCACTGGCCCTCCCGAACAGGTATGGGGCCTGAAGCCCGGAAAGGGCCTCCGACGCAGGTCGGAGGCCCTTTCCGGGGCAACTCCCCAGCTAGGGGCGGACGAGTCGGCCTGTACGAGGTGTACCTGGCTGCGGGAACGCCCAGCCTGGACGAGATCGCCGCTGACATCGAAGCTGTTGAGAGCCTCAAGGGGGTGCCGAGTCGCGATACGGTCCACCGCTGCATCAGCAAGCCGGCTCTACCGGCCAACCAGGCTGATGCGGCTGCCGTCGCCTTCGTACTGGCGCGCCGTGCTGCCTGGGATGAATACGATCTGAGGGCACAGATATGCGGCCTGTGGGTCGCGGCGCAGATGGCCAAGGGCGCGGGACGGCCGATCAGCGAGTTCAGCGCCGAGTCCGTCTTGAGTAATCTCGGAGTGCACCCAGCGCTCGATGCTGGCGTCGTCGTTCCCGAGCTGCGGGCACTACCCGCCTATGTGCCCAGGGATTTCGACACCCAGCTCGGTGAGGTGGTCGCGGCCGCTGTTGCCGGGAGCAGCAGGATCGCGGTCCTGGTCGGTGACTCGTTTACGGGCAAAACCCGGTCCAGTTGGGAAGCTGTCCGGAGTCTGCCTGAGGGGTGGCGGCTGTGGCATCCTATCTCCCCCTCGCGCCCCGCAGCGGCTCTGGCTGAGCTTGCCGATGTCGCCCCGCGCTCCGTGGTGTGGCTGAACGAAGCTCAGGAGTTCTTGGCACCGAGCAAAGCCGGTGAGGAGATTGCAGCCGGTCTGCATGACCTGTTACGCGATCCGGACAGGGCTCCGGTCCTAGTCCTGGCCACACTCTGGTCACGGTACTGGGACGAGCTGACCACCCGCAGTGAACCCGACCGCTGCGCTGCCGCCCGCGAACTGCTGCGAGGCCACAGGATCGATGTACCCGATTCGTTCACCCGAGACGAGTTGGACGCTCTGGCCGGCAAGGTCGCTGTCGATGCGCGACTGGGCGAGGCCGATGAACGCGCTGAGGACGGGCGGATCACCCAGTACCTTGCCGGGGTAGCAGTGCTGAAGGATCGGTACGAGAACGCAAGCGGTGTCACTAAAGAGCTGATCCACGCCGCGATGGACGTCCGCCGCCTGGGCGGCGGCCCGAACATTCCTTTGTCGCTGCTGATCTCTGCTGCCCCGGGCTACCTCCGGGAGGCCGAGTGGAATCTCACCCCGGAAGACTGGGAGGCCAGGGCACTCGCCTACGTCATGGCTCCGGTAGATGGCATCCCCGGCATCCTCACCCCGGTGAAAACCGGTACCGTTCGAAACCATCGCAACCGCCGCGATCTCACCCCCACTTCCGAGTCACCTCGCCCTGGTCACCGCCGCCACGCCTTTCTCACCCTGCGCAGACTCGACCCAAAAGCCCAACCGCCGGCCTGACCTTCTACCAGGTCCCGAACCAGATCCAGGACCTGCTGAACTGCTGGACCGGCATCTGCACCACCTGCCAACAGCCCATACCCACGCCCCGAACATCCCACAACCCCCGACCACCCAACGAAACTTAACGAAGTACTACTAGATGTGCGGACGGAACGCGGCGATGTCGGTAGTGAATGCGCACGCGAGCCATCCGGAGCTGGACGAGGCCAGGGCTGAGCATGGGCCTGGTAGATCGAGTCGGGCTACCTGTGTCATGCGGGCGAGGTCCCAGATCCGCACGGTGTGGTCGTCAAATCCCGTGATCGCGATGGGATGACCTTCCAGGACAGTGGAGGCCACGGCCGCGGCCGTCACGCTGGATTCAGTGCGGAGCTGTCCGATTGGCTGGCCAGCGGCCAGATCCCAGACCCGGACTGTACCGTCGAAGGAGCTCGAGACGGCGACGGTTCGCCCGTCCAAGACGGTGCACGCCACCGCCTTCACCGTATCGGTGTGCGCGGTGAGGGGCTGTCCGATCGGCTGGCCGGTGGTCAGATCCCAGACCCGCAAGGAGCGGTCTTCGGAGCCCGTTACGGCGACGACGCGCCCGTCCAAGAGGGCGCATGACACCGCAGTTACCGAGCCAGTGTGGGCAATGAGGGGCTGTCCGATCGGCTGGCCGGTGGTCAGATCCCAGACCCGGACCGTTCGATCCCGGGATCCCGTGACTGCGACGGGCCGCCCGGCCAGTGCAGTGCAGGCAATCGTCTGCACCGGTCCTGAGTGCCCGTGGAGCCGCGGACCGATCTGCTGGGCAGTAGTCAAGTCCCAGACCCGCACGGAGCCGCGGTGAGAGCCTGAGACGGCGACCGGACGTCCATCCAGGATGCTGCTGGCCAGGGCCGTGACCGTGCCTGAATGCCCGGTCAGGGGTGGACCGATCGGCCGTCCTGTGGTGAGGTCCCTGATGCGCAGGGTGCCGTCATAGGAGCCAACGACGACGACGGGCCGCCCGGCGAGAGTGGCGCAGGCCAGCGCCTTCACGGCACCGGTGGGTCCTATGTGGGGCCGCCCGATCGGCGGGCGGGGGGTCAGGTCCCAGATCCGCACGGTGCCATCGCGGGAGCCGGTGACGGCGACTGGCTGCCCTTCCAAGGAACTGCACGTCACAGCAACAACCGGGGCAGTGTGGCCAGTAAGCGATTGACCCGGTTGTCTGGTGCTCAGGTCCCACACCCGTACCGTGTGGTCGTCGGAGGCGGTCACGGCGACCAGCCGTCCACTGACGGTAGTGCACGTCACAGACGTCACCACGTCGGTGTGTCCGGCGATGGGCCGGCCGATCGGTTGTCCGGTGGTCAGATCCCACACCTGGATGCTGCCCTGGTAGGTCCGGTGACGGCGACCGGCCCGTCCAGGAGGGCGCAGGTGACAGCTGACGTGTCGATGTGCCCGGTGAGGGGTTGCCCCATCACTTCTGCACTGGTCAGGTCCCAGATGCGGACCACGCCGTCGTGGGAGCCAACGACAGCGACGGGCCGGCCGGCAAGAGTGGTGCATGCCAGGGTCTTCAACGTGTGGTCGTGTCCGCCGAGGGGTCGGCCGACGGGCTGGCCGGTGGCCAGGTCCCAGATGCGCACCGTTCCGTCCCGGGAGCCGGTGACGGCGACTTTGCGGCCCTCCAGCTCGCAGCAGGCCACCGCCACTACCCACGCCGCGTGTCCGGTGAGGGGTTGGCCGAGCAGCGTCCCAGTGGTGAGGTCCCACAACCGCACCTCGAGGTCTTCGGCACCGGTGATCGCGACTGGGCGCCCGGTGAGGGAAGTGCATGCCACGGCTCGCACTGTCGCGGTGTGTCCACGGAGGGGCTGGCCGATGGGCTGGCCGGTGGCCAGGTCCCAGATCCGCACCGTGCCATCCGCAGAGCCGGTGACAGCCACTTGGCGTCCGTCCAGCTCGCAGCACGCCACCGACAGCACCCAGTCGGTATGCCCGAGCAGTGTATTGCGCAGCGCCGAGGACACAGTGGTGCCGGTGGCCCAAAGGGGGATCCAGTCACCGGGCTGGGATCGATTACTGAGGGTGGTGAGCAGCGTGGCGTCGTTGTAGCGGGCGGCATCCAGAGCCAAAATCTGCCGTCGGCGGTCGGGGGAGGCGTGGCGGTGGGCTACGAGAGAGCTGCGGTAGACCGCAGCGGTGAGTCGAGCCGGCGCCCTCCGGGCGGCGTGCAGGTGTGGGACGAGCACGTCGGGTTCCGCATGGACGAGGTATCCGGCATCGGTCAAGGCGTCGTCGAGCACTCCGCCCAAGGTGGCATGGGTGGCGAGGTGGCGCAGGGTGTAGGGGTGGGCGTGGGCCCAGTCGCGGGTGCCGTCGGCCCGAAGCGGCACGTGGTCGACCAGGGTCCGGGCGATGGCAGCCTGCATGGTCGCGTCGTCCCGCTGGTTCCGCAGATACTCGCTCAGGGCTTGGTGGTAGAGACGGTAGACCGATCGGCCGTCCTCGACGGCCTCAACGATGTAGGAGCCAGCCTGGTGCCGCAGCCAGCGGATGTCAGCATCCGTGTAGTGATGTCCGCTCGTCGCGGTGGCGAGCGCGGCCCACTGGTCCTCCCAAGGCAGACCCTGGCCCTGGGCGTAGGCCAGCGGGCGCAGCAGGTCGGCGGCGCGGGCCGCGTCGGCCCCCAGGCGAAGGGCGAGGTCCTTTGCCATGGCCTGGTCGGCGTGCCTGGGCAGGTTGCGGCGCCACTGCGGGTCGTGCGGGTGGGGGAGGTCAGGCTGTGCGGCAAGGGTTCCGGCGGCCAGGCGGGCGATCAGGAACGAGCGGCCCGCCGCGGTGGCGACCGCGTCGGCGACCGCCTGGGTGAGGCGCGGTGGACAGGTGCGGTAGGGCGAGCCGGGGTGGGCCAGCAGCAGGTTGCGCATGGTGTACGTACGTACGGCCTCGGGGTCGGCGTGACGCTTGGCGTCGAGGTCGACCAGCTGGTCGTGGCCCAGGCCCAGCCGGAGCAGCAAGTGCGGCCGCGTGCCGATGAGCAGGCGGATGCGGCCTTCGGCATGCTCGATCAAGGGACGCAGGACGCTGGTGCACAGGGTGTCCGGGGTGGCGGCCTCGTCCAGGCCGTCGATCAGGACGGTCAGCGGCCGTGGGCGGCCACCCAGCATGGCCAGAAGTCCCCCGACCGTGTCGGCGCGGATCTTGGCGGCTGCGGCTAGGCCGTCCAGAACCTGCTGGTCGGTCAGGTTCTGCGCGTAGAGCGCGACATCGATCAGCTGCGCGGCGTGGACGGTGGAGGACTCGATACGCAGGGAGGTCACGGGAACGGTGCGCCGCAGTTCGGGATGGGCCAGGGCAGCGAGGACGCCCAGGACCGCAGTCTTGCCGGATCCAGGCCCGGCGGTCACCGCCAGCGCCAGCCGTGAGGACTGGGGCTCGTTCTCCTCGGTGAGCCAAGCGGTGATGTCGGCCAGAGCGGTGCGACGACCGGCAAACCACCAGCCCTCGCCGGGCATGCTGCCCTTGGCCCGCACCAGCAGGCGGGCGTTCAGCTCGATGTCGCGTCGGTCGGCCTGAAGCTGCCAGGCGGCCTCCTGTTGGACGGCCAGGTCCACTTCTGTCAGTCGCGGGTCGTGACGCGGGTTGGGCAGGAACGCCGGGGCCTGCCCGGTCAGGCCGACTTGGGTCAGGCCGATTCGCTGGTGCCCGCCGACGGCGTTCATCCGCTGGACCACAGCCTCCAGAGCCAGCGCATGTGGCCCGTGGCCTGCGGTGGCTTCGTCGGTAACGGCCTGATCCAGCAAGTTCGGGAAAGCCCCGGTGACGGCCTGTTCGAGGGGTTGCGCGGAGGACAGGATCACCAGGCCGGAGCCGGGCGAGGACCCCCAGCGGCGGCTCATGCGCTCCATTGCAGCGGCGGTGACCTCGTTGCCGCCCTGGCCCGAGTAGCAGGTGTCCAGCATCAGCAGCAGTCGCCGCACCCGCGTACCAGCGAGCATCTTCCGGGCCAGGGTCTCGGTGGGCAGCGCGTCGGCGATGTCGTCCGGGTCGGTGTCGTGGGTGAGCAGGACATGGCCGCCGCCCTGATCCTCGTCCAGGACCTCGCCGTGGCCGGCGAGGTATAACGCGACCAAGTCGTCGGCACGGCGCTCGATGGACGTGCAGAACGCCCGCAGCCGCTCGGTCAGCTGGTGCCCGGTCGGGTCCAGGCCCAGGTCGCTGACGTGCTGGTAGCCGAACCTGCCCGTGAACAGGTCGATGACTTGCTGACGGGCCTCGACCAGCCCGGGCCGGTCCCACGCTGGGGCATTCTTGTAGTGGGCAACGGCGGTGGCGATGAGGAAACGACGCGGCTCCGGCTCAGCCCCCATGCAGCCCACTGGCAATCGCGGCCCCGGTCAGAGCGTCGGTCAGATACGAGGCAGCGTCGTGCGCGTGGGCTCCGTTGACTACCACCGCCGAGCGGACCTGCGACCCGAACAGCGGTCGCAGGTCCTCCACCAGGGCCACCACATCACCACGATCCGCGATGTTCGTCCACACCAGTTCCGCTCCGCCGGGCCAGAGACCCGGCTCGGGCACCAGGCGCCGGTGGACCATCGGTATCCCCAGCGGGGATCCCAGCGTCACCAGCGCCCGCACCCCGTGCCCGGGTAGCGCGCACAGCGCCTCGTAGGCGACCACCGAACCCAGCGAATGCCCCACCACCACCCGGGTGTCCTCGTCGATCAGCGCGGTCACCCGTCCGAGCGCACTCTGCCGCAGCTCGGATTCGGTCAGGTAACGTCGGACCTGCTTCAAGTCGAACACCAGCGCCCGCAGCGCCAGGTCCGAGAAAAAGGGGAACCCCGCCAGTGCGCGCAGCGCTGCCTGCACCGAACGCGGGGTCCGCGCCAGAGTGTCTGCCCCCGGAACCACCAACCGCTCATCCACCTGGGCCGCAGCCTGCCACCAGGCGAACAGCAACTCCTCCTCGAAGCCCTCCTCCACATCCTCAGCCGTGTACCGCGGATCGCCGATCGCCAACATCCCGGCCTCGCGGAACAGGTCCCCGTAGAAGCCCATCGCCACCTCGCCCGGCTCCGGCACGGGGCGGCCCGCACGGCGCGCACCGTCGCACAACCCCGGATACCAGTCCTTCAGCAGGCTGTCCTCACCCATCACCTGCTTGCCGACGCCATGTACCCCCACCACCCGAGCCACAGTCAACCCCCGTCTCGCCAGGCCACTTGCAACGCACGCCCACTCTAGTACTGCAACCGCATCTGGGCGTGACTTTGAGCGTGGGTGCTCGTTGGTCTAACTGTGTGCCAATGAGTTGACGGTTGAGCAGGTCGAGTCGTGGTCCGAGGGGATAGCCGGGTTTCATGCCCGGTTCGCCCGTCATTTCGGGAGGTCGGAGCCCCGCGAGCGGGCGTTGGACTACCTGAACGGGTTGCTCGCGCCCCTGGAGCGGAAGAACGGCTGGACGGTGGCCGAGCAGGTCGGGCAGGTGCGTCCCGACGGCGTCCAGCGGTTGCTCAACCACTCCGAGTGGGACGCGGATGCGGTGCGCGATGACGTGCGCGGCTTCGTTGTGGAGAGCATCGGCGCCAGGGACGCCGTGCTGATCGGCGACGACACCGGATTCCTGAAGAAGGGCACGAAGTCCGCAGGCGTCCAGCGCCAGTACACCGGAACCGCGGGCCGCACCGAGAACAGCCAGATCGGGACGTTCCTGGCCTATGCCTCGAGCAGGGGGCGGGCGTTGATCGACCGCGAGCTCTACGTCCCCGTCTCGTGGACTGATGACCGCGCACGCTGCCGGGCCGCGGGGATCGGGGACGAGGTCCCCTTCGCGACCAAGAACGAGCACTTCAAGTGGATGCTGCAGCGCGCCATCGACGCCGGCATCCCCTTCGCATGGGTCACCGCCGACGAGGCGTTCGGGCAGGTGGGGCACCTGCGCGCCTGGCTGGAGGAACGATCGGTGGCGCACGTGCTGGCCACGAAGGTCAACGACATCGTGACCACCGCCCACGGCAGGGCCGCGCAAGTGGACCAACTGATCGCCGACCTGCCCCGGCAGGCGTGGAAGCGCCTGTCGGGGGGCCGGGGCGCACACGGCGAGCGGATCTACGACTGGGCCAGGGTCGCTGTCCGCGAGACCTGGGAGAACGGGTTCGGGCACTGGGTCCTGACCCGTCGCAGCGTCAGCGACCCGAGCGAACTGGCCTACTACGTCTGCTACGGACCGGTCGCCACCCGACTGAAAGACCTGGTCAAGGTGGCTGCGGCCAGGTGGGCGGTGGAGGAGTGCCTCCAGACCGCGAAGGGCGAGTGCGGCCTGGACCACTACCAGGTACGGCTCTACCGGGCCTGGTACCGCCACATCACCCTGTCCATGGCCGCACTCGCCTACCTGACCGCCGTCCGCGCCGAAGAAGCCCAAAAAGGGGAAGCGCCGACAATGCGGACGAGCTCATACCGCTGAGCGTCCCGGAGATCCGCCGACTGATGGGGCACATCGTCGTTGCAGCCCACCACCATGCCAACGAACACCATCTGCACTGGTCACGCTTCCGACGACGAAGCCAGGCCCGCGCCCGCAACTCCCACTACAAACGCCGAGGACACAACCCCCAGATGCGGTTGCAGTACTAGGGCGAGGGGCCGCTCGCCGCCCAGCCCTCTGCCGAGCGAGAGAAGATCGGTTATCCGAGGAATACACCGCGTCGGAATACGGGCTCTCCACCGGTTCAACAGGCGGAGTTGCATCGATCGGCGATCCTGCGGGTAGCGTGTCCGCGGCCCGTCCCGTGGATCTGCGGACGGATGTACGATTTTACGAGGGCGGATTCGTGTGAAGCGCCGTGATCTGTGATCGCTGCAGGGGAATACGGCAGGCTTTCATGGCGCAGGGCTGCAACGGCCAGACAGCAGGCGCGCGAGGTTACCGCCATCTGCGTCAGCGATCAGTACTGCCAACTCGTGGACGAGATCGTGCAACGGCTCCGCCTCGCAGCCGACGGCGCCCCAGCCTGCCACGCGGCCGACCACCCCGACCGCCGCAGCCGCGGAGGACACGAAGTGGCCCGCCGCCGCCGAGTACCGCAAGGCTCTGGACCAGGCAGCCGCCCAGCGGACCGCCCCGGTACGCACCGGGGACGAAGAGAAGCTGCACACGAAGTTGAAGCACGAACTCAAGAACGTCTACGCCCTGTTCGACACGTACGGGGTACCCGAGGTCTACCCGGTCTACTCACACCTGTCAGGGCTGTCCCACAGCAGCATCAACACCGCCACGGCCTACGTCGAACACGCTGATGACGGGAGTTACCAGCTCCGCTCCACCGCACCGATCCTCGGGGACACAGACATCATCCAGATGGCCCTCAGCCTGCTCCAGGCCGCTTCGGTGATCAGCCCCCTCCTCGCGGACGACCCCATGCGCGCGGACATCGACCAGGCCACCACGACGCTCGGTATCGACCCCGCCACGATCCTGCCCAAGCGCGTCAAGTAAGTACGCGGGCGGTTCGCCCCGGGGCCAGACGCCCCCGGGGCACCGTCTCAACCGACAGTGCGCTCTTCAGGCGCTTGAGTCACTGCGCGCTTGATCTTCCGCCTCTAGGCCCTCTCTGACAGTCTCGACTGAGACGTCCGGTTCGTCCGGGTTAGTCTGGATGGGCGAGACAGGAGATTCCCGGCATGGCTTCCAATACCACCACCTCACGCACAGCCCCCGAGCCCGACCCGGCCCCGCGGCCGAAGCGGCGCACGTTCACGGCGGAATACAAGCTGCGGATCGTCGCTGAGTACGATGCCGCCCCCAGCGGGGAGAAGGGCGCGGTCCTGCGCCGCGAGCGGTTGTACCACTCGCACATCATCGAGTGGCGGGCCGCGCGAGACGCCGGAGCGATGGCCACGCTCGCCGACCGGCGGACCTCGCCCGCACGCCCCAAGAGGCCCGCCGAAGCAGCCGAGGCCGAGCGGCTGCGCAAGAGGCTGGCCGTCGTGGAACGGGAGCTGGCGCAGAAGGACGCCGCCCTGGAGCTGCTGGGAAAAGCTTCCGCACTCTTGGAACTGCTCTCCAAGAGTGCGGGCTGAAAGCCGAGGCCGAGCAGGTCGCCGACGAGCTCTTCCAGTCGCTGGAGCGGGAGTTGAACACCACTGCGGCCTGCCGGCTGACCGGTCGCTCACGGGCCACGCACTACCGTCGGCTCAACCCGCCCCCGCCGCGCGAGCGCGCTCCGCGCCCCTCGCCGCCCTCAGCTCTGGCTCCGGCGGAGCGCGCGCGGATCCTGGCACTGATGAACAGCCCGGCCTATGCCGAACTGGCACCTGCCCAGATCTGGGCGCGCGAACTGGACGAGGGCCGCTACTACTGCTCAGTGCGCACGATGTACCGGATCCTGGAGGCCCAGGGCCAGACCGGCGAGCGCCGCCGCCAGGCCACCCACGCCGCCAAGTCCATCCCCGAACTCGTGGCCACCGCCCCCTCGCAGGTCTTCAGTTGGGACATCACCAAACTGGCCGGACCAGACAAGGGCATCTGGTACCACGCCTACGTCATCATCGACATCTTCAGCCGCTACGTCGTCGGCTACACCGTGGAGATGGCCGAATCGGCCGAGCGCGCCGAGGAGTTGATCAGCGAGACCGTCGAACGCAACGGCATCGCCCCCGAGCACCTGCACGCGGACCGCGGCACCTCGATGACCAGCAAGAAAGTCTCGCAGTTGCTCATCGATCTGGGCGTGACGCGCTCGCACTCGCGCCCCAAGGTCTCGAATGACAACCCGTACAGCGAAAGCCAGTTCAAAACCACGAAGTACATGGCCGACTACCCGGCGCGGTTCGACTCCCTGAACCACGCACGCGAGTGGTTCGACTCATTCATTGCCTATTACAACCATGAGCATCGCCATTCGGGCATCGGGCTGCACACGCCTGCGTCCGTGCACTTCGGCACCGCCGGCCAAGTCCAGGACCAGCGCGCCGTCACGCTCAACGAGGCATACGCCCGCCACCCCGAACGCTTCGCCCGCCGCCCCCGCCCGCCCAAGATCCCCGATCAGGCGTGGATCAACGACCCCGCCAAACGCAGAGAACCCGAATCAGCACAACAGAGCGCATAACCGTACGAACGTCTCATTTGACTTGACACGTTCCGAGGATCACGGGCCAGCGGAGCACCACAGTCCGCTCAACGCCTTGGTCCCGCATCGCCTGCGTCCGGTGCTGCCCGTTCGTCAAGAGCGTCGACCTGCGACCGAACATTCGCTCTGGGCTTCCTACCGGTTGTCTCATTTCAAGCCCTTGCGCACGGCGGTGCGGTGAGGATGCTGGTGACCCCTGGAGCTGGGTATCGGACAGGGTGCGCTGGAATCCGGGTTCGATCAGGGCGATGCGCGAGCCGCGGAGCCGCCCTCAGGAGCCCTTCAACGTTGGCTGGGCGATCTGACCGATAGGCAACACCAAGGCGCCAATGACCGGTTTGCGCATTGCCTTCGATTCCGCTGAACGCTTCGGGGCTGCGCGTCTACAGTGGTGGTTCAATTGGTCGGCTGGGGTGGGGGTTTGCGGTGGCGCTGGTGATGGCGGTGCACGGGGTGGGCAAGCAGGCGCTGGGCGAGGAGAGCCTGCTGAAGGACTGGGTGCCTGCCCTGGCCGACGGTCTGCACCGCGCCGGCGGCCCTGCGCTGGGGCCCGGGGAGGTAGCGATGGGTTTCTACGGTGACCTGTTCCGCCCCGCGGGCCAGCTCCTGGCGGTCGGTGACCCGCTGCTGACGGCGGCCGATGTGCAGGAGGGCTTCGAGCAAGACCTACTCTTCGCCTGGTGGCAGGAAGCCGCCCGGGTGGATCCCGCGGTGGTGGCGCCGGGGGCGGACACCCTGGCGCGGACCCCGCGCTCGGTGCAGGCGGCCCTGCGGGCGCTGGCCGGGTCGCGGTTCTTCTCCGACATCGCGCTGCGTTCCCTGGTGTTCGACCTGAAGCAGGTGCGCCGCTACCTGGAGGAGCCAGTGCTGCGGATCGAGGCGCGCGAGCGCGTCAAGGCGCTGATCGGTCCGCAGACCCGGGTGGTGGTGGGCCACTCGCTGGGCTCGGTGGTGGCCTACGAGGCACTGTGCTCACTGCCCGGGCACGGGGTGCGGGCCCTGGTGACGCTGGGCTCGCCGCTGGGGATCCCGATGGTCTTCGACCGCCTGCTTCCCCCTGACGGCCCATGGCCCGCCAGCCCCGCTAATGGCGGCAGCGAACTGGTGTGGACGAATGTGTCCGACCTGGGGGACGTGGTGGCACTGGTCAAAGACCTGCGGCCGCTGTTCGGCGCGCAGATGACCTGCGCGACGGTCGACAACGGCGCCCACGCCCACGACGCCACCTCCTACCTCACCGACAAGCTCACCGGCACCGCGATCAGAGCGGCGCTCGATGGCCGCTGACGGCGGCGAGACCGGGGAACCGCGGCGGTACCTGATCGCCACCGCCACCGCCCACCACAAGAACCACAACGCCTGGGACCGCCCCGGCCTGGTCCAGGCCCGGCAGGACATCATCAACCTGTTCTGCGGGCGCTTCGGCTACCAGCACGTCACCCATCCGGGACTGGACCTCACCGAGTACCAGCTCACAAGACAGTTGCGCGAGTTCTGCAAGTCCCCCGACCGTCGTACCAGTGACCTGGTCGCGTTCTACCTCGGCGGCCACGGCGAGGTCCTGGACGAGGACGCGGGCGGCGGGCACGTCCTGCTCACCCACGACAGCGAACCCGACGACATCGAGGACGCCCTACCCACCGAAATCCTGGCCCGCAAGATGCTGGCCGGCACCAAGGTGCGGCGCCTGCTGCTGATGCTGGACACCTGCTACTCCGGGCAGGGCGGCAACGAAGTCACCATCACGGCTCTGCAACGCATGAGCAGCCGCTGGGGCACGACCCCAGGATCAGGGCTGGTCGTGATGTCCTCCGCCCAGCCGCTGCAGCAGGCCAGTACCGGATTCTTCCCCCGCAGACTACGCGAGGCGGCCGAGGACCTGGCACTTGCCGGAGACGGGCCGCAGACGCTATCGCTGGAAGCGGTGGTCGACCACATGAACGCCGGTGGCACCCACCAGCGGGTGGGCCTGAGCCTGGCGGGCCTGACCGGGCGCGTGCCGCCATTCCTGCCCAACCCCCGCCACTCCGCGCACTTCGCCGAGCTGAGCCTGGCCAGCCTGACCGGACGCGTGACGCTGTTCGCGCCCAACCCGCGCCACTCCGCGGGGTTGACGGATGTGGACCTGGCTCTGCAGCAAGCGGTCAGGTGGCAGCGCGAGGCCGACCAGCGCGACCTCGAACTGGACCAGCGCCTGCTGCGACGCGCCATGGGCTACAGCGGCGACGTCACCGCCTGGTGGTTCGCCGGGCGCGGCACCGCCCTGGACGACATCACCACGTGGCTCACCGCTCCCCGGTGGGCAGGGGGCGGCCAAAGCAGCGTCGAGGAGTGTGCGCGGGCGGTGACCGGCAGCCCGGGGTCAGGCAAGACCGCGGTGCTGGGCATCATCGCCGCGCTGGCCCACCCGGAGGTGCGCCACACCGTGCCTTGGCGCAGCCTGGGCCTGGGGGCCGAAACCGTTCGCGCTGCCCGAGCAGTCGATATTGCCGTCTATGCCCAGACCTTGAGTAACGGGCAGGTTCTCGACGCCCTGGCCGCCGCCGCCCGCACCACGGCTGCTACGCCCGGCGAGCTCTTGTCCGCCCTGACCGGTCGTGAAGAGCCGCTAACCGTCGTGATCGACGGGCTCGACGAGGCCGCCACCCCGACACCTTGTGCTCCGCTGTCCTGGCGCCGTTGATCCACCATGCGCAGGGGCGGATCCGCCTGCTCCTGGGTACCCGTCCCCATCTGCTCCCCGCCCTGGGCCTGCGCCGGGAGCAGCAGATCAACCTGGATGCCGAGCGCTATGCCGATCCGCAGGCCGTTGTGGCCTACACGCTCCGCAATCTCCTGCAGTCCCGTCTCGACTCCCCCTACCGCCACGCCCCGCCCAGTACCACCCGGGCAGTGGCCGGCGCTGTCGCCCAGGCCGCCGACGGCTCCTTCCTGGTTGCCCGACTGGTAGCCGGCACCCTCGCCGCCGCCAGCCTGATCCCCGACCCACACGACCCCCAGTGGGTCGCGGCCCTGCCCCGCCACGCCGACCAGGCCATGGCCGAGGACCTCACCAGCCGCCTGGGACCCGACGCGGATCGCGCCGCCGACCTGCTCCGCCCGCTCGCCTACGCCCAGGGCCAGGGCCTGCCCTGGGAGGATCTGTGGGCGCCGATCGCCACAGCCGTCAGCGGCCGCCCCTACACCGACCGCGACATCCGCTGGCTGCGCGAGGCCGCCGGCTCCTACATCATCGAAGCCGTCGAGGACGACCGCTCCCTGTACCGCCTCTATCACCAGACCCTGGCCGAACACCTGCAACGCGACACCGACCCCGCCCATGTACACCGCGCCATCGCCCGCGTCCTGACCGACCGCGTGCCCACCGGCCCCGACGGCGAACCCGACTGGTCCCGTGCCCACCCCTACACCCTGCGCCACCTCGCCACCCACGCCGTAGCCGGCGGCACCCTGGACGACATCCTCACCGACCCCGAATACCTCGTCCACGCCGACCCCGACCAACTCACCCCCCACCTGCACCACGCCGACGGCGAACCCGCACGCCTGGCCGCGGCTGTCTACCGCAGCGATATCGCCCACCACCGCAACAGCACAGTTCAGCGACGCCGTCAGGTCCTCGCCCTGGCCGCCGCCCAGTACAACAGCCTCACCTTGACCGGAGCACTCAACAACAAGGCCGCACCCGGCAGCTGGCTGCCCCGGCACGCCACCGGGGGTACCGTGTCCCCCGCCATGCGCAATACCCTCACCGGCCACGACTTCAGCGTCACCGCGGTGGCCTGCACGGCCCTCGATGGGAGGCCAGTGGCCGTCACCGGCTCCGAAGACGACACGGTCCGGGTCTGGGACCTGGCCACCGGCCAACCCCACGGCCAACCCCTGACCGGCCACACCGGGCCCATCAACGCAGTGGCCTGCACGACCCTCGACGGGAGGCCAGTGGCCGTCACCGGCTCCTACGACCACGAGCTCCGGATCTGGAACCTGGTCAGTGGCAGGCTCGTGGACGCTCTGCTCCTGCCCGCACCTGTCGAAGCAGTGGCTGCATCCGCGTCAGAAATCTTGGTGTGCGCGTTCGGCCTTGGTATCGCCATTTTCGGCCGGCGGCAGACAGTCAGCAACTGAACCAAGGAGCCCGAAGGCCATTTCTAGAACGGAAGTTTGATCATCGTAGTTTGAGACGATTCCATCACGGTCAGGCAAGTTTGTCTCATCGCCCTGTCCCTTGGGCTAGAAGAAGCCACCGCCACTGGGAATTGGGACACTGGAACCGGGAACCTACATGGTGGTGTAGGGCCGTATTTGGAATGTCCCCTTCCAGGGTGCTGACCTGGGTGTTCGACCTGAAGCAGGTGCGCCGCTACCTGGAGGAGCCAGTGCTGCGGATCAAGGCGCGCGAGCGCGTCAAGGCGCTGATCGGTCTGCAGACCCGGGTGGTGGTGGGCCACTCGCTGGGCTCGCCGCTGGGGATCCCGATGGTCTTCGACCGCCTACTTCCGGCGGGGGCTGCCGACCGGGCGGCAGCGACCTGGTGTGGACGAACGTGGCCGACCTGGGGGACGTGGTGGCGCTGATCAAGGACCTGCGGCCGCTGTTCGGCGCGCAGACGGCCTGCGCGACGGTCGACAACGGCGCCCACGCCCACGACGCCACCTCCTACCCGACAAGCTCACCGGTACCGCGATCAAGGCAGCGCTCGATGACCGCTGATGGCGGGCAGGCCAGGGAGCCGCGGCGGTACCTGATCGCCGCCGCCCACCACAAGAACAACCCCGCGCCGGGATTCTTCCCGCCTGACGTCGGCCACTTCATCATCCGAGCCAGGTGCGTTTCTGCGGTGACGGCAGTCGGCAAGGTTGGTCGGGGTTGCACAGCGCCGGTTTCAGCTTGCCATTTAATGTCCGGATGATCATCGAGACGGTGTTCCGGAGCCCCGGGCCGGTATTGCGGTGTGGGCTGGGAGTGTTGTGGTCACGCCACTGCGCATCGCTACTCCTGGTTGGCATGCCCTGGGCCCGAACTCTGCATCGCGGCTCGGTAACGTCAGCCTGGTGGACCTTAACCTTTTCAACAATGTGCCCGATGGCCTGACACGACGGGCCCGGTCGTTCGTGAGCTCGCACGGCGTGAAAGTAGACGTCCGATCCGTCGAGGTGCACAGGCAGTGGTGGCTTGAGCGAGCTATCCCAGCAGCGACGATCGACCGGATGGCGACGTATCAAGAACGTTGGGGTGGTCTGCTTCTGCCGCCCGCATCGCAGTACGACGGCGGCCCCAAGTTCTTCGATCCGGACTCGCCCGAGGGCTCTGCCTCCGAAGGGTGGTGGTTCGAAGCCGGATCGCAGCGGACCGCCGTCCCCTACTCGTTCATGATCGGACCGAATGATGAATTCGGCATCCATGCGGACCGTTGGACGCCGCTCCACGCGACCGTCGAAGGATGGGTGGAGTCGCTCGCGCTGACCCGCCACGCATCCATGTGGGCAAAGCAGATCACCAAGGTCACGGGCGATGATGTCGACGGCATCGACCTGGACGATTACGAGCCGGTAGTAGAGGTGCGGGGCCTGGCCGACACGTGGTGGCGGGGAAGCGAATCGTTGGTGGCGATGTACACCGGTGAGGCTGAATCCCTCTCCTTTCCCAGGGCACGCACCGCACTGATCTACTCGGGCCTGGACGACTGGGGACTGCGCGGTGGAGTTGAGGACGGCAGTGCCTGAGCACATCAAGAAAGGCGGCTGTCACCCACACGGGGGTTCGCCGGACGTCGGGGCGGCCTTCGCATGATCCTGAACTCAGCTACGAGGGACAGGGTTCGACGCGGAGGCCACATTGCCGAGTTTGCTCCACCAGGAAGCCCGCCAGCGGGCGTTCGCGAAACTGTCGCGGTTTAGGGGCGAGCTCTACGGCTGCCTCACCAGCCGGGGTGATGCGCTGTTCGAGCTGGCGGACGCGCTGCTGTGCACGGACGGACCGGTCAAGACCCTGGTGGACCTGTCGCTGGCACCAGAGCACCGACGCGGGCACGGCTCCCTCTACGCCGCGCTCAACAAAGGCCAAGTCGGCGAGGACCGGCTGCGTCAGCTGCTGGCCGGGTTGCCGTTGCCGCGGGCCGCTGACGGCCGCCTGGTCCTGGCGGTGGACCTCAGCCCCTGGCTGCGGCCGGACGCCGGCACCGCGCCGGACCGCTCGTTCTGCCACACCTACGGACGGGGCAAGGACGAGCACCGGATGAACCCGGGCTGGCCCTACTCGATCGTCGTGGCCCTGGAGAGCGGCCGGACATCGTGGACCGCGCCCCTGGACGCGGTCCGCTTGGAGCCCGGCGCCGATGTCTGCAGCGTCACGGTCGCCCAGCTCCGTCGGGTCGTGGAGGAACTTGTCGCTGCCGGTCAGTGGCGGCAGAGCGACCCGAAGGTCCTGGTGGTCATGGACGCCGGCTATGAGGCCCCGCGGATGGCGCATCTGCTGGCCGACCTGCCGCTGGAGGTCCTGGGCCGGATGCGATCGGATCGGGTGATGCGCCGGGCAACCCCGCCGCGCGTCTACGTCCCCACCGGTGGGCGCCCGCTCAGGCACGGGGCTGAGTTCGTCTTCGGCCAGCCCGACACCTGGGGCCAGGAGCTGGACTCGGCTACACGGTTCCCGTCAACGGACTCACCGTGACCTCGGCGCAGCAACTCGCAACAATCGCAGGCCACTCCTACCCCTCAACCGCCGAACAGACCGAGTAGATAATTTTCGGCAGCCCCCTGGCGTCATGCCCTGCAAGAGTTCGAAGCCCTCACAACGAACATCGGCCCCACCAGGCCCTCGACCAGGCAAGCCCGCTCCGCGCAGTACCCCAGCCAATCATCGATCCAGACCGAATCAGCCGGCTGGAAATACGCCGACATGACCGCCTCAGCAGAGTAATCCACGAGTACCAGCACGCCGCCTGAAAAGCGGATTAGTTTTCCGCAGGCGCACCGCTGTGACCGGTCCTGCGGTAGGCCATCGATCTGTCGTCGGAAAGCAGCGCATAGCGGGTCTCAGCGGCCCGGTACGGAGCTGGGATCATCGGGGGGGCGAAGGCCAGGCGCAGGATCGCCCGCTGGGTCTCGAACGGCTTGTCCCCGCCGAATTTGTGCCACAGGCCCACGAACGCCTCGCGGCGCAAAACCCTCCGAATCCCGCACTAGAGTTCAGCAGCAAGAAATTTTGCCCCAGCCTCAGGAATATATGGCCTTTACCACGCAGTCGCACGCCCCGGCAGCTCCCGCATAAAAACGAGTCAGTAGTTCAGTGAGCTCGTGGATTTCATCTACCGAGCCGGAGTCCAGTGGAAGCCCTCGAATGTTCTCCACGTCATGGCGCCTGGACTCAATCAGCGTACCGATATCGAGCGAGCGCAGGTATTCGTGTGCAGCAATTACGGATTCACTCGGAAGAACCACCGCAACCTCGGTCCTTTTCTGCGCCCAGAGCTGACCTCCGAGAATCGGGAGGAATCCAGCACTTTCTGGTTCCGCATTTTCCCCGGCCAGAACAACATGAGTCAAGTCCCATGTATCTCCAATGTACAGCAGAGTTCCTTGATTAATCTCCTCCAGAAACTTTACCTCGTCATCGACCCTGGAAGGGAATTTAGAAAATATATTCTCTCCAGTAGGAATACTCCCATAATTTGGGAAGCGCCGGAGATGAATATCAACGCTGCTCATACTATTTCCTTTCGTCTGAAAATAAACTGGGGGCGCCACCAGGCGGTGGCGCCCCCAGCATACCGCGTCTAGCCGAACGACCTTAGACCCCATTGGGCGAGGCCCGAAGCGAAGCCAAGAAGAGGCGGGTTGTCAGGAGTAGCGAGACCATCGGTTCCGATGTCCTGTGCCACAACCCCGACTGTAACCACTGCCGCTCCCGTTAGGGCAAGCCCACCAGCGGCCCAGCGGCCTGCTGTCCACACCTGAAGTTGGAACTTGCCGCGGGTTTGCGCGTGGTATCTGGCAAAGGCTCGATAGGCTCCGATTTCGGATCTTCATTGAAAGGATAGTTGAACTGGTCGTACGTTATGACGCCTTTTCCCGGATACGTCTGGGACGACCGGACGTGGATGAAAGTTTCTGGTTTGTAGATAGCAGGAGAAACTAGCGGAGGGATCTCGAATCCTGCTTGAACCGTTCGATTGTCGCCTATCGACGCCAGATAGGTCTGGAGCGCTTTGACATAGCCCTCCACATCCGTCTCGACCGTCGCCACCGCCAACAGCGCACAGGCCGCCACCACCTCGCCAGGCACCACCCCCGCCACCAGCTACACCGTCGCCTCCGGCGACACCCTGTCCGGCATAGCCGTCAAGGACCACGTCCCCGGCCGCTACAAGGCGCTGGCCGCCGCCAACCACATCGCCTCCCCCTACGTCATCCACCCCGGTGAGAAGCTCAAGCTCCCCACCGGCTCCTACGTCACCAACCCCTCCGCCACCCCGTTCCCCGTCGCCGTAACCGTCGGCAAGGCCACCCAGATCATCACCGTCAAGGCCCACGGCAGCGACGCCACCGTCCAGCTGTGGCAGAAGACCGGGACCACCTGGACCTGCGTCTACACCACCATCTATGCCAGGGTCGGCACCAACGGCATCACCAACGGCACCACCCGCACCCAGGGCACCTCCACCACGCCCACCGGCACCTACACCATCACCCAGGGCTTCGGCGTCGGCGCCAACCCCGGCACCAAGATGCCCTACCACCAGGTCACCACCCACGACTGGTGGGTCGAAGACCCCACCAGTGCCTACTACAACCAGATGCGCACCGACACCCAGGGCGGATTCCACCTCACCGAAGCCGGCAACGACGGCAGCGAACACCTGATCAACTACCCCACCCAGTACCACAACGCCCTGGTCATCAACTTCAACATGAACCCCGCCGTCCACACCCGAGGCGCAGGAATCTTCCTCCACGACCTCGGCCCCCAAGCCGGCCCCACCGCCGGCTGCGTCGCCGTCCCCGCCGTCACCATGACCCGCATCATGCAGTGGATCAACCCCAGCCAGAACCCCGTCATCGCCATCGGCTGACGCCCATTCAACGCTCGCGCCGCCCTGGGGTGACCCTTCATACAGCACCACCCCAGGGCGCACCCCATTGGTCACCCACTAGGTAGGACGGCCCGACAGGTAGCATCGACAACAACCAGGACATCATCACCCGCGACACCTGCGGAACCCGCTGCCTCCACCCCGCAGCGCACCGCCAGATAGGCGGGGCGCTGCGACTTCTCCCCCGGTGAACCACCCGGGCGGGTCGAAACCCTCGCCAAGGCAGTTGTGCCTCGCCGCATCGGCATCCGGACACACTCAAGTCCTGGCGCGCAGCCAACTTTCGGCCCTTCCTCCGCCCGGGAACCCGGGCCCAACAAGCGGCCCGCATAGCCAAGTACTCCCCTCGAAAAATTGCCTTCTACAGGGGCCAAATGTCGACTCCTGCCAAAAAGTCTGCCAAATTTCTTTGGCAGACCCGGGAAAACCGCAGGTCGGCAGCGGACGCAACGCGAAGAGACTGGCCGCTGACCTGGGACTTCACCCAGGCCAGCGGCCAGACGGCGGACGAGCCAGCCTGTACGCCGGGTTCATCTGCACCATCCCAATGACCTGCACCTTTATGGGAGCGGAGCGACTGTGACCTGCTAGGACGGGTCGCGGAGCCAGTCAGAGGCAGTCAGAGCCGGTCAGAGCCAGTCACTCTGATTCGACCCCGATTCGACCCGTGACTTCCTCCGGTCGATCCCGAGCAAAAGCGACATTGCGGCACGCCGAGCGATTCGACTCCGGGTCGAACAGGCGGCCTGCGAGGTCCGCGTGCTCGGGCGTTGCATGCGAGGGCGAGCCTGCCCCTGATCAGTGCCCAGAAATACGAGAGCCCCCAGGATTGCCGTCCTGGAGGCTTCGCTGGCACCGATTGGAGGTCGGTTCCGGACGCCACCCGTGCTTTTTGCGGGCCTCGGTGGTGGTGTCCTCGTCTTTGCGAGACAGCCCCAGAATGCCATATCCAGACCCCTTTCTGCACTCCCCCGGGCACTGTGCTGTGCCCTGGTCGAGCCGGTCAGAGCCAGTCAGAGCCAGTCACCAATCTGCCCTCGGTCTGCATCAGATTCCTCGATCTGCCGCCGACCTGATCTTGCTGGGCGACCTCACCGGCCGCTACGCGAGCGGCAGCTACACCCGCCTCAGCTCCACCGGCGCCCTCGCCACCCGGGAGCAGAGCCAAGGAGCGGCTGAGCACGGTCACCGGGTCACGGCGGCCATCGCCTGCCACGTCGCCCGCACCGGCGGCACGGTGGAGGCGTTGGCCCGGATGCTGCTGCATCCGGACCACGAGGGCGGCCGCCACGCCCAGACGATCGCGACGCGCTCAGGGCTGGCGCGTGCCCAGGGCTATATCGAACGGGTCTGGGCCAGCGCCCTGAACCTGGTCGACACCACCGCGGCCATCGACTCCCGTCCCGGGGTCTTTGAGAGCCTTGCTGTGCTGCGGGAGCGGATCGAGACGACCCCGTGGCGTGGTGAGCGCGGCCGGACCGCACTGCGGGTGCTGCAGGCTCACGTCTCCTTCGCCCAGGCCGCCGGCGGCCGGATGCACGCCGCCAGCGAGCGGCAGGCAGCCGAGGCTGCGGGGATCTCCCGGCAGACCCTGCGGCAGGCCTACCAGTTCGTCTTGAAGCCCGGTGGTTGGCTGCGCCGGTTGCGGGTGGGCCACGGCACTGAGGGCTCGACCTGGTACCTGGCAGACGGGTTCCCGGACCCTGCGCTGTCTCGTGATCAACCCATTCAGTTCCCCCCCGACGGGGACCTTGGGGAGTGGTCCAACCCTGAGACGGAAAGTCGCGCTGACGTCGATTCCCGGGTCATCGGCCAGTTGATGGGGCACGACGCCTTCGCCCACGGGGCCCTGGGCAGTTCCGCTCTGATGGTCATCGGCGCCCTGCACGCCCACCCCGCCCAGACCCCGCGCCAACTGGTGGCCTCTGCCTCGGTGTCCCGGGCCACCGCCTACCGCACCCTGGACCGCCTGCGCAGCCATGGGCTGGTCCAAGTGGACGGCGAGGGATGGGCGTTGACGCCCCACGCCCTGGAGGGCATCGGTAACAGCCTTCCGGAAGCTGTTACCGCACCACCCGAAGGACCCGTCCGGCAACGGGGCTGGGCAGCCTTGGCCCTGGCCTACGGCACGGCCGGGATCGCGGCTGCCCGCAAGGCCCTGCACGCCACCGAGCGGGCCGCCTACCGCGACGCGCTCCAGGCCTGGGCACAACGCCGCCGCCCCGCCCAGACCCAGGTGCACCAGGGACGGACCGTGCTGGTCCCCGCTCTGCGCGCCGACGAGGTCCCCGCGCACTGGCAGGCCCCCGGCAGCACCGTCCTGGATCCGGTCACTGGCTCTCCCGTGCCCGGCTGGCAGATCGCCAGCGACGGACGCCTGATCCTCCTCAGCCCCAGCGACGAGCTCACCTACGCCGAGCTCGCCGCCGCCCACACCCACGCCCTGCACGAATGGGAGTCAGCAGCATGACCACCACACCTACACCCACATCGGCGGCCACGCGGGGACCGCGGTGGACTGCGGCCCGCCAGCGCCAGGCCCTGGACCTCAGCGCCCGCTACCGCCACGGGGCCACCGTGCGCGAACTCGCCACCGCGGAGGGACTGGCCCCGGCCACGGTGCTGAGCCGGCTGCGCATGGTCGACACCCCGATGCGCACCCAGCAGCAGGCCCGCGCCCTGCGGCACGGCGCCGGTCGCACTGCCCAGGCACAACAGTTGCGGGACGGCTACCAGGCCGGGGCCAGCGTCACGGCCCTGGCCGACCAACACAGCCTCTCGGTGCGCACCGTGCGCCGGATGCTGCGCGAAGCCGGGACCGTGATGCGCTCCAGCTCCCACACCCGCGCCCTGCAACGGCACGACCGCGAAGCCCTGCAGCAGGAACAGCTGGACCAACTGCGCTGCCGCTACGAATCCGGGGCCCACGTGCCAGCCCTCGCCGCCGAAGCGGGCTGCTCGACCAGCACCCTCTACCGGCTCCTGCGCCGCGCCGGGACCGCGATGCGTCCCCGGGGCCGGTCGACCCCCGACCAGGCCATTGGGCCGCCCTGAGATCCGCCCATTCCCCGAAGCACTCCACACCCTCACCCCATGACTGCTCTTCAATCCAAGGAATCAAAACCATGATCATCGCTCACATCAGTCCCCGGACGGGCGGCAAGACCACCTCGGTCGGCTGGCACGCCCACGCCCTGCACCAGCGCGGCCATGCCGTCACCGCATTCGAGGCGGACTACAGCCACCAGCTCACCGAGTGGGACGCCTGCGCCGGCGGCTTTCCCTTCCCCGTCCAGCAGCAGGCCTCCCCGATGTTCTACAAGAATGTGCCCCCCACGATGGCCCCCGGTCAGATCGGTGTCGTGGACTGCGGCCACGCCGAGGACCACCGCACCATCGTGCAATCGGTCCTGCGCGTGACCGACGTAGCGATCCTGAACACCGCCCCCACCACGGCCGACATCGACCGCATCGACCGCCTGCCCATGCGCGACCTCATCGAGGACATCGCCGTCCTGCGCCCCGACGGCAACCCGCCGCCCACCTGGGTCCTGCTCAACCGCACCGTCACCGGAGCCAAGGCCACCAACGACTACCGGGCCTACCTCACCGACCATGGGTGGAACATCTTCACCACCACCATCCCCAACCGCCAGCTGTATGCCCAGTCGATGCTCCACCCCGTCACCGCCAAAGGCTCCGCCTACGACGAACTCGTCACCGAGATGACCGACCGCGGCCTCCTGCCCACGATCGGGGACCAGCGATGAGCCCCACCCCCGACCGCAGCGCAGCCCTGCGCAACCGCAACGCCGGACAGGAAGTTGCCGCAGTCTCCAGCACGGGGGCCTCGTCCGGCCGGCCTGCCGACCTGGTGATCACCTCCGAGATGGTCCCGGCCCCGGCCCTGACCGGAGCGAGCGGACCACTCAGCCAGGTCGAGCAGCACGAACTGGGCCTGTGCGAGCGGGCCGTGGAGAACATGACCACCGCCGCGTGGCTCGCGGGCAAGGCCCTGCAGACGATCCGCGACGCCAAGCTCTACCGCCACACCCACCCCCGCTTCGAGGACTACATCGCCGAGCGATGGGAGATCGGCGAGCGCACCGCCTACCAGCTCATCGAGGAATGGGCACTGGCCGAGCGCCTCAACCAGGCCCTCGGCAAACCCGCCACCGCCTCCCACACCCGCGCCCTGCTCCCCGTCGCCACCCGCTTCGGCCTGGACACCGCCACCGACCTCTACCAGCAACTGCGTGCCCGCACGCACGCGGAAGGCATCCGCCTGACCGCGACCATCACCAGCCAGATCGTCAAAGCCGGGCTCCGGGCCGCCGGAAAGCAGGCCGAGCAGACTGCCTTCCAGGACGCAGCCCGCCACCTACTGGCCGCCCCCACGCTCTCCCTGAGCAGCGGTACCCACACAAGCACGACACCCATCCCCTCCACATCGCGCAGCGCTTCACCACAGCCTGCCGGTGACGACAGCAGCCTGCGCAATTTCGCAGGAAGTCACGACCAGGTCACGGTGGCCGGTGGTGCGGGAGCCCTCCTTCCGCATGAGGCACCGCCCACCAGTGCCCAAGGAGCCGCTGAGGAATACGTCGGGCCACAGCCCCAAGAGACCTTGACGGGAACTCCCGTACCTGGTGGTGCGACTGCGCCTGTGCCGCCGTTCGTCGTAGCGGGTTCGGCGGCGGTGCCGACGCCGGTCTCCGCGGGCAACGCCTCCATCGCGGCCATGGCCGTCTCCGCTCCTGGCTTCGCACCCGTGTCGTCGGCTCCCGACGCCCTCTTCGTACTGGAGGACATCCGCCGCCGGGTCGCCGCCATCCAGCGCGACCTCGGCACCACGATGGTCCGCTCCCCCGCCAACCCACAGGAACAAGCCCGACTCGACGCCCTGGTAGACGAAATCATCCAACGGCTCAGAAACGCGGCCAACTCCCTGATCGAACCCCACCCCCAGGGCTGACCCCGCGCAGCCCGCTCGGCCTCTACCTCTGCACCGACCGGCTCCCTCGCAGAGCACACGCCGGGGCGACTGGGCCCATCCGTGACCAACCCAGCCACCCCGGCACGTTCCTCCCGAATGTCGACAGGCATTCCCTCCTGGTGGAAGTCCTATGGCCCCCGGAACACTCAGCACGGCGATGACGCGTTCTCCCTCGACACTTCCGCCTCGGAGGGGTTCGTCATGAACGATCAGCAGATGCTGCCGCTTGACGACCTGAACACCCCACCAGCTCTACCCGCAGCACCAGCTGGCCCTCATCGGGCAGCCGGTAGCCATCCGCCTGCCCGTCGACCTGTGGGAGAAATGGCTCGCGGACCCGGGGATCGTGCAGCGGTTCGAGATCACCGCCAAGGACGTCCGCACCTGGCTTATTGGTAACCCCGGCCATCGGAACCTGCGGAATGCTGCGGAGCAACAGGCTGCGATCGCCTCGGGACGACCATTAGGTCTGGGTGTCGACTTGGTCGAGGGCGACGACAAGTTCTTCGACCAACATCTGGTGCTGCTCTCGCTCGGTATGCCGTGCTGGGCTGGTCAGGACCAGCGTCTTTGCCAAGCCAAGAGCGTCTGGCCCGGCGCCCAGCAGTTCGCGAGTGACGATGATGGAGTCCATCACGCCGATTCCACGCGTGCTCCGCATCTCCTGGATGGCTGGCATCTCGGTGCCCGTCGCCAGCAGGGGTCGGAGTTCGGCAGCCAGAGCCGAGAGTCGTGCAGCCCTCTCGGGATCGAGCCCGGTGAGTGCCATTGTTCAGTTCTCCCCAGCCGGGTTCTGCTCGTCTGCGGTGCGGGCCATGACGAGGCCAGCGCTGACGGCCTGTTCGTCGTTGATTCCGACGCGCTGGAGGAAGGCCCAGCGGTCGAGCTGGGTGCATGCCCAGGCGGGGTCGTATGCCGCAGTGGGCAGCTGTGGGATGCGCTTGCGACCCGTCTCGTCCAGTCGGTAGGGCTCCTCGAATGCGGTGTTCCACTTTTGGAAGGCAGAGGTGTATCGCTCTCGGGCTTCGTCGGCGCTGATTCCCAGGTAGGCCGCGACCTGAGCCCAGGAGCTGCCGCGTTCGACTTCGTAGATAACGGCCGAGGCCAGGGTCAGTTCGGCCAGTTCGATGAGTTGCTGGGCTTGGCTGACACGACCGGCGAGCCCGGTGTCGGGATCGTGACGGGTGCCCACCAGCCCGGCGGCGCTGTCAGCCACGTTCCTGGCGTGGTCGGAGAGCACGAGACGGGCCAGTCCTTGGCGGGAGTATGCGGCTCGGTCATCGTCGTAGGGGGTCGTCTCGCTCATGAGGGACAGGGTTCCACGGGCGCATGTTCTGCGAAAACTGGATATCAGTGCCCAGCGGCACCCAGCAGCTCACCGGCGGCTGACCTCAGCGGCGTACTCGGCGCCGAAGCCTTGGCGTTCGCGGTTCCAGTTGTCGCCGGTGTTCTGGTGGAAGCCGAGCAGTCGGCTGAAGACGAAGGACGGCAGTTCGGAAGCGATGTCCATCAGCGCGGTGTTCCGGGCGACCCTGGGTTGGATGCCGATGGCGCGAAGCCGCTTTCCCAGATGGGGTGGAGAGAGGGGCTGGCCGGGGTAGCCGCCGGGGAACAGCCACTTCGGTTTGGTGAGCGGGATGGTCACGGCGTGGCCTTGGCGCCGACGTACGAGTTGTCGGATGAGGTCGTCCAGTGGGGCCGGCAGGTCTGCGGGGCCCGGCCAAGGGCGAGGGTGACCTTGTCTCCGTGGTCGGTGACCTGGTCGGTGGTGAGTTGGGTGATCCGGCTGGGTGGTTGGGCGAACAGCAGCAGAAGCAGTCCGGCCGTCCGGTCGACGGTGTCCAACTGGTCGTCATGGACGAGGCGTCGGACCAGCGCCCAGCGTTGGTCCTGGGCGATGACGTGCGTGGTGAAGTCGCCCGTGTAGAGGGGCACGTCCAGCGGGGCGGTGTGGCCGCGGCGGCTGGTCCACAGCAGGAAGGTGCGGACATAGGCGCGCTGGGCGGGGTCCTCGGCGAGCCAGGTGTCCAGATGGTCCTGGGTGCAGTCGGCGAGACCGCTGCCGTGGCTGTGGAGCCAGTCCAGCAGCCGCACGATGTTGCGGATCTCGTGTTTGACGCTGGCGGCCTGGCCGTGGGTGACTTGCCTGCCGTCCGTCCGGAAGGCTGCGCAGACGCCGCAGGTGGTGCCATGTGGCCCAGCTGCGAACGACCTTCCGCTCGTCGGCGACTTCGACGCGGGCAACGGTCTTGGTCAGGAACTTCTCCAGGGTGACGAGTTGTTCGTCGCGAGCGGGCAGCGCCCCTCCGGCGACGAGGATGACGCGCAGGTTCGTCGCGGTCTGGACCGAGGAACATCGGTCGAGGGTCTCGTGGGTGACGGGCCCGGAGCCCTCAGCCAGTGCCTCAAGGACCGCGCGGCGGGTGGGAAATTTGTTGATCCAACGCAGCACGGCGCGGGGCTGAGCGCGCAGGATTGCCTCGAAGACCGGCTCCAGTTCAGGGCGCATGGCCTTCCGGGAGCCGGTGAGCACGTCGCGCAGGCTGCGACGGGCGGCGCATGCGGTGCAGAGTCCGTGGTGGAAAAGTCTCGCGACGGTGCCGCAGCCGGTACAGGGCCGGCGTGCGGCGGGGTGCTTGGACCAGCAGGTCTGGCACAGCGGCTTGCCGTCCGGTCGGCCCATCACGCGATATGTCTTGCCACAGGCGGAGCAGGGTGTGCGTGGCTCACCGCAGTACTTGCACAGCGATTCGCCAGACGCGCTCAGGTAGTTGATGACCCGTTCGACACCGCAGCGAGCGCAGATGCCCTGCCGCTTGGTCCGCTCGTAGCAGGTCGCGCATTTCAGGGCCCCGGTTCGGATCTTCCTGCAGGGGCCCGGCCACCCGCAGTCTGCGCAGGTCGCCAAGGGCCACTGGGCGCAGTGCACGCACAGGTCGCCCTCGCCGGTGGTCGTCACGTTCTTCTTCCAGGCTCCGCACCGGCTGCACTTCTTCCGGTTGAACGGCACCGCCTGGCGGCAGCTGCCGCACAGCGGTTGGCCGTCGAAGGTCCTGGTGTCCACGAATCGCGGGCGCTGGCAGCGCGCGCAGATCGCGGTGCGGCTGGCGCGCGAGCAGGTCACGCAGGATCGCAGGCCCTCGCGAGTGGCGCTGAGCTCCCGAGCGCGTCGGCAGAACGGACAGGCCGGGATCACCAACCCCGTCGCGCCGCGGTCGAGCAAAGCCCGGATCAAGTCGGCCGTCTTGCGGGGGCCGCGGGCGCCGTTGCCGGTCAGGAGGTTCGGGACGTCCTCCAGAGCGTGCAGCAGGTGACGTTGGCCGTTGCTGCGACGCTCGACCGACCAGACGGCTTCCTTGATCTTCTGCTGCGGCAGACCGACCGGGAGGCAGGCGAGCGTCTCGCAGAGCGAGGCCAGAGGGTCCTTCGGACCGTCCGGGTGCCGGGTGCAGCGGGGCCGTCCCTGCCGGTCGCGTCCGGCGAACTCGTGGCGGCCACAGACGGTGCACGGGTTGGCCAGCGCATACTGACGGGCGTTGCAGGAACTGCAGATCCGTCCGTTGTCGCTCAGCGCCTCCAAGGGGCGTTGACGTTGGCACTGTGCGCATCGGGGCAGGTCAACGTGCACCGCGCCGTGCTCACGCAGAGCACGGATCAGCCTCTCAATCGAGCGGGGTCCGTTGGGACGGCCGGAGGTGAGCAGGTCAGGGTCCGCGTGCAGTGCTTGGGCGAGCTCGCGCCGCTGTGGTCGGCGTTTGACCGTCGAGAGCAGGACCGTCTCGGTGACCTCCACGGCAAGGTCCGGCTCCACGGAGTGCACGACCTCGACGATGAACCTTTCGGGTTCGAGGGCGAACCTCGGCTCCTGTTCGTTCACAGCGACGCTCTATTCGGGCAGGATTCGGGCCCGCTTGGGCCGGAACTCCCCGACGCCCGACGTGCCTTCGCCGGTCTGATCTTCTCCGCCGGCTGCGGCCGTCTTGCGTCGTCGGCCGCCCGCCGCGGAGACCGGCTCGATCAGGTCTTCCATCGAGCAGCCGAGGATGTCGGGCAGGGCCATGAGCGTCTTCAGGCTCATGCGCTCGGGCCGCTCGACCACCAGGCGGTAGGTCTGGCTGGGAGAGAGGTCGATGCCCCGTTCGGCCAGCAGCGGCCGCAGATCGGTCGTGGAGAACATGCCTCGGATGGCCATCACCTCCCGCAGATGCCAGCGGTAGTCCAGCTTCGCCGTCACGTCATCTCCCTACTGTCCGTTATCAAGAGCCCGGTCCAGGACCTTGCGCATCATCGTGTTCATGAAGTCACCGCTGACCCCGGTGTAGATCGCAGTCGTCGACGGAAGCGATGCCCAACTTGCCGCTGGACGAATGCCGGGTCGGCGCCGTCCTCGATCTGGTGCGTGACGTGGCTGTGCCGCAGGCAGTGCGGCACCAACTCCTTGTCCAGCCCCAGCGCGTCACGGTAGGTGGCGAACCGGTCCTCGATCTCCCGGGCCTGCAGGCAACCGCCCCGCTCGGTCAGCCACAACGCAGGCTGCTCGCCCGCCTCCGCGTACCGGGGACGGACGTTGGCCAGGTAGTCCTCGACTGCCTCCGCCGCCCACGGCATGACGCTCAGCACCATCCGGCGGCGTGGCGGCGATCCCTTGGTCCGCTTGCCGTACCGCACGTGCAGCGATCCGAACCGGCCCAGCTCCGGAGCCTTCGGGTTGCGGTAGAAGTCGGTGATCTCCAGCCGAGACGCTTCGGTGCAGCGCAGCCCCCAGCCGTAGATGGTCTTGAACACCGTGGCGTCGCGGTAGGCCGCCAGGGCTCCCTTGCGGCCCAGCCGGATCGCCCGCTCCACCTGGTCGTCGGCGTAGTCGAGGAAGAACTGGATCTCCTTGCGGGTCATCGGCCGCCGGTCGGGGCCGCCCTCGTAGTCGACCAGGTGGGCCGCGGTGTTCCACTCGTGGCAGATCTGCACTGGGTGCGTACCGAACCGGGCCTCGCACTCGGCAGGCCACTGGTAGTGCGGCGAGGTGATGTAGTCGCAGAACAGCCGCAGCGTCGTCTGGAAGCTGCGGATCGTCGACTCCGCCCGCTTCAACTCCGCGATCTGGTACGTCATCCATTCATCGACGTCGGCTGCCGACCACTGCCACGGATAGGCATTGGTGTACTCACCGAAGCGGCGGACCAGGTTCTGCCGACCCTTGATGGTCTCCGGCTGAAGCCGCCGGCCCCCGCGCTGCTGCCGCCCCCAGCCCTCCAACATCGCCTCGAAGACGGCGTCCTCGGGATGCAGCAGAGCCACGCCGTCCAGCAGCACCAACTGGGCGGACCCCTCGCTCAGACCCGTTCTCGACACGCAACCTCCCAGCCCTCGGGTGCGCGAATCATGCATCAGATGAACGCTCGCCCGCAATGGGCCAAGTCACGCCCCTCTACCTCACCGGAAGGACGGTGGTGTGATCCCGCAGGTCACCAGGTCAGCGGTCTCGCCATCGTGCATCAAACGCAATTCCCCGGGGTTCGACCAACTCCGCACCACCTGCCAGTGCTGCGCACGCGGCCTCGACACCGCCCGCGACCAGCCCCAGTGCTGCGCGATCGGGACGTGCTGCCGCAGGCGACTCTCGCCGCTGACCCTGGCCTACGTCCACTCCGTGCTCAAGTCCGCCCTGGAGCACGGAGTCCGCGAAGAGGAGTTCCCCCGCAACGTCGTCCGCAACGTCCGCATGGGCACACCCCCCGACGACGGCGACGAACCACCCCTATGTGCAGCAGTTGTCCGCTGACGTTGCCGTCAACTACTGCCGTCAGACAGCCAGAAGCCCCACTGATGATCTTCAGCGGGGCTTCTGCCATTGGCGATCTACTGCGGGAGGAAATTACGACTCGGAGCCTGATGCGATTCTCCGGATGACCGGATTCCCATCCAATTCCGGGATCTCTTCAATCAGCTGCGAGCGCGCCGATTGGAGAAAGCCCGAGATCTTCTCCAGTAGCTCTCCACGGGCCACCGACGCCTGCCCCGGTTTTTTCGATGAGCTCACCGAGATACTGTCGCCAACTTGACGAAGGCTAATGACCTCCTCGCTCTCCGTGAAGCCGAACGCCGCATCCTCCCCATGGGAGATCCGCTCGACCACCCCACGGAGAGACAGGGCCAGATCCACGAGCGTCACAAATCTCCTCTTCGAGATGATCTCCACGTCGTTCATGACCATCTCGACGTTAACCCCGAAGTATTTGTAGCGAAGGTCGATCTCCGCGAGGCCCGTAGGATCGCCCTGCTTAGCCTCATCCCAGGTCCTACGCCAAGGTGAGGACGACTCCGGAAGGGAGAAGGAAAAGTCAATCATGTTTTCTCCTCGCGGGAAATTCATTCAGCTAGAACGGGAAGGCAGTCACGACTTTCCCGTCGTTCACAACCACGCGAATGCTGGTCAAATCTCCACCCCCATTTGCTGGGCCAGCCTTTCCAACAGTGGAACCGAAGTCCCATTCGTAAACCTGGCCAGGCCGGGGCGCCCCGGTGACGGGGTCCGGCGTATTTGCCTTGGGGGTTCCTCGATTAATGGCGTCGGCAATCCTCTGACGCACCACTTTATCCTTGCCCGTGAAAATCCCCGACTCGTCGTCAACCAATTCTCCGCCGGGCCTGTGGCGGTCCTGAATGTGCTGCCAATCCCCATTGTCAACGGCCGACGTCCCACAAATCGAGGTATTGTGAACCAAGATCGGCGTCGTACCGGCGAGTACATAGTACGTGTGGAGGTCCTGGACAGTCAGGTTCCAGCGGTAGGCCGTGCCGGGGGTCGTCTTGGTCGTGACAACTGTGGGGTGTTGACCGTGGGTGCTGGCGAGGTGGTGGCCAGCGGTGAGGTGGTCGGCTCGTACCCAGGAGTGAGTGGTACTGTCCCAGAAGGGATGGCCAGCCGTGGTGTGAATGATGGATGTGTGGTTGTTTCCGTCGCTGATGGTGATGTCGAGAAGGTCGCTGTCATGGTTGATCAAGACATGCTGGATCGTCCGGCCGCCCTTGTCGCCGCCGGCACTGGGGTCGGCTGCTTCGACTTTGTCGCCCACCTTGAGTTCGCTGATGGGTTTTGTCTTGCCGTCGGCAAGAAGTACTGGGGTACTCGGGTCGAAGCTGTTCGGGTTCGGGCATACCCGCGTGGACTCGCCTGCATCGCCTGAGGCCCCCGAGTCGCCTGCTTCGCCTGAGGCTCCTGAGTCGCCTACACCTCCTACGACCATCAGGAACATGTTCACTGAGGTTGAAAGCGTGATGGCCTCTGCGGGCGGTCATCGGGGCTCGATGTTCAGTCCAGTCTCGGTGAGGGAGTCGTCGATCAGGTGCGGGCGGTACTGAATCTTCTTCAGCTTGCGCTTCATGACCCGGACCAGGTGGTCCGAGTTGGCAGCGGCGAAGTTCGCCGGCCCGCGCTTGACCGGCGACCAGATCCCCTCCTGCGGGTTGAGGTCCGGCATGTAGGAGGGGAACTGGAAGACCTCCAGCCAGTCCTGGTGCTCAACGGCGAACTCGGCCAGGCCGTCGGCGAGATGAACGTTCAGATTGTCCCAGCACCACACCACCGGGCCGCCGAGCTGCAGGTGGGTCATGGCGATGAAGTCGCGGCAGTCCTGCCGGGTGAAGTTCTTCGCCTGGCCCTTGCGGGCCTTGTAGAGGTGCAGCTTGAAGAAGAACCGCGACCGCTGGCCGGGCTTGAAGCAGACCGCGCCGGCCACCGTCACCCGGCCCCCGACGCACACCCGGACTTCGGGTGTGTCCGCGCCGCGCCCAGGTCCGGCCCTTCGGCGGCCTCATGCCCTGGCCCGCCTCGTCGACGAAGCAGATCCAGGCGTTACGGGCCGCGACGGTCCTTTCAACCGCGGCCAGACCTCGGCCTTCCACACCTCCACCGCGGCGACGTCACGCTCCAGCGCCCGGCGCACCGGCACCTGAGCCGACCAGCCGTGACGCCGCAGCAGATGCCACACACCCTGCACCGTGTAGCCGACGTGGAACCTGCGCGCGATCACGATACGGATCCGCCCCAGCGTCCAGCACCGGTCCCCGCTCTAGCCGTACGCCAGCGGACCCCGCGCCAGCTCACGCACCAGGTGTTCCCACTGCGCCGGGGTCAACCGCTCCACCGAGTGCGGCCCCTTCGAGCGAAGCGCGTCCACCCCGCCGTCGTGCCAGGACTGCCGCCACTTGCGCACCTGCCGCTCACCCACCCGCAACGCCGCCGCGACCACCGCCGTCGCCTCGCCACGCGCGAACCGATCGGCCGCCTCCAGTCGTATCCGCTCCCGCTCCACCTGCCCCTTCGGAGTCAGCCCACCACCCTGCGCGTAATTCATGCTCTGGTCGTACCGCAGGGATCAAGGAACGTCAGCCCCCTACGGCCAACACGCTTTCAATCTCAGTAGTCGACTTCAATATGGTCTAACCAAGCCCATCCTTGGCATCGATATTACGCCCACTCAGACCCTCTCGCTTAAGCACCTCAAAGGCGTGCGCCACCTTTCGCGCAAGATACCGAGGGCGGTCTTCATCGTACATTGCACTTTCATGCAACCAGTGCCTTAGATCTGCTTCGACCTCCCCATCTTGCTTAACGTAATCCCCTTGAAATCCAGAGAATGAATGACCTGAGCCACCATGGCCATCCACCATCAAGTCAAAACCATGCAAATACTGAAGTCCCATAGTAATCATGGCATCATTTGGATTGAATTCAATATCTTCAACCCATTTGGCCGCCCAGGCATGCGCGCTCTCGCGCGCAATAGAGCCGTCGATTACACTCCGCCACACTTCCGCCAATTTTTCCCTCGATGGGTGTTCGCGATCATCTGACATTAGGGGGCACTCCAGCTTCCCGATCCCAGTCGACCATCAAGCTCCTTCTGGGTAAAGTCCTTGATGACCGTCGTATATCCACCGCTTGAATTCGACATATCTCTAATTGCTACATCGTAAGACCCGTTTCCCGTGGGGAGAGCTTTCACTACCTGACCGTCGTTCTGTATGTACATGCCACTACTCGAGTCATTCCAGATTTCATCTCCCGCCGTTCGCGTCGCGTCGCGCAGGGCACCGTGAACATCTCGACTTGACACGGATTTTCCGGCAGGCGCGGCGGGCTCAAGTACCTCTGGCATTCCCTCGTAGTTGCAGTAGCAGTCCGCCGCATGGCCGGACTTACCGCAGGTGTTGTGCACGAGGATGGGCTGATTGGCTGCCACAACATAGTACGTGTGGAGGTCCTGGACAGTCAGGTTCCAGCGGTAGGCCGCGCCGGGCGTCGTCTTGGTCGTGATGACGGTGGGGTGTTGGCCGTGGGTGCTGGCGAGGTGGTGGCCGGCGGTGAGGTGGTCGGCTCGTACCCAGCTGTGGGTGGTGTCGTCCCAGAAGGGGTGGTTGGCCGTGGTGTGGATGACGGATGTGTGGTTGTTTCCGTTGCTGATGGTGATGTCGAGAAGGTCGGTGTCATGGTTGATCCAGACATGCTGGATTGTCCGTCCGCCCTTGTCTTTGCCGGTGGTGGGGTCGGCTGCTTCGACCTTATCGCCCACCTTGAGTTCGCCAATGGGTTTTGTCTCGCCGTCGGCGAGAAGGACTGGGGTTTTCGGGTCGAAGCTGCAGGGCTTACTGCCTGCGTCACCTGTGTCGCCTGCGTGACCGCCGTCACCCATGTCACCTCCTGCTGCCAGCAGGAACGTGTACACCGCAAGGTTGGAAAGTACCTTCGCTCCGTTGAATTGCTTCTCGGAGTAGTTCCCGTGAGTGGCGCAGTCGTTCCAGACGCAGTAGAACGCGGCGATGTCCTCTGCGCCCTGGAGGTCACCGGTGGCCTGGATGTATTGGTATGCCTGATTGCAGGCCTCTCGGCCGTAGCACAGTTCCTGCGAGCCGTTCTTCGCTCCGGTCCAGTAGTCGCCATAGATGTTCTGGTCGATTTGGGTCAGGGCCCCGTACCACAGTTGGGCCACCAGTTTCGCGTCCTTGAACTGCGGGCTGTGCTTGTTCTTCCACGTCTTGATCTTGTCATCCGTGCCGGCCGCGCTGCTGGGGGTGTTGCTGCCGCCGTCATAGCAGTAGGCGTTGCACTTTGCGCCCTTGGGTTTGTTGGTTCCGGGTGGTTCGGGGCTGTTGAGTCCGTCGCACTGGTCGCGGGGGCACAGGCCGCTGGGGTCGCTGGAGTTGATCGGGTCGTCTGCGGCGTAGGTGTAGCCGCCGAGTTGGTTGGGGCTTGCGGCTTCCAGGACCGGGTCTGCTTGGAGGAAGCGCCCGGTGGCGGGGTCGTAGGTGCGGGCGCCGAGGAGGTCGTAGTTGGTGGCGGGGTCGACGGGCTGGTTGAGGTAGCCGCGGTTGTCGATCCAGGAGCCGGTGGTGCCGCGGGCGGTGCCGTAGGGGGTGAAGGCCTGGCGGTTCTCGGTGGTGAGGGTGGAGTTGAGGGTGACCGTGCCGGTGCCCTGGCTGCCGGTGGCCTCGGTGGTGAGGTTGCCGGTGCTGTCCCGGATGACGGTGGGTCCGCCGGTGGAGTAGTAGCGCAGGGCGGTGATACCGCCGGCGGAGTTCATGGTGAGCTGCTCGCCGGGCAGGTAGAGCAGGGTGGTGGTACTGCCGGAGACCGTGTCCTTCTGTTCGAGGAGGTTGCCTGCGGCGTCGTAGATGTAGCCGGCTGACGCGCCGGTGGTCGCGTCGGTGACGGTGCTGGTATTCCCGTCAGGGGTGTAGGTGAAGGCCTGGCTGCTGGTGGTGGTGCCGCTGGCGTTGGCCAGGGTGCGGGTCTTGGTGGAACCGTCCAGGTTGTAGCCGTAGGTGGCTGTCGCGGTGGTGGCGCCGGTGCCGTCCGCGGTGGTGGTGCTCTGGGCGGTGTCGGGCTGTCCGGTCTGGCCGGTGGCGGTGGGGTAGTTGCTGGTCTGGGTGCTGGTGGTGGCGCCGGTGGTGTCGTGGGTGGTCAGCTTCGTGCGGTTGCCGTCCGCGTCGTAGCCGTAGGTCTCCCAGTACGGGGCCGGGCCGCCGTTGGTGCTGGCGCTGGGGGTGCTGGAGTTGCAGGTGCCGATGCCGGGCACTGAGGGGGAGGCCTGGCTGGTGATGCCGCTCTTGTCGGTCCAGGCGGTGGCGAGCTGGTCCTGACCGTTGTAGGTATAGCACTGCAGGTCGGTGGCGGTGCTGTTGTCCTGGATGTCCTGCTGGGCAGTGATCTTGCCTGCGGGGTTCCACAGGGTGGTGGTGTCGTCGACGTGGCCGGCGGCGTTCTCCTTGTCCAGGACGGACTCGGTGGTGCGGGCGGTGGCGGTGTCGTAGTAGTTGCTCTGGACGACCTGGTCGGGCATGCCGACCAGGGTGTAGCGGGTGATCTGGCCCAGCGGGTTGGAGACGATCTGGGTGAGGTAGTCGGCGTTGCCGGCGACGTTGGTGAGCTGCCCGGTCTCGGTGTAGCTGTTGTAGACGGTCTCGGCGGGTAGGCCGCCGTCGGCGCCGTAGGTGGTGTGGTCCAGGCGCCAGGTGACCGGGGTGTAGCCGTAGGACTGCGTGTAGGTCGCGGCGAGGGTGCCCTCACTGGCCGGGATCGTGGTGCTGAGGCCGGTCGGGGCGCCGAAGGCGGTGTATCCGGCGACGGTCTGGGTGAAGGCGTTGGTGCCGCTGTAGGAGGTCTGGCTGGCGAGCTGGCTCTTGCCTCCGGTGGCGGTGTCGTAGCTCCAGGCGTCGAGTTCCGTGCTGCCCTGGTAGAGGGTCTTCTTCCGGCCGAGGTTGTCGTAGCTGTAGGTCAGGGTGGTGTTGTTGCTGTCCGTGGACGTCACCATGGAGCCCGCGGCGTCGAAGGTGGCGCTGGAGGCGCCGGTGTCCGGGTCGGTGGAGGCGACCTGGTGGCCCTGGGCGTCGCTGGTCTGGGTGCGGACGTGCCCGCTGGCGTCGGTGATCGAGGTCACCTGGGCCTCGCCGCCGCTGCTGGTCGTGGACTGGGCGTAGCCGTAGGAGGTGACGGTGGCGTCGGCGGGGTTCCCGGTGGCGGTGTTGGAGTGGTAGGTCCACAGGGCGGTGGTGTGGCCGAGGGCGTCGACGACGGTGGAGGTGGCGGTGCCGCCGCTGGGCACCGAGACGTCGGAGCGGTCCACCCCTGGATAGGCGGTGCTGCCGGACCACTGCAGTTGGGCGTAGGAGTAGAACGACGTGGTGGTCGGGCGGTCCATGCCGTCGAAGGCGGTGACGGTCTGCGAGGGAACGTTCGCGTCAGCGGCCTGGTAGACGGTCGGCGAGGGGGTGTTGGTGATGTAGTACGGCGTGCTGGTCGCCTTCACCTGCCAGCCGTGGGAGTCGTAGAAGTGGTCCGAAACCAGGCTTCCGTTGGAGTTGGCGCTGTCCAGAGCCATGCTCTGGTCCTGGCGTACCTCGCCGAATCCGTTGAGGATCTGAAAGTCGGTGTGGTAGGTCTTGCCTTCGCGCAGGGTCTTGGTCTCGGTCCACGAGGGGGCGCTCTGTCCGCCGATGCTGTAGACGAAGACGGTGGAGGCGTTGGCGGTGGTGGGCTGGCCCGGTGCCCACACGGAGGTTATGCGTCCCAGTGCGTCGTAGGCAGTGGTGGTGGAGTTGGTGTTGAAATCGGTGACCGTGGTGGGCAGCTGCCGCAGCTGGTCCATCGTGGTGGTGGTCACCCAGTTCCCGGCGGTGACGTCTGTGGCCACCACCGTGGTGGGCAGGGTCCCGGTGGTGGGGGTATAGGCGGTGGTGGTGACGATGCCGCGTACGTCGGTGCTGGAGAGCTGGCGCCCGTAGGCGTCGTAGCCGCTGCTACCGGCGGGGGCGGTCATCTTCTTGGTGAAGTTCTCCGTGGTCCCGGACCAGGCGCCCATGGTGTCGACCTCGGTCGGGTTGCCGACACCGGCGGCGGGGATGACCCCGAAGGTCGTGTTGCCGTCGAAGAAGGTCCGGGTGTCCTCGGTGGTGTTCGCCGCGGTCTTGGCCGGGCAGCTGCCGGTACCAACACCGGTGCCGGTGGTGACGGCGACGGTGGCGGTCTCGGCCGGCACATTGACCAGGCCGGTGTTCTGGCCGCTGGTGGGCGGGGCGGCGTAGGTGTAGGTGGTGCAGGTCTCCTGCGAGTGGGCCGTGCCGAGGAGGGAGGTGTCGCCCTGGGTATCGGTCTGGGTGAGCAGGCCGCTGGTGGGTGAGTGGACGCTGACGGTCTTGGCGGTGCGCCAGGTGCCGTCCGACATCAGGCCGCGGGCGACGCTGGAGGCGGTGTCGACGAAGTACGCGGTCTCCGCCGGAGTGCCGACGGGCGTGCCCTCGGCGTGGGTTGCGGTCAGCTGCGACCAGGGCAGGTTGACGGTGTCACGGACAACGGTGCCGGCGTTCTTCGTGTAGGTCTTGGTCTCGTAGACGAAGCCGGTGTACTGGCCGGAGTCGGTGATCTTGTCACCGAGGCTGTTGGTGACCTGCGGCCACGTGCGCGGGGTCATGCTGGTGGCGGAGGTGGAGTCGCCGTCCATGCCGCGCAGGTACAGGGTCTGCGTCTCGGTGATCGGGTCCGGGGCCTGTCCGGTCTCGGTCAGCACGTCGCCGTAGCCGCGGAACTGATCCCAGGTGCGCTGGGAGTTCGCGACCGCCGGGGAGTCGTTGCGGTGCCAGGCCGCACCGCCGTTGTAGGTGTAGTCGGTGTACCTGGTCGGGGCGCCGCCGACCTTGTCGATCTGCCGGACCTCGGTGACCACGTACTTCTCAAACCAGTCGGTGATCTGCGTGGATTGCGGCGGGGTCCAGTACTCCTGGTAGCAGCGCCGGGTGTCCGTCGAGGGGGTCGGCAGGTCCGGGCTGGCGGCGGACTGGTTGCAGTCCGGGTCCGAGTAGGCGATGTTGAGGGACTCGCCGGTCTCGGTGTTGATCGCGGTGATGCGGAAGCGGTTGAACACGGGCCACGACGCGGCGCCGGGCACCCGGTTGGGCATCGACGCGTACACGAACCCGACCGCCGGCAGAGGGATCGCTGTGCCGTCGTTGCCGGTGCGGGTGACCGAGTCCAGGCGCAGCGCCGGTGAGGTGCCGTCCTCAGGGTCGGGCAGGGACTGGGCCAGGGCGTAGGTGTCGACGTTCTTGTAGGCGGTCGTGGTGGTGGTGCCGGTGTTGACTTGGGTCTGGATCTGGGTGAGCCGGACTTCGGTGAAGTACGACATCGTGTAGTTGGTGCAGGTGCCGGTGGAGGCGCAGACCTGGTCCTGGGGGACGTCGGGCCAGTACGGGGCGGTGGCGGAGGTCAGCGAGGCGCAGTCGGCGGTGGTGACGGTGTGTTTGTTGATGACACTGCCGACCATGCAGCGGGTGGCCGTGGTGAACAGGACCTTGGCGGCGGGGGCGGGGTTGGCGCCCTGGTTGGCGATGTCGGCGGCGCGCCAGCCGTACTTGATGCTGGTGGGGTAGGAGCCGCGGTCGTAGGCGGTGCGGGTGTGGGCGCTGGAGCGGCCGTAGTAGTTGGTCTCCTGCGCGTAGGTGTACTGCGTGGTGTTGCCGTGGGCGTCGATGACGAAGTCGAGGTTCCAGCGGTAGCCCATGGTGGCGTTGAAGGAGCTGGTGCCGGTGGTGGCGGAGTAGCAGGGGTCGAGCTTGTTGGGGCAGTAGACCGGTTCGGTGGACACCGAGTTGGTGGCCGTGTCCGAGCCGGTGCCGCCTTCGGCGGTGGGCAGCTTGCCCGCGCCGTAGTACATGCGGGTGCCGTTCTGCAGCGTGACCAGCCAGCCCTCGCCGTTGTAGGACCCGTTGTTCAGGCCGGTGAGGTAGGTGACAGTGGCGCCGGAGTCGGAGGACAGGTGCCAGTGTCCGGTGGTGTCGTCGTAGACGATCTGGCCGCTGTTGCTGCCCGATGCGCCGACTTCGTGGCCGCCGTAGGCCCAGCACGTGTCGCCGGAGGTCGCTAGTCCGTCCTGGGAGCAGGGCTGGTAGGAGCGCTCGATGTAGTTGGAGACCCCCGCCCACCCGTCGCCGGTCCAGGAGGTCTGGGAGTTGGTGGAGGCGTTCTCCCCGTCCACGCTGGAGGAGGAGTAGTCCAGGCTGACCGAGGGGGCGTCGCCGGCGATGCTGGCCGGAACGGTGATCGGGTAGCTGTAGTTGTAGTCGCCGGTGGAGCCGCCGGCGGACCACTGGTCGGAGGGCTTGAGCGAGGTCGCGGCAAAGGTGCCCGTGGGACCAGACTGACCTGCGACCGCCGCCAGGACCGTCATCGTGTCGGCGGAGACCTGCGGGGCGGGCGCGGTGACCTCGGCGCTTTGGTGCTGCGGCTGCTGCGTTGTCGTGGGAGCGGACGCAGGTGGGGTCGTTGCCGCAGTGCCCGCGCTGGTTGCCGGGGTTGTGCCGGTCGCCGGGATGGTGAGGTCCGCCACGATGCGGCCGGTCTTCGGATCGCGGACCGCGGTGACGGGGGTCTGCTTCTGGCAGGCGGCCAACTGGGGGGTCGTCAGCGCACAGGCCGGGAGCTGAACCAGGCCAAGGCGCGAGCCGAGGTCGCCGCCGCCCTCGCCGGTCAGCAGGCTCGGGTCCAGTTGCACGGCGACCCGGCCCCGGCGGTGGAGTGGTCTGCGCGCTCGAGGCCGAACAGGACACCGCTGGTGATGCCGCCCTTGCGCGCGGTGGCCGGGGCGGCGAAGCGGACCTGCACGCCACTGGGTGCGGCTGCCCCGGTCGCGGCCGGCGCCACCCACAGCGGGGAGGTCCCCACCCGCACGGCGGCACCGGAGACGACCTTGCCGTCAGGGAGGGCCTGCATGGCCTGCTTGCCGGGACTGGCAAGGCTCGTGGCGCTCTGTCCAGCTCGGGGAAGGTCGACCGCGGGGGTGCTGTATGCCGACTGGGCGGGAGCCTTGGCGGCCGGCCGTACCTTGGACACGTAGCTGCCCGGGACGGACTTGGCCTGCGCCAACGGCGTCTGCGGAGGGGACCAGACCTGGCCCTTGGCGTACTGCGCCGCGACCGCCGTGTTCGGAAGCAGCACCGCGAGGACAGCTAGCAGCGAGGTGAGCGCCGACAGGCGTGCGAGTCTGGCGCGCGTTCGAGATGTCGAACGGCGGCGGCGCATGGCAGTCAACAGGACCCCCGGGGTCGATGGTGCGATCGAGCTAGTGAGCGATCACGCAATCTAGGCCCTGGCGGCATGCGGCGGAACCCGCACTAATCACCTGACCCACGATCAGGTCACATACAGAACATTGCAATGCCGTCCAAATCCAGGCAATTGAACACTTCGTCAACCTTATGATGTAAGTCACAGCTGCTATTTGGAGGTTTTCGCAGGTTACGGTGTGCCGCGCGGTCCCGCCGGACCGCGCGGCACTGCTTTCACGGGAGGCCCCCATGGGCATCAGATCCAACCATCCGCCAACAATGCGCCGACGTATACGCGGCGGACTGGGGGCCGCTGTTGCCGTGGCACTCCTTGCCGGCTCGGCCGTGTCGCTCACGGTCGGCACCGCGCACGCGGACACCGGTAACCCTCCCGTGGTCACCGACCCGGAGGCGATCGCCTCCGCCCAGGCCCAGGCCACCGGGAATCCGGTGCCGGTGGACGCCGACACCACCACCACCTCGACCACGGTGGCCAACGCCGACGGCACCTTCACCTACACCGCCGGCGTGCTCCCCGTCCGGGTCAAGCGGGGCGACGGCTGGGTGCCGGTCGACGCGACCTTGGCCCAGGCCAAGGACGGCACATGGTCGCCGAAGGCCGCCGAGTCCGCGGTGGCCTTCGGCGCCGGCGGCAGCCCCGCACTGGCCACCCTCACCAACAGCCAGAACCAGCAGATCTCGGTGTCCTGGCCCACCGCCCTGCCCACCCCCACCGTCTCGGGGGCCACCGCCACCTACCCCTCGGTCTACCCCGGGGTGGACCTGCAGATGACCGCCACCACGGACGGCGGCTACACCGAGCAGTTGATCGTCAAAACCGCTGCTGCGGCGGCGAACCCGGCCCTGGCGGACATCCACCTCAACACCGCCACCAGCACCGGACTCACACTCAGCCGCAACGCGGCCGGCGGACTGCAGGCCACCGACGCCACCGGGGCGGTCGCGTTCAGCTCCCCCACCGCCACCATGTGGTCCACCGGAACCCCCAGTTCCGCCCAGAAGACCGGCGCCAAGTCGCTCAGCACACAGCGCGCCTCGGACACCACCCAGGACACCACCCCCCAGGACGCGGGCAACCCGGTCACCGCCCTGACCGTCAACGTCAGCTCCTCCGGCGTGGACCTGATCCCGCCGAGCGGGGCGCTGACCGCCAGCACCAACACCTACCCGCTGGTCATCGACCCCCCCTCAGCCCAGGCGAGCCCGGCTGGGCCTGGATCTCCTCCCAGACCCCCAACACCAGCTACTGGCAGGGCACCAACAACACCCACGACACCTACGGCCACGTCGGCTACGACGACTGGTGCTCGGACGGCAGCAGCGGCTGCACCGGCTTCCAGAAGACCCGCTCACTGTTCTCCCTGGACATGACCGGCCTGCTCACCAAGCACGTCACCGCCGCCACCCTCTCAGTGACCGAGCAGGGCCCCACCTCCTCCCACTCCGGCACCAGGCAGATCGACCTGCACGGCGGCGGCGCCTTCAACAGCAGCACCACCTGGAACAACGCGAGCATCTCGTCCTCGGTGGCCGCCAGCGCCAACTTCGCCAGCGTCACCACGAACACCACCGGCAACGCCAACTTCACCGTCACCACCCTGGTCCAGAACGCCGTCTCCGCCGGCTCCCATACCCAGACCATGGCCCTGGAGGCGAGCGACGAGAGCGACGACACTGCCTACCGCTACCTGCACGGGACCGTGGCGTTGGCCGTGACCTACTGGTCCGTCCCCAACGTGCCCACCAACCTGTCCACCTCGGCCGCCGCCAGCGGGGCGTCCAAAGCCTGCGACACCACCGCGCCGGGCATGTGGATCAACAAGAACGACAGCAACTCGGTCACCCTGCACGCCAGCCTGACCGGCCCCGACACCGGCTACCCCGAGAACGCCGACTACTGGTACCGGCAGTTCGCCCCCACCACCGACCCATCGTGGACCGAGGCACCGCAGCAGACCGTCACCGCGCAGACCACCGCCCAGCCCACCCAGGTCACCCTGCCCGCCATCCCCGACGGCAGCCAGTACGAGTGGTCCGTCTACGCCAAGGTCGACAACGACGCCTACTCCAGCACCGCCGCCCCCGCCACCAACATCTCCTGCTGGTTCCGCACCGACTTCACCGCCCCCACCGTCACCGTGACCAGTCCCGCGCCGCCCACCAGCACGGGCACCACCGGCACCCTCGCCCTGGCCGCCTCCGACGCCGGGACCAACCCGTCCGGGGTCAAGGAGATCGACTACAACATCGACGGCACCTCGCTCAACAGCGGCGGCGCCGGCGAGACGGCCGCCACCGGCAGCACCGCCGCCATCACGCTACCCGCCACCTCCTGGGGCACCCACACCATCTGGTACGACACCGTCGACAACGCCGGCAACCAGTCCGCCCCGGCCCACTTCGACTACTACGTCCCCGAGGGCGCCTTCACCCCCGGCACCGCCGGCGATCTGGACGGCGACGGAAAGCCCGACCTGACCACCGTCGCCACCAACGGAGACCTGCACTACTACAGCAACCCCTTCGCCAACAGCCCCACCACCGGCGGCCCCCTCATCCCCGCATCCCACGCCCCCAACAGCACCAGCTTCGCCGGGGCACTGATCACCCACCGCGGCTCGCTCACCGGCCAGACCTGCGACGACCTCGTGATCATCCAATCCGGCAGCCTCCAGGTCGCCACCGACAACAACAACTGCAGCCCTGGCACCGGATGGACCCTCGGCCTACCCCAGGCCCGACCCACCAGCACCACGGGTGACACCACCAACTACAACACCACCGACTGGTCCTCCGTTCAGCAGGCCGTCATGCTGCCCGCCACGGCAGCCACCAACAACAAGCCCGCCCTGGTCACCCTGGAGAACGACAACGGCGTGCCGACCGTGTGGATGTACACGGCCACCGGCTCAACCTTCCGCACCGCCACCCTGCTCGCCACCGGCAGCTACTGGTCCCACGTCACACTCCTCTCGCCAGGCCTGATCAACGGCAGCCCCGCCCTGTGGGTACGAGACACCAGCACCGGCGCCCTGCTCCAGTACCCCAACATCGAGACCTGGCAGGGCAACACCACCGCCCCCACCGGCGGCGCCACCATCGCCGCCAGCGGCTACCGCATCAGCCAGTACCCCGCCATCACCACCGACGGCCCCGCCGACAACACCGGCCCCACCCTGTGGGCCACCAACCGCACGGGCCAGCTCATCGACATCCCCACCACCGTCGACACCAGCGGCAACACCACCACCGGCACCCCGATCACCGTCGGCGCCGCCGGCTGGGCCGCCAACAACCAGACCCTGGACGGAGTGCGGCCCCTGCACCCGACCACCAGCATCGGCGTCTTCCGGGCCAGCAGCGAGCAGTTCGTCTTCGCCACCGCCAACAACAACGCCACCGTCGACCACACCGCGGTGTTCGGCCAGTCCGGTGACATCCCCCTGACCGGGGACTGGAACGGCGACGGCATCGACACCATCGGGATCTACCGCCCCAGCACCCGCCAGTTCATCCTGTCCAACTCCAGCACCAACCCCGCCCAGGACATCACCGTCGCCTTCGGCAACTCCGGTGACATCCCGATCGTCGGGGACTGGAACGGCGATGGCATCGACACCATCGGCGTATTCCGGCCCAGCACCCGCCACTTCTACCTCTCCGATTCCAACACCAGCCCCGCCGTCGACCACGCCGTCTGGTTCGGCACCACCGGCGACCAGCCCATCATCGGGGACTGGAACGGCGACGGCACCACCACCGTCGGCATCTACCGCCCCAGCACCAAACAATTCGTCGCGGCCAACTCCCTCAGCAACCCAACCGTCGACGCCACCATCGCCTACGGCGACTCCGGCGACACCCCGCTGACCGGCGACTGGAACGGCGACGGCACCACCACCATCGGCATCTGGCGACCCAGCGCCTTCTCCCTGGACAACTCGCTCACCTCGTCGACCACAGTCCAGACCACCTCGATGGGCATCAGCACCGACACCCCCATCACCGGCGACTGGAACGGCCAGTAACCAGCACGAAAGACCCACCCACACACCGCGGACCTTGCACACATTCCGGTGCCGTGTCGCCTCCCGAGAACGAGGGGAGGCGACACGGCACCCCCGCGCGACCGCGGTCCCGAACCAGCACAGCACCACCAGGCAAACGACCACTGAGATGCCCGCCCGACCACCAGGAGTCCCGAGGATGAAACGCCGTTCCGCCCTGCTCGCCGCCGCGACCGGAACCACCAGCACACTGGTCGCCCTCACCCTGCTCCTGCCCGTAGCAGCCCACGCCACCGACACCCCAACCGCTGACGGCCCCTCAGTCGAAGAGCTCGGCTACCTGAAGACCGATCACGGCATCGTGCTGCGCGGCACCGCAGCCAGCACGGCCGCCAAAATGAACCTGATCGTCGAACGCGCCTACCCCACCGGCGGAGTAGCGCCAGCTGTCACCTTCACCATCACCCAGACCGCCGCCGACGGCAGCTGGCAGACCACCACCCCCCTCAACCTGCCCGACGGCGACTACTGGCTGTCCTCACAGGCCTTCGACAAGGACGGCAACCCCGGGCTCGTCGGCTCCATCGGCGGCCTCCCCATGGCATTCAAGCCCCAGCCCGTCTTCCACGACACCGTCTTCAGCCCCGGCCCGCTGACCTACATGTCCCCCACCGAGACCGTCACCGGCACCCTGACCACCTACGACCCCGAATCCGGCGACACCGGCACACCCTGGACCGGCCCTATCACAGTCCAGGCCACCGCCGGCAACCCCCAGGACGGCGGCAACGTCGCGGGCACCCAGGCCATCGCCGCAAACGGCAGCTACCGCATCGACTTCCAGCCCCAGCCCAACACCAGCGGCGACGAACCGGTCAGCGTGCAAGCCATCCTGCCGGGCATCCCCTGCCCCGGCTGCGTCCCCGATGCCGTCACCGGCCCCACCACCACCGTCCCCATCCAACGCAACCAACCCACCCGCCTGCTCCTGGACCACCCCACCAACACCGGCCTGACCGCCGGCACCCGCACCACCGTCACCGGCACCGTGCAGTACCAGGACAGCACCGGCTGGCACCCCGTCCCCCAGGCCTGGGTCTTCCTCGGCGGCGACGGCACCTGGTCCGCCACCCAGACCCTGACCGACGCCGACGGCCGCTTCACCATCCCCCTAACCATCCCCACCACCCCCACCAGCTGGCCGGTCTACGTCGTCAACAACGGCAGCACGAGCAAGTACCTGACCTCCGCCCAGGCCAGCTACGCCATCACCTCCGTCAACCAGCAGCCCACCCTCACCCTCGCCGGCGTGAGCCTGGACGCCCACAGCAGCCTGACCTTCACCCCGGCCGCGCACAGCACGAACAACGTCCTGCCCACCGGACACACCTACCTGCAGCAGTCCCCCGACGGACACACCGGCTGGACCACCATCGCCACCCTCCCCGCCAGCACCACCACCCCCACCCGCCACACCCTGCGCGTGAACAACCCCCACGGCTACTGGCGCCTGACCTCCCCCGCCACCACCGGCTACGCCGCCGCCACCAGCAACACCATCCACACCTTCCGCTACCAGACCAAGCTCACCGGCGGCCCCACCACCACCCACGCCCACATCGACCAGCACGTCACCTTCAGCGGCCACCTGCAACAACAGGGCTACGGCCCCTGGACCAACACCACCGGCGCAACCGTCCAGATCGTCTTCCGCCCCCACGGCACCAACCACTACTACACGATGGCCACCGCCCACACCAACAGCCAGGGCCACTTCACCACCACCGCCAAAATCACCGGCGGCGGCACCTGGTACCTCTACTACCAAACCCCCGACCAAAAACACCTCGACGCCACCACCACCGGCACCTACATCCACCTGAACTAACACAACGGCAGGCCGCGCAGTCACCACCCACCACCCCACCCGGGCAACGGCATTGCCGCACCGAGCAAGCCCGATACGATCAAAGGGTGAGCCGCCTCTGCCTCTCAGGCAGCTCGGAGCCAGCCTGCGGAGCGAGGAGCGATGGGGTCCCAGCACCCTCGACGCGACGCGCCGAACGTTGCAGGAAAGTCGACTTCTGCCAAAACAACTTGGCAGGCAGGGGAAACCGCAGGTCGGCAGCGGACGCAACGCGAAGAGACTGGCCGCTGACCTGGGACTTCACCCAGGCCAGCGGCCAGACGGCGGACGAGCGGGCCTGTACGCCGGGTTTTGTCTCGCGGGAGCCTTGCGGCTCGCGCGGAGGCGGTCATCCATCTACGGCTGCCGTTGCCGACAGCCTCTAGCGGTCTACCCGCAGGCTCGGGCGGGCAGCCCTCGAACGCCTGCGCGGGGCATCTTGCGATGCCCCTCCTTGACCTTGCTCCAGGTGGGGTTTACCTAGCCGTCCAGGTCACCCTGGACGCTGGTGGTCTCTTACACCACCGTTTCACCCTTACCGGCTGCCGAAGCGGCCGGCGGTCTGTTTTCTGTGGCACTGTCCCGCGGGTCACCCCGGGTGGGCGTTACCCACCACCCTGCCTTGTGGAGCCCGGACGTTCCTCGGCACACCCGGTGAAGGGTGCAACGCGACCGCCCGGCCGACTCGTCCGCCGTGTGGACCATGGTAGCCGGTGCGGCGGGGCGGTCCGGCCGCGGTCGAACAAGGGCAGGGGCAGGGGCAGGCGCAGCGGCTCAGGCCGGGGCGAAACGGATGATGGGCTTGGTCGGGTCCGCGATGGTCAGTCGCACCCGCAGCCGGGTGCCCAGCGGCAGCGGGACGGCGTCGGGGCGGTCGTCGGTGAGGCGGGCGCGGACGGCGGGGGCGTGCAGCTGGACCGTGCCGGACTGGGGCTTGCGCTCGTCCACGTCCACCACCACGCCGTCGAAGACCTCGCCCTCGCGGCCGCGCAGCAGTTCTGCCTCGACCAGGTCCACACAGGCGCGTTCGACCTCGTGGGCGCGGCGGTCGCCGGTCTCCATCAGCTTGGGGATCTCCGGCAGCGCCTCGCGCACCCACTCCGGGACCGGGTCGCCGGAGGCGACCGCCGCGCAGACCTCGCCCGCGAAGCGGTCCGCGAGGCGGCGCAGCGGCGCGGTGCAGTGCGCGTACAGGGACGCCACCGCGGCGTGCCGCGGATCGCTGGGCACCTCGCCGTCGAAGGCGGTGTAGGCGGCGCCGCGGAGCAGCCCGGTGCACTCGTTGAGGAAGGCGGCGTGGGCCGGCCGCCCGGGGTTCAGCGAGCGGATGAGCTGCGGGTACGGCAGCGCGTCCGGCCAGTCGACGCCGAGCGCGGTGGCGGTGCGCCGCAGCCGGGCGTACGCGCTGTCGGGCGCGGCCGGGAGGGTGCGCAGCAGGCCGATGCCGGCATCGAGCATCATCTCGGCCGCGGCCATGCCGGTGAGCAGCGAGATCTGCGCGTTCCAGCTGTCGGCGGGACGCGGCGCACGGTAGCTGAGGGTGTAGCCGCCGCCCTCCAGCTCGATCTCCTGTTCGGGGATCGGCAGGCTGACGCCGCCCCGGTCGGCCTCGCGCTCCTCCCGCAGCGGCCCGATGGTGCCGAGCAGGGCCAGGGCCTCGTCGGCGGTGCCCTCGTCGATGGCCCGCTGCACGCCCGCGTACTCGAGCTTGCGGCGGCTGCGGACCAGGGCCCGGCGCAGGTCGGTGCAGATCAGCGCCCCGTCGACGTCCAGGTCCAGCTGCCAGAGCAGGGCCGGCACGTCCTGGCCTGGCAGCAGGCTGGCCGCGCCCTCGGAGAACTGCGGCGGGTGCAGCGGGACCCGCAGGTCGGGGAAGTAGAGCGTCTCCACCCGCCGTCTGGCCTCGGTGTCGATCGCCCCACCGGGACGGACGAACGCGCCGACGTCGGCGATGGCGTAGTACACCCGGTAGCCGCTGCCGCGCCGTTCCAGGTGCATGGCCTGGTCCAGGTCGAGCGAGTCGGGCGGGTCGATGGTGAACAGCGGCAGCTCGGTGGCGTCGTAGGCCGGGAGCCGGACCGCGCGGGTCGCCTCCCCGACCTCGGCGAGGACCTCCGGCGACCAGCTCTCCGGAAGCTCGAGCCGGGCCCGCAGCCCGGCCAGTTCGCTGTCGATCCGGGCGGTCCCGGCGGTTCGGACGCTGAGGAGGCGACGAGGCATGGTCGAAGCGTAGGCAGGTGGGGTGGTCGGTGGGCGTCGGTCGAGTCAATAGGCTTGGGTGTGTCGTCCCAAGCGAGTCCACTGCGAGGAGTCCTGCTGTGCTGGTGCTGTTGCCGCCGTCCGAGGGGAAGGCCGCCGCGGGGACGGGCGCTCCGCTGGAGCTGGACGCCCTGTCGCTGCCGGAGCTGAACCCGGCCCGGGCACGGGCGCTGGACGCGCTGGTGGCGCTGAGCGGCGGCGACCAGGACCGGGCCAGCGAGGTGCTGGGGCTGAGCCCGGGCCTGCGCGGTGAGCTGGCCAGGAACACCGCGCTGCGGACGGCCGGTGCGCTGCCGGCCGGCGAGCTGTACACCGGCGTCCTCTACGACGCGCTGGAGCTGTCGACGCTGACCCCGGACGCCTCCGCGCGGGCCGAGCGCTCGCTGCTGGTGTTCTCCGGGCTCTGGGGAGCGGTCCGGATCAGCGACCGGATCCCCCCGTACCGCTGCTCGGGCGGGGTGAAGCTGCCGCCGCTGGGCCCGCTGGGGACGTACTGGCGCGCGGAGACGGCGGCGGTGCTGCCGGGCCTCGCCGGCCAGGGCCTGGTGCTGGACCTGCGCTCGACGGCGTACGCGGCGCTGTGGCGCCCGACCGGGGAGGTGGCCGGACGAACGGCGACGGTGCGGGTGCTGCATGAGCGCGAGGTGGGAGGCGTCGTCAAGCGCACGGTGGTGAGCCACTTCAACAAGGCGACCAAGGGGCGGATCGTCCGGAGCCTGCTGGAGGCCGGGGTCGAGCCGGAGTCCCCGGCGGAGCTGGTGGTGGCGCTGCGGGATCTGAAGCACACGGTGGAGGCGACGGCGCCCACGGCGGGGAAGCCGTGGGCGCTGGATGTGGTCGTCAGCGAGCTGTGAGCCCTGCCTGATCCGCTGTCAGCCAGGCGTCAGCGCAGGTGGGAGGTGTCGTTGAGGAGCCGGAGCGAGGCGTTGCCGTCCGCGTAGTACTGGATCGCGGAGAACGAGGCGGGCGACAGCTCCATCCGGAACAGCGACTCCTGCGGCGCGCCCAGGGCCAGCCTGACCAGGGTCTTCACCGGCGTCACATGGGAGACCACTAGGACCGTCCGGCCCGCGTACCGGGCCAGCAGCTTGTCCCGGGCGACCGCGACCCGGTCGGAGACGGCGGCGAAGCTCTCGCCGTCCGGGGGTGCCGTCTCGGCCGAGGCCAGCCAGGCGTCCAGCTCGGCCGGGCGACGCTCCTTGACCTCGGCGAAGGTCAACCCCTCGAACGCGCCGAAGTCGGTCTCCCGCAGGCCCTCCTCGATCCGTACCTCCAGGCCGAGCCGGGTGGCGACGGCCTCGGCGGTCTGCCGGCATCGCAGCAGCGGGGAGCTGACGATCACCTGCACGCTGCCGCGGGCGGCGAGGGCGGCGGCCGCACGGTCGGCCTGGCCGCGGCCGCGGCGGACAGCTCGGGGTCGCCGCCGCCACTGCCGGAGAAGCGCTTCTCCGGGGTGAGGGCGGTCTCGCCGTGGCGCAGCAGCACCAGCGTGGTGGGCGTGCCGAGGTCCGCGGCGGCACCCCAGCCGACGGGGTTGGCCGGCGGGTCGGAAAGCGGCTCGTCCCCGGGCAGGGTGGCTGCGGCGGAGGCGGTGGCCGCAGCGGAAGCCGTGACCGCAGCAGTGCCCGAGGGGGAAGCAGCGCCGGGCAGCGGCTTGGCGGCCCACTGGCGGCCGGCCTGGCCGGCGTCCATGGCCTCGTTGGCGAGCCGGTCCGCGTGCTTGTTTCTCGGCGCGCGGCATCCACTGGTACGTCACCTGGCCGCGCGGGAAGACCGCCGTGGCCTCGGCTGCCAGCGGCTGCATGTCCGGGTGCTTGATCTTCCAGCGCCCCGACATCTGTTCGACGACCAGCTTGGAGTCCATCCGGACGTCGACCCTGGCCTCCGGGTCGATCGCGTGGGCCGCCCGCAGCCCCGCGATCAGACCCCGGTACTCGGCGACGTTGTTGCTGGCGATCCCGATGTACTCGGCTGCCTCCACCAGCAGCTCGCCGGTGTCGCCGTCGCGCACGGTCGCGCCGTAGCCGGCCGGCCCCGGGTTGCCCCGGGAGCCGCCGTCGGCCTCGATGATGAATCGTCGGGTGGACGCCATCGCGCTGTTCCTGACTCCTCTGTGGTTCCTGGCCTGCTGGTTCCTGGGCTGCTGGCTGCCGGAGTCGGCCGTCAGATGCCCGAGTCGGCGGTGCGGACCAGGATGCGGCTGCAGTTCTCGCAGCGGACGACCTCGTCCGGAGCCGCGGCGCGGATGGTGCGGAGGTCGGCGGTGGCGAACTCGACCCGGCAGCCCTCGCAGCGGCGCTGGAACAGCCGGGCCGCCCCGGTGCCGCCCTGGGTCTGCCGCAGCCGGGTGTAGAGCTTCATCAGGTCGTCCGGGATGACGGCGGCGATGGTCGCCCGCTCGCGGGTGATCTTCTCGACCTCGACGTCGATCTCGGCCTGGGCGGCGTCCCTGCGGACCTCGCCCTCGGCGAGGCTGTGCTGGGCGTCGTCGCGGCGGGCGGTCATCTCACTGACCCGGGTCTGCGAGGTCTCCAGCCGCTCCATGATCTCCAGGACGACGTCCTCGAGGTCGCTCTGCCGCTTGGCGAGCGCGCCGACCTCGTGCTGGAGGTTGGCGAGGTCCTTGGCGCCGACCGAGCCCGAGTCCATCCGCTGCTGGTTGCGGGCGGCCCGGGTGGTGACCTGGTCGACGTCCTGCTCGGCCTTGACCAGCTCGCGCTTGGTGTCGCTGAGCTGGGTCTCGGCGGCGACGGTCAGCGAGCGCAGCTCGGTGAGGTCGTTGGTGCGCTGCTGGATCTCGTCGTGCTCGGGAAGGGTGTTGGAGCGGTGCGCGAGGAGGTCCAGGCGGGAGTCGAGGGCCTGGAGGTCCAACAGGCGGATCTGGTCGGCGGGCGCGGCGTTCAGGGGGTGCTCCTCGGGTGGTGCGTCGGTCGGTCAGGAAAGGTCTGTGGGTGCGTCGGCATGAGCAGGCTCGAAGCTCATCGGGGTGTGCAGCGTCCACGGGTCGGTGACCTGCTGCGACACCCGGGTCTCCAGGGCCCAGCCGCGCTTCTCGGCGGCGGCCAGCAGCTCGCGCTCGGCGAGTCGCAGCCAGGGCCACTCGGTGGCCCAGTGGGCGGCGTCGACCAGGGCCAGGCCGCTGGTCTCGCGGGCCTCGGAGACCGGGTGGTGGCGCAGGTCGGCGGTGACATAGGCGTCCACGCCCGCCGCCCGCACGGCGTCGAAGAAGGAGTCGCCGGAGCCGCCGCAGACGGCCACCCGGCGGATCAGCTGCTCCGGATCGCCCGCTGTACGGACGCCCTGCGCGGTGGCGGGGAGCCCGGCGGCGACCCGGGCGGCGAAGGCGGAGAGGGGCTCGGGTGCGGACAGCTCGCCGATCCGGCCGGTGCCCCGGCGGCTGGCCGGGTCGGTCGGGTCGGGGATGAGCGGACCGGTGACCCGCAGGCCGACCGCCTCGGCCAGGGCGTCGGAGACCCCCGGGTCGGCGGAGTCGGCGTTGGTGTGGGCGGTGAGCAGGCCGATGTCGTGCTTGATCAGGGTGTGCACCACGCGGCCCTTGAAGCCGGTCGCGGCGACGCTGACGACCCGCGCAGGTAGAGCGGATGGTGCGTGACCAGCAGGTCCGCGCCCCAGCCGACGGCCTCGTCGACGACCTGCCGGACCGGGTCGACCGCGAACATCACCCGCCGGACCGGGGCCTCCGGATCGCCGCAGACCAGGCCGACGGCGTCCCAGGACTCCGCCCGGCCGGGCGGGTAGAGCTCGTCGAACACGGTGAGGACGTCGGAAAGGATCGGCACCCGTCGAGATTACAGAAGTTTCCGGGCAGAGCCGTACGTCGGCCCCGGACCGGTTGGTTACGGGTGCTCACCCTTATGAGTGAAGGGACTTCGATCCGTTCGGGTGACGGGGGTGGCGTAAGTAGCGTCATTGGTGCGGCGGGGGTGTCGGCGAGTTCCTGATACCCGAGCGTTCCCCGGCTGCGGACCGGCGGCTGTCTGCCGTCCGGTCCGACCTCCTTGAATCCGGTGGTGGACTCCATGACTGCGTCACCTCTCACTCTCGTCGGCGCCTTTCCGCATACCAGGGCGGCGCCCGCGCTGCGACGGCTCGGCTTCACCTTCTCCGCCAACGGCGCGTACGCGGCCTGCCTGGCGACCTCGGGGGACGGCGGCTGGTACCCGGAGAGCTGGCGCCTGGGCGGGGTCGACACTGCGGGCCGGGGCCAGGAGCAGCTGGTCGGCGGCCTGATCGTCGGCGGCCTCGGCGGCTTCGACGGAGGCGGAACCAACGGCGGCAGCGGCGGCAGTAACGACAGCGGCAGCAACAGCGCCGCGAGCATGGACCTCGCCGCCTTACCCGTGCCGCTCCCCCAGGCCACCGGCGCCGCCGCGGAGAACCTGCGGTCGCAGCTGGTCTCGCTGCCGGACGGCCGGGTGCTGATCTGCCGCCAGGTCGCGGCCGACCGCTTCGAGCTGGTGGTCCGCACCCCCGCCTCGGTGCGGGAGTCCTCGGTCGGGACGCTGGCGTGCCGACCCTGCGGTTGCTGGCGATGCCCTCGCCCGAGCCGGGCGGCCCGGTCGCGGTGGCGCTGGGGACGGACACCCGGCAGGTCAGCTCGGTCTGGCTGGTCAGCGCGGACGGCTCGGCGCAGCCGCAGCAGGTCGCCGAGTTCGCCGGGATCTCCGGCGGCGGGGTGTGGCTGGACCGGGGCGGGCGGCTGCTGGCCCTGGACCATGTGCTCCCCACCAGCAGCGAGGGCTTCCGCACCCGCGGCCCGGTGGTCAAGACGGTGGTGCTGGACCTGGCCACCGGCTCGGTCAGCCCGTTCCTGGAACTGGCTCCGCACAGCAACGACCGGCTGCTCGCCGCCGACCCCGGCAGCGGGCTGATCCTGGTCCGCAGCGACGCACCGGGCGAGGACCGGATCGGCTGGGGCGTCCTGGGCGGGGCTGAGCCGCTGCGCTTCCCCGACTGCCTGCACCGGACCAGGGAGTTCCTGCGCCCGGTGGCGATCGAGCCGGCCCGCGAGCCGGGGATCGCCGCCGCCGATCTGCGGGTGGCGCTGCAGGGCGACTGGGGCGTGGGCTCCACCCTGGCGCTGTGGCAGCCGTCCTCCGGGCAGCTGGAACCGGTGCCCACGCCGCCGGGCCGGCTCGGCGGGGTGGGGCACTGGTCCGCCGCCGGGCTGCGGATGCCGTACTCCGCGCCGGACCACCCGGCCGGGGTCGCCACCATCGACGTGGACCGGCTCCGGGAGGGCCCGCCGGAGAGCCATGAGCCGGTGCCGACGATGCCGCTGCGGCTGGCCCCGCTGCAGGGCGGCTCGGCCGGGATGGGCAGCGTGATACGGATACACCGGCGGCGGGGAACAGCCAGGGCCTGCACGGCTCGGCCGGCCAGGGCCTGCACGGCTCGGCCGCGCCGGGCCCGCGCACCACGCCGTCCGGGTGGCGGCTGGACGGCAGCGCGCCGCCCAGCGACGGGGGCCGCTGGCACGGCGCGCGGACGGTGGAGCTGGCCGGGGCGGCCGGGCCGATGGAGGCCGTGGTCTACGGCGGGGACGCCTGGCTGACGGCCCAGCACCTGGTGATCGCCCTGCACGGCGGCCCGGCCGACGCCTGGCGGCTGGAGTTCGACCCGACGCTGCAGCGGATGGCAGCCGAGGGCCTGGCCGTGGTCGCGGTCAACCAGCGCGGCAGCACCGGCTACGGCGTGGAGTACGCGCAGGCCCTGCAGGACGCCTGGGGCGGCCCCGACCTGGACGACCTGCTGACCCTGATCGCCTCGGTCAGCGGCCAGCGGACCGCGCTGGGCCTTGAGCCGCCTTCACTCTTCGGAGTGAGTTACGGAGCGTTCCTGGCGCTGCTCGCGGCCTCGTCCGCGCCCGAACAGGTGGCGCGCTGCGCGGTGGTGGCACCGTTCCTGTCCGGCCCCCGGCTGCTGGCCGAGGCCGGGCCGGCGGTCCGGGCGCTGACGCTGCGTCTGGGCGGGGCCCATCCGGGCGGGACGGCCGAGGACGGTTCGGACGGGCCCGGTGCGCGCGACGTGCTCCGGGTCTGCCACCGGCTGACCGCTCCGCTGCTGGTCGTCCACGGCGACCAGGACGCGGTGGTGCCGGTCGGCCAGTCCCGCACGCTGTGTCAGGAACTGCACCGGATGGGCCGCTCCGAGGGCGCCGACTTCCGCTATGTGGAGGCGGCCGGCGCCGGCCACGAGGTGCTGGCCGAGGACGGCGCCCCGGTGCTGCACGAGCTGCTGGCCGGCTTTCTGCGGACCGGGCGGCCGGCCTGACGGGGCATCACACCCTGCTACTGACGGGTATGCGTCGTGGACGTTTTGTTACGTACCCGAGGTGTAACCCCTGGGGCGGGTTGCATAGGGTGATCAGGTTCGTAGGACAGCACAAAAGACGACACCGACGGGATAAAGACGACTCTCATGTCAGATGCCTTCACCGACATCACTGAGAACCGCCTGGGGGCTGCTCCGGGTCACGACAGCGACGACGACACGGCGGGCAAGCACCGCGGCACGGTCGCCGAGGACGATCGGGAGGGACGGCGCGAGCCGGCGGGGCACGGACGCCACCGCCGACTCTCCACCAACGAGTAATCGACCGACAATCGACCAACAAATGAATGGGCGAAGGAACAAGTGAACTGCCGCAGGCGACCGGCTCCGCTCAGCTTCCGTTCGCGCTGCTGTGCCGCAGGCCGAGCACGTCGAGGTTGGCGTAGCCGTCGCCCGGGGTGCGGTCGGCGTAGAACGGGGTGAGCAGGTCGTCGAGCTCGGCCGGGGTGAAGAGGTCCTTGGCGGTGTCGAACTTCGCCAGTACCGGGGGCTTCCCCAGGACCGCCACCATGCCGCCGTGGACCACGAAGACCTGCCCGTTGACGCGCTGCGCCGCGGGCGAGGCCAGGTAGCCGACCAGGGGTGAGACATGCTCGGGAGCGAGCGGGTCGAGCCCCTGGTCCGGTGCGCCCATTCCACCCACGAAGACGTCCTCGGTCATCCGGGTCCGCGCGCGCGGGCAGATGGCGTTGGAGGTCACTCCGTAGCGGGCCAGCGCCGTGGCGCAACTGCTGGTCAGGCCGACGATGCCGCCCTTGGCCGCGGCGTAGTTGGGCTGGCCCGCCGAGCCGCCGACGAAGGCCTCCGAGGAGGTGTTGACGATCCGTCCGTAGACCGGCGCGCCGGCCGCCTTGGCGCGGTCGCGCCAGTGTGCGGCGGCGAAGCGGGTGGTGGCGAAGTGGCCCTTGAGGTGGACCTGGATCACCGAGTCCCACTCCTCCTCGGACATCGAGAAGACCATCCGGTCGCGCAGGATGCCGGCGTTGTTGACCAGGATGTCGAGCTGTCCATAGGTCGACACGGCCAGCTCGACCAGGGCCCGGGCGGCGTCCAGGTCGGCGACGTCGCCGTAGTGGGCCACCGCCTGCCCGCCCTCGGCCAGGATCGCCGAGACGGTCTCGTCCGCGGGGGCGGGCGAGGCCGCGCCGCTGCCGTCGCGGCCCGGCGCACCGAAGTCGTTGACGACGACGCTGGCGCCGAGCCGGGCCAGCTCCAGCGCCTCGGCCCGGCCGAGGCCGCGCCCCGCGCCGGTGACGACGGCGGTCTTGCCCGCGAGGGAGGTGCTCATCCTGAATGACTCCTCTTCAGAGGTCGATGACGGTGCGGAGCGCTTCGCCGCTGCGCATCTGCTGGACGGCGTCGTTGATGTCCTCGAGCCGGACGTGATGGGTGATCATGCCCTCCAGGTCCAGCCGCCCGGCCCGCCAGAGGTCGATCACCGTCCGGTAGCCGCGGATCACGTCCGAGCCCCCGTAGAGCGACGGCAGGATCCGCTTCTCGTTGAAGAACAGTTCGAACATGCTGAACTGGGCCATGTCGTCCATCGCCCCGCGCCCACCACCACCAGCGCGCCCCCGCGCCGCACCGCGTCGTACGCGGCGCGCACGGTGGCGGACTTGCCGACCACCTCGAAGGCGTAGTCGAAGCCCTCGCCGCCGGTCAGCCGCTGCACCGCCTCGGACAGGCCGTCCGGGGCGACCGCCTCGGTCGCGCCGAAGCGCAACGCCCACTCGCGGCGGGCCGCCACCGGGTCGACCGCGACGATCTGCGCCGCCCCGGCCACCCGCGCGCCCTGGATAGCGGCGATGCCGACCCCGCCGCAGCCGATCACCACCACCGAGGAACCGGGCTCCACCTTCGCGGTGTTGATGGCCGCGCCGACCCCGGTGGTGACGCCGCAGCCGATCAGCGCGCCGACCTCGAACGGGACGTCGTCCGGGAGCTTCACCGCGCAGCCCGCCGCGACCACGCTCTCCTCGGCGAAGGTGCCGGTGCCGGAGAAGCCGAAGATGTCGGCGCCGTCGTGGTGGTAGTTGGGGGTGCCCATGTTGGCGAACCCGGCCAGGCAGAGGTTGCCCTCGCCGCGCCGACAGCTGGGACAGACGCCGCAGGGCGGCATCCAGCAGACAACGACATGGTCGCCGACGGCCAGGCCCTCGACCCCCGCCCCCACCTCGGTGATCTCGCCCGCGCCCTCGTGTCCCGGCACGAAGGGGGCCGGCTGCGGCAGCACGCCGCTCATCGCGGACAGGTCGGAGTGGCACAGGCTCGCGGCCCGCATCCGCACCCTGACCTTCCCCGGCCCGGTCTCCGGGAGAGTCACCCCTTCGTGGACCTCGAGCTTCTCCTGGCCGGTCTCGTGCAGGACTGCTGCGCGCATGGCTGCTCCCCTGGTGGGTGGGTTCGAAAATGGCTGGTGGCGTGGGCTGGTACCGCTGGTGGCGCGAACTACTGGTGGGTGAGGACGGTGTCGGCGAGGACGGGGGCGTCCGCGCGCTCCACGGCGGTGGCGGTCACGGCGAGCCGTCCGTCGCCCTCGTCCCAGATCCGCACCCGGAGCGTCTCGCCGGGGAAGAAGATCCCGGCGAAGCGGGTGCTGTAGGAGAGGACCCGGCCGGCGTCGCCGCCGAGGGCGGTGTCCACCACGGTCTTGAGGGTGGTCCCGTACGAGCAGAGCCCGTGCAGGATGGGGCGGTCGAAGCCGGCCAGCTTGGCGAAGTCGGGGTCGGCGTGCAGCGGGTTCCAGTCGCCGGAGAGCCGGTAGAGCAGCGCCTGGTCGTGCCGGACCGGCACCTCCTGCTCCCAGTCGGGCGCGCGCTCGGGCGGCGCCGTCCGGGTGCTGGTGCCGCGCTCACCGCCGAAGCCGCCCTCGCCGCGGACGAAGACCTCGGTGTCGCAGGTCCACAGCGGGCCCTGGTCGTCGGCGGCCTCGCTGCGCATCACCAGCACCGCCGCCTTGCCCTTGTCGTAGACGGCGGCGAGCCTGCTGGTCAGCACCCCGCTGCCGGCCGCCGGGACCGGGCGGTGCAGTTCGATCCGCTGGCCGCCGTGCAGTACCTGGGCGAGGTCGATCTGCAGCCCGGGCAGGGTGAACACGCCCGCCTTGGCGAGCCCGCCGCCCGCGACGGTGACGAAGCTGGGGAGGACCTGGAGGTCCTTCTCATAGGTGTAGCGCAGCTCGTCCGGGTCGGTGGCCGGACGGTGCGCGCCCGCGCCGACGCCGAGGTGGTAGAGCAGGACGTCCTTGCTGTCCCAGTTGATGTCATTGGTGCGCGGCGGTGCCGCGAGGGCCGTGGCAGCGTCGATGGGCATGTGTACTCCCTCCCTGGTCGGACCGGGTTGGTGGACCCCGACGCGACCGTCCGCACCGTCGGACGCGCCGGGGCCGCTCTGCGCGGACAGCGGCTCAGTCGCCCGGCCGCTTCCGCGAGTCTATTTGTAGAACCTGTTACATCTGACTATGCGTCAGGTATAACGCATCAAGCCTTCCTTGCCCATGCCCCGAACGGCTATCCGCGCCGCTGTTCGCGCCGCAGCATGGTCACCACGGCCGCGCCGCCCAGCCCGATGTTGTGCGCAAGACCCACCCGCGCCCCGGGCACCTGCCGCTCCCCCGCCTCGCCGCGCAGCTGCCAGACCAGCTCGGCGCACTGCGCCAGACCGGTCGCGCCCAGCGGATGCCCCTTGGAGATCAGGCCCCCGGACGGATTCACCACCCAGCGCCCGCCGTAGGTGGTCGCGCCCTCGGCGACGAGCTTGCCGCTCTCGCCCTCCGCGCACATCCCCAGCGCCTCGTAGGTCAACAGCTCGTTGATGGAGAAGCAGTCGTGCAGCTCCACCACGTCCACGTCCTCGATGCCGAGCCCGGACTGCTGGAACACCGCACGGGCGGCGGCCCGACTCATCGGCGTGCCGACCACGTCGATGCAGGAGCCGGAGGCGAAGCTCTCCTCGCTGTCGGTGGTCATCGCCTGACCGAGGATCTCCACCGCCCGCTCCTCCAGCCCGTGCTGCCGGACGAAGCGCTCGCTGGCGACCACCGCGGCCGCCGCGCCGTCCGAGGTCGGCGAGCACTGGAGCTTGGTCAGCGGGGCGTGGATCGACTTGGACGCCAGCACCTCCTCCAGGGTGTGGACGTCGCGGAACTGGGCCCGGGGGTTGGCGGCGGAGTGGCGGTGGTTCTTCACCCCGACCTGGGCCAACTGCTCAGCCGTGGTGCCGTGCCGCTCCATGTGCTCGCGGGCGGCGTTGCCGAAGATCTGCGCGGTGGGCGGGGTCCGCTCGAAGCCGTGCCGGGCCGCCATCACCCCGTAGTGCCGGGCCAGCGGGCTCACCGCGAAGTCCCCGGCGCCGGCGGACCCGCCCAGCGCGCCCCGGCTCATCTTCTCGAAGCCCAGCGCCAGCACGCAGTCATTGAGCCCGCCGGCCACGAACTGGCGGGCCATCATCAGCGCGGACGAGCCGGTGGCGCAGTTGTTGTTGACGTTGTAGACCGGGATCCCGGAGAGGCCCAGCTCATAGACGGCGCGCTGACCCGCCGTCGACTGCTGGAAGCAGAAGCCCACAGGGGCCTGCTCGACCAGCCCGTAGTCGATTCCGGCGTCGGCGAGGGCAGCCTCGCCCGCCTCACGGGCCATGTCCCAGTACTGCCAGTCCCGGGTCTCCGGCTTCTCGAAGTTGGTCATTCCTACGCCGACCAAGTAGGTCTTCTCAGGCATGGTGATTCCCTCAGTCCCTCAGTCAATGATGGGGTGCAGCAACAACGAGCGCATTAGTCGCGCGGCAGGCCGAGGATCCGCTCGGCCACCACGTTCAACTGCACCTGTGTGGTCCCGCCGGCGATGGTCAGGCAGCGCGCCATCAGGAAGGCGTGGGCGGCCTGCTCCCCCAGCCCCTCATAGACCGCGCCCGCCGGACCGCAGAGCTCCAGCGCCAGCTCGGCGACCCGCTGCGCATGCGGGGCGGAGACCAGTTTGCGGACGCTGGCGCCCGCGCCCGGGTCCAGGCCGTCCAGGCTGCTGAGCGCGGTCCGCAGATCGATGCAGGCCAGGATGTGCTCGTCGGCGACCAGCCGCCCCAACCGCTCGCCATGGACCTCCGAGCCGCCGCCGACCGCGAGCAGCTGCCGGACCGCGTCCCCGGTCGGGCTGGAGTCGGACATATGGACCCGTTCATTGCCCAGGGTGTGCCGGGCCACCCGCCAGCCGCCGTCGACCTCGCCGACCACCGCGTCGGCGGGCAGTTCCACCGCGTCCAGGAAGACCTCGTTGAACACCGCGTCGCTGGTCAGTTCGCGCAGCGGACGAATGTCGATTCCTGCGGTCGTCCGCATATCGACAAGGAAATAGGTCAACCCCTGGTGCTTGGGCTTCTCCGGCGAGGTCCGTGCCAGCAGGATGCCGAAGTCGGCGGTGCCGGCGCTGGAGGTCCACACCTTCTGCCCGTCCACCCGCCAGCGGCCGTCCGGCAGCCGGACCGCGCGGGTGCGCAGCGAGGCCAGGTCCGAGCCGGCCTCCGGCTCGGAGAACAGCTGACACCAGGTCAACTCCCCACGCAGGGTTGGCATCAGCAGCCTTTCCTGCTGCTGCGACGTGCCGTAGGCGATCAGTGAGGGGACCACCCAGTTGCCGATGGTCAGATCCGGCAACCGAACCCCGGCCGCGCGGAACTCCTCGTCCACCACCAGCTGTTGCAGCGCGTCCGCCCCCCGCCCGTAGGGAACCGGGAGGTGCGGCGCGGCCCAGCCGTCCGGGGCGAGCCCGCGCCGCTGCTCGGCCGGCTCCAACCCGCGTACGGACTCCGCCGCGGCCCGTGGTCCAGCCCGGAACTCCTCTGCCTCGGCCGGGAGTTCAAGCCCCGGACGGTCAAGGCCGCCGACCGCCCGCCGCGCCGCCTCCCCATACAGAACCGGTTCGCTACCCAGCAGTTGACGCAGGGTCACCGCCCGCCGCAGCCTCAGATGTGCGTCATGCTCCCAGGTGAAGCCGATGCCGCCGAGGATCTGGATGCAGTCCTTGGCGTTCTCGAACGCGGCTTCCACCCCGGTCGCGGCGGCGATCGCAGCCTCCGCCCCAGCACCCCCAGCAGGGTCCTGGCTGCGGGCCGCCTGCCAGACCGCGGTACGGGCCCGCTCGGCGCGTACCAGCATCTGTGCGCACAGGTGCTTGACCGCCTGGAACTGCCCGATCGGCCGTCCGAACTGCTCGCGCACCCTGGCGTGGGCGACGGCGGTGTCCAGTGCCCAGCCGGCGATGCCGCAGGCCTCCGCCGCGAGCAGCACCTCGGCGAGCCGGCGCACCGTCTCCGGGGCGACGGCCAGCCGCCGCTCCTCTGCAAGGACAAGACCCGGCCCACCCACCTCGATCGCGGCCAGCCCCCTGGTCAGATCCAACGCCCGCAGCGGCCGAACCACCACCTGCTCCGACTCGACCGCGAACCAGGCGACTCCCTCGCCAGTCTCGGCAGCCAACAGCAGCAACTCGGCCCGGTCGCCGCCGAGGACCGGGCCGGTACGCCCGGTCAGCAGCCAGCCGCCCCCGGGTTCTCTCCGCGCCGTCAGCCCGCCGGGTTCCAGCGCCAGGGCGGCCGTTCGGGTGCCGTCGGCCAGGGCCGGCAGCAGGCGTTTGCCGAGCGGTCCTTCCCCGGTGGCGGCGAGCACGGCCGAGGCCAGCACCGTGGGCAGGTAGCCGTCCGGCAGCAGCGCCCGCCCGGCCTCCTCCAGCACCACGGCGAGGTCGAGCAGCCCACCGTCGCCGCCGCCGTGCTCGCCGGGCAGGTGCAGACCCAGCAGCCCCTGCCCGGCGACCGCGTCCCACCAGGGGGCCTGCCCCACGCGCTCCCCCTCGGACCACGCCCGCACGACCGGCCCCGGGGCCTCCCGCTCCAGCTGCCTCCGGACGGCCGCAGCCAGCTCCCGGTGGTCCTCCGTGATCCCGATGGCCATGCGTTTCCCTTCGGTCCCTTGGCTGACGCACCGTCAGATTAGAACGTGTTCCACTTCGAGGGAAGGCCGCCCGCCGAGAATTCCGCTCCGCTGGTGGTCTGCGGCGGACCGGGCGGGTGTGAGCGGGCGGGTGTGACCAGGCGGGTGTGAGCCGCCGACCCGGGCGCGTACCGTTCAGTAGGCTCCGGACGGGCCGGACCGGCCCCCTCGGCACAGCACAGCCACGGCACAGGAGACGCAGCGGATGACGGACACCACACAGTCGGCAGGCACCCCCTCCGCAGGCACCGCCACGGCGCAGGCGCCCTCGGCCGGGACGCTCGCGGCGTTCGAGGCGGCGACCGGGTTCATGCCGGTGGACGAGGGTCTGGCGCTGTACGCGGCGGCCGCGGAGGCGGCCGGACGCACCGGGCTGCCGCTGCTGGAGGTCGGCAGCTACTGCGGCCGTTCCACCATCCTGCTGGCCGACGCCGCACGCCGGGCCGGGACGGTCGCGCTGACCGTGGACCACCACCGCGGCTCCGAGGAGCAGCAGCCGGGCTGGGAGTACCACGACAGCTCGCTGGTCGACCCCGAGGTCGGGCTGATGGACACCCTCCCCCGGTTCCGCCGGACCCTGCGCGCGGCCGGTCTCGAGGATCATGTGATCGCCCTGGTCGGACGATCGCCGCAGGTCGCGGCGGTCTGGGGCCGCCCGCTCGGCCTGGTGTTCGTGGACGGCGGCACACCGACGAGCACGCCACCGGCGACTACGAGGGCTGGGTGCCGCATCTGGCGGCGGACGGCCTGCTGGTGGTCCACGACGTCTTCCCCGACCCGGCGGACGGCGGCCAGGCCCCCTACCGGATCTATCTCCGGGCGCTGGCGGAGGGCTTCCAGGAGGTCTCGGCGACCGGCTCGCTGCGGGTCCTGCGCCGGGGCTGAACAAAGGGCTGAACAAAAGGCCGAACCAGGGACTGAACTGGAACAAGGCCTTCACAGGCGGTCGGCCTTCGGTACGGTGGCCGCAGCAGTGCAGGTGAACGAAGGAACGTGGGGGAGGTATCGGCTGTGGCCGATGCGGAGGAGAGCGCACCGGCGGTATGGGACCCCACGGCAAGGGACGGCGCCGGCGGGTGGGTCCGTCGCGACCCGGCGACAGCCGCGATGTGGGGCAAGCCCCCGGCCCCGCCGACGGCCGGAGACCCGGACGACAGCCCTGCCGACGACACCCGTGACGGTGGAGCGGCCGGCGGCGACACCGACCGGACGGGCCCGCCCGCGGCCCCAGGCCGGGGGCCCACGGCGGCGTCCGGCGCGCCCGCGGCAGGCTCCGGGGACGAGCCGACGTCGGTGCTGCCGCCGACCCCGGCCGGGCCCCCGCCCACCCAGTTCGACCCACCGATCGTCCGCCCGTACCTGCCCACGGCCAGGGACCTCCCGCAGGTGGTCCCGCCGCCCACGCAGGTCTCGCCCCAGGCGCAGACCCGCCCCCAGCAGCCGCCCGCGGCCACGGGCGGGGCCTACGGCGCGCCCTCGTACCAGCCCCAGCCGCCCCCGCAGGCCCAGCAGCATCAGCAGCCCCAGCAGTCAGCCGCGCAGGCCCAGCAGGCCCAGCAGGCCCCGCAGGCCCCGCAGCCGCCGACGCAGCAGGCCGCGCCGATGTACCGGCCGGCCGGCTTCGGCCCGCCGCCCGGTGCGCAGGAATACGACAGACAGGCCCCCGGCGGGCCCGCGCCGTACCAGGGACAGACCCAGCAGCAGCCGGGCGCCTACCCGCAGGCTGCCTATCCCCAGAGCTCCTATCCCCAGAGCTCCTATCCCCAGGGCGCACAGCATCAGGGCGCACAGCATCAGGGCGGCCAGCCGACCGTCCCGCCGCCGTACTCCTACGACCGGCAGTACCCCCAGGGCGGCGGCCCCGGTGCGCCCGTTCCCGGCGGATACGGCGGTCCGGACGGCTCAGGCCCGGGATCGGGCTCAGGTTCAGGTTCAGGCCCCGACGGTTCCGGTCGGCGGATGAACCCGCTGCTGCTGGGCGTGCTGGTGGTCGTGGTCGCCGCGCTGCTGGGCGTGGGCGTCGTCTACGGGATCGGCCTCGGCAAACCGAAGACCACCCACCCCCCGGTCGCCTCCCCGACGAACTCCGCCACCGCCGCACCCACCGGCAGCGCCGCCCCCAGCGACGACGCCTCCGCGAGCAGCAGCCCCTCGGCCGAGACCAGCACCAGCGGGACCGGCCAGACCCAGGCCGCCGCGGTGGACCAGCTGCTCGACCAGTCCGCCCAGGCGCGGGCCCAGGTGGGCAATGCCGTGGCCGCGGTCGAGAGCTGCAGCAGCGAGCAGTCCGTCGCCGACGCCGCCTCCGCGCTGACCAAGGCGGCGCAGACCCGGCAGGCCTTGTCCCAGCAGGCGGCTACCCTCGATGTGTCGCAGGTGGCCCCCGGTGCCGCCGACGCGATGCAGACGCTGAGCCGGGCGTGGGCGGAGTCTGCCTCGGCGGACAACGACTACGCGCAGTGGGCCCAGGAGATGAGCAACGGCGGCTGCAGCCCGGACAACGCCAAGCACACCGCGACGTACAACAAGACGACCGCGGCGAACAACAGCGCCACCAATGACAAGAACTCGTTCGTCGCGGCCTGGAACCCGATCGCGACCACCTATGGTCTGAACGCGAGGTCAGCCGGTGCCATCTGAACATCCACTCGACAGGCACGACACCGCGGAACCCTCGCGGAGGGGCCGTCGAACGGCGACCGTCGCGCTGGTGCTGGCCGCACTGGTGCCGCTGAGCTTCGCCGGATGGCTGGGCTGGCAGGCTGTGGCCGGCGACGGCGGCAAGCACGCCACCGTGGACACCCAGGCGGCGGACCAGCTCCCGGCCGTGGGCGGCGGCTCCTCCACCGGAGCCTCGGCCGGCGCTTCGGCCGGATCCTCCGCAGGCGCCTCGTCGACCCTGGCCCCGAGTCCGGGCACCAGCCCGAACCCGTCGCCCACGCCGGACCCGAAATCGAAGCCGGTGACCGTCCCGCCGGCCGGCTCGGGCAAGCCGCTGGCCGGGAAGACCATCGTGATCGACCCAGGACACAACCCGGGCAACGTCAACTACACCAGCAAGATCAACGCCCTGGTGGCGATCGGCAAGGGCACCACCAACTGCGACACCACCGGCACCTCGACCAACGCCGGCTACTCCGAGGCCCGGTTCACCCTGGACGTGGCCCGCAAGGTGCGGACGATCCTGCAGGCCGAGGGCGCCAAGGTGGTGTTCACCCAGGACGGCAACCTCGCCTGGGGCCCCTGCGTCACCCAGCGCGCGGCGATCGGCAACGCGGCGCACGCCGATGCCGCGATCTCGATCCACGGGGACGGCGCGGGCGGCAGCGACCACGGCTTCCACGTGATCCTCCCGGCCGGCGTGGACCAGGGCGGGGCGGACAACCTGGCCATCGTCGGCCCGTCCCGGACCCTGGGCCTGGACGTGCGCTCGGCGTTCCACAGCGCCACCGCCGAGCCCTTCGCCAACTACATCAACGGCGGCACCGGGCTGGACGTCCGCAGCGACCTCGGCGGCCTGAACATGTCGAAGGTCCCCAAGGTCTTCATCGAGTGCGGCAACATGCGCAACGCCACCGACGCGGCCAGGATGACCAGCGCCTCCTGGCGCCAGCTCGCCGCCCAGGGCATCGCCGCCGGGCTCACCGCCTTTGTGGAGAAGCCGCATTGAGTCCGACTGATCCAGACATGCCCGAAGTGGCGCCGACACCGTACGCTAGGGCCCGTCCGTACAACAGTCCCGTACGTCCCAGCACTCACGAGAGGGCTCTTTCACGGTGAACCTCCGAACCGTCACCAGGGGGGACGCAGCAGTCGCAGGCGCCGCACTCCTGCTGTTGATCTCCTCGTTCCTGCCCTTCTACAGCACCAGTGAGTCTGACGGATTCGGAACCCGGACGTACAGCGCCAACGCCTGGCACTCCGCCTTCTTCCCGCTGCTGCCCTCGGTGTTCTTCCTCGGCCTCATCGCCGCGGCGCTGATCCTGGTCAGCCGGCTGCTGCCGCAGGACCCGAAGCCGGCCGGCATCCAGCTGAACCACTGGGGCACGGTGCTGGCCGTCGCCGCGTTCTGGGGCGCGCTGTGGTCGCTGTTCGGCGGCGGAGCGGGCACCGGACACGGTTTCGGCGCCTACCTCGCCTTCCTGTTCGCGCTGGTCCTGGCGGCCGCCGCGGTGATCACCCCGCTGGTGCCGCAACTGGCCCTGCCGCTGCTGCCGAACGCCCCCGCCGCGGCGCCGGTCGGCCCCGGCGGCTACCCGGCGTACGGACAGCCGGTCCAGCCCGGGCAGTACCCGTACCAGGCGCAGCAGCCGCAGCCGCAGTTCCAGCACGGCGAGCCGGTGCAGCAGGCCCAGCCGGGCCAGCCGTTCACCGGCCCGCAGGGCCAGGCCGCGCCCACCGCGCCCCAGCAGGGCGGTGCGTACGGCTACCCGCAGCAGGGGTCGCAGCAGAACCCCTCCTACGGCGGCCAGTACGGCGCCCAGGCTGCTCAGTCGCCCGCCCCGGCCCCGGCGCCCGCCCCAGCGCCGGTGCCGCAGGACTCCGCTCCGGCGCGGCACCAGGACCAGGACGAGCCGCTGGACCACGCCACCGCGATGCTGACCCCGGCCCAGAAGCGCCAGCCGGAGCCCGCGGCCCAGCCCGAGCCCGCCGCCCCGGCCGCACCGGCCGCCGAGACCCCGGCGGCGCCCGCCTTCGCGCCGTTCTGGTTCGCCGTCCCGGCCGTGCGCTCGCTGGCGCCCGAGGAGGGCCCCGGCGGCCCGACCGTGGGCGAACTGGTGCCCGGCACCTGGTACCTGGCGATCGCGCAGCGCGGTGACGCCCTGCTGACCCAGACCCAGGAGGGCAAGCGCGGCCTGCTCGCCGACACCTCGGGCATCCAGCGCGGATAGTCGTTGTGGCTTGTCAGCGCTCCGCCTACGATCCCCCCAAGAGAACTGACGCTCCATCAGATCCTGGGGGACTTCGATCATGCGCCTCGGACTCGCGCTCGGCTACTGGGGCGCCGCGCCCTCCCCCGGCTTCCTCGATCTCGCCGTGGAGGCCGAACGCCTCGGCTACGACTCGGTGTGGACCGCCGAGGCCTGGGGCTCCGACGCCTTCACCCCGCTCACCTGGATCGCCGCCCGCACCAGCCGGATCCGGCTGGGCACCGGCATCGCCCAGATGGCCGCCCGCACCCCCACCGCCACCGCCATGCACGCGATGACCCTGGACCACCTCTCCGGCGGCCGGGTGATCCTCGGCCTGGGCCTGTCCGGACCGCAGGTGGTCGAGGGCTGGTACGGCCGCCCCTTCCCCCGCTCACCGCTGACCGCCGTCCGCGAGTACCTGGACGTGGTGCGGCAGGTGCTCCGCCGCGAGAAGCCGGTGACCCTGGACGGTGCGTACCACCCGCTCCCCTACCCCGGCGCCGACGGCACCGGCCTGGGCAAACCGCTGAAGCCGATCCTGCACCCGCTGCGCTCCGACCTGCCGATCATGCTCGGCGCGGAGGGCCCGAAGAACATCGCGCAGACCGTGCGGATCGCCGACGGCTGGCTGCCGCTCTACTTCTCCCCCACCGCCGACGGCGCCGACCTCTACGCCGAACCGCTGGCCTCGGCCCGGCCCGGCTTCACCGTCGCCCCGCTGGTGCACACCCGGGTCTGCGAGGACGTCGCCGAGGGCCTCGCCCCGATCCAGGCCATGCTGGGCTTCTACATCGGCGGCATGGGCGCACGCGGACGCAACTTCCACGCCGATCTGATGGCCAGGATGGGCTACGAGGCCGAGGCCCACCGGATCCAGGAACTGTTCCTGGAAGGACGGCAGGCCGAGGCGGTGGCCACCGTGCCGGCCGCCTTCGCCGACGAGATCTCGCTGGTCGGCCCGCGCGAGCGGATCGCCGAACGCCTGGAGGCCTGGCGGGCCAGCCCGGTCACCGACCTGCTGCTGACCGCCCGCGACCCGCTCACGCTGCGCACCATGGCCGAACTGGTGCTCTGAGGAACACTTCTGACGCACTGTCCACTCAGTCGAAAGTGAGACCGTCCAGCCAGAACCCGAGCAGCGCCTCGTCGCCGAACACCTGGAGGTCGCCGCGGCCGTCCGGGAGGCGCTTGGTGAGCAGCAGCATCAGCTCGACCGCCGTGCCCCGCACCGCCACCTCGGCCTTCTGGTGCCCGAGTTCACAGCTGAACCCGTCCGGGGTGCGGCGCAGCAGCCATTCGCCCTCGACGTCGTCGCAGTGCAGATGCAGGGTGCCGCCCTCGCCGCTCAGCTTCTTCCGGTGCGGGAAGGCCCGCGCGGCCGGGGCCAGGGCGTTGTGCAGCAGTTCGTCGACGGCGTCGGCCGCCAGCCCGGCGTCCACCGGGCCGATCCGGCCCACCGCCAGCTCGGCGTCGATCCGGTGCACCAGGGTCTCGTGCGCCATCCGGCGGGCCCACCAGCCGGTGTGCTGCTCCGCGGCCCAGCCCCAGACCTGCGTGTCGGGGCCGGTCTCCTGGAGCAGTTCGACCGCCGCCGACGCGCCCCGCAGCAACCACTCGGCCTGTCCGGCCGGATCGGCCGGCAGCTCCCTATCCGGCAGTTCGTCCCAGCCCAGCCGCTGCGTGGCCCGGGTCCGGACCACCTGGGTCATCCAGCGGTGCACCATGCCCTGGTGCCGGCACAGCTCGGACAAGTCCCAGTCCGGGCAGCTGGGCACCCTGGCCCGCGGATCGCCCTGCGCCACCACCCGGGCGAACAGCCCGGCCTCCGCCGCCACCGCCGCCAGGTAGCGCTCGTGGTCGAACCACCCAGCTGTCACTCCAGCCACTGCCGCGTCCCCTCTCGCCCATCGATCGCCCACAGCCTGCCCACAGTTGCCCGCACGCTAGCATCCGCTGCCGCCAGCCGGTTTGTGTGGCCGAATACCGGCAAGAGGCTGACCATGAGTGGACTATTGCGCCTGATCGGACTCGCGCTCTACATATGCGCGCTGATCCTCGTCATCTGGTTTCTGCTGTTTCTCTTCGAGGCCAACACCGGCAACGACGTCGTCAACTGGTTCCACGAAGCGGCCAACTGGCTGTCCGGGTGGTCCCACGGCCTCTTCAACAGCATCCACAACAGCAAGCTGCACGCCCTCTTCGTCTACGGCCTGCCCGCCGTGGTCTATGGAGCGATCGGCAGCGCCTTCAGCCGTTCCGGCAACCGGGTCTGACGGAACGTCACCATCAACACCGCTCAACCGGGCAGCGGCGCGCAGCACTCGTCGGCGAGACCGGCGGGCAGCTGCGCGCCGCCGAACACGGTCGTGGTCGCCTCGTCCCCGCCGAGCGCCGCGACGGCCAGCAGCAGCGAGCCCGCCGTCCAGGTGGTCCGCTCCTCCGGCCAGACCGCGTCGTCCTCGAAGACGTACCCGGTCCAGTAGCCGCCGTCCTGGTGCCGCAGGTGCTGGATGGAGCGCAGGATGTCCACCGCACGGTCGGACTCGCCGATCGCCCACAGCGCCAGCGCCAGTTCCGCGCTCTCGCCGCCGGTGACCCAGGGGCGGTCGTCGACGCAGCGGACGCCCAGCCCCGGCACCACGAAGCGGTCCCAGTCGCGCGCGATCCGCTCCTGGGCGGCGGGGCCGCGCAGCGCCGTCCCCAGCACCGGGTAGTACCAGTCCATGGAGTAGCGGTCCTTGTCCAGGAACGCCTCCGGGTGACTGGCCACCGCGTGGCCGAGCCGTCCCGCCGCCAACTCCCAGTCCGGCTGCGGTTCTTCGAGGCAGTCGGCGATGGCGAGGGCACACCGCAGCGCATGGTGCACGCTGGAGCAGCCGGTCAGCAGCGCCTCGTCCGGCGCGCTGCCGTCCTCCTCGCGGCGCCAGGCGACGGTGCCGTCGGCGCGCTGCAGTTCCAGGACGAACTCGATGGCGCGGACGACGGTGGGCCACACCTCCTCCAGGAAGGTGTCGTCCCCGGTGGTCAGATGGTGGTGCCAGATCCCGACGGCGATGTAGGCACAGAAGTTGGACTCGCGGTTGCGGTCCGTCACCATGCCGTCGGTATAGGCCGAATACCAGGAGCCGTCCGGGTTCTGATGCTTCATCAGCCAGCGGTACGCGGCCTCGGCGGCGGTGTGCTCGCCCGCGACGTCCAGGGCCATGGCGGCCTCGGTGTGGTCCCAGGGGTCGAGGTGGCCGCCGGCGAACCAGGGGATCCCGCCGTCCTCGCGCTGGTCGGCCAGGATGCTGCGGACCGTGGCGGCGGCCTGCCCGGCGTCGAGCACGCCCGGCAGCACCAGCACCTCGGGCACCGCGACCGGACCGGTGCCGGCCGTCACCCGTCCACCCGCTGGTCGTCGCGCGGCTTGGTCGCGTAGGCGACGAAGCTCTTGCCGATCAGCGGGTTGAGCGCACTCTCCGCCGCCCGGGTCAGCGTGCTGATCACCGGGGTGCCGACGATGTCCCAGACCAGCAGTTGGTGGTACGCCTTCACCGGCAGCGCCTTGTCGTTGTCCACGCCGACCGCGCACTTGATCCACCAGTACGGCGAGTGCAGCGCGTGCGCGTGGTGCTGCCCGTAGGGCCTGAGCCCGGCCTCGCGCATCTTCTCGACCAGTTCGTCGCCCCGGTAGATCCGGATGTGCCCGCCCTCGACCTCGTGGTAGGCGTCGGAGAGCGCCCAGCAGATCTTCTCGGGCAGCCAGCGCGGCACGGTGACGGCGATCGAGCCGCCGGGCTTGAGCACCCGGACCATCTCGGCGAGCACGCCCTTGTCGTCCGGGATGTGCTCCATCACCTCGGAGATGATCACCTTGTCGAAGCTGTCGTCAGGAAAGGGCAGCGCCAGCGCGTCGCCCTCCATCGCGGTGGCGGCGGCGCCGGCCGGGGCCTCGCCGGCCTCCTCCATGGCCGTGAACCAGCGCTTGACCTCGCGGATCTCCTCCGCGTTCCGGTCCAGGGCGACGACGCGGCCGCCGCGCCGGTAGACCTCGAAGGCGTGCCGGCCACCACCGCAGCCGAGGTCGAGCACCCGGTCGCCGGGGGCGATCGGGAATCGGGAGAAGTCGACGGTCAGCACGGTCGCTGGGCTCCATTCACGTCGTTCGCGCACACAGGAAAGTCAGGGGGTACTGCGACTGGCGGTCGGTCAGACGTAACGCCAGCCGTCGCCCGCACGGGCGCGCTGCCCGGCTCCGGTGGCGATGGCCGCGCGGTAGCGCTCGGCGGTGAGTTCGGCCGCGCGCTCCCAGGTGAACCGGGTGAGCACGCGCTCGCGTCCGGCCGCACCGATCCGGCGGCGCAGTTCGGGGTCGTCCAGCAGCCGGCCGAGGGCCGAGGCGAGCGCGCCGGGGTCGCCCGGCGGGACGGCGAGGCAGGTCTCGCCGTCGGGTCCGGCCACCTCGGGGATGGCGCCCCCAGTGGTGGCGACCAGCGGGGTGCCGGTGGCCATGGCTTCGGCCGCGGGCAGCGAGAAGCCTTCGTAGAGGGAGGGGACGCAGGCCACCTCGGCGCTGCGGACCAGGTCGACGAACGCCGCGTCGTCTATTCCGCCGCGGAACTCGACCACCCGCTCCAGGCCGAGTCGACGAATCGCTTCGGCGACCGGGCCGTCCTCGCGCCGCTTGCCGACCACGACCAGGTGCGCGTCCCGTTCGGTGCGGACCTTGGCCAGCGCCTCGACCAGGTGGATCAGCCCCTTGAGCGGTACGTCCGCGCTGGAGGTGGTGACGATCCGTCCGGGCACCACCGGCACCGACGGGTCCGGCGACCACAGCCGCACATCCGCGCCGATGGGCACCACGTGCACCCGCTCCGGGGACACGCCCAGGTGCTCGGTGATCTCGCGGCTGGAGCTCTGCGAGACGGTGAGCACGGAGTCCAGCCGCTGGGCCACCCGGCGCTGCATCCGGGTGAAGCCGTACCAGCGGCGCACCGAGAGCCGTCGCTTCAGGGTGTCGGCGGCGGCCAGGTCCAGCTCGCGGTCCACGGTGATCGGGTGGTGGATCGTGGTGACCAGCGGGAAGCCGATCCGGTCCAGGCCGAGCAGGCCGTAGCCGAGGGTCTGGTTGTCGTGCACCACGTCGTAGCGGCCGCGGTGCAGGGCGAGGTGCCGTCGGGCCCGCATGCTGAAGGTCAGCGGCTCGGGGAAGCCGCCGCTGCGCATGGTGGCGTACTCGACGACGTCGGCGAGGCTGCGGTACTCGCCGGGACGGGGATTGCGGAACGGGTCGGGGTTCCGGTAGAGGTCCAGGCTGGCGATCTCGGTGAACCCGAGCCGGCCCCCGCCCTCGGCCACCGGGTCCAGCACCGGGTACGGCTGCCCGCCCAGCACCTCGACGTCGTGCCCGAGCCGGGCCAGCTCACGGGACAGGTGGCGGACGTAGACGCCCTGACCGCCGCAGAAGGGGTTGCCCTTGTAGGAGAGCAACGCGATCCGCAGCGGCCGGTCAGCGGGCACAGCGTCCCGCACAGCACTGGTCACCTTGGATTCTTCTCCTCTGTCGTCCCCGGCTCAGGGTAATCTAGAACACGTTCCAATGATGCGGAGCATGGAGACCTTGAGATTACCCGTCCGTAGGGTCCTTCTCGGCCCGAGGTGGGTGATTCGCGCCACCCCTGGACTCTGCGCCATCATGCGGGGCAACCAGCACCACCCGACGGGGGAGCGCCCAGTGACGACCAACCCCAGCCAGAGCCCCGGTCCCCGGACCGCCGCCGCACCGCCGCTCACCGAACGGCAGGAGGCGCGCCGCCGTCGGATCCTGCACACGGCCGCCCAGCTCGCCTCCCGCGGCGGTTTCGACGCGGTGCAGATGCGCGAGGTCGCCGAGAACTCAGGAGTGGCCCTCGGCACGCTCTACCGCTACTTCCCCTCCAAGGTGCACCTGCTGGTCGCCACCATGCAGGACCAGCTGCAGCTGATGCAGTCGCAGCTGCGCAAGCACCCGCCGTCCGGGGAGACCCCCGCGGCCCGGGTGACCGAGACGCTGATGGGGACCTTCCGCGGACTGCAGCGCGAACCGCAGCTGGCCGAGGCCATGGTCAGGGCGCTGACCTTCGCCGACCGCTCGGTCAGCGCCGAGGTGGACCAGGTGAGCCGGCTCACCGCGGTGCTGATCACCGAGGCGATGGGCCTGGACCGGCCGCCGACCCGGGACCAGCTGGCGGCCGTCCGGGTGATCGAGCACACCTGGCACTCGGCGCTGGTCACCTGGCTCTCCGGACGGGCCTCGATCGCCCAGGTCAGGATCGACCTGGAGACCGCCTGCCGACTGCTCTGAGCCGCTTCCGGCGACGGCCGCCCCGGGGACGGTTCAGTCCGGCGGGAACACCGGCTCGCTGCTCCCGGCCAGGTGCAGCGAGATCGCCTCGACCGGGCAGCACTCCGCCGCCGCCAGCAGCGCCTCCGCGGCGTCCGCCTCCTCCTCCACCGGGTGCGACTGCCGGGCGGAGTCCAGCCGGAACCCGTTCGGGGCGGAGGCCGCGCACAGCCCGGAGCCGATGCAGACCGAGCGGTCCACCTCCACCCGCCAGCGGTCGCCCATCAGCCCTCCCGACCGGGCGCCGTGTACCCCTGGGGCAGGTGGATGGTCTTGGACTCCAGGTAGGAGTCCAGCCCTTCCGACCCGAACTCGCGGCCGATGCCGGACTGCTTGAAGCCGCCGAAGGGCCCCTTGAAGTCCAGGCTGAAGGTGTTCACCGAGTACGTCCCGGTCCGCACCTGCCGGGCCACCTCGATGCCGTGCTCCACGTCCGCGCACCAGACGCTGCCGGAGAGGCCGTAGTCGGAGTCGTTGGCGATCCGCAGCGCGTCGGCCTCGTCCTCGTAGGGGATCAGGCAGACCACCGGGCCGAAGATCTCCTCGCGGGCCACCCGCATCCGGTTGTCGACCCCGCCGAGCAGCGTCGGCTCCACGTACCAGCCCCGGGATTCGGCGGCGGGCACGCCGCCGCCGGTGAGCACCTTGGCGCCCTCCTCCTGGCCGATCCTGATGTAGTCCAGGCTCTTCTGCTGCTGACGCCGGGTCACCAGCGGGCCGACCTGGGTCGCCTCGGCCAGCGGGTCGCCGACCACCAGCGCGCCCACCGCGGCGACCAGCCGCTCGGCGGTCTCGTCGTAGCGGGAGCGGGGGGCCAGGATCCGGGTCTGCGCCACACAGGCCTGGCCGTTGTTCATGTAGGCGGAGCTCATCAGGTTGGCGACGGCCTCGTCCAGGTCCGCGTCCGGCAGCAGGATCGCGGCCGACTTGCCGCCCAGCTCCAGCGTCACCCGGGTGAGGTTGCGCGAGGCCACCTCCATGATCCGCTTCCCGGCCGGCACCGATCCGGTGAAGGAGACCTTGTCGATGCCCTCGTGCCCGACCAGGTACTCGCTGACCTCGCGGTCGGCGGGCAAGATGCTGAGCACGCCCTCGGGCAGCCCGGCCGCGCCGACGATCTCGGCCAGCAGGTAGGAGTCGAGCGGGGTCTCCGGCGAGGGTTTGAGGATCACCGAACAGCCGGCGATCAGCGCCGGGGCCAGCTTGGCCGCGGCCACGAACTGCGGGACGTTCCACGGCACCACCGCGGCGACCACGCCGACCGGCTCGCGGCGGACCAGGATCGGGCCGAGGGCGCCGTCCCGGTGCTCCTCGAAGGCGAAGGCGCGGGCGGTGGCGATGGCCGCGTCCCAGATCATCATCGGGCCGTAGGCCTGGGCCAGGATGCTCCAGGAGTACGGGGAGCCGTTCTCGGCGCTGATCACCCGGGCGATCTCGTCGGCGCGGGCCGCGATCCCGTCCCTGATCCGCTCCGCCACCGCGAGCCGCTCCTCCAGCGGCAGCCGGGACCACGGGCCCTGGTCGAACGAGGTCCTGGCGACGGCGACGGCGCGGTCCACGTCGGCGCGCGAGGCGTGCGGGACCCGGCCGATGACCTCCTCGGTGTGCGGGGAGACCACCTCGATGACGTCCTCCCCGGCGGGTGCGACCAGCTTCCCGCCGATGAACAGTTCGCCGTACTCCACGAGCTCGGACATGGCCGTCCTCCTACTGATCTGACGAACTGTCTGACGGACCGTCACTCGGCCGTTGATAGAACTGATACCAGTTCTACTTATTGAGAGCAACGGTCGTGCAGTAGGCTGCCCAACTAGTTGTGCCGCACATGCAACAGGTTCTTGATTCAGCCTGCTCGGAGAGGACGGTCGCATGCCCGCCCGCGAGACCCCGGTCCGTGAGACGCCACCCACCCAGGACCTGGGCGGTGGGGTCTGGAGCATCACTGTCCCCATCCCGAACAACCCGCTCCAGTACACCCTGGTCTACCTGCTGGAGAGCGACCGCGGCCCGGTCCTGGTCGACACCGGCTGGGACGACCCCACCGGCCGCACCGCGCTCGCCGAGGGCCTCGCCGCGGCCGGTTTCGCCCTCTCCGACGTGCACGGCATCGCCGTCACCCACCACCACCCGGACCACCACGGCCTCTCCGGCTACGTCCAGGAGCAGTCCGGCGCCTGGATCGCCATGCACGCCGCCGAGACCGCCGTGGTCCGCGCCCTGCACGACACCACGCCCAGCCGCTGGCTGGGCCGGATGTCCGACCTGATGCTGCTCTCCGGCGTCCCCGAGGAGCACCTGGCCGCGCTGGGCAATCTCGGCAACTCCGAGAGCCCGCTGGCGACCACCCTCCCGGACCGGGAGCTGGTGCACGGCGAGTCGGCCGGGGTGCCGGGCCGCGACGTACGGGTGCTCTGGACCCCCGGGCACACCCCCGGCCATGTCTGCCTCTACCTGGACGAGCCGGGGCGGCCGACCCGGCTGCTCTCCGGCGACCACCTGCTGCCGCGGATCAGCCCGATCATCAGCCTCTACCCGGAAAATGCGGACGACGAGCCCGCCGATCCCCTCGGCGACTTCCTCGACTCGCTGGAGCGGATCGCCGTGCTGGCGCCCCAGGAGGTGCTGCCCGCGCACCAGTACCGCTTCGCCAACGCGGCCGGACGATGCGGGGAGCTGCTGGAGCACCACGCCCTGCGGCTGGCCGAGCTGCACGTCCAGCTGAGCCGGGAACCGCTCACGCTCTGGCAGTGCGCGGTGGGGATGCACTGGAACCGCCCCTGGGAGGAGCTCGGCTTCATCGCCCGCCACCTCGCCCTGTCCGAGGCCGCCGCCCATGTCCGCCGCCTGGTCAAGACCGGCCTGGCCGAGGAGCTCCGGGACACCGAGCCGCTGCTCTACCGCGCGACCTGACGGGGGCGGGGGCGGCGGGCGGGGGCACCAGGCGTCGGTGCTGGTGACACGCCGTGACCGGGCGGGCCGGGGTGCGTCCGGGCTGAACCGGGGCGTCCGGATACAGTGGCGCTGACTCGCACCCCTGCGGCCGGAGCACCGGTCGGGACCGCGAGCGGCGCCGTCGAGGTCCACGGCGGCCACCCGACCGTCGAAAGGCACCATCCCATCATGCTCACCGCCGCCCGCCTGGGCGCCGTCGCGCTGACCGCCGCCGTGCTCGCCGGTACGGCAGCGCCCGCGCTCGCCGCCAGCACCAGCCCGAGCCCGGTCCCCGTCCCCGCCGCGGTCTACGGCAAGGGCGACCCGACCTACGACGGCGTCTGGCGGCAGGGCCTCAGCCTGCTCGCGCTGCACACCCAGGGGGTCACCCCGGCGGACTCGGCGATCAGCTGGCTGACCGGGCAGCAGTGCGCGGACGGCGGCTGGCCGTCGTACAACGCGGACCCGACCAAGGCCTGCGCGGCGTCGACCGAGGACACCAACGCGACCTCCGCCGCCGTTCAGGCGCTGGTCGCCCTCGGCGGCCACGACGCGGCCGTCGGCAAGGCCGTGGCCTGGTACCGGACCGTGCAGAACAAGGACGGCGGCTGGTCCTACAACCCCGGCACCCCGAGCGACGGCAACTCGACCGGGCTGGTCGTCAGCGCGCTGCTCGCCGCGAAGACCGACCCGGCCACGGTGAGCAAGGACGGCAAGAGCGGACTGGACGGGCTGCACGCCTTCCAACTCGGCTGCTCCGCCGCCAAGGCCACCCAGGGCGCCTTCGCCTACCAGCCGGACAAGACCGGCAAGCTGGTCGCCAACGACTTCGCCAGCGCGCAGGCGGCGCTCGCGGCCGGTTCCGGCTTCCTCCCGGTGGCCGCGCCCTCCGGCTCGTCCCCGGCGATCCCCGCGGCGAGCTGCTCGGACCCCAAGAGCGCCGCGTCCCAGTACCTGGCCCAGCAGCTCAGCTCCGGCGGAGGCCACCTGACCAGCCAGCTCGCGGGAGCCAAGCCCGCCCCCGACTACGCGGGCACCGCCTGGGCCGCGCTCTCCCTGGCCGGCAACGGCCGGGTCGGCGAGGCCAAGCAGGCGGTCGAGTGGCTGCGCCAGAACGGTGAGTCCTGGGTCCAGGGCAACGGCACCACGCAGCCGGCCGCACTCGCGCTGATGGTCCTGGACGCCAGGGCGACCGGGCTCGACCCGCAGCACTTCGGCACCACCGACCTGGTCGCCCAGCTGGAGGCGACCGGCCCGGCCCCCGCGGCGAGCGCGTCCGCGACCGCGTCCAGCAAGGCGAAGTCCGACAGCAGCAGCTTCAACCCGTGGTGGCTGATCGGCGTGGGCCTGGTGGCGGGCGCGGGCATCGGCATCTTCATCAGCTACAGCCGCAACAAGCGGGCATGACCGTGCCTCGCCCGGCAGCGGTGGCGGGCATAGCCGTCACGGCCGTTACCGCCCTGCTGCTCCTGCTCACCCTGGGCCTCACCCCGGCCTCGGCGGCGAGCTACCGCTACTGGTCGTTCTGGGAGGGCACGGGCACCGGCTGGACCTACCAGTCGGCCGGGCCCAACACCTTCCGCCCGGCCGACGGCTCGGTCGACGGCTGGCGGTTCGGCGTCAGCGCGGACAGCGCCGACGGCAGCAAGCCGGGCAGCACCCCCGACTTCGCCACCGCCTGCGCCAAGACCCCGGCCGTCAGCGGGAAGAAGCGGGTCGCCGTCGTCATCGACTACGGCAGCTCGGCTGACGCCCCGTCAGGCTCCACCCCGCCCGGCTCGGTCACCACCACCTGCGCCGTGCTCGCGGCCGACGCCACCTCGGCGCAACTGCTGGCCCAGGTCGCGCCGCCGCTGCGCTACGACAGCAATGGGATCCTCTGCGCCATCTCCGGCTATCCCAGGACCGGCTGCGGCGACGTGGTCAGCGGAAGCGGAAGTGGAAGCGGTGGGGCCTCCACGCCCGCCGGCTCCGGCTCGACCGGCCGGACGACCGGCCGGACGACCGGCCGGACGGCAAGCTGGGTCGCCGGCGCAGCCGTGATCCTCGCCCTCGCCGGCGGCGGGTACTGGCAGACGCGTCGCCGCAACCGCTGAGCCGGACCCACCCTCCTCCCCTCCTCCCCTCCCCCATCCGCTGAAAGCCGACGATGCCGCTTCCGCCCGCACCGCAGCGCCACCTGCATCCCGGTGCCTGGTGGCTCTGGGCTCTCGGCCTCGCCGCTGCCGCGTCACGCACCACCAATCCGCTGCTGCTCCTGCTGATCACCGCCGTCGCCGGCTATGTCGTCGCCGTCCGCAAGACCGACGCGCCCTGGGCCCGCTCGTACTCCGTGTTCCTCAAGCTCGGCCTGGTGGTGCTGGTCATCCGGATGGTGTTCTTCACCCTGCTCGGCTCGTCCGTCCCCGGCATCCACATCCTGGTCACCCTGCCCGAGATTCCGCTGCCTCACTGGGCGCAGGGGATCAGGCTCGGCGGCCCGGTCAGCCTGGAGGGCCTGGTCGCCGCCCTCTACGACGCGATACGGCTCGCCGTCCTGCTCGCCTGCGTGGGCGCGGCCAACGCCCTCGCCAACCCGGCCCGGCTGCTCCGCTCCCTCCCCGGCGCGCTCTACGAGGCCGGGGTCGCGGTTGTGGTCGCACTCACCTTCGCCCCCAACCTGGTCACCGACGTCCAACGGCTGCGCGCCGCCCGCCGCCTGCGCGGACGGACCGAACGCGGCATCAAGGCACTGCTCACCATCGGCGTCCCGATCCTCGAAAGCGCGCTCGAACGCTCCGTCAGCCTGGCCGCCGCCATGGACACCCGCGGCTTCGGCCGCACCGCCGACGTCCCGGTCGCCGTCCGGCGCACCACGGCAGCACTCACCCTGACCGGCCTGCTCGGCATCTGCGTCGCCAGCTACGGCCTGCTCGGCGCGGACGGCAGCGACTGGGCGCTGCCCGCGCTCGCCCTGGGCGTCCTCGCCGCCGCCGCCGGGCTGCTGCTCGGCGGCCGACGGGCGGTGCGGACCCGCTACCGGCCCGACCCCTGGGCGCTGCGGGAGTGGCTGGTGGCAGGCTCGGGCATCGCCGTGGCCGCCGTGATCATCAGCCTCGGCCCCGCCTACGCCGACGCACTGAACCCCCCGGCCGTCCCGCTCACCGCGCCGGTGTTCCCGCTGCTCCCCGCGGCGGCGATCCTGCTCGGGCTGCTGCCCGCGGTGGCAGCGCCGGTCCCGCCCGGTGCTCCTCGAGCTCCGCGTCCTGGCCGTTCTTCCCGTTCCCCCCGTTCTTCCCGCCCTTCCCGTCCGAAGGACATCCGATGATCACCTTCGAACAGGTCTCCGTCACCTACCCCGGAGCCTCTCACCCGGCACTGACAGACGCGGATCTGACGGTCCCCGAGGGCGAACTCTGCCTGCTGGTCGGCCCTTCGGGCTCCGGGAAGTCCACCCTGCTGGGCGCCGTCAGCGGCCTCGTCCCGCACTTCACCGGCGGCGTGCTGCGGGGCAGGGTCACCGTCGCCGGGCGGGACACCCGCACCCACCGCCCGCGCGACCTCGCCGACCTGGTCGGGACGGTCGGCCAGGACCCGCTGGCGCACTTCGTCACCGACACCGTCGAGGACGAACTCGCCTACGGCATGGAATCGCTCGGCCTGGCCCCCGAGGTGATGCGGCGCCGGGTCGAGGAGACCCTGGACCTGCTCGGCCTCGCCGAACTCCGTGCCCGCCCGCTGGCCACCCTCTCCGGCGGCCAGCAGCAGCGGGTCGCCATCGGCTCGGTGCTGACCGTCCACCCCAAGGTGCTGGTCCTGGACGAGCCCACCTCCGCGCTGGACCCCGGCGCGGCCGAGGAGGTCCTCGCCGTCCTCCAGCGCCTGGTCCACGACCTGGGGACGACGGTGCTGCTGGCCGAGCACCGGCTGGAACGGGTGGTCCAGTATGCCGACCAGGTCATCCTGCTGGAGGGCGCCGGGCAGCCGCCGCGGATGGGCAGCACCGCCGAAATCATGGCCGTCTCCCCGGTGCACCCCCCGGTGGTGGCCCTGGGCCGGGCCATGCAGTGGTCCCCGCTCCCGCTGTCGGTCCGCGACGCCCGCCGGTCAGCCGGACCGCTGCGAGCCCGGCTCGCCGATCTGACGCCCGCGTCCTCCTTGGTGCCTGCTGCCGCCGCAGGCGCGGTGGTCGCTGCTGTGCAGGGGCTGGCCGTGCGCCGCGAAACCGTCCAAGCGCTGCGCCGGATCGACCTCGCCCTCCACGCCGGAGAGATCACCGCCCTGATGGGGCGCAACGGCTCCGGAAAGTCGACCCTGCTCGGCGCCCTGGTCGGCCTGCACGCCCCCACCTCGGGCCGGGTCGACGTGGGAGGCCGGACCCCGCACCGGGCCCGACCGGCCGACCTGCTCGCCCGTGTCGGCCTGGTCCCGCAGGAGCCGCGCGACCTGCTCTACTGCGACAGCGTCAGCGCCGAGTGCGCAGCCGCCGACAGCGACACCCACTCCGCCCCCGGCACCTGCCGTGACCTGGTGGAACGCCTGATCCCCGGGATCCGGGACGACCTCCACCCGCGCGACCTCTCCGAGGGCCAGCGGCTCACCCTCGCCCTGGCCGTCATCCTCACCGCCCGCCCCGCGCTGATCCTGCTGGACGAACCCACCCGCGGCCTCGACTACGCCGCGAAAGCCCGACTTGTCGACATCCTCCGCGACCTCGCCGCCGCCGGGCACGCCGTGCTGCTGGCCACCCACGACGTGGAACTCGCCGCCGAGCTGGCCCACCGTACGGTGATCATCGCCGAGGGCGAGGTGGTCGCTGACGGTCCGACAGCGGAGGTCGTGGTCTCCTCCCCCGCGTTCGCACCCCAGGTCGCCAAGATCCTCAACCCGGAACCCTGGCTGACGGTCCGCCAGGTCACCGCGACACTCGGGAGCGTCGAATGAGCCTTCCCAGCGCCCCCGCAACCTCGACCACAACCTCCACCACCGCCCTGGCCCGCCCGGTTCCCCTGGGCCGTCGCTCCATCACCATGCTGCTGATCACCTCAGCCGTCGGCGTCGTCGCCTTCGGCTGGCCCCTGCTCGCCGCCCCCGGCTCCGGCCTGGCCCACTCCGCCGACGCGCCATGGCTGTTCGCCGCGCTGCTGCCGCTGCTGCTCGCGGTCGTGGTCGCCCAGATCGCCGAGGGACGGATCTCCAGCGGGGGCCAGGCCGGCCTGGAGGCCAAGTCGATCGCCCTGCTCGGCGTCCTCGCCGCGGCCGGCGCCGCCCTGCGTCCGCTCGGCGCGGGCACGGCCGGGCTTGAACCGACCTTCTTCCTGATGGTGCTGTCCGGACGGGTCCTCGGCCCGGGCTTCGGCTTCGTCCTCGGCAATATCTCCCTCTTCGCGTCCGCGCTGCTCACCGGCGGCGTGGGCCCCTGGCTGCCGTTCCAGATGCTCGCCATGGGCTGGGTCTGCCTCGGCGCGGGCCTGCTGCCGCGGCCGGCCACCCTGCGCGGCCGCCGCGAGCTGTGGCTGCTGGCGGCCTACGGCGCGGTGTCGGCGGAGCTTTACGGGCTGGTGACGGACCTTCAGGGGTGGCCCTACATCGCCGGGCTCAGCACCGGCGTCTCCTACGTCCCCGGCGACCCCGTCCACGCCAACCTGGTCCGGTTCCTGACGTACCACGTGACCACCGCCATGGGCTGGGACATCACCCGCAGCACGCTCACCGCCGTGCTCTGCCTCACTCTCGGCCACCCCATCCTCGCCGCCCTGCGCCGCGCCTCCCGCCGCGCCGCGTTCGACGCTCCGGTGCGGTTCGACCCGCCCAGCGGGTAGCCCGCGCCTACGAGTCGGGCGCGGCTCACCGCAACGCCAGGCCCGTGGGGTCGGCCTTCGCCGTACCAGCGGCTCCCGCCCCGCTCCCGCGTAGTTGGCCGCTTTGCGTCGGAGACGCGAGACGGCGCCGCTACCGCTGGTACGGCGAAGGCCGACCCCACCCGCGCAGCGCAGCCCTGACCCGCACCGCACCCCCTCGCCGCCGCGCCCGCCGCCGCCTACCTAAGCTGATCCACATGACCTCGGCACCCATCGACCTCGCCCACGACGACCACCACAGCTCCACGGCAACGGCAACGGCAACGGCCACCGCCCCCGCCACCGCCCGTCCCACCGTCCTGCTCATCCACGGCCACCCCTTCGACCGGTCGATGTGGAGCCCACAGGTCACCGCCCTCGTCGCCGCCGGCTACCGCGTGGTGGCCCCTGACCTGCGCGGCTACGGGGAGAGCAAGGTCGTTCCCGGCATCACCACGCTGGACGTCTTCGCCCGCGACCTCGCCGCGCTGCTGGACCGGCTGGGCGTCCGCAAAGCCGTCATCGGCGGATTGTCGATGGGTGGTCAGATCGTCATGGAGTTCTGTCGACTCTTCCCGGAGCGGGTCAGCGCCGTTGTCCTGGCCGACACCTTTCCCCAGGGTGAGACCCCCGAGGGCAAGGTCTTCCGCAACAGCGTCGCCGACCGGCTGCTCGCCGAGGGCATGGACGGCTACGCCGACGAGGTGATCGACAAGATGGTCGCCCCGACCACCATCGCCGCCAGGCCCGAGGTCGCCGCGCATGTGCTGCGGATGATGCGCTCGACCGATCCCGAGGGCGCAGCAGCGGCGCTCCGCGGTCGGGCCGAACGTCCGGACTACTGCGCGCTGCTGACCGAGCTGACGGTCCCAGCCCTGGTCGTGGTCGGCGAGGACGACGTCTACACCCCGGTCAGCGACGCCGAGTACATGCACCAGCAGCTCGCCGACTCCACCCTCACCGTCGTCGCCGGGGCCGGCCATATGCCGAACCTGGAATACCCGGACCTGTTCAACGCCGCCCTGCTGACCTTCCTGGAAGCCCTGCCCGATGCCTGAGCACCCCGAAAACCCCGAAAACCTCGAGCCCGCCAAGCACCCCGAGCCCACCACACAGTCCCAGCCCACCGGGCACCCCCTGCTCCGCCTCCTCCTCGACGCCGCCGACGGCCGCTTCCCGCCCGTGGACGGCATCGTGACGGTCGTCCCCCCGCTGGGCCGCGGCCTGGAGTGCGCGACCGCGTTCACCGGCCACGCCGTGGTCGCCACCGCCCTCCCCGACGCCGCCGTCCAGGCGCAGGGCCCCGACGGGTTCGGCGGGTCGATGGCACCGGACTTCCTCCGCTGGATCGCCGGGACGGCCGGCTGGGTCGGCTCCATCGACAATGTCCTGGTCGCCCGCGGCACCGGCGGCGAACCACAACTGCCGCTGCTCGACGAGCAGTCCGCCGTCGCGGACACCCACCGGGTGCGCTATGCCCGCGAGGTCCGCGACGACGTGCGCGTGTACGGGGACAAGCGCGGGCTGGTGATCCTCGCCTCGGGCGTGGCCGGGCGGCGGGAGCTGAGCATCGAGGCCGCGCCGGAGGGGCACGGCCGGGGGTGGGGCCGATCGCTGCTGGTTGAGGCGCTGACGCTGGTCCCGGCCGGTGAGCCGGTGTTCGCCGCTGTGGCGCCCGGCAACGCCCGCTCGCTGCGGGCGTTCCTCGCCACCGGCTTCGTCCCGATCGGCAGCGAGGTCCTGATCCGCCCGCAGCGCAGCTGACACCCCCGCACCGCAGCTGACGCCCACGCACCGCGGCTGACACCCGCGCACCGCAGCTGACACCGAGACCGGGGGCGCGCACGACCACGCGCACGCCCCCGCCCCAGCGCCCCGTCGCTCAGAGCCGCTGCAGGATCGTCCCCGTCGCCAGCGCCCCGCCCGCGCACATGGTGACCAGCGCGAACTCCTTGTCCGCCCGCTCCAGCTCATGCAGCGCCGTGGTGATCAACCGGGCGCCGGTGGAGCCCACCGGGTGGCCCAGGGCGATCGCGCCGCCGTTGACGTTGACCTTCGCCATGTCGGCGTCCATCACCTGGGCCCAGGAGAGCACGACCGAGGCGAAGGCCTCGTTGATCTCCACCAGGTCGATGTCGGCGAGCTTCATCCCGGCCTTGCCGAGGACCGCGCGGGTCGCGTCGATCGGTCCGTCCAGGTGGAAGTACGGGTCGGTGCCGACCACCGCCTGCGCGACGATCCGGGCGCGCGGGGTGAGCCCGAGCGCCCTCGCCGCACGCCGGGACGCCCACATCACCGCGGCCGAGCCGTCGGAGATCTGGGAGGCGGTGCCCGCGGTGTGGATCGCCGCGGGCATGACCGTGCGCAGCCCGGCGAGGGCCTCCAGCGAGGTGTCCCGCAGCCCCTCGTCGCGGTCGAACAGCCGCCACATGCCCTTGCCGGCCAGCTGCTCCTCCTCCGTGGTGGGCACCTGGACGGCGTACGTCTCGCGCTTGAACCGCTCCTCGGACCAGGCGTGGGCGGCCCGTTCCTGCGACATCACGCCGAGCCGGTCCAGATCGGCCCGGGTGAGCCCGCGCCGCCGCGCGATCCGTTCGGCGGCCTCGAACTGGTTCGGGAGGTCGACGTTCCACTCCTCCGGGAACGGGCGTCCCGGCCCGTGCACGGAGGCGGATCCGAGCGGGACCCGGGACATCGACTCGACGCCGCAGGCGATGCCGACGTCGATGACGCCGGCCGCGACCATGTTGGCGACCATGTGGTTGGCCTGCTGCGAGGATCCGCACTGACAGTCCACCGTGGTGGCGGCGACCTCGTAGGGCAGGCCCATCGCGAGCCAGGCCGTACGGGCCGGGTTCATCGACTGCTCGCCGGCGTGGGTGACGGTCCCGCTGACGATCTGCTCGACGACGTCGGGCTGCACGCCGGTACGGGCGAGCAGCTCACGGAAGGTCTCCCCGAGCAGGTAGCCGGGATGGAGGTTGGCGAGGGCTCCGCCTCGCTTACCGATGGGGGTGCGCACTGCTTCGACGATGACGGGTTCAGCGGCCATGACTCGCCCTCCGGAAGCCCCAGGGCCGTTGCCGACCACTGGAGAGAACTGATACGCGTTCTAGTTCTGAACCCCTTTGTATTCGTCCCAAGCGGGGCTGCGCAAGGCTCTTGCGCGTACTAGAACGCGTTACTACCGTCATGGGACAGATCTGACGCCCCGTCAGCTGATCCGGAGGCTCCCGATGACGTGCCCGGCCCTGCCCGACGGTTTCGACTTCACCGATCCCGACCTGAACCAGCGCGGGGTGCCGCTCCCTGAGTTCGCCCTGCTGCGCAGCACCGAGCCGGTCCGCTGGATCCCGCAGCCGCACGGGACCACCGGTTTCAACGACGGGGGCTACTGGGCCATCACCCGGCACGCGGACGTCAAGGAGGTGTCGGTGCACCCGGAGACCTTCTCCTCCACCACCAACACCGCCATCATCCGCTTCAACCCGCAGATCCAGCAGGACGGCCTGGACAGCCAGAAGCTGATCATGCTCAACATGGACCCGCCGGAGCACACCCGGCTGCGTCAGATCGTCCAGCGCGGCTTCACCCCGCGGGCGATCAACGCCATGAAGACGGCCCTGCACGACCGGGCCGAGCGGATCGTCTCCTCCGCGCTCAAGGAGGGCCGGGGCGACTTCGTCCGGGACATCGCCTGCGAGCTGCCGCTGCAGGCCATCGCCGAGCTGATCGGCGTGCCGCAGCAGGACCGGTCGAAGATCTTCGACTGGACCAACAAGATGGTCGCCTACGACGACCCCGAGCTCGGCGTCAGCCAGGAGACCGGGATGGAGTCGGCCATCGAGCTGATGATGTACGCGATGGGCATCGCCGAGGAACGCAAGGGCTGTCCGGCGCACGACATCGTCACCCAGCTGGTCAACGCCGAGGGCGAGGGCAACCTGAGCTCGGACGAGTTCGGCTTCTTCGTGCTGCTGCTCGCAGTGGCCGGGAACGAGACCACCCGCAACGCCACCAGCCACGGGATGCACGCCCTGCTCAGCAACCCGGACCAGTGGGAGCTCTACAAGGAGCAGCGCCCCGCCACCGCCGCCGAGGAGATCGTCCGCTGGGCCACCCCGGTGATGGCCTTCCAGCGCACCGCCACCCGGGACACCGAACTCAGCGGGGTGAAGATCGGCGCAGGTCAGCGCGTCGGGATCTTCTACAGCTCGGCCAACAACGACACCGAGGTGTTCGACCGCCCGGAGCGTTTCGACATCCTCCGCGACCCCAATCCGCACCTCGGCTTCGGCGGCGGCGGACCGCACTTCTGCCTGGGCGCCAACCTGGCCCGGCTGGAACTCGACCTGATCTTCAACGCGATCGCCGACACCGTCCCCAACATCCGGCTGGCCGGCGAACCCCGGCGGCTGCGCTCGGCCTGGCTCAACGGCGTCAAGGAACTCCCCGTCAGCTACACCTAGCCGGACCGAGGCCGGGCCGAAGCCGGGCCGAGACCGAACCGGCCAGCCGCCCGAACCGGCCGGTCGACGGACGGACGGCCCGTAGCCCGTTCGGCCTCCAGCGCAGGCAGCCGACCCCCTCCGCTGAAAACCTGATGGTCAGTCCACCAGGCAGCGGAGGGGTCGATGGCCCAGCAGCAGGCAACGACAGGCGCAGCAGACGCGGCACCGATCGAGGAGAACTCGGGGCGGGTCAAGCTGGTCTTCCTCGGGGTGATGCTGGGAATGTTCCTGGCGGCCCTCGACCAGACCATCGTCTCCACCGCGCTCCCCACCATCGTCGGCGACCTGGGCGGTGCCAACCACCTCTCCTGGGTGGTCACCTCCTACCTGCTGGCAGCCACCGCGACCACCCCGCTCTGGGGCAAGCTCGGCGACCTATTCGGCCGCAAGTACATCTTCGTCATCTGCATCGTCATCTTCCTGATCGGCTCGGCGCTCTGCGGAATCTCGCAGAACATGCTGCAGCTGATCATGTTCCGGGCCCTGCAGGGCCTGGGCGGCGGCGGTCTGATGGTGCTGGCGATGGCGGTCATCGCGGACGTCGTCCCGCCCCGCGACCGGGGCCGCTACCAGGGTGTCGTCGGCGCGGTCTTCGGTGTCTCCTCGGTGATCGGCCCGCTGCTCGGCGGCTTCCTGGTCGACAACCTGAACTGGCACTGGGTCTTCTACGTCAACCTGCCGGTCGGCGTCGTCGCGCTGTTCGTGATCGTGACCGCGCTCAAGGCGAAGAACCCCGACATCCGCCCGAAGATCGACTACGTGGGCACGCTGCTGCTGGCCGCCGCGTCCACCTGCCTGGTGCTGATCGCCAGCCTCGGCGGCACCACCTGGGCCTGGAGCTCGATCGAGGTCTGGGGCTGCGGGATCGGCGCGGTCGTGCTGATCGCCGCCTTCATCATGGTGGAGCAGCGGGTGGACGAGCCGGTGCTGCCGCTGCGGCTGTTCCGGAACCGGGTCTTCGCGGTCTGCTCCGGCATGGGCTTCGTGATCGGCCTGTGCATGTTCGGCGCGCTGTCCTACATCCCGCTCTACATGCAGGTGGTCAACGGCAACTCGCCGACCATCTCCGGGCTGCGGCTGCTGCCGATGATGGCCGGTCTGCTGGTGACCTCGATCGGCACCGGACAGCTGATCAGCAAGACCGGCAAGTACAAGATCTACCCGATCGTCGGCACCGCGCTGACGGCGGTCGCGCTGGTGCTGCTGGCCCAGGTGGACGACACCACCAGCGACACCGTGATGGGCCTCTACATGCTGGTGCTCGGCGCCGGCCTCGGCCTGGTGATGCAGGTGCTGATCATCGCGGTGCAGAACTCCACCGACTACTCCGACCTGGGCACCGCCACCTCCGGGGTCACCTACTTCCGTTCCATCGGCGGTTCCTTCGGGGCCTCCATCTTCGGCACCGTGCTCAACAACAAGCTGAACTCCAACATCACCGCGGCCCAGGCCGACGGCACGCTCTCGCGGGCCTTCCCGGTGCAGCGGGTGCTGGAGAACCCGACCATCGTGCAGAAGACCCCGGCGGCGCAACGGCCGCTGCTGGAACCGTTCCTGCACATCTACGCGGTGTCGCTGCAGACCGTCTACCTGGTGGCGGCGGCGATCGCGGTGGTGGCCTTCGTGCTGTCGCTGTTCCTGCGCGAGCTGCCGCTGCGGACCGCCAACCGCACGGCGCAGCAGGGCGAAGCCGCCGGCCTGCCCACCTTCCGTACCTCGGCGGAGGAGATCGAGGGCATGGTCACCCGGCTCTCCAGCCGGGAGAACGTCTGGGAACGCTACGGCAGAGCCATCGAGAAGGCGGGCGTGGACATCAGCGTCCCGCAGGCGTACGGGCTGTTCCGGCTGCACCACGCGGGTCCGATCAGCGAGCAGGACATCTGCATCCGCAACAAGGTCACCGTCGACGAGATCCGGCCCAAACTGGACGCCATGGTCGCGTCCGGACGGGTCGCCCGGGATCCGGACGGTCTGATCCGGCTGACCCCGCTGGGCGACGAGGTGGTGCAGCAGCTGTCCTCCGCCCGACTGGCGCTGCTGAACGAGAAGTTGGAGGGCTGGTCACCGGAGCAGCACGCCGACCTGGTGGCCATGCTCAAGGAACTGGCCGACAACTCCATGGACGCCCCGGGGCAGGTGCTTTCGTAGGACTTGTCCTGGCGGCTGGAGTTCAGCGCTGGGGACCCGTGGTGGACCCGGCCACCTGAGCGCACAGATGTCCTGCATAATCGGTCACCGTTCGACCGATCGTGGAGGGGAAGATGTCGGGGCAGCTCTGCGGCAGATGCGGCGGATCATTGACGGGCAGCGGTTGCGGCTGCCCGTCACCAGACCCGGCCGGAGGGCCGGAACCGGACGAACCGACCGCGATCCTCCCGGCGATCGGACACCCGGAGCTGGTCAGGCCGTACATCCAACCGACCGAGGTCTTCGACGCCGAGGCGTTCGAGGTCGACGAGGGTGTCGTCGTCGAGCACTACCAGGGCGCCTACGAGGGCTCCGTCGTGCCGGGAATCGACGCACCGCACCTGGTGCGCTCGTCCCGGGCCCAGGTGCTGGCCGGCCAGCTCGTCGGCGCGCCGGAGGAGCACAGCACCGAGGTCGTCCCGTACGCGCCCCGCGCCGGCTCCGCCCTCCCGGCCCGCCGTACCGGGACGGCCGGCGGCGTGGGGACGGCCGTCGTGACCACTCGCCGTCAGCACGGGGGCCGGGGACGGGCCGGCCGGGGTCGCCGGGCCGCGCTGATCGCCGCCGGCGCCCTCACCGTCGCCGCCCTCGGCACCGCGGCGGCGCTGGCCCCGCAGCTGGTCAACGGCAACAGCGGCGACCAGGCTCAGCCGCTGCCCGGGATCACCATGGCGCTGCCGACCGCGGCGCCCGCCACCGCCTCGGTCGGTACCAAGGCCCCCGCCGCGGTCCGGCCCAGCCACTCGGCCGGCTCGCATCCGACCGTGTCCAGCAGTCCCCGGGCCAGCGGCGCCACGCCCAGTGCCTCGGCCGGCGGCGGGCCCAGCAGCGCCGCGCCGCACACCAACGCTCCGAACCACGCGCCCCCCGCGACCGGCCAGAGCACCCCGCCGCCGTCCAGCGCGCCGCCCGGCCCGCAGAGCCTCAAGCTCGGCGACCAGGGACCCGCCGTGACCACCCTGCAGCAGGAGCTGGGCACCCTCTGGATCGACCGCAGACGGGCCAACGGCACCTTCGACAGCCGCACCGAGCTGGACGTCTCGACGTTCCAGCTCTGGTACGGCGTGCAGGGCGACCCGGACGGCGTCTTCGGCCCCAACTCCCAGGCCCGGATGAACCAGCTGCTCCAGCACCACTGACCCGGAGGCAGCCGGGGCCGTCCAGGGCCCAGGGCCTGGGTCAGCCCGCGATCGCGCCGACCAGGCTCACCGCCGCCATCACCATCATCACCACGGCCGCGACCCTGGTGATGACCCGCAGCGGAACGTGCTTCATCAGCTTCTGGCCGCCGACGATCGCGATCCCGGCCACCGCGCACAGGGCCAGCCAGGAGCCCAGGAACACCGACAGCGGGTCGGTGTACTTGGCGGCCAGGTTGGCGGTGGTGATCTGGGTCAGGTCGCCGAACTCGGCGATCAGCACCATCAGGAAGCCGGTGCCGGCCACCCGCCAGAAGCCGGTCGAGGCGGGCTCCTTCACCGCGCCCTCCTCGTCGTCCTCGTCCTTCTGGAGCAGCAGCATCAGCGCCCCGCCGAGGAACATCAGGCCGACCACCGCCTCCACCCAGCGGTGCGGGAGCAGGGCGAGCAGGCTGCCGGCGGCGATGGCGAGGGCCACCTGGACGGCGAAGGCGGCGGCGATGCCGGTGAAGACGTAGCTCGCCCGGTAGCGGGTGCCGAGCACCAGGCTGGCCAGGGCGGTCTTGTCGGGCAGCTCGGCGAGGAAGATGATGCCGAAGGTGATCGCTGCGACGGTGATGCTCACGTCGGGGACGTCCTTGAAGGTCGGAAGAACTACCGTGCCTTCATGATCCATTTTCTGGGTCGCTTCGGCACGGCAGGACTCAGGGGATGTGGAGACAACCTGTGAGTACTGCGGCCGAAGGTCTCACCAGCACCGCTTGACGCGGTGCCCCGGGCGCCGGGCGGCCCGCGCGATGCGTGGACCAGCCAGTATGTCGACGTTCCGGTGGGGGCTACTCCCCTTCGATCTGGTCCAGTATACCGGAGCTCTGGTGAGCATCAGGTGAAGGGTGCGGGCTTTCGAGCAGAAGTAGGAGAGAATCGAACGCGTCCGAACTCATGGGGGAGAACCGAACGTGCATCAGCGACAAGAAAACAGACCTGCCCAGCACAGCTCCGCCCGGCACAGCCGGGCCCGCCGCCTGGCCGCCGCGATCACCGTGGCCGGACTCACCCTCGGCGGGCTGCTGCTCGCCGACGGGACGGCCTCCGCCAAGTCGGGGGTGGCGGTCAGCGTCTCCACCCACTCGCTCCGGGTGGGCCAGTCGGTCCGGGTCACCGGGACCGGCGGCGACGACTCGGCCAGGTACAGCTACCTCTGCGTCGACACCAGGGCCGGCTCCGGCGGCTGGACCACCGTCAGCTGCAACCCCAAGCCGTACCAGTCGGCCTCGGCGTCCGTACGCGCCGCCCGGCGCGGCACTGAGCAGTTCCGGGCCCGGCTGCTGATCCGCCGCTACCTCGGCGGGCCGCTGGTGCTGGACCGGGTCTCCGGCACGACCACCGTGCTGGTTCACTGATCCATTTCCCGGGTGCACTTTCCCTGGTGCCCTCGACAACGCGGCCGGGTAGGGGTGAGGGTGGGACCATGGAGTACACCTCACTCGGCCGCACCGGCCTGTCCGTTTCCCGCCTGTGCCTGGGCACCATGAACTTCGGCCCGCGCACCAACGAGGCCGACGCGCACCAGATCATGGACACCGCCCACCAGGAGGGCATCAACTTCTTCGACACGGCGAACGTCTACGGCCAGGGCGAGAACAAGGGCCGTACCGAGGAGATCGTCGGCACCTGGTTCGCCCAGGGCGGCGGCCGCCGCGAGCGCACCGTGCTCGCCACCAAGGTCTACGGCAACATGAACCCCGAGGGCAAGGACAACTGGCCCAACGAGCACAAGCTGTCGGCGCTGAACATCCGCCGGGCCGTCGACGCCAGCCTGAAGCGGCTGCAGACCGACTACATCGACCTCTACCAGATGCACCACGTCGACCGGGCCACCCCCTGGGAGGAGATCTGGCAGGCGATGGAGGTGCTGACCGCCCAGGGCAAGATCCTCTACGTGGGCAGCAGCAACTTCGCCGGCTGGCACATCGCCACCGCCCAGGCCGCCGCCGCCAAGCGCGACTTCCTCGGCCTGGTGGCCGAGCAGTCGCTCTACAACCTGCTGGCCCGCACCGTGGAGCTGGAGGTGCTGCCCTCGGCGCAGTACCACGGGCTCGGCGTCATCCCCTGGTCGCCGCTGCAGGGCGGCCTGCTCGGCGGCGTGCTGCGCAAGGCCGACGAGCAGGGCGGCCGCAGCGTCGACCGCGCCAAGACGCTGACGAACGCCCAGCGCGAGCAGCTCCAGGCCTACGAGGACTTCTGCGACAAGCTGGGCCACGAGCCCGGCACCGTCGCCCTCGCCTGGCTGCTGCACCAGCCGGCCGTGACCGCGCCGATCGTCGGCCCGCGCACCGCAGGGCAGTTGGACACCGCGCTGAAGGCGCTGGACGTCACCCTCGACCAGGCCGCGCTGGACCGGCTGGACGAGATCTTCCCGGGCCACCGCACCGCCCCCGAGGACTACGCCTGGTAGAGGACTAGGCCTGGAAGCAGGCAGATCCTCGCACCGCTCGGTAGGGTGCTCAGGACGAGAGGACTGAGCACCCATGCCGACTGCGCCCGCCAGGAAGCACGCCGGGAAACCCGTTGGGAAGCCCGCCGCCGAGGTCTGGATCGCGTTTCTGCGGGCGGTCAACGTCGGCGGGCGCAAGGCGCCGATGGCGCAGGTCAGGGAGCTGTTCGCCGAGCTGGGCCTGGAGGATGTGCGCAGCTACATCGCCAGCGGCAATGTCTTCTTCACCCTGCCCGAGGCCGGTTCGGCCCCTTCGTCGGCAGAGCGGGCCGCGCTGACCCTGGCGATCGAGGAGAAGCTGCGCGCCGGTCTCGGCATCGACGTCCCGGTGATGCTGCGGACCGCCTCCGAGCTGGCGGCGACGCTACAGGCGGCCCCGTTCGACCAGGTCGAGGTCACCCCCGAGGTGCGGCTGAGCGTGGTGTTCCTGTCCAGCCCGCTGCCCGCCGGGCTGACCTTCCCGCAGCGCTCGCCCAAGGGCGACTGGGAGCTGCTGGGCGCGACCGAGGGGGAGGCGTTCGTGGTGATCCGACTGGCGGACGGAAAGCTCGGCGGCAACCCGATCGCGGTCCTGGAGAAGACCTACCAGGTCCGGGCGACGGCTCGGTTCTTCCACACCGCGAGCAAGATCCTGGCCGCGGCAGAGAAATCATGATGCTGCGTCATCTTCCTTTCCCTGTGCGCTGATTCACTTCTCCTGCTCGGCGATGGTGTCCCTGAGCTTCGCCAGGAGCTCCCGCAGCCGGGCCCGTTCACCGGCGTCGAGGCCGCCGGTCGCGGCGGCGAGCGCGGCGCGGTCCACCGCCTCCGCCTCGATGTGCCGGGCCCGGCCGGTCTCGGTCAGGGCGAGCAGGAAGGCCCTGCGGTCGACCGGGTGACGGATCCGCTCCACCAGGCCGTCCCGCTCCAGGCTGTCGACCACGGTGGTGGTGGTCCTGGCGGCGATGCCCAGCATCTCGCCGAGATCCCGCATCCGCAGCGGCTCGGGCGCGGCGGCGAGCATCCGCATGGCGCGCAGCCGGGCGACGGACGCGCCGCGCTCCCGCAATCGGGCGTCCACAAAGGTGCGCAGCCGGGTGGTCGTCACAAAGAGCTCGTCCACCAGGATGTCGCTGCTGCCGGGTGCCTCCGCGGGCGTCTTCATCCGCAGGCCCCTCCAATCTTGTGAGCCCACACATAGTGAGTAAGCTCAGTATGTACGGACGGGCCAGGTCCACCGGACCGGCCCGTCCTCCGCTTCAGGTCTGACAGTGCCGTCACGATCATCTCCCACGCCTCACAGGACTGGTCTCCATGGCTCACCGCCGACTCAGCCAACGTGTCGTCGTCCCCGTCGTGTTCGTCTCCACCGTCTTCATGGTCATCGTCGACGGCGCCATCACCACCGTCGCCCTGCCCGCCATCGCCCGGCAGTTCCAGCTCGCCCCGTCCGGACTCGACGGCGTGGTCGTCGTCTATCCGGTCGCCGTCGCGGTAGCCGTTCCGGCCTCGGCCTGGCTCTGCGACCGCCTGGGCGGGAAGCGGCTGCTGCTCGGCGCCATGGCGCTGTTCTCGCTCTTCTCCGCGCTCTGCGGCGCCGCCGCCGACCCCACCCAGCTCGTCCTGTTCCGCGCCCTGCAGGGCCTGGCCGGCGGACTGCTCACCCCGGTCGCGAGCACCCTGCTGTTCCGTACCTTCTCCTCGCACGAACGGGTGCGCGCCTCCAGGATCATGATCTTCCCTCAGCAGATCGCCCCCGCCCTCGCCCCGATCCTCGGCGGCATCCTGGTGGACGGTCTGTCCTGGCGCTGGGTCTTCTATGTCAACCTCCCGCTCGGGCTGGTCGCCGTCGTCTTCGGGCTGTACTTCCTGGACCAGCACCGACCGGACGGCCTGCGGCCCGGTGCCGCCGCCCCGCGCTTCGACCTGCCCGGGCTGCTGCTCTCCGCCTCCGGACTGGCCGCACTGACCTACGGGATCTGCTCCGGCGCGGTCCGCGGCTGGACCTCCCCCGGCATCCTCGCCGCGCTCCTCGGCGGCACGGTGCTGCTCGCCGTGACCGTGCTGGTGGAGCTGCGGACCGCCGAACCCCTGCTGCGGCTGCGGCTGTTCCAGAACCGGCTGTTCCGCGACTTCAACATGCTCATGATGGTCGGCGTGGTGCCGTTCATCGGCGCGATGTTCCTCGGCCCGCTGTTCATCCAGGACGCCCTGGGCGGCAGCGCGCTGGACTCCGGGACCAGCACCTTCACCGAGGCCTTCGGCGTCCTGCTGACCGTGCAGGCGGCCGGATTCCTCTACACCAGGGTCGGCCCGCGGGTCATCATCGGCAGCGGGCTGCTGGGCGTCACCGCCATGCTGTTCCTGTTCTCCCGCTGCGACCTGCACACCGATCTGTGGACCATCAGGATCTACATGTTCCTGCTCGGCGTCGCCATGGGCGCGGTGTTCATGCCCACCACCGTGGCCGCGCTCAGCACCATCGCCGGCACCGACATGGGCCAGGCGTCCACGCTCAACACCGTCATCCGGCAGACCTCGGTCGCACTGGCCCCGGCCCTGGTCACCACCCTGCTGGTGGTGGGCGGCGTCAGTTCCTCCGGCTCCAGCGGCGGCAATGGTCCCTCGGTAGCCGTGTACCAGCACACCTATCTGGTCCTGGCCGTGATCTGCCTGGTGTCAGCGGTCTACGCCTTCACCATCCGCGACGGTGCGGCCCGCCGGGCGGCGGGCGCGGAGCAGCCCGTGGAGGCGGCCGAAGCGGCCGCCTCCGTCGGCTGACGCGCCGCCCCGGCCCAACTGCAGCCCTCACCGTTCTCCGGTCAGCGCCAAGGGCTCAGCGGGCGCCCCTCAGCCAGCGCCGGGCCCAGCGGACGCCCCCTCAGCCGGGCCCGTTCCAGTCCAGCGTGGGCGCGAGCACCCCCTCCAGGGTGAGCAGCCAGCGCTTCACCTCCATCCCCAGCGGTCCCCCGCCGAAGCCGCCGATCCCGTCCGCGGCCACCACCCGGTGGCACGGCACCAGCAGTGCCACCGGGCAGGAGCCCATGATCGATCCCACCGCCCGCGCGGCCAAGCCCCGCTGGTCGGACACGTCCTCGAACACCCCGCTGCGGGTGGCGAGTTCGCCATAGCTGACGGTCTCGCCGAAGCCGACCGTACGGTGCAGCGTCTGCAGCACCGCCCGCTGCGGGCCGGTGCTGAACCGCCAGTCGACCGGCAGGTCGACATCGCGGCGCCGCCCCGCGAAGTAATCCGCGAACCGCTCCGCCACCAGCGCGGCCCTGGGCTCGTCCCCGGGCCGCAGCGCGTCCTCGGCGCCCCCGGTGGCGCCGGACGGGGTCGCGTCGAAATGCGCCGCCACCACCCCCTCACCGGTGATGCCGACCCTGATCGGGCCGCTCGGCAGGGGCGTGGGGACGGTGAACCAGGAAACGGACATGGCGGTCAGTGCACCTGGCCGGTGGGGCGGACCACGACGGAGTTGACCTCCACCCCGGCCGGCTGGCCCAGCGCCCAGACCACGGCGTCGGCGATGTTCTCCGGCGTCAGCACCGGGCCCTCGGGGGCGGCGCCCTTCGGGTGGCTGCCCCAGAAGGGCGTCTCCACCCGCCCGGGGGCTATCAGGGTGACCCCCACCCCCGAACCGGTGACCAGGACCCGGGTGTTCTCGGCGAGCGAGGTCAGCGCCGACTTGGAGACCGAGTACATATTGCCGGGGGTGTTCTTGATCCCCGCGGTGCTGCCGATCAGCACGATCCGGCCCCCGCTCGCGGTCAGCGCCGGAAGCGCGGCCTTCACCAGCAGCGCCGGGCCGAGCACATTGACCAGCAGCATCTCGCGCCACTGCTCCGGGTCGCCGTCGGCGAGGTTGTCATGGGTGGAGAAGCCCGCGTTGGCGATGACGGCGTCCAACCGGCCGAACTCCTTGACCGTGGCGTCGACGGCAGCGCGGACCGCCGCGTAGTCGGTGGCGTCCGCGGCGACCGGCAACAGCACCACGGGGGCCGCCCCGATCGACTCGGCGAACTGGTCCAGGCGGCCCTGGTCCCGACCGGTGACGGCAACCCGGTGCCCGGCGGCGAGCAGGCGGCCGACCGTGGCCGCGCCGATTCCGGTGGCTCCCCCGGTGATCAGCGTGACCGGCTTCTCCGTGGTGGTAACGGTGTTGCTCATGATTCCCCCTGGGTCATGGACGTCTGCCACCGATTCTGCCTCACCGCACCGACAAAGCCCGGCCGGCCGGCCTGAGCTGGTCGCCCTGGCCGCTCCAGCCGCCCCAGCCGCCCTGTCCGACTACCAGACGTCGCCCTCGCGCCAGTCGCAGATCAGTTCGAGAAACACATCGACGCCCAGATCGACCTCCAGCACATACACGCTGCCGTCGTCCTCCTCGGTCCGCAGCGGACCCCTCGGCGTGCTCACCGCGGTCGGGCCCAACCACTGCTGCCAGCCCCGCGACCGATAGAAGCCGACCGCGCGCGCGGAGGCGGACAGCGCGGCCAACCCGTAGTCGCCGTTGCCCAGTTCCTGCTCCACCGCGTCCATCAGCAGGGTGCCGTAGCCGATCCCCTGCCGATCGGCCCGCACCGCGACCGCCTCGACATAGCCGGTGCAGATGGTGACTCCCCCGGTGCGCAACTGACGCTCCACCACCGAGCCGTGCCCCACCAGCACGCCGTCCTCCCGGAGCAGGACATGGACCCCGCCGAGCGCGTGCTCCCAGTCATGGTCGGAGAAATTGCCTTCGAACACCTGCTCAAGCAGCCTCCGTACCGCAACGAGCGTCACCGCGTCCGGTGAGCGAGTACTCACTACCTCCACCTCAGCCATGCCCACCATCGTCCCGCAGCGCCGCCGCACCCGTGCCGTCATCGTGTGAGGATGTCCGATCGTGGAAGCTGTCGATATGAACACCTCTGACCCCTCTGACCCCGTCGGCCCGCTTGGCGCCTCCGGCCCCTCCGCCGAGGACGGCCCCCCGGAGCGGGCGGGCTACCGGCGATCGGCGGGGTCGCCCCGGGGCGAGGCCAGGCGCCTGGAACTGCTCGAACGTGTCACCGAGGACCTCGCCGCCAACGGACTGGTGGACTTCTCGCTGCGCCGTGCCGCGCGGGCGGCCAGCACCACGCACAAGGTGCTGCTCTACCACTTCGACGGAGCCGACGACCTGTTGAAGCAGGCGATCTTCAAGCTGCGCGACCGGCGCATCGACAAGGCGCTGGCCATCGCCGCGGCCGGGCCGTCCCCTCGGCCACTGGCGGACTGGGTGCGGGCGGTGTGGCCGGTCCTGGTGGGTGCGGAGGCGCGGGTGCTGGACCAGGCGATCGGCCTGGCGATGTACGACCCCGACCGCTACGCGGAGCTCGGCCGAGGGGCGTCCCAGCAGTACCTGCCCTCGCTGCTGTCGCTCTGCCCGGAGCACTGGCCCGAGCGGCGCAAGCTCCAGGTCGCCGAGATGATCCTGGCGACGCTGCGGGGATTCCTGGTGGACGCGCGGACCAGTGGCGACACCGAGGGCATCGCCGCCGGGTTCGACGCCCTGGCCCGCGCGCTGGAGCGGGAGGAGGCCGCGGACGCATAGCCGCCCCGGTCCGGCAGTCATGGACAGCTTGCGAACCACATGGTTCACTTTCTGCAGGATGAGCACCGCCCACTCTCGGAGGTCGGCATGCAGGTGTCCATGCAACGCGAGAAGGTCCGCTTCACCAGCGGCGGCGCCGACTGCGCCGCCTGGCACTATCCGGGAACCAACGGCGCCTGCGTGATCATGGCCGGCGGCTTCGCGGTCACCAAGGAACCGGGCACGGACCGCTTCGCCAAGCGGTTCAACGACGCCGGGTTCACCGTCCTCGCCTTCGACTACCGCGGTCTCGGCGAGAGCGGCGGCGGGTCGCGCCAGGTCGTCCGGATCAAGGAGCAGCTCGCCGACTGGCAGGCCGCGATCGGGTACGCCGCGACGCTGCCGGGGGTCGACCCGAGCAGGCTCGCCGCCTGGGGCTTCTCCGTCTCCGGCGGCTATGTCTTCCAGGTCGCCGCGCACAATCCGCAGCTCGCGGCGGCGATCACGCAGACGCCCAACGCCGACGGCCCGGCCGCCGCCCGCAACGCGGCGCGGTACCAGAAGCCGTCAGCGATGCTGCGGCTCACCGCCCGTGGCCTCCTCGACGCGCTCGGCGGCCTGCTCGGCCGCCAACCGCTGCTGGTGCCGCTAGCCGGCCCGCCGGGGACGGTCGCGATGCTGTCGACACCGGACGCCCTCGACGGCGACCGCGTGCTCAACCCGGACAACCGGTACCCGGACTGGCAGCAGACGGCAGCCGCCCGCTCGGCGCTGCGGATCTGCCTCTACCGGCCCGGCCGCTACGCCGCCCAGGTGCGGTGTCCGCTGCTGGTCGTGGTCTGCGACCAGGACCGGACCGCGCTCGCCGAGCCGTCCGTCCGCGCGGCGCACCGCGCCCCCCGCGCCGAACTGCTGCGGCTGCCCGGCGGGCACTATGCGCCCTTCACCGAGGCGCACGAGCAGGTCGTCGATGCCGAACTGGCCTTCCTGCAGCAGAATCTGACGCCATGACCAAGCAGATCGAGACGAAGCAGGTCGAACTGTCCGCCGGGACGCTCGACTACGAGGACACCGGTGGTGGCGGCCCGACGATCGTCCTGCTGCACGGGCTGCTGATGGACGCCTCGCTGTGGGAGGCGACGATCGCCGACCTGTCCGCCGACCACCGCTGCCTGGCGCCGACGCTGCCCCTCGGCGCCCATCGCCACGCGATGCACGCCGACGCCGACCTCTCGCTGCCGGCGACGGCCCGGCTGGTCGCGGAGTTCCTCGACCGTCTCGATCTGGAGGACGTCACCCTGGTCGGCAACGACACCGGCGGCGCCCTGGTCCAACTGCTGATCAGCGACGGCGCCGGCGCACGGGTGGGCCGGGTCGTCCTCGCCTCCTGCGAGGCGTTCGACAACTTCCCGCCGGGGCTGACCGGACGGACCCTCGCGCTGGCCGGCAAGCTCCCACCGGGGCTGTTCGGGCTGTTCATGCAGCAGCTGCGGCTCCGGACGCTCCGCCGGCTCCCACTCGCGTTCGGCTGGCTGACCAGACGCGGGGACGCCGTCACCCGCCGCTGGCTGCAGCCGATCCTCCAGCAGCCCGAGATCCGCCGCGACACCGTGCGGATGCTGCGAGCGGCGTTCGCCGACCTGCGGCTGATGCTGAAGGCCGCCGAGGGCCTGCCGGGCTTCGACCGCCCGGCCCTGGTCATCTGGGCCGCCGGTGACCGGGTGATGCCGCCGGAGCACGGCCGCCGCCTCGCCGGACTCCTCCCGCAGGCGAGGCTGGTCGTGGTGGAGAACAGCCGCACGCTGATCCCCCTGGACCAGCCGACCAGGTTCGCCCAGGCCGTCCGCGAGTTCACCCGAGCCTGAGCCCGGGGCTGAGCCCAGGCCCGGGGTCCGGGCTCAGCCCAGGCCCGGAAAACCAGTCGCGCCGCCCTCCCCGCAGACGGCAGAGTGGTCCGCATGTCCAGCTACGTCATCGCCAGGAAGCCCGCAGTCGCGGGCGCGATGACCGCTGCCCCGGCATCTGCCCCCGCAACCGCAACCGCCGCCGCATTCGGCGCCGCGGCACTGCGGTTCGACGGCGCGCGACGCTGACCTTCCCCGGGATGTCCCGGGACCTCGGACGGGGAAGGTCGGCCCGTCCAAGAGGTCTCACCCCCCATCTCGCAGAGCCGGGAACAGTCATGTCCAAGCAGGCCTACCTGCGCACCAAGCCCCATCTCAACATCGGCACGATGGGTCACGTCGACCACGGCAAGACCACCCTCACCGCCGCCATCACCAAGGTCCTCGCCGACCGGGGCAACGGCAGTTTCGTCCCCTTCGACCGGATCGACCGCGCCCCCGAGGAGGCCGCCCGCGGGATCACCATCAACATCGCCCACGTCGAGTACGAGACCGACACCAGGCACTACGCCCACATCGACATGCCCGGCCACGCCGACTTCATCAAGAACATGATCACCGGCGCCTCCCAGTTGGACGGCGCCATCCTGGTGGTCTCGGCGCAGGACGGTGTCATGCCGCAGACGGCCGAGCACGTGCTGCTCGCTCGCCAGGTCGGCGTCGAGCACATCGTGGTGGCCCTCAACAAGGCCGACGTCGGCGACCCGGAGCTGCTGGACCTGGTCGAGCTGGAGGTGCGCGAGCTGCTCACCGCCCAGGGCTACCCGGGCGCCGAGCTCCCGGTCGTCCGGGTGTCCGGCCTGCGCGCCCTGGCCGGCGACCCGTTGTGGACGACCGCGCTCGGCGAACTGCTGGACGCCGTGGACACCCATGTTCCGACGCCGGTCCGCTACACCGACGCGCCGTTCCTGCTCCCGGTGGAGAACGTGCTCACCATCACCGGGCGCGGCACCGTGGTCACCGGCGCGGTGGAGCGCGGGCGGGTCCGGATGGGCGACCGGGTGGAGGTGCTCGGCCTCGGCGACGGCCTGACCTCGGTCGTCACCGGCGTGGAGACCTTCGGCAAGCCGATGGAGTACGCGGAGGCCGGCGACAACGTCGCGCTGCTGCTGCGCGGGGTGCAGCGGGGACAGGTCCGCAGGGGCCAGGTCGTCGCGGCGCCCGGCAGCATCAGCACGCACACCCGTTTCACGGCCAGGGTGTACCTGCTGGGCAGCGCCGAGGGCGGCCGTCGCACGCCGGTCACCACCGGCTACCGCCCGCAGTTCTACCTGCGGACCGGCGACGTGGTCGGCGACGTCACGCTGCTCGGCGGGACGGGTTCGGCGCGTCCCGGCGAGACCGTCGACCTGACGGTGGAGCTGGGCCGCCCGGTCCCGCTGGAGCCCGGCCTGGGCTTCGCCGTCCGCGAGGGCGGCCGCACCGTCGGTGCGGGCAGCATCACCGCGCTGCTGGACTGACCTGCGGAAAGAGGCGGGGGCGGGGGCGGGGGCGGGCATCGTGCCCTCCCCCGCCCCCGCCTTCCGTTCAAGGGCGGACGGAGACGGCCCGGTAGTCGTAGCCGTCCTGCCCCGGTGCCTCCCACTCCAGCTGCACCTGCTGTCCGGCGAGCAGAGTGCGGAACCCGTCCGTCTCGATGTTCGAGTAGTGCGCCCAGCAGCCCTCGGGCGTCTCCGGGCTGTCCAGGACGCCCCAGCCCTCCTCGTCGTGCCACTCTCGGACCGTTGCCGTCACCGTTGCCATGTCCGGCACCCTATGCCCAGCCCAGAGGGGCCCGACGCAAACCGGCCCGACCCGGCCCGGCCCGGTCCAGCCCGGGAATGGGGCGCCTTTGACAAGCGTTGTGCAGATGGTTGAAACTTGAACTACTCAAGCGAAGGCGAGCGAGTCACCATGATGCAGTTCGGGATCTTCTCGGTCGGGGATGTCACCGTCGACCCCACGACCGGCGCCAAGCCGACCGAGCACGAGCGGATCAAGGCCATGGTCGCCATCGCGCTCAAAGCCGAGGAGGTCGGCCTGGACGTCTTCGCGACCGGGGAGCACCACAACCCGCCGTTCGTCCCCTCCTCCCCCACCACCATGCTCGGGCACATCGCCGCCCGCACCGAGAACCTGGTGCTGTCCACCTCGACGACCCTGATCACCACCAACGACCCGGTGAAGATCGCCGAGGACTACGCCATGCTGCAGCACCTCGCCGACGGCCGGGTGGACCTGGTGATGGGACGCGGCAACACCGGCCCGGTGTACCCGTGGTTCGGCAAGGACATCCGCGACGGGATCGCCCTGGCCGTGGAGAACTACGCCCTGCTGCGCGAACTGTGGACCAAGGACGTGGTCGACTGGCAGGGCCGCTTCCGCACCCCGCTGCAGAGCTTCACCTCCACCCCCCGCCCGCTGGACGACGTTCCGCCGTTCGTCTGGCACGGTTCCATCCGCAGCCCCGAGATCGCCGAGCAGGCCGCCTACTACGGCGACGGCTTCTTCGCCAACAACATCTTCTGGCCCAAGGAGCACTACCAGCAGCTGATCCGGCTCTACCGCGACCGCTACGCCCACTACGGGCACGGCGCTCCCGAGCAGGCCATCGTCGGGCTCGGCGGCCAGGTCTTCATGCGGAAGAACTCCCAGGACGCCGTCAACGAGTTCCGCCCCTACTTCGACAACGCCCCCGTCTACGGGCACGGCCCCTCGATGGAGGAGTTCATGGCCCAGACCCCGCTGGCCGTGGGCAGCCCGGAGCAGGTGATCGAGCGCACCCTGGCCTTCCGCGACCACTTCGGCGACTACCAGCGCCAGTTGTTCCTGATGGACCACGCCGGGCTGCCGCTGAAGACCGTGCTGGAACAGCTGGACATCCTCGGCGAGGAGGTCGTCCCGGTCCTCCGCAAGGAGTTCGCGATCGGCCGCCCCGCCAACGTCCCGGACGCCCCCACCCACGCCGCCCGGGTGGCCGCCGCGACCGCGGCGACCGCTGCGATCTGACGCCTGCTCAACTGCCTTACACCCGTTGCCTGGCACCCGCTGCCTGACACCCGATCAAGAGAAGGAGACCCGACGTGACCACCGCGCCCGTCCGCATCGCCGTCATATCCGCGGGCCTGAGCCAGCCCTCGTCCACCCGGCTGCTCGCCGACCGCCTCGCCGAGGCCGTACGGCTGGGTCTGGACGGGGGCCTGGACGGGGTCGGCCGCGAGGACGGCCGCGGTGTCGAGTTCCAGGTCGTCGAGCTGCGCGAACTCGCCCATGCCATCGCCGACAACCTGGTCACCGGCTTCCCCGGCCCCGCGCTGCGCGCGGCTGTCGCCGCGGTGACCGACGCGGACGCGGTGATCGCCGCCACCCCGGTCTTCAGCGCCTCCTACAGCGGCCTGTTCAAGTCCTTCGTCGATGTGCTCGACAACACCGCGCTGACCGGCAAGCCGGTGCTGATCGCCGCCACCGGAGGGACCGCGCGCCATTCGCTGGTGCTCGACCACGCGCTGCGCCCGCTGTTCTCCTACCTCCGCGCGGTGGTCGTCCCGACCGGGGTCTACGCCGCCACCGAGGACTGGGGCTCCGGCACCGCCGCCCACACCGACAGCCTCCCGGCCAGGATCACCCGCGCCGCCGCCGAACTCACCGCGCTGCTGTCGCACGCCCCGGCCCGCCCTTCCCAGGTCGAGGAGCTCATCCCCTTCGCCCAGCAACTGGCCGCGCTCCGGCCGATCGCCGCCGAATAGCGCCGCGCGACGGCACCACCTGGACGGCACCGAGGTACAGCGCCGCCCTTCGGCGACCGACCAACCACCGGGGCCCGCTCCGGGCTAGGCTGCTGCCATGGCCCCGTACTCGCTCGCCGTCCTGCCCCCGCCCGCCCGCTAGGCGGGCGGCACCCACTCCGGACACCAGCCCCGACCGCTCTGCGATGAGCCGAGCCGTCGGGCCGGTGATCGCTGCCCGCATCTCCCCCACCCTGCGGACCAGCGACCACCCACCGGAGCTCAGCCATGCCCTCCCTGCCCGTACGTTCCCTGCCTGCTGCCACCCCGACCGCCCGTCCCCGGCCGGCCGGCGCCCCCTCCTACCGCCGGGCGCTGCTCACCATCGGCCTCGCCGCCGCCTCCTGGGGCAGCGCGGGAGCCGCCGCCGCGACCCTGCACCGGATCAGCGGCCTCGGGCCGATCACCGTCTCCTGCTGGCGCTTCGCCCTCGGCGCGCTGCTGCTGCTCGCCGCCCGGCCGATCGTCCACCGGACCGCGGCGGCTCCCGCCGCCCGTCCCGGCCTGCTGCTGTCGGTCGGCACCGGGCTGCTGATGGCGACCTTCCAGACCTGCTATCTCGCCTCGGTCGACCTCGCCGGGCTCGCCCTCGGCACCACCGCGACCCTCGGCGCCGCGCCCGTCCTCACTGCCCTGGGCGCCCGCGTCCTGTTCGGCGAACGCCTCGGCCGGCGCGGCGCCGCGACGATCGTCCTCGCGCTCACCGGCCTCGCTCTGCTCGCCTTCGGCAGCGGGCCGTCCACGACCGGGCGGGAGCCGCTGTGGGGCCTCCTCTGCGCCCTCGGCTCGGCCGCCGGATCGGCCGCGATCAACCTGCTCAGCCAGGCCCAGGCCCGCAACGGCCGGGCCGGGGATCCCTACGACCGCGCTCTCGCGGGCTTCGCCGTCGGTGCGGTCTGCCTGCTGCCCCTCGCGGCCGTCACGGGACCGCTGCTCCCCGGCCCGCACCATCTGCTCGCCGCCGCTGCCCTGCTCGGCTATCTGGGCGCGGTCCCGACCGCCCTCGCCTACGCCCTCTTCTTCGCCGCGCTCACGGTGGTCCGGGCGACCACCGTCTCCATGGTGATGATGCTGGAGCCCGTGGCCGCGCTGCTGCTCGCCGTCGGCCTCCTCGGTGAGCGCCTCACCCTCGCCGCGGTCTGCGGCACCGTCGCCCTGCTCGCCGGGGTCTTCCTCCTCACCGAGTGAGTCCTCCTCACCGAGTGAGCCGGCCGCCGAGTGCGCCGGCCGCTGACCGGTCGGCCCCGCGGACCATGACAATCGTCATCCCAAGGTGCATACGGGACGCACTGCCGAGATGCCGTCCCGGTTCGTAGCCTGGCAACAGAGGCTGGAATCAGCACATCTGACAGCAGGAGGATCGCGATGAGCAGGAACAAGAGCGAGAACCGCGACGAGTCGGCCGTCAACGCCGCCGTCGGCGGACTGCTCGCCTGGATCGCAGGCAAGGGCTCCACCACACGCGGCTCCTCGCCCACCGACGGCGCCGCCGGCGAGGTCATCTCCTGGGTCACCGGCAAGGGCGGAAAGAAGGACCGGAACAGCCGGAGCAGGTGACCGCAGCCGATCTCCGGCGGCGCCGCCCTCGCCGACGAGGCGGGCCTGGCCAATCCGACGATGGGTCTGCTGGCCGAGCGGCGGGGCCTGCGCGCCGTCTGCGCATGCTGCCGCCGTGGACGCTCGCCACGCCGTCACCGGGGCGAGCCCTACTCGAACCGCGCGGTGTCCCCCGCTCCCCGGCGGACGATCTCGGCGTCGCCGCTGGAGAAGTCGATGACCGTGGTCGGCTCGGTGCCGCAGTCGCCCGAGTCGAGCACGGCGTCCACCACATGGTCGAGCCGTTCCTTGATCTCCCAGCCCTGCGTCATCGGCTCGCCCTCGCCGGGCAGCAGCAGGGTGCTGGACAGCAGCGGTTCACCGAGCTCGGCCAGCAGGGCCTGGGTGACGACATGGTCGGGGATCCGCACTCCCACCGTCTTCTTCTTGGGGTGCAGCAGCTGGCGCGGCACCTCCGAGGTCGCGGGGAGGATGAAGGTGTAACTGCCGGGCGTCGCCGCCTTGATCGCGCGGAACACCTTGTTGTCGATATGCACGAACTGACCCAGCTGCGCGAAGTTCTGGCACACCAGGGTGAAGTGGTGCCGGTCATCGAGGTTGCGGATCGACCGGATCCGGTCGATGCCGTCGCGATTGCCCAGCTGGCACCCCAGCGCGAAGCAGGAGTCGGTCGGGTACGCGATGAGCGAACCGGACCGGACCAGGTCAGCCACATTGCCAATGGTGCGCCGCTGCGGATTCTCAGGGTGCACGTCGAAATACTTCGCCATTCGGCGAGCCTACGGGAGCGGGGGCCCAGGACGCGCAGGTCCGGCGCGTACGCGTGCCCGTCGAGTGCACAGATCCGTCGCGCCAGCCCGACCGGAGAGCGCCGACGGCCTTCGGCCCGGACGTTCCGGGATTGAACAAAAGCCCCTGAGCCAGGCGGAATTCCCTCCTCGCCACTCCGTCGACGTCTGCCATACAGCGGGTCGTCACCAGCTGGATGCCGGTAAGTTGTCTGGACAAGTTGTCCTTGATTCCGACCGACGACCCCAACTGGCCACCACTCGTGCGAGGGATCCCCACTCATGGCTGAACTCGATCGCCGTCGCTTTCTCCAGCTCTCCGGTGCGACCGTGGCGTTCTCCGCGCTGTCGCAGAGCATCGCCCGCGCCGCGGCCATCGCGCCGCAGGGCACGACCGGCACCATCCAGGACGTCGAACACATCGTCGTACTGATGCAGGAGAACCGCTCCTTCGACCACTACTTCGGCTCGATGAAGGGCGTCCGGGGCTTCGGCGACCCGCGTCCGGTGAACCTGCCCAGTGGGGCCTCGGTCTGGCACCAGACGAACAGCAGCAAGAAGGAGGTGCTGCCGTTCCGTCCCCAGGCCAGCAACCTGGGGCTGCAGTTCGTCCAGGACCTCAACCACGACTGGGCGGGCAGTCACCAGGCCTTCAACAACGGCAAGTACGACCAGTGGATCCCCGCCAAGACGGCCACCACCATGGCGTACCTGACCCGCGCCGACATCCCGTTCCACTACGCGCTCGCCGACGCCTTCACCGTCTGCGACGCGTACCACTGCTCGTTCATCGGCTCCACCGACCCCAACCGCTACTACATGTGGACCGGCTACACCGGCAACGACAGCACCGGCGGCGGGCCCGTCCTGGGCAACCAGGAGGCCGGGTACAGCTGGACCACCTACCCGGAGCGGCTCCAGCAGGCCGGCGTCTCCTGGAAGATCTACCAGGACATCGGCGACGGCCTCAACGCGGCCGGCTCCTGGGGCTGGATCAGCGACGCCTACCGGGGCAACTACGGCGACAAACTCCCTGCTCTACTTCAACAACTACCGCAACGCGCAGCCCGGCAACCCGCTCTACGACCGGGCCCGCACCGGCACCAACGCCAAGAACGGCGACGGCCTCTTCGACGTCCTCAAAGCCGACGTCGCGGCGGGCACGCTGCCCCAGATCTCCTGGATCGCCGCCCCCGAGGCCTATACCGAGCACCCCAACTGGCCTGCCAACTACGGGGCCTGGTACATCTCGCAGGTGCTGGACGCGCTCACCTCCAACCCCGACGTGTGGGCCAAGACGGCACTGTTCATCACCTACGACGAGAACGACGGCTTCTTCGACCACGTCGTGCCGCCCTTCCCGCCCTCCTCCGCCTCGCAGGGCCTGTCGACCGTCGCGACGGCAGCCGACTACTTCGCGGGCAATTCCAGCTATGCCGCCGGGCCCTACGGACTGGGCCAGCGGGTGCCGATGATCGTCGTCTCGCCCTGGAGCACCGGCGGCTACAGCTGCTCCGAGACCTTCGACCACACCTCGATCATCCGCTTCATGGAGCGCCGCTTCGGGGTCGCCGAGCCGCACATCTCGCCCTGGCGCCGAGCCATCTGCGGCGACCTGACCAGCGCCTTCGACTTCAGCACCAGCAACACCACCCCGTCCGCGCTGCCCTCCACCGCGGCCTATCTGCCGCCCGACCACAACCGGCACGCCGACTACGTGCCGACCCCGCCGGCCACCGGCACCATGCCCAAGCAGGAGTCCGGCAGCCGGCCGACCCGCCCACTGGCGTACGCGCCGTACGTGGACGGCTCGGCCAACACCGGCACCGGCAAGTACACGCTCACCTTCAGCGGCGGCCCCAGCTCCGGCGCGCAGTTCCTGGTGACCGCGAGCAACCGCACCGACGGACCGTGGACGTACACCGCCGAGGCCGGCAAGACCGTCGCCGACGCCTGGAACACGGCCTACTCCCAGAACGTCACCGCCCTGTCCGTGTACGGGCCGAACGGCTTCCTGCGCTCCTTCCGCAATCCGGGGACGACGGCCGGCCCCGAGGCGACGGCCCGCCACAACGCGGCCACCGGCAACCTCGACCTGACCTTCACCAACGCGGGCACCGCGACGGCCACCCTCACCGTCGCCAACGCCACCGGCTACGCCGGAGGCCCCCAGACCGTCACGGTCGCCAAGGGCGCGACGGTGAAGCTCTCCCTGGCCCTGAGCGGCAGCCGCAACTGGTACGACGTCACCGTCACCTCCAGCGCCACGACCGACTTCGTCCGCCGCTTCGCCGGCCACGTCGAAACCGGTGCGACCGGCGTCTCCGACCCGGGCCTGATCACCTACTGACACGTCCGGATCGACCCGGACGAGGTGGGTCCAGCTGAAGTCGTCGCTCCCCGACAGGAGAGGGTTCAGTCGCGGGAGCGGGCGACCTCGACGTTCTCCAGCACCCCGAGCGCGTCCGGGACCAGCACAGCGGCCGAGTAGTAGGCGCTGACCAGGTACTGGATCACGGCCTTCTCGTTGATCCCCATGAACCGGACCGACAGGCCGGGCTCGTACTCGTCCGGGAGACCGGTCTGGTGCAGCCCGACCACGCCCTGGTTGTCCTCGCCGGTGCGCAGCACCAGGATCGAGCTGGTGTGACCCTCGTTGACGGGGATCTTGCCGCAGGGGAAGATCGGCACCCCGCGCCAGGAGGGGATGCGGTGGCCCTCGACGTCCACCGAGTCCGGGTAGAGCCCACGCTTGCTGCATTCGCGGAAGAACGCGGCGATCGCCCGCGGGTGGGCCAGGAAGAGGTTGGAGCCACGCCGGCGGGAGAGCAGTTCGTCCAGGTCGTCGGGGGTGGGCGGGCCGCTGTGGCTGTGGATGCGCTGTTCGTGCTCGGCGTTGTGCAGCAGCCCGAAGTCGGGATTGTTGATGAGTTCGTGCTCCTGGCGCTCGCGCAGGGCCTGGACGGTGAGCTTGAGCTGCTGCTCGATCTGGTTCATCGGCTGGTTGTAGAGGTCGGCGACCCGGCTGTGCACCTGCAGCACGGTCTGCGCGACGCCCAACTCGTACTCGCGCGGCGCGAGTTCGTAGTCCACGTAGGCGCCCGGCAGTTGCTCCTCGCCCTCGTGTCCTGCAGCCAGGGAGATCTCGGCCTGCCCGTGGGAGTCCTGGTCCAGTTCGGCGGTGACGCGGTAGAACTCGACCTGGGCCCGCAGGGCGTCGGAGCGGGTCACCAGGTCGGCGAAGGCGGCTTTCGGCAGGACGAGAAGGCTGCCGGAGGTGGCGGCCTTGGCCGTGTACTCCCAGGTGAGACCGTCCTCGGCGAGGGTCTCCTCGCCGAGGTGGTCGCCGTTGGCGAGGGTGCCGAGGATGGTCTCGTGGTCACCGAACGCGCCGTCTCCGATCTGGCGGACCTTGCCGTGAGCGATGATCAGGACGCGGTCGACCGGTGTGCCGCGCTGGGCGATGACCTCGCCCGGCTCGAACTCGCGCTGGGTGAAGCGGTCGGCGAGCTCGGTCAGCAGTCCTTGGTCCTCGAAGCCGCGCAGCGGGGGGAGTTCGGAAAGGTGGGGGGAAGAATCTGGACCCGGGCCCCGGTCTGGATGAAGCTGATCCGTCCGCGTCCCGTGGTGTAGGTGAGGCGCCGGTTGACGCGGTAGGTCCCGCCGGAGACCTCGACCCAGGGCAGCATTCTGAGCAGCCATCGGGAGGTGATGCCCTGCATCTGGGGCGCGGTCTTGGTCGTGGTCGCCAGGTTCTTCGCGGCGGCGGTGGTCAGTGCGGTCTGTTCCTGGGGCATGTTGCTCGCTCCTCCGAGAGTGCAGACGAGGTGGGCAGCGGGTACTCGCGGCCGGCAGGGCCGAGGAACTCAGAGAGTGGTCGGAAGGCGCCGAAATACCGGCTCTACATCCCGCAGGGGCGCAATCTTTGCGGAGGCCTCGGGGTTCGACTGGGGAAGTATTGCATCGAATGCCCCGAGTCCGCACTCACTCGATCGAGTGAGGCGCAGCCGGTAATTCCCTGTGTGTTCAACGCTGCCATGAGGTGCACGAACATTGTGGATACGTGTGCGAAATGTGGCGAGAGTAACTGCGCGCGGAGTGAAGCATGTGGCTCGCTGCGCGCCGTTCTTGTGCGCATGCGCGCCGGTTGGTCGGGGATTGATGGCCCCGCCCGCGGTCAATACAACCGGGTGAGGAGCCGCAGCGCTTCTTGCCATGCGGATCGCGGGGACGTTGTGCCCGCCTTTCCGCCTGTCCGCCCCAAAGGCTCGAGTACGCACAGGAAGAGGCAGTCGATGCCCCACGTCAGGTTCGCCGTCGAAGTGTCGCCGCACCACCGAGGCTCCCCGGTGGTGTGCTTGTGAGCTCCGCGAGCATGGACCGGATTCTGCGCGGTCCGACCGGTCTGGGCACGTCGGGCCTGAGCCTGACCCGATTCGACGCGCCGAGCGGGGCAGCTGTCCCGATCCCGGGGCTGTACTACCATCCGGTGCCCGACCCCGACCCCGTGCGGGTGGCCGAAGTCAGCCGGCGGGTCAAGGAGTGGGCGGTGCAGGAGGTCCAGCTGTTCCCGCCGGAGTGGGAGGACCAGTTCGACGGTTTCGACCTCGGGCGCTACATGGTCTCCTGTCATCCGGTCGCCCCTACGGTCGACCATCTGATGCTGGCCACCCGGCTCATGGCGGCCGAGAACGCGCTGGACGACTGCTACTGCGAGGACCACGGCGGCTCGCCGGTCGGCCTCGGCGGACGGCTGCTGCTGGCCCACACCGCCCTGGACGCCCTGCACACCACACAGGAGTACCAACCGGACTGGCAGGCGTCGCTGCACGCGGACGCCCCCCGACGCGCCTACCGCTCCGCCATGGAGTACTTCACCCGGGCGGCGAGCCCCTCCCAGGCGGACCGCTACCGGCACGACATGGCCCGACTGCACCTGGGCTACCTCGCCGAGGCCGCCTGGACGGAGACGGACCACCTGCCCGAGGTCTGGGAGTACCTGGCCATGCGCCAGTTCAACAACTTCCGCCCCTGTCCCACCATCACCGACACCGTCGACGGCTACGAACTCCCCGCCGACCTGCACGCGCTGCCCGCCGTGCAGCGCGTGATCGCGCTCGGCTCCAACGCCACCACCATCGTCAACGACCTCTACTCCTACACCAAGGAACTCGCCGCCCCCGGCCGCCATCTGAACCTGCCGGTGGTGATCTCGGAGCGCGAGGACCTGAGCGATCGCGACGGCTACCTGAAGGCGGTCGAGGTCCACAACGAGCTGATGCACGCCTTCGAGACCGCCGTGACCGATGCGGCCACCGCCCATCCCGCACCGCCGGTGCTCCGCTTCCTGCGCGGCGTGGCCGCCTGGGTCGACGGCAACCACCACTGGCACTGCACCAACACCTACCGCTACAGCCTGCCCGACTTCTGGTAACCAAAGAGGAGATGACCCACATGACCGACACCGATCTCACCTCCGTCACCATCCCCGGCCCGGCCACCCCCTACCAGGGCGACATCGCGCGCTACTGGAACCAGGAGGCGCGCCCGGTCAATCTGCGGCTGGGCGATGTGGACGGCCTCTACCACCACCACTACGGCATCGGCGAGGTGGACCGCGCCGCGATCAACGCGCCCGAGGGAGCCGAGCGCGAGAAGCAGCTCGTCGCCGAACTGCACCGGCTGGAGTCCGCGCAGGCCGACGTCCTGCTCGATCATCTGGGCCGAATCGACCGCTCGGCCACCCTGGTGGACGCGGGCTGCGGCCGCGGCGGCTCCATGGTGATGGCCCATCAGCGCTTCGGCTGCCGGGTCGAGGGAGTCACCCTGTCGGCCAAGCAGGCCGACTTCGGCAACGACCGGGCCCGACAGCTGGGCATCGCCCCGTACGTCCGCTCCCAGGTCCGCAACATGCTGGACATGCCCTTCGAGACCGGGCAGGTCGCGGGCTCCTGGAACAACGAGTCCAGCATGTACGTGGACCTGCAGGACCTGTTCGCCGAGCACTCCCGGATCCTGTCCGTGGGCGGCCGGTACGTCACCATCACCGGCTGCTGGAACCCGGTCTACGGGCAGCCCTCGAAGTGGGTCTCCCAGATCAACGCCCACTTCGAGTGCAACATCCACTCCCGCAAGGAGTACCTGCGGGCCATGGCCGACAACCGGCTCGTCCCGCAGGCCATCATCGACCTCACCCCGGCGACCCTGCCCTACTGGGAGCTTCGGGCCACCTCCTCCCTGGTCACCGGTATCGAGGAAGCGTTCCTGTCCTCCTACCGGGACGGCTCCTTCCAGTACCTGCTGATCGCCGCCGACCGGATCTGACCCGGCAGCCCGGCCCTCGGCGCGGGGACGGTCTTCGCCGCCCGATCCGCGACGCTAGGTAAGCCCGATCGGCCCGTCCGCCAGCACATCCGCGACGTACGCGTCCAGGTCGGGCTGCTCCGGCGCGAACACGTGCCGGATCCAGGCCGCCCGCTCGTGCACCACCACGCCGAGCTCGAACGTGCACCCGATGAGGTGGCCGGTCACCGGGCCGTCCATCGGAACCAGATGGGCGGGGTCCTCGTCGGGGCAGCCGAGGAACAGCACGCCGCCGCCGGCGAACCTGGCGTGGATGACGTTGTCCCAGTACCAGCTGTAGACGTTGAGGTGGGCGCCGGCCGAACTGCGGAACAGGACCGTGAACGCGGCGGGCGGCGTCGTGTCGTCCTCCGGGCCGAGGAAACCGGGGATCAGCGCGAGCGCGGCCTGCTCGATCGCCGAGTCGATCGGTGCTCCGTCGCGGCTGATGTGGTAGCGCTTGACCGGTCGGCCGCCGATGACGTCGGTGCCGGCGTGCCAGACCTGCGGTGCTGTGAATGTCATGGCTTCACGGTAGAGAGGCATCACTGACACGTACTGTCAGTGGAATACTGCCGTCATGCGCGCCGGCCGACTCGTTTCCGTCCTGCTGCTCCTCCAGACCCGCGGCCGGATGACGGCGCAGGCACTGGCCGACGAGCTCGATGTGTCGGTCCGCACGATCTACCGCGACATGGAGTCGCTGAGCGAAGCCGGGATCCCGGTCTACGGCGACGCCGGACCGGCCGGCGGCTACCAGCTCCTGGACGGCTACCGCACGCGCCTCACCGGCCTCACGAACGACGAGGCAGCGGCGATGTTCCTCGCGGCGGTGCCGGGACCGGCCGCCGCACTGGGGCTCGGATCCGTGATGGCGGCCGCCCAGCTCAAGTTCAGAGCGGCGATGCCGCCGGAACTCGCCGACCGCGCCGTCCGCATCCAGGACCGGTTCCATCTCGACTCCCCGGGCTGGTACGACGACGGAGACCAGAGTCCTCATCTTCCGGCGGTCGCGGAAGCGGTCTGGGACCAGCGCCGGCTCCAGGTGCTGTACCGGAGATGGAAGGCGCCGACGGACGTCGTGCGGACCCTGGACCCGCTCGGCATCGTCCTGAAGTCCGGACGCTGGTACGTCGTGGCCCGCACCGGCCCCGGATCCGGCGGGGTGCGGACGTTTCGCGTGAATCAGATCCTCGAGCTCCAGGACACCGGCGAGACCTTCGAACGTCCGAAGTACTTCGACCTCCAGGGCTATTGGCGCGATCAGGTCACCGAATTCCGCACGCGCCTGGTCCAGGGCAACGCGATGATCCGCCTGTCCCCGGCCGGACGGCGCCGCATGACCGAGGTGATGACCTCCGAAGTCGTCGCCGCCGTGGAGGAATCGGCCGAGGACGACTGCGACCGGGACGGCTGGATCAAGGCGACCGTCCCGATCGAGTCGGTGACGCACGCGCACGGCGAGTTGCTCGGGCTCGGCGCCGAGGTCGAGGTACTGGCGCCGCAGGAGCTGCGCGACAGGCTCGCCGAGACCGCCGCCGGACTGGCCGCGCTCTACACGGTCTCCGCCCCCACGCCGCCCGCCGACAGCGTTCCCTGAGCTACGAGCTACGAGCTACGAGCTACGAGCTACGAATGTCTCCTGTCCGAGGGTGCCGGGCGTTGAGGTCAGTGGGCGCCGGGATTGGCTGCGATGCGTTCCAGGACGGCGTCGAGGTCGGCACGGGACCACCAGGAACCGTCTCGCATCACACCTGCGATCTTGTGAAGCGCGTGGTGGTCCTCCAGCGGGTCCTCGGCCAGGAGCACCAGATCGGCGGGCATGCCGGGGAGGACGCGGCCGAAAGCGCCCTCCCTGCCGAGGAAGCGGGCCGGTTCGGTCGTCGTCATCCGCAGGATGGCCAGCGGTTCCAGTCCGGCCTCGGCGAGGTAGTCGAACTCGTCGTGCAGCGCGAATCCGGGGATGACGCCGATGGCCCCGCACGCGTCGGTGCCCGCGACCATCGGTACCCCGGCGTCGGCGAAGGTCTTGATCATCCGCAGTTGCGCGTTCCAGTGGTGGCCCAGGGCCTTGCGGGTGACGTCGGGGAGCTTGGAGAACCTCTTCGCCGACTTCTCCCAGGCGCGCAGCTCTTCATGGGCCATGTAGCGGCTTCGCGGGTCGGCGGTGTGTTCGGGCGAGTCGCCGAACTGCTGCGTGTGGACCCGGATCAGGGTCGGGCACTGCCACGTGGTCCGTTCGACGAACAGGGCCGCCAGTTCCTCCGCCTTCTGTTGGTCGTAGGAGCCGTCGGCGAGTTCGTAGGCGTGGGCCTCCAGTTCGGAGGTCCCCGTCGCGGGGTTCACCGCCATGCTCTTGACCAGCTTCATCACCAGCTTTTCGGCACCGGGGAACTTGATCTTGGGAAGCGGCGGGAGCTTCCGGGTGGCGTTCTTGGCACGGACTTCGGCCTCGCGGGAGGACGCCGCGGCGAACACGGTGACACCCGGGCCGAGGTGCTCGATGGACCACACCCCGCCGTGCGCGGCCTCGCGTGGGTCGAGGTCGGCCGGCAGGTGGCCACCCAGCAGGATGCCGAGCCGGTTCGCCTCCTGGAGCGCGGCCAGGAAAGTGGCACGGGTGGTCATACCGGCCTTGACGAAGTCCGCGCCGTCCCGGTGCTGCTCCCGGACGGCCTGCACCGCGCCCTCCACCGTGCTCGCGTTCAGCGGCGTCAGCAGGTCGCCGGCGGTCGCCAGCAGAGCCGGAGCGCCGGTCGGCGCGGGCAGAGTGCCCTCGCGCCGGGACTTCAGCAGCGCCCTGCTGCCGGACATCTGGCGGAAGCCGACCACGCCGTTGGCGAGCATCAGCGCATAGGTGCCGTCGACGTCACCCGGGGTGTTCAGGGCATGCATGTGCATGTCCGCGAAGGCCGGGACGACGAACCGGCCTCGGCCCGCCACCACCTGCGCACCGGCGACGGGTCCCGCGGTCGCCCGCACCGACGTGATCCGACCCCCCTCGACCTCCACGTCCTGGCCGGGCGTGCGGCTCCCGTCCACCGGGTCGACCACGGTGACGTCCGTGACGACCACGTGCCCGTTGATCGAGGACGGCTCAACGTACCTGCTCATGTCGCTCCTTGCTCGGGGTTGTACGACGGGCTCTGCGCGCGCTCGACACCACGGTGCGCCGGAAGGTCACCGCCCGCCGGAAGGTCACCGCGCGGCGGCAGCGAAGAGGCGGTGCGCGTTACGGGTGGTGAGGTCCCGCCAGGTGTCGTCGGCGGACGGCTGCACCGCGGCGTCGACCGAGTCGATCTGGGCGAGCACGCCGTTGACGGGCGTCCAGCAGTAGTCGCTGCCGTAGAGGAGCCGTTCGGTGCCGAACGCGGCGTCGAGGGCCGGAATCTGGCGCGGGAAGGGCGTCCCGGCCATGTCGTACCACAGGCGGCCGAGCTGCTCCACGGCGCTCGGCTCGTCGGCGGCTCCGGCGCCGAAGAAGGCCCGGAAGAGTTCCATGCGGTCGGCGAGCAGCGGGAGCGCCCCACCGCCGTGCGTCAGGATCCAGCGGATCCGCGGGTAGCGGGCGAGGACGCCCCGGAAGAGCAGGTCGCCCGCGGTGCGTGCGGTGTCGAAGAGGAACTCCAGCATCGGCCGGGGCCGGCCCAGGGAGAGCTCGTCGGCGTGGGGCGGCGAGGTGGGGTGGACGAAGACGACGGCGCCACGGCGGTCCAGGTCCTGCCACAGCGGCTCGAAGCGGGGGTCGCCGAGGTAGAGGCCGTGGTGGTTGCTCTCCACCGCCACGCCGTCCGCACCGAGGACGTCGAGCGCGTGGGCGGCCTCCGCGAGTGCGCCCTGGACGTCGGGCAGAGGCAGCGAGGCGAAGTGGCCGAACCGCTGCGGATGCTCGGTGCGGACCCGAGCGCCGAACTCGTTGACCTCGCGCGCGAGGCCGCGGGCCGCACTGTCGTCCCCGAAGTGCACTCCCGGGGAGGACACCGACAGGTAGGACTTCTCGATCCCTGAGCGTCCCATCAGGTCGAGGTGCTCCTCGATGCTCCAGCCGGCCCAGCCCGGCATGCCGTCGGGGTGGTCGATGCCTGCGGATCGAGCCGCGGCGATGTAGCTGTCGGTGACGAAGTGGGCGTGGATGTCGATGAGTCCAGTCGCGGCCATGCGGGTCTCCCGGGTTGTGGATGCGTACTCCACGGTAGGAACAGGGCCGTACACTGGCATGAGTGATTTCAATGAATGAAACACCGAGTTCCGACGGTGACGCCCGGCCCGAACGCGAGGGCAAGCCCAGACGCGAGGACAAGCCCAGACGCGGGGGCAGGCCCGCTGAGGGGCAGCCGGTGATCGACCGGGCCTTCGCCCTGCTCAGCACCTTCGACCAGGACCATCGTGCGCAGTCCCTCGCCGAACTCGCCCAGCGAAGCGGCATTCCGCGCAGCAGCGCCTTGCGGCTCGCCCGATCGCTGGTCCATGTGGGCGCGCTGGAGCGCCTCGACGACGGCAGCTACGTCGTGGGACTGCGGTTGCTGGAGACCGCTTCCCTGGCACCGCGCGGCCACGGCCTGCGATCCGTGGCCATGCCATTCATGGAGGACCTCTTCCATGTCACCCGTCAGCATGTGCTGCTCGCGGTGCGGGACGGGGGTGAGGCGCTGCTCGTCGAGCGGCTTTCGGCGCTCGACGCCAGTCCCGTGAGCTACCGCGTGGGAGGCCGCCTCCCCCTCGCCTCCACCGGCGTCGGACTGGTGCTGCTCGCCTTCGCCCCGTCGGCCGAACAGGACCACGCCATCGCGGGCTACGGGGCAGGAAACGGCGACGACGACATCCTCACCCCGACCGACCTGCGACGCACCCTCGCGGAGATCCGGCGCGGCGACTACGCCTACGGTCAGCAGAGTCATCCCTGGCAGCTGAGCACCGTGGCCGCACCGGTTCGAAACGGCGACACGGTGGTCGCTGCCCTGTCGGTGGTGGCGCCCAGCACCGGCTTCGCAGACGCCGGCTACGGCCCGGCTGTACGGGCGACGGCCCGCGCGATCTCCCGCCGACTCGGCTGACGGCCGGTCCCCAGCATCGACTGGTCAGCGGATCCCCCTGATCCGGTAGACGGAGACCGCGCCGACGATCGAGAAGACCCCGGCGAAGGCGAACAGCGTGTTGTAACCGCCGAGATGGGCGATCAGAAGTGAGGCGACGAACGGAGCCACGATCTGGGGTCCCGCGTTGGCGACGTTGAGCACGCCCATGTCGCGGGCGGCGTCGCCCTCGCTGGGGAGGACCGCGGCCACGACGGCCGTGTCCACAGCCATGAAGCAGCCGAAGGCCAGCCCGTTGAGCAGCGCGAAGAGCATCATGCCCGGCCAGGTCGGGCTGATGATCGGCACCACCATCACCAGGCCGGAGACTGCTCCGGCGACCGCGACGAAGACCTTGCGGCGGCCCAGCCTGTCGGACAGCGTCCCGCCGAGCACCGTGGCGATGCCCGTGGCCACCATGCCGATGGCGCTGAGGATGCCGACACCGCCGGCCGGGCTGATGCCGTGCGGCATGGTGACGTGGTCCTGCAGGATGTACAACTGGTAGCCGAACACCGAGAAGTAGCCCAGCACGAGCAGCGCGCGGCCGATGAAGGCCCAGCGGAAGTCGTGGGTGCGCAGGCTCTCGGCGAACGAGGCGACCTGCTCCCGCAGGCCGGGTGCCGCGTCGACGCGCGCCAGGGGAACGTCCTTGACCCGCCAGGTGAACAGCACCGCCGTGCAAGCAATGAAGACGGCGAACACCAGGTATCCGGCGCCGAGCGAGTGGGACAGGCCGCCGGCGGCGATCACCCCGATCAGGCCGCCGACCGGCAGGCCGAGGCCGACCATGGCGGAGGCGGTGCCGAGCCGGTCCTTGGGGACCCGGTCCGGCACGATGGCGGTGACCGCCGCCTGGTAGCAGTTCATGAACATCTGGCCCAGCGACCAGAACAGCGTGATCAGCAGCAGGCTGTCCACGCTCCCGAGGGCCGCGACGGCCACCGCCGCGAGCACCGCGCCGCCGAGGATGAACGGATTTCGGCGCCCCACCCGGTCCGACAGTGCTCCGGCGACGGGGTTCGCCAGGGTGGCGAAGACCGCGCTGACGCCGGACACCATGCCGAGCGCGGTCACCTTGTCGGCGCTGCCGACCGTGCGCTCGATGAGCAGCGGGTTCAGGACGCCGCCCACTCCCATGTAGACGACGAACATGGCCGCGTTGGCGCCCACCAGCCAGGAGAACAGGCTGCGCAGGCTACGGGGCGGCGCTCCCGGTGACGGCGTTTCGGAGGAGGCTTCGGGTCCCCCGGCGGTACTGACCAACGGTCTGTCGAACACGCTCATGAGTCGCACCTTTGCGCACAGGAAGAGGGGGAGGGTGGTTGGCCCGTTCGAGCAGGGGCGGTCAGCGGGAGGGGGCGGAGCCGGCGCCGTGCCGGCCGAGACCGTGTCCGTGTCCGTGTCCGGGGCCGAGACCGAGTCCGTGGCCGAACGGGTACACCGGATCGGCGGATTCCTGCGCCAGATCGGGGCTCCCCTGTTCGACCTCCCGCATGGACCTGGGGAGTTGGAACGGCAGCCGGCCCTGCGGGGCCGCCCGCCCGAACACGACGTCCAGCAGGGCCTCGTCGCTCGCGCCGTAGCCGGCCAGCAGGGCGCCCGCGTGCTCGGCGATCTCGGGGATGACGGCGGGCCGCTCCAGGTGGATGTCGACCACGGTGGGCACCGTGTCCAGCAGGGTGAGGATCTCCTTCAGACGTTCGGGGGCGAAGTCGAGCCTGCCCGCGTGGAAGAACGCCTCGAACCCGCCGCCGCGGGGCTCGTAGGGCGTCTGCAGCCGGATGACGGCCAGCTCGGCGGCCTCGGGGGCGTCCACCAGGTCGCCGTAGCGGGCGGCGGTCTCGGCCTTGATCCCCTCGACGTACAGCCGGGGGCGGTGGGTGACGGGCAGCAGCGCGTCGTTGTTCTTGAGCAGGGTGAACGAGCGCCGTTGGGCGGCGCTGCCGAGGGCCCGCAGGTCGGCGCGGCCGACGGTCTCCTCGGCCGCGTCGGGGTCCACGAAGCGGCGGTCGTCGAACAGGCCGAGCCGGAACTTCTCCGCCAGCAGGCGCCGGGCCGAGGTGTCGAGGCGGGATTCGGGGAGCTGTCCGCCGCGGACCAGCTCCACGACGAGTTCGGGGGCGTGCTCGCCGCCGAACTGGTCGGCTCCGGCGTCCAGGATCTTCGCGGCCCGTTCCAGCGGGGTGAGCTGCTCGACGCCCCAGGCGCGGGCCTGCATCGGCTCGCCCAGGAACTCGGTGTCGGTGACCAGGCCCCAGTCGGTGCACACGATGCCCTGGAAGCCGAGCTGGTCCCGCAGCAGGCCGGTGATGATCCCTTGTTGAAGCCGAAGCCGACCTCCTCGTACTCGGTGCCGACCGGCATGCCGTAGTACGGCATCATCTGGGTCGCGCCGGCCGCCAGCGCGGCCCGGAACGGCCGCAGGTGGTACTCGAACTGGTCGGCCGGGTAGACCTGTTCACGGCCGTAGGGGAAGTGCGGGTCCTCGCCGTCCCGCTGCGGTCCGCCACCCGGGAAGTGCTTGACCATGGCGGAGACGCTGTCAGCCCCCAGCACGCTGCCGGGACCGCGCAGCCCCTCGATGTAGGAGGCCACCAGACGGGAGGTCAGCTCGGCGTCCTCGCCGAAGGTGCCGTTGCCGCGGGCCCAGCGGGGCTCGGTGGCCAGGTCGATCTGCGGATGCAGGGCCAGCCGGATCCCGACGGCCAGGTACTCGCGGCGCACGGTGTCGGCGTACGCGCGGACGAGCTCGGGGTCGCCGACGGCGGCCAGACCCAGGGTCTCCGGCCACTGCGAGAAGGGCCCGGCGAGCATGGCGGTGCCGGGGTTGTCGGTGAAGGAGTGCCGGGGGTCGGAGGAGAGCGTGACCGGGATGCCCAGCCGGGTCTGCGCGGCCAGCTCCTGGAGCTCGTTGTGCCACAGCGCCATCTGCCGTGCGCCACCGGAGCCCAGCAGGTTGAAGTGGCTCATCCGCAGCTCGGTGACCATGTGCCGGGCGGTCGCGGTGGGCGCGTGGGCCGGATCCTCGACCAGGCTGCCGTCGGGATTCATCGTCAGCATGGTCTGGAAGAGCAGGCCGGCCTTCTCCTCCAGGCTCATCCGGGACAGCAGATCCTCGGTCCGCTGCTCGACGGACTGGGCGGGGTCGCGGTACAGGGGCGTGGTCACAGGGGCTCCAGGGGTGGCTAGGCGTGAGGGGACTTCAGCGGGCGGACCGGGGCGCGGCGCGCCCTCCGCGGGGGCCGGTGGCGGTCATGACCGCGGTGCCCGGCCCAGGAGTTCGGGGGTGGCGGCCGCGGCGGCGCAGCGTTCGGCGAAGCCGAGGACCTGGTACCGGTACTCGTAGCCGGCGACGCTGTTGGCGACCACGTGCGAGGAGCCGGGGAACAGCGCGGCGTCGACGTACGGGGAGCCGGTGCGCAGGGTCGCGGCGAACGCGGCGACATGGTCGGGGTCGGCGACCCAGAGCGTGTCCAGTGCGCCGAGCCGGTAGTGCACCGGCACGGTGACCGAGGAGGCGACGTCGGACCATTCCCGGAGCCAGCCGCCGACGACCTCCTTGAGTTCGGCGTGCAGGGCGGGTTGGAACGACTCGCGCCGGTCGGCCGCGCCGAGGACGTAGGCGGGGATGGTCCACATCGGCGGCATGGCGACCCTGCCTGCGAGCTGCTCCAGCTCGACGTACTCGGAGGCCGACGGAGCGTCCCAGGCGCCGACCATGGCCGGCGGCGACACCTGGCCGATGTCGGCCACCGCCACGCCGAGCAGGGGCCAGGACGGATCGGCCTGCTCGGCCCAGAGCGCGGCCAGGTGGAGCGTGATCGCACCGCCGATGGAGCAGCCCACGATCACCACGCCCGGGCTGGTCCGGTGGTGCCGCTGCCACAGTTCGTCCACCGCGTCGAGCAGGCGCTCGGCGTTGGCGCGCATCAGTCCGGAGTCGGAGTCGGGCGGGAAGCGGAGCGAGGCGCTGTCGCCGGACCCGGGCCGATCGAGCGCGAAGGCGGGGAAGCCGTTGAGTGCGGCCAGTTCCAGTTGCGAGTGACCGGGGATGTCGAAGCTGGTGGCGTTGGCGCCGCCACCGTGGACGTAGACCAGCAGCGGCTTGCCCGCCGGTTCCGTGGGCAGCGCCGCGATTCCGGTGATCTTGTCGCCCAGAAGTTCGAGCTTGTCGCGGGTGACGGACATGAGGCTCTCCTGTATCGAGACGCGGATAGGGTTCGGCCGACATGATTACACGTGCAACCAGAGGTCGGGAAGCCCCCCTGGGCCCCGGCGTCCTGGCTGGTTCCGGTCGTCCTGCCGGTTCAGCCGGCAGGGATCAGGCGTCCCACCAGTCGAAGGGGTGCGTCGGCACGTGGCGGACAGCGGCCCGGTTCAGCCGGGCCAGCCGTCCTCGGTAGAAGACCAACGGGTTCCTGTCGCCGCCGGCCGCGGAGAGGCGGCGTACCCGGCCGACGATCGCGAGGTGGTCGCCGACGGGGAAGCTGCTCTCCAGGTCGCACTCGATCCAGGCCAGGCAGCCGTGCAGTCGCGGGGATCCGTCGGCGGCGGCCTCCCAGCCGCAGGAGCCGAACCGGTCCCCGGTGCGCCCGGCGAAGGCGGCGCACTGCGCCTGCTGGTCCTCGGCCAGGACGTTCACGCAGAAGCGACCCGCGGCCGTGATCGCGGCGGCGCTGGCCGAGTGCAGGTTGCTGTAGAACACCACCAGCGGCGGGTCCAGGGAGACCGAGGTGAAGCTGCCGACGGTGACCCCGACCGGCCCCGCCGCGGTGGCCGCGGTGACGACGCTGACGGCGGTGGGCACCCGGCCGAGCACCTTGCGGTAGTCCCCCGCGGCCGCATCGGGCCCAGGGGCGACCGGCCCGGTGACGACGGATACGGACATGACGACCTCCAGAGACGGTGCGGCGCAAGCGCTTTTCGGACAAGTGAAGCCAAGGTTGCCGCGGCGTGAACATGGCCTGGGAGCGCAGCGTCCCCGCCGGGCTCTGTGCTGTCGGCCCAGAAGCGTCCGGCTTTGGCCCCGTGGCCCAGCGCGGGCCGCGGATCCTGTCCTCCCAGCACCACGACAGGCTCCCGAATCGGGCGTGGAATCCATCGGACGACACCCCGTACCGCGAGCCGCCTCATCGTCGACGCGGCCGACAGCCTGGAGTACCCATGACGACCACCGCGACCGAATCGACCACCGCCTGCACCGCGGGGACGGCCCTGCCGGAGCGCGCCGCCGCGCTGGTTCCGCTGCTGCGGGCCAACGCGGCCAGCACCGAGGAGGACCGCAGGGTCGTTGAGGAGAACATCAGGGCCGTGGCCGAGGCCGGCCTGTTCCAACTGACCGTGCCCGAGCGGTTCGGCGGCCACCAGGCGGGCCTGCGGACCTTCCTGGAGGTCGGTTCCGAGCTGGCCCGCGGCTGCGGTTCGACGGCCTGGGTGACCACGCTGGTCAATGTGTGCAACTGGTTGACCGGGCTGTACCCGGAGCAGGCCCAGCAGGAGGTCTGGGGGGCCGACCCGCTGGCCCGCGTCTGCGGAGTACTGGCTCCCACCGCGACCAGCAGGGCCGTGGAAGGCGGCCAGGTCGTCACCGGCAGGTGGGGTTTCGCCTCCGGCTGCCTGCACTCGCAGTGGGCGACGCTGGGCATGCCGATCGTCGACGCCGCCGGCGATCAGATCGACCAGGGTGTGGCCCTGGTCCCGCTGTCCGAGCTGACGATCGAGGACACCTGGTACGTCGCCGGCATGCGCGGCACCGGCAGCAACACCCTGGTCGCCGATGAGGTCTTCGTGCCCTCGCACCGGATCCTGTCGGTGACCCGGGCCATTCAGGGTGACTACCCCACCGAGCACACCGGCGAGACGCTGTACCGCTCCGCGCTGGTCCCGGTGCTCGCGCTGGTGCTGGCCGGTCCCCAGGTGGGCCTGGCCAGGGCAGGCCTTGAGCTGGTCACCGCCTCCCTCGCCAAGGGCAAGGGGATCTCATACACCTTCTACGAGCGGGCCGCCGAGTCACCGTCCACGCAGATGCAGATGGCCGAGGCGGCCCAGCTGATCGACACCGCGCAGCTGCACATGATGCGGGCGGCCGACGACATCGACGCCTGGGCCGCGAAGCAGGAGTACATGCCGCTGTTGACCCGCGCCCGCGTGCGGATGGACACCGGGTATGTGGCGCGGCGGTCGCGTGAGGCGCTCGACCTGCTGCTGAGCGTGCAGGGCGCGGGCAGCTTCGCCGAGGCGAGCCCGCTGCAGCGGATCTGGCGTGACCAGGAGACCGGCAGCCGGCACGCGGTGATCAACCCCGCGATCGCCACGGAGCTGTACGGGCGGGCGCTGCTCGGGATCGAGGAGCAGGTCACCCCGCTGATCTGAGGCTTCCGGCCGGCCCGAGCACGGCGGAACCGAGCAGGTGGGCCGTCTCCAGTGCGGCGTGCACCTCGAAGCGGCGCCGTGCGATGTCGTGGCCGAGCAGATGCTGGGCGCGCTTGACCCGGTAGGTCACCGTGTTGCGCGCCACGTGCATCTGCTCGGCCGCCGCCATCAGACTCCGTTCGGCCTGCAGGTAGTGACGCAGGGTCTCCCGGAGTTGCTCGGCCTGCGGGGTGTCCTCCGCCAGCGGCCCCAACTCGTCCCGCACGAAGCGCCGCGCACCAGGAAGGTCGTTGCTGAGCAGCGCCACGACCTCGACGTCCCGGTAGTGCAGCACCGACGTCCCGGGCCGGGGGTTCAGCCGGGCTACCCGGGCGGCGCGCAGCGCCTCCTCGTGGGAGTCCCGGAAGCCCGCGACGCCCGGTCGGAACGATCCGCAGGCGATGCGGACGTCCTCGCGCCCGAGCGGCACGACGTGGCCGTCCGTGGAGGCCCGGGGCGTTGCCAGCGACCCCCAGGCCCACAGGCCGGTGCGGCCGGTGGGTACCACCAGCGTGACGGTGCAACCCTGCCGGCGCAGGAAGTCCACGGCAGCCTGTTGCAGGTCGGTGGTGTCCGGTCCGGTCATCGGGTCGCACCACACGGTGATCGCCAGGTGCTCACGCGTCAGCGGATAGCCGAGCGTGCGGCCTGCCGCCTCGGCCCCGACCGGCTCCCCGGCGAGGATCGCCCGGACGGCCTCCTGCCGGGCGGCCGCCCGACTGGTCACCCAGCGGTCGTGTTCGGCCACGTACTCCTCGGTCATCCGCGAGGAGAAGCCGTCGATGAAGCGGAAGAGCGTGTCCGAGACGCGCCGCATCTGCCCGGCGCGCTCCTCGGGGGGCGCCAGCGCCTCGCAGGCGTTCATCATCGCGTGGGCCATGTCGGCGTGCCCGAGTCGGATACCACGCAGCACCTTGTCCAGCGAGACTCCCCGGCGTACGAAGTCACGATCGCCCTGCAGGGCCTCGTCGGTGATCGGGGCGCGGCCGCAGGGATCGGCGAGCATCAGCAGCGCGCACAGCGCGGAGGACTCGGTCCCCATCCGCAGAGTCTCGAAGGGACCCTGCCCACCGCCCAGTTCGGGAATCTCGGCGGTGATCCTCGCCGCCATGTCGTGGCCGAGGCCGACGGCCCAGCCGACCGGATCCGGCCCCAGGCACGCGGTCGCCTCGGCCACCGTCTCAAGCGCACTGGCCGGCAGCAGATCCGCGTACCGGGCGGAAGGCAGCAGCCGGTAGAGCCAGGCCGCACCGCCGCCGCTCTCACCGGATCCGTCGAGTGCCGGCGCATCGATGGCCATGCTCATGAATACCTCTGCGCCGCGCTGCGGGCGAAGCGGCTGAAGTAGGCGAGGGCTTCGAAGTCGTCGACGGCCGCGCGGCTGACCACCTGGCTGATCGACGCGCCCTGGAGCAGTCGCTTGACGGGCACCTCCAGCTTCTTTCCGGTCCGGGTGTGGGGAACAGCGGGCACGGCCAGGATGGTGTCGGGGACGTGCCGGGGCGATGCCTGGGTGCGGATCGCGGTGCTGATCCGGGTACGCAGGGCGTCGGTGAGGTCCTGGCCCGGCTCCATCACGACGAACAGCGGCATCCAGTAGCCCCCGTCGGCGAGTTCCGCGCCGATGACCAGGCTCTCGCGGATGCCGGGCAGCCCGTCGACCACGGCGTAGATGTCGGCGCTCCCCAGCCGGACGCCCTGGCGGTTGAGAGTGGAGTCCGAGCGGCCGGAGACGATGACGCTGCCGTGGGACGTACGGGTCATCCAGTCGCCGTGGCGCCAGACGCCGGGACAGGCGCCGAAGTAGGCGTCCAGGTAGCGGGAACCGTCGGGGTCGTTCCAGAAGTACAGGGGCATCGACGGCAGCGGCCGGGTCACCACCAGTTCGCCCACCTGGTCGGTGACCGGCAGGCCGTCCGCGTCCCACGCCTCCAGCGCGACGCCGAGGATGGGAGCGGAGATCTCGCCCGCCCACACCGGGGTGGTGGGGGCGCTGCCGGCGAATCCGCTGACGATGTCGGTGCCGCCGCTGACCGAGGCGACCTGCACGCGATCGCCCACGTGGTCGCGGACCCAGTGGTAGGGCTGGGCGGGCAGCGGAGCACCGGTGGAACCGAGCACGCGCAGTTCGGAGAGGTCCAGCTCGCGTCCGGGCTCCAGGCCCGCCTTGGCCGAGCCCAGGAGGTAGCCGGGGCTCACGCCCAGGACCGCCGTGCGGTGTTCCGCCGCCAGCTCCCACAGCCGCCGCGGTCCCGGATGGCTGGGGCTGCCGTCGTAGAGCACCGGCGTGGCGCCGACCAGCAGGCCGGAGACCACCAGGTTCCACATCATCCAGTTCGTGGTCGTGTACCAGAGGAACCGTTCACCGGGGCGCAGGTCCAGGTGCAGGCCCAGCAGCCGGTGGTGGTCCAGCAGTACACCGCCGTGTCCGTGCACGATCCCCTTCGGCGTGCCCGTCGTGCCGGAGGAGAACAGCACCCACAGCGGTGCGTCGAAAGGCAGTTGCTCGAAGACCGGATCCTCGGTGCCACCGGTGACCTCGGCCCAGGTGGAGGAGCGCGGGTCCTCGGCGGTCGGCAGTCCCAGGCACGGCACCCGCACGGTGTGCCGCACCGTGGGCAGGGCCTCGCGCAGTTCGTCGGCTTCGGTGCGGCGGTCGTGCTCCTTGCCGTTCCACCGGTAGCCGTCGGCTGCGAACAGCAGGACGGGCTCGAGCTGGGCGAAGCGGGCCGCCGCGCCGGAGGCGCCGTAGTCCTGGCCGCAGGCCGACCAGACGGCCCCGATGGCGGCTGCGGCCAGGAACGCGACGACCGCGTGGACGGTGTTGGGCAGATAGCCGACGACCCGGTCGCCCGCGGTGACGCCGTTGCGGCGCATCCAGGCCGCCAGCGAGCCGACCTGGCGCCGCAGTTCGTCCCGGCTGGTACGACCGGTGCTGCCGTCCTCGCCGACCGAGATCACAGCGGGCTGCGGTCCCTCGGTGCGCAGCGCGTGTTCGGCGTAGTTGAGCCGCGCACCGGCGAACCAGCGGGTGGCCGGCATGGGCGCGTCGTCGAGGACACGCTCGTACGGGGTGCCGGCCTGGATGTCGAAGAAGTCCCACACCGCCGACCAGAACCCGCTGAGATCCTGGACCGACCACTCCCACAGCGACGGGTAGTCCGGGTGGGACGTGCCGGTCCGGGTCGCGACGAACTCGGTGAAGCGCGCGATCCGGGTGTGGGCGGCAACGGCCGGGTCGGGTATCCAGATCGGCATCGGCGTGTTCACGCGGCACCGGCCGGGGTCGACGCTGCGACGCGGGATGCGGTCAGTTGCTCCTGCAGCTCGGTGACCAGCTCTGCCAACTGCTGCCCGGTGCGGGCCGTGCCGAAGAGGTAGTGGTCGGGGCGGATCACCACGCCCGTGTGCCCGGCCTCCTGAAGGTGCGGCAGATAGACGTCGTCGACGTCGAAGGCGGCGACCTCCGGGTCCGCTTCGGCGTCCACCGGTGCCAGGTGCAGCAGCCGGGCGCCGATCCGGTCGAGGAAGGCGAGTTGATCGGCTGCGAGGACGCTGCGGGGGTCGACGGTGGCGGCCACCACGAAGCCGTGGCCGACCGCCTGGTCCAGCAGGCCGGTGCGGCCCCGATGGCGGACGCGTGCCTGCATGCTGAGCTTTCCGGCTGAGGGGTCCGCCGGTGCGCCGGAGACGATGCCGCCCAGGAGCGTCGGCGGGGGCAGCGGCGGCAGGATGCGCTCCGGGTCCGCCTCCAGTGCGATCATCGCGCTGTCCCGTCCGGCTGCGGCGGCGGGGTCGGTGACGCAGATGACCTTGCCGAGCTCGACGGACATGCCGATCGCGTGCTGGACGTGCGCGCCGCGCTCGCTGCCGTAGCTGTCCAGCAGCGCGGGGTCGGCCTCCCCGCCGAGGACCAGGCCGAGCTTCCAGGCCAGGTTGGCCGCGTCGCGGATGCCCGAGCACATGCCCTGGCCGGCGAAGGGCGGCATCAGGTGCGCGGCGTCGCCGGCGAGCAGCAGCCTGCCCGAGCGCCAGACGTCCGCCCACTGGGCCTGGAAGGTGTAGACGGCGTGCCGTTCCAAGGTGCAGTTGTCCGGTGTGAGGTCCCAGGGCGCCAGGAGTCTCCAGGCTGTCGCCTCCGTGTTGAGCTGCTCCACGGTTTCGCCGGGCATGCGCATGAACTCCCAGCGCCTGCGGCCTGGTCCGCCGGAGACGACCGTGGTGGGCCTGGCCGGGTCGCAGATCTGGAGATTCACGGGGTCCCAGGTGCGCTCCTGGTCCGGGTGGACGTCCACGATCAGCCAGTCGTAGCAGAAGCCCAGGTCGACCATCCGGGTCGGCATGCGGGTGCGGACGAAACTGTTGGCGCCGTCGCATCCGACGACCCACGGGGCGGTGAAGCGCTGCTCGCCGCCGAGGCCGTCGCGGGTGGTGACCTGTACCGATTCCGGGTTCTGGACGAGCCCGACTGCTTCGTGCCCGCGCAGGATGGTGATCGCCCGGTTGGCTTCGGCGGTTTCAACGAGGGCTTTCTCCAGGTCCGGCTGGTACGTCATCGACGCGGTGGGCCAGCCGGAGGGACCCGGCCTGGACCAGTCGAACCGCAGCAGCGGGGCACCGTCGGCGTTGCGCCACTCGTAGGTGCCGGCCGCCTCGGTGAGGTCGCCGAGCCGGTCACCGAGTCCGACCTCGGCCAGCAGGCGAGCGGTCTCGTCGTCGAAGTGCACGGCCCGGGGCCGGGGATAGGGCGAGGGCCACCGTTCGAGAACGGTCACCGTCCAACCGTCCCCGCCAGGAGGAGCGCGCACGCGAGGCCGACCGGTCCGGCCCCGATGACCAGGACGTCGCTCGCCCTGGCGCTGTCGTCGTGGAGGGTCATCGCCGACCCCTACTTCGCCGGGCCGGAGTGGGACCCGGTCATGAGCTCCGCCAGGTCCTCGGGTGCCAGGAAGGACGGCGGCGGGGGCGGCCCCCAGGCCCACAGCGCTTTCGCGCCGCCCCATTCGCGGGGCTTCCAGAGCGCGTCGTCGACGATGCAGTCCAGGTCGGAGTAGTACTCAGAGAAGGTCCCGGCCGGGTCCTTGAGGTACCAGAAGAAGTTGGAGCCGATGAAGTGCCGCCCCAGTCCCCAGGTGTGCCGGGTGGGGTCGGCCTCCAGCATCGCGGACGCCCCGCGCCCGACCTCGTCGACGTCGTCGACCTGCCAGGACGTGTGGTGCAGAAAGGCCACCGGAGCCTGCTGCACCAGGACGTTGTGGTGGTCGCTGGAGCAGCGCATGAACGCGGCCAGTCCCGGGACGGTGTCGCTGACCTTGAACCCGAGGCCCTGCTGGAAGAAGCGCTGGGAGAACTCCTGGTCGGTGGAGCCGAGCACGACATGCCCCAGCTTGCGGGGCCGGACCGGACCCTCCCGCAGGATGCCGGGCGCACGCTCCTGCAGGCGGGCGTCGATGCCCGGCGTGTTGTAGGGCGGCAGCGGGGTGGGGGTCTGCTCGTAGCGGGGGGCGAGTGCGACCCGGACCAGCAGTTCGGTACCGGGGTCAACGGCGGACACACCGGTTGCCGTGCGGTCCACCCGGACGCCGAGCTTCGCCAGCGAGGCCGCGACCCGGTCCAGGTCGTCAGGGTCGTCGGCGCCCACACCCAGTTCGACCAGACGACGGCGCGGGGTGCGGACGATGCGCAACTGCTCGCCCCCGTCGACCGTGGAGAAGCCCTGGCCACCGGGCTGCGGCGCGGCGGCGGCGCCCAGCGGGCCGCCGCTCGGCGTCAGGCCGAAGTCCCGGTAGTAGGCAGCGGTCCGGTCGACGTTCGGTACGCCCATGACGATCTGGGTCAGGCGGTGCAGTGGCATCATTGCCGGCTTTCTTCGGATGGACTGTTTCTGCTGGGGACAGCGGGTGCGACTCAGCGGGTGCGACTCAGGGGGTCCGCATGGGGTTGCGCAGCGTGCCGACCCCTTCGATCCAGGTGACCAGGACGTCGCCTGGAGCGAGGAACTTCTGCGGGGTGCGCGCGCCGCCGACGCCGGCGGGAGTGCCGGTGAAGATCAGGTCCCCGGGCAGCAGCGGGCACACGGCCGACAGCCGGACGATCAGCTCCGGAACGTCGAAGATCATGTTCGAGGTTCGGCTCTTCTGCAGCACCTCGCCGCTCTCAAGCATGCAGCCGAGCTCCAGGTCGTCGGGGTCGGCGAATTCATCGACCGTGACCAGCTCGGGACCGGTGGGGGCGAAGCCCGGGTAGGACTTGCCCAGCGAGAACTGCGGAGCGGGGCCGGTCAGCTGCAGTTGCCGCTCGGAGAGGTCCTGTCCCACGGTCAGCCCGGCGACGTGGGACCAGGCGCTCTCGCGGGTGGCCCGGTGGCAGCGGCGGCCGATGACCACGACCAGTTCGGCCTCCCAGTCCACCGAGCCCTCCGGCAGGGCGACGCTCTGCTCATGGCCGGTGAGCGAGCTGGGGAACTTGGTGAAGACCGCCGGCTCCTCCGGAACCTGCAACCCGGCCTCGGCCACGTGGTCGCGGTAGTTCAGCCCGACCGCGAAAACCTGCGCGGGACGCGGAACAGGAGGACCGAACGACGTGCCTGCGCCGAGGTCCAGCCGGGCACCGGCCGGCTCGTCGCCGCCTGCCAGGAACGTCCGTCCCCACGGTGCGAAGTGGTCCCATTCGGCAAGCGCCTGCTGCGGATCAGGGCCGAACCGGCCGCCGCTCGCCGCCTCCACGTCGACGTAGCCGTCGGCGCCCTTCAGGACCAGCCGCCCATTGATGTTGGCCACGCGCATGCGCATCTCCTCGTTCTCGGAACTTGGCGTCCAGTGTTCCCTTCGGATAGCGTGAAAGCAAGAGATTAACGTTAATCATGAAGGATCACGTTCGTCCGCTAGACTCTCGGATCATGGTGGGAGTGAAGACGACGAGAGCAAGCGCGGTGTACGCGCAGATCCGCGAGGACATCTTTCAGGGGGAGCTCGCACCGGGGCAGCGCCTGCGCCTGGTGGAACTCGCCCAGCGCTTCACCGTCAGCCAGTCCGTCATCCGCGAGGCCCTGACCCGCCTGTCCGAGCAGGGGCTCGTACTGGCCGCACCCCAACAGGGCTTCAGTGTGGTCACGCTGTCGCTGAAGGACCTCAACGAACTCACCGAGGCCCGCCTCGACATCGAGTGCACCACCCTGCGCCGAGCGGTCGAACGAGGCGACATCACGTGGGAAGCGGGAGTTGTCGCCGCCCACCACCACCTGGCCAGCACGCCGGTCACGGCACCGGGAGGCGGCCTCAACAGCGAGTGGTTCACGGTGCACGAGCGGTTCCACCAGAGCCTGCTCGAAGGATGCGGCAACGACCGCCTGCTGGCCGTGTGCATGTCGCTGCGCGACGCCGCGACGCTCTACCGGCGCTGGTCGCTACCCGTGGGCCACGACTACGACCGCGACGTCGCCGGCGAGCACCGGGCCCTGGTGGATGCCGTCATCGGACGGGACGCCGTCAGAGCGTCCCGGCTACTGGCACAGCACATAGACCGCACGTCAGCCTCCCTTAGAGCCGTCGCCCGAGCCGACGGCGGGTGAGCCGCACCCGCGGATGACCGCGTCGCGGCAGCTCAGACACGGGCGGCGCGGGCGCGGGCGCGCCTCGTGACTGGGGTGGCTGAGGAGACGAAGCAGCCCCGCTGATCATGGTGATCGTGACGTCAACTCACGATCCTGCGATGGTTACGCGCCCCGGCGAAGACCCCGGTCGTGTCGACCAAATCCCCGGTGTCGGCACCGGCCAGCAGCAGCGCCAGATGGAACCGGCTGCGCGCCCCGTACTTCTCCATCAGGTCCGCGACCGTATAGGTGATGGTGCGCCGGCTCAGGCCCAGCTGCTCGGCCACCATCTGGTCGGTGCAGCCCTCGGCGAGCAGCGTCACCACGGCGCGCTCCCTGGCCGACAGCCCTGCCGGCCACCGCACGGGCTCGGCCGCCTGTTCCCACAGCCGCTGGTACATCTCGACCAGGGCGCGCACCAACGGCTTCGCGGTGATCTGCCAGACCCCCTTCAGCGGATCCTCCGGGTCGATGGGCGTCATGACGATCGCCCGGTCGATGATGACCATCTTGGCCGGCAGGGACGGCAGGGTCCGATGTTCGGCGCCGGCGGCGATCAGGCTCACGTCCTGGCCCGACTGGGCCGACCCCAGCCAGCGCGTACGCACATCCGGCGGCATCGGGAGCGACCCCAGCACCGGGCGCTGGGACGACGCGGGAACCATGACCAGCCGCTCGCTCCGGTCGACGGCCACGATCTCGACGAACCGGGCCACTACGGCGTCGGCCCCGAACAGCGGGCACACACCGCGCCCGGCCCGCAGCGACTTCAGCCACGCCACCTCAGACATCGCCGGCCACCCCCTGACGTCCACGCCGTGAATCCACATCCTGCCCCAGAAAGCGAGTGTCGCCTACGCGGGACGGACACCGTTGCGACTTTGCGCAAGAACGAGGCGGGAGTGATGCGCGCCCCCCGTTGCGCCCCGCATCGTTCCTTCCATCCCCCAGTCCCGAAAGGACACCCCATGAACCACGACCTGCAAACCCTGGCCGACCGCGCCGAGCTGCACGACCTGCTGCTGCATCTGGGCCTGGCTCTGGACGAGCACCGCTTCCACGACCTGAAAGACGTTCTGACGCAGGACGCCACCGGCACCACCCGCAACGGGTCCGGATCGGGCCGCGACGTTCTGATCGCACAGATCGAGGCCGGCAACAAGGACTACGCCCGCCTGCTCCACCGGTTCAGCACCGTGCTGATCGAGGTCGACGGCGACACCGCGACGATCCGCGCCTACATCACGGCCCTGTCCGGCCACGCCGACAGTCTCGTGCCGGCCTCACGGGGTTACGGGCTGGCCCGCATCAAGGCCGTCCGGACGCCCGACGGTTGGCGGATCAGCGAGCTGAACGTCGAGCCGGTGTTCGTCGTGGGGTGAAAATGGCAAACCCTGCGTGGGCGAGCATGACCAGCACGGTCCACCGCGCCCACGACGGGTAGCGGCGGACCTGATGTCCATCGAGCCCTGTCAGGCCCTTTCCGGACTGGAACGCCTCCTCGATGCTCCACCTCCTCCCGGCGGCCTTGATCAGTGCGGCGAGGGATGCCGGGGTCGGAGCCCAGCAGCGGTAGAAGGCCGGCTCGCCGGCGTCGGTGTCGCGCCGGGGCGTTGCCGTAGACCTCAGGCGGTCACCCAGCCCAGCCCGGCCGGTGGCCCGCGGCCAGGCAGGATCGGACCGGGTCCGCAGCCAGTTCGGGCTTGGCGGCGAACACCGTGTCCGAGCATCTGGACCAGCTCTACAACGCACTACTGGCTCAAGACCTGGTGGCAGCTCCAACGGCTGACCTGGCGACACGGCTGCACCGATCCCCACGCCTGCAGAACAAGGAACTACTGAAAGAAGCCGGAATCGACGACCGCCGGGTGCACGACGGCCGTCACTCCGCGGGCACGATCCTCAACGAACTCGACGACAACTGGGACCAGTTGCCGACACCAGCCCCACAAGGGACGCTCGGATCCGCCGCCGCGGACGGCTCCGCCAAAGAGAAAAGCCAAGGTCACCGCAAGTGAGTCCTGGGGATTTTCAGGGCCGCCTTCGGGATTCGAACCCGAGACCTACGCATGACGAGGACCGAGCAGGCAAGCCTCTGACCTGCACAAATGCAGTCCATGCCTCGCCTGACCTGCGAAAGTCCTTCTCAGCCGCTCTCACCGTCTCCCATGAGTTCTCGTCCTCATGCGGACTGAATCCGTACCCCAGCGTGCGAGCACCTGGCCACGAGATCACGCCACCAAGGGGCCCTACCTCCTGGCTCAACGGTGCCTCACAGCAGCAGCTCGCAGTCCATGATCGTCGATCCAGGAGCCACCGAAATCGACGGTTACAGCACTCACACGCCAGTGGCCTCATCCCCCTGATCGCTACGCAGCGTGCCCGCACGGCGCAGCTGCCCCGACGGCTGCGCCGCCCGAACCGCCTCCGTCCATGCGCCCGTGCGTCACCGTGCGGGAACCGCCCCGGCCGGCGATTGGGCCACCGGGTCCTGGGGGACCCCGGCCAGGTCGAGCATGGCGTGCATCACGGCGGTCGGCAGCACCGGGCTTCCCGCAGCTGCGCGCGTGCGGGATTCGTCTAGGAGCGCGCTCTGCAGGTAGGCCGTCGGAATGCGGGCATCGCGAAGGGCTGCGGTGCGGGTGTAGGGGTCCGCGGCCAAGCGGACGACTTCGTCAACGGGCAGTTCCGGGTCCCGCAGCGAGAGGAGCCGGAGCTGATGGTTGACGTGGCGGGCGTACTTGGCGAAGCCGGGGCGTTCGAAGTTGGGGTGCCGCCTGAGGAACCAGGAGGTCTTGCCGTGCCACCACGCGTACATTTCGATCACGAGCTCGTGCGGTGCGTCGGCGCAGTTTTGACAGAGTGTGAGTTTGACGAAGAAGTCCTCGTCATCGGCAAGCAGGGCGACCGCCTCAGGGGGCAGGTGCCGGAACCCCGCGACACCTCGGCGGATCAGGACGTGCGACGAGGAGGCCAGGCGTACGAGGGCTTCGGCATCGGTCTCCAGGCCATTGATCCACGGCGGGTTCTGGTGGTAGCCGGCGGGGACGATGTAGGCGATGGCTCGGCGTTCCTCATCGGAGAGGTCCTCGCGCAAGGAGAGTCGTAGCCGGACGATGTCGTCCGGGTCCTCGGCCAGACGCAGCGCGAGGGCGCGTGGGACCCTGGAGTCCCACGCTGCGCGGGAACGCGTCTCCGGGTCCGGGCTGGTGATGAGCATCTCGGCCTCGGTGCGGGACAGTTCCGGTGCCGGCGGCTCGGGCGACGGTGCGAGTTCCGCCTCCGTGGGCGAGGCCGCCCCCAGCCGCGACGCCTGGGTCCCGGCCTCGTCGCGAATGCTCTGCTTGGCGTCGTCGACCAGGAGCCGCGCCACGAGGGGCGCGGGAAGCGTCAGACCGCGATCGTTGGCCATGACGACGGCGATGAGCCGGACGCGAGGTTCGGGGTCGGCGGCGAGCGCTGCCAGCGTCTCGACGTCTGCGTGCTCGTTCTCGGCGATCGCGCCTCGGACCTGGATGTCCGGATGTGCGGCGAGCTCGGCGATGGTTTCTGCGGCAACGTTGATCCAAGTCAGCCACAGGCGAGGATAGGTCAGGCGGTCCTGAACAGTGATGATCCGCCGGAGCACTGCGGCCGAGGCGGCGGAGTTGTTGGCGAGTCCCTGGACCCAGTGCTCGTGCAACTCGGGGCGCCCGGCAGCTTCAACCAGTACGCGTTCCCATCCTTCATGATCCATGGCGTCCCATCATGCCCACCCGTCACACATATAGCCAAGCCGCCCCCAGGGAGCATGCACCGTCGCCCGGTCGACCACCCAACAAGATCAATTCCCATGTGTTCCGAATGTGTTCCGCGGACCCCCGAGCTTCAGCAGGAGCCTCCAACTAGCACGGGGAAATGAGGGGTTGATGCGGCCCAGCGCGGGCGACATCCGCCTAAATGGAGCCGCACTCATCCGGAGCAGCCCCATGGCAGATACAGGCTTCTGACCAGTGCGTTCGTCGACACGGGCCGAAAACGGGCTCGTGAGTGCCGCCATTGTGGGCGGATGTCATCATGGATGACTGTCCGATTTACCCTAGAAATATGTCCGCCTAGCGCGGAATGCCCGATTCAGATTGATCGTGACACCGCGCAAACGGCTTCGCCCGACACATTGGCCGAGTCTCGTCCTGCGGCTCGGCCAGGCCTCTGACCTGCGGGTTTGTGGAACTGTGTGGGCGCAGACGGTTTCGAACCGCCGACATCCGCCTTGTAAGACTTCCCCGAGCAAGTCGTTGACCTGCAGAGATGCACCTGAAGCAGCATCTAAGCTGCGAAAGTCACTCTCAGTAGTTCTCTCCGTTTCCGAAGACTTCTCGGCTTCATATGTGCTGCGGACCTCGCCATATCCCTCTCTGGGTCTACTCCGCCGACCGGGTCATCTCTCGGTGTTCCGTTCATCGAGGATCTCGGCAGCCCAGGCGCGCAGCCGTCGGCGCATGTCCTCCACCTGGCCGCTATCGACGCCGTATGCCTCGTATTCCCGGTCCGGCCAACGGTCGACGGCCTGCAGCGCCTGGGCGAAGTAGTGCAGTTCGAACCCGGCGTCGTGCTCCGACGCCAACTGCAGCAGCCGCCCGCCGGAGTACCGCCCGGAGGCGAGCGCGGCATTCACGTCGAGGTAGTCGCGTGGCGCGGCCCGTCCGAACAGCGTGGTCACCTTGTTGGCCACCGCGTCATCCGGATGCAGGACCGGACCGATCTCCAGCACAGCAGGCGGGTGAGCCCGCCAGTCACACCCGAGCTCCACCTTCGCCGCGTGTCCCTGTCCATCAGCAACCGCGAACCGCGCGAACACCCCACCGGGCTGCTCCACCTCGACAGTCAGGTCCGCTGCCCGGTAAGCCGCAGCCACCGCATCGACGGCTTCCGAGAAGGCAACCGGGTCAGCGATGTTCGTGAAAAGGTCGACGTCATCCGACAGCCGTTCCAGGAACCCGTGCGCCTGAACCGCGTACCCGCCGGCCAGGACGAAGCCGTATCCCGCGGCAGCTCCAAGGCCGATACGGGCAAGTCGAGCGTGAAACTGGTCCATGAAGGCGAATCCTACGCAGCCCTGCGAGCCAGCTGCGGGAACCGCCCTTCCCACATCAACCGCACGCGCGGCGGAAGCCACAGCCTCTGCCATACGTCCGAAAGAAGCACAGGGTCCAGAAACTGCTGCAGCTCCTCCGCATGCATGGCCTCACGGATGACCGTCTCATAGAGCATGCGCAAGTCAACGTCGTCCGACACGTCATAGACCCGCTTCGGCGTCCAGTCCAACACGGTCGGCAGAATCACCACCCCGTCCCTCGGACCGGCCAGCTCCTCCAACGTCTCCGGCACTGTGTACGGCCGAATCTCCGCGTACCGCACCCGTGACTCCATGCACCCAGTATGCCCAGACTCAGCCCTGGACAGCCACGGCCATCCGCGAGTCCAGCTGGTGGCGCGATGGTGTCCGGGTACCCCATGACTCGGTGCCGCCAAGGAAGACGTCGTGGAAGGCGTGCCGCCGTTGGCGGGGTGGCCTGCCTGGGCGTATTCGCGCAGTCCGGTAACGGACGCGGTCCCGGCCCACGACGCCGTCACCGAGGACAGCGCGCCGCAGCGGCCACAGGAGTCAGAGCCGGTGATCGTGGCGCCGCAGATGCTGTCGTCGTCGGGGCTGCCATACGCGGACGCGTCCTCAGGCGGGCAGGAGAAGGTGGCCCTGTTCCGAGCCCTGTTCGTTGGCCGCGGCGATGTGTACGCCCGGCCGTGGGTCAACAAGAAAGGCCGCTCCGGGTGGAGCCCGGCAACCGAGAAGCCGCCGTAGGACTTGAGCGAGGGCGAGGAGCGGGTCTTGCTACCGCTGATGGACCGGGCTCTGTACGAGCACCTGACCCGGCCCGAGCCGGGCACGGAGAAGAAGGTCGAGAAGCTGCACGCGGGGCTGTACCCGCTTCTGCTGGACGACACCTGCCAACTGCTGGCCTGTGACTTCGACAAGGGCGAGTGGCGCGGGGACGCGGCCGCGTACTACACGGCCTGCCAGGCAGCAGGCGTGCTGGCCCCGATCGAGGTCTCCCGTTCGGGCGAGGGCGCGTACGTGTGGACGTTCTTCACTGCACCGGTCGCGGCCGCGCTGGCCCGCAACCTCGGCGCCGCACTGCTGCGCGACGCGATCAGCTCCCGCAAGCAGATATCCCTTGCCAGCTTCGACCGCTTCTTCCCCTCCCAGGACCTGCTGCCGACCCGCGCCAAGGGCGACGCCAGCTTCGGGAACCTGATCGCACTGCCCCTGAACGGACTGCGCCGCCAGCGCGGAACCACCCTGTTCCTCGACCCCACCCCGGCATCGCCAGGAGCACGGTCGCCGAGCGTCGCCGAAGTCCGTGCCTGGGCCCGCGACCAGGACCAACACGTCCCCGAACGCGGCCGTCTGCGCGCCGACCTCTGGACCGCCTGGCACAGCGCCCACCCAGCCTGACCGTCACGCTGCCCAGCACAGGCATGCGCACCAAATCCTTGCGGCTGGACCAGCATGGAACCGGCCGCTTTCGAACCCGAGACCTACGCATTACGAGGACTTAGCAGGCAGGGCTCTGACCTGCACAAACGCAGCTGACATGCCGTCTGACCTGCGAAAATCCCTCTCACTGACTCTCGCCGATCCTCGTCGTTTCTCGTCCTCATGTGTACTGAATCCGTACCTCGGAGCAGACCACCGCAAGGCCCGGGAGAGCAGGTTGAGCTGGTTCGAGGCGCCCATCCGAACACCCTGCCAGCATCCCACGGTCTCTCCGGCGCCACCGATTCCGCAGCCTCACCTCTACCTCCCGACAGCAGCGGGGATCAGGGTTCGCTGAGCACCCCGCCCGTAGGTGGCAGCGTCGTGGAGACAGTGCGATTCCCGGTCCAAGCGGACGGGTATGGCAGGAGGGACGTGGTCGAGGGGTGGGTGATCGCGTCGGTGCCGAGGACCGATGACCTGGGGAGGGTTTGTGGCACGGCGCAAATCGGTGGCGGAGATTCTCGCTGAGGCCTACCGGCTCAAGCAGCAGGCCCAGGCGACACAGGCAAAGCAAGTTCAGAAGCAGGCAGCGCCCCCGCGAAAGGCCCCGAGCAGGAGGCCTTCAAACGCCGATGCCGAGCACGCGCGTCTGTTAGCGGCGGGTGAGAAGTTGCTGCAGCGCGAGGAGGCGGCGCGTGCGAAGGAGGCCGCGCGGGTGGAGGCCGAGCTTGCCAAGCGCCAGGCCGAGCGGAAGCGGGCCAAGGACGTACAGGAGCGTGAACGAGCCCGTACCGAACGGGACCGTGAGAAGCAGGCACGCGAGGCACAGGTCACCGAGCTGAAGCAGGAAGTCGAGAACCGCACCCAGGAGTGCCGCGAGCGCACCGAGGAACTGGAGAACGTGCTCCTTCGCCGCCTGGGCGGCCTTGACCGGTGGCACTCCCATGTCGAGCAGGGCTTGGCCGAGCGCGGCCAGCAGGGCGTCGCCGATGCCATGGAGAACTTGCTACGCCGCTCCCCCGTCCCCAGGCCCTCTCTGACAGTCTCGACTGAGACGTCCGGTTCGTCCGGGTTAGTCTGGATGGGCGAGACAGGAGATTCCCGGCATGGCTTCCAATACCACCACCTCACGCACAGCCCCCGAGCCCGACCCGGCCCCGCGGCCGAAGCGGCGCACGTTCACGGCGGAATACAAGCTGCGGATCGTCGCTGAGTACGATGCCGCCCCCAGCGGGGAGAAGGGCGCGGTCCTGCGCCGCGAGCGGTTGTACCACTCGCACATCATCGAGTGGCGGGCCGCGCGAGACGCCGGAGCGATGGCCACGCTCGCCGACCGGCGGACCTCGCCCGCACGCCCCAAGAGGCCCGCCGAAGCAGCCGAGGCCGAGCGGCTGCGCAAGAGGCTGGCCGTCGTGGAACGGGAGCTGGCGCAGAAGGACGCCGCCCTGGAGCTGCTGGGAAAAGCTTCCGCACTCTTGGAACTGCTCTCCAAGAGTGCGGGCTGAAAGCCGAGGCCGAGCAGGTCGCCGACGAGCTCTTCCAGTCGCTGGAGCGGGAGTTGAACACCACTGCGGCCTGCCGGCTGACCGGTCGCTCACGGGCCACGCACTACCGTCGGCTCAACCCGCCCCCGCCGCGCGAGCGCGCTCCGCGCCCCTCGCCGCCCTCAGCTCTGGCTCCGGCGGAGCGCGCGCGGATCCTGGCACTGATGAACAGCCCGGCCTATGCCGAACTGGCACCTGCCCAGATCTGGGCGCGCGAACTGGACGAGGGCCGCTACTACTGCTCAGTGCGCACGATGTACCGGATCCTGGAGGCCCAGGGCCAGACCGGCGAGCGCCGCCGCCAGGCCACCCACGCCGCCAAGTCCATCCCCGAACTCGTGGCCACCGCCCCCTCGCAGGTCTTCAGTTGGGACATCACCAAACTGGCCGGACCAGACAAGGGCATCTGGTACCACGCCTACGTCATCATCGACATCTTCAGCCGCTACGTCGTCGGCTACACCGTGGAGATGGCCGAATCGGCCGAGCGCGCCGAGGAGTTGATCAGCGAGACCGTCGAACGCAACGGCATCGCCCCCGAGCACCTGCACGCGGACCGCGGCACCTCGATGACCAGCAAGAAAGTCTCGCAGTTGCTCATCGATCTGGGCGTGACGCGCTCGCACTCGCGCCCCAAGGTCTCGAATGACAACCCGTACAGCGAAAGCCAGTTCAAAACCACGAAGTACATGGCCGACTACCCGGCGCGGTTCGACTCCCTGAACCACGCACGCGAGTGGTTCGACTCATTCATTGCCTATTACAACCATGAGCATCGCCATTCGGGCATCGGGCTGCACACGCCTGCGTCCGTGCACTTCGGCACCGCCGGCCAAGTCCAGGACCAGCGCGCCGTCACGCTCAACGAGGCATACGCCCGCCACCCCGAACGCTTCGCCCGCCGCCCCCGCCCGCCCAAGATCCCCGATCAGGCGTGGATCAACGACCCCGCCAAACGCAGAGAACCCGAATCAGCACAACAGAGCGCATAACCGTACGAACGTCTCATTTGACTTGACACGTTCCGAGGGGATGTCGTGATGCTGCACAAGTGGCATACGCGCCCGAGGCACGGCGGCTGGTCGTGGAGGTGGAGCTCCCTGGATTTGAGATCATCCCGGCCGTGCTGGGGTACCGGTTCGTGGCCCAGCGTATGGAGATCGTCGCGCTGCCGAAGAAGGAGGCCGAGGTTCAGGAGGCTTACCGCCGGCTGGTGGCACGGCTGGCCCTGCGGGCGTTGGACGAGGTCTTCGCAGCGACGCCTGCCAGCGTGGTCTCCGGTGTGATCTTCAACGGGCACGTGAGTGCGAAGGACCGGGCCACCGGACAGCCGGTGCGGCCATGCGTCGTCAGTGTGGTGGCGGAGCGGGACGACTTCGCCGAGCTGGTCCTCGACGAGCCGCTGCTCGATCCGCAACTGTGCCTGCGCCGGATCGGTGCCGTTGTCTCGAAGCACCCCTACGATCTGGAACCGGTCGATCCCGTCGTGGAGATCGACCTGTCGCGGTACCGCATCACCGCGGACGTCGCACTCGTCGCAGGGCTGGACAGCCGCCCCGACCTGTTGCAGATGAATCCCTTCGACTTCGAGCGCCTCGTGCGCCAGCTCTTCGAGGCCATGGACTTCGAGATCTGGCGTACCCAGGGCTCGCGCGACGACGGGGTGGACGCCGTCGCCGTGAAACGCAATCCCGTCGGAACCACCGTCTTCGCCATCCAGGCCAAGCGGTCCAAGAACGCCGTGCCGGTGGAAACCGTCCGCGCCCTGGCGGGTGTGATGCACGACACCGATGCCAACGGCAGCGTCCTGGTCACCACCTCATGGTTCGGGAAGGCCAGCTACGAGTTCGCCCGCCGCAACGGCCGCATCGACCTGATCGACGGCCGCAACCTCAAGGCCCTCCTCCTGGAACACCTGAACATCGACGCACTGATCGGGCTACCCAAACTCCCGCACGACTGGCAGCCCAGCGACCTCGTGTAATCGATACCGTGGTCCGCTTCCGCCTGTTCACGGCTCCAAAAGCGAGGACATCAACCGCATAGGGTCCTTACGTGCTAAGCATGGGTTTCCCTACTGGCCATCACCAATAGATTGCGATGACCTCAGTGTCAAGATATCTGCAATCTTCTGCGCCTGCAGGCTGAGCCCGAATCCACCGGCTGATCATTTCGGGGTTGCTCTCCTGCCCGTGGACGGTCGGCCGCTGGGGGCAACAGGTTGAGGGTGTGCGGTAGCCGCCGTGCGCGGGTCGCGGCCTGTCCGAGGGGTTGTGCGGGGTCGGGAGCGGTTGGTGGCGCTGTCGCCGGTGGCCGTCGGGCCGTCGCGGTGCGGGATCTTGTGGCGGTCAGGCCGCCGGGCGCGGCGGTGGGGAGTGGACGGCCTCGAACAGGGCGGTGAAGGCGTCGCGCCAGGGCCAGTGCTCGGGCAGATGCACCGTCAATTTGGTGCGCGCGGTGCGCGCGAGCCGGGCCGGGACGTGGACCAGGTGGGCGCGCAGGGTCGCTGTGGTGGCCTTGGCGTGGAAGACCGAGGTCAGCGCACCGGCGGCCCGCAGCAGGTTGTGCGACATCGCCCACAGGGTCAGCCACGCGGCGTTGGCCTGGAAGTTCCCGGACGGCAGGTGGGCCAGAGGCCCGGACTTCCCGTCCGCGATCACCTGCTCCACCACGGCGTGCTGCCGGTGGTGCAGTTCCGCCTGCAGCACCGCGAAGGAGCTGTCGGTGAAGACGGGGTGGTAACGCCAGGCGGTGAACAACTCGCCCTGACCCTGGGCCACTTCGGCGTTCAATCGGCGGACCCGGCGCACGATCAGCCGGGCGGTGACGTGCTCGGACTTCCTTCGGCCGGTGAAGGCGGTGTAGGGGATCTCGGCGACCTCGGCGTCGGAGACCATCTCGCCGGTGTCGGGGTCGACGAAGGCGTCCGGGTAGCGGATCGCCGTCCAGGACTCCTGCGGGATGCGGGAGATCGCGCCCGCGATGGAGGGGTTCATGCCGGTGGTCAGGGAGAATCGGGCGCCGGCCCGGCGGCAGGCGGCGACCACGTCGGCGGTGTAGAACTTGCTGTCCGCGCGGACCAGGCGGATCCCGGTGCCGCCGGTCTCCTTCGCTATGGCCAGGGCCTCGCTCACGAAGCTCTCGGCTCCGCGGACGTCGGCGGCCTTGCCGCGGCGCAGGCGGACCGCGCCGATCACGGGCCGGGCGATCGGGGTGGACAGGGTGGCCAGGATCGGGTGCAGGGTGCGCTGGCCCTTGAGGCGGCCGACCTGCGCGCCCTGCTTGGCGTGGCCGTACACGCGGCGGTGGGTGGGGTCGATGTCGATGAACATCAGTGTGTCGGCGCCGGGCAGCAGTGGGGTGCTGCGGGCCAGTCGGGCCAGGAAGTCGCGGTGAACGCGGTGGAGCTGGCGGTTGTGGCCGTGGGTGAAGGAGCGCAGGAAGGTGCCCAGGGTGGAGGGCGCGCGGACCGAGGTGAAGGCGCGGTCCATCGCGCCGTGCCGCAGCCGCGCCGCGTCGTCGATGCTGTCCGCGCCCGCGCACATCGCGCTGATCAGCGACATCACTTTGGCGGCCGGGTTGGCTCCGCCGCTGTTGTCGGCGCCCTCGATGCGGAGCGCGGACGCGGCCAGTTGCCGCAGGCCGGCCCGCTCGGCCAGCCGGACCAGCGACAGCAGCCCGGCATCGGCGATCAGGTTCGGCTCGTCGAAGACGGCGGAAACCGCTGTGGCGGCATGGCAGGATTGCATCTCGCGGATGTTCTCTCGTTCTGGCGACTTGGTTCTGTAGGAAGTCCCATCGTCCCAGGTCAGAGGGCATCCGCGTCGTTATGTCCAGGCCTCGGACAGGTCATTCATCGGTGGATTCGGGCTCAGGTCCAGGCGTCAGAGCAGACTGCGTCGCCGCGGCGGCTAGCGCAATCCCAGCCTGCTGGCGAGCATCCGTACGGAATCTGACAGCAACCTCTGGTTCAATATCTCCAGCAAATCGCTGCCCAATGAACTCAGAGATCGCCCTAAAAGCAACACGGCTTTCGGAGACCGGGAACACCAGGTCTGCATTCTCGCCGGCAAGGGTCTCCATGAGAGAGCGATCGACATCTGTAATGGTCACTCCATAATGCTGGGCAAGCAGGTCACCGTAGATGACCAAGGCAGAATATCCGGGCGAGGATACCTGCCCTTGCGCCTGGCCGCCGGATACCATGGATTGCAATGCGCCAGATCCGAATGATTCCAGCTCCCGCGCAAGACCTGGCGAAACCTCTCCGAGCACGTCAACCAGCTTGACAGGGGTCCACGAGTCGCGAAGCCCCGCCTCATTCAATCGGCAAAGCACCTTCACGCGCGCTTTGGAGAAAAGAATTCGCCGAATATCTTTCCAAAAGAGGCCTTGCTCTGCCACCCCAACCAAGTAGACAGGTTTCACTGATGGTTGACCAGCTGCCGGCAGCCTGTCAATTACGGCTCGGTGCACGAGGTATTCGACGCCATTGACCATTAGCACATGATAGTCAACCATACGACACTTCAGGGGAATTAGGCCAACCATGAGCTTTTCAAGCACACGATTAATCTGAGTGACCTTTCGGGTTTCCTCCTGGTTGGTTTGAGAAGCCAGCTCCTCGCTGTCTTGGATAATATCGACATAAGATGAAACGATGGAACTGATGCGGAAGATTGCATCCGCCTGCAGTTCGACCTCCACTTCGACCAGGCGCCCCCGCCTGAGCGCCGCGTTATCGACGACCCATGGGCCACTAGGAAACGAGCTTCCGGGTGCCGCGACGATCGACTGAGCATTCTCTAGACTGATTGTCTCATCAATGACTGGCAGTACCGCAAGCGATGACTTTTCCCCATCGTAAAGCTCTTTAAAGGTCGCCTGAATTGTCGCCTTGCGAAGTACCTGCCTATTCTGCGTCTGTGTCGCCAAGAGACGTGAGCCGACTTTTGGCTTGACGACTCCAACGCCAGTCGCAATTTCGCTGCTAAACTCGGATGTCACTGTGTCGACCGAGCTATCTGTGAACTCACTCGGAATCGCACCTAGCTTAGATGAGAGCAGACTCGTAACACTTACTTCATCTAGGTAGACAAACTCGCGCAGCGCCAACGGCTCCTTCTTGTTTCTCCTTTGCTTCCTTCGTTGCCACCATTGCCTGATCCGACGAATCATCGTGCGCCCTCCCGACTTCCGCTTGCTGCAACGGCCGCAATTCGAGCCCGCTGGGCAGCTACTCGTTCAAAGCCGCCAATGTAGTCCTCTGTGAACAGTTTGCTACGCCGATCCGATACGGCAAGCAACGCCGCCTCACTCCAGATTGCCGTCAGCTCAGCTGGCGACCAGCCCTCCGTCTTCTCGGCGATCAAGGCATGTGGGAGATGCTCCCCCACGGCCAGCCGCCGTGCAGACACCTTGAGGATGGCCTCCCTATCAGACCTGGAAGGCAAGGGGAAGTTGATTTCCCAGTCGAATCTCCCAGGGCGGCGAAGCGCGACATCGATATCTTGAGGCCGATTTGTAGTGGCAATAACAATCACATTAGCGTCCGCCCTGAATCCATCCATTGAGGCGAGCAACTGTCCAACAACTCGGCGGGATGCCTCATGGGAGTCATCGCTCCGCTGTGAGGCCAGACTATCGATCTCATCAAAGAAAACAATGGCTCGCGATTGAGTCGCTGCATCTTCAAAGATCTTTCGAATTAGCTCCTCGCTTTGCCCATACCACTTGCTCATAATCTGAGGCCCGCTGACCTCATAGAACATTGCACCAGCCCTACTTGCAATAATACGAGCCAGCATTGTCTTACCTGTTCCTGGAGGGCCGGTAAAGAGAACACCTTTGATGGCCCGAGCGCCGATAGCGGCAAGCTCGACATGCCGTTCCAAAGGAAGCTCAATGAGCTCCTTTGCCCTTTCCAGGATCTCTGGAGAGCCACCAAAATCCTGGAATGAAGCTGCGCTGCTCGGCGTTGATTTGAACTGCTCAATAGTCGCATCGTCAACGGCCGGCAGGTCAATGTATCTGACTGGACTATCAGAAAGGACAGCAGTGATCCCCGCCAAGTCACGGCCTTCGACGGTATTTCCTTCTCGCAACTCCGGAGCAGACGGCTTGGGTACGACTCTGAGTCTTCCACCAACGTCGATAATGACTTGACTAGCCAGAAGCAGCCGAACCACTCCAACCCAAGGCTCCTCAATCCATAGGTCGTCAGGCGCCCTCTCAAGTCCATTATTTTCAGGATCGAGGAAGACGGCATTTCCGGGCCGCACGTCAAGGGGAGGCCCTGAAGAAGTGCAAGTAGCCGCCTGGCCATTTCGCAACTCAAGATATGCCGTACTACGATCGTTACTTACATGCATTACGCGGGCGACAGTTCGCGGTGTCGTAATATCCAAGCTCATGCTGCTCAGATCCGCCCTTCTCAGCAAGAGGAAACGCAAGGCTGCAAATCGGACCCGGCCACACGCTTGCACCGTCAGTCATGACTCGCACAGATTAACTGTTCGGACTGACAGCGGCCTAATCCACACTCAGTGATCATCCCATGGCCCAAATCGATCACTTTACGGTGCCTTCTGATCAGGCATTACTTGAATCGGAATAATAGCTTCCGCTCTACCGATTAGTACGCTTCCTCTCGTCATCCAGCACCCACGCGAACGCCACCGGCGCCTAGGGAAGGCCCAGCCGTCGCAAGCCGCCTCGGCGGAGGCCCTCGGATCCGAAGCTTCCAACTGCGCAAGACGCGGTTGGCGTGGTTCCGCGATGCAACCCAGGACATCGAGGTGGCGGATGCCGCAGTCGCCGCACGACGGGGCGGCCTCGCAGCCCTCGGTGGGGCCAGGTCGAGATGGATCAGACGGCCATGCTTGGGACGCACCACGGAGCCGGCCACCTGCATCAGTGACGCTCAGAGCGCCAAGACCGCGCTGAGGAACCTTCTTGACGTCTCATCATGCGGTACTCTTATAAAAATCCTCCCGCATATGCGGTGGGGATCTTATAAGACCCGGAGGGTTCGTGCTCCTCAACGCCGCTCTCGGCAGGCCGGACGACAGCAGCCAGCTCCTCGCCGAACTAGGCCTCAAGCTTGAGTACTTCGATCGCATCATCCGCATGGGGCAGCAAGCACGTGGACAGTGCACCGAAGACGATGCCAAGAACGCCAGGGGAACCCAGGACTACCTCAGTCGCGTGCGCGAGCTGCGCTTCGTCCTGCGTACCGAGTTGGCCTGGAAGCGCTACGACCCGAAGCAGTCACCGCTGATCGTCAATCCCGAGAAGAACATGGGCATAGGCGTGCTGCTGGGCGATGCGCGAACCGGACCGGAACGTGTCAAGTCAAATGAGACGTTCGTACGGTTATGCGCTCTGTTGTGCTGATTCGGGTTCTCTGCGTTTGGCGGGGTCGTTGATCCACGCCTGATCGGGGATCTTGGGCGGGCGGGGGCGGCGGGCGAAGCGTTCGGGGTGGCGGGCGTATGCCTCGTTGAGCGTGACGGCGCGCTGGTCCTGGACTTGGCCGGCGGTGCCGAAGTGCACGGACGCAGGCGTGTGCAGCCCGATGCCCGAATGGCGATGCTCATGGTTGTAATAGGCAATGAATGAGTCGAACCACTCGCGTGCGTGGTTCAGGGAGTCGAACCGCGCCGGGTAGTCGGCCATGTACTTCGTGGTTTTGAACTGGCTTTCGCTGTACGGGTTGTCATTCGAGACCTTGGGGCGCGAGTGCGAGCGCGTCACGCCCAGATCGATGAGCAACTGCGAGACTTTCTTGCTGGTCATCGAGGTGCCGCGGTCCGCGTGCAGGTGCTCGGGGGCGATGCCGTTGCGTTCGACGGTCTCGCTGATCAACTCCTCGGCGCGCTCGGCCGATTCGGCCATCTCCACGGTGTAGCCGACGACGTAGCGGCTGAAGATGTCGATGATGACGTAGGCGTGGTACCAGATGCCCTTGTCTGGTCCGGCCAGTTTGGTGATGTCCCAACTGAAGACCTGCGAGGGGGCGGTGGCCACGAGTTCGGGGATGGACTTGGCGGCGTGGGTGGCCTGGCGGCGGCGCTCGCCGGTCTGGCCCTGGGCCTCCAGGATCCGGTACATCGTGCGCACTGAGCAGTAGTAGCGGCCCTCGTCCAGTTCGCGCGCCCAGATCTGGGCAGGTGCCAGTTCGGCATAGGCCGGGCTGTTCATCAGTGCCAGGATCCGCGCGCGCTCCGCCGGAGCCAGAGCTGAGGGCGGCGAGGGGCGCGGAGCGCGCTCGCGCGGCGGGGGCGGGTTGAGCCGACGGTAGTGCGTGGCCCGTGAGCGACCGGTCAGCCGGCAGGCCGCAGTGGTGTTCAACTCCCGCTCCAGCGACTGGAAGAGCTCGTCGGCGACCTGCTCGGCCTCGGCTTTCAGCCCGCACTCTTGGAGAGCAGTTCCAAGAGTGCGGAAGCTTTTCCCAGCAGCTCCAGGGCGGCGTCCTTCTGCGCCAGCTCCCGTTCCACGACGGCCAGCCTCTTGCGCAGCCGCTCGGCCTCGGCTGCTTCGGCGGGCCTCTTGGGGCGTGCGGGCGAGGTCCGCCGGTCGGCGAGCGTGGCCATCGCTCCGGCGTCTCGCGCGGCCCGCCACTCGATGATGTGCGAGTGGTACAACCGCTCGCGGCGCAGGACCGCGCCCTTCTCCCCGCTGGGGGCGGCATCGTACTCAGCGACGATCCGCAGCTTGTATTCCGCCGTGAACGTGCGCCGCTTCGGCCGCGGGGCCGGGTCGGGCTCGGGGGCTGTGCGTGAGGTGGTGGTATTGGAAGCCATGCCGGGAATCTCCTGTCTCGCCCATCCAGACTAACCCGGACGAACCGGACGTCTCAGTCGAGACTGTCAGAGAGGGGACTTCCCGGCAACCCCCAGCCCCGCAGCTACCGCCCCGCCGGCATCTCGAAGGAGACTGCCGTTGCGCGCAACCAGCAACTCTCCCTCTTCACAGTGGCCGCGGAGCCGGACGAGGTCCAGCTCGATGACGACGAGTACGCCAACCTGGCCACCTGGTACCTGCTGACCTACCGGTACCAAGCACGGCGGTCAGAGACGCTGGAGGTGCGCAGCGAACTGTCCCTGCCCGACCGCGTGGGCAGCAACGGAAGGATAGACAGCTGGAGGGCAAGGATCCTCCTCCCTACCGTTCTATTCGAAAATGTGCGCGACTACACTGGCGATCAAGCTGCTGAGTACGTCGTTAACGTCGAAGAGCGGTGATCACCCCGTACAACCCGACTAGGTAAGGACTGCGAGGAGAGATGATCAATTCCTCGCGCATCACCACTGCCAGGAAGCGCCGCGGCTACACGTTGGCTGAGCTCTCCAGCCGGGCTGGCGTCAGCCTCCAGAGCCTGTCCAACTACGAGCGCGGGCGGACTGAACCGACCGCCGAGACCATCGCACAGATGGCAGTCGCACTCGACTTCCCGGAGTCGTTCTTCTATCAGCCGGACCTGGATCCGATCCCCCTTGACGCGGTCTCGTTCCGCGCACGCAGCAAGCTTGCGGCTGGCCCGCGCGAAGGGGCCCTAGCCGCCAGCAGACTCGCGCTGGAGCTCAACGAGTGGATCGAAGCCCGCTTCCGGCTGCCGGCCAATGACATTCCGACCCTGGGTAAACCCGATCCGGAGACTGCCGCTGAGATGGTGCGGGCTCGATGGGGGCTGGGTAACAGCCCTGCGGGAAACCTCGTGCACTTGCTTGAAGCGCACGGGGTGCGCGTCTTCTCCCTCCCTCCGGAGTACACGGACGTCGACGCCTTCGCCACCTGGCGCAATGGCACACCGTTCGTCTTCCTGAGCACTCTGAAGACTCCCGAAAGGGGCCGCTTCGACGCTGCCCACGAACTGGGCCATCTTGTCCTGCACGGTGAAGATCGCTCCCTGGTCGGTCCACAGGCCGAGCAGCAAGCCAATGCCTTCGCCAGCGCGTTCCTGATGCCACGCTCCAGCGTGCTGGACCACATGCCGCGATCCCCCATGGTGCCCCAGATCATCAAAGGCAAGAGCATCTGGCGCGTCTCAGCCCTCGCCCTGACCTACCGGCTTCACGACCTGGACCTCCTAAGCGACTGGCAGTACCGCCGAACCTGTATCGAGCTCGGCGAGCGTGGATACCGGACAGGCGAGCCCAAGGGCCTCACCACGCGCGAGGGCTCACAACTGCTCGATAAGGTTCTCCGCGCGACAAAGGTAAAGGGCTCCGGCATCTCGGACATCGCCAGAGAACATCCCAATGCCGTTGTCAACCAGCCGCCGTGACTGCCGGTATTGCTTGGTAGCACGCTCCGTCGCGGAGCATCGCCCACAGCACGTTCACCCGTCGTCGCGCGAGCGCGATCAGGGCCTGCTTGTGCCCCTTGCCCTCGGCGCGCTTTCGGTCGTAGAAGATCCGCGAAGCCGCGCAGGATTTCAGGCTGGCCATCGAGGAGAGGTAGAAGACCCTCAGCAAGCCGCGGTGGTAGCGGCGGGGGCGGTGCAGGTTGCCGCTGACCCGTCCGGAGTCCCGGGGAGCTGGGGCCACGCCTCCGTAGCCGGCCAGGCGGTCGGCGCTGGCGAAGGCATCCATGTCACCGCCGGTGGCCGCAAGGAACTCGGCCCCGAGCTGGCTGCCCATCCCGGGCAGGCTGCGGATCACCTCGGCGTGCGGGTGCTCGCGGAACCTCGCCTCGGTGAGGGCGTCGAGCTCGGCGATCTCCTCGTCCAGGGCCATCACAGCCTTGGCCATCCGGATCACCATCGCGGCGGCGAGCTTCTCGCCGGGCAGTGCGGTCTGCTGGGCCTGGGCCGCCTCCAGCACGGTCTTCGCCAACGACTCGGAGCTGCGGACCTTGCGGTTGCGCAGCCAGGACTCGATGCGCTTGGCCCCGGTGCGGCGGATGGCGGCCGGGGTCTGGTAGCCGGTCAGCAGGACGATCGGACCCTTGTTCGTCAGGTCCAGTGCGCGTTCCAATGCGGGAAAGTATTCCAGCAGTTGGGCACGCAGCCGGTTGATCTGGCGAGTGCGGTCGCTGACCAGGTCGGTGCGGCGGGTGGTGAGGATGCGCAGGTCGACCGCTATCGGGTCGCCGGGCCGCAGCCGGCCCAGGTCGCGGCGCATGCGGGCCTGGTCGGCGATGACGAAGGCGTCCTTCGCGTCGGTCTTTCCCTCGCCGCGGTAGGTGCCCGTGGCACGGTGGACGGCCAGACCGGTGAGGTAGGCCATCGGCTGGTCGTGGTTGAGCAGCAGGCCGATCAGTAGCGCGGCGCCGCCGTGGTTGATGTCCACCGCCCACAGCACATCACCGTCGATGCCCAGGACGTCGCGGATCAACTCCAGCAGAGCCGGCTCGTCGTTCAGGACACGACGCGACAGCAGCCGCTCGCCCCGCTCGTTGAGCACCACGCAGTGGTGATGCTCCTTGCCGATGTCCACTCCGGCCCAGACCTGCGGCACAGCTACCTCCGTCAGCTTGTCGTCAACAAATCCCGCAGACGACCTCGCCGACGTAGTCCTACAGAGCGATCAAGTCGCACATCCCAATTGGCGGTCGGGTCGTCGCGGGGCTCCGGGCGGCCATGTTCTCTGAGCCATCCGATCGGCTCCTCCATGACAGCCATACCCAGAGCCCCCGGGCCCACCGATCTTACGAGTGACCAGTTCGAACCCTCTTGAAAAGTAGGACTCCATGTCACTCCGAAGGAACTGAGCAGTTGGGTATTCGGGCTCGTGGTCACCTCTCGCACCGGCAGCAGTGACCACACCGCCGCGGCTTCCCCCCAGGCCCGGCCGCGGCTCTCACTGGTGCAGTAAGACACGTAAGCGGCGGGTGCACTGTCCGGCGTGAGGCTGCGAGGATGCCAGCGTGGTGGACATCGAGGAGTGGAATCGCGTTCGCGAGGGCCTGCGGTTCGGGCAGCGGCTCCAGGGGAGGGTGGCTAGGGTGCCGAGGCCGGGGGCGATCGGGATCTTCGTCGACGTCGGCCTCCCCGTCGGCGGTTTCGTGGACGTGCTGTTGCTGCCTGTGGATGCGGACCGGTGGCCGCGGGAGGGCTCGGTGGTCGAGTTCGAGGTCTGGTGGGCCGATGAGCGACCACAGCTCCGACTCAAGCCGGTCAATCCCGGTTTCCTGCGGGACGATTTCGATCGGTGGCAGGCGAAGATGCGGCCGGGATGGGCGGCGGAGCGAGGACAGGCAGTGCCCGTCGGCACGGCACCGGCGGCGACGCAGGCCCGGGTCCATGCTTGGGTGGACGCTACGGCCACGCCCCTGGCAGGGGCGGACGTGGTGACTGGGTTCTCCGTCGAGACCGAAGAGACCTTGCGCGCGGCCGGATGGTGGCCCGGCCGCCGTGTGTGCGTCGCTCTGTGGCGCGACACCCTGGAACAGGACGGCCCGGTGCGCCTGCATGACGCAGCCGAACGGTTCCTGACGGAGTTCGGCGGCTTGAGCGTGTCACTGCGCGGGCCGGGCATCACCTGCGCCAGGACCCCGTTCGAGTTCGACCCCGAGCTCTGCGTCGGGGAGGGGGACCGGTTCGCCGAGTGGGGCGAAACGATCGGGCACGACCTCTTCCCGATCGGCGAGCTCGACCAGGGCCGCTTCTTCCTGGGCATCGACGAGAACAGCGAGATCTACCTCATCGCAGGCTGGGTCGCGACGTTCGGTCCGCTCACGGAGGCACTGGAAAAGCTCGCGCTGGGCGTCCGCCCGCAGACCATCGAGACGCCATAGCGCAGTTCAGCGCCATGTCGAGCAGGCTAGATTCAGCAATCCGATTAAGACCGTCCGGCAATAGGCAGTGGTCGGGGCGCGATGATGTGGGGTGGATGCAGCGCGGGCACGGGTCCACGTGATCATGGAGTTCTCTACGCTCAGTGATCATGAAGGACGGCCGTGCCCGCGCTGCCATTTTGCCTGCTCGAACCCCTCTGGGACCAGTTCTCCGCTCTCCTGCCCGCCCGGGGAGAGTTCGCAGTGGACCACCCGCTGGGCTGTCACCGCCGCCGGATTGCCGATCGGACGGTCTTCGAACACATCGTGCTCGCTCTGGTCCACGGCACGGGCTACGAGCGCATCTCCACCCCTGGGTGCTCGGACCGAACGATCAGACGCCGCGTCAAGGAGTGGTCTGAACTGGGGATATCGGAGAAGGTCCACGCTCTGGCGCTTGAGGCGTACGACCGGATGATCGGTCTCGGGCTGGGCGAGATATCGGTGGACGGCTGCATCACCAAGGCCCCGTCCGGCGGTGAGAAAGCGGGACGCTCCCCGGTTGACCGGGGCAAGCAGGGACTGAAACGCTCGGTCGCCTCCGACGCCTGCGGCGTCCCGCTCGGGATCGTCTCCGACGGCGCGAACCGGCACGACTCACCTCTGCTCGGCCCCACCCTGGAGGCGGCCAAGGCACAGGTCGGCGCGATGCCGACAGCGGTCAACATCAACCTTGACCGCGGCTACGACAGCGCCAAGTCCCGTGCGCTGATAGCCGAGTTGGGATTCACGGCCGAGATCGCCCGCAAGGGTGTACCGGCCCCGATCCAGGCCGGTAAGCGCTGGGTGGTCGAGCGCACGCACTCGTGGATGAACGACTACGGCAAGCTGCGAAGCTGCACAGAGAAGAAGGGCAGCATCGTGGACTTCTACCTGTACCTGGCCGCCGCCCTCGTCACGCTCCGCATGCTCATCCGCCGAGCAACGAGCCGCTACCGCTGGGACGGCCGCCCCACCACCCGACGCCTCAAGTGATCCATTTGCCGGTCGGTCTAACTCGCGGTTGAATGCCCGAGCGTTGCCGAACTCGGCCACCCGCGGCTGATGACGCTCCTTGAAAACGACTCTCCCCGGATCTGGGTGAAATCCTAGGACGGGCGTGCCTCGTTCTGACTCCTGCGGATCCGAGTCCTCACCCGCCCATGAGACTTGTCCACCGTTAGTCTTGACGGCGCCTCAGCCTTGGACGAAAACGGGCCAGCACCGACGGCGTCCTCCTCGTTCAAGTTGGGCAACGTGCTGCTGCTGGATGAGGATCGCGAACGGTCCCACCCTGGCCTTAATCTTGAGTCGATGACTGAAATCCAGCCCGCCACGCCAAACCCCGTCTGGACCAGACTGATGCCGGCACGCGAAGTCGACCGACGAGTGAGTCTTTCGTGGCTCTCCGGACTCGGCTTCAACCGTGGGGCACCCGTCGAACTGCTCATCCAGCTCCTGGACGTCGGTGTGACCGATTTCCTGTGGCGCGAAGACCTGCCGAATAGCGTCATGGACGCCGTGGTTGGTCACAGAAGACGGAGTGTGCGCGCCCTTGCCGCAGAAATCGGCCGCCTCTCCCCGGCGCAATGGGAACGGATCATCGACGCCTCCCACGAGCCGGACCTGCGCCAGCAGCTGACCGAGCGCGCCGAGGAACTAGTGGCGGCCCGGCGGCTCTCACGTGGAGGCCGGGGTGTCGGGCGTGCACCCCGACCCGACGCCGAGCCGCCCGCGACAACCGCCGAGATCGCGACGATGGCCTCCGAGGTCCCCGACATCGACCCCCACAGCTCCACGACGGCACTGTGGTGGATCGGCGCACTCCACGCGAACGCCGAGGCCATGCGTCAGCTCGCGCGTTCCCCCAAGCTGCTGGTCCGTCGCAGCGTCGCCAGGGCGCCGCGGCTGCCCGCGGACGTAGCGGAACTCCTCGCCAGCGACGAAGACCGTGCCGTTCGCCTCTTCCTCGCCGAGTCCTGCGACGACGCCCCGCCCGAGATGCTCCTTGAGGTCGCAGGATGGTGGGACGCGAGCTACTCGTTCCCCGGCCGACCGCGCAACCACCCCAACTTCCCCCGCCAGGGGCTGCTGCGCTTCGCAGAGGACCCGAACCCGCGCCTGCGGGCTCTCGCGCTCGACGACCCGGCCTCCACCGCCGCACTCGTCGAGCAGGCCAGCCACGATTCCCACGAAATCGTCCGCATGTCCGCTGCCGAGGACCCCCGGCTCACACCCGAGGCCGCAGTCCGACTAGCCGCCGACCCCGACCAGGGCGTGCGTTGGCGTGCGGCATCGAACCCGGCCGTCCCCCCAGACGAACTGGTGGCACTCCTACTCGACCTGCGCACCGCGCAGATCGCCGTCCGCAACCCCGTACTCCCCGCCTCCGTCATGCGCAGCATGGTCGAGGTCGCCGCCCCGTGGCTTGATGCTCCGCGCCACCCCCCACAGAGGTAGACGTCATGCGAGCTTGATCAACAGTCTCCACGCAGGCGCGGCCAGATCCGTCTTCGGAGGACGGAGCACGCAGGGCCCTGACCTGCACAAACGCGGCTGACATGCCGTCCGACCTGCGAAAGTCCCTCTCAGCAGCTCTCGCCGATCCTCGTCATTTCTCGTCCTCATGTGTACTGAATCCGTACTCCAGGACAGCGTTCCCGAGGGGATCAACGGGTAGGCCGCCCCCGTCGCGGGCCGGGGTCGCCTCCAGGGTAAGCATCGGGCAACACCAATAGGAGGCTGCCCGTGTGAGCACGGCATTGAGCTGGACCGAGACTCCGGACAGACACGAATCCATCCCCTTCCGCCGTTAAGGAGTGGATAAGGTGGGTTCACGGTGTGCCGGGAAGTCTGGTCGGCTCGGGGATGGATCTGCGGCGCTTCAGCTGCGGGGACCCCGGTGACGATCCGGGGTTCCCGAAATGCGTGCGGTCGGCACTGTTCTTGTCCTTGTGGTCCTGGCCACGGTGGTTGCCACCGGTGCGCGGCGGTGGCGGATTCCGGCCCCCTCCCTGTTGGTGATCGCGGGCCTGTTCGTGGCCCTGATACCGGGCACCCCAGCGCTCCACATCGCTCCGCAGACCATCGCCCTAGTGGTGCTGCCGCCGCTGCTGTACGCCTCGGCGGAGGAGATGTCGCTGCGCGACCTGAAGATCGTGTGGCGGCCGGTGACGGTGCTGGCGCTGGGCCTGGTACTGGCCTCGGCCGCCGCTGTCGGGTTCCTGGCGGTGGCGCTCACCCCGCTGACGGCGCCGATGGCGCTGGTGCTGGGCGCGGTGCTGGCCAGCACCGACCCGGTCGCGGTCACCGCGCTGGGGCGCAGGCTGGCGCTGCCGGGTCGGGTGCAGACGATGGTGCAGGCGGAGAGCCTGTTCAACGACGCCACCTCACTGGTCCTGTTCAAGGTGGCCGTCGGGTTGGCGGTCGCCTCCAGCGCGGTGTCTTGGCCGAAGGCCGGTGGTGAGTTCTTCCTGCTGGCCGGGGGCGGCAGCGTCATCGGCGCGGCGGTGGCCGGGGTGGTGGCACTGATCCGGGCCAGGACCACCGATCCGGTCCTGGAGACGGTGATTGCCCTGGTCACCCCTTACGCGGCGTACGTGCTGGCCGAGGGTGCCCATACCTCAGGGGTCACCGCTGTGGTGGTGGCCGGGGTGGTGCTGGGTCGTTCCGGGTACCGCCTGACGGATGCGCGGATCCGCCTTCAGTTGCAGGCGGTGTATTCGGTGGTGGTGTTCCTGCTGGAGAGCGTGGTCTTCGCGATCATCGGCCTGGAACTGCCCACCATGGTCCGCGACCTGCCCGCAGGTTCCGGAGCGTGGCCGTTGCAGGCGCTGGCGCTAGCCGCGGTCCTGATCGGGCTGCGGGTGCTGTGTGGGTGTGGCCGCTGTCCAAGGTCGTCAAGCCCGTCGAGGGGGCCGCGTCGTGGCGGGTCGCCGCCGTGGTGACCTGGGCCGGCACCCGCGGCGTCATGCCCCTGGCCGCGGCCCTGTCGATTCCGCTGCTGGCCGACGACGGCAGCGCGCTGCCGGGACGCCCGTTGGTGTTGGTGCTGACCACGGCGGTGGTGGTGTTCACGCTGGTCGTGCAGGGGCTGAGCCTGGCCCCGCTGGTCAACCGCTCCGGGCTGGCCCTGGAGCCGCAGGACACCGCCCGCGAGCAGGAGCGCGCCCGCCAGCAGATCGCCCGCGCGGGCCTGGACCACCTGGACCAGCTCGCCGACCTCGGCGCCGCACCCGACGCGGCTCTGAGCCGCGTGCGGTTGTCGCTTGACGCGCGCCTGCGCCACAGCCAGGCCCAGGACCCCGAGGACCACAGCGCCGGGGAATCATCACTCCTGCAGGTCTACCAGCAGCTGCGGCGCGAGGTGATCATCCTGCAGGGCACCGAGCTGCAGCGGATGTACGAGGCGCACCAGATCAGCGACACCACCCGGCGCCAACTGCAGTACGACCTCGACCTGGAGGAGTCTGGACTGAGCAGCGGCCGATAGCCCGCACCGCTGCACCCGAACCCCTCCGCGCTCCACCGCCCGTCACTCAGGACCTCGAAGGAGAGCCGCCCATGACCTACCAGGACCGACGTGCGCTGCACCTGCACCCGGGGCAACCCGGCTGCCTGGCGGCCAGTGTGCACGGGGTGGTCACCGCGGAGTTGGCGCAGCGGATCGCAGACAGGCTCGCGGACCACCTGGTGGCTACTACCCGTGAGGTGCACGTGGACGTGGACCAGGCCAACCCGTTGGCTGCGGCTGCCGCAGCCGTCCTGTTCTTCCCTCTGCTGCAAGCGGCCCGCGACCGCGATCCCGTAGTCACCGTGACGGTCCACCGGGCCGACTCCCGGACCCGCGCTGGGATGCTCCAGCTGGGGCTGGACCGGTTCCTGGCCTACAGCGACCAGCCGGTCTGACGGAGGGATGCCTGTCGGGAGGTGCTGCCGGGTGTTGTCAGGTGCCTGGTAGGCGGCGTTGAGGGCGTCGTGGCGCTGGGTGTAGTCGCGGATGCGGGTGATCAGGCCGTCGGTGTGGTGGAAGACCAGGTAGTGCGTCGCCCGGGGGGTGGTGGGGTCGTCGCCGGGGTGGACCAGCAGCCCCAGGACGGTGGCTTCGGGGTAGGTGAAGGTCTCCTGGACGGTGGCGCGCAGCCCGCTGGTGTGCAGGTGGGAGCAGCGGAGCAGGACTTCGGTGCGGCCGTGGCAGGGGCTGCCTTGGTGTGCGGCGGGGGTCCAGTGGACGTCGGGGTGCAGGATCTGGCTCAGGGGCAGGCGGTCTCCGGTGTTCAGGGCAGCGCGTAGGTGGGCGGTGATGGTGCTGGGGCTGGTGGGCATGGGGCCTCTCGGGTGTGCGGGGACCGTGGGAGGGCTTGCCGGGGTCTGGTGGCCGCGGGGGTCAGCGGGCGGCGGCGGTGGCGGGTTCGGCCGGTGGGGTGGCGGGGTGGTGCAGTGAAGCGAGGACGGATTCGTAGGTGATCCAGCCGGTGAGCTGGGTGCGGGTGGAGTCCAGGACGGGGAGTCCGGCTCCGCCGGCGTGGACCAGCGCGTTCAGGGCGTCGGTGAGGTCGTTGTCGGCGGTGATGGTGGCGGGCCGGTGGGTGATGGTGGCCAGGGTGCTGGTGGCGTGGGTGCCCTCGGCCAGGGCTTGGGCGGCGTGGCGGGCGGTGGCGGTGCCCAGGTAGGTGCCGTCGGCGGCGAGGACGGGCAGGACGCCGTGCGGGGAGGCGGCCAGCCGGTCCGCCGCCGCTGTCAGCGCCATGGTCTCGGGCAGGGCTTCGGGGACGGGTTCCATGACCGCGCTGACGGTGATCCCGGCGAAGGGGGAGGTGTCGGGCTTGGCATCGAGGTCGATGCCGCGCGGCGGCGCAGTTTGGCGGTGTAGATGGTGTCGCGGGACAGGGCGCGGGAGACCAGGGTGGCCAGGACGATGGCGGTCATCAGCGGCAGGATGATGGTGTACTCGCCGGTGAGCTCGAACAGGATGATCACAGCGGTGATGGGGGCGCGTGCAGCGCCGGCGAACACGGCGCCCATGCCGATCAGGCCGTAGGCGCCGACGGGTCCGGCGATGCCGGGTGCCAGGTCGTGGGCGGCGGCGCCGAACGCGGAGCCGAGCATCGCGCCCATGAACAGCGAGGGGGCGAAGACGCCGCCGGAGCCGCCGATGCCGATGGTCAGGCTGGTGGCGACGATCTTGCCGACCAGCAGCACGATCAGGAATCCGATGACGTACTTGCCGCCGACCGCGTTCTCCAGCACCGGGTACCCGACGCCGTACATCTGGGGCAGGACCAGGAGCAGCAGGCCCAGCAGCAGGCCGCCGACGGCGGGCCGGGCCCATTCGGGGCCGCGCCAGACCTTGTCGCAGGCGTCCTCGATCCGGTACAGCACCTTGCTGAACCCCACGCCGAGTGCTCCGGCGAGCAGTCCGAGCAGGGCGAACAGCAGGTACTGGGCCAGGTGCTGGACCTGGAAGGGCGGCAGGTGCAGGAACGGGTTGTTGCCCAGGGCTGCGCGGCCGATGACGGAGGCGGTGACGGAGGCCAGGACGACCATGCCGAAGGACTCGGCGGTGAAGTCGCCCAGGATCAGCTCCATCGCGAAGAACACCCCGGCCAGCGGGGCGTTGAAGGTCGCCGCGATGCCGCCGGCGGCGCCGCAGGCCACCAGGACCTTGAGCCGGTCCTCGGCGACCTTGACCCAGCTCCCCAGGCTGGAGCCGAGCGCGGAGCCGATCTGCACGATCGGGCCCTCGCGGCCCACCGATCCGCCGCCGCCGATGCACAGCGCCGAGGCCAGGGATTTGACCAGGGCGACCTGCGGGGCGATCTTGCCGCCGCGCCGGGCGACGGCGTACATGACCTCGGGCACCCCGTGTCCGCGGGCCTCGCGGGCGTACCGCTGGACCAGCGGCCCGTAGACCAGCCCGGCGACCACCGGAGCCAGGAGCACGAAGAAGCGTCCGAGCCAGGGCACGTGCGGGTTGGCGGCGTGCCCGGCGGCGGAGTAGTCGGCGTGGCCGGACAGCAGCAGGGTGAACGTCTTGATCATCCAGCGGAACGCGACCGCGCCCAGGCCCGCCCCTGCGCCCACCGCCAGGGCGAGGGCCACCAGGCCGCCCTTGGACTCGCGCAGCCCCACCCACAGGCGCGAAAGTCCCCGCTGGAGTGCGATCGGCGCGGCCGGGACTATGCGCCCAGGGGTTGGTCGGGGCTCGGTGTTCGCAGGCTCGCTCATTCTTGCAGTATGCAATGTTTGCACTGTCGGAAGAAAGGCGGGGGTCCCCGCGGCTCCATGCGGGAGCGCCCGACGGGGTAGAACTGCTGTCATGCCTGAACTCCTGCCGTCCCAGGAACCCGCCCCGGTCAACGCCATGGTCGCCGCCGTGGTGACCGCCTCCCGCGTGCTGGTCGCCATCTCCGCCCGCTCCCTGGCCGCGGTCGAGGACACCTGACCGTCCCCCAGTTCCGCATGCTGGTGGTCCTGGACACCAACGGCGCCACCAGCCTGTCCCGCCTCGCCGAGCAGCTCGCGGTCAACCCCTCGACCGCGATGCGGATGGTGGACCGCCTCACTGCGGCCGGCATGGTCGAACGCACCGCGGACGCCGGAGACCGCCGAGTAGTACGCCTGGTCGCCACCGAGGCCGGACACCGGGTGGTGCACCAGGTCACCGAACGCCGCCAGGCCGAGATCGCGCAGATCGTGGCCGCCATGCCCGACAAGCACCGCGACGCGATGGTCCAAGCGCTGCAGGCGTTCGCCGACGCCGCCGGCGAGACCCAGGTCGACCCCACCACCTACACCGGACTCGCCCTGCCCGGCTGGACCTGAACGCCCGGGGCAGACCGCATCGACCGCCCAGTCGAACTCTGTGCTGCCAGTCTCCGCCCGAGCCCGACGCTGCGGTGCAGCAGCCGGCGGTACCCGGGGTCGGCAGGGCATCCCTCAACAGCGCTTCGAAACGCTTCAGCCCAGGACCGCGGCCAGGCCGTTCTACTCCAGGACGGAGATCAGCTGGTGACCGCTCGGCGACGGCGGTAGGCGCCGGCGGCGGCCCGGTCATTGCACTGGTCGCAGCAGTAGCGGCGGGTGCGGGCGCGGCTGCGGTCCACGAACACGCAGGTGCACGGTGGCGCCTGGCAGACGCCCAGGCGGCTGGTGCCGTGCCGCACCAGATGGGCGGCCAGGGCGCCCAGGAGCCGGGCGCGCAGGACGGACAGTCCGGCAGTGGCGGCGCTCACGGTCCAGCGCGCTGTTCCCTGGTCGACCGTCAATCGCACTGGTGCGCGGTCGTGCTGGAGCAGGCCGTTGAGCACACCCGCGGCCTGGTCGAGGTCGGAGGCCGAGAACAGGGGGGCGATGGCTGCTCGCAACTGGACCAGAGCGGGAAAGTCGTCCTCGTTCAGCTCCTGCGCCAGGGCCGGCTCCTGTGCCTGGCAAAGGATGCGCTGGTAGGTGGCTGTATCAGTGAGCCGGTCGGGCGGATCGGCAAGCGCATAGAAGGTGTTGACCAGTTCGACGGCCAAGTCGAGGTCGCTCTCCTCCATGGATCCGGCCCCCTGCGTCAGTGATGTTTCCCCTCATGGTACTTGCGAACGCGCCGTCAGTAGTGTTCAACTAATAGCAACTGATGAGTGATGAGGGGGGAATCCTGTGTCCGTATCCACGATGTCCGTGCGCGGCGGTCCGATGCCCGGCGGCGGTTACCTCCGTGGGCGGTCGGGCTGTCGGTGCTGTCCGGGCAGGTGATGGCGTCGCTGGACACGGCGATCGTGAACGTGGGAGCCCCGCAGATCCAGAGCGACCTGCACCTGACCGGCCCGGTGCTGCAACTCGCCGTCTCCGCCTACGTGCTGGTCTATGCGGTGGGTCTGGTCACCGGCGCCCGCCTGGGCGCGCGCTGGGGATACGCGCGGGCCTTCCTGGGGGGTACGACGCTGTTCACGGCCGCCTCGCTGGCCTGCGGGCTCGCCTCCGGCGCGGTCATGCTGGTCAGTGCCCGTGCCGTGCAGGGAGCCGGCGCGGCCCTGATGGTCCCGCAGGTCCTCTCCCTGCTGCAGGCGGGCTTCACCGGCGAGCGGCGCCGACGCGTGCTCTCCCTGTACGGCCTGGTCCTGGCGGTGGGTGTCGCCGCAGGCCAGATCCTGGGCGGCGTCCTGATCAGCGCCGACCTGCTCGGCGGCGGATGGCGTCCGATCTTCCTGGTGAACCTGCCGATCGGCCTGGCCGTGCTGGCCTGCTCCGCAGGCCGCCTGCCCGCCGGACCGGACCGTGCGTCGGGACGCCGCCGTCTCGACCTGGTCGGCGCGTTGCTCCTGGGCGGCGCGATCCTGGCGCTGGTCGTGCCGTTGACCTTCGGCAGCGACGCCGGATGGCCCTGGTGGTGCTGGACCCTGCTGGGTGCAGCACCTCCCGCTCTCACCGTCTTCGCCCGGTACGAAACTAGACTGGCAACCAACGGGCAGCAACCGCTGATCGACACCGAGATCCTCGCCCAACGCGCGGTCCGCCAAGGCCTGGGCGGTGTCTTCGTCCTCATGGCCTGCTACGGCGCACTGCTGTTCACCACCGCGCTCTACCTCCAGTACACCCTGCACGACAGCCCCCTGCGTTCCGGGCTGACCTTCGCCGGCTACGCCGCAGGCTTCGCCACCGCGTCCATGACCTGGTCCCGGCTGCCCAACCGCTGGCATCCACACCTTCCCGCCGTCGCCTTCGCACTCTTCTCCGCCGCCACCGCAGCCCTGGCCTGGACGGTGGCCACCAGCGGCTGGCCCTGGTGGGCCACCGTCCTACTGGCCGCGGCCGGCGTAGGACACGGCGCCGGCTTCGGAGCACTGGTACGACGAACCGTCGAGCACACCGCACCCAGCACACGGCCTCGATCAGCGGCGTGCTGAGCACCGCCAACCAACTCGCCATCGCCATCGGCGTCGCGGCCCTGGGGACCCTCTACCTCTCCACCAGCCCGCACACCGACTCGTTCCCGGCCCTGTCCTGGGTCCTGAGCGCCACTGCCGCAGCAACCGCCCTGACCGGCCTGCTCCTGACCGCCTCCCGACCCACAAGGCAGGCTGACGAACAGAGCGCCCTCAGCGCCCCGGAAGCACGTTGAACCTCTGCGTGTATGGCTTCAGAATCCCCGGAGTAACGCTCCGATCGCATCAGTGGATCATTTCTTGACGTACGTGGATCCGTTGATACGACGGGCCGCAAGGTCCTGGCACTGCAGGTGGCTGTGCGCGCCACCGAGGGTGGCGGTGCCGGTCCGATGGAGCCGCTCCGTTCCTCTCCGGTATCGGCAGTCTCTGCGCGGGGGTGCTGGTGGGAATCCGGGGTCCTGGCGGCCCTGTCCACAGGGCCGTTCGGCCCTGTGGCGGCGGGCGCTCCGGGAGCAGCATGACGGTGGCAGCAGGCGGATGCGGTGCCCTCCGGGTACCCGAGGCGCCTGCTTCGAGGAGAGATCATGACCGACACCATCACCCGGACCGCTTCCACGGAGAACGTCTCCACCAGTGACGGGGCAGGGCTGCGCAACCGCACCGTCGCCAGTCTGGGCAAGCCGGAGTCCCGGGGCCGGACGAGCATTGCGGACAGCGTGGTGGCACAGATCGCCGGTATGGCCGCCCGCGAGGTCCCGGGTATCCACAGCCTGGGCGCGGGAATGAGCCGTGCCTTTGGCGCGGTGCGGGACCACGTCCCTGGAGGGGGCACCAACTTCTCTCGCGGGGTCAAGGTCGAGGTCGGTGAGCGCCAGGCTGCGGTGGACCTGGACGTGGTGGTCGAGTACGGCGTCGCGATCCTCGACATCGCCGCCAGCGCCCGCGCGCACGTGATCTCCGAGCTGGAGCGGACGACCGGCCTGGAGGTCGTGGAGGTCAACATCTCCGTCGTCGACGTCCACCTGCCTGAGGAGGAGGACGAGTCCACGCCGAGCGAGAGCCGCGTGAAATGACCCGTCCCTCCGTAGGCCGTTCCAGCTGGCCCGAGCATGCGTCGGACTCGGAATCGCGGCAGGGTACCGGCGGCGGACACAGCGCCGGCATCGGGCTGCTGGCTGGAATGGCCCTGGGATTCGCCGGCTACTTCGGCGGCTTCTGGGCCTTCCTACTGGTAACCGTGATGGGAGTGGCGGGACTGGTGACCGGTCTGGCCCTGGACGGCAGCCTGGACCTGGGCGCGCTGGTCAGGGCACGCGGTGGTCGGCGATGAGTACCCTCAGGGCGGCACCAGTTGAGCAGGGGCCACCGGTGGTGGCAACACCGGGCCGCGGCACCACACGGATTGCGGACAGGGCTGTCGCCCGGATCGCCGCACGAGCTGCCCGCGACGCGCTGGTCCCGCACACCCGGCCCGGACATCACCCGCACGCCCCGCGCGCCAGGATCACCACCGGCAGCGGAGCTGTGAGGGTGGCACTGCAGGTGCGCCTGCCTTACCCGGCCGACCTTGCGGCGATCTGCACCCGACTGCAGGATGACGTCGCCCTGCGCCTGGGCGAACTGACGGGCCTACAAGTCCGCGAGATCACCGTCGACATCGAGCAGTGCAACGTCGAGAGCACCACCGCAACGCCCACCCGGCGGTGGACCTCACCAAGCCACCACCCCATCCCGGGACCGGTGGTACAGCTCTGGTGGGCGGCGATGGTTCGGCGACGGCCGACACGTCCCGACTCCCACACCGCTGGTGGGCGGCACGCCGGATCCCCTCCGCACTGACGGCCGGACTGGTGCTGGCCGGGTCCCTGCTGCTGATCTACAAAGTGGTGGCCGCAGGCCGGGACCACCCGACGGGGTGGGTTGGCGCAGCCTTTGCCCAGGGCTTGGCCGACCGTCCCCTGGGCGACGCCTGGGTGATCGTCGTTGCCGCAGTGTGCGTGGCACTAGGACTGTGGATGATCATGGCGGCGCTCATGCCCGGCGGACGCCGGACACTGCCGCTGCGGCCGCCGGAAGAGGATCCGGCGCTTCGTGCCGGCTTGGGCCGCGCCGCCGCCGCCACAGCGCTGCGGGACGCTGCGCTGAGCGTGGCGGGCGTCACCGCGGTGCGCGTTCGAGTACGCCGCCGGATCACCGTGCGAGCGATCACAGGATTCGGCGACCCACAGCGGATCGAAACCGAGCTGACCCAAGTCCTGAACCAGGCACGGGACGGACTCGGCCTGGCCCACCCGCCTGCTCTGACCGCCCACACCCGACGCCCCTCCTGATCTCCCGTATCCCCACTTGCTTCTACCCGGTCAACCATCGTCCCTGGGACCTGCCATGCGAGCGCAATCCGCTGTCAACCGCGCCCTGCTGGCGTCGATCGGGACAGTCCTGTTCGGCGCCGGACTACTGGCCCTGGCCGGCGCATGGGACCTGTACCGGCGCTGGGACCTGCCGCGGCCTACCCGTTGGCTCCCCACTACCCCGCATGGCGCCCTGAACCGTGCAGTTCGACACGGCGGCTTCAGCACGTGGGCGTGGGCCTGGCCGGTGACCCTGACCGCACTGACCCTGGTGAGCTTGCTCGCACTGGTCTGGCTGCTGCGGCAACTGCCCAGTGCAACAACCCGGAAGACCCCACTGGGTGGGACTGTCCTGCGGGGACGCATCATGATGCGAGGCACCGCCCTGGCCCAGGCGATCCAGGAAGAGATACTGGACGTGTCCGGAGTCCAGCGTGCTCGGGTACGGGTGGCTGGCTCCGACTCACACCCCAGCCTCTACATCACGGTAGCCCTGGACGCGACGGGGAGTCCGCGCGAGGTTTTGCATGCGCTGCAGTCGGGGCCAATCGATCACGCCCGGATGGCAACCGGCTGGACGCACCTACCGGTCGATATCCGGTTCAGCAATTCGCCACACAGAGCGCGGCGCACCCACTGAAGGGCACGCCCCCGGGCGGTTGACCGCTGGAACTCGGGACTGTAGGCCGTGTGAGCCGTGCGTGATCTTTCCCGCTGTCGACGGCGGGTGTCACCACGCGGTTACTACGGCCCGGATTTATTCTGGGGGGAGGATGGGGGTGGCGATGCTGGGGCTTCCTGAAGGTATCCGTGCCTGCCTGTTCGATCTCGACGGCGTGCTCACCGGGACCGCGGTCCTGCACGCGGCGGCGTGGAAGGAGATGTTCGACGGCTTCCTCAGTCTGCGGGAGGGGCCGGGATTTAGACCCTTCGATCCGGTCGCGGACTACGACGACTACGTCAACGGGTTGCCGCGGGCCGACGGTGTCCGCGCTTTCCTGGCCTCGCGGGGTATCGACCTCGCTGAGGGCGGCGCGCGGGACCCTGCGGAGCGCGAGACCGTGTACGGGCTCGGCACGCGGAAGAACGCGCTGGTGCTGCGGATGATCAAGGAGCGCGGCGTCCAGGCGTACCCGGGGTCGGTGCGCTATGTCGAGGCGGCGAGGGAGGCCGGACTTCGGCGTGCGGTGGTGTCCTCCAGCGCCAACTGCCTGGACGTCCTGGTGGCGGCCGGTATCGCCGACCTCTTCGAGGTGCGGGTCGACGGCGTGGTGGCAGCCGAACGCGGGCTTGCGGGCAAGCCTGCCCCCGACACTTTCCTGGCTGCGGCGCAAGCGCTCGGTGTCCTCGCCGCGCAGGCGGCGGTCTTCGAAGACGCGCTGGCCGGGATGGAGGCCGGTCGGGACGGCGGCTTCGGGTGCGTGGTCGGAGTGGACCGGGGCGGTCAGGCCGACGCGCTGCGCCGTCACGGGGGCCAGGTCGTGGTGAGGGATCTCAGCGACCTGCTGGACTGAGCACGATCTGGTTCCCTCGGGTGTCGACTCCACCGTTCCGCCGGCCCGCGTCGCAGACGCGGGGCAGGGGCCGGCTGGTCCCACTCCAGAGCCGGTCCGACGCCACGTCCTCCTCTGTCCCCGGGGACGCTTGAACGGGAAAGGCTACTTCTCGCTGTGGGGGCGGCTTCGGCCTACAGTGGGCTCATCAGCGTCCTGGACCCCGACGCGGCCACAGTCCGGCAGACGGTCGGGCGCGAGCGCATCTGGGGCGCACCGATGAGCAAGCCGGTCCAAGCAGCAGCGAGGGTGTATCCGTGGGCCCGCTTGGCGGGCAGTGCCCGTGATCGGGCACCTGGGCAGGGGCTGCAGCCGCACACAGGTGAGGTTCCGGGTGCGGATCCTTCCGCAGGGCATGTTGTGATCTGTCGCGCCACGCCGCCGGCATGTGCGGTCCGAGGGCTTGGTCCGGGCAGGTGATCGCCCATCCCGCTTTCGCTGTCGATCCGTGGTGTCTGCGCGAGTGCGGTCTGGATCTGGAGGTGCTCGCGCAGAGCGAGTCGCTGTTCGCGTTGTCCAACGGCCATGTGGGCTGGCGCGGCAACCTGGACGAGGGTGAGCCGCACGGCCTGCCGGGGACGTATCTGAACGGTGTCTTCGAGTTCCGCCCGCTGCCGTACGCGGAGGCCGGGTTCAGCTATCCGGAGTCCGGCCAGACGATCATCAATGTGACCAACGGCAAGGTGATGCGGCTGCTGGTGGATGGCGAGCCGCTGGACCTGCGCTACGGGACCCTGCACAGCCACGAGCGGGTGCTGGACTTCCGCGCGGGGGTGCTGGAGCGGAGCGTCCTGTGGACGACGCCCTCGGGTTGCACCGTGCGGATCCGGTCGACTCGTCTGGTCTCGCTCACCCAGCGCGCGATCGCCGCGATCGCCTACGAGGTCGAGGCGGTGGACCGGCAGGTGCAGGTCGTGCTGCAGTCCGAGCTGGTCGCCAACGAGCAGCTGCCGCCGCAGGGGGGCGACCCCAGGGTGGCGGCGGTGCTGGACTCGGTGCTGGTGGCGGAGGACGACTTCGCCCGGGGCAGCAGGCTGCGGCTGGTGCACCGCACGGTACGCAGCGGGTTGCGGGTCGCGGTGGCCGCCGATCACCTCATCGACGGCCCGGCGGGTACGTCGGCGGCGGCGGAGAGCGGTCCGGACGTGAGCCGCCTGACGGTGACCTCGCAGCTTGCGCCGGGTGAGTGTCTGCGGGTGGTGAAGACTGTGGCGCACGGCTGGTCCGGTGCCCGGTCGCTGCCCGCGGTGCGGGACCAGGTCGACGCGGCGCTGGCGGGCGCCGCGGAGATCGGGTGGGCGGGGTTGCTGGCGGGGCAGCGCGCGTACCTGGACGATTTCTGGACTCACGCGGACGTGGAGGTGGAGGGCGACGCCGAGATTCAGCAGGCGGTGCGGTTCGCGCTGTTCCACGTCCTGCAGGCGGCGGCCTGCGCCGAGGAGCGGGCGATCCCGGCCAAGGGCCTGACCGGGTCCGGGTACGACGGGCACTGCTTCTGGGACACCGAGGCCTACGTGCTGCCCATGCTCGTCCATACGGCACCGGCGGCGGTGGGCCAGGCGCTGCGCTGGCGCCACGCCACCCTTCCAGCGGCGCGGGCCCGGGCGGCCAAGCTCGGCCTGGCGGGGGCCGCGTTCCCCTGGCGGACCATCAACGGGGACGAGTGCTCGGCGTATTGGCCGGCCGGGACGGCGGCCTTCCATGTCAACGCCGACATCGCCGACGCGGTGGTGCGCTACACCTCGGCCACCAGCGACCTGGCCTTCGAACGCGAGGTCGGCCTGGAGCTGCTGGTGCACACCGCACGGTTGTGGCGCTCCCTGGGCTACCACGACGGTGCGGGGGTGTTCCACCTGGACGGGGTGACCGGGCCGGACGAGTACGGCGCGGTCGCCGACGACAACATCTACACCAACGTGATGGCCCAGCAGAACCTGCTGGCCGCCGCCGACGCGGTCGCGCGCCACCGCCAGGCGGCACTCTCGCTCGGGGTCGACGATGAGGAGACCGCTGCCTGGCGCGATGCCGCGGCCCGGATCGCGATGCCCTTCAACGCGGTGCTGGGCGTGCACGAGCAGTCGGTCGGTTTCACCACCCACCAGGTGTGGGACTTCGCCGCGACCGCCCCGGAGTCCTACCCGCTGATGCTGCACTTCCCCTACTTCGACCTGTACCGCAAGCAGGTCTGCAAGCAGGCCGACCTGGTCTTCGCGATGCAGCAGCGCGGTGACCTGTTCACCGCGGAGCAGAAGGCTGCCAACTTCGCCTACTACGAGGCGGTCACGGTGCGGGACTCCTCGCTGTCCGCCAGTAGCCAGGCTGTCCTGGCCGCCGAGGTCGGCCACCTGCGCCTGGCCTACGACTACCTCGGTGAGGCGGCGCTGATGGACCTGGCGGACCTGGAGCACAACACCCGCGACGGCATCCACCTCGCTTCCCTGGCCGGGACCTGGATCGCCCTGGTGACCGGCTTCGGCGGGATGCGGCACCAGAGCAACGCACTCGCCTTCGCCCCGCGCCTGCCCGAGCAGTTGACCCGCCTGGCCTTCGCCGTGCAGTTCCAGCAACGCTGCATCCGGGTGGAGATCACCCACCAGGACGCCACCTACACCCTCCTGGAAGGCTCCGACCTGGAGATCAGCCACCACGGCCAGCCGCTGACGGTGACCGGGCACTCGCCCTGCCGCGCGGCCGTACCAGCCGCGCCGCAGCTGCCTGAACCACGTCAGGCCGCCGGTCGCGTTCCACCGCGGCGGACCTGGGCAGCCGATCATCAGCACGGAGCCGAGGACCCTTCGCGGGCACACTGAGGCGTGCGGCCGAGCCGCCTCCCGAATCCGCGCACAACCCATCCGCCACCAGGGGAAGACATGCACGCGATCCTCCACGCGCTCTCGCTCACCGGCTCGATGGCCTGGGAGATCACCTGGGCACTGATCCTGGGCTTCGCCCTGTCCGCGGTGGTACAGGCGGTGGTGCGCAGGTCCACGATCATCCGGCTGCTGGGCGATGACCGACCGAGGACGCTGGCCCTGGCCTCGCTGCTGGGGGCGGCGTCCTCCTCGTGCTCCTACGCGGCGGTGGCCCTGGCCCGTTCGCTGTTCCGCAAGGGCGCGGACTTCACCGCCGCGATGGCCTTCGAGGTCGCCTCCACCAACCTGGTCATCGAACTCGGCGTGATCCTGGCCCTGCTGATGGGCTGGCAGTTCACCGCCGCGGAGTTCGTCGGCGGCCCGATCATGATCGTGGTCCTGGCCGTGCTCTTCCGGATCTTCCTGCGTGACAAGCTCCTACGCGAAGCACGTGACCAGGCCGAACGCGGAGCGGCGGGCTCGATGGAGGGCCACGCGGCGATGGACATGTCCGTCCAGCGCGAGGGCACCTTCACCCGGCGCCTGTTCTCAAGGCAGGGCTACACCTCGGTGGCGCACGTGTTCGTGATGGAGTGGGCCGCGATCCTGCGCGACCTGGTGATCGGCCTGCTCGTCGCCGGGGCCGTCGCCGCCTGGGTCCCCGACTCCTTCTGGCACACCTTCTTCTTCACCGGCCACCCCCTGGCGTCCAAGATCTGGGGGCCGCTGGTGGGACCACTGGTCGCCATGCTCTCGTTCGTGTGCTCCATCGGCAACGTGCCCCTGGCCGTGGTGCTGTGGAAGGGCGGCATCAGCTTCGGCGGCGTGGTCGCCTTCATCTTCGCCGACCTGCTGATCCTGCCGATCCTGGCCATCTACAAGAAGTACTACGGGTGGCGGATGACCATCTTCCTCGCCACGACCTTCTACACCGCGATGGTCATCGCCGGCTACATCGTCGAGTTCACGTTCGGCGCCCTGGGACTGATCCCCGACCAGGCCCGGGCAACGCTCCCGACCCAGGGTGTGAGCTGGAACTACACCACCTGGCTCAACATCGTCTTCCTGCTCCTGGCCGCCGCCCTGGTGCTCCGCTTCATCCGTACCGGCGGACGGGCGATGCTCGCGATGATGGGCGGCGCCCCCCAGAAGGAGCAGGCCGACATGACCATGGACACCGGTCGCCGGGATTCACCGGCCACCGGCCGCGGTGAAAGCCACCACTGAGAGGAGGACCACCGGTCCTCACCGCTGGCTGCGCTCCACGAGCGTAGACTGACAAGAGAGTTGATCTTCCTGTCCGGGTTCCCCGCAGGCAGGCACCCGCGTCGCCCCAGACTCCCGGCGGCATCCACGACCGACCGTTGGATGAATCCCGAGGAGCTGATGACGTCCATGGCATCCAGTCACCGGTGGCAGCCGCCACTTCCCGGAGCCGTCAATCGAGTTGGCCTGCTCGCTGCCCGGCAAGGGACCCGGGGCGGGCATGCTGCGGGGACGGGTGGGGAATCGACGTGGAACTGATCATCGTTCGGCACGGCGAGACCGCATGGACGCTGTCGGGCCGGCACACCGGTGCCACCGACCTTCCGCTCACCGAACACGGCCGTCTTGAGGCGGCTGCGCTGCGGCCCCTGCTCGGCCACGTCCTTTCCGGCCGCGAGCCCGTGGTCTACGCAAGCCCGCGGGAGCGTGCGGCCCAGACCTTGGCACTGGCGATGCCCGGTGCCCGGGGAATCGTGGAGCCGCTCGTCGCCGAGTACGACTACGGAACGTACGAAGGCCTGACACACGAGCAGATCTCCACGCTGCGCCCGGGGTGGAACATCTGGCGCGACGGATGCCCCGCTGGCGAGAGCACCGAGGGTGTCGGCGCGCGTGCCGACACGTTCCTGATCGGGCACGCCGAGCACACGGCCGTTCCGGTCGTCGTGGTCTCCCACGGGCATTTCTCCCGGATCCTGGCGGCACGGGCGCTGGGCCTCGCGGCAGACCACGGACGCCTGCTGGCCGCCGGCACCGCTTCGGTCTCGGTGGTCAAGGACTTCCACGGCGAACGCTGCATCGTCCTGTGGAACGCCTGCGCCGAACTCCTCGGCGCCCAGGTGACCCTTGGCCGAACCCAGACTGTCCCTGACGCCGCACCCGGGCATTGAGGCCCGACGGACATCACACCGTCCGCGAGCGTGCGCCCCTCCATCACCTGGACCGGGCCCTTGATGAGCGTCCGGACGAGCACGCATCCGGATCCTTCGTGATCGTCCTGGGGCAGTGCCGCCCCTTCCTTGGGCGGCGAGCAGGCGGCGATGGCTTCGATGCCACGGCGCGACCGCAGTACTGCTGGAGTCAGGCCGTCCGGGATCTGGGCGCACTTCAGCCTTGGTCCCGCTTGATCGGTACCCGCCACACCAGCCGGGTTCCGCGGGGGATCCCCGGGGCGACGGCAAGCGTCCCCCGCACTGCCGGGCCCGCGCGTCGAGATCGGCCAGCCCGCTTCGGGCGCCGCCTTGCGCGATGCCGACCCCGTCATCGACCACGGTGAGGGTGAGGTCCGTGCGCGTCGCCGCGACGGTGACCTCGACCGCCCGTGCCTTGGCGTGGCGGGCCGCGTTGCTCAGCGCCTCGCCCAGCACCGCCAGCAGGCTTTCGACGAAGTCGCCGGGGACCTCGGTGTCCAGCAGGCCCTCCATCCGCAGCCCAGGTGTGCAGCCCAGGGCCGCGACCGCCCGCTCGACCGTTTCGACGATGCGGGCACGCAGGCCATGGCCGCCGGGTCCGGCATCGCGGGCGCGCAGGCCGAAGATCGTCGAACGGATGATCTTCACCGTGGCGTCCAGGTCGTCCACCGCGCGGTGGACCCGCTCCAATGCCTGCGGGTGGTCGATGAAGCGCTCGGCGCTCTGCAACGTCATACCGGTCGCGAAGAGCCGCTGGATCGCCAGGTCGTGCAGGTCGCGGGCAATTCGGTCGCGGTCCTCCAACAGTGTCATCTGCTCGGCGCCGCGACGGCGCTCGGCCAGTTCCAGGGCCAGCGCGGCCTGTCCGGCGAACCCCAGCAGGGGGCCCGCGTCTTCCGCGGTGAACTCGGTGCCACCCTCGGTGCGAGCGAGCGCCAGAACCCCGCGCACCCCGCCCTCGACCGTCCCCATCCGCACCGCGACAGCAGGCCCGAGCCTCTGCCAGCGTTCCCGGGGAGCAGTGATCCTCGCGTCCTTGTTGACTGCGGCGCTGATGATCGGCTTCCCTGAGCGCAGAGCGGCCCCGACCAAGGAACCCTCCGCCGGCAGCACCAGTCCCTGGTGGGCTTCGGCCCCCTCGCCGACGGCCACCTCGACGATCAGTTCGCCCGCACCCAAGGGCAACGCGATCACTGCCAGGTCAGCTTCGGCGATGGACCTGGCCTGTTCGGCCAGCAACTGCAGCACCTCGGCCCGGCCGGCTCCAGTGAGCAGGCTGCTGGTGATCTCGGCGCTGGCGGTCAGCCAGCGCTCGCGCTGCCGGGCCTGGCTGAACAGCCAGGCGTTGTCGACGGCCACCCCGGCCGCCACCGCCAGCGTCGCCAGGACGGCCTCGTCCTCGGCGTCGAACGGGCCGCCGCCGTGCTTCTCCGTCAGGTAGATGTTGCCGAACACCTCACCGCGCACCCGGATCGGCACACCGAGGAAGGAGTGCATCGGCGGATGGTTGGGCGGGAAGCCGAGCGAGGCCGGGTGGGTGGACAGCTCGGTCAGCCGCAGCGGGACCGGGTTGCTGATCAGCTCCCCGAGCAGGCCGTGCCCCTGCGGAGGCGTTCCGATCGCCGCCTCCTGCGCCTCATCGAGGCCGACGGTGATGAACTGGGACAGCCGCTGCCCCTCACCGATCGCTCCCAACGCGCCGTACCGGGCATCCACCAGCGCCACCGCGGCCTCCACGATGTGCCGCAGCACCTGGTCGAGTTCCAGCTCCCTGCCGACCGCCAGGACCGCTTCCAGCAGACTGTGCACCCGGTTTCTCGCGTCCCGGGCCATGTCCAGCCGCGCCTGCAGTTCACCGAACAGCCTGTCCTGTTGAAGCGCGTCCTGCTCGCCCGCTGCCTCTTCGATCATGTGGGACTACCTGGGAACCACTGCCCGACGGTCAACGCTGACACGAAGATCGACTCCATGGGTGGAGCCCACCGCGGGTTCCTGCTGATACGGGAGGCAGCAGAGTCGCCAGGGCTGCACTGGGTGTCCACCCCAGCCCTGCTGCCATCCACCCGGTCCACCAGGCCGACGGGAACCAGCGGCTCCACGGGTGCGAGGATCAGGCGGATGAGCGTGCGCGCGAAGGGGTCGATGACCACGCGGGTCAGCTCACTGCAGGCGCCGTCGCTGGTGCGGTCCTCGGTGCCGATCGTGAAGGACGTGCTCTCGCCGGTCATGGGCTCGCTTCTCTTCTGTGTCGTGCGCCGTCGCCGCTGCGGCGTAGGTGCCGCAGGCCGCCGAGGCGTTCGTGGTTGGGGAGTTCCTCCTCCTGGTTCAGGCGTGCGAACAGGTCGAAGAGGGCGTTCAGGGCGTCGTCGCTGCGCAGCCGCTGTTCGATGGAGCGAAGCGCGCGGTACGTCAGCCTCGGTCTCATGTCGTCCTCCCTCTGCCGGGGCCGGGGTCGGGGCCCGTCGCCGGTGTCGCGGCTGCGGGAACCGGGGATCGCCTAGACGGGCACAGGATGCTGGCTGCACCATGCGCACCGGCGGCGGCCCTGCGTGCCGGATCTGTCGTTGCCGTGGTCCTTGATCTCCGTGCCGTAGGGGCAGTTGTCGTTGTCGTGGTAGATGTCCGGGTCGGCATCGGTGTGGAACGCGGTGTCCGTCGCGGGTCCGGCGGCCCGTGGTGGGGTGCCCGGTCCGTGTCTGGGCGCCGGTTCGGCTGCTTGCGGCTGTGCTGCGGTGGGCTCGGTGGTCGAACTCTCGGTGGTGGTCCGGTCCAGGATCCGGTAGGCGAGGAGTTTGATCCGGTCGGTGACCAGGAACCAGAGCAGGGCGTAGCCCCACACCAGCAGGGCGTAGGTCCAGCCGAGGGGGGTCATCAGGACGCCGAAGACGGCGATCAGGGTGGCCAGGATCTGGGTGCCGAGTACGGCCAGCCACAGGATGCGGGCGGGGCGGATGGACCAGAAGGGCCCTCGGGTGCGGGTGAGGAAGATCGTCAGGTGTCCGGCGACGGACAGCATCAGGTACATCAGGGTCTGCAGTTGCGGGTGGCCCAGGTGGAAAACGCTGTTGCCGAGGTAGAACAGACCGAAGGCGGCGATCGGGCCCACGACGCCCAGGACCGTGGCGACGCCCAGCACCAGGCGCATGTTCCAGGCTTCGGGGCGGTTGCGGTAGCGGACGTTGTCGTAGGCGATGGACAGGATGGCGCCGTCGTTGAGCAGCGCCAGCATGACGATCATGACGGCGGTCAGCGGGTAGAAGTTGAAGACCAGGATGGCCAGGGTGACGAACAGCAGCACGCGCAGGGTCTCGGCGATGCGGTAGATCGCGTAGCTGTTCATCCGCTGGAAGATCTTACGGCTTTCCTTGATCGCGTCGATGATCACGGACAGGCCGGGGGTGGTCAGGACGATGTCGGCCGCCGCGCGTGCGGCGTCGGTGGCGCCGTCCACCGCGATGCCGCAGTCGGCCTTCTTGAGTGCGGGTGCGTCGTTGACGCCGTCGCCGGTCATGCCGACGATGTGGCCGCGTTTCTGCAGGACGTCGACGATGTGGAACTTGTGCTCGGGGAAGACCTGGGCGAAGCCGTCGGCGTCCTCGATGGATTCCGCTGTCGTCGCGCTCTCCTTCTGTTTGACGTCGCCCAGGCCGGCGGCGTCCAGGATGCCGGTGCCCATGCCGAGTTTCTTGGCGGTCTCCTGGGCGATGGCGAGTTGGTCGCCGGTGACCATCTTGATGGTCACGCCCATGTCGCGGGCGGTGGCGATGGTGGTGGCGGCGTCCTGGCGCGGCGGGTCGGACAGGGGCAGCACCCCCAGGAACTGCCAGGGCCCGTCCTGTCCTTCGGCGCGGGCCACGCCCAGGGCGCGGAAGCCCCGTGCGGCGAAGGCGTTGACCGCGTCGTCCACGGCGGCATGGACGTCTGCGGCGTTGGCGGACAGTGCCAGGATGACCTGGGGTGCGCCCTTGGTCGTCCTGAACACGGCGCCTTGCGTGGGTTGGACGGTGGCTTCGGTGCGCTTGTGGACCGGGTCGAAGGGCTGGAAGTGGGTGACCCGGTAGCCGGTCAGGGCGTCCTCGTCTGCGAGTCCGCCCAGGACAGCGAGGTCGATGGGGTCCTGGTTCTCGGCGCGCGAGGCCAGCGCCGCCGCGAGGATGACCGGGTCGGCGGGTGTGTCGCCGGCGCTGAAGACCTCGCCCAGGGTGAGGGTGTTCTGGGTCAGGGTGCCGGTCTTGTCCGCACACAGCACGTCCACGCCGGCCAGTTCCTCAATCGCCACCAGCCGGCTGACGATCGCCTGCTTGCGGGCCAGCAGCCGGGCGCCCACCGCCATGGTCACCGACAGCACCGTCGGCATCGCCACCGGAATCGCAGCGACCGTGAGCACCAGGGCGAACTGCACGGTGGTGAACAGCGGGTCGCCGCGCAGCAGCGCCACCACGATGATCACCGTGACCAGGACCGCGGCCAGGACGATCAGGTAGTTCCCGATCCTCAGCACCGCGCGCTGGAAGTGGCTGACCGTGTGGGCGTCCTGGACCAGCTGCGCGGTCTTGCCGAAGTAGGTGTCCACACCGGTCGCGTAGACCAGGGCGTCGCTCTCACCGCGGCGCACGATGGAGCCGGAGAACACCGCCTCGCCGGGCTGCCGGGTGGCCGGCAGTGATTCTCCGGTCAGTGCGGACTGGTCCACTTCGACCTCGTCGCCGGTCAGCAGCCGGGCGTCAGCGGGCACGATGTCGCCCAGCCGCACCCGGATGACGTCCCCGGGTACCAGGTCCCGTGCGGCAACGCTGGTCCACCTCCCGTCGCGCTTGACCCTGGCCTTGATCGCGAGCCTGGCCTTCAGCGCATCGATGGCGTTGCCGGCCTGGTGCTCCTCCCAGAAGCCGACCACGGCGTTGGCCACCAGCAGGACCAGGATGATGAAGAAGTCGGGCCAGTGGCCGACCACGGCCGACAGGATCACCGCGGCCTCGATCATCCACGGGATGGGGCCCCAGAAGTAGGCCAGGAACTTCAGCAGCGCACTGGCCTTGACCTCGGCTATCTCGTTGGGCCCGTACCGGGTCAGCCGCTCGGCGGCCTCGGCCTGGTCCAAACCGGATGGGGAGCTGCCCAGCTTCTGCTCGACCTGCGCCAGAGGCAGGGACTTCAGGTCGCCGTCCGGGGCGGGTTCGGTGGCCGGTGCCGCGCTGGCATCCGCTGTCATCAGTGGTTCCGCCGATCTTCGGGTAGCTGGTGCCGGGTGCGCGAACGGGGGGTTTCGCACGAGGTGGCCCTCGGTTCAGTCCCCTTCCAGGGCCGGGGTGTAGGCGCCGCGTCGCGCCGCCGCGTCGCACCGGGCCCGGTGCAGCAGCGCCTTCTGAGCGGCGGGACCTGGGTGTCCTTGCCGTGCCAGATCTCCAGCGCGGGTTGCTGGATGGCGCGGGCGAAGGAGAACGTCAGCGGCCAGGGAAGACAGGACCGGTCGCGTGTGTGCATGGCGTTGAGGTGGGCCGTGGCCCGCTGGCCCGGTTGTCCGCCCGACAGGAACGCGATGCCCGCCACGGCGGCCGGTACCGTCCGCCGCAGGGCCTCCAGGGTGGCGTCGGCCACGGCGTCCACCGGCTCCTGCCTGGGGCAGTCCGATCCCGGGAGCACCATGTTCGGCTTGAGGATCAGGCCCTCCAACAAGACCCGCTGGTCGTGCAGCTCACCGAAGACCGCCCGTAGGACGTCCTCGGTCACCTCACCGCAACGCCGCAGTGTGTGCGGCCCGTCCATGAGCACCTCCGGCTCCACAATCGGCAGCAGGCCGGCCTCCTGGCACAGGGCGGCGTAGCGGGCCAGGGCGTGGGCGTTCGCCTGGATGCACCCGGCGCTGGGACGACTCTCACCGATCGTGATCACCGCGCGCCACTTGGCGAAGCGGGCACCCAGGCTCCGGTATTGGTCCAGGCGCTGCCGCAGGCCGTCCAGGCCCTCGGTGATGCTCTCGCCCGCGCACAGCGCCAGCGCATGGGTTCCGGCGTCGACCTTGATCCCCGCGAGGATCCCGGCGTCCGCCAGGAGCTGCACCAGGGGTGTGCCGTCCTGGTCGCGCTGGTGGATCGTCTCGTCGTGGAGGATCGCCGCGCTGATGAACTCGCCAAGGCCCGGCGTGGTCACCAGCCACTGCCGGTAGGCGTGCCGCATCTGCGGTGTCTGCGGGATCCCGGCCTGGGCGAAGCGCTCCTCGCAGGTGGGGATGGACTCGTCCATCGCCAGCAGGCCCTTGCCGACGCCGACCAGCGCCTGCGCGACGTCCGCCAGCTCCTGCGCGCTCACGGCGCCGTGCCCCAGACCCAGTCGCGGATCTCGGGCAGGTCCTGGCCGTGGGCATCGATGTAGCGGGTGTGCTCGACCAGCTTGTCCTGCATCATCTGCTTGAGGTAGTCGCCCTGCGAGCCGAGGTCCGGTACCCGGTCGATGACGTCCATGACCAAGTGGAAGCGGTCCAGGCGGTTCTGGACGCGCATGTCGAAGGGGGTGGTGATGCTGCCCTCCTCGTTGTAGCCGCGCACGTGCAGGTTCCGGTTGTGGCGCGCGTAGGTGAGACGGTGGATCAGCTGGGGGTAGCCGTGGAAGGCGAAGATGATGTGCTTGTCGCGGGTGAACAGCGAGTCGTAGTCCGCGTCGCTGAGCCCGTGCGGGTGCTCGGTGTCCGGTTCCAGCTTCATCAGGTCCACGACGTTGACCACCCGGACCTTCAGCTGCGGCAGGTGTTCGCGCAGGATCGCCACGGTGGCCAGGACCTCCAGGGTCGGGGTGTCCCCGGCGCAGGCCAGGACCACGTCCGGCTCGGAGCCCTGGTCGTTGCTGGCCCAGGGCCAGATCCCGGCGCCCTCGGTGCAGTGCGCCACCGCGGCCTCCATCGACAGCCACTGCGGCATCGCCCGCTTGCCGGCCACCACGACGTTGACGTAGTTGCGGCTGCGCAGGCAGTGGTCCATCACCGACAGCAGCGTGTTGGCGTCCGGCGGCAGGTAGACCCGCACCACGTCGGCCTTCTTGTTCACCACGTGGTCCAGGAAGCCGGGGTCCTGGTGGGTGAAGCCGTTGTGGTCCTGCTGCCACACATGCGAGGTCAGCAGGTAGTTGAGTGAGGCGATGTCACGGCGCCAGGGCAGCTTCTTGGTGATCTTCAGCCATTTGGCGTGCTGGTTGAACATCGAGTCGACGATGTGGATGAACGCCTCGTAGCAGTTGAACACCCCGTGCCGCCCGGTCAACAGGTAGCCCTCCAGCCAGCCCTCGCACTGGTGCTCGCTGAGCATCGAGTCCAGCACCCGCCCCTGGGGCGCCAGGAACTCGTCGCCGGGCACGGTAGCGCCCTGCCACTGCCGGCTGGTCACCTCGAAGACCGCACCCAGCATGTTGGACAGCGTCTCGTCCGGGCCGAAGAGCCGGAAGTTGCGGTGGTCCTCGTTGAGTGCGGTCACGTCACGCAGGAATCCGCCCAGCACCAGGGTGTCCTGGGCCTCCACCGCCCCCGGGCTCTGGACGGCGACGGCGTGAGCGCGGAAGTCCGGCATCCGCAGGTCCCGCAGCAGCATGCCACCGTTGGCGTGCGGGTTCGCACCCATCCGCTGCTCACCCTTGGGAGCCAGCTCGGCCAGCTCGGGCATCAAGGCGCCGTCCTGGTCGAACAGTTCCTCGGGCCGGTAGCTGCGCATCCACTCTTCCAGCAGAGCGAGGTGCGTGGGGTGGTCGGCGTCGACCAGCAGGGGGACCTGGTGGGAGCGGAAGGTGCCCTCGATCGGGAGCCCGTCGACGACCTTGGGGCCGGTCCAGCCCTTAGGGGAACGCAGGACGATCATCGGCCAGCGCGGCCGACTGGTGTCGCCGGTGCTGCGGGCATGGTCCTGGATCTGGCGGATCCGCTCGATGGCGGCGTCCAGGGTCGTGGCCATCAGCTGGTGCATGGCCTGCGGCTCGTCGCCGGCGACCACGTACGGCTCCCAGCCGCAGCCGCGGATGAACTGCTCCAGTTCCTCATCTCCGATCCGGGCCAGGATGGTGGGGTTGCTGATCTTGTAGCCGTTCAGGTGCAGGATCGGCAGCACCGCCCCGTCGCTGACCGGGCTGAGGAACTTCGTCGACTGCCAGGACGTCGCCAGCGGCCCGGTCTCGGCCTCGCCGTCGCCCACCACGCAGGCCACCACCAGGTCGGGGTTGTCGAACGCGGCCCCGAAGGCGTGGCTGAGCGAGTAGCCCAGCTCGCCGCCCTCGTGGATCGAACCCGGGGTGGAGGGGGCGACGTGGCTGGAGATACCGCCGGGGAAGGAGAACTGTGTGAAGAGCTTCTTCATCCCGGCCTCGTCCTGGCTGACGGCGGGGTAGACCTCGCTGTAGGACCCCTCCAGGTAGGTGTTGCCCACCAGCGCGGGGCCGCCGTGACCGGGGCCGGCGACGTAGAACATGTCGAGGTCGTACTTCTTGATCACCCGGTTCAGGTGCACATAGACGAAGTTCTGGCCAGGGGTCGTGCCCCAGTGGCCAACTATCAGCGGCTTGACGTCGGTGAGCTCCAGCGGGCGTTTCAGCAGCGGGTTGTCGTAGAGGTAGAGCTGGCCAACCGACAGATAGTTCGCCGCCCGCCAGTACGCGTCCATCGCCTGCAGCAGGTCCGGCGACAGGACCGGCTCGCCTGTGAGGGCGGGCTGGGAGGGGGGATTGACGTCCATGGCTCAGGACTCCTTCATGGTCATGGCCCGCGGTCCGGTTGGCTAGTGGCTGTTGAGGAGCGGGGAGCCGTTGACCGGGATGTCGTCCTTGGAGGTCTCCACGACCGGACCCCGCGCGTCGGGGGCCGAGGTGTCCGTCAGCCCCGGCAGTGCCTTGGGGACCGCGGCGGTCAGGGGCACGGCGGCGGCCGTCTCGCGCGCCAGGAAGGAGCCCAGCTCCCCGATGGTGCTCATCAGCGGGGCGGGGAAGACGACGGTGGTGTTCTTGTCGACGCCGATCTCCACCAGGCTCTGCAGGTTCCGCAGTTGGAGGGCAAGGGGGTGCTCCATCATGATGTCCGAAGCCTCGCCCAGTGCGGCGGCGGCCAGGGACTCGCCCTCGGCGTTGATGATCTTGGCGCGCTTCTCCCGCTCGGCCTCGGCCTGACGGGCCATCGCCCGCTTCATGCTGTCCGGCAGCTGGATGTCCTTCAGCTCCACCAGCGTCACCTGCACGCCCCACTCGACCGTGGCCACGTCCAGGATCTCGCGGATGTCCAGGTTGATCGCGTCGGTCTCGGACAGGGTCTCGTCCAGGGTGTGCTGGCCCACGACCTTGCGCAGCGTGGTCTGCGCGATCTGGTCGATCGCGGCGTAGACGTTCTCGATCGCCACCACCGACTTCACCGGGTCCACGACCCGGAAGTAGGCGACGGCGGAGACGTCGACGCTGACGTTGTCGCGGGTGATGATGCCCTGGGACTGGATCGGCATGGTCACGATCCGCAGCGAGACCCGGTGCATGACGTCGATGAACGGGATGATCAGGTGCAGTCCCGGTTCCCTGGGGCCAACGACGCGGCCCAGCCGGAACAGGACGCCCTGCTCGTACTGCTTGACGATCTTCACCGCCAGCGCGAGCACGGCCAGAACGACTAGCACGACGACGATGATGATCAGGACGGGCATGGGGTGCCTCGGATCGGATGACGCGCGCGAATGTGGCGGGTCGCTACGGTCAGGTCCGCAGAATGGGCGGCCGGTCCTCCGGGCGGCTACAGGAATTCCCTGAGTTCCGCGGGGTCCAGGCGAAACGGAACGCAAAACCCGACACCCGGAAGCTCCCAGGCGGCATAGTCCAACGCCGTACTGTCAGTCAACGCCCGCGACCAGCCGCTGTCAATGAGCACCCTCCGGGCAGGGACCACTGCCGGTGGCGCCGCAGGGCCGCCGGCAGGCCCGGGAGGACCGGGTACCGCGCTGGGTGGGCGGTCACCGCATGTGCGGGACCTGGTCGGGGTCGGGGTGGTCTTGGCCTGCCACGACAGCGACGGGGCAGGGGGCGTGGTGCAGCACGGCGTGGTTGACCGGGCCCAACTGCATTCCCAGATGGCCTTGGCGGCGGTGGGCGCCGACCACGACTAGGTCGGCGCTGCCGGCCTGGTGGAGCAGGACCTTGGCGGCTGGTCCGTGCTCGGACTTGTGCTCCACCTGCACGCGGAACGTGCCGGTGGCCCCGGGTTCCGGGGTGTCCAGCAGGTGGGCGACGTGCTTGGCTGCTGTGTTCATGAGCGCGAACGCGTCGGCGGAGTTCGAGGGCCAGGCATGGACCAGGTGCAGGTCCGCCTGCCGCAGGACCGCTTCCCGAACCGCGAACCGCGTTGCCTCAGCGGACGGGTTCGGGCCGAGACCCAGCACGACCCGGGGCCGCTGGTGGGACGGGCGCTGCCCGGGACCACGGACCACCACGACGGGGAACTCAGCTCGGGCCGCCACCCGCAGACTCACCGATCCCAGCAGCAGGCCCGCGAAGCCGCCTGCGCCGTGAGCGCCCAGCACCAGCAGCGGCGCCAGGCGCTGCAGGTCCAGCAATCCGCTCACTGGCTCATCGGGGATGACCTCGCTCTCCACCCGGAGACCGGGGCACTCGGCCTCCGCTTGCTTGGCGGCGGTGGACAGCAGGTCCTGGACCTGTGAGCGCTCCGATCCGCGCTCGCCGTCGTCTGCGACGCCCTGCCCGTAGCGTTCGCGCACACAGGCGTTGACCAGCCGCAGGCCAAGGCCGCGCCGGTGTGCCTCGTGCGCGGCCCAGTCCACGGCCAGCAGGCTTCCCGGCGAGCCGTCCACGCCCGCCACGATAGTTGCGATCTCCACGGTCTTCCTCCTGCTGCTTGCCGTTCTCGGATGCTTGGAGGTACCGCGAAGCCGGGGTCAAGGCACTGCGGAGGCTCGGTGCCGGGTGGTGCCCTGTTCGGCCAGGACTTCAGCGCATCGACGCACTCGAACCGGGTGACGATTGAGGGCTACCTGCGCCCAGCTCTCGGTGCTCGCCTCAGACAACGCCGCTGCCGCACTGGGAGCGCAGGAGGAGCCTTCGGCCATCCCACGGTACTGCGATCTGTCGCCGCGTGGTGGGCCCAGCCGCGCCCTGCTGGTCACCGCTAAGGACGACGCCCTACCGCCCTTCCTGCAACGCACCAACCCGCGCGGCGCCCAGCGCAACATCCTGCTCGTCCAGGGCGCCATCGTCACCGCCATCTCTGCGGTCTACCTGGTCATGAAGGACGTCAGCTCCGCGTTCTTCCTCATCTCCGCCCTGGTCGTCGGCCTCTACATGATGATGTTCGCCGCCGCGATCCACCTGCGCCGCACCCAGCCCGACCTGCCCCGCCAGTTCCGCATCCCCGGCGGCACCGCCAGCATCTGGATCGTGGCCGGCACCGGCTATCTCGCCGTCGCCTTCGCCCTGGTCCTGGCGTTCGTACCGCCCTCGCAACTGCCGATCGGCAACCCGGCCAGCTACGTGGCCCTGGTCGCGGGGGGGCACCATCGTCTTCACCGGACTCCCACTCCTGATCTACAAACTGCGCCGCCCCGGCTGGCGCACAGCGAAATGAACCAGCCGACCAGGCCGGTCGGACAAGCGGGCAGCGGGACCGGCGACAGCCGCAGGGCTGCCGGTCCCCGGCGGCCGAGCATGCTGTGGGAGTTCACGATCTCCTCGACGGCCCTCGCCCCGGATCCCAGTCCTGCCCGGCCTGCGCACCCTGAGCCGCCGAACAGGGGACACGGTTCTGCCCCGGTGTGCGCGCGGGCGCAGCGGGCACGGTAGAGAGTGAGCCGTCTGCTCCGGTCCGGACCGGACCGCCCTGGTGGGGCCGACATACGCGCAAAGGGGAAGCCCAATGATCGAGGCAGCGGATATCCGCGAGTGGCGCAACCAGGACGTCGTCGACCTCGACGGGCACAGGATCGGCTCGCTGGAGGCGATCTATGTCGACACCTCCAGCGACGAGCCGGCCATGGCCACCGTCCGGGTCGGCCTGCCCACCCGCCACCGCCTGGTCTTCGTCCCCCTGGCCGGGGCGATCGCCGGACCCGGCTATGTGAAGGTCGCCTACGACAAGGCACTGGTCAAGGACTCCCCCTCGATCGGCACTGACGACGTCCTGCCCGCCGAGGACGAGGAAGCGGTCTTCAAGCACTACGACCTCACCTACCAGCCCGGCACCGCAGGCGAGCGGCAGCTCGCCCGCCGCTGAGGCTGCCCGCACCCCTGAAGGAGGTAGGCCCGCCATGGTCGCGTTCCTGCTTGTGGTCATCGTGGCGATCGTGCTGGGCATCATCGGCGCCGTCGTCCACGGACTGCTCTACCTGCTCGCTATCGCCGTCCTGCTGTTCATCGCCGACATCGCCGTCGCGGCCGTGCGCTCAGCACGCCGCCGACGCCCCCTGCGCTGACCCCGCCAAGCCGCAGCGAAAGCACGTGCGATTCCTCCGCTCATACCCGACGGTCGTCACCATGCGTGTCAGACAGGGCTACTGTATGGAGGGAAGAGCTGAATATGCCGGTGCGATGAGGCGCGTCATGCCTCACCCCGGACCTGCCAGGGGCATAGAACGACGACGGCATTGCCCGCAGATTGCCGTGCAATCGCCTCGCGGTGTTGTCCCAGCTGCCCCTGACCCCGGCCGCGTCGCGCACAAGACGCCAGGGAGTCCAGGGTGTTCCATAGGCAGCACACCAGAACAGCTACCCTGACGGCGCCGCCGTACCCGGGACCGGAACACCAACGGCTGACCGTCCACCGGCACGACCGCAGACGGGGAACGCTGATCGCACTGGCCGGCGAGATCGACATCGACTCCGCCCCCTTCGTGCACCAGGCGGTACAGGGGTGCCTGCACGCGGGGATCCGCACCATCGACCTCGACCTGAACCATGTCACCTTCTGCGACATCAGCGGCCTGAACGCCCTCCTCGACGCGACCTGGCTCACCACCGCCGCCGGAGGGCGCCTGCGCCTGGAGAACCCGTGCCCGATGCTGTCCCGCCTGCTCGCCCTCACCGGAGCCCACCTCTATCTCGCCCCCCGCACCGACGGTATCCGCGACCTGCTCCAGGACGGGGCCCCAATCGACCGGGCCGTCCGCGGCCGGTTCCTGCCCCAGGCCCGCGCCGCAGGGCCGCCCGATGATCAGTGACCGCATGGCCAAAGTCCTGCTCCTCCTGCAATCCCAGGAGGACCCCGGCGAAGTGGCGGACATCGCCGCAGCGGCAGCCGGCGCCCTCGGAGTCGACGGCCTGGCCCTTTCCCTGACCACAGCGGGCGAGGACCACCACACCGAGGTGTGGTGGTCCTCCCAGGGGCCGGCCTGCGACTTCGAGGACCTGCAGCTCACCCTCGGCCAGGGACCGGGCATCGATACGGCCAGCACCGGAGCCATGGTGTGGGTACCGGACCTGGCCACGGTCCGCGCCGACCGCTGGCCGCTGCTGTCCATGGAAGCCCCCGACCTTTCGGCCCGCGCGGTGTTCTGCTTCCCGCTGGGGATCGGCGCGATCCGCGTCGGCGTCCTGACCGCCGTACGCCGCACCCCCGGCCCGCTCACGCCGGAACAGGCCGACGACGCCCTGGTGCTGGCCGCGGCCCTGACCGCCCGATGCCTGGGCCAGGGCGAACCCGGGCTGAGCGCCCTGGACCCCACCGATCCCCTGTGCACCCTGCAGCACGCCGTGGTCCACCAGGCCACCGGCATGCTCAGCGTCCAACTCTCCCTGCCCCTGCCCCAAGCCCTGCTACGGCTGCGCGCGCATGCTTACAGCAGCGGACGCACCATCAACGCCACCTCCCAGGACATCGTGGACCGGCGACTTCGCCTGGACCACAACGGCAACGGCGACGGCACCGCGGTGCCCGTCGCAGACAAGGACTGATCGCCATGCCCCGCGAACAGCAGCTCACCGAGGTCTTCGTGGAAGTCGCCGACTCCCTGATCGACGACTTCGACCTCATCGACTTCCTCCAGCAGCTCTCCGTGCGCTGCATGGAACTCCTGGACGTGGCCGCCGTCGGCATCCTGCTGGCCGACCAGCACGACCACCTCCAGGTCCTGGCCGCCTCCGACGAGCACACCCGACTCCTGGAACTCCTGGCCCTGCAGCACGACCAGGGCCCCTGCGTGGACTCCTACCGCAGCGGGGAACCCCGTACCAACATCGACCTCCACGACCCGCAGACCACCCAGCACTGGCCCCAGTTCGCCGCCGCCGCCCACAAAACCGGCTTCGTCACCGCCAACGCCATCCCGATGCGGCTGCGCGGCCGGGTCATCGGGGTGCTGGGCCTGTTCCAGACCGCCCCCGAACCCCTCAGCGCAGCCGACGTCACCCTCGCCCAGGCCCTGGCCGACGTGGCGACCATCGCCATTCTCCAGCAGCGCACCCTGGCCCACAGCGAACTGGAACGCGGCCAACTCCAGTACGCACTCACCAGCCGCATCGTCGTGGAACAGGTCAAGGGCATCCTCGCCGAGCGCTGGCGCATCTCTGTCGACGACGCCTTCTCCGCGTTCCGCACCTACGCCCGCTCCAACCACCACCACCTCGCCAACCTCGCCCGACAGGTTTCCGACGGCACATTCGACACCGACCAGATCCCCCACCAGCCCATCGCACCCCGCGGCTGACCCGGCATCGGCTCATGCGGAACGCCTTCCCAGCGGCCGCTCACGGCGGCAGGGAGCTGGTACGGCCGGCGGCAGCGTCGGCGATGGTGGCGTGCCGCGGGAAGCGGCCCTCCAAGCGGCGGTTTCAAGCAGCGAGGCGATGGAACGGTGGGTGTAGACCAGGCGCAGCCAGCCGCCGTCCAGGTCTGCCAGGGCGTGGGCCGCGCACAGCACGCGCAGGGCCGGGGCGTCCAGGAAGGTGGCCTGGCCCAGGTCCACGATCTGGCGGCGAACCCCGTCGCAGGCCTGCCAGCGGTCCAGGTCCAGCCGCAGCAGCGCGGTGGTGGCCAGGTCCAGTTCGCCGCGGGCGCTGACGAGGCGGTACCTCTGCACCGCGGTGGTGTCGTCGTCGGCGTCCACGGGTCTCCGGTCCTGGCTGGCCTGCACCTTGGCACGAGCAGGCGAGGCCGGGGACAGGGGCACCGCTGGCCAGACGCTATACGCAAGGGCGCGGGGCGCGCACCTGGGATTCCTCCCCGCCGTCAAAGCGCCCGTTGTTGACCGACCATGACCCCTGTCAGCCGTAGCGGCACCGCGTTCCGATCGTTTCAACACCGGCGCCTGACGCCGCTGCCGGACACAGACATGCGGCGCCGGGCCCACGCGCAGTGGCACACAGGCACCCCGGCGGGGCCTCCAACGCGGCCTGCCGCAGCTGGATCAGGGCCAAACGCAGGTGGTCGCGGATCCCGGGGTAGGGGTCGACCTCGCACCGCAGCGGTACAGGGCCGGGGGCCGCAGAACTTCCCGTCAACTCGCGCAGCCGCTCCAGCACGATCACCAGCTCATCGCGGATGCGCTCCAGGGACTCCCGCTGCCCGCACCCGCTGCCCTGCGGGCCGCGGGACGCGGGGATCACCGGTCCAGCTCCAGACGCAAACGAATCAGACCCTCGCGGATCCGCGATTTCGCGGTACCCAGCGGGATCCCCAGGCTCGAAGCGACCTCGGCATGGCTGCGGCCCTCGTAGAAAGCCAACCGGATCGCCTGGCCCTGCAGCGGGGACAGCACGCCCAGGACACGTCGAACACCCTCCTGGTCCAGAACCTGCTCCACACCCTCCACCACGCTGTCGTACGCCGGGGAGTGCGCCAGATGGGCAACACGCTGCTCACGCCGGATCCGGGCGCACTGCCGCCGCACCTGGTCCACCGCGCGCCGACGCGCAATAGTGGCCGCCCACCCGTGCACGCTGCCGCGGCCCCGCTGGTAGCGGCCGGCGAGAGTCCACAGTTCGACTATCACCTCCTGCGCGACCTCCTCGGACTGGGCCCGGTCACGCAGGACGTGCTGGACCACGGCCCGGACCTGGGGAAACAGCGCCCGGTACAGGTGGGTGAAGGCTTCGCGGGCGCCCCGCGCGACCGCGAGCAGACAGTGTTCCAGCCGCTCGCCCTCGCGCCGACCTGCCTCAGGGTGCGGAAGTGGAAGCGTCACGGGACTCATCGATACCCACCTCACCACACCACCGACGCCCAGCCCCGGAACGACGCCGCCCAAACGCCCGGACTGACCGCGCCGCGCTCCCGCGCAGGTCAACCCGACCAAAGGCACTCGTGTGTGCGTTCGCGCACAGCCTGTTCATGTTCCATGCAGTGCGTGACGACCGGAGCCGGGGCAGGTCACTTCCAGATCCGGAAACATCTGCCGTGCCGCTGGTTGCCAGCTGAGGTGACCCGCTGGAAACGACGGGGCAAGAGCGGCCGCGAGCCTGGGAGGCATACATGCTGGCAGAACTGCAGGAGGAGACGGCGATCGAGCGTGTCCGCGAACGGATGCACCGGCGCTACGACCAGGCAGTAGTACCCGGCGAGGTCGACCGGGTCCTGGCCGGGGCCCACCACCGGTTCGACGGGTGCCCAGTGCGCACTTTCGTACCGATCCTGGTGGAGCGCGGGGTGCGCGCCGAACTGGACCACCGGCCGCTCCGGCACAAGCAAGCGGCCGACAGGGCTTGATCACTGTCACGGAAGCCACAGCGAGGAGAACCCCGTGGTGGTGGGGAAGCTGCCCTTCTGCACCAGACCATCTGGCCACAGCCATCCGAAGCCGACGATTACGACTTGGGGAGGGGCCTAGTTTCCCCCCGCTCCGCAACTGCTGACATATCAGCGTGGAGAACGACCCCTGCAGCACGTTTCTGCAGGCCAGAGGATTATTGCCGCATGGAACCTAGGGGAATTGAACCCCCGGCATGGCTGGCGAAGTAGCAAGCAACGGCCCTCGGCTGACTCTGTGGGTGCCGAATTCTCATCCGGCCTGGTCAGGCAGCGTGTTGGTACTCGTGGAGCACTCCCCCGAGCCGGTCCTTCCGTTGGATGCTCAGGTGATCCAGTCTGGTGGGTTCGACGATCGGGTCGGGCAGCGGTCGCAGTGGGGCGGCGCTGCCAAGCGTGCGGTGGGACCGGTGCCCGTTGTAGAAGTGCTCGAACTCGCGCAGTGCGTGCAGGAGGTGGGCCTGGTTCCAGATCAAGGTCCGGTCCAGGAGTTCGCGCTTGCAGGTTCCCACCCAGCGCTCCATGATCGCGTTCATCCGCGGTGTCCGGATGCCGCTGAGGACGATCCGGAGCCCGGCGTCGGCCAGAACTGCGTCGAACGCGGCGGTGAACTTCGAGTCACGATCACGGACCATGAACGCAGCTCTGCTGCCGGCATCCTGTAGGTCCATGACGAGGTTGCGGGCGAGCTGAGTGGTCCAGACGGCCGTGGGCGCGGTGGTGGCACCGAGGATCCGGATGCGCCGGTTGGCGTGCTCGATCACCGCGAAGACGTACACCCGGGTCCCGGTCAGAGTGCGGGTCTCCAGAAAGTCGCAGGCCAGCAAGGCATCGGCCTGGGAACGCAGGAAACCGGCCCAGGTGGTGCGGTCCCGCTGGGGCGCGGGATCGATGCCATGCTCCCTCAATATCTCCCACACCGTGGATGCGGCGGTCCTGACGCCCAGAGCGGCGAGTTCGACGTGGATTCTGCGGTAGCCCCACGAGCTGTTCTCCCGCGCCAGACGTAGGACCAGGGCCCGGATCGAGCGCAGGGTGCGCGGACGCCCCGGCCGCTTGGGCGCACACGTCGCGGCATGCCGACGGTTGAGCAGGTCACGGTGCCAGCGCAGCAGGGTGTCCGGGCGCACCAGCAGCTGGAGCTGACGCAGCTTCGCCATCGGTAGGTGGTGCAGCAGCGCAGCCAGCAGCGTGCGGTCGCCCGGGGTGAACACCGGCCTGCCGACCTGGCGTTGCAGGACGGCGAGCTGGTGCCGCAGCGCAAGAATCTCGACGTCCTTGTCCCGGTCGCTCATCGGCAGCAGGCGTATGAGGGCGAAGGTGTTCGTCATCGCAAGGTAGGCCAGTCGCAGCACCGAACCATCATCCCGCCCACGGGCCACGCGCTCCGGGAATCCGACCGGCTCCGAACCCTGCCCGCCCTGGACCAGGCCCAATCGGCCCTCAGGCCGCTGACCTGGCCGGATGGATAATCGGCACCCACACAGTCGCCCCGGGCATCCGGAGGTCGGCGCCCCAGAGCCCCAACACTCGGGGCAGGACGGTGGCGACCGTCTCCCAGTCCTTTGCCCGGACCTCGCTGACCTGCGCAATTTCCGGCAGCCAGAACTAAAAGACAGCGGAAAGGCTCATACTGCAATGGAGGCCATTCGTGATTCATGGAAGTGCGACACTTCGCACGCCGCACTGCTGATAGCGTGTGCCAGTCACAGCCCTCCTCATATTTGAAGGGAGGGATGGACTCATGAAGAAAGGGAAGTCGGTAGCACCACGACCGGCTCCCAGCCGGTTGGAGCGCACCGCATGGCTAATGGTGATCATTGCCAATGCCGTGCAGAGCGCTGCGATCCTCGTCAGCCTCACCCGGTAGTCCGGGTGTGGCCTGGGCCCGGCCTGTTACGACCGGGCCCAGGTGGTGACGAGGGCGGCTGAGGCCACCCCCACCAGGGCTCCTGCGTCTACGCCTAGACAGCGGCGCAGGGGCCCGCTCTTCGCAAACATGCAGGTCAGCACCCCGCACGATTGCTTAATTCCATGAGACAGCACTCATGCTACCGCAGTCGATGCTTATAAGTTGTCTCCCGCGTAAGGCTAATCAACTTTTATGCATCATCCTTAATGCTGCCGCACACCCCTCGCGCGCTTAATCCGCGAAGCAACCATAATCGGGGGCATTACCGGCTTACGACAACCGATCTGCCTTGGATACGCCCGCCTGATAACCATCGCAAATTATCTCCGCAGGTCAGGGTAGTGTGAATCCAGCCGCGTCCGCCGTGTGCTCTGCCCGCCGCACCGGCCGGCTACCGCGAACCGTGACCGTCCACCTCCGGCAGCCGGTTCTGGGTGCAGTGGGAGTGGGAGTCGGAGGTGTGCCGTCAATCGACGACGCTCAGACCCACGGAACGAGAGAGGGCCACACCGCAGCACAGCAAGCCCTGCGGACCGTCAGCCGCCGAGGGTCCCCATGCACGTCAAACAACGGCTCGTGGCCTGCAACTGTGTGTTGCCTCCAGAGGCGATGGCCGGGCTGCCTTCGCTGATGCGGCCCCATTCCCCGGGGGGCGGATCGAGAATCCACCCCCACTTCGGGGTCGCACCTCGTCTTCTGTCATGTGATCACAGGCGCCGGGAACGTGCGCCTTGCCGTTCTGTTTGATCAAGATGGCGTTGCCGGGGAACTGGCGCCACTCCTGTCGAACACCTCGTTCCTCCGGGTGCGCCTTGGGCACGCTGCCGTCAGCAGGGCAGGCACACCCCATGCCGATGATGTTGTCGCATCGCTCGCAGCGCACCTCTTTCATGTGAACAAGTCTCTCAGGCTGAGAGCTGCAACTGCTGCCCGCGCCAGGGCACAGCTGCGCCGTCCAGCCAGCATTCGGCCAGGTGCCCGCCTGGGATCATCAACACCGCAGATCGGATCTACTGGGGGGCTAATGAGACCAACGACCAGACTCGGGCGTGACATCGGGTCGATTCACAACAAGATCCTTGAGGGGAACAGGCAGCTTCAAGAGCTCCCCGTCGCTGACCGGCCCGCCGTCACCAGCGCGCTGCTGAGCCCGAATCCACCGATGAATGACCTGTCCGAGGCCTGGACATAACGACGCGGATGCCCTCTGACCTGGGACGATGGGACTTCCTACAGAACCAAGTCGCCAGAACGAGAGAACATCCGCGAGATGCAATCCTGCCATGCCGCCACAGCGGTTTCCGCCGTCTTCGACGAGCCGAACCTGATCGCCGATGCCGGGCTGCTGTCGCTGGTCCGGCTGGCCGAGCGGGCCGGCCTGCGGCAACTGGCCGCGTCCGCGCTCCGCATCGAGGGCGCCGACAACAGCGGCGGAGCCAACCCGGCCGCCAAAGTGATGTCGCTGATCAGCGCGATGTGCGCGGGCGCGGACAGCATCGACGACGCGGCGCGGCTGCGGCACGGCGCGATGGACCGCGCCTTCACCTCGGTCCGCGCGCCCTCCACCCTGGGCACCTTCCTGCGCTCCTTCACCCACGGCCACAACCGCCAGCTCCACCGCGTTCACCGCGACTTCCTGGCCCGACTGGCCCGCAGCACCCCACTGCTGCCCGGCGCCGACACACTGATGTTCATCGACATCGACCCCACCCACCGCCGCGTGTACGGCCACGCCAAGCAGGGCGCGCAGGTCGGCCGCCTCAAGGGCCAGCGCACCCTGCACCCGATCCTGGCCACCCTGTCCACCCCGATCGCCCGGCCCGTGATCGGCGCGGTCCGCCTGCGCCGCGGCAAGGCCGCCGACGTCCGCGGAGCCGAGAGCTTCGTGAGCGAGGCCCTGGCCATAGCGAAGGAGACCGGCGGCACCGGGATCCGCCTGGTCCGCGCGGACAGCAAGTTCTACACCGCCGACGTGGTCGCCGCCTGCCGCCGGGCCGGCGCCCGATTCTCCCTGACCACCGGCATGAACCCCTCCATCGCGGGCGCGATCTCCCGCATCCCGCAGGAGTCCTGGACGGCGATCCGCTACCCGGACGCCTTCGTCGACCCCGACACCGGCGAGATGGTCTCCGACGCCGAGGTCGCCGAGATCCCCTACACCGCCTTCACCGGCCGAAGGAAGTCCGAGCACGTCACCGCCCGGCTGATCGTGCGCCGGGTCCGCCGATTGAACGCCGAAGTGGCCCAGGGTCAGGGCGAGTTGTTCACCGCCTGGCGTTACCACCCCGTCTTCACCGACAGCTCCTTCGCGGTGCTGCAGGCGGAACTGCACCACCGGCAGCACGCCGTGGTGGAGCAGGTGATCGCGGACGGGAAGTCCGGGCCTCTGGCCCACCTGCCGTCCGGGAACTTCCAGGCCAACGCCGCGTGGCTGACCCTGTGGGCGATGTCGCACAACCTGCTGCGGGCCGCCGGTGCGCTGACCTCGGTCTTCCACGCCAAGGCCACCACAGCGACCCTGCGCGCCCACCTGGTCCACGTCCCGGCCCGGCTCGCGCGCACCGCGCGCACCAAATTGACGGTGCATCTGCCCGAGCACTGGCCCTGGCGCGACGCCTTCACCGCCCTGTTCGAGGCCGTCCACTCCCCACCGCCGCGCCCGGCGGCCTGACCGCCACAAGATCCCGCACCGCGACGGCCCGACGGCCACCGGCGACAGCGCCACCAACCGCTCCCGACCCCGCACAACCCCTCGGACAGGCCGCGACCCGCGCACGGCGGCTACCGCACACCCTCAACCTGTTGCCCCCAGCGGCCGACCGTCCACGGGCAGGAGAGCAACCCCGAAATGATCAGCCGGTGGATTCGGGCTGAATGACTCCGGATCGTTGGACGATCTGTGCTGGAGCGATACGGCCTCCGAGGTACTGGAGGCATACCGGCAAAACGATACGCCGATGACTGCGATAACCCGGAAGTACGGGGTGACGGAACAGCAGGTGCTGGCCCTCGTTGACGAGGCCGGCTTTGCGCGACGCTCGGAGATGGCCAAGGCCCATCACGGCAACGGCGGGCGCGTACTTGAGCCCGAATCCACCGATGAATGACCTGTCCGAGGCCTGGACATAACGACGCGGATGCCCTCTGACCTGGGACGATGGGACTTCCTACAGAACCAAGTCGCCAGAACGAGAGAACATCCGCGAGATGCAATCCTGCCATGCCGCCACAGCGGTTTCCGCCGTCTTCGACGAGCCGAACCTGATCGCCGATGCCGGGCTGCTGTCGCTGGTCCGGCTGGCCGAGCGGGCCGGCCTGCGGCAACTGGCCGCGTCCGCGCTCCGCATCGAGGGCGCCGACAACAGCGGCGGAGCCAACCCGGCCGCCAAAGTGATGTCGCTGATCAGCGCGATGTGCGCGGGCGCGGACAGCATCGACGACGCGGCGCGGCTGCGGCACGGCGCGATGGACCGCGCCTTCACCTCGGTCCGCGCGCCCTCCACCCTGGGCACCTTCCTGCGCTCCTTCACCCACGGCCACAACCGCCAGCTCCACCGCGTTCACCGCGACTTCCTGGCCCGACTGGCCCGCAGCACCCCACTGCTGCCCGGCGCCGACACACTGATGTTCATCGACATCGACCCCACCCACCGCCGCGTGTACGGCCACGCCAAGCAGGGCGCGCAGGTCGGCCGCCTCAAGGGCCAGCGCACCCTGCACCCGATCCTGGCCACCCTGTCCACCCCGATCGCCCGGCCCGTGATCGGCGCGGTCCGCCTGCGCCGCGGCAAGGCCGCCGACGTCCGCGGAGCCGAGAGCTTCGTGAGCGAGGCCCTGGCCATAGCGAAGGAGACCGGCGGCACCGGGATCCGCCTGGTCCGCGCGGACAGCAAGTTCTACACCGCCGACGTGGTCGCCGCCTGCCGCCGGGCCGGCGCCCGATTCTCCCTGACCACCGGCATGAACCCCTCCATCGCGGGCGCGATCTCCCGCATCCCGCAGGAGTCCTGGACGGCGATCCGCTACCCGGACGCCTTCGTCGACCCCGACACCGGCGAGATGGTCTCCGACGCCGAGGTCGCCGAGATCCCCTACACCGCCTTCACCGGCCGAAGGAAGTCCGAGCACGTCACCGCCCGGCTGATCGTGCGCCGGGTCCGCCGATTGAACGCCGAAGTGGCCCAGGGTCAGGGCGAGTTGTTCACCGCCTGGCGTTACCACCCCGTCTTCACCGACAGCTCCTTCGCGGTGCTGCAGGCGGAACTGCACCACCGGCAGCACGCCGTGGTGGAGCAGGTGATCGCGGACGGGAAGTCCGGGCCTCTGGCCCACCTGCCGTCCGGGAACTTCCAGGCCAACGCCGCGTGGCTGACCCTGTGGGCGATGTCGCACAACCTGCTGCGGGCCGCCGGTGCGCTGACCTCGGTCTTCCACGCCAAGGCCACCACAGCGACCCTGCGCGCCCACCTGGTCCACGTCCCGGCCCGGCTCGCGCGCACCGCGCGCACCAAATTGACGGTGCATCTGCCCGAGCACTGGCCCTGGCGCGACGCCTTCACCGCCCTGTTCGAGGCCGTCCACTCCCCACCGCCGCGCCCGGCGGCCTGACCGCCACAAGATCCCGCACCGCGACGGCCCGACGGCCACCGGCGACAGCGCCACCAACCGCTCCCGACCCCGCACAACCCCTCGGACAGGCCGCGACCCGCGCACGGCGGCTACCGCACACCCTCAACCTGTTGCCCCCAGCGGCCGACCGTCCACGGGCAGGAGAGCAACCCCGAAATGATCAGCCGGTGGATTCGGGTTGAGGTTGTCCACGCTGTCTTCGCAGCTGGCAAATCGATTTCCCTGAGCGAGATAGAGGACCGGGTTGCCTCCGCTATCCCACGCGACCAGGACCACGCCTCGCCCTGACACCCTCATCGGCCGCGGCCATGGCTTCGGCAGCGGCGTCCAAGCTCGCCATGAGGTCTTCGTCGTCCACGGCAAACCAGAGGTCACGATCCAAGATCCACCAAGCGTCCCTGTATCGGACGAAGTCCTTGATCGTTGCGCTCAGGTATCTGGCTCGCCCCCGAGCGAGCTCATCCGCCATCGCGTTGTGCCGGATCTCAACCGGAGCGTCCCGGCCGCCTCGGCGGTCAGCAGGTCCGCTGGTGATTGTCGTGCTGGTCACGGCGTCCCCCCTCACGGCCGGATCTTCGGCTGATTGTCGAGCGCGGGCTGCGCGGGCGGCTGCTGGATGCCAGCGGCGGCCTGATGGAGCTGCTGCCCCTGCTGCGCTGGTTGGTGGGCAGGTGTCGGCGGCGAAGCGAGTATCGCGGGGGTGACTGCCGACTCCGCCTGCTCGGCATTGGAAACGATGCGGCTCGCGTCGGCGGCAAGTTCAGTTCGAAGATCATGGACGAAGAGCTCGTGACCGATCTCGACCGCCGCTCCGACCACCACAGCAGTGGCCATGAGGTGTCCCAGGTACTCGGGGCCTGCGGGCTCCTGGCGGACCTCCACCTCTTCTACGTAGACCACCGCAGATGAGTCGCGGCCGAGCTGCCAGGCGACGGTCAGCTCGTTGACCGGTTCGCCTTGTTCGTAGACGGTGAGGATTGCCTCGTACACCTCCCGGCGAGGGCCAGGCTCGAAGCTGTCCGGGGACAGCCAGACCTGGACTTCCGCCACCTGGTCCCCGTTCTGCAGAAGGTCAGCGAGGACCAACTCCTCCTGCCGGGCCCGGCTTTCCACAGGCACGGTGTACTCGGCATCCGCCACGGGCTGCCGGTACGTCGGCGGAGCACTCTCCACCTGTATCTCGGCAGCCGGCGGGGCAACCTGGCGCGCGAGGGCCTGGGCCAGCCGGTCAAGTCTGGGCTGAGTTCCCCCTGCCTCGGCAGCGCTGACCGCGATTCTGTCCACGTGGACAGCGAGCTGAGCCCGGACGTACGCCTCCTGGACCATTCGGGCATAGACCGTGATGTCCGCCGGTGCCGGTCCGCTCGCCGCGAGATCGCGCAGATACGCCGCGCTGACCCCCGGAATCCGAAGCCTGTCGGCAAGTTGCCCGGGAAGCTCCGCCGTCTTCGCGGCAGCGCCGGCGATCAGTTCCGAGTACAAGGCCCGGTAGGTGGGGTGGGTGAAGCGGTCGGCCCGCAGGTAGGTGATCTCTTCCCGCTTGGCCGGCTCCTGAAGCAGAGCGCCGATGACGGCCTGCTCAGCTCGCAGGGAGATGTTGGGGTTGCTCATGGTCAGGTCCTCGATCCAGGCTCGTCGTCAGCGGGGGCGTCCCCGAACAGGTCGCGGGCGGCCCGCCGGCGTTGAGTGGCCGCTGTCGCCTCCGCCATCGCCGCTGCGGAGGCGTCGAGCTTTGCGGCGAACGCGTCGTCGGAGACGAGAACCCAACGGTCCTCCCCTCCGTCCAACCACCAACTCCCATGGAGTAGGACATATTCAGGGATGGCCGGGCTGAGCCTCTTCGCTTCACCGTTTGAGATGGCGGCCTGCATCGCGGAGCCGGTCATGGTGTCCGGCTGAGCCGGCTGCTCACCTTCTGCCGGGGCAACAAGCAGACCCTGTGGAATCCCAAGCAGCGGGTCAGCCTTGAGCCACTGCTGCTGAAGATCCGGGGAGTTCGCGGCGCCTCCAGTCGCGCCCTTATGCCCGGTGCGGCACTGGGACGCGTAGTAGGCGGCAGCGTTGGCGGTCACGGCCCGGAGCTCGGTGTGCCAGTAGCGGGCGGCCTGGCCGGCGGGCTGCTCGGAGTTGTAGATCTCCTTCCGCCACGTCATCAGTGCCCAGAGCTCTTCGATCATGCCTGGGTGCTCAGCCCAGCATTCCGGAAGGCGGGACTCGACCGACAGCTCGTAGCGGTCGTAGAGCCAGACCACCCAGCCACAGAGCTCTGCCCAGTTGACTGCCCGCTCGGCGGGACTCATCGAGTGCCACTCGGCAATTCCCCGGTGTGCGGGGGCGCTGCCGGTGTTGGGGGTGACCTGCTTCTGGCCGTTGCGTCGCTCTGCGTTCAGACGCGGGAGCCGCGGGCGGCGCACGCGGGGGTGCCCCTTGATACGGCCTATCGGCTGGTAGTCGTTGTCAGTCATGGCCGGACCTGGGGAGTTGTGGAAGCGTCGAGAAGCGTCGGAGCGTTCAAGGGCAGGAGCTGGGTCTTGCTCTCCAGAGCCAGCGGAGCATCGTCCGGAGCAAGGTCGGCCAACGGGGGCTTCACCGTGGATGGCCGCCCCTGCCGGTGTTCGATGATCGCCCGGAGGTCAGCAGCACAAAGCGCTTCTGCCGCCTCCATGGCGGTGATGGCGTCGCTCGGCGTCACCATCAGCCGACTGATGTAGGCCGAGGAATCGTGCAGGTCGTACCGCCTCATCCAGGTCTGCCGCGGCAGCATGTCCTCCAGCCTGGTGGCCATGACGGACAACATGGCTTCAGGAGTGATCTCCTTGCCGCGGAGCTGGAGAGAGACCATGGCGTCGTAGATTTCGAAGCGTCGGTTGGTCGTGAAAGTGGCGACCGGCAACCAGTTCACTTCGCGCAGCTCCGCCGGCCGCTGCACGAGGAATGCCAGAACCGCATCTTCCCGGTCACTTCGGCAGTCGCCGCCGATTGCGCTCAGTGGGACAAGAGCCTGCGCAGCCTGCGAACGACGATCACGTATCCACTCAGCAGGGTCTTGAGCGGTTCGCACGAACTCGAAGAAGCCGTTGCTCGTGATCTCCACGTAGTTACGGCTGCGGCTCGCGTCGGTCGCCGACGTATAGGAGGCTCCGTCCAGGCCAGAAGCGGACTGGGCCGTGCGGGGAAACTTGAACCACCCCTCGTCGAAGGGGTCGATTCCCGGCCGCCGTCCGTCGCGTTCCCGGGCCCAGCGACGCTCGCCCCTCGCCTGTTCCGCCTCGGTGAGAGCGATACTCATGCCGCCGCCGCCTGATCCGTGATGCGGTACTGGCGTGCCCACTCGACGGCCGCCGCGAAGTCCTGGGCGTGCGGTCCCTCGTAGTGGCGCTGCATGACGGCCTTGGTCGGCAGAGTCGTCGCATGGACGATCAGTGCCTCTCGCTTCTCCTCATTAAGGGTTCGGATCTCGTCCGGCGTGATGGTCTTCCGGTCCTGGAGGGTGGTCTGCATGGTCGTGCCGTGGGTGCCGGACTGGTAGGTGGTCAGCGATTCCCGGTAGATGCCGGCCAGCTTGCTGAAGTCCTCCAGCTCCTCCCCTGCGAGACCGCCGAGGGCCACCTTCACAGTGGATGCTCCCCAGATCATCTCCGCGCCGTCCTTGCCCCAGCGCTTTCGGAGTTGGGCCATGTTCTGGGCAATGGCCGTGATGAAGATGCCGGAGCCGCCCGCGAAGCTGAGCAGTTCGGGCAGGTACGGCAGCGGCGACACGTTCGCCACCTCGTCCAGGATCATGCCGAGCGGCGGGTCGAGTCGGCCGCCGGGTGAGCGGTCGGCGAGCCGCTTCGCGGTCTCCGTGAACTCGTCGATGAAGGCTGTGATCAGGGGTGCCAGCGACCGCGACTCCTGTTCCCCGACGAGCAGGTAGAGGGTGCCGTTGTCCTTGAGGAACGCTTCGATGTCGAGTCCCTGACCGTCTGCCGGAGCGAAGGTCGCGCGGGCCATCGGCGCGAACAGCGGCGTCAGTGCCGTCTGGACCGTGGCGAAGAGGTTCGCGCGGGTATCGCCGGGGTTCCGATAGAGGCTGTCCATCATGGCGGCAATCCCGTGCTCGGCTCTGTCCGAGTTGGCCAGCAGCTTGATGGGCTCCTCGATGCTGGGGTTGAATCCCCAGGTCAGGACGTCATCCATCGTGCGGCCGGTGAGCGCTGCCGCGTGCAGCCAGCCTGCCAAGAGGCTCGTTGCGGTGGCTCCGAAGAAGCCGGCCCCGGAACTGTCGGAGGTCTCGGCCTTCCCGATCTGGACCATCAGGTCGGCGCGCTTCATCGCCTTCCCGAAGTTCTCGCAACCGGAGGTCGGGGACCACTGCGCCAGGTCCGGCCAGTCCACCATTCCCGTGGGAACCATGACCGCCACCGGGCCGGCGGCGCGGCGGGTCAGGGCGGTGGCGTCCAGCACGTCGCCGCGCAGGCTGGTGACGAGCGCTGGCCCCATCCACGCGTGCAGCCAAGGGATGATGACCTGGCTGGTCTTGCCCTGGCGCGGTGCCGCGAGCACCAGGACGCTGCTCTCCACGATCGCCCACAGCGCCAGTCCGGCCAGCGTCCGTCCCAGGCTCACCGCGACGTCCGATGCCATGAACTTGGTACCGCTGAGGGAGGGGCGCACGGTCGGCCCTCGGCGCACGACGGCCTTCGCGGAGAGCACTCGGGCCAGCTGGTTGTACGAGGCGAAGCCCCTCACCGAGCGGTTCCGGCTGCTGTTCCTGATGACCCAGGCGCCAACCGTCACCATCGCCGTGAGCACCAAGAGGGCCGCGATGGCGAAGCCGACCGGTCCGGGCAGGTCGGAGCGTGCCGCAGCTGGCCACGCCTGCTTGGGATCGCCGAGGTGATGCGGGAGCTGTCGAGCAACGGCGAAGGCCGTGCCGAAGCTCACGGGCGGCCAAGCAGCGTGGGTGAGCAAGCCGGCCAGTTGACCGGTCGCCCAGGTTCCCATGGTCACGGCGACAACCAGAATGATCAGGATGACGATCAGGTAGTCGCTCGGGCCGTCGAGCAAGGGGCGGCGCGCGGTCGTGCTGTTGTTGCTAGCCATCAGACAGCCATGCGTTCGTTCGTGTAGTACAGCTGCCGCTCAATCGGTGAGAGGACTGTCTGAACCACGTGACTGGACGTGCGGCCGATCTTCCAGATGGCACGGCCGATCTGCTCACCGCTCCAGGACGCGATGTGTGCGCACTCGGTGTCGGTCAGACCGATGGCATCGCGAGTCATGGCCAGCGGGGCGGTGTCCTGCCGCAGACAGATCCGAACGTCACAGCTGGAGATCAGGTTCTTGGCGATGCTGACCTCCTCGCTGCCCTGCGCACCGACGGCCTCGAAGTCAGCCAGTCGGTGGGTGCTGAGCACCTGGATGGTGCCCTGGGCTCGGGAGAGGCGTAGGTCCGAGTCCAACTTCCGGATCATGGCGGGCACACGCATGGCTCGCCACAGCTCATCTCGGACGACCAGTCGGACCGGGCCGCCGGGTTCGTCAATGGCGGCCTGTCCCCAACTGCTGACGCAGGCCAGGGTCATGGCCACGGTCTCGTCCCCGCGGCCGTCGATCCGGCTGAGGTCGACGGTCTGGATCGGCGCGTCGAAGTCCGGCCGGACGGTGGTCGGACGGTCGAAGAGGCCGCTGAGGCTTCCCCGGCACATGTTGCCCAAGGCATCCGCGGCGGGCCGGATCATCTCCCGCAGCTCGCGCACGTCGGCGTCACGCACCCGGAGGTCTTCGGCCATCTCGGGACGCGGGTCGCGCAGCAGTGCCCAGACGTCGGGGATGGTCGGGTCCACCAGCTCGCTGTTGCCGGTCGCCTGACCGGAGGCGTGCTGGATGGCGAGAGAGAGCGCGGCCTCTTCGGTCGGGGTGAGGTCTCGTCCCAGCCGCATGACGAGCAACGAGGAGAGCAGGGTGATCCGGCGGCGGTGGATCTCGTCCAGGCGCTCGCGCAGTTCCTCGCCGTCCGTGGGCAGGTTCCGGCCCAGCGGGCCGGCGTCGAGTGGGTTGAGCCGGGCTTTGAGGCCAGGGCCGAGTTCGACGGGTTCGACGCCGAAGGCTCGCGCGAGTGGGGCGTATTCGTTCTTGATGTCGCCGAGGACGAAGGTCCTGACCCCGTAGGCCGCCAGGCGAGTGGAGAGGGCCTTGAGCGTCGCCGACTTCCCGGCGCCGGGGACGCCGGTCACCAGGATGTTGGGGTTGGTGATCAGGCCGCGGTGGAGCCATTCGATGGGGTGGCAGGAGAAGGCCCCGCCAGCCAGACAGTCCACCCCCATGTAGACCCCGACCGGCGGGATCGAGGCACCGTAGAGCCATGGGTAGAGACCCTGGATCTGGCCGGTGCTGCCGCGGAAGACCGGCACGGCGGGCATGATCGGGGCTCGGCCGCCGTAGGGGCGTGCCCAGCCGCGGCGCGGCGCGATCGGCTGACGCTTCTCCTTCTCCCGCTTCTCCTTCTGGACGGGTGCCGGTGCTGCGGAGGTACCGAGGACCTGGCTCAGGTCGTACGTCGGGAGTTCGGCCGCCTTGCGGCGGGTGAGGCTGGGGCTCATCGGTCTACCACCGCTTCTTGGGAAGGCCCATGCCGACGGGCAGCGCGCCGCAGGCGAATCCCACGTCCTGGGCGAACCAGAGCCGCTGGAGTTCGATCCTCGCTCCGGAGGCGTCGGCCTCCAGGGCTGAGCAGGCGTCTTCGAGTTGGGCGGCGTCGGTGACGGTGACGGTGACGTAGGCGCTGAACCGGACAAGACCGTGGCCGGCTGCGCGTTCGGCGTCCTGGGCTTCGGCGTGCCGGAGAGCCTGCTTCTCGTGCTCGGGAACGATCTGGCCGGACTTGTGCCTCATGCTGACGGCGACGTGACGCGCAGTGCGTTCCCGCATGACCTCGCGTTCTGCGGCGCGGGGGGTCAGTGGTTCGACGTGAAGACTGAAGGCGCGACGGTGCTCGCCTTCGCCGAGCAGCGGAGCGAGGGCCGTGGAGTAGACCTTGTTCCTGGGCCACTCCGCGACCCAGTACGTCACCGACAGGGCGCCGTCGTGGGCGTAGTGAGCGCGGGAGCTCTCCGTGGCCAGGGGCCCGGCCAGGCCCGGGGCGACTCCGGGTTCAGCTGTCGGTTCCAGACCGCGGACAGCGGCGGCGTTGGCGGATGCCCGGCGTTCCGCGAACATGCGCGCCGAGTGCGGGTCGAAAGCCGTGCGAAGCACCTCGGCCAGGTCGCGGGGGGCAAGCCACCCCTCGACCTGGAGATCAGCGGAGCCGATCGAGGTGGTCAGCGCCCGCAGATGGCGAACAAGGACGGCTGCGGCCCCAACGGTGCCACCGCCCGCGTTCTTGATGGGGCCGGCTGCGCGAGCAGCATCCATGGTGAACGCCAGGTACGCCTCTCGATGCGATGTCGCCAGGGTCGCGGTACCGAGCAGTGAAGAGGTGATCTCCACTGCCGCTGCCGGGGCATCGTCGGCGAGGTGATCGGCGTGCCACCGGTGAAGTGCAGCACCGGACTCGGGGACAAGTCGTTGAAGGGCCTGCACTCGGATGATCGGACTGCCTTCCGAGCACAGACCGGACAGCAGCTGTCCCCATCCGGCGACGCGCTGGTCACGGCGACTGGAGTCGACCAGGCCGATACCGGGGAACCGGATACGCGCAACCGCTGTGAACGTTGTCGGCGGCCGTGGCAGAGTCCAGGTGTGCGGCCAGTTGAGTCCAGGCTGATGGCCACCGGAAATCCAGGTGGATGGCCTGTTGACCTGTGGTGTTCCTGATCGCTCCCTTTATCTGAAGAAGACCCCTCCGTCCGGTTTGCTGGTGTTTGCGAGCATCAGCTACCGGCCGGAGAGGTCCTATGACGAAGTCTGACAGAGAGATCATGGAAATCTTTGAGGCGTACGACCTGACGGAGACCGTCTGGTCGGCGGCGGCCCTGAGCGGGCACGACCCCAAGACCGTCAAGCGGTATGTCCAGGCCCGTGACCACGGGCTCAATCCCTTCGAGCACGCGCCGCGGCCGAAGATGATCGACGCCTACCTGGAGAAGATCGAGGAGTGGGTCGACCAGACCCACGCGGCGATCCGGGCGGACGTGGCCCACGACAAGCTCGTGCGGATGGGCTTCGCGGGCAGTGCGCGCTCGACCAGGCGGGCGGTGAACGCGGCGAAGGGCGCGTGGCGGTCCGGGCGGCGGCGCTCCTACCGGCCGTGGATCACCGAGCCGGGGATGTGGCTGCAGTTCGACTGGGGCGAGGGCCCGCGCATCGGCGGGCGGCGGACCTGGCTGTTCTGCGCGTGGCTGTCGTGGTCGCGGTTCCGGGTCGTTATCCCGGTCTGGGACTGCACGTTGGGCACCCTGGTGGCCTGCCTGGACACCACGTTGCGCAGGATCGGCGGAGCGCCGACCTACATCCTGACCGACAACGCGAAGACCGTCACCGTCGACCACATCGCGGGGATACCGGTGCGGCACCCGCAGATGGTCGCCGCCGGCCGGCACTACGGCTGCCAGATCGTCTCCTGCGTGCCCTACGACCCCGAGTCCAAGGGCGGCGCGGAGGCCACGGTCCGCATCGCGAAGGCCGACCTGGTGCCCACCACCGCGAACCTGCGGCCCTCCTACGACACCTTCGCCGAGCTGGCCGATGCCTGCCGCAGTTGGTGCCTGGAGGTCAACGCGCGGCGCCACCGCTCGACCGCGCAGATCCCTGACCTGCGGCTGGAGATCGAACGTGCGACCTTGCACGTCCTTCCCGCCGAGCCGTTGGCGTTGGCGCTGGGCGCTGAGAGGACGGTGGGCGCGGACCGGACTGTCAGTTTCAACGCGGTGCGCTACTCGACGCCGCCGGGCTATACCGGGCAGCGGGTGTGGTGCCGGGTGGTGGGTGAGGAACTGTCGATCACCGCGCGCACCGACACCGGCGACCTCGCCGAGATCTGGCGCCACCAGCTGTCGACCCCGGGGGTCCCGCAGATCATCGACGCGCACTACCCCGACCACCCCGAGGGCCGGAGCATCCTCGCGCCGCGGCTGGCACCGCGCTCGGAGGCGGAGATCGCGTTCGTGGGCATCGGCCCCGGGGCGGGGCGCTGGCTCAAGGAGGCCGGACCCGCCGGCGCGGTGCGCATCCGCGCGAAGATGGCCCGCGCGGTCGAGCTGGCCACCGTCATGGGCAGCGACAACGTCGACCGGGCCCTGGGGCTGGCAGCCACAGCCGGACGCTTCGCCGACGACGACCTGGTCTCCATCCTGGAACACCTCCAGGGCAGCACGCCCCTGGGCGAGGTCGTGCGCGCGGACGAGAGCCACTCCGCCCAGAGCGGCACCTCGGGCTGGCAAGCCCTGGGCCAGCAGAACAACCCACGCTGACCACACCCACCCTGACTATCCATCACCAGACGATCGGCACCGCCATGTCCTTCCCCAACCCGCCCGCCATCCCCGAGGAACTCGACAAGCTGATGCGCCGCATGCGCCTGCCCTACATGCGCAAGGCCGCCCCCGACGTCCTGGCCACCGCCCGCGCCCAACGCTGGGACCCCGCCGAGGTCCTACGGCTGCTGATCGCCGAGGAGGTCACCGGCCGCGACGCCGCCACCCGACGCCTTCGGCGTCACTCGGCGAACTTCCCCACCGGCAAGACCCTCGCGTCCTGGCGCACCGAGGATTCCACCATCCCCGAACCCACCCAGAACTCCCTGACGACCCTGGAATGGATCGGCCGAGCCGAGAACCTGGTCATCGCCGGTCCCTCGGGGACCGGGAAAAGCCACTTCACCGAGGGTCTGGCCCAGGCCGCGATCGAGAAGGACCTGAAGGTGGCCTGGTTCACCCTGGAGACCCTGACCGCCGCGATCGGCAAGTCGAAGGTCGACGGGTCCACCGCCCGCACCGTCGCCCGGATCTGCCGCGCTGATCTGATCGTTTTGGACGATATTGGCCTGCTGCCGGTCGGCGAGGACGCCGCCGAGGCGTTCTACCGCATCATCGACGCCGCCTACGAGCGCCGCTCCATCGCGGTGACCAGCAACATTCACCCCTCAGGCTTCGACACGATCATGCCCAAGACCCTCGCGGGTGCCAGCACCGACCGCCTCATGCACCACGCCCACCTCGTCACCACCACCGGCGACTCCCACCGCCTCGCCGAAGCCCTCGCCGGCAAGGGCGTGGTCCCTCTGAACTGACCTCCCCCACCCCAGGAGCACCACTGACCACAGGCCTGGGTTTCTGATGGCCACCAGCCTGGTGAACCCACGACCACCTACCTGGGGATCTCAATGACCGTTGACAAACGTCCTGTCGGTCCGGTTGTGGATCACGGCCATGGTCTGGCCGCTGCCGGTGTCCGCTTCGAGGATGGTCAGCGGCGCGAGGATGCCGGGCAGGTCCAACGTCGGGGCGTCGTTGTCACTTGCGGCCTTGGCAGCAGGGTTGAACGGCCCGGAGAGGAAACGATTCTGCCGACGGTTCCGCAGGAGGGTGAACGACATGTAGGCAACCGCCCATTCGTCTACTGTGCGTCCGGCGATCCGGACGTAGGCCAGGGCGACCAGGAGGAGGGACAGTGGCCAGGTCACGATTCCCGCCTGGATACGGGAAGCTGCCAGGGGCCAGATGGCCAGGAGGACGCCGCCGCCGAGCATGGCCGCGCGCTGCGCGGACATGCCGAACATGAACGCGACCTTCTCCTGCTGCCAGCCGAAGTACGTTCGTGATGCACTCGGGGTCTCGCTCACTGCGTTCCTCCTTCCTTCGGTGTGGCTGGGCCTGTGCTGTCAGCCGGGCGAGACGTCGACCCGGGAGCAGGGGAAACAGAACTGCTCGTAGTGGGCGGTGCGGCGGGGGCGACGGGAGGCGGTGGTGCCGCCGCCGGGTCTGCGGTCCCCCGTTGGCCTTGGCCTGTCGGCGGCAGACCGGCGGCAGCGGCGCTCCCCGGCGACTGCTGGGACTCACCCGCGTGCTGCTGCGGCGCTGCGGGAGCATCCGTGGAATCGAGATCCGACGGCACCGCAGGAAACTCGATCGTCGGCGGGTCGGAAGGCGAAGCCGAGGAGCTGGCCGAGGACTCCTCTGTTGGCGCACCCGTTGTGGGAAGGTCTGGAGTTCCCTCGACTTGGGCCTGCTGACTGTCCTGGCCCGATGTCTCGCTCGGAGGCTGGGCACCAGTCCAGTCGATCGGTGTCTGCTCGCCTCCGCTGCTGGAAACGGCGGACGCCGCGCCACCGTGACGGGGCACGTAACCTGCCGGCTGGGCACCGGGGTTGGCTTGCAGTCCCGCGTGGCCGGCCATCTTGTCCATTCCTCCCGCAAGGGAGTTGACCGCCTGCTGAGCAAGGCGCACACCAGCTGCCGCGATTATTCCGGCCGGGCCTGCCGCAGCGGCTGCGCCGGAGGCCGCACCTGCCCCGGACGCTGCGCCCGCGGCCTGGCCGCCGCCGCTGACGGCTCCGGCGACTTGACTGCCTCCCTTGCTGGCGAAGCTGGACATCGTCCGGTCAGCGGAAGCCGAGCCGAAGTCGTCCGGGGATACGCCCGAAGGGCCTCCGCCACCCTGGGCGCTGAGCCTGCCACCGGCGAATCCCAGAAGCGCGCCGAGTCCGGCACCTCCCCCGGCCTGGACGTTGGCGAAGCTGAAGAAGCGTGCGATGGAAGGCCAGGAGAGTCCGGCCAACAGCAGGACCAGCATCCCGGAGAGCGTCGTTTCCAGGTCCTGGGAGTCACCGGCGAGGTTGAACCCCAATGCGAAGACGAGTGCGACGATGGGCTTGAGGATGATCAACTGCACGGTCGATGTGACCAGCTTCGACCACCAGGATTTCGTGCCTTCGGAGACCATGCCTGCGGCGGAGATCGGCGACGTGGCGATCAGAACTGCGATGGCGGCGTTGCGCAGCAGCATCTCGAACCACAGCACAACGGTGAGCAGGATGCCGAGGATGCCGAAGATCAGCAGCAGGCTGCCGGTGTCTTGGGGGTCGTAGCGCACCAAGTTGGCGATCTTGTCGCTGAACGCCTTTGTGCCCCCGAAGCTGCTCTCCACGATCCACTTGGTGATCTCGTCGCTCGCGAGCAACGCAGTGCTGGCGATGCTCAGAGTGAGCATGAACGCCAGTGCTGCCTTCCCAACGCCCAGGATGCCTGTCGCCAGAGCAGACCCGTCATGCGTGACTGCCGTCCGGATGACTTGCCCTAGGAGCAACAACACAGCTACGAAGCTCGCCAGGCCGAGGGAAATCGCGTAGACGTTGCGGAGGCCCGTGGACGTGAGGTCGACATTCGGGATGGCGACGAAAGCGTGAGCAAACGACGTCAGCACCTTGGTGGCTGCATCGGCGAAACTCTTACAGATGGAGTCCCAGGCACTGGAAACGATGCTGTCGACGCCGTCGCCGATGATCGGGCCGGTCACACAGGTGATGGGGCTAGTGATGCAGGACATCTCACTCCCCCGGTTCGATCGGTGCGTTCATCGCTTCAGTTCCTGCCAGCCCTTGGCCGAGGCATCAGGGGATTCCGGCTGGGCGGACAGGCCGCTGTAGTCGGTGTTGTCGGATGGGGTGAGGATGTGCCAGTCCCCTGCGGACCACTTCATTTCGAGGGGGTAGACCCCCATGCGGGTCTGGATGCCCTGGCCCGGCGAACTCGTCGTGTAGGTCGCGAGGAGGAGCACCTTTGCGTCGTCCGCCGTGGCGGATTGGACCTGGTACTCAACGGGAGACAGCACTACCGAGGCGTTCGCCGGCGCCTGCCCGGTCGCGGGGAGTCCGAGCTGCTTGCGTGTGGCCGCAGGCCCCTGAGCCAGCTGCTGGGGAGCATCAGACCATGACTGATCGGCAACGAGGCGTCCCACAGCGGCGGCGCGGTCGGCATCCAAGGTGGAACCGATCTGACGCATGTACTCGACGGATGCCGAGACTGCGCCGACTGTCGAATGCGGATAGCCGATCCGCACACCATTTACGAGTTGCCGGCCCTCGACCAGCTCCAGCGAGCCGTTCAGAACCGAGGATGGAGCTGGCTTCGGGGATGAGCTGGACGGTACGGGGGTCGGCGCCCCCGGCAGCGGGATCGCTGCCGGCGGGGCATAGGTGCTGGGCGCGCGTGGGCCAAGCTGCGACTCGATCGCGACGCCCACTGCCACAGCGGCCAGAAGCGCGACAACGGCTGCGAGCACGAGCGGAAAGATCCGTCGCCGCTTGGGCGCGAGGAATGGGTTAGCCACGATGATGTCAGTCCTTGCCGACTACGCCGAAGCGCCGAAAACCGTGTTGATCATCGGAATGGCGCAGGCCGTGACGATGACTCCGCCGAGCGCCCAGATCAGCGCCCGCTTGCCCTTGTCAGCCGCGTCGGGCCGGTTGCTGAGGTGCCCGATGCCCATCAGACCGCCGGAGATCACTGCGGCCACGGCGCAGGCGATGAGCGAACCCCACTTGGCGTAGCTCAGCAGGAGGTTGGTCCCCTTGGAACCGTTCGTCGGGTCTGCCGGGGCGGGGTTGCTGACCGCATCGGCCAACAGGGTGTGCGCGGCGTGCACGACGTGCAGAGAAAGAGACATGTGGGCTCCAAATGCAACGGAGCGGTAGAACCGATACGAACCTGATACTTCCGGCTCGGATCGGTCACCCCCGTGGCAACGATCGTGCAGATAGGAAAGCCCAGTTGCTCCGTAGTGCGCCCTAGGGCGATGTTCACTCTGGCTAACGAGCTGTATGCAAACAATAAACAGACATAAAGACTGCCCGTCAACCAGAATTTATGTGACTGAGGTCACACGTATACAGAGCGTTCGCTATGGCGGCCCAGCATCACTGTGCGCAACGATGTGCCGATGGCGAGCAAGGGGAGGAACAGCGCCGACCATGAGCACTGAGGAACAGGAAGACTTCCACGAGGACGACCCGGAGCTTGGGTTCTTCGCCCAGCGACTGAACCGGCTATTCAGGTCCGTACACCCCAAGGACCGGCGCCCGTACAGCACGCCCGAAGCGGCGAAGAAGATCAACGCAGCCGCCGGCCGGTCTGTCATCTCGGCCACCTACCTCTGGCAGCTGAGGAAGGGGAAGCGCGCAGACCCCACGCTGAGCCGCGTTACGGCGATAGCCCGCCTGTTCAACGTGAAGCTCGATTTCTTCAACGAAGCGCGCCCCGAGGAGCCTTCGCGGCGGGAGCTCGCTCTCGCGCAAGCCCTTCAGAAGCCAGACATATGTGAGCTGGCCTGCCTGACTGACGGCCTGTCGCACGAGAGTACAGCCGCGCTCGTGACCCTCAGCCGATCCCTGCGGGCGATCGAGGGCCTTCCGCGGGAGCTGGCCCACGCCGCCTAGCAGGGCCCACCTAGCGGACAAAATCGACCCCTATGCCCGATTCACTCTATTTATTGGCAAACGAGAAGAGCCCCCAGGTGGGGGCTCTTCTCGTTTGCCAATCGTTACTTTCCGCCACCAGCCCATGGAGCCACTGGGTCCACCCAGGATGCTCAGGCCAGCCTCTCGCATCCCAATTCGGACATTACGTTCTCAATGCCGCATCAAGCTCTTCACTCTGGCTAATATCTGGCCGCACACCAAGAAGCCATGGTTGACATAATCATTCGCCATCAGCCTATCTTTAGCGACCCACGCCTTAGCTGTGGCGAATCAGGCAGACCATCACGCGCCCCAGAGTCCGCGGGAACGCATGTCGGGGCCCGACCATGAAGGGGGCTCATGAACAAGGCAGTGCTCGGCGTCACCGCTGGGCTTTCGACGCCGTTCGCACTGGTGATGATCGTTGCTCTCGCCGCAGGGGGAGCATCCGCCATCACGCCAGCGGCAGTGGGAACCACGAACTGCTCGACTCCTGTAGCTGTCGGCTCACCCGTCTCCAGCGGGCAGAACCTCACGAGCGAGCAGATCAACAACGCGCAGATCATCTACCAGGTCTCCGCAGACCTACAGCTCCCGCAGCAGGCCGCCGTGATCGCGATAGCCACCGCGATGCAGGAATCCAGCCTCGTCAATCTGCCGAACGGGGACCTCGACAGCGTAGGACTCTTCCAGCAACGCCCCAGCCAGGGATGGGGATCAGTCTCCCAGCTCATGGACCCTGTCTACGCGAGCAAGGCGTTCTACGCCCAGCTCGTCAAGGTTCCCAACTGGCAGAACCTCCCGGTGACGCAGGCAGCCCAAGCGGTCCAGCAGAGCGGCTTCCCGGACGCGTATGCGCAGTGGGAGAGCCTGGCTCGCCAACTTGTTGCGACGGTCAGCGGCGGTGCCACGAACTGCTCCGGGGGTAACGGCGACGGCAATGGCGGCGCGATCACGAGCCCGGTAAGCCTCCCGGCCGGCTTCACGCTACCCGCCGGAACACCCGTTGCGATCGTGACAGCTATCAAGTTCGGCGTCTCCAAGCTGGGTATGCCATACCAATGGGGCGGAACCGGGGACCCGAGCTACGACTGCTCCGGGCTGATGATGATGGCCTACCAGGCTGCTGGGGTCACGATCACCAGGACTACCTACACCCAAGTCAACGACGGCACCCCCGTCTACAACAGCGCTGACCTGAAGCCAGGCGATCTGATCTTCACCGCTGGAAGCGACGGAACCGTGAGCAACCCAGGTCATGTGGGAATGTTCCTGGGAGACGATCTTGTCCTGGACGCCCCCAGGACGGGGGAGAACATCGAAATCACCAAGTTCGACAACGGCTACTGGAACGCCCAGGCAGTGGCGTTTCGACGCATTGTGCGAAGCGCGTAGGGGCTGAGCGCACTCTCCGCCTTCGAGCAGAACAGCGGGCCCTCCCTCAGACTCCCCATGTTGGCTCTCGGTGAACCTCAGTCGGTTCCCAGCGCCTTGCGGGCAGCTACTTGAAGGGCACGGTCAGGCGGATGCTTCGCTTCCGCTGCGACTCGGAACCGTGACTCGAAGGAGGTCAGGCGGCCGGAGCCCCCACGAATCGCCTCGTGTGTCCAGTCCGTTGAGATCATCTCCCAGTCATACATCGCTTGTCGGAGCGCAGCGGCTGCATCGGCTACCTGCCGGGGGCCGGCGACGCCGACCGCAGAGGCGGCGGCGCTGAACTGTGTCCAGGCGTTGTGCGCTTCCTCGTAACGGGCCTGCCACTCGACTGCCGTGCTGCCGACCGCGTCGAGCTGATCGGCCACCTTCCAGAGGGCGTTGGACAGCTGCTTAGTGCTGGCGAGCAGGGAGACGTACGCGTCGCGTCGAATCTCGTCCCGCCACCGCTCCCGGTCTCGGTCATGTTGGTGGCGCATCTGGCGTGCCTGCCCGAGCGTAGAAAGGACACCCCCACCCAAGCCTCCGATTGCACCAACAGCTGCCCCCAGAACCACTGCGACGCTCGCGTCCATGGCAGCATTAGACCGCCTTAGGCCCAGAACCGAACAGGGCGCAATTGCGACTCCTGCATCGGGGGCGACCACGTTGAGGTCTGCTTTGCCGGCTCGATCCCAGGCGACCAGGTGAACCCTCTCGCCGCAGCGATGGCCGAGGTCGGCCCTCACTCCGGCGCCTCCCAATGTTCTGACCACCGAGGCCGTCCAGGCATTCACATCGGCCCGCCAACGCCAAGAGGTCCCCATCCCGGTCGGGATGGGGACCTCTCGCCTAACGGCCAGTCAGTGGCGGACCGTCCAGGAAGTCCTTTACTACGGACCGGCTGAAGGTGCCGCTGTCCGTGCTGACCCACTCATCAGCCCGACGGCGGTAGCCAAGCCACCGGACGAGCAGTCGGCCCGGAGCGACGTCAAGGATCTGACCCCGAACGTACATGCCGCCCTTGTCCTTCCAGGTAGAGACCCATAGGTGGCCAACCCAATGCTGAGGAGGCTGCTCCGCGTATCGGTCATGGGGATTGCTGTTCATTCTTCACTCCTGCGGTACGACATCACGAATGCGGGGACGGAAGACTGGAGCAGTCGGCTTTGCTCGACTGCAACCTCGGGGTGGACCGCGAATCGGCAAGTGCAGATCCCGGCACGAAGTCGTTCGACGCGCTGCGCTCATCGGCCGGCCTCCTTGAGGCGCTGCTTGTGAGCATGGGCAGCACTCCGAACTCCACTGCCACGCCAGGCCCTTACGTCTGCGGGTCGGTACCGGCGCTCTCCGTTGGCCCGGACGTACTGGGGGCCCCATCCATCTATCCCGACCTGGCACAGCTCGCCCGGAGCGATGCCCAGGTACTTCGCCGCTTCACTGATCGACCACCACGAGCGGTTTGACTGCGCCATAGAGGCGCTACCCCGCCTCATTTGCCACTCCGCGGCTGCGAGGCTCGCAGTTCAAGCCAAGCCCTAACGTCGGCCGGGGCGTACTGCCGATACCTACCGACTCGGAAGCTGCGCGGCGCAGTGCCCTTCCAATTCATCTGATACATGGTCTTAACCGGCACTCCAAGGAACTCGGCGGTCTCTCGGAGGCTCCACAGGCGCTCTGCGCTAGTCATGTGCACTCATCTCTCATTGCCTGTCGATTCGACAGAGCCTTCTGTCGTTTCGGCGTCTGATGAGAGCTTCGCCTGCCTGGCAATCTTCTGTCAAGACGACATTTGAACTTGTCGATATGACAGACGGGCCGCGCGTCTAACCTTCTCGATCCTGGCTTGGATCCCCCAGGCAGCGCGGTGAACTCGTGCCATGGAGGAAGCATCCTGTGCATTTGGCCTGGTCAGCTAGACCGCCGGCAGGCCATTCACTTCACGACGAAGCTCACTGTGACCGCACTAGTCATATCGACAGAGGAGATTGCTCAAAGTTTCGAACCTCTGTCGATTGCACAGACGACCTTGCTTGCGTACTGTGGTCGATAAGACAGACAAGGAGGTTCGCGTGACCAGCGGAGCAGATCCAATGGAACTGTCGGTCAGCGATGCCGTTGCACGGCGAATCAAGGAAGCCCGCGCGCGGCGCGGCTGGACGGCGAAGCAGTTGGCCGAACAGTGCGCCGCACGGGGTCTCACACGACTGACGCACTCTGTGCTGAACAACATCGAGTCGGGCCGCCACAACAACGCTGGCGAACGCAAACGCGACGTCAGCGTTGACGAGCTCCTGGGCCTGGCCCTGGTTCTCGACGTGGCCCCACTTCACCTGCTGGCACTGCCCGAGAGTGCTACAGGCGAAGTCGCGATCAGGCTGCTACCCGGCGTGGCTATCTCCGACAACCCTGATCTCCTTCTGTGGATGCGCGGGGAGAAGGCGCTACCCGAGAACGACGCGCGTCTCTACTACGCCTCTGCCATGGAGCGACTACCGGCCACGGACTCCCAGCGGACAACCGCAGAGTTCGCGCGGTCAGTACTACAGGACAGGGCCAAAGAGATCGTCCAGGGCTTCAACGAACAGACCGCTCAGCTTGCTGCCAGCGCTGCGGCACGAATGCAGTCTCTTGTAGCCGAAGCGGAGCAGGCGATCAGCAACGGGGCGAGCCTCGAAGAAGTGATGGCCCTGCTTAAGCAGGCCGGCGAAAGCTAGCGCCCGGGCACCGCCTGGAGGCAGTGCCCGACCCGAGGCGCGGCCGTTGAACCCGCCGCCGCGCCATTTTGGCGACTCCGCGTTCCTGCGCTGACCCAGGAACTCCCTCTGCCCCCTCATCGGCAACGGAAGCTCTTAAGCCTCTCTTTGTCATGCCCATTTAATAAGTGAGTTGGTGCAACATGTCCCGAGTCTGGATAGAAGACCGAATCAACCAGGCCGACTACAAGCAGGCGGTGCAGCGCGCCAAGTCGAGCAGTCGGACACCGCCGGGTCGATTCCGGGTGCGGTGGTACGACCCCGACGGCAAGCCCAGGTCGCTGACCTACCTGAAGAAGATCGACGCAGAACACAAGCGCGCCGAGCTCCAGATCAAGCTGGGAGACGGCAGCTACAGCGACCCTGGCGCAGGACGGACCAAGCTCGCCGAGGTGGCCGAATCCTGGTTCGCGTCCAAGGTCGACCTCAAGGTCAGCACCCGCAATCGCTACCGCGAACTGCTCGACCTCTACATCCTGCCGAGGTGGGGGACCACGGCCGTGGCCCGCATCCGGTTCGAGGACATCGTCACCTGGATGGGCGACCTTCTCGCAGATACGGTCAAGAGCGGGCGCCCGATGTCTCCCGCGAGCCTGCGGAAGATCCACATCGTGCTTCGCGCGGTGCTGGGCTTCGCGATGCGAAGCAAGAAGATCGCCACCAACCCGGCCGTGGGCATCCCCCTTCCTCGACTTGTTGCACCCGAGCACATTTACCTCAACCACATGCAGGTCGAGGACCTTGCCGACGCCTGCGGGCCCTACCGCACCTTCGTCCTATTCCTCGCCTACACGGGGGTGCGCTGGGGAGAAGCAAGCGCTATCCGGGTCGGCAGGGTTGACCTCAAGGCCCGGCGCGTCCGGATTGCCGAAGCCTGGTCGACGGACAAGTCGACGTTGGTCATGGGGACGCCGAAAACCCACGAACGACGCACGGTCCCGATCCCGCCCTTCCTGGCCAAGGACCTCGCTGCCCTGATGGAGGATCGCGGCCCGGAGGAGTTCCTGTTCACGGCCGAGAAGGGTGGGGTGCTCCTCAACCGGAACTTCGTCAGGCGCATCTTCGCTCCGGGCCTGGCAACCGCCGGCCTGACTGAGCTTGGCGTGACACCTCACGTGCTGCGGCACACGGCAGCATCCCTGGCCATCGCCAGCGGCGCTGACGTCAAGGTCGTGCAGACGATGCTGGGGCATAAGTCGGCCACGCTGACGCTCGACACGTATGGTCATCTGTGGCCCGACCGGTTGGACGAAGTGTCCGACCGCCTCGACCTCGAACGGACGAAGGCACTTGCCAAGGCCCGGAAGAAGGCGGAGAAGGCCGTGCGCAAGGCTCAGGAGCTAGCGGCGGAGTTGGCCGCTCTGGAGGCGACCGAGGTCCCTCTCGCGGCCTGATGTGTACTGAATGTGTACTGGAGCCCCTGACGGACAGTCATGCAAATTCCCGTCAGCCCGTCCGGTACGACAAAGGCCCAGGTCAGACGGTGTCTGACCTGGGCCTTGAATGGGGCCGCCTTCGGGATTCGAACCCGAGACCTACGCATTACGAGTGCGGAGGTCCACATCGGTCGGCGTCCGAATCAACCCCTGGGGCCGCCCCCACCGAGCGGGCAAGGGCAGGCTGCCACCCAACAAGATCAATCCCCATGTGTGCTAATTGTGTGCCGCGCGTCCGAGCTTCACCAGGAGTCTCCAACTGACCCGAAGGAACAAGGGGTTGATCCGGCGAGCGCGAGCGACATCCGCCTTTTTGGAGCCATGCTCATCCCAAGCAGCCCACGACAGGCACATGCGCCTGACCAGGGCATTCGCCGCAACCGGTGAGGGCAGGCTCGCGAGCGCCGCCATTTTGGGGCGGATGTCATCATGAAGGGCTGTCCGATTTGCCCTAGAAAATATCCGCCTTGCGCAGATTGCCCCGATTCGCGCTAGCCGTGACACCGCGCAAGTGGCTACATCCCACACAATGGCCGAGTCTCGCCTTGCGACTCGGCCACACCTCTGGCCTGCGGGTTTGTGGAACTGTGTGGGCGCAGACGGTTTCGAACCGCCGACATCCGCCTTGTAAGGGCGGCGCTCTACCACTGAGCTATGCGCCCGGGCCAGGGCAACAATACCTGCTCCCGGAAGGGTTCGGTGCCGGGCCTGGTGCGGCGCGGCGGGGGTGGGTGCGAGGATGGGGCGCGCGGGCCGGAGTGGCCTGGTGGGCGATGCTTGCGAGCGGGAGACGACGTGGCTGGCGGATCAGCGCGGTGGCGGCGCGGCGAGGGTGTGCGCGCGGACGCACAGGCCGCGAAGGACGCCGCCGCGCAGGCGTTCTACGAGCTGGACACGGTGCAGCGGGACGTACGGATCTCGGTGGAGGTCGTGGCCGCCTCGGACAACTCCCCCGGCGCCCGCCGCGCCATCGCCGACTTCACCGCGCTGGGCAACCGCATCGACGAGGTCAGCGCCGCCTATATCTCCGCCCTCGACGCCCACGACCTGGACGCGGACGACCTCGACGCCGGCGCCGCCGCCCGGGCCCGGCAGCAGTTGGAGCAGTCCAAGCAGCAGTTGCTCTCGGTCAAGGCGGAGCTGGAGCGCTTCAACGGCTTCCTCGAACCGCTGGTCATCGCCGCCGAGACCCAGCTCGCGCAGGTGACCCCGGCGGTGGAGCGCGCCAAGCAGTCCTGGCTCGCCGCGAGCAACGCCCTGGACGCGGCCCGCGCCGCCCGCCTCGGCACGGACGACCTGGCCCGCCGGCTGGCCTCGCTCGGCCCGCAGCTGAAGCTGCTGGGCGAGGGCGCCGGACAGCACGGGGTGCAGACGATCCTGCGGACCGCCGCCGACGCGCAGCGCACCGCCGAGGCGATCCGCGCCGAGGCCGAGAAGCTGCCGGAGCAGGCCAAGGACATCGACAACCGGCTGGGCTCGCTCCGCACGCGCACCCAGGCGCTGGAGACCAGGTCGGGGAACATCGCCCCGGTGCTGAGCGAGTTGCGCCGCCGGTTCAGCTCCGCCTGCTGGCAGGACCTGCAGCATGTGCCTGAGCAGACCGAGACGGCGGTCAGGAACGCGCAGAACCGCCTCGCCGAGGCGTCAAAGGCACGGGACGAGCAGCGCTGGGCGGACGCCATCAGCATCCTCTCCACCGTTCGCGAGCTGCTGAGCACCGCTGACGTCTCGGTGGCGATCGTGAACGAGCGGCTGCACTCGCTCAACGAGGCGCAGCGGGCCCCGGAGGCCGAGATCGACAAGGCCCGCTTCGCACTGCGGGACGCGCAGCGGCTGGCGATGGCGGGGCGCAGCGCCCCGGACCCCCGGCACGCGGGGCCGCTGGACGCCGCGGTGGTCCGGTTGGACGCCGCGGCAACGGCGCTGACGGGTCGTCACCCGGACTACTGGCACTTCCTGACCGAGCTGGCCGCGGTACGGGAGACGGCCGCGCAGGTGGTGCAGTCGATCCGCGAGGAGCGGGGCGCGGGAGCCCGCTGAGGCTGCGGCTTCACACAGGCGGACGCCCCGCAGACCGGGGCGCCCCGCACGCCGTAGAGTACGGGCATGCCTCGCTATGACTACCGCTGCCGTTCCTGTGGCGCCACGTTCGAACTGCGCCGCCCGATGTCCCAGTCCGACGCCCCGGCGATGTGCCCGGCCGGGCACGACGACGTCGCCAAGCTGATGTCCATGGTCGCCGTCACCGGCACCGCCTCGGGCGGGAGCAGCAGTGCCGCCCCGCGGAGGGCGGAGGCGGCGGCGGTTGCTGCGGTGGAGGCTGCTGCAGCTGAGCCAGGTCGGCACACCGGCGCGGTCCGACCGGACCCGGCCGACAGCCAGTAGCAGAAGTAGCCGACCGACAGCCAGTAGCAGTAGTAGCCGGCCGACAGCAGTAGCTAGCCGACGGCGGTCCTGACCCGGACCCGGGCCAGCAGCAGGCGGACGATCTCCTCGCCCGCCGCGACGCCGACCTGCTCCAGCGCGGTGACCCCGGGGCCGACCCAGCCGCTGTCGGCCAGCTCGCCGTGTCCCGGCCGGTAGCCGGCGTCCGCGGCGAGCAGCAGTTCCGCGTCCAGCAGCGAGTCGCCGGCGGTGAGCACGGTGGACGCCCCGGTCCGCCGCTCGACCTCGGCCAGCGCGGCGGACTTGGTGAGCGGCTGCGGCACCAGGTAGATCTTCCGTCCCTGCAGCGACACCGTGTAGCCGCGCTCGTCGGCCCAGCCGGTGAGCTCGGCGACCCAGCCCGGCGGCAGCAGTTCCCGCTCGACCACCAGGTAGGCGAACAGGTCCTCGGCGACGCGGCGCTTGAGGGTCCACTCCGGGTCGGCGTCCAGCGCCAGGTGGTGCACGATCTCGTCCAGCGGTGCGCAGTTCTGCGCGAGCGTGGCCTTGATCTGGGCGTTCCAGTCCTCGTCGGTCACCCCGTCGACCAGCAGCTGGCCGCCGTTGGCGCAGATCGCGTAGTGCGGCGCCCAGCCCGGCACCGGTCCTGGCAGGTGCACCCGCTGGTACTGGGCCCTGGTCCGGGTGGTGACCGGGACGAACTCGGCCGCCGCGATCAGCTCGACCAGCAGCTCGGCGCAGCGCTCGGTCATGAACGACAGCGGCTTGCCGTGGTGCACCTCGACGGTGAGCAGCCGCGGCGCCAGCTCGTCGGCCATGTCCAGGGCCAGCGCCCTGGGCGAGTAGATCAGCGTGCGGTCCAGGTCGCTGCCGACCAGGAACCGGGTGGGTTTGGATGTGCTGAACGTGCTCATACGGCCGTCCCCTCGTCGCCGGTCGCGCCTCGTGTGTACTGGGGGTGGATCAGTCCGACACAGCTGTAGGGCAGGTCGTCGACCACCTCGACCGGTACGCCGCGCTGCTCGGCGAGCAGCCGGACGTGTCCCAGCTCCGCCTCGGCGCCCTTGCGGACCAGCACCCGCCAGGGCACCCGCCGCAGCAGCACCCGGGTGGTCTCGCCCACTCCTGGTTTGACCAGGTTCACACTGTTGATGCCGTACTCCTCGCTGATGCGCTCCATGGCGGCCCAGCCGGACCAGTCAGGTTCGCGGTCGGACGTGTCTGCGGCGGCACTGGCGCGGACGTCGGGAAAGCACTCGGTCACGGCGTCGAGGAACTGGTTGGAGACATCGCCGTCGGCGAGCTCGCGGTAGTACTTGGCGCCGTGGAACTCGTCGGGGCCGATCAGCCCCTCCCGAAGCACCGTACGCGACACCAGTCCGGAGACGGTGGAGTTGAGGCAGGCGGAGGGGATGAGAAAGTCCTCACGGGTGCCGAAGGTGCGGACGCAGTGGGCCGGGTCGGCCAGTACCGCCATCTCCGGGTTGAAGCCGGTGCCGGCCAGCGCCTCGGCCAACTCCCGGGTGATCGCGCCCTTTCCGGTCCAGCCGTCGACGAACACCACGTCGCCGGCATGGTGACGGTCCGCCAGGTAGCGCAGGGCCACGGTGTCGATGCCCCGGCCGCGGACGATGGAGACGGCGTAGTGGGGCAGTTCGAGGCCGTGCGCGTGCTGGGCCCAGCGCCGCATCAGGATGCCGACCGGGGTTCCGGCCCGGGCCAGCGAGGCGAGGACGACGCCGTGGCCGCGCTCGGCGAGGACGGTCTCGGTGACCACGGCGACCGCCTCGGCGATCCGGCCCGCGTACTGGCTCAGCGCCTGCTGGAACAGCTGCTGGTACTCGGCGCTGGGCTGGTACTCGACCGGCAGTGACTCGGCGTAGTGCGCGCCGCCCTGCTGGATCGCCTCCTCGCGCTCCTCGGTGGGGGCCTCCAGAGTGATCCCGGAGAGGTCCTTGAGCAGCCAGGACACCTCGTCCGCCCGGTAGGAGCCGAAGGCCGGCCCGTGCAGCGCCGGCGGCAGGGCAGCGGGCTCTGCCACAGGGGCGGCGCCTGCCGCGACAGCGACGGGACGCGGACGGTGGGCCGGGACGGTCACGAGCAGTACCTCGTCGGTGACATGGCGCAGTCGGTCGAGCAGACCGCGTCCGGGGGCGTGCAGCGGGGCTCGGTCGGCGGCGTCATCGATGACCAGCACGATCGTGTCGAAGCGGCGGGACAGGTCGCGGCCGGGCGCGACGTTGTAGGCGTAGCGCAGCCCGTCGCCGTCGGCGGGGGCGTCGTGCGCGGGGAAGGACAGCCGGGTACGGAGGGCGTAGCCGGGGTCGTCGACGGTCAGCGCGGGCGAGCGGGTGGTGGTGGAGAAGCGCACCTCGCTGTCCGCGCCGAATCGTTCCTGCAGCGCCCCGGCCAGCCGCAGCGGCGCATACATCAGCTCCTCGTAGCCGAGCACCAGCACCCGCCGAGGCGCTGCGGGCGTGGCTGCGCCGGCGGCGGAAACCGAGGCGGCAGCAGCGGGGTCGGCGACGGAAACCGCGGCGGCCGAAGCGGGCGCACCCAGCGAAGCGCCCGCGCCGGCCCAGGCGACTGCCGCCGCCACCCGCTCGGCCATCGCCGGCAGCGCGGCGTCCAGGCGGAGCCGGTCGGCGGCGGTGAAGCCGTGCCGGCCGCCGTCGGGGAGGCCGGTCGGCCAGCCGAGGTCGACCCGGGTGAGCGGGGCCTGCGGGCCGGTCGGCGGGAGTCCGCAGCCCTGCCGGGTCTCCTCGGCAGCGACCAGCGCCGCGCCGCGGGCCAGCACGTCCTCCGGCAGCTCCACCCTGCCGGTGGCGACGGCCGCCACCTCGATCCGGACGCCCAGGTCGGCGGCGGTCTTGGCGAAGCGCTCCCGGTCCGCGTCGCTGCGCAGGTCGACCAGCGCGGCGACCACATAGCGGGTCCGCGGGAAGCGCTCGTGCAGGGCGGCGATGGTGTTGAGCACGGTGGTGCCGGTGGAGAGTTCGTCGTCCACCAGCACCAGCGGTCCGCCGCCGCCCAGGAAGTCGGGGTCCGCGGGCAGCAGCAGGTGCGAGGTGGCGTGCGAGTGCTCCTCCTCGAAGCCGCCGACCGGCTCGACCCCGGTGACCGGCCGCCTGGTCGAGTGCAGGTAAGGCGCCGCGCCGCCGTCCGCGTCACCCAGCCCGTCCGCGTCACCCAGCCCGTCAGAGCCACCCAGCCCCACAGAGCCCCCCAGCCCGTCGGCGACGCAGTGGCCCAGGCCGGTCGCGGTCTCCGCGTAGCCGAGGACCACCGCGGAGGCCGCCTGGTCCGGCCCGAGCAGCTCGCGCACCGCGCGGCCCAGGTCGTAGCCGGTCCCGTAGACCACCGCGGGCAGCTGCGGGACGTGCTTGCCCAGCACCTGGGACACCAGGAGCTGCGCGCGCCGCGGATTGCGCCGCAGCGCCAGCCCGAGCAGATCCCGCACCGAGCGGTCCGGCAGCCGGACGCCGAGCCTGCGCTCGACCCACTCCCCTGTCCACATGCCGTCCGTCTGCATGCTGTCCGTCTGCCCGTACTGCTCAGTTCTCATCGTGCTGCTTTCGTCGATCGTGCATCCGGGCAGGCCCGCGCGTCAGTCCACGCCCCCACTCCATCATGGAGGAGTGACAGTAAGGTGTCCTCCAGACCTCATCCCGAACAAGCCCAGGTCACGGGCACAGGCAGGCGGCCAGCAGCTCGGCGAAGGTCACGCCCTCCCGCGAGACGCCGAAGACCGAGGCCCGCAGCATCACCCGCTGCGCCCAGGCCCGGTGCGGCTTCACTTCGTTCATCTTGTTGGTGTACGCCGACCGGAGCACCCCGCCGCCCGCGCGGTCCTGGTGCAGGATGTCCGCCGCGTCCGACCACTCCTCGTGGGTGGCCACGGACAGCGCGTGCACCGCGGGGACGTGGGTGGGGTGGATGCAGGTCTTGCCGAGCAGGCCGTTGGCTCGGTCCAGTTCGATCTCGCGGATCAGCCCGTCCAGGTCGTGGGCGATCAGCTTGCGCCGGACCGATTCGGTCGGCGGCTCGGTCCCGGCGAACGGGCTGCTGCGCAGCTGCGGCTTGAACTTGCGCTCCTGCACCGGGAAGTACTCCCAGACCGGTCCGGTGATGGTGTAGCCGGTGCCATTGGCGCGGCCGAGCACGTTCACCACGTCGCCGATCACCGAGGCGACCAGCTGGACGTCGTACGCGCTGAGGTCCGGCGGACGCCGCAGGCCGTAGGCGGAGCAGAGGTCGGTGACGCCGAGCCGTACCGCCAGGATCGCCTCGCGGTGCTTCTCCAGTACCCGGGCTATGCCGGCCAGGGTGTCGTGCCGGGTCTCCAGGTGTGCCAGCTCGGGGGATTCCAGCACCGGCATCCCGAACAGCCGCAGCCCGGTGCTGCTGCGCACCTGCTCCAGCGCCTCCAGGAAGGGCAGCCCGGTCTCCTCGGTGAACTTGGGCATGACGAAGCCGGACAGCACCGACAGGGCCGGCCCCAGCCGGGCGGCGAGGTCGGTGATCTGCTCGGGGTGCCGGACCCGGACGAACAGCAGCGGGGTCTGCGCCCCGGCCTCGGCCTGCTCGGCGGCCAGCAGCGGCAGCTGCCGCACCAGGTTGGCCTCGGCGTCCGCGACCTCGGAGTCGTCGATGGCGTCCTCCAGGCAGAGCACCATGGAGATGACGCCGTTGGCGGCCTGCTTGCGGATGTCCTCCAGCAGGCGCGGCCGGGTGGCGGGCGAGTAGAGGGTGGCCCCCAGCGCCGTCGACAGCACGGCGGCTTCACTGTCCCGGTTGAAACTCGCGGGCTCACGCAGGAAGAGACGTGTTCGCGTCTCCCCGTCGAGCTGGCTGAAATGGCGCATGGGCCCCTTCCCTGGTGAGTCTGCGAGTGCGTGCTACGTCCGGGGTCCACCGGGGCCGTTGACGGATTATCGTACGTAAGAAGCAGTGATAAATCAGCCAGGAAACGCGTTGTTCTCCCAAGCGTGGCTGCCGCTTAACACACATGTCCTGCACATCGCCACGCCCACCAGCATGAACGCGCCACCGGGTTTCCGCACCGCGACGCCGTCCACATACCTGCACTACCCCGACATTGCTTGCGGATGGGTCGAGGTGCTGCATAGTGTCGCCACAGACCACCCGATGGCAAGCCCGCACCGAAGGAGGACCCGTTGCAGCGTGTCACCGCCCTCCTCTGGGGCCTGCTGGGCCTGTCCGGGCTGCTGCTCACCGACCAGGCAGCCGGGGCCGGGCTGGCCGTGCTCGCCGCCGGCGCGGGCCTGCTGCTGCTGGCCGCGCTGACCGCCACCGGCGCGATCGGCGCCGCTCCCGGCGGCCAGTCGCCGCACGCCGTGCGCAGCACCGCGGTCAGGCGCAGGGCCTGGCGCACCGCCTTCCTCCCCCAGCGCGACCCCGACGGACGCGGCCGCTGCCGTCCGCGAGCACCGGGCCGGAGCCCGGCAGCCGCGTTCTAGGCCCGGGTCGCACACGCACGTCCCCACCCGCACAACCCACCGCACCCCACCCGCCCCGCCCGGCCCCGCCGAATGAACACGGCTGTCCTCCCGCGCACTGTCATCCCTGACAACCGGAGGGCTCAGCCACCATGTCCGTCTTCGCATTCCTCGATGTCCCCACCGTCCACGTCCAGCACGCCGTCGTCGCCCTGGCCGGTGACATCCACCCGCTGCTCGGCGCCACCGCGACCGCCGCCGTGATCGTGCTGACCACCGCGCTGGTCCGGCTCGCCCTGCACCCGCTGGCCCGGCGCCAGGTCCGCGGCGAGAAGCTGCGCGCCAGGATCGCCCCGCAGCTCAAGGAGCTCACCACCCGCCACAGGAACGACCCGGCCCGGCTCAGGGAGGCCCAGCTGGCGCTCTACCGCGCCGAGGGCGCCTCCCCGCTCTCCGGCCTGCTGCCCAGCCTGCTGATGTGGCCGTTCATCGCGGTGCTGTACCGGCTGTTCAGCCTGCCGGTGCTCGGCGGCCACGCCAACACCCTGCTCACCGGCACCCTGGCCGGGATCCCGCTCGGCACCCACCTCACCGCCGCGGCGACCGGTCAGCTCCCGGTCTTCCTGGTGCTCTACGCCCTGCTCGCGGTGGTCGGCCTGATCGCCTTCCGCCGGGCCCGCCGGACCGTCGACCCGACCGCCCCGGGAGCCTCCGTGCTGCCCTATCTCTCCTTCGGCACCGTGCTGTTCGCCGCTTTCGTGCCGCTCTCGGCCGGGCTCTACCTGCTGACCACCACCAGCTGGACCCTGGTCGAACGCGCCCTGCTCCACTCCTGAGCGGATCCGGTAGGTCTACCCTTGTGCCGTCACACCGGCGGGGACGTCCAAAGAGGGAGTGCATCAACTCGCGATGACCAAGGTCATGCCCAAGGGCTCCAACACTCCGCTCTCGAACGTCGGCGCGGTGCGGGCGGTGCTGCGCTGGCGCGTGGTCGCCGGGGCGCCGGACGTGGACGCGTCGGCGCTGCTGCTCGCACCGGACGGGCGGGTCCGCTCCGACGCGGACTTCGTCTTCTACAACCAGCCCCGGCACCCCAGCGGGATGGTCCGGCACCTGCGCAAGGCCCGGCTCGGCGAGGAGGTCACCGACACCGTCGACATCGACCTCGGCAAGCTCTCCGAGGAGATCGACCGGGTCGTCGTCGGTGCCTCGGTCGAGCACGGGAGCTTCGACGAGATCCCCGGCCTGCACATACTGCTCTACGACATCGCCGGCGGCCCCAGCGCGGAGGCGCTGGCCCGCTTCGACATCACCGACACCGCCGGGGTCACCGCGCTGCTCTGCGGGGAGCTGTACCGCAGGGGCGGCGGCTGGAAGTTCCGCGCGATCGGGCAGGGCTACTCGTCCGGCCTGGTCGGCCTGGCCACGGACTTCGGGATCACCGTCGAGGAGGAGCCGGAGGCCCCGGCCGGGGCGGAAGCCGAGAGCAGTACCGCGGCAGAACCCGAGACCGCCGTCCAGCCGGCTCCCGAGCCCGAGCCGGAGACCGCCGCCGCCATCCCCCCGCTGCCCTCCCAGCCGCCCACCCCGCCGACCCCGCAGCCGGCCGTGCCGCAGAGCTCCGGACCGCAGAGCCCCGGACCGCAGGCCCCGGTCCAGCCGTCCGGCTACGGCTATCCGCCGCCCCACCAGCCGGCCCTGCTGCCGGAGCCGCCCGGCTTCACCCTGCCGCTGCAGGGCCCCCAGTTCCAGTCGGCCGGCCGCTAGTCGAGTCAGCCGCTGACCGACCTACCCGCTGACCGGTTTGTACCCCCGCTGCCACTGCAGGCCGAAGCCGTACAGCCGGTCCAGTTCGGCCTGGAACCCGTAGACGTACTTGACCTCGCGGCGCACCACCAGGTTCCCGCCCTTGTTCTCGATCAGCGCCACCGCGCAGGACCGTGCCTGCGGCGCCCGCTGGTCCAGCTTGACCTCGATCGGCGGGCCGCCCGGCAGGAACAGCGTCACCAGCGCGTGCGCACGGTCGAAAGCGGGGGTTTCGTCGTAGATGTAGACGAAGATCAGGATTCGTTTGAACTCGTCCTTCTTGCCCAGGTCGATGTACATCATCTCGCCCGAGGGCGCGCCGGCCCGGTCGTCCCGGCTCAGTTTGATGTACGGGGCGCGCTGCAGGTCGCCGAAGAAGTTGCCCAGCGGCTGGACCACCCCCTTGGTGCCGTCCGCGAGTTCGTACATGCAGCCCAGGTCCAGGTCCACCGCCATGATCTGACTGCTCGACGGCGGCATCTCCATCGGCCGGAACAGCGCCGGGCGCAGCAGCCCGCGCCAGCCGCTGCCCGGGTCCCGACCCGAGCGGTCCTCCTCGCGGGCCGTCCAGTGCAGGTTGACCTGCAGGGTTCCATAGCCCGTGCCCAGTTCGGTCAGTGAGACGGCCGGTGACCCTTGGTCAGCGTCAACCGCTCGATTCCCGGCCCGAACGACTGGTCGGTCTTGTTCAGAAAGTCCCTCAGCCCCGCCACTGCCCCCACCCCTCCGCGTCCCGACTCCGGGACTCCATCAGCGAGTTACCCAGTTCGGGGCCGCCCCGCACCACTCTGCCGCATCGGTCCGTGCGGTCTTCCGCCGACCCGTCAACACCAATGACTGGTGGTCACAACTGACTCATGCGTACGATGCGTGCTCTCCCGACGCGATATCGTCTCCTCGCACGCGTGCCGCGGCGTCAACTCCGCCATCCCCGGGGGAGACACCGCCCCGGGGGAGACACCGCCGTCGCAACCCCTTACTCCTGAGTGCCGCCCGATCCCGAAGCCGAGGCTGACCCGGTATGACTCTTACATCCATACAACTGGTGTGGCTGGCCGTCGGCTGCGCGATCGCCCTGGTCATCGCCGTGGTGATGGGCCTGCTGCGCACCAAGAAGCCCAGGCACGCCGCCGAACCCACAGACGCCTGGGAGCGCAGCGAGGAGCGCCGCCGCCGCAAGGAGCGGCTCTACGGCAGCGCCTCCTACGTCCTGCTGTTCGCCTGCGCCTCGGTGGCCGCCGCGCTGTCGTTCCACGGACTGGTCGGTTTCGGCCAGGAGAACCTCAGCCTCACCGGCGGCTGGGAGTACCTGGTCCCGTTCGGTCTGGACGGCGCCGCGATGTTCTGCTCGGTGCTGGCCGTCCGCGAGGCCAGCCACGGCGACGCCGCCCTCGGCTCCCGCATGCTGGTCTGGGCCTTCGCCGGCGCCTCGGCCTGGTTCAACTGGGTGCACGCCCCGCGTGGCGGCGACCACAACGGCGCCCCGCAGTTCTTCGCCGGCATGTCGCTCTCGGCCGCCGTGCTGTTCGACCGCGCGCTGAAGCAGACCCGCCGGGCCGCGCTGCGCGAGCAGGGCCTGGTGCCCCGCCCGCTGCCGCAGATCCGGATGGTCCGCTGGCTGCGCGCGCCTGTCGAGACCTACCAGGCCTGGTCGCTGATGCTGCTGGAGAACGTCCGCACCCTGGACGACGCGGTCGAGGAGGTCCGCGAGGACAAGCGCGAGCGCGAGGCCGCCGCCGCCCGTCAGCGCAGCGAGAACCGGCGCGAGCGCGCGGAGTTGAAGGCCATCTCGCGCTCCGCCCCGCTGCGTGAGCTGACCACGCTGGAGGCCTCCGGCAACGGTGAGGCCGCCGCCGCGCTGGAACCCGCCGCGCCGCGCGGCCTGCCGTCCCGGCGCCGCCGCACCGACGCGCTGGAGGCGCCCGCCGCCCCGTCCGGCTACCTGAGCGGATCCGCCGAGGAGGAGCCGCTGCCCCGTCTGGACTCGCTGGAGAAGAAGCTCAAGGACCTCGAGCAGCAGTTCGGCTAGCACTTCTGCCTAGCTACTGACGGCCGGGCCTGGCAAGAGCACTAAAGTAAGTGCATGATTGCCAGGCCCGCGACCTCCTCCACGCTCAAGGAGATCAACCTCCGGACCGTCCTAGACGTGATCCGCGCCGCACCACCGGTCTCCCGTGCGGAGATCGCTCGGCGTACCGGAATCTCCAAGCCGACTGTCTCAGCGCTGCTCCAGGACCTTCTGGAGATGGGCCTGGTCACTGAGACGGTCCGCGCCGAGCTCGGTCCCACCTACGGCGCGCTGTTCTTCGCCCCGCGCCCCGAAGCCGCCTATGTGCTGGCCCTGGACGTCGGCGCCCGCCGGCTCCGCGGCGCGGTCGCCGACCTGGACGGGACGGTGCGCATCCGTCGCGACCTGACCGTCGAGGGCATGGACGCCCCCAGGATCGTGCTGGCCGGGAGCGAACTCGCCCAGGAGCTGTGCGCCGAGGCCGGGATCGAGCGCTCGGCGCTGGCCCATGCCACCGTCGGCGTCCCCGGCGTGGTCGACCGCCGCGACGGCCGGATCTGGGAGGCCACCAACATCCCCTCCCTGGACGGCTTCATCGCCCAGGACGCCTTCGAGGCGGCGCTGGGGCTGCCGGTCACGGTGGAGAACGACATCCATCTCGCCGCGCTGGGCGAGCAGCGCCACGGCACCGGCACCGCGGCCGAGAGCTTCACCTTCCTCTCGGTGGGCACCGGCGTCGGCGCGGGCCTGGTGCTGCAGGGCGAGCTGCACCGCGGCTTCGCCGGCGCGGCCGGCGAGCTGGACTGCGCGGTGGACCCGGACGTGTTCGACTCCCAGGACCCCTGCGCGGCCGCGCTGCTGCACTTCGCGGTGGCCCTGCTGCCGGAGGAGGCCGCCAAGGGCCCGCTGACCACCGAGCGGGTCTTCGCGCTGGCCCGGGAGGGCCACCAGGGCGCGGCTGCGGTCCTGGACGAGGAGGCCCGGCGGATCACCGGCTATCTGGCGCCGGTCGCCGCGGTGGTGGACGTGGAACTGGTGGTGCTGGGCGGCGGCATCGGCCTCAACGGCGATCTGCTGCTGGACCGGATCCGCGAGCGTCTTGCCGCCCGGCTGCCCTACCCGCCCCGGGTGGAGGTCTCCGCCCTGGGCGACGCCGCGGTGCTGACCGGGGCCGTCTCCGTCGCCACCCGCGCCGCCCTGGAGCAGATCCTCACCCTGCGCTTCGCCCCCTCGGGCCACCGGCGGCCCTGACGCAGGGTCAGATCACTGGCGGCCCGACGTACGGTCAGAGCGCGCGGGCCGCCAGCAGGTCCGCGCGCAGGGTCTTCTTGTCGGTCTTGCCGATGGCGGTGCGGGGCAGGGCGTCGGCGACCGAGTAGGTGACCGGTGCGTAGAGCTCCCCCAGCTCGTCGACGATCCGGCGGGTCAGCTCGGGGAAGTCCGGGACGGCGGCCGGGTCCTGCGGCACCAGGACCACGTGCACGGTCTCCCTGGCGTCGTCCCCGGGCAGGCCGATGGCGGCCGCGTCCTTGACGGCGGGGAGGGAGATCAGGAAGTCGTCGAGCAGCCGGGAGTAGACGTTGTCGGCGGTACCGCCGGTCACGATGATGTCCCGCACCCGGTCGACCAGGTAGAGGTAGCCGTCCGCGTCCAGGCGGCCCACGTCGCCGCTGCGGAACCAGCCGTCGCGGTCCAGCACCTCGGCCGTGCGCTCCGGGTCGTTCCAGTAGCCCTCCATGACCGAGCGGCTCCGTACGTACAGCTCGCCGGTCCGTCCGGCCGGCAGCGGCTTGCCGTCGCCGTCCCGCAGTTGCACCTCGACCCCGGGAGCCGGACGCCCGCAACTGGTCAGCGACTCGGGCCGGGTCAGGTCGTGCTCGGCCGGGGTGAGCTCGGTGACCATGCCGCTCTCGGACGCCGCGTAGACCTGGTGCAGCACCGGGCCGAAGCGTGCGATCGCCTGCCGCAGCCGGGCCGGGGCGGCGGGGGCTCCGCCGTAGTAGAGCGTCCTCAGGGCGGGGAAGCGTCCGGCGCGGCAGTCCGGGTGGTCCAGCAGCTGGTACAGCATGGGCGTCACCACCATCATCGCGGTGATGCGCTCGCGCTCCATGACGGACAGGGCGAGACCGGCGTCGAAGGTCCGCAGCAGCACGATGGTGCGGCCGTTCAGCAGGCCCATCAGGGCGGCGAAGTGGCCGCTGCTGTGGGTGAGCAGGGTGACCACCAGCATCTTGGGGTCGGCCGGGACCTCCTGGGCGAGCTTCGCCGAGACCCGGACCACGGCGGCGTAGTAACTGCCGCGGTGGGTGACCAGTTTGGGAAGCCCGGTGGTGCCGCCGGTGTAGAGCAGCGTCGCGATGCCGCGGCCGTCGGCGGCCTGCTGCGGCGTCAGGCCGGTGCGCTCCGGGATCCGGGTGAGGAAGTCGGCGGCGATCGATGACGGGCCGAGGCTGAAAACCAGCGGTATGTCGACCCGCCCGGTGATCCGCCGGGTCCGTTCCGCGAAGACCGGATCGAACAGCAGGGCCTTCACCTCGGCCCGCTCGATGAAGGTCTCGAGTTCACTGTTGCCGGGCTCGGGCGGGACGAAGACCAGTCGGCAGCCGGCGAAGTGGACGGCCAGCATCAGCAGCGGTATCTCCAGGGTGTTCTCGACGAAGATGGCCACTCCGTCCCCGTCCCGCAGCCCGGCCTCCCGCAGGGCCGCGGCGAACCGTAGGACGGTGGTGACGGCCCCGGTGCCGCTGATCCGCCGCTCCCCGGCGACTAACGCGTCGTGGCTGCCGGTCGCCCGCAGCCGTTCCAGCACCGTGACGGTGTAGTTCTCGCCGGCATTGAGGGAATCCATCATGGGTCTCCATGGGTGAGGAAGGACAAAAAGAGCCGCCGGCCGGCGCGGCCGCCCTCAGGGGCAACAGCGCCGACCGGCGGTCGAGCAAAAACGGTAGAGCAAGAGCGGTGTAGCAAGAGCGGTGTAGCAAGAACTGTCCGGCTAGAGCTCCGGCACGTCCCCCGCGGCCGCCAGCCGCTTGTTGCGCAGCAGCGAGGACGCCAGCGCCAACCCGATGAAGGCCACGCCGATCAGGCCGGTCACCACCTCCGGGATGGTGTACTTGATGGAGACCATCAGGATGATCGCCAGCGCGCCGATCGCGTAGTGCGCGCCGTGCTCCAGGTAGACGTAGTCGTCCAGGGTGCCCTGGCGGACGAGATAGACCGTCAGCGAGCGGATGTACATGGCGCCGATGCCCAGACCCAGGGTGATCTCGAAGATGTCCTGGCTGATGGCGAACGCGCCGACGACCCCGTCGAAGGAGAACGAGGCGTCCAGCACCTCCAGGTACAGGAACAGGAAGAACGCGGCCTTGCCGGCCACCAGCACGGCCGACTTCCCGGCCGGGGCCGCGGCGGTCTCCGTGCCCTCCGCAGCCGAGCCCTCCTCAGCCTCGTCCTCGTCCTCCTCGCCGGCGCTCTCGAACAGGTTGGAGAGTCCCCCGACCAGCAGGTAGGTGGTGAGTCCGGCGACGCCGGCCAGCAGCACCGTCTCCGCGCCGCCCTCGGCGAAGAAGCGCGCCGACAGCATCAGCACGATCATCGAGACGACCACCGACAGCTGGTCCAGCTTGCCGATCTTCTCCAGCGGCTTCTCCAGCCAGTGCAGCCACTGGACCTCCTTCTCCCCCAGGATGAAGTCAAGGAAGATCATCAGCAGGAACATCCCGCCGAACGCGGCGATCGCCGGGTGCGCGGCGTCCAGGTGCTGGGCGTAGGTCAGCCCGTTCTGGGTCTTGGCGGAGTCGAGCGCGAGCTGGACCACGGCCACCGGGTTGATGTGCGCGGTCAGCGCCACCACCAGCAGCGGGAAGACCAGCCGCATACCGAAGACGGCGATCAGCACGCCGACGGTGAGGAAGATCTTCTGCCAGAACGGCGTCATCCGCTTCAGGATGGTCGCGTTGATGACGGCGTTGTCGAAGGACAGCGAGATCTCTAGAACGGAGAGGATGAGGACGACGCCGAAGCCGTCCGCCCCCAGAAGTACGCCGCGGCCGCGAGGCCGAGCAGAGTGATCCCGAAGGACCACCCGAAGGTACGGAGGAGCACTGGGTGCCTGGACCTTTCTGTCACGCGCGGCAGCCACAGTTGCGGGGACCGCTCTCCACTTTCATGGGAGCGATCCCCGACATTCCCCGCCCTGCCCGCAAGATTTTCTTACTGAACGTTAACCCCGAAGTCTAGGGCGATACCACGCAGCCCAGAGGCATACCCCTGTCCCACTGCGCGGAACTTCCATTCGTTGTTGTAGCGGTAGAGCTCACCGAAGATCATCGCGGTCTCGTTGGACGCGTCCTCGGACAGGTCGTACCGCGCCAACTCCACGCCGTCCGCCTGGTTGGTGACCCGGATGTAGGCGTTGCGCACCTGCCCGAAGTTCTGCAGCCGGGCCTCGGCCTCATAGATGGAGACCGGGAAGACGATCTTGTCCACCTGCGGCGGAACCTGCGTCAGATTGACCTTGACGACCTCGTCGTCCTCGGCCCCGGTGCCGCCGATCAGCTCGTCGCCCATGTGCTCGACCGAGCCGTCCGGGCTCTTCAGGTTGTTGTAGAAGACGAAGTACTCGTCGCCCAGGACCCGGCCGTTGGAGCAGAGCAGGGCACTGGCGTCGAGGTCGAAGGCCGCACCGGTGGTCGCCCTCGCCTCCCACCCCAGCCCGATCTGCACGGCGATGAGGTTGGGGGCGGCCTTGGACAGCGAGACGTTGCCGCCCTTGGCGAGCGTGACACCCATGTGTATCTCTTCCCTCCCTGGCGAACGGGCCGCTGACGCCGCGACACCCGAAGGGTCACAGCGCCCGCGGCCCGTCAGCGAAACAAGCGAAACAGTTGATACGGGATCAGACGTTGACGCCGAAGTCCTGCGCGATGCCGCGCAGACCCGAGGCGTAGCCCTGGCCGATGGCCCGGAACTTCCACTCCGCGCCGTTGCGGTACAGCTCGCCGAAGACCATCGCGGTCTCGGTCGAGGCGTCCTCGGAGAGGTCGTAGCGCGCGATCTCCTGGCCGCCGGCCTGGTTGACGATCCTGATGTAGGCGTCGCGGACCTGGCCGAAGCTCTGGCCGCGGGTCTCGGCGTCGTAGATGGAGACCGGGAACACGATCTTCTGGACGCCGGCCGGGACCGCGGCCAGGTTGACCTTGATCACCTCGTCGTCGCCGTCGCCCTCACCGGTGGTGTTGTCACCCGTGTGCTCGACCGAGCCGTCGTCGGACTTGAGGTTGTTGTAGAACACAAAACCCTTGTCCGAGACCACCTTGCCGGTGTCGGACGTCAGGATGGCGCTGGCATCCAGGTCGAAGTCGGCGCCCGTCGTCGTCCGTGCTTCCCAGCCCAGGCCGACGAGGACCGCGGTCAGGCCGGGCGCCTCCTTGCTGAGCGAGACGTTGCCACCCTTGCTGAGGCTGACACCCACGAGTCCTCCAGATGCAGGGGGAGCACTTCGCCGTGCCCCCGTTGGTGCGGTTGCGGTTTCTGTCCAGCCAACGGATCGATCGTAGTGGCCAGTTCCCTTAAAAGTATGGAGCCCGGATACCGCAGTCGCACCGCTATCCGGGTCTTACCCACTACCGCAGGCGGCGGCGGCCCCCTCAGATGGCCGCGAGCGCCTTCAGGTACTCCTGCTGGTCGCGCGCGTCCGGCAGGCCGTTGACGACGGTCCAGCGGACCACTCCGGTCTTGTCGACCACGAAGGTGCCGCGGACGGCGCAGCCCTTCTCCTCGTCGAACACGCCGTAGGCGCGGGAGACCGCGCCGTGCGGCCAGAAGTCCGAGAGCAGCGGGTACTCCAGGCCTTCCTGGTCGGAGAAGACCCGCAGCGTGGGCGCCGAGTCGTTGGAGATCGCCAGGATCTGCACGTCGTCGTTCTGGAACTGCGGGAGCTCACGCTCCAGGCTGCACAGCTCGGCGGTGCAGACGCCGGTGAAGGCGAACGGGTAGAAGACCACGACGACGTTCTTCTCGCCGCGGAAGTCGGAGAGCTTGACCAGCTCGCCGTGCTGGTTCTTGAGCTCGAAGTCCGGAGCCTCGGTGCCGACCTCGATAGCCATGTGTACCTCTCAGAGTGGGGGCGGACGTCGTGCCCGGGGACATCCTGCCACCCCTCCCCCTGGTGCCGCCTCAGCGCATCCCCGGCAGCCGTCCGAGCAGTCCGACCATGCCCACCGCACGCCGCAGCAGCGCGCCGCCGGGCAGCCCCGGCACCTGTTCCACCAGCGGCGCCAGCGCCATCAGACCGCCGATCCGGTGCAGCTTCAGCTCGCCCCTGGCCAGCAGCGCCGGCAGCGCGCCGCGCCCGTTCGGCACCCCGAGCACGGTGGCCGCCGCGCCCTCGATCCCGGGCACGTCGGCCGGTCCCGGCCGGGTCTGCCAGCCGTCCCGGTCGGCCTGGAAGCTCCAGCCCCCGGTGCCGGGCCCCCACACCCCCGCCGCGGCCCGCAGCCCCTGACGGTGGGCCAGCGCGCCCACCACGTCCACCAGCGCCGCCACACCGGCGTCGGTGACCGCTTCGGGCACCTGCTCGGGCCCGCAGCGGATCGCGGCGAGCGCCAGCTCGTGCGCCATCGCGTGCAGCTGGGTCAGCAGCGGCAGCGGTCCCAGCGCGGAGTCCAGCACGGTGAGCCCCAGCGCCGGTTCGGCCTCGATCCGGTCCAGCGCGGCGGCGACCCGCAGCCGCGCCCCGGCCAGGGCGGCCAGCACCACCTTCGGGCCGTCCCCGGCGTGGTCCTGCCGGGCGGTCTCGGGCCCCGTCTCCTCGCCGCCCGCCTGGGCCAGCAGCCGGGCCAGCACCGGGCGCTCGGGCCAGGAGCCGAGCTCGGCCAACTCCCCCAGCCGCTCCGGCGGCAGGGCCTCGGCGAAGGGGATCAGCGCGTCCCACGCCCCGAGCACCCGTTCCCGCAGTCGCTCCGGCGACTCGGTGGCGACTCCGCGGCGATCGTCCATCCCTGCATTCTGCCCCGATTGAGTCTGCGGACACGACCGCCCGGCCGGGCGTCCAGACAGGGTCTGGGCGCCGACCGGGCGGTCGACTGCTGAGGGGTTGCTCCGTCAGGCCGTCAGCGCTGGCCTGCCTTGGCGTTGGCCGCCTTGGGGGTGGCCAGCCGAACGGCCTGCCAGTCCTTGCTGACAGAGACGGTGCTGGTCTGGGAGAGGCCGGCGGTCTGCGCCGCCTCGGCGATGTCGCTCGCCTCGACGTGCCCGGTACGCCCGGTCTTGGGGCTGAGCAGCCAGACGAGGCCGCCCTCCACCAGGAACTCCTGGGCGTCGACAAGGGCGTCGGTGAGATCGCCGTCCTCGCTGTCCTCGCGGAACCACATCAGCACGGCGTCAGCGACGTCGTCGTAGTCCTCGTCGACGAGTTCCGTTCCGGTGAGGTCCTCCACGGCCTCACGCAGATCCTGGTCGACGTCGTCGTCGTAGCCGAGCTCCTGGACCACCTGTCCGGGCTGGAAACCCAAGCGATTAGCCGGGTTGGACCTGTCCTCCGCGGGGTCCGCGGTCGCGCTCACGGGAATTGCCTCCTATATCCGACCCTGTCTCCTGAAGCCAGGGCTGTGGCCGTAGTCCACACGGGCCGGGCGCTCAGCGCAAGTACCCGATCCTCGATCCTGTGCCTGCAACGATGCGCCGCAACGCGACACGCCGCTGAGCGTGACACACATCACGCCCATTTGCCCCAGTATCGACGGGTGCGGCGGGTCCGCACAGTGGATTGCCGACTCACCTACCCGAGACATCCTCGGCTCACTCCTGGTACCACCAGTGCGGGCCGGGTCAGCGAAGCGTACGGGAGCACACCCCCGCCGGGCGTACAGTTCTTGATTGGCCCTCCCCAGCCTCACCCCACCACCACAAAGATGTGGCAGGTCGGGCCCCCTCGTCGTAGTCCGACACCTACCGGGAAACGGACTGCTGGACGGAGACCGGTTTCACCCGAAAGGGGCGCATTCGGACTGAAAGTCCCTGCGCAGGAGTCGGTTACCCATGGGTAGAGATGACGTTTCTCGACCTGCGGTCCACGATGGAGGCGGCGCGACACCACCTCCTAGTTCGACCGACAGTGAAGGAACAGCGTGGCTTCCGGATCCGATCGCAACCCGATCATCATTGGCGGCCTGCCCAGCCAGGTCCCGGACTTCGATCCCGAGGAGACCAGCGAGTGGCTGGAATCGCTCGATGCCGCCATCGACGAGCGGGGTCGTGAACGCGCCCGCTACCTGATGCTCCGGCTCATCGAGCGCGCCCGCGAGAAGCGTGTCGCCGTCCCCGAGATGCGCAGCACGGACTACATCAACACCATCGCGACCAAGAACGAGCCGTTCTTCCCCGGCAACGAGGAGATCGAGCGCAAGGTCCTCAACGCGACCCGCTGGAACGCGGCCGTGATGGTGTCCAGGGCCCAGCGCCCCGGCATCGGCGTGGGCGGGCACATCGCCACCTTCGCCTCCTCGGCCTCGCTCTACGACGTGGGCTTCAACTACTTCTTCCGGGGCAAGGACGCGGACGGCGAGTCCGGCGACCAGATCTTCTTCCAGGGCCACGCCTCCCCCGGCATCTACGCCCGCGCCTTCCTCCTGGACCGGCTGTCCGAGCAGCAGCTCGACTCCTTCCGCCAGGAGAAGTCCAAGGCCCCGTACGGTCTGTCGAGCTACCCGCACCCGCGCCTGATGCCGGACTTCTGGGAGTTCCCGACCGTCTCGATGGGCCTCGGCCCGCTCGGCGCGATCTACCAGGCGCGGATGAACCGCTACCTGGAGCACCGCGGCATCAAGGACACCTCCAGCTCGCACGTGTACGCCTTCCTCGGCGACGGCGAGATGGACGAGCCGGAGTCGCTGGGCCAGCTGTCCCTCGCCGCGCGCGAGAACCTGGACAACCTGACCTTCGTCGTCAACTGCAACCTGCAGCGCCTGGACGGCCCGGTCCGCGGCAACGGCAAGATCATCCAGGAGCTGGAGTCGCAGTTCCGCGGCGCCGGCTGGAACGTCATCAAGCTGGTCTGGGACCGCAGCTGGGACCCGCTGCTGGCGCAGGACCGCGACGGCGTGCTGGTGAACAAGCTCAACACCACCCCGGACGGCCAGTTCCAGACGTACGCCACCGAGTCCGGCGCGTACATCCGGGAGAACTTCTTCGGCGGCGACCTGCGACTGCGCAAGATGGTCGAGGACATGACCGACCAGCAGATCCAGCACCTGGGTCGCGGCGGCCACGACCACGCCAAGGTCTACGCGGCGTACAAGGCGGCCCGTGAGCACGTCGGCCAGCCGACCGTGATCCTGGCGCAGACGGTCAAGGGCTGGACCCTCGGCCCGAACTTCGAGGGCCGCAACGCGACCCACCAGATGAAGAAGCTCACCACCGAGGACCTCAAGCGCTTCCGCGACCGGCTGCACCTGCCGATCACCGACAAGCAGCTGGACGAGGGCTACCCGCCCTACTACCACCCGGGCAAGGACTCGGAGGAGATCCAGTACATGCACGACCGCCGCAGCGAGCTGGGCGGCTACGTGCCGACCCGCAAGGTGCGCCCGGTCAAGCTGGAGCTCCCCGGCGACGACACCTACAAGCTGCTGAAGAAGGGTTCCGGCAAGCAGGAGATGGCCACCACCATGGCCTTCGTCCGACTGCTCAAGGACCTGATGCGGGACAAGGAGATCGGCAAGCGCTTCGTGCCGATCGCCCCCGACGAGTACCGCACCTTCGGCATGGACTCGCTGTTCCCCTCGGCGAAGATCTACAACCCGCAGGGCCAGCTGTACGAGTCGGTGGACCGCGAACTGCTGCTCGCCTACAAGGAGTCGCCGAACGGGCAGATGCTGCACGACGGCATCTCCGAGGCCGGCTGCACCGCCTCGCTGATCGCCGCCGGGTCCTCCTACTCGACCCACGGCGAGCCGCTGATCCCGGTCTACGTCTTCTACTCGATGTTCGGGTTCCAGCGCACCGGCGACCAGTTCTGGCAGATGGCGGACCAGCTGGCGCGCGGCTTCGTGCTCGGCGCCACGGCCGGCCGGACCACGCTGACCGGCGAGGGCCTGCAGCACGCCGACGGCCACAGCCACCTGCTGGCCTCGACCAACCCGGCCGTGGTCGCCTACGACCCGGCGTACGGCTACGAGATCGCCCACATCGTGCAGGACGGGCTGCGCCGGATGTACGGCAGCAGCGCCGAGTTCCCGCACGGCGAGGACATCTTCTACTACATGACGGTCTACAACGAGCCGATGCGGATGCCCGCGGAGCCCGAGAACGTCGACGCGGAAGGCATCCTCAGGGGCCTGCACAAGGTGGCCCCGGCCACCGGCGGCCAGATCCCGGCGCAGATCCTCGCCTCCGGCGTGGGCGTGCCGTGGGCCCTGGAGGCGCAGCGGCTGCTGGCCGAGGAGTGGAACGTCAAGGCGGACGTCTGGTCGGCGACCTCCTGGACCGAGCTGCGCCGGGACGCCATCGCGGTGGAGGAGTTCAACCTGCTCCACCCCGAGGAGGAGCAGCGGATCCCGTACGTCACCAGCAAGCTGACCGGCGCCGAGGGCCCGTTCGTGGCCGTCTCGGACTGGATGCGCGCGGTGCCGGACCAGATCTCGCGCTGGGTCCCGGGCCAGTGGCAGTCGCTGGGCGCGGACGGCTTCGGCTTCGCCGACACCCGTGGCGCGGCCCGTCGCTTCTTCCACATCGACGCGCAGTCGGTGGTCCTGGGCGTGCTCACCGAGCTGGCCAAGCAGGGCAAGATCGACCGCTCGGCGCTGAAGGCGGCCATCGACCGCTACCAGCTGCTGGACGTCTCGGCGGCCCACCCGGGCGCGGCCGGCGGCGACGCCTGACCCAGCGGCACAGGCCGCAGTACAGCCACCAGAACCTCCGCCCGACGGCTTTTCAGCCGCCGGGCGGAGGTTTTTGGCCATTCAGAAGTCTTTACCTGGAAACCACTCTGCGGGGTGGCAGTCGGGACTACTTTGTCGGGAACCCGACAACATTGGGCAACCCCCACGCGACAAGGAGCACCATGTCGACGACCCGTCGTGCCACCGCTCTGTCCGCCACCCTGCTGGCCGTTCTCGCCGCCGCAGCCCCGGGCGTGGCCGCCGCCGCTCCCGGCCTCGTCAACGCCCCGCTGCAGCCCTCCACGAGCAGCCACCCGCTGGCCGCCCACGGCGGCGGTATACGGAACAGCACCAGCTCCAACTGGTCCGGCTACGCCGCCACCGGCGCCAAGTTCACCAGCGTCACCGCCAGCTGGGTCCAGCCCACCGGCCACTGCACCAGCGCCACCAGCTACTCCAGCTTCTGGATCGGCCTGGACGGCGACGGCAGCAGCTCGGTCGAGCAGACCGGCAGCGAGGTCGACTGCTCCGGCGGCTCCCCGCAGTACTACGCCTGGTACGAGATGTACCCGGCCTACCCGGTGAACTTCCCCGGCACGGTCCGCCCCGGCGACCACTTCACCTCCTCGGTCACCGAGAGCGGCAGCGGCTCCTTCACCCTCAAGCTCTCGGACACCACCCAGGGCTGGAGCAAGACCGTCACCAAGACCCTCCGCAACGCCGCCCTGGCCTCGGCCGAGGTCATCGCGGAGGCCCCGTCCAGCAGCTCCGGCGTGCTGCCGCTGACCAACTTCGGCACCGCCTCCTTCACCAGCGCCACCGCCAACGGCCAGCCGATCGGCAACTTCTCGCCCGACAACATCACCATGGCCTCGGGTTCCACCACCAAGGCCACCACCTCGGGTCTCTCCGGCGGCAACGCCTTCTCGGTGACCTGGAAGCACAGCTGACACCCTCGTACGGGCCGTCGCTCCTCCCCGGAGCGGCGGCCCGTATTCTTGTGAAGCCGCCGTGAATCTCTTAGCCCGAATGGTGCATGATGTGACGGTTGTCGCAGTTTAGTTACCCGTCGTACACCGTACGCACCTGGTGGATGCGCTTACGCTGACGCAGAACCAACTTCAGCAAGACCTCCGGGCCCGGCCCGTACGACGGTCGCCGGAAGCCCTAGGAGAAACACGCGTATGCGGTTCAGGCGCACCCTGATAGCGGCGATGGTCTCCTTCACTGTCCTGGCGGGCACAGGTGCCGCCGCAGCGGGGGCGGCGGTCTCCGACGAGCAGATCGCCATCACCACGCCGCCGGCCGGCAGCCACGCCTGGAGCCAGGACCAGTCGCTCGGCCGGCCGCTGCCGGATCCGGCCAAGGCCACCGCCGGCGAGGTCGCCGACTTCTTCGGCTCGCTCAGCCACGCCGAGCAGCAGCGCCTGGTCCGGAAGTACCCGCTGGTGGTCGGCAACTTCGACGGCGCCCCGGCGGCCCTGCGCTACCAGGCCAACGCGCTGGCGATGGAGCAGGAGCTGGCCCGGCAGCAGGGCCGCGCCGCCAACCGCTCGCTCAGCGGGGTCGAGCGCTCGGTCGCGGCCGGACAGGTCGCCACCCTGCACAAGCTGCTGATCCCCGGCCGCCAGTTCCTGGTCTTCGACCCGCGCGGACGCGGCCTGGTCGCCGAGGTCTTCGGTGACCTGGGCACCGCCAAACGGGTGTCGGTGCTGGTCCCCGGCTCGGACATGGACCTGGCCCACTTCGACCGCAGCGACACCGCCACCCCGCTCAAGGGCGCGGCCGGCATGGCCCAGGCGCTGCGCACCGAGGAACAGCAGGTCTCCCCCGGCACCGGCACCGCGGTCATAGCGTGGTCCGGCTATGTGACCCCCGTGGGCCTCGGCGCGGACGCCGCCACCGCCCGGCTGGCCGAGGCCGCCGCGCCGCGGCTGGAGCGGCTGCTGGCAGGACTGGCGCTGACCTCGCACCCGGACGCCGCGCCGACCCTGCTCTGCCACTCCTACGGCTCGGTGGTCTGCGGCATCGCCGCGCCCGAGCTGCACGAGAAACTGGGCGTCACCGACATGGTGGTCTTCGGCAGCCCCGGCATGGACGTGCCGGACGCCGCCGCGCTCGGCGACGGCGTCCGGCTGTGGGCGACCGCGCGCAACCCCGGCGACTGGATCGGCAACGTCCCGTACCTGGAGGTCGCCGGGCTCGGCCACGGCGCGGACCCGACCAGCGACGACTTCGGCTCCCGGGTCATCGCCTCGACCGGGGCCAGCGGCCACAACGGCTACCTCGCCGCCGGGACCGCCAGCCTGCGGAACTTCGCCGACATCGCCCTGGACCGCTACGCGGACGTGATCTGCGCCGACCACGGCGGGTCCTGCGTCAGCGGGCTGTAGCGCGCGGGCCGGTTACTCGCGGGCGGCCGAGGTGGAGCTCATGTCCGGGTAGCGGTCGCCGGCGACCTGGGCCGCGATCGGCTCCAGCGCGGCCAGTTCCTCCGCGCTCAGCCGCAGCGTGGCCGCGGCGGTGTTCTCCTCCAGCCGGCTGCGCTTCCTGGTGCCCGGGATCGGCACCACGGTCAGCCCGTGCACCTCGGCCTGCTGCTGCACCCAGGCCAGCGCGATCTGCGCCGGGCTCGCGCCGTGCGCGGCCGCGATCTTGTGCACCGGGGTCAGCAGCGCCGCGTTGTGCGCGGCGTTGTCGCCGGTGAACCGGGGCTGGTACTGCCGGAAGTCGCCGCCGGTCAGCTCGGAGGCATGGGCGAAGGAGCCGGTCAGGAAGCCGCGCCCGAGCGGCGAGTAGGGCACGAAGCCCACCCCGAGCTCGGCGGCGGCCTGGACCGCGCTGCGCTCCACGTCGCGGGAGAACAGCGACCACTCCGACTGCAGCGCGGTGATCGGGTGCACCGCGTGCGCCTCGCGCAGCTCGGCGCCGGTGACCTCGGACAGGCCCAGGTACTTGACCTTGCCCGCCTGGATCAGCTCCGCCATCGCCCCGACCGACTCCGCGAACGGCACCTCCGGGTCGCGCCGGTGCATGTAGTACAGGTCGATGACGTCCACGCCGAGCCGGCTCAGACTGGCGTCCACGGCCTGCCGGATATAGGCGGGGTCATTGCGGATCGCCCGGTGGGACGGGGCGTCGGCGCGGCGATCGATGGAGAACTTGGTGGCCAGCACCACCCGGTCCCGGTTGGCCCGGACGAAGGGGCCGATCAGCTTCTCGTTCTCGCCGTTGCCGTAGATGTCGGCGGTGTCGAACAGGGTGACGCCCAGCTCCAGGGCGCGGTCCAGGGTGGCCAGCGCCTCGGTGGTGTCGGTGTCGCCGTAGAACTCGCTCATGCCCATGCAGCCGAGGCCCTGGACCCCGACGACGGGTCCGGCGCTGCCCAGAGTGGTGGTGGGGATCGTGCTGCTGCTCATAGCTGCTGCTGCCTCTCCGCATAGAAGTCGATCTTGTAGTCGATGATCAGAAGGGTGGCCTGCAGGTCGGTGATCCGCTGCCGGACCTCCTCGCGGTGCCGCGCCAGCAGTTCCTGCCGGGCGGCGGCGGTGTGGTCGCCCTCCCGGCACAGGTCCGCGTAGCGCACCATGTCCGCGACCGGCATGGCGGTGAGCCGCAGTTTGCCGAGGAACTCCAGCCAGCCGAGGTCCCGGTCGCTGAAGCGGCGCTGCCCCGAATGGGAGCGGGCTGGGTGGTCCAGCAGCCCGATCCGCTCGTACCAGCGCAGGGTGTGCGCGGTCAGCCCGGTCCTGACGGAGACCTCGCCGATGGTGTAGCGCGGGGTGTCCTCGGGTTCCGGCTCTTCCACTACGACTGCCAGTGACATCGCCATGCCTCGAACCTACCTAGTTGGAGTGCACTCCAAGCAAGCGCGGAGCAGGCGCCGCCGAACGCTCGCTAGTCTGTCCGGTATGGACAGCCTGCTGATGATCGACAAGTGGCCGGTACCGACCGTGGCCGCAGCGGTGGTACGGCGCGACGGGACGCTCGCCGGGGCCCGGGGGCCGCAGCAGCACGCCTTTCCGCTGGCCTCGGTGACCAAACCGCTCAGCGCCTACGCGGTGCTGGTCGCGGTCGAGGAGGGGGCGCTGGAGCTGGACCAGCCGGCCGGCCCCGAGGGCTCGACCGTACGCCACCTGCTGGCGCACACCTCCGGGCTGGCCTTCGACGCGCACCGGCAGCTGGCCGCCCCCGGCACCCGCAGGCTCTACTCCAACGCCGGGTACGACGTCCTGGCGGAGACCCTGGAGAAGGCCACCGGCATCCCCTTCGCCCAGTACACGGCGGAGGCCGTGTTCGAGCCGCTGGGCATGGCCGACACCAGGATCGACCCGGCCGCGCCGAGCCAGGCCGGGGCCGGCGGCGTCTCCACCGCCGCCGACCTGGCCCGCTTCGTCGCCGAACTGCTGGCGCCGGCCGTGCTGCACCCCAGCACCCTGGCCGAGGCCACCACCGTGGCCTTCCCCGGGCTGGACGGGGTGCTGCCGGGCTTCGGGCACCAGCGCCCCAACGACTGGGGTCTCGGCTTCGACCTGCGCGACCACAAATCCCCGCACTGGATGGGAGCCAACAGCGCCCCCACCGCCTTCGGCCACTTCGGCCAGACCGGCACCTTCCTCTGGGCGGACCCGGTCGCCGGGGCCGGCTGCGTCGCCCTCTGCGACCGCAACTTCGACGCCTGGGCCGCGGAGCTCTGGCCCCCGTTCACCGACGCGATCCTGCGGGAGCTTCCCCGGCTGCCCTAGCTGAGAATCAGCCGTACCGCAGGGCTGATCCCATCACCCAGAGCAGCGCCTCGACCCCGTCCGGGCCCGCCGCGGGGTCGACCGGCTCGGCCGTCCCGCTCAGCCGCAGGCTGTCCCCCGGGCCCAGCTCCTGCCCCACCCCGCGCGGCCCCCGGGCACTGCGCAGGCCGAGGCCGCCGCGCAGCAGATGCAGATAGCGGTAGCCGGCGGGCGGCAGCGCGGGCAGGGCCTGGTAGGGCCCCAGCCGGAGCAGATACAGCGCCGCGTCGGCCCGGCGCAGCTCGGTGCCGTCCGCCAGCGGCAGCAGCCCGGAGCCGGCCGGGGCCTGGCGCAGGCCGTAGCGCGGCGGGGTGCCGAACTCGTCCGGTTGCAGCCAGAACTGGACGAAGCGGACCGGCCCCGCCGCCCCGCCGACGTTGCCCTCGCTGTGCGACACCCCCGCGCCCGCGCTCAGGTACTGCACCTGGCCGGGGCGGACCACGGCCGCGTGCCCGTGGTCGTCCCGGTGCGCCAGCGCGCCCTCGACCACCCAGCTGAGGATCTCGGTGTCCCGGTGCCGGTGCGGGGCGAAGCCCGCGCCGGGCGCGAGGGTCTCCTCGTTGCAGGCCAGCAGCGCTCCGAAGTGGGTGTTCGCGGGGTCGTAGTGCCCGGCGAAGGAGAACGCGTGCCGGGTGTCGACCCCGTCCTGCGGCGCGGAGCGGTGGCGCTGGTCGGCGCGGTGCACGGTCAGCCCGGCCACGGGCGGGTCATGGTCAGCCATGCGCCGACGCTACCGCCCGCCGCGCGTCGCGCAGCGCGTTCTGTGACCGTTGCCACGCACCGGGGACGCGCTGCTCGGCACGTATCGCGCTCCCGGTAGGGCAGTCTTGTGCCTGTGCCAGCCGCCCCTGCCAAGAAGCCCGCCAGGACCGCCTCCGCCTCGCCCGCGAAGAAGGCCGCCGAGCCGCCCGCCGCCGAGCCCGCGGCCGGCGACCCGCCCGTCCGCCGGGGCTCCCCGCGCGGGACGGCCATAGAGCGGCGGACCGCCGCCGAACGGGCCGAGCGGCATGCCGCGACGCTCAAGCGCCTGGAGCGCGCCTCCGGGAAGCTGTCCACCGCGGCGATCGCCCGGATGGACGAGCAGCTGTCCTGGTACCGCAACATGCCGCCGGAGCACCGCTCCTGGATCGGCCTGGTGGCCCAGGCCGGCATCGCCGCGTTCACCGAGTGGTTCCGCCACCCGGAGGCCCCGCAGGCGATCAGCACCGACGTCTTCGGCACCGCGCCGCGCGAGCTGACCCGGGCGGTGACGCTGCGGCAGACCGTGGAGATGATCCGCACCACCATCGAGGTGGTCGAGGAGGCCATCGACGAGGTCGCCTCCCCCGGCGGCGAGGACGGGCTGCGCGAGGCCGTGCTGGTCTACGCCCGGGAGATCGCCTTCGCCACCGCCCAGGTGTACGCGCAGGCCGCCGAGGCGCGCGGGGCCTGGGACGCCCGGCTTGAGGCGCTGGTGGTGAACTCGCTGCTGTCCGGGGACGCCGACGAGGGCGTGCTGTCCCGCGCGGCGGCCCTCGGCTGGGGCTCGCCGGACCGGGTGATGGTGGTGATGGGCAGCGCCCCGGCCGGGGACAGCGAGCTGGTGGTGGAGGCGATCCGCCGGGCCGCCCGGCACGCCAAGCTGCATGTGCTGACCGGGGTGCTGGGGGCCCGGCTGGTGGTGGTGGTCGGCGACGGCGGCAAGAATCCGGACCGGCTCTGGGATCCGGTCCCGGCCGCCCGCTCGCTGATCGGCCAGTTCGCCGCGGGTCCGGTGGTGATCGGCCCGACCGTGGGCGACCTGCTGTCGGCGACCCGCTCGGCCCAGGCCGCCGCGGCCGGGCTGCGGGCCTGCGCGGCCTGGCCGGACGCGCCGCGCCCGGTGCTCGCCGACGACCTGCTGCCGGAGCGGGCGCTGGCCGGCGACCAGGCGGCGCGCCAGCAACTGGTGGAGGAGATCTACACCCCGCTGGACGAGGCGGGCTCGGCCCTGCTGGACACCCTCTCGGTCTACCTGGAGCAGGCGTCCTCGCTGGAAGGCGCCGCCCGGATGCTGTTCGTACACCCCAACACCGTCCGCTACCGGCTACGCCGTGTGACCGATGTCACCGGATACGCGCCCAGCGACGTCCGTTCGGCGTTCACCCTGCGCATCGCCCTGGCCCTGGGACGACTCCAGGCATCCTGACCTGCGTACATGCACGACTGTAGGGAACCCACAACCAGGGGTTCGGTTCTTCGTCTCCGTCCCCACCCGCGCGAGGTGGCCTCAGCGAGAGAAGGTTGGTTTCGTGCTCGTTATCGTTGCTCCCGGACAGGGTGCCCAGACGCCAGGATTCCTCGCCCCGTGGCTCGAGGTCGACGGTGTGGCCGACAGGCTGCACTGGTGGTCCGCCGTGGCCGGGCTCGATCTGGTGCACTACGGCACCGAGGCTGACGCGGACGCCATCAGGGACACCGCCGTCGCCCAGCCGCTGCTGGTGGCCGCGGGCCTGGCGGCCGGATCGGCCCTGCTCGCCGGGTCGAAGCCGCTGCGGCCGGAGCTGCTCGGCGCGGTCGCCGGGCACAGCGTCGGCGAGATCACCGCCGCCGCCTTCGCCGAGGTGCTCACCCCCGAGCAGGCGATCGCCTTCGTCCGGCAGCGCGGCCTGGCCATGGCCGGCGCCGCCGCCGAGACCGCGACCGGGATGTGCGCCGTCCTCGGCGGCGACCCGGACGAGGTCGCCGCGAAGATCGCCGAGCACGGCCTGACCGCGGCCAACAACAACGGCGGCGGCCAGATCGTCGCGGCCGGCACGCTGGAGCAGCTGGAGGCGTTCAAGGCGGACCCGCCGGCCAAGTCCAGGATCATCGCGCTGGCGGTGGCCGGGGCCTTCCACACCGGGCACATGGCGGCCGGCGTCGAGCGCCTCGCCAAGCTGGCCCCGGGGCTCACCGTGCGCGACCCGCGGACCGCCTATGTCTCCAACGCCGACGGCAAGACCGTGGACGGCGGGGCCGAGGTGCTGAGCCGTCTGGTGTCGCAGGTCTCCAACCCGGTCCGCTGGGATCTCTGCATGGAGGCGCTGGAGCGTCTCGGCGCCACCTGCGTGATCGAGGTCCCACCTGCTGGGACGCTGACCAATCTGGTGAAGCGCAACCTCAAGGGGGTGGCTACCCTCGCTCTGAAGACTCCGGACGACCTCGACAAGGCCCGCGAGTTGATCGCTGAGCACGCCGCACCCGAGGGGATCCCTTCATGACAGAGACTTCACTGCCCGCGCAGATCAAGCCGAGCAGCGGCGCCGCGTACGCGCGGATCCTGGGCGTGGGCGGCTACCGTCCGGTCCGGGTCATCCCCAACTCCGAGGTGCTGAACTGGATCGACTCGTCCGACGAGTGGATCCGCACCCGCAGCGGCATCACCGAGCGGCGCTGGGCCGGGCCCGAGGAGTCGGTCGCGGAGATGTCGGTGCAGGCCGCCGCCAAGGCCATCGCCCACTCCGGGATCGCGCCCGAGCAGATCGGCGGGGTGATCGTGGCGACCGTCTCGCACCTCAAGCAGACGCCGGCCATCGCCACCGAGATCGCCCAGCGGCTCGGCTGCGGCACCGCCCCCGCCTTCGACATCTCGGCCGCCTGCGCCGGCTTCGGCTACGGCCTCAGCCTGGCCGACGGCATGATCCGCACCGGCAGCGCCGAGTACGTCGTGGTGATCGGGGTCGAACGGCTTTCCGACCTGACCGACAAGACCGACCGTTCGACCGCGTTCATCTTCGGCGACGGCGCCGGCGCGGTCGTGGTCGGCCCGTCCGAGACTCCCGGCATCGGCAAGGTGATCTGGGGTTCGGACGGTTCGCAGAAGGACGTCATCAGCCAGACCCAGGCCTGGGACACCGCGTTCGCCAAGCCGGACGCGGTCAACGGCGTGGGCGAGGAGGCGAAGTGGCCGGCGCTGCGGATGGAGGGTCAGGCGGTCTTCCGCTGGGCCGTCTGGGACATGGCGAAGGCTGCGCAGCGCGCGCTGGACGCCGCCGGGATCACCGCCGACCAGCTCGGCGCGTTCATCCCGCACCAGGCCAACATGCGGATCATCGATGCCATGATCAAGGCACTGAAGCTTCCCGAGACAGTCCCGGTCGCCCGGGACATCGCGGAGACCGGTAACACCTCGGCCGCCTCGATCCCGCTGGCGATGGAGCGGATGCTCCAGACCGGCGAGGCCAAGAGCGGCGACCTGGCCCTGATCATCGGTTTCGGGGCCGGTCTCGTCTACGCGGCGGCAGTCGTTACCCTGCCCTAGTACCAACCAGTTACCAACCAGTACGGACCGGTTGATCTTCCGACCGGACCACCACGGACGACCGTGGCCCGCATTCCGGCGGACGCGGAAAGTGCACAACACGAAGGAGTGCCGACATGGCCACCAAGGACGAGGTCCTTACCGGTCTCGCGGAGATCGTCAACGAGATCGCCGGGATCCCGACCGAGGACGTCGAGCTGGACAAGTCGTTCACCGACGACCTGGACGTCGACTCGCTGTCCATGGTCGAGGTCGTCGTCGCGGCCGAGGAGCGCTTCGGCGTCAAGATCCCGGACGACGAGGTCAAGAACCTGAAGACCGTCGGCGACGCCGTCGACTTCATCCTCGCCAACAGCTGAGACATCTCGACCCGGTTGGGGTTCGTCCCGGCCGCCGCGCGCGGCCGGGACGGGCCCGGACCAACTGGACCACCCGGACCAGCACCACCCCCAGTAGGCAGACGCAGAACGTGGGAGAAGAAGCAGTGACCAACGACAACCGCACCGTGGTCGTCACAGGGATCGGCGCCTTCACGCCGCTCGGCGCCGACGCCGCGTCCACCTGGGAGGGCCTGGTCACCGGGCGCTCCGGGGTACGCCTCCTGGAGGAGGAGTGGGCCGCCGACATCCCGGTCAGGATCGCGGCCCGTACCGCCGTCGAGCCCGGCACGATCATCCCCAAGCACCAGGCCCGCAAGCTGGACCGGTCGGCGCAGTTCGCGCTGATCGCGACCCGTGAGGCCTGGACCGACGCGGGCTTCGAGACCTCCGCCACCGCCGAGGGCTCGACCGTGGACCCGGACCGGCTGGGCGCGGTCGTCGCCTCCGGCATCGGCGGTGTGACCACCCTGCTCGACCAGTACGACGTGCTGCGGGAGAAGGGCGTCCGCAGCGTCTCCCCGCACACCGTGCCGATGCTGATGCCGAACAGCCCGGCGGCCAACGTCGGTCTGGAGATCGGCGCGCGGGCCGGCGTGCACACCCCCGTCAGCGCCTGCGCCTCCGGCGCCGAGGCCATCGGCTACGCCATCGAGATGATCCGCACCGGCCGCGCCGATGTCGTGGTCGCCGGCGGCACCGAGGCGGCCATCCACCCGCTGCCGATCGTCGCCTTCGCCAACATGATGGCGATGTCCAAGAACAACGAGCACCCGCAGGAGGCCTCGCGCCCCTACGACAAGGCCCGGGACGGCTTCGTCCTGGGCGAGGGCGCCGGCATCGTGGTGCTGGAGTCCGCAGCCCACGCCGCCGCGCGCGGAGCCCGGGTGTACTGCGAGGCCGTGGGCCAGGGCCTGTCCTCGGACGCCCACCACATCGCGCAGCCCGAGCCGACCGGCGCCGGCATCGCCCGCGCCCTCGCGCACCTGTTTGAGTCCACCGACCTGAACCGGGACGAGGTGGTGCACCTCAACGCGCACGCCACCTCCACCCCGCAAGGCGACGTGGCCGAGATCAAGGCGCTGCGCAAGGAACTCGGCGACCACGTGGAGCACATCGCGGTCTCCGCCACCAAGTCGATGACCGGCCACCTGCTCGGCGGCGCCGGCGGCATCGAGACCGTCGCCACCGTGCTGGCGCTGCACCACCGGCTGGCCCCGCCCACCATCAACGTGGACGACCTGGACCCGGAGGTCGACGCCGATATCGTCACCAAGGAGCCGCGCAAGCTGCCCGAGGGCCCGATCGCGGCACTGAACAACTCCTTCGGCTTCGGCGGCCACAACGTGGTGCTGGCCTTCCGGCGGGACTGACCGGAGACACACCACCGACCCGGAGAGACGCCACCGACCGGAGAGACGCCATGGCCAAGGGCCGGGGATCCGAGGAGACCAAGGCCGCGCTGGTGGAGGCGGCCATCTCCGCCCTGCGCGAGAACGGCTTCGCCGGGGCCAGCGCCCGGGAGATCGCCCAACGCTCGGGCTGCAACCAGGCGTTGATCTTCTATCACTTCGGCACGGTGGCGCGGCTGCAGCTGGCCGCCCTGGACGCGGTCAGCGCCACCCGCGACGCCCGCTACCGGGAGATGGTCGCGGAGTCGCACGGCCTCGCCGCCCTGGTCCGCGCGGCCCGGGCGGTGTTCGACGAGGATCTGGACCAGGGGCATGTCACCGTCCTGGTGGAGATGATCGCCGCCGCCCAGTTCAACCCGGAGCTGCGGCCCGAGGTCGCCGCCCGGATCCGCCCCTGGCGCGAGTTCGCGGCCGGCACGGTCAAGGACGCCCTGGCCGGCTCCCCCGCCGCCCGGCTGCTGCCGCCCGACGAACTGGCCCACGCCGTGGTGGCGATGTACCTGGGGCTGGAGATGCTCGCCAACCTGGAGGGTGAGCGCGAACCGGCGCTGGCCCTGTTCGACCGGGTCGGGAAGATCGCTTCGCTGCTCGACATCTTCAAGAGAAAACGCAAGTGAGCGTGCGTGCCGGAGCCCGGCGGGTGTTTCCCCGCCGGGCTCCGGTTCACCGCCTGAGCGGTGTGTGCCACCGCCTGAGCGGTGTGAGGTTCACCGCCGAAGCGGTGTGAGGTTCCGTCAGCCGTTGGTGAACGACTTCAGGTAGGCCTCGGTGGGCGAGCCGACACCGGTGGCGGAGTCGTAGCCCTTGACCGCGGTCAGACCGTAGTCGCGGCCGAAGGCGATCAGCCGGGCCCGCAGCGTGCCGCTGATGACGCCGGCGTCGAAGACCGAGCTCAGCGGGGGCTGGCCCTTGATCGCCGTCTTGTTGACGACGTCGGTGTAGGACTTGCCGCCGTAGCGGGAGTAGATCTCCGGGTTGGCGAAGCCGATCGCACGGCCGTGGTGGGCCTGGATCGCGTCGGCCTGGACCGCGGAGAACTCCGGCGCCGAGACGCTGGTGCCGCCGTAGCCGCCCTCGCTGTAGGCAGCCCCGTCGGAGATGCCGACCAGGACCGAGGTGTAGAGGTCACCGTTCATCGAGATGTCCGGGGTGACCCGCTGCGCGGTGGCGCTGTGGGCGCCGGTCTGCAGGGTGTGCGACAGCGAGCTGGGAACGACCGGACCCTGGTACCAGGGCTGGGCGAAGTCCTCGCTGACGCCGCCGCCACCACCGAAGTAGAAGGCGCCGGGCAGGGGGGTCCAGCCCTTCTGGTCGGCCGTGAGGGCCGAGCGCAGGGTGCCCATGTCGGTCTCGAAGCCGTAGGTGCCCTTCTTCGAGGAGATCGCCAGGGCGGTCCCGCCGACGCTGGTGACCCAGACCGAGGAGTCGGGCCAGTTGGCCTGGGCCCGGTTGGTGGTCGGGTCGCAGTTGGCACCCGTGGCCGCGGCACCCGGCGAGCTGTCGCCGCAGTCGCCCGCGGAGAAGTCGAAGCCGATGCCCTCGGCCGCGCCCTGCTGGAAGGTCTGCTCGTAGGACGCGATCAACGCCGGCGAGGTGTCGCCGTTGACCGAGCTGTGCATGATCTCGCCCCAGGAGTTGGAGACGACATCAGCGAGGTGCTTGTCCACGACGTTGGCCAGGGCAGCGCCCAGGTCGTCGTCCGAGCAGGAGTTCGCGCCGACGTAGACGACCTTGGCGTCGGGCGCGAGCCCGTGCACCATCTCGACGTCCAGCGCCTCCTCGGGGGCCCAGCCGGCCGGGCCGCCACAGGCGTCCTGGCTGTTCCACTGGTCCGGGGTGACGACCTCGGTGTACTGGCCCGTCTTGAAGGCCTTGTCACCGTGGTTGGTCGAGTACTGGTTCGCGTCCGCCTCCATGGTGCTGGAGCCGTAGGCGTCGATGATGGCGACCGTGGCGCCCTTGCCGGTCAGACCGGAGGCGGTGATGCCGTACGCCTTGCGGAGCTGCGAGGGGTAGAACGAGCACTGGTCGAACGAGGTCTTGGCGACGTAGCCGACCGGTGCGCCCTTGGCGTCCTTCTGGCCCCAGTAGTCGGAGCAGGTGGCGACGGTCGGCAGGCCGGCCTTGCCGGGCTTGGCGGCGTCACCCTTGGCCGCGGTGTTGACCGGGATCGACGCCGGCTTGGCCGACGGGGTAACCGAGGAGAGGCCGACGACGCCGATGACGTCCGCGGCGACTCCGGCCGGGATGACCGCGTTCGCGCTGGGCGCGTGCACGTTCTTGCCCTTGACCAGGTACTTGTGCAGCGAGGTGCCGAAGGCCCGCTTGATCGCCGCGCTGTTGCCGCTGACGGTGATCGCGTGCTCGGTGGTGCTGCCGATCTTCAGGCCGGCTCCGGTGAGCCAGGCCTGCACGGCCTTGATCTGGGCCGGGGTGGCCAGGAACTTCGCCGTGGCTGCGGCCGGGGAGAGGTACTTGCCGTAGCTCGGGTCGCCCGGCGTGGAGACGGCCTTCGCGTAGGCCGCGAGGGCCGCCGGGTCCTGTGCGTTGAGATAGACCGTTGCCGAGGTGACGGTACTGGCAGCGACCGCCCCCTTGTCAGCGGCTGCGGTGGCCCAGGACGGACGTGTCCCGGCCAGTACCTTGGCCTTGGCCGAGGGGGCCGCCTGGGAGGCGGGGGCGAAGGCAAGCGTGCCGGCCCCGAGTGCCAGTGCGGCACCCGCGGCGGTGGCGAGACGAATGCGGCGTCCGCGTGATGACAGGTGATTGGTGATGACGTCTCCAGATATGAGGGACCGTCAGGAATGACACCTCGAGTGACTCATATGTTTGTCTGTTCGAAGTGTTCATGTGATGTGTACACGGGGGAGGAATTGCGGCGCAAGGGGTTGCCGGGAACTTGTCGAGCTGTGTCACCACTCGGAGTGGAAACAACCTGGACCAGACGCAGCTCCGACCGGGGAGCCGACCCGGCACGCCGCAGGGCCCGACCGCCGGTGCGGTCGGGCCCTGCGTCTGCTCGGTTCAGAAGCTCTCGAAAGGCACCGGGTTCCCCGCGGCGTCGAGCGGGACCGGGGTTGCCAGCACCGTGCCCTGGGCCTGGTCCGGCCAGGCGGAGGACGGCGGAGTGAAGATCCAGTACCGCCCGGCCGGCAGCCCCTTCCCCGCCGGGAGCGGGTAGGTGGGGATGACCACGTTGGTCGCGATCCGGATCCGCACCGCACGCTCCGGAAGCGGCCCGAAGGTGATCGGCAGCGTGTCGGAACCCGGTGCCGGAGCGTCCGCGTAGTAGTCGTCGTCCGGTGGCTTCAGGTCGAAGCCGCAGGCCCCCGAGGTCCAGCTGACGCCGGAGCCGGGGCCGCGCGCGTCGTCCACGGTGAGGCACAGCCCGTGCTTGCCGTCGGCGCGGGCGTCCAGCTGCCAGTTCACCCCGAAGGTGGACTGCTTCGTCAGGACGACGTACGCCGGACCCTGCGCGGAACAACCCGTCAGGCCGGCGGGTGCCAGCACCGCGAGGACGGCCAGGACCGTTGCTGCCTTGCCCATGCGGAGGCCCCCCTTGCGTCGAGCACTGGTTCACCGTGGGTCCGGTCACCCGGATCCTGATGCCGCCGGAGCTGCCGCCGCCACCTCGGTTCACCTAGACGATGTCGCCGGGGCCCTTTTGGTTGCACTGCCGCAGTGCATGGCACGGTCACCGGGACCGTCCGCAGCGGCGTCACCGGGCGCGGCGGTCAGACCACCTGGTGCAGCCAGCGCACCGGCGCGCCCTCGCCGGCGTGGCGGAAGGGCTCCAGCTCGTCGTCCCAGGGCTTGCCGAGCAGACGGGAGACCTCGGCCTCCAGGTCCACCTCGCCGGTGCGGGCGCGCAGCAGGGCCGCGCGGAGCCGGTCCTCCGGGATCAGGATGTCGCCGTGCGTCCCGGTGACGGCATGGAAGATGCCGAGATCGGGCGTGCTGCTGAAGCGCTCGCCCTCGAAGCCGACGCAGGGCTCCTGGGTCACCTCGTAGCGCAGCAACTGCCAACCGCGCAGGGCGGATGCCAGCCGGGAGGCCGTACCCGGCTCGCCCTCCCAGGAGCACTCGGCACGCCAGGTGCCGGGAGCGACGGGCTGGCGAATCCAGTCGAGGCTGACCCGCACGCCGAGCACGCCTGCTGCGGCCCACTCGACGTGGGGGCAGAGCGCGCGCGGCGCGGAGTGCAGATAGAGAACTCCACGAGTCGTCACCGGGACCTCCAGTGTGGTGCGAGGGGCGCCTTCCCCAGCGGCCTCGTTGCCACGTCCGAACGGTTCCTGTGAACTGCTCCTGGTCTCCGTACTGGTGTCAGTACGTCACAGCGGTAATGACTACCCGGGGTGACTTTCTGTAAACACTACTCAATCAACAATCTCCACAAAACGGACTAACTCTCACTCAGCGTGGCCAAAAACAGGCCGACTTGGTCAATCCGAGGAGAAAGTTGATCGCTCACCGGAATGTTGAGGAAACGGTACCGCGCCTGGGCCCGCCATGGGCGGCGGTCCCGGCGAACCACCCGAAAGCACTTCGCATCCGTTCATCATTCAAGCTGATCTTCCAGGCCCAGCCCCCCGATTGGGACCGGCCGCGCCGAACTCGGCACGGCCGGCGGCCCGCTGACGAGCGGTCGGCGGGGATGTCGGAGGGGGCTCGGCGGGGCTCCGCGGGGGGCTCGGCCCTCAACCGTCCTGGGGCTCAGCCCTCAACCCTGACCAGCATCTTTCCGTTGTTGGCCCCGCGCAGCATGCCGAGGAAGGCGTCCACGGTGTGCTCGAAGCCGTCCACCACGGTCTCGTCCACCACCAGCTTGCCCTCGCGCAGCCAGCCGCCGACCTCCTCGACGAACTGCGGCTGCAGGGCGAAGTGGTCGCCCACCAGCATGCCCTCGAGGCGCAGCCGCTTGCCGATCACCAGCGCCAGGTTGCGCGGCCCGACCGGCGGCTCGGTGTCGTTGTACTGGGCGATGGCGCCGCAGAGCACCGCGCGGCCGCGGAGCTTGAGCGCGCCGACCGCCGCCTCCAGGTGCTCGCCGCCGACATTGTCGAAGTAGACGTCGATGCCCTCCGGGGCCGCCTTGGCCAACTGGTCGGCAACGGGGCCGGTCTTGTAGTCGAAGGCGGCGTCGAAGCCGAGCTGCTCGGTCAGCCGGCGGACCTTCTCCGGCGATCCCGCACTGCCGACGACCAGCGAGGCCCCGCGCAGCTTGGCGATCTGGCCGACCATGCCGCCGACCGCGCCGGCCGCGCCGGACACGAACACGGCCTCGCCCGGCTTGAACGCGCCGACCTCGAGCAGCCCGGCGTAGGCGGTGAGGCCGGTCATCCCGAGCACTCCGAGGAAGGACTGCAGCGGCAGCTTGCCGTCGACCTTGACCGCCTTGGCCGCGTCCAGGGTCGCGTACTCGCGCCAGCCGAGACCGTGCAGCACCGCGTCGCCGACCGCGAAGCCCTCGGCCTCGGAGGCGACGACCCGGCCGACCGCGCCGCCGTCCATCACCGCGCCGAGCCGGAACGGGGGAACGTACGACTTGACGTCGTTCATCCGGCCGCGCATGTAGGGATCGACCGAGAGGTACTCGTTCCTGACGGTGATCTGCCCCGCCGCGGGCGCCTGGACCGGCGCCTCCACCAGCGCGAAGTCCTCCGGAACCGGCCAGCCGTTCGGACGTGCGGCCAGGTGCCACTCGCGGCCGGTCGCGGGCAGGGTCTGCTCAGCCATGTCAAAATTCCTTAACTTTGTCGTCCATTGAGCACTTCAAGTAACTGTGCGACCAAAAGCTTCACCATGTCAAATATTCAGCTAACCTTTCGCTATGTCGCAACCCCAGGACCCCCTCACCCTTGAGGTGGTCGACCTGATGGCCAACCTCGTCTCGCTCTTCCACAAGGAGTACGAGGAGGCCGCCGCCGCCCGCTCGCTCACCGGGGCCCAGGCCAAGGTGCTGGCGCTGCTGCGGCGCGGCCCGATGCCGATGCGGCAGATCGCGCAGACCCTCGCCTGCGAGCCGTCCAACATCACCGGCATCGTGGACCGGCTCGAAGCCCGCGGCCTGGTGGCCCGGCAGGCGGACCCGGACGACCGCAGGGTCAAGCGGGTGGCCACCACCGAGGCCGGACGCGCCGCGTCCGAGGAGCTCAGGGAGTCGCTGGACTTCGCCCGCACCCCGCTGGCCGGCCTGGCCCCGGACGAGCGCGGCCAGCTGCGGGACCTGCTGCAGCGCATCGTCGACGGCGCCAAGCGTCCGACGCCGTCCGGCACGCAGTAGTCACGCAGTGGTTACCCGGGTGTAGTCCATAAGGATGAGAGGGCTCAGCCAGCCTGGGGACGTCACCGCCGAGGCGCACCTATAGGCTCCCTGTGGACGAAGGACCGGACAACTGCCCGGCCCCGACAGCAGGTGGAGGCAGGCACGTGGCGGGGGAAGCGGTACGCGACAGGGCGACGGCAGACAGCCGGCGCACCGGCTCCACACCCCCGGGACCCCGCCTGGGCAGCCGGTTCGGGAGTCGGCTCGGGGGTCGGCTGGCGAGCCGAATCGGCACCCGGACGGCCTGGATCCTGGTCCTCTCCGGCACCGTGCTGTCGCTCGCGCTCTACGCCGTCGTCCGGCACGCCGTCGGCGTCGACATGGTCGACATGGTGGTCTACCGCGCCGAGGGGAACACCGTCCGGCACGGCACCGACCTCTACACCATGGTCGTGCCCAAGTTCGATCTTGTCGCGACCTACCCTCCCTTCGCCGCGCTGATGTTCGTGCCGACCACCTACTTCCCCATCGAGGTGCTGCGGGTCCTGGTCACCGGGATCAACCTGGTCCTGCTGGGAGTCCTGGCCCTGCTCTCCTTCCGGCTGGTCGGCTGGCCCCGCCGGGAGATACGGCCGATCGCCGCGGTCGCCCTGGTCGGCGCCGGCGTCTGGCTGGAGCCGGTGTGGGCCACCCTCAAGTACGGCCAGATCAACCTGCTGATCGCCTGCCTGGTGCTGGCCGACCTCACCCGCCCGGACCACGCCCGCAGCAAGGGCCTGCTGATCGGGATAGCCGCCGGGCTGAAGCTCACGCCCGGCGTCTTCGGCATCTACCTGCTGCTGACCGGCCGCCCGCGCGCGGCCCTGGTCTCCTGCGGCGGCTTCCTCGGCACCGCCCTGCTCGGCTGGATCGCCCTGCCGAACGCCTCCAGGCGCTTCTGGACCCACTACCTCTACGACTCGCACCGGGTCGGGGTCACCCACATCCCGGACAACCAGTCGCTCCGCGGCGCCGTCGCCCGGCTGCTGCACGAGCAGGACCCCGGGCTGCCCTGGGTGCTGCTGGCCGGCCTGGTCGCGGTGGTCGGACTGGGCACCGCCGCGTACGCCACCCGGAGCAACCGCCACGTCCCGCGCGCCGAGGCCTGGGGCGTCGTCTGCGCCGCCGTCACCGCCCTGCTGATCTCGCCGATCAGCTGGACCCACCACTGGGTGTGGTGCGTCCCGCTGCTGGTCCTGCTCACCGCCGAGGCGGTGACGGAGCAGCAGCAGCCGCGCGGCACCCGCCATCTGCGCTGGCGGCTGGTGCTGGCCGGCGGTCTCGTCACCTTCCTGGGGTACGGCATGTGGCTCACCCCGCACAGTCCGCGGCGCAGCATCAGCCTGCAGCTCTGGCAGCAGCCGATCTCCTCGGTCTACGCCGTTTTCGGCCTGCTGCTGCTCGGTGTGGCCCTGGCCCGGGTGATCCGCAGGAACCGCGCGGCGGCGGCCGCAGGAAAGATCCGTAGGTCGGAACCTCGCGCGCGGTCCACGCGTCTCACCAGCTATGCTGCGGCGAGCGGTCCACACGCGGACCGCTAGTCCTGATGTATGACGATCGGCTGGAAAGATCGTCCATGCAGTCGGTACTGTGTGCGAATGACCTGGGGCGGTAGCTCAGCCGGTTAGAGCAGGGGACTCATAATCCCTTGGTCGTGGGTTCGAGTCCCACCCGCCCCACCAGAGCCGGAGTCAGCCACAAGGCCCTTGAGCTGGGACTTAACGTCCGAGCGCGAGGGCTTTTGGCGTGCCGCGCGAGCATCGCCAATCTCCTGCGGGAGCGGTGCGGGAGCGAGGGCGCCGGAAACCCTCGCAGAAGCCCGAGGGACGATCTTCGATGCAGCCTCGGCGATAGTCATATCAACCTCCGACAGGAGGCTGGTATGGGTGTCCATCGAGATCCCGATGCTCGAATGCCCCAGGATCTCCTTGATCGCGAACATGTCACCGCCGCGCGAAGACAGGGGCCGCCAGATGGAGCGGCAGAAGCCGATCGTGGACAGCGCTGGGCAAAGCCAGGACGTCCCTGGTGTCCGACGTCGGGCAGATCCAGCCGGATCTGAAACCGACGCGGCCAGGGCTGCCCGAGCGGGCCGACTGCTCAGCCCCAGACCCGGCCCCCACGCCGATCCCCCGCATCTCCTGACTGCGGCACACTGCCCCTGGTGTGATTCTCGGTGTCCGTCCTACCGTCGGCTGACCTTGAACAGCCGACTCCACCAGGAGGCACCGTGAAGCTCAAGTTCCTCGGCACGTCGTCCGAGGAGGGCAAATGCCCCACCCTGTACGAGACCGAAACCGGGGACATCGTGGTCCAGGGCTACACCCTGACCGACGAGGAGGCCCTGGAGCAGCTCCGTGACGTGCTGCCCGGGGAGTCCTTCGTGGTCATCCCCCGGTCCCTGCTCGTCCAGTACGCCCCCAAGGAGTAGCGCGGGTGACCCAGTTCATCACCGACGAGCAGTTCGACGAGCTGTTCCGGTCATTCGAGCACACGGCCTGGAGGTGGGAGGCGCAGCGCGGCTACGACTCCGACCGGCACACCGACGCCTTCCAGGTGTTCCTGGCGGGCGGTGACCCGGTGCGGGACACCGACCGGCCCTGGCCTCGCAATATCCGGGCGCAGACCCGGGCCGGGAAGCGGATCGAGAGGGTTCGGGTGCTGGATGACCCGCCCACCGAGGGCCAGCGGTTCCTGCTCACCGGCGCGCCGTACAACATCGCCTCGGGTGAGGACATCCGGCACCTCAGTCGCCTGAAGGCCGAGGAGTTGCATCTCCCCACCTGGGACTTCTGGCTGTTCGACGCGTGCACCGTGCTACGGCTGCACTTCGACGACCAGGAGGGCTGGCTGGGAGCGGAGCGGATCGAAGACCCGGTCCAGGTGTTGGCCGCTTGCCAGGTCAGGGACGCGGCCTGGCACTTCGCCATCCCGCACGAGGAGTACATCCGGGTCGGTACCTTCGTCATGTGAATGACTTCCAGGCCGCTCGGGTCGCCCTCGGGACGCGTCTTCGTGAGATGCGCACCGGGGCCGGTCTGAGCGGCCGGGAGCTGGCTTCCCGCCTGGGCTGGCCGCAGTCCAAGGTCAGCAAGGTGGAGAACGGGAAGCAGACTGTCACCGCAGACGGGCTCACGGCCTGGGCACAGGCAACCGGGAACCCCGATGAGGCCGGGGAGCTGAAGGGCCGGCTGCTGGCCCTGGAGACCAGCGTCCGCAGTTGGAGGCGGCAGCTCGCCGGTGGCCACGGCGCGGTCCAGAGCGCCAACCAGCTCCAGGAGGAGCGGGCGGAGAGCATCTGCCTGTTCGAGAGCGCCATCATCCCCGGGACCTTCCAGATCGCCGAGTACGCCAGGGCTGTGTTGGAGGACGTCTCCGTCCGCCACGGCTCCCCCCGGGACATCGACGCCGGGGTGCGGGCCCGCCTCAAGCGCCAGCAGGTCCTCTACCAGCCCGGCTACCACGTCCACGCCCTGATCTGGGAACCGGCGCTGCTGACCCAGCGCTGCTCCAAGCGCGGTATGGGTGCCCAACTGGACCGGCTGCTGGGGCTGATGGAGCTGGACTCGGTGACCCTGGGCATCGTGCCCTTGGGAGTGCGTACCCACGTCTCGCCCAAGAGCGGCTTCTGGATCATCGACGACTCCCTCGTGGTCGCCGACACCTGGACGGCCGAGATGTGGCTGGACGGGGCCGATGACCTGGAGCTGTACCGGAAGATCTTCAAGCAGCTGGCCGGCATCGCCCAATACGGCACGGCCGCACGGCACCTGATCGGCCGGGCCAGAGCCGTGCATGAAGGACCGTGAGAATCACCGGGAAGGGTCCGGCGTCCCGATCGAATCATCGCGAATCATTCCGGCAGACGAGAATCGAACGCTCCTAGCGTGCTGAGCAGGCAGAACCGCTCGCACGGAAGGGGTACGACGTGACGACCACCGATCGCTCGCGCTGGGCAGTGGAGGGTCCGCCGGAAGCCCCGGCCTGGGACCCGCTCATCAACCCGTACGTCTCCGGTGCCTGCCGCGCAGCCCGGCACAGCGAGTGCATGAGGGGGTTGGACTTCTACCCGGAGGGACTGGCCGGGGAGAAGACCGACGTCCGGTGCTCCTGCGCCCATGGCTCCTGCCCCTGCTCGGCGGCGAGATGAGTGCCCCGGCCCGCCCACTGCCGCACCCGTGGGACCTGAAACCAGCCCAACTGCGCTCCCTGGCCTGCTGCTGGTGCGGGCCGGTCGCTGATCGGCGAGCCCGACAGCCCCGCCGGGACCACCAGCGTCACCCACCGGTTCGGCCGGGTCGTGGAGTTCAAACTACAGTCCTGCGGGGGGGGTGCGCGTCATGAGCGACCGTGCACCGGGCTGGTGCGTCCACTGCACGGAACACACCTGGCGCGGGATCGTCCTGGCCACGATCGAGCGCAACAGCGGCGCACCGTACGACGTGGTGATCCACGAGGCGTGCCAGGAGCCCCGCAGGGAGGTGGTCAAACTCCAGCTGAGCATGATCCCCATCGATCCTCCCGAGAGGGCACCCAGGGGCTCTGAGGGTGATCCGCGGTGACCCCTGGACTGCCCGATCCGCTGGTCCAGGGCCCTTCCACGGGCCTGCTGGCGCTGCTCGTCCCGCTGGGCACAGCTGCCGCCTGGACCGGGTCATCGGCGGTGGCGCTGATGGACCGGGGGAAGGTCATCCTGCCCGGCCACCGCAAGTGCTGGCCGGACAGGTCATCCGACCTGCCACTGAGGCGGTTCGAGCTTGAACTTCTCGGCGATCCGCTCAGCAGCCGGCACTACTGTGCCGCGCAGTTGCTCGATGGCCAGCCGGAATAGCTCCGCATCGCGGCGGTAGCGCTCACCGTCGGGGTCACCGCTATGGGCGAAGGTGCTGAACGCCTGGCGCATGGAGGACAGCTCGTGGGCGAGGTCACCGCCGGGCTTGGTGTTTTCCAGTGCTCCGCTGAGCAGGGTTCGGCACTCCAGAGCGGAGCGTACGCAGTAGTCAGGATCGGAGCGGGAGGGGGAGCGGGTTTGGTCCAGGACGTGCCGGTCCTCCAGCATCAGCAGCACCTTGCGGGCAACGTCCTTCTGGTTCCTGGTGAACTCCCAGCTCAGCCCCACGATGGGAGTGCTGAATCCTGTCGGTCGAACGCCCATGGCGGCCTCCTCGCCTTCTCTCCAGACTGCGCGTCATGGCGAGAGGACGCACCCCGGAGCGGCCCGGGATGCCGGGCCTCAAGAAGGGGGCCACGCTGGATCCCATGAGCGACCAGCCCCCTCCACAGGACCGGCCGGTGCAGGTCGGCGGCATGCACGACGACAACCGGCAACGTTTCGTCACTTTCTGCCGTGAGCCCCAGGTCCTGATGACTCGCGACGAGTTCGTCCTGGCCATGCAGCAGCGCTATCCCGGAAAGGACCCGTTCACCTGGGACGGAGTGAACTGGGTGGACGACCACGCCGGACAGTGGCCCGGCGTGTAGCTCGCCCGGCAGTGGACGGAGGTCGAAGAGCCCAGATGGTCGTGGCGTACCGGTGTGTCGGCGTCATGGATTTCGCCTGGAGAGCATTAATAAGAGGACCCGCAGACGCTCCGGTAGACAGGCGAAGTCCCATGCGTCTGATGGAAGACGCAGTAGACACGGAAGCGCCAGTTCAGGGATAGTCCGCGCGAGCGACCTCTGTACGGGGCTCGCGCTGACTGTCCCAGACGGACACTGCTACTCGTTCGGGCACGCGCTCGCCCTTCTTACCGAATGCCCAGTGCTGATTCAGCCCGAATCCACCGATGAATGACCTGTCCGAGGCCTGGACATAACGACGCGGATGCCCTCTGACCTGGGACGATGGGACTTCCTACAGAACCAAGTCGCCAGAACGAGAGAACATCCGCGAGATGCAATCCTGCCATGCCGCCACAGCGGTTTCCGCCGTCTTCGACGAGCCGAACCTGATCGCCGATGCCGGGCTGCTGTCGCTGGTCCGGCTGGCCGAGCGGGCCGGCCTGCGGCAACTGGCCGCGTCCGCGCTCCGCATCGAGGGCGCCGACAACAGCGGCGGAGCCAACCCGGCCGCCAAAGTGATGTCGCTGATCAGCGCGATGTGCGCGGGCGCGGACAGCATCGACGACGCGGCGCGGCTGCGGCACGGCGCGATGGACCGCGCCTTCACCTCGGTCCGCGCGCCCTCCACCCTGGGCACCTTCCTGCGCTCCTTCACCCACGGCCACAACCGCCAGCTCCACCGCGTTCACCGCGACTTCCTGGCCCGACTGGCCCGCAGCACCCCACTGCTGCCCGGCGCCGACACACTGATGTTCATCGACATCGACCCCACCCACCGCCGCGTGTACGGCCACGCCAAGCAGGGCGCGCAGGTCGGCCGCCTCAAGGGCCAGCGCACCCTGCACCCGATCCTGGCCACCCTGTCCACCCCGATCGCCCGGCCCGTGATCGGCGCGGTCCGCCTGCGCCGCGGCAAGGCCGCCGACGTCCGCGGAGCCGAGAGCTTCGTGAGCGAGGCCCTGGCCATAGCGAAGGAGACCGGCGGCACCGGGATCCGCCTGGTCCGCGCGGACAGCAAGTTCTACACCGCCGACGTGGTCGCCGCCTGCCGCCGGGCCGGCGCCCGATTCTCCCTGACCACCGGCATGAACCCCTCCATCGCGGGCGCGATCTCCCGCATCCCGCAGGAGTCCTGGACGGCGATCCGCTACCCGGACGCCTTCGTCGACCCCGACACCGGCGAGATGGTCTCCGACGCCGAGGTCGCCGAGATCCCCTACACCGCCTTCACCGGCCGAAGGAAGTCCGAGCACGTCACCGCCCGGCTGATCGTGCGCCGGGTCCGCCGATTGAACGCCGAAGTGGCCCAGGGTCAGGGCGAGTTGTTCACCGCCTGGCGTTACCACCCCGTCTTCACCGACAGCTCCTTCGCGGTGCTGCAGGCGGAACTGCACCACCGGCAGCACGCCGTGGTGGAGCAGGTGATCGCGGACGGGAAGTCCGGGCCTCTGGCCCACCTGCCGTCCGGGAACTTCCAGGCCAACGCCGCGTGGCTGACCCTGTGGGCGATGTCGCACAACCTGCTGCGGGCCGCCGGTGCGCTGACCTCGGTCTTCCACGCCAAGGCCACCACAGCGACCCTGCGCGCCCACCTGGTCCACGTCCCGGCCCGGCTCGCGCGCACCGCGCGCACCAAATTGACGGTGCATCTGCCCGAGCACTGGCCCTGGCGCGACGCCTTCACCGCCCTGTTCGAGGCCGTCCACTCCCCACCGCCGCGCCCGGCGGCCTGACCGCCACAAGATCCCGCACCGCGACGGCCCGACGGCCACCGGCGACAGCGCCACCAACCGCTCCCGACCCCGCACAACCCCTCGGACAGGCCGCGACCCGCGCACGGCGGCTACCGCACACCCTCAACCTGTTGCCCCCAGCGGCCGACCGTCCACGGGCAGGAGAGCAACCCCGAAATGATCAGCCGGTGGATTCGGGTTCAGTAGTTCGCGGATCTTCGCTTGGGCGAAATCCTGCGCGCTCCCGTCGAAGGCGCAACCGTCCTCGTCGATGGAAAGCTCAACCTCTGGGTCATCCCCGTATGTGTACCTCGAAGTCCACTCATAGTCGGGCATAAGTTCGCCTCCTTGCCTCTGCCCCCATGTACATCAATTCTGAACTTCAGGTCTTGGAACCGCAGGTCGGGGGGATCGAGTTCATCCCTTCCGGAGATCTCTCTAGATGCCCCGGAACACCAGGGCGAGGATGCCCAGCGCCAGGGCGGCCAGGCCGCTGACGACGGCAGCCAAGGCCATGGCCATGGCCAGCAGGGCAGCCACGCTGACCCCTCCGACGGCGGTCCAGGCCAGCACGGTGCGGACGTCGGGGACGGGAGGCGGGGCCGGGTAGTGGTGGTGGTGCACCACCTGCGGCTGCTTGCGTACGGCGGGCACATACGGGGGCTCCTCGGGCCAGCCGGGGAGCATGTGGTCGGGCATCTCGATCTCCTTCGTGGACGGGGTGCCGGCGCACGGGGCACGGCCCCCTCTAGGGGGTCTACGTCGCAGGTCAGGGCCCATCTACTCCGATAGTGGCCCAGGCGATCAACCGCAGGACCGGGACCCGCTGGCAGTACGGGCGCACCGAAGTCGACCGGGCCGGGCGCGAGCACACCGGAGAACGTCCTTGATCGACGCCCAGCGCAACTTCGAGGCGCGGTGCCAGTCATGAGCGTTTCCTCGACCATGTCCGGGCTCCGGCCAAGGACGAGCCGTTGGAACGGAGTTGGGCGGCTCATCGATCTGGATCACGACCGCTTCGAGCCCCAGGGCATTCAGCTCGCGGCCTGGCCCGACGACCGCACCGTCTTGTACTGGTGGCGGCATCGCAATCCGGGATTCCGGCGGCCCACGGCTGAATGAATGCCCGGCTTCTGACACACTGGCGCCATGACATTGCAGCGAAAGGACCATGCCGCGTAGGCGCCCTTCGGACCTGCGCTCAGACCGCCAAAGGTTCCCGGTTGAGCGCGGGCGGTACTCGAAGATCGGTCAGGTCTCTGGCTCGGCGCAGGCCGAGATCATCCACTTGGAGCGAACTCGCTTCGTGCCCGGCGACCTGGGCAAAGCCCTGGCTGCCTGGAGTGCGCTGGCGCATACCCCGCGACGGCGTTCCCCTGTCGTTCGCACGGGCTGTGGTGAACCGTCCTGCTGCCCACCGGAGCCAAGCGAGTGGCGAGACCTCTTGGAGGTCGCCATGCATGCTTTGCCTCCCAAGTCCGCGCGCGAACTCGTCCGCATCGTCGGGCGCTTGGACAGCAGAGTCCTCGATCATCCGGCCCTGAGACACACCGTTTCACCGCGCGGTCGATGGTGGTGCTTCAGCCTGTGGCCGTGGGAGGACTGAAAGCGACGTCGCGGGGTCAGGTTTCTTCCAACAGCCGAGCCGATCGTCGGTGTCACAGGCGGTCCAGGGAGGCGAAGACCTTGTCGGCGGGGCGGTAACGGCCCGGTTGGGCAGTCACTGGCGTCGTGAAAGCCAGGGCCTTCTCCTTGATGGTCATGTCGGCATGGACGTAGGCGTTGGTGGAGCGGACGCCGGAGCGGCCGATCCAGAGCGCGATGACGGTGGTATCCACTCTGGCCTGCAACAGGGACAGTACGACGCTGTGCCATCGCGACCTGCGGACCCCACGGAGGAGCCGAGGCCGGCAGTGTGGTGAGCGGCTCCGCTGTGGCCGGTTCCGGCGACTGCGTGACCTGCGGGGCAGTTCGCACGGTCCACAGGCGCATCGAGTGGCTGAGGGGTGAAGTTTCTATCGGAGATCCCCCCGACTGAACAGCAACAACGACCCACCCCGGCAATCTGCGCGACAAAGGCACCGAACTCCTGCGGGAACTCACTGCCACCTGCGCCGAGATGACCGAACTCGCCAGCCTCGTCGGCGAGTTCGCCGTGCTCCTGGCGTCGGCCGAGGGCAACGACGCCAAACTCACCGACTGGATCACCCAGATCCGCGCCGTCGACCTTCCCCACCTGCGCTCCTTCGCGAACGGCCTCGAACTCGACCGCGCCGCCGTCGACGCCGTCCAGTAGGCAACCCGAAGCGTCACCACCGCATATGGGACGGAGCCAAGACGCTGACAGTCCCCGCGGTGGGCACCACCGTCGACGAACCTGGCTGGCTGCTCCGCCGGGAGCCGGTGTCGGGTCAGGGCGGGGTGGCTGGAAGACTGGATGCCCGTGATGACACATTCTGATCTTGCTCGCCGTATCCACGCGGCCTCTCATCTGACCGGACAGTTCACGCTCAGGTCGGGACTCACTGCCACGGAGTACTTCGACAAGTACCGGTTCGAGGCCGACCCCGTTCTGTTGGACGAGATTGCCCGGTTGATGGCCCCGTTGGTGCCGTCCGACACCGAGGTGCTCGCCGGGCTGGAGATGGGTGGCATCCCGGTGGTGACCGCGCTCGGCCGACACACCGGACTGCCGTGTGCGTTCGTGCGCAAGCAGGCCAAGCCGTATGGCACCTGCCGTCTGGCTGAGGGCGCGGAGGTGGCCGGTCGGCGGGTGCTGGTCATTGAGGACGTGGTCACCAGCGGCGGACAGATCGTGCTGTCGACCGCGGATCTGCGGGGCTTGGGGGCCGTGGTGCGCCAGGCCCTGTGCGTGATCGACCGGGAGCAGGGCGGCGCCGATGCCCTGGCAGCGGAGGGCATCGGCCTGCTGTCGCTGCTGACAGCCGATGACCTGCGGGCTGCCGCCGCGGCCTGACCAGCAGGCCTGACCCTGTCTGCGGCGGGATCTGTTCCGCCCGCCCTCGCGGTTCTACAGTGGGCGCATGACCTCGACCGCGTTGGCCCCGCTGGTGCTGGTGGCCTTTGCTGTCTATGTGATGGTCTTCTGCGTGCGCGACCTGCGTGAACACCCGGACACTCGGCTGATGTCGGCGCAGGCGTGGATGGTTGCTTGCGTGATCGGGACGTTGCTGGGCTGCGCTGCCTACCTGATCGCGGGACGCAGCGAGACCCGTTGAGGCGGCCGTTCGAGCGTGGCCCGCTTCCGTGAACCTCCCGGGGCAGTACAGCTAGCGGGCGATGAGCCAGATGCCGAACGGCAGGCCGAGGATGCTGGCCAGGGCGAAGACGACCCCGCCGGTGCGGATGCCCCATACGGGCGCGGGGACGGTCCGCGGGTAGTGGTTGCCCTGGAACCGTTGGACCAGGCGTTGGTGGAACCACCCCGATCCGGCCCGCGAGGCGAGGGCGATGCCGGCGGGCAGGGCGAGGAGGGACCAGAGCAGCAGGAACCATCCGGAGGAGGGTGGGTTGCCGCCATGCTGTGCCGCGAGGGTGATCATGTGTGGCGCGTACCCCGTGAGCGCGGAATGAAGGGCTACCACTTGCTGGGCTGAGGCCGGCCTGACTGAACCGCCGCATCCTCGGTCGGAGTTGGGGAAGCAGCTCCGCATGATCTTCCTTGCCGCCGCCACGCCCGCCACCGCCCCCGTCTCGTCCTACGGCGATGGGCTCGCCGTGACGCTGGCTGCGGTCGTCGCCATCGTGATCGTCGTGGCGCTCGGCACCCGGCCCGGCTGAGCCGGCCTGCATCCGGGACGCGCATCGGGGCAGGTGCGAGGGATGTTCCTCGCCACGGCCCACCAGGCCGTCACCCAACCCGCAGCCCTGATCATCACCGTCGGGATCGCCATCGCCGCAGTAGGGGCGGCGCTCAGCCTCTACGAACGCTGGCGCAGGCACTAGCCGTGTCCTTCGCACATGGGGAAACGTGTGTCGAGCCAGCGGGGGTGGGTTGGGTCGACTTCGAGTATGTCGAGGAGTCGGGCCTGGATGCCTTCGCTGACTAGGACGACCGGTGGGTTGGTGGCGGTGCCGCTGCGCATGCGCAGGTCGGACAGCGCGGTCAGGATCAGTTCGCCGGTGGGTCGCAGGGCCTGGTTGCTGCCGGGCTGGAGGCCGTGCATAGTGCGCTGGTCGCCCAGGGCCTGGCGGACCTGGCGCTCGATCAGGCAGAAGACGAGCAGGGCTAGGCAGATCACGGTGATCAGGGCGGCGATGCGGCGGTTGTTCTGCAGGAACATCGGCGCGATCGCGAAGGGGCCCTTGACGTGGCTGTAGCGGCGTTCGACGGTGCCCTGGCCCTTGTAGTGCAGTAGGACCTGGGCGGCGGTGGCCTGGTCGGCGGGCAGGTTGGTCAACAGCGCGTACCAGCCGTCGACGGCCGCTTCGGCGTCGATGGCAGCCTGGTCGAAGGACCAGGCCAGGGTGGGTTTCCCGTCCGGGCCGGTGCCGACGTCGGTGTGCAGGTAGGCGGTGACCCGGTGTTTGGTGGCGATCACCGCGACCGTGTCGGCGACCTTCTTGGCGTCGGGGTAGTGGCGGGTGCCCAGGTTGCGCTGGACCTTCTCCAGGTCCTCGCGGGCCCGGGCCAGCTTCTTGGTCCGGGCCTTGAGCTGGCCGGTCGCGTTGGCGCTGGAGTGGACCAGGATCCGGCGCATCGTCAGCGCGGGGTCCTTCTTGCGCCGGGGTTTCCAGGTGAACTCGTCCTCCAGGACCCGGTAGGCCGCGCGTTGGTCGGCCGGCTTGTCGGCGTCGCGTTCGGCGGTGTAGTCCACGGTTGCGGCCGATTCCAGGTCCAGGGCGGCGTAGACGGCGCTGTCGACGCTGGCGGCGGCGGCCGGGGCCAGGAAGTGGACGCCTTCGGCCGTCATCGCGGACACGTTGTCGTAGGTCAGCAGCTTGCTGTCGCCCACCAGCAGCAGGTCCGGGCGCTCGGCGATCTGCCGCAGGGCGGTCATCGCGCCGGTGACCTGGGAGACCTCGGCGGCTCCGCCGCTGAAGGCGCGGTGGGTGACGGGGATGCCGCCGTCGCCGGTGACCGCCATTCCGGCCTGGATCTGCTTCAGGTCGGTGCGCCGGTCCTTGGGGTGCCCGAACCTGACCACGGGGTAGTCACTGTCGGGGTTCTCGTAGGCGCCGTAGAGGGAGACGCTGGTCATGTCCCAGTGGCAGCGCGAGGCGTCGATGCCGAACTCGGTGATCGCCTTGGCCCCGATGGATCCGATGAGTTCGTCCAGATGCGGGGCGACGGCGTCCAGCGCGCGGGCGATGCGGTCGTCGTTGAGGAAGTCGGCGTGGATGCCGAAGACGTCCTCCACCGCCCACTGCTCGGCCCAGCGAGCCACCTTGAACAGCGGTGTGGGCGAGGACAGGCGGTTGGCGATCAGCGCCTCGATGACCTGTCCGTGGGTGAGGTGAGCGACGTCGCGCACCGGGCACAGTCCGTCGATGATGCCGGCGACGTCCAGCCGGCGCAGGAAGTGCGCACAGGCCGGCAGCGCCCCGAGCCGCTTCTCGACCACCGCAGTGATCAGAAGCTCGGCTCGGGGACGCTGCACACGGGAACGATCGCGACCGACGGAGACAGGCACGCCACCATCAACGCCCACAGCTCGATGACGACACCGCCCAAGGCTGCGAATCGCCACAAAGAGTCATGTGCGAAAGACAGGACTAGCCGGCCACCAACGCCGCACCACCCGGTCCGGCGTTCAGCGCGGAAGCACCCACTCCGGGACCCAGGTCCCGACTGCGTCGTGGCCCGCCGTTGTGGCGGCGAGGTGGGCGCGGAGGGTGGTCAGCGCCGGGTGGGGGTTGTCGCGGTGCCAGAGCAGCGAGTGCGGGTAGACGGGCGTCGGGTCGGTCACCGGGATGCGGCGCAGGCCGTGGTCGGTGGGCCAGACCAGCCTCGTCTCCCCGCCCATGAAGGTGGCCAGGGCCGGGGTGTCGGCGATGGTGTCCAGGAGCGCGTCGGAGCCGAAGTTGGGGCCGGTCGCCTCGATGGTGAGGCCGAACTCGGCGACCAGGTCGTCGTAGTAGGCGGCCCACTCGGTGCCGGGGACGATGCCGGGCATCCAGATCCGGTGCCCGGTGAGCTGGGCGAGGGTCACCGACCGGGCGCCCGCCAGCGCGTGGGCGGGGCCGGTGAGCAGTTGCAGCGGCTCGTCGAGCACCCGGACGGACTCGATGTCCTCGGGGAGGGGCCGACCAGGCGCGGCGACGGCGCGGAAGGACGCGTCGATCGCACCGGAGCGAATCGCGGCGAGGGCCGTCTCGATGTCGTGAAGCATCAGCAGGTCGAGCTCGATGTCGGGGTGTGCACGGTGGAAGCCGCGCATCAGACCCGACCCAGCGCCGCGCGAGGAGAGCATGTCGACGCGCAGCGGCCGGCGGCCAGCGCTCACGGACGCGACCGCACGCTCGGCGACACGCAGCAGCTCGCGGGCGTGGGGCAGGAACGCCTGCCCGTCGATGGTGAGCTCGGCCCCGCGCGCGGTGCGGGTGAACAACCGCACGCCGAGGTCGCGCTCCAAGGCGGCGATGCGCTTGGAGACGGCCTGCTGGGTGACCGCCAGCTCGGCGGCGGCCTCCTGGAACTGCCCCGCGTCGGCGGCGGCGACAAAGGTCCGGACGGTGTCGAGGTCCATACCGACACCCTAGGGGCACAACCATTGGTTGTGAGCGGTGGCACTGGGGTTGTTTGATCCCCAGGTACGGCGCTTGCTTTGATGTTTCCGGTCGCGGATCGGTTGTACGGGTGAGCAGCGAGGGGCGTCTGACATGGGGAGCGGGCACCGGCTGGGAGAACTGCTCGGACATCGACTGGGGTGGCGCTTCGGGTGGCTCTGGGGAGCGTACGGGACCAGTGCGCTCGGCACCTGGCTCGCCTTCGGGGCGTTCCCGCTGATCGCCATCCGGGTTCTGCACGCCGGGTCGGCCGAGGTCGCCGCGCTGGCCTCGGTGGGGGCTGCGGTGGGCGCGGCCGCGGCGGTGCCGCTCGGCCCGTGGGTGGAGTTCCGCCGCAAGCGGCCGGTGCTGATCGCGATGGACCTGGTCCGGTGCGCGGCGCTACTGACGATCCCCGTCGCGTTCGCGTTCGGCCGGCTCACCTTCCTCCAACTCCTGCTGGTCTCGGTCGTCGTCGCGGCGGCCGACATCACCTTCCGCGCCGCCTCCGGCGCGTACCTGAAGACGCTGCTGCCGGCCGAGGACCTGCTGGTCGCCAACGCCCGCTTCGAGTCCACGGCCTGGACGACCACGATCATCGGACCGCCGCTGGGCGGCGCGGCGATCGGGCTGCTCGGTCCGGTGGCGACGGTGCTGGCGGACGCGGTCAGCTACCTGCTCTCGGCCCTGGGCATCCGCGCCACCGGCGGGGACGAGCCGCGGCCCGAGCGCCGCCAGGCCACGCGCCTGCGGGCCGGGGATCTGCTCGACGGCTGGCGGTACATCCTCGCCGACGCGGCGCTGCGTCCGCTGCTGGTCAACACCGCCCTGTTCAACGGCCTGGTGATGGCCGCCGGGCCGCTGCTGGCCGTGCTGATGCTCGGCCGGCTCGGGTTCGCACCGTGGCAGTACGGCCTCGCCTTCGCCGCGCCCTCGATCGGCGGACTGCTCGGTTCACGGCTGGCCCGACCGCTGGTCACCCGGTTCGGCCAGCACCAGGTCCTGGTCGCGACCGGGACGCTGCGTGCGTTCTGGCCGGTCGGCCTGGCCTTCGTCGGGCCGGGCAGCGGAGGGCTGCTGCTGGTGATGGGCGTCGAACTGGGGCTGATCTTCTGCTGCGGGGTCTTCAACCCTGTCTACGCCACCTACCGCCTCCAGCGCACCGCCACCGACCGGGTCACCCGCACGCTGACCGCCTGGACGGTGACGACCAAGGCCTCGACCGCGCTGCTGACAGCCGTCTGGGGGGTACTGGGCGCGCTGATCGGCCCGCGTACGGCCATCGGCCTGGCCGGAGTGCTGCTGCTGGCGACCCCGCTGCTGCTCCCCCGCCGCGCGGCAGCGCCACTCTCCGGGGCGGAGCCGGAGCCGACACCGAGCCACGCCTGACAGATCGTCACAATCGGGGAGCCGGCATCAGTGTTCAGCTTGCTGGGCGTGCTTGGGGAGGAGCCAGACCAGGGCGAAGGCGATCAGGAACAGCACAGCGGCGATCCCGATCACGAGTTCGCCGGCGTGGTCGAAGGCCGCGATGGTGCCGTGGTTGGCCTGGGCGAAGAACACCGTGCCGAGGGCGGCGACGCCGATGGCGCCGGAGAACTGCTGGACGGCGTTGAGCATGCCCGCGCCGGTGCCGACCTCTTCGGTGGTGGCGCCGCCGAGGACGAAGTCGAAGATCGGGACGAAGACCAGGCCGGTGCCGAACCCGACCAGCAGCAGTGAGGGGGCCAGGGTCGTGGAGGTGAGGCTGCCGCCCCAGTGATCGATGGTCCACCACAGGGCGAGCAGGCCGACGACGGCGATGCCGAGGCCGAGGTGCAGGGTGGTGCGGCCGATCCGCTGGGTCAGCACAGCACCGGCGAGGACCACGGCGACGGCGCTGCCGAGGGCCAGCGGGATCAGGGTGAGGCTGGTGTGCAGCGGGGTCCAGTGCAGACCGAGCTGCAGCAGCAGGTTGAACGCGAGCTGGAATCCGCTCAGGGCGGCGAAGAAGGTGCCGACGATGGCCAGGCCGGCCACGAAGCTGCGTTTGCCGAACAGGGACGGGGTGATCACCGGGTGGCTGCTGCGGCGCTCGGAGACGACGAACAGTGCCAGGGTGACCAGCGAACCGGCCATCGACAGATAGGTCCACAGCGGCCAGCCGAGATCGCGGCCCTGCACCAGCGGGATGATCAGCAGCGCTGAGGCCAGGGTGAGCAGGGCGATGCCGCCCAGGTCGAGTCGGGCGTCGGCGTCCTCGCCGGTACGGTGCGGCAGGAAGCGCCAGGCCAAGGCCCAGGCGAGGATGCCGGCGGGCACGTTGATCAGGAAGATCGAGCGCCACTGGCTGCCGAACAGGTCCAGGTGCAGCAGCCAGCCGGCCAGGATCGGGCCGGCCACGGTCGCCAGGCCCATCACCGGGCCGAAGGGGATGAGCGCCTTGCGGAGGTCCTGGGGCGGGAAGACGACCTTCACCATGGCGAAGCCCTGCGGGATCATCACCGCGCCGCACAGGCCCTGCACCAGCCGGGCGCCGATCAGAAAGCCGACGCCGGGCGCCAGGCCGCAGGCGAGCGAGGCGAGGGTGAACCCGGCCATGCCCAGCAGGAACAGCCGGCGGCGGCCGAGCAGGTCGCCGAGCCGGCCGGAGGTGATCAGGCCGATGGCGAAGGCCGCGGTGTAGGCGGTGAGCACCCATTGCAGGGTGGTCTCACTGCCACCGAGGTCGGCGCGGATCGAGGGGCCGGCCAGGTTGGCAATGGTCGAGTCGATCACGTCCATCACATCGGCGATGAACACCACCGCGAGGACCAGCCAGGCTCGGCGGACGGGAAGCGCGGCGAGGTCGCTCGACGCTTCCAACGAACTTTGTTCTACAGTCACGAACTAAGTTCTACGTGACGAACAATGTTCGTGTCAAGGTAGGCTGAGCTGCATGACCGTTGATCCGGAACGTCGCCGCGCCGCCCGGCACGCCCAACCGCCCGCTCCCCCGACGCAGCCGAGGCGCCGGAAGCCGCCGATCACCGTGGGCAGGATCACCGACGCCGCGCTCCAGGTCGTCGCCACCCAGGGCTATGACGCCCTGACCATGCGCAGCGTCTCCGCCGTCCTCGACACCGGCCCCGCCTCGCTGTACGCGCACGTGGTCAACAAGGCCGACATCGACGAGCTGATCATCGGCCGGCTCTGCGCGCAGCTGGCCCTGCCCGCGCCGGACCCGGCGGCCTGGCGCGAGCAGATCCTGGACGTCTGCGCCCAGATCCGCGACCAGTACCTGCAGTACCCCGGCATCTCCCGCGCCGCGCTGGCCATGGTCGCCACCAACCTCGACGTCCTGCGCGTCAACGAGGGAATGCTGGCCATCCTGCTGGCCGGCGGCATCGAACCGCAGACGGCGGCCTGGGCGATCGACGCCCTCTCGCTCTACGTCGCCGGCTACGCGCTGGAGACCTCCCTGGTCGCCCAGCGGCAGAGCCAACGCGGGGACGACTGGGTGGTCGGCCGCGACGAGATGGTGGCCCGGTTCACCGCGCTACCCGCCGACCGGTTCCCGCAGACCCGCCGCTACGCCGCCGAGTTGACCTCCGGCACAGGACACGAGCGCTTCGACTTCGCCCTCGGCCTGATCGTCGACAACCTCACCCGGCACCGATCCGGAAGCGCAGGCTAGCGACCCGGGTTCGGCTGCGGGTCGGGCGTCCGGCGCGGATTGTCGATGGCCAGCACCCGGGCCGCGCGGCCGTGCGCGGGAATGACCGTCTCCCGTTCGAGGGTCATCCCGAGCTTCTCCATGATCCGCTCGGAAGGGCGGTTCTCCGGGTGGCAGACGCTGATCACCCGGTCGAGCCCGACCTCCTCGAAGGCGAAACGCAGCACCGCTCGCGCCGCCTCGGTGGCGATCCCCTGTCCCCAGTACGAGGGTGAGAGCCGCCATCCGATCTCGACCGCGGGCAGCACCTCTGGCAGGAACAGCGGAATGGCCAACCCGACCCACCCGACGAGAGCACCGCTCTCCCCCGCCGGCCCGGTGTCCCGGAGCTCCACCGCGAAGAGTCCGAACCCGCGCTCGTCCCAGGTCCGCTCGAACCCGGCGATGGCTCGTGCCGTCTCCTCCGGGGTTCGCACCCGCCCGTCCGCGATATAGCGCATCACCTGGGGATCCCCGTCGATGACCGCCATCGGCGCGACGTCTTCCTCACGCCAGCGCCGTAGCAACAACCGTTCCGTCGTCAACTCAACCATCGCGAAAGGATAAGCCCGACCGGGGCGTCAGGGGCGACGTGGTCGGAGACGGCGGTAGATCCGCTCGGGCGGGAGGGTCGGCAGCAGGAGCGCACCTGACATCGCCGTCGCATCCAGCCAGCTCATCGCCGCACCAGCCTGTAAGTCATCCCCCGTTGCTCCATGTGCTGAGGGTAGGGGTGCGCGACGGCCGGAGTGGTCACCCGGCCGGCCCAGTCCCCCTGCCGAGACCGGCACCAGCCCGCAGGGTGGGCGCATGAGCGACACACCGCCCCCGCCCGGGCAGCCACCGGGGCAGCAGTCCTACCACTACGGTCAGCCGGGCCAGCCCGGACAGCCGCCGTACAACTACGGTCCGCCGGTGCCGCCGCAGAAGAAGCGCCGGTTCGGCCGGGGCTGTCTCTTCGGCTGCCTGGGCGCGGTCCTCGCCGTGGTCGTGATCGTGGTGGTTCTGGTCGTGGTGCTGTCCCGGTCCAGCTCGAAGAGCACCAACAAGACTCACCCGCCCGCTGACGACGTCCGGATCAGTTCCTGTGCGGTGGACCCCACCACCGGCTTCCCCACCGCCAAGCTGACGATCACCAACCAGTCCTCGAAGACCTCGACCTACCTGGTCACCGTGGAGTTCGACAAGGCGGACGGCACCCGGGTGTCCGAGGGGGCGACCGGCAGCACCAGCGTCGCTCCCGGCCAGAAGGTGGAGACCTCGGCCGGCGGCCCCGACCAGGTGAGCGGCAAGATTTCCTGCAAGGTCACCGACGTGACCCGGCTCGCCGGCTGAGCCGACCTGCCCGTCGGTCAGGCCAGGGCTTTCTGGACCCGGCTCCAGAGCCCGCCGTCCACCGCGCCGACGCGGCGGCGGAAGTCGGCCAGCGGGACCTCGCGGGCCTCGTCGGTCTCCAGCCAGCTGGCGCGGTGCTCGCGGTCGCCGACCGTACCCGGGGCAGCGACAGCACGCCGGGACGCTCGGTGTGGTGCTTGCTGGTGATCTTCAGGACGGTGGCGGTGGTCGCGCCCCGGTGCAGCACCAGGCAGGGGCGGTCCTTGGAGCCGGGGCCGTCCTCGAACGGCACCTCGGCCCACCAGATCTCGCGCGGCTCGGGCAGCCGCGAGGGCGCCCGCTTGCTGCTCCGGGACGGTGCGGCCGGGGGACGACCGGCCCGCGGTCCGGGCCGGGGAATCCGCGGACGGGGGCGCGGACGGTCGGTCCCAGACCCACGACCGGACCGGCCACCGGAACCGCCGGAGCCGCCCCCGCGCCTCCGGCCGTATCCGAACGCCCCGGCCACCAGCACCACCAGCGCCAGCGCGGCCTCGATCAGTTGAGAGTGCGTCATTGCCCCTGCCCCTCCTCGGAAGACGACGACAGTACGACCCCGCAGAACGACAAGGGCCCCGACCTAGGTCGGGGCCCTTGTGCGAAGCTCCTCCAACTGGACTCGAACCAGTAACCTGCCGATTAACAGTCGGCTGCTCTGCCAATTGAGCTATGGAGGATCGTTCACCGGCCGGAACAGCTTCCAGCGGCTCCCTCAACTGGACTCGAACCAGTAACCTGCCGATTAACAGTCGGCTGCTCTGCCAATTGAGCTATGAGGGAAGGTGCGGCTTCACCGACCCGGCTCCGTCGAGCTGAGGGCGGCGCTTGCTGCGGGTCATACATTAGCGCACCCAGGGGGGTGTTCCGCCAATCCATACTCCCACGGCGCCGACCGCCCCGGTTCGTCCTCGCTGGCCAGGGTAGGCGGCCATGGACGGCGCGGCAGCCGGGCAGCCCGGCTCCGACCGCCGTAGGCTCCCCGAAGCGCACAAACGCAGACACGACAGACAGAGCACGACAGACAGAGGTGGAGGCGATATGCGCAAGCTCACTTTCCTCGCGGGGCTGGCCGTCGGCTATGTACTCGGCACCCGCGCCGGACGCGAACGCTACGAGCAGCTCCGTAAGAGCGCCCGCGATCTCTCGCAGACCCCGGCCGTTCAGTCGGCCGGCCGCAACGCCCGGCAGGCGGTCGGCACGGCCGCGGGCAAGGCGGCGGACGTGGTGGTCGACAAGGTCGGCGACAAGCTGCCGGCCTCGGTCACCGAGCGGGTCCCCTACCTGCGCGACCGCGCGGCCGGAGCCGACGGCAAGGCCGGCGCGGACGCCTGGGGCGCCCCCGGGCGGTAGCACGCACGCCCCGACCGGGAGCGCGCGAGCCCCGGCCGAACGCTGACGGAATCGCGCCGTCCGGCCGCAATCGCTTCCAGGACGGCGCGAGTCTCGCGTCCTTGCGGCATGATCTCGTTACATGGCGATATCGGCTGGCATCGACTGCTCGTCCCAGAGCACCAAGATCGTTGTCTGTGACAGCGACACCGGTGCGATCCTGCGGGAGAACCGCGCCCCGCACCCCGGTGCGACCGCCGCCGGGGGCGCGACGGCCGAGATCGACCCGCAGTCCTGGCTGCGCTCGCTCGGCGCCGCCGCCGAGGGCGGGATGCTCGAAGGCGTCCGGGCGATCGGCGTCAGCGCCCAGCAGCAGGGCATGCTGGCCCAGGACGCGGGCGGGGTGCTGGTCCGTCCGGCGCTGCTGCGGCACGATCCGCGGGCCGGTCGGGCCGCCGCGCAGCTGATCTCCGAGCTCGGCGGCGCCGCCGCCTGGACCGACGCGGTCGGCGGGATCCCCACCGCGGGCTCCACCGTCGCCAAGCTCCGCTGGCTGGCCGAGAACGAGCCGCAGAACGCCAAGCGCGTCGCCGAGGTGCTGCTCCCGCACGACTGGCTGGTCTGGCAGCTGCTGGGCCACCCGAACCGCCGCGCCACCGACCGCGGCGACGCCTCCGGCACCGGCTACTGGTCCCCGGTGACCGGCCGCTACCGCAGCGACCTGCTGGCACTGGCGCTGGGCCACGAGCCCTCCGTCCCGTCCGTGCTCGGCCCGGCCGAGGCCGCCGGGCACAGCCCCGAGGGCCTGCTGATCTCGGCCGGCACCGGCGCCACCATGGCCACCGCGCTGGGCCTCGGCCTGGACCAGGGCGACGCCGTGGTCTCCCTGGGCAGCAACGGCACCGTCTACGCCGTCCACGACAAGCCGCTGGTCGACCCGGACGGCGCCATCACCGCCTTCGCCGACGCCACCGGACGTCATCTGCCGCAGGTCAGCACGCTGAACGCGGCCCGGGTGCTGCAGGCCGTGGCCGAGCTGCTGCGCACCGACGCGGCCGGCCTCAGCGAGCTGGCACTGCGCTCCACCCCCGGCTCCTACGGCCTGGTGCTGCTGCCCTACCTGGACGGCGAGCGCCTCCCCGACCTGCCGCACGCGGCCGGGACCCTGGCCGGGCTGCGGATCGACTCGATGCGCCCCGAGCACCTGGCCAGGGCCGCCGTCGAGGGCATGCTCTGCGGGCTGGCGGACGCGCTGGACGTGCTGCGGGACCGCGGGGTGGCGGTGCGCCGGGTGTTCCTGACCGGGTCGGCCGGACGGCTGGCCGCGGTGCAGGCCATCGCCCCGCTGGTGCTCGGCGTCCCGGTGGTGATCCCGGCCCCCGGCGACTACGCCGCGATCGGCGCGGCCCGCCAGGCCGCCTGGGCGCTGGCCGGCAGCACCACCCCGCCGCAGTGGCCGCTGCGCGACGCGGTCACCGTCAACCCGGGCGAGGACGTGGCCGTGGGCCAGGCGGTACGGCAGCAGTTCGCCGCCGTCCGCAAGCAGACGCACCCCGAGCTGGGCTGAGCAGAACAGAAAGACGAGACAGGTCAGTCCAGGTAGCCGCGGAGCTGGTCGGCGAAGGCGTGGTCGCGCAGCTTGTTGAGGGTCTTGGACTCGATCTGGCGGATCCGCTCGCGGGTGACACCGAACAGCCGTCCGATCTCCTCCAGGGTGCGCGGACGGCCGTCCACCAGCCCGTAGCGGAGCTGGACCACCCGGCGTTCGCGCTCGCCCAGGGTGGAGAGCACTGCTTCCAGGTGCTGCCGCAGCAGGATGAACGCGGCGGACTCCACCGGGGAGGCCGCGTCGCCGTCCTCGATCAGGTCGCCGAGGGCGACATCGTCCTCCTCGCCGACCGGCGCGTGCAGCGAGACCGGCTCCTGGGCCAGCCGCAGCACCTCGGTGACCCTGGCCGGGGTGATCTCCAGGACCGCGGCCACCTCCGCCGGGGTGGGCTCCTGGCCCCGCTCCTGGAGCAGCCGCCGCTGCACCCGGACCACCCGGTTGATCAGCTCCACCACGTGCACCGGCACCCGGATGGTCCTGGCCTGGTCGGCCAGGGCCCGGCTCATCGCCTGCCGGATCCACCAGGTGGCGTAGGTGGAGAACTTGTAGCCCCGCGCGTAGTCGAACTTCTCCACCGCGCGGATCAGGCCGAGGTTGCCCTCCTGGACCAGGTCCAGCATGGTCAGCCCGCGGCCGACGTAGCGCTTCGCCACCGAGACGACCAGCCGGAGGTTGGCCTCGATCAGCCGTCGTTTGGCGATCCGGCCCAGCACGATCAGCCGGTCGAGGTCCGACACCAGCCGGTCGTCGGCGAGCCCGGGGTGCGCGTTGAGGTACTCCTCGGCGAAGAGCCCGGCCTCGACCTCCCGGGCCAGCTCGACCTCCTGCACGGCGGTGAGCAGGGGGATCCGGCCGATCTCGCGCAGGTACTGGCGGAACAGGTCCGCGGAGGGGCTCGAGGTGTCGTCGATCGCGGCGGCCGGGGGCTCGTCCGAGCGGTCGTCGGTCTCCACGAGGGCCTCCGGCGGTGGCTCGTCGGCGAGCGGCACGGGGGGCTCGGCGGGCTCGGAGGGCATGCCGTCGTCGGAGGGTGCGCCGTCGCGGGAGGGTACGCCGTCGTCGGAGGGTCGGAGGGTGTCCTGGTGGGCTGGGCGGATGGCCGTGGCTAGGTCCACGTCCTTCCCTTCCGGCACCGGGGATCGCTCTGCGGAGTGAGGGGCCGGCGCCTGCTGGCCGGGGCTGCGACTAGGACTGTGCGGTGGGGGTGCGAGTGCTGCGCGGTGCCGGGGGGACGGCACGGTGCGGGGCTGCGGGAGCTGCGGTGCGGGAGGGGCGAGGTGGGGCCGCGCGGGGGTACCGCAACCCAGTGTGCTCCCCTGCTGACGTTCAGGCAGAGGGGTGTGCGCAGACTTTCTCCGTACCCCTCCGCACCGGGCCGGACGGCTCAGAGCGCCGAGGCCCCGCGCTCGCGCAGGCCCTGACCGTACTGCTGGAGCGCCCACAGCTCGCCCTGGACCGCGGAGAGCTGCTCCGGGGTGGCCCGCGGGCCGAGCCGCTGGAGGTGGGCCCGGCAGTCGGCGACCCTGCGGTCCACCGCCTGGAGCCGCAGCTTGACCAGGAACTCCCCCGCGTACATGGCGTCGGCGGCGCGACGGGTGCGGACCGGCTCGACGGTCAGCTCGGTGATCAGCCCGCGCACCCCGTCGTCCGGCGCGGCCGCGCGGACCAGCCCGGACCAGGCGTCCGGGGCAGCGACCCCGGCGGCCACCCCGCCGGCGGCGGCGATGGCGGCCCGGACCTGCCCGTACGGCGGGGTCGGGAACTCGTCCTGGGCGTAGAAGTCGAAGGTGGGCGCGACCAGGGCCGGCAGCTGGAGCGCGAGCTTCAGCAGCTCCCGTTCCACGAACTGGGCCGGGTCGCGCGGGTTCAGCCGGTACGCGGGCCGCATCGGCGCGGCGGCCACCGGCGCCGGGGCGCCGTAGCTGCGGCGCTCGCCGGGGCGGTTGCCGTTGCGGTCCTTCTGCTGGTCCCGCTCGCGCTGCCAGCGGGCCAGCTGGGACACCCGGCGGACCACGAACGGCTCGTCCAGGATGCCGATCATCCCGGCCAGCTGCACCGCGTAGTCGTGCTGGATCGACTGGTCCTTGATCTGCGCCACGATCGGCGCGGCCTGCTCCAGCGCGGCCGAACGGCCTTCCGCGGTCTCCAGGTTGTGGGTGGCGACGGCGGCCCGGATGGCGAACAGGAACAGCGGGACCGGGTTCTCGATCAGGGTGCGGACCGCCTCGTCGCCCTGGGCCAGCCGCAGCTCGCAGGGGTCCATCCCGCCGGGGCTGACCGCGATGGAGGTCCGCGCGGCGAACTTCTGGTCGTCCTCGAAGGCGCGCAGCGCGGCCTTCTGGCCCGCCGCGTCGCCGTCGAAGGTGAAGACGATCTCGCCCCGGTACTGCGAGGTGTCCATCAGCAGCCGGCGCAGGATCTTGATGTGGTCCTCGGCGAAGGCGGTGCCGCAGGTGGCCACCGCCGTGGTGACGCCCGCGAGGTGACAGGCCATCACATCGGTGTAGCCCTCGACCACGACGGCCCGGCCGGTCTTGGCGATGTCCTTCTTGGCGAGGTCGATGCCGTAGAGGACGTTGGACTTCTTGTAGAGCGGGGTCTCCGGGGTGTTCAGGTACTTGGGGCCGTTGTCGTCCTCGCGCAGCTTGCGCGCGCCGAAGCCGACCACCTCGCCGGTGATGTCCCGGATCGGCCAGATCAGCCGGCCCCGGAAGCGGTCCATCGCGCCGCGCTGGCCCTCCGAGCAGACCCCGGACAGCAGCAGCTCGCGGTCGCTGAACCCGCGCCCGCGCAGGAAGCGGGTGAGGTTCTCGAAGCCGCCGGGGGCGTAGCCCAGGCTGAAGTGCACGGCGGCCTCGGCCTCGAAGCCGCGCTCCTTGAGGAAGCGGCGGGCGATCTCCGCCTCCGGGCTGCTCAGCTGCTCGGTGAACCAGGCCGCGGTGATCTTGTTGATCTCCAGCAGCCTGGTCCGCTCGCCCTTCTGCTGGCCCGGCTGGTAGCCGCCGCCCTCGTAGCGCAGGGTGATCCCGACCTGCCCGGCCAGGCGCTCCACGGTCTCGACGAAGGACAGGTGTTCGATCTTCATCACAAAGCCGAGGGTGTCGCCGCTCTCCTGGCAGCCGAAGCAGCTGTAGACGCCCTTGCTGGGGTTGACGTAGAAGGACGCGGACTTCTCGTCGTGGAACGGGCAGAGGCCCTTCAGCTGGCCGCCGCCGCCGTTGGCGAGCTGGACGTACTCCCCCACCACATGGTCGATCCGGACGGCGGCCCTGACCGCGTCCACGTCCTCGTCCTTGATCCGACCTGCCACGCCCAGCAGTGTATGCCCGGGGAGTGACAGCACTGGAGGGTCAGTACGGCACTACCCAGGAGCCCTACAGTTCCGCGAGCGGGACGGAGGGGTCGGCGAGGCGGTCCGGGTCGATGGGGCGGCCGGAGCGGATGAGCTGCTGGAGCACCCCCGCCACGTCCCAGACGTTGACGTTCATCCCGGCCAGCACCTGGTTGCCCGGCCCCTGCCAGAAGGCGATGAACTCGCGCTTGCCCGCGTCGCCGCGCACCACCACGTGGTCGTAGGAGCCGGGGGCGGCGTGGCCGGAGTACTCCAGGCCGACGTCGTACTGGTCCGAGAAGAAGTAGGGCACCCGGTCGTAGACCACCTGCCGGCCGAGCATCGCCCGGGCCGCCGCCGGGCCGCCGTTGAGGGCGTTGGCCCAGTGCTCCACCCGCAGCCGCCGGCCGAACAGCGGGTGCTCCGCGGAGGCCACGTCGCCGGCCGCGAAGACCACCGGGTCCGAGCTGCGCAGCGAGGCGTCCACAGCGACGCCGCCGCCGTCCTCGGCCGGGGCGATCTCCAGCCCGGCCGCGGCGGCCAGGGCGGTGTTCGGGGCCGCGCCGATGCCGACCAGCACGGCGTGCGCCGGGTGCTCGTCGCCGTCGTCGGTGTGCGCGGCCAGCACCATCCCGTCCTCGCCCTCGATCGCGGTGACCGAGGCGCCGAAGTGGAACCGCACCCCGCGGTCCTCGTGCAGATGCGTGAAGAAGGCGCCGAGCTCGGGGCCCAGTGCGCCGAACAGCGGGGTGGACTGCGGCTCGACCACGGTCACCTCGGCGCCGTAGCCGCGGGCGGCGGCGGCGACCTCCAGGCCGATCCAGCCCGCGCCCACCAGCAGCAGCCGCCCGTTCTCCCGGCCCAGGGTCTGCAGGGTGGCCCGCAGCCGCTCCGAGTCGTGCAGCCGGCGCAGGTAGTGCACACCGCCCAGCTCGATCCCGGGGACGTCCAGGGTGCGCGGCGCGGACCCGGTGGCCAGCAGCAGCCGGTCGTAGGTCAGCACGGTGCCGTCGCCGAGCTCCACCGCCCGCGCCGCCCGGTCCAGCCGGGTGACCGGGGAGCCCAGCCGCAGCTCGATCTCGTGCGCGGCGTACCAGGGCGACTCATGGACGAACAGCTCCTCGCGCGGAGCCGAGCCGGCCAGGTACTCCTTGGACAGCTTGGGGCGCTCGTACGGGGGTTCGCGCTCCTCGCCGACCAGGATGACCCGGCCGGTGAAGCCCTCGGCGCGCAGCGTCTCCGCGGCCTTGGCCCCGGCCAGGCCGGCTCCGACGATGACATGGGTCTCGTGTGCGTCCACCACGGGTGGTCTCCTGTCAGGTCGCGACGTCGTCCTTGACGTCGTCACAGCGTGGAGTGGTCACAGCAGCCTCCCGCACCCGCACCGAACGGTGAAGGGCGCATGCAGACTTACTCGAGCGCCGCCTGCTCCCGGGGCGCGCCGACCAACAGTCGGTGCCGGGCCGCCGCGGAGGCGTCGGTGAGGGTGGCGATCTGGTCGACCACCGCGCGCAGCCGGCCGGCGTCGTCCGCGGCCTCCTGGTACAGCGCCTGGAACACCGGGTCGAGGCCGTCCGGCGCGGAGGCCAGCAGCGCCTCGGCCAGCTCGCCGATGACCGTGCGCTGCCAGGTGCGCAGCTGCGCCTGGTCGTCCCGCTGCATCACATAGCGGACCGCGACCGCCTTGAGCACCGCGCACTCGGTCCGCTGCGGGCGCGGGACGATCAGGTCGGCGCCGTAGCGGGTGAGCCGGCCGGGCCCGTAGCGCTCCCGGGTGGCCTGCTCGGCGGCGGTGCAGAAGCGGCCGATCAGCTGGCTGGTGGTGTCCTTGAGCGCGGCCCGGGCCCGGGCCGAGGCGTCGTAGCCGCTGGGCCACCACTCCTCGGCCTGGAGCCGGTCCAGCGCCTCGGCCAGCTCGCCCTCCTCGGCGTCCGGCGCATAGCGCTGGGCCACCGCGAACAGGTCGGCCCGCTCGGTCGGGGAGCGCAGCGCGGCCGGGGCCACATGCCCGGCGTGCAGACCGTCCTCGACGTCGTGGACCGAGTAGGCGACGTCGTCGGACCAGTCCATCACCTGGGCCTCGAAGCAGCGTTCGAAGCCGCCCCGGTTGGCCGGGGCGTCCTCCCGGAGCCAGTCGAAGACGGCCTGGTCGTCGCTGTAGACGCCGTACTTGTGCGGCAGTTCGGGGTGGCTGCCCCTGGTCCACGGGTACTTGGTGGCGGCGTCCAGGGCGGCCCTGGTCAGGTTCAGCCCGACGCTGCGCCCCCCGTCCCCCGCGCTGAAGCGCTTCGGCTCCAGCCGGGTGAGGATCCGCAGGCTCTGGGCGTTGCCCTCGAAGCCGCCGCAGGAGGCGGCGGCCAGGTCGAGGGCCTGCTCGCCGGTGTGGCCGAACGGCGGGTGGCCGATGTCGTGGGAAAGGCAGGCGGTCTCCATCAGATCCGGGTCGCAGCCCAGCGCGGCGCCCAGCTCCCGGCCGATCTGGGCGCACTCCAGCGAGTGGGTGAGCCGGGTCCGCGGAAGTCGCCGGCCGCCGGGGCGACCACCTGGGTGGTGCCGGCCAGCCGGCGCAGCGCGGCGGAGTGCAGCACTCGGGCCCGGTCGCGCTGGAAGGCGGTCCGGCCGGGGCGCTTGTCCGGCTCGTCCACCCAGCGGGCCTGGGCGGCGGCGCTGTACTCGGTACTGACCTGTTCCGTGTCGTCCATATCCGGCAACCGTAACCGCCGCGTCCGACAGCCCGGACCTGACACACCATCGGACCGCGGCCCGGAGCATGGCGGGAACCGCTACCCGCAGCCCGTGTCAGACCGCCGCGGGCACCGCGCTACGGGCCGACACCACCGCGTCGTAGCGCTCCAGCAGCAGCGCGGCCATCGCCTCCTGCGCGCCGAGCGGGGCGGCGACCAGCCAGGGCGCGTCGGCCGCGGCCAGCCGGGCGAAGTCGCCGGGGGCGGTGAAGTAGGAGGCCAGCGCGATCCGCCGGTAGCCGCGGTCGCGCAGCGCGGCCACCGCCTGCGGCACGGTCGGCGCGGCGGCGGAGACGTACGCGGGTACGACCGGGACCCGCAGCCGGGCCGCCAGCAGCAGCGCCTGGGTCTGCGCGTCCTTGGCCGAGGCCGGGTCCCTGGAGCCGGAGGCGGCGAGCACCACGGCGTCCCTGGCGTCGCGGCGGCGGACCCGGGTGGTCTCGGGCTCGTCCCAGCCGGTCTCGGCCAGCCGCTGCCGCAGGGCTTCCGCGAGCAGCGGGTGCGGACCGAGCGGCGCGGCGGCGGAGGCGTCAAGACGCGGGTGCCGGGCGATCGCCTCGGGGAGGTCGCAGCGCACGTGGTACCCGCGTCCGAGCAGCAGCGGCACCAGCACGGCCGAGCCGCCGGCCCGCCTGCCCGCCAGTTCACCGAGGACGTCGTCGAGCAGCGGCTCGTTCAGGCCCAGGTGCGCCAGCCGTACGTCCAGGCCGGGGCGCAGGGCGCGGACCTGGTCGAGCAGCAGGCACATGGTGGTACGCGCGGCAGGGTCGCGGGAGCCGTGGGCGACGGCGACCAGGACCGGGCGCGCGTCCCGCTGCGCACGCCGCCCGGCCGCTCCCATACGCCCCCGAACGGCCCGGGGGCCTGCCTGGCCCGGGGCGAAGCGGTCGGCGATCTCGGCGATCAGCTCGGCATGACTGCTGCCGAAGGGGACCCACTCGGAGGAGGTGTCGGTCGGCGTCATACCGACCAGCCTGCCGCAACGGTGTTTCCCCGTAGTTGCGCGCCCGTCACACGGCGTTTCCCCGCCCTCACCCCCGGCCGCCCCGGCAGGAGAGCGGCCGAAAGAGCGGGGTCCGGGTAAGACCGGTCCTGGTAAGAGTGTCCGGGAGGAGCCAGGTCATGCTGTGGTGGCGGCGACGGCCTGGGCGTAGAGGGCCTTCACAGCGGGGCCGAAGTAGCTGGCGAAGGAGATGTCCGGGGTGTCCCCGCCCTGCTGGTAGCCCCCGACCACACCGACCAGGGTGCCCTCGCCGGTCTGCGGGTCCACGTCGGCGAGCATCGGTCCGCCGCTGCTGCCGTCGGCGAACCCGGTGCAGTCGAACTCGGACTGGGTCGCGGTGAAGGCCTTCAGGGTGTTGCGGCAGGCGACCGGCTTCTCGGTGTCGGTGGGGTAGCCGATCACCCCGACCGGCTCGGGCCGCTGCGGGGAGAAGCCGACGGCCTGCGCGCCGACCACGTCCTCAAGCCGGGCCGAGGCCGCGCCGACCTTGCTGACCAGCACGAACGCCACGTCGTAGGCGGGGTCGCTGGTCGCCGCCCAGTGCGGGTCGACCAGGACCTTGGTCGCGGCCCACTCCCCGTAGGGCTCCTTGCCGTCGTGGTAGCCGGGGACGAACAGCACCGGCGCGGACGGCGCCGCGGGCACCCCGGCGGCCGGGTCGGAGAGGCAGTGCGCGGCCGTCACCACGATGCTGCCGACAGCGCTGGCGACCACCGTGGCGGTGCAGCCGTGGTGGTGCGTGGAGTGCCCCTGGGCATCGGTGAAGAAGATCGCCCCGACGCTGGGCAGCCCGTCGAAAGGCTTGCTGTTGGCGGACAGCGAGGCGGCCGGACCCGCGAATCCGACCGGGATGTCGGTGCTGGAGTCGGCGACCGCCCGGCGCGGGGGCGGAGTCGAACTGCTGGCCCCGCTGTCGCCGGGCCGGGCCCACTGCAGCACGAGCACGAAGCACACCCCGAAAACCAGTACTCCGGCGACCCGGGTGAGTACGCGCAACTGCGAACGGGTCACCTGGACCTGCTCCTTTCGGGCTGACGTACCGACGAACCGAATGATATGCACCGGCTCCGGGCGCGCACATGAACGACAGGTAAGAGCGACGGGCCGCCGCCACACCTCCCGCACACTCCCGCCACGCCTCCCCGCAGTTCGTGTCACAACTGTGTAAGAGAGCCTCCTGGTCAGCAAAAACGCCAACTTGGGTCAGTTAGGGTTCCTTTGAACCAAGGGTTGCCACGAGGTGCCCGTACATGCATGTCGAGAGGTGGAGCACACCCGTGAGCCTGACCGGGACCGCCTTCTTCTACCTGCTCATTTTCGCCACCGCGGCAGCGGTCATCGGCACCCTGGTCACCTGGGGCGTGGTCCGCGGACCGCGGCCGCTGCGCTGGGGGCTGCGGCTGGTCATGATCGCCATCTGCCAGTTCACCGCGATCGCGGTGATGGCGGCGTGGATCAACAACAGCTACGGCCTCTACACCTCCTGGAACGACCTGCTGGGCCGCGACAACGGCAGTCCCACCGCGGCCATGCCAGGGCCGCCGGCCGGTCGCGCGATGTTCACCAGGGGCAGCAACGGCCTGCTGGAGACCTACTTCCACGGCGAGCACTCCAAGCTCTCCGGACAGGTGCTGGCCTGGACTCCGCCACAGTACGACGAGCCCGCGTACCGGCACCAGAAGTTCCCGGTGATCGTGCTGCTGCACGGGGTGCCCGGCTCCCCGCAGTCATGGGTCGAGGGCGGCGGGATCCCGGACGACCTGGCGAAGATGATGGAGTCCGGGATGATCAACCCCGCCATCGTGGTGATGCCGGTGATCAACCCCGGCGGCATCGACACCGACTGCAGCGACACCCCGGCCCGGAAGAACGCCACCTGGATAGCGCAGGACGTGACCCAGCTGATCAAGACCCAGTTCCGGGCCCTGCCCGACGCCAAGGGCTGGGGCCTGGTCGGCCTCTCCACCGGCGGCCTCTGCGCGCTGAAGCTCCCGATGCAGTACCCGAACACCTTCGCGAACGGGGCGGCGCTCGACCCGGACGAGCTCGCCGGCGACCCCAAGGTGCTCACCAACACCAAGCTGCGCCAGGAGAACAGCCCGCTCTGGCTGACCGGGAAGAAGCCCAACGTCTCGCTGTTCGTCGCCACCAGCGCGCAGGACCGGTTCAGCAAGGTCGGCCAGCTCAACGCCCTGCGCAAGGCCGCGAAGTGGCCCACCACGGTCGCCCCGCCGTACATCCTGCCCACCGGCGGCCACAGCTGGCACACCTGGATGCGGATGTACCCCACGGTCTTCCCGTGGCTGAGCACCCACCTCGACCCGCCGCACGTGGTCGCCCCGCCCAAGCCGAAGCCCACCACCAAGCCCGCCCGCGGCCCGGTGTCCAAGAACACACTCCCGTCGCCCTGGATCCCGGCCGACAAGGCCTGAGCCGGGCCCGCGCAGGCTTTCGGCTCAGAGGCCGGTGGTGCCCTCGTTGGGGCTCTCGCCCTGCTCGGCCAGGAACTCCTCGAAGGCCCGGCCCAGTTCGTCCGCCGACGGCAGGTCCACCGGCTCGGCCATCAGGTTCTCCCGGTCGGAGGCCCCCGCCACCGCGTCGTACTGCTGCTCCAGGCCGCCCACGGCGCTGCGCAGCTCGTCGTCGCCCTCGGCGAGCTGCTGGTCGATGTCGGTGCGGACCTCGTCCAGCTTGGCCCGCAGCGACACCCCCGGCAGCACCAGGCCGGTCGCGGCCTGCACGGCCTCCAGCACGGCCACCGCGGCCTGCGGATACGGCGTACGGGCGAGGTAGTGCGGGACGTGCGCGGCGAAGCCCAGCACGTCGTGGCCCGCCTCGGCGAGCCGGAACTCCAGCATCGCCGCGACGCTGGCCGGGACCTGGACCTTGTCGAACCAGCGCGGGTATAGCCCGAGCAGGTCCTCCCGGTTGCCGTGCGGGGTCAGCCCCACCGGGCGGGTGTGCGGGACGCCCATCGGGATGCCGTGGAAGTTCACCGCGAGCCGTACCCCGAACTGCTCCGCCACCTGGCGCACGGCCGCGGCGAAGCGCTCCCACTCCACGTCCGGCTCCGGGCCGCTCAGCAGCAGGAACGGCGCGCCGGCCGAGTCGTGCAGCAGGTAGAGGTCGATGGTCGGGGCCTCGTAGGAGTCCCAGCGGTCGCGGTCGAAGACCATGGCCGGGCGCCGGGCCCGGTAGTCCACCAGCCGGTCCGCGTCGAAGCGCACCAGCAGCTTGCGCGCCGGGTCCTCCAGCAGGTGGTCCACCACCTGCTCGCCGACCTCGCCGGCGTCCATGAAGCCCTCGAAGAAGTGCAGCAGGACCGGGCCCTTGGCCGCGCCCCCGGCCAGGCCGGGAACAGCCTCGCCCTCGGCCCCGCCGTCACCCTCCTGGCCGGTCTCACCACCGGACGTGCCGAAGGCCGCCCCGACGGCGGCCAGCGCCTCCGGCTCGAATGCGTACAGCGCCTGCGGATCAAGCACGGTGAACCCAATCTCCCGAGGTCCGCGCCCTGAACCGCGCGCAGACTCCACTATTCCATCAGCAGCGCCCATGGCTTGTGCCGCATTCCCGAACACGCGGGAAACCCGGCATCGTTCCCGCACGGAACCAGCGCCCGGAAGTCGGGCGCGGCGCGTGGTGACTTGACCGCCCGGGGCCGGTATGGTCCTCTCGCTGCACCGCATCGATGCCGTGCAGCAAGCCTTTGGCACCGCTCTACCCTCGCACGTCCTGACGTATCCACGCATCGCACCTTGCCTTCACCTGGCCGCCCGCTGTCCTTCGCGCACTCGTTCCTTCCTCGGCCATCTCCCGGACAGACACTGTCCCCCCGCTCCCTGCGCCGCCACGGCTGACGCGCTCCGTCGCCGTACCCGGACCCGCAGGGCGCACCCCCCTGTCCCGCCGCCTGAAGGACACAAGGCCGTGCCTCTTCCTGTCTACCTCCATGGCCGCACCGTGCGGCTGGAACCCCTCGCGGAGCGCCACATCGAGGCGCTGACCACAGCCGCCGCGGAGGATCGCGGCAGCTATGCGTTCACCCCGGTCCCGCACGGGACGGAGGCGACCGCCCGCTATGTCGCCGAAGCCCTGGCCGCCCAGGAGGCGGGCCGCGCCCTGCCGTTCGCGACGGTGCGAACGGCCGACGGCGTGGTCGTCGGCTCCACCCGGTTCTGCGAGCTCGACTACTGGCAGGGGCCGGTGATCTGGCCTCCGGTCCCGCGCGGACCGGTCGGCGATCCGGCCTCGGCGGTGCCGGACGCCGCGGAGATCGGCGCCACCTGGCTCTCGGCGCGGGCGCAGGGCACCGGGATCAACACCGAGGCGAAGCTGCTGATGCTGCGGCACGCGTTCGAGACCTGGGGCGTGCGCCGGGTCTCCATGCGCGCCGACGCCAGGAACGCGCGCTCCCGCGCGGCGATCGAGCGGCTGGGCGCGGTCCTCGACGGAGTCCACCGGGCGCACAGCCGCGGGCTCGACGGGGAAGTCCGCGGGACCGCCTTCTACTCCCTGCTGAACGAGGAGTGGCCGGCCGCCAGGACTGCGCTGGAGCTGCGGGTCAGCCGCCCGCTGATCCCGGCGTAGCCGGTTCTGGAACCAGTCCTGGAAAAACTAAAAGCTGGGGCGGGCCGCCCCCGGACGCCATTGTCCGGAAGTGACCCGCCCCAGCGGTACGACGGGATGCTCTGCGCCGAGCGCCGCCGTAGCTTGGGGGCGAGCAGCTCCCCCTCCCTTCCCTCATCCTTGGTCGGGGACGGGGGTTGCACCGGGAGGGGGATCGCCCGCGCTGACACCGGAGGGCACACCCTTTGAGGGAAAGGGCATCCGGTGAGGGTTGTCAGCGCGAGTCGCTGCCCGCGGTCTCGATCGCGGCGCGGCCTGCTTCCAGGCGCGCCACGGGGATTCGGAAGGGCGAGCAGGACACGTAGTCCAGCCCGACCTCGTGGAAGAAGTGGACCGAGTCGGGGTCGCCGCCGTGCTCGCCGCAGACGCCGAGCTTCAGGTCGGGACGGGTCGCCCGGCCCTCTCGTACGGCATGCTTGACCAGGGCGCCGACACCGTCGCGGTCGATGGTCTCGAACGGGGAGACCCCGAAGATGCCCTTCTCCAGGTAGGCCGTGAAGAACGAGGCCTCCACGTCGTCCCGGGAGAAGCCCCACACGGTCTGGGTCAGGTCGTTGGTGCCGAAGGAGAAGAACTCGGCCGCCTCGGCGATCTGCCCGGCGGTCAGTGCCGCCCGCGGCAGCTCGATCATCGTGCCGAGCTTGATGTCCAGCTTCACCCCGGTCGCCGCGGCGACCTCGGCCAGCACCAGTTCGCACTCGTCGCGGACTATCTCCAGCTCCTGCACCGTCCCGACCAGCGGAATCATCACCTCGGGACGGGGATCCCCGCCGCCGAGCCGGCGTTCCGCCGCGGCCTCGGCGATGGCCCGCACCTGCATCCCGAACAGGCCCGGGATGACCAGGCCGAGGCGTACCCCGCGCAGCCCCAGCATCGGGTTCTGCTCGTGCAGCTTGTGCACGGCCTGGAGCAGCCGCAGGTCGTTCTCATTGGGGTCCTTGCGGGCCTCGGCGAGGGCGACCCGGACCGACAGCTCGGTGATGTCGGGCAGGAACTCGTGCAGCGGCGGGTCCAGCAGCCGGACCGTGACCGGCAGCCCGTCCATCGCCTGGAACAGCTCGACGAAGTCGCCCTTCTGCAGCGGCATCAGCGTCGCCAGGGCGGTGTCGCGGTCCTTGTCGTTGTCGGCCAGGATCAGCTGCTCCACCTCGCGGCGGCGCTCCTCGCCGAGGAACATGTGCTCGGTGCGGCACAGCCCGATGCCCTGGGCGCCGAAGCGGCGGGCGCGATTGGCGTCGTCCGCGTTGTCGGCGTTGGCCCGTACCCGCAGCTTGCGGCGGACGTCGGCGTGCGCCATCACCCGGTGCACCGCCTGGACCAGGCCGCCCTCCTCGTCGGCGCCGGCGTGCAGCGTCCCCTCGAAGTACTCGACCACCGGGGACGGGACGACCGGGACCTCGCCCAGGTAGACCTTGCCGCTGGAGCCGTCGATGGAGATCAGGTCGCCCTCCTCCACCACCTTGCCGTCGGCGGTGGTGAAGCGGCGCTTCTTGGTGTCGACCTCCAGCTCCTCGGCGCCGCAGACACAGGTCTTGCCCATGCCGCGGGCGACGACGGCCGCGTGCGAGGTCTTGCCGCCGCGGGAGGTGAGGATGCCCTCGGCGGCGATCATGCCGTCCAGGTCGTCCGGGTTGGTCTCGCGGCGGACCAGGATGACCTGCTCGCCGGAGCGGGACCACTTGACCGCGGTGTAGGAGTCGAACACGGCCTTGCCGACGGCAGCGCCGGGCGAGGCGGCGATGCCCCAGGCCACCCGGGGGGCCTTGGTGTCCTCGTCGAAGCGGGGGAACATCAGCTGCGCCAGCTGCGCGCCGTTGACCCGGTGCAGCGCCTCGTCCAGGTCGATCAGGCCCTGGTCGACCAGCTGGACCGCGATCCGGAAGGCGGCGGCGGCGGTGCGCTTGCCGATCCTGGTCTGCAGCATCCACAGCTTGCCGCGCTGGATGGTGAACTCGATGTCGCAGAGATCCAGGTAGTGGTTCTCCAGGGTCTTCATGATCGACATCAGCTCGTCGTAGGAGGCCTTGTCCAGGCCCTCCAGCTCGGCCAGCTGCATGGTGTTGCGGATGCCGGCCACCACGTCCTCGCCCTGCGCGTTCTGCAGGTAGTCGCCGTAGACGCCGGCGTGGCCGCTGGCCGGGTCGCGGGTGAAGGCGACGCCGGTGCCCGAGTCCTGGCCGAGGTTGCCGAACACCATGGAGCAGATGTTGACGGCGGTGGCCAGATCGCCCGGGATCCGCTCCTGGCGGCGGTAGAGCTTGGCCCGGTCGCTGTTCCAGCTGTCGAAGACGGCGTGGACGGCCAGGTCCATCTGCTCGCGCGGGTCCTGCGGGAAGTCGCGGCCTGTGTGGTCGCGGACGATGCCCTTGAAGGTCTCGACCACGGCCTTGAGGTCGGCCGCGTCCAGATCCAGGTCGTCGACGCTGCCCTTGACCTCCTTGGCCCGCTCCAGCGCCTCCTCGAACAGCTCGCCCTCGACGCCCAGCACGGTCTTGCCGAACATCTGGATCAGCCGGCGGTAGGAGTCCCAGGCGAAGCGGTCGTTGCCGGACTGGGCCGCGAGGCCGTTGACCGAGGCGTCGGAGAGCCCGATGTTGAGGACGGTGTCCATCATCCCCGGCATCGAGAACTTGGCCCCGGACCGTACCGACACCAGCAGCGGGTCGGCCTCGTCGCCGAGCCGCTTGCCCATCTGCTGCTCCAGCGCGTCGAGGTGCGCACTCACCTCGACCCGGAGCGCGGCCGGCTCGGTGCCGGTGTCCAGGTAGACCTTGCAGGCCTCCGTGGTGATGGTGAATCCGGGGGGGACGGGAAGCCCCAGGTTGGTCATCTCGGCGAGGTTCGCACCCTTCCCGCCGAGCAGGTCCTTCAGATCCTTGTTGCCCTCGGTGAAGTCGTAGACGAATTTCTGCTCTGCCGACACGGGTCTGTTCTCCTGCCGCACGGTTGCCCTGACGCCGCAGAACATACCCAGATCAAAGGCCGTTCGACTCCTCCGTTGGGCCGTCAGTGGTTTGTACCCGTGGGTAACCCGCTAGATCGAAAGCACCCGATCGGGCTTCGCCTGTGAAACTGAAATCGTCGCCCTGACGCTAGCCAGCGTTCAAAGGTTGAACGAAAGGAAACCTCAGCATCACATGATCAGCACTCAGCGTTCATGATCGGTATCACTGCTGTTGCGTTGGCTTGATCAGGTGTACGAAATCACCACGGCCCGACGGGTGCACGTTCGGAAGCCGGTGCATCCGCCGGGCCGCCTGCGCTTTTGCGTCCAACTGACGCAAAGTGAGCAGTGATGTGTCCAGAGTCACGTGCCTGCAGAGCGCCCGTCTCACCCCTCGCGCGTAGGTCGTCGTACGTAGAGCAGCTCAGTCCTAGCCGCCGCTGGTGTCCAGTTCGGCGTCGGCGCCGGGCACGGCGCAGTCGTACGGGTCGTCCAGCCAGCCCTCGGGCAGCACCACCCGGTTCGCCCCCGAGGTGCGGCCGCGCGGGCCGTCCGCGCTCTCCGGCCAGCGCTGGTCCTGGTCCACCGCGGCGAGGTGCCCGGCCAGCTCGTCCAGGGAGGAGGAGAGGCCGAGGCCGCGGCGCAGCTCGGAACCGACCGAGAAGCCCTTGGTGTACCAGGCCACATGCTTACGGAAGTCGACGACGCCGTGCTTCTCGTCCCCGATCCACTCGCCGAGCAGCTGCGCGTGCCGGTACATCACCTGGGCGACATAGGAGAAGTCGGGGCGGGCCACTTGGGTCTCGCCCTCGAAGATCGAGACCAGCTCCTTGAACAGCCACGGCCGGCCCAGGCAGCCGCGTCCGACCACGACGCCGTCGCAGCCGGTCTCCCGCACCATCCGGACCGCGTCGTCCGCCGACCAGATGTCGCCGTTGCCCAGCACCGGGATGTGCGCGGGCACGGCCTCGCGCAGCCGGGCGATCGCGGACCAGTCGGCCACGCCGCTGTAGTGCTGGATCGCGGTGCGGCCGTGCAGCGCGATCGCGGACACGCCCTCCTCCGCGCCGATCCGGCCGGCGTCCAGGTAGGTCATGTGGTCGTCGTCGATGCCCTTGCGCATCTTCATGGTCACCGGCAGGCCGCCGGCGTTGGAGACCGCCTGGTTCAGGATCCGCTGCAGCAGATTCCGCTTGTACGGCAGCGCGGAGCCGCCGCCGCGGCGGGTCACCTTGGGGACCGGGCAGCCGAAGTTCAGGTCGATGTGGTCGGCCAGGCCCTCGTCCGCGATCATGCGGACGGCGCGGCCGACGATGTCCGGGTCCACCCCGTACAGCTGGATCGAGCGCGGCTGCTCGGAGGCGTCGAAGCGGATCAGCCGCATCGTCTTCTGGTCCCGCTCGACCAGGGCCCTGGTCGTGATCATCTCGGAGACGAACAGCCCCTTTCCGCCGGACTGCTCCCGGCAGAGGCTGCGGAACGGGGCGTTGGTGATCCCCGCCATCGGCGCGAGCACGACCGGGGGCCACACCTCGATGGACGAGCCGAGGCGCAGCGGGGCGACGGTGGGTGCGGGGGCGGTCGTGGTCATCCCGGGTTCTTTCCGATCGAGCGGCGCTGGGGGCAGACCCCCCAGTGTCCCATCCCGGCTCACCGGTCCTGAGCAACCAGGGTGTGCAGCCGCTGCAGCCGCTCGCGGGTCTCGTCGTCGGCCGGGGTGTAGGTGATCAGCCGGGTGCTCTCGCGGGGGCCCAGCCACAGCGTGGTGAACTCAAAGTGCAGCAGCCCGACCAGCGGGTTCAGAAAGCGCTTCTCGCCGCTGCCGGAAGTGCGCACCTCATGCTCCCGCCACTTCGCCTCGAACTCGGGCGAGGCCAGGGTCAGCCGCTTCAGCAGCGACTTCCAGGTCGGCTCGGCGACATGGTCGGCCATCGCGGCGCGGAACTTGGCGACCATCATCGACGTCCCCTCCTCGTAGTCGACCAGGGCGCGCTTCCACTCCGGGTTGGTGAAGCAGAGCAGCAGCTGGTTGCGGTCCTCGGGGGCGATGGCGTCGAGGTCGCCGATCATCCGACCGTAGGTCCGGTTGTAGGCGAGGATGTCGTAGCGGCTGTTCACCGCCGCGCAGGGCAGCGGCTCCAGCTGGTCGATCATCGTCCGGACCGACGGGGTGATGGTGGGGCAGACCGAGGGCGGCGCCGGATCCGAGGCCCCGGCCAGCACGAAGAGGTGCTGGCGCTCATTGGGGTCGAGCAGCAGGCCGCGCGCGATGGCGTGCAGCACCTGCGGGGAGACCTGGATGTCACGGGCCTGCTCGAGCCAGGTGTACCAGGTCACCCCGACCGCGGCGAGCTGCGCCACCTCCTCCCGGCGCAGGCCCGGCGTACGGCGCCGGCCGAGCGCGGGCAGGCCGACCTGCTCCGGCGAGATCCGCTCCCGGCGGCTGCGCAGGAACCCGGCCAGCTCACGGCGTCGCACCTCCTCCGGCTTGACGGAGGAGGAGTGGACAAGTGCGAGCGGAGCTGGTGCAGTGGCCATGTCTACCAGGATGCGTCATTCCGCATCCCTGTGCCAGGTAGTACTGATACCTGGATAACTACACACTGGTACCAGGTTAAGAAGCAGCGGATCGTAGCGGTCATGACCACACAGGTGAATCCCGCATCCCGGGCGAACGTCCTGCCCCGGGTAACCCGCTTGGGCGCCACCAGCACGCCTTCTTCCTCAACCTCGTCCTCCTCTTCCTCCCGCACGCCGCGGCTGAGCAGCCTCGGGCTGTTCACCGTCCTGCTCGGTGCCTTCCTCCCGATGCTGGACTTCTTCATCGTCAACGTCGCCCTGCCGACCATCGACCGCGACCTGGTCGCCGGGCCCGCCACCCTTGAACTCTTCGTGGCCGGCTACGGCATCGCCTATGCGGTCCTGCTCGTCCTCGGCGGACGCCTCGGCGACCTCTTCGGGCGGCGACGGCTGTTCATCGCCGGATCGCTCGCCTTCGGCCTGGCCTCGCTGGCCTGCGGCCTGGCCCCCACCGCGCTGACCCTGGTCGCCGCCCGGGTCGCCCAGGGCGCGGCGGCGGCGCTGATGCTGCCGCAGGCGCTGGCCACCATCCAGTCCGCGACCGAGGGCGAGCGCAAGGCCCGCGCCATGGGCATCTACGGCGCGGTCGCCGGGATCTCGGTCGTCATCGGCCAGGTGGTCGGCGGGGTGCTGCTCTCCGCGAACCTCTTCGGCACCGGCTGGCGCTTCATCTTCCTGGTGAACGTCCCGGTCGCACTGGTCGCCGCGGTGCTCGCGCTGCGCTCCGTCCCGGAGACCCGCTCGGCCAACCCGGCCAAGGTGGACCTGCCCGGCACCGCGCTGCTCGCCGGCACCCTGCTCGCCCTGCTGGTACCGCTGATGGAGGGCCGCGCCGTCGGCTGGGCCTGGTGGACCTGGACCCTGCTCGCCGCCTTCCCGTTCCTCGCCGCCGCCTTCATCACCGTGGAGCGCCGGGCCGAGGCAGCCGGGGCGATCCCGCTCATCCCGCTGTCGCTGCTCCGCATCGACGGGCTGCGCACCGGCCTGACCATGGCCGCGCCCTTCTTCACCGGCTTCGGCGGCTTCATGCTGGTCATGGCCGTGGCCCTGCAGCAGGGACTGCACGAGGGCCCGATCGCCTCCGGCATGGCCATGGTCCCGATGGCGGTCGGCTTCTTCGTCGCCTCACTGGCCGGACCCCGACTGCTGACCCGCTACGGCACCAAGGTGATCGTCACCGGGACCGTCGTCCAGACCGTGGGCCTGATCGTCCTCACCCTCACGGTGCTCACCGACTGGTCCGGACTCAGCCCGCTGGTGCTGCTGCCCGGCATGGCCATCGCCGGCACCGGCCAGGGCCTGGTGATGCCCCCGCTGATCCGCCTGGTCCTCTCCGAGATCCCGCCGGCCCGCGCGGGCGTCGGCGGCGGCATCCTCGCCACCACCCAGCAGTCCAGCCTGGCCCTGGGCGTGGCCACCCTCGGCACGCTGTTCCTCACCCTCTCCCCCACCTGGGGCATGCAGAACGCCCTGGCCCTGGTCCTCGCCCTGCAACTGGCGCTGACCCTGGTCGTGGTGGGGCTGTCCACCCGCCTCCCCAAGCGCATCGGCTGACCCCGGGGCGGCGCTCCGGCGCTCCGGCGCTTCGGCGCTCCGGCTTTCCGGCTCTCCGGCCGGTGGGGCCGGGGCGGTCGGACACGCTGGTCAGGCGTCGGCGGCGTGGTCGGCGTCGGCGGCGCTGACGTGGTCGGCGTCAGCGGCGGTGGCGTGGTCGGCCCAGACGCGGTCGCGTTCGTGCAGCCAGAGCCGGTCGCCGCGGAGGGTGCGTGAGAACGGCGGCTGCGCGGCGAACTCGAAGAAGCCGACCGCCGGGACGCCGAAGTCACGGGTCACCACCAGCGCCGAGAGCATGCCGCGGGAGCCGTCCTCGTTGTTCAGGGTGGACGCGTCGCTCAGCAGATAACGCATCAGATCCCCGTGCGGGGAGATCCGGAACTTGCGGCGGGCCAGCAGATCGCTCAGTTCGCCGTATTCGATGGTGCGCCGCTGCCGGGCGCATTCCTTGAGGATGTCGACAGTGGCGAATATCGCCTCGGGGTAGTCCGGGTCCGTCTTCCGCACGGTCTACCTGCTCTCTCCGTAGTCGCGGCCCGGTTCAGCCGCGCGTGGGCTCCAGGAGGAGCACGCCGACGCTCTCAGAGCTTCGACTGAACTCCCCTGCGTGACAGTACCGCTGTCAGCGCTGTCTGGAATGCTCCGTATTATGACGGCAGTTCAACGAAAGGATCCCGCCCAGGCGCGCAGCCGCGAGGAGTTGGCGACCAGGGCGGCCCCCGCCGGGGCGCGGCCGACGTCAAAGGGAGTACCGCCGAGGTTCGGTGCCGCTGCCGGGGGCGCGCCGCCGGGTCGGACGCAGGTCGCAGGCCCGGCAGCGGACCACGGTGCCCCCGGCCCCTGAGTCCGTGTGGATCTCGGCAATGATCCGCGCCTGCGCCGACCATGTCCCACACCGGTGGCAGTAGCCTGCGGCATCGCCAGTCGGCTGCTCGATGTCCTTCACGACACCTCCGTGGTGTGGTGCGGGCATGCGCAGGAGACAGGCATCCATCCGAGGACCGGGTGCTGGTAGCCGGGCGCCTGGCACATGGGGCAGCCATGACGCCATGTCGGGTCGGTGCGGCCGACGGAGCACTCCGGGGTGACGTACGGTTCGGGCTTCTGCAGCGCGGTGGGTGCGGTCGTCATTCCTGCACCTCGACGCAGCAACGGAAGCTCTGCATCGTGTCCAGCACGGGAGGGCTGCTCATGCCGCCCACCGGTGCTCGGGGCAGGCGACGACGGGCCAGCCGTGCCGGCTGCCGTCACCATCACCGGTGTAGGCGTGCCCGGCGGAGAGCAGCGGCCCGGTGGTGCTGCCGCAGGTGATGCAGGCCTGGCCGTGCAGGCGGACGAGCAACGCGTCGTCCACCGGCAGGGAGAGCGTTGAGGGAGCCGCTGTGTTCGCCATGCAATCGACGTTAGGGACGGCCGGAATCAGTCTTCAAGGAATGTGCGGCAACGTGCGCCCGGCTACCCCAGGGCCTGGATGGCCGCCCCGATCAGCCGCCGCGCATTCCCTCCGTACACGGCCAGCGCTGCCAGATCGGAGAAGGTCCGGCCGTACATCGCGACCTCATGAGGCTGGGTCACCGTCAGATGGGCGGCGACGAGCTCCACGTTCACCTGCTCGTCGTCGTAGAGCGTGAATGACTCCACGGGCCAGCCCGCGCCTCGACGCGCGCCCATCGGGATGACGCCCAGGCTGACCGAGGGAAGCAGCGCGACCTGCACCAGGTGGCCGAGTTGGGCACCCATGATGTCAACATCGCCGATCACCGTTCGCAGGACCCACTCTTCGACCAGGACCGCGAAGCGGTGGTCGTGCGAGCGCAGGATGTGTTGTCGGGCCATGCGGACCGCTACGGCTTCGGCGACATCATCGTGGACACCACGCAGAGCAACGATCGTGTTCAGCACAGCCGTGCTGTAGGCCTCGGTCTGGAGCAGCCCGGGGATCACCCAGGACTGGTACATGCGGAATCGCCGAGTGCGCTCGAACAGCGGTTGCACGCTCTCCTGGACCTGCCTGAGGCCGGCACGCTCGAAGCGTCGCCATTCGACGTACATGCCGTCGATGCCGCGAGCCACGGCGATCAGATCCGGGGCCCGGTCAGGGACACCGCAGTGGAGCGTCCAGGCTCGAATGTCCGCGTCCGAAGGTGTCATCCTGCCGTGTTCGATGCGTGAGCACTTCGATTCGTGCCACCGGCACAGCGCGGCCAGCGCCCGCGCGGTGATCCCGAAGTCGAGCCGGATCTCGCGCAGACGCCGGCCCAGGGCCTGCTTGGCCTGCTCAACGGTTGACGCTGGTGAAGTGGGCGACACGGTCCCAACTGTCGGCTAGACGGGCCGGTAGTCCTCGTGCGGAACGGCGCGATCCCAGACTGCCTCGAATGCGGAGGCGCAGAGCTTCACCACAGCCGCGTCACGGGTGACCTCCTCCGTGACGAAGTCACCGTCGCCGCTGAAATGATGGACCATGACGAGGTCGTCATCGATCAGCCAGAAGTCATTGCCGGGCAACGCCAGATCCGTGCTCCTCGCCCGCGGAAGCCACCGAACCTGCTCCCCCGCAGCCGTGTTGGTGAACGTGATCTCATGCTCGAACCGGATGTACTCGCTGATCGGCTCGGAAACGATCCGTGCCCGGCGCAGGACGACGCCTCGATCCCTGGTGTCCGCGATCAGTTGCAGCCACGGACGCCACCACGACGACCGGTCGGCCGGGTCGAGACGGCTCCCGGCCTTCCACTCCGTGTAGAGCGGGTCGTCCAGCATGTAGCCGTCCCGCATCTCCAGATGCACCGCGGATCGCTCGCAGGCGCGAAGGAGATCTTCAAGCGTTGGAGCCGCCACCGTTGACCTCCGGGAAGAACTGCATCATCCGCCGGGGGAATTCGATCACAGTCTCGTGGTCGGGGATGTCCATCTGGGCGAGCCGGTCGGCATCCACCACCTTCCAGCCCTGCAGCACGTAGTTACCAGTGGCGTCGTCGAGGTACACGGTCGGCGACTTCCCGTCGGGCGACTCAGGATCCTTGCCGAGCTTGTGCAGGGCCATGACTGTGCCTCTCTCAGTCGGAGAAATGCTGTGACTGATCCTGCACGCTCCGTCATCGACCAGGCCATGGGTATGCGGAAACTTGCGCCCCCACGCGCAGTGGCACCACCGTGGCGGACTTCGCCTTCGCTTCGACGTCAGCGAGTAGGTGCAGTCGTTCGCCCGAACCCCCTGCGCGACGGTAGCGCTGTCAGGGGTGTCTGGAATGCTGCTCGGTATGACGACAGGCGAACGGCAGGATCCGGCCCAGGCGCGCAGTCGGGAGGAGTTGGCGGGGATGGTGGCGGGCGGGGCTCGGCCGAAGTGGCTGATGTTCTGGGGGCATCAACCCGAGCGGGACGGGTCGGTCGGGGCCGGGAGTCTGAGTCAGTGGTGGCCGTCGCGGTTCACCGTGGACGGGGTGGAGTACGCCACCGCCGAGCACTGGATGATGGCCGGCAAGGCCCGGCTGTTCGGGGACGAGGCGGCCGTGCCGGGCATCCTCGCGGCGCGGACGCCGGCTGAGGCGAAGAACCTGGGCCGGCTGGTGCGCGGGTTCGACGACGCCCGGTGGAAGGCGGCCCGGTTCGAACTGGTGGCGGCCGGGAACGTGGCCAAGTTCGGGCAGGACCCGGCCCTGCGCGCGTACCTGCTCGGGACGCGGAACCGGGTGCTGGTGGAGGCCAGCCCGCGGGACCAGATCTGGGGCATCGGTCTGGGCGCGGCCAATGAGCGCGCGGTCGACCCGTCCCGCTGGCGCGGGCTGAACCTGCTCGGCTTCAGCCTGATGGAGGCGCGGGCGCGGTTGGCGGAGCCGATCGCGCCCTGACAGCGATCAGCACTCAGGCGGTGTCGAGCCAGGGGCGGCGGCCGGGGCCGGTCGGGTGGGTGCCGGTGACGGCCATGACGATCGAGTAGAGGCTGGTCTCGGCGGTGATGAAGAGGCGGTTGCGCTTGGCGCCGCCCCAGGAGATGTTGGACACGCTCTCCGGGATGTTCAGGCGGCCGAGCAGGGTGCCGTCCGGGTCGTAGCAGTGCACGCCGTCGTTCATCGCGGCGGCCCAGAGCCGGCCGCCGTCGTCGAAGCGGAGGTTGTCGAAGCGGGCTCCGCTGTCGGACTCGGCCTTGGCGAAGACCTCTCCGGCCGAGAGGGTGCGGCCGTCCGCGTGGACGTCGAAGACGCGGATGAAGCCGGCCCGGGTGTCGGAGACGAACAACTGCCGCTCGTCGTGGGAGAAGACCAGCCCGTTGGGGGCGCCGAAGCAGTCGGCGACCAGCTGGACCTCGCCGGTGGCGGGGTCGATGCGGTACACATTGCAGGCGCCGATCTCGCTCGTCGCGCGATAGCCCTCGTAGTCGCTGTTGATGCCGAAGTCCGGGTCGGAGAACCAGATCGAGCCGTCGGACTTCACCGCCGCGTCATTGGGGCTGTTGAGGCGCTTGCCCTGCCAGCGGTCGGCCAGCACGGTGACGGTGCCGTCGTACTCGGTGCGGGTGACCCGACGGTTTCCCTGCTCGCAGGTGACCAGGCGGCCCTCGCGGTCCAGGGTGTTGCCGTTGGTGTGCCCGGCCGGCTCGCGGAAGACGCTGACGGTGCCGGTGGTCTCGTCCCAGCGCAGCATGCGGTCGTTGGGGATGTCGCTCCAGATCAGCTGGCGCCAGGCAGGGAGGTAGATCGGACCCTCCGCCCAGCGGCAGCCGGGGTACAGCACCTCGAGACCGGCGTCGCCGTTCATGCACTTGCCGATGCGGAAACGGTCGTCGAGGCACTCGTAGAGACCGGGGTGTTCGGTGGCCATGTGCGTCTTCCTTCCCTGGAGTCAGCCGCGAAGCTCGTTCGGCTTGAGGCGAGTATGGCAGGATGAAGTATGGTCGTTTCAAGTTATTAGCGAATGGAGTGTTGTGGATCACGTGGACCGCGCCCTGCTGACGCAGCTTCAGCAGGACGCCACCCAGTCCTACGCCGCCCTGGGACAGTCCGTCGGCCTCTCCGCCGGCGCCGCCCATGAACGCGTCCGAAAGCTGCGGGAGCGCGGCGTGATCCGGCACACGGTGGTCGAGGTGGACCCGGTGGCGGTGGGACGCGGCGTGCTCGCGTATGTGATGGTCGACTCGACGTCCTGGATGGGCGATTCCAAGGAGCGCTTCGCCGCGCTGCCCGAGATCCAGGAGGCGCACATCATCGCGGGCAGTGCCTCGGTGATGGTGAAGGTCAGAACCGCGACCACCGAACAGCTCCAGGACGTGCTGCGCCGGATCTACTCGATCGAGGGCGTCAGCGGGACGCAGGCCACCATCGTGCTGGAGACCTTCTTCGAGCGGCCGATCCAGCTCCTGGAGGAGTGAGGAGTAGGGGCTCAGGAGCGGTAGGCGATGTCGACCGGGCCCGAGTCGCTGGTCGCGGTGAGGGTGTCGGCCGCCGTCGGGGTGTCGAGGCCGTCGTCGACCGAGGCGGGGCCGCTGTCCGACTGGGCCGTCGCCCGGTAGTGGTCGCCGCGCGGGACGTCGATGTCGATCGGGCCCGAGCTGGTCCGCGCGGTGACCTGGTGCGGTGCGTCGGCGAAGGTCAGGCTGATCGGGCCGGAAGCGCTGCGGACCTGGGCCAGGGCCGACCGCAGGTCGTTCCCCTGGATCGGTCCCGAGGCGGAGTCCAGATCCAGCGCCCCGGACAGCCCGGACACGGTGAGGGCACCCGAGGTCGACTCCGCGTCCACCGGGGTGCCCGCGGGCACCTGGATCCGTACGTCGGCCTGGCAGCCCAGCAGCACCAGCGGGCCGCCGGCACCGGGGCAGATCACGGTGACCGCCAGGGTGTCGCCGTCCCAGTGGCGTTCGACCCGCGGCCGGCTGGTCACCCAGCCGAGGTCCTGACGCAGCACCAGCTGCCCGGCCGGGCCCGCCTCGATCGCCACCGCGCCCCGGCCGGCGTCGATCCGGAGCAGGGTCAGCGGATGGGCCGAGGTGTAACTGCCGGAGGAGTGCTGGGTCGCGATCCGGCTGACCAGGGTCGCCCCGGTGAGGCTCGCGACGACCAGCCCGGTGACCGCCGCCAGCGCCCACCACAGCCGTCGGCGCAACCGCAGCTCGGACCCGCCTGTACGTGTCCCGCCCCCACGTGACTCGCTCACGCGTTGTCCAGGAACTGCAGCACCGCCATCACCCGGCGGTGCTCGCCCTCCGTCGGGGAGAGGTCCAGCTTGGTGAAGATGCTGTTGATGTGCTTCGCCACTGCGCTCTCGCTGACCACCAGGGCCTGCGCTATCGCCGCGTTGGAGCGCCCCTCCGCCATCAGCGCCAGCACCTCCCGCTCGCGCGGGGTGAGCGAGTCCAGCGGGCCGCTCTGCCGGCGCAGCAGCAGTTGCGAGACCACCTCGGGATCCAGCGCGGTGCCGCCGCCGGCCACCCGCTCCAGCGCGTCCAGGAAGTCGTCCACATTGGCGACCCGCTCCTTCAGCAGGTAGCCGACGCCACGGGTGTCGCCGACCAGCAGGTCCGCCGCATAGCGCTCCTCCACGTACTGGGAGAGCAGCAGCACCGCGGTCCGCGGCCACTGCCGGCGGATCACCAGGGCGGCCCGGACCCCCTCGTCGGTGAATCCCGGCGGCATCCGGACGTCGGTCACCACCACGTCGGGGCGGTGCTCCGCCACCGCCGAGAGCAGTGCTTCCGCGTCGCCCACGGCGGCCGGCACCTCGTACCCCACGGCTTCGAGCACCTTGACCAGCCCGACCCGGAGCAGGACCGAGTCCTCGGCGATCACAGCGCGCACGGCAACTCCACGGTGAGGACGGTCGGACCCCCGAGGGGGCTGGTCATGGCCAGGGTGCCGTCCACCGAGGCGGCGCGCTGCCGCAGCCCGGCGAGCCCGGTTCCCCTGGCCGGGTCGGCACCGCCGACACCGTCGTCGGCGACGGTGATCACGATGCGGGTGCCACTCTGCCGTACCGCGACCTCGGCGCGCGAGGCCCGGGCGTGCTTGGCGATGTTGGCGAGTGCCTCGGAGACCACGAAGTACGCCACCGCCTCCACCGCCGGGGCGGCCCGCCGGGGCAGCTCCACCACCAGCCGCACCGGCAGCGGCGCCCGGGCGGCGATGCCGGACAGGGCCGCGTCCAGCCCTCGGTCCTCCAGCACCACCGGGTGCAATCCCCTTACCAGATCCCGGAGTTCGACGATGGCGGCCTGCGCCTCCAGATGCGCCTCGTCGAGGGCGGCCATGGCCTGGGCCGCCTGCTGCTCCACCGGCAGTCCGCGCAGCATCCGCCGGGCCAGGCCCAGGTTCATCGCCAGCGCCACCAGCCGCTGCTGGGCGCCGTCGTGCAGATCCCGCTCGATCCGGCGGCGCTCGGCGTCGGCCGCGTCCACCACCTCGCTGCGGCTCTCGGCCAGCGACTCGACCCGCTGCCGCAGTTCCCTGGCCCGGTTCGGCCCGAGCAGCGCGGCGGCGGCGTAGGTGTCCAACTGCCTTACCAGCCGGGCTGCCCAGGGCATGGCGAGCAGCAGGGCCAGCCCGAGCGCCGAGAACCAGATGTCGCCGAAGTCCTGCGCGCTGAAGACATAGCTCTGCGGCGGGGAGGCCCAGGCCCAGGCGAACACGGTGGCCAGCACCGCCCCCGCGGCCCAGCCGGCCAGCACGCCCGCCGCCAGCGCGGCCACCAGCGGCGCGGCCAGGAAGTGGTAGCCGAGCTGCCGCCAGGTGGTGTCGGAGGACAGCCAGCGCAGGGTCGCCCGGCTCAGCAGCCGGCCCGGCCGACCGGGCGCGGCCGGGATGTCCAGCCCCAGCAGCGTGCTGAACCGGTCCCGCTGCAGCCGGGTCAGCGGCCGGTGCAGCAGCACCAGCGCCACCACCAGCACCGGGGCCGAGGTCGGGTGCAGCAGCAGGGCGGCCACCGGCAGCAGCGCCAGCGGCACCCCGGCCGCGACGAAACCGGTGTCGCGCCAGGCCCAGCGGCTGAACGGGGCCCCGACCGCCCGCAGCACCGCATGCCACAGCCTGCCCGGGGCGACCCCAGTGGTACGGGTCGCCCGGGTCGCCCGGGGATCGGTGGTTGCCATGACCGAGAGCCTAGGGGGCCGGATCAGCCGCCCACCATGAACCCTGATGCCGTCTCAGGGTGTAGCAGGCACCACCCCCAAGTCGGTTCTGTGCACTACCGACTCGTCCGGCGCGTTTCGGGAAGCTGGTTACTGCGGGCAGCCGACTGGTTGCTGCAAGGCCCTGTGCAGGAAACGCACAGCTTGGGGAGGAATCCTGATGACCATGCAGTATCCGACACCTGCTCCCGATCTCCACTCCGACCACGACGGCCTGCCGCTGCTGGGCTCCCCCTGGTCCGTCCGCTTCGGACAGGGCACCCGGGGCCGGGTGGCCCTGGAGGTCTACAACGCCGGCCTGCTGCTGGACGTGCTGGTGGCCCAGCCGCTGGCCGCGGACCTGCTGCGCGGCGCCCGCAGGACCGAGCACGAGGGCCGGTCCTCGGTGCTCGCCTGGGGCCATCTGCCACCCGACGGGATCCCCCCGGACGTGGTCCTCACCCAGCGGCACCGGGCCCGGTACGCCGCCGAGCCCGCCGCCAGCGCCGGAGCGTTCTGGATCGCCCTGGCCGAGGGCTGCTTCGACCGGGTCACCGCGACCCACCGCGACGGTACGAGCGAGCAGTTGCGGGTCCGCGCGGGGTGGTCCCGTTGAGCATCGCCCTCAGCCCCGGCACCGGAAGAACCAGCACCCTCACCGGCACCGGCCTCGGCACCGGCCGCGCCCGCCCCGCACCCCTGCTGCCCTGGCTGCTGGTCGGGCTCGGCACCGTGCTGCTGCCCTGGCTCGGCGCGCTGGCCGCTGCCGGGCAGTGGAACTGGGTCGGCCTGGACTCCCTGGAGGCGGCCGGGCTGATCACCACCGGACTGCTGCTGCGCCGCGCCGACCCGCGGCACAGCCTCACCGCCGCCGCGACCGCCGTGCTGCTGCTCACCGACGCCTGGTTCGACAGCACCACCGCGGCGCCGGGGCCCGCGCTGGCCACCGCGCTGGGGCTGGCCTTCCTGGTCGAGCTGCCGCTGGCCGGGCTCTGCGCCCGGATCGCGCTGCGCCGGCCGTAAGCACGCACGCAACGCACAGCGCGCCGCCGCCCCTTCCGAAGGTCAGGAAGGGGCGGCGGCGCGCTGCGTTCAGCGTCGCGATTCAGCGTAGGGCAGGCCTCAGCAGCCCAGGAGCTTCCCGGCGAGGAAGCCCTCGACCTGGTCCAGCGAGATCCGCTGCTGCTCCATGCTGTCGCGGTCACGCACGGTCACCGCGTTGTCGTCGAGGGTGTCGAAGTCGACGGTGATGCAGAACGGGGTGCCGATCTCGTCCTGGCGGCGGTAGCGGCGGCCGATCGCGCCGGCGTCGTCGAACTCGACGTTCCAGTGCTTGCGCAGGTCAGCGGCCAGGCCGCGGGCCTTCGGCGAGAGCGCGGCGTTGCGCGACAGCGGCAGCACCGCGACCTTGACCGGGGCGAGCCGGGGGTCGAGCCGCATCACGACGCGCTTCTCCATGACGCCCTTGGCGTTGGGCGCCTCGTCCTCGCGGTAGGCGTCGAGCATGAACGCCAGCATGGCGCGGTTCACGCCTGCCGCCGGCTCGATCACGTACGGGAACCAGCGCTCGCCGGACTCCTGGTCGAAGTACTTGAGATCCTGACCGGAGTGCTCCGAGTGCTGCGCCAGGTCGTAGTCGGTGCGGTTGGCGATGCCCTCGAGCTCGCCGAACTCGTTGCCGCCGAACTGGAAGCGGTACTCGATGTCGACGGTGCGCTTGGAGTAGTGCGAGAGCTTCTCCTTGGCGTGCTCGTAGAAGCGCATGTTCTCCTCGCGCAGCCCGAGGTCGAGGTACCAGTTCCAGCGCTCCTGGAGCCAGTACTCGTGCCACTGCTCGTCCTCGCCGGGCTTGACGAAGAACTCCATCTCCATCTGCTCGAACTCGCGGGTCCGGAAGATGAAGTTGCCGGGCGTGATCTCGTTGCGGAAGCTCTTGCCGGTCTGGGCGATGCCGAACGGCGGCTTCTTGCGCGAGGTCTGCTGCACGGCGGCGAAGTTGATGAAGATCCCCTGGGCGGTCTCCGGGCGCAGGTACGCCAGGCCCGCCGGGTCACCGGCGTTGAACGCGCCGAGGTGGGTCTCCAGCATGCCCGACATCGGCTTGGGCTCGGTGAAGCCGCCCTTGTTGCCGCAGTTGGGACAGTTGATGTCAGCGAGCCCGTTGGCGGGGACGTGGCCGTGCTTGGCCTCGTACGCCTCCTCCAGGTGGTCGGCCCGGTACCGCTTGTGGCAGGAGACACACTCGGTCAGCGGGTCGCTGAAGGTCGCGACATGGCCGCTGGCCTCCCAGACCTCGCGGGCGAGGATGACGGACGAGTCGAGGCCGACCACGTCCTCACGGGCGGTGACCATGTTGCGCCACCACTGCCGCTTGACGTTCTCCTTCAGCTCGACACCCAGCGGTCCGTAGTCCCAGGCGGCCTTCTGGCCGCCGTAGATCTCGCTGCAGGGGTAGACGAAGCCTCGGCGCTTGCTCAGGCTGACGATGGTGTCGATCTTGTCGGCGGCCACAGTGCTCTCTTCAGTACGACGAATGCGGTCAGTGATGGATTTCATTGCACGCGGGGCACGCCAGAGCCGCCCGAACGGGGGCCGAGGACGCGACCGAATACCTCAGGTTACCGGCCTGGGCGGTGGACGTTTCAAATCCATTCCGCCGCATCTGTTCGAAGCGGCGGTGTCGCCCGCGCCGCTGGTGGCTGACAAACGCCACCCGGCTGGCACAATGGCGGCGGGAGCCCCTGTACGAGACCGGTTCGGGACCGGTACGGGCCGATGTTCGGGATCAATGAGAGTTCGAGGAGACCACAAGGTGACGCCGCCGTCAGCGAACCAGTCGTCCCCGGCCCGATCCACCCGGCAGCGGACGGCCGTCGCCTCGCTCCTCACCGAGGTCGACGACTTCCGCAGCGCCCAGGAGCTCCACGACCTGCTGAAGCACCGGGGCGACTCGGTCGGTCTGACCACGGTCTACCGCACGCTCCAGTCGCTCGCCGACGCCGGCGAGATCGACGTGCTGCGGACGGACGACGGCGAAGCCGTCTACCGACGGTGCAGCAGCGGTCACCACCACCACCTGGTCTGCCGCAGCTGCGGGCGGACGGTCGAGGTGGAGGGACCTGCGGTCGAACGCTGGGCGGAGGGGGTCGCCCGCGACAACGGGTTCGTGGACGTGGCCCATACGCTGGAGATCTTCGGCACCTGTGCGGAGTGCGCGGCCCGCGACTAGGCCTCCGCTGCGGGGGGGTGCTGCGGGCGGGGGGTGACACGTCGGCGGTGGTTGCTGTTCGCGCAGTTCCCCGCGCCCCTGAGGTACGACGTGGCTCAGCCAGGCAGTTCGCTGGGGGCGCGGGGAACTGCGTGAGGAACCACCCGCGACGAGTGACCCTCCGCGCGACGCTCACCCCTGCTGCGGGAGGACCACCTCGTTGGGGAGGGCCCCGCCGTAGCGCCGGTCGCGCGAGGCGAATTCCTCGCAGGCGCGCCACAGGTCTCGACGGTCGAAATCCGGCCAGAGAACGTCCTGGAACACCATCTCCGCGTACGCCGACTGCCACAGCAGGAAGTTGGAGGTGCGCTGCTCCCCGCTGGGGCGGATGAAGAGGTCCACGTCCGGCATGTCGGGGTGGTACATGTACTTGGCCAGGGTCTTCTCGTTGACCTTCCTGGGGTCCAGCTTCCCGGCCGCCACGTCGGCCGCCAGCGCCGCCGCCGCGTCCGCGATCTCGGCCCGGCCGCCGTAGTTGACGCACATGTACAGGGTCATCGCGTCGTTGTCGCGGGTCATCTCCTCCGCGACCTGGAGCTCCTGCACCACGCTCTTCCACAGCTTGGGCATACGGCCGGCCCAGCGGATCCGGATGCCCATCTCGTTCATCTCGTCCCGGCGGCGGTGGATCACGTCCCGGTTGAAGTTCATCAGGAAGCGCACCTCCTCCGGCGAGCGCTTCCAGTTCTCGGTGGAGAAGGCGTACAGGGAGAGGTTCTTCACGCCCAGCTCGATGCAGCCCTTGAGGACGTCGAGCACGACGCTCTCGCCGACCTTGTGGCCCTCGGTACGGGGCAGCCCGCGCTCCTTGGCCCAGCGGCCGTTCCCGTCCATGACCACGGCGACGTGCTCGGGCACCAGCTCGCCCGGGATCTTGGGCGGCTTGGCGCCGCTGGGGTGCGGCGGCGGGGGGAGGTACTCCCGCTGCCGAGCGCCGCCGAAGAGTCCACGTCGTGCAGTTGCCATGAGCTTTCAGTTCTCCCGTAGGTCAGCGGTGACCGGTCAGCGGTAGCCGGTCAGCGGTCCACATAGCGGAGCGACCGCAGGCCCCGCTCCAGGTGCCACTGGAGGTAGGCCGCGACCAGGCCGCTGCCCTCCCGGGCGTGGCGGGGTTCGGCGGCGTCCGCCGTCTCCCAGTCGCCGGACAGCAGCGCGCCCAGCAGTTCCAGTGTCTCAGGGGAGGGTACGACACTGCCGGGAACCCGGCAGTCGGGGCAGAGCGAACCGCCGGTCTGCACCGAGAAGAAGCGGTTGGGGCCCGGCATCCCGCACTTGGCGCAGTCGTCGAACGACGGAGAGTAGCCGTTCACCGACAGCGAGCGCAGCAGGAAGGCGTCCAGGACCAGCGGTGAGTCGTGCCCGGCGGCGGCGAGCGTCCGCAGCGCCCCGACCAGCAGCAGGTACTGCTGGACCGCGGGCTCGCCCTCGTTCTCGGTGAAGCGCTCGGCGGTCTCCAGCATCGCGGTCGCCGCGGTGTAGCGGCCGTAGTCGTCGACGATCCGGCTGCCGTACGGGGTGATCGTCTCGACCTGGGTGCACAGCGCCAGATGCCGTCCGACCAGCTCCTCCCCCCGGGAGAAGAACTGCACGTCGACATGGGAGAAGGGTTCCAGCCGGGCGCCGAACTTGGACTTGGTGCGACGCACCCCGCGGGCGACGGCGCGGACCCGGCCGTGCTGGCGGGTCAGCAGCGTGATGATGCGGTCCGCCTCGCCCAGCTTCTGGGTGCGGAGCACCACCCCGTCGTCGCGGAACAGACTCATGCCCGCCATTGTCGCCCATGGGGGCGACAACCAGACCCAGGACAACCAGACCCAGGGTCGGTCAGGAGTGCGGGGTCCTAGCCGCCGCGACCAGCGTGGCCTCGATCCGTCCGGCGCTGAGCTTGAGGCAGCGGCCGGCCGCGCGCAGCGCCTCCTGCTCGGCGGGGCGGTAGGGGCCGTCGGCGAGGGCGATCCAGGCGCCCTGGGTGAGCAGCCGCTCCCGCCCCGGCTCGGCCAGGTGCGGGGCCAGCGGTTCGAGCGCGGTGTGGAGTTCGACGGCGAGGCCGCTGCCGCAGCCGTACAGCTCGCCCAACTCCTCGTCGCCCGCCGTCAGCGCGCCGAGGGCGGCCAGGATCTGCGGTTCGTCCAGGTCGCTGTGGCCGGCCTCGTGGACCACGCCGAGGGCGGCGTCACGGGCGCTGCGGGCGGTCCCGCCGGCGGCCAGCATCGCCAGCACGATGGTGAACTGCGCGGTGCGCAGCATCGCCAGCAGATTGCCGGAGGTCGGGTGCTCCAGGGCGTCCAGGCCGTAGCGCTCGCGGCAGGCGGTGCACTGGAGGGTGGTTCCGGCGTCGCCGAGCGGCAGCACCGGCAGTCCGAGCAGCCGCAGCCATCTGCGCCCGCCCTGGCGGCGGTAGTTGCGGTCGCCACCGCATCCCGGACAGAAGAACTCTCCGAGCGCCTCGGTACGCCACCGGGCTCGGACACCTGCCAGCTGTGCCACGGCGCACTCCCACCTGACTGCAGACCGACTCCGATGTCGGTCGCACCGATGCTGCCATGCGCAGTGACACCCTGTCAGTACCCCGGGCGGCCGACGGATCAGAAATTTGTGGCCGAGAACACACTGGCTCCCCGCCGGGACGGCGGGGAGCCAGTGCTGTAACTGCGGGTGTCAACCGCGCTGCGCCCGGTTGACGGCGCTGACGACGGCCTTGATGGAGGCCAGCACGATGCTGGTGTCGATGCCGACGCCCCACAGCACCTGGCCGTCCACGGCGCACTCCCAGTAGGAGGCCGCCTGGGCGCCGGAGCCCTGGCTCAGGGTGTGCTCGACGTAGTCCAGCAGCCGGGCGTCGATGCCGATCGAGGCCAGCGCCACGAAGAAGGCGTCCAGCGGGCCGTCGCCCACCCCGGCCAGCTCGACCGGGGCGCCGTCCACCGTGGCCTGGACGTTGATCGCGTCCTTGCCCTCGGGGGTGCTGCTCAGCCGGTACGCGCCCAGCTGGATCCGGCCCCAGGGGGCGTCCGGGGTGGGCAGGTACTCGTCCTCGAAGGCGGACCAGATCGCGGCGGGGGTGACCTCGCCGCCGTCGGTCTCGGTCTTCGCCTGGATGATCTTCGAGAACTCGATCTGCATCCGGCGCGGCAGGTCCAGCTTGTGGTCGTTCTTCAGGACGTAGGCGATGCCGCCCTTGCCGGACTGGCTGTTGACCCGGATCACGGCCTCGTAGGAGCGGCCGACGTCCTTGGGGTCGATCGGCAGGTACGGCACGCCCCAGGTGTGCTCGCCGACCGGGTGCCCGGCGGCCGCGGCGTCGGCCTCCAGCGCGTCGAAGCCCTTCTTGATGGCGTCCTGGTGCGAGCCGGAGAAGGAGGTGTAGACCAGGTCGCCGGCGTAGGGGTGGCGCTCGGGGACGACCATCTGGTTGCAGTACTCGTACGTGCGACGGATCTCGTCGATGTCCGAGAAGTCGATCATCGGGTCGACGCCCTGCGAGAACAGGTTCATCCCGACGTTGACCAGGTCCAGGTTGCCGGTTCGCTCACCCTGCCCGAACAGGCAGCCCTCGACCCGGTCGGCTCCGGCCATCACGGCCAGCTCGGCGGAGGCGACGCCGGTGCCCCGGTCGTTGTGGGGGTGGGTGGACAGCGCGACGAACTCGCGGCGGGACAGGTTGCGCGACATCCACTCGATCATGTCGGCGTAGACGTTGGGGGTGCAGCGCTCCACCGTGGTCGGCAGGTTGAGGATGATCTCGCGGCCCGCGGCGGGCTGCCAGACGTCCATCACCGCCTCGCAGACCTCCAGCGCGTAGTCCAGCTCGGTGTCGATGAAGATCTCCGGCGAGTACTGGTAGCCGAAGACCGTGTCCTCGGCCAGCAGCTTCTCGGCGTACTCCATCACCAGCCGGGTGCCGTCCACGGCGATGTGCTTGATGTCGTCCTTGGAGCCCTTGAAGACCACCCGGCGGAACAGCGGCGCGGTGGCGTTGTAGAGGTGGACGGTCGCGCGGGGGGCGCCGACCAGCGACTCCACGGTGCGGGCGATCAGATCCTCGCGGGCCTGGGTCAGCACGCTGATGGTGACGTCCTCGGGGATCGCGCCCTCGTCGATGATGGAGCGCACGAAGTCGAAGTCGGTGGCCCCGGAGGAGGGGAAGCCGACCTCGATCTCCTTGTAGCCCAGCCGCACCAGCAGGTCGAACATCGCCCGCTTGCGGGCCGGGGACATCGGGTCGATCAGCGCCTGGTTGCCGTCCCGCAGGTCGGTGGACAGCCAGCGCGGGGCCTTGCTGATCACCTTGGACGGCCAGGTCCGGTCCGGCAGGTCGACCGTGCCGAAGGGTACGTACCGCTGGAACGGCATCTTCGAGGGCTGTTGGCGGACCGAGGCCGCGGTGATCGGAGTGGGCCGCTCGCTGAAGGGGGTGGTGTCTGACATGGGTGCTCCCTCGGGTAGGTACGGGCTAAAACCCGACCGACGGAACTGCGGCATATGGAGAGCGCACAGCACGAGTCCCCGCGGCGAGGGAGTCGGCCTTGTGTGAACTACAGGCCCTCGCCGCGGCAGCTAAGAAGAAGCAGCCCGGTACGCATGATGCGAACCACACTAGCCCAGCCCTGTGGGATGCCACAACGCCGTCCCACGAACGAGGGACATGACAGGCAGTGAGATCTCTGTCACTTTTGGTGAGGTGAGTACTCAGCCCGCCGCCCCCGCCTTCTGCGGCATCGTCCCGCCGCACATCCTCGAACACCTGGTCGCGCACGCCACGGACCTCGCCGTCCGCGAGGCCGCCGAACGCTCGCTGGCGCTGGACGCGCTGCACCGCGAGCAGCGGGTACTGGCCCCGCCGGGCGGCAGGCGGTCGCTCGGCGAGCGGTCGCTCAGCGCGCGCGAGCGGTCCGCCGACGCCCTCGCCGACACCCCGGAGCGGACCGTCAGCGACGACCGCCACACCGAGAAGCTGCCCGGCCGCACCGTGCGCACCGAGGGCGCGGCGGCGGTCGCCGACCTGGTCGTCGACCGCGCCTACGACGGCCTGGGCGCGACCTTCGACTTCTACCTGGCCGCCTACCAGCGGCACTCCATCGACGGCCGGGGCCTGCCGCTGGACGCGACCGTCCACTACGGGCGGAAGTACGACAACGCCTTCTGGAACGGCTCCCGCATGATCTTCGGCGACGGCGACGGGGTGCTCTTCAACGACTTCACCGTCTCGGTGGACGTGATCGGGCACGAGCTCACCCACGGGGTGACCCAGTACAGCGCCAACCTCGACTACCAGGGGCAGTCCGGGGCGCTGAACGAGTCGGTGTCGGACGTCTTCGGCTCACTGGTCAAGCAGTACGCGCTGGGGCAGACCGCGGCGCAGGCCGACTGGCTGATCGGCGCGGGGCTGCTCGCGCCCGGCGTGCACGGGGTCGCCCTGCGCTCCATGAAGGCGCCGGGCACCGCCTACGACGATCCCGACCTGGGCACCGACCCGCAGCCGGCCACCATGGCCGGCTATGTCGACAGCAGCGACGACAACGGCGGGGTGCACCTCAACTCGGGCATCCCCAACCACGCCTTCTACCTGGCCGCGACCGCGATCGGCGGCCACGCCTGGGAGCGGGCCGGGCAGATCTAATACGACGTGCTGACCGGCGGCCGGCTCGCCGCCTCGGCCGACTTCGCGGCCTTCGCCGCGGCCACCGAGGCGGCGGCCCAGGCCCGCTACGGCGCAGGCGCGGAACTGCGGGCGGTACGGGACGCCTGGACCCAGGTCGGGGTCGGGGTCGGAGCCGGAGCTGAGTTGAGCAGAAGTGAACGAATGTGACCAGGCAACCCCTGTTCCCGCCGCTACTAAACGGTGCACACTGGCCACTATGCGTATCCAGGTCACCCGCTCCGGCGGGATCCTCGGCGCCGAGCGCCGCTCCGTCCTCGACACCGAGGGACGTCCGGACGCCCCGCACATCCATGCTCTGGCCAGGGAGGCCCTCGGCTCCTGCGACCGCAGGCCCGGCTTCGGCGTGCCGGACGGCTTCCACTATGCGATCAGCGTCGACCAACGCAGCGTCGGCCACTGTGCGGAGCCGCAGTTGACGGACAGTCAGCGGAGCCTGATCTCACTGGTGCTGACCCAGGGACGCTGAGGCGCGCGCCGCCTCGCCGGTCCGGGAAGGCACTCCCGGGCGGGCGAGGCGGCTGCCCCCCGTCAGCCCTCGACAGGCACGTCGAAGGCCACCGCCAGCCTGCGGTCCCCGGCGCTGCGGCCGGCCTCCACCGCGTAGCTGCCGGGACGCAGGGTCCAGCCCGTGTCGCCCCAGGTCTGGAAGGCCCGCAGCGGCAGCTCCACCCGCGCCTCGACCACCTCGCCGGGCTCGGCCGTCACCACCGCGAAGCCGGCCAGCCGCCGGTCCGGACGGGTCCGGTCGGCGCCGTCCGGGGCCAGATAGACCTGGACGGTCTCCCGCCCGGCCCGGGCCCCGGTGTTGCGGACCCGGACCACGGCCACCGCCCGGGCCGCATAGGGGTCCTCGCCGCCGCCCGAACCGGCGGCATCGGCCGCGTCGGCCAGCCGCAGCTCCAGCCCTTGGTACTCCCAGTCGGTGTAGCCGAGGCCGTGGCCGAACCAGTAGGCGGGCTGCGCGGTGCCGCGGCGCTGCCAGGCCGGGTAGCCGATGAACAGTCCCTCCGCATAGGCGAGGGCGCCGTCGGTGGTCTCCACCTCCCAGACCGGGCAGTCCGCCTCCTCGGCCGGCCAGGTGGTGGGCAGCCGGCCCCCGGGCTCGGCCAGGCCGAGCAGCACATCGCCGAGAGCGGCCCCGGCCTCCTGCCCCGGGAACCAGGTCAGCAGCACCGCGGCGACCTCCTCGCGCCAGGGCATCAGCACCGGCGCACCCGCGTTGACCACCACCACGGTGCGCGGGTTGACCGCGGCGACCCTGGCCACCAGCTCGTCCTGCCGGCCGGGCAGGACCAGGCCGGTGCGGTCCACTCCCTCGCTCTCCACCTCCTCGGTGGTGGCGACCACCACCACCGCGACATCGGCGGCTGCGGCCAGCGCCACCGCCTCCTCGATCAGTTCGTCAGCGGTGGCGACCGGCTCGGAGTGCCCCAGTGCGAAGGACACCAAGCCGAAGCCGGCGAACGCCGACGCCTCGGGCAGGGTGTGGGTGAGGATCAGCTCGACCGGCGCGGTGCTGGGCAGCTCCAGCTCGAACACCGCCTCCGGAGGGTTGAGGAAGGCAGCGGCCGGATCGGTGCCCTCGACCTGCACCACCCCGTCGAACAGCAGCTCGCCGCGGGCCTCCAGCCGGAACCGTCCGGCGCCCCTGATCGCCACCCGGTGGGTGCCGGCGGACCGCGGGGTGAGCCGGCCGGTGGCCCGGACCGAGCCCAGCACGTCGAAGCCGACACCGGCCGGCAGCTCACCGATCCAGCGGACGCCGCCGTCCGGCAGCGGTACCGCGGCCAGCGCGGCGCCGTCCCGGCCGATCAGCTCCGCGCTCAACGGCGAGGCCAGCGGCGGCACATGGGTGCGCGGGTCGGCGCCCAGGGCGTAGCCGAGCGAGGTGCTCGGCGGCAGCGCCGCGCGCAGGCCGTCCAGCGGGCTGACCACCCGGGTCGGGAAGACCTGGGCGCTGCCCCCGCCGCCGATCCTGGCCTCGGCCGCCGCCGCGCCGATCAGCGCGATCGAGGCGGGGGCGGGGTCGAGCGGGAGGATGCCGTCATTGCGGACCAGGGTGAACGAGCGCGCGGCCACCTCGCGGGCCAGCGCCTCGCCGTCGATCTGCGCGGGCGGTGCGGGCACCGCGGCCGGGGCGTCCGCCAGCAGGCCGACCCGGGCGGCCAGCCGCAGCACCCGGCGGGCCAGCTCGTCCACGGACTGCTCGGGCACCCGTCCGTCGCGGACGGCGGCGACCAGGTGCTCCCCGTACACGGTGACCGGGCCCGGCATGGCCACGTCCAGGCCGCCGAGGGCGGCGCGGACGGTGTCGCGGGCACCGGTCCAATCCGAGACCAGGACCCCGTCGAAGCCCCACTCCTCGCGCAGCAGACGGTTGTTGAGCTCGTCGTTCTCGCTCATGCTGACGCCGTTGACCCGGTTGTAGGCGGCCATCAGGCCCCACGGGCGGGCCTTGCGGACGATGGCCTCGAAGGGGGCCAGGTAGAGCTCGCGCAGGGTCCGCTCGTCCGCCCGCACGTCCACGGTGTAGCGCTCGGTCTCGGAGTCGTTGGCGACCCAGTGCTTGGGGGTGGTGGCCACTCCCCCGGCCTGGACGCCGCCGACCAGGGCCGCGCCGATCTCGCCGGTGAGCAGCGGATCCTCGGAGTAGGCCTCGAAGTGGCGTCCGCCGCGCGGGCTGCGGTGCAGGTTGACGGTGGGCGCCAGCACCACGTGCGCGCCCTTGCGGCGGGCCTCCTGGGCCAGCAGGCCGCCGAGCCGGCGGGCCAGCTCCGGATCCCAGGTGGCGGCGAGGGCGGTCGGCGAGGGGACGGCGACGGACGGGTCGTCCGGGGTCCAGTGCTCGCCCCGGACGCCGGCCGGGCCGTCCGACATCACCATGCGGCCCAGGCCGATGTCCGCGTTGGCGGGAAGGGACCACATGTCGGCGCCGGCCAGCAGCGCCACCTTCGCGGTCAGGTCCAGCTTGCCGAGCGCGGCCTCGACGGCGGCCTCGCGCAGGTCATCGTTGGCTACGTCCTTGCTCATGGTCAGATCCAGCCTTCCAGCGAGGTGATGAAGCCGTCGAAGTCGTCCCGGTGGATGGTGTGCCCGGCCCCGGCGACGGCCCGCACCTCGAAGCCGCGGTCGCGCAGGGTCGCCGCGTCCTCCGGGTCGATGAGGAAGCTCGGGTCGGCCAGCTGCACCAGCGAGGGGACCACCGGCTTGTCCGGCAGCACCGCCCCGACGGCGAAGGGGGCCAGCGCGGTCGCGGTGGCGCTGTCCCAGTCGGCCAGGGTGGCCAACTCGACCTGGATGTCGGCCTCTTCCCAGCGCGGGTTCATCGCGGCGATGGTGTCGTGGTCCGCCATAGCGGCGAACTCCACGAACATGGACGGGTCGAAGCCCGGGCCGGGCTGGGCGCCGCGGCTCTTGCCCAACTGCCAGGCCGGGTCCGAGTAGACGGCCCGCTGCGGGAGCAGCCGGTCCACCGCGCCGACCAGGGTGAGACCGCCCAGCGAGTGGCCGATCGCCAGCTCGGCGCCCTGCGGCAGGGTCTCCACCAAATCGTCGGCATACAGCGCGGGGGTGTACTCGCCCCGGCCGGAGGCGCCGTGGCCGCGCAGGTCCACCGCGATGACGCGGTAGCCGCGCTCGGCCAGGGCCGGGCCGACCCGGCGCCAGGTCCGTGAGTCCGACATGATGCCGTGGACCAGCAGGGCGACCCGGTCGCCGCTGCCCCACTCGCGGGTGTTGAGCTTCATGATGTGGTGCCTTTCAGCGAACGCTGCGGATGGGACGGACGGCCAGTGCGCCGAGGATGCTCAGCACACCGCCGACCAGGAACAAAGTCGTGTAGCCGGCCAGGCTCACCACCACGGAGGCGACGAACGGCGCGACGATCTGCGGGGCCGCGTTGGCGATGTTCAGCACACCCAGGTCGCGGGCGGCGTCCTCGGCCCTGGGCAGGACCAGGGTGACCAGCGCGGTGTCGACGGCCATGTAGCAGCCGAAGGCCAGGCCGTTGACGACGCCGAAGACCACCATCCCGGTGAAGGTGGGGCTCACCATGGGGATGACCATGGCACAGCCGGCCGCCGCGGCCGAGACGCCGACGAAGCCCTTCCGGGCGTCCAGCCGGTCCGAGAGCGGTCCGCAGACGGCGATGGAGACCAGCATGGCGACGCTGGCGACGGGGGTCAGCACGGCGACGGCGCCGGCCGGGGACATCCCGTGCGGCAGGCTGATGTGGTCCTGCAGGATGTAGAGCTGGTAGCCGCTGACCGAGAAGTAGCCGAGCACCAGCAGCGCCCGGCCGACGAAGGCCCAGCGGAAGTCGTGCGCTCGCAGGCTGTCGGCGAAGGCGGCGAGCTGCGCCCTGAAGCCGCCGGACTCGCGCAGCTGGGTGGTGACCGCCGGTTTCGGCTCCCGGCTGAGCCCGGTGAAGAGCACCGCGCCCGCCGCGACCAGCGCCCCCAGGGTGAGGTAGCCGGTGCGGAAGTGGTCCGCGAAGCCGTTGGCGACGACCACCCCGACGATGCTGCCGACCGGCAGGCCCAGGCCCACCGCGGCCGAGGCCGCGCCGCGCCGCCGGGCCGGGATCCGGTCCGGGACGACCGAGGTGATCGCGGCCTGGTAGATGTTCATGACGGCCTGGCCGAGGCACCAGGCCACGGCGACCAGCAGGATCGAGTTGACCGCGCCCATCAGCGCCATCACCGGCACCGCCAGCAGGCCGCCGGTGAGGATCCACGGGTTGCGCCGGCCCGAGCGGTCCGAGAGGGCTCCCGCGACCGGGTTGAACAGGGCCGCGAAGACCGCGCTCACCCCCGAGACCAGGCCCAGCATGGTGACCTTGTCGTCCGGGGCGATGTGCTCGACCTGCAGTGGCAGCAGGATCCCGCCGACGCCGATGTAGAGCGCGTACATCACCGAGTTCCCGGCGAACAGCAGCGGCAGGAGTCCGCGCTGCACCGGTCTTGGCAGGTCCGGATCGGCGTCGGCGGAGACCGGGGTGCTCGACGCGGCTTCGGTGGCGGGAGACAGGGCCACACTGCCCTCCATCTTCGGGTGCGGTGGGAGCGCGCCGCACAAGCAGGGTTACACGTGTCGTGGTGACTCGTGTAACCATAGGTTTAACACCTCCGCCCGCCCCGCACCAGCCCTCGGTCTGGAAAGATGCCGAAAGCGATGACTCAGCAACCGACCACCCCCACCGGCATCCCCACCAGTGCCGACGTCGCCCGCCGGGCGGGCGTCTCCCGGGCCACCGTCTCGTACGTCCTCAACGACACCGCGGGCGGGCGGGTCGGCGAGGAGACCCGGCAGCGGGTCCGCGCCGCCGCCGACGAGCTGGGCTACATCCCGCACGCCGCCGCACGCGCGCTGCGCGCCGGGCACAGCGGGATCGTGCTGCTGGCCACACCCGAGATCACCTTCGGACCGCTGTTCAGCGAGTTCTTCGCCGAGCTGCGGGCCGGGCTGCGGGACCACGGCTACACCGCGGTGATCTACGGCGACAACGGCCAGGGCGGCGCCGCCGGGCCGGGTGACGACCGGGTGGGCGGCGAAGAGTCCGCCGCGCGGGTCTGGGCCGAGCTGCGTCCCACCGCGGTGCTGGCCGGACTGGGCACGCCCGTCACCGCCCGCTCCGCCGAGCTGCTGCGACGCTCGGGGACCAAGGCGGTGATCACCATGGCCGGCCCGCCGGTGCCCGGCACCCACGCCCTGCTGCTGGACCAGAGCCAGGTGGGCGCCGCGGCGGCGGAGCATCTACTGGCACGCGGCCACCGCGCCATCGGCGTGGTGGTCCCCACCGACCGCTCGCTGGAGCTGTTCAGCCTGCCCCGACTGGAGGGAGCGCGGACGGCCGCGGCGGCCTTCGCCGAGGCCCTCCCCGGTACCTCAGGCGCCGCAGCCGCCCCAGCCGCCTCAGGTGTGCGGATCGAGCGGATCGACCTGGACTACACCGAGCAGGCCGCCGCCCGGCTCGCCGCCGACTGGCGCGGGCTCGGCCTCAGCGGCCTGTTCAGCTACAACGACGAGTTCGCGATGCTGCTGATGAGCGCCTTCCAGGACGCCGGCATCGGCATCCCCGACGAGGTCGCCCTGGTCGGCGCGGACGATCTGATGCTGGCCCGGCTGCTGCGCCCGCGGCTGACCTCGGTCCGGCAGATCCTGCCCTCGGGCCGGATCCTGGCCGACCTGATCGACCGGCTGATCCGCAACCCCGGCACCCCGCCGGAGATCCACGACCTGAGCACGGCCAACATCGTCACCCGCGACTCCAGCTGAGCGGCCGTCAGCCGAACAGCTGACCGGCCGTCAGCCGCCGGCTGTCACGACGTCAGAAGCCCAGCTTGCGCAGCTGCTTGGGGTCGCGCTGCCAGTCCTTGGCCACCTTCACATGCAGGTCGAGATAGACCGGGGTGCCCAGCAGCGCCTCGATCTGCTGCCGCGCCACCGTGCCGACATGCTTCAGCCGGGAGCCCTTGGAGCCGATCACAATGGCCTTCTGGCTCTGCCGCTCGATGTAGACATTGGCGTGGATGTCCAGCAGCGGCTTGCCCTCCGGACGGCCCTCGCGCGGCAGCATCTCCTCGACCACCACGGCCAGCGAGTGCGGCAGCTCGTCCCGCACGCCCTCCAGCGCGGCCTCGCGGATCAGCTCCGCGACCATGATCTGCTCGGGCTCGTCGGTGAGGTCGCCCTCCGGGTAGAGCATCGGGCCCTCGGGCAGCATCGGCACCAGCAGGTCCGCCAGCAGCCCCACCTGGACGTCCCCGGTGGCCGACACCGGGACGATCTCGGCCCACTCGATCCCCAGCTCGGCGCCCAGCTGGGCGATCGCGATCAGCTGCTCGGCCAGCTGCTTGGAGGTCACCAGGTCGGTCTTGGTGACCACGGCGACCTTGGGAGTGCGCTTGATCCCGGCCAGTTCCTTGGCGATGAACTTGTCGCCCGGGCCGAGCTTCTGGTCGGCGGGGAGGCAGAAGCCGATCACGTCGACCTCGTTCCAGGTGGCCCTGACCACGTCGTTCAGCCGCTCGCCCAGCAGCGTCCGCGGCTTGTGCAGACCGGGGGTGTCCACCAGGATCAGCTGCGCGTCGGGGCGGTGCACGATGCCGCGGACGGTGTGCCGGGTGGTCTGCGGGCGGTCGGAGGTGATCGCGACCTTGATCCCGACCAGGGCGTTGGTGAGGGTCGACTTGCCCGCGTTGGGACGCCCGACGAAGCAGGCGAAGCCCGACCGGTGCGGGCGGGCCCCCTGGGGGGCGGCGTCGGCGGAGTCAGTGGCGGGCTTGGCGGACTGCTGGGTGGGGCGAGAGCTCATAGGGACCATTCTCCCCCATGCCGGGGAGCAGCATGGTCACAGCCAGCGTTGCGGATCGGTCAGGTCGATGTCGACCGGAAAAGGCAGCTCCAGCGCGAGCCGCTTGCGATGGATCCCCATTGGCGCGTAGGTGCCGGTGGCGACCCCGCGCTCGAAGACGTGCACGGCGAGTTCGCCCTCCTCGTTCTCGACCCGCCAGTAGTGCGGGAAGCCGGCCTCGGCGTACTTCCGGGGCTTGACCTCGCGGTCCCGCTGAACCGAGTCCGGGGACACCACCTCGACGGCGAGCAGGATGCCCTCGGGCGAGTAGGTGGTCTGCTTGTCGCTCACCACGGCGGTACGCGGGACCACCATGAGATCCGGTTCCGGCCGATCCCTCTTACCGAGGGTCACCGTCATCTCCTGCATGACAACCAGATGCGCAGGCCTGAACTGGAGCAGAGCGAACTCCAGCAGCCTGATTGCATAAACGTGGAAGTTGGACTGCGGACTCATGAAGACGAGACTTCCGTCGAGCAGTTCCGTGTGCGGAGGCAGGTCCGGAAGCTGGTCGAGGTCGTCCGCGATCCACCCGCGCTCGGGCGGGACGGGCCACGTGAGGTGAGGTTCGACGGTCACTAGTGCTCCCATGGGCAGGATCATCGCCGACAGGTCAAGCGTACCCACGGTGGATTGGTGATCACTCACCCGAACGAGGGAGCGCAGGACAGCGCACTACTTGCCACGTTTGAAGAGGGCGCCCAGGCCGCCGAAGAAGGTGAAGAGGGCGACGATGATCGAGGCGGCCAGCCAGCCCGGGTTGCGGTGTTCCTGCCAGTGGCCCATGCCCATGAGCACGAACAGGACACCCGCGATGAAACCTATGCCCCCCACGGCAGCATCCCTCCCTCGAACAAAACGTCCGCCCCGACCCTAGCGGGGTCGGGGCGGATGGCAAGACGTTCGTTCGACACCCGGGCGATACCGGCCGGGGTCAGCCGGTTTCGGTGGTCGACCGCAGGGCGCCGTCGGGGGCGGCCAGGAGGACCGGGGTGCCCGGGCCGCCGAGGTCGTGGACGGCGGCGAGGTCCGCGGTGGCGACCTGTGTCGCGGCGCTGACCACGGCCGCCGCCTCCAAGCTCTTGGCGCCGCTGGCCACGGCCATCGCCACCGCGGTCTGCAGCGCGCTGAGGCGCAGCGACTCCAGGGCGACCGTCCCGGCGACGTAGGTGCGCCCGGTCTCGTCCCGCACCGCTGCTCCCTCGGCCACGCCGTTGCGGGCCCGCACCGAACGCGCCAGCGTGATGATCTTCTTGTCCTCGGGATCGATTCCCGCCAGGTCGTCGCTCATGCGTCCGAGGATACGGCCCGGTCCTGCCTGGTCAGCACGACCACCGGGATCGGCCCCGGTGCGGTGGCCTGGAAGTCCGCCAGCGCGGGCAGTCGGGCCAGCTGGGTTGCCCACAGCTGCTCCCGCTCCGCGCCCGCCGCGTCGGCGGCCACCGCCGCGAAGGACTCCGTGCCGATCTCCACCGTCACCGACGCCGGGTCGGCGAGCAGGTTGTAGTACCACCCGGGCCGGGCCGGCCGGCCGCCGTTGGCGGCGAACACCGCCCAGCGTCCCTCCCCCGCCGGAAGCGCCGCCAGCGGCATGGTCCGCTGCTCACCGCTGCGGGCGCCCCGCGTGGTGAGCAGCAGCAGCGTCGCCCCGGCGAAGGGGCCGCCGACCACCCCCTGGTTCGCCCGGAACTCCTCGATGATCTGCTGGTTCCACTGCAACCGCTGGGCCTGTTCCTGCTCCGTCACCTGGACTCCTCCGCCGCTCGACCGGTCGGAGTGAATCCTGGCAGGTTCCGGCGATAGCGTGCGGGTATGACGAGTCATCGGATCGGTGTGATGTACGACCGCGACTGGGCGCCGGAGGAGCTGCCGCAGTTCGCCAGGGACGTGGAGCGGCTCGGGGCGGACGAGCTGTGGGTGGTCGAGGACCTGGAGTGGACCGGGGCGATCGCCTCCGCCGCCACCGCGCTCGCGGTGACCGAGCGGCTCCGGGTCGGCATCGGGATCACCCCGGCGCCGCTGCGCAATCCCGCGCTGCTGGCGATGGAACTGGGCGCACTGGCGCGGATGTTCCCGGGACGGCTGACCGCCGGGGTGGGCCACGGGGTGCGGGAGTGGATGGCGAAGGTCGGGGTCGCCCCGCGCAGCCCGCTGGCGCTGCTGGAGGAGACGGTGACCGCCGTGCGCGGGCTGCTGCGCGGCGAGGAGGTCACCGTGGACGGCCGGGAGGTGCACCTGGACGCGGTCCGGCTGGTCCATCCGCCGGCCGTGGTGCCGCCGGTGGTGGCCGGGGTGGTCCGGCCGCGCTCGCTGGAACTCGCCGGCCGGGTCGCGGACGGCACGATCCTGGCCGAGGGCCACGGTCCGGCCGACCTGGCCGAGGCGCTCGCCCATATCGCCAAGGGAGCCGAGGGAAGGGCCGAACCGGCCGAACACAGCCTGACCGTGTTCAGCTTCCTCTGTGTGCAGGACGACCCCGAGCTGCTGCAGGCCACGGTCGGCCCGGCCCTGGACGGCCACGCCGCCTGGCTGCAGCGTCCGACCGAGCAGGTCTTCGCCGCGGTCGGCCCCGCCGCCACCGCGGCCGCGCGGGTGCGCGAGCTGTGGGCGGCGGGGGCCGACACGGTGGTGCTGCGGGCGGTCGGGCCGGAGCCGTTCGAGCAGGTGGCGGCGACGGTCAGGGAGCTGCGCGGCTGAAGGGAGCTGCGCGGCTGAACGGTCAGGGAGTCGCGCGGCTGAGCCGTCCCAGCGCCAGCGCCGCCAGCAGCGCCGCGCCGTCGGCCAGCACCGAGTCCGCGAAGGCGGCCAGCGGTGAGTGGTTGTACGGCGCGGTGGCCGGGTCCTGGCCGTCCACGCAGGCGCCGAGGAAGAGGAAGGCGGCCGGGACCTGCTGGGCGACGAAGGAGAAGTCCTCGGCCCCGGCCAGCGGCTGCGGCATCGTGGTCCAGCGGTGCTCGCCGAGCAGCTCCCGGGCGGTGTCGGCGGCGAACGCGGCCTCGGCGGCGTCATTGACGGTGGGCGGGTAGACGTCCACGTACTCCACCTCGGCCTCAAGGCCGTGGGCTGCGGCGATGCCGTGGACCACGCGCAGCGACTCGGCCCGGACCAGCGCCCGTGCTTCCGGCGAGAAGGAGCGGATGGTGGCCTCGAAGTAGGCGTCGTCCGGGATGACGTTGTTGATGGTCCCGGCCCGGAGCAGTCCGGTGGTGACCACCACCGGGTCGAAGACGTCGAAGCGCCGGGTCACCATGGTCTGCAGCGCCAGCACCGCCTCGCAGGCGGCCGGGACCGGGTCCACCGCGGCGAACGGCGCGGAGCCGTGGCCGCCGCGTCCGCGCAGGGTGACCACCAGGGTGTCGGCGGCGGCCATCATCGGGCCGGGACGGCCGAGCACCTGCCCCTGCGGCATCGAGGACGAGACATGCAGCGCGTAGGCGGCCACCGGTATCGAGCCGCTGGCCAGCAGCAGCCCCTCGTCGATCATCACCTGGGCGCCGCCGCGCCCCTCCTCCCCCGGCTGGAACATGAACACCACGTCCCCGGCCAGGGTCTCCCGCCGCTCGCAGAGCAGCCTGACCGCGCCGACCAGCGCCGTGACATGGAGGTCGTGGCCGCAGGCGTGCATCGCCCCGGCCAGCGCGGAGGCGTACGGCAGGTCCGCGGCCTCCTGCACCGGCAGCGCGTCCATGTCCCCGCGGAGCAGCACGGTCGGCCCGGGCAGGGCGCCGCGCAGCACCGCGGTCACCGAGCTGAGCTTCTGGCCGAGGGTGATCTCCAGCGGCAGCCCCTCCAGCGCGGCCAGCACCTTGGCCTGGGTGAGCGGCAGGTCGAGGCCTATCTCCGGTTCCCGGTGCAGGGCGTGCCGCAGCGCCGCCAGCTCGGGCTGCAGCGTGGCGGCGGAGGCGCGGAGGACGGTGGCAGCGGTCATGGGCGGGACTCCTGAACGGAGGGAGGATGTACCAGGGAGAGCACTATCACTGGACGGCGGTTCCGGTCACCACCGCCTGCCCTCAGCCGACGACCTGCCGCATCGCTCCGCGGCGGCCCTCGGGCGAGGCCAGCCACTCCAACTTCCGTGCGGTGTCCGTCCCCTGGCTGGGGTTGTGCAGCACGATGGTGAGGTCGGGGCGGGCCGGCACCTTCAGCTGGGTGGCTTCGAAGGAGAGCTCGCCGACCAGCGCGTGGTCGATCCACTTCACCCGCTGGCCCGGCGCCCGGACGTCGCCCCTGGCCCACAGCTCCGCGAAGAACGGGTTCTGCCGGGCGAGTTCGTCGGTGACCACCCGGAAGCCCTCGTCGTCGGGGTACTCGGCCGCGGCGTAGCGGTACTCGGCGACGACCAGGGCCGCGTCCTCCTCCCAGCCCCGGTGCCGGCCCCGGTAGACCGGGTTGGTGAAATAGCTGACCAGGCAGTTGCGCCAGGTGTCGTTGAAGTCGTAGACCGCCGCGCCGGCCTCGTTGTAGACGATGTTGTTCCAGTACCGGTCGATGATGTTCGCCGGGAACGGCATCCAGGAGTCGATGATCCTGGTCAGCCCGTCCGACACGGGTGCCTGCACCGCATCGGCCCGCAGCAGCGGCGGGTTGAGCCCGGCCAGCACGTAGAGGTGGCGGCGCTCGGGGTCGTCCAGCCGCAGCACCCGGGCGACCGCGTCCAGCACCTGTCCGGAGACGGTGATGTCGCGGCCCTGCTCCAGCCACTGGTACCAGGAGACACCGACGCCCGCCAGCACGGCGACCTCCTCCCGACGCAGTCCGGGGGTGCGTCGGCGGGCTCCGCCGTCCGGCAGTCCTGCCTCGCGCGGGGTGACCCGGCCTCTGCGGTTCATCAGGAACTCGCGCAGATCGGCGCGGCGACGGTCGTCGACGGTCTTGGTGCTCGCTTCCACGTGGCTCCCCTACCTGGTGGTCGTACCAACAGGATAAGCACACTCTCTCCAGCCCCTGCGGCCCGCAACAACCATGGGGTCATGGCAATCGACACCTCAGCGGCGACAAAAGGCACCCCCGCCGGAACAGCGGGCACCGGCTCCGATCCAACGGCCGCCAGGCTGTCCGTCCGGGCCCGACTGGTCCTCTTCCTCCTGTGCGCCGCCCAGTTCGCGGTCGCGCTGGACTTCTCCATCCTCAACATCGCGCTGCCCACCCTGGGCCGCGACCTGCACATGACGCAGGCCAACCTGCAGTGGGGCATGACCGCCTTCGCGCTGCCCTCCGGCGGCTTCCTGCTGCTGTTCGGCCGGATCGCCGACCAGGTGGGCCGGCGCCGGATCTTCATCACCGGCCTGGCCCTGTTCACCGCGGCCTCGGTGCTGGCCACCGCGGCCTGGTCGCCGGGGGTGTTCCTGGCCGGACGCGCGCTGCAGGGGCTGGGCGCGGCGGCCATCGTCCCGTCCGGGATGGCGCTGCTGACCACCACCTTCAAGGAGGGCCCGCAGCGGGACCGGGCGCTGGGCATCATGGGCAGCCTGATGGCGCTGGGCTTCACCTTCGGCATGGTCCTGGGCGGCGTGCTGACGCAGACCCTGACCTGGCGTTCCACCATGGCGCTGAACGTGGTGATGGGCCTGCTGGTGCTGGTCGGCGCCCCGCTGCTGCTGACCGAGTCCCGCAACGAGGTCCGCGGCCGGATCGACGTGCCCGGCGCGATCACCGTCACCGGCGGTCTGCTGGCGCTGATCTACGGCCTGTCCACCGCCGCGCAGTCGGGCTTCGGCGCCGTCTCGGTCGTGGTCTCGCTGGTGGCGGCGGTGCTGCTGCTGTCCGGCTTTGTGGTGATCGAGTCCAGGACCGCCGAGCCGCTGGTCTCGCTGCGGATCCTGCGCCGCCCCACGGTGGCCTTCGGCAACCTGGCCGGGCTGGCCACCTTCTCGATGATGAGCGCCGTGATCTTTCTGGGGACGCTGTACCTGCAGCAGGTCAACGGCCTGTCGCCGGTCAGCACCGGGCTGATCTTCGGGGTGCTCGGGGTCTCCTGCGCCGTCAGCGGCAGTGTCGCCCCCAGGGTGGTGGCCAGGATCGGCTCCGCCCGTACCGTGGTCGGCGGCCTGCTGCTGCAGGCGGCGATGACGGCAGTACTACTGACGATCAGTCAGGGCAGCGCCGGGGCCTGGGTGTTCACCATCGCCGGGTCGGCCGCGGCGTTCGGCCACCTGGCCGCGATCGTGGCCTACAGCGTCACCGCGACCTCCGGACTGCCGAACGAGGAGCAGGGGCTGGCGACCGGGCTGGTCACCACCACCCAGCAGGTCGGCCTGACCATCGGCATCCCGCTGCTGAGCGCGCTGGCCTCGGCCCGCTCCGACAGCCTGCGGGCGGCGGGCCGCAGCCTGGGCCAGGCCACCCTGGGCGGGGTCCGGCTGGGCCTGGGCGCGGACGCGGCCCTGGTCGCCGCGCTCGCCGTGGTGGTCGCCCTGGGCCTGCGGACCCGGCGCGGCAGCCGCTGAGCCGGAGGTCCGCTGAGCCCAGGCGTGCCGCAGGGCCGGACCCCGATCGGGTTCCGGCCCTGCGGCACGCCGCGACAGCTCAGTCCGACTCCGGCAGCTGCCCGCGGTCCTCGGCGTCGTCCTCGCCGGCCCGCTTGAGGGGCACCGGTTCCGCCAGCAGTGTGCCGATCCGGTTGCGGCGGCCCGCCGTGCTCTCCGCGGTCAGCCGGATCGCGCTGATCGGCAGCTCGTGCTCCTCCGGCACCGGCACCTCGATGCCGGAGCCGGGGATCGGCACCCGGCCCAGCGCCTTCGCCAGCAGCCCGCCGACGGTCTCGACGTCCTCGTCCTCCAGCTCGATGCCGAACAGCTCGCCCAGCTCCTCCACCGGCAGCCGCGCGGTGATCCGGTAGGAGCCGTTGCCCAGCGGCTCGACCGGCGGGGACTCGCGGTCGTACTCGTCGGTGATCTCGCCGACGATCTCCTCCAGGATGTCCTCGATGGTGACCAGACCGGCCGTGCCGCCGTACTCGTCGATCACCACCGCGACGTGGATCCGGTCCCGCTGCATCTCCCGCAGCAGGTCGGCGACCGGCTTGCTGTCCGGGACGTAGGTCGCCTGCCGCATCACCGCGGCCACCGGCTCGGTCTCGGCCTCGCGGTTCACATGGGTGCGCCGGACCAGGTCCTTGAGGTAGACGATGCCGACCACGTCGTCCTCGTTGTCGCCGACCACCGGCATCCGGGAGAAGCCGCTGCGCAGCGCCAGCGTCAGCGCCTGCCGTACGGTCTTCTCCCGCTCGACCATCACCAGGTCGGTGCGCGGCACCATCACCTCGCGGACGATGGTGTCGCCGAGTTCGAACACCGAGTGCACCATCCGGCGCTCGTCGTCCTCGATCAGCGAGTCCTTCTCGGCCAGGTCGACCAGCGCCCGCAGCTCCGCCTCGGAGGCGAACGGGCCTTCGCGGAAGCCCTTGCCCGGGGTCAGCGCGTTGCCGAGCAGGATCAGCAGCCGCGGGATCGGGCCGAGGATCCGGTTCAGCGGCAGCAGCACCACGGACGCGGCCGTGGAGACGTTCATCGGGTGCTGCCGGCCGATGGTCCGCGGCGAGACGCCCACCGCCACGTAGGAGACCAGCACCATCGCGCCGATGGCGACCAGCAGGGCCAGCCAGGTCTCGTGGTAGGAGCGGACGCAGACCACGGTCACCAGGACCGCGGCGGCCATCTCGCAGGTGACCCGGATCAGCGTGGCCAGGTTGAGGTAGCGGATCGGGTCGGCGGCGAGGGTCAGCATCCGCGCCGCCCCGCGCCGGCCGTTGCGGACGGCTTCCTCGGCGCGGAAGCGGGACACCCGGGAGATGCCCGCCTCCGCACACGCCGCCAGCCACGCGAGGATCACGAGCAGGACGGCGATGACGAGGAAGCCGGTACTACTGCCGCTCATCGGGTCGTCGGGGCCGGGGACGGCCCGGTATCGCCGCGCTCGGCGCGCCAGTCGTCCAGGATCCGCTTCTGCAGCCCGAACATCTCGCGCTCCTCGTCCGGGTCCTCGTGGTCGTACCCGAGCACGTGCAGCACCCCGTGGACGGTGAGCAGCTGCAGCTCGGCGTCCATGGAGTGGCCGTTGGCGGTGCCCTGGGTCTCGGCCACCTCGGGGCAGAGCACGATGTCGCCGAGCAGGCCCTGCGGCAGCTCCTCGTCCTCCTTGCCGGGGCGCAGCTCGTCCATCGGGAAGGACATCACATCGGTCGGTCCCGGCTCATCCATCCACTGGATGTGCAGCGCCTCCATCGCCTCCGCGTCGATGACGATCACGGACAGCTCGGAGAGCGGGTGGATGCGCATCCGGTCCAGGGCGAAGCGGGCGATGTCCAGGATCGCCTGCTCGTCCACCTCCGTGCCGGACTCGTTGTTGATGTCGATCGACATGAGGGGTGTGGTTCTCAGCTTTCGGTACGTCGGGGCTTGCCGGGTTTGCCTGCGTCCTGCGCTTCATGTGCTGCGTCGTACTGCCCGTAGGCGTCGATGATCTTGCCGACCAGCTTGTGGCGGACCACGTCCTGGCTGGTCAGACGACTGAAGTTGATGTCCTCGACATCGGCCAGGATGTCCTGGACGATCTTCAGCCCGCTGACCGTGCCACCGGGCAGGTCGATCTGGGTGACGTCGCCGGTGACCACGATCTTGGAGTTGAAGCCGAGCCGGGTCAGGAACATCTTCATCTGCTCGGCGCTGGTGTTCTGCGCCTCGTCCAGGATGATGAAGGCGTCGTTGAGGCTCCGGCCGCGCATATAGGCCAGCGGAGCGACCTCGATCGTCCCCGCGGCCATCAGCCGGGGGATGGAGTCCGGGTCGATCATCTCGTGCAGGGCGTCGTAGAGCGGCCGCAGGTACGGGTCGATCTTCTCGTTGAGGGTGCCCGGCAGGAAGCCGAGCCGCTCCCCCGCCTCGACCGCGGGGCGGGTCAGGATGATCCGGCTGACCTGCTTGGCCTGCAGCGCCTGGATCGCCTTGGCCATCGCCAGGTACGTCTTGCCGGTGCCGGCCGGGCCGATGCCGAAGACGATGGTGTGGCGGTCGATGGCGTCGACATAGGTCTGCTGGTTGAGCGTCTTGGGGCGGATCGAGCGGCCCCGGCTGGACAGGATGTTGGTGGTGAACACCGCCGAGGGTTCTGCGAGCCCTCGGGGCTGTTCGGGTCCTCGGCGGCCTTGCGCAGCATGGCGATCGAACGCTCCACGGAGTCCTCGGTCAGGGGCTGGCCGGTGCGGAGCACCAGCATCATCTCGTCGAACAGGCGCTGGACCAGGGCGATGGCGACCCGGTCGCCGGTGGCCGTGATCTCGTTGCCCCTGGCATGGAAGTCCAGGTCGGGGAACGCCTTCTCGATCACCTTCAGGAGTGAGTCCCCGGCGCCGAGAACGGTCACCATCGGGTGGTTCTCCGGAACGATGATCTTTGCCTGGGCCTGCGCGGGCACCTGCTGGGCGCGTGGTTTCGTTGATGTCATGGGTCGGCGCTGTGGCCTGCCTCTTCCCAATCACTGTCGGGTCCGTGGTGTGACTAAGGGTACGACGGACGGTAGGGCTGGAATGCATGATGCTCCGCCTGTGCCGGGCGTGGCGCCAGTCGTTTTATGGGTCCGGTTACCCACGGTTCGGCACCGGCACCCGGATCAGGTCCTCGGCGAGCACGATCTCGCCGTCGAAGAACCGCCGGGCCTCGGCCAGATGCCCCTTGGTGTCGGGGTAGCGCTGGGAGAAGTGGGTCAGCACCAGCCGGCGCACCCCGGCCTCGGCCGCGGTCCGGGCCGCCTCGGCCGCGGTGAGATGCCCGTGGTCGCGGGCCAGCTGGGCGTCCGCCTCCAGGAAGGTGGCCTCGATCACCAGCAGGTCCACCCCTTCGGCCAACCGGGCCACGCCCTCGCAGAGCCTGGTGTCCATGACGAAGGCCGCGCTCTGGCCCGGGCGCGGCTCGCTGACCTGCTCCAAAGTGACCGTGGAGCCGTCCGCCAGGGTCACCGCGCCCTCGCGCTGCAGTCGGCCGACGGCTGGCCCGGCCAGGCCGTGGGCGGCCAGCCGCTCGGGCAGGATCCGGCGGCCGTCCGGCTCGGTCAGCCGGTAGCCGAAGGACTCGACCGGGTGCGAGAGCCCCACCGCCTCCAGCGTGAAGGGGGCGCCCGGGGCCTTGAGCTCACCCGGCTCGGTGATCGGCTCCGGGCACAGTTCCACCGTCTCGTGGAAGGCGCTGGCGTGCCGCAGCCGGTCGAAGAAGTGCTGGCCGGAGGCCGGGTAGTAGGCGCTCACCGGGTGCGGCGCCCGGTCCAGGTTGAGCCGCTGGATGATGCCGGGCAGCCCCAGGCAGTGGTCGCCGTGGAAGTGGGTGACGCAGATCCTGGTGATCGTGGAGGCACTCACCCCGGCCCGCAGCAGCTGCCGCTGGGTGCCCTCGCCGGGGTCGAACAGCAGGCCCTCGCCGTCCCAGAGCAGCAGGTAGCCGTTGTGGTTGCGGTTCCGGGTCGGCACCTGGCTCGCCGTCCCGAGCACCACCAGTTCGCGTGGCACGACCGGGTCAGACCAGCTTCTCGCGGAGGCCGTCCCCGCCGCCGAGGACATGGACGTGCGCGTGGAACACGGTCTGGCCGGCCCCGGCCCCGGTGTTGAAGATCAGCCGGTAGCCGGCCCCGCCGACCGACTCGGCCACCTTCTCGTCCTCGGCCACACGTCCGGCCTCGGCCAGCAGCGCACCGGCCAGGGCCGGGTCGGCGTCGGCGAGGGCGACCGCGTTGGGGTGGTGCGCCTTGGGGACGACCAGCACATGGGTCGGCGCCTGCGGGGCGATGTCGCGGAAGGCGAGGGTGGTCGGGGTCTCCCTGACCACGGTCGCCGGGATCTCCCCCGCCACGATCCTGCAGAACAGGCAGTCCGCCTGCGGCTCTCCCGCCACGTCGTCAGCTCCTTCTGGTTCCAGCCCCGATGGCCCGGCTGCCTCGGCCGCTCCAGCCGCATCGTACCCGCGGCCGGAGCGGCAGCCGGGCACTCCTACAGCGCCGGGATGCTCGGCGGGGTGACCGCCGGGGTCTCCGCGAGGGCGGCCAGGGCGATCCGGATCGCCTCGTCCAGCTGCGGGTCCCGCCCGGCGGCCCAGTCCTGCGGGGTGCAGACGACCTCGACGTCGGGGTCGACGCCGTGGTTCTCCAGGTTCCAGCCGTAGCCCTCCATCCAGGTCGAGTAGCGGGGCTGGGTGACCCTGGTGCCGTCGACCAGGCCGTAGCGGCCGTCGATGCCGACCACCCCGCCCCAGGTCCTGACGCCGACCACGGGGCCGAGCTTCAGCGCCTGGAAGGCGGCGTTGACGATGTCGCCGTCCGAGCCGGAGAACTCGTCCGCGACCGAGACCAGCGGGCCGCGCGGGGCGATCTCCGGGTAGGTGTGCGGGGTGAGGTCGCGGACCACGCCCCAGCCGATGACCCGGCGGTTCAGCTTCTCGATGATCAGCTGCGAGGTGTGGCCGCCGCGGTTCTCCCTGACGTCCACCACCAGGCCGTCCCTGGCCATCTCGGTGCGCAGGTCGCGGTGCACCTGGGCCCAGCCGTTGGCCACCATGTCCGGAACGTGCAGGTAGCCGAGCGCCCCGGCGGACCGCTCGTGCACGTAGGCGCGGCGGTCGGCGACCCAGGCGTGGTAGCGCAGCGCCTCCTCGTCGGCGAGCGGAACCACGACCACGGAGCGGGTGCTGCCGGCCTCGGCGGCGTCCCCCTCGGCATTGGTCGGAGTGGCCGAGCCGATGGTCAGCTCGACCGGCTTGCCGGCCGTGCCGACCAGCAGCGGTCCGGGACCTGACACGGTGTCGACCGGGCGGCCGTCCACCTCCAGGATCGACTCCCCGGCCCGGACGCTGACGCCGGGGGCGCCCAGCGGGGAGCGGGCCGCCGGGTCCGAGGACTCGCCGGGCAGCACCCTGGTCACGCGCCAGACCCCGGCCGGGTCCCTGGCCAGGTCCGCGCCCAGCATGCCCTGGCGGCGGTTTCCGGCGACGCCGTGCCCGCGCGGGGTCACATAGGCGTGCGAGGTGCCGGGCTCGCCCTGGAGCTCCCAGAGCAGGTCCACCAGGTCGCTGTGGCTGCCGACCCGCTCCACCAGCGGGCGGTAGCGGGCCTGCACGGCCGGCCAGTCCAGGCCGCCCATGTCGATCCGCCAGAAGTTGTCCCGCATCAGCCGGGCGGTCTCGTCGAACATCTGCCGCCACTCGGCGGCGGGGTCGATGGTGACCCGGATCCGGGAGAGGTCCACGGTGACGGCGTCGTCCCGCTCGTCCTTGCCGACCCTGCGGTCGGCGGGGACGATCCGCAGCTCGCCGTGGTCCACCACGGCCAGCCGGGAGCCGTCGCCGGAGATCTCGAACCCGTCCAGCTCGTCGACCAGGGTCTCGGCCCGGCGGGTGGCGAAGTCGAAGCGCTGCAGACTGCTGCGCTCGGCCTCGTCCTCGGGAGTGGCCTTGCTGGTGCCCAGCTCACCGGCGAGCGGGTGCTCCAGCCAGACCACCCCGCCCTTGACCGCGCGCAGCCGGCTGTAGCTGCCGCTGGGCACCGGGAAGGGCACGATCCGGTCGGCCAGGCCCTCCAGGTCCAGCCGGGTCACCGCGGGGGCCTCCTCGGCCCCGTCAGCGGCCCCGCTGTCGGTGCCGGCCTCGTCGCCCTCGGCGCCGGTCGCCGCGGCGGCGTCCTTGCCGTCCTTGCCCTCCGCCTCGTCGCCGCCCTTGCCCAGGGCGCGGCCCTGCGGCTGCGGGCCGAACGGGGAGAGCGTGTCCGCGGCCAGGGTCAGCAGATAGGGGCGGCAGGCGACCGGGAAGGACAGGTCGAAGACATGGGCGTCGTAGACCGGGTCGAAGTCGCGCATCGACAGGAAGGCGAGGTGCTTGCCGTCGGTGGTGAAGGCCGGCGCGTAGTCGGTGAAGCGCGGCGGCGTCAGCTCGGTGACCGTGCCGTCCGCCAGTTTGGCCATCCGCAGCTGGCGCGGCACCTCCTCGACGCCCAGCGCGTGCGACCAGACCAGCCACTGCGAGTCCGGGGAGAAGGCGAGGTCGGTGGCGTGCGAGCTGGTGCCGCGGTCGATCTGGCGGACCGTGCCGTCGGCGACCTGGACCAGCAGCACCAGGCCGTCCCGGTTGGCGACGGCCAGCTGCTTCCCGTCCGGGGAGGCAGCCAGCTCCTCGACCCGGCCGAGCTGTCCGTGCGCGATCCGGCGGCCGTCGGAGAGCTCCAGGCCGTCCTCGCCCCCGGCGTCGGAGACCCAGGCCGACGCACCGTCAGGAAGCGCCTGCGGCAGCCGGTTGCGCACCCCCGGCACGGCCGAGAGGGTGCGCGCGGGGCCGTCCCGGTGGGTGACCCGGTGGATGGTGCCGCGGACCTCGACCACGCTGGAGCGGGCCTCCGCGTCCGGGGCGACCCGGCCGAGGTGCCGGCCCGCCGCGACCGGGAACGGCTGGCGGTCGACCCGGGGGCCGCCCAGCCTGATCTCCAGGCGGCGCGGCTCGGCCCCGGCCAGGTCGTCGACCAGGAAGAGGTCGCCGCCGCTGTGGTAGACCACCCGGGCGCCGTCGGTGGCGGCGTTGCGGGCGTAGAACTCATGGTCGCTGTGCCGACGCAGGTCGGAGCCGTCCGGCAGGCTGGACCAGAGCTGCCCGATCCCGTCGTGGTCACTCAGGAACGCAACTCGGTCTCCGACCCACATCGGCGATTCGATGTTGCCGTCGACCTCGGCGTGCAGCCGGGCGAAGTCACCCTCGACCCCGATCCACAGCTTGCCCGCCGTACCGCCCCGATAGCGCTTCCAGTGGGCCGGCTCGCGGCCCATCCCGGCCGAGGAGAGCAGCACCCGCCCCGCGCCGCCGGCCGGCTCCTGGGCCACCCCGCCGATCCGTCCGTACGGGAGCTGCCGGGCCGGGCCGCCGTCCAGCGGCACCGCGAAGGCCCACGGGTGCGCCCGGGACATCCGGCCGACCGAGCTGCGGGCGAGGATCTCGCCCTCGGCCGTCCAGCCCAGCACCGCCGTCTGCGCGCTGCCCCAGAACGTCAGCCGCCGGGCCGGACCGCCGTCGACCGGGGCGACATGCACCTCGGGCGCACCGTCGCGGGTCGAGGTCCAGGCGAGCAGGGTTCCGTCGGGCGAGATCCGGGGGCGGGTCACCGGCACCTGGTCGGCGCTCACCCGCCAGGCCCGGCCACCCGCGAGGGGGGCCAGCCAGACGTCGTCCTCGGCCACAAAGGTGACCAGGTCAGCATGGATATGGGGGAACCGGAGATAGCTGTCGGCTTCAGTCACGCGGCCACCCTAGCCGCCACCACTCTCCGTGCGACAGAAGATTCAGCTCGCAGCGGACCGACCCGGACGATCAGCGCAGGCGGCTCGGACGATCAGCCGCAGCCGCTCGGACGATCAGCCCCAGCGTCCGGTGCGCCCGAGCAGCAGGGCTCCGGCGGCGACCCCCGCCGTGGAGGTCCGCAGCACCGTGGACCCGAGCCGGTACGGGGCGGCGCCCGCCTCGGCGAAGCGCGCCAGCTCGTCCGGGGAGACCCCGCCCTCGGGGCCGACCACCAGCACCAGCTCGCCCCGGGCCGGCAGCCCGGCCGAGGCCAGCGGCAGCGAGCCCTCCTCGTGCAGCACCGCGCCCAGCGCGGCGCCGGCGAGCAGCTCGGCCACCTGCCGGGTGCTCATCGGGTCCCGGACCACCGGGAAGCGCAGCCGGCGGGACTGCTTGCCGGCCTCACGGGCGGTGGCCCGCCACTTCCCCAGGGCCTTGAGGCCCCGGTCGCCCTTCCACTGGGTGATGCAGCGCGAGGCCGCCCAGGGGACCACCTCGTCCACGCCGACCTCGGTCATCAGCTCGACCGCGAGCTCGCCCCGGTCGCCCTTGGGCAGCGCCTGCACCACCACCACCCGCAGCGCGGGCTCGGGTTCGGCCAGCAGCCCGGAGACCTGAACCTCCAGCGCCTCCTTGCCGAGCACGGCGGCGACCGAGCCGGACACCCCCTGGCCCGCGCCGTCGGTCAGCACCAGCTGCTCGCCGACGGCCAGCCGCCGCACCGCGACCGCGTGCCGGCCCTCCGCGCCGTCCAGCCGGACCACCGAGCCCACCGGGCCCAGCTGCGAGGTCTCCACCACGAACACGGGGGCTGTCACGACGTACGTTCCTGTCCTTGCTGTTCCTGGGAGCCGTGCGGCTCAGGCGCGGCCGTTGAAGGCGTCCTTCAGCCGGGAGAAGAGGCCCTGCTGGCCCGGCTCGAAGGTGCCCTTGGGGCGCTCCTCGCCGCGCAGCGCGGCGAGCCGCCGCAGCAGGTCCTCCTGCTCCGGGTCGAGCTTGCCGGGGGTCTGCACCTCGACGTGCACTATCAGGTCGCCGCGGCCGCCGCCGCGCAGGTGGGTGATGCCGCGCCCGTGCAGCGGGATGGACTGCCCGGACTGGGTGCCGGGGCGGACGTCGATCTCCACCTGGCCGTCCAGGGTCTCCAGCGGGACCTTGGTGCCCAGCGCCGCCGCCGTCATCGGCAGCGTCACGGTGCAGTGCAGGTCGTCGCCGCGGCGCTGGAAGATCTTGTGCGCGTTCTCGGCGATCTCGACGTAGAGGTCGCCGGCCGGGCCGCCGCCGGGGCCGACCTCGCCCTCGCCGGCCAGCTGGATCCTGGTGCCGTTGTCGACACCGGCCGGGATCTTCACGGTCAGCGTGCGGCGGGCGCGGACCCGGCCGTCGCCGGCGCACTCGGGGCAGGGGGTGGGCACGACGGTGCCGAAGCCCTGGCACTGCGGGCAGGGGCGGGAGGTCATAACCTGGCCCAGGAAGGACCGGGTGACCTGCGACACCTCGCCGCGACCGCGACACATGTCACAGGTCTGGGCGGAGGTGCCGGGGGCCGCGCCCTCGCCGTTGCAGGTGGTGCAGACCACGGCGGTGTCGACCTGGATGTCCTTGGTGGTGCCGAACGCGGCCTCTTCGAGGTCGAGGTCGATCCGGATCATCGCGTCCTGGCCGCGCCTGGTCCGCGACCGCGGTCCGCGCTGCGCGCCGCCGGCCGCGCCGAAGAAGGCGTCCATGATGTCGCTGAAGCCGAAGCCCGCGCCCGCGCCGAAGCCGCCGGGGCCCGCGCCGCCGCCGTTCGCCGACAGGGGATCCCCGCCCAGGTCGTAGACCTGCCGCTTGTTGGGGTCCGAGAGGACCTCGTAGGCGGCGTTGATCTCCTTGAACCGCTCCTGGGTCTTCGGGTCGGGATTGACGTCAGGATGGAGTTCGCGCGCCAGTCGGCGGAACGCCTTCTTGATCTCGTCCTGACCGGCGTCACGCCGGACGCCGAGTACCGCGTAGTAGTCCGTGGCCACCAAAATGCTCCGCTTGTTCTATTCGCGCCGACGTTCCCGACACCGCTGTAAGGCTATGACGCAGCCAGGATCTGACCGACGTACCGTGCAACCGCCCGGACGGCACCCATGGTTCCCGGGTAGTCCATCCTCGTCGGCCCGAGCACACCCAGTTTGGCGACGGTCTCGTCGCCCGAACCGTAGCCCACCGACACGACCGACGTGGAATTGAGCCCTTCGTAGGCGTTCTCGTGACCGATACGGACCATCATGCCCGCGTCGGCGGTCTCCCCGAGCAGCTTCAGCAGGACCACCTGCTCCTCCAACGCCTCCAGCACGGGGGCGATGGTGAGCGGGAAGTCGTGCGGGAAGCGGGTGAGGTTGGCGGAGCCGCCGATGACGATCCGCTCCTCGGTCTGCTCGGCCAGCGCCTCGAACAGCGCGGTGAGCACGGCCGTGACCGCGCCCCGCTCCTCGCGTTCGAACGCCTCGGGCAGATCCTGCAGCAGGGTCGGCACCTCGGCGAAGCGCTGGCCCGCGGCCCTGGTGTTCAGCCGGCTGCGCAGATCGGCGAGGACCGTCTCACCGACCGCGCCGGGGCAGTCGATCAGCCGCTGCTCCACCCGGCCGGTGTCGGTGATCAGCACCAGCATCACCCGGGTCGGCGTCAGCGCCACCAGTTCCACATGGCGCACCGTCGATCGGGACAGCGAGGGGTACTGCACCACGGCGACCTGCCGGGTCAGCTGCGCCAGCAGCCGCACCGTACGGGCCACCACGTCGTCCAGGTCCACCGCGTGGTCCAGGAAGCTGCCGATGGCCCGGCGCTCGGGCGCGGACAGCGGCTTCACCTCGGTCAGCCGGTCGACGAACAGCCGGTAGCCCTTGTCGGTGGGCACCCGTCCGGCGCTGGTGTGCGGCTGGTGGATGTAGCCCTCGTCCTCGAGTGTCGCCATGTCGTTGCGCACCGTGGCCGGCGACACGCCGAGGTTGTGGCGTTCCACCAGGGCCTTGGAGCCGACCGGCTCCTCGGTCCCGACGTAGTCCTGGACGATGGCACGCAGAACCGCCAGCTTGCGGTCGTCGAGCTTGCGCTCCTCATGCACGGGCCACGCACCTCCTGTCCTCGGACACCGGCTGTCCTGTGGAGACTGGCACTCTGGCCGAACGAGTGCCAACGCCTGTTCGGCCAGTGTAAGGCGCGAGGGTAGGCCACCGGAACGCCCGCGCCCTCCCATACGTACCTGTTGGTAGGCCCTACAGGGCAGAATTGCAGCACAGGTCCATCTTGAGGAGTGGCTACATGCCCAGAACACGCTTTGCACCCGACCGCGGACTGACCAGCCGGATGCTGCTGACGATGTTCCTCATCGGGCTGCTGTATGTCGTCTTCGTCGGCGCCCTGCTGGTCTTCCTCAAGGGAGCCTGGCTGATCATCGTGATCATCGCCGGCGGCCTGTTCATCGCCCAGTTCTGGTTCAGCGACCGGATCGCCTCCTTCAGCATGGGCGCCCGCGAGGTCAGCGCCCAGGACTACCCGGAGCTGCACGGCACGGTCGACCGGCTCTGCGCCCTGGCCGACATGAAGAAGCCCAAGGTCGCCGTCGCCCAGAGCGACATCCCCAATGCCTTCGCCACCGGCCGCAACGAGAAGAACGCCGTGGTCTGCGTCACCACCGGGCTGCTCCGCCGGCTGGAGCCGGAGGAGCTGGAGGGCGTGCTCGCCCACGAGATGTCGCACGTGGCCCACAAGGACGTGATGGTGATGACCATCGCCGGCTTCCTCGGCGTGCTGACCGGCATCCTGACCAGGGTCGGCCTGCAGGCCGGGCTGTTCGGCGGCTTCAGCAGCCGGGACAACCGGGACGGCGACAACACCGGCATGGTGCTGCTGATCGTGATCGGGGTCAGCGCCGTGGCCTACAGCATCAGCTTCCTGCTGACCCGGCTGCTCTCCCGCTACCGCGAGCTCTCCGCCGACCGCGCCGCCGCGCTGCTGACCGGGCGCCCCTCGGCGCTGGCCTCCGCGCTCACCAAGGTCAGCGGGGAGATGGCGGCCATCCCCACCGAGGACCTGCGCCGCGCGCAGCCCTTCAACGCGTTCTACTTCGCCCCGGCGGTCTCCGCCCGCAAGGCGGCCAGCCAGGCCTTCTCCACCCACCCCTCGCTGCAGCAGCGGCTGGAGCAGCTGGGCCGGATCTCCGCCGAGCTGGGCCGTCCGTAGTCCTTCGCTGTATCCATCACCTCCCGTGTTTTCCGTCACCTCCCGAGGAGTGAACCCGTGGGCTTCCTGGACACGCTGCTGGGCCGTACCAAGCCGGTGAAACCGGACCTCGACCAGCTGTTCGGCCTGCCCTCGGCGGCGATCACGCTGGAGGCGGCCGCCGACTTCCGGCCGACCGGGGTCGGCTCGGTCTGCTTCTCCGCCGTCGAGGGCGGCGCCTTCGCCCAGGTCCAGCAGGAGGTCCAGGCGCTGCTGGACGCCGACACCGGGCGCGGGGGCGTGCCGATCGAGTCCACCCAGGACTCCTACGGCTACACCTGGCTGACCGCCCGGCAGAGCCCGGACGACATCGTCTCCCTGGTCAACGACGTGCACGCGGTGAACTCGGCGCTGGAGAGCACCGGCTTCGGGCCGCAGCTGCTCTGCTCCCTGGTCAACTTCACCGACAGCAGGCACCGCTCGCTGGCGCTGGTCTACCTCTACAAGCGCGGCACCTTCTACCCCTTCGCCCCGGCCGCGGGCGGCGGCGAGAAGCGGGACAACTCGCTGGAGCTGCAGATCAAGGCGATGCTCGGGAACGACCTGCGGGTCGAGCAGGACCTGACCCGCTGGTTCCCGGTCTGGGGAGCGCCCGGCCTGTGACCCGTAGCTACGGCCCCGACCTGACGCCCCCGTGGAAGCGCTCGGTCCCGGCCCCCGAGGTGCCGGCCGAGCGGGATCTGGTGGTGGAGGAGGTCGTCACCGGCTTCTGCGGCGCGGTGGTGCGCTGCGAGAAGACCGCCGAGGGCTTCACCGTCACCCTGGAGGACCGGCACCGCAAGCACCGGGTCTTCCCGCTCACCCCGAGCGGCTTCCTGCTGGAGGGGCGTCCGGTGACCCTGGTCCGCCCCGGCTCGGTCGCCCCGCCGGTCCCGGTCGCCCCGGCCCGCACCGCCTCCGGCTCGGTCGCGGTGCGGGGGGTGCGGGCCCGGGTGGCGCTGCCCAGCCGGATCTACGTCGAGGGCCGGCACGACGCCGAGCTGGTCGAACGGGTCTGGGGCGACGACCTGCGGATCGAGGGCGTGGTGGTCGAGTACCTGGAGGGGGTGGACGACCTGCCCGCGATCGTCGCCGAGTTCCGCCCCGAGCCGGGGCGGCGGCTGGGGGTGCTGGTGGACCACCTGGTCCCGAACTCCAAGGAGTCCAGGATCGCCGCCCAGGTCAGCGGGGCGGACGTGCTGGTGGTGGGGCACCCCTTCATCGACATCTGGGCCGCGGTGAAGCCCTCCTCGGTGGGCATCGCGGCCTGGCCGGAGGTCCCGCGCGGCGAGGAGTGGAAGGAGGGGGTCTGCCGCCGGCTGGGCTGGCCGGTGAACACCCCGGCGGCCTGGAAGCGGATCCTGGCCTCGGTGGACTCCTTCAAGGACCTGGACCCCTCGCTGCTGGGCCGGGTCGAGGAACTGATCGACTTCGTCACCAGCTGACGGAAATCAGTCGACCAGGTCCCGGACCACCGCGTCGGCCAGCAGCCGTCCGCGCAGGGTCAGCACGGCCCGGCCCTCGGCATAGGGCGCCGGGTCGAGCAGACCGTCCGCCAGGGCCTGGTCGGCGGCCTTGCGGCCGGCCTCGTGCAGCAGCTCCAGCGGGCAGCCGTCGGCGAGGCGCAGTTCCAGCAGGATCCGCTCCACCCGGCGGTCCTCGTCCGCCAGGCGCTCGCGCCCGTGCGCCGGGGTGCGGCCCTCGGCGAGCGCCTGCGCGTACGCCGCCGGGTGCTTGACGTTCCACCACCGCACGCCCCCGACATGGCTGTGCGCGCCGGGGCCCGCGCCCCACCAGTCCGCGCCGGTCCAGTACAGCTCGTTGTGGCGGCAGCGGGCGGCCGGTCCGGTGGCCCAGTTGGACACCTCGTACCAGTGCAGCCCGGCCGCGCTGAGCAGCTCCTCGGCGATCAGGTAGCGGTCGGCGTGGACGTCGTCGTCGGTCATCGGGATCTCGCCGCGGCGGATCCTGGCGGCGAGCTTGGTGCCCTCCTCGACGATCAGCGCATACGCGGAGACATGGTCGGGCTCGGCGCCGAGGGCCGCCTCCAGCGAGGCGCGCCAGTCCTCGTCGCTCTCCCCCGGGGTGCCGTAGATCAGATCCAGGTTGATGTGCTCGAAGCCGGCCGCGCGGGCCTCCGCGACGCAGGCCTCGGGCCGTCCCGGGGTGTGCCGGCGGTCCAGCAGCTGCAGCACGTGCGGGCGGGCGCTCTGCATGCCGAAGCTGAGCCGGTTGAAGCCGCCCTCGCGCAGCTCCGCCAGGTAGGCCGGGTCGACCGACTCCGGGTTGGCCTCGGTGGTCACCTCGGCCCCGTCCGCGAGCCCGAACTCCTCCCGGATCGCGGCCAGCATCCGGACCAGGTCCCGGGCCGGCAGCAGGGTGGGCGTGCCGCCGCCGAGGAAGACGGTCTGCACCGGCAGCTCGGCCTCCCCCAGCACCCGGCGGGCGTGCCGGATCTCGGCGACCAGGTTGTCGGCGTAGGTGTCCTGGGAGGCCACCGCGCCGGACGAGCGCAGCTCGGTGGCGGTGTAGGTGTTGAAGTCGCAGTAGCCGCAGCGGGTGGCGCAGTACGGCACATGGACGTAGAAGCCGAAGGGCCGCTGCCCCAGCTCGCTGAGCGCGGACGCGGGCAGGGCCCCGTCGGTGGGGACGGCTTCACCGTCGGGAAGTGCGGAGGGCATGGGCCCATTGTCCGGCATTGCGCGGGCAGGGAACTCCCGAACGTTGGGTTGATGGGTTTGATCGGTGTCGGAGGGGGCGCGGGGATGGGTCAGCAGACTGCAAGCGAGGTCGCGGCGGGGGACGCCGGCACCGGGCGGACGGAGAAGCCGCGGCGGCCGCTGTGGAAGGAGCTGCCGCTGCTGGTGCTGTTCGCGCTGGTGCTGGCGCTGGTGGTGAAGACCTTCTTCGTGCAGGCCTTCTCGATCCCCTCGGACTCGATGAACAACACCCTGATGAAGAACGACCGGGTGCTGGTCGACAAGTTCAGCCCCTGGTTCGGGGCCCAGCCGCAGCGCGGCGACGTGGTGGTCTTCCACGACCCGGGCAACTGGCTGTCCAACGCCGACCTGCCGCCGCGGAGCAGCAGCGCCACCGTGCGGAACATCCAGTCGGCGCTGAGCGACATCGGGCTGCTGCCCTCGGCGACCGAGAAGGACCTGATCAAGCGGGTGATCGCGGTCGGCGGCGACACCGTGGTCTGCAACGCGGGCGCGCCGGTCTCGGTGGACGGGGTGAAGCTGCAGGAGCCGTACGTCTTCCCGGGGGCCACCCCCTGCGACGACTACTCGGTCGGCACGGTGACGGTGCCCAAGGGCTACCTCTGGGTGATGGGCGACCACCGCAACGACTCCGAGGACTCCCGCTACCAGCGGCTGCACAACAACGGCGGCGGCTACGTCCCGGTCGGCGACGTGGTCGGCCGGGCCTTTGTGGTGGCCTGGCCGGTCAGCCACTGGGCCACCCTGCCGATCCCCTCCACGTTTGACCAGGCCGGTCTCTCCCAGCCGGCCGGCAGCCCGGCCCCCTTCGCCTTCGGCGGCCTGGTGGCGCTGCTGGCGGCGGTGCCGCTGACGGTGTGGTGGCGCAGGCGGCGGCACCGCCGGGCAGCGACCGCCGCCCGGCGGTGAGACCTGTGTAGGGAGAGACCCGCGGAGCAGGAAGCGGTTCAGGCCTCGTTGGCGCCCGCGTACATGGCCTCGATCGCGGCGGCGTTCTCGCGCTCCACGACCGGGCGCTTGACCTTGAGGCTGGGGGTCAGCTCGCCGTGCTCGATGTCCAGGTCGCGGGGCAGCACGGTGAACTTCTTGACGGTCTGCCAGCGCTGCAGGTCGCCGTTGAGCCGCTGGACGAAGCCGTCCACCAGCGTGTGCACCTCGGCCGAGGAGCAGACCTCCGCGTAGGACTTCCCGGCCAGGCCGTGGGCGCCGGCCCACTGCATGATGGTGGGCTCGTCCAGGGTGATCAGCGCGGAGCAGTAGTTGCGGCCGTTGCCGATCACCAGGATGTTGCTGACGAAGGGGCAGACCGCCTTGAACCGGCCCTCGACCTCGCTGGGCGCGACGTACTTGCCGCCCGAGGTCTTGAACATGTCCTTCTTGCGGTCGGTGATCTTGACGAAGCCGTCCTTGTCGATCTCGCCGATGTCGCCGGTGTGGAACCAGCCGTCGCTCTCCAGCACCTCGGCGGTCTTCTCCGGCTGGTTGTGGTAGCCGCGCATCACGGCCGGGCCGCGCAGCAGCACCTCGCCGTCCTCGGCGATCCTGACCTCGGTGCCGGGCAGGGGGGTGCCGACGGTGCCGATCCGGTAGCCCTCGCCGGGGTTGACCGTGGATCCGGCGCTGGTCTCGGTCAGCCCGTAGCCCTCCAGGATGTGCACGCCCGCGCCGGAGAAGAAGAAGCCGATCTCCGGGGCCAGCGCGGCGCTGCCGGAGACGCAGGCGCGCATCCGGCCGCCGAAGGCCGCGCGGATCTTGGTGTAGACCAGCTTGTCGGCGATCGCGTGCTGGGCGCGCAGCCCGAACGGGACGGTCCTGACCCCGGTCGCGATCTGGGACTCCTGACCGGTGCGGGCGTAGTCGCGGGCCACCTTGGCGGCCCAGAGGAAGATCTTGTACTTGGCCCCGCCCTCGGCCCTGGCCTTGCCGGCGATGCCGTTGTAGACCTTCTCGAACACCCGCGGCGCGGAGGCCATGTAGGTCGGCTTCACCACCGGGAGGTTGTGGATGATCCGGTCCACCCGGCCGTCGACCGCGGTGATCGAGCCCAGCTGGATCTGACCCGAGGTCAGCGTCTTGCCGAAGACGTGCGACAGCGGCAGCCACAGGTACTGCACGTCGTCGGCGCTGAGCAGCCCGGTGCTGGACTGGGCGGCGGCCTGGTAGGCCCAGCAGTCGTGGACCAGCCGGACGCCCTTGGGCCGGCCCGTGGTGCCGGAGGTGTAGATCAGGGTGGCCAGCTGCTCGCGGTCGATGGCGGCGACGGCGGTGGTGACCGCGTCCGGGTGCTCCTTGAGGTACGCGGCGCCGCGCTCCTCCAGCTCGGCCAGCGACATCACCTCGACCCCCTCGGGCGGCTCGGCGCCCTCGGCCGGCTTGCTGCCGTCGATGGTGATGACGTGCCTGAGCTCGGGCAGGTGGCCGCACTCGCCGAGGATCTTGGCGAGCTGCTTGCCGTCCTCGGCGATGATCGCCCGGCTGCCGGAGTCGTCCAGGATGAAGGAGGTCTCGTCGGCGTTGGTGCTGGGGTAGACGGCGGTGACCGCCGCGCCGGTACACATGATGCCCAGGTCGGCCAGGATCCACTCGATCCTGGTGGAGCAGGAGATCGCCACCCGCTCCTCGGGCTGGATGCCCAGGGCCATCAGGCCGCCGGCGATGGCGTACACCCGTTCTGCGGCCTGCCCCCAGGTGAGCGAGCGCCACTGCTCGGCGCCGGGCGCGCCGTCCGCGGCGTGCTCGTCCACCGGGACCGGGTAGCGGTACGCCTCGCGGTCGGGCGTCTCCGCGACCCGGGAGAGGAACAGCTGCGCCACCGAGGCGGGACGGCTGTCGATCAGCGGTGCTGCGGAATTCACGGCTACCTCCGGGGCCCGGATTCAGGGGCCGAGACGTTTGTTAACTCACGAGTAACTAGCTGGCAACGATCAGATTAGGACGTTCGGGCGGCGAGCGTAAGAGGGGTGTTTCCGCCCCGGGCCAAAATACCTTGCCGGTCGGCAGGTAAGTTGCCTACGATGACCGTCCTGAAGCGATGCCCTCCCCGGTTCGCGCAAAACCGAGTACGGTGTACGCAGATATGCTGAGCAGATTCTCCCGCCCGCCGACCCGCCCTTCGAACTCCTGAGAGAACCGTGTGCTGATCCGACTCCTGCGGGCCCACCTGGGCCCCTACACCAGGCCCATCACGCTCCTGGTGCTGCTGCAGCTGATCCAGACCATCGCCACCCTGTATCTGCCGACCCTCAACGCCGACATCATCGACGACGGCGTGATCAAGGGCGACACCACCTACATCCTGCAGACCGGCGGGATCATGCTGGGGGTGACCCTGGTCCAGGTCGTGTGCGCCGTCGGCGCGGTGTTCTTCGGCGCCAGGACCGCGATGGCCCTCGGCCGGGACATGCGCGCCTCGGTGTTCGACCGGGTGCAGTCCTTCTCCTCCCGCGAGGTCGGCCACTTCGGCGCCCCCTCGCTGATCACCCGCAGCACCAACGACGTCCAGCAGGTCCAGATGCTGGTGCTGATGACCTTCACGCTGATGGTCTCCGCGCCCATCATGTGCGTCGGCGGCATCATCATGGCACTGAACCAGGACGTGCCGCTCTCGCTGCTGCTGGTGGCCATCGTCCCGCTCCTCGCCGTGGTGATCGGACTGATCATCAGCCGGCTGCGCCCGCTGTTCCGGTCCATGCAGGTGCGCATCGACAGCATCAACCGGATCCTGCGCGAGCAGATCACCGGTATCCGGGTGATCCGGGCCTTCGTCAAGGACACTCATGAGCGCGAGCGCTTCGCGGTCGCCAACGACGCGCTCACCGACAACGCGATCCGCGTCGGCAAGCTGCTGGCGCTGATGTTCCCGCTGGTCATGATGGTGGTCAACGTCTCCAGCGTGGCCGTGCTGTGGTTCGGCTCGTACCGGATCAACAGCGGCGGCATGCAGATCGGCGCGCTCACCGCGTTCCTCAGCTATCTGATGCAGATCCTGATGTCGGTGATGATGGCCACCTTCATGTTCATGATGGTGCCCCGCGCCGAGGTCTGCGCCGAGCGGATCCAGGAGGTGCTGGACACCGAGAGCACCGTGGTCCCGCCGCTGGCCCCGGTCCGCGAGCTCAAGCGGGCCGGCTACCTGGAGCTGCGCGGCGCCGAGTTCCGCTACCCCGGCGCCGAGTCGGCGGTGCTGCGCGACGTCAGCATCGACGCCCGCCCGGGCCAGACCACCGCGATCATCGGCAGCACCGGCTCCGGCAAGACCACGCTGCTGACCCTGATCCCGCGGCTGTCCGACGCCACTGACGGCAGCGTCCTGGTCGACGGCGTGGACGTGCGCGACCTCGACCCGGTCCTGCTCGCCAAGACCGTCGGGCTGGTCCCGCAGAAGCCGTACCTCTTCTCCGGCACCGTCGGCAGCAACCTCCGCTACGGCAACCCCGACGCCACCGACGAGGAGCTCTGGGCGGCCCTGGAGACCGCCCAGGCCAAGGACTTCGTGGAGAAGCTGGCCGAGGGCCTGGACGCCCCGATCGCCCAGGGCGGCACCAATGTCTCCGGCGGGCAGCGCCAGCGCCTGGCCATCGCCCGGGTGCTGGTCCGCCGTCCGGAGATCTACCTGTTCGACGACTCCTTCTCGGCCCTGGACTACGCCACCGACGCCCGGCTGCGCGCGGCCCTGCTCCGGGAGACCGCCGACGCCACCGTCATCATCGTCGCCCAACGTGTCAGCACCATTCGCGACGCCGACCGGATCATCGTCCTGGACGAGGGATCCGTCGTCGGCACTGGAACCCACCACGAGTTGATGGACAGCAACGAGACCTACCGCGAGATCGTCCTCTCCCAGCTGACCGAGGAGGAGGCCGCATGAGCTCCGAACAGGAAGCGGCGGCCAAGCGCCGCGGCCCCGCCCCGATGCCAGGACCCGGCCGGATGATGGCCGGCGGACCGGTCGAGAAGTCGATGAACTTCAAGGCCTCCGGCAAGCGGGTGCTCGGGCTGCTGCGCCCGGAGCGCGCGCTGCTGAGCATCGCGGTGGCACTGGCCCTGGCCGGCGTCACGCTGTCGGTGATCGGGCCGAAGATCCTCGGCCACGCCACCGACCTGATCCTGGCCGGGGTCTTCGGCAAGCAGCTGCCGGCCCATGTCACCCAGGCCCAGTACGCGGACCAGCTGCGCCAGGCCGGCCACGGCAAGCAGGCCGACCTGATCGCCTCCATGCAGCACGTCAACCCCGGCCACGGCATCGACTTCCACGCCGTCGGCGGGGTGCTGCTGTGGGTGCTGGGGATCTACCTGCTGGCCGGGCTGTGCGGCATCGTCCAGGCCCGGCTGATGAACCGGGCGCTGCAGCGCGCGGTCAAGCGGCTGCGCGGCAATGTCGAGGACAAGATCGCCAGACTGCCGCTGAGCTACTTCGACCAGCAGCCGCGCGGGGAGGTGCTGAGCCGGGTCACCAATGACATCGACAACATCGGCCAGACCCTGCAGCAGACGCTCAGCCAGATCCTCACCTCGCTGCTGACCATCATCGGCGTGCTGACCATGATGTTCTACATCTCCTGGATGCTCGCGCTGATCGCCCTGGTCAGCGTCCCGGCCTCGATCCTGGTCGCCACCAAGGTCGGCAAGCGGGCCCAGCCGCAGTTCGTCGCCCAGTGGAAGACCACCGGCAAGCTGAACGCCCACATCGAGGAGATGTACAGCGGGCACGCCCTGGTCAAGGTCTTCGGCCGGCAGGAGGAGTCGGCGGAGCTGTTCCGCGAGCAGAACGAGAAGCTCTACGCCTCCAGCTTCAAGGCGCAGTTCGTCTCCGGGCTGATCCAGCCCTGCATGATGTTCATCGGCAACATCAACTACGTGCTGGTCGCGGTCGTCGGCGGGCTGCGGGTCGCCTCCGGCGCGCTGTCCATCGGCGATGTGCAGGCCTTCATCCAGTACTCGCGGCAGTTCAGCCAGCCGCTGACCCAGGTGGCCAGCATGTCCAACCTGGTGCAGTCGGGCGTCGCCTCCGCGGAGCGGGTGTTCGAACTGCTGGACGCCCCCGAGCAGGAGCCGGACCCGGTCGAGCCGCTGCGTCCGACCGAGCTGCGCGGCCAGGTCTCCTTCGAGCACGTGGCCTTCCGCTACGACCCGGCCAAGCCGCTGATCGAGGACCTCTCGCTCACCGCGGCACCGGGCCACACCGTCGCCATCGTCGGCCCCACCGGCGCGGGCAAGACCACCCTGGTCAACCTGCTGATGCGGTTCTACGAGGTCAGCAGCGGCCGGATCACCCTGGACGGGGTGGACGTGGCCCGGATGTCCCGGGAGGAGCTGCGCTCCGGCATCGGCATGGTGCTCCAGGACACCTGGCTGTTCGGCGGCTCCATCGCCGAAAACATCGCCTACGGCAGGGAGGGAGCGACCCGCGAGGAGGTCGTCGAGGCGGCCAAGGCCGCCCACGTGGACCGCTTCGTCCGCACCCTGCCGGACGGGTACGACACCGTCATCGACGACGAGGGCACCGGGGTCAGCGCCGGCGAGAAGCAGCTGATCACCATCGCCCGCGCGTTCCTGGCGAACCCGTCCATCCTGGTCCTGGACGAGGCCACCAGCTCGGTGGACACCCGCACCGAGGTGCTCATCCAGCGCGCCATGGCGACGCTGCGCACCGGCCGCACCGCCTTCGTCATCGCCCACCGGCTCTCCACCATCCGCGACGCGGACACCATCCTGGTGATGCAGGACGGCGCGATCGTGGAGCAGGGCAGCCACAGCGAACTCCTCGCGGCGGGGGGCGCGTACGCGCGGCTCTACGCGGCGCAGTTCTCGCAGGCCGTGGCCGAGGTCGACTGACGGCTTACCTCTGTACGTAGCGGGCCGGGGGCAGGCCCACCACAGCCGTGAAGTCGCGGGTGAGGTGGGCCTGGTCGGCGTAGCCGAGGTCGGTGGCCAGGGCGGACCAGTCGACCGCGGCGTCCTCGGCGCGCTGCGCCGCCTCGTGCAGCCGGGCCCGGCGCAGCACCCACTTGGGCCCCGCGCCCACGTACTCGGCGAACAGCCGCTGCAGGGTGCGGACGGACACCCCGTGGCGTTCGGCGAGCTGCTCCACCCGCAGCAGGGTGTGGTCGCTGGTCGCGGTCGCGACCATGGCCGCGACCTCGGCCGCCTGCGGGTCGGTCACGCCTCGTTCGGTCGCTCCTGGGCCGGTCGCGCCCGGGCCGGTTCTGGGGAGGCGGGCGAGCAGGAAGGCCTCGGCGAGGCCGGCCATCACCACGGAGTCCTGCTCGGCGAGGATCTGACGGCTGGTCTCCTCGACCGCCGCGCCGAAGACCTCGGTCGCCGGGACCACCTGGTCGGCCAGCTCCTGGACCGGCCGCCCCCAGAACGCACGGAACCCGCCCGGCCGGAACCTCACCCCCAGCACCTGCCCCTGGTCCACCAGCCGCCGCACGAACAGACCGCGGTCGACCCCGTAGACCGCCGCCCTCGGCTCCTCGAAGACCAGGTGGATATTGGGGTGCGCAAGCACCTTCTGCTCATACGGAGGCCGGTCGCGCAGATCCCAGCAGACCCGCCAGTAGTACTCGACCAGCGGCTCCAGCGCCGGGGAGGGCGGCTGCCGGTCGAGGGTGAAGCGCCCGGCCGCCCCCTGCGGGTGGAGCACTCCGCGCGGTGCGTCCGAACCGGCCGTGTCCGCTGTCATCTGCCCAGCCTAGGCTGTCGCGTTTCTTCAAGACAGGTGATCGCGCCGCGCCTAGCGTGGTGGGCATGACGAATCTACTTCCGCAGCTCACCGCCGCCTCCGCCGAGGCCGCCAGGATCACCCGCGCCGTTTCCGACGACCAGCTCTCCGCCCCCACTCCGGACACTGAGTGGGATGTCAAGACTCTTGCCAATCACCTGGTCCTCTGGACCTCCTACAACTTCGAGCTCCGCGCCCGCGGCGAGTCCGTCCCCGACGACTGGCAGCAGCGCGACTTCACCGCCGAGCCCGGCTGGGCCGAGGCCTACGCCGCACAGCTGGACCGGGCGCTGGCGGCCTGGTCCGACCCGGCGGTCTGGGAGGGCGAGCTCAAGATGGGCGACGCCAGCATGCCCGCGGCGGCCATCGCCGGGATGATGCTGCTGGAGCTGGTGCTGCACGGCTGGGAGCTGGCCGTGGCCACCGGCCAGGAGTTCCACGTCCCCGGCAGCGCGGAGGCGGCCACGGTCGGCCTGGTCGAGGAGTACGCCGAGATGTACCGGCAGTACCAGGGCTTCGCCGAGGCGCTGCCGGTGCCCGCCGGCGCCACCCCGTTCGACCGGGCGCTCGCCCTGTCCGGCCGCGACCCGAAGTGGTCGGCGGCCTGAACCCTTTTGCTTGCAAGGCTAGTTGGCGCTGCGGAGAGCGGCCCAGGTCTGCGGTCCGACCTGGCCGTCCACCTCCAGGTGCTTGGCCGTCTGGAACTTCTTCACCGCGTTCTCGGTGTCCTTGCCGAACTGGCCGTCCACCCCCGAGGAGCCGACGCTGTAACCGCGGTGCACCAGCAGGCACTGCAGCTCGGTGACCCGGACGTTCGCGGCGCCGTACTCGGTTTCCGCGTTGCCCGAGTAGTAGGTGCAGGCCTGGTCCCAGGGCGGCACCGCCTTGGTGGCCGGGGCGGAGGTGTGCGGCGCGGGCGGGGGCGCGGCGGTGGTGGCCGCGGGGGGCTGGGGTTGGTGGGCGGCGGGCGGGGTCGGCGCCGCTGCGCCGGACGTTTTCGCCGCGCCGGTGGCCGGCGGCTGCTGCCCTGGCGTGCTGTTGGCGGGGGCCGAGGGGTGGTTCCCGGCCGAGGGCGGTGCCGAGACTGCCGTGGTGCTGGTCGGAGTCGACGCCGAGGCGCTGCTTGGATCCGTCGTTGCGGACGAGGTCGCGGCGGTTGTCCCCGCCGTGCCCACCGCCGCCGCGGAGCCGCCCGGGGAGCCGGTCAGCAGCACCGCCGTCCCGGCGATGGCGGCGACAGCCAGCACCGCGCCCGCGACCAGCGTCCAGGTCCGCGCCCCGCGCCGACCGGCCCGGGTCTCCCGGGGTGGAGCCGCTGGGACTGGTGGGACTGCTACCGGCGGCGGCAAATAGGGGGCCATCGGCGCGGGGATCGCCGCGACCGTGGGCGGCGTGGGCGGCTGATGCGGCCCCTGCAGCGGCGTGGGCGGCAGCACCGGCTCGGCTGCCGGCTCGGCTCGTGGCTCAGCTGCCGGCTCGGCTCGTGGCTCAGCTGCCGGCGCGGGCACCGCACCGCGGCCGAGCACCACCGTCTCCTCCACCGGAACCAGGTCCAGCGGCAACTGCCGTACCGACGCCGCGATCTGGATCCGGCTCTGCACCGCGTCATTCAGCGCCTGCGGCCACGGGGCCGGGACCTGCCGGGTCGCCGCCGTCTCCATCACCGCCTCGGGACCGGGCCGCCGTTGCTGGTCCTTGTCCAGGCAGGAGGTGACCAGCTCGGCCAGATCCGGGTCGATCCCGGCGATCCGCTCCAGCACCTCCTCCTTGGGCGGCTCGTAGGCGACCCGGTGCAGCACGTCGACGCTGGTGCCGTCACCGAAGGGGGCGTTCCCGGTGAGCGCGTAGGCCAGCACCGAGCCCAGCGCGAAGATGTCCGAGGGGGTGCCCACCGGGAGGCCGCGCACCTGCTCCGGTGACATATAGGCCGGGGTGCCGACCTGCTGGCCGGTCAGCGTGATCGAACTGCGGTCCCCGGCCTGGGATATGCCGAAGTCGATCACCCGGCAGCCGTCGGGTCCGAGGATCACATTGGACGGTTTGATGTCCCGGTGCACCACCGCGGCCTCGGCCATCGCCGACACCGCCTGGCCCAGGTCGGCGGCCAGCCGCCAGGTCGCCGCGAGGTCCAGCGTCCCGTGCTCGGCGACCGTCGCGCTGAGGCTGAGGCCCGGGATGTACTCGGTGGCCATCCAGAGCAGGTCCTAGTCGAAGCCGCTGCCGAGCAGCACCGCGGTCTGCCCGCCCTGGACCTTGGCCAGCGCCTCCGCCTCACGCTTGAAGCGACGGCGGAACTGGTCGTCCTCGGCGTACTCGGGCCGGATCACCTTGACCGCGGCCAGGCCGCCCCGCCCGGGGTCGCGGTCGGTGTCGCGCGCGAGGTAGATCCGGCCCATGCCGCCGCTGCCGAGCAGGGCCACGATCGCGAACGGGCCGACCCGCCGGGGGTCGGCGCCGCGCAGCGGGGCGGCTCCGAGCCGGTCGAGGCCCAGGTTGGCGAAGACCCTCGGGTCGGACAGGGGCTGGCTGTGCTCTGGCATCAGGCGTCCCGGCTTCCACGCACGACAGCGGTTGGCAGCGGGAGGCTACCGCACCTCTGTGCACGGCGCCGTTCATGCTGGTGGGGCCCGTCGTTCGACGGGCCCCACCCATGCTGCTGACGCTGCGGTGCTACTGACGGCGCCGGCGCTACTTCTTCTTGTCGGCCGGGGCGTCGGCGTCGGTGGACAGCGCGGCGATGAAGGCCTCCTGCGGGACCTCCACCCGGCCGACCATCTTCATCCGCTTCTTGCCCTCCTTCTGCTTCTCCAGCAGCTTCCGCTTCCTGGAGATGTCACCGCCGTAGCACTTCGCGAGGACGTCCTTGCGGATCGCGCGGACGGTCTCGCGGGCGATCACCCGGGAGCCGATGGCGGCCTGGATCGGCACCTCGAACTGCTGGCGCGGGATCAGCTTCTGCAGCTTCCCGGCCATCATCACGCCGTAGTTGTAGGCCTTGTCCTTGTGCACCACGGCGGAGAAGGCGTCCACCGCGTCACCGTGCAGCAGGATGTCGACCTTCACCAGGTCGGCCGCCTGCTCGCCGATCGGCTCGTAGTCGAAGGAGCCGTAGCCGCGGGTCTTGGACTTCAGGATGTCGAAGAAGTCGAAGACGATCTCGGCGAGGGGAAGGGTGTAGCGGAGCTCCACCCGGTCCTCGGAGAGGTAGTCCATGCCCTGCAGGTTGCCGCGGCGGTTCTGGCAGAGCTCCATGATCGCGCCGACGAACTCGTTGGGCGCGAGGATGGTGCCGCGCACGATCGGCTCGTTGACCTCGGTGATCTTGCCGCCGGGGAACTCGCTGGGGTTGGTGACGGTGATCTCGCTGCCGTCCTCCAGCACCACCCGGTAGACCACGTTGGGGGCGGTGGAGATCAGGTCGAGGTTGAACTCGCGCTCCAGGCGCTCCCGGATGATCTCCAGGTGCAGCAGCCCGAGGAAGCCGCAGCGGTAGCCGAAGCCCAGCGCCACCGAGGTCTCCGGCTCGTAGACCAGCGCGGCGTCGTTGAGGCGCAGCTTGTCCAGCGCGTCGCGGAGCAGCGGGTAGTCGGAGCCGTCCAGCGGGTAGAGGCCGGAGAAGACCATCGGCCGCGGTTCCTTGTAGCCGCCCAGCGCCTCGGTCGCGCCCTTGTGCATCGAGGTGATGGTGTCACCGACCTTGGACTGCCGGACGTCCTTCACCCCGGTGATGATGTAGCCGACCTCGCCGACCCCCAGGCCGTCCGCGACCTTGGGCTCCGGCGAGATGACGCCGATCTCCAGCAGCTCGTGGGTGGCGCCGGTGGACATCATCTGGATGCGCTCGCGCTTGGTGAGCTCGCCGTCGACGACCCGGACGTAGGTGACCACGCCGCGGTAGGTGTCGTACACCGAGTCGAAGATCATCGCGCGGGCCGGGGCGTCCTTGACGCCGACCGGGGCGGGGACCTTCTTGACCACCTCGTCCAGGATCGCCTCGACGCCCAGGCCGCTCTTGGCGCTGCAGAGCAGCACGTCGGCGGGGTCGCAGCCGATGATCCGGGCGAGCTCCTCGGAGTACTTCTCCGGCTGGGCGGCCGGCAGGTCGATCTTGTTGAGCACCGGGATGATGGTGAGGTCGTTCTCCAGCGCCAGGTAGAGGTTGGCGAGGGTCTGCGCCTCGATCCCCTGCGCCGCGTCCACGATCAGCAGGGTGCCCTCGCAGGCCGCCAGCGAGCGGGAGACCTCATAGGTGAAGTCCACGTGACCGGGGGTGTCGATCATGTTCAGGATGTGAGTGGTGCCCTGCTGGTCGCCGCTGAGCGGGGCCCAGGGCAGCCGGACCGCCTGCGACTTGATGGTGATGCCGCGCTCGCGCTCGATGTCCATGCGGTCGAGGTACTGGGCGCGCATCTGCCTCGGGTCGACCACGCCGGTGATCTGCAGCATCCGGTCAGCGAGCGTGGACTTGCCGTGGTCGATGTGGGCGATGATACAGAAGTTGCGGATCAGCGCCGGGTCGGTGCGGCTGGGCTGCGGAACGTGGACGGGGATGGCGGGCACTCAGGGTCCAATGGTGTCGAGTGGCTGGAGCAGGCTCCTTCCGCGCGGCGTCCGCGCGACAGCGCGACTCGGGAAGGTACGCCTATCGTCCCACGACCGGGGACCTCGCCGCTCAGGCGCTTCCGGACGCCTTGACGGGGGCCCGGCCCCGCACCGCGAGGGCCCAGCCGATCAGCGGGGCCTGCAGCGGCAGCCGCCCGAACGCGATGGCGCGCTTCAGCCTGGGGGCGTTCCGCCAGTCGTAGGCCATCTGCACATTCGCCGGGTAGACGGCCGTGAGCAGACCGGCCGCGGCCAGGGCGCCGACCCGTCGGGTCGGCGGCAGCGCGACGGCGGCGGCGATGACCAGCTCCACGGCGCCGCTGGCCTTGGTCCAGGTCCGCGGGCTACCCGGGAGCAGCTTGGGGACGATCGCGTCGTACGGCCCCGGCACGGCGAAGTGCAGCGCGCCGGAGCCGGCCAGCAGACCGGCCAGGAGCAGGGCGGAACGGTTACCGGAGACCTTGGCTTGCAGGCGGCTGACAGCAGGGATCATGCGGCCCACCCTCGCACAATTCAATGGCACAGCGGGAGGGGAACGGGCAAGGATCACCGGTCATGGTCCTTGAATCCGCCGTGCTCGACATCCTCCCCGGCCCCGGCAGCCGGGAGGCCTTCCTGGCCGCCTTCCGGCAGGCCCGCCCGCTGATCGCCGCCCAGCCCGGCTTCCTCGCCCTGCGGCTGCTGCCCTGCCTGGACCCGGGGCGGGAGTCGCGGTTCCTGCTCCAGGTGGAGTGGCAGCGCATCGAGGACCACACCGAGGGTTTCCGCCGCTCCCCCGAGTACCAGCGGTGGCGCGCCCTGCTGCACCCCTTCTACGACCCGTTCCCGCTCGTGGAGCACTACGGGGAGCCGGTTCCCGGGCTGGGGTGAGCGGTTCCCGGGCTGGGGTGAGCGGTTCCCGGGCTGGGGTGAGCGGTTCCCGGCCTGGGGTGACCGGTTTGGGATAGCCGTAGGGCCGCTGGTAGTCTGGGCCATCGTGTCTGCGATGCCCCATGCCCTCGGGCCGGTGGCGCAGCAGGCACACCTTCCGTTTCAACCAATCAGACTGAGGCTCTTTCGTGGCGAACATCAAGTCCCAGATCAAGCGCATCAAGACCAACGAGAAGGCTCGGCAGCGCAACAAGTCTGTCAAGTCCTCGCTGAAGACCGCCGTCCGCAAGGCCCGTGAGGCCGTGGAGGCGGGCGACTTCGAGAAGGCCATCGTGCTGACCCGCGAGGCCAACAAGAAGCTCGACAAGGCCGCCAGCAAGGGCGTCATCCACAAGAACCAGGCTGCCAACAAGAAGTCTGCTCTTAGCGCCAAGGTTGCCGGCCACCAGGCCTGATCTGCCTGCTGTCCAACCTCCGCGCAGACTTCGTCCGGCCCTCTATCCAGACGCTGCGCGGAACCCTCGCACCGCACGCGGCCTGCGTTCGCCACGCCTACCGTTCTCCGACGGTAGATCCTAGGCCGCTGTGGTGCTCTCAGGAATGAGCCTCAAGGGAATCCCCCCGACCGGAGTCCGGTCAGGGGGATTCTTGGCGTTTCAGCAGTCAGGCGCAGTGCGGGAGGGGCGGGAGGCGGCGGGCGTCGACGGCCCACTCGTTCAGCGGCGCCGCCTTGGCGCCCCCGGGGAGTGAGCCGACCTCGATGGAATCGCCGTCGACGTTGGCTACGCCGTACTCCTCGGTGACCTGGGTGCGGGCGCCGGAGCGCAGATCGACGACGAAGGTGGCGACGCTGTCGGTGTACGTGAGCAGGTCGCCGGCCAGTCCGAGCCACTGGACCTCCTCGCCGCCGGAGACACGTTCCACCGGGCTCTTCCAGCCGGGCTGCCATTCGTAGATCCCGGAGTAGTCGGCCGCCAGCCACAGCCACCGCTTGCCGTCCCCGACCACCTCACCGGTCCCCCGCACGGCGGCCACCTGGGGCGGAAGCTTCGCCGGTGCGCCGGTGCGGGCGACGACCGCCCTGAGCTGCGTCGGCGCGTCCGGGGCCGGAGCCTCCTGCCACACCAGCAGCGAGCCGACGAAGAAGCTCCGGTAGGCGTGCGAGGTCCGCACGATGCGGTCCTTCCGCGTCACCAGGTTGTAGACGTGGACCTGCTTGCGCCCGTCGCGCAACGGCTGGATCCAGGTGGCCAGCCCCTTGCTGACCTGCGGGACGACAAACGGTCCTGCCGGCATCTGGGCGTCCTGCTGCTGTCCGATCAGCCTCGGTCCGGCGGTGTGCTGGGTGTCGTAGGAGTAGAGCTTCCAACGGCCCTCACCGTCCGCGTCGGTCTCCACCAGGTACACCAGGAAGCGGCCGTCGAAGTGCGCCAGGGCGAACCCGGCCGCGGACTGCGCGGCGGCCGGGTAGGACGCGATCACCCGGTAGCTCGTCGAGCCCCGCCGGACGGCGACCAGCCGCTGCCGCTTGCCGTCCGTCAGGACCGCGAACCGGCTCCAGGGCCCAGTGGACGTGGCCAGGGTGACGGTGCGCTCACCGGGGAACTTGGCCAGCGCCCCCTTGGCGATCGCCTGCTTCCAGGCGGGCGGTGTGGCGACCAGGCACGCGGTGGTCGCGTGTGTGACGGTCGCGGGCGCGGTGGTCGTCGCGGTCACCGTCTGCGTGATCGTCGCCATCGCCGTGGTTCCGGCGCCGGGCTGCTGCTGCGAGTAGGCGGCGGGCGCGAGCCCGCAGACGGCCGCCAGGACCACACCGCTCACCAGCAGCCGTCGATTCACCATTGCATCCATGTGTGTCTTCCCATCCCCGTTGGGCACTGCCGTGGTCTTTTTGACACCTGGTCAGACGTCGGCGGCGGCGCAACTGCTGCACGGATCCGAGGATTTCTCGAATCCGGGCGGGGGGCGAGGGGTCAGCGCTGGGAGCGGGCGGCGCGGGAGACCGCGACGATGCACTGCTCCAGGGCGTAGGCGGGGTCGCCGGAGCCGCCCTTGACGGCGGCGTCGGCGTCGGCGATGGCGCGGAGGGCGGTGGCGACGCCGTCGCCGGTCCAGCCGCGGAGCTGCTGGCGCACCCGGTCGATCTTCCACGGGGGCATGCCCAGCTCACGGGCCAGGTCCCCGGGGCGCATCCCGCGGTCGGCGGTGGCGACCCGGCCGATGGCGCGGACGCCGGAGGCCAGCGCGAAGACGATGCCGGTGGGCTTCTCCCCCACCGCCAGGGCCCAGCGGAGCTGGCCCAGGGCCTCGGCGGTGCGGCCGGTCACCGCCAGGTCGGCGACCTGGAAGCCGGAGGACTCGGCGCGGCCGGTGTAGTAGCGGGCGACGACGGTCTCGTCGATGGTGCCCTCGGTGTCGGCGGCGAGCTGGCTGCAGGCCGAGGCCAGTTCGCGCAGATCGCTGCCGACCGAGTCGAGCAGGGCCTTGCAGGCGTCCTCGGTCGCGGAGCGGCCGGTGGCCCGGAACTCGGAGCGGACGAATGACAGCTTCTCGGCGGGCTTGGTCAGCTTGGGGCAGACGACCTCGCGGGCGCCTGCCTTCTTCGCCGCGTCCAGCAGGCCCTTGCCCTTGGCTCCGCCCGCGTGCACCAGGACCAGCATCACCTCGGGAGCCGGGTCGTCCAGGTACGCCTTGATCTCCTTGACGGTGTCGGCGGCGAGGTCCTGGGCGGCGCGGATCACGATGACCTTGCGCTCGGAGAACAGCGAGGGGCTGGTCAGCTCGCTGAGCATGCCCGGCTGCAGCATGCCGGGCTGCAGGTCGCGCAGATCGGCGTCCGGGTCGGTCTGCCGGGCCGCGGTGGTGGTCTGCGCCACGGCGCGGTCCAGCAGCAGCTCCTCCTGGCCGACGACGACGGTCAGCGGGGCGAGCAGGTCTTCGGTCGGGTTCTTAGCCATCGCGGTCAGCCTATCGGCCGGGGCCGACAGCCCGGGCCGGGTCCGGCCCGGCTCGGGCCGTCCAGGCTTGGGCCGTCCGGGCTTGGGCCGTCGAGGCTCGGGCCATAGCGGCTCGGGCCGTCCAGGCTCAGTCTGCTGCGGGGTGGCCCTCGAGCCAGCCGTCGTGGTCGGCGGCGAGTGCGTCGAGGACGGCGGGGGTGAGCGGCGGCGGAAGCGAAGGCTGGAGCACGACCAGCCACTGGGCGTCCTCGGCGTCGTCCTCACCGGCCAGCGCCTCGCGGTGCAGCTCGGCCTCGGGAAGCGCGGGATGCTCCGCGGCGAGCTGCTCGGCGACGGCCTCGGCGGCATCGCGGTCGGGAAGGACCAGAACGTAGGGGTCATCGGAAGTACGCACCTCGGCATTATCGGGGACGGGTGGCGACGGAGACCCTGCCGGCCTCGTCGAGCACGGCGAGGTCGCCCTGCTGGTCGGTGCGCAGCACGGTGCTGCCGACCGAGCGGAGCAGGCGGACGGTGGAGGGCGCGGGATGCCCGTAGTTGTTGTCGACACCGCAGGAAATGAGCGCGAGCCGGGGGCGAGGGCACGGATCAGGCCGGCATCCTGGTTCGCCGATCCGTGGTGGCACGGCTTCACTTAAGGGCATCAAGAGCCTATGCTAAATGCCATGGGGACAAAGCGAGTTGGGATCTACTGCCGGATCAGCAACGACAAGGAAGGAGCGGGGCTTGGCGTGAAGCGCCAGGAAGCAGACTGCCGCCTCATGGCCGCCGCTCTCGGCTGGACTGTGATCGGTGTCTACGTCGACAACGACGTCTCAGCGGCCGATCGGCGGAAGATCCGTCATGAGTACCAGCGCTTGTTGAGCGACATCGAAAACGGGCGCATCGACGCCGTTATCTCCTGGCATACCGACCGGCTGCACCGCCAGCCTCGGGAGCTCGAAGACTTCATCGACCTGGTCGAGGATATGAAGATCGAGATCAACACAGTCAAGGCAGGCATCCTGGACATCACGAGTCCCTCAGGACGAATGATCGCTCGCGTACACGCAGCCATCGCGAAGCACGAGGTCGAGCACAAGCGAGAGAGAGTTCTGAGCAAGGTGGAAGAACTGGCCCGACAGGGAAAGATCCACAATGGCGGCCACCGGCCGTTCGGCTACACGCGGATCTACGAGGGCGAGGGCCCCCGGCGGAAGGTCATACGCGATGAGGTGAATCCGGAAGAGGCGAAGATTATTCGCGAGTGTGCACGACGCGCGCTAGAGGGCGAGTCACTGTCGACCATTGTCCAGAGCCTCCACGCCCGCGACATATTGACCTCCACCGGCCGCCCCTGGACCCTCCAGGCCATGCGCGCGATGCTCAGGTCAGGACGGATAGCCGGACTTAAAGAGCACAAGCGACAGGTCATCGGGAAGGCCGTGTGGCCCGGGATCGTTCCGCAAGACCAGCATGATCAACTTCGCGCCCTCCTAGATCACCCCACGCGCTTTAGCGGAGGCCTGCGCGGAGTGCGCAAGCACCCTTTGAGCGGCCTTGTGCGGTGCACATGCTCACCCCACCACCCGGCCATGAAAATCCGCACCAGGACCGACACCAAGCGACTGGCCTACGCCTGCCCGGCCAGGGCAGATGGCGGATGCCAAAGTCGAACTATTGATCACGACCATCTCATGAACCACATGAAGGCACTCATCCTTGCCCATGTGGAAAAAATGGAGGCAGCGGAGGAGGAGGACACAGACGACCCAAGCGCCGAACTGGAAGCCAAGATCGCAAACTGGGAATTCCGGATGGGGGAACTCACCGAAGCGTTTGCCGACGGCGACCGGAACGCGCGCGAGTATCGCGATGCCACCGAGGCACTGCGCAGCCGAATCGACGGAGCCCGTTTTGAGATAGCTAAGCATGGCGTGAGGCAACGCGTTGAGGTGACATCAGCCGAGATGCGCGAAGCATGGGACGACTGGCCCCTAGAGCGGAAGCGGACCATCCTAGTCGGTCTCTTCCAAGAAATCCTCATTCACCCCGCGACCCGCCCGTACAGCGTTTTCAATCCTGCCCGCATCGAAACGGTCCCCCGATAGTCGCCGAGAACTCGCCAAGCTCTCCAGGTCGCGTTTGGCCCGCCTTAGGATCAAAACCTGGCGCGATGTCAGTTCGGATGCTCGCGCCAGCTCTCGCGCCACCCACTCTTCTGTCGTCATTACCTCCGCAGCCCCTTGCCGCTCACCATCCGGCGCGTTGGGGCCTTCCAGGCGACGCGACCGCGTTTGCGTCCGATCATGACCGGTCGTCATACGGTCACCCCCTGCCGTCTTGGTTGGTGAGGGCTTCCTTGGCGATTTCCCGGTTTTGGGTGATGGTGTCGGCGATGCCGGCTGCGAGTGCTGCTTCGCCGGGGGTGTAACCGCGTCCGGCGTAGCGCCAGGCCGACTCCGTGACCACCTCAGCCTCAGACAGAGGCGGTCCTGTGCGGTGGGCGGATCGGACGGCGCGCAGGGTTCCGTAGGTCGTCGAGTAGGCGCGGGATTTGGTCAGGCAGTGGCCCCGGTAGCCGAGCATGTGTGCCCAGGCCCGCAGGTGCAGCGGTTCCAGTTCCGGCAGTGCCCCCAGCCGCCAACTGGTCCCGATCAGGGCCCGGACGTGTCCGCTGACCGGAAGGTAGGGGATGTAGGCGGCGGAGGGGATCGGGTAGTCGACTGCTCCGGCTGTCTCTGCGCTCTTGGTGACGTACTTGGCCACGTACCCGGCCACCGCGTCATCGGACAGTGTCTGGCCCGCGTCGCCGAAGGCGCGGATGGGACGGACGTTGAGTTGCTCGCCCCAGGAGAGCCGGTGGGAGCCGTAGGCGTCGCTGTCCGGTGCGTCCACCCACACCAGGCCCGCAGCGGCCCGGACGCAGCCCTCCAGCATCTCCGCACCGGCCCATGGGGGCGGAGGTGTGCCGGGCCCTTCGGGGCCGTCCAGGCGGACCACGGCGTGGAAGTGGATCGCGCCGCGTCGCTGGTATTCGGCGACTTTGGCGAAGGACACCCGCAGGTGGTCCCCGAGCCGTGCGCGGGGGATGCCCAGCGTGGTGGCCAGGGTGCGGCGCACGGCGGTGGTGAAGCGGTCCCAGAGCCGTCCGGCGTGCGCGTGCCACAGCACGTGTGCGGTGTAGTCGTAGCAGCAGGCGCACAGCGGCGAACCGACTATGGCGTCGTCTGCGGTGTGGACCAGGTGGCAGCCGAGGCGGGCCCCGTGCTCGCAGTGGCCGCGCCGACGCCGACAGGCACCGTCGCCCGTGCGGTGGACCGGTCCGAACGAGGGCGCGGTCAGGGTCAGGAACAGGCGCGGGTGGCCGGCCACGGTGTCCGGGATGCCCTTGCCGCCGACCAGGCCCGAGCGCACCAGGTGGAACGTGTCGCCCTGATACAGGTACGAGCAGGAGGGGCAGCGCGAGGCACGCCGGTTGCCGCAGCGCACCGCCAGACGCTCCCCGGGCTCTCCGGCTGTCGAGTAGGCCGACAGGACTTCCCCCGTGGCCGGGTCCACGGTGCGGGTCCAGCCGTTGAGGTAGATCGGGTTGGCGCAGCCGCCGACGTCATGAATCTGCTCCAACCACCGTGCCAGCAATGGCTGTTGGGCAACGCGGATGATGTCGCGGTCCACCTCGGACAGCGAGCGCAGCACCGCATCACGGGCCAGCAGCTCCCGACGCGCGGCCGGATCGGTGAGCGAAGGCACGGGCGAGCTTTCCAATAGACCTCGGTCGTCAGTCGTCATGATGAATCCCCATGCCTTGAGGATGCGCCCGCTTGACCCGAGGAGCAAGGGGATTCATGCTGACCTCTGACGACTGACGACAGTCGCACCATGAGTGACCAGCGAAGACCTGTTCGAATTTCTGTTCGAACTTAGTCGCGGGCGGCGCGACGAACCGGCGTATAAGGGGTGCAGACGTGGCGATCATCAAGACCGAAGCCCTGTACAAGCAGGTCGCGAACGAGATGCGGGCTGCGATCACCAGCGGCGCATGGGCCCCGGGCAGCCAGATCCCCCCGGAGGACCAGCTGTCTGCCCTCTACGAGGTATCCCGTCCCACGGTGCGCCAAGCCGTCGCCTCCCTGCGGACCGAAGGCCTGTTGGACGTCCACCAGGGCAGGGGCAGCTTCGTACGCGCCCACCAGGGCGACAGCACCGTGCCCATGGAGCAGGCGATCACCCGCACCGGGGCCCGCTACACCACCGGGGACGGGCACTGGCACCAGGCCGAGCCGCCGACCACCGTCCACCAGCGCATCGACCCCCAGACCGCCGCACAGCTCGCCATGGCCCAGGCCGAGGGCGAGGCCGCGTTCACAGTGGACTCCCTGATGGCCCATCAGCCCAGCGGCACCCGCGCCCTGCACCGCATGATCCTCCCGCTGGAGACGATCACCGGCACACCCCTGGCCAAGAACCCAGCCGTCACCCCCGCGAAGGCCTACGCGATCCTGGCCACCGCCCACGGCAACCTCGAATGGCGCGAGACCGTCACCGCCCGCATGCCCCACCCGGACGAACGCACCACCCTGCACCTGGCCGAAGCAGTCCCCCTGCTGATCTCCCACCGCCTCACCCGCACCCAGGCCGACCACCGCCCGCTCATCCTGGAGACCACCACCCTCGGAGCAGGCAGCGCCCAGTTCGCGTACACCGTCCACGCCACCGGCCCGAGCAGCACCAGGCCCCGCACCCGGCAGCCCTGACCCCGGGGGCAGCACGCCCGGACCATCACCACGGGGACCGTGTGGCGGAACTTCTCTGTACTTACTCAAGGGCGGCGCTCGCGCGCCGCCGCGCGGCCCTTACCGCGCCGCCCTTGCGCATGCGGCCTTCGGCCGTTCGCGGGCGCGCGGACGGGCCGCGCGTCGACGCGCACACTGCCACGAGCAGCACGGGAACCCGCACCCGACCCGAACACTCCCGGGCAGCAGTTCAGGGGCGGGCCCAGGTCAGGGCAGTGCCTCCGGCGGGGGCGCAACCGGCACCGGGACCAGGGCCCGCACGCGGGTCACGGTCACCAGATGGCTGGGGTGGGCTGCCGTCCCGTCCACCGCCGTCCCAGGCAGAGCCGAGCACTCTTGCCCCCGGGTGTCCAGGTCGTACGTCCAGCAGGGCGCTCCACCTGGACACCCGGGGGCAAGAGCGCTCCACGGTGTGTGGGACGACGGCGAACGGGACGGCAGCAGGCAGGAGCGTGGTTCCTGCGGAGCACCACACCCCCGCCGGCTTCGGAGCAGCCCACCACACCACCGCAGACCAGAACCCCTAGGCAGCGCCGCGTTCACCCTCGGCCGAGCCGGGCGGAGCCTGCCGGTTCACCTGGCCCAGCAGCCGGGCAAGGCGACGCACCGCCAGCGGCGAGCCGACCACCCGCACCGTCCCCCGGCCGTCCTCCAGCATGCCCCCCGTCGCCTCGACCTCCCACAGCTCGAACCCGCACTGCGCCAAGGCGTAGTTCAACCGACCAGCAGCAGCACGCCCCGACCACCACCCCGACGCGCAGTCCTCCCCCGGCGCAGGCCCCCAGCAGTCCGCATCCCAGGCCTCAAACTGGCCCTCCCACTGCTCCGCGTCCTCATCCCGCATCGACCTACCAGCCCCTTCCAGGCACTTGACGACAAGTCATGTTGCTAATAGGAAGCGGGATGCCCACGAACATGCGTGCGCACCCGAGTACCATCGGCACCGGGTGCGAACCCACCGGACCACCTCCTCCCGTCAAAGTCGGGGGTGGTCCGGCACCATCATTCAGTTGTTGAACTGGTCAGCTCCCGATCCCGGACGGGGTGCCGGGACCGGGAACCAGTCCCGTACGAGGCGATGACCAGACCGCCCCGCACGGGAGCTTGGTACGGGCAGGCCCAACCGGGCGTTGAACCCGGCCACCTCAAAGACCTGCCCCGCCGCTACCACCGCTTCGAGGCCAGTGGCAGCAACCCGCCCGCAGTCCAGGCCCACCGGATCGGCGAAAACGGCCCAACCTGAACCACAGCGGGAGTCTTCAGCGGATCAACCGCCCCTCACCCGCGCGCACCGGATGCCAGGTGTGCACGAAACGCACCACCCCGGCCACCGTCGCCAAACGCGAATGCGCCACCCGCACAAAGCCCCGGCAGTACCCGCACCGGAACACCGAACCCCGCGCCGCAATCCGACCCGCCGCACCAGGCAGCCGACCCATCACAACCAACCCCCAGTCCGGCTAAGCTGGTTCAGCTCGGTCACGCGCGCGGACAGCGACTCCGATTTCGTGGCCGGGCGTACATGCGCGGGCATCGCCTCCCACTCATCCCCCCACCCGGGCGGACGCAGGTACAGCCGACCCGCACGGACATCGGTCACCATCGCGGTTCGATCCGTGCGCGTGTCCACCACCCAGGTACCGATCTCCGGCACCAACGGTCGCTCAACAGCCATCACAACCACCGCCCGTCAGGACAAGCCGCCCGCTCCAGGCCCCGCATCACGTCATAGGCAGCGTTGAAGCCAATCCAGGAGCGCACTTCGCCGTCGTCGCCTCTGATCCGCCCATCGCCGATCTTGACAAACCAGAGATGGATTGACCGATCCCACTCCAACTCGGGAAACGGCGAAGCCGCCGGGTCGACAAGCTCCATAGCACCCACCACCGTCCCTGCACCTAGCCCCAGGTGACTCCCAGCGCCCTGATGAGTAGGGTGCCGCCAGGTCGGGAGTGCCCGCTTCCCCATCACGGGGGTACCCATCATGGGTACCCTTACGGTTAAAGGGTTACTACGCACCGTGATCAGCGCGTTCTACGGGGATGTCAAGTGGCCAACTATCAACCGCCAACGGCCTTACCACAGACGGTAATTGACCGCCCTGACATGCGGGCCGCCCTCGCCACGCACGACTTCGGCCAGGTCTTCGCCCTCGCTCGCAAATGGGGCAGGATCAGCTACTCGAAGATCGCCGCAGAATGCGACATCAAGCCCGCACGTGTGGGAACTTTGGCCAGAGGCATAGGCCGCATCACCTCCTATGAGAAGATCGCGGAGATCGCCGACGCGCTCCGAATTCCGGGCCACCTACTCCGTCTCGCCCCGCGCCCGTGGGAGGCGAGCAGGCCAACTGCGCGGTCTGGCACGACGGCAGTTCAGGGCGCCGTAGCAGGCGGAGACGGAGACCAACGAGTGTTGCGCAGAGACCTCTTCAAAGCCACATCTGCCCTAGGGGCCAGCCTCATCCTCGACTTGCCCGAGCTGGCCCAACTCAGCACGGGCTCTCGCATTGGTCCTGACCTGCCGGACAAACTGCGACGCCGCACCGCGCGCCTACGTAGGCTTGACGACATCCTTGGAGGAGGCGACACCTACCCCATCTACTTGCGTGAGTACCTGTCCACAAAGGCGAAACTCCGTGACGCAAGCAGCACCGAGGATATACAACGGGCCATGCTGTCCGTCGCTGCCGAGCAGGCCCAGCAGGCCGGTTGGGCAGCATTCGATGCCGGAGATCATGCTGCTGCCCTGAACCTATACCTGGAGAGCCTGAAGGCCGCCACGGAAGCCCAAGATGCCGCTCTTGCCGGGAATGCCCTCGCATTTCTTGCCTACCTCAAGATCGACGCAGACCCCCGCGCAGCTGTCGTTACCGCTGTCGAGTCATGTCACCGGGCAGGCCCCGCCGCGCCTGCCCAAGTCCGAGCCCTTCTCCATGAGCGCCTCGCATGGGCTCATGCGATCAATGGGAACGCCGTTGAGACTGAACGCTCCCTCGGAATCGCCGAGGTGGCCCTTTCGTCGCTTGACGACACCCCCCAGCCCGATTGGGTTGCGTGGGTGGATCACAACGAGCTGTCGATCATGACCGGCCGCTGTTGGACGGAACTCCGCCGGCCTCTGCGCGCCGTACCTGTGTTGGAGCAGGTCCTTGCTGGTTTCAACGACACGCACGCACGCGACAAGGCCCTGTATTCGTGCTGGTTGGCAGAGTCGTACCTCGCAGCGGGGGAGATCGAACAGGCCGCCGACGTAACCAGTCGAGTCCTGGATCTTTCCGCTGGAGTGGCCTCGGTTCGTCCTCGTGAGCGCATTACCCCCGTCCTGCGGCAGCTAACAGCGCACCGTGAACTACCGCAGGTTGCCCAGGTCCTAGAGAAGGCGATGGCGTGACGGCATCAAACCGCCGTCTCTGCCTCCGTTGAACTACTGATCCACTTGAGGCATGAGGCCGAGCCGTTGACGATGGGCACCGCGATGATCTCTGGATTCTTCCAGGGGTGATGCTTCAACAGGTGCGCCTCCAGTTCGGCGTACCGATCGGCACGGGTCGTGAGTAGCAGACGCCACTCCTCCCCCGTCCCGAACTCCCCCAGGTGCCAGAACGCCGAGATCACCGGCCCGATGATCTGCGCACCGGCCGCAAGTCGCCCCTCCACCACCGATCGGGCCAGCGATTCAGCCGCCCCCCGGCTCTCCGTTGCTGTCGACACCTGCACGAAGTCAGTCAATGGGATCGAGCCTAGATGATGGAGGATCACGGAACGGTCCCAAGCTGGCAATCTTGATACCCTTTAGTGAAATCGTGGTGGGCCACCTTGAGGACGTCGACGTGGCGCAGCGCCGGGTAGTCGGCGAGGTGGTCCAGCAGTCGGGACTGGGCGGGCGGTTCCAGGTCGCCGAGGAAGGCCATCCGCAGCTGCGGGGTGGTGACCAGCAGGGCCACACTGGCGTTGTTGGGCCCTGGGGTGCCGGCGTCCAACGGGCCGTCCGGCCAGAGCACCTGCCAGTGCAGGTCGCCCAGGCTGCGGCGCTCGCCGGGGGCGGCCTGCAGCAGCGGGACGTGCGCCGCCCCGGACCAACGCCGGATCCTGGCCCATTCGGCGGGCGGGTCCTGGTCCGGGGTGGTCTCGATGGCGCCCACCTCGCGGTCGTGCAGCACCCCGGGCAGGCCCTCGGCGTGGTCGGCGTGGTCGTGGGTGAGCAGCAGCAGCGGGATCCGGGTGACCTCCAGGCTGCGCAGACAGCTGTCGACGGCGTGCGGGTCGGGTCCGGCGTCGATCACCAGGGCGGTGTCCGGCGCCGTCCCCGAGGAGATCACCAGGGCGTCGCCCTGGCCGACGTCGCAGGCGACCACCCGCCAGTGCGGCGGCGGCCAGCCGGTGACCAGCCGGGTCAGCGGGGCAGGTCGCAGCAGCAGGGCGAGCAGCGCCAGCGTCAGCCCGACGGCGACGAAGGGGTGGCGCAGCACCGGCAGGCAGGCGACCGCCGCGCAGGTGACGGCGACCAGCAGCAGTGCGCCGCCCCAGCCGCCCGGCCAGGCCAGCTCCGCCCCGGGCAGGTCGGCGGCCCAGCGGGCCAGCAGGATGATCCAGCCGGTCGGGACGGCGGCCAGCCTGGCCAGCAGCACGGCTGCCATCATCGACACCGGCGCTGCCGCCAGGGCGGCGAAGCCGAGCAGGGTGGCCGGGGCGACCGCGATCTCGGCGAGCAGATTGCAGGGGATGGCCACCACGCTGACCCTGGCCGCCTTGAGCGCGAGCAGCGGACCGCACATGGCCTGGGCGGACGCCGCGCAGCCGATCGCCTCGGCAAGCCGTTCCGGCCAACCCCGGTGCACCAGGGCCTCGGCCCAGCGTCGGCCGAGGACCAGGATCCCGGCGGTGGCCAGGGCCGACAGCGCGAACCCGTAGGAGCGGGCCAGCCAAGGGTCGACCAGCATCAGCAGCAGGGTGGCGCCGCAGAGGGCCGAGAGCGCGGCGGCCCGGCGGCCCGTGGCGAGGGCCAGCAGCATGATCAGGCCGGTGGTGGCGGCCCGCAGCACGCTGGGATCGGGTCGGCAGAGGATGACGAAACAGGCCGTCAGCAACGCCCCGACCAGGGCGGTGGGTTCGCAGCGGCAGCCCGAGCCGGGCAGCCAGCCCACCGCGCTCAGGAGTGCGGGAGCGGGAGGCCGCGCCGATCAGCAGGACCAGCAGAATGCTGAGGTTGGCACCGCTGACCGCGGTGATGTGGGCGAGGTCGGTGGCGAGGAAGGCCTCCTCCAGGTCGGCGGGCATCCGGCTGGTGTCACCCACCACCAGGCCCGGCAGCAGGGCCCTGGGGTCGGGCGCGAGCGGGGCGCTGGCGCGGCGGAGCCCGGCGCGGAGGGCCCCGGCCAACCGCTGCACCTGCCCGGGCGGTGCCAGCACCTGCGGTGGGCCGCGGGTGAGCAGGAGGGCGGCCGTGTCCCCGCCGGGCGCGGTCTCCCGCAGCCGGGCCTGGACGGTCAGCCTGGTGGAGGGGAGTAGCGCGAGCCAGTCGTCGATGCCCCGGCCTGGGCCCTTTCCTCTGGACTGGGCGATCACCACGACCGGGGTTCTGACGGCGGTCGCACCGACCCGGTCGACGGTGGCCTGGAACACGGCGTAGGGAGCGATCCCGCCTTGTCCCTGCCGCGGGTCCTTGGTGACGGTCAGCTCAACGGTCACGGTCGCCTGGCGACGGGCGAGTTCGGGCAGCGGGCCGCGATGCAGGTCGGCGGTGGCCAGCGTGGTGGCGACAGCCGCCGCGCCCGCACTGAGCAGCAGGCCGGCCAGCGGGCCACAACGGCTGCCCGAGTGGCGGGAACGGCCGGAGCGAAGGAGCAGGAGCAGCGCGGAGGCTGCGGCGAGCAGTGCTGCCAGGCGTACCCATGGCACGCCGGCGGAGCCGACCCCGAGCAGGGCTGCGGCGGTGGCCCATGCGGTCAGGGCGGGGCCGACCAGGCGGAGGTCCTGGGGCGGCGGGTCGGTGGACGTCGGGTCAGTGGACGGCGGGTCGGTCGAGGTGGGGTCGGCGGACGTCGGGTCGGTGGAGGGTGGCTGGTCCATGGGTGCTGCTCCCCTCCTCAGGGTCGGAGCAGGGCGCGGAGGTCTTTGAGCCGGCGCTCGCCGAATCCGCTGATCTGGCGGAGGTCGTCGACCGAGCGGAATCCGCCGTGCTGGTCGCGGTACTGGATGATGCGCTTGGCCAGCACCGGGCCCAGGCCGGGCAGCGCGTCGAGCTGCTCCACCGTGGCGGCGTTGAGGCTCAGCGGGCTGCCTGCCGCGGGGGCGCCCGGGGCGCCCGGGGCTGCCGCAGCCGCCACCCCGCCGACGATGATCTCCTCGCCGTCGTTGACCATCCTGGCCAGGTTCAGGCTGGTCAGGTCGGTGCCGGTCAGGGCGCCTCCGGCGGCACGCAGTGCGTCCTGGACCCGGGAGCCGGGGCGCAGCGTCCGCACCCCCGGGCTGCGGACCCGGCCGGCGACATCCACGATCACGCCGGTCCCGGCGCTTCCGGCGGTCCCAGCAGTACCGGCGGTCCCGGTGGTTGTGCGGGTGGTGGGGCCCAGGGAGACGGGAGAGCCGGTGGACGCGGGCTGCCCGGCCGGCTCGGCGACGGGGACAGCCACAGGCTCGGGGCGGCCCGCCCAGAAGTGCTGCACCCCGTAGCCCAGGGCGAGGACCAGCAGGACGCAGAGGCCGACCACCGCGCGGCGGTCGAGGTCGAGCCGCTCCTGCAGGCCGAGCGGCAGCAGGGAGCGGACCCGCGCGGACACTGAGAGCGGGGTCCGGGGCCGAGGACGCGGCAGGATCGGCACGGGCGCGGGTTCCTCGGCCGGCACCGGATCCGCCCGTGGCGGCGGAAGCGGAGCCGGGGCGGCGCCACCCGCACCCGTCGCGGCGCGGACCGTCGCGGCGCGAACAGGTCGGGGTGATCGGGGTGGTCGGGGTGGTCGGGGTGGTCGGGCAGGTCGGGCAGGTCGAACGGGTCAGATGGGCCGGGATGGCCAGGGTGGCTGGACTGCCTGGGGTGGCCGGGCCAGCCATAGGGGCCTGGCCGGTCAGGGGCCACGGGTTGGCTGAACTGGCCGGCGCGGCCGGGGCGCCCGCCGCGCCCGGCAGAGCCAGGCTGCCCGGCCCTGCCCGGACCCCCGGCCTGCCCGGGGCGCACGGAAGGGCCCGGCCGCTCCCCGCCGAACAGCGTGTCCATTCGCTGGCGCACCAGGTCGTCCATGGAATCCCGGTGCGAGCCGGGCAGCACGGTTCTCATGGCGCCGACGCTAGACCCGCAAAGCACCTGCCCAGCACGGTTGCTGATGCCCTGTGGACAACTCGGGGGGTGTGCATAGAACCGTCACCCGGAAGGGTGGAAGACGGCTCAGCGCGGTGACACCACGACCCCCAGCAGCCCGGGGCCGACATGGGCGCCGATCACCGCGCCCACCTCCCCCACATACAGCTCCCGCAGCCCAGGGACCCGTTCCCGCAGCCGCTCGGCCAGCGCCCGCGCGGCCGCCTCCGAGGCCAGGTGATGCACCGCCAGGTCCACCTCGGCCGTCCCGGCCTGGGCGATCGCGATCTCCTCCAGCCTGGCGATGGCCTTGCTGGACGTCCGTACCTTCTCCAGTGGCTGGATCCGGCCGTCGGCCAGGTGCAGCAACGGTTTCACCGCCAGCGCCGAGCCCAGCATGGCCGCGGCCGCGCCGATCCGGCCGCCCCGCCGCAGGTACTCCAGGGTGTCGACGTAGAAGAACCCGGTGGTGGCGGCGGCCCGCTTCTCTGCGGCGGCGGCGACCTCGTCCAGGCTGCCGCCCGCCTGGGCCACCTCGGCCGCGGTCAGCACCGGATAGCCCAGGGCCATCGCGACCATCCTGGTGTCCACCACCCGGACCGGGACCGGCGCGTCCTCGGCGGCCAGCACCGCGGCCTCGTACGTCCCGGACAGCTCGGCCGACAGGTGCAGCGAGACGATCCCGGTGGCGCCCCGCTCGGCCGCCGCGCGGTACGCGGTGGCGAAGGCCTCGGGGCTGGGCCGGGAGGTGGTGACATGGACCCGGGCCCGCAGCGCGGCGGCGACGTCCCCCGGCGCGACTCCGACGCCCTCCTCCAGATCCGTGTCCCCCATCACCACGCTCAGCGGCACCACGTCCACCCTGTGACGGGAGACCGCCTCGTCGGAGAGATAGGCGGTGGAATCGGTGACGAGCGCGACGGGCATGTCCCGGAGATTACCTGGCCGCGGAGGCGAGGGACAGGGACAAAGCCCAGGTGACGCCACCGGCAACGGCACGTGTCGGTCGGACGGCGTTCAGGCGTCAGGCCTTTCGCAGCGGATCGGCCTCGACCGCGACCGGCGCCCAGTGCCGCAGCGCGCCCGCCTCCGCCTCGCACTCCTCGCCGAGCCGGGCGAGGTCGTCGTCAGTGAACCGGTGCTGCCGGTCCTGGGCGGCCCAGCGCAGCGAGGAGGCCAGATGGACGATCCGCTCGCCGCGCTCCTTGGCGTGCGCGAACCGCGCCTCGACCCGCTCGGTGTCCGGTTCCCGCTCCAGCAGCCGCAGTTCCGCGTCGAGCTCGGACGCGTGCGCGTCCAGCCGGGCCAGCAGGCCCAGTGCCTCGACCAGCTGCGGATCGCTCGGGGCGCCGGTCTCCAGCACCCGCCGGGAGGCGGCCAGCGCGCCGCGCACCTCGCTGCGCAGGGCGGCCACCCGTCCGTGCACACCGCCCCTGGTGAGCGAGCGGGCCTTGATGCCGACGTCCTCCACCGCCCGCTTGGCCTGCGGCGCGGCGCGGCGGAGGGCGCGCTTGGTCTTCACCACCACCAGCGCGGTGACGGCCGCCGCACTCCCGAAGAACAGCACCAGGATGCCCAGAACAATGGCCAGCGCTACCACGACGGCTCCCTCCACAGTGAACTGCTCGACAGAACGGCCGGACTGTCGTCCCACGGTAGCCCCATGGAACAGCAGTCCGGCCGCCACAACCGGTCATCCGGGACAGATCAGGGAAACCTCAGGGGTTCCCCGGCGCGGGTCAGCTGACGATTCAGACGACGATGTTGACCAGCTTCGGCGCCCGGACGATCACCTTGCGCACCTCGGCCCCGGCGATCGCCGCCCGTACCGCGGCGTCGCCCAGCGCCAGCGCCTCCAGGTCGGCGTCGGCGATCGACGGCGGGACCTCCAGCCGGGCCTTGACCTTGCCCTTGACCTGGACCACGCAGGTCACCGTGTCGTCCACCAGGTAGGCGGGGTCGGCCACCGGCAGCGCCTCGTGCGCCAGCGACTCCTGGTGGCCCAGCCGCTGCCACAGCTCCTCGGCGATGTGCGGGGCCAGCGGCGCGACCAGCAGCACCGCCTGCTCGGCCACGACCCGCGGTGTGCTGCCGCGCTTGACCAGGAAGTTGTTCAGCTCGGTGGCCTTCGCCACGGCGGTGTTGAACTTCAGCCCGGCCAGGTCGCCGCGGATGCCGTCGATGGCCTTGTTCAGCGCCCGCAGTGTCGCCTCGTCCGGCTCCTCGTCGGTGACGACGACCGCGCCGGTCTCCTCGTCCACGACGGTGCGCCACAGCCGCTGCAGGAAGCGGAACGAGCCGACCACCGCGCGGGTGTCCCAGGGGCGGGAGACGTCCAGCGGGCCCATCGCCATCTCGTACAGGCGCAGGGTGTCCACGCTGTAGGCGTCGGTGACCTCCTCCGGGGCGATCACGTTCTTCAGCGACTTGCCGATCTTGCCGATCTCCCGGCTGACCGGCTCGCCCTCGTAGTACCAGGCGCCGTCGCGCTCCTCGGCCTCGGCCGCGGGGACCGGGAAGCCGCGGGCGTCGCGGTAGACATGGCCCTGGATCATGCCCTGGTTGAACAGCTTGTGGAACGGCTCCTTGGAGCTGACGTGGCCCAGGTCGAACAGCACCTTGTGCCAGAACCGCGCGTACAGCAGGTGCAGCACCGCGTGCTCGGCTCCGCCGACGTACAGGTCCGCGCCGCCGGCCGGCTTGGCGGCGTCGGGGCCCATCCAGTAGCGCTCGTTGACCGGGTCGACCACCTGCTCGCTGTTGTCCGGGTCGACGTAGCGCAGCTCGTACCAGCAGGAGCCGGCCCAGTTGGGCATGGTGTTGGTCTCGCGCCGGTACGTCCGCACGCCCTCGCCGCGGCCCAGGTCCAGCTCGACGGTGACCCAGTCCTCGCGGCGGGACAGCGGGGTCTCCGGCGAGGTGTCGGCGTCATCGGGGTCGAAGGTGCGCGGCGAGTAGTCGTCGATCTCGGGCAGCTCGACCGGCAGCATCGACTCGGGCAGCGGGTGCGCCACGCCGTCCTCGTCGTAGACGATCGGGAAGGGCTCGCCCCAGTAGCGCTGGCGGCTGAACAGCCAGTCGCGCAGCTTGAAGTTGACGGTGCCGGCGCCGATGCCCCGCTCGGTCAGCCAGTCGGTGATGGCCTTCTTGGCGTCGACCACGCCCAGGCCGTCCAGCGAGATCTCGGCGTTGGCGGAGTTCACGATCGCCGCGTCGTAGGAGACGAAGGCGTCGTCCCAGGTCGAGGCGTCGGTGCCGCGGTCGTCGCTGGGCTGGACCACGCAGCGCACCGGCAGCCGGAAGGCGCGGGCGAAGGCGAAGTCGCGGACGTCGTGGGCCGGCACGGCCATGATCGCGCCGGTGCCGTAGCCCATCAGCACGTAGTCGGCGATGAAGACCGGGACCTGCTCGCCGCTGACCGGGTTGGTCGCGTACGCGCCGGTGAAGACGCCGGTCTTGGCCTTGGCGTCGGCCTGGCGCTCGATGTCCGACTTGCTCGCGGCCTGCTTGCGGTAGGCGGCGACGGCCTCGGCGGGGGTGGAGTACCCGCCGGTCCACTCCTCCGGCAGTCCGGCCGAGGGCCAGGCGTCCGGGACGATGCCGTCGACCAGCGCGTGCTCGGGGGCCAGCACCATGTAGGTGGCGCCGAACAGGGTGTCCGGGCGGGTGGTGAAGACGGTGATCGCCGCGCCGCCTGCGGCCTCGGCGGCCTGTCCGGTGACCGTGAAGTCGACCTTGGCGCCCTCGCTGCGGCCGATCCAGTTGCGCTGCTGCAGCTTGATCGCGTCCGGCCAGTCCAGCAGGTCCAGATCCTCGATCAGCCGGTCGCCGTAGGCGGTGATCCGCATCATCCACTGGCGCAGGTTGGACTTGAACACCGGGAAGTTGCCGCGCTCGGAGCGGCCGTCCGCGGTGACCTCCTCATTGGCCAGCACGGTGCCCAGCCCGGGGCACCAGTTGACCGGGGCCATCTTGATGTAGGCCAGCCGGTAGTCGCTCAGCACCTCGCCGCGCTCGGCCGGGCTCAGCGCGGCCCAGGCGCGGCCGTCCGGGGTGGCCTGCTCGCCGCGCTCGAAGCGGGCGACCAGTTCGGTGATCGGCCGTGCCGCGTCAGCTTCCGGGTCGTACCAGGAGTTGAAGATCTGCAGGAAGATCCACTGGGTCCATTTGTAGTACGCGGGGTCGATGGTGGCGATCGACCGCCGCGAGTCGTGGCCCAGGCCCAGGTGCCGCAGCTGCTTGCGGTACATGGCCATCGCGGCCTCGGTGGACACCCGGGGGTGCGTGCCGGTCGCCACGGCGTGCTGCTCGGCCGGCAGGCCGAAGGCGTCGAAGCCCATGGTGTGCAGCACATTGTGGCCGGTCATCCGCATGTGGCGGGCGTAGACGTCGGTGGCGATGAAGCCCAGCGGGTGGCCGACGTGCAGGCCGTTCCCCGAGGGGTACGGAAACATGTCCATGATGAACGCGTGCGGACGCGAGGCCAGGTCGGAATCGGCGTCGGCCAGGCTGCCGACCGGGTTGGGGGCGTCGAAGACGCGCTCACGCTCCCAGCGGTCCTGCCATTCGCGCTCGATCCTCGCGGCCAGCGCGGGGGTGTAGCGGTACGCCTCGGGCGCCTCGGGTGTGGTCTCGCTCATCGTCCTCAGACTCCATCAGGGGTTGCTCGCTGCCGACTGCTCGGTCCGGTCCGGAGGGGTCCGGGGGTGCCGGAAAACAGAAAGACCCCTCACATGAGGGGTCGCCACGCTGACTCCGACTGGAAGTCGGCTCGTTGTCAGCGCGGCCGGCTAAGAAGCAGGCGCACGGATCGCATGGGCACAGGGTACCGCAGCGCCCGGACCGTACGCCTGCCTCTTCTCCCGCTGCGGTTGCTGCCGCTACGGCTTTTCCTGCTACGGCGTCCGCGGGGTGCTGATGCCGTGCGGGCCCTTCGCGGCGACCGGGCCCTTGGCGGCGCCGGGTCCCTTGGCGCCCTTCGGGGCCGGACGGTACGAGGCCAGGTAGCCCGCGGCGGGCGAGCCGACGCCGGTCACATTGTCGAAGCCCTTGACCGCCTGCAGCGAGGAGTCGTGCCCCATCGTCCGCAGCGTGGTGACGAGTCCGTTGGCGTTGTTGACGCCGTTGCGGAAGTCGGTGCGGACCATCGCCGGGGTGGCCGGCGCACCCGCCGGGGTGTCGGTGACGTCGTGGTACGCGGCGGTGCCGTAGCGCTGGTAGAGCGCCGGGTTGGCGAAGCCCAGCGGGGTGCCCTGGGCCTGCTGGGCCAGCGCCTGGATGGCGGAGAAGACGGGGGTGGCCAGCGAGGTGCCGCCGATCCGGTACTCGCCGTAGTGGACGCTGTTGTCCGGCCAGGTCTGGGTCTGGCCGACCAGGAAGCCGGTCCCCGGGTCGCCGACCGCGGCGACGTCCGGGGTCACCCGGTAGTGCCCGCCGTTGGCCGTGGCCAGCCGCTCGGGGACGACCTTCTGCTGGTAGGACGGCTCGGGCACGCGCTGGCTGGTGCCGCCGCCGGATCCGCTGGAGAAGGCGCCGGGCAGCCTGCCCCAGGACGTCCCGTCCTTGGACAGCGGGGAGGTGTCGCTGCCCCAGCCGGTCTCGAAGCGGTAGTCGCCGTTGCGGTCGGTGGCCAGCGAGGTGCCGCCGACGGCGGTCACCCAGGGCAGCGAGGCCGGCATCGGCGCCTGCTTGCCCGCGCCCATGGCGGCGGCGAAGTCGCCGTCGTCGCCGGTGGCCACGTAGAACCCGATCCCCTCGACCGCGCCGCGCTGGAAGATGTCGTCGTAGACCGGGTCGGCGGCCGGGTCGCTGCCGGTCTCCTCGGCCTCGCCCCAGGAGTTGCTGACGATGTCCGCGAGCCGGTCGTCCACGATCCGGCCGAGGGCGTCGGTGAAGGCGTCGTCGCCGCAGTCGGAGGCCGCCGAGTAGAGGATGTCGGCGTCGGGGGCGACCCCGTGCACCGCCTCCACGTCCAGGGTCTGCTCGCCGTACCAGCCGGAGGCGCCGCAGCCGTCCGGGAAGGTGTCCGGGCTGAAGGCGTAGGTGTGGCTCCAGTCGGCCGGGCCGATCCGGGTCAACTGCCCTGGGCGGTACGGGGCTTCGCCGTGTGCGGCGGAGTAGGCGGCGGTGTCGTCGCCGAGCGTCGGCGAGTCGTAGGCGTCGACCACGGCGACGGTGACCCCGGAACCGGTCAGCCCGCTCGCCGCGACGCCGTAGGCGCGGCGCAGCTGGGCGCCGGTATAGCCGCTGAGCGCGTAGGGCTGCGTCTGCCCGTACGCCTTGGGGGTACCGGTGGCCGGCGCGGCCCCGAAGTAGGACGAGAAGGGGCCGGAGACGGCCAGCGCGTCGCCGGGCGGCGGCAGCAGGTCGCGGCGGGAGGAGGCTTCAGCACCAGGGGCGTCCGCGCCCGAGCCGTCCCCGGCGGCGGCGTTGCTCGGCCGCATCAGGTGCGGGGCGTTGTCCAGGCCGGTCACCGAGAGCACCGACGCGGCGATCGAGGCCGGGACGGTGGCGGCGACGGCCGGGGCGCGGTAGGTGTGGCCGCCCTTGCGATAGGAGTGCAGCGCGGTGCCGAAGGCCTTGCGGACGGCGGCGGCGTCGCCCTTGACGGTGAGGAAGTGCGGGGTGACCGCGACCACGCCGAATCCGGCCGAGGTGAGCCAGCCGCGGACGGCCGCCGCCTGGGCCGGCGTGGAGCCGAACCTGGCCTTGACCTGAGCCGCGGTCAGGAAGTGCCCGTGCGAGGCCGATCGCGGATCGGAGACCGCAGTCGCCAGCGCGGCCAGCCCGGCCCGATCCCGCCCGGCCAGGTAGACCCGGACGGTCACCTGGGAGGAGGCGGCGACCTCACCCCGGTCGGCGGCGGGCGCGGCCCAGGCCGGCCGGGTGCCGGGGATGGCCACCCGCGCGGACTGCGCCTCGGCCCCGGCGGGGGCGCCGCCGACCAGACCGCCGATCAGCAGCGGTACCGCCACCAGGGCGGCCGTACCGGCTCTGGGGCCGAAACGGGAGGTGGGTCGGGGTCTGCTGAAACGCATGGGGTACCTCTCCTCGATGGGCGCACTTGTGTGAAGAATGCGCAGCAGCGGGAGAGGGCCGAATGTCGAGTGCCGCCGATCGACGGATCGGCAGCTGAATATTCATCAGTTCGGGTCTATTGCCGGATGTTGTTGTCTAAGTCGCTCGGGTGCGCGAACCGTATGGCATCTCGCTCACCTCCGTACGGGGTTTCCGCGGACCTGATGGACAGCTCAGGTTGTCCGGCTAGCATCACGGCCACATCACGATTCGGGGGATGCAGGACGAGTCGGAGGCTGATGATGACCGCCCGTACCAGGCACATCCGGCGTACCAGGCGCACCGGGCGCCCGCACGCCCTGTCCTTTCCGCTGTTCCTGATCCTGGTCTGCGCCGCCGTGACCATCGGGGCGACCGCGATCCGGGCCCTCGGCGGGGGCCCGGGCGCACCCGGCATGAGCGGGGCAGTGGCCGGGACCGCGGGGCGGTTCATGGCCTTCCTCGACTACTTCGCCGGGGTCTTCACCCTGCTCTCGCTCACCGCCGCGGTGGTCTGCGGGCTCGCCGCGACCGACCGGCTGGTGCTCAGCGCCCGGCACCGGGTCGCCATGCAGTCGGTGCACCGGGCCACCTCGGTCGCGGCGCTGGGCTTCCTGGCCACCCATATCGCGGTGAAGATCGCCGAGCAGGACGCGACCCCGCTGGTCGCGCTGCTGCCGTTCGGCGGCGGAGCCACCTTCGCGGTGGGGCTCGGCACCCTCGCCGCGGACCTGCTGGTGCTGACCGCGGCGACCGGCGCGGTACGCGGCCGGTTCGCCGGCAGTCGTCGGCCGTGGCTGTGGCGGGTGCTGCACAGCGGCGCCTACGCCTGCTGGCCGATCGCGCTGGCGCACGGCCTGACGGCGGGTCGGGCGGCGGCGGTGTGGGTGCTCTGGAGCTACGGGCTGTGCGCGGCGGCGGTCGCGCTGGCCCTGCTGGTCCGACTGCTGGGCGCGACCGGACGCGGCTCCGCCCGCCGCCGGAACGTCCGGACGCTGCGGGCCTACCGGCCACGCACGGTCAAGGGCGCGGTGGACGAGGAGTCGCTGTCGCTCGCCACCCACGGACAGTTCTCGGTCTACGCCGAGCCGGCGGGGCCGGCGGCAGCTTCGGCTTCGGCTTCGATGGCGGGCTCGGCAGCGGCTTCGATGGCGCCCCCGGCGGCCCACCCCGTGCCCGAGCCGGTGCAGCTCCCCGGCCCCGACTACGCCCAGCACGCCGCGTACCCCTACCAGCCGCAGTACGCCGAGGCGGCCTACGGTTACCCGGTCCCTTCGCCCTGGTCCGGCGACGGCCAGGCCCGCCCGCATCCGACCCTCGCCGAGACGCCGCCGCACGGTTTCTCCGTCCCCGGCGACCTGTTCGCCACCCCCTACGCCCCGGCCCCCTCCCCCGCCGCGGCCGCGGCCCCGGACTGGATGGACGACAGCGGGGCGTGGGCCGCCTGGAGCGCCCTCAGCTGGGACACCCCGCCGCAGGGGGTGCCGGGTTTCCCGGAGGCGCCCGGAGCCGCCAGCGTGTACCTCAACGGCGCTGCCCCCTACCAGGGTTCGACCCACGAGCACGGCGGCGGCTGGTGAGCGCCCCGGACGTGCTGCGGCTGGGACCGGCCCGGCTCACCGCCGGACTCGACCAGTACGCCCGGCTCGACCTGCCCCGCCACCGCACCGCCCACGGTCCGCTGCCCCGCTTCGGCCGGGTCGCCCTGCTCGACCTGGTCGAACGCCTTGACCTGCGCGGACGCGGCGGGGCCGGCTTTCCGTTCGCCCGCAAGGCGCGGGCCGCACTGGCCGCCGGGGAGCGCACCCGGCAGCCGCTGGTCGTGGTCGTCAACGCCACCGAGGGTGAACCGGCCAGCGCCAAGGACCGGATGCTGCTCGCCCGCGCCCCGCACCTGATCCTGGACGGCGCCTGCCTCGCCGCGGCGGCCTTCGGCGCCGAGGAGATCATCATCGGCGTGGCCGCCGGCGGCCCGGGCGAGACCTCGATCCCCCGGGCGATCGCCGAACGGAAGCGCGAGTCCGACGGCTCCGCCCACCGACTGCCCTGCCCCACCCGGACGGTGTGCCTGCCCGAGCGCTTTGTCTCGGGCGAGTCCGGCGCGCTGATCCGGGGCATCTCCGGGCTGCCCGCCGTCCCACCGGCCCGGCGCGCCCGCGCCACGACGGCGGCCCCGCGGGCGTCCGCGGCCGCCCCACCCTGCTCTCCAACGCCGAGACCTACGCCCAACTCGCCATCGCCGCCCGGCTGGGCCCGGACGGCTACGCCGTGGTCGGCACCCCGGCCGAACCCGGCACACTGCTGCTCACCCTCACCCGCCCGGAGCTGCCGCCGCTGGTGGTCGAGATCCCGGCGGGCGCGCCGATGGGACGGGTGCTGGACGCCTGCGGCATCCCGCCCGGGCAGGGCCTGCTCGTCGGCGGCTACCACGGCGCCTGGCTCCGGCCCCAGGACGCCGCGTACGCTCCCGTCTCCTGGGCCGGGCTCGCGGCCGTGGGCGGCACGCTCGGCGCGGGAGCGGTGGTCTCGCTGCCGGCCGGCACCTGCCCGATCGGCGAGGTGGCCCGGGTCACCGCCTGGCTGGCCGCCGAGTCCGCCGGACAGTGCGGGCCCTGCCGGCTCGGCCTGCCCAACGCCGCCGACGCCCTGGCCCAGCTCGCCCTCGGCGGCGGGGGGCCGTCCGCGCTGGACGAGGCCCGCCGCACCATCTCCGCGGTCCGCGGCAGGGGCGCCTGCGCCCACCCGGACGGAACGGCGAGGTTCGTCCTCTCCGCGCTGACCGTCTTCGCCGAGGACCTCGCCGTGCACGAGTCGGGCCGCGGCTGCGGACGCCCGGTGCGGGGTGTGCTGCCGCTGCCGGGGGACGCCGCCTCCGCGCTGCCGCCCGCGGAGCCGGGGCTGACCCTGGAGGTCGACTGGTCCCGCTGCGACGGCCACGGCCTCTGCGCGGCGCTGGCCCCGGAACTGATCGCCCTGGGCCCGCACGGCTACCCGGTGCTGGGCACCACCCCGATCGCCCCCTGGCTGGTCCACCGCGCCCGCCGCGCCGTCAGCCAGTGCCCGGCCCTGGCGCTGCGCCTGCGTCCCTGACCTCCTCGGTCAGCACGCGGGCGATCAGTTCGTGGATCAGGAAGTCCCCGGGAGCGCAGTTCTCCTTGAGCCGAGGGAGGTCGGCCCGACCGAACCAGGCGTACCCGGAGTGCTTGGACCACTCCAGGGCGGGGGCGTCCAGATCCCCGTCGACCTCGACGAGGTAGTCGGCCTCGTGCCGCAGCCTGCCGTCGTCGTCCCCGGTCCAGGTGGTGGTCCCGAGGAACCGCCGCACGCGCCGAAGCCGCCAGCCGGTCTCCTCCTCGACCTCCCGGGCCAGGGCTTCGAGCAGGGTCTCGCCGGGCTCGACGTGGCCGCCCACGATGTCCCAGGCGTCGGGAAAGAGCCGACGATCAGCGCTCCGCTTCTGCGCGAAGGCCTCCCCCCGCGCATTGAGGATCACCGCCCCGACCGCCCAGACCTCCCCGTCCACCGGCACCGGCACGTCCACGTCCTGGCCCACCGTCACTGACTGCTCGTCGCCCGCCATGGACGCCAGCGTAGGTGGCGCTGGGTGGCCCTGGGTGATCGTTTCCCGAAGTCTGCCAAGAAAGCGCTGGTCAGCCCCTGCCCCGGCAGCGAAACAGCGTGACGGCTTGGCTGATAGCGTCCGCGTGCATGAGCGACAGTGTGTATGTGGGCAACGCAGGCAGGGACGCGGCGCTGGACCGGGGATGGCTGCTCGGACACTTCAAGGGCCCCGGCGATCCCCGGCACAGCGAGGCTGCCGAGATCAAGTGGGGTGTGCACCCCCGCGGTGACAAGCGGGCCCAGTGGGTGACGGGCGAGGCTCGAACGGCTCTGCTGGTCCTGATCAGTGGCAAGTTCCGCGTTGATCTGCCTGAACGCAGCGTGCTCCTCGCCGAGCAGGGCGACTACGTCGTGTGGGGTCGAGATGTCGACCATTCCTGGTACGCGGAGGAAGAATCAGTCGTCCTGACGGTTCGCTGGCCCTCCCTCCCCGGCTACAGAGTCCCCGACCCAGAAGCAGAAGATCCCGCCCGGTCGAGGTGACCGGGCGGGATCGTGATCTGTGGAGCTACGGGGAATTGAACCCCGGACCTCTTGCATGCCATGCAAGCGCTCTACCAACTGAGCTACAGCCCCATGTTTCCTGCCGCGCTGCGGTTCCCCGTGGCGACATGCCCCACTCTACACGTCCGGGGACCCCGCTTACCAATCACTTCCCTGGCCTCCCACCGGCGCCGCCGCGCAGGTGGGAGGCCAGGTGAACCGGGGCGGGACCAGCGCCGGACCAGCGCCGCGGCTACGCCCGGGCCGCCGCGTGGCGGCGGGTTCGGGCGGCCAGGGCGGCGGCGGCGAGGAAGGCGGCCAGGGTGCCCAGCGTGGTGATGAGCAGGGCGTGGCCGGAGACCTGGGCCGGGGCCGGGTAGCTGACGCCGCTGAGGAAGAGGGTGCCCAGGGTGGCGACGCCGATGACGCTGCCGAGCTGGATCGTGGTGATCACCACCCCGCTGGCGTCCGCCGCGTCGCCCGGGGCGACCCGGGCCAGCGCGCGGCCCATCAGCGGGCCGAAGGCGCAGCCGCCGATCAGGCCCAGCGGCAGCATCAGCGCCTCGACCCCGACGCCCACCCCGCCGCCGCTCCGCAGCAGCAGGCCGATGCCGAGGTAGCCGAAGCCGCTGAAGGCCAGTGCCACGGCCGGCAGCGTCCGGTGCAGCCGCTGGGGCAGCCGCTGCCAGTACATCCCGGAGAGGCCGAAGCCCACCGACAGCGGCAGGAAGACCAGCCCGGCGTGCAGCGGGGTCAGCCCGAGGCCCGCCTGGGTGTGCATCGCCATGGCGAACATGAAGGCGGAGACACTGGCCATGGTCAGGAAGAGCGCGCAGACCGCCGGCGCCAGCCCGGGCGCACGCAGCACCCGGACCTGGATCAGCGGGCTGCCGCCGCGCGCGGCGATCCGCTGCTCCACCCTCCAGAACAGGGCGGACACCAGCACGCTCGCGCCGAGCATCAGCCAGCCCCAGACCGGCCAGTGCTCCTCGTGGCCGAGCACCAGCGGCACCACCAGCAGGCCGAGCGCCGCGGCGAGCAGGACCAGGCCGAGCAGGTCAAGACCGCGCTCGGGGTTCCCCGGCAGGACCGGAAGCAGCTTGCGCCCGGCCAGCAGCAGCACGATCCCGATCGGCACGTTCACCAGGAAAACCGGGCGCCAGCCCGAGCCGAACAGGTCGGCACTGACCAGCACTCCGCCCAGGACCTGGCCGACCACCCCGGCCCCGGCCAGCACCGCGGTGTACGTGCCGAGGGCGCGCAGCCGGGCGGCGCCGCTGAAGGTCCGCTGGATCAGGCTCATCACCTGCGGCACCATCAGCGCCGCGCCCACCCCCTGGAGCACCCGGAAGCCGATCAGCGCCCCGGCGGTGGGGGCCAGTCCGCAGGCGAGCGAGGCCAGGGTGAACCCGGCCACGCCGAACTGGAACACCCGGCTGAAGCCGTGCCGCTCGCCGAGCCGGGCCCCGGTGATCAGCAGCACGGCGTAGGCGACGGTGTATCCGGCGATGATCAGCTGCAGCGCCGAGCCCGAGGTGTGCAGGTCGGTCCTGATCACCGGGGCGGCGACATTGACGATGAAGACGTCGAGCACGGCCATGAACTGGCCGGTCAGGATCAGCCCGAGCAGCAGCCCGGGACGCGCCGTCCCCGGCGGGGGTGCGGCACCGGCGGAACTTGGCTCGACACCTAGTTCGACACTTGGCCCGAAACTTCGGTCAACTACCTTGTCGGCGAGGGGAGTCGGGACGGTGCGGGTGCTCTCGGCAGCGGTCATGGGTCCATCCTGGGACCGCGCCGGTACAGGTAGTTAGAGCCTGCTGATGCTGGTACTGGCAGTACCTGTCAACCGCGCGGATTCTGCGGCACCATGGCTGCATGAGCCTGACCGAAGCCAGGCCGGCGGCCACCGCGCCCCGGCGGACCGAGCTCGCCGCCTTCCTCAAGGCGCGCCGGGCCAGGGTCACCCCGGAGGACGTCGGCATGCCGCCGGGCCTCCGCCGCCGCACCCCTGGCCTGCGGCGGGAGGAGGTGGCGCAGCTCGCCGGGGTCGGCGTCACCTGGTACACCTGGCTCGAACAGGGGCGGCCGATCAACGCCAGCGAACAGGTGCTAGCCGCGATCGCGCGCACCCTCAAGCTGGACGGCGTGGAGAAGGCGCACCTGTTCCGCCTCGCCGGGCTGCAACCGGCCCAACCGGCGCTGGACGACTGCCCGTTCACCCCGGAGCTGCAGTCCGTGCTGGACGCGCTGTGCCCGCTGCCGACCGCGATCAGCAACTCCCGCTACGACATCCTGCGGTGGAACGCCGCCTACGAGGCGCTGTTCCCCGGTCTGGTGCGGGGCGAGGGGGCCCGCTGCAACAGCCTGTGGTCCACCGCCACCACACCGGCCTGCTGCAACGCCTTCGTCAACCGGGACCAGGAGCTGCCCCGGATGGTCGCGGTGCTCAGGGCCGGCTACGGGCGGCATGTGGGCGAGCCGTACTGGGAGGAGTTCATCCGCGACCTGCTGGCGGCCAGTCCGGACTTCAGCCGGCTGTGGGCCCAGCAGGACGTGGCGGCGCACTCCAGCCGGCAGAAGGTGTTCCGGCACGCGGCGGTGGGCGAGGTACGGCTGGCGGCGACCAATCTGGGCGTCACCGGTGTGCCCGAGGCGAGGATGGTGGTCTACACACCCATGGACGAGCAGAGCCGGGAGCGGATCGCCCGGCTGATGGCCGAACCCGGCCTGCCGGTGGTCGACCACCTACACAAGAACGAGGGAAGTGGAGCTACGGGGAATTGAACCCCGGACCTCTTGCATGCCATGCAAGCGCTCTACCAACTGAGCTACAGCCCCGAATACACCTATGTGATTGTCCTGCGTGGAGCTACGGGGAATTGAACCCCGGACCTCTTGCATGCCATGCAAGCGCTCTACCAACTGAGCTACAGCCCCGCTGCCCGGCACCGAATCCGTGCGGTGCGAACGAGGAAGACTTTAGCGGCAGGGGGGCCGAACTGCGAAATCCGGCCCCGTCACCCCACACCCCGGCTGCGCCTCAGGTGTCGTCCCCGATCACGGGCTCCGGAAGGGTCCCCGCGTTGTGCTCCAGCAGGCGCCAGCCGCGCGCGCCCTCGCCCAGGACGGACCAGCAGCAGTTGGAGAGGCCGCCCAGCGCCTCCCAGTGGAAGGAGTCGAGCCCCAGCATCCGGCCGATGGCCATCCTGATCGTCCCGCCGTGGCTGACCACGACCAGCGTCCCCCGGTCGGGGAGGTTCTTCACCGCGTCCAGGACCACCGGGACCGCCCGGTCGGCGACCTCGGTGCCGAGCTCGCCGCCGCCCCTGCGGACCGGCTCGCCGAGCTTCCAGGCCCGGTACTCCTCGGCGTACTGGTCCTGGATCTCCTGGTTGGTCAGCCCCTGCCAGGAGCCGGCGTAGGTCTCCCGCAGCCCGGCGTCATGGGCGACCTCGATCCCGGTCACCGCGGCCAGCTCGGCGGCGGTGTTCGCGGCACGCTGCAGGTCGGAGGCGACGACCGCGTCCGGCCTGAGCGCGGCGAGCAGCCGCGCGGCACGGCGGGCCTGGAACACGCCGGTCTCCGTCAGCGGAATGTCCGTGGTGCCCTGGAAGCGGCCCTCCAGGTTCCAGGCGGTCTGGCCGTGCCGCCAGAAGACGACCCGCCGACCGCGTGAGCTCCCGTTCAGCGCAGGCTCCGATCAGCCTCGGCCTGCAGCACGGCCTCCACGTGGTCGAACTCGTTGGGCTCGCGGATGTACTCGTCCTCGCCGGACCGGTTGCGGCTGGCCTTGGCGTCCTCGGGGAGGTCGATCTCCGGGCAGTCCTTCCAGAGCCGCTCGAGACCGTAGTAGGAGCGCTCCTCGGAGTGCTGGACGTGCACCACGATGTCGAGGAAGTCCAGCAGGATCCAGCGGCCCTCGCGCTCGCCCTCGCGGCGCACCGGCTTGGTGTCGCACTGCTCCCGCAGTGCCTCCTCGATGCCGTCGGCGATGGCCTTCACCTGGCGGTCGTTCGGCGCGGAGGCCAGCACGAAGGCGTCGGTGATGGCGAGCACGTCGCTGACGTCGAAGGCGATGATGTTGTGGGCCAGCTTGTCCGCCGCGGCCTGGGCGGCAGTGGTGACAAGTTCTACGGCGCGGTCTGTCGCGGTCACAGGATGCTCTCGGTTGGGGGACACAGGTACCCTCCAGGATCTCATGGACGGCCGACAACCCGCTCCGGCGTTGTTTCGGGGCCGGAGCGGGCCGGGGCGGGCCGGAGCGGGCTGCCGGGTGTCCGCCTTGTCCCGGTACCGGCGTGCGACCAGCGCCAGTACCGGGAAGCGGCCGGGTGCCAGCCGGGAATCAGCCCTTGAAGTCCTTCCCGAGGACCACCATCACGTCCACCGACTGGTCGGTGGTGACCTTCCTCACTGCCGAGGCCGGCAGCCCCAGGTCCTGGGCGACCTGCTTGGCGTCCCCGGCCCGGGCCGGATCGGTGTAGTCGACGGTGCTGACCGCCTGGCTGGAGCCGGCCTTGGCGGTGCCGGGGACCAGGGTGAACCCTCCGTTGACCACGTCCGCGGCGGCCAGGTTGGCGCCGTTGGCGCTGCCGGTGGCGTCCTTCACGGCGACCCTGGCCACCGTGGCGGTGTCCCCGCTGTCGCTGACCTGTCCGCCGAGCAGCCGCTTGACCAGGTCGCCGGCCCCGGGGCCGAGCGTGCCGTCGCCCTTCACCGCGAGCGTGCTGGTGCTGTACTTCCCGGCCTTGGCGTCCTTGGAGAGGGCCGCCAGCACCGCGCCCAGCGTGCTGTCGGACAGCGAGGGGTCGGGCACCGCTCCCATCTGGGTGATGTCGCTCGCGGCGGTGGACGGGTCCTCCGGCATGGCCGCGACCAGGGCCGCCATCACCTGGCCGAAGCGGGACAGCTGGGCGCTCGGGCTCTCGCCCTTGGCCTGGTAGGTGGCGTAGGCGATGGCCGCGTCCCCGTGCAGGGTCGCCTTGCCGGGGCTGACCAGCACCTTGCCGCCGACCGAGACGGTGGTGTTGGCGTCCACGGTGATGCCGCCGACCGCGACGATGTCCACCAGCTTCTGCAGGAACGGCGTGTAGAGGCCCCAGGTCGCCGAGATATTGGCGCCGAGCAGGGTGTTCAGGCCGTCCCTGGTGGCGGCGTTGCCCTGGCCGTCGGCGGAGCCCGGGGTGCCGGGGATCCCCAGCGGCATCGGGGCGCCGCCGCCCTCGGTCGGCACCCCCAGGGCGCCGGGGATCAGCACGGTGGCGCCGGTGCCCGCGGCCGGGTCGGAGACCAGCAGGGCGGTGTAGATGTTCTTGTTGAGGTCGTGCAGGTGCACCGCGATGACGGTGCGCTTGGTGGACGCGGCGACGGCCGTCCCGGTGGAGCCGAAGAGGCTGCCCTTGGCCCAGAGGTAGCCGACGGTGCCGCCGGCGATCAGCACCAGCGCCACGACCGCGGCCAGCAGCCGGTTGCGCAGCCGCTTGCGGCGTTCGTCGCGGCGCTCGCCGCGGGTCTCGCTGAACTTCATCCAGTCGATGACGTCGGCCGACTCCTCGGCGTCGTCGACGAAGGTGAACTCCTCGGTGCCGTAGCCGGGCTCACCCGGGCCGGGAGCCGGGGCCGCCTGCGCGGGGGCGGGTTCGGTGCGCGGCGGGGGGACGTAGGCGGGAGGCTGCTGGTAGGGCGGGGGCTGCTCGTAGACGGGCGGAGCCTGCTGTTCCGGTATCGCGTAGTACTGGCCGGAGTCCTGGTAGGGCTGCTGCTCGTACTGCGGCTGCTGCGGTTGCTGCTGGTAGTCGTAGCCGGGCTCCGCGTAGTACTGCGGCTGCTGTTGCTCCACCGGCTGACCGTAGGCGTCGTAGCCGTACTGCTGCTGGTAGCCGTACTGCTGCGGCGCCTCCCGGTAGGGGGCGGCGGGCGGTATCGGCTGACCCCACTCGTCGTACTCCTGCTGCTGCGGCTGCCTGCCGTCCGCGGTCCCGGTCACGCCGCCCCTGTCCCTGTGTCGTCCTCGCGAAGGCCGTCCGACTGCCCCGGCTGGTCCAGGTAGAGCCTTCGCTTGTCGATGTACCGCACCACGCCGTCCGGCACCAGATACCAGACCGGCTCGCCCCGGGACACCCGCATCCGGCAGTCGGTGGAGGAGATCGCCAGCGCGGGCACCTCGACCAGGGACACCCCGCCGACCGGCAGCCCGGGGTCGGTCAGGGTGTGCCCGGGACGGGTCACCCCGATGAAGTGGGCGAGGTCGAACAACTGCTCGGCGTGCCGCCAGGAGAAGATCTGGCCCAGGGCGTCGGCGCCGGTGATGAAGAAGAGGTCCGCGTCCGCGTGCTCGGCCCGCAGGTCGCGCAGGGTGTCGGTGGTGTACGTCGGGCCCTTGCGGTCGACGTCGATGCGGCTCACCGAGAACTGCGGGTTGGAGGCGGTGGCGAGGACGGTCATCAGATAGCGGTCCTCGGCCGGGGAGACCGGTCTGCCGTCCTTCTGCCAGGGCTCGCCCGTGGGGACGAAGATCACTTCGTCCAGCTGGAACTGGCTCGCGACCTCGCTGGCCGCGACCAGGTGGCCGTGGTGCACCGGGTCGAAGGTGCCGCCCATGACTCCGAGGCGCTTCTTGGCCGGTCCGTCACCGGGCTGACGCTGCTCCATGGGCGCTCACCCTACGTGATTCGACGCCGGACCTCGGTCCCGGCCGCCGGCCGGACTGCTCCGGGACGGCCGGGCTGCGCTGACCAGCGGATCCGGACGGGATCCGGAGCGGATCTAGCGGTCCTTGTTGAAGCGGGTGGTGAGGAACAGCAGGACCAGCAGGATCAGCAGCGCGCCACCACCGGTGACGATCGGGTTCAGACTGTGGTGGTCGCTGTCGCCCTCGGCGAACAGGGCGAGGGCTGGTGCGGCGGCGTGGAGGCTCATCGGTGGCGGACCTTCTGACTCGGAGGCGTACGGGGGCCTGCTTGACCGTGCTCATGGTACGGGCAGCCCTCAGGCAACCGCTCGGCGGCACCACGCGTCTGACTGCGTGTGTGCCCGTGAGCGGATGCTATTCGCGGTAGCCGCGGAGGAGGATGAAGGCCAGCAGGACCACGCCGACGATGGCGGCGATGACGATGATCCGGAGGAACATGCCCGGGCCCGCGCCGTTGGAGATGGCGGCGAGCTGCTGCAGGGCGGTAGTGGTGCGCATGGGGTGTGACTCCCTCGGGGGAACGGCCGGACAACTCAGGTTAGACCGGGCGGTCCGGCGAATTGTCGGCGGGATCGCCGGTTCAGTGTCACGGGCCGCGCGTAGTGTGTCGGACAGAAACTATTCGCTGTGGGGACGAGCGCGGCAGCAGAACAGTGCGGCAGCAAGACAGTGCAGAGGATTCAACACAGGACGGCGGGGGCCCGGCGGTACGCCGGGGTCCGCGGTCGACCGGGAGGACGCAGCAGATGACCCAACCCAACGACAACGTGCCGAGCCGCACCCGCCAGCGCTTCCCTGGCATCTCCACGCGCGCCTGGGAGCACCCCGCGGACCGCTCGGCGCTGGTCGCCCTGCGCAAGCTCAGCGGCTTCGACGACATCCTCAAGAAGCTCGGCGGCCTGGTCTCCGAGCGCTCGGTCCGGCTGCTCTTCCTGGCCTCCGCCGTGCGCACCTCGGAGCGGCAGTTCTCGCACCTGTACGACATGGTCCGGGACGCCGCCTACACCCTGGACCTGGAGAAGGTCCCCCCGCTCTACGTCAGCCAGGACCCGCAGCCCAACGCCTTCTGCATCGGCATGGACACGCCGGTCATCATGGTGACCACCGGCCTGGTCGACTTGCTCGACGAGGAGGAGATGCGGGCGGTGATCGGCCACGAGGTCGGCCACGCCATGTCCGGCCACGCGGTCTACCGGACCATGCTGCTGATCCTCACCAACCTGGCCTCCAAGATCGCCTGGATCCCGCTGGGCAACATCGCCATCCTGGGCATCATCACCGCGCTCAAGGAGTGGTTCCGCAAGGCCGAGCTCTCCTGCGACCGGGCCGGGCTGCTGGTCGGCCAGGACCTGCAGGCGTCCATGCGCGGCCTGATGAAGCTGGCCGGCGGCCACCACCTGCACGAGATGAACACCGACGCCTTCCTGGAGCAGGCGGAGGAGTACGACCGGGCCGGCGACCTGCGGGACGGCGTGATCAAGCTGCTGCAGGTGCTGCCGCAGACCCACCCGTTCGTGGCGGTACGGGTGCAGAAGCTCAAGAAGTGGGCCGAGAGCGACGAGTACAGCTCGATCCTGGCCGGCGCCTACCCGCGCCGGGAGCAGGACGGCGAGGCCTCGGTCGGCGACCAGTTCAAGTCGGCGGCGGACTCCTACGCGCAGTCCATCAAGGACACCAAGGACCCGCTGATGGGCCTGATCCGGGATGTCGCGGGCGGCGCCGGCGACCTCGGCGGCAAGCTCAGGGACGTCTTCGCCGGCAACCGCGGCGGCAGCCCGTCCGGCGGCACGGAGGAGCCCCCGCCCGCGCAGGCCTGACCTCTGCACCGAAAGCACAGCACCGAACGACCGCACGACGACCCCGGCCGACGTCCTGACCTCACGCACCACGGGTCAGGGCGTCGGCCCCGTCATGTACCCGCAGACCGACCAGGCCGGGCGGTTCTGGTCGAAGGGGTCGGTCCCGGCGACGCCGCGGGTCCGCGAGGGGGTCGCGTTCGGGCTCGCCGCGCCGTCCGGGACGGCGGTCGCGGTCTGCGGCGCCACGGTGGGCTGGGCGAAGGCCGAGGAGGTGCTGGACGGCAGGGCGAAGACCGGCTGCAGGAAGCGGCTCTGGTCCACGTCGCAGGAGGTGGCGCCGATCTGGGTGACCGAGTCGGAGAGCTCCAGGTGGCCGTCGTCGATGTCGGCCGCGGTGAACCGGTAGGTGATCTCCCGGCGGACCGTGAACAGCACCACCGGATGCGGCGCGGCCAACGCCGTGGTCCGGGGCTGGAGCGGCGTCGCGGCGGCGGAGGCGGCCGAGGCGGAGGCGATCGCCGCCGGGGTCTGGGCCAGCGCGTAGACGAAGGTGTAGTCGCTGGTCAGCTCAAGGGTGTTGGCGCCGACCTCGGCGAAGTTCATGGTGCCCTGGTCCAGGATCGGCTGCCCCGGCGCCAGTTTCACCTGCCGGGGGTCGAAGCGGACCATCCAGCCGGTGGCCGCGTGCCTGCGGTCGTCGGTCGGCTTGGAGATGCTCTGGTCGAACTGCGCGTACTGGCCGGACGCCAGCAGATTGCGCACCGCGTCGGTGTCACCGCCGGTCAGCACATTGGGACTGAGCGAGGACACCTCCAGGTAGTGCTGGACCAGCTGCAGCGCCTGCAGCACCTGGGTCTTGCTGAAGTTGTCGGTGTGCCGCGGATTGGGCAGCCCGAGCCCGTTGCTGCCGGAGGGGTACGCGTCCGGCAGCATCTCGACCGGCTGCGACGCCGACGGCGAGCCCGGCGCCGAGGCCGTGGGCGAGGCATTGGACGACGGCGTGGGCGAGGCTGAGGACGACGCCGACGAGGACCCCGAAGCGGACGCGGAGGCGCCGGCGGAGGCCGAACCGCTCGCCGTGGGCAGCTCGGGCGTCAGCGTGGGCACGCCCGCCGGGCCGGCCTGCAGCGGGAGCAGCGAGATGCTGAGCTCGGCCGCGCTGCCGCGTACCGGTGTATAGGGGTGCTTGGTGCCCAGGTAGACGGCGGCGGCGAAGGCCATCGAGACCAGCAGCATCAGCGCCAGCGCCTGGCGGGAGAGCCCGCCCCCGCCGCGCAGCCCGCGCCTGCGGACCGGGCGGGTGCCGGAGGAGGTCCGCTCCTGGGCCGAGAGCTCCTGGATCCGGGCAGCTCTCACGAACGACTCGTCGAACACGACGGATCGGAACTCGTCCTCGCCCCCGGGACCGCCCTCGGGCGTGCCCTCCGGAGGCTCTGCCCGGCCACCCATGGCTCAAGGGTATGTCGCTCCCCCGGGTGTGAAAGGTCCTCAGGGGTCAACTTCTGGATCCGGATTGACCGGAGCCGACTGCATCACGACAAAAAGGGCATATCCCACCGAAGAGCGGACCTGGCTATGACCAAGTTCACTTAGCGCGGAACACCGGCAGCCGAACTACCGCTCGAACTGCGGCCCGCGCCGCTGCTGGAGCCCGGCACCGGCTGGCCGCTGGAACTCGTGCCCCGGTACACCGCAGCCGCCGCGACCAGCACCGCGAGCATCCCGATCACCACCAGCATCACCCGGGCGACCACCCGCTGCCAGCGTCCGGGCACGGCCTGGTAGCGGCCCCGCCGGGTGATCCCGACCACGGGCCGGCCCGCCAGGTCGCGCTCGTAGTGCTTGGGGACGGTCACCGCCGCGCGGCCGCGCCGCCTGGCGCCGGAGGAGCGCAGCGCCTTCAGCCGCTCCTCGGCGGAGGGCTCGTGTATCAGCGCGGCCAGGACGAAGGCCTCGTCGAGGACGAGGCCGGCGAAGATGTCGGGCACGCCGGCTTGCGGCATGTTGGTGTCGGGTTCTCCAGGCACCGCGTCACTGGCACCCGTGTCAAAGCCATCGGGATTCACGGCACCCCCCGGTCTCAGCAGGACTACGGCCTGATCGCACCACTCCGAATCAGCGTAGCGCCGCCATCACCGCTTGTCTGTGGCTTCCGGTGACCGGAGCAGGGGGCGCGGCCGGCCGCGCCCCCGCGACTCAGCCCCTGATGTGCCCGTCGCCGGTGACGATGTACTTGGTGGAGGTGAGCTCGGGCAGCCCCATCGGGCCCCGGGCGTGCAGCTTCTGGGTGCTGATCCCGATCTCCGCGCCGAAGCCGAACTGGCTGCCGTCGGTGAACCGGGTGGAGGCGTTGACGGCGACCGTGGTCGCGTCCACCAACTGGGTGAAGCGGCGCGCGGCGGCCTGCGAGGTGGTCACGATGGCCTCGGTGTGGCCGGTGGACCAGAGCCGGATGTGGTCCACCGCGGCGTCCAGCGAGGGCACCACCCGGGCGGCGATGTCGTAGGAGAGGTACTCGGTCTCCCAGTCCTCCACCGTCGCCGGGACCACGGTGGCCCTGGACTTCTCGCCGTGGGCCAGCACCTCCTCGTCGCCGTGGACGGTCACCCCGGCCTCGGCCAGCGCCTCCAGCGCCAGCGGCAGGAAGGCGTCGGCGACGTCCCGGTGCACCAGCAGGGTCTCGGCGGCGTTGCAGACGCTGGGGCGGGAGGCCTTGGAGTTGATCAGGATCTCCACCGCCATCGCCAGGTCGGTGTCGGCGTCCACATAGACATGGCAGTTGCCGGTGCCGGTCTCGATGACCGGGACGGTCGAGTTCTCGACCACATTGCGGATCAGCGCGGCCCCGCCGCGCGGGATCAGCACGTCGACCATGCCGCGGGCCCGCATCAGCTCGGTCACCGAGTCGCGGGACTCCCCCGGCACCAGCTGGATGCAGTCGGCCGGGAGCCCGGCCCCGCCGACCGCGTCGCGCAGCACCTCCACCAGCTTCTGGTTGGAGGAGTACGCCGAGGCGGAGCCGCGCAGCAGCACCGCGTTGCCGGACTTCAGGCAGAGCGCGGCGGCGTCGACCGTGACATTGGGGCGGGCCTCGTAGATGATCCCGACCACTCCCAGCGGCACCCGCACCTGGCGCAGGTCCAGGCCGTTGGGGAGGGTGGAGCCGCGGACCACCTCGCCGACCGGGTCGGGCAGCCCGGCCACGTGCCGGACGTCGGCTGCGATGGCGGCGACCCGCTCCCGGTTCAGCGACAGCCGGTCGATGATCGCCTCGGAGGTCCCGGCCGCGCGGGCCCGGGCCACGTCCTCGGCGTTGGCCTCCAGGATCTCCCGGGTCCGCACCACCAGGGCGTCGGCGATCGCCAGCAGCGCCTCGTCCTTGGGGGTACGCGGCAGCGGCGCCAGGCCGGTCGCGGCGGCCTTGGCCCGGTAGGCGGCCTGCAGCACCGGCGACTGCGGCAGCGGGGACGGGAGGTCCGGGGAGGGGAACGCCGTCAGTTGGAAGTCGCTCTCGGGGCTGCTGCTCATACGGCCAAGCCTAATCGCCCCGCCGCGGCCGGGCCCGGTCCTTCCAGGGAGTGAGAAATCCGCCGGAAAGCCCCTGGCCCGGGCGCCTCAGTACGGGTGCACGCCGCCGAGGAAGACCCGGGACTCGCCGTACCCCTCGGCGATCCGCTTGTGGTAGGTCGCCCGGTCCACCACTTCCAGGCCGACGATCTCCCAGGGCGGCAGCTGTGCGCTGGCCTTGTGCTCGCCCCAGAGCCGCAGCGCCATCGCCGCCGCGTCCTGGAGGTCCTCGGCCTGCTCCCAGTAGCGGATCTCGCCGTGGTCGGTGGCATAGCGCGCGGTCAGGAAGGGGGTGTGGTCATGGGCCAGCTGTTCGAGCCCGCGTTTGAGCTCGGTCAGCGGGGTCGCCCGCCCGGCGACGCTGAGCACCACGTGCCAGAGCCGGGAGCGGCCGCCGTCCTCGTCCGTGGACGTGGACGGCGGGGTAGCGGCGATGGGGGCGTTCTGAGGTGTGCGGGTGGCGCGCGCCGAGTGCGATGCGCCCCCTTCGATGCTGGTGAGCACCGTGTCCACCGCCCCTGCGGGTCTCGTCCCCTGGCGTCTGCGTGCCACCGGCGGCCTCCTGTCGGTGTCGGTCGGTCATGGTCCGGCAGGGCCCGAAGGCCTTCCGTACCCGCGCACCCCCGTGCCACCCTCCTTGTTGACGCGGGCAGGACCGCGCCAGTTCCCTCCCTCGCTGCCGTCGGTTACCGGCCGGTCAGGCCCGGCTCAGCGGCGCGGGCAGGACGACCAGGTCATCGCGGTGCACCACCTCGCGCTCGTACGCAGGACCGAGCTCCCGAGCCAGCTCGGGCGTCGAGCGTCCAAGCAGTCGGGGAAGCTCCCTCACATCAAAGTTGACCAGCCCTCGGGCGACGATGTTGCCGTTTTCGTCAAGAAGGTCGACCGGATCGCCCGCAGCGAAATCACCCTCAACTCCGGTCACCCCGGCGGCCAGCAGCGACGTGCGGCGTTCGACCACGGCCCGGACCGCGCCGGGGTCCAGCCGGACCGCGCCGCGCGGGGCGCTGGCGTGCTCCAGCCAGAGCAGCCGGTCGGCGGAGCGGCGCCCGGTGCGGTGGAACAGGGTGCCGGTGTCGCGTCCGGCCAGCGCGTCGGCGGCGTGCCGGGCGGCGGTGAGCACCACCGGGATACCCGCGCCGGTGGCGATCCTGGCCGCCTCCACCTTGGTGACCATGCCGCCGGTGCCGACGCCCGCCTTGCCGGCGCTGCCGATCTCCACCCCGGCCAGGTCCTCCGGACCGCGCACCTCGGCGATCCGGCGGCTGCCGGGCCGGCTCGGATCCCCGTCGTACAGGCCGTCGACGTCGGAGAGCAGCACCAACAGGTCGGCCCGGACCAGGTGCGCCACGATCGCGGCCAGCCGGTCGTTGTCGCCGAACTTGATCTCCGCGGTGGCGACCGTGTCGTTCTCGTTGACCACCGGCACCGCGCCCATCACCAGCAGCTGCTCCAGCGTCCGGAAGGCGTTGCGGTAGTGCACCCGGCGGCTGGCGTCCTCGGCGGTGAGCAGCACCTGGCCGACCCGCAGCCCGTAGCGGGCGAAGGAGGCGGTGTAGCGGGCCATCAGCAGGCCCTGGCCGACGCTGGCGGCGGCCTGCTGCCGGGCCAGGTCCCGCGGCCGCCGGTCGAGCCCCAGCGGCGCCAGACCGGCCGCGATGGCGCCGGAGGAGACCAGCAGCAGCTGGGTGTGCTCGCCGTGGTTCTTCGCCAGGACGTCCACCAGGGCGTCCACCCGGTCGGCGTCCAGGCCGCCGGCGGCGGTGGTCAGCGAGGAGGACCCCACCTTCACGACGATCCGCCGCGCGTTCCGCACGTCGTCCCGCAGGGTGCCTGTCACGCCGTCGCTCCCGAACTCGAGTGGTGGCCGGTCCACCGGGTCGCAATCTACGCGAACCGGAGGACCGGCCTCACCTGGATATCAGCCGCTGGACGGGTGCGCGTCCAGCTCGGCCAGCAGCTCGGCCCTGCGGTCCTCGTCGACGAATGACGCCAGGAAGGAGTTGCGGGCCAGCAGCCGGAGTTGACCGTCCGTCAGACCCAGGGCCCGCTGCAGGCCCTGGTAGTTGTCCTCGACGTAGCCGCCGAAGTAGGACGGGTCGTCGGAGTTGACGGTGACCAGCAGCCCGGCCGCCAGCATGGCCGGCAGCGGGTGTTCCTCCAGCCGGTCCACGCAGCGCAGCCGGACGTTGGAGAACGGGCAGACGGTCAGCGGGATCTGCTCGGCCACCAGCCGCGCCACCAGCGCCTCGTCCTCCAGGCAGCGGATGCCGTGGTCGATCCGCTCCACGTGCAGCAGGTCCAGCGCCTCGCTGATGTACGCGGGCGGGCCCTCCTCGCCGGCGTGGGCGACCAGCCGCAGCCCGAGCCGCGCCGCCTCGGCGTAGACCTCGGTGAACTTGGCCGGCGGGTGGCCGACCTCGGCCGAGTCCAAGCCGACTGCCGAGATCAGCCCCAGGTAGGGACCGGCGTCGGCCAGGGTCTTCAGCGCGTCCTCGGCCGGGAGGTCGCGCAGGAAGCTGAGGATCAGCCCGGTGGAGACGCCGTGCCGCTGCTCGCTGCCGTCCAGGGCCTTGGCCAGGCCGCGGATGACCGTGCCGAGGTCCACCCCGCGCCCGGTGTGCGCCTGCGGGTCGAAGAAGATCTCCGCATGGCGCACCCCTTGCGCGGCGGCCCGGACCAGGTACGCCTCGGCCAGGTCGGTGAAGTCCTGCTCGGTCAGCAGCACCGCCGTGAGCCGGTAGTACAGGTCGAGGAAGGACTGCAGATCGCTGAAGGCGTACGCGCTGCGCAGCTCCTCCGGCGTCGCGTACGGCAGGTCGATGCCGTTGCGCTCGGCCAGCACGAAGGCCAGCTCGGGTTCGAGCGTGCCCTCGATGTGCAGGTGCAGTTCCGCCTTGGGAAGGGGTGGCAGCGGAGCCGACGCGGACCGCGGGTCGTGCGGGGCCATGCTCAGTCGTCCTCGCCGTCTTCGATCGCGAACTCCTCGGGGGCGGGCTCGACCTCGCGGCGCGGCATCGGGTCGAAGCGGGCGAACTCGGAGGCGGCGTCGTCGCGGATGGCCTCGCGCTCGCGCTTGCGGGTGACCGCGTCGCGCGGCGACTCAAGCCGGTGGTCCTCGCCGCGGCGGCCGAGCATCTCGGCGCCGGCGGCCATGCTCGGCTCCCAGTCGAAGACCACGGCGTTGTCGGACTCGCCGATGACGACGGTGTCGCCCTCCTTGGCGCCGGCCTTGGCGAGCGCCACCTCGGCGCCCAGCCGGGCCAGCCGGTCGGCGAGGTAGCCGACCGCCTCGTCGTTGGAGAAGTCGGTCTGCTTGATCCAGCGCTCCGGCTTGCTGCCGACGATGCGGTAGAGGTTCTCGGCGCTGTCGAAGGTGACGGTGAAGCCGGCGTCGTCCACGGCGACCGGGCGCAGCACCACCCGGGTGGCCTCCTCGACCGGGCGGGCGGCACGGGCGCCGTCGACGATCCGGGCCAGGGCGAAGCTGAACTCGCGCAGGCCCTTGCGGGACACCGCGGAGACCTCGAACACCTCGTAGCCGCGCTCCTCCAGCGAGGCGCGGGTGATGTCGGCCAGATCCTGCCCGTCCGGCACGTCGACCTTGTTCAGCGCGACCAGCCGGGGCCGGTCCTCAAGACCGCCGTACTGGGCCAGCTCGGCCTCGATCATGTCGAGGTCGGCCAGCGGGTCGCGGTCGGTCTCCAGGGTGGCGCAGTCCAGCACGTGCACCAGCACCTCGCAGCGCTCGACGTGGCGCAGGAACTCCAGGCCGAGGCCCTTGCCCTGGCTGGCCCCGGGGATCAGCCCGGGGACGTCGGCGATGGTGTAGACGTGGTCGCCCGCGGTGACCACGCCGAGGTTGGGGACCAGGGTGGTGAAGGGGTAGTCCGCGATCTTCGGCTTGGCCGCCGAGAGCACCGAGATCAGCGAGGACTTGCCGGCGCTGGGGTAGCCCACCAGCGCGACGTCGGCGACCGACTTGAGCTCCAGGACGATGTCCAGGTTGTCGCCGGGCTCGCCCAGCAGCGCGAAGCCGGGGGCCTTGCGGCGGGAGGACGCCAGCGCGGCGTTGCCGAGCCCGCCGCGGCCGCCCGCGGCGACGACGAAGCTGGTGCCGTTGCCGACCAGGTCGGCCAGCAGCTTGCCGTTCTTGTCCATCACCACGGTGCCGTCCGGCACGACCAGGACCAGGTCGTTGCCGTCGCCGCCGGTGCGGTTGTCGCCCGCGCCCGGCTTGCCGTTGGTGGCGCTGCGGTGCGGCGAGTGGTGGTAGTCGATCAGGGTGGTGACCTGCGGGTCGACGACCAGGGTGACATCGCCGCCGCGGCCGCCCGAGCCGCCGTCGGGGCCGCCCAGCGGCTTGAACTTCTCCCGGTGCACGGAGGCGCAGCCATGGCCCCCGTTACCCGCGCTGACGTGCAGCTCGACGCGGTCCACGAAGGTGGTCATAGTGACGGTGCCTCTCTGAGCAACTGGGAATCTAGATCAATCAAACAAACGCCGAGGGTGGACCGGAATGTTCCGATCCACCCTCAGAGTTACGGTTTGCCTGGATCAGGCAACCGGCACGATGTTCACGACGCGGCGGCCGCGGTGAGTACCGAACTCAACCGCACCGGCCAGCAGTGCGAACAGGGTGTCGTCGCCGCCACGGCCGACGCCGGAACCCGGGTGGAAGTGGGTGCCGCGCTGGCGGACGAGGATCTCGCCGGCGTTGACCTTCTGGCCGCCGAAGCGCTTCACGCCGAGGCGCTGAGCGTTCGAGTCACGACCGTTACGGGTAGAGCTTGCGCCCTTCTTGTGTGCCATCTCCCGAGCCCCTTACTTCGCCGAGTCGATGCTGGTCACACGAAGCGCGGTGTGGCGCTGACGGTGGCCCATGCGCTTGCGGTAACCGGTCTTGTTCTTGTACTTCATGATGTTGATCTTCTCGCCCTTGTGGTGGTCGACCACCTCGGCGCGAACCTTCACACCGGCCAGGACCCAGGGGTCGCTGGTGACAGCCTCACCATCGACGATGAGGATCGTCGACAGCTCCACGGTCTCGCCGACCTTGGCGTCGACCTTGTCGGACTCGAAAACATCGCCGACAGCAACCTTGTGCTGCCGACCGCCGCTACGCACGATCGCGTACACCGCGAACCCACTCTCCACTCGGACGGAACTCCTGACGCCAGCCACCTCGCAGCGAAACGGCGCGGGGCCTCCCCCGGTGGGGTGAGGCTGACGCCTCGAACCGGGAGGGTGTGTGCTCAGGAGCGGGGCGTGACGGTGCTGAAATGCAAAGCACGCCGAGGGTCAAGGCTACGGAACCACGGCCTGCGGGTCAAACCAGCCCAGGTGGGACGGGGTGAGCAGGGCACATGGCCTGGTATGCGGCCCTGGAATGCGGCAGCCCGCCCCGGGGTGCGGGGCGGGCTGCCGGACGTACGTGCTACTCCGCGGCGGGAGCGGCCTTCTTGGCGACCCGCTTGGTGGCGGTCTTCTTGACCGCCGCCTTCTTGGTCGCGGTCTTCTTCGCCGCGGCCTTCTTGGCGACGGGAGCGGGGGCCTCAGCCTCAGCCTCAGCCTCGTTCGTCGCGGGCTCCGGCTTCTCGGCCGGGGCCTTCTTGGCGGCGGCCTTGCGCGGGGCGCGCTTGCGCGGAGCGGGCGCCTCGGCGGCGGGCTCCTCGACCGGGGCCTCGGCGACCACGGGCTCGGCGACCACGACCGGGGCCTCGACCACCTGGGCCTCGACCACGGGCAGTTCGGCCGTCACAGCCTCGACCACCGGGGCCGGGACGACCAGCACGGCCGCCTCCTGCGCCGCGGGCGGACCCGCCGGCGAGGTGGCCTTGCGGACCGCGCGGCGGCGGGTGCGCGCCGGGCGGGCCGAGGACTCGATCATGGCCTCGGCCAGTTCCTCGGCCTCGGCCTGCACCGCGGCGTCCAGCGGGGCCGGCGCCACGGGCTCGGCGACCGGAGCCGCGACCGGAGTGGCGACGACCTCCACCACGGTCTGCGCCGGGGTCTCGACCAGCGCGGCGGCGACGGCCGGCTCGGACTCGACGATCTCGAGGTCCTCGACCTCCTCCGCGGTCAGGCCGTGCGAGACCACGTGCTGCGCGAGGTCTTCCAGGCTCTCCTCGTGCTCGTGCTCGTGTCCGAGGGCCTCCGGCTGGCTGTCGCCGCCGCGGCCGCGGCGCCGGCGCTTGCTGCCGCCACCGCTGCCGTTCTCGGACGCCTCGGTGTCGGCCGCGCCGTAGGACTCCTCGCCCATCGGCCCGGAGAAGCCCTTGGGCACCGGCGGGGCCTGCTCCATGTGGACGATGACGCCCCGGCCGTTGCAGTGCACGCAGGTCTCGGAGAAGGACTCCAGCAGGCCCTGGCCGACCCGCTTGCGGGTCATCTGCACCAGGCCGAGCGAGGTGACCTCGGCCACCTGGTGCTTGGTCCGGTCCCGGCCCAGGCACTCCAGCAGCCGGCGCAGCACCAGGTCCCGGTTGGACTCCAGCACCATGTCGATGAAGTCGATCACGATGATGCCGCCGAGGTCGCGCAGCCGCAGCTGGCGCACGATCTCCTCGGCCGCCTCGATGTTGTTGCGGGTGACCGTCTCCTCCAGGTTGCCGCCCTGGCCGGTGAACTTCCCGGTGTTGACGTCGACCACGATCATGGCCTCGGTCTTGTCGATCACCAGCGAGCCGCCGCTGGGCAGCCAGACCTTGCGGTCCAGCGCCTTCATCAGCTGCTCGTCGATCCGGTACGTCGCGAAGACGTCCACCTCGGAGGTCCACCGGGTGAGCCGGGGCACCAGGTCGGGGGCGACCCCGTCCACGTACTCGCGGATGGTCTCCCAGGCGGTGTCGCCGGAGACGATGACCTTGGTGAAGTCCTCGTTGAAGATGTCGCGGACGACCCGGACGGTCATGTCCGGCTCCCCGTAGAGGAGGGTCGGCGCGTTGCCGCTGCTGACCTTCTTCTGGATGTCCTCCCACTGCTGCTGCAGCCGCTGGACGTCGCGGGTCAGCTCCTCCTCGGAGGCGCCCTCGGCGGCGGTGCGCACGATCACGCCGGCGTCGTCCGGGACGATCTTCTTGAGGATGTTCTTCAGCCGGGCCCGCTCGGTGTCCGGCAGCTTGCGGCTGATCCCGGTCATCGAGCCCTCGGGCACGTACACCAGGTAGCGGCCCGGCAGCGAGATCTGGCTGGTCAGCCGGGCGCCCTTGTGGCCGATCGGGTCCTTGGAGACCTGGACCAGCACGGACTGCCCGGACTTCAGCACCGACTCGATCCGGCGCGCGCCGCCCTTGGAGCCGAACGAGGCGAAGTTGACCTCGCCGGCGTAGAGCACCGCGTTGCGGCCCTTGCCGATGTCGATGAAGGCGGCCTCCATCGACGGCAGCACGTTCTGGACCTTGCCCAGGTAGACGTTGCCGACGTAGGAGGTGGCCTGCTCCTTGTTGACGTAGTGCTCGACCAGGACGTTGTCCTCGAGCACGCCGATCTGGGTGCGCTCGCCGTGCTGGCGCACCACCATCACCCGCTCGACCGCCTCGCGGCGGGCCAGGAACTCGGCCTCGGTGATGATCGGCACCCGGCGGCGGCCCTGCTCGCGGCCCTCGCGGCGGCGCTGCTTCTTGGCCTCCAGGCGGGTGGAGCCCTTGATGGACTGCACCTCGTCCGGGTCGAACGGCACCTCGGCGGTGCTGGCGGCGGGGGTGCGCCGACGCGGCTCGCGGACCTTCACCACGGTGCGCTCGGGGTCGTCGGTGACGGCCGCGGCCTCCACCTCGGACGCGCCGTCCCCACTGCGGCGGCGACGGCGGCGACGGCGACGGCTGGACGCGGACAGGGCCTCGCCCAGGTCCTCGTCGTCCTCGTCGTCGTCCTCGTCGACGTCCGGCTGGGACGGCGACCGGTCGGCCTGCTGCTGGTTGGCGGCGGGGGCGTCGAAGTCGTCGCCCTCCCGCGGCGGCGGCGCCGGCCACCGCGACGGCGGCGGCGCGAGGGGCGGCCCTCGTCGTCGTTGTAGGAGTCCTGCGAACCCTGGGCGTCCTGGCCGTCCTCGGCGTCGGTCGCGTCCTCGGCGTCCTCGTCCTCGTCCAGTTCCTCGGGCTCGGCCACCACCGGGGCGGCGAAGGTCGGGGCCTGCGAAACCGCGCGGCGGCGGTTGCGGCGGCGGCCCGTGGGCGCGTCGTCCTCGTCCGGGACCTCCTCGACCGGCGCGCTGCGCACCGGCTCGGGGGCCGGGGTACGGGCCGGTGCCGGGGCGCGGACCGGCTCGGGAGCGCCGAGCGGGGCGCGGCCGGTGGAGAGCTGGAACACGGCGGGCGCGGTCGGCGCGGCGGGCGCGTTGGAGCGGCTGCGGGTCCGGCGGGCCGGGGCGCTCTCGGTGGCGGTCTCGGCCGGAGCCTCGACCACCGGGGCGGCCTCGGCCGCGGGGGCCGCGACCGGCGCGGTGGCCCGGCGGCGGTTGCGACGGCGACCGTCCTCGGGCTCGGCCTGCGAGCTCTGCGCGGCCTGCTGCGTGGCGGCCGGGGCCACCGGGGCCACGGCGCCGGGCTCGGCGAACGCGGCCGGCGGGGTGAACGCGGCGACCGGTACGGCCGGGCGGGTCGCGACCACGATCTCGGGCTGCTCCTGGAACACCGGCGCCTGGAACACAGCGGTGGACGGGCGCACGGCCCGGCGGCGCGAACGGGTGGTCTCCACGACCGGGGCGGGCTCCACAGCGGGGGCGGGCTCGGGGGCGACCGGGGTCTCCGCCTCGGGCTCCTCCTCCAGCACCACCACGACGAGCGGCTCCTCGACCACCGGGGCCTCGACCACCGCAGCGGGCTGCTCCGGCACGTCGATCTCGGTCTGCACCGGCTCGGCCTTCTTGCGGGTGCGACGCACCCGCTTCACCGGCTCGGCGGGGGTCTCGGCGACCGGCGCCTCAGCCACCGGGGCCTCAGCTGTCGGCGTCTCGGCCGCAGTGGTCTCGGCCACAGCGGCCTCGGCGGCCGGCTCGGCGTCGGCCTTCTTGCGGGTGCGGCGCACCCGCTTCACCGGCTCGGCGGCCGGCTCTGCCGCTGCCTGCGGGGCTGCGGCGGCTTCCGCGCCGGTCGAGGCCTCGGCCTCGCCCTGCGGGGGGCCGGCCGGGCGGCTGGCGGCGCGGCGGCGACGCGGGGCGGCCTTGGGGGCCGATCCCTCCGCGGCGGCGCCGTCGCCCTGCGGGTCGTTCTGTTCGTTCTGGTCATTGATATCGAGCATCCGGGCGGTTCTCCCGTTCATGCCCCCGGGCACCGCGCTTCTTGGGCGGGCGCCGCACAGGGGCTTGCGTGTGTCGATCGACGCTCCGCAGTGCGGTACGCCGAAAAGTCTTCTGGTCGAGCCAGTCTTCAGGTCTTGGCTGCGCGGGACCGTCCCCAGTGGAACGGGACGGTCGGGTGTCCGGGCCCCGGGTGGCTCCCAGAGGCCCTGGACGGGCGCCGACGACGAAGCCGCGATGCACCCGGAAAGGTGCAGGGCGCGGGCCTGACCGGCCGCCGCTGCCTACACGGGCTGCGGCTCGGCCGCCTCGGATGGGAGGGCCGGTGCCGCGCCGCGGTCGGGCGCGAACGGGTCGGTCACCGCACCGGACTCCTCGTCTAGCGGCCCCTGCGCCAGCCTGGTCGCCCCAGCGGGGACCGGCAGCGCCAGGTCGGCCGTCACACGGAGACCGGACAGGACGTCATCGGGTCGGACGGCGGGTGTAGCGTGCCGAACAACCAGCCGCAGTATCGCACAGGCATGGCCTGCGGCGATATCGGTACTACTTTCAGGTAGGCCGCCGACACCGGCGACGACCTGGGATTCGACCACTTCCAAGGACACCACGGCCCCGCGCGCGTCGAACGTGCGAATACCGTTCTTCATGGTCCGCTGGACCTCGACGGTCTCGGCGGCCATGAACGCCGCCACAGCGGCACCGGCGGTCTCGGGCGTCACCCCGTTGAGGCGCAGCTCCCACAGGGAGGCCTCCAGCCGGTCGGTGAAGTTGCTGCCGGTCGCCTCGACCGCGTCCACGATGTCCAGGCCGGTCGGCAGCGACTCGTCCAGCATCGCCCGCAGCGCCTCCACGTCACGCGGGGCGCTGAGCGCCAGCTCCACGTACTCCGCCTCGCTGGCGGAGCCGGTGGGGGCGGCATTGGCGAAGCTGATCCTGGGGTGCGGCGAGAAGCCCGCCGAGTACGCCATGGGGACGGCGGAGCGGCGCAGCGCGCGTTCGAGGGCCCGCTGGAAGTCGCGGTGGCTGGTGAAGCGCAGACGGCCGCGTTTGGTGTAGCGCAGGCGAACGCGCTGGACCACCGGGGCAGGGGGAGGACCGTCGGGCGTGCGGCGTGCCAGAGCGCTCAGTCCTTAGGGAGTAGGGGTGTATCCGTTCCCTGCCAAGGGTACGCGGCCCCGGTCGGGCGACGAACTGCTCGGCCGCAAGGCGGTCGGCGCGGCGGACAGGACGCGCAGGGGGACGGCGTAGAGGCGGTCCTCCGGGACCGGGCCCCAGTCGCGGGAGTCCTCGCTGTTCTCCCGGTTGTCGCCCAGCAGCACCAGGCGCCCCGGCGGGACCAGGCCGTCCGTCCGGCCCCCGGGGGCGGCGTCCACCCCGGGGGCAGCGGCTCGCCGGGGAGCGCGCTCAGTCGCTTGACCGCCAGCACCGGGGGGTGGTCGGGGTCGGCCGAGGGGCTGAACGGTCCGCGGGCGACCACCAGCGAGCCGCCGCGCAGCAGGCCGGAGCGGTACAGCAGGTCGCGGCGGACCGGCGCGGGCAGCCGCAGGCACAGCAGCCGGTCCCCTCGGTCAGCGCGGGCTCCATGCTCGCCCCCTCCACCGTGATCAGCCGCAGCACGGCCCGGGCCGCGAAGACGGAGCCGAGCAGCGCCGCGGCCGCGGTCAGTGCGGTGGATGCCTTGCGATTCACGGTGCCCCCTCGGCCTTCCCCGGCTTCTTACGTCCCCTTATTGCAAGGCTTGCAGGAGCCCGCAGGGCCGTCAAGCGCCGTGCAGGCAGATATTTTTCGGGCAATGCGACGCTTTTTGCAGTAATGCCCTCGGTGAATTTGCTCAAGGGGCTTGAATTCTTGCTGGAGCTGGCGCACAGTCAACTCGGCACCGAGCCAAGACACTCAAAGCAACAGAGAGGTGGACAACGATGCGCGGCACCTTCGAGCGAATCGGCGAACACGTTCTGCGGGTACTGGCACCGCAGGAGAAGGCCCAGGCGTGCAGCTGGGCACCGGGGCGCATCATCGGCACCTACGGGAGCGTCACCGAGTACAAGTCGACGACCTCCTGCGGCGGCACCCACTGCTACGTGATCTACGCCGGCAGCAGCGTGCAGCTCGGGGCCACCTGTCCGTGACCCGGCCCTGCTGATCGGCGGACCCGGTCCACCCAGGTGACAGGGGTGGTGCGTGGGGGCGACTGCAATTCGCCCCCACGCACCACGCCGAGTATCCAGCATCCCCGCCCGGAGGAATCACGATGGTTCGGCACTGGACCCAGCTGGAGGCCAGGCTGGCTCTGGCGGCGGTCCTCACCCTGTCCGCGTACGCCAAACTCCGCAGCCGCGCCGCCTTCGCGGCCTTCAGCCGCTCCGCGCTGGCCCTGACCGGAGGCGTCGGCCGCCGGATCGCGGCCGGCCCCGACCGCTCGCCGGCCCGGTTGCTGCCCGCCGCCGTCCCGCTGGCCGAGGCACTGCTGGTGGCGGCCCTGCTGCCGCCCGCCACCGCGGCTCCCGCGCTCGTGCTCACCCTGCTGCTGATCGCCGCCTTCACCGCGGTGCTGTGGGCCGCGCTGCGGCGCGGCGAGACCGTGCCCTGCAACTGCTTCGGCACCGCCGCCCAGACCCCGCCGTCGACGACCCAGCTGCTCCGCAACGCGATGCTGCTCGCGATCGCCCTGCTCGGCTGCCTGGCGTCCTTCCCGGCCCCCGCGCCCGTCGGCACCGGCCTGGGCGGCCTGGGCGTCGCCCTGCTCGGAGCCGTCGGCGTGGCCTGGATCGCCGCCCTCTGGGACGAGCTGTCCGCGCTGCTGCTGGGCTAGCTTCCGTCCACCCACCGCACCGACCCCTGAGAGGTCCCGCATGGCTGTGCTGACCGCGGCAGTCGTCCTGCTCGCCCTGCTCTGTCTGCTCAACCTGGCCGTCAGCGCCGCCGTCATCCGCAGGCTGCGCGACGCCGCTGGCTCCGCGCCGGGCGGCGTGGCGCCGCCCCCCGCACCGCCCAGGGGCTGGTCGTGGGCGAGCGCCCGGCGCCGTTCAGCGTCGTCGCGACGAACGGCGCCACCGTGGACCGCGACACGCTCCAGGCCCCCGTCCTGGTCTCCGCCTTCGCCACCAGCTGCCCCGACTGCGCGCGGCACGCCCCCGAGCTGCTCGACCGGGCGGCCCAGTGGTCGGACGCCGGGATCGACCGGCTCAGTCTGCTGGTGGACACCGGTCCTGACCGCAAGGGCCTCGCCGAGATCCTCGGCCGGGCCGGAAACCTGGTCACCGGGGACCAGGCCGCCGCGCTGATGCGCGTGCTGCGGGTCCCCTCCACGCCCGCCTACCTCCTGCTCGACACGGACGGCTCGGTGCTGGCCACCGGGAGCGAACTCGACGCCCTGCCGCTGCCGGTCCGCTGACCCATGCGCACCCCGTCCAGGGCCACACCGTCCAGAGAACTGGAGGCCGGACCGGAAGGCGGCCGGGTCACCGGTGTCCAGCTGCTGCTGCGCACCCTGTCCATCTACGTCGGCGCCGCGCCGCTCTCCGCCGTCCTGCTGCTGGCCAACGCCCTCCTCTCCGGAGTCACCCCGGTGGTCGCCGCCTGGCTGACCAAGGGCCTGCTGGACCGGCTCACCCACCACGGCGGCCCCCCGGTGGCGGTGTCGGCCATGGCGCTGGCCGTGCTGGGCGCGGTCGGCGCGGTCGCGGCGCAGGTCGACCGCTACGCCAGCAGGGAGAGCGGGCGCCGGATCTCGATCCGCACCCAGGCCGAGCTGTTCACCGCCGTCAGCCGGCTGGACGGCCTCGCCGAAGTGGAGGACCCCGGCTACCGGGACCGACTGCAACTCGCCCTCCAGTCCAGCCAGACCGGGCCGCAGGAGCTGGTCAGCGCACTGCTGGGGATCGGCCAGTCCGCGTTGACGGTGTTGGGCATGGCCGGGGTACTGCTGGCCTTCTCGCCGACCATCGCCCTGGTCGTGCTGTGCTCGGCGGTCCCGGCCCTGGTCGGGCAGCTGCGGCTGGCCCGGCGGCGCACCGACCTCTACCTGGCCAACAGCCCGCTGGTCCGGCGGCAGCTCTTCTTCATGGCGCTGCTGACCGACCTGCGGGCGGCCAAGGAGATCCGCCTGTTCGGGCTCGGCCACTTCTTCCGGGACCGGCTGCTGCGCGACCTGGGCGCGGCGCAGCAGGGCGAACGAGGGATGGACCGCGCCGCGCTGCGGGTGGACGGGCTGCTGGCCGGCCTAGGCGCCGCCATCGCGGGGAGCGCACTGGTGGTCGCCGCGCTCCGGATCGGCGCGGGCCACGGCAGCATCGGCGAGATCAGTGTGGTCACCGCCGCGCTGGCCGTGGTGCAGGGCGGCATCGCCTCGATCGCCCAGCAGACGGCCGGCCTCGGCCAGACCGCGGCGCTGCTGCGCCACTACTTCCGGCTGACCGCCCCGCCCGCGGATCGCCCGAGCAGCAGGCCGGTCCCCCCGCAGACCGGTGAAGTGGAACTGCGGGACGTCTGGTTCCAGTACGCGCCGGGCCATCCCTGGGTGCTCAAGGGCCTCGATCTGACCATCGCCCCGGGCGAGTCGGTCGCCCTGGTCGGGCTGAACGGGGCCGGCAAGTCCACCGTCGTCAAGCTGCTCTGCCGGCTCTACCGGCCGACCCGGGGCACGGTCCGCTGGAACGGGGTGGACATCCAGGAACTGGACGGGGACGAGCTGCGCGGCCGGATCGGCGCCGTCTTCCAGGACTTCATGGAGTACGACCTGACCGTGGCCGAGAACATCGCCCTCGGCGACCTCGGCGCGCTGCACGACCGGCCCCGGATCCGGGCGGCGGCCGAGGCAGCGGGCTTCCACACCGTCGCCGAGGCGCTGCCCGACGGCTACGACACCCAACTCAGCCGGATCTTCTTCCCCACCCGGGGCGCCACGTCCGAGGACGGCGGCCCGGGGCCGGCCCAACAGGCCGGCGTGCTGCTGTCCGGCGGCCAGTGGCAGCGGCTGGCCCTGGCCCGGGCGCTGCTGCGGAGCGGGTCCGAGCTGCTGATCCTGGACGAGCCCTCCTCCGGACTCGACCCGGCGGCCGAGGCCGAGATCCACCACAGCCTGCGGGGGCTGCGGGCCGGCCGCAGCAGTCTGCTGATCTCGCACCGGCTCGGCGCGGTGCGCGGCGCGGACCGGATCGTGGTGCTGGCGGACGGGGTGGTGGCCGAACAGGGCTCCCACCGCGAGCTGCTGGCCTTGGACGGGATCTACGCGGAGCTCTTCCGCACCCAGGCGGAGGGGTACGCGCCGGTGCCGTCCTGAGGTCCGGCCCGAGCGAAAGGCCCGGCCCGAGAACTACTCGGGCCGGGCCTCAGCGGTCGCGCTCAGTGGCTGTGCGTGGTTCCGGCCGGCTGCTTGACGGCCAGCGGCAGCAGCTTCACGCCGGTCGGGCCGATCTGGATCTGGGTGTCCATCTGCGGGCAGACGCCGCAGTCGAAGCAGGGGGTCCAGCGGCAGTCGTCCACCTCGACCTCCTCCAGCGAGTCCTGCCAGTCCTCCCAGAGCCAGTCCTTGTCCAGGCCCGAGTCCAGGTGGTCCCAGGGCAGGACCTCCTCGTACTGGCGTTCGCGGGTGGTGTACCAGGCGAGGTCGACGCCGGTGCCGGCCAGGCCCTTCTCCACGGCGCGCATCCAGCGGTCGTAGGAGAAGTGCTCGCGCCAGCCGTCGAAGCGGCCGCCGTCCTCGTAGACCGCGCGGATCACCTTGCCGATCCGGCGGTCGCCGCGGGAGAGCAGGCCCTCGACGATGCCGGGCTTGCCGTCGTGGTAGCGGTAGCCGATGTTGCGGCCGTACTTCTTGTCGTTGCGGATCGCGTCGCGCAGCTTCAGCAGCCGGGCGTCGGTCTCCTCGACGCCGAGCTGCGGGGCCCACTGGAACGGGGTGTGCGGCTTGGGCACGAAGCCGCCGATGGAGACGGTGCAGCGGATGTCGTTCTGGCCGGTGACCTCGCGGCCCTTCTGGATCACGTTCTTCGCCATGGTGGCGATCTGCAGCACGTCCTCGTCGGTCTCGGTGGGGAGCCCGACCATGAAGTACAGCTTCACCTGGCGCCAGCCGTTGCTGTAGGCGGCGGCGACGGTGCGGATGAGGTCCTCCTCGGACACCATCTTGTTGATCACCTTGCGGATCCGCTCGCTGCCGCCCTCGGGGCGAAGGTGAGCCCGGAGCGGCGCCCGTTGCGGGTCAGCTCGTTCGCCAGGTCGATGTTGAAGGCGTCGACCCGGGTGGACGGGAGGGACAGGCCCACCTTGTCCTCCTCGTAGCGGTCGGCGAGGCCCTTGGCGATGTCGGCGATCTCGGTGTGGTCGGCCGAGGACAGCGACAGCAGGCCGACCTCCTCGAAGCCGGTGGCCTTGAGCCCGCGCTCCACCATCTCGCCGATGCCGGTGATGCTGCGCTCCCGGACCGGGCGGGTGATCATGCCGGCCTGGCAGAACCGGCAGCCCCGGGTGCAGCCGCGGAAGATCTCCACGGACATCCGCTCGTGCACCGTCTCCGCCAGCGGGACCAGCGGCTGCTTGGGGTAGGGCCACTCGTCCAGGTCCATCACGGTGTGCTTGGACACCCGCCACGGCACGCCGGAGATGGTCGGCACCACGCGGCCGATCCGGCCGTCCGGCAGGTACTCGACGTCGTAGAACTTGGGGACGTAGAAGCCGCCGGTCCTGGCCAGCCGGAACAGCAGCTCGTCACGCGGGCTGCGGCCGTCGGCGCCGGGGCGGCCCTCGGCCTTCCAGGCCCGGATGATCTCGGTCATGTCCAGCACGGCCTGTTCGCCGTCGCCGACCACGGCCGCGTCCAGGAAGTCGGCGACCGGCTCCGGGTTGAACGCGGCATGGCCGCCGGCCAGCACGATCGGGTCGTCGAGGGTCCGGTCCGCGGCCAGCAGCGGGATCCCGGCCAGGTCCAGCGCGGTGAGCATGTTGGTGTACCCGAGCTCGGTGGAGAAGCTCAGCCCGAACACGTCGAAGGCCTTCACCGGGCGGTGCGCGTCCACGGTGAACTGCGGCACGTTGTGCTCGCGCATCAGGGCTTCCAGGTCCGGCCAGACGCTGTAGGTGCGCTCGGCGAGGACGCCCTCGCGCTCGTTCAGCACCTCGTACAGGATCATCACGCCCTGGTTGGGGAGTCCCACCTCGTAGGCGTCCGGGTACATCAGGGCCCAGCGGACGTCGCAGGCGTCCCAGTCCTTGACGGTGGAGTTCAGCTCGCCACCGACGTACTGGATCGGCTTCTGGACGTGCGGGAGGAGGGCCTCCAGGCGCGGGAAGACCGACTCGACAGACATAGAGGAGGACTTTCAGTGTGGACGCAGGGGTGGACCACTCAGGGTAACGCGATCGGGCCGGTCCGGCCGACGGCCGAGCGGCTCAGGGCCTCAGGCGCCGAGCGAGCGCTGCATCTTCACCGACTGCAGCAGCCCGATCCCGATCCAGATCGCGAACATGGAGGAGCCGCCGTAGCTGACGAAGGGAAGCGGGATGCCGGCCACCGGCATGATGCCCAGGGTCATCCCGATGTTCTCGAAGGCCTGGAAGCCGAACCAGGCGATGACGCCGGCCGCGACGATGGTGCCGTAGAGGTCGGAGGCCTGGCGGGCGATCCGGCAGGCCCGCCAGAGGATGATGCCGAGCAGCAGGATGATCAGCGCGGCGCCGAGGAAGCCCAGCTCCTCGCCGGCCACCGTGAACACGAAGTCGGTCTGCTGCTCCGGCACGAACTGCCCGGTGGTCTGCGTGCCGTGGAACAGGCCCTTGCCGAGCAGCCCGCCGGAGCCGATGGCGATCCTGGCCTGGGCGGTGTTGTAGCCGACCCCGGACGGGTCCAGGGCCGGGTCGGCGAAGGCCGCGAAGCGGGCGATCTGGTACTGCTTCAGCAGATGCAGCTGGACCACCGCGAAGGCGCCCAGGGTGCCGACGGCGATCAGGCCGAAGAGCCAGCGCTTGGGCGCCCCGGAGGCCAGCAGGATGCCCAGGATGATCACCACCATCACCATGGTGGAGCCGAGGTCCGGCATCAGCAGGATGATCCCGATCGGCACCGCGGCCAGGCCCAGCGACTGGGCGATCGAGCGCCCGTCCGGGATCTCCTGCTCCCCCGCGTCCACCCGGGCCGCGAGCAGCGTCGCCATGCCGAGGGTGATCGCGATCTTGCAGAACTCGGAGGGCTGCACCGAGAAGCCGCCGCCGAGCACGATCCAGGAGTGCGCGCCGTTGACCGTGGAGCCCAGCGGGCTGAGCACGGCCAGCACCCCGAGGATGGCCAGGACGTAGACGAACGGCGCGGCGGTGCGCAGCCGGTGGTGTCCGATCAGCACCACCGCGGCGCACAGCCCGGCCCCGATCGCCAGGTTCACCAGGTGGCGGACCAGGAAGTACTGCGGGTCGCCGTGGTTGATCTCGCTGCGGCTCCGGGTCGCCGACCAGACCAGCAGCGAGCCCATCCCGGACAGCGCCAGCGCGGCCAGCACCAGCAGCCAGTCCATCCGGCGCAGCGGGGACTCGCGGGAGAGCAGCCGGCCGACGGCGCCGCGCTGCGGGGCGTAGCGGGGGGTGCGGTAGCCGGTGCCGGCCCGGTGTAGCCGGTCATGCGAGCGGCCTCCGCTGCTCGGGGGCGAGCGCGTACGCGGTGAACGGGCCGACCGGGGCCTGCAGCGGCGACGGCGAGCTGACCACCGGGCCGGTGTAGGCGGCCTGCTCGGCGACGCTGCCGTTGGCGTTGAAGGCCGGCAGGGTGGTCTGTGCCCGGGGCAGCAGGGCCTTCTTGGGGTTGATGGTGTTGTTGGCCTGGATCCCGTAGAGGGCGTTGTAGATGCTGCGGACGGCCGGTCCCGCGCCACCGGAGCCGGTGCCGCCCTGGGAGATCGTCATCACGATCGCGTAGTCCTTGGTGTAGGTGTCGAACCAGGACGTGGTCTGCTTGCCGACGACCTCGGCGGTGCCGGTCTTGGCGTGCAGTGCGATCTTGTCCTGCGGCCAGCCCTGGAACTTCCAGGCGGCCGTACCCTGGGTGACCACGTTGGCGGTGGCCTGGTCGATGTACTGCAGCGTCTTCTGGCTGTCCGGGAGCTTGCCCTGGACCACCGGCGGAAGGTTCTTGACGACCTGTCCGGACGGGGAGACCACGGCCTTGGCCACCTGCGGCTGGTAGAGCGTGCCGCCGTTGGCGAGGGCGGAGTAGATCCGGGCCATCTGGATCGGGGTGACCAGGGTGTCGCCCTGGCCGATCGCGTAGTTGACCTCGTCACCGGCGCGCAGGGTGGCGAAGTCGGCGCAGTCCTCCTTGGCGACCTCGGTGGCGTAGTCGTCCTTGCCGCTCTTCGCCTGCTTGCACCAGGTGTCCTTCATGGCGTTGTAGTACGCCTGGTGCCAGGCCCGGTCGGGGACCCGTCCGGGGACCTCGCTGGGCAGGTCGATGCCGGTCTTCTGGCCGAGGCCGAACTGGTGCGCGGCCTTGTAGAGGAAGTCGTTGGGCTTCTTCGGCTTGGTCCCGCCGTCCTTGAGCCACTGCGCGTAGGCGATGTTGTAGAAGACCGTGTCGCAGGACACCTCCAGCGCCTTCGACAGGTTGATCGCGCCGAAGTTCTCCCCCTCGAAGTTCTTGAACACCCGGCCGCCGATGGTCATCGCCGAGGTGCAGGGGAAGGTGTCGCTGTAGGTGTAGCCCGCGTTGATCGCCCCCGAGGTGGTGACCACCTTGAAGGTCGAACCCGGGGCGCTCTGACCCTGTATGGCCCGGTTGATCAGCGGGAAGTCGGAGGACTTGCTGGTCAGCGCCGCGTAGTCCTTGGTGGAGATGCCGCCGGTCCAGACGTTGGGGTCGAAGGTCGGGGCGCTGGCCATGGCCACCACCCGGCCGGTGTGCACGTCCATCACCACCACGGCGCCGGAGTCGGCCTTGAAGTTCTCGTGGGTGACCGGGTCGTAGGTCTTCCGCAGGGTCAGCAGCGCCTGCTGCAGCTGCTTCTCGGCGATGCCCTGGATCCTGGAGTCGATGCTGGTCACCACGTCGTCGCCGGGGACCGCGGCGCTGCCGCCGGCGGTGCCCATCACCCGGCCGAGGTTGTCGACCTCCAGGTCGGTGGTGCCCGGCTTGCCGCGCAGCGCGGTGTCGTACACGGATTCCAGCCCGGAACGGCCGATCTGGTCGGCCGGGGCGAAGCGGGACTTGCCGTCCGGGCCGGTGGCGGCGTCGATCTCGTCCTGGGTCACCGGGGAGAGGTAGCCCAGCACCTGGGCGGCGTTGGCGCCGTTCGGGGCCGGGTACTCACGGACCGCGGTGGGGTCGGCGGCGACCCCGGGGAAGTCCTCGCTGCGCTCCATGATCTGCATCGCCTGCTGGGTGGTGGCCTTGTCGGTCACCGGGATCGGCTGGTAGGGCGAGCCGTTCCAGCAGGGCTGCGGGGTCTTCGCGTCGCACAGCCGGACCTTGTCGTGCACCTCCTCCGCGGGCAGCCCGAGCACCTGGGCCAGCCGGTCCAGCACCGCCTTGCCGCCGTCCTTCTGCTGCAGCAGCGAGGTGCGGCTGACCGAGACCACCAGCTTGGTGGCGTTGTCGGCGATCGCGGTGCCGTTGGCGTCCAGGATCTGCCCGCGCACGGCCGGCACCAGCACCGTCCGGATGTGGTTGGAGGAGGCCTGGTCGACGTAGTGCTGGCCCTCGCGGATCTGCAGGTACCAGAGCCGGCCGCCCAGGGTCGCCAGCAGCGACAGCACGAGGACCTGGAGGATCAGCAGGCGTCCGGTGACCCGGCGGGTGCGGCCGGTCGGCGGGATGTTGGTCATGGAGAGGATTCGCTTCCCGGTGTCAGTTCTTGGCGCTGCTGCCGGCCTTGGTCCGGGGGCCGAAGCCGGGGACCGTGCCGAGTCCGGCCACTCCCCCGCTGCGGCTGCCGCCCTCGCCGAAGATCGAGCCCCTGCGGTTCAGTCCGTTGCGGGTGCGGGCCGGTTTGCGGGTCGCGCCGCCGGCCCCGCCGCCGCTGCTGACCGGCTGCACCGTGGAGCGTCTGGCCAGCGCCATCACGGCCGGCACCACGAACGGGGCCAGCAGCACGTCGTAGATCACGGCGGTCAGCAGCAGGCTGACGATGCCGACGTGGCGGGCCGCGGTGTCGCCGACCATCGCGCCCACCCCGGCGTACAGCAGGGTCGCGGCGAAGGCCGCACCGGCCACCACCAGCAGCGGGGTCAGCACCGAGCGGATCTGGCCGCTGTTCGGACGCAGCAGTCCGGCGCCGTAGCCGAGCACGCAGAGCACCAGCGCGTAGCGGCCCACGGCGTGGTCGGACGGCGGGGCCAGGTCGGCCAGCAGCCCGGCCGCGAAGCCGACCAGGCAGCCGCCGACCGGCCCGTAGACCAGGGCCAGCCCTATCACCACGAGCAGCATCAGGTCGGGGACGGCGCCGGGCAGTCCGAGCCGGGCGAGGACGCTGACCTGGATGACCAGGGCGACGACGACGAGGACGGCCGAGAGCAGGATGCGGTGCAGCCACATGTCACTGGCCCTTTCCATGAGTCGGCGTGGGCTTGGGTTTGGCGGCGGGCTTGGCCGGCGGCTTGGCGGTCGGCGCGGGCGTGGGCTTCGGCGGCAGCAGCGCGTACCTGGGGTCGGTGGCCGGGGGTTCGACCACCACGCCGACCAGGTCCAGCCGGGTGAAGGTGACGAAGGGGCGGACCAGCACGGTCCGGGTCAGCTGGCCCGGGGTGTCCTCGACCTTGGTGACCGTGCCCACCGGGACGCCGGGGACGAACGGGCGGTCGTTCTGCGAGCCGAAGGTGACCATCCGGTCCCCCGCCTTCACCTGGGCCTGGCCGTTGAGGAGCTCCACCCGCATCGGCCCGGTGCCCTGCCCGGTCGCGAAGCCGACCTCGCCGTTGCCCTCCAGCCGGGTGCCGACCGAGAAGCCGGGGTCGCTGGCGAGCAGCACGGTGGAGGTGCCGGGGCCGACCGTGGTGATCCGGCCCACCAGGCCGTCGCCGTCGATGACGGTCATGTCGCGCTGGATGCCGTCGTTGCTGCCGATGTCGATGGTCACGGTCCAGGAGAAGCCCTGGGCCGCGCCGATGGCGACCACCTGGGCGGCCTTGACGGTGTACTGGCCCGCTCCGGCCGCGCCGAGCATCCGGTCCAGCTGCGCCTCCCGGCCGTGGGCCAGGTCGGAGCTGGACAACTGCTGCTTGAGCAGCGAGTTCTGCTGCTGCAGGGTGCGGATCCGGTCACCGCTGGTGCCGGACTCGCGGAGCGAGCGCATGGCGTCGGCGACCGGGTTGACCATGCCGGAGACGCCGCTCTCGACCGGACCGAAGACCGAGGCGGCGACGTTTCTCGGCCCGTTCAACGGGGAGTCGTCGCCACCGCGGATGTCCACGGTGATCAGTGCGAAAGCGATCGCGACCAGCAGGACCAGCAGCAGCCGGCTCTCTCGTGTGTCCCTCACGGTCCTCGGCAGAGCCCTTCATATCCATGACGCCGGGTCAGCGACGGGTCAGCGACGGGGTTGGGAGTCCAGTACCTGCTGCAGCGCCTCGAACTCCTCGACGCACTTGCCGGAGCCGAGGGCCACCGAGTCGAGCGGGTTCTCCGCGATGTGGACCGGCATACCGGTCTCACGGCGCAGCCGTTCGTCCAGGCCGCGCAAGCAGTGCGCCGCCCCCGGTGAGAACGATGCCGCGGTCCATGATGTCACCGGCGAGTTCCGGCGGGCACTGGTCCAGGGTCGTCTTCACCGCGTCGATGATCTGGTTGACCGGCTCCTCGATGGCCTTGCGGACCTCGGCGGCGGAGATCACGATGGTCTTCGGCAGGCCGCTGACCAGGTCCCTTCCGCGGAGCTCGCTGTGCTCCTCCTTGTCCCCGTCGACCGGGTAGGCGGAGCCGATGGTCATCTTGATGTTCTCCGCGCTGCGCTCGCCGAGCAGCAGCGAGTACTCCTTCTTGATGTGCTGGATGATCGCGTTGTCCAGCTCGTCCCCGGCGACCCGGATGGACTGCGCGGTGACGATGCCGCCGAGCGAGATCACGGCGACCTCGGTGGTGCCGCCGCCGATGTCCACCACCATGTTGCCGGTGGCCTCGTGCACCGGGAGCCCGGCGCCGATGGCGGCGGCCATCGGCTCCTCGATGATGTGCACCTGGCGCGCGCCGGCCTGCCGGGACGCCTCGATGACGGCGCGTCGCTCGACCCCGGTGATGCCGCTGGGCACGCAGACCACGACCCGGGGGCGGGCCATGTAGCGGCGGCGGTGGATCTTCAGGATGAAGTAGCGGAGCATCCGCTCGGTGATCTCGAAGTCGGCGATGACGCCGTCCTTGAGCGGCCGGATGGCGACGATGTTGCCGGGCGTCCGCCCGATCATCTTCTTCGCCTCGGAGCCGACCGCCAGGATCCCGCCGGTGTTGGTGTTCACCGCGACGACCGACGGTTCGTTGAGGACGATCCCGCGGCCCCTGACGTACACGAGCGTGTTGGCGGTGCCGAGGTCGACAGCCATGTCACGACCGATGAACGACAAGTTGTTCGCCATGGGTATACGGGGCCTTCCCGAGGTCGAGGGTGGGCGCGGAGGCGGGCGGACACAGAACACCATGGTAGCCATGCGGGCACTGAGGGTGACCATGGGGGCTGGCACTGACCCTGCTGCCATTGTCATGGCAGACGATCACATTTCCCGTTATTGGGACGCCGGTGTCGGCGGTGTGGTTCCACGGAATACTACGTTCCAGTAAACCGGTTGCCCGTTCGACACATGGTCAAACGAGCGAATATCTGCACACGTTCTTGACGAAATCTCAGCTTTTGGGAAAGAAGATCGCGATCTCGCGCTCGGCGGACGCCTCCGAGTCGGACGCGTGCACCAGGTTCTCACGGGTGATGGTCGCGAAGTCGCCGCGGATGGTGCCGGGCCCTGCCTCCAGCGGGTTGGTCTTCCCGGCCAGCGCGCGGATCCCCTCGATCACGCTTTCGCCCTGCACGATCAGCGCCACCACCGGGCCCGAGGACATGAATTCCACCAGCGGCTCGTAGAACGGCTTGCCGAGGTGCTCGGCGTAGTGCCGCGCCAGCGTGTCGGTGTCCAGGGTGCGCAGCTCCATCGCCGCGATGCTCCAGTTCGCCTTGCGCTCGATCCGGCTGATGATCTCACCGATGAGGCCGCGGCGGGTGGCGTCGGGCTTCAGGAGGACAAGGGTGCGCTGGGACATGGAGCGGCTCCGTGGTGGTCGAACACTGCGAGTGCTGGAACGCTGCGGAGGCGATCGCGGCAGCGTTGTCAAGGTTGGGGCTGAGCCTACCCGAGGGAGTGACTCGTTCGAACGTCAGGCCGTGTTCATACGCGCAGCCTTGATGGTGTCGATTTTCCGGCCGTAGTGGACCGAGGCCCACCAGAGCACGGCGAAGATGATTCCGAGGCCGTACATCATGCCGACCACCGCGCCGGAGGCGATCAGGGCCAGCTGGAGCACCCAGCCCACCCCGACCATGCCCGGACGGGTGATCACCCCGCAGAGCAGCACGCAGACCGCCATCGCGGCGCCGCAGACCGTCCACAGCGTGGTCGAGGAGATGTCGGAGAGGTGCATCGCGACGAGGGCGGCGAAACCCACCACCATCGCCTCGGCGATCAGCGTGGACGAGCAGAGCGTACGCACGGTCAGGTGCCTTTCCGGGCAGGTCAGTGGAAGTCTTAGCGAGGGCTGAGCAGGATGCGGGCCTCGCCCACGGTGATGATGGAGCCGGTGATCAGGACGCCGGAGCCGCCGAGTTCGCCGACCTCCTCGGCCAGTGCGACGGCCGCGTCGATGGCGTCGTCCAGACGCGGCTCGACCAGGACCCGGTCGGACCCGAAGACCTCCACCGCGGCCTCGGCCAGCTTGTCGATGTCGGTGGCCCGCTGGGTGGAGTTCTTGGAGATCACGACCTCGGCCAGGACCGGCTCCAGCGCCTCGAGCAGCCCGTAGGAGTCCTTGTCGCCGCTGGTGCCGATCACCCCGACCAGCCGGGTGAAGCCGAAGGACTCGCCGATGGCCTCGGCGGTGGCCCGGGCGCCGGCCGGGTTGTGGGCGGCGTCCAGGACGATGGTGGGGCTGCGCCGGATGACCTCCAGCCGGCCCGGGGAGCTGACCCCGGAGAAGGCGGCGCGGACCTTGCCGATGTCCAGCGGCTCCTCGCGGGCGCCGCCGACCCCGAAGAAGCCCTCCACCGCGGCCAGCGCCAGCGCCGCGTTCTGCGCCTGGTGCGCCCCGTGCAGCGGGACGAAGATGTCGGTGTACTCATGGCCGGAGATCCCGCGCAGGGTCAGCTGCTGGCCGCCGATGGCCATGTCCCGGTGCACCACGCCGAACTCCAGGCCCTCCCGGGCCACGGTGGCGTCCCGCTCCACCGCGCGGCGCAGGATCACCTCGGCGGCGTCCGCGGGCTGGTGCGCGACCACCGCGAGGCCGCCCTTCTTGATGATCCCGGACTTCTCGACGGCGATCTTGCCGGGCGTGTCGCCGAGCTTGTCGACGTGGTCCAGCGCGATCGGCGCGATCACCGAGACCACGGCGTCGATCACATTGGTCGCGTCCCAGGAGCCGCCCAGGCCGACCTCGACCACGGCCACGTCCACCGGGGCGTCCGCGAAGGCGGCGTAGGCCATCGCGGTCATGATCTCGAAGAAGGAGAGCGGGACCGGCTGGGTGGCGTCGACCATCGCGATGTAGGGCTCGATGTCGCGGTAGGTCTCGACGAAGAGCTCAGGGCTGATCGGGTCGCCGTCCAGGCTGATCCGCTCGGTGACCGACTCCACGTGCGGGCTGGTGTAGCGGCCGGTGCGCAGCTCGAAGTGGCGCATCAGCTGCTCGATCATCCGGGCGGTACTGGTCTTGCCATTGGTTCCGGTGATGTGGATCGACGGATAGGACCGCTGGGGCTCGCCCAGGATGTCCATCAGCGCGGCGATCCGGTCCAGCGAGGGCTCGATCTTCGTCTCCGGCCAGCGCGCGCCGAGCTCCACCTCCACGTCACGGAGCTGCTCGACGGCGGAGAGACCGGGCTGCGGGGTACTGCTGGATACGTCGCTCACCCCGCCAGTCTACGGAGCCGGGCCCGGCACCGGCACAGCCGGGCTCGCGGGCTGACCGGCGACCGACAATTCTGGTGATATGACCCGCGACCTGGTGCAACTGCTCACCTATCTGCTGCTGGCCTACTCCGCGTTCCTGCTGCTGCGCTTCCTCGTCTACTGGGCCGGGGCCCACCACTGGTACCGGGTCCGCCAGCCCTTCGCCCCCGGCGATCCCGCAGCCTTCAGCTGGCACTTCATGGTCCCCTGCCGGGACGAGGAGGCGGTGGTCGGGCGAACCGTCGCGGGGCTGCGCGCCAGCTTCCCGGCGTCCCGGGTCTGGGTGGTCGACGACGCCAGCGAGGACCGCACCCGGGCCATCGTGCTCGCCCTGATGGCCGAGGACCCCCGGCTGCACCTGGTCCGGCGGGCCCTGCCGGAGGCCCGCACCGGCAAGGGCGCGGCGCTGAACGCCGCCTACCGCGCCATCGGCGCCTGGCTGCCGCCGGACACCGACCGGTCCAAGGTCGTCCTCTGCGTGGTCGACGCGGACGGACGGCTGGCGCCCAACGCGCTCGCCGCGGTCTCGGGACCCGAGGTGTTCGGCCGGCCGGAGACCGGCGGGGTGCAGATCGGGGTACGGATCCGCAACGTCGGCGAGCCGACCCCGCTGCCCGGCCGGGGCCGGCTGGCGAACGCGCGGGGGCGGGCGCTGGTCCGGATGCAGGACATCGAGTTCAGCACCAGCAACGCGGCCATGCAGATGCTGCGGCGCCACCTCGGCAGCGTGGGCATGGGCGGCAACGGACAGTTCGCCCGGCTCTCCGCGGTGGACGCGATCACCCCGCCGGGCGGCGGCCCCTGGCCGGAGCAGGCACTGCTGGAGGACTACGAGTCGGGCCTGGAACTGCGGCTCTCCGGGCAGCAGCTGGTCTACGTCCACGACACCCATGTCGACCAGGAGGGGCTGTCCTCGACCCGGCGCTTCCTCACCCAGCGGGCCCGCTGGGCCCAGGGCAACCTGCAGTGCCTGCGCTACACCCGGCGGGTGCTGCGCTCCCCCGTCTACACCCTGCGCGGCAAGCTGGAGGTGGTGTACACCTTCCTGCAGCCGGTGTCGGTGATCGCGCTCACCCTGCTCACCGTGCTGACCCTGCTGGGCGTGGTGCTGACCTGGCTGTGGATTCCGCCGGAGATCCGGCCCTGGGCCAACTCGCTGCACTGGCCGTTCCTGCTCGCCTTCGTGCTGGCGGTGACGCCGCTGGTGCTCTGGGGCTTCGCCTACCGCAGCGCGCAGCACCCGGAGGCGCCGTGGCTGGCCGGGCTGGTCTGGGGGATCGGCATGTGGCTCTACCTCTACCACCTGTTCCCGGCCTCGCTCACCGGCATCTGGCGGATCGTGCGCGGGCGCAACGGCTGGGCCAAGACCCGGCGCAACGCCGAACCCCTGGGGAACGGGCCGGTGGCCCGAAGCAGCTGAGCCCCGCCAGGACCTGGGGATCCGGACGGGGCTCAGCCACTGGTGCTCTGATTGCTTCAGCTTTCGGGCAGGGCCGCGAGCTGGGCGGTGAGGCGGGTGATGTCGCCCTCGGCCTTGGCCTGGCGGGCGTGGATCTTCTCCACCGCGGCCGGGGCCGCCTTGGCCAGGAAGGCCTCGTTGCCGAGCTTGGCCCGGGCCTGGACCAGCTCCTTCTCCGCCGACGCCAGGTCCTTCGCCAGCCGCTTGCGCTCCGCGGCGACGTCGATGGTGCCGGACAGGTCCAGGGCCACCGTCGCCCCGGCCACCGCGAGGGTGGCCGTCGCGCTGAAGTCCGCCCCGGCGGCCTGCAGCTTGGCGAGGGCGCGCAGGGCGTCCTCGTGCGCCGCCAGCGTGGTGCCGGACAGGTCCAGCAGCGCCGGGACCTTCTGGCCGTCCTTGAGGCCCTGGTCCGCACGGAACCGGCGGACCTCGGTGATCACCTGCTGGAGCTGGGCGATCTCCGCCTCCGCGGCGGCGTCGGCGCGGCCGGCGTCCACCGTCGGCCAGGCGGCGACGACCACGGACTCACGGCCCGTCAGCGCCGTCCACAGGGCGTCGGTGACGAAGGGGATCACCGGGTGCAGCAGCCGCAGGGTGACCTCCAGGACCTCGCCGAGCACCCGGCGGCTGGCGTCGGCCTGCGGGCCGCCGGCCATCAGCGTGGTCTTGGACAGCTCCAGGTACCAGTCGAAGACCTCGTCCCAGGCGAAGTGGTAGAGGCCGTCGCTGAGCTTGGCGAACTGGTAGTCGTCGTAGAGGGCGTCGGTCTCGGCGACGACCGCGTGCAGCCGGGACAGGATCCAGCGGTCGGCGGCGGTCAGCTGCTCGGCGGGCGGGAGCGGGCCCTCCAGGGTCGCGCCGTTCATCAGCGCGAAGCGGGTGGCGTTCCAGACCTTGTTGCAGAAGTTGCGCGAGGCCTTGACCCAGTCCTCGCCGATCGGCACGTCCGCGCCCGGGTTGGCGCCGCTGGCCAGGGTGAACCGGACCGCGTCCGCACCGAACGCGTCCATCCAGTCCAGCGGGTCCACGGCGGTGCCCGAGGACTTGGACATCTTCTTGCCGAGGTGGTCGCGGACCAGGCCGGTCAGCGCGATGGTGTGGAACGGCGCCTGGCCGTCCATCGCGTAGAGGCCGAACATCATCATCCGGGCGACCCAGAAGAAGATGATGTCGTGGCCGGTCAGCAGGACGTCGGTCGGGTAGAACTTCTCCAGGTCCGGGGTCTGCTCGGGCCAGCCCAGGGTGGAGAAGGGCCAGAGCGCGCTGGAGAACCAGGTGTCCAGGACGTCCGGGTCCTGGTGCCAGCCCTCGCCGGTGGGCGCCTGCTCGTCCGGTCCGACGCAGACCACCTCGCCGTCCGGGCCGTACCAGACCGGGATCCGGTGGCCCCACCACAGCTGGCGCGAGATGCACCAGTCGTGCATGTTGTCGACCCAGCTGAAGTAGCGGCCCTCCAGCTCCTGCGGGTGGATCTTCACCCGGCCGTCCCTGACCGCGTCGCCGGCCAGGGCCGCCAGCGGGGCGACCCCGACCCACCACTGCAGCGACAGCCGCGGCTCGACCACGGTGTGGCAGCGCGAGCAGTGGCCGACGGCGTGCAGATAGGGGCGCTTCTCGGCGACGACGCGCCCCTGCTCGCGCAGGGCGCCGAGGACCGCGGAACGGGCCTCGAAGCGGTCCTGGCCGAGGAACGGGCCGTGCACGGTGATCACGCCGTGCTCGTCCATGACGCTGATGTTGGGCAGGTTGTGGCGCTGGCCGATGGCGAAGTCATTGGGGTCGTGGGCCGGGGTGACCTTGACCGCGCCGGTGCCGAACTCCGGGTCGACGTGCTCGTCCGCGACCACCGGGATCCGACGGTCCGTCAGCGGCAGCGCGATGGTGCGGCCGACCAGGTGGGCGTAGCGGGCGTCGTCCGGGTGGACCGCGACGGCGGTGTCGCCGAGCAGGGTCTCCACCCGGGTGGTGGCGACCACGATCGAATCGTCGCCGTCGCCGTAGCGGATCGAGACCAGCTCGCCGGGCAGCTCCTCGTGCTCGACCTCGATGTCGGAGAGCGCGGTGAGGCAGCGCGGGCACCAGTTGATGATGCGTTCGGCGCGGTAGATCAGGCCGTCGTCGAAGAGCTTCTTGAAGATGGTCTGGACGGCCTGGGACAGGCCCGCGTCCATGGTGAAGCGCTCACGGGACCAGTCGACGCCGTCGCCGAGGCGGCGCATCTGGCCGAGGATCCGGCCGCCGTACTGCTCCTTCCACTCCCAGACCTTCTCGACGAAGGCCTCGCGGCCGATGTCGTGCCGGGACAGGCCCTGCTCGGCGAGCTGCTGCTCGACCCGGTTCTGGGTGGCGATACCGGCGTGGTCCATGCCCGGCAGCCACAGCGCCTCGAAGCCCTGCATCCGCTTGCGGCGGGTCAGCGCGTCCATCAGCGTGTGCTGGAAGGCGTGGCCCAGGTGCAGGGCGCCGGTGACATTGGGCGGGGGGATGACGATGGTGTACGGCGGCTTGTCGCTCTTGCTGTCGGCCTCGAAGTAGCCGCGCTCGACCCAGCGCTCGTACAGCGGGCCCTCTACCTCCGCCGGGGAGTACTGCGTCGGCAAGGTCTCATGGGCGCCGTGGTCCCCGGTCTGTTCGGGGCGCTGGTTCGTGTCGGTCACGACGCACAGTTTACGAGGCCGCGAGCATGGTCACGAACGGCTTTCCGTCCGGGCGGGCCGTGGACCACGGTGGAGGCACCAGGTGAGCAGCGGCAGCGGCGAGGACCCGAACACGGCCAGGCGCGCGCGGATCGAGGACCTGCGGACCGCGGAGCGGGCCAGGGCCAAGCGGCGGCGGACGCTGGTGCTGGTCGGCGCGGTGGCGGCGGCGGCCGTGATCGCGGGCGGCATCACCTGGGCGGTGACCGGTTCCAATTCCTCCTCCGGTACCCCTTCGGCCTCGGGGTCCGCCTCCGGCAGCGGCTTCTGCGGCGGCGCGGTGGCGGGCAGCCCCAACGGCAAGCAGTGGAAGGCCGCGCCGGCCATGACCATCGACACCGCGGCGACCTACTCGGTGACGCTGAAGACCTCCTGCGGGGACATCGGCCTCAAGCTGAACGCCAAGGCCGCGCCCACCACCGTCAACAGCTTCGTCTTCCTGGCCCAGCAGGACTACTTCAACCACGTCAAGTGCCACCGGCTCACCACCAGCGGCATCTATGTGCTGCAGTGCGGCGACCCGACCGGCTCGGGCAGCGGCGGGCCCGGCTACAGCTTCCCCGACGAGAACCTGAAGGACCCGGCGATCCAGGGCGGGACCTACCCGGCCGGGACGCTCGCGATGGCGAACTCCGGTCCGAACACCAATGGATCGCAGTTCTTCCTGGTCTACCAGGACAGCCAGCTCTCGCCCGCGTACACGCCGTTCGGGACCATCACCGCCGGGCTCGACATCCTGCGGCAGATCGCCAAGGACGGCACCAGCACGCCCGGCGGCGACGGGGCGCCCAAGGACAATGTGGTGATCAACAGCGCCCCGGTGACCAAGGGCTGAGGACACACATAGGGAACGGAAAGGGGCATCTTAGGAGAACGCGATGGACAGTCGTACGTCCTGCTGATCTGATGTTCGACTATGTCGATGTACCCGCCGCCGCCCGAGCCCAACTCCGGCGAAGCCGCTCCCTACGGACAACAGCCCGAGCCGCAGTACGGGCAGCAGCCGCCCTATGGCCAGCCTCCGCAGTACGGGCAGCAGCCCCCGCCGTACGGGCAGCAGCCGCCGTACGGGCAGCAGCCCCCTATCAGCCGCCGCCGCAGCCGGACTACTCGCAGCAGCAGCCGGACTACTCCCAGCAGCCCCCGCTGCCGCCGCAGCCGGACTACTGGCAGCAGCCGCCGCCGCAGAAGAGCCGCAAGGGCCTGAAGATAGCCCTGAGCATCGGCCTGGTGGTGATCCTCGCCGTCGGCGGGGTCGTCGCCTACGCCCTGTCGGTGGCCACCAAGAACCTGGGCACCTACAAGCTGGTCGCCCCGGCCAGCTTCCAGGGGCTGTCCCGCCAGGACGACAACTCGATCACCAAGGCGATGCAGTCGTCCGCCGACAGCCTGCAGAAGGACGGGGCCACTCCGGTCGTCACCAGCTATGTGACCTCGCCGACCGCCAAGCTGCCGGACTTCCTGGTGCTCGGCGGCTACGGCAAGCTGCCCCTGGCCAGCCTGCAGCTCGGCCAGTTCTGGAGCGGCATCGCCGGCGCCGACGCCGGCAACTCGGTCACCCTGAAGACCGACGAGGACGCGGGTCCGCTCGGCGGCTCGATGCAGTGCGGGCTGGTCAAGGAGGACGGGATCTACTTCCCGACCTGCGTCTGGGCCGACAACAGCACCTTCGCCGGGGTCATGGACACCGCCCACACCACCGACAGCACCCCCGACCTGGTGGCCCTGGCCGCGCGGACCCGGGCCCTGCGCGGGGTCATGGAGATCAAGAAGTAGCACCCGCACGCACACGCACAAGAGGGGCCCCGGTACCTGGTACCGGGGCCCCTCTGTGCGTGTGTGCTACTACCTGTGCGTGAGTGCTACTACGCCGACTTCTCGCGGCGCTCGCGCTGGGTCCGCAGGTCGCGCGGCACCAGCGTGGGGTTGACGTGCTTCAGGACGACGTCCTCGGTCACCACCACGCGGGCGACGTCCTTGCGCGAGGGCACCTCGTACATCACGGACATCAGCACCTCCTCCATGATGGCGCGCAGCCCGCGCGCCCCGGTGGTGCGCTTGATCGCCTGGTCGGCGATGGCGTCCAGCGCGGTGTCGGTGAACTCCAGCTCCACGCCGTCCAGCTCGAAGAGCTTGCGGTACTGCTTGACCAGGGCGTTCTTGGGCTCGGTGAGGATCTGCAGCAGCGCGTCGCGGTCCAGGTTGTGGACGCTGGTGATGACCGGGAGGCGGCCGATGAACTCCGGGATCATCCCGAACTTCACCAGGTCCTCCGGCATGACCGCCCGGAACTGGTCGCTGGACTCGATCTCGTGCTTGGAGCGGATGGTCGCCCCGAAGCCGATGCCCTTCTTGCCGGCCCGGGACTCGATGATCCGCTCCAGACCGGAGAAGGCGCCGCCCACGATGAACAGCACGTTCGTCGTGTCGATCTGGATGAACTCCTGGTGCGGGTGCTTGCGGCCGCCCTGCGGCGGGACCGAGGCGGTGGTGCCCTCGAGGATCTTCAGCAGGGCCTGCTGCACGCCCTCGCCGGAGACGTCGCGGGTGATCGACGGGTTCTCGCTCTTGCGGGCGACCTTGTCGATCTCATCGATGTAGATGATCCCGGTCTCGGCCTTCTTGACGTCGTAGTCCGCCGCCTGGATGAGCTTCAGCAGGATGTTCTCGACGTCCTCGCCGACGTACCCGGCCTCGGTCAGCGCCGTGGCGTCCGCGATGGCGAACGGCACGTTCAGCATCCGGGCCAGGGTCTGCGCCAGCAGGGTCTTGCCGGAGCCGGTCGGGCCGAGCAGCAGGATGTTGGACTTGGCCAGCTCGATGCCCTCGTCGCGGCCGTGCTTGCTGCCGCTGCTCTCACCGGCCTGGACCCGCTTGTAGTGGTTGTAGACCGCCACCGAGAGCGACTTCTTCGCCGCTTCCTGGCCCACCACGTACCCGTCGAGGAACTCGTAGATCTCGCGGGGCTTGGGCAGCTCCTCGAACCTCACCTCCGAGGTCTCGGCGAGCTCCTCTTCGATGATCTCGTTGCACAGGTCGATGCACTCGTCGCAGATGTACACGCCGGGCCCGGCAATGAGCTTCTTCACCTGCTTCTGGCTCTTTCCGCAGAACGAGCACTTGAGCAGGTCGCCACCGTCACCGATGCGTGCCACGAGGTGAATCCCCTTCGCCAAAGGCTCCGTGGGGACAGGAGCCTGGTGCTTGGTTTCCGACGGTACTCCGTCAGGACCCCCGATCCGCCCTGTTCGGCGGTCTTCCCTCTTCCGCCCTGGGCGAATTACGGCCGAGTGGCCGGAAGGAAGCAGTGTGTGACCGCAGCGCGGTGCACGGTCGGTAGTACCGATGGTGCCAGGCCGCGGCCCCCGCTCCAAGGGCGGGGGGCCGACGGCCTGCGTGGTGCTCGTCTCAGTACGGGCACCGAGCGCGGGAGCTCAGTCGGAGAGCGAGCTCTTGCGGGTGGAGGTGATCTGGTCGATCAGCCCGTACTCCAGCGCCTCGGCGGCGGTGAGGATCTTGTCGCGCTCGATGTCCTCGCTGACCTGCTGCGGGGTCTGATTGGAGTGCTTGGACAGCATCTCCTCGAGCTGCTCCCGCATCCGCTGGATCTCGTTCGCCTGGATCTCCAGGTCGGACACCTGGCCGCGGCCGGTCTCGGTGTACGGCTGGTGGATCAGGATCCGGGCGTTCGGCAGCGCCAGCCGCTTGCCGGGGGCGCCGGCCGCCAGCAGCACGGCCGCGGCCGAGGCCGCCTGACCCATGCAGACCGTGGCCACGTCGGGCTTCACGAACTGCATGGTGTCGTAGATGGCGGTCAGCGCCGTGAAGGAGCCGCCGGGCGAGTTGATGTACATGGAGATGTCCCGGTCCGGGTCCATCGACTCCAGGCAGATCAGCTGCGCCATGATGTCGTTCGCGGAGATGTCGTCCACCTGGGAGCCCAGGAAGATGATGCGCTCCTCGAACAGCTTGGCGTACGGGTCGTACTCGCGGACGCCCTGCGAGGTGCGCTCCACGAAGCGAGGGACGATGTAGCGGCCCTCGGCGCGCATGTCCGCCACGCGCCCGCGGGCGCTGGACAGGCTGGGGATGTTCATTACGGTATGCCTCCGGAAGCGTTCGAGACGGCTCACGTCACGGTCATTGACGGTCTGCGGCGGGTGGTCGGCCGTATCGGCCGACCGTCGGCTGTGGTCAGCCGGCCGCGCCGGTGCCGCCGCCGCCGGGGACGTCCGCGGCGCTGTACATGATGGCGTCGATCAGGCCGTACTCCACGGCCTCCTTGGGCTGGAACCAGCGGTCGCGGTCCGAGTCCTTGGTGATCTGCTCGGTGGTCTGGCCGCTGTGCTCCGCGATCAGCTCCGCCATCCGGTGCTTGAGCCGGATCAGCTGCTGGGCCTGGATCCGGATGTCGGTGGCGGAGCCGCCGAGGCCGGCCGAGGGCTGGTGCATCAGGATCTCGGCGTTGGGGAGCGCGAAGCGCTTGCCCTTGGCGCCGGCCGTGAGCAGGAACTGGCCCATCGAGGCGGCCATGCCCATGGCGATGGTGACCACGTCGTTCTTGATGTACTGCATGGTGTCGTAGATCGCCATGCCCGCGGTGACCGAGCCACCGGGAGAGTTGATGTACAGGTAGATGTCGCGGTCGGGGTCCGCCGCGAGCAGCAGCAGCTGCGCCGTGATCTTGTTGGCGATCTCGTCGTCGACCTGCTGGCCGAGGAAGATGATGCGCTCGTTGAGCAGACGGTTGTAGACCTGGTCACCCAGACCGCCACCGCCGATGTCACCGGCGGCACGGGGCGCCATAAGGCCGGGCATCTGGAACTGGGGAGTCGTCACGTAATCCACCCGCTCATTGTGTTCGGACGGCTGATCGTCCGCCGTCACTGCGTCTCTTACGAAGGTCGGTCGTCGTCGTTTCGGTCATCAGGCTCGGACGGGTACGTCGGGGTCCTGATGGACCGACAGTCACCCTGCCCCTCGTACAAAGGACCCTAACGCGCAGGCAGGGCCTGGCCATCCCCTACACAGAACTGTTCGCTGTGAGCGCAGGGTCACCGACCTCGCCTGCGGCATGCGGAAGGGCCCGGACGCGTGGTGCGTCCGGGCCCTCTCGCGGTGCGCTTCGGCGGGGCTGCCTGGGATCAGGCCTCGACGGCCTTGGCGGGCTCGTCAGCGGCGTCGTCAGCGGTCTCCACGGCGTCGGTGACGGCCTCGCCGTCCTCGTCCTCGTCGTCCTCGAAGTCGACGACGTTGCCCTCGGTGTCGACCACCTTGGCGGCCTCGACGACCACGGCGAGGGCCTTCCCACGGACGACCTCACCGACGAGCAGCGGCACCTGGCCGCCCTCGACGACCTGCTGGGCGAACTGGTCCGGCGTCATGCCGGAGCCGGCCGCACGGCGCAGCAGGTGCTCGGTGAGCTCCTCCTGGTTCACCGCGAGCTCCTCCTTGGACGCGATGGCGTCCAGGACGAACTGGGTCTTGATGCCCTTCTTGGCCTGCTCGACCAGCTCCGCCTCGAACTCCTCGGCGGTCTTGCCCTGGAGGGTGAGGTAGCCGTCCAGGTCGATGCCCATCTGCGGCAGCTGGTGGTGCTCCAGGTTGTGCTTGCGGGTCTCCACCTCGTCCGCGAGCAGCTTCTCCGGGTACGGCATGTCGACGAGCTCCATCAGCTTGTCGAGCACCCGCTCCTGGGCCTGGGTGGCCTGGTCGAACTCCTTCATCTGGACGAGCCGCTTGCGCGAGTCCTCCTTGAGCTCGTCCAGGGTGTCGAACTCGCTGGCGAGCTGGGCGAAGTCGTCGTCCAGGGCCGGGAGTTCCTTCTCCTGCACGGTGGTCAGGCTGACCGTGACCTCGGAGTCCTTGCCCTCGGCGGTGCCGCCCTTGAGCTCGGTGGTGAAGGTCGCGGTGCCGCCGGCCTCGAGGCCGGTCAGGGCCTCGTCGATGCCGTCGAGCAGGCGGCCGGAGCCGATCTCGTAGCTGACGCCGGTGGCGGTGCCGTCGTCCGGGACCTCACCGTCGACCTTGGCCTCGAGGTCGACGATCACGACGTCGCCCACGGCGGCGGCGCGCTCGACGGTCTTCAGCGAGGCGAAGCGGTCGCGGAGCTCGTTGAGCTTCTCCTCGATGTCCTCGTCGGACACGGCGATCGGGTCGACCTCGACCTCGATGCCGGTGAAGTCGGGCAGGGTGATCTCGGGGCGGATGTCCACCTCGGCGGTGAACTTCAGGTCGCCGCCGTCCGCGATCTTCTCGACGCCCTCGAGGCCGTCGATATCGGGCTGGCCCAGCACGTCGACCTTGTTCTCGTCGACAGCCTGGGTGTAGAAGCGCGGCAGGGCGTCGTTGACAGCCTCTTCCAGCACGGCAGCCCGGCCGAAACGCTGGTCGATGACGCGAGCCGGGATCTTGCCCTTACGGAAGCCCGGAACCGTGACCTGCTGGTTGATCTTCTTGTACGCCGCGTCGAGGCTGGGCTTGAGCTCCTCGAAGGGCACCTCGACGGTGAGTCGAACCCGGGTCGGGTTCAGAGTCTCCACGGCGCTCTTCACGGTTGGGTCTCCTTGGGGGCTTTGCGGTCGGGGTGTCCGCCGCACACCCGTTTCCAAGGGCGCACGGCGAGACGGGAGATAGGTCAGAGGCGACATCACCCGCCGGGTGGGTGGACGGTGAGCTCGCTCCTCGCCCTCGGGCGGGCGTCCCTCGTGGCATTTCCCCAGGATCGGGCCCCGGTTTCCCCGGGCACTTCCTGAGGGCGTGCACACGCAGACAGCCGCCAGCGGCCCATCCTACCGGTACCACAATCTGCATTGGTCCCGGCAGGAGCAGGTTAGGGGGTCGGGGCCGGTTCCCGCGCCTGCTCAGCAGCCCGCTCCGGGGCGTCGGCAGGGGCCTTGCGCACCATGGTGGGAGCGGCGTCGCGGTCGGAGATGAACAGGGCCAGGACCGCGGCGAGGGCCGCCAGACCGGCCGCCACCAGGAAGGCGGCGTGGTAGGCGGTCAGATTCGCGGTCGGCTTGCCGCTCGCGCCGGTGGTGACCGTGCCGATCCCGGCCAGGACCGTGCCGAGCAGGGCGACGCCCATCGCCGAGCCGAGCTGGCGCTGGGCGTTGAAGAGGGTGGAGGCGCGACCGGTCGCGGCCGGCGAGATCGTCGCGAAGGCGGCGGTCTGGGCGGGCATGAAGACATGCGCCATCGAGAAGCCGGTGGCGAACATCAGCGCCCTGGCCGCCCAGACCGTGGTCTCCGGGGTGAGCAGCGCCATCAGCGCCATGCAGACGGCCACACCCGCGGCGCCGGCCGCGATCAGCCGGCTGGGGCCGAACCTCGGGTAGAGGCGGCTGGCGATCTGCGAGGCGATCATCACGCCGATGGCCTCGGGGAAGGTGTTGAGGCCGGTCTGGAAGGCGGTCGCGCCGACGGCGTTCTGGTAGTAGAGCGGGAAGAGGTAGAGCATCCCCAGGAACGCGGCGCCGGAGATCAGGCTGACCAGGTTGGTGGCGCGGAACAGCCGGTCCTTGAACAGCCGCAGGTCCAGCATCGGGTCCTTGATCCGCAGTTCGACCAGCACCAGGCTGACCACGGCCGCCAGGCCCACCACCGCGGAGGCCACGATCCGCGGGGTGCCCCAGCCCTTGTCCGCGCCCTCGGCCAGCGCGTACATCACCAGGCCGAAGCCGACCGCGGCGAGCAGGAAGCCGGCGGCGTCGAAGCGGCCGGCCCGCTCGGACCGGAAGTCGGGGAGGAAGAGCAGGCCGAAGACCATCGCGGCGATGCCGATCGGCACGTTGACGATGAAGACCCAGTGCCAGGAGAAGGCGTCCACCAGCCAGCCGCCGAGGACCGGGCCGAGGGCGGGGGCGACCGCGGTCGGGATCATCAGCACCCGGGTCGCCCGCATCCGCTCCTCCTGCGGGAAGGCCCGGAACAGCATGGTCATCCCGACCGGGGTCAGCATCCCGCCGCCGGCGCCCTGGACGATCCGGTAGAGGCTGAGCTGGTCCAGACTGTCGGCGGTGCCGCAGAGCAGCGAGGCGACGGTGAACAGCGCCAGCGCGAACAGGAACACCCTGCGGGTGCCGAACCGGTCCCCCATCCAGCCGGACAGCGGCACGAACACGGCCAGGCTGACCAGGTAGCCGACGTTCACCACGCCCACGGAGGCCGCGTCCACGTGGAACTGGTTCCCGATGGAGGGCAGCGCGACATTGACGATGGTGGTGTCCATGATCGACATGAACAGCGCGGCGACGAAGACCACCGCGACGGCGGTCTTGGGTGCGATCCGATCGGTCAGCGGACGGCGTGCGGATGCTGCGGACATGGGCGTTGATCACGCCTTCCGGCGGTGGACGGACGAGGGGCCGTCGGGTGGGAACAACATCTGACCGCTCAGTTATTCCCGGCTGCGGTTCCGGCGCTGCTCCAGTTCGCCACAGCAGGAGGGCCCCGCCGACGTCCCGGCGGGGCCCTCTACTGCTGTGCTGATGGTCGGGGTGACCGGATTCGAACCGACGACCTTCCGCTCCCAAAGCGGACGCGCTACCAAACTGCGCCACACCCCGTACCGTCCAGTGCCTGGACGACACGTAGCGTACATGCAGAACGCCCAGCCACCCGCCGCTTTTCCCGGGGAGCCGCAGCTTCGCCCCCGCCCGCCCGGCCGCGTCCCCTGCCCCGCCCCCAGGCCCGTCCAGCGCCGGGAGCCGCCACGCGATCAACCGGCGTGCATCGTCCCGCCCCGGTCCGCTACTCTGTTCCTCGAACGCGCCCCTGCGGCGCGCTCCGCGGGCGTAGCTCAATGGTAGAGCCCCAGTCTTCCAAACTGACTACGCGGGTTCGATTCCCGTCGCCCGCTCCGAACAGTTCGGCCCCAGCTCAGCGACATGATCGCGAAGCTGGGGCCGAACGTCGTCTCCGGCCCGGCTGAGCGGCCGAAGCGGGCACCGGACGCTCGCCCGAAGGTCATGCCGACAGCCAGGTTCGCCCGTCACGCGCCACAGCGGAGATCACTTCAGCCTCCGCACCGGTGCGACGAATGCGAGCACGGGGCGCACCGTCACCGGAAAGCCGCACAGCTTGGTCAACAGCCGGCCGGCTCGCTCCGCCTGCGGCCACCGGACCTCAGGCTCAGGTGAAGGGGGAGAGTCCAGCAGTCTCAAGGTGATCAAGCAGGTCTTGAAGGCATGCGTCCGACGAAGGCTGGTCGGTACGAAAGAACGAATCCTTGCCCAAGGCTCCGCCAGAGACGATCACCATCCACCGAGTGCCGGGGGTGCGCTCGCCGTCAGCTTTGAAGACTGCGCAGCACCCCTGCTCGATCAGCCATTCCATGAGTTCCACGATGTCCATACCCACCCCTCCTCTGAAGATCCTGCCAGCCCGAAGCCTCAGGTGACCGGTGGGGCCGCGGCCCCGGGCCGTGCAAGGGTGGCCAAGAGTGCACAACGACGACGACCGCTCCCCCACCGCTCGGGGCAGTAGTCGACGGTCGGTCCGCCGCAATCGTCAAGACCTGTGGATCGGCGCCTACAGGAAGCCGATCGTGTCTTTGGCCAAGCGGGTGAGTTTTGCTCGGAGCGAGGCAGTCTGCCGCCAGTGGTGTTCTGCGGCGACGCTGACACGGGTGACACCCGCATGGCCTGCCTGGTTCTCTGCCGGGGTCAGGTGTTCGCAAGCGATGAGCACGCCGATTCGGATCACCGCGATGCCGAGTTCGGCAGCCGCAGCGGGCTGGGACAGCCATGCGTCATCGCCGACGCCGGCCACACCTCCCATGATCTTCGGGTAGCCGCGCTGCTCCCTCGCCGCCATCCGTCCAGCCTTGCGCTCACGCCAGTTCATGCTGACCTCTCGTCCGCACGCTCAAGCAGCGCGCCTTCCCGGACCGCGACGCGGGCCTGCTCGGAGACCCTCAAAGGATCGTTCGGGAAGATATGTCATCCGCATGGTCTGCCGGAACCGTTCCGGACGAAACGGCCCGCCGGCCCGTGCGTGGCATGATGCGCTGCGGCGAAACCCACGATCACGGAGGCTGCAGATGGCACGGTCGATCGGCGCTGTTCTGCGGTCCTGGTTCCTATCGGGACGGCCACGGCTCGAACCCCAGCGCGCCAGGAACCTGCCCGTTCCGGTCGCGACCCAGGACCGTGCGCGGGAGTTGATGCAACAAGGTCACAGGTTGCAGGCCATCAGGGACATCCGTGCGGCAACTGGCTATGACTTTCGCGACGCGAAAGACGTCGCCTTCGCGCTGCTCCACGGTATCGAGGTTCCAGCAGGGTCCGTCCCCCGGGACGAGCAGGCTTAGACCGACCGGCAAAGGGGGTGCCCGAGGCTGTCGCCGAACCGACCCGTTGCCCGCTCACAACGGTTCGGCCCCAGCTCAGCGACGTGATCGCGGAGCTGGGGCCGATCGTCGTTTCCCGGGGGGCTACTGCTGGTCGAAGAGGTCTGCGGCCGTGGTGGCGGTGAGGGAGTGGTCGAGCCAGAGCTCGAGCTGGTCCAGGTCGGTGCAGGCGGTGATGCGACCGTGCTCGGCCTCGGAGAGGGTGATGCCGCGCTTTTCCAGGACCAGCAGGACAGCTTCGGCCAGGCCCTTGGCGCGGCCTTCCTCGCGGCCCTCGTCCCGGCCCTCCTGGCGTAGGCGTTGCGAGGTCTCCGAGCGGAAGAAGGAGAGGTCGACGGACATCAGGTCCCTCCAGGTCTGTGCGGCCGGGGCAGTGCCGAGGCCGAGTTCGGTGAGCTCGGCGAAGATCCTTGCGGTCTCCTCGTCGACGGTCTTCAACGCGGCGGCCAGCGCCTTCAGTATGGCACCTGCGTTCGCGTCCTTACCATGCGTGATCACTGAGAATGTCGCCAGTGGGATGTCCTCGGCGGCAGTCACCGGATCGGTGATGACGGGGACGTTGTGCGGCCCCAATACCAGCGGGCGGACCGTGAGCGTCGGCCACTCGGCCGGGCCGATGACGATCGGCTCGGCGGCCCAGGCCGCGGTGGAGCGGTCCTGGCAGACGATGAGCAGGACCGGCGGCAGCCGGTACTTCGCGTAGAGGTGGGCCAGGTAGTAGGCCCAGCTGCCCGGCTTGTCCGGGTCCTTCTTCCCCTGTGCCTCGACGGCCAGCAGGTGGCTTCCGCTCGATGCCGTGTCGACCTGGAGCAAGGTGTCCACGCGCCGTTCCAGCGGCTTGATCTCGGTGAGGTCCGTGGGCAGGAGCGACACCGCCACCGGGTCGGGGAAGGGGATCCCGAGCGTGCGGAAGGCCCGGGCGAAGATCCCCGGGTCCTCCTGGAAGATGCGGTGCATCGCCTCATGGGATGAGCTGACCATGGGGACAGGCTAGGGATCCGCTGGGGGCGAGGATCGGGCTTTGAGCGGTGTCACTCGAACGAAGGAACGCCGGTACGCTCCGGGGGTGGTGAAGTGTTCACCGCAACCACACATTTGGAGACGCTCCTTGCGCGGGCCACAGCGGATGAAGGTCATACAGCGCAGCGTGGTGCGGGAGATGGCGTGCCTCGGGCTGGAGTTCCGGGCCGAGGGCAGCGTCGTGCGGGGGCCGGGGACGACCGCGGTGGCGGTGCGGGAGCACGGGGGGCACGGCGAGGGGCACGTCGATCTCGGCTACGTGCTGCGGCTGGGCGAGGGCGACGGCCCGGTGGTCTGGGACTGCAGCGTGGGGTTGGGGCGGACCGAGGAGGAGCAGCTGCAGAACGCGGTGCGGATGTGGCGGACCACCACCGCCTCCGCGGTGGTGGAGCTGTTGGAGGGGCGGGGGGTGCACGGGGACCACTTCGCGCCGGGGGCGGTCGGCGGGGTCGCCGGCTGGCACGCGGTGCAGGGTCCCGCGTGCGTCTTCGGGTTCCGCAGCGGGCCGCTGGGCGACTGGGTGGCGGAGCACCAGCTGCTGCCGACGGTCGCGGACGCGGTGCTGCCGTTCCTCACCGACCCGGTGGTGAACGGGGTGAAGTTCTTCTTCGGCGGCCGGGAGGGCGACGAGGTCGCCGAGGTACGGGTCAACGGCGAGCCGGTCGCGGCGGCGTCGGCGGCGCTGCGGGGGCTGCCCTGGCCGAGGGGTGAACGGCTCGCCTGGGCGCGCTGCTTCGTCCTGCTGGCCGCTGATCCGCAGGGTCTGGCTGGAATCGAACGGCTGGGGGACGCCCGGAAGGCGCGGTGGGGCGCGCCCGGAGCCGCACGGCTGCGAAGCTGGTTGCAGCAACAGCAGCAGCGGTGATCCGACGGACCGACGGGTGCTGAGGCCGAGCCCGATCTGCTACTTCGTCAGGCTGTTGATGGTGGTGGCGAGTTGGTTGAGGAAGTCCTGGATCGGCGCCGCAGCTGAGGTCTTGTCGAGAAAGAATCCGAAGAGCGCGGCCAGTATCGCGTAGCCGAGCTTCATGCTCTTGTTCCTGATGAAAACGATCAGAAGGATGCCCAACAGGACAACGGCGGAGACTGAGAAGGTCGTCACTCTGTTCCACTTCCTCGTTCAAGACGTGCTCGGGGCCCGGGCCACCCGGCAGGCCGGTCCGCCGCGCCGATCTCCGGCACTGCCCCTCCCTCCCCCACGCCCGACCATCAGTGTCTCCGGAGCGAACGGCTCCGTAAAGCATTTCTGGAACAAAGCTCACCTGGTGATCCCTATCCGGCCGATATTGGCCGAACAGCACCAGGAGATCTTGGGAACGATGGTACAGGTGTACTGAACTGGGCATCGAGGGACGGCTATTCACGCCAGATCAGCAGCAGGGCCCGGTCGTCGTTGAGGTCCTTCGCCACGGTCTCGATGAGCCGCCAGGCGGTGCCGGTGAAGGTCGAGCCGACCAGCCGGTCGGCCTCCCCCATCAGCCGGTCCATGCCCTCGGAGAGGTCCCGGCCCGGCTCCTCGACCATGCCGTCGGTGCAGAGCATCAGTACGTCGCCGCGGGCGAGTTGGCCGCGCAGGCCGATGAACTTGGCGCCGTCGAAGATGCCGAGCAGCGGCCCCTCGGCCTCCTTGGTCTCCCAGTGGCCCTTGCCCATGCACCGCTGCATCCCGGGGAGGTGTCCGGCCGACAGCAGTTCGTACTCGCCGGTGTCCAGATCCAGCACCAGGTGCACGGCGCTGGCGAAGCCCTCCTCCCACTCCTGGCGCAGCAGGTAGCCGTTGGCGGCGGGGAGGAAGTCGTGCGGGGGCAGCGAGCCGAGCAGCCCGCCGAAGGCGCCGGAGAGCAGCAGCGCGCGGGAGCCCGCGTCCATGCCCTTGCCGGAGACGTCGGCGAGGACGGCCTCCAGCACCCGCTTGCCCTCGCCGGTGCGGGCGGCGACCAGGAAGTCGCCGGAGAAGGACTGGCCGCCGGCCGGGCGCAGCGCCATCTCCGCGTGCCAGCCGGCCGGCAGGGACGGGATCTGCGACTGCACCTTGAGGCGTTCGCGCAGGTCGAACAGCATGGTGCCGCCACCCCGCCAGGGCACGCCGACCCGGCTGCGGAGCTGGGCCACCAGCAGCCCGGCCGCCCCCACCGCGCCGACCACCAGCACGCTGCCCGGGGTGACCCGGCCCGCGCCGAGGCGGTACGGGCCGAGCAGCGCGGACTCGACGCCGAGGGCGGAGGCGGCGGCGGTGTAGAGCAGCACCAGGCTGCTGGGGCGCAGCAGCAGGGCGCCAGCCAGCACCGGGAGGACCAGCATCGAGGGCGGGCACCAGATGGCGTCCAGCAGGGTGAGCACGGTGATCAGCGGCACCAGGGCGAACAGCGCGGCGAAGGCGAGCCAGTCGGAGGCGTCGCCGCGGAAGTAGTCGACGGCGGAACGGCGCAGCTTGCGGCGGACCCGGTAGAGCGCCCTGCGCCCCCGTGCCGCCAGTCTGTCCCGAGGGGGTCCCCCGGGTGCTCCGCCTGCCATGCCCGCTGACCCTACCGAGGAGACCGGGCGCGCGTCGATGGCCGTCCGGGGGCTGGTCCCGCCGGACGGGCGGGAAGGGACGCGTCGCTGCGGCTTCTTCAGGGTCACCTGCGGACTCCCCCCGAGGCAGTCGTTGCGCCGGTGTGGCGCACCGGGGTGGCACTGTGGTGGCGCTCTGGTGCACTCCGACCTTACCTGGGCGACCTTACCTGGGCGGTTGGCAGCGGGGGCACCAGAAGAGGTTGCGGCCGGCGTGGGTCTCGGCGCTGACCGGAGCGGCGCAGACCAGGCAGGGCAGCTGGGCCCGGCGGTAGACGTAGACCTCGCCGCCGTGGGCGTCCTCGCGGGCGGCCCGGCCCATGGCCTCGGGCATGTGCTCGGGGCGGACGGTGTCGATCCAGCCGTCGCGGACGCCGTCCCGCATCAGGGCGCCCAGGTCGGTCCAGACCGCGTCCCACTCGGTGCGGGTGAGGTCTCGGCCGGGCAGGTGCGGGTCCAGGCCCTGCCGGAACAGCACCTCGGCGCGGTAGATGTTGCCGACGCCGGAGAGCACCTTCTGGTCCATCAGCAGCGCGGCTATGGTGCTGCCGCTGCGGCTGATCCGCTGCCAGGCCGCCTCCCCGGTGTCGTCCGGACGGAGCGGGTCGGGGCCGAGCCGGTGCTGCACCGCCTTCTTCTCGACGTCGCTGATCAGCTCGCAGGTGGTGGGGCCGCGGAGGTCCGCGTAGTGCTCGTCGGTGGCGATCCGCAGCCGCAACTGGCCGACCGGGGCGGGCGCGGGCCCGTCGCCGAACCGGACCTTGCCATAGAGGCCGAGGTGGATGTGGATCCAGCCGACGTCGGCGAAGCCCAGGAAGAGGTGCTTGCCATGGGCCTCGGCACGGGTCAGCGGGTGCTGGTCGAGGCGCGCCGCGGCCGCGGCGAAGGGCCCCTGCGGGCTGGAGACGTGCACGGACTCGCCGCCGAACACCTGGCGGTATGCGGCGGCGAGTCGGTGCAGGGTGTGGCCTTCGGGCATCGGTGGGCCGGGGCTCAGCTCTGCGGGTGGTGCGCCGGGACCGGCGGGAGTTCGCCGGTGGTCTCGTACTCGCTGATCATGTCGATCCGGCGGATGTGGCGGGGGTCCTCGGAGAACGGGGTGCCCACGAAGACCTCGACGAACTTGGTGGCCTCGTCCAGGGTGTGCATCCGGGCGCCGAGGCTGATCACATTGGCGTTGTTGTGCTCGCGGCCGAGCTCGGCCGTCTCGGCGCTCCAGGCCAGCGCGGCGCGGACGCCCTTCACCTTGTTGGCGGCGATGGCCTCGCCGTTGCCCGAGCCGCCGATCACGATGCCGAGGGCGTCGGGGTCGGCGGCGGTGCGCTCGGCGGTGCGGAGGATGAACGGGGGGTAGTCGTCCACCGCGTCGTAGATGAGCGGGCCGCAGTCGATCGGCTCATGTCCGGCGCTGGTCAGCCACTGGACGAGGTGCTGCTTGAGTTCGTATCCGGCATGGTCGGATCCCAGGTACACGCGCATGGTCGCCAGTGTGGCACGAGGGGGTGACCGGGCGCCGCCCAGGCCATGGGTGTCAGACCCGGCGGCTCGGGCGCAGAGCTTCAGCCCCTGCGGCCGGCCAGCTTCCAGGCGGCCGGGAGCAGGCCCATCGCCAGCACGATCTTGAGGCCGTCGCCGAGCAGGTAGGGGTAGAGGCCGAGCGAGGCGGCCTTCCCCAGGCCGACGTGCAGCGAGACGGCCAGGTACGGAACGCCGACCGCGTAGATGGCGAGGTTGCCGAGGACCATGGCGACCGCGGTGCGCAGCGGGCTCCGGTCCGCCCCGCGCCGGGCCAGTTCGCCGACCAGCGCGCCGGCCAGGACGAACCCGATCACATAGCCGAAGGTCGCCCCGGCGCCGGAGCTGCCCGCGGCGAACCAGGGCAGCCCGGCCAACCCGGCGAGCAGGTAGAGCGCCAGCGAGGCCACGCCGCGGCGGGTGCCGAGGGCGGTGCCGACCAGCAGCGCCGCCAGGGTCTGGCCGGTCACCGGGACCGGCGAGCCGGGGACGGACACGGCCCACTGCGCCGCTATGCCGGTGAAGGCCGCGCCGCCGGCCACCAGGGCGAGGTCACGGAGGTGACCGCGGGCCCGGGTGGAGGCGGGGAGCAGATCGGCGAGGACGGCGCCGGGGCGGGCGACAGCGGCGGCGGGGGCGAGGCTCATCAGGGGATCTCCGCAGGTCGGGCGAGGGTGTGAACGACTGTGAACCTATCGGCCGGCGAGCGGGCGTGCGTATGGCGTTCCCCACAGAAGTGCAGGTCGGTGCGTTGTGGGCACCGCACCCCCGGCCCCGCACCAGGGTTCGGTACGGGGCCGGGGAGGTAGCCGGCTGCTACTCGAAGCTCGGGCCCGCGGTGCGGGTGCGCTTCAGCTCGTAGAAGCCGGGGGTGGAGGCGACCAGCAGGGTGCCGTCCCAGAGCCGGGCGGCGGCCTCGCCGCGGGGGGTGGGGGTGACCACCGGGCCGAAGAAGGCGACCCGCTCGCCGGTCGGGCCGGGCACGGCGATCACCGGGGTGCCGACGTCCTCGCCGACCAGGGTGATGCCCTCCTTGTGCGACGCGGTCAGGGCCTCGTCGTACTCGGTGGAGTCGGCGGCCTCGGCCAGCTCGACCGGGAGACCCGCGTCGGCCAGGGCGGCCTTGATGGTCTCCTTGGTGCGGGGCTCCGCGTTGTTGTGGAAGCGGGTGCCGAGCGCGGTGTAGAGCGCGCCGAGGACCTCGTCGCCATGGGCCTGGGCAGCGGCGATGCAGACCCGCACCGGGCCCCACGCCTCCTTCAGGAACTCGCGGTACTGCTCGGGGATGTCCTTGTCGGCGTTGAGCACGGCCAGGCTCATCACGTGCCACTTGACGGTCACCGGGCGCTGCTTCTCGACCTCGAGGATCCAGCGGGAGGTCATCCACGCCCAGGGGCAGAGCGGGTCGAACCAGAAGTCGGCGGTGACGGGGGCGGTGGAGGTAGCGGACATGAGTCCTCCGGGACGAGGGACGTACGGTCACCGGGGCGAACACGGCACCGCCGCCGTGCATTCCCCGCTGGTGGGAGCGCTGGTGGGAGCACCGGCGGGAGCGTCGGCCGGTGCGCGCAGCCGCTGTTGTCCCCGGCCCGTGAAAAGATGCCGGGATCGACTCGACCGATGACCGGGCCCTCACCCGGTCGCGCCGAGCCGCAGTCCGTACGTAGGGAGAACCGCAGTGCCCGGGACCAATCTCAGCCGCGACGAGGCCCGCGAACGGGCCCGCATCATCAGTGTGGACAGCTACGAGGTCCAGCTCGACCTGCGTTCGGCGCTGCAGCCGGTCAAGGAGGGCCAGGGCGCCGGGAGGTTCGCCTCGCGAACGGTGCTGCGGTTCCGCTGCTCCGAGCCCGGTGCGGACAGCTTCGCCGACCTGCTGGCGCCGGCGGTCCGCAGCGTGGTGCTGAACGGGCGGGCGCTGGATCCGGCCGAGGTGTTCGACGGCTCCCGGATCGCCCTGGCCGGGCTGGCCGCGAGCAATGAGCTGGTGGTGGAGGCGGACTGCGCGTACAGCCGTACGGGTGAGGGGCTGCACCGGTTCACCGATCCGGTGGACAAGGAGACCTACCTCTACACCCAGTACGAGCCCGCCGACGCGCGCCGGGTGTTCACCACCTTCGAGCAGCCCGACCTGAAGGGGCCCTTCACCTTCACGGTGACCGCGCCCGCGCACTGGCAGGTGTTCTCCAACTCCCCCACCGGCGGCGACCCGGAGCTGGTCAGGGACGGCCTGACCTGGCACTTCACCCCGACGCCGCGGATCTCCAGCTACATCACCGCGGTCGTCGCCGGCCCGTACCACGTGGCCAGGGACCACTACAGCCGGGTGCTGCCGGACGGCCGACGGCTGGAGATCCCGCTGGGCGCGCTCTGTCGGGCCTCGCTGGCGCAGCACTTCGACTCGGACGAGATCTTCACCGTCACCAAGCAGGGGCTGGACTTCTTCCACCAGGAGTTCGACTACCCGTACCCCTTCGGCAAGTACGACCAGGCCTTCGTCCCCGAGTACAACCTCGGCGCGATGGAGAACCCGGGGCTGGTCACCTTCCGCGAGGAGTACGTGTTCCGGTCCAAGGTGACCGAGGCGGCCTACGAGGGCCGGGCGAACGTCATCCTGCACGAGATGGCGCACATGTGGTTCGGCGACCTGGTCACCATGCAGTGGTGGGACGACCTGTGGCTGAAGGAGTCCTTCGCCGACTTCATGGGCGCGTTCGCGCAGGTCGAGGCCACCAAGTACGGCGCGGGCTGGATCACCTTCGCCAACCGCAGGAAGGCCTGGGCCTACCGGGCGGACCAGCTGCCGACGACGCACCCGATCACGGCCGACATCCACGATCTGGAGGACGCCAAGCTCAACTTCGACGGCATCACCTACGCCAAGGGCGCGTCGGTGCTGAAGCAGTTGGTGGCCTATGCGGGGCGGGACGCGTTCTTCGAAGGCGCGCGGCGGTACTTCAAGCGCCATGCGTTCGGCAACACCACCCTGGCCGACCTGCTCGCCGTGCTCGCCGAGACCTCGGGGCGCGGCGCGGAGGCGATGGCCGAGTGGTCCCGCGCCTGGCTGGAGACCGCCGGGGTGAACGCGCTGACGCCGCAGGTGGTCACCGACGCGGCGGGGATCATCACCTCGTTCGCGGTGCTGCAGGACGCCGTGGCGGCGTACCCGACGCTGCGGCCGCACCGGATCGCGGTGGGCCTCTACGGCAAGGACGGGACCGGCGCGCTGGTGCGGACGCACCGGGTCGAGCTGGACGTGGCCGCGACCGGCCGCACCGAGGTGCCGGAGCTGGTGGGGCTTCCGCGACCGGCGCTGGTGCTGGTCAACGACGACGACCTGACGTACTGCAAGATCCGGTTCGACGAGGCGTCACTGGACACGCTGCGGGACGGTCTCGGCGACATCGCCGATCCCCTGGCGCGGGCGCTGTGCTGGTCCGCGCTGTGGAACCTGACCAGGGACGGGCTGATGCCGGCCCGCGACTACCTGGAGACCGTGCTGCGGTTCGCCGGGTCCGAGAGCGACATCGGCGTGCTGCAGTCGCTGCACCAGCAGGCCAGGTCGGCGCTGGACGTGTATGTGGCGGGCGGCAGCGGGGCGCGGGAGGAGTGGGCCGCGCGGCTCGCCGAGGGCGCGCTGCGCGAGCTGCGCGCGGCCGAGCCCGGCGGCGACCACCAGCTGGCCTGGGCCCGGTTCCTGGCCCAGACCGCGGGATCCCCGTCCGACCTGCAGCTGATCGAGGGCCTGCTGGCCGGAACGGCCAGGATCGACGGGCTCGACATCGACCAGGAGCTGCGCTGGGCCCTGCTGCACACCCTGGTCGCGACCGGCCGGGCCGGCGAGGAGGAGCTGGCGCTGGAACTGCTGCGGGACGACACCGCCAGCGGCCGGCGGCTGCAGAGCGCCTGCCTGGCGGCGCGGCCCACCGCGGCGGCGAAGGCCGAGGTCTGGCGATCCGTGGTGGATTCCGACGAGCTGCCCAACGCCCTGGTCGAGGCGCAGATCAGCGGCTTCCAGTCGGCGGGGCAGCGGGAGTTGACCGCGCCGTACACGGAGCCGTACTTCGAGGTGCTGGAGAAGGTCTGGGGCGAGCGGTCGATCGAGATCGCGCTGCGGATCGTCAGCGGGCTGTTCCCGCGGCTGGCCACCACCCCGGAGACGCTGGCCAGGACGGACGCCTGGCTGGCCGAGCACGACGCGGCGGCGCCGGCGTTGCGGCGGCTGGTGCTGGAGGGCCGGGACGACCTGGCCCGCGCGCTGCGGGCGCAGGAGTGCGACGCACGGAGGTAGTCGGCCGCGGCCTACGATGGCCCCCGGACGTTGCGGTTGTCGGCGGCAACGGTGTTGACGAGAGGCGCGTGCGGGGGATGTCCGAGAACACGGCGGGGCCGGGTGGGCCGCCTGCGGAGCAGTATCCGTACCCACAGACGGTGACTGACGGGGCGTCGGCGGTTCCGCCGCAGGCGCCGCCGCCTCCGCCTCCGGCGGGGTATGTGCCGGTCCAGGGGTACCCGCCGGCGGCCTACACGCCGACGCAGGCGTATCCGCAGCCGGGGCCTCCGCCGCAGCCTCCGTACGGGGGTTACGGGCCGCCGCAGCCGCAGTTGCCTTACCCGCAGCAGAGCGGCTATCCGCCGCCGCAGCCGCCCTACCCGCAGGCCGGGTACGCCCCGCCCGGGTACCCGCCGCCGCCCGCGGCGGGGCGCCGTGGCATCGGCAAGGGCGGGATCATCGGGATCATCGCCGGGGTCGTCGTGATCGCTGTCATCGCCACGCTGGTGATCGCGATCACCAGCAAGAGCGGCAGCAAGGGCCCGGGTGGCCGGACCCTCAGTACCGCGTGGACCGTCCCGTCCTCCGGGAGCGACGACCGGATCATCGGCTCCTGGCTGACCCCGACCACCCTGGTCCGGGCCGGCACCCAGGGCGGCGTCTCCGGCTACGACCCCGCCACCGGGCACAAGACCTGGACCCTCACCCCGCCGGCCGGCGCCGCCACCCCCTGCGCCATGTCGGAGGGCGTGAACACGGCCGGCATCGGGGCCATGGCCTTCGGCACCAACGCGAACTCCTGCACGTACTTCGTCGCGGTGGACTCCGCCACCGGCAAGATCCTCTGGAAGATCGCACTGACCAACACCGAGCACCCGCTGGCGACCCAGGCGACGGTCCTGATCCAGGGCTCGGTCGCGACCGTCCTCAGCCTCGGCCGGGCCGGCGGCTTCGACGCCAGGACCGGGAAGCAGATCTGGATCAACGCGTCCCGCGGCGACTACTGCACCGAGGACGCCTACGGGACGACCGGTGTGGTGGTCATCGAGGACTACTGCTCCGGCATCAGCCCCGCGCAGACCATGACCGCCCTGAACGCGAGCACCGGGAAGCGGCTGTGGCGCAGGACGATCACCGGCACGGCGGTGGAGGGCTACGTACTGAACGCCAGCCCGCTGGTGGCCCAGCTGTCCCCGGACTTCAAGGCCCCCGTCAGCGTCTACAGCAGCACCGGAACCCCGACGGCGTTCGACATGACCGGCTTCGACCTCAGCGAGGACAGCGAGGTGCCGGTGAAGCTGGCCGGCCAGACCCTGGTCGTCCAGGGCGGCGAGGACACCGAGAACGCCAGCTCGGACACCACCGCCGGACAGATCATCGCCTACAACCTGACGGACGGTCAGCAGCTCTGGCGCTACAACGGGGAGAGCGGCCACGGCGCGGTGCTGGCCCGTCCCGCGAGCGACGGCAATCTGTACGCGCTCTCCACCGGCACCTACAGCGGGTCGCCGCACTACGTCCGGCTGGACCCGGTGACGGGCAAGTCCACGATCCTGGGCACGCTGCCCTCGGACGCGGAGGGCTGGACGGTCAGCGGCGGCAGCCTCTACGCCCTGCCGGGCGGCGGACTGCTGATGCTGAACTCGTTCGCGAGTTCGTCCATTCCGGCGGTGGAGTCGTTCAAGTAGGCGTGATCGTGGTGGTCATGGTCGTGGTGATGATGGTCGTGGTGGTGGTGCGGCTTTCGGGCGGAGGTGCGCACGGTCGCGGCGGCGAGGTGGGGGACGGCCGCGTGTAGCGCCTGCTCGGCCTCGGCGGCGAGCGCCTGCGCGGCGGCGACGGTGAGGGCCGGGTCGACCAGGATCTCCGCCTCGGCCCGGAGCGTGTGTCCGGCCCAGCGCAGCCGCACGACGGTGGGGCCGCCGCCGTGGCGGTCGTGGCCGCCGCTGCCGTCGTGGCCGGGGACGGTCGCCAGGGCGGCCTCGGCGGCGTCCAGCAGGGCCGGGTCGACGCCGTCCATCAGCCGGCGCAGCACCTCGCGGGCGGCGTCGCGCAGGACCAGCAGCACGGCGGCGGTGATCAGCAGCCCGACCAGCGGATCCGCCTGGCGCCAGCCGAGCGCGGTTCCGCCCGCGCCGAGCAGTACGGCGAGGGAGGTGAAGCCGTCGGTCCTGGCGTGCAGACCGTCCGCGACCAGCGCGGCCGAGCCGATCCGCCGCCCGGTGCGGATCCGGTAGCGGGCGACCAGCTCGTTCCCGGCGAAGCCGACCAGCGCGGCGACGGCCACGGCGGCCAGATGGGTGGCCGGGCGGGGGTGCAGCAGCCGCTCGACGGCGGCGAACACCGCGAAGCCGGCCGAGGCGGCGATCACCGCGAGGACGGCCAGCCCTGCCAGATCCTCGGCCCGTCCGTAGCCGTAGCCGTAGCGGCGGGTCGGCGCGCGGCGTCCGAGCAGGAACGCGACCGCGAGCGGCAGCGCGGTCAGCGCGTCGGCGGCGTTGTGCACCGCGTCCCCCAGCAGCGCGACCGAGTGGCTCGCGGCGACGACCGCGAACTGGACGGCGGCGGTCGCCGCGAGGGCGGCGAGGGAGATCGCCAGCGTCCGCAGGCCCTCGGCGGAGGCGGTGAGGGCCGGATCGATCCTGTCGACCGGGTCGTGGCTGTGCGGGAGGTGCGCCATGAGCACACGGTGACAGAAGGAACGCATTGCGGCTACTGCCGAGATACCGGCTGTGACCAGGTGCGATGTCCTTGCAGGAGCGGGGGTTGGGCAGCGGTTCAGCCCTGTGGAGGGTTGCCTCCGCCTCCGTAGTACGGGGGCTGGGGTTGCTGCGGCTGGGGCGGCTGGGCGTAGGGGTTGTTCTGGTAGACCGAGGGCGGGGGCTGCTGGCCGCCACCGCCGCTGCCCTGCGGGGGCTGGTAGTAGGGGGGTTGCTGCGGCTGCGGCTGCTGGTAGGGGGGCTGCTGCGGGGGGTAGGACTGCTGCTGGTACGGGGGGTAGGGCTGCGGGGACGGCTGTTGCTGCGGTGCTCCGTAGCCGCCACCGGGGCCGCCAGGGGTGCGGTTTTTCTTTCGGCGGACGATCAGCGCGATCACGACGATCACCACCAGGAGCAGCAGTCCGCCCGCCACGGCGAGGACCAGGCCCGCACCGCTGGACTTGCTGCTGTCGGGGTGCGCGCCGTTGGTGGGGTGCGGAACGGCGGCACCGGTGCCCGGGACGGCCGTCGCGGCCCCGGACAGCGGCGTCTGCGGCAACGGGCCGGCCGCGGGGCCGGGGTTCTTCGCCAGCGTGGCCCAGAGTTTGAAGTTGGGGCGGGCGAGGCCGTAGCCCCAGGTCGAGTTGTGCGCGGCGGAGCCGACGGGGCCGTGGTCGGCACCCTTGATGATGAGGTTGACCACCTGGCCCTGGGTCAGCTTCGGGTAGGCGGAGCGGATCAGGGCAGCGATGGCGGACACATATGCGGCGGAATAGCTGGTGCCATCGCTCTTGTACTGCCTGGTATTGCTGTCGCCACCGTCACGCACAATTCCCACGGCCGGTGCCGTAACCGTCAGATGGGAACTGGCCGTGGAATCGCTCCACAGGTTTCCCTTTTGATCGACGCCGCCGACGGATACCACTCCGGGATAGGAGGCCGGATAGTCGTCCTCATCCGTCCCGGTGTTCCCGGAGCAGGCGACGACCACCACATTGTGCGCCTCCGCATAGGCGATGGCCTGTTCCTCTTCCGCACCGGGGGCTCCAGGGGCGCCCAGGGAGAGGTTGATCACCGAGGCGCCATGGTCGACCGCATAGCGAATGGCCGTGGCCAGGACCTGCGGGGTGTCACCATTGCCGGGATCGACCCCGATCGGCAGGATCTTTGCATCGGGTGCCATTCCCATAATTCCATCAGCGCCGCCGGGGCCGTCGCCGTGACCGGCGATAAGGCTGGCAAGCCCGGTCCCGTGACCGATCGAGGAATAGTCCTTCTGGCCGTTTCCGCCGTGGACCAGGTCGGTCCCGGGAAGGACCTGGCCGGTCAGGTCGACATGGGTGGCCCGGACGCCGGAGTCGATGACCGCCACGACCACGCCCTTGCCCGTGGAGTGCGGCCATACGTTCTTCGCCATCTGGTAGGCCGTCAGCGGCCATTGCGCATCGCGGGTCACATCGGCCTGGGCCACCGGCGCGGACGCCATGACCAGGGCCCCTGCCAGCACCGCTCCGCCGAATGCACTCAATGCCCGCGTGAAGCCCATCCCGCCCACCTGCGTCCTCTCCTCGCACCGACGGCCCCGCAGGTCGCACCTGCAGGGCCGCCATGGCGCTGTCCGGTCTTCTTGCACCCGTCGCCACTCAACCGCGGTCGGTCAGCCGATCACCGGAGGATTCGGCGCGGCGTCCTGGGCCCAGGTCTCGTCGTCCTCAAGAAGGTACGCCGCGCGGCTCTTGCGCTTCTTCTTGTTGTTTCCGCCGCGCCCGGCCCCGCCCATACCGCCCATGCCCATACCGGTGCCGCCAGCCCCGCCCTCACCGGCGACGCCCGCGCCCCGCTCGCCCGCGGCGAGTGAGGCCTCGCTCTCACCCATGGCAGCCGCGGACTCCATCCCGGCGCCCTCGCCGGCCAGTCCCGCGCCCTCACCGAGGCCGCCGCCGCCGAAGCCCTTGCCGAGGTTGGCGCTCACCCGGCCGCCGCCCCCGAGTCCGCCTTCTCCGAGACCGCCGCCGCCGAGGCCACCGCCGCCGGGCCCGCCGCCGAGGCCGACCCCGCCGACGCCGCCGTAGCCGGCGCCGCCCGAGCCGCTGCCGCCACCGGAGCCGGTTCCGACACCGCCGACGCCACCGACCCCGGTACCGCCCGTGCCGACCGTCCCGGTGCCGGTGCCCGAGGTCGGGCCGCCCTGGACGCCGTCCAGCGTGCTGCCGGGCGGGGGGACCGGCGCGACCGGCGTGCCGACACCACCGCCGCCGTTGACCCCGCTGGGGTCGCCGACCGGGACCAGCTTCTGCGGGGATTCCGGGGTGACTCCGCCCTGGATCGGCTTGACCTTCCCGGTGCTGTTGTCGCCGTTGCCGGGAACACCGCCATGGCCGGGCGAGCCGGGGACGGTTCCCTTGGGCTTCGACACCGGCGGCCCGGGCGGCGGTGGCGGAGGAGGCGGCCACGCACCGGTGCCACCGTCGTGCGGGGGAGCCTTCACTGACAACTGCGCGGCGGCCGCGTTGTACTGGGTGCCCACGTTCTCCATCACCAGCACGGCCTTCTGGTGCGCCTCCTCGACCGCGGACAGCTGCGAACCGTCCTTCTGGATCGCGTAGTCGAGGCTGTGCGAGGCGGCGTCCTGCTTGAACTGGATGTCGCCGCTCTCACTGGTCATCGCACGCGAGAAGCGGGACCAGCCGCTGGGCATCTTCGGCATCTCGCTCTGCGCGGTGGACAGCGCGTGGCTGGCGTCCGTCATCGCGGACGAGGTCTGGTGGGCGTACTGCGCACTGTTGGTGATGCTGGTCTTCAGCGTCTCCGCGTTCTCCCGGAACGCGTCCGCGCTGGCCCCGGTCCAATGCTCGAGCAGGTTGTTGACGTGCGTACCGAGGTCGTGGGAGGTGTCGTCCAGCGTGGTGCCTATGGTGGTCCACTGGGTGGCGACGTGCTGTATGCCGTCCGGGTCCGCATCCATGATCATGCTGCGGAGGTCCAGCAGTCCGCCGGTGCCCTCGAAGTTCGTCGTGAACTGGTCGCCGTTGGCCTTACCCCCGGCGTTCTTGACCTGGACCTTCTTCCACTGCTGATCCGCGTCCTTCTGCTGCTTGGCGTGCTGGTTCGCGCCCGCCCCAAGACCGCCGACTGCTGGCACTTCCGACCCCTCTCCCCGTGCGACCGAATCTCAGGACGTGGTGCCGAACTGGGCACTCGTGGTGTTCTCCTGCTGGGTGTACGCCGTGTGGACCGCGACCGTTTTGTCGGTGAAATTGCCAACCATGTCCGTCAATGTCTGGATCATCTGGTTGATCTGGTCCTTCATCGACTCATGCGCGTTGAACAGGTTTCCGGATTCGACGAACGCGTCGGAGCCGAACTGCTTGCGTGTCAGATTGGTGTTGTAGTTGACCTTGGTGCAGGCGCCGTCCATCCCGGACAGCACGACCCTGAGCTTGGTGATCGTGTCCCTCAGGTAGTCGAGGTCGACCTCGTAGCCGGTTCCGCTCATTGACCCATCTCCCCGTTCATCCACCTTCGGCGTCCGCCTTGACGCCGCCCCAGCAGGCATACAAACCACGGCCATCATAATGACCACATCAAGTCACTTTTAGATCGCCTCCCCTTCCTTGACGCCACCTGCACATACGGCGAGGGCCCACTCCCCCGCCGCGTCGGTGATCAGCTTCAGCAGCTCCGGGCCGTCCAGCGGCGCCGACTTGAGCACCGCGAAGGAGTGGTTGCCGTAGGGGAGGGCGAGCAGCCGCTGGTGCGCGCCGAGCGGGGGGAACTCGGGGCCGCCGCCGAAGGGGTCGGTCGCGCCCTGGACCACCAGGGTCGGCACCGGGCAGCCGAGGAGTTCGTCGGCGCGGCTGCGTTCCGGCTTGCCCGGCGGGTGCAGCGGGAAGGCCAGCGCCAGCACGCCGGCCGCGCCGGTCTCGGCGGCGGTGCGGCAGACCACCCTGGCGCCGGCGCTGCGGCCGCCGACCAGCAGCGGGACACCGGCCGGGAGGTGGTGCCCGGTGCGCAGCGCGGCGATGACCGGCAGCCAGCCGGCGTCCAGGGTCTTCGGGGCCGGTGCGACCTTCTTGCCCGCCACCCGCCAGGGCTGCTCCACCAGGGCGACGGTGATGCCCAGCGGGGGCAGGGCCGCGGCGAGGGCCTGCAGATCGGGGGCCTCGATACCGCCGCCCGCGCCGTGGCCGAGGGCCAGCAGGCCGCGGGCCCGGCCGTCCGGGTTCTGGGTCGGGGCCTGGGCCGGGGCTGGGAACAGGGTGCAGCGGGCGTCGCCGGCCGGGGTGCTGACAAGCAGGTTCATGGAACCGACCATAGAGGGGACATCCATGGCCGGACGGCAGCCCGCCGGGAGCGCCAGCCTGCGGGGACGGCCCGACATGGGAGGATGCCGAGAAGCGCGTAGCAAGCGTGCGGCAAGAGTCAACGAAGGAGTCACGCAGCGTGCCTGGCACCAATCTGACCCGTGAGGAGGCCCGTACCCGGGCTGAGCTCCTCCACGTGGACGCGTACGAGATCGAGCTCGACCTGAGCACGGCCCCTGAGGGCGGCACGTTCCGGTCCACCACCGTGGTCCGTTTCACCGCCGCCACCCCTGGCGCGTCCAGCTTTGTCGACCTGGTGGCGCCGACGGTGCTGGAGGTCGTCCTCAACGGCACCGCGCTCGACCCCGCCGAGGTGTTCGCGGACAGCAGGATCGCGCTGCCGGCCCTCGCGGCCGAGAACGAGCTGCGGGTGGTCGCCGACTGCGCCTACACCAACTCCGGTGAGGGCCTGCACCGCTTTGTCGACCCGGTCGACAAGGAGACCTATCTCTACACCCAGTTCGAGGTCCCGGACGCGCGTCGGGTGTTCGCGTCCTTCGAGCAGCCCGACCTCAAGGGGACGTTCCGGTTCACCGTGACCGCCCCCACCGGGTGGAAGGTGATCAGCAACGAGATCTCCCCCGAGCCCGAGCAGGGCCCGGTCGCGGGAACCCAGCTGCACCGCTTCCCGGCGACGCCGCGGATCTCCACCTACATCACCGCGCTGATCGCGGGCCCGTACGTGGGCGTGTTCGACGCCTACGACGGCCCGAACGGGCAGAGCGTGCCGCTGGGCATCTACTGCCGCCCGTCCCTCGCCCAGTACCTGGACGGGGAGGCGATCTTCGAGGTCACCAAGCAGGGGTTCGACTACTTCCAGGAGAAGTTCGACACCGTCTACCCCTTCAGCAAGTACGACCAGCTGTTCGTCCCGGAGTTCAACGCCGGCGCGATGGAGAACGCGGGCGCGGTCACCATCCGGGACCAGTACGTGTTCCGGTCCAAGGTGACCGACGCGGCGTACGAGGGCCGCGCCGAGACGATCCTGCACGAGCTGGCGCACATGTGGTTCGGCGACCTGGTCACCATGGAGTGGTGGAACGACCTGTGGCTGAACGAGTCCTTCGCCACCTTCACCTCGGTGCTGTGCCAGTCCGAGGTGGCCGGGGGCCGCTGGCCGCAGGCCTGGACCACCTTCGCCAACTCCATGAAGACCTGGGCCTACCGGCAGGACCAGCTGCCTTCCACGCACCCGATCATGGCGGAGATCAACGACCTGGAGGACGTGCAGGTCAACTTTGACGGCATCACCTACGCCAAGGGCGCCTCGGTGCTCAAGCAGCTGGTGGCGTACGTCGGCCAGGACGCGTTCTTCGCCGGGGTGCAGGCCTACATGAAGCGCCACGCCTGGGGCAACACCCGGCTCAGCGACCTGCTCGGCGCGCTGGAGCAGACCTCGGGCCGCGACCTGAAGTCCTGGTCCACGGCCTGGCTGGAGACCGCCGGGATCAACGTGCTGCGCCCGGAGCTCGAGGTGGACGCCGACGGCGTGCTGACCTCGTTCGCCGTCCGCCAGGAGGCCCCGGCGCTGCCGGTCGGCGCCAAGGGCGAGGCAGTGCTGCGCCCGCACCGGATCGCGGTCGGCATGTACGACCTGGACGAGAGCGGTGCTCTCGTCCGCGACTACCGGATCGAGCTGGATGTCGAGGGCGAGCTCACCAACGTCCCGGTGCCGGCCGGGCGCAAGCGTCCTGCGGTCGTCCTGCTCAACGACGACGACCTCTCCTACGCCAAGGTGCGTCTGGACGCCGAGTCGCTGGCGAACGTCGCCGCGCACATCGCCGACTTCACCGAGTCGCTGCCGCGCGCGCTGTGCTGGGCCTCGGCCTGGGACATGACCAGGGACGGCGAGATGGCCGCCCGGGACTACCTGTCCCTGGTGCTCAGCGGGATCGGCCGGGAGTCCGACATCGGCGTGGTCCAGTCGCTGCAGCGGCAGGCCATGCTGGCCGTCGACCTCTACGCCGACCCGGCCTGGCGGGCCGAGGGCCTGGCCGCCTACGCCGACGCCGCGCTGGAGCTGCTCCGGGCCGCCGCGCCCGGCAGCGACCACCAGCTGGCCTGGGCCCGGGCGTTCGCCGGGACCGCCCGTACCGAGGAGCACCTCGCGGTGCTCAGCGGGCTGCTCGACGGCAGCGTCCCGATCGCCGGCCTCGCCGTGGACGACGAGCTGCGCTGGGCGCTGCTCGGCCGGCTGTCCGCGACCGGGCTCGCCGACGAGGACGCGGTGCTGGCCGAGCTGGACCGCGACAACACCGCCGCGGGCCAGGCGCACGCCGCCACCTGCCGGGCGGCGCGTCCGACCGCCGCCGCCAAGGCCGAGGCCTGGGCCTCGGTGGTGGAGTCGGAGACGCTGACCAACACCGTCCAGGAGGCGGTCATCGGCGGCTTCGTCCAGACCGACCAGCGGGAGCTGCTCGCCCCCTACACCGCGAAGTACTTCGCGGCGATCAAGGGGATCTTCGAGGAGCGCTCGCACGAGATGGGCCAGCAGATCATCGTCGGGCTCTACCCGGTGGTGCAGGTGGAGCAGAGCACGCTGGACGCCACCGACGCCTGGCTGGCCTCGGCCGAGCCGGCGCCGGCGCTGCGGCGGATGGTGGTGGAGGCCCGCGCGGGTGTCGAGCGGGCGCTCCGGGCCCAGGCCGCGGACCGGGCGGCGGCTCAGCGCTGAGCGGCCGACCGGCCTGAACCGGCCCCGGACCCCGCCGAGTTCACTTGGCGGGGTCCGGGGCCGAGCCGTCTCGGGGCTCGTTCATCACGGCGGCCAGGGCCGCGGTGCGGCGGGAGGCGGTGAAGTGCTCCAGGTCGGTGGGGCTGCCGGTGGCGTCGGCCAGCGGCAGCCGCCAGTTGGGGTACTCCGAGGAGGTGCCCGGGAGGTTCTGCGGGCGCGGGTCGCCGAGGGCGTCCGGGAGCCAGACCCCGACCAGCTCGGCCGGGGTGCGCAGCAGATAGCGGTGCAGGGCCGCCACGGTCTCCGGCAGGACCTCGCCGACCACCGGGTCGGCCACGTCCGCGGCCGGTCCTTCCCCGTACGGGGAAACCGAGAGCAGGCCCTCCCGGGCCAGTTCGCCGAGCCACTCCTCGACGTCGGACTCGGCCTCGGCCTGCTCCTCGGCGAGCGGGCGGGCGAGCAGGCCGAGCCGGTGCCGCAGCTCGACGTGCTCGCCGCTGAGGCGGGCGGCGGTGCTGGGCAGGTCGTGGGTGGTCAGGGTGGCCAGGCACTGCTCGCGCCAGCGCTCCGGCGGCAGCGGCGCGCCGCCCTCGTCCGCCTCGTAGTCGCGTTCGAACCAGAGCACGGAGGTGCCCAGGATGCCGCGGTCGGCCAGCTGCTCGCGGACCCCCGGTTCGACCGTGCCGAGGTCCTCGCCGATCACCACCGCGCCCGCCCGCTCCGCCTCCAGGGCGAGGATGCCGAGCATCGCCTCCTGGTCGTAGCGGACATAGGTGCCCTCGGTCGGCGGGCGGCCCTCGGGCACCCACCAGAGCCGGAACAGGCCCATCACATGGTCGATCCGCAGCGCGCCCGCGTGCCGGACCACGCCGCGCAGCATCCCCGCGTAGGGGGCGTAGCCGACGTCGGCGAGGGTGTCCGGACGCCACGGCGGCAGGCCCCAGTCCTGGCCGTGGGCGTTGAAGGCGTCCGGCGGCGCGCCGATCGAGATGCCGGTGGCGAGGCAGTCCTGCAGGGCCCAGGCGTCGGCGCCCTCGGGGTGGCAGCCGACCGCCAGGTCGTGGATCAGACCCACCGTCATGCCCGCGCCGACGGCGGCCGACTGGGCCGAGGCGAGCTGGTCGTCGACCAGCCAGCTGAGCCAGCGGTGGAACTCGACCCGGTCGGCCAGTTCGGCGGCGGCGCGGCGGACCGCGGCGGAGCCGGGGTCGCGCAGTCCCGAGGGCCAGGAGTGCCAGGCCGGGCCGTGCACCTCGGCCAGCGCGCACCAGGTGGCGTACCGGTCCAGCGGAGTGCCCTCGCGGCGCAGGAAGGCGTGGTACGCGGCCTCCCGGCCCGGGCTGCGGACCACCTGGTGCAGCACGGTCAGCGCCTGGTGCTTCAGCGCCCAGGTCGCGTCCCGGTCGATCAGCCCGTCGCTGAGCAGCACCGCGTCCCGCAGCGCCGCCCCGCGCTGGGCCAGTCCGGCCAGCTGCTCGCGGGCGGCCGGAGCCAGGTAGGCGTACTCGGGGACGGCCTCGATCCGCAGGTGCACCGGGTCCGCGAAGCGGCGCGAGGAGGGGCGGTACGGGGACGGGTCGCTGGCCTGGCCCGGCGTCGCCGGGACGCCCGCGTGCAGCGGGTTGACCTGGACGAAGCCAGCGCCGTGGGTGAGCCCGGCCCACTGCGCCAGGTCGGCCAGGTCGCCGAGGTCGCCCATGCCCCAGGAGCGCTGCGAGAGCACCGAGTAGAGCTGGGCCAGCAGCCCCCAGCTGCGCTGCCGCACCCCGGGCAGCCTGGCCGGGGCGACCAGCAGCGGGGCGGCGGAGGCGCCGCCGTAGCGGCGGGCGCAGAGGGTGTGCCGTCCCGGCGGGAGGTCGCCGGGGATGCGTCCGGTGGCGGGGTGGCGGTCCAGGCTGCGGGCCGGGCGGCCGTCCTCGAACTCGATCCAGACCTCGGTGTCGCCGGGCACGGTGAGGTCGTGGGCTTGTCCGGCGCGGGTGGTGATGTGACGCGGCAGCAGCCGGTTGGCCCGACGCTGGTGCAGCCGTTCCAGGGCGTGCGCGGCGGCGTCCGGGGTGGAGGCGTCCACGTCCAGGGCGGCGAGGACGGCGACCAGGGTGTCGGGGGCGATCGCCACCCGCCCCTCGGGGCCGTCGCGGACGGTGTCCACCCCGTGTGCGCGGGCCAGTTCGGTGAGGGCCTGCGACGGGGTGGCCACCGCGGGGTCGGCGGGCGGCTGGGACGTTGTGGCCACGGAGGCTCCTCGGCGCGAGGGTGGACGAACAGCGGGTGGGAGGACCATAGGACGAAGCGGCGGGCGGATCGCGGACCACGCCGGGGTTCCTCCTACCCGAATCCGAAGCAGTTTGACACCGGCCGTCGGGATGCTCGTTGACAGTGCACATACTCTCTGATGGTCTTAGCGAAATCATCCACCGATCGCTTGCCCGAGGAGACCGCGTGGAGCACCGGCCCTCCCTCCCCGCCACCGTCGGCAGCGGTCTGCGCCGGCGCTTGGAGCAGCACGCCGCGCTGCAGTCGGTGGTCTTCTCCGGGCCCGCGCTGAGCGCCCGGCGGACCGCCGCCAGGACCGCGCGCAGACTGGCGCCGGCGACCGCGGACCGGCTGATCTCGCAGCTCAAGGGCACCGAGCCGCTGCTCGGCCGGGTCGGCGCGGCAGCCGAGCGGGGACGCCGGAAGAGCGCCGCGCTGCGAGCCAGCGCCGCGCTGACGGTGGCCGCGGTGGTGGGCGGCATGGTGGTCGGCGGCCAGGGCGCGTTCGCGGCGGCCCCGCCGGCCGGCCGGGTCGGATCGGCGTCGGCGCCGGGCGCGGTGACGGTTCCTCAGGTGTTTCCGCAGCCGCAGTCGCAGACCGGGTACGGGCAGGCCGTCCAGGTCCCGGCGACGGTGACCCTGGTCGCCGCGCCCAAGGCGGATCCCGGCGCGCTGGAGGCGGTGCGCCAGGTGCTGGCGGGCGCCGGGGTCCGGCAGATCGACGAGACCTCGGCGGACGCGGCCCCGACCGGCCGGCCCGCCGCCGGCAGTCTGACCGTCTATGTCGGCGGGGTGGCCGAGGGCGCCGGCGGCGGGACCGACCGCGCGCTGCGCGACCTGGCCTCGGCCGGGGGCCTGGAGGCGCCGCTGAGCCCGATCGGGCTGCCGGCCGGCGGCTATGTGCTGGCCGCGGGCCGTACCGACGCCAATGGCGCCGGCGCGCTGGTGCTGGCCGGGGTGGACGCCACCGGGACCTTCAACGCCGCCCAGTCGCTGCGCCAACTGGTCGTCAGCGGCGCTACCGGCTCGGCCCTGCCGGGGGTGCGGATCTCGGACTGGCCGACCACGCCGGTCCGGGGCACCGAGGAGGGTTTCTACGGCACCCCGTGGACGGCCGCGCAGACCCTGGACGAGGTCGACTTCCTGGGCCGCACCAAGCAGAACTACTTCCTCTACGCCCCCGGCGACGACCCCTACCGCAGCAGCCGCTGGCGCGACAGCTACCCGGCCGCCCAGCAGGCGCAGCTGCGCGCGCTGGCCGACCGGGCGGCGCTGAACCATGTGGTGCTCGGGTACGGCCTGGCCGTCGGCGGCTCGGTCTGCTTCACCTCGGCCAAGGACCAGCAGGCGCTGCTCGACAAGCTGGACTCGCTCTGGGGCCTGGGGGTGCGCTCGTTCCAGCTGCAGTTCCAGGACAGCAGCTTCACCCACTGGCACTGCGACGCCGACCACGCCACGTACGGGCTGGGACCGGCGGCGATGGCCAAGGCGCAGGGCGACCTGGTGCAGCTGGTGCTGCGGCGGTTCTCCGCCGAGCACCCGGGCGCGGCCCCGCTGTCGGTGCTGCCCACCGAGTACTACCAGGACGGCGCGACCCCGTACCGGACCGCGCTGGCCAAGGCGCTGGACCCGTCGGTGCAGGTGGCCTGGACCGGGGTCGGGGTGCAGCCGGCCGCCATCACCACCGCGCAGACCGTCGCGGCCGGACAGGCGTTCGGGCATCCGCTGGTGACCCAGGACAACTACGCGGTCAACGACTCCGCCCCGGACCGGCTCTACCTCGGCGCCTACCTGGGCCGGGAGCCCGGCGTCGCCACCGGTTCGGCCGCGCTGGTGGTCAATGCCATGCAGCAGCCGGTGGCCTCCCGGATCCCGCTGTTCACCGCCGCCGACTACGCCTGGTACCCGGCCGGGTACGACGCCGCGAGCTCCTGGCAGGCGGCGACCCGCGCGCTGGCCTCCGACCGGCCCGAGGCGGCGGCGGCGCTGGCCGCGCTGGCCGGGAACAGCGCCTCGCCCGCGGCCACGCCCGCACCGGACAGCACAGCAGCGGGCGGCGCCCAGCAGGAGTCCGCTTACCTGCGTCCGCTGATCGCCGCCTTCCGGCTCGGCCAGGGCACCCCGGCCGCGGCGGCCGCGCTGCGGGCCGCGTTCACCACCATGGCCACCGCGCCGCAGGTGCTCGCCGTCGACAGCTCCGGGGTGAGCGGCGAGGACGGCCCCTGGCTGGCCCAGCTCGCGGCCTACGGGCGGGCCGGGCAGGCGGCGGTGGACATGCTGACCGCGCAGCACACGGGCCAGGGCGCCAAGGCCTGGTCGGCCCAGGTGTCGCTGCGCGCGCTGGTGCAGCAGCTGGGCCAGTCGGACGTCACCGTCGGCGCCGGGGTGCTCGACCCCTTCCTCAAGCGGGCGCTGACCGCCTCCGACAGCTGGGCCGGGGTCGGCGGGACGCAGGCCGTGCCGAGCAGCAGCATGGGCACCGCGCAGGACCACGACCCGGCGCAGATGGTCGACGGCGACAGCACCAGCTACTACTGGAGCGACGCGCCGCCGCAGGTCGGCGACACGGTCGGGATCGACCTCGGCAGCGCCCAGCCGGTCGGCACGGTCACCGTGCGGATGGGCGCCGGGGACGGCGGCGTGGCCGCCGACGACTACCTGCACCACGCCGTACTGGAGTACTCCTCCGGCGACGGCGGCTGGCACCGGGTGGCGGCGTACCAGGACCAGAAGGTGATCACCGCGACCCTGCCGGCCGGCACCACCGCCCGCTATCTGCGGCTGCGGGCGACCGCGACCCAGACCAGCGCGGTCGCGGTGAGCGAGTTCTCGGTCTCCGCGCCGAGCAGCACCACCGCGACGGTCAGCGGCGGACCGGCCGGGCAGCCCGGCTACCCGGCGTCCAATGTGGCCGACGGCGACCTCGACACCGCCTACCGGGCGGTGGCCCCGCCGCAGGCGGGCGACGCGCTGACGATGACCCTGGGCGCGGCGCGGCCGATGAACCAGGTGGTGGTGCTCACCGATCCTGAGGTGGCGTCAGCGGGCTGGGTCGAGGTGCACCAGGCAGGCAAGGGGTGGGTCCGGCTGGGCGCGCTGACGGCGGGTTACACCGACCTCCCGGTGAGCCCGGCGGTCCCGGTCGACCAGATCCGGCTGGCCTGGGCCGGCGGCGGCCCGGCGCCGGTGGTGCAGCAGATCGTGCCCTGGTACGCGGACGCCCCGACCGCCGCGCTGCAACTGCCGGAGCAGGATCTGGACCTGGAGATCGGCGGCGCGCCGACCACGCTGACCGGCGGGCTGCAGGCGCTGGGGGCGGGCGGTGCGACCGGGACGCTGGCCGCGGTGCTGCCCAAGGGCCTGAAGGGGCTGACCGTCAGCGCGCCCGGCGCGGTGGCGCTGCCCCGGGGCGGGCGGCTGAACCTGCCGCTGGTGTTCCGGGCGGCGGCGGGCACCACGCCGGGCACGTACACCGTGCCGGTGGTCTTCAGCGCCGCCGGGCACACGGTGACCCAGTCGGTGCAGGTGCATGTGTACCCGCGCACGGATGGCCCCGACCTGGCGCTGAGCGCCACCGCGAGCTCCTCCGGCGACGAGACCCCCGACTTCCCGGCCGCCGGGGTCAGCGATGGCTCCGCCACCACCCGCTGGTCCTCCCCGGCCAAGGACGACGCCTGGGTGCAGCTGGAGCTGGCGCAGCCGACCACGGTCGGCGAGGCGGTGCTGCACTGGCAGGACGCCTACGCCGCGCAGTACCGGATCGAGACCTCGGCCGACGGGGTGCACTGGAGCACCGCCGCGACCGTGCTGAACGGCGCCGGCGGGGACGAGACGGTGCACTTCGACGCGCCGGACGTGCGCTACGTCCGGATGCAGGGGGTGCAGCGGGCGACCCGCTTCGGCTACTCGCTGTTCGGCATCGAGCTCTACGCCGTGGCCGGCAGCAGCTCGGTCGGGACCCCGGTCAGCGTCACCCCGCCGAGCGCGCCGGCGACGCCGCCCACACCTCCGGTGAACGCGCCCAGCGGGGTGCCCAGCGGGGTGCCGACCCCGACCCCGCCGGCCGACCCGACCGCACCCGCCGACCCGGGAGAACCAGGGTGATACCCAGACCGCTGCACGCGGTGAACGAGGGGCTGGCCTTTCTGCTGGAGCTCGCCGCATTTGCCGCGATGGCCTGGTGGGGCTTCGGCACCGGCGGAAACCTGCTGCTCCAGCTGCTGCTGGGGCTGGGCGCACCGGCCGTGGCGATCGTGCTGTGGGGGCTGATCGCGGCCCCGAAGGCGCGGTGGAAGGTGCCGCTGCCGGGGGTGCTGCTGCTCAAGGCGGCGGTCTTCGGCGGCGCGGCGCTGTGCCTCTACGCACTGGGGCACCACGTACTGGCTGTGGCGTTCGCGCTGGTCGCCCTGGCCAACACGGCGCTGGCCACCGCCGACCGGGACGCCTTGATGCATGAGCGGCGCGCCTGACGTACAGCACCCTCCGGTTCCTGCTGGGGCAGGTCGGAGGGTGTTGGGACCAGCGGGTCACGCGGAGAGGGGTTCGGCCGTGGCCTCCCATGGAGGGACGTCGGGGGCGACGTGGGAGACCTCCTCACGGGAGCCGTACGGCTCCAGGTAGGGACGCCAGCGGGGGTCCCGGTGGCCGGTGCCGATGATCCGCCAGGCGAGGCCGCTGGGCGGGGCCGGTGGTCGCTTCATACGCCAGCCGAGGTCGGCGAGATGGCGGTCGGCCTTGACGTGGTTGCAGCGGCGGCAGGCCGCCACCACGTTGTCCCAGCGGTGCTGGCCGCCGCGGCTGCGCGGCACCACGTGGTCGACGCTGGTTGCGACGCCACCGCAGTACACGCACCGTCCCCCGTCGCGAGCGAAGAGGGCACGGCGGGTCAGCGGAACGGGACCACGAAAAGGAACCCGCACGAAGCGGGTCAGACGGACGACGGACGGCGCCGCGAGGGCGCTGGTGGCGCTGTGCATATAGACCCCGGAGTCCTCAAGGCTGACAGCCTTCTTGTCGAGGACCAGAACGAGGGCGCGGCGCATCGATACGACGCCGAGTGGCTCGTACGACGCGTTGAGGACCAGGACATAGGGCACGAAGGCCTCCCTTTACGCCGACGGCGCGTGGCTCGCGCCGGGACGGGCACGCAGTCCGGGGTGGACTCCGTGCCGGTCACACATGAATCGCTTGCGATCTCCCCCAGTGTCGCCGTATGCCTCCCCGCAGCGCCACCAATCCCGGAGAACAGGACCCGTGTGTCCTGCCACACAGTTCATGCCCACGATCTTGGCCTGTTGCACTTCCCGTTCTTGGACACCCTTCCGGCCCCGCTAGGGTGACTGGATGCCTACCACGACCCCCTCCCCCGCCCCGTCGCTCGGCGACGCGACCAAGAGCGCAGGTCAGGCAGCCGGCTATCTCGGCAGCCACTGGGAATCATGGGTCACCGGAACGGTGAAGATCCTCTTCATCCTGGTGATCGCCATGGTGGTCCGCGCGCTGATCCGCACCATGATCAGCAAAATGGTGGCCCGGATGGCCCAGGGCAGCCAGCACAACCAGCCCGCCCTGATATCCGGACTGATCGAGAACGCCGAACGGCGCAAGCAGCGCTCCCAGGCGATGGGGTCGGTGCTGCGCAGCGTCGCCTCGTTCATGGTGCTGGGCACCGCCGCGCTGACCGCGCTGTCCGTGCTCGGCATCAATCTGGCGCCGCTGCTGGCCAGCGCCGGGGTGGCCGGGGTCGCGATCGGCTTCGGCGCGCGCAACCTGGTCACCGACTTCCTGTCCGGGGTGTTCATGATCCTGGAGGACCAGTACGGGGTCGGCGACGAGATCGACACCGGGGTGGCCTCGGGAAAGGTGATGGAGGTCGGGCTGCGGGTGACCAAGCTGCGCGGCGCCGGCGGCGAGATCTGGTACATCCGCAACGGCGAGGTGAAGCGGATCGCCAATATGAGCCAGGGCTGGTCCACGGCCAGCGTCGAGGTGCCGATCGGCTATCACGAGGACCTGGCCAGGGTGCAGGAGCTGATCCTGCGGGCGGCCGAGGACATGGCCAAGGACGAGCCCTGGAGCGAGCAGCTCTGGGAGCCGGTGAAGGTGCTCGGCGTGGACACGCTGGGCCCGGAGACGGTGGTGGTGCAGGTCGCCGGGAAGACCATGCCGGGCAAGGCGCTGCCGGTGGCCCGGGAGCTGCGGCAGCGGATCAAGGCCGCGCTGGACGGCGCCGGCGTCCAGATCGGCAAGGTCGCCGCGCTGCCGGCCGCGCGCAGCGACTCCTCCTCCACCGGGGAGATCGCCGCTCCGTCGGTGCTCGGAGACCCGACCTCGGCGCAGTCCCGGGCGGCCACCGAGATCGTTCAGCCGACGCCGCCCGCGCCCGAGCCCGCCTCGCGGCAGCCGGGACACGAACAGGACAAATAGCGTCCGCACAGTGCAGCGCCCCGCCTCGGCGGGGCGCTTTTGCGTGCGGCAACGTAACGCTTCGGTTTCCGAGCGGCGGGAACGGGATCAGGCCATTGACAGCATCTTGGCGTCGGCCTTACGTTCCTCCACACCGTTAGGAAACTTTCCTATTAGTTCAGCTACGCGTAAGGAGTGTCGGGGCAGATGACCGCCGCAGGCAACGGCAACTCCGGGCAGCCAGGCACCCCCAGCCTCCTGCGCGCCATCAACGACCGGGCGGCGCTGGAACTGCTGCTGGAGCAGGGACCGCTGTCGCGGAGCCAGCTCGGCGGCCTCACCGGGCTGTCCAAGCCGACCGCCTCACAGCTGCTCGCGCGGCTGGAGAGCGCCGGGCTGGTCGTCCCGGTCGGCACCACGGCCGGTCGACCTGGCCCCGGCGCACAACTGTACGAGATCAACCCGGAAGCCGCGTTCGTGGCCGGCCTCGACGTCAACCCGGCCCGGATCCGGGTCGCCATCGCGGACATCACCGGCCAGGTCGTCGCCGAGCACCGGCAGCCCACCCCGGGCCGGCAGGCCAGCGGCACGGTCGAGCGGGTCCGCGAGGCGGTGGACGCCGCGGCGGCCCTCGCCGGGCTGCAGCGGCAGGCGCTGCGGCAGATCGTGATCGGCACCCCGGGCGCCCTGGACGGCACCACCGGCAAGCTGCGCTACGCCCCCCACCTGCCGGGATGGCATTCGTCCCGGCTGCTGGAGGAGCTGACCGAGGGCCTCGGCGTCCCGGTCGCCCTGGAGAACGACGTGAACCTGGCGGCGGTCGCCGAGCAGCGGGTCGGCCAGGCGGTCGGCGTCGCCGACTTCGTCCTGCTCTGGGTCGAGGACGGGGTCGGCGCGGCCATCGTGCTCGGCGGCAAGCTGCACCGGGGCCACACCGGCGGCGCTGGCGAGGTCGGCTACATGCCGCTGCCCGGCGCCCCGGTCGTCAAGAACGTCCGCCGGGAGAACGCCGGCGGGTTCCAGCAGCTGGCCGGCGCCCCCGCCGTGCTGGCACTCGCCCGGGAGCGCGGCATCACCGCGCGGACCGCGGCGGAAGCCGTGTCCCGCGCCGCGGAGGCGGCCGAGCAGGGCGACGACAGCGTCCTGGCCGTCCTGGCGCACCGGCTGGCGACCGGCCTGGCCGCGATCGTCGCAGTGGTCGACCCGGAGCTGGTGCTGCTCAGCGGGGACATCCCGCAGGCCGGCGGCGAGCGGCTGCGGGCGCTGGTCCAGGAGGAGCTGACCGGACTGGCCGTACCCCGGCCCCGGCTGCTCATCAGTACCGTCCAGGGCTCACCGGTGGTCGTCGGAGCGCTGCAGTCGGCGCTCAGCACCGCCAGGGAGCGCGTCTTCACCACCCACTAGACCCCTTTCCCTCCCACTTTCCCTCCCACTTCCACCCCCACCAGAACGTCCCGGACCGGCGCCCGCGCCGAGCCGTGGATCAGCACACCCTCGCACCGCCCGCATTCCAGAAACGAACTCCCCCCTCGGCCGGGCACAGCCGCCCGCCATCCCACTGGAGGAAACCCGTGACGACCTCTCCCTCCGAGAGATTCCGCAATGTGCGCTTCGGCCGCGCCACCGCGGTACTGGCCTGCGCCGCCGCGCTCAGCCTCACCGCGGCGGCCTGTACCGGCAGCAGCAACAGCACCGGCAGCAAGGGCGACGTCGGCAGCTCCGCCGCCCCGGTGACGATCACCTTCTGGCACGGCTGGAGCGCCCCCAACGAGCTGAAGGCGATCAACACCAGCATCGCCGCGTTCGAGAAGGCCAACCCGAACATCAAGGTCAAGGCCGTCGGCAACGACACCGACGACAAGGTCAACCAGGCCCTGCGGGCCGGCGGCGCCAACGCCCCGGACGTCGTCTCCACCTTCTCCACCAACAACGTGGGCCAGTACTGCAGCAGCCACGCGTTCGCGGACCTGACCCCGTTCATGAAGGCGGACGGGCTCGACCCGACCAAGACCTTCCCGAAGTCGATGCTGGACTACACCAACTACAAGGGCGACCAGTGCGCGCTGCCCCAGCTGGGCGACGCCTTCGGCCTGTACTACAACACCGACATGTTCAAGGCCGCCGGCATCGCCTCCCCGCCGAAGACCCTGAGCGAGTTCAACGCGGACGCGGTCAAGCTGACCAAGGTCAGCGGCGGCTCGTACAGCCAGCTCGGCTTCATGCCGAACTTCCACGGCTACGAGACCCAGTCCGAGCACCTGCTCGGCCAGTGGGGCCCGACCTACTTCACCGCGGACGGCAAGTCCAACGTCGCCACCGACCCGGCCTTCACGCAGATGCTCAACTGGCAGCAGGGCTTGGTGAAGCAGCTCGGCGGCTTCACCAAGCTGGAGAAGTACCGCAACACCTTCGGCGACGAGTTCAGCGCCAAGAACCCGTTCGAGACCGGCAAGGTCGCGATGGCGATGGACGGTGAGTGGCGGGTCTCCATGATCAAGGGCGACGCCCCCGACCTGCACTACGCCACGGCGCCGTTCCCGGTCCCGGACGCGCTGGCCAGCACCTACGGCCGCGGCTACCAGACCGGCACCATCATCGGCATGAACGCCAAGAGCACCAAGCAGGCCGCTGCCTGGAAGTTCCTGAAGTTCATGACCACCGACACCCCGATGCTGGTCCAGTTCGCCAACGCGATCTCCAACGTGCCGAGCACCTTCGACTCGCTCAAGGACCCGGCCCTGGACCACTCGCCGCAGTTCCAGACCTTCCTGGACATCGCCAACAACCCCAACACCAACACCACCCCGGCCACCGTCAACGGCGGCAAGTACCTGACCTCCATCCAGAACTTCGAGTACGACTTCGAGTCCGGCAAGGTGAAGAACCTGCAGACCGGTCTGACCGGCCTCGCCAGCACCATCAACAACGACCTGGCCCAGGCCGGCCAGTAGTCCGTCCGGAGCAGTCAGGGCCGGTGTCCGCGAGGGCACCGGCCCCCTCCCCCGCCCCTCTCCCTGCTCGTCCTGACCTGGTGGTGACACTCAGATGGCAACCCCACAGAGCGCTGTGAAGCTGCCGGTTCCGCCGGCGCTGCGTCGCAAGCGCCGCAAGGAGCTGTCGACCGCGGTCGGCTTCCTCTCCCCCTGGCTGATCGGCTTCGCGGTCTTCTTCGCGTACCCGCTGATCGCCACGGTGTACTTCTCGTTCACCCACTACACCGGTTTCGACGCGCCGACCTGGGTGGGCTTCCAGAACTACACCTACGTCCTGACCAAGAACGCGGACTTCTGGCAGGCCGCCCGCAACACGGCCTGGCTGGTCGTGGTGATGGTGACGCTGCGCACGGTCTTCGGGCTCGGCATCGGCCAGCTGATCATCAAGGTGAAGAGCGGCGCGGGCTTCTTCCGCACCGCGTTCTACCTGCCCTACCTGGCCCCGCCGGTGGCGGCGACGATCGGCTTCGCCTTCCTGTTCAACCCGGGCACCGGACCGGTCAACCACTTCCTCGGCGAGGCCGGGCTGCCGCAGCCGGGCTGGTTCACCGACCCGAACTGGTCCAAGCCCTCGCTGGTGCTGCTCACCCTGTGGGGCATCGGCGACCTGATGGTCATCTTCATGGCCTCGCTGCTGGACGTGCCGCTGGAGCAGTACGAGGCGGCCTCGCTCGACGGCGCGTCCGCCTTCCAGCGCTGGCGCTACGTCACCTTCCCCAACATCACCCCGATCATCATGTTCGCGGTGGTCACCGGGGTGATCCAGACCATGCAGTTCTACACCCAGGCCATCGTCGCGGGGCAGGTCGCCTCCGGTGTGGTCGGCAACTCGGGACAGCCGTTCCAGCCCGGCTACCCCAGCGGCTCCACCTGGACCCTGCCGCAGCTGGTCTACAACGTCGGCTTCCAGAACTTCGACTACGGCTCGGCCTGCGTCATCTCGATCATTCTGTTCGTGGTCGCGATGGCCTTCACCACCCTGCTGATGCGCCGCCGTTCCGGCCTCATGGGCGAGGACTGAGCGCTGTGTCCATCGAAAGGAAAGGTGTCCCCACCATGAGCGACACAGCAGTCCAGTCCCCCGCCCCCGACGACGCGCCGGTCACCGTGAAGTCCCGCAGCGGCGTGGGGTCCAGCTCGGACGCGGCCTGGCGCCGGGCCAAGCGGCAGCGCCGGCTGGAGTGGATCGCGGTGCACTCGGTCGCGATCACCGTGGCCCTGATCTTCATCCTGCCGTTCGTCTTCCTGTTCCTGACCTCGGTGATGACCGACGACCAGGCGCTGACCACGGACTTCTGGCCGCACCACTGGGTCTGGAGCAACTACCGGACCGTCTTCAACGTCCCCGGCTTCGGCACCTGGTGGAAGAACACCCTCGAGTACGCCGTGCTGGGCACCGTGCTCACCGTGGTCTCCTCGGTGCCGGTCGCCTACGCGCTCGCCAAGTTCCGCTTCCCCGGCCGCCGGCTGGCGATGCTGCTGGTCATCTCGATGATGATGCTGCCGCCGCAGGTCATCATCATCCCGATGTACCTGTTCTGGGCCAAGCAGATGCACCTGGACGGCACGCTCTGGCCGCTGATCATCCCGATGGCCTTCGGTGACGCGTACTCCATCTTCCTGCTGCGCCAGTTCCTGCTGACCATCCCCAAGGAGTACCTGGACGCGGCCCGGGTCGACGGCTGCGGCGAGGTGCGGACGCTGATCAAGGTCGTGCTGCCGATGGCCAAGCCGGCCATCTCCGCGGTCGCCCTGTTCCAGTTCTTCAACTGCTGGAACGACTACTTCGGACCGCAGATCTACGCGTCCGACAACCCCGCGGCCTGGACCCTGTCCTACGGGCTCCAGTCCTTCCACGGGGCGCATCAGACCAACTGGAACATGACGATGGCCGCCACCCTGCTGGTCATGGCACCGGTCATCATCGTCTTCTTCTTCGCACAGAAAGCCTTCATCGAAGGCGTGACACTGACAGGGGTCAAGGGCTGATGAGCCGCACCACCGCACCTTCAGGCTCCGGCCCGCTCAAGCTCGTCGTCGTCGGCGGCGGGTCCACCTACACACCGGAGCTGATCGACGGCTTCGCCCGGCTGCGGGACTCGCTGCCGATCGGCGAACTGGTCCTGGTCGACCCGGCCGCCGACCGGCTCGAACTGGTCGGCGGGCTGGCCCGCCGGATCTTCGCCAAGCAGGGCCACCCCGGCCTGATCACCACCTCCTCCGACCTGGACGCCTCGGTGCAGGGCGCCGACGCGGTGCTGCTGCAGCTCCGGGTCGGCGGCCAGGCCGCCCGCGGCCAGGACGAGACCTGGCCGCTGGAGTGCGGCTGCGTCGGCCAGGAGACCACCGGCGCCGGCGGCCTGGCCAAGGCGCTGCGCACGGTCCCGGTGGTGCTGGACATCGCCGAGCGGGTGCGCCGGGCCAACCCGGACGCCTGGATCGTGGACTTCACCAACCCGGTCGGCATCGTCACCCGGGCCCTGCAGACGGCCGGCCACAAGGCCGTCGGCCTGTGCAACGTCGCCATCGGCTTCCAGCGGAAGTTCGCCGGGCTGCTCGGGGTCGTCCCGGAGCGGATCCGTCTTGACCACGTCGGGCTCAACCACCTCACCTGGGAGCGCGGCGTCCACCTGCTGGACGAGCCCGGCGGCGCGACCGGGCGGGACGTGCTGCCGGAGCTGCTGGAGAACTTCGGCCCGGCCATCGCCGAGGACCTGGAGCTGCCGCTGTCGCTGGTGCGCCAGCTGGGCACCGTCCCCTCGTACTACCTGCGCTACTTCTACGAGCACGACAACGTGGTCGCCGAGCTGAAGGTCAAGGGCTCGCGCGCGTCCGAGGTCGCCGCGATCGAGAAGCAGCTGCTGGAGATGTACGGCGACCCGGCCCTGGACGAGAAGCCCGCGCTGCTGGCCAAGCGCGGCGGCGCGTTCTACTCCGAGGCGGCGGTCAACCTGGTCGCCTCGCTGCTCGGCACCGGCTCCCCGGCGGGCGCGATCCAGGTGGTCAACGTCCGCAACGACGGCACCCTGCCGTTCCTCGCCGACGACGCGGTGATCGAGGTCCCGGCGACGGTGGGCCGGGACGGCGCCGTGCCGCTGGCCGTGCCGACGGTGGAGCCGCTCTACGCCGGGCTGATCGCCCATGTCACCGCGTACGAGCAGCTGGCCCTGGACGCCGCCCTGCTCGGCGGCCGGGACCGGGTCTTCCAGGCCCTGCTGGCGCACCCGCTGATCGGCCAGATCGATCAGGCCAACCAGCTGACGGACCGTCTGATCGCCCACAACCACGAGCATCTGGCATGGGCGTGACGGCAACTGGCGAGCAGGCCACGGGGAATCGAGCAGCGGGGAATCGAGCAACGGGGACAGAAAGCGACAATGCGTTGACGCACATTCAGGGTGGCCCGGACTCGGTCGGGAACCCGATCGGGGCCGGCAGCACCGGCGCCGTCGGGCGTGAGCTGGTGACCGGGGTCCTGGCCATCGACGCCGGGAACAGCAAGACCGACGTGGCCCTGGTCACCGCCGAGGGCCAGGTGCTCGGCACCGCCAGGGGCGGCGGCTTCGTCCCGCACCAGATCGGCGCCGACGCGGCCGTGGCCGCGCTCGCCCCGCTGGTGACCGCCGCGGCGGCGGAGGCCGGGTTCGACCTCACGGCCGGTCAGGGCCCGCTCGCCACGCATGTGTCGGCCTGCCTGGCGAACGCCGACCTCCCGGTCGAGGAGCAGCTGCTGCAGGAGCTGATCGCGGGCTACGGCTGGTCGAAGACCACCGTCGTCGCCAATGACACCTTCGCGCTGCTGCGCTCCGGCACCGACGCCCCGCGCGGGGTGGCCGTGGTCTGCGGCGCCGGCATCAACTGCGTGGGCCTGCTGCCGGACGGCCGCACCGCGCGGTTCCCGGCGCTGGGCATGATCACCGGCGACTGGGGCGGCGGCGGCGGACTCGCCAACGAGGTGATGTGGGCGTCCTCCCGAGCCGAGGACGGGCGCGGCCCGCAGACCGCGCTGGCCGCGGCCGCGGCGGCGCACTTCGGCCTGCCGAGCGCGAGCGCGGTGGCGGAGGCGGTGCACCTGGGCACGATCGCCGACGCCCGGCTGCACGAGCTGGTCCCGGTGCTGTTCGCGGTGGCCGAGGCCGGCGACCCGACCGCGCTGGCGCTGATCGACCGCCAGGCGGACGAGATCGTCCGGCTCGCGGTGGTCGCCCTGGGCCGGCTCGACCTGCTGGACTCGCCGGCCGACGTGGTGCTCGGCGGCGGGGTGCTCGCCTCCCGGCAGCCGCTGCTGCTGGACGGCGTGAACGCGCGGCTGGCGGCGGACGCCCCGTACGCCGTACCGCGGATTGTGACGACCCCGCCGGTGGTGGGTGCGGCCCTGCTGGGCCTCGACCACCTCGCCGCGGCGGGCCTGGGCAGCACGCCCGGAGCGCAGGAGCGCCTGCGCGCCTCCTACGCGCTGCGGCGTGCGGCACGCGCTGTCTGAGGGGGCGGCGCGAGCCATCGAGAAGGGGCCCGGCGGGGTGCACTCCCGCCGGGTCTCTCTGTTTCCCGGGTAGCTGTTCTTCCGTTGTTCTTCAGTTGGCCCAGGGCGGGGTGAGGGTGCTGCCGTCGGCGAGGGTGGCGGTCAGGCCGACGCCGGTGGCGACCCACAGGGTGGCGGGCTCGGTGGAACGGTTGTCCAGCCCGAGCAGGGCCCCGGCCGGGGCGATCACGGTGTCCCCGGCGACCAGGTCGGCGACCTCCCCGTCGACGCTGAAGCGGAGCGCGCCGGAGAGGAGGTGCAGCACCTCCTCCCGGCTGATGGTGTGCGGGACCCCGACCGTCCCGGCCGGAACCTCGCCGAGCCAGGCCGCCAGCTCCTTGCTGCCGGTGCCGGGATTGGCATGGGCGGTGAAGCGGACGCCGTGGATCTCATGGACGACGGCCTCGGGGCCGCGAACGTAGGGCATAGGGGTGCTCCTTCGAAAATGGTCAAGCTGCTTGCCGTTTCTCTAGAAGTAGTCAAGCCGCTTGTCTATCTATAGTCAAGCGGCTTGTCCATTCATGAAATACTGGGCCCATGGACACCAGCGCCGACATCCAGGCCCTCCCCTATCTGCTGCTCGCCCTCAACGGCGAGCTCGTCGCCGGAATCCAGGCCGGCGTCGTGGCCCGCGGCTTCGACGACCTCCGCCCCGTGCACGGATACGCTTTCGCCCGGATCGGTCAGAACGGCGCCACCGTCGGTGCCCTCGCCGAGCACCTCGGCGTCACCAAGCAGGCCGCCAGCCAGCTGGTCGAGGAACTGATCGGCAAGGGCTACGTCGAACGCCACCCGCATCCCCGCGACGCCCGGGCCCGCCTGATCGTCCTCACCGAACGCGGCCACGCCTGCACCCGCGCCGCCGAGGAGGCGGCCGACGACACCGTCCGCCCCTGGATCTACGTCCTCGGCCCCGAACGCTTCCACTCCCTGGTCGGCGACCTGACCCGACTGGACCCCATCGGCCCGATCCGTCCGGGCTGGTGACCGGGCCAACCCCAAAGCCCGTTGCCGGATGCGGCCGGAGGCGCGATGATCAGGCATTCTTGCTCATTGTCGGATGAACGCCAGGGGATAAACCGCCGTTATGCACCGCTCTGTCCATGCTCTCGCTGCCGGGTCCGCGCTGATCGCCGCCGTGGCCCTGGCTTCAGGCTGCCAGGGCAGCGGCCGGGCCCCGGTGCCGTCCAGCGCGACCCCGACGCCGGTCCGGACCCCGGCGGCCACCACGGCCGCCGCCGCGCCCCAGCCGAGCGGGCCGGTGACCGCAACCCAGCTGGTGGCCGCGCTGCCGCCCCGGCCGGCCGGGGCCAAGGGCTGGGCCGGAAGGGGCGGGCCCAGCGGGGCACTGTCCCAACGGCAGTACCTCACGGTGGAGTTCGGAGCGGCCAGTGCAGCGAAGCTGCTGCCGGGGGAGCAGCAGGCCGGGCTGACCTCGGGCGCGCAGCGGTCCTGGCGGCAGCCGAACGGGACGCTGGTGCTCGCGGTGGTGGGCGACTACCGGGACCGGGCCGGGGCGAAGGCGTCCTACCTCCAGATCGAGTACGAGTTGGAGCTGGGCGACGCCGGGGACACCGACTTCACCCTCCCCGGCGCCGCCGACAGCTACGGGATCGGCGACCCGACCCTGGACCAGGCCGGGAACACCGAGAGCGACCTGCTGGTGCTGGCCGGGAACACGCTGCTGCACGTCGAGGTCAAGGCCCCCGGCACAGTGGACCAGGCAACGGCGAAGGCGGTCGCCGCGCAGGTCTACGCGAACCTCTGCCGAATCTCGGACTGCACGGCGGGCAGTACCAGCTGACCAATCTCGTCACAGCTGGGAGACGAAACCTCAAGATCGACGCAAGTCCGGTGTGGATGTCACAGGGGTTGGCCATACTGCTCCCAAAGGCCGCAGCAGGGGAAGGGGGCGCGACTGATGGCGACGCCGGGACAGGCCAACCGTCCGGAGTGGGAGCAGGGCGGGGGCACGGCCGTGCTGCCCGCACGCGACAGAGCCGGCGGGCAGCAGCAGCGCGCGGGGCGGGGTCCGCAAAGCACCCCGCCCCGGCGGCTGTGGACCATGGGTTCGCTGCTGGCCCTGCTCGCGGTGCTGTTCGGCGCGCTGACGGTGGTCCAGGTCGTGCAGAGCTCCGACGCGGCCTCCAGCGTGGTGAACCACAGTCAGCCGCTGAGCGACGACGCGGCCCAGATCTTCCACTCCCTCGCGGACGCGGACACCACCGCGGCGACCGGCTTCCTGCAGGCGGGCAACGAGACCGCGGCCATGCAGAAGCAGTACGACAGCGACATCAGCACCGCCTCCACCCTGCTGGCGCAGGCCGCGGCGAGCACCTCCCCGTCGGACCCGGGGCAGAAGCAGATCCAGCTGCTGAACGCGCAACTCCCGGTCTACACAGGGCTGGTGGAGACGGCACGGGCGGACGACCGGCAGGGCCTGCCGCTCGGCGGGGCGTACCTGCGGTACGCGTCGGGGCAGTTGCAGGACACCATGCTGGTCGAGGCGCAGTCCCTCTACACCGCCGAGACCGCGCGGCTGCACCAGGACTACAGCGACGCGCAGGCGCTGCCGTGGGCCGCGATCGGGCTCGGCCTGGTGACCCTGGGCGCCCTGGTCTGGTCCCAGATACGGCTGTTCCGGCAGACCAACCGGGTGCTCAACATCGGGCTGGTGGCGGCGACCGGGGCGACCGCGCTGGCGCTGCTGTGGCTGGTGACCGCGCAGAGCCTGTCGGCCTCCGACCTCAGGGCCAGCAACACCAGGGGCGCGGCGCCGCTGCAGGTGCTGAACGAGGCCAGGATCAAGGCGCTGCAGTGCCGGGGGCGGAGAACCTCAACCTGGGTGGCGCGCGGCTCGACCGACGCCTATGAGACCGCCTGGAGCAAGGACAGCGCCCAACTCGCTGGCAAGGACGGCTTCCTGGTCCAGGCGACCGCGATGACCGGGGCCGACCCGGCCGCGCAGCAGACCATCAGGGCGGCGGCGGCCGCGTTCACCACCTGGCAGCAGCGGCACGACACCGCGAAGACCGCCAACGACAGCGGCGACTACGCCACGGCCGTGGACACCACGATCGGCTCGAACGCCACCACCAGCGCGGCGTTCAGCCAGCTGGACGCCAATCTCAACAGCGCGATCGGCCGCGAGCGGGCGAACTTCCACTCGCTGGCAGGCAACGGCCGCAATGACACCGCCCTGCTGGCCGAGGGCACGGGGGTGCTGGCGCTGATCGCGGCGGCCGGCGCCCTGCTGGGGATCAACCGTCGAGCGGCGGAATACCGATGACCGGAACAACGAGGGGGACACGGATGGGACGCGGAACCAGGGCGGCCGTACTGGCGGCCTCCGCGCTGCTGCTCGGTGCGGTGGCACTGCCCGGAAGCTCCTCGGCCGAGTCGCTGCAGGGCCTCCCGGCGTCGGGACCGGTCCGGATCGGGCTCGCGCCGCAGGCGGCGGCCTGCACCCCGGCCACCCTGAACACCAGCCTGACCCCGAGCGCCTCCGACGCGGGCACCGACATCCAGCGGATCGTCAAGCGCGGCAAGCTGATCGCGGGCATCGACACCAACAGCTACCTCTGGGGCTTCCGCAATCCCTCCGACGGCAGCCTGCAGGGCTTCGACATCGACCTGGTGCACGCGCTGGCCAAGTCGATCCTCGGCAACGCCAACGCGGTGGAGTTCCTGGCCGTGCCGACCGCCAACCGGGTCTCGGCGCTGCAGAAGGGCCAGGTCGACGTGGTGGTGCGGACCATGACGATCACCTGCGACCGACTGGCGCAGGTGTCCTTCTCGGTGCCCTACTTCAACGCCGGACAGGAGGTCGTGGTACCCAAGTCCTCCCCGGTCACCGGCTTCAACGACACCCTCAAGGGCAAGAAGGTCTGCGCGGCGACCGGCTCCACCGCCGCCGACATGCTGAAGGACCCGGCCAAGGACCACGGGGCGACCGTGTTCCCGGTGGCGAACCAGCTGGACTGCCTGGTGCAGATGCAGCTCGGCAACGTGGACGCCACCATCACCGACAACGCCCTCGGCGCCGGCCAGGTGGCCCAGGACCCGACGATCCACCTGGTCGGCGGCCCGCTGGACAACGAGGTGTACGGGGTGGCCATGAAGCTGGGCTCGGACGACCTGGTGCGCCGGGTCAACTACGTCCTGCGGGACTTCTTCACCAGCCAGTGGACCGCCGAGTACAAGCACTGGCTGACCCCGCTCGGCAGCACTCCCCCGCCGGCCCCGGTGCCGCACTTCGCCAACTGATTCATTACCCGAACGGACGCCGATCTGACAATCTGACGACCGAAGCATCACAGCGAGACGAATGGCGGGCGGATGGCGCTGACAGGACCCAACGGTCCGGTGATGACCCGGGAGGAGGTGGACCGTACCCTGACGCGCCTCGGCGCCGAGCGGGACGCGGTCGAGGCCTCACTGCTGGCATTGCAGGACCACCCGGGCCGCCGGCTGCTGGAGGGCGCCGAACTGTCCGGACGCACCCATGAGCGCTGGTCGCAGGCCGAACCGGGGCTCGGGCTGCTCTGGACCATGTTCGACACCTACTCCGAGGCGCTGGCCGCCGCCCGCGCCGTCCGCTCCCGCCGGGCCCGCCCCGGGCAGTCCGAGCTGTACGAGATGACCGAGCTGCTGCGCGGACGCGGCGTCACCGTCTCGGCCGGGCAGCTGCCGCAGGGCGGCGGCCACATCACCGGCAGCACCAGAATGAGCGAGCAGGTCAGCCTGACCGAACTGGTCGAGCGGATGAACACCTGGTACGGCCGGATCATCGAGGTGGCCTCCGCCGCCGACGCGGTCTGGACCGCGCTGCCGGCCCGGATCGACCTGCTGTCGGCGGAGCTGGGCCGGGTCAGGGCGCTGGCCCGCTCGGTCGGGGTGCACCCGGGCGAGCACCCGGCCGGGGACGCGCTGGAGGAGATGGCCAAGGAGCTGGCCGCGCTCCGCGGCGAGGTCGTCGCCGACCCGCTGGCCTTCTGGACGCCGCGTCCGGGCGCGCCGAGCACCCACACGCCGGGATCCGCCCCTGGAACGGTCGACACCAGCCGCTACGACCGCTCCGCCAGGACCGTGGACGGCCTCCGGGTCGAGCTGGAGGACCTGCTGCGGCTGCGCGACGACGCCGACGAACGCCTTGAGGGCATCGGCGAGACGCTGGCCCGCGCGGACGCCACCCTGGCCGAGTCCAGGCGGGCCCGCGGCGAGGTGCTGGCGAAGATAGCGGCGACCGAGGTGCCCGCCGTGCCGGGACCGGCCAGCGCGATGCGGGAACGGCTGGCCCAGGCGGACCAGCTGCGTCGGCACGGGCAGTGGCACCGGCTCGGTCCGCTGCTGGACACCCTGGAGGGCGCGGCGCAGCGCGAGCTGCAGCGCGCCCGCGAATCGCTGACCTCGGTCACCGCGCCGCTGGCGATACGGGCCGAGCTGCGCGGCCGGCTCGACGCCTACAAGGCGATGGCGGCGCGGCTCGGGGTCTCCGAGGACCCGGAACTGATCGAGCGCTACGACCAGGCCCGACGGATGCTCTGGAGCGCGCCCTGCGACCTCCGGGCGGCGGAGTACGCGGTGACGCGCTATCAGCAGGCGCTGCGGCCCGCGGCCGGGCCGGGCAGGAACTGAGCATGACCACCGAAGCAGCACCGACAGGGGGACGGCAGGGATGACGGCGACGACGGGCACACCGTGCACACGGCCCGACTGCACCGGCAGCGGAGTGATCGACGAGGACGGCTACTGCAGCGAGTGCGGGCTCGCCCCCGCCGCGGTGCCGGCCCGGGCAGCGGCATCCGTGCAGGCCCAGGCACCGGCGCAGGCCGCAGGCCCGGGTTCGCCCTGCACCCGCCCGGACTGCACCGGCGACGGAGTGATCGACCCCGACGGCTACTGCACCGAATGCGGACTCGCGCCGGCGCCGGTGTCGGCGCCGGCCAGGGGCAGCGTCCCGGCGCAGGCGTCCAGCCGCTCGTCCAGCACCTCGCGGGGCTCCTCCCGCTCGCTGTCCGGGCGCTCCCGCTCGGCCAGGACCGGCTCGTCCCGCTCCTCGGTCTCGGTGCGCAGCACCCGCGGCAGCACCTCGCAGTCCAGCCGGGGGGCGCTCGGGGCCGGCCTGGTGACGGTGCCGCCGATCCCTCGCTCCGACCCGCGCAGCATGGTGCAGGCGAACCCCGAGGTGCCCGAGCGCAAGCGCTACTGCAGCAAGTGCGAGGCTCCGGTGGGCCGTTCCCGCAACGGCAACCAGGGCCGCCCGGAGGGCTTCTGCACCAAGTGCGGCACCGAGTACTCGTTCACCCCCAAGCTCTTCGCCGGGGACCTGGTCGGCGGCCAGTACGAGGTGGTCGGCTGCCTGGCGCACGGCGGCCTGGGCTGGATCTACCTCGGCATCGACCGCCGGGTCAACGACAAGTGGGTGGTCCTCAAGGGCCTGCTGGACACCGGCGACGAGGAGGCCCTCGCGGTCGCCATCGCCGAGCGCCGCTACCTGGCCGAGGTGGACCACCCCAACATCGTCCGCATCATCAACTTCGTCGAGCACCCGGACCTCAGGACCGGCAGCACCGACGGCTACATCGTGATGGAGTACGTCGACGGCAAGTCGCTCAAGGACATCGCCGACGAGCGGCGCGGCCCGGACGGGCGGCGGATCCCGCTGGCGGTGGAGCAGGCCATCGCCTACGCGCTCGAGGCGCTGCCGGCCATGGGCTACCTGCACAGCCGGGGGCTGATCTACTGCGACTTCAAGCTGGACAACGTGATCCAGTCCGAGGACCAGCTGAAGATCATCGACATGGGGGCGGTCCGCCGCCAGGACGACGACGGCTCGATCTACGGCACCATCGGCTACCAGGCCCCGGAGATCGCCACCGACGGCGTCTCCCCGTCCTCCGACCTCTACACCGTGGCCCGTTCGCTGGCCGTGCTGACCTTCGACTTCCAGGGCTTCGCCACGGTCTACCGGGACACCCTGCCCGGGCCCGAGGACGTCGAGGTCTTCGCCCAGTACGAGTCCTTCTACCGGCTGCTGGTGCGGGCCACCGACCCCGACCCGGACAAGCGCTTCTCCTCCGCGCAGGAGATGGCGGAGCAGCTCACCGGGGTGCTGCGGGAGATCCTGGCGCTCCAGGACGAGCGGCCCCGGCCCGCGCTGTCCACCCTGTTCGGGCCCGAACTGCGGGTGGTCGACACCGAGTTGGTGGGCCCGTCCAGCTTCGACGCACCGGGCCGGGCGACCCCGGGCCGCAACGGCCGGAAGGGCAGCAACGGCCGGAAGGCCGCCCCGCCGACCGCCCCGATCCCGCTCGGCGCCACCCCCGCCGGGGCCGCCCCCGCGCCCGCCACCGGCGCCCCGGTCCATCCGGCCACCCTGGTCGGCGTCCCCGCGCTGGGCCCGGCCGGAGCCGCGCCGGTCGGCTTCGCCCAGGCCGCGCCGCAGGTGCTGCCGCTGGACGCGCGGCAGGCCGCGCTGGCGCTGCCGGTGCCCCGGATCGACGCCGCCGACCCCAACGCGGGCTTCCTGGCGGCGCTGATGGCCACCGGTCCGGCCGATGTCATCGCGGCGCTGCGCTCGGCCCCGGTCAACTCGGTCGAGCTGCGGCTGCGCGAGCTGCGCGCCCTGGTCGAGCTGGGCGACCTGGCCGCCGTCGACGCCGCCCTGGGCAGCCTCTTCGCCGACCACCCGGACGACTGGCGGGTGGTCTGGTACCGCGGCCTGGCGTCCCTGGTCGCCTCCGGCGCGGGCGGCGGCAACGCCGAGGCGCTGGCCCGGCTCGCCGCCGACTCCTTCGACGCCGTCTACGACGCGTTCCCGGGCGAGGCCGCGCCCAAGCTGGCGCTGGGCCTCTGCGCCGAGGCGCTGGGCGAGCGCGAGGACGCGGCGGAGTTCTACCGGCTGGTGTGGACCACCGACCGCGCCTACGTCAGCGCGGCGTTCGGGCTGGCCCGGGTCCGGCTCGCCTCCGGCTACCGGGCCGGCGCGGTGCACGCGCTGGAGTCCGTGCCGGAGACCTCCAACCACTATGTGGCCGCACGGGTCGCCGCGGTCCGGGCCCGGCTGCGGGACCGGTCCCCGGCCGAGGCGCTCCGGGGCGACCTGGACGCCTGCTCGGCCCAGCTCGGCGGGCTCGGCCTGGACGCCCGGCGGCGCGAGGAGCTGTCGGTCGAGGTGCTCGGCAAGGCCCTCGGCTGGGTGCTGGCCGGACGCCCGGACGGGCCGGCCGGGGCCGGGCCGATCATGCTGCTGGGACATCCGGCGGAGGAACGGGAACTACGGTTCGCACTGGAACAGTCGTACCGGGTACTGGCGCGTCTCGCGGAACAGCCCGAGAAGCGGATCGAGTGGGTGGAGCGGGCCAACCGCACCCGGCCCAGGACGTGGGTGTAAGCGGAGATGGACCAGTTGACCCTTTCCTGTCCGAACTGCGCACAGCCGGTCGGTGAGTCCGACCGCTTCTGCGAGGGCTGCGGCATGGACCTCCGGTCCACCGCGGGGATACCGCCCCTGCCGGCCGGTCCCCCGCCGGGAGCGGCGGACCCGCGCGGCGGACGGCCCGTGCCCGCGGCGACGCCGACCTCCGCGCCGACGCCGCCCGGCACCACCGGGGACTTCGTGCTGGCGGCCCCTTCCCGGCTGCTGGTCAGCGAGACCGACCAGGACGACGACCTCGAAGAGGACCACGCCCCGACCGAGCCCAACCCGATCGTCCAGGCGCCGCAGGCCACCGGCCCGGTCTGCGTCGGCTGCGGCGCCCAGCGGATCGACGCGGACGGCTACTGCGAGGCCTGCGGCCGGGCCCAGCCCCGGCCGAGGGACCATCAGGAGCGCGCCCTGGCCGGCGTCACCGGCGTCAGCGACCGGGGCCACCGGCACCACCGCAACGAGGACGCCTTCACCGTCGCCGCCACCTCCCGCCCCGGCGGGATCCCGGCCGTGGTCGCGGTGGTGTGCGACGGCGTGTCCTCGGCCACCCGTCCTGACGAGGCGTCACAGGCCGCCGCCGACACCGCCAGCGAGTACCTGCTGGAGTCGCTGGAGTCCGGCGCCGACCCCAAGTCGGCGATGCACGCCGCGATCATGGCGGCGGCCCAGCGGGTGGAGGCGCTGGCCTCCGAGGGCCCGCAGGAGCCCAGCCGCAACTCCCCCGCCTGCACCATCGTCAGCGCCGTCGCGGTCGGCCCCGAGGTGACCATCGGCTGGGTGGGCGACAGCCGGGGCTACTGGTTCCCGGACGAGCGGGCCGGCTCCGAACGGCTGACCCTGGACGACTCCTGGGCCGCCCGGATGGTCGAGGCCGGCCTGATGGGCGAGTCCGAGGCGTACGCGGACCCGCGGGCGCACGCCATCACCGGCTGGCTGGGGGCGGACGCGATCGAGGTCGAGCCGCACACCCTGGTCTTCACGCCCCCCGCCGCCGGGGTGGTGCTGATCTGCACCGACGGCCTGTGGAACTACTGGGAGGCCGCCGGGGACCTGGCCGCGGTCGTCCCCGCGGACGCCAGGACCCGGCCGCTGGAGGCGGCCAGGGAACTGGTCAGGTTGGCCTGCGAGCGCGGCGGGCACGACAACATCACCGTGGCCGTGCTGCCCTGCCTGCCCGTACCGGTATCGACGAACCGCCCGCCCGCCGCATCGTCCTACACACCGACCGAGCTCTCGCTGCCCGTCCTGGGCGCGGGAGAGAAGCGGGAGAACTGACCCATGGCCAGGCTCACCAAGTCCAACCTTCCCCAGTTCGCCGTCGACATCTTCCAGAACGAGTACCTGGCGGAGGGCTCCCGCGAGGTCAACGCGATCGTCACGGTCACCGCGACCGGCGGCGGCACCAGCGGGGCGACCGGTACGACCGGCGCGCAGGCGGGCAGCCCCAGCGACGGCCCGGACGCCGCCGTGGTGATCATGGTCGACTGCTCGGGGTCGATGGACTACCCGCCCGCGAAGATCCGCGCCGCCCGCGAGGCCACCGCCGCCGCGATCGACGCGGTCCGCGACGGGGTGGCCTTCGCCGTGGTCGCCGGGACGCACGAGGCCAAGGAGGTCTACCCGGGCTCCGGGCAGCTCGCGGTCTCGCACGCCGGCAGCCGGGAGGAGGCCAAGCAGTCGCTGCGCCGGCTCACCCCCAGCGGCGGCACCGCCATCGGCACCTGGCTGAGCAAGGCCGACCAGCTGTTCCTGTCCCGCCGGGACATCTCGATCCGGCACGGCATCCTGCTCACCGACGGCCGCAACGAGCACGAGAAGCCGGCCGACCTGCAGCGCACCCTGGACCGGGTGCAGGGCCACTTCACCACCGACTGCCGCGGCGTCGGCACCGACTGGGAGGTGGAGGAGCTGCGCCGGATCTCCTCGGCCCTGCTCGGCACGGTCGACATCGTGGCCGACCCGGCCACCCTGGCCGACGACTTCCGGGCGATGATGGAGAACGCCATGGGCAAGGCGGTCGCGGACGTCGCGCTGCGGGTGTGGACGCCGGCCAACGCCTCGGTGAAGTTCGTGAAGCAGGTCGCCCCGGCCGTGGAGGACCTGACCGCGCGCCGCAAGGACACCGCTCCGCGCGCCGGGGACTACCCCACCGGCTCCTGGGGCGACGAGAGCCGCGACTACCACGTCTGCATCGAGGTCCCCAGCGCCGCCGTGGGCAGCGAGATGCTGGCCGGGCGGATCAGCCTGGTGGTGCCGCAGCCGGACGGCACCTCCGAGGTGCTGTCGCAGGGCCTGGTCAAGGCCGTGTGGACGGACGACATCTCCGCCTCGACCAAGATCAGCCCGCAGGTGGCCCACTACACCGGCCAGGCCGACCTGGCGAACGCCATCCAGGAGGGCATGGACGCGCACCGGCGCGGAGATGTCGACAACGCGACCTCCCGGCTCGGCCGCGCCGTGCAGCTGGCGCACGAATCGGGCAATGAGGACACCTTCCGGCTGTTGGCGAAGGTGGTGGACGTGGTGGACGCCAAGGAAGGTACCGTTCGATTCCGTAAGAACGTCAGCGAGGCCGACTCCATGACCCTGGACACCCGCTCGACGGTGACCAAGCGAATGAAGAAGACTCCGTAGCGACCAGGACGCAGCAGGCCACCCGGCCCGGCGCTGCACCCACGAGCCAGAGGGGGGCTCCCCATGCCGATCTGCCCGCAGGGCCACGATTCGCCGACCGCCGACTACTGCGACTACTGCGGCTGGCCCATAGCCGAGCAGGGACAGCACGGGCAGCAGCAGCACGGGCAGCAGCAGCCCGCGCAGCAGCAGCAATGGGCCCCGGAGCCGACCCCGCAGACGGCCGGACTGGAGATGTGCCCGATCTGCAGCACCCCGCAGACCGGCCGGTACTGCGAGGAGTGCGGATACGACTATGACCTCCCCTCCCCCTCCCGCCGGGCCCAGCAGCCCCAGCAGCAACCACCGCAGCAGCAACAACAGGGCTACGGCCAACCCCAACAGGGCTACAACCCCGACTACGGCCAGCCCCAGCAGCAACCCCAGCAACAGCAACCGCAGCAGGGCTACGGCCAGCCCCAGCAGCAGCCCAACGCCTACCAACCGCCGACCCCGGCCCCGGCGCCGGCCCCCTCACCCCCCTACGGCGTCCCGGCCGGGACCTACGGCGGGGTGCAGTACTCCACCGGCGACACCAGCGGCGGCTTCGGCACCGACTTCATGCTGCAGCCCCCGCAGGAGTCCCAGTCCCAGCAGCAGCGCCCGGCGGGCCGGGGCACCTGGGTCGCCACCGTGGCCGCCGACCGCGACTACTTCAACGACATGATGGCCCGTAGCGGCCCGGACGCGGCCGGGCTCTACTTCCCGCCGTACTCGCAGGACCGCCGGGTGCCGATGACCGGGCGCGGCCAGCTCCGGATCGGCCGCCGCAGCCACCAGCGCGGCACCGTCCCGGAGATCGACCTGTCGACCGCCCCCGAGGACCCGGGCGCCTCGCACCAGCACGCCCTGCTCCAGGAGCAGCCGGACGGCGGCTGGGTGCTGATCGACCAGGACTCCACCAACGGCACCACCCTCAACGGCGCCCCCGACGCCATCCCGGCCCATGTCCCGCACCCGCTCAAGGACGGCGACCGGATCCATGTCGGGGCCTGGACCACGATCACCGTCCACCACGCCTGACGGTCCCGCGGCCCCGTCTGGGAGGATGGGGCCGTGGACCAGATCAAGCGGGGAACCTTGCAGGCGGAGACCTTCTACGAGCAGGTCGGCGGGGAGCCGACGTTCCGGCGGCTGGTGGCGGCGTTCTACCGGGGGGTGGCCGGGGATCCCGAGCTCCGGGCGATGTACCCGGAGCAGGACCTGGGGCCCGCCGAGGAGCGGCTGACCCTGTTCCTGATGCAGTACTGGGGCGGCCCGCGCACCTACAGCGACAACCGGGGCCACCCCCGGCTGCGGATGCGGCACGCCCCGTTCACCGTGGACCGCGCCGCGCACGACGCCTGGCTGCGCCACATGCGCGCGGCCGTGGACGAGCTGGGCCTGGCCGAGGAGCACCGGCAGCAGCTCTGGGACTACCTCACCTACGCAGCCGCCTCCATGGTCAACACCCCGGACTAGCGCCTCAGACCAGAAGGTGCGCGTTCACCGCGCGCGCCGCCGCGGCCAGCTCCGGACACTCCAGCACGGTCAGCCCGGCCTGCTCCAGCAGCTCGATGCCCTGGCAGTCGGCGACGAACAGCCCGGGCTCGCGCCAGGCCACGACCACCCGCCGCAGCGCCGAGGCCCGGATCAGCTGGGCGCAGGGCACCGGGCGGGACGCCCGCCTGCTGCAGGGCTCCAGGGTGCTGTAGAGGGTGGCTCCGGCCAGCCCCGGGTGCTCCGGGTCCAGCTTGGCCAGGGCGACCTCCTCGGCATGGCTCCGCGGGTCGTCCTCCCGGGAGTGGCCCCGGGCCAGCTCGGTGCCGTCCGCGGCGACGACGATCGCGCCCACCGAGTAGGCGGTGGCGGACGGCGGGCAGAGCTGGGACTCGGCCACCGCCAGCCGGAGCCAGTGCCGGTCGGCGGCGGTCAGCGCGGGACGCCGGACCAGGTAGCGGAGCAGCGCGGTGTCGCCCAGGGCGCGGGTCTCGACCAGGTCCATCCGGTGCAGCGCGTCCTGCGGGAACACCCCGGCGCCGACGAAGCGCGGGGCGAAGTCGTCGCCGACGAAGAAGGGGGCGACGGCCAGCTGCAGCTCGTCCACAAGACCGGCGGTCAGGAACAGGGTGTGCACTGCTCCCCCGCCCTCGACCATCAGCCGGCGCACGCCGCGGGCGCCGAGGTCGTCCAGCACCGCGCCGGGGTCGAGCCCGGGCCCGGTGCCGACCACGTCGGCCAGGCCGTCAAGGCGCTCGGCGAGCTTGGCGACGGCGGCGTCCGGGGCGTAGGCGACCTTGGCCCCGGCGCCCTGCCAGAAGCGCAGCCCGGGGTCCAGGTCGCCGCTGCCGGTCAGCGCGACCTTGAGCGGGTTCTCCGGCAGCCCCTGGGCCAGCCGCTCGGCCCGGCGCTCGGCCGAGGCCACCGTCAGCCGGGGGTCGTCGCTGCGCAGCGTGCCGGCGCCGACCAGCACCGCGTCGCTGTCGGCCCGCAGCTGGTCGACCCGGTCGAAGTCCTCGGGCGAGGACAGCAGCAGCCGCTCCGGCGTGCGGTCGTCGATGTGGCCGTCGATCGACATGGCGACACTGAGCCGGACCTGCGGGCGGAGATCTGCGGAAATGTCGTTCATAGCCGCAACAGTGCCACAGCCCGGATCAGTGCACGCCGACCGGCAGTCGCACCCCCGCGGCCTCGGCGATCAGCCGGGCGGTGACCTCGCCCGCGCGCAGCGCGTGCTCCGCCGTGGCGCCGCGGCAGCGGCCGAGGCCGCGGTCGTACTCGGCCATCACCACGCCGGAGTGGTCCGAGTCGGACTCGGTCAGGGTCACCGGCCAGTGCCGCCGCCGCAGCGCCGCGGCGAACTCGCGGGAGCGGTCGACGTCCACCACCGCGTCGGCGGTGCCGTGGTGCAGGTGGACCGGGATCGGGGTGGCGGCGGAGCAGGTCAGCTCCTCCATCACGGTGGGGTGCATCAGTTCGTCCTCGGAGCGGTAGTTGCTGCCGAGGCCGACCACGGCCATCGGCCGCCAGCCGTCCGTGCTCGCGGCGGACGGCCGCAGCGCGGTGGCCAGCGCCGCGCGGCCGCCGAGCGACCAGCCGGCCAGCACCGTCCGGCGCGGGTCGCCGCCGTGTGCGGCCGCGCGGCGGCGGGTGTAGGCGAGGGACTCCCGCAGCTCGGTCCAGCCGCCGTCCGGCGCGTCGGTGCGCCAGTCCGGGACCAGGACCAGCAGGCCGTGCCCGGCCACGGTGGTGGCCAGCGAGGCCAGCACGGCCCGGTTGTCGGCCGGGCGGCCGTGCCACAGGAGTACGGTCGGCAGCAGTCCATCGCCGTCGTGGCGGCCGTCGTGGCGGCCGCCGGGGGGCGCGGCCGGCCGGTAGACGTCCAGCAGCTGCCCGCTGGGGCCGTAGCGGAGGCCCCGCCGTACCACCACGCGTTCCGCGAGTTCGTTCATGTACACCTTCTCCTCCACTGGGGGCCTGCTGAAACGGCAGCGACGGGACGAGCTTGTGGGAATCAGCTGACAGCTGAGCCGCCGCCGCCGCCGGTCCTGACGTGCATGGTGTGAACGACCCCGGGCAGGGGAGGGTCATGAGGACTGGACATCTGGAGCAGGAACGCAAGTTCGACGGCAGCGGCGACGCGGCACTCCCCGCACTTGACGGGATACCCGGTGTGGCGCAGATCACTGATGCCGACGCGGAGGACCTGGACGCCGTCTACTACGACACCGCCGACCTGAGACTGCTCGCCCACGGTGCCACCCTGCGCCGGCGCACCGGGGGCCATGACGCCGGCTGGCACCTCAAGCTGCCGGTCGGGCCCGACCTGCGCCGCGAGATCCAACTGCCGCTGAGCGCGGGCGCGCCGAACCGGGTCCCGCGCGAACTGGTGCTGCGCACCCGGGTGTACGCCCGCGGCGGGGCGCTGACCCCGATCGTCCACCTCCGTACCCACCGCCGCCGCAGGCTGCTGCTGGACGACCGGCAGCAGCCGCTGGCCGAGATCGCCCAGGACACGGTGTCCGCCCAGGTGCTGGGCGCGGAGCGGCTGCCGGACCAGCCGCTGGTCCCGGCCCAGCGCGGCCGGCCGGGGGCCAGGAACAGCGGCGGCGGTGGCGGCGGCACCGTGCTCAGCGCCTGGACCGAGGTGGAGGCCGAGCTGCTCGGCGGCGGCACCGCGCTGCTGGACGCGGTGGAGCGGCGCTTCGCGCAGGCCGGGCTGCGGCGCTCGACCAGCCCGTCCAAGCTGGCCCGGGCGCTCGGGCGACCGGCCGACGTCCCCGCGGCCGAGCGGGGCAGGCAGCCACGGGCCGGTTCGGTCGGCGCGGCCGTGACCGCGCTGCTGCGCGAGCAGACCGCCGCCCTGCTCGCGCTGGACCCCGCGGTACGGGCCGACCAGCCCGACGCCGTGCACGCCATGCGGGTCGCCGTGCGCCGGCTGCGCAGCACCCTGCGGATCCATCAGCGGCTGCTCGCGGAGCAGCCCGCCGGGTCGGTGGCCGGGGAACTGCGCTGGCTGGGCACGGTGCTGGGCGAGGCGCGGGACCAGGAGGTGCTGGGCGCGCGGCTGACCGAGCGGATCGGCCGGCTGTCCGCCGAGGAGTGCCCGGGACCGGTCCGCGAGCGGGTGGCGGCCTGGACCTCGGAGCGGTACCGCGGCTCCTGGAAGCGGGCCGGCGACACCCTCGAAACCCCCCGCTACTACGCGCTGCTGGACGCGCTGGAGCAGCTGGCCGCCCGCCCGGCCCTGCGCCACCGGGCCCGCCGCGGCGCGGTCGGCGAGTTCCAGCGCATCGTCGGCCTTGAGCAGCAGCGGGTCGGCCGGCGGCTCGCCACGGCCGCCGCGACCCCGGCCGGGCCTGCCCTGGACGTGGCGCTGCACGACGCCCGCAAGGCCGCCAAACGGGCCCGCTACGCCAGTGAGGGCGCCGTCCCCAGCGCCGGGAAGCCGGCCAAGCGGCTGGCCCGCCGGATGAAGGCCGTGCAGGAGCTGCTCGGCGAGCGCCAGGACGCCCTGCTGGCCCGCGCCGCGCTGCCGGGGCTGGCCGAGGCCGCGCACCTGGCCGGCGAGCCGGGCTTCGGCTACGGCGTGCTGTACGCGGGCGAGCTGGCCGCGATCGACCGGGTCGACCGCGCCCTCCCCACCGTCCGCCGGGCCGCTTGCCTCCGCAGCCTGCCCCACTTCCACTAGGACTGTCCGGCACGAGGACTGTCCTGGTGCCCCCCGGGCAGACGCCAGGACGGCCGCACGGGGACGGCGGCCCGGAGCGACAGGAGGTGGCGCCATGACCGACGCCAGTACGGACACCAGGAGCGGCCGGGGCCGCGACGACGACGTGGTGGAGACGGACGTACCGGCCAGACTCGACCGGCTGCCGTGGTCGCGCTGGCACTGGCGCATCGTGATCGGGCTCGGCACGGTCTGGATCCTCGACGGGCTCGAGGTCACCATCGTCGGCAACATCGCCGGACGGCTGTCCGAGAAGGGCAGCGGCCTGTCGATCACCACCGGCCAGGTCACCACCCTGGCCGCGGCCCTGTACGTCGCCGGCGCCTGCGTCGGCGCGCTGTTCTTCGGCCGGCTGGCCGACAAGTACGGCCGCAAGAAGCTGTTCATGATCACCCTCGCGGTGTACCTGGTGGCGACCGCGATCAGCGGCCTGGCCTGGACCGCCTGGTTCTTCTTCCTCTGCCGGTTCTTCACCGGCTTCGGCATCGGCGGCGAGTACGCGGCGATCAACTCGGCCATCGACGAGCTGATCCCGGCCCGGGCCCGCGGCCGGATCGACCTGATCATCAACGGCAGCTTCTGGGTCGGCGCGGCCGTGGGCGCGTTCGCCTCGATCGCCCTGCTGAACACCTCGCTCTTCGCCACCGACGTCGGCTGGCGGCTGGCCTTCGCCATCGGCGTGGTGCTCGGCCTGGTGATCCTGCTGGTCCGCCGGCACGTCCCGGAGAGCCCGCGCTGGCTGTTCACCCACGGCCGGGTGCAGGAGGCCGAGGACCTGGTCGCCGAGGTGGAGCGGACCGTGAGCGAGGAGACCGGGCAGGAACTGCCGCCGGTCGACCCGTCCAAGAAGATCAGGATCCGCGAGATCGGGCTGATCAGCTTCACCACCATCGCCAAGACCGTGTTCCGCACCTACCCGAAGCGGACCACGCTCGGGCTGTCGCTGTTCGTCGGCCAGGCCTTCCTCTACAACGCGGTGACCTTCGGCTACGCGGTGATCCTGACCACCTTCTTCAAGGTGCCGGACGGCAACACCGGCTACTACTTCGCGGTGATCGCGGTCGGCAACTTCCTGGGCCCGCTGCTGCTCGGCGGCCTCTTCGACTCGGTCGGCCGCAAACCCATGATCGCCGGGACGTACATCGCCTCGGGGCTGCTGCTGTTCGGCACCGCCGCGCTGTTCCAGAACGGCTCGCTGAGCGCCTTCACCATGACCGCCTGCTGGGTCGCGGTGCTGTTCTTCGCCTCCGCCGGGGCCAGCTCGGCGTACCTCACCGTGAGTGAGATCTTCCCGCTGGAGACCAGGGCGCTGTGCATCGCCTTCTTCTACGCGGTCGGCACCGCGCTGGGCGGCATCACCGGGCCGCTGGTCTTCAACGGCCTGGTCAACAGCGGCAAGACCAGCGACACCACGCTGGCCTTCTGCATCGGCGCCGGGCTGATGGTCGCGGCCGGGCTGGTCGAGGCGGTGATCGGGGTCAAGGCGGAACGGCAGAGCCTGGAGTCGCTGGCCGCCCCGCTCAGCTCGGTGCCTGCCTAGCAGGGCGGACCAGGCACAATCAGGACATGGCCCGACCCAGGAAGAAAACACCCGCCCGGCGCACCGCCGCCGTCACCCCCCGCCCCTGCCCCTGCGGGCTGGACGGCAGAAGCTACGGCGACTGCTGCGGCGTCCTGCACGCCGCGGACGCGGGCTCGCCGGGCGGAGCCACCGCGGCCACCGCGGAGCTGCTGATGCGCTCGCGCTACAGCGCCTTCGCCGTCGGCGACGCCGGGTACCTGCTGCGCAGCTGGCACTCCAGCACCCGCCCGGCGGAGCTGGAGCTCGACCCGGCGCAGCAGTGGCTGCGGCTGGAGGTGCTGGCGGCGAGCGAGGGCGGCCCGTTCCATGTGGGCGGCACGGTCGTCTTCCGGGCGCACTGGAGCGAGCAGGGCCGCACCGGCGTGGTGGAGGAGAGCAGCAGGTTCGTCCGTGAGGGCGGCGCCTGGAAGTACCTGGACGCGCTTCCGGACGAACCTGCGGGCCGCTGAGGCCCGAGGGGGCCCAGAGCTGAACCCGGGGGCCCAGAGCTCAGGCCCGGACGGCGCTAGAGCTGCTGCTCCGGCGAGCTGAGCGGCCAGACCTCGGCGTCCGAGTCCAGCATCATCGAGGGACCGCCGCCGAGGCCGAGCTCCTGCTCCGGCGTGGCGGGCGCGGCGGCGGGCTCGGGGGCCGCGGGGGCGGGCGCCGGGTTGCAGGTGAAGCCGAGCCGCTGCATCGCCCGGATCACGTCGGCGGCGCTGAAGTCGCGCCGGTCCTGCTTGGTGATCATGGCTCCGACCTGCTTGATCGGATAGGTTCGGCGTCCGATCCGGACCGACTCGCCGGTGACTGGCTCGGCCTTCACATCCTTCATGAGGGCGACCACCTCTGGCGCCTGCAGATAGAAGGAGCAGCCGGCGATGGTGACGCGCATCGTGCCTCGCAGTCGGGAAGGGGACAGGAATCGGGAGGACGGGGGGTGGCGTCCAACGTCCAGCCTCGCACAGCGCGCCCCGGACGGAAAGAACGGCCGGTCCGGCGCGGCGTGTGCTAGCTTTGGTGTTGTTGCAGTTTTGGTTCCCATGAACGTTGTGTGCGCCTGCCGGGTTGTGACCCCAGGCGCACTTTTGTTTTTCCGGTCTTTTGTGTCACATGTCGCATGCCGGAGCGGGGCGATCATCGCGGCGACTCGGATCCCGCACAGTGTGGGCTCCGAACTCTGCCCCATGAAGGAGATAGACATGGCTACTGGCACCGTGAAGTGGTTCAACGCGGAAAAGGGCTTCGGATTCATCGAGCAGGACGGCGGCGGCGCCGACGTCTTCGCCCACTACTCGAACATCAACGCCCAGGGCTTCCGCGAGCTGCTCGAGGGCCAGAAGGTCGAGTTCGACGTCACGCAGGGCCCCAAGGGCCCGCAGGCCGAGAACATTCGCCCGCTCTGACGTTCTGAGTGAAGAGGTCCCCACCGCCTTCGGGCGGTGGGGACCTCTTGCGTTCTGCCCGTTCCCCCGTAGGGCAGGTCTTCAGTGGGCCACCCCGACCGCCTGCCGGAAGGTCGCCGGGTCGTCGACCATCGCCAGCATCGCGTGCGCCACGTCGGCCCGGGAGACGGACATCCCCCTGGGGACGGCGCCGCCGACCACCCGGCGGCAGCTGCCGGTGAGCGGCTTGTCGGTGAGCCGGGGCGGGCGGACCGAGGTCCACTCGGCCGGGCTGTCGCGCAGGGCCCGCTCCATCTCGGCCAGATCCGCGTAGCTGTCCTTGAGCACCACCCGGATGAGCGGGGTGCCCAGGCGGCGCAGGAAGAAGCTCTCGCCGTCCGGGATCGGGGCGAGCGGGGCGGCGCTGACCACGAGCAGCCGGCGCACCTCGGCGGCGGCCATGGCCTGCAGCACCGCGACGGTCCCCGCGGCCGCGATGCCGACCGCCTTGCGACTGCGCGGACCCAGGGCGGAGAGGACCGCGTCGCGGCCGGTGACATGGGGCACCAGGGCCCAGGCGTCGGTGGGGTCGGCGGTGACCACGCGCAGCTCCGGGTGGTCGACGCCGAGCCGGGACCTCTCCCGGACCACGGCGGTGACGTCATGGCCGGCCCCGAGGGCCTGCCGGACGATCTGGCTGCCGATACCGCCGGTGGCGCCCAGGACGGTGAGCTTCATAGCTGCCTCCTCTTGCGTGATGCTGGTTGGTGAGTATTCACTCACCTGTCTAGAGTGAGTATTCACTTACCCTTGCGTCAAGCCCTCACGCCCAAGGAGACCGAACCCCGTGACGCGTAGCACGCCCACCGCCCCCACCCGGGAACGGATCCTCGACGCCGGCTCACAGCTCATGCGCACCATCGGCCTGATCCGGGCCACCACCAAGGAGATCGCCCGGGCCGCCGACTGTTCCGAGGCGGCCCTGTACAAGCACTTCTCCAGCAAGGAGGAGCTCTTTGTCGCCGTGCTGCAGGAACGGCTCCCCCCGCTCGGACCCACCCTGCTGAAGCTGATCGAGAACCCGGGCGACCGCGGCACCGAGCAGTGCCTGACCGAGATCGCCGCTCTGGCCACCCTCTTCTACCAGGCCAGCGCCCCCATCGCGGCCTCCCTCTTCGCCGACCCGGCGCTGCTGCGACGCCACGTCAGCGAACTGCGCCGGCTCGGCGCGGGCCCGCACCAGCCGCTGTACGCGCTCGCCCGCTACCTGCGGCTGGAACGGCAGCAGGGCCGGATCCGCCGCGACACCGATCCGGACGCCGCAGCCGCGCTGCTGCTCGGCGCCTGCTTCCAACGCGCCCTGCTGGCACCGTTCCTGGACGGGTCACCGGAGCCGCTGGACAGCTTCGCCGCCTCACTGGCCCGCACCCTGACCCGCGGGCTCACCGGGTCCTGACCGGGTGTCAACAACCCACTGGGAGCCCTCCCAAGGGCAGTTGACGGCAGGCAGACCGGGCCAATCCTGGTAAAACTTCCGAACAGCAGCCCTGAGCTGCGAATACGGCCTTTCTGGCAGCAATGGTCTGCACCAATCTTGGGCCGGGCCATTGACGCGGGCATGCGACATGAGTTCAATCAAGACCTGAACAAAGAAGCCGAGAGAGCGCTTCCTCTGTTCACTACTTGACGCCGACAGCGGGACCCCCACCCTGCCCGCCTCTGTCCGCGTACCTGGACGCCCCCCACCGTCCCCAGGAGGACACCGCCATGCCCCGGTCCAGCATGCTCAGAAACAAGGGCTTCCGCGCCCGCACCGCACTGATAGCCGCGGCCGTGCCGCTCGCCTCGGCCGGAATGCTGCTCGGCGGCAGCACCGCCGCCCACGCCGCGGCAAACCCGGGGCCCGGCTTCCCGGCCCACTACGCCGCGCCCTATGTGGAGACCTGGAACTCCGCCTCGGCGCTGACCAACGCTTTCAACGCGACCGGGAACAAGTACTACACGCTGGCCTTTGTGATCAGCGGCAGTTGTACCGGCCTGATCAACGGCGACATCTCACTCAGCGACCCGGGCTGGACCAGCGCCATCAACAGCCTGCGCGCGGCCGGCGGCGATGTGATCGCCTCCTTCGGCGGGGCCTCCGGCACCGAGCTGGCCCAGGCCTGCACCTCGGTCTCCTCGCTCCAGGCCGCGTACAAGTCGGTCATCGACACCCTCAACCTGACCAGGATCGACCTGGACGTCGAGGGCGCGCCGCTGGACGACACCGCCGCCAACGACCGCCGCAACCAGGCGCTGGCCAACCTGCAGACCCAGTACGCCGCGGCGGGCAAGACGCTGTCGGTGGACTACACCCTGCCGGTGCTGCCGACCGGCCTGCTGTCGGACTCGTTGAGCCTGCTCAACAACGCCAAGAGCCACAACCTGAACGTCAACCTGGTCAACATCATGACCATGGACTACGGCAACGCCCAGAACATGGGCACCGCCGCCACCAGCGCGGCCACCGCGCTGCACACCCAGCTCGGCCAGATCTGGACCACCAAGTCCTCGGCCCAGCTGTGGGCGATGGAGGGCAACACCCCGATGATCGGGGTCAACGACTCCACGGTCGAGGTGTTCAGCACCGCCAACGCGTCCACCCTGGAGAGCTTCGCGGCCACCAACGGCATCCAGGAGCTGTCCTTCTGGGCGCTCGGCCGGGACAAGGCCTGCTCGAGCAACGGGACGCTGTCCGACACCTGCAGCGGCACCTCGCAGAGCGCCTACCAGTTCACCAACACCTTCAAGGCGATCACCGGCGGCGGTACCGTCACTCCCCCGCCGCCGCCCCCGCCCGGCTCGCCCACCGGCGCCATCACCGGCTACGGCGGCAAGTGCGTGGACGTCGCCGCGGCCAGCAGCGCCAACGGCACCGCGGTCCAGCTCTACGACTGCAACAGCACCGCGGCGCAGACCTGGACCGTCGCGTCCAACGGCTCGCTGCAGGCGCTCGGCAAGTGCATGGACATCACCTCGGCCGGCACCGCCAACGGCACCAAGGTCCAGCTCTACGACTGCAACGGCACTGCCGCGCAGGTCTGGCAGCACCAGAGCAACGGAACCCTGCTGAACCCGGTCTCCGGCAAGTGCCTGGACGCCACCGGACCCAGCTCGGCGAACGGCACCCGGCTGCAGATCTGGACCTGCGGCACCGGCGCCAACCAGCAGTGGACCCTCCCCAGCTGACGCTCCACCCGTGTCAGCAGACCCCCGTCCCACCCTCGAAGACGCAGGAGACCCCCATGAGGGCAGAACGACGTGTGCGACGAAGGAACGTCGTATTCGCAGGAACAGCAGCATCAGCCCTGGTCGCGGGCGGCCTGGCGTTCGGCCTCAGCCCCACGGCCTCGGCGGCGACGCCCGCCGCCGTGGTCTCGGGGACCAGCTACACGGTGGTGAACAGCAACAGCGGCAAGTGCGTGGACGCCCGCGCCGCCGCGACCGCCAACGCCACCGCGGTGCAGCAGTACACCTGTAACGCCACCGCCGCGCAGAACTGGGTCTTCACGGCCACCAGCGGCGGCTACTTCCAGGTCGGCAGCGCCCCCAGCCCGGCCCAGGTCTGGGACGTCACCGGGGTCTCCACCGCCGACAGCGCCCTGATCCAGCTGTGGGCCTACGGCGGCGGCAACAACCAGCAGTGGCTGCCGGTCGCCGAGTCCACCGGCACCTACCACTTCGTCAACCGCAACAGCGGCAAGTGCCTGGACGTGCCGGCCGCGTCCACCGCCGACAGCGTCCAGCTGCAGCAGTACGCCTGCAACGGCACCACGGCCCAGTCGTTCACCCTGAACGGCGGCGGCACCACACCGCCGCCGACCACGCCCCCGCCGACGTCTCCCCCGCCCAGCGGTGGCGCGCCGGACCTCGGCCCGAACGTGCTGACCTTCGACCCGTCGCAGTCGGCCTCCTCGATCCAGAGCCAGATCAACAGCGTCTACAGCTCGCAGGAGACCAACCAGTTCGGCACCCAGCGCTACGCCCTGCTGTTCAAGCCGGGCAGCTACAACGTCAACGTGCCGGTGGGCTACTACACCCAGGTGCTCGGCCTCGGCCAGAACCCGGGCCAGGTCACCATCAGCGGCGGCGGCGTCAACGCGGACGCGCAGTGGGACGGCGGCAACGCCACCCAGAACTTCTGGCGCTCCGTCGAGAACCTCACCGACAGCCCGTCCAACGGGCAGGTCAAGTGGGCCGTCTCGCAGGCCTCGCCGATGCGCCGGGTGCACGTCACCGGCAACATGATCCTCTCCGACAACGGCGGCTGGTCCAGCGGCGGCTTCCTGAGCGACTCCAAGGTCGACGGCCAGGTCAACTCGGGCACCCAGCAGCAGTGGCTGTCCCGCAACGACCAGTGGGGCAGCTGGACCGGCTCCAACTGGAACATGGTCTTCGTCGGCGACACCAACGCCCCGGCGCAGAGCTTCCCCACCTACACCACGGTCGCCAAGACCCCGGTGATCGCCGAGAAGCCGTACCTGTACATCGACTCCTCCGGCAACTACCAGGTGTTCGTGCCGGCCGACCAGACCAACACCAGCGGCACCACCTGGTCCGGCGGCAACACCCCCGGCACCTCGCTGCCGATCAGCCAGTTCTACATCGCCAAGCCGGGTGACAGCGCGGCCACCATCAACGCGCAGCTGGCCGCGGGCAAGAACCTGCTGTTCACCCCGGGCGTCTTCCACCTGACCAGCCCCATCAACGTGACCCGCGCCGACACCGTGGTGCTGGGCCTGGGCCTGGCCACGCTGGAGGCCGACAACGGCACCACCGCGATGACCACCGCCGACGTCAACGGCATCCGCATCGGCGGCCTGCTGTTCGACGCCGGCACCACCAACTCCCCGGTGCTGCTCCAGGTCGGTCCGACCGGCAGCAGCGCGGACCACTCGGCCGACCCGACCGTCCTGTCCGACATCTTCGCCCGCATCGGCGGCGCGGCGGTCGGCAAGGCGACCGTGAGCGTCCAGGTCAACAGCAACAACACGGTCGGTGACGACTTCTGGCTCTGGCGTGCCGACCACGGCAGCGGAGTGGGCTGGACCACCAACACCGCCCAGAACGGTCTGGTGGTGAACGGCACCAACGTCACTATGTACGGGCTGGCCGCGGAGCACTACCAGCAGTACGCGGTGCTCTGGAACGCCAACGGCGGCCGGACCTACTTCCTGCAGAACGAGCTGCCGTACGACCCGCCCAACCAGTCCAGCTGGATGAACGGGTCGACCAAGGGCTACGCGGCCTACAAGGTCGCGGCCAATGTCACCACCCATGAGGGCTGGGGGCTCGGCGTCTACTGCTACTTCAACGTCAACAGCTCGATCGTGGCGGACCACGCCATCGAGGTCCCGCAGGTCTCCGGGGTCAAGCTGCACGACATGGTGACCGTCTCGCTGGGCGGTGTCGGCACCATCAGCCACATCGTCAACAGCTCGGGCGGACCGTCCAACTCCAGCAACAACGTGGCTGACCTGACCAGCTACCCGTAGCGGAGCCGTAGTAGGTAGTGCCTAGCACCTGAGGGCGGGTCAGCAGCAGCTGACCCGCCCTCTTCGCTGTCCTCGGCTCAGCCGGTGAAGCGGCTCCAGAAGATCGCCACCGAGGCCAGCAGCCCCAGCCCCATCGCGTACAGGCCGGGCCGGAAGCGGTGCCGGCGCAGTCCGGTCGCGGGGACCGGGAAGGGCTTGGCGGGGATGGTGCTGACCGGGGCCGAGTCGATCTTGGCCAGGACGGCCCGGGCGGACCATTCGGCGCTGGGGTTGCGCAGCAGCTCGACCCGCCAGGGCCGGTCCGGGTCGTGCGCGGCGACGATGATGCGGCCGACCCGGTAGTCGTCCATGTCCATCAGGTTGACGGTGGCGTTGAGGTCGACCCGGTAGCCGGGGCGGCCGTCGGGGGCGACCGTGAGGCCCAGGTACAGCGGCAGGTCGGAGCCCATGCCGATGGCGCGGGAGGCGTCGATCCTGGCCAGCACCGGCTGCAGGGCCGGCAGCGGGTCCGCGGCGGCCTCCCGGGCCCTGGCCGACCGGCGGGCGGCGGCGGCCAGCAGGGCGAAGCCGGCGAAGGCGGTCCACGGGGCCAGGTTGATGCCGATCACGAAGAAGGGGACCCCGCCGGCGTCGGCATCCCCGAGGTGGATCGCCCCGGCGGCGGTGGCGCCGAGTTCGATCCCGGCCAGGGCGCAGAAAAGCAGCCCGAACAGCAACATCAGACGTGTGTCCCCCCACTGTGCGGCGCCCCGCGCTTGCCGGGCACCGCACAGTGTGCCGGAAGGGCACCGCTTAGGCGAGACGGACGAACTCCACCTCCACCCGGGGCATTCCGCCCGGCGCGCCCCGGTAGACGCCCTTGTGCGGGGGGACGTCGCCGTACTCGCGGCCGCGGCCGACCACCACATGGGACTCGCCGGCCCTGGTGCCGTTGGTCGGGTCGTGGCCGATCCACTCGCCGGCCCAGTACTCGACCCAGGCGTGGCTCTGCCCGGCGACCGGCACCTGCGCGTCGGCGTCCGGGTCGGGGTGCAGGTAGCCGGAGACATAGCGGGCCGGGATGCCGACCGCGCGGAGCAGCGCCGCGGTCAGATGGGCGAAGTCCTGGCAGACGCCGACCTCCAGCTCCCAGGCCTCCTGTGCGCCGGTGTAGACCCCGGTCGCGCCCTGGGTGTAGACGACATGGCCGCGGACCAGCTCGGCCACGGCCGCGGCGGCGGTGTGCGCGTCCAGGCCGTCCGCGGCGTCCAGGGCCTGTTCCACCGGTTCGCCGTACAGGGTGGTGCGGGGGGTGGCCGCCAGGTACTCGGCCAGCGCGCTGCTGCCGGCCCTGGCCCGGATCTCGTGCCGGCCGGGCGGCGGCGCCAGCGGCAGCGGCGGGGAGGTCTCCACCAGGCTGGTGGCGGTGACCGCCAGCCTGGTGTGCGGGTCGGGCAGGTCGAAGACGGTGACCTGGGTGCCCCAGTAGTCCCAGTAACTCCAGGTGGGGACGCTCGGGTTGACGGTGATCCGGGCGTCGAGCACGGTCTGTGCGGGCAGCGTGAGCGGGGTCATCCTCACCTCGTTGTAGGAGGAGGTGGCCGGCCCCTCGTACGCCGCGACCGTCTCGTGCTTGATCCGGAGCCTGCGGCCCATGTCGATCACGCCCCCTCCATCGACCACTCGACGGGTCCGTCGTACGGGAAGAACCGCTCGGCGACGGCCCGGGCGGCGTCGCCGCAGGCCTGCTGCAGATCGCGGAGCAGCCCGGGCAGGCCGTCCGCGCCAGGGCCGCCGAGTTCGCTGGTGTCCAGGTACTCCAGCCGGGTGCGCATCCGGCCGATCGGCAGCCGGGCCGGGTCGGGGCGGCCCCAGTGCCCGGCGTTCGGGACGCCGGCCAGGGCCGGGGTGCCGAGTTCGGCCAGGCACTCCTCGGCGGTGGTGAGCGCGTGCAGCACCGACCGCGGGAAGCCCCGGTCCAGCAGCAGGAACTCGGCCACGCCGACCTGGTCCCCGGCCGCGCCGTGGGTGCGCATAAAGGCCTCGTCGGCGCCGCTGGCGCTGAGGAGGGTGGGCCAGTCCGGCGCGTGCACGGCGGCCAGCACCCGGACCGCGAGCAGCCGGGCGGTCATGTCCACCCGTTCCAGGCTGCGGCCGAGCAGCACGAAGCGCCAGCCGTCGTCCCGGCTCATGGTGGAGTCGGCCAGGCCGAAGAACAGCGCGGCCCGGCGGCGGACCAGGCCGAGGTAGGCGTGCGGTCCGCTGCGGCGGGCGGCGAGGCGCTGCTCGGCGAGCTGGTGCCAGGTGGAGTTGAGGCACTCCCACATCTCGGTGGAGACCACCTCGCGGGCGGACAGGGCGTTCTCCCGGGCGGCCCGCAGCGCGCCGTCGATGGAGCCCGGACTGGTGGCGTCGAAGGCGAGCCGGTCCAGCACCGAGTCCATGTCGCAGGGCTTCTCCTGCTCGGCGGCCAGGCCGAGGATCGCGTGCAGCGAGCGGCAGGCGGCGTCCTCGTCGCTCCAGGGGTCCTCCAGCAGCCGGTGCAGATAGGCGTCCAGGATCCGGGCGGTGTCGTCGGCGCGTTCGACGTAGCGGCCGAGCCAGAACAGCGACTCGGCGATGCGGCAGAGCATGGTGTCGGTGGTCACTGCTGCTGGGCCCCCTGATCGGTGGTGGAGGGCGCGCCGGGTCCGAACTGACGTGGCGTCACTCCGTCGGCCGCGGCGAACGCGTGCTGCTCGTAGGGCTCGGGGGCGGGCGGCGGGGTCTCCCGCGGGGCGCGCGGCCCCGGCAGCACCCAGGTGTCCTTGGAGCCGCCGCCCTGGCTGGAGTTGACCACCAGGTTGCCCGCGCCGAGGGCGACCCTGGTCAGACCGCCGGGGAGGAGCCAGATGTCGTCGCCGTTGTTGACCGCGAAGGGGCGCAGGTCGATGTGGCGCGGCGCGACCCCGTCGTGCCCCTCGGCGGTGCCGGTCAGCGTGGGCGAGGTGGACAGCGCCACCGGCCGCTGGGCGATCCAGCCGCGCGGGTCGGCCCTGACCTGCTTGGCCAGCCGGTCCAGGGTGGGCCGGTCGGCCTGCGGCCCGATCACGATGCCCTTGCCCCCGGCCCCGTCCACCGGCTTGAGCACCAGCCGGTCCAACTGGTCCAGCACCGCTTCCAGTTGGCCCGGCTCTTCGGGCCGGAAGGACTCCACGTTGGGCAGCGCGGGCTCCTCGGCCAGGTAGTAGCGGATCAGGTCGGGGACATAGGTGTAGATCAGTTTGTCGTCGGCGATGCCGTTGCCGACGGCGTTGGCCAGGGTGACGTTGCCGGCGTGCGCGGCGGAGAGGATGCCGGGGCAGCCGATCACCGAGTCCGGGCGGAAGTGCAGCGGGTCGAGGTAGTCGTCGTCCATCCGCCGGTAGACCACGTGCACCGGGGTCTCGCCCCGGGTGGTCCGCATCCGGACCCGGTTGCCGGAGCAGACCAGGTCACGCCCCTCGACCAGCTGAACGCCCATCAGCCGGGCCAGCAGCGCATGCTCGAAGTAGGCGGCGTTGGCGACGCCGGGGGTGAGCACCACCACTACCGGGTCGGTGACCCCCTCCGGCGCGCAGGCCCGCAGCGCGCCCAGCAGCCGCTGGGCGTACTCGTCCACCGGACGCACCGGCTGCTCGGCGAAGAGCGAGGGCAGCACCCGGGTCATCACCCGCCGGTTCTCGATGACGTAGGAGACCCCGGACGGGACCCGGACGTTGTCCTCCAGCACCCGGAAGCCGCCGTCCTCGTCCCGGACCAGGTCGATGCCGGCCACATGGATCCGCACCCCGCCCGGCGGCTCGATGCCGTGCGCGGCCCGGTTGAAGTGCTGCGAGGAGTACAGCAGCCGGTACGGGACCACACCGTCCTTGAAGGCCCGCTGGTGGCCGTAGGCGTCGGCGAGGAACGCCTCCAGCGCGCGTACCCGCTGCTGGACGCCCCGGACGATGGTGTCCCACTCCACCGCGTCCAGGATCCGCGGCACCAGGTCCAGCGGGAAGGGGCGCTCCTCACCGCCGAAGGAGTAGGTGACGCCCCGGTCGGTGAAGGCCCGGGCCATCTGCTCGGTGCGGAAGCGCAGCTCATTGGCGTCCAGCGACTGGAGGGCGGTGAAGACCGCTCCATACGCGGGACGCACGATGCCGGGCCGTTCGAACATCTCGTCCCACGCGTCCGCAAGCGTGTACGAGTCGAAGATATCCGCCATGTCGTGACGGTAGGGGCGACCCGTTTCGTAGGAATGACGGGAACACTTCCGAATGCGTACAGGTACCATCCTCGGCAATGCCCGGACGTAGCGCAGAGGCAGGCGCAACCCCCTTGCCAAGGGGGACCACGCCGGTTCGAATCCGGCCGTCCGGGCAGCCGCACGCGGGACCCGTAGCGCAGAGGCAGGCGCGCCTCCTTCGCATGGAGGTCACGCCGGTTCGAATCCGGCCGGGTCCCACCGAACCACCAGGGGGACGGGATGGACGGGCAGGTCAGCGCGGAGGAGCTGGAGGTCTACTCCCGCACCGTGCGGAAACTGCGTGCCCTGCCGGTCGACGATCTGGTCCGGCTGCACGCGGAGCGGGTCGCCGAGTCCTTGGTGAACGACGGCCGACGCCGCCGACGGAAGGCCCGCAGGGACGGCATGCAGGCCGAGGACGCCGCGGTCCGCGCGGCCACCACCACCGGCGCCACCGACCGGCGCGAGGACGCACCCCTCACGCCCCCGGCAGCGCCAGGAAGCAGCGTCGGAACGTACCGGCGCTCGCGGCACTGCTACGTCTGCAAGACCGCCTACACCACCGCCGACGCCTTCTACCACTCGCTCTGCCCCGCCTGCGCCGCCGAGAACCTGGACCGGCGCGAGGCCAGGACCGACCTGCGCGGACGGCGGGCGCTGCTCACCGGGGGCCGGGTGAAGATCGGCTTCCAGCTGGCGCTGATGCTGCTCCGGGACGGCGCCGAGCTGACCGTCACCAGCCGCTTCCCGCAGGACACCGTGCGCCGCTTCCGGGCCGAGCCCGGCAGCGCGGAGTGGCTGGACCGGCTCACCGTCGCGGGCATCGACCTGCGCGACCCGCGCCAGGTGCTAGGCCTCTGCGAGCAGCTGCGGTCGGACGGCCGCCCGCTGGACATCCTGGTCAACAACGCGGCGCAGACCGTCCGTCGCGCGCCCGGCGCGTACGCGGTGCTGGCCGCCGGGGAGCGCGAGGCGCTGGAGCCGCACGGCCAGCGGATGCTGGAGGCCCCCGGCTTCCGGACCGGGCAGGAACTGGCCCCGGCCCGCAGCGGGCAGTCCGCGCTCGCGCTGCTCACCGACGAGGCCGGGCTGCTGCCCGACACCGCGCCGGAGAACTCCTGGTCGGCCCGGCTCGGCGGGCTCGACCCGGCCGAGCTGCTGGAGACGCACCTGGTCAACGCGGTCGCGCCGACCCTGCTCTGCGACCGGCTGCTGCCGCTGCTGCTGACCTCCCCGCACCCCCGCCGCTACATCGTCAACGTCACCGCCGTGGAAGGGCGGTTCGCCGTCCGCAACAAGACCGCGGGCCACCCGCACACCAATATGGCCAAGGCCGCGCTGAACATGCTGACCCGGACCAGCGCGGAGGAACTCGCCGCCCAGGGCGTCCATCTGAGCAGCGTCGACACCGGCTGGATCACCGACGAGAACCCCGCCCCCAAGAAGGCCCGGATCGCCGGGCACGGCTTCCGCACCCCGCTGGACATCGTCGACGGCGCGGCCCGGGTCTACGACCCGATCGTCCGTGGCGAGGCCGGGAGCCCGGTGTCGGGCGTGTTCCTCAAGGACTACCGCGTCGCCGACTGGTGACGCACCATCAGCGCGAAGGTCTCGATCCAGAAGCGCTGCTGCTGCTCGGTCGCCCCGACCAGGTAGGTGGAGCGCAGCTTCGGCGGCAGCAGTGCGACCAGCCGGGCCACCGCCGCCTGGTGCTTCCGCAGTTGCGACAGCTCGGCGTTGGCGACGGCCTGGTGCACCAGGTCGGTGTCGTTCGTCCCCTCCGCCGACTCCAGCCCGGCCCGGCGCAGCCGCGCCTCCCACCCCGCCACATCGGCGACCATCTCCCGCAGACCGGTGACCGGCCGGTGCTTCAGCCGGTCGATCAGCGCCGTGAGCGGGACCGGGGCGTACTCGCCGTCGCCGAGGTAGATCGTGCCCAGGTGCAGCGGCAGGCCCTTGCCGTGCAGTTTGATCAGCCGCTCCAGGGTGCGCTTGCTGATCCAGGCCCGGCCGTCCTCGTCGATGTCGTGCTTCCACCACTCCAGCACGGTCTCCGCGACCGGGCCGTAGCGGGCGATCAGCCACTCGTTGGCCGGGATGTCGGCCGGGTCGACCACCACCGAGGCGGTGAAGCGGGTCGCCTGGGCGATGTTGTTGCGGGCGACCTGGAGCTTGCGGCCGAGGAAGTACGGCGGGTTCTGCAGCGCGATCTGCCCGCGCAGCCCGGCGATCCGCTGTCCGGCCAGGGACCACTCCTGAGTGATCTCCATCAGCTTGGCGAAGGCGGCCTTGTCCTTCGGGCGGTTGTACTCGTCCCAGACGATGGCCTTCGGCCGGTCGCCGGTGAAGTGCACGGCCAGCAGGTTCTCCAACGAGCCGTCAGCGGTCGGGAGCGGGGCGCACAGGTCCTCGACATTGGTCACCGGCATCGAGTAGTACAGCGGCTCGTGCCCCAGCTCCTCGCGGACCAACTCCTTCACCAGTTCCGTCTTTCCGCAGCCGGGCGGCCCCTGCAGCAGCACCGTCCAGCGGTTGCGCAGCGCGGCACGGACCACCCGGCGCACCGGGTCGGGGACGGTGGACGGGTTGGCGACGCCGAGGGCGGCCGCGATCCGGTCCAGGATCTCCCCGGTACGGTCGGGCTGCGGCTTGCCGTTGCGCCCCGGCGCCGGGTCCGCCAGCCGCAGCCGGCTGCCGTTGACCAGCGGCAGGCCCCAGACCAGCGGAAATCCCTCGCGGGCATTGGCCAGGACGTGCTCCAGGGTGCGCGGGGACAGCAGCTCCCGGACGGCCGGGGGCTGCGCGGCCCAGATCCGGAACACCGGGGTGAGGTCCCAGGCCGGGAAGCGCCGGGAGAGCGAGGCCCGCCAGGAGGTGTCGTTGGCGCCGATCCTGAGGGTGACCATCCGGTCCAGGATGGCCAGGTCCTGCCGCCCGGCCGAGGTCTCGGCCAGTGACTCGTTGTCGGTCAGGAAGACGCCGATGCAGCCCAGTTCGCGCAGGTCGAACTCGCCCAGCGTCCAGTTGCAGGCGATCTGCATCAGCTGCGACTGGATCGACTCCCCCGCCTGCAAGGAGTCGTCGATGAGCAGGACGAAGCGCTTCCCCGGCCGCAATTGACGCATCACCAGCTGACGCAGCACCAGTTCCCCGGTGGCCGCGTCCCGGACCGGGGCGTTGGCGAGCAGATCGTCCGGCGTCAGATTGGCCGCGGGGACGAAGACCAGCTCGGTGTCCTGGTAGGCGGCGGCGATGTGGGCGAAGAAGGTCGCGGTCTTGCCGATGCCGTGCTCGCCGAAGACCTGGCCGGTCAGGCCGAGTTCGATCATCGCGTCGATGAACCGCTCCAGCGGGGAGAGTTCGGGTTGGTCCTCGCTGGTGTTCACTGCTCTCCTGTGGTGACGCGATGGCAGGCCATCGGCGGGGTGTGGGTCTCGGGCCAGTCGTCGCCGCCCTCGGTGATCAGCCAGATCCACCGGTCCGGGTCGGCCGGGGTGACCGGCGGGGCGTAGCCGTCGGTCACCATGACCACCGCGTCCGGGCGCTCCTCGAACAGTTGCCCGTCCACCGTGGTCCGGCCCTCCACATAGTCGGCGACGGCCTGGAAACTGGTGCCGCCGCCGCCGAGCACCCGCTCCCCCGGCTTGAACGGCATGACCCGGGCGTCGAAGGACAGCCAGTGCGCCTCGACCCCGTCGATCTGGCCCACCAGCTCGGTCAGCCAGCGCACCACCGGGTCCGGCATGGACCCCGAGGTGTCGAAGGCGATCACCAGCACCCGGTCCCGGACCGGCCCGCGCCGGGCCAGCATCGGCTCGTGGCCGAGAGCAGTGAGGATCGCCCCGCGCTTCTTCGGGTAGACCAGCCGCTCGCCCTCGCGCAGCTTGGACGCCAGCACGTCCACCAGCCAGCGCTGCCACCAGTCCACCCGCCGGGTGCGGACGGTCTGCCCGCGCAGCGCGCCCGCGCCCAGATCGCCCCAGATCCGGGCGGCGCCGGTGGAGCCGTCCTCGGTGCGGCGCATCAGGTCGAGCAGCTCCTGCTCGGCCGTGCGGTTGCCGCGGCGGGCCGCCAGCAGCACATTGAGCAGCACGGACGAGGCCACCGCGGCCACCGTCTCCGGGTCCGTCGGCACCCCGCCCGGGTCCAGGTGCACGCACCGCGGGACCGGGACCGGCGGGTGCGCCATCCGCTTCAGCTCCACGTAGCAGCCGTGGTCGGTGTCGGTGAACTCCTCATAGGGGACGGCGTCCAGGCCCTGCCGCGCCAGGTCGGCGGTGTAGAGCTGATGGATCGTGCGCGGGTCGATGCCGACCGGCTCGCCGTCCAGCAGCGGCAGCGTGGAGCGGCCCAGCCGGTGCAGCGCGACATGGTTGACGGTGACCTCGGTGGCGACGGTGAAGACCGGGTCCTCGCGCAGCTCGGGGTCGGCGAAGAGGTGACGCTGGATCAGGTGCCTGGCCTCGTGGAACAGCACGAACTTCACCCCGCCGAGGCCCAGCGCGACAAAGAAGTCGGGGTTGTAGAGCAGCAGACAGGTGCCGTCGCCCGAGGCCACCACGGCCGCGGTGTCCACGGCTGCGGTGGGGATCTGGTGGTGGCACTTGGCGTACAGCCAGGAGGCGATCGCCGACTCGGTGAGGCCGAAGTCCAGCAGCGCGGCCTCCTTCAGCCGCCGGGCCGCGGCGACGGTCGCGGGCGCGGCCGGGCGGTACGCGGCCAGGGCGCGGCGGTCGGTGGGGTCGACCACGTGCAGCCGGGGCCTGCGGAGGTCGTAGGAAGGATCGGCGGGCATGGCCCGGTCACCCGTTCCGCCGGTAGAGTCGCAGGCGGCGACGGGGCTGTAGCGCAGAGGCAGGCGCGTCGGTCTCCAGAACCGGAACACGCTGGTTCGAATCCAGCCGGTCCCGTCGCTCCCCACCTCTGCTTCCTCGTCCTGGTCCTCGGGGTCGTCCTGGTCCTCGGGGTCGGGGTCCGGATCCGGGCCGGCGATGGCGCCTGCCGTGGTGATCAGCTCGGGGAGCGTGCCGGTGAAGGTCGGCAGCAGTTGCGCCAGCACCGCCCAGGCCTCGGCGTGGCCGCCCAGTTCCGCCCGCACCAGCGGGGTCAGCAGCTCGCGGATCCGCGCGTCCTCGGCCGCGCCGGTGCCCGCGAACGCGCCCAGGACCAGCAGTGCCTCACCCGCGGGGCACTGCTCGACGAACGCGCGGACATCGGTCAGGGCCCCCGCCCGGTGCAGCCGCCGGGTGAACTTGGGGTGACTGCCGAACTGCTCGCGCAGCGACGGCGGGCAGGTCAGCCGACTGGCCAGGGCCCACCGCGCGTACCCGGGCAGCGGGTCCTCCAGGTCCGCGCGGGCCACGGTGGCCCAGTCCCCGGGACGCTGCTGCTGCCGCTCCGGATCCCAGGCCGCGCGCCGGACATTGCCGGCGAGAGCGCGGCACCGCCCCAGCTGCCGGGCCGCCCCGACCGCCCGCAGCCGGAGCAGCAGCTCCTCGACCGGCAACTCCTCGGGCAGGTCGAACTCGGGGTGCACGCGGCCCTGCCGCCGGGAGACGCCCAGGGCGGGCGAGAGCTCCACCCGCTCGGTGCGGCCGGGCCCGAAGGGCACCCCGTTCAGGATGTCCCGGCGGATGGCGTCGCCCAGTTCGCGCAGCTGGAAGGCCTCGGCGTTCCACTCAGGACGGTCGCAGCCCAGCATCCACAGCCAGACCGCGAGCGGCGGCCGGGACTGCAGCAGGCGGCTCAGGTTGGCCGACTTCAGCGAGGTCCCGGCGAGCGGGCCCAGCCGCGTCCGCGCGCGACGTGCCTGCTCGGGCCCGGCCAGCTTCAGCAGATGGGCCAGTTTCCGTCCGTCCTCGACCGACGCATCCATACGACAGCAACCCCCTCCGGTGATCCGAAAGGGTATCCAGCCGGTCCGACCCGCCGCACCGGGGTTTCGGCCGGCGCAACGACAGCGTCAGCGCAGCGGCATGGTCATGTGGGGCTGGACCGGGATGGTGTCCGGGCGGATGCGGTTCACCGCGGTGCCGGTGGCCAGGAACTCGATCGCGTGCTCGCCCCAGAAGCGGTAGTCGTTGACGCTGGTGCCGACGATGCCGTCGGCGCCGATCTGCTGGCCCTCGTACTGCATCCGGGACATCGCCAGTTCCCGGGCGTCGTAGATGGCCTGGGTGAAGTTGGGCAGCTCGGTGTTGACCCCCGCCTGGGAGAGGGTCTGCCGCAGGGTCTGGTGCGCCACGTGGTAGACGCAGGTGCCCAGCACCATCCGGCGCGGGAGCCAGCCGTGCTGCCACAGGGTCCAGAAGTCCTGGCCGGAGAGGCTGGTGGTGAAGGGCTTGCCGTCGACATTGCGGTAGGGCTGGCCGTCGGTGCTGCGGATGGCGGTGCCGACCGCGACGAACTCGATGACGTCGCCGAAGAACTGGTAGTTCATCGGCCGCAGCACCACCCCGATCACCCCGTCCGCGCCGAGCTGGGCCGCCTCGGCCTCCAACCGGGACATCGCCAGCTCCCGCGCGGTGTACATGGCCTGGCTGAGGTAGCCGAGCTCCTGGCTGACCTTCCAGCCCGCGTTCTGCACCCCCACGTGGTAGACGCTGCTGCCCATCACCATCCCCAGCGGCTCGAACCCGGCCTGGGTGACCAGGACGAACTCGTTCACGGACAGGTCGGAGGTGAAGCAGGGCCGGCCCTGCTGGGACTGCGTCAGTCGTCCCTTGGCGGTCTCGGGCAGCGGGGGGTACGTCGGTGTGGTCATGGCCGGAGAATAGTGGGTCCGCCCGCTCAGCCGGAGCTGGAACTGGCGCTCCGCGCAGGACTGGCACCGGCCGGCACCCGGCGCACCGCGTCCCCGGCGCCGGGGCGCAGCCGCAGCGTGCCGACGGTGGAGCCGAGCACGACCAGGGCCAGCAGCAGGAACGCCGTCCCGTACGGGACGCCTGCCGCCGAGTGCCCGGGGACCAGCCCGCCGACCGAGTCGCCGATCCGCAGCGCCACGGTCGCGGCGACCACGCCGAGGCCTGCCGCGGTCTGCTGCTGGGTCGCGGCCAGGGTGTTGGCGTCGCGCATCAGCTCGGCCGGGACGTCGCTGAAGGCGATCACCGAGTAGCAGGTCAGCCCCAGCGAACGGGCGGCGCCGCTGGCCGTGGCGACCAGGGCGATCACCGGCAGCGGGGTGCCGGCGCTGAAGAAGGCGCAGGCCACGGCAGTGGCGGCGAGCCCGACCGAGGCGGTGAGCAGCAGCGGACGGAAGCCGAAGCGGTTCAGCAGGTAGGTGGTGGCGGGCTTGATCCCGATGTTGCCGACGAAGACGAACAGCACGATCGCGCCGGACTTGACCGGGCTCCAGCCGAAGACGGTCTGGAACAGCAGCGGCAGCAGGAACGGGATCGCGCTGACGGCCACCCAGAACAGCGAGCCGCCGGTGGTGGAGGCGCGGAAGGTGGTGACGCGCAGGGTGCGCAGGTTCAGCAGCGGGTGCGGGCTGCGCAGCAGGTGCCACGTGGCGGCGGCCAGGGTGAGCAGCGAGGCCGCGGCGACGGCCAGGATGCCGGCGGCTCCGGAGCCGGCCGAGACCAGGTGTCCGGCCCAGGTCAGCCCGCCCAGACCGGCGCAGGTCAGCAGCACCCCGGCCCAGTCCAGCGGCGGCGGGGTCGGCAGCGGTTCGGCGGTGATCAGCCGCCAGGCGGTGGCGAAGGCGGCCAGCCCCAGCGGCAGGTTGACCAGGAACAGCCAGTGCCAGCTCAGATAGGTGGTGATCACCCCGCCCAGCAGCGGAGCCAGCACCGGGGCGACCAGGGCCGGCCAGACCACATAGGCCATCACCTTGGGGATGTCCTGCTTGGCCGTGCCCGACAGCACCACCAGCCGTCCGACCGGGACCATCATCGCGCCGCCGACCCCCTGCAGCACCCGTAGCGCGACCAGTTCACCGAGGCTCCCGGCCGCCGCGCAGCCCACCGAGGCCAGGGTGAACACGGCGATGGCGCCGAGGAAGATCCGGCGCATCCCGAACCGGGCGGTGAGCCAGCCGCTCAGCGGGATCAGCACGGCCAGGGTCAGCAGATAGGCGGTGACCACCAGGCCGACCGAGGTCGGGCTGGTGTGCAGGGAGGCCCCCAGTTGCGGGGCGGCGGTCGAGACGATGGTGCCGTCCAGCATCTCCATGAAGAAGCAGCCCGCCACCAGCAGGGCGGTGCGGCGGCGGCGCGGGGATATCGAGTCGGTCGTGGAGGTCGGGGTGGCCGGGGTGGCCGGGGTGGTGGTCATGTCCCCAGGCTGACGGGCCCGACAGCTGCGCACAAGTTCCTATTCGGCACCCTAGGATTGCGTCCCATGCAGCTACCGGACATGAATCTGCTCCCCGCCCTGGACGCCCTGCTGCGCGCGGGCAGTGTGGCGGGCGCGGCCGCGGAGATGAGCGTCTCCCCCTCGGCGATGAGCCGCACCCTGACCCGGCTGCGCCGGGTGGTCGGCGATCCGCTGCTGGTCCCGGCCGGCCGGGGGCTGCAGCTGACGCCGCGGGCCCGGGAGCTGCAGCCGCGGGTGCAGGCCGCGCTGGGTGCGGCGCTGGCCGCGCTCCGTCCGCCAGGCGAGCTTGAACTGGCGACCCTGGAGCGGGAGTTCACCATCCGCACCAATGACGGCACGGCCATGGCACTGGGCCCGGCGCTGACCGCGCTGTGCGGCCGGGAGGCGCCGGGGGTCCGGCTGCGACTGGTGCCCGAGGGCGACGAGGACCCCGCCGACCTGCGCCGGGGCATCGACCTCGACCTCGGCGCGCTGCCCCCGCTGCCGCCGGACGTGTGCAGCCGCGAGCTGGGCCGGGACACCATCGTCGCGGTCGCCAGGACCGGCGCCCCTTACGCGCGCGGTCCGCTGACGGTGGAGCAGTTCGCCGCGCTGCCGCACATCACCGCCACCCGGCGCGGCCGGGCCCGCAGCGTGGTGGACGAGCTGCTGGCCGAGCAGGGGTTGCGCCGCGACGTCCTGGCCACCGTTCCGACCCAGGGCGCCGCCTGCTACTTCGCGCTGGAGGCGGACGCGCTGGCGCTGGTGCCCGGCAGCGTCGCCGAGTACGCCGCCCGGTACCTTGCCGCTGACCGTGCTGGACATCCCGCTGGACCTGCCCCCGGTGCCGCTGGGCATGGCCTGGCACCTGCGCCTGGACGCCGACCCGGCGCACCGCTGGCTCCGCGACGCCATCGCCGGGCTGGCCGCCGGAGCCGGCCGCGGCCCGTAGCTCGGGCGCGTGGACGAGGCGCGTGGATCAAGCGCGTAGACGAGGCGCGTAGACGCAGCGCGTAGACCGGCTCTCACCTGTACGGATGCGGATCGATCAAGAAGTCGGTGCCAGCAGTATTCCCAAGTGACATGCAGGGTTCATCCGGGGCGTCCATGATGGCTCCTGATAACGGCTCAGAACCCCCGCTCCAGCCAGGTATCAGGTCTAGGAGGACCGTGTCCAGATCCCGCTCACGCTCCCGTGTGCTACTCGCCGCCACCGCCGCCGCAAGGCACCATCGCCGCCATCGCGCTGGCCCCCACGGCCAACGCCACCTCCTCCTCGGACGTCGTGGTCAACGAGGTCTACGGCGGCGGCGGCAACTCCGGCGCCACGCTGAAAGAACGACTTCATCGAGCTGCACAACAACGGCAGCACCGCCGTCGACCTCAGCACCTGGTCGGTGCAGTACATCTCGGCCGCTCCGGGCGCGACCACGACCTGGCAGGTCACCGCGCTCACCGGCTCGATCGCCCCCGGCGGCTCGTACCTGGTCCAGGAGGCCGCCGGCACCGCGGGCACCGACAGCCTGCCGACCCCGGACGCCACCGGCGTGGTCAATATGAGCGGCACCGCGGGCACGGTCGCACTGGTCACCTCGCAGACCGCGCTGACCTGCAAGACCACCGCCGACTGCGCCGCCGACGGCAGCATCCACGACCTGGTCGGCTACGGCACCGCCATCGTCCACGAGGGCTCCGCGGACGCACCCGCGACCAGCAACAGCACCTCGGACTCGCGCAACGCGAGCAGCGCGGACAGCGACCAGAACGGCACCGACTTCACCGCCGGCACCCCGAGCCCGGCCAACTCGGCCAGCGCGCCGACCGGGCCGACGCCCACGCCGTCCTCCAGCGACAGCTCCACTCCGACGCCGACCCCGACGCCCACGGCCACCCCGGGCCCGCTGCGGATCCACGACATCCAGGGTGCCAAGTGGGTCTCCCCCCACAACGGGGACACCGTCACCAACGTCCCCGGCATCGTCACCGCGCTGCGCACCAGCGGCTCCAAGGGCTTCTGGATCCAGGACCCGACCCCGGACGCCGACCCGGCCACCAGCGAGGGCGTGTTCGTCTACACCTCCTCGGCGCCGACCGTCGCCGTCGGTGACTCGGTGCTGGTCTCGGCCAAGGTCTCCGACTACTACCAGCTGGCCAGCGGCGACACCCTCGCCACCACCTCCAACCTCTCCGTGACCGAGCTGGCCACGCCCACCGTCACCGTGCTGAGCAGCGGCAACGCGCTCCCCGCGCCGATCGTGCTGAGCGCCGCCAACGTCCCGGCCACGTACGCGCCGGACCTCGGCGGGGCCAACATCGAGAGCACGCCGATCACCCCGGCCCGCTCGGTGCTGGACTTCTACGAGTCCATCGAGGGCATGCGGGTCGAGGCCGACAACGCCCGGGTGGTCGGCCCGTCCGACGCCTACGGCGAGCAGTACGTCACCGTGAAGCCGACCGAGGCGGTGACCTACCGCGGCGGCAGCGAACTGCTGGCCGAGAACGCGACCCCGTCCGGACGCCTTGAGGTGGTCGCCGACGACGGCAGCAACCCCGAGGTCAGCGTGGGTGACACCTTCACCGGCGCGACCGTCGGCACCATCGACTACTCCCAGTACGGCGGCTACGTCCTGGCCGCGTCGAGCCTCGGCACCGTCCACGCGGGCAACCTCGCCCCGGTCGCCGCCAAGCCGACCACCAGCAACAAGCAACTCTCCATCGCCACCTACAACGTGGAGAACCTCGCCCCCGGCGACGCGGCCACCAAGTACCAGAAGCTGGCGTCGGGCATCGTCACCAACCTGGCGAAGCCGGACATCATCGCGCTCGAAGAGGTCCAGGACAACAGCGGTGCGACCGACGACGGCACCGTCGCCGCGGACCAGACCATCGCCAAGCTCACCGCCGCGATCGTGGCGGCCGGCGGCCCGCAGTACAGCTACCGCGAGATCGACCCGGTCAACGACAAGGACGGCGGCCAGCCCGGCGGCAACATCCGGGTGGTGCTGCTGTTCAACGACGCCCGGGTCAGCTTCGTCGACAAGGGCGCGAGCACGGTCAACCGCTCCACCACCGGCACCCAGGTGGTCTCCAACGGCGGCAACCCGGACCTCACCCTCTCCCCCGGCCGGATCGACCCCAACAACCCGGTCTGGAACTCCAGCCGCAAGCCGGTGGTGGCCGAGTTCGCCTTCGGCGGCAAGACCGTGTTCGTGGTCGCCAACCACTTCGACGCCAAGCTCGGCGACCAGAGCCAGGACGGGCGCTTCCAGTTCCCGGCCCAGTCCTCGGCGCTGCAGCGCTCGGGCCAGGCCCAGGTGGAGCACGACTTCATCCAGAACATCCTGAACATCAAGAAGAAGGCCGACGTGGTCGTCCTCGGCGACCTCAACGACTACCAGTTCAGCCCGGCCCTGGCCTCGCTGCGGACCGGTACCTCGGACGGCACCGGCCCGTCGATCCTGACCGACCTGATCACCACGCTGCCCGTCAACGAGCAGTACACCTACGACTACGACGGCGTCTCCGAGGTGCTCGACCACATCCTCACCGCCCCGGGAATCACCTCCCCGGTGTACCAGGTGGTCCACGTCAACTCCGAGTACGCGAACCAGACCAGTGACCACGACCCGCAGGTGGTCCAGTTCCGGCCGTAACCCGGTAGCGACCCGGTCGCACCCCGGTCGTCAGCGGGCGTCCCCTCCGTGGAAAGCGGAGGGGGCGCCCGCTCTGCTGTCTCCCTTGTCTCCCTGGAACCGGTCCGCCAGCCAGCAGGCGGCCAGGACCGTCACCGCGAACGCGGCGAAACCGCGGAGCACGGTGGCCTCGTAGTAGGGGTCGGTGACCGCGCGGGCGGCCGCGTACCCGGCCAGCAGACCGAGGACGGTGGCGCCGATCAGAGTCAGCAGCAAGCGAGCTGATCTGTCGTCACTTTCGCGCAGGGCCAGCTGGCACGCCGTCAGCGCCAGTACGCCCGCAGCGGCGATCGCGACCGACAGGTTGCCGAAGTTGACGGCGTAGCGCACGGCCAGGGCCGGCGCGAAGAAGAGGACCAGGAACCACCGCAGGCAGGACCCGGCCGCGGCGAGCGCCGGCCCCGGCGGCGGCCCTGGCGGCGCGGTCTTCCGCAGCCGGGCGGCCAGCACCCGACAGGTGATCAGGATTGCCAGGGCCACTGCCGCACGCGGTAGTTGCGCACCCAGCAGCCCGAGGTTGTAGAGCAGCACCGTCCCGTACAACACCAGCACCAGATAGCCCAGCGCGCCCGCGGCGCCGCAGAACAGCAGCAGTTCGCTGGCCGAGGAGGTCCGGCTCTCGCCCTGTTCCCGCCCGGCGATCGCGGCGATCCACAGCGGGGTCAGCACCGCGGAAACGACCCTGAGCCCGATGTCCCAGGCGGTGTAGGGACTGTGGAAGAACCACTCCACCGCGCAGAACACCACCGTGTACGCCACCGACGCGCAGGCGATCAGCGGCGAGCGGGCCACCCGCCGGTACAGCCCCGGGTCGAGCCAGCGCAGCGCCGACAGATAGGCGAGCAGGCCGAACGGCAGCTCCAGCAGCGCCTGCGACCGCAGGATGGTGGGCGAGAGCAGTCTCGGGGCCGGCCAGGCGGTGGCCAGCCGGCGGATCAGCGGATTGCCCTGATCCGTCTCGAACCAGCCGGGGGCCAGGTAGCGGGTGACGAACGACGAGTCCCCGCCGTGCACCCGCAGCACATACACGCTGACCAGCACCTGGTTCAGCAGGATCAGCCCCACCACCAGCGCGAGCGCCGCCTCCGGCCCACCCGCCGTCCACCACCGGCGCCGGCCGCCGGCCCCCGATGCCGCACGCCGCCACACCAGCGCCCCGGCGGTGGATCCGACAACGGTGGCGTCCACAAGGACAGTGACGGTGGTCATGGGAGGCCACCCTAGAGGGTCATGCTGTCAGTGCCGGAGGCTACGGTTCCGACATCCGATCAGGGAGGTCGGGGGGAGGATCCGTCATGGACGAGGACACGTTCACGCTGCCCAGCAGCTGGCACCGGCAGTTGCACCCCCGGCGGGGCGGTATCGCGCGGAAGGTGACCCCGCGCGGCGACCAGGCTCGGCAGACGGTGCAGCGGCTGCTCGCCGAGAACGCGGAGTGGATCGAGGACGTGCTCACTCGCACCACCAGCGCCCCCGAACTGGTGCAGGCCGCACGGGCGCAGCAGGGCGACGACAAGACTCCGCTCGGCGCCGCCGTACTCGCGGCCACCGCCCTGGCGCGGGACTGGAAGGAGTCGTTCGAGCCGTTCGCCGACGCCTGGGCCGCCGACCACGGCCTGCCCTTCGCCGCCTGCGCGACGGCCGAGTTGTTCGAGGTCCAACTCGACGCTGTGGTAAGGGGAATAGCCAGCCCGCACGCCCCACTCGGGCGCACCCCGGCCGGGGAGTACACCGCGCACTCCCGCCGCCGCCGCCCCGTCGCCGACCGGATGCGGGCGCTGCTCGCCGCAGCCGACGAGGAGACCTACCAGGACGCCGTCACCGCGCTGGCCGCCCATCGGGACGGGATCCGCCGCCGGGTGATCGTCGCCTATCTGCTGCCCAGCGAGACCGAGTGGGTCACCGAGGCCTGCGCGCAACCGGGTCCGAGCGGTCGGGTCGACGACGGCATGACGCTGATGCTGCTGTCCTCGGTGAGCACCCCGGAGCAGCAGGCCCTGGTCACTTGGCCGCTCCGGCTCGGCTGGGGCGAGTGGTCCATCGCCAACTTCGCCACCCTCGCCGAGGGCCTCGGGACGGGTGTCGCCACGGTGATCGGCGAGATGATGGGCAACAACGCCTACCTGTCGGCCGACTACCTCAAAACCGTGTCCGGCGTACTCGCCGAGATCCCCGGCGACGAGGCCTTCGGTCTGCTGCTGGAACAGGTCCAGGACCGTTACGCCCGAGCCGCGCTGTCGGCGTCGGCGAAGCGTCAACCCCGCCGGGCGCTGCGGCTGTTGGCCACGGCGGCGAACGCCCCCACCGCCGCCACGGCGAAGCCGGCCAGGGAACTGCTGCTGCTGCATGTCTCGGCCCACCGCGAGCTGGCGGCAGCCGCCCTGCCGGGCCTGGCCCCGGAACTCGCCGCCACCGTCGCCCCGCTGCTCACCCGGTCCGACCGGATCGCCGAGGCACCCGTCGAGGCGCTGCCCGCGCTGCTGGTGAGCCCGCCGTGGACCCGCAGGCGCCCGGCGGCGAAGCCGCGCGTCCTCACCGGCCTGGCCCCCAGCCCGGAGCAACCGCAACTCGCCTGGGCCGAGGGCGAACAGCAGGACTGGGCCGTCGACCGCTCCTGGCACATGGGGCAATCGCCGCTGCCCGACTGGGACACCCAGATCGAGACCATGCGTGCGGGAAGGCTGCAGTGGTACCTGGCCGTCCACCTCTTCGTCGACGGGCCGACCGAGCAGGTCCAGCCGCTGCTCGCCGACTGGGATCCCGGCGAAAGCTGGGACACCGTGAACATCCTCAGGCCGATCGTCGCCAAGCACGGCGTCCTCGCCCTGCCGCCGGTGCTGCGGGCCGCCGTCCGCACCCCGGCCTCGGCCGGTTCACTGCTGCTGCCGTTCCTGGACGTCAGGGCGGCCCGGTTGATGGCCGAGTGGCTGGTCCGGCTGAAGTCGGCGGGCCAGACCGCGCGCACCTGGTTCGCCCGGCACGGCCTCCCCGCGGTGGCGCTGCTGGTGCCGGACGCGGTCGGCCCGGCCGGTGCCGCACGCAAGCGCGCCGAGGCCGTGCTGCGGCTGGCCGCCGGGCAGCACGGCGCCGGGCCCGTCCGTGAGCTGGCCACCGCCGGGTACGGCGCCGAGGCAGGTCAGATCGTCGCCGAGCTGCTGTCCGCCGACCCGCTGGAGGCCGCGCTCCCGGCCCGGATGCCGGTGGTCGGCGACTGGGCCGAGCCCGCGCTGCTGCCGCAGATCACCCTGGTCAAGGGCGGTGCGCTGCCGGAGGAGTCGGTGCGGCACGTGATCACCGCGCTGGCGCTGTCCAAGCCGGGCGACCGCTACCCGGGCCTGGACATCGTGCTGGAGGCCTGTGACCGCGAGTCGCTGGCCGAGTTCGGCTGGGCCCTGTTCGAGGGCTGGCGGAAGGCCGCGATGCCGCCCAAGGACAGCTGGGCGCTCCAGTCCCTGGTCTGGCTCGGCGACGATATGACGGTGCGTCGGCTCACCCCGGTGCTCCGGGCCTGGCCCGGCGAGAGCATGCACCAGCGGGCGGCGGAGGGGCTGGACGTCCTGGCCGCGATCGGCTCCGACCTGGCGCTGATGAGCCTGCACGGGATCGCCCAGCGGGTGCCGTTCAAGGCGTTGAAGGTCCGGGCCCAGCAGAAGATCGCCGAGATAGCCGAGACCCTGGGCCTGACCGGCGATCAGCTGGCCGACCGCCTCGTCCCCGACCTCGGTCTGGACGCCGACGGCAGCACGGTCATCGACTACGGCCCGCGCCGCTTCACCGTCGGCTTCGACGAGCAGCTGCGCCCCTACGTCCTGGACCAGGACGGCAAGCGCCGCAAGGACCTCCCGCTCCCCGGTGCCAAGGACGACGCCGACCGCGCTCCGGCCGAACGCAAGCGCTTCGCCGCGCTGAAGAAGGACGTCCGCACCATCGCCGGCAACCAGGTGGCCCGACTGGAGGCGGCCATGGTCAGCCAGCGCTCCTGGACCGCCGCCGAGTTCCAGGAACTCTTCGTCCAGCACCCGCTGACCTGGCACCTGGTCCGCCGTCTGGTCTGGCTCGCCGACCATGACGGCAGCGTGCTGTCGTTCCGGGTCGCCGAGGACCGCAGCTACGCCGACGCCGACGACGAGGCGCTGACCCTCCCCCCGGAAGCGAGTATCCGCCTCGCCCACCCGCTGCTGCTCGGCGACACCCTCCCCACCTGGTCGGAACTCTTCGCCGACTACCAGATCCTGCAACCCTTCCCGCAACTCGGCCGCCCCGTCCACTCCCTCACCGAGGAGGAGGCCGACACCGGCAGGCTCAGCCGCTTCGAGGACGTCACCGTCCCGGTCGGCAAGCTCCTCGGCCTGCAACGGCACGGCTGGGAGCGAGGGCAGCCGCAGGACGCCGGGATCGAATGCTGGATCTCCCGGCAGGTCGCCGACGACCGCTTCCTGGTGATCGAGCTGCACCCCGGCATCCCGGTCGGAGCCGTCGCCGAGCTCGGGGACCAGACCCTGGCCGTCGTCGGGCTGGCCGCCCGGGCCGACACCTTCTGGCGCGGCCGTGAGAACACCCTGAGCCTGCGTCAGCTGAGCCCGCTGCTGGCCTCCGAGCTGATCGCCGACCTGACCGAGCTGGTGACCCAGTGACCTCACCGAACCCCGGCAACCTCACGGAGCCCCCGTTGTCAGCCGACTTCCCGTTCCCCGACGAGGACACCTTCACGCTGCCCGCCCGCTGGCACCGGCTGCTGCACCCCCGGCGCGGGGGCATCCCGCGGGCGGTGACCTCGCGTGCCAAGGCCGCGCCGGGCACGGTCGAGCAGTGGATCGCGGGGCAGGCGGACTGGTTGGAGCGAGTGCTCGGCGCCGCCGACAGCAGCGCGGCGCTGGTGCAGGCCGCCACCGCGCACCGGTCCGGCGCAGCGGACCCGCTGGGCGCGGCAGTGCTGGCGGCCGCCGTGCTGGGTGAGGACCGCAAGGCGGTGCCCTCGGTGTTCGTGGACGCCTGGGTGGCCGAACACGGCCTGCCCTTCGCCGCCCGCGCCGTGGTGGACCTGTTCGACCTCTGGGTCAACGGGCTGGAGCAATGGGGCTGCCGCGACGGCAGGCCGGGGGTCCGTCCGGTCGGGGCGCGCAACGACCAGAGCGTGATCGAGCGCCACCGGCCGGCCGCCGACCGGCTGCGGGTGCTGCTCGCGGCCGCCGACGAGACCGCCTATCTGGGGGTCGTCGAGACGCTGCGCGACTGCCGCAGCAGCGAACGGCGGCGGGTTCTGGTCTCCTACCTGCTGCCGACCGAGACCGCGTGGGCGACCGAGTGCTGCGTCCCCGCCGACAGCTACACCTCGGGCGACTGGACCCTCCGTTCGCTGCTGCTGTGCTCGCTCGCCTCCGCCGAGCAGTGGGAACTGCTGGCCCTGGACTCCACCGAGAACCAGCCGGTCTGGCCGGACTGGACCATCGGCACCCTCGCCACCATCGCCGAGGGTGTGGGGGCGGCGGTCGTCCCGCTCATCGTGGACTCGCTGGCGCTCTACAACGTCCCACCTGCCCAGCGGAAGCTGATGTTCGAGTTCCTCAGCGAGACCCCCACCGACGAGGCCTTCCGCGTGCTGCTCGATCACGCCGCTGACAAGTACACCCGTCCCGCCCTGTGGTCCGCCGCCCAGCACTTCCCGGTGCGGGGCCTGCGGCTGCTGGGCGGTGAACTGCTCGCGCAGCATGTCGAGGCCAACCGGGAGCTCGCAGCGGCCGCGCTCCCGCTGCTGGAACCGCAGGTCGCCGCCACCGTCGCCGCGCTGCTCGCGGACAGCAACGCAAGCGCCGCCGCAGGCGCGGTGAGCGAGCCCGCCGCCCTCCCGGAGCTGCTGCGGAACCCGCCGTGGACCTGGCAAGCCAAGGCCGTGAAGCCGCGGGTGGTCAAAGGCCTGGCCGCCCCGTCCGACCTACAGCTGCGCTGGCTGGAGGGCGAGCAGGAGTCCTGGCAACTCCCGCTGATGCGACGCCTCTCCGGCTTCCCCCCGGAAGGCTGGGACGACCGGTTCAAGTCCTTCCGCACCGGCAGTCTGGCCTGGCACCAGTACGCCGAAACCCTGGTGCTGGGACCGGCCGACCGGGTCCTGCCGCTGCTGGCCGACTGGGATCCCAAGCCCAAGGAACTCTGGGGCGCGGTCGACGTCCTCAGGCCGATCGTCGCCGAGCACGGCACGGCCGCGCTGCCCGCGCTGCGGCGGGTGGTGGCCGCCGACTCGGTCCGGACCGGCGTCCTGCTGCTGCCGTTCCTGGACGTCAGCACGGCCAGGCTGATGGCGGACTGGCTGCTCCGGGCCAGATCCTCGGCCGGCACCGCCCGCAGCTGGTTCACCCGGCACGGGCTCGCCGCCGCCGCGCTGCTGGTGCCGGACGCGGTCGGGCCCGCCGGGGTGCTCCGGCGGCGGGCCGAGAACGCGCTGCGCTTCGTCGCCCTCACCCACGGCGCCGAGGCCGTGGTCGCGCTGGCCACCGCCGAGTACGGGGCCGAGGCCGGGGCGGTCATCGCCGAGCTGTCCGCCGCCGACCCGCTGGTGTTCACCCTCCCGGCCCGGCTGCCGGTGCCCGGCGACTGGGCCGACCTGGCCCTGCTGCCGCCGATCGCGCTGGTCGGGGGCGGTGTGCTGCCAGCGGGGGCAGTGGGCCATGTGCTGACCATGCTGGCCCTGTCCAAGCCCCGGGAGCCTTACGCAGGGCTGGCCACCGTCCTGGACGCCTGCAGGTCCGATTCGCTGGCCGGGTTCGCCTGGGCCCTGTTCGAGGGCTGGCGGAAGGCGGCGATGCCGACCAAGGACGTGTGGGCGTTCCACGCCCTGGCCTGGATCGGCGACGAGGGCACGGTCCAGCAGTTGGCGGGGGTAATCCTGCAGTGGCCGAACGAGGGGTCGAACCAGCGGGCCGCGCAGGGCCTTGAGGTGCTGGCCGAGATCGGCAGCGTCCCCGCGCTGATGCAGTTGCACCGGATCGCCCAGCAGCCGCACTTCCGCTCACTGAAGGCCAGGGCGAAGGAGAAGCTCGACGAGGTGGCCGCAGCGGTTGCCCTGACGCAGGATCAACTGCTGGACCGTCTGGTTCCTCATCTCGGGCTGGACAGCGACGGCAGCACCGTCATCGACTACGGCCCGCGCCGCTTCACCGTCGGCTTCGACGAGCAGTTGCGCCCCTACGTCCTGGACGAGGACAGGCAGCGCCGCAAGGACCTCCCGGCCCCCGGGGTGAAGGACGACCCGGTGCGCGCCCCCGCCGAGCGCAGGCGCTTTGTCGCGTTGAAGAAGGAGGTGCGCAAGGTCGCCGCCGAGCAGACCCGGCGGCTGGAGTCGGCGATGACCAGCCGTCGCTCCTGGACCGCGGCCGAGTTCCAGGAGTTGTTCGTCGACCACCCGCTGAGCCGGCACCTGGCCCGCCGCCTGGTCTGGACGGCCGACGTCGCCCCCGTCGAGGGCACTGCCTCCCCCACCGCCTTCCGTATCGCCGAGGACGGCAGCCTGGCCGATGTGGACGACGCGCTGCTGACCCTGCCGGCCGAGGCCGTGGTCCACCTGGCCCACCCGCTGCTGCTCGGCGACGCCCTGGCCGGGTGGGCCGAGCTGTTCGCCGACTACCAGATCCTGCAGCCCTTCCCCCAGCTCGGACGCCCGGTGCACCGCCTCACCGCGGAGGAGGCCGCTGGCGACCGGTTCACCCGTTTCGAGGGCCGGACCGTAGCCGTCGGCAAGGTACTCGGCCTGCAACGGCGCGGATGGGACCGCGGCGAACCCGGCGACGGCGGCGTGGAGACCTGGGTCCAGCGGCGGACCCCCGACGACCACTACCTGATCGTCGCCCTGGACCCGGGCATCCAGGCCGGGGCGGTGACCATGCACGGCGACCAGGCGCTGACCAGGATCTGGCTGGGCGACAAACCGACCGACTACTGGGAGGGGCACACCGCGGCTCTGACGCTCGGTCACCTCGACCAGGTGACCGCCTCCGAACTGATCGCCGACCTGACCGAACTGGTGACAATGTGACGACGACGGACACCGGCCAGTGGCAGCGCCCGCCCGCCGAGCTGCGCTACGCCGACGAGCTGGCCGCGCTGCGGGCCGCCGACAGCGACCCCCGGCCGCCAGGGTGGGAGCTGAGCCTGCGCGCGGCGCGGCGGTTCATCGTCGGCGACGCGGCGGCCGGGATCAGCCGGAAGTTCGTCGGGGCGCCGTCCCTGGTGGACCGGGCACTGGTGGCGCTGGCCACCAGCCGCGGGCTGATGCTGGTCGGCGAGCCGGGGACGGCGAAGTCGCTGCTGTCGGAGCTGATCGCGGCGGCCGTCAGCGGCACCTCCACGCTGACCGTTCAGGGCGGGGCGGCGACCACCGAGGACCAGATCAAGTACTCCTGGAACTATGCGCTGCTGGTCGCCGAGGGCCCGTCCACCCGCTCGCTGGTGCCCGCGCCGATGCTGAGGGGGATGACGGAGGGGAAGATCGTCCGCTTCGAGGAGATCACCCGCTGCCCGCTGGAGGTGCAGGACTCGCTGCTGTCGCTGCTCTCCGAGCGGGTGGTGGCGATCCCCGAACTCGGCGGGGCGGACGGCATGGTGTTCGCCCGGCAGGGGTTCAACATCATCGCCACCGCCAACACCCGCGACCGGGGCGTCAATGAGATGAGCGCCGCGCTCAAGCGCCGGTTCACCTTTGAGACGGTGTTCCCGATCGCCGACTTCGAGGTCGAACTCGCCCTGGTCGAGGCCGAGGCCGGGGCGCTGCTGCGCAGCTCGGGGGTGACGGCCACACCGTCCCGGGAGGTGCTGGAGGTGCTGGTGTCCACCTTCCGCGAACTGCGCGCGGGCACCGGCGGCGGCAACGGCAGTGGCGGCACCGGCAGCGACCGGCTGACCTCGGTGATGAGCACCGCCGAGGCGGTGTCGGTGGCCCACGCGGTGGGCGTGCGGGGTTGGTTCCTGCGCGGCGAGGCCGGCAGCGCCGCCGATGTGGTGGCCTGCCTGGCCGGCACCGCCGCCAAGGACAACCCGGAGGACCTGGCCCGGCTGCGCCGCTACCTGGAGCAGCGGGCCTCGCGCCACCGCGGCGCCGCCTGGCAGGAGCTGCATGCCGCGCGCCATCTGCTGGACGACTGATGGGCGGTGCGGTCACCTTTGTCGGCGTGCGGCACCACTCCCCCGCCTGCGCCCGGCTGGTGCAGCGGACGATCGAGGCCTTGCAACCCGCGTTCGTGCTGGTGGAGGGCCCGTCCGATATCAACGGCAGGCTGGACGAGCTGTTGTTGGGCCATCAGCTGCCGATCGCGGTGTTCAGCCACTACCGCGACGCCGAGCGCACCGCCACCTCCTGGGCCCCGCTCTGCGACTACTCCCCGGAGTGGGTGGCGCTGCGGGCCGGACGGGCGGCCGGGGCCGAGGTCCGCTTCATCGACCTGCCGTCCTGGCACCCGGCCTTCGCCGACCGCAGCAACCGCTACGCCGACGCGGAGGCACGCTATGCCGAGGCCACGGCGCGGCTCTGCGAGCAGTTCTCCGCCGACTCGGTGGACGCGCTGTGGGACCGGCTGTTCGAGGTCGAACCCGAGCAGGGCCTGGCCGAACGACTGGCGGCGTACTTCGAGCTGGTGCGGGGCGACGCTGATGCCGACGACAGCGACCGGGCCCGCGAGCGGTACATGGCCGGCTGGGTCAGGGCCGCGGTGGCTGAGGCCGGGGAGCGTCCGGTGCTGGTGGTGACCGGCGGCTTCCACCGGCCCGCGCTGCAAGCCCTCTGCGCCGAAGCGGCGGACGGTTCCGGCTGGCCCGAGGTGCCCGCGCCGCCGACCGGGGCGGTCGGCGGGAGCTTCCTGGTCCCTTACTCCTTCCGGCAGTTGGACGCCTTCGCCGGCTACCAGTCGGGGATGCCCTCCCCCGGCTACTACCAGCAGCTCTGGGAGGAGGGCGCGGAGCAGGCGGCGGACGGGCTGCTGCGCGCGGTGACCGGTCGGCTGCGTCGGCGGCGGTATCCGGTGTCCACCGCCGATCTGGTCTCGGCGCGGGTGCTCACCCGGGGCCTGTCGCTGCTGCGCGGCCATCCGCAGCCGGCCAGGACCGACGTCCTGGACGGCCTGGCCAGCGCCCTGATCGCGGACGACCTGGACCAGCCGCTGCCATGGACCGGACGCGGCCAACTGGCCCCGGGAGCGCACCCGGTGGTGGTGGAGATGGTCGCCGCGAGCAGCGGCGACCGGGTCGGCCGACTGCACCCGGACACGCCCGCGCCACCGCTGGTCCATGACGTGGCGGCGCAGCTGACCCGACTGGGGCTGGACGGGACGAAGTCAGCCACTCTTGATCTGATGAATAGTCAAGAATTGACGATCAGTCAAACACTGCATCAGCTGAGGGTCCTGTCCGTCCCCGGCTACCAAAGGGTGGCGGGTCCGGCCCATGGTGCGGACCCTGTGTTCAGCGAGCGCTGGGAGCCGGAGACACCCGGCCCTCAGGGCCGAGAAGCGGCGCTGATCGAGGCAGGCGCCTATGGCGCGAGCCTGGCGGAGGCAGCGGGCGCCCTGCTCGGCGAGCGGTCCCGCACCGCCGCCGCTGACGGAGGCGCGGAGACCGGCGCGGACGGCCTCGCCGCGCTGCTGTTCGACGCGGTGCTGTGCGGGGCCGCCCAACTCTCCGGCGAGATCCTGACCGCGCTGGCGGCAGGGGTCCGCGACCTGCGCGAACTCGGCCCGTTGGGCGCGACGCTGGCCACCGCCCTCGGCCTGTGGCGGCACGACCGGGTGTACGGGGTGGGCCACAGTCCGCTGCTCGCCGCTGTTGTCGACGGCGCGGTCAGCAGGGTGATGTGGCTGGTCGAAGGCCTGCACGGCGGCTCGGGTGGAGCGGATGCGGACCGGCTGCGCGCGCTGGTCGCTGTCCGCGACGCCCTGCTGCATGCCGCCCCGCTGCTGGCGCTGACCAGGGCGGACGCCATCGGGCTGGCGCTGCGGGTCAGCCGCGACCCGGCCGCCCCCGCCGACCTGCGCGGCGCGGCGGTCGGCCTGGTCTGGTCGCTCGGCGGCACCGGCGACCATGCCTCGTCCATCCGGGCCGCCGCCGACCCGCGCACCCTCGGCGACTGGCTCGCCGGGCTGTTCGCCCTGGCCCGCGACGAGGTCAGTGCCAGTACCCACAGCACTGCGGGATCGGTCATCGACGTGCTGGACGGCATCGTCTCCGAACTGACCGAGGCCGAGTTCCTGATCGCCCTGCCCGCCCTGCGGCTGGCCTTCGGCTACTTCCCGCCGCGTGAGCGCGAGCGGATCGCCCAGCGGCTGCTGGACCGCCGCGGCCTGCGCGGCTCGGCCCGCGCCCTGCTGCGCACCGGCGCCGATCCGCTGCTGATCGGCCGTGCGAGATCCCTGGAGGGCGAAGTGACCAGGCTGCTCGACCACTACGGGCTGCTCGACGACCACGGACTGCGAGCCCAGCCATGACCCCGCCACCCTCGGAGCAGGCGCCCGCCGACCTGGAGCGCTGGCGGCTGATCCTCGGCGCCGCCGCCGAGGGCCGGACCGGTTCGCTCGGCGCCGAAGCCGCCGCCCGGGACGCCGCCCTGGAGTGGCTCTACGGCCGCGATCCCGACCATGGCCCCCGGGGAGTCCGCCGCAGCGCGCCCACCCGCGAGGGCGGCGAAGGACCGTCCCCGGTCACCGCCGTGGACTGGCTGGACGGCATCCACCGGCTGTTCCCCAAGGAGACCGTCGAGCGGCTGGAGCGGGACGCGGTGGAGCGCTATGAACTCCATGAGATCGTCACCGATCCCAGCGTGCTGGAGCGGATCGAGCCCAGCCAGACCCTGCTCCGCGCCGTGCTGCGGACCAAGCACCTGATGAACCCCCAGGTCCTGGCGCTGGCCCGGCGGATCGTGGACAGCGTGGTCCGGCAGCTGCTGGAGCGGTTGCAGCCGGAGGTGCGACGCGCCTTCACCGGCACCCGGGTGCGGAGGCCCAGCCGCCATGCGCTCGCCCGCGACTTCGACTTCCAGCAGACCGTCCGCGCCAATCTCAAGCACTACCAGCCGGAGCAGCGAAGGGTGCTGATCGAGCACCCGCACTTCCACTCCCGCACCCGGCGGCATCTGGAGCAGTGGCAGCTGGTGCTGCTGGTGGACCAGTCCGGATCGATGGTCAGCTCGGTGATCCACTCCGCGGTGACCGCCGCCTGCCTGTGGAACCTGCCGGGGCTGAAGACCCATCTGATCGCCTTCGACAGCAATGTCGTGGACCTCACCTCCGATGTCACCGACCCGGTGGAGCTGCTGATGCGGGTCCAGCTAGGCGGCGGCACCGACATCGCCAGGGCCGTCGACTACGGCGCGGGCCTGGTCGACAACCCGCGCCGCTGCGTGTTCGTGGTGATCAGCGACTTCTACGAGGGCGGCGATCCGTACCGGCTGGTCCGCGCGGTCCGGGCGCTGGCTGAGCAGGGCACGACCGTGCTGGCCCTGGCCGCGCTGGACGAGGAGGCCGAACCTGCCTACGACCGCGTGCTCGCGGGCAAACTCGCCGAGGTCGGCGCGCACGTCGGCGCGATGACACCGGGCCAACTGGCCGAGTTCGTCGCCGAGAGGCTGGGCCGTTGACCCCCACCCGTACTGACCTGCTGGCGCTGGATCAGGACACCCTCGCCGCCATGGCCAACCGCGGCCTGGTCAAGCGCGCCGCAAAGGAGCTGGACGCGGGCGGCGGCCCGGAGCTGGACAGCGATCCGGACGGTACGGTTCGCGGCCGGTTCCCGGACGGCGCGAGCACGGTGCTGCCTCCCGGCGCGGGGCTGACCTCGGCCGCCTGTGACTGCGGCGCGGCCGGGGTGTGCCGACACCGGATCGGGCTGGTCCTCGCCTACCAGCGCGCGGCTGCGACAACTGATCTGCCTCCCGAGCCCGTCCTCGTGGACTGGTCGCCGGGCAGCATCGACGACGAGACGCTGACCCTCGCCGTGGGCCGGCGCGCGGTCGCCAACGCCCGCCGTACCTTCGACCGCGGCTACACCGCCCGGCTGCACCGTCCGACCGCCGAGCAGCCCGCCGCCTGGGTGGAACTGCCCACCTGCACCGTCCGCTTCCCGGTCGCCGGGGAGCTGGGCCATGTGATCACTGACGCCACCACCGCCCTGCGCGGCGAGGTCACCGCCCTCGCCGTCTGGGCCTTCCGGGCCGCCGACAGCACGACCGCCGCCGACGCCACGCAGGTGGACGTGGGCGGACGAGCCGCCACCGGCCACCCGACCGGCGCGCTGGACGCCGCGGCCGCCCTGGTCGACGAGCTGCTGCTGGAGGGCGCGGCGCACGCGGGCCCGGTCCTGGTCGGCACCCTGCGCCGGCTCCGGGACGACCTGTCGGCCGCCTCGCTGCACTGGCCGGCCGGGGCCCTCGGCGACGCCGCCGACCAGTTGGACGCCTATGCCGCCCGCAGCGCCCGCTACCAGGCCACCGCCTACGCCGACGCCCTCGGCGAGCTGCACGCCCGGCACCGTGCGGCGGCCCACCCCGGAGGCGCCGCGACCTCGCAGATCCTGGGCTCGCGGGAGAGCGGGACCACCGCGCTGCGCCGGGTCCGGCTGACCGCGCTGGGGTGCAGGGTCGGCGGCAGCGCCCGGGAGCCGGTCGCCGAGGTGTTCCTCGCCCACGCCGGGACGGTGCTGGTGCTGCGGCGGCGCTGGGCGTCCGCCGAGGCCGACCCGCCCCAAGCCCAAGCCCAAGCAAGCCAACTCGCGTCCCGCCGCCTGCTCGGCACCACGCTGGGCGCGCTGGCGGCGTCCAATGTGGTCAGCGAGAGCGTGACCCGCTCGGCCAGCCGCACCCTCACCGTGGGCCGCAGCCGGGTCGCACCCAGCAGTGTCACCCCGCTCGGCGCGGCCTGGTCCGAGCTGCCGCCGCCGTTGCTGGTCCGGGATCTGGCCGCCCACGCACGCGGCCTGACCGGGCTGCCGCCACGGCTGCTCCGGCCCAGGGTGGAGGCCGAGAACCTGCATGTGCTGGAGATCGCGGCGACCGGCCCGGTCGGCTACGACCCGGCGCAGCAGCGCCTGCAGGCCGTGGTCACCGACCCGGCGGGCCACACCGCGACCGTGTCAGCGACCTACCACCCGCTCTGCCCGCTGGCGTTGGACGTCCTCGCGGACGCACTCGGCTCGGGCGGCGTGCGCTACCTCAGCGGCTCGCTGACCAGGTCCGGCGGCGGCATCGTGATCGACCCGGTGGCCCTGATGACGGCGGACGGCAACGTCCTCGTCCCCGACCTCGCCCCGTACGACGGCGGGGCGCAACTGCCCGCCGACTTCGGCAGGCCGCAGGGCGACCCGGTCGCCGCCGCGCTGGACGCCGCGCTCTCCGCCCTGGCCGACGCCGCCCACCAGGGCCTGCGGCGACTCCGCCCGGCCACCCTGGCCGGCCTCGACGACGCGGCGAGCGGACTGTCCCGGATCGGCCTGGCCGACTGCGCGGCGCTGCTGCGAAGACTTCTGACAGATAGTCACTCACCGTCTGACCAAGCGTCAACTCCTCAGGCCTGGACAGATGCCCAGATCCGGCTGACCGTCGCCGCCGAACTCCACCGCGAGGGCGGAGCCGACGGCGACGGCTGAGAGAGGCGACTACACGTGCGGGCGGTGGCCGCGTTCCTGGCGCGGCGGGTGCTGCTTGGCGCCGGGCAGGGTGGGTGCGGGGAGGGTGGCGACCTCCTGCTCGGCCCTGGCCAGCTGGGCGGCGGTGTCGTCCGGCAGCTTGGGCGCGCGCTTGGCCCGCTGGTCGAACTGGAAGGCCGAGGTGAGGTCACCGAAGGCGCGGCGGCGCCAGTTGGTGATGTTGCTCTCCTTCACCCCGGTGAAGCGCTCCAGGAACTGCAGCACCGAGGTGTGGTCGAAGGCCTCGGAGGCCACCCAACCACCCACCGTCCAGGGCGAGATGACGATGCAGGGGACCCGGAAGCCGCCGCCGACCGGCAGCCCGCCGACGAACTCCCCGGCCGTGCCGGCCTTGGGCACCGGCGGCGGGACGTGGTCGAAGAGGCCGTCGTTCTCGTCGTAGTTGAGGATGAACACGGTCTTGGCCCAGACCTCGGGGTTGGACGCGATCGCCTCGATCTTGGAGGCAACATAGTCCGCCCCGGCGGCGGGCAGGTAGTCCGGATGCTCGGACTGGTAGCTGGTCGGCAGGATCCAGGAGACGGCCGGCAGCCGGTCGTTGCGGGCATCGTCCTCGAAGGTGCCGTGCGGCTGGGCGGTCATGCCCTTGTCGTAGAGCGGGTCGCCGGGCTTGGCCTGCTGGAAGGTGTCGAACAGCGACAGCATGTCGGTGCCGTAGTTGTCGGTCTCCTGGTAGACCTTCCAGCTGACGCCGGCCGCCTCAAGACGCTCCGCGTAGGTGGTGTAGGTGAGCGGGGTGGGCGCGGCGTTCTTGATGATCGGGCCGCCGTGGGTGCCGTCGGCGTCGATCGAACCGGTCATCCAGTACAGCCGGTTGGGCCAGGTCGGCCCCTGCACCGAGCAGAAGTAGTTGTCGCAGATGGTGAAGCTCTCGGCCAGCGCGAACTGGAACGGGATGTCGTCCCGGGTGTAGTACCCCATCACATAGGGGCCGTTGACGCCGTCGGCCGCGCGGTGGGCCGGCAGCCACTGGTCCATCTTGCCGTTGTTCCAGGCCTGGTGCTGGACCGCCCAGGCATGGCTGGTGGAGGGGATGGCCTGGGCGCTGGTCTCGGTGGTGTCCAGGTGGAACGGCAGCAGGTAGCCGTCCGGGTTGACGCTGTCGGGCTGGTAGAAGACCGAGCGACCGGTGCTCAGCTTCAGCGCCTGCGGGTCCTCGAAGCCGCGCACCCCGGACAGGGTGCCGAAGTAGTGGTCGAAGGACCGGTTCTCCTGCATCAGCAGCACCACGTGCTTGACGTCGCGCAGCGAGCCGCGGGCCGGGACCCCGGCCGCCACCGCCGCCTGAACGCTCGGTGGCAGCAGCGTCATCGCCGCCGCGCCACCGGCTACTCCCGCTGCTGAACCCAGCAGCCTGCGTCGAGTCATTCCTGACATGAGCCGTCTCCCTCTCGCTGTCACGGCCGGACCGGAGACGACTCTGACGTACCGGGGTCCGACCGCGCGGGACCCGCACGGTGAACAACGCACCAATGTCAGGGACACGACGTAACCGCCAGGGAAACCCAGCCCCAACCGGACCCTTCCGGAACGAACCCTTCCCGTACCCGGATCACCGCGCAAGACTGCTCGGGTGACGCCCCTTCAGCTGAAAGGTCGATCCACATGACGCTGCTGCCCCCGGGAATGCCCGCCACCCTGGACTACCCCGACTGCGCCGTCGGCGACATCCTCGCCGGCGCGGCCCGCCGCTACCCGGACCGGATCGCGATCCGGGACGGCGAGGAGTCCTTGACCTACGCGGAGCTCTACGACCAGGCGCTGCGCACCGCGCGGGGCCTGCGGGCCCGGGGCGTCCGGCCGGGCGAGGTGGTGGCGCTGCACCAGCCCAACTCGCTGCGCTACACCCTGACCTACTACGGCGTGCTGCTGGCCGGGGCGGTGGTCTCCCCGCTCAGCCCGATGCTGCCCGCCGAACTGCTGGCCGAACAGCTCACCGAGGTACGGGCGGTCGCCGCGATCACCCACCCCGCCGTGGCCCCGCTGCTGGTCGCCTCGGGTGCGGTGCTGCGCTTCACCGCCGAGGTACCGGCCACGCACGCGGCGCCGGGCGCGCCGACCGCCCTGCCGGGGCACGTCACCTTCGCCGAGCTGATCGACGCGGGCGAAGGGGCAGACCGGGCCTCCCTGACCCGCCCCGCGCCCACCGACCGGGCCCATCTCTCCTTCACCGGCGGCACCACCGGCCGTTCCAAGGCCGTCGGCGTCACCCACCGCAGCGTCGTCGTCAACGCGCTGCAGATGGGCTGCTGGCGGGCGGCCGCGCTGCCGCGGCTCGACGAGCTGGGCGGGCTGTACCTGGAGCAGGTCCCGGCGGCGATGGACCCGTCCACCGTCCCGCTCGGCGCGGCGGTGGTGCTGGCGATCGCCCCGATGTTCCACGCCATGGGCCTGATCAGCCAGAACATCTCTACCCAGTCCGGCGCGACCGTGGTGATCGCCGGGCGCTTCGACCCGGCCCGCTACCTCGGCGACCTCCAGCGCTGGGGGACGACCCACGTCGGCGGCTCCCCCGCGCTGTTCCACGCGCTGCTGGCCGCCCCCGAGATCCACAAGGCCGACCTTTCCTCGGTCCGGCAGGTCAGCTCCGGCGCGGCCCCGCTGGACTCGGCGACCATGTCCCGGCTGCGGGAACTGTTCCCGCAGGCGTCCATCAGCGAGGGATACGGCCTGACCGAGGCCACCATGGGCCTCACCGCCCACCCGCCGACCCCCGACGCCCCGGCCCCGATCGGCAGCGTGGGCGTCCCGGTCTACGACACCAGGATCGAGATCCGCGACCCGGTCACCCGCGCCCCGCTCCCGCAGGGGGAGGTCGGCGAGGTCTGGGCCAGTGGACCGCAGCTCGCCGAGGGCTATCCGAACCACCCCGAGCTGACCGCCGAGCAGTTCGTCGACGGCTGGCTGCGCACCGGCGACCTGGGCCGCACCGACCGCGACGGCTGGCTGTTCCTGGTCGGCCGGGTCAAGGACATGCTGATCCACAATGGCTACAACGTCTACCCGGGCCCGCTGGAGGACCTGCTGCACCAGCACCCGGCCGTGGCCGTCGCGGCGGTGGTCGGCGTGCCCGACGCCCTGGCCGGGGAGAACCCGGTGGCCTACGTGGTGCTCCGGGCCGGCTACGAGCCCACGCCGGAACTGGGCGACGAGCTGATCACCCATGTCGCCACCCGGGTCACCCCGTACCAGCGGGTCCGCGCGGTGCACTTCCGCGCCGCGCTGCCGCTCTCGGCGGCCGGGAAGGTGCTCAAGAGCGAGCTGCGCAGGACTCCTTGAGCCAGCTGGACCCACTGGTTCCGCTCGCTGTTGCGCGCCCGTGACAGGAGGCCGACAGATCCACGATCTTCGGCTGACAGTCTTCTCTCATCGCACAGCGCAGCAGTTGAGTCCCAGGGGGGAACCACCACCATGTCAGTCCGCATCCGCGCCACCCGCCGCACCGCCATCGCCGCCGCCATCGCCGTCACCGCCGCCGTCACCGCCCTGCTGCCGACAGCGGCCAACGCGGCCTCGCACGGCGTGCTGAACGGGACCAAGGGCAACGGGCTGACCATCAGCAACGGCACCAAGTACGTGGTGATGAACGGCACCCGGGTCAACTTCGGGGTCGTCGTCCGCGACCTGGCCTGGTCCCCGGACGGCAAGAAGGCCGCCTTCATCGACGGCAAGGGCAACCTGGAGGTCGCCAACGCCAACGCCACGGGCCGCCACATCGTCGCCGTCAACCCCGGCCACCAGACCTGGTCCCACCCGACCTGGCAGGTCTCCAAGGGCGACGTCCGCGACCAGATCGCAGCCAAGAACAACATCATCTTTGTGGCGAACAAGAGCGGGACGACCCGTCTGGAGGGCATCTCCGGCACCGCCTACCACGGCACCCCCCACGCCATCACGCTCGGCCGCTACTTCGACCCCAACGTCGCGTACAACCCCACCACCGGCAACAACTGGCCCAGCGCGGCCGGCGGCTACGGCAGCTCCGTCTACGACAACACCCGCACCGGCGAGATCTACATCCGTGACGACTACACCCGCCAGCAGGGCGGCCCGATCACCCGCGGCTCCGAGCCGGCGCTGTCGCCCAACGGCGAGGAGATCGTGTTCGTCCGCTCGGTCAAGGGCCACGACCACCTCTTCGTCAGCGACACCAACGGCAAGCACGTCAAGGACCTCACTCCGCACGCCACCACCAACTACACCGAGCCCACCTGGTCCGCGAACGGCAAGACCATCGCCTTCCGCACCCCCACCGGCACCGACATCATCCCGGCCAACGGCTCCAAGGGCCCGGTGAAGATCTCCTCCTACACCGGCCTCGCCGCCTACCGCGCCTGAACGCCGACCACCGCGGGCCGGGCCGGGTCTGACCCGGCCCGGCCCGGCCCGCGGATCGCATCCTAGGACCCCTAGGAATTTGCCTACTGTAACTAGGCACTGTTAGCGTCCAGAGCATGAAGGCAGCAACCGAACCGGACATCCGGGCATCATTCGTCAACTGCTCCAAGGGCGAGGCCAAACGCCTGCCGGTACCGCGCGACCTGGCCCAGCGGCCCTGGGCGGACCTGGACTTCCTGGGCTGGCACGACCTGTCGGCGCCGGACCGCAGCTACCTGGTCGCCGAACGTGACGGCGGGCTGGTCGGCGTGGCCCTCCGCTTCGCCTCGCAGCGGCGCGGCTCGTTCCGCCGCAGCATGTGCTCGCTCTGCCTGACCACGCACTCGGGGACCGGCGTCTCGCTGATGACGGCCCGCCGGGCGGGCCAGTCCGGACGGCAGGGCAACTCGGTCGGCGAGTACATGTGCACCGACCTCGCCTGCTCGCTCTACCTGCGCGGCCTGAAGAGCCCCGAGCCCGGCGGCCGGCTGAACGAGACCCTCGGCCTGGACGAACTGATCGCCCGCACCCGGGCCAATCTGTTCGCCTTCCTGGACAAGATCGCCGAGTAGTCCGCCTGGGCGGGAGCGGGGACGGGGGTCCTGGTCACCGTCGGTGGACGGTCGTGACCAGGGCCCCCGGCAGCAGGGTCAGGCTCGGGCGTGGCCGTGCGGCGTGGACCCGCCGCGATGCAGCGAGATCTGCCCCCACAGCGGGGCGACGAGCGCCACCAGCCCCACTGCACAGCCGATCTGCAGCAGGTGGCGGATCCAGTCGATCCCGGAGGTGTGCGAGACACCGATCCACCCGGCCGCGGCATTGCCCAGCAGGGCGCCGCCGATGCCCAGCAGGACGGTGAGCCAGATCGGAATCGCCTGCTTCCCGGGCAGGATGAACTTGGCCAGTACTCCGAGGATCACGCCGACGACCACGATCCACAGGATCTGAAACATGAAGGCCTCCTTCAGCTCGTCACGTACTACCTGTATGGTCCCCCCGCCAGGGCCGCGGCGCATTTTCCGACCCGGGCCCGGCGCCACGCTGTCCGCTCGCCGGTCTCGCCGAGACCGGTGACGAACTGCGCCGGCAGGGGCAACAGCTGGTGGAATCGCAGCGGACGCCAGGGCGAGGCCCTGGTCGGCTATGAACGGGTCCGGGCCCGGCTCCGTCAGGAGTTGGGGGGTCGACCCGGGCCCACAGCTCCGCGCCCTGCACGGGCAACTGCTCGCCGCGGACCCGGCGCTGCTGCGGACACCCGAGCCCACGCCCACGCCCACGATCCGGTGCCGTTGACCGTCACGCATGGGCGACCTGGGCGACGGTCCGGGGCCGGGGCGCTTCGCCGAGGAACTCCTCGACCAGCTCGGCCAGTTCGGCCGGTCGCTCGACCCGCGCCGCATGGCCGCTCTCCAGCTCGGCGTAGCGGCTGTGCGGGATGCCCGCCGCGAGCTCGCGCGAGTTCTGGACCGGGATCAGCGCGTCCAGCGTGCACCCGATGACCAGGGTCGGGGCCTGGATCCGCGGGAGCGCGGCGCGGATGTCCACCTTCAGGTCGGCGTCGATCTGACGGAACAGGTTCACACTCGGACGCATCCCGGTCGCCAGCACCTCCACGGTCTCGCGGTCGAGCGAGTTGAGGTAGGGGCGACCGAAAGCGGTCAGCATGGCGTAGCGCGCGAAGGCCGTCGGGTTGTCGGCCAGCGTGCGCCAGACGGCGAAGCCGTTCTGGATGTATGGGTCCTCCGGGCCGCACCAGCCGGAGAGCGTGATCAGCCGACGCACCAGCTCGGGCCGCTGCGCGGCGAGCAGGGCGGCGACAGGCGCGCCCAGCGAGTAGCCCAGGACGTCCACCGGGCCGCGCCCCAGGTCCGTCAGCACAGCGGCCAGTTGGTCGGCGAGCAGCTCGACGGTCAATTCGCCGCCGTCGTCCTCGGCCGCCTCGCTGCCGGACAGGTCCGGGAGCACGACGGTGTGCCGGCCGGTGAAGTAGCCGAGGGCCGACTCCCAGGTCACCGACCCGGCGCCGGTGCCGTGCACCAGTACGAGGACCGGCCCCGAGCCCTCCAGGCGGTAGGGGATGCGGGCGCCGTTGACGGTCACTGCAGGCATGGTTCCTCTTTCCGTGGCAGGTGGGGCAGGCGTGGAAGGTGGCACTGTCCGTGTTCCGCTGCCAACGATGCGGTGCGCCGACCCGGATGAGGAGCGGAGCGCTCTCCCTAGGACCAGCGGTCCCAGGGTCCGGCGTCCGAAACGGCCCGGCGATGCCGGACCATGGAGGCATGCGGACCCAACTGAACCGCCATGAACTCGCCGACTTCCTCCGCCGGTCGCGGGAGCGGCTGCGCCCGCACGACGTCGGGCTGGCCTCCGGGCCCCGGCGCCGGACGCCCGGGCTGCGCCGCGAGGAGGTGGCCCTGTTGGCCGGGATGTCCGCCGACTACCTGATGCGGCTGGAGCAGGCGCGCAGCCCGCAGCCGTCCACCCAGATGCTCGGCGCCCTGGCCCGTGCGCTGCGGCTCACCGAGGACGAGCGCGACCACCTGTTCGTGCTGGCCGGGCACCGCCCGCCGGAGGGCCGCCGGGCGGGCAGCCATGTGCGTCCCGGGCTGCTGTACCTGCTCGACCAACTGGCGCACACCCCGGCGCAGATCCTCGGCGACCTGGGCGACCTGCTGGCGCAGAACGCCGTGTCCGAGGCGTTGTTCGGCTGTGTCTGCACGGTGCAGGAGCCGGACCGCAATGTGGTGTGGCGATGGTTCACCGACCCGTTCGTCCGCGAGGCGTACCCGGAGGAGGAGCACGAGCGGCAGGGCCGGCTGGCCGTCGCCGACCTCCGTACGGCGGTGGCCCGCCGCGGTCCCGGCGACGCCGAGGCGGCGGCGCTGGTCACCCGGCTGCGGGAGGCCAGCGACGAGTTCGGTGCGATGTGGGACCGCCACGAGGCGGCCGTCCGGCGGCAGAACCGGCTGCGGGTGCGGCACCCGGAGGTCGGGCTGATCGAGTTCGACTGCGAGGCCCTGCTCAGCCCGGCCGAGGACCAGCGGCTGCTGGTCTTCACACCCCCGCCCGGCACCCCGAGCGCCGAGGCCCTCGACCTGCTGCGCGTGGTCGGCCCCGAAACGGCCCACCGCAGCCACCGGTAGCCGGGAGCCCGCGGGTTGACCGGCGCGGCCCGGGGCGGCTCTGGTCAGATCGTCGCGGAACGCGGTACGCTCCCGCCGATGACAACTCCTTCTGTTCACGGATCGGGGGTCCCATCCACGCAAGGTGAGTGCTGATGCTCACTCGGACCGTGCATGAGGATGCCCGTCTTTCCCTGTGGCTGCGCGTGCGTGAGTTCGCCGTGCCGCCCTCCATGATCGAGACTGCGACCGCTCGCCGTTCTGTCGGCGACTGGGGTGGGGCATGCGCCGCCGCAGGCATCGACATCGATCTCAACCTGCGTGCCGTGGCGCGCGTCCACGGTCGGGAAACCGCCGCCCGAATCCGGGCCGATCTCCGCCGACTGGCCCCTGACCTGCTGCGTTGGCACATGCCGAGGATCGCTCCCGACGGGCTGCTACGACCGGGCCTGACCATCACCCTGGCCCGCTACGACACGGCGGAGCGGGACGGCGCGGGGCAGCGGGACGGCGCGGGGCATGACGGCACAGGCCCGGTGCACCTCGTGGTCCGGACTCCGCCGGCCTGGGCGGACGCCGGTCAGCGGATCAGCCTCGCGCTGTGGGACGGATCCCTCGGTGCGCCCGACGCCCGCCGTCACCCACATCCCCACCCCCACCCACGGTTCCGCCTCGACCTGCACCGCCACCTGTGGGACGCGCGCAGGGCCGATGAGCTGCGGATCCGCTCCGGGGCCGACCGGCTGCCCGCCGACGGCCGTCCGGCGCACGACCCGGACCCGCTGGGGCCGGACCCGCTGGGGATGGTGCCGCTGGGGCCGGTGCCGCTGGGGATGGTGCCGCTGGGGATGGTGCCGCAGCAACTCCGTTGCGCCGTGGACCGGTGGGCGGCCGAGGCGGGGATCGTGCTCCAGGCCGAGGGGCGGCCCGCCAGCGGTGGCGTCACCGTCCGTCTGGGGGCCCGACATCGGCTGGTCCTGCACCCGGCCCCGGACGCGCACCCACACCCGTACCCGGCCACGGACGGCGGCGGCCGCCCGCTGCCGGTCCTGCCAGACGCCGCGACCTGGGTGCTGCCCGACCTGGACCTGCTCCGCGCCGGTGCGATCGAGGTCGACCGGCTGCACCCGCTGGTCGCCTCGGCCCTGGCGCCGGACCACTCGTCGCCCGGTTCGTCCCTGAGCCCGGACCGGGCCGGACAACCGCGGCTGGTGGAGTGCCGGGGAGCGCAGCACCGAATCGGCCTGGTCGACGGGGTCCTGGTCCCGCTGGACCACGACCCGGTGGAGATCCGCCGGGAGGAGTTGCTGGTCGCCTTGACCGGAACTCCCCTTCCCTGCCTGCAAGTCATCGATATGACACACCGTCACCCCGACGCCATCGATGGTGTCCGCGAACGCCTGGACCACGGCGACACCGCCGGTGCGCTGGCCGTCGTCGAGGGCCTGCTGGGCCCCGACACACTGCTGCGCAGCGGCGATCTGCGGGACGAGCTGGAGGCGGCCACACTGCGGCGGATCAGCTACGGACTGTTCCGGACCGGACTCCTCGGACCCGAACCGGACCCGGTTCGCCCGGATCGCCGCCGCTCCCGTGGCCACCGCTCGCGTGGCCACCGCTCCCGCCCACGCCCTGGAAGCCCCCGCTGACCTGCGGCTTCCGTCCCTTCCCCGCACCACCACACACCCAAGGTGATCAAACATGCCCGCATACACCCTGTCCGACCCGACCCACGTCACCCACGTCGACCATGTCGCCCCCGCCCACAACACCAACACCCACACCCACACCCACACCGCCGAACTCGACGTCGCCGGCGAACTGCTGGCCCTGCTGCGCGACACCACCACCGAACCGCGTCCCGACACCCAACTGGAGGCGCTGACCCTGGCCGTGGCGGCCGACCTGCCCGTGCTGCTGTGGGGTGAGCCGGGGATCGGCAAGACCGCGGCCCTGACCCAGCTCGCCGCGGCCCTGGACCTGCCGCTGACCACGGTGATCGCCAGTGTGCACGAGCCGTCCGACTTCTCGGGGCTGCCCATCGTCGGCGACGACCCCGCCGAACACGGTGTCCCGATGGCCCCGCCGGACTGGGCCGTGCGCCTGGTGCGGGCCGGCCGCGGGCTGCTGTTCCTGGACGAGCTGTCCACCGCGCCTCCGGCCGTGCAGGCCGCCCTGCTCCGCCTGGTGCTCGAGCGGCGGATCGGCTCGCTGCAACTGCCGCCCGGGGTAAGGATCGTGGCCGCCGCCAATCCACGGTCCTCGGCCGCCGACGGCTGGGAGCTGAGCCCGCCGCTGGCCAACCGGTTCGTCCATCTGCAGTGGGCCCACGACCACGAGGTCGTGGTCCGCGGCCTCGGCGGGACCTGGCCCCGGGCGACCCTGCCCCGGCTCGACCCGCGGAGGTTGTCGGAGGCCGTGGTCTTCGCCCGCCGCGCGGTGTGCGGGCTGCTCGCCGCGCGACCGGCGCTGGTGCACCGGCTGCCCAGCAGTGAGACGCGGCGGGGCGGGCCCTGGCCGTCCCCCCGGAGCTGGGAGATGAGCCTGTGCCTGATCGCCTTCGCGACTGCGGCCGGCGCCTCCCGTGACGTCCTGTCCATGCTGGTCAGGGGCACTGTCGGGGACGGTCCCGGGCTGGAACTGCTGGCGAGCATGGACCGGATGGACCTCCCGGACCCGGAGGCGCTGCTGGCCGACCCGGCGGGTGCCACACTGCCCGGGCGGGGGGATCTCCGCCAGGCCGTGCTCGACGGTGTGGTGGCCGCGGTCCGCAACCGCCCGGAGAAGTCCCGCTGGGACGCGGCCTGGACGCTGCTGATCCTGGCCATGGAGACCGGGGCGCCGGACCTGGTGGTCGTCCCGGCGACCACCCTCGCCTCACTGCGCCAACAGGACTGGGACGTCCCGGCGTCGATCGAGCGGCTGGCCGGGGCGGTGTCCCTGTCCCAGCGCGCGGACCGGGCGGCAGCCCGGGCCGCGACCGTGGCGAAGGCCGGTCGATGACGATTACCTCGAACCCACCCGACGTATCGGGGGCGCTGGACCTCGACAAACTCTTCGCCGCCCGCCTGCACGCCGCCCGGGCCCGGCCCTACCTGGCGACCGCGCTGTTCGCCCTGCACACCGTGGAGTCGCGGCAGGTGCCGACCATGGCCGTGGACCGGCACTGGCGCTGCTACGTCTCGCCGGTGTTCGTGGATCGCACACCGGAGGAGGAACTGGCCGCGGTATGGGTGCACGAGGTGTCGCACCTGCTGCGGGACCACCACGGCCGCAGCGACCGGTTCGCCCGGAAGCACGGGCTCACCGGCCCGGCGGAACGGCTGCGGATGAACATCGCCGCGGACTGCGAGATCAACGACGATGTGTTCGGCGACGGGCTGGTGCGCCCCGAGGGCGCCGTCCAACCGACGCTCCTGGGACTGCCCGAGGGGGAGCTCATGGAGGACTACCTGCGCCGGTTCCGGCTCGGGCCGCACACGCAGAGCCTGGCCTGGCTGGACTGCGGCAGCGGCGCCGACGGGCTGGAACGGGGGTGGGACCTGGGCGAGGAAGGCGCGTACGGCCTCAGCGAGCAGGAACGGGACGCGGTGCGGTTCCGGGTGGCGCAGGGCATCACCGGCCGTCCTGGCAACGCATCGAAGGGGTGGCAGCGGTGGGCCGAGGACGCGTTCCATCCGCCGCAGGCCTGGCGGGAGTTGCTGGGAGTGGCGGTCCGCTCGGCGGCGTCCGGCCCCGGCGTGGGCGAGGACTACACCTACGGCCGTCCGTCGCGGCGCTCGGCCGGGGTGCCCGGCGTGCTGCTGCCGAGCCTCCGACGCCGGCCGCCCCGGGTAGCCGTGGTCATCGACACCTCCGGGTCGGTCAGCGACAGCGAACTGGGCAGCGCGCTGCTCGAGGTCGCCGCCATCTCCCGTGCCGTGGGCGGCCGTCGGGACCTGATCACCGTGCTGCCGTGCGACGCCGCGGCCCGGATCGTGCACCCGCTGTGCCGGGGCGAGGGAATCCCCCTGCTCGGCGGCGGCGGTACGGACCTGCGCACCGGCTTCGCCGCAGCCCTCCGCATGCGCCCCCGCCCGGACGTCGTCGTGGTGCTGACCGACGGCCAGACCCCCTGGCCCGGCACGCGACCACCCTGCCGGACCGTGGTGGGCCTGTTCCCCCGCCAACGACCCGCCCGCTCATGGGACGAGAACGAGAACGAGGACGGCCCCGACTACGTCCCCGACTCACCCCCCGACTGGGCCCGCGTCGTCTCCATCGGCTCCGCCCCCGGCCTCGGTGATTCACGAGCCCTTGGCGTGTGGTGACTGAGCGTCACCTGGATGCAGAGACGGTGCCCCTACCTGCAATGATGCGAGTTATCTAGAAACGTATCGTCGCGAGGTGGGGCACCGAATCCGTGGGGAAGAATACTGGACGTCTGACCGATCTGGCCATGTCGGCTGACAGGAGGCGGCAGGTCGGGCATGCGGGTGGGGTGCATCTGCAGGTGCTGGCCGAGCGGGCGGGGCTGGCAGGGGCGCTGACGCAGGCGATGCGGCGCCCGGGTTTCCGGCCGGGGCACGAGCGGGGGCGGGTGCTGGTGGACCTGGCCTGCGCGATCGTGCTGGGGGCGGTGGCGATCGGCGACATCGCGGTGCTGGAGCATCAGCGCGAGGTGATGGCGGGCGGCCCGGCGGTGGCGTCGCCGCCCACGGTGTGGCGGGTCCTGGACGAGGTTGGCGAGCTGCAGGTGCGCCGGGTCGCCCGGGCCCGGGCGACGGTGCGCCGGCAGGTGTGGTCCTGGCTGGAGAACCGGCCGCAGGGGTTCCCGTGGATCGTGGTGGACGGTGCGGCGCTGACCGGTTGGACGGTGATCGACTCCGATGCCACGCCGGTGGCCTGCGCCTCGGAGAAGGAGGGCGCGGCCGGGACGTACAAGAAGGGCGTCTACGGCCTGTGCCCCATGATCGCTTTCTGTGACAACACCGGGGAGATGCTCGCGCAGGAGCTGCGTCCCGGCGACGCGGGCTGCAACAGCGCCGAGGACAACATCGCCTGCTTCGCCGCCGCGGTCGAGCAGCTGCCCGCCGCCTACCGCCGCAAGATCTTGTTCCGGATCGACGGGGCCGGGTTCTCCCACGGGCTCCTGACGTGGATCGCGAAGGCCGGTGGCCGTCGCCACCCCTCCTTCACCTGGCAGTACTCGACCGGCTGGGCGTTCACCGACCGTGAGATGACGGCCGTGACGGCGCTGGACGAACTGGAGAAGCAGGAGCGCAAGCAGGGCCGTTCGGTGTGGCAGGCCGCCCTCGACGCCGACGGTGCCGCGCGTGAGGACGCGCAGGTCGCCGACATCACCGGACTGCTCGGCGACCTCTCGCTCTGGCCGCCCGGGCACCGGGTGATCGTGCGCCGCGAACCGCTGCACCCGCGCTACGTCAAGGACGCCTCACCCTACGAGCTCGAACACGGCATGCGGCTGCAGACGTTCGCGACCAACACTCCCGACCGTCAGGCCTCATGGCTCGATGCCCGCCACAGGACTCACGCCCGGGTCGAGGCGAAGATCCGCGACAGCAAGGACGCGGGCCTGAACCGGTTCCCCTCGCGCCACATGAAGGTCAACCAGGCGTGGCTGCTGGCCACCGCGCTGGCCTGCGACCTCCGCAACTGGCTCCAACTCCTCGGCTGTGAGGGCGAGATGGCCAAAGCCACCCCAAAGACCCTGCGCTTCCGCTTCCTGCACGTGCCCGCCGTGATCGTGCGCGGCCAGCGCAAACGCACCCTCAAGATCCCCAGAACCTGGCCCTGGGCGAACGCGGTCGTCCAGGCCTTCCGCCGCCTCATGGCCCTGCCCTACCCAACCTGACCTGGGCAAACCGCCCAGCAGAGCATCGAGAGGAGGCCGACCCGCAGTCCCCGGGCCCGTGGAACCCGGCGCCACCGACGCGACAGTCGACGCGCAGCCCTACCCGGCGAAGCCCGCCAGGCAGAGCAAAAGCGACAACCCGGGCACACGATCAACGGGCCGCTGCGGTGAAAGATTCAGGCCGGGGTCCGGTGACAGTTCAACGAGGAATTCATCGTGAACTCGCAGCGCCGGGGTCACACCGTGCACACTGGCTTCAATCACCACTTCCATTCGACTACGCACCACTGGCACCTATCCGCCGCTCCCCCTACCGCCGGGGTGATTACCTCTGTCACACTCCGACTCGGATGCCCGGTGCTGCGGAGGGGGAATGGCATGGGGGTGGACGCGGGCAAGAATCCAGAGATCGTTCCAGCGAAGTGGCGGGCGACAGAGCCGGGACACCTGGGGCGGATACCCACGTCCGGAGTGGTCCACTTCATTACCGCACCACTTCTGGTGGCCGCGGCGCTGTCACTCGCCGGTGTCGTCGGCGCAGCTGTGGAGCGGTTCCGGTGGCCGGGTCCGACCCTGCTGCTGCTCGTCTTCACGGCGCTGACCCTGCTTGCCAGCATTCAACTGAGTTATCACGCGCGCCAGTTCCTTTACTCGTACCAGGACCTGAACGACTGGCTCTCACCGGAGTACGTGGAATACAGCAGAACCCACGACGAGGGGGACGACAACCTCCACACCCGCCAGCAGCAGGATTTCCAGCGCTGGGAGGACCTCAGCGACCCCGCCACCCACTGCTTCAATATCGGCACCATTCTGCTGGCCCTGGGGCTTGCCGCCGCCCTCGTGCCCCCGGACCACGCGACGCAGGCCGGCTGGCGTTGGGGCGCCGCCGCACTCGTCCTGGTCGCAGCGCTGGCGGACGCCGTCTGGATCGCGGGCCTGTACCGGCCCCCGGCTCTGCCCGGATCGGCCGAATCGGAAGGAGTACCCCCTCATGCATGAGCTCGTCCTACCAGGTTGGTCGCCGAATCGAGCGCTGCTCCGCGGATGCCTGCGCTGCGAGGCAAAGCTGCCGAGAGGCGATGCGCATCACACGTACGGAAAGCACGAATCAGAGGAATGGCAGACGGCACTCCGCCTCGGAGCGGCCGCCGTGAAGCAGTTCAGGGTGAAATACCAGGCCGCTGAACCGGTACCTCCGCACCGGCGCACCTGCGTCCTCCGTGAACTCCCGGCCGTCATCCTGGTCCTGGCCGTCGACGACGACGAGGCGGACACCCGGCTCGCAGAACTCCGCGACTCCCCCGGCTACCGGCCACCTACCGCGGACCCCGCCGGATAACATGTCGCCGCGCGCCGTTCCCGCGGCCCGCTGGACGGGAGTCGGCAGGCCATGGCGGACGGCGAGAGCGGAGGCCGGTCGCCCCGTGTCCGGATCTGGGTCGGCCTGATCACTCTCGCCACCGGGTGCTACTGCCTGGGGGACACAGCACACCGGGCCAGGACGGCCGCCGAGGTGGCGGGCCGATGGTGGCCGTGGGCGCTCCTTGCCCTGGCTCTGATCAACCTGCTGAGGTCGACGGTCGCCCGGGGCTCGGGCACAGCGCCGCTCCTGCTCGGCGGAATCGCCTTGAGCTGGCTGACCCTGTCCCACGGGTTCGCGCCACGCACACTCCAGGACCTGCTGCTGCCCGCCGCACTGGCCCTGGTCGGCACCGCGCTCCTACTCTCCGTCAGTCGCGCGGCCGGTGCGAACGGGTGGACGCGCATCCTCACCACCGGCCGGATCACCGTCCCCGCCGGGGCAGCGGATCTGCTGACGCTGCGGGCCGTCGCCGGAGAGTTACGCACCGACCTGACCGCAGTGCGGATCCACAGTCACCTCACCTTGCACGTCACCGCCATCGGCGGCCACGTCCATCTCACGCTTCCGGCCGCATGCCGGGTGACGATCCATTCGTCCGGAGCCTTCCTGACCCGGATAGCCGATCCGGGGCCGCGGGCGGACACCGGGAACGCGCCCGAGATCGTGCTCCACGTTCTGGGTGTCTGCGGAGCAGTCAGCATCGTTCGGGCCTGAGCCGCCCCCTCAGCGTCGATGATCGTACGGCAGGTCCTGGACCCACTCACCGGCAAGCTGTTCCGACACCTGTCCGAAGACGCTCCGCTCCTCCTCCTTGCTGGGCAGTCGGTGATGCAGCGCGTCCAGTAGGTCGAACCGGTGCAGGTCGTACACGACGCGCATCAGCCCGGAGTAGGCCTGGGCAGCGATGACGGCCCCTTGGTACGCGACTGCCGCCAGCACGAGTGCGAGCGCTGGGAGCCACCACGCCCCGGGCTCGTCCCACAGGGCGCCTGTCGAGACCGCCCCCACCGCGAGCAGGCTCCAGAACAGGTTCACCGCAGTGTCCAAAGCGTCTCGGGTCGAACGGAGCGCCCCAGCCACGGGATCGGAAACCTGAGGAAAGATCCGCGGCCACGACGCGAGCGTGCCGAGGCCGTACCGTTCACCCGCGCTCAATTCGCCGGCCCGCAGCGCGTTCCCGAGTGCGGTGGGGAGCAGTACGTCCACTGATGGCCTGGCCGCCAAGCGCCGGTAGGCGTCCGCCGCGACACGCATCTCGGCCGCTCGTCGGCTCGGTTCCTGGGACCGCCGGTGCAGGGCCTGCCATCGCCGGCGCTGGTGCTCCGCCAGCACGTCGGCAAGCCCCGCCGTGAATGACCAGCGGTCCCAGTAACCCTCCAGCACCCGCACCGCCCGCACCTGGAACGGGTACAGAAGCAGGCCGAGCACCGCTGCCCCGGCAGAGATCCCGAGCAGGTCGACTGCCAACACCATTAGTCCACGCGGCGGAACCTGACCCCAGTCGCTGCGCCCGGAGAAGCTCCCGGCCCGCGCCAGCGCCAGCACGCAGCCGATGAAGAGCGCGCTCGGCACGAAGTTGACCAACAACAGCCGTCGCAATGGCCCCACCTCCCCCGACCCTCGCAGAGGACACAAGTATGTCGGGAGGCCCGTCGGACCGGGGAGACAACCCTGATCCCCTCACCCGCACGTCGGGGCTTGTGACCGACCGCACGATGCTGCTGACGATCGGCGTCTGCCTGACCCTGGCACTGCTGTCGAGCGTCCTACCGGCCCGGACCGCACTGGGCAGCCACGGCACCCGGCAGGACCGTTTCTGACGAACCGTCTGTCGGACGTCACAAAAGCAGGACCACCCCGACAACGATGGCCGCCACTGCGACCAGAAGGACCAGGACGCTGCAGCCGATGTCCGTGCGCCGGGAACGGCGTTCGGCGGCGAGGTCCGGGGTGAACACGGCCGGGTCGTCGGGCGAGTAGTGGATCGTGACGTCCCGCCCGTACGAGCCGGCCGGGTCCGGCAGCCCTGAGTCGCAGTAGGCAGTGACGGCTGTGCCCTCGTGGGTGGTGAAGGCGACGACCGGCGTCTGACTGGTGCGGGTGTCGCCTTCCTCGTCGGTGTAGACGTACTTGACGACGGCGATGACGCGGCCCTGGACGGCGGGCTCGGAGGCCAGCAGGTCGATCCGGCGCCTCATCCGCCGTACGTCCTGGGGCAGATAGCAGGCGGCGAGGACGATGACCGGCGCGCCGGAGCCGACCAGGGCCCACGGCCAGCTCCAGTCGATCGCGGCCACGGCCACCAGCCCGGCGTAGATCAGAAAGACGGCGAAGTTCGGCCAGCCGAGTCCGCGCCGGCCGTCCCAGAGGTCGTCGCTGAACCGGAAGGCATGCGGCCGCCCCGGCGGGTAGCGGATGCCTATCTCCCGGCCGGTCCAGGCTGTGTCGACCCGGTCGCCGTGCTCACCGTCATTGGTCACGGTGAACTCCTCGCCGGTGGACGGGTCGTGGAAGGAGACGACCACCGGTATCCCGTCCTTCTCGGAGCCTCCGTGCCGGGGCTCCCGCACCCGCTCGATCCGTCCCATCACTCTGACCATCCGCTGGGCCCGGGTCACCCCGGCCAGCGAGCGCCTGTACCCGATCAGCGCCACCACGCCGAACACCCCGCACCACAGCACCAGATATCCGTTCCAGCCCATGCGTCCACCTCCTGTCCACAACCCCGGTGCCCTGATTCCTTGCTGCCTTGCTGCCTTGATGCCTTGATGCCTTGCTGCCTTGATGCCGACGGACGCCAACACCCCCGCGGTCAGCGGGCCGGAGTGCGCCGCACCACCTTGCCCTGTCCGTCCGCCTCCAGTGAGGCCGTGCCCCCGGGGCCGGTCACACCGACCCTGATGGTCAGGGAACCGGTGAGGCGGTCGACGGTGAGCTGCCAGGTCTGCGGGGAGTGCACACCGAGGGTCTTCCGGGCCTCGTCGACCAGCGCGGGGAGGCGCTCGTAGGGCAGCGAACGCGGGTCGAACTGCGGCGCCTGCACGCCGGCCGGGGAGAACACGACCGTCAGCAGGCGATCCTGCACGACCACGGTGAGTGCCTGGCGGGTGTCCTTGCCCTTGCCCTTGCCCTTGGTGAGCAGGTCGACGGCCCGGCGCAGTTCGCCCTGGTCGAGCAACGACCGGCCCGGACCGAGGGAGACCGTGCCGGACGCCGACGACACAGAGGTGCTGGACCAGGTCGAGGAGACCGACGGCTGCGCGGAGACCGACGGCTGCGCCGAGGCCGACTGCTGCGCGCTGGTCTCCGGCCCGAACAGGTCCACCCGGCACAGCAGGATCACGGCCGCCGCGCCGAGCAGCAGGCCGAGCAGTGCGGCGAAGCCGAAGGCGCAGCCCTCGGGAGGCTCGCTCACCGTGGCCGGCCCGGGCGCGGAGTCGAGGCGGGCCCCGGCCGCCCGCTCCTCCCATTCCGGTGTCGGCCGCTTCACGATCCGCACCCGCCACGGCCGGTCCGAGGGGTACTGGACCACCAGGATGCCGCGCGGCCGGTAGTCGGGGAGGTCGACCAGATTGATGTCCTGCGTGATCACGACGCGGTACGCCGAGGCGTCGTCCGGTGCGACGGTGAGATCGAACCGCACCGGTATGTCACTCGACTCGCCCCCCTCCGCGCGCAGGCTCTCGATCATCGCCAGCGCCGTGCGCGGCACGACGGCCGCCTCCCGGGCGCGCCGCGGCGCACCGCCGAGGTAGAAGAGCAGCCCGTAGACCGCGGGCAGGACCAGGCCGGTGACCAGCAGCGGCACACTCTCGATGACGCCGCTGACGACGAGAGCGGCCAACGACGTACCGATCACACCACCCGTCAGGAATCCACGGGCGAGGGCGACGGGGGTGTGGTGCGTCGACGGCGCGCTCGCAGTGATCGTCATACCGGTGATTGTGCCGGGCCCGGGAGATCGCCGATAGGAAACTGTCCCGCCGTGAAAGGTCGCCCCGCGCCGCTTCCGGGCGCCTGGGCCGGATAGGGTCTGGGTCGACCACGCACCAAACCACGCATCATCCACACGATACGCGGCACACGAGGGGGCGGATCTTGGCTGCCGACGATCTACCGGGCCCGGTCGTGACCTTGCTCAATGTCATCGGCGTCCCCTGGCCCTATCTGAACGAGGACGAGGTGCGCCGGTTCGCCGGCATGGTCCGGGACTTCGGCCAGGCCGTGGAGCGTACGCACCAGGACGCCACCACGGCGATGGCGAACTTCGCGCGGGCCTACCAGGGGGCGGCGACCCAGCGGATGCAGTCCGGCTGGGCCCGGATGTCCGAGCAGCACACCCGGGAGCTGGTGGAGGGCTGCCGCGTCCTCGCCGAAGCACTGGACGTCGCGGCGGACTACATAGTCGCCCAGAAGGTCGAGGCGCTGGCGGAGCTGATCGCCATGGCGGCGACGTTCGTGGCCGACCAGGCCGCGTCCGTGGCCACGCTCGGGCTGGCCGAGGCCGCCGTCCCGCTGATCGTCGCCACCGGGAAGAAGCTGCTGGAGACGCTGAAGCAGCTGATCATCCAGCACATCATGGGCGAGGTCATCGAGGCGGCCGCCAAGCCGCTCTTCGCCAAGGTAGAGAAGGCCATGTCGGGCCTGGACTGGTCGCAGACCGGCGTCGGTGACGGAGGCGGAGGCGGAGGCGGTGCCGACGGAAGCGGCGCCGGTGACGGCTTCTCCCTCGACCACGGCACCGCCGGCGCGCACCTCCAGGTGCTGAGCGGGCACGCGGAATCCCTCCGCGGCCACGCGGCGGTGCTGCGCAGCGGCATGGCCGGGCTGGCCTTCTGATGAGCGGGGACGACTGATGAGCGGGGGCGGCGAGGAGAGGGCGGTCTTCCACGCGCTGAAGGCGGACGCGGAGAAGTCCCTGCCGAAGATCGCGGAGAAGCACGCGGGGGTGGTCGACGACGCGGTGGAGAAGGGGACCAGGAACCTCGCCGAGCACGCGGCCAACGAGAACGAGCTCGCCGAGGGCTTCCGCTCCGCCATGCCGAAGGAGAAGCCGCTGACCGACCCGAAGCCGTCAGCCGGTGCTCCCGGCGAGTCGGCGGCCCAGGGCCCCTCGCGGATCGCCCGGGCGCTGGACACCGGCCCCACCCCCGCCGAGCTCGACGCCGCCGCACCCCGGCTGGGCCGTGACGCCCTGAACGACGGCCCCGACTTCAACACCCAGATCGACCAGGAGCTGAACGCCCGCGGCCTGGACCGTGCCGAGCACGACCGGCTCCGCACCTCCCCCACCAACGACCTGACAGACGAGCAGATCCAGCAGGTCGTGGACGTCCGCAACAGCATCAAGATCGCCGACGGACAGATCGTCACCAAGGTGCTCGGCCCGGACGTGGCCAAGTCCTACCTGGAGAACGCGGACCGCCTGCCCAATGGAGGCAAGTTCGACCCGAGCTTGTTCAGCGGTTCCATAGCCCGCGGCACCGACACGGCCGGCCTCACCACGCCCTCCGAGCTCCGTGATGCCCTCGCCCTCGACGACAAGGGTGCCGGCTGGACACCGATTCCCGACGGCGCCGGCGAGGCCTACCAACTGCGACTGCAGGCGCCGAAGGGCCTCGATGCCTCAACCACCTTCGGCGCGGTGAACGACCCCGCCGCCGCTCAGCACGTCGCCGAGCTGGCCGGGGCGAGCACCGGACGCCCCTGGCAGGACCCATTCACCGGAACCGGGTACACGGGCGGTGGTATCCCCGAGTGGGATGCCACACGTACCGCCCTCCCAACAGGGTCCGAGATCTGGAGAATGACCCCGGACGGCAAGGAGACCCTTGCGGCCCACTACGACGGCGACAGGTGGATCAAGACCAATGGCTAGGCAGTACCCATTCGGACCGGGGCGGTTCGTCGAGTATCAGGGGAACGTCCACCGGGCCCTGTCGGACGATCGCGCGCCGATGATCACTCTCTGCGTGGACGAGGGCGAGCAGGCACCGGAAGGCCTGGAACCCGATCCACGCGGCCCTGGCTTCTACCTCGTCAGCCCCGAGGACGTCACCGCCTGGTACTCCTCCAGCTGGACCTTTCGTTGGAAGGGCGAACTGTTCTCCAGCGGCGGAGTCCGCGACGGGGAGATCAACGGCTACTACCAGGGCACCCAGGGAGTGGTCTTCGCCAACGCCTACCTGACCCGGACCGGCGCCATCGAATACGAGGGCACCTTCCCCCTGGAGGAGGTCACCGACCTCACCGAGAAGCGCTACGACCTGCTCGCCGCCTGGAAGGAGAACCACCCCGCATGACCACCCCCGCCGCCGGCCTGTCCCCCCGCACTGTCATCCAGCTGCCGATCACCCGGCAGCTCGCCGCGCAGTACCTGGGCAACACCGTCGTCCCCGGCACCTTCGAACCGTCCCGGCTGTGGGGGCTGTGCTCGCGCCTGGTCGATCTGGACGGCGCCGAGTCGGGGGCGCAGGCCCGGGCCTACCACGGCCTGGCCGAGGACGAGTCGGACTTCCCCACCGGCGATGGTCTGTTCGTGCTGCGCTTCCAGGCGCACTGGCCGGCGCTGTTCCAGCCGTCCTTCGGCGGGCGAAGCACCGCCGCGGCGGCACGGCTCGGCTCCACGCTGGTCCTGCCCGAGCCGTTCCTCGGCACCGGCTACACCAGGTACACGCCGGTGGCCGTCCCCGAGTACTGGCTGGAACTGACCGAGGTACCGGTCGGCGCGGAGATCTGGCACCTCGCCGAGGCCGGTGCCGAGCCCGGTGCCGGTGCCGAGCCCGGTGCCGGCACCGGTGCCAGCGTCGCCGCCGAAGGCTGGGCGAAGCCGCTGGCCCGCTACCCCGGCCGTTACACCGGCTGGCACGCCTTCCCCGCCGCCGAACCCTTGGGCCTGCCCGCCGGCCCGGTCGCGCCCGTCCCGCCGGGCAGCATCGCGCGCGGCCCGGTCGTCACCTTCCAGGGCTCGCCCTACCTCGCCGACTTCGGCCCCAACCCCGGCGAGGCCACCGTCTACCGGGTCGCCGAAGACGGCACCACGATGTCCCGTGCCCTGGAGTTCGGCCAGGTCGACGACCTGACCTACCGCCGACTGCTCGGCACCTGGCGCGGCAGCAGATTCGAGGTACTGGCCAGCGCCGACGGGTTGGCCACCCTGGCCCTCACCAGCGGAAACTCCGAGGAGGCCGCGCAGCTGGGCCTCCCCTCCGCAGGCCGCCACGCCTGGCGCGCACAGGCGCCGGTAACCGAACTCAGCGAACTGACAGAGGAGACCCGCCAACTCGCCGCATCAGAGCCCCGCAGCCCCCGCAGCCCCCGCGGCTGACGGCCGGGCCGAGGGCAGTGATCATTCCGGGGCCTGATCCACTTCTGTGGAACAGGCCCACCGGGAGAAACTGAGCGCATGACCAAGCACTGTTGCGACGAGATGACCCGCCGGGCGAACCTTCGCTGTGACTCGCACGCCGACCCGTTCGACTGCCCCGACGCGCTGATCGGCTTCACTGCGAAGTTCCAGGAGTACGGCCTGATCATCCATGACGGCGGCACCTCGAGCATCGACATCGCCTTCTGCCCGTGGTGCGGCCAGCACCTGCCCCCATCCCAACGCGACTGCTGGTTCGAGGAGTTGGAGAGTCGTGACATCGACCCCTGGAACGACGACATCCCCGACGACTTCCAGGACGACCGCTGGCTGCGGGCAACCCCATAAGAGCAGCTCAGAGACCCTCCGCAGCCGTCCAAGAACAGGCTCCAGCCACCCTTGGCGTCAATACCGGCATTGCGGTGTGACGGGCAATCTCCGACCGTGCCGGCGTGGCTACGCGACTCTCACAACCCGTTCACCGCCGCCAAGATCTGGCGCGCCGCGGACCGCTGGCTGTCCGTCCTTGCTGCGACCATCGGAGCCGCAGCAGGTGTCTCTGCGGTGACCGACCTCATCGGCGCCCGTCTGGCAGGACTGGGCGCCCTCCTGGCAGCCGTCATTTCCGGGGCGGCAAACCTGCTCACGCCACAGCAGCACGCAGCCAAATGCGTTGATTCCGGCAATGCCTACCTCAGAGTTCGCGACAATGCTCGACAGATGCTCTGCGTTGATCTGGAGATCACTCCGTTTGACGAGTCCCGCCGTGCCCTGAGATCCGGGATTGCGAACGACTCCATCTGGTGGGCCCGGCAACGCTGAGCAGATCAAGTGGCCACCGACCCCGCAAGGCTTCGGCGTAGTCGAGCGGCGCTCAACTCGTGGCGTCCTGGGCCGCGGAGCCGTCAGCGGCGGAAGAGGCCGGTGATGGAGGGGACCAGCTTGCTCGCGTTGGCGTCGCCGTAGACGGAGTCGAAGTGGACGACGGTAGCGAGCACCAGCAGCCGGTTGACTCGGGAGTCGAGCACCTTGACGTCATAGTGGGAGCGGAGGCCGGCGCGGCGGCCGACCTCGAAGCCCTTGCTCTCCCCGCTGCTGAACCGTAGCCGGTGCCTGCTCACCAGATCGGCGACGTTCTCGGTGATTCCCCAGGTGAGCGGTGTATGCCGGGCCCGGCTGGCCAGGCCGACGGGCTTGGCGGAGAAGGCGCCCAGATCCGTCTGCTCGACGGCCCAGACGTCGTCCTGGAACATCGCGCCCGGCCTGTGGCTGAGGGTGCCGATCCGCGTGCCCGCCGCGTCCGCGGCAGAGGTGAGCCCGACGGCGCCCACCCGCTGGTCGAGGGCCGAACCGGCATCGACCAGGTAGGCACGGACGGACTCCGGGCCACCAGGCCGCACGCCCTTGAGCAGCGGCGGCCCACCGCTCTTGGGCTGGACCAGCCAACTGCTCTCCTTCACCCGAAAGGTGAAGACGACCTCGAACTCGGTGACCTGCTCCCACGCTGCCGTGCCGTCGCTCACCGGGCCACCCCGTCGCCGTTGCCGTCGTAGCCGATGCCGATGCCTTGGTGCTGCTTCTCGGCCGCCCGGTAGCGGCGCAGGTCCTCCGCGCCGGTCCGGCTGAGCTCCTCGATCAGGTCGCGTACGTCGTCCACTTCGGCGCCGGCCTTGAGCCGATCGTAGATGCGGGCGCTCAGGTTGCGCTGGCGGTCGGTCTGCGCGGCCAGCAGGTAGTCGCCGACACGGGCGGCCTTGGATGCGGACGGGTCGTCGGGCACAGGATCCTCCTCAGGAAGCGGGCAGCCGGGCGGGTTCGGGCATCAGGCCGAGGGCAGCATGGCCAACCGTGCCGCGCCCAGAGTGGGACTCCAGCCGCCGCCCTGCTCGAAGGTGAACCCCTTCTGCTCCACGTCGTCGATCAGGCTGCCCACGGTGGGCAGCGGCGCGTTCAGCGCGGCGAGCACCGCGTTGATCTCCTTGGGTATCGCATCGATCGCCTCGGTGATCGCGTGGTACACCTTCTCGATCTTGCTGATGATGCCCACGATGCTGCGGACGATCTTGTAGATCTTGTAGAGCTTCCAGACCGTGAACGCGCCGGCGGCCACGTCCGCCACCGGGTCCTCCGGTCCACCGCCTGCCACCTCGATGGTGGCGTCCACCGCCGCGGTCTCGGCTGCCTGCTTGGCCAGTTGGTCGAACTCGTGCATGGCCGAGTTGATCATCGCCAGCCCGGTGAAGACCAGGGCCACCACCGTGTCGTAGGCGTCCTTGTAGACCTTGGCGGTCAGCTGGGCCACGTCGCCCAGCCCGCCGACGCCCATGCTCCAGGAGAACAGGTACGAGTCGAAGGCGGTGCCCGCCGCGCCGGTCCACTCGGTCCCCAGCGCCCAGGAGCCCTTGCGCAGCGTGCCGGCCACCGTGTAGACGCCGTTGCCCAACTCGGCGTAGGCGTCATGCAGGTAGAGCAGCCGGGCGTAGTCGCCGACCAGCGGGTCCAGCAGCAGCGCGATCAGGCTCTGCCCAGTGCACCACTTGAACAGCTTTTCCGCGCCCGCCAGTTCACCGCCCTGGAACTGAAGCTTGAGCGCCTTGAGTTGGTGCTTGATGTTGGTGGCCTCGTCGGCCGCGGCGCTGGTCGGCTCCTTGGGGCTGACCCCCTCGTCCTGGAAATTGCCCACCAGATGCCCTCCCGGGATCTCACCCAGATCAGGGAATCCGCTGATCGCGGAAGGGTAGATGCGGCGCAGGTCGGCGGAGGCGGAGGCATCCGCGGCCCGGTAGTCGGCGGCGGTACGGTCCACCTTGCCCGCCACCAGCGTCATGCCGCGTCCGCACTGCGCCAGCTTGCCCTGGAAGAACTGCGAGATCTGGCCCACCACCGGGCGCAGCGGGTAGAGCAGGCCGTCCAGCCCGCCCGTCTGCGCGCACTGCCCGGTTGCGTACCCGGCGAGGGTGGCCAGGTGCTCGCCCTGGTGACCGAGCAGAGTCGAGTAGGTACGGAAGTCGCCCAGCGGCGGCGTCTTGAAACCGGTCATCAGCAGTCAATCCCCCATTGACGTGGACGCGTTCGCATTCGTGTGCGATTGACGTACGCCCAGACCCTAACGCACGCTCTCCGACACCCGCCCCAGGCCGCCCGGAACCCCGCTCCTGTCTCCCCCGGTCGGGTCAGAGCAGCTAAGCCCTGCTTGACCATCCGCGTCACCACAAACATCGTCCCAGCCAGCGCACCCCAGCGACCCCGCCCCCTGCCCCGGCAAGCTCGAGACTGCCGGCCGGGAATTACTTGGCCTGGTGGAGCGGCTGGCCCAAGTGCCGGACCCGCGCGATCCACGCGGTGTGCGAAACGCCCTGGTCGTCATCCTCGCCCTGACAGCGTGCGCGGTGCTGGCCGGGGCGACCTCCCTACTAGCGGTCGGCGAGTGGATTGCGGACGCCCCACCACACGTGCTGGATCAGCTCGGCGTGCGCCCCGACCCGGTGCTGCCACGGCGGCTCGTCCCTGCCGAGGCGACGGTCCGCAGACTGCTGACCGGCCTCGACGGTGACGCCCTGGACCGATCGGTAGGCGGCTAGCTCGCCGATCGACGACCCGCGAACTCCGGCCTCCGCGGACTGGCTGTGGACGGCAAGAGCCTGCGCGGCGCGGCCAAGGCCCGCGGACGGAAGATCCATCTGCTCGCCGCGCTGGAGCACACCACCGGTTCTGGCCCAGCTCGACGCCGGTCAGAAGACCGGTGAGCCCACCTGCTTCCAACTCCTGCTGAACGGTGTCGCAGACCTCGCCGGAATGGTCGCTACCAGTGACGGTCTGCACACCCAGCGCGAGCACGCCCGGTACCTCTCGGTCGCCAGGCCCACTACATCGCCATCGTCATGGGCAACCAGAAGAAGCTGCGCAAACAACTGCAAGTCTCTTCCTTCGAAGGACATCCCGCTCCAGGGACGCACCCGCAGCACCCGCCACGGCCGCTCCGAGATCTGCCGGATCAAGGTCGCCACCGTCAGTAGCCTGCTCTTCCCCCCACCAAGCCGTCCAGATCAAGCGCGGCCGCACCGACCGAAAGACCGGCAAAACCGTCGAGCTGATGCCCGTGTCGGGCTACAGTCCGCTCACTCCACGAGCCAACTGGTACGAAAGCTCCCAGTAGACCTCGAGATTGGACCGTCTGAGGCTGCCCACCGTCTCTTCTCCGCCCAGGAAGAGAGGAACCCCCAGCCCTACACATTCGTCGAACCCGATGGCTCGCGGGTCCTGTGCGCGCCATTCCCGGTAGAGCTCCCACGAGAGCGCTTCGCCCTCCTCGCTGTCTTCCGAGATCAGGTCGTGGAACTCGAGAAAAGGCAGATCACTCTCGTAGGCCTTGCCGGCCGCCGGATCGAACTGGATGACGGGCAGGTTCTCCGGATCCCTGACGTCGACGGCGAGGTGTCGCCCCATCCAGTCGAAGGCGAACGGGAACGTGACGCGCCCGGCCTCGGAAACCAGCTGAAGGCAGCAGTCACGCGCCTTCTGGGCGGTCTCCACACCGTGAATCCGGTACAAGCCACCCGCGAACGTAGTCCCAGCGTAGTGCCGGAAGACCTCGGCCAGTTGCCGGTAGGCGGAGGTCGCGTTATCACGGAGCGGAAGCTCGTACTGCCCGGGCTCCAACTGCTCCCTGCCCGTCTCGGGCCACTTCGCCGTGAAGATCTCCAACATGCGCGCGCCTTTTCCCAAGTCGAAAGAGGTCGACGGCTTGCCCAGCGCAGACCCGACCCACTGTCCCCACGTATTCGGATGCCGTGCCCGATGTCACCTGAAACTCGGGCCGAGCTGGCCCCCACGAGGACACGCGCACCCATGAATGCCCTGATCAGACATCTGCGCGCCCCCGGCGAACGCGCCGCCGGGCTGAAGGAACGGTGGCGCGCAGCCAAGCGTCTCACGCTCACTCCGAACCGGATCGACGACATCGCCCGCACCGCCCTCGTCCTCAACTGGCAATGGGAGTGATCTTCATTGAGAGAGCATCAGTGCGACCTGGACATCCAGCGACAATGCCGAAGCCCTGGGACCTCCACGGTTGCTCTCCAGCAGCAGTTGTTTCGACGCCTTCGAGCTCCCACATTGACCAGCCCTTTGATGGGTGCACCCCAAGGGCCACCCCTGGAACCCTAGGGCACAGCTGACGGCCATTAAGTCCCTTATGGGTAAATTGCCCGATGAGGCGGTACCTGCACCACCACGTGAGCCCCGCCCTGTCCCGCGTACGGCGAAACAGCTCAAGGGGGAACAAGTCGAGGAGCTCATCTTGGCGTATGCAGCTGGGGCCACAGTCTACGAGCTCGGAGACCGCTTCCGGATCAATCGCAACACTGTCGGGTTGATTCTCAAGCGCAATGGCGTAGATACAGGCCGCCATCCACTCACGGAGGAATCATTTCAAGAGGCGGCACGGATGTATGAGGAGGGTCTATCACCCCGAATCCACCGATGAATGACCTGTCCGAGGCCTGGACATAACGACGCGGATGCCCTCTGACCTGGGACGATGGGACTTCCTACAGAACCAAGTCGCCAGAACGAGAGAACATCCGCGAGATGCAATCCTGCCATGCCGCCACAGCGGTTTCCGCCGTCTTCGACGAGCCGAACCTGATCGCCGATGCCGGGCTGCTGTCGCTGGTCCGGCTGGCCGAGCGGGCCGGCCTGCGGCAACTGGCCGCGTCCGCGCTCCGCATCGAGGGCGCCGACAACAGCGGCGGAGCCAACCCGGCCGCCAAAGTGATGTCGCTGATCAGCGCGATGTGCGCGGGCGCGGACAGCATCGACGACGCGGCGCGGCTGCGGCACGGCGCGATGGACCGCGCCTTCACCTCGGTCCGCGCGCCCTCCACCCTGGGCACCTTCCTGCGCTCCTTCACCCACGGCCACAACCGCCAGCTCCACCGCGTTCACCGCGACTTCCTGGCCCGACTGGCCCGCAGCACCCCACTGCTGCCCGGCGCCGACACACTGATGTTCATCGACATCGACCCCACCCACCGCCGCGTGTACGGCCACGCCAAGCAGGGCGCGCAGGTCGGCCGCCTCAAGGGCCAGCGCACCCTGCACCCGATCCTGGCCACCCTGTCCACCCCGATCGCCCGGCCCGTGATCGGCGCGGTCCGCCTGCGCCGCGGCAAGGCCGCCGACGTCCGCGGAGCCGAGAGCTTCGTGAGCGAGGCCCTGGCCATAGCGAAGGAGACCGGCGGCACCGGGATCCGCCTGGTCCGCGCGGACAGCAAGTTCTACACCGCCGACGTGGTCGCCGCCTGCCGCCGGGCCGGCGCCCGATTCTCCCTGACCACCGGCATGAACCCCTCCATCGCGGGCGCGATCTCCCGCATCCCGCAGGAGTCCTGGACGGCGATCCGCTACCCGGACGCCTTCGTCGACCCCGACACCGGCGAGATGGTCTCCGACGCCGAGGTCGCCGAGATCCCCTACACCGCCTTCACCGGCCGAAGGAAGTCCGAGCACGTCACCGCCCGGCTGATCGTGCGCCGGGTCCGCCGATTGAACGCCGAAGTGGCCCAGGGTCAGGGCGAGTTGTTCACCGCCTGGCGTTACCACCCCGTCTTCACCGACAGCTCCTTCGCGGTGCTGCAGGCGGAACTGCACCACCGGCAGCACGCCGTGGTGGAGCAGGTGATCGCGGACGGGAAGTCCGGGCCTCTGGCCCACCTGCCGTCCGGGAACTTCCAGGCCAACGCCGCGTGGCTGACCCTGTGGGCGATGTCGCACAACCTGCTGCGGGCCGCCGGTGCGCTGACCTCGGTCTTCCACGCCAAGGCCACCACAGCGACCCTGCGCGCCCACCTGGTCCACGTCCCGGCCCGGCTCGCGCGCACCGCGCGCACCAAATTGACGGTGCATCTGCCCGAGCACTGGCCCTGGCGCGACGCCTTCACCGCCCTGTTCGAGGCCGTCCACTCCCCACCGCCGCGCCCGGCGGCCTGACCGCCACAAGATCCCGCACCGCGACGGCCCGACGGCCACCGGCGACAGCGCCACCAACCGCTCCCGACCCCGCACAACCCCTCGGACAGGCCGCGACCCGCGCACGGCGGCTACCGCACACCCTCAACCTGTTGCCCCCAGCGGCCGACCGTCCACGGGCAGGAGAGCAACCCCGAAATGATCAGCCGGTGGATTCGGGCTGAATATCATCGGGGCATGCATCTAACTCACGAGCTAAAGCGCTTGGAAGCCCTGGCGGACGGGTCAATGACGAAGCAGCAGCGAGGAGTAGCCTTCGAGCACTTCCTCAAAGAGATGCTCGACCAGGCCGGTGCCCAACCTCGTACTGCCTACAGGCCGACAGGCGAGGAGATTGACGGTTCCTTTATATTCAGGGGCCAAATATTCCTCCTGGAGGCGAAATGGCATGCAAATACTCTACCTGCCTCAACTATCTATGCATTCAAGGGCAAGGTCGATGGAAAGCTCATCGGAACGATCGGCGTGTTCATATCCATGTCGGGATACAGTAAAGACACCGTCGAAGCGCTCAGAGCTGGGAAGACACTCAATGTAATTTTGATGGACCGAGGTGATATTGAGGCCGCAGTACGCCATGGATTCAACTCAATTATGAGTTTCAAGCTCCGCGCGGCAGCCGAAGAAGGAGAGCTCTTCGTTCCTTATGTTTCGGCGGTAGAGTTCAGCCAACCTCGACATCTTGCCATTATTGTCGAGGGCTACCGGGATGTAGTAGTCCTCAAGATCCTTACCCAACGCCTGCTTGACGGCGGAGAAATCCTGAGACCCCTGTCGATCTATCCAGCTAGCGGACGTATGGGGATCCCAAAGATCGCAAGGGTGTTGTCGGGAATGGAAAGCGGTGATGTTCTAGCCATTTTGGACGGCGATGAAAATTCCAGAACCGTCGAAGATTGGTTCAAACGCGAGACAGATGGCTATAGCGTGAATGCGATTGTTGTGCAGGAAGACATGCAATCCTGGGCAACCGGAAAAATCCCCGGAGCACACCGGTTGCCAGTTTCAGACATCACACGGCTGGCGAGCACGGTAGATATCCAAGAGTTGATCCGTAGCGACGCTGCCTTTAGACGCCTGCATTCACTGCTTACAGAGACAGCCTAGTCCCACTCGGCTCGATGAAACTCCGCTAGGAACAGGTTCCGCGTTCGGCTCGATGATCTAAAGAGACTTGTTGATGGATTCAAAGAGCCGCTCGAAACGGTCCAATGTATCAGCGTCGGCGGTCCCAATGATTTCCGGGTTTGAGGCAAGGTACGTTGCAGGGAGATAGTGGTTGTAGCCACCGGTGGGACGAAGCTTGGTCTGCTGACTCTTCAGATAGCGCTCGATACGCTGAACGATCCGATCTCCACGAGGAAGATCAGCGCTAGTAATAATCGCGCCAGCGAGCTGCTTAGCATAGGCCGCATTGAAGATCGCAAGGTACGTGTCCTCCGAAATTAGATCTTCAACGTCTGTGGCAGGCAGGATAGCTTGCGGCTTCCCATCTCTGACCTGGGCGTAGTGCAACACCTGCTTCTCTTTGATGATCTTGTCGCGAATGAGAGACTCCAGGCGCGGCTCGGACTTCCCAGCGAAGTCATGCACAACCACCATCTGGAGCTGATTCCCCTGGAGGAGGGCAACAAAGGTAGCAAGCTTGTCCAGCCCTCCGACGGGCACCAAAACCGCATCGTCACGCAGATGCGTTCGTCCCTCCATCTCAAGAAGCGAGGAAAAGAATCGCAAGTAGACCAGGTCGGCCGGCCCCTCAATCAGGACGTTTTTCTTGGCAATGAAGAGATTCTGGGCAATCGTATAACCCAGAGCGGCTTGCAACGGAAAGACGGTCCGCGGGTCTGAGCTAGTCAGATTTCCCGAGACTACGGTTCCTTTTCCATCTCGATCTTCAACTGTACGCACTTGGTGGAGCTTCTCCCCATCAACCATAAATGGCGAGTGTGTAGTATAAATCACCTGATGCTTCTCGGAGAGGTCACGGATATACCTAAGGAAGTCTTCCTGAGCCAACCCATGAAGACTGAGCCCAGGCTCATCCAGGAGAATGATGAGCTCCTTCGAGTTGCCAATCAATTCCTGAACACTACTAAACCACACAATGAAACTAAAGGACCAAATAAAACCTTTGCTGCGCTGCTCAAATGGAACAGTTACCCTGTGACGACGATTCTTGACTCGGACATACAGATTGCTTCCAGAATTGAAGGGGGCTGCATCATTTGAATCTGATCTGATATCAAACTCGACGTCCAGTTCCGGGTTCTGCTGCCAGTACTGGAATACCTTGTCCGTGACAAGGTTTGAGATTGCCTCCAGTTGTGCCTTGATATCCTCGTAACTTTCCGGGTTCGACAACTCATCCATGTCGATGTCGGCCATCTTGAAGAGGCTCATTGCGCCTTGCTGCTCCTCAGTCAGCACGACTCCGCTCTGCACAGCTGCCGCCAGGGATGGAAGGTTAATCTTTCCCGGGAGAATGTGGTAGTCACTGAAGTACAGGAAGTTTGGAATAAGCGGGCGTACGTACGTGTTCCAAACATAAAGAGAGAGCAGCGAGTGCCACTTCGCATCATTTCCGAATCGATCCTTGACTCCTTGAAGAAACTCGGATCCCTCCTCATTCAAGTCTTCGCCATCCAGGGCGGAGATCAAGTCTTTGACGGTCAGAATCGAATTCATCTTGGACTTGACTTCACCGGGAAGCGTAGATCCAGAAATAAGCGAGGCGACAAATTCTCCCTCGGGGATGCTCAATGTAACCGTGAAGCTATTCTTGTAGTGATAATTCAAGGAAAACTCAAGGCTCTCCAGGAGCGAGAAGTCAAGGTCTTCGTTGATCTCAGCGATTTCTTCCTCGCTAAGTCGATACGTGAGCTTGACAACCTCGGCAGGACTATTCCCATGCTTGCGTTGATACGAAATTAGGTCCTTACGTGGGTAATCGTAGGTGTGGTTAAATTTCTTGCCGGGGATTACGGGTCTGGCCTTGTTGAGAGATTCGAGAAATGCAGACTTACCGGCCTCATTGATCCCGACAAGAACCGTTGTGCTGGGATCGATCTCAACGGGCGAACTGTCTTCGATAGACTTGTACTTTGTAACTCTTACGCCAACGAGAAGCACTTCACTCGCCCCAATCTATCCCTAGCTCGTAGCCCACGCCCCACACCTTTGTTCCCAGGGGTAGCACGGACAGGCTAGCGGGATGCACCGACAACGGCATAATCACCATTAAGCGATCAAGTAATGGTCTAAAACGATCACCTTCTACCGTCTTCTGATCAGCCTGTCTTTTGATCCGGAGCATCCGCTTCCGATCTACCGGCTAGTACGATCCATTTCCTCCTCTAGAACCCACACGAAAGCCACCCCGCCCTTCGGGAAGACCCAACCGTCGTAGGCCACCTCGACGGAGGGCGTCGGATCCGACGCCTCCAACCGCGTAACACGCGGTTGCTCCGGCCCGGCGATGTAGGCCAAGACGTTGACGTAGCGGATGCCGCAGTCGCCATAAGCCAAGCTGACCTTGAAGGACTTGGTCGGACGGGCAAGGTCGAGATGAATCAGGTGGCCGTGCTGCTGGACGAGGGTCCGGTAGGTGTAGGAGACGTGCACTTCCTGCTGGGGCGGCACAGCGTCGATGCCAAGGTTCACCGTGTAGAACTGGCTGCCCCTGCGCGTACTTCGTCGTGCTCGTTGTGCCACTCCGTCTACGGCGCACTGCACCAGCTCGAAGGCTTCCGGCGAAGCACCGGTCAGGCCGGCGACCGGCTCGAAGTACCACGCGTCCGTGGCTGTCTGGTCTTGGCGCAGTTCTCGGTATTCGTCAGGGTCGGATACGCAGGCGAAGCGCAACGTGCTACTGGTTGGTGTCACGCGGTACTGCCATCGGATGGTGGCGACGAACATCGCTGCACCGGCTGGACTGGCCTTCCAGGGAGCGAGCGCCACAGAGACCTCGGCGTCATGGAGCCGCTCTGGAGAGCGGACCACCTGATCGCGGAGGTCGGTGTAGGCATCGTGGGCGAGTTCGGCATCACCCAGACGGATGCCCAGCGAGTTCTCAATTACCTTGTCGAGCGTCTCGGGCGAGGCGACCGCGGTGAGGTTGTCCGGCGCGAAGGCAAAGCCGTCGATCACGGCGTCACGGATGGCAGGCGCCTCTTCCCGGAGCACCTGGCGGAGCCGCTGGTTGGCTCGAGTCTCAGCGTCCACCTGGTCGATGTAGGTGAAGAAGACGGCGATCAGACCGGTTGTAAGCAGCGCGGAGCCGATGTCGGAGATCGGGATGTTCGCAACCCATGAGCCGGGCAGGTGCCTGCTGGTCCAGTGCGCCAGCACCAAGAGCGCCACTCCGACGACCGTGGAGATGGTGGCCAGGAGCGCAAGTTTGGTCTTGTAAAGGCGTTGTAGCGGGCTGAGCATTACAAGATCAAGTATAACAAATCTGCTGGTCAGAGCAATATGTGGAACACGGCCAACAGCCCCGGAGGGCTTTTGCGACTCCGGGGCTGTTGGCACTCAGGCGATCACTTCCAGGGCTTGGTCGCCGGTCGCGACTTGCTCTGGGAGGTGCCGCCTCCGCCTGTCCCGCCGCCACCACCACCGGTGCCAGCCAGGGGTGCGATCTCGTGAGCCTCGCTCATGTCATTCGCCTTTCTCTGCCTCTTCGGACACCAGCCGCGTCGGCCGGTGCGTACGTGTTGGGAGATGCCGTCCGTGAGGACAGCCGACTATTGAGGGACCTCGCACTGACGCTAGCAGGACGCATAGTCACTAGATGTAAACAGTTGGGATTTATAGTCTCTGGATTCAAGAGCATGAGACGTATTCAGTTGGGCTCCTATGGCAACGCAGCCCATCTCACCCGCAACGCAGACCTTTGGTGCACGCGTCCGAGCCAAGCGTCACGAACTCGGCAAGAGCCAAGAACAGCTCGCCGAGGTCGTTGGCCTGCACTGGACGTTCGTGGGGCAAGTGGAGCGTGGTCAGCGCAACATCTCGCTGCACAACATCCTCAAGCTGGCCGAGGGGCTGGGCGTTGATCCCGGAGAGCTGGTGCGCGGGATCAGCGCCCCGAAGGGTGCGACCAACGACCTGGAGTAGGCCGGTGGGGTTAGACCGGGTAAAACCGCTGCGCTCGAGCCATACGGTGCGGCTCCCTCGGCAGACTGCCATCCCGCCGCATGTTGGTCAGCCAAACGCGTTCCCCAAGCTGGCGGATGCAGGGGTCGCAGGCGTACATCGGGGCGGAGAGACCAGCGACGGTGGCGGGACCAATCCACATCACCATGACGCCCGTACGTTGGCACCACAGCCAGCAGTCGCCTTGCTCCCAGACTTGGCCGGGTGGTGCGTTCGGTGGCCGAGCCTGCTGGCTCATTGGATCTCCTCCAGCGGTGTCACCAGCAGGAGGGTGCTCAGCACGCTCTTGAACCCGAAATGGTGGGTTCGGCCGGCGTGGTGGAGGCACCACAGTTCTGGGGCTTCGGGATCGTCAGCCTCACCGGATAACTCACCGCAGACAGTGCACTGGGTCTCGTAGGTCGGCGGGCCGCTGTGTGGGTCGGGCGTGAGCTTCATCTGCACGAAGCGGAAGCGGCGGCGGCTCATGCGTGCTCACGCACCCACGCCGCCAACCGGCGCACCGTGTCGGCAGGTGCGCCACCTAGCTGCACCAGGGGCCTCCCCGCCACAGAGAAGTCACCGCGGAGCGAGGGCAGCGAGATTCCCGCCAACTTCAGAGCCTCGTCCAACTCTTGGGCGGCGCCGACGGCATCTTGGAGTGAATCGGTACCTCGGAATTCGGACATGGCTGTTGTACTCCTCTGGTGTGGCGGGCTTCTTGGTGGAGCCGGTGTTGCACGACCCTTAACCCGAATCGGTCGCCATGGGTTGGTGCAGGACACAGTCGTCTACGACATGCGTGGTGGAGCGGAGAGGGCCAAGCCCAACTCGCGGGCGGCTTCAACGACCAGCGTCATGAGCTGGGCGGTCGTGATGACTTCGGGGCGCTCTCCATCCCGACCGAAGTCCAGACGGTACATGCCGGAGTCCATGGGGCAGATCGGGATACGCAACCCCGGAGTCGTGCCGGGCCGTGCACCCATGCTGGGGCTCCTCTACTACCGACTCAGCCGTGGGCACCTTCAGGACGAAGAACGTTGCCTTACCGTGCAGCACGCCGCGCGTGCCCCAGTCGTCTGCTAGCTGCTCCACGAGAAGCAGCCCGCGACCGGAGGTGGCATCGTCGGAGCTGCTGCGGCGCTTCGGCACCCCACTCCCGTGGTCGATGACCGTCACGGTCAGCAGCTCCTGGCTTCGCTCGCAGACGACGCGCAGGTTGCGGCTGCCGTGGGCATGGAGCACGACGTTGGTCACCAGCTCACTGGTGAGGAGCTCGGCGGTATCGGCGGTGTCGTTAGAGAGGCCCCACCGTAAAACGAGGTCTCGTACGGCTTTGCGAGCGTCCGCCACCCCTCTCTGACAGTCTCGACTGAGACGTCCGGTTCGTCCGGGTTAGTCTGGATGGGCGAGACAGGAGATTCCCGGCATGGCTTCCAATACCACCACCTCACGCACAGCCCCCGAGCCCGACCCGGCCCCGCGGCCGAAGCGGCGCACGTTCACGGCGGAATACAAGCTGCGGATCGTCGCTGAGTACGATGCCGCCCCAGCGGGGAGAAGGGCGCGGTCCTGCGCCGCGAGCGGTTGTACCACTCGCACATCATCGAGTGGCGGGCCGCGCGAGACGCCGGAGCGATGGCCACGCTCGCCGACCGGCGGACCTCGCCCGCACGCCCCAAGAGGCCCGCCGAAGCAGCCGAGGCCGAGCGGCTGCGCAAGAGGCTGGCCGTCGTGGAACGGGAGCTGGCGCAGAAGGACGCCGCCCTGGAGCTGCTGGGAAAAGCTTCCGCACTCTTGGAACTGCTCTCCAAGAGTGCGGGCTGAAAGCCGAGGCCGAGCAGGTCGCCGACGAGCTCTTCCAGTCGCTGGAGCGGGAGTTGAACACCACTGCGGCCTGCCGGCTGACCGGTCGCTCACGGGCCACGCACTACCGTCGGCTCAACCCGCCCCCGCCGCGCGAGCGCGCTCCGCGCCCCTCGCCGCCCTCAGCTCTGGCTCCGGCGGAGCGCGCGCGGATCCTGGCACTGATGAACAGCCCGGCCTATGCCGAACTGGCACCTGCCCAGATCTGGGCGCGCGCGAACTGGACGAGGGCCGCTACTACTGCTCAGTGCGCACGATGTACCGGATCCTGGAGGCCCAGGGCCAGACCGGCGAGCGCCGCCGCCAGGCCACCCACGCCGCCAAGTCCATCCCCGAACTCGTGGCCACCGCCCCCTCGCAGGTCTTCAGTTGGGACATCACCAAACTGGCCGGACCAGACAAGGGCATCTGGTACCACGCCTACGTCATCATCGACATCTTCAGCCGCTACGTCGTCGGCTACACCGTGGAGATGGCCGAATCGGCCGAGCGCGCCGAGGAGTTGATCAGCGAGACCGTCGAACGCAACGGCATCGCCCCGAGCACCTGCACGCGGACCGCGGCACCTCGATGACCAGCAAGAAAGTCTCGCAGTTGCTCATCGATCTGGGCGTGACGCGCTCGCACTCGCGCCCCAAGGTCTCGAATGACAACCCGTACAGCGAAAGCCAGTTCAAAACCACGAAGTACATGGCCGACTACCCGGCGCGGTTCGACTCCCTGAACCACGCACGCGAGTGGTTCGACTCATTCATTGCCTATTACAACCATGAGCATCGCCATTCGGGCATCGGGCTGCACACGCCTGCGTCCGTGCACTTCGGCACCGCCGGCCAAGTCCAGGACCAGCGCGCCGTCACGCTCAACGAGGCATACGCCCGCCACCCCGAACGCTTCGCCCGCCGCCCCCGCCCGCCCAAGATCCCCGATCAGGCGTGGATCAACGACCCCGCCAAACGCAGAGAACCCGAATCAGCACAACAGAGCGCATAACCGTACGAACGTCTCATTTGACTTGACACGTTCCGCACCGATGCAGCGGTACATGGATATCCGAAGAATTGCTTGATGTTCGTCACCAGAGATCACCTCAAGGTGCATGAACGCGGGCAAGCGAGAGTGCGCCCGCACCACAGTTGCCGGTAAGGCCCCTCCAGCCAGGCGGCCAGCACCTACCAACGGCCCCAACGGTAGCCATGCAACTAGACTTCTTGCAAGTACCTATATGCAAGTATGCAGATTTACTTGCTGGCGTTATGCATGGCCTACCGGGCAGACTGGGGGCCACACCTATGAGGAGAGCGATGGGCCCGACGATCAGGAGCCGCCGTCTGGGGTCCGACCTGCGGCAACTCCGACGCAAGGCGAATCTGACGGCTGAAAGCGTGGCCGAGGAGCTGGGCTTCTCGCAGGCCAAGATCAGCCGCATCGAGTCTGGTGCTGTGCGCGTTGCCCGGACTGACCTCAAGGCCATGCTGGCGCTCTACGGCATCACCGATGCCACGGAGGTCGAGAACTACGTCCAGGCCGCCAAAGACGCCAAGACGCAGGGCTGGTGGCTGGCCTACGAGGATGCGTTGCCGCGTGAGTACCGCGACTTCATCGCGCTGGAGGCAGGGGCCAGCAACATCCGTACCTTCGAGGGCATGATCGTGCCGGGCCTGGTGCAGACACCGGAGTACATCCGACACATCATCATGGCCGGTCCCGCGGTGCTCCCACCCGGCCACGTCGACTCCCTGATCAAGGTGCGGGTCGAGCGACAGAGCATTCTGGAGAACGAGCACCCGCCGAAGCTGTGGATCATCGTGACCGAGGGCGCACTCAGGCAACTGGTCGGTGGCGCGGCCGTGATGGTGGAGCAACTTCGCTACCTGGCCCGGCTCACCGAGCAGAGCAACATCACGCTCCAGGTACTCCCGTTCGCTGCGGGTGCACACGCCGGTGTTCAGAGTTCGTTCGTGCTGTTCGACTTCCCGAGCACTGACCCCAGCATCGCCTGTGTCGCCAACCTGACCGGCACCCTGTTCATGGACCAGCCGGGGCAGCTCGAAGCGTTCTCGGGTGCGTTCGACAACCTGCGGGCCGGCGCGCTCAGCCCGGCCGACTCCTTGGCGCTCATCCAGCAGATTGCTGATGAGCTGTGACCCCGATGACCAGAGGAAGCACCATGACCACGCCCGCCATAGTCGGTCCGTTCGTCAAGTCCACCTTCAGCGGCCAGCAGGACAACTGCGTTGAGGTCGCACCGCTGGCGGATGGTGGCCGGGCCATCCGCGACAGCAAGGACCAGGGCGGGCCCGTGCTGCGGTTCGCACCTGGCGCGTGGGCGGCGTTCGTGGCGGGGGTTGCGGCTGGGGAATTCCGGCAGTAGGAGAAGCGTGAAGGGAGCCTCCGCAGTCGCGGAGGCTCCCTTTTCCATTTCCCGGAAATGCCAGAGATTACAAAAAGGGATATCTGTATTGACTCGCAGGTCTCAATGTTTTATAACTTACGGGACATATGAGTTTTCCAGATTTTCCACCAGCAGAAGAGTTTCGAGTTGTCCGCCATCTTGCCCTGGAGGGAGCCATTCCACCAGAACGCCAGGAAGAGTTAGCGCTGCTGCTGGGCGGCTATGGCCTGCGACTCGTGCAGCGCGATAGCGTCGAGAGCCCTATAGAAATCCCCGGTCATCCCGTTATTGACATCTTTGAGGTCAATGAGAGTCGACCAGCGGGATTGCAAAGCATCGCGCAGGCAGTTGAGTCTTTGCGGGCGTTGGATGTCGTGAGGAAGGGCGTTCAGTCTGGATGGGAGGCGGATGATGAATCCGCAGAGGGCGAGCAGAGAACTCTTTATAAGGGATTCTGGCATGGCATCGAAGAGCTTCAGCTGACTGATCCAAGGTTCGTCGATGACTTCGCCAGCACTCTTGCGGGAAGCCCATGGACGGAAGACCGTGTGCGCGCACCCGCAGCATTACAAATTAGTCAGATGCCGAAACAATGGTACGCACAGGACGAGATTATGGCCGATCCACGATGGGAGCGCCTACTTCAAGATGACGATCCTAAATGTCGGCAGATGGCACGCGAGCATTTAGAAGAGTGGGCTGAACTCATGGTTCTCGACGATCACCACGGGCAAACTGCTCGATTTATCGAGCTTATCGACTATATTGAGCGCATGGTCAACAGAAATGTTCGTGACTAGCTAGCCGCTCCGCCGTCCGTTACGACCCAGCCGATCAGGAAGCGAGCAAAATCCTCGAATGTTATGCTTCGATAGGAGTCGAAGCTGCGGGGGTCATAGTGCTTGCTCTCCAGAAATCCGATGTTCTGGTGCGCTTCCTTGGCCTCTTTGAGCAAAACCGTGGCTTGCCGTGAATTCATTCGGACGCCTTCTGCGAAGAAGAGGCTACGAATAAACTGAGCGTCCCTTGAGTTGCCGGACAACTCATACTCCGCAAGACCATCCGTCAAGAGTCGCGCGATCTGCGGGCGGCGCCCACTCAGGCGCAAAGAATTTGTCCGACAGTAGTCGGATGCAAGTTTAGTGAGTTCCTCGATCTCGACCACCGTTTTGTTACCCGCATTGATCTCAAGATCATCAATTCCGCGACGTCGGACCCTAGTGAGCTGCCCGCCGATCAGCGTCGCCTCTTGCGCCATCCCGCCCTCGCCCTGACGTGCCCTACAGGTGTTCGTCTGATGCTCAGGTGTGCGAACGCCCGTGTCAAGTCGGCCGTTTGGGATCTTCAGCTCTCCGTTCGAACTTCTCAGTATCGCGGGTCATCAAAGTTGATGGGTCGTCAGCTTTCCGCGTGCCCTTCGGGTGGTTGCGCAGTGTGATCGCAGGCGTTGGCTCCGGCGGTTTCGGAAGCCGTAGGCCTTGCGGGCTTCGAGCTTGATCACGCGGTTGTTGCCTTCGGATGCGGCGTTCGTTATGCCGGTTTTGATGTAGTTCTCGATGCCGTGCCACCACTGGTCGACGGTTTCGGCGAGGGTGACCAGTTCGACCAGGTAGGGGCGGTCGGCACAGAAGGCCTGGAAGCGGTAGCGGGCGGCGGAGACCGCGGAGCGGTCGGGAAGGACGTGGGCGTGCTTGGCGGTGAGCCGCAGCAGGTCGCGCAGGAGCTCCTTGGCACGCCAGCCGTCGAGGATCTGCTTGCCGTAGGTACCCATATCGGTCAACTCGTCGGCAAGCGTGGCCAGTTCTGTGGTGGTGAGGTCTTCCTTGTTGCGGCGCAGGAGCTTGCGGACGCTCCAGACGGGGTCGCCCTTGCGGGCGCGGCGGCCGTGGTGCCTCCAGGTGAGGCGGCGGCGCAGGTCGGCCAGGTGGCGCTGGGCGAGCTGGACGACGTGGAAGCAGTCCACGACGATTCGGGCGTGGGGCAGGGCGGTGCGCACGGCGGCGCGGAAGGTGGCGCACAGGTCGATGGCCACGTACCTGACCCGCTGTTTCCAGGTCTCGGGCTGGAGGGTGAGCCAGGCGGCGACGGAGGCGGCGTTGCGGCCCTCGACCTGCCCGAGCAGGCCCTGGCCGCCGACCGCGTCGACGAAGCCGATATGCCAGGCGTCGGCGACCAGTTCCCATGTGCCCGTTTCGGGGTTCTCCCGCCAGACCGGCTTGCCCCTGCGGGTCTCGTCGATGCCGACGGCCTCGGTCACGGGCGGCTGATCAGGCAGGACGAGCTCGGCGTACTGTTCGAAGGCAGCTTGGGCAGTGGGCCAGGAGATGCCCAGGTCACGGCCGGCCTGTACGACCGTGCGGCCGTCGTCGGCCACCACGCGTCCGGCCTCGCGCCGCAGCGCGCGGGTCAGCCGGGCCCCCGCTGGCACCTCGCGGACCTGCTCGGTGAACGAGCCGCGCGGGCACAGCGGTTCCGCGCAGAACCAACGGGACTTGTGCCAGTGCAGATCCACACGTCGTCCACCGTAAGGAAGTTGGCGGGGGCGGGTGAGACGTGGGCCCTTCCTCGTCGTGGAGAGCACTCCGCACTCCGGGCATGCCCGCGCACCCTCGTCCACCGTCGCCACGTGCACGACGAGAGCCGGCCCGACCTCCTCCACCTTGATCACCCCCAGCCCCTCCAGGCCCAGCAGCAGTGTCGCGTCCGTATCGGCACAGGTATCGTTGATGTTCGAGCCCGCAGGTGTTCGTGATCGGTTTCTCTAGACAAGAACCATGATCACCAATCCCTGCGGGCTCCTTGCATCCGGGGCACACCACACCCGGCATCGTCACCCAACGTGACAGTCAATTGGCTCAAGCCGCTGACGGCCCATCAAGTTTGAAGACCCAGTATCGCGTGATCTATTTTGTTGGGCCGCCCAGCAGCCACGCTGCTCCTGTCAGTTGCTCCAACAGCGGAGCGACGACACGGATGGAAGGAGCCTGGAATGTCAGGCGGCATCATGAGGCGGGAGGCAGGCCCCGGAGGTCTGCTCATCCCCCGAGCGGTCGGACGCGACATGGAGCGCGTGGCCGGGGCAACTCGGTTGCAGCAGACCGTCATTCGCGCCAAGTCGGCCGTTGGAGAGCACGCGCTCTCTGAGGTGAGCTACCTCAAGGCGATCCAGCGAACGGCTGAGCAGGGCAACCCGGACGCGGCCGACGCCATCGCCCTCATCGTGAACATCACGGTCCAGGGCATCGCCAGGAGCTGCGCCCAGTTCAACGCGGAGATCGACTGATATGCGCGGTCTCCTGGACCTAGCCGTGATGGCCGGGTGCGTTGGGGGCGGGCGTGTGTGGCAGTGGCGTCGTGACCGCCGAGCAACGCAGGTCGGTAGGCACCTCACCAACGCGTACAACGCCGTGAGCGACATTGCCGACCGGCGTCAGCGTGCCGAGGAACAGATCAGTCACCTCATGCACGACCGGAGGCGACCGTGAAGGACATCCTCCTCATGGCCGCCACGGCGGCCGGCTACTACGTCGGTCGTGTTCGCCAGTTCCTCCGTGACCGCGCGGCCAATCGCGTCGGTCACCACCTCCGCAAGGTGTTTGACGCCATGCCCAACGACGACAAGAACGGACAGAACCAGTGAGCGAGGCAACGGACTTGCGTGAGCTGCGCGGGTGGATTGAGTCGGCTCGTTGGGGCCTGCTCGACGCGCTTGTGACCATCAAGCTCAGCGAGGAGAACCGAGAAGACCGCGCCAAGCGCAAGCTCGCAGCTGAGCTGCGGGCGTTGGATGAGTTCGGCCTCCGCAACACCGCATACGAGGAGTACCAGCCGTCGTGAACGGTGGCAGTCCCGAGGGGTGGGGACGGCAGGTACTGCAAGCCGCCCTCCTCCTCCTGGTCATCGCGTTCACAGCCCACTGGGCATTTGAGCTACTTCGTCCGCTGGTGCCGGTTGTGGTGTCAGCCGTTGTGGTTCTGCTCGTCGTCGTGGCCGTGCTTCGCCGGCGGCGCTGGTAGATCAGGACGGGTGCCGAGGGTCGTTGTAGATAACACATGGGACATTCTCGCTGCCCGTCCCGGCTCCAAAACCCGCAGCTCAACAGGGATCAGCAACCGTTTGCTCGCCTGTATGTCCACTCGAATGTTCGAGCGAGCAAACGGTTTCCAAGATCCCCAACGTGATCTACACCTATACGTAGGCCCGGCGCATCCATCAGTTGCTGGGCCGTAACAGAAAGGAGATGCATGACAAGAGAGCTACCGGAGCGGGTGGTTCCCACCCGCTTCCGCACCATCCTGGCCGATCCTCCGTGGGATCACCAGCAAAGAGGACACAAGGGGCAGAGCAGCATTATCCGCTCATGTCGCTCGACCGGATAAAGAAGATGCCTGTCAGCGATCTGGCGGAACAAAACGCCCATCTCTGGCTGTGGTGTACCAATGCCTCACTGCGCGATGGGTACGACGTCGCTGAGGCATGGGGCTTCGCACCAAAGTCGATCTTGACCTGGGTCAAGTTCCGTCTGGGGCTGGGATCCACGCTCAGGACAGCGAGCGAGCACCTGTTGTTCGCGACGCGCGGCGCTGCTCCCGTTCGCTTCAGGAGCCAACCAACATGGTTCAACGCGCCGGTGCAGGAGCATTCTCGCAAGCCCGACGAGCAGTACCCGATCATCGAGCGCATCTCGGACGGGCCTCACTTGGAGATCTTTGCCCGCCGACGACCCCCGAGCACTGGGGACTGGTGGATCTGGGGCAACGAGGTGGACGCCGACATCCGTATCCCCAACTACCCCGTGCCCAGCGACCAGCGCCATGGGCAAAACCCCTAACCAGAGAGGAGATGTATGGCTACACGCAAGACAAGCACCAAGCGCCCGGAACGCCGCTTCTACGCGGAGGGCGTCCGACGGGAACCCGTCGACCTCCAGAAGCTTGGCAAGGTGTTGCTGGCCGTGGTGCTGGCCGAACAGCAGCGCCAGGCGGCAGCCGCCGAGCCCCTGGATGAGAGTCCGAGGTGAACACGACCTCGGGCCTCCAGTTCGCCGAACTGCATCTGCCCCGACCTCTCGACGCCGACGCGGTGCTCGCCTTCCTGGGCCGGCTGGCCGCAGATCGGCAAACGGCCCGGCTCGTCTTTGAGCTTCGTTCCGAGGGCGGGCTCACACGACACCTACTCGGCGCCCGGCCAGTAGACATGGCGCGGCTGCGACGGCTGCTCGGGCACTTCTTGCCGGGATGTCTCCTGGAAGATGATTCGGAGCACGGTGCGACGCGTCCGCTGGTGAGAAGCGCAGGACGGCTACGAATACGTCCCACGTACTTGCCGCTCAGCATGGAGACGCCCGAAGCGGTCTCCAAGGCCGTGTTGTCAGCACTGGCTATGCCGCTGGCCGAAGCCGAAGCGCTCGTCGTCCAAGTGGTCCTTGGGCCGCGCATCTTGCCCAGCGTGCTGCCCGCGGAGTTCCCCGATCCCAGCCTGCCAATCCTGCACCGCCTATTGGTCGGCAACAGGCCGGCACCCTCTCTGACAGTCTCGACTGAGACGTCCGGTTCGTCCGGGTTAGTCTGGATGGGCGAGACAGGAGATTCCCGGCATGGCTTCCAATACCACCACCTCACGCACAGCCCCCGAGCCCGACCCGGCCCCGCGGCCGAAGCGGCGCACGTTCACGGCGGAATACAAGCTGCGGATCGTCGCTGAGTACGATGCCGCCCCCAGCGGGGAGAAGGGCGCGGTCCTGCGCCGCGAGCGGTTGTACCACTCGCACATCATCGAGTGGCGGGCCGCGCGAGACGCCGGAGCGATGGCCACGCTCGCCGACCGGCGGACCTCGCCCGCACGCCCCAAGAGGCCCGCCGAAGCAGCCGAGGCCGAGCGGCTGCGCAAGAGGCTGGCCGTCGTGGAACGGGAGCTGGCGCAGAAGGACGCCGCCCTGGAGCTGCTGGGAAAAGCTTCCGCACTCTTGGAACTGCTCTCCAAGAGTGCGGGCTGAAAGCCGAGGCCGAGCAGGTCGCCGACGAGCTCTTCCAGTCGCTGGAGCGGGAGTTGAACACCACTGCGGCCTGCCGGCTGACCGGTCGCTCACGGGCCACGCACTACCGTCGGCTCAACCCGCCCCCGCCGCGCGAGCGCGCTCCGCGCCCCTCGCCGCCCTCAGCTCTGGCTCCGGCGGAGCGCGCGCGGATCCTGGCACTGATGAACAGCCCGGCCTATGCCGAACTGGCACCTGCCCAGATCTGGGCGCGCGAACTGGACGAGGGCCGCTACTACTGCTCAGTGCGCACGATGTACCGGATCCTGGAGGCCCAGGGCCAGACCGGCGAGCGCCGCCGCCAGGCCACCCACGCCGCCAAGTCCATCCCCGAACTCGTGGCCACCGCCCCCTCGCAGGTCTTCAGTTGGGACATCACCAAACTGGCCGGACCAGACAAGGGCATCTGGTACCACGCCTACGTCATCATCGACATCTTCAGCCGCTACGTCGTCGGCTACACCGTGGAGATGGCCGAATCGGCCGAGCGCGCCGAGGAGTTGATCAGCGAGACCGTCGAACGCAACGGCATCGCCCCCGAGCACCTGCACGCGGACCGCGGCACCTCGATGACCAGCAAGAAAGTCTCGCAGTTGCTCATCGATCTGGGCGTGACGCGCTCGCACTCGCGCCCCAAGGTCTCGAATGACAACCCGTACAGCGAAAGCCAGTTCAAAACCACGAAGTACATGGCCGACTACCCGGCGCGGTTCGACTCCCTGAACCACGCACGCGAGTGGTTCGACTCATTCATTGCCTATTACAACCATGAGCATCGCCATTCGGGCATCGGGCTGCACACGCCTGCGTCCGTGCACTTCGGCACCGCCGGCCAAGTCCAGGACCAGCGCGCCGTCACGCTCAACGAGGCATACGCCCGCCACCCCGAACGCTTCGCCCGCCGCCCCCGCCCGCCCAAGATCCCCGATCAGGCGTGGATCAACGACCCCGCCAAACGCAGAGAACCCGAATCAGCACAACAGAGCGCATAACCGTACGAACGTCTCATTTGACTTGACACGTTCCGGCAGGGGCAGAGCTTCGGGCACGCCTCCGCAGACGAGTGGAGCACTGTGGCTTCCAGATCACCATCCGCGTGGGTGTAGCAGCGTCATCGCGGGAGCGCCGTACCGGCCTGCTCCTCGGCGCTCTGTCTGGGCTGACAGTGGCACAGGGGCCAGGTACGCGCATCCGACTGGTAAGTGATCGGGCAGCGGCCATCAACAAGGGTCAGCGCCCGTGGATCTGGCCACTCAAGCTCTCCGTGCCGGAGCTGGCTGGCCCGCTGGGCTGGCCGCTCGGCGAGGACGAACTACCGGGGATGCCACCACTGCACCCAAGGCCGCTGCGGGCAGCAGCGCATGTGCACCAGGGCGAGCGCGTCTTTGCCCAAAGCGCAGCACCAGGCGACAAACGGCTGATCGGGATCTCGGCCACCGACCAGACGTTCCACGGGGTGGCCTACGGGCCGAGCGGTAGTGGCAAGTCAAATGTCTTTTTGCACCTGATTTTGGCAGATATAGCAGCTGGGCGGCCGGTGGTCGTCCTTGACCCAAAACGCCAGCTCATTGACGACATTCTGGCCCGGGTACCAGCGGACCAGGTCGACCGCATCGTGGAACTGAACGCCGCAGACGCTGCGCCTGTTTCGTTCAATCCGCTGGATACATCTGGGCGAGACCCGGATGTAGTGGTGGATGGCATCCTGGCGGTCTTCGAGTCGCTCTTTGCTGACGGCTACGGTCCCAGGAGTGCCGACATTTTCTCAGCGGGCCTCCGAACACTGGCCCGAGGGAGCGTCCTTGGCCAACCTACTGGCCTCGTAGATCTGCCTCGCCTGTTCACCGACCCAGCCTTCCGCCGGCCGTTCGTCGGCCGCGTGCAGGGCGACGTCGCACTGGCGCAGTTCTGGAGCTGGTACGAGGGGCAGTCACCAGCGGGTCAAGCGGCAGCTATCGCCCCACCCATGAACAAGCTGCGGCAGTTTCTGCTACGGCCCGCCGTAGTGCGGATGCTCGACCCGCGCGGCGGTCGGTTCCGGCTGCGCGACACCTTCCGCACCAACAAGGTCGTACTTGTACCGCTCAATGAGGGGCTCATCGGGCCAGGAGTGGCGAGCCTGCTCGGTAGGCTGGTCATCGCTGAGATCTGGCAGGCCGTTCAGGAGCGTGCCAGCGAGCACGGTGCCGAGCAGCGCCCCGGCATGATCTACGTAGACGAGGCGCCGAGGTTCGTTCACCTGCCGACGTCCTTGGCAGATGCTCTCGCCATCTCTCGTTCGCTGTCAGTGGGCTGGCTCCTCGCGGCACAGTTCCGTAGTCAGTTTCCACAGGATCTACGCACAGCTGTGGATATCAACGCTAGGAGCAAGATCGCCTTCGCCACCGAAGCCGACGACGCCCGCGACCTTGCCAAGCTGGCACCGGGCTTGGAGGCGGAGGACTTCTTGGCGCTGCCCAGATTCCACGCCTACGCCAACCTCGTCGCCAGCGGCGCACCGTCCGGGTGGGCACTGGTGCGGACACTACCGCCAACCCCGATCACCGGGGACGTGGAGGAGGTTCGGAGGACCATCCGTGCCAACTGGAGCCCATCACCGGAAGCACCGGTGGATGAGCCTCCGGCCGCCGTCCAAGTAGGCGTCGAGCCAGCGCAGATCGGCCGGAAGCGCCGGAAGAAACCTGGGGATGCAGCGGCTGGGGAGTGACTGGTGCTCGAGGCGCGCGGCCTGTCGTCGCCCCTCTGTTCGGGCCTCTCTCCACGTTGCTCTCTTGGGCCGCATCTGTGCAGCTCAGCCCCTACAGCAGCAGGCGCGCGGGACGGGACTGACTGCGCTTTGAGCCGCTTCATCCGCGACCCCGGCCCCGCCCTCCGGCTCCGCACCTCTCGAACAGCCTCAAGAACCGACATACCGATCCGATCACCTGGCGACGGCCCTTTGCGCATTCGCCGAGCTCAAATATTTACGTTTCAACAGAAGGGAGATCTATGAAGAACAATGACACTGCGAGCCTGCTGGAGATGCTTTCCGAGCGTGACCTGGCCATCTTGGACTCGCTGCGCACGCACCGCGTGCTGCTGACCACCATCCTCATCCGACGCCTGCACTTCCCGATCGCCGGGGAGCGCCAAGAAGCGCCGCACGACAAGACTCACGCCTCGGAGATGGCCGCCGCCGTCGCCACCATCCGGGTGCTCAGCCGTTTGGAGTTGCGTCGCTTCATCGCCCGACTGCCCCGGCGAATTGGTGGCGTTCGGGCCGGGAGCAGCGGCATCACCTGGCAGCTCGGCTTCAGCGGCGAGCGGGTGTTGCGCGCCCGGTACGGCGACAGCGCGCGCCGACGTTACAGCCCGCCGTCTACCGCGTTCATCGCCCACACCTTGGCGGCGGCGGATCTGGCGATCTGCCTCTACGAGCTGGATCGCAGAGGTGCTCTGGAGCTGCTGACCCTCGAAGCGGAGCCGGAGTGCTGGCGGACATTCCTGTCGGCACACGGCGCTCGCCAGTGGCTCAAGCCGGACCTGTTCGCCATCACGGCCGGCCCCTCTCTGACAGTCTCGACTGAGACGTCCGGTTCGTCCGGGTTAGTCTGGATGGGCGAGACAGGAGATTCCCGGCATGGCTTCCAATACCACCACCTCACGCACAGCCCCCGAGCCCGACCCGGCCCCGCGGCCGAAGCGGCGCACGTTCACGGCGGAATACAAGCTGCGGATCGTCGCTGAGTACGATGCCGCCCCCAGCGGGGAGAAGGGCGCGGTCCTGCGCCGCGAGCGGTTGTACCACTCGCACATCATCGAGTGGCGGGCCGCGCGAGACGCCGGAGCGATGGCCACGCTCGCCGACCGGCGGACCTCGCCCGCACGCCCCAAGAGGCCCGCCGAAGCAGCCGAGGCCGAGCGGCTGCGCAAGAGGCTGGCCGTCGTGGAACGGGAGCTGGCGCAGAAGGACGCCGCCCTGGAGCTGCTGGGAAAAGCTTCCGCACTCTTGGAACTGCTCTCCAAGAGTGCGGGCTGAAAGCCGAGGCCGAGCAGGTCGCCGACGAGCTCTTCCAGTCGCTGGAGCGGGAGTTGAACACCACTGCGGCCTGCCGGCTGACCGGTCGCTCACGGGCCACGCACTACCGTCGGCTCAACCCGCCCCCGCCGCGCGAGCGCGCTCCGCGCCCCTCGCCGCCCTCAGCTCTGGCTCCGGCGGAGCGCGCGCGGATCCTGGCACTGATGAACAGCCCGGCCTATGCCGAACTGGCACCTGCCCAGATCTGGGCGCGCGAACTGGACGAGGGCCGCTACTACTGCTCAGTGCGCACGATGTACCGGATCCTGGAGGCCCAGGGCCAGACCGGCGAGCGCCGCCGCCAGGCCACCCACGCCGCCAAGTCCATCCCCGAACTCGTGGCCACCGCCCCCTCGCAGGTCTTCAGTTGGGACATCACCAAACTGGCCGGACCAGACAAGGGCATCTGGTACCACGCCTACGTCATCATCGACATCTTCAGCCGCTACGTCGTCGGCTACACCGTGGAGATGGCCGAATCGGCCGAGCGCGCCGAGGAGTTGATCAGCGAGACCGTCGAACGCAACGGCATCGCCCCCGAGCACCTGCACGCGGACCGCGGCACCTCGATGACCAGCAAGAAAGTCTCGCAGTTGCTCATCGATCTGGGCGTGACGCGCTCGCACTCGCGCCCCAAGGTCTCGAATGACAACCCGTACAGCGAAAGCCAGTTCAAAACCACGAAGTACATGGCCGACTACCCGGCGCGGTTCGACTCCCTGAACCACGCACGCGAGTGGTTCGACTCATTCATTGCCTATTACAACCATGAGCATCGCCATTCGGGCATCGGGCTGCACACGCCTGCGTCCGTGCACTTCGGCACCGCCGGCCAAGTCCAGGACCAGCGCGCCGTCACGCTCAACGAGGCATACGCCCGCCACCCCGAACGCTTCGCCCGCCGCCCCCGCCCGCCCAAGATCCCCGATCAGGCGTGGATCAACGACCCCGCCAAACGCAGAGAACCCGAATCAGCACAACAGAGCGCATAACCGTACGAACGTCTCATTTGACTTGACACGTTCCGGGCGGCGACTTTGAGCACCACTGGTTCCTGGAGGCAGACCGGGCCAGTGAGCACGCTCCGGTGATCGTCCGGAAGGCGCTCGCCTATCAGCAGTACGCCAGCAGCGGCATCCATCAGCAGGAGCACGGGCTGTTCCCAGCTGTGGTGTGGGTGGTGCCGAACGCCAAGCGCCAAGTGGTCATCGAGGCGGCTCTGGCGAACGAACCTCGCCTGCGCGAGCTTCTGGCCGCCAATGCATTCCACGTCATAACGGCCGATGATTTCGCGGCCTTTATGACCAATGGTGGCAACCGGGGCCAGCCATAAAGGGGCTTACCAGCCAAAACAGCAGTCGGTAATTTACCAATTCGGAGTTACTATGGGACTGCCAAAAAGCCAGAGTAGCAGGAAAGGAAAAAAGATTGAGCATGAAGCAGAAGCAGAAAATTGCCCAGCGAGTTATTGGCAACGACTACGTTGCCTACCTGCGAGTTTCCACCAAAGATCAAGTCAATACCGATCGTGATCCGGAAGGCGTCTCGATCCCGGCCCAGCGGCTGAAGATCGAAGAACGAGGCCGAGAGCTGGCGTCCCCGAAAGCCGCCGAGTTCGTTGATCCGGGACGCAGTGCCCGCACCATCGACCAGCGGCCAGAGTTCCAGGCCATGATCGCCTACCTGCGGGAGCACCCGAATGTGCGGTACGTCATCGTCTACATGCTGAGCCGCTTCGCCCGGAACCGACTGGACGACGCGATGATGGTCGCCACGCTGGAGAAGTTGGGCGTCAAGCTGATCTCGGCCGTCGAGAAGAACATTGACGACACTCCGACAGGACGGATGCTCCACGGCATGCTGGCCGTGATCAACGAGTACTCCTCAGCGCAGAGCGGTGCGGACATCTCCTACAAGATGGGGCAGAAAGCCATAAATGGTGGCACGGTCGGCAGAGCCCCGGTTGGCTACCTCAACGTCGCTGAGCGAATCGATGACCGCGAGTTCCGGACGGTGACCATCGACCCGGAGCGTGGCCCGTTCATCAAGTTGGCCTTCGAGCTGTACGCCACTGGCGAGTACACACTGGCCGATTTGTCAGAGGAACTGTACGAACGCGGGCTGCGGATGCAGCGCTACGGCAGACACCCCACCGAACGCCAGATCTCGATCAACAAGTTGTCCGTCATGCTGCGGGACACCTACTACATCGGGTGGGTCTCGTGGGATGGACAGCGCTACAAGGGACGCCACGAGCCTCTCATTACCGTCGATCTCTTCGACAGGGTTCAGGACATCGCCAACTCCCGCTCGCAGGCACAGGAGTTGCGGCGCATCCACCATCACTACCTCAAAGGTTCGTTGGCCTGTGGATCTTGTTGGCGACGCCACAGCGAGCGTCGCCGCCTGATCATGCAGCACGCCACCAACCGGCACGGCAGCACTTACCAGTACTTCTTCTGTATGGGGCGCTACGAGCACACATGCGAGCTGCCGTACGCCCAACTCGCTCGGGTCGAGATTGCCGTCGAAGCGCACTACGCCACCATCCGGTTCAGCCCGGAGTTCATCGCTGCGATGCAGTCCGATCTGACGGCCATCGTGGAACACGAACAGGCCGCGGCTACTCAACTGCACCAGCAGCTCACCAAGCAGCTTCGAGCTCTGGACACCAAGGAAGCCAACCTCATCGACCTGGCCGCCGACGGCAGCCTGCCGCAGGCCAGGATCCGATCCAAGCTGCACGACCTGGAGCGGGAACGGGAACGCTTGAACGCCCGGCTGGAAGCCACTGGCCAGGATCTCAGCAGTGCCGTCCTCCTGATCGGGACATGCTTGGAGCTGCTGCAAGATCCCCATGCGCTCTACCAGCGCTGCGATGACCAGCAGCGCCGCATGCTGAATCAGGCTCTCTTCGAGACGCTCTACATCCATGAGGGAGTAGACGGCGAGCTGCAAGTCACGCACCAGCTCAGGGAGCCGTTCGCCGCACTGCACAACTTGCAGTGGCAACATGCACTTGGCGCACAGGCCGCCGCTCCCTCCGAGGGAGTTCCACAGCACGGCGGCACAGCCGTACATAAAAATAGCGCCGCCCCCCAAGAGGGGGACGGCGCTGCCTGGGACCAGGCCCTTACCGCCCTACTGGGCGGCAGTCAGGGGGCCATGGGTTCCAACGATGCTTCTATGGTGCCCCCGGCAGGACTCGAACCTGCGGCCAAGTGCTTAGAAGGCACCTGCTCTATCCGCTGAGCTACGGGGGCGGGACAGGGTGCCGGGTGGTGCCCGTGGCTGGTTCCTGTTCGTGGGACAGGATAAGCGTGGGCTGGCTCTGTGCCGGGCGCGCCAGCGGAGGTGCTGCAGAACAATCCCCCCGATGGAGCGGTCTGATAATCGCAGGTAGGGTCCATGTGCGCAGCGCTGCGGGGGTTACCGGGGCGGGCTGTTGTCCACTCGTTACGGCGCTGCTGCCTCAGCCGTTATGGATTCAGCCAGGTTGCTGCGGATGTCCGAGAGCAGTCAATTGATCAAGGCCAACCAACCATTACAGAACGGACTCTACGCCCGAAGTACACCCGATCGAGTGGCGGCGTTGTCCACAGGGGCGGGTTTATCCACAGCTGGGGCCTCTGCGTCGTACGGGATGCCCGCGCGGCTCCAGGCTGGTCATCGGGCACCGGCGGCACTCGCCGGGAGCCGACCGGACGTTCCCGGACGGGAACGGGATGTGGGGGCTGGGCTATGAACGGCACGATGGTGACGCTGGTCGGCCATGTGATCTCCGAGGTGCGGTACGCCACCACCGCGGGCGGGGTACCCGTGGCGAGCTTTCGCCTGGCGGCGACCGACCGGCGGTTCGACCGGCAGCGGCAGATGTGGGTGGAGGGGGACACCAGCTTCTTCACCGTCTGGTCCTGGCGCTGTACGTCGGAACCTATACTACCCCCATGGCCACCACTCCAGGCAGAGTCCTCCGCGTCCTAGGCGTCATCCGGCTGTCGGACGAGACAGACGAGACCACATCTCCGGCCCGCCAGCGCGCGATCATCGCCAACTGGGCCGCCGCCAACGGCCACGTGATGGCTGGGTGGGCGGAAGACCTGGACGTCAGCGGCAAGGTCCGGCCGTTCGAGCGCCCGGAGCTGGGTCCCTGGCTGGTCGCCCCGGAGCGGTTCGACGTGATCGCCTGCTGGAAACTGGATCGGCTGTCGCGCAACGTCGTGCACTTCGCCGGGCTGGTGGAGTGGGCCGACGGCCACCGGAAGACCATCGTTTCCGTCACCGAGGGGTTCGACCTGTCCACGGCCATGGGCCGGATGTTCGCCACGATCCTGTCCGTCTTCGCGCAGGCGGAGCTGGAGACGATCACGGAACGGGTGCTGGCCTCGCATGCCAAGCTGCGCCAGGACGGCCGCTACGCGGGCGCTCCGCTGCCTTTCGGCTACGTGGCGGCCCCACGGCCCGGCGGAGGCAAGACGTTGGTTCAGGACCCCGTCTACGCCGCGCACCTGCGCCGGATCGTCGCAGACGTCTCCGGGGGCGTGTCCACGGCGGAGATCGCCCGCAAGCTGAACGAGCGGGGCATCATGACCTGGGGCGACCGGCGGGCGGAGATGCGCCGGGAGAAGGCCCGGGCGGAGGGGCGCACGGTCCCGGAGCCGGAGGAACCGCCGCAGCGCTGGACGCCGGACGTGATCCAGCAGGTGGTGAAGTCTCCGAGCTGCGCCGGCTTCAAGGTCCAGAAGACCAAGACGGAGGACGGCAGGTACCTGCGCAGCAATGAGCTGGTCCGGGACGCCGACGACAACCCAATCATGGCCACGGCGGAGCCGATCGTCACGGCCGCGCAGTGGCGGAGCGCCGTGGCCGCCCTGGCGTCCCGAGCCAGCAGCGGCGAGCGGACGGCGCGGACAGATTCCCTGCTCCAAGGCGTGATCGTCTGCCAGTCCTGCCGGGGCAACCTGTACCACCACCAGATGACCAAGCAGGTTCGAGGCGAGACCAAGATCTACGCCTACTATCGCTGCCAGGCCCAGCGGAAGGGCCGCGACTGCGCGGACCCGGTGTCCATCGCCGTGGGGTTGGCGGACGCGCAGGTGCAGGACGACCTGATGAGACTTCTGGAGAGCACGGAGATCACGCGCACCGAGTACGACCCCGGGGAGGACTACGCGCACCAGATCGCGGAGGCCAGGCAGCGGCTGGACGAACTGGAGGACGACTATTTGGCGGGCAAATACAGCGGCCAGGAGGCCAAGGCGCGGTACGAGCGGCTGCACGCCCGCCAGTGCGACAAGGTGGACGCCCTGCTGGCGCTCCCCCAGCGCCCGGCCGCAGCCCGGACCGTCGGCACCGGGGAGACGTACGGGTCGCGCTGGGCGCGCTGCGACCGACTGGAGCGGCGCGCGTTCCTGCTTGAGCAGGGGTTCAAGGTCACGGCCGCCAAGCCGGGCCACGTGCAGGACTGCTTCCAGTGCACGGATCCGGCGGCCTACCCGGACCACGATCACGTGGACGACTTCTGCGACACGCAAGAACCAGGCTGGGCCGGCATGCACGTCCACATCGACTTCCCGCCGACGGTCTGGACGGAGCAGACGGACGGGTCCATGGCCGCCTACACGTCCGCCGTCCCGGCCGGGGCGCGGCTGGGCAGCAACTAGGCGCTACATGCGGACTCGGGACAGCGGGTTGTCCCGCCAGCCGTCGGCGACGCGGATGTATCCGTTCGACTGCGTAGAGCGTGGGGTCCACCGCAGCGTCTCGTTGATCCTGGCCGGGTGCACGCCGGCCTCCGCCAGCTCGGTGGTGAGCCCGGCTCGCAGACCGTGCGCGGTGACGTCGGCTGCATTGGGCAGCGCTGCCGCAGCGGCGAGACGCTTCACCACCTCGTTGACCGCGCCGCCGGACATCCCGGCGGGAAGCAGCGCCCCGCTGCGGTGCACCTGGCGCAGCAGCGGACCCGACGTCACACCCAGCGCCTCCAGGGCCGCCAGGTAGGCGCGGACCACGCGGACGGGGTCGGTGTCGGGATTCGGCTGCGGCGGGATCAGCGCCTGCACGCCAGCCGCCTCTTTGTCCGTCTTGGACTTGCGGATCAGGACTGTGACCCCGTTGTCCGAGAACGTCAGTTCTTCGATCCGCAGGGCGGCCAGCTCACTGCGGCGCGCACCCATGGCGAAGCCCAGTACCACGATGACGCGGTCCCGCAGGCCCGCCAGGGTGGCCGGGTCGGTGGCGCCCACCAGCGCGTGCAACGGCGTGACCGTGACCGCCGGGGCCTGCCGTGCCCGCTTGCCGCGCTCTGCCCGGTCCAGCTTGTGCGCCTTGAGGACCAGCAGCGCGGCGCGGTTGCGCGGCTGCTCATCGTGACCGTGGTCCCGGTGGTGGATGCGGATGGCGGACATGGCCTGTCCGATCGTGGACGGTGCCTGGTCCAGCGTCGCCAGGTGCGAGACGTAGAGCGCGAAAGTGTGCGCGTCGGCGGGGAGCGCGGTCAGGCTGCGCTCAGCACACCAGGCCTCGAACGCGGCCCACTGGCGGCCGTAGGCGCGCTGAGTGTTCTGCGGTGTGGCCGCCGCGATGCGTTCCATCATGCGGTCATTGTCCGCCGTCATGTCGATGACTGCGGCGGGCGCTTCGCGGAGAACGATTTCAGTGGTGGCCATGCCCCAATTCTAGCGATCCTGGCCCATGATATATAGAGATATCACGGGCCAGGATCGATTCTAGGGCAGGTCATCCGCGCTGCGTTGTCCCGTGCCAGCGATGGTGGAGTGTTGCCCCCGAATCTTGGCGGCCGATAGGTTCCTGCCATCGAACTTGAGCGGCGGCAGGCAGGCAGGCAGGCAGGCAGCCCTGCTGGCCTCTGCACTTTGCGAAGCGGTGCCATCAGTGGCCTGGCAACGGGGGATAAATCGTGATCGGGAAGTTTCTGCGTACGCTCATCAGAGCTGCTTCGCAGCCTGACGCCACGTCCGACGTTCCCCCCAGTTGGCCGCGCTATCACTGGCGATGCGAGTGCGGCGCTCACTCTCGCGGTGGCTGGGACATTGAGATCGAAGCGAAATGGGCCGGCGAGAGGCACACGTGGCGCAAGGGCGTGGGCCATGCGACGCCGGAGATCTACTCCACCGACGAGGTGTAAGCCAGCAGTCTCCGCCGCACGTGTATCGACATCGGTGATCTCTTCGCACGGCCCAGGCCGTCAACCGATAATCTTGCTCATCGGGCTCATCCGGCGGCGAAGCTCCGGCGGCCATCCCGACGTGTCGTCCTTCGACGCGGGCGGATCGATCTTCGGTGGGGCTGGATCATCCTTCGGCACGCGGTCCGGGCGAGGCTGCTCCGCGTCGGCCAGCGCGTCGTCCAGGACAGCCCGTTCAGCGGGCGTCAGCCCCTCCGGCGGGCCGGCGGTCGGCTCCGGCTCCGGCGGTGCCGCAGGCGGGGGCGCAGACGCCCCGGCCGTGATGGCCAGGCGCTGGCGCGGTGCCTCTGGCACGGGTGTGCTGGGGTCCAGCACCCGCAGTGCGCTGGCCATCGCGTAGCCGTGCGCCTCGCGCTCCCACTGCGCGTCCCAGCCGGCCAGCTTGAACACGGCCGCTAGTCCAGCGGACAGCGCGTCCGCCACCAGGTTCGCATCAAGATCGTTGCGCTGCTCGAGCTGCACGACCGTCACAGCCGGGGCGTCCACCCCGTGCAGCCGGCGCAGGCTTTCGCCGATCCTCCGGGACTCGCTGATCGCCGGGACGTCGCCCGCCTTCACGCCCTTCGCCAGCGCCTTGGTCAGCGCCCCCAGCCGGGCCGTCTCGGAGACGCGCAGCTCCTCCACCTCCGGGGACACGGTGGCCTCTATGCCGGCGTCCAGCCGCCGCTGCACGGTGGTCGGGGACAGTCCCAGCTCAGCCGCGATCTGACGGACCGTCATCCCTCCCCGCTTGAGCCGGAGCACGGCCGCGATCTCCTCCGCTGTCTTCACGGGGTTTGGGTTCAACTGCGGTGGCCTGGTCATCGTCGTGCCGCCTCCTGTGTTCCGGGTGTTCCGCAGGACGCCGGAACAGGCAGTCCCAGCGGCTCCGCGTAGGCGCTCCATGCCTCGCGCAAGTTGGATTCGTACGATCCGTAGCCCCGGGCGTGCAGCCGGGACAGGTACATGCACAGCCGCTCCGGGGTGCCGTGGTAGATCACCCGCCTGTCGTTGGCCCAGGCGTGGTGCCTCCAGCGGTCCGACCCGGCCAGCCAGGTGCGGAAGGTCAGCGGAGGGATCTCCGCCGCGACGGCGACAGGGCACGCAAAATGATGTGCTCGACGGTTCGTGGACCGGGCGCGACACAGGCCGCCGCCAAGGCAGACGGGCGGTCGTTCGCAACACCAGTGCGTTAAGCCTGTGACCTGCGGCGCAACCCCGGCGTGAACGTCGAACGGGACTCCTGATAGATCATCTTGCTGCCAAGCTCGGATGATCATCGGGAGTCCCGTTGCGCGATCAGTCTGCCACCACGCCCGCCATGCAGGTGATCCCGGGGGTCTACGCGCCGGGCCACTTGGGCGAGTTGACCCAGATCGTGGATTTTGCCCTGGTGGACGCCGTGCTGGAGGAGACCGGGGCGCGGGAGAAGCGGCTGCGGCTGCTGCCCGCCCGCGTGATGGTGTACTTCGTCCTGGCTCTCGCGCTGTTCGAGCACGCCTCGTACCGGGCGGTGTGGGGAAAGCTGACCGCGCACCTGCCCGCGGCCGTGATCGTCCGGCCAGCCGTCTCCTCGCTCGCCCGGGCGAGGCGCCGCCTGGGTGCCCGCCCCCTCAAGGTGCTGTTCGAGACGCTGGCGGGTCCTGTCGGCGAGCGCCACCGCCCCGGCTCCTTCTACCGGGGGCTGCGCACAGTGGCCGTCGACGGCACCAGTCTGCACGTGCCCGAAGACGCGCAGGTCACCTGGCTCTATCCCAAACGGGTCGGCGAGAAGAGGGAGTTCGGCTACCCGCTGCTACGCCTGCTGGTGATCGTCGAGTGCGGCACCCGGGCTCTGCTGGGCGCGGCCTTCGGCCCCGAGGCAACCGGTGAACTACCCTACGCCACACGCCTGTTGCACGTGCTAGACGCGTCGATGCTGCTGCTGGCCGACGCGGGCTTCGACGCCGTGCACTTCCTGGCCGACACCGCCGCGACCGGCGCCCACTTCCTGGTGCGCTCGGGCGCCAGCCGCTGCCCCACCGCCCTTCAACACCTCGCAGACGGCTCCTACCTGGCCCGCCTGCGCGCCCCCTACCGGGCCGGCCTGGGCTACTCGCCCCTGCCGGTGCGCGTGATCGAGGCCGAGGTCACCGTGACTCTGTCCGACGGCACCGTACGCACCGAGCAGTGGCGCCTGCTCACCAGCCTCCTCGACCACACCACCCACCCCGCAAGCGAACTCCTGCACCTCTACCACGAGCGATGGCAGGCGGAGACCGCCTATTTTTCGATCAAGGCCAGCATCCTGGACGGCCGCGTCCTACGCTCGCGCAGCATCGACGGCCTCGACCAGGAGGTCTGGGCACTGCTGACCGCCTACCAGGTGCTGATTCGCGCCGCTGCCGACGCGATCACCGACCAGCCCGCCCTGGATATGGACCGCCTCAGCTTCACCGTGCTGCTGCAGGCCGCCGCAGACACCGTCCTGACCGCCGCCGGCACCACGATCCAGGACAAGGCCGACCTGGTGGGAAGGATCGGCGCAGCGATCCTCGCCGACCTGTGGCCCGCGCACCGCCGACAGCGCGTCAAGGCCCGCAGCAAGAAGAACACCACCAGCAAATACGCCCCGAACGCGGGCAAGCACCCCCAGAGCGCACCCACCTACACCTTCAGCGCCAAGATCGGAATGCTGGAGAACGGACTCACTGCCCGCCCACGACGCTGACAGCCACGCAGGCCACGGTTGCACCGCAGGTCAACGCCCTAACGCACTGGTGTTGCGGTCGTTCGGAGGTGGGGATCATGATCAGTTCCTTCCTGGATTGAAGATCCACAGGTGTCCGATGGGGTGTCCGATGGGGGGTGTCCGATCGGGTGTCCATCGGACACCTACTCCCATCGGACTCCGTCGGACTTTTGCTGGTCAGAGGGTGTCCGATGGGAGTCCGATGGAAATGATCAGCAAAAGTCCGACGACCCCCCTCCCTTAGGGGGTCGGACTGCCGGACTCGAACGACAGAAGGGAAGTCGGCGGACCCACCCGAACGCCCCCGGTGCCGCCGGGCTGTGCGTCCTCCGGGCTGCGCACCTTGAACTTCTGGGTGGGCCTGCCGTCCGCGTCCACGATCCGCAGGAGCAGCTTTTCGGCCTCCAGCGCGGACCATGCTTCGTAGAACGTGGACTTGCTCATGGGCGCGGGCACGCGCTTGCCGTCCTGGGTCACTCCGGTGATGGCGACGCTCTTGGCCTCCGCCTTGGTGGCACCGTTGCCGTCCGCCCACAGCCGGTGGAAGATCTCCACCAGTTTGCGCTGGCTGCCCAGCTCCAGGTCCGGGAGGAGGTCCTGCGTCTCCTGCGCGGTGTCCGCGTCCTCCTGGACCAGCACGACGGACGTATGGGGCGGCGGGCAGAACGGGTCCCGGCTATCCCCGTTGGCGGAGAGTGTGACGACCTCCAGGACGAACGTCTTGGAGGTGCCCTCCGGGCCGTCCTTCTCCTTGGTGTTCTCCAGGACGTAGCGGGTGGTCCCGTTCTTCTTCTTGGTCATCATGAACTCCGTGTTCAGAGCCCCCATGACCGCGCCGCCGCCGCTGCCACCCTCCCCGCCCTTCGGGGTGTGGTGGACCAGCATCACGCACGCCCCGGTGGCCCGGCGCAGGTCGTCCAGGCGCTCAATGACCGCCCCCAGCTCCGTGTTGTCGTTCTCCGTGACGCCCACGGTGACCCGGCGCTGGGTGTCCAGCACGACGAACACGGCCCCCAGTCGCTTGCACACCTCCGTGTACGCGGCCCACTCCTGGCCCATGACCTGGAGCGGCCGGGGCAGGAACCTGACGCCCGTCATGCGCTTGCCGTGGTGCTGCTCCCATGCCTGCTTCCGCAGCTTGAAGCCCTCCGCGCCCTCCGCGACGATGTAGACCACCGGCCCCTTGGTGACCGGCTGCCCGTGCCACGGCGTCCCGGTGCCGATGCACCCGGCCATGTCCAGGGCCACCAGCGACTTGCCGGACGCCGGCTCCCCGTTGATCCGGTCCAGGGTGTTCAACGTCAGCACGCCCTGGATCAGCGGCTCCGGGTCCGGCAGGTCGTCCAGCCCTTCGGAGTCCAGGAGTTCGGCCAGCAGCGCGTCCACGGGATCCACGGCCAGGGCAACCGGTACCCCGGCGTCCACGGACCAGCCAGCGGCCAGGTGGTCGTATACGTCGTCCAGTCCGTCGCGGGCTTTGACGATCCTGTGCGGGATGCCCAGTGCCTTCAGCGACGCGGCCACGTCCTCCGCATGCTCCCGGCCGGGCTCCCCGGCGTCGGCCCAGACGGTGACCATCGACGCGCCCCGGAGGTCCTCCGCGAACCCGGGGTCCCACTTGCCCGCGCCGCCGCTGTTGGTGGTCGCGGTCACTCCGGCGAAGATCAGCGCGCCTGCGCACTTCTCCCCTTCGGCGATGTGCACCTCTCCACCGGCCGCGCACTCCTTCCTGACGTCGGGCAGGTGCCAGGGGACGCGGCGGATGCCGGCGACGGACCAGGACCCGTCAGGGGCCTTCTGGCGGATCTTCTTTCGCCCGTCCGCGCCGACGGTACGGACGACGGTGAACAGCAGCTCCCCGTGCTCATCCGTGTAGTCGGCGTTGAACTCCTCCGGGAACGAGGACACCCAGTCGGGCACCGGTCCAGGGGTCGGCTCCCCCTGGCCCGCCGGACCGTCGAACAGCGCGCTCATGGGCAGCCGCAGGGCGTCGGCCACGTCGCGGGTGCTGCACCCGGCGTGGCAGTGGATCAGCGTGCGGTCTTCCTTCCGGGTGACCGCCAGGGCGTGGCCGCCGTGCTTGGGGCACTCCCACCGGCCGCTGCCGTCCGTGGTGCACCCGGCGGCGGTCAGGGCCTGCTCAACGGTCAGGTGGCCGTTCTGTTCTGAGGTGATCGTCATCGCGCACCCCCGAGGTGGGCGCTGATCTCGCCCATGAAGTCGTCCATCGCGTCGGCGGTGACCAGGGCGTTGATCGGGTCCCGTGCATGGCACCCGCAGACCGCGCAGTTGAGCAGGTCGTCATCGGGCTCAGGGAGGCGGTGCCAGTAGCCGGCGTAGCCGCACTCACCGCAGGCCAGGTCCGGGAACTCCGTGCCGGGGGTGCGGTGCCGGGCGTCCCGCGCGTACTGCTCATCCCGGGCGGCGCGCTCCTCCGGGGATGCCTCTCCGATGGGAACGAATCCTCGGGACCTGCCGTCGAACGGGTCAGTAGTCGTCATCGCGTACCTCCGCCGGACCCGGTACCGTTGCAGGTGGCGAACCAGTTCTGAGGGGTCCCCAGGTGTCCAGGCCGGGGGGCCCTTTCGCTTGTGTCGGTCACTCTGACGCACCCCCGGCCGGCCGGAGCAGCCTGGCCAGCTTGGCCCGCTGCTCATCCGTCAGGGGCGGGGCCTTGGCCACCAGCCTGTTGATCAGGGAGTCCACCGACTGCGCGGCAGCGGTGCCCTTGGCCGCATTGGCGGCCAAAGACTCGCGCCCGGCCGCAGACAGGGTGTAGGTGCGTGCCATGTCGAAGATCCCCACTGTGGGTTCCTCGGCTGCCGGGAGACCTTGCGGGGTCCGGCTTCTCACGTGGCCTGACGGGGTGGGCGACGCCTCGCCCCCGGGCTCTCCCCGGACTGCCCCGCTCACCGTGATGGAACCGGCGAGAGTAGATCTTGTGCGTCGGCATCTGCGGGGAGCCGTCCCCGCTGCCTTTTGCGACCCATCCGGGGTCACGCCATAAATGTAGGTCCTACATTCCTCGGCTGTCCATCAATCCCGGCCGCCGGAGTGTGAAGATTTCGTGTGGCCGATTTAATTAAACCACTCTAGGCGCACTGCCTCTGACCTGGTGATTTAGTTAAATCAGATGCCTCCAGGATATCGGCTCCGCATTTCTGGACAATGCTTTCAAAGAGCCTACTCTGAGTTTATGGAATCTCTTTCGGTCGCGGAAGCGGCCACTTCGCTGGGCATGACGACCCAGGCAATTTACGACGCGATACGCAGGGGCGAGCTCAACGTCGCTTGGCTAGGCCGCGGCGGTGAAGTGTTCGAGTGTTCGTGATTGTTCGTCAAGGTTGTTGTGGGTGCAGAGGGTGACGACGGTTGCCGGGTTGCCGGGTCGGTGTGCCTGGGGGAAGAGCTGCAGCTTGACGGTGTGTGTGACGCGGGTGGTGGCGGGCTCGTCGGGTTTCAGGGTGCGGTATCCGGTGCCGCTGCGCTTGGCGGCACGGGGTGCGGCGCGTCCGGGTCGGGGTGTGACGGCCTGGCGGATGAGGTCGGCGCGGACGTCACGGGCCTTGGCGGCCAGCTGGCGAGGGGGGAAAAGCCGTCCCGACGGTGCGTCGGACGGCGGCGAGGGTGTTCTTGAAGCTGATCTCCGCGGCGGGAACGTGGGCCTGCTCGGCGGAGTCGAGGGCCAGCTCGTGGACTGCCTGGTAGACGCAGAGCATCGCCCACAGTTCCTGCTCGACCATGGCGGGGCTGTTCGAGCGCAGGGTGGCGGTGCGCCCGCCGCGCTGTTCGATCTTGATGTGCTTGAAGATCGTCTCGCTGGTCCAGCGGGACGTGTAGAGCTCGGCCAGCTCCTGTGCGGGCGCGGTGACGGGGTCGAGCAGGGTTGTGATCAGGCAAAACAGCTCCGAGGTCTCCTCCGTGGTCCCGTCGGGGCCCCAGGTGGTCGTGGTCACGGTGTACTCGATGACCCGCACCGGCATCCGCTCGCCCTTGCGTCGCCCGCGCAGTTCGCTCAGGTAGGTGCCGTCGGGCAGCACCTGGACCAGCGGCAGGGCGAACGACTGCGAGACGCGCCACAGGAGTTGGGCCCCGGTGGCCGCGGTGTCGGTGCACAGGCCGTAGGCGGGGAAGCCCCGGTCTGCCAGCAGCAGCATCTCTGGCCCCAGCAGGGGCAGCAGCCGCAGCGCCAGGGTCCGCTCGCCGACCGCGAAGGAGTCGAAGACGGCCCCGATCATCGCCTTGGTGCCGCACTCCACCAGGGCCAGCAGTCGTACCTGCGGATACGGCCCCGGGCCGGCGGCGTTCGAGGAGCGCGTGTACGCGGCGGTGTTCTTCTCGCTGTCGGGGACGTCGACCAGGGTTCCGTCCATGGAGGCCAGGCGCAGTCCGCGCCAGAACGCCCCCGGTGTGGCGGGCGTCCCCCTGGCGCCGGCGACCCGGTCGAACAGCAGCCGCAGCGGACCGGGCCCCACCCGCGCCCGCGCCTCGGTCAGGGCTCCCGTGGTCGCCGGCCGCCAGGTCTCGCCCGCACGGCGCGGCCAGTTCTCCACCAGCTCGCGCAGCACCAGCCCGTAGCCGTAGCCGGTGAACAGCCACATCGTCAGAACGAAGTTGACCATCAGCGACGAGGGCAGGGACTTGGTCCGCTCCTCCCGCGCCCCGGCCTCATCGACGACGAAGTCGACCAACTCGGGCGTAAAGGTGCGCGACAGCAGCCCCATCCGCAGCCGCTCCGGGTAGCTCTCACCAGCTATGTGATCACGTGGCACAAGATCCAGACCTTAGCCGATCATGAGCTTCCCAAGCGACGTTGGGGGCGAGCTGGCCCGCGTGGACGGCCCCGGGCCGATCCAGGTGGCCGCCGCCAGTGTCCGAACAGTCCAGCTGGCCCGCAGCCGGGACGCGGCGGCCCAGGTGCCGCAGGGCGTCACCTCGTTCGCCGGGTACATCCGGGACCGCCTCCGGCCTCCGGCCTTCCACACCGTCACGCTGTCCGACGGGAGGACGGAGCCGGCCGGTGCCCAAGCAGCCGGCCGCCGGGGGCAGGACGTGCCCATGGCCCTGTCCGGCCTGCCCCGTGAGGCCTCCGAAATCTGGGGCCGGTCCGTCCTCCTGGCCGCCGCCGTGCCCGTCTCTGCCGGCGTCTGCCGCTGGTGCATCGCACGCATGAACGCCCACGTCAGCGGAGACCTGCCGCCCCGGAACGACCAGGCGACCCGGGTCCTGCTCGGCAGTCCGCCCTGTGCCAAGGACGCGGCGGTCCTGGTGGACGAGCGTGCGCAGCACAGGGCGCGCCTGGCCGCCCTGGCGCAGCAGGAGGAGCGGGCGCGCAGGGCGCGGACGGACGCCATCGTGGCTGCCGCCATCGGCCCCTCGCGGATGCGCAGCCCCGCCAGGCCGGCCGTGGCGCAGGTGAAGGCGGGCCGGGCGGCCCCGGACAACTCCCTGGCGAGCCGTGTCCTGGCCGCTGTGGACCGCGCCGGGGCCATCAGTCCCAAGACGGTCCGGGCAGCTCTCCACCTGCCGCCGGGCTCCGCCAAGAACACACTGGACAGCCTGGTCAGGATGGGCGTGCTCCGCCGCCGCGACGGCGACGGCCTGTACGTGCGGGCCGGTGCCCGGTGAACGCGCCGAAGCCGGTGCCGCCTGCCGGAGTTGTCCGCCGCCGGGTCCGTGTCCGTCCCGCTCTCCCCCTGCCGCTCACCGACTCCGCCAAGGTCCTGGCCGTGGTGTCCGCGTCCGGCCACGGGCTCACGGCCGGCGTCGTCGCTGCACGGACCGGCCTGGCCCCCGGCCGGGCTCTGGTCGTGCTCCAGGCGCTGGTGACACGGGGCCTCCTGGTGGACCTCGGTGGCTACAGCGGCTACGCGATTCCCAGGACGGAGGCCGCCTGATGGACCACCAGGAGCTGCTGGAGCAGGCCCGGGAGGCACTGGCCGGGCTGACGGCCGATCACGATGCCGCTGTGGCCCAGGTCGTCGCGTTCGTCCGGGAGCAGACCGGGGAGACGATCGCCGTCCGCAAGCCCGGCGTCATGGACGCCAGCCTGAGTGACCTCTTTTCCATGGAAAATCAGGCCCGGAGCTACCTGGAGGCGATGAAAGCTATCCGCCGCTGGGTCATGCCCGGTGACCCCAGGCCGCTGGGGAACCGGCTCAAGGTCATCCCGCCGGAGGAGGCGGAGCTGATCACCGGCCATCTGCGGGACGCCGGGGTGCTGGGCTGATGGCGCTGGGCAGCCTGATCGGCGCGGCGTTCGTGCGGGTCTCCGCCGACACCGCGCCGGGCGAGAAAGCGATCCGGGGACTCAGCGCCATCGGGTCCACCGCGCTGACCACGGCGCTGCTCCCGGCCGCCAACGTGGTGGCCGTCGGAGTGGGCGCCATCGCTACGTCCTTCATCGGCGCGGGAGTCGCGGCCGGGGCGTTCGGCGCGGCCGTGCTGCCCCAGCTGAAGGCCGTCCAGGCCGCCGTGGCGCTGAGGACTGCCGCCACGGCGGCCCAGCAGAAGGCGGACGCGGCGGCAGCCCAGGCCCATGGCCTGGCGACCGGTCAGGGCGTGGCCTACGAACGCGCCCTCACTGCTGCTGCGCAGGCCCAGCAGCGCGTCCAGGCCCTGGCGGCGGCCGGGTCCAAGGGAACGGCCCAGGCCCGCAGGGACGCGGCCCAGGCCACGCTGAACGCCAACGCCCTGGCGGCCGGCGGCGGGAAGCAGTACACCGACGCCCTGGCCAAGGCCAAGACGGCCACCGCCGCCGCCAAGACGGCCCAGGACACCTACAACGAATCGTTGGGCGGACTGCCCCCGGCGAGCAAGCAGGTGGCCGATGCGCTGACCGGGCTCCAGGACGCCAGCAAGAACTGGTCGGCGTCCCTGGCCGGGAGCACCATGCCGATCTTCACCCTGGGCATTCAGAAGATCCAGGCGCTGCTCCCCAAGCTGACCCCGATCGTCCAGAGCACGTCCGGGGTCCTCATGTCCTTCCTTAGCAACCTGGGGGCGGGCACCGCCGGGCAGGTGTTCGACCATTTCGGCAGGGATATCGCCGCGATCTCCAGCGGGTCCCTGGGGGACTTCCTGACGATCATCAAGAACGTGGCTACCGGATTCGTGGGGCTACTGGACTCCTTCACCCCGATGGCTTCCAAGGTCACCGGGGGGCTGGTCCAGCTCACGGCCAGGTTCTCCGACTGGGGAGCGACCGCCGGCAGCAACTCGGGGGTGCAGTCGTTCTTCGCCAGCGCCAAAAAGGACGCACCGATCGTCGGCCACGCTCTGGAGCAGATCGCCGCCGCCGCCGGACACGTGGCCGGGGGGATCGGACCGCTGTCCGGGATCGGGCTGAAAGTCGCTGAGACGTTCGCCAAGATGGTCAACGCCCTGCCGGTACCGGTGCTGAACCAGGTGATCAACGCGATCGTGGCGCTGAAACTGGCGATGCAGGGGTACGCGGTCGTGACCGGGATAGCCGGGACGGCCACCTGGCTGTTCTCCACCGCGACCGGTGCCAGCCGGGTGCAGATGGCGCTTCTCCGGGTGCAGATGGCGCTGGTGGGTATCCAGTACAAGCTCCAGGCCGCGTGGACCGCGATCGTGACGGCGGCCACCTGGTTGTGGAACACGTCCCTGGTGACCAGCCTGGTGTCCCTGGTCACCAGCACCGCGTCCATGATCGCCCGGAACGTGGTCCTGGCAGCCTCCGCTGTCGTGACCGGGATCGTGACCGCTGCCACCTGGCTGTGGACCGCTGCCCTGGGCCTGGGCCCCCTGATCGCCAGTACCGCCGCCCTGGTCGCGCGGAACGTGGTCATGGCCGCGTCCGCCGTGGGTGTCGGCCTGATGACCGCCGCCACGTTCCTCTGGACGGTCGCCCTGGGACCGGCCATCGCTGCCATCTGGGCCATGACTGCCGCCCTGCTGCTCTCGCCGATCACCTGGATCGTGCTGGCCATCGGCCTGCTGATCGCGGGCGTCGTCCTGATCGCCACCAAGACGACGTGGTTCCGGGACCTCTGGGCCTCGCAGTGGCTGCTGCTGCGGACCACGGGGACGACCACCTGGGGGTGGATCTCCGCCGCCCTGATCGCCATCGGCAAGGCGGCCGGATTCCTCTGGACCGGCGTCCTGCGCCCGTTCTTCCGCACCTTGCTGGACGGCTTCCTGGCCACACTGATTGTGCTGGTCAAGGCCGCCGTGGACGCGCTGGGCTGGATCCCGTTCGTGGGCTCCGGGCTGAAGCGGGCGCTGGCGGAGATCGACAAGTTCCGCGACGACGTGAACCGGGCCCTGAACGGGATCGGGTCCATGAAGCCGGTGACGGTCGTCGTCCGCTTCGGCAACGGGCCTGCCCAGGGCACCGTGACCGGCCACACCTACACCTCGACCACCGGCTACACATACGCCCGGGGTGGAGGCGTGGGACCGGGCGGTGAGCCGATCCGGGAGCAGCCGTCCGGCTATGCCGACAGCGGGTCGTCCCCAGCTCTCCGGCTGCTCCCGGGCACCGGCTCCCCTGCCGAACCCGGCCGGCATCCGTTCGCAGCAACGGCGTTGGCGTTCCCAGCCTTCACGCTCCCGGCGCTGGCCCTGGCGCGCCTACAGGTGCTGGTCCGGCTGTCGGTCGCGGCGGCGGCAGCCCGGCGGCAGGCCAGCGCCCGCACCCTGCTGGCGGCAGCCTCCGCCGCCGGGAGCAGCAGCAACCGGGCAGCCGCAGCCGCTCCCGGGCTGCGGCTGGTCACCTCCGCCCCGTCCACAGCGGCCCCGGCGGAGATCACGGCCGGGATGCCCGCCGCCAACGGCGTGGACCGGTGGCTGTCCGCCGCTCCGCCACGGTCCCGTACGCGATCCGGGCGACCGGCTGGGGCCGCCGCCCGCGCAGCCGGTCCCGCCGCACCCGCTCCGCGCACGGTGAATCTGACGCTCACGCTCACGGGCGTGATCCAGAGTCAGCGCGAGCTGGCCCAGGCCCTGGACGACGCCCTGGCCAGCATCGCCTGAGCAGCGCGACGCCCCGGCCTACGTGGTACCCGGCCGGGGCGTCGCGCTGCTGGACGTCCTGCGGGACTACTCGGGGACGACCGGCCGGCCGCGCTCCCAAAGTTCTTCAGCGTGGGCGGCGAAGCGGTCGAACATGCCATCGGCGTCACGCCTGCGCAGGTGCATCATCGGGCTGTCATGGCCGACCAGACGGGCAAGGTGGGGCGTCACCAGGGCCTGGGAGTCGAACCGGAAGACCGACAGGCTGACGTGGTTCGGACCATCCTCCGGAGCGCTGTAGCGGGCCTCTACGGCACCCAGGTCCCGCAGCTTGGCCAGGTTCTCCAGGGTGATCCGGATACGGGTAGACACGCTCAGGGCCGTGTCCTCGATCGCCTCGCGCTGGTGGGTCGTCTCGCTGTCGGGATCCCCCAGCAGGAAGCGGACACGGCACCCGGCCTCCGCCTTCCGCCGCAGCGTGGCCAGGAAGTTGGGCTGCTCCAGCCAGACGAAGTAGTTGGTGTATCCGGCGAACAGGAGGTCGGCCCCCGCATCGGCGACCAGCTGGCCCCAGACCGTAGCCGGGCAGGCCGACCGGTACGGGTAGACGGCCTGGATCTCCCGGTCCGCGCCCGTCTTGACCGCTGATCGCACGACGTTCGGCCAGAGCATCTGTTCGTCCACTCCCAGCAGCTCGCTTACGTCGGCCCGGTTCCTAGGGTGCGGCAACAGGGCCTCATCCGTGATCCACCTTTCCACCGTTTTCGGAGCCACACCCACGCGGGTGGCCACCTGGCGGGGGGTGAGGTGACGATCACTCATAGCGGAACGTAAGGCCGTGTTCAAGGTGTTCCCCCGGGACGTTTGGGCGTTCTCCGACGGTAGCGCCCTCACGGTCCAGCTGTCCGCCCGTCGGTCCGGATTCATCTGCCGCTGACCAGAACGATTGACGTCAGGACTGGCAACGCGGGAGGTCAAAGTGTGGTGGTACACGTCAACAGCGCAGAGATGCAGCGGCTGCGGCCGGACGGATGCGATGGTCAGGGCGACGACGCGGCGGTGCCCGCCCTGCGACGGCCTCCGGGCCCTGCTCCCCGCCCTCCCGGCGACGGAGGCGGACCGGTGACGGCGGAGGAGCGGCCGGGGCCGTGCGGGGAGTGCGCCCGGCTGCGGGAGCAGGCACGGGCCGCCGTGCTGACCGGGGACCGCTCCCGGCTGACCGACGTGCGAGTCCTCCAGCGGCGGCACAGCGTCTCCGGCCACGGGCAGGCGGAGGCGGCCCGCGCGACAGCCTGACCCCGGACAGCAGGAAGCCCCCGCAGGCGCGATGACCTGCGGGGGTTCACGCTTGTGCCATGGACCGCCACATCTCGCGCCGGGTCGTCGGTGCGCTCACCATGGCCGCCTCCGACATCCCCGTGGACGACGCGGTCTTGGAGGGCCTACTGCACGACCTGTTCGAGGCCGACATCTCCGTTCCGGAGCCGCACACCGTTCAGGACGTGGCTGACGCGCTGGCGGACGCCATGCGGGCCCCGCTGGGACAGATGGTCGTGGCGTTCTGCGTCGCGTTCGTGGCCCTCGCGCAGATCAACGATGCGGGAGTGACTGCCATGTCGTCGGAGGACCTGCTCCAGTCAATCGCGCTTACCTGGGAGAGGGACGGCTGAGCGCCGTACCGTGGCAGCACGAAGCCCCCTGCCTCATTCACCTAGGCAGGGGGCTTCGTGCTGCGGGTCAGGCTCCGAACGCGGCCAGGACGGCCGCCAGGGCGGTGCCCCAGCCGACCACCAGCGCCATCCCGGCGATGGCGAGGCCGACGGGGACGAGGTGCTTGCGCCCGGTCAGGGCGGCGACGCCCAGCAGGATCAAACCGACTCCGGCGATGGTCATTTTCAGATCTCCTTCGTGGTGGTGGTGCGGATCAGGCGGCGGATGTACTCGGAGCTGGGAGCGGCGAACCCGGCGTCCTGCACCAGGCTGCGGAGTTCCGGAACCTCGGTGGTGCCGGTGCCGATCAGGTTCCGGAGCAGTTCCGTGCGGCCGGTGACGTCGGTGCCGAAGTGCTGCGCCACCGGAACCAGGGCCGGAACAGGTTCCGAACCCGGGCCGACCTGCGCGGGAGCCGTTTCGACGTCGCTCCAGTCGATGGCCGGCGGAACCTGGTTCGGAACCAAGGCCGGAACCTGTTCCGCCGTGACGACCGGCGTGTCCGGAAGGACCGATGCCCGACGGGCGTCCGCGTAGGCCTGCGCCCTGGCCGTCTGCGCGTCCAGGTCGGCCTTCCGCTTCGCCCGCGCGGCCTTGGACAGGTCGGCTGCGACGTCCACCCTGTCCTGCTCGGACAGCTTCGGCTCGAAGCACCTCATAACCACGACCCACAGCACCTTCGCGACGGCGGACACCAGCGCCCCGCCCACGGCGAGAGCCCAGTCACCCGTCTGCGCGCCACGCCAGAACAGCACGCCCATCGTGGCCGCCAGCAGTGCCCAGCCCACCCGGCGCACCAGCGCGAGGTTCTCGTCATCGTGCAGGACCAGCGGTTCGACCAGCAGGCACGTGGCCCACGACAGGTCGAACACCACGGCCGCGCCGTAGCCGAAGCCGCCGTGCAGCACCAGGCCGATGGTGTGCGTGGACCAGATCACGGAGGCGGACGTCAGCAGCAGCACCAGGGCGACGACCGCGCGCAGGCCCACGGCCCGCCAGTCGGTCGGCGGGACCGGGCGCGGCTCGAAGCGCTGCCACTGCTCGACCGAGTAGGGGTTGCCCTCGTCGGTGAACGCGGTGGTGTCGGGGAGCCGGACCGGCTTCGGGGTGTAGGTCTTCATGGTCAGTTCTCCTCTGTGGCGTTGATGCTGGTCAGGGCGGTGTATTTGCCTGCCTCCTGGAGGACCAGGCCGTCGGCCACAAGGCGCTTGCAGGCCTGGCCGGTGGACGACTTCGGAGCGTCCAGGGCGTGTGCCAGCTCGGTGACACCCAGCGGGGTGCCGAACGTCTCCAGGGCGTCCAGCACCCGGTCCGCCAGGGTGCGCCGGACAGGCGTCTGCGGGGCCGGGACGGCCGGCGCGTAGGTGGGCATCGGCGGGACATCCGCTGCCTTGGACAGCGGCACCGTGGCGGCGGCAGGGACAGCCACCGACCGACCGGGAACGACCGTGCGGAACACGTCCTCCGGCAGCCAGTACGCCTGCGACTCCTCCGGGCTGGTGTGCCTGGCCGACTTGATCAGGAGCGCGCCGTCACCGGCCAGGGTGTGCGGTGCCCAGCCGTTGCCCACGTCCTCCTTGAACACCACCGCTGCCTCCTCCGAACTGATGAGCTGGAGGCAGATGCGGACGTTCAACTGGGAGCGCAGCGCGGTCGGCAGGTTGGACGCCTTGGGGAACTGGGTGCTCCACACCAGGTAGACACCCAGCGCCCGGCCCTGTTCCGCCACGGTCAGGAAGCGGTCCCACTGCGCGGCCGTGAAGCCGCGCACCAGGACGTTGCCCTCGTCCACCAAGAGCACCAGGGCGGGATCCTGCGCCGTCTCGCGCCAGGTGGACGTCCCCTGATCACGCATCCGGTCCGCGCGCCGGGGGAACTCCGTCTCCAGCAGCCAGTCCACCCGCGCCACCGCGTCGGGCACGGTGGTGACCCGGTGGGCCTTGCCCGCGTAGTGCTGGCTTTCAAGGCCCTGCTTGAGGTCCCAGACGTCCAGGTCAGCGTCCACGGCCGCGATGACGTGCGCTCCGATCAGGCGCTGCACGCAGCTCTTTCCGGAGCCCGACGTGCCGAAGACGCCGATGCGCTGGCGCACGTCCAGGGTGATCTCATCGCCGTACACGGTCTGGGACAGCCGCATCGGGTCGGCCAGGCGGACCGGGCCGCGCGGGGCGGTCCACGGCAGCATCCTGGCCACCGCGTTGAACCGGACGTGCAGGTACAACCGGTCGTCCCGGCCGCCGGGCTGGAGCCGGATCTTGGTGCCGGTCGGCTGTCCCAGGTGCGCCTGGATCGTCGGCAGCTGCTTGCGGACGGCCGCCGGGCTGGACCCGGCCGGGACGCGAAGGGCGATCCGCGCTCCGCCGGCCACGCGCCGCACCTGGCGGCGGCGCAGGTACCCGCCGTCCGACCGCGTGGTGGCGTCCTTCGAGAGCGCGGCGTTGCGGGCCATCGCGTCCCACCGGGACGACTCCAGGCGGATGGCCAGCAGCCGGTACCGGGGATGGAACCGGAAGGCAGCCCACAGCCGCAGCATCCCGGCCGTGCGGCGCAGCCGGGCCGCTCCCAGCCGCAGGCCCTTCGCGGCTGCGGCACGGGCGGCCGGCGACTTGGCCAGGACACAGGCGCAGCCGACGCCCACCACGGCCAGGACGACCATGGGTGCAGCGGAGGCGAGCGTGGCCGCATGGTGGGCCGTCTGTCCGTCCGTCCGTAGTGCCGGAGTCGCGTGTGCGCCCCCGCTGATCTGCGCGGACGGGTACGGACGGACAGGCGTACGGACGGACGCGGACGGACGCGCGAGCTTGGACGCCAGCGCGTGCAGCTCCGCGCGCCAGTCGGTCGGGCCGGGCGTCGGCGCGGTCATCGCGCGGCCTCCGCTTCGATCAGCTCGCGCAGCTTCCGGGCGGCAGCGTTCAGAAGGTCGGTCTCGTCGGTCAGCCGCGCGGCGGCGGCCTCCAGCTCGCGGATCACCAAGCCGTCATCGCGCGGCGGATCCGGGGGGATGATGTCCATGTGATCAGGGCCCTTCCCTGGTCAGGAGGCCGCTGGGGATTCGAGCCCCGGCGGCCTCCGCCGTGCGCCAGCGATTTAGGTTCTCGCGTTCGGTGCTGGCGCTGGCTGGCGGAGAACGTCCTCAGCTCGGTCGGCCGGGGTGATCCGCTGCTGCTGACCGGGCGGATGCGGGTCAGGGAGTGGGACAACGGGGAGGGGAACCCGCGGGGCGTCGCGGCAGAGATCGAGGCGACGGCGATCGGGCACGACCTTTCCCGGGGTACCTCCGCCTTCCGGCGGTCGGTACGGGGGCGTCCCGAGCTGGTGGCCAGGGCTTCGTCCCGAGCCGTCGACGACGGGACGGGGCCGGACCGCCCGGCCGGCAGCCCGGGAGACCGCGAAAGGGAGCGCGAGCGGGAGAGGGGCGGGGCGGGGATCTTGACCCCGAGCGGGGCGGAGAACGGGGCGGGGAGCAGGGCGGAGAACGCGATGGGGAACGGGGCGGGGAGCGGGGTCGGGGGCCCGGTGAAGGGCCGCTGGTCGAGCCGGGCCAGGTGCCGGTTCCGGGCCAGGTGCAGTTCCAGGTCCCGGCCCGGGCGGCGGGTCCGACCCAGGCTCCGCCCCTGGCCCAGGCCCCCGCTCCGCCATCGGTTCCGGTGCTGGTCGGGGCCCAGGTGGGGGCGCCGGCGAAGGCCGAGGACGGCTCCGACCGGAGTGGCTGACGCTCCCTGCCGCACCGGGATTCGGGCGGTGGGCCCCGGTGCGGCACAATGGAAGGCTGTAACCAAAACCCCCTACGACGCCGGACGGTTCCTCTTGGCTGAGTACATCTACACCATGCGCAAGACCCGGAAGGCCCACGGCGACAAGGTCATCCTTGACGACGTGACGTTGAGCTTCCTGCCTGGCGCGAAGATCGGCGTCGTGGGCCCCAACGGCGCGGGCAAGTCCACCGTGCTGAAAATCATGGCCGGACTTGAGCAGCCCTCCAATGGCGAGGCCTTCCTCTCCCCCGGTTACTCCGTCGGCATGCTCCTGCAGGAGCCCCCGCTGGACGAGACCAAGACCGTCCTGGAGAACGTCGAGGACGGTGTCAGGGAGATCAAGGCGAAGCTCAACCGCTTCAACGAGATCGCCGTACTGATGGAGACCGAGTACTCGGACGCCCTGCTCGACGAGATGGGCAATCTCCAGGAGGATCTGGACCACTCCAACGCCTGGGACCTCGACGCCCAGCTGGAGCAGGCCATGGACGCCCTCGGCTGCCCTCCCGGCGACTGGGCGGTGACCACCCTCTCCGGTGGTGAGAAGCGCCGTGTCGCCCTCTGCAAGCTGCTGCTCGAGGCACCTGACCTGCTGCTGCTGGACGAGCCCACCAACCATCTGGACGCCGAGTCCGTCAACTGGCTGGAGCAGCACCTCGCCAAGTACGCCGGCACCGTGGTCGCCGTGACCCACGACCGGTACTTCCTGGACAACGTCGCCCAGTGGATCCTGGAGCTCGACCGCGGTCGCGCCCTGGCCTACGAGGGCAACTACTCCACCTACCTGGACACCAAGGCGACCCGCCTCAAGGTCGAGGGCCAGAAGGACGCCAAGCGCGCCAAGCGCCTGCGCGAGGAGCTGGAGTGGGTCCGCTCCAACGCCAAGGGCCGTCAGGTCAAGTCCAAGGCCCGGCTCGCCCGGTACGAGGAGATGGCGGCCGAGGCCGACAAGATGCGGAAGCTGGACTTCGAGGAGATCCAGATCCCGCCGGGCCCGCGTCTCGGCAACATCGTGGTCGAGGTCACCAACCTCTCCAAGTCCTTCGGCGACAAGCTGCTGATCGACGACCTCAGCTTCACCCTGCCCCGCAACGGCATCGTCGGCGTGATCGGCCCCAACGGCGCCGGTAAGACCACCCTGTTCAAGATGCTGCTGGACCAGGAGAAGCCGGACTCCGGCACGGTCCGCATCGGCGACACCGTCAAGGTGTCCTACGTCGACCAGAGCCGCGCCAACATCGACCCCAAGAAGACGCTGTGGGCCGTCGTATCCGACGAGCTGGACTACATCAACGTCGGACAGGTCGAGATGCCGTCCCGCGCCTATGTCTCGGCCTTCGGCTTCAAGGGCCCGGACCAGCAGAAGCCCGCCGGGATCCTCTCCGGCGGTGAGCGGAACCGCCTCAACCTGGCGCTGACGCTCAAGGAGGGCGGCAACCTGCTGCTCCTCGACGAGCCCACCAACGACCTGGACGTCGAGACCCTCGGCTCGCTGGAGAACGCGCTGCTGGAGTTCCCCGGCTGCGCCGTGGTCATCTCCCACGACCGGTGGTTCCTGGACAGGGTCACCACGCACATCCTCGCCTACGAGGGCGAGTCCAAGTGGTATTGGTTCGAGGGCAACTTCGAGTCCTACGAGAAGAACAAGATCGAGCGTCTCGGCGCCGATGCGGCCCGCCCGCACCGCGCGACGTACAAGAAGCTCACTCGCGGCTGACCAGCGCGACACCTGTCCGCAACACCGCCGGGGCAGGCTTGCGAGCAGGATCCTCTGCTCCACTCCCTGCCCGACCCACCGCAAGCCCGCCCCGGTCCCCTGTCTCTGGAGAACTCCCGTGTCCCGCCACATATACGCTTGTCCGCTGCGCTGGTCCGACATGGACGCGTTCGGACATGTCAACAACGTGGTCTTTCTGCGCTACCTCGAGGAGGCGCGGATCGACTTCACCTTCACCAGCGCCGGCGAGGTCGGGGAGAAGGCGTTCTCCGAGGGGTCCGTGGTGGCCCGCCATGAGATCGACTACCTCCGGCCGCTGGTCTACCGGCCCGAGCCGATCACCATCGAGACCTGGCTGACCCGCCTCGGCCACGCCTCCTTCACCGTGGCCTACGAGATCAAGGACGTGGACACCGTCTACGTCCGGGCCTCGACGATCGTGGTTCCCTACGACCTGGCGGCGGCCCGTCCGCGGCGGCTCACCGCGGGCGAGCGCGCCTTCCTGGCCGACTACCTGGAAACCGCCACGGTGGCTGCGTGACCACGATGACCGCGCTGCAGCTGGCCGACCCCAGGGACGCCGCCGAGATCAGCGCGTTCCTGGCCAGGCTGCTGCGGTACGACAAGGCCGCCGCCGTCCGACTGCGGACGGCGAACGGCGCGCTGGCGGTGTTCGCCCGGCTGCCACTGGGTGAGAGCGGCCCGCTGGTGATCCGCACGGCAGCGCTGGCAAGCCCCGGGCCGGCAACATCCGCGTCGACACCCGAGGGACGCGAGGACGTCGGCCAGCTGGATCTGACCGTGTCGGCGGGCCAGTTGCTGGACGGGATCGACGAGGCTGCCGCCGAGACGCTCCCGCTGCCCGCAGCGATCACCGGTCCGGCCTGGGCCGGGCTGCTGCCGCCGCGTACCTCCTGGGAGCATGTGGACGACCTGGCCACCGCCCCGCTGACCGCGGCGGTGCAGGCGGCGGTGACCGAGTTCCGGCGTGAGAGCACTGATCCCGACGGCCTGGCCGAGGCCATCTGGTCCCGCCAGGTGCACGCCAGCGGGCTGACCCTGCGCGCCCTGCATGCCGCCCACCTGGTCGGCCTGCTACGGCAGTCCGAGACGGTGGCCCTGCACCGGCACCCGGCCTGGCTACGGCTGACCGCACCGCGCGGATCCGTGATCATCCGCCGGGCCCCGGCCATCGGTTCCGGGCTCGGGCTGACGCCTACACGCTGAGCACCGCCCGCTGAGCACCACCCGCTGAGCCCCAACACCGGGCCCCACCCACCGGGCCCCGACGTACGACCAGAGCGCGCGACTCCGACGCGCTGAGCTGCGGCGATAACGTCCTGCTTGACCCTCGACCTGGTCGAGGCCCGAGAGTCCAGGACGTGGAGAGCACGTGGTGAGCGAGAACGAGAAGATGGACAGCATCGGCGAGATGGCCCGTGACAGCGGGCTGACGATCAGCGCCCTGAGGTTCTACGACGGCGCCGGCATCCTCGTCCCGGAGTGGGTCGATCCGGACAGCGGCTACCGCTGGTACGCGCCCGGGCAGCGGCAGGAGGCCCGGCTGCTGGCCAGGCTGCGCCGGGTGAGTATGCCGCTGGCGGACATCCGACTGGTACTGGCCGGCTGGTCCGGCCCTGACACCGCCCTGGTCGGCAAGCTGCTGGACGCCCATCTGCTGCGCCTCGAGGACGGTCTCGACGACGCCCGCCGCGAACTCTCCGCAGTCCGAGCACTACTCGCGCTGAGGGAGCACCCCATGACCACCACCAGTACCACTGCACCGAGCCCGACCCTGCGCCTCGCCTTCCCCGCCCTCGAACTGGCCGCCGCCCTCGACACGGTCCGCTTCGCGGTCAGCAGCGACCCGGAGCTGCCCATGCTCGGCGGTGTCCACATCGACGTGGACGGCGCGGAGCAGGCCCTGCGCCTGGTCGCCACCGACCGCTACCGGCTGGCCGTGGCACAGCTGAAGGTCGAGACCACGCCGGACACCACGAAGCAGGTCATCGTCCCCGTCGCCCTGGTCGACGCGATGCGGGCGCTGCTGACGGCCGCGGGCGAGGCGGCGCTGACCCTGGACGGGGACACGATCGCCTTGGAGGTCGGCGGAAGCCGGGCCGCCGGGGTCTGCCTGGACCACGACTTCCCCGACTACCGCAGGCTCACCCGGCTCCCCGCGGGGCGGCGGGTCGCCGTGGATGTGGCCGCGCTGCGCGAGTCGCTGGTCAGCGGCCCCACCGTTCCCGACCCGGACAGCAGGGGTGGCGCGGGCGGCACGGACGGCGCGGACACCGAGGTCTCGCTGCTGGTGCTCACCGCCGACGGTTCGCTGACGGTCGCCCAAGCCCAGACACAGGCTCAGCCCGGCGTCGGCGTCAACCGCGAGTTCCTGCTCGACGCGCTCGCCGCCTCGGCCCGGGACCAGCTGGTCCTGGAGCTGGGCAGTCCGATCGCCCCGCTGGCCGTGCGCCTCCCCGAGGGTGAGGACCAGAACAGCTTCTCGCTGCTGATGCCGGTCCGCCTCGACGGCTGACCGCCGTCGACGGGGGTGAGGGGGTGAGGCTGGGCTCGGGGGCTGGCAGGTGGGGAGGCGGGCTGAGGGCAGGGGGCACCGGACGGGGGCACCGGCAGGGGGCACCGGCAGGGGGCACCGGCAGGGGGCGCGGGCAGGGGGCGCGGGCTGAGGGCGCGGGCTGAGGGCCGGGGGCTGAGGGCCGGGCGCGCTGGCCGGGCCGGCGGTCAGCCCCCGCGCCGCACGGCCCGTCCCCGCCGAGTCGCAGAGCTGGTGAACGTCGCGGACAAGAACCGGCGCGACCTCTCGGCGTTGGCGGGACACGTCCGGCGGCGCGGCGGGGTTGACCACCAACCCCGCCGCGCCGCCAGCCCCGCCGTCAAGCCAGACCCTCCGTCAGCCAAGCCCCACCGCCAGCCCCACCGTCAAGCCAGACCCGCCCTCAGGCCGGCCCGCCGCCAGCCAGGCCCCGCCCTCAAAACCCAGCCCCCGTCACCCCGCGACCGACACCCGCCACTCCTCCTGGTAGTCCGCGAAGATCTCCTTCAGGTGATGGCCGATCTTCAGGTAGTCCAGGTCGTCCAGGTTCGCCAGCGACACCCGCACCGACCACTCGGGTCCGTCGAAGCCGCCGCCGTTGAGCAGTACCACGCCGGTCTGCTCGGCCAGCCGGAACAGCGGTTCCACCGGCTCGTACGTGGCCAGCAGGTAGTCCGCGAAGGCCTTGCCGCCGACTCGCTCGGCCTCGGCCAGCAGGTCCAGCTCGATGTAGTAGCCGGCCCGCTGCGGGTCCTCGGCGATGCGCATGCCGGAGCCCTCCATCAGCAGTTCGAGCCGCTGCCGGACCACGGCCTGCACCTTGGCCTTGTACTCCTTGCCCTCGGGCAGCAGCGCGAACAGCGAGAACAGCATCATCTGCACCTGCTGCGGCAGGCTCAGCCCGGCGGTGTGGTTCAGCGCGACCTGCCGCGAGTCGGCCACCAGCCGGTCGATGAAGCGGATGTTGTCGGGCTCCAGCGTCAGCGTCCCGTAGCGCTTGCGCAGCCGCTGCCGCTCGCTGTCCGGCAGCGCCTTGATCTGCTCGTCGATGACGTTGTCCCGGTGCAGGCCGATCACGCCGAGCCGGTGCCCGGTGCAGCCGTAGTGCTTGGAGTAGGAGTACACCAGCAGGGTGTTCCGCGGCAGCTCAGCGGCGATGGTGCGGAAGCCGTCGACGAAGGTCCCGTAGACGTCGTCGGTGACGATCAGCAGGCCGGGGTTGGTGGTCTCGACGATGGTCTTGATCTGCTGGGTCACCCGGGCCGAGAGCGCCAGCGACGGCGGGTTGCTGGGGTTGACGATGCAGACCAGTCGGACCGCGGGGTCGGCCAGCTTGGCGACCTCCTCCTCCGGGTAGCGCCACTCGCGGACGCCGGTCTCGGTGAAGTTGGACGCCTCCACCTTCACCACCTCGAACTCGAAGGTGTCGAGCTCCGGGATCTCGATGTAGGGGGTGAACACCGGCACCATCAGGGCGATCTTGTCGCCCTTCTTGAGCACGCCGTTCTTCATCAGCGAGTCGAAGATGTAGCACATCGCGGCGGTGCCGCCCTCGGTGGCGAACAGGTCGAGCTCGGCCCCGGCCGGCGGCCGGGCGTCCATCAGCTCCTCCTGCAGGTAGCCGCGGACGATCTGCTCGCCGTGCACCAGCATCCGGTCCGGCACCGGGTAGTTGTCGCCGATGATGCCGTCGGTCAGCTCGTGCAGCCAGGCGTCGCGCTCGAAGCCGAAGCGGGTGGTGGCCAGCTCCAGGCAGTCCTTGAGCAGGGTGATCCCGGGCAGCTCCGGGTGCGCGGCGGCGTACGCGTCGAAGCGCGCGGCGGTGCCGTGCAGCTCGGGCATGCCGCCGAGGTTGTCGGCGGTCCAGACCCGGCGGCTCTCGGTGAGGGCGAACGCGCCGAGCGCGAAGTACGCCTCGCGCGGCCCGGTGGCGATCCAGTTGGGGTTGCCGCGACCGGCGTTGAGCATGGCCTTGGTGCCACGGCCCTTCTGCACGGGCTGTCCGGCCTGGTACTTCTCGGCGAGGGCGATGAACTCGCCCTTGAGCTCGAACGGGCTGAGCTGGGAGAGGCGCTGCATCTCCGCGCGGCTCACACTGGTCTTGGGCACAGGGATCTCCAACGGGGTGTCGACCGAAATATCGAACGAGATGTCGAACGAGGAGGGGAAGCGAAGAACTGCGGAAAGCGAGGAACTGACCGAAGGTCAGGCCAGCAGGGCGACGATGATCGCGCCCCAGATCGTCAGCAGCACGTTCCCGACGGCGTACGGGATGGTGTAGCCGAGCGTCGGCACCTGCGACTCCGCCGCCTCGCCGACCGCGCCGATGGCCGCCGTCGTGGTCTGCGACCCGGCGATCACGCCCATCAGGATCGGCGTGCGGATCTTCAGCACGAAGTGCCCGAACAGCAGTCCGACGATCAACGGGATCACCGTCGCGACCGCTCCCCACAGCAGCAGGCTCCAGCCCGCCGTCGCCAGTCCGCTGCTGAAGCCGGGGCCGGCGTTGATACCGACGATGGCGACGAACATGCAGAGCCCGAGGGTGTCCATGAACCACTGCGCGCCGGGCGGGACATTGCCGTAGGTCGGGTAGCGGCCGCGGATCCAGCCGAAGACCAGGCCCATGATCAGCGCGCCGCCGGAGGTGGACAGGCTGATCGGGACGCCGCCGATGGTGAGCGCGGGAATACCGATGCAGCCGCCGAGGAAGATGCCGAGGCCGACCCAGATCATGTCGGTGGCGAAGCTGGTCGGCACCGGCTTGCCGATGGCCTGTCCGGCCGGGTCCACCAGCCGCTTGGGCCCGGTCAGCACCAGCGTGTCGCCGCGGTCGATCTGCGAGTTCAGGCGGTAGGGGAACTCGCTCCCGGAGCGGTACACCTTCTCGATGAAGACGCCGACCATCATCGGCTCGGCCCGCAGCTCGGCGATGGTGCGTCCGATCTGCTCCTTCTCGGACACCACCACGTGCAGCGTCTCGGTCTGGTAGCCGAGCAGTTGGATGTCGTCGGTCTCCGGGCCGATGTGACCGACCGGGTCGAAGGTGACCAGGTCCTCGCGCAGCGCGCTGACCGCCAGGACGTCCCCGTCGGCGATCACGGTCTGCTGGTCGTGGTCCAGGATGCTGCCGGCGCGGCGGACCCGGGTGATGTAGATCCGCCGGCCCAGCTGCTTCTGCTGGTCCTCGAAGTCGTCGATGGTGCGGCCGACGATGCCGGACACCGCGACGGTGAAGGCCCGCAGCACCACCTCGTAGTAGCCCTCGCCGAGGTCGGGGTTGCCGGTGGGGACGTCCAGTTCCTTGGCCAGGATCGCGCTGTCGCGCTTGAGGTCGCTCTTGAGCAGCCGAGGGGCGATGTTGGCCAGCAGGACCGCGCAGAGGATGGTGCCCAGCGGGTAGGTGACGGCGTAGGCGACCGGGACCAGGTTCTGCTGGGCGCTGATCTGATCGTGGGTCAGTCCCGGCAGGTTGCCGATGGCGTCCTGGGCGACGCCGATGACGGCGGACTGGGTGAGCGCGCCGCCGAGCAGCCCCGCGCCAAGACCGGTGCCGTAGCCGAGCATGGTGGCGAAGCCCCAGCAGACCAGCAGGCCGGTGACGCAGACCACCAGGGCGACGGCGGCCTGCGGCAGCCCGTCCTTCTTCAGTCCGCGGAAGAACTGCGGGCCGACCTTGTAGCCCAGGGCGAACAGAAACATGATGAAGAAGACCGACTTGACCGTGCCGTTGACGGCCACATCGGTGGCCCAGCCGGTGAAGAGCCCGGCGACGAGGCAGCCGGTGACAACGCCGAGGCCGATGGCCTTCCAGTGCAATTTCCCGAGGAGGAAGCCGATCGCCACCGTGAGGAAGATCAGCAGCTCTGGATAGGGCTTGAAGATGTGGTTGGTGAGCCAATGCACCACAGGAGTCGGCCACCCTCTCTTGTCGCATGGGGCTCCTGCCTGGATGCCCTGTTCGACAATAAGCGGCCTTATGTCTTATATGTCCGCATTGATGGCCGTTGGAGTGACCGTGGCGTCCACGCCACCACCGCCGTCCGTCGCCCCGTCACCACCGTGGCGCCCCGCCGCCGTACGTCCCCAGGTCGTGCCGACCAGGACCAGCACCGCGCCCACCGCGCCGAGCGCCCCCAGCTTGTCGCCGCCGACCTCCACGCCGATCACCGCGGCCCACAGCGGCTCGGTCCCCAGCAGCAGGCTGACCCGCGAGGGCGAGGTCCGCCGCACCGCCCACATCTGCACGAAGAACGCGAAGACCGTGCACACCAGCCCCAGGTAGAGCAGGTCCGCCCACTGGCCGCCGTCGAACGAGGCCGCCAGCCGCCAGGGCGCGGGGCCGGAGAAGGGCGAGATCAGCAGGAACATCACCAGGCAGGTGGCCAGCTGAACAAAGGTCAGCGCACCGGACTCGGTCTCCCGCACCGACTTCATCCGGTGCATCACCACCACATGCAGCGCGCGGATGATCGCCACGCAGAACACCAGCAGGTCGCCGAGCCCAGGGCGCTGGAACCCGGCCCCCTGGGTCAGCAGCGCCACGCCGACCACCGAGAGCGTGGCGGCGCAGACAAAGGCCGGGGACGGACGGGTCCGGGCGAGCGCGCTCTCCGCGAGCGGGGTGAACACCATCGTCAGACTGATGATCAGACCGGCATTGGTGGCCGAGGTGTGCACCACCCCGACCGTCTCCACCAGGAAGATCGTGCCCAGGATCAGCCCCAGCACCACCCCGCCGCGCACCTCGGGCCAGGTCAGCCGGCGCAGCCGCGGTGCGACCAGCACGGCCATCGGCAGCAGCGCGACCAGGAACCGCAGCACCAGCAGCGGAACGACGGTCGGTCCGGTGGCGATGGTCTTGACCGAGAGGTAGCTGGACCCCCAGATCGCGGCGACCAGCAGCACTGGCAGGTCGATCATCCAGAGGCGGGGAGTGCGCGACGGCGTGGACATGAGCGCCATCCTGGGGGTACGAAGCACCCGCGCGCCGGTATTTTCATCATCCAGTCGGATCAACCCATCCCCGGGGTTCCGACCAGGGTTCCGACCAGGGTTCCGACCAGGGTTCCGACCGGGGTTCTGATCTGGACTCCGATCCAACTCGATCGACATGACCCCACTCCCATCGACCTCGACCCGTCCGCATCGACACAGCCCCGGGCCCGCGACAACCGGGGCCTACTCCCCCGCCCAGCGCTCCCCCGCCAGCGGCCGCAGCACCGCCAGCGCCTCCGCCCGCGGCACCTCCGCGAAGAACAGGGTGTCCGCGTCCTCCACCGCCGGCTGCGCCAGCGCCAGTACCGCCCGTCCCGACTCGGTGATCCCGACCAGCTTGGCCCGGCTGTCCTTGGGATCGGGCAGCCGTTCGACCAGGCCCTTGGCTTCCAGCGCCCGGACCACCTGACTGGTCGTCATCGGGTCGGTACCGGTCTGATCGGCCAGCGTCCGCTGGCTTGGCGGCCGCTCGCCCGCAGAGCAGAGCCATCCGGTGGAGGCGAGCAGCACGAACTGCACATGCGTCAGATCGAGCGGACGCAACACCGCAGCGATCCCCCGCTGCCAGGCCAGTGTCGCCCGCCACAGCAGAAACCCCGGACTGTCCCCGGGTCCTGCTGGCCGCCCGTCGACCGCCATGGCGCCACCTAGTCCTTTCCAGTCGACGCGGAAGCCGTCTGCAGCTCCGCGCCTTCGGCCTGCGCACCCTCGGCGAGGGTGCGTTCGGCGAGTTCGGCGAGTTCCGCGAGCCGCCGCATCGCCTGCGGCAGCCCCGCCGCGACATTCTTCCCGATCACCCTGGCGAACAGCGGCGACAGCAGTCCGGTGATCTCCACCCGGTGCACCAGGGTGGCGGTGTCGCCCGCCGTCTCGATCCGGTGCGAGAAGCGCAGCTTCGCCAGCGGCAGCCGGGTGACATCGATGAAGGACACCTCCTCGGTGACCTCCTCCAGCCGGAACTTCGTCCTCGGCCCGCCGACCGGCTTGAGCGTCCCGGTCGTTCCGGCGGCGAAGACGCCGTCCACGCGGGCGTACTCGGTGCCCTCGTCCCAGGTCGGCCAGGAGGCCGGGTCGGTGTAGTGCGCCCACAGCTGGGCGGGGGTGGCGGTGGTGGTCTGGGTGTGCTGGAACTCCCACATGGCGGTCTCCTTGTGCCCGGAGCAGCTGCTCCGGCCCGGTTTTACTAAGTGTATTTACTATATGCGCGCTTACTATCTCCTGTCCAGCCCCCGCCCCACCCGGATCCGAACGAAAACCAGGTGCGTCCCACCACCCCCGCCCGGACACTGGGATCTCCGCCCCCCACCAATCGCCCCACCGACCACCCCACCGAAGGAGTCCCGTGCAGGGAGCCGTCACCGTGTCGCCCGCCCAGGTCCCCGAGCTGCTGCTCGGCCTGGCGACGGTCCGCCCGGTCTTCCTCTGGGGCGCCCCCGGCATCGGCAAGTCCTCCCTGGTCCGGCAGTTCGCCGACTCCCTGGGCCTGCACTGCGTCAGCCTGATCGGCACCCAGCTCGCCCCCGAGGACCTGATCGGGGTCCCGCAGATCACCCCCGAGGGCCGCTCCCGGTTCTGCCCGCCGGAGTCGATCGCCCGCGACGAGCCCTACTGCCTGTTCCTGGACGAGCTCAACGCCGCCACCCCGGACGTCCAGAAGGCCTTCTACTCGCTGATCCTGGACCGCCGGATCGGCTCCTACGAGCTGCCGCCCGGCAGCATCGTGATCGGCGCCGGCAACCGCGCCACCGACGGCGCGCTGGCCCGCCCGATGGCGTCCGCGCTGGTCAACCGGCTGGCCCACATCCATCTGCGGGCCAGTGTCGGCGACTGGATGACCTGGGCGGCCGGCAGCGGCATCCACCCCTGGATCACCGACTACCTGGTCGACCGCCCGGACCACCTCTGGTCCGCGCCGCCGAAGACCGAGGAGCCGTTCTCCACCCCGCGCGCCTGGCACATGCTCTCCGACGCGCTGCACTCCTTCGGCCCGACCCTGGACGAGGCCACCCTCAAGGTGCTCGCCCACGGCATGCTGACCCCGGCCCACGCCGTGTCCTTCTGCGGCTACGCGAAGATCGTCCGGCACTCCTTCGGCCTTGAGGCGATCCTCAAGGGCGACGCCTCCTGGCCGAACCGGGTCGAGGACCGCGACCTGCTCTACTACCTCGCCGACGCCTTCCGGGGCCGCCTGGTCAAGGAGCTCCCGGCCAGCAAGGAGCACGCCTCGGCGAGCGTCCGGCAGACCGCCTACCGGTCCAAGTCGCTGCTGGTGCAGCTGGCCGAGATCTCGGTCGAGGTCGCCCAGACCGTGATCGCGGACGGCCCGGACGGCAACCCGGTGCTGCCGTCCTGGTTCCTGATCGAGGCCGCCCGCGACCTGCCCCGGCTGGTCGAGGCACGCCGATGAGCGGACGCCGATGAGCGGACGCCAGGCGCGGGACGAGCGGGCGGACCCGGCGGCGGTCGCCTTCGTCGCCGGGATCGCCCTGCTCAAGCGCAACCCGGCGCTCGCCGCCGTCCCCTTCGAGATCTGCACCGTCAGGGACACCCACACCAAGGACGCCCACGGCAGGGACACCCACGGCAGGCAGGCCGTCGCCGTCGCCGTCGCACCCTGCGAGCACCACCCGGCCGACGGCTGGGCCGTGATCAGCTCCAACGGCCTGCTGCACCACAACCGGCGCCGCCGCGCCGAGCCCGAGGAGTGGGCCTGGGCGCTGGCGCACAGCGTGCTGCACCTCGGCTTCGGGCACGTCCCCGCGGCCCGGGGCCCGCGCGACCAGCCGGACGCCTGCGAGCTGGCGGCGCGCTGCGCCGTGGTCAACCGCTTCCTGGCCACCTTCAGCATCGGCCGCGCCCCGGACGACCTGCCGGCCCAGTACCCCGGCGACGACGAGGAGCGGCTCGCCGCCCGCTGGCGCCGCGACGGCATCCCCGCCGCCTACGAGCGGTGCGGGGTCGGCGGCAGCGGGCCGGACCAGCTGCTGCGCCCCTGGGCGCGTTTCGGGCACGACCCCGAGGACTGGACCGCCGCCTTCGCCCACGCCCTCACCCGTACCGTCTCCGCCGCGATGGACGTCGCCGCGGGCCGCCGGGAGGAGCTGACCGGCGCGCGACTGCCTCAGCGGCCCTGGGAGCGCGCGCTGAACTGGTTCGTCTCCTCCTACCCGCTGCTCGGCGGGCTGGCCGCCGGAATGACCCTGGTCGCGGACGCCGAGCTGTGCCGGGCCCATGACATCTCCATCGCCGCCGTCAACGCCGAGGCCGGGGAGATCTACGTCAACCCGCTGCGGCGCCACAGCGACGAGGAGTGGCGTTTCATCCTGGCCCACGAGATGCTGCACGCCGCGCTGCGGCACGGCGGGCGCACCGGCGGCCGGGACCCGTACCTCTTCAATGTCGCCGCCGACTACGTGATCAACGGCTGGCTGCTGGAGATGGGCGTCGGCGAGATGCCCGAGGGGCTGCTGCACGACCCCGAGCTGCACGGACTCTCGGCCGAGGAGGTGTACGACCGGATCGTCCGGGACCAGCGGCGGATGCGGCGGCTGGCCACCCTGCGCGGCAAGGGCATCGGCGACATCCTCGGCGAGCCGCTGCACCGGCTGCCCAACGGTGGATTTGTCGACCTGGACGAGTTCTACCGGCGCGGACTGCAGCAGGGCTTCGAGCTGCACACCCGTAGTCGCGGGCTGCTGCCGGCCGGGCTGGTCGAGGAGATCCGCGCGCTGGCCCAGCCGCCGCTGCCCTGGGATGCCCGGCTGGCCCGCTGGTTCGACGAGTTCGTGCCCCGTCCCGAGCCGGTGCGCTCCTACGCGCGCCCCTCGCGCCGGCAGGCGTCCACGCCGGACATCCCCCGCGCCGGACGCTACTTCCCGCCGGAGGAGGTCGCCCGCTGCACCTTCGGGGTGCTGCTGGACACCTCAGGGTCGATGAGCCGGATCCTGCTCGGCAAGGCGCTGGGCGCGATCGCCTCGTACGCGGCCTCCCGCGACGTTCCGGCCGCCCGGCTGGTGATGTGCGACGCGGCCGCCTTTGACGCCGGCTACCTGCCGGTCGACGAGATCGCCGGGCGGGTACGGGTTCGCGGGCGCGGCGGCACGGTGCTGCAGCCCGGTGTGGACCTGCTGCAGCGGGCCCAGGACTTCCCGGCCGCCGCGCCGCTGCTGATCATCACCGACACCGACTGCGACACCCTCCGGGTCCCGCGCCGCGAGCACGCCTACCTCGTCCCGCGCGGCGCGACCCTGCCGTTCACCCCGCGCGGCCCGGTCTTCCACCTGAGCTGAGCCGAAGCCGTCCCGTGGAACCCGTCCCGTGGAACCCGTCCCGCCCCTCGGCCTCCCGCCCCTCGGCCTCCCGCCCCTCGGCCCCCGGCCCGCTGTCGGTGCTCAGTGGTACGTTCCGCAGAACAGACCCACGGACATACCCAGGAACAGCAGGAGAGGACGGCAGGTGGCGGAACGGGTCGCGGTCGCGGCGGACCAGGACGGCCCCGGCGGGCGGTGGCAACCGCTCAGCGAGAGCGGTGCTCCGCTCGGCGAACCGGTCAGGGTCCGCGATCTGGCCGCCGCCCTGGCCGAGGGCGAGGCCGCCGCGTCCCCGCGCTGGGTCTGGGCCGCCACCGACGAGGTGTACGGGCGGCTGCTGCCCCGGCTGCCCGCGTCCCGGCTGGCCCGCTGCCACGACGTGAAGCTGGTCGAGCCGCTGCTGCTCGGTATGGAGGACCGCTACGGCCAGCCGCGCTCGCTCGGCGCGGCCTGGGCCAGGCTGCACCACCAGCCGGTCCCGGCCGACCTGCCGGAGGGCTCGGCCACGTCCGACGAGGACACCCTGTTCGCCCCGGACCGCACCCGGCTGCCCCCCGGCGTCGACCCGCTGAACGCCCTGGTCGAGGTGCACGCCGAGCAGCAGCGCCGGATCACCGCCGCCGCCGAACCGGGGCGCACCCGGCTGCTCTGCGCGGCGGAGTCGGCCGGCGGGCTGGTCGCCGCCGAGATGGCCTTCGACGGCCTGCCCTGGAGCGCCCAGGTGCACGACGAGCTGCTCTACGACCTGCTGGGCTCCCGCCCGCGCGGCGGCGCGCTGCCCGCCAAGCTCGCCGCCCTCTCCTACGACCTCCAGCAGGCGCTGGGCGGCAAGCCACTGAACCCCGACTCCCCCGGCCAGGTGATCCGGGCCTTCGCCGAGCAGGGCGTCAGCCTCACCACCACCCGCAACTGGGTGCTGCGCGACCTGGACCACCCGGCCGCGCCGCTGCTGCTGCGCTACAAGGAGCTGTCCCGGATCCACGCCGCCCACGGCTGGGCCTGGCGCGAGACCTGGGCCCGCGACGGCCGGTTCCGGCCCGAGTACGTGGTCGGCGGCGTGGTGTCGGGGCGCTGGGCCAGCCGCGGCGGCGGCGCGCTGCAGATCCCGCGGATCCTGCGCGGCGCGGTGGTCGCCGACCCCGGCTGGCGGCTGGTGGTCGCGGACGCGGGCCAGCTGGAACCGCGGGTGCTGGCGGCCATGTCCAACGACCCCGGCATGATCCGCGCGGGCGCGGCCGGGGACCTCTACGCGGGCCTGGCCGCCGAGGCCTTCCACGGCGACCGGGCCCGCGCCAAGCTGGGCCTGCTCGGCGCGATGTACGGGCAGACCAGCGGCGAGACCGGCCAGCTGGTCGCGGTGCTACGGCGGCGCTTCCCGCAGGCCATGGGCCTGGTGGAGGCCGCGGCCAGGACCGGCGAGGCGGGCGGCGTGGTGCGCTCCCAGCTGGGACGGGTCTGCCCGCCGCCGTCCGCGAGCTGGCTGGACCTCACCGAGGGGGCCGGGCCGGCCACCGACGCGGGCGACGACAGCGCCGCCCGGGACACCCGCTCGCGGGGCCGCTTCACCCGCAACTTCGTGATCCAGGCCAGCGCCGCGGACTGGGCCCTGGCCCTGATCGCCGGGCTGCGCCGCCGCCTCGCCGCGATCCCGGTCGCGACCGACGGCGACCGTCCCCGGCTGGTGTTCTTCCAGCACGACGAGGTGATCGTGCACACCCCGGCCCAGCTCGCCGACGCCGTCCGCGAGGCCGTGGCCGGGGCCGGGGAGGAGGCCCGGCGGCTGGTCTTCGGCGCGACCCCGGTGCACTTCCCGCTGGACACCCATGTCGCCAACAGCTACCTCGACGCCAAGGGCGGCACCGACGACGAGGACGAGGACCCGGACGCCTGACCCGGCGTCAGCGGCTCGACGTCAGCGGCCTTCAGCGGCCTGGCGTCAGCGTTGCGGCGTCAGCGGCATGACCAGCGCCCACAGCCCGGGGAAGCTCGCCTCCACCTCGGCCCGGCGCAGCCGGTTCACCCGCCGCGCCCCGGCGTCCCGCTGCTCGACCAGGCCCGCCTCGCGCAGCACCGTGAAGTGGTGGCTCAGACCCGCCTTCCCCACCGGCACGTCGAAGCTGCCGCAGGCCCGGGACCAGTCCTCGCTGCCCGCGAGCTGGCGGACGATGGCCAACCGCACCGGGTCGGCGAGCGCGGCGAACACCGCCTCGACCGGTACGTCGTGCGGATCGTTGTGCCGCGGCGCGGTGCGCTGGCCCATGACGCCCCTCCCGGAAGTCCCTTGAAGTGTTCGATCAAATGCGTACACTCGCTAGTGTTCGCAATTCATCGAACAGTCTAGCCGGGAGTCAGCCATGCGCGCAGTAGTCGTCGAGGAGTTCGGGACGCCGGAGGTGCTGCGGCTCCGCGAGGTCCCGGAGCCGGTGCCGGGCCCGGGACAGGTCGCCATCACCACCGCCTACGCCGGAATCAACTTCGCCGAGATCCAGGCCCGCTCCAGCGGCTACCGGGTCAGCGGGCTGCCCTTCGTCCCGGGCCTGGAGGCGGCGGGCCAGGTCCGCGCCGTGGGCGCGGGCGTGACGGAGCTTCAGGTCGGGCAGCCGGTCGTCGCGCTGCTGGCCGGCGGCGGCTACGCCGAGGTCGCCCTCGCCGAAGCCACGCAGACCCTTCCGGTCCCCGACGGGCTGAGCCTGCGCGAGGCCGCCGCGCTGCCCTCCGTCCTGCCCACCGCCTATGCGCTGATCCACCACGCCGGGCGGCTCCGCGCGGGCGAGAGCGTGCTGGTCCAGGGCGCGGCCGGCGGCGTCGGCAGCGCGCTGGGCCAGGTCGCCAGAATCGCCGGGGCGGGCAGGATCTACGGCGTGGTCTCGCACCAGGACAAGGTGAAGTACGCCCTGGAGCTCGGCTACGACGAGGTCTTCGTCGGCGACGACTTCGACCGGCAGCTGGCGACGGCCACCGGCGGCCGGGGCGTGGACCTCGCCCTGGACCCGGTCGGCGGCGACACCTGGCAGCGCAGCGTGGCCTCGCTGGCCCGCTACGGCCGCGCGGTCGCCTTCGGCAACGCGGGCGGGGCCGCGCCCTGGACGGCGTCCTTCGCCGACCTCGCGCCGCGGGCCCTGAGCGTGTCCGCCTTCAGCATCCTCGGCCTGGCCGCCGCCGACCCGGCGGCGCTCCGCGCCCTGACCACCGCCGCGTTCGCCCTGGCCGCGAACGAGGGCGTCCGGCTCCCGGTCACTGCCGAGTTCCCGCTCGCCGCGGTGGCCGAGGCCCACCGCCTGGTCGAAAGCCGAGCCAGCACCGGCAAGCTGCTGCTCGCGGTGAACCCCTGACGAAGCCGGCCCCGGCCGAGCCGGTCCCGAGCGGGCGGGGCATGGTCCGGGCCGCCGGGGGCAGCCGAAGGTCAGTACCGGCCAGCCGCGGCCGGTGCCCGACCGGAAGGCTCCGTCCATGCCCCGCCTCGACCGACCCTGGCAGCAGCGGATGCAGCAGCAGATGCAGCAACGCCCCCGCAGCGCCATGTTCAGCAATGTGCAGGTCTCCGAGGACACCGCCCGCGGGCTCTCGATCGCGAGCATGGTCTGCGGCATCCTGGCGATCTTCGCGGCCCCCTACCTGCTCGGCCCGATCGCCCTGGCCCTCGGCGGCATCGCGCTCCAGGGCGCGCCCGGCCTGAGCGGCAACCACCGCGGAATGGCTATCTGCGGCTTCATCCTGGGCGCCGTCGCCATCGTGCTGTTCGTGCTGTCGCTGATCTTCGGCCTGTTCAATTTCGGCATGGGCTGGTAGCCGATAGCCGGGACGGCATAATCCCCTGCGTGATCTCCACCGGCCGACTCCGCCTCGAACCAGCCTCCGCAGAAGCCGCGGGGCAGCTCGCGTACGGGGGCGACGGCGGCTGGACCTGGCTCGGCGGCGGCCCCGAGGAGGGGACCCGGGGCATGGCCGGGATCGTCGCCCGAGCCGCCGAGGTCGGCTGGCACCGGCCGCCGTGGGGGCTCTACGTGGTGGTGCACCCGGCGGACGGCCTCGCCGTCGGCAGCGTGGGCTTCCACGGGCCTCCCGACGCGAACGGCGCGGTGGAGATCGGCTACGACCTGGTGCCGCAGGCCAGGGGTTTCGGCCTCGCCACCGAGGCCGCCCAGGCGCTGACCCGGTACGCCTTCACCCACCCCGCCGTCCGCAGCGTCCTCGCGGTGACCAGGCCGGACAACCTGCCGTCGCAGCGGGTGCTGCTGCGCGCGGGATTCGTCCGGACGCCGGACCTGGAGGGGCTGCGGCGATATCGGGTCGACAGGTGAGGGGGCTGCTTGCGTAGGGTGGGGAGTGCAATGGGTACCCCGCAGAGCTCCGCAGCCGTCGACTCCTCGCCAGTCGCCCCCCTCCCCCCCGTCTCGTCCGACGCCCCCGCCGCCCCGGACGGCCCCGGGACCAGCGCCCCGGCGCCGACGCACGCCCGGACGCCCCGGACCCGGCGCGGCCGCGCCGCGCGCGAGGTGGACGCGGACGCCGAGGCGGTGGTCGTGGCGACGCGACCCGCACCCCCGCCGAGGCCGGCGCAGGCCCGGAGCCCACCGCCGGTGGTTCCGCCGAGCCCACCCCTGATGGTTCCGCCGTGCACTCCGCAGGCAGGGAGCGCGGTGCACGCGCCGAGCGCGCAGAAGGCACCCGTACCGCCGCCGAAGGCACCCGCGCCCGCGGCCGTGGGCGTGGCCGAACCCGCGCCGCCACCGCCGACGCACCCGCCGACGCCGCCACCGCCACCGCCACCGCCACCGCCGACGCCACCGCCCCCGCCCCCACCCCCACCCCCGCGACGGACCCCGCGCCGCAGGGCACGGCCACCCCCCTCTCCGACCTGGTAGCCCGCCTGCAGACGCTCACCCTCCGCGACGAGGAACGCCTGGGCCGCCGCCTCGAAGGCCTGCGCAAGCTGCGCGAGCCGGAAAAACGCGACCGCGCCCAAGCGGCCCTCGCCGCCGAGATCGAGGCCGCCGAGCTCCGGGTCGAGAACCGCCGCGCCTCGATCCCGACCCCGACCTACCCGGAGTCGCTGCCGGTCAGCGCCCGCCGCGAGGACATCCTGGCCGCGATCAGGGACCACCAGGTCGTGATCATCGCCGGTGAGACCGGGTCGGGAAAGACCACCCAGATCCCCAAGATCTGCCTGGAGCTGGGCCGCGGCGTCCGCGGCCTGATCGGGCACACCCAGCCCCGCCGGATCGCCGCCCGTACCGTCGCCGAGCGCGTCGCGGAGGAGCTGGGCACCGAGCTGGGCGAGACCGTCGGCTGGAAGGTCCGCTTCACCGACCAGGTCGGCCCGGACACGGCCGTCAAGGTGATGACCGACGGCATCCTCCTCGCCGAGATCCAGAACGACCGGCGGCTGCGCCAGTACGACACGCTGATCATCGACGAGGCGCACGAGCGCAGCCTCAACATCGACTTCATCCTCGGCTACCTCAAGCAGCTGCTGCCGAAGCGTCCCGACCTCAAGCTGGTGATCACCTCCGCGACCATCGACCCGGAGCGCTTCGCCGAGCACTTCACCGACGCCCGCAGCGGCGAGGCCGCCCCGATCATCGAGGTGTCCGGACGGACCTTCCCGGTCGAGGTCCGCTACCGCCCGGTGATCGAGGAAGGCGAGGAGGGCGCGGAGGAGCCGGACGCGATCGACCGCGACCGCGACCAGGTGCAGGCCATCTGCGACGCGGTCGACGAGCTGAGCAAGGAGGGCACCGGCGACATCCTGGTGTTCCTCTCCGGCGAGCGCGAGATCCGGGACACCGCCGACGCGCTGGAGAAGCAGAACCTCCGCCTCACCGAGGTGATCCCGCTCTACGCCCGGCTCTCCTCCGCCGAGCAGCACCGCGTCTTCCAGTCCCACACCGGCCGCCGGATCGTCCTGGCCACCAACGTCGCCGAGACCAGTCTCACCGTCCCCGGCATCCGCTACGTGATCGACCCCGGCACCGCCCGCATCTCCCGCTACAGCCATCGCACCAAGGTCCAGCGGCTGCCGATCGAGGCGGTCTCGCAGGCCAGCGCCAACCAGCGGAAGGGCCGCTGCGGCCGTACGTCCGACGGCATCTGCATCCGGCTGTACTCGGAGGAGGACTTCCTCTCCCGTCCCGAGTTCACCGACCCGGAGATCCTGCGCACCAACCTGGCCTCGGTCATCCTGCAGATGACCGCCGCCGGGCTCGGCGACATCGGCGCGTTCCCGTTCCTGGAGCCGCCGGACCGCCGCAACGTCAAGGACGGCGTGGACCTGCTCCAGGAGCTCGGCGCGCTGGTGACCAACACCAAGGTCAACACGCTCACCCCGCTCGGCCGCAAGCTCTCCGCGCTCCCGGTGGACCCGCGCCTCGCCCGGATGGTGCTGGAGGCCGAGAAGCACGGCGTGGTCCGCGAAGTGATGGTGATCACCGCCGCACTGTCGATCCAGGACCCGCGCGAGCGCCCGGTCGAGAAGCGGGCGCACGCCGACCAGCTGCACGCCCGCTTCACCGATCCGACCTCGGACTTCCTCACCTACCTCAACCTCTGGCGCTATCTGAAGGACCAGCAGAAGGAGCTGTCCTCCAGCCAGTTCCGCCGGATGTGCAAGTCGGAGTTCCTGAACTACCTGCGGATACGCGAATGGCAGGACATCGACGCGCAGCTGCGCCAGGTGGCCAAGTCGCTCGACATCAATATCGGCCACCCCGCCGACGAGGTGGACGGCGACGCCGTGCACCGCTCGCTGCTGGCCGGGCTGCTGTCGCACATCGGCCTCAAGGACGCCGAGAAGCAGGAGTACTTCGGCGCCCGCAGCGCCAAGTTCGCGATCTTCCCGGGCTCCGCGCTCTTCAAGAAGACGCCGCGCTGGGTGATCGCCGCCGAGCTGGTGGAGACCTCCCGGCTGTGGGCCAGGATCGCCGCCAAGGTCGAGCCCGAGTGGATCGAGGAGCAGGCCGCCCACCTGCTGAAACGCAGCTACAGCGAGCCGCACTGGGAGAAGGACCGGGGCCAGGTCGTCGCCTTCGAGAAGGTCACCCTCTACGGGGTGACCCTGGTCGCCCAGCGCAAGGTCGGCTATGGCGCGATCGATCCGGAGCTGTCCCGCGAGCTGTTCATCCGGCGCGCCCTGGTCGAGGGCGAGTGGCGCACCCACCACCGCTTCTTCCATGACAACCGCAAGCTGCTGGACGAGGTCGAGGAGCTGGAGAACCGGGCCCGCCGCCGCGACATCCTGGTCGACGAGGAGACCCTGTTCGACTTCTACGACCAGCGGATCGCCTCCGACATCGTCTCCGGCGCGCACTTCGACAGCTGGTGGAAGAAGACCCACCGCACCCGCCCCGAGCTGCTGACCTTCACCCCCGAGCTGCTGGTCAACGACAACGCGGCGACGGTCACCGAACGCGACTACCCCTCGGTCTGGCGGCAGGGCGACATCGAGCTGCCGCTGACGTACCAGTTCGAACCGGGCGCGGAGGCCGACGGGGTAACCGTCCACATCCCGCTGGCCCTGCTGAACCAGGTCCGGGCGACCGGCTTCGACTGGCAGATCCCCGGCCTGCGCGAGGACCTGGTGACGGCGCTGATCCGGTCGCTGCCCAAGGCGCTGCGCCGCAACTTCGTACCGGCGCCCGACTACGCCAAGCGGCTGATGCAGGGCCTGGGCCAGCGCGACCCCGCCACCGCGTCCACCGAGGACAAACCGCTGGTGGAGCTGCTGGAGTGGCAGCTGCACCGGCTCCGCGGCATCCCGGTCCCGCGCGACAGCTGGGCCCTGGACGCCGTCCCGGACCACCTGCGGATCACCTTCCGGGTGGTGGACGACAAGAACCGCAAGCTGGGCGAGTCCAAGGATCTGGACACGCTCAAGCTGGACCTCAAGACCCGGACCCAGGCCGCGATCGCCGAGGCGGCCGGCGGCCTGGAGAAGCGCGGCCTGACCGACTGGACCATCGGCGAGCTGCCGGACGTCTTCGCGCAGAAGCGCGGCACCCAGACCGTGAAGGGCTATCCGGCGCTGGTGGACGACGGCGCGACCGTCTCGGTCCGGCTGCTGGACACCCCGCGGGCGCAGCAGCGGGCGATGCTCGCCGGGACCAGGCGACTGCTGCTGCTCGGCCTCCCCTCCCCGATCAACTCGATCCAGGGACGCCTCGGCAACGGCGCCAAGCTCGCCCTGGCCGCCAGCCCGCACGGCAGCACCGAGGCGCTGTTCGCGGACTGCCTGACGGCGGCGGCCGACAAACTGATCGCCGACGCGGGCGGCCCGGTCTGGGACGAGGCGTCGTACCGGCGGCTGCGCGACGCGGTCCGCGCCGACCTCTACGACGTCACCGCCGACACCGTGGTGAAGACCGCCAACATCCTGGCGGTGAACCACCGGGTGGCCGAGCGGCTGAAGACCATCGGCAACAGCCTGGCCATGCTCACCGGCATCACCGATGTCCGGGCCCAGCTGGCCGAGCTGATCCACCCGGGCTTCGTCGCCGAGACGGGCCACCGCCGGCTGCCGGACCTGCTGCGCTACCTCAAGGCGATCGAACGCCGGCTGGTGAAGCTCCCGGACGACCCGCACCGCGACCGCGACCGCACCAGCGTGATGCTGCGGATGCGGGACGCCTACGACGAGCTGCTGGCGGTGCTGCCGCCGGACCGGATGGACGAGGAGGGCACCGTCCAGATCCGCTGGATGCTGGAGGAGCTGCGGGTCAGCCTCTGGGCGCAGCCGCTGGGCACCCCCTACGCGGTGTCCGAGCAGCGCATCCTGCGGGCGATCGACGCGATCAAGGGCTGACGGGCCCAGGTGCTCAGTGGGATCAGCGCTCGGCCGGTGCCTCCAGCACCGGCCGCAGCCGCGTCAGCAGCCCGAACAGCACCACCCGCTCCTCGTCGCTGAGCAGGTCCAGCGCCTGGTGCGTGGTCTGCATGTCGGCGCGGACGGCGCGGATCGCGGCCTCGCCGGCCTCGGTCGCCAGGACGATCTTGATCCGCCGGTCGCTGGCGCTGACCTCGCGCCGGACCAGGCCGCGGACCTCGAGACGGTCCACCAGACCGGTCACATTGGAGGCGTCGCAGACCAGCTGCTCGGCGATCCCGCGCATCGGCAGCGGCTTGCGCACCAGCACCGCGAGCGCCTTGGCCTGCACGGACGTCAGTCCGTGCCGCGCGGCGACGGCGGCGAAGTCCTGGAAGTAGGCGTTCCCGATGGCGGCGAACTCCTCGATGAGGCTCGCCTTGCTCGGCACGACGGCGGACGCGGGAATGCTGTTCATACCGCCGAGCCTACTGCAACAACTTGACATCATCAATGATTTAGGTCGACGCGGAACCGGAGGCCGAACCCCTGCCCGCCGTGTGCATGCCCGGCACCGGACCGATAATCTCCCTGCACCATCAACGGTGGGGGGAGCCTGACGTGGGAAGCAGCTGGAACGTGATCACCGTCGGCCGGGGCCGCCGGCGGCGGCAACTGGGCTGGGCCGGCACCGTCACCCTGATCGCCATCGGGGTGGTGATCTTCCTCCCGGCCACCGGCGACAGCCCCACCGGCACCCTCTCCCTGGTCTCCGCGCTCCCGTTCTGGCTGCTGGCCCTCAGCTGGCCGGTCTGGCGCGCCCCGGCCTCCGCCCTGCCGGAGGGCCTGCGCCGACGCCGCCGGCACCGCCGGATCTGCTGGCGGGCCTCGATCGTGCTGCTGTTCCTCTCCTCCTTCGCGCTGATCACCTGCGCCTACTGGGGCTGGCGGCGGGACCACGGGCCGGTCCTGCAGGCCGCCCTCTACTCGAACACGGCCGACCTCTGCGGCAACGTCACCCTCTGGCTGTTCCTGCTCGCGCCGATCCCCGGACTGCTGGACGTCCCGCTCTGGCGGCTGTATCCGGCCCCGATCCGGCGCAGCGCCCTGCTCGGCGCGATGGAGGAGGCGCTGGCCCGGCCCAGGCGCTTCCGGCGCACCCCCGAGGACCAGCGCCCCGCGCCCGGCTACGATCCCGACGCGGGCTGGCTCGGCCGCCCCCGCCCGGTGTTCGCCCGCATGCCCGACCCGCTGCCGGGCGAGCCGCTGACGATCCGTCCGGTCTCGCCGACCCGCGGCCGGGGCATCCGGTCCGAGGCCCGCGCCGAACCCCGGTTCCCCGGCTGGCAGGAGCACGGCGCCATCAGCTGGGACGGCCGGGCCCTGTTCTTCACCGACGCCCGCCGCCGCCACCTCCGGGTGCCGATCGAGGACGCCGCCGAGCTGGTGCAGGTGGCGGAGAGCCGCGAGTACGGCCCGCTGGATGTGCTGATGCTGCTGGACGCCCAGGGGAAGTACCTGGTCAAGCTGCCCGCGACCGGCTTCAGGCGGCATGAGGTGGCCGCGCTGGCCGCCGCCGCGGGGCTGCCCTTCGCTTGCTACGACCTCGGCAGCTCCGACGAGAGCGGCGCCAGCCTCCACCTCGCCCTCTTCCCGGCCAGGCGCGGGGCGCCCACCCTCCGCCTGCGCTGAACGACTGAACAACTCACTTCGGCCCTTGACCCTGTCCCTGGGGCAGGCCCGAGGCTGGGGCCACGACAGGAAGGCGCAAGCACCATGCACCCCACTCCGCCGCCCCGGCCGGGGGAACCGCTGCTCAGCATCGGCGTGTTCGCCCGCCGCTCCCGGCTCTCCCAGAAGGCCCTGCGGCTGTACGACCGGCAGGGGCTGCTGGTCCCGGCCGATGTGGACCCCGACAGCGGCTACCGCCGCTACCGGGAGGGCCAGCTCGCGACGGCACGGCTGATCGCGAGGCTGCGGCGGCTGGACATGCCGCTGACCCAGGTCGCGGCGATCACCGCCGCCCCGGCGGCGGAGGCGGCGGGGCTGGTACGGGCGTACTGGGACAGCGTGGAACGGCGGACCGCCGGGCAGCGCTGGCTGGCGCTGCACCTGTCGGCGCAACTGTCCGGCAACCCAGCAGAAGCAGGAGAATCCAAGATGTTCACCATCGAGGTACGAGACGTCCCGGCCCAGCAGGTCCTGACCGAGCAGCGCCATGTCGGCGTCGCCGACCTGCCGCGCTTCATCAGCGAGGCGATGGGCCGGCTGATCACGACCGCCGAGCGGTTCGGCGGCATGGCGGGCCCCGGTCTGGCGATCTACCACGGCGAGGTCAACGAGGACAGCGACGGCCCGGTGGAGATCTGCGTCCCGGTCAACCTCCCGGCTGGCGCGGACACCGCCCAGGTGGCGCTGCGCGAGGAGCCCGCCCACCGCGAGGCGTACACCAGGATCAGCAAGGCCCAGGTCGAGTTCCCGCAGATCCTCTCCGCCTTTGACGCGGTCGGCCAGTGGCTCGCCGGCCAGGGCAAGCAGGGCAGCGACTCCCCGCGCGAGGTCTACTTCACCGACTGGGACACGGCGGGCCCGAACGACGAGGTCTGCGACATCGCCTTCCCGTTCGCGCAATAAGAGGGTCCTCCAAGCCGCGGCTTGACTTCGAGCGCACTCCAAGGGGCAGGGTGTAGCTGTCAGGCGAGCACCGACCAGGGAGAGCAGCGACCATGCGCACCACCACACTCGGCAGCAAGGGCCCGCAGGTCGGCGCCATCGGACTCGGCTGCATGGGGATGACCCATGCCTACGACCCGGAGGGCCGGGACGACGCGGTGTCCGCCGACGTCGTGCGGCAGGCGGTCGACCTCGGCGTGACGCTGATCGACACCTCCGACGTCTACGGCCCGTTCACCAATGAGGAACTGGTCGGCAGGGCGCTGGCCGAGGCCCCGGGCGGCAGTCTGCGCGACCGCGTGGTGCTGGCGACCAAGGTCGGGCTGACCTTCGACGGCGGCACCCTCAGCTCCGGCGCCGAGCTGGTCAGGAACGGCCGCCCCGAGCATGTCCGCGCGGCCATCGACGCCAGCCTGGGCCGGCTCCGCACCGATCGGGTGGACCTCTACCAGCTGCACCGGGTGGATCCGGACGTCCCGATCGAGGAGACCTGGGGCGCGCTGGCCGAGGCCGTGACGGCTGGAAAGGCGCTGCAGATCGGCCTGTCCGAGGTGTCGGTCGAGGAGATTGCCCGGGCCCAGGCGGTGCACCTGGTGGCCTCGGTCCAGTCCGAGCTGTCGCTGTGGACCAGGGACGCGCTGGCCGAGGTGCTGCCGTACTGCGAGCGCGAGGGCATCGCCTTCCTGCCGTTCTCGCCGCTCGGACGGGGCTTCCTGACCGGCAGCATCAGCTCCGTCGACGACCTCCCGGCCGACGACTGGCGCCGCACCCTGCCCCGGTTCCAGGCCGACGCGCTGGCCGCCAACCAGGCCCTGGTGCAGGCGGTCCGCACGATCGCCGAGCGGCACGGCGCGACCCCGGCCCAGATCGCCCTGGCCTGGGTGCTGGCGCAGGGCCGGTACGTGGTGCCGATCCCGGGCACCAAGACGCCGAAGTACCTGGTCGACAACGCCGGCGCGGCCGAGGTGGCGCTGACCGCGGACGACCTGGCGCAGCTGGACGCCCTCCCGGCGCCCACCGGCACCAGGTACTGAGCCTGAGCCGGTCAGGGCCAGGTGCGGAGCTGCTCCGCACCGGGCCCTGACGTGTGGGTCAGCTCCGGCCGGCGGTGCTGCCGCCGCGCACCTTCGGCCAGACCGCCGCGCCCGCGCCCACCACCACCAGTGCGCCGATCAGCTGCAGCAGGTGCCGGATCCAGTCGATGCCGCTGGTGTGGCGGACGCCGATGACCGAGGAGAGGTAGTTGCCGAGCAGCGCGCCCAGCACACCGCAGATGACGGTCAGCCAGATCGGGATGGCCTGCTTGCCGGGCAGCAGCATCTTCGCGATGACGCCCAGCACGGCACCCACGATCAAAATCCAGATGATCTGAAACATGTAGGACTCCTTGGCTAGACGTTGGGCCAAGCCTCGGTCCGCATCATCGGGAGCGCACCCCGGCGCACCCTATTCGGGTGAGTGCGCCTCACCGTCGCCCACGCCCACGCCCGCGCCACCGCCCACACCACCGCCCGCGCCCGCGCCCTCCCCCGCGCCCCCGCGCGCCAGCAGCAGCAGCAGGACCGCGTCGTCCCGCAGCCCGCCGCCGGTGTGCCGGAGCAGGTCGGCGTAGACCCGGGCCACCGCCGCCTCCGGATCGGCCGCGCTGCCCGCGACCAGCCCGGGCGCCCGCTCGGTCAGCGGGTAGAACGGGCCCTCGCCGCCGCGCCTGGCCTCGATCACCCCGTCCGTGCAGAGCAGCAGCACATCGCCCTCGGTGAACGGCACGCTCCAGCTGGTCGGCGCGCCCTCGGCCAGGTGGGCCAGACCGAGCGGGACCCAGGGGTCGGGCGGGTCGAGCACCGCCGCCGTCCCGTCCGCGCGGATCCGCAGCGGCGCGACATGGCCGCAGTGCAGCAGTTCGACCCGGCCGGGCTCGCGGAAGCCGACCAGCAGCGCGGTGGTGAACTCGCCGCTGGGGACGTGCCGCAGCACGCTCGCCTCCAGCCTGCGGGCGACCCCGGCCAGATCGTGCTCGTCGTAGGCGGCCTCCCGGAACGCGCCCAGCACCACGGCGGCTGCCTGGACCGCTGCCAGGCCCTTGCCGCGGACGTCGCCGACGATCGCGCGTACGCCGAACGGGGTGTCGAGCACCCCGTAGAGGTCGCCGCCGATCTTCGCGGAGTCGGCGGCGGAGACATAGTGCGCGGCCAGCCGGATGTCGCCGACCTGCGGCCCCGGTGGGCGCAGCAGGGCCATCTGGGCGGCCTCGGCGACGGTGCTGACGGCGACCAGGTGCCTGGTCCTGATGATCCGCAGCCGCGAGATCACCACACTGGCGGCGGAGAGCGCGATGAAGGCGATCAGGGTGCCGTAGTAGAGCCGGGCGTCGGCGGGCTCGTCCAGGCCGTCGTAGCGGCTGAGGCCGATCAGCACGCCGAAGCCCAGCAGGCTGGTCGCCACCACCTCCAGCGGATAGAGCGTCAGCGCGGCCAGCGGCGGGACCACCGAGATCAGCGAGGCCAGATAGGTCTGCCGCCCGGCGAACACGTCCGCCACGGCGATCAGCAGGGTGGCGCCGATCGGGGCGATCATCCGGACCCACAGCCGGGCCTGCAGCAGTGCGGCGGAGTCGTACCTGATGGCGGGACTGGACGTGGCACCGCTGCCGCGGTGTGCCGCCCGGTCGCCGTACCGCCATCTCACAGCTGCGAATCTATCGGAATCACCAGATATCCGACATATAAGTGATGAACCATGACATAGTGCTGGCGCGTCACCCCGCCATGCCTGCAGGAGGGCCCACCGCCATGTCCCGTCCCCTCGCCGACCGGGCCCGCACCCGGCACTGGCGGACCTGGTTCTTCAGCGGTCTCGGGCTGTGGGCCGCGACCGTGCTGATCACCTACTGGACCGGCAACTCCAACCTGGTGCCCACCATCGTGCTGCTCGGCAGCTTCCTGGTGCCGGGCAGCTTCGTGGTGTGGGCCTACGAGCGCTACGGCACCGACCTCGGCGAGAGCCGGATCATCACCTGCTTCGCGGTCGGCGGGATCATCGGGGTGCTCGGCGCCTCGCTGCTGGAGTACTACCTGCTGGACTCGTCCGTGTGGGTCTATGTCGGCGTCGGCCTGATCGAGGAGGCGGTGAAGCTCTGGGCGCTGATCCTGATCACCCGGCGGGTGCCGGCCACCGGGCTGCGGCACGGGCTGGTGCTCGGGGCGACGGTGGGCTTCGGCTTCGCCGCGTTCGAGACGGCCGGCTACTCCTTCAACGCCGTCCTCACCGTGCACGGCATGTCGCTGCGCGACCTGGTCTCCACCGAGATCCTGCGCGGGGTGCTGGCGCCGGTCGGCCACGGGCTGTGGACCGCGATCCTGGGCGGGGTGCTGTTCCGGGAGCGCAAGGACGGCCGGTTCCGCTTCAACGCCCCGGTCATCGCCACCTACCTGGGCGTCTCCGCGCTGCACGCGCTCTGGGACAGCTCGCACAGCCTGGCGGTCTGGATCGTGGCCAAGGCGACCTCCGACAACCGGCAGCGGTCGCTGTTCCGGCTCGGCTACCTGTCGGATCCGACCCAGCACCAGGTCGACCTGTTCGCGGTGTTCTCCACCCTGGGCCTGGTCATCACCGCCGGTCTCGGGCTGCTCTGGCTGCGGGTGCTGATCGTCAGCGCCCGCCGGGCCGGCCACACCACCGGACCGCAGCCGCCGCCGGGCTGGGCGGCCTACCGGCCCTGAACTCCTATTCCCGGCCGCCCCGTGGCCCATCTCACCACCGCCGGGGGTGACCTACGGTCGCGTAGGTCACTTCATGAGGTGAAGTATTTCCGCCATGCCTGCGCAGACACCCTTTCCGATACCCGGCTCCTACGTCGCTCTCGGCGACAGCTTCACCGAGGGCCTCAACGACCCCGCCCCGGACGGCGGTTACGCCGGCTGGGCGGACCGGCTGGCCCAGCTGCTGGCACAACGCGGCGCGGGCGACGCGGGCGAGCAGGACGGCGAGGACGGGCAGCCAGGCTTCCGCTACGCCAATCTGGCCGTGCGCGGGCGGCTGCTGGACCAGATCGTCGCCGAGCAGGTGCCGGTGGTCGCCCGGATGCGTCCCGACCTGGTCAGTTTCACCGCGGGCGGCAATGACATGCTGCGGCCCGGCAGCGACCCGGACGAGGTGGCCGAGCGGTTCGAGGCGGCCGTGGTCCGGCTCCGCGAGTCCGCCGGGACGGTGCTGATCTGCACCGGCTTCGACACCCGGGACACCCCGGTGCTGAAGCATCTGCGCGGCCGGATCGCGACCTACAACTCCCATCTGCGCGCCATCGCCGACCGCCACGACCTCGCCGTCGCCGACATCTGGGCGCTCCGGGCCACCCGGGACCGGCAGGCCTGGAGCCCGGACCGGCTGCACCTGTCGTCCGAGGGGCACCGGCGGGTCGCGCTGCTCGCCGCCCGCGCCCTCGGCCTGCCGACCGAGGACCCGGAGGCGCCGTGGCCGGACGCCCCCGCGTACACGGCCGCCGAGCTGCGCCGGGAGAACCTGCACTGGGCCAGGGAGCACCTGCTGCCCTGGGTCGGCCGCAGGCTGCGCGGGGAGTCCTCCGGCGACCACCAGGAGGCCAAGCGCCCGGATCTGCTGCCGCTGCGTTGAGCTTGACGGCGTTTCCCGGGGACGAATGGCGGCATATCGCTCCTTGCTCGTTACTCTCTGTACCGTCATGCTCTGCCTCATCCCGGGGGAATACCCCCTAGGGGTATGATGTTGTCAGAGCAGCAACGCCATGCAACGACCCTCCTGGAGGAAGTCATGTCCACCGCCGTCTTCACCGTCTCCGGCATGAGCTGCGGCCACTGCGAGAAGTCGGTGAGCGAGGAGCTCACCGCCCTCCCCGGCGTCACCGCGGTCAGCGCGGACGCCAAGGCCGGCACGGTCACCGTCGCCTCCGACCAGCCGCTCCCCGACGACGCCGTCCGCGCCGCCGTGGACGAGGCCGGCTACCAGCTGGTGGGCCGGGCCTGACGGTCCCCACAAGGCCCGGCCCCTCCCTGCCGCCGGTACCGGGCAGGGGAAACCGCACGGAGGAGAGCAGAGCCATGAGCAGCACCGCCACCCCCGCCACCGCAGGCTCGGCCACCGCACGACCTGGCGCCGCGCCCGCCCGGGTCGAGCTGGCCATCGGCGGGATGACCTGCGCCTCCTGCGCCGCGCGGATCGAGAAGAAGCTCAACCGGATGGACGGCGTCGAGGCCACCGTCAACTACGCCACCGAGAAGGCCAGCGTCAGCTACGCCCCCGGGCTGACCGTGGACGATCTGATCGCCACCGTCGAGCGGACCGGCTACACCGCCGAGGCCCCGCGTCCCGAGCCGGCGGCCGACGCGGCGACCGACCCGGCGGCGGCGGACGCCCCCGACGAGCCGGCCGGGCTGCGGCAGCGGCTGCTGGTGACTGCGGTGCTCAGCGTCCCGGTGGTGCTGCTGGCCATGGTCCCGGCGTTCCAGTTCCGCGACTGGCAGTGGCTGTCCTTCGCGCTGACCGGGCCAGTGGTGGCCTACGGCGGGCTGCCGTTCCACCGCGCCGCCTGGACCAACCTCCGGCACGGCGCGGCCACCATGGACACCCTGGTCTCGCTCGGCACCCTGGCCGCCTTCGGCTGGTCCACCTGGGCGCTGTTCCTGGGCAGCGCGGGGATGCCGGGGATGACCCACGGCTTCTCCTTCACCCTCAGCCCCGCCGACGCCGGCTCCACGCTCTACCTGGAGACCGCCGCCGGGGTCACCGCCTTTCTGCTGCTCGGCCGCTATCTGGAGGCCAGGGCCAAGCGCAGTGCCGGGGCCGCGCTGCACGCGCTGCTGTCCCTGGGCGCCAAGGAGGCCGTGCTGCTGCGGGACGGGCGCGAGGTCAGCGTGCCGGTCTCGGCGCTGGCCGTGGGCGATCTGTTCGTGGTCCGCCCGGGCGAGAAGATCGCCACCGACGGGGTGGTCGCCGAGGGCAGTTCGGCGGTGGACACCTCGCTGCTCACCGGCGAGTCGGTGCCCACCGAGGTCTCCCCCGGCGATCCGGTGACCGGCGCGACCGTCAACTCCGGCGGCCGGCTGGTGGTCCGGGCCACCGGTGTCGGCGCGGACACCCAACTGGCGCGGATGGCGCGGCTGGTGGAGCAGGCCCAGCACGGCAAGGCGGCCGTGCAACGGCTGGCGGACCGGATCTCCGCGGTCTTCGTCCCGGTGGTCCTGGTCATCTCCCTTGGCACGCTGCTGACCTGGCTGCTCGTCAGCGGCAGCGCCACCGAGGCGTTCACCGCCGCCGTGGCGGTGCTGATCATCGCCTGCCCGTGCGCGCTGGGCCTGGCCACCCCGACCGCGCTGATGGTCGGCACCGGGCGCGGCGCCCAGCTGGGCATCCTGATCCGCGGCCCCGAGGTGCTGGAGTCCACCCGCGCGGTGGACACGGTGGTGCTGGACAAGACCGGCACGGTGACGACCGGTCAGATGGCGCTGCTGTCGGTGCACACCGTCGCCGGCACCCCGGCGGCCGCCGCCGAGGCGCTGCGGCTGGCCGGGGCGCTGGAGCACGCCTCCGAGCACCCGATCGCCCGCGCCGTCGCCGAGGCCGCCGCGGCGGCCGCCGAGGACGGGCTGCTGCCGCCGGTCGAGGACTTCCGGAACATCCCCGGACGCGGCGTCCAGGGCGTGGTCGAGGGCCGCGCCGTGCTGGCCGGACGGGAGCAGTTGCTGGCCGACCACGCGCAGCACCTGCCGGGGCCGCTGCAGGCCGCCTGGGAGGCCGCTGAGGCTGCTGGGCGCACCGCTGTCGCCGTGGGCTGGGACGGGGCCGCACAGGCCGTCCTGGTGGTCTCCGACACGGTTCGGCCGAGCAGCGCCGAGGCGGTCCGCCGGCTGCGCGCGCTGGGGCTCACCCCGGTGCTGCTGACCGGGGACAACCGGGCGGCGGCGGCGGGCGTGGCCCGCGAGGTCGGCATCGACCCGGAGCGGGTGATCGCCGGGGTGCTGCCGGAGCAGAAGGCGGCCGAGGTGCGCCGGCTCCAGGCCGAGGGCCGGACCGTCGCGATGGTCGGCGACGGGGTCAACGACGCCGCCGCGCTGGCGCAGGCGGACCTCGGTCTGGCGATGGGCACCGGCACCGACGCGGCGATCGAGGCCGCGGATCTGACACTGGTCCGCGGAGATCTGCTGACGGCGGCAGATGCGATCCGACTGGCCCGACGGACCCTCGGGATCATCAGGGGGAACCTGTTCTGGGCCTTCGGCTACAACGTCGCGGCGCTGCCGCTGGCGGCGTTCGGGCTGCTCAACCCCATGATCGCGGGAGCGGCGATGGCCTTCTCCTCGGTCTTCGTGGTGAGCAACAGCCTGCGTCTACGGCGCTTCCGGTGACGTCACGTCAGCACTACTCTGCGACATGAGAGCGGAGTCACAGGGGACCGGCGTCACTTCACTCCCCCAGTTATGTGTTACAACACGTGAACCGGGGTTCCGGCGGACCCCGCGAGTCGGCCTCCGTCGCTGGGTGGCCGACAAGCGCACGGCGCGGCCGGGGGGTGGTTGAGCGGCCTCCCCCTACGGTCCGCGCCGTGCGTCTTTTCCGCCGGTCCCGAGCGCCCGCTGAAGGCCGGTCGGGAGCCTGGATTCAGCGCTGGGCGAGGGCGACGTAGTCGCGGGTGTCGATGCCGGTGTAGATCTGCCGCGGGCGACTGATCTTGTTGCCCGGGTCCGTGATCATCTCCTGCCAGTGGGCGATCCAGCCCGGCAGCCGACCGAGCGCGAACAGCACGGTGAACATGCTGGTCGGGAAGCCCATGGCGCGGTAGATCAGGCCGGTGTAGAAGTCCACGTTGGGGTAGAGCTTGCGCGAGATGAAGTAGTCGTCGGTGAGCGCGTGCTCCTCGAGCTTCAGCGCGATGTCGAGAAGTTCGTCGCTCTTGCCCAGCTGGGCCAGGACCTCGTGGGCGGCGCCCTTGATGATCTGGGCGCGCGGGTCGAAGCTCTTGTTAGACGCGGTGGCCGAAGCCCATCAGCTTCACCCCGTCCTCCTTGTTCTTCACCTTGCGGATGAAGGCGTCGACGTCGCCGCCGTCGTTCTTGATCGCGGTGAGCATCTCCAGCACCGCCTGGTTGGCGCCGCCGTGCAGCGGGCCCCAGAGCGCGTTGATGCCGGCCGAGATGCTGGCGAACAGGTTGGCCTGCGAGGAGCCGACCATGCGCACGGTGGAGGTGGAGCAGTTCTGCTCGTGGTCCGCGTGCAGGATCAGCAGCTTCTCCAGGGCGTTGACCACGACCGGGTTCAGCTCGTAGTCCTCGGCCGGCACCGCGAAGGTCATCCGCAGGAAGTTCTCGACGTAGCCGAGGTCGTTGCGCGGGTAGACGAAGGGGTGGCCCTGGGCCTTCTTGAACGCGTAGGCCGCGATGGTCGGCAGCTTGGCGATCAGCCTTATGGCCGACAGGTCGCGCTGCTCGGCGTCGAAGGGGTTGTGGCTGTCCTGGTAGAACGTGGACAGCGCGCTGACCACGGACGACAGCATCGCCATGGGGTGGGCGTCGCGCGGGAAGCCCTGGTAGAACCGCTTGACGTCCTCGTGCAGCAGGGTGTGCTGGGAGACGTCGCGCTGGAACGCGGTCAGCTCCGCGGCGTTCGGGAGCTCGCCCTTGATCAGCAGGTGGGCGGTCTCCAGGAAGGTGCCCTGCTCGGCGATCTGCTCGATCGGGTACCCGCGGTAGCGCAGGATCCCCTTGTCGCCGTCGATGTAGGTGATCGCCGATTTACAGGCCGCGGTGTTGCCGAAGCCGTTGTCGAGCGTGGTCAGACCGGTCTGGCTGAGCAGCTTCGAGATGTCGAAGCCCGCGTTGCCGACGGTGGCGTCCACCACCGGGTACTCGTACTCGTCGCCGTGGTAGCTGAGTACTACAGAGTTGTCGCTCACGTATTCCCTCACCAGCGAAATGAACCTCTTCAAGGGGTGCCCTGACTCCCTACACTGTCCCCCATTTGCCGTACAAAGGTGCAGGCAGGGTGCTCCAAAAGAGCCGGGACCCACCAAAATCGGGCCTTCGAGCGTTCACTTCTTGACAGCGGATCGACAGCGGAGCCATGGCGGGGTCAGCCGGAGCGCAGCCGGTGATCCAAAGCCGTATGCCTACGACCTGCGGAAACAGCGCGGACCGCCTGAGCGAGCGCGCGCCGCGATCCCACCAGCACCACGAGTTTCCTGGCCCTGGTGACAGCGGTGTAGAGCAGGTTCCTTTGGAGCATCATCCAGGCGCTGGTGGTGACCGGAATCACCACGCAGGGATACTCGCTGCCTTGGGAGCGGTGGATGGTGACCGCGTAGGCGTGCGCCAGCTCGTCCAACTCGTCGAAGTCGTACGGGACCTCCTCGTCCTCGTCGGTGAGCACGGTGAGCCGCTGCTCCTCCAGATTCAGCGCGGTGACCACGCCGACCGTGCCGTTGAAGACGCCATTAACCCCTTTGTCATAGTTGTTGCGGATCTGGGTCACCTTGTCGCCGACCCGGAAGGTACGGCCGCCGAAGCGCCGCTCCGGCACGTCCGGGCGGGACGGGGTGACCGCGGCCTGGAGCAGGGTGTTGAGGTTCCCCGCCCCGGCCGGGCCGCGGTGCATCGGGGCCAGCACCTGGATGTCCCGGCGCGGGTCGATCCCGAAGCGGGCCGGGATCCGGCGGGCCACCACGTCCACGGTGAGCCCGGCGGCCAGCTCGGTGTCCTCCTCGGGGAAGAGGAAGAAGTCGGCCAGGCCCTCGGTGATCGGCTGCACCCCCTCGTTGATCCGGTGCGCGTTGGTGACCACGCCGGACTGCTGGGCCTGCCGGAAGATCCTGGTCAGCCGGACCGCGGGGACCGGGCTGCCGGGCGCCAGCAGATCCCGCAGCACCTCCCCCGCGCCGACCGAGGGCAGCTGGTCCACATCGCCGACCAGCAGCAGGTGCGCGCCCGGTGCGACCGCCTTGGCCAGCTTGTTGGCCAGCAGCAGGTCCAGCATCGACGCCTCGTCCACCACCACCAGGTCCGCGTCCAGCGGCCGGTCCCGGTCGTAGGCGGCGTCACCGCCCGGCTTCAGCTCCAGCAGCCGGTGCACCGTGGACGCCTCGCAGCCGGTCAGCTCGGCCAGCCGCTTGGCGGCCCGGCCGGTCGGCGCGGCCAGCACGATCTTCGCCTGGCGGGCCTTGGCCAGGGTGACGATGGAGCGGACCGTGAAGGACTTGCCGCAGCCGGGGCCGCCGGTGAGCACCGCGACCCGCTCGGTCAGCGCCAGCTTCACCGACTGCTCCTGCTCGGGCGCCAGATCGGCCCCGGTCTGGCCGCGGAGCCAGGTCAGCGCCCGGGTCCAGTCGACCGAGGCGAAGGCGGAGAGCCGGTCCTCGGGCGTCCGCAGCAGCCGGAGCAGCTGGCCGGCCAGGCTGATCTCGGCCCGGTGGAACGGCACCAGGTAGACCGCGGTGACCGGCTCGCCGCCGTCCACCTCGGGCGGGACGGTCTCGCGGACCACCCCCTCCTCGGTGACCAGCTCGGCCAGGCACTCGATCACCAGGCCGATCTCCACCGCGAGCAGCTTCACCGAGTCCGAGATCAGCTGCTCCTCGGGCAGGAAGCAGTGGCCCTGGTCGGAGCTCTGCGACAGCGCGTACTGCAGCCCGGCCTTCACCCGCTGCGGGCTGTCGTGCGGGATGCCGACGGCCTGGGCGATCCGGTCGGCAGTGAGGAAGCCGATGCCCCAGACGTCGGAGGCGAGCTTGTAGGGCTCCTCCTTGACCACGCCGATGGAGCCGTCGCCGTACTTCTTGTAGATCCGGACGGCGAGCGAGGTGGAGACGCCGACGCTCTGCAGGAAGATCATCACTTCCTTGATCGCCTTCTGCTCCTCCCAGGCGGCGGCGATCATCTTGGTCCGCTTGGGGCCGAGCTTGGGGACCTCGATCAGCCGCTCCGGCTGCTGCTCGATCACGTCCAGGGTGTCCACCCCGAAGTGCTCCACGATCCGGTCCGCCAGCCGCGGGCCGATGCCCTTGATCAGTCCGGAGCCCAGGTAGCGGCGGATGCCCTGGACCGTGGCCGGCAGCACGGTGGTGTAGTTCTCGACGGTGAACTGCTTGCCGTACTGGGAGTGGTTGCCCCAGCGGCCCTGCAGCCGCAGGCTCTCGCCGACCTGGGCCCCGAGCAGCGCGCCGACCACGGTGAGCAGATCGCCGGCGCCGCGGCCCGTGTCGACCCGGGCGACGGTGTAGCCGGTCTCCTCGTTGGAGTAGGTGATCCGCTCCAGGACGCCGGTGACCTCGGCGAGTTGGATCTGCGGAGCGTTCGCCTGCGGACCCGCCATACCGCGTCCCCCCTTTTACGCCTGGTTGTGCTGGAACCGTACCGCCGGGGTCCGACAGGCGGGGACCGGCCGCCCTTGGGACGATCGGAACCGACCTCCGCGGCACTTGTCAGTGGCGGGGGCAAGACTGATGCCGCACCCGCTCGTCCCCTCCGCCGAGAGACCCAAGGAGCACAGCGTGATCAGCACCTCCTTCACCCCCGGAGCACCCATCTGGCTCGACCTCAGCAGCACCGACGTCGACGCCACCACCGCCTTCTACACCGGCCTCTTCGGCTGGACCACCGCCTCGGCCGGCCCCGACACCGGCGGCTACGGCTTCTTCGAGCAGGACGGCCTGATGGTGGCCGGCTTCGGCCCGTCGATGGACCCGGGCGACCCCGGCGCCTGGACCCGTTCTTCGGCACCGCCGACGTCGAGGCCACCACCAAGTCGGTCGAGCAGGCCGGCGGCGAGGTCCGGCTGCCGCCGATGGACGTCATGGAGTTCGGTCGGATGGCCCAGTACACCGACCCGACCGGCGGCAAGTTCGCCGCCTGGCAGCCCGGGACGAACAGCGGCTTCGGCGTCACCGACGTGCCCGGCAGCGTCTCCTGGGTCGAGCTGCACACCACCGACGGGCCGGCCGCGATCAGCTTCTACCAGCAGGCCCTGGGCTGGTTCGTCAAGGAGCAGCAGATGGGCCCCGGCATGGTCTACCACGTGGCCTCCGTCACCAGCGACGGCGAAGGCTTCGGCGGGATCATGGCCCTGGACCAGTTCCCGGCGGTGCTGTGGCGGCCCTACTTCGAGGTCGCCGACTGCGACGCGGTGCTGGACCGGGCGGTCGAGCTCGGCGCCACGCCGATGATGGCGGCGGAGACCGTGCCCGGGGTCGGCCGGATGGCCGAGCTGGTCGACCCGAAGGGTTCACGCTTCGCGATCATCGCCAGCGAGGCTCCCGCTGCCTGAGCCTGCCGGGCCTGCCGGGCCCGCCTGAGCCCGGGCGGGCCCGCCGGGCGGGAAGATCTCGTGATGGGGCACTGTTGTCGCGGACGCACACCTGTGTCCCATCACGGAGGTCCCGCATGAGCCTGTACGACATCCCGCTGCGCACCCTGTCCGACGAGCCGACCACCCTGGGCGCCTACCAGGGCAAGGCCGTGCTGCTGGTCAACGTCGCCTCCAAGTGCGGCCTGACCCCGCAGTACGCCGGCCTGGAGCGGCTGCAGCAGCAGTACGCCGCGCGCGGCTTCACCGTGCTCGGGGTGCCCAGCAACCAGTTCGCCGGGCAGGAGCCGGGCACCGCCGAGGAGATCGCCACCTTCTGCTCGGCCAGCTACGGCGTCTCCTTCCCGCTGCTGGAGAAGACCGACGTCAACGGCGACGCCCGGCACCCGCTCTACGCCGAGCTGACCAAGGCCGCCGACGCCGAGGGCGAGGCCGGGGACATCACCTGGAACTTCGAGAAGTTCCTGCTCTCCCCCAAGGGCGAGGTCGTCGGCCGCTTCCGCCCGCGCACCGAGCCGGAGGCGGCGGAGGTCGTCGCCGCGATCGAGGCGCAGCTCCCGGCATGACCGACCTGCTCTTCCGGCGGGCAGGCAGCGACGACCTGCCCGCGATCGTGGCCCTGCTCGCCGACGACGCGCTCGGCGCGACCCGGGAGACGCCGGGCGATCTGACGCCCTATCGGGCCGCCTTCGCCCGCATCGCCGCCGATCCGCAGCAGCGGCTGCTGGTCGCGGAGCGGGACGGCGAGGTGGTCGGGACGCTGCAGCTGACGCTGATCCCGGGGCTCTCGCTGCAGGGCGCGACCCGGGCCCAGATCGAGGCGGTCCGGGTCCGCGCCGACGAACGCGGCAGCGGGCTGGGCACCCGGCTGATCGAGCACGCGGTCGAGGAGTCCCGCAGGCTGGGCGCGGCCCTGGTCCAGCTGACCTCCAACGCTGGCCGGACCGACGCCCACCGCTTCTACAAGCGGCTCGGCTTCACCGGCTCCCACCTGGGCTACAAGCTGGACCTGCGGTAGCCCGGCGGCTGCTCCCGGCTACGCCTCGCTGCCCGGGGCGTGGGCCGGGACCTCCTCCTCGTTGCGCTGGACGGTGCCGGCCTCGCCGCTGTCGCGGTGCCACTCGGCGACCAGCTCGTCCTTGGTGCCGAAGCGGACCAGATGGCGGCCGACCACGCCCTCCAGGTTCTCGATGTTCTCGGGCTCGCCCTCGACGGTGAGCAGCAGGACGCCGGGCTGGGCGGCGAGGACGGCGGTGCCCGTGGAGAAGACGAGCGAGCCGAGCCCGGTCTCCTCGTCCCAGGTGGTCTCGAGCTTGCGGCCGAAGTGGGAGGCGAGCTGCTTGGCGTAGCGGTGCGGGCGTTCGGTGCTGACGCGGGCTTCCGAGCGGGACATGGCTGACCTCCAGTAGAGTCTGACTTAGGTCAGCCTAACGGAAAATGTGAGCTTGGCTCTCTATTTTTCGACCTCATCCCCACAGGAGCCCCCGTGAGCAGCCCCGTCCCCGCCGAGGTCGAGCTCGCCGACGCCGTCCTACGGGCGGCCAAGCGGATCCGCCGGGGGACGTTCCACCAGCTGGCGCCGTACGGCATCAACCCCTCGCAGGGGCGTGCGCTGGAGGTCCTCGCGCGGGGCGCGCAGCACGGCGACCGGATGATCCGACTGAACCAGCTCGCCGACCGGCTGCACATCGCCCCGCGCTCGGTGACCACGGTGGTGGACGCGCTGGAGGCGGCCGGGCTGGTCGAGCGGGTGCAGGACCCGCAGGACCGGCGGGCGATCCTGCTCCGGCTGACCGCGGCGGGCGAGCAGACCGTCGACCGGATCGGCCAGGTCAGGCAGCAGGTCGCCGAGGAGTACTTCGGGGCAGTCGGCCCCGAGGACCGGGCCGCCCTGCTGCGGCTGCTGCGATCGACGGACGAGGCGTACGAGCAGACCCATCCCCGTCATCCGCACGGGCACCACCACCCGCACGAGCACCCGCACCAGCCCCACCAGCCGCACGAGCCGCACCAGGGCTGAACGAGGCCAGGCCGATGCCCGCGATCACCAGCACCGCGGCGCAGCCGGCCAGCGGCGTGATCGGCTCGTCCAGCAGCAGCCAGGCCGAGGACATCCCGAACACCGGCACCAGCAGCGAGAACGGCGCGACCACCGAGGCCGGGTGGTGCCGCATCAGATACCCCCAGGCGCCGAAGCCGAAGAGGGTCGAGATCCAGGCGACATAGAGCAGCGAGCCGACCCCGGCCAGGTCCAGCGACCGCAGTGCGGCCAGGTCGGCGTGACCGCCCTCGAACAGCAGCGAGAGCACCAGCAGCGGCAGCGGCGGGACCGCGCTGACCCAGACCATCCAGCGGAACACGTCCGGCGGGGCGGCCCGACGGGTGATCACATTGGACAGCCCCCAGGCCACGGCAGCCGCGACCACCAGCGCGAACGCCCCCATCGGCCCGCTGCCGCCGGCGCCGGAGCCGGCCTGGTCCAGCGCCGCCACGGCGATGCCGGCCACCCCGATTGCCGAGCCCCAGCAGCCGGCGGCCGCCCACCCGCTCCCCCAGCAGCAGCGCCGCGAAGACCGCGGTGAACACCGCCTGGCTCTGCAGCACCAGCGAGCTGAGCCCGGCCGGCATCCCAGCCTGCATCCCGATGAACAGCAGCCCGAACTTCACCACGCCAAGCACGATCCCGACCGCGACCACGTACTTCCAGGCCACCCTCGGCGGCCCGACGAAGAAGATCGCGGGTACCGCTGCCACGGTGAACCGCAGCGCGGAGAACAGCAGCGGCGGAAAGTGGGCCAGGCCGACGTCGATGACGGTGAAGTTGACGCCCCAGACCGCGGCGACGGCGACGGCCAGGGCGAGGTGACGGGGCGGCAGGGCGGAGAGGTGCTTGGGCATGCAGCGATCATCGCGGCCGCCATTGTTCAGCACCAGCAAATTGTTCTTCAGCCATCCATTCAGCGTTGCTGAACAATGGTCCGTCACCCGCTTGCCCCCGGTCGGTGGCGACGGAGGGCAGTCTGCCCAAGAGTATGTACATATGACGCATCGTTCGCTTGCGCTTGCCGCCCTCGTCAGCGCGGGGCTCGGCCTGGCCGCCTTCTCGGTTCCCGCGGCCTCCGCCGCCATCCGTCCCGCCTCCACCCCCTTCACCGGCACGCCCAGGGTCGGCGCCCTGTTCAGCACCGTCGGCGGGAAGCTCAACAGGCACTTCTGCTCCGCCTCGGTGGTGGACAGCCCCGGCCACGACCTGCTGGTCACCGCCGCGCACTGCGTGGTCACGCCGGGCAGCGGCCGGGTCGGCCGCGGCCTGGTCTTCGTCCCCGGCTACCACAACGGCCTCCAGCCCTACGGGCAGTGGACGGTGACCCGGGTGACCGCCGACGCCAAGTGGTCGGTCCACGGCGACCCCAACTTCGACGTGGCCTTTCTGACGGTCGCTCCGGGCGCAGGCGGGGTGAAGCTGCAGGACACCGTCGGTTCCGAGGCCATCGGCTTCAACACCCCCCGCAGCGGCCCCGCCGTCGCCGTCGGCTACCCCAGCCGGACCGATCAGCCGGTCCGCTGCGCCAGCGCCCTGCGCGGCTTCGGCGCGGCGCAGCTGGAGTTCGACTGCCCCGGGATGCCCGGCGGCACCAGCGGCGGCCCGCTGCTCACCGGGGTCGGCGCGACCGCGAACGAGCGCGGCACGGTGGTCGGGATCATCGGCGGCTACCAGGAGGGCGGGCTGACCCCGGACATCTCCTACTCCCCGTACTTCAACGCAGGCATCGCCGCCGTCTACCGGGCAGCGGTCAACCAGGGGTAGGTCGTCAGCCGACCCGACCGCATAGCATCGCCCGCATGATGGATCTCGGGCGCCTGCGCGCACTGCACGCCGTCTCGGTGCACGGCTCGGTCGGCGCGGCCGCGGCGGCCCTCGGCTTCACCCCGTCCGCCGTGTCCCAGCAGATCACCAAGCTGGAGCGGGAGACCAGGACCACCCTGCTGGAGAAGCGCGGCCGGGGGGTGGTGCTCACCGACGCCGCCCAGGAGCTGGCCGGGGCCGCCCAGCGGGTGCTGGCCCTGGTCGAGCAGGCCGAGGTGTCGCTGGAGCAGCGCCGGGGCGCGGTGTCGGGACGGCTGTCGCTGGCGGCCTTCGCGACCGCCGCGCGCGGCCTGCTGCCCGGCGTGCTGGCGGGGCTCGCGGCCCGGCATCCGGAGCTGGAGCTGCGGCTGCTGGAGAGCGACCCCTATCTGATGGCCGATCTGGTCGCCAGGGGCGAGGTCGACCTGGCCGTGGTCCAGGACTGGCCCAACACCCCGCTGTCGGTGCCCGAGGGCGTCGCCAGGCTCTCCCTCGGCGAGGACCCGGTGGACGTCCTGCTGCACGCCGACGACCCGCTGGCCGCGCTGCCGGTGCTGCAGGTGAAGGACCTGGCCGGGCGGCCCTGGACCAGCGTCCCGGCCGGGAACATCTGCCACGACTGGCTGATCAGGACCATGCGGGAGGCCGGGGAGGAGCCGGACATCCGCTACCAGGTCGGCGAGTTCGATACCCAGATCGCGCTGATCGCGGCCGGGCTCGGGCTCGGCCTGGTCCCCCGGCTCGGCCGGGGGACGCTGCCGCCGCAGGTGGTGGCCCGGCCGGTGCTCCCGGCGCCGACCCGGCGGGTCTTCGCGCTGTGGCGGGAGCACGCCTCCCGGCGGCCGGCGATCGCGGCGGCGCTGGAGGCGCTGCGGGAGCAGTGGCCGCACCGCGACTCCGCGCCGGAGCCGGGCGGCCGCTGACGCGGGGGGCTGCTGATGCGGGGGCTGCTTGACCAGGGGTCAGTGGGCCAGGCCGATGACCAGCCACATGAAACCGGTCCCGGCGATGGTGCAGAGCAGGGTGGAGCGGGACGGGTGCGGGCTGTGCGCCTCGGGGAGGATGTCCGAGGTGGCCAGGTACATCAGGAAGCCGGAGAAGAAGCCCAGGTAGAGCCCGACCACATGCTCCGGGATGCTGAACAGCAGGGTGATCCCGGCGCCCAGCACCGGGGCCAGCGCGTCGCAGCCGAGCAGCACCAGCGCCCGGCGCCGGTCGTTCCCGTACAGCCGGGTGATCGTGTAGGTGTTGAAGCCGTCGGCGAAGTCATGGGCGATCACCGCGATCGCGATCACCGTGCCGAAGTTGCCGCCGACCTGGAAGGCCGCGCCGATGGCGAACCCGTCCATCACGCTGTGCAGGCAGAGCGCGGAGGCGGCAGCGAGGCCGAGCTTCTCGCTGCGGCCGTGGACGTGGCCGGCCGAGTGCCCAGCGTGCTGGTGCTCGGCGTACTCGGACTCATGGGCCCGGTGGATCGCCACCGAGCGCTCCACCACATGCAGCACCAGGAAGCCGAGGACGAACATCAGCAGCCCCTGCGGGACGCCGAACAGGTCCGCTGGGCGCGGCGTTCAACGCCTCGGGCAGCAGGTCGAAGCCGACCACACCGAGCATCAGGCCGGCGGCCAGGCCCAGCACCAGATGCCGCTTGTCGCCGACCCTCCCGGCGACCAGGCCCCCCACCAGGGTCATCAGGAAGGCCCCAGCGGCCACCAGCACCGGCATCCCGCACGCTCACTCTCGTTGTGTCCTGCCCCGCGCGTCCGGATCCGTCCCGTGCGTCACGCCCAGCACACGGTAATGATAATGCTTGTCGTTTAACCGGGGACCGGAGGGGGCGGAGGGGCTGAGCCGCCGGAGGCCAGGAGCGGGGAAGGGCGGCGGCGCCCTGCCCAGTCGCCGCCGCCCTCAGGAGAGGCCCAACCCGCGCCCTCGGCACCATCCTGGGCGACCCCGCGCCACCGCGCGCCCGGGGCTGCGCCGGACGGGTGCCCTCGTGCACCCTTACCCCCGCCTGCCGCGCTGCGTAGGCTGTGCTGATGCGGCTGCCGGGGGGGCAGGCGCGGGTTGACGGGGGCTGCGATGCATGACCTCTCGGAGGACGGAAGAGCACACGGGGCGGGCCGGCCCCTGCTGCTGACACTGGGTCTGGCCATCGGCCTGCTGCTGGGCCTGTCCGGCTGTGCGACGGGGGACGCCGGGGGGCAGCACGGGGGCGGCCCCGACTCACTGCGGGTCAGCTCGCCTGGGGGCAGGGGGTCGACCGCCCCGGCCTCCTCGATCTCCTCGGCTTCGGTCCCGGCGACCCCCACGGCGGGGGCCACGCCGCAGCTGGCCGCGACCGTCCTACGGCAGTTGAAGCGCGCGCCGGGCGTGAGCACGTCCACGCACGCCCCCAGTGCGATGTCATGGGCGCCGCGGGCGCCGGGCGCCGTCGTCCCGAGGTCCCGGCTGCGGGCTCGGCCGGTAGCTCGGCTTCCGGCTCGGCTTCGGTCTTTCTGCCGCTGGGCTCCTGTGCGGCCGCCGATCCGGCCGCGGGGGCCGGGGCCTATCAGCAGGTCGGCTGCGCCGGAGGGGACGCCGTGGCGAAGGTGGTCGGCCGGCTCCCGGTCGGCGCGTCGGTGGCGTCCTGTCCGGCCGGCACCGACTTGGCGCTGCAGCTGAGCAGCACCACCGGGAACGGAACCGCGGCGCTGCCCAGCGGAATCGCCTGCCTGCGCAACCTCCGCGCCCCGCACCCCGGCGATCCGGGAGGCGGCGGCGGGGTCGGCATCGTCCCCGGCGACTGTCTCCGCGGTGCGGGCGGCAGCAGTGTGCAGGAGACCGCCTGCGACGGGACCGGCCCGCACGCCCCGGACTACCGGGTGAACCGCCTGGTGGCGAACGCGCGTGACTGCCCGGCGGGCACCAACGCCTACATCACCGTCCACAACCCGGGCGCCCCGGAGCAGACCGCCTGCGCGGTGCGGCTGCGGCAGGGCTGAGGGACTGACCCGGCGTCAGCCGCTGTGCACCCCGGCGTAGGCGGCCGACAGTTCCGGCGAGCCCTCCGCCGCCCAGGTGCGGCCCATGGCCACCGCGTCGACCTCGCGTCCGTTCGCCAGCACGACCCTGGGGCTGCCGTCCGGGCGCAGCTCCCAGCCGGCCCCCTCCACCGTGCGGACGATCACCGTGCCGAGGTAGAGGCCGGCGTCGTTGCCGAGCCACTGGGACACGTCCGGGTCGTCCCGCCAGTCCGGCACCAGTTGGTCCAGCGCGTGCAGCGAGGCGGCCGAGTCGTCCAGCCGCAGCCCGGCGTCCAGGGCCCGCTCGCGCAGCAGCGCGCACTCGGAGAGCATCTCGCCGAGGCTGCCGGGGGTCTCGGTGTCGGCGCCGTAGCGGATCGGCGCGTCCCGGGCCGGGTCACGCCGAGTACGCCATCTGTCGAGGAATACAAAGCCCATGCGACCAGAGTGACAGCAACAGGTCCGGTTTACCCCCCAAGTTCCGCCCCGAGATGGGCCCGGACCAGCGAGCGCAGTTCACCGCCGTCGATCAGCCGCAGGTTGGGCAGGGACGCCGCCGCCACCACCGCGTCGACGTCGAAGCTGCCGGTGGTGGCCCAGACCCCGCCGTCGGCCTGCTCGTCGGCGACGACCTCGGCGACGTCGCGCACCGCGTCGGCCCGCACCGTCGAGGGGCGGCGGGCCGCGAAGACCACGTAGGAGGTGTCGGCGAACTCCCTGCCGTCGCCCTGCGCGACCGCGAGCAGGCCGTCCTGGCCCTGCAGGCGCAGATCCCAGTCGTCCAGGCCCATCAGTTCGAACAGCTCGGTGATCAGCGCGGTGAACTCGCCGGGTGACAGGTCCTCAGGGGCGGGCGGGCCGGACCGGCCTATCGCGAAGGGCGTCACGGCCGTGGGGCCGAACGGGTCGTCGGAGAGCGCGCAGGGCAGCGCCCGCAGCCGTTCCACCGCCTCCGCGTTGGCGGCCGGGAGCAGCGTCCCCGCGAACAGGTCGGCCCGTCTCGCGTCCACGCTGACCAGGCAGGACTCCCCCGCCTCGGCGGTGACGGCGCGTCCGTTGACGACTATCCCGTCGAGCCGGGACTCGGTGTCGGCGGCGAGCAGCGCGTCCAGCGCCCGCAGCACCAACCGGGCCAGCAGCTGGTGGTAGCGGGCCAGGGTCTCCGCGCGGGGCCGCTCCACCGCGTCCACGCCCCCGTCCGGCGCCACCTGGAACCGCAGCGCCGAGGGCACCACCGTCGGCCCCGGCAGCACCAGGTCGACCACGGCGGTCCTGGTCAGCTCGCGGTAGGAGACCCGGGCCGGGACCTCAAGGCCGGGCAGCCGCCCGGCCGCCGCGAGCGCGCGTTCCAGCACCGACTCCACGGCGGCGGGGCGGCCCTCCTGGTAGGAGCTGCGGTAGCCCTCCAACCGCTCGTTGTAGTCGCGCACCTGACGGGCCCGCTGCTGCTCCTCCTGCTCATGGACCAGTCGGGCCTGCTCGGCCCGGCCGCGCAGTTCCTTCTCCTGGCCCCGGTACTCGCGCAGGGCGCGCTGGTGCCGGAGCCGAGCGGCGGCCAGCTCCTGCTGGTAGGGGCCGCTGAGCAGCGGGCGTCCCGGGGCGCCGGCCGCGGCCGGGCCCGGATCGGGCGCGTAGTCGGCCCAGCGCGGCGGCTCGACCACGGCCTCGGCCGGGAGCGGACGCGGCTCGTAGGGGCGGCGCAGGGCGTCGAAGTCGACGGCTGGGGACGGCTCGGCGGCGAGGGCGAGCAGCTCCTCCAGCCGCTGCTCGGCGTCCTCGGCGACCTCGGTGTACTGCTTGGCCAGGTATGCCCGCCCACCGCCGGCAGCAGCCCTCGTCCGAGGCCCTCCGGGCCACCCCTCCTGGCCTCCGCCCCTGTCGGACCCGTCCCACCCGTCGCGCCCGCCTGCCATCGCCGCTCCCCCGTGCCCCGATCGCCCCGCCAAAGGGCCAAGCATCTCATCAGCCAGGCCGTGCATCTGGTCCAACAGATCTTCGAGATGCGTGAGCGGCCCCTCCTCGTCCTCTTCCATCCCACCCGCCTCTCCGGCCCCGGATTCACTGAGACGGCCATAGTGCCCGAAAGGTACGGTTCCGGTCATTGGGGGGATCAGATGGCGGGATGACGCCGGTTCAGCCGCCGCGTCAGTTGCCGGTCCCCTTGGCGTCGCCGTAGACCGCGAGCAGGATGTTCAGCGGGACCCCGCCGTCCTGGTCGGGGTCCTCCAGGAACTCCGCCGCCAGCGCTTCCAGCCGTTCCCTGAACTCGACCGCCCGGTCCCGGGTGATCCGGATGTCGCTGAAAAGCAGAAACGGCCTGCGATAGGCCTCCTCGGGCGGGAGGTCGGGGTCCATCTCGATCCGGCCCGATCGCAACGCGCTCATGAAGCGGTCCCGATAGCTGCCGATCGTGGCGTCGAACAACGCGGCGGTGTCGTCGGTGTGGGCCGGCTGCCCCAGCAGGTCGCGGCTGAGCCGCAGGTCGGACTGGGCGGCGACATAGCGCTGCTCGGTGATGCCGGAGACCTGCCGGGTCTCGGCGACCCTGATCAGCCCGCGCTCCTCAAGGTGCTTGATGTGGCGGTAGAGCTTGGTCTGCGGCTCACCCAGTTCGGCGGCCAGTTCCTTGGCGGTCCAGCCGCGCAGAGCCGGGCCGGCGCGGCCCATCATCAGCTGCAGGACGGACACCCTGACCGGATCGGCCAGGGCTTTGAGGGTGTCGATGTCGTCGACGATCCGCAGGCCGGGAGTGGGAGTCGGGGGCTGGTCCATGAGCACTATCTTGCCAGCTGCTCACGAGTGCGCAATCATTCACGTAAGAGTGAATGCTCTCCAAAGGGTGAGCGTTCACGCAACGGGGAGGATTGCCATGTCCGACACCACGGTCAGCACCGACAGCAGTACCGCCGCCATCGTCCCGCTGCGGCGCAACTGGCGCTTCCAGACCCTGTGGGTCGGCTCGGCCGCGGCCATGACCGGCGTCTACGCCACCGACATCGCCTACCCGCTGGTGATCCTCGCGCTGACCGGCTCACCCGCGACAGCCGGACTCTTCGGCTTCGTCCAGGCCGCCGCGACCGTCCTCTGCGGCCTCCCGGCCGGGCAGCTGGTCGACCGCTACGACCGCCGGCTGGTGCAGATCGCGGCGGAGGCGGTCCGGCTGCTGGCCACCGCGGGCATCGCGCTCAGCTTCGCCCTGCACACGGTGACCCCGGCGCAGCTGCTGATAGTCGGCGCGCTCGTCGGCGCGGCCCAGCCGTTCGTCGGCGCGGCCAGGATGCTCACCGTGCGCAGCGTGGTCGCCCCCCAGCAGCTCACCGCCGCGCTCACCCAGGACGAGGTCAGGGGCAGCGTCGCGGAACTGGCCGGCCCTCCGCTGGGCGGCCTGCTCTACGGCCTGGCCCGGATGCTGCCGTTCCTGTTCAGCGCGGTCGCCTTCGCGCTCTCCCTGCTCTCCGCGCTGATCGTGCGCCCCGGCGATGCTGCGGCCACTCCGCGCAAGGCCGACGCCAGGACTGCGGACGGGGGCCTCTTCGCCGGGATCCTGGCACTGTGGCGGGACCGCACCGTCCGCGCGGTCGTGGTGCTGCTCTTCTTCCTCAACGCGGCCGGGGCCCCGCTCGGCCTCGCCGCCGTCTACCGGCTGACCAGGGAGGGCGCGCCGTCCTGGAGCATCGGCCTGGCCCTGGCCGGCTCCGCGCTCGGCGGGCTGGCCGGCCCCGGGCTGGTCCGCGGCCTGCACCGGAGGTTCCGCCCCGGCGTCCTGCTGCTGGGCGTGGTCGGCTCGGAGGTCCTGCTGATACTGCTGCTCGGCCTGGTCAGCGGCCCCTGGCTGATAGCGCTGGTGCTGTTCGGGACGATGCTGGGGATCCCCTCGGTCATGGTCCTGCTGGACATCCTGATCTTCCGCCAGGTCCCGGACGAGGTCAGGGGACGGACCCTGACGTCGATGATGACCCTGCTCGGCCTGGGCATCCCGCTGGGCACCGGCAGCCTCGGCCTGCTGCTCCAGTACCTGGGCGGTACCGGCGCGCCGGCCGTCCTGGCCGCGGTCCTGGCCTGCGGCACGGCCTGGGCCGCGCTCCAGCCCGGCCTGCGGGCGGCCCGCTGGCCGGCCGAGGCCTGAGCGGTCGCCGCGGGGGCGGCTGTCGCCAGGCCGGTTGCCGCCCGGGCGGCGCGGGGACGGGCGGTGCTCGGACGGGCGGTGCGGGGACGGTCCACCCCGTGCGCCACCGCCGCCATCGGCAGCGCAACCAGCAGCAGCACCGAGCCGAGCACCCACCCCATCGCGGTGAACCCGGCGTGCACCGAGAGCAGCGTCCCGGCGATCGGCCCGCAGGCCACCCCCAGCGAGGAGGCGGAGCCTGCCAGCACCGCCCAGCGGCCCCCGGCGTCGAGGCGGGCGGCGAGGGCCAGCAGATAGCTGAGGACGAAGGGGTAGACCGAGTTCCAGCTGATCTCGCCGGCCGCGAAGGGCAGCGCGCTGTGCGCGGTGCTGCTCAGCGCGACGCAGCCGCCGATGGCGGCGGTGCCGAGACCGATCGGCAGCGCGCGTCCGTACCGCGGGCCCAGCGACCCCGCGGCGACGGTCCCGAGCAGGCCGGCGCCCAGGGCGACGGCGAAGACCAGTCCGAGCAGAGCCGGCGAGAGACCGGCCCGGTCCAGGCCGATCCGGCCACTGACCCCCCAGAGCGAGTTCTGCGCCAACGACCAGAGAAACATCCCAGCAGCGAGGACCGCCCCGGCGGCGCGGGGTGGGGCGGGCGAGGCGGTCGGGCCGGGCTGCGGGGCGCGGGTCAGCGAGGGGGCGCGGGTCGGCGCCGGGGCGGTGGCGGCTGCGCCGCGGGCAGCGGCGGGGGCGAGGACAGCGACGGTTGTGGCGCCAGCCTTCCCGCTTGCGGTCCTCCCGCCGGAGGCCCTCCCGCCGCCGACCGTCCCGCCGCTGCTGACGTCAGCCAGGCGGCCGGTCCAGCACAGGGCGAAGGCGCCCCACGCGGCCAGGCAGGCGAAGGGCAGGCGGTGGCCGCCGCCCAGGTGGGGCAGCGTCAGATAGAGTGCGCCGGCCACCGCCGAGGTGACCAGCAGGCCCAGCACCGTGGCACGGTGCGGATCGCACCTGGCGGCGATCCCGGCCGCCGCCGCGGCGGTGACCGTGCCCGAACCGAGGCCCCCGACCAGACAGCCCACCAGCAGCAAACCCAGCTCCCCGCCCGGCGCCACCGCGGCCAGCGCGAAGCCGCCGATCAGCAGCCCCAGACCGAGTCGGGCCGGACCGGCCCCCCTCGGACCGCGACGGGCCAGCGCGAACCCCGCGCCCGCCGCGGCCAGCAGCATCGCGCTGCCGACCGCGCCGGCCTGAGTGGGCGTCAGCCCGAAGTCCGCCCCGAGCCGCCCGACCAGGGTCGGCAGCAGATACGGGGCGAGGTAGCCGGAGGAGAAGAGCGCGACCAGGGGAAACATGGGCGGGCCTCGCGGTTCGTGCGTGGGCGGATCGGTGGAGCGCCCTGGAACGCGAACGACGAGAGGTGCGCAGAGAGGTTTCTACCAAACCGCACAGGCTCCACAAAAGAGGCTTTGACCTGCCGAAACACTCCGTTGCGAGGCTGTGGCTGCGCCGATGCGGATCCGAAACCGGAAGCCCAAAATCCGCATCGGAACGCGCCCTGAACGCACCGCCTGCGGTCAGTACCCTGACCCGGTGATGACCAACACCCTCCTGTCACGGGCCATGAGCGGGAGCACCGGCGACCCACCGCTGCTCCCGCTGCCGGATGATGTCGCGGACCTGCTGTCGCGGCTGCAAAGTCCGCCACGACTGGCGGCTCACCTGCGGGCCGTCCATGACGTCGCACACCAGTTGGTCGACTGGGTGGAGCAGAGCCACCCCGCCGTGCGCTTCGACCGTGCGGCAGTGCTCTTCGGGGCGGCGACGCACGACGTGGGAAAGACGCTGCACCTCGCTGAGCTCTCCGGGCCCGGGTCGGCGCATGAAGAGGCCGGGCGGACGCTTCTGCTCGGCCAAGGCGTCAACCCGGAGCTGGCCCGCTTCGCCGCGACCCATGCGTCCTGGACGGAGCCGCGCGTCGGCGTGGAGGACCTCCTGGTGAGCCTCGCCGACAAGATCTGGAAGAACAAGCGCGTTCCCGACCTGGAGGATCTCGTCGTGGCCCGGATGGCCGAAGCGACCGGCCGGGCGGCCTGGGAGGAGTTCCTCGCGCTCGACGAAGTCCTCACCCGCATCGGCGACGGGGCCGACCAGCGCCTGGCGTTCCAGGCGTCCTTCCCGGTCTACGGCTGAGGTCGGAGCGCCCGCAGATCCGGGTGGCCGTTCACTGCCACCGTGGGCAGTTCCTCCGCCAGCAGCCCCCGGGGCAGCGAGATCCCGAAGTGCCGCTCGATCACCCCCATGACCAGCGCCACCCGCTGGGTCCGCCGAGCGGCCCCCACCTCCAGTACCGAGCCGTCCGGCCAGAGGACGCCGGCGCTCTCCAGCGCAGGGTTCAACAGATCGGGGCACTTGCCACAGCGCCGGCCCTCCTCGGTGAGCCCGAAGGAGCAGGCCAACTCCCCGTCGGACGCCCAGGAGAACATCGACGGCGGGTGGCTGACCTGCGGATCGAGGTTCACCGCGTCGCCACCGCCCCGGGAGAGTTCGGCCAGCACACTGTTCCGGTTGCCCCGGGACTCGCCGTACTCGGCCGCGAAGGCCCAGCCCTTCGCCACCCCCAGCTGCGCGATCCCGACGTTGGAGTCGACAAGCAGGCCCTCGATCTCGGCCGCGGTCGCCCACACCGGCGCCACAGCCGGGTCCGCGCCCAGCCGAACCCCCAGCTCCCTGGCGGTGATGCCCCGCACAAACGTCACGCTGAAGTACCACGGCGCATCCGCCAGCCATCGCATACCGCTGCCCCTACTGCCCCTACTGCCCCTCGTCCGTCGTCCCTCGATCCGTGGGAACCTACCGCACCGCCGCGGGCTCCTCCTCGCCGGCGAAGGCACGCCAGAGGCGGGCGTAGGGGCCGTCCAAGGCGAGCAGCTCCTCGTGCGGGCCGTCCTCGACGATCCGGCCGTGGTCGAGGACGACCACCCGGTCGGCGCGGGCGGCGGTGCTGAGCCGGTGCGCGATCACGATCGTCGTCCGGCGGCCCCGGCCGTCGTCGCGCTGGGCCAGCCGGTCCGCGGCGCGGTTGACCGCGGCCTCGGTCGCCAGGTCGAGCGCGGCGGTGGCCTCGTCCAGCAGCAGGATGTCCGGGTCGACCAGCTCGGCCCGGGCCAGCGCGATCAGCTGGCGCTGGCCCGCGGAGAGGTTCCGGCCGCGCTCGCTGACCCGGTGCAGATAGCCGCCGCTCAGTCCGGCGATCATCTGGTGCGCGCCGACCGCCCGGGCCGCCGCCTCGACCTCGGCGTCGCCGGCCTCGGGACGGCCGTAGGCGATGGCGTCGCGGACCGTCCCGGCGAAGAGGTACGCCTCCTGCGGGACGACGCCGAGCCGGTGCCGGTAGCCGGTCAGGTCCAGCTCGCGCAGATCCATTCCGTCCACCCGGACCGCGCCCCCGGTGACGTCGTAGAACCGGGCCAGCAGCTTGACCAGGGTGGACTTCCCCGCCCCGGTCTCGCCGACCAGGGCCACGGTCTGGCCGGCCGGGATCCGCAGGTTGACGGAGGCCAGGACCTCGGGCTTGCGGGCCCGGTCCGAGACCGGCTCCGCGGAGCCCTCCGCGCTGTTGTAGGCGAAGTGGACGTCGTCGAAGTGCACGTCCCCGCGCAGCCGGCCGACCGGCCGCGGCTCAGCTGCCTGCGGGGTCGAGGTGGGGGTGCGCAGCAGCTCGCGGATCCGGCTGAGGCCGACCGCCGCCTGCTGATAGCCGTCGAACACCTGCGAGAGCTGCTGCACCGGCGAGAAGAACAGGTCGATGTAGAGCAGGTAGGCCACCAGCGCGCCGGTGGTCAGCGTGCCCGCGCCGACCCGGTGCGCGCCCGCGATCAGCACCAGCGCCGCGGCGACGCTGGACAGGAACTGGACGAAGGGGAAGTAGATCGCGATGTAGAGCTGGGCCCGGGTCCGGGTGACCCGGTAGTCGTCGCTGCGCTCGGCGAAGCGGGCCCGGTTGCGGTCCTCGCGCAGGAAGGCCTGGACGATGCGCATCCCGGCGACGTTCTCCTGGAGGTCCGCGTTGACCGTGCTGATCTTCTCGCGGGCGACCTGGTAGGTGGCGGAGGACTTTCTTCCGGAACACCAGGGTGGCGACGACCAGCACCGGGAGCACCGCGAACACGTACAGCGCCAGCTGGACGTCCAGGACCAGCAGCACCACGAAGATGCCGAAGAAGGTCAGCAGGCTGACCACCGCGGTGACCACGCCGGTCTGCAGGAAGGAGCTCAACGCGTCGACGTCGGTGGTCATCCTGGTCATGATCCGGCCGCCGAGCTCGCGCTCGTAGTAGTCGAGGCCGAGCCGCTGCAGATGGGCGAAGATCCGGATCCGCAGCGAGTAGAGCACCCGTTCCCCGGTGCGTCCGCTGACCTGGGTCTCGGCCGACTGGACCACCCAGTCGAGCAGCACCACGACCAGCGCGGTGAGCGAGGCCGCAATCACCGCCCCCGAGGCCGCCTTGGTGACGCCCTCGTCGATGCCGTGCCGGATCAGGATCGGCAGCGAGAGCGAGGCCAGTGCGTCCAGCGCGACCAGCAGCAGGGCCAGCAGCAGCGGACGGCGGAAGGGGGCCAGCATCCGGCCGAGGTTGAACTGCGGGTCGGGGCGGCAGGCCTCGTCCAGGTCGATGTCCGGGGTGCCGTCGGCCGGGGGCAGGGCGGCGACCCGGGCCAGCAGTTCCGGGGTGGCGGGCATCCCGCCGAGGGCGCTGTGCATGCCCGGGCCACCGCGTGCGGGGCCGCCGGGGCCGCCGCCGGCAGCCGCGTCCCGCTGCTTGCCGCCGGTGCGCAGCAGGGCGTCGGCGTCGGGCTCGGGGAAGCGCTCGCGGTCCCACAGCTCGGGAGTGGTGCTGGGGGTCGCCGGGCGCCGGACGCGGTCCTCACCTGCGACGATCGCGACCTCACCGACGGCGATCGCGGCCACCGGGTCGGCCGTGCGGAGGTCTCCGGCCAGGGCGTCGGGGTCGGTCAGCAGCGACCGGTAGAGCGGACATCGGGCGTCCAACTGCTCATGGGTCCCCACGTCCACCAGCCGTCCCCGGTCGAGCACGGCGATCCGGTCGGCGAGCTGCAGGGTGGAGCGGCGGTGGGCGATGAGCAGCGTGGTGCGGCCGGTCATCACGGTGCGCAGCGCCTCGTGGATCTCCGCCTCGATGCGGGCGTCGACCGCCGAGGTGGCGTCGTCCAGCAGCAGGATCCGCGGGTTGGCGAGGATGGCCCGGGCCAGGGCGACGCGCTGCCGCTGGCCGCCGGAGAGGGTCAGCCCCTGCTCGCCGACGACAGTGTCGTAGCCGTCCGGCAGCTCCAGGATGAAGCCCTCGGCCTGGGCCGCGCGGGCGGCCTCCTCGACCTCGGCCCGGCCGGCGTCGGGGTGGCCGTAGGCGATGTTGGTGTGCACCGACTCGGAGAACAGGAAGCTGTCCTCGGGGACGATGCCTATCGCGGCCCGCAGCGAACGCATCGTCAGATCCCGGACGTCATGGCCGTGGATCCGGACGCTGCCGGCATTGACGTCGTAGAAGCGGGGGACCAGCATCCCGACCGTCGACTTGCCCGAGCCCGAGGCGCCGACCAGCGCCACCGTCTCGCCCGGGGCGAGGGCCAGGGTGAGCCCCTGGAGCACCGGCTCGGCGGTGCCGCCGTAGGTGAAGTCGACCTGCTCGAAGGCGAGCGCGGGAATCCCGTCCCGCTGCTCGGTCTCGGCCGGGTCCAGCTCGGTGGCGCCCTCGCGCTCGGTGACCACCGGGCGCTGGTCGATCAGCTGGAACACCCGCTCGACGCTGGCACGGGCCTGCTGACCCATGGTGAGCAGCATGGTGAGCATCCGCACCGGGCCGGTCATCTGTGCGACATAGGTCGAGAAGGCGACAAAGGTGCCCAGGGTGACCTCGCCCCTGACCGCCAGCCAGCCGCCCAGGGCCAGCACCGCGACCTGCCCGAGCGCGGGGATGGCCTGCATCGCCGGGCTGTAGCGGGCGCTGAGCTTGATGCTGCGCAGCCGCATCGCGAACAGCCGCCGGCCGGCTCGCTCCAGCCGTCCCAGCTCCTGCTCCTCCTGGCCGAAGCCCTTGACCACGCGGACGCCGGACACCGCGCCGTCGACGGCGCCGGCCACGGCGCCCGCCTCCTGCTGGGCGGTCCAGGTCGCCGGAAACAGCTTCTTCCGGCTGAGCTGGGCGAACCACCACAGCGCCGGGGCCATCGCGATGGCGATCAGGGTGAGCAGCGGCGACAGGAACAGCATCACCACGATGGACAGCAGGAACAGCAGCAGGTTGCCGGTCATCATCGGCAGCATCGACAGCAGGCCCTGGATCAGCTGCAGGTCGGAAGTGGCCCGGCCGACCACCTGTCCGGTGTCCAGGTTGTCCTGGCGGGTGCCGTCCAGCCGGGAGAGCGAGTCGAACAGGTCCTGGCGCAGGTCGTGCTGCACGTCCAGGGCGAGCTTGCCGCCCCAGAAGCGGCGGACCAGGGTCGCCACGAAGACCGCGACCGCGGCCAGGATCAGCGCGATCGCCCACGGGGTGAGCGGCTTGGTGTGGGTGGTGATCACGTCGTCGATGATCAGACGGGGGATCAGCGGGACCAGCGCGCTGACGCCCATTCCCAGCAGCGAGGCCCCGAAGGACAGCAGCACGTTGCGCTTGTAGCGCCAGCAGTAGGAGCTGAGCCGACGGAGCCAGCCGGGCGGGGCGGGATCCGTGGTGGGGTGGCCGTTCGGGGCGTCGTCGCTGGTGGGGAGCTTTTGAGCCTGGGGCATATTTAGCGATGCTAACTGTCTAGAAGGAGAGTCGTCCACTGGGTTGCGCACTGCGAGCCGACTACTGACTACCCCAGCCGTAGATCCGTTCGACCTGCAGCCGGACGACCAGTCGGCGGTCGGCCACCATGGCCGCACGGTACTCGTCGTCCCAGTCCGGGTGCTCACCCAGGATCTGACGGTAGACCTCGACCAGTTCGTCCACTGTCGCATCACCGGGATCGGCGGCCACCGGCGTCAGTTCGACGGTGCCCTCAGCGACGGCGTAGGCGCGCTGGTCCTGGCGGGTCACGTAGTAGCTGGCGCGCGGGTCCCGGCGCAGGTTGGCGACCTTGGCCCGGTCCGCGGTGGTGGAGATGCGGAGCAGTCCGGTGGCCGGGTCATAGGTGTGGCTGACGTTGGAAAGCTGGGGGCGCCCGTCGCGCTTGAGCGCCACCAGCGCGCCTCCGTGCGCCCGCGCGATGAGCTGTTCAAGGCTCTGCTGCTGCGGGGTCTTCGTCTGCTGCGCGTTCTGCTCTGGGGTCTGCGCTGGGGTCTGCGCTGGGGTCTGCTCTGACACGGTTCGGCCTCCCGGTCGGCTGCGGGTGTGACAGTCCGGATCTCTCAGCGTCCAGCCTCCCCCGATCTGTTCCCGGCCGCACCGGTCCGCGGCAGCGCCCGCGCCCGCCTTTGGTCCTAGGCCGCTGGGGCCGGGCCCGCGGTCAGGGGGTGGCGGCGCCCGCGCCGAGCGCGCCCAGGGCCAGCCGGTGCAGCAGCAGCGCCATCGCGCCGCGGTCGGCGGTGGCGCTGTGCGGGGTGGAGTTGAGCAGGCCGAACACCGCGTGGACCGAGGCCCGGGCCTGCTCGCCGAGGCCGGGGAAGGTGTCCCGGGCGACGTCCACCCACAGTTCCACGTACTGCCGCTGCAGGCTGCGGACCCGGTGCCGTTCGAGGTCCGGCAGGTGCAGCAGCTCCCGGTCGTGCAGGGTGATCAGCGCGCTCTCGTCCAGGGCGAAGTCGATATGTCCACGCAGTAGCGAGTCCAGCGCGGCGCGGGGGTCCTGCGCCTCGGCCACCCGGCGCCGGCCCTCGTCCAGCAGCCGTTCGCTGATGCCGACGAGCAGGTCGGCGAGCATGGCGTCCTTGCCCGCGAAGTGGCGGTAGAGACCGGGGCCCGATATGCCCACGGCCTTGCCGATCTCGTCGACGCCCACGCCGAGGAAGCCGCGCGCGGCGAAAAGACGTGCGGCTTCGCGCCGAATCTGCTGGCGGCGCGGGTTCTCGACGGGGCTCGGCGGTGTCGGCATCCCGCCATCCTAGACAGCGGTGTTATCGGACGTTAACGTGGCCAGCACCAAGTTAACGTTCGTTAACTGCAAAGGAGCCCCTGGCCGGATGACGCTCGCCGCCGCACCCGCACCCGTCCTGGACACCGGAGCGGATCCGCACTCCGCCGGGTTCCGGGCCAATGACGCCGCCCAGCGCGCGCTCGTGGACGAGCTCCGCGCCCGGCTCGCCGCCGCCGCGGAGGGCGGCGGCCCGCGCGCCCGGGAGCGCCACACCGCCCGCGGCAAGCTGCTGCCCAGGGACCGGGTGGACACCCTGCTCGACCCGGGCTCGCCCTTCCTCGAGCTCTCCCCGCTCGCCGCCGACGGCCTCTACGGCGGGGACGCCCCCGCCGCCGGGCTGATCACCGGGGTCGGCCGGGTGGCCGGCCGCGAGGTGGTGGTGGTCGCCAACGACGCCACGGTCAAGGGCGGCACCTACTACCCGATGACCGTCAAGAAGCACCTGCGGGCGCAGGAGATCGCCCAGGAGAACCGCCTCCCCTGCCTGTACCTGGTGGACTCGGGCGGCGCCTTCCTGCCGATGCAGGACGAGGTCTTCCCGGACCGGGACCACTTCGGCCGGATCTTCTTCAACCAGGCCCGGCTCTCGGCCGCGGGCATCCCGCAGCTCGCCGCCGTGCTCGGCTCCTGCACCGCGGGCGGCGCGTACGTCCCGGCCATGAGCGACCAGGCCGTGATCGTCCGCAACCAGGGGACGATCTTCCTCGGCGGCCCGCCGCTGGTGAAGGCCGCCACCGGCGAGGTGGTCACCGCCGAGGAGCTGGGCGGCGGCGAGCTGCACTCGCGGACCTCAGGGGTCACCGACCAACTGGCCGAGAACGACACCCACGCCCTGGCCATGCTGCGCACCATCGTGGCCGGGCTCGGCCCGCGTACGGCCCGCCCCTGGCCGGTGCGCCCGGTGGAGCCGCCCGCGGTCGACCCGGCCACCCTCTACGGCGCCGTGCCGGCCGACCCGCGCACCCCCTACGACGTGCGCGAGGTGATCGCCCGGCTGGTGGACGGCAGCCGCTTCGCCGAGTTCAAGCCCGAGTACGGGCCGACCCTGGTCACCGGCTTCGCCCAGCTGCACGGGCATCCGGTCGGGATCGTCGCCAACAACGGCATCCTCTTCTCCGAGTCCGCGCTCAAGGGCGCGCACTTCATCGAGCTCTGCGACCAGCGCGGCATCCCGCTGCTGTTCCTGCAGAACATCTCCGGCTTCATGGTCGGACGGCAGTACGAGGCCGGGGGCATCGCCAAGAACGGCGCCAAGATGGTCACCGCCGTGGCCGGCACCCGGGTCCCCAAACTGACCGTCGTCATCGGCGGCTCCTACGGGGCCGGCAACTACTCGATGTGCGGCCGGGCGTACTCACCCCGCTTCCTGTGGATGTGGCCCGGAGCCAAGATCTCGGTCATGGGCGGCGAGCAGGCCGCCTCGGTCCTCGCCACCGTCCGCCGGGACCAGTACGAACTGCGCGGCGAGGACTGGCCGGTCGAGGCGGAGGAGGAGTTCCGCCGCCCGGTCCGCGAGCAGTACGAGCAGCAGGGCAACGCCTACTACGCCACCGCCCGGCTCTGGGACGACGGCGTCATCGACCCGCTGGACACCCGCACCGTGCTCGGCCTGGCCCTCAGCGCCTGCGCCAACGCGCCCCTGCCCGAGCCCCGCCCCTACGGCGTCTTCCGCATGTGACGAAGGGTCACCTCCATGTTCGACAGCGTGCTGGTCGCCAACCGCGGCGAGATCGCGGTCCGCGTCATCCGTACCCTGCGGCGGCTCGGCGTGCGCTCCGTCGCCGTGCACAGCGGCGCCGACGCCGACAGCCCGCAGGTCCGGGCCGCCGACACCGCCGTGCTGCTGGGTCCTGAACTGAGTTCCTCCTCGGCCGAGAGCTACCTCCATATCGAACGGATCATCGACGCCGCGCGGCGCAGCGGCGCCCAGGCCGTGCACCCCGGCTACGGCTTCCTGGCCGAGAACGCCGGCTTCGCCCAGGCCTGCGCCGACGCGGGCCTGGTCTTCATCGGTCCCTCCCCCTCCTCCATCTCGCTGATGGGCGACAAGATCCACGCCAAGGCGGCGGTCCAGGCCGCCGGGGTCCCGGTGGTCCCCGGCAGCGAGGGCGACGCCCTGGACGACGCGCAACTGCTGGAGGCGTCGCTGGCGATCGGCCTGCCGGTGCTGCTCAAGCCCTCCGCCGGCGGCGGGGGCAAGGGCATGCGCCTGGTCCGGGACGCCGCGGCGCTGCCCGAGGAGATCGCCGCCGCCCGCCGCGAGGCCCGCGCCTCCTTCGGCGACGACACCCTGCTGGTGGAACGGTGGATCGACCGCCCCCGGCACATCGAGATCCAACTGCTGGCCGACACCCGCGGCAACGCCGTCCACCTCGGCGAGCGCGAGTGCAGCCTGCAGCGGCGGCACCAGAAACTGATCGAAGAGGCCCCCTCCGTCCTGCTCACCCCCGAACTCCGCGCCGCCATGGGCGAGGCCGCCGTACGCGCGGCCAGGGCCTGCGACTACGCGGGTGCGGGCACCGTCGAATTCATCGTTCCCAGCAGCGATCCCTCCTCGTACTTCTTCATGGAGATGAACACCAGGCTCCAGGTGGAGCACCCGGTCACCGAACTCGCCGTCACCGCCGACGGGGCCCGGCTGGACCTCGTCGAACAGCAACTGCTGGTCGCCTCGGGCGAGGCACTGGCCTTCGACCAGGAATCGGTCGCGTTCCAGGGCCACGCCATCGAGGCGCGGATCTGCGCCGAGGACCCGGCCCGGGGATTTCTGCCCACCGGCGGCCGGGTGCTGCTGCTGCGCGAGCCCGCGGGCGAAGGGATCCGGGTCGACTCCGGACTCGCCCCGGGCATCACTGTCAGCAGCAGCTACGACCCCATGCTTTCGAAGATCATCGCTCACGGTCCCGACCGGGCCACCGCTCTGCGAAGGCTGCGCGCCGCCCTCGCCGAGACCCGGATCCTCGGGGTCACCACCAATGCCGGCTACCTGCGCCGACTGCTCTCACAGCCTGATGTGGTCGCGGGTCGCCTCGACACCGGCCTGGTCGAGCGCCACCCAGAACTGACCCTAGCCACCACCACTGACAATTCGGCTGGAAGTGCCGTTGACCTGCCCCTTCCCGATCTGATCCTGGTGGGCGCGGCGCTGGCCCGGCAGACGGCGCTGGCCCCGGCGGAGTCCGCCGACGGCTGGACCGACCCGTTCTCGATCCCCTCCGGCTGGCGCACCGGCGGCCGGCCGGCCTGGACCAGGCACCAACTGCGCTTCCCTGGCGGGGAGCCGACCACGGTGGCGGTCCGCGCGGCGTCGGATCCGGCCGGGGCTTCCGCTGAAGCCACTGCTGCGGACCCGGCCCGATTCGAGGTCAGGGTCGGCGAGGGCGCGCCGTTCACCGCGCGCGCCGTGGTCGACGGCGAGCAGCTGCGGCTCACCGTCGACGGCGTCACCCACAGCTTCACCCATGCCACTGACAGAGCGGTGCACTGGCTGGCCACCGGCGGCGACAGCTGGGCGGTCCACCCCTACGACCCGGTCGAACAGCTGGCCCTGGGCGCGGCCGGCGCCGGCGCGGCGGCACTCAACGCGCCCATGCCCGGCACGGTGACCGTGGTCAAGGCGGCCGTGGGCGACCTGGTGGCCAAGGGCCAGCCGCTGCTGATCCTGGAGGCGATGAAGATGGAGCACGTCATCACCGCCCCCTACGACGGCACCGTCGAACAGCTGCGGGTGACCGCCGGCGGCACGGTCGCCATGGACGAACTGCTCGCCGTGATCACCCCGACCGCGGCGGACGCCGGGACCGCCCCGACCGCCCCTGAAGCCGCGACCGCTCCGACCGCCCCGACCGAGGAGGTCTCCTGATGACCGCTCAGGAACCGACGGAGACCATGGAATCGGCAGAGCCGACCGTGACCGAGCTCGGACTGCCCGACCGGGCCCCGCTCCCGGGGCTGCCCAGCAGCGTGCGGATCCACGAGGTCGGGCCGCGCGACGGGCTGCAGAACGAGTCGGTGACCCTCTCCCCCGCGGTCAAGGCCGAGTTCATCACCCGGCTCGCCGCGGCCGGCCTGCGGACGATCGAGGCGGCCAGCTTCGTGCACCCGGCCTGGGTGCCCCAACTCGCGGACGCCGAGCAGCTGTTCCCGCTGGTCGGCGGGCTGCGCACGCGGTATCCGGGGCTGCGGCTGCCGGTGCTGGTGCCCAATGAGCGCGGCCTGGACCGGGCGCTGGCCCTCGGCGCGGCCGATGTCGCGGTCTTCGCCAGCGCCACCGAGAGCTTCGCCCGGCGCAACCTCAACCGGGGCGTGGACGAGTCGCTGGAGATGTTCGCGCCGGTGGTCCGGCGCGCGACCGAGGCCGGGGCGCCGGTCCGGGGCTATCTGTCGATGTGCTTCGGCGACCCCTGGGAGGGCCCGGTCCCGGTCGCCCAGGTGGTCGCGGTGGGCCGGGCGCTGCTGGAGCTGGGCTGCGCCGAGCTGAGCCTCGGCGACACCATCGGCACCGGCACCCCGGGCCAGGTGGTCGCGCTGCTGGACGCCTTCGCCGCCGCGGGGGTCGGGCCCGAGCGGCTCGCCGTGCACTTCCACGACACCTACGGCCAGGCCCTGGCCAACACCCTGGCCGCGCTCCAGCGCGGCGTCAGCACCGTCGACGCCTCGGCCGGCGGTCTCGGCGGCTGCCCGTACGCCAAGAGCGCCACCGGCAACCTGGCCACCGAGGACCTGGTCTGGATGCTGCACGGCCTGGGCATCGGCACCGGCGTCGACCTCACCGCCCTCGCCGCCACCAGCGGCTGGCTGGCCGCCCAGCTGGGCCGTCCCAGCCCCTCCCGCACCGTCCGCGCCCTCACCGGCTGAAGGAGAGAGTTCGCATGCTCGACCACCGCCTCGCCCCGGAACACGAGGAACTGCGGCGCACTGTCGCCGAGTTCGCTCACGACGTCATCGCCCCCAAGATCGGTGAGTACTACGAGCACGAGGAGTTCCCCTACGAGATCATCCGCGAGATGGGCCGGATGGGGCTGTTCGGCCTGCCCTTCCCCGAGGAGTACGGGGGCATGGGCGGCGACTACCTGGCGCTGTGCCTGGTGCTGGAGGAGATCGCCCGGGTCGACTCCTCGGTGGCGATCACCCTGGAGGCCGCGGTCTCGCTGGGCGCGATGCCGATCCACCGCTACGGCACCGAGGAGCAGAAGCGCACCTGGCTGCCCCGGCTGTGCTCGGGCGAACTGCTCGGCGCCTTCGGACTGACCGAGCCCGAGGGCGGTTCCGACGCCGGGGCGACCAGGACCACGGCCCGCTACGACGCGGACACCGACGAGTGGGTCATCAACGGCTCCAAGTGCTTCATCACCAACGCCGGCACCGAGATCACCGGCCTGGTCACGGTCGCCGCGCTCACTCTTTCGGGGGAAACGGACGAGCAGGGCTCGCCGCGGCGGGAAATCTCCACCATCATCGTGCCGACCGGAACACCCGGGTTCTCGGCATCGAAGAAGTACTCCAAAGTCGGCTGGAACGCCTCGGACACCCGGGAGCTCTCCTTCGCCGACTGCCGCGTCCCGGCCGCCAACCTCCTCGGTGAGGCAGGCCGTGGCTACGCCCAGTTCCTCCGGATCCTCGACGAAGGCCGTATCGCGATCGCTGCCCTGGCCACCGGCCTGGCCCAGGGCTGTGTCGACGAGTCACTCAGCTACGCCGCCCAGCGGCGGGCTTTCGGCAGGCCCATCGGCGCCAACCAGTCCATCCAGTTCAAGATCGCCGACATGGAGATGCGCGCCCACACCTCACGGCTGGCCTGGTACCACGCCGCCTCCCTGCTGGTGCACGGCGAGCGCTTCAAGAAGCAGGCCGCGATCGCCAAACTCCACTCCTCCGAAGCCGCGGTCACCAATGCCCGCGAGGCCACCCAGATCCACGGCGGTTACGGCTTCATGAACGAGTACCCGGTCGCCCGGTTCTGGCGCGACAGCAAGATCCTTGAGATCGGCGAGGGAACGTCCGAGGTGCAGCGCATGCTGATCGCCCGTGAGCTGGGCATGAGCGACAGCCGCCCGTAGCGGCGCGCCGCGCCGAGGCCGAGAACCCTTGAGGCCGAGAACCCCTGAGGCCGAGAGCCCCTGAGGCCGAGAGCCCCTAAGGAATCACCACGACCGGTCGGTTGGCCCTGCGGGCCAGCCGGCCGGCCACCGAGCCGAAGAGACGCCCGAGGAACCCATGGGTGCCGCCGACCACGATGGCGTCGGCCGCGTACTCCCTGGCGACCTCCTCCAGCTCGTGGCAGATGTCCCCGCCGCGCTCCACCAGCACCCAGGGGACGTCGCCCAGGAAGTCGGAACACGCCAGCTCCAGGCCGAGGACCTCGGTGCGGTGGTCCGGCACGTCCACGAACACAGGAGGCTCGCAGCCGGCCCACACCGTGGCCGGCAGCCGGTTGGCCACATGCACGATCACCAGACCGACCCGCGAGCGGCGGGCCATGCCGACGGCGTAGGCCAGCGCGCGCTCGCTGGAGACCGAGCCGTCGAAACCGACGACGACACCATGGAGGAAGGCGGGGTCACAGGGGCGGACCGTCTGCGACTGCAACTCGAAACCGGGCATGGACGATGGGGATCCCGTCGGGGACTCGGAGCGGGACTTGGGCAGCCCGGGACGCTTCACCGGCGGCTCGGTGGGGCGGGCCGCGGGGTTGCCCTCGGTGGGCTCGGGGAGCTCATAACCAGCCATGGCTATGGTCGTTTCGGCGAGGTGGGATAAGGGGGCGGGGATCATGTGCCACCACCTGGGCAGCGAACGGAACGAGCCGAGTGGTGACGAGTACGACCTCTTCCCTTCAGGGTACGGCGACAATCTGTTTCAGCCCATACACACAGCGCTTGGATCGCGGGGGTTACCGCTAACGGCGGGCGCGTACGCCGGAGCGCTCACGCCGCCGCAGCGCTCCCGCGCATTCGCGCAGTGCTCCGGGCGTGCATGGAGCATGCCTGAGGAGCCGCGCATGTGCAACGGTGCCCGCAGCACCGGGCGGGTCGGTCGCGCAACCGGTTTTCGGTCAGACCTCGTCATATGCCTCGTGCATATGCCAAAACCCTGGGACGATGCGGCTTATGTCGCCCTTGCTGCTTTTCGACCTCGACAACACCCTGGTCAACCGGAACAAGGCATTCCAGGGCTGGGCCGAGCGGTTCCTGGTGGACCGCTCACTGCCTCCTGGCGACCTCGACTGGTTCACCGTGCTTGACTGCGGGGGCTACGTCGACCGGCGGGTCCTGCTGCGTGCGGCGACGGACCGCTACGGGCTGTCCGAACGGATGGAGGCCATGCTCGAGGAGTACCGGACCACCGTCACCGCGCTGATCCACTGCCCGCCGGCCCACCATGACGCGCTACGGGCCGCCCGCGCGGCCGGCTGGACCCTCGGCATCGTCTCCAACGGCGCCACCGACCAGCAGCTGGCCAAGATCGAAAGCACCGGCCTGGCCGAGCTGGTGGACGGCTGGATCATCTCGGAGGAGGCCGACTGCGCCAAGCCCGACCCGCGGATCTTCACCATGGCCGCCTTCCGCTGCGGGATCGACACCGGAACGGACTGGACCGCCGAGGCCTGGATGGTCGGCGACCACGCCCCCGCCGACATCGCCGGGGCCACGGTGGCCGGGATCCGCAGCATCTGGCTGGCCCACGGCCGGGCCTGGCCGGAGACCGGCTACCGCCCCACCCGCAGCGCGGCGAGCCTGCCCGAGGCCGTGGCCGCGGTCATCGCCGGCCCGGACGGCCAGAACGGCCCGGATGACCCGCGCCACCATCCGTCCCGGCACCGGCCGGACCGCCACCACCCGTATCCCTACGTACGCGAGGTCGTCCCCGGGTAGCGCCACCAGGTGGTCACCGCCTGCTCGACGAAGCCCAGCTTGCGGTAGAGGGGCTCACCGAGCAGGGTCGCCGTCAGCGTCCCCGGCCGCTCCGGGTGGGCCCTGAGCGCCGCCTCCAGCAGCGCCCTGGCGACACCGTGCGAGCGGTGCTGCTCCAGCACCGCGACCCAGTACAGGCCGACCGCCGTTCCGTCGTCCCAGCTGACGCAGGCACCGGCCGCCTCACCCCGGCGCCGCGCCAGCCAGGAGCGGCGTCCCCGCACCGCGCCCAGCGCCGCGGGGAACATCCGCCCCCGGCGCAGCGGCATCCGCCCCGGCATCGGGAAGCCCTCGACCACCACCCGCTCCAACTCGGCGAGCTGGTCCTCGGCCAACGCCTCCCCCACCTCCACCGGCTCCGGGTTCGGGTACGGCTCCGGGTTCGGGTACGGCTCCGGGTTCGGGTACGGCTCCAGGCCGGGGTTCGGGGCCGGGTCGGAGCCGAAGGCTCGGCCGGTCACCGCCGCGGCGGCCGCGGCCGCCGGAGCACCCGGCGGCCGGACCATGACCGCCATCGCCAGCGCCCGTTCGCAGCCGTGCCCGGACAGGTCGAGCACACCGTAGGGGTCCTCCAGGCAGAGACTTCCGGTCTCCCAGTCGCGGAACAGCGAGAGCAACTCCCGGGTCAGCGCTCCCGGGTCGGCCGGACGCCGGGTGAGCACCACCCGGTGGCTGTCACCGGGGTCGCCCTCGCAGCGGACCGCCGTGTAGCCGTCCGCCGTGCGGTGCTCCCAGCCCTGGGCGCCGGCCATCGCCAGCCAGTGCGTCGCGGCGTTGTCATTGGCCAGTTCGAGGCCACTCCTGCGGTCCATCCGACTGACCCTACCCGGCCTGCTACGGCCGACAACTGACACCCGCTCATCGGCAGTTGAGGACGAACGCAAGGCGATCCAGTCCCTCGCGCCACTTATTTCCCCCCACTGTGCCGGTTCATGCGCCCCGTGCGCGCCCCCCGTGCCTCCATGCACCCTGCTGTGCTCCCCATAGCTGCTTTTCGGTCAACTTCATGGAGTCTTCACACGATTGGCCATAACCGCAGCCCAGCGCCGGGCGCTGAGCAGCGGACTCTCCCGGATCGAACGGACGACCATGCGACAACTGGCCAGCACCTGACACGCCCCCTTCCCCGACAGCCCGTCGGATGCCACCCTCGGTGATCGAATGCTTCACGCCAAATTGCCTTATCGACATAGCGTCGAATGATGAACTTGTCGCACCAGCAAGGCTGAACACAGTAGATTCGATCTTGGCGAGAGCGGGGGCCTCGAAGTGCAGCGCAGGACCGAAGCAGCAGCATGACGCCGCAGGCGGCGACCGTGCGATCGGCAGTCCCGGAGGTCGACCGGGCTGCCCGGTCGGGGTACAGGTCGCGCCGGTGGCGCACACGACCGAGGGGGGCCGGAGCGCCTTGAGCAGGGTCAGCAGGAACGCCGCAACAGCCGCCGGGGCGGGCGACGGGGGTCCGAGCGGCGTGGGGGGTCCAGGCACCCCGGGTTCCGCCGCCGGAGAGCCGTCGCTCCCCGTCCCGGCGCGCAAACTCTCGGGACGGCGGCGCCCCGAGATCGTCGCCGTGCTGCTGTTCAGCGGCGCGCCGATCTTCGAGAGCTCCATCCCGCTCTCGGTGTTCGGCGTCGACCGGCAGGACGCCGGAGTCCCCCGCTACCGACTGCTGGTGTGCGCAGGCGAGGAAGGGCCGCTGGCCACCACCGGCGGCCTGACCATGACCGCCCCCTTCGGCCTGGAGGCACTCGCCCGGGCCGGCACCGTGGTCGTCCCCGCCTGGCGCTCCGCCGCCCAACTCCCGCCCCCCGAAGCGCTGGCCGCCCTGCGCAAGGCGCACCACGAGGGCGCGCGGATCATCGGCCTGTGCACCGGGGCCTTCGTCCTGGCCGCCGCCGGGCTGCTGGACGGCCGCCCGGCCACCACGCACTGGATGTACGCGCCTACCCTGGCCAAGCGCTACCCGCAGGTCCAGGTCGACCCGCGGGAGCTGTTCATCGACGACGGCGACGTCCTGACCAGCGCGGGAACCGCCGCCGGGATCGACCTCTGCCTGCATGTGGTGCGCACCGACCACGGCGCCGAGGCAGCCGCCGCGCTGGCCCGCCGACTGGTCGTCCCGGCCCGCCGCACCGGAGGACAGGCCCAGTACATCGACCGGGCTTTACCTGAGGAGATCGGCAACGACCCGCTCGCCGAGGTCGTGACCTGGGCCCTGGACAACCTCTCCAAGCAGTTCGACGTGGAGGCCCTGGCCGCCCGCGCCTACATGAGCAGACGCACCTTCGACCGGAGGTTCCGCTCGCTCACCGGCAGCGCGCCGCTGCAGTGGCTGATCTCGCAGCGGGTGCTGCAGGCGCAGCGGCTGCTGGAGACCACCGAGGCTTCGGTGGACGAGGTCGCCCGCCGCTGCGGCTTCCGCTCACCGGTGGCGCTGCGCGGGCACTTCCGCCGCCAGCTCGGCGTATCGCCCGCGGTCTACCGGACCACCTTCCGGTCCCGGCGCCCGGTCCCGGCCGGCACCGGCGGCGTCCCCTCCCCCGGGCTGCCGCCGACCCCGCCCGGTGCGGTCGACGACGGCTTCGGCCAGCTCGCAGGCTGCCTGCCGCCCGGAGCCGTGCCGGCCCAGCCCGGCTCCCCCGACGGCCGGGGCGCCCCGGCGCGGCCGGCCCGTCCCCAGGAGCGCAACCGGCAGGGCGGCGGCCGTCCCGACTCCGCGGACCACGCCGCCGCGGAGGACGGCCGGGCCGAGGGCGGGGCCCGCGGCCGACGCGAGGGACCCGCCGAACCGCGCGGCGGCAACCGCCATCCGGCTCCCCCGGGCGGCCTGTCCGCCCGCGGGCATCCGGACGCCGCCTGGGCGGCCGCCCAGCGCCACGCGACGGAGTAGTCGGCCGGGGGGACACCGTCGGAAGGGCCGGGGAGGCCGCGCAACCGGGCCGTGCAACCGGGTCGGGCAGTCGGGTCGGGCAGTCGGGAATGCGCCCCGCCGGGTCGTGCCGGGTTTGCTTTCACAGGGATCCGACAGATGATCGACCCAGCGGGGCCGCCCGGTCCCGCTCCGCGCACATCCACCCAGGACGGTGAAGCACGTGAACGATCGCATGGTCTGGATCGACTGCGAGATGACAGGGCTCAGCCTCGAGACCGACGCACTGGTCGAGGTCGCCGCTCTGGTCACCGACTCCGAGCTCAACATCCTGGGCGAGGGCGTCGACATCGTCGTACGTCCCCCGGCCGAGGCGGTCGCCGGCATGCCGGACATCGTGCGGGCCATGCACACCTCGTCCGGGCTGCTGGAGGAGCTGGAGCAGGGAGCCACCCTCGCCGAGGCCGAGGCCCAGGTGCTGGCCTACATCCGCGAGCACGTGCCGGAGGCCGGCAAGGCGCCGCTGTGCGGGAACTCGGTCGGCACCGACCGCGGCTTCCTGGCCCGCGACATGCCCGCGCTGGAGACCCACCTGCACTACCGGATCGTGGACGTCTCCTCGATCAAGGAGCTGGCCCGCCGCTGGTACCCCCGGGCCTACTACAACAGCCCCAAGAAGGCGGGCAACCACCGTGCCCTCGCCGACATCAGGGAGAGCATCGCGGAGTTGAGGTTCTACCGCGAGGCCGTGTTCGTTCCGCAGCCGGGCCCGGACACCGACACCGCCCGGGCGGTGGCCGCGCGGCACCAGCTGCCCCCGGCCTGAGCTGCTCAGGAGCCCGTCCGGAGCCCGTCCGGAGCCCGTCCGGAGCCCGTCCGAAGCGGCTCCGCGGCGCGCCCGCGACGCTCCCGCCGGAACCCGCAAACCGGTCGTGAGCACCCTTCCCGATCCTGTAGAGTTACCTCCGTCAGCGCGACAAGCGCGAGACGGATGGTGGGTATAGCTCAGCTGGCAGAGCACCGGGTTGTGATCCCGGGTGTCGCGGGTTCAAGTCCCGTTACTCACCCCATCCAGAAGGGCCCCTTGACCTGTGAAAAGGTCAAGGGGCCTTCTGGTGTCCCACCCTGTCCGCGGCAGACGCGGCCCACGCGGCAGGTACGGCGGGCCCCGCAGTCGCGACGGACGGACCGTCAGCCCTGGTCGATGGTGATCTCGTAGGCGATCTCCCAGCGCACGTCGGGGATGACGACGTCGGCGGTCTCCAGCGGGCGGCCGTCGGTGTCGTAGTAGGTGCGCTCGATGATGGTCAGCAGTTCGCCGACGGAGATGCCGAGCAGGTTCGCCTGCTCCTGGGTCGCGCGTGAGGGCCGGGGCACCTCTATCGCGTTGGTGACGGAGACGCCGATGGAGCGCATCCGCTCGACGACGCCCCGGCCCGCCAGCGGACCCGACTCGGGCAACAGGATCGGGCTGCCGTCGGTGACGGCCATGGGCTCCCAGGATTCGGAGAGTTGAACCGGCATGCGATCAGCGAAGAACTCGTACTGGGTACGGACGCACAGATCCCCCTCGGTGATGCCGAGGCGCACCGCGATCTGCTTCGGCGCGGGCACGCGCACGACCGTGTGCGACTCCCAGGTGCCGGTGCGCCCCTGCTCGCGCATATCCGCGCGGAAGGGGCCGCTGCGGTGCTCGCGGGGACGGGAGCGGACCATCCGCAGCCGGTCGCGCGGCGAGCGGACGAAGGTGCCGGAGCCGGCCCGTCCCTCGAGCACGCCCTCGATGATCAGTCGCTCGGTCGCACGTTGGATCACATTGGCGCCGACCTCGTAGTGCTCGGCGAGGATGCTGCGACCGGGCAGCTTGTCCCCGACGGCCCACTCGCCGGACTGGATGCGGGTGCGCAGGTCGTCAGCTACCTGGAGGTACGGGGCCTCTCGTGGCATACGGCTCTCCGTGGTGCCCGCACGTGCGCCGGGGGCGCGCGTGGGAGCGGTGGACTTCACCGGACATTGACAACCTAATCCATTAGGTCCAAGCTGATGCATCAGGAATACTATACGTGATCACGCGCGTACTAGGGGAGAGCAGTGGGCTCACGAACCGCACGGGCGATCGATGTGGCCGCCCGGCTCTCAGCAGCCACGGGCCACCAGGCCCGAACCGACGAGCAACCCTCCCACACCCGGATCACCGTATCGATTCCCACCGAGCTCTCCGAGGTGGCACGACAGACCGTGCTGGCCGCCCTCGCCGCGCTCCCGCCCACGGACATATACGGGCACGACCGCGCCGAGGACGACTCGCAGACGATCTGGGTCGAACTCCGTGACAGGAGGAACCTGCCATGACCACAGTTCCGCCGGGGGAGGCGCCCCGCGGCTACCTCACCCCCGAGTGCAGCGTGGGCCGGACCGATCCGGAATTCCGGCACGGCTGCCCGTCCTGCCAGGCCCCCGGCTACCAGCACCCGGTGCTCGGCTGGATAGCCGTGCCCTGCGGATGCGCCTGCCACGCCGACGGGAGTGCCTCGTGAAGGACATCGAGCCGCCCACCGGCAACGCCGCGGGCTACTGCCACCGCTGCGGGAAGTGGTCGGCGGAGGCGCGGATCATCGCCGAGATCCACTGCGACGCCGGAGCCGGCGGCACGGTGGTCCGCTGCCAACCCTGCGACCTCCGCCCGACCCGACGCACCCCCAGCGCCACCGACCCCCGCCGCTATCCGGCGTAGCCGGGCTCGGCCTACTCGGGCTTGGACTCCTCCGGCCCGGACTCCCCCGGCTCGGCCGACTGCCCCGCCCCGGCCTGCTACTCCGGCTTGGACTCCTCCGGCTTGACGCCGTTGGACTCCGCCACCGGCGGTGTCCCGCCGCCGAGTTCCAGCTCCAGCGCGGCGACGTCCGTCTCCGGGATCTCCGGGACCGGGGGGATGCCGCCCGCGGCCAGTTCCGCCGCCTCCGCCTCGTGCTTCGCGGCCAGCGCCGCCGCGGCGGCGACCGCGGACACCAGCGGCGGCGACTTGGAGGACTCCGGGGTCGCGCCGTCCAGGAAGCGCAGCAGTTCCACCGGGAACGGCAGCACCAGTGTGGAGTTCTTCTCGGCGGCCACCTCGACCACGGTCTGCAGCAGGCGCAGTTGCAGCGCGGCCGGGGTGGCGCTCATGATCGCCGCCGCGTCGGAGAGTTTGCGCGACGCCTGGAACTCACCGTCCGCGGTGATGATCCGGGCCCGCCGCTCGCGCTCGGCCTCGGCCTGCCGGGACATCGAGCGCTTCATCGACTCCGGCAGCGCGACGTCCTTGATCTCCACCCGGTCGATGTGGATGCCCCAGCCGGCCGCCGGGCTGTCGATCATCAGCTCCAGACCCTGGTTCAGCGGCTCCCGGTTGGTGAGCAGCTCGTCCAGCTCGCTCTTGCCGATGATCGAGCGCAGCGAGGTCTGCGCGACCTGCGACATCGCAAAGGTGTAGTTCTGCACATTGACCGTGGCCAGCACCGGGTCCTCGACCCGGAAGTAGACCACCGCGTCCACCCGGACGGTGACGTTGTCCCGGGTGATGCCCTCCTGCGCGGGCACCGGCATGGTGATGATCTGTACGTTCACCTTGCGCAGCCGGTCCGCGACCGGGATCAGCAGGGTGAGTCCGGGCTGCTTGACCCCGCGGCGCACCTTGCCGAAGCGGAACACCACCCCGCGCTCGATCTGCTGCACCACGCGGACCCCGGTGGCCAGCCACAGCGCACCGGCCCCCAGCACGCCCAGCACGACATCCACCACGATCATCTCGTCGTCACCCCGGTCCAGCGAAGGAAACCAGGCCGCGGTCCGCAGCCGCTTTCCACGCTACTCGCCGAGCAGCCCGGCCGGAACAGCCCGGCGGGAGCAGTGATCCCCAAGCCCCGGCAGGCGGCTCAGCACGGCTCAGCACGGTTCGGGTCAGCGCGACTCGGCCCGGCTCAGGCCGACTCGCGCCGGATCAGCTCGGTGGTCAGGATGACCTGCCGGTGGGTCCGGCCCGGCGTCGCGATCTCCTCCAGCAGCAGCCGGGCCATCGCCCGGCCCATCTCCTCGCTGGACTGCCGGACCGTGGTCATCGGCGGGTCGGTGTGCCGGGCCAGCGGGGAGTCGTCGAAGCCGACCAGGGCAACGTCCTCGGGGATCCGCCGGCCCTGCTCCCGCAGCACCCGCATGGCGCCCAGGGCCATCAGGTCGGAGGCGGCGAACACCGCGTCCAGGTCCGGGCACTGCAGCAGCAGGAGCCGCATCGCCAGGGCGCCGGACTCCTCGCTGAAGTCGCCCCGGCCGACCAGGTCGTCGCTGTAGGGCAGCCCCGCCTCGGCCAGGCCCTTGCGGTAGCCCTCCAAGCGGCTGCGCGCGCCCTCCATGTCCAACGGCCCGGTCACGGTGGCGATCCTGGTGCGGCCGAGGCCGGCCAGGTGCCGGACCGCGGCCCAGGCGCCGCCGGTGTTGTCGGGGTTGACGTAGCTGAGCGACTCGAGTTCGGAGCGGCGGCCGCCGAGGACCGCGGGCAGGCCGGTCCGTTCCAGCAGCTCGACCAGCGGGTCCTCGGAGTGCACCGACACCAGCATCACCCCGTCCACCCGGTGGCCGCTGAGGTAGGCGGCGAAGCGCTCGCGCTCCTGGGCGGTGCGGATCAGGATCAGCAGCAGCTGCATGTCGGTGTCGGAGAGCTCGCTGGCGACCCCCGGATGATCTCGGCGAAGAAGGGCTCGGACGCGAGCCGGGTCTCGGTCTCCGGGATGACCAGGGCCACCGCGTCGGTCCGGCTGGTGACCAGGGTCCTGGCGGCCCGGTTGGGGACGTAGCCGAGCTCGGCGATGGCGCGTTCGACCACGCTCCTGGCCTGGTCGCTGACCCCGGGCGCACCGTTGACCACGCGGGACACCGTGCCCCGGCCGACCCCGGCGAGCTGCGCCACGGCCTCCAGGGTGGGACGGGCCGATCCCCGTCGCGCAGGCCTCGCACCGACATGGGCCATCGCACGTCCTCCTGAATTCCACTCCGTGGGTGTCGCACCCCAGGGTCAGAGAGACCCTAGCCGTTCCCACGCGAGGAATCCGCTGACCTGCACCGGATCTTCATGGGAGCGCTCCCATCCTAGGCGCAACCGGAGTCGATCACCAGCCCCGGCCGGGACATGCCCGCGTGGAACATCCTGCCCAGGGGGACGCCTTGACACCCTCCTGGCGAGGCACGACCATGGCGTCAGGGATTGGGAGCGCTCCCAGGTTGTTGCACCATCCTGGCGGCAGCTCTCCCCAGGTGACACCAGCACGACCGACACCCGCCCCACCCCGGGGCCGAACGCCGGCACCGTGCGCCGCCGCCCGTCCCGTGAACCGCACCTACCCTTGGGAGCGCTCCCGTATGACCGCAGTACAGCCGCTCGCCGCAGCCGCCCGCCGGGCCGATACCCGGGCCGAACCCCTGGTCGAGCCCCATGTGCAGTCGTCCCCCGCCGACGACGGACTCCTCCGCTTCCCCACCGGCTTCCTCTGGGGCGCCGCGACCGCCTCCTACCAGATCGAGGGAGCGGCGGCCGAGGACGGCCGGACCCCTTCCATCTGGGACACCTACAGCCACACCCCGGGCCGGGTCCGCAACGGCGACACCGGCGACACCGCCGCCGACCACTACCACCGCTACCGCGAGGACGTCGCGCTGATGGCGGGCCTCGGACTGAAGGCGTACCGCTTCTCGGTCTCCTGGTCCCGGGTGCAGCCCACCGGTCGCGGCCCGGCCGTCGAACGCGGTCTGGACTTCTACCGCAGGCTTACCGACGAACTGCTCGGCGCCGGGATCACCCCGGTCGCCACCCTCTACCACTGGGACCTGCCGCAGGAGTTGGAGGACGCCGGCGGCTGGCCCGCGCGCGACACGGCCGAGCGCTTCGGCGAGTACGCCGCGCTGATGGGCGAGGCGCTGGGCGACCGGGTCCGCTACTGGACCACCCTCAACGAGCCCTGGTGCAGCGCGTATCTGGGCTACGGCTCCGGGGTGCACGCGCCGGGGCGCACCGACCCCGCGCACGCGCTCCAGGCCGCGCACCACCTCAACCTGGGCCACGGCCGCGCCGTCGCCGCGCTCCGGGCCGTCCTCCCGGCCGCCGCCGACCCCCAGCTCTCGATCACCCTCAATCTGCACCAGATCCGCCCGCTGACCGGCAGCGCCGCCGATGCGGACGCCGCCCGCCGGATCGACGCGGTCGGCAACCGGGTCTTCCTCGGCCCGATCCTGGACCGGGAGTACCCGGCCGACCTGCGCGAGGACACCGCGCACCTGGTCGACTGGGACGAGCTGGTGCACCCCGGCGACCTGGCCGCCATCTCCGCCCCGATCGACCTGCTCGGCGTCAACTACTACGCGCCCACCCTGGTCTCGGCCGGAACCGGCGCAGTGAGCCCGGACAACGCCCGCAGCGACGCCCACGGCCGCAGCGACCACTCGCCCTGGCCGGGCGCGGAGAGCGTGCTCTTCCACCAGCCGCCGGGCGAACTCACCGCGATGAACTGGAGCATCGACCCCTCCGGGCTGCACGAGCTGCTCACCAGGATCGCCGCGGAGCACCCGCGGCTGCCGCTGATGATCACCGAGAACGGCGCGGCCTTCGACGACTACGTCAACCCCGAGGGAGAGGTGCGGGATCCGGAGCGGATCGCCTACCTCAGCTCCCATCTCGCGGCGGTGCACGCCGCGATCGCCGAGGGCGTGGACGTGCGCGGCTACTTCCTCTGGTCGCTGATGGACAACTTCGAGTGGGCGTACGGCTACGGCAAGCGCTTCGGCGCGGTCTACGTCGACTACCCGACCCAGCGCCGCATCCCCAAGTCCAGCGCGCACTGGTACGCGGACACGATCCGGCGCAACGCGGTCTCCCGGTCGGCCCCCTGACCCCGACCGGGCCGTGTGGGCGGCGCGGTGGGCCATGCTGCCTCCCCGGTGGTCCGCGTCGCCCACACGAAAGGACGTTCCTGCGGCGAGCGTCGTAACGGAGCGTGGCGGCGGTCGTTCCTCCTGATGGAGCGACACGTCGGCCTTCGGCGTGCGCCGACCACCCCGTGAGGGAGTCCCCCACCATGGCCACGCCTCTGCGGAACCTGCGTCGCGCGAGCGCCCTCGCGCTGCTGCCGGCCATCGTCGGCACCCCGGCCTGGGCGGCCGCCGACCCGCGCCCGCGCCCGGCCGTCCAGGAGGTGAGCCGGCACGTCCCGGTCGCCAGGGAGAGCGACGGCGGGACGGACGGCAGCATGCCCGGCATCGTCCCGATCGGCCTCGGCCTGCTACTCACCGGCGCTGCCTTCTACAAGCACCGGGGCCTGCCGAGCAGCGGTCACTGACCCTTGCAGTAAGCGCTTCCTGCTGCTGGTTCGGCAGATCGGCACGTAAGGCCGATCCGCCCGAAACTTTCGAGAAGTGAACCAAGGCGCCCAGCTGAAGCTCCATCACTTGGCCTTCTCAGCAGGATGTTCGTTAACTTCCTGAACACACTGAGGTCATTTCGGCCACAGTTCCTGAAGAAAAGTCACATCACCGTAACGGCCATGACATCCACTCTTGCGGCTGGAATGGCCCGGCCCTACCTTCAACCCAGAACATCCGAAGTAAGCGCTTACGGAAACCCGAGGACCCACCCGATGGATGCACGAGCCAGCTCCGGTGCGACGCCGACGATCTACGATGTCGCCCGCCGTGCCGGGGTCTCGATCGCCTCCGTCTCCCGGGTCCTGAACGGCCGGGACAACCCGCGTCCCGCCACCAGGGACCGGGTGCTGAAGGCGATCAGCGACCTCGGCTTCGTCCCCGACGGAGCCGCCCGCGCGCTCAGCAGCCGGCTCAAGCAGGTCGTCGGCGTGGTCTTCCGGCGGGTCTACGGGATCGACGACGGCGGCATCTTCGAGGACGAGGCCGAGAGCCTGCTCTTCGGGGACCAGATCAACCGGGGCATCGAGATCGTCGCGCAGCGTCGCGGTTACGACCTTCTCGTCAGCTCGGTCAACATCGACGAACACACCCTGCCCCAGCGGATCATGACCATCGCCGGCAAGTGCGACGGCCTGATCCTGCACGACCAGGTGCTCTCCCCGGCCGGCATCGCCAACATCGCCCGTACCGTGCCCGTGGTCACCCTGGCCGGCGCGGAGGGCGGTTCGGTGGTGAACGTCCGCGGGGACAGCGCCGGCAGCATGCGGGAGATGGCACGGCACCTGGTGCAGGACCACGGCTACCGGCGGCTTGCCTACATCGCCGGCCACGCCGACAGCCCGGACAACATCGTCCGCAGCCGCAACTTCACCACCGAGGTGCAGGCGCTGGGGGGGGAGTGCCTGACCGGCCCCGCCTGGCAGGGCGACTACTCGGCCGGGGGCGGGGTGCAGATCGTCCGCGGCCTGATCGCCCTGGGCGCCACCCTCCCCCGCGCCATCGCCTGCGCCAACGACCAGACCGCGCTGGGCGTGATCTACGCCCTGGCCGAGAACGGGCTCGACGTGCCCGGGGACGTCGCCGTCACCGGGTTCGACGACCTGCCGTTCGCCCGGCACCTCCGCCCCCAGCTGACCACCGTGCGCCAGCCCATCAGGGAGATCGGCGCCAAAGCCTTCGAGGTCCTCCACAGCATGATCACCGCCGATGACCCGGCGCTCACCGCGTCGCTGTCCGACAGCGCGTCGCGCGACTTCGTCCTGCCGACCCAGCTGATCCGCCGCGAGAGCTGCGGCTGCCCGCCCGACCCCAGCCCGTCCGTATGGCGCCAGATCTCCTGAGAGGAGCCGACGATGACCACCCTCCTGCGCCGACTCGGCTTCTACGCGATAGCCGCCTTCGCCGCCGTCACGCTGAACTTCTTCCTGCCGCGGATGCTTCCCGGCGACGCCCTGCAGGCCGTCCTGGCGAACATCAGGACCTCCAACATCACCCCGGCCCAACTCAAGGCGCTGGCCGCCCAGTACGGCCTCAACAGCAAGGAAAGCCTGCTGTCGCAGTACTTCGGCTACCTGGGCCACCTGTTCCACGGCGACCTCGGCACCTCGACCTCCAAGTCGGTCGCGGTGTCCTCGGTGCTCGGCAACGACCTGCCCTGGACCATCGGCCTGGTCGGCTCGGCCACCGTGGTCGCCTTCCTGCTCGGCACGCTGCTCGGGATCGTGGTCGGCTGGCGCCGCAGCGGCTTCCTGGACGCACTGCTGCCGGTGGCGACCTTCTTCCAGGCCATCCCCTACTTCATCCTGGCCTTCCTACTGCTGCTCACGGCCGGCTTCTACTGGAAGCTGTTCCCCTTCGCCGGCGGCTATGAGACCGGACGCAACTCCGATCTGACCCAGGGCTGGAACACCCCCTTCGTCACCAGCGTGATCGAACACGGGACGCTGCCCGCCGCGACGGTCGCCCTGGCCTCGGTGGCCGGCTGGATCATCGGGATGCGCAATATGATGATCACCACCATGGACGAGGATTACGTCCTGGTCGCGGCGGCCAAGGGCCTGCCGCAGTGGAAGGTCGTGATGGTGGCGGCGCGCAACGCGATCCTGCCCAGCATCTCCAACTTCGCCCTGTCGATCAGCCTGGTGGTGACCGGCTCCATCGTCACCGAGATCGTGTTCTCCTACCCGGGCGTGGGCTATGAGATCTACAACGCCGTGCTCAACACCGACTACCCGATGATGCAGGGCATCCTGCTGGTGGTCACCTTCACGGTGCTGGGCGCGAACCTGCTGGCGGACATCGCCTATGTGATCCTCGACCCGCGCGCCCGCAAGGAGGCCTGACCGATGGCCGTTCCCACCCTGTCCTCCGCCCCGAGACGGTCGCGGCCGTGGTCGCCCCCCGCGCCAAGCGCGGTTCGCGCATACCCCGCTCCCCCAAGGTGATCATCGGCGCTTCGATCCTGGTGCTGTTCGCGCTGGTCGCGGTCTTCGGACCGATGCTCGCCCCGCACGCCCCCGACTGGCAGGCGTCCACCACCACCAGCACCCCGCTGCCGCCGTCCGGGAAGTTCTGGCTCGGCACCGACCAGCAGCAGCACGACGTCTTCTCGCAGGTCCTCGCGGGCGGCCGGGACACCCTGCTGATCTCCTTCGTGGCCGGTCTGATCGCCACCTGCCTGTCCGTCCTGGTCGGCGTGACGGCCGGCTATGTCGGCGGCTGGGTGGACGAGGTGCTGTCGATCCTGGCGAACATCTTCCTGGCGCTGCCCGGGCTGCTGATCCTGATGGTCGCGATGCGCCCGCTACCGGTGAAGGACACCGGAAACCCGCTGCTGATCGGCTCGGTGATCGCGCTGACCGCCTGGGCCTGGGGCGCCCGGGTGCTGCGGGCGCAGACCCTGGCGCTGCGCAACCAGGACTACGTGGAGTCGGCCCGGGTGATCGGCGAGCGCAAGCCGCGGATCATCGTCTTCGAGATCCTGCCGAACCTGCTGCCGATCCTCGCCTCCTCCTTCATCTTCACCGTGGTCTACGGGATCGGCGCCTATGTCTCGCTGTCCTGGCTGGGCGTCATCAGCCCGGCGACCACCACCTGGGGCACCATGCTCAACACCGCCCAGTCGGACAGCGCGCTGATCGCCGGCTACTGGTGGTGGTACGCGCCCCCCGCGCTGTGTGTGGCGCTGGTCGGGATCGCGCTGTCGCTGCTGAACTTCGGCATCGACGAGATCATCAACCCCCGGCTGCGCTCGGCCCGTACCAACCGCAAGGGCGTCAAGTACACGCTCGGGCTGACCCCGGTGCTGCGCACGGCCGGCGTCCCGGCCGGGGCGGAAACCGAGGTCAGGGCCGAGGCCGGGGTCGGGTTCGAGCCCACGCCGACGCACCGCGCCGACCAGCCCGGCCAGACCGACCAGCCCGACCTGCCCGGCCAGGCCACCGCCCGTGCCGCCGCGGAAGGAAAGTCCCAGTGAACCTGCCCACCGCCCCCTGCTGGCCGCCCCTGCTGCGACCGCACCGTCCGACGCGGTGCTGGAGGTCCGCGGCCTCTGCGTGGACTACGGCGTCGGCGCCAACGCCGTCCGCGCCGTCACCGACGCCACGCTGACCCTGCACCGGGGGGAGGTGCTGGGCCTGGCCGGTGAGAGCGGCTCCGGCAAGTCCACCCTGGCCTACGCGCTGACCAGGCTGCTGCGGGCGCCGGGCGTGATCAGCGGCGGCGAGGTGCTGTTCCACAACCGGCCGCAGGGCTCGGACGGCAGCACCTACGCCGAGACCGTGGACCTGCTCGCCGCCGACATGGTGAAGCTGCGTCAGATCCGCTGGTCCCAGCTGGCCGTGGTGTTCCAGAGCGCGATGCACGCGCTCAACCCGGTGGCCCGGATCGACGCCCAGCTCACCGATGTGCTCAAGGCGCACCGCAAGCAGATGGACTCCGCCGCCCGGCGCGAGCGCGCGGTGGAACTGCTGCGGATGGTCGGCATCAGCGCGGACCGGCTGCGCAGCTATCCGCACGAGCTGTCCGGCGGGATGCGGCAGCGGGTCATGATCGCCATGGCGCTGGCGCTGGAACCGCAGGTGGTGATCATGGATGAGCCGACCACCGCCCTGGACGTGGTCACCCAGCGGGAGATCCTGGAGGAGCTGATGCAGCTCAGGGAGCGGCTCGGCTTCGCCATCGTCTTCATCACCCACGACCTGTCGCTGCTGATCGAGCTGGCCGACTCCATCGCCATCATGTACGCGGGGCGGATCGTCGAACGGGCCGGCGCCCATGAGCTGTTCCACACCCCGCGCCACCCCTACAGCCTGGGCCTGCTCAACTCCTTCCCGGCGCTGCACGGCGAGAAGGTGCGGATGGAGGGCATCCCCGGATCGCCGCCCTCGCTCACCGCGCTCCCCGGCGGCTGCGCCTTCCACCCCCGTTGCCCCTACGCCATGGACCGCTGCCGTACCGAGATCCCGGAACTGGCCGTGCCCTCGGCCGAGCGGGCCGGCGCCGCCGCCCTGGCCGGGGACCGCACCAGCGAAACCCGGGTGGCCGCCTGCTGGCTGCAGGACGGGCTGCAGTCGCCGCCGGAACCGCTCGGGCTGAGCTTCCCGGCCCATGGCGGGAGCGCTCCCGCCGCCCCTACCAGCACCTTTGGGAGCGACCAGTGACCGCCGACCGCACCGACCCCGTCGTGGTCCATGGACCGAAACGCCCCGGCGTCCCCGCGCTGGAGGCCCGCCGGCTGACCAAGCACTTCCCGATCCACCAGCTCGGCCCGTCCCGGAACCGGCCGGTGGTGCACGCCGTCGAGGACATCTCGCTGGCGCTGCCCGAGGCCACCGTCACCGCCGTGGTCGGCGAGAGCGGCTCGGGCAAGTCCACCCTGGCCCGGCTGCTGACCCAGCTGATCACCCCCACCTCGGGGCAGCTGCTGCTGGACGGCGAGCCGGTCGGCCGCAGCGGCCGGGCCCGGCGCGAGTACACCCGCAAGGTGCACCTGGTCCTGCAGGATCCTTTCTCCTCGCTCAACGCCGTGCACAGCGTGCGCTACCACCTGGAGCGCCCACTGAAGCTGCACCGCCGCGCGGGCCGGGACGAACTCGACGCCAAGGCCAAGCAGTTGCTGGAGCGGGTCTCGCTCAGCCCGGCCGACCGCTTCATCGACAAGTTCCCGCACGAGCTGTCCGGCGGCCAGCGCCAGCGCGTGGCCATCGCCCGCGGCCTGGCCGTGGAACCGCGGGTGCTGCTCGCCGACGAACCCGTCTCCATGCTGGACGTGTCGATCCGGCTCGGTGTGCTCAACCTGCTGGACGAGCTGCGCGAGCGCGAACGGCTGGCCATCCTCTACGTGACCCATGACATCGCCTCGGCCCGCTACCTCGCCGACACCGCGGTGGTGATGTACGCGGGCCAGGTGGTGGAGTCGGGACCGGCCACCCAGATCACCGACGCCCCCGCGCACCCCTACACCCAGCTGCTGCTCAGCGCCGCGCCCGACCCGGCCAGGACCACCCCGCCGGTGCTGCGCGGCCGGGGGTCGCCACCGAGCCTGGTGAACCCGCCGAGCGGCTGCCGCTTCCACCCGCGCTGCCCCTTCGCGATGGCGGTCTGCGCCACCACCGCACCGCCGGCGCTGCCGGTGGCCACGGACCAAGTCGCCGCCTGCTGGCTGCACTCCACCGAGCGCACCCCGGCCGAGTCGGCCCCGCTCAAAACCCACCGCGTCCAGCCCTGCTTAGACACGTCAGACGAAGGAGTCGACATGGGAGACCCCGAGAGACCCTGGCGGCGCCGGGGACCGCCCGGCGCCGTCGGGCCCGACCACGGACGAGGTGCAACTCGTCCGAGGCCACCGTCCGCACCGCAGTTCGGATAGCAGCACCAGCAGTCACAACGATCGATCTCGCTCGGAACCACCCCAGTCAAGACCAATCACGCCATGGCAGAAATCGCCATGGTCGCTCACCACTGGCCACCACCGAGTCGGCCGGACACAAGGAGCGTACGCAATGAGTCGCAACACCACCATCAAGGCCCTGGCCGTGGTGGCCGCGGTCGGTCTGGGCCTCACCGCCTGCACCAGCTCCGGCGCGAAGCCGGCCGGCAAGAGCAGCAGCAGCAGCGGAAGCGGCGCCGTCCAGACCCTGGTCATCGAGGACAAGCCGGTCCCCTCCTTCAACGAGGACTTCAACCCGCTCGACAGCAATGCCTTCGGGTCCAACGAGAATGCCAACTCGCTCATCTACGAGCCGCTGTTCATGTTCAACAGCCTGAAGTCCGAGCAGGCCCCGATCCCCTGGCTCGGCAAGAGCTACACCTGGTCCAACGACAACAAGACGCTGACCCTCGCGCTCCAGTCCGGGGTGAAGTGGAGCGACGGCCAGGCCTTCAGCTCGGCCGATGTGAAGTTCACCTTCGACCTGCTGCAGAAGACCCCGGCCGCGAACTCCGGCGGCGTCCCGGCGACCACCAGCATCACCACCCCCGACGCCGACACCGTGGTGCTGAACTTCGCCACCGCGCAGTCGGCGAACTTTGTCGCCATCGGCAACCAGATCATCCTGCCGGAGCACCTCTGGTCCAGTGTCAGCAACCCGGCCACCGCGGTCATCCCCGGCGCCAAGGCCATCGGCACCGGCCCCTATGTGGTCGACAAGTTCAGCCCGCAGAACGTCACCTTCAAGGTCAACCCGAGCTACTGGGGCGGCGCCCCCAAGGTCAAGCGGATCTCCTTCCCCGCCTACGCCACCAATGACGCCGCCGAGCTGGCGCTGGCCTCCGGCAAGATCGACCTCACCGGCAACGACATCAACAATGTGCAGACCGCCTTCGTCGCCAAGGACCCGGCGCACAACCACCTGTTCCAGAGCGCCGCACCGTACTTCCCGGCCGGCAACACCGTGTCCCTGCTGCTCAACAACCAGAGCAAGACCGCCCCGGCGCTCGGCGACGTCGCGGTGCGCAAGGCGATCAGCGCCGCCCTGGACCGCCAGTCGATGGCGACCCAGTGCGAGACCAACTACGAGCTGCCCGCCTCCTCCTCGGGCGGGCTGACCCTGCCGATCGACCAGGGCTCGCTCTCCAGCGCCCAGACCAACGACCTCAAGCCGACCGCCGACAGCGCCCAGGTCGACTCGCTGATGACCGGGGCCGGCTACGCCAAGACCGGCGGCAAGTGGACCAAGGGCGGCAAGACCGTCAAGTTCACCATCATCGACCCCAACTCCTTCAGCGACTACTGGTGCGATGCCCAGGCCATGGTCAAGGGCCTGAACGCGCAGGGCTTCGACGCCTCCGCCAACGGGGCCTTCGACTACAACAGCTGGAACACCGCGATCACCACCGGCAAGTTCGACGCGGCCCTGCACTGGGGCCAGGGCGTGACCGCGTTCCAGCGGCTGCAGTTCTCATCCTGGACCCCAACACCACCGCCGCCGTCGGCCAGACCGCGGCCGGTGACTTCGACCGCTACGACAGCCCCAAGGCCAAGGCCGCGATCGCCTCGTTCCAGAACGCGACCAGCCCGGACGCCGAGAAGGGCGCGCTGAACACGCTGCAGCAGGTGATGTCCGACGACGTCCCGGCGATCCCGGTGCTCTACGGGGCCTCCTGGTACGAGTACAGCTCGGCGAACTTCACCGGCTGGCCCACCTCCGACAACCCCTACATCAACCCCTCGCCGAACAGCCAGGCGTACGAGTACCTGATCCTGCACCTGACCCCGGTCGGCTGAGGCCGGTCGGCTGAGGCCGGTCGGCCGACGGTCAGAGTCGGCCGACGGTCAGAGTCGGCCGACGGTCAGCTGAATACCTCCGGCGGCGGTGCGGGCGAGGGGCTCGCGGCGCTGTCCGGGACCGGAACGGCCCCTGCCTGGAAGTCCACCAGGCGGGGGCCGTGCTCGATCCGGCCCGGGTACGGGTCGGTGGCGATACGCCGGGTCAACTCGTCCAGCGGCAGCGGCTGCTGGGCGGCGACCAGGACCAGGTTGCCGAAGCGGCGGCCGCGCAGCACCACCGGGTCGGCGATCAGCGCGACCTCGGCGAAGACCGCGCGCAGGGTGGCCACCTGGCCGCGGGCGAAGTCCAGCCGCCCGCCGTCGGTGATGTTGACGGTGTAGCGGCCGTCCGGGCCCAGCGCCCTGGCCGCGAGCTGCGCGAACTCCACCGAGGCGCAGTGGGCCGGGATCCGCGCGCCGCCGTAGATGTCGGCGACCACCAGATCGGCCTGCGCCTCGGGGCTGCGGGCCAGGATGTCGCGGGCGTCCCCGCCGCGTACCCGGAGCTGCCAGCTGCGGTCCAGCGGGAGTTCCCGGCGCACCAGCTCGGTGAGCGCGGTGTCGATCTCGGCGGCCTGCTGCCGCGAGCGGGGCCGGGTCGCGGCGGTGTAGCGGGCCAGGGTGAGCGCTCCGCCGCCCAGGTGCAGCACGCTGATCGGCTGCCGCGGGGCGGCGGCGAGGTCGACCAGGTGACCGAAGCGGCGCTGGTACTCGAACGACAGGTGGGTGGGGTCGTCCAGGTCGACGTGGGACTGCGGGGTGCCGTCCAGCAGCAGCGTCCAGGCGTTGGTGCGGTCCCGGTCGGGACGATCGCGGCGAGCCCGGAGGCCACCTGTGCGGTGCTTCCCTCCTGGGCGGACTTCTGCTGAACCGATTCTCTACTGCTGCGCTGCTGCTTACGGGCCACCTGGCCAGTATGCGGGGCCGACGGTGCGGGCGAGGTGCGCGGAGCCGCTTGGGCCAGGCGCGCGGAGCTGTGGTCAGACCCCGTCCGAGCCGCTGGCGGCCAGGGTCCTGGCGGCCTCGCCGAGGGCTGCCCTGAGCTGGGCCGGGTCGGTGAGCGCGCGTTCCGGGGAGGGTGGCAGCAGCCAGTTTCCCGTCGTCCTCCGGCGGGGCCTGGGTACAGGAGACCCCGGGCAGGTGCCAGGCGTCGAGCGCCCCCATCGGGACCACGAAGGAGAGGGTGGAGTCGGCGTCCTCGCGCAGCACCGGGCCGCAGCCGCCGCGCAGCCGGAGGATGTCGACGGTCTCCAGGCCCTGCCGCTCCGGCACCTTCACCAGGTCGCAGGACGGGATCGAGCTGTGCTGGTCAGTGCCCATGTGGTGGGTGCCCCCGCTGAACATGACGCCTCCTTCGGTGACCGCGTCGACCACTCGCCATGGGGCGGTGCTGCGGTCTCTCCCCCAGCACAACGCGTCAGCGGGCCCGGGGCCACGGGTGCATTGCTTGGCGGGTCATGGCATTTTGTAGCAGATCACTCGCCTTATGTCCGATTTGTAGGGAAACTCAGCGTGTTCGAATGATGACGGGGGGTACTGTCGTGCCGTCCAACGCCTTCCGAGGCGACTGGGACGAACCACCAGCACCAGGGGGCTCGCGATGACCAACACCCTCGACACCACCCTCGACCGGACCGTTCCGCACCAGGCCAACACCGTGATGCGGACGCTCCGCGGGGACCGCTCCGCGGGCGAGTTCGCCGCAGCGGTGCGCCGGTCCGCCCGTGAGATCGGCGAGTACGTCTCCTGCGACGCCCGCTATGTCGGGCGGGTCGAGTCCGGCGAGATCCGCTGCCCCAACTACGCCTACGAACGGGTCTTCCGCCATATGTTCCCCGGCTCCTCGCTGGAGGATCTGGGTTTCGCCCCGCGCAGCACGGTCAGGCGCAGGGCGAGCGCACCGGAAGCACCGCCCCGGAACCACGAGGAGAACGACGACGTGCATCGACGCACGTTCCTGTCCGGCGGAACGGCCGCCTTCGCCACCGTGCTCGGTCTCGACCAGGGCACAGCGGTGGGCGCGGTCGTACCCGACCCGGTAGCGCTCGGGACCAGGGTCGGCGCCGCCGACGCCCGGAAGGTCGAGGAGGCGGTCCGCGAGATCCGGCTGCTCGACGACATCCACGGCGGGGACACACCCTCTACGACAGCGCGGGCCTGGTCCTGCGCACCGCCTACCAGCTGCTCAACTGCGGTTCCTACGCCCGCGGGGTCGAGCAGCGGCTGCAGTCCGGCGCCGGGGAGCTGGCCATCTCGGTCGGCTGGCTGGCCCACGACTCGGGCCGGCTGGCCGACGCCCGCTCCTTCTACTCCGAGGCCCTGGCCACCGCGCGGATGGCCGACGACTCCGGCCTGGAGGCGCATGCCTTCTGCAACAGCGCCTTCCTGGCCCGCGACGCGGGCCGGCCGCGGGAGGCGGTGCGGGCGGCCCAGGCCGGCCAGCAGGCCGCGCTCACCTCGGGCTCCGACCGGCTGCGGTCGCTGCTGGCGATGCGCGAGGCCGGCGGCTGGTCCCAGCTCCAGGACCGGGGCTCCTGCCTGCGGCTGCTGTCGCTGGCCCGGCGGCTCTACGACAACGGCCCCTCCGACGACGACCCGGAGTGGATGTCCTTCTACGGCGATGCCGAGTTGGCGGGCCTGGAGGCGCAGTGCTGGTCGGCGCTCGGGGAGTGGGACCGGGCCGCGGCCTGCGCCCGTACCGCCATAGAACTGCAGCAGCCGCACTTCGTCCGCAACCGGGCGCTCTACACCGCCGAGCTGGCGCACGACCAGCTCGGCCGGGGCGAGCTGGCCGCGGCGGCGGACAGCGGCTGCGAGGTGGTGTCGCTGCTCGACCAGGTCCGCTCCACCAGGATCAGGGAGATGGTCGCGGGCACCGCCCTGCGGCTGCGCCCGCACCGCGCGGTGCCCGAGGTGGCCGAGTTCGTCAGCCGCTACGACGCCGCGCTGGCCGGCTGAGCCGGGCAGGCCCGGGCCGGGGTCGACCGGCTCCCGGCCGGGCTCACTTGAGGCCGCCGGTGACCAGGTCGATCCGCCAGTAGCGCTGCAGGCAGAGGAACAGCGCGATCACCGGGATCACCGAGAGCAGGGTGCCGGTGATCACCAGCGAGTACAGCGACGCCTGGTTGGAGCCGTGTCGCAGCAGGCTGTAGAGGCCCACCGTCAGCGGGAACTTGCTGTCGCTGGTCACCATCACGAACGGCAGCAGGAAGTTGTTCCAGATGGCGATGAACTGCAGCAGGAACACCGTGATCAGTCCGGGCAGCATCAGCCGCAGCCCGATCGAGCGGAACAGTCTGGCCTCGCTGGCGCCGTCGATCCGCCCGGCGTCCAGCAGCGAGTCCGGGACGGCTGCGGCGGCGTAGATCCGGGAGAGGTAGATGCCGTAGGGATTGAACAACTGCGGCAGGATCACCGCGAAGTAACTGTCCGTCAGCCCCACCCGGGCGAGCAGCAGGTACTGCGGGATGGCCAGCACCACCTGGGGCAGCAGCACCCCGGCCACGATGGCGTTGAACAGCACGGTGCGGCCGCGGAAGCTGTACTTGGCCAGCGCGTAGCCGGTGGCGGCCGAGATCGAGGTGGCGAGCACCCCGCCGACCGCCGCGTACAGGAAGCTGTTGAGCATCCAGTGCCAGAACACTCCGCCGTCGTAGCTGGAGAGGCCCTTGATGTTGTCGACCAGGCCGGAGCCGAAGGAGGGCAGATAGGTGGCGGTGGAGAACAGCTGGCTGCGCGACTTGGTGGAGCCGATCAGGATCCACAGCGTCGGCACCAGGCAGTACACCGCGCCGAGGAAGAGGATGACGGTGGGCACCAGGGCGATCCGCCGGCGCCGCTGCGGCGGGGCGGCGACCGGGGTGGCCACGGCGGGTTGCAGGGTCGCGGTCATCGGTCGCCCCCGTCGGACCAGGAGGTCGCGCCGAGGCGGGAGCGCACCAGGCGTCCCACGCCGAAGGAGACGGCCAGGATGCCGACCGCGAAGATGATCGAGGTGGCGGCGGCCTGGTGGATGTCCGAGTCGACGAACGCCTCGGTGTAGATCTTCATCAGCGGCACCCAGGTCGAGGAGATGGCGTTGGACAGCGGTTGCAGCGTGTTCGGCTCGTTGAACAGCTGGAGCGCCGCGAGCACGGTGAACAGCGAGCACATGGCGATGGCCGGCCGGATCAGCGGGACCTTCACCCGGAGCGCGATCTGCAGTTCCGAGGCGCCGTCGATCCTGGCCGCCTCGTAGATCTCCGGCGGCAGGGGCGCGCAGCGAGGTGTACATCACCACCATGTTGAAGCCGACCGCCCCCCACACCGCGATGTTGGCGACCGAGAAGAACACGGAGGTGGTGCCGAAGTAGTCGAAGACCCGGCCCCCGATCGGGCTGGTCGCCGGAAGGTAGAGGAAGCCCCAGAGCAGGGTGGCGATCACACCGGGCACGGCATAGGGAAGGAAGATCGTCAGCCGGCTGAAGCGGGCCAGCCGGACCCGGGGGCTGTCCAGCAGCAGCGCGAAGAGCAGGGCGAGCAGCACCGTCCCCGGAATGGTGATCGCGCCCACCTCCACCATCCGCAGCACGCTGTGCCACAGCTCCGAGTCGTGGAAGGCGGTGGAGTAGTTGTCGAACCCGGCCCAGACCGTCCTGCTGCCCGAGGCCAGCAGGCCGCCGCTGACCTTGCGGGCCTGGAGGCTCAGGATCAGCGCGTAGACGCCGGGCGCGGCCACGAACAGCAGGAACAGCAGGATCGCGGGCAGAACCAGCAGATAGGGCAGTCGGCTGCGGCCCGCGTGGTAATCGCCGCGGGGGCCTCGTCGTGGAAGGGGGATCGCCATCACCGTGTCGTCTCGTTCGCAGGGGCGCTGATAGGAGCGGGGGTGGGGCTGGGGAGAGCCCCACCCCCGCAGGCTCAGTGGAGGCCGAAGCCGAGCTTCTTCATGTCCGCGGTGGTGCTGTTCTGGATGGCGTCCAGGGCGGCGTCGAAGGAGGTTCCGGACTGCAGTGCCGCGCCGAACTTGTCACTGTAGGCGGCAAAGGTGACGGTGACGTCCGGTCCCCACATCGAGAAGCTGCGGGCGCCCGGGGCGACGTTCTTGACCTGGGTGTAGTAGTCGGGCTGGTTCGGGAAGAACGCGGGCGGGGTGTCGAGGATCGGCAGCGACCGTCCCGAGGTCGCGGCCGGGTAGATGTTGATGTACTTGACCTGCGCGGTCAGCGCGGTCGGGTCGGTGTTCAGCCAGGAGGCGAACTGCGCGGCCTGGGCCGGGTGCGCCGAGTCGGTGGTCACGGTGATGGCCGAACCGCCCCAGATGCCGGTGGTCTTGTCGCCCGCGGTCCAGGCCGGGAGCGGGGCCACGGCCCACTTCCCGCTGGTGGACGGGGCGATGCCGCCGATCTGGGCGGGGGCCCAGGCGCCGGAGATCCAGGTGGCGAGGGTGCCGGAGTTCATCTCCTTGTTCCACTGCGGGGAGAAGGAGGGGTTCTTCTGGACGACCCCCTTGTTCACCAGGCCCTGCCAGTAGTCGGCGACCTTCTTGGTCGGCGCGCCGTTGATGTCGACGTGCCAGGAGTCGCCCTGGGTGGTCCACCAGTCGGCGCCGGCCTGCTGGGCCAGGCCGGTGAACCAGCCCGGGTCGGCGGCGTCGAAGTTGGTCATATAGGCGCTGGGGTCCTTCTGGTGCAGGGTCGCGGCCTCCTGTGCGTACTGGTCCCAGGTGGTCGGCACCGCGAGCCCGTACTTCTTGAACAGGTCGGCGCGGTAGAAGAGCATCAGCGGGGCGAAGTCCTGCGGGATGCCGTAGACCTTGCCCTGGAACCGGACCCCGGCCAGCGTGGTGTCGTCGAAGTCGGCGACCGCCTGGGTGGTGTCGGCGGTGATGTCCTTGACCACGCCGTTGGCGACCAGGCCCGGCAGCGACTGGTACTCCACCTTGGCGATGTCCGGGCCGTGCTTGGCCTGGTGCGCGGTGATCATCTTGCTGACCAGCTGGTCACCGCCGGCCGGGTTGCTGAGGGTGACATGGATGTCCGGGTGGGCGGCGTTCCAGAGGGCGACCACCTTGTCCATCCCCGGGTCCCAGGCCCAGAAGGTCAGGTCGACCTTTCCGGCGGAGGCCGAGGCCGAGCCGGATGCCGCTCCGGCGGGCTTGTTGCCACTGCTCGATCCACTGCCGCAGGCGGCCAGGAGCATGGCCCCCGCCAGTGCGGCTCCCGCGACTGTCACACGTCTGCTGTTCATCGGCCAGTTCTCGCTTTCCTCGGCGCTGAGGTCCGGGTAGCCACTTTGACTGAGACTTAAGTTAAGTCGCTATACATGGGGGGTCAACAGATCGGACAGATCAGTTTTCGCCACTTCAGGCGATTATTCGAGCCATTCGCGCGAGCATGCCTGGTACCCGGCCCGCTGTCAGGAGCGGGTCGGGTACCAGGCCGTTCATACGGCCGCACGGACAGCCGCGCAGGCAGCCGTTCATGCGGCTGTGCGGGCAGCAGCCCAAGCCGCCGTGCAGGCAGCCGTCCGCACGGCACCGGGACGCGGCAGGTCAGCGCGCTGCCCACAGCAGGCCCCGGGCCGTGAGCGTCCGCACCGTGGGTTCCAGCAGGTCGGACGGGCTGTGCCCGATCGCGGAGAAGAACACCCGCCCCAGCCCCCACAGCCGGGTCCACACCACCGGCATCCCCACCGCCGCGTCGCCCTGCCCGGCCCCCTCCGGATCGATGACGGTGCTGGCCAGGGTGGTGTTGTGGGCGTCCGTCAGCATCCAGTACTGCTCGGTGTGGACGGTGAAGTCGGGCAGGCCTGCCACCACCGGGTGGTCCGCCTGCTCCGGCTCGATCCGCACCCCGTAGCTGAGGTGCTCCTCCGGATGGTGCAGGAACAGGCCGCCGACCATGCGCAGATAGTCGGTGTCGTCGGTGAAGGTGCCGACCATGCCCCCGTGCCAGCCGGCGAAGCCGGTGCCCGCGCGGACCGCGGACACCAGGCCCTCGCTCTGCTCCGGGGTCAGTGTGCCGATCGACCAGCACTGCACGATCAGATCGGTGCCGGCCAGCAGCTCCCGGTCGCGGTAGACGTCCAGATCCTCGGCGACGGTCACCGCGAAGCCGGCCTCGGCGAGCGCGGGCAGAAAGATCTCGGTGCACTGCACCGGCGCGTGCCCCTCCCAGCCGCCGCGCACCACCAGGGCCCGCTTCGGAGCGCCCGGCGGGCGCTCCCCGCTCACGCGCGGCCCGCCGGATCGGCGGTCCACGCGGGCAGGCTGAGCGGAGTGCGCTGGACGCCGATCCACTGCCGCCTGGTGAAGCCGCCCATCTGGTCCTCGGCGCCGTGCCTGGCATGGGCGTCGTTGATGTGCACCTCGCCCGCCTCCAGCCGCTCGGCCACCCCGAGCCCGCGGACCAGGTCGGCGGTGAACACCGAGTCCATCAGCATCGGCAGGCCGTTGGCCAGCGCGATCGCCTCCTCCTCGGTGTCCACCACGGTCACCGGGAGCACCGGGCCGAAGATCTCCTCGATGAAGGCCGGCATCTTCGCCGTGACGTTGGCCAGCACCGTCGGACGGTAGAACAGGCCGTCGTAGCTGCCCCCGGTACGGATCTCCGCGCCCATCGCGACCGAGGCCCCGACGATGTCGTGGTGCACCCGGTCCCGCTGCTTCTCGCTGATCAGCGGGCCCTGCTCGACGTCGCCGCCGAGCGGGTCGCCGACCCGCAGCGCGGCGGCCCGGCGGGTGAGCGCGTCCAGGTACTCGTCGGCGACGGCGCGCATGACGATATGTCGGCTGGCGCTGATGCAGGTCTGGCCCTGGAACTCCAGCGAGGCGACCATCGCGCAGGAGGCGGCGAGGTCCACGTCGGCGTCGTCCAGCACCACGAAGGCGTTGCTGCCGCCCAGCTCCAGCCGGATCGGCCGCAGCGTGGTCGCGGCCGAGGCGGCGATGGCGAGGCCGACCTCGCGCGAACCGGTGAAGTCCATCAGGTCGAGCCCGGTGTGCTCGGCCAGCGCGTGCCCGGCCTCCGGGCCGTCCCCGGTGACCACGTTGAACACCCCCGGCGGCAGCCCGGCCCAGTCGGCGGCCTCGGCCAGCAGCTGGCCGCCGATGACCGGGGTCAGCTCGGCCGGCTTCAGCACCACGGTGTTGCCGAAGGCCAGTGCGGGGGCCACCGCCCGCAGCGCCAGGTTGACCGGGTAGTTCCAGGGGGTGATCACCCCGATCACCCCCAGCGGCACCGCCCGGGACATCGACAGCTTGCCGGCCTTGTAGGGGGGCAGCAGGTCACCGGCGTTCTCGGTGGCCTGGATCATCGAGATCTGCAGTTGCCTGATGCCGGTGGAGACCTCGTCGTCGGCTTTCGCCCGCACCCCGCCGGTCTCCCGCATGCTTTGCCGGACCAGCTCCTCGTAGTGCGTCTGCAGGTACTCGGCGAAGCGCCGGAGCCCGGCCGCCCGCTCGGGTGCGCCGAGTGCGGCCCAGCCGGGCTGGGCGGCGCGGGCGGCGGCGACCGCGCGGTCGACGTCCGCCGCACCGCCGAGGCCGTAGCTGCCGATCACGGCGCCGGTGGCCTTGTCGGTGACCGTCGCGGTGCGCCCGGACGCCGGCGGGCAGAAGACCCCGTCGATGTAGAGCTGGCCTGCCGCGGGCGAAGACGTCATGAAGGCTCCATGGAGGCGTGAGGGACTCTTTGACTAAGACTTAAGCTAAGTAGCGAGAAAGCAAAAGTCAACGCCCTGCCCACACCTGTGCGAACCCACGCCCTCAGACCATCGCGGCGCCGTCACCTCACCGGTGCCGTCACCTCACCGGCGGCCTCACCTCACCGGCGGCCGCCTCAGACCGCGGCCGCCAGCATCGCGCTGCCGCCCGAGGTGAGCAGCCTGGACACCGGAAGCGTCGCCGCGCCCATGGCCACCGCCTCCTGCCCGAGCTGGCCCACCTCGATCCTGGCCCGCCCGTACAGGTACGACAGGGCGTGCCGCTCGGCGGACTCCCGCACCGTCGGCAGGATCACCGGGCCGATCACCAGACCGGCCCAGCCGGACAGCACCACCAGGTCCGGGTTCAGCAGGTTGATCAGGTTGGCGATCCCGATCCCCACGTACTCACCCACCCTGACCAGGGTCTCCATCGCCGCTGGCGAGCTTTCGGCACGGGCGGCCAGCTCGGCCAGCCTGGCCTCGGTCCCGGTCCCGCGGAACGGCTCGCAACCGACCGTCGACTGGTAGCGGTAGAGCGCGGCCTCGGCCCCGACGTACGCCTCCAGGCAGCCCTGCGAACCGCAGCGGCAGGGCAGCCCGCCGGCGTGGATGACGGTGTGGCCCCACTCGATGGTGGCCGGGTTGGACGCCTCGAAACCGGCCTCGGAGCCGGGTGCGAGGGCGGCCCCGACGCCCACCCCGATCAGTGCGATGACGGCACGGTCGGCGCCTCGGCCGACGCCGCGCCACATCTCGGCCTGGCCCAGCGTCCGGGCGCAGTTGTCGATGAAGAGCGGGGCCTCGATGCCGGGCCGCAGCATGTCCCCCAGCGGCACCCCGGACCAGCCCAGCGTCGGCGCGTACACCAGCGTGCGCCCCGGCGCGTGCGCGTCCGGCTGCACCGCCCCCGGTACGCCGACCCCGACGCCCAGCAGCTCGCGCGGGTCGATGCCGGCCTCGGTGGTCACCTCGGCGACGCCCTGGATCACCAGCCGGGCCACCAGCTCCGGATCGAGCCGGGTGTCGGCGATCGGGTACACGGCGGTGGCGAGCATGGTCAGCGACCAGTCGAACAGGCCGATCCGGATATGGGTCTCGCCGATGTCCACCCCGATGACCTGCCCGTACTCGGGCCGCACCCGGAGCACGGTACGCGGCCTGCCGCCGTCCGAGCTCTCCGAGCCGGCCTCGGTCACCAGTCCGTCGGCGATCAGGTCGGACACCACATTGCTCACTGTCGCCGAGCTGAGCCCGGAGATCCGGGTCAGCTCATTGCGGTTGCCGGATCCCTGGAGATAGAGCCGGGAGAGGAGTGCCGACCGGTTGTGCCATCGCAGGTCGCGCGTCGTGCGTTTAGCCACTGGAGTCACCGGGCCAGTCTGCCAGTTCAGCTGTTCGGAAAACCGGTCGAGTGCCAGGTCCGGCCCTCAGCCGCGGCAGATCGGTGGCATTCGTCAACATTCGGTCGGCATTCGCTTGGCATACGGACCGCATTCAGCGGAGATGCGAGCCGTCGTTCCACATCTCGACCGCCCGGGCGCCGTACTCCCAGTTCAGCACGGACAGCGTGGCCGGGCCGAGTTTCAGCCGCTGGGCGTACCCGGCGGGCAGGCCGAGCCAGCGGGCGGTGAGGATCCGCAGGAAGTGTCCGTGCGCGAAGACCAGCACGTCGTTGTCGGCGGGATTCATGGTGGTGGTGTCCGGGTCGGGGACGCCGCCGTGCGCCTCGGTCCAGGCGATGAAGGCGTCGGCCCGGGCGGACACCTGGTCCAGGGTCTCGCCGCCGGGGACGCCGTCGCGCCAGATCAGCCAGCCGGGGCGGAGGTCCGCGCGGATCGCCGGGCCGGTCAGCCCCTCGTACTGCCCGTAGTCCCATTCCAGCAGGTCGGGGTCGGCGACGGCGCGGTCGCCGAAGCCCGCGAGCCCGCAGGTCTCACTGGCCCGCAGCAGCGGACTGGTCCGAACCGCCGCGGCGGGGAGGCCGTCCCAGGGCGCGCGCTTCAGCCGGTCGCCGAGCAGCCGCGCCATCTCCCGGCCCTCGTCGCTGAGCGGGACGTCGGTCCGTCCGGTGTGCTGCCCGCTCGCGGACCACTCGGTCTCGCCGTGTCGGACCAGCAGGATGCGCGAGGGCACGGGTGTCTCCTTCGGGGGCGGGTGGGCACTGCTCCCCCATGATCCCTGATCGACACCGGTCCCAACACCAGTGCGTTAGGGCGTTGACCTGCGGTGCAACCGTGGCCTGCGTGGCTGTCAGCGTCGTGGGCGGGCAGTGAGTCCGTTTCTCCAGCATTCCGATCTTGGCGCTGAAGGTGTAGGTGGGTGCGCTCTGGGGGTGCTTGCCCGCGTTCGGGGCGTATTTGCTGGTGGTGTTCTTCTTGCTGCGGGCCTTGACGCGCTGTCGGCGGTGCGCGGGCCACAGGTCGGCGAGGATCGCTGCGCCGATCCTTCCCACCAGGTCGGCCTTGTCCTGGATCGTGGTGCCGGCGGCGGTCAGGACGGTGTCTGCGGCGGCCTGCAGCAGCACGGTGAAGCTGAGGCGGTCCATATCCAGGGCGGGCTGGTCGGTGATCGCGTCGGCAGCGGCGCGAATCAGCACCTGGTAGGCGGTCAGCAGTGCCCAGACCTCCTGGTCGAGGCCGTCGATGCTGCGCGAGCGTAGGACGCGGCCGTCCAGGATGCTGGCCTTGATCGAAAAATAGGCGGTCTCCGCCTGCCATCGCTCGTGGTAGAGGTGCAGGAGTTCGCTTGCGGGGTGGGTGGTGTGGTCGAGGAGGCTGGTGAGCAGGCGCCACTGCTCGGTGCGTACGGTGCCGTCGGACAGAGTCACGGTGACCTCGGCCTCGATCACGCGCACCGGCAGGGGCGAGTAGCCCAGGCCGGCCCGGTAGGGGGCGCGCAGGCGGGCCAGGTAGGAGCCGTCTGCGAGGTGTTGAAGGGCGGTGGGGCAGCGGCTGGCGCCCGAGCGCACCAGGAAGTGGGCGCCGGTCGCGGCGGTGTCGGCCAGGAAGTGCACGGCGTCGAAGCCCGCGTCGGCCAGCAGCAGCATCGACGCGTCTAGCACGTGCAACAGGCGTGTGGCGTAGGGTAGTTCACCGGTTGCCTCGGGGCCGAAGGCCGCGCCCAGCAGAGCCCGGGTGCCGCACTCGACGATCACCAGCAGGCGTAGCAGCGGGTAGCCGAACTCCCTCTTCTCGCCGACCCGTTTGGGATAGAGCCAGGTGACCTGCGCGTCTTCGGGCACGTGCAGACTGGTGCCGTCGACGGCCACTGTGCGCAGCCCCCGGTAGAAGGAGCCGGGGCGGTGGCGCTCGCCGACAGGACCCGCCAGCGTCTCGAACAGCACCTTGAGGGGGCGGGCACCCAGGCGGCGCCTCGCCCGGGCGAGCGAGGAGACGGCTGGCCGGACGATCACGGCCGCGGGCAGGTGCGCGGTCAGCTTTCCCCACACCGCCCGGTACGAGGCGTGCTCGAACAGCGCGAGAGCCAGGACGAAGTACACCATCACGCGGGCGGGCAGCAGCCGCAGCCGCTTCTCCCGCGCCCCGGTCTCCTCCAGCACGGCGTCCACCAGGGCAAAATCCACGATCTGGGTCAACTCGCCCAAGTGGCCCGGCGCGTAGACCCCCGGGATCACCTGCATGGCGGGCGTGGTGGCAGACTGATCGCGCAACGGGACTCCCGATGATCATCCGAGCTTGGCAGCAAGATGATCTATCAGGAGTCCCGTTCGACGTTCACGCCGGGGTTGCGCCGCAGGTCACAGGCTTAACGCACTGGTGTTGACACCGGTCCACGGGTCAGCCCCGCGGGCCTCGGGCCCGAGCTGCCGACCCCGGGTCAGAGCTGCCGACCCCGGGTCAGAGCTGCGGGCGCCGGGTCGGAGCTGCGGGCGCCGGCTCAGGTCTGCGGGACCGCCGTCAGCTCACGCAGGCCGGCCAGGATCAGGTCGAGGCCGAAGGTGTACTGCCCGGCCCCGTCCTCACGGGCGGCGGTGAGCTCGGCGGCGAGGCCGCAGAGGGTGGGGTAGAGCCCCGGCGACAGCGCGGCGAAGCGCTGGCGCATCATCTCCATCCGCTCCGGGTCGCCGCACTCGCGCACCTCGTGCATCGCCGAGCCGATGGTGTAGCGGAGCAGGGTGCCCGCGGCCCGGGCGGTCTGCTCGCGGCCGAGGCCCGACTCGTCCAGCAGCCCCAGGATCCGGTCCATGGTGGCGGCCGCGGCGTCGGCGAAGTCGCCTTCGGCCTTCCCCTCCGCGAGCAGGTCGAGGACCGAGGGACGCCCGGTGAGCAGCTCGTACATGGCGACGCAGACCGCGCGCAGCTGGCCGTCCCAGCTGCCGGTGGTGCTCGGCGGCCGGTAGGCGGCGAGGACGTGCTCGCGGGCGGCGCGGAAGAGCTCCTCCTTGCCGCGGAAGTAGGTGTAGAGCGCCATGGTGCCGACCCCGAGGTCCTCGGCGAGGGCGCGCATGGAGAAGGCCGGCAGGCCCTTGGCGTCCAGCAGACCGAGGGCGCGGTCGACGATGAGGTCCGCGCTGAGTGAGTTGCGCGGGGCGCGGCGGCGGGGCTCCGACGAGGACATGGCTTCCTGGCTGGTGGCTGACGGCAGACGGGTGGCTGCGGGTAGGGCGGTGGTTTCGTTCGGGAGCTTACAAGGCTGCGGTAGCAGCCTGGTAAGGCTTCCGTAGGAGGGGGACGCGCTCGGGACGGGGGGTGGTTCTGCGTCCTTCTAACGTACAGCGTACGGTAGAGCGTACGCTTTCGTTCGAACGTCCGGAGTCCGCCATGACCGTGCCGACTGTGCCGCCCGCCAGCTCCGCCAGGAGAAGCGGTCGATGGCAGCTGGAGCTGCTGCTGCTCGGGATCCTCTACCTGGCCTACGACGGCAGCAGGCTGCTGGTCGGCGGCGGGTTCGACGAGGCCGTCCAGGACGCCCGCGGCCTCTTCAACGCGGAGCAGTGGCTGCACCTGGACCCCGAGCGCTGGCTGAACAGCACCTTCAGCAGCGAGAAGTGGCTCGGCATCCCGGCCGACTTCTCCTACGCCACGCTGCACTACCTGGTCACCCCGGCCGTGCTGCTCTGGCTCTGGCGCCGGCACCGCGAGCAGTACCGCCGGGCCAGGACCTGGCTGGCCACCACCACGGTGCTGGCGCTGGTCGGATTCATCCTCTTCCCCGCCGCCCCGCCCCGGCTGCTGCCCGCGGCCTACGGCTTCACCGACACCATGGCGCAGCACGCCTCGATCGGCTGGTGGAGCGGCGCGGCCAGCGCGCCCAAGGGGCTCGGCTCGATGACCAACGAGTTCGCGGCGATGCCGAGCCTGCATGTGGGCTGGGCGCTGTGGTGCGGTCTGATGCTGTTCCGCTTCTCCGGCGACCGCACCCTGCGCACGCTGGGGCTGCTCTACCCGGTGCTGATCACCCTGGTGGTGCTGGGGACCGGCAACCACTACCTGTTCGACTGCCTGGCCGGGGCGCTGCTGGTCGGCGTGGGCGCGCTGCTGAGCCGGCCGCTGCTGCGGTTCACCGACGGGGTGCGGGCCCGGCTGCTGTTCCTGCGCTACGCGCCCCGGCGGAGCCCGGAGCAGCACCCGGTGCCGGACTACCGGCTGCCCGCCCCCTCGGCTCCCGCCTCGTCCAAGCCCGCGGACGCAGCCGGACCTTCCGTCACCACGCATGCCCCGGTGCTCCATTGATGCCCCATTGACGCACCGGTCCCGATTGTCAGTGCCGGATGCAAGACTGATCCGCACCATGAACGACTTCACATCAGGGCACCGCACACGGCTGGAGCGCAGGCTCGCCGGGCTGCGCGGCGACGCTCCGCAGCGCAGTCTGGACGCCCGCGCGCTGGCCGCGCTGGCCGCGAACCCCGGCTGCAGCCGCCGGGCGGTGCTGGACGCCGCCGGGGTGGACAAGGCCGCGCTGGCGAGCCGGCTCGGGCATCCCGCGCCCTTCGGCCAGTCGCCGTTCGCGATCGGCCGCGGGATCGGCTTCGAGCGCCGGGTCAAGGCCGACGGCTGCACCGAGCTGCTGGAGCTGCTCCGGGCGCTGCTGCCGCTGCCGGCCCCCTACGGGCTGCCCGAGGACGACTCCCCGGTGGAGTTCGCCGAGCTGGTCACCGACCACACGCTGCCGGCCGGCCGGGTCGCCAGCACCCGCGAGGCGCTGCTGAAGGCGGCGGCCCGGCCGGGGGTGTGGACCGTGCTCGACCATCCGCTGCTGCGGCTCGAGGTGGCCGGCTCGGTCGCCCACCTGGAGCCGGATCTGGTGGTGGTGCGCCCCGACGGCCGCTGGACCGTGGTGGAGATCAAGTCCTTCCCGATCCTGGACGGCGGCGCGGAGCCCGCGAAGGTGGGCGCCGCGGCCCGGCAGGCCGCCGTGTACGTGCTGGCGCTGCGGGAGACCGCGGCGGAGCTGGCCGGGGTGCCGGCCGACCGCGACCCCTACGCCGAGCCCGAGGGCCTGGCCGGCGCGCCCGACACCACCGCGCTGCTGGTCTGCCCCAAGGACTTCAGCAACCGCCCCACCGCCGCCCCGGTCGACGTCCGCAAGCCGATGGCGGTGACCCGGCGCCAGCTGGACCGGCTGACCCGGATCGAGCAGCTGCTGGAGGTGCTGCCGCCCGGCGCGGACCTCGGTCCCGAGCGCGGGGAGCATGAACTGGTGGCCACGGTGGGCACCCTGGACGCGGTCTACTCGCCGGACTGCCTCGCCGCCTGCGAGCTGAGCTTCCACTGCCGGCAGGAGGCGCGGTGCGCGGGCTCCCTGGAGACGCTGGGCCGGGGCGTCCGCGGCGAGCTGGGCAGCTTCCGCACGGTGGAGCAGGCGCTGAACGCCGCCGCTGGGGCCGAAAACGAAGGCGACGGGAGCGACCAGGCCGACGACGGCGACGCCGAGTCGGCCGCGCGGCTCGCCCGGGCCGCCGCGCTGCGCGGCGAGGCGCTGCACCCCGGCGCGGTGCGGGGATGAGTATGCTCACCACCCTCGCCCGGATGGAGGCCGTCCGCAGCGGGCGGGCCGAGCCGTTGGCGACCGTGCGGCACCGGCATCTCACCGAGCGGCCGATGGTGGTCGTGCCGCTCGCCGCCGCGGGTGAGGCCGGGGCGCCGCTGGCGGTGCTGCTGGGGACGGACCGGGAGCGGCCGGTGCTGCTGACCGTGCCGCAGCCGCTGGACCGGGACCGCCGCTTCGCCTTCCTCGCCGATCTCGCCGCCGAACTGCTGCCCCATGTCGAGGGCTTCGGCGAGCAGGTCGAACTGCTGTCCAGGGAGGTCAAGGACCCGGCGACGGGCGAGAAGACCGAGGTGGTCCGCGAGCTCTGCGCGGACGCGCCGCAGCTGCTGGTGCCCAGCTCCGGCGGCGTCGAGTTCCTGGGGCTGCTGGGCCGGTCCACCCGGTTCCGGCGCACCGCCGAGGACCCGGAGCCGGGTCCTTACCCGGCGCCCGCGCGGGTGCCGCTGCTCGGCCGCTGGCTCACCCACTTCCGGGACCGGGCCCAGGTGCCCGGCTCCTCGCTGCTGCTGGCGATGACCGACCTGCTCGGCCGGCACTGGGCCACCGGCCAGAGCCGTCTCGAGGACCAGCACCTGGGCGCGCTGCTCGGCTGGATCGCGCCCCCGTCCGGGCTGACCGGGCCCGAGGCCGCGCTGCTGGCCGAGACCGGACGCGATCCGCACGGCCAGCTGATCTGCCCGCCCGCGGGGCCGGCCACCGACCCGCGCTTCGACAGCGGACTGCTCGCCCCGGCGATCACCCGCTACGACGCGGCCCGCACCCTCGGCGACGGCAGGGCGGAGGCAGAGCGCGAGCAGGAGATCAACGAGCTGCTCGCGGCGGTGCTCCGCCCCACCTGGGACCGGATGTGGCAGGGCCTGGACCTGCTCCGCGCGCTGCCCCCGGCCGGCCACCTGGACGAGCGCTGGGAGGGCGACCGCTGGTCCTACACCTCGCACCGCGACCGGGTCGCCGCCGGCGAGCCGCCGCAGCCGGTCCGCGACGACGCGGTCACCGCCGCCCGCAAGCTGGCCCAGCGCGAACGCGAGCAGACCCGGCTGGACATCCAGGAGGCCCTGGACGACCCGCTGGCCATGGCCGAGCACCGGCTCGCCGGGGAGGCCCTGGCGGGTGAGGTGGTCGAGGTCGAGCTGGTGTACGACAGCAGTGGCCGCAGCCCCAAGCCGCGCCCGCTGGTCACCGTCCGCACCGCCGACCGCCCGCACGGCGATCCCGGACGGGAGCTCTACCGGGCGAACGGCCCGAGTGCGCAGAAGGCGGAGCTGGTCGACCAGGACCCGGCCGCGGGCACGGTGACCGTGCGGCTGGTGAACGGCATGGGCCGGAAGAAGGAGCCCGAGCCGGGGAGCGTGCCCGAGCCAGGTGACCGGGTGTGCTTCACCCTGTTCGAACTGACGGCCCGCCAGTCCGCGCCGCTGCCCGACCCCGAGGACACCCCGTGGACCCACGGCGGCCCGCCCCGCAGCTCCGAGCCGGCTACCGCACCCGCTCTCCCCAGCGCCGTCCCCAGCGAAGGGCCGTGACCCTTGACCCCCGACAGCCGTAATCCCGGCGCCGAGGCGGACCGCGCCGTCGCCGCGATCCTGGACGCCACGCTGCACGGCGCCGAACGCGGCACCGTGGTCGACTCCCCGCCCGGCGCGGGCAAGTCCACGCTGGTGGTGAAGGCCGCCCGGGAGCTGGTCGGGGCCGGCGAGCGGCTGATGATCGTGGCCCAGACCAACAGCCAGGTGGACGACCTGGTGGACCGGCTGGCCACGGCCGACCCCGCGCTCACCGTGGGCCGACTGCACGGCAGCGATGCCGCGCCGGCGCCCGAGGCGCTGCGGCATCCGGCGGTGACCGCCTCCACCAAGCCGGCCGATCTGGCCGACTGCTCGGTGGTGGTCTCCACCGCGGCGAAGTGGCAGTGGGTGAAGGACGTCGACCCCTGGCGGCACGCCATCGTGGACGAGGCCTACCAGATGCGCTCGGACGCCCTGCTCGCCGTCGCCCGGCTGTTCGAGCGGGCCCTGTTCGTCGGCGATCCGGGCCAGCTCGACCCGTTCTCCACGGTCGGCACCGACCAGTGGGCCGGGCTCAGCTACGACCCGTCCAGCAGCGCCGTGATGACGCTGCTGGCGCACAACCCGAGGATCGTGCCGCACCGGCTGCCGGTGTCCTGGCGGCTGCCGGCCTCGGCCGCGCCGCTGATCTCCGCCGCCTTCTACCCCTATGCGCCGTTCCGCTCCGGCACCGGTCCTGGTGAGCGGCTGCTGGCGCTGGCCGCCGCCGGCGAGGGGTCGGCAGTCGACCAGGTGATCGACGTGGCCGCCGAGTCCGGCTGGGGCCTGCTGGAGCTGCCCGCCCGGCACACCGTGCGGACCGATCCCGAGGCCGTCCGCGCGGTGGCCCGGATCGTCCGCCGGCTGCTGGACCGGCGCGGGACGACCCGCTCCGAGCGCGGCGACGCGCCGCTGACCGCCGACCGGATCGCGGTCGGCACCGCCCACCGGGACCAGGCCGCCGCCGTCCGCGCGGCGCTCACCGCGCTGAACGTCCCGGTCAGCGGCGCGGACGCGGTGACCGTGGACACCGCCAACCGGCTCCAAGGCCGCGAGTACGACGTCACCGTGGTGCTGCACCCGCTGTCCGGACGGCCCGACGCCACCGCGTTCCACCTGGAGACCGGACGGCTGTGCGTGCTGGCCTCGCGCCACCGGCACGCCTGTATCGTCGTGGCTCGGGCCGGTATCGCGGACCTGCTGGACGAGCACCCCTCGACCGAGCCGGTCCAGCTTGGCGTCACAGTGAAGTTCCCGGACGGCTGGACCGCCAACCACGCCGTCCTCGAGTACCTGAGCGAACACCGGGTATCCGTCTGAACGCATCCGACCTGCGGGAACACCCGACAGTGGGGCCCTGTTCCCACGATGGCCGCGTACCCCGACAATGGACTGTCGTCCTCGCACGAAACACCGGCGAACAGCAGCGAACAACAGCACGGAGGTGCAGCCATGCCCGACTCCCCCACCGAGCCGCAGCCGCGGCGGAGGCTCCGCCCGGCCCCGCTGCTCTTCGAGCCCGGCCAGGTGGAACCGGAGGAGGAGCACTTCTTCGACCTGGAGGCGATCGACGACCCGCGCGAGCTGCTGAACCGCTCCACCGAGCTGGCGCTCGCCTTCCGCGCCGCGGCCGAGCGGGCGACCGAGTTCCAGGCGGTGGCCGCCGCCCACCTCGCGGACACCCGGCGCTTCGACAGCCTGAGCTTCGAGGAGATCGCGGTCCGCGCCGACTGGACCCCGGACTACGCCGCCAAGATGGTCGAACACGGCCGGGGGCTGCTCCGCCAGCGCCGCCACAGCTGATCGCCGCGGCTCACAGCTGATCCGGAACGGGACGTACCACCTGGCATATGCCGGTGAGGATACGCCGTACCCGCTCCATCTGTCCGGCGTTCCGCTCTTCCCACCCGGTTTCCTTCCACCCCCGGCAACTCTGAAGGGGTGGACATGTGGACGCACCAGTCGATCGAGTACGTGACCGTCTCCGGGGAAGCCTGGCTGGCCTCGGCGAGCGAGTACCCGCGCAGCATGCGGGCGCTGTGGGAGTCGCGCCCCTGGGCCCCCACCGTGCTGCCCTGCGGGCGCACCTTCGACGTGGTCAACCTGCCCGGCCTGTTCGGCCGCCGGGTGCTGGACGAGCTGTGGGAGTCCGGCCCCGGCTGCGGCCCGGTGGCCACCCACCGCGGCCGGATCCTGGTCTTCTGCCAGGTCGGCACGGCCCAGCGGCTGCGCACCCTGCTGGTCTGGGAGGAGTGGGCCCGCGGCGTGCCGCCGGTGCTGTGCCACGGCACCGGCGACGCGATCACCGTCCCGCCGATCCAGCGCTCGGTGGACGCCCCGGAGGGGCCGAACCGCTGGATCGTCGCCCCCGACACCCGCGAGCCCTGGCTCCCCGGCGCCTCGGTACTGCTCTGGGCCTGTGTCCGCGCCGCCCGCGGCACCGCCGCCGGAACCCGCACCACCTCCGACCCGGCCCCGGCCCCGATCACCCTCCCGGCCCCGTCCGGCGCCCCCGTCCCGGCGGCGGCTCCGTACCCGCTCCAGCTGGTCGACACCGGGACGCCCCCGGCCTGAATGAATTCGGCAAGCACCCCCGGTGTCATGTAATGTCTTCCACGTCAGCACGCGCCGCTAGCTCAGTTGGTTAGAGCAGCTGACTCTTAATCAGCGGGTCCGGGTTCGAGTCCCTGGCGGCGCACAGACAAGCAGTAAGGGCTTCCTCGCCACGGTGAGGGAGCCCTTACTGCTTTACCAGGGCCGGTAGCCTGGCGGCGTCCGTTCGCACGCGCCTGAATCACCCGGGGACACCAACATGGCCGCCGACTCCGCACGCCAGGACCTCCTGCCCAGCTACCTCGCCGGTTTGGACCGGGCCGCGCTGGTCGGCCTGCTGACCGAGGCAGCCGCAGCGGACCAGGGACTGGCCGAACGGCTGCGCGCGGCCGCGGTGCGGGAGAGCCTGCGGACCGGCAGCACCGACCCGGCCGCGCTGGCCCGGGCGGTCGAGACCGCGCTGGAGCCCGTCGGCCCGCTGGACCGGCCCGGCGCGCGACGCTACGCCGAGCAGGTCGAGGACGCGGTCGGGCTGCTGCGACGGGCGCTGGACGGCGGCGCCGGCCCGGTGGTGGTTCCGCTCGCGGAGCAGGCGATCGTCAGCTTCGGCGAGGCCGTGGCCGCAGCCGGAGCCGGTGCCGGTGCCTGGGCCGACGACCCGTCAGGGGCCTTGCGCGGCGCGGCGGACCGGCTCGCCGGGCTGCACCTGGCCGCCTGCGAGCAGGCCCGGCCGGACCCGGTGGAGCTCGCCGAGTGGCTGGCCGAACGGCATCTGACCCTTGACCACGGCAGTGCCCGTCCGGCGTGGCCGCCTATGCGGAGCTGCTGGGGGAGGTCGGCCTGGCCGCCTACGGGTCGGCCCTGGGCCTCGCCTGGGGCAAGCAGGGCGGCGGGGCGCACGCGCTCGCCCGGCGGATGGAGGAGCTGCACACGCTGCGCGGCGACACCGACGCGCTGGTCGAGGTGCTGGCCACCGACCTCAGCCACCCCAGCCGGCATCTGCGGATCGCCGAGCTGCTGGCCGCCTCGGGCCGCTTGTCCGAGGCGGTGGACTGGGCCGAGAAGGGCCTGGAGGCGGCCCCCGAACAACGCACCCACGACGCCCCGCTGATGGTCTTCCTCAGCACCCACTACGGTGCGGTCGGCCGCCGCGAGGACGCCGTGGCCCTGCACCGGGACCAGTTCCTGCGCCGTCCCGACCCGGCCGCCTACCGGGCCCTGCTGGACGCCGCCGGACCCGAGGGCTGGACCGGGGAGCGCGAGTGGGCGCTGGCCGAGTTGCACCGCCGGGCGGCCGTCACCACCGCCCGCAGCTGGGAGAACCCGGCCGGCCGACTGATCGAGGTGCTGGTCGCCGAGGGCGAGCCGGACGCCGCCTGGGCGGCCGCGGTCCGGTACCGCGCCCCGCACCACGCGCTGCTGCGGCTGGCCCAGCTGCGCGCCGCCACCCATCCGGCCGAGGCCGTCCCGGTGTACCGGCAGGAGGTGGACGAGCAGATCGAGGCGATGACCCGCGAGTCCTACCGGGCCGCGGTGGGCTGGATCGTCCGGCTCCGGGAGCTGTACCAGCAGATCGGGGTCCCGGAGGAGTTGGGAGCGCTGCTCTCCGAGATCCGGGAGACGCACCGCGCCAAGGGCAACCTGATGGCCGACCTGGACGCCAAGGGGCTGTAACCGGGGGCGGCAAAGGCCGAGGCCCCGGACGGTTGACCGTCCGGGGCCTCGGGGTACCGCTCAGCTCAGTTCACGGGAGCTCAGTGGTGGTGTCCGTGGTGCTGGTAGGAGCGGAGGTAGCCGCCGGCCGGGGAGCCGACGCCGGTGACGTCGTCGTAGCCGCGGGTCGCCGACAGCGAGGCGTCCTTGCCCAGGGTGCGGAGCGAGGTGATCAGCCCGCCCGAGGCGTCGGTGCCGTTGGCGAAGTCCACCCGGACGTCGGCCAGCGTGGTGCCGGCGCCGTACGGGTGGTCGGTGACGTCGTGGTAGGCCGAGGTGCCGTACCGGGAGTAGATCGCCGGGTCGGCGAAGCCCAGCGGGAAGCCGTTGGCCTGCTCGGCCAGGGCCTGGATGCCGGCGATCAGCGGGCTGGCGAGGCTGGTGCCGCCGATCCGGAACTGGCTGTACTTGGTCGTCCCGTCCGGGAAGGCCTGGGTCTGGCCGATCAGGAACCCGGTGGTCGGGTCGGCGTCGGCGGCGATGTCCGGCACCACCCGCTTGACCCCGCCGTTCAGGGTGGACAGCGCCTTGGGCACGATGCCCTTCTGGTAGAACGGCTGCGCGGTCCTGGAGCTGGTACCGCCGCCGGCGCCGCTGGTGAACGGGCCGGGGAAGTTGGCCCAGCTCTTGCCGTCGGCCGCGAGCACCGACTTCTCGGTGCCCCAACCGGTCTCGAACTGGTACTTGTTGTGCTTGTCGACGCCCAGCGAGGTACCGCCGACGGCGGTCACCCACGGCAGCGAGGCCGGCATGTCCGACTGCTTGGTGCCGCTGGCGGCCACCTCGTCGCCGTTGTCACCGCTGGAGAAGTAGAAGCCGATGCCCTCGATCGCACCCCGGGTGAAGGTGTCGTTGTAGACCGAGTCGAGCGCCGGGTCGCTGGCCAGCTCGGGCTCGCCCCAGGAGTTGCTGACGATGCTGGCGAGGTGGTTGTCGACGATGTTGTTCAGCGCGGCCACGAAGTCGTCGTCGAAGCAGGAGCCGGCGCCGACGTAGGTGATGTTGGCCTTGGGGGCGATCGCGTGCACCGCCTCCACGTCCAGGGACTGCTCCCCGTACCAGCCGGAGGCGTCGCACTCGTCGGCCCCGGTGTTGGTCCACTCGGCCGCGTCGACCTGCTTCAACTGGTTCTTCGCGTAGGGCGCGTCACCGTTCTTGGCGGCGTACTGCTTGGCGTCCGAGACGATGGTCGGCGAGTCGTAGGCGTCGACGATGGCGACGGTGACGCCCTTGCCGGTCAGCCCGCTGGCGGTCGCGCCGTAGGCGGAGCGCAACTGCTTGCCGGTGTAGCCCTTGATCACGTAGGGCTGCGTCTTCCCGTACGCCTTGGGGGTGCCCTTGGCCGTCTTCGATCCGTAGTAGCTGGAGAAGGGGCCGGAGTTGACGAAGGCCGCGGCCGGACCCGGCAGGGTGTCGGTCGGGGTCACGCTGTCGTGCGTGGCCTTGGTCGGGTTGGTGCTGAGGCCGTCCACCGAGAGCACGGCCGAGGCGACCGAGGCCGGGACCGTGGCCTCGGTGGTCGGGGCGCGGTAGACGTGGCCGTCCTTGGCGTACGAGTGCAGCTGCACGGCGAAGGCCCGCTGGGCCGCGGCGGCGTCGCCCTGGACCGTGAGGTAGTGCTGGTTGGCACCGGTGACCTTGAGCCCGGCCGAGGTGAGCCACGCCTTGACGGCCGCGATCTGCGCGGAGGTGGCGCCGAAGCGCTGCTGCACCTGCTTCGCGGTCAGATAGTGGCCGTAGGAGGCCGACGAGGGGTCGGACACGGCTGCGGCGAGCGCCGCCTGCCCGGCCTGGTTCTGTCCTGCGAGGTACACCTTGGCGGTGACGGCGGCGGAAGGGGCGGTGGCCCCCCGGTCCGCGGACGCCTTCGCCCAGGCGGGCCGGCTGCCGGCCAGGACGGCGCGGCCCTGCGGGGAGGCGGCCTGGGCCGGAGCCCCGGCTGCCACGGCCGCGGCGAACAGGGGCAGGGTTGCTGCCACTGCTATGCCGGCGCGCCGACGTGATCCCTTGATGTGCATCAAAGACCCTTCGGATCGATGGGAGGCAAGGACCGCAGCCCACGTGTGACGGGTGCGGTGCTGTTGAGCAAACGATTCAGGAGGTGAAGCGCTCACGACACAGAAGCGTGTCTACGACGATCGGTCAAGAGTGCGCTCAGAAAAGTTGGACCCTCACGTGCGCACCGCCCCGGATCAGGTCAGGGGTCCCGAAGCGATCAGGTCCTCGACGAGTTCCGCGATCCGGCGTCCGGACCCGCCGTCCCCGTACGGGCAGGGCAGCGCGGCCAGCCGGGCGTGCAGCGCCGGGAGGTCGGCCAGCCAGTCCCGGGCCACCGCACCGATCCCGGGGCCCGGTGGCACCAGTCGGGCGAAGTCCGGCATCGACTCGGGCCGTTCGGTGGAGCGGCGGACCACGATCAACGGGCGCTTGAAGACCGTGACTTCCTCCTGGACGCCGCCGGAGTCGGAGACCACCAGCGCGGCCTGGGCCAGCAGCGAGAGAAACTCCTCGTGGCCCAGCGGCTCGGTGACGGTCAGTCGGCTCAGCAGCGGCGCGAGTCCGTGCTCGCGGGCCGCGGCCTGGGTGCGCGGATGCAGGGGCAGCAGGACCGGGCGGTCCGGGGTGACCAGGGCGTCCAGCTCGGTCAGGATCGTCGCCAGAATGTCCGGATCGTCGGTATTCTCCGGGCGGTGCAATGTCACAAGAATGTAATCGTCGGCACGGAGCCCGCGCTGCGTCAGGTACGCCGCCCGCTGCTCCGGTCCCGGCAGCATCGCCCGCGCGGCCTCGACCACCGTGTTGCCGGTGACCCGGATCAGTTCGGGGTCGATCCCCTCGGCCCGCAGGTTGGCCGCGTTGGCGCCGGTCGCGGCGCAGAGCAGGTCGGCCAGGTGGTCGGTGAGGACCCGGTTGTGCTCCTCGGGCATCCGCCGGTCGAAGCTGCGCAGCCCGGCCTCCACATGCACCAGCGGGATGCCGCGCCCATTGGCGGCGAGCGCGCCTGACAGGGTGGCGTTGGTGTCCCCCTGCACCACCACGGCCTGCGGCGGGTCCTCGGCGAACAGCGTGTCCAACTCCCGGGCGGCGGCGGCGATCTGCGCGGTGCGCGGCAGACCGCCGACGGTGAAGGTCCGCTCGGGCTCGGGCAGCCCGTACTCCTCCAGGAACGCGCCGCTCAACTGGCTGTCGTAGTGCTGACCCGTGTGCAGCAGCCGCACCCGACCGGTCAGTTCGCGCATCACCGGGGCCAGTTTGATCAGCTCAGGGCGGGTGCCCAGCACCACCGCGGTGCCGCCGCCGCTTCGGCTTGGCACCGCGCTAGTCCGAACGCCCGCGGCGGCGGGCCACTCCGCAGACCGCCAGACCGGCCGCGGCGAGCGCGCCGGCCAGACCGAGCAGCGGACCCGCGGGGAGGTCGGCGCCGGTGGCGGCCAGCGTGCTGCGGACCTTGAGCACCACGGTGTGGGAGATCAGCTGGCCCTTGGTGTTGCGGCTGACGTAGGTGAGGCGGTCGCTGCCGGTGAAGCCGCGGTCGGGGGAATAGACCAGCTTGTTGCCGGGGCCGACCCTGACCGTTCCGTGGTCGGGCGGATCGATGACCCGGGGGTGGGCGTTCCGGCTCGGGCCGGGGCCGGGCGGGACCGGGATGACCACCTCGCCGCCGTCCGGGACGTCCACCGGGGGCTGCGGCGGCGCGGGGATCGGATCGCAGGTCAGCCTGAGGTCCGCGCCGCTGACGTCGTCGCCGTTCGAGGTGTTCGCCGCGGCCTTGACGCTGGACGGCGAGTAGCCGCCCGGGGCGGCCAGGACCGCCCGGTAGTTGCCGGGGGCGAGATCGGCGAAGCGGTAGCCGCCGTCCGCGCCGACCTTCGCGGTCACCGGTTGGCCGTCGGTGCCGATGACGGCTGCGCCGCCGGCGGCGCGACGCAGGGTGACGGTGGTGCCGACCGGGGTGCCGCAGTCGGAGCTGACGGTGCCCTCGACATTGGTGGCCAGCGAGGATGTCCATAGTTGGAAGATGGGGAAGCCGATCTGCACGCTGTAGGTCAGCGTGAGCCGGGTGACCGGAACGGTCGGCTGGAACCAGCCGGACGCGCCGTTGGTGTCGATGAAGTTGCCCACCAGCGTGGCGGTGTCGGGGTGCCACACCGGAACGTCGTTGAACGGCCCAGGACCCACACAGCTCGACGGCTTGGGGCTGTTGGTGCAGTAGTTGAAGGCACCCTGCCAGCCGAGTTGGGCCGAGCTGAGCGGTTGGCCGTTCGCGCCGAAGGCCTCGACCTGGACCCGGTCCGCGTCCACGTCACCGAGGGTGAAGGCCCAGGTCCCGGCGGGGGTCGGAGCGGCGAAGTCCAAGCTGGTGACGGAGGGGGTCTGGCCCGTCGCGGCGGCGATGTTGACGTAGGGGCGGCCCTGCGAGCTGCCGTAGCGCCTGCCCACGGGCGTGCTGCTGCCGAGGAAGGCCGACTTGCCGGACTGGACCGTCGCCGCGCTGCTGGTGGTCCGCACCGCGGCCGCCGCGAAGCCGTCGAGCGGGACCTGCATGGTGCTGGGAGGGGCGGTCGGTGTCCAGGTGCCGTACACGGCACCCGAACCCGGCGATGGGGCCGCGGCGGCGAGGGGGCCCGTCCACAGCACCAGGGGGACGGCTGAGGCGAGAGCGAGACGAAGCGCAGCAGAGGTGTGAGACACCGTCACATGCTCAGTCGGGCGACCGGAACGAGCGACGGGACACGCCCGAATAATCATGGAATTAGCTCTTATGGCCCGCCCGCCGCAGCGAGAACCAGCCCGGCGTTCACCTGGACGTCGGCAGCGCGAGGCCCGGCGTTGGCCCGCGCTCCCTACGGTCCACGGTGAGAACGTCTGTTCCACCCGAAGAGAGCGAGTCGCGGCCATGAACAGCCCGATACGACCCCGTCCGCACCGGCTGCTGGTCAGCGCCGCCTGCCTGGCCCTGCTGTCCGGAGCGACGGCGGCCGTCGGCTCCACCGCCGCCAGGGCCGCCGACCCCGTCGGTACGTTCGCCGCCGGGGACGTGGTGGTCTACCGGGTGGGCGACGGCAGCACCGCCCTGTCCGGCGCCGGCGCCCCGGTGTTCCTGGACGAGTACTCCCCGGCCGGGGCCCTGGTCCGCTCGGTGGCGCTGCCGACGACGGCGAGCGGCGCGAACAAGCCGCTGGTGTCCAGCGGCTCGGGCACCTCCGAGGGCGGTCTGACCCTCTCCGCCGACAGCGACTACCTGGTCGCCACCGGCTACGGCGCGGCGGTCGGCGCCACCGGGCTCTCCTCCTCGGCGGCCGCCACGCTGCCCCGCACCATCGCCAGGGTCGACGCCTCGGGCACCGTGGACAGCAGCACCTCGCTGACGGACTTCGCCGACGGCAACAACCCGCGCAGCGCGGTCAGCAACGACGGCCAGGAGTTCTGGGTCGGCGGCGCGGCCGGTGGCGTGCGCTACGCGGCGCTCGGCGCGTCCGCCTCCACCGCGCTGGTGGCGAGCACCTACAAGAACGTGCGGCAGCTGGCGATCGCCGGCGGGCAGCTCTACACCTCGGCCGATCCGACCAAGGCCTCGGTGACCGTCGCCACCGTGGGCAGCGGCCTGCCGACCACCGGACCGCAGCCGGTCACCAACCTCCCCTTCGCCGCCGCTGCCGCGCCCACCGGCCCGTACAGCTACGCGCTGCTGACGCTGGGCACCTCCGGCGGCGCCCCCGACACCCTCTACGTGGCCGACAACGCGCTCGGAGCCATCGTCAAATACGGTCTGATCGGCGGGAGTTGGGCTCAGCTGGGCTCGGTGCCCGTGCCCTCGGTGACCGGCCTGACCGCCAATGACGACCATGGCACGGTCACCGTCTTCGCCACCAGCAGCGGTTCCGCGGGCACCTCGGGGACGCTCTAACCGGGTCACCGACGCCAGCGGTACCGGCGGCACGCTGACCGGCAGCGCCACAGCGCTGGCGGCCACCCCCGCCAATGAGGCGTTCCGCGGGGTGGCCTACGCTCCCGGCACGGTCACCGGCAGCGGTGGCGGCGGCAACGGCGGCGGGATCCCGGTGACCCCGCCGCCGACGGTCACCACCCCGCGCAGCGGGCTGCCCGCCGCCCTGGGCGACCCGACCAACGCCACCCTGCCGGTCAGCGTCGGCGACCCCGACCCGACCGTCACCGCCGACCGGCTGACCGTGGCGGTGACCTCGTCCAACCCCGCGGTCGCCCCGGTCTCCGGCATCACCGTGACCGGCAGCGGCGCCGACCGCACCCTCGCGGTCACCCCGGCCGCGGTCGGCTACAGCACGCTGACCCTGACCGTCAGCGCCACGGACGGCACCAGCAGCAGCACCCAGATCCAGTACGGCGTCTCCGCCGACCTCGGCGATCCCAGCCAGCGCTACTTCTCCGGCGCCGGCAACGCCTCCGCCGCGATCGACGTCGGCGGCGGCTACATGCTGGTCGCCGACGACGAGAGCAACGTCCTGCGGCTCTACGACGAGACCCGCTCGGGCCCGCCGGTGCGCAGCTTCGACTTCACCGGGCAGCTGCCGTCAGGCAAGGCCGAGGCGGACCTGGAGACCGCCGCCCGGGTGGGCGACACGATCTACTGGGGCGGCTCGATGAGCAACAACAGCAGCGGCGGGGTGGAGAGCTCCCGCAGCACCATCTTCGCCACCACCGTCACCGGCTCCGGTGCGGACACCCAGCTCAGCTATGTCGGCGGCTACACCGGCCTGCAGAGCGACCTGACCGCCTGGGACCACGCCGACGGCCACGGCCTGGGCGCCGACTACCTGGGGTTGACCGGCTCGGTGCAGTCCGGGATCGGCGGCCACGAGAACGACGCCCTGAACGTCGAGGGGATGGAGTTCGCGCCCGGCAGCAGCAGCACCGCCTACCTCAGCTTCCGCGCCCCGCTGGAGCCGACCAGCAACCGCCACCTGGCCCTGGTCGTCCCGGTCACCAACATGGACAAGCTCGCCGCCGACAACTCCGGCAGCGTGCACGCCACCTTCGGCGCACCGATCCTGATGGACCTCGGCGGCCTCGGCATCCGCGACATCCGCAAGAACGCCGACGGCCAGTACCTGATCATCGCGGGCACCGCGGACGGCAGCAACGACCGCTTCGTGCTCTACAGCTGGGACGGGCAGCCCAACGACCCGCCGCTGGCCACCGGCACCACCCTCCCGATCGAGCCCGCGGCCGGGAACCAGGGCTCCTGGGAGACCGTGGTCAAGGTCCCCGACCCGCTGACCGCGGGCGCCCCGCTGCAGCTGCTGCAGGACAGCGGCGACGTCGCCTGGTACGGCGACACCCACACCTCCAAGTCCGGGCTCGGCCCCGACCTGATGAAGAGCCTCGGCCAGACCTTCGACTACACCCCCGGCACCCGGCTGGGCAGCACCACCACGCTGTCCACCCCGGCCAGCACCACGGCCCCGGGCGCCGGACAGCCGGTCAGTTACACCGCCAAGGTCGTCGGCCCGGCCGGCACCCTGGGCACCCCCGGCGGGAACGTCAGCTTCAGCAGCGGCACCGGCAGCGCCGCCGTCGGCTGCGCGGCCGTCCCGGTGGACGCCGACGGCAGCGCGACGTGCACCGTCAGCTTCCCGGCGACCGGCGAGCGGACCATGACCGCGAGCTACAGCGGGGACGACTCCTTCGCCGGGTCCAGCGCCAGTGACACGGTGTCAGTACGCCTGGCCACCACGGTCTCGCTGACGGTGCAGCCGCGCGCGGTGGTGGCCGGCCAGCCGGTGGTGATCAGCGTGGGGGTGAGCGCCAGTCGGAGCCTGGCCCTGCTGCTGGCCGGTGGGAAGGTCACCCTCACGGTGACCGACGCCAACGGCGCAACCGTCCCGTGCCCCGGGCTGATACTGCCGGGCCTGGGCGGGATCTGCGCGCTGCTGCCGGGTCAGCTGAGCGCGGCGAAGGGCCCGTACCGGGTCAGCGCGGTCTTCGCTGGGAACCCGCAGTTCGCCGCGAGCAGCGCGAGCAGCAGCTTCACCGTCAGCGCTCGCCGCTAGCGCTCGCCGCTAGCGTGAGGCGATGGCCACCTTCGGGCCCGGCGGCAGGTCGCCGCGCTTCCACTCCACATAGCGGCCCGACTCCCGCATCAGACCGGTCATGAACCAGAACACCACCGCGGTGTCGTCGGTCCAGCCAGTACCGGGATGAAGTCGGGGATGGCGTCGATCGGGCTGACCACGTACAGCGCCATCAGCAGGAAGAAGCCGAACAGCCGGGCCCGGGTCACCCCCCGGTAGCGGCCGAAGGTGACGTCCTTGACCAGGAACGGGGCCGAGGCGACCCGGCGTACCAGCCCAGGTGCGCCGGGCCGCCGGGTCTCCCGGTAGAGGCCCCAGGCGGACCGGCCGACGGACATCCGGTCCAGGTGCCGCCGCTTGGCGGCGGGTACGGGCGTCTTCTTCATGGCTCCCTGTCGCTCCCTCACTGACGGCGGGTCGGCTCCCGCGCTCACCTACCCTGCGCTCCGGCCCGCAAGCGCCACCGTCAGCACCGCCCCCGCTGCGGCGGCCCCCCTCGACACCAACACCCCTGCTACCCCTCGCACTTCGCCCGGCCCCGCCACGTCCGTCCGGGACCGATGGCCCCATTGTCCTTGGCCGGACGGTGTGGAAGCATCCCGGCCATGCGATCGGGGCACACGTCACCGGACCGGGACTCCAACGACGCCCGCAGGGCGCAGGTGACGCAGCTGGAGGAGCAGTCGCTCAGCCTGTTTCAGCAGGGCCGCACGGCCGAGGCCGTTCCGCTGCAGGAACGGGCCGTCGAGCTGGTCCACGCCGTCATCGCCGCCCAGGGCGGGGCCACCGCGGACGACCTGGTGATGCTGGGCTCACTGCAGTACGGGCTGGGTTCGGGCCTGCGCGCGGTGGGCCGTCCCGACGACGCGGTGGCCGCCCTCGACGCGGCCGAAAAGGCCTACCGCACCGTGCTCGACAGCGGCCGGCCGGACATGGTGCAGCGGATCACGGATGTGCAGGTGCGCCGCGCCAGAACGTTCCAGGAGCTGGGCCGGGTCACCGACTCGATGCTCGAAATGGGAGGCGTGGTCCGGGCCGCACTGTCGGCGGGACCCGGCGACAATGTGTTCGAGTACGCGCTGGGCCTCAGTCGGCTGCTGTACACCAACGCCCTGGTGCTGGGCCAGTACGGCGATCCGGATCTGATCCTGAGTTCGGCGGACACCGTGGTGCGACTGATCACCTCGAACGGCCTGAAGGTGAACATACTCCAGGGCGATCGCGCCTACTACATCGATGTGCTGCGCAGCGCCGCCACGATCGCGATGCGCGAGCACGCCGGGCAGGGGCGCGCCGAGATCGCCGCGTCGGCCGGGCGGATCGCGGTCGACACCTGGGCCGAGGTCGACCGGTCGGAGTTCCCGACGCTGATCCGCGAGACGCGCGAGATGCCGGCCATGTACCGCGTCTCGATCGTCCGGGCCGCGGCGTACTACGGCAAGCTCACCGAGGCGCTCGGGCAGCAGGAACTGTCGCAGCGCTACCGCGACTTCGCGCGCGACGTGGACGCCGGCCTGGCCGGCCGGGCCGAGCAGAACTGGCTCGGGGTCGGGACCGGGCCGATGACCATGGGCACGGCACTGCACCAGGCGCGCGAACTGCTCGGCGTCGGGCAGGTGCCGGACGAGGTCATGCTGCTCGGCGGCCCGAACAACGCACGGGACAGGTTCACCACCCACCAGCGCTGCCCACGCGAGCAGTGGGCCGCCTCGGCCGGGGAACTGGCCCGGATCGTGGCACTGCTGGAGCGGCATCCGCAACTGGTGGCCGTGCTCGGCCTGGAGGCGCACATCCTGTACGCGTCCTCCTACTCCGTCGCCGAGGACCTCACGGCGTGGCACCTGGCCCACTCACGCCAGTGGATGCACCTGCTCCGGGATCTGATCAAGCCGTTCGAGCAGGCGAACGACCAGCCCATCTGCCAGGACCTGAAGCGCTGGATGGACGTGCCCTCGACACCCCGACCATGACGGTGCCGCTCGGCCGGATTCCGGTGCAGTCGTCATTCCAGGGCGCGCAGCGCGCTGGAGGCGTCCACCTGTTCCAGGCGCTCCAGGCAGACGTCGATCTCCGCCACCAGGTCGTCCGCACTGGACCGGAACTCCAGCGGCCCGGTGGTCAGGAGCTCCATGCCGTCCTCCCCGTCTTCGGACTCCAGCGCAGCCCTGATCGTGAAGTCCACGCCCCGAGCATCGAATTGCACCGACAACTCGCAGCTCACCGATCCTCCGTTCTTCAGCACCAAGGCATGGCCGTCGAAGTAGGCCGGCCGGTCGCGATCGCCTGAGTGCCATACCGGGCCGAGCGCCTCACAGCGCACCACCGATCCGGCCGGAGCCAGCGCCTCCCATCCCCTCGCCACCTTCCTCAGCCTGACGTGCGCGTCCTGAAGGGCCACCGCAAGCGCGAAGGCCCCACGCCCGGACTCGTCCACCTGATACTCCTCGTCTCAAAGTTCGAACCTCCACTCGACAATTCTTGCCGGGCCGAGAACATCAGCACATCCCGCGCGGGCAACCGTCGGTCGCCTGGGTCGACCTGTTACCTTTTTGTCCTGATTTGGGTTGAAAAGGCGAAGGGCTTCCGTGTCATGGGCAGAATCGCTCGGTTGGCAGCCGTCGGAGTGACGGCCATCGCGTTGACCTCGCTGAACCTGGGGGCGGCCGAGGCGACCCCGGCCGGTGGGGTGACCGCGCGGATCCTGTGGCAGCACACCGCAGGGGGCCGGGACTTCGTGCTCCGCGAGATCACCATCGCCCCGGGCGGCAGTACCGGCTGGCACTTCCACGACGGCACCCTTTTCGGAGTCGTGCAACAGGGCACACTGACCCACAACGCACACGACTGCTCAGTCGACGGCGTCTACCACGCGGGCCAGCCCATCCAGGAGCCGAGCGGCGCCGACCACGTCCACCTCGGCCGCAACCTGGGTGCCACCCCGGTGGTGCTCGACGTGCTCTACGTCGACCCCGCGGACAGCCCGCTGTCCGAGGACGCGCCCAACCCGGGCTGCGACTTCCAGTAGCTCTGGCCCACGCGCCACGCGCCACGCGCCATGCGCCTGTGCCACGCCTACGCGCCATGCGCCACGCGCCACGAAAGGACAGCGGTGTACTACAGCAGCGGAAACTACGAGGCGTTCGCCCGCCCCCGCAAGCCCCAGGGGGTGGAGGACAAGACAGCCTGGTTCGTCGGCGCGGGCCTCGCCTCGCTGGCCGGCGCCGCGTTCCTGATCCGTGACGGGCAGATGGCCGGGGACCGGATCACCGTCCTGGAACGGCTGAAGCTGCCGGGCGGCGCGCTGGACGGCATCAAGGAACCGGCCAAGGGCTTCATCATCCGCGGCGGCCGCGAGATGGAGGACCACATGGAATGCCTGTGGGACCTGTTCCGCTCGATCCCGTCGCTCGAAGTCCCCCACGCGTCGGTGCTCGACGAGTTCTACTGGCTGGACAAGGACGACCCCAACAAGTCGCTGCAGCGCGTCACCGAACGGCAGGGACAGGACGCGCACACCGACGGGTTGTTCACCCTCAACGACCGTGCGCAGAAGGACGTCCTCAAGGCCTTCCTGGCCACCCGGCAGGAGCTTGAGGGCAAGCGCATCAACGAGGTGTTCGGCCAGGACTTCCTGGACAGCAACTTCTGGCTCTACTGGCGCACCATGTTCGCCTTCGAGGAGTGGCACAGCGCGCTGGAGATGAAGCTGTACCTGCACCGCTTCGTCCACCACGTCGGCGGCCTGCCCGACCTGTCGGCGCTGAAGTTCACCAAGTACAACCAGTACGAGTCGATGGTGCTCCCGCTGACCCGCTGGCTGATCGACCAGGGTGTGACGCTGCGGTTCGACACCCAGGTGACCGACATCCACTTCGACCTCACCGGCGACCGCAAGCAGGCGACCCGGATCGAATGGCTCAGCGCGGGCGAGCCCGGCGGGGTCGACCTCGGCAGTGACGACCTCGTCCTCACCACGATCGGCTCACTGACCGAGAACTCCGACGCCGGCGACCAGCACACCCCGGCCCGTCTCGACGAGGGCCCGGCGCCGGCCTGGGACCTCTGGCGCACGATCGCGTCCCGGGACGAGTCCTTCGGCCGTCCCGAGGTGTTCTGCGGCAACATCGCCGAGAGCAAATGGGAGTCCGCCACCGTCACCACGCTCGACCCGCGGATCCCGCGCTACATCCAGAAGGTCTGCAAACGCGACCCGTTCAGCGGCAAGGTGGTCACCGGCGGCATCGTGACGGCCAGGGACTCCGGCTGGCTGATGAGCTGGACCGTCAACCGGCAGCCCCACTTCAAGGCGCAGCCCGCCGACCAGATCGTCGTCTGGCTCTACGGGCTGTTCCCCGAGCGGCTCGGCGACTACGTCAAGAAGCCGATGCAGGACTGCACCGGCCTGGAGATCACCCAGGAGTGGCTCTACCACCTGGGCGTCCCCACCGAGGACATCGACGAACTCGCCGCGACCGGCGCCAGGTGCGTGCCGGTGATGATGCCCTACGTCACCGCCTTCTTCCTGCCCCGCCGGGCCGGCGACCGCCCCGACGTCGTCCCGGCGGGCGCGGTCAACTTCGCCTTCATCGGGCAGTTCGCCGAAACCACCCGGGACACCATCTTCACCACCGAGTACTCGGTGCGGACCGCGATGGAAGCCGCCTACCAGCTGCTGGGCATCGACCGCGGCGTGCCGGAGGTGGCCAACTCCACCTACGACGTACGCAAGCTGCTCGCCGCCGCCAACTACCTGCGCGACGGCCACCCCGTCCGACTCCCGGGCCCTTCCGTGCTGCGCAATCACCTGCTGCGCAAGCTGGACGCCACCGAGGTCGGCGAACTCCTGACCCAGTTCAACCTGATCCCCGAGGCGGACTGAGCCCTCAAGCCCCCCAGGCCCCTCAGGCTCCTCAAGCCCCGGCGATCCGCTCGTGGTGGCGGATGACCTCGGCGATGATGAAGTTGAGGAACTTCTCCGCGAAGGCCGGGTCCAGTCGGGCGTTCTCGGCCAGCAGCCGCAGTCGCTCGATCTGCTCCCGCTCCCGGGCCGGGTCGGCCGGCGGCAGCCGGTACTCCGCCTTCAGCCGGCCCACCTCCTGGGTGCACTTGAACCGCTCGGCGAGCATGTGGACGATCGCCGCGTCGATGTTGTCGATGCTGCCGCGCAGGCGTGCCAGCTCCTCCCGCGGATGCGGGTCCGCCTCGGCCTGGGCGGCCACCTGGGCGGCGGTCGTGGCGCCGGTCTCGGCGGTGCTGGCTGTCGTGCTGTCGGTCATGCGGTCCCCCGTCGGGCGGCTCGGTTCAGGGTCTTCGATCATGCGCTCTCGCAGCCCAGGATACCGATTCGGCATTTGGCTCCGGATCATGTAATCTCTTCCAGGTCAGCACGCGCCGCTAGCTCAGTTGGTTAGAGCAGCTGACTCTTAATCAGCGGGTCCGGGGTTCGAGTCCCTGGCGGCGCACAGCGAAGCAATCGCCTGACCAGGCCGTTCTTCCTTCGGGAAGAACGGCCTTTGGCGTTCCAGGGGTCCGGTGCTAGCGAGGGGCTAACCGCGGCGTCGTCGACCCAGCGGCGACAGACCTCAGTGCGGCCGGTGACCGGTGACCGCCTGCCAGCGCTCATGCTCGGCCTCCAGCTCGGAACGTGCGATCTCTATTCGACTGTCGGCCTGTTGCCGTTCGGTCACCTGAGCCAGCTGCGCACGAGCGGTCTCCTGAGCGGACGTGTCCGCTCGGGCCTGCTGCAGGGCGATCTCAGCCTCGGCCATTTCGTCCTCGCAGCGCTCAAGGAAAGTCTTCTCCGCCGCTGCCTCATTCTCTATCCGCACAGCGAAGCGTCGCACCTCTCCTTCCTCGTGCAGCTCGTGCGGGAATGACTCGAAACGCACCCGCCCGTCCGGCCGTGTGACATAAATGTGGTGATTGCGCTTGGCCTCCTCGAAACGGACCCGGAGCCCAGCGAGAGGCACGACCTCGCCCTTGACCAGGAGCACGTGCTTGTGGAGCACCAGGTCGCCAAGCTGTTCGAGCAGAATGCCTCGCCCAGGCTGGCGCAGTGTGCTGAGCCGGCGGTCGATAGCACGGATGCGCCGGCGATACCGGGCCTCGGCGTTTCGAACTTTCGTCTCGGCTCCAGATCGTTCCCGGTGATCGTCTCGTTCCAAGCCGCGCACACGACGGCGGGCCTTGGCCAGGCTCTTCCGCTCGGCGGTATATGCCGCCCCGAAGGCGTAGGCCCAGCCGCCCGGGTAGCGGTACATCTGCCACCCGACGTAGGCCCCAATCGCAAGCGGAAGCACGAGCAGCCAACCAACCGTCCCCATCGTCGCCCTCCCTCCGGAGCCGACCCTGCAGCAACTGACCAGGCTGCCAGATCGCCGCGCTCGGCGGGCCAGAACGGTGAGCTGAGTTGACGCCGGGTCAGGCGGCGGTCCAGCGGCCGGGTCAGGAAGCGGTCCAGCGGTAGATCTGTTCCGGGCGGCCAGCGCCGCCGTAGACGGGGGCGCGGGAGACCAGCCGCTGCGCGGTGAGGTAGTCGAGATAGCGGCGGGCGGTCTGCACCGAGACGCCGACCCCGGCGGCGGTCTGCGCGGCGGAGAGCCGGCCCTCGGCGCGCAGCAGGGTGAAGACCGCGCGCAGCGTGGCCTCGGTCAGCCCCTTGGGCAGCGGCTGACCGGCGGTCTGGTGCAGGGCGGCGAAGGTCCGGTCCACGTCGTCCTGGGCGAGCACGTCCGGGGCCTCGGCCGCACGGCGGCGGAACTCCGCGTAGGAGTTCAGCTTTTCCTGGAACGAGGCGAAGGAGAAGGGCTTGAGCAGGTACTGCACCACGCCGAGGGAGACGGCGGCGCGCACGGTGGCCAGATCCCGCGCCGAGGTGACCGCGATGACGTCGACCTGGTCACCGCGGGTCCGCAGGATCCGGCACAGCTCGATGCCGGTCAGATCGGGCAGGTTCACGTCCAGCAGCAGCAGGTCCACCGGTCGGGTGGCCACCATCCGCAGCGCCTCCTGGCCCAGGTGCGCCACTCCGGTGACGGCGAAGCCGGGCACCCGCTCGGTGAAGGCACGGTGCGCCTCGGCCAGGATCGGGTCGTCCTCCACCACCAGGGTGTTGATCACTCGGAGCCTCCCTCGACGGCCACGGCGGCGTCGAGGGCCTCAGCGGCCTCGGCGACCGCGCCACGGCCCGGCGTCGGCAGCCGTACGGCCAGCGCGGCGCCGCCCAGGGTCCGGTCGCGGTCGGCTTCGATGGTGCCCCGGTTGCGGGCCACGCTCTGCCGCACCAGGGCCAGCCCGATCCCGTGCCCGGCCTCGTTCTTGGTGGTCCAGCCCCGGGTGAACAGGTCCTCGATCCGGGCCGGGTCGATCCCGGCCCCGCTGTCGGCCACCCGGACCAGCAGCTCCCCTTCCTCATCCCCGTCCGCAGCCGCTCCCCCGGTCCGCAGCGACACCGAGACCCGGCGCGGGGCCGGCGAGGCCAGCACCGCCTCCACCGCGTTGTCGATCAGATTGCCGATGATGGTGACCAGGTCGCGGGTCTCGAACGGCAGTTGCGGGGCGGCGGTGTCGTCGCTGACCGTCACCTCCACCCCGCGTTCGGCGGCCTGGGACACCTTGCCCAGCAGCAGCGCCGCCACCGCCGGGTCGCCGACCGACGCCATCAGCCGGTCGACCAGCTGTTGGGAGGCGGCCAGCTCGGCGGTCGCGAAGCGGATCGCGTCGCCGGGACGGTCGAGTTCGATCAGGGTGACCACGGTGTGCAGCCGGTTCGCGGCCTCGTGCGCGGTGGCCGAGAGCACATCGGCGAAGCCCCGGGCCGAGTCCAGTTCCCCGGCCAGGGCCCGCAGTTCGGTATGGTCGCGCAGGGTGACCACGGTGCCGAGGGTGCGCCCGTCCCGCCGGGCCGGCGACTGGTTCACGGCGAGCACCCGGTCCTCGGCCACATAGGCCTCGTCATGGGCCTCCAGGCCGGAGCCGAGCAGCCGGACCAGCGCCGCGTCCAACCCCAGCTCGGTCACACAGCGCCCGGTCGGGTCCTTGTCCAGGCCGAGCAGCCGCACCGCCTCGTCGTTGGCGAGCAGCACGGTGCGCTGCCGGTCCAGGACGAGCAGCCCCTCGTGCATGGCGTGCAGCACCGCGTCGTGGTGTTCGTAGAGCCGGGTGATCTCCTGCGGGCCCAGGCCGAGGGTCTGCTTGTTCAGCCGCCGGGCCAGGCCCCAGGTGCCGAGCCGACCAGCGCGACCGCCCCGGCGGCGATCGCCAGGATCAACGGGAGCTCGCGGTGCGCCGTCGCCGACAGCCGCTCCAGGGTGATGCCGACCGAGACCAGGCCGACGACGCGGTGCCCGGGACCGTAGATCGGGGCGACCGAGCGCACCGACGGGCCCAGGGTGCCGGTGTAGGTCTCGGTGAAGGGGTGGCCGGCCAGGGCGGGGGCGGTGTCCCCCAGGTAGTGCCCGCCGATCTCGCCGGGCGTCGGGTGGGTGTAGCGGATCCCGGTCGGGCTCATCACCACGATGAAGTCCACGGCGGTGGCGTGCTGCACGCTCAGCGTCATCGCCTGGAGCTGCGTGCTCGGATCGGGGCCGCTGACGTCCGCCGCGATGCCGGGGGCGTCCGCGATGGTCTCGGCGAGCGCGAGGGTCTCCGAGCGCGCGTGAGCGGTCTGACCGGAGTGCGCCACCGCGATCGCCGCGGCCGTGCCGCCGACGGTGAGCAGGGCGACCGTGCCGAGCTGGAGCAGCAGCACCTGCATGGCGATGCTCAACCGCAGGGCGCGGGCTCTCAGGCTCCGGTACGGGGTGGGGCGCGGCATGCCGCCGAGTCTGGCACCCCGCTGGTGGGCGGACCAGGCCCGATGCCGGGCGGCCGGAATTTCGAACATAACGCGCACGGTCGATCGGGCACCTCCCGCATGCGCGTAATGCGCGTAATACAGACCCGGCGATGTGGCGCACGCCACATTCAGACCACCACCCGCTGCCCCCACCCCGCCCAAGGAGTTCCGATGTCCGAGTCAGCAACGGCGCCGACCCCACGATCGGCCTGGTACCGCAAGCTCTATGTCTGGGTCCTGGTCGGCATCGCCGCGGGCGCCGGGGTCGGCGCCGCGTGGCCGAAGACCGGCGCCGGACTGCAGCCGCTGGGGACCGTGTTCGTCAGCGCGATCTCCATGGTGGTCACCCCGATCATCTTCGTGACCATCGTCGGCGGCATCGCCGGGGTGGCCGACCTGCGCAAGGTCGGCCGGATCGGGGTCAAGGCGCTGCTCTACTTCGAGGGGATGACCACGGTCGCGCTGCTGCTCGGCCTGGTCGCGATCGACGTGTTCCACCCCGGCAGCGGGATCCACGCCAACGCCGCCAACCTGAAGCTGACCGGCGCCGCCGCCGACTACGCCGCGACCGGCCAGGCCCAGGGCTTCTGGTCGCTGCTGACCGAGGTGGTGCCGTCCAGCGCGGTGAACGCCTTCTCCAGCGGCAACGACCTGCAGGTGGTCTTCTTCTCGATCCTGTTCGGCGTGGCGATCAAGCTGGTCGGCGAGCCGGCCGCGGGAATCGCGGCCGGGGTGGAAAAGCTCGGCAAGGTGATGTTCGCGGTGCTGCGGATCGTGATGTACGCGGCCCCGGTCGGTGCGTTCGGCGCGATGGCCTTCACCGTCGGCAAGTACGGGGTGCACACCCTGACCAGCCTCGGTTCGCTGATCGGGCTGACCTACGCGACCAGCGCGGTGTTCGTCGTGGTCGGGCTCGGCACGGTGTGCGCGCTGTGCCGGCTGAACATCTTCTCGCTGCTGCGCTACATCAAGGACGAGCTGCTGATCGTGCTGGGCACCTCGTCCAGCGAGACCGTGCTGCCGCAGCTGATGCGCAAGATCGAGAAGGCGGGCGTGCCCGAGGACGTGGTCGGTCTGACCGTGCCGACCGGCTACTCCTTCAACCTGGACGGCACCTGCATCTATCTGACCCTGGCCGCGCTGTTCATCGCCCAGGCCACCGGTACCCACCTCTCGCTGGCCAGTCAGCTGGGCATTCTGGCGATCATGCTGCTGATGTCGAAGGGCGCGGCCGGGGTCACCGGTTCCGGGTTCATCGTGCTGGCCGCGACCCTGTCCTCGACGGGTACGATTCCGGTCGCCGGCATCATGCTGATCTTCGGCATCGACCGGTTCATGTCCACCTGCCGCGCCCTGACTAACGCCTGCGGCAACGCGGTGGGCTCGTTCGTCGTCGCCGCCTGGGAGGGAGTGCTGGACCGGGACAAGATGGCGCAGACGCTGGGTTCCGGCACCCCCGCGCTCGAACCCGTCGCCGACCCGGCCCTCGAACCCGTCTGAGCCGGCCACCCAACGACCCACCCGCACAGAGCCACCGCCGCCCGGGCCCATCCCCCAGCCCGGGTCACCCCCGCCCCGGAGCCACCCCCATCCGCCCCGGGGCCCGCCCGCCCGTCCACCGTTCGGTGGACGGGCGGGTTCAACCGTTCGCCGCTCATGGCGAAGGGGTCCCCGCCGCCAGCATGGAGGCCATGGGGACAGCGACAGTGACAGACGCAGGCACAGCAAGCACGGCAGACGGAGACGCAGCGATCCGGGCCCGCGGGCTGCGGAAGGCCTACCAGGGCGTGGCCGCCGTCGACGGCGTCGACCTGGACGTGCGGCGCGGCGAGATCTTCGCGCTGCTCGGCCCGAACGGGGCCGGGAAGACCACCACCACCGAGATTCTTGAGGGCTACCGGGACCGGGACAGCGGCGAGCTCAGCGTGCTCGGCGTCGACCCCCGGCGGGCCGGCTCCGGTTGGCGGCAGCGGATCGGCATCGTGCTGCAGCAGAGCGGCGACTTCGACCTGCTGTCCGTGGAGGAGGTGCTGCGGCACTTCGCCCGCTACTACCGCACGCCCCGCGACGTGGACGAGGTGATCGAGGCGGTCGGCCTCACCGAGAAGCGCCGCAGTCGCACCGGCCTGCTCTCCGGCGGCCAGCGGCGCCGGCTGGACGTCGGGCTCGGCATCCTGGGCAACCCCGAACTGCTGTTCCTGGACGAGCCCACCACCGGTTTCGACCCGGAGGTGCGGCGGCAGTTCTGGGAACTGGTCAGCGGGCTGCGCGACGGCGGCAGCACCGTCCTGCTCACCACCCACTACCTGGACGAGGCCGAGCACCTGGCCGACCGGGTCGGTGTGATCAGCCGGGGCCGCCTGGTCGAGGTGAACACCCCGGCCCGACTGGGCGGCCGGCAGCACGCCGCGGCCGTCGTCAGCTGGACCGACGCCGAGGGCCCGCACAGCGTCGCCACCGCCGAGCCGACCCGGACCGTACGGGAGCTGTCGGCCCGGTTCGGCGACGGCGAGATCCCGGAACTGGCGATCACCCGGCCCACGCTGGAAGACATCTATCTGCGCATGATCGAGGGGGAACAGCAGTCATGACGACCACCACCACCGCTCCGACGACGCACGCCGCCACCACCACCGGCACCGCCACCAGCACGACAGCAGCGGCGCCGGCAGCAGGCGCCGCCCCGTCCGCGCTGCGGCTCGGGCTGGCCCGCGGCGGTCTGGAGACCCGGCAGTTCTTCCGCAACAAGGGCCAGATGTTCTTCACCTTCTCGATGCCGGTGGTGATGCTGCTGCTGCTCGGCTTCATCTACCGGGGCACCGACCCGGACAGCGGGGTCAGCACCCAGCAGATCTTCACCACCGGCATGATCGGCGTCGGGATCATGGGCTCCAGCCTGCAGAGCCTCTCGCTGCAGATCGCGGGTGAGCGCCGCAACGGCACGCTGAAGCGGCTGCGCGGCACCCCGCTGCCCAAGTCCTCGTACTTCATCGGCAAGTTCGTGATGGTGCTGGTGTCCAGCGTCGGCCAGGGCGTGGTGCTGCTCGGCGTCGGCCGGCTGTTCTTCGGCGTCCGACTGCCGGTGGACGCGGCGCACTGGCTCACTCTGGGCTGGGTGTACCTGCTCGGCGTGGCCGGTTGCTCGCTGCTGGGCATCGCCTACAGCAATCTGATGCGCAGCGCCGACTCCGGAGCGGTGGCCATGCTCCCGATGATGGTGCTCCAGTTCATCTCGGGAGTCTTCGTGATCTTCAGTCAGCTACCGCATACCCTTCAGGTGGTGGCCTCCTTCTTCCCGCTGAAGTGGATCTGCCAGGGCATGCGCTCCGCGCTGCTGCCGCAGGCGTACGCGCAGACCGAGCCGGCCGGCGGCTGGGAGCACGGCCGGATCGCCCTGGTCCTCGCGGTCTGGGCGGTGGCGGGGCTGCTGCTCTGCCTGAAGACGTTCCGCTGGAAGGGGCGCGAGGACGGATGAGCGAGGACGGATGAACGAGGACGGCTGGATCCACAAGGTCGTCCTGATCTGGCATGTCTCCTTCGGCATCCTGATCGTGGCCACCGCTGTGAACCTGCTCGGCGACCACGCGAGCCGGGTCGACTACGTCCTGCTCGGCGCCCTCGTCCTCGCGTACGCCGCGCTGCTCGGGCCCGGGCTGGCCCGGCAGTCGGGTCCGCTCTGCGTGGCCTACCTGGTGATCGCCATCGCACTCACGCTGGTTCTCGGCTATCTGGACCCCAACGGCCTGGTCCTGCTCTACGCGCTCTTCCCGCAGCTCTTCGGGGTGCTGGAGTCGCGGCGGATCCGTACCCCGGTGATCGTGGCCCTGTTCGCCGGCGCGGTCGCGGTGGCGCTGCGGCACGAGGAGCTGAGCACCGCGCTGGTCCAGGTCGGCATCGCGCTGCTGGTCAGCCTGCTGATCGGGATCTCCACCCAGGTGATCATGCGCGAGGCGGAACGGCGCGGAAAGCTGATCGCCGAGCTGGAGGCGGCCCGCGCCGACCTGGACGAGGCGCAGCACCGGGCCGGGGTGCTGACCGAGCGGCAGCGGCTGTCGCACGAGATCCACGACACCCTGGCCCAGGGCTTCACCAGCCTCATCATGCTGATCCAGGCCGCCGACGCGACCGTGGAGACCGACCCGGCGGCGACCAGGAAGCGGCTGGCCCTGGCCGAACGCACCGCCAGGGAGAACCTCGCCGAGACCAGGGCGCTGGTCGCCGAACTGGCCCCGCTCGAACTGCGGTCGGCGCCGCTGGACACCGCCGTGCACCGGATCACCGCCAGGCTCGGCGAGGAGCTGGGCATCACCACCGAGGTACGGATCCAGGGCACGCCCAGGCTGCTGCCGCCGGACGTCCAGGTGGTGCTGCTGCGGGCGGCGCAGGAGTCGCTCTCCAACATCCGCAAGCACGCGGACGCCGACACGGTGACCGTCCGGCTCGACTACGGCGGTGCCGGAGTGGTGCTGGAGGTCCAGGACAATGGACGGGGTTTCACCACCACAGGCGACACCAGCACCACCCCCGGCTACGGCCTCCGCGGCATGCGGGCCCGGGCCGAGCAGGTGCACGGCACAGTGGACATCAGGAGTGCCCCGGGCGCGGGCACCACGGTACGGGTGGAGGTGGTCCCATGACAGCGTCAGGAACCGTACGGCTGCTGCTCGCGGACGACCACCCGGTGGTCCGGGCCGGGCTCAGCGGGATGCTGGCGGCCGAGGCCGACCTGGAGGTGGTCGGCGAGGCCGAGAACGGCGCCGAGGCCTGCGCGCTGGCCGCCGAACTGCTGCCCGACGTGGTGCTGATGGACCTGCGGATGCCGGTGATGGACGGCGCCACCGCCACTGCCCGGCTGACCAGGGAGCTGCCCGGGATCCGGGTGCTGATCCTCACCACCTACGACACCGACGCCGACATCGTCCGCGCGGTGGAGGCCGGGGCCAGCGGCTATCTGCTCAAGGACACGCCGCGGCTGGAACTCGCCGCCGCGGTACGGGCGGCGGCCCGCGGCGAGACCGTGCTGGCGCCCGCCGCGGCGGCCACCCTGCTCAACCGGGTCCGCACCCCGGCCACGCCGCCGCCCCCGCCGGTGCTGCTGACCGCGCGGGAGACCCAGGTGCTCGCCCTGGTCGCGCTGGGGCGGACCAACGCCGACGTCGGCCGGGAGCTGTTCATCGGCGAGGCGACCGTGAAGACACATCTGATCAGGGTGTTCGCCAAGCTGGACGTCGACGACCGGACCGCCGCCGTCACTGTCGCCATGCGGCTGGGGCTGCTGCCAGCAGTGCGGTGATCCCCTCCGGCGCCATCGCCCGGCCGAAGTGCCAGCCCTGGGCGCTGTCGCAGCCGGTGGCGCGCAGCAGCTCGGCCTGGAGCTCGGTCTCCACGCCCTCGGCGGTGACGGTCAGCCCCAGCGCGTGGGCCAGCCGCACCAGCGCGGAGACGATCTGCTCGTCGGCGCCCGCCGGGGAGCCCTCCTGGAAGCCCTCCAGGAAGCCGCCGTCCAGCTTGAGCACATGCACCGGGAGCCGGCTGAGGTAGGCGAGGTTGGAGTAGCCGGTGCCGAAGTCGTCGATGGCGATCCGGACGCCCATCGCCTCCAGCGCGTGCAGCGCCTCCAGCGGACGCCCGGCCGGGCCGAGCACCGCGCTCTCGGTCAGTTCCAGCTGCAGCAGCCGGGACGGCAGCCGGGTCTGGCCCAGCACCTCGGCCACGTCGGCGACCACGTCCGAGTCCCAGAACTGACGGGCCGCCAGGTTGACGCTCATGAACAGCTCGGCCTCGGGGAAGGCCTCCAGCCAGGCCCTGGCCTGGACGCAGGCCGTCTCCAGCACCCAGCGGCCGAGCGGGACGATGGCGCCGGTCTCCTCGGCGATGCCGATGAAGCGGTCCGGGCCGATCCGGCCGAACTCCGGGTGCTGCCAGCGCACCAGCGCCTCCACCCCGCGCAGCCGGACCTGCCCGGAGCCGTGCTGGAGCTCCACCAGCGGCTGGTACTCGACCACGAACTCGCCCCGCTCCAGCGCGGGCAGCATGGTGGTGGCCAGTATCTGCCGGGTCGTCCGGCGGGCGATCCGCTCCGGGTCGTAGAGCGCCCAGTGCGCCCTGCCGTCGCTCTTCACCCAGCTCAGGGTGGCGTCCGCGTCCTTGACCAGCTCGGCCGGGGTGGTGCCGGGGACGGGCCGCTCCACCACCCCGACGCTGGCGGTGGCGACCACCCGCTGGGTGCCCAGGTCGTAGGGGACGGCCAGCAGCTCCACCAGTTCGGCGGCGAGCGCGGTCAGCTCCTCGGGCCCGGCGCTGCGCGGGACCAGCACCGCGAACTCGTCCCCGCCCATCCGCGCCACCAGGTGCCCGCGGCCGGAGAAGCGCTGTTCCAGCCGCTCGGCCACGGCGACCAGCAGATCGTCGCCGACGTGGTGGCCCAGGGTGTCGTTGACGGCCGCGAAGCCGTCCAGATCCAGGTAGCAGAGGCCGATCCGCTGGTCGGCCTCGGTGAAGGCTCCCGCCAGCCGGTCGAAGAAGAGGGAACGGTTCGGCAGCCGGGTGAGCGGGTCGTGCATGGCCTGGTAGTGCAGCCGGTCGCCGAGCCGCCGGGCCTCGGAGACGTCCTCGACCATGGCCAGGGTGTACTGCGGTCGGCCGTCGGCGTAGCGGATCAGCGAGATGGTGACATTGGTCCAGACGGCGTGGCCGCGCTGGTGCTTCAGCCGCTTCTCCAGCCGGATCCGGTCCCGGTCGCCGCGGAGCAGCTCCAGGTAGGAGCGGCGCGGATCGTCCTCCACGTCCAGCAGCTCATGGATGTGCAGCCGCATCAGCTCGGGGACGGTGTGGCCGAGCATCTCCGCCAGGGCCGGGTTGGCCTCGATGATCCGGTCGTCGGCGTCGACCAGGGCCATCCCGATCCCGGCGTCGGTGAACGCCGCCCGGAACCGGCTCTCGCTGGCGTGCAGCGCCTCGGCGAGCTGCACGGCGTCACCGACAGGCCGCACGGCGCCGCCGCCCGCACTGTCGCTGCCCCCGTTGTCACCACTACGCACAGTAGTGATCATAGGCGGCGGTCCCGGGCCCGGCCACCGGCAACGGAACGATTCACTCCTCCGGGGAAGGACCGGGGGCGCACGCAGGTGACGTACGCGCCGTGGCCCGAGCCGGAAACGCCGTGGCCCCCGCCGGGAACGGCGGGGGCCACGGGTACCGGCAGCGGCTCGGGGAGGTCAGGCCAGACCCGCCGTCAGCGTGATGGTCGTGCCCGAAAGCGCCTTGCTGACCGGGCAGTTGGCCTTTGCGTCCTCGGCCGCCTTGACGAAGCCCGCCTCGTCGAGACCGGGCACGGTGCCGGTGACGGTGAGGTGGATGCCGGTGATCCCGGTGCCGGGCTGGAAGGTCACCTCGGCCTGGGTCTCCAGCTTGGTGGGCGGGGTGCCGGCGCCGGCCAGGCCGTGCGACAGCGCCATCGAGAAGCAGCTGGAGTGCGCGGCGGCGATCAGCTCCTCGGGGCTGGTCCTCCCGTTGGCGGTCTCGGCCCGCGAGGCCCAGGTCACCGGGAACTCGCCGACACCCGAGGTGACGAGCGAGACATTGCCCTTGCCTCGAGCAGAGAGCCTTCCCATTCCGTACGTGCGACGCGAGTGGTAGCCACGCTGGGTTTCCTCCTGGATCAGTGCTGAAGTCCGGCCGTGTGCCCTGCCCACCCTAGCCGCGCGGGGCGTTCGTGACCGGCCGCCTCACCCGTCACTGCCGACATCCGGCCGGAAGCCCAGTTCCTCGTTGATCGCGATCATGTGCTGGTTGGTCAGCGCGCAGACCGTCTCCACCTGGTCCACCTCCGGGTGCGCGCCCAGCAGCCACTGCAGCATCGCGGCCTTCACCCACAGGCCGAGGCCGCGCCCCCGGTGCTGCTTGAGCACCGCGGTGTCGGACTGCCGGGCCCGGGTCGTGCCGGCGGTCAGCAGGATCTCGCTGAACCCGGCCACCACCTCCTCGCCCCCGGCGTCGAGACCGAGCGCGGCGACGGTGAGCAGGGTCTGTCCGCGCTGCTCGGCCTCCTGGTCGAGCGCGCGGACCCGGTCCTCGTCCCAGTCGGCGCCGTCGCATAGCCAGTCGGCGCCGACCCCGCCCGCCCAGCCGCACCAGGGGCCACTCCCCCAGCGCACCAGGTGGTAGCCTCGCTCGCGGCCTTGACGATGGAGCGCAGGGAGTCCGGATCGCACTCCTCGACCCGCAGCTGCATCCGGACGGTCTCGATCGGTGTCTGCTCCGCCTTGTCGCCCACGCACAGCCTCCGTCGGGGCGCCCGAGGGCGCCGTCGTCCCCAAAGAATGCGCTTCCCCGACCCCCCGGCGACAGGTGCCGCCGAGTGTGAGTCGGATCACGTCATATTCCTGCCACACACCCATCGAGTAGCATGCTTCCGATCATGCAGGTGATGCCCTGTCACCATGGCTGACTGCCTGGTCCATTGGGAACTTCAGAGAAAGCCAAGGGGGCCGAGGAGCGACATGACTGCTGACAACTGGGACTGGGCGGCGTCGGACGGCAGTCTGCCGCCGAGCGTCGACCTGCGCACGGACATACCGCACCCCGCTCGGATGTACGACTACTACCTGGGCGGCAAGGACAACTTCCCGGCCGACCGGGCCGCCGCCGCGGCAGTGGTCCAGTTGCTGCCGAGCGCCCCGGCCGGCTCCCGTGCCAACCGCCGCTTCCTCGGCCGCGCCGTGCGCCACGCCGCGGACCTCGGCATCCGCCAGTTCCTGGACATCGGCACCGGCATCCCCGCCTCCAACAACACCCATGAGGTGGCCCAGGCCGCCGCCCCGGACGCGCACGTGGTCTATGTCGACAACGACCCGATCGTGCTCACCCACGCCCGTGCCCTGCTCCGCGGCACCCCCGAGGGCCGCACCGCCTACATCGACGCCGACTTCCGCAACCCCGAGTCGATCCTGGACTCGCCGCAGACCAAGGGCCTGCTCGACTTCTCGCAGCCGATCGCGCTGCTGGTGGTGGCCCTGCTGCACTTCTTCCCGGACTCCGAGAACCCGCACGCGCTGCTCGACCGGTACAAGGAGGCCCTGCCGCCCGGCAGCGCGCTGATCCTCACCCATGGCACCGGCGAGCTGATGGACCCCGCGATCGCCGCCAACATCGAGGCGACCTACGCCAAGTCCGGTCTCAACATCGTCTCCCGCACCCACACCGAGGTGCTCGGCTTCTTCGAGGGCCTCGACCTGGTCGAGCCCGGGGTGACGCCGGTGCACGAGTGGCGTCCCGACCCCGACAACGAGGACGACCGGCTGATGACCCGCGAAGAGGTCGCCGGCTACGCCGGAGTCGCCCTCAAGCGCGGCTGAACGGCCGGGGACATGGTGAGCCTGCGCGCCGACATGCCGCATCCCGCACGGATGTACGACTACTACCTGAGCGGCAAGGACAACTTCCCCGCCGACCGGGCCGCAGCCAACCGGGTCGTCGCGCAGTTTCCCCACGTACGGTCCACCGCCCTGGCCAACCGCCGCTTCCTCGGCCGGGCGGTGCGGCTGGCCGCCCAGCTGGGCATCCGTCAGTTCCTGGACATCGGAACCGGGATGCCCAGCGCCCACAACACCCATGAGGTGGCCCAGTCGGTCGCACCCGACGCGCGGGTGGTCTACGTCGACAACGACGTGCTGGTGCTGGCCCACGCCCGGGCCCGGCTGCAGGGCAGCCTGCAGGGCCGCACCGCCTGCGTCGAGGCCGACTTCAGGGACCCGGCGGCGATCCTGAGCTCCCCCCAGGTCAGGGAACTGCTGGACTTCTCCCGGCCGGTGGCCCTGATGGTGGTCTCGATGCTGCACTTCCTGACCGACGCCGACCGCCCCGAGGAGATTCTGGACGAGCTCAAGGCCGTGCTGCCGCCCGGCAGTGCGCTGATCCTCTCCCACGCCACCGGCGAGCACCTCTCGATCGACGTCGCCAGCGCGGTGCTGCGCACCTACGCCACCGTCGGCGTGAGCCTGACCTCGCGGACGCACCCGCAGGTGCTGCGCTACTTCGACGGCATGGAGCTGGTCGCCCCCGGCCTGGTCCCGGTCCACGAGTGGCACGCCGAGGAGCCGGAGGACCTGGCCCTGACCTGCACGGAGGTCGCCGGCTACGCGGGGGTCGCGCTGAAGCGGGGCTGAGCCGGGCCGAGCCGGGGCCGAAGCCGGGCTGAGCCGGGCCGGGTTCCCGCTCACTGATCGTGCAGGATGGGTCCCATGGACCTCCGAATCTTCACCGAGCCCCAGCAGGGCGCCTCCTACGACACGCTGCTGCGGGTCGCCAAGTCCACCGAAGAGCTGGGCTTCGACGCCTTCTTCCGCTCGGACCACTACCTGCGCATGGGCGAAGGGGACGGCCTGCCGGGACCCACCGACGCCTGGATCACCCTGGCCGGACTGGCCCGCGAGACCTCCCGGATCCGGCTCGGCACGCTGATGACCGCGGGCACCTTCCGCTGGCCGGGCGTGCTGGCCGTCCAGGTCGCCCAGGTCGACGCCATGAGCGGCGGGCGGGTCGAACTCGGCCTCGGCGCGGCCTGGTTCGAGCAGGAGCACGCCGCGTACGGGATCCCCTTCCCGGACAAGCGGATCGACCGCTTCGAGGAGCAGCTGGCGATCGTCACCGGGCTGTGGCAGACCGAGGTCGGCAAGACCTTCGACTTCGACGGCGTCCACTACCAGCTCAAGGACTCCCCGGCGCTGCCCAAGCCGGTGCAGCAGCGGATCCCGGTGCTGGTCGGCGGGACGGGCCCGAAGCGGCTGCCGGCCCTGGCGGCCCGCTACGCCACCGAGTTCAACCTGCCCTTCGCCTCGGTCGAGGACACCGGCACCCAGATCGCCCGGGTCCGCGCCGCCTGCGAGGCGGCCGGCCGCCCGGCCGACGACATGGTGTACTCCAACGCCCTGGTGTCCTGCGTCGGCCGGGACGACGCCGAGGTGGCCCGCCGGGCGGCGGCGATCGGCCGGGAGGTGGCCGAACTGAAGGCGAACGGCCTGGCCGGCACCCCGGCCGAGGTGGTCGACACCATCGGCCGCTACGCGGAGACGGGCAGCAGCCGCTTCTACTTCCAGATCCTGGACCTCTCCGACCTGGACCAGCTGGAGCTGATCGCCACCCAGGTCGCCCCGCAACTCGGCTGACCGGCCCCACGCAGGCACGGCGCGGGGCCCGGGCGGGGCGGTGGGGTCCACCGTTCCCGCCCGGGGTCCTGCTCCGCGGCCGACCGGCCCCGACGACCTGACTGCCGCGGCGGCCCGCGCCGTCGGCCCCGAAGGCCGCTGCCACAGCAGCTTCCAGGCACGGGCGGACTCCGCTTACCACGTCAGACCGTCGCCAAACCCATCAACACGCAATGTTCATCCGGGAGTTGCTCACCCGGAATCCGGACCGCGCGGGTCCGCCGCAAGGCCGGCCACCAGATCCGCCGCCGCGTCCGCCGCGTCCAGCACCGCCACCTCCTCCGGAGTCAGCAGCCGGGACCGGATCAGGAAGCGCATCCCCTCCGGCGCCTCCAGCGAGAAGCCGCCGCCGCGCCCCGGCACCACGTCCACCGTGAGGTGGGTGTGCCGCCAGAGCGCGAACTGGTCCCTGGACATCCAGAAGGTGACCGGCTCGGTCACGCCCTCCACCCGCAGCGCGGCCAGCAGCACGTCCGAGGCGCCGGTCCGGAACTCGCCCTCCAGATAGCACATCGGCGAGCTGCCGTCGCAGCAGCCACCCGACTGGTGGAACATCAGCGGGCCGTTGACGGCGTAGAGCTTGCGCAGCAGCTCCTCGGCGGCGGGCGTCACCGCCACCCTGGAGAGGTCCTCGGCCATGGCTAGAAGAACCCGAGCTTCTTGGCCGAGTAGCTGACCAGCAGGTTCTTGGTCTGCTGGTAGTGGTCCAGCATCATCTTGTGGTTCTCGCGGCCGATTCCGGAGCCCTTGTAGCCGCCGAAGGCCGCGTGCGCCGGGTAGGCGTGGTAGCAGTTGGTCCACACCCGGCCGGCCTGGATCGCCCGCCCGGCCCGGTAGGCCGTGGTCGAGTCCCGGGTCCAGACGCCCGCGCCGAGCCCGTAGAGGGTGTCGTTGGCGATCCGGATCGCGTCGTCGTAGGTGGCGAAGGGCGCGACCGAGACCACCGGGCCGAAGATCTCCTCCTGGAAGATCCGCATCGCGTTGTTGCCCTCGAAGATGGTCGGCTGGACGTAGTAGCCGCCCGCCAGCTCGCCGTCCATGTCCGCCCTGGCGCCGCCGATCAGGATCTTCGCGCCCTCCTGCTGCCCGATGTCCAGGTAGGAGAGGATCTTCTCCAGCTGGTCGTTGGACGCCTGCGCGCCGATCATCGTGGTCGGGTCCAGCGGGTGGCCCTGGACGATGGCGCGGGTGCGCTCCACCGCCGCGTCCAGGAACTCGCTGTAGTGGCCCTCCTGGATCAGCGCGCGGGACGGGCAGGTGCAGACCTCGCCCTGGTTCAGCGCGAACATGGTGAAGCCCTCGAGCGCCTTGTCCAGGAAGTCGTCGTGGGCCGAACTCACGTCGTCGAAGAAGATGTTGGGGCTCTTGCCGCCCAGCTCCAGGGTCACCGGCTTGATGTTCTCGCTGGCGTACTGCATGATCAGCCGCCCGGTGGTGGTCTCCCCGGTGAAGGCGACCTTGGCGACCCGGGCGCTGGACGCCAGCGGCTTGCCGGCCTCCACCCCGAAGCCGTTGACGATGTTGACGACGCCGGGCGGGAGCAGGTCCGCGATCAGGCTCATCCAGTAGTGCAGCGAGGCCGGGGTCTGCTCGGCCGGCTTGATCACCACCGCGTTGCCGGCGGCGAGGGCCGGGGCGAGCTTCCAGGTCGCCATCAGGATCGGGAAGTTCCACGGGATGATCTGCGCGACCACGCCCAGCGGCTCGTGGAAGTGGTACGCGACGGTGTCCTCGTCGATCTCGGCCAGCGAGCCCTCCTGGGCCCGGATCGCCCCCGCGAAGTAGCGGAAGTGGTCGATGGCGAGCGGGATGTCGGCGGCCATCGTCTCCCGGATCGGCTTGCCGTTCTCCCAGCTCTCGGCGACCGCGAGGGCCTCCAGGTTCTGCTCCATCCGGTCGGCGATCCGGTTCAGGATGTTCGCCCGGTCCCCGGCGGAGGTGCGGCCCCAGGCGGGGGCGGCGGCGTGCGCGGCGTCCAGCGCTGCCTCGACGTCCTCGGCGGTGCCGCGGGCGACCTCGCAGAAGGTGTGTCCGTTCACCGGCGACGGGTTCTCGAAGTACTGCCCCCGCTTCGGCGGCACGAACTCGCCGCCGATCCAGTGGTCGTAGCGCGGCAGGTAGCTCATCTTCGCGCCGGATTCTCCCGGCGCAGCGAAACGGGCCATGGTGGTCGACCTCCGTCAGCCTGCTTGCCGGCCGCCCCTCATTGGACGTCCGGCCCTACGGCCGCACGGTAGACCCGCGGACGTTGCAGCAACGTTGCAGCCCGTGGATCACCGTCGGGCTGCCAGGTCCTGCCCCCACTCGGCCCGCAGCCGCTGGATCCGGCCGAGGGCGACCGCGCGTTCCGGGGACGCGTACGGGACGGCCTCGGCGTAGCGCTCCCAGATCTGGAGGTCGTGGAGCCCCGGCCCCTCGGCCCAGTCCCGGAGCAGGTCCGGACGGGGCGAGGCGAGGACCGCGCAGCGGAGCCGGCTGTCGAGCCAGTTCCGGTGGCCGACCACGGCGGGGGCCTCCGAGGAGGGGAGCAGCGGGCCCGGGTAGTCGGCCAGCGCGCCGGCCAGGTCGCCGCGGTGCAGCGCGGCGGCGACGTCGAGGTAGTCGGCCTGGAGCGGTCCGGTGAGCCGGTAGGGGCGGGATCCGAGCAGACCGCCGACCACGTGCCGGAGCCGGTTCAGCTCGACCCTGACGGTGGTGGGGCTGGCCGAGTCCCCGTACAGCAGGGAGGTCAACTGTTCGCCGGTGAGCCCCTGCTGATGCAGGGTCAGCGCGATCAGCAGCTCGGTGTGACGGCGGGTCAGCCCGACCTCGGGCGCCCCGTCCAGGCGCAGCACCCCCTCGTTGAGCCCCAGCGCCCGCAGCCGTCCGCCCACCGGGTCCGTTTCCCGCGGGGCGTCCGACGGGCGTCCCGGCACCCAGAGCGCCGCCTCGCAGGCCCGCGCCGCCGCCCGGACCAGGGCCAGGCTGTGCGGGTTGGCGACGATGTCGCCGCCGGTGACGTCGATGACGCCGAGGATCCGCCCGGTCGCCGGATCGTGGATCGGCGCGGCCGCGCAGGTCCAGGCCTGAACCGACTGGCGGAAGTGCTCGGTGGCGAAGATCTGGACCTCGTGGTCGAGCGCGATCGCGGTGCCCGGGGCGTTGGTCCCGGCATGGGCCTCGTCCCAGAGCGCGCCCTCGACGAAGTTGATCCTGGCCGCGCGGGCCCGGGCGGTGCGGTTGCCCTCGACCCAGAGCAGCCGACCGGTCGCGTCGGAGACCGCCATCAGATGGTCGCCGTCCTCGGCGGCGGTGCCGACGATCTGCCGCAGCACGTCGATGACCTGGGCCAGCGGGTGCGAGTCGCGGTAGGCGGCGAGGTCGCCGTCGGTGAGGGTGACCGGCGGGTCGACGGCCTGGTCGACCCGGGCGACCGAGGAGCGCAGCCAGGACTGGGCCACCACCTCGCGCAGCCCGGTGCCGGCCGCCCCGGCGGCCAGCTTGTGCGTGCTGACGAAGGCGGAGTGGGCGTGCCCGATCTCCCGCGCCCGTGCCTGCGGGTCCGCGCCGACCCGCGCCAGCCAGCCACTGTTGCCGCTCATCAGCTACCGATCAGCTCCTGCCCTCTCCTACATCCTCTCTCTGGATACTGTCGCCGCCCCGGACCGGGCGCAACGCCCCGCGCAGCCCGCTTCACCGGCCGAACTGGTGGCCGAGCAGGCGTCGACCACCACCTGCCTTCACTACTTGAACGTTTTGGTCGTACGTACAGGAGCGACCGCGTCCCATCAGCGGCCTTGCCGGAAACCCTTGAGAGCGCTTCCAGACCAGTCGCGCCAAGGGTCTTCCGCTGCCGCTCCCACCCCTGTTCAATCGTTCCGGAACTCGGTGTTCAGTCTTGACAGGCCGTCACTCCGGCAGCAGTGTACGTCCCCGAGAGAGCGCTCTACCGCGATGGCGGCCACCCGCGCATCGTCGCATCACTGGCTTCACTTGGAGAAGGCAGGTCGTCGTAAATGTCACCGTTCAGGGCCGCTGATAGTGAACTTCCCGATACAGAACCGCAACTCGCCGGGCCGCGGGACGGCGCCGGGCTGAGCCGCCGCGCCTTCGCCGTCGCCGCCCTCGCCACCAGCGCGATTCCGCTGGCCGTGGCCGTCGCCGGACCCGCCGCCGCGGCCGGTACCGCCGCTGGAACCGCCGCGCAGCCGGCCAAGGCGCCGAAGCCGCCCAAGGTGCCGCCGACCCCGGACTTCGGCCCCAACGTCCAGATCTTCGATCCGACCACCCCGGCCGCCACCATCCAGGCCGCGGTGGACGCCGCCGCCGCGCAGCAGGTCCCGGCCGAGTTCGGCACCGGCCGCTTCGCCTTCTTCTTCAAGCCCGGTACCTACAACGCCGACATCCAGCTCGGCTACTACACCTCGGTGGCCGGCCTCGGCCTCTCCCCCGACGACGTCACCATCAACGGCGAGGTCCGGGTCGAGGGCCAGCAGCAGTCCGACGGCAGCTTCAACGGGCTCACCAACTTCTGGCGCTCGGTCGAGAACCTCGCCATCGTCCCCACCGGCGGCATCAACTGGTTCGCGGTGTCCCAGGCCGCGCCGATCCGCCGGGTGCACGTCAAGGGCAGCCTGTTCCTCTTCCCGCGCCAGGGCGGCTACACCAGCGGCGGCTTCATCGCCGACTCGGTGGTGGACAGCCAGGTGATCAACGCCTCCCAGCAGCAGTGGCTGACTCGCGACAGCCAGGTCGGCAGCTGGTCCAACGCGGTCTGGAACCAGGTCTTCGCCGGGGTGATCGGCGCACCCGCGCAGTCCTTCCCCAACCCCCCGTACACCACCCTGCCGACCAGCCCGAAGAGCCGGGAGAAGCCCTTCCTCGCGGTGGACGCCAAGGGCCGCTGGCAGGTGGTGGCACCCCGGCTGCGGCACAACGCGCTCGGGACCACCTGGAACGGCGGAGCCCCCACCGCCGCTCGGACCATCTCCATCGACAAGTTCTTCATCGCCAAGCCCAGCGACTCCGTCCACAGCATCAACAAGGCCCTGGACCAGGGCAAGCACCTGCTCTTCACCCCCGGCATCTACACGATCGACCGGACCATCCGGGTGAAGAACGCCGAGACCATCGTGCTCGGCATCGGCTTCCCCACCCTCAGCCCGGTCGGCGGGGTCGTCCCGATGACCGTGGCCAGCACCAAGGGGGTGCAGATCGCCGGGCTGCTGTTCGACGCCGGCGAGGACAACTCCCCGGTGCTGCTCCAGGTCGGCGACAAGCGCGGCGGCTGGAGCGACGCGGGCGACCCGACCTCGGTCCAGGACGTGTTCTTCCGGATCGGCGGCGCGGGCCCGGGCAAGGCCACCACCGCCCTGGTGGTCAACGCCGACAACGTGCTGCTGGACCACATCTGGGCCTGGCGCGCCGACCACGGCTCGGGCGTCGGCTGGACGGTCAACACCGCCGAGACCGGGGTGGTCGTCAACGGCGACAAGGTGCAGGCCACCGGCCTGTTCGTGGAGCACTTCCAGAAGTACAACGTGATCTGGAACGGCGAGCACGGCAGCACCATCATGTTCCAGAACGAGCTCCCCTACGACCCGCCGAACCAGGCCGCCTACCAGCACAAGGGCATCCTCGGCTGGGCCGCCTACAAGGTCGACAACTATGTGAAGCACCACGAGGCCTGGGGTCTGGGCAGCTACTGCTTCTTCAACGTCGACCCGACCATCCACGTCAGCCACAGCTTCGAGGTCCCGCTCACCAAGGGCGTGGTCTTCCACGACCTGCTGACCGTCTCGCTCAACGGCGACGGCGTGATCGACCACGTCATCAACGACGTCGGCGACCCGGCCCAGGGCACCGCCACCGTCCCGGTGAACGTGGTGCTCTACCCGCCCGCCGCGAGCTGATCCAAGCCGCGACCCCCAGAACCAGGCGGACCGCCGAACCGGGACCCGACCCCCGGCCCGGCGGTCCGTCTCCACGTCCGGGCCCGCCGGCCCGCCCGGCACCTCAGGCCCTGGATCACCGCGGCCGCCGGCGCGGTCGCAGGAGGAGGTCGAGGACCTGCCGGGCATCGCGTCGCCGCCGGCGGTCGGGTGCGGCAACAGCCGTCAGAGCGACGATGATGACCGTCGCCCCGTACAGGACGGCGCCAGCCGTGCCCGCCCCTGCTGTGGTGGTGGCAATGGTCGCGAACGTATGCATGCGAGCCTCCCGGGACCGGGGCCAGGACGGCCTCACCGTCCCAACCCCGGAGTTCAGTGGTGACTGACCGTGCGGGTCGTCGGAGCAGCCTCGGTCCGAGCGGTGCTCAGGCGAGGGCCTGTTCGAGGCGGCGGGTGAAGCTGGGGCCCGGACAGGCGGCTATGCCGTCCACATCGATGGCGGGGTCGTCGTTGTCCGGGTCCGGGCCCGGACGCACGACCAGGCGGTCTAGCTCGCAAGCGAGTTGGGCGAAGGGCACCGGTGTGCTGCGGACCGGTCCGGGAGCGGGGAGCAGATGCGGAAGGATCTGGGGCCAGCCACTGATAGCGGGGAGGGTGGGTGGCGGGTTGTGCGGCTTGGCGAGGGCGATGGCCTGAGTGAGCCACCAGAAGGCCTCGCGACTGTCGCCCCGCAGGACACGGTGCAGGTACAGGCAGGTCGCGGCGGTCCGGTTGCCGGCGCCGGCGGCCACTTTCCACCAGAACGAGGCGCTGATGGGGTGGGCGGACAGGTGCAGCAGGCAGCCGAACAGCAGGGCTCCCTCGATCTGCAGGTCAAGGTCGAGGTGGGAGCCAGTAAAGGGCTGTTGCCGACGCCCGGGCGGTTCCTGCTCATGGGCGAAGCCGACCAGGACGGCCATCGCTCCGGGGGCCGACAGTGTGGTGCGTGCGGCCTCGTCGAGAAGGTCGCGAGCCTCGTTGCGGGGGTACCGGTTCCCCGCTGCCCGGGCACGGGCCTGCCTGACCCGGGCCGCGATTGTTCGCAGGGCTTCGGGGACGTCCGCCTCCGCCGCCTGGTGGATCTCACGAGTGCGGGCGGCGAAAGCGGTCAGGCGCTCGACGGCCTCGTCCAGGTCGGAGTGCTGGGTCATGAGGTGACTCCCGTGCGGCGTCGGGCTCCGGGGGAACGGGCGGGCAGGTCGGGCTTGACGAGTCGCCGCAGCTGCATCTCGCCGCCGATGTAGGCCTTGGCACGGTGGTAGTTGCGGTCCACGGTGCTGGGGGCAGTCTGCAGGAACCATGCCACGAAGAGCGTGGAGCGCCCCGCGGCCTTGAGGATGAGGATGTCGAACTGACGCGGCATCAGCAGTCGCAAAGTACGGTAGAGGCCGACGTCGGTGTCGGCCTCTGGCCCCTGCAGTGACTGCCGCATGTCGTCCAGCAGTTGGCGGGCCAGCCGGGCCTGCTTGTCGAAGGGAAGCTCCAAGCCCATCAGATGGGCCTCCACCACCACCGCCTGGACAAGCAACTCGAAGCCTGCCGCCGCGGTGTCAGGGACCTGGCGGGTGAAGGAGGACCAGTCCGCGGCGATCTCGGTCAGTACCGACAGCGCCACGGCACGGGACCGCTCGCCGTCCTCCAGAATGGTCTGCGCGAAGACCAGGAAGTTCGCGTAGTGCGTCGCGATGTAGGCCTGGCACTCCAGGGTCAGGCCCAGCGGGTCCTCCAGCGAGGAGAACCACTCCTGCAGCCAGGCACGGTCCGCCGGTTCCAGCCCGAAGCCGGTGAAGTCCTCGTTCATCGTGACTCCCGAGCGGTGCCGGACCGGGCGCAGGCACGGGCGAGGGGCGAGTGGGGCGAGAGGAACTGAGGGAAGTTCATCGGACTCGATTCGGGTCGGGCGTGCGACCGGGTAACGCAAGTGCCGGCCGGGGCTCGCGATCGGGCCCGGGACCAGACAAGCGCGTCGAACGCCTGATTCACTCACGAGCGAACCAACGATTTGCACCGCTCGAACACACGCAGACACTTGGCGTCACCCCGTGGTCCATCAGATGGACACTGATACGTGCACGTCAGATATGTCCCCCCTTTGCGGGGGGACAACAACGACCGGCCTCGCCGGAGGATCGCCTGTGATGCAGATCACGGTTTGCGCGTGGATACCCTACGCATGCCAAGGCCGGTGGCAACGTGGACTTCTGGGGCCCGATGAACCACAGAGACGGCAAGGGAGGCGAGGGTGGGGGAAACTCCACCCCCGGATCCGGTGCCCAGGGCCCCTGCGTCCGCTGCCGCCCGCCCCGCAGACTATGGGCAGCAGATTCGGACAGTGCGGCGACGAGGGCGGGGACAGCATGAGCGGGACAACGGTCGATGACATGCGGACGAAGGGGCGCGCCTCGCGCTCCTGGCTCGGGGAGCGGCTCACCAGCACCCGTCGGGGCCTGGTGCTGCATCTGCTCGGGTATCCGGGCATGCTGGCGCTGATCTTCGCCACCCTGGCGATCGGGTTCCTCGGACTGGGCGTCGGGGTCTTCCTGCTGCCCGCCGCCATGGCCACCGTCCGGGGCATCGCCGACCGGCGCCGACACCGGCTCCGGCAGTGGACCGGGGTCGAGATCGCCAGCCCCTACCGTCCCCGCCCCGCCGACCTGCCGGACGGGTGGCCGGACGGCTGGGCCGGCTACTGGCGCCGCTGCCAGTGGCTCCTCACCGACGCCGCCACCTGGCGCGACCTGCTCTGGCTGCTGGTCGACCCGATCGTCAGCAGCTTTCTGGCGCTGCTGCCGCTGGCGCTGATCCTGGAGGGCGTCTACGGCTTCGTCATCACCGCCTTCGCCGGGCCGATGACCCGGGCCGGCTACAACGACTGGTACCTCTTCCTGCATGTGCACAAGGGCCACACCGGCGACGTCGCGGCGACCTCGGCGATCGGCGTGCTGCTGATCGGCCTCGGCCTCTGGTCCGCCCCCAAACTCCTCACCCGGTACGGACGGTGGAGCACCAGGCTGCTCTCGCCCACCCCGGCCGCGCTGCTGGCCCAGCGGGTCGAGCAGCTCACCGTCACCCGCACCGACGCGGTGGACTCCCAGGCCGCCGAGCTCCGCCGGATCGAGCGCGACCTGCACGACGGGGCGCAGGCCCGGCTGGTGGCGATGGGGATGAACCTCGGGGCGGCCGTGCAGCTGCTGGAGCACAACCCGGAGCAGGCCAGGGCCATGCTGCTGGAGGCCCGCGACTCCTCCGCCAAGGCGCTCACCGAACTGCGCGACCTGGTCCGCGGCATCCACCCGCCGGTGCTGTCCGACCGGGGCCTCGGCGACGCGGTGCGGGCGCTGGCCCTGGACAGCGCGCTCACCGTCGAGGTGACCGTCGACCTGCCCGGACGGCTGGACGCCCCGGTCGAGTCCGCCGCCTACTTCGCCGCCGCGGAGGCCCTCGCCAACGCCGGCAAGCACGCCGAGGCGGAGCACGTCTGGATCGACCTGCACCACCACGACGGCCGGCTGCTGATGACCGTCAGGGACGACGGCGTCGGCGGCGCCGACGTCAGCAGGGGGACCGGGCTGCGCGGGATCGAACGCCGACTCGCTACCTTCGACGGAGTCCTCGCCCTCAGCAGCCCGCTGGGAGGGCCGACCACCATCACTGTGGAGCTGCCGTGCGTGTTGTCCTCGCCGAAGACCTCTTCCTCCTGAGGGACGGCCTGGTCCGGCTGCTCGAGGCCTACGGCTTCGAGATCGTCGCTGCCGTCGACAACGGCCCCGACCTGCTTCACTCCCTCCGGGAGCTGAAGCCGGAGGTGGCCGTGGTCGACGTCCGGATGCCGCCCACCTTCACCGACGAGGGCCTGCAGGCCGTCCTCCAGGCCCGGCGCGAGTCGCCGGGCCTGCCGGTGCTGGTGCTGTCCCAGTACGTCGAGCAGCTGTACGCCAGGGAGCTGCTGGCGGACGGCACCGGGGCGGTCGGCTACCTGCTCAAGGACCGGGTGTTCGACTCCGACCAGTTCGTGGACGCGGTCCGCCGGGTCGCGGCGGGCGGCACCGTGATGGACCCGGAGGTGATCGCCAAGCTGCTGGCCCACAACGCCCGGGCCGAACCGCTGTCCGCGCTGACCCCGCGGGAGCGGGAGGTGCTGGCGCTGATGGCCGAGGGGCGCTCCAACGCGGCGATCGCGGCCCGGATGGTGGTGAGCGAGGGGCAGTCACCAAGCACACCTCCAATATCTTCGCCAAGCTGGGCCTGCCGCCGTCCGAGGTCGACAACCGCCGGGTGCTCGCGGTGCTGGCCTACCTCAACACCTGACCCCCTGCTGGGCCCGCCGATGGTGGATTCAGCCGGCCGCGGCGGCCAGCAGCACCGCCGCCGCGGCCCGTGCCTGCCGGGCCGGGGCGGTCGAGCGGCTGATCGCCGCCGTGGTCATCGCGCCCTCGGCGAGCAGGGCCAACTGCTGGGCCAGGGACGCGTCCTGGACCAGTTCCGCGAGGTAGAGCCGGAAGCCGGCCTTGTGGTCGGCCACCGCGTCGGCGACGGCGGGCGAGGTCGCCCCCAGCTCGCCGAAGGCGTTGATGAAGGCGCAGCCGTGGAAGTCCGGCTCGGCGAACCACAGCGACAGCCAGTCGAAGACGGCCAGCGGGCGGGCGGTCCGGTCGGGCTCGGCGTCGACATGGGCGGCCAGGGCGGCCAGCCAGCGGGCGTCGCGGCGCCGCAGATAGGCCTCGACCAGGTCGCCCTTGGAGGGAAACAGCTGGTAGAGCCGTTTGAGGGAGAGTCCGGAGGCGCTGCGGATCTCGTCCATGCCGACAAGTTGCACGCCTCTGGCGTAGAACAGCGCCTCGGCCGCGTCCAGGGCCCGGGCGCGTACCAGGGCCGGTTCCGCTGCTACCGCCATCCGCGCCTCCACTTGAGAACCACCGTTCTCCAAGCGTACCGTGGCTACGGGAGAACGGACGTTCTCAACCCTGGAGGAGCAGCATGCCCGCAGACGTGTCCGAGAGCCGCCCGCCGCTGCCCCCGTTCACCGAGGAGACCGCCCGCGCCAAGGTCCAGGCCGCGGAGGACGCCTGGAACACCCGCGACCCCGAGCGGGTCGCCCTCGCCTACACCGAGGACTCCGAGTGGCGCAACCGCGACCGCTTCCTCACCGGCCGCACCGAGATCGTCGCCTTTCTGCGCGACAAGTGGCAGCGCGAACTCGACTACCGGCTCCGCAAGGAGCTCTGGGCCTTCACCGGCAACCGCATCGCTGTCCGCTTCGAGTACGAGTGGCACACCGCCGAGGGCCAGTGGTGGCGCAGCTACGGCAACGAGAACTGGGAGTTCACCCCCACCGGCCTGATGCACCGCCGCTACGCCAGCATCAACGACCTCCGCATCAAGGAGAGCGAGCGCCGGGTGGGACTTGAGCCTCAGCGGTAGGCCCCCAGCACTCGTCCACCTCGGTATTGTGGCTACCAACCGAGCGATCCGGAGGATGCCATGAGCAGTGCGCATGACCATCCCTTGCCCACGCACCGCTCCCAGCCGGAGCACCCGCTCCGGACGATCCGCGACATCCGGGAGTCCCTTCCCGAGGATCAGCTCACGCATTTCGACGCCGAACTCGCGGTCACCGACCTGGACGAGCTTCCAGTCATGCTGACCCGCTGGGCCACTTCCGCGCATGACGGCTTCGAGGAGTTCCTCCTCTCGGCTCCCTTCGAGGGCCTGGAATTCGGCGCCCGCCCTTATGACGAGCCGCCGAGCGGCGAACCGGCGCGGCTCTGGTGAACCCCTGGGAGCACTGCGGCTGACGGCAGGCCCGCGGTGATCCCCTGGGCCGAACGGGCGGCGGGGTTGCCGAGTGGGGCGGGGCTCTGCTAGCTTGCCCGGCATGGGAACAGAGTCGCACCTCTCCCTGGATCCTGCGGCTGCGGACTTCGCCGTGGATATGTCCAATGTGATGAAGACCGCGGACCTCTGCAGCGGCCGACCGGTCGATCTGGCGCGGTTCGTGTGCCTGATCGACGGGCTGATCGCATACACCCGGGACGAGACCGTCCAGGTCTACGCCGTGGCCGACGCCTCGCTGCTGCGTGACCGGCGGCTCGGCGACGACGAGCGGGCCACGCTCAGGCACTGGTACCAGCAGGGGCTGATCGAGGTGATGGACGTGGCCGACGACCGGCTGATCGAGCTGGCGGACACCACCGGCCAGGCCGTCGTCAGCCGGGACAACTACAAGGAGTACTGCCGCAGTTACCCCTGGATCGCGGGCAACACCGACCGCTTCTTCCGGCCCTGCCCCGGCCCGGACGGGGTCGGCGTGGGGGTCGAGCGGCGGGTGATGCCGGTGCCGGGGGAATGGGAGATCGCCCGCAAGGAGGAGGAGCACCTGCTGCTCGGCGCCGGTATGTACGACCGCAGCGGCGGCACCGGACCGCGCCGGGCGCTGCTGTCCCGGCGCTGGAGCTGCCCGGAGGGGGACTGCCCGCTGTTCGGGACCGAGCGCGGGGACTACCAGCCGGTGCCCAAGTACCGCCACGGCGTGGTGCTCTGCCCGACCCACCAGCTGCGGCTGCTCGACATCGGCCCGTACCCGCGCCGGGTCCAGGTCAAGGCGCGGGTGGACGGCACGGTGCGGACCCGCTTCCTGGTGGCGCCCAAGCAGGAGGTCGCCGTGGGCCGGATGCCGGGCGGCGAGGGCATCGCGCTGGCCGGCTGGGTGCACACCGGCGACGAGGGCGGCGGGAGCCGGGTCAGCCGCAGCCATGTGACGCTCCGCTGGGACGGCTGGAAGCTCCGCGCCTGCGACACCAGCCGCAACGGCACCACCATCCGCCGGGTCCGCCCGGCCGCGGAGGAGTTCCGGCTGCCGCCCGGCGAGTACCGGCGGCTGCGCCCCGGCGACGAGATCGTGCTCGCGGACGGCATCGAACTCATCGTCAGCGGACGGGAGTTCATCTTCGAGGAGGCGACCGAGGCGGAGACCCCGCCGCCCGACCTGGCGGACCGGCTCCGCGAGGAGGCCCAGCAGGAGACCGAGTTCGCCCTCGACAGCAGCCTCTTCGACCTCCCGGGCACCATGGACGGGCCCGAAAGCCCCTGAAGCCCCTGCGGGTCAGCCCTCGGCCGCCGGGTCGCTGCCGTAGAGGCCGGACGCGGCCAGCGCCTGGGTGGCGGCGCAGTCGGCCTGGTCGTCCAGCGGCGCCGGCCAGACCTCGACCAGGCTGCTGATGGTGGCGGACGGGGCGAGCCGCAGGTAGTCGCAGATCCCGTCGACCCGGACGGCGCCGGCCAGCACCCCGTCGGCCGAGGTGGTGGCCGGTTGCAGCTCCGGCGCCGAGGCCGCGCCCGGCAGCGCGGCGAACTGGGCCCGGAGCAGCTGCTCGGCACCGACCGGGGTGGCCGGGAAGTCATTGGGCCGCTGCGAGGTGGCTGCGGTGTCCACCCGGCCCCGGTAGAGGCTCAGCGCGCGGTCCACGGTGCCCTGATCGGCCGGGCAGGCCGCGTGTTCCCACGCCACCGACCAGGAGCCGACCCCGAAACTGACGCGGTAGCAGTTGACGTCCTGGTCCCCCGGGCCGGGCTGGTCCAGCCCGAGCATCAGCTCGGCCTGGTTCTGTCCCCCCGCCGCGGACAGCGACAGCAGTACCCCGCCGCGCTGCTCGGCCTGGTTCACCAGCGTGCCCTCGGTGAAGGGGCCGCCGAAGGTGTCCCCGGGCGAGTAGAAGCCGGTGGCCAGGTCCTGGCGGAGGTCCGCGCTGATCTCGTCGGCAGCGCCGTCGGTCCGGAGCACGCTGACAGGCGGATGCTGGTGGCTGTGGACGGTGTGGGCGGCATAGACGTCGCCCGACACCGTCAGCGCCGCACCGAGCACGCACGCCGCGACCACCACAGCTGTCCTTGGTCGAGCCATGAGCCACTCCCCCTCGTACCAACCACTCACCGGCGCAAGCAGACTACTCGGCCCCGCCGACCCCGCGACGGTCAGTGGGTGATCCGGCCGCCGGCCACATCGACGGTGAGGCCGGTCAGCCAGGAGGCCGCGTCGGAGGCGAGGAACAGGGCGGTGGCCGCCACATCGTCGGTGCTGCCCAGCCGCCGCAGCGGGTGCAGCGCCGCGACCTGCTCCTGGACCGCGGCGGGCATCCGCGCGAGCAGCTTCTCGGTGCCGATGGAGGAGGGGGCGATGCAGTTGACGCGGACGCCGTGCGGGCCCAGTTCCGTGGCCAACTGCCTTGTCAGCATGACCAGTCCGGCGTTGGCCACGCCATAGGCGAGGTTGGCCTGACTGGGCTGGCGGCCCGCGGCCGAGGACATGGTGATGATCGATCCTGTGCCCCGTTCGACCATGCCGCCCGCGCCGCCCAGGAACGTCCTGACGGTCAGAAAGGCCGAGGTCAGATCGGAGTCGATGACCTCGCGCCAGCGCTCCTCGGTGAGCCCAGCGGTGGGCGCCGGCGCGCCCTGGCCCCCGGCGAAGGCGGCGAGGACGTCCACCGGGCCGAGCCGGGCTTCGACCTCGGCCCGTACCCGCTCCAGCGCAGCGCTGTCGGTGACGTCGGCGACCGCCCCGATCGCGGTGCCGCCGCCGGCCGTGATCCCGCCGACGACGGCGTCCAGGGCGTCCCGGTCCCGGCCGACCACGCAGACCTTGGCACCCTGCCCGGCGAAGGCCCGCGCGGTCTGCGCGCCGATGCCGCGCGAGCCGCCGGTGACCAGGACGGTACGGCCGGACAGCTCGGAGTAGGTCGCGGTCATGCGGTCACCCCCTCGACAACCGCCACCGGAGCGGCCACGGCGGACGTACGGACCCGGGTCCGCGGCAGCACCGCGGCGGCCCAGACCAGCCACACCGTCCCGCCGAAGCGGACCACCGGGAGCAGGTACTGGAAGCCCGTCCCCAGCAGGCTCAGCGAGGCGAGCATCCCGACCGCGGCGAGCAGCAGCCCCACCCAGGCCAGGACGCGCGGCAGCAGCCCGGCGAGCAGTCCGGTCACCGACATCCCGGCGATCAGCAGCGCGAACATCACCACATACGCCGGGCCCCCGGCCAGGAACGACAGGTCGGCCAGCGCCCGGGCCAGCGCAGGCCCGGCGTCGGCGGACAGTCGGCCGCCGGTCCAGGCGAACAGGGCGCTCAGGGTCAGCGCCGAGGCCGCGAGGACCCCGCCGACCAGGGTGATCGCCGAGCCGGGGGCGGTGATCCCGAGCGCGCGCAGCCGCCGGTAGAGGACGGCCGCCGAGATGACCAGCGGAATCGACGAGGAGAACAGCAGAAACGAGCCGAGCTTGATCGCGGTGCCATGGGCCTGGGCGTACTGCAGGACGGCGAGGCCGGAGGCGTCCGGGTGCGGGGTGGAGCGGTTGGCGATGACGGCGCCGAGCGTCAGCGCGGCATAGGCCAGGACCGGGGCGAGCAGCGGCGGCCCCGACTGGGGCCGGCGGGTGGTGGCTGACATTGTTCCTCCTCAGGAGAATCGTTCCCCTCAATAATGATTACAAAGCAGAACGATTGTCAAGGAAGTACTATCTCCCCATGAACATGAACGCCCGGACCGGCGGCGCCGCCTTCCTGCTGGCCCAGCTCGGCGCCCATGCCGCAGCGGTCTTCGCCGCGCGGATCGCCGACATCGGCCTGACGCCCCCTCAGGCAGGCCTGCTGCGGCTGCTCGCCGCCACCCCCGGCCGCAGCCAGCGCGAACTCGCCGGCGACCTCGGCATGCCGCCGAGCCGCTTCGTCCCCTTCGCGGACGAGTTGGAGGGCCGGGGCCTGATCGAACGCCGGCGCAACCCCGGCGACCGGCGTCTCTACGCCGTGCATCTGACCGAGCAGGGCACCGCGCTGCTCGGCGAGCTGGGGCAGGCCGGCCGGGCCCACGAGGAGCAGATCTGCCAGGGCCTCACCCCCGAGGAGCACGGGCAACTCACCGCACTGCTGCGGCGGATCGCCGACCAGCAGGGGCTCAGCCCCGGCGTCCACCCCGGCTTCCGGACGCTCGGAGGCGGGAAGGCCTAGAACGGCTCAGCGTTCAAAAGGTGAACTCTGCGCAACTTCTTGACGGCCGGTCACGTTGGAATGACACTGCTTCACGGATCCAGGACTCCTGTATCAGGTGATTGAGAGCGCTTCCAGGGCAAAGATTCCAAGGTCTTGTGTCGGGCGAGAGCTTGCATCCTGCTCAGAGGTGTCATCAACGCTCCCTCCGTGCCGACCTGGTGATTCACTTCACGAACCCAGGCGAGAGGACCCCCACCCATGCGCAGATCCACCTCTCCCAAAAGAACGCGACCGAGGTCGCGCCAACGGGCCGTCGCGATACTCAGCGCCGTCGTGCTCGTCCTGGCCGCGCGCTGCTCGGGCTCGCCGCGAACGCGGGAACCGCCGCGGCGGACGCGTCCGACTACACCCAGAGCGTCGCCCAGCTGAACTCCACCCAGGCCCAGATCAGCTTCGTCCCCACCACGCCCGCGGTCTACGTCGACGTCCACTACCTGGTGAACAGCGGCAGCCAGCTGAACGTCCGGATGACCAACACCTCCGGCACCTGGACCCAGACCGTCAGCTCGCTGACCACCGGATCCACCATCGAGTACTGGTTCACCTACGAGAAGAACGGACCCCAGTACGACACCCCGCACTTCACGTACACCCAGGGCGGCAGCGGCACCACCCAGGTCGCCACCCCCACCTTCAACCCGGCCGGCGGCACCTACCCGACCGCGCAGTCGGTGACCCTGGCCGACACCACCTCGGGCGCGAGCATCCGCTACACCACGGACGGCTCCGTCCCCACCGCGACGTCGACCCTCTACGCCGCGCCCTTCACCGTCTCGGCCAGCACCACCGTCAACGCCATCGCGATCAAGTCCGGCCTCACCAACTCCGCCGTGGCGACCGCGACCTACACCATCAGCACCACGACCACCTCGCCCGACTTCACCCAGTCGGTCACCCAGCTGAACACGACGCAGGCGCAGATCTCGTTCACGCCGACCACCCCGGCCGTCTTCGTCGACGTCCACTACCTGGTCGACGGCGGCGGTCAGCTCAACGTCCGGATGACCAACACCTCCGGCACCTGGACCCAGACCGTCAGCTCGCTGACCGCCGGGTCGGTGATCCAGTACTGGTTCACCTATGAGAAGAACGGGCCGCAGTACGACAGCGCCCACTTCACGTACACCCAGGGCGGCGGCAGCACCGGCACGGTGCTCACCCCGACCTTCACCCCGGCCGCCGGGACGTACACCACCGCGCAGTCGGTGACCATCGCCGACAGCACCTCCGGCGCGAGCATCCGCTACACCACGGACGGCTCGACCCCCACCGCCGGCTCCACCCTCTACAGCGCGCCGATCACCGTCTCGGCGACCACCACGGTCAAGGCCGTCGGCATCAAGTCCGGCCTCACCAACTCCGCGGTGGCCACCGCCGCCTATGTGATCGGCAGCACCGCCGCCGTCGCCACGCCGACCTTCAGCCCGGGCGGCGGGACCTTCGCCACCGCCCAGTCGGTGACCCTCGCCGACAGCACCTCCGGTGCGGCCATCCACTACACCCTGGACGGCTCGGCCCCCACCGCGAGCTCCGCCACCTACAGCGCGGCGATCACCGTCTCCGCGACCACCACCATCAACGCCATCGCCACCAAGTCGGGGCTGGCCAACTCGGCCACGGCGAGCGCGACCTACACCATCGGCGCCACGGTCTGCCCGGCCCAGTCGGACACCCCGAACTTCGGCCCGAACGTCCACATCTTCGACCCGACCATGTCCAGCGCCAGCATCCAGGCGACACTCGACGCCCAGTTCGCGCAGATGAAGGACACCAACACCGCGCAGTTCTCCGAGAACCGGGTGGCCGACCTCTACAAGCCGGGCACCTACAGCGTCGAGGACAACGTCGGCTTCTACACCTCGGTGGCCGGCCTCGGGCAGAACCCGGACGACGTGACCATCAACGGTGACGTCACCGTCGACGCCTTCAACACCGAGGACGCGGGGCAGGCCACGCAGAACTTCTGGCGCTCGGCCGAGAACCTGGCCATCAACCCGAGCAGCGGCAACGACCGCTGGGCAGTGGCCCAGGCCGCGCCGTTCCGCCGGATCGACGTCCACGGCGGGCTGCAGCTCTACCCGGCCAGCTACGGCTACGCCAGCGGCGGCTACGTCGCCGACACCAAGGTGTCGGGTCAGATGGCGTCGGTCTCGCAGCAGCAGTGGTACACCCGGGACAGCAGCCTCGGCAGCTGGGCCGGCGGCGTCTGGAACATGGTCTTCTCGGGGACCACCGGCGCACCGGCGAACACCTTCCCCAACCCGCCGGAGACCACGCTGGCCACCACCCCGGTCTCGCGTGACGTGCCGTACCTGTACATCGACAGCACCGGCAAGTACCGGGTGTTCGAGCCCTCGCTCCGCACCAACGCCTCCGGCCCGAGCTGGGCGAACGGCAGCACCCCCGGCACCTCGGTCCCGATGAGCCAGTTCTACGTGGTGAAGGCGGGCGACACCGCCGCGACCATCAACACCGCGCTCTCCCAGGGCTGCAACCTGTTCGTCACCCCGGGTGTCTACCACCTCAACCAGACGCTCAATGTGACCAAGGCCAACACGGTCGTCCTCGGCATCGGCTACCCGACCTTCGTGCCCGACAACGGGGTCAACGCGATGTCGGTCGCCGACGTGGACGGGGTCCGACTCAAGGGCCTGCTGTTCGACGCCGGAACCACCAACTCGGCCGCGCTGCTGACCGTCGGCCCGAGCGGCTCGGCCGCGAGCCACGCGGCCAACCCCACCACGATCCAGGACGTGTTCTTCCGGATCGGCGGCGAGAACGCGGGCAAGGCGACCACCAGCATCATCGTCAACAGCAATGACACGATCATCGACCACATCTGGGCCTGGCGCGCCGACCACGGCAACGCGGGCACGGTCGGCTGGACCATCAACACCGCCGACAACGGACTGATCGTCAACGGCAACAATGTCGAGGCGACCGGGCTGTTCGTCGAGCACTACCAGAAGTACGAGGTCACCTGGAACGGCCAGAACGGCAAGACCATCTTCTTCCAGAACGAGATGCCGTACGACGTGCCGAACCAGGCCGCCTGGATGAGCCCGACCGGGGTCAACGGGTACGCCGCGTACAAGGTGGGTGCCAATGTCACCACCCACGAGGCGTGGGGTCTCGGCAGCTACTGCTACTTCAACATCAATCCGGCGGTGAACTCCTACCATGCCTTCGAAGTACCGAATGTGGCGGGCGTGAAGTTCCACGACGCGCTGACCGTCTCGCTCGGCTACGTCGGCACCATCACCCATGTCATCAATGACACGGGCGGGGTGACACCCACCGGCACCGTCCCGGTCAACGTGGTCAGCTACCCCTGACCTGACCTGACCGGAAGCTCCTGACTGCCGGCCGTTCCCAGCTCCTGCTGGGGGCGGCCGGCGGTATTTCGTTGGCTCCGCCGCGGCGGTGGCTCCTACAGTGGGTGACCGGAACAGACCGTCGTCGCTGGGAGCACACCGTGCGTACGCACTACCCCCGTACGCCACATCTCCCCTGGTCACCTGGGGTGGCGGCGGACGACGTACGGGTCGGCGGCGGCGCCTGGACGGCCGGGCTGCGGGGCCGCGAGGTGGTGGTCACCGAGAAGCTGGACGGCGAGAACACCACCCTCTACCGGGACGGCCTGCACGCCCGCTCACTGGACTCGGCCCACCACCCGTCCCGGACCTGGGTCAAGAGCCTGCAGGGACGGGTCGGCCCGATGATCCCGGACGGCTGGCGGATCTGCGGCGAGAACCTCTTCGCCCGGCACTCGCTCGCCTACCGGGAGCTGGACAGCTGGTTCTACGGCTTCTCGGTCTGGGACGACGAGGACCGCTGCCTGGACTGGGATCTGACCGTCCGTTACCTGAGGCGGCTGGGGATCCCCACCCCCAGCGTGCTCTGGCGAGGCGAGTTCGACGAACGCGCGCTGCGGGCGCTGCGGTTGGACCCGGCCCGGCAGGAGGGCTACGTCGTGCGCACGGCCGCAGGCTTCGACCGGGCCGAGTTCGGGCAGCGGGTGGCCAAGTGGGTGCGGCCCGGACATGTGCAGACCGACACCCACTGGATGCACGCCGCCGTGGTCGAGAACGGCCTGGGCCCGGCCGCCGCCCTATGGACCGTACGCTCCGGCGGCGCGGCCTCCGTCCCGGAGCTGCTGGCCGCCCTCGGCGGGGTTTCGCTGCCGACCACGACGGAGCAGGCCGAGCCGGTCGTGGCCGAGGCCGCCGCCAGGCTGGACCTGCTGGGACGGACCGGGGACGCCCGACTGTCCGGCGTCCTGGCCGCGCTGCTGCACGGCGCCTACCGGGGCAGCTGATGCCCCAGCTGGTGGCCCCGCTCGGGATGCCACTGTCGCGGGCCGTCGCGGACCTGGTCGGGCTGCACACCGGTCTGCAACTGCCCTATCCCGAGGAGCGGCGGCCGGGCGGACTGGTCCGGCTGGCGATGGCCGCCGATCTGGGCGTGCTGCACGCCGTCGCCGGGGCGGTCCTGGCCGGGCGCCCGGCCGGCGAGACCGCTGTGGCCCGGGAACAGGTGGAATGGTCCGCCCTGCATGCCGAGGAGGCGGGGCTGCTCGGCGAAGCGCCGCTGCGGCCGCTGCGGTCCGGGCTGCGCGAGGCGCTCGCCGACCTCGACCCCGCCGCCGCGGACCGCTGCTGGGCCGAGGCCCGCGACGCCTGCGCCGGCCGGGGCCGAATCCTCGGCGTCGACGAGGCCGTCGCCGCGACCTGGCGCTGGCGCTCCGGGGACTTCCCCCGGCTGGTGCACCTGGTCGGGCCGTCCGGTAGCGGAAAGTCCAGCTTCGCCGCGCAGTTGAAGGGGATCGACACCCGGATCTCCCTGGACGACCTGCGCTCCGCCCGTGGCTCCCGCGCCGACCAGCGCGCCAATCCTGAGCTCCTGAGGGAGGGGCTGGACCAGCTGGACGCCGCCCTGGCCGCAGGCGGAACCACGCTCTGGGACGCCACCTCGCTGAACCAGCACCAGCGCTCCCTGGTGCACGCGGTCGCACACCGCCGCAATGCGCTGACCACGCACGCGGTGCTGCTGGTCGAGGAGGAGGAACTGTTCCGGCGCAACTCTGTCCGGGCCGACCCGCTGCCGCCGGAGGCGCTCACCGCGCAGTTGCACCGGTTCGCGCCGCCCTACCCCGGCCAGGCAGCACGCACCTGGTACGTCGGCCCCGGCGGGGCGGTCGAGGACACCGATGGAACGGAGCCGTAGTGCGCACCAGTGACGAGATCTACCAACGGGTGCGCTGGGATCCGCAGTTCGACCCGGCCAGGTTCGTGCTGGGGGTGAACCGGCGCGGGGCCGCTCCCAAGCGCGTCCCGCTGCCCGCGTTCGTCCCCGGCGGCGACATCCCCTGGCACCGGGTGCTGTTCATCGAGGCGGACGGCGAAGTGGTGTGGGACCGCGCCACCGGCATGGACCGCATCGACGCGACCGAGGCCGGCCGGGTACGGGAGCCGCGCCGCCTCCGCGCGCCGTTCTTCACCGCGGTGGCGCCGCAGATCTGGGACCCGGCCGTGGGCTGGCGTCCGACCAGCGCGGATGACCCGGTGGTGGCGCCCACGGCGACGACGCTGCGGGTGCTCACCTGGAACACCCTGTGGGACCGCTACGACAGCGCCGCCATCGCCACCGCCCGCCGCCGTCCGCTGCTGCTGGCCGCCCTGGAGGCGGCGGACGCGGACGTCATCGCGCTGCAGGAGGTCGAGGCCGACCTGGCCGGTCTGCTGCTGCGCTCCCCCTGGGTCCGGGCCCGCTACACCCTGGGCACCGACCCGTCCGGGAAGGACATCGACGACACCGGGCTGCTGCTGCTCAGCCGACTGCCGGTCCGCGAGGCGGCCCGGCACAGCCTTGGCCCGCACAAGGCCGTCACCGCCCTCACCGTGCTGACCGGAGCTGGGCCGCTGGTGGTGGGCGCCACTCATCTGAGCAGCGACCACTCCGAGCGCGGGGCGGACCTGCGGCAGGCCGAACTCGCCCGGCTGGCCGAGGTGTTGGCCGGGGTGGACGGCGATCTGATCCTGGTCGGCGACTTCAACGACGGCCGGGACGGACCCGAGGGACCGGCCGCCGTGCTCGGGCTGCGCGACGCCTGGAGCGAGGTGCACGGGCCCGAGGACCGGACCCCCACCTTCGATCCCACCGTCAACCCACTGGCTGCGGTCTCCTCGCTGTCCGGCCGGGTCTCCCGGCTGGACCGGATCCTGCTGCGGACCGGCGGACCGCGCGCGACGGCGGCGGTGCTGCGCGGCAACACACCGACTGCGGACGGGCTCTACCCCTCCGACCACTACGGCGTCCAGGCCGAGCTGACGACCGGCGGCACGGTGGCGGAGCCTCCCATGGCCACGCTGTCGGCCGCGCCGAGCAACCCGGCCGAGGAGGCCCGGGCGCGGCAGCTGGCCCGTGCCGTCGCCGAGGCCCTGCCCGAGGGTGTGGTGCACCTGGTCGGATCGCGGCGGACGGGCTGCGCCCTGGCCGGGGCGGATCTGGACCTGGTGGCCGCGCTCCCCGGCCGGGTGGACCTGGCGTGGCTCCAGGCCAGGCTGGCCGCGGCCCTGCCCGACGCGACCGGGATCCGCCAGGTGACCGGCGCGCGGGTGCCGGGCCTGCGCTTGCGGTCCGGGGAGCTGGCCGTCGACCTGGTCGTGGTCGCCACCGGCTCCCTCGCGCCGGCCGAGGCGGTCGCCCGCCGGGCCGAACTGGGCGAGGCCGCCGCGATCGCGCTGAGCGCGGTCAGCGACGCGGAGGCGGTCACCGCCGCAGTCGTGGCGGATCCGGCTGGATTCGCCGTGCTGGCCCGGCAGGTCAAGGCCTGGGCGAAGGCACGCGGGCTGGACTCGGCCCCCTTCGGCGGCCTGCCGGGCCTGGCCTGGTCGGTGCTGGCCGCACGGACCGTACGCGATGCCCCCCACCTGTCCCCCCAGGAGCTGCTGCCGTACTTCTTCGGCAGCTGGGCCGCCTGGGACTGGCGCGAACCGGTGTCGCTGGCACCCCACAGCGTCAGCAGATCCGCCGCAGCGGTCTCCGTACTGACCCCGAGCGAGCCGGTCCGCAGCTGCACCGAGCAGGTCACACCCGCCACCCTGGACCTGCTGACCCAGGAGCTCTACCGCTCCTGGGAGCAGCCGGACGCCGCTCCGCCTTCCATGACGGATCGTCATAGCGCTTGGGCAGTGCTGTCCCTGGACTCAACCGACGCCGAGGAGTTCATCCGGACCCTCGGCCGGATCAGAGGCCGGGTCCGGGCCCTGCTCGCCGCCCTCGCAGACGCCGGATCACCCGACGCCCAGGCGTGGCCGAACCCCTTCCCGGCCGGCCCGACGTCCTGCTCCTACGCCATCGGCCTCGGCCGTACGCCCCCGAGCGAGGCCCGGCTCGGCCGGATCGCCGCCGACTGGAGCCGGGGGCTGCCCGGAGTCCGGCTCGTCCTGGCCGAGACTCCTCCTCCTGGGATCTGACCGGGATCTGATTTTCCCGGCGCAGGCAGGGAAGGGATGGGGAATGCCTGACGCCACCGAGACCGAGACCGAGTCCGACCTGCCCCGCACCTGCGCCTTTGTGCTGGGCGGAGGCGGGGCGCTCGGGGCCTGCGAGGTGGGGATGCTGCGGGCGCTGCTGGAAGCGGGAGTACGGCCGGACCTGGTGGTCGGCACCTCGGTCGGCGCGATCAACGGCGCCGTGGTCGCCGCGAACCCCACCACCGAGGCCGTGGAGCAGCTGGCCGGGCTGTGGAGCAGCCTCGGCCGCTCCGGGGTGTTCTCCGGCTCCGTTCTGGGACGGGTCCAGGTGGCCGCGCGCAGCCGCACCCATCTCTACTCCTCGACCCCGCTGCGCCGGCTCCTGGAGGAGTACCTGCCGGCCGAGCGGATCGAGCAGCTGCCGGTGCCGTTCCAGTGCGTCGCGGCCAGCATCGAGCGGGCCGCGGAGCACTGGTTCAGCAAGGGGTCGCTGGTCGACGCGGTGCTGGCGTCCTGCGCCGTGCCCGGACTGCTGGCGCCGGTCGAGGTCGACGGCGAGCACTTCCTGGACGGCGGGCTGACCAACAGCATCCCGGTGGGCCGGGCGGTGGCCCTGGGCGCCCGCACCGTCTACGTGCTCCAGGTCGGCCGGATCGAACAGCCGCTGCGGGTGCCGCGGCTGCCTTGGGAGGTGGCCTCGGTCTCCTTCGAGATCGCCCGCAGACACCGCTTCGCCCGGGACATGGAGGACCTTCCGCCGGGCGTCGAGGTGCACGTCCTGCCCAGCGGCGGCCCGGTCGGCCGTACTGGCGCGGCCGCACAGCTGCGGCACCGCGACTTCGGCCTCTCCGCGCAGCGGATGGACCGCGCCTATGAGGCGTCGGCCGCCTACCTGGCCGCCCGTTGAACCGCCCTGCGGTGCGGCGGCCGGCCGTGCCGAGGCGGCTGCGGACGGCGGGCAGGCGGCTGCTGACGCTGCCCCTGCTCGTCCTGCTACTGGTCCCCGCGCTCGTGCTGGTCCTGCTGGGCGTGCTGACCTGGCCGATCACCCTGCTGGTCGGGCGGCGCCAACGGCTGCTCCGCTTCTCGACCTACTTCCTGCTCTACCTCCTCGCCGACCTCTTCGGCGTCCTCGCGGCCTGCTGGATCTGGCTGCGCTGCCTCCCCCTCCCTGAGCCGGCCCGGGACGCCCGGTTGCAGACCCTCAGCTACGCCCTGCTGGCCCGGCTGCTGGGCTTCCTCCGTGGCGTCGCCGGACGGGTCTTCGGGCTGCGGACGACGGTGCGGCCGCCGATTCCACCGCTCGGCGACGAGCCGCCGTCCCCGCTGCTGGTGTTCGCCCGGCACGCGGGCCCCGGCGACTCGATCCTGCTGGTGCACGCGGTGCTCTGCGAGGCCGGGCTGCGACCGCAGGTGGTGCTGAAGGAGTTCCTGCAGTGGGATCCCATCCTGGACGTCCTGATCAACCGGGTGCCGCACTGCTTCGTCCCGCCCGGCGGGGGCGGCGAGGCGACCGCGCGGGCGATCGGCGCCCTCGCTGCGGACCTCCGTCCGGGGCAGGCGGTGGTGCTGTTCCCCGAGGGCGGCAACTTCACCCAGCAGCGCCGGAGCCGGGCCATCGCCTGGCTCCGCCGCACCGGCCAGTTCCGCCGCGCCGCCCGCGCCCAGCGGCAGCACCATGTGCTGCCGCCGCGGATGCCGGGCTCACTGGCCCTGCTCGGCGGGGCCGAGACCACCCACGCGGACGTCGTCTTCGTCGCCCACACCGGCCTGGACCGGATGGACTCGCCGGCCCACGTCTGGCGCGGGGTCCCGCTCAGCGAACCGCTGCGCGCGGGCTGGTGGCGGGTCCCCGCCGCCGAGGTCCCGGCCGGGCGCGCCGCGCAGGAGGAGTGGCTGACCGACCAGTGGTCCCGGGTCGACGCCTGGATCGCCCACGCGTGGGACCGGACCGACCCACCGGCCCCGCCCGACCTCAGAGCATCCGCTTGATGTCGCCGCGCACCCGGTAGAAGCCGCCGCGGGCGGAGGCGTGCACCTCGGTCACCACATAGCGGGCGCCGGGTATCCGGATGTCCTTGGGGAACTGCACCCGCCAACTCGGTTCGTAGCCGGGCGAGATGACCCGGATCCTGGTCCGGCTGCCGTCCTGGACGCATTCCACCACCACGCCGCCCGAGGCGCCTGCGGCCCCCGCCGCCCCCGCCGCCCCCGCCGAGACGGTGACCACCGTCTCCACCTCCGCCGAGGGCACCACCCGCTCCCAGCCGGTGGCCTTGATGTCCGCGGTCTGCGGCAGTCGGCCGCCCTCCGCCTCCTGAATGGCGTGCTCGCTGGCATCGATGCAGGCCAAGGAGCCGTCGGTGGTGACGATGTAGAGCCGCTCGTCCCGGTACTGCATGGAGTAGGCCGAGCCGCAGCCCGTGCCGAGCTTCCACAGTCGGGTGCCGTCGGCGGCGAAGCAGTAGACCGAGGAGTGGTTGTCCCCGGCGAAGACATAGCGCCCGTCGGGTGAAGTGGCGCAGGAGAACACGGCGGCGTCGCAGCGGTAGCGCGACCGCTCCGCGCCGTCCGCCTTCGCCAGCCGGTAGACCCAGCCCCGGCTGGTGCCGGCGAAGACCTCGGACGGCTCCTGCCAGCCGAAGAGCACCGACCCGTCCGTCCCGGTGTGCCAGCCCTGGGCGCCGTCCCTGGCCCCGTACATGGTCACGCCGCGGGAGTCGCCGTGGTAGACGCCCTCGTCGTCGCAACGCACCATCCAGCCGTGGCCGCCACCGCTGCCGTTCCCACCACTGCTGCCGCCGCCGCGCCGCCACTGGAACTCGTCCTCGTGGTCGACGGTGGTGACCCCGCCCTGCCGGTCGGAGACGCCGAGCACCCCGTCATGGATGTCCAGCCAGTAGATGTCGACGTCGTCGGCGATCTCATAGGCGACGTGCGGCACCTTGCCGCCCAGGTCGTAGACCCGTCCGTCGTCACAGCCCGCGTAGATCCAGAAGTCGTCCGCGACAATGCACTTGACCCCCTCCGGCAGCCCGAACCGGCCGGTCACCACCCCGTCGTGGGTGAGCGTGAAGACGTCGCCGCGCTGGTTGCCGACCCAGGCGTGCTCCTCGCCGACGAAGATGCCGAAGGCCGCCGCACCCGAGGAGAACCGCCACAGCACCGGGGCCTGACGGGCCGTCGAACGGCTACTGACGATCTCCCGCCGGGTCACCGAACGCCGCTGCCTGACCCCGCGCACGGCCGGCGCGTACCCCTTGCGCACCTTCTCGCCGACCTTGCGCGCCGCAGCGGCAGCGGCCTTCTCCACCGAGGGGTAGCCGGCCGCACGGGTCTGCCCGGGCTCGCCTATCCGCCCGAAGCAGATGGTGACCTCGGTGCCGACCTGGCGGACCTCATAGAACTTGTGCGCCCCGGCGCCCTCCTCGGAGAGCTCCAGATAGGTGGTCGATTCAACGGCAGCGGCAGTGGTCATGGCTGACTCCCCTTCAGTCCTCTATGACCAGAACCCTAGAGTCCGGCACTGACAATCGCGGCGGCCCGCTCGGCGGGCTCCCCGGCCGGGATGTCGATCAGCTCGAACCCGAAGGAGCGGTAGCTCTGCTCGTGGATCCGCTCGAACACCAGCGACTCCTCGAAGCTGATCCGCCGGGCCGCGGTGGGTTCGCAGAACCCCAGGTTGCGCAGGAAGAACACCCTCGGCTGATAGACCTGCTCGCTGACGATCCGTTCGATCTCGTTTGTGAGCACTGCTCCGAGGGGCCGTCCCAGATAGACGCTCAACGCATGCGTGCAGACCGGCGACCGGTCGTAGAACTGGACGTCCCCAGCCCCGCCCAACGCCGTCATCGCCGCCGCCGCGTCCAGCTGCCGTCGGCGCTGCAACCGGACGATGTCCTCGACGAACGACTCCCCGGTCCACGGCTCGGCCTCGCCCCGCGCCTGCCCCCGGGCGATGACCGCGGTGGCCGCCTCCTCCACCGCGCCGTACCCCAGCCGCTCCAGGCAGCCGAGGACCGTGGTCTTCCCGGCCCCGGGAGTCCCGGTGAGGATGTACCGCTTCACCGCTTCACCGCCATGGCGGCCACTCAGCCGTTCAGCCGTTCAGGCAGGGGCAGTTGGACATCAGCGCCTTGACGGTGGACACATAGCCCGGGTTCGGGATCACCGTCTTCCCGATCGTCGCGCCGGTGGCCGGGTCCGTGCTGGTGACGTAGTGCACGTTGCCCGCACCGGCGTTGTAGGCGGAGATCACCAGGTCGAGCAGGGGGTTGTCGCCGGTCGTCGGGTCAGGGGCGAGGTTGTAGTCGCCGCCGAAGTCGGAGTCCCCGTAGTAGGCGACGAGTTCGTCCAGCAGCTCGGCCCCGAGCTGGGTGTTCCCGGCCAGGGTGTGCACGTCGGCGCCGCCGCCGAACTTGCCGTTCATCCAGGTCGCCGTCGCGGGCATGATCTGCATCGTGCCGATGCCGCCGTCGCAGGCCAGGATCGCCGACTGCCAGCCGCTCTCCTGCCAGCCGATCGCCCGCACCAGGCTCGCCGGCAGCGGCGGGAGCTGGTCCGTGCCGCCCAGGCTCAGCGAGAGCGTCCTGGACTGCCCGGCCGCGTTGGCCAGAGCAGCGCCGACGTCGGCGCGGGCGGCGTTGGTCCCGGTGTAGCTCGGCTTGCAGGAGCTCTGCAGCGGCGGGGTGCCCGGGGCGGTCACCGGAGGCTGCGGCGCGACCGGACCGGCCTTCTTCTTGGGCGGCGGCACAGCGGCGATCCGCTTGGCGGCCGCCGACGACTTGCGGGGCGCGGCCTTGCTCCGCGTGGCCGAGGGGTGCGCGGACTTCTTGGCGCTCGGCGAGGCCGAGGCACTGGGCGAGCCGCTCGGCGACACCGCCGCGCCGGTCGCCGCGGCACTCGGGTCAGTGGCGACGGCCGGCCCGGTCGGCCCCGCGCCGTCGGCCGAGACCGTCGTCGAGCCGTGCCCGCACCCGGTCAGCAGCGCGGACGAGACCGCCACCGCCACCAGACCGACCGCGGCCTTCCGCACCGTCCTGCTCCATGGCTGTTCCCCCGTGATGTTCATGGTCGGTCATCCTACGAACCCCCACCCGGCAGCCAGCGCCCGGGGGCCTCCATCCCGCGCCGCGGCCCGTTCCCTACATCAGCGGGTCCGGGTGGCTGTCGATCACGGCGGCGCTGTCGTCCTCAAAGTCGAACGCGTCCAGGGCCACGTTGTACCGCTTGGCGATCTCGACGAGCTCGCGCCGAAACTGCACGAACTCCTCCGCGCCGACCTTGTGCCCGGCCTGGTCGTAGGCCTGCGTGACGACATGCTCCGGGCCGATTTCGCTCCGCACCCAGACCTTCACCTTGACCGCACTCGGAGTGTTCATACCTCCATGATCAGCTGCTGCCCGCGTGCTGGCACCCCGGGCCGGGCCAAAAGGAAGAGGCCCCGTCCACAGCTGCGGGCTGCGGACGGGGCCTCGACTTCAGGAAGGATCAGGCCGGAACGATGTTCTCCGCCTGCGGGCCCTTCTGCCCCTGAGTCACGTCGAAGGTCACCTTCTGGCCTTCGAGCAGCTCACGGAAGCCCTGGGCGTTGATGTTCGAGTAGTGGGCGAAGACGTCGGCGCCGCCACCGTCCTGCTCGATGAAACCGAAGCCCTTTTCGGCGTTGAACCACTTCACGGTACCGCTGGCCATGCTGTTCTCCTTGATGCGCACAGCCGCTCCAGCATCCGCATGGTGCGGACGCCATGCTCCCGGCACGGCTCGGCGGCGAAGGACCCCGGACAGCAAAAAGCCCGTGATCGCGATCACGGGCGAGACGAACTCGGGAACCACGACTGCTACTGGTGTCCACGCTACCGGGCATCGAACGCCACCGCACCAGGACACGGCACTCCGAGTGGACGATCAGTCCGAGTCGTTCCCCCGGCACCGGCCGTCCCGTCCCCATTCGGACGAGAATCGCAGGCCGACTGGGGTCCTGACTCGCCCGGGGGCTCGCGCCGCCCCGGTAAACATCGCAGGCTGGAGACATGGACGACACCCTCGAACCCCTCGTCATCATCCTCGGCCCGGAGCGCGGCCCGGACGGAACCGGGCGCCGCGTCCAGATCGGCAGGAACGTGATCGCCATTGCCGAGTCCCGCTCGGACGTCGACCAGCTGATGAAGATGGCCGGCCTGACCGAGTGGGTGGAACTGGACCCCTCGATCGTCGAGTGGCGCGGCGGAGGCCCGGACGAATGGCCGTGAACCGATAGGCAGCACCACTGCGGCGCGGCAGTCCCCGGTCAGGGGTTGCCGCGCCGCAGTGCTGTGGGCTTGAGGGCCGAGGTCAGCCGATGGTGAGGGTCTGGCCGGGGTAGATGGTGTCGGCGTCGGCGCCGATCACGCTCTGGTTGGCGCTGTACAGGGACTGCCAGTCGGTGCCGTGGGCGGCGGCGATGGAGCCCAGGGTGTCGCCGGACTGGACCGTGTAGCTGCCGGCACCGGTGGCCGCGGGGGCGCTCTCGGTGCTGGTGCTGGTGCTGGTGTCGGTGCTGGGGGTGCTCGCCGCGGCCGGGGCGGTGTCGTCGCTGGTGCTGGTGGTGGCCGGGGCGCTGGGGGTGGTGTCGACGGTGGCGGGGGTGCCGCCGGCGGTGAGGCCGGCCTCGGGGCCGCAGACGGGCCAGGCGCCGGGGCCCTGGGCGGCCAGGACGTTCTCGGCGACGGCGATCTGCTGGCCCTGGCTGGCCTGGTCCGCGGAGGCGGCGTAGGTGGTGCCGCCGAAGGCGGCCCAGGTGGAGGGGGTGAACTGCAGGCCGCCGTAGAAGCCGTTGCCGGTGTTGGCGGACCAGTTGTTGGTGCTCTCGCAGCTGGCGACCTTGTCCCAGGTGGAGGAGTCCGCGGCCGAGGCGCCGGTCGCGCTGACCAGGCCGACCACCGGGACGGCGGCGACCACGCCGACGGCCAGGGCCGCCCGCAGGCGGTTCTTCCTGGTGGTGGCGGTGGCAGCGGTGGTGGCGGTGGCGTGACGGAAGTTCATGGAGTCCTTTCGACAGGTCCCGGGGTCAGCACGGCGTCGGCGTCGGCGCGCAGGAGGCGCGCTACAGGTACGCCGCGACGTGACAGGAGGACGGCCGGTGGCCGTCCCCGGGGCCCGCTGCTGACCGCCTACCGGACAGGTGGAGGCGGAGACAACAAGCGAAAGCGGGCGAACCCGGGAGGTGCTCAGTGCACGTCTTCGACCGTAGGCAACAAACCCCCGGACATCAACGATCCCAGCAAAGTCCCAGCTCAGAGCACCGTTACCGGCGGTATCCAGCACCCTTTCCGACCCCTGCGGGCACCGAACCACCCCGCCAGAGGTGATCTTTGTGGTCTAGACCACTTTCCACTCGAGTGAGCTGCCCCACACGGTCGACACACGGTCAGCGGCAACCATCCGTCCGTCACTGATGATCTTCGATCCCACCCCCTCCGACCGCCCCCGTCATGACCTGGACCACACCGGACGCGTCCCGTCGGCGCCGAACGGCCGCCGACGGGACGCGGGCTCACCCTCCGGTCAGGAGCGCGAGGCGGTGGTGGACGAGGAGGCCCCGTCGCGGTCCGCGTTCTGCTCGCTGTGCAGGTAGTAGTCGTGACCGGTGACGCCGACGCCACTGGCGGTCAGGCCCGAGGAGGCGCCGTCGCGGCCGGCATGGGCGCAGGTCTGCAGGTAGGACGGGCCCTCGTACCAGCCGTGGTGGCCCTCCCAGCGGTCCCAGCCCCAGCCGCCGTGGTCCCAGCTGTGCTCGGCGCTGAAGGTGCCCTCGGTCGAGGCGCCCTCGGCGCCGGCCGAGGCGGAGAACTGACCCTGGTACTGCGAGTGGGCGCTGGCCGCGCCCGCACCGACCAGCAGGAGCGGAACGGTGGCCGCGGCCAGGACCGCGGACGTGATGAGCTTGCGCATAGAACGGATATCCCTCGGTTTCACGAACTCGAGCACGCGCTGCCTGCACCCGCCGGGGCGTGGGATGCCCCGGAAGCGGACGATCCGAGCCGTGCCCCGCCCGGGTCGCCGCTCACGACACTGCCCGCCGAGGGTCCCCATCCCGGGGACATCGGGCGTATACGTCGTAAATTCAGCCGCAGGGATGACTGGTATGACGACTACGCCGCCTGCGCGGCACCGACGCGGTCCGAGCGTCAACCGAGCCCAGCCGGTTCACTCAAACGCGTGCACACCCCCGCCCCCGGTGACACCCCCGCTGCACCCAACCAGCCCTGCCGCCCCCGCCGCTCTGCCGGCCCGCCCCGCCGCCCCGCCGAAGCGGTGGTCCGGCCGGGTCACCAGAGGATGTCGGCCAGCGCCAGCGACTCCCCGCCGTCCCCCCAGGTGAAGGTCAGCCCGTGCTCCTCGGCGGCGGCGGTCAGTTGCCGCCGCAGCATGTCGGTGGCGATGACCAGGGCCTGCAGCGAGTCGACGCCGAACATCCGGTAGACCCTGGAATCGTCGAGGCCCTCGATCCGGCACGGGCAGGCCCAGGCGGCCATCCCGGCGTCGTGGAACGGGGTGCCGAGTTGCACCGAAAAGGTGGAGCCGCGGCCGTCCGGCCACACCGCCCAGATGCTGCGGCTGGCTGCGACGGGGCCGATCTCGGAATCAACCATGCTGCTACCGCCCTGAGTTGAGGAACGCTCGGACAGAGGTGAGGCCGGCCCCCGTGTGTCGGGACCGGCCCCCACTGTCGCGCTCTGCCTGTCGTTGCCTGACGGCCCGGGTGCGCACAACCAACGCTACGACGGGGGACTGACAGGCGGCTCCGACCGGGCACTGCCCTGGACGGACGGCGGCGTGGTGCGGATGTACCGCACCGGCGCCTCCCTGATCATCAGGATGGCCTGCTCGCAGTCGGGCCGGCTGGGGAAGGTGAGTTCCATGACCGGACGGCCGGGGCCCATCGGGTCCAGCCGCAGCACCCACTCCTCGTCACCGCCACGGGCGACGGCAAAGGTGAACTCCATCGGCCCCTCCTCTCAGTCGGCCACCTTGACGTCGGCCTCGGCCGCGGCCCGCTTCACCGCTTCGCAGCCCTTCTCCGCACCGGAGCGGGTCGGGTAGCTGTCGCCGCTGGCGACGATCTCCCCGTTGGCCGCCTTCAGCCGGAAGCGCCACATGTGCACCTTGTCCTCGTAGACCTCGAAGTGCGCGGACATGCGGACCACTCCCCTCGGACGAAGGATCGTTCCTCCACGCTACGGCCGCGTCCCGGCCCCGGCATCCCGGGACGCACGAGAGCCCCCGGTGGTCGGACCCGGGGGCTCTCGTTGCCGGGGGGAAGAGGTCACCCGGCTGTGGGACGCGCTGGCCGCCTCACGGCTGGAGCGCTGACCTCAGCGTGTACGCGGCGCGGGGGTTCGGCAACGGCGGCGCGCCGAACGGGTGACGCCGCCGACAGTGCTCTACCCCTAGCCGATGAAGGCGCCGAAGGCCTTGGCGAAGTCGTACCTGGACTGCGCGATGCTGCTGCAGCTCGCGTCGGCCCAGGCCTGCGCCCCGCCCGAGCACTGCTGGTCACGGGTCGCGGACCACATCGACAGCCAGGCCAGGTGCTTGCTGCTGGCGAAGGTGGCGAGCTGCTTGGCGTCGGCGACCGTGAACACCTCGGTGTTGGTGTCGTTGACGCCGATCATCGGGGTGACCGCGACATGCTTCCAGGCGTCCGCGTCGGAGAGCCCGAAGATGCTCTTGACCTGGGCCTGGGTGGCCGTGGCCGCGTCGATGGCATAGGTGCCCATCCGGCCGCTGGGGCTGGGGGCGGCGCCGTCGCCGTAGTCCATCGCCATGATGTTGACGGCCGCCACCGAGACGCCGTTGGACTTGGCGTTCTGCAGCAGGTCGGTGCCGGACTGGACCAGGCCCGACGGCAGCACCGGCAGGGTGTAGGAGACCTCCAGCGCCTTGCCCTTGGCCTTGGCGGTGGCCTGGAGCTGGGCTATCGCCTGGTTGCGGCGGGTGATCCCGGCCGTGTCGGTGGTCGCGCCGCCCTCGACATCAAAGTCGATCTTGGTCAGACCGTAGGCGTCGATCACCTTCTGGTACGCCGCCGCCAGGGTGCTCGCCGAGCTGCAGGACTCGGCCAGTTCGGTCCCGTTCGCCCCGCCGAAGGACACCCGGACGTCGCCGCCGGCCGCCCGGAGCTGGGCGATCTGGCCGGGGACGCCGGTGCTGTCGATCGGGCTGACGCCGCCCCAGGCCGGGGTGCAGGAGGCTCCGGCGGTGACGAAGGCGAGGTTGTAGCTCTTGGCCCCACCGGCCTTGCCCGCCGCGACGGTGTCGAACGCCGGGTAGAGCGAGGTGTCGACGTACGGGGAGAAGCCGCTGGTCGCGGAACTGCCGCTGCCGGTGCCGGTGCCGGTGGTCGGCGTGGGGGTCGGCGTCACCGGGGTGGTGGCGCTGGGCGTCGGCTTCGGGCTGGTGGACTTGGTCGGCGAGGCCGAGGGGGCGGTCGACGGGGTGGCCGGGGCCGAGGTGGTCGGCTGCCCGCTCGGCGTCGGCGCGCTGCCGGTGGAGCAGCTGGCGCCGTTGATGGTGCAGCCGGTGGGAGCACCCGAGCCGGCCACCACGAAGCCCACGACGGCGTGCTGACCCGTGGCGAGGGTGCTGTCCCAGTTCGCCGGGGTGACCGTGATGTGCGAACCGCTCGCGGTGAAGGTCGCGTTCCAGAGCGAGCCGATGGTCGCGCCGGCCGGCAGGTCGAAGGTCAGCTTCCAGCCGGAGACGGTCGATCCGCTGTCGTTGCCGATGTCGTACTGCCCGCTGTAGCCGTTGCCCCAGTCGCTGGTGGTGGAGTACACCGCGCCGACCGTGGCCGCGCTGGCGCTCGAGGCGAGCGCCACGACGGTGCCGCCGACCAGTGCCGCCGCGACCGCCGAGGCCCCGATGACAGTTCCGCGGCGGGAGCGCCGACGACGCGATCCGCCGGCGGTGCTTGTACGGGAGCGGGAGTGTGACGTCATACGGGTTGCCTCCGGTGCGGTCTGCGCTGATCTGGAGGCCGGGTCGTGTGGGGGATGAACCAGCGGCGACGCCGTCCTGGCTGAGGACCGCCGCCGGCCCTTCGACCCGGCCGTCGCCGACGCTACCGGCCGGTCACCCCGGAAAACCCCGGGAATCCGCCTGCTCAGACTGCGGTAGAGCCCACTTACGACGCCGTTAAGGAATGTCCCCCTCCGCAACCGCCCAGGGGCTGACCGACCGGTCCGCGCCCCGGTCGGTCAGAAGTACAGCTCGCGCGAGTCGATCGCCATGTACTGGTCCCAGAAGTCCTTGCTGTGCGGCAGCAGGCCCTTGCCGTTCCCGGAGAACAGGTCCAGCATCGGCGCACTCGCGGCGTAGAGGTCGTTGTGGCCGTCCCCGTCCGCGTCGCCGATCGCGAAGAGCTTGGCGGCCTGGCTGACGCCGCTGGTGATCAGGTGGCGCGTACCGAGGACGCCCTTGGAGGTGCCGGGGTACAACCACAGCTTCCCCTTGGCGTCGCGGGCCACCAGGTCCGGGCGGCCGTCACTGTTGAGGTCACCCGCTCCGACCAGGGCGGTCATCGTGTTCCAGCCGGCGCCCAGCGCGCGCCGTCCGCTCAGCGTGCCCTTGGAGTTGCCCGGGTACACCCAAAGCTTCCCCTTGGCGTCACGGGCCACCAGGTCGTTGCGGCCGTCGCCGGTGAGGTCCCCGATGCCGACCAGGGCCGTCATCGTGTTCCAGCCGGCACCCAGCGCACGCCGTCCGCTCAGCGTGCCCTGGGCATTGCCCGGGTAGACCCAGAGGTTCCCCTTGGCGTCGCGGGCGATGACGTCCTCACGTCCGTCGCCGGTGAAGTCACCGTGCCGCACCAGCGCCGTCATGCCGTTCCAGCCGCCGCCGAGGTTCTTCGCCGTGTCGGAGGCGCCCAACAGCCACAGGTTCCCCTCGACCGAGCGCATCAGCAGCTGGCTGTACCCGTTGCCGAGGAAGGAACCGAAGGCGTGCGGGGTCTGGGAGTCGATCAGCTCCGGTACGTACCAGGCGATGTACTGCCGGCCGGTGTCGGCTTCGTGGCTGGTCGGCGCCACCCGCACCGAGCCCACGTGGCCGGTCATACCGGTGACGTACGAGGTGTCGCCCCAGGCGTAGTTGCCTGCCTTGTCCGCAGGTTCACTGCCCACCCGCCCGTACTTGGCGCCCTTGGGAACCGAGTAGTGCGCACCGGGAAAGAAGCTGACGTACGAGGAACTCCGGTTGGCCCAGGACCTGGCGCGGCTGCCGACCGTGCCGAGATCGCTGTGGCTGCTGTGGTAGACGGTCATCGTTCCCGTGCCGTCGGCACCCGAGAAGAGGCAGACCGCACCCTTGGGGCAGCGTTCCCCCGGCTCACCCGCGGCCGAGGCGGAGGTGGCGCCGGCCAGCGTCCCACCGAGAACCCCGAACAGGGCGGCGCCCGCCGCCAGGGTCCTGCTGAACCGGCCCGCCATCGCATTTTGTCGCATGAGCGAGAAAACTACCCGGCCCCCTCGGGCGACCGAACAGCACCCCCTCAGCGACCTCTCAGCGACCTAACTGCACCACCACAGGATCTGCGCCGTGCAAGTCGGCGTGGGTGTCGGCGAGTGCGTGGGGGCGGCGGACGAGTGGGTCGCCGTCGGCTTGCCGACCGGGGTGGACGGCGAGGCGGGCGCGCTCGCCCTCCTCGTGGCCGTCGCCGAGCGGGACGAGGAAGCGGTACTGGTGGTGCTGGCGCTCGCGCTGGCGCTGCTCGACTGCGAGGCCGACGCGGTGGGTCCGACCGAGGCCGAATCCACGGGGTCGGCGCCGTTGCCGGTCCCGTCACCGGACGTGGTGCCGGAAGGATCCGGGGCGCTGCTCCCGGCCGAGCCGACGTGGCCGGTCCGCAGATCGGCGCTGGGGTCGGTCCCGGAGGAGTGCAACGCGAACGCGCCGCCCCCCGCGATCGCGACAGCGACCACCACCGCGATCAGTGCGAGCAGCTTCCGGTCGCGCCGGGAACTGCGGTTCTCCCCCGACGGTCGTCCGCCGGCCACCGAACGGCGGATTCCGGCGGGCGGCGTGGCGTCCTCGGACCCGGAGGCCACGCCCAGCAGGGCTGCCTGGCCGTCGGAGTCCTCCGCCGCCGCGGTGACCGGGCCCTCGACGGGGCGTCCGCAACCGGGGCAGTTCAGAGCGCCGTTGAGATGGCGTCGACAGGTGGGGCAGTAGTTCATGGGGACTTCCGGGCCAGGGGGCTTGGGCTGCCGCCCAGGAGTGTCTCTGCACTTTAAACTGGCGAGTACATGATCGAACAGATGACCCAGGTGTGATTTATGAGGAGAAACGGTGCGCTATGTGCCGTGCTGTGACATAGCGCTGTGCCGCTGGTCGCACTGTGTCATCGATAGACCTGGATCTTGTCGATGGCCATGGTGATGGGGTGGGTGCCGACCGGGACCCGGCCCGGTTGGTCGGACACGCTGAGGTTGGCGATCAGATAGGCGTGCCAGCCTGCGCCGACCCCGGAACGGTCGTGGTAGAGCAGCTTCAGGGGGTGGGTGTCGTTCCCGAGGTACCAGCTGACGTCGGTGGCGCCGAAGCGTACGGCGACCGTGATCCACCGGCCGAAGCCCACCAGTGGGGAGTGCGGGAAGGCGTGGGTACCCACGCTGCGGGCGTGGTTCGCGAATTCGATGATGTCCGGGGTCTCGCTGTGCCATTCCATGATGTCGACCTCGCTGCCGTCACGCCAGGTCCACACCCCGGGCCAGGCGCCGTGGCCGCCGCCGTCCAGGCGGCCGGGGAGCTTCATCCGGACCACGGCGTAGTCACCGGTCCTGAGCTCGAAACCGTTGCCGCCCGCGGCGCCCTGGTTCCACGGCTCCGTGGTCAACAGGCCGGTCCGCCACGGGCCGAGGGCGGTCCTGGCCGTTGCCGTGACATGCAGCAGGCCGCCACTGGTCTTCATCGCGGCCGGTTGGACCTGGTCGAGCTTGGCGCCGGCGAGGTCGCTGAAGCCGTCGGGGTAGGCGGTGGTCCGGTCCGACCACACGGCGCCGCGGCGGCCCCAGCGCTGCGACCCGAACTCGTCGTCGAAGACCAGGGTCTGCTTCCGGGCCGGAGCGGCCCTGACGTTGGCGGTCCTGGCCTGGGCGGTCCTGGCCTGGGCGGCGGCGGCCGCCGATGGCACTGGGACCGACAGCAGCGGGGTCAGGACCAGGGCCAGCGCCGCCGCCAGGACGGCACGCAGCGCGGACGCATGCGGCATGGCACGCATGTCGCTCCTTCGTTCGTTTGAGGGCCGTTCGGGACGGTCCCATGCTGGCAGCGAAGGGCATACACCCCCGGTCCGCACACGCGGTACCCGCCGATCGGCCCAGCGCGCGGACGCGTCCGGGCGCCGCGGTCGCGTCTGGTGTGACTACGCTGGGCCGGTAGCCAACGATGTTCCGGACAGCGATGGATGGGATGGGGCCAACATGCCTCTTCAGGGTGAGTACGAGCCGAGTCCGACGCAGTGGGTGCGCGACCAGGTCGAGCTGTACGAAAGCTCCGGCGGGACGGAGGGGACGACCCTGCGGGATCTGCCGGTGATCCTCCTGACCACCATCGGCGCCAAGAGCGGCCGGATCCGCAAGACCCCGCTGATGCGGGTGGAGCACGGCGGCGCGTACGCGGTGGTCGCCTCCCAGGGCGGCGCCCCCAAGCACCCGGTCTGGTACCACAACCTGGTGGCCGACCCCCGGGTGGAACTCCAGGACGGCCCGGTGCGCCAGGACATGAAGGCCCGCGAGGTCCACGGGGACGAGAAGACCCTGTGGTGGGAGCGCGCGGTCGCTGCCTACCCCGACTACGCCGACTACCAGCTGAAGACCGAGCGCGCGATCCCGGTCTTCGTCCTGGAAGCCACCGGCACTGACCACTGACCACCCGCCATTGACCACCGGGTTCATCGGGGCGTTCGAGACCCATGTCACCGTGCACTGCACGGACGACATGGTGTCCCGCCTCGATGCCTGGGCGGCGACCGTGGGGGCGAAGGTCACCCACATCGTGCTCGCCCGGGGCAGGCAGCCGTCACAGCCCATGCTCACGGTCACCGGCGCGGGCACCGTGGAGGAGCAGCACCGGGCCGCCGACGGCCTGGTCGAGGCACTCGACGCGGCCGGCTTCAAGCCCGTCCGGGTCAAGATCGAAGCCTCGCCGTGGGCCGACGGCGTCCCACAGGACGACGCCCAGGCCGAACTCCTCGGCCCGGAGCAGTACTTCGAGCATCACATCAAACTCCTGCTGCCCGTCGACAGCGACCTCGACACCCTGGCCGACCTCGTCGTCCCCCATCAGGCACACCTGTCCTGGAACGCCCGGAGAATCGCGTCCGACGGCCGCCAGGAGCGGTTCGTCACCCAGCGCTGCCATCAAACGGGCCTGGTCGGGGCTGGCGCGCGGCTGGAGGCCCTGATCGCCGGACTGCGCGGCGCGGGCCATCAACTCATCTCATTGGAGCGGGAGTTCGTGGTCCACGACAGCAACACGGCAATCGACGACGGCTGGATAGCGAAGGAGGGTGCCCGGTGACTGATCCCTGGAAGGGCTTCGGTTGGCAACCCGGCGTGATTCCGCAGGCACCGCTGGACAATGAGCTCCGGGCCCAGTTGCACCTGCCGGCCACGCTGCGCCCGGTGCAGGACCCGGGTGTCGTGCAGCCGGCCATCTTCGAGCCGGCCCTCAAGCAGCACGCCAACGCGTACCGCGCGGCGGACCCCCGGTTCGCCGACGAGCGGATCGGCCGGGCCTGGTACGCGGCACGCCGTTCTGCGATGGACCTCGTCCTGGCCGCGATTGCGAACTCGCCCTGGGCGGACGCGCTGGTGCTGCGCGGCAGCGTCCTGCTGCGGGCCTGGTTCGGTGACGCCGCACGGGAGCCGGGGGATCTGGACTTCGTGGTCGTGCCGGCGTCCTGGCGGATCGAGGAGCAGCGCACCGACGACATGCTCACCGGCATCGCCCAGGCGGCGGAGTCCGCTGGGTGGAGCAGCGGTCCGGGGGTCCAGTTCGACGCCGCCGAGGCGGTGAGCGAGGACATCTGGACGTATGAGCGGGTGCCCGGCCGACGGCTGATCCTGCCGTGGACCGCCGCGGACCTGCCGGGCGGGATCGTCCAACTCGACTTTGTGTTCAACGAGCGCCTGCCCGTCGCCCCGGAGCCGCTCCTCGTCCCCGCCGCCCACGGCGACTCCGCGGCGCTGCTGAACGCGGCCACGGCCGAACTGTCGCTCGCCTGGAAGCTGATGTGGCTGCTGACCGACACCTATCCGCAGGGCAAGGACCTGTACGACGCCGTCCTGCTGGCGGAACACACGCTGTTGCGCTTCGAGGTGCTGCGCGAGGCCTTCCTGGACGCGGTTCCGGACCAGGGCACCCTCCCGGTCGATCACCAGCGGATCTCCGCACTGCCCGCGGACGCGGAATGGAAGCATTTCAGCAAGGAGTACCCCGACCTCACCGGGACCGGGACCGCCGCCGACTTCGTCGACCGCCTCAGCACCGCCCTCGAACCGACCTTCCGGGACATCGGAACCCCCGGCGAGAGCGGATACGCGCGACACGTCCGCTGGCTCGCCCCGCGGATCGTCAGCTACCGACCGTTGCTGCATGACACGAGCATGCGTGCCTTGCAGACGACCATGCGGGCCGACTGCCTGCCCATCCTCGCCGCGATCGTGATCACCCGGGAACTCCTGGGGGCACATGACCACACCATCGAGGACGCCCGCGTCATCGTCTTCGCCGATCCGGCCTGGGCCCGGCACGTCGCCCTCTACCAGCGTGTCTCGAGCTGGCTCGACCAGGATCTGGACCGGCTGTAGCCGGCGGACAGCCCACTCTTCGGGGGCCGGGGCCCCATCCCGGCCCTCATGTTCGCGGGCCCCTACCGGGGCGTGAGTGCGTGTACGAGGGTGCGGGTGGCGGCGCGGAGGCGTTCGTCGTCGTGAATGAGGCGGTCCTGGATTCCGGAGCCGATGATCCTCTGGTCGCCGTCCGCCAGGGTGCGGAGGCGTACCAGCTGGGCCGATGTGACGGTGGCGGGACTGAGGCCGGCCAGGGCCTCGATGGCGGCCATGGCCGTATTGGCGCTCGCGCCAGGGAGTGCGCCGTCGAGGATGTGGTCGATGAGTTCCGCGCGGCTGATGCCTGCCGGGGCGTCGTCGTCGGGATGCAGAGCGATGAGCGCCCGCGCGGCGGCCCATGCCTGCCCGGAACGGTCAAGCATCTTGACCAATTGATGAGCCACAGGGAGGGCAGCCGGGCCAAGGAGCGCGGCGACGTTGGCGGCGCGGATCGCGCTCCAACGCCCCCACAGGTCGGCCCCTTCGGCCAGCCCCTCCAGCACGACCGGCAGCGCGACGTCCTGATCGCCGGTCAGCTTCCAGACGATGGCGGCGGCCTCGACCGCGGCATCGAGTTGCGGTGTGGTCGCACGAGCCTGCGGGGGCTCGCCCAGGATGGCGCGCAAGGCCGGCAGCAGAGGCCGTGCCTGGTCACCGAGGGCGCCGATGGCCTGGATGGTGTGCAGGCCGCACGTGGCCGGCCCACTCAGTACGGCCGCCAGCGAGGCCAGTAACGGTTCAGCGTCGCCGATGAGGGTGTGCAGAGCGGTCGCGGCCGCCAGTCTCCCCGCCTCGGCGCCGCTTTCACCGCCCGCCTCGGCGAACGCGCGTATCCCGGCGATGACCTCCCCGTCCGCAACCGGATCGGCGATCACGGCCAGCGCCCGCGACACCGGCAGCGGGTGGTGGGGCAGCAGAGCCAGGAGTTCGGGCAACGCACCCCGCGCCGCAGGACCCCAACCGGCCAACAGCAGGGCGAGTTGACCCGGCTCGTTGCCGCTGAGGGTCGGATCAGGCAGGCGACGGCGAATCGCGCCCAGCAGCGCGGGTGTGCACGGGAGCGTCGGGGCCGGTTGGCTGAGGGGCGAACCGCACGCCACGCGCAGCGACCGGGGTCTGTCGGCAAGGCGGTCCGCAAGGAGGTCGGCCGCCTCGGGCGCACCCAGGGACACCAGCGCGGCCAGGGCCCGATCACCGGGATCCCCCTCGCGGGCCGCGAGCCGGATCAGCGCCGGTATCGCCTCGGGGACGGGATGCGCCCACGCGCGGACGGCTTCGATCGCATGGTCGGCCGTCTCCTCGTGCTCCAGCAGGAGCAGCATCGCGGGCAGCAGTCGGGCCGGCGCCGAGCGGGAACGCCGCGCCAACTCGTCCGCAGCCCATGCCGCCTCCCCCGACATGGACGTCACCGCCTCCGCATCGGCCGATTGCACGTGACCGGCGACGCCGCGTCGCAGGGCCGCGTCGACCAGGGCGATGGCAGCGTCGGTCTCCTCGCGCTCGCAGAGGCGCTCCACCAGGTACTGCAGCGCCTCCCGCTCCCAGGTGCTGCCTTTCGTGTGTTGCTCCAGCGGCATCAAGTCCAGCACCAGGGCGGCCAGTTCACCGTCCCACGGCCGGCCCGTGTCCAAACCGGCCAGGATCGCCGCGACGCGTACCGGGGCGGGCTCCTGCGCCGACAGTCCGGCGACGGCCAGGTCCGCGGCGGCGACCGGGTCGACCAGCACTCGTGCCGTGAGCAGGTCCGCGCGCACCACCTGGTCGGTCTCCGCCCGCCAACGCTCCGCCAACGCCTCCAGCGCGGGGGTGCCGGGGGCCGGTCGGCACTGGGCCACCGCCCACAGCGCGCACTGCCGGACCGCGGGTTCGCCATCCGCCAACAACGGCACCAGCAGCGGAAGTTGCTCCGTCACCGCCGTACGCGGGGCTCCCGGCACGGTGACACCGCGCTCGTCCGCACTCTCGGCGATCGCGCCCAGCAGTCCGAGGAGATCCGCACGCCGCACACCGGCTGCCGCCAGCCGGGCCAGATACGGCACCGCATACGCGGTCGCCTCGTAGACGGAGCCCTGGTGCACGATGCTGCTCCACAGCTCCTGCTCCGCCTGCGCCGCGGCCTCCTCGTCCGGACCGGCGAGCGCGCGCAGGCATGCGGGCACGTCGGCGGCGCTGCCGTAGGCGTGGTCCAACTCGGCCCAGGGAATCTGGTCGAGACCGGCGAAGACAAGGGCGAGATCCATGCGCGGGATCATGCCATGCGCCGGTGACAGCACAACCGAAGCAGCCGTCAGCGCCTACATGCGCTCGGGGGCGTTGAGGCCGAGCAGGTCCAGGCCCTGGGCGAGGGTGTCGCCGGTCAGTCGGCACAGGGCGAGTCGGTTGGCCCGCAGCGCGGGTGTGCCGGCCTTGAGGACCGGGCAGGCCCCGTAGAAGTCGGTGAACGCCTTCGCCAGTGCGAAGAGGTAACCGCACAACCGGTGCGGTTCCGACTCCTGGGCCACCTCGACGACGGTGGCGCCGAAGCCGTCCAGCAGCAGGATCAGCGCCCGCTCGGCCGGGTGCAGCGGCTGCGAGGTGTCGACCGCCTGGCCGTGCGCACCCTCCGGCGCCTTGCTGAGGATGGTGCGCACCCGGGCATGGGCGTACTGCATGTAGACACCGGTGTTGCCCTGCAGCGAGACCATCTGGTCGATGTCGAAGATGTAGTTCTTCGCCCGCGAGGTGGACAGGTCGGCGTACTTGACCGCGCCGATTCCGGCCGCCTGGACCACCCGCTCCAGCTCCGCCGGGGCCAGGTCGTGCGGCTTGTCCGCCATCGCCGCCCTGGCCGCGTCCACGGCGGCGTCCAGCAGTTCCGACAACCGCACGGTGCCGCCCGCACGGGTCTTGAACGGCGTGCCCCCGGGGCCCATGACCGTACCGAAGGGGACGTGGACGGCGTCCACCTGCTCGGTCAGCCAGCCGGCCCGCCGGGCGGTCGCGAAGACCATCCGGAAGTGCAGGGCCTGCCGGGCGTCGACCACATAGAGGATCCGGTCGGCCTTGAGGGTGTCGACCCGGTGCCGCAGGTTCGCCAGGTCCGTGGCGGCGTAGCCGTAGCCGCCGTCCTGCTTGCGCACGATCAGCGGCACCGGCTCCCCGTCCGGGCCGGTGATGTCGTCGAAGAACACGCACAGCGCGCCATCGCTCTCCACCGCGATCCCCGCCGCCACCAGTGCCTCGGTCACCTCGTCCAGGTAGCGGTTGTAGGTCGACTCACCGGCCGAGTCCTCCGGCGTGAGCAACACCCCGAGCCGGTCGTAGAGCTGCTGGAACGCGGCCGACGACACCGCCACCAGCTCCCGCCACACCGCCAGCGTCGCCTCGTCGCCGGCCTGCAGCGCCACCACCCGTTGCCGGGCCCGCTCCACGAACCCGGCATCGGCGTCGAACGCACGCCGTGCCGCCCGATACAGCCCGTCCAGCGCCGACACCTGGTCGCCCGCGTCCGCGACAGCCGGGTCGCTGCTCCGCCAGGGAGCCTCGGGGTGCTCGTCGAGGTACTGGATCAGCATGCCGAACTGGGTGCCCCAGTCGCCCAAGTGGTTCTGCCGCACCACGTCGCCGCCCAGGAACGACACCACCCGTACCAGGCAGTCCCCGATCACGGTCGTCCGCAGATGCCCGACGTGCATCTCCTTCGCGATGTTCGGACCCGAGTAGTCGATCACGGTCCGCGAACCCGCCAGCGGACTGCCGACGCCGAGCCGCGGGTCCGCCAGCCGGGCTGCCACCAACCCCCACAGCGCGGTGTCGGCCGAGGTACCCGCCCGAGGCCTCGGCCGCCTGCGCGTCACCGCGGCAGCCGAACCGCTGATGCACCTGTGGGAAGCAACCGAGCACTCTTCCGCCAGGGAGGCGATTCTCGCCGGTCTGAGCGGCTGCGCCCCGGAGACGGCCGCACTCTCCGCCATGGAAGGGCTCGACGACTGCGAACCCTCGGTTCAGTGCGCCGCAGCCCCGCTGCTTCAGGACACCCCGGCCGCCCGTGCCCGTCTGATCCAACTACGGGACGATCCGCTGGCCCCCGAGGTCCTCGGGGGAACCGTCACGGGCCGTATACCGTCCGTCATCATGAAGGGTAGTACATGAGAGTAGTAAGAATTCGGAAAGAAGTGGATCTCGCTCCTGCGTCATAGAGCGGCGAGAACCGCGCGCCGACAAGGGGGATCCGACCATGAGTATCCGAGCCGTCCACGAAGGAAAAAGGCTGGTGGCGATCGGCGCACTGGCCGCCACCGTGCTGGGCGCCGCCGCCTGCACGCCTGACGCCTCCGCGAATGCCGCGGGGACCAGGAGCGCCGGCGCTTCCGCGCAGGCGTCGACCACGGCCGCCACGCCCAGTGCGTCGGCTGCCACCACCACGCCTCCCGCCGCGACCGGTTCCCCGAGCACCGCCGCGCCCGTCACCGCCTGCGTCGGGGACCAGCTCAGCCTGAAGATCGGCGACACCGGCATGCCCACCGGGCAGGGGGAGGACTCCACCGGATCGGTGAGCATCCACATCCGCAACACCGGCAGCCCCTGCCGCATCGGCGGGTTCCCTCAGGTCACCCTCTACCCCCAGACGGGGGCGAAGTGGGTGCTCGGCCACAAGGGCGCCGAGCCGGGCAAGACCTTCACCCTGGCGCACAACGGCCTGGCCACCTTCAGGGTGATCTTCACCCCCGTCACCAGCGTGGTCCACGGCAGCGCCCACGCCTTCGTCCCGACCGAGCTCGACACCTCCCTGCCCGGGATGGACGGCTCCGCGATCGTGTCGAACTGGACGACCTCGGTGCCGATCTACGACGACCGCCGCGCCGCCCAGCCCGGCACCTTCGTGGAGGCGCTGACGAAGGGCGGCAAGTAGCCACCGCCGGTGACGGCCCGCAGGCCCTGGTACAGCGCTGCACGACCAGGGCCCCCTCGCCGAAGCGAGGGGGCCCTGGTCGAACTGACTTTCACGGTGCGCCGCCAGGGACTCGAACCCCGGACCCGCTGATTAAGAGTCAGCTGCTCTAACCAACTGAGCTAGCGGCGCTTGTTCTGTGTGCGTTCGGCTGCTGCTTGCGCTGCCGCCTGGGCACAGCAGAAATACTACCTGACCTGCGCGGGTGCTTCCGACCACCCCGGGTTGGGGGTCAGCCGGCGCCGGTCTGGGCGTCTCTGGCGGCGCGGACCGCGGCGTGGACGGCGGAGGCGATGGGGTCCTGGCGGGTGAGGGCGGTGAGGCGGTGGCGGGCCTGGCGGTTGGCGACGGGGCCGGGATACAGGCGGGTGGTGAGGGTCACGGCGTGGGCGAGGGCGGCGAGTTGGAGTGAGCGGGGCGGCGCCTGGGGGTTGTCGACGGCGTCGGCGACGAGGGCGACTCGCGTCGCGCCTTGCGGGCGGGCGCGCCCTGGTCGGGGGTGAGGACGTACTGGGTGATCGGGATGAGCCCGAGCAGCTTCCAGACCCGGCGCTGCGCGAATCCGCGTTCCACCAGCGGCTGCAGGTACGGTCCGGCGCCCCGTCGTCCGAGCCGGCTGACGCAGCCGCGCACCCGCGCTCCGCGCGGCGGGGCGGCGTAGCCGGCGAGGGTGGTGACGGCGGCGTCCAGGGCGGGGTGGCCGAGGGGACCCCGGTGGACCAGGACCAGGCGGTTGCGGTCCAGGACGACGGCCCCGGCTGCCAGCAGGTCGGCGAGGGTGGCGCCGGCCAGGGCCAGCCGGAACTGGCTGGGCTGGCGGATCCGCCCGTCGCCCGGGAACGCGGAGAGGAGCAGCAGGTCCTCGGCGAGGGTGGTGCGCGGGTAGTAGTCGTCCGTCGGGTGAACCATGGTGGGGGCTTCCCCCTGGCGCGAGGCGGTGAACCTCCCGACACGGAGAACCGCGCCCCGCGGGAACAGAGCAGCTCGCCCGCCGGTTGGCACCGGGGTAAGCGTGATGTAGGCCGTACCCCGTGGGAGCACCGTCGTGAGCCAGTCCGAGTCCGCGTCAGCCGCAACCGAGAGCACTGCTCTGAGCCTTGCCGAGCAGGTGCCCGGGCGGGCCCGGGGCACCGCTGAGACGCCGCTGTCGATCCTCGACCTGGCGACCGTCGGCGCCGGCTACACCCCCACCCAGGCCCTGGCCGCCACCACCGCGCTGGCCCGCAAGGCCGAGGGGTGGGGCTTCCACCGGTTCTGGGTGGCCGAGCACCACGGCATGCCCGGCGTCGCCAGCTCGGCCCCGGCCGTGCTGCTGGCGCACCTGGCCGCCGCGACCACGACCATCCGCCTGGGCTCCGGCGGCGTGATGCTGCCGAACCACGCCCCGCTGGTGATCGCCGAGCAGTTCGGCACCCTGTACGCGCTGAACCCCGGCCGGATCGACCTCGGTCTCGGCCGCGCCCCCGGCACCGACCCGGCCACCGCCCGGGCGCTGCGGCGCGGGGTACTGGACGAGACCGCCGAGGAGTTCCCGCAGCAGCTCAGCGAGCTGACCCGGTTCCTGGACGCCGACTTCCCGGCCGGCCACCCGTACCAGCGGCTGCGCGCGGTACCGGGTGAGGCGAGCGCGCCGGGCGGGGGCCGTCCGCCGATCTGGCTGCTGGGCTCCTCCGGCTTCAGCGCGCAGCTGGCCGGGCGGCTGGGCCTGCCGTTCGCCTTCGCGCACCACTTCAGCGCCGGCAACACCGTCCCCGCGCTGGACCTCTACCGCCAGTCCTTCCGCCCCTCCGAGGTGCTGGCCGAGCCCTACACGCTGATCGGCGTGGGCGCGGTGGCCGCCGACAGCAGCCTCCAGGCGCGGCGGCTGGCCGGGTCGGGCGCGCTGGCGATGCTGCGGCTGCGCCGCGGGCAGCCCGGGCTGGTGCCGAGCGCCGAGGAGGCGGAGGCGCACCCGTACACCCCGCAGGAGCGCGAGTTCGTCGACGCCTGGCTGTCGAACGTGGTGCTGGGCGACCAGGACGAGGTCCGCGAGGGCCTGCTGGAGCTGCGGAAGCGGACCGGCGCCGACGAGCTGATGATCACCAGCAATATCCACGGCCACGAGGCCAGGCACCGCTCCTACGAGCTGATCGCGCAGGCATACGGCCTCACCACGTGAGCCGACCGAGCCTGCCGAGCCAAACCCAGCAACCCACGTCCCCGCTCCAGGAATTGACGGACCGTCGGCTCACTGCCGCCGGGGTCGGAATGCTGCTGAAGCGGGACGACCTGCTGCACCCCACCGTCCCCGGCAACAAGTGGCGCAAGCTGCTGCCCAACCTGGCCGAGGCCCACGCCGCCGGACACACCGCCCTGCTCACCTTCGGCGGTGCCTACTCCAACCACCTCCGCGCCACCGCCGCCGCCGGCCAGGCAGCCGGCCTGCGCACCATCGGCGTGGTACGCGGCGACGAACTGCGGGGCCGCCCCCTCAACCCCTCGCTGGCCCAGGCTGCCGACTGGGGCATGGAGTTCGACTTCATCGACCGCGGCACCTGGCGGCGGCGGATGTCCGCCGAGGTGCTGGCCGAGCTGCACCGCCGCCACGGCCCGGCGCTGGTCCTCCCGGAGGGCGGCAGCAACGCCGCCGGAGTGCGCGGATGCGTGCCCCTGGGAAGGGAGTTGGCGACATCAGGAGCCGAGCTGGTCGCGGTCTCGGTCGGCACCGGCGGCACCCTGGCCGGGCTGGCCGCCGGGCTCGCCCCCACCCAGCGCGCGATCGGCTTCGCGGCGTTGAAGCACGCGCCGCTGGACGCCGAGACCGAGGCTCTGCAAGTGGAGGCTTTCGGTCGGCGCACGCCGAACTGGCACATCGACGCCGACCACTGCTTCGGCGGCTACGGCCGCACCACACCCGAACTCCTGGATTTCGTCGCAGAGTTCAAGTCCGCGCACGGCATCGGACTCGATCCCGGATACGAGGCCAAGGCCCTGTTCGGCATCTTCGCCAACCTCGGCAGCGGCGAATTCCAGCGGGGCACAACCATCGCGGTGGTGCTGGCGGGTTAAGGGAGTCCCAGGGGAGCGTCAAGAGAAATTGGTCTAGTCCTAGGTCTAGTCCATCCTATTGACGTGCTGCCGTCACCTCCCTCAGGGTGAGCACCGGTACAGACCTTTCTTCCTCTCCCCCTCGAGGAGCACCGGTGTTCCGTACAACCCCCACACGCGCGTTCGCCGCGCTCGGCGCGGCCGCACTCGCGGCCACCGCCCTGATCACCGCGGGCGGCGGCAGCGCGCAGGCTTCCGTCACCGCCTCGGCCGCCCTCAGCAGCAACTGGTATGCCGCGGCCCCGTATCTGATGCCGCTGGACAACAACCCGCCGAACCCCGTCGACGTGATGAACGCGACCGGCCTCAAGGCGTTCCAGCTCGCCTTCGTGCTCGCCCCCAACGGCGGCGGCTGTACACCGACCTGGGGCGGCACCGCCCCGGTCTCCTCCGACACCGCCGTGGCCGCGACCATCAGCTCCATCCGCGCGGCCGGCGGCGACGTCTCCATCTCCATCGGCGGCTACGGCGGCACCAAGCTCGGCCAGACCTGCGGCACCCCGGCCGCGACCGCCGCCGCGTACCAGCAGGTCATCACCAAGTACGGGCTGCACGCCATCGACTTCGACCTGGAGGAGCCGGAGTACGAGAACACCCAGGCGGTCGCCAACGAGATCGGCGCGGCGCAGATCCTGCAGCAGAACAACGCGGGCCTGTACGTCTCGGTGACCACCCCGGGCACCGCGGCCGGCACCGGCTGGTTCGGCTCGCAGATGCTGCTCCAGGCGAAGACCGACGGCTTCACCCCCAACAACTTCTCGATCATGCCCTTCGACGGCGGCTTCAACGGCGCGGCCTCGCAGATCTCGGCGCTGCAGTCGTTCAACTCCCTGCTGATGAGCACCTTCGGCTGGAGCTCGGCGACCGCGTACGCCCATGAGGGCATCTCGATGATGAACGGCCGCAGCGACAGCGGCGAGTACTTCTACCAGGCCGACTTCCAGTCGGTACTGGACTTCGCCACCAGCCACGGTCTGGCCCGCTACACCAACTGGTCGGTGAACCGCGACCGGCAGTGCACGCCGGCCGACAACAACGGCCAGACCTCCGGGGTCTGCAGCAGCGTGGCGCAGGGCGCGTGGGACTTCACCAAGTACAGCGTGAAGTTCGCCGGCGCGACCCCGCCCACCACCCCGCCGACGACCACCCCGCCCACCACCGGCACCCCCACGCCGACCCCCACCCCGACCGGCGGCGGCAGCTGCGCGTCCATCGCTCCGTGGAGTGCCGGCACCACCTACACCGGTGGGATGACGGCCAGCTACAACGGCCACAAGTGGACCGCCAAGTGGTGGACCCTGAACGACGTCCCGGGCGGCCCGGCCGGCGTCTGGACCGACAACGGCCCCTGCTGACAACGGACTGAGCAGCACCTGAACAAGGCTGTGGGCGGGCACCCCGAGAAGGGGTACCCGCCCACAGCCGCTGGCCTGAACGACAGGCCGAAACGTCAGCCTCAGCTGTGCCAGCTCACCGGCGAGCGGTAGTCCGGACGGCGCTCGGGGCGCTGCCAGCGAGCCTGCGCCTTGGCGTCGCCGCCCTTGCCCTTGGCCGGCTGGATCGCGGCACGGGCCAGCAGCACCGCGGTCAGCGCGGCGAGCTCCTCGTCGGCGAGGGTGCCCTTGACGACCCGGACCAGGGTGTCCGGAGCAGTGGCAGCGATGGGGTCGATGACAGTGGTCATGAGGGGTGCCTCCGGTTACTGGGGCGGGTTGCCGTGCTTGCGCTGCGGCAGGTCGGCATGCTTGCTGCGGAGCATGTGCAGGGCGCGGATCAGGGTGTGCCGGGTCTCGGCGGGGTCGATCACGTCGTCGACCAGTCCGCGTTCGGCCGCGTAGTAGGGGTGCATCAGCTCGTCCTTGTACTGCTTCACCATCTGCGCCCGCATGGCCTCGGGGTCGTCCGCCGCGGCGATCTGGCGGCGGAAGATGACGTTGGCCGCGCCCTCGGCGCCCATGACCGCGATCTCGTTGGTCGGCCAGGCGTAGGCCAGGTCCGCGCCGACGCTGCGGGAGTCCATCACGATGTACGCGCCGCCGTAGGCCTTGCGCAGCACCAGCGAGATCCGCGGCACAGTGGCGTTGCAGTAGGCGTAGAGCAGCTTGGCGCCGTGGCGGATGATGCCGCCGTGCTCCTGGTCGACGCCGGGCAGGAAGCCGGGGACGTCGAGCAGGGTGACCAGCGGGATGTTGAAGGCGTCGCACATCTGCACGAAGCGCGCGGCCTTCTCCGAGGCGTGGATGTCCAGGACCCCGGCCAGCGACTGCGGCTGGTTCGCCACGATGCCGACGACCTGGCCGTCCATCCGGGTCAGCGCGACGATGATGTTGGTCGCCCAGCGCTCGTGGATCTCCATGAACTGGCCGTCGTCGGCCAGGACCTCGATCACCTTGCGCATGTCGTACGGGCGGTTGCCGTCGGCCGGGACCAGGTCCAGCAGCGCCTCGCAGCGGCGGTCGGCCGGGTCCTCGGTGGGCTCGACCGGCGGGGTCTCCCGGTTGTTCTGCGGCAGCAGCGAGAGCAGGAAGCGGACCTCCTCCAGGCAGCTGCGCTCGTCGTCGTAGGCGAAGTGCGAGACGCCGGAGACCTCGGAGTGCACATCGGCGCCGCCGAGGCCGTTCTGCGAGATCTTCTCGCCGGTCACGGCCTGGACCACGTCCGGCCCGGTGATGAACATCTGCGAGGTCTCACGGACCATGAAGATGAAGTCGGTCAGCGCCGGCGAGTACGCCGCGCCGCCCGCGCACGGGCCGAGCATCACGCTGATCTGCGGGATCACCCCGGAGGCGCGGGTGTTGCGCTGGAAGATCCCGCCGTAGCCGGCCAGTGCGGTGACACCCTCCTGGATCCGGGCACCCGCACCGTCGTTGAGCGAGACCAGCGGCGCGCCGGCCTGGATCGCCATGTCCATGATCTTGTGGATCTTCTGCGCGTGGGCCTCGCCCAGCGCCCCGCCGAAGATCCGGAAGTCGTGCGCGTAGAGGAAGACCACCCGGCCGTGCACCGTGCCCCAGCCGGTGATCACACCGTCCGAGTAGGGCTTGTTGTTCTCCAGCCCGAAGCCGGTCGCCCGGTGCCGGCGCAGCGGCTCGACCTCGTTGAACGAGCCGTCGTCCAGCAGCAGCGCGATCCGCTCGCGCGCCGTCAGCTTCCCCTTGGCCCGCTGCGCCTCGGTCGCCCGCTCGCTGGGACCCGCATGAGCCTGGGCCCGGATGGCCCGCAACTCGGCAACCCGACCCCGGCTGTCGCCGCCGCCGACCGCCGGGACCACGGGGGTCACCGGGGCCGCGGCCGGCGCGCCAGCCGTGGCCGCAGCAGCCTCACGCAGATCGCTCATCGCAGAACCACCATCTCTGGAACTCCAAGTCTGTCCGGACCGGTCCGATCCTGAGAGGGCGGACCAACCCACACTTCGACCCTACGAGGCACACCCGTTCGCTGTGGGGGTCGATTCCGTACAAGACCTGACGCGAATAGCTGGCAGAGCCCGACAGGACCAGATGCCCGGCGACCTGCGGAGGTGCCTCCGACCAGCGGATCAGCGCTCGAACCCAATTCTTGGATGGTTCATACGTTTTTCACTAACCACCACTATGGTCTGCGCATGCCCACCTCCAGCCCCACCGAGCCCATCGAGCCGACCGAGTCCACCGACGGCGAGACAGCCCCCGTCGAATCGCCGGCCACTACAGTTCTGACCAAGGATCCCTTGGCTTCCGACGACGCGGCCGCCGCCCCCAAGGTGTGGACCCCGCGTCCCCATGACCTGCTCAGCCCCGAGGACAAGGACCCCGAGGACCTGACCGACAAGGAGCTGGAGGACATCACCTCCGGCGGCCTGTCGAAGGGGATCCTCGGCGGCGCGGCGGCCATCAGCGCCGCGGCCCTCGGCCTGGTCTCGATCTCCGGGACCTGGTTCAGCACGATCATCCTCACCCAGACCCAGTTCAACGCGAGCCTGAACGCGACCGGCAAGACCACCGCGACCCAGCTCGCCGAGGGCTACACCGGCCCGTGGCACACCATGGCCTGGCACAACGGCATCTTCGCCGCCGTCGCCGTCCTGGTCGGCGCCGCCGTGCTGTTCGCCGCCCAGTTCCTCTCGGTCCGGATCACTCCGAACTGGATCAAGGCCGTGGCCATCGCCGCGATCGTGCTGGGCTTCGTCGGCCTGCTGGTCTCGGCCGGCATGTACTTCGACTGGTTCACCACCGCGATCCACGTGCCGCCGCAGGCCCCGGCCAGCACCACCCCCACCGGCTGAGCCTTCCCCCACTCACCACGCCCAAGGGGCCTGCACTCGCGCGAAAGCGCTGGTCAGGCCCCTTTGCCTGCTACCCGTACGAGCGAAATCCGATCGGTCACGGCCGCGCCTGACCCGGCTCCGCCCGCTCCTTGGCCATGGTGGGCCCATGACGACGACCATGTCCGCGAACGCATCCAAGAGCCTGGTCCGCGCCTTCGCCGCGCTCGGCCTCGCCGCCTCGCTCGTCGGCCTCCAGGCCCCGATCGGCTCCGCCGCCACGACGCCCCAGGCGGGCGTCCAGTACGTGCGGATCGCCCACCCGGTGGCCGCCGCACCACGCGAGGTGGTCGAGGTGTTCTGGTACAACTGCGCGCACTCCTACCTGCTGGCCCAGCCGCTGCGGGACTGGGCCGCCCAGCAGAACCCGCCGGTGACCATCCGTCACATCCCGGCCGCCTGGTCGGACCAGCCGCAGGAGATGGCGTACGCGCGGCTCTACTACACCCTCGACAGGCTCGGCCTGGCCGACAGGCTGGAGCAGGACGTCTTCCACGCCGTCCGCGACGAGCACCAGGACCTCACCCAGGCCGACACCCGGGACGACTGGGCCGAGCAGGAGGGGGTCGACCCGCAGCAGCTGGAGGACGCCTGGAACTCCCCGCAGGTGCAGCAGGAGACCCAGGACGCCCCGGCCCTGCGGGAGCGCTACGACGTCCATGAGATGCCCAGCGTGGTGGTCGGCGGCACCTACCGCACCTCGCCCTTCCTCGCGCCCGGCGGCGTGCCCGGCACCGTCCCGGTGGTGAACTACCTGCTGCAGCGCTCGACCGCGGACGCGGCGGCCCGGGCACCGAAAAAGAAGAGGTAGCCCCGGTCAGCCGGCCAGGCCCCGGCCCCGGTCAGGCCACGGCCACCGGGGCCGGCCGGTCCTCGGCGTCCTCGGCGTCCTCGGCGTCAGCATCGGCAGAGGCAGCGGCGACGGCCGCCCCCGGCGCGCTGCCGGGTGCGCCCCGCAGCAGGACCACCGCCAGCACCGCGGAGAGCAGCATCAGCGCCGCGCCGCCGGTGGTCGCCGCGTGCATCGCGTGGACGAAGGCCTCCCGGGCGGCGGCGAGCACCTGGGCGCCCTGCGCGCCGTGGACCCCGCCGGGGAGGCCCGCGGCGACGGCCTGCGCACCGCCCAGGGTCTGCTGCGCCGCGTCGCGCGTCCCCGCGGGCAGCCCGGCCGGGAGCAGCCGCAGCGCGTCGCCCCGGTAGACCGCGGCGCCGACCGTGCCCAGCACCGCCATCCCCAGCGCCCCGCCGAACTCGGACGAGGACTCCATCACCGCGGCGGCCGATCCGGCCCGGTCCTCGGGGGCCGCCCCGAGCACCATCACCGAGACCAGCGACATCACCATCACCTCACCGCCGGCCGCCAGGCAGGCGCCGACCAGGATCAGCCACAACCCGGAGTGGACCTGGGCCTGCGTCATCACCGCCAGTCCGACCGCCGCCAGGACGAAGCCGATCGCGAGGACGTACGCCTTGTTCAGCGACCGGGCCAGGCCTGCCGCCAGCGGGGCGCAGCCGCCGACCGCGATCGAGGGCAGCAGGCACCACAGCGCGCCGGCCAGCGGGCTGAGGCCGAGCACCGACTGCAGGTACTGGGTGGTGAAGACCGCGATGCCGACCACCGCGGCCATGGTGAGCACGTTCATCAGCAGCGTGCTGCCGAAGGCGCGGCCGCGGAACAGCGCCGGGTCCAGCAGCGCGCCGGGGTGGGCGTACTGGCGGCGGACGAAGACCGCGCCGACAGCGAGGCCGAGCAGTAGGGCGCCGAGCCGCAGCGGGGAGAAGCCGTTGTTGGCGAGTTCCTTGATGCCGTAGATCACCGGCAGGATCGCGGCGAGCGACAGCAGCGAGCTGACCACGTCGAACGGCTCCCTCGTGGCACCGGCGACAGCGCCGGCAGTGGCGTCCGCGCGGGCCTCGGGGAGCAGGATCGGGCCGAGGACCAGCAGCAGCGCCATGGCCGGCAGATTGATCAGGAAGATCGAGCCCCACCAGAAGTGCTCCAGCAGCACCCCGCTGAGGACCGGGCCGAGGGCGATGCCGCCGGCCATCATCCCGGTCCAGGCGGTGACCGCCCTGGTCCGCTGGGTCTCGTCCTTGAACATGGTGCGGATCAGGCCGAGGGTGCTCGGCATCAGGGTCGCGCCGCCGATGCCCAGCAGGGCGCGGGCTCCGATCAGCATCGCCGCGCTGATGGCGTAGGCGGCGAGCACGGACGCCCCGCCGAAGGCCACGGCGCCGATCAGCAGCAGCTTGCGGCGGCCGATGCGGTCGCCCAGGGCGCCCATGGTGATCAGCAGCCCCGCCAGGACGAAGCCGTACATGTCCAGGATCCACAGCTGCTGGGTGCTGCTGGGGTGGAGCGCGGAGCCGATGAACGGGACGGCGAAGTAGAGCACCGAGACGTCCATGGAGACCAGCAGCAGCGGTAGTGCCAGGACCGCGAAGGCGGTCCATTCCCTGCGTCCTGCCAGGGCGGTGGCGGTGGTTCTGGTGACCTCGTCCATGTTCCTGTGCTCCCCTGTCGCATGCATCTTCTGCGTATGCCTTACGCACTACTGCGTAAGCTATACGCAATACAGCGGCGGGGTCAACGGCCATCCGAACGGCAGGGTCGACGGGGCTTCAGGAGAATTCCGCGAGCCTCGGCCTCACCCCCGCCAGGACCAGCAGCAACGCCGCGCCGAGCAGCGCCGGGGCGATCGCCGTCCAGCCCAACAGATCGCTGTCGGCCGCCGCGGCGCCGGCCGCGAACCGGGCCGCGGCGGACACCGACAGCTGGTCCAGCTGCCCGCTGAAGTCATAGGCGGCGAAAGCGACCTGACCCCGCGTCACCCCGGTCAGCTGGATCGACGCCTGGTCCAGCCGGCCGGCCCCGGCCAGCGCGCGCAGCCGGGCGTCCGCGGCCAGGTACTCCTGCTGGGTCCGGGCCACCCCCGGCGAGCCGGCCTGACCCGCCGTGAGCCCGCGCAGTTGCGTCGCCAGCTGGTCGAACCGGGTCTGCAGGGACGGGCGGTAGGCGTCGTCCACCAGCCAGTGGCTCTGCGCCGCCTCGGCGTCCGCCGCCGCGACCCGCGCCTGGGCGACCACCGCGAAGGGGGTGTAGCCCTGGCGGACGGCGCTGTCCACCTCCGTGGCGGCGCTCAGCAGCGCCAGCGCACCGGCCAGCGCGACGGCCAGCACGGCGGCCGTCGCCGCCAGCAGCGCCGGATTGAGCAGCCGCCGGTGCCGCCGGGCCAGGTCGAACTGCCACCGGACCAGCAGCGCCAGCGCCAGCGCTCCCAGCCCGGCCAGCAGCAGCGCCCCGCGCCGCCCGTCGGCCACGGCGGCCTCCCTGTCCATGGCGACCTGATGGTCCGCCGCCGTCAGCAGGGCCTGGATCCGGGGCAGCAGCGACTGCTGCAGCAGGCCCTCGGCCTGGCCGTAGTAGTCCAGCGCGAGAGCCGGCGGCCGGCCGGCCACCGGGTCCTGCTGGCTGGTCGCGGAGAACTCCTCGGTGCCGGAGAGCGCGTCATAGGTGCTGAGGCCGTCCAGGAAGGCCCGGACATCGGCGTCCGACGCCGCCGACCCTGCCAGCAGGGTCAGATCGCCGGCCAGCCGGCGGCGGTCCGCCTGGGCGGTGAGGGCGGCCAGCACACCGTCGTCGACCAGCACCGGGGCGGACCCGTCCGATCCACCCGACGCGCCCGATCCGCTGGAAGCCGAGTAGCCGACCACCAGGGCGTCGGCATGCTGGGCGTCGAGGTCCGCGAGCGCCTGGTGCAGGTCGGCGGCAGCGGCGGCGCGGGGCTCGGAGACGACGGCGAGTTGGCGCAGATCGGCCCGCGCGGTGGCGAAGGCGCTGAGCGCGGCGGCCAGCAGCGCGGTGATGATCAGCAGCGCGGCCACGGCCTGGAGCCGCAGCCGCAGGACGGGCGAGCGGCGGCGACCGCGGCGGCCAAGGCGTCCGAAATGTCCGGCCGCGGTGGGGTCGGACGGCCCCGCTTCATCAGTTCGGGGGAACGGCCCCGGGGCGGTGATCGTGGTCACCCCACCGAACATAGGTCCCCATCACCACGGCTCCATGTCCGCTTATGGGACGGAGGGTGAACGGAAAACCACCAGGGGTGACCAAGATGAAGGTCATTCCGGCTTCGGGTAAGAGTCGTGTTACATCGCTCACTCGGGCCCGGTTTCGGGTGTGATCATGGCACCGGTTAGCGTTGTCCTCCGACGAGAGGCAAACCTTTCTGTCATTCCTTCGTCGCCAGGTACGCGACAACACCATGAGGAGTCCGCATGAGCGAGGCGCTGGCCCTGTTCGCGTCCTCATGGTTCTTCATCGCAGCACTGCTCGCGGTGCTCTCCGACGCCTTCGTTCCCCTGGTGCCGAGCGGGACGCTGGTGATCGCGGCCACCCTGCACCTGCCGGAGACCCACACCTCCCCCTTCCTGCTCGGGCTCGGCGTGGCCATCGCCTCGTTCTCGGGGGATCTGCTGCTGCTCAGGTTCGCCCGGCGCGGCGCGTCCTGGGCCCAGCGGCGGCTGGAGGCCAAGCCCGGCGCGGCCACCGCGGCCTCGCACCTGCTGTCGGCGCTGGAGACCAAGCGGGCCCGCACCATCGTCGCGGCCCGGTTCGTCCCCGGCGGACGCACCGTCCTGGACCTCGCCGTCGGCACCACCAAGCGGCCGCCGCGCCGCTTCCTGCGCTGGTCGGCGGTGTCCTCGGCGATATGGGCGACCTATATCGTCGGCCTCGGCTTCCTCAACGAGCACACCTTCGACACCACCTGGCTGAGCTTCGCGGTGTCCTGCCTGGCCGCCACCGGGATCAGCGCGGTGATCGCCCGGGTGGTGCAGCGGCAGCGCCGACTGGCCCGGGAGACCGCCGTCGAGCCGGTCTCGGTCAGCTGACCGAGACCCCGCCCGCCCACGCCCGAGCCGGCTGAGCTACTCCGGCAGGCGCCAGTCGATCGGCGACAGGCCGAGGTCGGCGAGGCCCTTGTCGATCTGCGAGAACGGGCGGCTGCCGAGGAACAGCTTGGCCGAGAGCGGGGACGGATGCGCGCCCTGCACCACCACATGGCGGGTGGTGTCGATGAGCGGCAGCTTCTTCTTGGCGTAGTTGCCCCAGAGCACGAACACCGCGGGCTCGGCCCGGTCGTTGACCGCGCGGATCACCGCGTCGGTGAACTGCTCCCAGCCCTTGCCCTTGTGGGAGTTGGCCTCGTGCGCCCGCACCGTCAGCACCGCGTTGAGCAGCAGCACGCCCTGGTCGGCCCAGGCCTGCAGGTTGCCGTGGGCGGGGGCCGGGATGCCCAGGTCGGCGTCCAACTCCTTGTAGACGTTGCGCAGCGACGGCGGGACGCGGACCCCGCGCTTCACCGAGAAGCACATCCCATGGGCCTGGTTGTCGTCGTGGTACGGGTCCTGGCCCAGCAGCAGCACCTTGACCCGGTCGTAGGGGGTGGACTCCAGCGCCGAGAACACCTCGCCGACCGGCGGGAAGACCTGGTGCTCGGCGCGCTGCTCGGCGACGAACCCGCTGAGCTGCTGGAAGTACGGCTTGGCCGTCTCCGCGGCGAGGACCCCCTGCCAGGAGGAGGGCAGGACGAACTCGTCGACGGGCGCGGGTGACGACATGGTGAGGACCCTTCCAGAGGTGCAATGCCTACGAGCGAAACCGTAGCGGGCCGCACCGACAATCACTCAGCCAGCTTCCCCTGCAGCCGCTTGAGGCCGACCTCGACGCCGTCCAGTACGTGTTCGAGGCTGCTGCGGAACGCCTGGTCGGGGTCCGGATGGTCGTCCGCGTCATGGACGAAGCGGGCCAGCAGCGGGTACTCCCCCGCCGCCAGCGCCGCCACCAGATACGGGCCGACGCTGCGGCGGTACTCGTCCCTGGTCTGCCCGGTGCGGCGGATCAGCTCGGCCTCGGCGGTCTCGCTGAGCACCACCCCGCGGACGAAGGCGACCACGGTGCCGGTCAGGCCGACGATCTCGTCGATGTCGAGGCCGAGCCCGTCCAGCACGGCGAACAGCCGCTCGCTCCTGCGCATCGAGTTGGGTCCCATCGGCGGCCGGCTCGCCCCGATCGGCAGCACCCAGGGGTGACGCAGCATCAGCGTCCGGTAGCGCACCGCGAGTTCACGCAGGTCGGTGCGCCACTCCCCGGTGTCCACGGCGCCGATCCCGTCCTCGCCCATCACCTGGTCGGTCATCAGGTCGAGCAGGTCGTCCTTGGTCTCGACATAGCGGTACAGCGACATGGTCCCCACGCCCAGCTCGGACGCGATCCGGCGCATGGACACCGCGTCCACGCCGTCCGCGTCCGCCAGCGCCACCGCGGCGGAGACGATGGCGTCGACGCTGAGCGAGGGCTGCGGTCCGCGCCCGCCGCTGCGCGGACGGGACCAGACCGGGGCGCGCGCGGCGTCCCCGCCGGCCGCGGACGAAGGGCCGGGCTCCTGCAGCGCTGCCACCGACCGCCTCCTCGTACCCGTTCCGTTTCGGTTCCGTCCCCGGTCAGGGGAGTCGCGTACATAGTACGCAGAAAGCGGCGGGCGCAAACCTCAGGACGTCCCCGCTCCCGCCGCCGCCGATGTCGCCGGACGCACCCCGCTGAGGTGCGCGAACAGCACCACATTGCCGTCGTACTGGCCCCGTTTGCGGTCGAAGACCCCGCCGCAGGTGATGATCCGCAGCTGGGCGTCCCGGGCCGGGGCGTAGAGCTGAGCGGTCGGGAAGGCCGCCTTGGCGAAGGCCCGCACCGCGTCCACGGTGAACAGCGCGGTGCTGCCGTCCACCCGGGTGACCCCGACCTGCGCCCCCGGCTTGATCGCCGAGAGGTTCCAGAAGACGGCGGGCCCGGTCCTGGTGTCCACATGGCCGAGCAGCACGGCGGTGCCGGCCGCGCCGGGGGTGGCCGAGTCGCGGACCCAGCCGGCCGTGTCGGGCTGCGAGAACGGCGGCAGTTCGGACTGCCCCTTGCTGTCCATGCCCAGGCCGATCAGCGGCGCGGTGAGCCCGATCGAGGGCAGCGCCAGGGTGATCGGCGTGGACCGGCCCAGCGCGGCGTGCGTGGCCGGACGTCCGGCGGTGGCCGCCGTGGCGGCGGTGCTCGCCGTGGCGGGGGTGGCCTGGGCGGGGGTGGCCTGGGCGGGGGTCGCCTTCGCCGAAGCCGCTCTGGTCGCCGCCGCACCCGGGTGGACCGCGTCCGAGGCCGAACGGTCGGCGGCAGCCGCCGCGGCCGCGGCCGGGCGCATCGCCGGCCCGCCCCCGGGCCCGGCCCCCGGCCCGCCGCTGCCAGGAGCCACTCCCAGCACCGCGCCGCCGAGCGACACCGCGAGCAGCGCGCCGGACAGCACCCCCAGCGACCGTCGCAGCCGGGGCCCGAACCGGTCAGCCACGGCCGGCCCTCCGCGCCGATCCCGACCCCGCGGCCGAGCCTGACCCGGTAGCCGAGCCTGGCCCCGCCGCCGACCCGGACCCCGCCGCCGCCGCGACCGACCCGCGGAGCCGGCCGGCCAGCAGCACCAGACCGCCCAGCAGGGCCGCCCCGGTCAGCACCAGCGCGCCCTCGCCGGTGGTTCCACCGAGCACGTCGACGCCGGCCCGGGTCGCCCCCCAACCGCCGCCGGTGTCCGGCGCGACCGGATCGACCACGGTCAGACTGCCGACCGCGACCGCCTTGCCCGCGCACAGCTCCCGCACCTGGTACGTCCCCGGCACGGTGGTCCTGGCCACCTGGGCCTGCGCGTAGAGGCCGCCATCGGCGGCCAGCGCCAGGCTCACCGGGGCGACGAACCCGGACGAGGCGACCGTCCCGGCCTGGGTGCCGCCGCAGTCGGCGAAGGTGCGCAGGTCGACGATGCCGCCGGGGCGGCTGGTGCCGGGGTCGACGCTGAGCGCGGCAAGACCGGTCGCGGCGGCCTTGGCCGCCGAACGGGCGGCGGCGGCAGCGGCCGGCGCGGCCACATCGGTGGTCACCAGCGCCGCGGCTCCCCCGCCGGGCGCCACCGGACGCGCGGCCGCGGTCGCGGTCACCGCCGGGGTCAGCACCAGCAGGGCCAGCACGGATCCGGCTGCACCGACGGTGAGGGCCGCACGAAGCTTGGCCATCAGAGAGTTCCTCTCACTCCAGGGCAGCCGAACTGACGCCTCAGCAATTCACCCATACCAGATCAAAATATGATGAAATCCCTTCACCGTGCGTAGCGACATGCGCCATCCGACGGACCAATACCACGCGAACGGCCCCATCCCTCCGCCACCGGGGCGGAAGAACAGGGCTGTGGAGCGCAGCCGGGGTGACCCCGGGTCAGATCTCGTCGATCAGGTCGGCGACCGACTTCACCACGCGGGAGGGCCGGTACGGGAAGCGCTCGACCTCGCTCTGCTGGGTGAGGCCGGAGAGCACCAGGATGGTCCGCAGGCCGGCTTCCATGCCGGACTTGATGTCAGTGTCCATCCGGTCGCCGATCATCACCGTGGACTCCGAGTGGGCGTTCAGCGTGTTCAGCGCCTCACGCATCATCAGCGGGTTGGGCTTGCCGACGAAGTAGGGCTCGACCCCGGTCGCCTTGGTGATCAGCGCGGCCACCGAACCGGTCGCCGGAAGCACGCCCTCGGTGGACGGGCCGGTCTCGTCGGGGTTGGTGCAGATGAACCTGGCCCCCGCGTTGATCAGCCGGATCGCCTTGGTCAGCGCCTCGAAGCTGTAGGTGCGGGTCTCGCCGAGCACCACGTAGTCGGGGCGGGTGTCGGTCAGCACATAGCCGATCTGGTGCAGCGCGGTGGTCAGACCGGCCTCGCCGATCACATAGGCCGTGCCGCCCGGGCGCTGCCCGTCCAGGAACTTCGCGGTGGCCAGCGCCGAGGTCCAGATGGACTCCTCCGGCACGTCCAGGCCGATGCCGGCCAGTCGGGCGTGCAGGTCGCGCGGGGTGTAGATGGAGTTGTTGGTCAGCACCAGGAAGGGCTTGCCGGACTCCCGCAGACGGGTGATGAACTCGTCGGCGCCGGGGATGATCGTCCCCTCGTGGACCAGGACCCCGTCCATGTCAGTCAGCCAGGACTCGACCGGCTTGCGTTCCGCCACGTCCGTCATCTCCAGGTTCGTAAGGATTCGGCTGCCCCGACGATCACCAGGGTAGTCGGACCGCCCCGTACAGGCGTGCGGCGTTCCGCCTACCGGGACAGCAGCAGCGCCGGGAGCTCCGCCACCGAGCCCAGCACCTGGGTCGCGCCGTCCGCCCGCAGCCGCTCGGCGTCGTGCGCGCCGGTGAGCACCCCGGCCACCACCCCGGCCCCGGCCGAGACGCCGCAGCGCATGTCGTAGCCGGTGTCGCCGACCACCGCCAGCTCCCGTACGTCGTCCGCCGCCGCCGTGCGCAGCAGCGCCGCCAGCGCCAGGTCCGGGTACGGACGGCCGCGGCCGCCCGCGTCGGCGGGGCAGAGCGCCAGGTCGGCCAGCCGCTGCCAGCCCAGCGCCTCGATGATCAGCTGCTGGGTGGGGCCGGAGAAGCCGGTGGTCAGCACCACCGTCAGACCTGCCTTCCGCAGCTCCCGGATGGCGTCCTCGGCGCCCGGCAGCGGAGCGCAGTGACCGGCCCCGACCAGGGCGGCGTACGCGGTCTCGAAGGCGCGGTTGCCGCGCTGGGCCTCCTCCTCGGTGGGGACCAGGTGCCGGAACACCGAGATCTTGCTCTCGCCCATGGTGGTCCTGACATACGCCAGCATCTCCTGGTGCGCCGGGCTGCCGGCCACCACGCCCAGCTCCGCCGCCGCGACGTCGAACGCCCGCTCGACCAGGCCGTCGTCGGCGACCGTGGTGCCGGCCATGTCCAGCACCACCAGCCTGATGTCCTTCGCCTTGCTTGTTCCGCCGGTCACCGTCACCACTCCAACTCGTTCGCGGTCGCCTCGCCGATGGCCGGCGAGCAGGTCATTCCCCGGCCGCCGGGGCCGGTCACCAGCCACACCCCGGCCCGCACCCGCTCCCGGTGCACCACCCGGGTCGGGTCCAGGCACTGCGCGTACACGCCGGCCCAGCGGCGGCGGATCGGCGGCAGCGGGCGGCCCAGCAGCTCCTCGGCGAGCTGCGCCAGGTAGGCGTAGGGCTCCTCGACCACGTCGAACCCGAAGGGCTGGTCGTACTCATGGGTGTCGCCGATGGTGAGCGTGCCGTCCGCGCGCTGCACCATCAGCAGCTGCATCCGGTGCTCGGCGGCGGTGGTGTGCTGCGGCTGGGCGGCGTTCAGCGCGTCCAGCGCACCCCCGGCGTACGCGGGGTAGTAGCGGAAGCTGTCGCCGTCGGCGACGGAGGTGGTCAGCTGCTCCCCCAGCGGCTCGGTCTGCATCATCTGCAGCCGGACCCGGCGCACCGGCAGCTCAGGGGCCAGCTCGCGGACCAGTCCGCCCAACGCGGCCCCGGTGCAGAGCACCACGGCGTCGCCGCTGTGCAGCTCGCCGCGGTCGTCCCGGACCGCGTGCTCGCCGACCACCTCGCGGACCTCGCGTCCACCGAGGAAGGTGTAGCGGCCGGTGGTGCGCAGATGGGCCTGCAGCGCCCGCTGGGTGACCCGCGGCTCGACCTGGCCGTCGTGCGGGCTCCACAGGGCGCCGAGCAGGCCGCCGCGCAGGGCCGGGTTGGCCTTCCTGGTCTCCGTCTCGTCCAACAGCTCCCAGCCGCGGACGCCCGCGTCGGGCCGGGCGGCGACTTCGGCGGCGACGGCATGCTCGGCGTCCGTGCGCAGCACGGTCAGCGAGCCGCTGGCCCGGAAGCCCACCTCGGGGACCTGCTCGGCGATCCCCTCCCACAGCTGACGCGCCCTCAGCGCGGTGTCCAGATCCGGGCCCTCGGCCCGACCGCCGACCCAGACCAGCCCGAAGTTGCGGACCGAGGCGCCGCGCGCCTGCTCCTCCCGCTCCAGGTGGACCACCTGATGACCGCGCTGGACGGCATGCCAGGCATGCATGGTCCCGAGCGCTCCTGCTCCTACGACGATGACTCTCACGGGTCCGACCTTCGATCCTCTGGATGATCTGCGGGGGCTCTGCCGGTGACTCCAGCATGAACAAGTCCGCACGTTTGGACTAGACCCGTTATCAATACGTGATAGAACTAGTCATCGGACGCCGCGCTTCTCAGTGCCCGCCCAGCTCGGCCGTGAAGCTGAAGCGGTCGCCGCGGTAGAGCGTGCGCACGCGTTCGAAGGCCCGGCCCGCGCCGTCCCAGCTGCGGCGATGCAGCAGCAGCATCGGCAGCGCGGGGGGTGTGCCGATCAGCAGCGCCTCGCGCGGGGTGGCCAGCACCGTCTCGATCCGCTCCAGGCCGCCGCCGGCCGCGAGCCCGGCCGCCTCCCTGGCGTACTCGTAGAAGGAGGAGCCGGGGTCGAAGTCCTGGTCCAGCCGGGGCAGCAGGGCCACCGGGGTGTAGGTGCTCTCCAGGCCGACCCGCTCCTCGTCGGCCAGCAGCACCCGCTCCAGGTGCCAGACCTGCGCGCCGAGTTCGACGTCCAACTCCTCCGCGACCTCGGCCTCGGCGGCGAAGCGCTCCAGGCCGATCAGGCTGCGCCCGGGCAGCCGTCCGTGCCTGCGCACACCCTCGGTGTAGCTGGACAGCGACAGCGGCTGCTCGATCTTGGGCCCGGCGACCACCGTGCCCCGGCCGCGCCGGCGCAGCCTGCCCTCCAGCAGCAGCTCGCGCAGGGCCAGCCGCAGCGTCTCCCTGGCCACGCCGTAGCGCTCGGCCAGCTCGCGTTCGGTCGGCAGGGTGCCGCCCTCGCCCAACTCCTCCAGCAAATCGACCAGCTGGGCCTTGGCGGCGTAGTACTTGGGCATCCGGCCGTGCTCGGGGACGCCGCCGCGGACGGGTGCGCCGGGGCTGCGGGGCGAGCGGAAGGCATGCGGTGCGGCGGTCACCCGGCCACCGTACCCGGCCGGTGGGCCTGCCTGCGGTCCGGCCGGTCGGTCACGAGACGGGTCCGGTAGGCCACGGGGCGGTCCGGTCAGGGCGCGGTGCGCTGCTGCTGCCCGACCAGGTGGCCCCAGGCGATCATCCGGTAGAGCGAGGTGTAGTCCGGGGTGCAGGTGGTCAGCGTGAGGTAGCTGCCCGGCTTGCGGTAGCCGTAGTCCGCGCCCGGGTGGAAGGCGCTGTGCGGCACGGTCGCCACGGTGTCCACGTCGGACGGCGAGGTCTGCGGCAGGATCGAGTCGATCCGGTACCGGTAGGTCCAGCCGGCCACCTCGACCAGCACGGTGTCGCCGACCCGCAGCCGGTCCAGGTGCCGGAACGGCTCGCCGTGGGTGTTGCGGTGCCCGGCCACCGCGAAGTTGCCGGGCTGGCCCGGCAGCGCCGTCCCCGGGTAGTGGCCGATGTAGCCGTGGTTGAGCACGGTGTACTTGCCGACCCCCTCGGCGACCGGGAAGACCACGCCGAGGGCCGGGATCCGCAGCACCGCGAAGGCGGTGAGGTCGCGGGACATCCGGTCGATGCCGCTGCCGCTGGGACCGCCGACGGCCAGCGGCGGGGCGACGGCCGGGGCCCTGGCCGCACCGGCCCCGGTTCCGGCCCCTGCCCCGCTCGTGGACGGGCCGGCCGACGGCGTCTCGGCCTCGGCCTGCCACTGCCGCTCCAGCGCGGCCACCGTCGAGCGCGCACTGGCGTCCGCCGCCTGGTTGGTCCACCACAGCTCGTACGCCGCGAACAGCAGCACCACCAGGCCGAGGGTGACCATCAGTTCGCCGAACCCGATCAGCATCCGACGCACCGTCACCCACCCTCGAGCAAGCCATAACTGACGCAGCGTCAGCCCAGGCAGGCTACGCCTGGGCCGACCACCCCGCCAGATACCGGTCGATCTCGCCGAGCAGCCGCTGCTTGCCCGCGTCCTCCAGGAAGGAGGCCCGCACCCCCTGCCGGGCCAGCTCGGCCACCCCGCCCGCGTCCAGCCCGAGCAGCTCGGCGGCGACGCCGTACTCATGGTTGAGGTCGGTGCCGAACATCGGCGGGTCGTCGCTGTTGATCGTGACGAACAGTCCGGCGTCCACCATCTGCTTGATCGGGTGCTCCTCCATCCGCTGCACCACCCGGGTGGCGATGTTGGAGGTCGGGCAGACCTCCAGCGGGATCCGGTGCTCGCCCAGGAAGTCGACCAGCCGCGGGTCCTGGGTCGAGGAGGTGCCGTGGCCGATCCGCTCCGCGCCGAGCAGGTTCAGCGCGTCCCAGACCGTCTGCGGCCCGGTCGCCTCGCCGGCGTGCGGGACGCTGTGCAGCCCGGCCGCGCGGGCCCGGTCGAAGTACGGCTGGAACTGCGGGCGCGGCACGCCGATCTCCGGGCCGCCCAGACCGAAGCTGACCAGCCCCTCGGGACGCAGGTCCAGCGCCAGCCGCTCGGTGATCTCGGCGGACTCGAGACCCGCCTCGCCCGGGATGTCGAAGCACCAGCGCAGCCCGACGCCCAGCTCGGCCTCGGCCGCCTTCCTGGCGTCCTCGATGGCCTCCATGAACGCCTCACCCGGGATGCCGCGCCGGACCGAGCTGTACGGAGTGACCGTCAGCTCGGCGTAGCGGATGTTCTGCCGGGCCATGTCGGCGGCGACGCCGTAGGTCAGCGCCCGCACGTCGGCGGCGTCGCGGATCAGGTCGACGACCGACAGGTAGACCTGGATGAAGTGCGCGAAGTCGGTGAACTCGAAGTACTTCGCCAGCGCGGCCGGGTCGGTCGGCACCTGGGTCTGCCCCTCGTAGCGGGCCGCGAGCCCGGCCACCACGGCCGGCGACGCCGAACCCACGTGGTGCACATGCAGCTCGGCCTTGGGCATCCCGGCGATGAAGGCTTCCAGCCCGGTCCCTGCTGCTGCCGACGCTGGTCCCGACGTTGCTGCCGACGTTGCTCGCGACACCCTGCTGCTCCTCGTTCGTCCGACTCCGCCCGGCCTGCGGCGGGCAGCTCTCACCCTCTCACGAAGAGTCGACTCGGCCCTGGTGACCCCGGCGTTGCCTCTCGTTCTCCGCTGGGCGTGCGCATGCCCAGGCAGAGACTTGACAGCCGACGATCGCGGGTGGAGATGCAAAGCGTGGGTGATCCAGCCGTCGAAAGGGTCCAAGCCGTATACCGTTATCAGTCAATGAGCACAGGACGGGAGGGTCGCGGTGCAGCTCAGGTACAACTTCAGGCTGTACCCCACCCCTACTCAGAAAGGCTCGCTGGCCAATGTGTTCGGGTCCGCGCGGGTCGTGTTCAACGACGCGCTCGCTGCCCGCAGGGCCGCCCACGTCGCAGGCGAGCCGTTCATCCCCGCAACCGCCTTGCAGAAGCGCGTCATCACCGAGGCGAAGAAGACCGAAGAGCGTTCCTGGCTGGCTGACGCCCCGGTGGACGCGCTGATCCAGGCGCTGCGGGACCTGGACACCGCCTACCGCAACTTCTTCTCCAGCCTGTCCGGCACACGCAAGGGCCCGAAGGTCCGCGAGCCGCGGTTCCGCTCGCGCAAGGACAACCGGCAGACCCTGCGGTTCACCCGCAACGGCTTCCGGCTGCGCCCCAACGGCAGTCTGAACCTGGCCAAGGTCGGCGACGTGGACGTTCGCTGGTCGCGTGACCTGCCCTCCGCCCCGTCGTCGGTGACCGTGGTCAAGGACGCCGCTGGGCGGTACTTCGCCTCCTTCGTCGTGATGACGGACGGCACGGAGGTCCTCCCGCGGACGGACGCCGAGGTCGGCATCGACCTGGGGCTGACGCACTTCGCGGTGCTGGACGACGGCACGAAAGTGACCGCGCCGAAGTTCCTGCGCCGTGCCGCCCGGAAGCTGCGGAAGGCCCAGCAGTCCCTGTGCCGGAAGCAGAAGGGCTCACAGAACCGAAAGAAGGCCGTCATCCGAGTGGCCAAGGCTCACGCCAAGGTCGCTGACTCGCGCCGGGACCACCACCACAAGCTGTCAACCAAGGTCGTTCGGGAAAACCAACTGATCGCCGTGGAAGACCTCGCAGTAAGCGGCCTGGGCCGTACCCGACTCGCCAAGTCGGTGCACGACGCGGGCTGGTCGCAGTTTCGTCGACATGCTGGAGTACAAGGCGGCTCGCTACGGCCGGACGTTCGTCAGGGTCGACCGATGGTTCCCGTCCTCGCAGGTCTGCTCCGACTGCGGTGGCAAGGACGGCCCCAAGCCCCTTGGCGTCCGCGCATGGGCCTGCCGGAACTGCGGCGTGACGCACGACCGGGACGTGAATGCGGCCCGCAACATCAAACTCGAAGGCAAGCGCATCGTGGCCGCCGGACAGGCGGACACCCAAAACGGCCGTGGAGCGCAGGTGAGACCGGGAGCGATCCCGGCACAGCGCAGCGAAGCAGCAACCTACCCTGGTGATCTCCTCACGCCGGCATCAGCCCGCGCCGGAGACACGGAGGGAATCCCCACCCTTTAGGGAAGGGAGGATGTCAACCTCTCACGCCTGGTGCACGGCAGTGCGATAGCGTCAACGGCCGAGTGATCGGACACCGCCAAGACGAACCACTTCTGACGAACGGGGAGCGCGATGGGGGACTACTTCCAGGTCGACCTGGACATACTCGGGCGGATGACCTCCTCCCTGCAGGAGGCGGGGGACCAGATGGACGCCGCGCTGCGGCAGCTGGGCAGCGTCGAGGGCGGCCAGATCGGCACCTCCGCGCTGGACTCGTCGGCGCACCACTTCCAGAGCACCTGGCACTACGGCCTGGGCCAGCTGCAGCAGGTGATCAAGGAGACGGACGAGGGCGTGCAGGCCGCCCACGACGCCTACCAGCAGCTCGACCAGGCCATCAAGCAGGCCATGGACAAGGTCAACTCGGCCGTGGTGACCCCGCTGGGCGCCGACATCGACGGGCTGCGCCCCCACCTGGCCGGGGGTGCCAAGTGACCACCGCCACCAACGCCGACACCGGCTACCCGAACCTGGGCTTCAACCCGGTGCCCGGCGTCCCCGCCGACGTGGACGCGATCGCCTCGGTGCTGAGGACCGCCTCGGCCTCGCTCAAGGAGGCCGGCTCGCTGCTCACCCAGGTCCGGGACTCCGGCGGCGACGTCTGGCAGGGCAAGGCCGGGGACGCCTTCCGCAGCCATGTGGACGGCGACCTCGGCAAGCGGCTCGGCAAGGCGCAGACCTCGCTGGAGACCGCGCTCGGGATCTTCCACGACTGGCACGGCGACCTGGTCGGCTTCAAGTCCACCGCGGCCAAGCTGGACGCCGAGGCCGCCGCCGCCAAGCAGGCGGCCCAGCAGGCCGCGGACCGGCTGGTGACCGCCGAGGCCAACCCCGGCTTCAAACTGATCGGCCAGACCTTCACCGGCGCGGCCCTGCAGCAGGCCCAGCAGGCCGTGGACGCGGCCCAGCAGGGGGTGGACGCCGCCAACCGCGCGGTCGGCGACGCCAAGGGCGACCTGGAGGCCGTGCTGAAGCGGGCCCAGGAGCTGGAGGCGGAGCACGAGGCGGTCGCCCGCCGCTTCGCCCAGGCCCTGGACCACGCCGCCTCCGACCTGGCCCCGCACAAGCCGGGGATGTTCAGCCGGATGTGGAACGACTTCACGTCCGGCCTGGACTCGCTCGGCTCCTGGGTCAAGGACCACCTGGACGCGATCCACTCGGTGCTCAGCACCATCTCCGCCATCGCCGGCCTGGTCGCCCTGCTCACCCCGCCCCCGATCGACGCCATCGCGCTCGGCGTCTCCCTGGTCGCCGGAGCCGGCGCGCTGGCGATCGACGCGGCCAACCCCGAGTTCCGCAAGGGCATCAGCGACGCCCTGCACGGCAACTTCGACGCGGCGGCGCGGAACTCGCTGCTGACCGGCTTCGGGGATGCCATGAGCGTGGTGCCGGGCTGGGGTCTGGCCAAGGAGGGGGTGACCGCGATCAAGGCCGGAAGGGCCGCCGTCGAAGGAGCGGAGGCCGCGCCCAAGTTCATCGACCTCGCCTCGAATGTGGCGCACGCACCGGGGTTCATGGCCAAGCAGATCGCCAAGCACTCCTGGGTGGGGCCAGCCCTGGAGGGCGCCCACCTGATCGAGAAGGGCGCCGGCGCCTCGGCCCTGGTCACCCACAACATGGTCAACATCCTCTGGCACGGCAAAGGCGTGGCCACCCACCTCTTCGACGACGCCAAGGAAGCCGCCTCGTGAGCAGCATCAGCAACGGTCTCGACCCCGCGTCCGATGCCCTCTCGGCAGGAGGCGACCAGGCGACGGTGGAGCTGCCGCTCTGGCTGGAGGTGCCCAGCGGCTTCTTCGCGCTGCCGCTCACCGATCCTGCCGAGTCCATGCAGCGCGCCCAGGAGGTGCTGCTGGAACTGGCCACGGCCGAGCAGCAGGCGGTGATCCCGGCCGTGGTCGGCGCGCTGGGCGAGTTCCTGGAGGACCTCGCCGCCCGTCAGGCCGTCTACTGCGGCCTGGGCCACCATGTCTCCGAGGTGGACGGCGCCGAGGTCAGCTCCACCCTGGTGGTCTCGGTCCAGCGGACCGGGGGCGCCGGCGATCCCCGGCTGCTGCTCGGTGAGATGGTGCAGCGGCGGGCCGAGCAGGACTGGCAGGGGCAGGCGGATCTGCTGGACCTGCTCGGCCGGCCCGTGCTCTTCAGCGAGAGCACCAGAGAGTTGCCCGTGCCCCAACTGCCGGGGCCACCGGGAGCGACCCGGACGCCACGGCTGCCGTCTTCTCGTTGGAGGCACTGGTCCCCTCCGCCGACGGCACCCTGCTGGCCTGCATCGACTTCGCCACCCCCTGCGTCGGGAACGGCCCGGAGTTTCGGATGATGATGGTGTCCATCGCCGCCTCGCTGTCCTTCGAACCGCCGGAACCGATCGAACCGTCGGAGCAGGCGGATCCGTCCGAACAGGCGGCGACGAGCTCGATCCGTGCGGCGCTGGGCTGAGCCGCGAAGCAGCACCGACAAGGAGTCCAGAGCATGGCATCACCCGACGGCGACCTCGAGGGCCGCTGCCTGGCACACCTCGTACGGGAGTTCCCCTGGCAGGAGTTCGGTTACAAGGCCGGGCGCTGGGAGCGGGCCGACTCGCCGCTGGGGCTGTTCAACCACCGCCGCTGGGGTCGCAACCGGGAGGTGCTGCAGCTGATCGACCCGCGCGGGGGCCGGCCGGTCGGCGAGCTGCGGGACGCCGGCGGGGTGCGGCTGCCGGAGCCCGCCGGGACGGTGTGGATCGCCGGTGACCCGCGCACGGTCGCCGGGTACAGCCCGGTCGGGGACGGGGTCCGCGTGCTGCGGCTGGCGGTGTCGCCGTTCGTGCCGCGGCGGGAGGCGCTGGAGTTCGCGGCGACCATGCGGCCCGGGGACCGTCCGCCGTTCCCGCTGGTCCCGTACGAGGAGAGGCAGCCGCACGGCGGCCCGACCTGGCTGGCCGACCGGCCCGGGAAGCCGACCCGCGGCGACGGCTACACCTGGAACGCCACCGGCTACTGACGGCGGGTCGGGCAGGCCAGGTCAGACCAGGGTCGAGATGGTGTGGATCAGCAGCCCGGCCAGGGCCCCCACCACCGTGCCGTTGATCCGGATGAACTGCAGGTCGCGGCCGACATTGGCCTCGATCTTGCGGGAGGCCTCGTCCGCGTCCCAGCCGGCCACCGTGTCCGAGATCAGCGAGGTGATCTCGCTGCGGTAGGTGTCCACCACGTACTCGGCCGCGTCCTCCTCCAGCCAGCCGTCCAGCTTGGCCTGCATCTTGGCGTCCGTGGCCAGGCGCCTGCCGAGGCTGCGGATGCCGTCGCGGATCCGGATCCGCAGCTGGCTGTCCTCGTCCTCGGCGGCGTCCAGCACCATGCCGCGGACCGCGCTCCAGGCCGAGGCGATCAGATCCTGCACCTCGGACCTGGCCAGCAGGTCGGCCTTGGCCTGCTCGACCCTGGCGATGGTGTCCGGGTCGGTGCGCAGCTCCTCGGCGAAGTCCTCCAGGAAGCTGTCGACCGCGCCCCGCGCCGCGTGCTGCGGGTCGTCCCTGACGTCCTCGGCGAAGCGCAGCAGCTCCCGGTAGACCCGGACCCCGATCTTGTTGTCGATGAACTTGGGGGTCCAGCCGGGCGCCTCCTGGGAGATGGTCTGGATCACCGATTCGCTGTGCTCCACCAGCCAGTCGTGGGCCCGCACCACGCACAGGTCGACCACCCCGCGGTGGCCGCCCTCGTCCAGGATCCGGCCCAGCATCGCGCCTATCGGCTGGGCGATCTGCTGCTCGGCGGCCCGCCGGGTGACCGCCTCGCCGACCACCGCCTGCACGTCCTCGTCCCGCAGCACCGCCAGCGCGCCGCGCAGCGCGGCGGAGGCCTCCCGGGTGACCCGCTCGGCGCTGCCGGGGGCGGACAGCCACTCCCCCAGCCGCCGCCCGATGCCGAGGCCGCGCAGCCGGCCCCGGACCACCTCCACCGAGAGGAAGTTCTCGCCGACGAACTGGCCCAGGCTGCGCCCGAACACGTCCTTCTTGGTGGGGATGATCGCGGTGTGCGGGATCGGCAGCCCGAGCGGGCGGCGGAACAGCGCGGTGACCGCGAACCAGTCGGCCAGCGCGCCGACCATCCCGGCCTCGGCCGCCGCCTGGACGTAGCCGGCCCAGCTGCCGGCGCCGGACCTGATGGCCCAGCTGGTCAGCACATAGACGATGGTCGCCGCGACCAGGAAGCCGGTGGCGATGGTCTTCATCCGGCGCACGCCACGCCGCTTCACCTCGTCGGACGCGGTGTACCGCACCCCGGGCGGGCCCCCGGCCTTAGTGTCTGCTGGCGTACTGGCCCCTCCGCGCGTACGTGCGTCCTCGTTCGTACGGGCGACAACAGCTTCTGCGACTGGTTTCACATGCCCAGTCTGCCCTTTCGACCATCGAAGTTCTGGAGTGACCGCCGCATGTCCCCTCTGCCTGGCCCCGACGGCCTGTCCGGGTACGCCGAGCACTTCTTCGAGCCGGAGGGGTATCTGGACTTCGGCCGCTTCGGACCGCCGTCCGCCGACGTGGTCGAGACCGTCACCGCCCTGTCCGGACGGGCCGCCCACGCCGGGGCCCGGACCGTGGACGAGCTGATGGAGTACGAGCTGCGGGCCCGGCAGGCGGCAGCCCGGCTGCTCGGGGCGACCGGCCCGGGGGCGGTGGACCGGGTCGCGCTGCTGCCCAACGCCAGCACCGGGCTGTTCCACGCGGCCTTCGGGCTGCCGAGTGGCACGGTGCTGGTGCCCGCGCACGAGTTCCCCTCCAACCTCTACCCGTGGCGTCGGGCCGCCGCCCTCGGCCGGGTCCGGCCGGTCCCGCTCGCCCCGGACGGCCTCGGCCGGATCACCCCCGACCTGGTCCGCTCCGCGCTGACCACGGAGACGGTCGCGGTCGCGCTGTCGGCGGTGGACTTCAGGACCGGGTTCCGCGCCGACCTGGCCGGGATCAAGGAGGTGATCGGCCGGGACCGGCTGCTGATCGTGGACGCGATGCAGGGCCTGGGCGCCACCGTGCTGCCCTGGACCGCCGCCGATCTGCTGGTGACCGGCGGTCAGAAATGGCTCAGGGCGGGCTGGTCCACCGGCTTCCTCTACGCCTCCGAGTCGGCCCTGGAGCGGCTGGAACCGGCCCTGACCGGCTGGACCGGGGTGCAGGACGCGGGCCTGTTCGACGACGAGGAGCACCCTCCGGCGACCGGCGCCCAGCGCTTCTCGATCACCAACGCCAACCCGATCGCGGCGGGCGGCCTGGCCCGGGCTCTGGAGCTGGTCGAGCGGGCCGGCATCGAGCGCGTCGTCGCACGGATCCAGCAGCGGACGGCCGAGCTGATCGACACCGTCCGCAGCGTGGGCGGACTGGTGCACTCGCCGACCGCGGAGCACGAGCGGGCCGGCATCGTCGTCTTCACCCTGCCGCACAGTGACACCGGGACGGTGGCCAAGGACCTGGCGGCCAACGGCGTCGTGGCCACCGTCCGCCCCGGCGGCATCCGGCTGTCGGCCCACGCCTCCACCACCCTGGCGACGGTGGAGCTGGTCCACCGGGCCCTGAGCTCGCTGCCCCGCTGACACCCCCCGCTGACGGACGCCCCAGCGACGACTGACGTGCCGACGGCTGACGTGCCGACAACTGCCCCGGGTGGCGCGCCGGGAACCATCCCGTCCCAGGTGTCACAGGAGTATGCTGTGCGCTGGCAGAGAGTCACGATTCAGCGACGAAGGGGCTCATGGACGCGATCCGCTCCTATCCGGCGGACTCGGGCCTGGTGGACGTCACCGGTCTGTATACGGTGGATCTGGACCAGCTTCCCCCCACGGTGCTCACCGCGGCTCTGCGCCGAGTTGTGAACGACGTCCTGCATCCGCTGGGCGAACCGGTCGCCGCGTTCAACGCAGCCCTGGCCGACCCCCCGGCCGGGACGCACACCGCCTCAGCCGCCTGAGCCCTGCCGTGACCTCCGCGTTCCGAGGCTTCCGGCAGTACCTGCTGAAGATCCACAGCCGTTGCAACCTGGCCTGCGACTACTGCTACGTCTACGAATCGGCCGATCAGAGCTGGCGCGGCAAACCCCGGGTGATGGCGCTGGAGACCGTGCGCCGCACAGCCGCGCGGATCGCCGAGCACGCCCGGTGGAACGGGCTGACCCGGGTGTCCGTGGTCCTGCACGGCGGCGAGCCGCTGCTGGTCGGCGCGGCGCACCTGGACGCCACCCTGCGCGAGCTGGGCAGCGCGCTCGACGGGGTGTGCGAGGTCGCCTTCACCGTCCAGACCAACGGCCTGCTGCTGCGCGACACCAAACTGCTGGAGGTGCTACGGGCGCACCGGGTCACCGTCGGCGTCAGCCTGGACGGGTCCGCCGCCACCCACGACCGGCACCGCCGGCGCCCGGACGGGCGGGGCAGCCATGCGGCGACCGCCGAGGCCCTGCGGCTGCTGGGCGCCCCCGGCAACCGCCAGCTCTTCGCCGGGCTGCTGTGCACCGTGGACCTCGCCGCCGATCCGGTGGAGACCTACGAGGCGCTGCTGGAGTTCGCACCGCCGCGGCTCGACCTGCTGCTGCCGCACGGCACCTGGCAGACGCCGCCACCGCGCCTCGCCCACCGGACCCGGCCGCCCCAGGCGCCCCCGGGCACCGCAGCCGCTCCCACCGCGGAACCCACGCCCTACGCGGACTGGCTCCGCGCGGTGTTCGACCGCTGGTACGCGGCCCCGTGCCGGGAGACCGGCATCCGGCTGTTCGAAGAGCTGATGGCGCTGCTGCTCGGCGGCCGGGCCGGCAGCGAACTCCTGGGCCTGGCCCCACCGGACCTGGTGGTCGTGGAGACCGACGGCACCCTGGAACTGGCCGACAGCCTGAAGGTCTCCTACCAGGGGGCCCCGGAGACCGGTCTTGACGTGTTCCGGCACTCCTTCGCCGAGGCCGCCGCCCACGACTCGTTCCGGGCGCTCCGGCGCGGCCGGGCCGGCCTGGGTCCGGTCTGCGGCTCCTGCCCCGTGGTCGACACCTGCGGCGGCGGGCTCCACGCGCACCGCTACCACCCGGAAGGGGCCGGCGACCCCTTCGCCCACCCCAGCGTCTACTGCGCCGACCTCGCCGCGCTGACCAGGCACATCAGCGGAGTCCTCCGCCGCGACCTGGCCGCGCTCACCGCGTCTCCCACCGACGCGCCGGCCGGATCGGGACCAGTATGACAGGGACGCCCCCGACCGCGGCCGACCCGGCCCCCGCCACGCACTCCGTCGACCGGGGGACCTTCCTGGCCCTGGCCCGGGGCCGCGGTGGGGCCGCCGCCGTGGGCCGGCTGAGGGCGGGTCAGCTCAGCAAGCGCCTGCTGCTGCTGACCGCGGTCAGCAGGGCCGCGGCCGAACGCGGGGCGCCCGCCGACGCCCGGGACCGGCTCGGCGCCGTCCTGGACGAGCTGGCCCGGATCAGGGAGCGGTCCCGCGCCGACTGGGAGAGCCTGCTGCTCCAGCCCTACCTGGACCTGTGGGCGGCGGAGTGCCTGCGGCAGCTGTACGGCGCGGACGGCGCGACCGCCGGGGCGCCCGGACGGACGGCCTGGACGGCCTGGCCAGGCTGCTCGCCCCGTTCCTGCCGGCCGTCCCCGAGGCCGCGCGGCCGGTCACCCGGCTGCCCGCCGCCCGCCCGCCCGCCGTCCGCCTCGACCACGCCGGCCTGCGCCTCGACCTGTGGATCGACGACTGCGGCCCGTACCGGGAGGTCCACGGCGAACCGCTGGCCGGTCCGCTCGGCCCGGCCCAACTGCGTTCCTGGCGGGAGGCGTTGGCGGACGCCTGGGAGCTGCTGGTGCAGCGGCACCGCTGGCACGCCGAGGCCCTGACCGCCGGACTGACCACGCTGGTCCCGCTGCTGCCGCGCCCGGACGGGACCGCGGTGAGCTCCGCGGCCCGGCGGGCCTTCGGCGCGGTCGCCCTCTCCCTGCCCGCGACCCCGGTGCTGCTCGCGCTGACCCTGGTGCACGAGTTCCTGCACGCCCAGCTCGGGGCCCTGCTCGACCTGGTCGCCCTGCACGGTCCGGACAGCGGGGCGCGCTACCACGCCCCGTGGCGTCCGGACGCCCGACCGGCCGGCGCCCTGCTCCAGGGCGCCTACGCCCACCTCGGGGTCGCCGACTTCTGGCGGGTCGAGTGCGCGGGGCAGGCACCCGGGCCGGCGACGGGGCAGGCCCGCCGCGAGTACGCCCGCTGGCGGACGTCGACCCTGGCGGCGGCCGGGACACTGCTCTCCAGCGGCGAACTGACTTCCGCCGGCGCCGAGTTCGTCGACGAGCTGAGCCGGACCATGTCCGCCTGGTAGTCGTACGCACCGATGCGTAAATACGTGATGGTATGTCAATCTTCTTCTGACAGGCCTGACTCGGGGGAGGTTCAGTGCGGCCCTACTTCTTCCTGAGCTACGCGAGGGTGGACGGCCAGGACGCCTACGTCCAGCGCTTCTACGACGACCTCTGCGAGGCTCTCGTGGAACTGGCGGACCCGGACCGGGAGACCCCCACGGGGTTCCTCGACAATGCCGCCCTGCGGCTCGGCGACGAGTGGCCGAGACACCTGGAGCAGGCCCTCAGCAGCTGCCGGACCATGGTCGCGCTGTACTCGCCGGACTACTTCCGCAGCAAGTGGTGCTCGCGCGAGGCGGCCATGGTGATGGCCCGCGCCAGGCTCTACCGGCAGCGCACCCGGCTGAGCTCGTCGGCGCTGATACCCGTGCTCTGGGACCCCGTCCCGGTGCCGGACGAGGTCGCGCACATCCAGTACCTGTCGGCCGGCCTGGGCCCCCGCTACCGGGCGGACGGGCTGCGCCGCATCCTCCAGCAGGACCCCACCGGCCCCGACTACCGCGGCGCGGTCGCGCTGGTGGCCGAGCGGGTGGCCGAGGCGGCCCTGCGCGGGGAGCTGCCGGAGGTGGAACCGGCTCCGCTGCGCACCTACCCGCTCTCCTTCCAGCCGCGCACCGAACCGCTGGTCCCCGGCGCGTCGGTGGCCTTCTACGTCGCCGCGGGCACCACCTCGACCGTGCCGGAGCCGCGCCGCGCCACCCCCTACTACGGGGCCGTCCCGCTGGCCTGGAACCCGTACCGCCCGCAGGAGGACTACCCGCTCTACCAGCAGGCCCAGCGGACGGTGACCAACATGGGGTACGGCACGGCGTACCACGAGGTGGGCTCGGGGCTGGCCGGGAAACTGGGCCGGGCCTGGGACGACGACCAGGTGACGATCCTGCTGGTGGACCCGTGGAGCGCCCCGCAGCAGCCGTACCGCAGGCAGCTGGAGCTGTTCGACCGGACCGACCACCCGGCGACCGGGGTGCTGGTGCCCTGCCATCCCGCGTCGGAGCAGGACCTGGACGAGCTGTGGCTCGGGGTGACCGGCCTGTTCCAGCGGAAGTCCTGCCGGGGCCCGCACAACGACCAGTTCAAGCTGCGGGTCCCCTACAAGGACTTCCGGAAGTCGCTGGAGCGGATGGTGACCGCCGCGCAGAGCAGTCTGATCCGCAGACGGACGATAGCCCGGCCGCCGGACCCGGGCGGGGCCGCGCCGGTACCGGGACGCCCGTTCCTGCGCGGACCCGGCACCGACCCCGACCAGCCGACAGCGGAGCCGAAGGACGGTGGACCCGATGACGCACAGCACGAGTAGCGGCGGCGGCGCGGAGCAGGGGACCGTGATCACCTTCTACTCCTTCAAGGGCGGCGTCGGCCGCACCATGGCCCTGGCCAACACCGCCTGGATCCTGGCCAGCAACGGCTTCCGGGTGCTCGCGATCGACTGGGACCTGGAAGCCCCCGGCCTGCACCGCTACTTCCACCCGCTGCTGGTGGACCCGGACCTGAGGTCCACCGACGGCGTGGTCGATCTGATCCGCGGCTACTGCCTCCAGGCCGCGGAGCCCCCGGTCGGAGCCGGCGCGGACACCGCGGCCACCTCCGCCTGGTTCCGCGAGCACGCCGACCTCGACCGCTGCATCACCGGGGTCGGGCTCACCTTCGGCGACTCCGGCGGCAAGCTGGACTTCATGCCGGCCGGGCGCCAGAACCCCTCCTACTCGGCCTCGGTGATCACCTTCGACTGGGACCACTTCTACGCACACCTGTACGGGGCCGAGTTCCTGGCCGCCCTGCGCCGGGAACTGCGCGGCCGCTACGACTACGTGCTGGTCGACAGCCGCACCGGCCTGTCCGACTCGGCCGGCATCTGCACCGTCCTGCTGCCCGACACGGTCGTGGACTGCTTCACCATGAGCATCCAGGGCATCGAGGGCGCCGTGGCGGTGGCCGAGTCGGTGCGCGACCAGACCGGGCGGCAGGGCATCCGCATCCTCCCCGCGGCGATGCGGGTGGAGTTCGCGGAGCAGCACAAGCTGGACGTCGGCCGGGAGTTCGCCCGCAGCCGCTTCCTGCCGTTCCTGTCCCACCTGGACCGGGAGGCGCAGGACCGCTACTGGGCCGACGCGGAGATCCCCTACCGGCCGTTCTACGCGTACGAGGAGATCCCCGCGCCGGTGGGCGAGCGGCCGCGGCAGGAGAGCAGTCTGCTGGCCGCCTGCGAGCGGCTCACCGGGCGGATCACCGACGGCCTGGTGACTGAGCTGCGGCCGATGCCGGAGCCGGAACGGCGGGCCCTGGTCGCGGCGTACGAACGGGTCAGGACCTCGGTGCCCTCGGACCTGTACCTCAGCTACGCGTCCGGCGACCGGATGTGGGCCGAGTGGATCGCCGCCCAGCTGACCGGCGCGGGCTACCTCGTCACCCTGAGCGGCGCAGCCGACCAGGCCGGGACGAATGTCCTGGCCGAGCTGAACCGGACGCTGGCCGGCACCGGGCGGATCGTGGCCCTGCTCACCTCCGACTACGCCCGGCTGCCCTACGCGCGGGAGATCTGGCGGACCGTCACCGCGCGGGACCCGGCCGCCTCCCAGCGGATGCTGGTCCCGGTCCGGCTGCACGACGCCCCGCTGCCCGCGCCGTTCGACGACCTGGCCGCGGTCGACCTGGCCGGCCGGGACCAGGAGTCGGCCGCGGCGGCGCTGCTGGCCGCCGTGGGCCGCCCGGACCGGGCCGCCGCCGCGCCGGAGTCCGACGGCCGCGGGCAGGGCCAGGGCGACGCGAACCGGGGTCCGCGCTACCCCGGGGTCGCCCCGCAGGTCTGGCACGTACCGTCCCGCAACACCTCCTTCACCGGACGCAGCCAGGTCCTCGAGCGGATGCGCGGCCTGCTGGTGGCGGGCGGTCCGCAGAGCCCGCAGCCGCTGGCCGTCTTCGGCATCGGCGGGGTGGGCAAGACCCAGGTCGCCATCGAGTACGCGCACCGCTTCGCGTCCGACTACGACGCGGTGTGGTGGATCAGCGCCGGGCAGCCCGGGCTGGTCCGGCAGGAGCTCGCCGACCTCGCCGGAGAGCTGGGCCTGCGCACCGACGAGAGCGTCGCGGCGACCTCCGCCGCCGTGCTGGAGGCGCTGCGCGTCGGCCACCCCTTCCGGCGCTGGCTGCTGATCTTCGACAACGCCGAACTGCCCGAGGAGCTGCGCCCGTTCATCCCGTCCGGCCCCGGCCACGTGCTGATCACCTCCCGCAACCGCACCTGGGCGCAGACCGCGGAGCAGGCGGACGTGGACGTCTTCACCCGGGGCGAGAGCGTCCAACTGCTGCAGCGGCTCAACCCGAACCTGTCCGAGGCCGACGCCGACCGGGTCGCCGAGATCCTCGGCGACCTGCCGCTGGTGATCGGCCAGGCCGCGACCTGGCTGGCCCAGTCGGCCATGCCCGTGGAGCAGTACCTGGAAGGGCTGGAGACCCAGCTCTCCTCCACCCTGGAACAGGAGCCGTCCACCACCAACTACCCCCGCTCGGCCGCCGCCACCTGGCTGCTGGCCCTGGACCAGCTCCGGCTGCGGCGACCCGCCGCGGCGGCGCTGCTGGAGATCTGCGCCTTCCTCGGACCGGACCCCATCCCCATGTGGATGTTCTACCGGGGCAGGACCGTGGAGCTGCTCCGGCCGATCGACAGCAGTCTCGGCGAGCCGATGCGGATGGCCAACCTGTTCCGTGAGATCAACCGCTTCGGCCTCGCCAGCACCGATCAGAGCAACAACACCATCACCCTGCACCGGCTGGTCCAGGAGGTGCTGCGGCACAAGGTCACCCGCGCGGAGTGGCCGCGGATGCGGGCCGAGACCCAGTCCGTCCTGGCTGAGGCGAACCCCAGGAACGCCGAGGACCCCGGCTCCTGGGACGCGTACGCGGCACTGCTGCCGCACCTGGCGCCGTCGCGCTCGTTTACCAGCACGGACGACGGCGTCCGCCAGTGGATCGTTGACACCGTGCGCTACCTGTGGAGCCGCTCGGACTACGCCGCCGCCCAGGAGACCGCCGAGCACGCCCTGTCGGTGTGGATCCCGGTCTTCGGCGAGGACGACGGCCTGGTCCTCTACCTGCTGACCCAGCTCGGCACCACCCTGCGCTCCAGCGGGCAGGTCGAACAGGCCCACGCCCTCAGCCGGGACGTCCTCGCCCGGGCCACCCGGGCGCTCGGCCCCGACGACCCGTACACCCTGGTCGCCGCCATCAACCTGGGCGCGGACCTGCGCGGCATCGGCGCGTACGCCGACGCCAGGGACATCGACCGGGAGACCTACGCGACCAGCCGGGTGGTCTACGGCGAGGACCATCCGCGCACCCTGATGGCCGCCAACAACCTCGCCGTCTCGCTCTACCTCTCCGGCGACCGCTGGAACGCCCGCGAGATCGACCGGATGGTCTGGGAGACCCGCAAGCGGGTGCTGCCGCCGGGACACCCCTTCACCCTGCTCTCCGGCAACAACTACGCCCGCGACCTGCGCGAGACCGGGGCGGTCGAGCAGGCGCTGCGGCTGCTCCAGGAGACCGTCGGCGACTACCGCGAGCGGCTCGGCCCCAAGCACCCCGCCTCGCTGAAGGCGGCCCAGAACCTGTCCGCGGTCCTGCGCCACTCCGGCCGCTACGAGGAGGCCAGGGCACTGGGCACGGAGACCTACACCACGTCGGTGGAGCAGCTGGGCCGGAACCACCCCGACACCCTCGCCTCGGCCACCAGCCTCGCCTGCGCCCTGGTCGCCTGCGGCGACGCGGCGGGAGCCAGGGCGCTCGCCGAGGACGCCCTGCTGAACTACCGGGAGCAGCTGGGCCAGGCCCATCCCTTCACCCTGGCCTGTGCCAACAACCTGGCCGTCTACCTGCGGCTGACCGGCGACGCCGACGCGGGTCGCGTCCTCTGCGAGGAGACCCTGCTCCGGTTCCGGGAGTCGGTGGGCGCCGAGAACCCGTACACCCTGGTGTGCCAGATGAACCGGGCCACCGACCTGGCCGGGACCGGTGACCTCCAGGGGGCGCTGGAGGTGGGCCGGGAAGCGTACGCGGGACTCACCGCGGTGCTCCGTCCCGACCACTACGACACCATCGGCTGCGCCTCCAACCTGGCCCTCGACCTGCGCGCGAGCGGGGCGGAAAAGGAGGCCAGAGGGCTGCACGAGGACGCGCTGCGGCGGGCCCGGGCGACCATGGGCGAGGAGCATCCGACCGCGCTGGCGGTGGCGGCCTGGGCCCGGCTGGACGCCGACATCGAGCCCCCTGCGACCTGACCCCGCGCCGCGTGACGCCGCAGGGCGCCTGACGGCCGGTCACTTCGGCCAGTCGACGCCGGCCGCCCTGGTCCAGGTCAGTCCCTGCGCGGTCCAGTAGAGCGCCTGGTCGGCGAGCCGCTGCTGGAACGCGTCCCAGTGCCGGTCCGCCTGCGGGGTCCAGGCCACCTCGGCCAGGGCCGGCAGCCGGGGCAGCAGCATGGTGTCGAGGTCCTGCTCGTTCGCCAGGGTCTCGGTCCAGATCGGGGCCTCGACCCCGGTCACCGCACCGGCCGGGAGACCGGACAGGTAGGTGTCCGGGTTCCAGTCGTAGGTCCGCTGGACCGGCAGGTAGCCGGCCCAGTGCAGCCCGAGCGCGGTGGCGGGGTCGTACTTCTGGTCGAGATAGGCCTGGTCGGCCGGTTCCATGACCAGCTTGGCGCCGCCCTCGGCCGCCGCCACCAGCTGGTCGTTGAGCCCGGCGGGCTGCTGCGACAGCGGGTGCCACACCCCGAGCAGGGCCGGGCCGCCCTTGCCCGCGGCGGCGGCCTCGTCCCAGGCCAGCGGCTGCTTGCCGTGCTTGCGGACGATGGCCGAGGCCCGGGCCATGAAGGCCGCGTAGTCGGGGGCGGACAGGCTCTGCGCCTCGTCGCCGCCGATGCCGACATAGGGACCTGGCGTCATGGCGGCAAGGGCGGAAACCACCTGGTCGACAAAGGTGTACGTCGACTCCTTGGTGGTGCAGACCCGGCTGAAGCCGACGTCGGTGCCGCTGTAGGGCTGCACCGGGGCGTCCCCGGCGCAGCCGAGTGAGGGGTAGGCACTCAGCGCCGCGTTGGAGTGGCCCGGCAGGTCGACCTCGGGGACCACGGTGATGAAGCGGGCCGCCGCATAGGCCACCAGCTGCTTGTAGTCGGCGTCCGTGTAGAAGCCGCCCTCACCGCCGCCGACCTGGGTGGACGCCCCGATCCCGGTCAGCTTCGGCAGGCCGGGGACGGCGATCCGCCAGCCCTGGTCGTCGGACAGGTGCAGCCGCAGGTAGTTGAACTTGTACTGGGCCAGCAGGTCGATGTAGTGCTCCACCGCGGACACCGGAAAGAAGTGCCGGGAGACGTCCAGACCGCCGCTGCGGTAGCCGTAGCGCGGCTGGTCGGTGATCGAGACCGCGGGGACCGTACCCGGGCCCTTGGGCGGCAGCAGCTGACGCAGCGTCTGCGCGCCGTGGTAGAGGCCGGCTCCGGTCCCCGCGGTGATCACCACCCCGGTCGGCCCGGACTCCAGCCGGTACCCCTCGGCGCCGGTCCCGGCGGCCGGGTCCAGCTTGAGCTCGATGCCGTTCGCACTGCCCGCCCCCTCGACGGGCAGTGCGAACCCGGTGGACGGCCGCAGCAGCGCGGCCAGGTCCGCGGCCACGGTGGTGGCCGCGGCCCCGCCCTCGCCGTGCACCGCGGTCGACGCGGTCACCGGGTAGCCGGCGCCGCCGGTCTGCTGCAGCTGCAAGGGCAGCGGCACCAGCCCCAGCGGCGCGGCCGCGGCCGTTGCCTTGGCCGACCCGGACGACCCGGACGATCCCCCGCTCGCGGACGGGCGCGATGCCGCGCCGCCCGACGAACAGGCCGTCACCAGCGCGAGCACCCCCACGACCGTGCCAACGGCACGGACCACTCCCCTGTGCACCATGCCGTTCATGATCTCAGTTGGTCTGGACCAATTCAATCCCCTCTCCCCCGTACATCCGGGCGATCACATCCTCGATGGCCGGTTCCCGCACCGACAGGTCGACCAGCGGGTACCGCTCCGCGATCGCGGCCACCAGCGGCGCCGCGCTGTCCGCCGCCGGGAAGGCCAGCCACTGCCGCGGCCCGTCCACCCGGACCACCCGGGCCCCGGGCAGCTCGATCGGCGGCGCGGGCGCGGCCAGGTCCACCACCAGGGTGCGCTCGCTGCGCCCGGTCTCGTGCAGCCCCTCCAGGGCGCCGTCGTAGACCACCCGGCCGTGGTCGATCACCATCACCCGCGAGCACAGCCGCTCGATGTCGGTGAGGTCGTGCGTGGTCAGCAGCACCGTCGTGCCGGACTCCGCGTTCACCTCGGCCAGGAACTCCCGCACCCGGTTCTTGCTGACCACGTCCAGGCCGATGGTCGGCTCGTCCAGGTAGAGCACCTCCGGGTCGTGCAGCAGCGCCGCGGCGATGTCGCCGCGCATCCGCTGACCCAGCGACAGCTGCCGTACCGGGACGTCCAGCAGCGCGCCCAGCTGCAGCAGTTCCACGCAGCGGTCGAGGTTGCGCCGGTAGCGGGCGTCCTCGATCCGGTAGATCCGCCGCGCCAGCTCGTAGGAGTCCCGCAGCGGCAGATCCCACCACAGCGTGGTGCGCTGGCCGAAGACCACGCCGATCCGCCGGGCCAGCCGTACCCGTTCCTTGGACGGGTCGGCCCCGGCCACCCGCAGCCGCCCGGCGCTGGGGACCAGGATCCCGGTCAGCATCTTCACCGTCGTCGACTTGCCGGCCCCGTTGGGCCCGATATAGCCGACCATCTCGCCCTGCTCCACCCGGAAGTTCAGCCCGTCGACCGCCCTGACCTCGGTCCGCTCCCGCTTGAACCGCCCCGTCTTGCGCCGCACGGTGAAGGTCCGCGCCACGTCCTCGACCTCGATGATGCTCATATCCGTCCCTCTTTCCCTCTGGCGTTCTGCTTTTCTGACGCTGGGTCAACTTCCGGTGCTGCGGTACGAGCGCAACCCCGCCCGCCAGGCCAGGCCGGCCGCCGCCGCGCACAGCACCGCCACCAGCGGTGAGGCGAAGCGGCACCAGCCGGGCAGGCCGAGCGGGTCGTCGATGTCCAGCAGGTACATCGCCGGCAGCCAGTTGACGAACGCCAGCGGCACCCCGTAGACCGCTCCCCTGACCAGGTCGCGGGCGTAGACCGTGGGCGGGTACTGGAGCATGGTCGAGCCGCCGTAGGTCAGCGAGTTCTGCACCTCGGCGGCGTCGGTGGCGATGAACTGGAAGGCCGCCCCGGCGACATAGACCGAGCTGAAGATCACCGTCCCGCTGACCACCAGGGCGAGCATCACCAGCAGCTTGGGCAGGGTCCAGTCCAGCCGGAGCTGCACCAGCGACCAGCCCAGCACCGCCGCGGCCTGCACCACCCGGCCGGCCCGGCGCAGCGCGAACCGGTCCGCGCTCAGCTGCGCCAGGGCCGCCGCCGGACGGATCAGCACCACGTCCACCGAGCCGTCGCGGACCCGCTGGCCGAGGTTGTCCAGGCTGCCCACCGTCAGGTCGGCCAGACCCAGCGTCAGCACCGAGGTGCCGTAGAGGAAGGCGACCTGCGGCAGCGTCCAGCCGCCCAGGGAGGAGGTGTGCAGGAAGATCACCGCGATCACCACAAAGTCCAGCAGCGAGGTGACCGCGTTGCCGACCGCGGTCAGCCAGAAGGAGGTCCGGTAGGCGAGCGAGGCCCGCAGCCACATCCCGGCGATCAGCCGGTACGCCCGCAGCGCCTCGCCGGCCCGGCCGAGTACGCCGGTGCGCTGCTCCGTGTTGAGAGCACTGCTCTGCTCTGCATTGAGAGCACTGCTCTGCGCTGTGCTGTCAGCCACCCTGGACCACCACCTTGCGCATCACCGCGTGCTGCATCAGCCGTCCGATGCCCAGCAGGACCAGCGCCCACCCGATCTGGAACCCGAGCCCGGCGGCCAGCCCCGCACCCGTCCTGCGCTGCAGGAACACATCCAGCGGAACCTGGATCATGGCGGCCCAGGGCAGTTGCTGGGCCACCGCCGCGAGCCCGCTCGGCAGCAGCGGCAGCGGCAGCAGGAAGCCGGAGAAGAACATCCCCAGCACGGTGGTGATCTGCCGGACGCCGCGCGCGTCCAGCAGCCAGAAGCCGGTCAGCGAGGCGATGTAGCGCAGCGCGAAGCTGACCACCACCGCGAGCAGCGCCGAGACCAGGAAGCAGGCCCAGCTCAGCAATGCCTCGCCGGGGCCGCCCGCGGGCAGCCGCAGGTCGAACACCAGACCGCCGACCAGCATCGGCAGCACCCCGCGCGAGAGCAGGTGGTAGCCGGCCCGGCCGAGGTCGTTGAAGAGCCACCAGCCCTGCAGGTCGACCGGGCGGTAGAGGTCCACCGCGATGTCCCCGGAGGTGATCCTGGCCTCCAGGTCGTCCTGCATCCCGCCGCCCATCGCGGCGATCGGCATCAGCAGGGCCTGGCCGAGCCAGACATAGGTCAGCGCGGAGCTGAGGTCGTAGCCGCCGAGGTGCGGGCGGACCCGCCAGAGGGCCTGGTAGGTGTAGGCGATGAAGAAGCCGAAGACGCTGTTGGTGAACGCCCCGGCCCAGGTCGCGGCGCGGTAGGTGGCATAGCGGCGGAAGCTGCCAGCGGCCACGGCCGCGTAGAGCCTGCTGCCGGGGCGGACCGGTGCGAAGGCACTGAGCTGTGCCATCGAGGGACCACTCTCCTTTCATTCCATCTGCAATAAGTCGACATGTCGACACGACGTGACCCACTGCCACCAGGGCGCGCGGGAACGCCAAAGAGGCCCCGATCGCTGACACCCGGGGGTGTCCGCGAGGGGCTCGACTCCATCTGCGGTTGTTGTGCTTCCAGCAGGTTAGCGACTGCGCCACCGCCCCGCCTAGGGGCGACAGGAGGACAAGCGGAACATAATCGGACACACAGCATCGATATGAGGAGCGGTACGGGATGAGCACGGAGTCCGGCGGACCTCAGGACAGCGATCCCCAGGATCCCCCGGACCTCCCGAAGTCCCCGGGGCCCCCGAACCCCCCGGGGCCCGCGAGCCCGCCGCGTCCCCCGCAGGCCGGCTGGGACGACCCCGACGGCCCCGCGCACCCGATGGACCGCGACACGCTCGAGGCCGAGGACCGCTCGGAAGGCGGCGGCATGGGCGGCAGCCGCCGCGACCGCCGCCGGGCCAAGCGCAAGGCCCGCCGGGACGCCCGCCGGGCCAAGCCCTGGTGGCGCCGCCTCATCCCTACCTGGCGGATGGCCCTGGCCGGGCTGCTCGGCCTGATCGTGGCCGGCGTCGCCGCCTTCGCCGTGGTGTACGCGATGGTCCAGGTCCCCGACCCCAACTCGGCCGCGATCGCCCAGAGCAACATCTACTACTACGCCGACGGCAAGACCGAGCTCGGCCGTACCGGGCAGACCAACCGGATCACCGTCCCGATCGACCAGATCTCGCTCAACATCCAGCACGCCGCCGTCTCCGCCGAGGACCGCACCTTCTACAGCAACCAGGGCGTCAGCATCAGCGGCACCGTCCGCGCCGCCTGGTCCACCCTCACCGGCAAGGGCATCCAGGGCGGTTCCACGATCACCCAGCAGTACGTCAAGAACTACTACCTGAACCAGGACCAGACCGTCTCCCGCAAGATCAAGGAGTTCTTCATCTCGCTCAAGGTCGACCAGACCGAGAGCAAGGACGAGATCATGGCCGGGTACCTCAACACCAGCTACTTCGGCCGCAACGCCTACGGGGTCCAGGCCGCCTCGCTGGCCTACTACGGCATCAACGCCTCCGCCGTGGACGTGCCGCAGGCCGCCTACCTGGCCGCGCTGCTCCAGGCCCCCAGCGCCCTCGACGTCGGCACCGCCACCACGAGCGGCAAGGCCGCCGCCGTCGCCCGCTGGAACTACGTCCTGGACGGCATGGTCAAACTCGGCTGGATCGCCCAGGCCGACCGCGAGGTGATGACCTTCCCGAAGACCCTGCCGCCCGGCGGCACCCCCGGCGTCGGCGGCCAGGCCGGCTACCTGATCGACATCGCCACCCACTACCTCAACGACAACAACATCGTGGACGCGGCCGCCCTCAGCGCCGGCGGCTGGAAGATCACCACCACCTTCGTCAAGAAGGACCAGGACGCCCTGGCCGCCGCGGTCAAGAAGGAGTTCAAGGCCCAGCTGCCGAACACCGCCAAGGCCAAGGCGGTACGCGCCGCGGCCGGCTCGGTGGACCCGGCCAGCGGCAAGCTCCTCGCCGCCTACGGCGGCCCCGACTACGCCGTCCAGCAGTTCAACGACGCGCTGCGCACCGACACCCAGGTCGGCTCCACCTTCAAGGCCTTCGACCTGGCGGCCGGGCTGCTGAACCACGCCACCACCCAGGACGGCGTCCCGATCACCCCGTCCACCCTCTACGACGGCACCACCCGGCGCCAGGTGCAGGGCCTGCCGGCCGGGATGTCCTACAACCCGCCCAACGAGGACGACTTCAGCTACGGCGAGATCAGCCTGCGCTACGCCATGAAGAAGTCGGTGAACTCGGTCTACGCCCAGGAGGGCGCGGACGCGGGGCTGGACAACGTCCGCAAGGCCGCCATCGCGGCCGGACTCCCGGCCGACACCCCCGGCATGGAGGCGGTGCCGGCGATCACCCTCGGCTCCGCCACCCCCAACGCGATCGAGATGGCCGGGGCCTACGCCACCCTGGACAACCACGGCCAGCGGATCACCCCCTGGTCGGTGCAGGCGCTGACCCACGACGGCGAGGCGCACGGCCTGCCGGCCCACACCGCCGAGACCGCCTTCGACCGGACCACCGCGGACACCGTCACCTCGGTGCTGGAGGGCGTGGTCAGCGCGGACGGCACCGGCTTCGCCGCCCTCGACCTGAACCGTCCGGCGGCGGGCAAGACCGGCACCACCGACGGCAACAAGTCGGCCTGGTTCATCGGCTACACCCCGCAACTGGTGACCGCGGTCGGCATGTTCGCCGAGGACCCGACCACGCACGCGCAGCTCGCGCTCGGCGCCGCGGCCGGGATCGACCGGGTCAACGGCGGCTCGTTCCCGGCCTCGATCTGGACCGACTACATGACCAAGGCCCTCAGCGGGCAGCCGGTCAAGGACTTCGACCTGCAGGCCCCGCTGGACGACTCCCAGTTGGGCACCCCGACCGCGAGCAGCACCCCGAGCGGCGCCGCGTCCACCGCCCCGCCGGTGACCGCCTCGCCGACCGGCGCACCCACCACGACCGGCGCGTCCTCCGCCCCGCCGACCCAGTCCTCGGCCCCGCCCACGGTGCCGGCCCCGCCGACCCGGACCGAGCTGCCGACCTTCCGGCCGAGCGTCCTGCCGACGGACCCCGCGCTGCTGGTGCCCTGAGCCTCCCTCGGGCTTCTGTAGCCGCGTCATATAGTTAGTAACTTTTCCTAACCAGATATTGACGCACCCCGCCTCCCGGCAACACGCTGCCTCTCAAGAGAAATGTTGAGCATCCGTCAGACCGGGAGGCATCATGCCCAGACGCACGCTGACCAGAACGATCATCGCCACCTGTATCGCCCTCATCGCCGCCGTCGCCGCCATCCTCACCACCGCGCCCACCGCGAGTGCCTCGACCACCCAGTCGACGTTCATCACCTTCTACGGCTGGTGGGACAACACTCCGCCCGGCGGCGACATCTCCTACCCGGGGCTGCACGACACCGCGGGCGGCACCGGCACCTACGCCGACCCGATCACCTTCGCCAGCGACAGCTCCGAGTTCGCCCCCGGCACCAAGATCTACGTCGCCCGGGTGAAGAAGTACTTCATCATGGAGGACGGCTGCGAGGAGTGCAGCGCCGACTGGACCGGCAAGGGCCCCGACGGCGGCCCCAAGCTCTGGCACGCCGACCTGTGGCTCGGCGGCCAGGGCGGCAACGCCATGAAGGCCATCCAGTGCGAGGACGCCCTCACCAACTACAACGCCGACAACACCCCCTCGCTCGAACCCGTCGTCATCTCACCGCCCAGCAACGAGACCTACGACCCCACCCCGATCTTCAACACCAGCACCGGCGCCTGCTACGGCGGCGCCACGCCCACCGTGACGGTGGGCCAGTACAAGAACACCTCCACCGCGACCTGCATGGACGACCCCGGCAACAGCGCCAGCAACGGCGTCAAACTGGACCTGGCCGCCTGCAACGGCTCGGCCCAGCAGCAGTTCACCTTCGACGGGACCTTCTTCCAGCTGCACAACCTCTGCGCCGACATGTCCGGCAGCAACCTGGACCTGAAGACCTGCACCGGCGGACCGACCCAGCAGTGGTCCGCCAACACCAACGGCACCATCTCCGACATCCAGACCGGCAAGAAGTGCTTCCGCGCCTCCGGCACCACCCTGTCGGCCGGCAGCTGCTCCGGCACCGCCGCCCAGTGGACCTTCCCGACCGGCTCCGGCACCACCCCGCCGCCGACCACGGCTCCGCCGACCACCACTCCCCCGACGACCACACCTCCCACCACCACGCCTCCCACCACCACACCCCCGACCACGGCTCCGCCGACCACCACCCCGCCCACCGGCGGCAACAAGTCCTACGAGGCTGAGGCAGCCACCCTCGCCGGCGGCACCACCATCACCAGCTGCGCACACTGCAGCGGCGGCAAGAAGCTCAGCTACCTCGGCAACGGCGGCACCGCGACCTTCACCGGCATCTCCGAACCCGCCACCGGCAGCTACACCCTGACCATCTACTTCATGAGCGTCGGCCAGGCCCGCACCGCGACCGTCACCGTCAACGGCAGCGCCCAGACCGTCAGCTTCCCCGAGACACCCGACTACAACACCGTCGTCACCAAGACCGTCACCGTGACGCTCAAGGCCGGCAGCGGCAACACCATCACCTTCTCCAACCCCTCGGCCGGCGCACCCAACCTGGACCGCATCGTCGTCTGACACCCCGACAACGGTCGGCGGGGTCCCGCGAATCCGGACCCCGCCGACCGTTAACCCGTGGCGACGCCGGGGGTCGTCCCGCGAAAATGGTCGGCATGGAGCAGATCGAGGTCGTCGTCGCCCATCAGGAGCGGGCGACCCTGCGCGTCGGCGACGTGTTTCTGAAGATCGACACTGATCAGGCGCGCACCGACGTCGAGGTCGAGGCGATGGCCAGGGCGCCGATCCCGACCCCGGAGGTCCTCTGGCGCAAGCCGCCCGTGCTCGCGCTGGCCGCCGTCCCGGGGACGGCGCTCGGTCGCCTCGGCGAGCCGTCGACCGCGCCACCGGCGGCCTGGGCCGCCGCGGGTGCCGCCGTACGGATACTGCACGACGCGCCGCTGCCGCCCTGGCCCGGCCAGAGCCGCGACCAGATCGCCGCGCGCCTCGACCGCGAATGCGCATGGCTCCTCGCCAACGCCGTCCTGCCCACCGACCTGGTCACCCGCAACCGCCGGCTGGCCGAGAAGGCGCTCCGGCCGTGGACACCGGTGTTCACGCACGGCGACCTGCAGGTCGCCCATGTGTTCGTCGACGGTGACCGGATCACCGGCGTGATCGACTGGTCCGAGGCGAGTCAGGGCGATGCCCTGCACGACCTCGCCACGCTGACCCTCGGTCACGAGGAGCACCTCGGCGACGTCCTGGCCGGCTACGGCACCGACGCCGACGCCGACGCCGACCTGATCCGCGCGTGGTGGTCGCTGCGAAGCCTGCTGGCGATCCGCTGGCTGGTCGGACACGGCTTCGACCCGTCCGCGCCGGGCTGCGAGATCGACGTGCTGAGATCCCAGCTGTGAGGCTGCACCGGCCCGACGGCCATGAACCAGCCGAACCAGCCGGACCAGCCGGACCAGCTGCCCGCCGGCACCCTCACCTCACCGGCAGGTTCCAGGCGGCTGAGCGCTCCAGCCAGGCGGTCATCGCGGTGACCTCCTCGGCCACCGCCTGCTCCGTCGCGTTGTTGAGGATCGCGAAGGCGATCTGTTCCAGGCCGAAGGTGAGGGCCCAGACACAGGCGCGGCGGAAGGTGTCCGGGTCGACGGCGCCCCGGACCTTGTCCCAGCCGTGCCAGAACAGGCAGGCGGCGTCGAGGGCGGGGTCGAACGGCTGAGCCAGATCCCAGTCCAGGACCCCGATCACCCGTCCCCGGTCGTCCCAGTGCATGTTCGAGCCGGCCAGGTCGCCGTGGACCAGGGACGGCTGCCCCCAGCTCAGGTCCAGGGCCGCCTGGACCCGCCGCTGCCCCTCCGAGCGCCAGGCGTCCGGCAGCCGGGGGACGACCTCCCGCAGCATCACCTCGGCCCAGCGGTCACCACCCGCGTATTCGTGCGGCACGCCCAGGACGTCCGCCAGGGGGCCGCAGTCGACCTCGCGCAGGCTGCCCAGCAGGCTCGCCAGCTCCTTGGGCTCGCCGCCCTCGCCCTTGGCGCACGGCGTCCCGTCCACCCAGGACAGCACCACCGCGGTGCGGCCCTCCACCGTCACCACCTCGGACAGCGGCGTCGGGACGGCGAACGGCAGGCCGAGGTCCGCCAGCCGGCGCAGCAGCTCGGTGCGGCGGGGCAGCGCCGCCACGGCGGTGGGGTTGCTCGCGATGCGGACCACCGCGGTCCCGGGCAGCAGCACCACCTCATGGGAACCACCGCGCGCGAGCGCCGCCGCAGCCAGGCTCTGTCCTGGGAGCATCGCACCGGCGACCGCGAGCAGTTCCTCGGGGATTCGATCACTCATTCCGGAAGGGTACCGAGGTGCTGTGGCACGATCGGCAGCATGGAGTACCGCTACGCCACCGAGGCCGACGCCCCCGCCATGGCCCAGCTCTTCGCCGCCGCCCACCACGACTCGCTGACCCCGCAGCAACGCGCCGACCAGGGCTTCGTCCAGGGCAACCTGGACGAAGCCGCGCTGCGGGGCATGGCCGGCAACCGCAGCCTGCTGCTCGCGGACCAGGACGGGCAGCTCGCCGGCTTCCTCGCCCTGTCCGCGCCCGCGGACCTGGCCGCCGCCTCGGCCCCGATCCGGGCACTGCTCCAGGCCCAGGACTCGCTGACGTGGCACGGCCGCCCGCTCAGCGAGACCCGCTGGCTGATGTACGGGCCGGTGCTGGTCGACCCCGCCCAGCGGGGGCGGGGCGTGGCCCGAGGGCTGTTCACCATGGCGGTCGAAGCAGCCTCGGGACGGGCCGACGCGCTGGTGGCGTTCATCGAAGCCGGCAACAAGCCGTCCTGGACGGTCCACGTGGACGGCTTCGGGATGACCCCGCTGGGCGAGATCGCCGCAGCCGACCGCGGCTACCACGTGGTGGCGGCAGCGGTCCCGCCGAGCAAGGGCTGAGGAACGCTCAGGCGGCCGGAAGCGAGTCCAGCAGCGCCTTGAAGCGGGCGGAGACCACCATCCGGAAGTCGCTGCCCTCCAGCAGTCGGGCGTTGAGGCCCTCCAGCACGCCGTCCTTGTACCAGTACAGCTCGGCCCCGAAGACGCTGGAGCCGGGCTCGCGGAGCTGCCCGGTCAGGTCGATCAGGAACGGTATCCCCTGGAGCGAAGCGGCCGTGCGGATCGGGATCCCGCACACCGCGTTGCTGGTGGGCAGCGCCAGCACCGCCCCGTACGGCAGCGGGACGCCGAACGCGGTCTCCGCGCTCAGCGCCTGGGCCGCGCCCAGCCAGTCCGTACCGTGCACGACGTGCAGCTTGTCGCCGTTCTGCCCGTTGAACTCCTTGCGGGTCAGCTGCTCGCGGCTCAGCCCCTGGTGCGCCCAGGTCCAGAGCTGCTCGCGGCTGGCGTCCCACCGGTCGGCCAGGTGCTCGGGCACCAGCACGGTCTCGGCGGCGCCGTCACGCCTCGGCTTGCCCTTGACGCCGAGCATGGCCACCAGATCGCCGCTGACCGGCCACACCACCTGATCGGACCCCAGCGCCGACGCCGGCGCCACCAGCAGCCGCAGCCTGGACGGCAGGTCCCGGACCGGTATCGCGGCCAGCGTGCGGCAGGGGTCGTGCTCGGTGCATCCGGCGGCCCCGGGCTGCTCCGGTCGGTTCTTGCGGCCGAACAGCGGCATCGGTCGTCCTCCCCTGAATGACGGTCCGCCAGAACGCGTCCCGGCAGCGCCAGTTGCTGCCCCCGCATTCGACCATGACCGGGCATCCCGCCGACACCCCGTCTCAGAGATAGAGGCCTCAGAGATAGAGGCCCGTGGAGCCCTCCACGTCGCCGCCGACCCGCTCCGCGGCGACCGCGTGGACGTCGCGCTCGCGCAGCAGGACGTAGAGCTGGCCGCGGACCTCGACCTCGGCGCGGTCCTCCGGGTTGTAGAGGACCCGGTCCCCCGGCTCGATGGCGCGCACGTTCTGGCCCACCGCCACCACCGCCGCCCAGGCGCAGCGCTTGCTCAGCGCAGCGGTCGCCGGAATCAAAATGCCGCCGGTCGAGCGGCGGTCCCCCTCGGGGCCGTCGGTGCGGACCAGCACCCGGTCGTGCAGCATCCGGATCGGCAGCTTCTCACCGAAGGAGCCATGCTCGGTCACAGAGGATTCGCTCACTCCAGGACCGTACACCGGACCATGCCGGAAAGCGGACCGATGGGTCCTCCCCACCAGCCCGCACCGCCCCCACCAGCGACTACTTCCGGCCCCGCCGCCGCAGCAGGACGAAGCCGCCCACGATCACGACGGCGACCGCCGCCACCGGGACGATCCGCTCCTTGCGCGGCTTGCCCTTCTCGTCCACGAACTGCGCCCGCGCCTGCTCGATCCCCCGGTTCGCCGCGATGAACGCCTGCCCCACCGTCCGGTCCACCGCCGCCTTGGCATCCGCCTTCGCCTTGCCCACCAACGTGGACGGATGCACCGCTACGGCCAGTTCGTCCAGGGTCGCCGCAAGCTGCTGCCGGGTCCGGTAGATGTCCGCCTCGATCTGCGCGGCAGTGCGCCCGTCCGGGACACTGCCCTTGCCCCTCGTGCCGACCTCGCCCACGAGCCCACCTTCCGTCGCTGCCTGCTACTGCCGCCTGACGAACAGTTTGTCAGGTCCTCCCGCAGCGCGCGCACCGGCACCCCGGCAATTTGTCCGACCCCAGGAGTAGGTTCGAGTCGGCACCACCGCCACCCCGACGCACCGGAGCACAGGAGCACACCCCATGACCGACGCGCAGACCAAGCTGCAGCCGGGAGACACCGCCCCGGCCTTCACCCTCCCCGACGCGGACGGCAAGCCGGTCTCCCTCGCCGACCACCTGGGCCGCAAGGTCATCGTCTACTTCTACCCCGCCGCGCTCACCCCCGGCTGCACCAAGCAGGCCTGCGACTTCACCGACAACCTGGAGCTGCTCGCCGGGGCCGGCTACGACGTCCTCGGGATCTCCCCGGACAAGCCCGAGAAGCTCGGCAAGTTCCGCGAGAAGGAGCAGCTCAAGGTCACCCTGCTGGCGGACACCGAGAAGGAGGTGCTCACCGCCTACGGAGCCTTCGGCGAGAAGAGCCTCTACGGCAAGACCGTGGTCGGCGTGATCCGCTCCACCGTGATCGTGGACGAGCAGGGCAAGGTCGAGCGGGCGCTCTACAACGTCAAGGCGACCGGGCACGTCGCCAAGCTGCTCCGCGATCTGGCCGTCCAGTAGATATAAGCAGGAGGGGCGTACGCCATTAGGCGCACGCCCCTCCCTTTACTGCGGGTGCTGCTTACTGCATGGAGCTGTTCATCGCGTTGATCAGGGTGCCCGAGGAGTCGTCGCCCTCGAAGGAGAAGGCGAAGATCCCGCCCAGACCCTTCGACGTGGCGTAGGCGCCGCGCGCGGTGATCGCCTGCGGCGTGTCACCGGTGTAGAAGTTGGTGCCGTCGTAGATCCACGAGCTCTGCGTGGTCGCGTCCCAGTGCACGTTGGAACCCGTGGTCAGGCCCTTGGCCGCCAGCTCCTTCCAGTCGGCGATACCCGCCTGCTGGGTGAACGTCTGGGCCGGGCTGGCCCCGGTCGCCGACTGGTAGAGGCCGTAGTTGCTGCCGGCCGGGACCCCGGTCCAGCCGCGGAAGTAGAACGGCACCCCGAGGACGATCTTGCTGGCCGGGAAGCCGCCGGTGATCCCGTACGCCGCGTCACCCGTGGTGTAGGCGGCGATGGTGGCGTCGACGTTGTACTTCTCGGTTCCGGGCGCGATCGCCGTGCTCGGGTCGGCGGCGGAGTTGTGCAGCGGGTCCTGCAGGTTGGTCGGACCGGTCGCGTCCCAGGCGCCGTGCATGTCGTAGGTCATGATGTCGCCGTAGTCCAGGGACTTGGCGATCTGCGCGGGCTGGATCAGCGCGACCTTGTCCTGGCCGGACGGCAGCGCCGCCGTCAGCAGGAAGTGCTTGCCGATGCTGCTGCCGTACGCGTCCAGCTCGGTGCGGAACTCCGCGAGCAGGGCGCTGTAGTTGGCGGTGTCGGCAGCCGAGGTGTGGTTGCCGGTGTGGCCGCCGGTCGAGGCCGGGTACTCCCAGTCGATGTCGATGCCGTCGAAGAGGCCGGCCGCCGCACCCGTGCCGCCCGAGGCGTCACCGGCGATGTTGGTCGGCAGGTTGCCCTTGATGAACATGTTGATGCAGGAGGAGACGAACGCCTTGCGGGAGGCGTCGGTGGCGGCCGCGTCCGAGAAGTACTTGGAGTAGGTCCAACCGCCGATGGAGAGGTTGATCCGCAGGTTCGGGTACTTGGCCTTCAGCTCGCGCAGCTGGTTGAAGTTGCCCTTGATCGGCTGCGACCAGGTGTCCGAGCTGCCGTCCACGCTGACGTCCGAGGTGTACGACTTCTGGTAGTCGGCGAACGCGTCGCCCGCACCGTCACCGGCGCTGGCGTCGGCCTCGTTGGTCGAGTCGCTGGCCTTCACCGCCTCGAAGCAGGTGTGCGAGGAGGGGTCGATGTTCTCGAACGCGTAGGTCAGCACCTTCATGTTCGCGGCAGCACCGGAGGTGCCCACGTTCTTCGGGTAGTAGGCGTTGCCGTAGATCGACCACTGGTCGAAGTACGCCGACTTCATCGCCCCGCCCGCAGCCGCACCCGTGGTCGCCGAGACCGCGGTCGACTGGCCGGAGGAGTGGCCGTCCTTGTCGTAGCCCTGGACGGTGAACTTGTAGGCCGTGTTCGGCAGCAGCGAGCTGACGGTCACCGAGGTGCCCATCGCGGTCGCGACCAGGTTGGCGCCCGAGTACACGTAGTAGCCGGGGTGTCGCCGGTCTGCGAACCGTCCGTCGACGCGGCCCAGGAGAGGGTCACGGCGGTGTTGGTCACCTTGGCGGTGACCCCGCTCGGGGTGCTGACCAGGCCGTCCCCGGTGGGCCCGGTGCCGGTGCCGCTGGTGCCGGTCGCAGTGGCCGTCGCCGACGGCGAGGCGGAGGCGCTGGCACTCGCGGAGGCGGAGGCGGACGGGCTGGCGCTCGCGCTGGCCGAAGCCGACTGGGACGGCGTCGCGGAAGCGGAAGCCGAGGCGGAGGCGCTCGGGCTGGTGCTCGCGCTGGCGGAGGTGCTCGCCGAGGCGGACGGGCTGGTGGTCGCCCCGCCAGGACCGGTCAGGGTGATGTCGTCCGCGTGGTACGAGCCCTGCCCGTACCAGCCGTGCGTGTAGACCTGCACCGAGGTGGTGGTCGCGCCCGTGGTGAACGAGGTCGACAGCTGCTGCCAGGTGGTCGCGCTCGGAGTCCAGTTGCTGGCCGTCACCCCCGTCCCGGTCGCGCCGATGTACACATACGCGCCCTCGACATAGCCGGACAGGTTGTACGTGGTGTTCGGCAGCACGGACACGGTCTCCGCGCACTGCGCGGTGTCCGAGGCCGAGGTCGCACCGAGTAGCGCGTGGGTCCCGCCGTGCACGGGGGTACCCACCACGCTGTCCAGCGTCGAACAGGTCCAGCCGCTGAGGCTGCCGCTCTCGAAGTCACCGTTGGCCAGCAGGTTGGGAGACGCGGCGCTGGCCCCGGTGACGGTGGCAGCGAGCGCGGCGGACCCGGCTATCAGCACCGTCGCGGTGGCGAGCGCGGTACCGCGCCGCATTCTCCGCTTGGTGCCGCGAGGGGCAGTCGGGACGCGTTCAGGCATGGATGTGCTCCTGGATGAGGGGGTGTGTGCGTGCGAGAGGTGGTGCGTGTGCGGGATGGACACCCGCGCCGGGTATGTGAGCACGACATGCGGCCTAAGCCGTGGGGGTGCATGTAGTGACCCGACGCGGGTGGACAGTGGGGGTGGAGCCCAGAACCTCGGGGCCGGCTGGGTACTGCCTAGCCGTTGAACTGGGTGATGATCTTCGTAAAGTCGTAGGGGTTCTGCGTGACGCTGCTGCACGTCCCGTCGGCCCAGTTGTGGACCACGCTCGGGTCGCAGGCACGGTCCCGGTTCACGGCCCAGTAGGAGAAGGCCGCCGCGTGGTTCGCCTTCACAAAGGCCAGCAGGTCGTTGAAGGTGGACTGGGTGAACAGCTCACTGCCCTGGTCGGTGTGACCGTTCATCAGCTGCACGCTCAGGTGCGCCCAGGCGGTCGTCGCGTCCCAGCCGTAGAGCTTCTCCAGCTGCGCGACCACGGCGTTGGCGACGCCCTCGGCGGCGGTGGTCTCCGTCCCGGCGGTCAGGCCGAAGTCGAAGTCCATGATGTTCACCCGGTCGATCCTGGCGCCGTTGTTGATCGCCTGCTGGATCTCGTCCCGCCCGGTGTCGGGCAGACCGACCGTGGTCATCGGGATGGTGATGGTGACCTTCAGGCTCGGGTTGGCGGCCTCGAGCTGCTTGATGGCACCCCAGCGGACCGCCATGTTGGCGTCCAGGCTGCCGTTCTCCCAGTCCAGGTCGATCCGGGTGAGCTTGTACTTGTCGATCACCTTCTGGTACGCCGCCGCCAGCGCGGAGGAGCTGCCGCAGGTCGTCCCCAACTCGGTGCCGTTGTAGCCGCCGAAGGAGACCGAGACGTCGCCGCCGGCCGCGCGGGCCGCGTTCACGTCCGCCAGTACGGCGGTGTCCGCCGCGACAGTGGTCGAGGCGTTGCCGCCCCAGGCGGGGGTGCAGCCGCCGGAGTCCAGCACGAAGGCGAAGAGGAACTGGTTCTCACCGGAGTTGGCGACGATGTCGGAGATCGACTGCGGCGAGTTGTCCAGCGGCATCATGTAGACCGGGTGCCGGAACCCGGTGTCCGCGGGCGGCGGGGTCGCCGTGGCGGTGGGGGTCGGGCTGGTGGTCGGGCTGGCGCTGGTGCTGGGCGAGGTGCTCGGGCTCGGGCTGGTGCTGGGGCTGGAACTCGGGCTGGTGCTCGGGGTCGGGCTGGAGGTGGCCCCGCCGCCGGCCGGGCCGACCAGCGACAGATCGTCCGCGGTGAAGGTCGGCTGGCCGTACCACCCGTGGATGTAGACCTGCACGGAGGTGGTGCTCGCACCGGTGGTGAAGCTGGTCGACAGCGTCTGCCAGGTGGTGGCGCTGGGAGTCCAGTTGCTCGCCGTCACCCCGGTGCCGGTGGCGCCGAGGTAGACGTAGCTGCCCTCGACCTTCCCGGTCAGCGTGTACGTCGAGTTGGGCAGGACGGACACGGTCTGCGCGCACTGCGCGAAGTCGGAGCCGGCCGGCGTCCCGGACAGCGCGTGGGAACCGGAGGAGACCGGGGCGGACACCACCGTGTCGGTGGTGGAGCAGCTCCAGCCGCTCAGGGTGCCGGTCTCGAACCCCGGGTTGGCGAGGAGCTGGGTCGTACTCGCCTGGGCCGAGCCGCCGGTGGCCAGGAGCGCTCCGGCTCCGAGGAGGGCGCCGCAACACGCTCCGACCAGTGCGCGTCTCGCCCCGCTGTGTGTGGGCCTGCTCTGCATCTTTCGCCTCCCGCAACAACAACATCCGTCACTGAAACCTGCGGAACCGCTACGGCAGGCTGATCCGGGGCCCCCACACGACTCCCCGGTAACCACCGCTTGTTGATGCATAAATTGGCCTGGACCAACCCCACCCGTCAAGACCCCATTTGGCACTACGTCACTTAAGTTTCCTTAAGGTTCACAAGATGGCCAGCTCAGGGCGCTTGGGCTACAAAGTGGCCTAGTCCTATTGGTCTCAACCACACCATGCCATCCCACCCCTGTGACCCACACCACACCTCAGATGGCGTAACCCCCACCGACCACCGCCGTTCCCCAGGCAGAAGACGTCGACCCGGGGGGATCCATGTCCAACGTCACGTACAGCCGCGAGGTGCTCGCCGACCTCGCGACCCGAGCCTCTGCGCCTGACGAGGTGCTTCTGCTGCTCGGCCTGGAGCCGACACATCAGCGGCCGTGGCAAGCGGGCGAGCAACAGGAAGGGGCCAGATGAGCTCCTCACCCAACGCCCTTACGGGGCAACCCGGGTGGCGGGTTGGCGACTCCGGCGGGCACTCCTCGAGTCAGGCCTCCCGGACACCTGCGCGGAGTGCGGCCAGGGGCCGGTCTGGCGCAGTCGGCCGATGACCCTTGAAGTCGATCACATCAACGGGGACTGGTCGGACAACAGGGCTGGAAACCTCCGCCTGCTATGCCCGAACTGCCACGCCACCACGGACACCTACTGCGTGCGAAACCAAGGACGAGTGCCCCGCCAACGGGCGGCCACAAATGATCCTGGCAGTCGGCCCAGCTGAGGGGATAAGATCGAAACGCAGCGCTCGTACCCCAACTGGTGAGAGGGGCGGTCTTTAGGTGGCCGTGGTTGTGGGTTCGAATCCCACCGAGCGCACAAGAAATGCGCCGCCCCGAATCATTCGGGGCGGCCGTCGTTCGTCTCCGGCGCCGTCAGGCGAGTAGCTCGCGGACCGCCGGAACCAGGCCGCGGAAGGCCTGCCCGCGGTGGCTGATGGCGTTCTTCTGGTCGGGCGTCAGCTCCGCGCAGGTGATCTCGTAGCCGTCCGGCTGCAGAATCGGGTCGTAGCCGAAGCCGTTGCTGCCGACCGGCTCATACCGAAGGCTCCCCCGCAGCTGCCCGGTGACCACCCGCTCCGTCCCGTCCGGCAGCGCCAACGCCGCGGCGCAGGCGAAGTGCGCACCCCGGTTCGGCGCAGCGATGTCGCCGATCTGGGCAAGCAGCAGGGCCAGGTTGGCCGCGTCGTCGCCATGGGTGCCGGCCCACCGTGCGGAGAAGATGCCCGGCGCGCCGTTCAGCACGTCCACGCAGAGCCCGGAGTCGTCCGCGACGGCGGGGAACCCGGTGGCCTGGGCCAGCGCATGTGCCTTGAGCAGCGCGTTCTCCGCGAAGGTGATCCCCGTCTCGGCCACGTCCGGGATCTCCGGGTACGCGTCCGCGCCAACCAGTTCGACGCCCAGCCCGGCCTCGCCGAGGATCGCCCGCAGTTCGCCGACCTTGCCGGCGTTCCGGGTGGCCAGGATCAGTCGCTTCTCGGTCACCCCGGTCACCCCTCCAGGACCTTGCGCTGGATCTCGTCCAGCTCGGCGCAGGCCAGCTGTCCCAGATCGAGCAGCTGGTTCAGCAGGTCGCGGTCGAAGGGCGCGCCCTCGGCGGTGCCCTGGACCTCGACGAACTTGCCGTCGCCGGTGCAGACGATGTTCATGTCGGTCTCGGCGCGGACGTCCTCCTCGTAGCAGAGGTCGGTCATCGGCACTCCACCCACGATGCCGACGCTGACCGCGCTGACGGAGCCGACGATGGGGTCGCCCTTGGCCCGGGTGATCTTCTTGGCCTGGGCCCAGCGGACCGCGTCGACCAGGGCGACATACGCGCCGGTGATCGCGGCCGTTCGGGTGCCGCCGTCGGCCTGGAGGACGTCGCAGTCGATGGCGATGGTGTTCTCGGCGAGTGCCCTGGTGTCGACGACGCCGCGCAGCGAGCGGCCGATCAGCCGGCTGATCTCGTGGGTGCGTCCGCCGATCTTGCCGCGGACGGATTCGCGGTCGTTCCTGGTGTTGGTGGCACGCGGCAGCATCGAGTACTCGCCGGTGACCCACCCCTCGCCGCTGCCGCGGCGCCAGCGCGGTACGCCTTCGGTGACGCTGGCGGTGCAGAGCACTTTGGTGTCTCCGAACGAGACAAGTACCGACCCCTCGGCGTGCTTGCTCCAGCCCCGTTCGATGGTGATGGGGCGGAGCTGGTCGAGGCTGCGGCCGTCGTTGCGTGTCATGCTTCCGACCCTATCCGCCGAACGGGTCCCCCCGCACACGCCGCCGCACACGCCGCTGTCCGCGCCACCACTCAGGGCCCCGGACATGCCGACGGCCCGCGCCCCGGGCGACCGGTCGTGCGGTCGTCCGGACGGCGCGGGCCGTCGACGCTGCCCCTCGCGAGGGCGGTCCTGGTGACGGCGCGCTGGTGACGGCGCGTTACTCCATCATGTCTTCGATGTCGGCGGCGATCGGGTCGGCGTCGGTGCCGATCACGACCTGGATCGCCGTGCCCATCTTGACGACGCCGTGGGCGCCCGCGGCCTTGAGCGCCGCCTCGTCGATCAGGGAGGGGTCCTTCACCTCGGTGCGCAGCCGGGTGATGCAGCCCTCGACCTCTTCGATGTTCTCGATGCCACCGAGCCCCGCGACGATCTTCTCAGCCTTCGTGGCCATGAGTCTTTCTCCTGTTCTCGGCCCTACTCGCCGTATGCGTCGGCCCGTGGGGCGAGCTCCGGCACGGAATGCCCTTTTGGTCCGCATTCACACCGTAACTCACGGTTGGCCCAACTTCGCGCGCGAAGATCACTCCGCACACCCAGGATGACCATCAGGGACTCCGGTCCTGTTTTCGGGCGAGCTCGCGCACAACTGGTCTACACCAATCCTCGGGATGGACCAAACCGGCGTCGGGGGCGACCCCGGTCAGCCCGCAAGCAGCACAAGCCCAGCCAGCCCAACAAGCAAGCACGCACGCACAGCGAGCCCGACGAGGAGAACGCATGACTTCGGCGAATGCCGTCGCCCCCCAGGCGCCTTGGTGGCAAGGCCTGGTCGGCGGACTGCAGAAGATGGGGCGCAGCCTCCAGCTCCCCATCGCGGTCCTTCCGGCCGCAGGCATCCTGAACCGCCTGGGCCAGGAGGACATCCACACCAGCTGGGGCTTCCCGGAGAACCTGGTGAAGCTGTTCGGCGGCGCGGGCGGAGCGCTCCTGGACGGTTCGCTCGGTCTGCCGATGCTGTTCGCGGTGGGTGTCTCCATCGGCATGGCCAAGAAGGCGGACGGCTCCACCGCGCTCGCGGCCGTGGCCGGTTTCCTCGTCTACTTCAACATCCTGAAGACCTTCGCGAAGTGCACCGCCCCCGCCGTGCTCAGCAACGGAGTCTGCGTCACCGGGCCCAAGGCCGGCCCCTTCACCGCCATCGTCCCGGCGACCGTGCAGAACCCGGGCGTCTTCGGCGGCATCATGATCGGCCTGCTGACTGCCTTCTTCTGGCAGCGCTACCACCGGGTGAAGCTGGTGGACTGGCTCGGCTTCTTCAACGGCCGCCGCCTCGTGCCGATCGTGATGGCCGGTGTGGCCCTGGTCTTCGCCGTGCTCTGCGTCTGGATCTGGCCGCCGATCGGCCGCGGCCTGGACAGCTTCGCCAGCGGCATCACCGGGATGGGCGCCTATGGTTCGGGCATCTTCGGTATCGCCAACCGCGCGCTGCTGGTGGTCGGTCTGCACCAGTTCCTGAACGTCTTCTTCTGGTTCCAGTTCGGCGACTTCACCAAGCCGGACGGCACCGTGGTGCACGGTGACATCAACCGCTTCCTGGCGGGTGACCCGACGGCTGGTCAGTTCACCTCGGGCTTCTTCCCGATCATGATGTTCGCGCTGCCCGCCGCCGCGATCGCCATCGCGCACTGTGCCAAGCCGCACCGCCGCAAGGAGGTGATGGGCCTGATGATCTCGGTCGCGCTCACCTCGTTCGTGACCGGTGTGACCGAGCCGATCGAGTACTCGTTCCTCTACATCGCCCCGGTCCTCTACGGCATCCACGCCGTCCTCACCGGTGTGTCCATGGCGGTGACCTGGGGCTTGGGCGTCCATGACGGCTTCAGCTTCTCGGCGGGCCTGATCGACTACGGCATCAACTGGAGTCTGGCCACCAAACCCTGGCTGATCATCCCGATCGGCCTGGTGTTCGCGGTGATCTACTACACGGTCTTCCGCTTCGTGATCATCAAGTTCAACCTCAAGACCCCCGGTCGCGAGGACGACGAGATCGCCGAGGCGGCCGAGGCCGACAACGTCAAGTAGCACCGAACGCCAGGCAACACCCCCGGCCGGGGGACGTCAGAACGAGTAGACGTCCCCCGGCCGCGCCAGTTCCACCGCGCCGCCGTACGCCGCCACCGCGTCCGCGCGGTTGCGCTCGGGGTCGGTCCAGGGCGGGATGTGGGTGAGGACGAGGCGTCCGACGCCGGCCCTGGCCGCGTGCTCGCCGGCCTCGCGGCCGTTGAGGTGCAGGTCGGGGATGTCCTCCTTGCCGTCGGTGAAGGCGGCCTCGCTCAGCAGCAGGTCCGCGCCGCGGGCCAGCTCGACCAGCTCCTCGCAGGGGCCGGTGTCGCCGCTGTAGACGAAGGCGCTGCCGCCCTGCTCCACCCGGAAGGCGTAGGCCTCGACCGGATGGGCGACCCGGACCGCGGTGACGCTGAACGGGCCGACCGCGAAGGTGCTGTCGCGCAGCGTCCGGAAGTCGAAGACCTCCTTCATGCCGGGGTGCTCGTCCATGTCGTAGGCGCGGGCCAGCCGCTCGGGAGTGCCGTGCGGGCCGTAGACGGCGAGCGGGTCGGGGCAGCCGCCGACCCGGTAGTTCCTGGCGACGTAGTAGGCGCACATGTCGATGCAGTGGTCGGCGTGCAGATGGCTGAGCAGGATCGCGTCGACCTGGTAGAGCCCGCAGTAGCGCTGCAGCGCGCCGAGTGCGCCGTTGCCGAGGTCGATCACCAGCCGAAAGCCCTCGGCCTCGACCAGGTAGCAGGAGCAGGACGAGTCGGCTGACGGGAAGCTCCCCGAGCTGCCCACTACGGTCAGTTCCATCCCGCGTCCTCCGCCGGTTTCGTCTTTGAGAGTCGAGAGTAAGGCGGTGTTAAGCCTTCGCTGCTGTCCGCGGGGCCGGTTGTGGTCGAAGTCACCGGGAAGTGTCACCCGGTCCGTGGACTTGCCCGCCCGAACGGGTGAAATGCCTGCGCTGGTGTTCGCACGGCGCATGCGCGGGCGGTTCCGGCGGACCGGAGAAGCCCTGTCGGTGCGACCGGTAGCCGCCTATGGTGAGTAGAGGTGGGACGTAGGCCACCTGGCAGCGGACAGCTTGATGATCAGTCAGCAGGAAGCCGGGCCGCTGCAGCTGTTGGAGCCGTCGGAACCGTCGTAGCGCGCCTCCCCCACCGGGGCGGCGCCTCCGCAGGAAGGCCGGTCCATGAGTTCTGCGAGTTCTGCGAGTTCCTCGGGTTCTGCGCATCCACCGCACTCCTCCCGTCAGCCGCACCGGCACGGGCTGCAGTCCTCCGCCCGCCGGGTCAGGCCCCGGGTGGTGTTCGACCCGGGTCTGCCGGCGCCGGCCCGGCAGCTGGTACGGGCCAGGGAGGCGCAGGGGCTGCCGACCAGGCGCGGCATGGAGGAGGGCTGGCTGGGGTCGCTGGCCGGGGCGGTGCTGGGCAGCCTGGTGGTCGTCTTCGGCTGCACCGTCGTCGCGGAGAGCATGTTCGGGCACTGGTTCTTCGTGGTGGCGGGTGCGGCGGCGGCGATGATCTGCGGCTGCTTCCTGGTCTCCTTCACCGCGGGGTACGTCTGGGACCGCCGTCCCCGGCTCGGCGAGGGCCGGCGGCAGCGGACGCTGACCGAGGCCGAGGGCCACTACGTGCTGCCGGGGCAGCTCAGGCCGGAGGCGCGGCCGCTGATCGCCAGGGCCCAGGCGGCGGCCGACACCGTGCTGCGGTCCAAGGCGCACCGGAACGACCTGCTGGACCGGCGCCGCAACGCGCTGTCGCTGCCGGAGCAGGTCTGGAACGTCGCCGAGAACCTGCGCCGCTACAGCGCCCTGGCCGAGCGGCTGCCCGCCGAGCCGCTGGGGGCCGGGCCGGCGGAGGTGGTCGCCAAGCGCTGGGCGGTGCTGGCGATCGCCCTCCGCGGCATCGACGAGCGGGTGCAGCGGCTGGAGCGGTACGCCGCCAAGGTGGTGCGGCTGGACGCGATGCTGGCCGAGCTGGCCGAGATGGAGCGGCTGGAGGCCGACAGCGAGGAGCTGCGCGACCTGCTGGCCCGGGTCGAGGCCGACAACCAGGTGGATCCCGAGCTGGAGCGGATGACCGGCGAGGCCAGGGTGACTCTGGAGGCGTACGAGTCGGCGCTGGTCGAGGCCAGGGACGCGGCCCTGCGCGCCCTCGCCGACCCGGAGCCCGACCCGGACCCGGCCGCCGCCGCCGCCGCCGCCGAGAAGACGATCACCGGGACGGCCGCCGAGCAGGAGTGAGAAAGGGGCGCACCAGGAGAGCTCGCGCTCCCCGGTACGCCCCCGGCAGGGGCTCCTCACCGGTCGCGGCTGTGCGGGCGGCGGGCGCTCCAGGCCCGGATCGTGGCGGCGTACCAGCGGGGCTGGCCGAGGACCGTGGTGACATCGGGCTCAGGCAGCATGCCGTGGCGTCGGTAGGACTTCACCGTCGCCGGTTTGACGCCGATATGGGCGGCGATCTCGGTGTAGGACCAGAGCTCTCCGTTGCGGGGACTCATCGTGGTTCCTCCTCCGGCTTGGGTCTGCGCTCACTGGCGGCAAGAGCAACCTTTTCCGGCCCAACGAGGAACCTGACCGTTGATCGTTCTCTGTCGTCGTTCTGTGACAGTTTCGGATCAGGAAACAGATAAATAATCGGCCCCCACCCGAGTCACAAGGGTGGGGGCCGCTATGTGTGGGACCAAGCCGTCAGGCCCAGAGCTGGCCCTGGAGCAGCTCGACGGCTTCCTCGGTGGTGGCGGCGGTGTAGATGCCGGTGGAGAGGTACTTCCAGCCGCCGTCGGCGACCACGAAGGCGATGTCCGCGCTCTCCCCGGCCTTGACCGCCTTGCGGCCGATGCCGAGCGCGGCGTGCAGCACGGCGCCGGTGGAGACGCCCGCGAAGATGCCCTCCTGCTGGAGCAGGTCGCGGGTGCCGCGGACGGCGTCGGAGGAGCCGACCGAGAAGCGGGTGGTGAGCACCGAGGCGTCGTACAGCTCGGGGACGAAGCCCTCGTCGAGGTTGCGCAGCCCGTAGACCAGGTCGTCGTAGCGGGGCTCGGCGGCCACGATGGTGACCCCCGGGACCTTCTCCCGCAGGTAGCGGCCGACGCCCATGAGCGTTCCGGTGGTGCCGAGGCCGGCCACGAAGTGGGTGATGCCGGGCAGGTCGGCGAGGATCTCGGGGCCGGTGGTGGCGTAGTGCGCGCCGGCGTTGCCGGGGTTGCCGTACTGGTAGAGCATCACCCAGTCGGGGTGCTCGGCGGCGAGTTCCTTGGCGACCCGGACGGCGGTGTTGGAGCCGCCGGCGGCCGGGGAGGGGATGACCTCGGCGCCCCACATCCGGAGCAGCTCGCGGCGTTCCTCGCTGGTGTTCTCGGGCATGACGCAGACCATCCGGTAGCCCTTGAGCTTGGCTGCCATGGCCAGCGAGATGCCGGTGTTGCCGCTGGTGGGTTCGAGCACGGTGCAGCCGGGGGTGAGCCGGCCGTCCGCCTCGGCGAGTTCGATCATGTGGAGCGCGGGGCGGTCCTTGATCGAGCCGGTGGGGTTGCGGTCCTCCAGCTTGGCCCAGAGGCGTACGACACCCTCCTCGTTGCCGGGGATGCTGGCCGACAGGCGCGGCAGTCCGACCAGGGGGGTGTTGCCGACGGCGTCGAGGGAGGTGTCGTAACGCATCAGACGGTTCCGACGGATCCGCCGGCGACGGCGGGGAGGATGGTGACCTTGTCGTTGTCGCCGAGGGCGGTGTTGATGCCGTCGAGGAAGCGGACGTCCTCGTCGTTGAGGTAGACGTTGACGAAGCGGCGCAGCTCGCCGGCGTCGACCAGGCGGGCGCGGATGCCGGGGTGGCGGGCGTCCAGGTCCTCGAAGAGTGCACCCAGGGTGTCGCCGCTGCCTTCGATGTCCTTGGCGCCGTCGGTGTAGGTACGGAGGATGGTCGGGATGCGGACCTCGATGGCCATGGCGGCGCTCCTGTGGAGTGGTGGGGGAAGGCGGGGGTTTGTCGGTTCCCGCTCCGAGCAGGAGGAGCGGGGCCGGCGGGTCGGGCGTTCGGGTACGCGGAGGGGTGCGCTGGGCTCAGCTGGGGCGACAGATCGCGCTGGCGAGGCGGCACAGGTCGACGTGCAGCCGCGCCACGAGGCGGATGCCTGGGGCGGGAGTGCTCACATCGAGGGAACGCATGGGCTCATCGTATAGATTCCCCACCCCGGAAAGGGATGGGGGTCTCATCCTGCGGATGGTCCGATATCACATGTCGATACGACAGACCCCGGCGACACCCCTGGAGGGCCGTCGGTTCCGTCTCCCGAGCGCGATCGACCGCCCTCAGGCGTAGTTTTCGACGACCTCGACGTCTTCCTCTGTGATCTCACCGTCCACAATGCGGAACGAACGGAACTGGAACGGACCCTCCTGGTTCCCGCTGTCCGCCGTCGAGACCAGCACATAGTGCGCCCCCGGCTCGGAGGCGTAGGAGACATCGGTGCGGGACGGGTACGCCTCGGTCGCGGTGTGCGAGTGGTAGACGATCACCGGCTCCTCGTCCCGGTCGTCCATCGCGCGGTAGAGCTTCAGCAGGTCACCCGAGTCGAACTCGTAGAAGGTGGGCGACCTGGCGGCGTTCAGCATCGGGATGAAGCGCTCGGGGCGGCCGGTGCCGGCGGGTCCGGCGACCACGCCGCAGGCCTCGTCGGGGTGGTCGGCGCGGGCGTGCTCGACGATCGCGTCGTGCAGGGCTCGGGTGATGGTCAGCATGGCGCCAGGATATGAGCACCTGCCCCGCACCCGCCCCGCGGCCTCAGCCGCGGCTGGCCGCCGTCGACCGCGGCCGTCAGCGGGTGATGGCCCGGATCAGGGTCTCCTGCAGTTCGCCCAGCCAGAGGTAGGCCATCACCAGCGGCTTGCGCGGGTCCTGGTCCGGCAGCCGGTAGAGGCTCTCGGCCTCGTCCGGGTCGTCGCTGACGTCCAGCCTGGTGCCGAGGGTGAGCCGCAGGTCGTTGAGCGCGCCCAGCCAGTGCCCGCAGCCCTCCGGGTCGAGCTTCAGCTCGGGCCGGCCCTTGCGGTCGGTGTCGGCCCCGTCGATGCCGCGGATCAGGGCCAGCGCGTCGCCGCGCTTGCGGCTGCGCAGGTCGTTCTCGGTGAAGCGGCGGAACTCGGCCGAGTGCTCCTCGGCCTCCTCGCCCTCGCCGTAGGCGTCGGGGAACAGCCGCGCCAGGGCCGGGTCGTCCGGCGCCTTGCTCGGGCCCTCGGCGAACAGCCGGGCCAGCGGGTCCTCGTCGGCGTCCGGTTCGTCCTCGGGGCCGAGGAGCTCCAGCATCTGGACCGCAAGGCTGCGCAGGATGGAGGCCTCGACCGGGTCGAGGGTGAGGGCGGCGCCACCGTGGCGGGCGGGTTTGAACAGTCCGGCCATGAGGAGGTCCGTGGCGCCTTTCGCAAGTCAGGAGTCAGTCAGTCAGAAGTCAGAAGCAGGAAGTGCTGAGGGTACGTCATTTGTCGTGCTGGAGTGTCGCCCACAGGCCGTAGCCGTGCATGGCCTGGACGTCCCGCTCCATCTCCTCGCGGCTGCCGGTGGAGACGGAGGCGCGGCCCTTGTGGTGCACGTCCATCATCAGCTTCTTCGCCTTCTCCTTGGGATAGCCGAAGTAGGACTGGAAGACGTACTCGACGTAGCTCATCAGGTTGACCGGGTCGTTGTGGACGATGGTCACCCAGGGGGTGTCGGGGGACGTCTGCTCCAGTCCGGAGGTGTCCCACTCGGTGCGCTCGATCTCGACCGGCGCAACGCTCACGATATGGCTCCTGTTCGGGTTCGTCCGCGGCTTCGGCACTGGCTTCCGCGCCCCTCCCATGCTGCCATCCGTGTGATTCCAAAGCGATCCGGGGCCGACACCGGACCCGCCCTCCCGAGAAATCGTCAAAGTGACGAGATCTGCAGTAGCATCATCTCCATGGACGCCGCTCTCAAGCCCGCACCTGCGCGTACGGCCGCTGTACCGGCCGCCGCCTCCACCGCGCTGCTCACCGACCGCTACGAGCTCACCATGCTCCAGGCCGCGCTGCGCAGCGGAGCCGCCCACCGCCGCTCCGTGTTCGAGGTCTTCACCCGCCGCCTGCCCGAGGGCCGCCGCTACGGCGTCACCGCCGGGACCGGCCGGGTGCTGGACGCCGTCGAGGCGTTCCGGTTCACCACCCCGCAGCTGGACTGGCTCTCCGACCAGCAGGTCGTCGACGAGTCGACGCTGGCCTGGCTGGCCGACTACCGCTTCAGCGGCGACATCCGCGGCTACGGCGAGGGCGAGTGCTACTTCCCCGGCTCGCCGGTGATGGTGGTCGAGGGCAGCTTCGCCGAGGCCGTGATCCTGGAGACGGCGATCCTGTCGATCCTCAACTACGACTCGGCGATCGCCGCCGCCGCCTCGCGGATGTCCGCCGCGGCCGGCACCCGTCCGCTGATCGAGATGGGCGCACGCAGGGCGCACGAGCAGGCGGCCGTCGCCGCCGCCCGCGCCGCCTACGTGGCCGGCTTCGCCGCCACCTCGGACCTGCAGGCCGGATTCCAGTACGGCATCCCCACCCGGGGCACCAGCGCGCACGCCTTCACCCTGCTGCACGACAGCGAGCGGGACGCGTTCACCGCGCAGGTCGAGTCGATGGGACGGGGCACCACCCTGCTGGTCGACACCTACGACCTGGCCGAGGCGGTCCGCACCGCGATCGACGTGGCCGGGCCGGACCTGGGCGCGGTCCGGATCGACTCGGGCGACCTGCTGATGCTGGCCCACCGGGTCCGCCGGCAGCTGGACGACCTGGGCGCGAAGAAGACCAGGATCACCGTCACCAGCGACCTGGACGAGTACGCCATCGCCGCCCTCGGCACCGCGCCGGTGGACGGCTACGGGGTCGGCACCTCGCTGGTCACCGGCAGCGGGCAGCCCACCTGCGCGATGGTCTACAAGCTGGTCGCCCGGGCCTCCTCGGACGACCCGGCCGCCCCGCTGATCCCGGTGGCGAAGCGTTCCGCCGGGGCGAAGTCCAGCCGGGGCGGACGCAAGTGGGGCGCCCGGCGGCTGGACGCCGAGGGCGTCGCCGAGGCCGAGGTGGTCGGTACCGGACCGGTCCCGCCGGAGCTGGCGGACCGGCAGCTGCAGATTCCGCTGGTGCGGGGCGGCGAGGTGGTGGGCCGCGAGTCACTGGCCGCGGCGCGCGACCGGCACCTCCGCTCGCGCGAGCAACTGCCGATGTCGGCGACCCAGTTGTCCAAGGGCGACCCGGTCATCCCGACCGAGTACACCACCGCGTAGCCTGCCCGGCGGCGACAGGGGGACCGCAGCCGGGACCGCGCCGGAACACACCCGGGACACAACCGGGAACGCTTCCCTCTCGCGGGAACCCGCGCGGCTCCCTACTCTCGTTCCAACGGCCCGCACCACATTTGCGCCACCCCCTTCGCGCCACCCCCGTAGGCAGCCGCTCCAAGGAGAGTCATGCACCGCGCACTGATCGTCGTCGACGTGCAGAACGACTTCTGCGAGGGCGGCAGCCTCTCCGTGGCCGGAGGGTCGGAGGTGGCCGCGTCGATCACCGACCTGGTGGCCGAGTCCACCGCCGGCTACGCCCATGTGGTGGCCACCCGGGACTGCCACGTCGACCCCGGCAGCCACTTCTCGGACACCCCCGACTTCGCCACCAGCTGGCCGGTGCACTGCGTCGCGGGCACCGAGGGCGTCGGCTTCCACCCCAACTTCGCCCCCACCGTCACCTCAGGGGCGATCGAAGCGGTGTTCGACAAGGGCGCCTACTCCGCCGCCTACAGCGGCTTCGAGGGGGCGGACGAGAACGGCGTCACGCTGGCGGCCTGGCTGCACGAGCGCGGGGTCACCGAGGTGGACGTGGTCGGCATCGCCACCGACCACTGCGTCCGGGCCACCGCGCTGGACGCCGCCAGCGAGGGCTTCACCACCCGGGTCCTGCTCGACCTCACGGCCGGCGTGGGCAAGGAATCGACCGAGGCGGCGCTCAAGCAGCTCCAGGGCGCAGGGGTGACCCTCACCGGTACGCCGGTCGTGCTCGGCAGCTGAATCCGCGCCGCGAATCCGGCCATGGGATCCGGCAACTGGGGTGCACAGAAGGACCCTTGGTGTCCAGGGGGCGCACGGGGCGCTTTCAGCGCCCTTGTGGCATGTGCCAGAGAAACCTTCCCCCCGGAGGATGAGCCCGTGCGCCCCCCGTGCCCCGCCGACGAAGGTTAGGCTGGGGTCACCTGCCTTGGGGGCGGGTAAGACACGGCTGACAGCGCCTGCAGATGCCAGCACGCTGTATCCGAACGCACCACCGGAAGCAACGACAGGCCCCCAGCGGAACCGACCCCCCGGCCCGCTCGCCCCAGAAGCCAAGGACGGAACAGCCATGCCACGTCTGACCCCCGCCCAGATCTGCTATGGCACCCTCGCGGTAGTCTGCGCCACGGTCGCCCTGCTCGCCCTCTTCGGAGCCCACAGCCTGCTGGCCATATCGCTGCTGGTGATCCTCGGGCTGACCCTGGGCACGATCGCCGCCGCGCTGGCGATCACCGCCCCGGCCCGCCGCGACCCGGCCCCGTCCCGCAGCCGCCTCGTCGCCGCCGGCAACCCGTCACCCGACAACCACCTGTCCAGGGAGTCCGTCCCGGCCCGGGAGAACGCCCGCAGGTAGCTGCCGACGCTCGCGCTCGGAGGGGTCGGACCCGGTGTGCGCCGGGTCCGACCCCTCCTTGGCGTTCGCCGAGGGCTCCCTGAGCGGGGCTCAGTCGGCCTTGACCACCACGGTCCTGGCCGCCTTGTCGTGCAGGCACTGGTGGTACGGCTTGTCCCAGGTGCACCACAGGTCGTTCAGCAGCGAGAACAGCAGCGGCAGGCAGAGGCTGGTGAGCGCCCCCGGCAGCCAGTAGACCGCCGCCCGGATCCAGGCCGGCGCACCGACCGGGACGGAGCCGTCGGCCAGCGCCGCGACCCGCAGCCGCATCGCCTTCTTGCCGATGGTCTGGCCCCCCGACCTGGTCAGCATCAGAGCCTCGTAGACAAAGCCCAGCACATTGGAGAGCAGCAGCGCCAGCGCCACGATGTAGACGTCGTCGATGCCGCTGCCGTAGACGACGGCGGTCGCGATCGCGCTGCCGATGACCAGCATGAGCACCCAGTCGATGATCCTGGCCACCAGCCGCTCGCCCAGGCCGCCCAGCGGCGGCATCTCCGGAGCCGACTGCGGGCCGCCGTACGGCTGACCCGCGGGGTACGGCTGGGCCGCGGGGTAGGGCTGGGGGCTCCCGTAGGGCGGAGCCGCGCCGTAGGGGTTGCCGCCGGCGTAGGGATCGTTGCCGGCGGCCGGCGGGTCGACGTACGGGTTTCCCTCGGGCGGCTCGGGTGTCGTCATAAGGGGAGTGAATCATCTGATAAGGCATCAGATGATGGTCCAACACCCCTTTTGATGCCAAACGGGTGAATCACTCCCCCGGTGCGGCGGCCGGACGCGAGGGCGTGACGAAGGTCCGTCCGATCTTGTCGTGCCAGCACTGCCGCCAGGGCCGGTCCACCATGCACCACAGCAGGTCGAACACGCCCACCAGCAGCACCAGCATCAGCTGGTACGACAGCCAGCGGGCCAGCGAGCCGCCGAAGCCGGGCTTGCTCTTGGACCGGCGGTCGAGGACGCGCAGCCCGAACAGCGCCTTGCCGAGGGTGCGCCCCCAGAGCGCGGTCGGCACCGCCTCGTAGAGCAGACCCGCCACCAGCAGGCCGAGCAGCAGCAGGCCGAGGTCGGCCAGGGTCTGCTGGTCGAGCAGCCAGACCTTGGTCTGTCCCGGCAGCAGCCGGGCGGCGTCGATCCGGTCCTGAAGGTGCGTCACGCCCCGCGCGATCACCGGCGCGCCGGCGGCGGCGACCGCGCCGCCGACCACGGCCATGTCGAACAGCCGCGCGGCGAGGCGCCGTCCCAACAGGGCCGGCCTGGGCCCCACCACGCGGCGCCCGGGGGCGGGCGCGGGGGCGGATTTGACCCCGGTCTTGATCCCGGCGTTGGACGTGCTGCGGGCCGCTGCGGGCGCGGGTGCCGGGCGCGGGCGCGGCGGGGCTGTGGCCGCGGGCGCGGGCGCGGGAAACCGTCCGGAGGTGGGGGCGGCGTGGCCGCGGGTGCGGGGGTCGGCGACGCCTCGGCGGGGGGCGGAGGGGTCGGGGCGGTCTGCCACTGCTGGGCCTGGTGGGACGCCAGCGCCAGCGCTTCCGCGTCCGCCTGCGCCTCGGCTGCGGCCAAGGTTTCAGCTTGCGCCTCGGCTTCGGCTCGCGACTGGGCCTGGGCATCCGCCTGGGCCAGAGCCAGAGCTTCCGCCTGGGCCAGAGCCTGGGCCTGGGCTCGGGCCTCGGCCTGCGGGTCCGCCGGGGCCGGGTCCGTCGAGGCCAGGCCCGCCGGGGCCGAGGCCGGGTCGCGGGGGCGGGAGACGCGGAGTTCCTCGCGCTCCACCGGGGCGCTCGCACCCCAGGACACCCAGCGCGGGGCCAGGCCGGTCTCCAGCAGCCCCCGCTGCTGCGCGGCGTCCGCCAGCCAGCGGCTGCCGCTGTCCGCCACCGGCTCGGCGCCCGCTTCCACCGCTGGGGCCACCAGCGCGGGCTGGTACCGGTCGGCCCGCGACTCCGGCAGCGGTCCGGTCTCGTCCAGGAAGATCGGTCCGGTCTGCTCCGGCTCCGCGTCGATCGGCGGCAGCAGCCGCTGCGGCACCGGCGGCGGAACGAAGCGCAGCGACGGCGCACTGCTCCGCGCCGCGGCCCGCGGGGTCGGCAGCTCGTCGCCGTCGGCGGGCGCGGGCCGGCTCGTCCCCGGCGTCCAGCCCAGCCCGTCCCAGTAGCGGACGTATCCCGGGATCGAGGGGTCGGGGTAGTAGCCGGCCACGGGGCCGTCAGCGGGTGGGACAGCCGTCATAGAGAGAGACCTGCTTCGTCTGCGGTGCCGGGCGGCCTTGCGCACGCCATGTCGTCGGGCAGTGACAAAGCGTAGTACGAGGGTTACCCTCCGCGGGCGACTTGTCCCGCAACTTGCCCGAAGTCCCACGGAACTCACGCAGAAGTGCTGTAAGAGTCCGGGCCCCGGCCGCTCTTCTCCTGTGACCAGCACAGCTGACCGCGGGAACGGCCGAGAGAGGGCACACCATGAACCCCACGCACCCCAGCGACCCCGACCACAACTCCGACCGGGCCGACCTCGCCGACCAGGCTGACCGCGCCGACCGGGCCGGCATCGCGGACAACGAGGACGAGATCTGCCAGGAGCTGAGGGTCAGTCTGATCCTCTCCCCCGAGCGCAGCGTCCCGGTCCCGGCCCGGCTCAGCTACCGCGTCGACGACCCGTACGCGGTGCACATCACCTTCCACCTGGGCCAGGACACCCCGGTGACCTGGGTGTTCGCCCGGGAGCTGCTGGTGGAGGGGGTGTTCAGGGCCTGCGGCCAGGGGGATGTGCGGATCTGGCCGACCCGGCTGCACGGGCGGAACGTGATCTGCCTGGCCCTCAGCTCACCGGCCGGGGACGCCCTGCTGGAGGCCCCGGCCGGCACCGTCGCCGGCTGGCTGGAGCGCTCCCTCCGCCGGGTCCCGCCGGGGCGGGAGGACGCGGGCCTGGACGTGGACGGGGCGCTGGCCGCGCTCCTGGCCGGCCACTGAGGTCAGCTCCCGGTCGAGATGCTGACGTTCGAGGTGCTGCTGCTCCAGCCGCCGGCGTTCGAGCCGCCGCCGCTGCCGCTTGAGGTGCCGCCGCAGCCGCTCCGCCGCCAGCCCCAGGAAGGCGAGACCGACCAGCGGGTAGATCGCCGCGAAGGGCTGCAGCAGGTAGGGGATCCGCAGATTGCCCAGGCCGTGGTGCGGGACCAGCCACATCGCGTACGAGCAGAAGGCCGTGCCGGTGGCCAGGAACACCGCCCGCCACGGGCGGCGGGCCTTCCGGCCTCCGGGGACCCGGGCCCTGGCCCGCTCCTGCGCCGCCTCGGCGGCGAGCAGCACCAGCATGGGGACGCACCAGACCCAGTGGTGGGTCCAGCTGATCGGGGAGACCAGCACCCCGGTGATCGCCACGCACAGCACCGACCAGGCCCGGGCCCGGGGGAAGCCGGCCGCGTGGCGGTGGATGCCGATCGCGATGCCGAGACCGGCGACCGCGACCGTCCCGGTGAGCAGCAGCGCGACCGCGCCCGGGTGGGGGGTGTGCAGCAGCCGCTCGACCAGGGCGCGCAGCGACTGGTTGTCGACGATGTACTCCTTGCCGACCCGGCTGGTGTCGAACACGTACGAGGTCCAGAAGGACCGGGAGGCGTCGGGCATCGCCAGCGCGCCCAGCAGCATGCTGGCCAGGCAGGTGGCGCCGGCGGTGAAGGCGGTCCTGATCCGTCCGCTGAGCAGCAGGTACACGATGAACAGGCCGGGGGTCAGCTTGATCGCGGTGGCCAGCCCGATCGCGATGCCCTTGCCGCGCCGGCTGTCCGGGCGGGTCAGGTCGTACAGCACCAGGCAGTCGATGAAGAGATTGATCTGCCCGTAGCGCAGGGTGGTGAACACCGGTTCGAGCCAGACGCCGAGTCCGACCGCGAGGAACACCAGCGCGGGGCGCATGCTCCGGCGCGGCCAGCCCGCGAGCTTGGCGCCGAGGTAGGCGAGGGTGCCGAGCAGCACCAGGTTGCCGCCGGAGACCAGCACCCGGAGCAGGCCGACCGGCAGCCAGGCGGTGGGGGTGAACATCATCGCGGCGAACGGCGGGTACGTGGCGTAGAGCTGCCACTGGGTGACCTGCACCCCGTAGAGGTCGCCGTGGTGGGCGACGGCCGAGCCCTCGGCGCGGTAGACCAGCATGTCCACCATGGACATCCCGATCAGGTGCCGGGCCAGCAGGTAGACCAGCAGCGAGCCCAGGCCCACCCAGAACGCGGTCAAGGTAGGACGGCGCGGCGCCTCCCGCAGCAGCCGCCGGAGGTCGCCGAAGGCCGTGACCACCCGCGAGCCGGAGGCCCTGGATTCCGTGCCCTTCCCCGCAGCATCCTCGGCGTTCCACCCGAGACTCGTCACGCAGCACTCCTCATTGCCAACCCTGCGCAACCCTGACGGATCCGCCGCCGGCCGTCCGGCCGGTCTGTGACCGGCCGATCACCGGCGTACCAGATTGTCACGCCCGCACCCCGACCCTCTGCCCACCCCCCTGCCCCAACTTGGGACGGACAGGCCTCCGGCCCGGTTCCACGGGGGTCGGCCCCGGTCCGATTCACCTTTTCGGAGCAACGCCCGCACCGGTGTCCGAGCAGTGACCCGAGCGGTGATCCGAGCAGTGGTCCGAACAGCGTCAGCGGACCACCCTGACCCGGATCCGACCGGCCCCGCGCCTGCGGGAATGCCCCGCCTGGTCCGGCGGCTCCGCCGCCGCTGACACCGACCCGAGGTCCGGGCTCGTCGTCCGCAGCATGATCCGGACCTCGGTGCCGCCCAGCACCGACCAGCCGACGGTGACGCTCCCGCCGGTGGACTCGGCGAGCCGGCGGGCGATGTCGAGGCCGAGCCCGGTGGAGCCGGCGCCGCCGTGCCCGTGGCCCCGGCGCAGCGCGGCGTCGGTGTCGGCGATGCCGGGCCCGGCGTCCGAGACCAGGATGTAGACGGCGTCGGGCTCGCGGTGCACGTCCACCGCGAAGGCGGTGCCCTCGGGGGTGTGCCGGAAGACATTGCCGAGCAGCGAGTCCAGTGCGGCGCCGAGGTCGGCGGTGGGCACCGCCACCGGGACCGGGTCCTCGGCCCCGGCCAGCTGCCAGTCCCGGCCCTCGTCCTCGGCCAGCGCGGACCAGAACCCGACCCGGTCCCGGATCACCTCGGCCGCGTCGCAGGAGAGCGGCTCCGGCACGGTGTCGCCGTCCGTGCCCAGGGCGACCGCGGTGCCGCGGCTGCGGGCGGTGCTGATGATCCGGTCGACCTCGCGTTCCAGCTGGTCCACGGCGTGCCTGGTCTGGTCGGCGGCGTCGCCGGTGCCGAGCGAGGCGGCGTTGAGCCGGAGCACGGTGAGCGGGGTCCGCAGCCGGTGCGACAGGTCGGCGGCGAGTTCGCGCTCGGCCGCGACCAGCTGGGCCACCCGGTCGGCCATGGCGTTGAAGGCGACGGCGGCCTCGCGCAGCTCCGGCGGCGAGTCGTCGGCCTGCGGGACCCGTACCGCGAGGTCGCCGGAGCCGAGGGCGCGCGCCCCGGCGGCGAGCCGGCGGGCCGAGCCGACGATCCTGGTGCCGAGCCGGTCGGCGACCAGCACCGAGATCAGCACCAGCACCACGGCGACCCCGGTCAGCACCAGCCAGGCCGAGAGCACGCCCTGGCTGAGCGCGGCGTCCGGGATGAAGACCTCGACCACGGCGATCCCGCCGCTGCCGACCGCGACCGGGGAGAGGTAGGCGTAGCCGCCGCGGACGGTGGTGCTGGCGGCGGCCCCGTCCGCCTCGACGGTGCGGATCTCGGTGTCGGTGGCCCGGGTCCGGCCGAGGGTGGTCAGCTGCGGGCCGCCGTTCACCGGGACGTGCACCGCGATCTGCCCGGCGGCCCAGGACTGGGTGCTGGCGAGGGCCCGCTGCAGCGACTCCCGGTCGGTGGTGATGGCCAGGGCCGGACCGAGCTCCCCGGCCTGGCGTTCGGCGACGGTGAAGGCGCGGTCGCGGGCGGTCTCCCTGACCATCAGGCCGAGCGGGATCAGAAAGGCCAGCGCGACCATGGTGGTGACCGCGACCGAGACCTTCACCAGGGCCCATCTCACGGCGCGGGCTCCCCCGCGGGAATCCCCGTCGCCGGCGGGTCGAGGCGTACCCCGACCCCGCGCACGGTGTGCAGGTAGCGCGGCTTGGACGCGGTCTCGCCGAGCTTGCGGCGCAGCCAGGACAGGTGCACGTCGATGGTCTGGTCGGTGCCGTAGGGCTGCCGCCAGACCTCGGCCAGCAGCTCGCGCCGGGAGACCACCACGCCGGGGCGGGCGGCCAGGAACGCCAGCAGGTCGAACTCGCGCCGGGTGAGGTCCAGCTCGGTGCCGTCCAGGACGACCTGGCGGCGCTGCAGGTCGATCCGGATCCCGCCCACCTGGAGGTGCTGCCCGGTGCCGGGCGCGGCGGTGGAGCGGCGCAGCACGGCGGCCATCCGGGCGCTGAGGTGCTCCCCGGAGAAGGGCTTGACCAGGTAGTCGTCGGCTCCGGCGTTGAGCAGCCGGATGATCTCGGCCTCGTCGTCCCGGGCAGTGGAGATGATCACCGGGACGTCGGTGAGGCCGCGGATCATCTTCAGGGCCTCGCTGCCGTCCAGGTCGGGCAGTCCGAGGTCGAGGATCACCACGTCGCAGCCGACCTGCGCGACCTCGCGCAGCGCTTCCAGTGCGGTGCCGACGCTGCGGACCGCGTGCCCGGTGCCGGAGAGGTGCCGGATCAGGGCCGATCGTACGAAGGGGTCGTCCTCGACCACCAGGACTGTTGCCATGAACACTGAAGGTAGCCCATTGGGATGATCTTCTGGGAGTACAAGTCATACATACTGGTGCGCGTGCGCAGAGGACTGATCCGGACGGGAGCGTGGGCAGCGGCGACCGCGGCGGCGGTGTCCGTGTCCTGGTTCGGTGTGCACCGGGTGCTCGGCGACTCCTCGGCCAAGCAGCCGCGGGCGCTGGTGCTGGCGGTGACCGTGCCGACCACCCCGCCGCCGCCCCCGCCGCCGACCTCGATCGGCAGCGCGGCGCAGACCCCCTCCGCCACGCCCACACCGACCGCCACCCCCTCGGCGCCGCACGACAGCGGCCGTCCGCATGGATCACAGGCCCCCTCGCACACCCCTTCGGCGAGCGCGTCGGCCAGCGAGCAGGTCACCAGTTTCGTCCGGCCCGGCGGCCTGATCGTGGTGGCGATGGGCGCGACCTCGGCCCATCTGATCACCGCGACGCCGGACCCCGGCTGGTCGGTGCACAGCTGGTCCGAGCCGACCTGGCTCCGGGTGGACTTCGAACAGGGCGGCACCGACTCGGTCTTCTACATCACCTGGAACGGCCACCCGCCGACCGTCCAGACCTGACCTGACCTCCAGAGCCCTAGAACACCTTGCCGGGGTTGAGCAGGCCCAGCGGGTCGAAGGCCGCCTTCACCCTGCGCTGCAGCTCCAGGCCCACCGGGCCCAGCTCGCGGGCCAGCCACTCCCGCTTGAGCAGCCCCACCCCGTGCTCCCCGGTGATGGTGCCGCCGAGTTCCAGGCCCAGCGACATGATCGCGTCGAAGGACTCCCGGGCCCGGGCGCTCTCGTCCGGGTCGTCGGCGTCGAAGACCACCACCGGGTGGGTGTTGCCGTCCCCGGCGTGGGCGACCACGCCGATGGTGAGGTCGAAGCGCTCGGCGATCTCGGCCACCCCGGCGATCATCGCCGCCAGCGCGGAGCGGGGTACCGCCACGTCGTCGACCATGGTGGTGCCGAGCTGGTCCATCGCGGTCAGCGACAGCCGCCGGGCCTGGAGCAGCAGCTCGGACTCGGCGCTGTCGGCGGCCGGCACCACCTCGGTGGCCCCGTGCGCGGTGCAGATCTCGCCGGCCGCGGCCAGGTCGGCGACCGGGTCCAGGCTGTCGAAGGCGATCAGCAGCAGCGCCGCGGTGGAGTCGGGCAGGCCCATCTGCGCCATGGCGTTGACGGCCTGGACCGACACCGTGTCCATCAGCTCCATCAGCGAGGGGGTGAACCCGGCCTCCATCACCGCGCAGACCGCCGCGCAGGCGGCGTCGGTGCTGGGGAACTCGGCCGCCAGCGCCAGCTGCGGCGGCGGGGTGGGCCGCAGCGCCAGGGTCGCCCCGACCACCACGCCGAGGGTGCCCTCGGAGCCGACCAGCAGCCGGGTGAGGTCGTAGCCGGCGACGCCCTTGGCGGTGCGCCGCCCGGTCCGCAGCAGCTCGCCGTCCGCCAGCACCACGTCTAGGCCGAGCACGTACTCGCTGGTGGTGCCGTACTTGACGCAGCACAGGCCGCCGGAGGCGGTGCCGATGTTGCCGCCGATGGTGCAGCTCTCCCAGCTGGACGGGTCCGGCGGGTAGCTGAGGCCGTGCGCCCCCGCCGCCCGGGACAGCTCGGCGTTGACCACCCCCGGCTCGACCACGGCGATCCGGTTCACCGGGTCGATCTCCAGGATCCGGTTCATCCGCACCAGCGACAGCAGGATGCACCCGTCCACGGCGTTGGCCGCCCCGGAGAGCCCGGTCCGCGCCCCCTGCGGCACCACCGGGACCCGCAGCGCGGTGGCGCAGCGCAGCACGTGCCGCACCTGCTCGACCGTGTCCGGGAACACCAGCACGGCCGGCACCCCGCTCTCGCAGAACCCCGCCATGTCCCTGCGGTAGGCGGCGGTGACGTCGGGATCGGTGACGACGGCCGCCTCCGGCAGCCCTTCCCGCAGCAGGTCGACCAGATCGCTCATGTGCACTCCCCTAGAACTCACAGCTGTGCGGGCTTGCCCTTGCCATACAGCCAGGTCGCGAACAGCGAGTCCAGGGCGCCGCCCTTCTTGCCGGCCAGCTTCTTGCTGAGGCCGATGAACTGCGCGGTGTCGCCGTGACCGTAGCGGTGGTCGGTGGCCCAGGTCTTCAGGATGGCGAAGAACGCGGGGTCGCCGACGGTCTCGCGGAGCTTCTCCAGCACCATCGCGCCGCGCTCGTAGGGCGGGGTGCCGAAGATGTTGGCGCCGCTGCCGGGGTTGCCGGCCGGGAACGACCAGAGGTCGTCGCTGGCCGGGAGCGCGTAGTCGGCGGCGAGCCGCTTGGCGGTGCTGGGGCCGCCGTGCTGGGCGTCCCAGAGCCATTCGGTGTAGGTGGCGAAGCCCTCGTTCAGCCAGATGTCCTTCCAGCTGTCCAGGGTGACCGAGTCGCCGAACCACTGGTGCGCGGTCTCGTGGACCAGGGTGTCGATGTCCGGCGCCCGGTCGTAGATCGGCCGGGTCTGCGTCTCCAGCGCGTAGCCGACGTTGTGCGCGTGCTCGACGATGGCCCCGGCCGAGTCGAAGGGGTAGCGACCGAAGAGCTTGCTCTCCCAGGAGATGACGGCCGGCAGCTGGTCCAGCACCGGCGCGGCGGCCTTGGCCTCGCGCGGGTCGACGGCGCTGTAGACCGGGATCCCGGTGGCCGTCCAGGACTGGCTGACCTGGAACTTCCCGACGCTGGCGGTGGCCAGGTAGGCGGCCATCGGCCGGCTCTCGTGCCAGGAGAACACCGTTTTGGCGCCCTCGGTGCGCTGGCTGACGAGGCGTCCGTTGGAGACCGCGGTCCAGCCGTTGGGGACGGCGACGGCGATGTCGTAGGTCGACTTGTCGAGCGGGTGGCTGTTGCTGGGGAACCAGGTCATCGCCCCCTGCGGCTCCCCGGCGACGAAGGAGGAGCCGTCGGCCGCGGTGATCCAGCCGTCGGCCGAGCCGTCCGGGTCGGTGACGTCCGCGGGCACCCCGGCGTAGGTGACCGTGGTGCTGAAGTACGACCCGTCGGGCAGCGGGTGCGCCGGGGTGATCTGGAGCTTCACGCCGCTGCGGCTGAACTGCGCCCTGACGCCGTCCACCACAACCTTGCTGACGGTCAGTCCGGAGAGGTCCAGGTCGAAGGAGCTGAGGTCCTGGGTGGCCGTCGAGGTCAGCACCGCGGTCGCGGCGAGCTGCTTGGTGGCGGGGGTGTAGCCCAGGCTGAGCCCGTAGTGGACGACGTGGTAGCCGCCGTCCCCGGACTGCGGGAAGTACGGGTCCCCGGCGGTGGGCGCGCCGGGGGTGCCGCCGCCGCCCTGGGAGGCGCCGAGCAGCAGGGCGGCGATGACGGGAGTCGCGGCGAGGGCGAGGAGGCGACGTGTGATCATCTGCCCAGACTAGAACTGACAGACCCTCAGCGCATATGTGTTCATCAGGTCGTGGTGAAGATCCGGGCCGAGTACGCGGTGGCGATGGCCGCGGGACGGCCGAGGCCCGACCCGATCGGCTGCGCGCCAACGGGGTGAGCCGCCCGCGCCAGCAGCCATCTTCAGCGGGTGGGTGACCGGTTTGTGGGGTTTGATGGCCTGGTGTGGGCCCCCGGCCCGCCGGGGACTGACCAGCCGGAGCAGCAGGGAGCGCTGACGGGCCGTGAACTTCTGGACTACGTCAGCAGCCGCCAGCAGCAGCTGTTGAGCGACACCTACCAGCACGCCAGCGCCGTGTTCCAGTGCATGGTCATCGCCGTCCTGCTCGGGGTCGGCCTCGGCGCGCTCACCTACCGCAACGAGCGGGCCGGACGGCTGGCCACCCTCGCCACCGGCACCGTGCTCACCATTCCCTCGTACGCCCTGCTCGGCCTGCTGATCCCGGTGCTCGGGCTCGGCGTCCCGCCGACCGTGACCGCCCTGGTGCTGTACGCGCTGCTGCCGATCGTCCGCAACTCCATCGTCGGGCTGCGCGGCGTGGACCCGGCCCTGGTGGACGCCGCCCGCGGGATCGGGATGTCCGGCACGGCCCGGCTGGCCAAGGTGGAGCTGCCGATCGCCTGGCCCACCATCCTGGCCGGGATCCGGGTCTCCACCCAGATGAGCATGGGCATCCTCGCCATCGCCGCGTACGCCTCGGGGCCCGGGCTCGGCAATGAGATCTTCTCCGGCATCGCCAGCCTCGGCAGCGCCAACGCGCTCAACGAGGTGCTCGCCGGGACGCTGGGCATCGTGGTGCTCGCCCTCCTCTTCGACGCCGCCCTGGTCCTGCTGGGGCGCCTGACCGTATCGGCGGGTATCCGTGTCTGACGCCACAAGCGGCAATCCGCCGACGATCACCAACACCGCCCCGGTCACCGGCGCCACCATCGAGCTGGAGAACCTGACCAAGCGCTACCCGGGCAACCCGGCGCCCTCGGTCGACGCGGTCAGCATGGAGATCGCCGCAGGCGAGACGGTGATCCTGGTCGGCCCCTCCGGATGCGGCAAGAGCACCACGCTGCGGATGATCAACCGGCTGATCGAGCCCAGCTCCGGCCGGATCCGGATCAACGGCGAGGACGTCACCGACATCGACCCGGTGAAGCTGCGCCGCCGGATCGGCTACGCCATCCAGTCCTCCGGCCTGTTCCCGCACATGACCGTCGCCGAGAACATCGCCCAGGTGCCGCGGATGCTCGGCTGGGGCAAGACGCGGATCAAGGAGCGGGTCGAGGAGATGCTGGACCTGGTCGGCCTGGACGCCCGCGAGTTCCACGACCGCTACCCGCGGATGCTGTCCGGCGGCCAGCAGCAGCGGGTCGGCGTGGCCCGCGCCCTGGCCGCCGACCCGCCGGTGCTGCTGATGGACGAGCCCTTCGGCGCGGTGGACCCGATCACCAGGGACCACCTCCAGGACGAGCTGATCCGGCTGCAGCACGAGCTGCACAAGACCATCGTCTTCGTCACCCACGACTTCGACGAGGCGATCAAGCTGGGCGACCGGATCGCGGTGCTGCGCGAGCAGTCCCACATCGCCCAGTTCGACACCCCCGAGGCGATCCTGACCAACCCGGCCGACGACTTCGTCTCCGGCTTCGTCGGCGCCGGCGCGGCCCTGAAGCGGCTCAACCTCACCCGGGTCCGCGACGTCGGCATCGCCGACTTCCCGTCCGTCACCGTGGACGAACCGCTGCAGGACCTCTTCGACCGCTTCCGCAACGGCCGGGACAACGAGATCCTGCTGCTCGACCGGCGCGGCCGCCCCTACAAGTGGCTCCGCCGCGGCGACCTGATGCGGGCCCGCGGCTCGCTGGCCCGGGCCGGAGCCATGGTCAACCACACCGTCAGCCGCGACGCCACGCTCCGCGACGCACTGGAGGCGGTGCTCACCGACAACGGCGGCCGGGTCGCCGTCACCGGCCGACGCGGCGAGTACGTCGGCGTGGTCGACATGGAGACCCTGCTGAACTCGGTGCACGAGCTGCTGGAGGCGGACCGGCTGACCGCCCTGGAGCACCGCGAGGACCAGCACACCAGGATCGAGGAGGCCCTGGAGGGCTTCGACGGCGGAGGCGAGCACCAGTGACCACCACCACGACCGCCCCAGCACCGGCGGCCAAGGCCGACAGCCGCCGGATCGGCCTGCGCAAGCTGCTGGTCACCCCGCTGGTGCTGCTGGCTCTGCTGCTCTGCACCTACCTCTGGATCACCAACGCCGACCTGGACTCCATCGAGCACAACTCCCTGGACGGCGGCCAGGTCCGGCTCTACCTCTGGCAGCAGGTGAAGCTGACCGCGGAGTCCACCTTCTTCGTGCTGCTGATCGCGCTGCCCGCGGGCATCCTGCTGACCCGGCACTTCGCCCGCCGGGCCGCGCCGCTGGCGGTCGCCCTGGCCAACCTCGGCCAGGCCACCCCCGCGATCGGACTGCTGGCGCTGCTCACCATCTGGCTCGGCATCGGCCCGCGCACCGCCCTGATCGGCATGGTCGCCTACGCGGTGCTGCCGGTGCTCAGCAATACGATGGCGGGGCTGCGGGCCATTGATCCCACTCTGCTGGACGCGGCCAGAGGCATCGGCATGTCGCCGCTGGGGGTGTTGCGCCGGGTCGAGCTGCCGCTGGCGGTGCCGCTGATCCTGGCCGGAGTGCGCACCGCGCTGATCCTCAACGTCGGCACCGGCACCCTGGCCGCCTTCGCCGGCGGCGGCGGGCTGGGCAATCTGATCACGGCCGGCATCACCACCCAGCGGACCAGGGTGCTGGTGGTCGGCGCGATCCTGACGGTGTGTCTGGCGCTGCTGGTGGACTGGCTCGGCTCACTGGCCGAGCTGAGGCTCAGCCCGCGCGGCCTGGAGGTGCGGCAGTGATCCGGCGGCTCGCCGCGCTCCCCGCCGTGCTGCTGCTGGCCACCCCGCTGGCGGGCTGCGGGCTGCACAGCGGCACGGTGATCCCCTCCGACGTCGGCCCCGGCAGCCTCGGCAAGGGCCTGCCGCTGAAGGGGGTCACCCTCACCATCGCCTCCAAGAACTTCACCGAGAACGTGATCCTCGCCGAGATGATGGGCCTGGTCTGGACCGCCGCCGGGGCCACCGTGGTCGACCGGACCAATATCTCCGGCTCCATCGGCGCCCGCCAGGCCATCGTCTCCGGCACCGCCGACGGGATGTACGAGTACACCGGCACCGCCTGGATCACCTACCTGGGCAACACCAAGCCGATCCCGGACCCGCAGCAGCAGTGGCAGGCGGTGCACGACGCCGACCTGAAGAACGGACTGACCTGGCTGCCGCAGTCGCAGCTCAACGACACCTACGCGCTGGGCGGCAACGCCGCCAACGTCGCCAAGTACCACCTGAAGACGCTCTCCGACGTGGCGGCTCTGTCCAAGTCCAACCCCTCGGCGGTCACCCTCTGCGTCGACAACGAGTTCGGGGTCCGCGACGACGGGCTCACCGGGATGCTGAAGGCCTACGGGATGTCCATCCCCAAGTCCCACATCAGGACCATGGACGCCGGGATCGTCTACACCACCCTCTCCGCCGGAAAGTCCTGCCTGCTCGGCGACGTCTACAGCACCGACGGCCGGATCCCGGCGCTCAAGCTCCAGGTGCTGGCCGACGACAAGCACTTCTTCCCCAACTACGACGCCGCCCCCGAGCTCTACAGCAAGGCCGTCCGGGAGCACCCGGCGATCACCGGCCTGCTGGACCCGGTCTCGGCGAAGCTGGACAACACCGTCGCCCAGCAGCTCAACAGCAAGGTGGACGTGGACGGCCAGGACCCGCGGGCAGTGGCTCGGACCTGGCTGATCGACCGGGGCTTCGTCGTCGCGAAGAAGTGACCCGAGGGGCGTTCGGAGTCAGCAGCCGGGCAGGTCAGCAGCTGGGGAGGGTGCCGGTGCCGCTCTGCAGCGTGGCGAGGGCCTTGACCGCCTGGTCCAGGGTGTCCACCGGGATCAGCCGCAGCCCGGCCGGCAGCCCGGACCGGCCGGCGCCGCACTCCGCGCGCGGGAGCAGGAACACCGTGGCGCCGTCCCGCCGGGCCGCCTTGGTCTTCAGCGCCACCCCGCCGACCTGGGAGACCCGTCCCGAGGCGTCGATCTCCCCGGTGCCGGCGATGGTCGCGCCATTGGTCAGATCCCCGGCCGCACCGGTCTGGCCGCTGCCGTTGCCGGCCAGTTCGTCGATGATGCCCAGGGTGAACATCAGCCCGGCGCTGGGGCCGCCGACGTCCGCGAGGCTGATGCTGACCTTCACCTGCGAGGCGTCCAGGTGCAGATAGGACAGCGCGGCCGAGGTCGCGGCCGACTGGGAGTCGGTCATCTCCTGCTGGTTGGTCGCCTCCACCTGCTGGGTGTTCTGCCCGGCCGGGTAGACCGAGTCGTGCGGCACCACGGCCTGGTCCTTGGCCGGCCAGGCCCTGGCCGCGTCCAGCAGGCTGACCGAGTCCTGCGGCGCGGTCGCCGAGATCGTGGTCATCCGCAGCTCGCCCGAGGTCTGCCGGACGGGGTGCCCGGTGATGGTGATGACCTGCTTGGACGGCTCGCCGGCCTGCGGCGGGTCCGGGTAGACGCCCAGGGTGTTGGCGGTGATCCCCGGGTACATGATCGTGAACGGCAGCGGCGCGAAGCCGGCCACGCCGAACAGGGCCAGCAGCACGACGGCACAGACCGTCAGAACCACGGAACGACGCGACAGGGCGGGCGCAGACAGAGAGAACGGCACACCGCGCATCAAAACACACCGCCCGGCGGTGGCTGTCATCGGCTCGCTGACCACCCCTCCTGCGGAGGGTCAGCGCAGCGCCTCGGCGACCTCCGTCGCCGCCTCGACGACGCGCGGGCCGACCCGTTCCGGCACCATCCCGCCCAGCATGACCACGCCCACGCAGCCCTCTATCCCGTTCAGCCCCAGCAGCGCCGCCGCCGCCCCGCAGGCCCCCGAGCGCTCCTCGGGAGCGCCCTCGACCGTCCCGGTGGCCGCGAACGGAGGTTCCGGACGGGCCCCGTACGGCAGCGCGCGGGCGGCCAGGATGGCCCGTCCCGCCGCGTTCTCGTCCAGCTGGTGCCGGAGGCCGGTGCGGTAGGCGACGTGGAAGTCGGTCCAGCTGGGCTCGATCACGGCCACCACCAGCGCGTCGGTGCCGTCCACCAGGGTCAGGTGCGCGGTGGCGCCCAGATCCTCGGCCAGGCTGCGCAGCGCGGGCAGCGCGGCCTCGCGCAGCAGCGGGTGCACCCGGTGCGCCAGCCGCAGCACGCCCAGGCCGACCCGGACCCGGCCGCCGATGTCACGGCGGACCAGGCCGTGCTGCTCCAGGGTGGCCAGCAGCCGGTAGACCACGGTCCGGTTGACCTCCAGCCGCCCGGCCAGCTCGGTGACGGTGAGTCCCCGCTCCGAGTCGGCCAGCAGCTTGAGCACCCGGACGCCGCGGTCCAGCGTCTGTGAAGTCTCGGCGGTCACGGTACGTGCTCCCCTTCCGCCGGATGTGTGGTGAGGGTGGACGCTAGTGAGGGAGCACCGCTCTGCGGAAGGGCTTGTCCAGAATTCGGTCATGGATCGTAAGAATTGGCTCTTACGACCGGGGCAAGCCGGGACAACCGGACATCTGGAGCTGCTGAATCGTGACCAGTTCCGGCGTGACCGAACGAACTTCCGGGACGTGTGCAACCATCCTGATCGCTCGGATGTGTAGTTCTCAGTAACTCCTGTCGCCCTGCTGCCCTGCCGCCCCCGCTGCCCTGCTGCCCCCGCTGCCCCGTCGCCCCGTCGCCCACAGAGAGCCTCCGCCCCCATGTCGCGCAGTTCCCGCCGCCGTCCCCCGCCCGCAGAGCCGCGGGCGGCGCCGGGCGCGGTGCTGGGCACGGTGCCGGGCACGGTGCCGGGGGCAGACGGGCCCGGGGGCGGTCCGGCCGACGTCGGGGGCGGTCGACCGGGGGCAGCAGGGTAGTGCTGCTGGTGCTGGCCCTGGTGGCGGTCCTGGGCATCGGCGGCTATGTGCTGCACGACGCCACCCGGGCCACCGCCACCGGCACCCCGGCCACCGCCGCTGCCGGGACGCCGCAGGCCGGCCCGCTGCAGTCGCCGACCGCCGCGGTGAAGCCGTCCCCGTCCGCCTCGCCCTCGCCGAGCCACAAGAAGACCTCGGCGCCGCCGACTGGCACCGCCCTGCCGAAGACGTACCCGAACAGCGGCAAGGGCACCTACAGCTACGCAACCGGCGGCACCGCCCGCTTCGGCACCGGGACGATCCAGCGCTACAAGGTCGCGGTGGAGAACGGCCTCGGGGTGTCCCCCGCCACCTTCGCCGCCGAGGTGGACGCGGTGCTGGACAACACCCAGCGCGGCTGGAGCGCGGCCGGGCTGTGGTCCTTCCAGCGGGTGTCCTCCGGCCCGGTGGCCTTCACCATCTACCTGGCCTCGCCCAACACCACGTACCACTTCTGCGAGCAGTTGATCGGCCTGGACATACGCGAGTCCGCGCCGGGCGGGGTGAACTGCAGCAACAACGGCAACACGGTGGTCGAGAACATCGCCCGCTGGATCGACCTGACCCAGTACTACAAGGGCCAGCCCGACCTCTACCACGCCCTGGCGATCAACCACGAGGTCGGGCACTCGCTGCACCACGGCCATGTCTCCTGCACCGGCGCCGGCGACCCGGCGCCGGTGATGATGCAGCAGATCAAGGGGTTGCACGGCTGCGTCCCCAACGGCTGGCCCTACAGCGCCTCGGGCAAGTACATCACCGGCCCGGCCGCCCCCTGACGGTCCCTCAGCCCTGTCTGTCGCACCGTCAGGTGATGGTGGTGGCCCACTCCTGGATCTTCTTGATGCGCGCCTGCAGCTGACTCGCCGTCGCCTGCGCGGTGAGCGGCCCGCCGCAGACCCGGCGCAGCTCGTTGTGGATGGTGCCGTGCGGCTGGTTGGTCCGGTGGTGCCAGGCGCCGACCAGGCCGTTCAGCTCCTTCCGGAGCTCCTGCAGCTGCTTGTGGGTGACGATCGGACGCTGGTCGGCCGGCAGCTCGAGCAGGTCGGCCTCCTCGGCCGGCTTGGCCTTGCTGCGCTGGATCTGCCGGGTCTGCCGGCGCTGCAGCAGTATCTGCACCTGGTCCGGCTCCAGCAGGCCCGGGATGCCGAGGTACTCCTCCTCCTCCTCGGACCCGGCATGCGCCTGCATGCCGAACTCCTTGCCGTCGTAGAGCACCCGGTCGAACACCGCGTCCGACTCCAGCGCCTCCCACGGCAGTTCGTCCATGCCGTCGGCCTCGTCCTTGGTCTTCTCGGCCTCGGCAAGCATGGCGTCCTCCTCGTCGAAGAGGCCGTCCTCCTTGTTCTTCTTCCGGTCCAGGACGTGGTCCCGCTGCAGCTCCATCTCATTGGCGAAGGTCAGCAGCGTCGGCACCGACGGCAGGAACACCGAGGCGGTCTCGCCGCGCTTCCTGGCCCGGACGAAGCGGCCCACCGCCTGCGCGAAGAACAGCGGCGTCGAGATCGAGGTGGCGTAGACGCCGACCGCGAGCCGGGGCACGTCCACGCCCTCGGAGACCATCCGCACCGCGACCATCCAGCGCTGGGTGCCCTCGGAGAAGTCGGTGATCCGCTGCGAGGCCTCGACCTCGTCGGAGAGCACCAGGGCGACCTTCTCGCCGGTGATCTCCTTGAGCATCTTGGCGTAGGCGCGGGCCACGGTCTGGTCGGTGGCGATGACCAGGCCGCCCGCGTCCGGGATGCCCTTGCGCACCTCGGTCAGCCGCTTGTCGGCGGCGCGGAGCACATTGGGCATCCACTCGCCCTGCGGGGCCAGCGCGGTGCGCCAGGCCTGGGCCACGGCGTCCTTGGTCATCGGCTCGCCGAGGCGGGCGGCGACCTCGTCCCCGGCCTTGGTGCGCCAGCGCATATTGCCGCTGTAGGAGAGGAAGATCACCGGCCGGACCACATGGTCCTCCAGTGCGTGCCCGTAGCCGTAGGTGAAGTCGGCGATGCTCTTCCTGATCCCGTCGTTCCCGGCCTCGTAGGCCACGAAGGGGATCGGGTTGGTGTCCGAGCGGAACGGCGTCCCGGTCAGCGCCAGCCGGCGGGTGGCCGGCTCGAAGGCCTCCGCGCAGGCCTCGCCCCAGGACTTGGAGTCGCCGGCGTGGTGGATCTCGTCCAGGATCACCAGCGTCTTGCGCTGCTCGACCCGGTTCCGGTGCAGCATCGGGTTCACCCCGACACCGGCGTAGGTGATGACGATCCCGTGGTAGTCCTTCGACAGCGGCCCGCTGCTGTACCCGGGATCCAGCCGGATCCCTATCCGCGCCGCCGCCTCGGCCCACTGCTTCTTCAGGTGCTCGGTCGGCGCCACCACGGTGATCTGCTGGATCACATGGTTGTGCAGCAGGTACGACGCCAGCGTCAGCGCGAAGGTGGTCTTCCCGGCGCCGGGGGTCGCCACCGCGAGGAAGTCCCGCGGCTGCTTCTCGACATAGCTCTCCATGGCGGCCTGCTGCCAGGCACGAAGTGCCCCGGCGGTACCCCAGGGGGCCCGCCCGGGAAAGGCGGGGGACAGGGACGGATGGTGGGATGCGGTTGCAGTACTCACGGTCTCCGGCACGGGTCGACAGCAGGAACGAACAGCGGGAACAGCCGGTGGAACCGGCAGACAGGATGGACAACCCGCCCAGCCTACCGGCGCGACACGGCGGGCCGGTGTCTTCCGGATGACGTCGCGTTCACCGTACCCGGGTGCGTCCGCAGACTGCCGCGCCGACCAGGGCGACACCGGTCATCGTGGCGAAGATGGCCGCGAAACCGCCGCTGCTGCCGGTGCCGACCACGCTGAACAGGACCCCGGCCAGGCCGGTCAGCAGCACGTTGCCGAGGGCGTCGCTGACCTGCAGCGACGCCGAGTTCTCGCCGGTGTCGTCGGCCTCGGAGAAGGCCAGCATCAGCACGCCGACGCTGGCGATGGTCAGCCCCATGCCGAGGCCGCCCACGATCCAGAACAGCGCGACCGCGTACGCGGGCACCGCGGGGAACAGGACGAGTCCGGCACCGGCGATGGCGAAGGCGCTCATCAGGAAGCCGGCCCGGATCAGCGCCGAGCGGTGCCGGGCGGCCCAGGGGCGGCCCTGGATCCAGGAGCCGAGGGCCCAGCAGAGGCCGCCACTGGTGAGCGAGAGCCCGGCCAGGGTCGGCGAGAGCCCCCGCTGGGTGACCAGCATCAGCGGGATGAACGCCTCGGCGGCGAAGAAGGCCCCGGCCGCGATCCCGCGCAGCAGGATCACCGTCGGCAGACCGCGCGCGGCCCGGAAGGTGCCGTGCGGAAGCAGCCGGGTGACGGCGGGCACCAGCAGGGCGAGCCCCGCCGCGACCGGGATCAGGGCGTAGAGGTCGAGCTGCTGCCCGGCGTACTGCAGCAGCCCCGCCCCCACCGCGAGGGCCAGCGCCAGCAGGATCCGGCGGCGGTCGAGACCCCAGCTGCGCGGCGCGGCGTCCGCGGCCGTGTCCGCCGCCTGGAGCCGGCGCAGCTGAGGCAGCATCAGCGCCACCGGCAGCACGATCAGGGCCGGGATGGACAGGAACACCCAGCGCCAGCCGAGCTGCTGGGTGACCGTCCCGGAGATCACCGGGCCGACGATCGAGGGCAGCACCCAGGCCGAGGAGAAGGCCGCGAAGACCGAGGGGCGCAGCCGCTCCGGGTAGGCCCGGCCGACCACCACGTACAGGGCCACGATCAGCAGCCCGCCGCCGAGGCCCTGGACCGCGCGTCCGGCGACGAAGGTCCACATGTTGCCCGCGGTGCCCGCGATCACCAGGCCGACGCCGAAGGTGCCGATCCCGGCGCTGAGCGGTCCCAGCGGCCCGCGCTTGTCGCTCCACTCCCCCGAGACCACCATCGCCAGCAGGCTCGCGGTGAAGTACCCGCTGAAGGCGAAGGCGTACAGGCCGAGCCCGTCGAGGTCGCGGGCGGCGATCGGCATCGCGGTGTTCACGGCGGTGGCCTCGAAGGCCACCAGCAGCACGCAGGAGACGATGCCGAGGGTGAGCGCACGGTACGGCCCGCTCATCACTCCGCCCCGTTCTGCGGGGGACGACCCGGCAGGGGACGGCTCCGCGGAGGACGGCGGGGGCGGAGGGTCGACTTCGCGGTCGTCGGCGGGGTGGCGGGTGTGGGTGGTCACCGACCTCAGTGTAAGGGTCATCGCCGGGGTTGACCCCTGTCCGAAGGCGTAGCCCGCCTCCGCCTCCGGGCCTAGGACTCTGCTACTCCTGCGGACCCGTTCGCGGACTCTTCCACGGAATTTCCGGGATGGTGTTGACGAATACGGGGGTGAATACCGTAGAGTCGATTTCACCAGGGCAGGACCGGAGCACAGCAGAGGGAGTCACAATGAACGGGAAGGCAGTGCACAGCATGACGCGCGCCACCCGTTTCGACGCCCGCCCGGTCAGCTGTTCCAGCACGGCGTGTTGTTGTCCCGCCGCAGCCTGAAGGTTTTCACCGCCTCACCCATGCATCACCCCTATCACGGCCGTGTGCCCAACGTCGCTTGGGAAGCTCATGATCGGCTAAGGTCTGGATCTTGTGCCACGTGATCACATAGCTGGTGAGAGCTACCCGGAGCGGCTGCGGATGGGGCTGCTGTCGCGCACCTTTACGCCCGAGTTGGTCGACTTCGTCGTCGATGAGGCCGGGGCGCGGGAGGAGCGGACCAAGTCCCTGCCCTCGTCGCTGATGGTCAACTTCGTTCTGACGATGTGGCTGTTCACCGGCTACGGCTACGGGCTGGTGCTGCGCGAGCTGGTGGAGAACTGGCCGCGCCGTGCGGGCGAGACCTGGCGGCCGGCGACCACGGGAGCCCTGACCGAGGCGCGGGCGCGGGTGGGGCCCGGTCCGCTGCGGCTGCTGTTCGACCGGGTCGCCGGCGCCAGGGGGACGCCCGCCACACCGGGGGCGTTCTGGCGCGGACTGCGCCTGGCCTCCATGGACGGAACCCTGGTCGACGTCCCCGACAGCGAGAAGAACACCGCCGCGTACACGCGCTCCTCGAACGCCGCCGGCCCGGGGCCGTATCCGCAGGTACGACTGCTGGCCCTGGTGGAGTGCGGCACCAAGGCGATGATCGGGGCCGTCTTCGACTCCTTCGCGGTCGGCGAGCGGACCCTGGCGCTGCGGCTGCTGCCCCTGCTGGGGCCAGAGATGCTGCTGCTGGCAGACCGGGGCTTCCCCGCCTACGGCCTGTGCACCGACACCGCGGCCACCGGGGCCCAACTCCTGTGGCGCGTCTCGCAGTCGTTCGCCCTGCCGCTGGTCCAGGTGCTGCCCGACGGCACCTACCTGAGCGAACTGCGCGGGCGACGCAAGGGCGAGCGGATGCCGGTGCGGGTCATCGAGTACACCGTGACCACGACCACCTGGGGCCCCGACGGGACCACGGAGGAGACCTCGGAGCTGTTTTGCCTGATCACAACCCTGCTCGACCCCGTCACCGCGCCCGCACAGGAGCTGGCCGAGCTCTACACGTCCCGCTGGACCAGCGAGACGATCTTCAAGCACATCAAGATCGAACAGCGCGGCGGGCGCACCGCCACCCTGCGCTCGAACAGCCCCGCCATGGTCGAGCAGGAACTGTGGGCGATGCTCTGCGTCTACCAGGCAGTCCACGAGCTGGCCCTCGACTCCGCCGAGCAGGCCCACGTTCCCGCCGCGGAGATCAGCTTCAAGAACACCCTCGCCGCCGTCCGACGCACCGTCGGGACGGCTTTTCCCCCCTCGCCAGCTGGCCGCCAAGGCCCGTGACGTCCGCGCCGACCTCATCCGCCAGGCCGTCACACCCCGACCCGGACGCGCCGCACCCCGTGCCGCCAAGCGCAGCGGCACCGGATACCGCACCCTGAAACCCGACGAGCCCGCCACCACCCGCGTCACACACACCGTCAAGCTGCAGCTCTTCCCCCAGGCACACCGACCCGGCAACCCGGCAACCGTCGTCACCCTCTGCACCCACAACAACCTTGACGAACAATCACGAACACTCGAACACTTCACCGCCGCGGCCTAGCCAAGCGACGTTGGCCGTGTGCCCGAGTGGTTCAGGGGACCGCCTGCAAAGCGGTTTACGCCGGTTCGAATCCGGTCATGGCCTCCACTAGCGCTCTGAACAGCGCAAACTCCGAAACAACCGTCTTGTTGATCCAGATTGCACCCCGCACGGAAGCAAGATCACAGCACCACTGAAGTCTCCGCTTCGCTCCGGCCTGCAGAGCACCGAACCGACCAGGAGGACCGACCTGTAGGCGAGTATCGCCGCAGCAGCGGTAGACGCCAAAGAAATGGTTCTCGCTGAATTCGTGGCACATTTGCAGACGACCACGAATAAGCGTGGTCGTCCCTTTCAGGTACGCACTATCAAGGCGTACCGGTCTTCCGTCATGGCATTGGCCAAGTAGCTTGAGACACCTGCCGGTGGCGGAGGGGCAGGGTTCTTCTTGGGCGGGGGCTGGGCTATGCATCGGTGCCCATGCTGACCACGATCGCAGTGATTGCCAGCGGCGGGGCGGCGGTGCACTTCCGGTTGTGCGCGCTGACAGACAACCGGCTGATGTGCCGGGGCCCCTCAGCCCGAATCCACCGATGAATGACCTGTCCGAGGCCTGGACATAACGACGCGGATGCCCTCTGACCTGGGACGATGGGACTTCCTACAGAACCAAGTCGCCAGAACGAGAGAACATCCGCGAGATGCAATCCTGCCATGCCGCCACAGCGGTTTCCGCCGTCTTCGACGAGCCGAACCTGATCGCCGATGCCGGGCTGCTGTCGCTGGTCCGGCTGGCCGAGCGGGCCGGCCTGCGGCAACTGGCCGCGTCCGCGCTCCGCATCGAGGGCGCCGACAACAGCGGCGGAGCCAACCCGGCCGCCAAAGTGATGTCGCTGATCAGCGCGATGTGCGCGGGCGCGGACAGCATCGACGACGCGGCGCGGCTGCGGCACGGCGCGATGGACCGCGCCTTCACCTCGGTCCGCGCGCCCTCCACCCTGGGCACCTTCCTGCGCTCCTTCACCCACGGCCACAACCGCCAGCTCCACCGCGTTCACCGCGACTTCCTGGCCCGACTGGCCCGCAGCACCCCACTGCTGCCCGGCGCCGACACACTGATGTTCATCGACATCGACCCCACCCACCGCCGCGTGTACGGCCACGCCAAGCAGGGCGCGCAGGTCGGCCGCCTCAAGGGCCAGCGCACCCTGCACCCGATCCTGGCCACCCTGTCCACCCCGATCGCCCGGCCCGTGATCGGCGCGGTCCGCCTGCGCCGCGGCAAGGCCGCCGACGTCCGCGGAGCCGAGAGCTTCGTGAGCGAGGCCCTGGCCATAGCGAAGGAGACCGGCGGCACCGGGATCCGCCTGGTCCGCGCGGACAGCAAGTTCTACACCGCCGACGTGGTCGCCGCCTGCCGCCGGGCCGGCGCCCGATTCTCCCTGACCACCGGCATGAACCCCTCCATCGCGGGCGCGATCTCCCGCATCCCGCAGGAGTCCTGGACGGCGATCCGCTACCCGGACGCCTTCGTCGACCCCGACACCGGCGAGATGGTCTCCGACGCCGAGGTCGCCGAGATCCCCTACACCGCCTTCACCGGCCGAAGGAAGTCCGAGCACGTCACCGCCCGGCTGATCGTGCGCCGGGTCCGCCGATTGAACGCCGAAGTGGCCCAGGGTCAGGGCGAGTTGTTCACCGCCTGGCGTTACCACCCCGTCTTCACCGACAGCTCCTTCGCGGTGCTGCAGGCGGAACTGCACCACCGGCAGCACGCCGTGGTGGAGCAGGTGATCGCGGACGGGAAGTCCGGGCCTCTGGCCCACCTGCCGTCCGGGAACTTCCAGGCCAACGCCGCGTGGCTGACCCTGTGGGCGATGTCGCACAACCTGCTGCGGGCCGCCGGTGCGCTGACCTCGGTCTTCCACGCCAAGGCCACCACAGCGACCCTGCGCGCCCACCTGGTCCACGTCCCGGCCCGGCTCGCGCGCACCGCGCGCACCAAATTGACGGTGCATCTGCCCGAGCACTGGCCCTGGCGCGACGCCTTCACCGCCCTGTTCGAGGCCGTCCACTCCCCACCGCCGCGCCCGGCGGCCTGACCGCCACAAGATCCCGCACCGCGACGGCCCGACGGCCACCGGCGACAGCGCCACCAACCGCTCCCGACCCCGCACAACCCCTCGGACAGGCCGCGACCCGCGCACGGCGGCTACCGCACACCCTCAACCTGTTGCCCCCAGCGGCCGACCGTCCACGGGCAGGAGAGCAACCCCGAAATGATCAGCCGGTGGATTCGGGCTCAGTCGTCGGCTGGGAGCTCAAGGCGACGCTCCAGCCAGTTCGGATCGCTGAGATGTTCCCGATCGACCTGCTCCGCCAGACGCAACAATCCCCGTCCTCGCCCCTGTGCAAAGCATCCGCGAGCCTCACACCGAGCGTGCTCCAAGGCAGCAGCGCGAGCCGCATCCTCACTGTCGAAAACTTGGACGTCCTGCCGCTCGTAGCCCTCCTGCGAGTCGGCAGAGGCCTGCCCGGCCTTGAGTGCCCAGCAGCCATCCCAGCCGTGGTACTTGTCGCCCTGACCCGCTACCCAGTACGTCATGGGGCCACAGTCTGCCAGGCCGGGAAGCTGCTGCGCAGGCTGATCCGTCTCACCCGTTGTGCGGTTGTGGACGCACGCGGGGCGCACGTGAGACGGCGACTGGCACCAGGTGGCAGAAGTCCTGTGGATCCCCAGCGGTAGAGCATGGCAACAGGCGAGCGGCTGACCTCCCTCAAAAAAGCCTCATGCCAGGCGAGGAACACAACTATGCCCATGAGGGCTCGGGGCGATGATGCGTGGTGGACAACCATCCTGTTCGGAGCGGCGGTATGTTGCCGGCAAGCGCCCTGACCGCAGCAACCCATCACGCCACCATCGCCTTTCACTGACTGCCAGTACGCGGCGTAGAACAGGGCATAGGGACCGTTGCCGATCAGGTTTACCGTGGTCTCGAAACCGGCGAAGAGCAGGATGAAGGCCATCGCAGCGGGGCCATTCTCCAGCCGACCCACTACGCCCGTCCATTGCCTTCTGGGGCTCACAGCCCATGAGCCGCAAGGGTCCGCAGTGGCGCCGGCCAAGCCACTCGACTACCCGACGTAGGACGGTGGCAAGCCGGGCGGTCTGGGGGTGGTCAGCCTCGCAGGCGCGTTGTCAGGGACCAGCGTTCGGCAGCCTTCGTCAGCCTCACCCGCTGAGGCAGCGGGTCCTCATCAGTCCGGAACGACCAGAACGCATGGATGGTCCGGGCGAAAATCCGCAGCCGGTCCGGGTCTGCCTCGCGGTAGGCCGGAATGTGCCGAGCAGTGTAGTCGGCTTGCTCCGGCGTGTGGCCTGCCGCGATCAGCCGAGGGACGAGCAGAGCCGCGTCTGCCCAGTCTGGCCCGGGGCACGACAGTGCCCAGTCGAGCAGTCGGACCCCGGTGTCGGTGACCAGGAGATTGAACTCCCCGGCGTCCGTGTGGGCGAGCGACGTACCGTCCAACGCCCCTTCGCCACCGGAGGGGATGAACCGGGCCAGCCGGTTACTCAACGGCTTCTTGCTGATCTCCACCGGCCACGGGTGCCCGGACACAACGGACAGGGCCTGCACGACCGGCAGCAGGTCGGGTGAGTTCGGAGCGAAGCTCGGATGCCTGCCGACCAGAGCGCCATACCCGTACAGCAGCCACCCTCCCCCCTCGGCTTCCCACAACAGGGCGGAGCCAACGGAGCGGCAGCGGTCACCCGCGCCTCATGCCGGTACACCCATGCCTGTGGGTTGTCCGCCGGGGTGGCCTTGAGGAACACGGGGCCCGTCCGGGTGTCCAGCATGCTCGCAAAGGCGGACGTGACGCCGTAGTCAGCACTCCGGGCACTGAGCACCGGACCCGCGTGTTCCCGTACCGCTTCCCTTGCATCGTCGGGGAGTTGGGTCCAGTCGATTCGCTGCGACGACACCTGATGGATTCCTTGCCTACGCGGGGGCGGGCCAGTGCCCACGACGGAGCACCGGCCGCAGGTCCCTACTACTTCCTACCGGTGAACGGGCTGTCCGAGCAGTTGGCGTGACACTGGGAGCACTGGGCCAACTCGATCTCCGGCCAGAAGTCGGGTTGGAGCAGGAACCCCAGCTCCGCGACGGCGTCGATGGCTCGGGCCCGCAGCACCTTGCCCCCGCCGTGTTCCTCCGGGTCCAGATAGCCCGGCTTGTGGTGCACCATCTTGCCGAACATCTCCGTGCACCACGTCATGTACGCCTCGGTGTTGAGGACGAACGCGTGCCAGTAGTCGTCCACCTCCGGCGACGGGCTGAGCGGGCGGTCCGACTTGGCGCAGGCCGTGAGGAACGCGGCCATCTGACCCACCCCCAGCTCCACACGCTCCTCGGTCACCTCCGGGTGCTGGGCCCGCAAGGTGGTGATGATCAGGGCGCGGACCTCGGGGTGGATCAAGGTGCGCGGGTCAACGCCTAACGCCACAGGCAGTGCGGTCTCGCTCATGGTGTCTGTCTCCTTGAATCGAAGTTCCTCGTACCCGCCCCCTGTGAAGACGGGTGTTCTTGGGTCTGTGCCCTACGTTCCGCAAGTGCCGGACGGTGAGCCCTTGCAGCATCAAAAGGGAGCCGTAATCGCTCTGCCCGGAACCAGAGTTGGGGGCGGTGCGGAACGGTCACCGCGACCTCTTGCACTGAGGGCAGGAGCAAGGCGGAAACACCATGGACAGGATCGGGCTGGGACGGTCGTCCGAGCCGGACACCCTCTCAGCACGCACGGTGCATCGCTCGCCCGTGGCTCTGCTGATTGAGTACACCTTGATCCGGAGTCCATGCCGGGCTGTCGCCGCTTCGCTGCTGCCATCCATGTTCAACATGCTGTGCTCGGTGACGTACTCAGCGCGACGACGGGACGGGCGTCACTAGGGCGTCAAACCGGTGTCATTGACCTTGTGTCAGCCGCTACCGTGGATCACATGAGTACGCCCAACGACACCTTCCGTGCGGTCCGGGTGGGACTGCGACTCAGCCAGGACGACATGGCCCGTGAGCTTCGCCGGGTGGGTGAGTCCTCAGGCGAACCAAACGATGCCAACAAGCGGCTCGTACAGCGCTGGGAATCAGGAACGTCCACATACCCCCGACCTGTTTACGCAAGGGCCCTGGAGACGCTTACGGGACTCCCCGTGGAATCCCTCGGGTTCCGCATTCCGGTGCCTCTGGTCCGGGTGGCGGATGACGGACATGGCGGCCACGACGTGGATGCCGAGGCCGGGGCTGCGCCGATTCCCGTAGCTGCCTCACCCGCACCGGTCCACAACCACGGTGGGGTGTGGATCAGTCGGTACGAGTACTTCTCGTCGAGCCGAGGTGACACTTTCAAGGCCGCTCACTACGTCGTGTTTGCTCCAACACGGCAACCGCCTGACCGGCCGCTCGCTACCCGGCACCTCCACCAATCCGGACAGCCCGATCACTCTCGACCTGACGGTCGATCGGAACGTGGTCACCGGCACGTGGACGGAGCAGACGGCGGCTGACGGCTACTACAGCGGGGCGCGGTACCACGGAGCGATCCAACTACTGATCGAACCGACCAACCGACGCATGGCCGGCAAGTGGGTGGGCTTCGGCAAGGAGTTCGATGTGAACACGGGTCCTTGGGTGCTGTCCTTTGTGGACGCCAGCACCACCAGAACCGCGATGGAGCGGTACGCCGAGCCTCCGACCCTGTAGGACCCGCACAGCACTCCATCGGCCCTGCTGCCGCAGTCCTGGCAGTGGGGGCTGCTGCATGCCTGGGCAGAACTCCTGAACGATGCCCGAGTTGGCGCAGTCATCCTTACCCCGCCTCCGCGCCGCCAAAGGGGAACGATCGTTGGCGTTTGATGGTGGGGGGTGCTAGCGTCGACATGAAAGGGAAACGAACGTTTCCGTTTGGCGTACCTGGCGTACTTGGTGGACGAGGAGGGCGCTATGGCGGCGTCGTCGGCGGTCCCGGTTCTTCCCCTGTGCACCGACGTCCTCATCGTCGGGGCCGGCCCGGCCGGGCTGGCGCTGGCGGTCAGCCTGCGCCAACTGGGGGTGGACCATGTGCTGATCGACCGCAATGCGGCGGTGCGCCCCGGTAGCAGGGCCGCCGCCGTACAGCCCTGGGCGCTGGAGTACCTGGACCGGATCGGGGTCGGCCCCGACCTGGTCGCGGCAGGCCGGCGCGGCAGCGGGTTCCGCCTCCACGACCGGGAGCGGACGCTGCTGCGCGCCGACTACGAGCACCTCGACACCCCGCACCCGTACATCCTGCTGGCGTCCCAGCAGACCACGGAGGAACACCTGGCCCGTCGGCTGGAGGAGCTGGGCGGCGCCGTCCGCCGGGGCCACCGGTTCCTGGGCTTCACCAGCGACTTTCCCGGTGTCACCGCCACCGTCGCCGGGCCGGACGGGGTGCTGCGCGGGGTGTCCGCCCGCTACCTCGTCGGCTGCGACGGCGTCCACAGCATGGTGCGCGCGGCTGCCGGTATCGGCTTCCCCGGAGATGCCCCGGAACAGCTCTACGCCCTCGCCGACGTCCGGCTGACCGCCGGGGCCGGGGCCGCCGAGGGCGAGGGCGAGGGCGAGATCGAGAGCACCACGTTCTACCTCTCCCCCGCGGGCCTGCTGCTGCTCTCCCCGCTCGCGGGCGGCCTGCACCGCCTGGTCGCCCCCACCACGGCGGACGCCGCCGGGCCCGATGCCTCGGACGTCCAGCAGTTGCTGTCCGAGCGCGGTCCTGCGGCCGGAGACGCGCGGGTGGAGGAGGTGGTGTCGGCCTCGACCTACCGGGTGCAGGAACGGGTGGCCGAGCGCTTCCGCGACGGTCCGGTCCTGCTGGTCGGGGACGCCGCCCACACCCACAGCCCGGCCGGGGGCCAGGGCATGAACACCGGCATCCAGGACGCGGGCAATCTGGCCTGGAAACTGCAGGCCGTGCTCGGCGGACTCGCCCCGGCCGAACTGCTGGACAGCTACCACCGCGAGCGGCACCCGGTCGCCGCCCGGGTGGTCGCCCTCACCAGCCAGTTCGCCAGGATCGCGGGCCTGACCGCCCCGGTGGCCGTCCAGCGCCGCAACGACCTGCTGGCGGCAGCGGCCGCCACACCGGGCATCACTGACTGGATCGCGGCCACCCTGGCCCAGCTCGACATCGACTACACCAGCGGCCCGGACCACGGCACCCCGCGCCTCGGCGCCCGGGTCTCGCCACTGACCGTCCCCGCGACCGACCTGAACTGGACCCTGGCCCTGCCCGACCCAGATCCCGATCCCAGCACCGACCCCAGCCGCCGTCCCGGCCCCGCCGACCAGCACGGGCCGCTGACCGTCCGCCACGTGCCGGGCCTGTCGACCACGCTGCTGGTGCGCCCGGACGGCTATCTGGCCGCGTCCGGAGTGCCGACCAACCCGCAGCAGGTGCTCGACCGACTGGCCCAGTACCTACCGCTGGGGTGACGTCCCGTCCCGGACGGCCGAGGCGAGGGAGGTCAGCCCGCCGATCAGCTGCTCCGCGGCGACCGGTGCCACCAGGTGGCGGCCGACCAGGAGTCCGGGCATCAGGGTGAGCAGCAGCGTGGCGACCTGCTCCGGGTCCGCCTCGGCCGGCAGTTGCCCCTCCTCGCACCAACGGCGGGCCAGCTCCACGAGGTTGCCGCGCATGTCGAGGTGGAGGGACCGGGTGCGCTGCTCCAGCTCCGGGCTGCGCAGCGCCTCTCCCCAGGCCTGGATGGCGATACGGGTCAGGTCGTACGACTGCCCTTCGCCGCGGGAGCGGGCCTCGGCCGCCATCGCCGTCAGCACCTCGGCCGGGGACGGCGTCGGACGACGCTCCAGCAGCCGGTCGAACAGATCCCGCATCAGCGCCAGGCCCTCGTCCGCGGCGGCGGCGATGAGCTCGTCCTTGCTGCGGAAGTACCGGTAGACGGCGCTGGAGGACATACCGGTCGCGGCGATGACGTCGTCCATGGACGTGGCGTGGAAACCATTGCGGGAGAAGCAACTCCAGGCACTGGTGAGAATCCGGCGGCGGCGCTCCTCGCGGCGCTCCTCGCTCAAGCGGGGCATGCCACCAGCCTAAACGCGAACGGTGGTTCCGGTGAACGGCGGGATCCCGCACCGGGCCGGGGCCCCGGGAACCCCGCAGGGTCCCCGGTCCCGGCCCCGGCCCCGGCCCCGGCACAGCGGACGGTGGGTCAGACGGTCGCCAGGGAGACCTCGGTGGACTTGATCAGCGCGGTGACCTTGGTGCCGGCCGCGAGGCCGAGGTCCGTCACGGCGTCCTTGGTGATCGCGGCGGTGAGCTCGCCGCCCTCGACGGTGATCTTGACGGTGGCCATCGCACCGCCGGTGGCGACGTCGGTGATGGTGCCGGGGATCTGGTTGCGGATGCTCAGCCCGGTGACCGGGCCGGTGGCCAGCGACACCTCGGTGGACTTGACCATGGCGCGCACCGCGGTGCCCTCGGCCAGGCCCAGCTCCTTGACGGCTTCCAGAGTGATGGCCGCGGTGATGTCCTGACCACCGGTCAGCCGGGTCTTCACGGTGGCCATCACCTCGCCGGCGGTGACCGAGGTGACGGTGCCGGGGATCTGGTTGCGGATGCTCAGGCTCATGGGGGCCAACCTCACGTGGTGGGGGAAAGTCAGGCGTTCACCTGCTGTGTCTCCTTCACCGTAGCGAGCATTCCCGCCGCGTGCTCGGAGCCCGTCGCAGGTGCCAGCATAAAGCACCATTACGGCCCGCAGCTGTGCCTGACTAATTTCCCGATGAACTCCGCAGGGCCGCAGGGCCTTCAGGTCAGGACTTTGGTCCTGTTCCACAATTAATTCTTCCTGATAACGGGCTTTGCTTTGGCTTTGCATCTGCCAGGCATATCGTCCTAACGTCTTGTATATGCAGTTCTACACCGTGGGCCAAGCCGCTCCCCTGCTCGGGGTGAGCCCCGACACCGCTCGCCGCTGGGCCGATCAGGGCCGGGTGGCCACCACCCGCGACTCGACCGGACGCCGGTTGATCCAGGGCGTCCACCTGGCCGCACTGGCGGTCGAGATCGCCCGCGCCGGTGTCCTGGACGGCGAGGCGGTCCATATCTCGGCTCGCAACGCGTTCCCCGGAATCGTCACGGCGGTGAAAGTCGGCGACGTCGCCGCACAGGTGGAAATCCATGCCGGGCCGCACCGCTTGGTCTCCCTGCTGACCAGCGAAGCGGTCGCGGAACTCGGTATCGAGGTCGGCATGCGCGCCACCGCCCGGGTGAAATCCACCGACGTCATCATCGACCGCACCTGAATACACACGAGATACACCCGAGGAGTTTCTTTCCATGTCCCGAATCCTGACCGGCCGCCGGGCCGCCGCCGCCGTGCTCTCCGCAGCCGTCATTCGTCCCGCTGGCGGCCTGCGGGAGCGGCGGCAGCACCAGCACCGGAGCCGCCGACGACCTGAACGGCTCCTCCTCCACCGGTGCGCCGAAGGCGACGCTGACGGTCCTGGCCGCCGCCTCGCTCACCGATGTGTTCAAGCAGGCCGGCGCCGCCTACGAGAAGGAGCACCCGGGCACCACCGTGAAGTTCTCCTTCGCCGGTTCGCAGGATCTGGCCTCGCAGGTGAAGCAGGGCGCACCGGCGGACGCACTGGTCACCGCGGACACCAAGACCATGGACGGCCTGAAGGCCGAGACCAACGACCCGAGCATCATCGCCAGGAACCGTCTGGTCATCGCGACCGCCAAGGACAACCCGCTGAAGATCGCGAGCCTGAAGGACCTGGCGAACCCCACGTTCAAGGTCGTGCTGGCGGCGGCCGAGGTGCCGGTGGGCCGCTACAGCCAGCAGGTCCTGGACGCGCAGAAGGTGACGGTCAAGCCGGTCTCCCAGGAGCCCAATGTGCGTGCCGTGCTGAGCAAGGTGCGGCTGGGCGAGGCCGACGCGGGCATCGTCTACGCCACCGACGCCGCCGGCGCCGCGGGCGAGGTCCAGTCGGTGCAGATCCCCGACGGCCAGAACGCCATCGCCTCCTACCCGGCCGCCACCCTCAAGACCTCCAAGCACGCCGCCGCCGCGAGCGACTTCGTCACCTGGCTGAAGAGTGCCGAGGCGCAGAAGATCCTGCAGGCCGCCGGCTTCCAGAAGCCCTGATGGCCACGCTGCCGAGGAAGGGGACGCGGGAACGGACGCGGGAACGGACGCGGGGGCGAGTGCCGGGCCGCACCCCGCTGCCGCTGGCCGTTCCCGCGCTGCTGGCCATCGCCTTCCTGCTGCTGCCCCTGGTCGGCATCCTGGCCCGCACCCCCTGGTCGGATCTCGGCAGCAACCTCAGCGACCCGGCGGTGCTGACCGCCCTGCGGGTGTCGCTGGTGGTGTCCTTCTCCGCCCTGGGCCTGTCCCTGCTGCTGGGCGTGCCGCTGGCCTGGCTGCTGGCGCGGGTCGACTTCCCCGGCAAGACCCTGGTGCGTTCACTGGTGCTGCTGCCGATGGTGCTGCCGCCCACCGTCGGCGGCGTCGCGCTGCTGCTGGGCTTCGGCCGCAAGGGGCTGCTCGGACCGTGGCTGGAGAGCTGGTTCGGCATCACCCTGCCCTTCCACACCTCCGGCGCGATCGTCGCCGCGACCTTTGTCGCCATGCCGTTCCTGGTGATCAGCCTGGAAGGCACCCTGGCCGGGATGCACCCCCGCTACGAGGAGACCGCCGGCTCGCTCGGCGCGTCCCCACTGCGGGTGTTCTGCACCGTCACCGTGCCCATGGTCGCCCCGGGGCTGGCCGCCGGGGCCGCCCTGACCTGGGCCCGCGCCCTGGGCGAGTTCGGCGCGACGATCACCTTCGCCGGCAACCTGCCCGGCGTCACCCAGACCCTGCCGCTCCAGGTCTACCTGCTGCTTCAGGACTCGCCCGAGGCCGCGACCTCGGTCTCGCTGCTGCTGCTCGCCATCGCCATGGCCGTCCTGGTCGCCCTCCGCGGCCGCTGGACCGGCAGCACCGCCCGTAGCAGCACCGCCCGCGGCAGCAGCGCGGCCACCCACGCGGACCCATCCGGCCCGGTGGCACCGGCGCTGCCGACCGAGCTCGCCGACCCGCCCGCCCCCACTGAGCTGTGGGCGCTGCACGCCGAGGTCAGCGGTTTCAACCAGCTCACTCTGGACGCCGCGCCCGGCACCACCATCGCGGTGGTGGGCCCCAACGGCGCCGGCAAGACCACCCTGCTGCGCGCCCTGCTCGGTCTGACCTCCCGCTCCCGCGCCCGGACCCGGCTGGGCCAGGACGACGTCACCGCCCTGCCCCCGCACCGGCGCGGCGTGGCCTGGGTGCCCCAGGACGGCGCCCTGTTCCCGCACCTGACCGCTCTTGCCAACACCGCCTTCGGCCCCGGGCCCAGGGCCACCCCCGCACCGAGGCCAGGGCCGAGGCACACCTGTGGCTGGACCGCCTCGGCGTGGGCCACCTCGCCCACCGCAAGCCGGACCAGCTCTCCGGCGGCCAGGCCCAACGGGTCGCCCTGGCCCGTGCTCTGGCCGCCCACCCGCGGCTGCTGCTGCTGGACGAGCCCCTGGCCGCGCTCGACCAGACCACCCGGGCCCATGTCCGGCACACGCTGCGGCATCATCTGACCGGCTTCGGCGGCGTCTGCCTGATCGTCACCCACGACCCGGTCGAAGCGGTCTCCCTCGCCGACCAGGTCCTCGTGCTCCAGGACGGCGACGCCCTCCAGTACGCCCCGCCCACCGAGATCACCCGCTCTCCCCGTTCGCCCTGGGTCGCCCGGATGCTGGGCCGCAACGCCTGGCCCGGCACCACCACCGGCGACGGGCTCGCCCTGGCCGGGGAGCACCAGGCCCACCTGGTCGCCGCCGAACCGCTGCCCCCGGGCGCCGCCGCGCTGGCCGTGGTCGGCCCCGAGGCCGTCTCCGTCCATCGGGACCGGCCCAGTGGCAGCCCGCGCAACCAGTGGCAGGGGCGGATCGCCGAGATCACCCCGCTGGGCAGCCGACTGCGGCTGCTGGTCACCTCGGACGCCGCCCCCGACATCGTCGCCGAGATCACCCCGCAGTCGGCGGCCGACCTCGGCCTCGCCGAGGGCGCCCCGGTCTGGATCGGCGTCAAGGCGACCGAGACCAGCCTGGTCCCGATCTGACCAAGACTCAGCTGACGGCTTGTCAGCGCCCTTGCTGAGCAGTGGTGATGGGGAGTTAGACCCGGACGGTGAGGCCACCCTGCGGGTTGGCGACGGCGATGATGGCGCCGTGGTGGGCCTGGACGATGGCGAGCCCACCGGCAGCCTCGACCACGTCACTGACGAGGCAGCAGCACCTGCCGGGCTATTCGGCGATGTCCTCCGCCGCTATCGGCAGGCGGGTGACCGGGCGGCCGGTGGCCGCGCGGACGGCGGCGGCGACCGCGGCCGGGGCGACCGCGGCGGGGGCCGCGCCGACGGCCTTGGCACCGAAGGGGGCGACCACGTCGCGCTCCTCCAGCAGCGCGGCCACCCGGATCACCGGGGCGTCCAGCGAGGTGGGGAGGCGGTAGCGGGTGAAGGAGGCGTTGGAGATCCGGCCGCCCTCGCTGACCAGCTCCTCCATCAGCGCCAGGCCCAGGCCCTGGGTCGCCCCGGCCTCGATCCTGGCCTCGATCTGCTCGGGGTTGAGGGCCCGGCCGACGTCCTGGGCCACGGTCAGCTCGACCACCCGGACCGTGCCGAGCTCCACGTCCACGTCCACCACGGCGCGCATCGCGCAGAAGGCGAGGCCGACGAAGGCGTCGCCCTGCCCGGTCTCCGGGTCCAGCGGTTCGGTGGGGTGCGGACGGCACTGCGCGGTGGCCCAGAGGTCCTTGCCCTCCAGGGCCTGGAGCACCGGCATGCCGAGCACCCCGTCGTAGGAGGTGATCTTGCCGTCGCTGATGGTCAGCAGCTCCGGCGACATGCCGAACTGCGCCGCCAGCGGCTGTAGCAGCTGGTGCCGGACCATCAGCGCCGCCCGCTCGACCGCGCCGCCGGAGACCCAGGTCTGCCGTCCGCGCGCGGACGGGCCGGCCGGCGGCTGGTCGGTGTCGACCGGGGCGATGTAGACATCGGTGATGCCCAGCACGTCCTGGACGATCTGCCGGGCCAGGGTGGAGAAGCCGGTGCCGGTGTCCACGGCGGTGCACATCACCGAGGCCTGGGCGCCGCTGACCCGCACCGAGGCGGTTGAGACCTCGTCGGTGCCCTCCGCGCCGAGCATGTGCACCATGCCGACGGCGTAGCCGATGCCGCGCCGGACCGCGGCCGGGTCGCCGGCCCCGTGCGGGCCGCCGGGCAGCAGCCACTCGTCGTCGGGCTGGTCCACCGGCAGCGCGGGCAGCGGTTCGGCGGCCAGCGCGTCCAGCAGTTCCCGGACCGGCGCCGGGCAGGTGACGGCCTGTCCGGTCGGCAGCAGGTCGCCTGTCGACATGGCGTTACGGCGACGAATCTCCAAAGGGTCCAGATCCAGCGCCGAAGCCAGCTTGTCCAGCTGCGACTCATAGGCGAAGCAGGTCTGCAGCGAGCCCTCGCCGCGCATCCGTCCGGCCGGGGGGTTGTTGGTGCGGACCGCCCAGGCGTCGACAAAGACATGCGGGACCACGTACGGGCCCGCGGCCATCGCCGCGGCCGCGGCCAGCGCCTCGCTGGACACCTCGGCGTAGGCGCCGCCGTCCAGCAGCAGTTGGGCCTCGACCTTGAGCAGTCGGCCCTCGGCGTCGGCGTGGTGCCGGTAGCGGAGCAGCGCGGGGTGCCGGTGGGCGTGGGTCAGGAAGGACTCCTCCCTGGTCAGCGCCATCTTCACAGGATGCCCCGTGCGGATCGCGAGCAGGCCCAGGGCGACCTGGAAGCCCACGTCCTCGCGGTCCGCGGTGGCTCCGGGGACGCCGCTGACGACCAGTCGGACCCGGTCCGGCTCCAGGCCCAGGCACATCGCGGCCCGGTCCCGGTCACCGTGCGGATCGGTGCTGGCGACATGCAGTTCCACGCCGCCGTCCGGTCGCGGCACGGCGAGGCCGGCCTCGGCGCCGATCGGGGCCGGGTCCTGCCGGCCGACCTTGTAGAGGCCCTCCACCACCACCGCGCCGACCACCTCGGGGTCGCCGAAGCGCACCGGCTGGTGCCGGAACAGATTGCCGTCGGGGTGGATCGGCGGTGCGGTGAAGGACTGCTCGGGGTCGGTCAGCGGTTCCAGCGGCTCATAGGTCACCAGCACGGCCGCGGCCGCGAGCCGGGCGGTGTCGGGGTGGTCGGCGGCCACCGCGGCGATCGGCTCGCCGTGGTGCCGGACGTAGTCGGCGGCGAACACCGGGCGGTCCTGCACGATCGGCCCGCTGGGCGCGCCGTCCGGCAGCCCGGACGGGCCGGGGCGCAGGTCGGCGGCGGTGACCACGACATGGACGCCGGGGATGGCGAGCGCGGGGCCGATGTCGACCGAGAGGATCCGGGCGTGGGCGTACGGGGCCCGGGCGACGGCGCCCCAGAGCAGGCCCTCGGCCCAGAGGTCGGCGGCGTAGGGGAAGGTGCCCATGGCCTTGGCCAGGGCGTCGGCACGGACCGGCGAGGTGCCCAGGCCGATCGGCGCGTCGGCGACGGCCACCGCGGTGGCCGTGCCGCCGCCGGCGTTCGACGAGGTCACCGCGCTGCTGCCGGCGGCCTGCTGGGCCGGGATCCGGGCGGTGCCGGTGCCCGTGGTGGTGGCGGTGCCGGCCTTGCGGGCGCCGAGGCCGCCGAGCGCGCCCCCGGTGGCGCTGCCGGGCGCCCCCTGCGGGACGCCGGGCGCCGGGGCGGTCAGGTTCTCGTCGTCGCCGAAGCCGGAACCGGGGTTGGAGGGCGTGCTCATGCTCCGGCCTCCGGGGCGGACGAATGCGTGTGCTGTTGCTGGTGCGGCAGGACGTAGACGCCCGGCTCCACCTCGGCGGCCGGGGCATAGCCGTTCGGGACCTGGGCGTAGTCGCCCTGGCCGTAGTCGCCGGCCGGGTACTCACCGGTGGGGTACTGGCCGGTCCCGTAGTCGGGCAGCTGGAACTGGCCGGTCGGGTACTCCCCCTGCTGCGGTTGGCCCGCCTGTGGCTGGTAGTACTGCTGCTGGTCGGTCTCCGGATACCCCGCGTACTGCGGAACGTACGGAACCTGCGGGGCCGCCTCGGAACCCGCCACCTCGTCCAGCGGCCCGAACAGCGGATCCGGCTCGGCCGACTGCTGCGCCGGAAGCTCCACGTACACCGGCTGCACCGGCTCGCTCTCGGCCTCGACCGCGGCAGCCTCGACCGCGGCAGCCTCAGCGACGGCAACCTCGACGAAGGACTCGACCGTCGCGGCGGGCGCTTCCTCCGCTGCGGGCACCGACGCCGCCGCCTCGCGGGACCGCGCCACCGTCTGCACCGCGGCCAGCGCCCCGCTGTACCCGGTGCACCGGCAGAGGTTCCCGCAGAGCGCCTCGCGGGCCTGCAGGTCCGTCGGCTGGTGATTGCGTTCGAGCAGGTCGTGGACGGCCATCGCCAGCCCGGGCACGCAGTACCCGCACTGCACCGCGCCGCTCTCGGCCAGCGCCCGCTGCACGTCGGAGGGGCTGCCGTCGGCGGTGAGCCCCTCGACGGTGCGGATCTCGCTGTCCGCCGCCAGCGCGGCCGGGACCAGGCAGGCGGCCGTCAACTGCCCGTCCAGCTGCACCGAGCAGGCTCCGCACTCGCCCTGGTCGCAGCCGCCCTTGGCGCCGGCCAGGCCGAGCCGTTCGCGCAGCACGTAGAGCAGGCTCTCGCCGATCCAGGCCTCGTTCACCGGCCGGTCGAGTCCGTTCACCCGCAGGGTGTAGGAGACCCGCGGCGACTCCTCCGAGCTGCCGAAGCCGGTCGCGCCCATGCTCTCGGCCATGCCCAGCGTCACCGGGGTGGTCAGGTAGTCCGTCACTTCAGCGCCCTCCCGAGTGCGCGGCGGGCCAGTACGGACACGGTACGGCGCAACCGCGCGGCTGCCGCGCCCGGCCCCCCCTCCAGGCCGTCGGCCCCCAGGCCGCCGGGCGGCTCGGGGACGCAGGCGGAGGCGACGTACTCGCCGAAGGCCGCGGCGGCGGCGGGGTCTATGGTGCGGTCGCCGTCCCAGTCGATGCAGCCGGAGACCCACTGCTCGGCCTCCAGCGGCCGCAGCGGCACCGGCGCGACCGCGCCGACCGCGCAGCGCACCGCGCGCCGGGCCGGGTCGAGCACCAGGGCCACCGAGGCGGTGGCCCGGGAGGGACCGGTCCGCCCGGTGGCCTTCAGGAAGACCTGGGGGGCGTGCAGCAGCGGGACCCGGACGTAGCCGAGCAGTTCGCCGCCGCGCATCGGGTCGAGCCCGGTGAGCAGATGGCTGACCGGCACCTCGCGGGCGCCCTCGGGGCCGACCAGCGTGACCGTGGCCTCCAGCGCGGCCAGCACCGGCAGGGTGTCCCCGGCCGGGTCGGCGGTGACGATGTTGCCGCCGAGCGTGCCGGCGTTGCGGACCTGCGGGGGTCCGGCGCTGCGGGCGGCCTCGGCCAGGGCGGGCATCAGCGCGGCGAAGTCGGGGCGTCCCATCCGGGCGTGGGTGAGTCCGGCGCCGAGCTGGGCGGCGCCGTCCTGGTACTGCCAGCCGCGCAGCTCGTTGATCCGCCCCAGGCCGATCAGGGCCATCGGGCGCAGCAGGCCGGCGTTGACCGCCCCCATGAGGTCAGTCCCGCCCGCCACGGGACGGCGGCCGGGGAGGCCGCCAGCGCCGTGACAGCCTCGTCCAGCGAGGCCGGGAGCATGATCGTTTGGTTCACCTGTTGTCCCACCGTGCTCGGGTCTCTCACACCGCCGCTGCTTCTCGCCGTACCGTACGTGCAAACAGCCCGACCGCGCACCCTTCCGTCGTGGTGACACCTCCCAGGAGCCTCGACCCGTCCCTATTGCCCGAATTGGGACCCTTTTTGGCCGGGCTGGAGTCCCACCCAGCCCGTTCCGTCACACCCGGTGGAGTCAGACCCGGCAGATCAGACCCGTCACACCTCCGGCGGCAGCCCCTCGGCCGGACGTCCCGCCACGCCGGGCCGGCGCTGCCACGGCTTGGGCCCGTCCGCCGGGCGGTACTCCACCCCCAGCGCGTCCAGCCGCAGGTAGTGGGTCCGCATCCGGGCCTCGAACCCGGCCCAGTCCCGGTCGGCGGGCTGCTGCGGCAGCTGCGACCAGGCGACCTCGGCGAACGCCGCCAGCCTCGGGAAGGCCCGGTAGTCGACCTCCCTGGCGTCGTCCATGAACTCGGTCCAGAGGTTCGCCTGAGTGCCGATCACATGGGCCGCCGCCTCCGGATCCTGACGCAGCGCCGGGGGCAGCGGCTCGAACCGGTAGACGTCCTCCAGGGTGCGCACCCAGCCGACCGGGATCGGCTCGTCCGGGCCGTCCGCCTGCCGGTGGTCCAGGTAGACCTGCTGCTCCGGGCACATCACCACGTCGTGGCCCGCCTTGGCCGCGGCGACCCCGCCCGCGTAACCGCGCCAGGAGGACACCGCCGCGCCCGGCGCCAGTCCTCCTTCGAGTATTTCGTCCCACCCGATCAGGCGACGCCCGCGTTCGGCCAACCAGCTGTCGAAGTGCCGCAGGAACCAGCTCTGCAGCTCGTCCTCGTCGGCCAGGCCGAGCTCCTTGATCCGGGCCTGGGCGGCCGGGCTGGCCTTCCACTGCGCCTTGGGGCACTCGTCCCCGCCGAGGTGGACGAAGCTGGACGGGAAGATCTCCAGGACCTCCTCCAGCACGTTCTCGTAGAACCGCAGCGTGCTGTCCTCGACGTTCAGGACGTTGGGGTTGATCCCCCAGTCGGTCCAGGTGTCCAGCGCGCCCGTGTCCACCACGTCCTGGTTGCCCAGCTCCGGGTAGGCCGCGATGGCCGCCTGGGCGTGGCCCGGGACGTCGATCTCCGGGACCACGGTGATCTGCCGGTCGGCCGCGTAGGCGACGATCTCGCGCAGGTCGTCCTGGGTGTAGTAACCGCCGTGCGGCCGGTTGTCGCGCTCCCCTCCGGAGCGGTAGCCGACCATGGAGCGCTCACGCCAGCTGCCGGTCTCGGTCAGTTTCGGGTAGCGCTTGATCTCGATCCGCCAGCCCTGGTCGTCGGTCAGGTGCAGATGCAGCACATTGAGCTTGTGCGCGGCCAGCAGGTCGACATAGCGCAGGACGTCCGCCTTGGGCAGGAAGTGCCGGGAGACGTCCAGCAGGACGCCGCGCCAGCCGAAGCGGGGGGCGTCGCTCACCGTGACCCGGGGGACCGCCCAGCCGTCGCGACGCAGCGGCGCCCGGCGGTACGCGTCCGGGCCGAGCAGTTGGCGCAGCGTCTGCGCGCCCCAGAACAGACCGGCCTCGCCGCCGGCGGAGATGAGCACCCCGCCACCGGAGACCTCCAGCCGGTACTCCTCGGCCGCCAGGTCCGCGACGATCACCAGTTCGATGCCCGGCGCCGCGCCCACCAGCGGCAGCCCGGTCGCCGCACCCAGCGCGGACCGCAGCCAGCGCTGCACCCCCTCCGTTCCCGGCCCGCCGCTCAGGCCGGACTCCGCGTCCAGCAGAAAGGGCGGTTCTTCGGAGGCCAGCACGTCGAGCGGGGCAGGTATGAGGTCCATGAGAGCCCATCCTGCCCCGCATCACGCCATTGGTCCAGACCAAACCGGCAGCGACCGGACCGGCCCTGACCAGGCAGGCGGCGAACCCCTCAGGAGTCCTTGCCGCCCTTGTCCTTGTCCTTGTCCGGTTCGATGCCCTCGAAGATCTCCTTGCACATCGGGCAGACCGGGTACTTCTTCGGGTCGCGCCCGGGCACCCAGACCTTGCCGCAGAGCGCCACGACCGGCGAGCCGGAGAGCGCGCTGTCCATGATCTTGTCGCGCTTGACGTAGTGCGCGAAGCGCTCGTGGTCGCCGTCGCCGTGGGAGGTCTGGGGTACCGACTCGGTCAGGGTGCCGAGACCGCCGGCGCGCTGGGGCTCGGGTTCAAGGGTGCTCATGGCACACCATTCTAGAACCGCCTGCCCGCGGCACACAGCGGACTCGGTGCGGGCCCAGTGTCGACTCGGTTCCGGGCTCAGTTCTGCGAGGGGTCGTCCGGGTAGGTCGCCACCATCGCCAGCTCCCCCCGCTGCCGCCGCAGCACCGACCGCCACAGCCGGGCCGGGTCGGGGACGGAGACGTCGCCCGGCTCGGACTCCACCACGTACCAGGCGCCGTCCAGCAGCTCGTCCTCCAGCTGGCCGGGGCCCCAGCCCGCGTATCCGGCGAAGACCCGCAGCGAGCCGAGCTCGGACGCCAGCAGCTCCGGCGGGGCCTCCAGGTCGACCAGGCCGATCGCGCCGTGCACCCGGCGCCAGCCGAGCAGTTCCTCGACCGGCTGCTCGCCCGGCACCACGGCCAGCGCCAGCGCGGAGTCCAGCGCCACCGGGCCGCCCTGGAACACCACCGCGGGCGAGCCGGCCAGCTCCGCCCAGGACTCCAGCACCGCCTCGACCCCCACCGGGGTCGGCCGGTTCAGGACCACGCCGAGCGTCCCCTCCTCGTCGTGGTCGAGCAGGAGCACCACCGCGCGGTCGAAGTTCGGGTCGGTCAGCGCGGGAGTCGCCACGAGCAACCTGCCTGCGAGCGAGACAACCTCGGTCATGCCTGAGATGCTGCCGCACTCCCCCGTTCACGGGCAATGACCACGCCCGCAACGCCCGGTTCCGGCCCGCTATCCCTCCGAAATCCCTCCGCCAAGTGAGACCTTCGCCACACTTGGGCCTCCCACCAGGCTGGTTTCCCTCGCCATACCAAGGTCCCACGTCACCGGGAACCACTGATATGCCCGTTACCATCTCCTGGGGTGGCGAACCCTCGTAGCCGGGTTCACCGCTCCGCACCGGCCCTCCCCTCACCCTGGATCGCGAGAACATGACCGAAGACGTCCTGCTTGTCCATGGCGGCAACCCGCTCGAGGGCGAGATCCGTGTCCGCGGCGCGAAGAACCTGGTGCCCAAGGCGATGGTCGCGGCCCTGCTCGGGCACGAGCCGAGCCGGCTCCGCAACGTCCCCGACATCCGCGACGTCAAGGTCGTCCGCGGCCTGCTCCAGCTGCACGGCTGCACCGTCCGCGAGGGCGAGGAGGCCGGCGAGCTGATCCTCGACCCCACCCATGTCGAGAGCGCCAACGTCGCCGACATCGACGCGCACGCCGGCAGCTCGCGGATCCCGATCCTGTTCTGCGGTCCGCTGCTGCACCGGCTCGGCCATGCCTTCATCCCCGGCCTCGGCGGCTGCGACATCGGCGGCCGTCCGGTCGACTTCCACTTCGACGTGCTGCGGCAGTTCGGCGCCACCATCGAGAAGCACCCGCAGGGCACCGTGCTCACCGCCCCGCAGCGGCTGCGCGGCTGCAAGATCGAGCTGCCCTACCCCTCGGTCGGCACGACCGAGCAGGTGCTGCTCACCGCGGTCCTCGCCGAGGGCGTCACCGAGCTGCGCAACGCCGCGATCGAGCCGGAGATCGTCGACCTCATCTGCGTGCTGCAGAAGATGGGCGCGATCATCTCGATGGGGACCGACCGCACCATCCTGATCACCGGTGTGGACCGGCTCAGCGGCTACAACCACCGCGCCCTGCCGGACCGGCTGGAATCCGCCTCCTGGGCCTGCGCCGCGCTGGCCACCGGCGGCAACATCTACGTCCACGGCGCGCGCCAGCTGGAGATGATGACCTTCCTCAACACCTTCCGGAAGGTCGGCGGGGCGTTCGAGGTGGACGACGAGGGCATCCGCTTCTGGCACCCCGGCGGCGAGCTCAACGCCATCGCCCTGGAGACCGACGTCCACCCCGGCTTCCAGACCGACTGGCAGCAGCCGCTGGTGGTGGCGCTGACCCAGGCCAACGGCCTCTCCATCGTGCACGAGACGGTGTACGAGTCCCGGCTCGGCTTCACCTCCGCGCTGAACCAGATGGGCGCCCACATCCAGCTCTACCGGGAGTGCCTGGGCAGCACCCCCTGCCGCTTCGGCCAGCGCAACTTCCTGCACTCGGCGGTGGTCTCCGGGCCCTCCAAGCTGCAGGGCGGCGAGCTGGTCATCCCCGACCTGCGCGGCGGCTTCTCCTACCTGATCGCGGCCCTGGCCGCGCAGGGGCCGTCCCGGGTGCACGGGATCGACCTGATCAACCGCGGCTACGAGAACTTCATGGAGAAGCTCCGGGCCCTCGGCGCCCAGGTGGAACTGCCCACGGAGCTGTAGCCGCGGGAAGCGGCTGCCGCCGGAGCCGGTGGCGGACGGAGGGAACCCGGGGGCGACCCCAGCGGGTCAGAAGGTATGACCAGGCACCACCGTCCGCCCCGGAAGAGGCAGCTGTGCGGGATACGCCCTCCACGCGTGAAGCCGACTTCGTCCGCTTCACCGAAAGCGTCCACCCGGCGATGCTGCGTACCGCCAGGCTGCTCACCGGCGACCCGCACACCGCCCAGGACCTGGTCCAGGCGGCGCTGCTGCGGATCTACCTGTCCTGGGGCCGCTCGGACAGCTGGGACAACCCGGCCGCCTACGCCAGAAAGACCCTGGTCAATGTGCACGCGACCTGGCACAAGCGGTTCTGGCACCGCGAGGTCCCGCACGACGAGCCCGGCGACCCCTCGCAGGGGGCCGACCCGGCCCGGCAGTGGGACGACCTGGTGGACCTGGAGCGGGCCCTGGCGGCGCTGCCACCGGGCCACCGGAGCGTGCTGGTGCTCAGGTTCTACGAGGACCTGAGCGTGGAGCAGGTGGCGGAACTGCTCGGCTGCTCGGTGGGCACCGTCAAATCGCGGACCAGTCGGGCGCTGGAGCGCATCAGGCTGCGGTCCGAGCTGGCCGGACACGCGGGGAGAAGCAGCTGATGGACGATCAGGAGTGGAACGAGAGCCGACTGCACCGGCAACTCCGCCGGGAACTGCACCAGCTGGCCGATCGTCAGGCGCAGGACGCCCCGCCGCCCCCGCCGCCGGTGCAGGACGTGCTGCAGCAGGGGCGGCTGCACCGCCGGGCCCGGGTGGGCGCGGCGGTGGCCGGGGTGGCGGCCTGCGCGGTCGCCGCCGGGCTGCTGCCGCAGTCCCTGGCCGGGATCGCGGACCCGCGCCCGAGCGGGGTCGCCGCCGCCCCGGCGTCGGCGTCGGCCACCCCGCTGTCGGCGCGGCGGCTGGACCGGCTGCACCCGCCCAGACCGCCGGCCGCCCTGGTGACCGGCACCAGCTATCCGGTCGACTGGCAGCTGTCCTGCGGCCCCCGCTACTCACTGACCGTCAACGGGACCAGTTGGCGCGAGCAGGGGCACCCGGACTGGCCGAACGGGTACGACCGGGCCACGCACATCCAGACCAGCATCGTGGTGATGCCCGGCTACCTCACCGTCACCGGCCCGGACACGGCCCGCTTCGAGGCCCCCGGCTACCTGCGGGCGCCGGTCCTGCTGCGGCGCACCGCCCCCTCAGCGGCGTGCCGCTGAAACCGCGTCACGGGTAGAGCTGGTGCAGGATCTCGTTGTAGTCGTCGCTGACCGGCCAGGTCCCCGAGGGATTGTTGTACATGCAGCTACTGCTCGAGGTGTTGCGGCCCAAGCCGATCGACTTGCCGGTCTCGTTGCAGGCCAGGGCCCGGTGGTTGGCGGTGTAGCTGTCGTTGAAGTGGATCGACACCGAGCCGTCGACGAAGTGGTGGGTGCTGGTGTTGTAGCTGTAGTAGGTGGTGCCGGGGATGCCGTTGACCCCGTCGTAGCCCTCGTTGACGATCACGCAGTGCGTACCCGCCGTCCCCGGGCAGCCGCTGGGCGCCCACGCGACGTGGATGTTCGGGGAGTCGTTCCACTCGCCCAGCACCGTCGCCACCGGCCAGGACGAGCCGGTGGTGTCGCGGTAGTAGATCTGCGGGTTGGTGAAGCCGTTGCGGGCCCAGGTCACCGGCGGGCAGGTGCCGTTGATGTTGCTGGCGGTGCCGTAGCCGCAGGAGCCGGTCAGCGGGACGATGCCGGTGCCGCTGCTGGGCGCCACCAGGTTCTTGACGCCCCTGGCCTTGAGCGTCGAGTACAGCTGGGTGGCGCTCACCCCCGGCGCGGCCAGGTAGTCGGTCCCGTGGGCGATGCCGTCGGCGGTGACGTACAGGGACTGCACCTCGGCCGGGGCCGCTGCGGCCGGCGCAGTCGGGGCGGCCAGGCCGGCCGCGGGCGGCGTGGTGGCGGAGGCCGGCGGCGGCCCGGGTGTGGGGCCCTCACCGGCCAGGGCCGACTGGGCGGGTGCGAGGGCCAGGGCTACAGCCACCAGCACTCCCGCGACCGCTGTGCCTCGTGCGCGCTTGACGGGCATACATCCCCCTGGGATCCGAACAGTCGTTCAAGACGCGCTGATCCTTGCACGCACGGAACCCGCACAGCAGGCCCCGTCAGCAACTTGGCCATTTGTCGACGTAGTGAGAAAACGGAGCCCGGGCCCGCATCAGCCGCACCGCACCGCCGCACCCGCCACCCCGGCGGCGGCGACCCCGCAGCCGACCAGCAGCACCAGCAGCCCGACCGCCCGGGTGCCGTCCCGCCAGTACCGTCGCCTGCGGCCGCGCGCCAGCAGGGCGGGCAGGTCGAAGGGCCGCTCCTGGACCGCCCGGCCGGCCGGGAGCGCGTACTCCCCGCCGCAGGCCCGGCGGACCTCCTCGATGCCGCACCCCAGCGTCCGCGCGATCCGGTCGTCGGGCAGGCCCTCGTGGCGGCGCAGGACCAGCGCGGCCCACTCCCGGCGGGACAGCCCGGCCCGCGCGCCCTCGGGCCGCTCCCGCCCCGCCACGGCCCGGCGGCACCAGCGGCGGGTGTAGCCGCGCAGCATCGCCTCGTGCGTGTACAGGTGCGGGGAGCCGCCCTCGGCGAACCGGTCCCAGTGCAGATACGCCTGCACCAGCGCGGCCAGCACCAACCGCTCCGCACTCTCCTGGGCCCCCGTCAGCAGGACGGCCGTGCGCAGCAGCGGCGTCCGGCACTCGGCCGCGAAGGCCGCGAACCCGCTCTCCCTGCGACTGGCGTGCGCCACTCTGAGCCATTCCCTCCACCGGGCTGTCATATGCCACGACCGCCTGGCCCCTGGAATGGGTTCCACCGCCCCTGCGCACCCCGCCATGCAGCACGCCGGGCTCCCCCTCTCGTACGGACGAGGGAGAACCCGGCGGGATAGTGCCTTTGCTGCGTTACTGCTGTTGCCTCGGGAGGACTACTTGCCCTTGGCGGCTTCCTTGAGCTTCGAGCCTGCGGAGACCTTCACGCTGTAGCCGGCGGCGATCTGGATCGGGTCGCCGGTCTGCGGGTTGCGCGCGGTACGAGCGGCACGGTGGGTGCGCTCGAAGGTCAGGAAGCCGGGAATGGTGACCTTCTCGTCACCCTTGGCGACGACGTCGCCGACGACCTCGGCGAGCGCGGCCAGGACGGCGTCGGCGTCCTTGCGGGTCACCTCGGCACGCTCGGAGAGGGCGGCCACCAGCTCACTGCGGTTCATGTGTACTCCATGTTGGTCTGTCGCGATGCGATCAACGGCTGCCCCGGAGGACCGCCGCCTCGGCTGTCGCGCCACCCCCTGGAAGGGCAGCGTGCCGACAGGCGATGGGGTTCTGCTTGGTGCCCCAGGCTGCGCAAATCTCTTGCCTTGGGACGAATCCTGCCCCCACCACCGCCGGGAAAGCGAATCCGGCTCCTGCGGGGGTCACACGAACAGCGCCACGCAATACGCGCAGTGACGGTTCATCGACTCCCGCCGGACACTCTAGGTGATGTACCCGGTGTGGCAGGCACGGCACGCCGGTGCATGGATACCGTACGCCCTGGGAGCAGAAGCCCCCAAACAGCGCGCATCCGACACACCGGCGGCTTTACCGACCGTCACCGTACGCCTCAGAGCTGGACGGCGGGTCAGAGCTGGACGGCGGGGAAGGTGCCGGTCTCCCCGACCGGGTTCCGCGGCGCCTGGGCCGTCCCGGCGGCGAAGGCGGCGTCGCGGACGGCCGCGGCGACGGTCTTGGCCACGTCCGGGTGGAACACGCTGGGGATGATGTAGTTGGCGTTGCGCTCGTCGGCGCTGACGGTGGCGGCCAGCGCGCGGGCGGCGGCGAGCATCATCTCGCTGTTGACGGTCCGGCTCTGCGCGTCCAGCAGGCCCCGGAACACGCCCGGGAACACCAGCACGTTGTTGATCTGGTTGGGGAAGTCGCTGCGGCCGGTGGCGACCACGGCGGCGGTCTGCCGGGCCACCGAGGGGTCGACCTCGGGGTCCGGGTTGGCCAGCGCGAAGACGATCGCGCTGTCGGCCATCGCGGCGATGTCGTCCCCGTCGAGTACGTTGGGCGCGGAGACCCCGATGAACACGTCCGCGCCGCGGACGGCCTCCTTGAGCGAGCCGGTGCGCCCGCTGCGGTTGGTGTTGTCGGCGATCCACTGCAGCGACTCGTCGAGGTCGTCCCGCCCGCCGTGGACCACCCCGCGCACATCGGCGACTGTGGCATGGTTCACACCCGCGTCCAGCAGCAGCCGGAGGATGGCCGTACCGGCCGCGCCCGCACCGGACATGACGACCCGTACCTCGCCCATCTCCTTGCCGACCACCTGCAGCGCGTTGGTGAGCGCGGCGAGGACGACGATGGCGGTGCCGTGCTGGTCGTCGTGGAAGACCGGGATGTCCAGGGCCTCGCGCAGCCGGGCCTCGATCTCGAAGCAGCGCGGCGCGGAGATGTCCTCCAGGTTGATCCCGGCGAAGCCCGGCGCGATGGCCTTGACCACGGCGACGATCTCGTCGGTGTCCTGGGTGTCCAGGCAGAGCGGCCAGGCGTCGATCCCGGCGAAGCGCTTGAACAGGGCCGCCTTGCCCTCCATCACCGGCAGCGCGGCCTTGGGGCCGATGTTGCCCAGGCCCAGCACCGCGGAGCCGTCGGTGACCACGGCCACGCTGTTGCGCTTGATGGTGAGCCGGCGGGCGTCGTCGGGGTTCTCGGCGATGGCCATGCAGACCCGCGCCACGCCCGGGGTGTAGATCATGCTGAGGTCGTCGCGGTTGCGGATCGGCAGCTTGGACGACATCTCGATCTTGCCGCCGAGGTGCATCAGGAAGGTGCGGTCGGAGACCTTGCCGATGGTGATGCCGTCGATCGTCCTGAGCTTGTCGACGATCTCCTCGGCGTGGGAGACCGAGGCCGCGGCGATGGTGACATCGATCCGCAGCGACTCGAGGCCGGAGGCGGTGACGTCCAGGCCGGTGACGGATCCACCGCAGGACTCCACCAGGGTGGTGATCTGGCTCACCGCGTTGCCGCGGGCCGGGACCTCCATCCGCACCGTGATCGAGTTGGACACACTGGGCACCGTCGCCATCGACGTTCCTTCTCTCGTACGCGCGCACTTCATCAGGTTGGTGGTCTGATCGTCGCACCTACCGATGCGTAAGTGGAAATGTTGTTCCGCCCAGCGGAGAGACCAGAAGATTCTGGTGCGAAGGGAATGCGTTCCCGGGGAGCTTTGTTAGTCTGGGTGTGCGACACCGGCTCGATCCAAGCCCCCGGGCCCAACCTTAGTCGCCTAGAGCGACCACTTGCCGCGAGGCGAGCATGGCGGGCCGGTGTCGTACTGAGCGTCAGAAGGGCGCCCCCAGAAGTCTGGGGGCGCCCTTTCTGCTGTCCTGCCGGGCCTCTCTCGGGCCTGGCCGGTCAGGCGTGCAGCAGGGCCGGGACGCCGTCCGCGTCCGGCAGGTCCAGCGGGCCGGAGAGCACTGTCAGCCGCTGGGTGGCGCGGGTCAGCGCCACATAGAGGACCCGCAGCCCGGCGTCCGACTCGCCGGCGATGCCGGAGGGGTCGGCGACGACCGTGGCGTCGTACTCCAGGCCCTTGGCCTCCAGGCTGCCCAGCGCCACCGCGCGGTCGCCGAGCCCGGCGATCCACTCGGCGGCCTCGCCGCGGCGGTCCATCGGCACCACGATGCCGACCGTGCCGTCCACCTCGCCGAGCAGCCGCTCGACCTCGGCGCGGGCCGCCGCCCCCATCGCGTCCTCGCGGGCGACCGCGGCGAACCGCGGGTGCACCCCGGTGGAGCGCACCGCGCGCGGCGGCTCGGTGCCCGGCGCGGCCTGCGCCAGGATCCTGGACGCCACGTCGGCGATCTCGGCCGGGTTCCGGTAGTTGGTGGTGAGGGTGAAGCGGCGGCGGGTCTTCGAGCCCAGGGTCTCGTCCATCGCGGCCTGGGCCTCGGCCGGGTCGATCCAGGAGCTCTGGGCCGGGTCGCCGACGATGGTCCAGGTGGCCATCCGGGCCCGGCGGCCGATCATGCGCCACTGCATCGGGGTGAGGTCCTGCGCCTCGTCCACGATGATGTGCGCGTACTCGCTTCGCTCCTGCACCTCGCGGCGCGGGTCGTAGGAGCGGCGGTTGCGGTCGGCGGCCGTGGTGACCTCGTCCAGGCCGGTCAGCAGGTCGGCCGCGTCCACCTCGCGGACCCGGGGCCGGGCCGGCTCGCCGAGCAGCACCAGCAGCTCGTCCAGCAGCGCCACGTCGTGGGCGGTCAGGCTGCCGTTGCCGTCCTCGTCCAGGTGCTTCCAGGAGGCGGCGAGCAGCCGGGTCTCCTGCTGGCTCAGCGCGCCGCGGACCAACCGGCCGATCAGCCGCTGGTCGCGCAGGGTGGCCAGGGCCCGGCGCGGGGTCAGCGAGGGCCACCAGGCGTCGAGGAAGCCGAGGAAGCGCTCGTCGTCGCTGAGGTACTCGTCGAAGGTCTCCCGCTCGCGCTGCTGGTGCTCCCGGTCCACCCGGGGCGCGGACTGGAACGCCTCGTCGGCGGAGTGGGCGGCGCTCGGACGCGGCCGGGTGCGCAGCAGCAGCGACCACAGGGCGTCCAGCAGCAGCCTGCGGGCCCGGGGCCGGAGCAGGTTGACCGGGGTGCCGCCGGTGCCCAGGACGCTGCGGCGGAGGTTGCGCAGCGCGTTGGCGTCCAGCCGCAGCACCTCGCCCAGCGCGCTGACCCGCAGCTCGGTGGGGGTGGCCGGGGTGTCCAGGGCGGTGCGGGCGGCGCGGCGCATCAGCGCGACCATCCGCGAGGAGCCCTTGATCCTGGCCACCTCGGGGGTGTCGTAGGAGTCCGCGTCGACCCCGTCCACCAGGCCGCCGACCGCCCTGATCGCGACCTGCCCCTCCTCGCCCAGGGCCGGCAGCACGCCCTCGGTGTAGGAGACCAGCAGCGGGGTGGGGCTGACCACCAGGATGCCGCCGGCGTAGCGGCGCCGGTCCTGGTAGAGCAGGAAGGCGGCGCGGTGCAGCGCGACGGCGGTCTTGCCGGTGCCGGGACCGCCGGTGACCAGGGTGGCCCCGGCCGCGGCGGCGCGGATCACGGTGTCCTGCTCCTGCTGGATGCTGGAGACGATGTCGCGCATGCTGTGGCCGCGGGCCCGGCCCAGGGTCGCCATCAGCGCGCCGTCGCCGACGATCACCAGCGGCTCGCCGTCCAGCACCGGCTCCAGGTCCGGGCGGAGCAGGTCGTCCTCGACCCCGAGCACCCGGCGTCCGCGGGAGCGGATCACCCGGCGCCGGACCACCCGTCCGGGGCGCAGCGGGGTGGACTGGTAGAAGGGCGCGGCGGCCGGCGCGCGCCAGTCGATGACCAGCGGCCCGTACTCGGTGTCCAGCACGCCGAGGCGGCCGATGTGCAGGGTCTCGGCGACGACCGGGTCGGCCGGGTCCAGCGGGGTCTGCGAGGGGAAGCCGTCCTCCTCGGGGCCGTCCGGCTGCTGCAGGTCGATCCGGCCGAACAGGAAGTCCTCGAACTCGCTGTTCAGCCGCTGCAGGTGCAGCCCGGCCCGGAACACCTGGGCGTCGCGCTCGGCGAGCGCGCCGGGGGTGCCGACCGAGGCCTTGCTGGCGGCGTCGTTGAGGACGTACTCGGCCTCGGCCAGCTTCTCCTCGAGCCGGTGGTACACCCGGTCCAGGTGCTGCTGCTCGACGGCGATCTCACGGTCCCTCAGTGAGTCCGCGTGCGCTCGACTGCTGCTGCCGGCCTGGATGTCGCTGGGCGCGGTCAAGGGACCCCCTGGTGTGCGTGGTGTGTGGTGCTTTCCCCTTTTCCGTTCTTCTGTGACGAAAAAAGGGGGACGGACGATCGTACGTCATCCGCTCGTGTCGGCGCGCATCCGTACGGTGACGGTCCACTCGGTCAGATCCGGACGGTGGAACCGCAGCAGCTGCTCGGCCTCCTCGCGCACCGCCTGCTCCTCGGCGGCGTCGAGCGCGGTGAAGGGGACGACGGCGAGCTCGGGGACCGGCCCGGTCGGGGTGATGGTCCACTCGCCGCGGACCCGGCCGTCCACCAGGAACGCCGCCGCATAGCGGTTCTGCTTGCCGAGCCGGATCTGGTCCTCCGGGGTGATGATCCGACTCCGGTCGGCGTAGCCGAGCACCACGTTGTCGTAGTCCGGCAGGAAGCGCATCGGCGCGGGGGTGTCCTGGTCCGGACGCGGGGCGTCCGGCAGGTCGAACAGCTCGCGGCCGGACTCCGCTGGTAGGAAGGTGCGCAGCTGCGGGCGGAGCCGCTCGAACACCTCGGCCAGCCGGGTCAGCCCGGACCAGGCCTGGGCGTCCTTGACCGTGGCCGGGCCGAACGCGGCCAGATAGCGCAGCACCATCGCGTCCAGGGAGGGGCGGGGCTCCAGCGGGCGGCCGAGCCAGTGCTCGACGGTGGTGGAGGTGGCCTGGCTGCTCTGCCCCCACAGCCCGCGCGGCGGCACCTGCACCAGGGCGAGGGCGCTGTCCCGGACCGCCCAGGCCAGCGTGGAGCCGTCATAGCCGGGGAAGACCTCCCGCAGCGCCACGCCGAGCTGGGCGTTGGTCAGCGGCTCGCGTTCCAGCAGCTTCCGCGCGGTGCCGACCAGCTCCGCCTGCTCGATCCCCGCCAGCGCCTTGCGATAGGCGCTCTTACCGTAGGGGCCGCGATCGTTGACGACCTGGCAGAGCGGCCGGAAGCTGAGCGCGTCGGCGGCGCTGAGCAGGTGAATGGTGCCGCGCATCGCCGAGATCCGGACCACCGAGCGGTCCGTCATCAGCGCGGACAGCTCCGCCGGGTCGAAGTCGAGCAGCCGGGTCCACAGCCCCACATAGGAGGCGTGGGGGATCTGCGCCTGCAGACCTCCCAGGAACTCCACAGTCTCCAGCACCCCGCGCCGTTCCCGGCCCAGCAGCGACTGCCGGGCAAGCGTGGCGCGGTTGAGGGCACGAACGGTCAGCTTCTCCATGGCCCGCAGCCTATGAGCAGGTTGCGCTCCTGAGCGGTCCGGGCCGGGCCGGGGTTCGGGTCACGACGTGCGCTGCGCGGGCGGGGTCGGCCTTCGCAAGCCGTGACCCGAACCCCCGGAACGCAGAAACGGCGCCCTCCCGAGGGAGGACGCCGTTCAAGCAGGGGTGGTGGAGGTGGCGGGAATCGAACCCGCGTCCTGTGGTGTGAAACCAGGGCTTCTCCGAGCGCAGACCGCTGTGATTTTCTCGGCCCCGGCAGTCACGCGGACAAGCCGCCGACAGGCCCAGTCACTGTTTGATTTCCCGCCACACCCCGTGACCGGGTGAGACGGTGGAGTTCCCTAGATTATGCCAGGGTCCGGGACGGGAACGCGCCCGGTCTGACACCTTCGGTTACTCGCTCAGGCGGCGAGGGCGAAGGAATCGCGCTTGGAATTGGCGATTATAGTTTGCGACATATGGTTTACGAGATCATTGCCGCTTCCTCGGCTCGCTTCCCCTGGCTCGACATCCCCAGTCGAAACCGATCACCCCCATGTGGGTGCTATGTATTTTTCAAAACACCTGCGCCGGGCACCACGCCCGATTCCGGTGCTGTTCCGCCTGGACCTGGGGGGTCCTGCGCAACACTTGCCATACTACGGCCCCGCCGAGGGCCCGGTCCACCTCATTACCGCCGCGTCGGGCCTGCGAGCAGCCCCGGCTCAGGCCGGGTCAGCCCTGCGCGCGGCGGCGGACCGCCGACAGCACGCGGTCGGTCTCGCGCCGGTCCTGCTTCTCGCGCAGGGTCTGCCGCTTGTCGTGCAGCTTCTTTCCCTGGGCCAGCGCCAGCATCAGCTTCGCCCGGCCGTCCTTGAAGTACAGGGACAGCGGGACCAGGGTGAAGCCGGACTCACGCAGTTTGCTGTCGAGCTTGCGGATCTCCTCCTTGTGCAGGAGCAGCTTGCGCTTGCGCCGGGCGGCGTGGTTCGTCCACGTGCCCTGCGCGTACTCCATGATGTGGACGTTGTGCAGCCAGGCCTCGCCGTTGGTGATCTCGGCGAAGCCGTCGACCAGCGACGCCCTGCCTGCCCGCAGCGACTTGACCTCGGTGCCGGTGAGCACCAGGCCGCACTCGATCTCGTCCAGGATGTTGTAGTCGTGCCGCGCCTTCTTGTTCTGCGCGACGATCTTGCGTCCGGGTTCTTTTACCTTGGCCATGATGGGGGCCATTCTCGCACCTGGGACGGCCACCCAGCACGGAGGTTTACTGGCTGTCGAGCCCGGCCAGGTCGTTCAGCACGGTCATCGCGGTGCGCTCCGCCGCCTGCGGGCCGGCCGACGGGGGACGGTGACGTCCGGGGTGATGCCGGTGCCGTCCAGGTCGTGGCCGTTCGGGGTGCGGTAGTGGCCGACCGTGCGTTCGACCACCGCGCCGCCCGGCAGCGGCAGCGGCTGCTGCACCGCGCCCTTGCCGAAGGTCCGTGAGCCGACCACCACCGCCCGCTGCCGGTCCTGGAGCGCGCCGGTCAGCAGCTCGGCCGCGCTCATCGTCCCGCCGTCCACCAGCACCACCACCGGGACGACGGTGTTGCCGCCGGGCTCCGCGGTGAGCCGGTAGCTGGTGCGGCCGGCCTGGTAGGAGCCGACCGGGCCGCCGTCCAGGAAGCTGGAGGCGGATTGGACCGACTCGTCCAGCAGGCCGCCGGAGTTGCCGCGCAGATCCAGCAGGATGCCCCGGCCCCGGTTGTCCGCGCTCTGGTGCACCGCCGCCTCGACCTGGTCGCCGGTGCCGGTGGTGAACGCGGAGACCACGATCCTGGTGATGCCGGCCGCCGGGTGGTCCACCACCACGTCGTCGGCGTCCAGCAGTTGGCGGTGCAGCAGGACCGTGCGGACCAGCTTCTGCCGCTGCAGGGTGAGGCTGACGCCGGTGCCCGCGAACGGGGCTGGCGCCGCGCAGCAGGGCGACCACCTCGGTGACCGGGAGCCCGGTCACCGCGCGGCCGTCGACGGCCAGCAGCCGCTCGCCGACCCGTACCGACGCCCGTCCGGCGGGGGCGTCGGCGCGGACCTTGGCGACGGTGACCACACCGGCCGGGCTGCGGACCACCCAGAGCCCGACCCCGGCGTAACGCCCGTCCAGGGCCTCGGCCATGACCGCGTACTGCTCCGGGCCGTAGTAGGCGGCCCAGCGGTCGGCGCTGCGCTCGACCCAGCTGCGGGCGGCGGCGTCGCTCAGGGAGCCGCGCGCGGAGGCGGGCACGGGAGCCGGCTGGGGCTGCCCCTCGCTGCCCCAGGCGCCCGCCGCGGCGCCGGTCACCAGCACGGCCCCGAACACCAGGCCGAGGGCCAGTTGGAGGCGGAGATGCGGATAGCTACCGGACATGCTGGCTGAGTCTAGGGGGCGAAGGCCCACCGACCGTGACGAACGCGGCAGAACGCCCCGGACGCAGTACAGCGGCCGGGGCGTTCTTCCTATCTACCAACAAGGATATCTACCAACAGCGTTAGACCCGCAGGTACTTGCGCAGCGTCAGGAAGGCCGCCAGCGAGGACACCACCAGGCCGGCCAGCAGCATCAGCGGCATCACCTGGAACACCGGGCCCCAGCCGATGAAGGTGATCAGCTTGACCTGCTGGCTCAGGATCCGGTCGATGAACAGGTACTTGGCGACCGCCAGCATCGCCGACGCCAGCACCGCGCCGACCACGGCCGCGAACGCCGCCTCCGCGATGAACGGCATCTGCACGTAGTAGTTGGAGGCGCCGACCAGCCGCATGATGCCGGTCTCGCGCTTGCGGCTGAACGCGGACACCCGCACCGTGTTGACGATCAGCAGCACCGTGACGAAGGCCATCACCGCCATGATGATCCAGGCGCCCATCTGCGCGGTGTTGAGCAGGTTGAACAGCGGCTTCAGCACCTCGTTCTGGTCCTGTACCTCCTTCACCCCGGGCTGGCCGCCGACCAGGCCGGAGACGACCTGGTACTTCTGCGGGTCGGTCAGCTTGATCCGGAGCGAGTTCTCGAAGGAGTCGGCGGTCAGCGAGGGGATCAGCGGGTTCTTCGGGTCCTGCTTCTTGAACTCGTCCAGCGCCTGGGCCGGGTCCTCCGTGTAGAATTTCTCGACCAGGCCGGTCTTCTGCAGCTGCGCCCGGACCGAGTCCATCTGGGTCTGGGTGGCCGCGCCCGAGGCGCAGTTGGGCGCCACCGTGCCGACCGCCGCGCCCCCGCCGGGCGTGGCGCTGCCCGCGCTCTGGCCCGCGTCGGCCTTGTTGCAGAAGAAGATCGACACCTCGACCTTGTCGCCCCAGTAGCCGCGCATGTCGCGGACCTGGGCGTTCAGCAGGAGGGCGGCGCCGACCATCGCGAGCGAGAGCGCCACGCTCACGACCACCGCGATGGTCATCGTCAGGTTGCGGCGGAGACCGATGCCGATCTCCGACATGACGAACTGTGCTCGCATGACTTCCTAGCTGTTCTTGACGTCGCCTGGTGCGGACGCCGTGGAGAGAGGGCGGGTGGCCCCGGGCGTCAGTGCTGGTACCCGTACACGCCGCGGGACTGGTCGCGGACCAGGTGGCCCTGGTCCAGCTCGATGACCCGCTTGCGCATCTGGTCGACGATGGCCTGGTCGTGCGTCGCCATCAGCACGGTGGTGCCGGTCCGGTTGATCCGGTCCAGCAGCTTCATGATGCCCACGGAGTTCTGCGGGTCGAGGTTTCCGGTGGGCTCGTCGGCGATCAGCAGCATCGGGCGGTTCACGAAGGCGCGGGCGATGGCCACGCGCTGCTGCTCACCACCGGACAGCTCGCCGGGCATCCGGTCCTGCTTGCCGGCCAGGCCGACCAGTTCGAGGACCTCGGGGACGACCTTGCCGATCACATTGCGGGGCTTGCCGATCACCTCGAGCGCGAAGGCCACGTTCTGGCCGACCGTCTTGTTGGGGAGCAGCCGGAAGTCCTGGAACACCGTGCCCAGCTGGCGCCGCATCTGCGGGACCTTCCAGTTGGACAACTTGGCCAGGTCCTTGCCCAGGACGTGCACCTCACCGGTGCTGGGTCGCTCCTCGCGGAGGATCAGCCGCAGGAAGGTCGACTTGCCCGAGCCGGAGGAACCGACCAGGAAGACGAACTCGCCCTTTTCGATCTCGAGCGAGAGATTGTCCAGTGCGGGACGGTTCTGCTTCGGATAGGTCTTGGAGACGTTGTCGAATCGGATCACGGCTGCATCACGGTCGGCCAGTCTAGGTGTTGAGAGGGGACGCGGATACCGGTTGTTCCGGAACCGTCTTCCCTCCCCGCGGACAGGGACAGGTCTGTCAGTGGAGCCGCGCCATGGGGCGACGCCTGGCTCCCCCGGTTGGCCGACCATACGCGAACCCGACGTGTGCTCGCAGTCACGGGCACGGAAAGGTGGGGGAGTTCACGGACAGACAGCATCAAATCGGAATAAAAATGCGGCAAATCCATAGGATCGTGCCATCATAGTCACTAAGTGTGATCATCCTCGCGGGCGGACAGTTCGGGGAACCCGCCCGGATCGCGTTCGACATGGCACAGTGGAGGGAACCCACCCGGCATGGTGTCTCGTTGGGCAGGTCGAAGGAGGAGATCGATATGACGCTCGACCGTCTGGTGTGCGCCAACTGCGCCGGTCCGGTGGCGGAGGGACGCTGTCCCACCTGCCGCGCCAGTCGACAGCGGTTGCAGGACCAGCGGGGCCTCTTCGCCGGCCTCTCCCCCGCCGCACTGATCGCCCTGCTGGTGGCCCTGCTCGCCTGTGCGCTGATAGCACGGCACGCCTTCGCTTAGAAGTCTTCCCCACCCGTGACAGGTCAGGCCCCCGGAGTCCGCTCCGGGGGCCTGACCTCGTTACCGGTGTCCAGCTGTTACCGGTGTCCAGCTGTGGGGAGCCCGCTCAGACGCCGTGCCGCGGGGCCGCGGTGCGCGGTCCGAAGCGGAACACCAGGCCGCCCGCGAGCAGGGTGAAGCCGCCCGCCAGCAGGAACGGGACGCTGCTGTCGTCGGCGCCGGTCTCGGCGAGGGTCTGCCGGGCCGGGGCCTGGGTCATCCCGCTGCCGCCGGTCTGGCCGCCGCCGGCCGCGGTGCCCGAGGTCCTGGTGGCGCCGGGCGTCGCCGTGACCGGGGCCGAGCCGGTGGTCGGGTCGGCCGGGCCGGTGGTGGTCGGGTCCGCCGGGGTGCTGGTGCCGGGGTCGGCCGGGGCGGTGCTGCCAGGATCGGCCGGGGCGGTGCTGGGGTCCGTGGCCGGGTCGGTGCCGGTGGGGTCGGTGACCGGGTCGGACGCCGCCGCCGAATCCGTCGCCGTCGGCACCTCCGCGTAGGCGCCGGGAACGTCCAGCGGGCCGTTGACGATTTTGCCGGGGGCCAGGGCCGGGGCGGTGACCGCGTTGGCGACGCCGGTGATCATCAGCCCCGCGCCGGACAGTGCCAGCGCCGCTGCGGCGACGCGCACGCCCCGCGAGCGTATGCCGGCGCCCCTCTTCCGGTGTCCGCGACGCAAACTGGCCACAACGGCCCCTCTCACCACTTCGCTTCCTGCCCGTACGGGGCATTGCGGGCCAGCATGGTGAATCGCGCCGCTAAACGTCAACGGCGATCTGTCCGGTTTCAGGGGCAGATCGCCGTTGTTGCTATGAATATTCCGACTGGAGACTTACGCCCTATTCGGCTTTCTCATTCTGCTTGCGCCAGCGGATACCGGCCTCGATGAAGCCGTCCAGATCGCCGTCGAGCACCGCCTGCGGATTGCCCACCTCGTACTGCGTGCGCAGGTCCTTGACCTGCTGGTACGGGTGCAGGACATAGGAGCGCATCTGGTTGCCCCAGGAGTTCCCGGCGTCCTTCAGCGCGTCCATCTCCGCCTTCTCCTCCTGGCGGCGGCGCTCCAGCAGCTTGGCCTGGAGCACGTTCATGGCGCTGGCCTTGTTCTGGATCTGCGAGCGCTCGTTCTGGCAGGAGACCACGATGTTGGTGGGGAGGTGGGTGATCCGGACCGCCGAGTCGGTGGTGTTGACGCCCTGGCCGCCGGGGCCCGAGGAGCGGTAGACGTCCACCCGGAGGTCGCCCTCGTCGATGTCGATGTGGTCGGCCTTCTCCACCACCGGGAGCACCTCGACGCCCGCGAAGGAGGTCTGCCGGCGGCCCTGGTTGTCGAACGGGGAGATCCGGACCAGCCGGTGGGTGCCCTGCTCGACCGAGAGCGTGCCGTAGGCGTAGGGGACCTTGACGCCGAAGGTCGCCGACTTGATGCCGGCCTCCTCCGCGTAGGAGGTGTCGTAGACCTCGGTCGGGTAGCCGTGCCGCTCGGCCCAGCGCAGGTACATCCGCATCAGCCGCTCGGCGAAGTCGGCCGCGTCCACGCCGCCGGCCTCGGCCCTGATGTTGACCAGGGCCTCGCGGGCGTCGTACTCGCCGGAGAGGAGGGTGCGGACCTCCATCTCGTCGATCACCTTGCGGACGCTGGTCAGCTCGGCGTCGGCCTCGGCCCGGGCGTCGGCGTCGGCCTCGTCCTCGGCCAGCTCGAACATGACCGAGAGGTCCTCGATCCGGCTGCGCAGGCCCATCACCTTGCGGAGCTCGCCCTGGAGGTAGGAGAGCTTGCTGGTGACCACCTGGGCGGCCTCGGGGTCGTTCCAGAGGTCGGGCGCGGCGGCCTGCTCCTCGAAGATCGCGATGTCGGCACGGATCCTGTCGAGATCGACCACGGCCTCGATCGACGACATGGTCGTCTCGAGGGACTTGATTGCTTCGGATGGATCGATGGCTGCCACGCGACCAGCCTAATGGTTCCCGCAACGGCTTACCGCCGAGCCCCGCTCACGGCCGGGCCCGGGGCCGCCCTTCAGCGGGTGTGGGCGAACCGCAGGCCGCCGGCGGGGGTGCGCAGGAACAGCCCGACGCCGGTGGCGTCGGTGTAGGCGGCCGGGTCACCGGTCGCGCCGTGCAGCGTGCCCGGCGTCCAGCGCGAGCCCTCGGCGCTGCCGGCCGCCTCCGCGCCGGAGGCGGCGAAGACGTACTGCACCCCGGCCGCGGTCTGCACCGCCTCGGGACGGGCCGCGCCGCCGGAGGCGGTGACCCCGGCCGCGGTGATCCCGGTGACCGGCTGGGCCTGGTACCAGAGGCCGTTCACCGCCTGGGTGCGCAGCACCGGGCCGCCGCTCGCGGGCACCACGAAGGCGTCGATCCGGCCGCCGGCCTCGGCGACCAGGGCAGGCGTGCCGGCGATGCTGCCGGCCGTGGACACCGTGTGCCAGACGCTCCAGGCCCGCTGCCGGGGTACGAGGTGGTGGCCAGCACCGTGCCGATCCGGGCCACCAGGTCGATCCGGTTGCCGTGGACCGCGGCGGCGGGGGCCGAGTCCACCCGGACCTGGCCGTCCAGCTTGCCCCAGGCGCTGGCGGTCCACCGGCCCTGGACCAGGGTGCGCTGGTAGACCAGGCCGTCGGTGCCCCGGACGAACAGCCGCAGCCTGCCGTCCGGCAGGACCACGGCGGCGGGCGCTCCGCTGACCTGTATCCCGGTGAGCTTGCCCCAGCCGCCGAAGGCGGTGGCGCCCCGGGTGAGGTAGCGGACGTAGCCGTCCGCGTCGGTGCCGAAGACATAGGCGGTGTCGCCGACCTCGACCGCCCGCACCGCTCCGACCAGCGGGACCGGCGGCGCCGGGGCCGTGGTCCAGGCCGCCCAGGCGGGCAGCGGAGCGGCGGCGGGCAGCGGGGTCGAGTCGGTCTGCCCGGCCACCGGGGCCTGCGGCAGCCCGGTGGCGGCGGTGGCCGGCGCGGAGGGCACGGGGGTGCGGCCGGTGCTGTCGCTGCTCGGGGTACGGCCGCCGGCCGCGCCGTCGGGGCTGTTGGCGAACGCCTTGTAGGCCCCCAGCGCGCCCGCGGCGACCAGCAGCACCAGCACCCCGGCCAGGATCCGGCGGCGGCGCCGTACCGCCGGGCCCGCGCCGCCGCGCTTGGCGCCGGCGTGGCGGTGGGCGCTGCCCTTCCCGGCCTTGGCGGCCCGCTCCTGCCGCGAGGCCTCGGCGAAGGAGGCCAGCTCCTCACGGCTGGGGCGGCGCAGGCTGGTGTGGGTGTCCCGGCTGGAGTCCGGCTGCGCCCGGGGCACCAGCGGGACGGCGGGGCCGCGGCGGCGCCGGGCCTGGCCGGCGTCCCGGCCGTCCCCGTCCCGGTCGTCCAGGCTGTCGCGGCCGTCCCGGTCGTCGGCGTCGTCCTCGTAGTCGTACTCGGCCAGGTGCGGGGCCGGCGGAGCGTCCGGGTGGCTGACCGTCAGCACCGGCAGCCCGGCCAGTGAAGGCAGCTGCTCGCGCAGCCTGGTCGCCAGCTCGGAGGCGCGCAGCCGGGAGGCCGGGGCCTTGGACAGGCACTGCGCGATTACCTTCCACAGGTCCTCGGGCAGGCCCGGCAGCGGGGCCACGGTCTCGGTCACATGGCGGCGCAGCACCGCCCCGGTGTGGCCGCCGCCGAACGGGGTGAACCCGGCCAGCAGCTCGTACAGCACGGTGGCGAGGGCGTAGATGTCGACCGCGGCGCGCGGTTCCAGGCCCTCGATCACCTCGGGGGCGAGGTAGTCGGGGGTGCCGATGATCCGGGTGGCGCGGGTCCGCCGGGGGGCGTCGACCAGGCGGGCGATGCCGAAGTCGGAGAGCTTGGCGCGGGGGGCTCCGCCGGGCCCGGGCGAGGAGGCCTGGTCGAGCAGGATGTTCTCCGGCTTGACGTCCCGGTGCACGATCCCGGCGGCGTGCGCGACGGCCAGGCCCTCGGCGACGTCGGCGGCGACCGAGACCGCGGCCTGCGGGGTGAGCGGGCCCTCGCGGTCCAGCCGGGAGCGCAGGTCGGAGCCGTGCACCAGCTCCATCACCAGGGCCAGGTCGTCGCCGTCCACGACCAGGTCGTGCACGCCGACCACCCGGGGGTGGTCCAGGCTGGTGAGGGCGGTCCGCTCCTGGACGAAGCGGCCGACCAGGACCTCGTCCGAGGCGAGGTCCTCGCGGAGCAGCTTGATCGCCACCGGCCCCTCCGGGCCCTCGCCGAGCCAGACGGTTCCCGCCGAACCCCGGCCGATCACCTGGTGCGCGGTGTAGCGGCTGCCGATCTTGCGTGCCAAGGCTGCTCCGTGCGCGTAGGGACCTCTGCTGGCGGGCACCGACGCGTCCTGACCAGGTGCCAGCGACCAAAGTACGCGGGTTGGGGCCGCATGGGGGAACCGGACGCGTGTTACTGCAGGTCAGATGTCGACAAAACGTCAATCTCGGGTGCTGTTCAGCCCTTTGGGGTCGGTAGCGGGGGCAGGCTGGGCACGCTGCCGACATCCTTCTTGATCTTGTTCGCGGTGCCGGTGGCGTCGTTCCACCACTGCACCACCTGGTGCCACCAGGACTCCACATGGTGGATCCAGTCCTGGGCCGGGGTGAAGTACCAGACGCAGGCCGCGATCACGGCCAGCACGAGCAGCACCCGGAGGCAGCCGCCACCGGGGATCCGCCGACGCCGGCGCGGCGGCCGGGGCTCGCGCCCCCGCCGCGGTGCGGGCTCCGGAGCGCGCTCCGGCTCACGCCGGGGCGCCGGACGCGGCTGGACGTCCGGCCGCGCCTGGGGTCGCGCCTGCGGCTGCGGGGCCGGCTGCGGCCGCGACTGCGGCCGGGGTTCGGGCTCGACATAGGCCGGCGCCTGGTACTGCGGCGGCTGCGGGGCCGGGCGGTACGGCGGCGGAGCCACCTGCGGCTGGGGCCCCGGCTCGGCCGGGAAGCGGTAGTCGACCCGGGTCTGCTCATTGCGGGTCCTGGCGGCCCGCAGCTGGTTCTCCCACGGGTGCGGGTCCTGCTGGCCGGGACCGCCCTGCTCGGCCTGCTGCCCCTGGCTCTGCCGGCTCTGCTGGGCCTGCTCGCCCTGGAGCACCGGCTGGGTGGTGGTGACGCCCGGCGGCGGCCCGAACTGGCCGTTCGACGGGGGGATCCGCTGGGTGCGCTCGAAGGAGCCCGGCGGTAGCACCTGGGTCGGGTCGGCCGCCCCGAACGGGTAGTCCGCACCGGCCGGGTAGCCCGCACCGGCCGCCACCGCACCGAACACCGTCGGCGCGCCGGGGTCGTAGCGCACCCCGTTCGGCACCGTCGGGTCGTTGCCCGCCACCAGCGGCGGGGCCAGTAGCGCTCCCACCGCCATCGCCGCCTCGATCTGCGCCGAGGAGGCGTGCACCCCGATCCCCGCGGCGACCGTACGCAGCGCGGTGGCCAGGGTGACCGCGCTGGGCCGCCGCGCCGGGTCCTTGCTCAGACAGCGCTCGACCACGTGCCACAGCGGTTCGGGCAGGTTGCGGGGGCGCGGCGGCTCCTGGGAGAGGTGCGCCTGGAGGATCTGCAGCGGTCCGTCGCCGTGGAACGGCGGCTTCCCGGTCAGCAGTTCGTACATCATGATGCCGGCGCCGTAGATGTCCACGGCGGCCGTCTGCTCCCGGCCCTCGGCCGACTCCGGCGCGACGTACGCGGGGGTGCCGACGAACTCATGGGTCCTGGTCAGTCCCGGCGAGTCGGCGAGCCGGGCGATCCCGAAGTCGGTGAGCAGCGGATGCATCCGCTCGGCGCCCTCCGGCGTCCGCACCGTCGACAGCATCACATTGGCCGGCTTGAGGTCGCGGTGGACCACCCCGTCGGCATGGCTGGCGGCCAGCGCGTCGGCGATCTGCGCCATCAGCAGCGCGCCGGCGACCGGGCTGAGCGGGCCGTGCTCGCGCAGGTAGCGGTTCAGGTCGGGGCCTTCGACCAGGTCCATCACCAGGGCCAGCAGCTCGCCCTCGACCACCAGGTCGCGGACCCGGACGATATTGGGGTGGATCAGCCGCAGCAGCACCGAGCGCTCGCGCAGGAAGCGCATCACCACGTCGGGGTCGGCGGCCAACTCCTCCTTGAGCACCTTGATCGCGACATGCTGCGTGCCGGCCGTGCTGTCGCCGCTGTCCGAGCCGTCCCGGATCCGGGCGCGCCAGACCGTCCCGGTGGCGCCGCGTCCCAGCGGCTCCTCCAGCAGGTACTTGCTGCCTACAGGCCGCACCCGTGCGCTCCTCGTTGTCCGTCAGCCCTGGCGCTGCCATCTCGCAGGGCAACCGTCTGCTGGCCAACACTAAGCCCCTACCCGCAGGACGCCCCTCAGGGTGCTGAAAGTTCCCAAGATCACTGGAAAGGGTGGCGGGAGCAACTTGTCGGTGGGGGGTGGGAGGATGCATGCAGCACCGGGGTTGGGGCAGGGCAGGTGCGAAACCGGAAGGGGCCGAGGGACGATGCAGATCCGGCTGAGCGTTCTGGCGGCGCGCGACGGCGCGCCCTCGGCGCGGGCGCAGGCCCGCGGCCGGGTGCCCGCGCAGATCGCGGACGTGCTGGTGACCGCTCCGGCGGGGACGACCCTCGGCGCGGTGGCCGGCGCCCTCGCGGGCGCGGTCGGCGCCCGTCCCGGGCCGCGCGGCGGCCGGTCGGCGGGCCAGGTCCTGATCTTCGCCGGCGACCAGCGGCTGGACGAGCGCTCCGTACTCGGCCACCCCCCGCTGGTGGACGGCGTACTGCTGCGTCTCGACGAGCCCGACCCGGACCGCGTCGCCGGGGCGGAGAGCCCCGACCCGCTGGCCGAGCTGCGGGTGGTCGGCGGCCCCGACGCGGGCGGAATCCACCTGCTGCTGCCCGGCAGGGTGCGGGTCGGCCGCTCGGCCGAGGCCGACGTCCCGCTGGACGACCCCGACGTCTCCCGCTTCCACCTGGCCCTGGACGTCTCCGCCGACGGCCGGATCGCCCTGGCCGACCTGGGCTCCACCAACGGCACCGCGCTGGACGGCGCCCCGGTCGGGGCCGAGCCCTGCCCGGTGCTGCCGGGCGCGTTGATCAACCTGGGCGAGTCGGCCCTGCTGGTCGTCCCCGGCGAACGCCGGGCCCCGTCCCGGCGGACCGACCAGGGCGGCCTGCTGCCGGACGGGCAGGGGCATCTGCAGATCGCCGCCCGCCCCGGTACCGCCGTCCCGCCCGCCCCCAGCACGCCCGGCGGCCCCACCGCCAGCGGCACCGGCAGCTCCCCGCTCGGCAAGCCGCCGGGCGGCCGGGCCAAGGGGCTGCTGGCCCGCGGCGGCGAACGGCTGCTGCGCGGCCGCTCCGGCGCGGCCGGACGGCCCGCCGAGGCCCCCGCCGCCCCGCAGCCCGGCCGGGGCGCGGGCGGCGCCGCACGGCCCGCCACGGGCCAGGGCCCGGCGGAGGGAACGCCCGGCGGCGCGGACCGGGGGGCGACGCCCACGCACGGCGTACGGCTCCCCGCCGCCCGGCCGGCGGCCGCCGTGGACGCCGCCCGCTGGCCCGATCCCGCCGAACTGCTGCACACCGTGCTCGGCCCGGGCCCCCGGCTCTGGGAGCGCGGCCCCGAACACCCCGACGCGCTGGCGCTGCGGCTCGGCAGCGCCGGCCCCGGCGCCGCCCCTGCGGTCCTGGACCTGCGCGCGGCCGGCAGCCTCGGCCTGACCGGACCGCGCGGCCGACTGGCCGGTCTGGCGCGGGCCCTGGTCGCCCAGCTCGCGGCGCTGCACGGCCCCGGCACGCTGGAGCTGGTCCTGGTCGCCGCCGACCCGGCCCGCCCGGCCGAGGCCAGGACCGAGGAGTGGGCCTGGCTGCACTGGCTCCCCCAGCTCCGCCCCACCCGGGGCCAGTCCTGCCGGCTGCTGACCGCCTTCGACCCGGAGCAGGCCCTGGCCCGGCTCACCGAGCTGGAAGCCACCACCACCGCCCGCCCCGGCGGCTTCACCGTCCTGGTGGTCGACGGCGACCCCGGCGGCGCCGAGGCCAGGGCCGCGCTGGGCACCCTGCTGGCGCACGGCCCGGCCAGGGGCGGGGTGCACGTCATCGCCCTGGCCGAGCGCCCCGACCTGCTGCCGCCCGGCTGCGGGGCCACCGCCGCGATCACCGGCGAGGTGGGCACCCTGCTCACCCTCGAACGCCCGCTCCCGCACCAGCTCGGCGCCGCCCCCGGCGGCCTGCACCGGGCCGCCCCGGACCGCGAGCTGGTGGACGGCATCGCCCTGGACGCGGTCTCCGCCGCCTGGGCCGAGCGGCTGGCCCGCGCCCTGGCCCCGCTCCGCGAGCCGGACTGCACCCGCAGGCCCGGCCGCGGCGCACTCCCCGACACCCCCGGCTGCTGAACCTGCTCGGCCTGGACCTGGTCACCCCGGCCAAGCTGTCCGGCCGCTGGTCCGAGCTCCAGGTCGGCAGCGGTACCCTGCCCAGCGCCGTGGTCGGCGCCGACCGCGAGGGCCCCTGCGGGCTGGAACTGACGGACCATCTGCTGATCGGCGGCGCACCCGGCTCCGGCCGCACCGAGCTGCTGCGCGCCCTGCTGGCCGCACTGGCCGTGGCGGAGCGCCCGGACCGGCTCGGCATCATGCTGATCGAGGGCCGCCCCTCCGCCGACCCCGCCGCCGGACTGCGCCCCTGCATCGAACTGCCGCACGTCACCGACTACGTGGACGGCTCGGACGAGCTGCGGCTGCTGTACGCCGCGCAGACCCTGCTGGGCGAGCTGGACCGGCGGGAGCAGCTGCTCCAGGGCCGCTCCTTCGCCTCCTGGCACGCCGAGCGCGCGCTGGCCCGGCTGGCGCCCCCGCGCCGTCCCGCCGACGACTACCCGTCAGGACCGCTGTCGCCCCCGGCGCAGCTCGGCGCCCCCTCCGGGCACCTGATCCTGGACACCGCGCCCCCGGCGCACCTGGTGGTGGCCGTGGACGACCACGACGAGCTGCTGCTGCCGGGCCGGGAGCGGGCCGCGCTGGCGGCGGCGCTGGACGCGGTCGCGCTGCGCGGGCCGCGGCTCGGGGTGCAGCTGGCCGTCAGCACCGGCCGTCCGGACCGCAGCAGCGGCACCGACCTGGACGAGGCCGCGCATCTGCGGATCGCCCTGCGCACCGACGACGCCCGGCTGTCCTCGCTGCTGATCCATGTCGACGACGCCGCCACCGTCCCCGAGGACCGGCCCGGACGCGGCTGGATCCGGCACATCGACGGCGGGGTGACCGCCCTGCAGACCGCCAGGATCAGTGGCCGGATCCCCCGCACCGCGACGCTGCGCCCCACCGTCGCCCCGCTGGACTGGACCGCGATGGGGGATCCGCCGCCGCGCCGCCCGGTCCGCGAGCTGGGCAACGGGCCGACCGACCTGGCGCTGCTGGCCAGCGCTCTGCAGCGGGCCGCCGAGACGCTGGACGCCGTCCCGGTGGCACCGCTGCTGTAGAACCGCTGTAGAGAACTGCTGGTCAGCCCTTGACCGAGCCGGCCAGCAGGCCGCGGACGAAGTAGCGCTGGAGCCCGAAGAACACCCCGAGCGGGATGATGATCGAGATGAACGCCCCGGCGGTCAGGATCTCCCAGTGGTCCCCGAAGGAGCCGGACAGCTGGGCCAGCCTGACCGTCATCGGAGAGACGTCCGCCGTCCCCCCGGTGAAGGTGAGGGCGACCAGCAGGTCGTTCCAGACCCAGAGGAACTGGAAGATCGCGAACGAGGCCAGCGCCGGGGTCGCCAGCGGCAGCACGATCGACCGGAACACCCGGAAGTGGCTGGCCCCGTCCACCCGGGCCGCCTCGATCAGGTCGTTCGGCAGCTGGGCGATGAAGTTGTGCAGCAGGAACACCGCCAGCGGCAACGCGAACATGGTGTGCGAGATCCACACCGGGGCGTAGGTCCCGCCCACCCCGAGGCCGGGGAAGACGGTGACGCTGCCGATGTGCGCGCCGCCGGAGTACAGCTGGAGCAGCGGGACCAGCGCCATCTGCAGCGGGACCACCTGCAGCGCGAAGATCACGAAGAAGATGATGTCGCTGCCCCGGAACCGCACCCAGGCCAGCGCATAGGCGGCCATCGAGGCGAGCGCCAGCGGGAAGATGGTGGCCGGGATGGTGATGGCCAGCGAGTTGACCAGGTACGGCATCAGCCCGTTGTCCACCCCGAAGCCGCCGTTGAACAGCACCTCGTGGTAGTTGGACAGGGTGATCCCGGGGTGCGAGAAGAAGGTCCACCAGCCCGACTGGGCCACGTCCTTCTCCGGTCGCAGCGAGGTCACCAGCAGGCCGAGGGTGGGAACGGTCCACAACACCGTCAGCACGATGACCAGGAAGGAGGCGATCGGGCTGCTGAACGCGCGCCGGACCGCCTTCGCCCCGGCCGGACCGGTCGCCGCCACCGGGGGCGGGTCCTTGACCAGGTTGCTCATCGGTGGGCACGCTCCCTGCGCAACTGGACGATGTTGTAGCCCACCAGGGGCAGCACCGCGATGAAGAGGATCACCGCGAGGGCGCTCCCCCGGCCCCTGCTGAACTGCACGAACGACTGCGAGTACATCTCGTTCGCCAGGACCTGGGTGCCGAAGTTGCCCCCGGTCATGGTGCGGATGATGTCGAACAGCTTCAGCGTCGTGATCATGACCGTGGTGAGCACCACCACCAGGGTGTTCCTGATCATCGGAATGGTGATCTGCTGGAACAGCCGCCAGCCGCTGGCCCCGTCCAGCACCGCCGCCTCGGTGATCTCGTCCGGGATGGCCTTGATCGCGGCGGAGAGGACGACCATGGCGAAGCCGGTCTGCACCCAGACCATGATCGCCATCAGCAGGAAGTTGTTGAGCGGGTGGGAGAGGATCCAGTTCGGCGGGTTGCTGCCGCCCAGCCACAGCCAGATCTGACTGAGCAGCCCGATCTGCGGCTGCGAGGGGTCCCGGTAGTTGTAGACGAACTTCCAGATGATGCTCGCGCCCACGAAGGAGATCGCCATCGGCAGGAAGATCAGCGACTTGTAGAGCGCCTGCCGCTTCAACCGGTCCACCAGCAGCGCCAGCACCAGGCCGAGCACCGTGGTCACCACCGGGGCCACGATGATCCACAGCAGCGTGTTGAGCAGCACCTGCTGCTCGTCGCTGCTGGTGAAGGCCCAGGTGTAGTTGTCGACGCCGAGGAACTTGGTGGCGCCGTCGTTGTAGAGGCTGAGGTAGATGGTCCGGATCGCCGGGATCACCAGGCCGACCGCGAGCAGCAGCAGCGCCGGGCCCAGGAACACCACCGCGGCCAGCGGCTTGGCGATCCGCCCGGACGCCCGCCCGGCCACAAAGAAGATCAGGATCAGGACGGCGAGGAAGACAAGGATGGCACCGGCCGCATTGCCGAACTTGGTCAGCGCGTCAGCCCACATACGTGTGGAGCTCCTCTGGACTGGATGGGGCCGGGGTGGGGCGGCCCCTGAAGGCCCGCCCCACCCCGCTGATGAACCGCGGTGACTACTGCGGCCAGGCGGCGTCGATGTTCGACGCCGTCTTCTGCACCGACTGGTTGCTGGCGAACCAGGCCGTGAACTCCGACCACTCCTTGCCCGAGCCGATCGCCGCCGGCATCAGGTCGGAGGCGTCGAAGCGGAAGGTCGCGGACGGGTCGGTGAGGTACTTCGCCGACAGCTGGTCGACCGGGTCGGTGTAGACCGCCGCGTCGACCCCCTGGTTGGCGGAGACCCAGCCGGTCGCCACCTTGATCCGCGAGGTTGCCCAGGCCGCGGTGGACAGGTAGTTCTGCACCGCCTGCACCTCGGGCCTGCTGGAGAACGCGGCCACGAACTCGCCGCCGCCCTCGACCGGGTCGCTCACCGACGGGTCGACGGCCGGCAGCTTGAACGCCCAGATGTCGCCGTCGGGGCCGATGTTGGTGCCCTTCGGCCACTGCGCCTCGTAGAAGGACGCCTGCTGGAGCATGGAGCACTTGCCGGTGAGGATCGGCGCGCCGGCGTCCTGGAAGGTGGTGCTGGCGACGGTGCTGACTCCGCCGAGGCCGCCGTTGACCCAGGCCGGGTTGTGCATCCAGCCCTGGACCACGTTCATCGCCGCGATGATCTTCGGGTCGCTGAACTTGATCTGGTGGCTGATCCACTGGTCGTAGACGTCGCCGCCGTACTTGCCGAGGACGACCTCCTCCAGCCAGTCGGAGGCCGGCCAGCCGGTGGCGGTGCCCGAGCCGAGCCCGCCGCACCAGGGCTTGTTCTTCCCGGCCTTGGCGATGGTGTCGCTCAGCTTCATCAGGTCGGCCCAGGTGGTCGGCACGGCGTAGCCGGCCGCCTTGAACGCCTTGGGCGAGTACCAGACCAGCGACTTCAGGTTGGCGCTCATCGGCGCCGCGTAGAAGGTGCCGTCGACGGTGCCGTAGGTCTTCCAGGCCGGGGCCCACTTGGCCTCGTTGGCGACGGTCTGGGCCGGCGGCTTGACCACCTTGCCGGTCTTCACCATCTGCTGGAGCAGACCGGGCTGGGGGATGATCGCCAGGTCGGGGGCGGTGCCGCCGCTGACCCGCACCGGGAGCTGCGACTCGAAGTCATTGGAGCCGACATAGGCGATCTTGATGCCGGTGCAGGTGCTGAACTGCTTCCAGGAGGTCTGGAGCGAGTCCGACTCCGGGCTGAGGATGGACGCGAACATGGTGACCGTGGTGCCCGCGTGCCCGGCGTAGGCCTGGTACTGGGCGCAGTCGCCGGAGAGCGCCGCGGAGGAGCCGGACGCCTTGGACGTCGGGGTGGAGCTGTTCGAACAGGCGGCGAGCAGTGCCAGTGAGGTTGCCGCGCCCACGGCCAGCACCTGTCGGTAGCGCCACCCGCCGTTCCTGCTGACCTGGTTCCGCATAAGTTGCAAGCCTCCTTGAGGGAAGTCGACCGCGCTGTCATTTCCCGATGCCGTCGGAGCGGCTTTGCAACCAAAACCACTCATGCGAGCAAGGATTGGACCATAACTTGCGTGGGAGGCCACGCCAAGGGCTCCCACAGGGTTCGTCGAGTTCATCGCCCGAACGTGACCCGGGCCGCCTTCGAATGCTTCGGAGACGGCCCGGGCGGGTACTCGACGGCAGAGCGGTCAGCGCATCGTTCCGGTACGAAGCAGTGTCCGGATCACCCGCATCGCGACGCTGAGGTTGGCGAGGTCGTAGGACTCCGCACCCCTTATGTCGTCCAGCGTCGCCCTGGCCCGGTTGACCAGCGTGGCATTGGTGCCGACCCAGGCCTCGAAGCGCTGCTCCGGGGTCGCGCCGGGGCCGCCGTGGCCCAGCAGGTCCGCGGTGAGCAGGGCGTGCGCCGCGAACAGGTCCTCGCGGATCGCGGCCCTGGCCATCGACTGCCAGCGGTCCCCGCGCGGCAGTTCGATGATCCGGTCCAGCAGTTCGGAGATCTGCAGCCGGTCGGCGAGGTCGTAGTAGAGCTCGGCGACGGTGCGGACCTCCTGCTTGGTGCGGTCGGCGACCTCGACGATGTCCAGGGCCGGGAAGACCGAGGAGAGCCCGGCCACCTTGACCGCCAGCTCGGCCGGGACGCCGGCCTCGACCAGCTCCCCGTGCACCCGGTCGAACCACTCCCGGTCGGAGCCCTGCAGCAGGTCCGGCAGCAGGCCCCAGACCTCGTCGCAGCGGTCCTTGAAGACCTCGATGGTCTCGGCGATGTCCAGCGGCTGGCGCCGGTTGTTGAGCAGCCAGCGCGTGGCCCGCTCGACCAGGCGGCGGCTGTGCAGCCGCATCCGGGTCTGCACCTCGGCCGGGACCTGGTTGTCCAGGCCCTCGATCTCGGCCCAGATGCCCTTGAGGTCGAAGATCGCCCGGGCCGCGGTGTGCGAGCGGATGATCTCCTCGAAGGTGGCCCCGGTCTCCTCCTTCAGCCGGAAGGCGAAGGTGCAACCGCCTCGGTTGATGGTCTCGTTGACCAGCACGGTGGTGATGATCTCGCGGTGCAGCGCGTGCGCGTCGATCTGCTCGGCGAAGCGCTGCTGCAGCTGCGGCGGGAAGTAGCGGTGCAGCTTGCCCTGGACGTAGGCGTCGTCGGGCAGGTCGGAGGCCAGGATCTCGTCCGCGAGGGTGATCTTGGTGTAGGCGAGCAGCACCGACAGCTCGGGCTGGGTGAGCCCGCGTCCGGCCGAGGCCCGTTCCCGGATCTGCGAGCCGTTGGGCAGGAACTCCAGGGCCCGGTTGAGGTGCCCGTCGGCGACCAGCCGCCGCATCATCCGGGAGTGCACGTCCAGCATGCTGGGGGCCTGGTCCATGGCGTTGGCCAGGGCCACGTTCTGCGCGTAGTTGTTCTCCAGCACGTGCTTGCCGATGTCGTCGGTCATCTCGGCGAGCAGGGCGTTGCGCTGCTTGACGGTCATGTCGCCGTCGATGACGACCCGGTTGAGCAGGATCTTGATGTTCACCTCGTGGTCCGAGGTGTCCACCCCGGCCGAGTTGTCGATGGCGTCGGTGTTGACCGCGCCCCCGGCACTGGCGAACTCGATCCGGCCCAGCTGGGTGGCGCCCAGGTTGCCGCCCTCACCGAGCACCTTCACCCGCAGGTCGGCGCCGTCGACCCGGATGGCGTCGTTGGCCTTGTCGCCGACCTCGGCGTTGTTCTCGGTGGACGCCTTGACGTAGGTGCCGATGCCGCCGTTCCAGAGCAGGTCGACCTGGGCCAGCAGGATCGTCTTCATCAGCTCGGCGGGGGTGAGCCGGGTGACGCCCGCCTCGATGCCGAGGGCGGACCGCATCTGCGCGGTGATGTTGATCGACTTGGCGCTGCGCGGGAAGATCCCGCCGCCGGCTGACACCAGCTTCTTGTCGTAGTCCTCCCAGGAGCTGCGCGGCAGGTCGAACAGCCGCCTGCGCTCGGCGAAGGAGCTGGCCGCGTCCGGGGCGGGGTCGATGAAGATGTGCCGGTGGTCGAAGGCCGCGACCAGCCGGATGTGCTCGCTGAGCAGCATCCCGTTGCCGAACACGTCGCCGGACATGTCGCCGATGCCGACCACGGTGAAGTCCTGGGTCTGGGTGTCGTGGCCGAGCTCGCGGAAGTGCCGCTTCACGGACTCCCAGGCGCCCTTGGCGGTGATGCCCATGCCCTTGTGGTCGTAGCCGGCCGAGCCGCCGGAGGCGAAGGCGTCGCCGAGCCAGAAGCCGTAGGAGACGGCGACCTCGTTGGCGATGTCGGAGAAGGTCGCGGTGCCCTTGTCGGCGGCGACGACCAGGTAGGTGTCGTCCCCGTCCAGCCGGACCACGTCCTTGGGCGGGACCACGCCCTTCTCGGGGACCAGGTTGTCGGTGATGTCCAGCAGTCCTGAGATGAACGTCTTGTAGGACGAGATGCCCTCGGCCAGCCAGGCGCCCCGGTCCACGTTCGGGTCGGGCAGCTGCTTGGCGACGAAGCCGCCCTTGGAGCCGACCGGGACGATCACGGTGTTCTTCACCATCTGCGCCTTGACCAGGCCCAGCACCTCGGTACGGAAGTCCTCGCGCCGGTCGGACCAGCGCAGACCGCCGCGGGCGACCTTGCCGAAGCGCAGGTGCACCCCCTCGACCTGCGGCGAGTAGACCCAGATCTCGTACGCCGGGCGGGGCGCCGGCAGGTCCGGGATGGCCTGCGGGTCGAACTTCATCGAGACGTAGGAGTGCGGCTCGCCGGTCTCCCGGTCGCGCTGGAAGAAGTTGGTCCGCAGGGTGGCCTTGATCAGGGTCAGGAAGGAGCGCAGGATCCGGTCCTCGTCCAGGCTCACCACCTGGTCCAGGGCGCCGTCCAGCTCCTCCATGATGCCGTCGGTCAGCTCCTCGCTGCCGGAGCGGTGGGCCGGCGAGAGCCTCGCCTCGAACAGGTTCACCAGCAGCCGGGTGGTGTGCACGTTGTTGGTGAGCGCGTCCTCCACGTAGTCCTGGGAGAAGGTCGACCCGGCCTGCCGCAGGTACTTGGCGTAGGCGCGCAGCACCACGGCCTGACGCCAGGTCAGCCCGGCGCGCAGGATCAGCGAGTTGAAGCCGTCGTTCTCGGCCTTGCCGGTCCAGGCGGCGGCGAAGGCCTCGTGGAAGCGCTCGCGGGCATCCTCGTTGACCCCGGACGCGATCTCGGCGGGCAGCCGCAGCCCGAAGTCGTAGACCCAGGCGTTGCTGCCGTCGCTGCGGCGCAGCTCGTACGGGTGCTCGTCCAGCACCTCGACGCCGAGCCGCTGCAGCACCGGCAGCACGTCGCTGAGCGAGACCGAGCCGCCCAGCCAGTAGATCTTGAAGCGGCGTTCGCCCTCGGCGGCGTCCACCGGCTGGTAGAGGTTCAGCCGGAAGTCGGTCGGCCCGGTCAGCGACTCCAGCCGGCGCAGGTCGGCGACGGCGGCGGCGGGCGGGAAGTCCGCGCGGTAGCCGTCGGGGAAGGCGTTGGCGTAGCGACGGGACATGTCCGCGGCGGGCTCCTCGCCGCACTCGCGGGTCAGCGCCTCGTTGAAGCCGTCGATCCAGGAGCGGGCGGACTCGGCGAGCTTGGCCTCCAGGCGCTCCACGTCGGCCTCGGTCAGCACCGGCAGCTCACTGCCGGCCGGGACCCGGACCACGAAGTGCAGCCTGGCCAGCACCGACTCGGTGTTCCAGGCGGTGTAGTCGATGGTGCTGCCGCCGAGCTCGCGCTTCAGCAGGTCCATCAGCCGCAGCCGGACCCGGGTGGTGTAGCGGTCGCGCGGCAGGTACACCAGCGCGGAGAAGTAGCGGCCGTACTCGTCCTGGCGCAGGAACAGCCGCAGCTTGCGGCGCTCCTGCAGGTAGAGCACGTTCAGCGCGACCTGGAGCAGCTCCTCCGGGTGGGTCTGGAACAGCTCGTCGCGGGGGTAGGTCTCCAGGATCTGGACCAGGTCGCGGGCGTCGTGGCTCTCCGGGGTGAAGCCGGAGTCGGCGACCACCTGCTGGACCTTGCGGCGGACCACCGGGACCCGGGTGACCGACTCGGTGTACGCGGCGGAGGAGAGCAGGCCGAGGAAGCGGCGCTCGCCGACCACGTTGCCGTCCGCGTCGAACTTCTTGACGCCGACGTAGTCCAGGTAGGACGGGCGGTGCACGGTGGAGCGGCTGTTGGCCTTGGTCAGCACCAGCAGCTTCTTCTCCCTGGCCTTGGCCCGGGCCGGGGCGGCCAGCCGGCCGAAGGAGGCCGAGGGCAGCGCCCCGCCGATCGGGTCGCCGGTGGCGTGGGCGTGCGCGCGGGGGTCGGAGCGGAGCACGCCGAGGCCGGTGCCGGTGACCGCGGAGAGCACGTCCTCGCCGTCCTCGCCCTCGGAGGTGCGGACCAGGTCGTACTCGCGGTAGCCGAGGAAGGTGAAGTGGTCGTCGGCGAGCCAGCGCAGCAGCTCCTCAGCCTCCACCACCTCCTGGAAGGCCAGCGCGCCGGGCGGGGAGGCGGCCAGGTCCTCGGCCAGGCGCAGCGCGCCGTCCCGCATCTTGGTCCAGTCCTCGACCACCTCGCGGACGTCGCCGAGGACCCGGCGCAGGTCCGCCTCGATCGAGCGGAGATCGTCGCGGTCGGTCTCGCGGTCGATCTCGATGTGCATCCAGGACTCGATCAGCACGTCCTGCGGCCGGTCCGGGTCGGCGGCGGTGCAGGCGTCCGCGTCCAGGATCTCCAGCAGCTTGCCGGTGATGTCACGGCGGACCAGCAGCTGAGGGTGGATCACCACATGGATGGCGCGGTCCTGCCGGGTCAGCTCGTTGGTGACCGAGTCCACCAGGAAGGGCATGTCGTCGGTGACCACCTCGACCACGGTGTGGCCGCAGGTCCAGCCGTTCTCCTCCACCGTGGGGGTGTGCACCCTGACTTCGGCGCTGCCCTGCGGGCGTCTCGCCGCCAGCCGGTGGTGCGAGGCTGCCGCGCCGTAGACGTCCACGGCGTCGCGGTCGAGCAGGTCTTCGGGGGCGGTGTGCAGGTAGTAGTGCTTGAGGTACGAGGCGAGGGCTCCCTCGCCCAGCTCCGCCCCCGGCCCTGTTCCCTGTTCTCCCTGGACTGCTGCCTTGCTGAGCAGTTCGGCCTTCGCTGCGTCCAGCTGGGTCTGCATGGCTGATTGGCTCCTGTCGCGCGCCGTTGCGTGACTCGGTGGTATGCGTGGGACTGGGCACGACCGCCGGGTCTGTCCGTATCCTCCCCCATGTCCGCTTGGGGAGGCGAATGACCGGCGAAAGTCCCGCGTCCTTGCGGGTTTCCCGGCGAGCCTAACCGGGGTAAGTGACACTGTCAGGGGCCGGATCGGTGCACTGCGTCAGGAACTTTGGTCCGCACTGTACGGGTTGTCCAAGTACGTGGGGCCAATAAACGTTTCCTTGATCGACCGGGGCGAGGTCCAGCGCAGCAGGTTCAGCGGCGACCCGGCCTTGTCGTTGGTGCCGGAGGCCCTGCCGCCGCCGAAGGGCTGCTGACCGACCACCGCGCCGGTGGGCTTGTCGTTGATGTAGAAGTTCCCCGCCGCGAACCGCAGTTTGCGGGTGGCCAGGGCGATGGCGGCCCGGTCCTGGGCGATCACCGCGCCGGTCAGCGCGTACGGGGCGACCGACTCCAGCTGGTCCAGGGTCTGCTCCCAGCGGCCGTCCTCGTACACGTGCACGGCCAGGATCGGGCCGAAGTACTCGGTGGAGAAGATCTCATGGCGCGGATCGGTGACCATGATCACAGTGGGGCTGACGAAGTAGCCGATGGCGTCGTCGCAGTGGCCCCCGGCCACGATGTCCAGGCTGTGGTCGTTGCGGGCCCGGTCGATGGCGTCCCGGTTCCTGGCATAGGCGCGGGCGTCGATCAGCGCGCCCATGAAGTTGGAGAAGTCGCTGACGTCCCCGGCGGTCAGCGCGTCGACCTCGGCCAGGAACTCCTCCCTGACCGCCCGCCAGAGGCTGCGCGGGACGTACGCGCGGGAGGCCGCCGAGCACTTCTGGCCCTGGTACTCGAAGGCGCCGCGGACCAACGCCGACCGCAGCACCGCCGGGTCGGCGCTGGGGTGGGCGACCACGAAGTCCTTGCCGCCGGTCTCGCCGACCAGCCGGGGATAGCCGCGGTAGCCGCCGATGTTCAGGCCCACCGTCTGCCAGAGCTGCTGGAAGGTACGGGTGGAGCCGGTGAAGTGGACCCCGGCCAGATCCCGGTGCGGCAGGGCCACCTGGGACAGCGCCTGGCCGTCGCCGGTCACCATGTTGATCACCCCCGGCGGCAGCCCGGCCGCCTCCAGCAGCCGCATGGTGTACCAGGCCGACAGGGTCTGCGTCGGCGCGGGCTTCCAGACCACGGTGTTGCCCATCAGCGCGGGCGCGGTGGGCAGGTTCCCGGCGATGGCGGTGAAGTTGAAGGGGGTGATCGCGCAGACGAAGCCCTCCAGCGGCCGGTGGTCGCTGCGGTTCCACACCCCGCTGCCGCTGACCGGCTGCTCCTCCAGGATCTGCCGGGCGAAGCGGACGTTCCAGCGCCAGAAGTCCACCAGCTCGCAGGGCGCGTCGATCTCGGCCTGCTGCGCGGTCTTGGACTGGCCCAGCATGGTCGCCGCGGCCAGGGTCTCCCGCCAGGGGCCCGCCAGCAGGTCGGCGGCCTTGAGGAAGATCGCGGCCCGGTCGTCGAAGGACAGCTCCCGCCAGGCCGGCGCGGCCTTCAGCGCGGCGTCGACCGCGAGTTGGACGTCCTCCCGGGTGGCGTTGCCCAGCACGCCGAGCTTGGCCGCGTGGTGGTGCGGCTGGACCACCTCGATCCGCTCGCCGCCGCCCATCCGCCGCACCCCGCCGACGGTCATCTGCAGCGGGACGTACTCGCCGGCGAGAGTGGAGAGCCGTGACTCGATCCGGCTCCGCTCCGGACTGCCCGGGGCGTACCCCTGGATCGGCTCGTTCACGGGCAGCGGTACCTGCGTGACAGCGTCCATACGTCTTATGCTGTCACGATTTGACCAGTTCCTGGGCGTATGCGATGGCCTGCGCCAGGGTGTCGGCGACCGGCACCCCGACCTGTTCGAGCTCGGAACGCGCGTGCGCGCCGCCGCTGTAGAGCACCGCGTGCGCGCCGACGTGCGCCGCCGCCACCGCGTCGTCCACCACGTCCCCGATCAGCACCGTCCGCGCCGGGTCCACCGCGGGGACGATCGCGGCCAGGTGCCGGACCAGGTGCTCGGCCTTGCCGCTCACCCCGCTGGTGCTGACCCGGCCGTCCACCCGGGCGAAGTACTGCTCCAGCCCGAACCGGCGGACCAGCGGCAGCAGTTCCTCGTGCCCGTACATCGACAGCAGCGACTGCGAGCTGCCCCGGCCGGACCAGTCGGCGAGCAGCAGCTCGACGCCGGCCGAGAGGCCGCAGGTGTCGCGGAGGGTCTCGTAGTGGCTGTGGAACGAGGCGTCCATCCGCAGCCACTCCTCCGGCGTCGGCGCGCGGCCCATCAGCTGCTCGTAGAAGTCGACCACGGGAATCCGGTACTGCTCGCGGTACTGCTGCACCGTGAGCGGCGGGAGGCTGATCTCGGCGAAGGCCGCGTTGCTCGCGGCGACGACGACCTCGACGTCGTCGAAGAGGGTGCCGTTCCAGTCCCAGACGATATGTGCGCGCATGCCCTCACCGTATCCGGGAGCACCGTCAGCCCAGCCGTCGGCCCGTCGGCCGGCCAGCGGTCAGCCCAGCAGGCCGGGATCTCCTGGTTGGCGAACCAGAGCAGCTCATGGTCCTCGGCGCCGTCCACCACGAAGCGGGCGTCCTCGTCCCCGGTGTCGGCCGCGGCGACCGCCGCCACCGCCGCGGTGACGTCCTCCCGCACCTCGGCGTCGTCGGCGTCGGCGTGCACGGCGGCGGCCTTGGCCATCGCCAGCGGCTCGGACAGGGTCACCGCGCCCAGCGCGGCCGGGTCGCTGTGCTCGTCGTCGTTGCGCAGCGCGACCGCCTGGTCCGGGACGTCCACGGCCACCACCACCCGGCGGCGCGGGGCCTCGGCGTCGTCCGCCAGCAGCCGCAGCGAGGACTGCGCGGCGCGGACCAGGGCCGCGTACTCCAGTTCCTCGATGTCGTCGCTCAGATACCACTCGCGCAGGGCCGGGGTGACCGCGTAGGCCCGCAGCGGCGCGGGGCCGAGGGTTCCGGTCCCGTGCGCCTGCGCGAGGGCGTTCATGGTGGTGGGCACGTACACGCGCATCGGGGGTGCTCCGGGTGACGGTGGGGCGGGACGGGTTCAGGTGCTCAGCATAGGCGGCAGATTGGCGGCTGCGGAGAGTCACCGATCGTGTGGGATCTGACTGCTGTGCGTGACCGGTCCGGCTTCGGACCTCCGGGCATCAGTGCTGGTCAGAGCCTACTTTTCACTCGGATAGGTGAACTTCGCGGTGCCCGCCGCCGACCGGTCCGGTTGCTTGCCGACGCCGGTCGCCGGGGGTACCACAGACCTGTGCGGCGGCGCTGTCGCCGCGGCACCGTGTACCAGTTACGGGGGTAACCGACATGGTTGAGACATCCAGCTGCCGACCGGGCCCGCGCCCGGCACCGGCACCGGCCCCGGCCGGGGCGCGGCTGGGCCGGGTGCACGGGGTCGGCGCCAGGCCCCGGGCCTGCGGGCCCGCGCCGACCAGGACCCGCCACAACGCGGTGGCCGGCCACTACGCCCAGCGGCTGCTCGAAGTGCTCAGCGGGCACCGGGTCTGCGACCAGCTCGCCGTGCTGACCACCGAGGAGGTCTACGACGATGTGCAGACCCTGGTCAAACGCCGGCTGCTGCGGGCCCCGGGCAACGCCCTGCCGGTGCTGGGGCGGGTCTTCGACGACTCCCCCGCGCCGGGGGTGCTGGAGGTCACCGCGACGGTCGGCGTCGGCGACCGGGTGGAACTGCTGGCGTTCCGGCTGGAGCAGCACAGCCCCCCGCGCCGGCCGGAAACCACGACATGGCGGTTCACCGCCCTGGAAACCAGGTGGTGAACCGCCATGCCGGTGCTCTGTGCGCTGCCGCTACTTCTTGCGGCGGCGGCCCTTGGCGGCCTTGCGGCGCTCGGCGCGGGTGCCGGCCTCGCCGTCGCCGTCCACGTCGTCCTCGAACTCGCCGGCCACGAAGTCGCCCTCGACCACGCCGCCGTCACCGTCCACCGAGGGGGCGGTGTAGTGCAGCCGGTCCGGACGCCGCGGGGCCTCCAGGCCCTTGGCGCGGATCTCCGGGCGGGCGTCCTCCGGGGCCTTGTCCAGCTGGATGCCGTCGGCCTCCGGCAGCGGAACCTCCTCGACCTGCTGCTCGACCTGGACCTCCAGGTTGAACAGGTAGCCGACGGACTCCTCCTTGATGCCCTCCATCATGGCGGCGAACATGTCGAAGCCCTCGCGCTGGTACTCGACCAGCGGGTCGCGCTGGGCCAGCGCCCGCATGCCGATGCCCTCCTGGAGGTAGTCCATCTCGTAGAGGTGCTCGCGCCAGCGGCGGTCGAGCACCGAGAGCACGACCCGGCGCTCCAGCTCCCGCATCACCGTCTCGCCGAGCTGGCTCTCCCGCTCGACGTACTTGGTGTGCAGGTCCTCGCGGACCGCCTCGGCGAGCAGCTCCGAGGTGATCCCGGAGCGGTCGCCCTCCTCGTCCTCCAGGTCCTCGACGGTCAGGCTGATCGGGTAGAGCTGGCCCAGCGCCTGCCACAGCTTGTCGAAGTCCCACTCCTCGGCGAAGCCGTCGGCCGTGGCGTTCTTCACGTAGGCGTTGACGGTGTCGTCCATGAAGTGGTCGATCTGCTCGCGCAGGTCCTCGCCCTGCAGGACGCGGCGGCGCTCGCCGTAGATGACCTCGCGCTGGCGGCTCAGCACCTCGTCGTACTTGAGCACGTTCTTGCGGATCTCGAAGTTCTGCTGCTCGACCTGGGTCTGTGCCGAGGCGATGGCGCGGGTCACCATCTTGGACTCGATCGGCACGTCCTCGGGGACGTTCGCCATCGACAGCACGCGCTCGACCATGCCGGCCTTGAACAGCCGCATCAGGTCGTCGCCCAGGGACAGGTAGAAGCGGGACTCGCCCGGGTCGCCCTGACGGCCGGAGCGGCCGCGCAGCTGGTTGTCGATCCGGCGGGACTCGTGCCGCTCGGTGCCGAGGACGTAGAGGCCGCCCAGCTCCTGGACCTCCTCCTGCTCCGCCTTGACCGCGGACTTGGCCTTGTCCAGGGCCTCGCCCCAGGCGGCCTCGTACTCCTCGGGGGTGTCCACCGGGGAGAGGCCGCGCTGGGCCAGCTCGGCGGAGGCGAGGTGCTCGGGGTTGCCGCCGAGCATGATGTCGGTGCCTCGTCCGGCCATGTTGGTGGCGACGGTGACGGCGCCGCGGCGACCGGCCTGCGCGACGACCTGGGCCTCGCGCTCGTGGTGCTTGGCGTTGAGGACCTCGTGCTGGACCCCGCGCTTGCGCAGCTCCTGGGCCAGGTACTCGGACTTCTCCACGCTGGTGGTGCCGACCAGGATCGGCTGGCCCTTCTCGTGCTTCTCCACGATGTCCTCGACCACGGCCGCGAACTTGGCCGGCTCGGACTTGTAGATCAGGTCGGGCTGGTCGATCCGGACCCGGTCCCGGTTCGGCGGGATCGGGACCACGCCGAGCTTGTAGATCTGGTGGAACTCGGCCGCCTCGGTCTGGGCGGTACCGGTCATCCCGGAGAGCTTGTCGTACAGCCGGAAGAAGTTCTGCAGGGTGATGGTGGCCAGGGTCTGGTTCTCGTTCTGGACCTCCACCCCCTCCTTGGCCTCGATCGCCTGGTGCATGCCCTCGTTGTAGCGGCGGCCGGCCAGGATACGGCCGGTGTGCTCGTCGACGATCATGACCTCGCCGTTCATGACGACGTAGTCCTTGTCGTTCTTGTAGAGCTCCTTCGCCTTGATGGCGTTGTTCAGGAAGCCCACCAGCGGGGTGTTCACCGACTCGTAGAGGTTGTCGATGCCCAGGTAGTCCTCGACCCGGGTGACGCCGACCTCGAGCACGCCGACGGTCCGCTTCTTCTCGTCGACCTCGTAGTCGCGGTCGATCTTCAGCCGGTTGACCAGTTTGGCGAAGTCGCCGTACCACTTGGTGGCCTGGTCGGCCGGTCCGGAGATGATCAGCGGCGTACGGGCCTCGTCGATCAGGATCGAGTCGACCTCGTCGACCACCGCGAAGTTGTGGCCGCGCTGCACCAGTTCGTCCTGGGACCAGGCCATGTTGTCGCGCAGGTAGTCGAAGCCGAACTCGTTGTTGGTGCCGTAGGTGATGTCGCAGGCGTACTGCGCGCGGCGCTCGGCCGGGGTCATGTTGGCCAGGATCACGCCGACCTCGAGGCCGAGGAAGCGGTGCACCCGGCCCATCCACTCCGAGTCGCGCTCGGCGAGGTAGTCGTTGGTCGTGATCAGGTGCACGCCCTTGCCGGACAGCGCGTTCAGGTAGGTCGGCAGCGTGCCGACCAGGGTCTTGCCCTCACCGGTACCCATCTCGGCGACGTACCCCAGGTGCAGCGCCGTGCCACCCATGATCTGGACGTCGTAGTGGCGCTGGCCGAGGGTGCGCTTGGCCGCCTCGCGGACAGTCGCGAATGCCTCAGGGAGGAGATCGTCCAGGGACTCGCCGCCGGCGTAACGCTCCCGGTACTCGTCGGTGAGCGCACGCAGCTCTGCGTCCGTCAGGTTGACGAAGTCCTCTTCGATGGAATTGACCTGGGCGGCAATGCGGTGCAGCTTGCGAAGGATCTTGCCTTCGCCTGCGCGCAGGATCTTGTCGAAGACGGACACGTGAACTGGCTCCTTGCCTGGGCTGGCACTGGGCGGTCTGTGCGCTGGAGTACCGCGCACCGGCGATGGAGACGCACCACCGCGTGGCCATCGTATGCGAGGAAACGAGCGGGCCGGGAGGTCCGTCAGCAGACCAGCTCGGTGTCACCCCCACGAGTGGGGCGATCGACCGTCACGATAAGCCGCGAAGCAGACAAATGGATGGCTTCCTCCTGGTGGACCGATCCCTCAGCAGCTGCGCCGCCAGGCGTCCAGGGCCGGGTGCTTGAGCAGGGCGCTGAAGCGCAGCCGGCGGGCGTCCGGGCAGAAGCCGGCGAGCGGCAGATCGTACTCGGCCTCGAACACCGCCTTGCCCTGCTGGATGAAGGGGACCAGCTCCGCGCACTCCCGGTACTCCGCACACTGTTCGTCCACCGCGAAGTCGAAGTCGCCGACGAGCTGGGGAATCTGGTCGAGGTCGTTCTTGAGGCCGACCGCCAGGCCGCGGGCGTGGGCCAGACCGGCCACCATCCGGTTGAAGGCGAGCTGGTCGGCCGCGGTGAGCGGGAAGCCCGAGTGGTTGTCGTAGCCGTCGACATTGTCGGGTTCCACCGCGTCGAAGCCCTTCGCCCGGCACATGTCGAAGCGGCCCGCGATGATCGGCCGCAGCAGCGCCAGCCCGCGCACGTCCAGCCAGCGCTCGCCCGGCCAGCCGTCGCCCGCGCCCAGCAGCACCGCCGGATAGGTGGAGCGGTCCGGACGGAAGTCCTCATAGGCGCCGACGTTGACGTAGCAGATCGCCTTGCGGCCCTTGGCGTGCAGGGCGGCCACCACGGCGGCGCCGTTGTCGAAGCCGTCGATGTCGTAGACGGCGGCGTCGACGTTGATGTCCACGGTCCTGCTGAGCTGCCACTGCCAGCTCTCGCCGGGGCCGGCTGCCAACGGGGCCCCGGGCTGTGGGCGGCGGCGCTGGCGGCGGCCGGGCCGGGGGCGGCGCCGCTGGGGATGCCGTCCGAGGAGCCGCCGCCACCCGGACTGCATCCGGCGGACAGCAGCAGTAGCGCGCTGCCGCAGAGCGCGAGCAGCCGCGCGGTACGGCTCAGCACACCTCGCTGCCCTGTCGCAGGAACTGCGGCATCAGCACCGACCAGGGGTTGTCGCCCGCCCCCGGCGTCGCATAGCAGTACTCCGCCCCGTACTGCCGGGCGAACCGGGCGACCAGCCCGCAGGCCTCCGCCGGGGCGGTGTGCACCAGGTGCCCGAAGCGCTCCGCCGGGAAGTCCGTGGTCCAGGCCGGGACCCGGAGCCGCTGGTAGGTCTCCCAGGCTCCTTCGAAGGTGATCACCACATCCGCGATCCTGGCATAGCCGGGGTCGGGGTGGACCCCGGGGTTGAGGACCACCTGCCGGGCCTCCAGCGAACGGGCCGCCACCGCCAGCCGCCGGTAGTGCGGCAACAGCTCGGGATCGGAACCGGCCTGGTCCAGGAACACCCCGTCGACCCCGTACCAGTCCTGGTAGCGCTCCAGGTCGGCGACCACCTCGCGGTGGCCGCGGCCGCCGTAGTCGGTGTCCACATAGCCGAGCAGCGGGATCCCGGCCGCCCGCAGCGTGGCCGCTGCCTCGGCGAACTCCGGCTGCGGCGCGTCGCCCGGCCCGCTGGCCGGATTGAACACCACCCAGGCCACCTCGCCAGCCTGCGCGGCCACCGCGTCCCAGGCCTCCGGCTCCGTCCCCGGATAGACGTACAGGGGGACCAGCAGCCGTCGCTCGCTGCCCTCACGGGTCGTCAATTCCACTCCACAGATAGCAGGTCAAAAGGCTTCCAGGGCGTTCAGCGGTGCACGGTGACCCGCCCCAGCGACCAGCAGGCCACCGCGACCAGCAGCAGCGCCGCTATACCGCCGACGGCGACCTCGGTGGCCCCGGCGACGGTCGCGGCGGCGGCCGGGGTGCAGATGCCCGCGGCGGCCCAGGCCGAGCCGAGGGCCTGGAGCAGCAGCGCGGTCCAGATGGTGGCCCCCAGTGCGAGCAGCCCCGGCAGTTCGGTGCCGACCGGCCCCACCGGCCCCTTGGCCAGGGCCGCGCCCATCGCCCCGCCCAGCAGTGCGAGCAGGCCCAGGTAGGTCAGCAGGCCCACCGCCATCGACCGGGCCGAGAGCAGCGCGAAGCCGCGCATGCTGTGGGCCGCCCGCAGCGCGCCGTGGATCCGGTTGCGGTAGCCGTAGAGCAGCCACTCGGCCGGCCCCATGCTGACTGTCAGCGCCAGCATCGGGGCCACGTCGAGATGGCCGCCGCGCAGCGCGATCCCCAGCGTGAGCAGGGACATCGCCATGCCGAACAGGCCGTGCGGAATGGAGGCCCGGACCGGCGGCAGCGGTTCGACGGCGGTGTCGTCGTCGGTGTCGCGCAACTGCTTCCGCAGCTCACGACCGGCCTGGCCGACCGCCAGCAGCACGGTGCAGACCAGCAGCAGCGCGGTCAGCGGGGTCGGCCGGAACAGCCCCAGCAGCACGGCCGTCCCCCGAGCGCGGCCGGGACCAGGGTCAGCAGCAGGACCCGCTCCCGGCCGAGGACCAGCAGCACGCAGGAGCCGCCGAGGTAGAGCGCCTGCCCGAAGCAGAACAGCAGCACCCCGCCGACGTCCCGCCCGCCGGCCAGGGCGCCCACCAGCGCGCCGAGCACCCCGAGCCCGGCCCCGACGAACGCGCCCCGCAGCAGGCAGCGCCCGGCCGAGCGGCGCAGGCCGCGTCCGAGCCGGTGGTGGGTGCGGTGGGCCAGCGCCTGGTTCCAGGCCCAGTTGAACAGGACCGAGAGCGCCAGCGCGAAGGTGCCGTGCGGCAGGCCGCCGGCGTCGGCGGGGCCGGTCAGCAGCGGCGCGCCGAGCGGGAAGCCGAGCCCGGGCAGGGCGTAGAGCACCCCGCGCAGCACACTGGTGGGCAGCGAACTGTGCCAGGGGGACGGTGCGGCGGTCGGCTCCGGATAGCTGCGCGGGGTCTCCGCGTAGAGGTCCTCGGCGAGTTCGAAGGCGTCGGACCGGCCGTAGTGGCGCTGGATCTGACGATCCGTCACCCCTTCCGCCTCGATCGCGGCGGCGACCTCGAAGGAGTGCACTGCGGTCGCGGCGACCCCGCCGAAGCGGTGCGCCGCCTCCTCGGCCGGGTCCATCGGGGTGGTGGGCCTGGGCAGGATCTTCGGCAGCGGATTCAGCCGCACCCCCGCCAGCAGTTCAAGGACGGCGCTCACACCAGGGCCTCGATTCGGGTCGTCGCGGCCGGGGACCACATCGTCCTGGGGTCCTCCAGCAGGGCGTCGTAGACACCGCGGAAGGTGGCCACGGTGCGGCCCAGGGTGAACTGCTCGATGACCCGGTTCCGGGCCGCGTCGCCCAACTCCTGCCGCCGCTGCGGATCCCGGAGCAGGCTCAGCGCCGCCCTGGCCATGGCCTCGGGCTCCCTCGGCGGGACCACGAGACCGGTGTCGGCGACGGCCTCGCGGACCCCGCCGACGTCGGTGGACACGGTGGCCCGCCCGCAGGACATCGCCTCGATCAGGGAGAACGGGAAGCCCTCGGAGATGCTGGAGAGCATCACCACGCTGCCGGCCGCGTAGGCGTGCCGGACGGTGTCGATCCGCCCCTCGAAGACGACTCCCTCGGCCACCCCCAGCTCGGCGGCGAGCGCCCGGCAGTCCTCCTGGTACTGCTCGCCGCCGGCCGGGGCGGCGCCGAAGAGGCGCAGCCTCGCGTTGGGAATCTCGGCCCTGACCAGCGCGAACGCCCGGATCAGGGTCTCCAGGTCCTTGATCGGGTCGACCCGGCCGGCCCAGCTGAGGGTGGGGATCTCCGGCTCGGGTCCCGCGTAGGGGAAGAGCTCGGGGTCGACCCCGTTGTAGACGGTGCGGATGCGCTGCGGGTCGCAGCCGCCGCGTTCCTCCCAGCGCCGGTTGTAGCGGTTGCAGGGGGTGATCAGATCCGCCCCCCGGTAGCCCTCGGTGGCGAGCAGCCGGAAGAAGCCCAGGATCAGCGCCTTGACCGGCCAGCGGTAGGGCGCCGAGCGATAGCTCAGATAGCGTTCACGCAGGTAGATGCCGTGTTCCGAGAGTAGCAGCGGCACCCCGTGGAAGCGGCGTGCGGTCAGCCCGGGCAGCACCGCGAGACCGCCGGTGACCACGTGGGCGACGCCCCGGCTGGGCGGCTGCACCGCGAGCGGGCGCAGCGCGTGCTCCAGCAGGTCGGTGGCCTCCAGTGCGTCCTGGACGGTGGGGCGGGAGGCATGGGTGGCCAGGAAGGGGCGCTGCCAGAGCTTCTGCAGCGAGCGGACCGCCCCCTCGGTACGGAGCGCGGCCGTCAACGAGCCGCCGGTGAGGGCGAACTCGGCCAGCTCGTACAGCTCGTCGGCGAAGTACTTCTCGAAGTCGACGTCCAGCAGCGCCAGCAGGAAGCGCTCGTACCCGGCCAGGAAGCGGCGCAGGGCGCGGCCGCGCGGCGGGGCGCCCACGGGGGTGCGGCCCCAGAGCGGAACCGAGCTGACCGAGGCGACATGCGGCGGCAGCTCCCAGACATGCGGTTCGCGACCGCTGCCGGTGATGCCGAGGACATGGAAGCGCACGTCCGGCATGCCCTGCACCAGCTGGTCGCACCAGACGCTCACTCCCCCGTGCACATAGGGGTAGGTGCCCTCGGTGAGAAGGGTGACCTCGGTCGGTCCGGTCATCTTGGTGCGTCCCCCTCAAGCTGGTTCGGTCGTGCCGCGTCCGGGGCCCGGGTTGCCGTCCTGGGCCCCGGACGCGGTCCGGATCTCGCTGTTTGCTGCGGTGGAGCGGGTTACAGCAGCCCGCCGAGCAGCTTGGTCACCCCGGCCACCGTCATCGGCACCACGCCGAGGACACCGCTGGGGACCACCGGCTTGGTGGTCGACGGCGGCGCGGTCGTCGAGGAGGACGTCGGAGCCGGTGTGGCGGCCGCGGCCGGAGCCGGTGCGGCCGGCGTGCCCGCGCTGTTGAGCGTCAGCGCGACGTTGCTCTGCAGCAGTCCGGGCGTGACCCAGCCGGAGAGTTCGCCGGCGTAGGCGGTGCCGAAGGCGCTGGTCCCCAGCAGCTGCTTCTGCACCGTCCCGGTGGGCGCGGTGACCTGGGCCGCGACGCCGCTGGGGGCGTTCACGGTCACGGTGTTGCCGACCCGGTAGCCGCTGGCGGTGCCGGCGGTCACCGCCGCGCTCCAGGTGGCGCGCTGCTTCAGCTCGGCGCCGATCGCGGACTCACGCAGGTTGGTGATGGGCGCGTTGGCCGCGAACAGGCTGGCGTAGTTGCTGAAGATCTGGTCGAGCACCGGGTAGAGGATCCGGTCCTCGGTCAGGTTGGACTGGTGCGCGTAGGTCGGCAGCGGGCTGTTGTCGATGATGTGCCCGAGGTCGATCTTGGCTTCCAGCGGGGTGATGTAGTTGGCGTACCCGGTGCTCAGGTCGAGCGGCGCGGGCAGGCAGGTGCTGGTGGCCGGGTTGGCGGTGCACAGGCCGCTGCCGCCCTGGGCGGTGCTGGTGTAGAGCCAGTTGTACTCGTCCACCTCGTCGGCGGTGTGCCCGGCGTTGTAGTAGACGTTCATCGGGAACCGCGGCACGGTCAGCGCCTGGCCGATCGCCCGCTGGTTGAGCTCGCGGGAGTGGTCGCTGCCGGTCCACTTGATCCCGGTCGCGGCGAACGCCTGGGCCAGGTTGGGGTTGTCGGCGGGCTGCTGCGGCAGCGTCATCAGACCGGAGTGCTCCCCGGTCACCAGCTCGGTGTTGTCGGTGCTGAAGCCCTTGCTCGCGGCCCACTGCTGGTTCTTGCTGATGGCGGTCTGGATGGTCGACTCGGACACCCAGGCGGTGCTGCCGTCGGCGTTCTTGGTGCAGGTCCAGGGGACCGTGGTGTTGTCCTGGACGCAGCCGAGGAACGGGTGGTCGTAGGTGTGGTTCACCCAGCGGAACGAGGACTTGGCCGACTGCAGCGAGGTCAGCAGCGGGTCGGAGCCGGTGTCCGCGACCTGTTCGTCGCTGCCGCCGCCGTTGAAGAGGAAGTCGAAGGTGAAGTTGTGCGCGGTCTCCCACTGCTGGGCGAAGGTCACATCGGCCGGGGTCATCCGGATGGTGGACTCCACCGGGGTGCCCTGGCAGGCGGAGATCGCGTCGCCGGGGGTGCACTTGGCAGTGCTGCTCCAGCGGTCGTCCGGCAGGAAGATGTCGTCGACGTGCTGCTCGTAGTAGTTGCGGTCGTAGCCGAGGTGGATGCCCTGGGTCATCCAGTCGACGATGCCGCGGGCCAGCAGCCGGTACTGCTGCTGGTACTGGTTGTAGGCGAAGGTCAGCACCAGCTCGGAGACGCCGCCGTGGTCGTACTCGCCGGCCAGCACCCCGGGGGAGCTGCTGCCCGGGATCGGCGCGGTGATCAGCGGGGTGAAGGTGGACCCGGCCGCCTGGGTGGCCAGCGGGGTCGCCAGATAGCCGTAACTCTCGGTCACGGTTGGGTCGTTGTCCTCGAACGGCAGGCTGCCCTTGAGGTAGCGGAAGGATCCGCCGAGGCCGGCCGCGGTGACCGTCCCGGTGATCCCGTCCAGCGACCCGATGTAGCCGGGGTCGGCCGCGTAGTTGAGGCCGACCGTGGGCTGCGCGTAGGTGTAGGCGTCGACCTGGCGCACCCCGAAGGTCTGCTCGTACGTGGTCAGCGCCGTCATCTCGGCCGAACCCGCCGCGAACGGCGCGTTGTTGGGCAGTACTACGGCCTGGAACTTGCCCTCGGCCTGGCCGCTCACCGTACCGCTGAGGAACGCGGCGTTGATGGTGGGCCGGTTGCTGTCCGACAGCTTCACCACGGTGAACGGCGTGCCGGAGATGGTCATCTCGTCCATGATCGCGGCGGTGGCCGGGCCACCGTCGTCCACCACGAGTACGCGCAGGTCGATGCGCTGTGCGGTGGCCGCGTGCGCGGCCATGCCCGGGGTGAGCGCCGACAGCAGTCCCGCCGCGGTGAACGCGGCGGCCCAGCGGGTCCTACGACCCATGTTGTCCCCTCCAGAGGCAGCCGCGCATGGATGCGGGCATGCCGAAGTACGGATCGGCGCGGACGGTCGGGCCTGGTGCCCTGCCGCGCCTGAATGGAATGAGTGGTCCCCCGTCGCCCCCGCGACTGTGTGCAGGCCGCACACCCCCCAATCAGCTCACGGGCGGTGAGCCCGTGACTGCGGTGCGTGGCGCTGCGATTCATATGCTAGAAGCACGAGCGGGCCCTCCATGACCGCTACCTGCGAGATCACCCCAAAACTCACCCTTGTGGGTTGTTTCTCGTACATCGATCTGATTTGGCTCATACGAAAGAGCGGATGGCCCGGCTGCGGCGGGAGTGTCAGTGCGGGCTTCTACGCTGATCCCATGAGGACCCTCCCCGACGCCACCGCTCCCGCCCTCACCCTCCGCGCCGACGACGCCCGCCGGATCGCCCTGCGGGCCCAGGGCCTGCTGGGCGCCCCGGACCGGCGCGGCGGGGTGCGCGGCGTGCTGCGCCATCTCGGCTCGGTTCAGCTGGACACCATCTCGGTGCTGGCCCGCTCGCACGAGCTGATCCCGTACGCCCGGCTCGGGGCGGTCGGCCGCGAGGCGGTGGAGCACGCCTACTGGAGCGGCGGGACGTCCTTCGAGTACTGGTCCCATGCCGCCTGCGTGCTCCCGATCGAGGAGTGGCCGCTGTTCGGCTTCCGGCGCCGCGCCTTCCTGGCCCGCGGCCACCGCTGGCACCGGATGGAGGACGCCGACCGCTCCTGCGCCGAGGTGCTGGCCCGGCTGCGTGCGGAAGGGCCGCTGACCGCCACCGAGCTGGGCGGCGCCAAGAAGGGCGGGATCTGGTGGGACTGGTCCGAGACCAAGATCGCGGTCGAGTGGCTGCTGGACACCGGCCAGGTCGTCTGCACCGAGCGCCGCGGCTGGAAGCGGTCTACGACCTCACCGAACGCGCCGTCCCCGGCGAGCTGCTCGGCAGCGACCCGGACGACGCGGCCTGCTTCCGGCAGTTGGTGCGCCAGTCCGGCGCCGCCCTGGGCGTCGCCACCCGCAAGGACCTCGCCGACTACCACCGGCTCAAGGCCGACCAGGTGGGCGCCGCCCTCCCGGACACCGGTCTGGTCCCGGTGCTGGTCGAGGGCTGGGGCCGGAACGGCGCGGCCGCTCCGGCCTGGGCCGATCCGGCCGCCCTGGCCGCCGAGCCGCGCGGCCGGCACCGCACCACCCTGCTGTCGCCGTTCGACTCACTGGTCTGGGACCGGGCCCGCACCGAGCGGATCTTCGGCCTCAGCCACCGGCTGGAGGCGTACACGCCCAAGGAGAAGCGGCTGCACGGCTACTTCGCGATGCCGCTGCTGACCGGCGGCCGACTGGTCGGCCGGGTCGACCCGGCCCGCGAGAAGCGGACCCTGATCGCCCGTCAGGTCTCGCTGGACTCCCCCGCCCTGCTGCCCGCGCTGGCCCAGGCCCTGCGGGAGGCCGCCGACTGGGTCGGCTGCGACGTGGTCAGGGTCGAGCGGATGCACGACGAGGCGCTGCGCCCGGCCCTGGAGAAGCTGCTCGGCTGAGACCGACCCGACCGGTCGCCCCGGTCGCGTCACCCTATTTCGAGGATCTTCTCCCGCATCGCATAGACCACGGCCTCCATCCGGGAGTGCAGCTGCAGCTTCTCCAGGATGTTGCGGACATGGTTCTTCACGGTGTTCTCGCTGATGAAGAGCTGCTTGGCGATGTCCCGGTTGTTCAGCCCGGTGGCGACCAGCTTCAGCACCTCCAGCTCACGCTCGGTCAGCCGCGGCGCGGGCAGCAGCCTGCGGTCGTCGGTGCGCTGCTGGATCATCGACTTGAACTCGGTCAGCAGCTTGGCCGCCATCGAGGGGCTGATCTGTGACTGTCCGTCGGCGACCGCGCGGATCGCGGTGGCGACCTCGTCGGTGGAGATCTCCTTCAGCAGGTAGCCGGTCGCCCCGGCCTTGATCGCCTCATAGAGGTCGGCCTCCTCGTCGCTGATCGTCAACATGATGATCTTCGTACTCGGGGCCACCTCCTTGATCGAGGTGCAGGCCTCGATGCCGCTGCGCCTGGGCATCCGCACATCCATCAGGATGATGTCGGGCAGCAGGTCGGCGGCCTTCTCCACGGCCTCGGCGCCGTCCCCGGCCTCGCCGACGACCTGGATGTCCTCCTCCTGGGCCAGCACGATCTCCAGGCCCCGCCGGAAGAGCGCGTGGTCGTCCACGACCAGGACCCTGATCGGCTCGACCGTACGTCGCGGGCCGTCGGTCTCCCGGTCCCGATCCTCGTCGAGCCGGTCGTCGCGCCGGCCGTCCCATCGCTCCGCCATCCGGACCTCCCCCTCGGCTGGTCGGGTGTTCCCGCCATGATTCCACGCCCCGCCGCCCGTGCGATCATTCCGCAGCTCCGGGTTCCCCCGGAAGTGTCACCCCGGGCGCGGCGCAGGCGCACGGAAGGGGCGCGGTGCCTGTCGCACCGCGCCCCTTCACCGCCTGGTCCCGCCGGGGCGGCTACTGCCCTTCAAGCTTCAGGTGGATCACTCCGTAGTCATAGCCGTGCCTGCGGTAGACGACGCTCGGCTGCCCGGTGTCGATGTCCTGGAACAGGTAGAAGTCGTGCCCCACCAGCTCCATCTCGTAGAACGCCTGGTCCAGCGCCATCGGCACGGCCGCATGGGTCTTCTCGCGGACCACGAGCGGGCCGTCGCCCTCGACCTCGATGCAGCCGATCTTGGTCTTGCTGACCGGCTCGGCCAGCTCCTCCGGGGTCGCCACGTCGGGGGCCGCCGAGAGATTCGCGGTCGCCTCGGCCACGCTCATCGGCGAACGCGGCCCCTTGTGCACCCGCCGCCGGTCGGCCACCTTGCGCAGCTGCGCGTCCAGCTTCGCCGTGGCCAGGTCCAGCGCCGAGTACGGGTCCGGCGCGCTGGCCTCGGCCCGGATCACCGGACCGCGGCTGTGCAGCGTGATCTCCACCCGCTCGGCACGCTCCGCCTGCCGCGGGTTGCGCTCCTTGGACAGCTCAACGTCCAGGCTGATCACCTTGTGGTCGAGCTTCTGGATGTGCTCCAGCTTCTCGCCTACGTGCTTGCGAAACCGCTCGGGCACCTCGGTCTTGTGACCCTTGACGACGATGTCCACGCAGATCTCCGATCACTTGCCCTGTCGCCGGTCGGACCCTCAAGGTCCGCGCGGCCCATCGAGTTCGCAGCACCGCCCGCTCGGAGGTGGGCGGGACCGCCCCTCACATCCCTACCTCCCCAGAAGGAAGGGTTGGAACCCCATGGAACAACGGTTCTCGGGATTCCGCCCACCCTGCGTCGGAGGACCGGGAGCGATCGGCGCGGCCACGGCGCCACCGGCATCGCCGACACGCCTGTGCACCAAAGTCGCGGCACTGCGCGGGCTTGTACAGCCCTTGCGTCAGTCCTACCCCCATACGGATGAATCCACGGTAAATATCCACCGTCCCGGGGGTCGGCCCAGCAGGCTGTTGTCCATGCTCCGGCCGCGTCGCCGTCGAGCCGCCCAGCCGTCGTCCGCCCGCCCGGAGGATGCTCTGTGACCAGCACGTTCCTCGGACTCTTCGATGCCGCCCTCGATCTGCTCGTGCCGGTGCCCTGCGTCGGCTGCGGCGCGGCGCACACCCAGCTCTGCGCCGCCTGCCGAGCCGAACTGGAGGGCGCGCGCCCACACCCCGCACGCCCCCAGGCAGCCCCGCCGGGACTGCCCGAGGTGTACGCCGCGACCAGCTACGAAGGCGCGACCCGGCAGATCCTGCTGGCCCACAAGGAGCGCGGGGCGCTGCGGCTGGCCCAGCCGCTGGGCCTGGCCCTGGCCGCGGCGGTACGCGCCGCCGTCCCGGCCAGCGCCGCCGCCCGCGACGCCCCGCTGCTGCTGGTCCCGATGCCCTCCGCCGCCGCGACGGTACGGGCCCGCGGACACGACCCCACCCGCCGGCTCACCCTGGTGGCGGCCAGGACGCTGCGCGCGGCCGGGGTGCCGGCCCGGGTGCTGACGGTGCTTCGGCAGCGGCGCGGCACCGCCGACCAGTCCGAGCTGGGGGCGGCCGAGCGGCTGCGCAACCTCAGCGGGGCGCTGACCGTCCCGGCCGGTCGCCGGGGGCGGCTCGGCCGGGGCCGGATCGTCCTGGTCGACGACCTGGTCACCACCGGCGCCACCCTCGCCGACGCCGCCCGCGCCCTGGCCGAGGTGGGCGGCGACGTGCTGGCCGCGGCGGTGGTCGCCGCGACCGTCCGCCGTGACGCCGCCCGGTGTGACGACGCGCGCCGTGACGATGCGCGCCGTGACGATGCGCGCTGGCTTCCGGCCGCCGGGCGGGCTCAGCCGGGGTAGCTCGGCATCGGGCCGTTGGCGCTGGTGTCGCCGTTCTTCGCCACCGCGAACCACTGGTTCTTGGCCCAGCGGTAGATCTTGCCCTTGTCCTCGGCCGTGGCCGGCGCGGCCGCCCCGATCGAGTCGCTCAGCAGCGGCGCCCTGGCGGCCAGCTGCAGCGAGGAGTCCTGCTGCAGTGCGGCCACCGTGGTCATGCCCTCCGCGAAGGAGGGCAGTTGCTCCGGGGCGTCCAACGCCGAGGATCCGTCGACCTCCCAGGTGGAAAGCCCCAGCGCGGTGCCGGTGGACTGGCCGAGCACGATCAGGCTGTCGCCGTCGAACCAGGACACCGACTTCACGCTGATCAGCGACGGCGCGACGGACTGCAGGCCGTCGATGGTGAGCTGCGGCGCCTCCGCGGTCCCGGACTGCTCGATCCGGCCGACCTGGACCGAACTGCCGCTGCCGCTCCTGACCGTCAGCGCGATCCGCGCCCGTCCGCGGCGACCCGGACCCCGGTGACCGTTCCGTGCAGGCCGTTCACCGCCACCGGCACCAGCTTGCCGCCCACCACCGCGTGGACCGCGGGGGCGGCGGGGTCGGTGTCGGCGACCCACAGCGTCCCCAGGTCGTCCCAGCTCGGGGAGCTGAGCCCGCCGGTGACCTGGCTACTCAGGGTCGCGTGCACCGGGACGGTCTTCTGGTTCAGCGTGCTCAGGAAGAGGTCGCGCCGGTTCGCCGAGAGCACCGCCACCTGGCCGCCGGTGCCCGGGGCGACCGCGAACCCGCCGATGTGCCCGATGTTCGGCGGCGCGAGCACACCCGGCACCAGCTTCGGTGTCGGGACCGCCGCCCCCACGTCCAGGCTCTCCAGGCGTCCGTCCGAATCCACGAAGTAGCTGGTGGCACCGTTCGGCGCCTGGAACGGCGAGTAGGGGCTGTTCTCGTCCGCCGAGCAGGCGGCGGTGGTGTCGCCGTTGCGGTAGAGCGAGACCGAGTTGATCTGCTGGCCCACCTGCTGGGCCTGCTGGGTCGGCACCTCGGAGAGGGTGAAGTACAGCTGCGAGGCCATGCGCCGGCAGTCGTCCGGGTTCTGGATCGCGGTGCCGATCTTCCCGCCGAACTGGAGCCTTATGCCGCCCACCCCCGCGTCGCCGCCGACGCTCACCCGGTTCTTGCCCAGCGAGGAGTTCGACGGGAAGGTCCGGACGACCGCCGGGGCCAGCCAGTCGCTCGGACCGCCGAGCAGGGCGTTCGCCGCGTCGGTGAGCGGGTCGATATGGCTGCGGACGTAGATCGGATCGGCGGCGAGCGCCGAGGGGCTGCCGTCGGCGCCGGAACGGGCCACCGGGTAGTAGAGGTTGACGGGCTCATATATACGGGCGAAGTCGACCTGGTTCAGGATGATGCCCGGCGGCGGCGAGGTGATCCGCCAGCCGTCCGAGCCCTTCACCACGGTGAAGTTGAAGGTGCTCTCCTGACCAGGGACGGGGACCGGGACATAGGCGTGCCTGGCGTTGAGCGTGGCCACCAGCACGCCCTTGACCTGGATCGTCGCCTTGGTGCTGGTGGGCGTCCCGGTGATCCGCTCGCGGATCTGCTGCAGCACGGTGACCTGCTGCTCCGGGTTCCAGGCCGCGGCGGCGTCGGCCGTCAGGAACTGCTTGGCGGTCTGGTAGTGCTGCTCGTCGGACACCAGGTCGTCCAGGAAGCCGGACAGCATCTGCTGCGGCGGGTCGCCCGCCTTCGGCGGCTCCGCGACCACCACCACCTGCTGGGCCGTCTGCGTGCTGGCCTCGGAGGCGCCGGGGGCACCCGGCGAGCCGGTGCTGGGCATGGTGGCGCAGCCGGCCAGGAGCAGCCCGCCCGCCAGCGCCCCGACGGCGCGGGCGCTAGTCCTCGTCATCGGTGGAACCTTCATCGCGCCCTTCCTTGGACACCACGACCTGGGCACCGGTGACGCCGTAGCCGGAGGCCCCGCGGACATCGGAGGGCTTGCTCGGCGGCATCGGCGCCCGCCCGGGCACCCCCGGAATCACGGAACCGTACCCCAGCACCCCGCCGAGGCCGGAGCCGAGCCCCGTCCCCAGCACCGCGCCCTCCTCCGCCGACTCCCCGCCCAGCGCGGTCGCGCCGCTCGGCCGGGACGCCCGCATGTACGGCATGCCCGGCACCGTGAGGCCGCGGTTGCCGCGGGAGTCCTCGGGTTCCAGCGGGATCGGCGAACGCATGATCTCCGCGCCGGCGTTGCGGGGCACGGTCAGCCGGAACTGCGAACCGCCGCCGGGCTCGCCCCAGGCATGCAGCCAGCCGCCGTGCAGGGCGGCGTCCTCCAGCGCGATCGACAGCCCGAGCCCAGTACCGCCGGTGGTCCGCGCCCGCGCCGGATCGGCCCGCCAGAAGCGGTTGAACACCCGGGACGCCTCGCCCGGCTTCAGCCCGATGCCCTGGTCCCTGACCGCGATGGCCACCGCGCCGTCGCCGACCGCGAGCCTGACCTCGATGTCCCGTCCCTCGCCGTGCTCCAGCGCGTTGACCACCAGGTTCCGCAGGATCCGCTCGATCCGGCGCGGATCCACCTCGGCCACCACCGGTTCGTCACCGCCGCGCACCCAGCACCGCGCTGCCCTTGGTGGCGGCCAGCGGCTCGGCCGCCTCGATCACCCGGCCGACCACGTCGCGGAGGTCGGCGGGCTCGACGTCCAGGATCGCCGCACCGGCGTCGAAGCGGCTGATCTCCAGCAGGTCGGCGAGCAGCGACTCGAACCGGTCCAACTGGTTCTGCAGCAGCTCGGCGGAACGTTCCGCCGCCGGATCGCCGAAGTCGCCGCGGGACTCGTACAGCAGGTCGGCGGCCATCCGCACCGTGGTCAGCGGGGTCCGCAGCTCGTGCGAGACGTCCGAGACAAAGCGCCGCTGGACCCGCGAGAGCTCCTCCAACTGCCGGATCTGCGTCTGCAGCGCGGCTCCCATGCGGTTGAACGACTCCCCGAGCCGGGCGATGTCGTCCGTCCCGCTCACCTTCATCCGTTCGTCCAGCCGTCCGTCCGCCAGCCGCTCGGAGATCTCGGCCGCCATCCGCACCGGCGTGACCACCTGGCGTACCACCAGCCAGGAGATCGCTCCGAGCAGGATCACCACGAAGATCCCGGCCGTGAGCAGGGTGGTGGTGACCAGGCTGAGGGTGCTGCTCTCCAGGGTGAAGGGGAAGACGTAGTAGAGCTGGTAGGTCTGCGTACCGTCCCGGGAGGAGGTCGTCAGCTCCTCGCCCACGACCATCCCCGCCTCGCTGGGCGTGGGCGGATTGTCCAGGTAGTAGATCGTCGTATAGGTGGACGCCGACGCCGACTGGCTCGCGCTCGCGTTGATGTGAACCTGGTTGCGGAGGTTCTGGCTGATGGTGCGGTCCGGGTCGACATTGCCGACCACCCGGGGATTGCGGGAGCCGGGATTGCTGCTGGTCACGGTCAGCGACTCGGCGGTGCCCGGCACCATGCCGACCACGGCGTACTGGCCGGCGCCACTGCTCGCCAGGAAGTTCACCTGGTTCGCCAGCAGCGTGCCCATGTCCGGCTGGCCGTCGGAGGTCGTCGAAGGGTTCCCGCCCGACCCACTGGGCGCCCCGAGCCCGGACGTGGGGTTCACATCCCGCTGGGCCGCGGCCTTGAAGCCGTTCTGCGCCTGGACGGTCGCCGCCGCCACCTTGGACTTGAGCAGCCCGTTGCGGACCTGGTTCACCACCACGACACCCAGCAGCAGCACCACGCCCAGCGAGAGCACCAGCGTGGTGGCCACCACCCGCAACTGGATCGAACGCCGGTACAGACCGGTGAACTCACGGATCGGGCGCCGGAACCGGCGCCCGATCAGGCCCGCCAAGGAGCGGACCCAGTCGGACACCGCACCGACCTGTCTGTTTCCGGAAGCCGACCGCCCGCCGTCCGGACCCGGCGCGACGGGGGTCTGGCCGCTCATCTCAGCTCGGTCCTGCCTTGTAGCCGACGCCGCGTACCGTCACGACGATCTCGGGACGCTCCGGGTCGCGCTCGATCTTGGACCGGAGCCGCTGCACATGGACGTTGACCAGGCGGGTGTCAGCGGCGTGCCGATAACCCCACACCTGCTCCAGCAGCACCTCGCGGGTGAACACCTGCCACGGCTTGCGGGCCAGAGCGACCAGCAGGTCGAACTCCAGCGGGGTCAGCGGAATGCTGCGCCCGTCGCGCTTCACCGAGTGGCCGGCCACATCGATCACCAGATCGCCGATGGCGAGCTGCTCGGGGCTGGGCTCCTCCGCCCGGCGGAGCCGCGCCCGCACCCGGGCCACCAGCTCCTTCGGCTTGAAGGGCTTGGTCATGTAGTCGTCAGCACCCGATTCAAGACCGACCACCACGTCCACGGTGTCGGTCTTGGCAGTGAGCATGACGATCGGTACGCCCGACTCGGCGCGGATCTGACGGCAAACGTCGATCCCGTCCCGGCCGGGCAACATCAGGTCGAGCAACACCAGATCGGGCTTCACCTCGCGGAAGACGGCCAGAGCCTTGTCGCCGTCAGCGACAAACGACGGCTCAAAACCCTCCCCGCGCAGCACGATGCCAAGCATCTCAGCCAGAGCAGTGTCGTCATCGACGATCAAGACGCGTCCCTTCATGTTCACCATGGTCTCATTCCGGAAACGTGAGCTGGGGCACAGTGGACAGAGAGATCCGCCACTCGTTCGAGTTCCACACCCATATATGGCACGTTTTTGGAAGAAACGGGATATTTATCACGCCCCAGTCTCTGCGCCGCAGGACCAAATGAGACCCATCTCGCTGCGCCGGGCGGGGCTCCCCGCCCTACCGGGCCCTCACCTCCGGCATGACACCATGTCCGGAACCAGCCCAACCCCGCAATGACAGAGACGGACCGCGCATGACCGACACCCCGAGCCGGCCACCAGAGAAAGCCCCTGCTCCCGAGTCGGCCGCCACGGAGACACCGGTCCGCCCCGGAATCCCCGAGCAGGCCACCGGCCCCGCCCCTACCGCCCCCACTGCCCCCACTGCCCCGAACTGGAACGCCGCCCCCGGTTGGGGCGGAGTCCCCACCGGCCCGGTGCCCGGCTGGGAGTGGTCCCACGGCTGGATTCCCCAGCCCGGCATCATCCCGCTCCGCCCGCTCCGGGTCGGCGAGCTCCTCAGCGCCGCCTTCGCGCTCTACCGCAGCTACTGGCGGACGATCCTGCCGATCACCGCGGTCGTCGCCGTGGTCACCCAGGTCGCGACGACACTGATCGTCAATGCCATGGACCAGACGGTGACCAGCCCGTCCCTCAGCTCCTCCGGCGACCCCGCCGAGGACCTGCGCAGAAACGTCGACAGCCTGCTCGACCTCCTCCCGTCGCTGGGAGTGACGGAGCTGATCTCCGGTATCGCCGGCACCCTGGCCACCGCCATGCTCATCCTCGTCGTCAGCAAGGCCGTCATCGGACGTCCCGCGCCCCTCGCCGAGGTCTGGCGGGAGGCCCGTCCCCGGCTGCCCCAGCTGCTCGGCCTTACCGCGCTGGTCAGCCTGCTCGGGGGCGGCGTCCTGCTGGCCTCGGTGGCGCCGGCCCTGCTGGCCCACTCCGCCGGAGCCTCCGACGGCGCCCAGGCCGGGCTCACCCTGCTGATCGTCCCCGGCAGCATCGTCGCCCTGTGGCTCACCGTCTCGATGCTGCTCGCAGCACCGGCCCTGATGCTGGAACGCCAGGGCATCCGCAGTGCACTGGCCCGCTCGTTCCGGCTGGTCCGCGGCGGCTGGTGGCGGATCTTCGGGATCTTCCTGCTGGTGGTGCTGCTCTGCTCGATCGCGATCGGCATGATCGGCGTGCCGGCCACGCTGTTCAGCAGCGTCTCGCAGGGCGTCAACACGGACCCATCTGTCGCCGCCCTGATTGTGAGCTGCGTCAGCGCCATCATCGGCACCATGCTCACCCTGCCGATCCTCACCGGCACCACTGCGCTGCTGTACATGGACCAGCGTATCCGGCGCGAGGCGCTGGACCTGGACCTCGCGGCGGCGGCTGGCGTCCCGGGGTACGCGCCCCAGCAGCACCACTCCTGACGGAGCCCCCCGGTTGGCCCCTGTCCCGCGTGCTTGGCGCGGGGGCAGGGGCTTTCCTATTGGGGGCTTGTACCCACCTGGTCCGGAACGCAGTAAAGCCCCCTGACCGGTGGTCAGGGGGCTTTACTGTAATGGTTGTTCGGCGGCGTCCTACTCTCCCACAGGGTCCCCCCTGCAGTACCATCGGCGCTATGAGGCTTAGCTTCCGGGTTCGGGATGTTACCGGGCGTTTCCCTCACGCTATGACCACCGAAACACTATGAAGTTGACACGCACCTGCCTAAGCAGGCGGGTCGTGACTTCAGAACTGCACAGTGGACGCGTAGCAACTATGGTCAAGCCCTCGGCCTATTAGTACCGGTCAGCTCCACCCCTTACAGGGCTTCCACATCCGGCCTATCAACCCAGTCGTCTACTGGGAGCCTTACCCACTCGATGGTGGTGGGAGTCCTCATCTCGAAGCAGGCTTCCCGCTTAGATGCTTTCAGCGGTTATCCTTTCCGAACGTAGCCAACCAGCCATGCCCTTGGCAGGACAACTGGCACACCAGAGGTTCGTCCGTCCCGGTCCTCTCGTACTAGGGACAGCCCTTCTCAAGACTCCTGCGCGCGCAGCGGATAGGGACCGAACTGTCTCACGACGTTCTAAACCCAGCTCGCGTACCGCTTTAATGGGCGAACAGCCCAACCCTTGGGACCTACTCCAGCCCCAGGATGCGACGAGCCGACATCGAGGTGCCAAACCATCCCGTCGATATGGACTCTTGGGGAAGATCAGCCTGTTATCCCCGGGGTACCTTTTATCCGTTGAGCGACGGAGCTTCCACAAGCCACCGCCGGATCACTAGTCCCTGCTTTCGCACCTGCTCGACCCGTCGGTCTCACAGTCAAGCTCCCTTGTGCACTTACACTCAACACCTGATTGCCAACCAGGCTGAGGGAACCTTTGGGCGCCTCCGTTACATTTTAGGAGGCAACCGCCCCAGTTAAACTACCCACCAGACACTGTCCCTGATCCGGATCACGGACCCAGGTTAGACATCCAGCACGACCAGAGTGGTATTTCAACGACGACTCCACCCAAACTGGCGTCTGAGCTTCAAAGTCTCCCACCTATCCTACACAAGCCGAACCGAACACCAATATCAAGCTATAGTAAAGGTCCCGGGGTCTTTCCGTCCTGCTGCGCGAAACGAGCATCTTTACTCGTAATGCAATTTCACCGGGCCTATGGTTGAGACAGTCGAGAAGTCGTTACGCCATTCGTGCAGGTCGGAACTTACCCGACAAGGAATTTCGCTACCTTAGGATGGTTATAGTTACCACCGCCGTTTACTGGCGCTTAAGTTCTCAGCCTCGCCCCGTCGAAACAGAGCTAACCGGTCCCCTTAACGTTCCAGCACCGGGCAGGCGTCAGTCCGTATACATCGCCTTACGGCTTCGCACGGACCTGTGTTTTTAGTAAACAGTCGCTTCTCGCTGGTCTCTGCGGCCGGCCCCAGCTCAAGGAGCAAGTCCCATCACCAGTTCCGGCCCCCCTTCTCCCGAAGTTACGGGGGCATTTTGCCGAGTTCCTTAACCATAGTTCACCCGAACGCCTCGGTATTCTCTACCTGACCACCTGAGTCGGTTTGGGGTACGGGCCGCCATGAAACTCGCTAGAGGCTTTTCTCGACAGCATAGGATCATCCACTTCACCACAATCGGCTCGGCATCAGGTCTCAGACTATATGTGCGACGGATTTGCCTATCACACGTCCTACACCCTTACCCCGGGACAACCACCGCCCGGGCTGGACTACCTTCCTGCGTCACCCCATCGCTCACCTACTACCCTGTTGGGTCAGCGGCTCCACCACTCCCATCCATCCGAAGACTTCAGGGCGGCTTCGCGGCTTTAGCATTCAGAGGTTCGACGTTGGCGCTTCAAAGCGGGTACGGGAATATCAACCCGTTGTCCATCGACTACGCCTGTCGGCCTCGCCTTAGGTCCCGACTTACCCTGGGCAGATCAGCTTGACCCAGGAACCCTTGGTCAATCGGCGCAAGAGTTTCCCACTCTTGTATCGCTACTCATGCCTGCATTCTCACTCGTGAACCGTCCACGACTGGCTTCCGCCGCCGCTTCACCCGGCACACACGACGCTCCCCTACCCATCACAACACCCGTTGGGGCTTCACGTTGCAATGACACGGCTTCGGCGGTGTACTTGAGCCCCGCTACATTGTCGGCGCGGAATCACTTGACCAGTGAGCTATTACGCACTCTTTAAAGGGTGGCTGCTTCTAAGCCAACCTCCTGGTTGTCTCTGCGACTCCACATCCTTTCCCACTTAGCACACGCTTAGGGGCCTTAGCCGGTGTTCTGGGCTGTTTCCCTCTCGACCATGGAGCTTATCCCCCACAGTCTCACTGCCGCGCTCTCACTTACCGGCATTCGGAGTTTGGCTAAGGTCAGTAACCCGGTGGGGCCCATCGCCTATCCAGTGCTCTACCTCCGGCAAGAAACACGCGACGCTGCACCTAAATGCATTTCGGGGAGAACCAGCTATCACGGAGTTTGATTGGCCTTTCACCCCTAACCACAGGTCATCCCCCAGGTTTTCAACCCTGGTGGGTTCGGTCCTCCACACGGTCTTACCCGCGCTTCAACCTGCCCATGGCTAGATCACTCCGCTTCGGGTCTTGGGCGCGCTACTATGTCGCCCTATTCGGACTCGCTTTCGCTACGGCTACCCCACACGGGTTAACCTCGCAACACACCGCAAACTCGCAGGCTCATTCTTCAAAAGGCACGCAGTCACGATCAGTAAGGGCAAGCCCTCCTGACGACGCTCCCACGGCTTGTAGGCACACGGTTTCAGGTACTATTTCACTCCGCTCCCGCGGTACTTTTCACCATTCCCTCACGGTACTGTCCGCTATCGGTCACTAGGGAATATTTAGGCTTAGCGGGTGGTCCCGCCAGATTCACACGGAATTTCTCGGGCTCCGTGCTACTTGGGAGTTGCACAAGCAAGCCGTACAGGTTTCGTCTACGGGGGTCTTACCCTCTACGCCGGACCTTTCGCATGTCCTTCGACTACCCATACGGTTTCTGACTCGCCCAGAAGTCGGCAGACAACTGAAGTGCAATCCCACGACCCCAACCACGCAACCCCTGCCGGGTATCACACGTGACTGGTTTAGCCTCATCCGATTTCGCTCGCCACTACTCTCGGAATCACGGTTGTTTTCTCTTCCTGCGGGTACTGAGATGTTTCACTTCCCCGCGTTCCCTCCACACCGCCTATGTGTTCAGCGGCGGGTGACAGCCCATGACGACTGCCGGGTTTCCCCATTCGGACACCCCCGGATCAAAGCTCGGTTGACAGCTCCCCGGGGCCTATCGTGGCCTCCCACGTCCTTCATCGGTTCCTAGTGCCAAGGCATCCACCGTGCGCCCTTAAAAACTTGGCCACAGATGCTCGCGTCCACTGTGCAGTTCTCAAGCAACGACCAACCACCCATCACCCCCACACACACGGTGCGAAGTTCACTGGGGCCGGCGTTCAAAGGACACAGACCTTCCGGCCGTACCCTCAGGACCCAACAGCGCGCCCGACACCACCCACCCCACCAGACCTCGTTCCACGCGCCGAAGCGCAGTACCAGAGACCCGAAGGACCGTGCGGTGCCGAATAGTCAACGTTCCACCCATGAGCTGGCCACCGTCAGACAGATGCTGACGCAGTGGCACTGTGCTCCTTAGAAAGGAGGTGATCCAGCCGCACCTTCCGGTACGGCTACCTTGTTACGACTTCGTCCCAATCGCTGGTCCCACCTTCGACAGCTCCTTCCCTTACGGGTTAGGCCACCGGCTTCGGGTGTTACCGACTTTCGTGACGTGACGGGCGGTGTGTACAAGGCCCGGGAACGTATTCACCGCAGCAATGCTGATCTGCGATTACTAGCAACTCCGACTTCATGGGGTCGAGTTGCAGACCCCAATCCGAACTGAGACCGGCTTTTTGAGATTCGCTCCACCTCGCGGTATCGCAGCTCATTGTACCGGCCATTGTAGCACGTGTGCAGCCCAAGACATAAGGGGCATGATGATTTGACGTCGTCCCCACCTTCCTCCGAGTTGACCCCGGCAGTCTCCTGTGAGTCCCCATCACCCCGAAAGGCATGCTGGCAACACAGAACGAGGGTTGCGCTCGTTGCGGGACTTAACCCAACATCTCACGACACGAGCTGACGACAACCATGCACCACCTGTATACCGACCACAAGGGGGCGTACATCTCTGCACGTTTCCGGTATATGTCAAGCCTTGGTAAGGTTCTTCGCGTTGCGTCGAATTAAGCCACATGCTCCGCTGCTTGTGCGGGCCCCCGTCAATTCCTTTGAGTTTTAGCCTTGCGGCCGTACTCCCCAGGCGGGGAACTTAATGCGTTAGCTGCGGCGCGGACCACGTGGAATGTGACCCACACCTAGTTCCCAACGTTTACGGCGTGGACTACCAGGGTATCTAATCCTGTTCGCTCCCCACGCTTTCGCTCCTCAGCGTCAGTAATGGCCCAGAGATCCGCCTTCGCCACCGGTGTTCCTCCTGATATCTGCGCATTTCACCGCTACACCAGGAATTCCGATCTCCCCTACCACACTCTAGCCTGCCCGTATCGAATGCAGACCCGGAGTTAAGCCCCGGGCTTTCACATCCGACGCGACAAGCCGCCTACGAGCTCTTTACGCCCAATAAATCCGGACAACGCTCGCACCCTACGTATTACCGCGGCTGCTGGCACGTAGTTAGCCGGTGCTTCTTCTGCAGGTACCGTCACTTGCGCTTCTTCCCTGCTGAAAGAGGTTTACAACCCGAAGGCCGTCATCCCTCACGCGGCGTCGCTGCATCAGGCTTTCGCCCATTGTGCAATATTCCCCACTGCTGCCTCCCGTAGGAGTCTGGGCCGTGTCTCAGTCCCAGTGTGGCCGGTCGCCCTCTCAGGCCGGCTACCCGTCGTCGCCTTGGTAGGCCATTACCCCACCAACAAGCTGATAGGCCGCGGGCTCATCCTGCATCGCCGGAGCTTTCCACGCACACCCCATGCGGAGATGCGTCGTATCCGGTATTAGACCTCGTTTCCAAGGCTTGTCCCAGAATGCAGGGCAGATTGCCCACGTGTTACTCACCCGTTCGCCACTGATCCACCCAGAAGGGCTTCACCGTTCGACTTGCATGTGTTAAGCACGCCGCCAGCGTTCGTCCTGAGCCAGGATCAAACTCTCCGTGAATGTCATCAGGTAATCCTGATAGCACCCGCGAAAGAGCGGCACGACGATCAGCGGAATAGCCGACCCCGTGCACTGCGTCCTCGCTAGTGTTTACTGCATTATCTTGCCAAATGAAACTTGGCGTTGACTTTTGGCACGCTGTTGAGTTCTCAAGGAACGGACACTTCCTTCAGGCGGCTTTCAGACCGACCCTCCGGGCGTTTCGTTCTGTTTCCAGCTTAGCAGATCCGTTTCGCCTGTCTGAACCAGTCGATTTCGTTTCCACCTGCACTGGCGGCGAATTTCCCCGCCGTTGTCAGCAACCCTATCAGGCTTCCTGACCCGTTTTCACGGCCCGCGTTTCCTCGGAATCGGGACAGCATTCACCCGGCATTTCTGCCCGGATTCGTGCTGCATTTCGACGTACCGCGGAAGGCGGGAGTCAGAGACTACCCACCGCCTCACGACCTGTCCAGTCGGAGGCAACTGCTCCAACCTACTAGGCGTACTCGGCCGGGTCAACAGTTCGACTGGGGGGAGTTTCCAGCTGTTCGAGCTCGATGCCGGGGGCCGCCAGGACCACGTCGCCGGCCAGATGGACCACCCCCTCCTCCCCCGTGGCCAGGTCGGCCACCCGGTAGCGCTCCACGATGAGCGGACCGTTGTCGGTGGGGTGCGAGTCGATGCTGTCCAGGGTCCAGCCCTGGTCCAGCGTGCGGGGCGCGAGGACCGGGTCGGTGAAGGCGACGACCCGGAGCCGGGACGAGCTGCCCGGGCTGAGCCGCAGCAGTCGGGCCGTCGCGACCAGGAAGGCGGGCGAGCGTCCGGCGAAGGCATGGGCCCGGTCGTTGCCCTCACCGGCGTGGAGGCCCTCGGCGTCCTCCTGGTGGCTGCGTACCCAGCTGAGCCCGTCCAGCAGGCCGGCCCGGATCTGCCAGCCGCCGACGCGGAGTTCAAGGCGGAGCGGGCGGCTCAGGGCGTCCAGGGTGAGGTCGATCGAGCCGTCGGGTTCGCCGTCCGTGCTGAGGGTCTGCGCGGTGTAGCGCCAGCCGGAGGGGCCGGGGGCGCAGCTGAAGCGCTCCTCGCCGAGAGGAATGTTGTCATGGGTGTCGTAGAAGGAGTAGCGACCGCTGGGCATGGTCCGCACTCTACGGCCGAGTGGCCGTCGCCCCGGGTACGGATGTCCCGGGGCGCCGGCCACTCATGTGGTTCGGATCAGTAGCGGTAGGTGTCCGGCTTGTACGGGCCCTGGACCGGGACGCCGATGTAGGAGGCCTGCTCCTCGCTCAGCACGGTGAGCTTGACGCCCAGCGCGTCCAGGTGGAGCCGGGCCACCTTCTCGTCCAGGTGCTTGGGCAGCACGTAGACGTCGACCGGGTACTCCTCGGTCTTGGTGAAGAGCTCGATCTGGGCGATCGTCTGGTTCGCGAAGGAGTTGGACATCACGAAGGACGGGTGGCCGGTGGCGTTGCCCAGGTTCAGCAGACGGCCCTCGGACAGCAGGATGATCGTGTGGCCGTCCTCGAAGCGCCACTCGTGGACCTGGGGCTTGATCTCGGTCCTGACGACACCGGGGAGCTTCGAGAGACCGAGGATGTCGATCTCGTTGTCGAAGTGGCCGATGTTGCCGACGATGGCCTGGTGCTTCATCCTCGCCATCTGGCCCGCCAGGATGATGTCCTTGTTGCCGGTGGTGGTGATGAAGATGTCGGCGATGCCGACGACCTCGTCCAAGGTGGTGACCTGGTAGCCGTCCATGGCCGCCTGCAGGGCGCAGATCGGGTCGATCTCGGTGACGATGACCCGGGCGCCCTGGCCGCGCAGGGACTCCGCGCAGCCCTTGCCGACGTCGCCGTAGCCGCAGACCACCGCGACCTTGCCGCCGATCAGGACGTCGGTGGCCCGGTTGATCCCGTCGATCAGCGAGTGCCGGCAGCCGTACTTGTTGTCGAACTTCGACTTGGTGACCGCGTCGTTCACGTTGATGGCCGGGAAGAGCAGGGTGCCCTCGCGGTGCATCTCGTAGAGGCGGTGGACACCGGTGGTGGTCTCCTCGGTGACGCCCTTGATCGCGGCAGCGGCCTCGGTCCACTTGCGCGGGCTCTGGGCCAGGGTGCGGTTGAGCACCTCCAGCACGATCCGGAACTCGTCGTTGTCGGCGGTCGAGGGGTCCGGCGCGACACCGGCCTTCTCGAACTCGACACCCTTGTGGATCAGCATCGTGGCGTCGCCGCCGTCGTCGAGGATCATGTTCGGGCCGACCTCACCGGGCCAGCTGAGCGCCTGCTCGGTGCACCACCAGTACTCCTCCAGCGACTCGCCCTTCCAGGCGAAGACCGGAACGCCCCGCGGGTCCTCCGGAGTGCCCTCGGGGCCGACCGCGATCGCCGCGGCGGCGTGGTCCTGGGTGGAGAAGATGTTGCAGGAGCACCAGCGCACATCGGCGCCGAGCGCGGTCAGCGTCTCGATCAGCACCGCGGTCTGGATCGTCATGTGCAGCGAACCGGTGATCCGGGCGCCGGCCAGCGGCTGCGAGGCTGCGAACTCCTTGCGGATCGACATCAGGCCCGGCATCTCGTGCTCGGCCAGCTGGATCTCCTTGCGACCGAAACCGGCAAGGGAGAGGTCGGCGACCTTGAAGTCACCGGTGGGAGTTACGGACATGCTTGTGTCTCCATCGCTATCGCTCATGAGGCGCCGGGGACTCTACCGGCGGGGGCTCGGAAATGGCTGGGCCGCAGACACAGAGCGCAGGCCGACGGGACGCGTGGAAAAACGCGCGCCCGCGGGTCATGCCTCGTGCGGCCCAGTTGCGTCGGAGGACCTCTCTCCCTCGGCACGCCCGGCCGCAAACCGCTCCCCGAGGGGATCGCGGTGTCGCCCGAGCCCACCGACCGCCATCAGCAGCGACGTCTGGCTCTGGATCGAATCTACACCGAACGGCGGGCGGGACAGGTCCGATGGGGCATGTTCCGGCCGACAAACAGCCGGGCGGCGACCCGACACGGCGTAAGAGGGGCGTAGATTCCGATGCGCTCGATCGAATCTTCGTCCTAGGGTGCAGAGGTTGGACCTCCGCTGCTCGATCGGACGGGAATAGAGGACAGATGTCGGTGCCATGGAGCGGCGGCGGACTGCCGCCGGCTGCCGCTGAGCGGATGGCCGAGGTCCGGGAGAGCGGGACCTGGACGTCCGCGCTGTCGACCGGAGAGTTCGCGGCGATCCGCGCGGTCGGGTTCGAGCCGGTCGGCCAGGTGATGGGCTCGGCGGTTTACCACATCGGACGGAGCGGCAGGTACTGGGGCTACCACGACTGCCTCTTCCCCGGTGCGGGGTACGGCTACAGCTTCGGCAACGTCGGGACCGCCCCGGTCGCGTTGTCCGGAAAAGGCTCCCCGGCGGCCGCGCTGGTGGGGGTGTTCGAGTCGGCGCGGCGGGCCGCGCTGGACCGGATGACGGCGGAGTGCCTGGCCCTCGGCGGTGACGGCGTGGTGTCGGCCGGGCTGACCATGGCGCCGTTCCCCAGCCAGCCCAACTGCCTGGAGTTCAAGGTGATCGGCACCGCGGTGCGGGCGCGGGGCACGGTTCGCCCCAAGCACCCGTTCACCTCGCACCTGGACGGGCAGGGGTTCGCCAAGCTGGTCTCCTCCGGCTGGGTGCCGGTGGAACTGCTGGTGGGCATGTCGATCGGGGTGCGGCACGACGACTACCGGACCCAGTCGCAGACCTACTCCTGGCAGAACGTCGAGGTCACCGGGTGGAGCGAACTGATCCACGGGGTCCGTGCCGACGCCAGGCGGCAGTTGCAGCTGCAGGGCGCCAAACACGGCGGGGACGGGGTGGTCATGGCCGCGAGCGAGCTGCGGGTGTGGCGTGAGTCCTGTCTGCGGGCGCGGAACCGCAACAACTCGGAACAGGAGGACCATGTCGCCGAATCCACCATGGTGGGGACGACCATCGCGCGTTTCACGACCAGGCAGGAGCCGCCGCGGACGCTGTCGGTGATGCCCTTGGGCGACCGGGGTGAGCTGCTGCGCCGCCGGCTGGCGGCGGTCGCGTCCAGCCCGTACGGAGACCGCTCGGAGTACAAGCGGTTGGTGCAGGAACTGAATGAGCTGGGCGACTGAGAGATGAAGGGTAGCGACATGACGAACACGGGGCCGAGCGCCGAGGGCGTACCGGCGGACGCGATGCGGCGGCTGGCGGAGCTGGCACCGGGCAAGCCGGGCTCGATCTTCACCAGCGACCTGTCGGTGAACGAGTTCCTGCTGGTGCGCGAGGCCGGCTTCAAGCCGATCGGCCTGGTCCTCGGGAGCTCGATCTACCACGTGGGCATCCAGATCGGCCGCTGGGGCAAGAACCAGGAGCTGGAGACCCTCAGCCAGGCGATGTACCACGCCCGCGAGTTGGCGATGACCAGGATGGAGGCGGAGGCTGCGGCACTGGGCGCGGACGGCATCGTCGGGGTCCGGCTGACGGTCGAGGCGCGGGAGTTCGGCAACGACGTGGCCGAGTTCATCGCCATCGGCACCGCGGTCAAGGCCGACCACCCGGCTCCGGGCAACACCACCTGGCGCAACAACAAGGGCCAGCCGTTCACCTCGGACCTGTCCGGGCAGGACTTCTGGACCCTGATCCGGGCCGGCTACGCCCCGCTGGGCATGGTGATGGGCACCTGCGTCTACCACATCGCGCACCAGCGGGTCGGCGCCGTCTTCTCCAACCTGGGCAAGAACGTGGAGATCGAGCAGTTCACCCAGGCCCTCTACGACGCGCGTGAGCTGGCCATGGCCCGGATGCAGGCCGAGGCGGAGGCGCTGCACGCGGAGGGCGTGGTCGGGGTGCAGCTCAACGCCCACAACCACCGCTGGGGCGGCCACACCACGGAGTTCTTCTCGATCGGCACGGCGGTCCGCCCGCTGCGGTCCGACCATGAGATCGAGCGGCCCACAATGGTGCTCAGCCTGGACGGGTGAGAAGCTCCTATGACGGCTGATCGCGTGGGTCTCTCAAGTGCGGGGTTGAACAATGAGCGAGCATGATCCGTTGCCGGCCCTGCCGGAGGACACCAGCGGTGCGGTGGACGGCGTCGTGGACGATCCGGGAGCGTCGATCGACATGCTCGCCGCCGCGCTGCGGCGCGACTCGGCCGATCTGGAGATCTACGTCAAGGTGCTGACCGGCTCGCTGGCGGACGCCCTGCCGGAGGGTTCGGTGGCCTTCGAGCGCAAGCGGTCGGTCGGCGACCGGCTCGCCGGGCGCGAGGGCAAGGTGGAGAAGCTGGAGGTGTCCCTGGACGACCGGCGGCTGATCCTGACCCTGGCCCACGGCCGGCCCCAGGCGGAGGTGGCCACGGTGGTGCGCGGGGTGGTGCTGTCGCGCAAGCCGGTGGGTCTCGACGTCTGGGCCACCGAGCTGGCGACGGCGGTGGCGCTGCGGGCCCAGTCGGACGCCAGGGCGCGGGCCGCCCTGGAGAAGCTGGTGCTCGGCGGGTAAGGCCGGTCGGCCTCACTCCTACGGGTGATATTCGCCCCGGATTTCGGCTCCACGGCCGAAATCCGGGGCTTCTGTCTGCCGCCGGGTGTAGTTATGACTCAGAGCGAAACCGTGGCACGGAAGACCGTGCTCGGGGCGCTGTCCGCTGCCGTGACCCTGAGGTCCACGGCGTTGGCGGAGACATAGGCGGATTCCCCGCGGCGAAGTGTGACTGGTGAATCGTCCGCATCGGTGAGGACCGCCGTCCCCTCGGTGCAGAGCAGGATCTGCGGTGCGGTGCCCTGGATGCGGCGGCCGGCCGGGGCAGTACCGCCCAGGGTGTAGCAGGAGAGCCGGAAGTCGTCGATGGGCGTGGGGTACCACTCCTCGCCGTCGGAGCCGGGGACCGGGACAGGGTGCAGGACGCCGGGTTCGGCGCTGCGGAAATCAATGATGCGGAGCAGTTCGGGCACATCGATGTGCTTGGGGGTGAGCCCACCGCGGACCACGTTGTCGGAGTTGGCCAGGATCTCCACGACCAGGCCGTCGAGGTAGGCGTGCGGGACGCCGGCGCCCAGGTAGAGCGCCTCGCCCGGCCGCAGCTGGACGAAGTTGAGCAGCAGGGCGGCGATCACCCCGGGATCGCCGGGAAAGGCGCGGCCGACGGCCGCGCAGGGGCCCAGTGAGGCAGCGAGGGCGGCCGGGAGGCCGAGCCTGTCGGGAGCGGCGGCGGCGCGCTCCAGGGCCTCGGTGGTCGCCAGGACGGTGGCCGCGGTGGCTTCCGGTGAGCTGGTGAGGATGACGGCCAGGGCCTCCCGGAGGGCCTCCGGCTCGGGCTTGGAGCGCAGCAGGTCGAGGAGGGGGGCGAGCGCGGGCACAGCCAGGGCGTCCAGCAGCCGGACGGTCTCGGCGGTGTCGCGGAAGCCGCAGAGACCGGTGAACTCGGTCAGGGCGCAGGCGAGTTCGGGCTTGTGGTTGGCGTCCTTGTAGGTGCGGTACGGGGAGTCGATCGGGACGCCGCGGGCCTCCTCGTCGGCGAAGCCGGCCCGGGCCTGGTCGAGGTTCGGGTGCACCTGGAGCGAGAGCGGTGCGCCCGCGGCGAGGAATTTGACCAGAAAGGGGAGGGCGGGGCCGAAGCGGGCCACGGCGGCGGCGCCGAGTTCGCGCTCGGGGTCGGCGGTGATCACCGCGTCCAGCGGGCGGGGTCCTGCACCGCGGTCGACGGTGGAGGGCTCCCCGGGGTGGGCCCCCATCCAGAGCTCCGCCTGCGGCTCCCCGGTGGGGGCGGTGCCGAGCAGCGCCGGGATGGCGGTCGGCGAACCCCAGGCGTAGGGACGGACGGTGTTGGTCAGGCGGTCCACGGCACAGGTCCTCATCTGTGTGGTCGGACTGGATTCTCCGAGCGGGGGGGTGCATGCGGCAGCGAATGCGGGTGCGGTTGTGCGAGCGGGATTCAGTAGTCAGGCGGGAGTCAGTGGTCCGGTTGGGTTCAGCCGTCCAGGGAGGTTCAGCCGTCGAGCGGGGCCCTGCCGGCCGGGACACCGGCCGCCCCGGAGGAGGCGAGTCCGAGGTAGACGGCGGCGAAGTCGGTCAGCGCCACGAGTTCGGCCATGGCTTCGAGGGCGTCAGCGTGGCCGGAGGCCAGTTCGCAGAGGGTGATCCGGTGGTCCGTGGCGAGCGCTCGGGCGCGGGCCAGGGTGCGGCGGGAGGTCAGCGGCGCGGTGCTGCCCGGCTCTGCGGCGGGCGGCTGCTCCGGCGGGTAGCCCTCGCCCTGCGGCGCCTCGCCCGGGCCCTGGTCGGCCGACTGGTCCGGGTGCGGGGCTCGGTGCAGCAGGACGACCTTGAGCCGCAGGGTGTCGGGCTCCTCGGTGCGGTCCCGGAAGAAGTCGTCCTCGTCCTCCGCCTCGTCCGCGGCGAGGTGGCCGGCCAGCAGACCGCGCTGAGTGGTCAGCGCCTCGGGCAGGGTGCCCTGCAGGGCCGGGCGGCCGGCCTGGTCGGTGAGCATCTGGACGAACCGCCGGGCGGCCACCTCGGTACAGGGGCTGTCGCTCCACAGCAGCGGCAGCACGCCGTCGAGTTGGACCGCGAGGGTCTTCGCCGGGTTGCCGTAGGTCTCGGCCCGGGGGCGGCAGCGCACCGCCACCTCGTCCAGCCGGTCGGCGGTCGCCGACAGCGAGAACGGGGTGGTGACCAGCCCGATCCGGTGGGCCAGGGCGACGGCGGGGGCCAGCAGGCCCCAGAACGAGGAGGGGGTGTCGCGGGGCAGGTCGCGGTCGCGGCCGATCCGCTCGTCCCCGAGGACGGCGGAGACATACGGCAGCGGCAGGCCCCTGGTCTGCAGCGCGGCCTCGGACAGCGGGCTCTCGACCGGGGCGACCACGACCACGGTGCAGCCGCGGACGTACGCCTGCTCGATGAGCGAGACCAGGCCGGGCTCGGTGCCGGTGGTGGACAGCACGACCAGCAGATCGGAAGGTCCGGCCCAACCGGGGACGGACCAGAGCAGACCGGAGGTGAAGTCGATGGCACGGGTGACCGAGTCGTCCGAGGTGCTCGCCCGGAGGACGGAGACCGGGCAGGCGCCGCCCATCAGGACCGCGAACGCGTCGCCGGCCAGGGCCGCGATGCCGTGTCCGGCGACCAGGACGGCCCTGGGGCGTCCCTCGGGGCGGAGCCGGTCGAGACCGGCCTCCCCGGCGAGGCGCACGGCGTTGCGCACGGTGGCGCCGGCCGTGGCGAGGTCGAGCAGGACCCCCGAGGTGTCGGCGCGCGCCAACGTGTCGGGGTCGTCGAGCACCCACTCCTCGAACATGCGGTGGCCTCCCCTGTCCTTCGGGTACTGGTCCTTCAGGTACTCGGTCCTTCGACGCTCAGGACGGGCGGCGGGCCTCGTCGATCAGCAGGACCGGGATGCCGTCCCGGACGGGGTAGGCCAGGCCGCAGTCGGCCGAGGTGCAGACGAGCTCCTCGGCGTCCTCACGCAGCGGCGCGTGGCACTGCGGGCAGGCGAAGATCTCCAGCAGGGCGGGGTCGATGCTCATGGCCGTTCTGCTCCCGGAAAGGTGCGGGCGGGTCCGGAGCGCGGTTGCACGCCGGAGGGCTACCGTACCGCTGCGGCCGATCAGGCCGCGGCGTCAGCCTCGGACGATGGCCAGGACCTGGTCCCTGATCTTCGTCATCACGGCCTCCTCGCGGGCCTCCACATTGAGCCGCAGCAGCGGTTCGGTGTTGGAGGCGCGGAGGTTGAACCACCAGTCCCGGCTGGTGACGGTCATGCCGTCGAGCTCGTCGAAGGACACGTCCGGGGTGCCCGTGAAGGCGGCACGGACGGCGGCGGTCCGCGCGGCCTGGTCGTCCACGGTGCTGTTGATCTCGCCGGAGGCCGTGTAGCGGTCGTACTCGGCGACCAGGGCGCTCAGGGTGCCCGGCTGGGTGCCGAGGGCGGCCAGCACGTGCAGGGCGGCGAGCATGCCGGTGTCGGCCCGCCAGAAGTCGCGGAAGTAGTAGTGGGCGGAGTGCTCACCGCCGAAGACGGCGCCGGTGCGGGCCATCTCCTGCTTGATGAAGGAGTGGCCGACCCTGGTGCGGACGGCCTTGCCGCCGTGCTCGCGGATGACCTCGGGAACGGTCCAGGAGGTGATCAGGTTGTGGATGATCGTCGGCTCGGCCTCCCCCGCGGCCTTGGCCCTGGCCAGCTCGCGGACGGCGACCAGGGCGGTGATCGCGGAGGGCGAGACCGGCTCGCCGCGCTCGTCGACCACGAAGCAGCGGTCGGCGTCGCCGTCGAAGGCCAGGCCGATGTCGGCGCCGACCTCGCGGACCTTCGCCTGCAGGTCGACCAGGTTCTTGGGGTCGAGCGGATTGGCCTCGTGGTTGGGGAAGGTGCCGTCGAGCTCGAAGTACAGCGGCACGATGTCCAGCGGCAGCCCGCCGAGGACGGTGGGCACGGTGTGGCCGCCCATGCCGTTGCCGGCGTCCACGGCGACCTTGAGGCGGCGGATGCCGGAGAGGTCGACCAGGCCGTTGAGGTGGTCGGCGTAGGGCTGCAGTTCGTCCTGCTGGGTGATCGTGCCCGGCCGGACGTCCCCGCCGGGAATGGTGACCGTGCCGTCCTCGGCCATCCAGGACTCGACCAGTTCGCGGATCTCGACCAGGCCGGTGTCCTCACCGACCGGGGAGGCTCCGGCGCGGCACATCTTGATGCCGTTGTACTGGGCCGGGTTGTGGCTCGCGGTGAACATGGCGCCGGGCAGGTCGAGCTTGCCGCTGGCGAAGTAGAGCTGGTCGGTGGAGCAGAGGCCGATCTCGACCACGTCCGCGCCCTGGGCCGCGGCGCCCTCGGCGAAGGCCCGGGAGAGGGAGGGCGAGGTGGGGCGCATGTCGTGTCCGGTGGTGATCGCGGTCGCGCCGGTCACCTGGACGAAGGCCGCTCCGAAGGCACGGGCGAGGGACTCGTCCCACTGGTCCGGCACGGTGCCGCGCACGTCGTACGCCTTGACGATCTGCTTGAGGTCAGGCACTCGGGGTCTCCGCCATTCTGGTTCCACGCTCGTCCAAGGTCGCAGCCCGGATTGCGGCTGGTGGCCCGAGATTACCCGCTGGCCAGGGGACGGATCCGCCCCGGGGGGCGCGAGCGGCCTGCTACTGGGTGTCGGGCGAGCGAAGGACGCGCAGGTGGCCGCGTCGGCCGACCTCGGTGGGATCGGCCGGGCTGCCCCCGTCCTGGCGGCGAACCGGGGGGCGGGCGGCCTCGCGAACGGCGTTGGCCAGGGCCTCCAGGTCGTCGCCGGTGGGGCGGATCGGTCCGGAGTCGACGGTCAGCCGGACCACCTCCCACCCGCGCGGGGCGGTCAGCCGCTCGGCGTGCTCGGCGCAGAGGTCGTAGCAGTGGGGTTCGGCGTAGGTGGCGAGCGGCCCGAGGACAGCGGTCGAGTCCGCGTAGACGTACGTCAGCGTCGCGACGGCGGGACGACCGCACGCGGTGCGCGAACAGCGACGTACAGGGCTCACGACGATGGACGGTACCCCACCGGGAGACCTGTCCGCGACGACCCCGGCCCCGTGTCGTCCGGATGTTGGCGTGTTGGCCGGTTCTCAGTCAGTACGCTGCGGGAATGGAAAGACCCGCTGCACCGGAGAGCCGACCGCGTCGACGCGACCGCCATGGACGGGGTCTGCGGGGACCGCTGGCCCCGCCGCAGGTGCCGCTGTCGCTGAGCCGCTCCGAGATGTTCGACGACTATGTGCGCGAGTCGGTGGAGCGGCTGGAGCGGCGCTGGCCGCAGCTGGCCGAGGTCGAGTTCGCGGTCCAGGACGTCCCTGGACCGCTGCCGGGCGAGCCCGAACCGGATGTGACGGACGCGCGGGCGGACGACGTCCCGCTCGGGCGGGTGATCGCGGCCGGGCAGGGCACTCCCGGCCGGATCGTGGTGTTCCGGCGTCCGGTGGAGACCCGCGCCAAGGGGCGGGACGAGCGTGCCGCGCTGGTGCACGAGGTCGTGGTGGAACAGGTCGCGGAACTGCTCGGGGTCGATCCCGACGAGATCGACCCCGGGCCGGACCCGGCCTGATTCAGACCCTCGGATGACGTCGGGTCAGGGCATCAGGATGGAGTCGTTCTGGACGGCGCGGGGGATCTGCACCGTGCTGTGGTCGTCGGGCAGCTGCTGGATGGTGAAGGTCGGCACCCCGCCGCTGTCGCGGCTGATCATGCGGGCCGCGTACACCGGGCCGCCGGAGACCGGCTCCACCGTCACCGCGTAGCTGCCGGTGGGGCCCTTGGGCACCACCTGGACCGTGGCCCCGAGCGGGATGGACACGTTCTGCGTGGTGGGCGTCCCGGTGGCGCCGACCTCGGAGACCTTCACCACGGCTGCGGCGTCGGTGGCGGTGAGCAGCAGGGTGCTGTCGCCGTTGGTGTTGCCCGCCGCGGTGCCGCGCTGGCCGATCGGGGTGCTGCCCGCCAGGTAGGCGGTGTCGGTACCGGTCTTGGCCTTGCCCCGCACCACCTGGATCCCGGCCACGAAGGGGGCCGCCTGCTTGGGGTCGGTGGGGGTGAGCCGCATGGTGGCCGGCTGGCCATGGGTGAGGGCGCCCAGGTTGAACCGGGTGACCATGCCCGACTTGGCGTGCACGGTCTCGATTCCGGCCGGGGTGATCCAGCCGTCCTGCGAGGCCAGCTGCACCTTGAGGTCGACGTCGGCCGGACCGGGGACGGCCAGCACCAGGGAGGCGCCGGTCAGGTCGCCGGGCAGGCCGGGAATGACCTGGCTGCTGCCGAGCGTGGTGGCGGGGACCCAGTCCGCGCCGTTGGCGCCACCGCTGTCGGCGTGCAGGGCGGCGCCGACCCGGCCGCTGCGCACCTGCACGTGCACCGCCAGGGCGGGGTTGTCGGTGCCGGGGCTCAGCAGTGAGGAGAGCAGCAGCGAGGAGGTCCCGGACGCCGGGACGTTGATGTTGGCGGCTTGGGCGTTGTCGACCTCACCGCTCGGACCGAAGATCTTGATGTCGACGTCGGCGGCGGTGCTCTCGGCGTTGGTCAGTTCGACGTAGTCGACGCTGCCCTTGGCCGCGTCGCCGCCGGCGAACCAGAAGTCGGTGCCGGGGGTGCCGCAGGCGGTCCCGGAGAGCGCCTTTCCCGGGCCGGTGGTGGTCTGCTGCAGGGTGAAGCCCGGTGCGGCGGCCCCGTCGGCCGTGCCGAGCAGCGCGGCCGCCTTGGTGCCGGCGACCGCCTTGGCCGTGGTCGACCCGCCGACCGCGGTCTGCTTGACGAGCGGTGTGGACGCGGCGGCCAGCGGGCCGAGCGTGGCGGTGCCGGAGCCCCCGGCCGCCCCGGTCTGCGCGCCGGGGACGGCCAGGGCGTAGGCGGTGGTCCCGGTCAGGCTCTGCATCGGCGGCGGGCAGACCCGGCTGCTGTGCTGGACTGCGGTGCGGACGGTCACGCCGGGCGCCGCCGCCTGCCCGGTCGGCGGGTGGACCTCGGCGATGCCGACGGCGATCGCGAGCACGCCGACGGCGGCGAGCAGGGACTGTGTGGTGCGGCTGATCATCACTCAGCTCCCGGCTTCGTTGTGGTGCTGCGGATCCTGGTGCTGCGGATGCTGCGGGTCCTGGCGGTGCTGAGGGTCCTGCTGCGGGTCCTGTGCCTGCAGCCACGGGTCGTCCGGCGGCAGTGAACCGTAGGCGCCCTGGTTCTGCGGTGGTTGGGCCTGGTCCGCGGGCCAGGTGTAGCCCTGAGCGCCCTGCCCGCCCTGCGCCGGGTACGGCTGCCCCTGCGGGTCGAACTCCTGCGGGGCGTACTGGGGTTCGCCGTAGGGCTGGGGGGTGTAGCCCGGCTGCTCGCCGTAGTACGGCTGGGCCGGGTACTGCGGGTCGGTGTAGGGCTGCTGGGCGACATAGCCCTGGTCGGCGGCGTACGCCTGCTGCTCCTGGTACGGCTCGGCCGGGGGGTACTGGTCCCAGCCGTAGGGCTGCTGCTGCGGCTGCTGCGACCCGTCCGGCTGGGGCTGCTGCTCCCAGCTCTGCTGCTGCGGGACGGCGGCGTAGACCCCCGGCTGGGGCTGCGGCTCGGCCTCCGCGGCGTTGCCGAAAGCGGCAGCGCCAGCAGCGCCGACAGCACCGGCACCAGCACCAGCACCGGCGCCGACCGGGACCGGCTCGTCCGCGCCCTCCGCCGCGGCCAGCCTGCGGGCCCGGCGGGAGCCGGGCAGCGGCGCCTCGGCGGCGGCCGCCGCCTGCTCCGGGCTGCCCTCCTCCGGCAGGTCGTCGTCGTTGTGGTCGCGGCGGCCCGGCAGCGCCAGGACCAGCACCACGAAGGCCAGGAAGGCCTGTCCGGCGATCCAGCCCAGGTGCAGCGGGCTCTCGCTGTAGCTGACCACCAGTCGGCCGCCGCTCGCCGGGAGCGCGAAGCCCTGGGCCCAGCCGTTCACCACGGTCGGCTTGAGCGCCGTGCCGTCGAGGGTGGCGTGCCAGGCCGGGTCGGCGCTGTCGGCCAGCCGCAGCGTCCGCCCGTCCGGGCCGGTCGGGACGGTGGCGTGGACGTCGACCGGCCCCGCGGGCACGGCGATGTCGGGGCTGCTCGCGGCACCCGCCGCGGCGGGGTTCTGGATGACCGCCCGGGAGACGTTGTCGGTCACCCGCCAGATGCTGTAGTTGGGCTGCTGGTTGACCCGGGTGATCCCGGGGGTGGCGTTCAGGGTGTCGCTGAGCTGGGTGCTGACCGGGGACTGGACCAGCACGTACTGGACCGCGTAGTCGGCGAGACCGCCGGCCTGGTCCCCGCCGGCGCCGGCCACCAGGTTGGCGACCAGCGTGCTGAGGGCCTTGGAGGGACCGGCCTCGGCCGAGGTCTCCGCGCTGCCCACGGTCGGGCCCGCGTTGCGGACCAGCGAGTAGCTGACCACGCCGCCGTTGTTGCTGGTGGTGAGCACCAGGGTGCGGATCTGGTCAACCGTCGCGGCCTGCTCGGCGATGAACGCCGGGACCAGCTGGCCGCTGCCGCGCTGCAGCGGGTCGCCCGCGCCGCGCACCACCCACCACCCGGCCGCGGCCACCGGGGCCAGCGCGGCGGCGATGACGACCAGGGCGGCGACGGGCTGCCGCCAGCCGAAGTCGATCCCGGCGACGCGCCCGCGGGCGCCGTCCGCGCCGATGGCGGCGGCGGAGAGCAGGGCGATCCCGGCCAGCAGGGTGGCCGGTCCGGCCCAGGCCGAGACGGACTGGGCGCCGGGTCCAGGGGAGACCTTGGCGGTGCCGGTGAGCACCGCGCCCAGGATCCCGAGCGCGGCGACCCCCCAGGCGGCGACGACGGCGCGGCGGCGGTCGGCGCGCAGCAGGGCGGCCAGCGCCGCCAGCACGATGCCGACGACCAGCAGGCCGGGGACGGTGCCGCTGCCGCCCGGGTCGAGCAGCAGCAGTCCGGTGGGGGTCGCGGTGGGACCGACCGCGCCCGGGATCCCGGCCTCCAGCAGCAGCCGGGCCGGGTGCGTCAGCAGCCCGAGCGACCAGGGCGCGAGGACCAGCAGCGGGGTGGCCACGATGGCGACGCAGCGCGGGCCGAGGTGGCGCAGCGCGTCCGCGCCGCTGCCGAAGGCCCCGCCGCGCAGGAACCCGGCGAGCAGCGCGCCGAGCACGAACAGCAGCGCGAGCAGCCAGGCCAGCGGGACGAACGCGGTGGTCAGGCTGAGCAGCAGGGCGGCGACCCAGGCGCTGCGCCAGCCGGGGCGGCCGCCCTTGGCCGCGGTCTCCCGGCGGATGCCCAGGCCGACCGCGATGGCGGCGGCGCGGGCCAGCGGCGGCAGCAGCACGGCGAGCACGGCGGTGCCGATCCGGCCCTGGGCCAGCGCACCGGTCGCGGCCGGCAGCAGCGCGTACCCGGCGCTGGCCCAGGCGCGGACCAGCCGGGACTCGATCAGCGGCCGGGACACCAGGTACGCGGAGACCCCGGCCAGCGGCACCGCGAGGATCAGCAGCGCGCCGACGGCCAGGCCGGGGTTGCCGAGGAAGATGCTGGACAGCACCGCGAGCACGCCCAGGTACGGGGGCGAGCCGCCGGCCGTGCCGACGCCGTTGGCCTGCCAGGAGGCCGCGTACTGGTGCCACAGGTCGGACGCGCCGCCGGGGGTCGGCAGCAGCGCGCCGCCGAACAGGGTGCCGGAGCCGAGCAGGCTGCGGCAGGCGATCAGGGTGAGCAGCAGCAGTCCGGCGAAGAGCACCGGGGCGGGCCTGCGGGCGAGCCGCCGGAGCCGGCCGAACTGCTCGACCTCCAGGAACTCGGCGTCGTCGTCGACCGGGCCGGACTCGACCGAGCCGTGGCGGCTGGCGATGGCCTCGTTGCCGGTCTTCCCGGCGAACTCGGAGACCAGGTTCTCGACGGTGGCGCGGGCGCTGGCGCCGGGCGCGGGGAAGAGGCTGCGGTCGTCCAGGGCGTCGGGGCGTCGGACCCGGGCCCGCCGGGCCCGGCCCGCGATGATCCGGCCGAATCTCAGCAGCACCTGGGCGAACCCGGCGAACTCGTCCATGGCCTGCCCCGGCGTCTTGCCGAGCAGGTAGCCGAGCGCACGGACCACGGTGCTGAGGGTGATCCGCAGCAGCAGGTACGGCAGCATCAGCGCGCGCGAGTTGGCCAGCAGCGTGTAGACCGCGCCGGACTTGTCGATCCGGTGCGGACGGTCGGAGCGGGCGCAGTCGATCGGGCGGCGCTCCCGGCTGGCGGCCTCGGCGTGCCGCAGCACCGCGTCGGGCGCGACCACGGTGCGGTGGCCCGCGGCGGCGACCCGCCAGCAGAGGTCGACGTCGTCGCGCATCAGCGGCAGCGCCTTGTCGAAGCCGCCGAGCTCCTCGAAGACGTCGCGGCGGATCAGCATGCCGGCGGTGGAGACCGAGAGCACCGGGCGGACCTGGTCGCGCTGGCCCTGGTCCTGCTCGCGGCGGTCCAGACCGGTCCAGCGGCGGCCGCTGCGGGCGATGCTGACGCCGACCTCGAGCAGCTGCCTGCGGTCGTACCAGCTGCGCAGCTTGGGGCCGATGACGGCGGCGCTGGGGGTGGTCTCGGCGACCTGGAGCAGATGGCGCAGCGCGTCGGGCTGGGGCTCGCAGTCGTCGTGGAGCAGCCAGAGCCACTCGACCGGCTCGACCGAACCGCCGGCCAGCAGCTGGTCGGCGGCGAGCTCGTCATGGTGCCCGAGCGGGTCGCCGAACTGGTCGTGCGCCCCGCTCACCGGGTCGTAGCCGCTGGCCGAGATGGCATAGGGCAGATCCTGCGCGCGCAGCGGCAGGGTGGCCTTGACGGTCTCGTTGACGGCGGTGCCGAAGCCGGTACGGCGCCCGTACTGGTGCACCGAGGAGGAGCCGAGCGCGTCGGAGAGCAGCTGCAGCGAGGCATCGCCGGAGCCGGTGTCGGCGGCGAGGGCGCGCTGCACCGGGCGGTCCTGACTGAGCAGGCCGTTCAGTGCCTGTGGCAGCCAGCGGGCGCCGTCATGGCTGACCAGGACGGCGGTGACCAGGTGCCTCGGGTAGGCCGGAGGCCGTCCTGGGGCGGGCTGGCCGTAGGGAGTCGTCGCTGTGGCAGTCATCGCGGTGGGTGGCCCCGGTTCGCTGAGTGGCGTGGCTGGGTGAGCGACCCACACTAACGGTTGGCGGTGTGACGCTTCAGGGCCGGTGTGGTTTTGTGAGGAATGCGCAGTGTGAGGAAGGGGACGGCGAAGCCCCGCCGACGTCGGCCCGGCGGGGCTCTGTGCTGCTTGTGGACGGCCAACGGCACCAGAGGCACCGAACTCGTCAGACCACGGCCTTCTTGAGGCGCCGGCGCTCCCGCTCGGAGAGGCCGCCCCAGATACCGAACCGCTCGTCGTTCGCCAGGGCGTACTCCAGGCACTCGGAGCGGACCTCGCAGGCGAGGCAGACCTTCTTGGCCTCCCGCGTGGACCCGCCCTTCTCAGGGAAGAACGATTCCGGATCGGTCTGGGCGCACAAGGCGCGTTCCTGCCAGCCGAGCTCTTCCTCGACGGCGTCGTCGTCAAGGATCATCAATTCAAAGAGCTCGCTCATCAGCGCGCCTCCTACCCCTCTTCAGCGTGCGTCCCCGTGGTGCGGTCCTTCGCCAAAGTGACGAAACGACACAAGTGAAATTACAAGTGCGCAACTCTGGCCCAGTCAAGCCATGCTCTGGTATTGGGCCTGGGATTCACTCCCTGGAACCAAGCAGCCACGATAAGTGTGCATATTCGGACAAACCGGAGTCCCAACCATCCGACCGGTCATTCAAACGTCGATCGGTTACCCCGTCCGAGTGGACGTGGGTACTGAGCCGCTCGTTCCCGGCGATCTTGGGGGCCAAACCAGGGTGTGGATTTATCCACCGATCGGGTGATGTCGCCCCTCCGGTCGGGGGGGCGAGTTGACAGTGGGCAGGGACACACGATGTCCTGAATCCATGCCAGAGCAGCGCGCCCACTCCGAGAGCCTCGTCACCGAGCTCCGCCGTGCCGCCAGCGCGCTCTGTTGCCGCTGTAGCTAGGGCCTGCGACCTCTCCGGTCGCCGAGCCCCCACCGGAAGCACCCCACCCGGTACTACAGCGTCAGCAAGGACATCTCTTCTCATGTCTTCACTGCCTCCTCACCACACCTTTGCCTCCCCCGCGCCCTGGGCCGACGGCCTCAGCGACGTGAGCATCGCCGGCGACCCGCTCGCCTGGCCGCACCTCGCCCCCGCCCGGGCGGCCCACCCCACCAGCATCGGCGACTTCGCCGCGCTCGCCCGCCGGGTCGCCGCCGACCGCGGGCGCTGGCAGCCGATGGTCCGCTACGACGCGCTGACCCGCTGGTACGGGCAGCTGGAGACCGGCGCCGGGTACGAGGTGTGGCTGCTCAGCTGGCTGCCGGGACAGGGCAGTGGCAGCCACGACCACGGGCGCTCGTCCGGGGTGCTCACCGTCCTCGAGGGCGAGCTGACGGAGCGTTCGCTGACCGGGGCGGGCCAGACCGAGCGGCTGCTCGGCTCCGGCGCCCAGCGGGTGTTCGCCCCCGGCTACCTGCATGAGGTGGTCAACACCTCGCTGGAGCCGGCCGTCAGCCTGCATGTGTACTTCCCCGGCCTCACCGAGATGACCCCGTACGGATCGGCGTGGGGACGGCAAGGGCAGGGGCGCTCGGCGCAGCGGCCGGAGCCGGCAGTGCGGGACGCTGCGGAGGTCGAAGGCTGAGCAGGGTCCGGACCGCGGTGCCGGCCAGGACCAGGCAGAGCGCGGCGGTGTAGGCGGGCTGCTGGGCGCCGCCCCCGACGACCACAACAGCTGCTGCCGCGGCGGGCAGCCCCAGCCACTCCCAGCGGCCGTCCAGGGCGACCAGGGCCACCACCAGCAGCGCGTACCAGGGGTAGCCGGGGGCGGCCAGGAACAGTGCCGTGCCGGTGACCAGAAGCGCGCCGCGCCAGGGGCGGTCCGGGTCGCCGCGGCGGAGCACCAGCAGCACGGTCGCCAGCAGATCACCGCGACCAGGGCCGGGAGCAGCCGCGAGGGCAGCCCGAGCAGGGTCAGCAGGCCGAAGCGGTTGCCCTGGTCGTAGCCCTCCTCCTGGAGGTAGCCGGGCAGGTAGCCGATCACACCGAGGCCCGAGGCCAGCACATACGGCAGGTAGCAGAGCAGGAAGGCCAGCAGGGCGGCGGCCGGGACCAGGAGGTCGCGCAGGCCGGGCCGGCGGCCCCGGCGGAGCACCCCGGACAGCGCCCCCGGCAGGGCCAGGGCGGGGATCAGCTTGACCGCGGTCGCCGCCCCCAGCAGCGCCCCGCCGAGGACTCGGCCTCCCCGAACCGAGCGGTCCGAGCGGGCCGAAGCGACCGAGCGGGCCGAAGCGACCGCCGCGAGGCCGCAGACCATCAGCAGCGCGCCCAGGGTGTCGACATGCGCGTCGTTCACCGCCCACAGCGCCACCCCCGGACACCAGGCCCACAGTGCGGCCCGGTGCAGCGGCGCGCGGATCCGGCGCAGGATCAGCAGCAGCGCGCCGCTGGTGAGGACGGCCAGCAGCGCGCCCCCGGCCTGGGCGGTGCGGACGCCGTGGCCGCCGGTGACCCGCCCTGCCTGGTACAGGCCGAGGAACCAAACCTCGGCGACCGGGGGGTAGATGGTGTGCACGGTCGGACGGTTGATATGGGTGCAGACCGTTCCGGACCGGTGCAGGTCCCAGCCGCGACAGGAACCGGTGACCGGGAACAGCGCCGGATCGGCCGCCCGCAGGCCGGCCAGGGCCGGATCGGTCGGGGCGTAGGCGTAGGGGGAGGTCCCGGCCGCCTGGACGTGGCCGTCCCAGAGGTAGCGGTAGGCGTCGTCGCTGGTCCGGGGCGGGGCGAGCAGCCCGGTGAGGGCGAGGACGACGCTGCCGGCCAGGACCAGGGCGGCGGTGCGGCGGGGGTCGCCGACCCGGCGCAGCAGCAGGATGGCGAGCGCGAAGAGGACGGCATCGGCGAGATACCACCCCCGCAGCGGCCCCACCGCCCCGAGCGTCCCCCCACCGGTGACGGTGGCGGCGAGCGCGGCGGTCAGCGCGGCCAGCCCAGCCACGGCCAGGGCCGTGGCCCCGCCGGAACCGCGTGCCCTGGCACGGGCGGAAGCCGGGACGGCGGAAGCGGCGGCACCGGCGCGGGCGGTCATCGGGAGGATCCAGGGCTGAGGCGGAGGGCCAGGAAGTGGCGGCCCTCGGCGGTCCAGGCGTCGGTGAGGCGGAAGCCTGCCGCCACCGCCTCGGCCAGGGTGGCCCTCGCGCCGAGCCTGGCCCAGGAGAACGGGGGGCCGCAGCGGCCCGCGGCGTCCTCGACGGTGACGGTGACCCGGTCGTCCAGGTCGGCCGGTTCCACCTCGACCAGCAGCAGGCCCTCCGGCGCCAGCAGCTCCGCGGTGCGGGCCAGCAGCGCGCCCGGGTCGCCGCCGATGCCGAGGTTGCCGTCGGCGAGCAGCGCGGTGCCCCAGCGGCCCTCCCCCGGCAGCCGGTCGAAGACCGAGCGGCACAGCGCGCTGCCGCCGAGGCCCCTGGTCCGGGCCACCGCGCTGTGGGTGACGTCCACGCCCAGCGCCGGCAGGCCGTAGGCCTGGAGCTCGGCGACCAGGCGGCCGGGGCCGCAGCCGAGGTCGATCGCCGGAAGGCGGCGGTGCAGGCAGCGCAGCAGCAGGGTGCGGTCGGCGGCGTCCGGCGGCGCGCACCAGCGTTCGACGTCCAGCGGGTAGCGGTGGCCGTCGGCGCGGCGGAGCCAGAGCGGTCCGGTGCCGCTGCGCATCGCCTCGGCGAAGGGGTCGTCGGCCCAGGGCGCGCGGAGCGGGCTGAGCAGGGTCACCGTGCGACCCCGGCCGGGGCGACGGGCACCGGCGGGCGCAGGGCGCTCCAGCGGGCGGCGAAGCGGGTGCCGGGGGCCAGCGCGGCGACCTCGGCGGCCTCGCTGACGGTGTCGACATCGGTCAGGGTCGGCAGCACGGTGACCCGGAGCGCCGCGGCCGCGAGGCGTTTCCGCAGCTCATCGCCAGTGTGGGCGGTGGACATCGGCACGTCGTGCAGCAGTCGGCGGGCCAGCTCGGCGGTCGGGCGGGCCAGGCCCAGGGTCCAGAAGCCGCCGTCGGTGGCCGGGCCGAACCAGGCGTCGGTGCCGGCCCGTCCGGCCGGGGACAGCGCCTCGGCCAGCGTCCTGGCGCTGAGCTGCGGGGTGTCCATGCCGACCAGCAGCGCCGGGGCGTCGCCCGCGAGCTCCGCGGCCGCGGCGAAGGCCGCCGCGAGGCGTACGTCCAGGCCGCCGCCGCGCTGCGGCAGGACCTCCCAGCCCGGCGGCAGCCAGCGGCCCGGGGCGCCGTCCAGGACCAGCAGCCGCCGCCCGGCGGGGACACGGCCGAGGGTGCGGAGGGTGTCGGACAGCGCGGCCTCGGCGAGGTCCGCGGCCTGCTCGGGGGTGCAGGCGGGGGTGAGCCTGGTCTTCACCCGTCCGGCGACCGGAGCCTTGGCCAGCACCAGCAGCGTCGGGGCGGGCGCGGCCAGCAGCGCGCCCATGTCCTGGACCGCCTGCCGGGTGCCGCGCAGGGTGCCGGTGACCTTGGAGCGTCCGGCCCTGGGGTAGTACGCCACCTCGCGTTCGACGATCCGCATCCCGGCGTTGGCGGCGGAGAGGACCATCTCCAGCGGGTAGCCGGAGCGGCGGTCGCCGAGGCCGAGATCCAGCAGCCGGTCGCGCCGGGCGGTCCGCATCGGGCCGAGGTCGTGCAGGTCCGCGCCGGTGCGGGCGCGCAGCCGCCGGGCCAGCTCGGCGTTGGCGAGCCGGGCGTGCACCGGCCACGCCCCGCGCGCGGTCGGCCGCCTGCGCCCCAGCACCAGGTCCGCGCTTCCGTCCCGGACCAGCCCGACCAGGCCGGGCAGCTCGGCGGGGTCGAGCGAGGCGTCGCAGTCGCAGAAGCAGACGTACTCGGCGGTCGCGGCCAGCAGCCCGGCGTGGCAGGCCGCACCGAAGCCGCGCCGGTCCTCGTGGACCACCAGCGCGCCCAGGTCGCGCGCGATCTCGGCGGATCCGTCGGTCGAGCCGTTGTCCACAACGATCGCGCGGTACCCCTCGGGCAGCCGTTCGATCACCCAGGGCAGCGCCTGCGCCTCGTCCAGACAGGGCAGTACGACGTCCACCTGGGGGACGGTCGAAGATTCGTCATGGGATCACGGTAGGAGCGACAAGGGGGACAAAACCCCCGACTCCTCCTTACAGAAGTCCTACGGGACCGGCCGGACCGGATCGGGGCAGCTCGCGGGCTTCTACTCTCAAGAGGTGCCCCCATCCCACATCCTCGTCGTCGACGACGACCCGACCGTCGCCGAGGTCGTCGCCCGCTACCTCCTCCACGCCGGCTACACCGTCGAGCGCGCGGAGGACGGCCGCGCCGCGCTGGAGCAGGCCGCCGCGACCCGGCCCGACCTGGTCGTCCTCGATCTGATGCTGCCCGAGATCGACGGCCTCGAGGTCTGCCGGCGGCTGCGCGCCGACCCGGTGGCCCGGCACGTCCCGGTGGTGATGCTGACCGCCAAGGGCGACGAGCAGGACCGGATCACCGGTCTGGAACTGGGCGCGGACGACTATGTGACCAAGCCCTTCTCGCCGCGTGAGCTGGTGCTGCGGATCCAGTCGGTGCTGCGCCGCAGCACGGTCTCCGGGGGCGCGCCGGACGAGGCTGCGCCCTCCCCGAGCTGCTGCGCGCCGGGGACCTGACGCTCGACCCCGGCGCGCGCCGGGCCCACCGCGCCGGGCGTGAGCTGGCGCTCACGCTCCGGGAGTTCGATCTGCTGGCCTTCCTGCTCCAGCATCCGGGCACCGCCTTCGGGCGCGAGGAGCTGATGCACAAGGTGTGGGGCTGGGACTTCGGCGACATGTCGACGGTGACCGTCCATGTCCGCCGGCTGCGGGAGAAGGTCGAGGACGATCCGGCCGCACCGCGCCTGATCACCACGGTCTGGGGCGTCGGCTACCGCTTCGACCCCACCGCGGACCCCACCGCCGACCTCGCGGCCGACCCCGACCCCGCCGCCGACTCCGGCACCGCCCTCGACACCGCCGGTGAGGTGGAGGCATGAGCGACTTCCTGACCATGGCCTGCTACGCCGCGCTGGGCGCGGTGCTGGCCGGGCTGCTCGGCTGGCCCGCCATCGTGCTGCTGCGCCGCCGCTCACTGGCGCTGTCGCTGTTCACCGTGGCCGCCGTCACCGCCGTGTCGCTGACCGGGAGCACCATCGCGGTCGCCCAGGCGATGCTGCTGGACCGGCACGACTACGCGGTGGTGACCATCGTGCTGTCGATGGGCTGCGTGGTCTCGCTGATCGTCGCGGCGCTGCTCAGCCGCCAGGTGGTGGCCGGCAGCCGGGCCCTGGCCGTGGCCGCCCGCACGGTCGGCAGCGACGACGGCTTCACCGCCCCCGAGCAGCCGCTGAGCGCGGAGCTGGCGGCGCTGAGCTCCGAGCTGTCGGCGACCAGCGGGCGGCTGGCGGAGTCCCGGCAGCGGGAACGGGCGCTGGAGTCCTCCCGGCGGGAGCTGATCGCCTGGATCTCGCACGATCTGCGCACCCCCCTGGCCGGCCTCCGGGCCATGGCCGAGGCGCTGGAGGACGGGGTGGCGGACGACCCGGCCCGCTACCACTCGCGGATCAGGCACGAGGTGGACCGGCTCACCGGGATGGTGGACGACCTTTTCGAACTGTCGAGGATCCAGGCCGGGGCCCTCACCCTGAGCCTGTCCCGGGTCTCGGTCTACGACCTGGTCGGCGACGCCATAGCGGGCGCCTACCCGCTGGCCCAGGAGCGCGGGGTGCACCTGGTCGGGACGGCATCGCGCCGGCCCCGGTGGAGGTGGACAGCCGGGAGATCACCCGGGTGCTGGGCAATCTGCTGATCAACGCCATCCGCTCGACCCCGGTGGACGGCACGGTCGCCGTCGCGGCCCGGCAGGAGGAGCGCCAGGTGGTGGTGTCGGTGACCGACGGCTGCGGCGGCATCGACGAGCAGGACCTGCACCGGGTGTTCGAGACCGGCTGGCGCAGCGGGACGGCGCGGACCCCGCGGGTGGTCGGCGCGGCCGGGGTGGCCACCAGGGGCGGCGCGGTGCAGCACCACGGCGACACCGGGGCGGGGCTCGGGCTCGCCATCGTGCGCGGGATCGTGGAGGCGCACGCGGGGCACGCGTCCGTCCGCAATGTGCACGGCGGCTGCTGCTTCGAGATCGCCCTGCCGGCGGCAGCGGCGGCCACCGCCGGCTGAGCCCGAAGCGCGGAGCCCGTAGCAGCGCAACGGCCCTCAGCCGCGCAGGGGCTCGTGGGCGAAGGCGGTCATGCCCTCGCGAAGCCGACCGCGGGGAGCCAGCCCAGTTCGGTGCGCAGCCGGGTGGAGTCGGCGGTGATGTGGCGGACGTCACCGAGCCGGTAGTCCCCCGTCACCACCGGATCGGGACCGCCACTGGCGGCGGCCAGCGCGGCGGCCATCTCGCCGACGGTGTGCACCGTGCCGCTGCCCACGTTGTAGCAGCGCGAACTCCCCGGCGGGCGCTGCCCCAGCGCGCCCTGCTCCCCCGGCTGCCCCGACTCCCCCGGCGCGTCCAGCGCGTCCAGCGCGTCCAGCGCGTCCAGCGCCGCGAGGTTGGCCGAGGCCACGTCGGAGACATGGACGAAGTCCCGGCGCTGGCCGCCGTCCTCGAAGACCCGGGGTGACTCGCCGCGTTCCAGCGCCGAGCGGAAGATCGAGGCCACCCCCGCGTACGGGGTGTCGCGGGGCATCTCCGGGCCGTAGACGTTGTGGTAGCGCAGTGCGGTCACCCGGCCGGAGGTGGCCCGGGCCCAGGCCGAGGCCAGGTGCTCCTGGGCCAGCTTGGTCGCCGCGTAGACATTGCGCGGATCCGGTGCGGCGCTCTCGTCCACCAGCTCGGAGGCGAGCTGCGCGCCGCAGTGCGGGCACGGCGGTTCGAAGCGGCCCACGTCCAGGTCCGCGGTGCGGCGGGGGCCGGGGGCGACCTCGCCGTGCTCGGCGCAGCGGTAGCGGCCCTCGCCGTAGACGACCATCGAGCCGGCCAGGACCAACTGTCCCACCCCAACCCTGGCCATCGCGGCGAGCAGCACCGCCGTGCCCAGGTCGTTGCAGCCGACGTACTCGGGGGCGTCGTCCAGGTCGAGGCCGAGGCCGACCATCGCCGCCTGGTGGCAGACCGCGGTGACCCCGCGCAGCGCGCGTTCGACGATCACCCGGTCCCGGACGTCGCCGTGCAGGAACTCGACGCCGTCCGGGAACAGCGGTGGCTTCCGGCTCGGGTGGACCGCGGGGAGCAGCGCGTCCAGGATCCGGACCCGGTGTCCGGCCTCGGCGAGTCGGGTGGCGATCGCGGAACCGATGAAGCCGGCGCCGCCGGTGAGAAGGACGTCCATGAGGGGACGCTAAAGCAGACCGCGACCGGTTTGGGAGGGTTGCGAACGATCCGTCAGGGGTCCGTAAGAAAGGTGGTCAGAGCCGGATGCGAGGATGGGCGCCATGCGCATCGTGGTACTTGCCGGAGGAATCGGAGGCGCGCGCTTTCTGCGCGGCCTGAAGCAGGCGGTCGGCCCCGGGGGTGAGATCACCGTCATCGGGAACACCGGCGACGACATTCACCTGTTCGGGTTGAAGGTGTGTCCCGACCTGGACACCGTCATGTACACCCTCGGGGGCGGAATCCACGAGGAACAGGGCTGGGGACGGGCCGACGAGTCCTTCTCCATCAAGGCCGAGATGAAGGCCTACGGGGTCGGCCCGGAGTGGTTCGGCCTCGGCGACAAGGACTTCGCCACCCATATCGTGCGGACCCAGATGCTGGCCGCGGACTACCCGCTGAGCGCGGTCACCGAGGCGCTGTGCGACCGCTGGAAGCCGGGGGTCCGGCTGATCCCGATGTCGGACGACCGGGTCGAGACGCATGTGCTGACCGACGTCGACGGGGAGCGGAAGGCGGTGCACTTCCAGGAGTACTGGTGAAGCACCACGCCACGATCCCCGCGCACGCGATCATCCCGGTCGGCGCGGAGACCGCGAAGCCGGCGCCGGGGGTGCTGGAGGCGATCGCCGAGGCCGATGTGATCATCTTCCGCCGTCCAACCCGGTGGTGAGCATCGGCACGATCCTGGCCGTGCCCGGGATCCGGCAGGCGGTGGCAAGAGCCGCGGCCCCGGTGATCGGCCTCTCCCCGATCATCGGCGGGGCGCCGGTCCGCGGGATGGCGGACAAGGTGCTGGAAGCGGTGGGGGTGGAAACCTCCGCGGCTGCGGTTGCCAAGCACTACGGCAGTAGGGCTGCGGCGCGGAGCGCCCCGAGCGAGGGTGGCGGCGGGCGACGGGCGGGCTTGATCGACGGCTGGCTGGTGGACGAGTCGGACGCCGCCGCGGTGGCCGAGGTCGAGGCGGCCGGGATTCCCTGCCGGGCGGTGCCGCTGTGGATGACCGACGTGGACACCACCACGGCGATGGCCCAGGCGGCACTGGCGTTCGCGGAAGCGGTGCGGAGCTCGTGACCGAGCCAGCAGCGGCCGAGACGGCTGCGGACCAGCTCACGGTGTGGGCCCTCGCCGGGCTGCCGGAAATCGGGCCGGGTGACGACCTCGCCGAGTTGGTGGCCGGGGTCGCGCACGGCGCGACCGACGGCCTCGCGGACGGCGACATCCTGCTGGTGACCTCGAAGATCGTCAGCAAGGCCGAGGGCCGGATCGTCCAGGCGGGCGACCGGGAGGCGGCCATCGACGCCGAGACGGTCCGGGTGGTCGCCCGGCGCGGGCGGACCAGGATCGTGGAGAACCGGCAGGGCATGGTGATGGCCGCGGCCGGCGTGGACGCGTCCAACACCCCGTCAGGGACCGTGCTGCTGCTGCCGGAGGACTCGGACGCCTCGGCCCGCGCGCTGCGCAAGCGGCTCGGCGAGCTGACGGGACGTCGGATCGCGGTGGTGATCACCGACACCTTCGGGCGGCCGTGGCGCAACGGGCTCACCGACGTCGCCATCGGCGCGGCCGGGATCACCGTGCTGGAGGACCACCGGGGCCGGGTCGACGCCCACGGCAATGAGCTGGCGATGACGGTCACCGCGACCGCCGACGAGCTCGCGGCGGCGGCGGACCTGGTGAAGGGCAAGACCAGCGGGCGGCCGGTCGCGGTGGTCCGCGGCCTGGGCCACCTGGTGACCGGGGAGGACGGCGCGGGCGTCCGCCCGATGATCCGCTCGGCCGCCGAGGACATGTTCCGGCTCGGCAGCTCCGAGGCGGTCAGGGAGGCCGTCACCGGACGCCGCACGGTCCGTGCCTTCACGGCCGAGCCGGTGGACGGTGCGGCCGTCCGCCGCGCCGTCGCGGCGGCGATCACGGCGCCCGCGCCGCACCACACCACCCCCTGGCGCTTCGTCCTGGTCGAGAGCGCGGACACCAGGACCCGGCTGCTGGACGCCATGCTGGCGGCCTGGAACCAGGATCTGCGGGAGCTCGACGGCTGGAGCGAGAGCCGGGTCGCCACCCGGGTCCGGCGCGGGGACGTGCTGCGCAATGCCCCTTACCTGGTGGTGCCCTGCCTGGTGACCGACGGCGCCCACGACTACCCGGATGCCGCCAGGGCCGCCGCCGAACGCGAGATGTTCGTGGTGGCGATGGGCGCGGCGGTGGAGAACCTGCTGGTCACCCTGTCCGGCGAGGGTCTGGGGACGGCCTGGGTGTCGTCCACCATGTTCTGCCGCGAGGTGGTCCGCGAGGTGCTGGAGCTGCCGCAGGGCTGGGACCCGATGGGCGCGGTCGCGGTCGGCCACCCGGCCGCTCCGGCGCCGGAGCGGGCGCCGAGGGACGCCGAGGCCTTCATCGTCACCCGCTGAACCCGCTGGACCCGCTGAACCGCCGACGCGACCGAGGTCACATCGCGCGGAAGTCGATCGGGGCGTAGCGCGGCGCCCGCCTCGGGGCGCGGACGCTGGTCATCCGCAGCAGTCGGCAGACCCGGTGCCGGTGCCCCCGGTAGGGCTCCAGCAGTTCGAGCATGATCGCGTCGTCGCTGCGCTCGCGCCCGGCCAGGGCCCAGCCGACGGTGTTCGGGAGGTGCAGGTCGCCGACGGTGACCGCGTCCGGGTCGCCGTTGCTGCGCTGCAGGGTCTCGGCGGCGGTCCAGACCCCGATGCCGGGGACGGACGTCAGCCGGGCCGCGGCCTCGGCCGGGGCCAGGCCGGAGGCCTGCTCCAGCCTGGCCGCGAGCCGGGCGGCGCGGACCACGGTGGCCGAGCGGTGACCGTCCACGCCGGCCCGGTGCCACTCCCAGGACGGGATCATGGCCCAGTCCCGGGCCGCCGGGGTGATCCGCATCCCGGCCGGGGCCGGTCCCGGCGCGGGCGCGCCATGGTGCAGCAGCAGGTAACGCCAGGCCTCGTGAGCCTCGCCCACGGTGACCCGCTGCCCCAGCACCGCCGGGACGAGGGACTCCATCACCAGACCGGTCCGGCCGATCCGCAGCCCGGGGTGGCGCCGACGGAGCTCGGCCAGCAGCGGGTGGCCGCAGGGGTCGAAGGCCGCCGGGTCGTCCTCCGCGCCGAGCAGCGCCGGGAGCCGGTCGAGCAGCCACTCCGCACCCGGGCCCCAGGCCTGGGCCTCGATCTCCGGAGCCGCCGGGTCCGCTGCTGAGCGAACCGTGATCCGCAGCGTGCCGAGGCCGCCCGGGGTGCGGGAGCAGCGCCAGAGCGCGCCGTCCGGGGTCCCCCGGTAGGCCGGGTCGCGGTGGCCGAAGCGGAGCACGCCGATGGTGGCGCGGACGTCGAGCGGGCCCTCCGGCCGCCAGACCCGCACGGCCTGCGCCACAGTGCCCCCACCCGTCAGATTCACCACGCCAGACTACGGCGGCCCCCGGCCGCCCCGTGCGGACGCCGGGAATTTCCGGAAGGTGTAGACCTGTCCGACTCGCCGCCGGACGGCGCGGACGCTTCGGCCGTACAGGTGCGCGACCCCGTTGACCCCAGGGCATAGGCTGGAGCCCACCATGAGCCAGACACCCCTCAGCGGCGCAGAGACCCCCGCCGATCTGCTGCGCTCCGCCCTTGCCTCCGACCCTGCCCGTCCGCTGATCACCTACTACGACGACGCGACCGGAGAGAGAGTCGAACTCTCGGTCAAGACGTTCGACAACTGGGTGGCGAAGACGGCCAACCTGCTGCAGGACGATCTCGCCGCAGCGCCCGACGACCGGGCCGCGCTGCTGCTGCCCGCGCACTGGCAGACCGCCATCTGGCTGTTCGCCTGCTGGTCGGTGGGCCTGACCGTGTGTCCTGGCGGCGACCCCGCCGAAGCCGACCTGGTGGTCAGCGGCCCCGACACGCTGGAGGCCGCGCTGGCCTGTCCCGGCGAGCGGGTGGCCCTGGCGCTGCGGCCGCTGGGCGGACGCTTCCCCGAGCTGCCGACCGGTTTCCTGGACTACGCGGCGGAGGTGCCCGCCCAGGGCGACCGCTTCGTCCCGTACGCGCCGGTGGACCCGGACCGTCCGGCGCTGGTGATCGACGGGGAGCAGCTGACCGGGCCCAGTCCGTGTCGCTGGCCGCCGAGCAGGCGTCCCGGATGGAGCTCAGCCCCGGCGACCGGGTGCTGAGCACGCTGTCCTTCGACGACTGGGCCGGGCTCGGCGGCGGGCTGCTCGCCCCGCTGGCGGCCGGCGCCTCGGTGGTGCTGTGCCGCAACAGCGAGAAGCTGGCGGACGAGGCGATGGAGGCCCGGATCGCCTCGGAGCGGGTGACCCACCGGGTCAGCTGAGACGGCGTCCGCCGCTCATCCTGACGTACTTACCTCTGCTCCTCACCACACTCATGGGGTGAACGGCTACTGTGGCCGACTCGGGTGGAACACGTCCGAGGCCCAGCAGAGTGGAGCAGCACGTGCAGTCGGGATACGGGACAGGCGGCAACAGCGCCGATGCCGCGGACCTCTGGGTGCTGGACCCCCGTACGGGTGAGTACCGGATGCGGCTGCCCGGCGAGCCCGTTCCGCCGCCCGCCCCGGTACCCGCGCCGACCAGCCCCGTGGGCAGCACCGTCGCGTCCCGCAGCGCCTCCCGCACCGCGGGCCGGAAGCAGGACGGCCCGGGCCGCAACCAGGCCGCCCCCGGCCGGGCCGGACGCCGCCGGGAGCGGGCCGACCGGCGCAGCGGCCCCTGGGTCGCCGCCGTGGCCTGCTTCCTGCTCGCGGTCGGCGGCACCGGCGGCTACCTGCTGCTGCACCACGGCGGCGGTACGAACACCGCGAACGGACCCGGCACCGGCCCGGTCGCGGGCACCGGCCCGTCGGCGAGCTGCTCCGCGCACCCCGCCGCCACCGGACCGGTCCCCGAGCCCCCCGTGTCCGGCAGCTTTCTGCAGGGCAGCCGGGCCACCGCGATCAACGTCAGGGTGACGGTGCTCAACGGCACCGGCACCATCGGCCAGGCCGAGTCGGTGCTGAACTGGCTGCAGAGCGGCAAGGAGGGCTTCCTGCGCTCCAGCAACGGCGGCCCGGCGCCGGCCACCGCGCCCACCACCACGCTGGTGTACGCGCCGAACCATGTGGACCAGGCCCGTACCCTCGCCGCGGCGATGGGCCTGCCCGCGACCGCGCTGCACGGCGACGGAAAGACCAGCGATGCGATCGGGCGGATGGTGCTGACGCTGGGTCAGGACTTCCACGGCATAGGCAAGCCGTTCGCGGCCCCCTCCCTCGCAGCCTCCGCGCCGGCCGCCGGCGCGACGGAGGGCTGCGGCAGCCAGTAGCCCGGTGCCGAGCTCCGGGTGACACGCCCGAGCGCACTAAGGCAGGCACCGCCGATGACCACCGACCACCTCAAGCCCCGCCGCAGGGTTCCGGTATCAACGCTGCCCGGGGCGCCCCGCCGGCGCCCCCGCAAGCGGTCGCGCGGGCGGGTCAAGCTGCTGGCGATCAGCCTCGGTGTGCTGCTGGTGGTCTGCGGCGCCGGAGCCTGGGGCTATGTGCAGTATCTGAACAGCAATATCAAGCACGGGGCGCTGAGCTTCGGCGACCAGGGCACGCCGCACAACGACGCGGCCGGGCACAGCGCCCTGAACATTCTGATGATCGGCTCGGACAGCCGGGACACCGCCGCCGACCTGAAGCTGGGCGGCGCCCGCGGCTCGGTGGGCGGTCCGGTGCACGCGGACGTGGAGATGCTGCTGCACGTCTCGGCGGACCGCAGCAACGCCTCGCTGCTGAGCATCCCCCGCGACACCATGGTCGACATCCCGCAGTGCACCGACCCCAAAACCGGGAAGGTGTACCCGGAGTCGCCGCACGAGCAGATCACCGACAGCCTGTCGCACGGCGGCCCCGGCTGCACCGTCTACACCTGGCACCAGCTGACCGGCATTCACATCGACCACTACATGATGGTCGACTTCGGCGGCGTGGTGAGCATGGCGGACGCCATCGGCGGGGTGCCGGTCTGCACCACGGGGAACGTCGCCGACCCCTACTCCCATCTGCGGCTGAGCAAGGGCCACCATGTGATCAAGGGCGTCCAGGCGCTGGAGTGGCTGCGCACCAGGCACGGCTTCGGCGACGGCAGCGACCTCTACCGCACCCAGACCCAGCACATGTACCTGACCGCGATGCTGCGCCGGCTCCGCTCGGCCGGGACGCTGGCCGACCCCGGCAAGATCCTCTCCCTGGCGGACGCCGCGACCAGGGCGCTGACCGTGGACGACGGCCTGGACAGCGTGGGCAAGCTGGCCGGCCTCGCGGACCAGCTGAAGGACCTCCAGCCGGACCGGCTGACCACGGTGACCATGCCGTACGCGGCGGATCCGCAGAACCCCAAGGCCTGGGTGATCCCGCTGCCGGGGGACGCCCAGCAGTTGTTCTCGATGGTCCGCGGCGACATCTCGCTGGACGCGCACGGCCGACCGCTCACCGCCGCCGCGGCCGTGCCGAGCGCGCGGCCCGCGCCGGTCGCCACCGTGGCGCCGGCCAAGGTGAAGCTGACCGTCCAGAACGGCAGCGGCATCCCAGGACGGGCCGCGTCGCTCACCTACGCGCTGCGCACGCTGGGCTTCACCCGTACCGGGAACGGCCTGAACGCGCCGGCCCACCAGAGCGACACCACGCTCTCCTACCCCGCGTCGGCGCGGGCCGCCGCCCAGGCGGTGGCCGCCGTGCTGCACCTGCCGAAGGCGGCGCTGCGGCCGTCCAGGAGTGTGACTCTTCCGACCCTCGTGGTGGGAACCGACTGGCCGAGCGGGAGCGTCTACCCCACCGTGGTCACCCCGGCGGCGGGGGCAGTTCCTACGTCCGCGAAGCAACAGAACGGCAATGAGAGCGCCTGCGCCAAGGTGAATCCGGTCTACGGCTGGTAGCCACGGAAAGCACAATCCCGTGCGCGCACCGTGACGAAAAGCGCCGGAACTGTCCTTTTTTTAACAGTTCGCGCGCCATCGGTATGCCGATTCCCAAGCCATTCACCACAAGAACGCCAGATGAACCCCGAATCTCGGAAAGATATAGTCCGCTCATGCTGCCGCCGGGGAGACGGCAGCCACTGAGCTGATCTTGGGGTGTTTGTCCATATGACGTATGAGACCGGGAGCCCTGCCCCGACCCGGGGGCGCGCCGCCGCACGCAAAGCGGGCAAATCCAGTCGGCGCAAAAAGGGCTCGCACGGCAAACGAATACTCAAGTACACGTCCATCACGATGGGCGTGGTGCTCGTGGCCGTCGCTGGCGGCGGTTATCTCTACATCAAGAACCTCGACGACAATATCCGCGGCGGTGACCTGCACTCGGGCATCGACCCCAAGGCGAACGTGGCGAAGCCCACGCCCAATGCGCAGGGCCAGACCCCGCTCAACATCCTGATCATCGGCTCGGACGGCCGCGACTCCGCCGCCGACTGCGCCCTGGGCGGCGCCTGCAGCACCGCCGGCGGCCTGGCCCGCGCGGACGTGGAGATGCTGGTCCACCTCTCGGCCGACCGCAGCAACGCCTCCATCACCAGCATCCCCCGGGACACCGTGGTCGACCTGGCCGACTGCAAGGGCTCGCCCAAGGGTCGGCACACGCTCATCAACGCCAGCCTCAACTACGGCGGGCCCGGCTGCGTCGTGGACACCTGGCAGAAGCTCACCGGCATCAGCATCGACCACTACATCATGGTGGACTTCAAGGGCGTCGTGGACATGGCCGACGCCATCGGCGGCGTCCAGGTCTGCGCCAAGCAGAACGTGGTCGACTACAAGGTCTACACCGACGCGCAGGGCGTGCGGCACGAGGAGGGCTCCGGCCTGGTCTTCCCGGCGGGCACCCGCAAGATCACCGGCGTGCAGGCGCTGGAGTGGCTGCGCACCCGCCACGCCTGGGAGGACGGCACCGACATCGGCCGCACCCACGCCCAGCACCTCTACCTCAACTCGATGATCCGTCAGATGAAGAGCCTGGGCACGCTCACCAACATCCCCGAGATGAACAAGCTCGCCACCACCGCGACCAAGGCCCTGCAGGTCGACCTCCCGCTGAAGCACTCCGGCATCACCGGGATGCTGAGCCTGGCCAGCCAGTTCAACGCGGTCAAGCCCGAGCGGGTCACCACGGTCACCATCCCCTGGCACTACGGCCCCACCGTGAACGGCGCCCAGCCGATCCTGCTGACCCAGCCCGCCGCCGACAAGATCTTCGCGCAGATCCGCAACGACGTCCCCTTCGACAAGAACACCACCGCGACCACGGCGACGCCGACGCCCAGCCCGGTGGCGACGGTCAGCGCCACCCCGGAGCAGAAGGCCGCCGTCGCCATCTCGGTGCAGAACGCCACGGTGGACGGCCGCGGGCAGCAGATCACGGACTTCCTCAAGTCCCAGGGCTTCACCAAGGCGCAGCGGGACACCAGCTACGTCGCGGCCGGCCCCACCAAGCTGACGTACCCCACCGCCGACAAGGCGCAGGCCGAGGCCGTCCAGGCCGCACTCGGGCTCAGGGCGTCCGCGCTGAGCCCCTCGGCCTCGGCCAGCCACCTGGTCCTGGTGGTCGGCACCGACTGGACCAAGGGCACCGACTTCGACAGCACCGCGCCCAAGCCGAAGGCCGGGCTGCCGACCGGGACCGACTTCCAGAACGGGGCGGACACCACCACGTGCATGCAGGTCTACACGGCCGCGCACTACGCCAACGGCAAGCCCATCTACACCTGGACCGGCAGCACCCCGCCCAAGGTTCCCCAGGCCAAGGAGTGACCGGCCCCGACCCTTTCCAGGCTCAGCGCGGGGAGCGGGCCCGGTCGCCGACGGAGCCGACGGCCGGGGCCGTGCTGGCGATCACCCGGCGGGCCAGCGACCTGGGGCTGGTGAGGAATCCCCAGCCCCAGGCCATGTGCATGGTGGCCAGGGCCACCGGGAGCTGCAGCCGGGCCCGGAGCGGGAGGCCCCGGCCCTCGCGCAGCGAGCCGAGCAGGATCAGCGCCGCGTAGCCGCCGGGGGCGACGAACAGCACCGGGTGCACCAGCACGCCGCCGACCAGGCCCAGGCCGACTCCCAGCAGGGCGGCCGGCGGGGCCAGGTAGCGGAGGTTCACCGAGCCGCGGTGGTAGCGGGTGACCACCCGGCGCCAGCGCCCGTAGTCGTGGTACTGCCGGGCCAGGGTGCGGACGCTGGGGCGCGGACGGTAGGTCACCCGCAGCTCGGGGGTGAACCAGACCAGCCCGCCGTCCTGGCGGATCCGGTAGTTCAGCTCCCAGTCCTGGGCCCGGATGAACTCCTCGTTGTAGCCGCCCTGCTGCTCCAGCACCTCGCGCCGGAACACGCCCAGGTAGACGGTGTCCGCGGCGGCCGCGGTGCCGCCGGTGTGGAAGGCGGCGTTGCCGACCCCGATCTTGGCGGTCATCGCGGCGGCGACGGCCCGCTCCCAGTCGGTCTCGCCCTCGGCGTGCATGATGCCGCCGACGTTGGCGGCGTCCTTCTGGTCCAGCAGCCGGACCGCGGTGGCGATGTAACCGGGCGTCAGCAGGCCGTGGCCGTCGACCCGGACCACCACCGGGTGCCGCGAGCCGCGGATCGCCGCGTTCAGCCCGGCCGGGGTGCGGCCGGTCGGATTGGGCACGGTACGCACCTCGCGGGCGGTCCCGGCGGTCTCCGCCACCAGCGCGGCGGCGATCAGATCGGTGTCGTCCGCGGACGGGCCGAGGGCGATCACCACCTCGATGTCGCCCGGGTACTCCTGTTCGAGGATCCGCAGCACTGCTTCACGCAGGTGCCTGGACTCGTTCAGCACCGGCATGATCACCGAGACGGCGGGGGCGGCGGAGGCGGAGGTCGCGTTCATATGCCCGCAACCGTACCGCCGGGGCCTGTGCCGCGCTGAATCGAGGCCCTGAAGCCAAGACCAGGGAGGCCGAGAGGGGCCCGAAGGAGGGACAAACGCGACACCCCGCAGCGGCTCCGCCGACGCCGAGCCGCCCGGACCTACCATCCACAGGATGCCTGCCGACCGCCGTGACCGGCCCACCGCCCCGACCAGCCGCCACCGCCGACGCCGGGGCCTCTGGCTCGCCGGAACGCTCTCGGTCGCGGTGCTGGCCACCAGCGGGGTGGGCCGCGCCGTGGTCAGCGGGGTCGGCGACTCGATCGGCCGGGTGGACGTGTTCGGCGGGCTGAACCACCGCCCGGCCGACGACGCCGCGCTGAACTTCCTGCTGGTCGGCACCGACGAGCGGGAGGGCGTGCCGCCGCAGGTCCTGCAGTCGCTGCACGCCGGCGGCGAGTCCTGCCACTGCACCGACACCATCATGCTGGTGCACCTCTCCGCCCAGGGGGACCGGGCCAGCGTGGTCAGCATCCCCAGGGACAGCTATGTCGACATCCCGGCCCATCTGAACCCGGCCACCGGCAAGCAGGTCCCGGCCGGGAAGGGAAAGATCAACGCGGCCTACGGGATGGGCGGGCCGCCGCTGACGGTGGCGACCGTCGAACAGGCGACCGGCCTGCACATCGACCACTACCTGCAGCTGAACTTCCTCAGCTTCGTCAGCACCGTGGACGCCCTGGGCGGCGTCCCGGTCTGCAGCACCAAGCCGCTGCGCGACCCCAAGTCCGGGCTCGACCTGCCGGCCGGGACCACCAGGCTGGACGGCGCGGAGGCGCTGAAGTACGTCCGGGCCCGCTATGTCGACCCCACCGCCGACCTGGGCCGGATGCAGCGGCAGCAGAAGTTCGTGGCGCAGATCATCCAGCAGGCGACCAGCAGCGGAACCCTGCTCAACCCGGTCCGGCTGCAGAGCGTCGCCTCGGCCGTGCTGAAGTCGGTGAAGGCGGACGAGGGGCTCAGCGGCAAGGACCTGCTGGCGCTGGCCTCCCGGCTGAAGGACCTGCGGCCCTCCTCGGCCTCCTTCGCCACGGTGCCGCTGTCCGACCTCAACCATGTGGTGCCCGGCTGGGGCTCCACCGTGCTCTGGGACCAGCCCCGGGCGGCCGCACTGTTCAACGCGCTGCGCCAGGACCAGCCGCTGACCGCCCCGGCCGGCGCCGGAGCGTCCGCCGGCGCCCCGGCGGCCGGCCCGGTGAGCGTGCCGCCGGGGCATGTCCGGGTGCAGGTGCTGAACGGGGCCGGGGTGGCCGGCCTGGGCACCAGGGCCGACGCCCAGCTGCGCGCGGCCGGCTTCGGCACCACCGGCGCCGCCCAGAACGCGCCCGGCGCGGACACCGCGGCCCGCACCGTCATCCGCTACGACCCGCGCTGGGACGAGTCGGTCCGGACCCTGGCGGCGGCGCTGCCGGGGGCGCAACTGGTCCCGGTCACCGGCCTGGGCGGCACCATGCAGGTGGTGCTCGGCAAGGACTTCACCGCGGTGAAGCCGCTGGTCGTGGCATCGGCGGCACCCTCGACCCCGGCCCACCCGACCGCCTCGGCGGCCCCGTCGCCCGCACCGATCGCCGCCTCGCGGGGTGACTCGGTGATCTGCCACTGACACGGAGCGTTCACCGGCGTGCATCAAAACTGCTACAGGTGTCCAGAATGACCGCTTGAGGCCCCTGCCGGCCGCTGCGGCAGGGCATCCTCAGTCACATGACGACGCGCGATGGTTGGGACGAGGGGTCGGCCGGCAACGGCCGGGACATCAGCGGCTGGGAGACTCGTACGACCAGGCCGGGCGAGCCGGACGGCCGGGGACAGGGCTCGGGATCGGGCTACGGCTCGGGCTCCGGGCAGGGCGGGGCGTACGGCGGGCTGCCGCAGATGCCGTCCACCCCCGGCTACCGCAGCTCCGCGTACAACCAGGCCAATCAGGCGAGCCAGGGCCAGGGCAACCAGGCCGAGCCGCCGCTGCCGCCCGGGCTGAACCCGCGCGGCCCCGGCTCGACCCGGCGCCCGGCCCCGCAGCAGGGCTCCCAGCAGGGCCGGCCGCTGCCGCAGCAGGCGGCCGGGCAGTCGTACGGGCGGCCTGACGGGCTGAACCCGACCGTCAAGGAGAACCCCGGCGCCCCCGGCGGCCTGCCGCCCGAGCTGGACCCGCGCGGCCCCGGCCCCCGCGGACCGCGCCGCGGCGGAAACGGGACGGGTGGCACCGGCGGAACCGGCGGCGGGTCCCGCTGGTCCCGGCGGCGCAAGATCAGGTTCACCCTGTTCGCGCTGGTGCTGACGCTGCTGGTGGTCAGCGTCGGCAGCTATGTCTGGGCCGACTCCAAGCTGAACCACGTCAATGTGCTGACCGACTACGCCGGCCGGCCGCCGGCCGGCAAGGGCACCAACTGGCTGATCATCGGCTCGGACAGCCGCCAGGGCCTCTCCAAGGCGCAGCAGCAGGCGCTGCACACCGGCTACGCCGCGGGCTCGCGCACCGACTCGATGATGATCCTGCACATCGGCAGCAACGGGAACACGCTGATGAGCATCCCGCGCGACTCCTATGTCACCATCCCGGCCTGGACCGACAGCAAGGGCGTCCAGCACAAGGAGTCCAAGAACAAGATCAACGCCGCCTATGCCTTCGGCGACGGCCCGCTGCTGGTGAAGACCCTCGAGTTCAACACCGGTCTGCGCATCGACCACTACGCCGAGATCGGCTTCTCCGGCTTCGTGAACGTGGTGGACGACCTCGGCGGGATCCACCTCTGCCTGGACAAGGCGATCGTGGACAAGGCCTCCGGCGCCAACCTCAAGGCCGGCTGCCAGGACCTGAACGGCACCCAGTCGCTCGCCTTCGTCCGCGAGCGGCACCAGGAGGCCAGCCAGGACATCGCCCGGATGAAGCACCAGCAGCAGTTCCTGGCGGCGCTGTCGCACAAGGCCACCTCGGCGGGGACGCTGCTCGACCCGTTCGTGCTCTACCCCACCCTGGACAGCGGGCTGTCGCTGCTCACCGTGGACAACAACGTCGGGCTGACCGACCTCGGCTCGATGTTCTTCGCCATGAAGGGCGTCCAGGGCGGCAAGGGCAAGACCATCACCGTGCCGATCGCCGACGCCAACTACTCGACCCCGGCCGGCGACGCGGTGAAGTGGAACATGAGCGAGGCCACCCAGGTCTTCAACGCCTTCAAGAACGACACGGCGGTGCCCAGCTTCACCAGCTGACAGGACGTCAGCTGGCAGGCTGGGGGCATGACCCCCGAGGAGCCGCTGCCGCCCGAGCTGTCCCCGCGCCTGCCGCCGGGACGGGCCGGGCGGCAGGGGCGGCAGGCCGGGGCGCCGGGGGCGCCGAGGCCTCGGAAGCGGCGCTGGTGGAAGCTCCTGCTGCTGCTGACCGCCCTGCTGCTGGTGCTGCTGGCCGCGGTGGTCGCCGGGACCTGGTTCTGGGCGGACGGCCGACTGGTCAAGGTCGCCGCGATCACCGACTACAGCGGCCGGCCGGCCGACGGGCCCGGCACCAACTGGCTGATCGTCGGCTCGGACAGCCGGTCCGGGCTGACCGCCCAGCAGGAGCGGGACCTCCATGTCGGCTCCGACAGCGGGCTGAACACCGACACCATCATGGTGCTGCACCAGGGCTCGAACGGCCCGGTGCTGATGAGCATCCCGCGCGACTCCTACGTCTCCATCCCCGGCCACGGCAAGGACAAGATCAACGCGGCCTTCGCCCTCGGCGGCGCGCCGCTGCTGGTGCGGACGGTGGAGCAGGACACCGGCATCCACCTGGACCACTACACCGAGGTCGGCTTCACCGGGGTGGTGAACATCGTCGACGCGCTCGGCGGGGTGCCGATCTGCCTGGCCGAGCCGGTGCAGGACGCCAAGTCGGGCGCGGACCTCAAGGCCGGCTGCCAGACCCTGAACGGCACCGAGTCACTGCAGCTGCTGCGCACCCGCTACTCGCTGCCGGACTCCGACCTGAGCCGGATCCAGAACCAGCAGCAGTTCCTGCAGTCGATGGCGAAGCAGGTGGTGCAGCCCGGCACCTGGCTGAACCCGTTCACGCTCTACCCCTTCCTCAACGCCTGCTTCCAGTCGCTGACCGTGGACCGGGACACCGGCCTGTGGACGCTGGGGCAGTTCGGCCGGCAGATGCACGGGGTCAGCGGATCGAAGGGAAAGACGGTGACGGTGCCGCTGGCGACGCAGGACTACACCACCCCGAGCGGGGCTTCGGCGGTGCTGTGGTCGGAGAGCGGCTCGGCCGCCCTGTTCGCGGAGATCCAGAACGACCGCCCGGTGACCGCCGCGGTCAACCCGTCCGGCACCACCGGCAGCGGCTGACACTTTTTGACGCTCCGTCACTCCACATGCCGCGCCAGCGGGTTGGAGCCGATGGAGTTGGCCACCGCGAAGCTGACCGAGCCCGAGCGGTAGCGGTCGTCGGACCACTCGATCGGCCGTCCGGCGTGGGTGGTGGTGGTGCGCCGGATCCGCAGCAGCGGGCCGCCGCGGCGGATGCCGAGCAGCTCGGCGTCCTGGGTGCCCGCCGCCACGGCGTCGATGGTGTGCTCGCCGTAGGCGAAGATGATCCCGATGTCGTCGTAGAGGGCCTGGACCACGGACTCGCACTCCGGCGACAGCCGCTCGACCGCCTCGGCCACCCACGGCGGATAGACATTGCGCTCCACCAGCACCTGTTCCCCGTCCAGGCCGCGCACCCGGAGCACCTGCAGCACCTGGGCGCCTGGCTCGATCAGCAGCCGCTCGGCGTCCTCGGCGGTGGCCGGGCGGCGGAACTGCTCGACCACCAGGCCGCTGGCGGTGCGGCCCATGGCGCCGGCCCACTGGGCGAAGCTGCGCAGCTCGGCGAAGCTCTGGCTGCGCCGGTTGCCGAGGACCACCCGGCGGGCGCCCTGCCGGGAGCCGATCCGGCCCTCGGAGGTGAGCGCGGCCACGGCCTGACGGACCGTCCCCCGGGAGACCTCGTACCGGGCGGCGAGATCGCTCTCGGTGGGAAGCGTGCCGCCGACCGGGTACTCGCCGCGGTCTATCGCCCGGCGCAGCGCGTCGGCGATCTCCTCATGGCGTGCGGACACAGCGTGAACCTCCATGTCGGGCGGGATGGGCTGTGCACAGCACAACCCGGGGTGCTGCCACAGCAGCTCACATCACGATCAGCTGCGTGATCGTACCGTTACCTGGTGCGGGTGTGAAATCCCAGCCCAGCAAGCAGAATACCGACAGGTAAAAGAGCGCGACCGGACGTGCGCCGTTCACCCTCCCTTCACCATGCTCGGGCGTACTGTCACCAGCTTGTCCAAACAAGTCCCCTCCCAAAGACGCCTCGTCAGGAGACACCGTGACTCCCTCCCTTGCCCGGTCCGCCGCCGTCACCGGTTGTTTGGTGGCCGCCGCACTCACGCTGAGCGCCTGTGGTTCCTCCAGCTCCACCAAGCCCGCTGCCGGGGCGTCGGGGGCGGGCAGTGCCAAGAGCGCCGCCACCGCGACCTCCGCCGCCGACTTCGGCGGCATGGACGCGCTGGTCGCGGCGGCGAAGAAGGAGGGCACGCTGAACGCGATCACCCTCCCCCGCGACTGGGCCAACTACGGCGCGATCATCGACGGCTTCACCAAGAAGTACGGCATCAAGGTCAACGACGAGAACCCCGAGGGCTCCAGCCAGGACGAGATCAACGCGGTCACCACCCGCAAGGGCCAGAGCCGCGCCCCCGACGTGCTGGACCTCGGCGGCGCCTTCGCGCTCAGCGGCGCCCAGCAGGGCCTGTTCGCCCCGTACAAGGTCGCCGCCTTCTCCTCGATCCCGGCCGGCCAGGCCGCCACCGACGGCGCCTGGGCCTTCGACTACGGCGGCTACATCTCCATCGGCTGCAACGAGAGCAAGGTCAAGGACTGCCCGAAGACCTTCGCCGACCTGCTCAAGCCGGAGTACAAGGGCATGGTGGCGCTCAACGGCGACCCGACCCAGGCCGGCGCGGCCTTCGCCGGCGTCTACGCGGCGGCCCTCGCCAACGGCGGCAGCTTCGACAACATCCAGCCCGGCCTGGACTTCTTCACCAAGCTCAAGAAGGCCGGCAACTTCAACCCGGTGCAGGCCAAGCAGAGCACGGTCGAGTCGGGCGAGACCCCGATCACCATCGACTGGGACTACCTCAACGCCGGCTACGCCGCCGAGTTCAAGTCCAAGGGCATCAACTGGCAGGTCAACGTCCCGACCGACGGCGTCTACGCCAACTACTACAACCAGGCCATCAACAAGGGGGCGCCGCACCCGGCCGCCGCCCGGCTGTGGGAGGAGTACCTCTACAGCGCCGAGGGCCAGAACCTCTTCCTCGGCGGCTTCGCCCGCCCGGTCGAGATGGACGCGCTGAAGACCGCGGGCACCCTGGACACCGCCGCCGCCGCCAAGCTGCCGGCCGTCACCGGGACCCCGACCTTCCCGACCCAGGACCAGATCACCAAGGCCAAGGCGCTGCTGGCCTCCGGCTGGACCAAGGCCATCGCCGGGTGAGTACCGCCGACCTGGTTGCCCCCAGCGCGACCGAGGACGACCGTCCCCGCCGCCGCCTGCGCAGTTCGCTGCGCCGGGCGGCGGCCGGGCGCCTCGCCGTCGCCCCGCTGCTCCTCTTCGTCGCCGTGGGATTCGGCGTGCCGGCCGTCGCGATGGCCTACGGCGCGTTCACCACCAACACCCCCGGCACCCCCAGCACCTACACCTCGGGCAATCTCACTGCCTCGCTCCAGGGCGGCTATCTGACCGCCCTGCTCGGCAGCGTCAAGCTGTCCGCGGTGTCCGCGCTGATCGCCACCGTGGTCGGCCTGCTGCTCGCCCAGGCCGTCGCCACCTCCCGGTTCCAGGCGCTGCGGCACGCCGTGCTCAGCGCCTCCGGGGTGCTCGCCAACTTCGGCGGCGTGCCGCTGGCGTTCGCGTTCATCGCCACCCTGGGCAACGCCGGGGTGCTGACCACCCGGCTGCATCTGAAGGGAGCGGGCTGGAGCCTCTACACCTTCTGGGGCCTCAACCTGGTCTATCTGTACTTCCTGATCCCGCTGATGGTGCTCAGCGTGCTCCCCTCGCTGGACGGGCTGCGCCGGCAGTGGCGCGAGGCGGCCCAGAACAACGGCGCGACGCTGTGGAAGTACTGGCGCTACGTCGGGCTGCCGGTGCTGGCGCCCTCGCTGCTGGGCGGTTTCGTGCTGCTCTTCGGCACCGCCTTCGCCGCGTACGCCACCGCGGCGGCGATGGTCGGCGCGTCCGTCCCGCTGATCACCCTGCAGATCGCCAACGCCCTCAACGGCAATGTCTCCGCCGACGCCGGCAACGTCGCGCTGGCGATGAGCCTGGACATGGTGGTCATCGCGGCCCTGGTGATGGCCCTGTACCTGCCCCTGCAACGCCGGAGCGCCCGATGGCTGGTCTGAGCACGAACCTGAGGAACCGCCCGCGCTTCGGCCGGGCGGCCGTGCTGCTGTTCTGCGGCGTCTACTTCGTCGTGCCGATCCTGGCCTCGTTCCTCTTCACCGTGGACGACCCGGTGCACGGGTTCACCCTGCACGCGTACCGGGAGATCTTCAGCGTCACCGGCCTCTGGCCGGCCCTGCAGCTCTCGCTGGAGCTGGCCGCGGCCACCATCGTCGTGGTCTACCTGCTGCTGATCCCGGCCGTGGTGGCGGTCCGGCTGGGCAGCCCGCGGCTGCGCACCGTGGTCGAACTGACCTGCACCCTGCCGCTGGTGGTCCCGGCCATCGCCTTCACGGCCGGCATCACCAGCGTGCTCAGCTGGGGCAGCAACCACCTGACCCAGGGCAGCACCATGTTCCAGCTGCTGGTCGACATCCAGAACCCGGACTTCCCGGTGATCCTGCTGCTCGCCTATGTGGTGATGGCGCTCCCGCTGGCCTACCGCACCCTGGACGCCGGGATGCGGGCGCTGGACGTCCGCACCCTGCTCGAAGCGGCCCAGAACAACGGCGCGAGCCGGGCCCGCGCCATCGTCACGGTGATCCTGCCCAACCTCCGCGGCGCGCTGCTGAACACCGCGTTCCTCACTTTGGCGCTGGTGCTGGGCGAGTTCACGGTCTCCTCGATCCTCGGCTTCGTGCCGTTCTCGGTCTGGATCGTCAACGGCAACGCGTCCGGCCAGGGCGATGTCACCGTGGCCGTCTCCATCGTCAGCCTGCTGCTCACCTGGCTGCTGCTGCTCCTCCTGTCCGCGGGCGGCAGCCGCCGCGGCGCCTCGACCCCCACTACCCCCTAGGGAGCCCCCGATGACCGAAACGGCCCCCGGCGCCGCCACCACGTCCGCTGCCTCTGCCGCTGCTGCCGGCTCTGCCGGTCCCGCCACGGCCGCGTCGGTGCTGGCGGCCGACAGCAGTGCCACCGTCGAGTTCCGCGGGCTGCGCCGCAGCTACGGCGCGACCACCGCGCTGGACGGCCTGGACCTCACCGTGCAGCCCGGCGAACTGCTCGCCCTGCTCGGCCCGTCCGGCTGCGGCAAGACCACGGCGCTGCGCATGGTCGCCGGCTTCGAGCGCCCCGACTCGGGCGCGGTGCTGGTCGACGGCGCCGACATCACCGGCATCCCGGCGCACCGCCGCGACGCCGGCATGGTGTTCCAGTCCTACAGCCTGTTCCCGCACCTCAACGCCCGGGACAACGTCGCCTTCGGGCTGCGGATGCGGAAGACCCCGACGGCGGAGCGGCGCCGGCGCGCGGACGAACTGCTGGAGCTGGTCGGCCTGCCCCAGTACGGCGACCGCTACCCGCACCAGCTGTCCGGCGGCCAGCAGCAGCGGATCGCGCTGGCCCGGGCGCTGGCCCTGCGCCCGCGGGTGCTGCTGCTGGACGAGCCGCTGTCGGCGCTGGACGCCAAGGTGCGGCTGAACCTCCGGGAGGAGATCGGCCGACTGCAGAAGGAGCTGGGCATCACCACCCTCTTCGTGACCCACGACCAGGAGGAGGCGCTGTCGATGGCCGACCGCGTCGCGGTGATGCACGCGGGGCGGCTGGAGCAGTGCGCCACCCCGGCCGAGTTGTACGCCCGCCCGTCCACCGCCTTCGTCGCCGAGTTCGTCGGCACCATGAACCGGATCCCCGGACGGATCGGCGACGACACCGGAACGGTCGAGGTACTGGGCCGCAGACTGCCCGTGGACGGGGCCAGGACCGGCCCGAACCAGGACGTCGAGGTGCTGGTCAGGCCGGAGAACGTGCAGCTCACCGCACAGGGCGGGGGTGGCGCGGTGGTGGTCGGCAGCACCTTCCTCGGCTCGGTCACCCGGCTCGCCGTGCAGCTGACGGACGGTCGGGAGATCAAGGTCGACCTGTCCACCCACGACGCCGCCGCGCTCCCCGCGGGCACCGGTGTGACCGTGGACCTGTCCGAGCGCCCGGTACTGGTGGCCAGCCGCCCGTGACCCTTCCGAACCAGCTCACCCGACTCCAGGCCGTCCTCTTCGACATGGACGGCACCCTGGTCGACACCGAGGGCCTGTGGCAGCAGGCGGTCGCGGCCGAGGCCGCGCTGCTCGGCCTGCCGCTCGGCCCGGACGACCAGCCGTACATCCTCGGCCGCGCGGTCCAGGACACCGCCGTCCACCTGCACGGGCGGCTGCTCGCGGCGCCGGTGGAGGGTGCGACCCCGGCGCTGTCCCGGCTCGCCGACGCGCTGGAGCGGCGCTTCGCCGGCCTGGTGCAGGCCCGGGTGGAACCGCTGCCCGGCGCGCTGGCGCTGCTGGACGAGCTCACCGCCGGGGGCGTCACCATCGCCCTGGTCTCCGCCTCGCCCCGGCACGTCGTGGACATCGTGCTGGCCACCCTCGGCAGCCGGCGCTTCGCGGTGTCCTTCGCCGCCGGGGAGACCCCGCGGACCAAGCCCGCGCCCGATCCCTACCTCGCCGCGGCCGAGGCCCTGGGTGTGGACCCGGCCTGCTGCGTCGCCGTGGAGGACACCCCGACCGGGGTCGCCTCCGCCGAGGCGGCCGGCTGCGCCGTGCTCGCCGTCCCCTCCGCCGCCCCGGTCGCGGCGGCGCACGGACGGACGGTGGTCGGCAGCCTGCTGGACGTGGACCTCGCGCTCCTGCGTAGCCTGGTCCAGCCCGGGGAAGTCCGGGCCTGACCTCTGGTTTGTCCTTGGGCCTGACCCCTGGCCCGACCGCACCACCCGACCCGAAGGCACGTCCGCACATGCCCTACCTGTTCCTCGCCGTCGCCATCGCCAGCGAGATCTGCGCCACCGTCTCGCTCAAGTACTCCGAGGGCTTCACCCGGCTGCTGCCCAGCCTGGTGGTGGTCGCCGGGTACGGGCTCTCCTTCGTCTTCCTGGCGCAGGCGCTGAAGCACATCCCGGTGAGCACGGCGTACGCGATCTGGTCCGGCGTGGGCACGGCGGTGATCGCCGCGATCGGCTTCAGCTTCCTCGGCGAGAGCGTCAACGCCTGGAAGCTGGCCGGGATCGCGATGATCATCGGCGGGGTGGTCGCCCTCAACCTCGGCGGCGCCTCCCACTGAACATTCACAAGCGGTCAACTGTCATCTCTATTCGCACACTTGAGTGATAGCCATACTCACTTGCCATGACGATCTATGACGCCATCGGCGGGGCACCCGCGGTCACCGCAGCCGTGGACGACTTCTATCAGCGGGTCCTCGCCGACCCCGAGCTCGCCGGGTTCTTCACCGAGACCAGCATCCCCCAGCTCAAGGCCCACCAGCGGGCCTTCATCAGCACCGCGCTCGGCGGCCCGGACGGCTACAGCGGCCGTTCGATGGCCGAGGCCCACGCCGGGCGGGGCATCAGCGAGAAGAACTTCGACCAGGTGGTCGGCCATCTGGCCGCGACCCTGGCCTCGCTCGGCGTCCCGGAGGAGACCATCGGCGAGATCGCCGCGGCGCTTGTCCCGCTTCGTCCGGAGATCGTTGCCTGACCCACTGCCGACCTGTCCACGGAGGGGTGCCGCCGGCCCGGAGCCGGCGGCACCCCTCCTTTCACCACGCGCTTTCACAGTGGGTTACCTTCATGCTGCCGGAGGGCAGTGATTGGCCCCCGGGACGAAGCACTCCTCGCCCCCGGAAGGCGGTCCGCACCCGTGACTCCGCGCACCCTGACCCTGGACGGCGCCTCGCTCACCCCCGGGGACGTCGCCGCCCTCGCCCGCCGCAGCGCCAGCCCCGAGGTCGATCCGGCCGCCCGGGACCGGATGCTGAAGGCCCGGGTCGTCGCCGAGGAGGTGGTCACCCGCCAGCGCGTGTACGGCCTCACCACCGGCGTCGGAGCCAACCGCACCACCGAGGTCACCGACCGGGCCGCCGACGACCACGGCATCCGGCTGCTGCGCAGCCACAGCGGCGGGATCGGCCCGCTGGTCCCGGTCGAGCAGACCAGGGCGATGCTCGCGGTACGGCTGAACCAGCTGCTCAGGGCCGGTTCCGCGATCAGCGCCACGGTCGCCGACCGGATCGCCGAGGCGCTCCGCAGCGGGCACGTCCCCACCGTCCACGGCTACGGCTCGATCGGCACCGGCGACCTGTCCGCGCTGGCCGAACTGGGCCTCGCCCTGGCCGGGGAACAGCCCTGGCGCGAGGGCACCGGCGAGGGCCCCGCCCCGGAACCGCTGCCGCTGGACCGCTGGGACGCACTGCCGCTGATGTCGAGCAGCGCGCTGACGATAGGTCAGGCGGCGCTAGCGCAGCATGAGTTGAGCACACTGATGGACACCGTCCCACTGATCGCGGCGCTGTCGCTGACCGTGGTCCAGGGCTCCACCGAGCCCTACGGTTCGGTGGTGCACGCGCTGCGCCCGCACTCCGGGGCGACCCGGGTCGCGGCCCGGATGCGGGAGCTGCTCGACCCGGTGCCCTGGGAGCCGGTCCTAGTCCAGGACCCGTTCGGCTTCCGCTGCCTGCCGCAGGTGCACGGCGCGGCGCTGGACGCGGCGGACGCGCTGGAGCAGGTCCTGGCGATCGAGCTCAACTGCTCCGCCGAGAACCCGCTGCTGTCGCTGGAGCCCGCCGAGTACCACCACCACGGCGGCTTCCACCAGGCCTCGTTGGCGCTGGCCATGGACCAGCTGCGCCTGGCCCTGCTCGGCACCGCGCAGCTGTCCACGGCGCGGGTCGGGGTGCTGGTCTCCCCGGTGTTCACCGGACTGCCGCCGTTCCTGGCCCAGGACGAGGAGGGCAGCAGCGGCATCATGATCACCGAGTACGCGGCCCAGTCCGCGCTGGCCGAGCTGCGGGCCCTGGCGCAGCCGGTCACCCTCGGCCACGCGGTGCTGTCCCGGGGGGTGGAGGAGCACGCGAGCTTCGCCGCGACCGGGGCCAGGCACCTGCTGGAGAGCGTGGGCATCCTGCGGCTGGTGCTCGGCTGCGAGCTGGTCGCCGCGGTGCGGGCGCTGCGGATGCACGGCGTGATCCTCGACCCGTCGAGCCCGCTGGGGCGCTTCCAGCAGGAGGCCGGCGCGGTCCTCAGCCCCGGCAACGCCGACCGCGACCTCACGCCGGACGTGGAGGCGGCGGCGGAACTGCTGGCGCTGGCGCGGGAGGCCTGAGGCCTGAGGCCTGAGGCCGCGGTCGGCCGGCCGGCTCCGGCGGGGGCGTGCGGCTGAGGGGGCGCGAGCCGGGGGGCGTACCACCCGTTTCGCTTCGCCCGCCCCATTCGTGCCCGCCGGGAGAGTTGACGCAGCCGCATATGCGGGCGGGATGATGGAGCCGGGTCGTCACAGCGCGTGCGCGTCCCGTCACCGATGGATTCCCAGGGATGTCGTGCGTACCGTGCTGGTGGTCACCGTGGTGTGGGTCGCGGTCGCCTTCCTCCTGGGACCGCTCATCGGCCGCGTCCTGAAGTACGGCCACATCCGCCCCACCACCGGCCCACCCCCGCTGCCCCCGGACCCGGAGGCCGTCCCGGACCCGGAGCCCGCCCCCGACCCGGAGCCCGCCCCGGACCCGGAGCCCGCCCCCGACCCGGACGGTCCGCCGGACCCGGCTGCTCCCCCGAGCCAGGATCCGGACCAGCCCGAGCCGGAGCCGTAGCCTCAGGTCACCCCTCCTGCGCGTCCCGCAGGATGCGCTCGATGTCCCAGGCGTGGTGGTGCCCGTCGTGGGCGTTGTTGCGTACGACATCCTCAGCACGCTGGACTCCGCAGGCCGGAAGACGTCCGGGAAAGCCAAGAGGCACCCCGTGGGGTGCCTCTTGGCTTTGGGCAATGGAACCTATGGCAGGTTGCGGGCCATGACGATCCGCTGGACCTGGTTGGTGCCCTCGTAGATCTGGGTGATCTTGGCGTCGCGCATCATCCGCTCCAGCGGGTAGTCACGGGTGTAGCCGTAACCGCCCAGGAGCTGCACGGCGTCGGTGGTGATCTCCATCGCGGCGTCGGAGGCGAAGCACTTGGCCGCGGCGCCGAAGAAGGTCAGGTCACTGTCCCCCCGCTGGGAGCGGGCGGCGGCGGCGTAGGTGAGCTGGCGGGCGGCCTCCAGCTTCATCGCCATGTCGGCGAGCATGAACTGGATCCCCTGGAACTCCGCGATCGCCTTGCCGAACTGCTTGCGCTCCTTCACATACCCCGCCGCATAGTCCAACGCCCCCTGCGCGATCCCCAGCGCCTGCGCCGCGATGGTGATCCGGGTGTGGTCCAGGGTCTGCATCGCGGTCGCGAAACCGGTCCCCTCCGCCCCGATGATCCGGTCAGCCGGGATCCGGACGTTGTCCAGGTAGACCTCACGGGTCGGCGAGCCCTTGATGCCCAGCTTGCGCTCCGGCGCACCGAAGGACACCCCCTCGTCGCCCTTCTCGACCACGAACGCCGAGATGCCCTTGCTGCGCTTGTCCGGGTCGGTGACCGCCATCACCGTGTAGAACTCGGACACCCCCGCGTTGGTGATCCAGCGCTTGACGCCGTTCAGCACCCAGAAGTCGCCCTCGCGCACCGCGCGGGTCTTCATCCCGGCCGCGTCCGAGCCGGCGTCCGGCTCGGACAGGCAGTAGGAGAACATGCCCTCCCCGGCTGCCAGCGGGGTCAGGTACTTCTGCTTCAGCGCCTCGTCGCCGGACAGGATCACCGGCAGCGAGCCGAGCTTGTTGACGGCCGGGATCAGCGAGGAGGACGCGCAGACCCGGGCCACCTCCTCGATCACGATCACCGTCGCCAGCGCGTCCGCACCGGCCCCGCCGTAATCCTCGGGCACGTGCACCGCGTGCAGGTCACTGCTGGTCAGCGCATCCAGCGCCTCCTGCGGGAAGCGGGCCTGCTCGTCCACCTCGGCAGCGAACGGCGCGATCTTGGCCTCGGCCAGCGAACGCACCGCGTCACGGAGCATCTCGTGCTCCTCGGAGATCCGGAACAGGTCGAAGTCTGCCGCGCCTTTGGACGCCATGCGTCTCACCCCAAGTTATCTACCGTTAAGTAACATCTGGCCCTGTGCTGATTCTAGGCCTTGCACCCGGATGGGTCGGTCGTGACGTGCGCAACAGCCTGCTCCGCCACTGGGTAGGATCTCCAGGCCCGACCCCTTCACACCCGCCCGGCGGAAGGACCAAGAGCCGTGAAGATCACCGTCATCGGCACCGGCTACCTGGGTACCACCCATGCCGCCTGCATGGCAGAGCTCGGCTTCGAGGTGCTCGGCCTCGACATCCTCCCGGAACGGGTCGCCACCCTCGCGTCCGGCCGGGTCCCGATGTACGAGCCCGGCCTGGAGGACCTGCTGCGCAAGCACGTGGCCGGGGTCGAGGGCTCCACCGGGCGGCTGCGCTTCACCACCTCCTGGGAGGAGGTCGGCGCGTTCGGCGACGTCCACTTCATCTGTACCAACACCCCGCAGCGGCGCGGCGAGTTCGCCTGTGACATGTCCTACGTCGAGTCGGCGTTCGACCTGCTCGCCCCGCACCTGCAGCGGCCCACCCTGGTGGTCGGCAAGTCCACCGTCCCGGTCGGCAGCGCCGAGCGACTGGCCGAGCGGCTGGCCGCGGCCGCGCCGGTCGGGGCCGCCGCCGAGGTCGCCTGGAACCCGGAGTTCCTGCGCGAGGGCTACGCCGTCGACGACACCCTGCACCCGGACCGGCTGGTGGTCGGCGTCCGCAGCGCCGAGGCCGAGGCGACCCTGCGCGCCGTGTACGCGCCGCTGATCGACCGGGGCACCCCCTTCGTGGTCACCGACTTCCCGACCGCCGAGCTGGTGAAGACCGCGGCGAACTCCTTCCTGGCCACCAAGATCTCCTTCATCAACGCCATGGCCGAGGTCTGCGAGGCCTCCGGCGCGGACGTGGTGCAGCTGTCGGCCGCGCTGGCCTTCGACGAGCGGATCGGCGGCAAGTTCCTCAACGCCGGGCTCGGCTTCGGCGGCGGCTGCCTGCCCAAGGACATCCGGGCCTTCATGGCCCGCGCCGGGGAGTTGGGCGCCGACCAGGCGCTGACCTTCCTCCGCGAGGTCGACAGCATCAATATGCGGCGCCGCAGCCGGATGGTGGAGCTGGCCCGCGAGCAGTGCGGCGGCGGATTCCTCGGCCGCCGGGTCGCCGTCCTCGGCGCGGCCTTCAAGCCCAACTCGGACGACGTCAGGGACTCGCCGGCGCTGAACGTGGCCGGGCAGATCCAGCTCCAGGGCGCCCAGGTCACCGTCTACGACCCCAAGGCCATGGACAACGCGCGCAAGCTGTTCCCCTCGCTGTCCTTCGCAGACTCGGTGCTGGACGCCGTCACCGACGCCCATGTGGTGCTGCACCTGACGGAGTGGCAGGAGTTCCGGGAGATGGACCCCGAGGTCCTCGGCAAGGTCGTGGCCGAGCGCAGCATCCTGGACGGCCGCAATGTCCTCGACCGGCAGCGGTGGCTCGACGCGGGGTGGACCTACCGGGCCCTGGGACGCCCCAGCTGACGCTCCGCAGGGGAGACGCCCACCGAGGGAATGCCGGCCGGTGCCCGTCGGGTTGTCGCTGGTGACTGAGGGAGCGTGCAGATGAGCGACTACGGCGACGACGCCACCGTCCGCGAGATCCTGACCGGGACCGGCCCGACCTGGGCGGTGGTGGGGCTGTCCAACAACTCCGCCCGCGCCGCCTACGGCGTGGCCCAGGTGCTGCAGCGCTTCGGCAAGCGGGTGGTGCCGGTGCACCCCAAGGCCGAGACCGTGCACGGCGAGCAGGGCTACGCCAGCCTCGCCGACATCCCCTTCCCGGTCGACGTGGTGGACGTGTTCGTCCGCAGCGAGCTGGCCGGGGAGGTCGCCGACCAGGCGGTCGCGGCGGGCGCCAAGGCGGTGTGGTTCCAGCTGGGCGTGATCGACGAGGCCGCCTACGACCGCACCCGCGCGGCCGGGCTCGCCATGGTGATGGACCACTGCCCGGCGATCGAGATCCCCCGTTTGCCCCGCTGAGGCGGGAGGCCCACTTCTATCCTGGGCCGCATGCGACTCGACGGCATCGCCATGCGCTACGGCCTCCACGACCCCTGGGTGCTGCGCGGAGTCAGCCTGGACGTCCCGGCCGGGCGGCTGATCCGCGCTCAGGGCGGCAACGGTGGTGGGAAGTCCACGCTGCTGCGGCTGGTCGCCGGAGTCTGCGCGCCCACCCGGGGCAGCGTGCGGGACCGGCCCGCACACCGAGCGTACGTGCCGGAGCGCTTTCCCGCCGCGCTCCCCTTCACCGCGCACGACTACCTGTGCCACCTGGGCCGGATCCACGGGCTGCGCGGCGCGGAGTCCGCCCGCCGGGCCGGGCAGCTGCTCGAACGCTTTGGCGCGGCGGCCTTCGCCCGGACCCCGCTGGCCGAGCTGTCCAAGGGCACCTGCCAGAAGGTCGCGGTGGCCCAGGCCCTGCTCGGCGAGCCTGAGCTGCTGGTCCTGGACGAGGCCTGGACCGGCCTGGACCAGGACGCCAGGGCCGAGCTGGACGCCGCCGTCGACGAGCGGCTTGAGCAGGGCTGCACCGTGCTGTTCGTGGACCACGACCCGACCAGGCTGGCGACCAGACCGGCGCTGCGCTGGCAGGTCGGCGACGGCGGGGTGGCGGTCACCGACGCGGCGGCGCCGAGCACCACCGTGCGGATCACCCTCAGCACCGACAGCGAGGAACTGCTGCGGGAGCTCAGGGACGACCCCCGGGCCCGGATCGAGAACGTCCGGGCGGAGGCCGCCCGATGAGCGATCTGATCCGCTATCAGCTGGCCCTGCTGCTGCGCTCGCAGCGCTGGCTGCCGCCGGTGCTGCTGTTCGGGGTGCTGATCGTCGCCGGGCAGTTCGGCGGCCAGCAGTACGGCGACTCGCTCGGCTGGTGCGCCGGGATGCTGGTCCCCAGCGTCGGCTGGCTCACCCGTACCGTCCTCACCGGCGAGCCGGGCCCGGCCAGGGCCTGCGTGGCCGCGGCCAGCGGCCCCCGCCGGGCGCATCTGGCCGCCCTCTGCGCGGCGCTGATCTGCGGCGCGGTGCTGGCCGTGGTCGCCGGGGTGTTCGAGTGGGCGCTCAGCAGCCCGCCGCCGGGCGTGGTCCACCCCCCGCTCGCCACGATCGCCCGCGACGGCAGCACCGCCGTCCTGATCGGCCTGCTCGCGGGCACCGCGCTGGGCGCGCTCTGCTCGCCGCCGCTGCTGAACCGGCCCGCCACGGCGGTGCTCAGTCTGGTCACGGCGTCGCTGGTGCTGCTGGTCGCCCCGGGCTCCCCGGTCAACGCCGCCATCAGGGACGCCTTCACCTCCGACTCCGCCGACGCCGCGACCAGCTTCCCGGCGCTGCCGCTGCTGGGCGCGGTGGCCCTGCTGGCGCTGGGCTGGACGATCGCGGTCCGGGCGGCGGAACGCGGCCTCCCGGACTGAGCCCAAAGCGGAGCCGTCACTCCCCCGGCGCCGCCCAGACCCGCTCGCCGCCCACATACGTCCGGGCGACGCCGGTCGCGCCGATCTCCTCGGCCGGTCCCGCGAAGGGGTCGCGGTCGAGGACGGCCAGGTCGGCGAGGGCGCCGACGCGGATGGTGCCGGTCTCGTCGTGGTGGTTCACATGGGCCGATCCCGCCGTGTACGCGGCCAGCGCGGTGGCCAGGTCGAGCCGCTGCTCCGGCAGGAACACCGGCACCTCGTCCTCCTCGCCGTAGCCGCGCCGGTTGACCGCGACATGGATGCCCTGGAGCGGGTCGGGGCTGCTGACCGGCCAGTCGCTGCCGGCGGCGAGGGTCGCCCCGGCCCGGCGCAGGTCGGCGAAGGGGTACTGCCAAGAGGCGCCGTCGCCGCCCAGGAACGGGATGGTCAGCTCGTCCATCTGCGGCTCGTGCGCGGCCCACAGCGGCTGCAGGTTGGCGATCGCGCCCAGCGCGCGGAAGCGCGGGACGTCCTGCGGGTGCACCACCTGGAGGTGGGCCAGGTGGTGCCGGGTGTCGCGCCGGCCGTTGGCGCCGCGGGCGGCCTCGATCGCGTCCAGCGCCTCGCGCACCGCGCGGTCGCCGAGGGCGTGGAAGTGGACCTGGAAGTCCAGCGCGTCCAGGGCGGTGACATAGCCGAGCAGGGCCTGCGGGTCGACGAAGCTGAGGCCGCTGTTGACGGTGGCGCAGCCGCAGCTGTCCAGGTAGGGGGTGGTCATCGCGGCGGTGAAGTTCTCGGCGATGCCGTCCTGCATGATCTTCACCGAGTCGGCCCGGAACCGCCCGGCCCGCAGCCGGGCCCGGCGTTCGACCAGCTCGGGGATCTGCTCGGCGCCGCGCGAGCGGTCCCACCACAGCGCGCCGTTAACCCGGGCGGTGAGCGTGCCGTCGGTCGCGGCGGCCAGGTAGGTGTCGGACGGGTCGGCCCGGCCGTTGAACTCGCCGAGGATGGCGTCCTGCCAGCCGGTGATGCCGAGCGAGTGCAGTAGCCGCTGCGCCCGGAGCAGCCCGGCCAGCCGCTCCTCCGCCGTGGTGGGCGGGACCAGGCGGGCGACCAGGTTGGTCGCGCCCTCCTGCAGGGTGCCGCCGGGGGTGCCGTCGGCCTCGCGTTCGATCCGGCCGTCGGCGGGGTCGGGGCTGTCGGCGGTCAGCCCGGCCAGTTCCAGCGCGCGGGTGTTGGCCCAGGCGCCGTGGTGGTCCCGGTTGACCAGGTAGACCGGGCGGTCCGGGACCAGCGCGTCCAGCAGCTGCCGGGTGGGGTTGCCGCCGGGGAAGCTCTCCATGGACCAGCCGCCACCGGTGATCCACTCCCGCTCGGGGTGGGCCTCGGCGTAGGCGCGGATCCGGCGCTGGTACTCCGCCAGGTCGGTGGTGCCGGTGAGGTCGCACTCGCCCAGCTCGATGCCGCCGAAGACGGCGTGGATGTGCGCGTCCTGGAAGCCGGGGACGAGCAGCCGCCCGGCGAGGTCGACCACCTCGGTCTTCGGCCCGATCAGCTCGCGCACCTCGTCGTGACCGACGGCGGTGATCCGGTCACCGCCGACGGCCACAGTGGTGGCCGTGCTGGCGGCCCCGTCCGCGGTGAAGACCGGGCCGCCGGTCAGGACGAGGTCGGCATACGGGGATATCAAGGGAGCTCCATCACGGCGGTTCCGTTACAGCAGGTTGGTCACAGCTCAGCCGTCGAGCTGTTCGATGGTGGCGATGGACGGCCGCCGGTCCCGCAGATCGCGGGCCACCCGCTCCGCGTCGCGCAGCACCCGTACCGCGTTTCCCCAGGTCAGCTTGCCGAGGTCGGCCTCGGACCAGCCGCGTCCGAGCAGTTCGGCGATCAGGTTGGGGTAGCCGGAGACGTCCTCGAGGCCGTCCGGCGTGAACGCCGTCCCGTCGAAGTCGCCGCCGATGCCGATGTGGTCCACCCCGGCGACCTCGCGCATGTGGTCGAGGTGGTCGGCCACGGTCGAGGCACTGGCGCGCGGGCGGGGGTTGGCCGCCTCGAAGGCCCGCTGGACCAGCATCGCGTCCGGGGTGGTGTCCAGCGCGTGCAGGCCGTGCGCCTCCATGTTGGCGTCGGCCGCCTTGGTCCAGGCGATGGCCTCGGGGAGGATGAACTTGGGGACGAAGGTGGCCATCGCGACGCCGCCGTTGCCGGGCAGCTGCGCCAGCACGTCGTCCGGGATGTTGCGCGGGTGGTCGCAGACGGCGCGCGCGGAGGAGTGCGAGAAGATCACCGGCGCGCGGGTGACCCTGAGCGCGTCCCGCATGGTGTCGGCGGAGACGTGCGAGAGGTCGACCAGCATGCCCAGCCGGTTCATCTCCCGGACCACCTCCTCGCCGAAGCGGGTGAGACCGTTGGCGACGGGCTTGTCGGTGGCGGAGTCCGCCCACGGCAGGTTGTCGTTGTGAGTGAGCGTCATATAGCGGACGCCCAGGGTGTAGAGGGCCCGCAGGGTGGCCAGGGAGCCGGCGATGGAGTGGCCGCCCTCGGCCCCGATCAGCGAGGCGATCCGCCCGTGCGCGCGGGACGCCTCCATGTCGTCCGCGCTGAGGGCGAGCCGCAGCCGGTCCGGGTAGCGCGCGACCAGGGCGTGGACCACGTCGATCTGCTCCAGGGTGGCGCTGACGGCGCGGTCCCCGGCGTAGTCGGAGCGGACGTACACCGACCAGAACTGCGCGCCGACCCCGCCGGCCTTCAGCCGGTCCAGGTCGGTGTGCAGATGGCTGCTCTGGTCGGCGGCGATGTCGCGCCGGTCCAGGTCGTAGCCGACCTGCTCGCGCAGCGCCCAGGGCAGGTCGTTGTGGCCGTCCACCACCGGGTGTGCGGCGAGCAGCGCGCGGGCCGCGGCGAGCAGGGCCTCGGAGCGGGTCCCGGCGTCGGCCCCGTTGTCGGGCTCAGTCACCCCGGTCATCCGCCGAAGCCGAAGCTGCTGCCGCCGCCGACCTTGGCCCGCAGCTTCTTGCCCTTGTCCGCGGCCTGGTTGTTCAGCTCCAGCTGGAAGTCCCGCATCTTCTCGGCCAGCTCGGGGTCGAACGCGGCCAGCAGCCGCACCGCGAGCAGCCCGGCGTTGCGGGCGCCGCCGATGGAGACGGTGGCGACCGGCACCCCGGCCGGCATCTGCACGATCGACATCAGCGAGTCCATGCCGTCCAGGTACTTCAGCGGCACCGGGACGCCGATGACCGGCAGCGTGGTGACCGAGGCGAGCATCCCGGGCAGGTGCGCGGCGCCGCCCGCGCCGGCGATCAGCGACTTGAGGCCGCGCCCGGCGGCCTCCTCACCGTAGGTGATCATCTCGCGGGGCATCCGGTGCGCGGACAGGACGTCGACCTCGTAGGCGATCTCGAACTCGTCGAGAGCCTTCGCCGCGCCCTCCATCACCGGCCAGTCGGAGTCCGATCCCATGACGATGCCGACCAATGGCTGCTCAGGCATTCCAGCTCCCTGCTGACTACTCGTTACTCGGATGACTCGGTGCTCGGACTACTCGGTGATGTCGCCACGCAGGTACGCGGCGGCGTGCCGGGCGCGCTCCCGGACGTCGTCCAGGTCGTCGCCGAAGACGGTGACATGGCCCACCTTACGACCGGGCTTCACGTCCTTGCCGTACATGTGGATCCGCAGCCCCGGGTCGCGCGCCATGCAGTGCAGATAGGCGTGGTACATGTCCGGGTAGTCGCCGCCGAGGACGTTCACCATCACGGTCCACCGGGCGCGCGGACGCGGGTCGCCGAGCGGCAGGTCGAGCACCGCCCTGATGTGGTTCTCGAACTGCGAGGTGACCGCGCCGTCGATGGACCAGTGGCCGGAGTTGTGCGGGCGCATGGCCAGCTCGTTCACCAGGATCCGGCCGTCCCTGGTCTGGAACAGCTCGACCGCGAGGTGGCCGGTGATGTCCAGCTCGCCGGCGATCCGCAGCGCCAGCGCCTGGGCCTCGGCCGCGAGGTCGGGGCTGAGGTCCGGGGCCGGGGCGGTGACCTCGTGGCAGATGCCGTCCTTCTGCCAGGACTCGACCACCGGGTAGGCCACGGCCTGCCCGTGCGGGGAGCGCACCACGTCGGCCGCGAGCTCGCGGACGAAGTCCACCTTCTCCTCGGCCAGCACCGGGACGCCCGCCCGGAACGGCTCGGCCGCCTCGGCCTCGTCCCGGACCACCCACACGCCCTTGCCGTCGTAGCCGCCGCGGGTGGTCTTCAGCACCACCGGGTAGCCCGCGCCCTCGGCCGCGAAGGCGGAGACGTCGGCGGGGTCGGCGACCAGCCGGTGCCGGGGGCAGGGCACCCCGAGCTGGTCCAGCCGGGCCCGCATCAGACCCTTGTCCTGGGCGAACACCAGCGCGTCCGGACCGGGCCGGACGGCCACGCTTTCCGCCTGCAGCGTCCGCAGGTGCTCAGTCGGGACGTGCTCGTGGTCGAAGGTGATCACGTCGCAGCCGGCCGCGAAGCGCCGCAGGGTGTCCAGATCCCGGTAGTCGCCCAGGACGACGTCATTCACCACCAGGGACGCGGAGTCCTGCGGGGTGTCCGCGAGGAGTCTGAACCTCACACCGAGCGGGATCGCCGCCTGGTGAGCCATGCGGGCCAGCTGCCCGCCACCGATCATGCCGACCACCGGAAAAGTCACATGCTCGATGGTATAGGTGCTGGCCCGCCCGCATTACCGCAGGCCAGAGCGCAAGGCGCGAAGGCGCGCGGGGCATCGTCTATCCTGGGCGGGCGGATACCGGGTAGGGAAGCCAGAGCCCTGGTGAGAACGTGAGAGTCGGATGAGATGCGCGTGCCGTGACCGCCAGGGTCAGCTGTGCGCGAACTAGCATGAATGGCGCTCCCCAGGAGCCACTGAAGAGACGGACTCCCGAGAGATGACAACGACCATCAGCGCCGAAACCGCCACCACGCCGCCCTCCGTACTGCGCCGCCTCGTCAATGAACTGGCGAAGTTCGGTGTCGTCGGCATAGTCGGCGTGGTCGTGCAGCTGGTGGTGCTGGTGCCGCTGCTGGATGTCATGCAGACGGTCCGGGCCAATATCGTCGCCACGCTGATCGCCATAGCGTGCAACTACGTCGGCTACCGCTACTGGGTCTACCGCGACGCCGACAAGAAGACGCGTTCGCGCGAGATCATGCTGTTCCTGGTGTTCAGCGCGGTCGGTCTGGTGATCCAGAACGGCGTGCTCTACGCACTGACCTACGGCTTCGACATGAAGAGCAAGCCGGCCAGCCTGGCCTTCACCATCGTCGGCATCGGCGTCGCCACGCTCTTCCGCTTCTGGTCCTACCGGACCTGGGTGTTCAAGGCCGTCCCGGCCGCGGACCCGGCCCTAGCCGCCCTGACGACTGAGGAATAGAGCAAAGACCGGCGGCTTCTGCGAGAGCAGTTCCAGGCGGCCGCCGTCCGCCTCGGCCAGGTCGCGGGCCACCGCCAGGCCGATGCCAGTCGAGTTGTGGCCGCTGACGGCGCGCTCGAAGACCCGGGCGCCCAGCTCGCTGGACACCCCCGCGCCCTCGTCCTGCACCTCCAGCACCACCGAGCTGTCCCTGACCCTGGTACGGATGGTCACCGCGCCGTCCCCGTGCATCAGTGAGTTCTCGATCAGCGCCGCCAGCACCTGGGCCACCGCGCCCGAGGTGCCCAGTGCGCGCAACCCCGGCGGGCCCTCCAGGTGCAGGGTGCGCCCGGCCCGGGTGAGCACGGCGCGCCACTCCTCCGCCTGCTGCTTGATCACCTCGTCCAGCTCGAACGCCGTCGCGGCCGAGGTGTTCCGCTGGTCCCGGCTGTTGGTGAGCAGTCGCTGCACCACGTCGGTCAGCCGCTCGACCTGCACCAGGGCGATCGCGGCCTCCTCCTTCACGGTCACCAGGTCGTCGGTCTCGGCGATCTCCTCCAGCCGCATCGACAGCGCGGTCAGCGGGGTGCGCAGCTGATGCGAGGCGTCGGCGGCGAGCCGGCGCTCGGCGGTGAGCATCCGGCCGATCCGGTCGGCGCTGGCGTCCAGCACCTCGGCGATCCGGTCCAGCTCGACCACCCCGTAGCGGCGCTGCCGGGGCCGGGGGTCGCCGGAGCCGAGCCGCTCGGCGGTCTCGGCCAGCTCGGTGAGCGGACGGGCCAGCCGCCGCGCCTGCCAGACCGCGAGCATGGCCGCGGCCAGGATGCTGAGCAGCGCGACCAGGACCAGCAGCAGCAGCATGTTCCGGACCTCCCGGTTCAGCGACGCCCGCGACTCCTGCACGGTGACCTGCTCGCCGTGCGCGCCGGTCTCGACCGCACTGATCAGGTCGGCGCCGGTCGGGCGCGCGCCGAGGGTGATCGTGGGCTGCCCGGGAACGGTGACCACAGCGTAGCGCTGAGCGTTCTGGCTGGTCAGCCCGGACAGTGCCTCCGCCTCGATCTGCTCGCCGGCGACCAGCCGGTTCTCCACCACGCCGAGCAGGTGCAGCGCCTCGGAGGTGACCTGGTCCTGGGCGTTGCTCTCGATGCTGCTCTTCTCGACCAGGGCGAGCGGGACGCAGAACAGCGCCACCACCACCAGCACCACGGCCAGGGTGGAGTTGATCAACCTGCGCCTCACCGCTCCGGTCAGCCCTTCTCGAAGCGGAAGCCGACACCGCGGACCGTGGTGATGTAGCGCGGGCTGGCGGCGTCGTCGCCGAGTTTCTTGCGCAGCCAGGAGATGTGCATGTCGAGGGTCTTGGTGGAGGTCCACCAGGTGGTGTCCCAGACCTGGCGCATGATCTGCTCGCGGGTGACGACCCGTCCGGCGTCCCGGACCAGGACCCGGAGCAGCTCGAACTCCTTGGCGGAGAGCTGCAGTTCCTCGTCGCCGATCCAGGCCCGGTGCGACTCCACGTCGATCTTGACGCCGTGCGCCCCGGTGGTGAGGTCCACCGTGCCGCGCCGCAGCAGGGCCCGGACCCGGGCCAGCAGCTCGGCCAGCCGGAACGGCTTGGTGACGTAGTCGTCGGCGCCCGCGTCCAGGCCGACCACGGTGTCGACCTCGTCGGCGCGGGCGGTCAGCACCAGCACCGGGAAGCCGTGGCCGTCGGCGCGGAGCCGTCGGCAGACCTCAAGACCGTCCATGCCGGGGAGCCCGAGGTCGAGCACCAGGAGGTCGATGTTGCCGCCCTCAAGACCGGCCTCCAGGGCGGAGGGGCCGTCCTCGCGCACCACCACCTCGTAGCCCTCGCGGCGCAGCGCGCGGGCCAGCGGTTCCGAGATGGCTACATCGTCCTCGGCGAGCAGTACACGGGTCATGTGTCTGATCGTAGACCGCGCGGGCAGCAGTTCCACCGAACAGCCCAGGTAAGGGTGTGCCGTCCCTGCGACTGACGGGGTGTCACCTAACGTCGGCACGGTAGGCCCGGAGGAGAGGCGGACGGATGTCGCAGGACGTTGTACCCGAGACCGGCGGTGGTCCGGCCGAGGACGACAAGGGGTTCTTCGGGCATCCGCGGGGGCTGGCGACCCTGTTCGGGACGGAGATGTGGGAGCGCTTCAGCTTCTACGGGATGCGCGGGCTTCTTACCCTCTTCCTGGTCGTGCCCAAGGACCAGGGCGGCCCCGGCCTCGACCAGGCGACCGCGCTGGCCGTCTACAGCGTCTACAACTCGCTGATCTACATGCTGTCGATGCCCGGCGGCTGGCTCGCCGACCGGCTCTGGGGCGCCCGCCGGGCAGTCCTGGTCGGCGGGGTGGTGATCACCCTGGGCCACTTCGTGCTGGCGATCCCGGAGACCGGCACCTTCTACGGCGGGCTGCTGCTGATCGCGATCGGCACCGGGCTGCTCAAGCCCAATGTCTCCAGCATCGTCGGCGCCCTCTACGCCAAGCACGACGTGCGCAGGGACGGCGGCTTCACCCTCTTCTACATGGCGATCAACATCGGCTCCTTCTTCGCGCCGCTGGTGATCGGCACGGTCGGGCAGAAGGTCAACTGGCACCTGGGTTTCTCGCTGGCCGGCGTCGGCATGTGCTTCGGGCTGGCCCAGTACCTGCTGGGCAGCAAGCACCTGGGCGAGGCCGGCAGCCGCCCGGCCCGGCCGGCCCCGGAGGCGGAGCGCCGCAAGGTGCTCCGGCTGGCCGCCGCCTGGGCCGCGGTCGCGGTGCTCGGCTTCGCCCTGGACGGGGTGTTCGGCCACCTCACCGTCCACAGCGTGGTGAACGTGCTGGCGGTGCTGGGGGTGGCGCTGCCGCTCTACTACTTCGTCCGGATGCGGGCCGACAAGGACATGACCGCGCTGGACCGGACCAGGATCGGCGCGTACGTCTGGTTCTTCATCGCCGCCGCGGTGTTCTGGATGATCTACGACCAGACCGGCTCCACGCTGAACCTGTTCGCCCAGAACCAGACGAATCTGAGCGTCTTCGGCTGGTCCTTCCCATCCAGTTGGTTCCAGTCGGTGAACCCGCTGCTGATCATCGCGCTGGCCCCGGTGTTCGCCTGGATCTGGGAGTCCCTGGCCAAGCGCGGCAAGGACCCCAGCACGCCCAACAAGTTCGCCACCGGGCTGCTGCTGGTCGGCCTCTCCTTCGGGGTGATGGCGCTGGCCAGCCTGGCCGCGAACGGCGGGAAGCTGGTGTCCCCGCTGTGGCTGTGCTCGGTCTACCTGATCCAGACCGTCGGCGAGCTGTGCCTGTCCCCGGTCGGGCTTTCGGTGACCACCAAGCTGGCGCCGCCCAAGTTCGTCAGCCAGATGCTGGGGCTGTGGTTCCTCGCGGTGGCGACCGGCGACGCGGTGGCGGGGTGGACCACCCAGCTGACCAAGGTGATGAGCCAGAACGCCTACTTCTACACCCAGGGGGCGCTGGCGGTGTTGTGCGCGATCGCCTTCTACCTGGCGGCTGGGCGGATCCGGGCGCTGATGGGCGATGTGAACTGACGCCCGGATCCTGCACCTGCGGCCTCGCGTCAGCGCGGGCCCGGGCGGCGCAGCCGGCGCCAGGGGGTGAGCACGAACACCGCCGCCCCGATCAGCAGCACCGTCCCGCCGGCCAGCCCGAGCGACTGCACGGTCGAGTTGTCGCCACCGGTGGCGGCGAGGTCGCCGCCGGTGTCTCCGGTACCAGTGGTTCCGGTAGTGCCGGTAGTGCCGGTAGTGCCAGTGGTGCCGGTGGTGCCCGTAGTCCCAGTGGTGCCGGTAGTCCCGGTAGTGCCCCCGGTCGTGCCGGTGGTACCCGTGCTGCCACTGCCCTGGGTCACGGTCAGGGTCAGGCTCGCGGCCGGGGTGCCCGTCGGCTTGCAGGTGGTGGTGGTCGGCAGCAGGTAGTTGACTTTGATGTTGTACGGGCCCGGGGCGAAGGTCACCGTGCCGACCTTGGTCAGCGTCACCCGCGCCGTCATGTTCGACAGCTTCATCGGTGAGTTCCGCGGGGTGGGCGGGTTCACCTGCGTCCCGGTCGCCGCGAGCTTGCCGGTCTGCGCCCCGCCCATGGCGATCGTCCCGGTCGGCAGCACCACATTCTTCGGCAGGTCGACCAGATTGGGGTTGTCGGAGGCCGCGCTCACGGTCACCCAGGTGATGGTGATCGTCTCACCGGTCTTGGGCGAGGAGTTGGAGCTGGTGAGACTGACGGTGGTGGTGCCCTTGATGTCCGGGAGTTTGGCCACCGCGGGCGGATGGCAGATCGTCGCGTAGCTGACGTTCGCCGCCCCGGCCTGCTGGGCGCCGAGCACGACGGTCGCTCCGGACACGGCCAGGACCAGTCCCCAGGTGAAGCTCTTTCGGTGCAGGTGCACGGTTCAGGTTCCTTTGCTGGAGGTCGGTTGGACGGGTAGCAGGACGGTGCCGGGTGCGAACCAGGGCAGATCGAGGGTGGGCGGCAGGATCTCGGCGGGCACCGCGCGCGGGCGCCGCAGGTCGATCAGGTAGAGGCCGGTCCGGAACAGCCCCACCGGGACCAGCAGATACAGCAGCACCCAGAACGGCAGCACGCCCCAGGGCCGCACCAGGTCCAGCTGACGGGTCGCCAACTGCCGTCCGGCATAGGTCATCTCCACCGAGTAGTGGCCGTGCGCGGCGAACGGGAGGTCGACCGGGACGTCGATCTCCTGCCGCACCCCGGGGGCGACCGTCCCGCTCCACTGGTAGTCCTGCCAGACCGGCGCGAACACCGAGTGCCAGACGCCCAGTCGGAAGACCGGGTTGGTCACCGCGGTGCTGCCGAGGTTGGCGACCAGCACCCGCAGCACCCGGTGCGCGGGTGCGCCGAACCAGTTCAACAACCCGTCGCCGCCGTCGAGTGCGGCGGTGAGCGCGAGCAGTTTGCCGGGGGTCGGCACGATCGGCACATCGGCGACGCCGAGCACCGGGAACGGCGTGTCCACGGTGAGGTCGGCGCCGGTCACCGAGGTGGTGCGGATGACGCAGGGGCAGGGCTTCGGCGGGGCGACGACCGGCAGCTGTACCGTGAAGCTGCCGTTGGGGGCGGTGGTGACGGCCCGTTCGGTGGAGTTGGCGCAGCTGTCGGTGCCGCTGACCGCGTTCTGCCCGCAGAGCAGCACGGTGAGCAGGGCCCCTGCGGGCCAGCCGTTGCCGGTGACCGTGGTCTTCGCCCCCGGCGCGGCGGTGCCCGGGGCGGCCGCCACGGTGCCGTGCCCGTCCGCCCGGGCCGGTGCGGAGGCCAGCGGCAGCGCCGTACCCAGCGCCAGGGCCAGCAGCAACACCGTGAGCAGCCGACGCAGCGTCAGCGGCACCGAGGGTGTCAACGACGGCAGCGGCGCCGACGGTGTCAGCAGCCTCATGCCGCCGCCCCGACCCGCTCACGTCTGCCGCCGCCGCTGCCCGGCTGCGGCCGCCGGCGCCGGGCCCGCAGCTTCCGGGCCAGCAGCAGCGCGACGATCAGCAGCAGCACCAGCCCGACCAGGAACCAGGGCACGGCCAGGAACCCGGCCCCGCGCTCGCCGAGGCGTCCGTGCCGCTCACCGACACGGTGAGGCTGACGTGGTCGAACTGCGGCGGATGCGGCCAGGGCGCGGACAGCTGCACCTCCTGTCCCGGCAGCAGGTCCACCCCGAGATCGGTGCTCTCGGTTCGGAGCACCGTTCCGCCGATCCAGCCGGTGGCCTTGAGCGCGAGCTTGGGGTGGATGGTGACATTGCCCTGGTTGAGCAGGGTGTAGTGGATGGTCGCCCGGGACCCGCCCAGGCCCGGTACCAGCGGCGCGCTGCGGTCGATCCGCACGTCCTTGATGCTGACGGCGGGCACGGCGGGCCCGGTGACCCGCAGGTAGATCCGGGCGCCGACGGCCCGCTTGATGCCGACCGCGACATTGCCGTTGGTGCTGGTCCCCTCGACGGCGGTGTCCAGCGCGACCACGGCCCCGGGGTGGTCGCCCGGCTCGGCCCCGACCGGGACCTTGATGGTGAACGGGACGTCGGTGCGGGTGTGCGGGGCCACAGTGAGGGTGCTGCTGCCGAGGTGGGTCCAGGCTCCGACGCCGGTCTGCTTCTGGTCGGCGGCGCGGAGCGCGAAGCCGCCGTCGCGCGGGGTGTTGTAGGCGTCGGCGCCGTAGAGCTGGAAGGTCATCGGCTTGTCGGAGAGGTTGGCGACGGAGACCTTGTCGTGCACGGTCGCGCCGGGCGCGGCCTCCAGGTAGAAGTACTGCCGGTCCGGGGTCACCGTCCTGCTGTTCGGCGCCGAGGGCAGCGGGAACACCGACCAGGTGCCGTTGTCGGCGGCGGTGGACGGGCCGGCCCCGAGCGCGAGCGCGCCCACGGCGAGCAGCGCGGCCAGCAGCACCCGCAGGAATGTCAGCGCTCGGCGGTACATCGGCGGTCCTCCAACGACGCAGGGGTGGTGGGCGGCAGCGCACCCAGGGCGGCAACCCGCCCGGGGTGGCGGCCCGTGGTGGGCGGCAGCCGCGGGGCCGCCGCCCACCACAGGTCCGGCCTGGGCTCAGGCCAGGGTCAGCGTGAGCGTGGAGCTGTAGTCGCCCGGCGCGGTGAACGCCGGGATGGCCAGCGAGAGGCCGGCCGTCGCGCTGAACTGGCCACCGGCCAGGGTCGCGGCGGGAGCGCTCGCCAGGGTGGCGCCGGCCGTGCCGACGGTGCCCGCCGAGCCGGGGACACAGGTGCTGGGGCTGCCGGCGGTGGTGCTGCAGGCAGGGGTCCAGCTGAGGCTGGCGGCCGGAATGGTGCTGGCGCCGGGACCGGTGAAGTTGGTGTTGCTGGCGGTCAGCGACCAGCCGCTGGCTCCGCCGCGGTAGTCCTTGACGGTGACGGCGTTGAGCGAACCGGTGGAGTTGCCCCCGGTGCCGAAGTCCACCGCGCTCAGGCTGACGGTGTCACCGGCCTGGGTCATGGTCAGGTCGCCGCCCTTGACCGAGCTGTTCAGGGTCTGCGCCGACCCGCCCGGGGGAACCACGGCGGTCACGCTGAAGGGGACCGGCGGGGCTGCCTTGGCAGGGTCGTAGGCCGTCCCCTCGAAGGCGATGATCCCGGTCGTCGCCGCGGCGGTGACGGTGAGCTGGGCGGTGAACGCGCCGTTGCCGTCGGTGGTGGCGACGGCGGAGTCACCCGTCGCGGTCTGCCCGCTGAAGCCGGCCACGACCACGCCCGTGCTCGGGGTGAAGCCGGTGCCCTTCACGGTGACCACGGTGCCGGCCGGTCCCGAGCCGGGATTGTCGGTGATGGCACGGGGGTTGGGCACCGTCGCCGGGCCCGCGGTGATGGTGTTGGACACCCCGGCGGGCGGGGTGTCGATGGTGCAGGGGGTGTCGAGGGTGATGATGTAGTTGGAGTTGATGTTGTAGTTGCCGGGGCTGAGGGTGATCGCCCCGGAACCGGTGACCACGAAGGTGCCGGTCATGGTGAACGCGGGGAACGGCGAGTTGCCGGGGACCGGGACATTGGTCCTGGTGCCGGTCACCGCGACCGAACCGGTCTGCCCGCCGCCGAGGAGCACCGTGCCGCTGGGCAGGATGCTGTTCGCCGGGAGGTCGGACGCGGTCGGGTTGCCCGAGGCGGGCTGGATCACGTCATAGGTGACGGTGACCGTGTCACCGGCCTTGGGCGTCGGGTTGTCGACGGTGATCTCGGCCTTGGTGGTGCCGTGGATGGCCGCGACCACGCCGGGTGTGCAGGTGGTGGCGAAGGACACCGTGGTGCCCACGCTGGCCGCCTGCGCCTGCGCGGCGAGCCCGAGCGGCGCCGCCGCGACCAGCAGCGCGACGACGGCGGCGCGGATCGCGCGGCGGCGTCGGGGTGCTGGTCTGACGGGAGGTGCTGAACCTGAGGAGTGCGACACGATCCTGGTGCCCCTTTCGGTGGACGTACGGCCACCGCCACGCCCGCTGCGTGACAGCCGTCTCGAACACCGCGGGGCCGACCTCCCCGGCCGAGGTCCACCAGGACTATTCTGTGATCGGCGCCACGGTGCCGTGCGGGCCGACCGCCCTTGTTCTCCTAGCCGTGGACGGGGCGGTCGGTCTTGTGCTGCCGCTTATTGACGACCCGTCAGATTTAGAAGTCAAGGCAAAGGGGCGGACGCTCTGCGTCAGACCGCGCGGACCCCGGCCGCCCACACGGCCGCCACCAGCGGGACTCCCGGCCGGTAGGCGAGGTGGACGTGGGACGGAGCGTCCAGCAGAACCAGGTCCGCCCGCGCCCCGATCGTGACCCGGCCGACGTCGGTACGCCGCAGCGCCGCCGCGCCGCCGGCCGTCGCGGCCCAGAGCGCCTCGTCCGGAGTCATCCCCATCTCCCGCACCGCGACCGCGATGCAGAACGGGACCGAACTGGTGAAACTGGAACCGGGGTTGCAGTCGGTGGAGAGGGCCACCGTCGCCCCCGCGTCCAGCAGTCGGCGCGCGTCCGGGTAGCGGGCGCGGGTGGAGAACTCCGCGCCGGGCAGCAGCGTCGCCACGGTGGTGGCCGAGGCCGCGGCCAGGGCGTCGACGTCGGCGTCGGTCAGATGGGTGCAGTGGTCCGCCGAGGCCGCGCCCAGCTCCACCGCCAGCTGCACGCCGGGGCCCTCGGTCAACTGGTTGGCGTGGATCCGGGGAATCAGACCCTTGGCCGCGCCGGCCAGCAGGATCGCCCGGGCCTGCTCCCCGTCGAAGGCGCCGCGTTCGCAGAAGACGTCCACCCAGCGGGCGTGCGGGGCGCAGGCGTCGAGCATCGGTCCGGTCACCAGGTCGACATAGCCGGCCGGGTCCTCGGTGAACTCGGGGGCCACCACGTGGGCGCCGAGATAGGTGACCTCGTCGGTGTGCCGGCCGGCGATCCGCAGGGCGCGGGCCTCGTCCTCGACGGTGAGGCCGTAGCCGGACTTGCACTCGATCACCGTGGTGCCCTGCCGCAGCGCCTCCCGGACGTAGCGGGCCACATTCGCGTCCAGCTCGGCGTCGGTCGCGGCGCGGGTCGCCGCGACGGTGGTCCGGATGCCGCCCGCGGTGTAGGCCTGGCCCGACATCCGGGCGTTGAACTCCGCGGTGCGGTCCCCGGCGAAGACCAGATGGGAGTGCGAGTCGACAAAACCGGGGACGACGGCCCGTCCGGCCGCGTCCACCACCTGGTCGGTCCCGGTGGGTGCGGCGGCGGCCGGGCCGACCCAGGCGATCCGGTTCCCCTCGACCACCACGGCGGCGTCGGCGAGCAGGCCCAGCGGGCCGGTGCCGAGCTCGGGGTCGTTGCTGACCAGGCTGCCGATACCGGTGATCAGGGTGCTGCTCATGGGCGGGTGTTCCTCACGACGGAGATGGCTCGGGCGAGCGCCGGGCCCACCTCGGGGACGGTCTGGTGCACCCCGTCGCGGACCACCACCCGGCCGCCGACCACCACGTCCCGTACGTCGGCCGAGGTCGCCGCGAAGACCGCAGTCTCGGCGCCGAGGCGGGGTTCGGGGCCGGCCGTGCGGGGGGTGTCCAGGGCGATGGTGCAGAAGTCGGCGAGCGCGCCCGGCGCCAGCCGGCCCGCCTCGGGCCAGCCCAGCGAAGCGTGGCCGTCCTCGGTGGCGGCGCGCAGCAGCGCGGCGGCGGTCCAGTGGCCGCGCTGGTGGGTGGCCAGCCGCTCGTTCAGCTCCAGCGCCCTGGCCTCCTCGAACGGGTCGATGATCGCGTGGCTGTCGCTGCCCAGCGAGATCGGGCTGCCGGCCGTGGCCAGCCGCCGGGCCGGGCCGATGCCGTCGGCGAGGTCGCGTTCGGTGGTCGGGCACATGCAGATCACCGTGGCCGAGCCGCTGAGCAGTTTGATGTCCGGGTCGGTCAGATGGGTGGCGTGCACGGCGGAGGTACGCGGCCCCAACGCGCCGTGCTCTGCCAGCAGTTGAGTGGGCGTCACACCGTGCGCGAGCTGGCAGGCGTCGTTCTCGGCGGTCTGCTCGGACAGGTGGACGTGCAGCGGGGCCTGCCGTTCGGCGGCCCAGTCGGCGACGGTGGCGAGCTGGTCGGCGGGCACCGCCCGGACCGAGTGGATCGCCGCGCCCAGCCGGGCGTGCGGGCGGGGTCGCAGCGCGCCGACCCGCTCCGCCCAGGCCTCCGCGTCACCGTCGCTGAAGCGCCGCTGGTGCCGGTTCGGGGCCTCGCCGAAGCCGGAGGAGAGGTAGCAGGCGTCCAGCAGGGTGATCCGGATCCCGGCCCGGGACGCGGCCTCGACCAGGGCCTCCCCCATCGCATTGGGGTCCGCGTAGGGCACGCCGCCGGGCCCGTGGTGCAGGTAGTGGAACTCGCCGACGGCGGTGATCCCGGCCAGCGCCATCTCCGCGTACACCGCGGTGGCCAGGGCGAGATAGCTGTCCGGGTCGAGCGCCTCGGCGGTGCGGTACATCATGTCGCGCCAGGTCCAGAAGGTCCCGCTGCCGACCTGGACGGTGCCGCGCAGCGCCCGGTGGAAGGCGTGCGAGTGGGCGTTGGCCATCCCGGGCAGGGCCAGCCCGGTCAGCACCGTCGCCCCGGCCGGGGCCGGGCCGCTGTCCGGGGTGACCGAGCCGATCCGGCCGTCCTCGGTCACGGTGATCAGGACCTCGGCCTCCACCACCGGGTCCAGCCAGGCATACGGGGCCCAGTAGCGGGTTACCGGCATGTGAGGTCCTCCAGGACGTCGGCGAGCGCCGCGGTACCCGCCAGGCAGTCGGCCTCGCCCGCGAACTCGCTCGGGGAGTGCGAGACACCGGTCGGGTTGCGGACGAACAGCATCGCGGTGGGAATGACCGAGGACAGGATGCCCGCGTCATGGCCCGCACCGGTCGGCAGCACCGGGGTGCCGGCGCCGAACACGGCCGCGAGCCGGTCCCGGAGCAGCACGTCGAAGTCGACGACCGGGGTGTAGGACTCGCGGACGATCTCGGCCCTGACCCCGTCCCGCTCGGCCCGCTCGGTGGCCGCGAGCGTGATCTCCTCGACCAGCGCCGTCAGCGTGGCCTCGTCGGCCGCCCGCGAGTCCAGCCAGCCGCGCACCAGCGAGGCGATGGCATTGGTGCCGTTGGGCTCCACACTGACCTTGCCGAAGGTGGCCAGGGCGCCGTGCAGCCTGGCCTTCTTCCGGGCCGCGAGCACGGTGTTGGCGTAGGTCAGCATCGGGTCGCGGCGGTCCTCGAGCCGGGTGGTGCCGGCGTGGTTGGCCTCGCCGTGGAAGTCGAAGCGCCAGCGGCCGTGCGGCCAGATCGCCGAGGCCACGCCGACGGAATGGGGCGTCTCGGCGAGGAACCGGCCCTGCTCCACATGCAGTTCCACATAGGCGGCGACCCGGGAGAGCCGTTCGCTGTCCTTGCCCAGGCCGGACGGATCCTGTCCGGCCGCCTCCATCGCGTCCGGCAGCCGGGTGCCGGCGGCGTCCCGCAGCTCGAACGCCTGATCCTTCGTCAGAACCCCGGCGGTGAGCCGGGATCCCACGCAGGCGACGCCGAAGCGGGCGCCCTCCTCGTCCACGAAGTTGGTGATCGCCAGCGGGCGGACCGGCCGGAAGCCGCGCTCGCGCAGGGCGTCCAGCGCGGCGAAGGACGAGACCACGCCCAGCGGGCCGTCGAAGGCGCCGCCGTCCGGGACCGAGTCCAGGTGCGAGCCGGTGACGATGGCCCCGTCCGCCTGCGGATCGCCGTACCAGGCCCACTGGTTGCCATTGCGGTCCAGCTCGTAGGTCAGGCCGCGATCTGCGGCCTGCTGTTCGAACCACGCCCGGCACTCCGCGTCGGCGGTCGTCCAGGCGTGCCGCCGGTACCCGCCGGACGCGTCGAAGCGTCCGACCGGGAGCAGCTCGGACCACATCCGGCGGTGGGCGTCGGCAGCGGACCCGAGCTGCTCCTCGATCGCACTCATGGTGGTTACTCGCCCTCGCGCATCGGGATACGAACGCCGCGCTCGTCGGCGGTGGTCTCGGCGATGTCATAGCCGGCGTCCACGTGCCGGATCACACCCATGCCGGGGTCGTTGGTGAGCACCCGGCGGATCTTCTCACCGGCGAGCTTGGTGCCGTCGGCGACGGTGACCTGACCAGCGTGGATCGAACGGCCGATGCCGACGCCGCCGCCGTGGTGGATGGAGACCCAGGACGCGCCCGAGGCGACGTTGACCATGGCGTTGAGCAGCGGCCAGTCCGCGATCGCGTCCGAGCCGTCCAGCATGGCCTCGGTCTCGCGGTACGGGGAGGCGACCGAGCCGCAGTCGAGGTGGTCCCGGCCGATCACCAGCGGTGCGGAGACGGTGCCGTCGGCGACCATCTCATTGAAGCGCTCGCCGGCCTTGTCGCGCTCGCCGTAGCCGAGCCAGCAGATCCGGGCAGGCAGGCCCTGGAACTGGACCCGCTCGCCGGCCATCTTCATCCAGCGGTGCAGCGACTCGTTCTCCGGGAAGAGGTCCAGCACGGCCTTGTCGGTGGCTGCGATGTCCTTGGGGTCGCCGGACAGCGCCGCCCAGCGGAACGGGCCCTTGCCCTCGCAGAACAGCGGGCGGATATAGGCGGGAACGAAGCCGGGGAAGTCGAACGCCCGGGTGTAGCCCGCCAGTTGGGCCTCACCGCGGATCGAGTTGCCGTAGTCGAAGACCTCGGCGCCCTTGTCCTGGAAGCCGACCATGGCCTCGACGTGCTTGGCCATCGCCTCGCGGGCACGCAGGGTGAAGTCGGCCGGCTTCTCGGCGGCGTAGCTCGCCATGTCATGGAAGTCCATGCCGATGGGGAGGTAGGCCAGCGGGTCGTGGGCACTGGTCTGGTCGGTGACGATGTCGATCGGCGCGTCCATCGCCAGCAGCTGCGGGACCAGCTCGGCGGCGTTGCCGAGCAGTCCGATGCTGAGCGGCTTGCGCTGGTCACGAGCCTCGACGGCGAGCTCCAGGGCGTGCTTGAGGCTGGTCGCCTCGACGTCCAGGTACTTGTGCTCGATCCGGCGGGTGATCCGGGACTGGTCGCAGTCGATGACGATGGCCACGCCGTCGTTCATGGTGACCGCGAGCGGCTGGGCGCCGCCCATGCCGCCGAGTCCGGCGGTGAGGGTGATCGTCCCGGCCAGCGTCCCGTTGAACTTCTTCGCGGCGACGGCGGCGAAGGTCTCGTAGGTGCCCTGGAGGATGCCCTGGGTGCCGATGTAGATCCAGGATCCGGCGGTCATCTGCCCGTACATGGTGAGGCCGAGGTGCTCCAGGCGGCGGAACTCCTCCCAGTTGGCCCAGTCGCCGACCAGGTTGGAGTTGGCCAGCAGCACCCGCGGGGCCCACTCATGGGTCTGCATCACGCCGACCGGACGCCCCGACTGGACCAGCATGGTCTCGTCCTGCTTCAGCGTCTGCAGGGTGCGCACCATGGCGTCGAAGGAGCGCCAGTCGCGGGCGGCCTTGCCGGTGCCGCCGTAGACGACGAGCTTGTCGGGGTGCTCGGCCACCTCCGGGTCGAGGTTGTTCATGAGCATCCGCAGGGCGGCCTCCTGCTGCCACCCCTGGGTGCTGAGGGTGTTGCCGCGGGCCGCGCGTACGGGTCGCGGGCCGCTCTGGTGCTGCGTCATGACTCTCCCGGCCGGTTCGATGGATAGGTCCATTCAGATGCTTCTCTTCTGAAGATATCCAATCACGCGAGGCGGCACCAGGGTCAAAGAGTCCGCTATGTCCATTTCATTGCTATATAGACCATATGCTGACAAGCACCGAACCGAGAGGAGAGCCTCATGGGCCCTGTGGAATTCCTGGTGCTCGCCTTTCCGGCTGAGCAGATCGGCGCCGACGTCATCGCCCCCCTCGCCGCGCTGCGCAGGTCCGGCGGCGTCCGGGTACTCGACACCCTGGTCGTCACCAAGGCCGCGGACGGCACCGTCAGCGCCGCCGAACTCGCCGACCTCGACCAGCTCAAGGGGGCGCCGACGGATGCCGACTCGATCAATCTGATGGGCGAGGAGGACGCGGCCGAGGCCGCCGAGCTGCTGGAGCCCGGCAGCAGCGCGCTGCTGATCCTGGTCGAGCACGTCTGGGCCACCGAGGCCGCCGAGGCGTTCCGCAGCGCGGGCGGCCGGGTCGCCGCGTCGGTGCGGATCCCGCCGGAGCACATCACCGAAGCGCGCCAGGCGCTCGCCAACGCTAGTTAGGGATGTAGCCGTCATGTTCCGACCGATGCGACCCGTCATCGTCCGCCGCCCGATGGGCGCCCCCCTGCTGCGCGGCGCGATCCTCGGCGGCGCGGCCTACGGCCTGGGCCGGAATGCCGCGCGCAACGCCCAGCAGGACGCCGACCAGGACCAGGCGATCGCCGACCTGGAGGCCGCCCGGCAGGCGCCGCAGCCCCCGGCTCCGAATGCCTACTACCACCCGCCCGCGGCTCCGGCCGCCGCCGCAGGGGGCACTGACCTGACCGCCAAGCTGGCTCAGCTCGGCACGATGGTGCAGCAGGGGCTGCTGACGCCGGAGGAGTTCACTGCGGCGAAGGCCAAGCTGCTCGCGAGCTGACGCCCCTCCCCCGAGAACGACCGTGCACCCCGGAGTCTGCGCCGGGGTGCACGGTTCTCATCTGCGGATCTGCTGCGGTCAGGCCCGGCGCACGCTTCCCGCGCCGCGGACCACCGGGCGGCGGACCTGGCCGGCCGCGGGCCCGGTCGCGGCGAAGGCGCCGATCCGGCTGCGGCGGCCGAGCAGCCGGCTGTCCTCGGTGCGGGCCCAGACCAGGGTCTCGTGCTTGTGCTCCCAGCGGGCCTGCAGCCGGGTCGCCAGGAACAGTCCGAGGCCGTAGCCGAACACCGCCATCCCGGCGGCGGGGCCGCCGGCCACCCCGAGCGCGGAGGTCGCCGACATGCCGACCAGCAGCCAGATCGAGTGGCCCCGGGCCAGCCGGTGCCTGGTCTCCGCCGGGGGTTCCAGGGTGACCGCGAACGCGGCCTTCTCCAGCGTCCGGGCCCGCCCGGCGTACCAGCGGTAGCGCTGGAGCAGCCCGATCAGGACGAACAGGACGCCTGCCGCCGCGCCGATCTCCACCCCGCGCTGCCGGCCGGTCAGGCTGGGGATGATCAGCCCCGCCACCGCACCGACCAGGCCGATCCACAGCAGCGTGCGCGCCACCGCCCCACGGATGACCACCACACGTGCCAGCGCATATGTACCGCGCATCGGAACCCTCCCACCCTGCCGAACCGTCACGATTGGGCGGGACGATAGCGCGAAAGAGTGAGGATTGCCTGAAAGCCCGCACGACCGGCTCAGCCGACGAAGAGGCCCCGCGCCGACGCCGCCTGCTCGAAGTCCTCCAGTCGGGACACCGCCCCCGGCAGCTCGTCGCACATCGCCTGGAGCAGCACCCGGCCCAGCATCATCGGCGCGCAGGCGGTGTCGAAGATCAGGCTGGAGCCCACCGCGGCCGGGAGCATCAGGTCGGTCAGCCCCGCGACCGGGGCGAACGCGCTGTCCGCCACGGTGACCACGGTCAGTCCGGCCCGCTTGGCGGCGGTCAGCGCGTCCAGCAGCTCGCGCGGGTGCCGGGGCAGGGCGAAGCAGATCAGCGTGGTCGCGCCCGCCTGCGCCGCCTGCTCGATCCGGTCCAGCAGCATGCTGCCGCCCTCGTTCAGCAGCCGGACGTCCGGGTGCACCTTCGCCGCGAAGTAGGCGAAGCCGTGCGCCTGCGCCGCCCCCGCCCGCAGCCCCAGGACCAGCAGCGGACGCGAGGCCGCCAGCAGCCTGGCCGCCCGCAGCACCGGTTCCGGGTCGGCCAGCACCGAGGCCAGGTGCTGCAGGTTGGCGATCTCGGTGAGCACCGCCTGCTGCTGCTCGTTGCGGACCACGTCCTGCTGGGTCTCGCGGCGGGCGTCGACCGTCTCCGGGTCGCCCAGGCCGAGTTCACGCAGCTGCCGGCGCAGGGCCGGGTAGCCGTCGAAGCCGAGGGCGACCGCGAAGCGGGTGACCGAGGGCTGGCTGACCCCCGCCAGCTCGGCGACCTCCACGCTCGACAGGAACGGCGCCTCGGCGGCGTTGCGCACCAGGCTGTGCGCGATACGCCGCTGGGTGGGCGTCAGCCGGTGCCCGTCGAACAGCCGGAGCAGCCTGCCGGAGGGGCCCGGCGCGATCGCATCCGTCTCGGTGAGTGGCGGTGTGGTGGGCATCGCACTCCCCTCCTCGGCTCTTCCGAGCCCTACTGGGACCCTCATGAGGCTCCACTGAACAGTGGACCTGACATTCACTCTGCGTTGACTCTGCATGACTCCATGCAGAGTCGGCAAGTGCCGTCTTGACAGCCGGACGGCCCTGACCTTTCCCTGACTTGACCCTGAGAAGGGGTCTCAGCAGGCCTCCGGCTCCCTAGTCTCGTAGCCATGCAGACTGGCGAGAGCGAGACCAAGAAGGACCTTCGGGCCGCGGTCCTCACCGCACAGGAACTCGGCCCCGACTACGAGAACGAGATTCTGGACGGCTTTCTGCAGCGTCTGGACCAGCGGATCGACGCCCAGATCGCGGTACGGGTGCGCCGCGAGCTGGGGGTGAACCCGGTCGAGCAGCGGCAACAGCAGCAGCGGGGCGGACGGTCGGCGAACGCCTTCCAGTACCTGTCGCTGGTGCTGGCGGTGCCGCTGTCGGCGATCGGCGCCAGCCTGGGGCATCTGCCGGGGCTGGTCATCGCCTGGGGCGGGATCGTCGGCCTCAACTTCGTCCAGCTGCGCAGCCAGCGGCAGGAGCAGCGGTCGGAGCGGCGTGGTGACGACTGGGACTGACCAGTCGTCACCACGCCACTGACGCCCGCTGACGCCGCCTCAGGCTGACGCAGGCTCAGGCCAGCCGGCCGGTCACCGCTTCGACCGCCGCGACCAGGCCGCCGCCGGCCACGAAGGCCTCGGCCGCGTCCAGGTCCGGAGACAGGAAGCGGTCGGTGCCCGGGCCGCCGACGCCCGCCGCGCGAGCCGCGGCGACCGCGGCGGCGGTGGCCGGGGCCAGCGGTCCGGTGCCGCCACCGGCGCCCTGCTGGTTGGCGCGGATCTCCAGGGCGCGGGCCGAGGCGGTCAGCTCCACGGCCAGGATCCGGGCCAGGTTGTCCACCGACTGACGCAGCTTGCGCGCGGCGGACCAGCCCATCGAGACGTGGTCCTCCTGCATCGCCGAGGACGGGATCGAGTCCACCGAGGCCGGGACGGCGAGCCGCTTGTTCTCGCTGACCAGCGCCGCCTGGGTGTACTGGGCGATCATCAGGCCCGAGTCCAGGCCCGGGTCGTCGGCGAGGAACGGCGGCAGGCCGTGCGAGCGGTTCTTGTCGAGCAGCCGGTCGGTGCGGCGCTCGGCGATGGAGCCCAGGTCGGCGGCGGCGATGGCGAGGAAGTCCAGCACATAGGCCACCGGGGCGCCGTGGAAGTTGCCGTTGGACTCGACCCGGCCGTCCGGCAGCACCACCGGGTTGTCCACGGCGGCGGCCAGCTCGCGCTCGGCGACCAGGGCGGCGTGGGTCAGCGTGTCCCGGCCGGCGCCGGCCACCTGCGGGGCGCAGCGGACCGAGTAGGCGTCCTGGACCCGCGGGGCATCGTCCTGGTGGTGGCCGGTGAGGCCGGAACCGCCCAGCACCCGGAGCATGTTGGCGGCGCTGGCGGCCTGGCCCGGGTGCGGCCGGATCGCCTGCAGCTCGGGCAGCAGCACCTTCTCGGTGCCGAGCAGCGCCTCCAGCGACATCGCCGCGGTGATGTCGGCGGTGGTGAACAGCCGGGCCAGGTCGGCGATGGCCATCAGCAGCATGCCGAGCATGCCGTCGGTGCCGTTGATGAGGGCCAGGCCCTCCTTCTCGGCCAGCTCGACCGGGGTGATCCCGGCCTCGCCGAGCAGTTCGCCGGCCGGGCGGATCTCGCCGTCCGGACCGTAGGCCAGGCCCTCGCCCATCAGGGTGAGCGCACAGTGCGACAGCGGGGCGAGGTCGCCGGAGCAGCCGAGCGAGCCGTACTCGCGGACCACCGGGGTGATCTCGGCGTTGAGGATCGCGGCCATGGTCTCGGCCACCAGCGGGCGGACCCCGGTGCGTCCGGAGGCGAGGGTCTTCAGCCGCAGGAACATCAGCGCGCGGGTGACCTCGCGCTCGACCTGCGGGCCCATCCCGGCGGCGTGCGAGCGGACCAGCGAGCGCTGCAGCTGGGCCCGGAGCGGCCGGTCGATGTGGCGGACGGCGAGGGCGCCGAAGCCGGTGGAGACCCCGTAGACGGGCCGGGGCTCGGCGGCCAGCGCGTCGATACGGGCCCGGGAGCCCGCCATCTCGGCGAGCGCGTCGCCGGAGATCTCGATCCGGGCGTTGCCCCGGGCGACGGCGATGACATCCGCCGGAGAGACATCCGCCTTGCCGACGACAACCTTGTCGACCGGCTGGTTCACCACGTTGTGCATATCCATATGCATTATCACAGCAGGTGAATGGCAATATGACAACCAGGCCAGGCCAGATACCGTGGGCTGCATGGGACGAACGACGACACGCCGCCGTGTGGTGCGGCTCCAGGACCAGAAGAGCACCGTCCGGCCGGACTCGCTCGCGGCCGAGGAGCCGCTGGAGATCCGGATCGGCGGCGAGGCGCTGACCGTCACCATGCGCACCCCCGGCCATGACTTCGACCTGGTGGCCGGCTTCCTGGTGAGCGAGGGCCTGGCGGCAGGACCGGACGACCTCCGAGCCCTGCGCTACTGCGCCGGGACGGACGCGGACGGGCAGAACACCTACAACGTGATCGACGCCGCGCTCGCCGGCCCGGCCGCGGTCCCGGTCTCGCTGCACCGCAATCTACTGACCTCCAGCGCCTGCGGCATCTGCGGGCGGGAGACCATCGAGTCCATCCGCAGCCGGGTCCCGCACGACCTCACCGCCGACGGCCTGCGGATATCCGCCGACACCCTCTACGGCCTGCCGGACGCCCTGCGGGCCCAGCAGAAGGTCTTCGACTCCACCGGCGGGCTGCACGCCGCCGGGCTGTTCACCGCCGACGGCGAACTGCTCTGCCTGCGCGAGGACGTGGGCCGGCACAACGCCGTGGACAAGGTGGTCGGCTGGGCGCTGCGGGAGGGCCGACTGCCGCTGCACGGCCATCTGCTGATGGTCAGCGGCCGGGCCTCGTTCGAACTGACCCAGAAGGCGGCGATGGCCGGGATCCCGCTGCTGGCCGCGGTCTCGGCCCCGTCCTCGCTCGCCGTGGACCTCGCCACCGACCTGGGGCTGACCCTGGTCGGCTTCCTCCGCGACCGCAGCGCCAACGTCTACAGCGCGGCCGAGCGGATCACTGTGGCCGACTGAGCCCCAACCTCGGTGCGCTCAGGCCGGCGGGGAGGCCGGGCCGGACAGGGCGACTGCGACCAGGGCCCGCAGGGCGGGGCCGAGGGCGGCGAAGGGCAGCGTCGAGTCGTCGGCGAAGAGTTCGATCAGCCAGCCGCCGGCCGGGTTGTGGCCGCCGGCGGCGAGGACCGAGCGGTAGCCGCCGACCAGCAGCACCGCCTCCTCGGCCGGGTCGTTGCCGGGGACGCCCACCCGCATGCTGAAGGCGCCACCGCGCACCGCCTGCGCGGTGAGCGGGTAGGAGCGCAGGTCGAAGACCGCGTCGGGGGCCTCGTTGATGGCCCGCTGGACCTGGGCCCTGATGCTGCCGGGGCCGCGGGTCATCCGGCGGACGCCGTAGTGGGCGGTGCGCATCTGCGCGGTGCCGGGCGGGACGTAGGAGATCCACCAGGCGACGGCGTCCAGCAGCCGGGCCGCGGTCTCGGCGACCACCTCCAGTCGGCCGAGGCTGTCGCCGGGGTGGACCCGGCGGGCCGGCTGCTCATCATCGAGAGCACCGATCACAGCCGAGAGCAGCAGTCCGGGATCCGCGCTGTAACGGGCCCCGCGGAACCGCCGCCGCTCGTTCTTCCGCCCCCCGCCCTCGACGATCCGGCCCTCGGCCGCGACCTCCGCCAGCCGCACGGTCGGGTCCGGCGCCTGCCCCCGCCCGGCCACCACCGGATGCGCGGCCTGGCCCGCCTTGGCCCGGTACTGCGCCGCGTCCGCCAGCCGGAACAGCCGGTCCGCCGTGGTCACCGGGCCGATCGGATCCCCGGTCGAGGCCACCCCGCAGGCGACGCCCTCGCCCTGATCCAGCGTCAGCGCCTGGGCGCAGAGCTCCTCGGCGACCCGGACCACCTCGTCCGCCGACACCCCCTCGGCGACCAGGCAGAACTCGTCGCCGCCGAGCCGTCCGACGACACTGCCGGGCAGCATCGCCCCGCACATCGACAGCTGGTCGGCGAACTGCGCCAGCAGCCGGTCGCCCACCTCGTGGCCCTTCTCGTCATTGACCCGCTTCAGCCCGTTGACGTCGCAGACCACCAGCGACACCACCGTCCCGTCCACCCGGTGCGCCTCCAGCGCGGTGTCCAGCTTGGCGTCGATCGCCCGCCGGTTGGCCAGCCCGGTCAGCGCGTCGGTGAAGGCCAGCCGGCGCACCTCCTCCAGCTCCTCGCTCTGCGCCAGCCCGGCCGAGATCTGCGCGGCGAGCACCGTGGCGAAGCCGGCGTCCTCGTCGCTGAACACCGGCGCACCGGCCTTGCGGGCCAGGTAGAGCTCACCCCAGGCGCGGCCGCGCAGCAGGATCGGCGCGACCAGGCAGCAGCCCCGGCCGCGGCGGCGCAGCGAGGCCGCGCGCTCCCGGCAGGCGGGGCCGTCGGGGTTGTCGTCCACGCTCTGGGCCCAGGCCCGGGGCAGGCCGTCCACGGTCCAGGGCTCGCCCTCGCCCAGGCCCTTCTGGGCCAGGAACCGGGCGATCTCCGGGTATTCGGCCAGGGCGTAGGACTCGTCCTCGGGCAGTTCCTCCTCGCCGGCCGCGAGCAGGCCGTTGTTGACCAGCACCCGGAGCCGGCCGGTGTCCCGCTCCCAGACCGAGACCGCCCCCATGTCGGCATCCAGTGCCTCCCGCGCCCGCTGGGCCGCGACCTGCACCGCCTCGATCCGGGTCTGTGCGGCGGACATCGCCTGGGCGAGTCCGACCACCGCCCGCAACCGCGCGTCCGCGCCGCCCATGCCGCTCACCCCTGGCCGCCTTCCTGCGGCCCACCCGCGTGACCGTCAGTCATCAGCGTAGGTACATTTCCGACATACCGCCGGAAGCCCAGCCCGCCGGAAGCCCGGCCCCCGGAAGCTCAGCCGCCGGTGTATCCGGACCTGCGGCTCAGCAGCCAGGGCTCGACCAGCCCGAGCCCACGCACCGGCCGCCGCCACATCGGCTGCAGCCCGAACCGGTACGACGCCTCCGGCACGTCCACCACCGGCGGGCGGGCCGCCGGGGCGATCCCCACCGAGGCCACCGCGGACAGCGCGTCGGCCGCGCCGGGCGACAGCCCCAGCGGCCCGCCGGCGCCGGACGGCGCGACCGCGCCCTCCCGCTCCAGCGCCGCCGCCATCTCGCCGTCCACCAGCACCGCGTCCTTGGGGGCGATCGAGGTCAGCCGGCTGGCCAGGTTCACGGTGGTGCCGAAGACATCGCCCATCCGGGTGGTGACCGTGCCGAAGGCCATGCCGACCCGCAGCGCGGGCATCGCGTCGTCCTTGCCCAGGGTCTCCACCAGGGCCAGCCCGATCTCGGCGGCCGTGCCCGCGTCCTCGGAGACATAGAGGATCTCGTCGCCGAGGGTCTTCACCAGCCGGCCGCCGCGCCCGGCCACGATGTCGGCGCAGGTGATCTCGAAGTTCTCGACCAGCTCGCCCAGCTCCTCGTCCTCAAGGCGGCGGGAGAGCCGGGTGAAGCCGACCAGGTCGGCGAAGCCGACGGCGAGCCGCCCGCTCTGCATGTCCTCGTCCTCGGCGGCCTGCACCACCCGCCCGGTCACCGCCGCCAACTGACGCCGCCAGACATAGACCAGAAACTGTTCGAGCTCCGGCAGCAGCAGCTCCACCAGCGGGTACGCCACCTCGGAGCGGGTCAGTCCGGGCTCGTCGGTCGAGGTCAGGTGCTCCAGGAAGGTGTCGATCTGCCACTCGGCAAGCCGCGCCGTGGTCTGCCCGGTGGACCGGGCCACCTGGATCGCCATCGGCTCGCTCAGCAGTCCGGCCTCGACCAGGCCGGCCAGCCGCCGCAGGGCGATCACGTCCGCGTCGGTCAGCGCCCGGGACTGGCCGATGTCGGCGAAAGCCCATGGCCCGCCAGAACCGCGAGGCCAGCTCCATCGACACGCCCGCCGCGCGGGCCGCCTGGAACGGCGTGTACTGCCGCTCCGAGTCCAGGATCAGCTGCTCCAGCTGCATCGGGACGGAGATCTCGGACTCGGCCTCCACCGGCTCGTCGCCGTCGGCCCCATCGTCGGGCCGGCCGTCCCCGGCCGGTCCGGTCATCCGGTCCTCGTCGCCCACCTGTCCACCCTCGCGCTCACCCTCTGTGGCCTTGCTCACACCACCGCCCGCACGAATCCTCGCACGGATTCCCGCCATCCGGGGCATCACTCCAGGTTAGAGCCCCGGCTCGGACCGTCCACGGACATGGACCACGTCCCCGGCGCCGACCGCCGTGGTCGCCCCCGCGCCGTCCGCGACGACCAGCCGGCCGTCCGCGTCCACGCCCACCGCCTCGCCCAGCAGCTCGCGGTCGCCGGGCAGTTCCACCCGGACCTGGCGGCCCAGGGTGGCGCACTGCGCCTCGTAGGCCGCCCGCAGCCCGCTGAGCTCCGGGTCCCCGCCGCCGGCCACCCACTCCTGGTACAGCTCGGCGAAGGTCCGCAGCAGGGCCCGCAGCAGGGTCTCCCGGTCGGTCACCGCGCTGCCCGCCAGCAGCAGCGATCCGGCGGTCGGCACCGGCAGCTCCTCGGCCCGCAGGCTGACGTTCAGCCCGATTCCGACCACCACCGCGTCCCCGGCTGCCTCCGCCAGGATCCCGCCCAGCTTCCGCTCCTCGGCCCCGACGGTCACCAGCAGGTCGTTGGGCCACTTCAGCCGCACCTCGGTCTCCGCCGCCCGGCTCAGCGCGGACGCCGCGGAGACCCCGACCAGCAGCGGCAGCCAGCCCCAGCGCTCCTTGGGCACCTCGGGCCGCAGCAGCAGCGACAGGAAGATCCCGGACCGGGCCGGCGCGGTCCAGGTCCGCTGCAGCCGTCCCCGCCCGGCCGTCTGCTGCTCGGCGACCAGCACCGCCCCGGCCGCCGCGCCCCCGGCGGCGGCCGCCATCAGGTCGCTGTTGGTGGAGCCGGTCTCGGTCACCACCCGCACCGAAGTCCACAGCCCCCCGGGACGCACCAGCGCCCGCTCCAACGCCGTCCCGCGCAGCGGCGGCCGGTCCAGATCGCTCCAAGGAGAAGTCATGCGCCCAAGCCTATGACCCCGGTCACTCCCCGTATCCGCCACGTGCCCGTCATGACTACGCTACTGAACGGAAACCTCACCCGTTGGTACTGGCAGAGCTGCCGGTACTACCCCCTCCTGACGGGAGTCGCGCCGGATGTCCCATGCCGAAATCGCCAATGAGGGCGCGGCCCACACCACTGCCGGCAAGATCGCGGAGCTGAAGCGGCGGCTCGACGAGGCCACGCACTCGGGCTCCGCCCGCGCCATCGAGAAGCAGCACGCCAAGGGCAAGCTGACCGCCCGCGAACGGGTGGCGCTGCTGCTCGACGAGGACTCCTTCGTGGAGTTCGACGAGTTCGCCCGGCACCGCTCCACCAACTTCGGCCAGGAGAAGACCCGCCCCTACGGCGACGGCGTGGTGACCGGCTACGGCACCGTCGACGGCCGCCAGGTCGCGGTCTTCGCCCAGGACTTCACCGTCTTCGGCGGCTCCCTCGGCGAGGTCTTCGGCGAGAAGATCGTCAAGGTCATGGACTTCGCGCTGAAGACCGGCTGCCCGATGATCGGCATCAACGACTCCGGCGGCGCCCGCATCCAAGAAGGAGTGGCGTCCCTCGGCCTCTACGGCGAGATCTTCCGCCGCAACGTGCTGGCCTCCGGCGTGATCCCGCAGATCTCGCTGATCATGGGCCCCTGCGCCGGCGGCGCGGTGTACTCCCCGGCGATCACCGACTTCGTGGTGATGGCCGACCAGACCTCGCACATGTTCATCACCGGGCCCGACGTGATCAAGACCGTCACCGGCGAGGACGTCGGCATGGAGGAGCTGGGCGGCGCCCGCACCCACAACTCCAAGTCCGGCGTGGCGCACCACCTGGCCTCGGACGAGAAGGAAGCCGTCGACTACGTCAAGGCGCTGCTCTCCTACCTCCCGTCCAACAACCTCGAGGAGCCGCCCGCCTTCCCCGAGGAGGCCGACCTCGCCACCAGCGAGCTGGACCTGGAACTGGACGTGATCGTCCCCGACTCGGCCAACCAGCCCTACGACATGATCAAGGTCATCGGCCACATCCTCGACGAGGGCGAGTTCCTGGAGACCCAGTCGCTGTTCGCGCCGAACATGGTCACCGGCTTCGGCCGGGTCGAGGGCCACGCCGTCGGCGTCGTCGCCAACCAGCCGATGCAGTTCGCCGGCTGCCTGGACATCGACGCCTCGGAGAAGGCCGCCCGCTTCGTCCGCACCTGCGACGCCTTCAACATCCCGGTGCTGACCTTCGTCGACGTCCCCGGCTTCCTGCCCGGCACCGGCCAGGAGTGGGACGGCATCATCCGCCGCGGCGCCAAGCTGATCTACGCCTACGCCGAGGCCACCGTCCCGCTGATCACCGTGATCACCCGCAAGGCCTTCGGCGGGGCCTACGACGTGATGGGCTCCAAGCACCTCGGCGCGGACCTCAACCTGGCCTGGCCCACCGCCCAGATCGCGGTGATGGGTGCCCAGGGCGCCGTCAAACATCCTGCACCGGGCCGACCTCGCCGCCGCCCCCGACAAGGACGCCCGCCGGGCCGAACTGATCCAGGCCTACGAGGACACCCTGCTGAACCCCTACGTGGCGGCCGAACGCGGCTACATCGACGCAGTCGTCATGCCCTCCGAAACCCGCCAGCACATCGTCAGGGGCCTCCGCGCCCTGCGCAACAAGCGCGAGGTGCTGCCGCCCAAGAAGCACGGCAACATCCCCCTGTAAGGAGAGCCATGCCCCCCATCAAGGTCCTCCACGGCCGACCCAGCCCCGAGGAGCTCGCCGCCGTCCTGGCGGTGGTCTCGGCCCGGGCGGCCGCCAACGCCGCCCGGACCACCGAGGACACCCGCACCACCGAGTGGACGTCCAGGGCCCGCACCCTGCGGCGCCCGCTGCGCCCCGGCCCCAACGCCTGGCGCAGTTCCGCCTGGGCGCACTGACCCGGCGAGCCCCGTCCCGCACACATCTGAGTACCCGTACTCAGGCGCGGGGCGGGGCTCCCGTTGCACCCTGGAAAGCATGCTGTGGTCCGATCCCGTCGACGAGACCGCGCAGGAGAAGCGCCGACTGAACGCGCTCCTGCGCCGGGTAGGGCTGCTCATCGCCCTCTTCGCCATCCTGATCCTGATCCTGGCCACCACCTGATCCCCCTACCCTGGTCACCATGACCGTGCCGCTGATCCTCGCCTCCGCCTCCCCCGCCCGCCTCGGCCTGCTGCGGCAGGCCGGACTCGACCCGAAGGTGGTCGTCAGCGGCGTGGACGAGGAGGCCGTCACCGCCCCCACCCCGGCCGACTGGCCCTGGTCCTGGCCGAGGCCAAGGCCCGGGCGGTGGCCGCGACGCTGACCACCCCCGCCCTGGTCATCGGCTGCGACTCGGTGCTCGACCTGGACGGGGAGGCGCTGGGCAAGCCCGCCGACGCCGCCGAGGCCCTGGCCCGCTGGCAGGCGATGCGCGGCCGCGACGGCGTGCTGGAGACCGGCCACTGCGTGATCGACACCCGCACCGGGGCCGAGGCCTCCGCCACCGCCTCCACCACCGTCCGCTTCGGCTCCCCCACCGACCAGGAGATCGCCGCCTACGTCGCCAGCGGCGAACCGCTGAAGGTCGCCGGGGCGTTCACCCTGGACGGCCGCTCCGCCCCCTTCGTCGACGGCATCGACGGCAGCCACGGCAATGTCATCGGCCTGTCCCTGCCGCTGCTGCGCACCCTGCTGCTGCGGTTGGACGTCAGGATCACCGACCTCTGGACCTGACGCACTGTCGGACCCAGCCACTACCCTGATGCCCTACACACCTCAGGGGGAGCAGATGGGGAACGGTGTGCTCGACGTCATCCTCGGCGTGGTCTCCAGCGGGCTCAGCGCCGCTGCCGCCTGGGCCCTGCAGGCTGCCCTGCGCCGCCGCAAGCTGCAACCGCAAGCAGCAGTTCTTCGGCCTCTACGCCGGCACCGAGTGCCTGCTGGTGGTGAACCGCCACACCAGCTCGGTCAGCGAGAAGAGCGTCTCCCGGCACGACGTCTACGCCCTGATGGAGCTGGCCGCGCTGGTCCAGGAGTGCGGCGCCAGGGCGGACATCGTCCCGCACAACGAGATACGCCAGGGCCTCGGCGACAAGGCGGAGTTCTGCATCGGCGGGCCGGCCAGCAACTCCCGCACGGCCGCGCACCTGGCCTGGCGCTTCCCCGGGGTGCGGATCGACGGCGACACCACCCAGCGCGCGCTCCCCTCCGAGTTCCAGATCGAGGTGGGCCCGAACGCCTACACCTGGACCGCCGAGGCCAGCTACGTCCTGCTGGCCCGCATCTCCGCGGGCGAAGGCGGCCGGCCGGCGTTCCTGGTGTCCGGTCAGACCGCGACCTCCAACCAGGCCGCGGCGCACTACCTGATCTCGCACCACCGCCAGCTGATGCAGAGCCACGGGCTGAGCGGCACCTTCTGCCTGATCCTCAAGGTGGTCCAGCCGGGGTCCTACGGACCCGACATCGTCGAACTCGTCGGCGACGTCACGGCGCAGGCCTCGGCGCCGCGTCCCACACCGGTGCCGATCCCAGCTGAATGAGCAGCACCAGGAAGCCGAGCGTGACCGTCAACACGACAAAGGCGAGTACTCCCGACAAAGCGAGCGTCACCGCCGCGAGCACCGCGTGCAGCACAGCACAGACAATCAGCAGAATCCTTGTCGGCCGCCCCATGGCACGCTTCCGCGCAGCCATGATCCCCAGCACCACCCCGACCACGGCCAGGAAGCCCGCCAGCGCGCCCAGGCCGACCCATACCCCCAGCGCCATGCGCCCGGGCGCCAGCCCGCCCAACGACATGTTCTGCCGCTTCACGCCGATGCCCAACACCACAGCCAGGACACTGGTCACCAGCGCTTCGAGCAGCAGCAGCAGAACCGCCCCAATGGTCGCCCAGATCCTCATATCGGCACCTTACTGACGAGTAGGCTGTGGCGGAAGAGTTGTGCCGCACAACCCATCATCGAGGCCCCGGCGTACCGTGGAGCAGAAAGAATCACCCTCCGTGTGGGCAAGCTCACCACCGGATCCAGTACACCAACTGGCCCTCGTACTCCATAAACTCATCCACGGTTCAAGAAGGGAGCCATTGTGCGCAAGGTGCTCATCGCCAACCGCGGAGAAATCGCAGTCCGCGTCGCCCGGGCCTGTCGGGACGCGGGTATTGCCAGCGTCGCCGTGTACGCCGAGCCGGACCGGGACGCGCTGCATGTCCGCGCGGCCGACGAGGCCTTCGCCCTCGGTGGCGACACCCCGGCCGGCAGCTACCTCGACATCACCAAGGTGCTCAAGGCCGCCGCCGACTCCGGCGCGGACGCGATCCACCCCGGCTACGGCTTTCTGTCCGAGAACGCCGAATTCGCCCAGGCCGTCCTGGACGCCGGCCTGACCTGGATCGGCCCCCCGCCCCAGGCCATCCGCGACCTCGGCGACAAGGTCGCCGCCCGCCACATCGCCCAACGCGCCGGCGCCCCCCTGGTCGCCGGCACCCCCGACCCCGTCACCGGCCCCGACGAAGTCCTCGCCTTCGCCCAGCAGCACGGCCTCCCGGTCGCCATCAAAGCAGCCTTCGGCGGCGGCGGCCGCGGCCTGAAAGTCGCCCGCACCCTCGACGAGATCCCCGAACTCTACGACTCCGCCGTCCGCGAGGCCGTCGCCGCCTTCGGCCGCGGCGAATGCTTCGTCGAGCGCTACCTCGACCAGCCCCGCCACGTCGAGACCCAGTGCCTGGCCGACACCCACGGCAACGTCGTCGTCGTCAGCACCCGCGACTGCTCCCTGCAACGCCGCCACCAGAAACTGGTCGAAGAGGCCCCCGCACCGTTCCTGACCGACGACCAGAACCACCAGCTCTACACCGCCTCCAAAGCCATCCTCAAGGAAGCCGGCTACGTCGGCGCAGGCACCTGCGAGTTCCTGGTCGCCAACGACGGCACCATCAGCTTCCTGGAGGTCAACACCCGCCTGCAGGTCGAACACCCGGTCACCGAAGAAGTCACCGGCATCGACCTGGTCCGCGAACAGTTCCGCATCGCCGACGGCGAAGGACTCGGCTACACCGACCCCCCGCCCGCGGCCACTCCTTCGAGTTCCGCATCAACGGCGAGGACCCCGGACGCGGCTTCCTGCCCGCCCCCGGCACCGTCACCCGCTTCGCACCCCCCACCGGCCCCGGCGTCCGCCTCGACAGCGGCGTGGAAACCGGATCCGTCATCGGCCCGGCCTGGGACTCCCTGCTGGCCAAGCTCATCGTCACCGGCGCCACCCGCACCCAGGCCCTGCAACGCGCCGCCCGCGCCCTGGCCGAATTCCAGGTCGAAGGCATGGCCACCGCCATCCCCTTCCACCGCGCCGTCGTCGCCGACCCCGCCTTCACCAGCGAACCCTTCACCATCTACACCCGCTGGATCGAGACCGACTTCACCAACACCATCCCCGCCTTCACCCCCACCGGCACGGACACCGACGAACCCGACACCCGCGAGACCGTCGTGGTCGAGGTCGGCGGCAAACGCATCGAGGTGTCGCTGCCCGCCAACCTCGCGGCCAGCAGCAGCAAGCCGGCCGCCGCCAAGTCCAAGCGCCGCACCGCCAGCACCAAGGCCGGCTCCGCGGCGTCGGGCGACACCCTCGCCTCACCGATGCAGGGCACCATCGTCAAGGTCGCCGTCGAGGAGGGCCAGGCGGTCGAGGCAGGCGATCTCATCGTCGTCCTCGAGGCCATGAAGATGGAGCAGCCGCTCAACGCCCACAAGACCGGCACCGTGGTCGGCCTCACCGCCGCCATCGGCGCCACCGTCACCAGCGGCGCGGCGATCTGCGAGATCAAGGACTGACCACCGTCCCACCCCCTCCCCCACCTACGGGAGGGGGTGGGACGGGGCGGGGTGGTCGCGGCAGGGGCCGTCAAAGCGAGAAACGGGTGCAATCGGCGAAATAAGGGCACCTCGACGAGAAAGCACCCGTTTCGCAGCAGGCCCCAGAGCGACTTCCCCGACCCGGCCCGCCCCCGCACACAAACCCGCGCCGCAGGCAAACCCCAGGCCAGCGCAGCGCAGCGCCCCGCGCCGCAGCAAACCTCACCCCCGGGCGACTCCTCGCGCCACCGGCAGCGCCGCCCTCCGCTGCGCCGGAAACGCCACCCCGGAGGACGCCGCCCCCCGCCCAGCGGCGGAACCGCACCCGTCGGCGGGACCACCGGCGCCACGCACACCTGGACCCCCCGATCCGCCAGCGCGTCCAGCTCCCTCGACGCCACCTCGGACATCCCGGCCCCCTCGTCCGTCACCAGGCAGGCGATGCCCTCCGCGGCGACGGTCTGGAACATGGTGTCGGAGCCGAGCTTGCCGTGGTCGGCGAGCACGACGACCTCCGCCGCCGCGCCGACCAGGGCCCGGTCCACACTGGAGGAGAGCATGTTGGTGGTCGACAGCCCCCGCTCCGCGGTGAGCCCGCTGCCGGAGATGAAGGCACGCGTCACCCGCAGCCCCTGCAGCGACTGTTCGGCGCCGCTCCCGACCAGGGCGTAGTTGGACCCGCGCAGGGTGCCGCCGGTCATCACCACCTCCACCCGGTTGGCATGGGCCAGCGCCTGGGCCACCAGCAGCGAGTTGGTGACCACGGTCAGCCCGGGCACCCGGGCCAACCGGCGGGCCAGTTCCTGCGTGGTGGTGCCGGCGCCCACCACGATCGCGTCGCCCTCGGCGACCATCGAGGCGGCCAGGTCGGCGATCGCGCTCTTCTCCGCCGCGGCGAGGTGCGTCTTCTGCGGATATCCCGGCTCTCTGGAGAGACCCCCGGGCAGCACCGCTCCACCGTGTCTGCGGTCGAGGAGGCCTTCGGCCTCCAGGGCACGCACATCACGGCGGACGGTCACTTCGGAGGTCTGGACGACTCGGGCGAGCTCCCGGAGCGAAACCGCTCCATTGGCGCGCACCATTTCGAGGATCAACTGGCGACGTTCTGCTGCGAACACGAAACAGACGGTAACGTGCATGACCATCTGCTTTCAGGCGTTTGCCCTTAGTAGTCGAAGTTGTCCACCACGGACGGGCGCGCACCCCTACAATGCGCGCCGCCCGTCACTACTTCACGCCCCGCCCGCGCTCTCCGCCCGCTTGCGGATGTGCAGTTGCCGGGCCGCCTCCGCGATCGATCCGGAGACCGACGGGTAGACCGTGAACGCGCTGGCCACCTGCTCGACCGTCAGATTGTTGTCCACCGCCAGCGAGATCGGGTGGATCAGCTCGCTGGCCCGCGGCGCGACCACCACCCCGCCCACCACGATCCCGGTGCCCGGACGGCAGAACAGCTTCACAAAGCCGTCCCTGATGCCCTGCATCTTCGCCCGCGGGTTCCCGCGCAGCGGCAGCTTCACGCAGACCGCGTCCATTTTCCCGCACTCGACGTCGGCCGCGCTGTAACCGACCGTAGCGATCTCCGGGTCGGTGAAGACATTGGACGCCACCGTCTTCAGGTCCAGCGGCTGCACCGCGTCCCCCAACGCGTGGTACATCGCGATCCGGCCCTGCATCGCCGCGACCGACGCCAGCATGAAGACCCCGGTGCAGTCCCCGGCCGCGTAGACGCCCGGCGCGCTGGTGCGGGAGACCCGGTCCACCTTCACCTGGCCGCCCTCGGTGAGCTTCACCCCGGCCGCCTCCAGGCCCATCCCGGCGGTGTTGGGGATCGAGCCGACCGCCATCAGGCAGTGCGAGCCGGTGATCACCCGTCCGTCGGCCAGGGTCACCTCGACCTTGTCGCCGACCCGTCGCACCGACTGGGCCCGGGACTGCGACATCACGTTCATGCCGCGCCGGCGGAACACGTCCTCCAGCACATTGGCGGCGTCCGGGTCCTCGCCCGGCAGCACCCGGTCCCGGCTGGACACCAGGGTCACCCGCGACCCCAGCGCCTGGTAGGCGCCGGCGAACTCGGCCCCGGTGACGCCGGAGCCGACCACGATCAGCTCCTCCGGCAGCTCGTCCAGGTCGTAGACCTGGGTCCAGGTGAGGATCCGCTCGCCGTCCGGCGCCGCGTCCGGAAGCTCCCGCGGGTGCGTGCCGGTGGCGATCAGCACGGCGTCCGCGCGCAGCTCCTGCGATCCGCCCTCGGCGAGGTCCACCACCACGCCGCGCGAGCCGTCCACGCCCTGGCCGCCCTCGGCGAGCCGGCCGAAGCCGCGCAGCAGGGTGACCCCGGCCCTGGTGACCGACTGGGTGATGTCGTGCGACTGGGCGATCGCGAGCCGCTTCACCCGTCGGTTGACCTTGCCCAGGTCCACCCCGACCACCCGGGCCCGCGCGGTGGGGCTGTCGTCCGCGACCGTGATGCCCAGCTCCTCGTAGGAGCTGTCGAAGCTCGTCATCACCTCGGCCGTGGCGATCAGGGTCTTCGACGGCACGCAGTCCGTCAGCACCGCCGCGCCGCCGAGGCCGTCGCTGTCCACGACGGTCACCTCCGCGCCGAGGTCCGCGGCGACAAGCGCCGCCTCGTATCCGCCTGGTCCGCCACCGATGATCACTATCCGAGTCACATGCGCCATTGTCCCGCACCTTTACCCCTGGACCACACCGGGCTCGGCCGTCCGGAGCCCGCCGCCAGCCACGTCTCCCGTACGCTGTGACGCATGTCGCTCTACGCCGCCTACGCCAGCAACCTCGACGCCCGGCAGATGAGCCGCCGTGCCCCGGCCTCGCCGCTGCGCGGCACCGGCTGGCTGGACGGCTGGCGGCTGACCTTCGGCGGGGAGCAGTTCGGCTGGGAGGGCTCGATCGCCACAGTGGTCGAGGACGAGAAGGACCAGGTCTTCGTCGGCCTCTACGACATCGCCCCGGGGGACGAGGCCGGCCTCGACCGCTGGGAGGGCCTGCCGCTGGGCTTCTACCGCAAGCTGAAGGTCAGGGTGCACACCCTGGAGGGCGACCTCACCGCCTGGACCTACGTCCTCAACGACTACGAGGGCGGCCTGCCCTCGGCCCGCTACCTCGGCATCATCGCCGACGCGGCGGAGTCGGCCGGCGCCCCGCACGACTACGTCATGGAACTCCGCAAGCGCCCCTGCTGAGCGCCCCGGCCGGGCCGGACCCGCCTCGGATCCAGGCAATTGGCGGACCGTACAGTCCGCACCCGCTCGACTGTCGGAAATGTCATCCGTTCGTTCTTCTACGCGCGTAGGGTGAACGGATATCCTCGTCAGTGTGAACGCATCCCCTCAGCCGGTCGCCGCCGCTGACACCAGCAGCAGGACCGCCGACGACACCCCCGCCGACCCGTACTCGCCGTACGCCGCCGCCAAGGAGGCCGCCGCCGCGCTGCGCGCACTCACCGGTGTGGAGAACCACGATGTCGCGCTGGTCATGGGCTCCGGCTGGGTTCCGGCCGCCGACGAGCTCGGCACGCCCGACCACGAGTTCCCGATCACCGCGCTCCCCGGCTTCCCCCCGCCCGGAGTGGCCGGCCACTCCGGCATGGTCCGCTCGATCACCATCGGCGGCGTCCGCGCCCTGGTCTTCCTGGGCCGCACCCACTACTACGAGGGCCACGGCGTCGCCGCCGTCGCCCACGGCGTCCGCACCGCCGTCGCGGCCGGCTGCCGCACGGTGGTGCTGACCAACGGCTGCGGCGGGCTCCGCGAGGGCATGGCCCCCGGCCAGCCGGTGCTGATCAGCGACCACATCAACCTGACCGCGGCCTCGCCGATCGTCGGCGCGAACTTCGTGGACCTCACCGACCTCTACTCCACGCGGCTGCGCACCCTGTGCCGGGAGATCGACCCGAGCCTGGAGGAGGGCGTCTACGTCCAGTTCACCGGGCCGCACTACGAGACCCCGGCCGAGATCAGCATGGTCCGCGCCATCGGCGGCGACCTGGTCGGCATGTCCACCACGCTGGAGGCCATCGCCGCCCGCGAGGCCGGGGCCGAGGTGCTGGGCCTGTCCCTGGTCACCAACCTGGCCGCGGGCATCACCGGCGAGCCGCTGAACCACGCCGAGGTCCTGGAGGCCGGCCGCACCTCCGCCACCCGGATGGGCGCGCTGCTGGCCAAGGTGCTCGAACGGCTCTGAGCCCCGCCGCCCCCACCGCCGCCCACCGCCCCCACCCGCAGCCCTCCCCGCAGCCCTCCCGCGGGCCGGACGAACCGAGCCCACCCCTGGCATCCGCCGCTTCCCCGTGGCGGGTGCCATGCTCGTTGTACGGACCTGAACCAGAGATAGAACGGACGAAGCGATGAAGCCGACCGCCGGCACCGACCTGCTGACCCGGGCCCGTACCTGGCTCGCCGAGGACCCTGACCCGGACACCCGGGCCGAGCTCACCGAGCTGCTCGCGGCCACCGAGGGCGACGCCTCCGAGGAGCACTCGCGGGCCTGGTCGGTGCTCTGCGAGCGCTTCTCCGGGACGCTGCAGTTCGGCACCGCCGGCCTCCGCGGCGAGATGGGCGCGGGCCCGATGCGGATGAACCGCGCCGTGGTCATCCGTGCCGCCGCCGGGCTCGCCGCCTATCTGAAGCGGGACGCCGCGCACGGCCTGGTGGTCATCGGCTACGACGCCCGGCACAAGTCCTACGAGTTCGCCCGCGACACCGCCGCGGTGATGGTCGGCGCCGGGCTCAACGCCGCACTGCTGCCGGGACCGCTGCCCACCCCGGTGCTGGCCTTCGCGGTGCGGCACCTGGACGCGGCGGCCGGGGTGATGGTCACCGCCAGCCACAACCCGGCCCGCGACAACGGCTACAAGGTCTACCTCGGCGGCGAGCTGGAGGGCTCGCAGATCGTTCCGCCGCACGACGCCGGCATCGCCGACCGGATCGACGCGATCGACTCGCTGGACCAGGTCCCGCTGGCCGCCGAGGGCTGGGACGTGCTCACCGAGGCCGAGATCCTGGAGCCCTACCTGGCCCGCGCCGCCGCCGTGGTCGACCCGCACGCGCCGCGCGACCTGTCCGTGGTCTACACCCCGCTGCACGGCGTCGGCCGGGACACCTTCCTCGCCGCGTTCAAGCGCGCCGGCTTCCCCACCCCGAGCACGGTCGCCGAACAGGCCGACCCCGACCCGGACTTCCCCACCGTCAGCTTCCCCAACCCGGAGGAGCCCGGGGCGATGGACCTGGCCTTCCGCACCGCCGCGGCGCTCGGCCCGGACCTGGTCATCGCCAACGACCCGGACGCCGACCGGCTCGCGGTGGCCGTCCCCGACCCGGCCGCCGACTCCGGCTGGCGGATGCTGCGCGGGGACGAGGTCGGCGCGCTGCTCGCCGCCCACCTGGTGTCCCGGCGGGCCACCGGGGCCTTCGCCACCACCATCGTCTCCTCGTCCCTGCTGTCCAGGATCGCCGGGGCGGCCGGCCTCCCCTACGCCGAGACGCTGACCGGCTTCAAGTGGATCTCCCGGGCCGAGGGCCTGCGCTACGGCTACGAGGAGGCGCTCGGCTACTGCGTCGACCCGGACGCCGTCCGCGACAAGGACGGCATCAGCGCCGCGCTCACCGTCGCCGAACTGGCGGCGGGCCTCAAGTCGTCCGGCCGCACCCTGGGCGACCTGCTGGACGACCTGGCCCTCACCCACGGGCTGCACGCCACCGACCAGCTCTCGGTCCGGGTCGCCGACCTGCGCCGGATCGCCGACGCCATGGCCCGGCTGCGCGCCCACCCGCCGACCGCCCTGGCCGGGCTGCGGGTGGACTCGGCCGAGGACCTGGAGCGCGGCAGCGAGGGGCTGCCGCCCACGGACGGGCTGCGCTACCGGCTCAGCGGCGCGGCCGTCACCTCGGCGCGGGTGGTGGTCCGGCCGTCCGGCACCGAGCCCAAGCTGAAGTGCTACCTGGAGGTCGTCGTCCCGGTCGGCTCGGGCGACGTCCTCGGCGACGCCCGGAGCACCGCCGCCGAACTGCTGGCCGCGCTGAAGCGGGACCTCGCCGAGGCCGCGGGGATCTGACCCCGTCACAGCGGGTCCAGGCACCCTGCCGTCACAGCGGGTCCAGGCACCCTGCCGTCACAGCGGGTCCAGGCACCCTGCCGCGCTGTCAGCGGGCGGCTCTAGGGTGAGGGGCATGGAGACGGACCAGCAGCACCCCACCCCCACTCCCACCCCCGGCGCCGACCGGCTGATCAGCATCCCCGGCGTCCGCAACCTCCGCGACGCCGGGGGCTTCGCCACCGCCGACGGCGGCAGCGTCAGCCTCGGCCTGCTCTACCGCTCGGCCTCGCTCTGCGAGTTGGGTCCGGACGGCGCGGCCCGGCTCGCCGCGCTGGGTCTGCGCACCGTCGTCGACCTGCGCAGCGCGGAGGAGGCCGTGTACTGGCCCAACCAGCGGCACGGGCTCGACTTCGAGCTGGTCTCGCTGCCGACGCTGCCGCCGTACGAAGCGCCCGCCCAGCTCGCCGAAGCCGCCGCCGACGCCGACGAAGCCAGGGCGGCCGCCGCCCCCACCGGGAACCCGGACACCGCCGCCGCCGAGGGCGAGGGGCTGGAGGGGATGTACGCCTTCATGGCGGAGACCGCGGGCCCGCCGATCGTGGCCTGCATCCGCCGACTGATAGCCCCGGACGCGCTCCCGGCCCTGGTCCACTGCGCGGTCGGCAAGGACCGCACCGGCGTGACCATCGCCGTCATCCTCTCCGCGCTCGGCGTGGACACCGCCGACATCGCCGCCGACTACGCCCTGTCCAACGCCGGCCTGGGCCTGCTCGACGGCCCGGTCTTCTACCTGGACGAGCACGGCGCCGAACGCCCTTCGCGCCCGGTGCACGCCGCCCTGCTCGCGCTCTTCCTCGGCCGCGTCCACACCCGGCACGGCACCACGGCGGGATTCCTGCACCACCACGGGCTGAGCGCCGAGGAGCTGGAGCGCCTGCGCGGCCTGCTGGTGCGCGAGGCGGCCCCCGCGCACCCTCCTAGGACCGGATTCAGCCGAGCAGCCCCAGCACCACCAGGGCCACCGCGCCCGCCACGGCCGGAGCGATGATCCACCAGGTCCAGACGACCGAGACGCTGCCGACCGCAGCAGGACGCGCCTCCGCCTCGTCGGACAAGGTGTTCAGCTCCGCCACGACCCGGTCGGCCCAGGCCAGGCCCGCCGGTGCGGCGCCGTCGTCGCCGGAGCCCGCACCGCCGCGTGCGCGGCCGCGCAGCAGGCCGGGGCCGCCCACCGGGTAGCTCCCGGCGCCGCCCGCGCCGCCGAAGCCGGTACGGGTGCGGCGGGAGTCCATCATGGCCGCGTCGCCCTTGGCCATCATCGCCCGCCGACCGACCCGCTTGCGCTGGCGCAGCGACACCGGGACGGCCCAGACCTGGTACTTCTTGCCGCCCGCACGCAGTTCCACCGACAGCGCCGCCTGGACCGTCTCGACCTCGCCCCAGGGCGCGGTGATGGTGCGGAACGGGTTGCGGACCAGCAGCCGGTCCCGGTCGGCCCGGACCACGGGCCAGAAGGTGAAGGCGGTGAACAGCGGCAGCACCAGCGCCAGCGTCGCCAGCCCGAACCACGGCGTCCGGCCGTGGCCCTCGACCATGGCGTCGATGCAGAGCCACAGCGCCAGCGCGGTCAGCAGTCCTCCGGCGACCATGCTCGGCACGGAGCGGTAGCGGCGCTCGGCGTAGCCGGGGTCGGCCGGGTCGGCGTCGGCGTCGACCAGGCCGGCGGGGGCGACCGAGCCGGCGGGGACGACCGGGCCAGCGGTGTCAGCCGAGCCAGCGGGGGCGACCGGGTCGGTGTCGGCCGAGCCAGTCGCGACCGGGTCGGCCGTCGGGTTCAGCGGGGCCGCCTCGCTCGGGCCGGGGGTCTCCTGGCCTGGAGTGTTGCGGTCTGATGTGCTCTGGCCATGGGGGTCGCTCATGGTGAACGATTCTGCCCCAGCCGACCACCGGGATCGGCCGGGGCTCTGGTTGCGGTATGGCATCAGCTGCCCATACCGGGCGGAATGGGGCGGCCAGGCCGCCGCCGAGGCCCCGCGGGGCGGCCACCGACGGCCGACGAGGCCCCCGCCGACAAAAGTCACACCCGATCGGCGCTGACGAAACGCTACGCGTGTAGATATGCTGATCTGGTGAGCATGCCCACCACTTCCCCAGCCGCCACCGCCGCCGGACTGACCGAGGTCGCCTCGTCGGAGGCGACGCTGCGCCGCTTCCTGCACGGGCTGCCCGGCGTCGACGCCGTCGGTCTGCAGTCGCGTGCCGCGTCCCTCGGCACCAGGTCCATCAAGACCACCGCCAAGGCCTACGCCATCGACCTGGCCATCTCCATGATCGACCTGACCACGCTCGAGGGTGCCGACACCCCGGGCAAGGTCCGCTCGCTCTGCGCCAAGGCGATGCGCCCCGACCCCAGCGACCCGACCACGCCACGCGTCGCCGCCGTCTGCGTCTATCCCGACATGGTCCCGTTCGCCAGGGCCGCCGTCGGCGGCAGCGGCGTGCGGATCGCCTCGGTCGCGACCGCGTTCCCGTCCGGGCGCGCCGGGCTGCCGGTGAAGCTCGCCGACACCGCCGAGGCGGTCGCCGCCGGGGCCGACGAGATCGACATGGTGATCGACCGCGGCGCCTTCCTCTCCGGCCGCTACCTGGAGGTCTTCGAGACCATCAGGGCGATCAAGGAAGCCTGCGTCCGCCCCGACGGCAGCGCCGCGCACCTCAAGGTGATCTTCGAGACCGGCGAACTGCAGACCTACGACAACGTCCGCCGGGCCTCCTGGCTGGCGATGATCGCCGGGGCCGACTTCATCAAGACCTCCACCGGCAAGGTCGCGGTCAACGCCACCCCGCCGGTGACCATGGTGCTGCTGGAGGCGGTCCGCGACTTCCGCGCCGCGACCGGCGCCCAGGTGGGCGTGAAGCCCGCCGGGGGGATCCGCACCACCAAGGACGCCATGAAGTACCTGGTGATGGTGAACGAGATCCTCGGCGACGACTGGCTCTCCCCGGACTGGTTCCGCTTCGGCGCGTCCAGCCTGCTCAACGACCTGCTGATGCAGCGTCAGAAGCTGACCACCGGCCGGTACTCCGGTCCTGACTATGTGACGGTGGACTAGCCGTGGCGAAGAAGAAGCCCAACGAGACCGAGACCCCGGCTGCGGCCGCGGCGCCGGCCACCACCACCCCCGGGCGCAAGCTGTTCGAGTACGCCCCCGCCCCCGAGTCCCGGGCCGCCGCGGGCGAGATCGCCAGCTCCTACGGCCACTACATCGGCGGCGAGTTCGTCGGGAGCAGCGGCACCGAGTCCCTGAAGACGGTGGACCCGTCCACCGAGCAGGTCCTGGCCGAGGTCGCCCAGGGCACCGCGGAGGACGTCGACCGCGCGGTGAAGGCCGCCCGCGACGCCTTCCCGGCCTGGTCGGCGCTGCCCGGCGCCGAGCGCGGCAAGTACCTGTTCCGGATCGCCCGGATCATCCAGGAGCGCTCGCGCGAGCTGGCGGTGCTGGGAGTCGATCGACAAGCGGCAAGCCGATCCGGGAGACCGCGACGTCGACCTTCCGCTGGTCGCCGCGCACTTCTTCTACTACGCGGGCTGGGCCGACAAGCTGGAGTTCGCCGGCTACGGTCCCAATCCGCGTCCGGTCGGCGTGGCCGCGCAGGTCATCCCGTGGAACTTCCCGCTGCTGATGCTGGCCTGGAAGATCGCCCCGGCGCTGGCCACCGGCAACACCGTGGTCCTCAAGCCCGCCGAGACCACCCCGCTCACCGCCCTGCGCTTCGCCGAGATCTGCCGCCAGGCCGGGCTGCCCGGCGGCGTGGTCAACATCGTCACCGGCGACGGCCGCACCGGCGCCGCGCTGACCGGGCACCCGGGCGTGGACAAGGTGGCCTTCACCGGCTCCACCGAGGTCGGCCGGTCCATCGCCCGCACCCTGGCCGGCACCCGGACCCGGCTGTCGCTGGAACTGGGCGGCAAGGCGGCGAACATCGTCTTCGACGACGCCCCGATCGACCAGGCCGTCGAGGGCATCGTGGACGGCATCTTCTTCAACCAGGGCCATGTCTGCTGCGCGCGGGCTCGCGCCTCCTGGTGCAGGAGTCGGTGCACGACGAGGTGATCGACGCGCTGAAGCGCCGGATGGAGACGCTGCGGGTCGGCGATCCGCTGGACAAGAACACCGACGTCGGCGCCATCAACTCGGCCGAGCAGCTGGCCCGGATCCGGGAACTGACCGACGCCGGCGAGGCCGAGGGCGCCGAGCGCTGGGCCCCCGCCTGCGAGCTGCCGACGTCCGGCTACTGGTTCGCGCCGACGATCTTCACCGGCGTCAGCGCCACCCACCGGGTCGCCCGCGAGGAGATCTTCGGCCCGGTGCTCTCGGTGCTGACCTTCCGCACGCCCGAAGAGGCCGTCGCCAAGGCCAACAACACCCCGTACGGGCTCTCGGCGGGCATCTGGACCGAGAAGGGCTCGCGCATCCTCTGGATGGCCTCGCAGCTCAGGGCCGGTGTGGTGTGGTCCAACACCTTCAACAAGTTCGACCCGACCTCGCCCTTCGGCGGCTACAAGGAGTCGGGCTACGGCCGCGAGGGCGGTCGCCACGGCCTGGAGGCGTACCTCGATGTCTGAGACCCAGCAGATCCGCCTTGATGTCTACAAGACCTACAAGCTCTATGTCGGGGGCAAGTTCCCCCGCTCCGAGAGCGGACGGGTGTACGAGGTGACTGACCGGAAGACCGGCGACTGGCTCGCCAACGCGCCGCAGGGCACCCGCAAGGACACCCGCGACGCGGTCTCCGCCGCGCGCAAGGCGGTCAGCGGCTGGTCCGGCGCGACGGCGTACAACCGCGGGCAGATCCTCTACCGCGCCGCGGAGATGCTGCAGGGCCGGCGCGAGCAGTTCGCCGCCGAGGTGGCGGTGAGCGAGGGCGTCAGCGCCAAGAAGGCCGCCGCGCTGGTGGACGCGGCCGTCGACCGCTGGGTCTGGTACGCGGGCTGGACCGACAAGGTGGCGCAGATCGCCGGCGCGGCCAACCCGGTCGCGGGCCCGTACTTCAACCTCTCCACGCCCGAGCCCACCGGCGTGGTCGGGATCCTGGCCCCGCAGGGCGGGAACGGCTTCTCGCTGCTCGGCCTGGTGTCGGTGCTGGCGCCGGTGATCGCCACCGGCAACACCGCGGTGGTCGCCCTGGCGACGGACGCGCCGCTGCCCGGGCTGTCCCTGGGCGAGGTGCTGGCCACCTCCGACCTCCCCGGCGGAGTGGTCAATCTGATCTCCGGACGGACCGAGGACATCGCCCCGACCCTGGCCTCGCACCAGGATGTCAACGCCCTCGACCTCTCCGGCGTGAATTCACCGGAAGGCCCCGGCTCGGCGCGAGCTCTGGAAGTGCTCGCAGCGGATACCCTTAAGCGTGTAAGGCGGCCCGACATCGGCAACGACTGGACGGCTGCTCCGGGTACCGACCGTCTCCTGGCCTTCCTGGAGACCAAGACGGTCTGGCACCCGATGGGGATCTGACCGACGGTCGGGCCCCCTCCACAAGCCGGGCGGCCCGCCCCACCCCCCCTGGGCCCGGTCGCCCGCTGAGAACGGGCACGCGCTCCTCCCCCCGAGTGCGTGCCCGTTCGCTTTTCCCGCGCAGCCGGCGGTGCCGGGCGCGATGATGGGCGCCATGAGCGATCAGGGCTACTCGGGCACACCACTCGCGAAGAAGCTGCGGATCAAGCCGGGCCACCGGGTCGCCCTGCTGCACCCGCCGCAGGACTGGACCGTCGCCGCGATCCCCGGCCTGCCGGACGGCGTCGAGCAGGCGGACGGCCTCGCCGACGCGGACGTCACCCTCGCCTTCTTCCGCACAGCGGCCGACCTCAAGGCCGAGGCCACGGGGCTGGCGGCGGCGCTGCCCTCGGCCGGCTGCCTCTGGATCGCCTGGCCCCGCCGCGCCGCCGGACACAGCAGCGACATCACCGACAACCTGCTCCGCGAACTGTTCCTGCCCACCGGCATCGTGGACGTCAAGGTGGCCGCCCTCGGCACCGACTGGTCCGGCCTGGCCTTCGTCCACCGCCTCGCGAACCGGTAGGGCCGTAGCGACCACCGGGGCCGATGCGTCAGACTTGGGTCCTGTGAGCAGCCAATCCGTGAACAGTCCGCATCCGGCCCGTGTCGTCCTGCTGTGCGGGCCCTCGGGGTCGGGGAAGTCGACGTTGGCGGAGCGGTCCGGGCTGCCGGTGCTGCAGCTCGACGACTTCTACAAGGACGGGGACGACCCGACCATCCCGCGGCTGCCGGACGGCGCCGGGCCCGACTGGGACCACCCCGGGTCCTGGCACCGGGCGGACGCGATGGCGGCGATCCGGGCGCTGTGCACCGCGGGGCGGGCGGAGATCCCGGTGTACTCGATCCCCGACAACGGCCGGGTCGGCACCCACACCCTGGTCCTGGACGGCGCGGGAGCGTTCGTCGCGGAGGGGATCTTCGCCGCCGAGATAGTCCGCGGCTGCGCGTCCGAGGGGCTGCTCGGCGACGCGATCTGCCTGCGCAACCGCCCGGCCGCCACCGCGTGGCGGCGGTTCCGCCGGGACGTGCGCGAGCGCCGCAAGTCGGTCCCCTACCTGCTGCACCGCGGCTGGCGGCTGATGCGCGCCGAGCGCGGGATCGTCGCCCACCAGGTCGACCAGGGCGCCTTCGCCTGCGCCGGCGCCGCCGCGCTGACCCGCATCGCCGCGGTGGCCGCGGCCCCCGCCCCGGCCTACGCGGGCTGAGCCCGGCTGAACCGAGGCAGGAACCCCGCCCGGCCCCGTCGCCCGAGCCCGGCCCGGCCCGGCAGGGCCGGAACGCACGGAACGGGCAGCGGCTCCCTCCCCCGAGGTGCCGTGCCCGTTCCGTTCTCCGCTGTCGCGGGCCTTCCCGGCTCCCCCGAGCCGGGCCCCCGCCCGCGACGCCCCCTCCCCCGTTCCCCCCTGGCGTGCTCCCGGGAGTGCGGGCCCCATGATCCCCCCGGACCACGCGGCTCCCCGGGTTTTTCCCTCGGCGAGAAGAGTTGTGCCTGGTCAGGTCGTGCTCAAGCGACCAGCTCGCCGAAAGCCTGTCCCGCGTCGCCGTCCCGCGACGCCAGGATCTCGTCGTCCCGCAGCCGGCGCAGTGCGCGCCAGATGCTGCTCTTCACGGTGCCGACGCTGATGTTGAGCACGTCGGCGATCTCGGGGTCGGTGCGACCCTCGTAGTAGCGGAGGACCAGCATGGTGCGCTGGGTCTCCGGAAGCTTGGCCAGCGCCTGCCAGAGCACGGCGCGCAGCTCGGTGCCGCCCATGGCGTCGGTGTCGCCGACGGTCTCCGGCATCTCCTCGGTCGGGTACTCGTTGACCTTGCGGCGACGCCAGGCGGAGATGTGCAGGTTGGTCATGGTGCGGCGCATGTAGCCGCCGACCGCGGCCTTGTCGGTGATCCGGTCCCAGGCCCGGTAGGTGCTGAAGAGCGCGCTCTGCAGCAGGTCCTCGGCGGCGAAGCGGTCGCCGGTGAGGTGGTAGGCGGTGGCGTACAGGGAGGCACGGCGTTCCCGGACGTAGGCCGAGAACTCCTCCTCGCTGGTGAGCGAGGTCTCCCCCGTCGTGCCCTCCTGTACGCCGACCGCCACCGCGGCCTGGAGGCCGCTCTCCCCCGTACCCCCGTTGCCCGTCCCCCCGGCGGGCAGCTCGCGGACGGTGGTGCCGCGCACCACGCCGCGAAGTGTGAGTGTGACGGTGCTGGAACCGTCGTGCGCCCCGCCGCGTCCGACACCGTGAAGTGCCTGCAGCGAAGAGGTGCGGTGCGGTGCGGTGTGTGCGGCGGTGCCGTGCACAGGGCGCACAGCGCGAAGTGCCGCGGAGCTCCGGGCCTCGGTGACTGCGTTCATGCTGCGCTCCCTGGTGGATGTTGGTTCTGTTGCGCCGGAGTCCCCCGACTTCGACAAGCAAAAGCTTCCCTCGCCGGCGTCATGGCCGTGTCCGCCGACTGTCACAGCCCTGTCACAGAGGCAGGGCGGGGGTAGGGGTCGATCAAATACGCCCGATGGGCAAGAATGGCTGCCGTGTCACATCTGCTGCTCATCGAGGACGACGACGCCATCCGCACGGGCCTTGAGCTCGCGCTGACCAGGCAGGGCCATCAGGTATCGGCTGCCGCATCGGGCGAGGACGGCCTGAAGCTGTTCAAGGAGAAGCGTCCGGATCTGATCGTCCTGGACGTGATGCTGCCCGGTATTGACGGTTTTGAGGTCTGCCGCCGGATCCGCCGCACCGACCAGCTGCCGATCATCCTGCTGACCGCGCGCAGCGACGACATCGACGTGGTGGTGGGCCTGGAGTCGGGCGCGGACGACTACGTGGTGAAGCCGGTGCAGCCGCGGGTGCTGGACGCCCGGATCAGGGCCGTGCTGCGGCGCGGCGAGCGGGACAGCTCGGACTCCTCCGCGTACGGGGACGTGGTGATCGACCGCAGCGCGATGACGGTCACCAAGGCCGGCGTGGACCTCCAGCTGACCCCCACCGAGCTGCGGCTGCTGCTGGAGCTGAGCCAGCGGCCGGGGCAGGCGCTGTCCCGGCAGCAGTTGCTGCGGCTGGTCTGGGAGCACGACTACCTGGGCGACTCCCGGCTGGTGGACGCCTGTGTGCAGCGGCTGCGGGCAAAGGTCGAGGACGTGCCGTCCGAGCCGACGCTGATCCGTACCGTGCGGGGCGTGGGCTACCGCTTGGACCCGCCGCAGTAGGCTGCCCCGCGACCACCCCGGCGGCACACCGGGTCAGACCCAGTCCCAGGCAGCGAAGGCACCGTGACCGAACAACCCGAGGCCCCGGCCTCCCCGCCCCGTACCCGCAACGGGAGCTGGCTGGCGCGCTGCCTTCGGCTGACCTCGCTGCGGATACGGCTGATCGCCGTGTTCGCGCTGGTGGCGCTGGCCGCCGCGGTGTCCGCCTCGGGCATCGCGTACTGGCTGAACCGGGACGCGGTGCTGAAGCGCACCCAGGACAACGCGCTCTCCGACTTCCGCGGCCAGGTCAGCCGGACCGTCACCGAGCTGCCGCTGCAGCCGAGCTGCGAGCAGCTGGGACGGGCCGCCAACGTGGTGGCCCACTCCGGGCTGCAGTACAGCGTGGTGATGGTGGAGCACGACTGCTCGGTCTCCACCGACCCGAACCTCACCCAGGCGCTGATCCCGACCCGGCTGCAGACCTCGGTGACCACGCCCTGCGCGCTCTGCACCAGCCAGCCGGACCAGTACCACCTGTTCTGGCAGCGGATCACCGTGAACGGCACGCCCTACCTGGTCGGCGGCAGCGAGGTGGCCCCGGACGGGCCCACCGCCTACATGTTCAAGTCGCTGGACGGCGAGCGCCGGGACATGGACTCGCTGGCCTGGTCGCTGGGCATCGCCACGCTGCTGGCGCTGGTCGGCTCCGCGCTGCTGGCCCAGGCCGCGGCGTCCACGGTGCTCCGCCCGGTGGCCCGACTCGGCGAGGCAGCACGGCAGTTGGGGGCCGGACGGCTGGACACCCGGCTGGAGGTGAGCGGCGCGGCCGAGCTGGCCGAGCTGTCGGCGACCTTCAACCGGACCGCGGAGTCGCTGCAGGCGCAGGTGGAGGAGCTGAGCGCGCGCGAGCACGCCAGCCGCCGCTTCGTCGCCGACATGTCGCACGAGCTGCGGACCCCGCTGACCGCGATGACCGCGGTGACGGACATCCTGGAGGACGAGGCCGACACCCTCGACCCGATGATCGCCCCGGCGGTCCGCCTGGTCGTCAGCGAGACCCGCAGGCTCACCGAACTGGTCGAGAACCTGATGGAGGTCACCCGCTTCGACGCCGGCACCGCCAAGGTGGTGCTGGACGAGATCGACGTCTCCGACCTGCTGACCTCCTGCATCGACACCCGGGCCTGGCTGGACGCGGTGGAGCTGGACGCCCCGCGCGGCATCGTCGCCAGGATCGACCCGCGCCGGGTGGACGTGATCCTGGCCAACCTGATCGGCAACGCGCTGAAGCACGGCGGCTCGCCGGTCCGGGTCCGGGTCAGGGCGGAGCAGGACGAGCTGGTGGTCCGGGTCGCCGACGGCGGTCCCGGCATCCCCGAGGACGTGCTGCCGCATGTCTTCGACCGCTTCTTCAAGGCGGACGCGGCCCGGCGGCGCTCCGAGGGCAGCGGGCTCGGCCTGTCGATCGCCATGGAGAACGCCAGGATCCACGGGGGGACGATCAGCGCCGAGAACGGCGAGGTGGGGGCGGTGTTCACACTTCGCCTGCCGATGACACCCCCGGTCGAGGCCGGGCACCCGCTCGCCGCGGACGGCGGGCCCAGCGGCGGGAACCTGGGCGGCAGCGGCAGCAGCGGTCATGGCAGCAGCGGTGGCAACAGCACGGCGAAGGGCGGCACCGCGTGATCAGCGACAGCAGCACCAGCAAGGCCCGCCGGGCCGGTCTGCTCGGCGCCCTCGGCGCGGTCACCGCCGTGCTCGCGCTGACCCTCAGCGGCTGCGGGATCCGGGACACCGCACTGCCGGTCGACGCAGGGGTCGCGGCGTCACGCACCGCCTGCCCGCCCGCACCCGACGCGACGCTCAGCAAGCTGGAGCACGACGAGAGCATCCTGCCGACCGGCGTCGCCGTCCCGCTTCCGCTGCCCACGGCGGTCGACAAGCGCGCGGCCTCGGCCGAGGCCCAGGCCCAAGCAACGGCCCAAGCAACGGCCAAGGCCAGGGCTCAGGCTTCGGGCAAGGTCCAGGCTTCGACTGAGGCTTCAGCCAAGGGCACGGCCAAAGCCACGGCCCAGCAGGAGGGGCGTCCGGCCGAGCCCCCGACCGCCACCGCGGCCCCGACCAGCTCGGCGCCGACGCCCAGCGAGACCAAGACCGCCGCCGGCCTGGGCTGTCTGCATGTCTCCGCCACGGGTACAGGCACCCCGACCGACCTACCCGTCCCGACACCCTCGGCCACCACTTCTCCCTGACGGCGGGAACCGAGCAGGCCACGACGCGCGTCCTCCCCGGCGTGCAGCGAGGAGACACCGGCGTGCGAACCGGTTTCGACCAGCGGTCCCCCGAGGGTGACCGCCCCGACCCCGACGACCGGTCCGACGACCGCTCCGAGGTGCACCGGGGCGCGCGGAGGCTCGGACTGCTGCTGCTCGCGGTCCACCTCGGCCTGGTGCTCTGGACGTCCTTCCTGCCGGTCTCCGCGGCCTGGATGGCGGACACCAATCTGACGCCGTTCGCGACGGTCCGCACCGAGCTGATGGCCGGGACCCAGCACGCCTACCTGGAACTGCTCCGCGGTCTGCTGCTGCTGGCGCCGCTGGGCCTGCTGCTGCCGCTCGCGGGGGGCAGGGCGACCTCGACCACGCTGTCGTCCTTCCTGCGCACGGTCTTCGCCGGGGTGCTGCTGGCGACCGGGGTGGAGGTGCTGCAGTCGACGCTGACCAGCCATCTGCTCAATGTGGACGACGTGCTGCTGGCCGCGGTCGGGATCGCCGCCGCGCACCTCGCCGTGGTGCCCGCCTTCCGCGCGGCGCTGCGCCGCAGGGACCGCGGCGACCACCACGGCAAGGGCCCCAGCCTGCCGGCCACCGCGCCGGGCTTCGGCGTGGCCCGCTCCGCGCACTGACGCTGCGCGCGACGGCGGGTCGGCGCACTGACCGGTTCCGCGCGACGGCGGTCGGCGGGTTCTCAGGGGTGACCCTGAGGGCGGCCCTGAGAACCCGTCGTTCCTGAGCCGGGGGCGGGCCGGGGCCCGGATCGTCGAAGCGGAGGACGTTTCCCGCCCGCCGCCGCGGGAGGCTTGAAGCATCCCGACGGAGCACCGTCGCGAGAGACCTCAGGCATCCAGGAGTCACCGATGAACGCCACCGCCACCACCCTCGCCCGCCCCCGCAGCAACCGCATGATCGGCGGAGTCTGCGCCGGCATCGCCAAGCGCTTCGGGCTGGCGCCCAGCACCGTGCGGGTGCTGGCCGTCCTGTCCTGCCTGCTCCCCGGCCCGCAGTTCCTGGTCTACCTGGCGCTCTGGCTGGTGCTGCCCCAGGAGCCCTGACCCGGCTCCGGGGGCCCGCCCGTGCTGACCTATCCCAGCGGGGAGTGGACCGGGAGGCCCGAGGTGACCTGGCTGAGGCCGGACGTCGGCGAGGTCTGGCCGAGCACCGGCAGGCTGTTGCCCTGGCCCAGCTGGCCCACCACCGGCAGACCGCCGTCGAGCCCGACCGGCAGGGCGCGGGTCTCGGGCATCGACCGCACCGAGGGGGTCGCCGAGTTGACCAGGCCCTGGGCGGTACCGGTCACCGCGTGCACACTGCCGTTGGGCGAGCCGAGCACCTGCTGGGTGTCCGTCACCGGTCCGCCGGCCAGCTTGGAGAGGTCGCTGGTCGGCAGCCCGCTGGTGAGGGGGCCGGTGGTGAGGGGCCCGGTCGGCGCCGCGGCACTGGCCTGGGCCGCACCGGCCGGAGCCGCGCCGAGCACACCGCCGAGGCCGTCCGCCGCAGCAGCCGGGGTGACGGCGGCCGCGGCGAGCGCGACACCGAGCACAGCGGTTCCGGCGGCCTGACGCATTGCCTTCTTCATGGGCTGTTCCCTCGTGTCCTCGGGTCTGGAACGGAACGGAACGACTACGCCCCGTGTCCGACTGGCGGCCCAAGGTATCCACGAGGGGGGACCGCCCCCAAATCTCCGTCCCCCGGTCGGCCTAACCGGCCGTCAACTTCTCATATCCCGGCTTGATCACGTCGTTGATCAGGGCGAGCCGCTGCTCGAACGGGATGAAGGCCGACTTCATGGCGTTGATGGTGAACCAGCGCAGATCGTCCAGGGTGTAGCCGAAGGCCTCGGCGAGGTGCTCGAACTCCCGGCTCAGGCTGGTCCCGGACATCAGCCGGTTGTCCGTGTTGACGGTCACCCGGAACTGCAGCTTCCGCAGCAGCCCGATCGGGTGCTCGGCGTACGAGACGGCCGCACCGGTCTGCAGGTTGGAGGTCGGGCACAGCTCCAGCGGGATCCGCTTGTCGCGCACGTACTCCGCCAGCCGGCCCAGCTTGACGCCGCCGTCCTCGGCGACCGAGATGTCGTCGATGATGCGCACGCCGTGGCCGAGCCGGTCCGCGCCGCAGCACTGCAGCGCCTCCCAGATGGACGGCAGGCCGAAGGCCTCCCCGGCGTGGATGGTGAAGTGGTTGTTCTCCCGCTTGAGGTAGTCGAAGGCGTCCAGGTGACGGGTCGGCGGGTGCCCGGCCTCGGCGCCGGCGATGTCGAAGCCGACCACGCCCAGGTCGCGGAAGCGGTTGGCCAGCTCGGCGATCTCGCGGGAGCGGGCGGCGTGCCGCATCGCGGTGAGCAGCGTGCCGATCCTGATCCGCTGCCCCTTGGCGGCGGCGCGGGCCTCGCCGAGCCGGAAGCCCTCGTTGACGGCCTCGACCACCTGGTCCAGGGTCAGTTCGGCCTCCAGGTGCTGCTCGGGCGCGTAACGGACCTCGGCGTAGACGATGCCGTCGGCGGCCAGGTCCTCGGCGCAGTCGGCGGCGACCCGGACCAGGCCCTCGCGGGTCTGCATCACCGCGCAGGTGTGGGCGAAGGTCTCCAGGTAGCGGACCAGCGAGCCGGAGTCGGCGGCGTCCCGGAACCAGGCGCCGAGGGCGACCGGGTCGGTGGTCGGCAGGCCGTCGTAGCCGACCTCGGCGGCGAGCTCGACGATCGTCTCCGGACGGAGGCCGCCGTCCAGGTGGTCGTGCAGCAGCACCTTGGGCGCGCGGCGGATGACCTCAGCGGTCAGGGGTGCGGGGGTGAGGGTGTTCTCCATCACGCAACGATACCTCCTACGCGCGTAGATGCAGGTGTATTTCCGCCCACACCGCCCGCCCGCACTCCCGCCTTCAGCTGTGCAGCGGCAGCTGGCCCCTGACCGACAGCACATAACTGCGGAAGGCCTCCGCCGGGGGCGTCAGCGGACGCCCGGTCACCCAGGTCAGCGCGATCTCCCGGCGCGCCCCCGGCGAGGAGAGCTGCAGCTCGGCCACGTCCGGGCGGGCCACCGTGGCCGGGGGCAGCACCGCCACGCCGAGGCCCGCCGCGACCAGGCCGCGCAGGGTCTCCGACTCCTCCCCCTCGAAGGAGATCCGGGGCGTGAAGCCGGCCTCCGCGCACAGCGCGTCGGTGATCCGCCGCAGCCCGTACCCGGGCTCCAGGGTGACGAAGGCCTCCTCGGCCACGTCCCGCAGCCGCACCCTCTGCCGTCCGGCGAGGCGGTGGTCGGCCGGGACCACCAGCCGCAGCCGCTGCTCGCCGAGCCGACGCGCCGTCAACTCCGGTCCGTCCGGGCGCGGCGAGACCAGGCAGAGGTCCAGCTCGCCCTCGCGCAGCCGCTGCAGCATCGAGTCGGTGTAGTCCTGCACCAGCTGGAAGCGCACCCGCGGATGCTCGGCGCGGAAGCCGCGCAGCAGCATCGGCACCGCCTCGGACCCCATGGTGTGCAGAAAGCCGAAGGCCACCCGCCCGCCGGTCGGGTCGGCCTCGGCGCGGGCCGCCTCGGCCCCGCGCTCCACCTCGGACAGCGCCCGCTCCACCGCACCGAGGAAGATCCGCCCGGCCCTGGTCAGCCGTACCGTACGGCCCTCGCGGGCGAGCAGCGCCACGCCCAGCTCCTCCTCGAGCCGGGCCACCGCGCGGCTCAGCGTCGGCTGCGGCATCCCCAGCTCCGCCGCCGCCCGGGTCACATGCTCCAGCCGGGCCACCGCGGCGAACTGCGCCAGCAGCGGGGCGAGCAGCACGGCGGGAGCGTCGGGGGCGAGCTCCGCGACCACCGCAGGCATGTCATCTGCGTCACGCGACTGTTTCCCGGTATCGGCTGACCTGTCTTCATACGCCACAGCATCAATCATCCCGGTTCCATGCATTGGACGCATCAGACCGGCCGTCCTAGTTTTGCGGTATGCCGCCTGCACCTAGCGGGGCATTCGACGACCAGCCGTCGACTGCCCTCACCTCGCCGATCCGTTCCACTGCCGCCGTCACCTCGACCGCAATCGCCGTCGCCGAGGACCTGCGCCACCTCCCCGGCAGCCGGGGCCTGCGCCGCACCCAGCTCGCGCTGTTCGGCGCCGGTCTGGCGACCTTCCTACTGCTGTACTCCACCCAGGCGCTGCTCCCGGCACTGTCGGCGAGCCTGCGGCTGACGCCGGCCCAGGCCAGCCTCACCGTCTCGGCGGCAGCGATTGGCCTGGCCCTGGCGGTGATCCCGGTCAGCGCCCTGTCCGAGCGCTACGGCCGTACCGCGGTGATGACCGCCTCGGTGTTCACCGCCGCCGCCATCGCGCTGATCCTCCCGTTCGCGCCGGACCTCACCACGCTGACCGTGCTCCGCACCCTCCAGGGCGTCGCGCTGGCCGGGCTGCCGGCCACCGCCATGGCCTACCTCGCCGAGGAGGTCCACCCGACCGCCCTGGCCTCGGCCATGGGCCTGTACGTGGCGGGCAACAGCATCGGCGGGATGAGCGGGCGACTGGTGTCCGGCGTGGTGGCCGGCTCCTTCGGCTGGCGTTGGGGCCTGGCCTCGGTAGCCGTGCTGTCGCTGCTCTGCGCCATCGCCTTCCGGCTGCTGATCCCCCGCGCCCGGCACTTCCGCCCGGGGCCGATCAACCCGGCGGCGCTGCTGCACACCGTCACCTCGCACCTGCGCAACCCGCTGCTGGGACGGCTGTTCGCGCTGGGCCTGCTGTTCATGACGGTCTTCGGCGCGGTCTACACGGTGATGGGCTACCGGCTGGTGGCGCTGCCGTTCGGGCTCTCCCAGGGCCTGGCCAGCTCCATCTTCGCGGTCTACCTGGTCGGCACCTTCGCCTCCGCCGCCTCGGCCCGGGTGACCGGCCGCTTCGGCCGCCGGGGCACTCTCTACCTGGCCGTCGGCACCACCTCGGCGGGCCTGCTGCTCACCCTGCCCGACTCGCTGCCGCTGGCCCTGCTCGGCCTGGTGCTGATCACCGCCGGATTCTTCACCGGCCACTGCGTGGCCTCCGCCTCGGTCGGCCGCACCGCGACCCACGGCCGCGCCCAGGCGTCCGCGCTCTACCTCGCCGCCTACTACCTGGGCAACAGCCTCGGCGGCACCCTCGGCGCCGACGCCTACCACGGCAACGGCTGGACCGGCACCGTCCTGGTAGCCCTCGCCGCCATGGCTTTGGCAGCCGGCGTCACCCTCTACGGCACGGTCCACGCCCGCGTCACCGCCCCGGGGGCGGTGGCGGCCGCCCGCTGAGCAGCTTGCAAGCTAGCTAGGCTCTGGTCATGAGCGTTGACGCTGCCACGTATGCCAGGTTGCGCGAGATCGCCGGCCAGGTGCCGAGGATTCCCGGGACGGGGCCGGTGGAGATCGCCAACGGCAGGGTCGTCCTGACGCTCTCCCCGGTGCGGCGGCATGAACTGGCCGTACTGCGGATCGGCAAGCAGCTCAACGAGCAGTTGGCGGCCACCCACCCCGGCTTGGTGGCACACCCGGGGCCGACCTTGAGGACGTGGGCCTGGGGCGGTTGCGGCGGCCCGACCTCATGGTGTTCCCCGAGTCCGTGCTGGAGGAGGACGCCTCGGCCGTCTACCCCGCCGATGTGCTGCTCTCGGTCGAGGTCGTCTCGAAGTCGAACCCGGAGAACGACTACGACGAGAAGGTCAGGGACTACGCCGCCATGGGCATCCCGCTCTACCTGCTCGTCGACCCGCGCGACGGGACCGGCACCGTCCACTCGCAGCCCGGGTACACCCACCGCGAGCGCTTCGTCTTCGGCGACACGGTCCAGGTCGGACCCTGGCGGATCGACACCGGCGGGCTGCTCACCTACGGCGCGTGAGTAGGCAGCCCGCCAGGGCGGTCAGCTGATGCGGTCGAGGATGATCGGGGCGCGCTCGAAAGCCGTGCCGGGCGCGGCGATGGTGATGCCGGTGGCGAGGGCTTCCAGGGCGTAGTCGAAGCGCTCGGGGGTGTCGGTGTGCAGGGTCAGCAGCGGCTGGCCCGCGGTCACCGTGGCGCCGGGCTTGGCGTGGAGCTCGACGCCGGCGCCGGCCTGGACCGGGTCCTCCTTGCGGGCGCGGCCTGCGCCGAGGCGCCAGGCGGCGACGCCGACGGCGTAGGCGTCCAGCTCGGTGAGGACGCCGGAGGCGGTGGCGGTGAGGACGTGCTGCTCGCGGGCGACCGGGAGCGGGGCGTCCACGTCGCCGCCCTGGGCCGAGATCATGCGGCGCCAGTGGTCCATCGCCGAGCCGTCCTTCAGCGCGGTCTCAGGGTCCTTGCCGCCCGAGACCCCCGCCGCTGCCAGCATCTCCCGGGCCAGGGCCAGGGTCAGCTCGACCACGTCGGACGGGCCGCCGCCGGCCAGCACCTCGACCGACTCGCGGACCTCCAGCGCGTTCCCGGCCGTCAGGCCCAGCGGGGTGGACATCCCGGTCAGCAGCGCGACGGTGTTGACGCCCGCGGCCTTGCCCAGGCCGACCATGGTGCGGGCCAGCTCCTGGGCGTCCGCCAGCGACTTCATAAAGGCGCCGGTGCCGACCTTGACGTCCAGCACCAGCGCGCCGGTGCCCTCGGCGATCTTCTTGGACATGATGGAGGAGGCGATCAGCGGAATGGCCTCGACCGTGCCGGTGACGTCCCGGAGCGCGTAGAGCTTCTTGTCGGCCGGGGCCAGGCCGTCGCCCGCCGCGCAGATGACCGCTCCGGCGTCGCGCAGCACCTGCATCATCTCGTCGTTGGAGAGCGAGGCGCGCCAGCCGGGGATGGACTCCAGCTTGTCGAGGGTGCCGCCGGTGTGGCCGAGGCCGCGTCCGGAGAGCTGGGGCACGGCCGCGCCGCAGGCGGCGACCAGCGGGGCCAGCGGCAGGGTGATCTTGTCGCCGACCCCGCCGGTGGAGTGCTTGTCCGAGGTCGGCAGCGGCAGCGAGGAGAAGTCCATCCGGATCCCGGAGCGGATCATCGCGTCGGTCCAGCGGCTGATCTCGCGCAGGTTCATCCCGTTCAGCAGGATCGCCATGGCGAGCGCGGACATCTGCTCGTCCGCCACCTCACCCTTGGTGTAGGCGTCGATCACCCAGTCGATCTGAGGGTCGGTCAGCTCGGCGCGGTCGCGCTTGGCGCGGATGACGGAGATGGCGTCCATCGGAAGTCCTCTTCAATGCGAGTGCGTACGAGCAGGCGAGCAGGCGAGCAGGAGGAAAAGAAGGTCAGAGCCGGTCGGGGCCGAAGGCATCCGGCAGCAGTTCGGACAGCGGGCGGATGCCGGAGACCGACTCCACCAGCAGGTCCGCGCCGCCGTGCTCCCAGAGCAGCTGCCGGCAGCGGCCGCAGGGCATCAGCACCGCGCCGGAACCGTCGCAGCAGGTGAACGCGACCAGCCGGCCGCCGCCCGAGGCGTGCAGCGCCGAGACCAGCCCGCACTCGGCGCACAGGCCGAGCCCGTACGAGGCGTTCTCGACGTTGCAGCCGCTGACGGTCCGTCCGTCCTCGACCAGCGCCGCCGCGCCGACCGGGAAGCCCGAGTACGGCGCGTAGGCACGGGACATGGCCTCCTGGGCGGCCAGCCGGAGCTTGTCCCAGTCGACGGTCATCGGGTCGGGATTCATCGGCGAAGCTCCTAGCGAGTGCGGAGTGCGGTTCAGCCCTTGACGTACGGCTTGCCGGACGCCGCCGGCGGCCGGGCCAGGCCGCCCAGCGCCGCGACCACGAAGATGGTGACCAGGTACGGGGCCATCGACAGGAACGCGCCGGGGATCGGGGTGCCGAGCGAGGACAGCGCCAGGTTCAGCTCGGTGGCGAAGCCGAACAGCACCGCCGCGCCGAGGGCGCCCAGCGGCGACCAGCGGCCGACGATCAGGGCGGCGATGGCGATGTAGCCCTTCCCGTCGCTCATGTCCTTGCCGAACTGGCTGTCCAGACCGAGCGTCAGCCAGACCCCGCCGAGCCCGGACAGCAGGCCCGCGGTGATGACGTTGCGGTAGCGCAGCCCGATCACCTTGATGCCGACGGTGTCGGCCGCGGTCGGGTGCTCGCCGACGGCCCGGGTGCGCAGGCCCCAGCGGGTGCGGAAGAGCAGGAACCAGACGATCGGCACCAGCAGGTAGGTCGCGTAGAACAGGATGTTCTGGTTGAACAGCGCGGCGCCGATGATCGGGATCGAGGACAGCCCGGGAATGGAGATCGCGGAGAAGCCGGGCGGGGTGTTGTAGGTGGCGCCGTCCGTCGACATCAGCCGGTCGTAGAGGAATCCGGTGATGCCGGAGGCGAGCAGGTTGAGCACCACGCCGAGGACGACCTGCTCGATCAGGTAGCGGTTGGCGAACACCGCGAGCAGCGAGCACATCAGCGCGCCGCCCAGGCAGCCGGCGATCAGGCCGGCCCAGACCGAGTGGGTCATCGACGCGGTCAGCGCGGCGGAGAAGGCGCCGAACAGGAACTGGCCCTCGACCGCGATGTTGACCACGCCGGAGCGCTCGCAGAGCAGCGCGCTGAGCGAGCCGAGCACCAGCGGCACCGCGGCGATCGCGGTCTGCTCGATGATCGAGGGGACGTTCATGCCGATGCCGGAGCCGGCCGCGGCCCAGATCAGGAAGGCGAGCACGACCGAGCCGAAGTAGCCGGCCGCCAGCCAGCGCTGGGCCTTCGCGGAGATCGGGGCGAACGCCCGGACCAGGCCGCAGATGATGGCGATGCCGGTCAGCACGATCGCCACCGGCTGGGCCGGGGCGGAGATCGAGCCGGGGCCGCTGCCGGCCGGGTCCAGCTTGAGCACGAACAGGGTGTGCGCGCCGTGCGCGGTGCGGGAGCCGAGGCCGAAGGCCCACAGCCCGTAGAGGCCGACGACGGCCTGGGCGACGCCGCCGATCAGCTTGGACCGGTCGGTCTTGACCACGGGGGTACCGGCGGGGCGGGTCTCGGTGGTTGCGGTGGTCATGCCTGGCCTCCAGCAGAGGTCGCGTGGAAGGGGTCGGGGCTCACCGGGGGCGGCGGCGCCGGGCTCTTGTCGACATCGACCCGGGTGGCCCGCAGCCGGAAGATCTCCTTCACCAGCCGGGGGGCCGCGACAAAGATCACGATCATGGCCTGGACCACGGTGATGATCTCGATCGAGACCTGGGCCTGGGTCTGCATCAGCGCGCCGCCGGCCTGGAGTGCGCCGAACAGCAGCGCCGCCCAGACCACGCCCCAGGGCTTGGTGCGTCCGAGCAGGGCCACGGTGATCGCGGTGAAGCCGAGACCGGCGTCGATGTTGGGGGCGATCGCGTTGTTGTTGGGGTTGGCCAGACCGATGGTCTGAGTCACCCCGATCATGCCCATCAGTGCCCCGGAGATCAGCATCGAGGCGATCTGCACCCGGGCCACATTGATACCGGCGGTCCGGGCGGCGCTCGGGGTGAGCCCGACCGCACGCACCTCGAAGCCGAGCTTGGAGCGGTTGAAGAACCAGGCCACCGCGAAGGTCGCGGCCAGCGCGAGCAGCAGCCCGAAGTCGGTGTTCAGACCGGAGCCGAACAGGTGCGGCAGCACCGCGTCCGGGTCGGCCTCCTTGGAGATCGCCTGGCCCGCGTTCTTGGTGCTGTGGAACACCGAGGTGTTCAGCAGCCAGCCGCCGAGCAGCAGGTAGGCGACGTAGTTGAGCATGATCGTGACGATGACCTCGTGCGCGCCGCGCTTGGCCTTGAGCCAGCCGACCACGCCGCCGTAGAGCAGCCCGCCGACCAGTCCGGCCGCGACCGTGACGACCAGGTGCAGCACACCGGGCAGCGAGGTCCAGGAGAAGGCCACGTACGAGGTGAAGATCGCGCCGATGATGGTCTGGCCCTGGCCGCCGATGTTGAACATCCCGGCCCGGAAGGCGACCGAGATGCCGAGGCCGCCGAAGATCAGCGGGGTGGCGTACTCCAGGGTGTTGGTGATCGGCCCGAAGAACTGGGACGGGGTCCCGGCCAGCGTCGAGGGGTCGAAGATGGCGCCCTTGAACAGCGAGGAGTAGGCGCTGGAGATGTTGTCCCAGGCCGAGGAGAAGAAGTCGCCCGGGCTGGCGAAGAAGTACGCGGCCTTGTCCATGGTCGCGGTGTTCGACAGCACGATCAGCACCGCGCCGACCACCAGCGAGAGCACGATCGCGAGGACCGTGACCAGGGTGCTGTTCTCGGCGGTGAAGACATTGCGCAGCACGGTGCCGAGGCTGCGGTCCGAGCCGGAGGGGCCCTCCGGCCCGGGCTTCGCGACGACGGCGGCGGGCTCCGCGGCGGCGGGCTGCTCCGCAGGCGTCTCGGCGGAAGCCACGGGCGTCTCGGCGGCGGGAGCCTGCTCCGGGTCCGGCGTGGTCTCGGGGGTGGTCATGAGGTCGCCTCCTCCGTCCTGGTCGTGGCTGCGTCGGTGGTGACACCGGCGTCGTTGGTGGTGATCCCAGCCATGAGCAGGCCGATCTCTTCCCGTGAGGTGTCCGGAGGAACGGTCGCGACGATCTTTCCGCGGTACATCACGGCGACCTTGTCGGCGAGCGCGAGGACCTCGTCCAGCTCGGTGGAGACCAGCACCACCGGCCTGCCCTGGTCCCGCTCGGCGACGATCCGCTTGTGGATGAACTCCATCGCGCCGACGTCCACGCCGCGGGTGGGCTGCGAGGCGACCAGCAGCCGCAGCGGCCGGGACAGCTCGCGGGCCACCACCACCTTCTGCTGGTTGCCGCCGGACAGCTTCCCGGCCGGGTGGGTCGGCTCGGTGGGACGGATGTCGAACTCCTCGATCCGGTGCCGGGCGTTCTTCTGGATCTCGCCCAGGTCCAGCGAGAGTCCCTTGCCGAACGGCGCCGAGGTGTAGAGGTCGAGCACCAGGTTCTCGGCGATGGTGAACTCGCCCACCACGCCGTCGTGGCCGCGGTCCTCGGGGATGAAGCCGACCCCGGCGTTCAGCGCCTGGCGCGGCGTCAGCCCGGTCAGCGCGGTGCCGTCCAGGGTGATCGTCCCGGACTCGGCCTGGGCCAGGCCGAGGATCGCCTCGGCCAGCTCGGACTGGCCGTTGCCCTGCACCCCGGCGATGCCGAGGATCTCGCCCTCGTGGACGGTGAACGAGACGTCGTCGACCGCGGCGTTGCCGTGCTGGTCCCTGACCGTGAGGTGCTCGACCTGCAGCGAGGCCGCGCCCGGCGTCTTCGGCTGCTTGTCGACGACCAGCTGCACCGAGCGGCCGACCATCAGCGAGGCGAGTTCCTGCTCGCTGGACGAGGGCGAGGCCTCGCCGACGACCGCGCCGCGCCGGATCACCGTGATCCGGTCGGCGATCGCCTTGACCTCTTTGAGCTTGTGGGTGATGAAGACGATGGACTTCCCGGCCTCGCGCAGCGAGTTCATGACCGTGAAGAGGTCCTCGATCTCCTGCGGGGTGAGCACCGCGGTGGGCTCGTCCAGGATCAGCGTCTGGGCGTCGCGGACCAGGGCCTTGACGATCTCCACCCGCTGCTGCACGCCGACCGGCAGGTCCTCCACCAGCGCGTCCGGGTTGACCGGCAGGCCGTAGCGCTCGGAGACCTCGCGCACATGCGCCTTGGCCCGGCGCCGGTCGAGCAGCCCGAGCGGGCCGCGCTTGGCGCCGAACTCGGCCTCGTCGCCGAGGATCACGTTCTCGGCCACGGTGAACACCGGGACCAGCATGAAGTGCTGGTGCACCATGCCGATGCCGTTGGCGATCGCGTCGCGCGGGCTGCCGATGGTCTTGGCGACGCCGTCGACCAGGATCGCGCCCTCGTCCGGCTGGTGCAGTCCGTACAGGACGTTCATCAGCGTGGACTTGCCGGCGCCGTTCTCACCCAGCAGGCAGTGGATCTCGCCGGGTTCGACGGTCAGGTCGACGTGGTCGTTGGCGACCAGCGAACCGAATCGCTTGGTGATACCGCGCAATTCCAGACGCACTAGTGAACACACCCCTCACGCCGCGCACCATTGTCGGTCGGCGAAAGCTATCGAGGTCTTGTCTGACAGGGAATTAAGAGTGACCAGCAATTGGTGGCTGGCGTCGCGGGCCGATGGCTCTCGCCTGGCCGGGTTGTCGTCGGTCGCCAGTGCTCCGCAATGGCTCCCTCCTCCGCCCCGCCCAGACTCGGCCCTCGACCCGCTCCTTCACCCAGCCACCAATTGCCGGTCACTCTAGGCGGGCGCAGAACGCGCCCGCCTCAGCTCGTTACCGGATCAGTTGGACGGCTGGTTCTTGGAGGTGATCTTGATGGTGCCGCTGACGATGTCGGCCTTGACCGTGGCCAGCTCGGTGGTCAGCGCCGCCGGGACCTTGGACTCGAAGGCGTGGTACGGGGCCAGGCCGGTGCCGTTGTTGGCCAGGGTGCCGATGTACGGGGTCGAGGAGAAGGAGCCCTTGGCCGCGTCGGTGACGGCCGTGGTGACCGCGCTGGCGATGCCCTTGGTGACCGAGGTCATGATGACCGAGCCGTAGGAGGCGTTGGACAGGAAGCCGTCGTCGTCGACCCAGATCGCGTTGAGCTTGCCGCCGCTGGCCTTGGCCTGGGCGAGCGCGCCGATGCCGGTGCCGCCGGCGACCGGGAAGACGATGTCCGCGCCCTCGGACTGGAAGGTCGCGGCGATCTGCTTGCCGCCGGCCTGGTCGGTGAAGCTCTGGGTCGGGTCGAAGGTGCCGGCCTGCTTGGCCTCGTCCCAGCCGAGGACCTGGACCTTGGTGCCGTGCTTCTGGTTGTAGTACTGCACGCCCTCCCAGAAGCCGTCCATGTAGACGGTCACGGTCGGGTACTTGGCGCCGCCGAAGGTCGCGACCTTGCCGGTCTTGGTCATCCCCGCGGCGAAGTAGCCGCCGAGGAAGGCGCCCTGCGCGGTGTTGAACTCCAGGCCCTGGACCTGCTTGGGCGAGGAGGCGTTGTCGACGATCGCGTACTGCTGGTTCGGGTTCTTCTTCGCCGAGGCGACGGTCGCGTCGTCCATCGCGAAGCCGACCGTGACGATCAGCTTGCAGCCGGCCGAGACGAAGCCGGCGATGTTGCTGGCGTAGTCGTTCTCGGTGGCGGAGGTGGCGTTCTGCACCGCGATGCTCGGGTTCGCCTTGGCGGCGTCCTGCATGCCGGCCCAGGACTCGGCGTTGAAGGAGTGGTCGTCCAGACCGCCGGTGTCGGTGACCATACAGGCCTTGAACGCGGCAGCCTGGCTGCTCGCGCTCGCGCTGCTGCTCGAGGTCGCGCCAGTGGTCGACACCGGCTTCGACCCGCAGGCCGAAGCGGTCAGGGCGACCACTGCCGAGATCGCTACGAGCGCGAGGGGCTTCTTCATCGATTCCTCCTGATAAGAGCCGACGTCCCAGAGCTCGGTTGCGGCGAGCCTCGGCCGGATTGAAGGCGACGTTAACGCGCGTAGAACACGATTGTGTTACGTACACGCTGGCGTTATCAGATCGTCGCAAACAGGCGCCGTCCACCTACGATGATCCGGGCATCGAGTCGGCATCGAATGGAGTACAGGGCATGACAAAAGGTCAGTTCGACGGCAGGGTGGCCGTGGTCACCGGGGCGAGCAGCGGCATCGGGGCCGCGACCGCGCGGCGGCTGGCCGAGGAGGGGTTCCGGGTGGTCCTCGCCGCCCGCCGCACCGAGCGGATCGAGGAGCTGGCCAAGGAGATCGGCGACGCCGCCACCGCGTACACCGTGGACGTCACCGACCGGGCCGCCGTCGACGCCTTCGCCGCCTCGCTGGACCGGGTGGACGTGCTGGTCAACAACGCGGGCGGGGCCTTCGGCGCGGAGAGCGTCGAGGCCGGCGACCCGGCCGACTGGCTCCGGATGTACGAGGTCAACGTCATGGGCGTGCTGCACGTCACCCAGGCGCTGCTGCCGGCGCTGCGGGCGAGCGGCGAGGGCACCGTGCTGGTCCTCTCCTCCACCGCCGCCTTCGTCCCCTATGAGGGGGGCGGCGGTTATGTCGCGGCCAAGGCCGGCGCGCACGCCATCGCCGGGACGCTGCGGCTGGAGCTGGTGGCCGAGCCGATCCGGGTGATCGAGATCGCCCCGGGCATGGTCCGCACCGACGAGTTCGCGCTCACCCGCTTCGACGGCGACGCCGCGAAGGCCGCCAAGGTCTACGCCGGGGTGGCCGAACCGCTGACGGCGGAGGACGTGGCCGACAGCATCGCCTGGGCGGTCACCCGTCCGGCCCATGTGAACGTCGACCTGCTGGTGCTGCGGCCGCGCGCCCAGGCCGCCGCGCACAAGGTGCACCGGGAGGGCTGAACGCGGGCGCCAGGGAGGGCGGGCCGGGGGCGGGAGTCGGGGGTTCACCTTCCGGAAGCCGTCGCATCATTCGGCGGCAAGGGTCTCGACTTGATAGCCAATTCGAGTGAATCCTTATCTCGGGGGCAAACCGGCCTGAACGCTAGGACTGCCTTGCCGCGTATGGCCTCTGAACCCCTGTTCACTCCTTCGGCACGCCCCGACCCCAGGAACCGGAACCGTCACTACGCCGTCGCAGCCTGCACCGGCAGGCCGGTGCTCCGCGGCGAACTCCCGATAGCCTCGACAACCGTGCGAGCCCGCCCTTCCACGCTCGACCGAGGAGGACCCGCTGACCAGTGACATTCCGGCGCAGGCGCGCACCACCGCCGCGTCCGGCCTGCGACGTTTCAACGACGCCTCGCTGGGCGCCGCCGAGGAGGCGCTGCTCGCCTGCTGCGGCAGCCGCCGCTGGGCGCTGCGGCTGGCCCTGCACCGTCCGTACCCCACCGTCCCCTCGCTGCTCGCCGCCGCCAGCGAGGCCTCCTACGACCTCTCCTTCCCCGATCTGACCGAGGCGCTGGCGGACGAGAGCTGCATGCCGCAGCCGCTGCTGGGGATGCGGGCGCCGGGCAGCCAGGCCGCGCACACCGCGCTGCGGGCGGCGCACGCCGCGTACGAGGCGAGGTTCGGCCATGTGTTCGTGGTCTTCCTGGACGACTGCCCGCCGGAGGAGATGCTGGACCAGGTCCTGGTGAGCCTGCGGGCCCGGCTCGGCAACGACCCCGACGAGGAGCGCAGCACCGCGGCCGAGGAACTGCGCCGGATCGCGCTGAGCCGACTGGAGCATCTGGTCGCGTCTCACGCCTCGGCGGCAACGTGAGACGACCGGAGTGATCTCTCCCACATCCGCTGACCTAGCGTCGGACAGGACAGCAGTACAGGACCCCGGGGCCGTTAGGCCGGGCAGGGCTGTTTGATCATCCGATGGACCCCCGGCGGGCTGAGTGCCTGCTGGCGTGGCTACGATGGCCAGGGCCGGTGGACCATACCCGGCCGGGCCGACCGACGCTGACGCCGGCCGAGCCCCCGCCCCGCTTCCGGAGGGTTGTTCCGTGCCGGCTGGAACGCTGTACCGCGGCCGGGAAGGAATGTGGTCGTGGGTGGCTCATCGAGTCACCGGCGTACTCATCTTCTTCTTCCTGTTCGCCCACGTCCTCGACACCGCTCTTGTCCGGGTCTCACCACAGGCCTACAACAGCACGATCGCGACGTACAAGACCTGGCCCGTCAACCTGATGGAGTACGGCCTCACCGCCGCCATCCTGTTCCACGCGCTGAACGGCCTCCGGGTCATCGCGGTGGACTTCTGGGCGAAGGGTCCGAAGTACCAGCGGCAGATGCTGTGGACCGTGGTGACGGTGTGGGTGCTCTGCATGGCGGGCGCCTTCTACCCGATCCTGCAGGCCACCCTTCGCGACTGGTTCGGGTGAGGCGAGAGATGGCAATCGAGACCGACAGCATCGAGCTTGTGGACGGCGGTCCGGTCGCGGACCCCTCGGCCTTTCTGATCGAGGCGCCGCGGGCCCGCACCAAGCGCAACAACGGACGCAAGTCCCGTACCAACTTCGAGATGCTGGCCTGGCTGTTCATGCGGCTGTCCGGCGTCGTCCTGGTGTTCCTGGTGCTCGGCCACCTGGTCATCCAGCTGGTGCTGGACGGCGGTGTCTCCAAGATCAGCTTCGCTTTCGTCGCCGGTCGCTGGGCCTCGCCGTTCTGGCAGGGCTGGGATCTGCTGATGCTGTGGCTGGCGATGCTCCACGGCGCCAACGGCATGCGCACGGTCATCAACGACTACGCGCAGCGCGACAAGACCCGGCTCTGGTTGAAGCTCCTGCTGGTGACCGCCACGGTGTTCACCGTGCTGCTGGGCACCCTGGTGATCTTCACCTTCGACCCGAACATCAGCTGAGCGCGGACGGACGAGGCAGCACTGACATGCAGGTACACAAGTACGACACCGTCATCGTCGGCGCCGGCGGCGCCGGAATGCGCGCGGCCATCGAGTCGACCAAGCGCAGCCGCACCGCCGTGCTGACCAAGCTCTACCCCACCCGGTCCCACACCGGCGCGGCCCAGGGCGGCATGGCCGCCGCCCTCGCCAACGTCGAGGAGGACAACTGGGAGTGGCACACCTTCGACACCATCAAGGGCGGCGACTACCTGGTCGACCAGGACGCCGCCGAGATCCTGGCGAAGGAGGCCATCGACGCGGTCCTCGACCTGGAGAAGATGGGCCTCCCGTTCAACCGGACCCCCGAGGGCAAGATCGACCAGCGCCGCTTCGGCGGCCACACCCGGGACCACGGCAAGGCGGCCGTCCGCCGCTCCTGTTACGCCGCGGACCGCACCGGCCACATGATCCTGCAGACGCTCTACCAGAACTGCGTCAAGGAGGGTGTGGAGTTCTTCAACGAGTTCTACGTCCTGGACCTGCTGCTGGCGGACGTCGACGGGGTCAAGCGGACCTCCGGCGTGGTCGCCTACGAACTGGCGACCGGTGAGATCCACGTCTTCCAGGCGAAGTCGGTCATCTTCGCCTCGGGCGGCAACGGCAAGTTCTTCAAGGTGACCTCCAACGCGCACACGCTGACGGGTGACGGCCAGGCCGCCGCCTTCCGGCGCGGGCTGCCGCTGGAGGACATGGAGTTCTTCCAGTTCCACCCGACGGGCATCTGGCGGATGGGCATCCTGCTGACGGAGGGCGCGCGCGGCGAGGGCGGCATCCTCCGCAACAAGGACGGCGAGCGCTTCATGGAGAAGTACGCGCCCGTCATGAAGGACCTGGCCTCGCGTGACGTCGTGTCCCGCGCGATCTACACCGAGATCCGCGAGGGACGGGGCTGCGGCCTCGACGGCGACCACGTCTACCTGGACCTGACCCACCTCCCGCCGGAGCAGCTGGACGCCAAGCTCCCGGACATCACCGAGTTCGCCCGGACCTACCTCGGCATCGAGCCCTACACGGACCCGATCCCGATCCAGCCCACCGCGCACTACGCCATGGGCGGCATCCCCACCAACGTCCAGGGCGAGGTGCTGATGGACAACGACACCGTCGTCCCCGGCCTCTACGCCGCGGGCGAGGTGGCCTGTGTGTCGGTGCACGGCGCCAACCGGCTCGGCACCAACTCGCTGCTCGACATCAACGTCTTCGGCCGCCGGGCCGGCATCGCCGCCGCGGACTACGCCTCCACCGCCGAGTACCTCGAGCTGCCGGAGGACCCGGCGGCCCAGGTGCTGGCGCAGCTGGAGCGGATCCGCAGCGGCGACGGCACCGAGCGGGTCTCGGACATCCGCAGCGAGCTGCAGCAGACCATGGACACCAACTCCATGGTCTACCGCACCGAGGCGACCCTGAAGCAGGCGATCGAGGACATCGCCGCGCTGAAGGAGCGCTACCTGAACATCTCGGTGATGGACAAGGGCAAGCGCTACAACACCGACCTCCTGGAGGCCGTGGAGCTGGGCAACCTGCTCGACCTGGCCGAGGTCACCGCGGTCTCCGGGCTCGCCCGGAAGGAGTCCCGCGGCGGTCACTTCCGCGAGGACTACCCGACCCGCGACGACGTCAACTTCATGCAGCACACCATGGCGTACCGCGAGGTGGACGCCGACGGCAAGGACAGCATCCGCCTGGGCTACAAGCCGGTCGTGGTGACCCGCTACCAGCCGATGGAGCGTAAGTACTGATGAGCACCCCCACGATTGAGAACGCACCGCAGCACCACTCGGCGGGTCTGGACGCCGCCGAGTCGGGCAAGGTCGAGCTGGTCACCATCACCCTCAGGATCCGCCGGTTCAACCCGGAGGCGCACCCGGACGCGGTGTGGGTGGACTACCAGCTGACGGTCGACCCGAAGATCCGCGTCCTGGACGCGATCAACACCGTGAAGTGGGAGCAGGACGGCACCCTGACCTACCGCCGCTCCTGCGCGCACGGCGTCTGCGGCTCGGACGCCATGCGGATCAACGGCAAGAACCGGCTCGCCTGCAAGACGCTGATCAAGGACGTCAACCCGGCCAAGCCGATCACGATCGAGCCCATCAAGGGCCTCACGGTCCTGAAGGACCTGGTCGTGGACATGGACCCGTTCTTCCAGGCCTACCGCGACGTGATGCCGTTCCTGATCACCACCGGCAATGAGCCGACCCGTGAGCGGATCCAGTCCGAGGAGGACGTGCAGCGCTTCGAGGACACCACCAAGTGCATCCTCTGCGCCGCCTGCACCAGCTCATGCCCGGTGTTCTGGAACGACGGCCAGTACTTCGGTCCTGCCGCCATCGTCAACGCGCACCGCTTCATCTTCGACTCCCGCGACGAGGGCGCCGAGCAGCGGCTGGAGATCCTGAACGACCGCGACGGCGTCTGGCGCTGCCGGACGACGTTCAACTGCACCGACGCCTGCCCGCGTGGCATCGAGGTCACCAAGGCGATCCAGGAAGTGAAGCGGGCCCTGGTCACGCGTCGCTTCTGAGCTCCTCAACCGAGCACAGGGAAAGGCCGGCCACTCGCAACGAGTGGCCGGCCTTCTTTGTGCGGTGACGACTACTTCAGGCCGACCCAGGTCTGGGCCGAGGCGGCGGCACCGCTGGTGCCGTTGCCGCCGTAGACGTAGCGCCAGCTGCCGCCCGCGCTGTCCTTGACGGTGGTGCTCAGCGCGCCGGTCCTGCCGGACTTGACCCACTTGACCGTGGTCCAGGTCTTGCCGCCGGTCTTGCGGAACTCCAGGCGCACCTGCTGGGCGCCGTAGCCCTGGTAGGCGAACGTGTCCCAGTTGGCCCGGTTGAGCTGGCCCCTGACGGTCAGGTTGGCGCCCTTGCGCACCTTGGTCGCGGAGACCTTGGCGGTGAGCCGGTCGGCGCGCTTGAGGGCGAAGGTGGCCGCCTTGGCGTTGAAGGTGGTGCTGCCGTCCTTCGCGGTGACCAGAACCGCCAGCTGCCAGGCGCCGGCCTCCTCGTTCAGCGGCATGTCGCCGCGGACGGCCTTCTCCGTGGCGGTCTCCGACGCGGTGGCGGTGGTGGCGGTGGCGGAGTGGATCTTCAGCGCCTCGCCGCCGTCGGCGACGTCGGCCGCGGTGATCGGGCCGTACGCCTTGAGCAGCGCGACCGGGAGGGGCAGCACCTTGATGCTCTTGATCCCGGAGGCGTCCTTGGCGCTGACCGCGAGGGTCAGCTTGTAGGTCCCGCTGAGCCCGACGGTCAGCGAGCTCCCCGAGGCCTTGGTGATGACCGGCTTGGCGGTGGCCGCGAAGGCGGCGCTCGGCACCGCGAGGGCGCCGAGGACGAGCGCGCCGGCGAGGACCGGGGCGGCTATGGCAATACGCATGATGCTCCTGTCACGAAGACCCCACCGTGCGGGATCTTGTGTGCCAGTTATAGAACATCTTCCTGCTGCTTCCGCACGCCGCCCCTGAGGCTGCGCACCCCGACCCAGCCGACCACCAGGCCCAGGACCAGCGAGGTCAGCGCCAGGGCGGCGTGGATCCAGAAGTACGCGGTCGGCTGCGAGTGGTCCCCGTGCACGAAGGCCAGGCCCTCGCCGTCCGACCAGAGGTTCTTGAAGAAGGTCGCCCAGATCCAGATGCTCCAGACACCGAAGGCGGCGAGGAACCAGGAGGCGCGGCGGCTGAGTCTCATACGACGATTATCGGGGAGGCATCCGTGGGTTCTTACCGGGGGGTGGTTCGTACGCGGGGTTCGATTGGGTACGGTCGTGCGGTGTCCAATGAACCCGCCACCACTGCCAGGATCACCACTGCCGCCCTGCTCGCGCTGGCCGCCGGGCTGGTCGGGGTGACCCCCGCCGCCGCTGCCGTGCACAGAGGCGCCAAGGTCCCGCAGCCGCCCGCGCGGATGTCCGTGGTCGGTGGCGAGCGGCTCGGCCTGCCCGGGCTGCAGGTGGCCCCGCAGGCGGGGGCGCCCGCGGTGCCGGCGAAGCTGTCGGCGCTGTCCTGGATGGTGTCGGACCTGGACACCGGCCAGGTGCTCGCGGCGGACAACGCGCACTGGGCGCTGCCCCCGGCGAGCACCCTGAAGACCCTGTTCGCGGACACGGTGCTGCCGAAGATCCCCACCGCGGGCAGCCACAAGGTGGTCGACGCCGACCTGGCCGGGATGGGCTCGGGCAGCAGCCTGGTCGGGGTGCTACCCGGCAAGACCTACAAGGTCACCGACCTGTGGCTGGGCGTCTTCCTGCGCTCCGGCAACGACGCCGTGCACGTGCTCGCGGCGATGAACGGCGGGGTGGCCGCGACGGTGACCCAGATGCAGGAGCAGGCAGTACGGCTGGGCGCGGACGACACCCATGTGGTCTCCCCCGACGGCTACGACATGCCGGGGCAGGTCTCCTCGGCGTACGACCTGAGCCTGTTCGCCAGGGACGGCCTGAAGAACGCCGACTTCGCCCGCTACTGCTCCACCGTCAAGTCGGAGTTCCCCGGCGGCCCCAACACCAAGGGCAAGCCGTTCGAGATCGACAACACCGACCGGATGCTCGGCGGGATCGACGGCGTGCCGCGCTACGCAGGCCTGATCGGGGTCAAGAACGGCTACACCACCAATGCCGGGAACACCCTGGTGGTGGCGGCCAAGCGGAACGGCCACACCGTGCTGGTGAGCATCATGAACCCGCAGAGCAAGGCGCTCAACTCGGTCTACACCGAGGCCGGGAAGCTGCTGGACTGGGGCTTCGCCGCCGAGGGCAAGGTCGCTCCGGTCGGCAGCCTGGACCAGGCCCCCGCCACCCCCGCGCCCAGCGCGTCCCGGCCGCCGGCCAAGGCCCCCGGCGGCCCGCTGAACGCCTCCGGCAGCAGCTCCACCGCCTCGTTCGGCCTGAACGGGACCGAGGCGGTGGCCGCCGGGGTGGTGGTGCTGGCCGCGGCCGGCGGCGCGATCGCGGTCACCCGCCGCCGTCGCCGCCGGGTGCTGCGGTAGGGCTGGGACCGACCGACCCTACTGGCTCGGGTCGGACGCGGCATCCGAGTCGGCGGCGGCCGCCGCGCTCTGAGCCGCGTCGACCTTCTGCTGCATCTGCTGGACCGTACTGGCGGAGACCCCGGTCGGCGTCGCCGCCGGCCCGGCGTGCCCGGAGGAGCAGCCGGTGAGACATCCGCTGAGGCCGAGACCTGCCAGCACGCAGGCGGCGAGCAGCAGCACCGGCTTCCGGCCGGACATCAGGAGGCCCCGAGGTGGTTGGCGCCGCACCAGCTCTCGACGCCCTTGAGGTCGGCCTGCCGGGTCGTCAGCGTCCCGACCAGGGCCTGACGGGCGGTCAGCCGGTCATTGAGGTAGGTCTCGATCGCGGTCTGACCCGCCCCCTTGGCGAGGTCCACCCGCTTCTGCAGCCGGGCGATGGAGCCGCGCTCGGTGGCCCTGCCGTGCAACCGGGCCAGCGCCCTGGTGATCCTGGCGTCCACCTTGGGCGCACGGACGCAGACAGCCTTGGCCTGACGCTGCGCCGGGGAGGTACTGGGCGTCGCGCTCGCAGCCGAGGCGGGGGTGACCGCTCCGAGCAGGGCGCCGGCCAGGGCGAGCCCGGCACAGGCCGAGCCGAGAGCAGTACGGCGGATGGGCATGGTCGCTTCTCCTCACACACTGTCGGAACGTCCGGCTGACGCCCCGTCCGCGGCGAGCGTAGGAAGCTTCCTTGTGGAAACTATGTGGCAGCGGTGAGCCAGTCGCGGCGTGGGTGCAGCGTGGGCGGGGAGGTGAGGGGGAGGCGGATCTCGGCTCTGGTGCCCTGTCCTGACGGGGTGTCGGTGAGTCGTACGGTGCCGCCGTGCAGGGCGATCTGCTGGGCCACCAGGGTCAGTCCGAGTCCGGAGCCCGGACTGTCCCGGCCGCGCCGAAAGCGCTCGAAGACCTGCTCGCGCTGCTCGGCCGGGACGCCGGGGCCCGCGTCGTCCACGGTCAGCACCAGCTGGTCGTGATCGGTCCGCAGCTCCACCTCGACCTGGGGCGGGCCACCGGCGCTGCCGCCGTGCACCAGGGCGTTGACCAGCAGGTTGTCCACCGCGAGCCGCAGCCCGGGCTCCCAGCCGCGGAGCCGCGGCGCGGGCGCGCACCGTACCGTCAGCCGGGCCTGCGGCTCGCGGCGGCGGGCGTCCGCGGCGGCGGCCTCGACCAGCTCGGCGAGGTCGACGTCGGCGAAGGCGTCCGCCTCGACCAGGTCGCCCTGGGCCAGCGAGCGCAGCGCGGTGAGCAGCCCGAGCATCCTGGCGTGCTCGTTCTGCAGGTCGTCCAGGACCTCGGCGCGCTCGCGCGGGCCGAGCCCGGGGTGGTCGGTGAGGATGTCCAGGTTGGTGCGCATGCTCATCAGCGGGGTCCGCAGCTCGTGCGAGGCGGAGGCGGCGAAGGCCCGCGCGGTCTCCAGCGCCTCGGCGGTACGGGCCGCCTGGGCGTCGTAGCGGCGCAGCACCGACTGCAGCGTCCGGGCCAGTTCGTCCACCTCGGCCACCCCGGTCGGGCGTTCCGCCAGGCTGAGCCTGGTGGCCGGATCGTCCGGGTCGAGCCCGCTGGTACGGCGGCGCAGGGTGCGCAGCGGACGGGCGGCGCGCTCGGCCACGCCGAAGGCCAGCAGCCCGCCGAGCGGCGCGGCGACCAGCGCGACCAGGCCGATACGGCGGCGTACCGACGCCACTTCGTCGCCGACCTCGGCGGCCGGGGCGAACAGCCACAGGGTGCCCGGTGGCTGCCCGGCGGCCCGGGTGACCGGCTGGGCCAGCACCCGCCAGGACACTCCCCCGGCCCGGAAGCTGACCGGGCCGCCCGCGGCGGCGGCCCCCTCCGGCAGCGGGACGCCCGGGTCGGGCTGGGCGCCCTCGGCCACCAGCACGCTGCCGTCGGCGGCGGTGAGCCGCACGCCCGCGTCCAGGGCGGCGGCGGAGAGCCGGTGCTGCTGGTTGGCCTCCTGCCGGGTGCGCCCGGTCGCCTCCGCCCGCAGCGCGGTACGGGCGGACGGCAGCGCGGAGGCAGCCCGGTCGCGCAGCCGTCCATCCTGTCCCGCGTGCAGGTCCCGGTTCACCAGGCCGAGCAGCAGCAGCCCGGCGAGCAGCACCATCACCGGCACGATCGCGGCGGTGACCAGGGCGATCCTGGCGGACAGCCTCATCGCTGCTCCTCCCGCAGCACAAAGCCGACACCCCTGACCGTGTGCACCAGCCGGGGTCGGCCGCCTGCCTCCAGCTTGCGCCTGAGGTAGCTGACGAAGGTGTCGACCACATCGGTGCGGACCTCGAAGTCATAGCCCCAGACCCGGTCCAGCAGCTGATCCCGGCTCAGGACCAGGCCGGCGTTGCGGGTGAGCGCCTCCAGCAGCTCGAACTCACGGCGGGTCAGTTCCACCGGCTGCCCGCCGTAGTGGACCTCCCTGGTGGACGGGTCGACCGTGAGCGCGCCGACGGTGAGCGGCTCGGTCGCCCGGGGCGGCCTGCGGCGGAGCAGCGCGTGCAGCCGCAGCACCAGCTCCTGCAGCGCGAAGGGCTTCACCAGGTAGTCGTCGGCGCCGGCCTGCAGCCCGGCGATCCGGTCCTCCAACTGGTCCAGCGCGGACAGCATCAGCACCGGGGTCTCGTCCCCCGCCGCGCGCAGCCTGCGGCAGACCTCGGTGCCGGACAGGTCCGGCATCGAAACGTCCAGCACCAGCACGTCGGGCGGCGCCTGCTCCAGCGCGGCCAGGGCGGCGAGGCCGCCCTCGGCCAGGCCCACCGCGAACCCGCTGAGCCGCAGCCCGCGCTCCAGCGACCTCCGGATCGCCGCATCGTCGTCGACCACCAGCACCCGGCCCTGCCCCTGCCCAGCCATCGCGCCCCACCCCGCCCTCGGCCCCGTGGGGAGCCACCCTAGGCCCTACCGGCGCAGCCTCCGCAGGACCCCGGCGGCAGCCGCGGCGGAGAGCGCCGCCCCCTCCACCCGCCCGCGCCCCCGCCCCGCCGGGGCAGCCGGCGCCGACGCGGCGGAGAGCACCGGGTCAGGCGCCGGGGCCTTCGCCAGCGCGACCGCCGCGCCGCCTGCCCCCGCCGTACCGGAAGCCCCCGCCGCAGGCGGCCCCGCGCCGAGCTGGACGGCCAGCCCGTCCGCCGCGGTCAGCGCCTCCTCGGCCCGCTCGCGGGCCCGGACGGCCGCCGCCGCGGGGTCCGCGCTGGCGGTCCAGGCCACGCAGAAGAACAGCCAGCGGAAGATGAAGTCGATCCACAGCAGCAGCGCCACCGGGGTGCCGAACGCGCCGTACATGCTCTTTCCGGCGACCTTGCCGAGGTACGCGGAGAGCAGCAGCTTCAGTAGTTCGAAGCCCACCGCGCCCAGCAGCGCCCCCTGCGCGACGATGCGTTTCCGCTGGTCGGCGATCCGTGGCAGGCCGACCAGCAGATAGGCGAACATCAGCATGTCCGCGCCCACCGCGATGACGAACCCGGCCGCGCCCAGCAGCACCGAGCCCCAGGCCGAGTGGTCCAGGCCGAGCCAGTCGGCGACCTGCCCGGTGAGCGCGGTGGTGAGCGAGGAGGCGCCGATCGAGACCGCCCCGACCAGGCCCAGGCCGACCAGGACGCCCACGTCCAGCACCTTGCGCAGCACCGGATTGCCCGGTTCGACCGGCAGCCGCCAGACCGTGCGGATGGAGACCCGGGTGGTGTCCACCCAGCCGAGGCCGGAGACCAGCAGCAGCACCCCGCTGACCAGTCCGACCGTCCCGGCGTTGCGGACCAGGGAGTCCAGGTCGAGCGACTGCGCCAGTGCCGGGACCTGCTTCTCGATGCCGTTCTGCAGGTGCCGCACCTGCTCGTCGCTGAGCCCCGCGGCCGCGGCCGCCATCGCCACCGTGAGCAGCGGGAACAGGGCCAGGAAGCCGAAGAACGTCACCGACCCGGCGAGCCGGTTGCCGCCCACGTCGTTGAAGTACTGATAGACCCGGTACGGCCGGGTCCGCAGCACCCAGGAGACCACCGGCCCGATCACGGGCAGTCGGGTCAGCACGTCCACCGGTGGTCCCCCTGTCAGGTCGGGCCAGGTCCTGCCGGAACAGATCCTGTCGGGACAGGTCCTGTCAGGCCAGGTCCTGCCGGGCCGGCCGACCCGCTGTCAGCCGGCCTTCCCTGCAGCGATGATCTCCTGCTCCGGCGGTTCCGGGTGCTCGACATCCGGGGCGGCCGGGAATCGCTCCGCCAGCTTCCGGTCCCGGGAGCGGGTGATGGTGGCCAGCGGGAGCGACAGCACACCGATCATCAGCGGCCCGGCCATGTACCGCCAGACCTGCGCCGGGCTCGCCGCGATGACGGTGAGCTGGAGCGACAGCGTCGGGAGCAGCAGCAGCAGCCAGACCTTGTTCCGCCGGACCCAGGCCAGCCGCAGCACCAGGGCGTAGAGGATGTAGCACCAGATGGCTCCGCGCCAGACGATCCACTGGATCGAGGCCACCGTGCTGTTGACGGAGTACTTCCGCTCGAAGCTGTTGAGCTTGTAGGAGAGCGGATGCTGCTTCTGCAGCACCTTCCAGTACGGGCTCTGCTTGATGTTGCTGCCGTGGTAGGACCAGTTGGCGTTGTCGTAGGTCCAGTGCATCATCGCCTTGGTGACCCAGGGCACCTTGATGTTGGTCTGGCCCTGCACGCTGGTCGGCCCCTGGACGACGCCCCAGGCGATCTGCGACCGGCAGATCCGGGCCTTGGCGATGTCCTGCGGGGTGCGCAGCAGGATCCGGGTCCACAGCGACAGCAGCTCCGGGCCCTTCGCGGCCGCCTCCGGGCGGTTCATCGGAGCGGCCATCGCCCAGTCGGCGTCCCAGCAGTTGGCGGCCCGCCCGCGCCAGTGGGACAGCGGTGCCACCTGGGCCATGAGCGCGACGTCGGCCGGGGTGAACGAGCTGGGCGAGTCCTTGTAGGCAAAGGCGATGTCGGCGATGTTGATGCCGAGCACCGCGTCCTCGTGCGGCAGCTTGACCCCGGCGGCGGGATAGACGAACAGGGTCAGCACCAGGGCGACCGCCGTGGTGACCGCGCCCGCGGCCAGCACCTTGAGCCGGACCCCGGGAACCAGCAGCAGGATCCCGACCACCACCACGATGACCGCCGGGTAGCTGTTGTTGCGGAACACCAGGATCGCCGCGAAACCGGCCGTGAGCCGCCACAGCCCGGGCCTGACCAGGACGGCCCGGTCGGCGGCCCTGCGGAGGTTCCCGTCCTTGGCCACCCCGGCCAGCAGGATGCAGCCGGAGAACATCAGCACGCCGCCGAGGACGTAGGGCACGTCCTTCCAGATGAACACGAAGAAGGTGCCGGTCGACGGCAGCAGCACCACCAGCGCCGACGCGATCACGGTCCAGCGGGCCCGCACCCCGATCCGGTGCAGCGAGACCGCCGTGTCGGCCATCAGCAGCGAGGCGACGAAGGTCTGCAGCAGGGTCAGCAGCCAGAGGTTGCCGGTGCCCTTCAGCGACAGCCAGACCAGCGAGTCATAGGCGATCGAGTGGTCGGACACCCAGTTCCCGGTGGTGACCTGCCAGACGTAGGTGAAGGAGTCCGGGCTGTACAGCGCCGGCCAGAAGGCCGCCCAGTGGACCAGGAAGAGCGCCTGGCAGAGGACCAGCACCGTGAGCGCCAACCGCTGCGGCGCGGTCAGGCCGCCCCATCTGCGCGTGACGGCATGGACTGCGGGCGGCATGCTGGGCATTGTCGGTACTGCTCCCTCGTCGTCAGGTGGTGCTGCGTCCTGCGGACCGCCGTCAGCTCATCACGGTGGCGGACTCGATCGCGTTCTGCCTGCGCGGCTGGCGACCCAGGGCGGCCCTGGCCACCAGGTCGTCCAGGGCCATCTGGAACCGGGTCATCGAGCTGGGCTCCTCGGGGCCGAGCAGGTACGTCCTGAGCTCTTCGCGCTGCTCGGCCAACAGGTCGGCGGCCGGGTCGCGCACTGCCGCAAGCAGCGTATCGAGACCGGTTGAGTCCGGGGTAAGAACGACCGCCGCCCGCGCCGCCGTGTTGCGGAGCCGGAACTCCTCCTCGCCGAGGCCGGCCGAGTCGGTGATGGCGTAGGGCTTGCCGGTGGCCATGAAGTCGGACACCACGCTGGAGATGTCGGAGACCAGGGCGTCGCTCTCGTTGAAGCAGTCGTACAGCGCGTAGTCGTCGCCGATGGCCAGGCGGTGCTCCGCGGGACGGCCGACGAACCAGACCAGCTCGCCGCGGCGGCCGCGGAGCCAGGTGACCCGCTCCTCCTGCGCGCGGGTGAGCCTGCAGTCCCTGGTGCGGTCGGCGCCGTCGCCGTGGGCGCCTTCCCAGCCGCCGAGGATCGAGGCCAGCTCGGCCCGCACCTCGGCCAGCTCGGCCTGGGCGGCCTTCTGCTCGGCGGTCTGCGCGGCCGAGGTGCCGGCCGCGGCGGCGGCGTTGGCCTGCGCGATCATCACCCGGATCCTGGCGTCGACGTCGGCCATCCGGCGGTCCCGCAGCCCGGTGAACGGGTGCGGCCGGTAGAGCACCCGGAGCGGCTCCGGCGAGGCCAGCAGCTTGGCGATGATCTTCTCGCCGGCCACCCCGAGCGAGGTGTTGCCCGGGTCCTCGGTCCAGCTCTCCCAGGTGGGCGCGTAGAGGACGGTACGGACGCCGCCCTCGCGGGGGCCGTGCTTGATCCGGCCGAGCTGGGGCCGGCCGACCTCGACCAGCGCCTCCTCGCGCACGCCGACCTGGGCCTGGTCGTAGCGGTCCACGCCGGGCCCGGCCCGCGGTCCAGATCTCGTCGTAGACCCGGCTGAAGGGGTTCACCGAGGCGAGCTTGTCGCTGTCGCCGTGGCCGAGGAAGACGTGCCGGGCGGTGGGCAGCCGCATGGTCTGGATGCTGGGCGCCACGTTGGCGGCGTAGAAGACCACCTTGACGCTGGACCAGTCCAGGTTCATCAGCTCGGCGCCGACCGGGATGCAGACCACGGGCAGGCTGGTGGGCGCCAGCTCCTCCATGATGTGACGGTCGCTCAGCAGGATCATGGTCCGGCTGTCCAGCTGGGCCAGCGTCTCCAGCCACATGTTCAGCTGGTAGCCGGAGGTCCGGGTGCCGGCGAAGTGCAGCATGGTCTGCGGCTGGTAGCCGTCGATCCACTTCTGGACGTGGGCCAGGGCCTGGGTGCGGTTGGCGATCCGGCGGTTGCGCAGCAGGATCGGCGCCAGGTAGCAGCACCAGGCGCCGGCCACCAGCAGCATCAGGCCGCTGCCGAGCAGGCTGAGCCAGAGCACCCCGGTGCCGACCGCGAGCAGCGGCCCGGCCATGCCGAGGAAGCCGGAGACCTGGTTGACCTGGACCGCCAGCGGGCCCAGTTCCTTGGCCGCGCCCTTGGCGATGCGCAGGCCGGTGGCGTCGACGTTGCGGGTCTCCACCGCGAGCTTCCTGGTCCGCCACAGCCGGCCCATGGCGGCCGTGCTGGGCATCCGGAGCAGCCGGCGCAGGATGAAGGCGCTGACGATGAGGATGACCGCCCGCGGCATGTGGTCGTCGGGCCAGCTGCGGACCAGCAGCAGCACCAGCAGCATCTCCCGCAGCGTGGTCCTGACCTCTATGCCGGCGAAGTTGTCACGGAGTATCCGCCTGAGCCAGGAGGGCTGCCGCTCGCCCTGGAGTTCGGCGCCGACCCCGAGCACGGCCCCGGCCAGGAACACCCAGGGCTGCTCGGCCACGACCGCCACGACCATCAGCAGATGGCCCAGGAGCAGGCTGAGGTCCCTGCTGCCGGCGACTCCACGCTTCACGCGGTCACCGCCTGGGAGCCGTCGGCGGCCTGGGAGCCCGCGGTCTGCGGGGCGCCGGCCGGGGTCAGCCGGATGTCCACGACCTGGCCGGTGAGCGGGGCGAGCAGCATGTCCAGCGAGGTGCGGGCGACCGCTTCGGAGCTGAGCAGGGTGCCGGGGTTCTCGTCCCCGAAAGCACGCTGGCGCATCGGTGTCCTGGTTCGTTCGGGGTTGATGCAGTTGACCCGGATGCCGTCGGGGGCCCACTCGTCGGCCAGGGCCTGGGCCAGGTTCACCACGGCGGCCTTGGCGGAGGAGTAGAGGCTGTAGCCGGAGCGGCCCCGGGTGTAGCTGCTTGAAGTGTAGAAGAGCAGGTGGCCGCTGGTCTCGGCGAGGTGCGGGTGGGCCGCCCTGGCGATCCTGATCGGCGCGAGGTAGTTGACCTCGAGCGCCTCGGCGATCTGGGCGTCGTCCTGGTCCGCGAGCTGACCGATCTGCAGCGACCCGGCGGAGTTGACCACGAAGTCGATCCGGCCGAACCGCTTCTTGGCGTCGGCCAGGGCGTCCTCGATGTCCTGCTGGCTCTTGACGTCGGTGCCGGTGGTGGAGCGGCCCAGGGCCAGCACGTTCGCGCCGTAGCCCTCGGCCAGCTCGGCGACCCCGGCGCCGATTCCGTAGGAGCCGCCGAAGACCACCACCGTGCGGCCCTCCAGGGCGGCCCGGTAGTAGGCGTCGTCGTGCGAGGGCGGCGGCTCGTGCGAGGCCAGCTGGAACAGCTTGTCGATCAGGTAGACGTCGAGCGGGTGGGTGACCTTCATATTGTGGTCGTCACCCTGCACCACCAGGATCGGCACGTCCGGCAGGTACTTGAGCACCACCGAGCAGTCGTCGGTGGCCTGGAAGTTGGGGTCGAGCGAGGCCAGCTCGTACGCCTTGCGGATGGTCGACAGCCAGAAGCCCTGCGGGGTCTGGCCGCGCCGCAGCCGCGAGCGGTCCGGGATCTCGGTGATGAACTCGCCCTCGTCGCCGTGGGTGCGGGTGACCACCACGGTGTCCGCCGAGGGGATCGCCACGTCCACGGCCTGGTGCCGCTGCAGCGCGGCCACGCAGTCGGTGATCACCCGCGGCGACAGCAGCGGCCGGACCGCGTCGTGGAACAGCAGGATCCGGTCGTCCTCGCCCGGCGCCAGCCGGTCGGCGACCTCGGCGATCGCGCGCTCGGTGGTCTCGTTCCTGGTGGCGCCGCCGGCGACGACGGCGACGACCTTGCCCTGGCCGACCGGCACCGCGAGCTCCTCGGCCACCGTGAGGTGCGAGGCGGTCATCATCACGATGATCTCGTCGACCTGGGGCGAGGAGGCCAGCGCGGCGACCGTGTGCTCCAGGATCGTGCGCCCGGCCACCTTGAGGAACTGCTTGGGGACGTTCAGTCCCATCCGCTCGCCGACCCCGCCGCCGAGCACGATCGCCGTGACACCTCGGGTTGTGGTTGAGGTGTTCGCCACCATGATCGACCGCCGTTCTGCTATGCACCGGACTCAACTCTACGGACGGGCTAAAGGTACACGCCCTGTTCGGCTCAGCCGATCCCGGGCAACCCGCATGCAGTAACAGGAATGCAACATCTGGAAGGGTGATAGCGCATCCTTCGGCCAGGGACTTCGTTGGGCATCGGGAGTTCCCATCCCAGGAGTGCGAATGCCCCCGCCCGATGTCACGGTCATCACTCCGGTGCACGACACCCGTGACTACCTGGGCCCGTGGTTCACCTCACTGCTCGACCAGACCATGCCCAGGGACCGGTTCGAGGTGATCGCCCTGAACGACGGCTCCACCGACGGCAGCGCCCAGGTGCTCGACGAACTGGCACATGACTGGCCCGAGTTGCTGCAGGTCGTCCACCTGCCGCCGAGCGGGGGGCCGGCCCGGCCGCGCAACCTCGGCCTGGAACTGGCGAACGGCAGGTACGTCTTCTTCCTCGACTCGGACGACCGGCTGGGCCCGGAGACGCTGGCGCGGCTCACCGCGTACGCGGACCGGCTCGGCTCGGACGTGGTATTGGGAAGAATAGTGGGAATCAACGGCCGCCGGGTTCCCCGGGACGTGTTCCGGCACAATCGCGGGCAGGCCGACATCAAATCATCGGGTATCCTCTACGCCCTCACTCCGGCGAAACTCTTCCGCCGCGAATTACTCGATCAGCACCGGATCCGCTTCCGCACCGAGCTGCGCATCGGAAGCGATCATCCTTTCGTGGTGGAGTCCTATCTGCGGGCCCGGCGGGTCTCGGTGCTCGCCGACTACCCCTGCTACTACCTGGAGGCCAGGGACGGCGGCGGAAACATCTCGCTCGGACCCGCGGTGACCTCCTCGCTGCGGCTGCCCTACATGCGCGCCTCGGCGGAGACCGTGCTGCGGGTCGACGGTCCTGGGAAAATCCTGGACGCACTGCTCAGACGGGTGCTGCGGATCGAGTTCACCGACCTGCTGGGGCCCGGATTCACCGCGCTCCCGCCGTCCGCGCAGCGTACCGAGATGGCCGGCCTGCGGGCCTACCTGGACGACTGGTACCGGGCCGAGCTTTCCCGGTCGCTGCCCTCCTGGGTCCGCTGGCGCATTCACTGCGTACAGGAGGGGAAAAGGAGTGCGCTGTGCGCCCTGATCGCCACCGAGAAAGCCGACGGGCTCGGCTTCCGCGCCGATGACAGCGGCAGTGCCGCGCCCGTTCTGGTGTCCGAAGGGCACGCCTATGCGAATCTCCCCGGGTTCCGTGATCCGGCGTTCGGAATTCCGGACTCCTGTTATGACATCACCGCTGAGCTGGCGGTGGACCACCGGCTCGGCGAGGTCGCCCTGGACCGGGACGGACTGACCCTCGCCGGAACCGTCGGCCTGCCCCGGCTGGCCGGGCCGCCGTCGGCCGTCGAGGTCTTCGCCAGGGAGCGCGGCGGCGGGGCGGTGGTCCCCTTGTCCACCGAGCACCTGAACGGCGGTTTCCGGGCCCGCTGGGCGGCGGACGGGATGGCCCGTCCGGGCACCTGGGACCTGTTCGCCGAGGTGTGCTGCCAGGGGGTGCGCCGGGAGGTACGGCTCGGCAGCAGCCGCGACCCCGGGCTGACCCTGCCGTCCCCGTGCTACTGGACCGCGCCCTACGGCAACCTCAGCCTGCGGGTCGAGGCCCCGCCGGCGGTCGCCGCCGTCCCGCTGCCCCGGCCGCAGGCGGCGCAGCCCGCCCCCGCCCCGCGCGGGCTGCGCCGGCTGCGGCCCGGCCGAGCGGGCTCCGGGGCGGCGGCCCCGGGGGCGGCCGGCGCGGCCCCGGGGGCGGCCGGTTAGCGCCGGCGGCGGGCCTGCTCCGGGGTCGGGGCCGGGGTGCGCTGCGCCAGGGGGACCACCGGCAGCGGCTCGGTCTCGCCCAGGAAGACCCGGCGGACCACCCGCTCCGCCGCGTTGCCGTCGTCGAACTGGCAGAACCGCTCCCGGAACGCCGCCCGCAGCCGGGCCGCCTCGGGCGAGCGCCAGGAGCCGTCCTGGAGCAGCTCCGCCAGCTCGTGCTCGCTCCGGGCCACCACGCCCGGGGTCTGCCCCGGACGGCCGGACAGCAGGTCCAGGTAGACGCCGCGGGACTGCCGGTAGACCTCCCAGTCGTCCGCCAGCACGATGATCGGCCGGTCCAGGTTGGCGTAGTCGAACATCACCGAGGAGTAGTCGGTGATCAGCGCGTCGGCGGCGAGCGCCAGCCGCTCCACCGAGGGGTGCCCGGACACGTCCACCACCTGCGCCCCGGCACCCGGGGCCGGCAGCGCGGCCCGGTCGTAGTAGTAGTGCGCCCGGTTCAGCAGCACATAGCCGGGGCCGAGGGTGCGGGCCAGCCGCTCCAGGTCCAGCTGCGGCCGGTAGGAGGCCCGGTAGTCGCGCATGGTCGGCGCGTAGAGCAGCGCCACCGCGCCCTCGGGGATGCCCAGCTCGGCCCGCGCCTTGAGCACGTCCTCGGCGCTGGACCGGTAGTAGACGTCATTGCGCGGATAGCCGTACTCCAGCGTCTCGTAGCCGGACGGGTAGACCCGCTCCCAGATCAGCGAGGTGAAGCGGTTGGCGGTGAGGCTGTAGTCCCAGCGGTCGACCCGGCGCAGCAGCTTGTCGAAGTCCATGTCGGCCGAGGCCGCCGGATAGTCCTGCAGGTCCAGGCCCATCTTCTTGACCGGGGTGCCGTGGTGCGTCTGCAGGTGCACGGTGCCGGGGCGCTTCGGCACGTTGTCGGGGAAGTTGACGTTGTTGACGAAGTACTTGGCCCGGGAGACCGCCTCCCGGTAGGCGCGGGAGCCGGGTCCGACGAAGGTCAGCCCCTCGGGCGCGTCGGCCCGGCGGTCGGCCTTCACCACCCACACCGTTCGCATGCCGGGCACCAGCTCGCGCAGTTTGGCGTGGATCGCCAGCGGGTTGCAGGCCGGGCCGCGGCTCCAGTACGAGGCGAAGACCGCCAGGTCCTCCTCGATCGGCAGCGCCCGCTGGATCCGCTGGTAGCCGCCGAGCACCGGCCGGACCACCGCGCCGCGCAGCCCGGGGCGGGCGCTCCGGGCCGCCTGCTTGGCCTTGCGGGCCGCCTCGCCGAGGGTGCCGACCCGCCAGCTGCCCTTGCTCCGGGCCGGCACCGGCTGCGCCCCGGCCGGGCGGTGCCGCTGCTCGGCCTGCGCCGCCAGCTCGAAGAACTCCCGGTGCGCCGCGTGCGGCACCCGGCCCGGGTGGTTGCCGATGGTCCCCAGGTGGTTGACCATCCGCAGGTACATCGCATGGTGCCAGTGCTCGAGCTCGGGGTGCTCGTCCAGGAAGGCGAACACCCGGTCGTACTGCTCGAAGATGTCGAAGTGCTTGCGGCTGACCGTGGAGAGGATGCTGCCGCCCCCGCGCCGCTGCCGGTAGTGCACCACCACCCGGTCCAGCAGGGTGATGCTGGTGGCCGCGAGCAGCGCCGGATAGGTGTACGGGATGTCCTCGTAGTACCCGGTCGGGAAGCGGAAGCCGTACTGGTCCAGGAAGCCGCGCTTGTAGGCCTTGTTCCAGACCACGGTGAGCAGCCCCAGCAGCTCCTTGCGCTGCGACACCTCGAACACGTCCGGGCGGTCCGGGCCCGGGGCGAACACCTTCTGGTCCACGCTGCGGATCAGCCGGCCGTCCCAGAAGGACCGGGCGTAGTCGAAGACCACCAGGTCGGGCCGGCCGGTGGCGTCGATCCGGTCGGAGATCGCCTGCAGCGAGCCGGGGGTGAGGGCGTCGTCGCTGTCCAGGAAGAGCACGTAGTCGCCGCTGGCGAGGGCCAGCCCGGCGTTGCGGGCCCGGCCCAGGCCGACGTTCTGCGGCAGGTGCAGCACGGTGACCCGGAGATCCCGGCTCGCGTACTCGTCGAAGATCTCGCCGCAGCCGTCCGGGGAGCAGTCGTCGATCCCGATCAGCTCGAAGTCCGCGTACGACTGGTCCAGCACCGAGGCAAGGCATTCACCCAGGTAGGCCTGGACGCGGTAGGCAGGGACGATCACGCTGAAGCGGGGCATGGGGATTTCCACAGGGTCGACCGGCGGGACGCCGTCACTCTAGCGCGACGCCCCGGCCGGGCCCTGGTGAAGATCACCGAACGGGAAGGCGCGCAGCGGCCGCCACACCTCGTCCGCGCCGAAGCGGTACAGGCTGAACCCGGCCACCTCGAAGTCCGCCCGGTAGCCTTTCAGCCCGGTGTACGCCCGGTCCAGCGCCTCCTCGGCGACGGCGTGGGCGACGGTGACGTGGGGATGGTAGGGAAAGCTCAGCTCCCGGGCCAGCAGTCCGGAGCGGACCGCGGCCTCGACCGTGCGGCACTCCAGCGCCCCGGCCTCCACCCGCAGGTAGACCACGGGGGACACCGGCCGGAAGGTCCCGGTGCCGAGCAGCAGCAGCCGGAACGGCCGCTGCGCGGCGGCCGCGGCGGCGAGGTGCCGCTCGACCTCGGGCAGCGAGTCCGCCGGGACCTCGGTCGGCGGCAGCAGCGTCACATGGGTCGGTATCGACCGTGCCAGCGGGTCGCCGTAGCCCGCGCGGGCGTCCTGCACCTCGCGCGCGTACGGCTCGGGCACGGCGATCGAGACGCCGATCACGATCGGGCCGGTCATCGCGGCCTCAGTGCTTCGCCGGGAGGAAGCCGATCCGGTCGTACGCCGACGCGAGGGTCTCCGCCGCCACGGCGCGCGCCTTCTCCGCGCCGCGGGCCAGCACCGCGTCCAGTTCCGCCGGGTCGTCCAGGTACAGCCTGGTCCGCTCCTGGAACGGGGCGACCCACGCGCTGTACACCTCGGCCAGCTCGGTCTTCAGCGCCCCGTACATCTTGCCGTCGAAGTGCTCCACCAGCTCCGGCACCGGCCGACCGCTGATCGCCGAGTAGATGCCCAGCAGGTTGGACACGCCGGGCTTCTCCTTCTCGTCGTAGGAGACGACCGTGCCGGTGTCGGTGACCGCGCTCCTGAACTTCTTGGCGCTGACCTTGATCTCGTCCAGCAGGCTGACCAGGCCCTTGGGCGAAGAGGCCGACTTGCTCATCTTGGCGGTCGGATCCTGCAGATCGTAGATCTTGCCGGTCTCCTTGGGGATGTACGGGTTGGGCACGGTGAAGGTCTGCCCGTAGCGGTGGTTGAAGCGCTCGGCCAGGTCGCGGGTCAGTTCGACGTGCTGCCGCTGGTCCTCGCCCACCGGGACCTGGTCCGCCTGGTACAGCAGGATGTCGGCGACCTGCAGGATCGGGTAGGTGAACAGGCCGACCGAGGTGTTGCCGGAGCCGTACCTGGCGGACTTGTCCTTGAACTGGGTCATCCGCGAGGCCTCGCCGAAACCGGTGATGCAGTTCATCACCCAGGCCAGCTGCGCGTGCTCGGGGACGTGCGACTGCACGAAGAGGGTGCAGCGCTCCGGGTCCAGGCCCGCGCCGAGCAGCTGCGCCACCGACACCCGGGTGTTCTCCCGCAGCAGCGCCGGATCCTGCTCCACGGTGATCGCGTGCAGGTCGACGACCATGTAGAAGGCGTCGTGGGTCTCCTGCAACGACACCCACTGGCGCACCGCGCCCAGGTAGTTCCCCAGGTGGAAGGACCCGGACGTCGGCTGGATACCGGAGAGCACGCGAGGGCGATCAGTGACCATGCCGCCATTCTCTCAGGAACCGGCAAGCACTTTGCGCACGGTCGGCCGCCGCCGCGCTCAGGACGGCGCCGCGCTCGGACCGCCGCCCGCGCTCAGACCGGCGGCTGCTCCGGCTCCGCCACCGAGACCCGGACCCGGTCCACCCGGCGGCCGTCCAGCGCCGCCACCGCGATCCGGTAGCCGGGCACCCCCTCCGCCAGCGGCTCCACCGCCACCTGGTCGCCGGGCTCCGGCAGCCGGCCCAGCTCGGAGACCACAAAGCCGGCCACCGTCTCGTACGGGCCCTCGGGCAGCTCGACCCCGGTCTCCTCGGCGAAGTCGGTCAGGTTGAGCAGCCCGTCCACCTCGATGCTGCCGCCGGCCAGCCGCCGGGTGGTGCTGACCTCCTGCGAGTCGTACTCGTCCCTGATCTCGCCGATGACCTCCTCGACCAGGTCCTCCAGCGAGACGATGCCGGCGGTGCCGCCGTACTCGTCCACCACGATGGCCAGGTGGTGGCCCTCGTGCCGCATCTCCGACATCGACGGCAGCACCCGCTTGGTCGCGGGCAGCAGCTTCACCGGCCGGGCCAGGTCCCGCACGGTCTGCGCGACCGGGCCGCCACCGGGCTGCGGGGCGCGGTAGAGGTCGCGGACATGGACGAAACCGACCACCGCGTCGTAGGAGCCGTCCACCACCGGGTAGCGCGAGTGCGGGTACTGGCTGACCTCCTCGCGCACCTCCTCGAGCCGGCGCGAGGCGTCCAGGAAGGTGACCTCGGTCCGCGGCACCATCACCTCGCGCAGCTGCCGCTCCCCCGCCGCGAAGACCTCGGCGATCAGCCGCCGCTCGTCGCTGCCCAGCTCGGTGTTGGACGCGACCAGGCCGCGCAGCTCCTCCGAGCTCATCGCGTTGCGCCCGGCCTTGGGGTCGCCGCCGAGCAGCCGCACCATCAGGTTGGTGGACCGGGACAGCAGCCAGATCACCGGCCGCAGCACCACCGAGATGAAGTCCACCAGCGGCGCGGCCAGCAGCGCGATCGACTCGGCCCGCTGCAGCCCGATCCGCTTGGGCGTCAGCTCGCCGAGCACCAGCGACACATAGGAGATCAGCAGGGTGAGCAGCACCAGCGCCACGGCGTCGGCCAGCCCGTCGCTCATCCCCAGGTCGGTGAACAGCGGCGCGGCCTTGGCCGCGAGGGTGTCCGCGCCGAACGCCGCCGACAGGAAGCCCATGCAGGTCACCCCGACCTGCACGGCCGCGAGGAAGCGGTTGGGGTCGCCGGCCAAGTGGGCCGCCCTGACCGCGCGCTTGGTACCGCGCTCGGCCAGGGCCTGGATCTGCCCTTCGCGCAGGGAGATCAGCGAGATCTCGGCAACGTTGAAGATTCCACCGATGATGATGAAGATCAGGACCAGTCCCGCGTCCTGGAGGGTCTCGCTCACGGGGACAGTCTAGGAACTTCTACGGAGTCAGTTCACCGGAAGGCCGGGCGCCGGGTACGCGTCCATGAGTTCCTTCACCTCGGCGCGCACCTTGCCGACGGTCTCCTCGTCGCCGTCGCGGGCGGCCAGCACCGTGCGGTCGATCCACTCGGCGACCGCGGCCATCTCCGCCTCGGGGATGCCGCGCGAGGTCAGCGAGGGGGTGCCGATCCGGATCCCCGAGGGGTCGAACGGCTTCCTGGTGTCATAGGGGACGCTGTTGTAGTTCACCACGATGCCGGCCCGGTCCAGCGCCTTGGCGGCCACCTTGCCGGCGATGTCCTTGCTGGTCAGGTCGATCAGCAGCAGGTGGTTGTCGGTCCCGCCGGACACCAGCTCGAAGCCCCGGGCGGCGAGCTGCTCGCCCAGCGCGCGGGCGTTGCCGACCACCTGCGCCGCGTACGTCCGGAAGTCCGGGCCCGCGGCCTCCTTCAGCGCGACCGCGATGGCGGCGGTGGTCTGGTTGTGCGGGCCGCCCTGCAGACCGGGGAAGACCGCCCGGTCGATCGCCCGGGCATGCTCCTCGGTGGACATCAGCATCGCGCCGCGCGGGCCGCGCAGGGTCTTGTGGGTGGTCGTGGAGATCACATCCGCGTACCCGGCCGGCGAGGGGTGCGCCCCGCCCGCGACCAGCCCGGCGATGTGCGCGATGTCGGCCACCAGCACCGCCCCGACCTCGCGGGCGATCTCGGCGAAGGCCGGGAAGTCGATGGTCCTGGGGACGGCCGTGCCACCGCAGAAGATCACCTTGGGGCGCTCCTTCAGCGCCAGCGCGCGCACCTCGTCCAGGTCGGTCCGCCCGGTGTCCCGCCGGACGCCGTACTGCACCCCGCGGAACCAGGAGCCGGTGGCCGAGACGCCCCAGCCGTGGGTCAGATGGCCGCCCATCGGCAGCGCCATCCCCAGCACGGTGTCACCGGGCTTGAGGAAGGCCAGGTAGACCGCGAGGTTCGCGGGCGAGCCGGAGTACGGCTGGACATTGGCGTGCTCGACGCCGAACAGCGCCTTGGCCCGGTCGATCGCCAGCGTCTCGACCTGGTCGATGTTCTGCTGGCCCTCGTAGTAGCGCTTCCCCGGGTAGCCCTCGGAGTACTTGTTCTGCAGCACCGTCCCGCTGGCTTCGAGGACGGCGGCGGAGACGTAGTTCTCACTGGGGATCAGCCGCAGCGTGTCCGCCTGCAACTGCTCCTCGGCGGCGACCAGCGCGGCGATCTGTGGGTCTGTCTGCTGAAGCGCGCTCATGGCGTTCCTCCGGGTCTGGTCCAGTGACGGGTGACCCGGATGCCCAGGCGTACGGCACTCCGGTGGCTCTGCTCCGTCGCTCCCTCGTGGTTCCTTCCACGTGCGCCAGTCGCGACAGCTGCCAGCTTAGGGCGCGACCCGGCAGAAAATCCCTTCGTCCCGCTGAACGAGACGGAATAGCGTTGGGGCATGCACCCCACCGCCGACCCCGACGACCACCCCGCCTGGCGCGATGCCCTGGTCCTGGTCAACCGCGACCTCGCGGTCTCCGAACCGGGTCTGGAACCGCTGGCCCTGCTGGACTTCGCCGAGAACGGGATCTACGTCGGCCTGCCCTCCTGGGGTTCGCAGGGAAACGCCCTCTTCCCCTCGTCCGACTACCACGAGGTCGAGGCGGACGCTCCCGCCGCCACGCCCGACCAGACCCTGCTGACGATCGCCGATGCCGGGCAGGAATCGGTGATGGAGTACGCGTGGCGGGCCTGGCCGGTCTGCCCCGTGCACCTTCTCGGCATGCACCCCCGCCCGGACCCGGACGCCGGCGGCCGAGCCTCCTGGTGGTGCCGGGGACGGGACGCCGCCGGCCATGTCGAGGCGGCCATCGGCGAACTCACCGCGCTGCCCAGCGCCGACCCGCGCAGCAAGAGCGAGCGCCGGCGGCAGCGCAAGGCACGCAAGCCGTAAACGCCTCCGCCCGCCGGTACAGGTTGCGTACGGGCGGGCGGGGGCGCGGTGCGGTGGTCCGTGGCGGGGACTAGATCAGGCCGAGACCCTGGACCGCGTCGCGCTCCTCGACCAGCTCGTTGACCGAGGCGTCGATGCGGGCGCGGGAGAAGTCGTTGATGTCCAGGCCCTGGACGATCTCGAACTTGCCGTCCTTCGCGGTGACCGGGAAGGAGGAGATGAGGCCCTCCGGGACGCCGTAGGAGCCGTCCGAGACGACACCCGCGCTGGTCCAGTCGCCGGTCGCCGTGCCGTTGGTCCAGGTGAAGACGTGGTCCAGGGCGGCGTTCGCGGCCGAGGCGGCCGAGGAGGCGCCGCGGGCGTCGATGATGGCCGCGCCGCGCTTGGCCACGGTCGGGATGAAGAAGTCCGCCAGCCAGGCGTCGTCCGAGACGGCCTTGGCCGCGTTCTCGCCGTTGACCTCGGCGTGGAAGACGTCCGGGTACTGGGTGGCCGAGTGGTTGCCCCAGATGGTGAGCTTCTTGATCTCGGAGACCGTCACGCCGAGCTTCTTGGCGAGCTGGGCCACGGCCCGGTTGTGGTCGAGCCGGGTCATCGCGGTGAAGCGGTCGGCCGGTACGTCCGGCGCGTTGCGCTGGGCGATCAGGGCGTTGGTGTTGGCGGGGTTGCCGACGACCAGGACCTTGATGTCGTCCGCGGCGTTGGCGTTGATGGCCTTGCCCTGCGGGCCGAAGATGCCGCCGTTGGCGGCGAGCAGGTCGCCGCGCTCCATGCCGGGACCGCGCGGGCGGGCGCCGACGAGCAGGCCGATGTTCGCGCCCTCGAAGCCCTTGTTCGGGTCGTCGAAGATGTCGATGCCGGCGAGCAGCGGGAAGGCGCAGTCGTCGAGCTCCATCGCGGTGCCCTCGGCGGCCTTGACGCCCTGCGGGATCTCCAGCAGCCGCAGCTTCACCGGAACGTCGGGACCGAGGAGGTGGCCGGAGGCGATGCGGAAGAGCAGCGCGTAGCCGATCTGGCCGGCGGCACCGGTGACGGTGACGTTGACGGGAGTGCGGGTCATGAGAGATCTCCTGCTGATACCTGGGATGCTGAATTCCTGGGTGGTAGGGCTTCGGCGGCAGGCAGCAGAGCACGTGCAGGGCACGCCCGCGGTGCCGGACCCTGATCGATCTCTTGACTTCAAGAGACCGCTGTCAGGTTATCCCAGCGAGACGGATGCGTGTGACGACGGGCGGAGACGCGAGAGCGTCCTTCGTCACGTTTTCCCCAGCACTGGCTCTGGAGCCCTAGCTCTGGTCCCTTCCGAAGAACCGGGCGATATCGGTGACATAGGGGATGGTGATCACCGGATCCGGTTCCGCCGCCAGCGCCAGCACGATGATGGCGGCGCCGAGCACGCCCATCACCACGATGTCGGTGAACCGGCTCCGCACCGCGAGCATCCCGACCTCGGGCAGCACCCCGCGCAGCACGCAGCCGAGCAGCAGCGCCACCCCGATGGTGATCACGCCGGGACGGAAGTCGTCCAGCGCGGTCACCGCCAGGCCGACGCCGACCAGGGTGAGCACCACCACTATCGGCCACTGCCGGACCGGGACCGGCTGGCTGCGGTCCGCCGCCGCCGCGGAGCCCTCCGGCGGAAAGGTGCCGACGGTCTTCTCCGGACGGCGGCGGGACTTGGCTCGCGCCCGCGCCCGTTCCGGCTGCTCCGGGACGGACTCGTCCCCCGTCGCGGGGGACGAGTCCGCCGTCGGCTCCGCGGTCGGCTCGGAGTCAGCTCGCGGCACGCTCGGCCGCCTCGACCACATTGCTGAGCAGCATCGCCCTGGTCATCGGCCCGACCCCGCCGGGGTTGGGCGACAGCCAGCCGGCCACCTCGGCGACCGCCGGGTCCACGTCCCCGACCAGGCCGTTGGCGTCACGGCTCACGCCGACGTCCAGCACCACCGCGCCCGGACGCACGTCCGAGGGCTTGACCAGGTGCGGCACTCCGGCCGCGGCGACGATGATGTCGGCCTGGCGCAGGTGCGCCGAGAGGTCGCGGGTGCCGGTGTGGGTGAGGGTGACGGTGGCGTTCTCGCTGCGGCGGGTGAGCAGCAGCCCGATCGAGCGGCCGACGGTGATGCCGCGGCCGATGACCACGACGTTGGCGCCGTTGGTCTCCACCTTGTGCCGGCGCAGCAGCTCGACGATGCCGTTGGGGGTGCACGGCAGCGGCCCCTCGATGCCCAGCACCAGGCGGCCCAGGCTGACCGGGTGCAGCCCGTCGGCGTCCTTGGCCGGGTCCATCAGCTCCAGGACGCGGTTCTCGTCCAGGCCCTTGGGGAGCGGCAGCTGCACGATGTAGCCGTGGCAGGTCGGGTCCGCGTTGAGCTCGCGGACGACGTCCTCGACGTCCTGCTGGGTGGCGGTCGCGGGCAGCTCGCGCTGGATGCTGGCGATGCCGACCTGGGCGCAGTCGCGGTGCTTGGCGCGGACGTAGGAGTGGCTGCCGGGGTCGTCGCCGACCAGCACGGTGCCGAGGCCGGGCTGTACGCCCCGGGCCCTCAGCGCTTCGACGCGGACGGCGAGCTCGGACTTGATCGCGGCGGCGGTGGCCTTGCCATCGAGAATCTGGGCGGTCATGGAGCCATTCTCGCGGATCGGGGAGCGTCCGCGCACAGCGCCCTGCTGCTGGGGGCAGGGTTGGCGGCGATGGCCGGGGGAATACCCGGATTGTTCGCCTCCGATTGCAGTACCACTACAACTCCGATCCGAGGCGTGAACGCGATGGACAGCGCGCGCGGAGATGGCAACGATGGTCGTGCGAGAGTAACGGCATCAAATTTCGGGGGAGACCGTGAGCAACCCGTACCAGCCGCAGGACCCGTACAGCCAGAATCCCTACGGTGAGCAGGCGCCGCCGCCGCCACCGCAGCCGGGGTACGGCTACCCGCAGCAGCCTCCGCCCCCGCCGGGCGCGCCGTACGGGCAGGACCCCTACGCGCAGCAGCCCCCGCCGCAGCAGCCGGGGTACGGCTACCCGCAGCAGCCCGGCTACAGCGGGTACCAGCAGCCGGGCTACGGCGGCGGCTACGGGCAGACCGGCGAGAACAACGGCATCGCCGTCGCGTCGATGGTGGTCGGCATCGTCTCGATCGTCGGCATCTGCTTCTTCGGCGGCTTCCTCGGTCTGGTCGCGCTCGGGCTCGGCATCGGCGGGCTGAACCGGTCCAAGACCACCGGCACCGGCCGCGGCCAGGCCATCGCCGGGATCGTGACCGGGTCGGTGGGGGTCCTGGTCGCCGTCATCCTGCTCGCCGCCATCCTCAGCAGCCCCAGCTTCAGCACGTACTGACCGCCGCCCCGCCATGAGCAGCGACCAGGTGACAGCGTTCCGCCCTGTCCCGCCCGCATCTGTCCCGCCCGCCCCTGCCGCAGCACGCGCACCGCTCTCGCGGCGCCTCCGCGACGTGCTGCTCCGGGGTGGCGGCGCGGGTGCGGCCGCGGTGGCCGTCGCCGCCCTGCACTCGGCGCACGATCCGGGGGTCGTCTGCCCGCTGCGGCTGCTGACCGGCATTCCCTGCCCGGTCTGCGGCAGCACCACGGTGTTCGTCGAGCTGGGCTCGGGCCACCCGCTGGCGGCGCTGCTGGCGAACCCGTTCACCGTGCTGTTCGGCCTGGGCCTGCTGCTGGCGCCGCTGGGACTGCGGGGCTGGTGGCAGGGACGGTCCCAGCGGCTGCGGGTGGGCGTGCTCGTTTCCGCGGCGGTTCTGTCCTGGTTCTGGCAGCTGCACCGGCTTGGACTGCTTTCCCACTGACTGTCAGACAACTCCGATAATCTCACCGCGCGCTCACCTTTTATCCATCCACTCTCCTGTCCGGAGGACCGCATGAGTTACCCGCCCGATCCCAACAATCCCTATGCACAGCAGCCCCAGCAGCCCCAGCAGCCGCCGCAGCAGCCCGGCTACGGCTACCCGCAGCAGCCCCCGGCCCAGCCGCAGTACGGCTACCCGCAGCAGGGAGTGCCGCCGCAGGGCGCGCCGCAGGACCCGTACGCCCAGCCGCCCGGCTACGGCTACCCGCAGCAGCCGCAGCAGGACCCCTACGCCCAGCAGCAGGCCGGTTACGGCTACCAGCCCGAGGCGTACGGCAACACCGGCGGCGGCTACGGCCAGGGCGCGTACGCGAGTTGGGGGGCGCGCTTCGCCGCGTACCTGCTCGACGGCCTGATCGTCGGGGTGGTCCCGTTCATCCTCTACATCATCGCCGCGATCGCCCTCGCCAGCAGCGAGCACACCTCGACCGACTCCTACGGCTACACCTCGACCACGACCAGTGGCGCGGGCGCCGGGATCGCCGTCATCTTCTACCTGCTGGGCGCGGCACTGGGCCTGGCCGGCGCCCTGTGGCTCTGCTACAAGGAGGGCACCACCGGGCAGAGCCCCGGCAAGAAGATCATGAAGATCCGCCTGGTCCGCGAGGCCGACGGCCAGGTGATCGGCTTCGGGACGGCCTTCGTCCGCAAGCTCGCCCACTTCCTGGACGCCATCGCCTGCTACGTCGGCTTCCTGTGGCCGCTCTGGGACGCCAAGGCGCAGACCTTCGCAGACAAGGTCATGAGCACCGTGGTCGTCAAGGCCCAGTAGCAGCAACGGCAGTACGCGGAGAGGCCCGCTGCCCCCGATCGACGGGACAGCGGGCCTCTGCGCGTGCCGACGGTGCTACCGGCTCAGTGGAAGAAGTGCCTGGTCCCGGTGAGGTACATGGTGACCCCGGCGGCCTTGGCCGCCTCGATCACCAGGTCGTCGCGGATCGAGCCGCCGGGCTGGACGACCGCCCTGACACCGGCCGCGAGCAGGATCTCCAGACCGTCCGGGAACGGGAAGAACGCGTCCGAGGCCGCGTACGAGCCGACCGCGCGCTCCCCCGCCCGCTCGACCGCGAGCTTGGCCGAGTCCACCCGGTTGACCTGGCCCATGCCGACCCCGACCGAGGCGCCGCCCGAGGCCAGCAGGATGGCGTTGGACTTGACGGCCCGACAGGCGCGCCAGGCGAAGGACAGTTCGGCCAGCGCCGCCGGGTCCAGCGCCTCGCCGGTGGCCAGGGTCCAGGTCGACGGGTCGTCACCGGCCGCGTCGATCCGGTCGGCCTGCTGCAGCAGCACCCCGCCGGTGACCGCGCGGGTCTCGATCGCGGCGGCGGCGGGAGTGCCGCGCAGCACCCGGATGTTCTTCTTGCGGGCCAGCACCTCGACCGCGCCGTCCGCGTAGGAGGGGGCGAAGACCACCTCGGTGAAGATCGGGGCGATCTGCTCGGCCAGCTCCACGCTGACCTCGCGGTTCACCGCGATGACCCCGCCGTAGGCCGAGACCGGGTCGCAGGCGTGCGCCTTGCGGTGCGCCTCCGCGACGTCCGCGCCGACCGCGATGCCGCAGGGGTTGGCGTGCTTGATGATCGCGACACAGGGCTCGTCCTGGTCGTAGGCGGCGCGGATCGCGGCGTCGGTGTCCGCGTAGTTGTTGTAGGACATCTCCTTGCCGTGCAGCTGCTCGGCGGCGGCGAGACCGGTGCCGCTGCCGTCCGTGTAGAGCGCGGCGGCCTGGTGCGGGTTCTCGCCGTAGCGCAGCACGTTCTCGCGCTCCCAGGTGGCGCCGAGGAAGGCCGGGAAGCTCTCGTCGTCGGCAGGCGCGTACGCACTGGCGAACCAGGAGGCCACGGCCACGTCGTAGGCGGCGGTGTGGGCGAAGGCCTCACCGGCCAGGCGCTTGCGGGTGGCCAGGTCGAAGCCGCCGGCGGCGACGGCGGAGAGCACGTCCGCGTAGCGGGCCGGGGAGGTGACCACGGCGACCGAGGGGTGGTTCTTGGCGGCGGCGCGGACCATGCTCGGCCCGCCGATGTCGATCTGCTCCACGCACTCGTCGGCGCTCGCGCCGGAGGCGACGGTGGCCTTGAACGGGTAGAGGTTGACGACCACCAGGTCGAACGGGGCGACGCCCAGCTCGGTCAGCTGCTCCCGGTGCGACTCCAGCCGCAGGTCGGCCAGGATCCCGGCGTGCACCCGCGGGTGCAGCGTCTTGACCCGGCCGTCCAGGCACTCGGGGAAGCCGGTCAGCTCCTCGACCGGGGTGACCGGCACCCCGGCCGCGGCGATCCGCGCGGCGGTGGAACCGGTGGAGACCAGCTCGACACCGGCCGCGTGCAGGCCCTGCGCCAGCTCCTCGAGACCGGTCTTGTCGTAGACGCTGACGAGGGCGCGGCGGAGCGGCCGCACGTTCTCTGAAACGGGAGCGGGCTGGTTGCTGCCGGAGCTCATTGCTGAATCCTTTTGGTGTGGGGTACGTCGGTGGGAGTTACTGCGTCGGTGGGAGTTACTGCGTCGGTGGGAGTTACTGCGTCGGTGGGAGTTACTTCTGGGACGGCAGCGGGAGCACCCGGCGGCCCTGGACCCGGTGGCCCTCGCGCGCCAGCCGTCCGACGGCCTCGACCAGCAGACCGCGCTCGACCGCCTTGATCCGCTCGTGCAGGGCCTCGCCGCCGTCCTCGTGGTCCGCGTCGGTGACCTCGACGGCGCCCTGCGCGATGATCGGGCCGGTGTCCACGCCCTCGTCCACCAGGTGGACGGTGCAGCCGGTCACCTTCACGCCGTACGCCAGCGCGTCCCGCACCCCGTGCGCGCCGGGGAAGGCCGGCAGCAGCGCGGGGTGGGTGTTGATGATGCGTCCCTCGAAGCGGCGCATGAAGCCGCCGCCGAGGATCTTCATGAAGCCGGCGGTGACCACCAGGTCCGGGGTGTGCGCGGCGGTGGCCTCGGTGAGCGCGTGGTCCCAGTCGGTGCGCTCGGGGAAGTCCTTGACCCGGAGCACGAAGGTCGGGATCCCGGCCTGCTCGGCCCGGTCGAGACCGGCGATGGAGTCGCGGTCGGCGCCGACCGCGACGATGCGGGCGCCGTAGGCGGGATCGGCGCAGGCCTCGATCAGGGCCTGCAGGTTGGTCCCCGAACCGGAGATCAGGACGACCAGGCGGGCGGGGTTTTCCGGTGCGTTGAAGTCGAGGTGGGGGGCGGTTGGCGAGTACGCCAAGGCTCAGTCCTCCATAACGGCGCGGCCGTCCCCCGGCGACTGGTTCGATCCTGCGCACGGGCACAAACCGGGCACTGCTGGCTGCGAAGGTGGGGTGTCATCTTGTGACCGGCATCCACGTCCGCCGACGGGCCCACGGCGGCGCCACGGGCCGACCAGGAACCCCAGAGGGGCGCCGGTCGTCAGCAACGATACCGGCCCCCGTCACCCGGTTCGCACTGCTGGTCGACGATCATGGGGTGGGGACGCGCCACAGCGGGGTACAGGGTGAGAGGGTGTCCCTCAGCGGGACAGTGCGACAAAGCGCGGGACAGCGGACGTTCACAGGCAGGAGTACGGCGAAGACCATGGTCCAGAAATCGGACAGCGGCACACCTCCCGAGGGCCCGCGCGACCCCTTCGCCCCGCCACCCAAGGACGCACCCGACCGTCCCTGGCAGTCCCGGCAGCACCCGGTGCACCCCGGCGAGCGCGGCTGGGCCAACGAGGACCCGCCGCCGCACGGCCAGGGCGGGCAGGGCGGCCACCAGCACGGGAACAACGGCCAGGGCGGGGAGAACGGCGCCCCGGCGGACGGCAGCGGACAGGGCGGCAACGGACAGAGTGGCAGCGGGCAGGGCGGCGCCCCGGCGGGCGGCGGACAGAACCCCCCGCCGCGGCCGACCGTACCGCCGCCGCACCCCTGGAGCCCCGGCTACCAGGGCTCACAGCCCCCGAACCTCGGCTACGGCCCCTCGCTGCCGCCGCAGCCCCGCTTCGACCCCAGCGACCCGGTGCAGCGGCGGGCCAGGTACGCGCTGCTGAGCGGGATGTGGGGGATCTTCTTCCTGATCCTGGACATCCCGGACATCACCCTGGCGCTGGCCTCCCTGGCGCTCTACTGGTCGATCAGCTCGCTGCGCGGCACCGCGAAGACGCCGGTCACCGCGTTGACGGCCGGGGCGCCCTCGGGCCAGAACGGGCAAGGCGGTCAGGTGGGCCAGAGTGGCCAGGTGGGCCAGCACGGGCCGGTCGGCCAGCCCGGTCCGGTCCCGCCGCCCGCCTATCTGCAGTCGGGCCAGGTGCCGCCCTACTACGCGGCGAAGCCGCAGCTCCCGGCCGCGCTGGGCGGTCTGATCGCCTCCCTGGTCGGGCTCTCGCTGGTGGCGGTCGTCTTCGGCGTGCAGCTGTACTACAAGAACTACTACGACTGCCAGACGAACGCGCTCACCAAATCCGTCTACAGCCAGTGCGCCACCAGCGTGACCCCGGAGCCTCCGCAGTGGCTGCGGAAGCTCGGCGGCGACAACTGATCCTCCAGCGCAGCAGCACCGCCCCGGGCACCCCGGTGGCGGCGGTCCAGGCCAGCACGGCCAGCCCGGTCCGCCAGGGCGAGGGGCCGACCTGGGCGAGCGCGGCCGTACCGAGCGCACCGCCGGACGCGGCCGCGCACAGGGCGGCCAGCAGGCCGGTCCCCAGCGCGGCGGCGAGGGCGACCTCGGCCGTCGCGATCGGCCCCCAGCTCCGTCCGCCGCTCTCGGCCGCTCGGCCGACGATCACCGCGGCCACCGCGCCCGCGGCCGGCGCCAACGCCAGGGTGAGCAGCCCCAGCACCGTCCGACCAGGCCCGGGCAGGGCCGTGAGCAGCGGAAACGCAGGTACGTTCACGACCGCCGCGGTGCCGGCGCCGGTGCCCAGCGGGCCGAGCCAGCCGCCGAGGGCAAAGCCAGGACCGGTCGCGTAGGCGGCGCCCCAGACCGCGGCATTGGGCAGCACCACCGCGCAGAGCAGCAGCAGCGCCAGCCGTCCGGCCAGGTCCGGGGCGGTCTGCGCGGCCATCGTCCCGGCCGCGCCGAAGTGCGTCAGCAGGGCGGCCAGCAGGACCAGGCCGCCCACACCCAGCAGCGCCGCGCCACCGCCCAGGGCGGCCCGCAGGGCCACCGCGGCGCCGCCGGGGGCCCGGGTGCGGTCCGGCAAGGCGGGGACGGCGATGGAGACCTTCGGCAGTCGGCTCGACAGTCGGCCCCACCACTCACCGAGGGCGCCCCTGGGGACGCCGGGGATTCTGGGAACGCTGGGGACCGGGTACCCGCCGGGGCCGGTCCCCATCCGTACCCCCAGCGCGGCGACCGGCAGTGCGACCAGGGCGACCCGGCCGAAGGCGGCGAGCGGGGCGGCCAGGCCGATCGGCCCCGCCGTGGCGGCGGCCACGGCGACGGCGGCGACCAGCAGATAGCCGGCCCCGAGGCCGAGCAGGGCGGACCAGGCGTGCGGCTCGGAATCCGGTTCCGCCTCGTCCTGGCCGTCGTCCTCGTCCGCGTCCTGGTCCTGGTCCTGGTCGGAGGGCGGCTGCGGTGAGCCGGCCCGGACCCCGGCCCGGTACAGCGGCAGCAGCGCCAGCACGCTGACCAGCAGCGGCGTCACCGCGAGCGGCACCCCCGGGCCGCCGTAGCCCGGAGAGCCGTAGGTGGCCGGGCGGACCAGATCCGCCCCGTGGGCCAGCAGCCAGACGCAGGCGGCGAGGTGCACCACCCCGCCGGGGCCCGCCACCACGTACGGGGTGACGATCCACAGCAGCAGTATCGGCAGCGCCACCAGGGCCAGGCCCAGGCCGGCCGCCACCGCCCCGCCGATCAGGCCGCCCCTGAGCGCCGCCAGCTCGACCCCGGAGGCAAGGGCCCGCTGCCGCGCCGCCACCGGGCGCAACCGCTCCATCAAGAACGCCATGCCCCACCATGCGCCGAGAAACCACCCGTTATGCCCACCGACATGGCAGTTGTCACTCTTCGGGAAAACAATTCGTATATGTCACTTATCGGGTCGGTGGAGACCTCGGCGCAGGCTCCTGCCCCTGCCGTCTTCGAGGCGCTGCACCAGGACTCCTACACACGCGTGGCCCAGCAGACCTTCCTACTCACCGGGCACCGGCGGCGCGCGGAACGCTGCGCCGACCGGGCCTTCCAGCTGGCCTGGAGCAACTGGGACACGGTCGGGGCGGACCCCTCCCCCGAGGGCTGGGTCCGGGCCACCGCGTTCGAACTGGCGCTCTCGCCCTGGCACCACCCCAGGCTGCGCCGTGCGGACCCCGGCAACGGCCTCGGCGCAGCGGACCAGCTGCTGCTGGCCGCGCTGCTGCGGCTGCCCAAGGCCCAGCGCCGGGCGCTGGTGCTGCACGACGCGCTGGGCCTCAGCTGGGAGCAGGTCGCCCAGGAGGTGGAGTCCAGCACCCCCGCGGCCTACGGGAGGGTGGTCAGGGCCCGGCTGGGGATCGCCAGGCAGGCCCCCAAGGCGGCCGGCGCCGACGCCCGGAAGCCCGGCTTCGCCCGACGCCTGGGCCCGCTGCTGCGCGGCCTGGCGGTGCGCGGCTGCCCGGCGCCGGACGGGGCGCTGCCGTCGAACCAGCTGCAGCGCCGGGCCAGACTGCACGAGGGCGGGGTGAACGCCGCGGCCGGCCTGGCCGTCGCCGCGGTCGCGGGCGGCGTCATCGCCGGTCTGGCGCTGGGCACCCCCTGGCACCCGCCGACCCCCGCCTTCATCACCTTCGGCCACCGCGCGGCGCCGCCGGCGTTCGTCCTCCCGGCCGGACCGGTGACGGCCGCCAAGACGGGACCGGGCGCCAAGACGGCGCCGGTCAGCACGCCCGTGCCGACCGCTGCCGTGGCGCGGAGTTCGGCGGATGCGGACCGGATGCGGGCGCCCGCACTGCCTCTGAACCTGTTCCGCTTCCCTGCCACCGCGCCCGCCCACCCGGTCGCCCGGGTCGCGACCCCGTCCCTGCTGGCCGTGCCCTCCGGCGACCCCGCCCGAGCCCCAGAACCTGCGCGCTGACCAGCCCGTTCTGCTGACCCGGACAGCACGGAGCCGCCCCGCACTGAACCCTCCAGTGCGGGGCGGCTCCGCCGTGCTGTGGTCCTACTTGAGGATCAGCTCGCGCGCCAGGCGGGCGGTCTCGGACGGCGTCTTGCCGACCTTGACCCCGGCGGCCTCAAGGGCCTCCTTCTTGCCCTGGGCCGTGCCGGAGGAGCCGGAGACGATGGCGCCGGCGTGGCCCATGGTCTTGCCCTCGGGCGCGGTGAACCCGGCCACGTAGCCGACGACCGGCTTGGTGATGTGCTCGGCGATGTACGCCGCCGCACGCTCCTCGGCGTCGCCGCCGATCTCGCCGATCATCACGATCAGGTCGGTGTCGGGGTCGTCCTGGAACGCCTGCAGGGCGTCGATGTGCGTGGTGCCGATGATCGGGTCGCCACCGATGCCGACGGCGGACGAGAAGCCGATGTCGCGCAGCTCGTACATCATCTGGTAGGTCAGCGTGCCCGACTTGGACACCAGGCCGATCCGGCCGGGCTTGGTGATGTCGCCCGGGATGATGCCGGCGTTGGACTGGCCGGGGGTGATCAGGCCGGGGCAGTTCGGACCGATGATCCTGGTCTTGTTGCCCTTCTCGCCCGCGTACGCCCAGAACGACGCGGAGTCGTGCACCGCGATGCCCTCGGTGATCACGACGGCCAGCGGGATCTCGGCGTCGATCGCCTCGACCACGGCGGCCTTGGCGAAGGCCGGCGGCACGAAGATGACCGAGACGTCGGCGCCGGTCGCCTTGATGGCCTCGGCCACGGTGCCGAACACCGGGACCTCGGTGCCGTCGAAGTCGACGCTGGTGCCGGCCTTGCGCGGGTTGACACCGCCGACGATGTTGGTGCCGTCAGCCAGCATGAGGCGGGTGTGCTTCAAGCCGGTGGCACCGGTCATCCCCTGGACGATGACCTTGCTTTCCTTGGTGAGGAAGATAGCCATGGTTGTGGAGTCCTCGTCCCTTACTTCGCAGCCAGCTCGGCGGCCTTGTCGGCCGCTTCGTCCATGGTGTCCACACGCTGCACCAGCGGGTGGTTGGCGTCAGACAGGATCTTGCGACCCAGCTCCGCGTTGTTGCCGTCCAGGCGGACGACCAGCGGCTTGGTGACGGCCTCGCCACTGGCCGCGAGCAGCTCCAGCGCCTGCACGATGCCGTTGGCGACCTCGTCACAGGCGGTGATGCCGCCGAACACGTTGACGAACACGGACTTGACGTCCGGGTCGCCCAGGATGATGCCCAGGCCGTTCGCCATCACCTCGGCGGACGCGCCGCCGCCGATGTCGAGGAAGTTGGCCGGCTTCACGTTGCCGTGCTTCTCGCCGGCGTAGGCGACCACGTCGAGGGTGCTCATCACGAGACCCGCGCCGTTGCCGATGATGCCGACCTCGCCGTCGAGCTTGACGTAGTTGAGGTTCTTGGCCTTGGCCGCGGCCTCCAGCGGGTTGGCGGCGGCGTGGTCCACCAGCGCCTCGTGCTCGGGCTGGCGGAAGTCGGCGTTCTCGTCCAGGGAGACCTTGCCGTCCAGCGCGACGATCTTGCCGTCACCCGTCTTGACCAGCGGGTTCACCTCGACCAGCAGGGCGTCCTCGGCGATGAAGACCTTCCACAGGCTCTTCAGGACCTCGGCGATCTGGTCGGCGACGTCGGCCGGGAACTTGGCCGCCGCGACGATCTCACGGGCCTTGGCGTCGGTCACGCCCTCGTTGGCGTCCACCGCGACCTTGGCCAGCGCCTCGGGGTTCTCGACCGCGACGACCTCGATCTCCACGCCGCCCTCGACTGAGGCCATGGCCAGGAAGGTGCGGTTGGTGCGGTCCAGCAGGAACGAGACGTAGTACTCGTCCCTGATGTCGGCCGTCTGGGCGAGCATCACCTTGTGGACCGTGTGGCCCTTGATGTCCATGCCCAGGATCTGACCGGCCTTGGCCACCGCGTCGTCCGGGTCGGAGGCCAGCTTCACGCCGCCGGCCTTACCGCGGCCACCGACCTTGACCTGCGCCTTGACGACCGCTCGGCCGCCCCATTCCTCAGCGATCGCCCGCGCCTCTTCAGCGCTTTCGATGACTGCACCGCCCAGCACCGGTACACCGTGCTTGGCGAAGATGTCCCTCGCCTGGTATTCGAACAGGTCCACGCGCGTCCGTCCTTGTGATCGCGACTTCGAAGTGGTCGGTCACAGAAGGGCCGGCCACCCCTATCTTCCCAGCGTGCCGCCCGAAAGCTCGCCGCTGTGGCCGTCGTGGCAGTCGGTACGCGGAGCCCCGGGGGAATCTCGCGTCCAGCCTCTCGCCCCGCTACGGGGAGCACACGGCCTGGCGGTCGGACGGGCAGGCATGTCCGTCTCGCAGGTTATCCCCGTACGACGTGCGTGTTTCACCGTGAGCCTGGCTGAGCCCGGTGATAACCGTCACAGCGGGCGCGTCGCCGGGTCGGACCGCGATCGTCCCAGGGGGAGCGCGCCACTCCCCTCACTTCGGAAAATTGCGCCCCGATAAGGCGAATCCCGCCAAGGAAGTTGCTTCTGCAACCTTACTCGGGGAGTGTTTCTTGAGTAACGGTGAACACACAGACCGTAGCGACGCCGCGCGCGGAGCCAGTGGAGACCCTGCTTCGTACGACTGCCCCCAGAAGCGGATGCTCGATGCACAGCGCACGCCATCGCGTTCAGACCCCTCCGGATCCCGAGCCGGAGCCGGAGGCGCCTCCCGAACCGGGCCGGGCCGAGCTCGGCAGTGCCCGCAGCACCTGGGCGATGGACCGCCAGGCCGCGGCCACCTTCCCGGCTGCGCCCGAGTCGGTCGCGACCGCCCGGCGCTTCGTCCGGATCACCGCGGCCATGTGGCGGCTGTCCGGCGACACCCTCGCCGACGCCGAGCTCTGCATGTCCGAGCTGGTCTGCAACGCGGTCACGCACACCCGCAGCAGCCGGGTGCACTGCCGGCTCTGGAGCGCGCGCGGCGTGCTCTTCCTGGAGGTCGACGACGAGGACCGGCGTGACCTGCCGCAGCTGGAACGGGCCGAGGACGAGGACGAGCACGGCCGCGGCATCCTGCTGATCGACACCTTCGCCACGGCCTGGGGCGCGGTGCCCCGGCCTGGGTGCAGCGGCAAGACGGTCTGGGCCGCGCTGAAGCTGCCTCTTTGAGTGAAGCTGCCGCTGTGAGTCAGGACTGGTCGGGAACCGGCAGCGGGAGCTTCTGGATCGCGGCGGCCATCACCTCCGGGAAGAGGTCGGGGGTGCAGGCGAAGGCGGGCGCGCCGAGCGCGGCCAGCGCCGCCGCGTGCGAGCGGTCGTAGGAGGGCGCGCCGTCGTCGGAGAGCGCGAGCAGGGCGATGAACTGCACCCCGGAGGCCTTCATCGCGGCCACCCGTTTGAGCATCTCGTCCCGGATGCCGCCCTCGTAGAGGTCGCTGATCAGCACCACGACGGTGTCGGCGGGGCGGGTGATCCTGGACTGGCAGTAGGCCAGCGCGCGGTTGATGTCGGTGCCGCCGCCGAGTTGGACCCCGAACAGCACGTCGACCGGATCGGTCAGCTGTTCGGTGAGGTCCACCACCGAGGTGTCGAAGACCACCAGACGGGTGCTCAGCGAGTGCATCGAAGCGAGCACCGCGCCGAAGACCGAGGCGTGGACCACCGAGGCGGCCATCGACCCGGACTGGTCGATACAGAGGATGACCTCCTTCCGCACCGCGTTCTGGGCCCGGGCGTAGCCGATCAGCCGCTCCGGGACGACGCTGCCGTGGGCGCGCTCCCCGGTCGGCTCGATGTAGTTCTTGAGGTTGGCGCGGATGGTGCGGTTCCAGTCGATGTCCCGGTGCCGGGGCCGGTTGACCCGGGCGCTGCGGTCCAGCGCGCCGCCGACCACCGAGCGGGTCCGGGTGGCGATCCGGCGCTCCAGGTCGGTGACCACCTTGCGGACCACCGCGCGGGCGGTCTCCCTGGTGGTCTCCGGCAGCGCGCGGCCCAGCGAGATCAGCGTCCCCACCAGGTGCACGTCCGGCTCGACCGCCGCCAGCATCTCCGGCTCCATCAGCAGCTGGGCCAGGCCGAGCCGTTCGATGGCGTCCTGCTGCATCAGCTGCACCACGCTGGTGGGGAAGTACTCGCGGATGTCGCCGAGCCAGCGGGCGACCTGCGGCGCGGAGCCGCCGAGGCCCGCCTGTCGCGGGGCGCCGCGGTCGACGGCGCCGCCGGTGTCGCCCCGGTAGAGGGCGGAGAGCGCGCGGTCCATCGCGGCGTCGCGGCCGGCGAGTTTGCAGCCGGTGCCGTCGGCCTCGCCGCCGAGCACCAGCCGCCAGCGGCGCAGCCGCGCTTCTTCGGGGAGATCGGGGAGATTCGCGGGGAGAGCGGTCATCGCTGAACCTCCGTCAGTTCTTCTTCCGGGTCGATGCCCAGCAGCAGGGCCGCGGTGGCGCGGGCGGCGGCGGCGCGGTCCTGGTCGAGGGTGTCGGCGAAGCCGGGACGGTCCGAGGCCCGGGCCGACGCGGGCTCCGCCGCGCCGCTGCGGATCCGCTCGCCGATGGTGCGGCGTACGCCGGCCTCGAAGTTGGAGAAGGTGCGGCGCAGCAGCGGCAGCACATCGGGGAAGGCCTCCTCCGGGACCGAGCCGAGCCAGTTGTCGACGAGCCCGAGCAGCTGGGTGTCATGGACCAGCAGCATGCCGCCGCCGGCCAGGAAGCCCTCGATCCACCCGGCGGCCTCCGCCGGCGGCGTCACCGGTGACAGCGCCAGCCCCATCTGCCGAGCGGCCTCCAGCCCGTCCCACACCCCGTCATCCAGCAACAACCGCACGGCGCGTCCGCGCAGCAACCCCGGCACTGTGTCCCGCCCGGCCAGCACCCGCAACGTCCCCACCCACCGCTCCCCCAACGCGGCGCGCCCAGCCGCGGACCGCTCGGGCGCAACGGACTGGGGCTCAGCAGAGCCCGTGCCCGAGGCAGCCTCCGCGCCGGAAGGCGCGACCGCACCCCCGCCGGAGGCGACCTCCGCGCCTGCGTCCGCACCCCCCTCGGCGCGCAGGAGCGCCACCGCGGTGTGGGTGGCGCCCAAGTGGGCGGCCATCGCGCCGGCCCCCTCGGCGTCGAGGCCGGCGCAGGCGGCCGGGAGGCCGATGCAGATCCGCACCGCGAGCCCCTCGGCCAGCTCCCGCAGGGCCCTGGCGTCGGTGCCGCGGACATCGCCGTAGCGGAGCGAGCGGACCAGCGCGGGCAGCGCCTCGGCCAGATGCGCCACGTCGGCGTCCAGCGCGGCGCGGTCGGCCAGCGCCTGGAGCACCGTGGGCAGCGCCTCGGCGAGACCGGCCAGCAGGCAGACCTCGGCGAGACCGGTGACCTCCGCCAGCGAGCCCGCGTGCGCGGCCCGGTCCCGGGCCCTGGCTGTGGCGGCGGCTTCGACGGTGGTGCCCCAGATACCCGCCTCGGCGATGGCCACCGCCAGCTCGGGCTCCCAGCGCAGCAGCCAGCTCTCCCGGAAGGTCCCGGTGTTCCCGGTGCGGGAGGCCGCGGCGCGGCCCCAGTGGATGCCCAGCAGCGCGAGCCGGTGCAGCAGCCGGCTGCGGGCGGCGCCGGTGTCCTCGCGCAGGTCGAGGTCGAGTTCACGTTCGACCGGTTCCGGCTTCAGCCGCAGGCTTCGCTGAAGCCGGGTCAGGTCCCGCTGCAGCGGCACCGCGGGCGCCTCGTCCGGGACCTCGCCCAGGCAGTCGCCGACCACCATCCGGTCCTCGACCAGGGCCAGCGGGACGTCCGAGCCCTCGCACATCACCGCCCGCACCGCGTCGGTGGCCTCGGCCAGGCCCGGCAGCGGACGGCCGCGCATCGCGGCCAGGGTCTCGGCCAGCCGGACCGCCTCGATCACATGCGCGGAGGAGACCGGGTGGTCCTCCTCCCGCAGCAGCGCGGCGACCCTGGTCATCCAGCGGACCACGGTCTGCTCCGGAGAACCGAACAGATGCTGGTACCAGCCGGGCGAGGCGATGCCCGCGCCGTAGCCGGTGTGCTGCGCCAGCCGGCGATGCGTCCAGGGCACCCAGGTCAGCTTGACCTTGACCTTGGGCAGCCCCTTGAGCAGCGCGTTGTCCGCCGCCACCGGCACCTTGGCGGCCAGCGCGGGGACGTGCCAGGCGCCGCAGACCACAGCCACCCGGCGGTGACCGGCCCGCCCGGCGGCCCGCAACTGCCGCCGCATGAACGCCTCCCGCAGCAGGTCCGAGCGTCGCTCCCCGGTCGCCCCGGTCCCCTCAGCAGGCCGCAGCGCCGTCATCGCCTCGGCGATGGCGCGGAACGGCGCCAGCGCGTCCCCGCCCCCCTCCGGGAGCCGGTGCTCCACCGCGTCGTCCCACCACTGCTCCGGATCCTCGTGGCCGGCCAGTCGGGCCAGCTCGGCGATCGGGTCCAGCGGGGCCCGCTGCGCCTCCTCGGTCGGCTCGACCAGCGCGAAGGTGTGCGCCGCCGGGAGGTCGATGAAGTGCACCGGGATCCCCCGGTCCAGCGCGTGCCGCAGCGCCACCCACTCCGGTGAGAACGCGGCGAACGGCCAGAACGCCGCCTGCGCCGGGTTGTCCATGACATGGGCCAGCAGCGCGACCGGCGGCACCATCTCCTTGCCGGCCGCCAGGCCCAGCAGCGGATCGGCCTCGGCCGGGCCCTCGATCAGCACCACGTCGGGCCGGTACTGCTCCAGCGCGGCGGCCACCGCCCGGGCCGATCCCGGCCCGTGGTGCCGCACCCCCAGCAGCACGACCGCCGGCGTCTGCTGCGGTGTCTGACGTTCCATCACACCCCCTCCACGAGTTCGACGGACCGGTTCAGCGGGCGTCCGCGTCACGGCAGCTGCGGTAGAAGTCCTTCCAGTCGTCGCGCTCGCGCACCACGCTCTCCAGATACTCCTGCCAGACCAGCCGGTCGGCGGCCGGGTCGCGGACCACCGCGCCGAGCAGGCCCGAGGCGATGTCGGCCGGGCGCAGCACCCCGTCGCCGAAGTGCGCGGCCAGCGCCAGCCCGCTGGTCACCACCGAGATCGCCTCGGCGGTGGAGAGGCTGCCCGAGGGCGACTTGACCTTGGTCCGGCCGTCGGCGGTGACCCCGTCCCGCAGTTCCCGGAACACGGTGACGACCCGTCGGATCTCGGCCGAGCCGCTGGGGACGGCGGGCAGCTCCAGCGAGCGGCCCAGCTCGCCGACCCGGCGGGCGACGATGCCCACCTCCTCCTCCAGCGAGGCGGGCAGCGGCAGCACCACCGTGTTGAACCGCCGCCGCAGCGCGCTGGACAGCTCATTGACGCCCCGATCGCGGTCGTTGGCGGTGGCGATCAGATTGAAGCCGCGCACCGCCTGGACCTCCTCCCCCAGCTCGGGGATCGGCAGGGTCTTCTCGGAGAGGATGGTGATCAGGCTGTCCTGGACGTCGGCCGGTATCCGGGTCAGTTCCTCCACCCGGGCGGTCATCCCCTCGGCCATCGCCCGCATCACCGGGCTGGGCACCAGCGCGTCCCGGCTGGGGCCCTCGGCGAGCAGCCTGGCGTAGTTCCAGCCGTAGCGGATCGCCTCCTCGGGCGTCCCCGCGGTGCCCTGGACCAGCAGCGTGGAGTCGCCGCTGACGGCGGCGGCGAGGTGCTCGGACACCCACGTCTTGGCGGTGCCGGGGACGCCGAGCAGCAGCAGCGCCCGGTCGGTGGCCAGGGTGGTCACCGCCACCTCGACGATCCGGCGCGGGCCGACGTACTTGGGCGAGATCACCGTCCCGTCCGGCAGCACCCCGCCCAGCAGGTAGGTGGCGACGGCCCAGGGGGACAGCAGCCAGCGCGCCGGGCGCGGACGGTCGTCGGCGGCGGAGAGCGCGGCGAGCTCGTCGGCATAGGCGGTCTCGGCGTGCGGGCGAAGGGCTTCCGAGGCAGCGGGCATGAAGGCTCTCCTCAAAGGGCGTCCGGGTTGCCCACCACTCTGCACCCAGCCACTGACAATCCGACAGGACCCGTCCCCACCTGGGGTTTTCTTCGGGCAGCCGGATTGTCAGTGGTGCCGTCTACCGTCGTTGCCATGGAGGATCGCTGGACACCGGAGCATGTTCTCTCACTCGCCCCCGACGCGCCCTCGCGCAAGGCGGCGACCAAACTCTCCACGCCCGCGCCCTGGTCGGGCACCGGCTGCGACACAGCCACGGCCTCGGCCGCCGTCTGGGGCGAGTGCAGGGGCAGCGGGAGCACCCCGTACCGGGTCGTGGTGGACCTCACCGGGCCCGCCTACCAGTGCAGCTGCCCGAGCCACAAGTTCCCGTGCAAGCACGCCCTCGCCCTGCTGCTGCGCTGGTCGGCGGGCGCGGTCGAGGCCGGCGCGGTCGAGGCGGGCGCCGTCGAGGTCAATGCGGGTGCAGCCGCTGCCCCGGACTGGGCCGCCGACTGGCTGAAGGGACGCCGCCACCGGGCCGAGCAGCGGGCGGCGCGGGAGTCCGACGCCGCCTCGGCCGTTCCCGACCAGGCGTCCCTGCTGGCCGCCGAGCGGCGGCGCGAGCGCCGGGCGGCGCGGGTCGCGGCCGGCGCCTCCGAGCTGGAGGCGCGGCTGGCCGATCAGCTGCGCGGCGGGCTGGCCGACGCCCCGGCCCAGGGCTACGCGGGCTGGGCCGACGTCGCGGCCCGGATGGTCGACGCCCAGGCGCCCGGATTGGCCTCCCGGGCCCGCGAGCTGGGCGCGGTGCCGTCCTCCGGCCCCGGCTGGCCGTCCCGGCTGCTGGAGGAGTACGGGCTGCTGCACCTGCTCGCCACCGGCTACCGGCGGGTGGACGCCCTGCCCGGGCCGCTGGCCGCGACCGTACGGGCCCGGGTCGGCTTCACCGTGGACGCCGCCGAGCTGCTGCGCGGGCCCCGGGTCCGGGACCGCTGGCTGGTCCTCGGCAGCCGCGACAGCGCCGACGAACGGGTCACCACCCGCCGGATCTGGCTGCGCGGCGGCGAGACCGGCCAGGACGCCCTGCTGCTGTCCTTCGGCCGTCCAGGACTCGCCCCGGAGCTGGCGCTGCCCACCGGACTGCTGCTGGACGCCGAGCTGGCCTTCCACCCCGGCGCCCGCCCGCTGCGCGCGGTGCTCGGCGCCCGCTACGGCGTCCCCGCCCCGCCGCCGCCCGCCGCGGCGGTCCCGGCCGGGCTCACCCTGGACGCCGCGCTGGACGCCTACGGCCGCGCCCTGGCCGACGACCCCTGGCTGGAGTCCTGGCCGGTGGCGCTGCACCAGGTGGTGCCCACCCCCACCGCGCACGGCTGGGAGCTGGCCGACCGCTCGGGCCCGCTGTCGACCGCGATACCCGTCGACCGGCGCGGCACCCCGGACGCCGCGCTGTGGCGGCTGGCCGCGGTCTCCGGCGGCCGGCCGATCACCCTGTTCGGCGAGTGCGGCCACCGCGGCTTCGCCCCGGTCACCGCCTGGTACCCGGACGGACCCAGGATCCGCACGCTGGGAGTAGCGGCATGACGAACCTTCAGCAGACCGGCACCGCCTGGCCGGAGCTGGTCAGCACCGCCCTGCTCGGCACCGACCGGCGCCCGCCCGCCACCGCGGTGGACCTGCTGGACCGGGCCGCGCTGCAGGCCGTCCAGCGGCGCTCGGGGCTGCGTCCGGGGCCGGCCGCGGCGGCGGCACCGGCCGAGGCCCCGGCGGACCCCAGGCCGTCCCTGCCGGAGCCCGCGGCCCAGCGGCTCGGCCTGCTGCTGCCGGGGCCTGACGCCTCGTCGCAGGGCTCCGGCAGCCTCGCCAACATCAGCGAGCTGCTGCCGCAGTACCTCACCGCCGCCGCCGGGCACGGCTACCGCGCGCCGGCCGCGCTGGTCCCGCCGCTGCTGGACGCCGCCCGCGCCCGCAGCGAGCTGCGCACCGACGCGGTGCTGCTGGCCGGGCCGCTGGGCCGCTGGCTGGCCGAGCGCAACCCGGACTGGCGCTATGTGCTGCGCACCCCGCTGCCCGGCGACACCGCCCCGGCGGACGAGCGGATCTGGCAGGAGGGCCTGTTCGCGGAGCGGGTCACCCAGCTCACCCGGCTGCGCCGCCGCGACCCCCCCGCCGCACGGGAGCTGCTGCGGACCTCCTGGGCCAAGGAGCGGGCCGAGGACCGGCTGCTGTTCCTCGACGCCCTCCAGGAGCGGCTCTCGGCCGAGGACGAGCCCTTCCTGGAGACCGTCCTCAGCGACCGCTCCAAGAACGTCAGGCTGACCGCGGCGGAGCTGCTCTCCACCCTGCCGGGCTCGGCGCTGGCGCTGCGGATGGCCGAGCGCGCCCGCGCCGCGGTCCGGCTCGCCGCCACCGCGGACGGCCCCCGGCTGACCGTGCATCCGCCGACCGCCTGCGACGCCGCGATGCTGCGGGACGGGATACCGCCGTCCTCCCCCACCGGACGGGCCGACCGGGCGTTCTGGCTGGGCGAGATCCTGGCGGCGACCCCGCTGGATACCTGGCAGGCGGAGTTCGGCCGCCCGGCCGAGGTGCTGGCGCTGCCGGTCTCCGACACCTGGGCGGCGGAGCTGCGCGAGGCCTGGTCCCGGGCCGCGGTCCGGCAGAACGACGCCGGCTGGGCCCGGGCGCTGCTCGCGCATACCCCCGCCACCGGGCCCGCGGGCGGCGGCGCGGCCAAGCTGCTCGGCGTGCTGCCCCCGCGCGAGCGGGCCGACTGGACGGCGTCCCACCTGGACCGGCACAGCCTGGACTCGCACAGCCTGGGCGAGGCGTTCCAGCTGCTGGTCGCCTGCCCGGCGCCCTGGCCGGAGCCGCTGGGCAGCGCGGTGCTGCGGGCGCTGGCCCGGGTCGCCGAGGGCGGCGGCTACCCGTGGAGCCACAGCGGGGTGCTGGGGGTGGCGGAACGGGCGCTGGCCCCGTCGGCGGCGGCCGAGCTGGACGCCCTGGCCGAGGACGCGGGCTCGGCCTGGGCCGAGATGTTCACCCGGCTCGCCGCCACGCTCCGACTCCGCGCCACGATGCTCGCGGAGCTCGCGGGGTAGGCCGCCGCAGGTCAGGCGGTGGCGGAGTCGCGGAGGTGGCTCTGGACCCAGGCGACGATGTCCCCGGTGGTCGCCCCCGGGGTGAACACGCCGTCGATGCCCAGCTCCTTCAGCAGCGGGATGTCGTCGTCGGGGATGATGCCGCCGCAGAACACGGTGATGTCGGCCGCGTCCCGCTCCTTGAGCAGCTGCACCACCTTGCCGCAGAGCGTCATGTGCGCGCCGGAGAGGATGGACAGGCCGATGCCGTCGGCGTCCTCCTGGACGGCGGTGTCCACGATCTGCTCGGGCGTCTGGTGCAGCCCGGTGTAGACGACCTCCATGCCCGCGTCGCGCAGGGCACGGGCGATCACCTTCGCGCCGCGGTCGTGGCCGTCGAGACCCGGCTTGGCCACGACCACACGGATAGGTCCGGACTCGCCCATCGCTGCCTCCTCTGAGATGCCGCCGATGTTAACGAACGTTAGCCCCCTTTCCCGGCACCGCGTTGTCGGCACCACGGCGACCTGCCGACCGTTTCGCCGTCCGCACCGGGGGGAGAATCACAGCGGAGGCCCGCGTGAGCAGTCTGTTCCGTCGCGCAGCGACGACCGTACGAGCCGTCACCCAGGAGACCGCCGCACTCGCCGAGCACCTCCTCCGCTATCCGACCGGGATCCCCGGCGAGCCCTGGCCGCTGCCCGCCGCCCGGTGCGCCCACGAGACCCACCGCCCGGTCCTGCTGCTGCACGGGCTGTTCGACAACCAGGCCGTGTTCACCAGGATGCGCCGCTCGCTCAACGCCGACGGCTGGGAGCACGTCCACGGGCTGAACTACAACCTGCTCACCGTCGACGTCCGCAGCGCCGCCGAACTCCTCGGCCGGCATGTGCAGCACACCAGCGAGGTCTACGGCGGCGAGCGGGTGGCCGTGGTCGGACACAGCCTCGGCGGGCTGATCGCCCGCTACTACGTGCAACTGCTCGGCGGCGACGCGCTCGTCCACACCGTGGCCACGCTCGCCACGCCGCACGGGGGGACGCTCAGCGCGCACCTGCTGCACCCGCTGCCGATCGCCGACCAGCTGGTGCCGGGCAGCAGCGTGATCGAGGAGCTGCGCGCCCCCGCGCCGGGCTGCCGTACCCGGTTCCTGGCGTTCCGCGGCGACCACGACCCGCTGATCCTGCCGCCGGGCCGCGGCGAGCTGCGGCACCCCGACCTCTGGGCGGAGAACGTCCTGGTGGCAGGCACCGGACATATCGCCCTACCGGTCCACCGGACCGTGATCACCCGGATCGCAGCCGCCCTGGCGAACCCGCCGGGACAGGCCCGACCGGGCGCGGACCGGCTCAGCGCCTAGGACATCCGTGGCCAATTACTCTTATCCACCCAAAGACGGATAGATCTCTCAGGAGATTGTGGCTGGTCCGTTACGGGGGATACAGTCACGCTCACTTTCCTTTGGGTTGTGGATTGGGACTTCCGTGGTGGACACCGAGACCGGCTGGTACGGGTACGCAGCGCCGACGCCTGCGCAGCCCTACTATCCGGAGCAGGACACGGCGTACTACGGCTACGCCGCCTATCCGGTCTACCAGGACCCGATGCCCCAGCAGCAGTACCCGCAGGAGCAGTACACCCAGCAGCAGCAGTACGTGCAGGAGCAGTACTACTACCCGACCGAGCCTCTTGCCGCCTATGAGCAGGAGTTCGCGTACCTGCCGGAGCCGGAGCTGCAGTTCGAGCCGGAACCGGAGCTGGAGCCCGAGGCGGAGCCAGAACTCGAGCCGGAACTCGAGCCCGTACTGGCCGCCCCCGTGGTCGTCACCGGCGGCCGCGCCGCGGCCCGGGTGGCCCGGGGCCGGACCAAGCGCCGCCGCTCGGCCGTGCTGACCATCGCCGTCCCCTCGGTCGCCGTGCTGGGCATCGCCGGCGCCGCCGCCGCGACCCTCGCCCCCGAGGCCAGCAGCCATCCCGTGGCCGCGAACGACGCCAGCAAGCCGCTCACCGCGAACGACCAGAAGGCCAAGGACCTGGCCGCCGCGCAGGCCAAGGCCTCGGCCGAGCAGGTCAGCCGGGACCAGGCCCGGCAGGCGCTGACGCTGCGGACCGCGGCCGCCAAGAAGGCCGCCGCCGAGGCCCCCCGCTATGTCATGCCGATCACCGCGCACACCGGCCTCAGCGCCCTCTACGGCCAGGCCGGGACGCACTGGATGTCGCTGCACACCGGCATCGACTTCCCGGTCAGCACCGGCACCCAGGTGCACGCCGTCACCAACGGCACCATCAGTACCAAGTGGAACGCCTACTACGGCAACATGCTGATACTGACCGCCCCCGACGGCACCCAGACCTGGTACTGCCATCTCAGTGCCTACAAGAAGCGCAGCGGCTCGGTGAAGGCCGGAGACGTGGTCGCCTACTCCGGCGACACCGGCAACTCCACCGGACCGCACATGCACTTCGAGGTGCACCCCAACGGCGGCGTGGCGATCGACCCGCTGCCGTGGCTGCTCTCGCACGGCCTCGACCCGCGCTGACCGAGCAGCCGCAGGCCGAGCAGCCGCGCAGGCCGACCGCGCTGAGCAACCGTCAGAGCTTCTCCACCGGGGCGTAGCGCAGCAGCAGCTGCTTGGTCCCCTCCGCGCCGAAGTCGATGGTCGCCTTGGCGTCCTCCGCGGGCCCGCCGACGGCGACGACCGTGCCCAGGCCGAAGCGATCGTGCGTCACCCGGTCGCCGACGGCCAGCGAGAGGGCCGGCCGCTCCTTGATCCGCCCGGCGTTCTTGCCCCAGCCCGCCGGAGCCGTGCGCTTGCCGCCGCCCGCCCCCGAAGAACTGCTGCCGAAGGCTCCCCGCGCGGCCGGCACCGCGGCCGAGGCCGTGCGCTTCTCATGGACCAGGGCCGGCGGGATCTCCTCCAGGAAGCGCGAGGCCGGGTTGTACGAGGGCTGACCCCAGGCGCTGCGCAGCACCGCCCTTGACAGGTAGAGCCGCTCCCGGGCCCGGGTGAGCCCCACATAGGCGAGCCGCCGCTCCTCCTCCAGCTCCTTGGCCTGGCCGAAGGTCCGCATGTGCGGGAAGACGCCGTCCTCCATGCCGGTCAGGAACACCACCGGGAATTCGAGGCCCTTGGCGGTGTGCAGGGTCATCAGCGTGACCACGCCCTTGCTCTCGCCCTCCTCGTCATCGGGGATCTGGTCCGAGTCGGCGACCAGCGCCACCCGCTCCAGGAACGCCGCCAGACCAGTAGCCACCGGCTCCACCTCAGCTGCCGGGTCCGCCTCCGGATCCGGCACCTCGGCGGCAGCCGCGGCCGCGGCTTCCTCCTGCTCGAACTCCAGCGCCACCGCCGCGAGCTCCTGCAGGTTCTCCACCCGGGTCTCGTCCTGCGGGTCGGTGGACGCCTGCAGCTCGGCCAGGTAGCCGGTCTCGGTCAGCACGGCCTCCAGCACCGCGGCCGGACCCGCTCCCGAGTCGACGACCCCACGCAGTTTGGCCAGCAGCTCATTGAACTTCTTCACCGCATTGAGCGAGCGCGCGGCCATCCCGTACGCCTCCTCCGCGCGCCGAAGCGCCTCGGCGAAGGAGATCCGCTCGCGCTGGGCCAGCGCGTCGATCATCGCCTCGGCTCGGTCGCCGATCCCGCGCTTGGGGACGTTGAGGATCCGGCGCAGCGGCACGGTGTCCTCGGGGTTGGCCAGTATCCGCAGGTAGGCCAGCACGTCCCGGACCTCCTTGCGCTCGTAGAAGCGCACCCCGCCGACCACCTTGTAGGGCAGTCCGGTCCGGATGAACACCTCCTCGAACACCCGGGACTGGGCGTTGGTCCGGTAGAACACCGCGACGTCGCCCGGACGGGCCTTGCCCGCGTCGGTGAGCCGGTCCACCTCGTCGGCGACGAACTGCGCCTCGCCGTGCTCGTCGTCGGCGACATAGGCGGTGATCAGCTCGCCGTCTGCGCCGGCCGTCCACAGGTTCTTGGCGCGGCGGTTGGTGTTGCGCTCGATCACCGAGTTGGCGGCGCTGAGGATGGTCTGGGTGGAGCGGTAGTTCTGCTCCAGCAGGATCGTGGTCGCGCTGGGGTAGTCCTCCTCGAAGTCGAGGATGTTGCGGATGGTCGCGCCGCGGAAGGCGTAGATCGACTGGTCCGCGTCACCCACCACGCACAGCTCCGCCGGGGGCACGGTGGCGAGACCGGCCGAGGCCGGGTTGACGAACTCCCCGTCCGCGGTCATCTTCGGGCGGAGCCGCTCGCGCCGCCGCTCAGCTCCCTGACCAGCATGTACTGGGCGTGGTTGGTGTCCTGGTACTCGTCCACCAGGATGTGCCGGAAGCGTCGGCGGTAGTACTCGGCCACGTCCGGGAAGGCCTGCAGCAGGTGCACCGTGGTCATGATGATGTCGTCGAAGTCGAGGGCGTTGGCCTCGCGCAGCCGGCGCTGGTAGAGCGCGTAGGCGTCGGCGAGCTTGCGCTCCATCGGGTTCTCCGCCTTCGCGGCGAAGGTCTCCTCGTCCACCAGCTCGTTCTTGAGGTTGGAGATCTTGGAGGTGAAGGACTTGGGCGGGAACTGCTTGGGGTCCAGGTCCAGATCCCGGCAGCAGAGCGCCATCAGCCGCTGCGAGTCGGCGGAGTCGTAGATCGAGAAGCTGGAGGTGAAGCCGAGCCGCTTGCTCTCCCGCCGCAGGATCCGCACACAGGCGCTGTGGAAGGTCGACACCCACATCACCTTGGCCCGGGGGCCGACCAGGTCCTCGACCCGCTCGCGCATCTCCCCTGCGGCCTTGTTGGTGAAGGTGATCGCCAGGATCTCCCCCGGCTGCACCCCGCGCGCGCCCAGCAGGTAGGCGATCCGGTGGGTCAGCACCCGGGTCTTGCCCGAGCCGGCCCCGGCCACGATGAGCAGCGGCGATCCGGCGTGCACCACGGCCTCGCGCTGCTGCGGGTTCATCCCGTCCAGCAGCGCCTCCGGGTCGATCGCCGGACGCGGCGCACCGTTCCGGTAGTGGGCGTCGCGCTGCGGCGGAGGCGCGTCGAAGCGGCCCGCGAAGAGGTCGGCGGGGATCTCCTCCTCGTAGGGGGCGTCGTCCGGCGGCTCGGGCTCGGCCGCGAAGGCTCCGGGCTCGGCGAAAGATCCGGGCTCGGCGTGGGAGCCGTCGAGGCCGGGAAGCGGGATGTCGTCAAAGAGGCTGCTCATCGGACACGAGTCTAGGCCGCCGCACCGACAGCCCTCCGCAAAACCAGGAGACGCCCGGATCGGCCGTCGCTATCGTCGCTGATATGTCCGAAATCACAGACCCCGGCCGCGAAAGACGGCTGGTGAAAATCTCCAGACACCTCTCCCTGGTGCTGCGTCACAACCCCGGTTCGATCGGGATCACCCTGGACTCCGCAGGCTGGGTCGACGTCTCCGTCCTGCTGGCCGCACTGGCCGCCCACGGCCGCCGGCTGAGCCGGGCCGACCTGGACGCGGTGGTGGCCGACAACGACAAGAAGCGCTTCGCCTTCGACGACACCGGCAGCCGAATCCGGGCCAGCCAGGGGCACACCGTCCCGGTGGACCTCGGCTACACCGACTCCGAGCCGCCGGCCCGGCTGTTCCACGGCACCCATCCGGCCGTCCTGGACCAGATCCGGCGCGAGGGGCTGCGCCCGATGAAGCGCCATGAGGTCCACCTCTCCCCCGACCCGGAGACCGCGACCCGGGTCGGCGCCCGCCGGGGCCGTCCGGTGGTGCTGACCGTGGACGCCGCCAGGATGTCCGCCGACGGCCACAAGTTCCGAGTGAGTGCCAATGGCGTCTGGCTGACCGACTCAGTCCCGCCGGGGTACTTGAGTCACTGATCACATGATCCGATTGATCAGCTTTCTGATCGTTGGATGTCAGAAGAGGTTCATAAACCGCCGCCACTGGGCGAATCGGAACGATTGATTCCGGCAGAACGGGCCAACCTCGGACTCTGCCCCGCACGCCCCTCCCGTACCGGACTAGCGTCCCGGCCCATGGCGTCCCACCGAAAACCACACGTCGTACGGCTGCCCCGCACCACCCTCACCCTGGTCACCGCGGCCGCTGCCTCGGTCAGCGTGCTCTCCCAACCGGGGCACGCCGCGCCCAGGCTCACCCCGGACGAGGTGAAGGCCCAGCTGGACACCCTCTACCAGCAGGCCGAGAGTGCCACCCAGGACTACGACGGCGCGGTCGCCCGGGCCGCCGAGCTCCAGCGCCAGGCGGTCCAGCTGCAGCAGCAGGCGGCCAGGACCGAGGCCGCGATGAACGGCCTGCGGACCCAGCTCGGCTCCATGGCCGCCGCCCAGTACCGGGAGGGCGGCATGGACCCCACCCTGCGCCTGCTCACCACCGCGCACCCGGACGACTACCTCCAGCTGGCCGGCTCGCTCGGCCAGGTCTCCGCGGCGCAGCAGCAGGTGCTGGACCAGTACGCGTCGCAGCAGCGCAGCTGCCAACAGCAGCAGGCTGCGGTCGCGGCCCGGCTCAGCACGCTCCAGGCCCAGCAGCAGCGGATCTCCGCGGCGCGCACCCGGATCACCAGCAAGCTCGCCGCCGCCCAGCGGCTCCTGGACACCCTGACCGCCGCCCAGCGCGCCACCGTCCAGCAGGCCGAGTCCGGCAACGGTCAGCAGCCCACCACCCACCCGCCGAGCCCCGCCACACCTGTGAGCTCCGCGAACGTCCCGGTCTCCGGCCGAGCCGCGGCCGCCGTGGCCTTCGCCCGGGCCCAGCTCGGCAAGCCCTATGTCTGGGGCGCCACCGGACCCGGCTCCTTCGACTGCTCCGGGCTGACCCAGGCCGCCTGGCGCGCCGCAGGCGTCTCCCTGCCACGCACCACCTACCAGCAGATCGACGCCGGCCGGCGGATCCCCACCAGCCAACTGCAGCCGGGCGACCTGGTGTTCTACTACTCAGGCATCACCCATGTCGCCCTCTACGTCGGCGGCGGCCGGATCATCCACGCCCCGCACCCGGGCGCGGCGGTGGAGTACGCCCCGGTCGGCGAGATGCCCATCTCCGGTGCGGTGCGCCCGGCCTGACCGATCGTCAAAAACGTCAGAAACTCAGACCAGCCGCCGCGCGGTGGCCCAGCGGGTCAGCTCATGACGGTTGCTCAGCTGCAGCTTGCGCAGCACCGCCGAGACATGGCTCTCCACCGTCTTCACCGAGATGAACAGCTGCTTGGCGATCTCCTTGTACGCATAGCCGCGGGCGATCAGCCGCAGCACCTCGCGCTCGCGCTGGGTGAGCCGGTCCAGGTCCTCGTCCACCGGCGGGGTGTCGGTGGCCGCGAAGGCGTCCAGCACGAAGCCGGCCAGGCGCGGCGAGAACACCGCGTCGCCGTCGGCGACCTGGAAGATCGCGTCGACCAGGTCGGTGCCGGTGATGGTCTTGGTGACGTAACCGCGGGCGCCGCCGCGGATCACCCCGATCACGTCCTCGGCCGCGTCGGAGACCGACAGCGCCAGGAAGCGCACCGCCCCGGCGCCCTCCACCGAACTGGCGGGCGCGGTGCCGCCGGGCATCAGCGAGGCGCAGCGGCGCAGCACCTCGACCCCGCCGCCGCCGGGCAGGTGCACGTCCAGCAGCACCACGTCGGGCCGGGTCGCGGTGACGATGGCGACCGCCTGCTCCACGTCCGCGGCCTCGCCGACCACGTCCACGCCGGTCCGCTCGGTCTGGCCGATCTCGGCGCGCACCCCGGTCCGGAACATCCGGTGGTCGTCCACCAGGACCACCCTGGCCCTGCGCTCGACCGTCCCCTGATCAGTGCTTCCCTGGTCAGCAGTTCCCTGGTCAGCAGCCATCTCGTCCCCGCCCGTCGTCATCCGCCCGCCCTCTCCATCTCCAGCTCGACCTCGGTACCCCCGGCAGGTGCCGGACGTACCCGCGCGTGCCCGCCGTTGCGCTGCATCCGGCCGATGATCGACCCGCGCACGCCCATCCTGTCCTCGGCACCGAGTCCAGGTCGAAGCCGGGGCCGCGGTCGCGGACGAACACCCAGACGGTGTTCCCCTCGACCTCGGCGTACATCGAGACCGGCTCGCCGCCACCGTACTTGGCCGCGTTGACCAGCGCCTCCCTGGCGGCCTGCAAGGTGACCACCAGTTTCTCGTCCATCGGGCAGTCGCCGACGCAGATCACCTCGACCGGCACCCCGTGCAGGTCCTCCACCTCGGCGGCGACCTTGCGGGCGCACTCGGCGAGGGTGTCCGGGGTGTCGTCGGCAGCGTCGGGCCCGGTCGGCCGGTAGAGCCACTGGCGCAGGTCCCGCTCCTGGGCCCGGGCCAGCCGGGACACCTCCTTGGGGTCCTCGGCGTTGCGCAGGATCAGGGTGAGCGTGTGCAGCACCGAGTCATGGATGTGGGCGGCGACCTCGGCCCGCTCCTGGGCCCTGATCCGCTCGCCGCGCTCGGTGCTCAGGTCCTGCCACAGCCGCAGCAGGTAGGGCCCGCCCAGCAGCAGCGCCCCGGCGAAGACGGCCAGCACGGCCTGGGCGACCTTGGCGAAGTCGGCCAGCGATCCGGAGACGAAGAGGAAGCCGGTGACCCCGGCGCCGACCAGCAGCACCCCGGCCCCCAGCCGCAGCGCGGCCGAGCCGCGCTTGCTCTCGCCGATCGAGAACCAGCGGGCCCAGCGGGCGTCGTCCGCCTGCCGCCAGACCATCGCCACGCCGAGCCGGTGACCAGTATCGGCCAGGTGTACGGCGAGGTGGCCTGCTTGGTGACGATGTTGAGGAACACCAGCAACCCGGCCACCACAGCGATCAGCGCCAGCAGCGGCCCCCGGTGGTCCTCGGCGTCCTTGGCGCCCGGCGCGGCGGACGCTCCGGGCACCCCGGACCCCCCGGGCCCCGGCAGCGGCTCGCCCTGGATCGTCTGCTGCAGCAGCTCCCGCACCCGGCGCAGCCCGCGCGGCTTCTTCACCAGCGAGTACGGGCCGACGCCGCCGGCCTGCCAGGTGGTGACCGGGGCCGCGCCGGCCCGCAGCCCCATCGGCACCGCGAACCAGAACGCCGCGTACAGCAGCGCGCCCAGGCCGTTGCCGAGCAGCAGCACCACGAACGCGACCCGGACCCAGAAGGTCGCGATGCCCAGATGGGCGGCCAGACCGTTCGCCACCCCGCCGAGCATCCGCCCGTCGGGGATGCGGTAGAGCTTGCGGACGGGCTCCGGCCCCGGCTCGTGAAGCAGGGTCGGATCAGGCTCGGTGCTGGAGTCGATGGATGCCACACCCCGATCGTCACATGTCCGGGCTCGTCTGAGGCACCCTTAGGGATGGATCTCAGGGTCGGACCAGGGAGATGACGGATGGGCGCGGCGCCGAACGGACCGCAGGATGGTGGCATGACCGAAGACGCGCCACCTCCCCAGCCGCTCCACGACCCGGCGGCCCCGTCCCGATCGGCCCGGCCGCCGCTGGAGCGCAGCCGCGACCGCCGGGTCGTGGCCGGGGTCTGCGGCGGCCTGGGACGGCATCTGGACATCGACCCGGTGGTGTTCCGGGTGGTCATCGCCGTGCTCTGCCTCTCCGGCGGGGTCGGGCTGTTCATCTACGGCCTGGCCTGGCTGATCGTCCCGGTCGAGCGGACCCGGCGGAACGAGCTGCAGCGGCTCCTCTCGGGCCGGGTGGACGGGCAGTCGCTGGGCGCGGTGCTGGTGACGGTGCTCGGCACCGGCATCTTCTTCTCCTACATGGGCAGCGCCGGCCACATCTTCCCGCTGCTGCTGATCGCCCTGCTGGCCTTCGCCGCGCTGCGGTACGACCCGGCGAAGCACCCGCGCCGCCGGCTGCAGCAGCCGCTGCCCCACGATCCGGTCGGCGAGGACGGTGAGCCGACCGGCTCCTCCGGCTTCGAGGCGACCATCTTCGGGGTGAGCTTCCGTTCCGGCACGGCGCCGAGCACCCCGCCGGAGCAGCCGACCGTCCCGGTGCCGCCCGGCGCCCCGGCCTGGTGGAAGCGGACCGACCCGCTGGCCAAGGACGCGCCCGAGGACACCGTGGTCATGGACGCGCCGCCGACCGACGCCCCGCCGTGGACGCCGCCGCCCTGGACCGCGCCGTCCCCGCCGCCCGCACCCCCGTTCGTGCCAGTCGGCGTGCCGGTGCGGGAGCGCCGCCCGCGCTCCTTCCTCGGCTCGGCCTTCTTCTTCCTCGCCCTGATCACCGGCGGCTCGGTCTGGTGGATCGCCGCCAAGGAGCACCGCGACGTCGATGTGCTGACCGTGCTGGCCTCGTCGCTGCTGGTGCTGGGCCTGGGTCTGATCATCTGCGCCCGCTGGGGCCGCGGCCGCAGCCTGGCGGTGTGGGCCACCCTGCTCACCCTCGCCATCACCGCGGTGGGCGCCAGCCCGGCCAAGCTGAGCACCTCGTACCAGCGCCAGGTCTGGACGCCCACCGCGGCGGCCTCGCTGCAGCCGACCTACAACCTGGGCACCGGACAGGCCACCCTCGACCTGAGCCGGATCACCCCGATCCCGGGGCAGACCCTGAGCACCGACGTGCACCTCGGGGTGGGCAAGCTGCTGGTCATCCTGCCGCCCGGCAGCAGGGTCGAGATCACCGCCCATGTCGGCGTCGGCAGCATCCACCTGCCCGACGAGGACGGCGACTCCAGCGGCACCGGCGGCGTCTCGGCCAACCGGTCCGCGGACCTGAACCCGACCGGCGCCCCCGCGCACGGCACCATCGACCTGGACCTGAGCGTCGGGGCCGGAGACCTGGAGGTCACCCAGTGAAGCGCCATCAGCTCGATCTGTTCTCGCTGATCACCGGGCTGACCTTTGTCGCCATCGCGGTGGTCTACCTGATGGACGCGGCGGGCCGGCTGAGCGTGAACGGCCGGCTGGTGATCCCGCTGCTGCTGATCGCGCTGGGGGTGGCCGGGCTGGCCGCCGCCGTCTACCGGATGGCGAACGGCCAGCGCAGCGCGGCCGCCGCGCCGGAGGCCGGGGCCGAGTCCGAGCCGCAGTTCCAGGCCTCGGCCCCGGTCGGTCTGTCCCGCTACGACAGCCTGTCGCCGGACCTGGAGGCGCTGGGCCTGCTGGACGACCCGGTCGACCCGGTCGAGTCGGCCGGACCCACCGACCCGGAAGCGCCCAGGGACCGGTTCTGACCCGTGTGCCCGGCCCGCCGGGACGCCAGCCACCGGTCCAGCGACAGGTACGGCGTCCCGGCCAGGACCAACGGGGTCCAGGCCATCAGATAGATCAGGTCGTTGCCCAGGTAGTACGGGTGCACCTGCCAGCTGACGGTCAGCCAGAAGCTCAGATTGAGCAGCACCCCGCCCAGCGCGGCGACCCGACCCAGCAGCCCGAACAGGGCGCCGAGGCCGACTGCCAGCTCACCGATCGCGATGGCGATCGCGAAGGCGGTGGGGGCCTTGAGGGCGACGTCCAGCAGCGGTGCGATCGGGCTGCCGGACTTGACCCCCTGGGTCATCGAGGCGAAGGACAGCGGATCGCCGGCCCCGGCCAGATAGTGCGAGTCGGTGAGCTTGTCCAGCCCCGCATAGATGAAGGTCACGCCCAGAAAGAGCCGCAACGGCAGCAGCGCGAACTGCGCCATCCGCTCCCGTGGCCCGGTCACCGTGCTGTGCTCGGCCATAACCGCCGCCTCTCGTCCGCCGACCGCACAACCGTACGGCCAATCCTGACTACGCGGTCGGCGGACGAGAGGTTCACTTCAGGGGTTACTGAAGGGGTTGCTACAGGAGTCGCTAGAGCGCGCCCTCGTAGGCGTCGGCGTGGCCGGCGGCCAGCGGCTGGTAGTTGATCCAGGCCACCAGGTCGTTGCCGAGCTGGTCCCGGGTCAGCACGGCGCTGTCGTGGTCCACGTGCACCGGCTTCCCGGCCGCCTTCGCCATCAGCTGCACCTGGCAGGACCGCTCCATGGTGATGAACCACCAGGCGGCCGCGTCCACCGAGTCGCCGACGGTCAGCAGACCGTGGTTGCGCAGGATGACCGCCTTGTGGCCGCCCAGGGCCGTCGCGATCCGACGCCCCTCCTCCTGGTCCAGCACCACGCCGGTGTAGTCGTCGAACAGTGCGTGGCTCTCGTAGAAGGCGCAGACGTCCTGGGTCAGCGGCTCCAGCAGCTCGCCCAGCGAGGACAGCGTCTTCCCGTAGAGGGAGTGGCTGTGCGCGGCGGCGATCACGTCCGGACGCGCCGCGTGGACCTGGGAGTGGATCGCGAACGCGGCCGTGTTCACATGGTGCCGCCCCTGGACGACCTGGCCCTCGTGGTTCACCAGGATCAGGTCGCCGACCGTGATCTGCCGGAAGGACATCGCGAACGGGTTCACCCAGAAGTGGTCGGTCCACTCGGGGTCGCGCACGGTGATGTGCCCGGCGACCCCCTCCTCGAACCCGAACTTCCCGAACAGCCGCAGCGCGACGACCAGCCGCTCCTTGCGGTGCCGCCGCTCCTCCTCGACCGTCTCGAACTTCTGGGGCAGCGCGAAGTGCAGCTGGTCCATGGGTACCGGGAAGGGGGCGGGTTGGTCATCTGGGCTCTCCTCACGGGGGTGGCGTCCTGGCTTGGAAGCTACCCCCCGGTAGCAGCGAAGACCAGAGCCTGCCCCCGAACCGAAGGACCGGCGAGGAGGGCTACTCCCACTCGATGGTGCCCGGGGGCTTGCTGGTGACGTCCAGCACCACGCGGTTGACGTCGGGGACCTCGTTGGTGATCCGGGTGGAGATCTTGGCGAGGACCTCGTACGGCACCCGGGACCAGTCCGCGGTCATGGCGTCCTCTGAGGAGACCGGGCGCAGCACGATCGGGTGGCCGTAGGTCCGGCCGTCGCCCTGGACGCCGACGCTGCGGACGTCCGCGAGCAGCACCACCGGGCACTGCCAGATGGAGCGGTCCAGGCCGGCCGCGGTCAGCTCGGCGCGGGCGATGGCGTCGGCCTCGCGGAGCAGGTCGAGCCGCTCCTTGGTGACCTCGCCGACGATCCGGATGCCCAGGCCCGGGCCGGGGAAGGGCTGCCGCTGGACGATCTCCTCGGGCAGGCCCAGCTCCGCGCCGACCATCCGGACCTCGTCCTTGAACAGCTTGCGCAGCGGCTCGACCAGGGCGAACTGCAGGTCCTCGGGGAGGCCGCCGACGTTGTGGTGCGACTTGATGTTGGCGGTGCCGGTGCCGCCGCCGGACTCGACCACGTCCGGGTAGAGGGTGCCCTGGACCAGGAACTCCACTGACTCGCCGTGGCTGCCGGCCTCGGCCACGATCTCGGCGGCGGCCTGCTCGAAGACCCGGATGAACTCCCGGCCGATGATCTTTCGCTTCTGCTCCGGGTCGGACACCCCGGCCAGCGCGGAGAGGAAGCGCTCCTCGGCGTCGACCACCTTCAGCTGAACGCCGGTGGCCGCCACGAAGTCCTTCTCGACCTGCTCCGACTCACCCTTGCGCATCAGCCCGTGGTCGACGTAGACGCAGGTCAGCTGGTTGCCGATGGCCTTCTGCACCAGCGCGGCGGCGACCGCGGAATCCACCCCGCCGGAGAGGCCGCAGATGGCGCGCTTGTCGCCGACCTGGGCCCGGATCAGCGCGATCTGCTCGTCCACGACATTGACCGTGGTCCAGTCGGGGGCGATGCCGGCGCCGCGGTAGAGGAAGTGCTCCAGGATCTGCTGGCCGTGCGTGGAGTGCAGCACCTCCGGGTGGTACTGCACGCCGTAGAGCTTGCGGACGTCGTCCTCGAACGCGGCGACCGGGACCACGTCGGTGGAGGCGGTCACGGCGAACCCGGGAGGCGCGGCGGAGCAGGCGTCGCCGTGCGACATCCACACCGACTGCTCGACCGGGGTGCCCTCGAACAGCGTCGACCCTGGCTTGCTGACGGCCAGGGAGGTGCGGCCGTACTCGCGCGCGCCGCTGTTGTCGACGGTGCCGCCGAGCGCGACCGCCATCAGCTGGAAGCCGTAGCACATGCCGAAGACCGGGACCCCGGCCTCGAAGATCGCCCGGTCCAGCGAGGGCGCGCCCTCGGCGTAGACCGAGGACGGCCCGCCGGAGAGGATGATCGCGGCGGGCTTCTTGGCGAGGATCTCGGCCACCGGCATGGTGGAGGGGACGATCTCGCTGAAGACCCGGGCCTCGCGGACCCGGCGCGCGATCAGCTGGGCGTACTGGGCGCCGAAGTCGACGACCAGGACGGTGCCGTTCGGCGACGGCGTCGTCGTCGGGTGGTGGTCGGGGGTCGCTGTGGGCACGGGGCGGCCTTCCGGCAGTGCAGTGGGAGCGGACCCCCATCCTACCGTCGCCCGCCCGGCCCCCTCGCTCAGCCGAAAGCTAGGCCCGCCCGCGGCAGAGCTCCAGCAGTTGCATGGCCACCTCGGTGCCCTGCGGGCCGAGCGCCGCCCGGTAGCGGGCCAGCACCTCCAGCTCGCGGGACAGGGCCAGCCGGGGCCCGCCGCTGCCGATCCGCGCGGCCTGGACCTCGGCGGAGACCGCCATCCGTTCCTGGACCAGGGTGATGATGCGGGCGTCGAGGTCGTCGATGCGGCCGCGGGCCTCGGTGATGACCTGCTGCGCCTGGGCCGGGGTGAGCGTGCTGTTCTCCATGGTGGGTCTCCCTCTGGGTGGCGGCGATCCTGGCCCGACCGGCCCCGGGCAGACGACAGGCGCCCCGGGCCAGATGGCCCGGGGCGCCTGTGCGAAGCCTGATGTCTGCTGAGCGTCAGACGGCGTCACCGTGGCAGCCGGAGCCTCCGGTGCCATAGCTAAACTCGTACGCCGTCGTCCGTGAACATGGGCGACATCATAGCCGCTTCACCCGTTCGGCCGGGACCGCGCTGCGTGACTCCTCGTCAGGAGAATCGTTGTCCCTCTTGACCGCACGGGGTTCACCTCTCCGCCAGGGAAGTGAACCCAGCCCCCGCCAGGGGGCCAGGTGCGGCAGCAGGACCACGCGTGGAGTGTCACCACAGTCAGCCGGAGCGATGAGACGTGCCTTCACCGGTACGTCGTGGGACCTCGCCCCGGTGCTGTGACCGGTATGCAGGGGACAGCGGCCCGGTCGCGACTGAAGTGAAGGGGCGGTCGGAGCCGGGGACGCTCGGACCGGCCGCCCCCGATCAGATCCCCTCAGGCCCCCTCAGGCCCCCTCAGGTCCCCTTGCAGAGCGTGACAATTGATCCGCCGTGGCCCGGGCGGCACATCTACGCGCGCAGTCGCCGAAATCGGCTGTGCCGAGTATGCCGAACTGGTTGCGCGTCACCCCCCGTATCCTCCACGATTGCTGGTGAGGGGGTTGCGTCGAACACAGCGGAACGGTAGCCGGGGAGGCAGTTCCCGCCAGACGCCGGCGCGTCCGTCCGAGGACCCAGCCTGGTCACTCGGAGTAGCGAAGACACCCTCACGATGACCAACTGACAAACGGCGCCACTCCCCCGGTGCCGTTTCCGCAGCACCGGCGCTGCCCTGACGCCGGCTGCCGCAGACCGAGGGCCCCGTCTTCCCCCGCGGGGCCCTCCGTCGTTGGCCCGCGACCTCGGCCCACAGTCGTCAACCGGCCGAGTAGGGGTATCACCCGACCGCGGCTCCTCCGGCTCCTCGCCCTCCCGCAGCGGCACCGGCAGCTGGTTGAAGCCGTAGTACACCGCGAGCAGCCCGTGCAGGCCCAGTGTCAGCGGCGCGGACAGGAACGAAAGCCCGACCAACACCGGGTAGACCACCGTGCCGAGCGCGAAGCGCAGCCTGGTCCCGCGCGCGGCCTCGACGTCCACCCGGGCGTCGAAGAGGTGTCCGGTGCGGGTGAGCCACCACCAGAGCGGCCCGAAGGTGAGCGCGTGGGCGACCATGAAGCCGCTGTAGACCGCCAGCGCCACGGCTGCCCGCGCCGTGGTCCGGACCGTCCAGGTAGTTGGCGACCAGCCCGGCCGCCCAGGGCAGCGCCGAACAGACCATCAGCAGAAGCAGGTTGAGGAACACCAGGACCCGGTCCACCCGGGCCACGTAGCCGAAGACGGTGTGGTGGTTCGCCCACATGATGCCAATGTTCAAGAAGGTCACCACATAGGCGGCGTACGACGGCCAGTGGTGCAGCAGCTGGTGTCCGATCCCGGGCCCCGAGGGGACCTTGACCTCCAGGATCAGCAGGGTGATCGCGATGGCGAACACCCCGTCGCTGAATGCCTCCACCCGGCCTGAATCATTCAGTCTGGCCACGTCGCACCCTCCCCCGGACATGACACCGCCCGCGGCGGCGGTGATCCGTCAACGCGGGCGGGTTCTGAACGCACAATGTACTGATCGGATCGTCACAGCGGCGGAGAGTTCCCAGGAATGTGACCTGGATCGCTTTCCCGGGCCGGCCGCTCTCAGTCCGCTCTCAGTCCGCTCTCAGTCCGCTCTCAGTCCGCTCTCAGTCCGCGACGGCCTTCGGCGGCACCACCGGGACCGGCAGCAGCAGCTCCGCGAACGCCCCCGCGGGCACCGCGGGCTGCCGCGGGGCGACCGCGGCACCGGGGCGTAGGCCGCGCCCTGGGCCGGTCGGGGGTCCGGCTCGCCCTTGTTGGGCCACATCGACAGCGCCCGTTCGGCCTGCGCGGTGATGGTCAGCGAGGGGTTCACCCCGAGGTTCGCCGAGACCGTCGAACCGTCCGCCACGGTGATCCCCGGGTAGCCGTAGAGCCGCTGGTACGGGTCGATCACCCCGTGCTCGGGCGAGTCCCCGATCACGCAGCCGCCCAGGAAGTGCGCGGTGAGGGTGCGTCCCAGCAGGTCGCTGACGCCGCTGCCGGCCTGCCCGCCGATCTCGGCGGCGACCGCGCGGGCCGCCTCCTCGGCGGCCGGGATCCACTTGGGGTTGGGCGCGCCATGGCCCTGACGGGAGGTCAGCTGCCCCTTGCCGACCCCGGACTTCTTCCGGGACACGATCACCGAATTGTCCAATGACTGCATCACCAGACCGATGATGGTCCGCTCGGACCAGCGCCGTTTGTCCAGCATCTGCAGCAGCAGGTTCGGCCGGCGCAGGGCGATCTTGGCGAAGCGCAGCAGCGGGGCCCGGCTGCCGCCCGGCACCTGCATGATCGACATCAGGCTCATCGCATTGGAGCCCTTGCCGTAGCGCACCGGCTCCACATGGGTGTGCTGGTCCGGGTGCACCGAGGAGGTGATCGCCACGCCCTTGGTGAAGTCGGCCCGCTTCCGGTAGCGCCGGTCCGTGGTCATCGCGCCGACCAGCGCCTCCGAGTTGGTCCGGGTCAGCTCGCCCAGCCGGGCCGAGATCCGGGGCAGATGGCCCTCGTCCCGCATCTCGTGCAGCAGCTTCTGGGTGCCGTAGGTCCCGGCCGAGACCACCACCCAGCGGGCCCTGATGATGCGTCGACCGTCTGCCTTCTTCGCGCGGGCGTTCGCGCGGGCGTCGGTGGGGCGGACAGCGACCGCGTAGCCGTCGCCGTCCTCGGTGATCCTGGTGACCGTGGTCATCGGCAGGATCTGGGCGCCGTTCTGCTCGGCCAGGTAGAGGTAGTTCTCGGTGAGGGTGTTCTTGGCCCCGTGCCGGCAGCCGGTCATGCACTCGCCGCACTCGGTGCAGGCCTTCCGGCGCGGTCCCGCGCCGCCGAAGTACGGGTCCTCCACCTCGGCGCCGGGCGCCACCCTGGCCCCGGCCCCGCCGACGTCCTGGCCGTCCCCGAAGAACACCCCGACCGGCGCCAGGTGGAAGGTGTCGCCGTAGCCCAGCTTGTCGGCGGCGTCCCGCAGGTGCACGTCCGAGGGCGTGACGGTGGGGTTGGTGCGGACGCCGAGCATCCGCTGCGCCTGGTCGTAGAAGGGCGCCAGCTCCGCGGACCAGTCGGTGATGTGCTTCCACTGCGGGTCCTGGAAGAACGCCTCCGGCGGCACATAGAGGGTGTTGGCGTAGTTCAGCGAACCGCCGCCGACGCCCGCGCCGCCCAGCACCATCACGTCCTTGAGCACATGGAAGCGCTGGATGCCGTACAGCCCCAGGGCCGGGGCCCAGAGGTAGTTCCTGGTGTCCCAGGAGTTCCTGGGCAGCGTGGCCGGGGTGAACCGGCGGCCGGCCTCCAGGACGGCCACCGAGTACCCCTTCTCGGTCAGCCGCAGGGCCGAGACCGAACCGCCGAAACCCGAACCGACGACCACCACGTCGTAGTCGAAGCCCGCATCTACCGTCGCCATTGACGCTGCTCTCCCTGACTCGGGGGCTCTACCTGGGGGCCCTGCCTGGAGGGTGTGCCTACTTGAGCCGCAGGGCCTTCATCGCACCCAGCGCGCGGGTCTGGAACTTGGCGTAGCCCTCGTCGTCCATGCCGAACGAAGGCGCCATGCTGATCAGCTTCTGCACCGCGATGGTCTGCGGTTCGGTGTACTTGAGGATGCCCTCGGAGCCGTGCCGGCGGCCGATGCCGCTGTCGCCCATGCCGCCCATCGGCGCGCCGACGCTGGCGTACGCGGGGGCGTAGCCCTCGTTGACGTTGACCGTGCCGGAGTGCAGCCGGGCCGCGACCGCCACCGCGTGCCTGGTGTTCCGGCCCCAGACGCTGGAGTTCAGCCCGTACGGGGTGCCGTTGACCTTGGCCACCGCCTCGTCCTCGCTGTCGAAGCGGTAGATCGAGACGACCGGGCCGAAGGTCTCCTCGGTGCACACGGCGCTGCCCTCGTCCACCCCGTCCAGGATGGTCGGCTCGAAGAACAGCGGGCCGAGGTCGGGCCGGGCCTGGCCGCCGGCCAGCACGGTGGCGCCGTTCTTGACGGCCTCCTCGACGTGCCGGGTGACCGTGTCCAGCTGCCGCTGGGCCACCAGCGAACCCATGTCGGCGCCCCAGGCGAGGGTGTTGCCGAGCCGCAGCGCCCGGGTCCTGGCGGCGAACTTCTCCAGGAAGGCGTCGGCGATCGTGCGGTCGACATAGAGCCGCTCGATGGAGATGCAGAGCTGACCGGCCGAGGAGAAGCAGGCACGCACTGCGCCCTCGGCGGCCTTGTCCAGGTCGGCGTCGGCGAGCACCAGCATGGCGTTCTTGCCGCCGAGCTCCATCGAGGCGCCGATCAGCCGGGCGGCCGCGCGCTGGGCGACGTCCCGTCCGGTCCTGGTGGAGCCGGTGAAGGAGACGTAGTCCGCGTGGGCGACCACCTCGGGGCCGATCACCGGGCCCTCGCCGATGACGATCTGCCACAGCTCGGCCGGCAGCCCGGCCTCGACCATCAGCTCGCGGGCCCGCAGCGCGGTCAGCGCGGTCTGGCTGTCGGGCTTGGTGACCACGGCGTTGCCGGCCGCGAAGGCGGGCACGGCGTCGCCGACGAACAACGCCAGCGGGTAGTTCCAGGGGGAGATCTGGCCGACCACGCCCTTGGGCTGGCGCAGCTCGCGGACCTGGGTGAGCACCGGGTAGACCCCGCCGCGGCGGCGCGGCTTGAGGTACTTGGCGGCGGCCCGGCCGTAGTGGCGGGCCTCCAGCGCAGCGGCGGTGAGCTCCTCGAAGGCGTGCCCGCGGGTCTTGCCGGTCTCCGACTGGACCAGGTCCAGCAGTTCCGACTGCGCGGCGAAGACCAGGTCGTGGAAGCGCAGCAGCACCGCCGCGCGCTCCCGGACCGGACGCAGCGCCCAGGCGGCCTGGGCCACCCGGGCCCGGGCGAAGGCGTCGGCGACGTCCGCCGGGGTGGACTCGGGGATCTCCGCGAGCACCTCACCGGTGAACGGGTCGCGGCTCTGCGCGAAGGTGGGCTCGGGGCCCGTCACCACGCCGCGGACCAGCCGGGCGACCAGCTCGGGCGTCACCGCATCGGCGCTGGTCCGGGGCCCGGCGGCCGCGACCGGGTTGCGCTCACCGATGGCACCGCTGGTGCTGATGTCAGTCATGACGTGCAGCGTAAGCGGTTTTGCCGCGCTTGGGTACCTGCCGGTAACAAAGAACTGACCGTGGCGGGGCCGTCTGCCCGCCGGGCGGGCCGGCGGGCAGACGGGATCACTGGTCCTCGATTTCTAGATGCGGCGCGCGGTGTATCCCCCCTGGATGGAGGTGACCAGTGAGGCGATCTTTCTGCTCCCGAGGGGTTTCCCTGGGAACAGGAGCGGTTGCCGTGGTGCGATCTCCAGCAGCAGGGACTCCTGGTTGATGGTCACGGTGATCCGGGTCAGCCATCGGAGCACTGTTCCGAGGTCGACCCCCCATACCCCTTCTCGGATCTTTCGGACTTCGAATTCAGGTGCAAGCGAGCGAATGAAGCCCGCGGCCTCGACACCGGATCCGGTCGCAGCCGGATCGAATCTCATGATCTGAGTCGACCACAGCTGCGCCGTTGCCGGACCCCGCGTTCGCCTGACCCGAACGAGATGCGCCCCGGTCACCACCATCGCTATCCCCGCGGCACCGAGGGGCGCCCTCTCCAGGGCGTGTCCACCGGCCCGAAGGGCGGGATAGAAGAACAGCCCCTCCACGAAAAGGAGTACGGCGATCAGTGCCAGGCAGAACAGGAACTGCACAAGCAGCATCCGGGCACAGAGCAGCAGAACGGCTCTTCTCGTCGGTTCTCGCGTCATCGGCAGTTTCCCCCTCCAACGGCTTCGGTGGTGACGAGCCGTTAGGGGCCACCGGGGCACCAAGCTTCGCATGGGCCTCCGCGGCCCGGCGTCACAGGTCCTTGAGCGCGTCCCCCACCGCACGGTGGAAGGTGGGGTAGGCCCAGATCGTCGCGCGCAGCTCCTCCAGCGGCATCCTGGCCTGCACCGCGAGGGTCAGCAGCCCCAGCACCTCGCCGCCGGAGGGGCCGGCCGCGGTCGCGCCGACCAGCACCCCGCCCGCGGCGACCAGTTTCACGAAGCCGTCGTTGCCCGCGCCGTGGACGAAGCCCCGGCTGCTCGCCGCCAGGTCGACCACCGAGGTCCGGACGCCGGGCCCGTCGGCGCGGGCCTGCGCCTCGGTCCGGCCGACCGCGCCGATCTCCGGGTCGGTGAAGGTCACCCTGGGCACCGCGTGGTACTGCGCGGCCCGGCCGCCCTGCCCGAGGATCCCCCGGGCCGCGACGTCCGCCTGGTACATCGCCATGTGCGTGAACGCCCCCTTGCCGGTGACGTCGCCGACCGCCCACACCCCGGGCGCGCCCAGCACCCGCATCCGCTCGTCCACCGGCAGCGCCCTGGCGTCGGCCGGGACGCCCAGCGCGCTCGCGCCGAGCCGCTCCAGGTCCACCCGCCGGCCTGAGGCGACCAGCAGCCGCTCCGCGCCCAGCCGTTCGCCCCGGCGGCAGACCACGGTGAAGCGGCCGCCCTGGTGGCTCACCGACACCGCCTCGACCCCGGTGTGGATCTCGATCCCCTCGGTGGTCAGCACCCGCATCAGCAGGTCGGCGGCCTCCGGCTCCTCCTGGGACAGCAGCCGCGACTGCGCCTCCAGCACGGTCACCTGGCAGCCGAAGCGCTGCACCGCCTGGCTCAGCTCCAGACCGATCGCCCCGCCGCCCAGCACCAGCAGCGAACCGGGCAGCTCGGCCGCCTCCACCAGCTCGCGGTTGGTCCAGTACGGGGTCCCGGCCAGACCGGGGACCGGCGGCACGGAGGGACGGCTGCCGACCGCGAGCACCAGGGCCCGGCGCGGCCGCAGCACGGTCTCGCTGTCGTCGGGACCGGTCACGCAGATCTCGTTGGGGCCGGTCAACCGGGCGGTGCCGCGCAGGAAGCGGCCGCCGCGGGTGGTGAAGCGGTCGACCGCGACCTTGTCGTCCCAGTCGTCGGTCGCGCCGCGGACATGCCGGGCGACCGGCCGCCAGTCGGTCTGCACCCGGCTGATCCCGGCCGACCCGGGCACCCGGTGGGCCTCGGCGACCAGGTTTCCGGCCCGAACCATGATCTTGGAGGGGATGCATCCCCAGTAGGGGCACTCCCCGCCGACGAGTCGTTCGTCGATGCCGACGACGTCCCATCCGGCGTCCGCGAGACGTCCGGCCACCTCCTCCCCAGCCGGACCCATTCCGATGACGACGGCGTCAGGTGTGGAGACTGCGGAGGCGACCATGACCGGCTCCCTAATCTGCGCTGGGGATTGGCCTTCGTCGTTCCACCGTACTCGGGACGGGTTCCGGCGTCCTGTGCTCGGACGTCCTGCTCTCAGCCGTCCCCGGCGAAGCCGTTGGTGATGTCCAGGAACCGCTGCAGTCCGGTGGTCCAGTCACTCTCGGGATAGTCGACCAGGATGTCGTACTCGGTCCCGTCGGTGTCCTTGAACAGCTCCTCCATCGCGTGGTGCGGCAGATTGTCCTTCTTGTTGGTGAAGGTGTACTCCCACTGGGTCGCCTGGAGGTTCCGGTGGAAGGTGTCGCCGGACACCATCTGCACCAGCTGGTAGCTGGCGTCGACCTTCTGGACCTGCTTCTGCATGGTCTCGGCGTGCTGCAGCGGGGTGCCGGTCTGGTTCGGGGTCACCCCGAAGATGACCTTGTGCAGGCCACTGTCCGGGCTGTAGGTGATGGCGATGGTGCCGCCGCCGGGGTTGCTCCTGGTCCAGTCCGTCCCGCCGAACGGCGGCGGGAGCGGGAAGGTGAAGCCGGCCTTGTCGTGCAGGAACCGGTAGCCCTCCGGCAGCGTCGGCTTGAACTCCGAGGGCGGCGTGGCGGAGGCGGACGGGGTCGGATCGGCCGGGGTCTGCGTCTGCAGGCCCACCGCGTCCTGTCCCGGGCTGTTCCGCAGACTGACCTCGTAGGCCGCGCCGCCGCCCGCGGCGGCGGCGACCAGGCCCGCGACGACCAGCCACGGCCAGGTACGGCGGCGCCGGCGCGGCGGAGGGGCGGGTGCGGGCGCCCGGGTCAGGCCGGTCGGGTGCGCCGGGGCGGGCGCGGGGGCGTACCCGGCCTCGGTCCGGCCCGTCTCGCGCCCGGTGTCCCGATCAGTCGTCTGGGGGTGGGCTGCTGCTTCCCGGTGATACTCCGACTCGACGTAGGTCGGCCGGATCGGCGCGGCCTGGAAGGCGGTCGGGGTGTACTGCTCGCGGCGGTCCACCAGCGGCACGTGCTGGGTCGGGTTGCGCAGCGGGACGGCCGCGGCCGGGACGCTGATGTTGGTGGTCAGCCCGGCCGCCACGTCCTGCAGCATCCTGATCGCGTCCGGCGCGCTGGGGCGCTCGGACGCCTCCTTGGTCATCAGGGCGTGCAGCACAGGGGCCAGCGCCCCCGCGCGCTTCGGGTCCGGCAGCGGGTCGGTGACCACGGCGGCGAGGGTGGTCAGCGGCGAGTCACGGCGGAACGGCGACTGCCCCTCCACCGCCGCGTACAGGGTCGCGCCGAGGCCCCACAGGTCGGACTCGGGGCCGGGACGGTGGCCGTGCACCCGCTCGGGGGCCAGGTAGTCGGGCGAGCCGATCAGGTCGCCGGTCCGGGTGAGCGCGGAGTCGCCCTCGTAGGTGGCGATGCCGAAGTCGGTCAGCACGACCCGCCCGGTGCCCCGTTCCAGCAGGACGTTGGCGGGCTTCACATCGCGGTGGATCACGCCGACCTGGTGGCCCCGGTGCAGCGCGGCCAGCACCTGCGCGCCGATCTCGGCGGCCTCCCGGGGGTTCAGCGTCCCCTCCTGCTCGACCAGCTCGGCGAGCGAGCGGCCGTCGATCAACTCCATCACGATCCACGGCTTGCCGTCCTGCTCCAGGACGTCGTGGATGGTGACAACGCCGGGGTGCTTGATCCTGGCGGCGGCGCGCGCCTCCTGCCGCATCCGGGACTGGACGATGAGGAGGTCCTCCTCGGCCAGATGGTTGACCGAGAGCTCCTTGACCGCGACCGCGCGGTCGAGCATCTGGTCGTCGGCCCGCCAGACGGTGCCCATACCGCCCCGGCCGAGCCGGGCGCCCAGCAGGTAACGGCCGGCCAGCATCCTGGGCGCGGCGACATCGGCGTGCGTGGCCGGGCCCCGCGTCGCCTCGTCACCTCGTCCCGGTTCCACTGCCGGACCCTCTTCCGTACCCACCGTGCTCCCCCTTGCCTGCGTCCTGCCGTGTACGTCCAAGCCTGCGGCAGGAACCGACGGCACCGCACGACAACCCCAGGGTTTGCTGCACAGCCTAGGCACCTGGCCAGTCGGGTGGAAAGGCAGGGCCACTCATGAGACCCGGCTGTGACGCTCAGCCCATCACCGATACCACCAGTACCAGGGCCAATAGGACGAAAAGAATGATGCCACCGACCAGGATCGCACCCAGCAAAGCTGGGTTGCGGCGTGGCGCGGCATGGCGGTGATGGGGGAACTCGGGGTGCGGGAAGACCTCGCCGCCCCGCTCGGCCCCCGCTCGCTGCCCCGCTCGCGCCGCCGGCGCTGCTGGTCCGGGTCCGCCGGCATCAGGGCCGCCGCGGACAGCTGGGCGTCCTGGTTGATCGGCTCGGGCGCGCGCAGCAGCAGCTGCCGGATCCGCTCGGCCACCTCGGGCAGGGACGGCCGGGCGGCCGGATCGACCCGCAGCAGCCGCTTCAGCAGCGGGCCCAGCGGCCCGCACTCCGGCAGCTCGGGCGGCGGCTGGGTCGGCTTCGCCCCGCGCGGGAGCAGCGCCGGGACGACCGGCTGCCCGAAGCGCCCCTCCCTGATCGCGGCGAACAGCGCACCGGTGTCCTGCTCCTCGCCGTCCCGGCCGGGCACCGGCGACTCACCGGTCACCGCGCGGTAGAGCAGGACGCCCAGCGCCCAGGCGTCCGCCTCGGGGCCCACCGGAGGAGCCGGCGGCGGTGCGCTGCCGGCCGGCCGCGCGTCGAAGGGCGGCCGCGCGTCGAAGGGCGGGGGGCCGATCTGCTCCGGCGACCAGCGCTCGGGGACCGCGCCGACGATCACCGCGCGCGCGTCCCTGGCCCGGATCCGGACCGGCGCCCAGGGGCCGCCGGGCACGCCCGCACCCGGCTGGTCCGCGCCGGGCCCGCCGCACAGCGCCTCCTGGGCCACCCCGGTCACCAGCCCGCAGAGCAGCGCGGTGCCGTCGTCGCAGACCAGCACCGTGTCCGCGGTGACATTGCCGTGCACAAGACCGGCCGCGTGCACCGCCCGCAGCGCCATGGCCAGGTCGTACCCCAGCTCGGCGGCCCGGAAGGGCGGCAGCGGGCCGCCGCGGTCGAGCAGGGTGCGCAGGGTCACCCCCGGCACCGCCTCCCCGGCCACCCAGAGGTAGCCGTCCTCGTCGAACACCTGGAACACCTGGCTGAGCCGGGGGTGGTCCGGGACGGTCTCGGCCACGAACGCGGCCAGCGTCAGCGCCCGCGCGGTGGTGCTGTCCGGACGGGGGGCCACCGCGGGCCGCGCCACCTGGTCGAACGGCTCAAGACCCTGGTCCTCGGGGCCGACCAGCTCCGGCAGCGGCACCCGGTCCAGCTGCACCGCCGCGCCACTGCGCTGGTCCTCCGCCGCGACCCCGGACCCACGCGACCGCCCGGACAGCAGATAGCGCCCGCCGAGCATCCGTCCGCCGCCGGCCACCGCGCCACCTCCCTCGCCCTTCGACCTCAGCGTACGTGCTGACATCGGATCAACTCGCAGGCTGGAAGCTGGAAAAGAAACGGTTCAGCAGCTCCTGGTTCCTGGCGCCGCTCCAGGTCGCGTTCGGCGCGGTCCAGTAGATCGCGTAGCCGTGGGTCGGACCGGTGACGAACCCCCGGTTCAGCGCGTGCAGCGCACCGCTCTTCGCGGAGTCGTAGGTCCACTCCCAGTCCGCCGCGTCCCAGCCGCCCCGGTAGTGGACGGTGGCCAGCCGGAGCCGGTGGTAGTTCGCGAAGCTGTGCGCTATGGCCCCCTCCTCCGACTGCCAGGCGCCCAGGGCGCTGCTGCCGGGCGAGCTGGTCGCGTCGATCTGCAGGGTCCCCTCCGGGCCCTTGTACTTCCAACTGCTCGCGCTCTGGCTGACGACCCGCCAGCCGACCGGGATGTCCAGCGCGGAGCCGCCGGGGCCCTGCACCTTGCGATAGGCCCCGGCCTCCGCCGAGGGCGTGGCGGATACCGAGGCCGAGGCGGAGGCCGGCGCCGACGCGGGGACGGACAGCGGCGCGGCGGCCCCGGTGCTCGCCGGTGTGCCGCTGACCAGGGCACCGGCCTTGTGCCCGGCTCCGCTCGCCTTCCCGTGGCCGTGCGCCAGCACCGCGATCAGCGCCCCGCCGGCCGCGACCAGCACCAGCGCGACCAGCAGCGCGATCCACGGCTTCCAGTTCCGGGCGGCGGGCTCCGCACCGCCAGACTTCGGCAGCGGCGCGGCCGCCGGTGCGGGCGTCGGCGCGGCGGCCGGGAGCGGCTGCACCCGGGTCGGCGGGCTCAGCGCGGCCCGCTGCTCCGGCAGCTGCGGCGCCGCGGGCTCGGGCACGGCCACGGCGGGCGCTGGAGCGGCCACCGCGGCGGTCTCAGGGGCGGCCAGCACCGCCGCCAGCATCCGCCGCGCCGCGGCCCCGTCCAGCCGCTCGTGCGGGTCCTTGCGCAGCAGCCCGTCGATCACCGGCGTCAGCGCCCCGCCGTTGGGCGGCAGGGTCAGCTCCTCGGTCATCACCGCGGTCAGCGTCGACAGCGCCGAGCCCTTGTCGTACGGGGGGTAGCCCTGGACCATCGCGTAGAGCGTCGCCCCGAGCGACCACAGGTCGGCCGGCGCACCGGGTATCCCGCCCCTGGCCCGCTCCGGCGAGATGTACGAGGGCGCGCCGACCAGCATCCCGGTCGAGGTCACCGAGGGGTCGCCCTCGACCCGGGCGATGCCGAAGTCGGTGAGCACCACCCGCCCGTCGTGCCCGATCAGCACATTGGACGGTTTGACGTCCCGGTGCAGGATGCCCGAGCGGTGCGCCTCGGCGAGGACGCCCAGCAGGTCGAGGCCGATCTGCGCGGCCCGGCGCGGCGGCAGCACGCCGTCCTCCCGGATCACCTCGCTGAGCGAGCGGGACTCGACCAGCTCCATCACGATCCAGGGCCGGTCGTCCTCCTCGACCACGTCGTAGACGGTGACCGCGGAGGTGTGCCGGATCCGGGCGATCGCCTTGGCCTCGGTCAGCGCGCGGGCGATCAGCCGGTGCCGCTCGTCCTCGCCCACCCCGGCGGTGAAACGCAGCTGCTTCACCGCGACCTCGCGCCCCAGCACCTCGTCCTTGGCCCGCCAGACCGTGCCCATCCCGCCCCGGCCGAGCACGGACTCCAGCCGGTAGCGGCGCGCCAGCAGCCGCCCGGCAGCATCCTGGTCGCCGGCTTGGTCACTGGTCTGCTCGCTGGTCATCCGGCTGAGGTCCCCTCCGTCGTGCGCGTACCCCTATCGTCCCCTACCCCAGGGGCACGATGTCCTGCGCCCCCAGCCGGGCCGCGTCCGCGGTCAGGTCGTCGGGCTGCTGCTGGGACTCGCGCTCGGCCTCGACCCGCTTCCGGTAGTGGTCCACCTCCCGGTCCACCTGCCCCTTGTCCCAACCGAGTTCACCCGCCATCAGCTCGGCGGCCTCCTGCATCGAGGTGGTGCCCCGGTCGAAGGTCTCGATCGAGATCCTGGTCCGCCGGGCCAGTACGTCGTCCAGATGCCGGGCGCCCTCGAACCGCGCCGCGTAGACCACCTCGGCCCGCAGATAGTCGTCCGCCCCGGTCAACGCCTCGGCCAGGGACGGATCCTGGACGATCAGCGCCATCACCTCCTCGGCCAGCGAGCCGTAGCGGTTGAGCAGGTGCTCGACCCGGGCGATGTGCAGCCCGCTGCGCCGGGCCAGCTCGGCCCGGCCGTTCCACAGCGCCTGGTAGCCCTCGGCGCCGACCAGCGGCACCCGTTCGGTGCAGGACGGGGCGACCCGCTGGTCGAGGCCGTGCACCACCTCGTCCACCGCGTCCTTGGCCATCACCCGGTACGTCGTGTACTTGCCGCCGGCCACCACCACCAGGCCGGGCACGGCGTGCTGCACCACGTGCTCGCGGCTGAGCTTGGAGGTGGCGTCCGACTCCCCGGCCAGCAGCGGACGCAGCCCGGCGTAGACGCCCTCGACGTCCTCCCTGGTCAGCGGCACCGCCAGGACCGAGTTCACATGGTCGAGCAGGTACTCGATATCGGCGCTGCTGGCCGCCGGGTGGTCCTTGCCGAGGGTCCACTCGGTGTCGGTGGTGCCGACGATCCAGTGCCGGCCCCAGGGGATGACGAACAGCACGCTCTTCTCGGTCCGCAGGATCAGCCCGGTCGAGGAGTGGATCCGGTCCCGCGGCACCACCAGGTGGATGCCCTTGGAGGCGCGGACGTGGAACTGCCCGCGCGAGCCCACCAGTGCCTGGGTCTCGTCGGTCCACACCCCGGTCGCGTTGACCACCTGGCGGGCCCGCACCGCGAACTCGCCGCCCTGCTCCAGGTCGAGCACCCGGGCGCCGACCACCCGCTCCCCCTCGCGGAGGAAGCCGACCACCCGGGCCCGGTTCGCCGCCAGCGTCCCGTAGGAGGCGGCGGTGCGGACCAGGGTGGTGACGAAGCGGGCGTCGTCCATCTGCGCGTCGTAGTACTGCACCGCGCCGACCAGCGCGTCCTTGCGCAGGCAGGGCGCCTGGCGCAGCGCCTGGCGCCGGGACAGGTGCCGGTGCACCGGCAGTCCGCGGCCGTGGCCGCCGGCCACCGACATGGCGTCGTACATCGCCACCCCGGAGCCCACGTACGGACGCTCCCAGCCCCGGTGCTGCAGCGGGTAGAGGAAGGGGACCGGCTTCACCAGGTGCGGGGCGAGGGTCTGCAGCAGCAGGCCGCGCTCCTTGAGCGCCTCCTTGACCAGGGCGAAGTCCAGCATCTCCAGATAGCGCAGCCCCCCGTGGATCAGCTTGCTCGACCGGCTGGACGTCCCGGACGCCCAGTCCCTGGCCTCGACCAGACCGGTGGTGAGGCCCCGGGTCGCGGCGTCCAGCGCGGTCCCCGCGCCGACCACCCCGCCACCGACCACCAGCACGTCCAGTTCCTGCTCGGCCATCCGGGCGAGCGACTCCGCCCGTTGGTCCGGACCCAGCTTCGCGCTACGCAAAATCTTCCTCCGCAGGGTGCTGTCCTGGTGTTTCGCCGTCCTGGCCGCTCTCGCTCACAGTCTGCCCGGGTACCTGCCCAAAACGGGCAGGTGGACACATGGCAGCGCCCCCGGCACGGGCTGTACCGGGGGCGTCTGCGCAAGGGAGGGGCTGCGGCTACTTGTGCGCCACCGTGACCTCGACCCGCTGGAACTCCTTGAGCTCGGAGTAGCCGGTGGTGGCCATCGCCCGGCGCAGCGCGCCGAACAGGTTCATGGTGCCGTCGGGGGTGTGCGAGGGCCCGTGCAGGATCTCGGCGGTGCTGCCGACCGTGCCCAGGTCCACCCGCTTTCCGCGCGGCAGCTCCTCGTGCACGGCCTCCATGCCCCAGTGGAAGCCGCGGCCCGGCGCGTCATTGGCGCGGGCCAGCGCCGCGCCGATCATCACCGCGTCGGCGCCGCAGGCCACGGCCTTGGCCAGGTCGCCGCTGTAGCCGACCCCGCCGTCCGCGATCACATGCACATAGCGGCCGCCGGACTCGTCCATGTAGTCCCGCCGGGCCGCCGCCACGTCCGCGACCGCGGTCGCCATCGGCACCTGGATGCCCAGCACGGTCCGGGTGGTGTGCGCCGCGCCGCCGCCGAAGCCGACCAGCACCCCGGCCGCGCCGGTGCGCATCAGATGCAGCGCCGCGGTGTAGGTGGCGCAGCCGCCGACGATCACCGGGACGTCCAGCTCGTAGATGAACTGCTTGAGGTTCAGCGGCTCGGCCGCGCCGGAGACGTGCTCGGCGGAGACGGTGGTGCCGCGGATCACGAAGATGTCCACGCCCGCGTCCACCACGGCCTTGGAGAACTCGGCGGTGCGCTGCGGCGACAGGGCGGCGGCGGTGACCACGCCGGAGTCGCGGATCTCCTTGAGCCGGCGGCCGATCAGCTCGGCCTTGATCGGCTCGCGGTAGATCTCCTGGAGTCGGCGGGTCGCGACGGCCTCGTCCTTGACCTCGGTGATCTCCTCCAGCAGCGGGCGCGGGTCCTCGTAGCGGGTCCACAGCCCTTCCAGGTTGAGCACCCCCAGGCCGCCCATCTGCCCGAAGGCGATGGCCTGCTCCGGGGAGACCACGCTGTCCATGGGCGCGGCCAGGAACGGGAGCTCGAAGCGGTAGGCGTCGATCTGCCAGGCGATCGAGACCTCCTTCGGGTCCCGGGTCCGCCGGCTCGGTACGACGGCGATGTCGTCGAAGGCGTACGCCCGTCGGCCCCGCTTGCCCCGCCCGATCTCGATCTCGGTCACGTCCAGCCCTTCGCTCAACCTGCTACTGCCAGGTCCCAGTATCCCGCACCGGCGGGCAGGGCCGTGCGAAGCGCTCACCCATGCGGGCCGACGGGCCGTCCGAGGGTCCTCGCCATCCGGTGGAGACCGGGAGCCAGGTCGATGTCAAAGCTCATCAGGACCAGGCCCTTGGAATTCTTGTAGGGACCGAGGCTGACCCGGCCGCGCCAGGACTCACGCATCCGGCCGACGGTCAACCATCCGCCGTCGAGCGAGTCCTCGGAGAGGAGCCTGCCGCGCACTCCCACAAGGTCGACTAGTTCGACCAGCGGCACGATCCCCTCGCGCGCCTCCATCCCCAGTGCCGCGTGCACACCGGCGCCCAGAGGCGTCCGGACGTCGGCGAGGACGTCCCGGGCGCTCATCATCAGGCGCTCGCCGACCCGCCTCGCCGAGTCCAGCTCCCCGGCGGAGACCCGGCAGTTCCACCCCGTACCGGCCACAAGGATGAAGTCGTCAGGCCCGAGGATCCGGGCAACGAGCGCACCGGCCTCCTCGGCGACCAGGTCGGGCCTGGATCCGGCCCGCGCTTCGGCCGCGACCCGCTGCGCCCACGGGCCCGCGAACGCGGACTCCTCCAGGCACCGGATGTGGCAGGGGCCGCCGACCCCCGCCCCGTCCGTCATGACGTCGAGCGGGTCACCGGCGAAACGCCGTTGGGACAGCCGGCAGTCCTGCCCCCGGATGCCGAGGACCGGATCGTCGCAGAGAAAGCAGAGCTCCCAGGCGAACCCCCCGGAGGCGCTCACCAGGATGCGCCGATGATGCGCCGGATCCGGCCGGGGGTGCCCTGCTCGAACAGCTCGGACCGTGCCCGGCACCATTCCCGGCCGGCGGCGGGGTTCCGCCCCCAGCCCTCCCGCAGATATCGCCGCACCAGCCATGGTCTGAGGACCGCCGGGATCTCCTGCGGATACGGGATCCGGTGGCAGGTGTCGGCGATGCTCTCGATCCGAGCCATCGTCCCCTCGTCCGGTCCTCCGGGGTGGTCCGGTCCTCCGGGGTGGAGGCGGGCGAGCGCGGCGATGTCCGCGTACCCCGCGGACATCACCTGGTCGCACCAGAGCACCGAGCCCGACCGGAACCGTTCAGCGGTCCTTCGGCCCTCCGGTCCGGCGGACGGGCCTTCTGGCGGAGGACCGGCCCGGCGGCCTGCCAGGAAGGGGGACGCCGCGGCCTGGCCGACGTACGTCCGCAGCGTGTCCTCCAGCCAGTGCCGTCCGGCAGGGCCGGCCCCCGACCAGCCCCGGCCGAGCGCCGTCAGCCCGTCCTCCCGCTTGCCCGGGACCGTCCGATCGCGAGGCAGACGCCCGCGAGCCCTTCATGACCCCCCGGTCGTCTCCGGAACCGCTCGTCGAAACTAGTTGCCGTGGTAGTTCGGGGCCTCGACCGTCATCTGGATGTCGTGCGGGTGGCTCTCCTTGAGCCCCGCCGAGGTGATCCTGACGAAGCGTCCCTTGGACTCCATCTCGGCGATGTTCGCCGCGCCGACGTAGCCCATGGTCTGCCGCAGCCCGCCGACCAGCTGGTGGGTCACCGCCGAGAGCGGACCGCGGTAGGGGACCTGGCCCTCGATGCCCTCGGGCACCAGCTTCTCGTCCGAGCCGACCTCGGCCTGGAAGTAGCGGTCCTTGGAGTAGGACTTCGCCAGCCCGCGGGACTGCATGGCGCCCAGCGAGCCCATGCCGCGGTAGGACTTGAACTGCTTGCCGTTGATGAACAGCAGCTCGCCGGGCGACTCCTCGCAGCCCGCGAGCAGGCTGCCCAGCATCACCGTGTCGGCCCCGGCGGCCAGCGCCTTGCCGATGTCGCCGGAGTACTGCAGCCCGCCGTCGCCGATCACCGGGACGCCGGCCGCGCGGGCGGCCACGGCCGCCTCGTAGATCGCGGTGACCTGCGGGACGCCGACGCCGGCCACCACCCGGGTGGTGCAGATGGAGCCGGGGCCCACGCCGACCTTGATGCCGTCCGCGCCGGCGTCGATCAGCGCCTGCGCGCCGTCGCGGGTGGCGACGTTCCCGGCCACCACGTCGACGTTGATGTTGGCCTTGACCTTGGCGACCATCTCCAGGATGCCCCGGCTGTGGCCGTGCGCGCTGTCGATGACCAGGAAGTCCACGCCCACCGCGACCAGCGCCTGGGCCCGCTCGTAGGCCTCGTCGCCGACGCCGACGGCGGCGCCGACCAGCAGTCGGCCCTCGCCGTCCTTGGCGGCCAGCGGGTACTTCTCGGCCTTGACGAAATCCTTGACCGTGATCAGGCCCTTGAGCCGGCCCTCGGCGTCGACCAGCGGCAGCTTCTCGATCTTGTGGCGGCGGAGCCGGCCGATCGCGTCCTCACCGCTTATCCCGACCTCGCCGGTGATCAGCGGCATCGGGGTCATCACCTCGCGCACCTGGCGGCTGCGGTCGGACTCGAAGGCCATGTCGCGGTTGGTGACGATGCCCAGCAGCCGTCCGGCGGCGTCGGTGACCGGCACCCCGCTGATCCGGAACTTGGCGCAGAGCGCGTCCGCCTCGGCCAGGGTGGCCTCGGGGCCCACCGTGATCGGGTCGGTGACCATGCCCGACTCCGAGCGCTTCACCAGGTCGACCTGGTTGACCTGGTCGGCGATGGAGAGATTGCGGTGCAGCACCCCCACGCCGCCCTGCCGGGCCATGGCGATCGCCATCCGGGACTCGGTCACCTTGTCCATGGCGGCGGACAGCAGCGGGATGTTCACGCGTACGTTCCGGGACACCCGTGACGACGTGTCCACTGCGTTCGGCAGGACCTCGGAGGCGCCGGGGAGCAGCAGGACGTCGTCGTAGGTGAGCCCGAGCATCGCGAACTTCTCGGGGACACCTGCGGCATTCAAAGACATTGGGGCACCTTCCCGTACCGACCCGAATACTTGAGTCTACCGGTAACCGGGTGACCCCCCTTGCGCATCGTGGCCCCTGTGTGCTCAGGGACACAGCACCCGGTCGGACCGTCGACGGGGTGCTAGGCGGAGAGCCCCTCGGGTCCGCCGAGGGCCAGCGCCCGGAGCCGGCTGAGTGCCCGGTGCTGGGCGACCCGGACCGCGCCCGCGGACATGCCGAGCACCTCCCCGGTCTCCTCCGCAGTGAGCCCGGCCGCCACCCGCAGCAGCACCAGCTCGCGCTGGCGGGCCGGCAGGCAGGCCAGCAGTTCCCTGGCCCAGGCGGCGTCGCTGCTGAGCAGCGCCCGCTCCTCGGGACCGAGGGCGTCGTCGGGGGTCTCCGGAAGCTCCTCGGCCAGGAAGACCGACTGTCCCGGGCCCTTCATCGCGGCCCGCTGTAGGTCCGCGATCTTGTGCGCGGCGATGCCGTAGACAAAGGCCTCGAAGGGCCGCCCCTCGTCGCGGTAGCGCGGCAGGGCGCAGAGCACCGCCAGGCAGACCTCCTGGGCGACGTCGTCCACATGGTGCCTGGCGCCGCCGGGCAGCCGGACCAGCCGGGCCCGGCAGTAGCGCAGCACCAGCGGGTGGACCCGCCCCAGCAGCTCGTCGGTGGCCTCGGACTCGCCGCCGACCGCACGGACCACGAGAGCGCCGATCGGGACCGGAGCCCCGCCGGTGGTCTGCACGCCGCCCGAGGCAGCGCTGATGTCGTCGTCACGCACCGGTCCATGGTGCCTGGTCGCCGCAGCAAACGCGGCACCGCGCCCCGACTTGTGCACAGGAACGTTATGCGCCACCGTCGCCCCCTTCCGCCGTCCGCCCGCACTCCCCCGAGGATCCCATGCCTTCCATGGTGCGTCCTCGGCGGGGAAACCGGAAACAGACCACCCCCGCCCATCGGGCGGGGGCTGTGTTTCGCACAGGCTCGCGTCCGTCAGCGGACCAGGCCCCAGCGGAAACCCAGCGCGACGGCGTGCGCGCGGTCGGAGGCTCCGAGCTTCTTGAAGAGCCGGCGGGCGTGGGTCTTCACGGTGTCCTCGGAGAGGAACAGCTCGCGGCCGATCTCGGCGTTGCTGCGGCCGTGGCTCATGCCCTCCAGCACCTGGATCTCCCGGGCGGTGAGGGTGGGCGCGGCGCCCATCTCGGCGCAGCGCAGCCGGCGCGGGGCGAGCCGCCAGGTCGGGTCGGCCAGGGCCTGGGTGACCGTGGCCCGCAGTTCGGCCCGCGAGGCGTCCTTGTGCAGGTAGCCGCGGGCGCCGGCGGCCACCGCGAGCGCCACGCCGTCGAGGTCCTCGGCGACGGTGAGCATGATGATCCGGGCCCCCGGATCGGCGGACAGCAGCCGGCGCACGGTCTCGACCCCGCCGAGGCCGGGCATCCGCACGTCCATGAGGACCAGGTCGGACCGGTCGGCCACCCAGCGGCGGAGCACCTCCTCGCCGTTGGTCGCCGTGGTCACCCGGTCCACGCCGGGCACGGTGGCGACCGCACGGCGGAGCGCCTCCCGGGCGAGCGGTGAATCGTCACAGACGAGAACGGATGTCATGACCGTCCTCCGTAGCTGATCCGCGTCACGTTGAGCCTCCTGGCTGGTACGAGCAGGTACGAATCGTCATTCGACACGGCCTCGGCCACCGGCGTCTTCCCCGACGCCCGGGCCGTTCACCGCCTCCGCACTCCCAACGACCGTCACCCGAATGAGTTACGGGGTGGCAGCCGTCCCACCACTGTATGTGGCCGACCCACTACGGATCATCCCCTGTTGGGCGCACTCCGGCGCACAGGCGCGCCAACCGGACGGTTTGCCCGGTTTGTTAGATTTTCAGAATCTTAATGAGCATATGCAACGCGGATGGCCTCTTGTCCGATTAGATCTACATGAGTCATATTTTCACCAGAGTGCCGACAACACCGAGGGAATGAGCAATGGCAGACTTCTCCCGCCTCCCTGGCCCCAACGCAGACCTCTGGGACTGGCAGCTCTCGGCCGCCTGCCGCGGCGTCGACAGTTCCCTGTTCTTCCACCCCGAAGGAGAGCGCGGGGCAGCCCGCAGCTCCCGCGAGCAGTCCGCCAAGGAGGTCTGCACCCGCTGCCCGGTGCGGACCGAGTGCGCGACCCACGCCCTGGCCGTCCGCGAGCCGTACGGCGTCTGGGGCGGCCTGACCGAGGACGAGCGCGAGGAGCTGCTCGGCCGGTCCCGGCACCGCCCACTCGACGTCGCCGAGCCGGCCGACGCCGACGACGAGGCCCTGATCAGCGGCTACTGAGCCGCCCCGCAGGCCGGGTGAAGAAACGATTCTGCAGCGCCCTCACCCGGCCCGCGGGCATCAGCCGGGCCTCAGCGCGGCCCCGGCTCAGCGGCCTGCCGACAACCGGTCCAGCATCAGCTCCACGGCCGGCACCTGGGCCAGGTCGGGCAGGGTCAGCGCGACGATCTCGCGGAACACCCCGGAGGCCAGCGGCACCACCGACACGCCGCTCGGCCGGACCGACGCCAGCGCCAGTTCCGGCAGTACGGCCACGCCCAGACCCGCCGCGACCAGCCCCAGCACCGCCGGGTAGTCGTCGGTGGCGAAGTCGATCCGGGGCGCGAAACCGGCCTCGGCGCACATGTCCACCAGATGCCCCCGGCACTGCGGGCAGCCCGCGATCCACTGCTCCTCGGCCAGCTCGGCCAGCCGCACCGGGTGCTCGTCGCCGCGCCCGGCCAGCGGATGCCCGGCCGCGACCACGCCGACCAGCCGGTCCCGCAGCAGCGGCCGGACCACCAGGTCGGACCAGTCGCAAGCGGCGGCCGAGGCCGAGGCCTCCACCACCGCGTCCGCCCGGGCCTGCCGCCGCAGCCCGGTCAGATCCCCGGCCGGGAAGTGCAGGGCCAGCCCCTCGCCCGTCACCGCCCCGGCACGGAGGCGCTCCGCGCCGGCCAGCCCCTGGTCCGGGTAGCGGAAGGCGAGCGCCACCTCGCAGTCGCCGCCGCGCAGCATCGCCAGCGACTCCGGCGGCTCGGCCTCGGTCAGCGACACCCGGATGCCGGGGCTGCTGCGCCGGACCGCCGCCACGGCGGGCGGGACCAGGGTGGAGCTGGCCGTCGGGAAGGACACCAGCCGTACCCGGCCGGCCCGCAGCCCGGCGATCGCGGCCAGTTCCTCCTCGGCCGCGGTCAGCCCGGCCAGGATCCCCGTGGCGTGCCGTACCAGCACCTCGCCGGCCTCGCTGAGCTGCACCCCGCGGCCGACCCGGACCACCAGCGGGGTGCCGACGGACTTCTCCAGCGCCTTCATCTGCTGGCTCACCGCGGGCTGGGTGTAGCCCAGCTCCCGCGCGGCGGCGGAGAAGGAGCCGGTACGGGAGACGGCGCGGAGCACTCGGAGATGGCGGGCCTCTATCACCGCTCCAGCATAAGCCGCGCTTGGGCTCAGGCCCATAATCGGTCTGTCTACTTATGGGCTCTGGCCCGTAATCGGTGGTGGCCCTCCGTGGCTATGACTGGAGCAGGATCCGTTGGCGGAGGAGGGGGAAGGCGGCGCGGCCGTGCATCTGCCTCATGATCTTCTTGGTGCTGGTGTTGACGCCCTCGGTGCGGCCGTTGTGGTACGGGAGAGTGAGGCCGGCGTCGACGGCGGCTCGGTCGAGTTCGAGGCCGTTGGCGAAGGAATGCAGGTGGGGCAGGTCAGCGGCGCGGACCTGGCTGATCCAGGTGGTGAGTTTCGCGTCGTTTCCCTCTATGGGTGTCAGGAGTTGGGCGAACTCGCCTGCAAGTCGGGTGAGTTCGGTCATCTCTGGGCAGGACGTGGTGAGGTTTCGCAGTAGTTCGGTGTCCTTGTCGCGCAGGTTGTCGGGGCGGGTCAGGAGGAGTCGGGCCAGGCGGTTGGGGGTGATGGTGGGCCGGTCGCCCTCGGCGCGGCCCTGGGTGAGGTACCGCACCAGCAGGTTCGCGCTGCCGGTGTAGCCCATTTCCTTGATCTCGCGCAGGAGTTGCGTGGCGGGGACGGCTGGGTCGGTGGCGCGGCGTTCGCGCAGGTGGTCGCGGTAGGGGTCGACCAGCGTGGTCCGGTACTGCGGCACCCGGCGCTGGGGGGCGGGCTCCGTCATGCGGGCGTACCGCTTGACGGTGTTCAGTGCCACGTCCAGGCGGCGGGCGCATTCGAGCAGGCCGACGCCTTTGCCGAGCAGGTCGTGGACGTGCCGCCAGCGCTGGAGGGTGGTCTGCTCGCGGACCCCGGCGGGGCGGGCCGGATTCGCGGTCGCCCAGCACGCGGCGTGGGCGCGGACCTCGGACAGGGCTCTGCCACACAGGTTGATGGGTCGGGCCGGGGCGCCCTGCCGGGATTACTCCCGGTGGGTTTCCCCGACCCGCCCTCCGAACCCGGCGTGCGGCTCTCACCGCACCGGGCTCTCCACGAGATCATCCGTTGGAAACGGGCTGCCCAGAGCGTCCGGCCAAGGGCTGGGGATGCCGTTCGTGCCTCGGTAGCGATACCGAGTGATCGGTACTCTGCCGAGGTCGAACAGTTGGATCCCGTCCATTTCGATGGGCTTCCACCGCCCGTTGGGGCCGCGGAGCCATCGCCGGATGGCCGTCCACGTCATGCGGTGCCGGTGCATCACCCAGCGGACGATGCGCCACCAGACGAAGGTGTGCAGGGTCTGCAGGGTGTGCTTGGCGACCGCGTGCCTGAAGTAGTTGGCCCAGCCGCGCAGGATCTGGTTGATCCGGATCAGCGTGATCTTGTAATCGAGATGCGACAACTTCTGGGTCAGTGCCTTGATCTTCCGTTTCAGCGACGCGACCGGTTTGTCGGCGATGAACGTGTAGACGTGCCACTTGTCCGTTCCGCGTTTCCGCATCCAGACGATTCGGAAGCCGAGGAAGTCGAACCCGTCCGCAAGGTGCACCACCTGGGTCTTGGCCTCTGACAGCACCAGGCCCATCGGGGCCAGGACCTCGCTCACATGCTCGCGAAGCGCCTCGGCGTGCTCGCGGGTGCCGTGGACCATGACGACGAAGTCGTCCGCATAGCGGACCAGTCGCCAGGTCGGCAGGCCCCGCCGCCGTTGCCGCTCGCGATCGCGCCGACTGCCCATCATGCTGGTCCACTGCTCGGCGGCAAAGTCGTCGAGCACGGACAGTGCGATGTTGGCCAGCAGCGGCGAGAGGATCCCGCCTTGCGGGGTTCCCGAATCGGTCTCGTTCCGCTCGCCGAGCTCGGTCATGATCCCGGCTTTGAGGAACGCCTTCACCAGCGCGAGCACCCGCTTGTCCTTCACCCGCGCCCGGACACGGCCCATCAGGGCCGTGTGGTCGATGCGGTCGAAGCACGCCTCGATGTCCGCGTCCAGCACCCAGCGGTATCCCTGAGAGCCGAACAGGTGGATCTCGGCGATCGCGTCGTGTGCACGCCGGTTGGGCCGGAACCCGTAGGAGTACGGACGAAAATCCGCCTCGAACACGGGCTCCAGGACCAGCTTCAACGCAGCCTGCACCACCCGGTCCGCAACGGTCGGGATCCCCAGCCGGCGCAGTTTCCCGCCCGCCTTGGGGATCATCCGTTCGCGCACCGGCAGGGGCTGGAAGGCCCCGGCCCGGAGCTGGTCGCGGATGTGGTTCAGGTGCGCTGTCACTCCGGACGCCAGGACGTCGGCGGCGCGAACGCCGTCCACGCCTGCTGTCCGGGCTCCGGTGTTGCCCGCGACCCGCTCAAACGCCATCACCAGGACGGCCGGGTCACAGACGAAGTTGAACACATCGTCGAACCGGAAGCCGTGATCGGCTACCGCCCAACGGTGCAGCTTGGTCTGCATCTTCCGTACCCGCGCCTCGGCAACCAGCACCGAGGGCCACGCGACCAGGGCATCCACCCCGGTGTCTTCGGACATTGCAGTTCCTCCCTTGCAATCTCGCTGCCGCCCTTCCCCATGCGCCGGGCTCTCCCCGGCTCGGAGTACTACGGCGGCTCCGCCCCTCCCCGGCCCGGTCGGCCGACGGTGGACCCAGCCCGGTTCCCGCGCTGGCCGCGCGGAACCCGGGCAGAGCCGGGGAGGTTCCCGTGTTCACTGATTGATCGATCGTCGGAGTAGGCACCCGGCTATACCCCCGCGGCATCGCCACGGCTACCCCGCAGCACTTCACCGTGGCCTCCCCGGCGCTCTGGCAGAAACCGCCGGGAAGTTGCCCGCCTTGGCACCGGCGAGCACGCACCGCAACCAGCCCAGATCCGCCAGGTTCGAGCTGATGTCACCTTAGGAGGCTTCGAACACCGGTTCCTCTCGTATACCTCTCCGTCTCGCTCGCCGGACCCGCACCATCTGGCAGTGCTGACACGTCCCGGCTTCGTCAGGGCCGCTTGCCACCCTCCCCGGCACCTCCCGGGTCAGGCTGCCCCCAGCTTCACCGCCCTGCTGCGACAGGACAGCGGCGAAGGTCTCCCACCTCCACTCGATCAATCAGCGCCTCACGGCGCACGTGCCATAGATGCCATCGGTCACTGACCTGCACTGCTTCCGGCAGGGATCGGCGGATTGCCTCCCCGTAGGAGCCGGATCCGTCGCGGCACACATACGCGGCTCCGGGGTGCTCGCGCAGCCACTTCGCCAGCGTGTCCGCACTGCGGTCGGGCAGGACATCGATGCGCTCGCCGGTCTCGGCGTCGATGATGTGGCACATCCCGTGAGCTCCCCTGCGGTCGGGTGGGTGATTGCCCCTGTGGTCAGGGCGTTCTTCCTCCTTCGGGTGGCTTGCTGGACGGTGACGTAACTTCGGGATTCCTGAAGCGTTCTCATCTTGTCTGACCGATCTGCGGTCTGGTCGAAGGCGAGGAGGCTCGGGTTGGCTTCGCTGGCGGTCGTGAGGGATCTGCGCGAGTTCCGGGCACCTGTCTCGGCGGGTGAACTGGAGCGATTCGAGACGGACGTGCTGGCCGGCTTCGTGCTCGCGCGGGCGTCGGCGGGCCTGGCGGACAGCACCATCCGCGGCGACGTCGGGAATCTGGAGCAAATGCGGACCTGGTTCGGGCAGCCGTTGTGGGACATGGAGCCGAAGCATGCGGACTCCTACTTCGGCCAGGTCCTGCGAGGGTCGCCCAGCGGCACCCGCCTGGCGCGGTCCCAGGCTCTGACCACGTACTTCGCGTTCCTAGAACTGCGGCACAAGATCGAGATCCACCAGATGACCGGCCGGGTCCTGGAGTGCCCGATCGATGAGATGAACCGGCCTCGCGGGAGCAAGGACGCCCAGCTCCGGATCCCACCGAACACCGCCGAGGTCGCCGCGCTATTCACGGGCTGGGGCGGGGAGTTGGCGACGTGCCGCAAGTTCGGCCCGACGGCCCGGAACTACGCGGCTGCCAGGCTTATGGCCGAGGTCGGGCTGCGGGTCAACGAAGCCTGCCGTCTGGATCTGGGTGACATCAAGTGGGACCTGGGCCGGTTCGGGAAACTACACGTCCGCTATGGCAAGGGCTCGCGGGGTTCGGGCCCGCGTGAGCGCATGGTGCCGTTGATCAACGACGCCGGGCGGACCCTGCAGTGGTTCATCCAGGACGTATGGGCCCAGTTCGGGGGTGACCACACCCGGCCCGGAGTCCCGCTCTTCCCCTCCGAACGCAAGAGCGTGGACGGCTCACCGCGACGGGTCGGCGACGACGCCCTGAGGTCCGGGCTCGCCGACGCGGCGGCAGCCCATCTTCCCGCCTGGACAGACAAGTTGACGCCACATGTGCTGCGGCACTTCTGCGCGTCCGAGTTGTATCTCAACGGCCTGGACCTGATCTCGATCCAGGAAGTACTGGGGCATTCGTGGATCGCCACGACGATGCGCTACGTCCACGTGCACCGCACCCGGGTCGAGGACGCCTGGATGGCCGGCAACGAACGGGCCGCACGGCGGCTGGGAAGTCTGGTCCGATGAAGTGGAACCTGCGGCTGACGGCGGCGAACCATGGCGTCTGGAAGGCTTCCGACCTGCAGCGGAGCCTGGCCGAGCACGGCCTGGTGATCTCAGCGGGGAAGATGTCGGGTCTGTGGTCCGGTCAGCCGGTCTCCCTCAAGCTCGACGATATCGACGTCATCTGTGTGGTCCTAGGCTGCGAGATCACCGACCTCCTGGTCCCCGAGCCCGAGAAGGTGTCCCGGCCAGGACACGGCGACGGGCAGCAGGCGGCGGTGGCTTCCGGCGGGACGGCGCCGAGCGTGGTGCCCCGGCGTCGTGACGGCCGCTCTCTTCCTCCGATGTGACGGGCAACAAGACGATGACACCACCGCGAACGGACAAACCGGCGTCCTCCTGCAAGGCCTGCTTCTCCTGGGGGCAGTTGCCCGGATACTCCTGCCGGGCCTGCTTCACCTTCGCCGGCCTCCACGAGGTGGGCCAGTGCTCGGCCTGCCACCGGTCGGTGCCCACCAAGAAGGGCTACTGCCGGCTGTGCTGGCTGCAGGCGAGCCTGGAGGCCAGGACCAACGGAGATGTCGTCGTTCTCGCGCCCTACCTCGCACAGCTCCAGCACCAGCAGCTGTTCCTGGCCAGGATGCATCGCATCCGCCAGCCCGGCCCCCTGCTGGGCAGGGCGGGCCGCCGTCCCGCGCGGCACGCACCGGAACCCGCACGCTCACCGTCCCCATGGATCCAGATGTCGTTGCTCGACGCGCCCCGGGACTACCGACGCTTCGATCGACGCCGTGACCAGGACCTGGACAACCCCTGGCTCGTCAAGGCACGCCATTTCGCGAGGGAGTTCGGCGAGGCCCGGGGCTGGACGCACTGGACCGCCCCGGAACGTGTCAAGTCAAATGAGACGTTCGTACGGTTATGCGCTCTGTTGTGCTGATTCGGGTTCTCTGCGTTTGGCGGGGTCGTTGATCCACGCCTGATCGGGGATCTTGGGCGGGCGGGGGCGGCGGGCGAAGCGTTCGGGGTGGCGGGCGTATGCCTCGTTGAGCGTGACGGCGCGCTGGTCCTGGACTTGGCCGGCGGTGCCGAAGTGCACGGACGCAGGCGTGTGCAGCCCGATGCCCGAATGGCGATGCTCATGGTTGTAATAGGCAATGAATGAGTCGAACCACTCGCGTGCGTGGTTCAGGGAGTCGAACCGCGCCGGGTAGTCGGCCATGTACTTCGTGGTTTTGAACTGGCTTTCGCTGTACGGGTTGTCATTCGAGACCTTGGGGCGCGAGTGCGAGCGCGTCACGCCCAGATCGATGAGCAACTGCGAGACTTTCTTGCTGGTCATCGAGGTGCCGCGGTCCGCGTGCAGGTGCTCGGGGGCGATGCCGTTGCGTTCGACGGTCTCGCTGATCAACTCCTCGGCGCGCTCGGCCGATTCGGCCATCTCCACGGTGTAGCCGACGACGTAGCGGCTGAAGATGTCGATGATGACGTAGGCGTGGTACCAGATGCCCTTGTCTGGTCCGGCCAGTTTGGTGATGTCCCAACTGAAGACCTGCGAGGGGGCGGTGGCCACGAGTTCGGGGATGGACTTGGCGGCGTGGGTGGCCTGGCGGCGGCGCTCGCCGGTCTGGCCCTGGGCCTCCAGGATCCGGTACATCGTGCGCACTGAGCAGTAGTAGCGGCCCTCGTCCAGTTCGCGCGCCCAGATCTGGGCAGGTGCCAGTTCGGCATAGGCCGGGCTGTTCATCAGTGCCAGGATCCGCGCGCGCTCCGCCGGAGCCAGAGCTGAGGGCGGCGAGGGGCGCGGAGCGCGCTCGCGCGGCGGGGGCGGGTTGAGCCGACGGTAGTGCGTGGCCCGTGAGCGACCGGTCAGCCGGCAGGCCGCAGTGGTGTTCAACTCCCGCTCCAGCGACTGGAAGAGCTCGTCGGCGACCTGCTCGGCCTCGGCTTTCAGCCCGCACTCTTGGAGAGCAGTTCCAAGAGTGCGGAAGCTTTTCCCAGCAGCTCCAGGGCGGCGTCCTTCTGCGCCAGCTCCCGTTCCACGACGGCCAGCCTCTTGCGCAGCCGCTCGGCCTCGGCTGCTTCGGCGGGCCTCTTGGGGCGTGCGGGCGAGGTCCGCCGGTCGGCGAGCGTGGCCATCGCTCCGGCGTCTCGCGCGGCCCGCCACTCGATGATGTGCGAGTGGTACAACCGCTCGCGGCGCAGGACCGCGCCCTTCTCCCCGCTGGGGGCGGCATCGTACTCAGCGACGATCCGCAGCTTGTATTCCGCCGTGAACGTGCGCCGCTTCGGCCGCGGGGCCGGGTCGGGCTCGGGGGCTGTGCGTGAGGTGGTGGTATTGGAAGCCATGCCGGGAATCTCCTGTCTCGCCCATCCAGACTAACCCGGACGAACCGGACGTCTCAGTCGAGACTGTCAGAGAGGGCCCGCGACGTGGACCGCGCACTGGTCATCGCCCTGTCGGGCTTCACCGCCGGAGACACCGTGCGCTACTGCGAGTTGCTCCCGGCCCTGCGGGAACGCGGACTGAATACCGGACGCACCATCGAAGTCCTGAACCGGCTCGGCCTGTTCCAGGACGACAAGCCCACCGTCGCCCGATGGCTGGACCGCAAACTCCAGGGCGTCGCCCCCGGGATCCGCCACGATGCCGAGGACTGGGCACGCACCCTTCTCGACGGCGGACCGCGCAGCAGACCGCGGGGCCAGAGCACCGTCTGGCACTACCTCAGCAGCGTCGCACCCGTGCTCCTGGCATGGTCGAATGACCACGACCACCTGCGGGAAGTCACCCGCGAAGAGCTGCGAGCCGTCGCCGAAGCGCGCCAGGGCAGCGAACTCCACCACACACTCAGTTCGCTGCGGTCGCTGTTCCGGCACTGCAAAGCGACCGGGACCATCTTCCGCGATCCCACCGTCCGGATCCGCCGTGGACGCCGCAGTTACGCAGTGATCCTCCCCCTCGAGGCCGGCCAGATCCATCAGGCGGTAGCCGCCGCGACCACCCCCACCGCCAGGGTCGTGATCCTGCTGGCCGCCATCCACGCCGCCCGGTCCAAGACCATCGCCGAACTCCGCCTCGAGGACATCGACCTCGGCCAGCGCACACTCGTCCTCGCCGGACGCGCCCGCCCCCTGGACGATCCCACGCGCCAAGCAATCACCGACTGGCTCGACTGCCGCCGACAGCGATGGCCGAACACCGCCAACCCCCACCTGCTGATCAACCGGCGAACCGCCCTGGGGACCGAGCCGGTCGGCCGGCTCTGGCTCACCAACCCCCTCCGCCACCAGGTCGCCACCCTTGAACGACTCCGCATCGACCGCCAACTCGAAGAAGCCCTGACCCACGGCCCCGACCCGCTCCACCTCGCCGAGGTCTTCGGCATCGCCGAGATGACCGCGATCCGCTATGCCACCGCAGCCCGCCAGATCCTGGAGTCCTCCGCGGAAACCGACTCCTCAGCTTCCTCCCGAACCCACGGGTCCACCAACGACCAGCACACCAACAGACCCTCGGGTTCCCGCTGAGAACCCCTCAGTTCGCCGGAACCCACGGCGGAGTGATCGTCGCGTAGCGGTGGCGGCGTTTGAGTGCGAAGTCGTCGATGCCGATCACCCGCGGCACGCGCAGTGGAGCGATCGGCAGGCGCATGAGCTTGCGCAGGGCCGTCGAACGGGAGACGGCGAAGGCCAGGGAGCGGGAGAGGCGGGAACCCGCCCGGCCCGCTAACTCCTTGACCACAGAGCCGAGTTGTCTGTCAAGGCGGTGGGTGCGGCGCTGGTAGCGCTCCACGAGGCCGGGCACCTGCTCGCGGAATGTCTGCCGCGGGCATCCCAGAACCGGACAGACCAGACGCCGCAGCCGCACCGAGACGACAACCCGCCGCCCGTCCACCGGCACGTCCATCAGGGTCCGGCCGTGGAAGCCGTGCACCTTCGAGGTCAACGTCCCGCAGGCCGGACACGGCACCGGACCGCCCCGCGTCCGCGCCACGACCCGGATCACCTCGACTTCGTCCGCCACATCCTCCACGACCAGCGCAGACAACCCGGAAAAGACCATTGCCACAAGCGAGTTGACGTCAATCATGCCCAATCTTGGCACGCTGTCACTAATCGTCACCACCGATTACGGGCCAGAGCCTACTTATGTGTGCGCGGGACCGCCGCGCTCTACGCTGAACGGCATGGGGAATCTGCTGTCACTGAACGTCGGCCGGAGCCGCGCCACCGGCCACAGCGATGTCGGCGCCACCGCGATCGACAAGCGCCCGGTTCCTGGCCCGGTCAGGGTCACCGCCCCGGGGCCGCGCGGCAGCGGCGGCAGCGGCAGCGCGCTGGTCGGCGACGAGGTCTGCGACCAGCGGAACCACGGCGGCGACGACCAGGCGGTGTACGCCTACAGCCGCGAGGAGCTGGACGTCTGGGAGCGGGAGCTCGGCCGCGCGCTGCCCAACGGCGTCTTCGGCGAGAACCTGACCACGCTCGGGATCGACACCACCGACGCGCTGATCGGCGAGCGCTGGCAGGTCGGCGGGCAGCTGGTGCTGGAGGTCTGCGCGACCAGGATCCCCTGCCGGACCTTCGCCGGCTGGCTGGACCAGGCCCGCTGGATCAAGCACTTCACCCAGCGCGCGCTCCCCGGCGCCCATCTGCGGGTGATCACCCCGGGCGAGATCAGCGCGGGCGATGCGATCACCGTGCTCTCCCGTCCGGACCACGGCGTGACCAGCGGCATCGTCTTCCGCGCGCTGACCCTGGAGCCCGACCTGCTGCCGCTGCTGGTCCCGATCGAGACCCTCGGCGCCCACCAGCGCGCCCGCGCCCTCAAAAGGGTTCAGTAGGCAAACGCCAAGGGGCGCGAGGAACTGCGCTGCCAACCATGCACTCACGTGCACCAAGCAGCACAGCTCCTCGCGCCCCTACCAGGCGTCAGCGACTAGTGGCTGTGCCCGTGGCCACCGTGGCCGGCCGCAGCCTCTTCCTCGGCCGGCTTCTCGACGACCAGGGTCTCGGTCGTGAGCAACAGCGAAGCGATCGACGCGGCGTTCTGCAGCGCCGAGCGGGTGACCTTGACCGGGTCGATGACGCCGGCCTTGAGCAGGTCGCCGTACTCGCCGGTCGCGGCGTTGTAGCCCTGGCCCTCTTCGAGCTCCGACACCTTGCTGGTGATGACGTAGCCCTCGAGGCCCGCGTTCTGGGCGATCCAGCGCAGCGGCTCGACCAGCGCGCGGCGGACGACGGCGACACCGGTCGCCTCGTCGCCGACCAGGCCGAGGCTGCCGTCGAGCACCTTCTGGGCGTGCACGAGGGAGGCGCCGCCGCCGGCGACGATGCCCTCCTCGACCGCCGCGCGGGTCGCCGAGATGGCGTCCTCGAGACGGTGCTTCTTCTCCTTGAGCTCGACCTCGGTGGCAGCGCCGACCTTGATCACGCAGACCCCGCCGGCCAGCTTGGCCAGGCGCTCCTGCAGCTTCTCGCGGTCCCAGTCCGAGTCGGTGTTCTCGATCTCGGCCTTGATCTGCGCGACCCGGCCGGCCACCTCGGAGGAGTCACCGGCGCCGTCGACGACGGTGGTGTTGTCCTTGGAGACGGTGACCCGGCGGGCGGTGCCCAGCAGCTCCAGACCGGCCTGGTCGAGCTTGAGGCCGACCTCCTCGGCGATGACCGTGGCACCGGTGAGGGTGGCCAGGTCGCCGAGCATGGCCTTGCGGCGGTCGCCGAAGCCGGGGGCCTTCACCGCGACGGCGTTGAAGGTGCCGCGGATCTTGTTGACGACCAGGGTCGACAGCGCCTCGCCGTCGACGTCCTCGGCGATGATCAGCAGGGGCTTGCTGGCGCCGCCCTGGAGGATCTTCTCCAGCAGCGGGAGCAGGTCCTGGATCGAGGAGATCTTGCCCTGGTGGATCAGGATGTAGGGGTCCTCCAGGACCGCCTCCATCCGCTCCTGGTCGGTGACCATGTAGGGCGACAGGTAGCCCTTGTCGAACTGCATGCCCTCGGTGAACTCGAGCTCGAGGCCGAAGGTGTTGGACTCCTCGACGGTGATGACACCGTCCTTGCCGACCTTGTCCATCGCCTCGGCGATCAGGTCGCCGACCTGCTGGTCCTGGGCGGACAGACCGGCGACGGCAGCGATGTCCTCCTTGCCGTCGATCTCACGGGCGATCGAGAGCAGGTGGTCCGACACGGCCTTGACGGCGGCGTCGATGCCCTTCTTCAGCCCGGACGGACCGGCGCCGGCGGCGACGTTGCGCAGACCCTCGTTGACCAGGGCCTGGGCCAGCACGGTGGCGGTGGTGGTGCCGTCACCCGCGATGTCGTTGGTCTTGGTGGCGACCTCCTTGACCAGCTGCGCGCCAAGGTTCTCGTACGGGTCGTCGAGCTCCACCTCACGGGCGATGGTGACACCGTCGTTGGTGATGGTGGGAGCGCCGAACTTCTTGTCGATGACGACGTTGCGGCCCTTGGGGCCGAGCGTCACCTTCACGGTGTCGGCCAGCTTGTTGACGCCACGCTCGAGCGAGCGGCGGGCGTCCTCGTCGAACTTCAGGATCTTCGCCATGCTTAGGGTTTCCCTCTCAAACAACCGAGCCCGGGCACCCGGTCTCACTCAGTGAAGACTGGGGGCCCGGGCGGGGTCACGACTCTGCGGTCAGCGTCGTGGCTGCAAAACAGCCAGGTGGTACTTCTCGACTACTACTTCTCGACGATCGCGAGAACGTCGCGGGCCGAGAGGACGAGGTACTCCTCGCCGTTGTACTTGACCTCGGTGCCGCCGTACTTGCTGTACAGCACGATGTCGCCGACGGCGACGTCGAGCGGCAGGCGCTGGCCGTCCTCGAAGCGACCCGGGCCAACGGCCAGGACAACGCCCTCCTGGGGCTTCTCCTTCGCCGTGTCCGGAATGACCAGGCCAGAAGCCGTGGTCTTCTCGGCTTCGAGCGGCTGGACCACAATGCGGTCCTCGAGCGGCTTGATGGCAACCTTGGAGCTGGTGGTCGTCACGTTCCGACCTCCCCCTTCGGAGATCACGGGGTGATTCATGTCTTGGGTCGCGAAGAGTGTGGTGCGAAACCGTCGTCGCGGTGCCGGAATCGCCCCTTCGCGGGGTTAGCGCTCTCACAAGGAGAGTGCCAACGACGACACTAGGCCGCCGTTAGCACTCAGTCAACCAGAGTGCCAACGACGCGCTTACGGGATGATGTCCGGGTGGAGACCGAATCGTTCCTGGCCCTGCTCACCGACGAGGGCCAGACCCTGCTGGCACAGCTGCGCGACCACGCCCCGGGGCAGGAGCTGGCGGTGGCGACCAGGCTGCGGCGTTCGCACCCGGCGGAACTGGTGTCGGCCGCGATCGGCCAGGCCCGGCTGCGGCAGCGGGCGGTGGCCAAGTTCGGCGCGGCCGACGCGGGGCGGATGTACTTCACCCCGGACGGGGTGGAACAAGCCACCCGAAAGAGTGTCGCCGAGTGGCGCGCGCAGCGGTTCAAGAGCCTGGGCGTGGCCCGGCTGGCCGACCTCTGCTCGGGCGTGGGCGGCGACGCGGTCGCGCTGGCCCGGGCCGGCATCCAGGTCCTCGCCGTCGACCGGGATCCGCTGACCTGCGCCGTCGCCGAGGCCAACGCGGCGGCGCTGGGCCTGGACGGACTGATCGAGCAGCGCTGCGGCGACGTCGCCGAGGTGGCCCTGGACGGGTACGACGCGGTCTTCGTGGACCCGGCCCGGCGCGGGGGCCGCGGCAGGATCTTCGATCCTGAGTCGTATTCGCCGCCGCTGAGCTGGGCGGTCGCCGCCGCCCGGCAGGCGCCGTTCGCGGCGCTCAAGGTGGCCCCGGGCATCCCGCACACCGCCGTTCCCGAGGGCGCGGAGGCCGAGTGGGTCTCCGACGGCGGGGACGTCAAGGAGGCGGTGCTCTGGTTCGGCACCGACCCGGCCGTGGAGCAGCCCCATCGCGCCACCCTGCTCCCCTCCGGCGCGACCCTCGCCGGCGGCCGGCTCCCCGACCCCGAGCCGGGGCCGGTCCTCAGCTACCTCTACGAGCCGGACGGCGCGGTGATCCGGGCCCATCTGGTCGCCGAGGTGGCCCGGGAACTGGACGCGACGCTGATCGACCCGACCATCGCCTACCTGACCGCCGACACCCTGCGAGCGACCCCGTTCGCGACGGCGTACGCCATCAGCGATGTGCTTCCGTTCGGGCTGAAGAAGCTCAAGGCGCTGCTCCGCGAACGCGGTGTCGGCACCGTCGTCATCAAGAAGCGGGGCTCGGCGGTGGAGCCGGAGGACCTCCGCCGCAGGCTCAAGCCGCAGGGCCCGCACTCCTGCACGGTCTTCCTGACCCGGGTCGCCGGCGCCCCGATGATGCTGCTGGGGCAGCCCGCTGACTGAGCGGCAGCTGGACCACGGCCGAGCTACGGCCGCTGGATGTAGTCGTCCAGGCGGGCGACGGTGAAGCCCTGCTCCTCGATCCGCTTGACCATGTTGGCGAACATCTTGGTCATGCTCTCGCCCTTGAGCTCGGACGGGCCGCGGAAGTGGGCCAGGATGATGTCGCCGTCGTGCAGCTTGTGCACCGCCGTCTGGTACTGGAAACCGGTGATCTGCATGGTCTCCTTCCAGTAGACGATGGCCCGCGGACCGCAGGCCTGGACCGCGGTGTTGAGGCTGTCGGTGTGGGCGCCGGCGCCGTACGGGGGGCGGAACAGGAACGGCGCGGTGCCGTACTGGGTGGTGAGGATCTTCTGGTCGCCGCAGACCTCCTCCTTCTGCCGGGCCTCGGAGATGGTGTTCATCGCCGGGTGGTGCAGGGTGTGGTTCTGGATGCTGTTGCCCAGGGCCTGCAACGGCTTGAAGTAGCCGTAGTCGTTCTTGATGGTGTCGTTCATCAGGAACATCGTGAAAGGGATCTTCAGGTCCCGCATCATCTGGACGAACCTGGGGTCCTTCTCCGCGCCGTCGTCCAGGGTGATGAAGACGACCTTCTGCGTGGTCGGGATGCTGTCGAGGACCGGCACCTTCCCGGTCTTCGTCAGCTTGACCGGGCGGTCGGCGGGCGGGGCCGGGGTCGGCAGCAGCGGTTTGAGGCCCCACTTCTTCCACAGCGCGGCGGAGACCGCGGCCGAGTCGGAGGAGGGCGCGCCGGCCGAGGGGGCGACCGTCCCGGCGCTCGACAGCGGGCTCACCGACGGCGCAGGTGTCGACGCGGAGTCACCACCGCCACCGCTGCAGCCGGTGGCCAGTGCCGTCAGGGAGAGAGCCCCCGCCGCCAGTGCGAGGGCCCTGCTGTTCCGCATCACCGTGCTGTGCTCCCTGCGTCCGACCAGCCCCGTTGTCTGCACAGCAGGACGCTATCGGCTCCCAGGCAGTTCCCAGTCGGTAGTCAGGTAAGGATTATTCAGAGAGCCGGTGCAGCTCGTCGTGGGTGGCGGGGACGTGAGTCTCGGTGACAGGCAGTGACGAGTCGGCTGAGAGGTCGAACGAGGACGGGGTGCGGTTGCGCCAGACCATCTCCGAGCCCAGGGCCGCCACCATGGCCCCGTTGTCCGTGCACAGCTTCATCCGGGGCACCCGCAGCTCGATCCCGGCCCGCTCGCAGCGCTCCAGCGCCATGGCCCGCAGCCGCGAGTTGGCGGCGACCCCGCCGCCGATCATCAGATGGTCCACCCCGTGGTCCTTGCAGGCGCGGACCGCCTTCCGGGTAAGAATGTCGGTGACGGCCTCCTGGAAGGACGCGGCCACGTCCCGGACCGGGACCTCCTCGCCCGCGCGCCGCTTGGCCTCGATCCAGCGGGCCACCGCCGTCTTCAGGCCGGAGAAGGAGAAGTCGTAGGCCGCGTCGCGCGGCCCGCTGAGCCCGCGCGGGAACGTGATCGCCTCGGGGTCGCCCTCGGCGGCGTAGCGGTCGATCACCGGGCCGCCGGGGAAGCCCAGGCCGAGTACCCGGGCCACCTTGTCGAAGGCCTCCCCCGCCGCGTCGTCGATGGTCGCGCCGAGCGAGCGGACGTCGCTGGTGATGTCGGAGGTGAGCAGCAGCGAGGAGTGCCCGCCGGAGACCAGCAGCGCCATCGTCGGCTCGGGCAGCCGGCCGTGCTCCAGCTGGTCCACGCAGATGTGCGAGGCCAGGTGGTTCACCCCGTAGAGCGGCTTGCCGAGGGCGTAGGCGTAGGCCTTGGCGGCGGAGACGCCGACCAGCAGCGCCCCGGCCAGACCCGGGCCCGCGGTGACGGCGATGCCGTCCAGGTCGCTGGCCTTGATCCCGGCCTCGTCCAGGGCCCGCTGCACGGTCGGGACCATCGCCTCCAGGTGCGCCCGGCTGGCGATCTCGGGCACCACCCCGCCGAACCGGCTGTGCTCCTCCACGCTGGTGGCGACGGCGTCGGCGAGCAGGGTGGTGCCCCGGACGATCCCGACGCCGGTCTCGTCGCAGGAGGTCTCGATGCCGAGGACCAGCGGTTCGTCAGCCATCGTGGCTCAGTGCTCCTACGTCGTTCTTCGCCGAGGGGGTCGGCGAGGGGGTGGGGAGGGTGAGGTCGTCCAGCCGCATGACCAGGGCGTCGACCCCGGAGGGCTGGTAGTAGTTGCGGCGGATGCCGATCGACGCGAAGCCGAAGCGCTCGTAGAGCCGCTGGGCGCGCGGGTTGTCCACCCGCACCTCCAGCAGCAGCTCCTCGCAGCCGGCCGCGGCGGCCTGCTCGATCAGCACGGTCAGCAGCCGGGCGCCGAGGCCGGTGCCCCAGTGCGGCTGCGCCACCGCGATGGTCTGCACGTCCCCGCTGCCGGCCACCGCCATCAGGCCCGCGTAGCCGACGATGGTGCCCGCGGCGTCCTCGGCGACGGTGTACCAGCGGGTGGCCCGGGGGTGCCGGGTGTCGGCGAGCTCGGACCAGAACATGCCGGTGGACCAGGCGTCCTCGGGGAACAGCTCGCGTTCGAGCTGGAGCACCGGGGCGATGTCCCACCAGCGCATCTCCCGCAGCGTGGTCGTCTGCGGGGTCGTCGCGGTCATGCCGGCAGGACCGTCTTGTAGTTCTTGGGCACCTCGGCGTCCGGGCGGCGCAGGTACAGCGGCGTGGGCGCCGGCAGCGGGCGGCCCGCCGCCAGCTCGCCGGCGGCGTACGCCGCCAGCGCGGCGGCCGACTGGTGCGCGGGCATGCCGGGGACGAGGCGGCCGAACACCTCCGGGTACAGCTCCGCGCCCGCGCCCACCGCGGGGACGGCCCCGAGGCGCTCGGCGAGGTCGGCCGGGCGGTCCACGGCCGGTCCCTCCACCCTGGCGCCCTCGGCGTCGTAGGAGGCCCAGTAGACCTCCTTGCGGCGCGCGTCGGTGGCGGCGGTGAAGGCGCCCGTCAGCCCGGCCGCACGAGCCGCGTGGGCGATCCCGTCCAGGGTGCAGGCCCCGTGCACCGGGATGCCGAGCGCATGGCCGAGCGCGGCGGCGGTGACCAGACCCACCCGCAGCCCGGTGTAGGGGCCGGGACCCGTTCCGACGACGATCGCGCCCAGCTGCTCCTTGCCCACCCCGGCGGCGCGCAGCACCCGGTCGATGGTGGGAAGCAGCAGCTCACCGTGGCGGCGGCCGTCGACCTGGTCGGCGGCGGCGAGGGTCGCTCCGCTCCCGGTGTCGTGGACGGCGGCGGTGACGGCGGGGGTCGCGGTGTCGAACGCAAGCAGAAGCACCCCACCAGGTTAGACGGATACCGGGGTGAGGATGAGAAGCTGGGCTTTTGTAAGAGTTTCCGGCACATGGGGAGAGTCGTGGCAAGGATCGGTTCCGGCACCGTCGTCACCGGGTTGACGGGGTTGGCGCTCGCGCTTGTCACGCTGCTGGCGCTGCAGGCGAAGAGCTCCGCGCACGAGACCCCGGTGGCCGGCGGCGGCAAGCCGGGAGCGTCGCCGACCGCCACGGCGGGCCCGTCCGGCCGTCCCAGCGCCTCGCCCAAGCCGGTCGCGGTCCCGGCGCACTCGGGCACCGGCAAGCGGATCGTCTACTCGCTGGGGGCGAACCGGGTCTGGCTGGTCGACCCCGCCAAGCCGGCCGTCGACCGCACCTTCACGGTGCAGCCGAGCACGGTCGACCCGCTGGTGGGCAACTACAGCGTCTACCGGACCACGGCCACCCCGTACCAGGGCTCGGACGGGGTCAACGTCAAGAACGGCGTGCTCTTCGCGCAGCACGGTTCGACGGTGATCGGCTTCAGCTCGGCCGTGGACGGCACCACCCCGACGCCGGACCCCAACAAGAAGACCGGCGGCATCAGGGAGACCCTGGGCGACGGCCAGGCCCTGTTCGACTTCGCCCCGAACGGGACGAAGGTCGTCGTCGTCGCCTGAGTCAGGCCGCTGCGGCCCGGCGCTGATGCCCGGATGACGGCTGCTCCGCGGCCTCCCGCTGCGGCTCGGCGGTCTCGGGCCCGCTCGGCGGGGTGCTCAGCGCGGTGGCCGAGCGGGTGGCGGCGAGCAGCGCGGCCACGCTGACGGACCGTTCCCCTGGGTGGGTGGTCGTGTCGGACATGTCGCCTCCCGTGGCTCCGCCGCGCAGCGCGTTCCTGTGAGGAACATCTTCCCGACAGCGCGTCGGAATAACAACCGGTGCCGACCAACTCTCTCGGCGGCCCCTCCCTCCCCGTCCTCCTCAGAGGCGGGACCAGTCGACGGCTGACCAGCGGTCGCCCAGGCCGGTGAGGGTGACCAGCCGCTCGTCCGGGCCGTCCTCGATCGACAGGTCGTCCCCGCCGAGGGCGCGGGCGATGCGTACCTCCAGCCGGGAGTCGGCCAGCTCCTCGACCTTGCCCTCGCCCCACTCCACCACCACCACCGAGTCGGACAGCGCCACGTCCAGGTCCAGGTCCTCCATCTGGTCGAGGCCGCCGCCGAGGCGGTAGGCGTCGACGTGGACCAGGGCCGGGCCGCCGGTCAGCGAGGGGTGCACCCGGGCGATGACAAAGGTCGGCGAGGTGACCGCGCCGCGGACGCCGAGGCCCTCACCGAGGCCCCGGGTGAGGGTGGTCTTGCCCGCGCCCAGCTCGCCGGAGAGCAGCACCAGGTCGCCCGGGCGCAGCAGCCCGGCCAGGCTGCGGCCGAGGTCCTGCATGGCTGCGGGGTCGGGAACGGTGGCGGTGGTGGTGTTGCCCATGGTCCTGCGGCTGCCTTTCCTGGTTCCGGTGCTGCTTGCTTCTCAGAGCTTCAGATTCAGAGCGTCAGATCAGAGCCGGCGGTGCGACGCCGGCCTCCGGCAGGCCCAGTGCCAGATCGCGGACGGCCTGCGGCAGCGGCGCGCCGGTGCGCCGCGCGGCCTGTTCCAGCAGCAGCGCCAGCTGGGTGTTGACCAGGTCGGGCCGCTCCAGCAGGACCAGGTGGCCGGCGTCCTGGACGATCACCAGCTCGGCGTCCGGCAGCTCGGCGGCGATGGCCTCGCTGTGGGCGGCCGGGGTGAGCAGGTCGCGGGTGCCGGCCAGGACCAGGGTGGGTATGCCGCGGAAGGCGGCCAGCGCGGCCTTCTTCTCGTGCAGGTCGAAGGCGGGGAAGAACTCGGCGACCACGTCGATCGGGGTGGCCTCCAGCATCCGCTGGGCGAAGCGCTCGACCGCCGGGTCCACGTCCTCGGTGCCGAAGGAGAACTTGCGGTAGAGCACCGAGGTCAGGTCGCTGCCGAGGCGGCGGCTGCGTTCCACCAGGTCGCGCTGCCGGCCCAGGGCCTTGAGCACGCCGGGGGCGAGCCGGTGCAGCACCTTGGCCCCGTAGCCGGGCAGGCCGAGGGTGACCCCGGACCAGCCGCCGGAGGTGGTGCTGATCAGGGCGACGGCGGCCACCCGGTCGGCGAACAGCTCGGGGTGCTGCTCGGCGAGGGCCATCACGGTCATGCCGCCCATGGAGTGGCCGATCAGGACCAGCGGCCCGGTCGGGGCGACCGCGTCGATCACGGCCTTGAGGTCGCCGCCGAGCTGGTCGATCGCGGCGGGCTGCCCGGCCAGGTGGCTGCGGCTGCGCTCGGAGCGGCCGTGGCTGCGCTGGTCCCAGAAGACCAGCCGCAGGCCCTCCCGGAAGGCCGCCCGCTGGAAGTGCCAGGAGTCCTGGTTGAGGCAGTAGCCGTGGCAGAAGACCACGGTCAGCGGCGGGGTGGGGGCCATCCCGAGCCAGCTGCCGACGCCCGACAGGACGCCGCCGAGCGGGCCGCCGCCGGTCGCCTGGACCCCGCCCGCGGGCCGGAACCGGCCGAGCCAGCCCTTGCGCCCGCCCGTCCCGTTGGCAGCACCGGCGCCGTTCGCAGCCGTAGCACTGCCGTTGGCGGCGTCGTTGCTGGTCACCATGGGTGCCTCGGCGCCCGGGCCGGGCCAGCCGCCGCCGTCCAGCTCCACGTACAGCTCGGTGCCGTCGGGTGCGGCGACGGTCTGCGGGCGGCCGCGCAGCGAGCCGAAGGGGGTGGCCGCGTCCACCTCGATGCCGGCCCGGCGGCGCATGTCCCGGCCGAGGGCGAGCCGCTCCACGGCGACCCCGGCCGCGGCGCCCGCGGCGACCACGCCGACGGTCAACCCGACCAGGCCGGCCCGGCGCCAGCGCCCGGCCGCCACGTCGCCCACCACGGACCCCGCTGCCGCCGCCACCTGTCGGCCGGCCTCGGCCGCTGCCGCTCCGGCGACGGCGGAGATGCTCTCCTCGCCGCTCATCCGCTCCCCCTGACGTCCGTCCCGGCCCCCGTGTACCGGCGAGGGACTCTTGCCCCGATCCTGGTGACAATCTCGTAGGAGATCGTCCCGGTCGCGCGGGCCCAGTCCTCGGCGGTGGGCTCACCGCGGTCGCCCGGGCCGAACAGCACGGCCAGGTCGCCGACCTCGGCCAGGTCGCCGCCCAGGTCCACCACGAACTGGTCCATGGCGACCCGTCCGGCGATGGTGTGCCACTTGCCGCCGATCCACAGCGGCCCGGTGCCGCTGGCGTGCCGGGGGACGCCGTCGGCGTAACCGATCGGGACCAGCGCCAGCGTGGTCTCGCCCTGGGTGGTGTAGCTGTGGCCGTAGCTGACGCCGTGTCCGGCCGGCACCCGCTTCACCTGGGCCAGCCGGGCCTGAAGGGTCATCACCGGGCGCAGCCCGAAGTCCTCGGGCCCGCCGACCTCGGGCACCGGGGAGAGCCCGTACTGGGCCAGCCCGGCCCGGACCAGGTCGAAGTGGGTCTCCGGCATCAGCAGGGTGGCCGGGGAGTTGGCGAGGTGCCGCACCTCGGGCCGCAGGCCGGCCGCGTCGGCGACGGCCAGGGCCTCGTGGAAGGCCGCGAGCTGGGCGGCGTTGGCGGGGTGGCCCGGCTCGTCGGCGCAGGCGAAGTGGGACCACACCCCGGCCACGGTGAGCAGCCCCTCGGCCTCGGCCGCGCGGGCGGCGGCCACCAGCGCGGGCCAGTCGTGCGGCTGGGCGCCGTTGCGGCCCAGGCCGGTGTCCGCCTTGAGGTGGATCCTGGCCGGACGCCCTGTGGCCCGGACCGCGTCCAGGACGTGCCGCAGCGCCCACTCGCCGCTGACCGAGATGTCCAGCTCGGCGGTGACGGCCTGCTCCCAGGGCCCGGCGGGCGTCCACAGCCAGCAGAGCACCCGGGCCAGGGCCGGGGTGATCCCGGCCGCGCGCAGCCCCAGCGCCTCCTCGGGCGTGGCGGTGCCGAGCCAGGTCGCCCCGGCGTCGAGGGCCGCCAGGGCGCAGGGCACCATGCCGTGGCCGTAGGCGTCGGCCTTGACCACGGACATGACCGCGGCCGACCCGGTACGGGCGCGGAGGGCACGGATGTTCCCTCGCAGCGCGGCCAGGTCGATCACGGCTTCGGCACGCATCGCAGTTTCCATTGCCGGTGATTCTCCCAGACCGAGGGGGCTGCCCGGCGAGCGCGGCCGATCAGGTGCCGGGCTTGCGCCCGAAGATCTTGACCGGGTCGTGCAGCTTGAGGATGCTCCAGGCCTTCTTGGCGTCCCAGGTGTTCATGTTGACGCAGCCGTGCGAGCCCGGCGGGGTGGACATCGGCTCATTGAGGCCGTGCAGCGCCTCGCCGCCGGAGAAGAACTCGCTGTAGGGCATGGCCACGTTGTAGAGCGTGGACCAGTGGTTGATCTGACGGCTGTAGATGTGCCAGAGGCCGGTCCTGGTGGCGTAGCCGCGGCGGCCGGTGCGGACCTGCACCGGGCCGAAGACCACCTTCTTGCCGACCTGGATCCACATCCGCTGGTGGGTCAGGTCGACGCAGGCGATCCGGCCCAGGTTGGTCGGGCAGAGCCCGGCGGCGTTGGGCCCGGCGGCCTTCGCCACCGCGGCCTTCGCCACCGCGGCCGTCGCCGCCACGGCCTTCGGCGCGGCGGCCTGCTGTGACACGGCCTGCTGCACCACAGCCCGCTGCATCACGAACTTCTGCGGCGCGGCGGCCTGCGCGTCGGTCGCCCCGACACACGCCGTCGCGACGATCCCGGCCCCGGCAAGCAGCGCCCCGGTCCGCTTGGTCAGTTTCAACTGGCCCTCACCCTCTGTCCGTTCCATCAGCACTCTTACCTATGAGAGGCCGTGGTCAAGCCCCGCGGTTGCACACGTCCCAGCAGATTCTCAGCTGTCGCTCAACCGAACGGACAGTACGGTTCAGCGGGCCCCGGCCACATCGCGCCACGCCGCCGGAAGCGCCGCCGCGACCTCCGACGCGGTGATCGGAGCGCCGGCGGCGGCCCCGCTCGCGGTCCGTCCGGCGAGCCCGTGCAGATAGGCCGCCACCGAGCCCGCGTCCAGCGGGGCGAGGCCTGCCGCCAGCAGCGATCCGGCCAGCCCGGACAGCACGTCGCCGCTGCCCGCGGTGGCCAGCCAGGGCGTCCCGGTCCGGTTCACCCGCACCGCCGCGGCCGGGTCGGGTCCGGCCACCAGCGTGGTCGAGCCCTTGAGCAGCACGGTGCAGCCGTACAGCTCGGCCAGCTGCCGGGCGTACCGCAGCCGGGCCGCCTCGACCTGCTCCCGGGTGGCCTGCACGCCCGCCCCGGCCAGCAGCGCCACCGCCTCGCCCGCGTGCGGGGTCAGCAGCAGGTCGGCCCGGGGCGCCGGCCCGCGCCGGGCCAGCAGCCGCAGCCCGTCGGCATCCACCAGCAGCGGGACGCCGGCGTCCAGGGCCTCGTCCAGGGTCCGCCGCGCGTCCTCGCCCTCGGACAGGCCGGGGCCGACCACCCAGGCCTGGACCCGTCCGGCCTGCTTCAGGCCCCGCTCGGACACCAGCACTTCCGGATGCGCCCGGACCACCTCTTCGGCCGCTGAGCCGACGTAGCGGACCGCGCCCGCGCCGCCGTGCAGTGCCGAGGAGACCGCCAGCACCGCGGCGCCGGGGTAGCGGGCCGAGCCGGCCGCGATGCCGACCACCCCGCGCCGGTACTTGTCGCTCTCGCCGGAGGGACGCGGCAGCAGCACCGCCACATCGGCGTGCTGCAGCGCCTGCACCGCGGCGGGCGGCGTGCTGGTCCCGATCGGCACCAGCCGCAGCACCCCCGCGTACTCCGCACCCGGGTCGACCAGCTGCCCCGGCTTGTGGGTGCCGAAGGTCACCGTCACCGCCGCGCGCACGGCCTCCCCGGCCACCTCGCCGGTGTCCGCGTCCACCCCGCTGGGCAGGTCCACCGCGACCACCCGGACCCCGGCCCGCTCGGCCGCCCGGACGTACGGCAGCGCCTCGGCGCGCAGCCCGCCCCGGCCGCCGATGCCGACGATGCCGTCCAGCACCAGATCCGCCCGCTCGATCTCGGCGCAGCCGTCCGGCTGATCCCCGGTCAGCAGACCCCCGGCGGCCTGAAAGGCCGTCAGCCCGGCCTCGTGCACCCGTTCCGGGCTGAGCAGCACCGCGCTCACCCGGGCCCCGCGCCCGGCCAGCCGGGCCGCGGCGAACAGGGCGTCACCCCCGTTGTCCCCGCTGCCCGCCAGCACCACCACCCGGCTGCCGTAGACCCGGCCGGGCCGTTCCGACAGCAGCCCGGCGCAGGTCACCGCAAGCCCGGTGGCGGCCCGTTGCATCAGCACCCCGCTGCGCAGCGCCTCGCCCTGCTCGGCCTCGGCCGCCCGCACCTGCTCCACCGTGTGCGCATTCCGCATGACGACTCTCCTCAGCCCTCGGCGATCACCATGGCCGACGCTACGCCCGCGTCATGGCTCAGCGAGAGGTGCCACGTCCGCACACCCAGCTCCGCCGCGCAGGCGGCCACCGTGCCGCGCACCGCCAGCACCGGACGTCCGGACGGCTCGGTCCGCACCTCGGCATCGGTCCAGACCAGTCCGACCGGCGCGCCCAGCGCCTTGGCCAGCGCCTCCTTCGCCGCGAAGCGTGCCGCCAGCGAGGCCGTGCCGCGCGGCTCGCCGCTCGGCAGGAGCATCTCGGCCGGCGTGAACAGCCGCGCGGCCAGCGTGGGCGTCCGCCGCAGCGACACCTCGAACCGGCCGATGTCCGCCACGTCGGTGCCGATCCCGATGATCATTCATCCACTCCCTCGTCGAGCCCCACCCGGGACCGCGTTCATCATCGTGCACCAGCCCGACTGCTTTCCCTGGAGAATGGGCCCGTGCGGATACAACTGCTCGGCCCCCTCCAGGTCACCGACGCCGACGGGACGCCCGTCGACCTCGGTGGCGCGCGGCTGCGCCTGCTCCTCGCCGCACTCGCCCTGGACGCGGACCGGCCGGTGTCCGCGAGCAGCCTGGCCGAGACCCTGTGGCCGAACGGCGACCGCCCCGGCAATCCCGCCAACGCCCTGCAGGCCCTGGTCTCCCGGCTGCGGGCCGGCGTCGGGCGCGAGCTGGTGGCGGCGACCCCGACCGGCTACCGGCTGGCCCTGGACCCCGACCAGGTGGACGTCCACCGCTTCACCCGGTTGCTGGACCGGCCCCGGCCGAGCCGGGAGCAGCTCACCGAGGCGCTGGCGCTGTGGCGCGGCCCCGCCCTCGCGGACGTGCCCGGTCTGCCCGAGGCCGCCGCCCGGCTGGACGCGCTGTGCGCCCACGCCCGCGAGGATCTGCTGGAGCACCGGATCGCCGCAGGTGAGGGCGCCGAACTGCTCGGCGAGCTGCATGCGCTCACGGCCGAGGCCCCGCTCCGGGACCGACCGCGCGCGCTGCTGATGCAGGCCCTGCACCGGGCCGGGCGGACCGCGGAGGCCCTCGCCGTCTATGAGCAGGGCCGCGCCCTGCTGGCCGAGGAGCTGGGCGCCGACCCCTCGACGCTGCTCCGGGACGCCCATCTGGCCGTCCTCACCACGGAGGCGCCCGCCGACAAGCCGGCCCCGGCCGCAGCGCCTGCCGCGGCACCCGCTTCTACGCCTGCCTCCGTGCCTGCCTCGGTGCCTGCCGAGGCGCCGCCGCTGCCCGCCCCGCTCACCAGCTTCCTCGGCCGTGAACCCGACCTCGCCGCCGTGCACGCCGCGCTCCGCGCCGCCCGGCTGGTCACCCTGATCGGCCCGGGCGGCACCGGGAAGACCCGGCTGGCCCTGGAGGCGGCCGGGCAGACCGAGTCGGTCCAGGTGCGGCTGGTCGAGCTGGCCCCGCTCACCGACCCGGCCGACCTGCCGTCCACCGTGCTGGCCGCGCTCCAGCTGCGCGAGTCGGCGGTGGCCCAGCGCACCAACATCGCCGCCAAGCCGCAGCTGGTGGCCGAGGCCACCGAGCGGATCGTGTCCGCCCTCGGCGGCCGGCCGCTGCTGCTGGTGCTCGACAACTGCGAGCACCTGATCGAGGCCGCCGCCGTCCTCTCCGCCCGGCTGCTGGCCGGCTGTCCGGGGCTGCGGATCCTGGCCACCAGCCGGGAACCGCTCGGCATCAACGGCGAGCAGCTGCACCCGGTGCCGCCGCTCGGCTTCCCGGTCGAACCGCAGCTGGACCGCACCCTGACGGTGGATCAGGCCTTCGCCTTCCCGGCGGTACGGCTGTTCGCCGACCGGGCCGCCGCCGTCCGCCCCGGCTACCGCCCCTCCCCCGCCGACCTGCCCGCCGTGCTGCGGATCTGCCGGGCCCTGGACGGCCAGCCGCTGGCGATCGAGCTGGCCGCCGCCCGGATGCGCAGCCTCACCCCGGAGCAGATCGACCAGCGGCTGGCCCGCCGCTTCCATCTGCTGACCGGCGGCAGCCGGGCCGCGCTGCCGCGCCAGCGGACCCTGCGCGCGGTGGTCGACTGGAGCTGGGACCTGCTGGAGAAGCCGGAGCGCTCACTGCTGGCCCGGATGTCGGTGTTCGCGGGCGGCGCCGAGCTGGAGACCGTGGAACAGGTCTGCGCCAACGAGGAGCTGTCCTCCGACGAGGTGATGGACGCCCTCGCCTCGCTGGTCGACAAGTCGCTGGTGGTGCGCACCCCCTCGGGCCGGCACCGGCTGCTGGAGACGATCAGGGTCTACGCCACCGAGAAGCTGGACGACACCGGCGCGACCGCGGCCACCCGCGACGCCCATGCCCGGTACTTCCTGACGCTGGCCGAGGAGGGCGAGCCCTGGCTCTACCGCTTCGGCCAGGTGGTCTGGCTGGCCCGGTTCAAGGCCGACCACGAGAACCTGATCTCGGCGCTGCGCTGGTCGGTCGAGCAGCGGGACGCGGTCACCGCCCAGCGGCTGGTCGCGGCCCTCGGCTGGTACCTGTGGCGGCGCGGCGAGCGCGGCGAGAACCTGCCGCTGGTGCACCAGGCCCTGGACCTGCCGGACGCCGAGGTCCCGCTGCTGGCCAGGGCGGTGGCCCGGGGCATCACCGCCCTGTACAGCCTGGACACCACCTGGAACCTGCCGTCGACGCTGAGCCTGATGCGCAGCGCGATCGAGCTGCGGGAGCAGCTGGACGATCCCACCGCGCATCCGCTGCTGCCGATGCTGGACATCATGTCCTCCATGTTCGAGCAGAAGGACTGGCGGATCGGGACCCTAGCCGAGCGCATGTTCGACTCACCGGTCGAATGGGTCCGCGCCATCGCCCGGATGTTCATGGGCTACTCGCTGCAGAACAGCGGCCGGGCGGACGAGGCCGAGGTCTATCTGATCGACGCCGGCGAACGGTTCCGCGGCATCGGCGACCTGTGGGGCCAGTCCTTCTGCGCGGCCGGCCTGGCCGACTTCGCGCAGTGGCGCGGTGACATCGCGGAGGCGGTCCGGCTCTGGGAGCTGGCCATCGAGTACGAGCGGCAGCTCGGCATCAGCGCCGACTCCGACGACTACCGGGCCAGGCTGCTGACGCTCAGGACGATGGGGCTGACCATCACCGAGGAGTCGATCGCCGAGCTGGAGCAGGAGGCCGCGACGGCGCTCAGGGAGGGCACCTGGACGGTGGTGATCGCCACCCACAGCACCCTCGCCGAGGCCTACCGCAGGGCCGGCCGGGCGGAGGAGGGGCGGGCGGTGCTCACCACGGCGGCCGACCACGTCAAGCTCCGCTCCGGAGGCCTGCCGCAGGTCCAGGCCCTGCTGCTGAGCGCGCGCGGCTACATCGAGGCGGCCTGCGGCACCTACGAGGTCGCCACCGGCTACCACCGGCTGGCGCTGGAGGCAGCGGCGACCGCGTACGACGGCCCGGTGGTCGCCCACTGCCTGCAGGGCTGGGCCGACCTGGCCCTGCGCCAGGGCGATCCGGCCAGGGCGGCGGAGCTGCTGGGCGCCGCCCACACCCAGCGCGGCATGCCCGACCTGTCCTCCCCCGACGTCCTTCTGGTCGGCGCCGCGGCCACCGAGGCCCTCGGCGAGGAGGCCTACGCCACGGCCTACGAACGCGGCAGGACCACCCCGCGCGACGAGATCATCACCTCGCTCGGAGTGGTGCCCATGGCCGTCCCGGCCTTCGACGAGTTCTAGGCCGGTCCGGGTCCAGCCGCGCCGCTGGTAGGCGCCCCGTTCGGCCCCAGCACGCCCAGCACCGTTCCAGTGCGGGCCACCAGGTCCACCCCGTCCGGCACCTTGGCCTCCTTGAAGGTCTTGACCAGGCCCTCGGCCTGGAACGCGTAGGTCATTCCGGGTCTCCCCCGTTCGCTCGCCGTCTTCCTCGGTGACGACTGTGCTCCACCCCACTGACAGACGGCTGAGATGAATCTCTCGCCGCTGACAGCCCGCTGACGCGCACCACCGGGCCCCACGCCCGGAGAATGGACAGGTGCCGACCACGCTGGAAGCCCAACGCCGCGCTGACGCGTCCCCCTTCGTCGATCTCGACCGAGCGGAGTGGAGCGCGCTGCACCAGCGCACGCCCCTGCCGCTGAGCGCCGACGAGCTGGAAGGCCTACGAGGCCTCGGCGACGTCATCGACCTGCAGGAGGTCCAGGACGTCTATCTGCCGCTGTCCCGCCTGCTCAACCTCTATGTCACCGCCACCACGCAACTGCGCGGCTCGCTGAACGCCTTCCTGGACAGCAACGAGCACACCCACACCCAGCAGGGGACCCCGTTCGTGATCGGGGTGGCCGGCAGTGTCGCGGTCGGCAAGTCCACGACCGCGCGGCTGCTGCAGGCGATGCTGGCCCGCTGGCCGGAGCACCCCCGGGTGGAACTGGTCACCACCGACGGCTTCCTGCTCCCCAACGCGGAGCTGCGCCGGCGCGGCCTGATGGCCCGCAAGGGCTTCCCCGAGTCCTACGACCGCAGGGCGCTGACCCGCTTCGTCGCCGCGGTGAAGTCCGGCCGGGCGGAGGTGAGCGCACCGGTCTACTCGCACCTGGTCTACGACATCGTCGAGGGCGAGAAGAACACCGTGCACCGCCCCGACATCCTGATCGTCGAGGGCCTCAATGTGCTCCAGCCCGCGCTGCCCGGCCTGGACGGCCGGACCAGGGTCGCCGTGGCGGACTTCTTCGACTTCTCGATCTATGTGGACGCCCGGGCCGACGACATCGAGCGCTGGTACCTGGACCGGTTCCGCAAGCTGCGGCAGACCGCGTTCCAGGATCCGTCGTCCTACTTCCGCCGCTTCACCGAGGTCCCGGAGGAGGAGGCGATGGACTACGGCCGTCAGGTCTGGCGCAGCATCAACCGCCCCAACCTCCTGGAAAACGTGGCCCCGACCCGGGGCCGCGCCAGCCTCATCCTCCGCAAGGGCGCCGACCACAAGGTGCAACGGGTCCGCCTGCGGAAGTTGTGACCGCGTGTGCATGGTTGTTCGCGCAGTTCCCCGCGCCCCTGGGGGTCTGCAACTGGGTCAGCTGCAGCACCTCAGGGGCGCGGGGAACTGCGCGAACAGGTAGCTGAACTCAGCCCAGACGTTCCCGCACAACCCCAGCCAACCGCTCAGCGACAACCTGCGCCTGCGGGCCGTCCGCCGCCTCCACCATCACCCGCACCAACGCCTCAGTCCCCGACGAGCGAAGCAGCACCCGCCCCGTGGAGCCGAGTTCCGCCTCCGCCTCGGCGACAGCCAGCAACAGGCCCTCGTCCGTCGCGGCCCGCGACTTGTCCACGCCCTTGACGTTGATCAGGACCTGCGGAAGCCGCGTCATCACTCCGGCCAGATCCGCGACCGACTGCTTCGTCGCCGCCAGCCGCGCCGCCAGCATCAGCCCGGTCAGCGTGCCGTCACCCGTCGTCGCGTGGTCCAGGAAGATCACATGGCCGGACTGCTCACCGCCGAGGTTGTACCCGTGCTGCTTCATCGACTCCAGTACATAGCGGTCCCCGACCGCGGTCTGCACCAGCTCGATCCCCTCCTGCTCCATCGCCAGCTTGAAGCCGAGGTTGGACATCACCGTGCCGACCACGGTGTTCTTGCCCAGCGTCCCGGCCTCCCGCATCGCGCAGGCCAGCACCGCGAGGATCTGGTCGCCGTCGATCTCATTGCCCGCCGCGTCCACCGCCAGGCAGCGGTCCGCGTCGCCGTCGTGCGCGATCCCCAGATCCGCCCCGTGCTCGACCACCGCCGCCCGCAGCGGAGCGAGGTGCGTGGAGCCGATGCCGTCGTTGATGTTGAGGCCGGTGGGGTCGTCGCCGATGGTGTGCACGACCTCCGCCCCGGCCCGCCGGAACACCTCGGGGGAGACCTTCGCCGCCGCGCCGTGCGCCCCGTCGATGACGACCTTGAGCCCGTCCAGCCGGTTCGGCAGCACCGACAGCAGGTGGGCCAGGTACTGCTCGAAGCCCTCGGCATGAGTCCGCACCCTGCCCACCGCCGCGCCGGTGGGGCGGTTCCACTCATGGCCCTCGAAGCGCTCGTACTCGGCCTCGATGGCGTCCTCGACCTCGTCGTCGAGCTTGTGCCCGCCGCGCGCCAGGAACTTGATGCCGTTGTCGGGCATCGCGTTGTGGCTGGCCGAGAGCATCACGCCGAGGTCGGCGTTCAGCAGGTCGGTCAGATACGCCACGGCCGGTGTCGGCAGCACGCCGACCTTCAGCACGTCCACGCCCGAGCTGGCCAGGCCGGCGATGACCGCCGCCTCCAGGAACTCGCCCGAGGCCCGCGGGTCGCGGCCGACCACCGCGACCGGGCGGTGCCCGGCGAACGCGCCGGCGTCCCCCAGGACGTGTGCGGCGGCGACCGAAAGGCCCAGCGCCAGTTCCGCGGTGAGGTCGGCGTTCGCCAGCCCCCGTACGCCGTCCGTGCCAAAGAGTCGTCCCACTGCTGTTCCTCCGCGGCTCATTGCCAGTCAAAGTCCATAGAACGCAGCACGCCCCGGGAGCACATGGTGTGCTCCCGGGGCGTGACAGTCCAGCTTCGCGCCGCGCTGAATCCCTCCAGCACGGCAGCTAGGCGGGGAGGCTTAGCGCTTGCTGTACTGCGGCGCCTTGCGAGCCTTCTTCAGACCGGCCTTCTTGCGCTCGACGGCGCGCGGGTCACGGGTGAGGAAGCCGGCCTTCTTCAGGGCCGGGCGGTTCGCGTCGACGTCGACCTCGTTCAGCGCGCGGGCGACACCGAGGCGCAGGGCGTATGCCTGGCCGGAGATGCCGCCGCCGTGGATCCGGGCGATGACGTCGTAGCGGCCGTCGAGCTCAAGGAGCTTGAACGGCTCGTTGACGATCTGCTGGTGCACCTTGTTGGGCAGGTAGCCCTCCAGGGTGCGGCCGTTGATCTTCCAGACGCCGGTGCCGGGGACGATGCGCACGCGGGCGATCGCCTCCTTGCGGCGGCCCAGGCCGGCGGCCGGGATGGCCTCGGCGAAGCGGCCCACGAGGGACTCGCTGGTGTACTCGGTCTCCTCGACCTCGACGTCGAAGGTCTCTTCGACCTCGAGCGGGGTCTCGGCAGTGGTCTCGGCCACGGTTCTCCTCAGCTACGTTCTTCTAGATTCGGGGTGTGGCCGGTATTACTGCGCGACCTGGGTGATCTCGAACGGCACCGGACGCTGGGCAGCGTGCGGGTGCTGGTCGCCCGAGTAGACCTTCAGCTTCGAGAGCATCTGGCGACCCAGGGTGTTCTTCGGGATCATGCCCTTGATGGCCTTCTCGACGGCCTTCTCCGGGTTCTTGCTCAGGAGGTCGTCGTAGCGCACGGAGCGCAGGCCACCCGGGTAACCGGAGTGGCGGTAGGCCAGCTTCTGGGTCTTCTTGTTCCCGGAGAGGTGCACCTTGTCCGCGTTGATGATGATGACGAAGTCACCCATGTCAAGATGCGGCGCGTACACCGGCTTGTGCTTGCCCCGGAGGAGGTTCGCTGCCTGGGAGGCCAGACGGCCGAGAACGACGTCTTGGGCGTCGATGATGAGCCACTGACGCTGGACGTCGCCGGGCTTGGGGCTGTACGTACGCACGGTCGTAGCCTTCGCTTTTCAGTGAGTGTGTCCTGACAGGACCACCCGGACGATCGGAAGCAGCCGAGACGCACTTCCCCGGACGCAATCGGATGGGCGCGTCGCTGCTTATCGGCCGGTTGGACCGGCGTACCGACCTCTCACGTGAGATGGAGCGAGCCAATACGCACAACGAACTCGCAGGATACCGGGACGGAGCCGTACGGGTCAAAATCGCCCGATCGGGACCGCGGTATCCCGCAAGCCGTTCTCCAGTCTACGTCCTGTTTCGGGGTCATCTCTCCCGGGTGACCCGGGACTCGTCCCAGACCGGCTCGGGAGCCTCGTAGACCCGACCGTCGGAGCCGAAGACCACGAAGCGGTCGAAGCTGCGGGCGAACCAGCGGTCGTGGGTGACCGCGACGACCGTTCCGGCAAAGCTCTCCAGGCCCTCCTGCAGGGCCTCGGCGCTGTCCAGGTCCAGGTTGTCGGTCGGTTCGTCCAGCAGCAGCGCGGTGGCCCCGGAGAGCTCCAGCCGCAGGATCATCAGCCGGGCCTGCTGGCCGCCGGAGAGGTCCTGGAACCGCTGCTCCTCCTGGTGATGCAGCTCATACCGGCGCAGCACACTCATCGCCGCCTTGCGGTCCAGCGCGTGCTCGGACTCCAGGATCTCCCGGGTGGTCCGGCCGAACAGGTCGGGGTGCGCGTGGGTCTGCGCGAAGTGCCCGGGGACCACCCGCGCGCCGAGCTTCCAGCTGCCGGTGTGCGCGACCTGCTGGCCCGCCAGCAGCCGCAGGAAGTGCGACTTCCCCGAGCCGTTGGAGCCCAGCACGGCGACCCGCTCGCCGTAGAAGACCTCCAGGTCGAAGGGCTTCATCAGCCCGGTCAGCTCCAGCTTCTCGCAGGTCAGCGACCGTACCCCGGTGCGGCCGCCGCGCAGCCGCATGGCGATGTTCTGCTTCCGCGGCGGCTCCGGCGGCGGGCCGATCTCCTCGAACTTCCGCAGCCGGGTGACCGACGCCGCATACCGCGAGGCCATGTCGGGGCTGCGGGCGGCGTAGTCCCGCATGTCCAGCATCAGCTTCCGCAGCTGGGCGTGCTTCTCGTCCCAGCGGCGGCGCAGCTCGTCGAAGCGGGCGAAGCGGTCCTCGCGGGCGGCGTGGAAGGTGCCGAAGCCGGAACCGTGCACCCAGACCTCGCTGCTGCCCGCGCCGGTCTCCACACTGACGATCTTGTCGGCGGTGCTGGCCAGCAGCTCCCGGTCGTGCGAGACGAACAGCACGGTCTTGGGGGTGGCCCGGATCGCCTCCTCCAGCCAGCGCTTGCCAGGGACGTCCAGGTAGTTGTCCGGCTCGTCCAGCAGCAGGACCTCGTCGGGACCGCGCAGCAGGGCCTCCAGCACCAGCCGCTTCTGCTCGCCGCCGGAGAGCGTGTTCAGGCCGCGGAACTGGGCCCGGTCGTACGGCATGCCCAGAGCGGCGGTGGTGCAGACGTCCCAGGTGGTCTCGTACTCGTAGCCGCCGACGTCGGCCCAGTCGGACAGCGCCTGGGCGTACGCCATCTGCGTCTTCTCGTCGTCCTGCGCCATCATCGCCAGCTCGGAGGCGTCCACCGCGCGGGCAGCGCCGCGGATCCGCGGCGGCGCGACCGAGACCAGCAGGTCGCGGACCGAGGCGTCGGCCGGGAGCACGTGCTGGTTGTCCTCGTCCGCCTCGGCCACCCGCCCGGTGGTGCCGACGAACTGGCGCATCACGCCCAGGCCGCCGCTGATGGTCACGGTGCCGCCGTGCGGTTGCAGATCGCCCGCGACGATCTTCAGAAGTGTGGTCTTGCCGGCCCCGTTGGCGCCGACCAGGGCGACTGCCGCGCCCTCCCCCACCCGGAAGGACGCGTCGTCGAACAGCACCCGCCCGTCCGGCAGGTTGTACTCCAGGTGCGAAATCTCGACATGTCCCATAGCCGCAATTCTGCGCTGCCCGTCTCCGCAGCCCAAACCGGTTTTTTGCCGACCGCGGCGCGGTCGGGTCTAGGATGCGTCGCCATGAGCAACGGGTCAGCGCGGGACAACGCCACCAAGCCGCTCCCGCGCCGGGACGCGGACAGATCGGGACGCATTCCCACGAAGTACGGTCCGGGCAACCCGGTCTCGGACCGGCTGAAACGGCATCAGTTCCGGGTCCGGCCGGGCGCGCCCAACCTGCCCGTCCCCGAGCCGCAGCAGGCCGGTTCGCCGACCGCGGAGCCGCTGACGAGCTACGCGGTCAGGCCGGGCACCCCGGCCGACCCCGACCCCCGGCCGGACCCGGCCGACGCGGAGCCGCGGACCGACCGGGACCGGCCGCGCCGGCTGCTCTGGCTCGGCGTGGCCGTGGTCGCCCTGATCGGCCTGGTCGGCGCCTGTACGGCGCTGCTCGGCTCACACTCCGTCAAACCGGTGGCCGAGAAGGCTCCTTCGACCGCTCCCGCGCTGCCGCTGCCGTCAGCCGCGACCCCCACCACACCCGCCCCCGCGCCCAGCCCGGCCGGCCCGGACCCGGTGGCCCTGATCTCCAGCGCGGGCACGGACACCGCACCGCTGAGCGCGGTGACGCTCTTCCCCGGCAAGAGCGTCACCGTCCACGGACATTCCTATACCCAGGCACTGACAAGCGCCTCGGCCTGCGCCCCCGCGGCCACCCCGCCGCTGGCCGCGGTACTCGCCAAGAACGGCTGCCGGCAGCTGTTCCGGGCCAGCTACACCAGCGGGACCACCGCGGTGACCGTCGGCGTCGCCGTCTTCGACAGCGCGGCCCAGGCCGCCGCCGTCAAGCAGCAGGCGCTGGCCGGCAATCTGCAGCCGCTGGCCGGGGGCGCCCTGCCGGCCTTCTGCCACGCCGTCGCCTGCCGGCTCTCGGTCAACGCCTTCGGCCGGTACGCCTACTTCACCGTGGCCGGCTACACCACCGGCAAGCCGGTGCCGGCCGCCGACACCTCCGCGCTGGCCGCGGGGACGGACATGAACGCCATGGCCTTCGAGAACCTGGCCACCCGGGCCCGCGCAGAGGCAGCCACCGCGGCGCCCTGACCGTCCGTCAGCCCGGGGTCAGCACCCGCAGGTTGCGGGCCTCGCGGCTGCGCGCGGCGAGGTCGGCGTCCGGCGGGTAGCCGACCTCCTCCAGGGTCAGCCCCCACGGCCGGACCACATTGACCGCGGAGTGGCGCACGCCCCCGGCCAGCACCTGGGCCGGGAAGGACACCGGCTTCAGCCCGCCCCCGACCAGCAGCATCGACCCGACCAGCGCCCGCACCATGTTGTGGCAGAAGGCGTCGGCCCGGACCGTCCCGATCACCAGCTCCGGCATGACCGGCCCGAGCAGCACGTCCCCCGGCTGCCGCTCCCAGCGGAAGTCCAGCAGCGACCTGATCGTGGTCGCGCCCTCACGCTTCTTGCAGTACGCCGCGAAGTCGTGCTCGCCGAGCACCAGCGCGGCCGCCTCGTTCATCGCGGCCACGTCCAACGGGCGGTCGTGCCAGAGCACATGGGAGCGCCGCAGCGGGTCGGCCCCGGCCGGGTGGTCGCAGACCCGGTAGGCGTAGCGCCGCCAGATCGCGGAGAAGCGCGCCTCGAAGCCGGGCGGGGCCTGCTCCACCCGCCAGACCCGCAGATCCCCCGACAGCTTGCCGGCCAGACGGCGGCGCAGCTTGGCCCCGTGCCCGGCCCAGACCTCCTCCGGCAGGTCGACATGGGCGACCTGGCCGCGTGCGTGCACCCCGGCGTCGGTGCGCCCGGCGACTGTGAGCGGAAACACCTCGGGCTGCCGCAGCACCACCCGGATCGCCTCCTCCAGCTCGCCCTGGACCGTCCGCCGGCCGCCGGCCTGCTTGGCCCAGCCGGAGAAGTCGGTCCCGTCGTAGGACAGGTCGAGCCGCACCCGGACGAACCCCTCGGCCGGACCCTCCCTGCGGGGCGCCCACTCCTCCACACACTCAGTCATCAACTCTCCTGGGTCCATGAGACCTGGGTACATGGGAACGGGCCCGCCCTCCCCGAGGGGAGAACGGACCCGTCACAGCTGTCACAGCAAGCGAAGGACGATCAGGCGTCCTTCGGCTCCTCAGCGGCGTCCTCGACCGGAGCGGCGTCCTCGACGACCGGGGCGGGAGCCTCGGTCTCCTTGACGGAGCGCTTGGTCGCGGCCTCGGCCTCGCCGACAGCGGTCTGGGCCACAGTCAGGGCCTCGACCAGCTCGATGACGGCCATCGGGGCGTTGTCGCCACGACGGGGGCCGATCTTGGTGATGCGGGTGTAGCCACCGGGGCGGTTCTCGTAGCGAGGCGCGATCTCGGTGAACAGGGTGTGCAGCACAGCGATGTCGGTGATGACCTTGCGGGCCTCACGGCGGCTGTGGATGTCACCCTTCTTGCCCTTGGTGATCAGCTTCTCCGCGAGCGGACGCATCCGACGGGCCTTGGCCTCGGTCGTGGTGATGCGGCCGTACTGGAACAGCTCACGGCACAGACCGGCGAGCAGCAGACGCTCGTGGGCCGGGCCGCCACCGAGGCGGGCACCCTTTGTGGGGCGGGGCATGGTGTCTCCTTGAATCTCCGGCTCCCGGCCGTATCAGGTACCGGGACGGGCGTACGGGCACTGTTGCCCGCACGGCTTGGTGGCACAGCTGTCAAGAATACGGGACCGCCGAAGCGGTCCCGTACCCGTCAGGCTCAGTACTGCTCGGTCTCCGCGAAGCCCGGGTCGTCGTCGTCGGCGCCGAAGGCGTCGGCGGCGGCGGTCGGGTCGAATCCGGGCGGGCTGTCCTTGAGGGCCAGGCCCATGCCGGCCAGCTTCGCCTTGACCTCGTCGATCGACTTCGCACCGAAGTTGCGGATGTCGAGCAGGTCGGCCTCGGAGCGGGCGACGAGCTCACCCACGGTGTGGATGCCCTCGCGCTTGAGGCAGTTGTACGACCGAACGGTGAGCTCGAGCTCCTCGATCGGCAGGGCGAGATCAGCGGCCAGGGCCGCGTCCGTCGGCGACGGGCCCATGTCGATGCCCTCGGCGTCGATGTTCAGCTCGCGGGCGAGACCGAACAGCTCCACCAGGGTCTTGCCGGCCGAGGCCATGGCGTCACGGGGACGCATGGCGGGCTTGGTCTCGACGTCGACGATGAGCTTGTCGAAGTCGGTACGCTGCTCGACTCGGGTCGCCTCGACCTTGTAGGTGACCTTCAGCACGGGCGAGTAGATCGAGTCGACCGGGATCCGGCCGATCTCCTGGCCCGACTGCTTGTTCTGGACGGCGGAGACGTAGCCGCGACCGCGCTCGACGGTCAGCTCCATCTCCAGCTTGCCCTTGCCGTTGAGCGTGGCCAGGACCAGCTCGGGGTTGTGCACCTCGACACCGGCCGGGGGCGCGATGTCGGCGGCGGTGACCAGACCCGGGCCCTGCTTGCGCAGGTACATCACGACGGGCTCGTCGTGCTCCGAGGAGACGACCAGCTGCTTGATGTTGAGGATCAGGTCGGTCATGTCCTCCTTGACGCCGGGCACGGTGGTGAACTCGTGCAGGACGCCGTCGACCCGGATGCTGGTGACAGCGGCACCGGGGATCGAGGAGAGCAGGGTGCGGCGGAGCGAGTTGCCGAGGGTGTAGCCGAAGCCCGGCTCCAGCGGCTCGATGACGAACCGGGAGCGGAACTCGTCGACGACCTCTTCGGTCAGCGACGGACGCTGAGCGATCAGCATGGGGTGAATCCTCCAGATAGATCTTCGGCACCCACTATTTGATGCCGACGAAAGCAAGGATACGGCCCTCGCGTGAACGAGGGCCGTATCCCGAGTACTACTGCTGCTTCAGAAGCAGCCGTGCGTCAGACGCGACGGCGCTTCGGCGGGCGGCAGCCGTTGTGCGGGGTGGGGGTGACGTCCTGGATCGAGCCGACCTCCAGGCCGGTGGCCTGGATGGAGCGGATCGCGGTCTCGCGGCCGGAGCCCGGACCCTTCACGAAGACGTCGACCTTGCGCATGCCGTGCTCCTGGGCGCGACGCGCGGCGGCCTCGGCGGCCATCTGCGCGGCGAACGGAGTCGACTTGCGGGAGCCCTTGAAGCCGACGTGGCCCGACGAGGCCCACGCGATGACGTTGCCCGCGGGGTCCGTGATCGAGACGATCGTGTTGTTGAAGGTGCTCTTGATGTGCGCGTGGCCGTGGGCCACGTTCTTCTTTTCCTTGCGGCGGATCTTCTTCGCGCCTGCAGCCTGACGACCCTTGGGGGGCATAAGTCTGTTTCTCCTACTGAGGTGGTCGGTCCGCTAGCCCAGCGGGCCGGATTCAAGTCCGGTTTGTGGGGCGGACTACTTCTTGCCGGGCTTCTTCTTGCCGGCGATCGCGCGACGCGGGCCCTTGCGGGTACGCGCGTTGGTGTGGGTGCGCTGACCGTGGACCGGCAGGCCGCGACGGTGACGAATACCCTGGTAGCAACCGATCTCGACCTTGCGGCGGATGTCGGCGGCGACCTCACGGCGGAGGTCACCCTCTACCTTGTAGTTGGCGTCGATGAACTCACGCAGCTTGACGAGGTCTTCCTCGGTGATGTCACGAACACGGATGTTCGGGTTCACACCGGTCTCGGCCAGAGCCTGCTGCGAGCGGGTACGGCCAATGCCGTACACGTAGGTGAGGGCGATCTCGATCCGCTTTTCGCGGGGGAGATCAACGCCGGCGAGGCGTGCCATGAATGTGGCTCCTGGTTTCCTTCGGAGGTCTGGCGCGATGCCTCCCCTTCGACTCACGTCGATGGAGCCCCGGCCTCCGGACCGAGGGTGGCAGTCCACCCGTTCTCTGCTATTGAGGAGAACGAGCGGATCGGGCATCCCGCTTCATGTTGTTTTTCGCGTCCTGCGAAGAGTTACGACCCGTGAAGGGAAGTGATCAGCCCTGACGCTGCTTGTGACGCAGGTTCTCGCAGATCACCATGACCCGACCGTGGCGGCGGATCACCTTGCACTTGTCGCAGATCTTCTTGACGCTCGGGTTGACCTTCATGTGATTCAGGTTCTCCGGGTCCAGCGCGCCGCGTGTCAGCGCGGTGCGAGATCTACTGCTTACTTGTACCGGTAGACGATGCGTCCACGGGTCAGGTCGTACGGGCTGAGCTCGACGACGACCCGATCGTCCGGGAGGATGCGGATGTAGTGCATACGCATCTTGCCGCTGATGTGGGCGAGGACTTTGTGCCCGTTCTGCAGCTCTACCTTGAACATGGCGTTCGGCAGAGACTCGATGACGGTGCCCTCGATCTCGATGGCGCCTTGCTTTTTGGCCATGTCCTGCGGGTATCGCCTTCCGGGGTTCGACTACCGTAATCGGCACCTCACGCAGGACCGCTAAGTCCACCCCGCCGTATCCGGGCGGGGGCATGCAGGGGCAAGCTACGAGTGAGCCGACACAGCAGTCTACGTCAGCGGACAAGCGATCGCGAAATCGCCTCGGGCGACGCTCAGGCGGGCGCTCGGCCAACGCTCAAGCAGGCGCTCGGGCGGCCGCTCAGGCCAGCGGGTCCGGGGCAGCGGTGATGCCCAGCTCGGCCAGCTTGGCCCGGCCGCAGTCGAAGGCGGTCAGCACCAGCGGACCCTCCTCGGTCACCGCGATGGAGTGCTCCCAGTGCGAGGCCCAGGTGCCGTCGTTGGTCTTGACGGTCCACTCGTCGGCCAGGGTGTGGGTCTTCGGGGTGCCCAGGCTGATCATCGGCTCGATCGCCAGGCAGAACCCGGTGACCAGCTTGGGGCCCCGGCCGCGGGCCCGGTCCACGTAGTTCAGCAGGTGCGGGTCCATGTGCATCTCGGTGCCGATGCCGTGGCCGCCGAAGTCCTGGATGATCCCGTACTTGCCCTTGGCCGGCAGCGGCTGCCGGCGGATGTAGGACTCGATCGCCCGGCTGACGTCCACCAGGCGGTTGTTCTTCTTCATCGCCGCGATGCCGGCCCACATCGAGTCCTCGGTCACCTGGCTGAGCTGCAGCACCTCGGGGGCGTGGCCCTCGCCGACGAAGACGGTGATGGCCGAGTCGCCGTGCCAGCCGTCGACGATGGCGCCGCAGTCGATGGAGATCATGTCCCCGTCCTCGAGCTTGCGGTCGCCGGGGATGCCGTGGACCACCTCGTCGTTGACCGAGGCGCAGATCACCCCGGTGAAGCCGTGGTAGCCGAGGAAGTTCGACTTGGCCCCGTGGTCGCTGATCACCCCGGCCGCGATGGCGTCGAGCTCACGGGTGGTGATCCCGGGCGCGACCGCCTGCTCGCAGGCCTTCAGCGCCTCAGCGACGACCAGGCCGGCCTCCCGCATCTTCCTGATCTGCTCGGGAGTCTTGATCTCAACCATGCGCTCTCGCCTTCCCCATGCCACTTCCGGTCACCGATCCCTGCCGCCGACCGTTCCACGGTACGCGGCGGCCCACCGAAACGTGCTCCGGCCGCGACGCCCTTGCGGGCACCGCGGCCGGTTCGCTACGTCTGACGACTCACTCGGAGTCGACGGTGGCCTTGTTCTCCCGCAGCGCCTCGATGGCGCGCTGGGTAACCTCGTCCACCTTGCCCAGGGCTGGGATCGTGGTGACGAGTCCCTGCTTCTGGTAGTACGCGATGATCGGCTCGGTCTCCGTGTGGTAGACCTCGAGCCGGACCCGCACCTTGTCCTCGGCGTCGTCCCCGCGCTGGTACAGCTCGCCGGTGCAGACGTCGCAGACGCCGTCCACAGCCGGGCGGTTGTACTCCACGTGGAAGATGTGCGCGCTGTTCTGCCGGCAGATCCTGCGCCCGGCGATCCGGCGGACGACCTCGTCCTCCGGCACCTCCAGGTCCAGCACGCCGTCCAGGGCGATGCCCCACTCGGCCAGGGTCCCGTCCAGCGCGACCGCCTGGGCCACGTTGCGCGGGAAACCGTCCAGCAGGAACCCATCGGCGGCGTCGGGCTCGGCGAGCCGGTCCTTGGCCATCCCGATGGTCACCTCGTCGGGTACCAGCTTGCCCGAATCCATGATGGCCTTGGCAGCGAGACCGAGCTCGGTGCCCTGGCTGATGTTGGCGCGGAACAGGTCACCGGTGGACACGTGGGGAATGGACAGGGTCTTGGCGAGCAGCGTCGCCTGAGTACCCTTCCCGGCCCCGGGCGGCCCGACGAGGACAATACGCATCAGCGGAGGAACCCTTCGTAGTTGCGCTGCTGGAGCTGGCTCTCGATCTGCTTGACAGTTTCAAGGCCGACACCGACAACGATCAGAATGCTCGTACCGCCGAACGGGAAGTTCTGTGAAGCGCCGAACAACCCGAGGGCGACCAGCGGAACCATGGCGATCAGGCCCAGGTACAGCGAGCCCGGCCAGGTGATCCTGGTCAACACGTAGTTCAGGTATTCGGCCGTCGGGCGGCCCGCCCGGATACCCGGGATGAAGCCACCATACTTCTTCATGTTGTCGGCAACTTCTTCGGGGTTGAAGGAGATGGCGACGTAGAAGAAGGCGAAGAAGACGATCAGCACGAAGTACAGCAGCGCATACAGCGGTTTGTCGCTCTTGGTCAGGTTTGTGGTGACCCACGCGGCCCAGGGAGCGGTGCTCCCGCTGAGGGTGACGATCAGTCCGGGGATGTACAGCAGCGAGCTGGCGAAGATGACCGGGATCACACCGGCCTGGTTCACCTTGAGCGGGATGTAGGTCGAGGTGCCGCCGTAGGCACGGCGTCCGATCATCCGCTTCGCGTACTGCACCGGGATCCGGCGCTGCGCCTGCTCGACGAAAACCACCAGGGCGACCATGGCCAGGCCCATCACGATCACGAAGGCGAAGGTGGCCCAGCCCTTGGTGGTCTTGATGCCCCAGAGCGAGGAGGGGAACTGGGCGGCGACCGAGGTGAAGATGAGGATCGACATGCCGTTGCCGATGCCGCGGTCGGTGATCAGCTCACCCAGCCACATGATGACGACGGTTCCGGCGGACATGGTGATGACCATGACCGCGATGGTGAAGATCCCCCGGTTCGGGACGATCGAGCTGGTGTCGCAGTTCACGCCGCTGAACAGGGCGCCGGTGCGGGCGGTGGCCACGATGCCGGTCGCCTGCAGGATGGCCAGGGCGATGGTGAGGTACCGGGTGTACTGGGTGATCTTGGTCGTCCCGGCCTGCCCCTCCTTCTTGAGGGCCTCCAGGCGCGGGATCACCACGGTCAGCAGCTGAAGAATGATGCTGGAGGTGATGTAGGGCATGATGCCCAGCGCGAAGATGGTGATCTGCAGCAGTGCGCCGCCACTGAAGAGGTTGACCAGGCCGAGCAGCCCGGGCGACTTCGAGGACGCGCTGACGCACGCCTGGACAGCGGTGAAGTTCACTCCGGGAACGGGGATGTGCGCACCCATCCGGAAGACGACCACGATGCCCAGCGTGAACAGCAGCTTCTTGCGCAGGTCAGGCGTCTTGAACGCCCGGGCGAACGCGGTGAGCACGGTGCCTCCTGCAGCTCCCTGCCTGGGGCGGCGGGAGGGACGGTGTATCTGGGCCCAGCACGAATCGAAACGGGGCCGGAAGGTGGGTTCTGCCACCTGCGGGCACGGCTCGCAGACACATCCTGCGGCCAGCCTACAAGTGGACTCCACGGACTCTAACAGTCCGTGGCCGCTCGAATGAAGCGCGTGGCCCCCTCAGCTTCAACTCGACTGGCGCCCCGGGTGTTGCGGGGACGACAAAAGGCCCGGTTCACCCCTGCGAACAGGAGTGAACCGGGCCTTGAAGGCTTGTCAGGCGCGAGCTCAGATGAGCTCGGTGACCGTACCGCCCGCAGCGGTGATCTTCTCGGAGGCGGAACCGGAGACGGCGTCAACCGAAACCTGCAGCGCGACCGTGATCTCACCGGTGCCGAGCACCTTGACGAGCGAGTTCTTGCGAACCGCGCCCTTGGCGACCAGGTCCTCGACGGTGACCTCGCCACCCTCGGGGTAGAGCGCACCGAGCTTGTCCAGGTTCACCACCTGGAACTCGACCCGGAACGGGTTCTTGAAGCCCTTGAGCTTCGGCAGGCGCATGTGGAGGGGCATCTGGCCACCCTCGAAACGCGCCGGCACCTGGTAACGGGCCTTGGTGCCCTTGGTACCACGACCAGCGGTCTTACCCTTGGATGCCTCACCACGACCGACACGGGTCTTGGCGGTCTTGGCACCGGGGGCGGGCCGCAGGTTGTGGATCTTCAGCGGGTTCTGCTCCGCCATTTAGTCCACCTCCTCGACCGTGACGAGGTGGCGGACGGTCTGGGCCATCCCGCGGATCTCGGGACGGTCCTCCTTCACAACCACGTCGTGCATGCGCTTGAGACCAAGCGAACGCAGGGTGTCACGGTGGTTCTGCTTGCTGCCGATGTAGGACTTGGTCTGCGTGATCTTCAGGCGAGCCATTACGCAGCCCCCTGCCCGGCAGCACGCGCACGCAGCAGGGCTGCGGGAGCGACATCCTCGAGCGGCAGTCCACGACGGGCCGCGATCTCCTCGGGGCGCGAAAGGCCCTTCAGAGCGGCGACCGTGGCGTGCACGACGTTGATCGCGTTGTCGGAGCCCATGGACTTCGACAGGATGTCGTGGACGCCGGCGCACTCGAGCACGGCGCGCACGGGACCACCGGCGATGACGCCGGTACCCGGGGAAGCCGGCTTGAGCATGACGACGCCGGCCGCCTTCTCACCAGTGATCGGGTGGGGGATGGTGCCCTGGATGCGGGGAACCTTGAAGAAGTTCTTCTTCGCTTCCTCGACACCCTTGGCGATGGCCGCGGGAACTTCCTTGGCCTTGCCGTAACCGACACCGACAGTGCCGTCGCCGTCTCCGACCACGACCAGGGCGGTGAAGCTGAAGCGACGACCACCCTTGACTACCTTGGCAACACGGTTGATCGCGACAACGCGCTCGACGTACGCGGTCTTCTCGACGACAGGAGCGCCGTCACGACCATCACGCTTGCGGTCACGCCGCTCGCCACCGCCGGTGCCGCCGCCGGCACCGGTGCCGCCGCCGGCGCCGCTACCGCGGCGCTGGGGTCCAGCCATTGGATTTACCTCTCTCGTTTACGTCCGCCAGCTTGGCGAGCGGGTCAGAAGTCGAGCCCGGACTCACGGGCAGCGTCCGCCAGGGCGGCGATGCGCCCGGCGTACTGGTTACCCGCGCGGTCGAAGACGACCGACTCGACGCCGGCGGCCTTGGCGCGCTCGGCGACCAGGGCTCCGACCTTCTTCGCCTGCTCGGTCTTGTCACCGTCGACGCCCTTGATGGACACGTCGAGGGTGGACGCCGAAGCCAGCGTGTGGCCCGCGAGGTCGTCGATCACCTGCGCCAGGATGTGGCGGTTGGACCGGGACACGACCAGGCGCGGACGCACCGGCGTACCGGAGACGCGCTTGCGGACGCGGATGGCGCGGCGCTTGCGGGCGGCGGCCTTGTAGCCGTTGCCCTTACCGATCTTGACACTGAGGCTCATGAGCTACTTACCACTCTTTCCGACCTTGCGGCGGATGACCTCGCCGGCGTACTTGACACCCTTGGCCTTGTACGGGTCGGGCTTGCGCAGCTTGCGAATCTTCGCAGCCACCTCGCCAACCTGCTGCTTGTCGATGCCGTCCACGTGGAACTTGGTGGGCGACTCGACCACGAAGGCGATGCCTTCGGGGGCCTCGATCAGGATGGGGTGGCTGTAGCCGAGCGCGAACTCCATGGAGGAGCCCTTCGCTGCGACGCGATAGCCGACGCCGCTGATTTCCAGCGACTTGCGGTAGCCCGCGGTCACGCCGGTGATCATGTTCGCCACCAGCGTGCGGCTCAGGCCGTGCAGGGCCTTGGACACGCGCTCGTCGTTGGGGCGGGTGACGAGCAGAGTGCCGTCCTCACCCTTGGCGATGTCGATCGGCGCGGCAACGGTGTGGGCAAGGGAACCCTTGGGGCCCTTGACCGAGACCGTGCGGCCATCGATGGTGACGTCCACGCCGGCGGGAACCGGGATGGGCAGCCGTCCAATGCGAGACATTGCTGTACCTCCGTTTCCCTGAGTTACCAGACGTAGGCGAGGACTTCCCCACCCACGCCCTTCTTGGCTGCCTGCTGTCCGGTGAGCAGACCCGCGGAAGTGGAGACGATCGCCACTCCCAGGCCGCCGAGCACCTTCGGCATAGCGGTGGACTTGGTGTAGACCCGCAGACCCGGCTTGGAGATCCGCTTGATGCCCGCGATCGAGCGCTCACGGTTCGGGCCGAACTTCAGGTCGAGCGTCAGCTTCTTGCCGACCTCGCCCTCCTTCGGGTCCTCGACCTTCCATCCCGTGATGTAGCCCTCCTGCTGGAGGATCTCGGCGATGTGAGTCTTGATCTTGCTGTGGGGCATCACGACAACGTCGTGGTAGGCCGAGTTCGCGTTTCGCAGACGCGTCAGCATGTCTGCGATCGGGTCGGTCATGGTCATGATGGCCTGTGGCCTCTCTCACCGGGGTTTCCCGAAGCGCGCAGCCCGGGGATGAACCAGAGCGGGCGCGGCGCGGGGACCTACGGCGTAGTAAGACGAATCAGGGGCGCGGGGCCCCGACCTCACCACCTTACGGGAGACTCCACTGGAGTTCCAAAAAGGCCGATCTTGGTCGGGGACCCTGCTTGCCCAGAACTACCGGACTACCAGGAGCTCTTGGTGACGCCCGGGAGCTCGCCGCGGTGAGCCATCTCACGAAGGCAGATGCGGCAGAGACCGAACTTGCGGTACACGGAGTGCGGCCGGCCGCAGCGCTGGCACCGGGTGTAACCCCGGACAGCGAACTTCGGCTTGCGGGCCGCCTTCGCGATGAGGGACTTCTTAGCCATGTGCTCAGTTCTCCTTGAACGGGAAGCCAAGGGCACGCAGCAGCGCCCGGCCCTCGTCGTCGGTCTGGGCAGTGGTGACCACGGTGATGTCCATGCCCCGGGTGCGGTCGACCTTGTCCTGGTCGATCTCGTGGAACATGACCTGCTCGGTCAGACCGAAGGTGTAGTTGCCCTTGCCGTCGAACTGCTTCGGCGACAGACCGCGGAAGTCGCGGATGCGCGGAAGCGCCAGCGACACCAGGCGGTCCAGGAACTCCCACATACGGTCGCCACGCAGGGTGACGTGGGTACCGATCGGCTGGCCCTCACGCAGCTTGAACTGCGCGATGGACTTGCGAGCCTTGGTCACGGTCGGCTTCTGACCGGTGATCGCGGTGAGGTCGCGGACCGCACCGTCGATCAGCTTGGAGTCGCGGGCGGCGTCGCCCACGCCCATGTTGACCACGACCTTGACCAGGCCGGGGATCAGCATGACGTTCTGGTAGGAGAACTCCTCCTGCAGCTGGCCCTTGATCTCGGAGCGGTAGCGCTCCTTGAGACGGGGGCTCACCTTCTCAACAGAGGTGTCGGTCATCAGATGTCCTCACCGGTTCGCTTGGCAACACGGATCTTGTTGCCCTCGTCATCGAAGCGGTAACCGACCCGGGTGACGACCTTCTTGCCGTCCTTCTCCACGACGAGCTGAACGTTGCTCACGTGGATCGGGGCCTCAGTGGTCACGATGCCGCCGGTCTGGGCACCACGGGCGGTCTGGCCGACCTTGGTGTGCTTCTTGACCCGGTTGACACCCTCGACCAGGACGCGGTCCTCAGTAGGGATGGCCTGAATGACCTTGCCCTGCTTGCCCTTGTCCTTGCCGGTGATGACCTGGACCAGGTCACCCTTCTTGATCTTCATGGCGTTCTTGGTGATGTACTTCGCGCGGCCGGTCGTCATGGCTAGAGCACCTCCGGCGCAAGCGAGATGATCTTCATGAACTTCTTGTCGCGCAGCTCACGGCCGACCGGGCCGAAGATGCGCGTGCCGCGGGGGTCACCATCGGTGTTCTTGAGGATGACGGCGGCGTTCTCGTCGAAACGGATGTAGGAACCGTCCGGACGACGGCGCTCCTTCACGGTGCGGACGATGACGGCCTTGACCACATCGCCCTTCTTCACGTTGCCACCGGGGATCGCGTCCTTGACGGTGGCGACGATGACGTCACCGATACCCGCGTAGCGTCGGCCGGAGCCACCGAGAACACGGATGCAAAGGATTTCCTTCGCACCAGTGTTGTCGGCGACTCGCAGTCGCGACTCCTGCTGGATCACAGCTTTCTCCTGATCGTCAACGATCGGGACCGGGCCGGCCCGCTGCTCACCCGAGCGATCCCCTCACGGGGAACCTCGGGCACATACGAGCCGCGCCCAATCGCGTTCGTTACTACTTGGCCTTCTCGAGGATCTCGACGACGCGCCAGCGCTTCGTCGCGGACAGCGGCCGGGTCTCCGCAAGGAGGACACGGTCGCCGACGCCCGCGGCGTTGGCCTCGTCGTGCGCCTTCAGCTTGTTCGTACGGCGGATGACCTTGCCGTACAGCGCGTGCTTGACGCGGTCCTCGACAGCGACGACGACGGTCTTGTCCATCTTGTCGCTGACGACGAGACCCTCACGGGTCTTACGGGCGCCGCGTGCAGCTGCTTCGTTCGTGTTCTCAGTCATCAGGCGCTCTCCACCGTCTCGATGCCCAGCTCGCGCTCACGCATCAGGGTGTAGATCCGCGCGATGTCCTTCCGGACCAGCTTGAGCCGTCCGTGGTTGTCGAGCTGCCCGGTCGCCGCCTGGAAGCGGAGGTTGAACAGCTCCTCCTTGGCCTCGCGGAGCTTGGCGACGAGACCCTCGCCGTCCAGCTCACGAAGCTCTGCAGCCGTGGTGGTGGCCGACATCAGCTCTCACCTGCCTCGCGCCGGACAATCCGGCACTTCATAGGAAGCTTGTGCGCGGCGCGGGTGAGCGCCTCGCGAGCAATCTTCTCGTTGGGGTACGACAACTCGAACATCACGCGTCCGGGGTGCACGTTGGCAATCCACCACTCCGGCGAACCCTTGCCGGAACCCATGCGGGTCTCGGCCGGCTTCTTGGTGAGGGGACGGTCCGGGTAGATGTTGATCCAGACCTTGCCGCCACGCTTGATGTGACGAGTGATGGAGATACGAGCGGACTCGATCTGCCGGTTCGTCACGTACGCCGGGGAGACGGCCTGGAGGCCGTACTCGCCGAACGCCAACTCGGTACCGCCCTTAGCCATGCCACGCCGCTTGGGGTGGTGCTGCTTGCGGTGCTTGACCCTGCGAGGGATCAGCATCTGGGTCAGGCCTCCGTTCCGCTGTTCGTAGGTGCTGCCTCGGCCGGAGCCTCGGTCACCGCGGCCGGAGCCTCGGTACCGGGACGACGGGCGCGGCCACCGCGCTCGCCACCGGCGGGGCGCTCAGCACCACGACGGGGACGCTCAGCCGGAGCGCCACCCGCACGGGGCGGACGGTTCCCGGCCTTGGCCGCGGCGTTGTCGGCGCGGACCTCGGCGATGTTCTTGACATTGCCCTTGTAGATCCACACCTTGACACCGATGCGACCGAAGGTGGTCTTGGCCTCGAAGAAGCCGTAGTCCACGTTGGCGCGCAGGGTGTGCAGGGGCACGCGGCCCTCGCGGTAGAACTCGGAGCGGGACATCTCGGCGCCGCCGAGACGACCGGAGCACTGGACCTTGATGCCCTTGGCGCCGGACTTCATCGTGCCCTGCATGCTCTTGCGCATGGCACGACGGAAGGAGACGCGCGAGGACAGCTGCTCCGCGACGCCCTGAGCCACGAGCTGGGCGTCCAGCTCGGGGTTCTTGACCTCGAGGATGTTCAGCTGGACCTGCTTGCCGGTCAGCTTCTCGAGGTCGCCGCGGATGCGGTCGGCCTCGGTGCCGCGACGGCCGATCACGATGCCGGGACGTGCGGTGTGGATGTCCACCCGCACACGGTCACGGGTGCGCTCGATCTCAACCTTCGAGATGCCGGCGCGCTCCATGCCGGACGTCATCATCCTGCGGATGGCGACGTCTTCCTTGACGTAGTCCTTGTAGAGCTTGTCGGCATACCAGCGGGACTTGAAGTCCGTGGTGATGCCGAGGCGGAACCCATGCGGGTTAACCTTCTGGCCCATTACCGGGTCCCTTCCTTCGACGCGAGAACCACAGTGATGTGGCTCGTCCGCTTGCGGATCCGGTACGCGCGGCCCTGGGCCCGCGGACGGAAACGCTTCAGAGTCGGGCCCTCGTCGACGTACGCCTCAGCGACGTACAGCGACTCCACGTTGTTGTGGTTGTAGTTGTGCACAGCGTTGGCAATGGCGCTGTCAAGCACCTTGCCGACCGGCACAGTTGCGGCCTGCGGAGCGAAACGCAGGACCGCCTGGGCCTCCGTGGCATTCATGCCACGGATGAGGTCCACCACGCGGCGGGCCTTCATGGGCGTGACGCGGATGTACCGCGCCTGGGCCCTGGCTTCCATGGTTGTCCCCTTGTTGGTGTCTGTCATGGTCTTCGCTTTCCGCCGATCAGCGACGACGCGACTTGCGGTCGTCCTTCTCGTGGCCGCGGAAGGTGCGGGTCGGCGCGAACTCGCCGAGCTTGTGGCCGACCATCGACTCGGTGACGAACACCGGGACGTGCTTGCGACCGTCGTGCACCGCGAGGGTGTGGCCCAGCATCGCCGGCACGATCATCGAGCGCCGGGACCAGGTCTTGATGACGTTCTGGGTACCTGCTTCGTTCTGGACATCCACCTTCTTGAGAAGGTGGTCGTCGACGAAGGGCCCCTTCTTGAGGCTGCGCGGCATCGAGACTGCTCCTAGCGCTTCTTGTTCGTCTTGCGGCGGCGGACGATGTACTTGTTGCTCGCCTTCTTCGGCGAACGAGTACGACCCTCCTTCTGACCCCACGGCGAAACCGGGTGGCGACCACCGGAGGTCTTACCCTCACCACCACCGTGCGGGTGGTCGATCGGGTTCATGGCGACACCACGCACGGTCGGGCGAACGCCCTTCCAGCGCATACGGCCGGCCTTGCCCCAGTTGATGTTCGACTGCTCGGCGTTGCCGACCTCGCCAATCGTGGCGCGGCAGCGGGCGTCGACCAGGCGAACCTCGCCGGAGGGCATGCGGAGGTGGGCGTAGACGCCCTCCTTCGCGAGCAGCTGCACGGAGGAACCCGCGGAACGGGCGATCTTCGCGCCGCCGCCGGGCCGGAGCTCGATGGCGTGGATGACCGTACCGACCGGGATGTTGCGCAGCGGCAGGTTGTTGCCGGGCTTGATGTCGGCCTGGGGGCCGTTCTCAACCCGGTCGCCCTGGCCCAGCTTGGCCGGGGCGATGATGTAGCGCTTCTCGCCGTCTGCGTAGTGCAGCAGCGCGATGCGTGCGGTGCGGTTCGGGTCGTACTCGATGTGAGCGACCTTCGCCGGGACGCCGTCCTTGTCGTGACGACGGAAGTCGATGACGCGGTACGCACGCTTGTGACCGCCACCCTGGTGGCGAACAGTGATGCGACCGGTGTTGTTACGACCGCCCTTGCTGTGCAGCGGGCGGACCAGCGACTTTTCCGGCTCGGACCGCGTGATCTCGACGAAGTCGGCAACGCTGGAGCCACGACGGCCCGGCGTTGTCGGCTTGTACTTGCGGATGCCCATGGCTTCTTCTGTCCTCGTCCGTTTCGGTTATCCGACTCGCCGTCAGGCGGAGGTCGGAGCCCCGAAGATGTCGATGGGCTTGCTGCCCTCTGCCAGCGTCACGATGGCGCGCTTGGTGTCCTTGCGCTTGCCGAAACCGGTCTTCGAGCGCTTGCGCTTGCCGACGCGGTTGATCGTGTTGACGTTGGCGACCTTGACCGCGAAGACCGCTTCGACGGCCTGCTTGATCTGGGTCTTGTTGGAGCCAGGCGCCACGATGAACGTGTACTTGCCCTCGTCGAGGAGCGCGTAGCTCTTCTCCGAGATGACCGGCTTGACCAAGATGTCACGGGGGTCCGTGAAGGTCTTGCTCGTGATGTCTGCGTCGCTCATCAGGCGTCGCTCCCTTCGAGCTCGCTCGAGGAGGCAACGGCCTTCGCGGACGCGGCAGGGCCGGCCACGAAGCGCTCGAAGGCGGCCTGGGTGAAGACCACATCGTCGGAGACGAGCACGTCGTAGGTGTTCAGCTGACCGGCCTCAAGAATGTGCACCTCGGGCAGGTTGCGGGCGCTCTTGATCGCCAGCTCGTCGTCACGCTCGACCACGAGGAGGACGTTCTTGCGCTCGCTGATCTTGCCGATCAGGATGCGGGCAGTCTTGGTGGACGGCGCCTCGCCCGCGGTCACGCCGGTGACGACGTGGATGCGGGAGTTGCGGGCCCGGTCGGTCAGGGCGCCACGGAGCGCGGCGGCCTTCATCTTCTTGGGCGTCCGCTGCGAGTAGTCGCGCGGCTGGGGGCCGTGCACGACGCCACCGCCGACGAACTGCGGAGCGCGGGTCGAACCCTGACGGGCGCGGCCGGTGCCCTTCTGGCGGTAAGGCTTGCGCCCACCACCGCGGACCTCGGCGCGGGTCTTGGTCTTGTGCGTTCCCTGGCGGGCCGCGGCCAGCTGGGCGACGACGACCTGGTGGATCAGCGGAATGCTGACCTTCGCGTCGAAGATCTCGGCCGGCAGCTCAACGGTGCCGACAGTCTCACCCGCAGGGGAGAGAACATTGATGGTGCTCATTGCTTCAGACCCCCTTCGCCGCGGTGCGGACCAGGATGAGGCCGCCGTTCGGACCGGGGACCGCGCCCTTGATGAGGAGCAGGCCCTTCTCCGCGTCAACGGCGTGGATGGTCAGGTTCTGGGTGGTCACGCGCTCGTGGCCCATGCGACCGGCCATCTTCATGCCCTTGAACACGCGACCCGGGGTGGCGCAGCCACCGATCGAGCCGGGCGAACGGTGCTTGCGCTGCACACCGTGGCCGGCGCCCAGACCGTGGAAGTTGTGGCGCTTCATGACACCCGCGAAGCCCTTGCCCTTGCTGGTACCGGTCACATCGACCTTGATACCGGCCTCGAACACCTCAGCGGTGATCTCCTGGCCGAGGGTGTACTCGGCGGCGTCGCTGGTGCGAAGCTCGACGAGGTGGCGACGGGGGGTGACACCGGCCTTGGCGAAGTGGCCCGCGAGGGGCTTGTTCACCTTGCGCGGGTCGATCTCGCCGAAGCCGATCTGCACGGCGTCGTAGCCGGTGCCGTCAGCGGTGTGGACCTGGGTCACGACATTCGGCCCGGCCTTGACGACGGTCACCGGAACGATCCGGTTGTTCTCGTCCCAGACCTGGGTCATGCCGAGCTTCTCGCCCAGGATCCCCTTCATCTGCTTAGCCATCTTCGTTCAGCCCCTTCAGAGCTTGATCTCGATGTCGACGCCGGCCGGGAGGTCGAGTCGCATCAGAGAGTCAACGGTCTTGGGGGTCGGGTCGAGGATGTCGATCAGACGCTTGTGCGTGCGCATCTCGAAGTGCTCGCGCGAGTCCTTGTACTTGTGCGGCGAGCGGATGACGCAGTAGACGTTCTTCTCAGTGGGCAGCGGCACCGGGCCCGCGACCTGCGCACCAGTACGCGTCACCGTCTCGACGATCTTCTTCGCCGAGGAATCGATGACCTCGTGGTCGTAGGCCTTGAGCCGGATGCGGATCTTCTGTCCCGCCATGGCTTCTTGTAGTCCTTCGTGTCGTCTTGCTGCTTCTGCGGCCGAGTTCCCCGGATGGGGTTCCCGGTGGCGTTTCGTTCGACCCACGCGGTCGGGCGTGTCGCGCTGCCCGCCATAGCTGTGCCTGACCCAAAAAACGGGCCTTGGTCGAACTTCTCAGCTCCGGGCGGCGGAACCGTGAGGTTCACACCCGGGGCGAAACGCCGGATCGAGGGCCTGTCTGCACTTCCCGGAAGATTCCCGTACGTCCGCGCCGCAGCTGCCGCGCTTCGTCAGAATCAACTAGGCAACGGCCATCACGGGCACGACGAGTACTGTGGGACTCGCTTCCGGTCCTCCCGACGGGAGGCGCGCAACATCGACGCTCAACCGAGCAACTTGGCTAGTGTGCCATACCGGACACGCGGCACGCCAATCGGGGCCGATGAGGGTACCCAGGCGTCAGCCCTTGTCAAACCTGGTGCGGGCGCCAGACCACCAGATAGCCGCCGCTGTGCGGATCGGTGTCGCGGAGCACCAGTTGCGGGGCCCAGCCGGGCGGGGCGTCCGGCCAGCCGGACGCCGGCAGCACGGCCACCGTGGCACCCGCCGGGAGCCGCCGCCCCCGGCTCAGCCCGGTGCACCAGGTGCGCCCGGGGAAGACCTGGAAGGGCTGGATCCTGATCAGGTACTTGTCCAGGCTGGAGTCGAGGACCAGGTCGTCCCCCGGCCTGATGCCCGCGGCCGCGGTGAACCCGGGCCCGGCGAAGTGGTGCTCCTTCATCCGGGGGTGCACCAGGACCGCGCTCACCGTGACCGTCTCCACCAGCGCCAGCGCGATCCCGGTCAGCGCCAGCGGCAGCAGCGCCCGGCGGCGGCCGGGACCGGCGATCGCCGCGGCGCAGAGCAGCAGCAGCCCGCAGCCGGCCGCGGTGGCCACCGGCACATCCAGCCGGTGCGCGTTCCCGCCGAGGAACAGCGCGTCGGGCATGCCCCAGGGGGCGAACACCCCGGTGCGGAGCCGGGCGCCCAGACCCACCGTCAGCAGCGCGCCGAGGCCGGCCGTCAGCGCGGTCACCGCGGCGGCCCCGCGCAGGATCCAGCGACGGCTGTACCGGCTCAGCCCGGCCGCGCCGATCGCGAAGAACACCGGCAGCAGCACCGCGAGGTAGCGGGCGTAGACCCAGTCGTCGATCCGGTGGTCGGACGGCAGCGCCGCGGCGGCGGCCAGGTCGATCCCGGCGAAGGTGGTCAGCAGCACCCCGGCCAGGATCCGGGTGGCTCGATCGGTACGGCGCCGCACCAGTTGGGCGCCGGCCACGACCAGCCCGAGGGCGCCGACACCCCAGCTGGAGACCGAGAAGTACCAGAGCTGACCGAGGCAGCGGACCGCTGTGCGAACCAGCAGGTGCGGATCGAACAGGCCCTTGACCACGGCGTCGGCGACCGCGCTGGGAGGCGCCTGGAACCGGGCCAGCAGATAGCCGGAGAGCAGTTCCGCGCCCAGCACCCCGGCCCCGAGCCCGGCCAGCGACGCCAGCACCGCCGGCCGCGGCGCCCAGCGCAGGACCAGGGCGGCCAGCAGCAGCACCCCGGTCACCACCACGATCAGGGTGCCCCGGTCATGGGTCGCCATCGCGCACCCGGCGGCGAGTCCGGCCACCGCGCCCAGCAGGGAGCGGCGCCTGGTCGGCCCCTCGGAGAGCAGGACGTGCAGCGCGACGACCCAGCCGAGCACCAGCACCGGGAGCACCGTGTCCGCCATGGCGAACTCGGAGTAGAAGAGGACCGGGGTCAGCAGGGCGATCAGCAGCGCCGTCAGAAAGGCTCCGCCCCGGGTCAGCCGGAGCCGCCGGAGCAGCAGGTACGCCAGCGGCATGACCAGGGAGTTGAGCAGCGCGTTGGTCAGCATCACCAGGTGGTAGGCGTCGGCCGGGGTGCGCCCCAGGGCCAGCGCCGGGGCGAGCAGCAGCGGGTAGCCGCCCGGGATCAGGATCCCGGCCGGGAGCGCGGTCACCGCGTGGCCGGCCAGCACCCGGGCCTCCACCAGGTAGGTGCCCTCGTCGGGCTGGACCGTGGGGAAGCTCATCGACGCGGTGAGCAGCAGCCGCAGCGCCACCTGCCCGGCGTAGCCGAGCAGCAGCCCGATCGGCAGCAGCCGGCCGCGGCCGGCCGCCGCGGCGCCCCCGGCGGCCGCGCCCCGGCCCGCGGCGGCCGCTCGCGCGGGCGCCCGGTCGTCCACCATCGATTCCATCGTTCCCCGATTCCCACTGGTGCGGGCAGTCCGCTCCACATGGGTGCCCAGGAGGCTCACAGTGCGTGCCCAGGACGGTGTGGGAAAAGCCAGTTGGCCGAGTGTTCAACCAATCCACACCTGGGTTGACACCAGGGGAAGGGCGGCTACCGGGTCAGCGGTCGCCGCGGGTGGGAGCGAGTGCGAATCGGGTGAGACTTCGGGCCCCCGCGGTGTGGCCGTTGCGCAGGGCCCCCGGCAGCAGCGTCAACGCGTGCAGCCGGGTGGAGCGGTGCCGACGGGCGGCCCGGGCGGCGCGGTGCCAGCCCAGTCGGTCCATGCGTCCGGCGGTCTCCAGGAAGAACCTCCTGGCTTCGACGAACCGGGCACCGCTGAACGCCTGCGCCGAGGACTCGCTCAGGGCGTGCCGGCGGTAGCTGAAGCAGACCTCGTCCGCCAGGGCCAGTTGCTCTCCCGCGGCGACGAGTTCGAGCACCAGGGCCAGGTCCTGGATGACCTTGAGGTCCGCCCGGAATCCCCGCGCCGGCAGCGCGTCGGCGCGCCAGCAGATCGACGGGAAGTAGAGCCAGTTGCCGTGCAGCAGGCTCACCGCCAGCTCCTCGCCGCCCAGCAGGCGGCCCCCCGACCGGATCCGTGCGTGTATCCGCCGCTTCACCGCGTCGGCCGAGGAAGCGGCCGGTCCGCCGTCGCTGCCGATGACCTGGACCCCCGGCTGCACCATGGCCGCGCCGGGAGCGGCCCGCAGCGCCTGTTCGACCACCCGCAGATAGCCGGGGTGCATCAGGTCGTCGCAGCCCATCAGCACCACGTACGCGGCGTCCGCCAGCTGGAGGCAGCGGTTGAAGTTGCCCGAGACGCCCAGGTTGCGGGGATTGCGGAAGTACCGCACCCGGGCGTCGTCCAGGCCCGCGAACCACTCGGCGACCCCGGGCTCGGCGCCGTCGTCCACCACGGTCAGCCGCCAGTCGCCGGCGTCCAGCGCCAGCACGCTGCGGACGGCGGCCTGCAGCAGAGCGGTGTCCCCGTAGTGGGGCATCAGGATGTCGAAGCGCGGCGCCGCGTTGACCACGCTCAGCCGGCCGCCGGCGACGGCGCGTCGTGGGAGGACACCGGGCGGTCCGGCATCCGCCGGATCATGGCGAGCAGCAGCACGAAGCCGGCCCGGCCCAGGTAGACCATCGCCTTCACCGGCGACGCGCTCGGGGTGCCGGTGGTGCGCTCGCGCATGGCCACCGGGACCTGCTGCACGGTGAAACCGCAGCGGACCGCCCCGACCATGCTCTCCACGGTGTCGCCGAGGTACTCCACCGGGTACCAGTGCGCGAAGAACGCGATCAGGTGCTTGTTGCAGGCCCGGAAGCCGGAGGTGGTGTCGGTGAGCCTGGTGTGAGCTATCCGGGAGAGCACCGAGGACAGCAGCCGCATGGCCCACTTGCGCGGACCGCGGACCGAGTACTCGCCGGTGCCGGCGAACCGTGCGCCGATCGCGAGGTCGCAGGTCTCCAGCGCCTTCAGCAGGTCGGGCACGTAGGACGGGTCGTGCTGGCCGTCCGCGTCCACCTGGATGGCGATGTCGTAGTCGTGCTCGTAGGCGTAGCGGTAGCCGAGCCGCATCGCGCCGCCGACGCCGAGGTTGTAGGGCAGCCGCACCACACTGGCGCCCGAGGCGGCGGCGACCCTGGCCGTGTCGTCCAGCGAGCCGTCGTCCACCACGAGTGCGTCGACGCCGGGGAGCTTGGTCTGGATCTCCTTGAGGACCATCGGCAGGCCCTCGGACTCGTTCCAGGCCGGCAGGATGATCAGGACACGCTGCTCCGGGTTCATGCCTGGACCTCGTGCTCTTCCTTGAGTTCCGCCGCGGCCGCGTTGTCGGGGACGGCCGGGCGCAGGGAGTCGAGCAGGACTGAGTGTTCGATGACCTTGCTGCGCACCAGGGCGACCTCTTCGGACAGTATCCGGGTCTCCGCCTCCAGCCGGCTGGCCTCCCAGCTCAGGTGCAGGCAGACGAGCAGCAGCAGGATGATGCCCGCGAAGAGCACCAGGCTCACGCCGTTGGCCACGCCGAGCCGGTGGGCCACACCGTCGAGCAGGCTGGGGAAGAAACCGAGCGCGGCGACGACGACGCCGATCGTCAGCCAGATGACCGCGTACTTCTCCCGGAGCTGCTGGCGGCGCAGCAGTTCCAGGATGCACCCCAGCACCACCACGGCGGTGATGGAGGTGAGCACGGAGAGTTGCACGGGAGTCGCGCCTTTCGACTGGGCTTCGCTAGAGGGATTCGGTGGCCCGGGGCATCGCCACCGGGCCGAGTTCCTGTGCGTCGGCGGCCGCTCCGGGACGCGGGGTCCGCCTGGACTCGCGCCAGATGAGCCCGAGCAGCAGCAGAGCTGTACCGAGCGATCCCAGGAAGTATGACACCTCGACCCGTGTCGCCACCGGGCCGGGGACACAGCTGACTCCTAGCAGGACCGCGGTGCCGAAGGCCCAGCCCACCAGTTGCAGCACATGGCGCCCCATGGCCACCAGCGCCTGCCCCAGCACCATGGCGAGCATGTAGAACATGGTCCCCGCGGAGAACCAGAAGAGGTCCATCGAGCCCAGCACCGGCGGGGCGCCCATGAAGGTCTGCAGCAGCCAGGGGCCGATGATCACCGCGGGAACCGCGCCGAGCACGCCCAGCCCGCCGACCACCGCGCAGGTCTGCACCAGCATCTTCCGAAAGCCGGGGCCGTCCCCCGAGGTGGCGGCGGTGGAGAGGCCGGTCATCAGGGTCGGCTGGAGCGAGCCGAAGACGAACAGCGGGACCCGGCACACCACCCCGGCGTTCAGGATCGCCACCTGGAGGTCGGTGTCGTGCGGCGCCAGCAGCCCGGTGGTGAGCACGGCCGCGTTCACCACGACCTGGGCCAGCAGGGAGGAGGAGATCAGCAGCCCGGTGTTCTGGAACAGCTCCGACCAGCGCATCTGCGGCCCGGGGAAGCAGCCTCTGAGCATGGCGGGCAGGGTGCACAGCACCGCGCCGAGCGGCGCTGCCACCAGGACCAGGGCGTACGCCAGGGCCGAGTGCACGCCCGCCGCCAGCAGGCCCAGGGCCAGCAGGATCCGCAGGCCGCCGTCGATGCCCAGCGAGACGCCGTAGGCGTTGAAGCGGCCGAGGCCGGCCAGCACGCCCCGGCTGGCGAAGGCCAGGCCCATCCCGGCCATGGCCGCGGCGAAGGCCCACAGCAGCTGGCTCTGCCCGTGCAGGAAGAGCCTGGCCACCGGGCCGGAGAAGGCGGCGATGGCGAGGGAGAAGAAGACGATGATCCCGAAGGTGACCGCGGCGGCCCTGCGCACCACCGGCAGGATGCCGTCGCCCCGGACCGCGCGGGCCGCGACCACCCGGGTCAGCTCCTGCTCGACCGGGAAGAACAGGCCGAGGGTGAGCATCATGATCAGCGACCAGAGGGCGGCCACGGCGGCCCGGGAGTCGCCGGTCAGGGCGTGGTTCGCGGCGGCGATCTGGATGTACGAGGCCGCGCCGAGGACCAGGGTTCCGCCGATGACCAGATGGGTCCCCGGCGGTACGACGCTCAGGACGCGAGCGATCTTCTTGTTCATTGCGGTTCGTCTCTTATCGCTGACCGGCCGGTTGAAGTTGCTGGAAGGCGGGGCGCCGGAGCGCCTGCTCCAGTCCGGACCGCCAGTCGGGGAGCGGCTCCAGGCCGGCCCTGGCCCAGCCGTCGTGACCCAGCACACCGTAGCGGGGCCGGTTGGCCGGTCGGACGTACGCCGTGGAGGTGGTCGGCCTGATCCGCTCGGGATCCAGGCCGGAGAGCCCGAACACGGCGCGGGCGAGCCCGAACCAGGTGGTGGCCCCGGCCCCGGTGCCGTGGTAGATGCCCGCGGGCGCCCGGCCGTCGACCGCGGCCAGGCCCAGCGCGGCCAGCTGCCCGGCCAGCTGGTACGACCAGGTCGGTTGTCCGCGCTGGTCCTGGACCACGTCGATGGTCGGCCGCTGGGCCGCCAGCTTGAGCATGGTGGCCACGAAGTTGTGGCCGTGCTCCCCGTAGAGCCAGGCGGTGCGGACCACGTAGCCCAGTTCGGGCAGCAGCTCGATGACGGCCCGCTCGCCCAGCAGCTTGGTGCGGCCGTAGGCGTTCAGCGGACCGGTGCCGGCCTGCTCCGGGTACGGCATGGTCGCGGAGCCGTCGAACACGTAGTCGCTGGAGACCTGGAGCAGGACCGCGCCCCTGGCCGCGCAGGCGGCCGCGAGGTTGGCCACGCCGTCGGCGTTAACCGCCCTGGCCGTGGCCTCCTGGGTCTCGGCGCCGTCCACGTCGGTCCAGCCCGCGGCGTTGACCACGATGTCGTGGTCCGCGACGGCAGCCAGGACCGCCTCGGGATCGGTGATGTCCAGGTCGTTCCGGGTCGCCCCGGTGACCCGGGCACCCGGTACCGCAGCGAGCACGGCCAGCAGGTCCTGGCCGAGCATCCCCCCCGCGCCGGCGACCAACCAGCTGCTGTGCTCGGACCGGCTCACGGCTCCAGTGCTGCCTTCCGCTTGAGCGGCTCCCACCAGGCGCGGTTGTCGCGGTACCAGGCGATGGTGGCTGCCAGGCCGTCCTCGAACCGTACCTGCGGCGCGTAGCCGAGTTCTTCGCTGATCTTGCCGATGTCGATCGAGTAGCGCAGGTCGTGGCCCTTGCGGTCGGCGACCGGCACGACCATGTCCCAGCCGGCTCCGGCCGCGTCCAGCAGCAGGCCGGTGAGCTCCTTGTTGGTGATCTCGGTGCCGCCGCCGATGTTGTAGACCTCGCCGGCCCGGCCCTTGTTCAGCACCAGTTCGATGCCCCGGCAGTGGTCCGAGACATGCAGCCAGTCCCGGATGTTGCCGCCGTCGCCGTAGAGCGGCACCTGCGTGCCGTCGAGCAGGTTGGTGGTGAACAGCGGGATGAGCTTCTCCGGGAACTGGTAGTGCCCGTAGTTGTTGGAGCAGCGGGTCACCACGACGTCCATGCCGTGGGTCCGGTGGTAGGCGAGCGCCAACAGGTCCGAGGCGGCCTTGGAGGCCGAGTACGGGGAGTTGGGCTGCAGCGGCCACTCCTCGGTCCAGGAGCCCTCGCGGATCGAGCCGTAGACCTCGTCGGTGGAGACGTGGACGAAGCGGCCGACCCCGTGCTTGCGGGCGGAGTCCAGGAGCACCTGGGTGCCGAGCACATTGGTGGTCACGAAGGGGCCGGCGCCGGCGATCGAGCGGTCGACGTGGGACTCGGCCGCGAAGTGCACCACGGCGTCGTGGCCCGGCATCACCTGGTCGACGCTGTCGGCGTCGCAGATGTCGCCGCGGACGAAGCGGTAGCCGGCGTGGCCCGCGACGGGCGCGAGGTTCTCCTCGACGCCCGAGTAGGTGAGTTTGTCGAAGACAGTGATCCGGGCGGAGTCGTCAGCGCCGAGCAGCTGGCGCACGAACTCCGACCCGATGAAGCCGGCGCCGCCGGTCACGAGAATACGCATAGTAAGGGCATCATACGGGCCCCCGCGCTCCCCGGCGGGGGGACCGGTCAGCCCGGAGCCCATAAGCTTCGGTCATGCGTGGAATCCTCTTGGCCGGCGGCACCGGCTCGCGACTCTGGCCCCTCACCCGGGCCGTGTCCAAGCAGCTCATGCCCGTCTTCGACAAACCGATGATCTACTACCCGCTGACCACCCTGATGATGGCGGGGATCAGCGAGATCCTGATCATCACCACCCCGCAGGACCAGGAGCAGTTCGAGCGGCTGCTCGGCGACGGCTCCCAGTGGGGCCTGCGCCTGGAGTACGCGGCGCAGGAGCACCCCGAGGGCATCGCCCATGCCTTCGTCGTGGGCGCCGATTTCATCGGTGACGAGTCGGTGGCCCTGGTCCTCGGCGACAACATCTTCCACGGCAGCGGTCTCGGCATCCGGCTCTCCACCCACGGCCCGCTGGTCGGCGGCCGCATCTTCGCGTACCCGGTGGCCGACCCCAGCGCCCTCGGCGTCGTCGAGTTCGACAGCGAGGGCACGGTGATCTCCATCGAGGAGAAGCCGGAGAAGCCGAAGTCCCGCTACGCCGTCCCCGGGCTGTACTTCTACGACAACCGCGTGGTCGCCATCGCGCGCGACCTCAAGCCGAGCGCGCGCGGCGAACTGGAGATCACCGCCGTCAACGACACCTACCTCCGGCTGGGCGAGCTCCATGTGACCGTGCTGGACCGCGGCACCGCCTGGCTGGACACCGGCACCTTCGACTCCCTGGTCCAGGCCTCGGAGTACGTCAGGGTGCTGGAGCAGCGGCAGGGCCTCAAGGTGGGCTGCGTCGAGGAGGTCGCCTGGCGGATGGGCCTGGTCGACACCGAGCAGCTGCTGGAGCTGGCCCAGCCGCTGCTGAAGAGCGGCTACGGGCAGTACCTGGTGGACCTGGTGAACGAGGAGAGGAGCAAGGCGTGAAGATCAGCCCGCTGAGCATCGAGGGCGCCTGGGAGATCACTCCCCAGCAGCACGGCGACCCGCGGGGCATGTTCATGGAGTGGTACCGCTTCGACCTGCTGGCCGAGGTGGTCGGGCATCCGCTCCGGCTCGCCCAGGCGAACATGTCGGTCTCGGCGAAGGACGTCGTCCGCGGGATCCACTTCGCCGACGTCCCCGAGGGGCAGGCCAAGTACGTGACCTGTGTCCGCGGCTCGGTGCTCGACGTGATCGTGGACCTGCGGGTCGGCTCCCCCACCTTCGGCCGCTGGGAGGGCGTCGTGCTGGACGCGACCGAGCGCCGCGCCGTCTACATCTCCGAAGGCCTGGGGCACGGCTTCTGCGCGTTGGAGGACGACGCCACCCTGTCGTACCTCTGCTCGACCACCTACAACCCCACCGGCGAGCACACCGTGCATCCGCTGGACCCGGACCTGGGCATCGAGTGGCCCGCCGGAGCACCGCAGCTGTCCGCCCGCGACACCGAGGCCCCCTCGCTGGCGGAGGCCGTCGCCTCAGGCCTGCTGCCGGACTTCGCGGTCTGCACGGCCTACACCGAGGGCCTCGGCCGCTCCTGAGCCTCGTCCGCACCTGAGCCTCGTCCGCACCTGAGGAAGGGCCGGCCGGGGCCCTGGAGGGTTTCAGGCGCCCTGGCCGACCGACACACTGCTCGGCGGGTCCGCCGCCGGGAGCCCGGCCTGGGTCTCGCTCGGGACCTCGGCCCGGCGGCGCGGCCGCCCGGGGATCCAGCCGGGCCGGTTCGGGCTCCAGTCCTTGAGCCGCATCGCCTGCCGCTCGACCAGGTGCCAGGACAGGAACGCCACGACCACCGTCACGGCCAGGGCGGTCGCGAAGTAGCGCGGCCCGCCCCAGTGGGCGGCGCCGTACACGCACAGCACCTGCTCCACCACGAATCCGTAGATGTAGATGCCGTAGGAGTAGTCGTTCTTCCGCCCCACCCAGTGGACCTGCTTCGGCAGCCGGAGCCCCAGCCAGATCAGCAGGTAGGCGAAGGCCGGGTAGCCGATCACGGTGAACATGCCCCAGCGGAACGTCGCCAGCACCACCAGCGCGGACAGCACCCCCAGCAGGTCGTTCACCGGGACCTTGTCGCGGAACAGCTGGAAGCACGCGCCGAGCATGAAGGCGAAGGTCAGGTAGATGATGTAGTGGCTGTTCGCCCCGCCGAGGATCGGGATCCGGATCGAGGCGGCGGACTCGTTCGAGGGGCCGCGGAAGGTGGTGGCGTGCAGGGTGTTGGCCCACATGCTGGACCACAGCGCCAGGGTGAACAGCAGCACCGTCCGGGGCGCGCGCCTGAGCACTCCGCCGGCCGCGAAGATGCCCACGATCACGTAGCAGAGCAGTTCGTACTTCAGTGACCACAGCGCCCCGTCGAAGGCGGCGTCGTGGATCAGGCCGCGCTGGGCCGCGGTCCGCATCACTCCGGAGATGTCGTAGCCGGAGGCCAGGGCGGTGCTGGCGGTTCCCTTGATGTACTCGAAGGGGCCGTCCGCGTGGTTCCAGTAGCCGCTGGTGCTGCCGTGCAGGTGCGCGTACAGGACCGGGCCGACGACCAGCGCCGTGACCAGCACGCAGACCCACAGCCCGGGGAAGATGCGCAGGGCCCGGTGCCAGGAGTAGCGGCCGATCCCCAGCCGCCGGCCACTGGAAGTGATCATGAAGCCGGAGAGCACGAAGAAGCCGACCACGGCCATCTTGCCGACGTCCGTCTGATGGCCGCTGATCGCCCAGAGCGGGTCCTCGTCGTTGTAGGCCAGCGGGAAGACGTGCGCGTACACCACTGATGTCGCCAGCAGCAGCCTGAGCAGCCCGAAGGCATTGGCCCGGCCTGACAGCAGCTGTCCCAGTGTTCCCCGGGACCGGAGCCAGGCCAGGCGCGGGTTGCTCTCAGCGGTAGCTGTGGACATCGTGGGTTTCATCCTCGTGTCTTGCTGCGGGGTACCGTGTCGCCGCCGTCACGGCAGGCGGTGGCGGACAGCCTAGTCGCCCCCGGAAGGCGGTTCGGCATCGAGTCGACTCCCGGCGAGTGCCTTTGTTCGACTGCCCCTAGCATAGGGGCGGGACTCTCCCTCTCCAGCTATTGAGGACTCCGTTGACAAGCGCACCTGGTACGCCCGTCACCGAGGGCGGCAGCCGTCGGGCTCCACAACCCGGCTCCGCCACGGACGCCGGAACCGCACCCCCGGCGGGCTCGCCGGCCCGCAAGCTCCTCGGGGCGGTCTGGCTGTGGCCGGCCCTGGTCGCGGCGGGGCTGACGCTCTACAACCTCGGCGGCCCGGTCATGTGGCACGACGAGCTGGCCACCCTCAGCGTGATCAACCGCTCGACGAGCCAGATCGTGGCCATGCTGCACCACGTCGACGCGGTGCACAGCGCCTACTACCTCTCCCTGCACTTCTGGGTCTCCCTGGTCGGGGACTCCCCCTTCGCCATCCGCTTCCCCTCCGCGGTGGCGATGGTGGTCGCGGCCGTCTGCACCGCCCTGGTCGGCAAGAAGCTGTTCGGGCACCGGTCGGGAATCGCGGCCGGGCTGGTCTTCGCCCTGCTCCCCACCGTCGCCAGGTACGGGCAGGAGACCCGTTCGTACGCCCTGGTCGTGATGAGCTCCGCGCTGGCCCTGTTCCTGCTGGTCCGCGCGGTGGAGCGGCCCGGGCCGCTGCGCTGGGTGCTCTACACGCTCTCGGTGGGGCTGGTCGGCTACTTCAACCTGGTCGCGCTCAGCTTCCTGGCCGGGCACGCGCTGCTGGTGCTGGTGCGGTACCGGGAGACCAGGGCCCGGCGGCTGCTGGTCGGCTTCACCGCCTCCGCCGTCGTCGCCGTCGTGCTGGTCTATCCGGTGCTGCACCTGGGCGGACAGCAGTCGAAGCGTCAGATCGGCTGGGTCCCCAAGCCCACCGTCCACGGCCTGGCCACCATCTGGCCGCAGATATTCGGCTCGCTGCCGCTCGTGCTCCTGCTCCTGGTGCTGGCCCTGCCCGCGCTGCTGCGCAAGCCGCGCGGCGAGGTCGTCGCCGTGGTCGGCATGGTCTTCATACCCTGGCTTCTGGTCTGGGCGGTCTCGCACGGCAGCAGCTCGTACTACCTGTCCAAGTACCTGTTCTTCCTGCTGCCCCCCGCCGCGGTGCTGGTCGGGGCCGGTCTGGGCACCCTGCGCACCCGCTACCTGGTGCCGCTGACCCTCGCGGTGGCCGCGGTCGCCGCTCCGGCCCAGCGCGACATGCACGCGACGCTGTCCCACGCCGAGTACACCTATCCCGAGCCGCTGTGGTTCACCCCGCTGGACTACCGCGGCGCCGCCGACATCGTGGCGGCCGGCTACCAGCCGGGCGACGCCATGGTCTACGGGCAGAAGTACTCGGTGTGGTGGGAGGAGAGCGTCGGGGTCCCCTACTACCTGCCCTCCGACGTCCAGCCCCCGACCTTGTTCATCGGTGAGACCGCGACCAAGCGCAACGACCTCTGGTTCACCTTCGCCAAGGACCCGGCGGCCGCCCTGGGCGACCACCCGAGGATCTGGCTGGTGGCGGTGGGCGGCGACGTCAAGGACGCCTTCTCCTCGGTGCCCGCCAACCAGGCGAACGTGCTGCGCCAGCACTACACCGTGCAGGAACGCAGGACCGTCTCCGGGATGACCGTCTTCCTGCTCGTCCGCAAGGCCTGAACGGGCGGGGCGGCCCGGCCTGTTCAGGCAACGGGCCGCCCCGGGGCTCGCTCAGCTGCGGGTCTGCTCAGCTCGGGCTCAGCTCTGCTCGCTCGGGCTCAGCTCTGCTCGCTCGCGACGGCCTGCCACAGCCCCTTGACCGCGGCGGACAGCGGCTCCAGCGGCTCCCAGCCCAGGGTCTGCCGGGCCAGCCCCGCGTCCAGGCACTGCCAGTCGGTCTCAGGACCCGCGCCGACCGGGCCCGGGTCCTCGGTGACGACCGTGGGCACCCCGCTGACCTCGATCAGCAGTTCCACCATGGTGCGGGCAGAGACGCCCTCGCCCCGGCCGACGTTGACCACCGGAGCGGGCGCGGCGGCACGGATCGCGGCCGAGACCGCGAGGACCGCGTCGGCCAGCCCGATGAAGTCGCGCCGGGCGGTGAGCGGGGCGAGGGTGAGCTCCGCCGGAGCGCCGGCCGCGGCCGCCCCGGCCAGCTTGCGGGCCATCACCCCCAGCAGGCTGTGCCCCGGCTGCCCGGCCCCCACCACATTGCCCACCCGCAGGACCACCGCGTCCAGCCCGCCCGCGGCCACCGCCTCGGTGATCAACCGGGTGGCCTCCAGCTTGAGTTCGCCGTAGACCATCTGCGGCCGGGGCTCGAAGTCCTCGGCCTGGACCGTCCCGATCGGGGCCAGCCCGTACTCGTGCACCGAGCCCAACTGGACCAGCCTGACCCGTCCCTGCAGCAGGGTCAGCGCCTCCATGATCCGGCGGACCATGCCCACATTGGCGTCGACCATCTGCTCGTCGGTCAGCCCCCACATGCCGCCGGCCGCGTTGACGACCGTGTCGACGCCGTCGGCGCGCAGGATCTCGGCGAGCTCGGCCGGGGTGCCGGTACCGAGGTCGAAGCGGCGGAACGAGCCCGCGGGCAGGACGGCCGGCTGGTTCCTGGCGAAGGCGAAGACCTCGTCGCCGGCGTCGCTGAGGGCCTCGCAGAGGGCCCGTCCGATGAAGCCGGTCCCGCCCAGCACCGCGATCCGTCGGCGTTCCTGGTCAATCATGCGCTCAACTCCTGCACTTGCCCGCTCGTGGCGTTGGTCCTAGATACGTCGGGCCGGGCCCGCGGCGTACTTGAACAGGGTACGGGCCCCGTCGCGTCGGCCCGCCCGCAGCGCACCCGGCACCAGGGTCATGGCATGGATGCGGGAGGAGAGGTGGAGTCGGGACGCCTTGGCCGCCTTGCCCCAGCCGGCTTCCTCCATCCGCTGCGCCTCGTCCAGGAAGTAGCGGCGCGACTCGGTGAAACGGCTGCCGGAGAACGCGGTGGCGGAGGAGATGCTGACGGCGTGCCGGCGGTACTGGAAGCACAGGGTGTCGTCGACGATCATCTGCTCGCCGTCCCGCAGCAGGTCGATAACCAGGGCGAGGTCCTGGATGATCTCCAGACCGGGCCGGAAGCCCATCTTCCGCACCGCGTCGGTGCGCCAGCAGATCGAGGGGAAGTACAGCCAGTTGCCGCGCAGCAGACTGACCGCCAACTGCTCCCCGCCCATCAGCTTCCGGCCGGTGAAGCGGGGGGCGTACAGCCGCCGCTTGGACTCGTCGGCCAGGGTGGTGCTGGGCCTGCCCTGACCGTCGATCACCTGGACGCCGGGCTGGACCATCGCGGTGCCGGGGAACTCCGCCAGCGCCGCGCGCACCCCGGCCACATAGCCGGGCAGCATGATGTCGTCCGTGCCCATCATCACGAAGTGGTCGGCCGCCACCAGGCCGAGGCACTTGTCGTAGTTGCCGGTGACGCCCAGGTTCTGCTCGTTGCGCTCATAGCTCACCCGCTCGTCGCCGAGGGCGGCGAACCACTCGGGCACGCCCGGCTCCTTGCCGTCGTCGACCACGTGCAGGCGCCAGTCCGGGTCCGTCTGCGCCTGGATGCTGCGGACGGCATCCTGCATCAGGGCGACATCGCCGTAGTACGGCAACATGATGTCAATGGTCGTCATACCTAGAGCACCCAGTCGGAGTAGGAGTCCTGCGGTACCGCAAGGATGAGCCAGTCTACTGGTTGCCCACCGCTGCCCCTTCGGGCTCCGGGACGGCGGCCGCCGGTGCCGGGGCCTGCTCGGCTGACGGCCGGGGCGCGACGACCGCGCGCCGCCGCCGGTTCTGCGGGCCGATCTTGCGCAGCCACTGGTCGGCCGGATGCTCCACGAAGCGGTAGCAGAGCCAGGACAGCACCACCGCCAACGACAGCCAGGTCCACAGCGGCACCAGGTTCTGCCAGTGACTGCCCGGCACCGTCTTGACGTAGTGCCGCAGCGATTGGATCACCGTGAGGTGGATCAGGTAGAAGGCGTACGACCAGGTCCCCAGGGCGACCAGGATGGGCGACCGGAACACCGAGCGCTTGCCCGCGAGGTCGCGCCCCGCGGCGGAGATGATGAGCAGCGCGAAGGCCGGGGTCAGCAGCTGGTTCCACCAGTACATCCCGAGCCAGTGGTGCTGCATGCAGTAGCGGATCGCGTAGACGTCGGCCGCGATCACCAGCAGCGCGACGCTCATCGGGACCCGCGGCCGCCAGCCCTGGAGCATGGCTGCGGCGACGACGATCCCCAGCAGGAACTCCAGCGCCCGGTACGGCGGAATCCGCAGCACCAGCAGCAGATGGAAGGTACCCGGGTGGTGCGGGAGGTAGCTGTCGAACGCCCACTTGCGAAAGCCCAGATCCAGGCCGATCAGCAGAACGGCCAGCGCGGCCAGCACCATCGGCTTGGCCTTGATGATCGGGCGGATCACAAAGGGGAAGATCAGATAGAAGAAGGCCTCGGCCGACAGCGACCACGACACCGGGTTGCCGGTCAGCAGCACATTGGGATGCCAGGCCTGCAGCATGGTCACGCTGAGGATCACGTCGTTGTGGGCGACCGACCACACCTGGTGCAGCGCGACATACGCGAAGGCGGTGGTCACCACCAGGGCCGGCCAGATGCGCACCAGCCGGCGCCAGTAGAACACCCTCATCCTGGTGTCCTCGGAGAACGACCAGGCCAGCACGAACCCCGACAGGATGAAGAAGAACGCCACCCCCGCGTCACCGTAGAGGGTGTACTGACCGAGATACGGTATGCGGCACACCTGGCCGCTGTGGTAGACGAACACCGCCAGCGCGGCGAACCATCTGAGGCCGGTGAGCGAGTCCAACCGCTGGCTCCGGCGCTTGGGCGTGGATGGCAGTGACATTCAAAGAGTCCAAGAATTAGATGGGCGCGGTGCCAGGCTCAGAATATTAACAAGGGTCACACGCCACTCCTGCCCCGCTCATCCTCGGCCTTCGACCGTGTACGGCACAAGGGGCCCGCGGCATCGGATGATGCTGCGGGCCCCTTGGTGCACTGGTGGTGCAGGCAGGTCGGATCGTCCTACTTGATGATCTTGGTGACCTGGCCGGCGCCGACGGTCCGGCCACCCTCACGGATGGCGAACTTCAGGCCCTCCTCCATGGCGATCGGCTGGATCAGCGCGACCGTCATGGCGGTGTTGTCGCCGGGCATGACCATCTCGGTGCCCTCGGGGAGGGTGACGACGCCGGTCACGTCCGTGGTGCGGAAGTAGAACTGCGGGCGGTAGTTGTTGAAGAAGGGGGTGTGACGGCCACCCTCGTCCTTCGACAGGATGTACGACTGGGCCTCGAAGTCGGTGTGCGGCGTGACCGTACCCGGCTTGATGATGACCTGGCCGCGCTCGACGTCCTCGCGCTTGATGCCACGGAGGAGCAGACCGACGTTCTCGCCCGCCTGGCCCTCGTCGAGCAGCTTGCGGAACATCTCGATGCCGGTGACCGTGGTGGTGGTCTTGGCTTCCTTGATGCCGATGATGTCGACGGTCTCGTTGACCTTGAGCACGCCGCGCTCGATACGACCGGTGACGACGGTGCCACGACCGGTGATCGTGAAGACGTCCTCGATCGGCATCAGGAACGGCTTCTCGACGTCACGGGCCGGGGTCGGGATGAACTCGTCCACGGCAGCCATCAGGCCGAGGAGCTTGTCGCCCCACTCCTTGTCGCCCTCGAGCGCCTTGAGCGCCGAGACCCGCACGACCGGAAGGTCGTCACCCGGGAACTCGTACTCGGAGAGCAGCTCGCGGACCTCGAGCTCGACGAGCTCCAGGATCTCCTCGTCGTCCACCATGTCGGCCTTGTTCAGGGCGACGACGATGGAGGGGACGCCGACCTGGCGGGCCAGGAGCACGTGCTCCTTGGTCTGCGGCATCGGGCCGTCGGTGGCGGCGACGACGAGGATCGCGCCGTCCATCTGCGCGGCACCGGTGATCATGTTCTTGATGTAGTCCGCGTGACCGGGGCAGTCGACGTGGGCGTAGTGACGCGCCTCGGTCTGGTACTCGACGTGCGCGATGGAGATGGTGATACCGCGCTGGCGCTCTTCCGGCGCCTTGTCGATCTGGTCGAAGGCCGAGGCCTCGTTCAGGGTCGGGAAAGCGTCGTGCAGCACCTTGGTGATCGCCGCGGTAAGGGTCGTCTTACCGTGGTCGATGTGACCGATGGTGCCGATGTTGACGTGGGGCTTCGTCCGCTCGAACTTCGCCTTCGCCACTGGGGTCCTCCTGAGGACTGGTTCTGTACGCCGTACGACGTCAGGTGGTCTGGATTCGCGCCGGTCCCGGCAGCGGGGCTGCCGCTCGGTTCCGGCCCTGGGGGTGGGGGCCGGAGGGAGCCCGGAGACCGCCGTTGACACGGCGGGCTCCGAGCGTCCTCCTACAGCCTAAGGGGTGCTAACTCCCGGAATGTCCGGGAGTTACTCGCCCTTGGCCTTCGCGATGATCTCTTCCGCCACGTTCCGGGGAACCTCGGCGTACGAGTCGAAGGTCATCGAGTAGCTGGCGCGGCCGGACGTCTTGCTGCGCAGGTCGCCGACATAGCCGAACATCTCGGACAGCGGGACCAGAGCCTTGACGATACGGGCACCGCTGCGCTCCTCCATGGCCTGGATCTGGCCACGACGGGAGTTGATGTCGCCGATGACATCGCCCATGTAGTCCTCGGGCGTGGTGACCTCGACGGCCATCATCGGCTCGAGCAGCACGGGGGACGCCTTGCGGACACCCTCCTTGAACGCCATCGAACCGGCGATCTTGAACGCCAGCTCCGAGGAGTCGACATCGTGCGAGGCGCCGTCGAGCAGGATCACTCGAACACCCTGGAGCGCGTAGCCGGCGAGGATGCCGAACTCCATCGCTTCCTGGGCGCCGGCGTCCACCGAGGGGATGTACTCCTTCGGCACACGGCCACCGGTGACCTTGTTGACGAACTCGTAGCCCTCGCCGGACTCCAGCGGCTCGATCGCGATCTGGATCTTCGCGAACTGGCCCGAACCACCGGTCTGCTTCTTGTGCGTGTAGTCGATGCGCTCGACGGCCTTGCGGATCGTCTCGCGGTAGGCCACCTGCGGCTTGCCGACGTTGGCCTCGACCCGGAACTCACGCTTCATACGGTCGACCAGCACCTCGAGGTGCAGCTCGCCCATACCCGCGATGATCGTCTGGCCGGTCTCCTCGTCGGTGTTGACCTGGAAGGACGGGTCCTCCTCGGCCAGCCGCTGGATCGCGACGCCCAGACGCTCCTGGTCGCCCTTCGACTTCGGCTCGATCGCGACGCGGATGACCGGGGCCGGGAAGTCCATGGACTCCAGGATCACCGGGTGCTTGTCGTCGCTCAGGGTCTCGCCGGTCGTGGTCTGCTTGAGACCCATGACGGCGACGATGTCGCCGGCGCCGACCGAGTCGATCTCCTCGCGCTTGTTGGCGTGCATGCGGTAGATCTTGCCGATGCGCTCCTTGCGGCCCTTCACCGAGTTGAGGACGGCGGTGCCGGCCTCGAGTCGCCCGGAGTAGATCCGGATGAAGGTCAGCTTGCCCAGGTGCGGGTCGGACATGATCTTGAACGCCAGCGCCGACAGCGGCTCGTCGTCCGAGGCCTTGCGGAAGATCTCCACCGACTCGTCACCGGGCTTGTGGCCCATGACGCCCTCGACGTCGATCGGCGAGGGGAGGTAGTTCACCACCGCGTCGAGCAGGGGCTGGACGCCCTTGTTCTTGAACGCGGTGCCGCAGAAGACCGGGGTGAAGTTACCGGCGATGGTGCCGCGGCGAATGCCCGCGACCAGCTGCTCCTCAGTGGGCTCCTCGCCCTCCAGGAACAGCTCCATCAGCTCGTCGTCGCCCTCGGCCGAGGTCTCCAGGAGCTTGGCGCGCCACTCCTCGGCGATCTCGGTGTGCGACGCCGGGATGTCGACGGTGTCGTACATCTCGCCCTTGGCGGCCTCGGCCGACCAGAGCAGCGCCTTCATCCGGACCAGGTCGATGACGCCGATGAAGTCGGCCTCAGCGCCCACGGGGAGCTGCATGACCAGCGGGACGGCGCCCAGGCGGTCGATGATCGAGTCGACGCAGCGGAAGAACTCCGCGCCGGTGCGGTCCAGCTTGTTGATGAAGCAGATGCGCGGGACGTTGTAGCGGTCAGCCTGACGCCACACGGTCTCGGACTGGGGCTCGACGCCGGCGACACCGTCGAACACCGTGACGGCACCGTCCAGGACACGCAGCGAACGCTCCACCTCTACGGTGAAGTCCACGTGGCCGGGGGTGTCGATGATGTTGATGGTGTTCTCAATGCCGTCCACCGACCAGTGACAGGTCGTCGCGGCCGACGTGATCGTGATGCCGCGCTCCTGCTCCTGCTCCATCCAGTCCATGGTGGCAGCGCCATCGTGGACCTCACCGATCTTGTACGAGACGCCGGTGTAGAAGAGGATCCGCTCGGTGGTGGTCGTCTTGCCCGCGTCGATGTGCGCCATGATCCCGATGTTGCGGACCCTGGCAAGGTCAAGGGAGGTTGCAGCCATGGTGGCTCGTCTCTCTCTTTCTTGTTTCTGACGGGGTTCGGACTACCAGCGGTAGTGGGCGAAGGCCTTGTTGGACTCGGCCATCTTGTGCGTGTCCTCGCGACGCTTCACCGAGGCACCCAGGCCATTGCTGGCGTCCAGGATCTCGTTGAGCAGGCGCTCGGTCATCGTCTTCTCGCGACGGGCGCGGGAGTAGCCGACGAGCCAGCGCAGCGCGAGGGTGTTGGCACGACCCGGCTTGACCTCGACCGGCACCTGGTAGGTGGCGCCACCGACGCGGCGGGACTTGACCTCCAGCGTCGGCTTCACGTTCTCCAGCGCGCGCTTGAGCGCGACGACCGGGTCGGCGTTGGTCTTCTCGCGGACGCCCTCGAGGGCGCCGTACACGATGCGCTCAGCGGTGGAGCGCTTTCCGTGCAGAAGGATCTTGTTGACAAGCGACGTCACCACAGGGGAGCCGTAAACCGGGTCGATGATGACCGGGCGCTTCGGGGCGGGGCCCTTACGAGGCATTGTTTACTTCTCCTTCTTGGCGCCGTAGCGGCTGCGGGCCTGCTTGCGGTTCTTGACACCCTGGGTGTCGAGCGAGCCGCGGATGATCTTGTAACGCACACCCGGCAGGTCCTTCACACGACCGCCACGCACGAGCACGATGGAGTGCTCCTGCAGGTTGTGGCCCTCGCCCGGAATGTAGGCGGTGACCTCGATGCCACTGGTGAGGCGCACGCGGGCGACCTTGCGAAGCGCCGAGTTCGGCTTCTTCGGGGTGGTCGTGTACACACGCGTGCAGACACCGCGGCGCTGAGGGGAACCCTTCAGTGCGGGCGTCTTGTTCTTCTCGACCTTGTCCTGCCGGCCCTTTCGGACCAGCTGCTGAATCGTAGGCACGCTATCTCCGTCTTCTTTGTGCCATCTCTTGGTGTAACTACCCTGGTTGTGTCACGTCGACGTCCGACCCACGCGGTCGGGTGTGTCGAGCCACTCATCCCTCCACTCGACCCCTTGCGGAGGAGCGGTGCGGCAAGTGCGGTTCCCATGAAGCGGCGGCGAATACGCACGCACGCACAAGAGACCCGGGGACACCCCAGGCACAAGGACAGAGCCTACCTAGCGCATCGGCGCGGGTCAAAACAAATAGATAGCGGTCGACTGCTAGCCGTCCGCGGTCGGCTGCCCTCAGCCGCCCTGGCCGCTGGAGGCCACCGAGACGAAGATGATCAGGATCCAGAACGCCACGCCCAGCCAGCCGAGGACCAGCCCGGCGGTGGCCATGCCGTCGCCCTCCTCGTCCTGCCGGTGGATCTGGGACTTCGCGATGTGGCCGCAGATGACGGCGGGGATCGCGGTGGCGCCGAAGGTCGGCAGCTGGGCCAGGCCCAGCACCAGCGAGGCGACGGCGAGGCCGTTCTTCGGGCGCCGGTAGACGGGCGGCGGGGCGAACGGGTTGCCGTACCGGTCGTACGGGCGCTGGTAGCCGTAGCCGTAGGGGCCGGGGGCCGGCTGCGCGTAGATGTACGGCTGCGGGTGACCGTACGGCTGCGGGTAGGGCTGCGGCGGGTACGCGGCGAAGGGCGCCGGGACCGGGCCCGGCGCCAGGTACGGCGTGGGCATCGGCCCGCTGGGGAGGTCGTGGACGATGCCCGCGAGCTGGCCGTACGTCTGCGCGCGGTAGATCCGGTCGACCCGCTCGTTGTACTCCTCCGAGGTCAGCCGCCCTTCGGCGAAGGCCGACTTGAGGACGTCCACGGTGCGCTCCCGGTCGGCGTGGGAGGCCCGCATGGTGGCGACCTCGTCCATCGACGGCTGCGCGGGCAGCGGGCTGCTCTGCTGCGGCGGGGCCTGGCTCGGGCTCGGCTTGGCCAGCGGCACGCCGTCCTGCCACGGCTGGACCGGATGCCTCGGCTGCTGGTTCGTGGACAAGGACGACCTCCCCGAATGCGCCCGGACGCGGAGGAGCGGGCACGAGCTCTGAACCCCATAGTGCAAGACGATCGGGCTGAACGCATCGTGCCCGCCAGGCTGTCGAGGAGTTGTGACACAACCTCAGGCCCCGCGGCGGCTCGTGGACGACTGCTACGGGGAGACCCCTACTGGGTGACCCCGTCGTAGCGGGCCAGGAAGCGTTGCTCCAGCTGGGGCCAGGCGCGGCGCAGGGTCTCCGTGCTGATCGGCCGGTCCCCGCTGGGGGCGGCCAGCCCGCGGAACTCGAACAGGTAGTCGGCCAGCTGGGCCGGCGCCGGGTCGTGGTTGTACGCCTCGCGGTAGGCGACCAGGCCGTCGAAGTAGGCGTCCAGGGGGTCGGTGCCCTGAGCCGGGTCTGTCGCGGCCTCGGCCGCGGCTGCGGCCTCGGTCGGGAGGTCGGCGCGCGGGGGCTCCGGCTCGGGGTTCGTCCTGGGCTCGAACCAGGCCTCGGGGCCGTCCTCCGCGGCGGAGTCGGCGTCACCGGGGTGCTGCTGGGGGGTCCAGGCGCCGTTGCGGACCGCGCCGTTCGCCGACGCCGCAGCGGCCGCAGGCCGGGACGGGTCCTCGGCGGAGGCCTCGGGGTCGTGCGGCGCGATGTCGTGCAGCGGGGTGCGGTGGCGGTGGGTGGCGAGCTTGGTGAGCAGGCTCACCGCGACCGGGTCGGGGCCCTGGGGCTGCGGTACCGCCTGCGGGGGCTGCTGGTGCAGGGGCTGGGGCTGGTTCTGCTGGGGCTGGTTCTGCTGGGCGAGTTGCTGCGGGGTGGGCCAGGGCTCGGCCGGCGCGGTGGCCTGGACCGGAGCTGCCGCCGGAGCCGCGGCGGCGACCGGCGCTGCGGGGGCGGGGGCCGCTTCCTGAGCGGCGGGCGCGGCGGGGGCCGGCAGCGCCTGCTGCTGGGCCGACTGGGCCGGTATCCGGCGGACGACGTCCAGGTCGAGCGGGACGCCGTACTTGGCCAGCTTCAGCGGCAGCAGCGTCTCGATCGGCGCCTGGCGGCGCCAGGCCCGGCCGTACTGGGCCCGCAGGTGGGTGCGGTAGACGAGACGGTTCTGCTCCAACCGCACCACCTCGTCGTAGGAGCGCAGCTCCCACAGCTTCATCCGGCGCCAGAGCCGGAAGGTGGGCACCGGCGAGAGCAGCCAGCGCATCAGCCGCACCGACTCCATGTGCCGGTCGGCGGTGATGTCCGCCATCCGTCCGATGGCGTGCCTGGCCGCCTCGACCACGACCACGAAGAGCACCGGGATGATCGCGTGCATGCCCATCGCCAGCGGATCGCCCCAGGAGGACGCGGCGTTGAAGATCACGGTGGCGCCGGTGAGCAGCCAGGCGGTCTGCCGCAGCAGCGGGAACGGGATCCGCAGCCAGGTGAGCACCAGGTCCAGGGCGAGCAGGACGGCGATGCCGACGTCCACGCCGATCGGGAACACATAGGAGAAGTCGCCGAAGCCCTTGTGCAGGGCGAGGGTGCGCACGGCGGCATAGGACCCGGTGAAGCCGATGCCGGCGATGATGAAGGCGCCGACGGCGACCACGCCGATGAGCGCGCGGTGCGCGCGGGTTATCGCAGGGCCAGCCATGGCTCGTTCAACCCCTGGGTGTGACGGTCGATGGTTCCGCGATGGGACGTGAGTGGAGGACAGCTTGCCACAAGCGCGTGTCGGTTCGGCTCCGGGCTCAGTTCACCTGGGACTCCTGGACAATGGGGTCAGCGAAGGTGGCCGTACGAGCAGGAAGAAGGAGGGCTGTGATGGGCAGGCGCAACCAGGAGCACCGCCGTGGGCGGAAGCGGGAGCAGGCTGCCCATGAGCGCCCGCAGCAGTCCCAGCAGCAGGCCCATGCCCAGGAGGGCGGCCCGGGAGAGCCCTCGTTGCAGGAACTGGTGGAGGCGGCCTTCAGCGGGGTGCTGTACGCCTCGGAGGCCGGCTACCACCTGGCCCTCGACCAGGGCGCCAGCATGCTCTCCGAGCCGGCCGCACGCTGGCCCAGGACCAGCCGGGCGGCGCTGCTGGTGACCGCGGCGCTGCTGGCGCGGCTGTGGCAGGCCGGCTGGCAGCCCGCCGACCTGGCGCGGGCGGTCCGGCGGGAGCTGACCCCGCAGCACTCCCGGCTCGTGGTGGACCTGGTCGCGGCCGAGGTCCGCGGTTATGCGGCGGCCGCGCTTGACCCGCGCTGGTCGGACCAGCTGCGGGAGTTGGAGGCCTCGGTCTGGTGGGCGGACGACGACGCCTTCCTCGGCGGGATCGCCGAGCGGGAGCGGGCGGACCGGTTCACGGTGGCCACCCTGCTGCTGGAGCTGTACCGGCTGGTCGGACGGCTGCCTCCGCTGACGCCGCTGGGCCCGCCGCCGGGAGCGGTGCCGCGCAACGGCGGCTCGACCGTGTTCTTCGCGCAGAAGACCGGTTCCGAGCCGAGGATGCTGGGCCGGATCAGGGCGCTGCTGGCCAAGGCCGAGTCCACCGAGTTCCCCGACGAGGCGGAGGCGCTGACCGCCAAGGCGCAGCAGCTGATGGCGCGGCACAGCATCGACGAGGCGCTGCTCGCGGCGTCCTCGGGCAGCCGGGCCGAGCCGGGGGCCTGCCGGATCGGCGTGGACAACCCCTACGAGGCGCCCAAGGCGCTGCTGCTGGACGCCGTCGCCCACGCCAACCGGGCCACCTCGCTGTGGACCAAGGAACTGGGCTTCTGCACCGTGGTCGGCTTCCCGGCCGACCTGGAGGCGGTGGAGCTGCTGTACACCTCGCTGCTGGTGCAGGCGACCACGGCGATGAACAGCGCCGGCATACAGGGCGGAGGCGCCGGGGGCTCGCGGACCAAGTCGTTCCGGCAGTCGTTTCTGATCTCCTACGGCTCGCGGATCAGGGAGCGGCTGGCCGAGGCCACCGCGCAGGCGACGGAGGAGGCTCTCGCCGGGCTGCGGGCGCAGGACCCGGGCCTTGACGGCACCGGTTCCGAGGGCTCGGACGGCTCGGACGGCGGCTCCTCGCTGCTGCCGGTGCTGGCCGCGCGGGAGGAGGCGGTTCGCGAGTCGACCGAGCGGATGTTCCCCAACGCCCGGGCCGGCCGGGCGATCCGGGCCAGTGACTACGAGGGCTGGACCCAGGGACGGGCCGCGGCAGACCGGGCGCAGCTGCGCGGCCACGGGGCGGCGCTGCGGCGGTAGTGACCGCTGCGGCCACGGGCGGAGAGCCGTCCGCGCTACGGTCGACTGGTCCGACGGTTACGTCCCGGGAGAGCACCTGTGAAGACCCTCCAAGCCCTGGCCGAGCAGCTCTCGGCGCTCAGCCCTGACGACCTGGCCGCGCTGCTGGACACCCGCCGGGTGCGTGCTGTTTCCCAGCGTTCGGGTCCACAGCGCTCGGGCGCACAGCGCGGGGCCTCGGGGCCGGCCGAGTTCGAACGGCTGGCCGGGGCGCTGCTGGAGGACCGGTCGGTGGCCGAGGCGGTGGGCCGGCTCGACACCCCCGGGGTGCAACTGCTGTCCGCCGCGGTGTGGCTGGCCGCGCAGCGGCACGGGGTGCTGCGGGAGCAGCCGTACTGGACCCAACTGGAGCCGTCCGAACGGGCGGTGCCGGTACCGGCGCTGCTGGACTTCCTGGCCGGGGACGACGCCGGGTTGCGGAAGGCGGCGGAACGGACCCTGACGGGCCTTCAGCGGCTGCTGCTGGTCCTCCCGGCCGGGGAGGGCGAACTGGCGCTGCCGGCCTTCGTACAGCGGCACCTGGCCGAGGCGGTCGGGTTGGGTCGTCCGGCCGGGCGACTGATGACCGACGCCTTCAACGCCCCGGAGGTGCACCGGATCGCGGCCGGTCTTGATCTGCCGGCCAGTAGGAGCCGGGACGCCGCACAGGCCGCCGTGGTCGCCGTGCTGGGCGACCCGGAGCAGGTACGGGCGCTGCTCGCCGCGGCCCCGCAGCCGGCCCGCGACCTGGTCCTGCGGATGGTGCGGGAGGCGCCGCGGCTGCGGGTCGGCTGCTTCGTCCCGCTCGGCGGCTTCCACTACGGCACCGGGACCAAGTACCAGCTGCGGCCGGTCGGATCCGGCTCCCCCGGGGCGGACTGGCTGGCCGAGCACGGGATGGTCGTGCCGATCGGCCTGGAGCTGGTGGAACTGGTGCACGAGGTGATCGCCGCCGTCACCGACGGCCGGGTCACCGCGCGCTTCGATCCCGAGCCGCCGGAGCTGACCGCAGGGCTGCGGCCGGTCCCCGACTCGCTGAGCGAAGCCCAGTCCGCGGCCGCCTCGGCCAGCCGCAAGGTGGAACTGCTGCTGGCCGCCTGCGCCGCCGCTCCCCCGGCCATCCGCAAGGTCGGCGGCCTGGCCGTACGGGACACCCGGCGGCTGGCCAAGGCGATCGAGGCGGCGGAGGAGCAGACCCGGCTGTGGATCGACCTGGCCTACAACGCCGACCTGCTCGGCGACCACCAGGAGCCGTCCGACGTCCCCGCACCGCGCGGGCGGGGACGTCGGCCCGTCGCGCCGAGCGCGCCGCTGCGGCTGCTGCCGACCGGTCGCTACGACGCCTGGCTGGCGGGGTCGCCCGCCGAACGGCTGGTCCCGGTGGTGACCGCCTGGACGGTGCTGCCGGAGCTGCTGACCTGGTGGCCGGACCAGCAGGAGGAGACCCCGGTGGCCCTGGTCGCACCGGCCGACCGGGACGCGGTGCCGCTGCGCAGGGAGCTGCTGGCGGCCCTGGCCACGCTGCCGCCGGGCCAGGGCCTCGGCCCGGCCGCCGGGCTGGCCGCCGACGACCTGGCACGGCTGGTGGAGCTGGTCAACTGGCACTGCCCGGCGAGCGTGCCGGTCGGCCGGACCAGCGGGGAGCGGGTGCTGGCCACCCTGGTCGAGGCCGAGCTGCTGGGCGCCGTCGCCCACGGCAGGCTGACGCCGCTGGGCGTGAGCGCGCTGGCCCTGCTGGAGACCGACGCGGCCGAGTGGTTCCCGGCCGTCCCGGGGATCGCCCAGGGCGGCAGCGGCTACCGGAAGCTGGTGGACGGCCTGCGGGCGGCCGCAGCCGGGCTGCTGCCGCCACCGCAGCGGACCGCGCGGTTCCAGGCCGACCTGACCGCGATCGCCGCCGGAGCGCCCTCGGCGGAGCTGGCCGAGCTTCTGGGCTCGGCCGCCGACCGGGAGTCCGAGGGGCATGCGGTGGTGTGGCGGTTCAGCGCCGCCTCGGTACGCCGCGCGCTGGACGGCGGGCGGTCCGGGGAGGACCTGCTGGCGGGGCTCAGGGAGGTCGCCGAGGGCTCGCTGCCGCAGCCGCTGGAGTACCTGGTCCGCGACGCCGGGCGGACCCATGGCCGGGTCCGGGTGGTGCGCTCCGCCTGCTGCGTCCGCTCCGACGACGAGGCGCTGGTGCTGGAGCTGTCGAAGAGCCGGATGCTGGCCAAGGTGGGGCTGCGCCGGATCGCGCCGACGGTGCTGATCAGCACCCACTCCCCCAGCGCCACCCTGGACGCGCTGCGCGCGGCGGGGTACGCGCCGGTGCTCGAAGCGGAGACGGGCGTGACCGTGGTGGAACGCGCCCCGGGAACCCGGGCGGAGTCCCGGATGCCGTCCATGGAGCGGATGCGCCGGCACCGGGGGCTCTGAGCCGCGTCCAGGCCTTCTTGCCCGCCGGACCTTCGGTGGGAACGCCGCAGGGCGGCCACCCCGAGTGATCGGGATGGCCGCCCTGCGGTTTGCTGCGGTGCTACGAGGCTCAGCCCGTGTAGGGGCCGTAGTCGTAGTCGTCCAGCGGGACTGCCTGGCCGGAGCCGGAGCCGAACGGCGAGTAGTCGATGTCGTCGTAGCCGACGGCCGAGTACATCGCAGCCTTCGCCTCCTCGGTGGGCTCGACCCGGATGTTGCGGTAGCGGGGAAGACCCGTACCGGCCGGGATGAGCTTGCCGAGGATGACGTTCTCCTTGAGGCCCAGCAGCGGGTCCGACTTGGCGTGGATCGCCGCGTCGGTGAGCACCCGGGTCGTCTCCTGGAAGGAGGCGGCCGACAGCCAGGACTCGGTCGCCAGCGAGGCCTTGGTGATACCCATCAGCTGCGGACGGCCGGAGGCGGGCTGGCCGCTCTCGGACACCACACGACGGTTCTCGGTCTCGAAGCGGCCGCGCTCGACCAGCTCGCCGGGCAGCAGCTCGGCGTCGCCGGACTCGATGATCGTGACCCGGCGGAGCATCTGCCGGATGATGATCTCGATGTGCTTGTCGTGGATCGACACACCCTGCGAGTTGTAGACCTTCTGGACCTCGGCGACCAGGTGGATCTGCACCTGGCGCTGGCCCAGAATGCGCAGCACGTCGTGCGGGTTGACGGTACCCGCGGTGAGCTGCTGGCCGACCTCGACGTGCTCGCCCTCGCTGACCCGGAGCTTGATGCGCTTGGAGATCGGGTAGGGGATCTCCTCGCTGCCGTCGTCCGGGGTGATGACGAGCTTGCGGGTCTTGTCGGTGTCCTCGATCCGGACCCGGCCCTCGGCCTCGCTGATCGGGGCCACACCGCGCGGGTTACGGGCCTCGAACAGCTCGACCACACGGGGCAGACCCTGGGTGATGTCGTCACCGGCCACACCACCGGTGTGGAAGGTGCGCATCGTCAGCTGGGTGCCGGGCTCACCGATGGACTGGGCGGCGATGATGCCGACCGCCTCACCGATGTCGACCAGCTTGCCGGTGGCCAGCGAGCGGCCGTAGCACATGGCGCAGGTGCCGACGGAGGACTCGCAGGTCAGGATCGAGCGGGTCTTGATCTCGGTGATGCCGAGACGGATCAGCTCGTCGATCAGGACGTCGCCGAGGTCGGTGTTGACCGGGGCCAGCACCTGCCCGTCGATGACGATCTCCTCGGCCAGCGCCCGGGCGTAGACCGCGGTCTCGACGTCGTCCCGCTTGCGCAGCACGCCGTCGGCGCCACGGTCGGCGATCGGCAGCTTGAGGCCGCGCTCGGTGCCGCAGTCCTCCTCGCGAATGATGACGTCCTGGGAGACGTCGACCAGACGACGGGTGAGGTAGCCCGAGTCGGCGGTCCGCAGGGCGGTGTCCGCGAGGCCCTTACGGGCGCCGTGGGTGGAGATGAAGTACTCCAGCACGGAGAGGCCCTCACGGAACGACGCCTTGATGGGTCGCGCGATGGTCTCGTTCTTCGCGTTGGACACCAGTCCACGCATACCGGCGATCTGACGCATCTGCATCATGTTTCCGCGAGCCCCGGAGTCCACCATCATGAAGATGGGGTTGGTCTTCGGGAAGTTCGCGTTCATCGCCTCGGCGACCTCGGCGGTCGCCTTGGTCCAGATCTCCACGAGCTCCTGCTGGCGCTCGTCCTTGGTGATCAGGCCGCGCTCGTACTGCTTCTGGACCTTCTCGGCCCGCTCCTCGTAGCCCTCGAGGATCTGGGGCTTGTTCGGCGGGACCACGATGTCCGAGATGGAGACGGTGACGCCGGACCGGGTGGCCCAGTGGAAACCGGTCGCCTTCAGGTTGTCCAGCGTTGCCGCCACGACGACCTTGGGGTACCGCTCGGCGAGGTCGTTGACGATCGCCGAGAGGTGCTTCTTGTTGATCTCCTCCTCGACGAACGGGTAGTCCTCGGGGAGCTGCTCGTTGAAGAGCGCGCGGCCCAGGGTGGTCCGCAGACGGACCTGCTCGCCCTCCTGCCAGGTCGGCTTCCCGTCCTCGTCGACCGGGGGGACCCAGCCGCGCGGCGGGACGGTGCCCAGCGGGAGGCGCAGGTCGATCTCGGCCTGGAGGTCCAGGTCCTTGGCGTCGAAGGCCATGACGGCCTCACCGGTCGAACCGAAGGCGCGACCGACACCGCGGAGGGTGTCGGGCTCACGGGTCGAGGTGAGGAAGAACAGGCCCAGCACCATGTCCTGGGTCGGCATGGTGACGGGGCGACCGTCGGCCGGCTTCAGGATGTTGTTGGAGGACAGCATCAGGATGCGGGCCTCGGCCTGCGCCTCCGCGGAGAGCGGAAGGTGCACGGCCATCTGGTCGCCGTCGAAGTCCGCGTTGAACGCGGTGCAGACGAGCGGGTGGATCTGGATGGCCTTGCCCTCGACCAGCTGGGGCTCGAAGGCCTGGATACCGAGGCGGTGCAGGGTGGGCGCACGGTTCAGCAGCACCGGGTGCTCGGCGATGACCTCTTCGAGGACGTCCCAGACCACCGGGCGGGCGCGCTCGACCATGCGCTTGGCCGACTTGATGTTCTGCGCGTGGTTGAGATCCACCAGGCGCTTCATCACGAACGGCTTGAAGAGCTCCAGCGCCATGGCCTTCGGCAGACCGCACTGGTGCAGCTTGAGCTGCGGGCCGACGACGATGACCGAACGGGCCGAGTAGTCGACCCGCTTGCCGAGCAGGTTCTGGCGGAAACGACCCTGCTTGCCCTTGAGCATGTCGCTCAGGGACTTCAGCGGCCGGTTGCCGGGACCGGTGACCGGGCGACCGCGGCGGCCGTTGTCGAACAGCGCGTCGACGGCCTCCTGCAGCATCCGCTTCTCGTTGTTCACGATGATCTCGGGGGCGCCGAGGTCAAGGAGACGCTTGAGGCGGTTGTTGCGGTTGATCACGCGGCGGTACAGGTCGTTCAGGTCGGAGGTCGCGAAGCGGCCACCGTCCAGCTGCACCATCGGGCGGAGGTCCGGCGGGATGACCGGGACGCAGTCCAGCACCATGCCCGAGGGCTTGTTGGTGGTCTGCAGGAACGCGGAGACGACCTTGAGGCGCTTGAGCGCCCGGGTCTTCTTCTGGCCCTTGCCGGTCTTGATGATCTCGCGGAGGCGCTCGGCCTCCTCCTCCAGGTCGAAGGTCTCGAGGCGCTTCTGCAGCGCCGCGGCACCCATCGAACCGGAGAAGTACGTGCCGAAGCGGTCGCGCAGCTCGCGGTAGAGCAGCTCGTCGCCCTCGAGGTCCTGGACCTTGAGGGTCTTGAAGCGGGCCCACACCTCGTCCAGGCGGTCCAGCTCGCGCTGGGCCCGGTCCCGGAGCTGCTTCATCTCGCGCTCGGCGCCTTCGCGCACCTTGCGGCGCACGTCCGCCTTGGCGCCCTCGGCCTCGAGCTCGGCGAGGTCGCCCTCGAGCTTCTTGGCGCGGGTCTCCAGGTCGGAGTCGCGGCGCTGCTCGATCTGCTGCCGCTCGACGGACACCTGGGCGTCCAGCGAGGACAGGTCACGGGTACGGCGCTCGTCGTCGACCCACGTGATCATGTAGGCGGCGAAGTAGATGACCTTCTCGAGGTCCTTGGGAGCAAGGTCCAGGAGGTAGCCGAGGCGTGAGGGCACGCCCTTGAAGTACCAGATGTGCGTGACAGGGGCGGCCAGCTCGATGTGGCCCATCCGCTCACGACGCACCTTGGCGCGAGTGACCTCGACGCCGCAGCGCTCGCAGATGATGCCCTTGAAGCGGACACGCTTGTACTTACCGCAGTAGCACTCCCAGTCCCGGGTCGGGCCGAAGATCTTCTCGCAGAAGAGTCCGTCCTTCTCGGGCTTGAGGGTGCGGTAGTTGATGGTCTCGGGCTTCTTAACCTCGCCATGGGACCACTGACGGATGTCGTCAGCGGTCGCAAGGCCGATTCGCAGCTCATCGAAGAAGTTGACGTCGAGCACGGGTCGTCAGTCCCACCTTCGGGGTCGAAGTTTAACGCTGGTCTGAGGGGGTCCTGGGGGTGACGGGCCGGCGCTGGTTCTCAGCGCCGACCCGAACCTCCGTCAGACCTCTTCGACGCTGCTCGGCTCACGCCGGGACAGGTCGATACCGAGCTCCTCGGCGGCGCGGAACACGTCCTCGTCGGAGTCGCGCATCTCAATGGACATGCCGTCGGAGGACAGCACCTCCACGTTCAGGCAGAGCGACTGCATCTCCTTGATGAGCACCTTGAAGGACTCGGGGATGCCGGGCTCGGGGATGTTCTCGCCCTTGACGATGGCCTCGTAGACCTTCACGCGGCCGAGCACGTCGTCGGACTTGATGGTGAGGAGTTCCTGGAGGGCGTAGGCGGCTCCGTATGCCTCGAGCGCCCACACCTCCATCTCACCGAAGCGCTGACCACCGAACTGCGCCTTACCACCCAGCGGCTGCTGGGTGATCATCGAGTACGGACCGGTCGAACGGGCGTGGAGCTTGTCGTCGACCAGGTGGTGCAGCTTGAGGATGTACATGTAGCCGACCGAGACCGGCATCGGGAACGGCTCACCGGAGCGGCCGTCGAACATCCGCGCCTTGCCCGAGGAGCCGACCAGGCGGTCGCCGTCCCGGGTGAGGGTGGTGTGGTCGAGCAGACCGGTGATCTCGTCCTCGCGGGCGCCGTCGAAGACCGGGGTGGCCAGGTTGGTACCGGCCTCCACCTTGTGGGCGCCGATCTTCTGGAGCCGGCGGGCCCACTCCTCGCTCAGTCCGGAGACGTCCCAGCCGGTCTTGGCGAGCCAGCCGAGGTGGGTCTCGAGCACCTGTCCCGGGTTCATTCGGGACGGGACACCCAGCGGGTTGAGCACGATGTCGACCGGGGTGCCGTCCTCGAGGAAGGGCATGTCCTCGACCGGAAGGATCTTGGAGATGACGCCCTTGTTGCCGTGGCGGCCGGCCAGCTTGTCACCGTTGGTGATCTTGCGCTTCTGGGCCACGTAGACCCGGACCAGCTGGTTGACGCCGGGCGGCAGCTCGTCGCCCTCCTCGCGGTCGAAGACGCGGACGCCGATGACCTTGCCCTGCTCGCCGTGCGGCACCTTCAGCGAGGTGTCGCGGACCTCACGGGCCTTCTCACCGAAGATGGCGCGCAGCAGGCGCTCCTCCGGGGTCAGCTCGGTCTCGCCCTTGGGCGTGACCTTGCCGACCAGGATGTCACCGGTAGTGACATCGGCGCCGATCCGGATGATCCCGCGCTCGTCCAGGTCCGCGAGGACCTCCTCGGAGACGTTCGGGATGTCCCGAGTGATCTCCTCCGGGCCGAGCTTGGTGTCGCGGGCGTCGACCTCGTGCTCCTCGATGTGGATCGAGGAGAGGACGTCGTCCTGCACGAGGCGCTGCGACAGGATGATCGCGTCCTCGTAGTTGTGGCCCTCCCACGGCATGAACGCCACGAGCAGGTTCTTGCCGAGCGCCATCTCGCCCTGGTCCGTGCAGGGACCGTCGGCGAGCACTTGGCCCACCTCGATCCGCGCGCCCTCGTCCACGATGACCTTCTGGTTGAAGGCCGTGCCCTGGTTGGAGCGGGTGAACTTGGCCACGCGGTACGTGGTGTAGGTGCCGTCGTCGTTGGCGATGGTGACGTAGTCCGCGGAGACCTCCTGGACCACACCCGCCTTCTCGGCGGCGATGACATCGGCGGCGTCGACCGCGGCGCGGTACTCCATGCCGGTGCCGACCAGCGGCGACTCGCTCTTGAGGAGCGGGACGGCCTGGCGCATCATGTTGGATCCCATGAGCGCGCGGTTGGCGTCGTCGTGCTCGAGGAACGGGATCATGGCGGTCGCGACCGACACCATCTGGCGCGGCGAGACATCCATGTAGTCGATCTCGACACCGGGGATGTAGTCGATCTCCCCGCCACGGCGACGGACCAGCACGCGGCCCTCGGCGAAGTGGTTGTCATCGGTCAACGGCGCGTTGGCCTGGGCGATGACGAACCGGTCCTCCTCGTCCGCGGTGAGGTAGTCGAGGTCGTCGGTGACGATGCCCTCGACGACCTTGCGGTACGGGGTCTCCACGAAGCCGAAGGCGTTGACCCGGCCGTAGGAGGCGAGCGAACCGATCAGGCCGATGTTCGGGCCTTCCGGGGTCTCGATCGGGCACATGCGTCCGTAGTGGGACGGGTGCACGTCACGGACCTCGAAGCCGGCCCGCTCACGGGACAGACCGCCGGGGCCCAGCGCGGACAGACGACGCTTGTGGGTCAGCCCCGACAGCGGGTTCGTCTGGTCCATGAACTGGGACAGCTGGCTGGTGCCGAAGAACTCCTTGATGGAGGCGACGACAGGCCGGATGTTGATCAGGGTCTGCGGCGTGATGGCCTCGACGTCCTGGGTCGTCATCCGCTCCCGGACCACGCGCTCCATACGGGCGAGGCCCGTACGCACCTGGTTCTGGATCAGCTCGCCGACGTTGCGGAGACGACGGTTGCCGAAGTGGTCGATGTCGTCGTCCTCGACCACGATGGTGTTGCCGTTGGGAGCGACCGTCTCGGTCTCCCCCGCGTGCAGCTGCACCAGGTACTTGATCGTGGCAAGGATGTCGTCGGTGGTAAGGACGCCGCCGTCGAGGGGCTGCACCACGCCGAGCTTCTTGTTGATCTTGTACCGGCCGACCTTGGCGAGGTCGTAGCGCTTCGGGTTGAAGTAGAGGTTCTCCAGAAGCGTCTGCGCGGCCTCGCGGGTCGGCGGCTCGCCAGGACGCAGCTTGCGGTAGATGTCGAGCAGCGCGTCGTCCTGGCCCTGGGTGTGGTCCTTCTCCAGGGTGGCGCGCATCGACTCGTACTGGCCGAACTCCTCCAGAATCTGCTCGGAGGTCCAGCCCAGGGCCTTCAGGAGCACGGTGACCGACTGCTTGCGCTTGCGGTCGATGCGGACACCGACCATGTCGCGCTTGTCGATCTCGAGCTCGAGCCAGGCACCACGCGAGGGGATGACCTTGGCGGAGTAGATGTCCTTGTCGGACGTCTTGTCCAGGGTGGTGTCGAAGTAGACGCCCGGAGAGCGGACCAGCTGCGATACGACGACACGCTCGGTGCCGTTGATCACGAAGGTGCCCTTGTGGGTCATGAGCGGGAAATCGCCCATGAAGACCGTCTGCGACTTGATCTCGCCGGTCTCGTTGTTGGTGAACTCGGCGGTGACGAAGAGCGGAGCCGCGAACGTGAAGTCGCGGTCCTTGCACTCGTCGATCGAGTTCTTGGGGGGCTCGAAGCGGTGGTCGCGGAAGGTCAGCGACATCGAACCGGAGAAGTCCTCGATCGGGGAGATCTCCTCGAAGATCTCCTCCAGACCTGACTTCTGCGGGACGTCGTGTCCTTCTGCGAGTGACGCCTCGACCCTGTCCTTCCACGCCTGGTTGCCGAGGAGCCAGTCGAAGCTCTCGGTCTGCAGGGCGAGGAGGTTGGGAACCTCGAGGGGCTCACGAATCTTCGCGAAAGAAATACGGAGCGGTGCGGTGGATGCGGAGTTGTTCGAGGCGTTGCGCGAGGCGGCCAAGAGGGGGTCCTTCCGAGGGCTCGGACTCACTACGCGCGTACCGGGCCCACCCTTCGCACGGGTAGCATCCGCGCTTCCGCACGTGCTCAGGGGCCTGGAAGAATCTCCAGGTCGGAGCCAGTGCGCAAACGGGGTGCCACCCCTGGTCGGGGCAGTGCATACTCCGGGGGTCGAGTCACGGAGCAGCTAAAAGGCAGCGCAAAGGGACAGTGTAGCCTCACGGCACACTGCTGTCCAGTCCGGATTCGGAGACCGAATCGTCGAACTCCCTACCTCGCGGGATCACCCTCTCCGAGGGCGCCCCCTGGGGCGGTCACTGCCTACTGGGTGTGTATTCCCCACCACACCCCGGTTCCATGCCTGCCGTCCGCAGATTCTGCGGAAGACGGACCCGAATCCCTCGTCCTGAGAATTGCGCGCCGCGTCCGGTTCGTCAAGGGCGAGCCCGCAACAGGGTGCTCACGGGCGGCGGCCGGGCCGGGCGACTGCCCTGGTGGGGCGGGCCGCTCGGCGACCGCTGCGCGGTGCCCGCCACGGACAGGTCGTACCCGCAGCGACGACGATCACCCTACTCGCCCCGGCCCGTCATGGGCAGCAGCCTGGCGACAGAAGTGGCGAATCGTCATAAATCGTCCAAGCAGCCGGGCGTGGTCCGCCGGCCGGGACGCAGCGGGAACGCAGCGGGAACGCAAAAGCCGGGCCGGCCACCCGTGAGGGTGACCGACCCGGCCTGAACCGCAGTCAGGTAGTCGAGACTACTTGACGGTGACCGAGGCGCCAGCGGCCTCGAGAGCGGCCTTGGCCTTCTCGGCAGCGTCCTTGGCAACCTTCTCCAGGACGGTGGCGGGCACGCCGTCAACGAGGTCCTTGGCCTCCTTCAGGCCGAGGGAGGTGAGGGCGCGCACCTCCTTGATGACCTGGATCTTCTTGTCGCCGGCGGCGGTGAGGACGACGTCGAACTCGTCCTGCTCCTCGACCTCTTCGGCAACGGCGCCGGGGCCCGCGGGGCCGGCGGCGACCGGGGCGGCAGCCTTGACGTCGAACTTCTCCTCGAACGCCTTGACGAACTCGGAGAGCTCGATGAGGGTCAGGGTCGCGAACTGCTCGAGCAGCTCGTCCTGGGACAGCTTCGCCATGATGGCGTCCTTCCACTATTTCGGCAGGTGCCGGATGTACGGATAGGCGGGCGTACGGGCCCGCTGCGAGGCAGGAGGAAGGCGGAGGGTTACTCCGCCACCTCGTCCTCGGCGGCGGGAGCCGGCGTACCGGCACCGCCCTGCTCGACCTTGGCCCGGAGCGCCTCCGCAGTGCGGACGAACTCCGTGAGGGGGGCCTGGAAGGTGGCGGCGGCCTTGGCCATCGACGCCTTCAGGCCACCCGCCAGCTTGGCGAGCAGCACCTCGCGGGACTCAAGGTCCGCGAGCTTCTTGATGTCATCGGCGGACAGCGCCTTACCGTCAAGGACACCGCCCTTGATGATCAGTGCGGGGTTCTCCTTGGCGAAGTCACGCAGAGCCTTCGCCGACTCGACCGGGTCACCGGCGATGAAGGCGACAGCCGTCGGACCTGCGAACAGGTCGTCCAGCGTATTGATCCCGGCCTCATTGGCCGCAATCTTGGTCAGCGTGTTCTTCACCACGGCGTAATGGGCGTTGTCGCCGAGCGAGCGACGCAGCGTCTTCAGCTGCGCCACGGTCAGACCGCGGTACTCGGTCAGCACTGCCGCGTTCGAGTCACGGAACTTGTCCGTGAGATCGGCGACAGCATCAGCCTTGTCGGGCCTTGCCATAGGCTTACGCCTCCTTCCGTGATGTCGATGCGTGGCCGACCGTTGAGTCGACCTGCTACGCCCGTCCCGCCGGAAGAAGTGCTTCGAAAAAACACGACAGCCCCGGCGCAGGCGCACGGGGCTTCAACATGCTCGACATGTGACGTACCTTGCGGCACGCACGCGGAGCGCGATTGTCCTCATCCATCCTGCGCGGGTCGTCCGCATCCTTCGCGGATCCTTCGGTCGCCACACCACCCCTTGCGGGGCACGCGGCAACGACCAGCGGTCTTTGGCAGTCTTCACTGTACGGGATGCCCGTCCCGATGAACAAATCGCTCATCGGGACGGCCAACCGCCTGCGCTTCAGCTGCTCTTGGCCTGCTTGAGCAGGGTCGCGAAGTCCACCGTGTCGGCGGCCGGGGGCGGGGTGACCTTCACCGGAGTGGTGCCGAAGTCGGAGTACTCGACGGTGATGTCGATCGGGCCCTGGTTGCTAGTGGCCGTCTCGTGCACCTTCACCGGGAGGCTGCGGGAGTCGACCCACAGGTCCACCTTCTCGGTGGTCATCCCCAGCTGTCCGGCCTGGTCGATGATGGTCTTCAGACCGCTGTCGGCGCCGGCCTCCTGGGTCGCCAGCTTCTTCATGTCGACCGTGCCCGCGTAGTGGGTGGTCGGCACGCCGTCCACGGTCTCCTGGCCGACCTTCTTGATGTCGCCGGAGGTGGTCAGCAACTTGATTGCGTCGGACGGGTCCTGGCCGTTGCTCTTGTTCATCGCGCTGGAGAGGGCCTTGCCCTGGGCACCGAGCGCGGTGAAGTCCATCTTCACCCAGTGCTTTCCGCCGAACTCCTTGGCACCGGAACTGCCGAGGTTCATGTACATGGTGCTGCCGGTCATCATCATCTGAATGGAGGAGGAACCGAGCTCGCTGGTCAGCTGCGGGTTGGACATGGTCATCCGCATGGCGAGCGGGTCGCGGGACATCACACCCGTGGCCGTGCTCGTACCGACCTTGGGCATGACCTCGGTCATCTTCATCTTCATCGAGGTGTACTTGGCGGTCTGCTGGGTCGTCAGCGACATCGCGTCCGCGACCGAGACCACCGCGCTCTTGGCCGCACCGGTCGCCGTGCCGCCGGCCTTGGAGGCAGCGGTGCAGGAGGTGAGGGCCGCCAGGCCCAGGGTCGCGCCGGCGACCATACAGAGCGCACGTGTGTGGCGCATGTGGAACCCCCCAGTGGTTCGTATGAGATCTCTGCCAAGAAGCTACACCGGGGGTACGACACGCAGACGGGCCGGTCGCCCTTCCGTTACGGAAGAGGGACCGGCCCGTCGAAGACGCGACTACGTCCTGATCGGAAGGATCAGAGCGACGCCGGGTCCTCCTCGACGAGGAGGTTCCGGGTGCGGCTCGGGTCGACCTGGATGCCGGGGCCGATCGTGGTGCTGAAGGCGATCCGACGGATGTACCGGCCCTTGGAGGAGGACGGCTTGGCGCGCAGCACCTCGTCCAGGGCGGCGGCGTAGTTCTCGACCAGCTTCTCGGTGTCGAAGGACACCTTGCCGATGATCAGGTGCAGGTTCGAGTGCTTGTCGACGCGGAACTCGATCTTGCCGCCCTTGATCTCGGTCACGGCCTTGGCCACGTCCGGGGTCACGGTGCCGGTCTTGGGGTTCGGCATCAGGCCACGCGGGCCGAGCACGCGGCCCAGACGACCGACCTTGCCCATCAGGTCCGGGGTGGACACGACGGCGTCGAAGTCGAGACGGCCCTTGGCCACCTCGTCGATGAGCTCGTCGGCGCCGACGATGTCGGCACCCGCAGCGCGTGCGGCCTCGGCGCGGTCACCGGTCGCGAAGACCAGGACCCGGGCGGTCTTGCCGGTGCCGTGCGGGAGGTTGACGGTGCTGCGGACCATCTGGTCGGCCTTGCGCGGGTCGACACCCAGGCGCATGGCGACCTCGACGGTGCCGTCGAACTTGGAGGTGGAGGTCTCCTTGGCGAGGCGAATGGCCTCGAGGGGGGCGTACAGACGCGCGGGGTCGATCTTCTCCGCCGCGGCGTTCAGAGCCTTGCTGCGCTTCACTGCTGCTCCTGTGGATATTAATGACGTGGAGTTGTGGTGGCTGCGGACCGCGCTCGGTCCTACCACTGCCGTAGGTGCACGGCCGTACAGAGTGCTGAGGGGTGCTCAGCCCTCGACGGTGATGCCCATCGACCGGGCGGTGCCGGCGATGATCTTGTCGGCCTGCTCCAGGGAGTTGGCGTTCAGGTCGGGCAGCTTGGTCGTGGCGATCTCGCGGACCTGGGCAGCCGTGATCTTGGCGACCTTGGTCTTGTGCGGCTCGCCGGAGCCCTTCTCCACGCCCGCGGCCTTGAGGATCAGGCGAGCGGCCGGCGGAGTCTTGGTGATGAAGGTGAAGGAGCGGTCTTCGTAGACCGTGATCTCCACCGGCACGACCATGCCGCGCTGCGACTCGGTCTGCGCGTTGTAGGCCTTGCAGAACTCCATGATGTTGACGCCGTGCTGGCCCAGCGCGGGGCCCACGGGCGGCGCGGGGTTGGCCGCGCCCGCCTTGATCTGGAGCTTGATCAGCCCTGTGATCTTCTTCTTCTTGGGAGGCATGTTCTCTCTCCGGGTCCTTACGAGAGGTGTTCCCGACCGGCACGCTGAAGCGCGGCGGCGGGGCCTGGGATTTCTGTGTGGCTCGCCGGCCGGATGGCCAGGCTCCACGCACACATCGAACCAGGATAGCCCGAAAGGGTCGGCGATCCTAAATCACGCCTCGGAGGCAGGCGGGGCAGGGGGTTCGGGGCGCGATTCCGGCTGCGGCTCGCGGCTGGGTTCGGGCTGGGGTTGCGGGCGTTTGCGGCCGAGCAGGCCGACCAGCATGGCCGCGCCTCCCAACAGTGCACCGGCGGCACCGGCGGCGGCCTTGACCGGGGAGGGGAGGGCCGAGTCACCGAGCATCCCGCCACCGCCCTGAACAGTACGGCCGCCCGACGGCGCGGCCAGGGCGAACTCCGAACCGGTCGGGGCGGCTGCGGTCGGGGCGGCTGCGGTGGAGGGGGCTGCGGTGGAGGGGGCTGCGGTCACGACGTCGCGGAGTTCGTGCCGGGCGACCGCCGTACCGTCCTGGTGGGCGGTGAGCCGCAGGCCCACACCCAGCTCTACGTCGACCAGCACTTCCAGACCGTCGAAGGCCATCAGGGGCATCGCCCTGGTCTCCCCAGGGCCGCAGGTCACCGCGACCCGGAGCGCCGTCCGGCCGCCGTACTCCACCAGGCCCTCCACCACGAGGTGGTGGCGGAGCAGCCAGGAGAGGTCGAGCGCCTGGGCCAGGTCGAACTCGGGGGGCGCCGGCGGGACCGTGACCAGCCGGTCGGGGAACAGCCGGTAGCCGGTGGCGCCGTCACAGGCGAGAGCCAGCGGCTTGCCCTTGGTCTCCAGCCGGTTGTCCAGGCGGTAGTGCAGCAGGTCAGCGAAGACGACGCGGTGCACCCGGTGGTGGCGTGCCGGAGCCGTCTCGCCGAGCGCCGACCAGAACGGCTCCGGACCGAAGATGCCCTCGACCGCCGGCTCGGACTCGCGGAGCGCCCGGAAGACGCCCAGGAGTGCTCCGGTGTCGAGCCAGCAGTGCAACTCGGCGGTGAAGCGCGGGGTTCCGCGTCCACTGCGGTGCAGCAGCCAGCTCAGCTCGTCCTGGGAAGGAATCTGCTGGTCCGGCGCGGGCGATGCCGGCGCGAGGTCGAACCAGGGCTCGTCGTCGGCCGGCTCGGGGACGTGCTGGAGCTTGGCTCCGATCCGGACCGCCTGGCCCAGGGCGGCGCCCATGCCCTGGGCGATGAGGCGGACCGGCTCCGGGATGTTGTCCTTGAACGCGGCGAAGGAGTCGTCGTCCTCCTCGTCGTCAGCCTCGTCCTCCTTGCCCGGTGCGGCTGCAGGTTCCGGGGGCGGGGGGTCGAGGACCAGGTCGGAGAGTTCGACGGTGCGGCAGAGTTCATCCTCGAAGAACTCGTCGATACGGAGCAGGATGCCCAGCTCACGGTCCATCAGCAGGTCGATCCGGCTGAGCAGGGCCCGGTCGTGCACCCAGCTCTCCGGGGTGGCGCAGGGACGGGTTTCCGCCGTGACCCGCACCGCGTTCCAGACCGAGTCCCGGGCCGGCTGCTCGGTGCCGACGGACAGCTCGAAACCGGACAGCAGCCAGTCGGGGCAGAGGAGTTCACGCAGACCCGCGGGCTCGTCGGCGGGCTCGTAGTCGGGGTCGCGGAGGTCGGCGGGATCGAACCGGAAGGGTTCGCTGCGCTCGGGCCGGTCGGCTCCGTCGAATTCATCGGCTTCGACGTGGCCGCCCAGGAAGCGGGTGAAGCGCGAGGCGCCGGCGCCGAAGGCCCGGTCGCGGGCCTCGCTCATGCCCCGGTTGAGCAGGCGCAGCCGGACCTCGGCCACCTCGCGGACGGTCAGCGTTCCGGCGATGCTGCGCCCACTGTGCGACGCCCGGTGCAGCAGGGCTACGACCTCGGCTGGCCTCATGGCAGGGGCCTACCCACGCAGAGAGGTCCCGTACCGCCGACATCGTCGCGGTACAGGACCTCTGAGCTGGACATATGGGGCCGATCAGTCGTTCTTGGCGATCTGGTCGAAGGAGAGCTCGACCGGGGTCTCCCGACCGAAGATCTCGACCAGGCCCTTGACCTTCTTGGAGTCCGGGTTGATCTCGTTGATCGTCGCCTGCAGGGTGGCGAAGGGGCCGTCGGTGACGGTGACCGAGTCGCCGACCTCGAAGTCCAGCACCTGGATGTCGGAGGGTCGGACCTGCGAGGGGCGGCCGGCTTCCTTGGCCGCGGCGCGCTCGACGTCCGGGGCGAGCATCTTGACGACCTCGTCCAGCGTCAGCGGGTACGGGTCGTAGGCGTTGCCGACGAAGCCGGTGACACCGGGGGTGTTGCGGACGACGCCCCAGGACTCGTTCGTCAGGTCCATGCGCACCAGCACATAGCCGGGGAGCTTGTTCTGGCGGATGGTCTTGCGGTCGCCGTTCTTGATCTGGACGACCTCTTCCTGGGGCACCTCGGCCGCGTAGATGTAGTCCTCGACGTTGAGCGAGACGGCGCGCTGCTCAAGGTTGGACTTCACCCGGTTCTCGTAACCGGCGTAGGTGTGGATCACGTACCACTCACCGGGCGCGACCCGCAGTTCCTCGCGGAAGGCGACGATCGGGTCGATCTCGACCTCGTCCTCGGCGGTGACCTCGGCGTCCGCCTCTTCCTCGGCCTCGAGGGCCTCGGACTCGTCGGCGGTGACGACGGTCAGCGCGGACTCCTCGGCGGAGTGTCCGGCGGCGTCGTCGGCAGCCTCCACCTCGTCCTCGTCACCGTCGGCGTTGTCGATGATCTGGTCGGCGGAGTCGTCGGCCTCGGCCCACGTGTCCTGCTCCGCAGCGCCGGCCGACTCGACGGCCTCGTCAGCCTCGGGGGCCTGCGCGGCGTCATACGGGTGGGACTCAGACACGTTGGCTGCTTCTTCCTGGAGATGAAGGGTGGGACGGTTCCGGACCGTCCACAGGGAGAAGCAGGGCTTGGCTGCGGACGGCTCGGAGACTCAACGATACCGACACAACGGTAGCGGAGCGCCCGGACATCGCTGTCCCACGAGGGTCAGGCAGGGGTTTGTACAGAGATTCGGACAGGCCGGACTCAGGCGAAGACGAGCTGAGCCAGCTTGGCGAAACCAGTGTCAAGACCGTAGACCAGGGCCATGATCACCACGACGAAGACGATGACGACCGTCGTGTACGTGGTGAGGTCGTTCCGGCTGGGCCAGACGACCTTGCGAAGCTCGGCGATGATCTGGCGGTAGAAGAGGGCAGTACGGGCGAAGATGTTCGGGCGATCGCCACGCTTCTTCTTGCCGTCCTTGCCAGCGGCCTTGTTGGCACGCTTGCGGTCACGACGCGACAGGGTCTCGCCCTGTTCGTCCTCCGCGCTACCACGATCAGGTGTCGCGGTGGAGCCCACGGTCTCCGTCACTCGTCCCTCACCTGAAATCGGGTACCTGTCGAGTTTCGCAATGATTGCGAGCCCGTAAACGCTTTGCTGAGGGTACCGCCTGTTGCCGTTAGGCAACAGGGCGGACAGCAGGGCCGGAGGGAATTGAACCCCCAACCGCCGGTTTTGGAGACCGGTGCTCTACCAATTGAGCTACGACCCTTTGAATCCGGACGGGCCGGATTCGCGTACCCCAACCTACCGTACCGGGACGAGTGCGCGAGGTGCGCTTCGCCCGAGCCTTCGGCCGGGTCCATCGAGGCTTGAGTGTAGGGGGTGGATGCCCGATTGGTCGAATGACATGCCTGGCCGGGCCCGGTGACCGGCTGGTGGAGGCCAGAGGCTCAGCTGGTGGGAGCCGGAGGGCCAGCTGGTGAAACCACGATGCCCCGCCCGTACGGCTTCTGGGACCATGCAGCTATGAGCGCTGCCACTCCCCACCCAGACCCCAGCATCCGTCCGGCCGACCGTCGGGTCTCGGCCCGCATCGGCGCGATCGCGGAGTCCGCCACCCTCGCCGTGGACGCCAAGGCCAAGGCCCTCAAGGCCGCCGGGCGTCCGGTCATCGGCTTCGGCGCCGGCGAGCCCGACTTCCCGACCCCCGGCTACATCGTGGACGCGGCGGTAGCCGCCTGCCGCGACCCGAAGAACCACCGCTACACCCCCGCGGGCGGGCTGCCCGAGCTGAAGTCGGCCATCGCGGCGAAGACGCTGCGCGACTCCGGCTGGGCCGTCGACGCCTCCCAGGTGCTGGTGACCAACGGCGGCAAGCAGGCCATCTACGAGGCCTTCGCCGCGATCCTCGACCCGGGCGACGAGGTGATCGTCCCCGCGCCGTACTGGACCACCTACCCGGAGTCGATCCAGCTCGCGGGCGGTGTCGCGGTCGATGTGGTCGCCGACGAGACCAGCGGCTACAAGGTGTCGGTGGAGCAGCTCGAGGCGGCCCGCACCGAGAACACCAAGGTGCTGCTGTTCGTCTCGCCGTCCAACCCGACCGGTGCGGTCTACACCCGTGCCGAGGTCGAGGCGGTGGGCCGCTGGGCGGCGGAGCACGGTCTGTGGGTGCTGACCGACGAGATCTACGAGCACCTGGTCTACGGTGACGCCGAGTTCGTCTCGCTGCCGGTGGCCGTGCCGGAGCTGGCCGACAAGTGCATCGTGGTCAACGGCATCGCCAAGACCTATGCGATGACCGGCTGGCGGGTGGGCTGGGTGATCGGCCCGCAGGACGTGATCAAGGCGGCGACCAACCTGCAGTCGCACGCGACCTCCAATGTGAGCAATGTCGCGCAGGTGGCGGCGCTGGCGGCGGTGTCCGGCGACCTCTCGGCCGTGGACGAGATGCGGACCGCCTTCGACCGGCGCCGGCAGACCATCGTGCGGATGCTGAACGAGATCCCCGGTGTGGTCTGCCCGACGCCGGAGGGCGCGTTCTACGCGTACCCGTCGGTGAAGGCGCTGCTGGGCAAGGAGCTGCGCGGGCAGCGTCCGCAGAGCTCGGCCGAGCTGGCGTCGCTGATCCTGGACGAGGTCGAGGTCGCGGTGGTGCCGGGCGAGGCCTTCGGCACCCCGGGCTACCTGCGGCTCTCGTACGCGCTGGGCGACGAGGACCTGGTCGAGGGCGTGTCACGGCTGCAGAAGCTGCTGGGCGAGGCGCAGGACTGACGTCCTCGGGCCCGCCGTCCTGATCTCGGTCGGACGGCGGGCCCCTCGCTGGGCGCGAGCACGGGGGCACGACGTCACCGTCGCACGCTGTTCTTTCACCCGATCGAGCGTCTTGACCTCGTTGTTTTCCGCCGTCAGGCTTAATACGCGAGGATCTCCGAATGGAACAGGTACCCGCTCCCCCGGCCGCCACCCCTTCCATTCGCGATGTCCGCCTGCTGCCCAAAGCGCATCTGCACCTGCACTTCACCGGCTCCATGCGTCCGTCCACGCTGCTGGAGCTCGCCGACAAGCACGGAGTGCACCTGCCCGAGGCGCTGAGTTCCGGCGAGCCGCCGAAGCTCCGGGCGACGGACGAACGCGGGTGGTTCCGCTTCCAGCGGCTGTACGACATGGCGCGATCAGTACTGCGCGACGAGAGCGACATCCGGCGGCTGGTGCTCGAGGCCGCCGAGGACGAGCGGGCCGACGGCAGCGGCTGGCTGGAGATCCAGGTCGACCCGACCTCCTACGCGCCCCGGCTGGGCGGGTTGATCCCGGCCCTGGAGCTGATCCTCGGCACCGCCCAGGACGCGTCGAGGGCCACCGGGGTGGGGATCAGGGTCCTGGTCGCCGCGAACCGGATGAAGCACCCGCTGGACGCCCGTACCCTGGCCCGGCTCGCGGTCCGTTACAAGGACCAGGGCGTGGTCGGTTTCGGGCTCTCCAACGACGAACGGCGGGGCATGGCGCGGGACTTCGACCGGGCCTTCACCATCGCCAGGGAGGGCGGCCTGCTCGCCGCGCCGCACGGCGGGGAGCTGGCCGGTCCCGCCAGCATCAGGGCCTGTGTGGACGACCTGGGTGCGGGCCGGGTCGGCCACGGGGTCCGGGCCGCGGAGGACCCGCGGCTGATGCAGCGGCTGGCGGACCGCCAGATCACCTGCGAGATCTGCCCGGCGTCGAATGTGGCGCTGGGCGTCTACGAGAAGCCCGCCGACGTACCGCTGCGGGCCCTGTTCGAGGCCGGGGTGCCGCTGGCGCTGGGCGCGGACGACCCGCTGCTGTTCGGCTCGCGACTGGCGGCGCAGTACCAGTCGGCACGGGATGTGCACGGCTTCAGCGATGCCGAACTGGCGGAGCTGGCACGGCAGTCGGTGCGGGGGTCGTGCGCACCGGAGGAGGAGCAGAAGCAACTGCTGGCCGGGATCGACAGCTGGCTGGTGAGCTGAGGGCTGGTGAGCTGAGGGCTGCTACCGGCTGCTGACGGCGGGTCTCGGCAGATCGGCTGCGCTCAGAGGTCGACGCCGACCAGGACCGGCTCGTTGACCAGGGTGACGCCGAACGCGGCGTGGACGCCGTCCCGCACCTCGCGGGCGAGGGCGAGCAGGTCCTCGGTGGTGGCCCGGCCCCGGTTGGTGAGGGCCAGCGTGTGCTTGCCGGAGAGACGGGCCGGGCCGCTGCCGTAGCCCTTGCCGAAGCCCGCCCGGTCGATCAGCCAGGCGGCCGAGGCCTTGGTGCTGCCGTCCGCCGCCGGGAAGGCCGGGAAGGCGGCGTCCGGGCCGAGCCGGTCGCGGACCCGGGCGGTGAAGGCGGCGAACTGGTCCGGGTCCAGCACCGGGTTGGTGAAGAAGGAGCCGGCCGACCAGGTGTCGTGGTCCTCGGGGTCCAGCAGCATGCCCTTGCCCCCGCGCAGCAGCAGGACCTGGTTCAAGGCCGCCCCGACCGGCACCCGCTCGCCCTGCTCCACGCCGAGGGCGCGTGCCACCTCCGCGTAGCGGACGGGGGTGGAGAGCCCGCCCGCGTCCTCCAGGGCGAAGCGGACCCGGAGCACGACGTAGCGGTCGGGCTGCGCCTTGAAGATGCTGTGGCGGTAGGAGAACCCGCAGGCGGCGTTGGGGAGGGTCACCGTCTCACCGCTGCTGCGGTCGTACGCGACAACCTCGGTGAGGGTGTTCGCCACCTCCTCCCCGTAGGCGCCGACGTTCTGCACCGGGGTCGCGCCGACCGAGCCGGGGATCCCGGCCAGGAACTCGATTCCGGCGAGGCCGTGCTCCAGCACCATGCCGGTGACCAGGTCCGACCAGACCGCACCGGCCGCGACGTCGAGGGCGGTGCCGTCCCGGTCAACGCCGGTCGTGGCGATGTGGAGGGCGGTGCCCTCGAAGCCCTTGTCGGCGATCAGCAGGTTGCTGCCGCCGCCGATGATCAGCAGCGGCTCACCGGTCTGGTCCGCGCGCCGCACGGTCTCGACGACCTCGGCATCGGTGGTGGCCGTCACCAGCCTCCGGGCCGGGCCGCCGAGGCGGAAGGTGGTCAGCGGGGCGAGGGGGGCGTCCTGGAGTTCCTGCACGCGACCAGCCTAAGGGGCGGACACGGCGGTGCCCCGCCGGTCCCCGGGTGGGGAGGGCAGGGCACGTACGCCGTGGGCTGCGGATCAGTTGACCTGGACCGGGGCGAGGGCGGGCGTCCCGGCGTCCTGCTGGGCTTCCTGCGGCTGAGCTTCCTGCGGCTCGGTCGTCTCGACGCCGGCGGCAGCGGCAGCGGCGGCTGCGGCTCGGCGGCGGGGGACGATCAGTGCGGCGACGGTCGCGGCGGCGATGGCGGCGGCGCCGACCCAGATCGCCGGGGTCAGGCCGTCGGCGTAGCGCTGCGGGCTGCTGAAGTCACCGTTGGCGGTGAAGACCGAGGCGAGGACCGCGATGCCGAGGGCTCCGCCGATCTCACGCAGGGCGTTGTTCGCGCCGGAGGCGACTCCCTGCTCCTCGGGCTTGACCGAGCCCATCAGCACGGTGGTGACCGGGGCGAAGAACAGGGCCATACCGGTGCCGGAGAGGACCAGCGGCGGGATCTGCGCGCTGTAGTCGACATGGGCGGCGATGATCAGCGCGAACCAGACCAGGCCGGCGGCCTGCAGGGCGAGCCCGGCGGCGATGATGATGCGTCCGCCGATCCGGTCCGCCAGCATTCCGGCGAGCGGGGCGACCACCATCGGCATGGCGGTCCAGGGCAGCATCCGGACGCCGGCCTCCATCGGGCTGTAGCCCTGGGCGGTCTGCAGCCACTGGCTCAGCAAGAAGATCGAGCCGAACATGCCCATGGACATCAGCAGCGAGGCGCCGTTCACGGCGGCGAAGGCACGGTTGCGGAAGAGCCGCATCGGCAGCAGCGGGGCGTCCGTGCGCAGTTCCCAGACCACGAAGGCGACCAGCAGGAAGACTCCGGCGATCAGGCCGGTGAGGACGGTGGGGCTGCTCCAGCCGTCGGCGTTGCCGCGGATCAGGGCGAAGACGATGCCGAAGAGGCCGGCGCTGGCGAGAGCGGTGCCGGGGATGTCGAGGCGGCCGTTGGGCCCACGGCTCTCGGTCAGGCGGAGCCGGGCCAGGGGCAGCAGGGCCAGGCCTATCGGCACGTTCAGGGCGAAGATCCACTGCCAGGAGAGGTGCTCGACGATGGTGCCGCCGATCAGTGGACCCATCGCGATGGCCATGCCGTTGACCGCGCCCCAGGCGCCGAAGGCCAGGCCGCGCTTGGCCGGCGGGACGGCGGAGGTGAGCAGGGTGAGGCTGACCGGGGTGAGCAGCGCGGCGCCGATGCCCTGGGCGGCACGGGCCGCGATCAGAGTGTCGATTCCCGGCGCGAAGGCCGCTCCGAGCGAGGAGAGGGTGAACAGCGAGAGGCCGATGATGAAGAGCTTGCGGCGGCCGAAGCGGTCGCCCAGGGCGGCGCCGAGCATCAGCAGCACCGCGAAGGTGAGGGTGTAGGCGTTGACAGTCCACTCGAGGTCGGAGATGCCTCCGCCGAGGTGGGTCCGGATGGAGGGGAGCGCGGTGGTGACGACGAGGTTGTCCAGCGCGGCCATGAAGCCGGCGGTGCTGGTGATGACGAAGGCCCAGACTGCGGGGTTGCCCTTGCGCATGACGGTTCCCTTGGTGTGCAGTGGCTTTTATTAGTGATTGATCAATTACTTTTGAGGGCAGAGGTCAGCATGCGCCTCTGCTCCGACCGAAAGCCGCCATCAGGCCTTGGAGCCGTCAGGCCTTGGGGCCGCATCCCTCCCAGAGCCGGTGCTCCGGCGGGAAGCCCATCGCGACGAGTACGTTGATCAGCATGCCCTGGGCGAAGAAGTCAGTGGCCTCTTGGGGGGTCATCCCGGCCGCCTCCGCGACCGAGTCCCAGAGTTCGACCCAGAGGGCCCTGACCGCCTCGCCCACCTCGGTGTCGCCATTGGACTCAGCGGCGGCCACGGAGACGTACATCTGCATCTGCATCAGCAGACGGCTGCGGTCGGCGATCAGGTCGAAGTAGGCCGCCCCCATGGCATCGCGGGCCTCCTCGGGCCCGAGGCCCTTGGCTGCGTCGACGAAGGCGGTGCGAATGTCGTCCATGCAGCGGCGTACCGCGGCTTCGAACAGCGCCCGCTTGCTGGGGAAGAGCCGGAACAGGTACGGCTGGGAGACGCCGACCCGGTTGGCGATGGCCTGAGTGGAGGTGCCGTTGTAGCCCCGCTCGGCAAACTCGATCATGGAGGCTCGGATGACGCTCTCGCGCCGCTCCTCCGCCGACATCCGCTCACTGGTCTTCGCCATGAGTAGAAAGTTAGTGGTTGATTACTAACAAGGCAAGGGCTTGCCAGAAAGTGAGAGGCGCCCCTCCGGAAAACTCCGGAGGGGCGCTCCCGGGCAGGCCGCCGGGGCTGGGCACCCGCTCAGGCCGGTCTCGGGCTCGGCCCTCAGGCCTGGGGCCCGGCTTTCGGGCCCCAGCATTCAGGCTCGGCTCTCAGGCTCGGCTCTCAGGCTCGGCTCTCGGGCCCGGCTCTCGGGCCCGGCATTCAGGCCCGGCTCTCGGGCCCCGGCTCAGGCCAGCTGGACCACGGCGCGGGACATCCCGAGGACCTTCTCGCCGGCGCTGGTGGCCAGCAGGTCCACCCGCACCCGGCGGTCGTCCAGCTTCACCGCGACCTTGGCGGAGACCTCGACCAGGGCGCCGACCCCGTCGTTGGGGACGACCACCGGCTTGGTGAAGCGGACCCCGTACTCGACCACCGCTCCCGGGTCGCCGAGCCAGTCGGTGACCACCCGGATCGCCTCGGCCATGGTGAACATGCCGTGCCCGATGACATTGGGCAGGCCCACGGCGGTGGCGACCGCCTCGTTCCAGTGGATCGGGTTGAAGTCGCCGGAGGCCCCCGCGTACTGGACCAGAATGGCGCGGGTCACCGGAAAGGACTGCGCCGGGAGCGCGGTGCCGACCTCGACGTCGTCGTAGTTCACACGTGCGGACATGCTGCTCACTCCCCCTCGGCGGCGCGGGCCACCAGCATCATGTGGGCGGTCACGACGTGCTCGCCGCTGTCGTCGCGGACCTCGCCGCGGACCGAGATGACGTCATTGCCGGCCAGGGACTTGATCGACTCGATCACTGAGGTGACCCCGAGCCGGTCACCCGCACGTACCGGGCGCGAGTAGACGAAGCGCTGATCGCCGTGGACCACCCGGGAGAAGTCCAGCCCGAGTTCGGGATCCCCCACCACCAGGGCGGCGGCGCGGTAGGTGAGCGCAAAGGGGAAGGTCGGCGGTGCGATCACATCGGGATGACCCAGGGCCTTGGCCGCCTCGGCGTCCAGATAGGCGGGATTGGCATCGCCGACGGCCTCCGCGAACTCGCGGATCTTCTCGCGGCCGACCTCGTAGAACGTGGTGGGCGGGTACGTCCGCCCGATGAACGAGGGGTCGAGCGGCATGGGGCAGCTCCTCACGGTTCAGGAAAACGCGATGTCTCACACGGCACAGGGGTCAAGGAAATCAGACAAACGGTCGCCCTGATCGCGCGGCACCCGGAGCTGGAAGGATCACAGACTCCGGCAGCCCGCGGAACCGACGTCCATGGACCGGGAACCCCACGGACCGGAACCCACGGACCGGAACCGATGGACCGGAACCGATGGATCACCGATGGATCACAGGAAGCCCAGGGAACGCAGCGAAGGCCGCCCCCACGGATGGGGACGGCCTTCGCCGACGGCCTGGACGATATTCCGTCGGCCCTACGTCGAAACGGAGGGTCAGCGGGTCTCGCGGTGCGCGGTGTGCGCATTGCAGCGGGGGCAGTGCTTCTTCATCTCAAGACGGTCCGGGTCGTTACGCCGGTTCTTCTTGGTGATGTAGTTCCGCTCCTTGCACTCCACGCAGGCCAGCGTGATCTTCGGGCGGACATCAGTGGCGGCCACAGGAGTGCCTTCCTCGGACAGACAACGTTATGAACACAGACAAGAGTAGCCGACTTGAGCGGTTAACCCGACAATCGGCCACAGGCGTGGTAGCGGTGACCGGACTTGAACCGGTGACACAGCGATTATGAGCCGCTTGCTCTACCAACTGAGCTACACCGCCACGACGATCGAGCGCCCCGCCGAAGCGGGGCACCCTCTCATCCGGGCCCCCATGCGGAATCGAACCGCAGACCTTCTCCTTACCATGGAGACGCTCTACCGACTGAGCTATAGGGGCTGGCCGAGAGAGACATTACACGGTCCGCCGCCCAACCGTGAAATCCGTTTCGCCCCGCTCGGACAGCGGCCGAACGCCCGTCGCACGCAGGTCCAACAGTGCCCCGCTGGCGACGCCCATCGCGTCCGGGCGACAAGGCCGCAGCCGATCACGAGGCAGTACGACTTATCCAGCACGAACCCCTCCCCCACGCGCCTTCCCTGGTCCGGCGCGGCTTCGCCCTAGGCTCCCCTCATCGATCTTGGCCCGAGCACCCCGGTGGGAAGGAGCAGCGAATGCCCGCCGACATGCCCACGGGTGAGCAGACCGCGCCGATCGGCCCCGCCCTGCTGCTCTCGGGCGCACGGCTGCTGGACGGCCGCACCGTGGACGTACGCATCGCCGGGGACCGAATCGAGGCGGTGGAGGCCGCCGGGAGCCTCAGCGCCGCCGAGCGGGTCGACCTGTCCGGCTACCTGCTGCTCCCGGCCCCGGTGGAACCGCACGCACATCTGGACGAGGCGTTCAGCGGGACGCCGGCGCCCGGCTCGGCGATCACAGCTGCCGCTGCCGCGGCAGCCAGTGCCGCTGCCGCCGCTGGGGGCGGCCCCGGCACCGGCGCCGCGCGGGAACCGGGCCAGGGGCCGCAGCTGGAGGATCTGCAGCGGCGGATCACCGAGGCCGCGCTGACCGGGCTCGGCTACGGCGCCACCGTGCAGCGCACCCACGTACGGATCGGCGGCGCCCAGGGGCTGGTCGGTATGACGGCGGCCCTGCAGGCGGCGCGGGCACTGCACGGGCTGATGGAACTTCAGGTGGTACCCCTGCCCGGCCCACTGACCGGGCTCGCCGGGGCGGAGGGGCGGGCGATGCTCAAGGAGGCGCTCGGCATGGGCGCGCACGCCGTTGGCGGCTGCCCCGATCGTGACCCCGACCCCGACGGCCATCTGGACGCCGTGGTCGGCCTGGCCGAGGACTGCGGCCTCTCCGTCGACCTGCACACGGACGCGGCCGATCCACGGCGGTTGGCGAGGCTCGCGGCGGTGCTGGGATCGCTGCGTTCCCGGGCCGTGATCGGGCCGTGCTCGGCGCTCGGCCTGCTGGCCCCCGAGGTGGCGGCCCGGTGCATGGCGCAACTGTCCGCGGCCGGAGTGTCCGTGGTCACCCTGCCGCAGTGCGCACGCTGCGTGGGATCCCGGCCCGCGGGCGCGGCCGGGCCCGGCGGCGCCGAGGCAGCACGGCCCGCCCCGGCCCGGCTGCTGCTGGCGGCGGGGGTGTCGGTGGCGGCGGGGAGCGGGGCCCTGCGGGACACCGCCAACCCGGTCGGGCGGGTGGACCCGCTGGAGGCGGCGTTCCTGCTCACGGCATCCGGAGAGCTGGACGAGGGCGCCGCGTACGAGACGGTGAGCGGGGCGGCCCGAAGGGCCCTGGGGCTGGCCCAGGTGCGGGTCGCCGCGGGATTCCCCGCCGATGTGCTCGCGGTGCGCGGGGAGAGCCTGCGCGGGGTCCTCTCCGGAGGGCACAGCCGGGTGGTGGTGCACGGCGGACGGATCGTCAGCAGGACGAGTGCGGTGCGGGAGTTCGCCGAGGCCAGCGCGCCGGCCGTACCCCGCCAGGGGCGGAGCGGGCCGACCTGCTGAGCACCGCGGCGCGGACGGACGCGCGCGGCTGGAACGGCTGGGTGCTGTGTGCTGTGTGCTGGGTTCTGGGTGGGTGCGGACAATTGGATGCGGACCTGTCGGCGCGGGATCAGTCGGCGCGGGATCAGCCGGCGAGGCTGCGGCGGTAGTGGACCAGCAACTCGCCCCAGTCGTCGACCCGGACCCGGCCGCTGCGACGGAAGTCCATCGCCTTGTATAGCCGATTGGCCCTCAGATTGTCGGCATGCGTCCACAGTTGGGCTTCGCGGAAGCTGCCGGCCAGGGCCCGCGTGAGCACCGCCTCGACCAGCAGTCGGCCGACGTGCTGGCCCCAGCGGTCGGGAGCCACGCTGAGCAGGGATATGTGCAGCAGCCCTGGCAACGGCGGCCCTGCCCCGTCCTGGTCGCGCCCCTGGACACCGAGGATCGTCCCGATCAGGTCGGCGCCGTCGGCTTCCGGGCGGTGGGCGAGCAGCAATAAGGCCTCGGGAGCAGCCATCCGCTCCTGGGCCAGCGTGATGTGGGCCTCCGGCAGGGGCCTGCCGTTGCGCCGCGCGACATGCGACAACGTCCACAGCGCCACCGCCGACTCGATGTCTGCGTTCCCGGCCTCGCGCACGACCACGGTTTCGCCCATAGCGTCCCCTGCCCCTCTGTTGTGCCCTGCTGCTCCCCCACCACTGAACCCGCTTTCTACCACGCCCTTCTGGCAACGGGCTCCGGCAGGTAAGACAAAAAGCGCCTCTCATCCGTGTTTCCGCAGATGAGAGGCGCTTCTGTTTCCCTGGTGGCGGGTAGAGGGTTCGAACCTCTGTAGGCAGAGCCGGCAGATTTACAGTGTCCGATGATCAACGATCTTCGGGACTGCTGCCGTGCAGGTCAGACAGGCGCCAGGGCACCAGCCGCACCGTCGTCACCCTCGTCGTGCCGTCCGCGTGCCGTAATTGCTTGATCGCGGAGAACGTCCAATGCGGCGGCGGCTTCATCCTGACGAGCCTCCACAGCCCGAGCATAGTGCCGAGTCGTCACGCTCGCGTTCGAGTGGCCCAGCCGCTTCGCAGCCACCATGACGCCCAGCCGATCAGCCACCCAGGTAGCGTGCGTGGCCCGAAGATCCTTGGGCGTGATCTCCGACAGCCCAGCCCGCAACGCCGCCGGGTCGAACACCTGATCCCGCCACCAGTCGTAGCGCAACGGCCGACCGAGCCGATTCCCGACGAAGACCAAGGGATCACCATCCGCCGGCAAGGTCGTGATCACCAATCGCAGCGCGACGATCACACTGGGCGGGATCGTGACCTCCCTGGTCTGGTGCGACTTGGGCAAGCCGAAGACCTGCTTCCCGGCAACCTCCGTCACGCTGGCCACGACATGTACCCGCTGGCCGGCGAGATCGACGGAGGACCGGCGGAGCGCGAAGGCTTCACCGAGGCGGAGTCCGGCGTACGCCAGCAGCATGACCAGGACGCGATGCTGTCCGGTCAATTCGGCAAGCAGCCGTTCCACCTGCTCCGGGGTGAGGATCGACGGCTCTGCCTGAGTGACGCGCGGAAGCTTCACACCCCGGCAGGGCGAGGAGGCGCGCAGTTCGTTGTTCACCGCAGCAGCCATCAACTGGTTCAGCACGATGTAGGCGTGCCGGATACGGGACGCGCTGAGACCGTCGCCACGCATCCCGGCCACCCACTCAGCCACCATGATCGGACGCAAGTCAGCCACGGTCACCTCACCCAAGACCGGCTTGATCCGAGAGCGGATCAGTCCGGCGTACAGGGCATGCGTGCTGGGCTGGAGTCCAGGACCGGCGGACTTGAGCCAGCGATCCGCCCACTCCCCCACCGTGATCTTCCCGGCATCGGGGTCCAGCCAGCGCCCATCGGCGATCTCGGCACGCTTCGTGTCCAGCCAGAGCCCGGCATCCGTCGCAGTGGCGAAAGTGTGGTCAGCCGGGCGGATGATCCCGTCAGGGCCGGGGTAGCGAGCCTGCCAACGGCCTGACGGCAGCTTGCGGATCGCACCGAACTGACGGCGGTTCTTGCGCTTCTTCGGAGCCATCAGGCAGCCACCCCCAGCCGGCGACGCGGGGCTACCGGGTGCACGGTGTTCGCAGTCAGGTAGGCGTGCACCGCGGACTCGGGGATGCGGACGTGGCGGCCGACGTGGACGAATTCGATCCGGCGTTCCTCGATCAGGCGGCGCGGGAAGCGTTCGGTGGTGCCGAGGAGTTCGGCGACCTGGGCGACGGTGAGCATGTGGTTCACGGGCGTTCCTCCATCTCTTGGGTGAGTCGTTGCGACTCCTCTCGGGCGGTGGTGCGGTTGTGCTCGAGCTGTTCGGCGATGCCCGCGGCGAGTAGAGATTCGCCGGGGGTCAGGCCGGAGCCGGCGTAGGCCCAGTGGGCGAGGACGAGGGTTTCCGCCTCGGGCAGGTCGTCCAGGTCCGGGAACCCGTCCGCGAGCAGACGTTCGCGAAGATCGGAACGGGCTTGTTCGGCGCGGAAGTCGGCGCGGATCTTGCGCAGGGCACCGAGGGTGGTGGAGTAGGAGGGGGACTTGGAGGAGAAGTGGCCTCGGAAGCCGAGCATGTGTGACCAGTGCGCGAGCAGCCGTTCCGGGTACAGGTCGTCCAGGTCCCAGCAGGCTTCGATGAGCCGGCGGGTGTGGTCGGGCAGTCCGAGGCGGGCCAGGTCGTGGCGTTCGGTGATCCGGCGATCAACACTCTCGGTGGCCTCAGCGGACTTGGTGGCGTACTTGGCCACGTAGGAGGCCACGGCTTGTTCGGTGATGGCGGAGCCGTCGCCGAACGCCTTGATCGGCCGGACGTCGACCTGTGTGCCCCAGCGCAGGACCAGGGCGGGCATGTCGGCGACCGCTTCCAGGGGCACGAAGGTGCGCCGGGCAGCCGAGCGGATCGCCCGATCCAGCAGCGCGACCGTAGCCCAGGCCGGCGGGGTGGTGCTGGCGCCCTCGGGACCGTCGATGCGGATCACAGCGTGGAAGTGGACCGCCCCGCGACGTTGGTACTCAGCGACCTTCCCGAAGGAGATCTTGGCGTGGTCGCCGAACTCTGTGCGAGTCAGGCCGGCAGCGCGGGCCAGGTCGCGGCGCAGGTAGATCGTGAAGCGGCGCCACAACTCAGGGGCGTGGTTGTTCCACAGCACCGCTTGCCGGTAGTCGTAGCGCTCAACGTGCAGCGGGGTGCCGACCAGCGGATCGGTCACCGGGTGCTGCCGGCCGCAGCGACACGCGGCGTGGTCGCGTCGGTTGTGGACCGGGCCAAACGAGGGTGCGGTCAAGGTGGCGAACACGCGGGGGTGATCGCGGACCGTGGCCGGGACGCCCTTCGTGGTGTCGCCGATGAGGCCGGCGCGGATCAGGTGGTAGGTGTCGCCGGCGTAGGTGCGGGCGCAGGAGGGGCAGCGGGAGGCGCGCCGGTTGCCGCAGGCCACCCGCAGCCGGGCACCAGGTTCCCCGTCGGTGGCGTAGCGGTGCAGGATCTGCCCGGTTGGGGTGTGTAGCAGGGTTTTGAAGCCTTGCAGGTGGACGGGGTTGGCGCAGCCGGAGGTGCGGCGGAGCTGGTCCACGAGCTGTGGCAGGTCCCCGCGGGCGGACAGTCGGGCAAGGTCCAGGGTTGCGGCGTACTCCCGCTCAGCGGCCGGCGCGAGGAGGGTGGCCGTCATCGGTCGGTCCGGGAGTCCGCGGGGGCGGAGTGCCCCTCGATCCAGTCCTCTGCGCAGACCTTGTGGACCGGCTTGTCACGGTCCGAGCGCAGGTTGGTGGGCTTGTCGCACAACACGCACGGGGCCGGGGTGTTGTCCCAGTGCTTGGAGTCGCGCCAGTCCAAGTGGGCCATCAGGTTCACCGGCTCACGAGGACGCGGGCGGGCAGGGCGGTGGTGCGGGTGCCGGTGCCGCGGCAGGTCGGGCAGGTCATGGGCAGGGTGGGCAGGGTGCCGTCTGGACGGCGGGTGCCGGTGGTGACGGCGACGGTGGGGAAGCCGTCGCAGGTCGGGCAGAGGCGGGTGGTGTGCGCGGGGAGGCTGTTGGTGGGCATGATGGGGTTTCCTGTCTGCTCTGTTGGGTGGTCGGGTGCTCGGGGCGACCGGTCTTCCTGCCAGGGATGTGGGCGGTCGCCCCGAGGTCGAGCTAGGTGTGTGCGGCGCGACGGCGAGCCATGAGTGCGGCCAGGCCGGCACGGTCGATCGGTTGGGCACCGACGCGTAGAGCCGCGGTGCGCTTGCCGGGGGTCACGTCGTAGTGCCAGCGGTAGTTGCCGGCGTTTTGGAACCAGGCGCGGCGCAGGCCGATTCGGTCGGCGAAGGCGTGCAGTTCCTCGCGGGTATCGGCGGTCAGGTGGGCCCATCGGGTGGTGCGAAGACCCGCGGCCCGTGCAATCTCGCCGTAGTCGGTGATCTCATCCACGTAGACCGCCACAATCAACGCCCCCTGCGCTGCGGGGAGTTAAGCAGTCCGCGGAGTACGGCGATCACGACAGCGATAGCCAGGGCGCTGACGGCGAAGGCGACGAGCAGACCGACCAGGACCACGCCGACTACGACCACGGCGCCGACTGCCCCGATGCCAGCGGCGACGTAGGGAGCGATCGAGGGCCGCGGTGCAGCGACCGGAGCCGGGGCGTAGTTCATCGGGGTCGGGGTGTGCTGCTGGCAGCCACAGGCCGGCGCCGGGACCGCGGCGGGCGGGTAGTTCGCGGGCAGGTGTGCGGTGGTCTGGTAGACGTCGTTGGAGGTGGGGGCGTAGGTCGGGTGCAGGAACATGACGGCGGTTTCCCTTCGGATCAGTGGTTGTTGACGATCTGGACGCCGGTGCGGGTGCCGGAGTCGATGGCGGGGGCCATGAAGGTGTGGGCGAGGAAGAACCCGAACAGGACCAGGGCGAGCACGGCCCAGAGCTTGAGCCGGAAGAACTTGACGATCAGCCAGGCTGCGAAGCCGAGGATCACGACCAGGGGCAGGTTCACGTTCACAGCGGATTTCTCCTTCTCAGAGCTGTGCGGCGATAGCGACAGCGAGGGGTTCGGGCACCCCAAGCAGGGACCGCAGGGCATCCAGGTCCAGCGGGGCACCGGTGCGGGCGGTGTGCGCGGCGGCCACGGTGCGGGCATGGGTCAGTAGTGCGGCCGGAACCTCCATCACCGCGGCGACCGGGGAGGCCAAGGCTGGCGGAAGCGCCGGCGCAAGGTCCGGTTCGACCAGAGCCGGGACCGGGGCCGGAGCCGGCGAGGGCGGGGGCGAGAGGGGTTCGAGGTAGACCGAGTCCGCCGGATGCTCGGCAGCGGGGGCGGTTGAGGGGCTGTGGGCCAGCAAGGTGCCGCCGAGGAACGCCGCGGCGGGCCAGCCGGCGACCAGGATCCGCAGCCAGGACGGGACAGCGTGCAGGTCCAGGAGGCCGGCTGTGGCGACGTTGGCCCCGAGCGAGGCGAACAGAGCCACGGTGAACCAGATCCAGGCCAGACGAACCGGGGTGCCGGCAGCGCGCCCTTGTCGTAGGCGGCGCCACGAGGCGACGAGCAGCAGGTCGACGGAGACCGGGTAGGCCCAGGCTTTCCAACCGGACTGTCCAGCAGCACCAGCGATGTCGTGCAGGTGAGCGAAGGACAAAGCGGCGGCGATCACCGCTTGCACCAGGACTGGATCAACGCGGGCGAGAAGGCGGCGCATGCCGATCAGCCCCAGTCCGTGTCGATGTCCAGGCTGTCCCAGGGGCAGTCGCGTTCGTCGTGGTCGATGCCCGTGCTTTGGCCGTTTTCATCGCCGCAGTGTTCGCAGAACATGGGTGCCTCCTTCGTGCATGGGAAGTTGGGGCCGGTGTCGGGCGGGGCGCGCGGCCGGCCGCCCCGCACCAGCAGTTCAGGGGTGATCAGGTGGGTTCGGGTGCGGGGGCTTCGCCGGTTCCCCAGCACGCCAGGCAGGCACCCTGCTGGGAGCCGACGTTGCGCTGCCGGCGGCCGACCCGAACAGCCTTGGCGACCAGTCCCGAGCCCTCGCAGGGTTCACAGGGGACCATCGGGTCAGGTGCGGGCGCGGTCTTCGGCGTGGACTTGCGGGAGGTCACCATGTCGTCAACTCCCGTCTTCAGTAACGGTGTTGGCAACGGCGAAGATCTCCAGGGCGGTGACGTAGCGGGCGGTGGCGTCCGCGAGGGAACGGGCGAAGGCCAGGTGGTCAGCGAGGGGACCGCGGTCGTGCGTACTGATCGACAAGTGCGTCCGGTCTTCGGCCAGTGTCAGGATCGGGGTGCGCTCGGTGCCGTAGGTGTTCAGGTCAACCCGGGTGTTCGCGTCGGCGTGCAGCGACATGAAGGCGGACACGGTTGTCCCCTTTCGGGATGGTTTCGGGCATGGGCGGGGTAGGGACGTGGCGCGAAAGGGTCACGCCAACCAGGAAGAACAGGAGCGCTATGCGGGAGCGGGGAGGTAGACCGAGGCATCCTCAGGCGATACAGGCGCACAGCCGGGACCGGACGGAAGGCATCCAGGGCGGGCAGGTCCGAGACTAGGTGAGCTGTCACGGCGCAGACCGCGGCAGTCTCGGACAGCAAGCGGTAGGGGGTGCGGATGCGCTGCCAGTGCCCGGAGGTGTCGCCGATGATGGCCATCCCCGGCAGGTCGGGGCTGATCTGGGTGGCAGCTTTCACGCCCTGCTCCGATACGTCGCCCAGGCCCATCTTGGCGGTTTCAATGTCGTTGACACGGTGCACCACCCGGTTGGTGAGCTGCGATCGCAGGAGCGTGGCGCCCTTACCCAGCTCGGCCCCGAAGCGCTGGCCCATGATCTCCAGGTAGATGCCGGCGGAACGGGCCAACTGTGCGAGGCGGATCAGGAGTGTGACGGTTTCCGCGCTGCGGGCCTTATGGGCTGTCGTGGCGCCGAGGAACAGTTCCGCGATCTCATCCACGATCACCACGATCGGCACCGGCCGGATCTTCGCGGGCAGACCCCAGATGTCAGCCGTGATGTCCGAGCCGGGCACGTCGCCGGGGATCCCCATGTACGAGCGGATCAGATCGAAGCGCGCTTCCATCTCAGCGACCAGGACCCGCAGCAGTTCCAGCGCCACATCCGGATCCGTGGCCAGAGCCGACAGGCGCGGAGCGAACGGAGCCTGCTCCACTCCCTTGCAGTCGATGCCCACCAGAGCCACCGGCTGACCAGCCAACCCGTGGAACAGGTTGCGGGCATACATGCTCTTACCCGAATCGGTCGCACCCAGAGTCAACGCGTGCGGAGAACGGCGGTAGTCACGCACCACCACCCGCCCGTCATCACCCAGCGCCACCGGCACCCGAACCGGGCTAGTGGACTTGGCGACCACCCGAGCCGGCAACACCACCCGCCGCAGCACATCGAAGCCAGTGATCCGCAGATCAATGATCCCCGGACGCACCTCGACCACATGCACCGAATGCACCTGCCAGGCATGCCGCAGACTCTCAGCAGCGTTGGTCATGTCCTCGGTCGCCAAGCCGCGCGGCAGCCGAAGCCGCAGCCGAAGGCCCATGGTCGAAGCTGTCAGGCCCCGGAGCTTAGGCGCCGTGGGCTTGATCTCGGCCTCACCACGGCGAGCGGCAATGACCCGCCACATCGGAGGCTCAGCCGACAGCCCACAGGCCTCCATCGTCTCCGCCCAGTCATGGCGAATCCGAGCCACCGTTAGTGGCAGGCTGACCGTGGACCAGTACACGCGCGGATGACGCTCACGGGCATACACCGCGCCACCGCCAGCAGCAGCCAACGGGCCAGCCGTCTCCAACAGGGCCAGGACCTGATTCATGATCCTCAGCCCCTCGCCGCAGCCGGGACCAGCGAAGTGACCGCCAGCGCGCGGAACGAGATCCCATGCCGCTTCTGACCGTTGAACTCGTTCTCCCAGTCACGCGCCCGCAGCCCCGTCACCGCCACCGGCATCCCTAGGGCCAGGTTCGCCGGGATCCCCGACTCCGGCACGCTCACCGTCAGCAGCTCAGCCGAGCCGTCATCGGCCACGGTCAGGCCGACCGTCATCATGTGCTCCCGCGTCTCACGGTCAAGCGCGATCTCACCGGTCTCCCGGTTGATCACCTTCGGCGCAGCCGGGACCGCCACGAAGACGACGGCGGTCGAGAGATCAATCTTGAAGGAAGGCATCTGCCTACTCCTTGGGTTGCTGTCACATGAAGTACTTAGTACTTCATCTTCCCTATGAGAGTGAACCTAACCCACTTGGTATGTCAAGTGAGTTGGCGTGATTGGCTGTCGACCAGCGCCAGTGGGATGTGGTCCACTTGTTACAACAAGTACGGAGAGGGGATATGGCGCAGTTCAGAGGGCGTGCGGAGTATCTACGGATCGCGGATGAGATCAAGGTCAAGATCCGGGAGGGCCTCATCCGGCCGGAGGCCAAACTGCCGTCCGAGGCAGAGATCATGCAGCAGGAGGGCGTCTCGCGGACGGTCGCCCGTCAGGCGATCTCTCGGCTCCGGGAGGACGGATACGCGTACTCGCACCAAGGCAAGGGGAGCTTCGCGGCCCTTCCTGATGCCCAGACGTCGAGCAAGCACAGTCCGGAGTACGAGCAGATCAACGAGAGCCTGTTGACGGTCCTTGCCGAGGTTCGCCGGCTAGCCACTCGGCTTGACGAGTTGGAGGCTCACGTCCGTCCCCCGAAGCCGCCAAGTTAGCGATGCCGCCAGCACGATTGGCTAGGCCGCGCAGCAGCTCGCTCACGATGTTGATTCGCATTGCCAAGTCCGACCGCTCAGCCGGGGTGAGTACCATCCGAGCCCCCATGACGTGATCTCAAGTCCGCTCAACCCCTTTGGGGTTGAGAGCAACGCTAGATCCGAACGGAAGTCCCACCCCGGAAAATCCTTCCGGGGCACCGAGGATGAGCGGGGGCAACCTCTTCCCATGCGAGGAATGACAGCGAGTCTCACTATCGGCGAGCGAGTGGCCTGGTACCGCCGACGCCGAGGCATCTCACAGGAAGTGCTAGCTGGTCTGGTTGGCCGGACGGTCGACTGGCTCAGCAAGGCCGAGAACAACCGAATAGAGCTTGACCGACTGTCAGTGATCAAGTCCCTGGCCGATGCCCTGGACGTGACCCTTGGGGACCTGCTCGCGGAACCGAGTCTTCTGGAATGGACACCGGACAGCGGGAAACAGACAGTCCCCGCCCTGCGTACCGCCCTGATGAACTACCGCCAACTGACCCCACTTCTCGGTGTACCGACTGAGGGTGAGCCGTCTCCGCTCGGTGAACTGCGCAGCAACGTCGCTGAGGTTTGGGACGCCTACCAGGAGTCGCGGTACGGATTCGCCACCCGCCGGCTCCCGCTACTTCTAGCCGACGCGCTCATTGCCGTTCAGAGCTACGACGGGCGGGAACGGGAGCAGGCGTATGAACTCATGGCGATGACCTACCAGGGTTCGGCCATGGTGCTGACCAAGCTCGGTGAGGTCGACCTCGCATGGATTGCCGCGGACCGTGGATTGGCGGCAGCCCAGCTGTCAGGCAACGGCGTGATTATCGGCTCCCTGTTCCGCTCCGTCACTCACTGCCTGCTCTCGAACGGCCGCTTCGACTCTGCGGTTCAACTCGTCAACGATGCCGCCGGATATCTCCAGGGCGGCTTGGGCGATGCCAACCCCGAGTACTTGTCGATCTACGGCACGTTGTTCCTCACGGGAGCGATAGCGGCATCCCGCGCCGAGGACCGGGCGACCACGCGCAGCTTCCTCGCCGAAGCAGACCAGACCGCACAGCGGCTTGGAGCAGACGCGAACCACATGTGGACGGCATTCGGACCCACGAACGTAGCCATCCATCGCGTCGCAACAGCCGCAGAACTCGGAGACATGCAGGTCGCCATGGATCTCGGTCCCGGAGTCGACACCAGCGGATTGCCGACCGAGCGCCGGACACGGCACAACCTGGAGATGGCTCGCGCTTTCAGCGCCCGCAACCGGGTGGACGGTGCACTCGAACTCATCCTTCAGGCCGAAGCTTGGGCGCCCGAACAGGTGCGGAGCCACTACCTCGCCCGAGAGCTGGTGCTGAGCTGGGTACGCAATCAGCGAGGACGCCCAAGTCGACCGATGGCTGATCTGGCACAGCGCCTCCACGTGGTCTGACCTCTGTACCCTCGTTCTCATGCCGACGAATGAAGACCAGGCTGAAGCCTCCATGGCGCACCCGCGAATGGCTGCGGGTGCGCTCTTTTTTGATGCCGCCGGACGCGTGCTGATGGTCGAGCCGTCATACAAGTCGTATTGGGAGATCCCAGGCGGATACGTCGAGACTGGAGAATCACCGCTCATGGCATGCGTCCGCGAGGTTCAAGAGGAGTTGGGGATTGCGCCGCCGATTGGCCGACTTCTTGCTGTCGACTGGGCGCCAAGCGATGCCGAGGGAGACAAGGTGCTCTACATCTTCGACGGCGGCCAGCTCACCAGCGAACAACTTGCCGAGGTCCGGCTCCAGGCCGAGGAACTGACCAGCTTCAAGTTTCTTGATCTCTCCGACGTGAAGCAGACCACGATTCCACGACTGGCACGCCGCATCCTCGCTGCCGCAGAGGCTCGAACAGGTCTGAGTCCGGTCTATCTCGAACACGGTCAGCCTGCTGCCTGAGTCAGCCCACTTCCCGCCGGGGCCGAGGTCAGCTGTCATTGTCGTGGTGATGGATTTCTCTACTTCATCAAGGCTCGCTCTGCTCGCTGGCGCGGTCCCCGTCCGCGCCACGGAGCCATCCCAGCAGCAGAGAAGCAGCAGGGGAAAGGGGGAGGGCATCGGAAGCACATCGAAGCGGAGGACCGCGACACGATTCCCGGATCTCTCAGGAACTGCAAGCAGTCTTCAACACAGAGGTTGAAAGGGGCCGCGCGATGCGCGGCGGCGCCGGCCGTGCGCCGACGCCCGCCCGCCCCCATGTCTTCGCCGGGGCGGGCGGTCGCCGTCGCCCGCCCGCGCCCACAGGGGGCGTAAAACACAGACCGGGGCTGGGAAACGAACCCAAAGCCACACCCACCAAGCACCCCGCAGGGGCAGACGCCAGGCGACAGGACCCGGGCCATGCCTCCGGCGGGGAACGCCCCGACACCGGGATGGCCGCGGTTCAGCCGGCGAGCACCCATCGTTCATGGCTGAGGTAGGGGGCTGCCATCCCGTCTGCCGTCGTCCCAGGCAGAGCCGAGCAGCCTTGCCCCCTGGTGTCCAGGTCGTTCGTACAGTGGCGCGCTCCACCTGGACACCAGGGGGCAAACCCGCTCCACGGTGTGTGGGACGACGGCAGACGGGATGGCAGCGGGGCGAGCCGTGGTACCTGCGGAGCCGCTGGAGCATTGGTAGGCCCGATCTCAGCAGTGCGGCACACGACCGCTAGACCTGCACGTTTGTCTTTGCTGTGTCGTAGGCTTGATGATGAGGAGGATGTCCATGGGACTCATCACGGGATTCTTCGGTTGGCGCACGTCGAAGAACACATCCAAGACAGCACGCAACACGCGCGCGACGGCACGCAATACTCGCGAGACGGCTCACAGCACGGCCACCATCGCCACCGCCCTGAAGCAGCAGTCCGAATCGGCAGCCAGGGACCGTCACAACGCCTACGTTGCCAGCACTTCTCGCTTCAACCCCGAGACCGGCAAGTGGGAGAGCACTCTTGTGGACGTCGACAGGGAAAAACGGGCTGCCTATTGGGCAACCATCAAGGATGGTCAGGTACCACCCTCTCCGCCCGCGTCATGATTCACAACATCACAGGCGCAGAGCGTAGCCCGTGCCAGTCACGTGCCAGACGAGGCGGGAAACCATGGGGAGTAGCGGTGAGACAGTCGAGCCCAGGCAGCAAACAGCCCCTGACCGTTTGTGCTGGTCAGGGGCTGTCCCGTTCCCTGGTGGCGGGTAGAGGGTTCGAACCTCTGTAGGCAGAGCCGGCAGATTTACAGTCTGCTCCCTTTGGCCACTCGGGCAACCCGCCAGGGATGTCGCGCGGTTCCCCGCTCGACGTCGTAAACAATACCTGATCCGAGGGGGTGCTCCGCCACTCGGTTGATCGGGTGTGGCGGCGGGGACGGGGTGGCCCTCGGCGACAGCGCGCGGGGCCGCTGATGGCTAGGCTGGATCGGCAGCCTCTCCGCGCGGGGAGGCCTGCGCCGTCCGTGCCACCGCACTGTCAAGGAGACTCACTGATCATGGCCGACTCCAGTTTCGACATCGTCTCGAAGGTCGAGCGGCAGGAGGTCGACAACGCGCTCAACCAGGCCTCCCGCGAGCTGACCACCCGTTTCGACTTCAAGAACGTCGGCGCCTCCATCGAGTGGTCCGGCGAGAAGATCGAGATGAAGGCCAACTCCGAGGACCGGGTCAACGCGATCCTGGACGTCTTCCAGACCAAGTTGGTCAAGCGGGGTATCTCGCTGAAGTCCCTGGACGCCGGTGAGCCGATGCTCTCCGGCAAGGAGTACAAGATCTTCGCCACCATCGAAGAGGGCATCTCCCAGGAGAACGCCAAGAAGGTCGCGAAGATCATCCGTGACGAGGGCCCCAAGGGCGTCAAGGCCCAGGTCCAGGGCGAGGAGCTGCGCGTCACCTCCAAGAGCCGGGACGACCTGCAGGCCGTGATGGCCCTGGTCAAGGGCAAGGATCTGGACTTCGCCATCCAGTTCGTGAACTACCGCTGATCCGTACGCCGGACCGTACGCGTCCTTGCACAGGGGGCTGAGGCGCCCCCTCGGATGGCCTCAGGTCTCGCCGATCACCCGGGCGGCGAGACGGCGGAGGGCGCGGCGGTTGGCGGGAAGGGTGGCCACCGGGAGCAGGGCGGCGCGGCCGGGGATGCGAATGCCGCCGGTCGCGGCGACCAGCGTGCCGTCCGGGGTCGGGACGGCAGCGATGCCGATCATCAGGAAGCGGCTCTGCATCCAGCACCAGCCGGGTTCCAGTTCGACGTCGAAGCGCGCGCGGAGGCCGATCCGGCCGCGGGCGCGGGCCTCCGTGCGGTCGCCGATCCGCCGCACCACGACCCGGTGCATATCGGGCTCGAAGGTGCCGAGTTCGTTCTCGAGGTCGGCGACGATGTCCCAGACCTGCGTGAAGGGGGCCGGGATCAGCCGTTCGGCGACCTGCGCCCCGGAGATGCCGGCGGCCAGCACCCGCAGGCGGCGGACCTGGTCGAAGTCGGCCACGGGCCACGGACCGTTCATGCGCTCCACGCCTTTCGGAAGTTGTCGCGGGCCCGGTGCAGTCGGGATTTGACCGTGCCGACCGGCAGCGCCAGCACGGCGGCGGCCTGGACCTCGTCCAGGCCTTCGAGATCACGCAGCACGATCACCGCACGGTGCTCGGGACTGAGCCGGGCCAGGACGTCATGGATGTCGGTGGCCTGCTCCACGTCGGTACGGGAGGGGAGCTGGTCGAGGCCGTCGACAGGAGCGCTGCGGGCCGAGCGCTTGGCCAGCCGGACCGACTCGCGTACGGCGATGGCCCGCACCCAGCCGTAGCAGGCCCCTGGATCCTGCAGCGAGCGGAGGTTGCGGAAGACCGCGATCAGCGTCTCCTGGGCCGCGTCGGCGCCGTCCGCGAGGGCGATCGGGCCGCAGATCCGGGTCGCGTACGGAGTGAGCCTGGCGAGCAGGTCGCTCATCGCCATGGTGTCGCCGCGCTGAGCTCTGCACACCAGGAGTGAGAGGTCGTCAGCTGTCATTCGGGGCTCGCCGGTGTCTGGTCCACACCTACAGGAGTACTGCGGGGCGACGGACGTTCCCTCGGGTTTGGTCGAGTTTCCGGCGAGCCGGTCGCGAGCGGCAGGTCGCGATCGGACGGTCGCGAGCGGCAGGTCGCGATCGGAGGGAACGCGCGGGGGCGTCGGCGCCTCTTCCTGGCGGGGCCCGCGGAGACGCCGCGGGCGCGAGCAGGAGGAAACGATGAGGATCCGCAGCAAGGCGGCGATCGTGGCGGGCGTGCTCACGGTGGACGCGGCGATCCACCTGTACTGGGCCACCGGGGCGACCTGGCCGGCCCGCTCCACCGCTTCCCTGTCCCAGGCCGTGCTGAACATGGAGGTGCCCTTCACCCCGCCGAGTCTGCTGCCCATCGCCGGGCTGCTGCTGTCGGGCTCCGGCCTGCTGCTGGCGCGGGCGAACGGACGGGGCGGGCGGCTCGCGGCACTCGGCAGCGGCGCAGTGGGCGCCGGGATCGCGCTGCGCGGCGCGGCGGGACTGCTGTGGGCCACCGGACTGGGCACCGACACCGCTGCACCGTTCTACTGGCTCAATCTGCTGGCCTACACCCCGGCCTGCCTGGTGCTCGCACCGCTGGCGCTGGGGGTGGCCCGGGGAGAGAACGCTGCTGCGGGCCTGGAGGCCGGTGTCCTCAGCGCGCGGTGAAGGGCTGGTCGCTGGAGACGATCTCACGTCCCAGGGGCATCAGCGAGATGGGAATCATCTTGAGGTTCACCCAGGCGAAGGGGATGCCGACGATGGTGATCGCGAGGGCGATGCTGGTGGCCAGGTGACCCAACGCCAGCCACCAGCCCGCGAAGATCAACCAGATGACGTTGCCGACGCAGGACGCGCCCCCGGCGTCGGGGCGCTCGCGGGTGGTGCGGCCGAACGGCCACAGCACATATCCGGCGATGCGGAACGAAGCGATGCCAAAGGGGATGGTGATGATGAGGATGCAGCAGATGATTCCTGCGACGACGTAGCCGAGGGCCATCCAGAACCCCGCGAAGATCACCCAGAGAACGTTGAGCAAGAACCTGAGGACATCCATGTGCTGCCGCCTCCCGCACGTCCGAGGGAAATCAGGGTCACTGAGATTCTGACACGACTGTGATCATGGGGCCGGGTGAGCGGTCGTCAGGGGCGGTAGCCGGCCATCGCCTCGAGCCGGGCGATGCGCTCCGCCATGGGCGGGTGGGTGGAGAACAGCTTTCCGCCCGTCCCACCGGGGCGGAACGGGTTGACGATCATCATGTGGCTGGCCGTCTGGAGCTGCGGCTCCGGCGGCAGCGGCAGGCGGGCGGCGCCGGCGTCCAGCTTGCGCAGGGCGCTGGCCAGGGCCAGCGGATCGCCGGTCAGCTGGGCTCCGGAGGCATCGGCCTGGTACTCGCGGGAGCGGCTGACGGCCAGTTGGATCATGCTCGCGGCGATCGGGCCGAGAATCATCATCAGCAGCATCCCGACCAGCCCCGGGCCGTCGTCGTCATCCCGGCCGAACGGGATCAGCCAGGCGAAGTTGACCAGGAACATCACCACCGAGGCCAGGGAGCCGGCCACTGAGGAGATCAGGATGTCGCGGTTGTAGACATGGGAGAGCTCATGGCCGAGGACCCCACGGAGCTCGCGTTCGTCCAGGATTCCGAGGATGCCCTGGGTGCAGCAGACGGCCGCGTTGCGGGGGTTGCGGCCGGTGGCGAAGGCGTTGGGGGCCTCGGTCGGGGAGATGTAGAGGCGGGGCATGGGCTGCCGGGCAGATGTGGAGAGCTCGCGGACGATCCGGTACAGCCAGGGCGCCTCGATCTCGCTGACCGGGCGGGCACGCATGGCGCGCAGGGCCAGCTTGTCGCTGTTCCAGTAGGCGAATCCATTGGTCGCCAGGGCCACCGCCAGGCCGATCAGCAGACCGGTACGCCCCCAGAAGGCGCCGATGAGGATGATCAGCGCCGAGAGGCCGCCGAGGAGCGCGGCGGTTTTCAGACCATTGTGCTGGCGGTGCACAGGTGCCCTCCAAGACGTGCGATGAGGGGCGTCTTCTTCCACAGCCCTTGAGTCCGTTCCTCCGGTTCAACGGCCGGGATGGATGCCCTGGTTCCCTTGTCCGCTGCTGGGCGGCCCGGCGCAACCGGAGCACCGCAGGGCCGGGGTCAGCGGAAAAGCGATCCCGAGGCGACCTGGAGCACGAGTTGCGGGGCCACCGAGAGCACCACTCCCACGGAGGCGGCCAGGCCGAGGCAGAGGGCGACCGACACGGGCAGCCGCCGTGCGGTGACGGCTGCGGCAGCCGGGGTCCCAGCGGCGGGCTGGAACAGTTTCGCGGCCCAGCCGAGGTAGTAGTACAGGGCGACGACGACGTTCAGGGCCATCACCACGGCGAGCCAGCCGAGGCCGGAGTCGACGGCGGCCCGGAAGACCACGATCTTGCCGAACAAGCCGATCACGCCGGGCGGCAGGCCCGCCAGGCAGAGCAGGAAGAAGGCCATGGCCAGGGCGGTGGCCGGGCGGGAGGCGAAAAGCCCCCGGTAGTCGTCGATACGCCCGGCGACCAGGGCCACCACGGCGAAGGCTCCGAGATTGACCACGCCGTAGATCAGCGCGTAGGCCACGGTCGCGCCGAGCGGGTCACGGCCGCTGCTGGTGCCGTAGCCGGCCGCGGCGATGGGGACGAGGAGGTAACCGGCCTGGGCGATCGAGGACCAGGCCAGGAGTCGCACAGCGCTGTGAGGGGTGTCGGAGCGCTGGCGCAGTGCTGCCACATTACCCAGCGTCATGGTGATTGCGGCGAGAATGGCGAGGGCAAGGCCCCAGGTTCGCCCGTACGAGTGAAAACCAACCACTGCCACCAGGGCAAGGCCCGAAAGACCGGCTACCTTGCTCACGACGGAGAGGTACGCTGCCACCGCGACGGGCGCACCGGCATACGTGTCGGGCACCCAGAAGTGGAACGGCACCGCGGCGGTCTTGAAGGCGAAGCCGACCAGCGTCAGCACCGCCCCCACCAGAGCCAGGGTCTTCAACTGCGCGGGGACGTGCGGCAGGGCCGCGGCAATCCGAGTGAGATGCATACTGCCGGTCGCGGCATAGACGAAACTGACGCCGAGAAGCATGACGGCGGTCGCCGTGACCGAGGACAGGAAGAACTTCAGCGCGGCCTCACCACCCCGTCCGTCACGGCGTAGGCCGACCAGGGCGAAGGCGGGGAGCGAGGCGGTCTCGAGGGCGACCACCAGGGTCGCCAGGTCACGGGAAGCGGGCAGCAGGGCGGCGCCCGCGGCGGAGCTCAGCAGCAGGAACCAGAACTCACCCGAGGGAAGCCGGTCGGCCTCGACGGTGTGGATCGAGAGCAGCGCGACCAGCAGCGCGCCGGCGAGCACCAGCAGCTGGATGACCAGGGCGAAGTGGTCGGCGACGTAGGAGCAGCCGGAATTGTCGGTGGCCCCTGCCAGAGTTCTGAGACAGAACGTGGAACGGTCCCCGTCGCGCAGTGGGACGAGTGAGAGCAGGGCCAGCAGCAGGCCCCCGACAGAGATCCAGCCCAGGAGCTTCTTGCGTGGCTCCGGCAGGAAGAGGTCGCCGACCAGGACGGCCAGGCCGACGGCGGCGGTGATGAGGGGCGGCGCGACGGCCGTCCAGTCGATGGACTGGATCAGCGAGCCGGCAGCGGCGACAGCGAGATGGGTCATGACTCAGCTGCCTCCGAGCAGGGCCTTGACGGCGGGGTTGCTGAGGCCGAGGAGCACGGCCGGCCAGAGCCCGGTGACAAGGGTGAGGGCGACGAGGGGGGTCCAGGCCGCGAGTTCGTAGGTCTGGACGTCGGAGAAGCCGGGGGCGGGTCCGGCCGCTGGATCGCCCATACAGACCCGGCGGACGACGCCGAGCAGATAGCCGGCGGTGAGCAGGGTGCCGAGCCCGGCGAGGGCCATGAAGACCAGGTAGGCGGGGCGGGAGAGCCCCGCCGCGGGCTGGAAGGAGCCGAACATGGCGAGCAGTTCACCCCAGAAGCCGGCCAGGCCCGGCAGGCCGAGACTGGCGACGGCGGCGAAGGCGAGGAGCCCACCGAGGCGGGGGGCGCGACCGTAGAGGGCGGCGCCGGAGCCGGCGCCGAGGCCGGCCAGGCGGTCGAGATCGGCGGTGCCGTGGCGGTCCTTGATGGCTCCGACCAGGAAGAAGAGCAGGCCGGTGACCAGGCCGTGGGCGATGTTGGCGAAGAGGGCGCCGTTGACCCCGGTGGGGGTGAGGGTGGAGATGCCGAGCAGGACGAAGCCCATGTGGCCGACCGAGGAGTAGGCGATGATCCGCTTGAGGTCACCGCCGGCCCCGGGACGGACCAGGGCGAGGCAGGCCAGGGAGCCGTAGATGATGCCGACGACCGCGAAGGCGGCGAGGTAGGGGGCGAGGGTCGCCATGCCGCCGGGCGCGGAGGGCAGCAGGATCCGGACGAAGCCGTAGGTGCCCATCTTCAGCAGCACCCCGGCGAGCAGGACGGATCCGGTGGTGGGCGCCGCGGTGTGGGCGTCGGGCAGCCAGCTGTGGAAGGGCCACATGGGGGCCTTCACGGCGAAGCCCAGGCCGATGGCCAGGACCACGAGGACCTGGGTGGTGTGGGAGAGGCCGCGGCCGTGGCGCTGGGCCAGGACGGTCATGTCGAAGGTCCCGGCGTGCAGGCCGAGCAGCAGGAAGCCGAGCAGCATGATCGCGGAGCCGAGCAGGGTGTAGAGGATGAAGCGGGTGGCCGCAGGGCCGCGGTTCTCGCCGCCCCAGCGGGCGATGAGGAAGTACATGGGGATGAGCACGACCTCGAAGGCCAGGAAGAACAGCAGCAGGTCGAGCACCGCGAAGGTGCCGAGCATGCCGGTTTCGAGGAGCAGCAGCAGGCCGGTGTAGGCGCGCGGGCTGGGGTGCCGGGGGCGTCCGGGAGCCTGCGCAGGGAGTAGATCGCGCAGAGGAAGGTGAGCAGGGTGGTCAGCAGCAGCAGCGGCAGCGAGATGCCGTCGACTCCGAGGTGCAGCCGGACGTTCAGGGCCGGGATCCAGGACCGGTCGGTGACGGCCTGCATCCTGGCCGAATGTCCCCGGTCGAATCCGACCGCGAGAGCGATCGCCAGCAGCAGGGTGCCGCCGGTGACGGCGACGCCGAGGTACAGCGCGCGGCGGCCGGCGGTGTGCTCGTCCGAGCCGAAGAGGCCGGGGAGGAGGGTGGCTGCAGCGCCGACCAGCGGGAGCAGCAGCAGGGCGATGAGGACGGCGTTCATCGGGTGGCCTCCATGTGCCGGTCGGCCTTGGGGTCGGTCACTGGGCCACCACCACGAGGACGGCGAGGACGACGACGGCTCCGGCGAGCAGGGCACTCAGATAGGTCTGGGCATTGCCGTTCTGGGCCCGTCGGACGGCGGCTCCGAGGAGCTTGGGCGCTCCGGTGGCTCCGGCGAGATAGGTCTCGATGACCTCGCGGTCGAGGAAGCGGACCAGGCTCGCCGCGGCGAGGAAGGGGCGGACGAAGGCGGCGGCATAGAGGCGATCGAGGCCGAAGCCGTTGCTTGCCGGGCCGAGCAGGGGGCCCAGGAGCAGCCGGGCCGGGTCGGGGACGTGGGCCGTCTCGGCGGCGAGGGCGGCGCTGCCGGCGTCGGCGAGGGCCTGGTCCGGGGTGCGGCCGGGGACGGTGGCCAGGTCGGCGGTGACCTGCTCCGGGTCGGCCACGGTGGTGTGCGGGCGGGTGGCCTCGTCCAGTTCGTGCGCGGCGAGGCTCGGTGCGGCCGTGCGGGCGTCGGTGACCAGCGAGGTGGCACGGCGCCAGGCGGCGTAGGAGATGAGGACGCCGAGCACGGCCGCGCAGCTGCCGAGGACGGCGGTGGTGGTGGAGGGGGTCAGTGACGTTCCGTCGAGGAAGGAGGGGAGCCAGTTGGTGCGCAGTCCGACGACGCCGAGGGCGACGGTGGGAATGGCGAGGAGCCACAGCGGCCAGCGCATGGCCTGGGGTTCATCCGTGGTGTGGGCCTGGTGGGCGGTCTGGGCGTCTTTGGCGGCCTGGGCGGTGCTGCGGGCGCCGCTCGGGTCGGGCGCCCGGAAGGCGAGCAGCCACAGGCGGGTGGCGTACATGGCGGTGAGCAGCCCGGTGAGCAGCCCGGCGACCAGGATCAACCAGCCGACGAAGGCGGGGACGGCACTGGCCGGGCCGAGGCCGCCGGTGAGAGCCGCGCCGTCGGCGGCGTGCTCGGCGGCGGTGAGGACCGACTCCTTGCTGAAGAAGCCTGCCAGCGGCGGGATACCGGCCAGGGCCAGCAGGCCCAGCGTCATGGTCCAGAAGGCATCCGGGACGCGCTTGCGCAGGTCGGGCATCCGGGACATGGCCGTGAGCGAGTTGGTGTGCGAGGCGTGGATGACCACGCCCGCGGCGAGGAAGAGCAGGGCCTTGAAGGCACCGTGGGTGAGGAGGTGGAAGACAGCGGCGTCGCGGTCGCCGGTGGCCAGAGCCCCGGCCATGTAGCCGAGCTGCCCGACCGTGGAATAGGCCAGCACCCGCTTGATGTCGTCCTGGGCCAGGGCGCATAGGGCGGAACCGACCATGGTGACGGCGGCCATCACGGCGAGGACGACCAGGGCCGTCGAGGAGAGCAGGAAGACCGGCAGCAGCCTGGCGACCAGGTAGATGCCGGCGGCGACCATGGTGGCCGCGTGGATCAGCGCCGACACCGGGGTCGGGCCCGCCATTGCGTCGGGCAGCCAGGTGTGCAGCGGGAACTGCGCGGACTTGCCGGCGACGCCGCAGAGCAGCAGCAGCGCGATCAGCGTGGGGTGGTGCAACTGGCCGTCGGTCGCGGCGGCGAGGACACCGCTGATCCGGAACGTCCCGGCGTCGGCGGCGAGGGCGAAGATGCCGAACAGGAAGGGGATGTCGCCGAGCTTGGTGACCAGGAAGGCCTTGATGGAGGCGGAGCGGGCGTCGTCCTTCTCCCAGTGGTGGCCGACCAGGAAGTAGGAGCAGATGCCCATCACCTCCCAGCCGACGAGCAGCACGATCAGATCGCCGGAGTAGAGGACCAGGAACATCGCGGCAGTGAAGAGGGACACCAAGGCGGCGTAGGAGGGATAGCGCGGGTCGTCGCGCAGATAGGAGGTGGAGTAGATCTGCACACAGGCGGCGACCACGCCGACCAGGACGGCGAGCAGGGTCGAGAAGCCGTCCAGGTGCAGGGCCAGGTCGATCGGGATGCCACCGGTGGGAGTGAGCTGGGTGGCGGCGTCCAGGTGGCGTCCGCTGCCCAGGTCGATGGCCACGACGACGGCGAGGGCCGCCGAGGCGAGCGAGGGCAGCACGGCGAGGGGACGGACCAGGCCGGGGGCCCGGCGGCCGGCGGCGAGACCGGCGAAGGCACCGAGGAAGGGCAGCAGTGGGACGAGCACCGCCAGGGTGAGGGTCATGCGACGGTGGCCTTCCCCGAGGAGTCGGGCGCGGATGCGGGGCCGGTCGTGGGGCCGGACGCAGGACCGCTCGTGGGGCCGGATTCCGTGGCGGTGTCCGCCTCCGGCTCCGGGCCGGAGCCGGGGTTGCCCGGCCGGTCCGCGAGGGCGCGCAGCCGGTCGATGTCAGCGGTGCCCTGGGTACGGAAGACCATCAGGATGATGGCCAGGCCGAGGCCGATCTCAGCGGCGGCGATGGTGATGGTGAACAGGGTGAGCGCCTGGCCGGCATGAAGGGTGTCCCGCAGCCAGACGTCGAAGGCGACCAGGTTGAGATTGACCGCGTTGAGCATCAGCTCGACGGACATCAGTACCAGGACGGAGTTGCGCCGCGCGAGCACTCCGTACAGGCCGACGGAGAACAGCAGGACCGCCAGGACGGCGGGGTAGGCGAGATGCATGGGGCTCAGCGCTCCTCTCGGTGGCGGCGAGAGATGACGATGGCTCCGACGAGCGCGGCGAGCAGCAGCACGGACAGGGCCTCGAAGGGCAGCACCCAGTAGCGGAACAGGACGGCGCCGTCGGCCTGGGTACTGCCGCTCCCGGTGGCGGCGTTGAGGTCGAGCCAGGTGCTGCGGAAGGCGTCCACGACCAGGGTGACCAGGGTTCCGGCGGCGGCGAGGGCCACCGCCAGGGCGACCCAGCGGTTGCCGGAGTCGGCGTCGGGCGAACGGCCGATGGGGGCCTTGGTGAGCATCAGCCCGAACAGGACCAGGACGACCACCGAGCCGAGGTAGATCAGCACCTGGACCCAGGCGATGAACTCGGCGGTGAGCAGCAGGTACTCGATGGCGAGACCACCGAGGGCCACGACCAGCCAGAGGGCGGCGTGGACCAGTTGCTTGGTGGTGACGGTGAGCAAGGCTGCGCCGAGGACGGCGAGGCCGACCAGGACGAAGACGATCTCGACGCCGGTGGGCGAGAGGAAGGAGTGGCCTGCGGAGGAGAGGACCGTGGCGTTCACGGGGTGGGCTCCTCTCCGGGAGACGGGGTGGCGGCGGCCGGTGCCTCGGTCGTGGCGGCGGCTGTGGCTTCGGCGGCTGCGGCGGCCTGGGCGGCGGCGGCGATCTTGTCGGCGGACTTGCGGGCGGCGGCGATCTCCTTGGGCGGCTCGGCGGCAGCGTCCAGGGCCGGCGGGGTCGGGACGGTCCACATCCACTCGCGGAGGCGGTCCCGCTCATGGGTGAGCTCGTGAATGTCGGTCTCCGCGTACTCGAACTCGGGCGACCAGAACAGCGCGTCGAAGGGGCAGACCTCGATACAGATGCCGCAGTACATGCAGAGCGAGAAGTCGATGGCGAATCGGTCCAGGACGTTGCGGGTCCTGGCCCTGGCGTTGGGCTCGACCGCCGGCAGCGTCTCCTTGTGGGAGTCGATGTAGATGCACCAGTCGGGGCACTCGCGGGCGCAGAGCATGCACACCGTGCAGTTCTCCTCCAGCAGCGCGATGACGCCGCGGGAGCGGGGTGGCAGGTCCGGCTGGGCCTCCGGGTACTGGGCGGTGACGGTGCGCTTCATCATCGTGCGCAGGGTGACCGCGAGGCCCTTGGCCAGGCCGCGACCGGGGAAACCGCTGTGGTCGGCGTGGCCGGAGTGGCTGCGGTGGGTGGGGTGGTCGGCGTGGGTGGGCTGGTCGCCGTGGGTGGCGGAAGGAGGGGTCATGAGATCGCCACCTTGACGATGCCGGTGAGGACGAGCTGGGCGAGGGCGAGCGGGATGAGGACGATCCAGGCGAAGCGCATCAGTTGGTCCTCACGCAGCCGCGGATAGGTGACACGCAGCCAGATCACGACGAAAGCGAGAGCGAATGTCTTCAGCAGGGTCCACAGCCAGCCGAGGTCCGCCGAGAGCGGGCCGTGCCAGCCGCCGAGGAAGAGCACCGAGGTGAGCGCGCAGAGCACCAGGATTCCGGCGTACTCGGAAAGCAGGAACAGGGCGAAGCGCAACCCGGTGTATTCGGTGTAGGCACCGAAGATGATCTCGGAGTCGGCCACCGGCATGTCGAAGGGCGGGCGCTGCAACTCGGCCAACCCGGCCGTGAAGAAGACGAAGCCGCCGACGATCTGCCACGGCACCCACCACCAGTGGAACGCCCGAGGATCCCGGGGAGCGACACGGTCCCGGCCGCCATGGCCACTGAGGCCGCGGCGAGCAGCATCGGCAGCTCGTACGCCAGCAGTTGCGCGGCGGTGCGGATGCCGCCCAGGAGGGAGAACTTGTTGGCCGAGGCCCAGCCGGCCATCAGTGAGCCGAGGACCCCGACGCCCATGACGGCCAGTACGAAGAAGAGGCCCGCATCGAGGGTCTGCCCCACGAAACCGCCGGGTCCGACCGGGACAGCGATCAGGACGACGAGATAGGGGAGCAGTGCGACGGCGGGTGCGAGCTGGAAGACGCGGCGGTCCGCACCGGAGGGGACGATGTCCTCCTTCTGCGCGAACTTGACTCCGTCGGCGATGAGCTGGGCCCAACCGTGGAAGCCACCCGCGTACATGGGGCCGAGGCGTCCCTGCATATGGGCCATGACCTTGTGTTCGGTCTGACCGATGATCAGAGGGAAGGTCAGGAACACCACCAGGGCCGCGAGGCAGCGGAGCAACGCTTCGAGTGCGCTGATCATGCGTCGTCTCCTGTCGGGCTCGGCGGGGTTGCCTCCGGCGGAGGGGTGGCCTGCGGCGGCGGGGTGGCCTCCGGCGGGGCGGTCTCTGACGGAGGAGTGGCCTCCGGCGGGGTTGCGTTCGGCGGCAGGGGGATCTGCCAGGGGGCGTCGGGGGTGGCGGCGGCGGTGGCCGGGGTGTCAGTGGCCGGGGAGTCGGTGGGGGGCGCCTGGCTGGCGGATCCCTGGTCGACGCTGCGGTTGCGGCGCGGACGGTCCGCGCGGACCGCCGGGCGTTCGTCCGGGGCCGCGGTCGCCGCAGCGGCGCGTGGGCCTCGGGCGGCGCCGCGGGCCGGGCGCTCGGCCACCGGAGGGAGGGTGCCGGCGAGTGGCCCCCACTCATTGGGGTCGGGTACCCCCGGGGGCAGCATCCTGCGGCGCGCGGCGGGGGCACCCTCGGCGGAGCCGTGGTCGCTCTCCCCCGGTTCCTTGGCTCCCGGCCAGGCCTTGGCGACCCGTGCCGCGAGGACGAACTCCTTGCGGAGCGGGTGGCCCTCGAAGCCGTCCGGGAGGAGAAGCGGGGCGAGGTGGGGATGCCCGGGGAAGTCGATGCCGAACATCTCGTGGGTCTCACGCTCGTGCCATCCGGCGCCGGCGAAGAGGCCGGTGGCGGTCGGGAGGGAGGCGGCGCCCCGCGGGATCCGGGTCCGCAGCAGGACCCGGCGGATCCGGCCGACGCCCTCGCCGGGGGGTGGGGGCGTTGCACCCACGGGAGGGGAGGGTGTGGACGTGGACGTACCCGTGCCCGTGCCTGTGCCCGTGGCAGGGACGCCCGCAGCGGTGGTGCCCGCAGCGGCGCTCACAGCGGCAGTACGCACGGCGGGGGTGCTGCCCACAGCGGGGGTGCCCACGGCGGCGAGGTGGACGGCGACGGAGAAGCCGTCGGCGAGTTCGTCCACGGCGCTGAGCCAGTCGAAGAAGGTGAGGCCGAGGGTGTCGCGGGCTGCTGTCAGCGCCTCGATCCAGTGCTCGGCGGGGACGTCCACGGTGAGCAGCGCGAAGGCTTCCTCGGCGGCGGCCCAGGGGCCGATCGCGGCGGCGGTGCGCTCGGCAGGCGTCAGTTCCGGGTCGGCGGCGGGCGTCAGTTCCGGCTCGGCGGCGGGTCCGTCACCGGTCCGGTCGTCAGCTGGCCCGTCGTCGGTCCGGTCACCGGAGCCCTGGCCTTCGACGGCCTGGACATCGGGACCCTGGGCGTCGGCGCCCTGGTTGGCAGCGGTCTGGTCAGCAGCGGTCTGGACGTCGGGGCCCTGTACGTCAGAGCCCTGTGCGTCGGCACCCTGGTTGGCAGCAGCCTGGCCGTCGGGGCCCTGGGCGTCGGCGGCGCGATCGTCGGGGCCCCGGTCGTCGGGGGTCGGAGTGTCGGCGGGGGTCACTGGTGGGGGGCTTCCGACGGGGCGTCAGGGGCAGGGAGGAGCGGACGGGCCAGCGTGGCCGCTGACGGGGGGCGGACCGGGTACTGGTCCGGGAGGGACTCGTGGGCGATCTTCTCCTGGAGCTTCAGGATGCCCTGGAGCAGCGCCTCCGGCCGGGGCGGGCAACCAGGGACGTAGACGTCGACCGGGATGATCTGGTCCACGCCCTTGGTCACCGAGTAGGAGTCCCAGTAGGGGCCACCGGAGTTGGAGCAGGCGCCGAAGGAGATGACGTACTTGGGTTCGGGCATCTGCTCGTAGAGGCGCTTGATGGCCGGGGCCATCTTGTCCGTCACCGTGCCGGACACGATCATCAGGTCGGCCTGCCGCGGTCCCGGCGCAAAGGGGATCACACCCAGACGGATGAAGTCGTGCTTGGACATGGACGCGGCGATGAACTCGATCGCGCAGCAGGCGAGACCGAAGTTGAAGCACCACAGGCTGTAGCGGCGGCCCCAGTTGAGGACGACCTTCACCGGGTCGGGCGCGAGCCGGGCCAGCGGGCCGAGCCGGCGCGGCTCCACCGCCCCGCCCGGGGCGGAGGGATCCGGGATGCCCAGGGGAACGGGGCCGCCGCCCGGTGCCGCGGAAGTCGCGTGCGCGTGCGAAGTCGCGTGCGCGTGCGAAGTCGCGTGCGAGTGCGAAGTCGCGTGCGAGTGCGAAGTCGCGTGCGAGTGCGAAGTCGCGTGCGAGTGCGGGGTCACGTCCATTCCAGGACACCCTTCTTCCAGGCGTAGAGGAGGCCGACAGCGAGGAAGCCGATGAAGACGAACATCTCCACGAGCGTCCCCGCCCCGAATCCGGGGGCGGCGAAGACAGTGGCCCAGGGGAAGAGGTAGATGGCGTCCACCGCGAAGATCACATAGAGGAAGGCGTAGACGTAGTAGCGCACCTGGGTGTGGGCCCAGCCCTCCCCCACCGGGTCCACGCCGCACTCGTACGCGAGCAGCTTCTCCGGTGTGGGCGCATAGGGGCGGAGCAGCGCGTTGGCGCCGAAGGCAGTGGACACGAACAGCACCCCGACCACAGCCAGCAGGCCGACCACGGCATAGGCGTGGAAGTAGCCGGTTTGCGCAGGTTGGCCCGGTTGTCCCGGCTGCGCGGACGCGGCCGCTGCCACTGCCGCCAGTACCTCCATGCTCGCCAGCCTCCGGTCCCGCCAGGCACAGTGATGCCTTTACGTATCCATGACGTTCTTTACGCACGGGAGTCTAGGTCCACAGACACCGCGTCCGTACACCGCGTCCGTACACGGCGCCCGCTTCGCGGACGGCGGCGGGGGTGGGGTTATCCCCCCTTCCACGATGCCGACCTGCCCCATCGTCACCCTGCCGTGCTCAAGGCAGGCTGGATTCCGCAGGTCGACGCCTGCGCCCGACCGGCGTAACCGAGGATGGCCCGATGGACACCGTGCGAGAGAACGACCCCTGGAACGACCGGCCCGACCGGCCCGAGCGGTCGGAACGGCCCGACCTGGTCGTCCGGCCGCGTCCCGGTTACAACCGGCTGATGTGGCGCGAGGTGCTGTTCCTGCTGACGAACCTGCCCATGTCGATCGCCGGCTTTGTGCTCACCGTGACCGGGCTCGCCCTGGGAGCGGGGCTGATGGTGACCATCGTCGGCTTCTGGGTGCTGGCCGGCTCCCTGTTCGCGATCCGCGCCTACGGACGGGTGGAACGGGCGCTGCTGCGGTCGCTGCTGGACGAACACATTGCCGAGCCGCTGCCCGTGGGGGCGGGCCGCGACCGGAACAGCGCCTGGCGGCGGGTCTTCGACGTGCTGTCCGACGGCCTGTCCTGGCGGACGGCGCTCTACCTGTTCATCAAGCTGCCGTGGGGCATCCTCACCTTCGCCGTGACCCTGGTGGCGCTGATCGTGCTGTGGCCGCTGCTGCCCTGGATCACCCGCGGCCTGTCCACCGTCGACCGGATGCTCGCCGGCTCGCTGCTGGCCCCGGCGAAGCTCACCGAGCGGGTGCGGGAGCTGGAGCAGGACCGGGGCACGGTGGTCGACTCGGCCGCGGCCGACCTGCGGCGGATCGAGCGGGATCTGCACGACGGGGCGCAGGCCCGGCTGGTCGCCCTGGCCATGGACCTCGGCCTCGCCAAGGAGAAGCTGACGGAGGACCCGGTGGCGGCGGCGAAGATGGTCTCGGACGCGCACGGCGAGGTGAAGCTCGTCCTGCAGGAACTGCGTGACCTGGCCCGGGGCATCCACCCGGCGGTGCTGACCGACCGCGGGCTGGACGCGGCGCTGTCCTCGGTCGCGTCCCGCTGCACCGTCCCCGGCGGGGCGCGGGTGCGGGCCGACCTGCCCAGCGGCTCGGACCGGGAGTCCCGACCGGACTCGGCGGTGGAGGGCATCGCCTACTTCACGGTCAGCGAACTGCTCACCAATGTCTCCAAGCACTCCGGGGCGCGTACGGCGACGGTCGACGCGTGGCGGTCGGGCGACCGGCTGATGCTGCAGGTGGGCGACGACGGCGAGGGCGGCGCACTGGAGGCACCGGGCGGCGGGCTGGCCGGGCTGGCGGAGCGGATCCGGGCCGTGGACGGGGTGTTCGTGGTGGACAGCCCGGTGGGCGGCCCGACCACCGTGACGGTGGAGCTGCCCTGGCGCACCGGCAGTCGGAGTTAGGGGCAAGGCTGCTGCCGGTCGGGGGTCTGCGGGGTGGGGGTAACCCCACCCAGGGACACCGAACCGCACCAGGGTTTTTCGGGGCGCGGAACGGCAGGCTGGTCGGGACGGAGCACAACGGAGCACACCCACAACGAAGCACGCACAACGCGACCGACCGACAGTCGGTCTGACACGGGAGAGCCGGAAACATGAGCAGCATGGCGGACAGCCAGCAGTACCGGGACGTCACATACAAGGACACGGCGCGGCAGCGGCCCCAGCGGCCCGGCTTTATGACCGCGCCCTTCGAGGGACTGGTCTGGCGCGAGTCGCTGCACATGCTGGTCAACCTCCCGGTCGGGATCGTGACCTTCACCTATGCGGTGGCGATGCTGTCGCTCGGAACCGCCACGGTGCTCACCTTCGTGGGTCTGCCGATCCTGGCCGCGGCCCTGCTCGGCTGCCGGGCGTTCGGCGCGGTGGAGCGGGCCCGGGCACGGGCCACGCTGGGCCTGGACGTCGCGGCGCCCGAGCGTCGGCGCCGAACGCGTCCGGGTCTGACCGGCTGGATCGCGGCGACGCTGAAGTCGGGGCCTGGATGGCGCAGCGCCCTCTACAGCCTGCTGATGCTGCCGATGGGGGTGCTGTCCTTCTCGGTGACGGCGATCATGTGGATCTTCGGCATCGGCTACGGCAGCTACCCGCTGTGGCAGTGGGTGTTCCCCACTACGTGAATGTGCCGGGCCTGCAGCTCTACGAGAACAACGGCCACACGGTGTATCTGAGCAGCGTCCCGCAGATCGCCGGGGTCTGCGCGGCCGGCCTGCTGGTGATGTTCCTGACCCCGTGGGCGGTACGCGGCCTGGCGGCCGTGCAGCGGGCCATGGTGCGCGGGCTGCTCGGCTAAGGACCCCACACCAGCGCAGGCTGCTCGGCTGAGGACCCCGTCCCCGTCCCTGGCCCCGTCACCGTCCCTGGCCCCGTCCCTGCCCCCGTCCCCGTCCCTGCCCCTGCCCCGCCCCCACCAGCAGCGCGGTCAGCTCTGCTCGGCTCGGAGCATGCGCAGGAACGCCTTCAGCCCCGCCACCAGTTCCTGGTTGTCGGTGTAGCTGTCGAGGGCGTCCTCGAACCGTCGGGCCAGCGTCTGCACCTGCTGCGCCACCTGGTCGCTGCGGGCCGCGAAGCGGGTCTCCAGCTGGTCCGCACGGGAGGTGGCCCTAGCCTCGATCCGGTCCGCGCGGTCGGCCAGCCGGGATTCGACCAGGTCCGAGCGGCGGGCCGCGTCCGCCTCGCCTGCGGTGATCCGTTCGGACTGCTCGCCGATCCGCAGCTCCAGCTGGTGGAACAGCTCATGGAGGCTGACCCGCTCGGCCTCCGCCCGCTCCACCCCCGCCTTGAGCTGCTGGATGTCGTCGCGCGGGAAGCGGGTCTCGGTCAGCATCGTCCGCAACTGCCCCCGGATATGCGTCAGATAGGCCTGGGCCGGCCGGAAGACCGTGCTGAGCAGGTAGAAGCCGGAGAAGTAGTAGCCGACGGTGCGGCCGGAGAAGTAGCTGATCACGGCCACGACAGCCGCAGTGACCAGGTGAGCCCCGATGGCGAGCAGCCGCAGCCTGCGGGCGATCCGGGCGGCTTCGGCGGCCCGGTCCTGCGGGACCTCGATCCCCCGTTCCTGGCTGGCCACGGTCTCCTTGACCACCTGCCGCGCCTGGAAGTAGAGGCTCCAGGGCACGGTCAGCAGCAGCACCTGCCACAGCAGGAAGACACCACCGAGGCCCACCGCGAGCAGGTCGGCCAGCGTCACCTTGGCGAAGAGGTGCAGCAGCAGCGCCACCCCGGCCGCGAGCACTCCGAGCACGATCCACACATGTCTGGTCTTCATCGACTCCCCCGTCCCACCACACCTGACATGGTGGGACGAACCGATGCCGTCGGACAGGGCCGAGATACTCAGATGTGCTACTCAGTAAGCGATCTGAGTAGCAGTCAGCAGTCAGCAGTGGGAAGTGGGAAGTGGGAAGTCAGCAGTCAGCGCGTCGGCACGGTACGGGTGTCGCGGCCGGAGCGGAGCACCGTCCCGGGCACGGCGCCGGTCAGTTTGTCCTCCCGCACCGTCTCGACGCCGTTGACCCGGACGCTGACCACGCCCTCGGCCCGCGAGTCCAACCGGGGGCTGTCCCCCGGCAGGTCGTGGACCAGGGTGGCCGGGCCCGCGTCGATCCGCTCGGGGTCGAAGAGCACCAGGTCGGCATGGTTGCCCACGGCCACGGTGCCCCGGTCCCGCAAGCCGAAGAGCTCGGCCGGGTCGGAGGTGAGCATCTGCACCGCCTGCTCGATCGGGACCAGCCGGCGTCGCCGCAGGCTGTCGCCGAGGAAACGGGTGGTGTACGGGGCGCCGCACATCCGGTCCAGGTGCGCGCCGGCGTCGGAGCCGCCCAGCATCACGTCGGGGTGCTGCCAGGTCTCACGGCGCAGATCCCAGCTCGCCTGGTCGTTGTCGGTCGGCATCGGCCAGAGCACCGTCCGCAGTTGGTCGGCGGAGCAGATCTCGACCAGGGTCGAGAAGGAGTCCCGGCCGCGCTCGGCGGCGATGTCGCGGACCACCCGGCCGCTGAGCCCCTCGTTGGCGGCGGCGTAGGTGTCGCCGATGACATAGCGGCCGAAGTCGGCGAGCCGCCGGAACACCCCGGCCTCGGGGCTGTTGGCCCGCCGCAGCATCTCCGCCCGGACGTCCGGGTCGGCCAGCCGGGCGATCCGCTCGGGCACCGGCAGGCTCAGCACCTCGCCCCAGCCGGGGATGAGGTTGAGCGCGCAGAAGGTGCCCAGGCTCATGTTCATCGGGGTGAGGATCGGCATGGTCAGCGCGATGATCCGGCCACCGGCCGCGCGGGCCCTGGACGAGGCCTGCAGCTGGCGCGGCACCCGGGCCGGCACCGAGGCGTCGATGGTGAGGACGTTCCAGTTGAGCGGCCGTCCGGCGATGACCGACATGTCGATGAAGAGGTCGATCTCCTCGTCGCTGAACTGGTCCAGGCACCCCGACACAATGGCCTCGATCTGCGTGCCCTCGTGCTCCCCCACGGCCTGGCTGAGCGCCAGCAACTCCTCGCGGGAGGCATGCCGGGAGGCGACCGGCTGCCCGTCGCCGTCCGAGTGGGTGGACGACTGGGTGGTGGACAGGCCCCAGGCGCCCTCCGCCATGGACTGCCGCAGCAGCGCGACCATGGCGTCCAGCTGGGCCGGGGTCGGCTGCCCGCCGACGGCGTCCGGGCCCATCACATAGCGGCGCAGCGCGCAGTGGCCGACCATGAATCCCGCGTTGACGGCGGTGTGCCCGTCCAGCGCGTTCAGGTACTCGCCGAAGGAGGACCAGCCCCAGGGCACGCCCTCCTCCAACGCGGCCAGCGACATGCCCTCGACCCGGCACATCATCCGCCGGGTGTAGTCGGCGTCGGCGGGGCGGGCCGGGTTGAGCGGGGCGAGGGTGAAGCCGCAGTTGCCGCCGGCGACGGTGGTGACGCCGTGGCCGAGTGAGGGAGTGGCGTAGGGGTCCCAGAACAGCTGGGCGTCGTAGTGGGTGTGCGGGTCGACGAAGCCGGGGGTGAGGATCAGCCCGGTCGCGTCCTCAGTGGTCGCGGCCTGCTCCTCGGTGGCGCCGGCGGCGGTGATGCTGACGATCCGTCCGGCACGGATGCCGACGTCGGCGGTACGGGAGGGCGCGCCGGTGCCGTCCACCAGCGTCGCGCCCTGGATGAGGTGGTCGAGCATGGTCGTCCCTCCGGAGGTCGAGTCGTCATGTCAGCTAGAGCGGAAATGCGGGCGGAGATGCGGGCGGAGCGGGAAAAGCGGGCGGGCACGGGTCGCAGGCCGCTGCTTCCTGTGCCCGCCCGGTCAGTGGGCCGCCCGGCGAGTGGGCCGCCCGGCGAGTAGGCCGCCCGGGCGGGGTGCCCGTCAGGCCGGTGCGCCGCCCGGCGGAGGGTCAGGCGGAGGCCGTCAGGCGGGCGGGCAGGCCGTCAAGCGGGGCGGGCGGGCCGTCAAGCGAGGCAGGCGGCCCGTCAGGTCAGGAGGCTGCCTGGCGGAAGCGGGTGGTGCGGTGCACCGGGTCGGTGTCGATCTTGGGGATGACGTGCTCGCCGATCAGCTTGATGGTCTGGGCCGTGTTCTCCGGCGAGATGCCGATCGGCAGCCCGAACACCAGCTGGTCCGCCCCGGCCGACTCCCAGCGCTTGCACTGCTGCAGCACCTCGTCCGGGTCGCCGCAGATCATCAACTCCTCCGCGATGAGCAGGTCGATCAGCTCCTCGGTGTACTCGGGGATCAGCTCCGGCCAGACCGGGATCCCCTCGATCCGGGGGAAGGTGTCGTGGTACCGGAACAGCAGCGACTGCAGGTAGTTGAGCCCGCCGCCGACCGCGATCCGGCGGGCTTCCTTGCTGGTCTCGGCGCAGATCGCGGTCGAGGTCACCATCACGTTGTCGTTGACGAACGCGCCGATCGGCTCGGCGTCGCGGACCGCGTTCTTGTAGGAGTTGACGACCCACTCCATGTCGGAGACCTTCTGCACGCTGAAGCCCAGCACGCCGAGGCCCTTGCGGGCGGCCATCTCGTACGAGGAGGGGCTGCCGGCCGCGTACCACATGGCGGGGTGCGCCTTGCCGTACGGCTTGGGGAGGATCTTGCGGGGCGGCAGCGACCAGTGCTTGCCCTGGAAGCCCTGGTACTCGTCCTGGAGCCACATCTTGGGGAACTCGACGATCGCCTCCTCCCAGATCTCCTTGGTGCCGTTCATGTCCGTGAGCTCGGGCATGAAGCCGAGGATCTCGTGGCTGCCTGCGCCGCGCCCGGTGCCGAACTCGAAGCGGCCCTCGGAGAGGTGGTCCAGCATGGCGACCCGCTCGGCGACCTTGACCGGGTGGTTGACCTTCGCCAGCGGGTTGAAGATGCCGGAGCCCAGGTGGATCCGCTCGGTGGCATGGGTGAGGTAGCCGATGCACACGTCGTTCGCGGAGATGTGGGAGTACTCCTCCAGGAAGTGGTGCTCGGTGATCCAGCCGTATTTGAAGCCCGCCTTGTCGGCCTGGACGATGTAGTCCATCTCCTCCATCAGGGCGTGGTGCTCTGCCAGCGGGTCGACCTGGGAGCGACTCTTGGGCACATAGCCCTGGATGAAGATGCCGAACTCCATTGCTTCACCGTCCTGTTTGGGTCAGCCATATCTGACGATCCGTCAGATATGGCTTGACTCTTACATCGTGGGCCTGGTCAGTCAATAGCTGACGCAGCGTCAGCCCGACCGCGAACAAGGTCATCTGATCGTCACCCCGGCCAGCCAGCCGCCGTCGGCGACGATCGGCTGCCCGGTGATGTACGAGGAGTCCTCCGAGGTCAGGAACAGCGCCAGCTTGGCGATCTCGTCGGCCCGTCCGATCCGCCCCAGCGGGATCAGCCGGGCGTAGAGCTTCGCCGTGGCCGCCGCCAGCGCGGCCCCGTCCTCGGTGGTCATGGCCGGCCGGCCGCTCGCGTCCATGAGGGCGTTCGCGGGGTTGGCCATCGGGGTGTCCACCGAGCCGGGGCAGATCGCGTTGACCCGGATCCCCTTGGCCGCCAGCTCCATCGCCGCCACCCTGGTCATGCTGAGGATCGCGCCCTTGGTCGCGGCATACGAGGTCAGCATGGCCATACCGGACTGTGCGGTGAACGAGGCGGTGTTGACGATGCTGCCGCCGCCGGCTGCCTCGATCGCGGGCGCGGTGGCCCGCATGCCGAGGAAGCAGCCGACCTGGTTGACCCGCACCACCGTCATGAACTCCTCCAGCGGGGTGCTGACCAGCTCGTTGAAGCGGAGGATGCCGGCGTTGTTGACCAACCCGTCCAGCTTCCCGAACGCGGTGGCGGTGGCCTCGACCGCGGCCTCCCAGTCCGCCTCGCTGCTGACGTCCAGGTGCTGGTAGCGGGCCCGGTCGTCGCCGAACCGCTGGGTCAGTTCCTTGACCAGCGCCTCACCCAGGTCGTCCAGGACGTCCGCGACCACCACCCGGGCGCCTTCGGCGGCGAACAGCCGCGCCTCCTGCTCGCCCTGGCCGCGGGCGGCTCCGGTGACCAGGATCGTACGGCCGGCGAGCCGGGTTCCTTCGGATTGGGACATGGGACTCCTCCAGGCGACGGGGCACGGTCGAAGCGACGACGACAGCGGCAGCGACAGCTGCATATCTGACGCACCGTCAGTCTCTGGCGAACGCGGGGAGGAGGGAAGGGGTACGAGCAGCCGAAAACCCCGATCCCGGCATCGGGGTCGGGGCAGCGGGCAGTAGCCGGAGGGCGGAGCGAGGCACGGGGAGGCGGCCCAAGCCCAAGCAGGCGCCCACCGTTCAGACCAGCGGCAGCACCTCCACCGCGATGCGGTTCAGCTGCTCCAGGTACTCGTCCACCCCGCGGCTGCGCGGCCGCAGTTGCAGATGGGTGGCTCCCGCAGCGACATAGCCGCGCAGCGTCTCGGCGAGCTGCTCGGGCTTGCCGGAGACCGACCGGCGGCCGAGCTCCCAGCCCGGCTCGCCGACGAACAGCGCCGGCGGGATGACGTTCACCGCGAACGGGCCGCTGTGCCCCGCCTGCTCCCGGGTGGTCCGGATCAGCTCCACCTGGTCCGGCAGGGTGGCGAGGGTGTCGCCCTGCGACAGCCAGCCCTCGCCGAGGGTGGCCGCCCGGCGCACCGCGCGCGGCGAGGAGCCGCCGACCCACAGCGGCGGCCGCGGCGACTGCACAGGCCGGGGGCTGACGCTGAGGCCGCTGAACGAGAAGCGCGGCCCGGTGTGCACCGGGTACTCCTCGCTCAGCGCCAGGTCCAGGGCGACCAGGGTCTCGTCCAGGATCGCCCCGCGCTGGTGGAAGTCCACGCCCAGCGCCTCGAACTCCTCGGGGACGTGCCCCGCGCCGACCCCGAGCAGCAGCCGTCCGCCGCTGAGCAGGTCCAGCGTGGCGTACTGCTTCGCCGACAGCAGCGGGTGCCGCAGCGGCAGCACCGCGACGTGCGAGAGCAGCAGGGTGCGGGTGGTCAGCGCGGCCAGCCAGCCAAGGGTGGACACCGGGTCGTACCAGGTGGCGCCCATCGCTCCGGCCAGCCGCTCGGGAATGGCGACATGGTCGCAGACGGCCACATAGGCGAAGCCGAGCCGGTCGGCAGCCTTGGCGACAGCGGCGATCTCGACCGGGCCCGCCGTGGTCTCCCAGGGTTCGCAGTAGATGGTGCTCTGCGACTGCACCGGGAGCTGGATGCCGAAGGACACCGGCCCGGAGAAACCGGCCGAGCCGGACAGGCTGGGCTCAGACATGGGTCGACCCCTTCCACAGCCCCTCCGGGGTCAGGTCCAGCAGCTTGATCGCGTTGCCGCGCACCAGCTGCTCCACCACGTCCGGCGCCAGGTGCCCCATCTGCGACTCGGCGACCTCGCGGCTCTTCGGCCAGGTCGAGTCGGAGTGCGGGTAGTCGGTCTCGTAGAGGACGTTGGCGGCGCCGATCGCGTCCAGGTTCCTGACCCCGTGCGGGTCGTCGAAGAAGCAGCCGTAGATGTGCTCGGCGAAGATCTCGCTGGGCCGGGTCAGCACCTTGTCGGCGACACCGCCCCAGGCCGCGTTCTCCTCCCAGACCACGTCGGCGCGGGCCAGGATGTAGGGGATCCAGCCGATCTGGCCCTCGGCGTACATGATCTTCAGCCCGGGGAAGCGGTCGAACTTGCCGCTCATCAGCCAGTCCACCATCGAGAAGCAGCAGTTGGCGAAGGTGATGGTGGAGCCGACGGCGGGCGGCGCGTCCGCCGAGGTGGACGGCATCCGACTGGAGGAGCCGATGTGCATGGCGATGACCGTGCCGGTCTCCTCGCAGGCGCGCAGGAACGGGTCCCAGTCGTCGGTGTGGACGCTGGGCAGCCCCAGGTGCGGCGGGATCTCGCTGAAGCACACCGCCCGGACCCCCCGCGCGGCGTTGCGACGCACCTCGGCCGCGGCCAGCTCGGCGTCCCAGAGCGGCACGATGGCCAGCGGGATCATCCGGCCCCGGGCGACCGGGCCGCACCACTCCTCGACCATCCAGTCGTTGTAGGCGCGGACGCAGAGCAGCCCCAGCTCGCGGTCCTTGGCCTCGGTGAAGGTCTGCCCGCAGAAGCGGGGGAAGGTCGGGAAGCACAGCGCGGACTGGACGTGGTTGAGGTCCATGTCCTCCAGCCGCTCGGGTATCGAGAACGACCCGGGACGCATCTGCTGGTAGGTGATGGCCTCCAGCCGCACCTCCTCCCTGGGATAGCCGACGGCAGTGTCCAGCCTGGTCAGCGGGCGGTGCAGATCCTCGTAGACCCACCAGTCGGCGATGGTCCCGGCGCTGCCCGGCTGCCCCATCACCGGCGCGAACCGGCCGCCGACGAAGGTCATCTCGGCGAGCGGGGCGCGGACGATCCGGGGGCCGGTCGCGCTGTACTTGGCGGGCAGGCGGTCCTGCCAGACGTTCGGCGGCTCGACGGTGTGGTCGTCCACCGAGATGATCCAGGGGAAGCTGTCCCCAGCGTCGCTGCTGTCCGTGGCATCCATAGCGGCCAGGCTAGCGCTGATCTGACGATCCGTCAGGTAGTGCGTCACGGGCTTCTGCCGACACCGGGCGAGCACCGCCCGAACGCCGTGCGGACGCCGCCCGAACGCTGCCCAAAACGCCGTGCGGACGCGGAAGCGCCCCGCTGCTCCGCAGTGCAGCGAGGCGCTTCCCCTCCCCGCGCAGACAGGCAGCGCATACGCGGGGCGGTGGGGGCCGGATGGTTCAGGTGGGTGCCGAAATGGTTCAGGTGGGGGCCGGAAGGGTTCAGAGGGTGCCGAGGGTGACCGTCACCGTCTGCTGCGTACCGCCGCGCAGGACGGTGACCGGCACCTGCTGGCCCGGCTGCAGCCCGGCCAGGGTCTCGCTCAGCTGGTTGGAGCTGCTGATCGGGGTGCTGCCGACCTTGGTGATGACGTCCCCGGCCTGGATCCCGGCCTTGGCGGCGGGCCCGCCGCTGACCACCGACACCACCCCGGCGCCGGTGTTGGCGTCCCCGGCACTGGTCAGCACCGTCCGCGAGGAGATGCCCAGGGCGGCCCGGCCGGAGTTGGTGACCTTGCCGTCCTTGATCATCTGGTCGGCGAGGCTGGTGACCGTGGACGCCGGGATCGCGAAGCCGATGCCCGGGGCCTGCGCCCCGGTCTGGCCGGCGTCGGTCGCGGCCAGGGTGTTGATGCCCACGATCTGGTCGGCGAGGTTCACCAGCGCGCCGCCGCTGTTGCCCGGGTTGATCGCCGCCGAGGTCTGCACCATGTTGGGGATGGTCGCCCCCGGCGAGTCCTGGCTCCTCGGCTCGGAGACGGTACGGCCGACCGCCGAGACGATGCCCTGGGTGACGCTGCTCTCCAGACCCAGCGGGTTGCCCATGGCCAGCACGATCTGGCCGACCTCGACCTTGGTCGAGTCGGTGAAGGTGGCGGGCTTGAGCCCGGCCGGCGGCTTGGTCAGCTTGATCACGGCGAGGTCGCTGGCCGGATAGGAGTAGACCAGCGTGGCGTCGAGGGTGTCGGAGCTGTTCGCCAGCGTGACCTTGAAGCTCTTCCCGCTGCCGATGACATGGGCGTTGGTGACCACGTCGCCCTTGTTGTCGTAGACGATCCCGGAGCCGAGGCTGTCGCCCGCCGTGATCTGGACCACCGAGGGCAGCACGGCCTTGACGGTGTCCTGGTAGGCGGTCTGCAGGTCATTGCCGCCGGCCGCGGCGGCGGAGGCCGTGCCGGAGGCGGAGGCGGAGCTGCTGGAGGACCCGCTGCTGCAACCGGCCGCGGCCGCGAGGACGAGGCCTGCGGCCAGCACCGTGGCGGCGCGGGTGACTGCCGTTCGGGTCACGACGTTCCTCTCGGACAACTCAGACGACTCGGACAATCTTGGGAGATTTGACCCTGTTGTCCATTTAGTGAGGTTTTCCGAGACGGAGGCGCGCCGACGCGAAAACCCCGGTACGGAGAGAGGGCGCGGGGGCGCCCTCCGGCCGTACCGGGGATGGGGGTGCGTCAGTTGGCAGCGGTGCGGCAGGTCAAGGAGAAGATCAGAGGCCGAGCGACTTGGCGATGACCAGCTTCATGACCTCGCTGGTGCCGCCGTAGATGCGGAACACCCGGTTGTCGGTGTAGAGCCGCGCGATCGGGTACTCCAGGATGTAGCCGTAACCGCCGTGCAGCTGCAGGCACTTGTCGACCACGCGGGAGCAGACCTCGGTGGTGAACAGCTTCGCCTTGGCGACGTCGGACGCGGTCAGGTCGCCGATCTCGAACGCCTCCAGCGCGCGGTCCACGACCGCCTGGGCGGCGTCCACCTCGGCCTCGCAGGCGGCCAGCTCGAACTTGGTGTTCTGGAACTCGGAGACGGACTGGCCGAAGACCTTGCGGTCCTTGGTGTAGGCCACCGCCAGGTCCACCGCGGCCCGGGCCGCGGCGAAGGCGCCGACGGCGATGGCGAGGCGCTCCTGGACCAGGTTGTGGGCCAGGTAGAAGAAGCCCTTGCCCTCCTCGCCGAGCAGGTTCTCGACCGGGACCTTGACGTCCACGAAGGACAGCTCGGCGGTGTCGGACGTGCGCAGGCCGATCTTCTCCAGCTTGCGGCCGACGGTGTAGCCCTCGGAGGTGGTGTCGACGCAGAGGATCGAGAGACCGGTGCGGCGGTTGTCCGGCGAGGCCGGCGAGGTGCGGGCGACGACCAGCATCAGGTCGGCCTGGACGCCGCCGGTGATGAAGGTCTTGGCGCCGTTGAGGACGTAGTGCTTGCCGTCCGCGGAGAGCTTGGCGTTGCTGGTCATCCCGGCCAGGTCGGAGCCGGTGCCCGGCTCGGTCATGGCGATGGCGGTCATCATCTCGCCGGAGACGAATTTCGGCAGCCAGCGCTTCTTCTGCTCGTCGCTGGCGTACTCCATGATGTACGGCAGGCACAGGCCGGTGTGGACGCCCGAGCCGCCGAAGCTGACGCCCGCGCGGGCGCACTCCTCGGTGACGATCGCCTGGTACTTGAAGCCGCTCATCCCGGCGCCGCCGAACTCCTCCGGCACCTCGATGCCGAAGACGCCCAGCTCGCCGAGCTTCAGGTAGAAGTCCTTGGGCGCGGCCCCGGCCTTCTCCCACTCCGGATAGACCGGCACGACCTCCTTGGCGATGAAGTCGCGGATGGTGTCCCGGAACGCCTCGTGGTCCTCGGTGAAAACGGTGCGGCGCACGATGGCGCTCCCTTCCAGCAGCTCCAGCATCGGTCATTCGTCGTTTGTCGAACGAACGTTAAGTTAATCGCCAGTAGGTCGTCTGTCCAGGGGGCCGGGGTGTGACCTCCACCCCTATCGGCCGCCCAGCAGCTGAACGATCGATAAGGAGCTGTCGAACTTTCCTGTCGCCCGGCCGGTCCGGTCAACCTACGATCAACCTACGGTCACTTTGTCCGTATTGTCCTAACGGTTCTTTTGCTGGTCGACCTGACAGTTGTCCTGATGGTCGTCCTGATGGTTGTCCTGATGGTGCGAGGAAGGGCGGTCCCGGGGTGGACGCACGACGGGCACGGCAGACGGCGGCGGAGGGGTGGGTCTACGGCTACGCCCTGCTGGAGAACTACCGGACCATGTACGCCCAGGCGATCGACAGCGACGACCCCCGCTACGTCGGGGGCTTCGGCGTCTTCCGGCACTACGCGCAGCCCTTCACCCCGGCCAACACCGATGTGGTGACGCCCAACAACGACACCCCCTACTCCTGGGCCTGGCTGGATCTGCGCAGCGAGCCCTGGGTGCTGTCGGTCCCGGCCGAGGACCGCTACTACGTGGTCCCGATCCATGAGCTGGACACCGTCTACCTGGGCTTCGTCGGCGCCCGCAGCACCGGCCGGGAGGCCGGGCACTACCTGGTGGCCGGCCCGCACTGGGACGGTCCGGTGCCCGAGGGGGTGACCGGGGTGCTGCGCGCCGCCACCCAGCTGCTGGGCCTGGTCGGCCGCACCTGCCTCACCGGCACCGGGGCCGAGGACGTCGCCGCGCTGCGGGCCATCCAGGAGCAGTACCGGCTGCGGCCGCTGCACGCCTTCGCGGGCACCCCGGCCCCGGAACCCGCCCCGGAACCCGACTGGCCGGTCTGGCGCGAGGAGGCCCTGCCGACCCTGGAGTTCTTCGGCTACCTGGACTTCCTGCTCGGCTTCTTCCCGGTGCTGCCGGAGGAGTCCGAGCTGCGCTCCCGGCTGGCGGCGCTCGGGATCAACGGGCGCGGCAGCTTCGAGCCCGGGACGCTCCCGGACGAGCTGCGGGAGGCGCTGGCCCAGGGCATGGCGGACGGGGCCGCCCGGCTGGAGCAGGCCGCGGCCACCGTCAGCGGCACCATCGGACTGTTCGGCACCCGCGACACCATGGGCACCGACTACCTGCACCGGGGCATCGGCGCCCAGAAGGGCCTCTACGGCCTGCCGTCCGAGGAGGCCTGGTACGGCGGCTGGCTCCAGGACAGCGCGGGCAACCGCCCGCCGGACGCCTCGCAGCGCGACTATGTGATCCACTTCGCACCCGGCACGCTGCCCCCGGCCCGGTTCTTCTGGTCCGTCACCATGTACGGGCTGCCGGGCCGCGGCCTGGTCGACAACCCGATCGGCCGCTACTCCATCGGGGACCGCACCCCGGGCCTGGTGTACGACGCCGACGGCGGGCTGACCCTGCAGCTGCGGCACCAACGGCCGGCGGACCCGGCCGAGGCCGCCAACTGGCTGCCGGCCCCGGACGGCCCGTTCTCCGCGATCATCCGGGCCTACGGCCCCGGCCCGCGGGTCCTCAACGGGAGCTGGACGGTCCCGCCGCTCGAGCCCCGTAGCCCCCGTCCATGAGGGAGCCGGCCAAGCTGGGGCAACTGCTGCGGGGGCTCGGCAGGCCGACTGCCTCCGATGTCTCGTCCGGGCTGGTCACCGGTCTGTTCAGCATTCCGGAGGGGATGGCCTACGCCTCGATCGGCGGCTTCAACCCGGTCACCGGGATCTACGCCGGGGTCTGGCCCACCGTGCTGGGCTCGTTCTTCGCCCGGACCGTGCTCATGGTCACCACGCTGACCAGCGCCATCGCGCTGACCGCGCACAGTGTGCTGGCCGACGCCAAGCTCGACCCCACCAAGCCGGGCAATGTCGCCGCGCTGACGCTGCTGGTCGGAGCGGTGATGCTGCTGTTCGGGCTGCTGCGGCTGGGCGTGGTGCTCAGCTTTGTCTCCAACGCGGTGATGACCGGCTTCGCGACCGGCATCGCGCTGCAGATCATCACCGGGGTGCTGGACGACGCCACCGGCTACAAGCCGCCCGAGCACAACAAACTGGTCCAGCTCGGCGACTGGGTACTGCACTTCGGCTCCTGGGAGACCGCGCCCACGCTGGTGGCCATGGCCACCGTCTGCGTCTATCTGGCGGCGCACCGGGTGAAGCGGCTGGAACCGGTGGCGCTGCTGGTCGCGCTGGTGGTGGTGAGCCTCGCGGTGGGGGTGCTCGGGACCAAGGTGAAGCTGGCCAAGGACATCGGCGCCATCCCCGGTGCGCTGCCGCCGATCTCGCTGCCGGACTGGTCCGCGGTACCCCATCTGTGGGGCGGCGCGCTCTCGGTGGCTCTGGTGGCGCTGGCCCAGGCGGCCGGGATCGGGTCGTCGGTGCCCAACCCGGACGGCAGCCGCTCGGACATGAACGCGGACTTCCGGGCCCAGGGCCTGGCCAACCTCGGCGGCGGGCTGACCTCGGCGCTGCCGGCCGGCGGCTCGCTGTCCCGGACCGGGGTCGCGGTGAGCGCGGGTGCGAAGACCCGCTGGGCCGGGATCTTCGCCGGGTTGTGGCTGGCGCTGATCGTGCTGCTGCTGGGGTCACTGGCCGGACGGATCCCGATGCCGGTGATCGGTGGGCTGATCCTGGTCATCGGGATCGAGCTGATCGCCGGGCGGCGCAAGGACATCCTGCTGGTGCTGAAGACCTCGCCGCTGTCGGCGCTGGCCATGGCGGTCACCTTTCTGGCCACCACCCAGCTGCCGCTGCAGCAGGCCATCATCATCGGCGCGGTGCTGTCGCTGCTGCTCTACTGCGTGCAGGCGGCCCGGCAGTCGAAGCTGGTGGCGCTGACCCCGGCGGAGGACGGCGGCTGGACGGTCGGCCCGGTGCCGGCCCGGCTGCCCTCGGACCAGGTGACCGTCCTCTACTACGCCGGGGTGAACCTCTTCGCGGAGCTGCCGAGGATCGACGCGCAGCGGCCCGACCCGCAGGGCAGCGAGCGCGCGGTGGTGGTGCTGGCGATCCGGGGGCGGCCGGACGTGCCGTCCTCGGCGGTGCTGAAGCAGCTCGGCCGCTACGCCGACGAGCACCGGGCCTGCGGCGGGCGGCTGATCGTGGCCGGGGCCGACGAGGGGACCGCCCGGCTGCTGGAGACCACCGGGGTGTCCGCGCGGCTGGGCCCGGGCGGGGTGGTGCGGAGCACACCGCAGCTGATGGCGGCGGTGGAGCAGGCGGTGGCGGAGGGGCAGCGCTGGATCGCCGAGGAACGGCAGCGGGCCGGGCCGTGAAGCGCGGAACGCTGGAGGGGCCGCCCGGTCCCGGAGGACGGGGCGGCCCCTCAGCGGTCGCGTCGCCGGCCTACGGGGTGAAGTAGCCGGTCAGGCCGGCGACCAGGTCGACCGTCCCGGTGGCGTTGGAGAAGTTCACCTTGCCGTTCACCACCGGCACGATCACCAGGTTGGAGATCAGCGCGCCCTGGGTGAAGCTCAGGCTGGACACCGCCGGGACGGTCTTCAGTCCGTACGGGTAGACGGTGACGGACCCACTGCTCGACGGCTTGACCGCGGTGACGTTGAGGATCACCGCGGTGGCGTTCAGCGGGACCCCGTTGCGCCCGCCGACCTGGAGCGTCACCACGCCGCCCGGGCCCAGCTTGCCGGTGCGCACCCCGAAACCGGTGCGGGTGTCCATCGCCCGGACCGGGCCCGCCGTGTGGAACACCCCGCCGCCGCCGTCACGGGTGAAGTAGCCGGTCAGGTCGGCGAGCAGGTCGACCGTCCCGCTGGGGTTGTAGAAGTCGACCACGCCGTCGGTCACCGGGACGATCACCAGATGGGGGGTGCTCTCCCCCGCGGTGAAGCTCAGCGTGGACCCGGACGGCGGCGTCCTCCCGTTCGTACCGTTCGTACCGTTCGTACCATTCGGACCGCTCGGACCGTCCGGGTAGACGGTGAGGAAACCGGACGCGGACGGCTCGGCCGCCGTCACGTTCAGCGCCACCGCGGTGACCCCGGTGGCCGGGACCCCGGGAGTGCCGGCCACCCGCAGCCTGACGGTGCCCTGGGGCTGCACCCGGGCCTTGGCTGCGCCGACGCCGCCGACGGTGTCGAGGATCCGGCTGGGGCCGGTCGGCACGAAGGTGGAGCCGACCGTGGTGTCGGTGGTGAAGTAGCCGGTCAGGTCGGCGAGCAGGTCGACCGTCCCGACGGCGTTGTAGAAGTCGACCTTGCCGTCCAGCACCGGCACCACCACCAGGTTGGGGACGGCCAGGTTCTCGGCGTAGGCGAAGTTGATGCTGGAGACGGCCGGCCGCGACCGGCCGTCCGGGTAGACCGTGACGAAGCCGGACGCGGACGGCTGGACCGCCGTCACCTTGAGCACGACCGCGGTGACCCCGGTGGACGGGACCCCGGGAGTGCCGGTGACCTGCAGCTTGACCGTGCCCTTGGCCTTCAGTCGGGCCTTCGGCACACTGCCGGTGCCGTCCATGGTGCTCATCACCCGGGTCGGCCCGACCGGCACCAGGGTCCCGGTCGGCGGGGCCTTGGGCGTGGTGGTCTGCACGTCGGACGCCAGCACATAGGCGAGCCGGTGGTTGTACCGGATCTCGTAGTACTGGGTCGTCCCGATGACCACCTTGCAGGCGGCGGTGGCGCAGTCGGCGTCGTCGTAGTCGTAGAAGTCACCGGCCAGCGCGCCGCCCGGTGGTGGTGTAGGCCTGGCCGGGGGCGATGCTGTAGTGCGGGAGCGCCACCAGCGGCTGCACATCGGCCGGGACCCCGGCCGTGGTGTAGGCGGCGGCCTCCGGGTAGGCACGGCCGTACACCTTGATCGGGGTGCTGCCCTTGGGCAGGACCAGGTTCTGGGCGGGGTTGCCGTTGGCGTAGGTGTTCACCCCGCCGGGGTTGTCGAACCACGCCTCCTGGCCGCCGTACCAGATCGCGGTCCAGTCGCCGGAGACGCCGGCCACCACGAAGCTCTGTCCGTAGACCGCCTTGTCGCTGACGTCCGCGCCGCCGGTGGTCGCGGAGGTCGTCCGGACCGACTTCAGCAGCGCGTCGCTGATCAGCGGCGCCGAGGAGGAGGGGCTGGTCCGCAGGTAGACGAAGTTCGCCGGGTGGGACACGCAGGCGCCGCCGCTGCAGCCGGTCAGCACCGGCTTGTTGCTCGCGTAGTCCGGCGCGATGGTGACCGTGCCGCCGACCAGCGGCATCCCGGTGCCGTCCAGCGCCGGGGCGCCGAGCAGGCTCAGGTAGTGGGACCAGTCCCAGTACGGGCCCGGGTCGTCCTGCTGGTCGGTGACGTAGTCGCCGGTCACATAGGGCACGTCGTCGTGGCCGAGGATGTGCTCGCGGTCCAGCGGGATGCTGTAGAGCTTGGCGAGTTGCTTCACCAGGGCGGCGGAGGCGTCGTACTCCACCTCGGAGACCCAGCTGCCGGTCTTGAGGGCGTAGCCCTCGTCCTCCACGCCGATCGAGTGCGAGTTGATCGTCTTGTTGTCGGCCTGGAAGGCCACGTCCTTGGTGTGCACCAGCTGGGTGACCGCCCCGGTCGCGGCCACCACGAAGTGGGCGCTGGTCGGGTTGCTCGGGTTGTAGGTCCGGAAGGTGTTGATCGCCGAGGCCGCACTGCCCTCGGTGGTGTGGATGACGATGTCGCGGACGGTGTCGCCGTCGGCCGCGTTGAGGCGGTTCGCCACGTCGAAGTTGCCCGCAGCCGCGGGGACGAAGGTGCAGCCCGCGGGGCCCGCCTCGCAGGTCTGGGCCGCGGTGAGGCCGCGCGCCCTACCGGGCGCGGTCTGCGGCTGCGGCTTCACCGCGGGTTCGGCCGCCAGCAGCACGGCCTGGTTGTCGCCGGTGGTGCGGGCCGCGCCGGTGGCGATGACGCCGTACACCCCGTCGGCGAACTGGTTCTGGGTGGCGGTGTCGGCGGCCTGGGAGAACTGGGCGACGGCCGGGTACCACTGGCCGGCGTCGGTCGGCAGCGAGCCCTTGGCCGCCTTCTCGTAGGAGGCCAGCAGGGCAGCGCCGCCCCGGACGCTCTGCTTCATCTGACCGCGCAGGGTCGAGTCGGGCTGCTTGATCAGCGCGGCGGCGGCGTCCAGGGTGTGCAGCGCGGGAGCGGTGGTGTCGACCGTCTCGAACTGGGCCAGCTGCTGGGCCGCGGCGGCGGAGGCAGCGGCGGCCGAGGCGGTGCTCTTCTTCGCGATCTGCGCCGGGTCGCCGGCCGCGCCGGCCAGGTCCGCCTTCTTCTCCGCGGTGGTGACCGGGTTCAGGTCGGCGGGGTTGACCGAGGTCAGGCCCATCACGTTGTAGTTGCCGGTGACGCTCGGCTCGCCCTGGTGGGACTCCCAGAGGGTCTCCTGGTAGGAGACCGCCAGCAGCACGCTCACCGGGACCTGGAACTCGGCCGCGGCCGCGGTGAAGTCCGCCTGCAGCGCGGCGGAGGCCGGCGGAGCGGTCGACGCGGGGGACGCCTTCCGCACCGCGGTCGGGGTGGTCCCGGTGGCGGCGTTGGCCACCGCGCCGACCACCAGCCCGCCGACGGCCAGCCCGGCCGCGGCCCCGGCCCACAGCCGTGACTTGGTCCTGACGTGTTTCGGCGCCCGCTTCGCGGTCGATTGCGGAGCCCTGCCCCGTGCCGGCCGACCATGTCCCGCTGTCAAAGCTGTGCCCCTGCCCTGTACTCATGTACGGGTCAGCCGCGACGCACCCGGTCCCCCCGGTTCCCCTGGCCCCGGCCTGACTACCCCGCCTGTGTGAACGCTGTCCGCGTCGCTGCGGACAGTGGTGCTCCCCATGCGTCGGGACGCTGTCCCCCGGACGCGATCCCCTGCGATTCGAACACATGCCAAGTGCGGAGAGAGGCTAGCAGCAATTGGTTTGGTTGCGACCGTTGGGGCTCCTGTGCCGAAGCCGGTCGTGCGACGATATGCACATGGTTGACGCGAACCGCACGCATCGCAGCGACGCTCCCGCCGGCGAGGAGCCGCTCTCCCCCACCGGCCCCCAGCAGGTCATCGAGTACGGCGACTACCGCGCGGTGGTCACCGGTGTGGGGGCGGGCCTGCGGGCCTTCAGCCACCGCGGCCGACCACTGATCGTCAAGCACCCGGTGGACCAGACCCCGCCCGGCGGGGCCGGCCAACTGCTGGTGCCGTGGCCGAACCGGGTGCGCGACGGCAGGTACGCGTTCGACGGCCACGAACAGCAGCTCGACATCAGCGAGCCGCCGAACCACAACGCCAGCCACGGCTTCGTCCGCTGGCTGCCCTGGCGGGTGGTCGCCGAGGACGCCGCCTCGGTCCGCTTCGGCCTGCGGCTCTACCCGATGCACGGCTACCCGCACATCCTGGAGCTGACCGCCTCGTACGAGCTGGGCGAGGACGGCCTGAGCGTCTCGGTCGCCGCCCACAACGTCGGACCCACGGCGGCCCCGTACGGCATCGGCGCGCACCCCTACCTGACCCTGGGCCGGGGGCCCGGCAGTGTCGACGACATGGTGCTGGAACTGCCGGCGGACACCTGGCTCCCGGTCGACGAGCGGATGATCCCGACCGGCGCCCGGGAGGACGTCAGCGGCGGCTTGTACGACTTCCGCAAGGCCCGCGGCATCGGCGACACCCTGCTGGACACCGCCTTCACCGGGCTCCAGCGCGACCCGGACGGACGCGCCCGGGTCCGGCTGACCAGCGCGGACGGCAACCACGGGGTGGAGATGTGGGTCGGCGAGGGGATCGGCTGGCTCCAGGTCTACTCGGCCGACGGGCTGCCCGGCGGATACCGGCGCGCGGGGGTCGCGGTGGAGCCGATGAGCTGCCCGCCGAACGCCTTCGCCACCGGCGAGGACGTGATCCGGCTCGAACCGGGCGAGCGGGTGGCGCACCACTGGGGCATTCGCGCGCTGTAGTCGCATTTCACCACTGCCGTAGAGCCCCTCTTCCACCGTAGAGTTGGGCGGACGAGGGGGTACCGCACATGGGCATGTCGCAGGGGTGGACCAGCACGGGGCCGGAGTCGGCCGAGGAGATGATCACGGAGGCGCGGAAGGCGTTCTTTGTGATGTTCGGCTTCATGGTGGTCATCTGGGTGCTCCAGATCGTCAACTGGGCCGGGCACTACCAGCTGGACCGGGAGTACGGCCTGGTCCCGCTCCGGGTCAGCCGGCTGCCCGAGATCCTCACCTCGCCGTTCCTGCACTTCAGTTGGCAGCACATCGAGGGCAACTCGGGCCCCCTGTTCGTGTTCGGCTTCCTGGCCGCCTACCGCGGCGTCGTCCGCTTTCTCTGGCTGACCCTGCTGGTCGCGCTGACCAGCGGATTCGCCGAGTGGTTCTTCCAGGGGACGAACACCCTCGGGGTCGGCGCCAGCGGGCTGATCTTCGGCTACTTCGGCTATGTGGTGCTGCGCGGGATCTTCGACCGGCATCTGATCGACACCCTGATCGGGGTGGTGATGGCGGCGTCCTTCGCCTACCTGGTCACCATCGCGCTGCCGGGCACGCCCGGGGTGAGCTGGCTGGCGCACCTGGGCGGGCTGATCGGCGGCATGGCCGGCGCCTGGCTGCTGCGGGACCGGCACCCGAAGGCGGCGGCGGTGCCGACGGCTCCCGAGGCCTCGGGCGCTTTTGGGCCTTCGGCCGGTGCTGGTGCTGGTGCTGGTGCTGCTGGTGCCGGTGCGGCCCCCGGTTCCGGGGTGAACCTGCCCGCGCAGGCGTCCAACCGCAGTGACCTGCACAAAGAGCTGGGCGATCTCGGCCTGCTGTAGCGGATGAGCGGAACCTGGGAACCCCCGGGCGAAATTGCCATGGAATCCACAGGACCGCCACAGACCGGCCTCATGGGTTTCTCATCTGTTCTCGGCAACGTATCGGCATGACCACAACTTCCTCTGCCTCCGACGCGGCCCCGGCCGACCTCCGCCGACCCGACGGCTCCCCGGTGCGTGTGCTCGTGGTCGACGACGAGGCCCCGCTGGCCGACCTGCTGTCGATGGCGCTGCGCTACGAGGGCTGGCAGACCGCCACCGCCGGCGACGGCGCCGAAGCGCTGCGCGGCGCCCGCGAGTTCCGCCCCGACGCGGTGATCCTGGACGTGATGCTGCCGGACATGAGCGGGCTCGAGGTGATGCGCAGGCTGCGCGCCGACCAGCACGACGTGCCGGTGCTGTTCCTCACCGCCAAGGACGCGGTCGAGGACCGGATCGCCGGGCTCACCGCCGGCGGCGACGACTACGTGACCAAGCCGTTCAGCCTGGAGGAGGTCGTCGCCCGGCTGCGCGGCCTGCTCCGGCGCTCCGGCACGGCCGCGGCGAGGGCGGAGTCGGTGCTGGTCGTCGGCGATCTGACGCTGGACGAGGACAGCCGCGAGGTGTTCCGCGGCGACGACTCGATCCGGCTCACCGCCACCGAGTTCGAGCTGCTGCGGTTCCTGATGCGCAACCCGCGCCGGGTGCTCAGCAAGCCGCAGATCCTGGACCGGGTCTGGTCCTACGACTTCGGCGGCCAGGGCAATGTGGTCGAGCTCTACATCTCCTACCTGCGCCGCAAGATCGACGCCGGACGCAAGCCGATGATCCACACCATGCGCGGCGCCGGGTACGTGCTGAAGCCCGCCGACGCGGGAGCCCCGGGGCGATGAGATCCGCGACGGGCAGCGGGACCGACCGGTTCCGGCGCTGGTCGACCTGGTCGCTGCGAACCCGGCTGCTCGTCACCACGACCGTGATGCTCGCCGTGGTGAGCGGGGCGATCGCGCTCACCACCACGCTGATGCTGAAGCAGGACCTCACCGCGGCCGCCCGGACCAAACTGGACCAGGCCTTCGCGCAGACCTTCAACCACCCAGGGGGCGGCCCCGGCGGTTCCGGTGCGACCGGCGGCCCCGGCGGGCGGCACCAGGGTGACGACCCGTTGGACTACGTCGGGGTGCTCCCCGAGAACGCGATCGGCGGGACGATCGTGAACGGCGTGGTCACCGCCGCCGTCAACTCCGGCATCAACTACAGCACCTTTCCGCCACGGGCCGCGACGGTGACCCTCACCGCCGACCAGACCGCGCCGCTCGCCGCCGCCGCGCACGGGGCGGAGCACCTGACCGTCAACATCCCCGGCTCCCAGTACGGGGACTACCTGGTCAACGCCCAGGTGGTGAACGGGACCACCGTGCTGGTGGCCGTCCCGCTGGGCCCGGCCGAGGCCCTGGTCGACAAGCTGATCGCGGTCGAGGCCGTGGTCACCGTCGGCGGGCTGATCGCGGCCGGCTTCCTCTCCTTCGCGCTGATCCGGATCTCGCTGCGGCCGCTGGACCGGGTCGCCGCCACCGCCGTGCGGATCTCCCGGCTGCCGCTGGACCGGGGCGAGGTCGGCGAGCTGGTCCAGGTCCCCGACGCGGACACCGACACCAGGACCGAGGCCGGCCAGGTCGGCGCCTCGCTGAACCGGCTGATCGAGCATGTCTCCAACGCCCTCGCCGCACGGCACGCCAGCGAGACCAGGGTCCGGCAGTTCGTCGCCGACGCCAGCCATGAGCTGCGCACCCCGCTGGCGTCCATCGCCGGCTACGCGGAACTGACCCGGCGCGGACGGGAGACCGTCCCGCCGGACACCGCGTACGCGCTGAGCCGGGTGGAGTCGGAGGCCGCGCGGATGACCCGGCTGGTCGAGGACCTGCTGCTGCTCGCCCGCCTGGACGCCGGACGCCCGCTGGACCGCGAACCGCTGGACCTGTCGCCGCTGGTGATGGACGCGGTACGGGACGCCCACGCGGCCAACCCGGACCACCGCTGGCAGGTCGACCTCCCGGACGACCCGGTGATGGTGGACGGCGACCCGCACCGGCTGCAGCAGGTGCTGGTCAACCTGCTCGCCAACGCGGGCAAGCACACCCCGGCCGGGACCGTGGTCACCGCGTCCATCGTCAGCCTGATCGACACAGATGATTGTGAGCTGCGGATCACCGACAACGGCCCGGGGATCCCGGAGGCGCTGCTGCCCACGGTGTTCGAGCGCTTTGCCCGCGGCGACAGCTCCCGCTCCCGCGCGGCCGGCAGCACCGGCCTGGGCCTGGCCATCGTCGCGGCGGTCGCCGCCTCGCACGGAGGCCAGGTCAGCGTGCAGAGCGAGCCGGGGCGGACGGTGTTCGCGGTGCGGCTGCCGCAGGCGGCGTCCGAAGGGACGGACCAGGTGGCTTCGGAGGTTGTGGCTTCGGAGGTTGTGGCCACGAACCGATAGGCGGCTCACAGCACCGGCATACGTCGGCGACAGGGCGGCGGGCGAGATTGGCAGAGTGCCCACTCCGCAGCCCCGAGAAGGCTTTCCGATGACCGAGACCGCTCCGCAGCCCCAGGTCGTAACCCCTCCTCCGCTCCCCGAGGCCACCCCGGCCACCGCCCGCGCGAGCGACCCGCGCTGGGTCCGGCCCGCCTTCGTCGCCCTGCTGCTGGCCACCGCGGTCCTCTACCTGTGGGGGCTGGGCGCGTCCGGCTGGGCCAACCAGTTCTACTCGGCGGCCGTGCAGGCCGGGACCAAGAGCTGGGAGGCGATGTTCTACGGCTCGTCCGACGCCTCCAACTTCATCACCGTCGACAAACCGCCGGCCGCGCTCTGGCCGATGGAGATCTCCACCAGGATCTTCGGCGTCAACTCCTGGGCCATCCTGGTGCCGCAGGCGCTGGAGGGGGTCGGCACCGTCGCCGTGGTGTACGCGGCGGTCCGCCGCCGCTTCTCGCCGCAGGCCGGGCTGATCGCGGGCGCGGTGCTGGCACTGACCCCGGTCGCGGCGCTGATGTTCCGCTTCAACAACCCGGACGCGCTGCTGGCGCTGCTGCTGGCGCTGGCCGGCTATGCCGTGCTGCGGGCCCAGGAGCAGGCCCAGACCCGGTGGTTGGTGCTGGCAGGGTTGTGTGTGGGAACGGCGTTCCTGACCAAGACCCTGCAGGCGTTCCTGATCCTGCCCGCGCTCGGAGTCACCTATCTGGCCTTCGCGCCCACCGGGATGTGGCGGCGGATCAGGCAGCTGCTGGTGGCGACGCTGGTGCTGGTCGTCAGCAGCGGGTGGTGGGTCGCCATCGTGGAACTCACCCCGGCCGAGTACCGGCCGTTCGTCGGCGGCAGCCAGAACAACAGCTTCCTGGAACTGACCTTCGGCTACAACGGGTTCGGGCGGCTCAGCGGCGCCGAGACCGGGAGCGTGGGCGGCGGGGGCGGCGGCGCGGCCGGCAGCACCGGGATGTGGGGCAGCACCGGTCTCGGCCGGCTGTTCGGCTCGGAGATGGGCGGGCAGATCGCCTGGCTGCTGCCTGCGGCGATGCTGCTGCTCGTGGCCGGGGTCTGGCTGACCCGGCGCAGCCCGCGGACGGATCCGCGGCGGGCGGCGTTCGTGCTGTGGGGAATCGCCCTGGTCACGACGTTTCTGACGTTCAGTCTGATGAAGGGGATCTTCCACCCCTACTACAACGTGGCCCTGGCCCCGTACATCGCGGCGCTGGTCGGCATGGGCGGCGCGCTGCTGTGGGAGCGGCGGCAGACCTGGTTCGCGTCCGCGACGCTGGCCGTGGTGGTGGGCGGGACGGCGGTGTGGTCGTATGTGCTGCTGGAGCGCAGTGCGGACTGGTATCCGTGGCTGCGGTATGCGGTGCTGGTCGTCGGCATGCTGTCCGCGCTGGGCCTCATCGGCGCGGGGCAGCTGCCGGACCGGATCGCACGTGCGCTGGCGGTGACCGGGCTGCTGGCCTCGCTGGCCGGGCCCGCGGCCTACACCCTGCAAACGGCCGGCACCGCGCACGGCGGCTCGCTGCCGACGGCGGGGCCGACGGTGGCGGGCGGTGGCGGCTTCGGCGGCGGGGGTGGCTTCGGCGGGGGTGGCTTCGGCGGGGGACGTGGGTTCCCTGGGGGCGGGGCCGCAGGCGCTACGGGCGGCGCGGGTGGCGCTGCGGGTGCTGGGCGTCCGGCCGGCGGGTTCCCCGGTGGGACGCCGCCGCAGGGGGCGCCTGGCGGCGGGGCCGGTGGTGCCGGTGGTGCCGGTGGTGCCGGTGGCCTGCGGGGCGGCGGCGCGGGGGGTGGCGGCGGGACCTTCCTGAACGGCTCCACGCCGGGCGCGGCGATCACCTCGCTGCTCAAGGCCGGTGCGTCCAAGTACACCTGGGCCGCGGCGGCGATCGGCTCCCAGAACGCCTCGGGATACCAACTGGCCACCGGCGAACCGGTGATGTCCATCGGCGGCTTCAATGGGACCGACCCGGCCCCGACCCTGGCCCAGTTCGAGCAGTATGTCCGCAGCGGCAAGATCCACTACTTCATCGGCGGCGGCGGGATGCCGGGCGGCAGTAGCGGGAGCGGCGACTCCTCGCAGATCTCGACCTGGGTCGCGGCCCACTACACCGCCAGCACGGTGGGCGGGGTGACGGTCTACGACCTGACCAAGGCGAAGGCGACGACGACTGGGTGAGGGCTGAGGTTGGCTGAGAGCTGAGAACGGGTGCGGGCCGAGGACGGGTGCGGCCCGAGCGGGGTGCGCTGCGCGGGTGGGGTCGGCCTTCCCCGAGCAGCGCCCCCGCTCCGTCTCGCGCCTCCGGCGCAAAGCAGCCAACTACGCGGAGCCGGCTGCTAGGCGGCGCAGGCTGCTAGGCGGCGCAGGCTGCTAGGCGGCGGCTTCCGCGTGGCCTTGGCGCCAGTAGCCCATGAAGACGACGGCGTCGCGGGGGAAGGCGCGGGTGTTGACCAGGTGTCGGCGCAGGTTGCGGACCTGCGCCGCCTCGCCGGCGAGCCAGGCGCAGGGGGCTCCTGACGGGAAGTCAGCCGTGGTGACGACCTCCGCGAGTGTGGTGTCGCCGTGGAGCCAGTGGAATCGGGCCGAGGCGGTGGTGCGCAGCGGCTGGCGGTCGGCCGGGTCGGCGGTGCGGATGAACACCTGGACCGGGAAGCCGCCGGGGAGGGATTCCAGGATGCAGGCGATGGCCGGCAGCGACGTCTCGTCCCCCACCAGCAGCGCCCAGTCCGCCGTCGCCGGGAGGTGGAACTCGACGCCGCCGGCGTCGGGGACGGCGGGACCGAAGACCGCGATCCGGTCGCCCGTACGGGCGGCACGGGCCCAGCGCGAGGCGGGGCCCTCGCTCGCGCCGGCGTGCAGCGCGAGGTCGATGTCGATCTCGCGGGCGTCGGCGCGCTGGGCCCGGACGGTGTAGGTGCGCAGGACCGGGCGCCAGGCGGTGGGCATCCGCTGCCAGGCGCGGTACCAGCCGCCGTCCGCGTCCTGGTCGGGGAGGGTCGGCTCGGTCTGTCCGGGCTGCGGGAGCAGCAGCTTGATCCGCTGGTCCCGGCCTCCGTTGACAAAGCCGGCCAGGTCCTCGCCGCCGAGGGTCACCCGCATCATGCCGGGGGTGAGCCGTTCGGTGCGGACGACATGGACCGAGAACAGTCGGAAGGGGCTGACGGCGGGGGCAGCAGCAGAGGAGGGGGCGGGGGCGACGGCGACGGACATGCGGACTCCAGGCGGCCTAGAAAGTTAGCTTAGGCTAACCTAACTAAAACTCAGGCGCATCCCCCTGCCCCCGTCGTGTCACATCCGCGGCCACTGCTCTGTCCTACCGGTTGAAAGCTTCACACAGCAGCACAGCAACCGGGGAGACGACATGAACATCCTGCTGGCAGGCGGAAGCGGCGTACTGGGTCAGTGCATCCGGGAGGCGCTGACCGCGGACGGGCACCAGGTCTCCGGCCTCGGCCGGGGCGCCGCGAACGAGGTGCGGGCGGACCTGCTCGACCGGGACTCCGTGCTCCGGGCGGTGGACGGCCTGGAGTTCGATGTCGTGGTGCACGCCGCGACCGCGCTCTCCGGCAAGTCCCTGACTCGGCACCAGGACATGGTCGGGACCAACGCCCTGCGCCTGGACGGCACCCCGCACTTGATCGAGGCCGCCCGGGCCACCGGCGCCCGCCGCTTCGTCGCCGAGTCGATGATCTTCGGCTACGGGTACGGCGCCCACGGCGGCGCGGTGATCACCGAGGACGGCACCCCGTTCGGCCCCAAGGGCGCCAACCCCTGGCTGGAGAAGCACGTCGGCGCGATGCGCGCCAAGGAGGAGCTGACCCTGGGCAGCGACGGCATCGAGGGCGTAGCACTGCGCTTCGGCCTGTTCCACGGCGCGGGGGTCACCGACACCACCATCGTGCCGCTGCTGCGCAAGCGGTCGCTGCCGGTGGTGCCGGAGCGCGGGCTGCTGCTGTCCTGGGTGTCGGTGCAGGACGCGGCGGCCGCGGTCGCGGCGGCGGTCAGGACCGGCCGCGCGGGCCGGGCGTACAACATCGTGGACGACACCCCGGTCAGCTTCGGCGCCCAGATCCGCGCGATCGCGGAGGCGTTCGGCACGCCGAAGCCGATGACCGTCCCGCTGTGGCTGCTGCGGGCGGCCCCGCTGGCGCACACCCTGTTCAGCACCGACCTGCGGGTGTCCAACGCCCGGGCCCGGGCGGAGCTGGGCTGGGCCCCCACCCACGCCTCCAGCCTGGACGCGGTGCGGGCGCTGGCGGCGGGACAGCCGGAGCGGGTGGCCGTCTGAGCGAACGGGCTGGTTGGACCGGTCGGGCGGGTCGAGTCGGGCCGGTTAGGCCGCTCAGGGGATGGGGACCGCCGTGCCGGAGACCCGGATCCGGCGGTCGCCGTCCCGCAGTTCCACCCGGAGCAGACCGGGCCGCCCCAGGTCCGCGCCCTGGTACAGGGTCAGTTGGGCGGAGGGGCCGACCGCGCCCAGCTCGCGCAGATACGCGCCGAAGGCGGCCGCCGCCGCGCCGGTGGCCGGATCCTCGACCACGCCGCCGACCGGGAACGGGTTGCGGACGTGGAAGACGTCGGCGCTCTCCCGCCAGGCCAGCTGCAGGGTGGTCAGGTCACGTTCCGTCATATGGCGGGCCAGGCCGTCGAAGTCGTACGCCAGGTCGGCGAGGCGCTCGCGGGTCCGCACCGCGAGGACCAGGTGTCGGGCTCCGGCGTAGGCGATCCGGGGCGGGAGGGCCGGATCCAGGTCGGCCGGCTGCCAGCCGAGCAGCCGCAGCGCCTCGGAGACATCGGCGTCGGCGACCGGCTCGACCCGGGGGTCGACGCTGGTCAGGGTGGCCGCCATGACCCCGTCCGGGCCTGCGGCCACGAGCACCGGGACCTCCCCGGCGCGGGTGCGGAAGAGCAGCTCGCCCGGGCCGGTGAGGTGGTCGGCCAGGGCGACGCCGGTGGCGACGGTCGCGTGGCCGCAGAACGGGACCTCCGCCTTGGGGCTGAAGTAGCGCACGTCGAAGCCGCGTACCTGGGCGCCGCCCGGTTCGACCTCGTCACGTCCGGTCACGAACGCCGTCTCCGAGTAGCCCAGCTCCGCCGCGACCGCGAGCATCGCCTCCTGGTCCAGTCCGCTCGCGTCGAGGACGACACCGGCGGGGTTGCCGCCGGCGGGATCGGTGCTGAAGGCGGTGTAGCGAAGGATGTCCATGCCGGGGGAAACGGACCGGTGGACCCTGGTGTTCCGGGGTGCGGACGGGGGTGCGGGCGAGGGCGCGGACAGGGGTGTGGACGGGGCGTCCGGTGCGGAAGGGACTGAAAGGGATTGGCAGTCCACTCTGCAAGATTCTGCAAGAACTTGCCGCAGGAGTATTGACGCGCCCGCGCCACTCCGAGCATGGTCGGGCCACCACCCCCCTCCACCCAGGGAGCCCCTGATGCGCCGTCAACCCCCGGAGCCAGGCCCACGCAGAGGCCGGCTCCGTGCCGTCCTCGCCTCGGGCGCGCTGCTCACCGCCGGCATCGTCCCGCTGACCCTCGCCGCCACCGCCGGGACCGCCCACGCGGCCATGAACAGCAGCGATGTCATCGCCAACCTCTTCATGTGGAACTGGAAATCGGTCGGCAACGAGTGCACCACCGTGCTCGGCCCGTCCGGGTACGGCGGCGTGCAGGTGGCGCCGCCGCAGGACTCCACCACCGCCGCGGGCCACCCCTGGTGGGAGATCTACCAGCCGGTCGACTACAACCTGACCAGCCGGATGGGCAATGAGGCCCAGTTCGCCGCGATGGTCTCCAGCTGCCGCGCGGCCGGGGTCAAGGTCTACGTGGACACCGTGATCAACCATATGACCGGCCAGGGCAGCAGCTCCTACGGCGGGGTCACCGGCTACAGCAAGTACAACTACCCGGGCCTCTACTCCAGCGCCGACTTCCACAACTACCCCACCGACTGCGCCGAGTCCGACGACCAGATCCACAACTGGAACGACTTCAACGAGGTCACCCACTGCGAGCTGTCCAGCCTCGCCGACCTGCGCACCGAGTCGGACTACGTCCGCACCGAGATCGCCGGGTACCTCAACAAGCTGATCGGCTACGGCGTCTCCGGCTTCCGGGTCGACGCCGCCAAGCACATCGGCCAGACCGACCTGGCCGCCATCGAGGCCAAGCTGCACACCACCGCCGACGGGACGGCCCCGTACGTCGCCCAGGAGGTCGCGCTGGGCAGCACCGGACAGCTCGCGCCGTCCGCCTTCGAGGGCACCGGCAGCCTGCTCGGCTTCGACTACGCCGACGACCTGGCCCAGCAGTTCAACGGGAACATCGCCAACCTGAAGACCTTCGGCGCCTCCTGGGGCCTGCTGCCCAGCAACAAGGAGCTGGTCTTCGTCGAGAACCACGACACCGAACGCGACGGCTCCACCCTCAGCTACAAGTCCGGCGCCAGCAACACCCTCGCCACCGAGTTCGAACTCGCCTGGGGCTACGGCACCCCCGAGGTCTACGCGGGCTTCGACTTCAACGGCCGCGACGACTCGCCCCCGGCCGACGGCAACGGCTTCGTCACCGACACCAGCTGCGGCAGCGGCTGGGAGTGCACCGACCGGATCACCGGGGTGAACCACCTGGTCGCCTGGCACAACCACACCGCCGGGCAGTCGGTCGCCAACTGGTACGACGACGGCTCCAACCTGATCGCCTTCAGCCGCGGCAACGCGGGCTGGATCGCCCTCAACAACGAGGGCTCGGCGCAGACCAGGACCTTCGCCACCGGACTCGCCGCGGGCAGCTACTGCGACATCGTCCACGGCGCGGTGAGCGGCGGCAGTTGCAGCGGTCCCACGGTCATCGTGGACGGCAGCGGCAACGCGAGCGTGACCGTGCCGGCCAAGGACGCGGTCGCCTTCGACAGCACCGACCTGGTCACCACCGGGACGGCCTCGCCGACCCCGACGCCCACGCCCAGCTCCGGGGTGACCGAGACCTTCACCGTGGCCGGAGCGCCGGGCACCACGCCGATCTACCTCACCGGATCGATCGGCGCGCTCTCCAACTGGTCGCCCGCGACGGCGATCCCGATGACCAAGAACGGCGCGTACTGGACCGTCACCGTGAGCGGGCTGCCGGCCTCGACCGCGGTGCAGTACAAGTACATCGCCAGGGACGCGAGCGGGAACGTCACCTGGGAGCCGGGCGGCAACATGGCCCTGACCACGGCGGCGAGCGGATCGGCCGCGGTCAGCGACGTCTGGACCGGCTCCGGGGCGACCGCCTCGCCCAGCGCGTCACCCACCGCCTCGCCCACCGCCTCGCCCAGCAGCCCGGTCGGCTCGGTGAGCGAGACCTTCGACGAGAACGCCACCACCGTCCTCGGCCAGAACGTCTACGTGGTCGGTTCCATCCCCGCCCTGGGCAGCTGGAACACCGGCAGCGCCGTCCTGCTGTCCTCGGCGGCCTACCCGGTCTGGGCCGGAACGCTGTCCCTGCCGCCCAGCACCGCCTTCGAGTACAAGTACTTCAAGAAGGACGGGAGCGGAAACGTCACCTGGGAGAGCGGAGCCAACCGCACCAGCACCTCACCCGCCTCAGGCAGCGCCACCCTCAACGACACCTGGAAGTAGTCGCCGCCACCACAAACGTAAGGGCCCGCGCAGCATGTGCTGCGCGGGCCCTTACGGCTCGCTGTGCCCCCGGCAGGATTCGAACCTGCGACCCTTCACTTAGGAGGCGAATGCTCTATCCCCTGAGCTACGGAGGCCTTGGCCAGGCGGTACACAGCCAACTGCGCCGCGACCGACCCCCCACAGACTAGCGGATCGCCGGGCGCGGATTCGCCCCCCTTTCCCCGACCGGCCGCCGAAACCGCGCGGACGGCCCGCCTCAGCGGGTGTCGGCCGGGCGGGTGGCGGCCGGGCCTGCGGCGGCCTGGCGGAGGTGGTGGCTGAGGTCGCCGACCAGGCGGACCTGGACTCGGCGCTCCACGAAGCGCCAGGTGCCGTCGTGGCGCTCGAAGCGGTCGTGGTAGCGGCCGCCGGCGATGGGTTGCAGCGGCAGGTCGGGCAGCGCCTGAAGCGCGGTGAAGTACGCCCGGGAGACCGCCGTGCCGGCCTCCTCGTCCACCTCCACCAGGACATTGGTGACGCTGTGCTGGGTGCGCGGTGTGCCGTCCTCGTAGACGATCAGGGTGTCGTGGAACATCTTCTCGATGGCGTCACCGCCGCTCACCGGCGCACCGCCGCCGATGAAGACGGCGTCGGCGAGCAGGACGCCGAGCCCGGCGAAGTCGCCGTCGTCCACCAGCTCGGCGTAGCGGGTGATCAGGTCCTCGACGGCCTGCCGGCTGGACCCGGATGTCGACATGGTTGCTCCGTAGGGTGTCGGGCGGCCCAGGGGGCCGGGGCGGGCCGGTCAGACCCGGATGACGTGCGGGCCGAGCTGCGAGTAGCGGTGCGCTTCCGCGCTGGACAGGCCGGTGTCGGTGACGATCGCCTCGAAGTCGGCGACCTCGGCGAAGCGGCAGAAGCTGACGGCTCCGAACTTACTGTGGTCCCCCAGGAAGATCCGGCGGCGCGACACCTGGAGCGCCTTGGACTTGACGTCGGCCACGACCGGATCGGGGGTGGTCAGCCCCAGCTCCCGGGAGATCCCGTTCGCCCCGAGGAACGCCAGGTCGATCACAAAACCGGAGAGCATGGCGCAGGCCCAGGAGCCCACGGTGGCCAGGGTCCGGGCCCGGACCCGGCCGCCCAGCAGCAGCACGGTCGTACTGGGCGAGTCGGCGATCGCCGCGGCCGTGGTCAGCGACGCCGTCACCACCGTCAGCGGCCGGTCGGCGGGCAGCAGCGCGGCCAGGATCTGCGGGGTGTAGCCCTCGTCCACGAAGATGGTCTCCGCCTCGCCGATGAGGGTCACCGCCTCGGCCGCGATCCGGCGTTTGCTCTCGACATGGAGCGTGACCCGCTGGGCCAGGTTGGTCTCGAAGCCCGCGCTCTCCACCGGGTAGGCGGCGCCATGGGTACGGCGGACCAGTCCCCTGCGCTCCAGCTCGCTCAGATCCCGCCGGATCGTCTCCGGCGCGACCCCGAACTCGGTGGCCGCGGCAACCACCTCGACCCGGCCCTCGTCCCGGGCCAGCACGAGGATCCGGTGCTGCCGCTCGTCTGCCCGCATCCGTGGGGTCCCTCCTCTCGCCGGCTCTGCGCCCGAGACCGACATATGCCGGTAAGTGAGGTATACCGTCGCCCCCCAGCAGTACACCGCCCTGGACCGGGCAATACTCCTCACCCCACGGGTGACCCGTCCAGCAGTCGGGCCCGGGCGCGGGCGAGGTGGGTGCGCATGGTGGCGGCCGCGGCGTCGGCGTCCCGTTCCCGCAAGGTGTCGAGGATGCGCTCGTGCTCCCGGCAGGTCTCCTCGGCGATGCCCTCACGGAAGGAGAGCCGGTAGAGGTGGGTGTGGGCGTGCAGCCGCTCCAGGGTGGCGCGCATCAGCGCGCTGCCGCCCGCCGCGGCGATCCGGTCGTGGAAGAGCGCGTCCTGGCGGACGAACAGCTGCAGCGCCTGATGCGGGCCCGCGCCCTGGGCCCGGCGCATCTCGGCCAGGTGTCCGGCGAGTGCCCGCAGGTCGTCCTGGTCGGCGCGGTCCGCCGCACGGGCCGCCGCGGCGGGCTCCAGCAGCGTCCGCAGCTCGAAGAGTTCGTCGAACTCCTCATTGCTGAGCAGCGCCGCCGCCGTGTAGCCGGCCAGCGTCCGCTTCAGCACCAGCCCCTCGGCCTCCAGCCGGGCCAAGGCCTCGCGGACCGGTGTCGGGGAGACGTCCAGCTCCAGGGACAGCGCGTTGATGTTGAGCTTGGACGCCGGTTCGATGGCGTGGTCCAGCAGCCGCTGCCGGAGCGTGTCATAGACCGTGTCCGCCAGCACCTGCCGCTGCGGGCTGGATACCATGGCCGAAATCCTACACGATCAGCATCCACATGCCCTGGAGTTGAGCTGAAAAGGCACGATAGTCTCTTGGAAAATATAGGAAGAGGCAGAGATGACACTGATCGTCGCAGCGAGCGCCTATCTGATCGACGTCGAGGTGGAGCAGGAGCGCACCGACGCGGTGCAGGCGTTCCTCAAGCAGGAGACCGTCCTGGTGGAGATCCGCACCGACGACGGCCGCACCGGCGTCGGCTACTCCTACACGATCGGCACCGGCGGGCGCTCCGTCCTGGCGATGCTCCAGGAGCACCTGCTGCCCCGGCTCCCGGGCCAGGACGCCCGGGTGGTGGAGGCGATCTGGTTCGACCTCTTCGCCGCCACCCGGGCCACCACCGTGGGGGCGATCACCTCACTGGCCCTGGCCGCCGTGGACACCGCCCTCTGGGATCTCCGGTGCCTGCGCGCGGACGAGCCGCTGTGGCAGCTGGCGGGCGGCTTCCGGCGCCAGGTCCCGCTCTACGACACCGAGGGCGGCTGGCTGCACCTCTCCACCGAGGAACTGGTCGCCGGGGCGCTGGCCTCGCAGGCCGCGGGCTGGCACGGCATCAAGCTCAAGGTGGGCAAGCCGAGCGCGGGCCAGGACGTCGAGCGGCTGCGGGCGGTCAGGGACGCGGTCGGCGCCGGGATGGAGATCATGGTCGACGCCAACCAGTCGATGACCCACGCCGAGGCCCGCCGCAGGGCCGCCGCCTTCGAGCCCTTCGACCTCGCCTGGTTCGAGGAGCCGCTGCCGGCCGACGACGTGGCCGGCCACGTCCTGCTGTCGAACTCCACCTCCATCCCGGTGGCGGTCGGTGAGTCGCTCTACTCGATCGGCCAGTTCCGCGACTACCTGGCCCGCGGGGCGGCCTCGATCGTCCAGGTCGACGCGGCGCGGGTGGGCGGGATCACGCCCTGGCTGAAGGTGGCCCATCTCGCGGAGGCGTTCAATGTCCAGGTCTGCCCGCACTTCCTGATGGAACTGCACGTCAGCCTGGCCGCAGCGGTGCCCAACGGGCGCTATGTGGAGCATATTCCGCAGCTGCGGGCGATCACCGAAGGACAGTTGGAGATCATCGACGGGCACGCCGTCGCACCCGACCGCCCCGGGCTCGGCATCACCTGGGACCAGGACGCGATCGACGACCGCAGGATCATGTGACAACGTTGTCTATAGTGGACGGACAAACAAGTCCGTCCCCTGCCAGCCGCACCGTCAGCCACCCCGGAGCCCGCGCCGTGAATCTCCCGCCGATCCCGCCCGAGCGTCTGATCAACTCCGTCCGCGGCTACGCCTGGGGCTCCACCCGTGCCCTGGCCGAGCTGCTGGGCGAGGAGCCGACCGGTGAGCCCCAGGCCGAGCTGTGGATGGGCGCCCACCCCGGAGCGCCCTCCCTGGTCGACCGGGGCGCCGGGCCCCGCCCGCTGGACCGGCTGATCGCGGACGATCCGGAGGCGGAGCTCGGCCCGGCCGTGCTGGCCCGGTTCGGCCCGCAACTGCCGTTCCTCTTCAAGGTCCTGGCCGTGGGGCAGGCCCTGTCCGTCCAGGTGCACCCCACCCTGGAGCAGGCCCGCGCGGGCTTCGCCGACGAGGAGGCACGCGGCATCGCGCCGGACGCGCCCGAGCGCACCTACCGGGACCGCAACCACAAGCCGGAGATGATCTGCGCGCTCAGCGACTTCGACGCCCTGTGCGGTTTCCGCCGCTGCGCCGAGACCGCCGACCTGCTCGACGCCCTGCGGCTGCCGGCGCTGGACCGCTGGTCAAAGCTGCTGCGCAGCGCGCCCGAGCCGGAGGCGCTACGGACCGTCCTGGCCGAGGTGCTGAGCGACGAGCACCGGCGGCAGACCGCCCGCGCGGTCGCCGCCGCACTGCCCGGGGCCGCGACGGCCGCTGCCGACGCGGGCACCGCGTATGCCGCCGCGCTGGCGGCGTACGCCGGGGTGGTCCGCGACTACCCCGGCGACCCCGGGATCCTGGCCGCGCTGCTGCTCAACCATGTCCGGCTGCGGCCGGGGCAGGCACTCTTCCTGGGCGCAGGGGTGCCGCACGCCTATCTGGGCGGCCTGGGCGTCGAGGTGATGGCCAACTCCGACAATGTGCTGCGGTGCGGGCTGACCCCCAAGCACATCGATGTGCCGGAACTGCTGCGGGTGGTCGAATTCCAGGCCGCCGCCCCGGGCCTGGTGGATCCCGTGGCAGTGCCGGGGACAGCGGGTGTGGATGTGTACCCTGCCCCCGTGGACGAGTTCCTGCTCACCCGCCACACCCTGACCGGCGCGGCGACGCAGCGCATCGACGGCGAGGGCCCGCAGATCCTGCTCTGCGTCGCGGGCGAGGCCGTCCTGGTGGACGGGCTGGACGGGGTTGGCGGACTGGACGGGGTTGGCGGGCGGCTGCGGTTGGTCAAGGGGCAGTCGGCCTATCTGCCCGCCGCGGCCGGCCGCACCACGATCGAGGCGGACGACGCCGTCCTGTTCCGGGTCGGCGTCCCCGCCCCGAGCCGGTAGCAGTAGCAGCACCCAGCAGCACCCAGCAGCACCCAACAGCACTCGACCGAACGAGACAGGGAACCAGCACGATGCAGCGATTCGCCGGGGTGATCCGGTTGCGCCCGGAGTTCGAGGCCGAGTACCGCGCCCTGCACGCCGAGGCCTGGCCGCAGGTGCTGGCCGCGCTGAAGCGGGCGCACATCGGCAACTACTCGATCTTTCTGCGGGACGGCCTGCTGTTCAGCTACCTCGAGTACACCGGTACGGACTACGCGGCCGACACGGCGGCGATCGCCGCCGATCCGATCACCCGGGAGTGGTGGGCCCACACCGACCCCTGCCAGCAGCCGGTGGACAGCGCGGCCCCGGGCGAGTGGTGGGCCCCCGCGGAAGAGGTCTTCCACCTGGACTGACCCGTCACACCGCAACCGCTTGCTCGGCCGGTGCCAGTGCCAGGTCCGCGGCCCAGAAGGTGCCGTGGGGGTAGGCGAATTGCACCAGCGTCTCGGGGTGCATCTGGGCGGAGAAGCCGGGGGTTTGGGGGGCTTGGTAGTGGCCGTTGCGGATGGTGGCGGGGGCGAGGAAGTGTTCGTGGAGGTGGTCGACGTATTCGATGACGCGGTCGTGGGTGGTTCCGGAGAGGGCGAGGTAGTCGAACATGGACAGGTGTTGGACCAGTTCGCACAGTCCCACCCCGCCGGCGTGGGGGCAGACGGGGATGTTGTAGTGGGCGGCGAGGAGCAGGATGGCGAGGTTTTCATTGACGCCGCCGACGCGGGCGGCGTCGATCTGCAGGATGTCGATGGCGCCGGCTTGGAGGAGTTGTTTGAAGATGATGCGGTTGTGGACGTGTTCGCCGGTGGCGACGCGGATGGGGGCGATGGCGGTGTGGATGGCGGCGTGGCCCAGGATGTCGTCGGGGCTGGTGGGTTCTTCGATCCAGTAGGGGTCGTGGGGGGCCAGGGCGCGGGTCCATTCGATGGCCTGGTCCACGTCCCAGCGCTGGTTGGCGTCGATCGCGATGCGGATGTGCGGGCCCACGGCGGTGCGGGCGGCGCTGAGGCGGCGGGTGTCGTCGGCCAGGTCGGCGCCGACTTTGAGTTTGATCTGGGTGAAGCCGTCGGTGACGGCTTGTTTGGCCAGGCGGGTGAGTTTGGTGTCGGTGTAGCCCAGCCAGCCGGGGGAGGTGGTGTAGGCGGGGTAGCCGGTTGCCAGGAGGTCCTGTTCGCGTTGGGCGCGTCCGGCTTGGCCGCGTTGGAGCAGGTTCAGGGCTTGGGTGGGGGTGAGGGCGTCGGTGAGGTAGCGGAAGTCGACTTGGGAGACGAGCCAGGCGGGGTCGGCGTCGGCGAGGAGTTTCCACAGGGGTTTGTTCGCGCGTTTGGCGGCCAGGTCCCACACGGCGTTGATGACGGCGCCGATGGCCATGTGCATCACGCCTTTTTCCGGGCCGAGCCAGCGTAGTTGGCTGTCTCCGATCAGGGCCCGGTTCAGGGTGCCGGGGTCTGCGCACAGCTCGGCCACGGGTAGGCCGATGACGTGGGTGCGCAGGGCGTTGATGGCGGCGACCTGGACGTCGTTGCCGCGGCCGATGGTGAAGGTGAAGCCGTGGCCCTGCAGTCCGTCCTCGGCGTCGGTGTGCAGGATCAGGTAGGCGGCGGAGTAGTCGGGGTCGGGGTTCATGGCATCGGAGCCGTCCAGTTCCCGGGAGGTGGGGAAGCGGATGTCGAAGGTCTGCAGGTCGGTGATGCGCGCGGTGGGGGCGGGCATGCTGGTTCCTCTCATGCCTGCTCGAAGGTCTGGTGCTGGGCGCCGAGGCGGTCGATGGACAGCTCGACCACGTCGCCGGGGCGCAGGTAGGGGTGGTCGGGCAGGCCCAGGGCGACTCCGGCCGGGGTCCCGGTGTTGATGACGTCACCGGGTTCCAGCACCAGGTACTGGCTCAGGTACCAGACCAGGTGGGCGACGTCGAAGACCATGCTCTTGGTGCGCCCGTCCTGGCGCTTGACGCCGTTGACGGACAGGTACAGACCCAGGGCCTGGGGGTCACCGACCTCCTCGGGGGTGACCAGCCAGGGGCCCAGCGGGTTGAACGTCTCGCAGGACTTCCCCAGATCCCACTGACCCGAGAACTCCAACTGGAACTCCCGCTCCGAGACGTCATTGCTCACCGCATACCCGGCGATCACCTCGACTGCGGCCAGCGGCGATGCCAGATAGCGGGCCTGACGGCCGATCACCACCGCCAATTCCACCTCCCAGTCGGTCTTGGCCGAGTTCCGGGGGATCAGCACACGGTCGTCGGGGCCGACCACCGTGCCGGGGTCCTTCATGAACACCACCGGCCGCATCGGGATCTCGGCACCGGTTTCCCGGGCGTGGTCGCGGTAGTTGAGGCCGATGCAGACGACCTTGCCCGGCCGGGCCACCGGGGCCCCGATCCGCTGATGCGGGTCAAGCTCCGGCAGCAGCCCGGCCGCCTCAGCGGCGCGGGCCCGATCTGGCCCGTCCCCGGCCAGAAACGCACCGTCGATGTCACCGGTGACCGAGGACAGGTCCAGCAGTCGACCGTCCTCAGCCAGCAGCGCCGGACGCTCGGCACCGACCGGGCCAACACGTAGCAGCTTCATATCAGTTGGTCCCTACGCTGGTGGAGTCGGTGGAGTCGGCCGGCGAAGCAGCGCCAAGGTTCGACAAGGTGCCTACGCCGGGCACATGCACGGTCGTCAACACAGGCGAGGCCCCCACGGATCCGCAGAAGCTCGGCTCGAAGCCGAACAGCCCGGATATCACCGCCTCGGTCGTGGCCACCCCCGCCACCGAGTCGCGGTTGGAGACGCCGTCCTCGGCGACCCGGGTCCACTGGCCCCGCGCCTCGTCCTGCACCACCTCCATGGCCTGGCCCCACAGCCCGCCCGAGGCCGCGGCGTGGACCCGGCCGAGCAGCTGCGCGGCGAGGTCCTTGCGCCCCAGCTTCGCGAAACCGTGCGCGGTCACCCCCGGCCAGGCGCCGAAGGCCCCGGCCGCGCCGTGGTCGGGGCGGTCGGCCAGCGGGGCGGCCGGGTCGTCGGCGGCGAGCGCCCGCATCCAGGTGGTGGTCAGCAGCTTCTGCGAGACAAAGTCGACCATGGCCGCCCGCTGTTCCTCGCTGAGGTCCTCGTGCAGATGCGCGGCGACCAGCCCGAAGTCCAGGACGTGCCCGATGGACTCGTCCCCCTGCGGGTGCCTGATCTGCCACCGGCCGTCCGGCAGCGCCAGTTCCAGCAGCGCCGCGGCCATGGCGTCCGCCTGGGCGAGCGCGGTGTCCGCCTCCTCGTCGCGGCCGACCGAACGCAGCAGGCCCGCGAAGGAGCGCATCATGCCCACATAGGCCGCGTTGAAGGACGCCACCACATTGACGTAGTTGGGGACGCACTCCAGCAGCAGCCAGGGGTCCTTGCCGAAGTCGGCGAGGACGCCGCCGGTGGCCGCGGTGGTCTTGTCACGCCAGCCGTGGGCCAGGTGGTCCAGGTGCTCGAACACCGTGCGCGAGCCGGCCTGCTGATCCAGGAACGCCCGGTCACCGGTGACGCAGACATAGTGCTCGACCAGCCGGAACAGCGCGTAGTGGCTGGCGGTGTACTCATTGCCGAGCGGTCCGCCGTTCCTGGTGTCGAAGCCGAACGACTCGTCATACGGGCCCGACAGCGCCCGGTGCAGCCAGGAGCGCAGGCCGGCCGGCTCCAGCAGGGCGTAGCTGCGGCTCCACTCGGTGTGGTCCCAGTAGTACGTGGTGGTCGGGCCCAGCCGCGGGCCGCCGGTGAGGAAGATCGGCTCGGTGTCGCTGATCCTGGTGTTGCGCATGTAGAGGGCCAGCAGCGCGCCCATGTAGTAGGACTTGGCGACGCCGGGATCCTCCGCCACCAGCGCCGGGAGGTGGCCGCTGAAGTGGGGGTTGCCGGGGGTGAACATGCCGCGCCACAGCTCGCGGTAGCCGCGCTCGCCGGCCGCCAGCGCCCCGGGTACGTTCTGCGCGGTGTCCGAGGCGGCGGCGGCCACGGCGGCGGTGTCGTCCCCGTAGGCGCAAACGATGCCGATCTTCCGGGTCTGGCCGGGCTCCAGGGTGATCGTCCAGTGGGCGCGGGCGCCGGAGCCGAGGTCCTCGACCGTGTCGGGGGCGGTGTCGAAGCCGTAGGCGGCGCGGGCCGGGGAGCAGCTGTCGGCGACGCTGACCAGCGAGTCGGCGGCCAGCGCCTTCCAGCGCGGCGAGGCCGACCAGTGGCTGGTGGCCGCGACCTGCTCGCCGTCCAGCGACAGGCTGACCCGGGTCTCGTCCAGGGTGACCGCGACCCGGTACCAGCGGCCGGGCTCGATGGGGGGCGCGGCGAACTCCTGCTCGCCGCAGATGCCGAACCAGAGCCGGCCAGCGTCCAGGCCCAGCTGCAGCGAGTCGGGGTGGTTGCCGTGGGTGAGCAGGATGCCGGTCTGGTCCGGGGCGTCCGAACGGAACTCCAGTTCGAATATCTGACCAGCAGTCAGCTCCAGGGCACCCAGCGCGACCTCGCTGGTGATGTCCGTCAGCGCGATCTCACCCTCGGAGCACTGCTCCACAACGGAAGCACCGCTCTCGTCGCCGCCAGAGGCCCCCGAGCGGCGCAGGCCGCGCAGGGTGGCCAGGGCGCTGTGCCGGTGCGGGTAGACGGTGTCCTGGCTGACGTGCCGGGGCAGTTCGAAGGCCAGCGACATCGCCTCGGTGTCGGCGTCCCGCTGGATGCCGGGCAGCCGGGGCCGGCCCAGCCGCAGCCGGCGCTCCCCCGGGCCGAGCAGATAGCGGCCCTGCGCGGGCCCGTCGCCGCAGGTGGTGGCGCGGGTGGTGGCGCGGATCCGCTCCAGCGACATGAAGTCATGGTGGTTGCCTGCCGTCCACGGCACGTCGTAGAGCCAGCCCCAGCCGGTCTCGGTGTGCGCGACCATCGCGAACAGGTCCTGCGACACGGTGTGCCGGACCGTCGTGTCACCGTCGTTGACCAGCTCGATCTGCCACAGCAACTGCTGGTCGGACAGCGCCATCCGGCTGTCCGTACACACCGTCAGCCCGCCGTCGACGTACTCGCGCTGGACCCCCCACGGCTTCCAGCGGAAGCGCTGCGCGGGCAGCACCGCACCGTCCAGGCGCAGCACCCCGGTGTGGTAGCCGAAGGTGTACGGGGGCGCGGCCAGCCAGGACATTGAACTGAGGTCGTGGTTGACGTGGCCCTGGCCCCACTGGTTGCGCAGCGAGGGCAGGTGCGCCAGGTCCTCCGCGTCGACCCACTCGCCGGACACGTCGGCGAGGTCGGGCACGCCCTCGGGCAGGTCGGTCACGCCCTCACATAGCTCGCCCTCGGGCAGCAGCGGATCGCGAGCTCGGCCGGACGGTTCCGGCGGCGTGGCGGTCACTTGGTGGATCCCGCGGTCAGCCCGGCGATGAACTGCCTCTGCATCAGCAGGTAGCCGACCACGGGGATGATCCCGGCCAGGAACATGGTCCCGAACAGCTGTCCGTAACTCATCGAGAACTGCCCCACAGAAAGATAGAGACCGGTGGTGATGGTCTGGCCCTGCAGCGGGCCGAGGATGAACAGGGGATTGAGGAAGTCGTTCCAGATCCACAGCGAGAGGAAGATGGCGACCGTCGCGGTCGCGGGCCGCACCAGCGGCATGATGATGCTCCACCAGATCCGCAGGCCGCTGGCGCCGTCGATCCGCGCCGCCTCGACGATCTCGTCCGGGACCGCCCGCATGAAGCCGACGTAGACGAAGACCGCGAACGAGAAGTAGCCGCCGCCCAGGTTGGACAGGATCAGCCCGGGATAGGTGTGGTCCAGCCCCAGCAGGGTGAGGATGTGGATCGTCGGCAGCAGCACCACCTGCGGCGGGATCATCAGCCCGGCGGCGAGCAGGGCCAGGATCGCGGCGCGCAGCCGGGTCCGCCGGCGGGAGATGTAGAAGCTGAACGCCGAGCCCAGCGGGATCAGCAGCAGCACCGAGCACACCACCACGATCAGCGAGTTGCGCAGGCCCAGCTGCACCAGGTGGTCCGGCCGGTTCAGCACGGTGGAGAGGTTGCTGAGGGTGGGGTGGAGCGGGGGCGCCGCCGGGTCGGCGACGATCGCGTCCTCGTGCTTGAAGGCGTTGACCACGGTCAGGTAGATCGGGCTGACGAAGACCAGCGTCACCAGCACCGCGAACAGCAGCCTGGCCCGGCCGAGCAGCAGGCGCGGGGTCCGCCGCGGCGGGCGGGCCGCGGGTCCGGGGACGGTGGAGGAGGGCAGCCGGGGGGAGGCGTGCTGGACGGTCACAGGTCGACCTCCCTGCGGCGCAGGAGACTGGTGGTGGACAGGGCGATGACGGCGGAGATCAGCAGCAGCACCATGGCGACGGCCGAGGCGTAGCCGAACCGGTCGCTGGTGAAGGCCATCTTGACGATGTACTGCGCGGTGGACTCGGTGGCGTTGGCGGGCCCGCCGGAGGTGAGCACCGCGATCACGTCGTACAGCTTCAGCACGGTGATCAGCGAGATGGTGACGCTGATGGTGGTGGCCGGCGCCACCATCCGCACAGTGATCATCCGGAACTGCTGGCCGCTGCTGGCGCCGTCGATGGAGCTGGCGTCGTAGAGCTCGCCGGGAATGTTCTGCAGCGCCGCCAGGTACACCACGGTGGTGAACCCGGACAGGACCCAGGCGACCACGACGCCGATCGACAGCTGCGCCAGGTGCGGGTCGCCGAGCCAGTCGACCGGCTCCTTGACCAGGTGAGTACGCGTCAGCACATCGTTGAGCAGGCCGTCCTGGATGAAGATGGTCTTCCAGACGAAGCCGACGATCACCCCGGAGACCACCTGCGGCAGGAACGCGATGGTGCGCAGCACCCGGTAGCTGAGCTGAGTGCGGTTGAGCAGCGTGGCGAAAGCGAGCCCGATGGTGTTGGCCACCACCGTCACCCCGAGCGCGAGCAGCAGGGTGAACACGACGCTGGAGCGCAGCTCGCTGTCGTGCAGCATCTCCGTGTAGTTGGAGAAGCCGATGTAGTTGCTCCCCGACTTCAGCGGGTTCTCGTCGGTGAAGCTGCTGCGCAGGCTCATCAGCACCGGCACGACGATGAAGACGAGGTAGAGCAGCAGGCCCAGGGCGGCGATGCTCCGCAACCCGAAGTCCTGTTTGGCGGCGCGAAACCAGTGCGTGAGCGGCTTCACTGTCCCTGTCCTTTCTTGCCGGAGCGGAGCGTGGTGGGCTCCGCTCCGGCAGGGCCAGTCGGTCGTTGGTGCGGTCCGTGGATCACTTGGTGGCGGTGGTCCAGGCCTGGTCGAGCTTGTTCATCTGGCCCTGCACGTCATTGGTGTTGAACAGCGCCTGGGCGGCGGCGTAGAAGTCGTTGTTGAGGGCGCCGGGCATGGCGTCGTCGTTGGTGGTCCAGCCGATCGAGCTGACCTTGTTGTTGGTGTTGGTGACGAAGCTGAAGGAGTCGGTGAAGACCGGGCTCACCGTGACCTTGTAGTCGGCCAGCGTCTTGCCCTTGAGCATCGGGAACGCGCCGTCGCCCTCGATCAGCGACTTGAGGTTGGCCGGGTCCAGCGACCAGGCCTCGGCGAACTTGGTGGCGTCGGCGACGTTCTTGGTCTTGGAGCTGATGGCCATCGAGCCGCCGACCGCGAACGGCACCACGACCGAGCCGTCGTCGGTGGGCCACGGGAACACGCCGATGTTGCTCCACTGGTCCTTGGGGACCGAGCCGAGGTACCAGCTGCCCATCGGGTACATCGCGGCCTTGCCGGCGTTGAACTGGGTGATCGAGTCGGCGTAGCTGACGTTCAGCGCGCCCTTCTCGAAGTAGCCGTTGGTCACCAGGGTGCGCATCTTGGTCGCCGCGGCCACCACGTCGGCGTCGCCGAACTTCACCGACCCGGCATAGCGCTGCTGCAGCCACTTGGGGTTCTTGCCCAGCACGTCCGCGCTGAGCGCGCCGGTCAGCGGCATGGCGGCGGCGAACGGGTCGTTGCCGCCCAGCTCCAGCGGGGTGATCCCGGCGGCCTTGAGCTTGGCGTTGACCTGCATGAACTCGGCCCAGGTCTTCGGCGGCTGCACCCCCGCCTTGGCGAACAGCGACTTGTTGTAGAACACCAGCGGGATGATCTGCGAGTTCGTCGGCGGGACGTAGACCTTGCCCTTGATCGCGTTGCCCTGCGGCAGCAGGAAGTTCGCGTCGATCCAGGACTGGTCGTACGGCGTCAGCAGGCCGGCGTCGGTGTACTGCGACGGGGTGATCGACTGCAGCAGGTCCGGGAACTGTCCGGACGCCTCCAGCTGCTTGGCGTAGGAGTCGCGGTCGGTGCTCGGCGCCACCACCTGCTTGATGGTCAGGCCGGGGACGGTCTTCTGCGCGGCGGCGATCGACGACTTCCAGAAGGCGGGGGTCAGCGAGGGGGTGTTGAAGGTCAGGTACGTGAGCGTCGCACCGCCGCCGCCCGCCGCACCGGTCTTCGTCGAGGAACTCGAGCACGCGCCCGCCAGCAGCAGCACGCTCGCGGCAGCGGCCACAACAGCACTTCGTCTGAGCATGAGGGTGTCCCTTTCAGGGGTGGGATGTCAGGGAGTGAAGGTTCTTGAGGGTCTCGGCGCCGAAAACGTTTACCGTTCCGACCCGGCGAGATAACGTTGTCTCGCCGAGAACTGTAAGGTTCCCGGACGCAGTGTCAAGCCCCTTCGCGATCACGGACAGGTCTCGGGGCAGCGGGGGCAGATCATGAACGATCGACTGAGGGGAAGCAACGTGCCAGGTCCTGGGTCCTTGGACAAGAGCGGTCCGCCACGCCCGCGCAGACCCACGATGGTCGATGTCGCACGGGAGGCAGGCGTCGCTCTGCGCACGGTATCGCGCGTGGTCAACGGGGATGCGACCGTGGGCGAAGGACTCGCCCGGCGGATCCGCGAGGCCATCGAGCAACTCGGCTACCAGCCCGACGAACGGGCCCGGCAGCTGCGCAGCGGACGCAGCGGCACCATCGGCGCGGCGGTGCGGAACATGGCCGACGCCCACCCGGTGCTGCGCGCGGTCGAGGAGTCCGCCCGCGCCGCGGGGCTCAACGTGGTCGCGATGTCCACCGACGACGACGAGGCCCGCGAGCGGGAGGCGGTGATGTCCATGTGCGGCCGCCGGATGGACGGGATCATCATCGAGCCGACCGCCGAGGACCACCGCTACCTGCAGCCCGAGATCGACTCGGGCATGGCCGTGGTGGCCTTCGACCGGCCCGCCGCCGGCATCGCCGTGGACACCGTGCTGAGCGACAACCGCGGCGGGATCCAGCAGGCCTTCCAGCACCTGGCCGCCCAGGGCCACCGCAGGATCGGCTACATCGGCGACGACGAGCGGATCTACACCGGCCTGGAGCGCACCACCGCGTTCCGCGAATGCCTGCGGAGCATCGGCGCCCCGATCGAGGGCCTGGTCCACCCCGGGCCGATCGAGCCGGCCCGGATCGCGGCGGCGCTGGCCCGGCTGCGCAGCGGCCCGGGCCACGCCACCGCGATCGTCACCGGCAACGCCTCGACCACCATCGAGGTGATCCGCCAGCTCGGCGACGACTTCGCCGGCACGGCGCTGGTCGGCTTCGACGACTTCCCGCTGGCCGACCTGCTGCGCCCAGGGCTGACCGTGGTCGCCCAGGGCAACCGCGAGATCGGCGGAACGGCCATCGACCTGCTCCAGGCCCGGCTGGCGAACCCGGCCGGACCGGCCCGAACGGTCGTGGTGCCGACCACGCTCATCGTCCGCGGCTCGGGGGAGGTCGCCCCCTGACCGCACCCCGAAGTCGGGAGAAAACGTTATCCGACCCCTTTACAGCCCCCTGGGAACACGTCTATAAACAACCCCAGGCATCCGGCGGCACTATGCGTCGGAATGTTTTCGGACGTGCAGCCCGTTCAGATCCGCGTCCGCCCCCCACCCGTTCTGCGGCCGCTCAGATCGGCCCCACCTGCAGTTTCTGATGCCGTGTGCCCGGGCATCGCCATGCCCGGAATCAGTCGCCCGAGACTGCTTCGAGTGGAAACTGTCGCCGTGGCGGACGCAGGTCAAGCCCAAGAAAGGCAACGTGCCCATGAGGCTCAGGTTGCTACTCAGAAGGGCCGCAAGCGCGGCCACGGCCACCGCGCTGGTCAGCGCGGCCCTGGCGGCTGTCGTGTCCCAGCCGGCGGTGGCCGACACGGTCACCGCCAACCAGGCGATGCGCGTCGTCTCGCAGTACCAGGGCGTCTGGACCACCCCGCCGACCCAGCTCACCTCCGGCGAGACCGTGGACGCGCCGGAGCTGGGCAACGGCGACGTCGGGGTCGCGGTCGGCGGGTCGATCGACAACCAGACCTTCTACCTCGGCAAGAACGACTTCTTCTCCGCCGCCAGCCATGCGATCAAGCCGCTCGGCCGGATCGTCCTCGCCGTGCCGGGGATGGCCGGCGCCAGTTACCACGTGGTCCAGGACATCGCTCATGCCCAGGTCAAGGGGACGTACGGGCTCGGCGGCTCGACCCTGACCACCACCAGCTGGATGTCCGCCACCGAGAACCTCTTCGTCACCTCGGTCACCCTCAGCGGCTCGGCGAGCCAGAACGCCAGCTTCACCGTGCAGAACGGCGCCGGCGGCACCCCCACCGTGTCCAGCAGCGGCGGCGTGCTCAACGCCGACGTCGCCGCCGACACCGCCGGTTCCAACAACCCGCTGGCCCGGATGGCCTCCCGGGTGATCGGCGGCAGCCCCACCGTCTCCGGCAACAGGATCAGCCTCACCCTGCAGCCCGGCACCACCTACACCTTCACCTCGGGCATCGTCAGCAGCATCGACAGCACCAGTTTCCAGGCCACCGCCGACTCCCTGGTCAGCAGCCTGCAGCAGGCCGACCTGAACACCCTCAGCAACTCGCACCAGGCCTGGTGGCAGACCTACTGGTCGCAGTCCTTCGTGGAGATCCCGGACAAGTCGGTCGAGAAGAGCTGGTACGGCTCGCTGTACCTGCTGGGCTCGGTCTCCCGCCCGGGGAAGTACGCGCCCGGGCTGTGGGGCAACTGGATCACCGGGAACATGAACTGGAACGGTGACTACCATACCAACTACAACTACCAGACCCCGTTCTACGCTGCGCTGTCGACCAACCACATCGACCAGATGGCCTCCTACGACCAGCCGGTCCTCGACTACATGTCGGCCGGCCAGGCGCTCGCCGCACAGAACGGGTTCCAGGGCGTGCTCTACCCGGTGGGCATCTCCCCCAAGGGCACCAGCGCGGACACCAGCCTGCACAACCAGAAGTCCAACGCGGTGAACCTGGCCAGCGACATGGTCATGCGCTACGAGTACACCCACGACACCACCTACGCCGCCACCGTCTACCCCTACCTCAAGCAGGTCGGGCTGTTCTGGCAGAACTACCTGACCCTGGACTCCGGCGGCACCTACAACATCACCAATGACGCGCCGCAGGAGGACGACGCCTACCCGCAGACCAACAGCATCCTGTCGCTGGGCCTGGTGCACCAGCTGTTCCAGGGGCTCACCGACATCAGCACCGCCCTGGGCCAGGACGCAAGCACCCGCACCACCTGGCAGAACATCAACACCCACCTCGCCCCGCTGCCCACCATGACCCGCAACAGCCAGACCGTGTTCCGGGAGACCTCGGTCGGCGCGGACTGGGTCAACGACGGCAACGACATCGACATCCAGGCCGTCTACCCGGGCAACCAGGTCGGCCTCGACAGCAGCTCCACCCTGCTGCAGACCGCCCGCAACACCGTCGACCAGCTGACCGCCGCCTGGAACGGCGGCAACGCCCCCGGCACCTTCTACACCGCCGCGGCCAGGGTCGGCTACAACCCCGCCACCATCATGACCAACCTGCACGACGAGGCCGCCAACCAGAGCTTCAACAACCTGGCGGTCCATCACAACGGCGGCGGCATCGAGAACATCAACGTGGTGACCTCCGGCCTGGACGAGATGCTGCTGCAGTCGGCCCAGAACGACATCAAGGTGTTCGCGGACTGGCCCGCGAACTCCAACGCCAAGTTCGGCGACCTGCTCGCCTACGGCGACTTCCTGGTCTCCAGCAGCATCTACGGCAACACCGTCCAGTACGAGCGGGTGGTCAGCCAGAAGGGCGGCGGCTTCACCTTCACCAACCCCTGGCCGGGCCAGAACGTCGAGGTCTACCGCAACGGCACGGACACCGGCACGGTCTCCGGCACCAAGATCACCATCGCCACCTCGGCCAACGACACCCTGGACCTCGCCCCGGCGGGGACGCCGCTCAGCACCGTCACCACCGAGCTCGGCCAGGCCGTGCAGACCGGAAGCGGCAGCACCAGCAGCAGCTTCAGCTCCGGCTTCGAGTCCAGCGACCCCGCGCCGACCTGGACCGACAGCGTCGACACCACCGGCGGCGGACTGAACAACGTCGCCGGAATCTGCTGCGGCGCCACTGGCCCGGAGACCGGCCCGCGCAGCGGCGAGACCGCGCACACCGGCAGCAGCGCGCTGATGTACTCGGGCTCCGCCAGCGGCAGCAACCCGCACGCCTATCTCAAGGTCTACGACCTCAGCGGCAGTCCGCTGGCGATCGGCGCCACCAAGACCCTCAGCTACTGGATCTATCCGCAGAGCAGCGCCACCACGCCCTGGGTCGCGGCCGGATCCACCAACAGCAGCTGTGTCGCCGTGGATCTGATCTTCAGCGACGGCAGCACCCTGCGCGACTCCGGAGCCATGGACCAGAACGGCCACCAGGCCCACCCCGCGCAGCAGTGCGGACACCTGACCCTGGACGCCTGGAACCACGTCACCGTCAACCTCGGCACCAACAACAGCAACAAGCAGATCAACCGGATCCTGGTCGGCTACGACCAGCCCGGCGGCAGCGGCGGCTACCGCGGCTACGTCGACGACATCAGCATCAGCTGAACCCCGGAGCCGGGCGGTGCGGCGGTGCGTCCGCCGCGCCGCCCGGCCCCCAAGGAGAGGAGCAACCACCGTGGGCACCCGGGTCGAGGTCGACGCCGAGGCGGTGATGCGCGACGGCACCGTGCTGCGCGCCGACATCTACCGGCCGGACGGGGAGGGGCCCTGGCCGGTGCTGCTGGTGCGCTCGCCCTATGACAAGGCGGACGCCCGCATCCTGGAGCTGCTGGAACCATGGGGCGCGGTGCGCCGCGGCTATCTGGTCGTCATCCAGGACACCCGCGGCCGGTTCCGCTCCGAGGGCGACTGGCAGCCGCTGGTCAACGAGCACGAGGACGGCTGCGACAGCGTCCGCTGGGCCGCCCGCCTGCCCGGGGCGAACGGGCGGGTCGGGATGTACGGGCCCAGCTACCTGGGCCAGGCGCAGTGGGCCGCCCTCGCCGCCAAAACACCCGAACTTCTCTCCGCCGCAACGGAGTTCACCTGGTCCGACCCCGCCGACGGGCTGTTCGCCCGGGGCGGCGCCCGCGAATTGGGGCTGATGACCCAGTGGACCCTCACCCTGGCCGCCGACCTGCTGCGCCGACGCCATGCCGACCGGCCCGCCGAGCTGCACCGAAAACTGACCGAACTCGACGAAGCAGTAAGGGAGTTGCCCACCCGAACCTACTGGGAGCTGCCCAGCTCCGCCCTGCCCACGCTGGCCCGGCTGAACCTGCCGGTGCCGGGCGCCCCCGGCTCCCCCGAGATCCAGCGGGTCGGCGACGGCCTGGACCGGCTCACCGCACCGACGCTGACCGTGGCCGGCTGGTACGACTCCTTCCTCCAGGGCAGCCTGGACAACCACTGCGGCGCCCGCGACAGTGGACAGCCGGCCGCGCTGATCGTCGGGCCCTGGTCGCACAACAACCAGACCAGCCTGGTCGGCGAGGTCGACTTCGGCCCCGGCGCGGACGCGGCCGGGATCGACGGCGGCGGCTCGCTGCGCTCCCGCGAGCTGGACTGGCTGGACCTCCGACTGCGGCCGGAGCAGCCGCCGGCCCGGGCCACGCCGCCGGTGCTGCTGTTCGTCATGGGCGCCAACGAGTGGCGCCGAATGGACCGTTGGCCGCCCCCGGCCGTCGACACCGCCTGGTATCTGCGCTCCGACGGGGTGCTGTCACCGGAGCCGCCGGGCCCGGACGAGCCGGCCGACCGCTTCCGCCACGATCCGGCCGACCCGGTGCCGACCTGGGGCGGCCCGGTGCTGCTGACCGACGACTACCCGGCCGGACCGCTGGACCAGCGCAGGACAGAAGAACGTGCCGATGTCCTGGTGTACACCAGCGCACCGCTGCCGACCGCGCTGGAGGTGATCGGCCGGATCCGGGCCCTGGTCACGGCCTCCTCCTCGGCGCCCGCGGCCGACTGGGTGGTCCGGCTGTGCGACGTGGACCCCGCGGGGGTGTCCCGCACCATCGCCGACGGCATTCGGCGGGTCGACGTCAACAGCACGGAGGAACAGGAGCATGCGATCGACCTCTGGTCCACCGCCCATGTGTTCCGGACCGGCCACCGGCTGCGGGTGCAGGTCACCTCCAGCAACTTCCCCCGCTGGGACCGCAATCCCGGCGCCCTGGCCGGGACCGCCGAGCAGACCGTCCACCACGACGCGGCCCGGCCGTCGCGGATCGTGCTGCCGGTGCTGCCAGTACTGCCGGTGCTGCCGCTCAGCCCGCCGTAGCGGGACGCCCGACCACGGCCCCCTGGACGCCGTTGCCGGGATCGACCCGGATCCGGGCGGCGATCTGCCCCCGGGAGGGAATGTCCAACTTGGCCAGGATGCGCTCCAGATGGGCGTCCACGGTCCGTTTGGAGATCACCAGGTACTCGGCGATCTCACGGTTGGACCTGCCGTCCGCCGCGAGCAGCGCCACCTCGTTCTCACGCCGTGTCAGCGGGGTTCGGCCGCGCAGCAGTCCGGGACGCGCGGACGGCCTGCGGTGGGTCAGCTCGGTCGCCCGGGCGATGACCAGATCCAGCGCCTCGCTGGTCCCCTCGTGCCGCAGCGCCTCGCAGCGGTCGGCGCCCAGGGCCTCCTTGGCCGAGCGCACCGCCGCCTGGTGCAGTTCCTCCAGGATCACCGTGCCGCCGAGCCGGGCCCCGGCGCGCTGCCACAGCGGGTCGGCGGCGCCGAGCAGCCAGACCGCGTCGGCGTAGCGCTGCTCGCGCGCGGCCAGCCAGGCCAGCAGTTCCAGGCAGTACGCCATCCCGACGCCGTCGCCCAGTTCGTACTTGATCCGCAGCGCGGTGATCGCGGACTGGGTGCTGCGGTCGTGCTCGCCGCGTCCGAACCGGGCCACGCCGATCACATAGTGCAGGTAGCCGCGCACCCAGCCCTCGGTGGAGTGCTCGCCCAGCCGCCCCAACCCCTGTTCACAGGGGGCGATGGCGCTGTCGTGGTCCCCGGCCAGCTGGTGCATCAGGCCGATCTGGGTCTCCAGGGTGACCAGGCCGACCCGGTCGCCCGCGGCCTCCAGCAGGGCGTGGGCCTCCGCCCCGGCCACGGCCGCCTCCTCGTGGCGGCCCATGAAGGTCAGCGAGAGGTGCAGGTAGACCCGGCCGCGGCCGGCCACCACCGGGTCGTTCAGCTCGTCCGCGATCGACACGCACTCCTCGGCCTGGGTCAGCGCCAGCGGGTCGGCCTGGAACGCGCCGAGGTAGCTGCTCTGGGCCAGCGCCCAGGCCCGTTCACGGACCCGGCCCGGGTAGCGGTCGGTGATCTTCGCGTACCAGTGCCGCCCCTCGGTGTGCAGCCCGGCGATGTGCCAGAACCCCCAGATGTGCCCGATCAGGGCGGCGGCCTTGGCGTCGCCGCCGGGGATGGAGAGGGCGTACTTGATGGCCAGCCGCAGGTCGGCGTGCTCGGCGCGGAGCCGGCGGTACTGCGGGATCTGGTCGTCGGCCAGGAAGTCCTGGTCGAACCGCCGGGCCAGGGCCAGGTAACGGGCGAAGTGCCGCTCGCGCTGGGCGCTCTCCTCGCCGCTGGCGATCAGCCGTTCGGCGCCGAACTCACGCAGGGTGTCCAGCATCCGGTAGCAGGATCCGGACTCCTGCACCCGCAGCACCACCGACTTGTCGACCAGGCCCACCAGTGCCACCAGCAGGTCCTCACCGCTGAGGGTGCCGGCCGCGCAGACCTCCTCGGCGGCGGCGAGGTCGAAGGCCCCGGCGAAGACCGAGAGCCGGGACCACAGCAGCTGCTCCTGGTCGGTGCAGAGGTCGTAGCTCCACTCGACGGCTGCGCGCAGGGTCTGGTGCCGCGGCAGCGCGGTCCGGCGGCCACCGGTGAGCAGCCGGAAGCGGTCGTCGAGCCGGTCGACCAGCTCGGCCAGGTCCACCGCGCGCAGCCGCACGCTGGCCAGTTCGATCGCCAGCGGCATCCCGTCCAGGTGCCGGCACAGCCGGAGCACGTCCGCGTGGTTGCCCTCGTCGACCACGAAGCCCGGCACGGCGGCGGCGGCGCACTGGGTGAACAGCTCCACCGCGTCCCCGCCCTCGGCCTCGATCGGCAGCGGCGCCACCGACCAGATCAACTCCCCCGGCACGTCCAGCGGCTGGCGGCTGGTGGCCAGCACGGCGACCCCGGCGACCTCCCGCAGCAGCGTGTCGACCAGCAGCGCGCAGGCGTCCACCAGGTGCTCGCAGGTGTCCAGCACCAGCAGGATGTGCCGGTCGCGCAGGTGCTCAAGCACGGTCTCCAGCGCGGAGCGGGTGTCCTGCCGGTCCAGGTTGAGGCTGGCGGCCAGGGTGTGCGGCAGCAGTTCGGGGTCGCGCAGGTCGGAGAGCTCGATCAGGCAGAGCCCGTGCTCGAACTGCTCGGCGATGCCCGCGGCGGCCCGCAGCGCGATCCGGGTCTTGCCGACCCCGCCGGGGCCGGTCACGGTCACCAGCCGGGACGAGCGCAGGGCGGAGCGGACCTCGGCGACCTCCGTGGTCCGGCCGACGAGCGCCGTCACCTCGACGGGAAGGTCACCGGCCCGTCTGCGGCTCGGCCCAAACGTCATTTCGCGCCCCCGCCACCGATAATTCGGCCATCCGTGCCCCGACGATACCCAGCGGGACAGAGAGCCCACCAAGGTCGTCAAATCCGCCGTGCCACACGGCTGTCAGCACTACAATCTACCCTCCTTCGGCAACCAGGGAACGGGGTTCACCGGACAAGTACGAACGGGTCTCCCGCCGGGCCTCCGGCGTCACCCAAGCGGATGCAGCAGCGCAGCACACGGCATAGTGTCCTGTTTGTCTGTTTTTATCCGGCTTGGATCGGAGCGCCCCATGTCCCGTCCGACCACCACCACCACCAGTCAGGGCGCCATCGCGCGCACCGCCCGCGCCCCCAGCGAGAACCACCGCTGGTGGGTGCTCGCCGTCATCGGCCTGGCCCAGCTGATGGTCGTGCTGGACGCGACCATCGTGAACATCGCCCTGCCCTCGGCCCAGGCCGACCTCGGCTTCAACGACAGCGACCGGCAGTGGGTGGTCACCGCCTACGCGCTGGCCTTCGGCAGCCTGCTGCTGCTCGGCGGGCGGGTCGCCGACCTGGTCGGACGGAAGCGGATCTTCCTGATCGGCCTGGTCGGCTTCTCGGTCGCCTCCGCCCTCGGCGGCGCCGCCCCCAGCTTCGAGATCCTGGTCATCGCCCGCGCCCTGCAGGGGGCCTTCGGGGCCCTGCTGGCGCCCGCCGCGCTGTCCCTGCTGACGACGACCTTCACCGACCCCAAGGAGCGCGCCAAGGCCTTCGGGATCTACGGCGCCATCGCCGGCACCGGCGGCGCCGTCGGCCTGCTGCTGGGCGGCCTGCTCACCGAGTACCTGAACTGGCGCTGGTGCCTGTTCGTCAACCTGATCCTGGCCGCCATCGCCTTCGCCGGCGCGGTCCGGCTGCTGCACGCGGGCGCGCCGGAGAACCCGCCCAAGCTGGACATCCCCGGCACGGTCCTGGTGTCGCTCGGCCTGTTCGGCCTGGTCTACGGCTTCTCCAACGCCGAGACCCACTCCTGGAGCACGGTCAACACCTGGGGCTTCCTGCTGGCCGGCGTGCTGCTGCTGATCGCCTTCGCCTGGTGGCAGACCAGGACCCAGCACCCGGTGCTGCCGCTGCGGGTGGTGCTCGACCGCAACCGCGGCGCGTCCTTCCTGGGCATGTTCGTGGCCGGTGCGGGCATGTTCGGGGTCTTCCTGTTCCTGACCTACTACCTGCAGCAGTCGCTGAACTACTCCCCGGTGCTGACCGGCGTGGCCTTCCTGCCGATGGTGGTGATGATGATCATCACCTCGGTCACCGCCACCAACGTGCTGGTCCCCCGGTTCGGCGCCAAGCCGATCGTCCCGGTCGGGATGCTGCTCGGCGCGGGCGCGATGATCTGGCTGACCCGGCTGACCCTGCAGAGCACCTACCCGGCGGACGTGCTGCCGCCGCTGCTGATCCTCGGCCTGGGCATGGGCCTGATCTTCGCTCCGGCGATGTCGCTGGCCACGGCCGGGGTCGCCCCCAACGACGCGGGCGTCGCCTCGGCCACGGTCAACACCAGCCAGCAGGTCGGCGGCTCGATCGGCACCGCGCTGCTGAACACCCTGGCCGGCAGCGCCGCCACCGCCTACCTGGTCGGCAAGCAGCGCACCCCGGCCAACCTGGCCCAGTCGCAGCTGCACAGCTACTCCACGGCCTACTGGTGGTCCGCCGGGTTCTTCCTGGCCGGGATGGTGGTCTGCGGGCTGCTCTACCCCTCGGGCAAACCGGTGATCAACCCGGAGGGCGGCGAAGCCCCGGTGCACATGTGAGGCACCGGGGCTCCGGGGTCCGGCCGCGGCGGTCGGCCCGTGCTGCTAGCCGAGGCGGGTGAGCCTGGACTGGTAGGACGGGGTGACCAGGTCGGACTGCAGCGTCACCGGGATCTGCTGGGCGGTCGGTCCGGTGCCCACCATCAGGGTGCCGACCGTCGTCCCGGCCTTGGCGGTGTGCGGGAGGCCGCCGGTGGGCTTCACCAGCGACATGTCCACCGACAGGCCGCCCCAGCCGGCCACGGTCACGTCCTGGGACACCACCACCGGCACCTTGCCGCCGAGGCCGTCGTCCACATAGCCGACCACGTCGCCCTTGGCGGCGATGCGGTGCGACTGGAGCGCGGCCTCGGCGCTGACGATGACCTTCTTGCTGTTCGCCAGCACCATCGGCAGGTAGCCGACACCGTTCACGGCCGGCTGGCTGAGCACCACGCCGAGCACGGTCTGGGTGGTGCCGCCGATCTTCTTCTCGGCGGCCCACATCAGGCAGCCCAGGGCGGCGGTGCTCGACCCGGTCTTGACGCCGATCACGCCGTTCGTGCCGAGCAGGGCGTTGTTGTTGTAGGTGATCTTGTCACCGGGCGGGGTGAACGAGGGGGTGCTGACGATCTCCCGGAAGACCGGGTCAAGCATCACCGCCTCGGCCAGCTTCAGCTGGTCGTTCGCGGTGCTCTTGGTGGTGCCCTCAAGGCCGCTGGGGTCGGTGTAGGTGCTCTTGGACATCCCCAGCGCGGTCGCCTCGGCCTGCATCTTGGCGATGAACGCGGGGTCGCTGCCGGCGTCCCAGCGGCCCAGCAGCCTGGCGATGTTGTTGGCCGAGGGGATCAGCAGCATCTGCAGCGCCTCGTACTCGCTGATCTGCTCGCCGGTGGTGACCTTGGCGGAGGACTCGCCGCTGGTCGCGGACGCCTGGTACTCCTGCTGCGCCTGCTTGTCGACGGTGATCAGCGGGCCCTGCTCGCCGGTCTTCAGCGGGTGGTCCTTGAGGATCAGGTGCGCGGTCATCACCTTGGTCACGCTGGCGATCGGCACCGGGTTGTCGGAGCCGGTGTGGCCGAGCGAGCCGAGGCCGTTCACCTCGGCGGTGGCCTGCCCGCTGGCCGGCCAGGCCAGCACCGGCGCGGAGCCGCTGAACGCGTAGTTCGACGCGCTGGTCAGCTTCAGGTCGGGCGAGGGCAGCGGCCGCAGCACCTGGACCACGGCCAGGACCGCCAGCAGCACGCAGAGCAGGCCGCCCCAGATGCTGATCCGCTTGGCCGCGGAGCGCAGCGCGGAGGCCGGCCGGCGGTTCAGGGTGGCCAGCACCTCCATCGCCTCGGAGGTGGTCTCCGGGAACTCGTCCGGGGACGGCGCCGGGGCCTGTCCCGGGCCGGGGGACGGCGGGGGCGGGGTCCAGGAGGGCGTCGCACGGGTGCGCTCGGCCTCGGGGGCGGCGGCCCAGGGCGGGGAGACCGGGGCGGGGGGCTCAGCGCGCCATGCGGACTCCTGCGGGCTCTGCGGGCTCTCCGGGCGCGGCGGGCTCTCCTGGCTCGGCGGGGCCTCGACGGAGCCGGTGTCGGCGATCTGCTGGCGCAGCGTCCGGGTGGGGTCGTCCAGGGAGACCCGCAGGGCGGTGGTGGGCGAGTCCAGCGTGCTGGCGGGGGCGCCCTCGGGCGGGCCCGCGGGGGTGCTCCCGGGGCTGGGCTCGGGGCTGGGCTCGGGACGGGGTTGGGGCTCGGGCTGGGGCTCGGGACCGAACTGCGGCCGGGCCTCGGGGCGGGGCTCAGGCTGGGGCTCGGGGCGTTGCTCCGGCTCGGGCCAGGGCTGGGCCTCCGGCCGGAGCTGGGGCTCGGGGCGGACCTCGGGCCTGGGCTCGGGTTGGGGCTCGGGTTGGGGCTCGGATTGGGGCATGGGGGGTCGTTCGGCGCTTGCCCTGACCGGATCGTTCGTGATCGATCCGAATCCTGCCGCCCCGGCGCTCGGCGCAGCCGGCCGCGCGAACCAGGACTCGGGCGCCGCCGCCCGCCCCTCGCCTGTTTCGCCGTTCCGTTCCGCCCTGTCGGGGGACTCGCCCACGTGATCCAACCTCCTCGCACACCCGAAGAAGCGCCCGAGTCCGGACGCCTCCCCACAAGTTTCTTTCACAACCATGACAACAGTGGCCCAGGGCGGCTCTCACCGGCGATTCTCAAGTGACACCAGCCCCTCCAGTGCCAGACGTGGGGCCAGGACCGGCGGTTCCCGAGATCACGTAGTGGTGTCACTCTCCAGGCACCCTCGACAGCAGGGTGTGAGAGGCGTCACTCTGTCTTCATCCACGCGGGGAGGCCTGGATGGGAAAGAGCCGCAGAACCATTCCCGAGGAACTGCTGCTGCTCGCACTGGACCCGACGACCGGGACCACCGCGCAGCCGCAGACCCTTGACCTCGGACTGGCCGGAGCACAGCTCGTCGAGCTGGCGATGGCCGGAAGAATAGTCCCGGACGGGGACCGTATCGCCGTGGTGAACCCACGGCCGACCGGTGACCCGACCCTCGACCACGCTCTCGAGCTGCTGCGCCGTCGTGGCAGCGCGGTGCGTGCCGTGCACTGGATCGGCGGGCCCCGACTGGGGCTGCGCCAGACGTACCTCGCGCACCTGGAACGGTGCGAGATGGTGCGTGCGGTGCCGGGCCAGGTGTGCGGGGTGCTGCCGACCACGCGCTATCAGGCGTCCGACGACTGCACGAACAGCGCCATCAAGGAACGGCTGGACACGGCGATCCGGACCGGGGTACCCCCCGATCCACGGACGGCCGCGCTGGCAGCCCTGGCCCACGCCGTGGGTCTGGGAAAGCACCTCTACCCCGGCAACGAGGGTCGCTCCTCCAGGTCGCGCCTGCGCGACCTGATCCGGTACGACCCGCTGGGCGGGATGGTCGCGCACGCCGTCATGGACGTGCAGAACGGCCTGCCCGCACCGCAGGTCCGGGGAACCGCTCCCGGACGCACGCCCGCGCGGACGGCAGCCCGTCCGTCCGCGCTCCCGGGGATGGCCCGCGCCGCCGCGCGCTGACCGTCCTCGTCCCGAAACGCCGACCGCCGTCCCGTGCCGCGACCACCCTCGCGGCACCGGGCGGCGGTCGGCGTTTCCGCGCCCGACCGCAGGGACGGAAGCAGGGACGGCAGCCGGGAGGCGCGCGTCCCGGAGCGCGCGCCGTCCTGCGCGCCGATTGATGCACATGGGTGACCTTGGCAGTGGCATGCTCTGAACGGAATGCATCCCAACCAATAGCGAGAGCGAGAGCCGGAGGCCCCGTGTCGTCCGCCAGCATCAACCCCACCGTCCGCCGCCGCAGGCTCGGGGCGGAACTGCGCAGGCTCCGCGAACAGAAAGGCCTGACCGCGGAGGACGTGGCTCAGCAGCTGCTGGTCTCCCAGTCGAAGATCAGCCGCCTGGAGAACGGCCGCCGCAGCATCAGCCAGCGCGACGTCCGCGACCTCTGCACGGTGTACGGGGTCGCCGACGAGGCCATGGTCGAGGGCCTGATGACGATGGCCCGGGAGTCGCGGCAGCGCGGCTGGTGGCACGCCTTCGGCGACCTGCCGTACAGCGTCTACATCGGCCTGGAGCAGGAGGCGGCGAAGATCCTGGTCTATGAGTCGCTGCTGCTGCCGGGGCTGCTGCAGACCCGGGACTACGCGACCGCGCTGGTCGCCGGGATCCAGCCGGACCGGGACCTGGACGCGGTGCAGCGCCGGGTCGAGGTGCGGATGCAGCGCCAGGAGCGGATCCACGGGGAGGACCCGGTGGACGTCTGGTCGGTGATCGACGAGGCGGCGCTGCAGCGGGTGGTCGGCGACCCCGAGGTGATGCGGGCGCAGCTGGAGCACCTGGCCCAGTTGTGCGAACTTCCGCACATCAACATCCAGGTGCTGCCGTTCCGTTCGGGGGCACATCCGGGCATGACGGGGGCATTCTCCATCCTTGAGTTCCCCGAGTCTGCTGATACGGCTGTTGTGTACCTCGAAGGAGTGACAAGCGACCTCTACTTGGAGAAGGAACCGGATGTCCGCCGGTATACCGGACTGTACGAGCACCTGCGTGCCTCGGCTCTCAGCACGGCCGAGAGCAAGGCGCTGATACTGGACAAGGCGAAGGAGCACTCACCATGAGCGACACCATGAGCACTCGTACTCCCCTCGACAACAACGCGCTGACCTGGCGCAAGAGCAGCCACAGTGGCGCGAACGGCGCCTGCGTCGAGGTCGCCGAGCCCGGTGGGCCGGTGATCGCCGTGCGCGACTCCAAGGACCCGCAGGGGCCGGCGCTGACCTTCTCGGCCGACGCCTGGTCCGCCTTCGTGGCGGCGGCGGCCGCCGACTCGTTCGGGGCCTGAGCGCGCGTACAGAGGCGGGTACGAGGTGCGGCCGCGCCGGTCGGGACGAGGAGATCCGACCGGCGCGGCCGGCTTCCACAGCCAGTCGGGTTCCACCGACCGGCGCTTCAGCGCAGTTGGTCCACGTAGGCGTCGGTGCCCGGCAGGGTCGGGATGAACGGCGCGACCAGTTCCACCCGGGCCCCCGGCACCGCGGCGGCGACCTGGGCGTCGAGCCCGGTGAAGGCGTCCCAGCAGCCGCGCGGGTCCTCCTGGAGGAACCAGAGCAGGGTGAGCCGGGTGTCGGTGCCGTCCACCGGCTTCACATAGGACATCTTGTCCACCGGCAGCGGCAGCGGGCGGAAGACCACGCACATGGCCGCCGGGCTCCCGGTCCGCAGTTTGGCCGGCAGTCCGCGGTCGAGCAGCCAGTCCAGCAGCTGGTCCCGCTGCTCCGCGCTCTCGGTGTCGATGACCTCCAGCACCAGCCCGGCGTACGGGTGGTCCAGCGCGTGCTTGTCCCTGGGCCCGGCCGCGCCGTCGCGGTAGGCGGCGCCGGCGTGCTGCTGGAACGAGGTGAAGACATGGGTGCGGTCGCGGTAGACCCGGCCGTCCCGGTTGAGGCGTTTGTTGATGCCCACGGTCCAGCGCATGTGCGCGTCCTGGCGGCCCTCGGTGATCCAGTACACGGAGAGGTAGCAGCCGGTGCCGACCGGCTCGGCGACGGCCGACTTCTCCGGGTAGCGCAGCAGTTGCAGCTCCCGGGTGGCCACCCAGCGCCGGCCGGCGAACATCCAGGGCATGGCCATCGCCCCGCTGTAGAAGTGGTCGTCCTCGTACCAGCGGTTGTAGCCGTACTCATGGCCGGGGTGCGGCTCCACCATGGTGATCAGCGCGGATCCGATCTCCACGCCGTAGGGCCCTTGCGCGGCCAGCTCGGCGTACTGCTCCAGGTCGTCAGTCATAGGAACTGACGGTACGTCAGACGGAGTCGACTGCCCAGCCCCCGCGGCTCTGGCAATTCCATTCACCCGCACCTAAGCTGACGCCCCATCAGATACTGGGAGGGCTGAGGCATGTCACTGTTCGCAGGTCGTACCGTCGTGGTTTCCGGGGTCGGCCCCGGGCTCGGCCAGCAGATCGCCGTCCGCGCCGCGCGGGACGGGGCGAACGTCGTCCTGGGCGCCCGTACCGAGGAGAACCTGGCCAAGGTGGGGGCGGAGATCGAGGCGGCCCACCCCGGCGACGGGCGGGTCGCCTGGCGCTCCACCGACATCGCCGACGACGACGCCTGCCAGGCGCTGGCCGCGCTCGCGGTCGAACGCTTCGGCCGGATCGACGCGGTGATCCATGTCGCGGCGCTGGACAGCTACTTCGGCGGTCTGGCCGACGCCGACTTCGCCTCCTGGCGGCAGGTGCTGGACGTCAACCTGATCGGGACGCTGCAGCTCACCCGGGCCTGCCTGCCCGCGCTGCGGGAGCGCGGCGGCTCGGTGGTGATCATCGGCACCCAGTCCGCGGTGGCCTCGCCGAGCCAGGTCAAGCAGGCGGCGTACGCGGCCTCCAAGGGCGCGCTCACCTCGGCGATGTACTCCATGGCCCGGGAGCTGGGCCCGGACCGGATCCGGGTCAACACCGTGGTCCCCGGCTGGATGTGGGGGCCGGCGGTGGAGATCTACGTGCAGTGGACCGCGGGCACCGAGAACATCAGCGAGCAGGAGGTGCAGACCAGGCTCGCCGAGCGGATGGCGCTGCCGGAGCTCGCCTCGGACGGGGATGTCGCCGAGGCCGCGCTGTTCTTCGCCTCGGACCGCGCCAAGTCCATCACCGGGCAGTCGCTGCTGGTCAACGCGGGCGAGTTGATGCGCTGAGCGGTGGTGCGGAGGCGTTTCGCGACCCTCCCTTCTGCGATGGTCCCTGCGGTGGTCGATCCGGGTGAGCCGGAGCCGGTCGGTCCTGGCGAAGCGTGTGTTCATGGTGGGGACAGCCGAGTGCTTCAAGCAATCACCAGGAAGGTCAAGGAATAGTAAAATCGTTCCGCCTGTAGATCGATGTTCAGGAATATGAACTTTTATATCCACTCCAAACCGCCCAGGAGCTGACAACTCGCCCTGGCAGACGGTCCTGGATGTGAACGCGCGCTCTTGACCCCTGGTCAGGAGCGCGCTTCAATCCCTGAGCAGCACACATCAAGTCAAACACCTTTACACAACGCCCCTGCCCCGTCGCCCCACCCCGTACGCCCCGGAACGGTTCGGTCCTGCGAAGCGCGCTACCGACCACCACCCCGGTACGTTCACGAGACAAGGCGATTTCGCAATGACGCAAACCGCAGCAACGGCGCCACCGTCGTCCCTACGCAGAATCAACCCGGCCGTCCTCTACTTCTTCGGTGCGCTGGGCGGCATCCTCTTCGGCTACGACCTCGGCATCATCAGCGGCATCCTGGTCGTCATCTCCAAGGCCTGGAACCTGGACGGCTTCGGCAAGGGCGTGCTCACCGCCAGCCTCTCGGTCGGCGCCATGGTCGGCGCCGGGCTCGCCGCCAGGCTCACCGGACGGGTCGGCCGGCGGCGCACCATCATGGTCGCGGGCGGCGTCGTCATCGTCGCCACCGTGGCCTGCGCGTTCGCCCCCGGCTTCGGGGTGCTGGTCGCCTTCCGCACCGTCCTGGGCGTGGGCATCGGCCTCTCCTCGGCGACCGTGCCGACCTACATCTCCGAGCTGGCGCCCAGCCGCATCCGCGGCGCGATGGGCGCGCTGAACCAGATCTTCATCGTCAGCGGCATCCTGATCGCCTTCCTGGTGAGCTACTGGCTGCAGCCGGACCACCTCTGGCGCTGGATGTTCGCCGGCGCGATCGTCCCCGCCACCATCCTGGTGATCGGCCTCAACTTCCTTCCGGAGACCCCGCGCTGGCTGCTGAACGTCGGCAAGGAGGACGAGGCGCGCGCGGTCCTGGCGAGCACCCACGCCGCGGACGGCGACGACATCGACGCCGAGGTCGAGTCCATCCGCGAGGTCATCCGGCTCGACAGCGAGCAGAACTACCGGATCCGCGACCTGGGCCGGAAGTGGGTCCGCCCGATGCTGTTCGTGGCCCTGCTGCTGGCCGTGGGACAGCAGTTCAGCGGCGTCAACGCGATCAACGCGTACTTCCCGACCATGCTGATCTCACTGGGCTTCACCGCCAACACCGCGCTGCTGTCCGCGATCGTCCTGGGCGTCACCAAGCTGGCCTTCACCGCCTGGGTGGTCTTCGTGGTCGACCGCTGGGGCCGCAAGCCGCTGCTGCTGATCGGCAACGCGGTCATGGTGGTCACCCTGGCCGCCACCGGCTGGGTGGTCCTCAACGTCCACGACAAGGACACCCTGGGCACCCTGGCCGTCGTCCTGCTGGTCCTCTACCTGGCCGGCTACGAGCTCGGCTGGGGCGCGGTGGTCTGGGTGATGATGGCCGAGGTCTTCCCGCTCAAGGCCCGCGGCGCGGGCATGGGCGTCGGCGCGGTCGTGCTCTGGGGGGCGACCGGCATCATCACCGCGGTCTTCCCGATCATGTCCGACCACAACCATCTGGGCATCGGGAAGTCCATGTACGTCTTCGCCGGGATCAACCTGCTGCTGTTCGGGCTCACCAAGTGGCTGGTCCCGGAGACCAAGGGCCGCAGCCTGGAGCAGATCGAGCTGAACCTGCGCGACGCGGCCTGACGGCTGCTCATCACACAGGCGTCATCACACAGGCGGAGGGGTGTCCCGGTGGAACCAGGACACCCCTCCGTCCTTGCTGTGGCGGTTATTCCAGCACCGGCAGCAGCTGCGGCAGGTGGCCGTCCGAGGCCAGGGCGGCGGTGCGGCGCTCCGCCGGGACCTCCCCGTACAGGGTGGTGCGCTGGGCGGAGGGGCGGCCCGCCAGGGCGGCGATGGCCTCCAGGCCCTGGATCGACTCGTAGCTGCCGTAGGCGGAGCCGGCCATCCGGGAGATGGTCTCCTCCATCAGCGTCCCGCCGAGGTCGTTGGCGCCGCTGCGCAGCATCTCCGCCGCGCCGTCGGCGCCGAGCTTGACCCAGCTGGTCTGGATGTTGGGGATGCGCTCGTGCAGCAGCAGCCTGGCCATCGCGGTGACCGCGCGGTTGTCACGCAGGGTCGGCCCGGGGCGGGCGATGCCGGCCAGGTAGACCGGGGCGTTGGTGTGGATGAAGGGAAGGGTGACGAACTCGGTGAAGCCGCCGGTCCGCTCCTGGATCTGCGCCAGCAGCCGGAGGTGGCCGAGCCAGTGCCGGGGCTGGTCGACATGCCCGTACATCATCGTGGAGGAGGAGCGCAGGCCCAGCTCGTGGGCCGTGGAGACCACCTCGACCCAGGTCGCCGCCGGGAGCTTGCCCTTGGTGAGGATCCAGCGGACCTCGTCGTCCAGGATCTCGGCCGCGGTGCCGGGGATGGAGTCGAGCCCGGCCTCCTTGGCCTGCTGCAGCCACTCGCGGATGGACAGGCCGGTCCTGGTCGCGCCGTTGACCACCTCCATCGGCGAGAAGGCATGGACGTGGATGCCGGGCACCCTGGCCTTCACCGCCCGGGCGATGTCGAAGTAGGCGGTGCCGGGCAGGTCCGGGTGGATGCCGCCCTGCATGCAGACCTCGGTCGCGCCCACCTCCCAGGCCTGAGCGGCCCGGTCGGCGACCTGGTCCAGCGAGAGGGTGTAGGCGTCCGCGTCGGTGCGGCGCTGGGCGAAGGCGCAGAAGCGGCAGCCGGTGTAGCAGACATTGGTGAAGTTGATGTTGCGGGTGACGCAGTAGGTGACGGTGTCCCCCACCGTGTCCCGGCGGACGTCGTCGGCGATCCGGCAGAGCGCGTCCAGGGCGGCGCCGTCGGCGTGGAACAGCACCAGGGCCTGATCGTCCGTCAGCTTGGTCGGATCGGCGGCGGCGGTTGCCAGCGCCTCCCGGACGTCCCCGTCCAGCCGGGACGGGACGGAGGAGGCCACTGCCTGCTCGCGCAGCGAGTCCCAGTCGCCGTAGACCTCGTCGAAGTCGGTGCGGCGGTCGTCGGTGCGGCCCTCGGTGTCGACGGCGGTGTGCAGGTCGGTGCGGCCGGAGGCGGTGAAGGCCTCGTCCGGCTCCTGCCAGGGCAGCCCGACGGGCATGGCCCCGTCGCGGGCCAGACCCGTCTCCGGGTCGGCCAGGGCCCGGACGTGCGGCAGGATCCGCGGGTCGAGCCAGGGCTCGCCGTGCTTGACGTACTCGGGGTAGACGGTGAGCCGCTCGCGCAGCTCGAAGCCGTTGGCGGCGCACTGGGCGGCCAGGTCGTCGATCTGCGGCCAGGGGCGCTCGGGGTTGACATGGTCCGGCGTCAGCGGGGAGACGCCGCCCCAGTCGTCGATGCCGGCCCCGATGATCAGCGCGTATTCAGCGTCGACCAGGTTGGGCGGGGCCTGGATCCGGGCGGAGGGGCCGAGGATGACCCGGGCCACCGCGATGGTCGCGGCCAGCTCCTCCAGCTCGGCGTCCGGCATGGCCCGCATCGCGGTGTCCGGCTTGGCCCGGAAGTTCTGGATGATCACTTCCTGCAGCCCGTGGTACTGCCGGGCGATCCGGCGCAGCGCGAACAGCGAGTCCGCGCGCTCCTCGTAGTCCTCGCCGATGCCGATCAGGATCCCGCTGGTGAAGGGGACGTTGGAGCGCCCGGCGTCCTCCAGCACCCGCAGCCGGACCGCCGGCTCCTTGTCCGGCGAGCCGTGGTGCGGGCCGCCGGGCTCGGACCAGAGCCGGGTGGCGGTGGTCTCCAGCATCATCCCCATCGACGGCGCCACCGGCTTCAGCCGCTGGAAGTCGGTCCAGCTGAGCACCCCGGGATTGAGGTGCGGCAGCAGCCCGGTCTCCTCCAGCACCCGGATCGACATCGCCCGGACATAGGCGAGGGTGTCGTCGTAGCCGTGCGCGTCCAGCCACTCGCGGGCCTCGGGCCAGCGGTCCTCGGGGCGGTCGCCCAGGGTGAACAGGGCTTCCTTGCAGCCCAGGGCCGCGCCCTGGCGGGCGATGTCGAGCACCTCGTCCGGCGAGAGGTAGAGCCCGTGGCCCTCCGCCCGCAGTTTGCCGGGGACGGTGACGAAGGTGCAGTAGTGGCAACGGTCCCGGCAGAGCCGGGTCAGCGGGATGAAGACCTTCTTGGAGTAGGTGACGACGCCCGGGCGCCCGGCCTGTTCCAGTCCGGCGTCACGGATCCGCGCCGCGGTGGTACAGAGGTCGCTCAGGTCGCTGCCCCGGGCCTGGAGCAGCACGGCCGCCTCCCCGAGGTCCAGGGCGACGCCCTCCCTGGCCCGGTGCAGGGCGCGACGCATGGCGTTCGCGGTGGGCGGGACCGGCGGGGCGGGGGCGACAGCGGGAACGGAAGCGGCGGCGAGGGGACGCTGATCCTTCATGTCCTGAACCATAGACGAGCGGATCGGGGAAGCGAGATAGGGACCCTGAGGTCGTCTAAGGGTCCACTGCGCCGAGAGGCGGAGAGGAGTTCGACCGCGCGGGCGATCCAGCCGATGCGATTGAGGCGTCTAATGGATGGAAGAAGAGAAGAAGGCATGCGGCCGCCGAGGGGAGCGGTGCGGCCGACCGCGGATGTTGAGGGGACACGAGGATGTCGAACCAGTCAGACCAGGAATTCCCGGGCCAGGGTGACCGGCTCGGCGAGCCGACGGCCGCCGCGGCCGACGTTCCGCGGATCAGGGGACGCCGCGGCCGGATCCTGCTGCCGGCGGCGGTCGCGGTCGTGGTGGCGGCGGGGGTGGCCGTGGTGCCGGCCCTGGCGGCGAGCCAGGACCTGCCGTCGATCACCGCGCAGCAGCTGCTGACCAAGGTGCTGTCCTCGCATGTGCAGACCTTCTCCGGCAATGTCACCGCCACCGTGGACCTGGGCCTCCCGGCCGGGGTGACCGGTCTGCTGCCGTCCGCCGCCGCGAGCGGACCGGCCGGCAAGGCCGCCCAGTCGCAGGCCGCCGCCGCGCAGCAGCAGCTGCTGGCGCTGCTGTCCGGCGGCAAGCACACCTTCCAGGTCGCGGCCGACGGCCCGGACCGGCAGCGGGTCTCCTCCACCGACACCGGCACCGCCTTCACCCTGGTCCACAACGGCGGTTCGGCCTGGGCCTACGACGCCCAGGGCAACACCGCCACCCATCTGACCGGCGTCACCGCGGCCACGGCCGGCACCGACAGCCGGCTCAGCGACCCGCAGCAGGTCGCGACCGAGGCGCTGAAGGCGCTGGGCCCGTCCACCACGGTCTCGGTGGCGGGCACCTCCAAGGTGGCCGGCCAGTCGGTGTATGAGCTGAGCGTCAAGCCCAAGGGGGCGGGATCGACCGTCGGCGAGGTGCGGATCGCGGTGGACGCCGCCAACGGCATGCCGCTGCAGGTCCGGGTGAACCCGGCGGACGGAAGCACCCCGATCCTCAATGTCGCCTTTGCCAAGGTGTCTTTCGTCACACCGGCCGCGAGCACCTTCGCCTACACCCCGCCCAGCGGCGCGAAGGTGAGCACCCAGGCCGCGCCTGAGGGAACAAAAGACTCGAAGGGCGCGAAGGGCACAAAGGGTATTAATTCCGGCGCCGCTTCGAACGAGCGGACGATCGGAACCGGTTGGAGCACGATCTATTCTTTCGCTCCGTCGGCAACCGGCGCCAAGAGCGGAAGCGCGGCAAGCGACATCAGCGGCCTGAAGGCCCTGGGCAAGGCGGTTCCCGGCGGCACGCTGATCTCCACCAAGCTGGTGAACGTTCTGATCTCCGACAATGGGACGGTCTACGCCGGCGCGGTCACTCCGGCACTGCTGCAGCAGGCCGCCGGAAAGTAGCGGTTGACCTGCGCGCCTAGATATCGCGCAGGTCACGGAGTATCGAGCCGGTCACGGAGCGGCACCAGGAGGGGCGTCCCAGTCACGGGCGCCCCTCCTGTCCGCTCGTGCACCACGCGCAGTGGTGTCAATTCCTCCACCGAATGAATCCGAAATGTGCCCGGAATCCGTCTCATTCAATGAATCCTGACTTGACTCGCAGGCTTGTTGGACTGTCAGATGATGCCTATTCATCTGAACGTGTGACAGTAATCCGTGCCGGGTCGTGTGGATCCCCCTCTCCCTCAGTCCCAGGACCGAGCGGCGGCGCGGGCTGCTTCGTGCCGCCTTCGTGCGAGGGCGGCACCGCACGTTCGCCCGCACGACAGGAGACATCCACACATGGCCATGAGCCGCCGTTTCTTCCTCGCAGCCGCCGGCGTCGTCGGTGCGACCGCGAGCACCGGGCTGCTCTCCGCCTGCAGCAGCGGAGCCAACTCGGCGACCGGGGCCAACGGCTCCGCCGGCCAGATCGAGGTGTTCTCCTGGTGGACGGCGGGCGGTGAGCTGGATGCGCTCGACGCCTTGGTGTCGGTGTTCAACCAGGGCAACCCGAACATCAAGTTCATCAACCGGGCGGTCGCGGGCGGTGGCGGCGACGCCGCCAAGGCCCTGCTCGCCACCCGGCTGAAGGCCAAGAACCCGCCGGACACCTTCCAGGCCCAGGCCGGTGAGATGGTCGGCGACTACATCACCGCGGGCCAGATCGAGGACCTCTCCTTCCTCTACCAGCAGGAGGGCTGGGAGAAGCAGTTCAGCCCCAAGGTGCTGAAGCTGATCCAGCGCGACGGCAAGTACTACTCGGTGCCGGTGGACACCCACCACATCAACGTCCTCTGGTCCAACCCCAAGGTGTGCGCGGAGCACGGGGTCAGTGCCAAGCCCACCTCGCTGGACGAGTTCATCGGCAACCTGCGCAAGCTGAAGAAGGCCGGTGTCATACCGCTCGCGGTGTCCCTGGACCCGGGCCAGGAGTGGCAGGTGAAGCACATCATGGAGACCGTCCTGGTGAGCACCCTCAAGGCCGACGCCTGGGCCGCCCTGTGGAAGAAGGGGGCGGACTGGAGCACCCCGCTGGTCACCAAGGCGCTCAACACCTTCGCCGAGATCATGACCTACGCCCCCGGCACCGCACCCGCCGCCAGTTGGGACCAGGTCTGCACCCTGGTCGGCAACGGAAAGGCCGCCTACCAGATCATGGGCGACTGGGTCGAGGCCAACTTCACCGTGACCCAGAGCCTCTACCCGGGCCGGGACTACTCCTGGTGCGCCGTGCCCGGCACCGCGGGCACCTTCCTGTTCGCGTCGGACTGCTTCACCCTGCCGGTCGGCGCCAAGGACCGGAAGGCCACCATCGCCTGGCTGACCACCTGCGGCAGCAAGGCCGGACAGGACGCCTTCACCGCGGTGAAGGGTGCCATCCCGCCCCGGGCCACGGTCGACACGGACGAGCGCACCCTGTTCGACCCCTACCTGCAGTGGTCCCTGGACGAGTGGGACAAGGACATCCTGGCCGGCTCGCTCACCCACGGCGTGGTCGCCTCCGGCGCCTGGAACACCGCGGTCGACGCGGCGGTGACCGGCTGGATGAAGGACAAGAGCGTGGCCAAGCTGCAGCAGGGACTGGTCAAAGCCGCTGCTCAGTTCGCGGACCAGTCGCACAGCTGACCTGCGCTTGGGCGGGGGCGGCCGGGACGCTGCGGGCCGCTGCCGCCCCGGCCCGGGCGGTGCGCAGCGCGTCCCGGCTGAGCAGCAGCAGCGCGGCCCAGACCAGGGCGAAGCCGGCCCAGCGGACCGGCGGCATCTGCTCGTGGAACACCGCGATGCCCAGGCCGAACTGGAACACCGGGGCGAGGTACTGCAGCAGCCCGAGCATGGTCAGCGGCACCCGTACCGCCGCCGCGCCGAAGGCCAGCAGCGGCACCGCCGTCACCAGCCCGCAGAGCACCAGCAGCACGCTGTGCCCCCAGCCGTAGGAGCCGGGGTCGGTGCGGCCCAGGGTGCCGTGGCCGCTGACGGCCAGGTACACCAGGAAGCCCAGCGCGGGCAGGAACTGGAACGCGGTCTCCCCGGCCAGGCTCTCCAAGCCGCCCAGGTCGAGCTTCTTCTTGATCAGGCCGTAGCTGCCGAAGGAGAACGCCAGCGTCAGCGCGATCCAGGGCAGCTGCCCGTACCCGATGGTCAGCACCACCACGGCGAGCGTGCCGACGCCCACCGCCGCCCACTGCGCCGGACGCAGCCGCTCGTGCAGCACCAGCACCCCGAAGGCGATGGTGACCAGGGGGTTGATGAAGTAGCCGAGCGAGGTCTCGACGACATGGCCGCTGTTGACCCCCCAGATGTAGACGCCCCAGTTGACCGATATCAACGCCGCGGCCAACGCCATCAGCGCCAGCTTGCGCGGCTGCCGCAGCAGCGGACGGACCCAGCCCCAGTGCCGCGTGGCGATGAGGATGGCCAGGACGGCGACCAGTGACCACACCATCCGGTTCGCCAGGATCTCGCCCGCGCCGCTGGGCTTCAGCAGCGGCCAGTAGAGCGGGAACAGTCCCCACATCCCGTAGGCGGCCACGCCGAACCAGAACCCTCTTCGCGTCTCCTGCATGCCACTGAAGGTAGAGGGAGCGAGGGCCCGGTGTCATGTCCGTATAGCGGCCATGGTGCTGTCAGTGCACCATCCAGCTGTTCAGTGCACCACCCAGGTGTCGGTGCCGGCCAGCAGGGCCGCCAGGTCGCCCGGGCCGCGCAGGGCCACTGCCTCGTCCAACTGGTCGGCCATCTGGGTGTCGTAGACCGGGCGCTGGACGCTGCGGAGGATGCCGACGGGGGTGTGGTGCAGGGTGTCCGGGTCGGCCAGCCGGGTCAGCGCGAAGGCGGTGGTGGGGCTGGCCGCATGGGCGTCGTGGACCAGGACCCGGTCGCGGTTGGCGTCGGTGACCGGGGCCGTGGTCAGGTCGCCGGTGGCCGGGTCGCGGAAGACGCCCTCGCCGCCCTCGGCGCCGAAGACGATGGGTTGGCCGTGCTCCAGCCGGATCAGGGCCAGGTCGCGGGTGGCGGGCTCCTTCAGGGCCTCGAAGGCGCCGTCGTTGAAGATGTTGCAGTTCTGGTAGATCTCCACCAGCGCGGTGCCCTGGTGCTGGGCGGCGGCGCGCAGCACGGACTGCAGATGCTTGCGGTCCGAGTCGATGGTGCGGGCGACGAAGGACGCCTCGGCGCCGATGGCCAGCGACAGCGGGTTGAAGGGGGCGTCCAAGGAGCCCATCGGGGTGGACTTGGTGATCTTCCCGACCTCGCTGGTGGGCGAGTACTGGCCCTTGGTCAGCCCGTAGATCCGGTTGTTGAACAGCAGGATCTTGAGATTGACGTTGCGGCGCAGGGCGTGGATCAGGTGGTTGCCGCCGATGGACAGGGCGTCGCCGTCACCGGTGACCACCCAGACGCTCAGATCGGTACGCGAGGCCGCCAGACCGGTGGCGATGGCCGGCGCCCGGCCGTGGATCGAGTGCATGCCGTAGGTGTTCAGGTAGTACGGGAACCGCGAGGAGCAGCCGATGCCGGAGACGAAGCAGATGTTCTCCCGGGCCAGGCCCAGCTCCGGCAGGAAGGACTGCACGGCGGCCAGGATCGCGTAGTCACCGCAGCCCGGGCACCAGCGCACCTCCTGGTCGGACTTGAAGTCCTTCATCGTCTGCGGGACAGCTGTCTTGGGCACCAGCGTCAGGGAGGGGAAGGAGCCGTTGCTGTCAGGCATGGTCGGCCTCCAGTTCGGCGAGTTCGGCGGTGAGGGCGTCGGCGAGCTGCTCGGCCTTGAACGGCAGGCCGGTGACCTGGGTGAAGGAGTGGGCGTCGACCAGGTACTTGGCCCGGATCAGATGCGCCAGCTGGCCCAGGTTCATCTCCGGGACCAGCACCCGGTCGTACCCCTTCAGCACCTCGCCGAGGTTGGCCGGGAAGGGGTTCAGATGCCGCAGGTGCGCCTGGGCGACCTGGCCGCCGGCCGCCCGCACCCGGCGCACCCCGGCCGCGATCGGGCCGAAGGTCGAGCCCCAGCCCAGCACCAGCAGTCTCGCGCCACCACCGGGGTCGTCAACGGACAGGTCGGGGACGGTGATGCCGTCGATCTTGGCCTGGCGGATCCGGACCATGTGGTCGTGGTTGGCCGGGTCGTAGGAGATGTCGCCGCTGCCGTCCTTCTTCTCGATCCCGCCGATCCGGTGCTCAAGGCCCGCCGTCCCCGGCACCGCCCATGGACGGGCCAGCGTCTCCGGATCCCGCAGATAGGGCCAGAAGCTGCCGTCCGGACGGTTGGGGCCGGTCGCGAACTCGACGTGCAGGTCGGGCAGCTCCGCGGGCTCCGGGATCCGCCACGGCTCCGAGCCGTTGGCCAGATAGCCGTCCGAGAGCAGGAACACCGGCGTGCGGTAGGTCAGCGCGATCCGGGCCGCCTCCAGGGCGGCGGTGAAGCACTCCGCGGCCGTCGCGGGCGCCACGATCGGCACCGGGGCCTCACCGTTCCTGCCGTACATCGCCTGCAGCAGGTCCGCCTGCTCGGTCTTGGTCGGCAAGCCGGTCGAGGGGCCGCCGCGCTGGATGTCGATGATCAGCAGCGGCAGCTCCAGGGACACCGCCAGCCCGATCGTCTCCGACTTCAGCGCCACCCCGGGGCCCGAGGTCGTGGTCACCCCCAGCGCCCCGCCGAAGGCCGCGCCCAGCGCCGCCCCGATCCCGGCGATCTCGTCCTCGGCCTGGAAGGTGCGCACCCCGAAGTTCTTGTGCTTGGACAGCTCGTGCAGGATGTCCGAGGCCGGGGTGATCGGGTACGAGCCCAGGAACAGCGACAGCCCCGACTGCTGCGAGGCCGCCACCAGACCGAGCGCCAGCGCCAGGTTCCCGGAGATGTTGCGGTACCGCCCGGGCGCGAAGGACGACGTGGCCGGCGCCACCTCGTAGGAGACCGCGAAGTCCTCCGTGGTCTCGCCGTAGTTCCACCCCGCCTTGAAGGCCAGGATGTTCGCCTCGGCGATGTCCGGCTTCTTCGCGAACTTGTTGCGCAGAAAGCGCTCCGTCCCCTCGGTGGGGCGGTGGTACATCCAGCTGAGCAGCCCCAGCGCGAACATGTTCTTGGCCCGCTCCGCGTCCTTGCGGGCCAGACCGCTGTCCTTCAGCGCCTCCACGGTCAGGCTGGTCAGCGGCACCCGGTGCACCGAGTACGCCTCCAGCGAGCCGTCCCCCAGCGGATCGGCCGGGTAGCCGACCTTGGCCAGGGCGCGCTTGGTGAACTCGTCGGTGTTGACGATGATCTCCGCGCCGCGCGGCACGTCCCCCAGATTCGCCTTCAGCGCCGCCGGGTTCATCGCCACCAGCACGTTCGGCGCGTCACCGGGGGTCAGGATGTCGTGGTCCGCGAAGTGCAGCTGGAAGCTCGACACCCCCGGCAGGGTTCCGGCAGGGGCCCGGATCTCGGCCGGGAAGTTCGGCAGCGTCGACAGGTCGTTGCCGAACCCCGCCGTCTCCGTGGTGAACCGGTCCCCGGTCAGCTGCATGCCGTCGCCCGAGTCGCCCGCGAAACGGATCACCACCCGGTCGAGCTTGCGCACCTGTTTGTCGGCCTGTTGCCCGCCGCCCAGCGGGGCTGTCGGTTCGCCGTCCGTGGACTCCGCTACCTCGACCTGACTGGTCACCGGGACCGGTCCTCCCTCGCCGCCGTTGGCTGGTGCTCTCCTTCGCATCATAAGCCGGGAGGCTCAAGCCGCGGGGGAAGCCGCGTCAAGCCGTCCGACCTCGGCATACAGTTTATCTGACCTCCCGTCAATAAGGCCTCGACGTCAGGAGTTCAGGTGCGTCAGCACCGCCAGCACCCGCCGGTGGTCGTCCGAGCTCTGGGTCAGCCCGAGCTTCATGAAGATATTGCTGACGTGCTTCTCCACCGCCCCGTCCGACACCACCAGCTGCCTGGCGATGGCGCCGTTGGTACGCCCCTCGCCCATCAGCCCCAGCACCTCGCGCTCGCGCGGGGTGAGGGCGTCCAGGACGTCGTGGCGGCGGCTGCGGCCGAGCAGCTGGGCCACCACCTCCGGATCCAGCGCCGTGCCGCCCTGGGCCACCCGCTCCACCGCCTCGACGAACTCGCGCACCTCGGCCACCCGGTCCTTCAGCAGGTAGCCGACGCCCCGGGTGGACCCGGCCAGCAGCTCGGAGGCGTAGCGCTCCTCGACGTACTGCGAGAGCACCAGCGTGCCCACCCCAGGATGCCGCTTCCGCAGCTCCACACAGGCCCGTACGCCCTCGTCGGTGTGCGTGGGCGGCATTCGTACGTCCGCGACCACCACGTCCGGCAGAGCCTGCTCGGAGGCCAGCCGCTCGATCACCGCGAGCAGCTCCTCGCCGTCCCCCACCGCGGCGACGACCTCCAGGCCCCGGTCGGTGAGCAACCGGGTCAGCCCGTCCCTCAGCAGTACCGAATCCTCCGCGATCACTACCCGCAGCACGTTGCGCGCTCCCCACGTCGTCGGTCCCGGCCGCTGCCGCTGCCGCCATCACATGGTACGGAGCGCCACCGCGTCGCAGAGGCCCTCGAGGGCGGCCTTGGCCGCGCAGTCCGGCAGCGGGGTGAGCAGGGTGCGGGCCTGCTCGGAGTAGCGCAGGGTGGCCTCGCGGGCCTGGTCCAGGGCCGGGTGGGCGCGCAGCAGGGTCAGCGCCTCGGCGTGCCGGGCGTCGCTGTCCGGGTCGTCGGCGGGGAAGCCGAGCCCGATCAGCTGGCGCAGCCGCAGGTCGCCGGGGACGGCCGGGTCCGGGGCGGAGGCCTGCAGCAGCAGCACCGGCAGGGTGGGGATGCCCTCGCGCAGGTCGGTGCCCGGGGTCTTGCCTGATTCGTGGCTGTCGCTGGCGATGTCCAGGATGTCGTCGGCGAGCTGGAAGGCGATGCCGATCCGCTCGCCGTACTGGGTGAGCACCTCGGCCACCCGCTCGTCCGCGCCGGCCAGCAGCGCGCCCAGGTGGCAGGCCACGGCGATCAGTGAGCCGGTCTTGCCGGAGAGGACGTCCAGGTAGTGCTGGACCCGGTCCTCGCCGGGCAGCGGGCCCGCGGTCTCCTGGATCTGGCCGGTGACCAGCCGCTCGAAGGCGCCGGCCTGGAGCCGGACCGCCTCCGGGCCGAGGTCGGCGAGGATCTTGGAGGCGCGGGAGAAGAGGAAGTCGCCGGTGAGGATGGCCACCGAGTTGTCCCAGCGGGCGTTGGCGCTGGGGGCGCCGCGGCGCATGGCCGCCTCGTCCATGACGTCGTCGTGGTAGAGGGTGGCGAGGTGGGTGAGCTCCACGACCACGGCGGCGGGGATCACGCCGGGCGCGTTGGGGTCGCCGAACTGCGCGGCGAGCAGGACCAGCAGGGGGCGGAAGCGCTTGCCCCCGGCCTCCTTGAGGTGCTGGGCGGTGACCGTGATGAACGACACATCACTCTTGGTGGCCTCGGCCAGCGCCTGCTCGACGCCCGCGATGCCGATGTGGACGTCCGCTTCCAGTGCCTGGTCCTGCATGCTCAGCCCGAAGGGCCCCACGACGGTCACCGGGAACTCTCCTGTCACTGGTCGGTCGCTCATTGCGGCTCCTACCCGGGGCACGCCGTCCCAGGGGTTGCCGCAGCCATCCTGTGCAGCGTATCCGGTCCGAAGACGATCACTGCGCCTGCCCGGCGTGCCGGGCAGGCGCAGTACGACTCAGTGGACGAACAGCGACGCCTGGTCCGCCAGATGCAGGAAGTACTGGGGCAGGATGCCCAGCCCGATGGTGACCAGGACGCCCAGCGCGATCGCGGTGGCGGTGAAGGCGCTGGGAACCGCGACCGTGGGCCCGTTGGGCTGCGGGTCGGAGAAGAACATCAGCACGATCACCCGGATGTAGAAGAACGCCGCGACCGCCGAGGACAGCACACCGACGATCACCAGCGGGGTGGCCCCGCTGCTCGCCGCCGCCTGGAAGACGGCGAACTTTCCAGCGAATCCGCTGGTCAGCGGGATGCCGGCGAAGGCGAGCAGAAACAGCGCGAAGGTCCCGGCGACCAGCGGGGAGCGCCGGCCGAGCCCGGCCCAGCGGGAGAGGTGGGTGGCCTCGCCGCCGGCGTCGCGGACCAGGGTGACCACGGCGAAGGCGCCGAGGGTCACGAAGGAGTACGCGCCGAGGTAGAACAGCACCGCCCCGAGGCCCTGCTTGTTCATGGCGATCACGCCGGTGAGGATGAAGCCCGCGTGGGCGATCGAGGAGTACGCGAGCAGCCGCTTCACATCGGTCTGGGTCACCGCGATGATCGCGCCGACCACCATGGTGAGGATCGCCACACCCCACATCACCGGGCGCCAGTCCCAGCTGAGGCCGGGGAAGGCCACGTAGAGCAGCCGCAGCAGCGCGCCGAAGCCCGCCACCTTGGTCGCCGAGGCCATGAAGCCGGTGACCGGGGTCGGCGCGCCCTGGTAGACGTCCGGGGTCCAGGCGTGGAAGGGGACCGCGCCGACCTTGAACAGCAGGCCGACCCCCAGCATGGCCAGGCCGATCAGCAGCAGCGCGTCATTGCCTGTGGTGTTGGCCAGCGCCGGGGTGATCGGGGCCTTGCCGGAGACCACGTCGGCGATGCCGCCGAGCGAGACGGTGCCCGCGTAGCCGTAGAGCAGGGCCAGGCCGAACAGGAAGAAGGCCGAGGAGAACGCGCCGAGCAGGAAGTACTTGACCGCCGCCTCCTGCGAGAGCAGCCGCCGGCGCCGGGCCAGCGCGCAGAGCAGGTAGAGCGGGAGCGAGAAGACCTCCAGCGCCACGAACATGGTCAGCAGGTCGCTGGCGGCCGGGAAGAGCAGCATCCCGCCGACCGCGAACATGGTGAGCGGGAAGACCTCGGTGGTGGCGAAGCCGGAGCGGGCGGCGGACTTCTCCGCGTCGCTGCCGGGACGGTCGCGCCCTGCGGCGTGAAGGCGTCCACCGGGGCGCCGGTCGAGGAGCGGGGCTCCAGCCGGCGTTCGGCGAAGCCCAGCACCGCCACGATCGACACCAGAACGATGGTGCCGTCCAGGAAGAGTGACGGTCCGTCAACCGCGACCGCACCCATCGCGGCCAGGTGCGCCCTGGTGGTGGCGTACCCGTCGGCGGCCAGCAGCACGATGGCGACGAAAGCGCCGATCAGCCCGACCATGGCGATGCCGATCTGGGCCCAGTAGCGGTTCCGCCGGGGCAGGAAGGCCTCGGCCAGGATGCCCACCGCGGCGGCGCCGAAGACGATCAGCATCGGCGACAGCTGGGTGTACTCGATGTGGGGGGCCGGGATGGTGGCCACCCCGTTGGAGTCGGCAGCGAGCGTCCACAGGCTGTGGACAACGTTCGGCGCGGCGCTCACTGGCCACCTCCGTTAGCGGTCGTGGGCGCCACCTGCGCCAGGGGAGCCGGGTGCGGCGGGGCCGGGTCGGTGCGGTGGACGTCGGACAGGGTGGCCCGGACCGCCGGGTTGATGATGTCGGTGAGCGGCTTCGGGAAGACGCCGAGCACCAGCAGCAGCGCGATCAGCGGAGTGACCACGACCAGCTCGCGGGCGCGCAGATCCTTGAAGCCGGCCACCTCGGGCTTGACCGGGCCGGTCATGGTCCGCTGGTAGAGCACCAGGACGTAGAGCGCGGCCAGGACGATGCCCACGGTGGCGATGATGCCGATCACCGGGTAGCGGGTGAAGGTGCCGACCAGGACCAGGAACTCGCTGACGAACGGCGCCAGACCCGGCAGCGACAGCGTCGCCAGGCCGCCGATCATGAACGTCCCGGCCAGGACCGGGGCGACCTTCTGGACGCCTCCGTAGTCCGCGATCAGGCGGCTGCCCCGGCGGGACATCAGGAACCCGACCACCAGCAGCAGAGCCGCGGTGGAGATGCCGTGGTTGACCATGTAGAGGGTCGCCCCGGACTGGCCCTGGCTGGTCATCGCGAAGATGCCCATGATGATGAAGCCGAAGTGCGACAGCGAGGCGTAGGCGATCAGGCGCTTGATGTCCTTCTGGCCGACCGCCAGCAGCGCGCCGTAGATGATCCCGATCACCGAGAGGACCAGGATCGCCGGGGCGAAGGTCTTCGAGGCGTCCGGGAACAGCTGCAGGCAGAAGCGCAGCATCGCGTAGGTGCCGACCTTGTCGACCACCGCGGTGATCAGCACGGCGACTCCGGCGGTGGACTCCCCATCGCGTTGGGCAGCCAGGTGTGCAGCGGCCACAGCGGGGCCTTCACCGCGAAGGCGAACATGAAGCCCAGGAACAGCGCGTTCTCGGCGACCGGGGAGAAGTGCAGCTTCCCGGAGGCGAGGGCCTGGGTGATGGTGCTGAGGTCGAAGGTGCCGTGCCCGTCGGTGCCGATGCCCTGCTTCGCCGTGATCACGTAGAGGCCGATCACCGCGACCAGCATGATCAGGCCGCCGAGCAGGTTGTAGAGCAGGAACTTCACCGCGGCGTAGGAGCGCTGGCGGGCGTCCTCGCCGTGGGTGCGGTCGCCGAAGCCGCCGATCAGGAAGTACATCGGGATCAGCATGGCTTCGAAGAAGACGTAGAACAGGAAGACGTCGGTGGCCTCGAAGGAGATGACCACCATCGCCTCGACCGCCAGGATCAGGGCGAAGAAGCCCTGGGTGCGGCGGCTGCGCTCGAAGGTCCCGGCGTCGTTGGCGACCGGGTCGGCGTCGTGCCAGGAGGCCAGCATCACCACCGGCACCAGGACGGCGGTGAGCAGGATCAGCACCACCGCGATGCCGTCCACGCCCAGGCTGTAGCTGACGCCGAAGTCGGCGATCCAGGAGTGGTACTCGGTCAGTTGGTAGCGCGCGCCGCCGGGCTTGAAGCGGAGCGCCACGATCGCGGCCAGGACCAGCGTCAGGACCGAGATCCCGATCGGCACGGCCTTGTTGAGGTCGCGCCGCTTGGCGCTGGTGGCTGCGGGGAGCGCGGCGGTGAGGACCGCGCCGACCGCGGGGAGCGCGGCCGCGACGGTGAGGAGAGGGAAGGAGCTCATGCCATCCTCATCAGGAGAGTCGTGGCGACCAGCACCAGCGCACCGCCGAACATCGACAGCGCGTAGGAGCGGACATAGCCGTTCTGGAGCTTGCGCATCCGGCCCGACGTGCCGCCGACCGCGGCGGAGATGCCGTTGACGACCCCGTCGAAGCCCTTGGCGTCCAGGTAGACCAGGAAGCGGGTCAGGTGCTCGCCGCCGCCGACCAGGACGACGTGGTTGAAGTCGTCCTGCAGCAGGTCGCGGCGGGCCGCGCGGGTGAGCAGCGAGCCGACCGGGGCGGTGGCCGGGACCGGCTGCCGTCCGTAGACCAGCCAGGCGATCACGATGCCGACGACGATCACGGCCATGGTGACGAACATGACCACGGTGGCGGAGAGGGGCGAGTTGCCCTCCTCGTGGCCGGTGACCGGGGTCAGCCACTTCACGAAGGAGCTGTTCCAGTTGAACAGGAAGCCTGCGCCGACCGAGCCGATGGCCAGCACCACCATGGGGATGCCCATGGTCTTCGGGGACTCGTGCGGGTGCGGCTCGTGGCCCTCGGCGTCCGGCACCCAGCGCTTCTGGCCGAAGAAGGTCATCAGCATCACCCGGGTCATGTAGAACGCGGTGACCGCGGCGCCGACCAGGGCGGCCGCGCCGAGGATCCAGCCCTCGGCGCCGCCGTGGGCGAAGGCCGCCTCGATGATCTTGTCCTTGGAGTAGAAGCCGGACAGGCCGGGGAAGCCGATGATCGCCAGATAGCCCAGACCGAAGGTGGCGAAGGTCACCGGCATGTACCTGGCCAGGCCGCCGTACTTCCTCATGTCGACCTCGTCGTTCATGCCGTGCATGACCGAGCCCGCGCCGAGGAAGAGACCGGCCTTGAAGAAGCCGTGGGTGACCAGGTGCATGATCGCGAAGACGTAGCCGATCGGGCCGAGCCCGGCCGCCATGATCATGTAGCCGATCTGCGACATGGTCGAGCCGGCCAGGGCCTTCTTGATGTCGTCCTTGGCACAACCGACGATGGCACCGAACAGCAGCGTCACCGCGCCCACGCACACCGTCGCCAACTGGGCGGTCGGGGCGAGGTTGAAGATCGCGCTGGAGCGGACGATCAGGTAGACGCCGGCGGTGACCATGGTCGCCGCGTGGATCAGGGCCGAGACCGGGGTCGGGCCCTCCATCGCGTCACCGAGCCAGGACTGCAGCGGCACCTGGGCCGACTTGCCGCAGGCGGCCAGCAGCAGCATCAGTCCGATGCCCGTGAGCGTGGCCTTGGAGGCGGTGGGGGCGGCATGGAACACCGGGCCGAAGGCGAAGGTCCCGAAGGTGCTGAACATCAGCATGATCGCGACCGAGAGGCCGATGTCGCCGACCCGGTTGACCAGGAACGCCTTCTTGGCGGCGGTGGCCGCGCTGGGCTTGTGCTGCCAGAACCCGATCAGCAGGTACGAGGCCAGGCCCACGCCCTCCCAGCCGAAGTACAGCAGCAGGTAGTTGTCGGCGAGGACCAGCAGCAGCATCGCCGCCAGGAACAGGTTCAGATAGGCGAAGAAGCGCCGCCGCCGCTCGTCGTGCTCCATGTAGCCCACCGAGTAGAGGTGGATCAGCGAGCCGACACCGGTGATCAGCAGCACGAAGACGACTGACAGCTGGTCGAGTTGGAAGCCCATCTGGGCCTGGAAGCCCTCGACCGGTACCCAGGTGAAGAGGTGGTTGTGGATCGGCCGGGCGTCGGCGGACCGGCCCAGCATCGAGAAGAACAGGACGAGCCCCACGGCGAAGGACGCGGTGGAGGCGAGGACGCCCAGCCAGTGGCCGAAGCGGTCCAGTCGGCGGCCGCCCAGCAGGAGCACGGTGGCTCCGGCCAGGGGCAGGCCAACCAGGAGGGGGATGAGATTGTCCACGGTCAGTCAGCCTCCGCCGCTACAGCTTCATGAGGTTGGTGTCGTCGACCGAGGCCGAGTGACGGGTGCGGAAGACACTCACGATGATCGCGAGACCGACGACAACCTCGGCCGCGGCGACCACCATGGTGAAGAAGGCGATGATCTGTCCGTCCAGGTTGCCGTGCAGCCGGGAGAAGGTGACCAGGGCCAGATTGGACGCGTTCAGCATCAGCTCGACGCACATGAACAGCACGATCGCGTTGCGCCGGACCAGCACGCCGGTGGCGCCGATGGTGAACAGCAGCGCGGCGAGGTAGAGGTAGTTGACGGGGTTCATTCGCTCTCCTCCACAACCGCCGCAGGGGTGCTGGTCGTGGTGTTGACGTTGGCCAGCTCGGTGCTGGTGCGCTGCTTGGGCGTCTTCCGGCCGAGGTATCCGGCGGTCGACTCCTCCAGCTCGCCCATCCGGTGCACCAGCTCGCCGCTGACGTCCCGCATCTGCCCGCGGGCGCGCAGCGTCGGGTTGACGGACAGCTCGGAGACCGTGCCGTCCGGCAGCAGGCCGGGGATGTCCACCGCGTTGTGCCGGGCGTAGACGCCGGGCGCGGGCAGCGGGGTGATCTGGGTGCCGAGCCGGATCCGTTGCTCGGCCAGCTCGCGCTGGCTCTGCCGCTCCTCGGTGTGCTCACGGTGCGTCAGCACCATGGCGCCGATGGCGGCGGTGATCAGCAGCGCGCCGGTGACCTCGAAGGCCCAGACGTACTTGGTGAAGATCAGCACGGCCAGGCCCTGGACGTTGCCGCCGGCCTTGGTGTTGGCCGCGCCGGTGCCGACGAAGGTCCGCAGCTTGGCGTTGGCGATCCCGGCGCAGAGCAGCACGCCGAAGCCGAGCCCGGCCACGACGGCCGCGATCCGCTGGCCCCTGAGCGCGTCCTTGACGGTGTCCTCGGCGGTGACCCCGACCAGCATCACCACGAAGAGGAACAGCATCATGATCGCGCCGGTGTAGACCACGATCTGGACGATGCCCAGGAAGACCGCGCCCTCGGCCATGTAGCAGATCGCCAGCGAGAGCATGGTCCCGGCCAGGCAGAGCGCGGAGTGCACCGCCTTCCGACAGAGCACCATGCCCAGCGCCCCGGACACCGCGATCACCGCGAGGACCCAGAACTGGACGGCCTCCCCGGTGGACGCGGCCCCGGTGAGGGGGGTGGCGAGTTCGATCATGCCGTCGCCTCCTCGGGTTCGGCGGGGGTCTCGCCCTTGCCGACCGTCTCGCCCTTGCTGACCGCGACCTGGCGCTCGGTGCCGGGCGCGGCCTCGGTGACCAGGCCGCGGTAGTAGTCCACGTCCTCCATCCCCGGGAAGATCGAGTGCGGGGAGTCGACCATGCCCTCGGTCAGCCCGGAGAGCAGCTGCTCCTTGGTGAAGATCAGCGACTCACGGCTGCTGTCGGCCAGTTCGTACTCGTTGGTCATGGTGAGCGCCCTGGTCGGGCAGGCCTCGATGCAGAGTCCGCAGAGGATGCAGCGGGCGTAGTTGATCTGGTACACCCGGCCGTAGCGCTCCCCCGGGGAGTAGCGCTCCTCCTCGGTGTTGTCCGCGCCCTCGACGTAGATCGCGTCCGCCGGGCAGGCCCAGGCGCACAGCTCGCAGCCGATGCACTTCTCAAGGCCGTCGGGGTGACGGTTGAGCTGGTGCCGGCCGTGGAAGCGGGGCGCGGTGGGCTTCTTGTACTCCGGGTACTGCTCGGTGAGCCGCTTCTTGAACATGGCCGTGAAGGTCACGCCGAAGCCTGCGGCGGTCCCAAGAAATCAGGCATCGTCATCCGCTCCCTTCAGTGCTGCAACGGGTTCTGGCGTACGTGAGCGCCGACGCGGGACGGGCGGCAGCTGCTGCCCGGGCAGCGGCGGGACGGGGAAGCCGCCCGCCATCGGGTCGAACTCGTCGGCGGCCGCCGCGGCGACCGGCTCCGGCTTCTTGCGGAGCGAGTCCCAGAGGATCGACAGCAGCAGCAGGACGACGACGGCTCCGCCGATGTAGAGGGCGTTCTGGCCGAAGCTGTAGCCCTTGTTGCGCAGCGCGCGGAAGGTGGCGACCATGACCAGCCAGACCAGCGACACCGGGATGAGGACCTTCCATCCCAGCTTCATGAACTGGTCGTAGCGCAGCCGGGGCAGGGTGCCGCGGAGCCAGATGAAGAAGAACAGCAGCAGCTGGATCTTGACGATGATCCAGATCATCGGGAACCAGCCCTCGTTCGCCCCGGCCCAGAAGGTGCTGATCGGCCAGGGGGCGCGCCAGCCGCCGAGGAACAGCACCGAGGCGACCGCGGAGACGGTGACCATGTTGATGTACTCGGCCAGCATGAACATCGCGAACTTCAGCGAGGAGTACTCGGTGTTGAAGCCGCCGACCAGCTCGCCCTCGGCCTCGGGGAGGTCGAAGGGGGCCCGGTTGGTCTCACCGACCATCGAGATGATGTAGATCACGAAGCTGACCGGCAGCAGGCAGATGAACCAGGTGTGCGACTGCGCGTCCACGATGCCCGAGGTGGACATGGTGCCCGAGTAGATGAACACCGCCGCGAAGGACAGGCCCATCGCGATCTCGTAGGAGACCATCTGCGCGGCCGAGCGGAGGCCGCCGAGCAGCGGGTAGGTCGAGCCGGAGGCCCAGCCGGCCAGCACGATGCCGTAGATGCCGACGGAGGCGGCGGCCAGGATGTACAGCATCGCCACCGGGAGGTCGGTGAGCTGCATCGTGGTCCTGGTACCGAAGATGCTGATCTGGTGGTCGGCCGGACCGAACGGGATCACCGCGATCGCCAGGAAGGCCGGGATCGCCGCGATCACCGGGGCCAGGATGAACACCACCTTGTCGGAGGCGGTGACCACCAGGTCTTCCTTGAGCGCGAGCTTGACGCCGTCGGCGAGGCTCTGCAGCAGGCCCCAGGGGCCGTGCCGGTTGGGGCCGATGCGCAGCTGCATCCAGGCGACGACCTTGCGCTCCCAGACGATCGCGACCAGCACGGTCACCAGCAGGAACGCGAAGCAGAACACCGCCTTGATGACGACCAGCCACCACGGGTCGGTCCCGAACACCGACAGGTCCTCAGTGGCGAGGAGAACTCCCTGCGGGGCCATCAGTTCACCTCCGTAGCGATCGCGGCCGAGGCCTGGGCCAGGCCGACCACGCGGCCGGGAACCGCGCCCAGGGCGCGGAAGGCGCCGCCGGGGGTGGAGTTGAGCGGGATCCAGACCACCCGGTCGGGCAGGTCGGGGGTGAGCACCAGCGGCAGCGTCACCGTTCCGGTCGGGCCGGAGACGGTGAGCGGCGCGCCCTCGGCGATGCCGACCTCGGCGGCGGTGGCCGGCGAGAGCCGGGCGACCGCGGGGTGCCGGGTGCCGGCCAGCGCGGTGTCGCCGTCCTGGAGCGTGCCGTTGTCCAGCAGCTGCCGCCAACCGCCCAGCACCGCCTCGCCCACGCTGGGGCGGGGCAGCGGACGGGCCGGCTCGGCCGGCGCCTCGGCGTGCTCGCCGCTCCAGCCGCTGAGCGCGTCCAGCTCGCGCCGGGCGGCGGTGGTGTCCGGCAGGCCGAGCCGTACGCCCAGGGCGTCGGCCAGCATGTGCAGCACCCGCAGGTCGCTGGACAGATGACGCTGCGCCAGCTGATCGGCCCTCAGCGCGGGCTCGAAGAGCCGAACCCGGCCCTCCCAGTCCAGGAAGGTGCCGGCCTTCTCGGCCACCGCGGCGACCGGGAAGACCACGTCGGCGCGGTCGGTGACGGCGGAGGGCCGCAGTTCCAGGCTGACGATGAAGCCGACCCGGTCCAGGGCCTCGTCGGCGGCGACCGGATCGGCCAGGTCGGCCGGATCCACCCCGCCGACGACCAGCGCGTCCAGGTCGCCGTTGGCGGCGGCGGTGAGGATGCCGGCGGTGTCCCGGCCGAAGCGGGCGGGCAGCTGCTCCGGAGTGAGCCCCCAGGCGGCGGCCGTCTCGGCGCGGGCGGCCGGGTCGGTGACCGGGCGTCCGCCGGGCAGCAGGCCCGGCAGTGCGCCGGCCTCCACCGCTCCGCGTTCACCGGCCCGGCGCGGGATCCACGCCAGCCGGGCCCCGGTGCTGCGGGCCAGCCGGATCGCGGCGCTCAGCGCGCCGGGGACCCCGGCCAGCCGCTCGCCGACGATCAGCACCGCGCCGGGCTCGCGCAGCGCGGCGGCAGCCGCACCCGCGTCGCCGTCGAGGGGGTCGCCGTCGGACAGTGCCTCCAGCCATTCGGCCTCGGTGCCGGGGGCGGCCGGCAGCAGTTTGCCGCCCAGCTTCACCAGGCCGCGCGAGGCGTGCGTGGCGACCGAGTAGACCTTGAGCTTCTTGGTCCTGGCGGCCTTGCGGAGCCGCAGGAAGACGATCGGCGACTCCTCCTCCGGCTCGAAGCCGACCAGCAGCGCGGCCGGGGCGGACTCCAGGCCGGCGTAGGTCAGGCCGGTGCCGTCCAGGTCGATGCCCCGGCCGGCCACGGCCGCCGCGAGGAAGTCCGCCTCCTCGCTGCTGTGGATCCGCGAGCGGAAGTCCACGTCATTGGTGCCCAGCGCGACCCGGGCGAACTTGGCGTAGGCGTAGGCGTCCTCGACCGTGGCCCGGCCGCCGACCAGCACCCCGGTGCGGCCCCGGCTGAGGCCGGCCGCGGCTGCCCGCAGCGCCTCCGGCCAGGAGGCCGCGACCAGCTCGCCGCTGGCGTCCCGGACCAGCGGCGTGGTCAGCCGCTCCTTGGACTGCGCGTAGCGGAAGCCGAAGCGGCCCTTGTCGCAGGACCACTCCTCGTTCACCTGCGGCTCGTCCCCGGCCAGCCGGCGCATCACCTTGCCGCGCCGGTGGTCGGTGCGGACCGCGCAGCCGGAGGAGCAGTGCTCGCAGATGCTCGGCGAGGAGACCAGGTCGAACGGCCGCGAGCGGAACCGGTAGGCCGCCGAGGTCAGCGCGCCCACCGGGCAGATCTGGATGGTGTTGCCGGAGAAGTACGAGCGGAACTCGTCGCCCTCGCCGATCCCGACCTGCTGGTTCGCGCCGCGCTCCAGCAGCTCGATGAAGGGGTCGCCGGCGATCTGCTCGCTGAACCGGGTGCAGCGGGCGCAGAGCACGCAGCGCTCGCGGTCCAGCAGCACCTGGGTCGAGATCGGCACCGGCTTCTCGAAGGTCCGCTTGACCCCCTCGAACCGGCTGTCCGACTGGCCGTGCGACAGCGCCTGGTTCTGCAGCGGGCACTCGCCGCCCTTGTCGCAGACCGGGCAGTCCAGCGGGTGGTTGATCAGCAGCAGCTCCATCACGCCGCGCTGCGCCTTCTCGGCGACCGGCGAGGTGAGCTGGGTGCTGACGACCATGCCGTCGGTCACCGTCATGGTGCAGGACGCGACCGGCTTGCGCTGGCCCTCGACCTCGACGATGCACTGGCGGCAGGCCCCGGCCGGGTCCAGCAGCGGGTGGTCGCAGAAGCGCGGGATCTGGACGCCGATCAGCTCGGCGGCGCGGATGATGAGGGTGCCCTTGGGCACATGCACCTGGACGCCGTCGATGGTGACGGCGAGGAGCTCCTCGGGTGGCGGAGCCGCAGGCGTGGCAGGGGTGTTGGCCACTGTCGTCATGCGAGCACCCCCTTCTCCTGGGCAGTGGTGTGGGTGGGTACGTGGTCGCGCGGCCCGCGGTGCTCGTCGGCCCAGACCGTGGAGGCGGCCTGGTCGAACGGGCAGCGGCCCTCGCGGAGGTGCTGCTCGTACTCCTCGCGGAAGTACTGCAGCGAGGAGAAGATCGGGCTGGCGGCGCCGTCGCCGAGGGCGCAGAAGGACTTGCCGTTGATGTTGTCGGCGATGTCGTTCAGCTTCTCCAGGTCGCCCTCGACGCCCTTGCCGTCCTCGATCCGGCGCAGCAGCTGGACCAGCCAGTAGGTGCCCTCGCGGCAGGGGGTGCACTTGCCGCAGGACTCGTGGGCGTAGAACTCGGTCCAGCGGGTGACCGCGCGGACCACGCAGGTGGTCTCGTCGAAGATCTGCAGCGCCTTGGTGCCGAGCATGGAGCCGGCCGCGGCGACGCCCTCGTAGTCGAGCGGGACGTCCAGGTGCTCGTCGGTGAACATCGGGGTGGAGGAGCCGCCCGGGGTCCAGAACTTGAGCCGGTGCCCCTCGCGCACTCCGCCGCTGACGTCCAGCAGTTGACGCAGCGTCACCCCGAGCGGGGCCTCGTACTGGCCGGGGTTGGTGACGTGCCCGGAGAGCGAGTAGAGGGTGAAGCCGGGCGACTTCTCGCTGCCCATGCTCCGGAACCACTCCTTGCCCCGGTGCAGGATGCTCGGCACCGAGGCGATCGACTCGACGTTGTTGACCACGGTCGGACAGGCGTAGAGGCCGGCGATGGCCGGGAACGGCGGACGCAGCCGGGGCTGGCCGCGGCGCCCCTCCAGCGAGTCCAGCAGCGCCGTCTCCTCGCCGCAGATGTAGGCGCCGGCCCCGGCGTGGACGGTGATGTCCAGGTCGAAGCCGGAGCCGAGCACGTCCTTGCCGAGGTAGCCGGCCGCGTACGCCTCGGCCACCGCGGCGTGCAGCCGGCGCAGCACCGGCACGGTCTCGCCGCGCAGGTAGATGAAGGCGTGGTTGCAGCGGATCGCATAGCTGGCGATGATCATGCCCTCGATCAGCACATGCGGGTTGGCGAACAGCAGCGGGATGTCCTTGCAGGTGCCCGGCTCGGACTCGTCCGCGTTGACCACCAGGTAGTGCGGCTTGCCGTCGCCCTGCGGGATGAACTGCCACTTCATCCCGGTGGGGAAGCCCGCGCCGCCGCGGCCGCGCAGTCCGGCGTCCTTGACCAGCGCGATCACCGCGTCCTGGTCCATCCGCAGGGCCTCCTGCAGGCCCTGGTAGCCGTCGTGGCGGCGGTAGGTGTCCAGGGTCCAGGGGCGGTCGTCGTCCCAGCTGTCGGACAGGACCGGGGAGAGCAGTTTCTCCGGGTGCTCGGCGCTCACTCTGCCGTTCCTTCCTCATGGTCGGGGTCGGAGGCCGACGTCTGGGCGGGGCCCTCGGCGTCGTGCGCGCTCGGGGTCTCGGCCGGGGACGGTGAGGTGCCGCCGGCCGGTGCGTCGTCCCTGGGTGCGTCCTCGTGCCGGGGGCGACCACGCGGGTGGCCCCGGCCGTGCCCGGCAGGGTCTCGCCGCGGGCCAGCCGCAGGCCGGCCATGGTGGCTGCGCCGCCGGCGCCGGACTCGTGCACCGCGCCCTCGCGCGGGTCAGGGAAGCCGGCCAGGATCCGCGAGGTGTCGCGGAAGCTGCACAGCTTGGCGCCGCGGGTGGGCTGGACGTCCTGGCCGCCCGCGCGCAGGTCGTCGACCAGCTGCCGGGCGCTGTCCGGGGTCTGGTTGTCGAAGAACTCCCAGTTCACCATCACCACCGGCGCGTAGTCGCAGGCGGCGTTGCACTCGATGTGCTCCAGCGAGACCGAGCCGTCCTCGGTGGTCTCGTTGTTGCCGATGCCCAGGTGCTCCTGCAGCTCGGTGAAGATCTGGTCGCCGCCGAGCACCGCGCACAGCGTGTTGGTGCAGACGCCCACGTGGTACTCGCCGGCCGGCCGCCGCCGGTACATGGTGTAGAAGGTGGCGACGGCGGTGACCTCGGCCGTGGTCAGCCCCAACTGCTCGGCGCAGTACCGGATCCCGGTACGGCTGACGAAGCCCTCCTCGGCCTGCACCAGGTGCAGCAGCGGCAGCAGCGCGGAGCGGCTGCTCGGGTAGCGGTCGATCAGCTCGCGCGCGTCCAGGTCCAGCCTGGCCCGCACCTCGGCCGGGAACGCCTTGGCCGGCAGCTCGGGCAGGCCGAGCAGCGTCGGTTCTGTGTCCTGAGTGGTCACCTGTCCACGCCTCCCATCACGGGGTCGATCCCGGCCACGGCGACGATGACGTCCGCGACCTGCCCGCCCTCACACATCGCGGCCATCGACTGCAGGTTGGTGAAACTGGGGTCGCGGAAGTGCACCCGGTAGGGGCGCGTGCCGCCGTCGCTGACCACGTGCACGCCCAGCTCGCCCTTGGGCGACTCCACCGCCACGTACGCCTGTCCGGCCGGGACGTGGAAGCCCTCGGTGACCAGCTTGAAGTGGTGGATCAGGGCCTCCATCGACTCACCCATGATGGTGCGGATGTGGTCGAGCGAGTTGCCCATGCCGTCCGGGCCCAGCGACAGCTGCGCGGGCCAGGCGATCTTCTTGTCGGCGACCATGACCCGGCCGGTCGCCCCGCCGCGCAGCTGGTCCAGGCACTGCTCGACGATCCGCAGCGACTGCTCCATCTCGGCGAGGCGGATCAGGAAGCGGCCGTAGGAGTCGCAGGTGTCGGCGGTCGGCACCTCGAACTCGTACTGCTCGTAGCCGCAGTAGGGGTCGGTCTTGCGCAGGTCGTGCGGCAGGCCGGTGGAGCGCAGGATCGGCCCGGTCGCGCCCAGCGCCATGCAGCCGGCCAGGTCGAGGTAGCCGACATCCACCAACCGGGCCTTGAACACCGGGTTGTTGGTCGCCAGCTTGTCGTACTCGGGCATCCGGCCGCGCAGCGTCTTCACGCCCTCGCGGATCTGGTCCAGCGCGCCGGGGGGCAGATCCTGCGCCAGGCCGCCGGGGCGGACGTAGGCGTGGTTCATCCGCAGGCCAGTGACCAGCTCGAAGATGTCCAGGATGATCTCGCGGTCGCGGAACCCGTAGATCATCAGGGTGGTGGAGCCGATCTCCATCCCGCCGGTGGCCAGGCAGACCAGGTGCGAGGAGATCCGGTTGAGCTCCATCATCAGCACCCGGATGACGGTGGCCCGCTCCGGGATGTCCTCGGTGATGCCGAGCAGCCGTTCGACCGCCAGGCAGTAGGCGGTCTCGTTGAACAGCGGGGTCAGGTAGTCCATCCGGGTCACGAAGGTGGTGCCCTGGACCCAGTTCCGGTACTCCATGTTCTTCTCGATGCCGGTGTGCAGATAGCCGATCCCGCACCTGGCCTCGGTGACGGTCTCGCCGTCGATCTCCAGGATCAGCCGCAGCACGCCGTGGGTGGACGGGTGCTGCGGGCCCATGTTGACGATGATGCGCTCGTCGTCGGCCTTCGCCGCCGCCTGCACCACGTCGTCCCAGTCGCCACCGGTGACGGTGTAGACCTTGCCCTCGGTGGTCTCCCGACCCGGGGCCTCCGCGTGTGCTGTCTCGTTCGCGGCCATCAGTTGTACGACCTCCGCTGGTCGGGAGCCGGGATCTGCGCGCCCTTGTACTCGACGGCGATCCCGCCGAGGGGGTAGTCCTTGCGCTGCGGGTGGCCCAGCCAGTCGTCCGGCATCATGATCCTGGTGAGGGCCGGGTGGCCGTCGAAGACGATGCCGAAGAAGTCGTAGGTCTCGCGCTCGTGCCAGTCGTTGGTCGGGTAGACCGCGAACGTGGACGGGATGTGCGGGTCCTCGTCCGGGGCCGATACCTCCACCCGGATCAGCCGGTTGTGGGTGATCGAGCGCAGGTGGTAGACCGCGTGCAGCTCACGGCCGCGGTCGCCGGGGTAGTGCACCCCGCTGACGCCGGTGCAGAGTTCGAAGCGCAGCGCCGGGTCGTCCCGCAGCGTCCGCATCACCTGGACCAGGTGCTCGCGCCGGACGTGGAAGGTGATCTCGCCGCGGTCCACGACCGTCTTCTCGATCACCGACCCTGGGAGCAGCTCCTGCTCCTCCAGCGCGCCCTCGAACTCGTCGGCCACCTCGTCGAACCAGCCGTGCCCGTACGGGCGGGGGTCGGTCCGGGCAGCACGATCGGGCTGACCAGCCGGCCGTAGCCGGAGGTGTCGCCGCTGCCGCCGCCCACTCCGCGGCCGCCGCCGAACATCCCGTGCCGGACGCCGACCACCTCGAGCTCGGTGGCGCCCTCGGCCGGGGTCGGCACGCTGCCTTCCTGGGTGTTGTCGGTCACCGCAGCAGCCCCTTCATGTCGATCGTGGGGACCGCCAGCAGCGCCTGCTGCTCCGCCTCGTCCTCGGCCTTGGCCTTCTGCGCGCCGAGCTTCTCGTGGCGGATCTGGTCGTGCAGCTTGAGGATGGCGTCCATCAGCATCTCCGGCCGCGGCGGGCAGCCGGGCAGGTAGATGTCCACAGGGATGACGTGGTCGACGCCCTGGACGATCGCGTAGTTGTTGAACATCCCGCCGGAGGAGGCGCAGACGCCCATGGAGATGACCCACTTGGGGTTCGCCATCTGGTCGTAGACCTGGCGGACCACCGGGGCCATCTTCTGGCTCACCCGGCCGGCCACGATCATCAGGTCGGCCTGGCGCGGGGACCCGCGGAAGACCTCCATGCCGAAGCGGGCCAGGTCGTAGCGGCCGGCCCCGGTCGTCATCATCTCGATCGCGCAGCAGGCGAGCCCGAAGGTGGCCGGGAAGAGCGAACTCTTCCGCACCCACCCGGCGGCCTGCTCGACCGAGGTGAGCAGGAAGCCGCTGGGGAGCTTCTCCTCGATACCCATCCGGTGTCCTCTCAGCTCTCGGTGGACGTTGTGGCGGTGCTCTGGCGACAGCCGGTCAGTCCCACTCCAGGCCCCCGCGCCGCCAGACATAGGCGTAGGCGACGAAGACGGTGGCGATGAACATCACCATCTCGACGAGGCCGAAGATCCCGAGGGAGTCGAAGGAGACCGCCCAGGGGTAGAGGAAGACGATCTCGATGTCGAAGACGATGAAGAGCATCGCCGTCAGGTAGTACTTGATCGGGAACCGGCCGCCGCCCTCCGGCTGCGGAGTGGGCTCGATGCCGCACTCGTAGGCGTCCAATTTGGCGCGGTTGTACCGTTTTGGGCCGGTCAGCGCGGCCATCGCCACGGAGCCGACTGCGAAGGCAGCCGCGAGGGCGCCAAGTACCAGAATCGGCGCATATGCGTTCATACCGAACGACCTCCCAGGCGTCAGTCCATTCCGACTTCCCTGTCGGTGACTGCGAGTCAATACAGCTCGGAAGCGTGATCACCTCATGTGAGGCGGTTCACAAGCCCCCAAGACGGCTGCATCCTATGCCCGTTCAGGTGTGATCTGCGACACGGGTGTCAGCCCCTTCAATGTGATCTACGCCACCTGATGGATGATCATGAAGTAATGAGAGGGCAAAATCAGCCACGGGGCGTGTGCTTCCGTTCACAAACCGTAGGGCATCCCACTGACAACGCAGGTCAGCGGCCCTGCGTCTAGCATCCGACAGCGATCCATAGCAAGTTTTGCGACGCCCAGCCACCCGTGTTATTGAACCTGGGCCACGTCGGAGTGGCTTCCGGATCCGGCCGTTGACGCGCACCCCTGGACGCCCCCGCCGCCCAGGACCGAGGCTGGCGGAATGCTCCTCCGCCAGCTCGAGTACCTGGTCGCCCTCGCCCGCGAACGGCACTTCTCCCGCGCCGCCGACGCCTGCTTCGTCTCCCAGCCCTCGCTCTCCGCCGCGATCCGGAAACTGGAGCACGAGCTCGACGTGCCCATCGTCCGCCGCGGCCGCCGCTACGAGGGGCTGACCCCGGAGGGCGAACGGGTGCTCGCCTGGGCGCACCGGATCCTGGCCGAACGGGACGCGCTGCAGCAGGAGCTGTCGGAGATGCGCGGCGGCCTGACCGGCACCCTGCGGCTCGGCGCGATCCCCACCGCGCTCACCGCCGCCTCGCTGCTCACCACACCGTTCTGCGGACGGCACCCGCTGGTCCGGGTCAGCCTGGAGTCGCTGTCCTCCCGCGAGATCACCGACCGGCTGGCCGAATTCGAACTCGACGCGGCGATGACCTACCTGGACGACGACACCCTGCGCCACATCCGCCGGATGCCGCTCTACGAGGAGCGCTATCTGCTGCTCACCCCGGCCGAAGGACCGCTCGCCGGGCAGCGCACCGCCCGCTGGTCCCAGGCTGCCACGCTGCCGCTGTGCCTGCTGTCCCCCGGATGCGCAACCGCCGGATCATGGACGAGTGCTTCGCCGCGGACGGCGCGACCGCCCGTCCGGCCATCGAGTCGGACACCGTGGCCGGCCTGTACGCGCATCTGACCAGCGCCAACGGCCGCTGGTCCAGCGTGATCTCGCATGCCTGGCTGCATATGTTCGGGGTCCCCGAGGCGATGCGGGTGCTGCCGCTGGAGGGCCCGGCGCACGGCCCCCGGGTCGGCCTGGTGGTCGCCGACCACGAACCGGGTTCGGTGCTGGCCCGCGCGCTGTGGGAGGTGGCCCGGGAGGCCCGGGTCCGGGACACCCTGGAGCAGTTGCTGGCGTCCCACACCGGCCCGCCCGGACTGCGAAGTTGATAGGCGGCGGCTATCACGCGATAGCAACTTTCGCTTTGACCCCGCTCAGCCGCCGCGAGGACCGTAAGGGCCACACCCCCTCCCGGACCAGGAGCTTCCACCATGGCCAAGGTTCTCTGCGTTCTCTACGACGACCCCAAGGACGGCTACCCCGCCTCCTACGCCCGCGACGACCTGCCCGTGATCGACCACTACCCGGGCGGCCAGACCGCGCCCACCCCGAAGGGCACCGACTTCACCCCCGGCCACCTGCTCGGCAGCGTCTCCGGCGAACTCGGCCTGCGCACCTTCCTGGAGAGCCGCGGCCACACCCTGGTGGTCACCTCCGACAAGGAGGGCGCGGCTCGGTCTTCGACCGCGAGCTGGTGGACGCCGACATCGTCATCTCCCAGCCGTTCTGGCCGGCCTATCTGACCCCCGAGCGGATCGCCACCGCCAAGAACCTCAAGCTGGCCGTCACCGCCGGCATCGGCTCCGACCACGTCGACCTGGACGCCGCGGTCGCGCACGGCCTCACCGTGGCCGAGGTCACCTACTCCAACAGCATCAGCGTCGCCGAGCACGTGGTGATGATGACGCTGTCCCTGGTCCGCAACTACCTGCCCTCGCACCAGACGGTGCTGGACGGCGGCTGGGACATCGCCGACTGCGTGGCCCGCTCCTACGACCTGGAGGGCATGCAGGTCGGCACGGTCGCCGCCGGGCGGATCGGGCTCGCCGTGCTGCGCCGGCTCGCGCCGTTCGACGTCGGCCTGCACTACACCGACCGGCACCGGCTGTCGCCCGAGCTGGAGCAGGAGCTCAACCTCACCTGGCACCCCAGCGCCGCCGACCTGGTCCCGCACTGCGACGTGGTCACCATCAACGCGCCGCTGCACCCGGAGACCGAGGGCCTGTTCGACGACAAGCTGATCGGCAGCATGAAGCGCGGGGCATACCTGATCAACACCGCCCGGGCGCTGATCGTCGACCAGGACGCGATCGGCCGGGCCCTGCGCAGCGGGCAGCTGGCCGGCTACGCCGGGGACGTCTGGTACCCGCAGCCGGCTCCGGCCGACCACCCCTGGCGGACCATGCCGCACCACGGGATGACCCCGCACATCTCCGGCTCCTCGCTCTCGGCCCAGGCCCGCTACGCGGCCGGGACCAGGGAGATCCTGGAGTCCTGGTTCGACGGCACCCCGATCCGCGACGAGTACCTGATCGTCCGGGGCGGGGCGCTGGCCGGGACGGGCGCGCACTCGTACGCGGTCAGCAAGTAGCTCTCGCAGGGGGCGGGGAACAGCGCGGCTCAGTGAGAGTCGGCCGCGCGGTTCCTCGCGCCCCCAAGCGTCAGGCCCTGGGGGCGACCTTGGCGAGGCCGTTGATGATGCGGTCCATCGCGTCGCCGCCCTGCGGGTCGGTCAGGTTGGCCAGCAGCTTCAGCACGAACTTCATCAGCACCGGGTGGGTCAGGCCGCGCTGCGCGGCCAGCCGCATCACCACCGGGTTGCCGATCGCCTTCACAAAGGCCCGGCCCAGCGAGTAGTAGCCGCCGTAGACCTCCTTGAGGATCTTCGGGTAGGCCTCCAGCGCCCGCTCCCGCCCCAGGTCCGTCTGCCGCGCCAGCGCTTGAACGATGACCCCGGCCGCGATCTGCCCGGATTCCATCGCATAGGCGATGCCCTCGCCGTTGAACGGGTTGACCATCCCGGCCGCGTCCCCGACCAGCAGGAAGCCCCGGGTGTAGTGCGGCTGCCGGTTGAAGGCCATCGGCAGAGCGGCCCCGCGGATCGGCTCGGTCATGTTCTCGGGGGTGTAGCCCCACTCCTCGGGCATCCCCGCGCACCAGACCTTGAGCAGGTCGCGGTAGTCGATGTCCTTGAAGGACTTGGTGGTGTTGAGCAGCCCCAGGCCGACATTGCTGGTGCCGTCGCCCATCCCGAAGATCCAGCCGTAGCCGGGCAGCAGCTTCTCCTGGCCGCCGCGCCGGTCCCACAGCTCCAGCCAGGACTCCAGGTAGTCGTCGTCGCTGCGCGGCGAGGTGAAGTACGTCCGGTAGGCGACGCCCATCGGGCGGTCCTCGCGCCGGTGCAGGCCCATGGCCAGCGACAGCCGGGTGGAGTTGCCGTCCGCGGCGACCACCAGCGGCGCCCGGAACTGGACCTCCCTCTTCTCGTCGCCGAGCTTGGCGGTCACCCCGACGATCCGGCCGGTCCGCTCGTCCAGCACCGGTCCGGTGACGTTGCACAGCTGGTGCAGCTTGGCGCCGGCCTTCTCGGCCTGGCTGGCCAGCAGCTCGTCGAAGTCGGCCCGCTTACGGACCAGGCCGTAGTCGGGGAAGCTCGCCAGCTCCGGCCAGTCCAGCTCCAGCCGGACCCCGCCGCCGATGATCCGCAGGCCCTTGTTGCGCAGCCAGCCGGCCTCCTCGGAGATGTCGATCCCCATGTCGACCAGCTGCTTGGTGGCCCGGGGCGTCAGCCCGTCCCCGCACACCTTCTCCCTCGGGAACTGCGCCTTCTCCAGCAGCAGCACCTCAAGCCCGGCCCTGGCCAGGTGGTACGCCGTGGTCGCGCCAGCCGGGCCGGCCCCGACCACGATCACATCGGCCTCCGCCTCGACGGCTGCGGTCTGCTCGGTCACCTGCGACACCTGGACTCCTGCTGATCGTGGGGAACGCGCGGCAGCCCGCGAGGGGCCACTGCGAAGTCTAGGAGATGCGGCCTACCCTGATCCGGATCCCCCAACAGATCAGAACCGGATCAGAACCGGATCAGACCGGTCGGTCTCAGCCAGGAGCATTGATGCACATCGGAGTTATGGGCCACACCGGCCTCTCGGAGATCACCGAGATGCTGGTCCGCGGCGAGCTGTGGAAACTGCTCACCGGCTACCAGACCTACGGCCTGGTCGGGGTGAGCCCGCTCGGCGAGGGCCCGGAGACCTGGTTCGCCGACGCCCTGCTGGAGCACGGCGGCACGCTGGAGGTCCTCGGCGCGCCGACCTCGCCCACCGCGGCCCCGCTGCTGCGCCGGGCCCGGGCCGTGCACCGGCTCGCCCCCGGCCTGGACCCGATCGAGTCCCTGCTCGGCCTGGTCGACGAACTCGTCGCGGTCTGGGACGGCGAGCCCGGCTCGGCCCTCGCCGACGCGGTCTCCCGGGCCCGCGCCCGGGGCACCTACGTCCACGTCATCTGGCCGGAGGGGTCGGCCCGTTCCTAGTCTTCGGGAGCTGTTCGGCGGCCCGGGTGCCGCGGTGCAGCGCGACGATGCCGCCGGTGAGGTTGCGCCAGCCGACCCGGACCCAGCCGGCCTGCTGGAGCAGCGCGGCGAGCGCGGGCTGGTCCGGCCAGGCGCGGATGGAGTCGGCCAGGTAGACATAGGCGTCCGGGTTGCTGCTGACCGCGGTGGCGACCGGCGGCAGCGCCCGCATCAGGTACTCGCTGTAGACGGTGCGGAACGGCCGCCAGGTGGGGTGGCTGAACTCACAGATGACCACCCGGCCCCCCGGCTTGGTGACCCGCAGCAGCTCGCGCAGCGCGGCGTCGGTGTCCTGGACGTTGCGCAGGCCGAAGGAGATGGTGACGGCGTCGAACACGCCGTCGGCGAAGGGCAGCCGGGTGGCGTCCCCGGCCGTCAGCGGCAGCTCGGGGTGCCGGCGCTTGCCCTCGCGGAGCATGCCGAGCGAGAAGTCGCAGGGCACCACGGTGGCACCGGCCTCGGCGAAGGGCAGCGAGGAGGTCGCCGTCCCGGCCGCGAGGTCGAGCACCCGGTCGCCGGGCCGCGCGTCCACCGCGCGGGCGACGGCCTTGCGCCAGAGCCGGGCCTGGCCCAGCGAGAGCACGTCGTTGGTCATGTCGTACTTGGCCGCCACGTCGTCGAACATCGAGGCGACTTCGTGCGGCTGCTTGTCCAGAGAGGCTCGGGTCACGCCCCCCATTGTTCACCCACCGAAGTGCGGCTCACGCACGGCGGTGGACGAGTCGCCCGGCGAGCACGGTGGCCAGGCACTCGCCGTCCTCGGCGAAGACCGCGAGGTCGGCGCGGGCGCCCACGGCCAGGACCGGCGCCCGGTCGGTGGCGGCGAGCCCGTTGCGGCTCGCTGCGGCGCGCAGCGCGGGGTCGGTGAGGTGTTCGGGGAGCGCGGCGGTTGCGCCGGCGCGCAGCAGTGCGTGCACCTGCTCGCGCGCGCTGGGCGCGTCCGGCAGCGGCCCCTGGTGCAGCCGCCCCGGGCCGAGCGTGCCGCGCCAGCGGCGCACCCGGGCCGTCGGGTACGCCGCTTCGAGCTCCGCCGCCGGGCCGATCGCGGCGATCAGTTCACCGTCCACGGCCACGCCCTGCTCCGCCGCGATATGAAGGGTCAGCAACTCGGTGACGCCGCGTCAGTTGGCGTTGAGGAGCTTCAGCTCCGGGTGCGCCGTGCCGCCGGCGATCGCGGTGGAGGCGATGTGCGAGTAGGCGTGGTCGTTGACCGGGTCGTTCGCCGGGTCGTCGTGGATCACGATGTGCTCGTAGGTGGTCGCGCGCTGTGCGGGGACGCGTCCGGCCGAGCGGATCAGGTTGATCAGCTCCATCCGGTTGGAGCGGTGCTTGGCCCCGGCCGAGGAGACCACGTTCTCCTCCAGCATCACCGAGCCCAGGTCGTCCGCGCCGTAGTGCAGCGTCAGCTGGCCCATCTCCTTGCCGACGGTCAGCCAGGAGCCCTGGATGTGGGCGACGTTGTCGAGGAAGAGGCGGGCGACCGCGATCAGCCGCAGGTACTCGAACAGCGTGGCCTGGGTGCGGCCCTTGAGCTTGTTGTTCTCCGCCTGGTAGGTGTACGGGATGAAGGCCCGGAAGCCCCCGGTGCGGTCCTGCACGTCGCGGATCATCCGCAGGTGCTCGATCCGCTCGGCGTTGGTCTCGCCGGTGCCCATCAGCATGGTGGAGGTGGACTCCACGCCCAGGCCGTGGGCGATCTCCATGATCTCCAGCCAGCGCTCGCCGGACTCCTTCAGCGGCGCGATGGCGGTACGGGGGCGCTCGGGCAGCATCTCCGCGCCGGCGCCCGCGAAGGAGTCCAGCCCGGCGGCGTGGATCCGGCGGATCGCCTCCTCGGCGGTGACGCCCGAGATCCGCGACATGTGCTCGATCTCGGACGCGCCGAGGGAGTGGATGACCAGCTGCGGATAGTCCTTCTTGATCGCCGAGAAGGCCCGCTCGTAGTACTCCACGCCGTAGTCGGGGTGGTGGCCGCCCTGGAACATGATCTGGGTGCCGCCGAGCTCGACCGTCTCCGCGCAGCGGCGCAGGATCTCCTCGAGGTCGCGGGACCAGCCCTTCTCCACGTCCTTGGGGGCCGCGTAGAAGGCGCAGAACTTGCAGGCCGTCACACAGACGTTGGTGTAGTTGATGTTCCGCTCGATGATGTACGTCGCGATGTGCTCGGTCCCGGCGTAGCGGAGACGGCGCGCGGCGTCGGCGGCCCGGCCGAGGGCGTGCAGGGGGGCGCGGCGGTAGATGTCCAGCGCCTCCTCCGGGGTGATCCGCCCCCGGCCGCGGCCCGGTCGAGGACAGCCTGCAGATCCGTCTCCTGGGGCTGGGCGGTCTCAAGCACCTCGGGCGTCCTCTCACTTCGGCGGTGTTCAGCGACTGGCGTGTTCTGTCACTGGCGGTTCGTCGCCCAGACTACGCCAGCCCCTCACCCCACCTTGTGGAAGTCCCCGCTGGGGGTGCCGCTGCCCGGGTCGTCGTCGCGGTGGTGCAGGGTGCCGTCCGGGTTGAGGGTGAACAGCTGGGTCCCGGTGCCGGCCGTGCAGAGGCCGGTGGAGCTGCCCTTCAGCAGCCGGTCGTGGAAGGTGATCGAGGTCGCGGTCGCGGAGACCAGCGACTCGCCGCCGAGGCAGGCCGCCCCGGCGACCCCGGCGACGGTGGTGATGCTGGTGGTGTTCTCGGCCCCGGCCGGCCCCGGCCGGATGGTGATCGAGGTGGGCTCGCTGAGCAGCCCGTCCGAGGTGGTCATCACCCCGGTCCAGGTGCCCAGGAAGGCCGCGGGGACGGCATTGGGCTCGCTCGGCCCGGGGGACGGCGCGGGGGGCGGGGAGGACGGGACGGCGCCGGTGGTGGTGCCGGTGCCGTCGTCGCCGCTGCTGGCGGCTGTGGTGGGCTGCTGCTGGGTCGCGGTGGAGGCGGCCGTGGTCGGTCCGCCGCCGGTGGCGTTCGCGTGGTTGCTCTTGTGATTCAGCAGCAGCGGCACCAGCACGGCCGCGAGCAGGACCAGCACCACCCCGGCGACCACCGCGGGGGCCCGCCGCCGGGCCGCAGTCGGGGCCGGTGGCTCCGCCCCGGTCGGCACGGCGTCCCAGACCGCGCCCGTACCCATCTGCTGCGGCTGCTGATACGGCTGGGGCCACGGCGTGGGGTTCATCACCGGCGCGGGTCCGAACCCCGGCCCCGGCCCCGGCCCCGACGCCTGCCCCGGCCCCGGGACCCCCTCCCCCACCGTCTCCAGATCCAGCAGCTCCGCCGTCCGCCTCCCCACCGAGGCGACCAGCAGCGGCGGCAGCCAGCCGTCCGAGGGGACGACCCCGCCCAGCGCCTCCCGCAGCTCGCGCGGTGTCGGCCGGTCCCCCGGTTCCTTGGCCAGGCAGCGCTCGACGATCTGGCGCAGCGGCCCGTCCGCCATCGCGGCCATCCCGTCCAGCCGGGGCGGCTCGTGCATCACCCGGTAGAGCAGGACCGGCGCGCTCGCGCTGTCGCCGAAGGGGCCGACCCCGGTCGCCGCGAAGGCCAGCACCCCGCCCAGCGAGAACACATCGCTCTCAGGACCGGCCGGCTCCCCCGCGCCCTGCTCGGGCGACATGTAGCCGGGCGAGCCGACCACATAGCCGGACCGGGTCAGCGCCGTCGCCGCGTCCAGCGCCCGGGCGATGCCGAAGTCGATCAGCCTCGGCCCGTCCAGGGTGATCAGCACATTGGACGGCTTGAGGTCCCGGTGCACCAGCCCGGTGGCGTGGACTCCCGCCAGGGCGTCGGCCAGCGCGACGCCCAGCATCCGCACGGACGGCGCCGGCAGCACCCCGAACTCGCGCACCGCGGCGTCAAGGCCGGGGCCAGGGACGTAGCCGGTGGCCACCCACGGCTGCTCGCCCTCGGTGTCGGCGTCCAGCACCGCCGCCGTCCAGACTTTTCCGACCCGGCGGGCCGCCGCGACCTCCTGCCGGAAACGGGCCCGGAAGTCCCCGTCGTCGGCCAGCTCGGACCGCACCACCTTCACCGCGACGGTACGGCCCCCCGCCGTCCGCCCGAGGTAGACCCGGCCCATTCCGCCCGCGCCGAGCCGCCCCAGCAGCCGGTACGCACCTATCTGCCGCGGATCTCCCGCCCCCAACGGTTCCATGGCACACCATCATGGACGCCGGCCGGATGATCCGTCAGCTTTCCAGCACCTCCACGTGCTCCGTGCTCGCGTCGATCCGCCGGGCGAACTCGCGCATCCCGGCGAGCTGCCGCTCGCCGAAGGAGAAGTCCAGCGCCTCGGCGAAGTAGCGGCGCAGCACCTCCTGGTCGAACAGCTCCCAGCGGGCGGTCTGCTCGGCGACCTTGTCGACTTCGGACATGGACAGGTCGCGCGAGTCCAGGAAGGCGCGGTGCACCTCGCGCACGGTCTCCGGCTCGCGGGCCAGGAAGTCGCGGCGGACCGCCCACACCGCGAAGACGAAGGGGAGCCCGGTCCAGGCCTTCCACATCGCACCCAGATCGTGCACCTCCAGGCCCAGCCGGGGCCCGTCGTGCATGGTGGCCCGGAGCGCGGCGTCGCCGATCAGGACGGCCGCGTCGGCCTCCTGCATCATCAGCGCGAGGTCGGGCGGGCAGGTGTAGTAGTCGGGCTGGACCTGGTACTGCTCGGCGAGCAGCAGCTGGGCGAGCCGTACAGACGTACGACTGGTGGAGCCCAGGGCGACCCGTCGACCGTCCAGCTGCTCCAGCGGCACCTGGCTGACGATCACACAGGACTGCACCGGCCCGTCGCTGCCCACCGCGATATTGGGCAGGATCACCAGCTGGTCGGCATTGCGCAGGTACTCGACGCAGGTGATCGGGGAGATGTCGAGGTCTCCGGACACAAGCTGGTCGCTCAACCGCTCCGGGGTGTCCTTGTGCAGGTCGAGGTCGAACAGGGTGCCGGTACGGGCCAGGCCCCAGTAGATGGGGAGGCAGTTCAGGAACTGGATGTGTCCCACGCGGGGCCGGCTACGCCCGGTCGCGCTGTCGGGGTCGCCGTCACGCTCGGTGTAAGTGTCCACACCAGCACAGTAGACCGGAGCCTGAGATCTTCCCTGGCCGGGCCCGGAACTGCGTGCTAGGGTCTCCGCAGTTGCAGTTTGATTTCCCATGCAGTACTCAAGCCTGCGGAGCATGTGACCGCGGGCTTGTGTAGTTTTCAGCGCTTTGTCAAAGAAGTACCTGAAGGCGGGGCGATCAGCGCAGCGGACCGGGCATCACGAGGTGTGGTGTCCTTTACGTCCCTCGCAAGGAGAACGGTATGGCGACCGGAACCGTCAAGTGGTTCAACGCCGAGAAGGGCTTCGGCTTCATCGCCCAGGACGGCGGCGGCCCCGACGTCTTCGTCCACTACTCCGCCATCAACGCGAGCGGTTTCCGTTCGCTTGAGGAGAACCAGCCCGTGGAGTTCGACGTCACGCAGGGTCCGAAGGGCCCGCAGGCGGAGAACGTCACCCCGGTCTGACATCCAACCAATGATCACCAGCGCCTGACCGGACCCGGTCGGGGCATCTGATCGTCAGGTGGCTCCCACAGCACCGCCCCCAAGAGGGCCCGCGCCGCTGCAGCGACGACGGGCCCTCTGCCTTCTTCCTGCCCTTGCCCGCGCTTACTTGTCGGGCTTGCCCGCACCTACTCGGCCTCGATCGGACCGTCCATCAACTCCCGCCCCCGCAGGGCGAGTTCGATCTCAAAGCGCGCGTCCGGATCCGTCAGTGCCGGGCCGAACAGCTCCTCCAGCCTGCGCATCCGCTGCCGCGCGGTCTGCGGGTGCAGCCCGAGCCGCTCGGCGACCTCGGGCGCGCTGCCGCGGGAGCTCTGCAACCACACCAGCAGGGTGGCCTCCAGCCGGCGGCGGCGCTTCTCGGTCAGCCCGTCCAGCGGGGCCAGCCGACGCGCGGCCAGCAGCCTTACCAGTTCCTCGTCCCCGAGCAGCAGCACCGAGGAAAGTCGCTGGTCGCAGCGCACCATGCCGAGGGCGGCCCCGTGTGCCGCCGCCTTGGCCGCGACGGTACGGGCCCAGCGCAGCGACTGCCCGGCCTGGGCGAGCGGAACGGTGGGCCCGAGCACGGCACGGCGGTCGGCCAGCACCCGCCCCAGCTGGTCCCGGCGCCCCGGCTGCTCCGGATCGGCCAGGAACAGGCAGGGCTCAGGACCGTCCAGCTCGGCCAGGACGAACAGCAACGGCCGCAGCCCGGCCGCGACCGCGGCAAAGCCCTCCGGGCCGGAGCTACCCAGACTGCCGGGGTTGCCTGCCGCGTGTGCGCCGTGTGCGCCATGTGCACCGCCTGCGTTGCCTGAGCCGCCGAGTTTGCCCGCCCCGGCGGGTCTGCCCGCGCTGCCCGCGCCGTGGAATCCGCCGCCGGGCACCAGCGCCACCGCGGCCAGCTGCGTCGGCAGCTCCCAGCGCGCCGACCGCGCGGCCTCGACCAGCACCGGCAGGGCGGCGCCCTCGGTCAGCAGCTCCACCAGCCTGCGGCGGGAGCGCCGCAGCGTTCCGACCGCATCGGCCCTGGCCTCGCTGTACCCCTCCACCGAGGCGGCGGCCATCTCGTCGATGTGCGCGAAGATCGCCTCCGCCAGCACCGCCGTGGCCGCCGGCGGCATCCCGGCCCGCCGCGCCACCTGCGCGTACCGTCGCCAGGCCAGCCGGCCGCCGAGACGGTAGGCGGCCTGCAGCGCGTCCAGGCTGCGCCCCTCGCGCCACTCCCCCCGGCCCAGCGCCCGGTACACCTGCAGCGACTCCTCCGGGGGTGCCTCGTCGTCCGCGATCAGCTCGGCGAACTGCGCCAGCGCGCGGGCCGCTCCGCGCTGGATGCCGAGCCCGAACCCGCCGCCCAACGGGCGTGCGTACTCGGGTATCTGCCGCCTTATCTCATGCACGATCTCCGGGCCGAGCCGTACATTCTCCGCTCTGATCAGCGCCGCGAGCCCGTGCGGAAGCACGGCCCAGGGCCGGTCCCGTACAAAGGAATTCACCCGGTCGTTCACGGGCGTCACGGGCGGGACCAAGGGGGCATTCGCGGGTCATCGAAGTTGATGGGTCATCAGCTTGCCGCGTGCCCTTCGGGTGGTTGCGCAGTGTGATCGCAGGCGTTGGCTCTGGCGGTTGCGAAAGCCGTAGGCCTTGCGGGCTTCGAGTTTGATCACGCGGTTGTTCCCTTCGGATGCGGCGTTCGTTATGCCGGTTTTGATGTAGTTCTCGATGCCGTCCCACCACTGATCGACCGTCTCGGCAAGAGTGACGAGCTCGACCAGGTAAGGGTGGTCGGCGCAGAAGGCCTGGAAGCGGTAGCGGGCGGCGGAGACCGCGGAGCGGTCGGGCAGGACGTGGGCGTGCTTGGCAGTGAGCCGCAGCAGATCGCGCAGGAGCTCCTTGGCTCGCCAGCCGTCGAGGATCTGTTTGCCGTAGGTGCCCATGCCGGTCAACTCGCCGGTGAGTGTGGCGAGTTCTTCGGCGGTGAGGTCTTCCTTGTTGCGGCGCAGGAGCTTGCGGACGCTCCAGACGGGGTCGCCCTTGCGGGCGCGGCGGCCGTGGTGCCTCCAGGTGAGGCGGCGGCGCAGGTCGGCGAGGTGGCGCTGGGCGAGCTGGACGACGTGGAAGCAGTCCACGACGATCCGTGCGTGGGGCAGGGCCGTGCGCACGGCGGCGCGGAAGGTGGCGCACAGGTCGATGGCCACGTACTTGACCTGCTGTTTCCAGGTCCCGGGCTGGATGGTGAGCCAGGCGGCGACGGAGGCGGCATTGCGGCCCTCGACCTGCCCGAGCAGGCCCTGGCCGCCGACCGCGTCGACGAAGCCGATGTGCCAGGCGTCCGCGACCAGCTCCCACCTGCCCGTCTCGGGGTTCTCCCGCCACACCGGCTTGCCCCGGCGAGTCTCGTCGATGCCGACGGCCTCGGTTGCGGGCGTCTGATCAGGCAGGACGAGCTCGGCGTACTGTTCGAAGGCGGCTTGGGTGGTGGGCCAGGAGATGCCCAGGTCGCGGCCGGCCTGGAGGACCGTTCGGCCGCCGTCGGCCACCACGCGTCCGGCCTCGCGTCGCAGCACGTCGGTCAGCCGGGCCCCGGCCGGAACTTGGCGGACCTGTTCGGTGAACGAGGAGCGCGGGCACAGTCGCTCACGGCAGTGCCATCGGGACTTGTGCCAGCGAAGATCCACCGCCCGCCCACCGTAGGACAGTTGGCGCGGGCTGGTGACGCGGCCACCCTTGCGCGTACCGGAGAGTACCCCGCACCCCGGGCATGCCCGCGCGGATCCGTCCACGGTTGCCACGTGCACGACCAGAACCGCACCGGCCTCCTCCACCCTGATCACCCCCAGACCCTCCAGGCCCAGCAGCAGCGTCGCGTCCGAATCGGTACAGGTATCGTTGATGTTCAGCCCGCAGGTGTTCCGTGGTTGGTTCTCTAGACAAGAACCATGATCACGAAGCCCTGCGGGCTCCCTGCGTCCGGGGTACCAGCACCCTCACATCATCACCCAGCGTCACGAACAGATGGCCTCACGCCGCTGACGACCCATCAAGTTCGAAGACCCGCATTCGCGGGCACCACAGCGGGCATGAAACCTCCTGCGCCGGACCGGAATCGGCCTGCCACCGAGGCGGTTCTGACAATTGCCAGCATTCGGTGGCAGATTCCGAAGATTCACATCCCCCCGACGTGAAGAATCTGCGCACAATCCCTTCAAGAAAGGCAACGTGGATTGCCTGGCTCGCAGTATCTGCCGCTTGTCACCAGCGTGTCAACGTTCCGGCCCCGCAGCGGCGCTGGCCACCCGCGCGGGCTCGACCCGGTCACGGTGCCGGACTCCGCCCGCAGTCAGGCCGAAGTCCAGCCGCAGGCCGCCCGCAGTCAGGCAATGCGCGATCACCCCGAAAATGTCGCCGGAGATCGACTAGAAAGGAGGCATGGAGCTCACCCAGCCTGAATCTTTCACCGCAGCGGCCCGTTGATCGTGTGCCCGGGTTGTCGCTTTTGCTCTGCCTGGCGGGCTTCGCCGGGTACAGGGCTGTTGCAAGGTCGGGTAATCTTGTGAACTCGCTGGTCAGCGTGCCGTGTCCGGGATAGACGAAGCTCCGTTGTGGTCGATGACCTCACAAGTCCTCGACAAACAACGGAGCTTCGGTGATTCCTGAGTCTGCCATGTCCAGTCGGCTTCCATGGGGCGCGGGGAGCGTGTCGCCTGGTGCCACGGTGTTCGCGCTGGTCAACGGCTTGCGTGACCCGCGTGATCCGCGTGGGCGGCAGTATCCGCTCGGTGCGGTGCTGCTGGTCGCGCTGTGCGCGCTGTCGTGCCGGTTCGAGTCGTTCCGGGCGATGGGGCAGTGGGCGGCCGCGGCGCCGGCGTCCACGCTGGAGCGGCTCGGATTGCGCCGCTGCGGGGTCTTCGGGCTGGTCAGGGCGCCGAGTGCGTCCACAATCCGCCGGGTAGTCGGTGCTGTGATGCCCGGCGGGCTGGAGGGGCTGCTGCGAGCCTTTGCGGTCCAGGCGCGGGAGGTGGCGGTGGACGGCAAATGTCTGCGGGGCTCGCGGGACCAGGCCGGGCAGGCGGTGACGGTACTCGGGGCGATAGTGCAGGACGGCACACTGGTCGCGCAGCAGCGGGTTCCCGACAAGACGAACGAGATCACCGGGTTCGCGGCGCTGCTGTCGGTGCTGGACCTGGCGGGGGCGGTGGTGACGGCGGATGCTCTGCATACGCAGCGTGACCATGCCCGGGTGCTGGTCGAGGAGTTCGGTGCACACTACGTTTTCACGGTCAAGCGCAACCAGCCCGAGCTGTGGACGGCGTGCCGGGCGGTGCCCTGGGAACGGGTCAGCACGTCCTCCCGGTCCACGGTCCGAGCGCACGGCCGGGTGGAGACCCGCATCATCCAGGCCGTGACCTGGAACGATCTCGACTTTCCGCACCTGCGACAGGTGGCCCGGCTGACTCGGCACCGCACCGACAGCAAGACCGGGAAGCGTTCGCGGGAGACGGTGTACGTGATCACGGACCTGTCGTCGGCGCAGGCCGACCCGCAGATGATCGGGGCTTACGTCCGCGGCCACTGGGGAGTGGAGAACAAGATCCATTACGTTCGTGATGTTGCCTTCGGCGAGGACGCCTCCCGCATCCGCACCCGCCACGGAGCCCAGAACATGGCCACCTTGAGGTCAGTCGCCATGAACTTCCTCCGCAGGAGCGGGAGTTCCATCGCCGATGCACGTCGAGCCATGGCCCTCGCGCCCCACACAGCCCCGCTCGAACTCTTCGGCATCCCTACTGACCTGCACGTTCACCCATGAAATCCGACCTTGCAACAGCCCTGTCGCCGGGTAGGGCTGCGCGTCGACTGTCGCGTCGGTGGCGCCGGGTTCCACGGGCCCGGGGACTGCGGGTCGGCCTCCTCTCGATGCTCTGCTGGGCGGTTTGCCCAGGTCAGGTTGGGTAGGGCAGGGCCATGAGGCGGCGGAAGGCCTGGACGACCGCGTTCGCCCAGGGCCAGGTTCTGGGGATCTTGAGGGTGCGTTTGCGCTGGCCGCGCACGATCACGGCGGGCACGTGCAGGAAGCGGAAGCGCAGGGTCTTTGGGGTGGCTTTGGCCATCTCGCCCTCACAGCCGAGGAGTTGGAGCCAGTTGCGGAGGTCGCAGGCCAGCGCGGTGGCCAGCAGCCACGCCTGGTTGACCTTCATGTGGCGCGAGGGGAACCGGTTCAGGCCCGCGTCCTTGCTGTCGCGGATCTTCGCCTCGACCCGGGCGTGAGTCCTGTGGCGGGCATCGAGCCATGAGGCCTGACGGTCGGGAGTGTTGGTCGCGAACGTCTGCAGCCGCATGCCGTGTTCGAGCTCGTAGGGTGAGGCGTCCTTGACGTAGCGCGGGTGCAGCGGTTCGCGGCGCACGATCACCCGGTGCCCGGGCGGCCAGAGCGAGAGGTCGCCGAGCAGTCCGGTGATGTCGGCGACCTGCGCGTCCTCACGCGCGGCACCGTCGGCGTCGAGGGCGGCCTGCCACACCGAACGGCCCTGCTTGCGCTCCTGCTTCTCCAGTTCGTCCAGCGCCGTCACGGCCGTCATCTCACGGTCGGTGAACGCCCAGCCGGTCGAGTACTGCCAGGTGAAGGAGGGGTGGCGACGGCCACCGGCCTTCGCGATCCACGTCAGGAGCCCGTGGGAGAACCCGGCCCCGTCGATCCGGAACAAGATCTTGCGGCGGTAGGCGGCGGGCAGCTGCTCGACCGCGGCGGCGAAGCAGGCGATGTTGTCCTCGGCGCTGTTGCAGCCCGCGTCGCCGGGACGCAGCTCCTGCGCGAGCATCTCCCCGGTGTTGTCACAGAAAGCGATCATGGGGCACAGGCCGTAGACGCCCTTCTTGTACGTCCCGGCCGCGCCCTCCTTCTCCGAGGCGCAGGCCACCGGCGTGGCATCGGAGTCGATCACCGTCCAACCGGTCAGCGCCGCACCGTCCACCACGATCCACGGGAACCCCTGCGGCCGGTTCTCCAGCCAGGACCACACCTGCCGGCGCACCGTCGCCCGGGCCCGGGCGACCCGGCGCACCTGCAGCTCGCCAACCTCGTCCAGGACCCGCCACACCGTGGGCGGCGACGCCACCGCCGGGCCGCCCGCCATCACCTCGCGCTGATGCTCCAGCACCGCGATGTCGCCGATCGCCACCGCCCCCAGCACGATCGCGCAGGCCAGGTCCACCAGCACCCGCCCCCGCTCGTGCCCCGGCCGGAAACCCGGGCGCCGCATCGCCTGCGTCAGCGCCCCTGCCAGCCCCGCCCGCTCGGCCAGCACCTGCAGATGCACCCCACCCGCATGCCCGACCTGCCGCCTCCTGTCAGCCGACATGGCCAGATCGGTCAGACGTCCAGTATTCTTCCCCACGGATTCGGTGCCCCACCTCGCGACGATACGTTTCTAGATAACTCGCATCATTGCAGGTAGGGGCACCGTCTCTGCATCCAGGTGACGCTCAGTCACCACACGCCAAGGGCTCGTGAATCACCGAGGCCAGATACGCCTCCTGGTGTCCGACTTCCCGGCCGTCTACCGCTTCTACCGCGACGTCCTCGGCCTCAAGCCGCAGTTCGATGCGGAGGACGGCCCGTACGCCAAGTTCACCCCCGACACCGGCCACGCCGCCATCGCCCTGCAGGACCGCGCGACGATGGCACAGGTCCTGGACCAGTTGGCAGCACCCCCGACCGGCTACCGCGCCCTGATCGTCCTCCGCGTCGACGACCTCGACGCCACCCACGCCGAACTCACCGCCCGCGGAACCCAGTTCGCCCAACCGCCGGCCCCCATGGGCGACCGCATCCGCGTGGCCCACCTGCAGGACCCCGAGGGCAACCTGATCGAACTCCAACAATGGCTCGCCCTGCGCTGACCGGTGCCCAGGAAGCGACCAGTCACCGAGCGGAGCGAGTCATCCCGAGCAGTCGGCTGAGATCCAGGACGCATTCAGGTCATGCACCGCTGTCCGTGGAAGTCGTAGTGCCCGGTGTCGGTGGCGAACGCCCGCGCTCCCCAGGGCAGTTCCTCAGCCAGGGCAGGCAGGCGCGCGAGATAGCCCAACGCGCTGATAACGCCAGTCAACGCTCCGACCCTGGCGTCGAGACTGACGTACTTCATCTGCTTCTCCTCCGACTGCAGCCCGAACAGGTGCCATGGCCCCGACCTCATCGTAGAAGTCGGGGCCATGACGTTTGTTGGATCAGGCGGTGACCAGCGGCCGGGCCTCGGCGTCGGCAGCCTCGGCGGCTTCCAGCTCCACGTCCGCCTCGGCGAGGTTGAAGTCGGGCTTGGGGGCCGCGAAGGCCTCGCGGTCGAGGATGCCCTCACGGGCGGCGACCAGGATCGGGACGACGGCCTGGCCGGCCACGTTGGTGGCGGTGCGCATCATGTCGAGGATCGGGTCGATGGCGATCAGCAGGCCGACGCCTTCGAGCGGCAGGCCCAGCGTGGACAGCGTCAGGGTCAGCATCACGATGGCGCCGGTGAGTCCGGCCGTCGCGGCGGAGCCGATCACCGAGACGAAGGCGATCAGCAGGTAGTCGGCGATGCCGAGGTGGATGCCGTAGACCTGGGCCACGAAGATCGCCGCCAGCGACGGGTAGATCGCGGCGCAGCCGTCCATCTTGGTGGTGGCGCCGAACGGGACGGCGAAGGCCGCGTACTCGCGCGGGACGCCCAGCCGGGTGGTGACGCGCTGGGTGACCGGCATGGTGCCGACCGAGGAGCGGGAGACGAAGGCGAGCTGGATCGCGGGCCAGGCGCCCCGGAAGAAGTCCAGCGGGTTGACCTTGGCGACGAAGCGCAGCAGCAGCGAGTAGACCCCGAACAGCACGATGGCGCAGCCGACGTACACGTCCGCGGTGAAGGTGGCGAGCGGGCTGAGCAGGCTCCAGCCGTACAGCGCGACGGACTTGCCGATCAGGCCGAGGGTGCCGAGCGGGGCGAGCCGGATGACCCACCACAGCGCGGTCTGCACCAGGTCCAGCACGGACTGGGTGAGCTTCAGGAACGGCGCGCCCTTGGCCTCGCCGACCTTCAGCAGCGCGATGCCGAAGACGATGCCGAGGAACACGATCTGGAGGACGTTCATCTGGACGAAGGAGTCCACGATGTTGGTCGGGATCAGCCCGGTGAGGAAGTCGGTCCAGGACGCGGTGACGTCGGTCAGCTTGGAGCCGTCGTGCGGGGTCAGTCCGGTGCCGTGGCCGGGGTTGGTGAGCACGCCGATCAGCAGGCCGATGCTGACCGCGATCAGCGAGGTGATCGCGAACCAGAGCAGGGTGCGGGCGGCCAGCCGTGCGGCGTTGTTGACGTTCCGCAGGTTGGCGATGCTGACCACGATCGCGGTGAACACCAGCGGCGGGACCGCCAGCTTCAGCAGCTGGACGAAGATCGTGCCGATCTGGGTGAGCGTGGTGGTGAGCCAACCGACCTCGGCTTCACGGGCGACGAAGCCGAGGGCGACCCCGAGGACCAGTCCGAGCAGGATCTGCGCCCAGAAGGGGGTCCGCCGGATCCGGCGGAAGAAGGACGCGGCGGACGATCCGAGCAGGGAGCCGAAGGAGGAGGGTCCGGAGGACGGCGGCGGCGCGGGCTGCGAAGGCGTGGGAGAGGAGGGCGTGCGGGAGTTCATGGGTGGGATGGCTCCAGTGCGGGGCCGGGTCACGTCCCGGACAGAACAGGGGGACGGACGGCCGAAGGGCGGGGCGGCGTGGGGCGATGGGCAGCGCGCTGCGGTCAGACGGACCGGGGGGAGGTGCGCACCGCCTGCCGACAACACACGCAGGCAGCAGCAGACGTCAGCGCCGTGAGCCGGGGGCTCAGGACGTGCTGCGGGTGCGTGGTCGGGGCGAACATGAGAACGACCCTAGCATTCTTACTTTGGGAATCTCAAAGCAATGCTTTGATGTGACAACGCAGCGTAGGTGAGGTGCGGTGGTCGGAGTCACGCCGGGCGGTGGCGTCGTCGCCGTCGCCGTCGGAGTACCCGACGAGGTTCCAGGAGGTGACCGGGAGCCCGGAGCCGTCCGGGGCGATCACCGCCGACGACGGCCGGTCCAAGCCTGCACCGGCGGTGGTGTTGGCGTCGCTGAGCACCAGACCGCTGGCCTGGTCGGTGAGGACGAGCGAGCCGTCCGGGCTGGTTGATGATGGCGAGGTTCGCGCCGTTGATCTGAATCTGGACGAGCGGATCAGACATGGAAGTCCTCCGGGGAGCAGATACGTACACCGCCGAAGTTCTGGCACCCGCGATCCTGCTCGACGGGGCAGGGGGCAACAAGGTTGCACGGCCTCCCCCACGCGCCCCTGGGCGTACGCCGTCAAGAACCGGCCCTGTGCGCCCCACTTCGAGCCATGCCACCAAGGAGGGCGACCAAAAAGTGACAACCGCAGCGATCAGAACGTCCCAAACGGAAGGAGAGACAGGTTTGGCGGATGCTGTGCTCAGGGCGGGAGGGGGTCATGGGGATGAGTTTCCGGCTGGCGGCGTACGCCGTGTGCATTGAGGGCGGGCGAGTGCTGCTCTCGCGCCATGTGTCACCGAAGGGCGAAAGCAACTGGACTCTTCCGGGCGGCAGGGTCGAGCACGCGGAGGATCCGTTCGATGCCGTGATCCGGGAGGTTGCCGAGGAAACCGGATACGACGCGACGGTCGAACGCCTACTGGGCGTGGACTCAAGGGTGATCCCCTCGGCCGTCGCGCGTACGGGAGTTGAGCATCAGAATGTCGGGATCTTCTACCGGGTCCGCATCACCGGGGGCCGACTCCGGCCTGAGCCCAACGGCGAAATCGCCGAGTCGATCTGGACTCCGATCCCCGACGCCGCCTGCCTGCGCCGGTCATCGCTGGTCGACATCGGCCTCGCCCTGGCGCGGACCGCTCCAGCCACCGGCCACGTCCCTCCCGTCGCCATCGGCGGCCTGATCCAGCACTGAGCCACGAGGCACCGGTCGTGATCACGGGCGGGGGTTTTGCCATCGGTCAGTTATACGTATAACTTGAAGAGTCCCCCGCTCCCTGCCACCCGAGGAGACCGGCCTTCGTGGGCTACCTCACCGTCCTGCGCAGCCCCCAGGTCGCGCGTCTGCTGCTCGGCACTCTGGTCGGCCGCCTGCCCGCCGGGATGACCGTCGTCGCCGTCGCGCTCTCGCTGCACGCGGCGGGTGCGGCGTACACCCAGATCGGGTTGACCACCGCCGCCTACGCGGTCGCCGCAGCGATCGGCGGCCCGGTGCTCGGCCGGGCCGTGGACCGGGTCGGCCAGCCGCGGGTGCTGCTCGCCTCCGCCGCCGTCGCCGCCTGCGGCTACGCGATCCTGGCCGTCGACCCGCGCGACCCCGCCGCCGCGATGGCCGGCGCGGCGCTGGCCGGGCTGGCCATGCCGCCGCTGGAACCGTGCCTGCGCTCGCTCTGGCCCGACATCGTCGCCCCCGCCGCGCTGGAGACCGCGTACGCGCTGGACTCCGCGTCCCAGCAGGTGCTGTACGTGGCGGGGCCGCTGCTAGTGGCCGGAGTCGCCGCGGTCGGCAGCCCGTCCGCCGCGCTGTGGCTCGCCGCGGGCCTCGGCCTGGTCGGCACCCTCGCCGTCGCCACCGCGGCCCCGGCCCGCGCCTGGCGGGCGCCGGTGCGCGTCGCTCCTGACGGACCGTCAACAGGCAGCGACGGCAAGGGCAGCGGCAGCAAGGGCAGCAGCGGCTGGCTCGGTCCGCTGCGCTCCCCCGGGCTGGTCCTGCTCCTGCTCGCCTTCGCCGGGACCGGCTGGTCCGTCGGCGCGCAGAACATCCTCTTCGTCGCCTACGCCCAGTCCCACCCCGGCATCCCCGGCGGAGCGGGCGCGCTGCTCGCGCTGGCTGCGCTGGCCGGGCTGCTCGGCGCCCTCGGCTACGGGGCGATCCGGTGGACCGCCCCGACCGCCACCCGGACCTGGGCCCTGGCCGGGGCGATGGCGCTCTGCTATCTGCCGCTGCTGCTGGTGCCAGGACCCGGCGCGATGGGCGTGGCCGCGTTCGTCTCCGGCCTGGGCCTGGCCCCGTTGCTGGCCGCCGCGTTCGTCCTGATCGCCGAGCTGGCCCCGACGGGCACCACCACCGAGGCCTTCGCCTGGCTGGTCACCCTCTTCGCCACCGGCAACGCCCTGGGCTCCGCCGTCTCCGGCGTCGTGGTCTCGCACTCGCTGCGCGGAGCAGCGGCCGTAGCGGTCGGCGGAATCGCGGCAGGAGCTTTGCTGCTGCTCGCCTCACGGCGGGTCCTGGCCGCAGGCTCAGCCGCCGCAGCGGTCCAGTCGGCAGCCGAGGCCGACGCCGACGCCCATGCCGACGCCGACGCGGAGGCCACGCAGGCGGCCTGAGCCACGACCGGGTGGTCCGCCGTCGCCCCTCGCTGGAACAGGCTTTGGGCCGGCCCCAACAGGCGACGCCAGCCCTGGCCTCAACCGCCGAGCAGGTTCTTGACCACGGATGGTCCGGTGAAGTCGGCAGCGAGCGGCGGCACTGAACGTTGTGGGCAGCGAGGTGCACGATGGGCGCTGGGCAGCGACCTGGTGCTCGATGGCGCCCCAGCTCGCGTTAGGCGTGCTGGCCGACGTCGCTTTCCTCCAGGGCACTGGGCCCCGGCGGGAGTCAGCAGTCCGCTGGTGAGCAGGGCGCAAGAGCAGCGGCAAGAATCGCGGCGCTCACGGCGACTGCGATGTGCCACACGGCTTCCCCCCTCGACGCCATCCGAATGCGGCTCTCTGGAAGGCCGAGAACACCCAGCCGATTCCCATGGCAGGCCACATATACGGCGAGTATGGTTGCCTATATGGCATCTAAGAAGGTCACAGTAACCATCCCCGAGGATCTCCTCGACGAGATCCGCACAGAGGCGGACGAGCGGGGCATCTCCGCCTATGTCACTGAGGCGCTGCGCGCGAAGCGTGACCGGGACCGGCTCCTGGAGCTCGTGCAGTGGCTCGAAGAGGAGCATGGGCCGGTCACCGACTCCGAGCGCTCGGCTTCCTACGACGCGCTGGACGATCTTGATGCCGAGCACGCGCGCCGTCAGGCGGCCACTGCCAAGCGCGCCGGCGAGGCCGCATGACGCCGAAGCGCGACCACCAGGCGAAGCCGCTCCGTGTCTTCGTGCTGGACTGCGAGGCGCTGTCGCTAGCCGTCCGCGGGGACCGCACGATGATCGGCTGGCTCGACATCGCCGCACGCGGAGAAGCCGACGTCATCACCTCCCCCATGACACTGGTCGAGGCGTACGACGGCAGGACAACCGAGCAGCGATGGGACTGGGTGCTCTCCCGGGTCAAGGTGGCCGATCTCGGCAAGGAGGAAGCACGACGGGCCCGCAGGCTGCTGGCCGATACGAAACTGCACGGCCACAAATACGCCATCGCCGCCATGCTCGCCGTCGTCGCAATCTCGCAACGCGGCCAAGTCACCGTCTTCACCTCCGACGTGGACGACCTGGAGAAGCTGCTTCCACCCCATATTGTGGTCAAGAAGGTCTGACCCAACTGCGTGGCTTGCACTCACCCACGGATACGTCTGAGTAAGTATCAATCCCTGCAATCGTAGAGACCCACAGGTCAGACGACTGAAGCGCGCATCGGGTCAGTCGGAATGATCTCGTGCTCGTCGAAGAGTTGTTCCAGCGCTTCGTGACCGTGCTCGCGACGGAACGTGATCTCGGCGGCCGTCACCGGCAGCGTCCAGAGAATACGGGCGTGGCCGTCGGGCAGTGGACACTGCTCCAGGTCGGGGCCATGCAGGTAGGGAAGGCTGACCAGCAGGTGGTCGCAAGTGGATCCGGGAACCCAGGGCTCGCCGATCGGCATGCTGTGCTCAAGATCAAGGTGGTGGCCTGCGTGGTAGTAGGCGATCTTTGCGGCGAGATCGACAAAGCTCTCATCGCCGCCTGGGGACGTCAGGACGAACTCCAGGCCGTGGCCGTTCCTTTCCACCGCTGACCAGCAACCAGCGGTGACGTAGGCCCAGCTATCAGTCCGGGGGCCTGGACCGGCCACGATGATGCGGAGTCCTGGAACTGCGTCGCGCCGTCCGGGGCCGAGTTCGTAGTCGTGGGCCTCGATCGTGTGGCCCGCAAAGAAATGGCGGACGTGGGCTTCGACGCCCGATATGGCCTGCTGCCTGCGTTTCGTTGCGAACATGGCGGCGATGATCTCATGTGCCTGAGTGCCTGGTAGCAGCTGAGCTCGGAGGCGCTGTCCTCGGCGTAGCTCTCACTCTCGGATGAGCTGTGGGAGTGGGACGATCACTCCACTCGTCATGACCTCGCCCCGTGAACTGTCGGTGCAGGCTCCCCCGCTCTCCTCTGTCCGCTACGGGCAGCGGACGACCTGGCCGGCGTAGGCGAGGCCGCCGCCGAAGCCGAGGAGCAGCACCGGGGCGCCCGAGCGCAGCTCGCCGCGTTCGACGAGCTTGGAGAGGGCCAGCGGGATGGACGCCGCCGAGGTGTTGCCTGAGTCGATGACGTCGCGGGCGACGACCGCGTTCGGGGCACCGATCTTGGCGGCGATGGCGTCGATGATCCGCAGGTTCGCCTGGTGCGGGACGAAGCCCTCCAGCTCGGCCGTGGTGATCCCGGCCTTCTCACAGGCCTGCCGCGCCAGCGGGGCGATCTGGGTGGTGGCCCAGCGGAAGACGGACTGGCCCTGCTGGGTGATCGTCGGATCCCAGCCGTCGATGCGGACGGCGTCGCTCTTGGTGGTGTCGGTGCCCCAGACCACCGGGCCGATGCCCGCCTCCGCCGAGGCCTCGATCACCGCCGCGCCCGCGCCGTCGCCGAAGATCACGCAGGTGGTGCGGTCGGTCCAGTCGAGGGTGTCGGACATCTTCTCAGCGCCGATGACCAGCGCCCGCGTGGACGCGCCCGCGCGGATCGCGTGGTCGGCGGTGGCCAGCGCGTAGGAGAAGCCGGAGCAGACCGTGTTGATGTCGTACGCGGCCGGGGTGGCGATCCCCAGCCGGCCCGCGACCTGGGCCGCGGTGTAGGGGCTGCGGTCGATCGCGGAGCAGGTGGCGACCACCACCAGGTCGATCGTGGACGCGTCGAAACCACTGGTGGCGAGGGCCTTCTCGGCGGCGCGGAAGGCGAGGTCGGCGACGGTCTCGTCCTCGGCGATGTGCCGGGTACGGATGCCGACGCGGCTGCGGATCCACTCGTCGTCGGTGTCCACCAGCTTGGCGAGGTCGTCGTTGGTGAGGACCTTCGGCGGCTGGTAGTGGCCGAGCGCGACGATGCGGGAACCAGTCATGTCTCCACTCAAGCCGGTTACCCGTGGGTCACCGGAGGCTGCCAGGGACAGTATCCGGGCGATGTAGCTGTAGGGCTCGGACAACTCCCCTGTGGGGGCTGGCCCCCACAGGGCAAGGGCCAGTACTGAGTTTGATGAGACAGCCCCGGTCGGACCCGGTGTCTCCGCAGGTCAGGCGCGCAGCGAGGCCGCGTCGCCCATGACTATGACCGGGTGCTTCGACGGGTCGAGATCCCTGAGCAGTATGGCCATGTTCGCCTTGGAGAGGCTGATGCAGCCGTGCGTCGGGCCGCCGTGGTCCACGTGGATCCAGATGCCGCCGCCGCGCGAGGCGCCCATCGGGCGGTCCGCGGAGAGCGGGCTGGTGCCGGGGTCGTGGTTGTAGTTGATGGCCACCACGTAGTCGAAGGCGTCGGCGAGCGACTCGCCCTCGAAGCCCGTCCCCAGCGCCTTGAACGCGGAGGAGTGCAGATACGGCAGCTTGGTACCGGGGTTGGCATCGAGGCCGCCCGCGTCGGTGAGGCTGTAGACGCCGATCGGGCTGTGCAGGTCACCGGCCATGTGGTCGGCGGTCCAGCCGTCCTTGGCGTTGTGCGCGGCCCAGGACGTGCCGGGCAGCCAGCTGCCGTCGGCGGTACGGGTGTACAGCACGGCGGTGGAGGTGTTGGCGTTCTTGCCGGTGCCGGTGACCAGCAGCACCTGCTGCGCATTGGCCGGGACCTTGGCGCGGAAGGAGGCGCCGAGGCCGGGGAGCTGCTTGAGCGCGGTGGTCGGGGTGGGCCGGGTGACCGAGCGCGAGGCGTCGGCGGGGGCGCTGCTGCTGCGCCCGCTGTCGACGGTGGGGGACGCGGCGGCGTTGGCGGCGGCCCTGGTCGGCTCGGGGTGCAGGAAGCCGGCCACGGCGATGACCGCCACGGCGGCGACCGAGCCCACGCCGAGGAAGCCGTTGCGCACCCGGCGCTTGCGCCGCGCACGGGCCTTCGCGGCGGCGCGGACCTGGGTCCTGGTGCCGGTGCGGGACACCGCGCGGGAGCCGACACGGGCCTCGGGACGGGCGGCGGGGCCGCCGGGACGCTCCGCGGACAGCGAGGCGGGTGCGGGCGCAGCGGCGGCGGGGCCTCGGCGTAGACCGGGTCGAGGTCGTCGGTGTAGTCGGTGTAGCCCATGTGGTCGGCCGGCGGCGTGTACTGCCCGTAGGGCTGCTGCTGCGGCTGGTACTGGCCGTACGGCTGCTGGGCGTAGCCGGTCTGCTCCGCGTAGGAGGGGTCGGGCTCAGGAGCCGGGTAGTACCCCGCCTGCCCCAAGTTCGGCTGCCCCAAGCCTGCCTGCCCGTAGCCGGATCCGTAACCACCGTTGGTCGGTGCCGCGGGCTGGTACGGAACGCCGTACGGCTCGCCCTGCCCGTACCCGTCGTAGCCGGCCCCGTACCCGCCGTAGCCGGCCCCGTCGTACCCGTACCCGCCCTCACCGGAGCTGTATCCGTCGGCGGAGCTGGGTTGACCGGAAGGGTTGGGGTGACTCGACATGTACGGTTCGTTCCTCGCAGGGTGGGGGGCGCGTCCGGTGGGGTGGCTGCGGTCAGCAGGGCGGGGCTGGTGGCGTTCCGGTCACTCCTTGTCACGGGCCGGTCGCACCTCAGTCGGCGCAACCATTTCCAGCGTCACGGTACCCCCATCGGGTGACCCGACACAGGAACCGGAGCGCCGTCATCACCATGCCCTCACACTCCCGCAGCACCCTCCTGCCCCATGCCCGGCCCGGGGCGACCGGCGATCATCAACGGTCAGCCGGACGGAAGACGGGCGCGGCGACCGGCCCTGAGCCGGCCTCAGCTGCGTAAACCTCTGTGGGCAAGGTCACATGCAACCTCTGGCCGACACAGAGCGTCAGGGGGTCGCAGTCCACGACCGCCGTCATCATCCGGGGCCCCTCGGCGAGGTCGACCACGGCCGCGACATAGGGCAGCCGGTCCCGGAACGGCGGCAGGTCGTTGGCGTGCACCACGGACCAGGTATAGAGGACGGCCTCGCCGGACGCCTGCTCCCAGCCGACGTCCTCGCTCCAGCAGTACGGGCAGAACTCGCGCGGGTAGTGGTGCGCACGGCCGCAGCCGCCGCAGCGGCGCAGCAGCAGCCGGCCCTGGGCGGCGGCCTCCCAGTAGGGGCGGGTGAAGGCGTCGGGCTCGGGGCGGTCGACAACGGTCATGGCAGGGGCTCCCTCAGGCGCCGAAGAAGTGACGGTCATGGGCAGGGGGCACTCTCAGGCGCCGAAGAGATGGAAGACCGCGTCCAGCGACCAGGCCTGCCAGCTCATCGCCAGCAGCGCGACCAGGGAGATCATCGCCATCATCAGGTTCTGCCCCTGCTCGGCCCAGTCGTGGATCATCAGCACCAGGTAGAGCAGGTTCAGCAGCAGCCCGGCGGCCAGGGCGATCGGGGTGAGCAGCCCCACCGTCAGGCCGAGGCCGAGGGCGAGTTCGGCGAAGACCACCACATAAGCCATCGGCTTGGGCCGGGGCGCGACGATCCGGTCGAAGGAACGGCCGACGAAGGGCCAGCGGTGGCCGGCCGCCACGCCCTTGGCCCAGTCGATGCCGGTGCCGCGCTGCAGCCAGCCCTTCTTGTCCTTGTGCCGCCAGCTCTCCAGCCACCACAGGCCGAGGCCGATGCGCAGCAGGGCGAGCCAGTGGGCGGCGCTGAGCCCGTAGGTGTGGACGACCTGCATGGACGGACTCCCTGGTGGCGGTCGGAGTTTTTCTGACGTTCCGTCAGTTCAGCGTATGCGCGGAGCCTGGCGCAAGGGGCGGGACGGTCTCCGCCCTCTTCCAGCACAAGCTTCCGGCCAGTAATCTGATGGAACGTCAGATTTAATGAAGGAGGCTCGCCATGCTGGACGCGGGGGACGAGACCGATGTCAGCGGACGGCCGGTGCACGGCCGCCCGGTGGACCTCGACGCCTTCTTCCGCCCCGCGACCGTGGCGGTGATCGGCGCCTCCGACACACCGGGGCGGCCCAACACCGGGATCACCCGCCAACTGGCCGCCTGGGCGGCCAGGGTCGGGGCGCGGATGTACCCGGTGAACCCCGGCCGGGCAGAGGTGGACGGGGAGCCCTGCTACCCCGACCTGGCCTCGGTGCCGGTCCCCGGCGGGGAGTCGATCGACCTCGCGGTGATCCTGCTGAGCGACCCCGAGCCGGTGATCCCGCAGCTGATCGAGGCCAAGGTGAAGTTCGCGGTGGCCTTCGCCTCGGGCTTCGCCGAGACCGGCGCGGACGGCGCGGCGGCCCAGCAGCGGCTGGCCCAACTGATCGCCGAGGCCCCGACCGGACTGCGGCTGCTCGGGCCGAACACCAACCTCAACGCCTTCGAGCGCTTCCGCGAGGACCTGACCGGACCCGCCATCGCCCTGATCACCCAGAGCGGCCACCAGGGCCGCCCGCTGTTCTCGCTCCAGCAGATCGGCATCAGGCTCAGCCACTGGGCCCCCACCGGCAACGAGGCCGACCTCGAAGTGGCCGACTTCGTCCGCTGGTTCGCCGACCAGCCCGAGGTCGGGGCCATCGCCGCCTATATCGAGGGCCTCAAGGACGGCCGCGCCTTCCTCCTCGCCGCCGACCACGCCGCCCGGCGCGGCGTCCCGGTGGTCGCGGTCAAGGTCGGCCGGACCAGGGAGGGGGCCCGGATGGCCGCCTCCCACACCGGCAAACTGACCGGCGCGGACGACGTGGTGGACGCGGCCTTCCGGCAGTTCGGGGTGATCCGGGTCGACGGCCTGGACGAACTCCAGGACACCGCAGCCCTGTTGGCCCGGGCCAAGCCGCCGCAGGCGGACGGGGTGGCGGTGTACTCCATCTCCGGCGGAACCGGCGCCCACCTCGCCGACCTGGCCTCGGCGGCCGGTCTGACGATGCCTCAACTCTCGGACGCCAAGCAGGCCGAGCTGCACCAGTGGATCCCGAAGTACCTCAGCGTCGCCAACCCGATCGACAACGGCGGCCACCCGGTGGGCGACTGGCGCGGCCGGAAGATCCTGGACGCGATCCTCGCCGACCCGGCCGTGGGGGTGCTGATCTGCCCGATCACCGGCCCCTTCCCGCCGATGAGCGACAAGCTGGCGCAGGACCTGGTGGAGGTGGCCGAGACCACCGACAAACTGGTCTGCGTGGTCTGGGGGTCGCCGGTCGGCACCGAGGCCGCGTACCGGGAGACCCTGCTCGGCTCCTCCCGGGTGGCCACCTTCCGTACCTTCGGCAACTGCGTGGGCGCGGTGGCCGCGTATCTGGAGCACCACCGCTTCAGCGCCGCCTACCGCAGCCCTTTCGAGCAGGCGCCGCAGGCCCCCTGTGCCGGGAAGGCCAAGGCGCAGCGGGTGCTGCGGCCGGGGCAGCAGCTCAGCGAGGTCGCCGCGAAGCAGCTGCTGCGCGCCTACGGCCTGCGGGTGCCGCGCGAGCAACTGGTCACCAGCGCGGCCGGCGCGGTGCGGGCGGCCGGGGTGGTCGGCTACCCGGTGGTGCTGAAGGGCTCGGCGCCCGAGGTGGCCCACAAGACCGAACTCGGCCTGGTCCAGGTCGGGTTGACCTCGGCCAGCCAGGTCAGGGAGGCGTTCCGGATCCTGACCGACAACGCCCGGGCGGCCGGGATCCCGCGGCTGGAGGGCGTGCTGGTGTGCCAGATGGTCGAGGCGGGGGTGGAGATGGTGCTGGGCGTCAACCAGGACCCGACCTTCGGCCCCACGGTGACGGTCGGCATGGGCGGCATCTTCGTCGAGGTGCTGGCGGACACGGCGGTCCGGGTCCCCCCGTTCTCCTGTCCCGACGTCCGGACCATGCTGCGGGAGCTGCGCTGCTGGCCGCTGCTGCAGGGGGTGCGGGGCGGGCCGCCGATGGATGTGGACGCGCTGGTGGAGGCGGTGATGCGGGTGCAGCGGATGGCGATGGAACTGGGCGACGACCTGGCCGAGCTGGACATCAACCCGCTGATGGTGCTGGAGCGCGGCAAGGGCGTGGTGGCGCTGGACGCCCTGGCGGTGTGCAAATGAGCGCCCCGCAGGCGGGTGCCCCGCTGCTGGTCGAACGGGATGGCGGCAGCAGCACCGTGCTCCGGCTGACCCTCAACCGGCCGGAGACCCTCAACGCGGTCACCGCGGAGATGCGGGAGCAGCTGATCGCCGAGCTGGACGCGGCCTCCGCCGACCCCGGGATCCGGGCGGTGGTGCTGACCGGCGCGGGGCGGGGCTTCTGCTCCGGCGCGGATCTGCGCTCGTCCGGCGGCGGCCCGGCCGGCCCGCGCGTCCCCGGCGACGTCGCACGGGTGCTGCAGCGCGGCGTCCAGCGAATGATCGCGGCGGTGCTGGACTGCGAGAAGCCGGTGCTGGCCGCCGTCAACGGCACGGCGGCCGGAGTGGGCGTGCACCTGGCGCTGGCCTGCGACCTGGTGCTGGCGGCCGAGGGTGCGAGCTTCGTCGAGGCCTTCGTCCGGCGCGGGCTGGTGCCGGACGGGGGCGGCGCGTATCTGCTGCCGCGGCTGGTCGGGCCGCAGCGGGCCAAGGAGTTGATGTTCTTCGGCGACGCACTGTCGGCCGCTGAGGCGGAGCGACTGGGGCTGGTCAACCGGGTGGTCCCGGCCGAGGAGCTGCAGAAGACCGCCCAGGAGTGGGCCGAACGCCTGGCCGCGGGCCCGACCCGGGCCCTGGCCATGACCAAGCAGCTGGTCAACGCCTCACTGGAGTCCGACCGGGCCACCGCGTTCGCGGCCGAGGCCACCGCACAGGAGATCAATATGACCACCGCGGACGCCCCGGAGGGGGTCCGTGCCTTCGTCGAACGGCGCCCGCCGAGCTTCGAGGGACGCTAGCGACCTGGTGACGTCACGGTGCGCACAACAGGATGCGCGCGGCTCAGCCCTCCAGGACCTCTACCGCGCCGATGTAGCCGGTGGAGTGCTCCAGGACCGCCTCGGCCTCGCGGCGGCGGTACTGGGCGGCGCCGGCCCGGAGCACCGCGCCGTAGGGGTGGGTGTCCAGGTCCAGGACGGTGGCCTGCCAGCCGTGGCCGAGGGCGGTGTCGGCGTCGACCTTCAGCACGATCCGCGGACGGGTGCCGGGCAGCGGCTCCCACAGGCCGGCGGTGATCGAACCCTCGCTGCCGCCCCGGCCGTGGGCGGAGGTCAGGGTGAAGACGCCGTCCGACTCGAACTCCAGGACCCCGCCCGGGGTGTCCCAGACACCGAGGATTTCGGGCGATATCCGGTCCCGCTCCGGCCGCGGGGTCCGGTCCCGCAGGATCCAGCAGCCGGCGGCCAGGCCGAGGGCGGTGGTGTTCGCCAGGTTCACGGCGCCGAACACCAGCCCCGAATAGCTCTCGATGGCTCCGTGGAAGGTGAACCAGCTGGTGCCCAGCGCGGCGAGGGCCAGCAGGAGCCCGCCGACGACGACACGGAACCGCCCGCGCAGCAGAAAGCGGCTGATCAGCAGGGTCAGCGCGAGCAGGAGCGGGACCGCCAGGGTCTCTCCCAGCGGCCACAGCAGACCCTCGCCCATCAGTGTCCAGCGGTTCGACTGCGGGCCGCCGCCGTATCCGTTCGAGCCGCTCATCTGCCACAGCTCGTAGATCTGCCAGGAGTTCATCAGGCCGACTGCGCCCGCAGCCGCACCCGTGATCAGAATCCAGCGCCTGAGCTGCTCGTTCATGGTTCCCACTCCCTGGGCTCTCCCCAGAGCCGAGCCGCAAGAGTACGCAAGCACTGATCATCCGCGTCAAGGGGAAATCTCATTCCCTTCCGATCTGACGTACCGTCAGGTTTAATGGAAGGCGGACCCGGCACGCCCGGGTGTCACCCACACCCTGCGAGGTACCGATGGGCCACGAAGGCATGGCGGTGGCCGCCGTCCGCTATCTGCGGACCGCGGCACCAGCACCGGAACCGTCAGCCCTTCCGCTCGCCCCGCCCCCGCTGCGCGCGGTGGGCCCGGACGAGCGGCTGCCGAGCGCCGTCACCGACCCACGCCTGCTCCGTACCGTGCTCGGCCACTTCTGCACCGGGGTGACCGTGATCAGCGCCGTGGCGGAGGGCGGCAGCCCGGCCGGCTTCGCCTGCCAGTCCTTCTCCTCGCTGTCCCTGGAACCCCCGCTGGTGAGCTTCAACGTCGCGCGGACCTCGGCCTCCTGGCCCCGGATCGCGCACGCGGGCCGCTTCTGCGTCAACGTCCTGGCCGCCGACCAGGGCGAGCTGTGCCGTGCCTTCGCCGTCAGCAGCGCCAGCGGCGCGGACAAGTTCGCGGACGTGGACTGGGCCCCCTCCCCCGGCACCGGCTCGCCCCGGATCGCCGGGGCGCTGGCCTGGATCGACTGCACCATCCACGCCGTCCACATCGGCGGCGACCACCTGATCGTGCTGGGCCGGGTCTGCGACCTCTCGGTCTCCGAGGAACGGGCCGGGACCGGGCCGCTGCTGTTCTACCGCGGCGGCTTCGGTGCACTGACGCCGTAGCGCTGGCGGTGGCTCACGCGGTGGCGAGCTGCCGCGCCTGCGGCACCGCCGGGGGCTTGGCGCGGAGCAGCAGGGCGCAGCTCGCGGCGATGACGCAGAGGGCGCCCGCGCCGTACCAGGCGGCGTCGTAGCTGCCGAGCTGGTCGCGGACCAGGCCCGCGCCGAGGGCCACCGCGGCGGCGCCCACCTGGTGGCCGCAGAAGACCCAACCGAAGACGATCGGGGCGTCCTCGCCGAACCACTGCCGGCAGAGGGCGATCGTCGGCGGGACGGTGGCGACCCAGTCCAGGCCGTAGAAGATGATGAAGATGACCATGCTGGGGTGCACCGTGCGGGCGAACAGCGCGGGCAGGAACAGCAGCGAGGCACCGCGCAGCAGGTAGTAGACGCCGAGCAGCTTGCGGGAGTCCAGCCGGTCGGTCAGCCAGCCCGAGAAGACCGTGCCCACCACGTCGAACACCCCGACCAGCGCCAGCAGTCCGGCCGCCGTGGTCTCCACCATGCCGTGGTCGCCCGCCGCCGGGATGAAGTGGGTCCCGACCAGGCCGTTGGTGGTGGCGCCGCAGATCGCGAAGGATCCGGCCAGCAGCCAGAACGGCCGGGTCCCGGACGCGGTGCGGAGCACCCGCAGCGCCCGCAGCCCCTTGCCCGCACCGGACGCACCGGCCGCCGAGGCGGCCGGCTCCACCGGCTCGGTCGCCCCGTACGGGAGCAGCCCCAGGTCGGCGGGGTACTCGCGCATCAGCAGCAGCACGATCGGGACCACCGCGAGCGAGCAGCAGCCGACCGTGATCGAGGCGCTGCGCCAGCCGTAGTCGCTGATCAGCCAGGCCAGCACCGGCAGGAAGACCAGGTTCCCGGCCGCGCTGGCCGCCGTCAGCACCCCGGTGACCAGCCCGCGCCGGGCCAGGAACCAGCGCCCTGTGATGGTCGCGGTGAACGCCAGCGCCATCGAGCCGCTGCCGACGCCGACCAGGACGCCCCAGCAGAGCACCATCTGCCAGGACTGGGTCATGAACACCGTGGCACCGCTGCCCAGCGCCATCAGCAGCAGCGCGGAGGCCGCCACCCGGCGGATCCCGAAGCGGTCCATCAGCGCGGCGGCGAACGGCGCGGTCAGGCCGTTGAGCAGCATGTTCAGCGAGACCGCGGAGGAGATGATCCCGTGCGACCAGCCGAACTCGGTGTTCAGCGGCTCCATCAGCAGCGCCGGGGTGGACCGGAACCCGGCCGCGCCGACCAGCACCAGCAGGCAGACCGCGGCGATGACCCAGGCGTAGTGCAGGCCCGGGGCTCGGGGACCGGAAAGGGCTACACGTACGGAGGTGGGATGAGTCTGCTGTTCAGTCACCCGATGATTCTTACGCTGCTCCTACACTCCGGCGAGTGGCCGGAAGGACAGCTTGCGCAAGGATCGGGCCACGGCGCACAGTAGTGGCATGCCCGCACTCCCCCGTCCGCACCCCGCACCGCACCGCGTCGCGGTCCTCGCGCTGCCCGGGGTGATCGCCTTCGAGCTGGCCACCCCTCCAGGATCCTGGAGTCGGCCCACCTCCCCGGCGACGCCCCGCTCTACCAGGTCATGACCTGCACCCTGGACGGCGCCCCGGTGCAGACCAGCGCCGACTTCCGGATCGCCGTCGAGCACGGCCCCGAACTGCTCGGGGACGTCGACACCGTGGTCATCCCGGCCAGCCGCAACCTGGTGCCGACCCTGGCCGAAGGACGCCTCCCGGCCGAGATCGGCGCCGCGCTGGCGCTGATCCGGCCCGGGACCCGGCTGGTGTCCATCTGCACCGGCGCCTTCGTGCTCGCCGCGGCCGGGCTGCTGGACGGTCGGCCCGCGACCACGCACTGGAGCTACACCGACCAGTTCCGCAGGCTGTTCCCCCAGGTGCGGCTGGACCCGGACGTGCTGTTCGTCGACGACGGCGACGTGCTGACCTCGGGCGGGGTCGCCGCCGGGGTGGACCTCTGCATGCACATCGTGCGGCGGGACCACGGCTCCGGCATCGCCAACCTGGTCGCCCGCCGCTGCATCGTCCCGCCGTGGCGCGAGGGCGGGCAGGCCCAGTACATCGACCTGCCCGTCCCCGACCCCGGCGCCGACGGCACCGCCCCGGCCCGGGCCTGGGCGCTGCAACGGCTCGGCGAGCCGCTGGCGCTGCGCGACCTGGCCGACCACGCCGGGATGAGCGTGCGCACCTTCACCCGCCGCTTCCGCGACGAGACCGGGCTCAGCCCCGGCCAGTGGCTGGTCCGCCAACGCGCGCACCAGGCCCGGCAACTGCTGGAGGGCAGCGATCTGACGGTGGACCGGATCGCCCGTCAGGTCGGCTTCGGGACGGCGGCGTCCATGCGCCAGCACCTGCGCGACACCCTGGGCGTCGCCCCCAGCGCCTACCGCCGCACCTTCCGCGAGGCGAGCTGAACCGGGCCGCCAACCAGGACACCGCTACGCGAAGTCGGCCCGGTGGTCGCCGACCCACTCGGCGAAGGTGCGGCCGGGACGGCCGGTCAGCTTCTCGACCGCGCCGCTGACCGCGACCGGGCCGTCGAGCGACTCCGACCACTGGGTGAACAGCGCGTCGATCACCGGCTCGGGGACGTGGAAGCTCAGCATCTGCTCCCGCACCACCTCGGGCGGCAGCTCCTGGTAGCTCACCGGGCGGCCGAGCACCTCGCCGACCGTGGCCGCCTGCTGGGCGTGCGACAGCGACTGGGGCCCGCTCAGCTCGTGCACCGCACCGGCGTGGCCGTCCTGCACCAGCGCGACCGCGGCCACGGCGGCGATGTCCGCCTCATGGATCGGCGCCATCTGCGCCTCGGCATAGGCGCCGCGGATCACCTCGCCGCCCTTGAGCTGCCCGGCCCACTGCAGCGCGTTGACCGCGAAGGCACCCGGACGCAGGATCGTCCACTCCAGACCGGAGGCCCGGACCGCCTGCTCGATCTCGCCGTGCCACTGCGCGAGGACGTCCGGCTGCTCCTCGACCCCGTCCTGCACCGACGCGGAGGAGAGCAGCACCACCCGCGCCACCCAGGCCTGCTTCGCCGCCGCGAGGAAGCCGGGCGCGGCGCCGGGCGTGGGAAAGAGAAAGGCCGCCCGCACCCCGGCCAGGGCGGCCGGCAGCGTGGCCGGGTCGGTCAGATCCCCGCGCACCACCTCGACCCCGGCCGGCAGCCCGGCCTGCTCGGGGTTCCGGGTCAGCGCCCGCACCTGCTGTCCGTCCGCCAGCAGCTCGCGCACCACGTTGCGTCCGACATTGCCGGTCGCTCCGGTTACCAGAATCACGATGAGGCTCCCTCGTTGACTGCCTGCTCGAACCAGTACGCGGACGAGCCTACGGGTGAGGGAGAGTCAACTGTCCGACAGCGTCAGAACACCAGCACCGCCCGGGCCACGCCGCCGCTGTGCGTGGCCTCCGCTGCCGCGTCGAAGGCGTCGATCGGGTAGGTGGCCGTCACCAGCTCGTCCAGCAGCAGCCGGCCGCTCCGGTAGAGGTCCGCGTAGAGGGCGATGTCGACCAGGGGCCGGGAGGACCCGTAGCGGCAGCCGAGGATGGACTTGTCCAGGAACATCTCGGCCGGACGGAAGGACGCCTCCGCCTCCGGGCGGGTCATTCCCAGCAGCACGGCCTGGCCGTGCCGGTTGAGCAGGTCGACGGCCTGGCGCACCAGCGCCGTCGCGCCGACGCACTCGAAGGCGTGGTCGACGCCCTCCGGCAGCAGCGCCTTCACCGCGTCCACGGTGGAGTCCACCGCCCGCGCGTCGATGAAGTCGGTGGCGCCGAAGGTCCGGGCCATCGCCTCCTTCTCGGCGACCGCGTCCACCGCGATGATCCTGGAGGCCCCGGCCAGCCGCGCGCCCTGGATGACGTTCAGCCCGATGCCGCCGCAGCCGATCACCGCGACGGTGTCGCCGAGGCCGACCCTGGCCCGGTTCAGCGCCGCGCCGACCCCGGTCAGCACACCGCAGCCGATCAGGGCGGCCGAGGTGAAGGGGATCGACGGGTCGATCCGGACCGCCTGGACCGCCTTCACCACCGTGCGTTCGGCGAAGACCGAGGTGGAGGCGAAGTTGTAGAGCGGGACGTCGGGCTGCGAGCTGCGGATGAAGGGCTTGCCCGGGAAGCCGATGGCCTTGCGGCACATGGTCGGCCGCCCGCGCCCGCACTCGGCGCAGGTCCCGCAGTTGGCGAGGGTGGACAGGGCGACATGGTCCCCCGGCTGGACGTGGACCACGCCGGGGCCGACCGCCTCGACCGTCCCCGCGCCCTCGTGGCCGAGGACCACCGGGACCGGGAAGGGGATGGTGCCGTCGATCACGGACAGGTCGCTGTGGCACAGCCCGGCCGCCGCGATCCGGACCAGGATCTCGCCGACACCCGGGTCGCGTACCTCCAGGTCGTCGACGACCTGGGCTTCCTTGCCGTCGAAGATGACGCCTTTCATATCTGCATCCCTAGGTAGAAACGAAGGTGACGGAAGGTCAGGACTGCCAGACCAGGGCCTGCAGCTCGCTGTACGCGCTCAGGCCGTACGAGCCGCCGTCCCGGCCGATGCCGCTCTGCTTGAAGCCGCCGAACGGGGTCTCCGGGTGGCGCTGCGCGGTGTTGATGCCGACATTGCCGGTGCGCAGCCGGCCGGCCAGGGCGTAGGCGCGGGCGGTGTCGGCGGAGAAGACATAGTCGTAGAGGCCGAAGTCGGTGGAGTTGGCGATGGCGACGGCCTCCTCCTCGTCCCGGAACGGGATCACCACGACCACCGGGCCGAAGACCTCCTCCCTGGCGATGGTCATCGTCGGGGTGACGTCGGCGAGCAGGGTCGGCGCGACATAGAAGCCGGTGCCGGGCAGATCCTGGCTGTCGGCCGCGTGCTCCTTCCTGGTCCCGCCGGCCACCAGCCGGGCCCCTTCGGCGACCGCGCCCGCGATGTAGGCCTCGACCCGGTCCCGGTGCAGCGCGGTGATCACCGGGCCGACCACGGTGGTCGGCAGCAGCGGATCGCCGACCGCCAGCGCGGCGGCGTAGCGGGCCAGCCCGGCGACGACCTCCTCGTAGCGGGACTCGTGCACCAGGGCGCGGGTGGGGGCGGTGCAGATCTGGCCGGAGTGGAAGGACCAGGCCGAGCCGATGGCGGCAACGGCGCTGCGCAGATCGGCGTCCTCCAGCACAAGGCCGGCGCCCTTGCCGCCCAGCTCCATCAGCATCCGCTTCATGGTGGGCCCGCCGTCGGCGGCGATCCGGCGGCCGACCGTGGTGGAGCCGGTGAAGCTGATCATGTCGACCTCGGCCGAGGCCACCAGCGCGGCCCCGGTCGCCGCCCCGGAGCCGGTGACCACATTGAAGATCCCGGGGGGCGCCCCCGCGTCCTGGAAGACCTCGCCCAGCTTGAGGCACCCCAAGGGGTCCTGCGGAGCCGGTTTGGCGACCACGGTGTTGCCCATCGCCAGAGCGGGCGCGAGCTTGCCGGCCAGGTTGACGATCGGGAAGTTGTAGGAGGTGATGCAGCCCACCACCCCCACCGGACGCCGCACCGCCGCCGCGCTGGTCAGCCCCCCGGCCGCCAGCGGCGTGGCCGCCACCGGGTAGGGGGCCAGGGAGCTGACGGTGGCTTCGAGCGCGCCCCGGGCATAACGACGGAACCGCTCGGCGGCGACCGGGACCTGCATCGACGAGGCCACCCGGATCGTCGCCCCGGTCTCGGCCTGGAGCAGCGGCACGAACTCCTCGCTACGGGCCAGCAGCGCGTCCGCGATCCGGTTCAGCACGGCCGCGCGCTCCACCGCGCTGGTGCGGGACCAGCCCTCGAACGCCTCCCTGGCGGCGGCGACGGCGTCCGCGACGTCGGCGGCCGAGGCCTCCGGGGCGTGGCCGACGACCTGCTCGGTGGCCGGGTTGACGACGGGATAGCTGCCGTCGCCGCCCTCGCGCCACTCGCCGTTGACGAACAGCCGGTGCGATGCGGATTCTTGCGACTGGGTGGTCATTGTGCTGCCTTCTGCTCGCGGGGCAGGCCGAGGACGCGCTCGGCGATGAGGTTGCGCTGGATCTGGTCGCTGCCGCCGTAGATGGTGTCGGCGCGGGAGAAGAGCATGCTGTGCTGCGCGGCGAGCAGCGGGTACCCGTCCGGGTCGTGCGCGCCGCCGCCGGCCAGCGCCCCGTCCGGGCCGAGCACCTGGACGGCCAGCTCGCCGAGCCGCTGGTGCCAGCCGCCCCAGACCAGCTTCGCCACCGCGGCGGTGCCGGGCTCGGCCGTGCCGAGAGTGCGCAGCGCGTTGCAGCGCATCACATGCAGCTCGGCCCACTGCCGGGTGAGGCGTTCACGGAGCACCGGATCCTGCTCCGCCCCCGAGGCGGCGGCCGAGGCCAGCACCGCGTCCAGCTCCCGGGTGTAGCCGATCTGCCGGCCCAGCATCCCGACCCCGCGCTCGAAGGACAGCAGGTCCATGGCCACCCGCCAGCCCTGGCCGACCTCGCCCAGGACGTGCGCGGCGTCGGCGCGGGCGTTGTCGAAGAAGACCTCGCTGAACTCGGACTCCCCGTCCAGCTGCCGGATCGGGCGGACCTCGATCCGTCCGGGCTGGTCCATCGGCAGCAGCAGCAGACTGAGGCCGTGGTGCCGCTGCGAGCCGGGCTCGGTGCGGGCCAGCACGAAGCACCAGTCGGCCCACTGCGAGAGCGAGGTCCAGGTCTTCTGACCGTTGATCAGCCAGGCCTCCCCGTCGGCCGTCCGCTCGGCGGTGGTGCGGACGGCGGCGAGGTCGGAGCCCGCGCCGGGTTCGCTGTAGCCCTGGCACCAGATCACCTCGCCGCCGGCGATCCCCGGCAGGAAGCGGGCGCGCTGCTCCTCGGTGGCGTGGCGCAGCAGGGTGGGGGCGAGCAGGTGCTCGCCGACGATGCCGATGGGCGCCGGGGCAGCGGCCCTGGCGTACTCCTCGGCCCAGATGATCTGGCTGGTCAGCGGGTGCTCGCACCAGCCCAGGCCGATCCAGCCGCCGCTGCCCAGCTCACGCTCCCAGGCCCGGCGGCGGTCCGGGACGAAGCCCTCGGGGGTGCGCAGATCGGCGAAGGGACGGCCGTCGGCGAGGCGCTCGGTGAGCCAACCGCGGGCCCGGGCCCGGAATGCCTCGTCCTCGGCGCTGAAGGAGAAGTCCATGGTGGGTGCCGACCGCCCCTCAGGCGTTGGGGCGCTGTTTGGCGGCGGCGGCTGCCGCCATGGCGTCGAGCTGGGCCAGCATCGGCATCGGGTCGGTGCCGACCGAGCCCGGCAGCACGGCGGCGATCCGCTGCGGCGTCCAGACCGGGCCGCTGCCGTCCGACGTAGCACTTTCCGCGTGCACGGCGCGCAGTTTCGCGCGGCTGGGCCCAGACCGCGATCTTCGGCCCGGCGACGGTGTAGACCTGCCCGGTGATCCCGGCGGCCTGGTCCGAGAGCAGATAGACGACCAGGGCGGCCACGTCCTCCGGCTCGCCGATCTCGGTCAGTTCCATCGGGACGTTGGCCGACATCCTGGTCCTGGCCACCGGGGCCACGCAGTTGGCGGTGACCCCGTACTTGTGCAGGCCCAGCGCCGCGCTGCGGACCAGCGAGATGATGCCGCCCTTGGCCGCGCTGTAGTTGGGCTGGCTCACGCTGCCGGTGTGGTTGCCGCTGGTGAAGCCGATCAGGGTGCCGCTGCCCTGACGGCGCATCAGTGCGGAGGCGGCCCGGAAGACGGTGAAGGTGCCCTTGAGGTGGGTGGCGATGACCGGGTCCCACTCCTCCTCGGTCATGTTGAAGAGCATCCGCTCGCGCAGGATCCCGGCCACGCAGACCACCCCGTCCAGCCGGCCGTACGTCTCCACCGCGGTCCGGACGATGCGCTCGCCCGCCGCCATGGTGGACACGTCGTCGGCGACCGCTACGCCTTCTCCCCCAGCTGCCTGGATCTCCTTGACCACGCCCTCGGCCACCTCGCTGGTGGGGTCGGCGCCGTCCATGCCCACGCCGTAGTCGTTGACCACGACCCTGGCGCCCTCGGCGGCGCAGGCCAGCGCGACGGCTCGTCCGATGCCGCGCCCCGCGCCGGTCACCGCGATCACTTTGCCGTGCAGGAACTCGCCCACGTCGCAGCCCTCCTCAAGAATCTGACGGACCGTTAGATTCTAGGTACGAGACGGGTGCGGCAACAGACCTGAGTGCCCGTCAGATCTCATTCACACCCGTCCGGGAGGCCGACCGTGCCCGCACTCACCGATTTCGACGAGTTCCGCGACATCGCCAAACGCGTCAACAACTGGGGCCGCTGGGGCGCCGAGGACGAGATCGGCACGCTCAACCTGATCACCCCCGAGGTGGTCCGCGCCGCCGCCGCGACCGTCCGCACCGGCCGCCGCTTCGCGCTGGCGCTGCCGCTGCAGCAGTACGGGGTGCAGACCGGGCTGATCCCCGGACGGGTCAACCCGCTGCACACCATGACCGCGCTGAACTGGGAGATGTTCGGCCCCGGCGCCATCGCCACCAGCGACGACGTGGTGACCATGGGGCTGCAGGCAGCCACGCACTGGGACGGCCTCGGCCATGTCAGCCACGGCGGACGGATCTGGAACAACCGCCCCGCCGCCAGCATCACCCCGCACGAGGGCGCGCTCTTCAGCGGCATGGAGAAGGCGCCCCCGCTGGTCAGCCGGGGCGTCCTGCTGGACGTCGCCCGGGCCCGGGGCCTGGCCCGGCTGCCCGGCAACCACCCGGTGACCCCGGAGGACCTGGAGGCGGCCCAGGAACTGGCCAGGACCACCGTACGGGCCGGGGACGTGGTGCTGGTGCGCACCGGGCAGATCCAGCTCTACCTGGGCGGCGACCGGGACGCCTACGCCTTCCCGTCCCCGGCCTGTCGCTGCGGACGCCGGAGTGGTTCCACGCCAGGGACGTGGCGGCCGTCGCCAATGACACGCTGACCTTTGAGATCTTCCCGCCCGAGGTGGACGGGCTGTACCTGCCGGTGCACGCCCTGGACCTGGTGGAGATGGGGATGCTGCAGGGCCAGAACTGGAACCTGGAGGCACTGGCGGCCGACTGCGCCGAGGACGGGGTCTACGAGTTCCTGCTGTCGGCCCCGCCGGAACCGTTCACCGGCGGAGTCGGCGCGCCGGTGGCGCCCATCGCGGTGAAGTAGCCGAAGTCGGCGAAGTAGCCGACGTAGTAGTCAATTCGGCCGACCGGTCTGGACAACTCGCCACAACCCACCCGGACGACAAGGGAGTTCGTGATCGCACACGAGCCTTCGGGCGGCCTCTGCCGGCCTGCCGGAAAGACCTGGTGGCGGGACGCCGTGTTCGCCTCGAGCTCGACACGGAGACCCGCCACCCTGCCTCGACGCATGGGCCCTGACCAGCGTCGATGCGATCCGCACTCGCCAAGGACAGGCAGGCTTGGCTAGGCCCGCGGCCGCCCTCGACGTCCCCTCGCAACGAATCGCTGCGTCCAAGCGTGATCAGGCAGACACGTCACGTCAATGGGTTACCCGGAATTCGGATTCGTTGCGTACGCTTTCGGACGACTGATCCACTCGGCGATGGCGCATTCCCCATGCCTCGCTCAGAGCCCCTCCGTGCGCCGCGCAGCCGCGGCATAACGCTCGCCCATCACCCGCTGGTACGGCGGGTCCGGATGCAGCCCGTCGCTGAGCCCGCCCGCCCCTGCGTCCGCCGGTCCAAAAAGAGATCGCGGCCATCTGCCCAGGTCAGAGCCCTGTCACCGCGCCTGCGCAGAACATCCACCACTCCTTCGGCAATCCCTCGTATCTGCTCCAGGGTCAGATCCCCCTCGACGTCGAGACCGCTTCCGTCGGCCGCGCGGCGGCAGGCGACCGTCGATTTCTCGCGCTCCCCGCCGAACACCGGGCCGAGAAGTGCTATCGGGACGCGGGGTCGCCGTGACCGGATCGTTGCCAGGAATCCATGCAGTACCGGTGCGAACGTACGTTCTCGCAGGCCAGCGGTATTGTGTACGTTTATACCGATTTTGAGGGTGATGTGATCGATCGGCAGCTCGGCAATCATCCGCGCCACCAGGGGGTCCAGCAGGCAGGCTCCGGCATAGCCGAGGTTGGTCACACTGCGGCCGAGCAGCCGTGCCGCCACCGCAGGCCAGGTCTGCGCCGGGTCGGCCCCGTGCCCGTGGGTGATGCTGCTGCCGTGCACCAGCCAGCGCGGACGGCGGTCTGGCGGGGCCGGGAGCAGGGCCGCCCCGTCCAGCGCGCGCAGACCGCGGAGCCGGATCCCGGGGAGGGTCGGCAGCCACAGCTCGACCTGCTTCTCTCTGCCCGGGAGGTGGTCGAAGCCCACCCCGTCCTGACTCAGCTCGGCTGTGGCGAACGACTGGCCGTCCAGCAGCAGTTCGCAGATCGAGGGGAAGAGTGGCGCGGGCGCAGTCCCTGGAATTGACGTCGGCAGCGCCGGTTCCGCGTCCAACCACAGCCGTCGCGAGGCCGTCACCAGCCGCAGCCGCACCCCGCTTGGGCACATCGCCGGGACCACGAGCTGCGGGTGGTACAACTCGACGTCGGCGAACGGCAGCCGCCACGGCTGCACCGCGCCGGGCGTGCGCTGGACGTCCACCATGCCGACCAGCGCCTGCTCCAACTCCGCCGGACCCCAACGGGATCCAGGAGCGGGCGGTGTCACGGACATTCAGCCCCCCATCGACGCCCAGTTGCCTGCCGCTGCCTGCCCGTTCACACCCAGCCACCTGCCCGGTTCACAGCATCCCGGCGCGGCCTGCGATCATCTCTCATGACAGTCTTACCCATTGCCTCCATCACTCCCCGAGGATCACGTGTCGAACCGCCGTCGCCCCAACCAGCGCCGCCGCTACGGCGTGCTCACCCTCAGCGCCGTGGTCCTCCTCGGCGGCGGCGCGGCTGTCGCCGTGGCCGCGACCTCGGGCGGAGGCGACTCCGGCAAGGCCCGACTGATCGTCAGCGCCGATCCGCTGCAGAGCCCGGGCGACGCCTCGGCCTCCGCCGGCGCGTCGGCGTCCGCGGGGTCGGGAGCGTCTGGGGCGTCAGGGACGGCGTCGGCCCAGGCCGGTGCGAGCGGCTCCGCCTCCGCCTCCTCCTCCAGCAGCGCCAGTGCCCAGGCCGGCAGCAGTGCCGGCGCCAAACACACGGTGCCGATTCCCGTCACGCCGGCGAAGAGCGTCCCGCTGCCCGCGCACGCGCCGGCCGTCTTCACCGGCAAGGCGTTCGACGCCTGCTCCGCGCCCAAGCTCGCCACCATGACCGCCTGGCGCAAGAGCTCCCCGTACGGCGCGGCGGCGGTCTACATCGGCGGCAAGAACCGCGGCTGCTCGCAGCCCCAGCTCACCAACTCCTGGGTGCACTCGGTCAGCTCGGCCGGCTGGAAGCTGATCCCGCTCTATGTGGGCGCCCAGCCGCCGTGCCAGACCGGCGGCAACCCGGAGCGGATCAGCGCCGCCAACGCCACCTCGCTCGGCACCACCGACGGCGCCGACGCCGCCGCCAAGGCGTCCGCGCTGGGGATGCGCGCCGGGAGCGCGATCTACCTGGACATGGAGTCGTACGACATCAGCAACACGTCCTGCGTGGCGTCCGTGCTGAGCTACGTCCAGGCCTGGGACCGGGCCGCCCACAGCAAGGGCTACTGGGCCGGGTTCTACGGCTTCAGCCAGTCCAGCGCCGCCGCCGTCGCCACGGCGAAGTCGGCCGGGAAGGCCGACCTGCCGGACGCTTTCTGGTACGCCCGCTACGACAACAACGCCAACACGACCACCGGCTTCCCGTGGCCGAGCAGCCTGTGGTCCGGGCACCGCAGGGGCCACCAGTACGCGGTGAACTTCAAGGAGACCTTCGGCGGCGCGAGCGTCACCGTGGACCACGACGCCTGGGACGGCCCGGTCGCGATCGTCTGACAGGTGCTGGCTGTGTGCTGACTCAGGTTGCCGTTCAGCCGACGAGGAGCTGATGGAGCGTCCGCGCCGTCTCCTCGTCCAGCAGCGGGACGGCCTGCTCACGCGGCTCGCGCTCGATCTCGCACCAGACCCGCTTGCCGCCGCCGTCGGGGAACCAGCCCCAGCGCTCGCAGAGGTTCTCCACCAGCTCCAGGCCGCGCCCGTTGGTCGCCTCGCCGGGCGCGTGCCTCGGCTTCGGCGGCCGGTCGCTGGCATCGGCGACCTCGACCCGCACCGGATACTGCTCCGCGCCGGGGCCGACCGGGAACTGCAGCCGCAGCACAGCGCTGTGGCCGGTGTGCACCACCGCATTGGTGACCAGCTCGGAGACGACCAGCACCAGCGCCTCGGACAACGAGGCCTCCGGGTCGTACCCGCAGCCGGACAGACGTGACCTGGCCCATCTCCGGGCACGCCCGACCTCGGCCGGGTCCGCCTCGACGGCGATCTGCAACTGAAGCACCTGCACCGCTCACACCACCCGTACTTGCGGGATCAGCTGCGCCTTCGGAACTGTCCGACATCGCGGACAGCGCAGAGAGCGCACCCATGCGCATCTGTTCCAGGATGTTTCGTCCGCACCGATTCCAGCAAGCGCTTCGGGCATATTCCAACACGGGGACCACCCCACGGTGCATACTGCCCCGGCCCTCTGTTTTGTCGCAGCTTGTGCCGCGACTGAGCAGACTGCAGGCCCTGCTGTCCGATGCGTGCGCACTCCGCGAGCGTAACCGAACCGTGGCCGGATCATGGGAACCCTGCGGACGCCCCGCCAGAACCACCCTTACGACAAGTGTCCGACGTACGTCTCTGCCATGCTGCTGAGCAGCCCGGATGCCACTTTCTCAGCACATTCGGCACTTCCCGCGAACATACGCTCCAGCAGCCAGGCGCGTTTGAGCAGCAGATGGACGTCAGCCTCCCAGGTGAACCCCATTCCCCGTGGACCTGAAGGCAGTCCCGCGCGCCGCGCACCGCCGCCTCGTCCGCGAGCAGCTTCGCCCCGGCGACCTCGACGGCGTCGAGCAGCGGGGTGGTTGGGGAGGTTGGGAAGGTTGCGGACAGTGCGGCGGCCCGGACCGCGGCCCGGGCCGGCTCCACCCGCGCCAGCATCTCCGCGCACAGATGCTGCACCGCCTGGAACGCCCCGATCGGACGTCCGAACTGCTCGCGCTGCGCGGCATAGGCCACCGCCGACTCCACCGCCCGCGTGGCCAGGCCGACCTGGAGCGCGGCCGTCAGCAACGTCCCCTCGGCCCAGAGCACCTCCGGATCGACGCCGGGCAGCAACTCCCCGCGCGGCAGCGGGGCGGTGAGCTCCCAGAGCGGGGTGAGCGGGTCGAGAGACCGGACCTGCCGGGCCGTCACCTGCCGAGGATCCACCGTCCGGACCTCCCCGGCCTCGGCGTCCAGCACCAGCAGCACGCTCAGCGACGGCAGCCGCTCCACCAGCACCGGCCCGCGGGGTGGTGCGGACACGGACGCAGGCACCCGCACCACCCCGGCGCGGCCCGTGCGGGTTTCCGCGGCTTCTGCGGCGTGCACCGCCGCAAGCTCCGTCGCCACCAGCGGGCCTGGGACCAAAGCCCGTCCCAGCTCCTCGAACGCGAGCACCGCCTCCGCCATCCCGAGACCGAGGCCCCCGTCTGCGATCGGTCGCCGCAGAGCGAACAGCCCTGCCTCGGTGAGCGCCTCCCACACCCCGTCCACCGGCCCTTCGGCCGGCCCTTTGGCAGCGGCGCGCAGCTGCTCCGCCCCGAACCGTCCCGCCAACAGCGCCCGCAGCCCGTCCCGCAGCTCCACCTGATCCTGAGTCAACCGAAAGTCCATCAGCCCGCCGCCCCCTCTCCCTCTCCCTCTCCGCAATTCGTCAAGCTACTTGTCCGATTTCGGCAACCCCAGCACCCGCTGCGCCACGATGTTCCGCTGGATCTGCGACGTCCCCGCCGCGATGGTGTAGGAGAGGCCCTGCAGCCGCTGCGCCGTCCAGCCCTCAGCGCCGGAGGCCTCCTCGTCCAGGACCAGCGCGCCCGGGCCCAGCACCTCGGCCGCCAGGTCGTACAGCTCCTGCCGCGCCTCGGAGAAGCGGAGCTTGAACACCGAGGCCCCCGGGCCGGGCACCCCGCCGCCCTGGGCCTCCGACACGTTCCACTGCACCAGCCGCCACAGCGCCCCGAACCGCGCCGCCAGCAGCCCAATGCTCCGCCGCACCCCCGGCTCGTCCCACGCGCCGTTGCCCTGCGCCAGCCGCGCCAGCGCCGCCAGCGAGCGGCGGCAGCCCACCACCTCGCCCGCGAACGCGGTCCCGCGCTCGAACGAGAGGGTCACCATGGTCACCCGCCAGCCGTCGTTCTCCGCCCCGACCCGGTTGGCGACCGGAATCCGCACCTCGTCCAGGAACAGCTCGGCGAACTCCGCTGTCCCCATCAGCGTCCGCAGCGGACGGACCGTCACCCCCGGCGCGTCCATCGGCAGCACCAGCCAGCTGATGCCCCGGTGCTTGGGCGCCTCGGGGTCCGTGCGGACCAGCAGCTCGCACCAGTCGGCGACTTCGGGCGTGCGAGGTCCACAGCTTGCTGCCGCTGACGACGTACTCGTCCCCGTCCCGCACGGCCCGGGTGCGCAGCGCGGCCAGGTCGGAGCCGGCCCCGGGCTCGCTGAACCCCTGGCACCACACCTCCGCGCCGCTGAGGATCGGCGGCAGCCAGCGCCGCCGCTGCTCCGGCGTGCCCTCGGCGGCGATGGTCGGCCCGGCGTGCAGCAGCCCGACGAAGTTCGCCCCCACGTACGGGGCGCCGGCTCGCTCGGTCTCCTCCAGGTAGATCAGGTGCTCGACCGGCGTCGCCCCCTGGCCCCCCGCCTCGCGCGGCCAGTGCACCCCGGCGTACCCGGCGTCGGACAACCGCCGCTGCCAGGCGGTGTCGTAGGCCCGACGACCGGGCCAGTCGGCGGGGTCGGGGGGCGGGGGCAGGTCAGGCAACGCCTTGGCCAGCCACTCACGCAGACCACGCCGAAAGGCCGCCTCGGCGGGGGTGTCACGTAGGTCCATACGGCCGGCTCCTGGTCTCGTCTCTGGGGCTCAAGGTCAAAGCTTTCGCTGCGCGGGTGGGGTCGGCCTTCGCCGTACCAGCGGCTGTTGCGCCGTCTCGCGTCTCCGACGCAAAGCGGCCAACTACGCGGGAGCAGGGCGGGGCCGAGCGCCGTCCCTTTCCTGCGGGGCGGCGGTGGTGCTGCGCCAGCCCGCCACCGCCCAGAGCCGCCCCCGCCTCGCCGCCGCCCGGGAACGGCGCCCCGCCCCGCACCCCCTCGGCGCAGTTGGCTGCTTTGCGTCGGAGACGCGAGACGGCGCGCGGGCCGCCGTTACGGCGAAGGCCGACCCCACCGGCGTGGCGCGAGCCGTAACCCGAACCCCCACCACCTACCGATCCAGATCCAGATCCAGATCCAGATCCAGCATCCGGATCGCGTTCCCCCGCATGATCTTGTAGACCACGTCCAGCGGCAGCCCCGCCACATGGTCCAGGGCCACCGCCTTCGTCTCCGGCCACGTGGAGTCGACGTGCGGGTAGTCGGTCTCGAAGGTGACGTTGTCGACCCCCACCTGTTCCAGCGAAGCGACCCCGTGCTTGTCGCGGAAGAAGCAGGCGAAGATCTGGCGGTAGTAGTACGTCGACGGCGGCTCCGGGATGATGTCCCGCACGCCGCCCCAGGCGCGGTGCTCGCGCCAGACGTCGTCGGCGCGCTCCAGGGCGTACGGGATCCAGCCCATCTGGCCCTCGCTGTAGGCGAGTTTCAGGGTCGGGAACTTCACCAGCACGCCGGAGAACAGAAAGTCCGTCATCGACGCCATCGCGTTGTTGAAGCTCAGCGTCGCCTGCACCGCCGGCGGCGCGTCGGGCGAGGCGGCCGGCATCTGCGAGGAGGAGCCGATGTGCATGCAGACGACGGTCCCGGTCTCCGCGCAGACGGCGAAGAAGGGGTCCCAGTAGCCGCTGTGGATCGACGGCAGCCCGAGGTAGGTGGGGATCTCGCTGAAGCAGACCGCCCGTACCCCCCGTGCCGCGTTCCGCTTGATCTCGGCGACGGCCAGGTCGACGTCCCAGAGCGGGATCAGGCAGAGCGGGATCAGCCGGCCGCCGCTGTCGCCGCACCACTCCTCCACCATCCAGTCGTTGTAGGCGCGGACGCAGGCCAGCGCCACCTCCTTGTCGTGCGCCTCGGCGAAGGTCTGGCCGCAGAAGCGGGGGAAGGTGGGGAAGCAGAGCGAGGCCTCGACGTGGTTGTTGTCCATGTCGTCGAGGCGGGCCTTGGGGTCCCAGCAGCCACGCCGCATCTCCTCGCGGGTGATGCCTTCGAGGGTCATCTCGTCGCGGTCGAAGCCGACGGCGGCGATGTTGCGCTTGTACGGGAACTTCAGGTCCTCGTAGATCCACCAGTCGGTCGGCGGACCGTCCGGGTCCATGGTGATCTGGTACTTCCCCGCGACGTAAGCCAGTTGGCCGATGCCGGCCCGGAGCGGCCGGGGGCCCCGGTCGCGGTACTTGGCGGGCAGCCAGGTGTCGAAGAGATGGGCGGGTTCGATCACATGGTCGTCCACGCTGACCACCCTGGGGAGGTTGTCAGCAGTGACCGGCTCGGGGTTGTCCATAGGTCTCCCTCCGAGGTCCGGCTGCCCGAACCCTTTACCTGACGATCCGTCAGATTGAGACTAGTGAGGCATGCGCTGGGCGGCAAGCGCCCGGAGGAGTGAGCCCGAACCGACCCGGAGGAGCCACCGTGACGACAGCCGACGAACGACTGGACGCACTGCTCGACCCCGTGCACACCGCGCTGGTGACCTGCGAGTGCCAGAACGGGGTGCTCGGCCCGGACGCCGTCTTCCCCGAGCTGGCCGCCGTCGCCGAGAAGGCGGATCTGGTCGGACAGATCCGGGAGTTGTCGGCGGCGGCCCGGAGCGCGGGCGTCCCGGTGCTGCACTGCACCGCGCTGCGGCGCGCGGACGGGCGGGGGGCGAACGCCAACGCCCGGCTGTTCGCGGCGGCGGCGAAGGTCGCCGCGCTGAAGCCGGGGGCCGCGCTCGCGCCGGGGTCGGCGGCGGCCGGGCTGCACCCGGGCATCGGGGCGGACCTGGGGGCGGATCTGGTGCTGCCGCGACTGCACGGGCTCGGCCCGTTCCAGGACACCGGACTGGCCTCGGTGCTGCGCAACCTCGGCGCGCGGACGCTGGTCTGCGTCGGGGTGTCACTGAACGTCGCCCTGCTGGAGCTGGCCTTCGGCGCGGTGGACGCGGGCTTCCAGGTGGTGCTGCCGCGCGACGCGGTGGCGGGCACCCCGGCCGAGTACGCGGAGGCGGTGCTGACGCACACCCTCGCCCTGGTGACGACGGTGACCGTGACCGAGCGGGTGGTACGGCGCTGGTCCGGCGCCGACTCTTGAGTCGGAGGACGCCGATCGGTAGCCTCGATCCAGATCTGACGACTAGTCAGATATCAGGGGAGGCCGCCATGACCACCAGCACCAGCACCGTAGCCGATGCCCGTACCTTCTGGGAGCTGCTGGAGCGCCGGGTCGCCGAGACCCCGGACGCGCCGATGCTGATCCAGGAGGTCGACGCCGCGAGCGGGCAGGACCGGGTGCTGAGCTTCCGCCAGGTCCGCGACCTGGCCCTGCGGACCGCCGCCGGGCTGCACCAGCGGTACGGCGTCGGCGAGGGGACCAGGGTCGCCTGGCAGCTGCCGACCCGGGTGGAGACGGTGGTGGTCTCGCTGGCGCTGGCCCGGCTGGGCGCGGTGCAGACGCCCGTCATCGCGATCTACCGGGGCTCCGAGGTCGCCCAGATCCTGCAGGAGGCGCGCCCCGAGCTGTATCTCGTCCCCGGTGAGTGGCGCGGGTTCGACTACCTCGCCTTCGCCCAGAAGCTGGCCGCCGGGCTGCCGACGCCCCCGCGCGTCCTGGTGCTGTACGACGCCGAAGACCTGCCCCAAGGGGACGTGGACGCGCTGCCCGCGCCGCCGCGGACCGATCTGTCCGACAAGCGGGCGCCGATCCGCTGGGTCTACTACACCTCGGGCAGCACCGGCACCGCCAAGGGCGCGCTGCACACCGACCGGACGCTGATAGCCGGCGGCGTCGGCATGGCCGACGCGCTGGGGATGGGGCCTGCGGACGTCGGCTCGATCGCCTTCCCCTATGCCCACATCGGCGGCCCGGACTACCTGGTCACCATGCTGGTGCACGGCTTCCCGGCGCTGCTGGTGGAGGTGTTCGCGCTGCCCGACTCGCTGCCCGCGTACGCCCGGCAGCAGGTCACCATGGCCGGCGGCAGCACCGCCTTCTACGCCGCCTTCCTGGCCGAGCAGCGCAAGCGCCCGCCGGGCGAGCGGCTGCTGCCCAGCCTGCGGGTGATCTCCGGCGGCGGCGCGCCGCGTCCGCCGGAGATGTACCGGGAGGTGCGGGACGAGCTGGGCTGCGTGCTGGCGCACGGGTACGGGATGACCGAGGTGCCCGCCATCTGCATGGGCTCGCCCAGCGACACCCCGGACCAACTCGCCCACACCGAGGGGCATCCGGTCACCGGGGTCGAGGTGCGGATCGTCCGCACCGCCGACGGCGCCGAGGCGGAGACCGGGGAGGACGGCGAGGTGTGGCTGCGCGGCCCGATGGTCTGCCGGGGCTACACCGACCCCGAACTCACCCGGGAGTGCTTCACCGTGGACGCCGACTCGGCCGGGCTGCTGCCCTGGCTGCACACCGGCGACCTGGGGCACGTCCGCGAGGACGGCCATGTGGTGCTGACCGGGCGGCTCAAGGACATCATCATCCGCAAGGGCGAGAACATCTCCGCCAAGGAGATCGAGGACCTGCTCTACCAGGACCCCCGGGTCGGGGCGGTCGCGGTGATCGGGCTGCCGGACCCGGTGCGCGGCGAGCGGGTGTGCGCGGTGGTCGAGCGGAAGCCGGGGGTGGAGCCGCCGACGCTGGCGGAGATCGCGGCACGGCTGCGGGCGGCGGGGCTGATGGCGCAGAAGATCCCGGAGCAGCTGGAGATCGTGGACGCGCTGCCGCGCAACGAGACCCTGCGCAAGGTGCTGAAGCACGAGCTGCGCGCGCTGTTCGCGGTGCTGCCGTGGCAGGACCCGGCCCGCGGCGGTTCCCGCACACTGCCCTGAGAGAACCCTGACCCGCCCCCCGCCGTCCGGCCAGGGGTCGCTCATCCATTGGTATGAGGCTCCCAGAAAGCTCACAGGTAGGCTCGGATGTGAAGCCATCACCCGGGCTTCTCCCACCAAAGGTCACCAATGAGTCTCACAGGCATGCCCTTCTTCGTCCTCACCATCGCCCTGGTCGTGCTGACCGTGGTGGCGCTGGTGCTGGTCTGGAACCGGATACCCGGGCCGGCCCCGGCGCGGATCGCCGCCCGGGTCGGCTTGACCGTGTTCAGCCAGGCTGCCGCGGTGGTGATGGTCCTGGTGTACGTCAACAACAGCATGGGGCCGTTCTACGACAGCTGGGGCTCGCTGGTCGGCGAGAACGCCGAGGTGCAGCTGCCGCCGAGCGCCGGCGGCAAGCCGGTGGGATCGGGCGGCAACGATGCCGGCTCGGTCACCCAGAAGCTGGTCTTCACCAAGTACAACTCCGACGTGATGCGCACCACCGCCGTCGGCCCGGACTCCCGGATCAAGGGGGACCTCTACGTCTGGCTCCCGCCGCAGTACAACGACCCGGCGTACGCGCACACCAGCTTCCCGGTGCTGGAGCTGCTGCCCGGCACCCCGGGCGTGCCGCAGACCTGGTTCGGCACCCTCAAGGCCGACCGGACCATGGCCCAGCTGATGCAGCAGGGCAAGGTCAAGCCGATGATCCTGGTGGCGGCCCGGATGAACATGTTCGGCGGCACCAGGGACTCCGGCTGCGCCGACCTGCCCGGCAGCTACCGCACCGCGACCTGGCTGGGACGGGACGTGCCCGCGCTGGTCAAGGAGCACTTCCGGGCGTCGGCCGACGCCAAGAAGTGGGCGATCATGGGCTACTCGGCCGGCGGCTACTGCGCCGCCAATGTCGCGGTGCACTACCCGCACACCTTCCATGCCGCGGTCAGCATGTCCGGCTACAACGCCCCGATCTCCGCCGCGGTGACCCATGACCCGCAACTGGCCGCCGCCAACAACCCGCTGCTGGAGCTGCGGAGCCAGGCCGTGCAGCCGGACCTGGTGCTGATGGCGATGGGCTCCAGGCAGGACCCGGGCACCGTCGGCGACGCGACGGCGCTGGTCAAGGCACTGCACCAGCCGAAGACCAGCCAGGTGCTGACCCTGGCCAGGGGCGAACACGACACCGGGACCTTCATCGCCGAGATGACGCCCGGGCTGGAATGGGCGTCGCAGCAGATCGCCGGCTGAGCGGGTCTCGTCAGGGCCCTAGACCGGGAAGACCGCGCGGACCACGCGTTCGGCCGCGCCGCCGTCGTCCCAGGGGCAGAACCGCTCCCGGAACGCCGCCCGCAGCTTCGCCGACTCCGCCGCAGCCGGGGCAGCGGCCTCGGCCGTGGCCGGCTCGGCCAGCAGCGCCGCCAACTGCTCCGGGGTGTCGGCGACCGGGCCCGGGGGCTGCTCCCTCAGGTCGAAGTAGACCCCGCGGAAGCGCTGGTACTCGGCCCAGTCCGGGGTGAACAGCACGATCGGCCGGTCCAGCACCGCATAGTCGAACATCAGCGAGGAGTAGTCGGTCACCAGCACGTCGGCGGCCAGGCACAGCTCCTCGACCGAGGGGTACGCGGAGACGTCCAGGACCTGCCCGGCGCCCAGCTCGGCCGGACGCGACGCGGTGTAGTAGTAGTGGGTGCGGACCAGCAGGGTGGTGTCCGGGCCGAGCGCGGTGGCCAGGGCCTCGAGATCTGTCGCGGGGACGTAGCCCGCGTGCTGCTCCCGCCGGGTGGGCGCGTAGAGCACGGTCCTGCGCCCCTCGGGGATGCCCAGCCGCTCCCGGATCTCCCGCGCCTCCGCCGGGGTGCCGTTCGCCAGCCGGTCGTTGCGGGGGTAGCCGGTCTCCAGCACGCGGTGGTCGCCCGGGTAGGCGGTGCCGAAGGCCGCGGTGGTGTGCGGGTTGGGCGAGACCAGGTAGTCCCAGCGGGCCACATGCTCCAGCAGCCGCTCGAAGTCCATCTCGTCCGCGCCGCCGGGGTGGCCCCGCATGTCCATCCCCATCAGCTTGACCGGGGTGCCGTGCTGGGTCTGCAGGTGCACGGACCCCGGCCGCTTGGTCATGTTGCCGGGGAAGTTGACGTTGTTGACCAGGTACTTCGCGGTGGCCATCAGCTTCAGGTAGGCGGGCGTGTTGGCGATCACATAGGGCACGCCGGCCGGCAGCGCGGCGGCCTTGGCGGCGTCCGCGACCACCCACACCCCGCGTACCTCCGGGGCCAGCTCGCGGGCCTTCTCATAGATCGCGGCCGGGTTGCAGGCATAGCCCCGGTACCAGTACGCCGCGTACACCGCCAGCTTGTCGTCCAGCGGAAGCTGCTGGTAGGCGGCGTAGAGCCCGCGTCGGGCGGTGCCGCGGACGGCGCGGCGGGCCAGCGGCACGCTGCGCCGGGCGGTGGTCCTGACCGCGCCCTTCACCGTGCGCGGCAGCGCCTGCAGCGGGCGCAGCCGCTGGTACGCGCCCCAGGAGTCCCGCTCGACCAGCCGGTACTGCACCCCGCGCAGCCCGCTGGGGTGCCGGTGCCCGGCCGGGCGGTGCCGGCGGACGTGGTCGGCGGCGCGGGCGAAGAACTCGCGGCGCAGCTCGGCCGGGACCAGGCCCGGGGTGTCCAGCACGGTCACCGCCTGCCGCAGGGTGCGGTCGAAGACCAGTCGGCGCAGCTCGACCGGGAGGTCGGGGCGGCTGTCCAGGAAGGCGAAGATCGCGTCGTACTCGGCGAAGACGTCCAGGTGCTTGGGCGAGGGGGTGGTGGTGATCGCCCCGGGGCGCTGCCGCCGGTAGTAGTAGACGTCCTGGTCCAGGAAGCTGATCCGGGCCGCCCCCAGCAGCAGCGGGTAGGCGACGGCGATGTCCTCGTAGTGGCTGGGGCCGAAGCGCACCCCCTCCGCGCGCAGCCGCTCCAGGTAGGCGCGGCGGGTGACCTTGTTCCAGACCGCCAGGATCATGCTCAGCACCCCGGGCCACTCGGCCAGGGTGAAGCTCTCCGGGGCCCCGGCCATCAGCCCGCGCCAGGTGTCGGCCTCGACCCCGCCGTCCGGGTAGGCCCGGACGAAGCCGGTGACCAGCACGTCCGGGCGCTCGGCGGCGGGGAAGGCGGTCAGCCGGGCGGTGACGGCCGCGGCCGCGCCCTCGGCCAGCCAGTCGTCCGGGTCGACGAACCAGACGTAGTCGCCGGTGGCCAGGTCGAGCCCGGCCTCGCGGGCGCCGCCCTGGCCGCGGTTCTCCGGCAGGTGCAGCACGGTGAGCCGGGGATCGCGGGCGGCGTACTCGTCCAGGATCGCGCCGGAGGCGTCCGGCGAGCAGTCGTCCACGGCGATCACCTGCAGGCCGGGGAGCCCGGCGGGCCCGCCGGCCAGGATCGAGTCCAGGCAGCGGGGCAGGTACTCGGCGACCCCGTGCACGGGCAGGACGAGGGAGAGGGTCACGGCGGGGTTCACGGGGGTCTTCTCCAGGGGCCGGGGATCGCGCAGTCCCGAGCCTACTTGGCGGAGGCCAGCATCCTGACCGGCAGGGGCGAGCGGACCGCGGTGGCCGAGGCCAGGTCGGGGTGGATGTCGAAGAGGCGGTGGATGCCCAGCGCGCCGAAGACCCGGTGCACCTCGGCGCAGCCGCCGTCCCGGGCGTCCGGCAGGACCAGCCGCAGCTCGCCCGCGCAGGAGCGCAGCAGCCGCCGGGCGGCGATCAGCACGCCCACGCCGGTGGAGTCGCAGAAGCGCACCCCGCTGAGGTCGAGCACGATGGTCCGGCTGCCCGCCGCGACCGCGCGCTGCACCTGCTCGCGGACCATGCCGCCGGAGACCAGGTCGATCTGCCCGGCCACCCGCAGCAGCAGCAGTTCGCTGTCGCCCGATCGGGGGCCGGCGCGGTGGGGGCCAGGGTTTCGGGGGTCACTGTCAATGTGGTCACGCTGTGCCGCGATTCTCGGGTCGGAGGCGAGCCATGGGGCAGAAGTGACGTCGATCCGGTCACAGAGCGTCCATGACGAAGCATCAGGTTAACCGGAGTGAACAGGAGAAGGCACGAGGGCTGACCCGCTCCGCGCCACCGTTTCACCAAATCCGCGCGTATCCCCCGCCAGGAGCGATACGTTTGGCCAAGCGCCCAAGTACGGTGCTCAGAGGAAGGGGTGGTGCCCATGGCAACGCCGGCCCCCATCCGTTGGGACCGTCAGATCCAACGCCGCCTGGCCCGCGGCGAGGAGTCCGCGCTCGGCGAGCTCTACGACCAGTTCGCGCCTCTGGTGCACGGTCTCGCCAGCCGGGTGCTGCCCGATCCCACCGCCGCGGAGCAGATCACCCGCGAGGTGTTCGCCCATGTCTGGGAGCATCCGGAGGAGTTCGACCCGGCGCACGGCTCGATGCGCTCCTGGATCGGCACGCTGACCCACCGCCGCGCCGTCGAACGGCTGCGCGAGGACCAGAAGGAGACGGACAGCCCCGAGGGCTACCCCATACCGCTGGAGTCCTCCAGCGTCGAGGAGCAGGTCCTCGCCGAGGCGACCGCCGCCCGGGTGCAGTACGTCGTCACCTCCCTCCCGCAGGCGCTGCGGGAGACCCTGGTCCTCACCTACTTCGGCGGCAAGACGTACCAGCAGGCCGCCCAGGAGCTGGGGATCAGCGCGGCCACCGCGAAGCACCGGATGCGGCTCGGCCTCCAACTCCTCGCCACCGCCCTCTCGACGGAGCACAGCCCATGACCGGTCCCCTGCGCCCGGGCACCTCCGGGGAAGCACAGCCAGACCACGACACCCTGCGCGGCCTGCTCGGCGCCTGGGCCCTGAACGCCTGCCCGCTGGCCGAGACCGAGTGGATAGAGAAGCACCTGGACGGGTGCCCCTCCTGCGCCGACGAGGCCGGCCGGCTGCGGGACGCGGCGGGCTGGCTCTCCGCCCACGAGCCGCTCGACCCGGCGCCGACGCTGCGCACCCAGGTGCTGACCCGGGCCCTGTCGGTCCGCCCGGCCGGGATCAGGGTGCCCGAGTACGCCTCCGGATTCGTCGCCGAGACCGCCCGGCTGGACGCGCTGCTGCGCGACCTGGGCGAGTCCGACTGGATCCAGCGGGCCGAGCTGCCCTGGCACGGCGGGACCGAGCAGCAGCGCCCGGCCGAGGTGCTGTGCCACCTGGCCGCGGTGGACGGTGTGCTGTCCCGGGCGCTGGGCCTGCCCGACCCGGTGCCGACGGGCCCGGCCGGCGCCGATCCCGGTGTCGACCTGGTGCAGCGCACCGCCCGGCTGCAGGAGGCCCACCGCCGCCGCGGTCCCGAGGCGGTCCGGGCGTTCTGGCGCGAGCAGACCAGGGCCCTGGTGGAGACCGCCTCCCTGGCCGAGACCAGGGACGGCCTGAGCGCCGGCAACGTCATGGTCGACTACGGCACGTTCCAGCTGCCGGTGCGGGACGCCTTCGTCGACCGTGCCTTCGAGTGCTGGATCCACGCCGACGACATCGCCGAGGCCATCGGCTGGCCCTACGGGCCGCCGCGCGGGGTGCACATCCGCGCCATGGTCGACCTGGCCACCCGGCAGCTGCCGCAGGCCATGGCCGCGCTGCGGGTCGAGGGGATGGCCTCGCTGACCTCCTGGCACGACCCGTCCTACGGCGACCCGCGCGGGATCAGGGCGGTGAAGCTGATCATCGAAGGCCGCGGCGAGAGCGAGTGGCTGGTCCCGATGGAACCGCTGCCGCCCGGCTCGGGACCGCTGCCGCACGACATCGAGCCGGTGGCCACCCTGGCCATCGACGGCGTGGAGTTCGCCTTCCTCTGCTCCGCCCGGCGCGATCCCGACCGCACTCCCTGCGGCATCACCGGCGACCGCGCCGCGGCCCGCGACCTGCTGCACGCGGCCCGGCTGCTGTCCCGCCCGTAGAACCTGGCGCGGGTCAGGTGAAGACGACGGTGCGGCTGCCGTTCAGCAGCACCCGGTGCTCGGCGTGCCACTTCACCGCGCGGGCCAGCGCCTGGCACTCGGCGTCCCGGCCCAGCGCGACCAGCTGCTCCGGGTTGACGTCGTGGCTGACCCGGACCACCTCCTGCTCGATGATCGGGCCCTCGTCCAGCTGCGCCGTGACGTAGTGCGCGGTCGCGCCGATCAGCTTCACGCCGCGGGCGTGCGCCTGGTGGTAGGGCTTGGCGCCCTTGAAGCTCGGCAGGAAGCTGTGGTGGATGTTGATCGCCCGGCCGGTCAGGGCCTTGCAGAGGTCGTCCGAGAGCACCTGCATGTAGCGGGCCAGCACCACCAGGTCCACCCGCTCCTGGTCCACCAGCCGCAGCAGCGCCGCCTCGGCCTCGGCCTTGGTGTCGGCGGTCACCGGGATGTGGTGGAACGGGACGCCGTAGGAGCCGGCCAGCTCCTGGAAGTCGGTGTGGTTGGACACCACCCCGACCACGTCCACCGGCAGCGCCCCGCTGCCCGCGCGGAACAGCAGGTCGTTGAGGCAGTGGCCGAACTTGCTCACCAGCAGCAGCACCCGGGCCCGCTCGGCCGAGGGGTGCAGCTGCCACTCCATCCGGAAGGCGTCCCCGGTGGCGGCGAAGCTGGCCCGCAGCTTCTCCAGCGTCACCGGCTCCTCGGCCGAGAAGTGCACCCGCATGAAGTAGAGACCACTGGTGGCGTCGCCGAACTGCTGGCTGTCGACGATGTTGCAGCCGGTGAGGAAGAGGTAGCTGGAGACGGCGTGCACGATGCCCTGCTTGTCCGGGCAGGACAGGGTCAGAACGTACTGGCCGGTACCGGGCTGCTGCTGTGCCACCGGGAGTGGTCCTCTCGTGCGATCCGCTGAGAGGCCCAGGGTGTCACAGCCCGCTGCCGCCCGGCGGGACCGTCTCAGGCTGCGACCCTCGTCAGGATGCTGAGCACCTCCAGCGACCGCGGCGGCGCGTCCGGGTCCTCGCCGTCGTTCAGGGTCAGCCGTATGTGCGCGTCGCGGCAGGCGCGGACCGCCTCGGGCCAGGCGTGGTGCTGCAGGTACGCGGCGGACGGGGCGTCCGGGCCGACCTGGTGCAGGATCCGCAGCACCCGGAGCACCGCGGTGTCGACCAGCGCGGCCTCCGCGGAGTCGCGGAACACCGCGCCGACGTACTTCTCGGCGGACCAGCGGTCCAGCCAGGTGTCCTCGACCAGGCGGTACACGGCGTCGGTCACGTCGCCGTAGCCCTCCCGTCCGGCGACCCAGCAGTCCTGCTGGAAGGCGGGGTCTCCGAGCATGTGCAGGGCTGAGCGGACCCGGGCCCGCCAGCGCCACCAGGTGATGTCAGTGAGCGGCATAGCGCCCATGGTGCTGGAGCGAGTGCCCGTTCGGGAAGACTTCGCCGAATTGTGCTGTGAACCCTGCATGGGAAGGGATCCTACGTTCCGATCCGATCCTGCTGTTCCCCGCGCGTTGGTTCACCGTTCCCCGAACGTGCGCCCTGCCGCCCGGCGTGCCGTCAAAGCTTTGATCCGCAAGTGGTCGCTGGGGCACGTGACTGGGAGGGGTACCACAGCAATGCGTTCCACCAGGAGGTTCGGGCGGTTCGCCGTGGCCGCTGTCGGCGCGGCCCTGCTGGTCGGCGGGCTCGCCGGGTGCGGCGGGGACGCGGACGCGTCCGAGGGGTCCACGGTCAAGGTGATGACCTGGGCCCCGGAGGACGACGCGGTGGGCGGCCAGCCCGGGGTGACCGCGCTGGCCCAGGCGATCGAGAAGCAGGTCAATGACACCGGCGGGCTGCAGGGGCGCCACCTCCAGGTGCTGACCTGCAACGAGCACGGCACCGCGGCCGGGGTCACCGCCTGCGTGAACCAGGCGGTCAGCGCGCAGGTGGTCGCGGTGGTCGGCTCGTACAGCCAGAACGCGGACGTCTTCATGCCGCTGCTGGAGTCCGCCGGGATCCCCTACATCGGCGGTTTCGGACTCTCCTCGGCGGAGTTCACCTCGCCGTACTCCTTCCCGGTCAACGGGGGCTACCAGGCGCTGCTGGCGGGCAACGGCGAGCAGCTGGTGCAGTCCGGCTGCCGCCGGGTGGCCGTGGTCAGTCCGGACACCAGCGCCGCCGCCAGCATGCGCGCCTTCCTCGACGTGGGGCTGGCCACCGGGCACATCCAGGCGGTGGCCATCACCGCCACCCCGGGCCGGACCGACTACACCGCCGAGGCGGTCAAGGCCATCGGCGCCGACCTGAAGCACTCCTGCGTCACCACCACCCTCGACGCGGCGTCCACCGCGACCTTCTTCGACGACTACCGGCGGCTGGCCCCCCGGCACACCCAGCTCTCCTCGGTGATCGGCAGCTTCCAGCAGTCCCTGGTCGACTCCACCGGCGGGGACAACGGCCCGCTCCGGGCCGCCCTCGCCACCAGCTGGTACCCGCCGGACAACAGCCCGGTCTGGGACGAGCTGCACGCGGCGGTGAAGAAGTACGCCTTCACCGACAACCGGATCAACACCGCGGACCCGGGCGAGCAGACCACCTGGATCGCCTACGAGGTGCTGCGCAAGGCCGCGGCCGGGATCAAGGGCCCGGTCACCGGGCACTCGCTGCGCGACTTCCTCACCTTCTGCGACCCGATCACCACCGGGCAGACCCCGCCGCTGGCCTGGCGCAACAGCGACATGCTGGCGCTGGCCTCGGCGCCCCGGCTGGTGAACACCAGGGTCACCTTCCTCCAGGTGCGCAACGGCCAGCTGGCGCAGGCCGGGACCGGTCCGGTGGACGTCAGGGCGCTGCTGGTGGACAGCGCCACCGCCAACGCCTGAGCCGGCTCAGAGCTGGATGCTGGAGCGCTTGGGCAGGTCGGTCGGCGAGGCGATGGCGTTCCACAGCTCGGACGCCTTCTTCTTGGCGATCGTCGCGGTCGAGCTGGCGCTGTCGCCGGCCGACTTCTGCCCGCCCGACTTCGGCTTGTGCTTGTGGTCGCACTCGCTCTTCGACTGCTTCGCCCAGGCCGCGTAGTGGGCGTCGGCGTCCCTGGAGGCGTTCCAGCCCTGCCGCAGCGCGGTGACCAGCTCGGTGCCGCTGGGGAGCTTGTCGGTCTGCAGCGCCGCGAGCTGCTGGAGCAGCTGGCCGCGGTAGGCGGCGGCGGCGGTGAGGTCCTGGGCGGCCCCGTCCAGGTTCTGGCAGTGCTCGATGTTCCCCACCGCGGCGACCACCGCGGTGCGGCTGTTGGAGGCGCCCTTGAGCAGGTCGGACAGCGCCTGGGCCTGGGCCTGGTCGGCCGGGGCCGCCGCGGAGCCGCCGCCGGCGGGCTGGGAGGCGCTGCTGGACGCGGTCGCGCTGCTGGACGCGCCCGCGCCGGACGTCCCGCCGCCGCCGCTCATCGCGGCGGCCACGCCGATGCCGAGCACGGCGCAGCCGGCGACCACGGCGATGCCGATCGCCATCGGGCTGAACCGGCGCCCGGCCGACGGTCCGGCCGGTCCGCTCGGCGGGGCGTAGCCGGGGCCGGCCGGCGGCGGGGTCTGGTACCCGCCGTAACCCTGCGGCTGCGTCGGGTAACCGCCGTACTGCTGCTGCGGCTGCGGTTCGGCCGGGAAGGGCGGCATGAACTGCGTCGACGCCTCTTCCACCGGCTGCGGCGGCAGCTGCGGCTGGTACGCCGTCTGCTGGTACGGGTCGGCCTGCTGGTACGGATCGGCCTGCGGCGCGTAGGGCGCCGGGGCCTCGCCGAAGTACTCCGGCTGCTGCGACGGCGGCTGGGCCGGGGTGTTCCACGGCATGTCGTTGGACCGGACCACCTCGCCGGGAATCGTCGTACCCTGCGAGGGCTCCGGCCTGAACAGATCCTCGGGCGTCAGCTCGTCATGGCTCGGGCGGCGGTGGTTCAACGCGATTCCTCTGTCGGGACAGCTTGCTCTGCGCCCACGCTACCCGTTCACTCCGACGAGTGGCCACCAAGCCTCCGCTTTGACCGGTTCCGGGCGCGCGGCCGCGGTCAGGCAGCCGCCTCCGCCAACGTCCTGGCCTGGAACTCCCTTACCGCGCGCTGCTCCCGGTAGGGCTCCAGCCTGCGCCGGAAGTCGTCCAGGTACTCCGCGCCGCGGGCCGAGCGCAGCCCGGAGAGCAACTCGACCGCCCGGGCCCCGGTTTCGCACGCCTGCTCGATGTCCCGCAGCTGCAGCTGCGCGGTGGCGAGCAGCACCAGGTCCACCGCGCGGCGGCGGACCCGGGTCTCCGGGTGGCCGTGCAGGGCCCGCTCGGCGTGCCGCGCGGACTGCTTGGGCTGGTCCAGATCCCGGTGGCAGTGCGCCAGTTCATCGGCCAGGTAGGCCGCGTCGAAGTGCCTGATCCACTCCGGGTCCTCCTCGGGGCGGCTGTGCTCCATCGCCTCGACGGCGCGTCCGGCCACCGCCTCGCAGGAGCGCGCGTCGCCCAGCAGGGCGTGCCCGCGCGCCTCGGCGACGTAGAACATCGCCATCGCCGTGGGCGTGGCCTCACCGCGGGCGCCCTCCTGGGCGGCGCGGGCGAGTTGGGCGATCTCCCGGGGATTGCCCAGGGCGGCGGCGAGATGGCTCATCGAGGCGGCCAGCACATAGCCCCCGTAGGCGCGGTCCCCGGCCGCCTGGGCCAGTCGCAGCGCCTGGATGTAGTACCGCTGGGCCAGTCCGGCCTGGCCGGTGTCGATGGCCATGTACCCGGCCAGCTCGGTGAGTCGGGCCACCGCGGCGAACAGCGCCCGCCCGGTCTCCTCCCGGTAGGCGCCGGAGAGCAGCCCCGAGGCCACGCTGTTGAGGTAGTGCACCACCACCGGACGGACGTGCCCGCTGCCGAACCGGTGGTCCAGCTCGACCAGCATCTCGGTGGTGGCCCGGACCGCCGCCACGTCCGCGTTGCCGACCCTGGCGCCCCCGGTCCTGGCGACCTGGGCGTCCGGGCGGGTGATCAGCCAGTCCCGACTGGGCTCCACCAGCGCCGAGGCGGCGACCGAGGCGCCGGTCAGGAAGTCGCGGCGGCCGACATCGCTGCGCCACAGCTCGCAGGCCTGTTCGACCGCGCCGGACAGGGTCGGTGCGAAGTGCAGCCCGATGCTGGACGAGAGGTTCTTCCCGTCCGCCATGCCGATCTCCTCGACGGTGACCGGACGTCCGAGCTTGCGCCCGATCGCCTCCGCGATCACCGCCGGGGCCTGGCCCCGGGGTTGCTGGCCGCGCAGCCAGCGGGCCACCGAGGTCTTGTCGTAGCGCAGGTCCAACGCGTGCTCCGCGCCGCACAGGTTGACCCGGCGGGCCAGGCCCGCGTTGGAGCAGCCGGCCTCCTGGATCAGCGCCTGGAGCCGTTCGTTGGGCTGTCGTGCGACCAGTGGTCTGGCGGCCATGGACGTGCCTCCCCCTCGAGCGTGGTGGTCACCCCGACAGGTCCCCAGCATTCCCCGGAGCGAGGCCCTTGAAGCCTGGACAGACGAGTCTCTCGCTGCGTCAGTGGGTTGGCGCGGCATGGCATTTGAGACATTCCGTCCAGGGTAGCGAGCGGACTCCCCGCAGAGATACCCGTTACCGGTCCCGGAACCCCGTGTGCGCCCCGTCAGTGCCCCGACGCGCCCCCTGGTCGCTGATCACGCCGCGGCCGTGACCCGGCGTCAAAGCGCCCGTTTGAGGCAACGCCCGTAACCCGTCCCGCCTGCGCGAGTTGTGCACGGCGTGGAAGACACCCTCGGAGCCGTCCTGCCGGCCTCCGTCCCCCAGGACACCGCCCGCGACCTCTTGATCGAGTCGGCCATCCGCTACGCGGAGGAACGCCATTGGGAGGTCGCCCCCGGCACCTGGCTGGTCGAGGACGACGGACCACTGCGCTGCTCCTGCGGCGATCCCGGCTGCGCGGCGCCCGGCGCGCACCCCGCCACCCGCGACTGGGCCCGCAAGGCCAGCGCCGGGCCCGGTGTGGTCCGGCGCTGGTGGACCGAGAACCCGCTGGCCTCGATCCTGCTGCCGACCGGACGCGCCTTCGACGCCATCGACGTGCCGGAGATCGCGGGCTGCCTGGCGCTGGCCCGGATGGAGCGGATGGGCGTGCAGCTGGGCCCGGTGCTGGCGGTCCCCGGCGGCGGGGGCGGCCGGGGCCGGCGGCTGGTCTTCCTGGTCCTGCCGGGATCGCTGCCCAAGCTCCCGGACCTGCTGCGCAAGCTCGGCTGGGGCCCGGGACGACTCGACCTGGTCGGCCACGGCGAGGGCGACTGGGTGGTCGCCCCGCCGACCCGGGTGGGCGCCTACGGCTTCGCCCAGTGGGCCAGGGAGCCCACCACCCTGAACCGCTGGCTGCCCGAGGCCACCGAGCTGATCAACCCCATCGCCTACGCCTGCGGCCGCGAGGCGCCGCTCTCTGCCTCACTGCACTGAAAACCCCTCTTTCGAGTGACAGGGCTCAAGGATTGCCGAGTTCTGCCGAGGGGAGGAATGGGGTCGTAAGGACTCCACGGCACAGAGACGGAGGCGGGCAGCACTCAGCGGCACGGCAACAGGGGAGGGCCCGGAGGGGAAGCCGGGTGCAGGGGGGACAAGGGGGAGGTGAAAGGACCCGGCGCTCGGGGAAAGAGCCGGGTCCTTTTGCTGCACGTGGCGGTACGTGTACGTGTGGGTCAGGCGCGGGCGACGAAGACGTGCGCGGCGATGTCCTTGTCCAGCTCGGCGGCCTCGCCGCCACTGCTGACCAGGACCCCGCCGGGAGCCTCGGTCACACTGACCACCGCGCCCGGCTGCACGCCGGCCCGGCGCAGGGTGTACATCAGCTGGGCGTCCGTCTGGATCGGCTCGCCGATCCGGCGGATCACCACGCTCTTGCCCTCGATGCCCGGGGCCAGCAGATCCAGGGTGATCAGCGTCTCCCCGTCGCCCTCGTCCACCGACGGCGCCTCGCCCAGCTCCTCCAGGCCCGGGATCGGGTTGCCGTACGGGGACTGGGTGGGGTGGCGCAGCAGTTCGAGCACCCGGCGCTCCACCGCCTCGCTCATCACATGCTCCCAGCGGCAGGCCTCGGCGTGGACCTGCTCCCACTCCAGGCCGATGACGTCCACCAGCAGGCACTCGGCGATGCGGTGCTTGCGCATCACCCGGGTCGCCAGCTGGCGGCCGCCCTCGGTGAGCTCCAGGTGGCGGTCGTCGGCGACCTCGAGCAGGCCGTCGCGTTCCATCCGGGCCACGGTCTGGCTGACCGTGGGCCCGCTCTGCTCCAGGCGTTCAGCGATTCGGGCGCGCATGGGTACGACGCCCTCCTCCTCCAGTTCGAAGATCGTGCGCAGATACATCTCAGTCGTGTCGATCAGGTGCCCTGACATCGGCCGCGGGCTCCGTTCCTCGTGGGCTGTCGTGGTCGCTGAGCCAATTCTGACGCATGACGCCGACAAACCCGCCTGTTCGAGCCGGTGACCCTGTTGACAGCGGCCCGGCCGAGGCACCAGCGTGCCTCCGGATAGAGCAGAACCCGAGCGAAAGCGAGCGCATTCCCGATGAGCGATCTGGCCGGGCAGTACTTCGACGCCGCGATCTCCCTGCTCCAGCGGGTCCGCACGGAGGAGGCCGAGGGCATCGACCGCGCGGCGGAGGCGCTGGCCGAGACCGTGCGCAGCGGCGGCCGGGTCTTCGCCTTCGGCGCCGGGCACTCCTCACTGGCCGCGCAGGACGTGGTGTACCGGGCCGGCGGCCTGGTCCTGATGAATCTGCTGGCCGTCCCCGGGGTAACCGGCATCGATGTGATCCCGGCCCACCTGGGCAGCTCGCTGGAGCGGGTGTCCGGGCTGGCCCCGGCGACCCTGGACGCCAGCCCGGCCCGGCGCGGCGACCTGCTGTTCGTGATCTCGCTCTCGGGCCGGCAGATGATGCCGGTGGAGCTGGCCATGCACGCCCGCGAGCGGGGGATGACGGTGGTCGGGATCACCTCCTTGGCCTATCCGGCAGCGGTGTCCTCGCGGCACCCGTCAGGTACCTACCTCAAGGACCAGTGCGACATCGTGCTGGACAACAAGATCGCGGTCGGGGACGGCGAGCTGACCGCGGAGGGTGCGGACACCACCTTCGGACCGGTCTCCAGCATCACCACCATCGCGCTGATGCAGGCCGTGGTCGCCACCGCGGTCGGGCTGCTGGCCGCGCAGGGGCTGACCCCGCCGCTGTTCCGCTCCGGGAACGTGGACGGCGGGATGGACTGGAACGCCAAGCTGATGGCCGAGCACCGCGACCGGGTCTTCTACACCTTCTAGACCCGGCTCTGGGCCAGGTCCACCGCGGCGGCGACCCTGGTCGCGATGTCCTCGGCGTAGGCGATGTCGGCCCGGTCGAAGCGGGGCCGGGTGCTGCCGCGCAGGAAGGTGAGCACCCCCACCGTCCGGCCGCGGCTGCGCAGCGCCGTGCACAGGCCGTGCACGGTGCCGCTGGGCCAGTGCCGCAGCAGCGCCCAGTCCGGCTTGGGCGCGACCGGCGCACCCGGGCCGGCCACGGGGGCGGCGGGCGCCGCGGCGGCCGGCACGTCCGAGACGGCGACCGTTCCGGCCCGCTCCAGGGCCCGTACCGCGGGGTGGACCTCGCCGTAGCGGGCGGGGATGCCGGAGGGCTCCAGCGCGGCCTCCTGCCCGGCCGAGCCGATCGGGGACACCGCCGCGCGCAGCAGCCCGGCGCCGGGCGCGTCCTCGTCCACCGGGGTCTGCACCACGTCCAGCAGCGCGTAGTCGGCGAAACCGGCCAGCACGAAGTCCAGATAGCCGACGGCGCCATCCATCGGGTCCTCGCACTCGGCCGCGGCCTGCCCGGCCCGGCGCAGCTGGGTGGTGCGGAACCGCAGCACCGTCCCCTCCTGCTCGGACTGCTCGTGCAGGGTCACGTCCTCGAAGAACCAGGCCACGCCGAGCGGGACCGGCTCCTCGCCGAGCGGGGAGCCGAGCCGGACGAACTCGCTGCGCCAGCAGCGGCGGCGGGCCGGGTCGGCCCGCAGCGCGGCCCAGAGCTTGACCCCGCTGAGCGGCTTCCCTGTGGCGAGGACGTGCTGCAGGGCGGCCTCCAGCTCCTGCACGCCGTCGCCGAGCACCTCCCCCAGCGGGTGGCCGAGCAGGGCGTTGCGCTCGCAGTCCAGCCAGCGGGCGGCGGAGTCGCCGACGGCGGCGGGGCGCAGGTCGGCGTCCACCAGCACCACGCCGGTGGGGGCCTCGTCCATCATCGCCTCGGCCAACGCCAGCGAGCGTTCCAGCTCGACCTGGGCGCCGGCCTCGGAGAAGGCGAAGTAGAGGCCCAGCGGGCGGCCGTCGGGGGCGGTGACCTGGTGCGCCTGGGCCCGGACCAGGACCCGGCGGCCGTCATTGGTGAGCAGCGCGAACTCGTGCACCCGGGGCGGCGCCCCGGCACTGGCGCCGAGCAGCTGGGTACGGACGGTCTCCGCGTCGGCGGGGCGCAGCGCCCAGCCTTCGAGCCCGGTCCGCCCGACCGACTCCTCGGCGGTCCAGCCGAGCATTCTGGTCGCCTCGCGGTTCCAGTGGGTCAGCACGCCGTCGCGGTCCATCGCGGCGAGGCCGACCTCCATGCCGTCGAGGAGGGCGGCCAGCAGCCGCGCGTCGGCGTCGGGCTGCCGCACTGTCGCACCCCGCACCGCGGGTCCTTGGGCGTTCACCTGCTGGGCACCTCCCCTACCGGGTTGAGCCCATTCAACTCGCCTGCCCCGCCGGGTACACAGGTTTCCGCCAAATGTCCCCCGACCGGGAGGATTCGCGCTATTGGAGCCTGCGCGGAAAAGCCGTTGCCCGCTCCCCGGTCGCCTGCTTACAGTGACGGCACACTGAACCCGAATCCACCGGCTGATCATTTCGGGGTTGCTCTCCTGCCCGTGGACGGTCGGCCGCTGGGGGCAACAGGTTGAGGGTGTGCGGTAGCCGCCGTGCGCGGGTCGCGGCCTGTCCGAGGGGTTGTGCGGGGTCGGGAGCGGTTGGTGGCGCTGTCGCCGGTGGCCGTCGGGCCGTCGCGGTGCGGGATCTTGTGGCGGTCAGGCCGCCGGGCGCGGCGGTGGGGAGTGGACGGCCTCGAACAGGGCGGTGAAGGCGTCGCGCCAGGGCCAGTGCTCGGGCAGATGCACCGTCAATTTGGTGCGCGCGGTGCGCGCGAGCCGGGCCGGGACGTGGACCAGGTGGGCGCGCAGGGTCGCTGTGGTGGCCTTGGCGTGGAAGACCGAGGTCAGCGCACCGGCGGCCCGCAGCAGGTTGTGCGACATCGCCCACAGGGTCAGCCACGCGGCGTTGGCCTGGAAGTTCCCGGACGGCAGGTGGGCCAGAGGCCCGGACTTCCCGTCCGCGATCACCTGCTCCACCACGGCGTGCTGCCGGTGGTGCAGTTCCGCCTGCAGCACCGCGAAGGAGCTGTCGGTGAAGACGGGGTGGTAACGCCAGGCGGTGAACAACTCGCCCTGACCCTGGGCCACTTCGGCGTTCAATCGGCGGACCCGGCGCACGATCAGCCGGGCGGTGACGTGCTCGGACTTCCTTCGGCCGGTGAAGGCGGTGTAGGGGATCTCGGCGACCTCGGCGTCGGAGACCATCTCGCCGGTGTCGGGGTCGACGAAGGCGTCCGGGTAGCGGATCGCCGTCCAGGACTCCTGCGGGATGCGGGAGATCGCGCCCGCGATGGAGGGGTTCATGCCGGTGGTCAGGGAGAATCGGGCGCCGGCCCGGCGGCAGGCGGCGACCACGTCGGCGGTGTAGAACTTGCTGTCCGCGCGGACCAGGCGGATCCCGGTGCCGCCGGTCTCCTTCGCTATGGCCAGGGCCTCGCTCACGAAGCTCTCGGCTCCGCGGACGTCGGCGGCCTTGCCGCGGCGCAGGCGGACCGCGCCGATCACGGGCCGGGCGATCGGGTGGACAGGGTGGCCAGGATCGGGTGCAGGGTGCGCTGGCCCTTGAGGCGGCCGACCTGCGCGCCCTGCTTGGCGTGGCCGTACACGCGGCGGTGGGTGGGGTCGATGTCGATGAACATCAGTGTGTCGGCGCCGGGCAGCAGTGGGGTGCTGCGGGCCAGTCGGGCCAGGAAGTCGCGGTGAACGCGGTGGAGCTGGCGGTTGTGGCCGTGGGTGAAGGAGCGCAGGAAGGTGCCCAGGGTGGAGGGCGCGCGGACCGAGGTGAAGGCGCGGTCCATCGCGCCGTGCCGCAGCCGCGCCGCGTCGTCGATGCTGTCCGCGCCCGCGCACATCGCGCTGATCAGCGACATCACTTTGGCGGCCGGGTTGGCTCCGCCGCTGTTGTCGGCGCCCTCGATGCGGAGCGCGGACGCGGCCAGTTGCCGCAGGCCGGCCCGCTCGGCCAGCCGGACCAGCGACAGCAGCCCGGCATCGGCGATCAGGTTCGGCTCGTCGAAGACGGCGGAAACCGCTGTGGCGGCATGGCAGGATTGCATCTCGCGGATGTTCTCTCGTTCTGGCGACTTGGTTCTGTAGGAAGTCCCATCGTCCCAGGTCAGAGGGCATCCGCGTCGTTATGTCCAGGCCTCGGACAGGTCATTCATCGGTGGATTCGGGCTGAAAGGAGGTGATCCGAAAGTATGAGTACTTCCGGGACTCGTGAGGTGGCTGCGTCCTAGCAGCCCTTACCCGCTGAGCGCTTAAGGGCGGCGGGGCATTCCCCAGCAGTCACCCGGCCCCTGGGCTCGCCGGCCGTCCTCCGGCGCCCGTCCCCCCTTCGGGACGGGAGCAGGCCCAGGGGCCGTTCCCTTCTTCCCTCCGTGCTTCATCCCCCCGTGCTCCCAGGAAAGTTCGGCGCATACGTGTGCTGTGCAGAGCCGCTGGGCAGCGTCAGACTTGGCGCAGCCGGGCAGTTCCATGCGACACAAGGGGGATGTCGATGATCCAGAAGGATTCGTCGAGCCAACGCGAACGGGAACTGCTCCCTGAACCGTTCTGGGCGGTCGACACCGCCTCGCTCCAGGGCCAGGCGCGTTCGATCACCTGGTACCGGGGCCAGATGCTGATGCTGGTCCTCGCCGCGCTGGCGGGAATAGGCGATGTCGACCGGAACCACCTGAACTGGCTCCAGGGCATCTCTGCCCTGCTGTTCGCCGGCGCCGGCTACTTCTGGTGGCGGCTCGGCCGCGACAAGCCGCAGGCCCTCTGGTACGAGGGCCGGGCCGCGGCGGAGTCGATGAAGACCCTGGTCTGGAAGTACGTGGTGCGGGCCTGGCCGTTCGCCGGGGACGCCGACTCCGGCGAGGCCGACGAGGCCTTCCTGAAGCAGATGAACGAGGTCTTCCTCGCCTTCGGCGACAGCGCGGTGATACCGTCCGACGCGCGGCCGGGGATCACCCACGCGATGCGCACCCAGCGGCAGTTGTCGCTGGGGCTCCGCCGCGACGTCTATCTGCAGGAGCGGATCCGGCCGCAGCGGACCTGGTACCAGTCCCGCGCCGACCGCTGCGAGAGCGCGACCACCACCTGGCAGCTGATCTCCAGCGCCACCATCATCATCGCCGCGGCCTTCGCCGTGATCCAGTTCCTGGGCCTGGTCGACCTGCACCTGCTCGGCGTGTGCACCACCATCGCCGCCGCGGTGACCGCCTGGACCCAGCTCAAGCAGTTCCGTCCGCTCGCCTCCGCCTACCGGCTGGCCGCCTCCGAACTCGGAATGATCGAAGCCGAGTTGACCCACTTCGACCTCAGCGACCCGCTGGCGGAAGAACGCTGGTCACGGCTCTCCAGCGACGCCGAGGACGCGGTCTCCCGGGAGCACACCATCTGGCGGGCCCGGCGCGACCGCAGGGTCTGACCCGGCGTCGGCTCCCTGTGAATGTGCGCACGCGTCCTGTACGGAGTCGATCCCCCTGGCGCAGACTGGAGGCGACGCCAGGGGGAGCCTATGCCGCACCGGGAACCGCCGCGCCGCCGTGAGGCGGAGCTGCTCCCCGATCCTTTCTGGGCCGCCGACCTGGCCGCACTGAGGGGCAGGACTCCGCCCTGTACTGGTACCGCTGGCAGTTGGGGCTCACCCTGCTGGCCGCCCTGTTCGGAGTGTTCCCGGCCCACCTGGTGAACGGGGTGAACATCGTTCCGCTGCTCTCGGTCGCCTCCTTCCTCGGGGCCGGCGGATTCGCCCTGGCACTGCACCGGCGCACCCCGCAGGAGCAGTGGTACCAGGGCCGGTCCGCCGCCGAGTCGTTGAAGAGCCTCACCTGGAAGTACCTGGTGCAGGCCCGCCCCTTCGACGGCCCGGCCCAGTCCCCGCTGGACGACCGGCGGTTCCTGGACGCGCTCCAGGACATCCTGTCGTCCTACCCCGAACTGGTCGGGCCGGAGGTCGGGCCGGACGGGTCCACCGGGGCGGCGATCACCCGGCAGATGCGCGACGAGCGCCGGAAGCCGCTGCAGCAGCGCCGCCAGCTCTACCTGAACGAGCGGGTGTACGCGCAGCGGACCTGGTACCTGTCCCGCGCCGACGAGTGCGACCAGAAGTCCCGGGTCTGGGGGCTGTGCACCGGGATGATGATCACTGTCGGCATCCTGGTCGCGGTGCTGGAGGCCACCAGCTACCCCTCGCTCCGCATCCTCGGCCTGTTCTCGGCCGGCGCGGCCACCGTGACCGCCTGGACCCAGCTCAAGCAGTTCCGCCCGCTCGCCGCCGCCTACCGACTCGCCGCCCGCGAACTCGACCGCCTCGCCGCCTTGTTGACCCGGATCGACCTCACCGCGAAGGACGCCGAGGAGACCTGGTCCCGGCTGGCGGGCAACGCGGAGGACGCGATCTCCCGCGAGCACGTCATCTGGCGCGCCCGCAGTCAGCACCGGACCTGATCCGGGGTGCCAATGGGGAACCACTTCAAGGGAGTGACATTGCCGGGAACGACCGTCGAGCTGCCCGACCGGAGAACACTCGCAGTGGAGACGTCGGGCAGTCCGCGCGGCAAGCCGGTCTTCCTGCTGCACGGCACCCCCGGCAGCCGGCTCGGCCAGGCACCACGCAGTGCGCTGCTGTCCTGGATGGGCATCCACCTGATCACCTTCGACCGTCCCGGCTACGGGGACTCCGACCGCTTACCCGGGCGCCGGATCGTGGACGGCGCCGCCGACGTCGCCGCCGTGGCGGACGAGCTGGGCCTCAAGGAGTTCGCCGTGGTCGGCCGCTCCGGCGGCGCCCCGCACGCGATGGCCTGCGCCGCGCTGCTCCCGGACCGGGTGACCCGGACCGCGGTGCTGATGAGCCTGGCCCCCAGGGGCGCCGCCGGTCTCGACTGGTACGCCGGCATGGCGGCCTCGAACGTCCGGGACTACTCCAGCGCGCAGAACGGCAACCCGACGCTGGCGCCCTCGCTGCGGGCACGCTCCCGGGACATCAGGAACGACCCCTACCAACTGGTGGCCGCGCTCAAGGAGGAGATGCCCGCCTCCGACCAGCGGGTGGTCGCCGACCAGGGCGTACGCGCCATGCTGCGGGCCAACTTCCGCGAGGCCATGCGCAGCCACGACGCCGGCGGCTGGATCGACGACGTCGTGGCCTTCAACCAGCACTGGGGCTTCGATCCCGCCGACATCCCGGGCCAGGTACTGATCTGGCACGGCGAGGACGACGTGTTCTGCCCGGTCGAGCACGCCCGCTGGCTCGCCGACCGGATCCCCCGCTCGCGGCTGCGGATCGCGCCGGGCGTCGCCCACTTCGGGGTGCTGCGGGTGCTTCCCGCGATCCTCCAGTGGGCGGCGGCCTGACCGGTCGTCGACCGGTCACACCGGCTGCAGCTCCAGGTCGCGGCCGTTGCGCTTCCAGCCCCTGACGTTGCGGGTGGCCGGGTGCTCCTCGCCGAGCTGCCGGATCAGTTCGGCGACCACCCGGTTGCGCAGCGCCACCGCCTCCTCCTTGCGGCCCGAGTCCCGCAGGGTGACCGCGAGGTTGCCCTCGCAGACCACGACGTCGGGGTGCAGCGGCCCGTACCGCTCGGTCAGCCCGGCGAGCGCCTGGCTGCCCAGTTCCTCGGACCTGGCGTAGTGCCCGCTGTCGCCGTAGCAGTTGGCCAGGTTGACCATGACCGACATGGTGAACGGGTGCTCGGGGCCGAGGACCCGGCGCATCGAGTCCAGGGTGGACTCGCCGAGTGCCGTCGCCTCGGCGATCTGGCCGCTGTCGCGGAGGTAGATCCCGACGTTGTTGGCGCAGGCCAGGGTGAACGGGTGCTCCGCCCCCAGCGACTCCCGGTAGCCCTGGTGCACCGACTCGGCGAAGTCCCTGGCAGCCTCCTTGTCCCCGACCGCCGAGTAGTCGGCGGCCAGGTTGAGCGCGCAGGCCAGGGTGTCCGGGGCGGAGGCGCCGTAGCGGTCCAGGTAGCGGTCGTAGGTGTCCTTGGTGAGCTGCCTGGCCTCGGCCTGCCGTCCGATCCGGCGCAGGGCCACCGCGAAGCTCTTGGCGTAGCGCAGCGTGGGCAGGTCGGTGACCGGTACGGCGGTGTAGGCCTCCTGGAACTGCTCCAGCAGTTCCACCGAACCCTGGTAGTCACCGAGCGCCCGCAGGTCCTCGGCCAGCGAGGCCATGCTCGCCAGGGCGTCCTGGTGCTGGCGTCCCAGCACCGAGATCCGCTTGTTGAAGGTCTCCTCGTCAAGTCCGCGCGCGGCCTCGTAGTCTCCGTTGAAGCGGTAGTCGAGGGCCAGGTTGTTGGCGAGCTTGAGCGTACGGGGGTAGTCCTCGCCGTATATCTCCCTGAGCTTGGCGTAGGTCTCGTGGTCGAGATCCAGGGCTTCCGAGAACCGGCCCAGGGCCCGCAGGTCCGCGCCCACGTTTCCGGCCGTCATCAGGGAGTGCAAATGGTCCCGGCCGAGCAGGGTGCGCTGCCGGTCCCAGGTGTTCTGGTCGAGCTCCAGCGCCTCCTCGAACCTCCCCTGGAAGCGCACCACGTTGGCGAGTTGGAAGCGCAGCACCAGGGTCTGCCGGTCGTCGGGGCCCATCTTCTCGGTCCAGGCCACGTTGAGCCGATGACCGAGTTCTTCGGCCGCTTCCAGCTCACCGCGCACCCACAGGTAGCGCACCCGGTCGACGAGCAGCTGGCGACCCTCGGGCTCGTCGCAGAGGTGCGCCTCCGAGGGGGTGAGGTGCGGCCAGATCAGCTCGAAGTCCGGCCAGCTCCGCCAGTCGTCGACCTCGCGGTTCTTCGGGCGGGCCGAGGCCAGAATCTGGTGCACCTCGTGCTTGGTCGTCTCCACCTGCGCGCTGTCCAGTTCGGACCGGATCACCGCCTGCACCATGCGGTGGACCTGGAAGGTCTGGCTGTTGGTGTCGACCTTCGCCAACCCGTAGCGGGTGACCGCCCGGACCACCTTGCCGAGCATCACGTCTTCCTGCAGGTCGGGGTCGAAGGAGACGAGGGATTTCCCCATCTGCTCGTTGTAGATCAGGCTGAGCGCCACCGGGTCGGCCGAGAGGTAGGCGCACAGTTGCAGCAGCCTGTTGGCGGCCGGCGACTCCTCGCGGAGCCGGGCGATCGAGACGTTCCAGGTGGCGCTGAACCGCTGCGGGTATTCCGGGATCTCCAACTGGGTGGTGGTCAGCGCCTTGACGGCCTCGCGCTGCAACTCGGCGATGTAGGAGCTGACCGGGGTTCCGGTGGTCTCCAGCCAGGCAGCGGCGATCTCCACGGCAAGCGGCAGGTCGCCGACGGCCTCGGCGACCTGGTCCGCGTCGGCCCGACTCAGGCTGGTGCTGCGGCGGCGCAGGTGCTCGACGCTCTCGTTCCGGGTGAAGACGTCGACCGGCAACGGTTTGGCCTGAGCCGTCCAGGCCGGGTTGCGGGAGGTGATCAGCACATGCCCGGGTCCGCCGGGAAGGAACCTGGCGATCTCGGACGGCTTGTCCGCGTTGTCGAAGATCAGCAGCCAGCGGTCGGTGGTCGTGCCCTGACGCAGCGCCTCCCTGGCCGCCTCCGCGGCCTCGGCCACACTGTCGCCGACCCGCAGTTGCAGCTTGCCGGCGAGTTCGGCCAGTGACAGCATCACCTGGTCCGACTGCTCCGCCTCGACCCACCACACCAGGTCGTAGTCGGCCATGAAGCGGTGGGCGTACTCCAGCGCGACCTGGGTCTTGCCCACACCGCCCAGTCCGTAGAGCGTGGTGGGGGTGGGCAGCACCACGGCCGGGCTGCCGCCGCGCAGTTGGTCCCGCAGGTTCTCCAGGATCACCGACCGGCCGGTGAAGGCCGGGTTGCGGAGCCGGACGTTCCAGATGTTGGGGCGGGTGCCCGGGAACCGCGGCCCCTCCGCGGTGAGCAGTTGGGTGAGGTCCTGGCCGTCCCGGCGCAGGGCGCGCAGCAGCGCGTTGGCCGCCTGGTCCTCGTCCATCCGGACCAGGTCGACGGCGTTGCGGTTGTTGAAGGGTGTCGACAGCCGCACCTCGCCGACCCGGACCGGAATCAGCTCGCGGCGGACCCCGGCCGGGTCGGAGTCGGTCACCGACCCCCACACCGCCGTGGCCTGCGGGGAACGCATGTACGAAGGGGACAGCACCACCAGGGTGCGGGCCGCCGCGTCCATGCCGTGCTCCGTCTCCGCCCTGGGCTCGGCGCCGACCTCGTTGGGCAGCACCCGCAGACCGGCCCCGGACAGCAGGGCCGCGATCCAGTCGGCCCACATCCGGTCCTCCGGCGCGTACGAGAGGAAGATGTCCTCCTGGATCGCCGGCCGGCGGCGGGTGAAGGAGTCGGCGTAGCGCAGCCGCACGTCCTCGGGCATCACCGGCAGGCTGGTCACCGTGCCGCGGGTGAGCTCGGAGGTCAGCCGCTCGCAGGCGGACAGCATCGAGGTCGGCGATCCCGGCTGGTCACCGAAACTGGCCAGGATCTCCTCGTAGGCGTAGAAGGGCCGGTAGGGGATCTCCACCGCGCCCCAGTACTTGGCGAGCCGGGCCTCGTTCATCTCCTCGGGCAGCCCGGCGAAGCGCTGTCGGGCCAGCGCCCGGCCCGCGTCCGCCTTCACCTTCTCGAAGTCGTCCACCCGCATCGGCACCGGCAGGATCCGGATGCCCCGGCCGCGGAAGCGCTCGGTGATGGTCCGGGCGATGGAGGAGGCGCCCTCGATGCTCTGGTCACTGAGGGTGAAGCAGACCACCAGGTCGTCCGGCATCTCCACGGTGCAGATATCCGCTATGTCCGAGAGGCCGGTGCGGCTGTCGATCAGGATGTAGTCGTAGTGGCGGCGCATGTCCTCACGCATCGCGGTGAAGAACTGGCTGCCCTCAAGATCCTGGTAGAAGTCGTCCCAGTTGATGCCGGCCACGGTGGCCGCGTAGTCGCTCCTGATCAGCCCGGCCGAGAGGAAGTCCAGACTCCCCCCCTCCTGGAACAGCGGCCAGTTGACGGAGAGGGCGTGCCGCCGGACCCTGGCGAACTCCTGGTGCCAGCCCTCCTCGCGGACCAGGCCGCGGAGCGCCTCGTCCCGGTAGTCCATGATCAGATCGATCACGCCGGTGGTGCCCGCCAGGGCCTCCTGGTCCAGGAAGGGCCGGAAGAAGTGCGCCAGCCCGGGCGCCTCCAGGTCCCAGTCCACCGTGAGCACCCGGTTGCCGTTCGCGGCCAGGATCCAGGCGGTGTTCGCCAGCGCCATCGTGCGCCCGGTACCGCCCTTGTAGGAGTAGAAGGTGATGATGCGGCCGTTCCTGTCCTCCACCTGGTACTCGGTCATGGGTACGCTTCCTCCGCCGGGTCCGCTTGGCTGCTGTCAGGATTCCGTGCTGCCGGGCTGCTCCGCGCCCGGGTCATACTCGGTGCCTGCCGGTTCGGCGCTGGTCGGTGGTGAGTGGCCGGGCACGGCCCGCAGGCTCGGCCGACCGGAGCCGGGAGCCACGGTCGGCGACGCGACCCGGTGCGCGGACGGTTTGCCGCGGTCGTTGAACCCGTAGATGGCCCGCTGAGCGGCGCGGGGCAGTTCCGCCTCGAAGGAGTCCAGGGTCGGCAGTCCGTCGAAGCCGCCGCGCAGGCTCGGCCGGGAGTCCCGGCGCCGGTGCCGCAGGGCCTCCTCGGCCGCGCTCTGCAGCTCGCCGTTCGCCTGCTGGCATTCCGGATCGTCGGCGCTCCACGGCTCCATCAGGCTGATCCAGGCGGGATTGCGCTGGTCGAAGGCCTTGACCAGCTCCCGGCGGGCCGGGTCGAGCAGGGCCCAGCGGTCCAGCAGCAACAGCCCGGGAGCGGTGGGGTCCTCCGCGTGCAGCACCGCGTCGACCTCGTCCTCGAAGTCATGGATGCTCGGGTGGAAGCCGAGCTGCCGGGCCACCCGGTCGGCGTGCTGCACCAGCGGACGGGTGGAGTCGGGCCGGTAGGGCTGCCAGTCCAGCGGGCTCTGGCCGTAGGCGTCCGCCGAGCGGCCCGGTGGCAGCTTGTCGGAGTCGCAGGCCAGCACGGCTATCCGTAACTGGCGCGACGGCGCCGGATCCTCGAACGCGCAGGGCCTGGTCAGGAACTCCTCGCGACGGCCGACCGGGATCATCGTCTGCTCCGCCACCTGCACGATGCGCTGGGCCAGCCGGTGCACCGCCAGGTCGTAGGCGTCCCGGAAGTAGTTCAGCTTGAGCAGGGCGTACAGGCCCTCCCTGACGTAGTCCTGGCCGAAGTCGCTGTGGTTGAACTGCAGCCTGCTGGCGACCGGGGGCAGCGAACTCTGCGGGAGGGTCACCCACAGCGCCGGCACGATCCCGCTGGCATGGCCGCTGTTGCGGGGTATCCGGTACACCGGGCGGGAGGCGAAGGCGTCCCATTCCTGGCCGCAGGCGACACTGCGGAAGTAGCGCGGCGAGTACAGGGGCACGAACACCCGGCAGTGCGCCAGCGCCTCGGCTATCCGTTCCGCCCAGCCCTCGCCCAGGTGCATACCGCGGTCCATGAATCCCGGCGGCTCGTCCGCCGGCAGGTCCGTCAGCTCCAGCACGGCCGCGCAGAGGTCCTTGTAGAGCTGGTGCACCCAGTGACTCGGGTCGCTGTCCACATGGCTGTTGGCCGGAGTGTGGGCGTAACTCAGAAAGAAGTAGGGCCGGGGTGCGTCCTCACCCCATCCTTCGCGAGCACTCAAGCGCCACCCCGAGACGGCGTCGTCCAGCAGAAGGCATGCGAACACAGGCTCCCCCGAATCGTCAATCATACGACAGAGTATGTGTGATGAGTGCTCGTCAGGAAGGCCGCCCTCGAAAAGCCGTACCTCAGCGGGCCGCCGAATCCCGTCGCCGCCGCGCCAGCCACTCGGTCGCGGCGTCGACCGCGGGAACGAGCGGCACCAGGTAGGACCGGGCGTCGCCCAGTCGGCCCTCCCCGAAAGCCACCCGCTCCCTGACCGCCGCACCCAGCTCCGGAAAGTGGAGGTCGTCCAGGTCCACGCCCTCGAAGTCAACCCAGCGGGGTTCGCCGCCCACGCCGGGCAGCACACATGAATAGCGCCGCCGGGGCGGGTCCTGCACCCGGCAGTCGGCCAGGTGGTAGGGCGTGAACAGCCAGTCCTGGATGCCCACCAGGAGCACCGAGGCGTCGAGTTTGTAGAGCCTGGCGAGCGGGGAGTCCTCCCCCAGGTGGGACTCCAGCCGGTGCTGCTCGACGATCCACCGGGCCTCCGGACCGATCGCCGCGAAGGAGGTCTGCGGATGCGCGCTCCGGAGCGCGCCCGGCGTGGTCCTGACCTCCTCCGCCAACCGCCCGACGGTCGGCGAGCACGGCGTCCGAGCAGGATCGAAGGCCGGCATCCGGGCCCGGAACCCCCTGGCCTCCTCGGGATCAAGACCGGCCGTCGCCGCCAGGTACAGCGGCGAGGACAGCGAGTTCTCCGGAGTCGCGGTGTAGGCGACCAGGGTGCCCTCCGGCCCCAGCACCCGCCGGAGTGCCCGCACCACGGTCCCGGCCCCGCCGTCGACCGGGCCGACGCTGCGCAGCGAGGACTGCACCAGCAGTACGCCGCCGCGCCGTACCCGGGACCGGACCAGGTCCTCGACCAGATCGTGCTCGGTCCACACCGTCAGCCCCTCGCCACCGGCGCCGGACCCGGCCCGGCCGGACGGGTCGCACACGGTTCGTCCAGCCAGGGTGCCACGGTGGCCCGCATTCCGGCGGCGAAGCGCTGTCCCAGTTCGGTGAGGGAACCGGAACCGGCCACATCCTCCACCGCCTTGGCGGTGTGCCAGCGCCAGGTGTCGAACTGCTCCGCGGCCTGTTCCACCTGTTCCGCCGGCGCGCCCCGCTCCATCAGGTCGAGCCGCCGCGAACGCCAGTACTCGGCGACCGCCACATGGGCGTAAGTGCCCTGGAGCAGGCCTTCCAGGGGGCGCGGGTCGGGGCGCCAGGGCGGGAAGAACCTCGGCTTGGTGTCGGCCGGGTCGAAGAGGTCGTACAGATCGAGCACAGCTCCCAGCTTCACGTGCTGGAACTCATGGATGACCAGCAGCGCCAGCAGGTCCGAGGCCTGCGGATGGGCGATGCCCACCGCTCCGAAGGCCTGCCGCGCCGCCGCGCTGACGGACCGTCCGGCCGGTGCCGCCGCGAGCGGGGTGATGGTGGAGAGCCCGGCGGCCACGCCCTCGGTGTACCCGGGCAGGGTGCGTCCGAGCAGGTGCCAGGCCTCGGCGAGCCCGGAACGCCAGGCCGCCGCCTCGGCGGACGACAGGCGTCCGGCGACGGGGTGCAGATGGGCGTCCCGCTGCGGATCCGTGTCCTCCAGCGCCACCCGCCAGCCCGGCAGTTCGCAGTGCCGCACCGGCTGCCAGCGCGGGTCGGCCTCGTCGTCCTGGCGGATCCGCAGCACCTCGCCGGAGCTGGAACGCACGGTGAAGCCGCCGGGCTCCGCGGTGACCAGCGCCTCGGACGCGCCGTCCAGCAGCACCGCGCCCAGCGTGGGCAGCCGGAGCAGTCCGCCCCGCACCGGGACGACCACGCCCCGGTCCTGGCCGGCCAGCACTGCGGCGGCGGCGGCGATCTCGGCGATTCCCCCGGCGTCCGCCGCCGGGCCGCCGCCCTCGGGCTGCAGGCAGCGGAGGGCCCAGGCCCGGGTGTACGGGTGCGCCAGCACCGGATCCAGCGCCTCGGGCGCCTCAACGTCCAGCTCGGTGATCAGCCCCCAGGCCGCCCGGACCTCGCTTCCCCGCCCCGCTCGGTCGAACACCGCGGACAGCAGTTCACGGCTCAGGTCCAACTGGCTCTCGGCGAGCGCACGCACCGTCCCGGTACTGCCGTATCCGGCTGCCAGCTCCTGCAGTTGATCATCCGTCAGCGGCGCCGGATCGGGGACGGCCTCGCTCTGCGCCGGCACGGTGCGCTCCTTGATGTGGGTGACGAGTTCCAGCAGATCCGGACAGAAGACTGACGGGTTGTCAAAACCGGTGCCGGCGTGGTAGCGGTGGGCGTAGAGGCCGCCCCCGCAGGACTCCACCACGGGGCAGCTGCGGCACTGGGCGCAGAGGCCCTCCAGGCCGTGCTGACGGTCGATCATGCCCGGGTGCCGGGCGGCGGTGTCCAGATCGTGGGTGAAGATGTCGAAACCGGTGGCGGCGGCGCCGTCGAAGGCGGTCTTGAGGGAGTCGGCCTGCTCGATGGTGCCGTCGGTGTCGATCACCACCAGGTCGGCCGGATCCAGGCCGAGCGACTCGGTCAGGCTGTTCAGCCCGCGCAGGGTGCGCAGCACGGAGTCGAAGATGCGCACCGGCACCTGGCGGCCCTGCGCGTCCCAGCGTTCGAAGACGGCTGCCAGCCAGTCGGCGTACGGGGTCCGGGCACCGTCGGGCCGAAGCGGAGGTTCGTCCCATGTCGCGTGGGGTAAGAGGAAATCGACATGGGGCGGATCGAGGGCCATCAGGGCGTCGTACACAGCGATCGGGTCGTTGCGGACGTCGATGGTGCAGAGCAGACCAGCGTAGAGGTGGCGGTAGTGGGGCCGGTTCAGCAGAGCGATCGCCTTGAGCACCTTGGCGTGGCTGCTGCGACCGTCCGCATAGCGCCGGTGCAGGTCGTTGGCCGCCTTGTCGCCGTCCAGCGAAATGCCGACCTTGATGCCGTATTCGGCGAAGAGGTCGCAGAAGCGTTCGTCGAGCAGCACGCCGTTGGTGTGGATGCGCAGGTCGAGTGCGCACACACCGGCCAGGGCGCGGCTCAGTTCTTCGGCCGCGCGGCGAAGCCGCGGCAGACCGGCGAGCAGGGGCTCCCCACCGTGCAACACCACGTGTACGGCCTTGAGTCCGTGAGCCCTCGCGTGCTCAGCGATGCGTTCCGCGGTGCGCGCGAGCACCTCGTCGGAACTCGCTTTCGGACGGCCTCTCCAGCTGCTGTCGGCGTGTTCGTAGATGTAGCAATGGTCGCAAGCAAGGTCGCAACGACTGTGCATCTTGAGAACGAACTGACGGAAAGGCACCAAGGTAGTGTCCATGACGTAGCGGCGGGGAGCCCTCGGCAATCAGATGGACGAACTGAACGCGGCGACCTCGACGCGATCCTCGCCTGCGCCGGGAAGGATGCGCTGGAGCCTGAAACTCGGTGCGGCACCACCGCCCTTCACCATGCGGGCGAGAGGGGTACGGGTCGGCTTGACGGAAGCCGCAAGGGCCTCCGTGGGCTTGACTGCCACAGGAGTTTTCATTGACCGGAGCCCAATCAGGGGAAGGGATTGAATGACTCGGTGGTTGACCTGACGCGACGAAAGCTCGACTCCGGGCGACTTCATGATCAACCAGCTCCAGGAGACCCCCGGGGCGTTTTCTCGCGCGCGCGTTCAACCACATAGCTCAAAGAGGAACGTTACCCTTCCCCCAGGTCGGAGTATGTGGATTGGGCCATCTCGCGCTATAGCGACGCACGAGTCCCACTCCAAGGGACGCCTGGGCTCCGCTTCCTCGAAACCCTCCGGACCTGGCCTTTTGCCCCGGCCTGAATTTCATCCGGTCGAGTGATCTTCAAACTGCAGATCGATAACAATTCAGCATCACCACCCGCCTCACCTGCCCCACCCGTGGGCCCGGCCGGGAAGGGCTGAGACCAGCGTTCCCCGAGCCGCCTCCGGTACCCATACTGACAGGGTGCCCAGCCACCGCGGCGGGAACGGATATACGTCAGTTCCATGGCAGCGCAAGGCATCTCACGTATCATCACGCACACGTCGTACGCACGGCCGGACAAGCACGCGGCCGGAGGGGCTTGCGGAGCGGCACCTCAGGGCTCTGATGTCGTACTGGCGTGCCTCCGGTAACCCGATTGCGTGAACCGCGGAGGGGCGATTTCGTGTCTGCTGGGTCAGAGTTCACCGGTTCCGCCATCATGAGTGCCCTGTCGGAGGACCTGGCAGCGGCGGGGGGCACGGGTGAGGACGACGTCGCCTTAGGCACCCGCGGTCCGGCGCCCGGGAGCCCCCCTGTGAACCACATGTTCAAGAACAGAGCCGGACGCCTGCTGACCGTGAGCGAGTGGGGCAAACGCACCGGAACGCCGGTGTTCCTGCTGCACGGCACCCCGGGCAGCCGCCTCGGAGTGGCTCCGCGCCCCAGCGTGCTCTACCAGCTCGGTGTCCGCCTGATCGCCTACGACCGCCCGGGGTACGGCGGTTCCGAACGGCACGAGGGCCGCACGGTCGCGGACGCGGCCGCCGACGTCAGGGTCATCGCCGAGGAACTGGGCATCGAGGAGTTCGCCGTGGTCGGCCGCTCCGGCGGCGGTCCGCACGCGCTGGCCTGCGCCGCCCTGCTGCCCGACCTGGTGACCAGGGCGGCCGCCCTGGTGAGCCTCGCCCCCAAGGAGGCGGCGCACGGAGGGATGGGCCCGGCGTGGTTCGAGGGGATGAGCCAGGGCAACATCGATGTGTACCGGCGGGCCGAGCGGGGCATCTCCCATCTCGCCCCCGGCCTGACCGCGCGCTCCACCACCATCGGCGCGAACCCCGCCGCGCTGATCACCCAGTTGCTCGACGAGGTGGTGGACTCCGACCTGCAGGTGATCTCCGACGCCGGCATCCGCAGTCTGCTGAGGGACAACTACCAGGAGGCCTTCAGGGAGTCGGGCGACGGGTGGATCGACGACGCCATGGCCTTCACCCACGACTGGGGCTTCCGGGTCGAGGACATCACCGTTCCGGTGCTGCTCTGGCACGGCCAGGAGGACGTCTTCTCACCTGTGCGGCACTCCGTCTGGCTAAGGGAGCGCATGCCCGGCTCCACTCTGCGGCTGGAGCCGGGAAAGGCCCACTTCGACGCGGTCTCGGCCCTTCCCGGCCTGCTCCCCTGGCTCAAGCAGCCCTGAGCCCGCGGGGTCGGCGGCGTTGGCGCCGGCCTTGGCGTCACCAGGAGTGCAGCTCCAGCACATGGCTGATCCGCTCCCACCGCCCGACCCGCACCGTCTCCGGGTGCGAGCTCCCGAAGTTGCGGTTGCCGTCGAGATGCCGCAGCGCGGCGTCGTGCAGCAGTTGGGCCTCGTCGGTCTGGCCGAGCGCCCGCAGGGTCACCGCCAGGTTGGACCGGCAGGCCAGGGTATCGGGGTGGACCTCGCCCAGGGTCCTGACCATCCGGGCCAGGCAGGACCGCTCGCTCCGCTCCGCCGCCGCCAGGTCGCCCAGCTCCGCCCGTGCGTTGGCCCAGTTCACCTCCGCGCAGAGGGTGAAGGGGTGCTCCTCGCCGAGGTGGAAGCCCAGGTTCAGGGTGATCTCCTCACCCAGCGCCGCCGACCTCCGCAACCGCTGCGGCGAGGCTCCGGGCGCACGCAGGTAGACCGACACGTTGTCGCCACTGGCGAGGGCGTCGGGGTGCCGCGCGCCGAGTTCCCGGATGAGGTGCCCCCAGACCTCCTCGGCGCGCCGCAGCGCCTGCTCGTGCCTCCCCGCGCACCAGTCGTCGGCGGCGAGGTTCAGTCCGCAGGTCCAGGTGTCGGGGTGGTCCTCGCCGTAGCGCTCGACATAGCGGGCGTAGGTGTCCCTGGTCAGCTCGGCGGCCTGCTCGTAGGCCCCGAGAACGCGGTGCGAGACGGCGAGGCTCTTGGCGGTCCGCAGGGTCTCCGGGTGGCTGTCGCCCTTGGTCGCGCGGCAGGTGCCCAGCAGCCGCTCCAGGTCCCCGGCGGCCTCCCGGAGCTGCCCGCCGTCCCGCTTGTCACGCGCCAGGTAGAGCTGGGAGCTGAGCGTCCGGTCGTGCAGCGGTCCCAATGTCTGCCTGCGGAGGCGCTCGGTGCGCTCGTCGAACTGCTGGGCGCTCCTGGAGTCGCCCAGCAACCGGTGGTCGATGGCGATGTTGTGGCTCAGCGAGAGCACCTTGTCGTCCTCCTCGAGGAACAGCTGGAGCAGGCTCTCGTAGGTCTTCAGATCCCGGTCGAGCGCCTCCCGGTACATCCCCAGGGCGCGCATGCCGGCGGCCATGCCGCGCGCGGTCGCCAGCGTTCCCGGTTCCTCCTCCCCGAACAGCTCGCACTGGCTCTGCCAGGTGCGACGGTCCAGCTCCAGCGACTGCCGGTACTCCCCGCGGTCGCGCAGGATGTTGGCCCGCAGGCAGCGCAGCGCCAGCGTCTGCTCGTGCTCCTCCCCGAGGGTGCTGCTCCAGAGCGCGTCGATCCGGTCGGCCTCGGCGCCCGCGAGCGTGAAGTCCCCGCTGCGCCAGTGGAGTCGGACGAGATCGATCATCAACTGCCGGACCGCGGGGTTGTCGGAGGACTCGGCCGAACAGGCGGACAGGTGCGGGCGGATCTGCTCGAAGGCCGGCCTGTTCTCCGGGTCCTCCACCTCGCCGCCCAGGGGCCGCTGTCCGGCCAGGATCTCCTGCACCTCGCCCCGGACCCGCGCCTGCTCGTCCTCGGTCATCTGCAACCGCAGCAGGACCTGCAGCAGGCGGTGGACCTGGATGGTGCCCTGCTGACGGTCCACCTTGGCCAGGGAGAGGCGGCGGACAGCACGGACGACCGTGCCGAGCTGCACCGGTGACCGCGAACCGACGTCGTGTGCGGACAGGGCCCTGACCATCTCCGGGCTCTTGTAGACCAGTGTCTGCGAGAAGGCCTCCGGGCCGAGGAACACGGACATCTGCAGCAGCCGCTTGGCGGCCGGCCACTCGGTCTCCAGCTTCTTCAGCGAGAGGGCGAACGTGGTCATGATGGGCAGCGGGTAGTCCATGCTCGTGGTGTCACCGAACATGTCGGAGGGATAGGTGTCCAGGAGATCCAGATAGGTGTCCACGGACATGCCGGTGATCAACAGGTAGGCCGCGGCCTGTTCCACCGCCAGCGGCAGGTCGCCCAGCGCCTCGGCCAGCCGGCGGGCCTGGTCCGGATCCATGTCGACCACCCGGCGGCGCAGGTGGACCACGCTCTCCTCGGGGGTGAACACGTCCACCTCCATCTCCGCCGCGTACTGGTCCCAGACCTGGTTGCGCGAGGTGATGAGCACATGGCCCTGACCCCCCGGCAGGAAGCCGCCCAGGCTGGCCGGATCCTCCGCGTTGTCGAAGATGAGCAGCCATTTCGGGTAGGGCCGCCCCTCGGACAGGGCGTTCAGCACCGCTGTCGCGGCGTCGGCGTCGCTCAGGCTGCCGACCCGGAGCTCCAGCACCGTCGCCAGCTCCGCCAGCCCGGTGGTGACGGATCCCGGGAGTTCGGACGGAATCCACCAGACCAGGTCGTAGTCCGGCAGGTACCGGTAGGCGTACTCGAGGGCCAGCTGGGACTTGCCCACCCCGCCGAGTCCGTGCAGCGCCTGGGCGCCGTCCCGGGCGGAGCCGCCGCGAGCGGTGAGGCGGCCGCGCAGCCGGTCCAGTTCCCCGGCCCGGCCGGTGAAGTCGGCGTTGCGGCTCTGCAGGTTGACGATCACGGCCCGCTGCCCGGGGTAGCGCGGTGCGTCGACGGCCTCGACGGCCGCCCGCACCTGCCGCACCGATGCGTCGTCCGCGCCGACGTGGTGCAACAGCTGCTCCGCGGCGAGCACGGCGTTGAGCGAGGGCGAGGACAGGTCCAACGGGGCGGTATGGCCGGCCGGGACCCCCGGCTGCACCGCGCCGAGACGGAGCCCCACCGTGCGGGCCCGCGGCCCGGCCAGGTGGCCGGCCGCCAGCGGGCCCCAGACCTCTCCCGCCCGCGCGGTGCGCTCGAAGTGACGGGTCAGCAGGGGCATCGAGACCAGCTCCTGGTCGGCTTCCCCCTCCCCCTGGGCCTGCGGGTCGACCGGTCCCTCCGGCTCGGCGTCGATCCTGGACGCGGTCACCGGGTAGCCGGCCCGGCCCAGGACGAACGCGACCCAGTCGGCCCACATCTGGTCCTCGGCCGCGTACCAGAGCTGGAACGCGGCATTGGCCTGCCCGTTGACGGCCTTGCGGACGAACCTGGCGACCGTGCTCTCGCGCAGATCCGCCGACATCTCCGGAAGCCCGCTGACCTCGCCCCTGGTCAGCTCACCGACCAGCCGCTCGCACGCGCCCAGCACGGTGCTGGGCACGCCGGGCTCGTCCCCGAAGGTGGCCAGCACCTCCTCGTAGGCGTAGAAGGCCCGGTAGGGGATCTCGACCGAGCCCCAGTACTGCATCGTGGAACTGAAGGTGTGGAGTTCCTTGGGGAAGCCGCGGAACCGCTGGCGGGCCACCGCTCGACCGCGGTCGGCGCGGTCCTTCTCGTTCTCGTCGACCCGCATCGGCACCGGAAGGATCCTGATGTTCCGGTCCCCGAAGCGGCTGTCGATGAGCCGGGCGACCCCGGCGGCCCCGTCGATGCTCTGGTCGCTGAGGGTGAAGCACACCACCAGGTCGTCCGGCAGCTGCTGGGTGCAGATCTTGGACGAGTCGCTCAGGCCGGTACGGCTGTCGATGAGGGTGTAGTCGTAGGTGCGGCCCATCTCCTCGCGCAGGGCGTCGAGGAAGGTCCCGCCCTCGTAGTCCTGGTAGAACTGGTCCCAGTTGAGGCCGTTGAGGATGGTCGAGTAGTCCTCGTTCTGCTTGCCCGCGGAGATGAAGTCGATGCCGCCCCGGCCCGGGAAGGGCCAGTCGAGGCTGGTGGCGTGGCTGGACACAGCCGCGTAGCCGCTCTCCTGCGCGTGCTCGGGCGTCGGGCCCGAGTCGATGGCCCGTTCCAGGTAGTTGTTGATCATGTTGACCACGCCGCCGGTGGTCGCCAACCCGCGCTGGTCCAGGAACGGGTGGAAGAACCGGGACAGCCCCGGCGCCTCCAGGTCCCAGTCCACCGCGAGCACCCGCTTGCCGTTCGCAGCGAGGATCCAGGCGGTGTTGGCCAGCGTCATCGTGCGCCCGGTGCCGCCCTTGTAGGAGTAGAACGTCACCACCCTCCCGGCGCGGCGGTCGCTCGTCTCCTGCGCTGTGCCATCCATCGCGGACCTTTCACCTGGTTCGTGGTTCTGAGGTGGGGGTGTCAGCGGCGCTGGGCGAAGAACGCCTGCCTCGCCTGCTCCAGTGCCTTGGGCAGCAGGTCCGCGAAGGAGGAGGCGTCTGGAATCCCCCTGCGCAGCTGTGCGAAATCGGGTTTGGGTCGTCCCAACGCGCGGTCCAGGGTGGTGAGGGTCAGTTCCTGCAACTCGCTGTCGAACACCTGGGCACCGGGTATTCGAGGGTTCCAGGGAACCATCACCGCCAGCGGATGCCGGCGATTCCGGTTGTACGTCAGCAGTAGATCCCGTAACCGGGTGCTCCGCAGCGCCCATCGGTCCAGCAGCAGCAGTTCCGGACCTCCGAGGCGGTAGGACTCCGATTCCTTGCCGGCCGTCTCCTCGAAGTCGTCGACACTGGTGACATGCCAGTTGCGTTCCAGCACCAGCCTGCCGGCGAGTTCCGCGACCGGCGCCGCATCGGCAGCCCCGTAGGGGAGCCAGTCCTGGGGCAGATCACCGTAGCGGGTGGCGTCGCAGCCTGGCGGCAGGGCGTCACGGCTGCGGTAGGCCAGCACATTGATCCGCAGGCTGCGCGCCAGCGGATGGTCGGGCCACGGCCTGGGCCCGCACTCCAGCGCACCCGCCGCACCCGCCGCCAGATCCACCTGCTCGGCGGCCGTGTGCACCGCCTCGGCCACCCGCTCCACCCCGTTCGCGTACTCCTCGCGCAGGCGCGGCCTGGTGAGTGCCGCGCGCAGGCCGTCCGCTCCGTACTGCCGGGCCAGGGCCCGCCGGTCCAGGCCGGCCCGCCCCGGGTCGTCGGTCCACAGCCGCTCCCACAGCACCGGCACCACGGCCTGGCGCGGGCTGCCGCCGGGCGCCAGGCGCTGGTGGAACGCCGTCCATTCACTGTGGCACTCGAGATCGGTGAAGTAGTCGGGCGAGCACAGCGCGACCAGCACCCTGCACCGGGACAGTGCGGTCACCCGCCGCTCCCGGCGGAGCGCCTCGCTGCCACCGGGCACATCCATGAACCCGTGCGCCTCCGGGTCGGTGCTGCCGACGCGGTCGAGGAGCGCTCTGACCAGATCCGCGTGGAACCTGGCCACCCAGGTGTCCACCGACGGCGAGTTGCGCCTGTGCGCATAGCTCAGGAAGAACCATGGGACGGCTCCCCCGGCGCCTGTGCTGTCCAGCACGGCAGTTACCGATCCCTTCCCCGTCCGACGCAGCGTCAGAAGTCCCTCTCGACAACGGTAGCGCGCATCCCGGCCGCGAAGAGGTCGCCCGCCGGAGACAGTGCCCCGGATTCCAGCAGCGAGCCCGCCACGGCGTCGGTCCAGTCCCGGAACCGCTCGCTCCGCCGCTGTGCCCGCGCGCGGTCGCGGCCGTCCAGGAGGCCGGCCCTGGCGTGCCAGAAGTCGCCGAGGGCGAGGTGCGCGTAGGCGCCCTGCAGCGCGCCCTCGACCGGCCGCCGGTCCGGGCGCCAGGGGACGCTGAAGCGCCCCCGGTGGCCCCGGTCGTAGAGGTCGCCCAGGTCCAGCACCGCCCCCAGCTTCACATGCTGGAACTCGTGCAGCAGCAGCTCGGCGAGCTGTTCCGGGGAGCCCGGCCTGGCGATGCCCACCGCGCCGAACGCCGAACGGGCCGAGGCGCTGAGGAAGCGTTCCGCCGGGGGCCGCACCAGCGGGGTCAGCACCGACAGCCCCGCGCGCAGACCCGAGGCGTACCCGGGCAGGCTCTCGGCGATCATCGCCCAGGCGCCCGCCAGCTCCTGCTCCCAGCTGGACAGTTCCGCCGGGTCCAGCCGCCCGGTGACGTCCGTCCGGTAGCAGGCACGCTCGGGATCACCGTCCGCCAGGGCGAGTTGCCAGGCGGCCTGCCCGTCGACGGCCGGCATCCGCAGCGATCGGACCGGCTGCCAGCCGGGCTCGTCCCGGTGCAGCCGCAGCTGCTCGCCCCCTGCGGTCACCCGCCACTCGCCGGCTTCCACCACCACCCGGTCCACGGCTCCCACCCGCAGCACGCCCAGGGTCGGCAGCCACAACAGCCCGTCCCGCACCGGAACCTGGATCTCCGCCGCCGCTCCGGCCCGCAGCGCCATCGCCGCTGCCACAGAAGCGAGTTGGGCCGGTTCCCCGGGTTCCTTGCGACCGTTCAGCAGGGCCCGTTCGGCCCAGGGCCGCAGATAGGGGTGGGCCAGGACCTGATCCACCGCCTCCGATGCCTCGTCGCTGAGGCGGAGGACGAGGTCCCAGGCCGCGGCGACCAGGGGGTCCTCCCCCGCTCGGCGGCGCAGGTTGTCGAGCAGGACGCCGTTGATGAAGCGCTCGGCGTCGGCCAGCTCCCCGATCGCCCCGGGGCTCCCGGGCCCGGCCGCGAGCTCGCGCAGTCGGCTGCCGCCCAGCTCGGCCGGGTAGCGGGCGGGCAGGTCGGCCGCGGTCTCCCGGTCCTGCGCCATCCGGCCGATGAACTCCTTGAGGTCGGCGCAGTAGACACTGGGGTTCGCGAACCCGGTGTCCAGTCGGTACCGGTGCGCGTAGAGGCCGCCGCCGCAGGAGCGCAGCACCGGGCAGGACCGGCAGGTCGCGCTCAGCCCCGCCGCTCCGCGCCGGCGGTCGGCCAGCCCGGGATGCGCGGCGGCCTCGTCGAAGCTGTGCTGGAAGACGTCGAGGCCGGTCCGCGGGGCCCCGTCGTACGCGGTCTTCAGCGAGTCGGCCTGCTCCAGGCTGCCGTCGGTCTCGATCACGACCAGATCGGACGGTTCCAGCCCGAGCGACTCGGTCAGGCTGCTCCGTCCCTCCAGGGTGCGCAGCACCGAGTCGAACATCCGCACCGGCACCGCACGGCCCTCCGCCTCCCAGCGGTCCCGCACGACCCCCAGCCACTGGGCGTACGGGGTGCTCGCCGGGCCGTCCGGGCGCAGCGGCGGCTGCTCCCAGGTGGCGTGGGGCAGCAGGAAGTCGATGGCCGGCGGGTCGAGCTCACGCAGGGCCGCGTAGACGGCGAGCGGATCGTTGCGGACGTCGACGGTGCAGAGCAGCCCGGCGTACAGGTGGGCGTAGCGGGGCTGCCGCAGCAGGGCCACGGCCCGCAGCACCCGGTCGTGGCTGCTGCGCCCGTCCGCGTAGCGGCGGTGCCGGTCATTGGCCGCGCGGTCGCCGTCGAGGGAGATCCCCACCCTGATCCGATGGGTGTCGAAGAGGTCGAGAAAGGCCTCGTCCAGCCCCACCCCGTTGGTCTGGATACTGAGGTCGAGCACACAGCGTCCGCCGAGCTCCTCCCGCAGCGACTCGGCCGCCAGCCGAATGGTCGCCAGCCCGGCCAGCAGCGGCTCGCCCCCGTGCAGCACGACACGCACCACGGGCAGACGGTGCGCGAAGGCGTGTTCGGCAATCCGCGCGGCGACCACGCGCAGCGTCGCCGGCGTGACCTTGCGGGGTTTGTCGCGCCAACTGGTGTCGGCGTGCTCGTACACATAGCAGTGGTCGCAGGCCAGATCACAGCGGCTGTGCAGCTTCAGTACGAACTGCCGGAACACTGCCGCGTCGGATTCCATCGGGTTACCGCGGACCTCGGTTCAGATGGAGGAATTGAAGGTCGCGACCGCCAGGCGGGTCTCTCCGTCCGCCGGCAGCACCCGGGCCAGCAGCCGGGAGTCGTCGGCGACCACGCGCTCGTGGAGCTGCCGCATGGGCACCGGCCCGGGCGACCGCCGCGCCGGATCGGCCGTACCGGATTCAGCAGAGGTGGATGCGCTCATCGAGTACCAACCTTCAGCAGAGTGGAGAACCCACAGGACTCATCAGGACGCGTGCCGATTCCTGCAACAGCGTCGCCGGACCGGGCACTCGTCGCAAGGTCCCGGTCGCCGATGGACCGGATACGTCCCAAAAATGCGCGACTTCCGGCCAGAACCGTCCACCGCGTCACGGGCAGAGCCGCTGCACCGTCCAGCCCTCGCCCACCGCCGCCGCGTCCTCCCGCTCGTACCGCAGTCGGTCGTGCAGGCGGTTCTCGCGGCCCTGCCAGAACTCCACGCTGGCCGGGGTGACCCGGTAGCCGCCCCAGAACGGCGGGACCGGGACGTCCTCGCCCTCCGGGTAGCGGTCCGCCAGGTCCGCGTAGCGCTGCTCCAGCTCCTCCCGGGAGTCGATCGGCCGGGACTGCTCGCTGGCCCAGGCGCCCAGCTGCGAGCCGTGCGGGCGGCTGCGGAAGTAGGCCGCGGTCTCCTGGCGGCCGACCCGCTCGGCCCGGCCCTGGACGATCACCTGGCGGGACAGCGGGTGCCACGGGAACAGCAGCGCGACCTGTGGATTGGCGTCCAGCTCGGTGCCCTTCCGGGAGCCGTGGTTGGTGTAGAACACAAAGCCGCGCCGGTCGTACCCCTTCAGCAGGACGGTCCGTACGCTCGGCCGGCCCTCGGCGTCGGCGGTGGAGACCACCATGGCGTTGGGCTCGTCCAGTCCGGACTTCGCCACCTCGGCGAACCAGCGGTCGAACTGCTCCATCGGCTCGTCGGCGAGCGCCGACCGGTCGAGGCCCTCCGCGGTGTAGTGGCGGCGCATGGCGGCGACCGCCGAGGAAGGGGCGACAGGGAGCGAGGGTTCCGGAGGCTGCACGTGCCACATCATCCCCCACCTGATCCCCCGCCCGGCGTCCGGACGTTCTTTTCATCACTACAACATCTCGATATCAAGAGATAAGGTGTCCGGATGAATCCCGCCCCCGTGCGGGGTATCACCCTCGCGTGGTCTGGCGCATTGCACCCAGTGCCTGCCACCCTGACACTGCGTGCCACACGCCAACTGCCTGCCACACGCATGCCACCACCGCGCAACCGCGCGACACGTCCAGACACCGACGACTTGGCCACACCACAGTCACCGACGTCAGATCCAGAGGAGCCGCCTGATGTCCGATTTCGTACCCGGACTCGAGGGAGTCGTAGCGTTCGAGACGGAGATCGCCGAACCCGACAAGGAGGGCGGCTCGCTCCGCTACCGCGGGGTCGACATCGAGGAGCTGGTCGGCCACGTGTCCTTCGGGAACACCTGGGGCCTGCTCGTCGACGGCAAGTTCAACCCCGGCCTGCCGGCCGCCGAGCCCTTCCCGCTGCCGATCCACTCCGGTGACATCCGGGTCGACGTGCAGTCCGCGCTGGCCATGCTCGCCCCGGCCTGGGGCCTCAAACCGCTGCTCGACATCAGCCCCGAGCAGGCCCGCGACGACCTCGCCCGCGCTGCCGTGATGGCCCTCTCCTACGTGGCGCAGTCCGCCCGCGGCCAGGGCCTGCCGATGGTCCCGCAGAGCGAGATCGACAAGGCCGAGACCATCGTCGAGCGCTTTATGATCCGCTGGCGCGGCGAGCCCGACCCCAAGCACGTCAAGGCCATCGACGCCTACTGGACGTCGGCCGCCGAGCACGGCATGAACGCCTCCACCTTCACCGCCCGGGTCATCGCCTCCACCGGCGCCGACGTCGCCGCGGCCCTGTCCGGCGCGGTCGGCGCCATGTCCGGACCGCTGCACGGCGGCGCCCCCTCCCGGGTGCTCGGCATGATCGAGGAGATCGAGCGCACCGGCGACGCCTCCGCGTACGTCAAGAACGCGCTGGACAAGGGCGAGCGGCTGATGGGCTTCGGCCACCGCGTCTACCGCGCCGAGGACCCCCGCGCCCGCGTGCTGCGCCGCACCGCGATGGAGCTGGGCGCGCCGCGCTACGAGGTCGCCGAGGCGCTGGAGAAGGCCGCGCTGGAGGAGCTGCACGCCCGCCGTCCCGACCGGGTCCTGGCCACCAACGTGGAGTTCTGGGCCGCGATCGTGCTGGACTTCGCCGAGGTCCCCGCGCACATGTTCACCTCGATGTTCACCTGCGCCCGCACCGCGGGGTGGAGCGCGCACATCCTGGAGCAGAAGCGCACCGGCCGCCTGGTCCGCCCGGCCGCCCGCTACCTCGGCCCGAGCAGCCGCAGCCCGCACGAGGTCGAAGGCTTCGACGACATCGCGCGGTAACTTTCACGCAAACGGCCAGTAGCACCACCCAGGGGCGCGGGGAACTGCGCAAACAGCAACCCGCGCCCACCGGTGGGCCGCCCCTGAACCCCTGGTGTCTCAAACGGCGGACCTCCCTCTGCGGTGCTGACGGCAGCCGCTAGGCTGCCCCCGTGGCTGAGATCCAGATCCCCGCTGACATCAGGCCCGTAGACGGCCGTTTCGGCGCAGGTCCCTCCAAGGTTCGCCCCGAGGCGCTCAGCGCCCTCGCCGCGACCGGTAGCTCGCTGCTCGGCACCTCCCACCGCCAGGCCCCGGTGAAGAACCTGGTCCGGCGCGTGCGCGAGGGCGTCAGCAGCCTCTTCTCGCTCCCCGAGGGCTACGAGGTGGTGCTCGGCAACGGCGGCTCCACCGCCTTCTGGGACATCGCCGCGTTCGGCCTGGTGCGGGAGAAGTCCCAGCACCTCAACTTCGGCGAGTTCTCCTCCAAGTTCGCCGCCTCCACCAAGGCCGCGCCCTGGCTCGCCGACCCGTCCGTGATCAAGTCCGACCCGGGTACGCACCCGGTGCCGGTGGCCGAGGCCGGCGTGGACGTCTACGCGCTGACCCACAACGAGACCTCCACCGGCGTCTCCGCGCCGATCGCGCGGGTGGCCGGCGCCGACGAGGGCGCGCTGGTGCTGGTGGACGCGACCTCCGGCGCGGGCGGCCTCCCGGTCGACATCACCGAGACCGACGTCTACTACTTCGCCCCGCAGAAGTCCTTCGCCTCCGACGGCGGGCTGTGGATCGCGGTGTTCTCCCCGGCCGCGCTGGCCCGGGCCGCCGAGATCGCCGCCTCGGGACGCTACATCCCCCCGTTCTTCGACCTTCCGACGGCCATCGACAACTCGTCGAAGGACCAGACGTACAACACCCCGTCGCTGGCCACCCTGTTCCTGCTCGGCGAGCAGCTGGACTGGCTGAACGGCAACGGCGGCCTGGACTGGTCGGTGGCCCGTACCGCCGACTCCTCCTCGCGGCTGTACGGCTGGGCCGAGAAGGCCTCCTACGCGAGCCCGTTCGTCGCCGACCCGGCCGAGCGCTCGCAGGTCATCGGCACCATCGACTTCGACGACTCGATCGACGCGGCGGCCATCTCCAAGGCCCTGCGCGCCAACGGCATCGTGGACACCGAGCCCTACCGCAAGCTGGGCCGCAACCAGCTGCGGGTGGCGATGTTCCCGTCCGTCGACCCGGCCGACGTCGAGGCGCTGACGGTGTGCATCGACTATGTGATCGACCAGCTCTGATCAGAACCTGACTGAGGGGCCGTCCGGCACCGCCGGACGGCCCCTCAGTCATTTCAGTACGAGGGCTCAGCGCACCAGCGCGCCGATCACGACGGCCAGCAACAGCAGCACCAGGGCACTGCTCACGATCCTGCTACGAGTCTTGGGGTCCACGGTCCGAGCGTACCTCCGCCGGGTCGGCCGCCCGCGTGGAGCCCCTCACCACCAGGGTGGTCGGCAGCGGTTCGGGCGACGGCGGGGCGGAGCCGCCGATCAGCGCCGCCAGCAGGTCCACCCCGGCCCCGCCGAGCCGCTCGCCGGGCAGGTCCACCGTGGTCAGCGCGGGCGCCAGCAGTGCCGCGGCGAGGATGTTGTCGATGCCGACCACGGACAGGTCCTCCGGGATCCGCAGGCCCAGCTCGGCCGCCGCGTGGTAGAGCCCGGCCGCGACCACGTCGTCGTCGCAGACCACCGCGCCGGGACGGTCGGCCCGGGCCAGCAGCTCCCGTCCGGCGGTCCGGCCGGCCTCCAGGCCGCCGTTGACCGACACGCCGACCTCCACCACCGCCAGCCCCCGCGCGGCCCGCTCGAACCCGGCCTGCCGGGAGCGGAAGGTGTGCGCGGAGTCGGTCGACCGCAGATGGCCGATCCGGACGTGCCCCAGCTCGCGCAGATGCCCCACCGCGGCGGCCATGCCCCCGGCCACGTCCAGCTCCAGGGTCCGGCGCAGCGGCCGCAGCGGGGAGTCGGCCGGGCCCGGCTCGGCGTCCAGGAAGACCACCGGGACGGCCTCGGGCAGCTCGCCGAGCTGGCTGTCGTCCGGGGAGCAGAGCAGCAGGCCGTCGAACTGGCCGGTGCCGTGCACCCGGGCCAGGGTGTCGCCGTCCCAGCCCGAGCTGGCCACCACGGTCAGGCCCAGCGCGGCCGCGGCGCTCTGCGCCCCGTCCAGCACCCGGGCGAAGAAGGGGCCGAGGATGTTCGGCACGGCCAGGTGCAGCAGGCCGGTACGGCCGAGCCGGAGCTGTCGTCCGGCCGCCTGCGGCTGGTAGCCGAGCTGCCGGGCCACCGCCCTGACCCGCTCCCGGGTGGGCCCGGAGACCCGGGCCCGGGTCAGCTCGCTGTCCGAGAACACCAGCGAGACCGTGGCCTGGGAGACCCCCGCGGCCTGCGCCACATCACGCCCGGTGGGGCGGGCCCCGGTCACCGGTTTCAGGCCGTGCCCTGCTCCGCGCGCACCGCGTCGTCGAGGGCGTCCTCGGCGGCGTTCTGGGCGGCGATGCGGTCCTTCATGCTGCCGCCGCCCCTGGCCCGGCGCTGGTCCAGGCCGGTGGTGATCTGCTCCGACACCTGGTCCCGCTGCTTGCTCAGCAGCACATAGCTGAGCAACCCGGACACCAGCAGGGAGATCATCAGCAGCAGCAGGACGCCGGATCCGCCGGCCATCACCGGGAAGATCTTGAAGTGGGCCAGCATCAGCGAGACGAAGAAGCAGGCCCCGAAGATGCTGAACCGCATGGAGGTGTAGCGGAGGGTGGCATGTGACTTGCTGCTCACGGCGCTGGGCTCTCTTTTCCGAGCGGTTGTGGACGACCCGTCCAGTACAGCACGGGGGACGGGCCGATCTTCAGGAGGGGGCTGGCTGCGGCCGGGTGGCGGCCGGGGTCAGCGCTGTCCGCGCAGCTCCAGCCACATCAGTACGTCGTCGTACTCCTCGTCCGGGGCCACCCGGATGGCCCCGGGGATCCGGCCGACCTCCTTGTAGCCGCTGCGGCCGTAGAAGGACTCCAGGCCGCGGCCCCCGCGCAGGGTCAGCCGCAGCCCGGCCAGCCCCCAGCCGCGGGCGATCCGCTCGGCCTCGGCCAGCAGTAGGCCGCCGTAGCCCGCCCCCTGGTGCCGGGGGTGCACCATGACCCGCTTGAGCAGCCGCCAGTGCGCCGTCAGCTCGAACCGGGTGTCCTCGAAGAAGAGGCAGGCGGCGAGTTCCCCGGTGCGGTCGTCCCGGCCGATCAGCAGCCGGTCGTGGCCGGCCGCCACCCCGGCGAACTGTTTGTCGGCGGTCGGCAGGACCCGCTCGACGGTGACCGGCGGGACGAAGCCCACGGCCCCGCCGGCGTTGCTGACATCGGTCCAGAGCTCGATCAGCTCGGCCCGGAGGGCAGGGGTGAGCTCCGGGTCCAGCGTGAAGAGAAGTGCCATGTTCCTTGTCCGGGGAGTTCCGGTGGGGCTTCCTAGAAGCGCATCAGCTGCGGGGTCTCGCGGCGGTCGGCCACCGGGCCGTCGTACTCGCGGATGATCTCGTAGCGGGTGTTGCGCTCGACCGGGCGGAAGCCCGCGTCGCGGATCAGGTCGAGCAGGTTCTCCCGGCTCAGCTTGTTGGGCGTGCCGAAGCCGTCCGCGTCATGGGTGATCTTGTACTCGACCACCGAGCCGTCCATGTCGTCGGCGCCGTGGTTGAGCATCAGCTGCGCGCCGTCCAGGCCGTGCATCACCCAGAACACCTTGACGTGCGGGACGTTGTCGAACAGCAGCCGGGACACCGCGAAGGTCTTGATCATGTCCGCGCCGGTGGCCATGGTGGTCTTGGCCTGCAGCTTGTTGCGGACGATGCCGTCCTTGGAGTCGTGGAAGTCGTGCTGGTAGCGCAGCGGGATGAAGACCTGGAAGCCGCCGGTCTCGTCCTGCAGCTCACGCAGCCGCAGCACGTGGTCGACCCGGTGCCGGGGCTCCTCGATGTGGCCGTAGAGCATGGTCGCCGGGGTCTTCAGGCCCTTGGCGTGGGCGAGGCGGTGGATCCGCGACCAGTCCTCCCAGTGGGTGTCGTGGTCGACGATGTGCTGCCGGACCTCCCAGTCGAAGATCTCCGCGCCGCCGCCGGTCAGCGACTCCAGGCCGGCGTCGATCAGCTCGTCCAGGATCTCGCTGGCGGAGAGCCCGGAGATCTTCTCGAACCAGTGGATCTCGGTGGCGGTGAAGGCCTTCAGCCCGACGTTGGGCAGCGCCTTCTTCAACTCCCGCAGGCTGCGCGGGTAGTAGCGCCAGGGCAGGGTCGGGTGCAGCCCGTTGACGATGTGCAGCTCGGTGAGCTGGTCGTTCTCCATCGCCTTGGCCAGCCGCACGGCCTCCTCGATGCGCATGGTGTACGCGTCCTTCTCGCCCGGCTTGCGCTGGAACGAGCAGTAGGCGCAGGAGGCGGCGCAGACATTGGTCATATTGAGGTGGCGGTTGACGTTGAAGTGGACGACGTCGCCGTTCTTCTGCGTCCGCACGTAGTGGGCCAGACCGCCCAGCCAGGCCAGGTCGTCGGTCTCGTAGAGGGCGATGCCGTCCTCGCGGGACAGCCGCTCCCCGGCATAGACCTTCGCCTCGAGCTCCCGCTTCAGTCCTGCGTCCATCCGGCCCTCAGCCCTTTCCGCGCTAACCAGTAAACCCCGATGAGCCTACGCCAGCAGTTCAGCCAGCATTGACGGCTCCACATTCCCCCCGCTGACCACCGCGGCGATGCTCCGCCCCGGCGGCAGCTGCTCCGCGTGGTGCAGGTACGCCGCCGTGGTCACCGCACCTGACGGTTCGGCGACCAGCCGTCCGCGTCGGGCCAGCACCGCCACCGTGGACCGGATCTCGTCCTCGGTGACGGTGATGATGTCGTCCACATAGGCCTGGACGTGCTCCCAGGGCAGCACCCCGAGCGAGTTGGTGCGCAGGCCGTCCGCGATGGTCCGGTGGGTCTGCTCGAACGGCCAGACCTTCCGTTCGCCGCTGCGGAAGCTCTCCGCCGCGTCCCCGGCCAGCTCCGGCTCCACGCCGATGACCCGGACCCCCGGCATGGTCAGCTTCAGCGCCGCCGCCGTGCCGCTGATCAGCCCGCCGCCGCTGACCGGGACCAGCACCGTGCGCAGGTCGAGGTCCAGCGCGGTGGCGTCCTCGGCGATCTCCAGGCCGACCGTGCCCTGCCCGGCGATGATCCACGGGTCGTCGTACGGCGGCACCCAGACGTAGCCGTGCTCGGCGGCCAGCTCGGCCGGGGTGGTGTCGCGCTCGTGCATCCGGACCAGCACCACCTCGGCGCCGAAGGAGCGGGTGTTCTCCACCTTCACCGCGGGCGAGGTGTCCGGCATCACAATGACCGCCTTGATCCCCATCTCCCGCGCCGCGTACGCCACCGCCTGGGCGTGGTTGCCGCTGGACTGGGCGACCACACCGCGGGCCCGCTCCTCCGCGGTCAGCACCGAGAGCCGGTTGTAGGCGCCGCGGATCTTGAACGCCCCGGTCGGCTGCAGGCTCTCCGGCTTCAGGTGCAGCGAGTGCGCCTCGGTGGCGGCCCAGGGGCAGGGGAGCAGCGGGGTCCGCACCGCCACGCCGGCGATGCGCTTCTGCGCCGCGCGCAGGTCGTCCAGGGTCACCAGCGCCATTCGCGGGTCACGCCTTCCGGTCGCTGAGGGCGTCGGTGTCGGGCAGCTCGGTGGCCCGGTTCTCCCACTTGGTGGACAGCACCACCGTGGTCCTGGTCCTGGCCACGCCCTTGGTGCCGGACAGCCGCTTCACGATCGACTCCAGGCCGTCCACGTCGGGCATCCGGACCTTCAGCATGTAGGAGTCGTCACCGGCGATGAACCAGCAGTCCTCGACCTCGCTGAGATCCCGCAGCCGGTGCGCCACGTCGTCGTGGTCGGCGGCGTCCGAGAGCTGGAGCCCGATCAGTGCGGTGACGCCCAGGCCCAGCGAGGCCGGGTTGACCGTGGCCCGGTAGCCGGTGATGATCCCGGCCTGCTCCAGCCGGTTGATGCGGTCCGTGACGCTCGGTCCGGACAGGCCCACCAGCCGCCCCAGCTCGGCGTAGGAGGCGCGGCCGTTCTCGCGAAGAGCTTGGATGAGCTGTCTGTCCACCGCGTCCATGCTGGAAACCCGCGCCTTCCGATCGTTGGGCAACGAGCCGACATTATCCGGAATCGAAGACCCCCGACCTGTCGACCCTGACATCCCAACGACAATACCCCGCCCGGGTGAGCTACCTCACTCCGGGCGGTTCCCCCCGCCCAGCTCGCCTTTCCACCGGCGGTAGAGATCGTGCGGCACCCTGGCCGCGTCCAGCACCCGGCCGGCCACAAAATCCACCAGCTGCTGCGCGCTGCGCGTCCCCGCGTAGAACCCGGGGGCGGCCGGCAGCACCACCGCCCCGGCGTCGTCCAGCGCCACCAACTGACGCAGCGTCTGGCCGCTCAGCGGGGTCTCCCGGACGCACACCACCAGCGGGCGGCGCTCCTTGAGGGTGACGCTCGCGGCCCGCTGCAGCAGGTCCTTGGACAGCCCGAGCGCGATCCCGGCGACGCTCGCCGTACTGCACGGCACCACCAGCATCCCCCGGGCCGGGTAGGAGCCGCTGGACGGCCCGGCGGCGAGGTCGCCCGCCGCCCAGTAGCGGACCCGGTCCAGGTCACCGACCTGCGGTTTCCCCGCGTCCAGCGGCTGCGCCAGCCACTCCGCCAGGTCCTCTTCCCAGTGCCCGTCCCGGAACGGGATCCCGGTCTCGTCCAGGATCGTCAGCCGCGCGGCCCGGCTCACCACCAGATCGACGGCCTCCCCCGCCGCGAGCAGTCCGCGCAGCACCGCCGCCGCATACGCCGTCCCCGACGCCCCGGACACCCCGACCACCCACGGTTCTCGCTCCATCCGACCGAGCCTACCGGCGCCCCCACTCCGCGACGCCGCAGGACGGCTCGCGCCTCGGGTGATCAAACACCCTTGCGACGGTGGGTCGCGTCCCCTAAATTCCAGGTCCGGCGCAGGCAGCGCAGACCAAGCGCCACCGACCGGGTGGGAGACGCTGCTCCGGGTCGTGCTGGGACTGGTGATCGCCTACCTGCTCGTCTGCGTGGGCCGGCTCGTCTTCGTGGTCCACGAGACCTCCACGCTGGTCGGCCTGGTGAACCGACCGCCGACGGCGGACGGCAGCACGACCATGGACTCGCTGTCGGGAACGGACGGAAACCTGCTCACCCTGCAGTCGGTGACCGCTTGGGCCTACCTCATCGGCTACGTGCTGCTCGCCCGGAAGATCCGCTGGACGCTCAGCGAGCACACCCCGCTGTCCCCGAGCACGGTGTTCAGCCACTGGACGGTCTATGTCTGGACCGGGGGCAGTCTGCTGACCCTGGCGCTCGGCCTGCTGCATCCCGCGAGCACCGATCTGTCCGGCTACTACCCCGGCCCGTTCAGCCCGACCGGCCCTCAGCCGCCGAGGCCGCGCAGCAGCAGGTCGAGCAGGGCGAAGGCGAAGAGGGAGATCCCGACGAAGCCGTTGACCTGGAAGAACGCCCGGTTCAGCCGGGACAGGTCACCCGGCTTGACGATGGAGTGCTCGTAGAGGAAGGCGCAGCAGACCACGATCAGGCCCAGCCAGAACGCCCACCCCGCGTCGGTCCGCACCGCGTACCAGCCGAGCAGCAGCACGGTGATCAGGTGCGCGCCGCGCGCGCCCCAGATCGCGGCGTCCACGCCGAAGCGGGCTGGTACCGAGCGGACCCCGTCCACCCGGTCGGCGGCGACGTCCTGGCAGGCGTAGATCAGGTCGAAGCCGCCGATCCAGACGCCCACCGCGAGGCCGAGCACCACCGCGTCCCAGGACCAGGTGCCGGTGACGGCCAGCCAGGCCCCGATCGGGCCCATCGCCTGCGCAAGACCGAGGATCGCCTGCGGGAAGTCGGTGAACCGCTTGCCGTAGGGGTAGACCACCATCGGAATCACCGCGACCGGCGCCAGCGCCAGGCAGAGCGGGTTGAGCAGCGCCGCCGCGCCCAGGAAGACGCAGAGCGCCACGGCCGAGCCGGTGTACGCGGTGCGCATCGACACCGCGCCGGTGACCAGCGGGCGCTCCGCGGTACGCGGGTTGCGGGCGTCGATCTCCCGGTCGATGATCCGGTTCGCGGCCATGGCGAAGGTCCGCAGCCCGACCATGGCCAGGGTGACCAGCAGCAGCTGCAGCCAGTGGATGCTCTGGTTGTCCAGGAACATCGCGGTCAGCGCGGCGATGTAGGCGAACGGCAGCGCGAAGACCGAGTGCTCGATCATCACCAGCCGCAGGAACGCCTTGGTTTTCCCCGGTACCGGGACGACTGCCGCCGTGGTCGCGCTCACAGGCCGTACTCCTTCCAGCGACGGGTGACCGTCGCGGCCGTCTGCGGGTCGGACTCGACCATCTCCGGCCAACCCCCGTCCCTTGTGTACCCCTCCTCGGGCAGCTTACGGGTCGCGTCGATCCCGGCCTTGCCCCCCCAGAACTGCTGGTAGGAGGCGTGGTCCAGATGGTCCACCGGTCCTTCGACCACGCTCAGGTCCCGGCTGTAGTCGACGTTGCCGAGCGCCCGCCAGGCGACCTCCTGGTAGTCGTGGACGTCGCAGTCCTTGTCCACCACCACGATCAGCTTGGTCAGCGACATCATGTGCGCGCCCCAGATCGCGTGCATCACCTTCTGCGCGTGCTTGGGGTACTTCTTGTCGATCGAGACGATCACGCAGTTGTGGAAGCCGCCGGCCTCGGGCAGGTCGTAGTCGACGATGTCCGGCACGATGATCTTCAGCAGCGGCAGGAAGAACCGCTCGGTGAACTTGCCCAGCGGCCCGTCCTCGGTCGGCGGCCGGCCGACCACGATGGACTGCAGCAGCGGACGCTTCCGCATGGTCACGCAGTCGATGGTGAGCGCCGGGAACGGCTCCTGCGGGGTGTAGAAGCCGGTGTGGTCGCCGAACGGGCCCTCGGGCAGCATCTTCCCCGGCTCCAGCCAGCCCTCCAGCACCACCTCGGCGTCGGCCGGCACCTGCAGCGGCACGGTCCTGCAGTCCACCATCCGCACCCGCTCCCCGGCCACGAAGCCGGCGAACAGGTACTCGTCGATGTCCCCCGGCAGCGGCGCGGTCGCGGCGTAGGTCACGGCCGGCGGGCAGCCGAAGGCGATCGCGACCGGCAGCCGCTCGCCGCGCCGCTCGGCGACGGCGTAGTGGTTGCGGCTGTCCTTGTGGATCTGCCAGTGCATCCCGATGGTGCGCTTGTCGTGCCGCTGCAAGCGGTAGAGGCCGAGGTTGCGGATGCCGCTGTCCGGGTCCTTGGTGTGGGTCAGCCCCAGGTTGAAGAAGGAGCCGCCGTCCTGCGGCCAGGTGAACAGCGCCGGCAGCTGCTCCAGGTCCACCTGATCGCCTGTCAGCACGACCTCCTGCACCGGGGCGTCCCCGGACTTCACCTTCTTCGGCGGCACGTGCGCCATCCCGGCCAGCTTGCCGAAGGCGTCCCGGACGCCGGTGAAGCCGTGCGGCAGCTCGGGCTTCAGCAGCCCGGCGATCTTGTCGGCGATGTCCTGCGGGCCCTTCAGGCCCAGCGCCTTGGCCAGCCGCCGCTCGGTGCCGAAGACGTTCATCGCCAGCGGCATCGACGCGCCCTTGACGTTCTCGAACAGCAGCGCCGGGCCCTTGGCCTTCTGCACCCGGTCGACGATCTCCCCGACTTCGAGGTACGGGTCCACCTCCGCCTTGATCCGCTTGAGGTCGCCCTCGCGCTCCAGCGCCCGGAGGAAGGACCGAAGATCGTCGTATGCCATGCCTGCCAGTATCCGCCACCGGTTAGGCTGCCTTCGACGCACACCGCCGTGACCACCCCCGGCAACCTCGCGGCCACGTACAGAACGTACGCCGTACCCCCGCGTAGACCCGTCGTTCCGACCGTTTACGGGCTCCATACGCACCCGGACACTGACCGTATGACCGCCGCCCCCACAGAGATATCCGCGTACGGCGACCACGTACTCGCCGTCGAACCCACTGGCGCAGAGCCCATTCCGGACGAGGCCAGGCACGGCCGGCCGCTCGGCCTGCTGTGGACCTGGACCTCCCCCAACATGGAGTTCGCCACCGTCTTCATCGGCGTGCTCGCCGTCGGCATCTTCGGCCTCGGCTTCTGGTCGGCCGTGCTCGCCATCGTCCTCGGCACCGCGCTGGGCTCCGTCGCCCACGCCTTCCTCGGCCTCAGCGGCCCCCGCTTCGGGGTGCCGCAGATGGTGGCCGGCCGCTCGGCCTTCGGCTACTGGGGCAACGCCCTCCCGGCCGGGCTGAACGCGCTGACCGCGGGCATCGGCTGGTTCGCCGTCAACAGCGTCAGCGCCTCCTACGCGCTGAACACCCTGCTCGGCTGGCCGGTGCTGCTCTGCCTGTTCATCGTGGTGATCCTGCAGGTGGGCATCGCCTACTTCGGCCACAACTTCATCCAGAGCGCCGAGAAGTACACCTTCCCGCTGCTGACGGTCGTCTTCCTGATCGCCTCGGTGGTGATCCTCAGCAAGTCCGACATAGGCGCCGCGACCGGGGCGCACGCCTTCAAGGGCGCGTTCCTGCTCACCGCCGGCGCGGCCTTCGGCTACGCGGCCGGCTGGACCCCGTACGGCTCCGACTACACCCGCTACCTGCCGCGCAGCTCGGCCAAGTGGGCCGTCGGCCTGTGGCCCGCGCTCGGGGTCTTCCTCTCCTGCGTGCTGCTGGAGACCGTCGGCGCGGCCTCGGCCACCATCGTGGTGCCCAAGGACCTCAGCCTCACCGACGCCTTCACCCACGCCCTGCCGACCTGGCTGGCCGACCTCACCCTGCTCGCCATCGCCGTCGGCGGCATCGCGGCCAACGCGCTGAACATCTACTCCGGCTCGCTGTCCTTCGTCGCCATGGGCATCAGGCTCCCGGCCGCCGTCCGCCGGGCAACCGTCGCCCTGGTCTTCGGTGTGGCCGGCACCGCGGTCGCCTGGAGCGGGCTGAGCGACTCCGGCACCAAGTACGAGGACTTCCTGCTGGTCATCACCTACTGGATCGGCCCCTGGCTGGCCGTGGTCTTCATCGACCGGGTGCTGCGGCGGAACCAGTCGGACGCCCAGGTCGGCGCGCTGCTGGGCGACCGCTCCTTCAGCAACTGGGCGGCGCCGATCGCGATGGCGGCCGGCACCGGGATCGGGGTGTGGCTGTTCTCCAACCAGTCCGACTACACCGGCCTGGTCGCCAAGCACTTCCCCGGCATCGGCGACATCGCCTTCCTGGCCGGCTTTGTCATCGCCGGGGCGCTCTACCTCGCGCTGCAGCTGGTGCCCGGGCTCGGCCCGGTCAGCCGCACGGCCGCGGACGTCCCCGCCCCGGCGGCGGAGCCCGCGGGAGCCTGACAACCGCGGCGGTCCTGACCACAGCGGGAGGGGCCCAAGCCCCTCCCGCTCCCCCTGCAGGACAGCTATTCCCCGGCCCGCAGCAGCCGGTGCGCGCAGCAGGCCAGCAGCAGCTCGCCGTGGCTCTCGGCCTCCCCCACCGGCAGCCCCAGCAGCGACTCGATCCGCTCAAGCCGCTGGTAGAGCGACTGCCGGCCGACGTGCAGCAGGGCGGCGGTGCGGGTCGGGCTGCAGCCGTTGCGCAAATGCACCTCCAGCGTCCGGACCAGGTCGCTGGCGTGCGCGGCCTCCCATTCCAGCAGCGGGCCGAGCGCCCGGTTCACCAGATGGGCGAGCCGGTCCCGGGACACCGGGGTCAGCCCGTCCCCGACCAGCTGCCGCTCCAGCGCCAGCGCCCGGGAGGAGGTGACCTGGACCCCGCCGACCGCTCCGCCGCCGACCGCGCAGCAGTCCGGCTCGGGGGCCGGCACGGTCAGCGCCAGGGCCAGCGTGGACCGGGCCTCGCGCAGCGACTCGCCCCAGCGGCTCCAGGCCGCGTCCACCGGCGCGGCCGGTCCCAGCGCCACGGTCACCCCCGCCCCGGTGGCCGCGAGCAGCGCGCTCTGCGCCGTCCTGACCACATCGCCGGCCTTGGCCGGGACCGCGAACAGGGCCGCCACCGCGCCGCCGGGGACGGGCGCCCGCAGCAGCGGCGCGTCCAGCGCCTCGGCGGCCTGGTCCAGCACCGCGAGCACCGCCAGCGGGTCCGCCCCGGTCGCCGCCAGGCCGAGCAGCCGTCGGCTGCGGTCCGGGCGGAAGTCCAGCGCGCGGGCCCGTTCCAGCACCTCCGCCTGGCTCAGCGCGGTGCCCTCGGCCAGGGCGGCCAGCAGCGCGGCCGCGCGGCCGTCCCGGTCGGCGGCGGGGTGCGGGCGGTCCGCCAGCGACTGGGTGACGATGGCGGTGTTGGCGGCCTCGGCGATCCGGATGAACGGCACCACCGCCCGCAGCACGACCAGCGGCAGCCCCCGGCGCCGGCTCTCGTCCAGCAGTTCGTACGGCATCTCGGTCAGCGACCGGCCCAGCTCCACCGCGATCCCGGCGATCCCGCGTTCAGCCAGCTCCCGGACGTAGTGGCGGCGGGCCCCCGCGTCCGCCCCGGCCAGTCCGAGCCCGGTGGTGAGCAGCAGTTCACCGCCGGAGAGCAGCGGCCCGATCTCATAGATCTCACTGGAGTGCACCCAGCGCACCGGGCGGTCCAGGCCCTTCTCCCCGCACAGCAGTTCCGGCGCGGCGGGGCCCAGGACGTCGAAGGAGAGGATCTCGCGGAGCGTGAGTGCGGCCATGGCGACTCCCAGGGATCGAACGGGCGACACGGTGTCAGCGGCGAAGTGCGCTGGAGCGTACTTTCCGCACGTTGCCGAGGTGTTTCGCGGACGGGACAGTGGTGCCATGACTGACACCGCAACACTGCTGGCTGTCGCCGTCGAGGAGGCCAGGCTCGGGCTCGCCGAGGGCGGCATCCCGATCGGCGCCGCGCTGTTCGGCCCGGACGGGGAACTGCTCGGACGCGGCCACAACCGCCGGGTCCAGGACGGCGATCCCTCGACCCACGCGGAGACGGCGGCCTTCCGCGACGCGGGGCGGCTGCGCGGCTACGGCCGCACCACCATGGTGACCACCCTCTCCCCCTGCTGGTACTGCTCGGGCCTGGTACGCCAGTTCGGCATCGGCCGGGTGGTCGTCGGCGAGGCCGAGACCTTCCACGGCGGCCATGACTGGCTCGCGGAGCACGGCGTGCAGATCGTGCTGCTGGACGACCCGGAGTGCAAGACCCTGATGCGCGAGTTCATCGCGGCCAGGCCGGAACTGTGGTTCGAGGACATCGGCGAGTGACCGCTGTCGGAGCACCGAGAAGGAGCGACATGTCCCCCCGTATCCCCGTGATCGACCTGGCCCCCTGGCTGTCCGAGGACCCGGAGGCCCGGGCCCGGACCGCCGCCGCGGTGGACGCGGCGCTGAGCCAGGCCGGCTTTCTGCTGATCACCGGCCATGGCGTGAGCCGCGAGGAGCGGGCCGGGGTACGCGAGGCCGCCCGTGCCTTCTTCGCGCTGCCGGAGGAGGTCAAGCAGCGCTACGGGGTGAACGTCGGCGGCCGCGGCTGGCTGGCGAAGGGCGTGGAGGCCAACGGCTACTCGGAGGGCACCGAGACCCCGCCCGACCTCAAGGAGTCCTGGACGGTCGGCGCCGACCGGCCGATCGGCGACCCGGAGATCGACGACTTCTGGTTCCAGCAGAACCGCTGGCCGGAGGCGGAGGCCCCGGCGCTGCGGAAGGCGGTCGAGGACTACCTGGCCCGGATGCGGGTGGTCGCGGACGAGGTGCTGCGGCTGCTGGGCGCGGCGCTGGGCCAGGATCCGTCCTTCTTCACCGACCACACCGCGCACCCGACATACACCCTGAACATCAACTGGTACCCGGGCACCGGCGTCGTCGGCGAACCCCAGCCAGGGCAGTTCCGGATCGGCCCGCACACCGACTTCGGCACGGTCACGCTGCTGGACCGGCAGCAGGGCCGCGGGGGCCTGCAGGTCTACGTCGACCCGGCCGACGGCGGCATCGGCTGGGAGGACGCCCCGTACGACCAGGACGCGCTGACGGTCAACATCGGTGACCTGATGGCCCGTTGGACCGGCGACCGGTGGAAGTCCGGACGCCACCGGGTGCTGCCGCCGTCGCCGGACGCGCCCGAAGAGGACCTGATGTCGCTGGTCTACTTCTACGAGTGCGACCCCCGCACCACGGTGCGGCCGGTCGGCGGCCCGGTGGCCTATGAGCCGGTCGACTCCTCGGCCTACCTGCGGGCCAAACTGGAGTCCATCAGCATCGACTGACGACCGGTCAGCCGACGACCCGTCAGCCCGGTGCGGGCCGGCCGACGGCAGGTCAGCTGTGGCCGAGCTCCTCGGCCGGGTCGTCGGCGGCCACCGAGCCGCCGTCCCGGTCGGGGTGCAGCGGGAAGTCCTCGTCGAGGAACTCGTCCAGCACCGGCGGCGGGGGCTGCGGCGGGGTCGGCATCACCGCTGCCTCGGAGTGGCCGCCGCAGCCGTAGTCCAGGGCGACCACATGGCCGTCGGCCGGGCCGAACTCATTGGCGCAGATCCCGAAGGTCTGGCTCAGCGTCCCGGCCACCGGCACCAGGAAGCCGCAGCTCGAACAGTCGGCCGGGGCGGCCTGGGCCATCGGGCTGTGCGCGCCGAAGTCCTTCTCCCAGCGGTCCGCCGCGAGGTGCAGGCCGAGCCGGGAGAGCACTCTGGTCCGGCCGAGGCCGAGCTCCAGGGCGACCGCGGCGATCGAGCCGCGGACGGTGGGCGCGGCCAGCGCCTCGGCCCGGGCGGCGGCGTCCGCGCCGTCCTCGTCCCGCTCCTGGGCCGCGGCCAGCTCGGCGTCGACCAGGGCGGAGTTGGGCGCGGGCTCGTCCGCGCCGGTCCAGCCCGGCTCCAGCCGCAGGTCGTCCTCGTCGGTCGGCAGCAGGTCGCCGGGGCCCATGTCGCCGGGGCGCAGCCGCTCGCTCCAGGGCACCCACTGCGGAGCGATCAGCGCGTCGGCGCCGGGCAGCAGCACCGTTTCGTCAAGCGTGACCAGCTTGCTCCGGGAGGCCCGGGTGACCGTCACGGCCCAGCGCCAGCCGCGGTACGCCCACTCGCGGGTCGCGAAGTAGTGCGTGACGACGCGCTCACCGTCTGCGTCCATGCCCAGGTACTCGCCGACCGCGGCCTCGCCGGCCATCTCGACCGCGGCACCCCGGGCGAACTCGACGGCATCGGCACAGAGCCGGTCGGGGGTACGGCTTCGCGTCGTCGCAGCACTCATCACAGGATCGATTCTCTCCCAAGCTTCATCCATGGATCGCCACAAGCGTCGGGCGGCATGGCGCGGATGGCCTGCCGGGAGGCGCCGGGCGTCCCTTACTTCCGCGTGATTCCGCGGGCCGATCCGGACGGGAGACCTTGTTCAGGAGAGTCCGGGCCGCCGCAGGAGTTCACGCGACGCACTACAGAAAAGTGTTGGCGCGACACGCTCCTCGGAGAATGCCACTGAGTGCACGGTACCGGTCGCGCCGCCAACCGGGACAGTACCTGGCCACTTGTCACCCTGCGGCGTCGCCCGGCGACACGGCGGAAGCCGCGGCCGGAGCACCGGCCGGAGACACGGCGGCGGACGCGGCAGGACCGGAAAGTCCGGCATGACCCGGCCTGCTTCGGGCAGGATGGGCGACGTGGCCGAAGAAGCACCCCGGGGAGCGACTCCCGGAGGTTCCGAAAGCCCCGCACCATCCCGGGAAGGGTTGGAGGGGCAGGCCCCGGCTGAGCCGGCGGCCCCCGCCCCGACCTCACGGGTCGGCGGCGCGCTGCACCGGGCGGCCTCGGCCACCGCGCGCGGCACCGGCCACGCCGTGCACGCCACCGGGCGGCGGATCCGCCGGGCCACCTCCGCCGAGGGCGCGGGCGAGTCCGGACTGGCCAAGCTGATCGAGCTGCATGCGATCAGCTCGGCCGGCGACATGATGATCACCGTCGCGCTGGCCTCGACCATCTTCTTCTCGGTGCCGACCGGCCAGGCCCGGGACCGGGTGGCCCTGTACCTGCTGATCACGATGGCCCCGTTCGTGCTGCTGGCACCGGTCATCGGCCCGCTGCTGGACCGTCTCCCCAGCGGACGGCGCGCCGCGATGGCGCTGTCGATGCTGGCCAGGGCCGCGGTCGCGTGGATGATGACCAGCTCGATCGCGGGCGGCGGCCTGCAGATCTACCCGGAGGCGCTGGGCGTGCTGGTGGCGTCCAAGGCGTACGGGGTGATCCGCAGCGTGGTGGTGCCACGGCTGGTCCCGGAGCAGGTCACGCTGGTGAAGGCGAACTCGCGGGTGACCCTGGCCGGGCTGCTGGCCACCGGTGTGGCCGCGGCGATCGGCGGCGGACTGCACCTGATCGGACCGACCTGGCCGCTGCGCGGGGCCTTCCTGGTCTACCTGGTCGGAGCCTTCCTGGCCTTCTCGCTGCCGCACCAGGTGGACTCGGCCGAGGGCGAGGAACGGGCCGTGCTGCACGGGGATCCGGTCCCGGTCTCGCTGAGCAAGCAGCCGCAGGCGCCGGCGGAGCCGCCGACACCGAAGCAGCCGCCGACACCGGTGGAGCCGCCGGCCCGGGTGAACCTGCGCACGGTCGGCCCGTCCGTCATCCTGGCGCTGCGCGGCGAGGGCACCCTGCGCGGGCTGTCCGGATTCCTCACCTTCTTCCTGGCCTTCCTGCTGCGCGAGCACCCCTTCAGCGGCCTGCGGCCCACCGTCGCGCTGGCCTTCGTGGTGGGCGCGCTCGGCATCGGCAACACCCTGGGGACGGTGCTCGGCTCCTGGCTCCGGGCCCGGGGGCCTGAGATCCTCGTCACGCTGATGCTGACCGCCGCCACCGTGGCCGCCGCGGCCGCCACCCTGTTCTACGGGCTGCTGACGGTCACCCTGCTCGCGGGTGTGGCGGGCATCACCCAGTCCCTCGGCAAGGTCGCCCTGGACGCGCTGATCCAGCGGGACGTCCCCGAGCTGGTCCGGACCTCGGCGTTCGCCAGTTCGGAGACGCTGATGCAGCTCACCTGGGTGATCGGCGGCGGGCTCGGCATCGTGCTGCCGCTGGTCGGACGGCTCGGCACCGCCACCGCGACCGGCATCCTGGCGGTGTCGCTGGCCTTCACCGTCCGCGGCCTGATCCGGCTCCCCCGCGTCACCACCCGACCCCACCTGGCCTAACACCCGGCGCGACCACGGCCCCCCGACGTGGCGTGATCACGGACGGACGGTAGCCTCAGCACCATGAGTCTCAACCGCGCTGTCGCCGCCCTCGGAGCCGTCGCCGTCGTCGGCGCCCTGACGGTGGGCTTCTCCGTCGTCAAGGCCAACGACGCGGGCAAGCCCGTGCCCCGGATCTTCGTGACGGCGGGATCGACCTGGACCCCGGTCACCAAGCTCTGCTACAACGACGGCAAGCCGCTGACCGCCAAGCAGCTGGCCGCCTGCAACACCGCGTTCCAGAAGCTGGCCACGGCCAACAGTGCCAAGCCGATCTCGATCCGGCCGAACACCAGCTTCACCATCAGCGTGGACAAGCAGATCACCAAGGTGGGCTGGTACGCGAGCAGCGCCACCATGCTGGTGCCGCTGACCAAGGACTACCAGGCGAACAACCTGCCGCTGAGCGGCGTCTTCGCCAGCAGCACCGATCAGAGCACCGGGGCCACCACCACGGCCGACAAGGGCACCGTGCTGGTCCTGGAGCGCAAGAGCGCGAGCAGCCCCGACATCTACGGCGCCTGGGTCTTCACGCTGAAGTCCACCGCCGCGACCTCCTGACGCTGCTGAGCGGGTGCGGCGGATGAGCCCGGCGCAGCGGCGACTGCTGGTGGTCACCGCCGTCGCCCCCGAGGCGGCGGCGGTGCTGCGCGGCGTCCCGGAAGGTCCCGAAGCCGAGTCCGAGCTGGTCCTGCCCGGCGGCTATCCGCTGCAGCGCCGGGGCCCGGTGGACGTGCTCGTCGCCGGGGTCGGCCCGGCCGCCGCGGCCGCCGCCACGGCCACCGCGCTGGCGCTGGCCGCCCAGCCGTACGCGCTGGTGGTCTCGGCCGGCATCGCCGGCGGTTTCGCCCCGCTCGCGGCGGTGGGCTCGCTGGTGGTCGCCGACGCGATCGTCGCCGCCGACCTGGGCGCGGACACCCCGGAGGGCTTCGCCACCGTCACCGAGCTGGGCTTCGGCCGGGTCCGCCACAAGACCGCGCACTCCGCCGGCGTCGCCGCCGCGCTGCGCGCCGCCGGGCTGCCGACCGCGGTCGGTCCGGTGCTCACCGTCTCCACCGTCACCGGCACCGCCGCCCGCGCCGAGCAGCTGACGGGCCGCCACCCGGGCGCGGTCGCCGAGGCGATGGAGGGCTTCGGCGCGGCCGAGGCCGCGGCCGGCCACGGCACCCCGGTGCTGGAACTGCGCAGCGTGTCCAACCCGGTGGGACCGCGCGACCGCGCCGCCTGGCGCCTCGGCGAGGCCTTCGCCGCGCTGGAACAGGCGTTCCGGGCCCTGCCCTACGAGCAGCTGCGCTGAGCCGGGATCGGCTGGGTTAGGGTCGAGGGCATGACTGCCGCCGCGGATGTGCTGAAGGTCGCCTACTCGCCCTGCCCCAATGACACCTTCGTCTTCCACGCCTGGGCGCACGGCCTGGTCCCGGCCCCGGTGGTGCCCGAGGTGACCTTCGCCGACATCGACATCACCAACGGCATGGCCGAACGCGGCGAGCTCGACCTGCTGAAGATCTCCTTCGCGGCGCTGCCCTGGGTGCTGGACGAGTACACCCTGCTGCCCTGCGGCGGCGCGCTGGGCCGCGGCTGCGGCCCGCTGGTGCTGACCGGCCCGGACGCGTCGGCGGACCCGGCCGAGCTGGCCGGGAAGACCGTGGCCGTCCCCAGCGAGCGGTCCACCGCGTACCTGCTGTTCCGGCTGTGGGCGGCGGAGGCCGTCCCCGGCGGGCTCGGCGAGATCGTGGTGCTGCCGTTCGACGAGATCATGCCCGCCGTCCGCGACGGCAAGGTCGACGCCGGACTGGTCATCCACGAGGCCCGGTTCACCTACCAGCGGTACGGCCTGCGCTCGCTCGCGGACATGGGCGAGGCCTGGGAGGCCGCGACCGGCCTGCCCATCCCGCTCGGCGCGATCATCGCCCGGCGCGACCTCGGCGCCCAGCGGCTCCAGGAGCTGGCGGCGGCGATCCGGGCCAGCGTGGAGCACGCCTGGGCGCACCCGGAGGACAGCCGCGGGTACGTCCTGGACCACGCGCAGGAGATGGACCCGGCCGTCGCCGACCAGCACATCGCCCTCTATGTGAACGAGTTCACCGCCGACCTCGGCGAGGCCGGCTACGCGGCGGTCCACGGCCTGCTGGACCGGGCCGCCGCGGCCGGCCTGCTGCCGGCGGTGTCCCCGTCGGCGCTGGCCTTCCCCTAGCCGCGCCCCCGGCCCGGTCAGACGTCCAGCTGGTCGGCGACCGCCCGGAGCAGGGTGGCGACCTGGTGGCCCGCCTGCTTCTCGGGATAGCGCCCGCGCTGCAGCCCCGGCAGGATCCGCTCCAGCAGGGTGGTCAGGTCCTGCACGATGGGCGCGAGGTCATCCGGTTTGCGGCGGTTCTGCGCCGCGAGCGACGGCAGGTCCTCCAGCACGGTCACCTTCTGCGCCTGGTCGCCGCGGTGACCCGCGATCACCTCGAACTCGACCCGCTGGCCGGGCTTGAGTGCTTCGACCCCGACGGGCAGCGCCTTGGAGTGGACGAAGACGTCGCCGCCGTCGTCACTGGAGAGAAAGCCGAAGCCCTTCTCGCCGTTGAACCACTTGACCTTGCCCGTGGGCATACCGAAACCTCGTCGCTGCTGGGATGGGGTTGAAAGGATGAAGCTCACCACATGGAGGTGGCGCGTACAGATCAGTGCCGCGCCATTGTTCCAGGCCCGCGGTGTGTTGATCGAGGGGTTTCCGCGGCGAACTGCGCGGAGGCGCCGGGATGCGCGGGTTGGCTACGGAGTTTCGCGAGCCGTTTCGCCCGTCGTCCTGCCGCGACCATGACACACCCCCCATGCCTTCGCGGGGCTGCCTCCGGACGGTCTCGGCGCAATCCCCGTGCGTGACGTGCATACCCTTGCGGGGTGACTACTGAAACTCCGCAGCCCGGCGACGCCCTGGTACGGGTCGGCGCGATCCTGTTCCTCATCGGCGCGGTGGCGACCATCGCGACGGTGACCCCGCTGTTCCTGGGCGTGGCGGCACTGCCGACGCCCGCGTACTTCGTCAGCATGGTCATGCCGCTGGGCTTCGGCATCGCCCTGGTCGGGCTGTTCCGCTCGGCCCGCGCACAGCGACGGAGCCCGGTGCGGACCAGCGCCACCCGGTAGCCGCGGGCGGTTCAGCGGCGCAGGTGCTGTTCCAGCCACTCCGGGAACGCGGTGAGGTCGGGCAGCACCACGTCCGCGCCCGCCGCGGCCAGTTCCTCCGCGCGGTAGGGGCCGGTGGCGACGGCGAGGGCCAGCGCGTCGGCCGTCCTGGCGCCCAGGATGTCGCCGAGGTGGTCGCCGACGTAGACCGTCGCGCCCTCCTCGCGCAGCACCGTGCCCTTCTCCGGGCCGAAGACCGAGCCGTGGACCGCGTCCACCGCCAGGTCGAGGGCGTCCAGATTGAGCCGGGCGTTGGGGGTGTGCTTTCCGGTGACGACGACGGAGCGGCCGCCGTGCTTGCGGACCGCGGCGAGGGCGTCGCGCGCGCCGGGGAGGGCCAGGCAGTCGGCCACGCCGTGGTCCGCGTAGAGGGCGCGGTAGCGGTCGGCGACCTCGCGCACCTGCTCGGCCGGGAACCAGTGGGCCAGCTCCTGCTCGACCGGCGGGCCGAGCCGGCTGACCACCAGCTCGCTGTCGATGAAGACCCCGGTCTCGGCCGCGAGCAGCTCGTAGACCTTCCCGATGCCGGGCCGGGAGTCGATCAGGGTCATGTCGAGGTCGAACCCGATGGTGAGAGCCGTGCTTCCGATCATGTGTCCAACCCTACGGTGTGGACCGGCGGCCGCCGGGTTCCGGAAGTTCCTGACGGCCTGACAATTCCGGTACGCCTCTTGTGACCCACGTCACCCCGTTCCACCATGGCAGGATGCCGACCACAGCAGAGCAGGCAGGACAGACACCTTCGGACGTCAAGCGCAAGGCCGAGATCGCCCAGGGCTTCGACCTGGTGGCGGACACCTTCGGCTCAGGCAGTGGCTCAGAGGAGAGCGGCTCGGAGAAGAGGAGCGGCTCAGCAGGCGGCTCCTTCTTCGAGCAGGTGGGACGACGGCTGGTGCGGAGGGCCGGGCTGCGGCCCGGGGACCGGGTGCTCGACCTCGGCTGTGGCCGGGGCGCGGTGCTGCTCGCCGCCGCCGAGGCCGTGGGCGCCGACGGCTACGCCGCCGGGATCGACCTCTCCCCGGAGATGGTGCGGGCCACCGCCGCCGAGATCAGCAGCCGCCGGCTGCGCAATGTCGCGGTCCGGGTGGACGACGCGGAGGACCCCGGCTTCCCGGCCGGCTCCTTCGAGGCGGTGCTGGCCGGGCTGATGCTGTTCATCACCCCGGACCCGGCCGCCGCACTGGCCTCCGCGCACCGGGTGCTGGTGCCCGGCGGGCGGTTCGGGATGACCAGCTTCGCCCCGGAGGACCAGGGCTGGCAGCGTCCGCTGATCGCCGCGCTGACGGCCGGCGGCCGGGAGGCCGACGCCGGGGAGTGGAGCCGCAACAAGGGCAGCAACGGACTGCTCGACACCCCCGAGCGGATCGCCGAGCTGCTGCGGCAGGCCGGCTTCACCGAGGTGGAAACGGTGGAGGAGGAGCAGGTCACCACCTATGCCGAGCCCGAGCAGTGGTGGACCTCGCTCTGGTCCAGCGGTCGCCGGGCCGCCCTGCTGGAGCACATCCCCGAGGACCGTCGCGAGGCCGCCCGCGAGGCCGCCTTCGCGGAGCTGGCCGCCCTGGCCGTGGACGGCGTCCTCACCCGCCGCACCGCGATCCGCTACACCACGGCCGTGCGCGACTGAGCCGGTCCGCGACTGGGGTCGCCGTCGTTGCTAGTGCGGTGACCGGGTGACTTCGCCGGGTCGGTGGGCTATGCGACGGCGAGGAGGGGGCGTCCGCCCCAGCGGATGCCCTTCTCGCTGCGGATGCGGGCGCGTTCGCGGCGTTGGGCGGCCAGGACGTCGGGATGGCGGGCGTGGGTGTTGCGCCAGCGCAGGTAGGCGTGCAGGGCCCGGGTCTGGACGGTGTGGTTCGGGTGGTGGGAGTTGGCCAGGGTGAACTGACGCAGGGGCCCGAAGTGGGCCTCGATCGGGTCGGCCCAGGAGGCGTTGGTCGGGGTGAAGCACAGTTCGACCTGGTACTTCTTCGCCCAGGTGCGGATCTTGGTGCCCTTGTGGGCGGACAGATTGTCCATGATCACGTGTATCGGTGCGCCGTCGGGTCGCGCGGCCCGGATTGACTTGAGCGCGGCCAGGGAGTTCACGCCGCTCTTGTGGCGGCGGTTGACGCCCCACAGGGTGTCGGTGCCCACCGAGTAGCAGCCGTGGAAGTAGGTCACGCCGTGGGTGCGGTGGTAGGTGGCCGGCAGCCGGTTCGGGCGGCCGGACGGTGCCCAGCCGGACCCGGCGGTGGGGCGGATGCCGAGCGGTCCGAACTCGTCGAACGCGAAGACGCGCCCGGGTGCGTGCTCCAGCAGGTACTCGATGCGGTCGAGCTTGGTGTCGTAGTGGGGTTCGGTGGACTCCTTCCAGGTGCTGGTGCGCTGGAAGGTGACGCCGCGTCGGGCGAGCAGGCATCGCAGGGCCTCGCGTCGCAGGCCGATGGCCCGTCCCGGGACGGTGGGCAGGTAGTCGGCGAGTTTGCGCAAGGACCAGTGGGTGAAGGGCTGGCCCAGGCGGGTGGGTCGGGTGGTGGCCGTCTTGACGACGAAGTCCTCGTCGTCAGGGCTGAGCTGGCGGGGACGGCCTCCCGCCCACTGAGGGTCCAGTGCGGCCAGGCCGATCTCGTTGAACCGGTGGATGACGTCGCGCACGGTGTCCTCGTCGGCCGCCACCAGCTGGGCGATGACCGGGACCCGGTTGCCTCCGGCCGAGGCCAGCAGCATCATCGCGCGCCGGTAGCGCACCGTGTTCATGGTGCCGCGCCGCACGATCTGCTGCAGCTTCTGGCCCTCCTGGTCGGATAACCGACGGACCCTGACTGGCTCTGCCACCACGCCTCCGCGAAGCCGGAAAAGTTGAAGCCCAACAGTCCACCGTCCCACACCCCACCAACCCGGCGAAGTCACCCGGTCACCGCACTAGCGGCGTCGGGAGATGCGCCAGGCCAGGAAGGCCGCCGAGCAGCCCGCCGCCGCGCGCAGCCAGACCACGACGGCGGACCGCACGGCGGCCTTGAACTGAACGTCCGTCAGATGGTGCCCGGCGGGCTGGCCGTGCACATGGGCGTAGAGCCAGTACCCGCAGCCGAGGGCGGTCAGCAGCGGGATCCAGAGCCCGGCGAAGTGCGCGGCCTGCCGGGTGATCCGGCGGCCGGTGTAGGCGAGGCCCCAGCCGAGCAGGGCGACGTACCAGAGGCCGAGGACGGCCGAGGCGACCAGCACCAGCGCGGCCAGCGACTCCACCAGCGGCAGCGGCGGGCGGACCACCACGACCGGCTCGGCGACGGTCTCGACCACCGGCGGCGGGCCGCTGAGGATGCGTCGCAGCAGCGGGCGCCGCGGCGGTCCGGCGGCGGCCTTCTTCTGGATCGTGACCGCGGCCGGCGCGGTCCCCTCGGTCGGCTGCCGCGGCGGCGGGACCCGGCGGCGCTCGCTGGGGTCGATGTAGTCCGGGTCCAGGAAGTCGGGCTCATAGGTCGCCCGCCAGCCGGGCAGCTCCCCGAGCGACGCCCCGCCCAGCGGCGGCACTCCCCCGGCGCCCAGCTCCGGCACGCCACCGCCCCAGCCCCAGCCGTCACCGGCGCCGCCACCGCGCGTGCCCGCACCGCCACCGCCACCGCCACCGCCGCCCAGGCCCGCGCCACCGCCGCCGCCGCTGTCGCGCCAGCCGCCGTCCCGGGGGGAACCGGTGGGCACCGAAGGACCGTCACCCCTGCGCTCGCCCCCGCGCTCACTCCCCCGCTCGCGCGCGGGCTCGCGCCGCCCCGGCACGCCGTTGCTGACGGCCTGTCGGACCACCTCGTCCGGGCTCCCGATCCCGGACAGGATCTTCTGCACCGCCGAGGCCTCGCCCCGGCTCGACCCGATCGTCGCGCCCGCGGCGGGCCCGCGCCGGGTGTCGATGGTCTCGCGCAGCCCGGAGACCAGGCGGGCCCGTTCCGCCGCGGTCAGCGACGTGGCCTGGGCCAGGTCGCCCACCCTGCTGAGGTAGTCGTAGACCACCTGGTCGCTCTCGATCCCCATAGCGGCGATCACCTTCCCCAATACCCGCCCCGGGCCCGACCGCCGGAAGCCCGCGATCGAAAGCTTAGGGTGGCCTGATGGATGCCATCTCCGTACCCGCAGAACCACTCTGGCACGCGCTGCCGCCGCAGCTCCGCCGGATGCGCCGCACGCTCGTACTCGCGTTCGGGCTGCTGGTGAGCGTGGTCCTGGCGGCGCTGCTCGGGCTGCTGGCCGGGTGGAGCTGGGCCGCCGTCGCGCTGCTGCCGCTGCTGGCGACGGCCTGGGGCTGGTACGCGGTCGGCCGGAACTGGCGCAGCTGGCGATTCGCCGAGCGCGAGGACGATCTGCTGATCACCCACGGCGTGCTGTGGCGCCGGCAGCTGGTCGTCCCCTACGGCCGGATGCAGGCCGTGGACGTGGCGGCCGGGCCGCTGGAGCGGGCCTTCGGGGTGGCCTCGGTGCAGCTGCACACGGCGACCGAGCACACCAGCGCCAAGATCCCGGGGCTGCTCCCGGCCGAGGCGGAGCGGCTGCGGGACACCCTGGCGGAGCGCGGCGAGGCCCGGCAGGCGGGGCTGTGACCCCGACCGGCTCCCCCGCGGCACCCGGGCCCGGCGCACCGGCGGCACCCGGCTCGCCCGCGAAACCCGAGTTCCGCCGGCTGCACCCGCTCACCCCGCTGATGCGCGGCTGGGCGATCGTGGCCGCCGTCCTCTACTTCCTCGCCCGCAACCTGCAGGACCTGGCCAGGGACATCACTCCGGACCGGGTCGGCCTCGGGCTGCTGGTGCTGGTCCCGGTCGCCCTCGGCTACGGCTACCTGTCCTGGCGCTTCACCCGCTACCGGATCGAGGACGACCAGCTGCGGGTGGAGACCGGGGTGCTGTTCCGCCGCACCCGGCACCTGCGGCTGGACCGGGTGCAGAGCATCGACGTGGTCCGGCCGCTGCTGGCCCGGATCATCGGCCTGGCGATGCTGAAGTTCGACCTGGCCGGCGGCGAGAAAGACAAGTCGACCCTGGAGTACCTGTCGGTGCGTCAGGCCGGGCAGTTGCGCGCCGAGCTGCTGGCCCGCGCGGCCGGGGTGGAGCCGACCGCGGGCGAGGCCCCGGAGCGGGTGCTGTTCCAGCTCGACACCGGCAAGCTGCTGGCGTCCATCGTCCTGTCGCTGGCGCCCTGGATCGCGCTGGGCTTCGCCGTGCTGGTGTCGCTGCCGCTGCTGCTCGCCGGAAGCTGGGCCGGGTTGCTGGCGGCCGTGCCGGTGCTGCTGGGCGTGTGGCACACCACCTTCGGCCATTTCGCCAAGTCCTTCTCGTTCACCCTGGCCGACTCCCCGGACGGCCTGCGGATCAGCGCGGGGCTGCTGGAGCACGCCCACCACACCGTCCCGCCGGGGCGGGTGCAGGCGCTGCGGATCGAGGAGCCGCTGCTGTGGCGGCGGTTCGGCTGGGCCAAGGTGGAGATCAATGTCGCGGGCAAGGACAACTCCGCGGTGCTGCTGCCGGTCGGCCCGCGCGCCGAGGCGCTGGCGCTGCTGGAACGGGTGCTGCCCGGGGTGCGGATCGAGGAGATCGCGCTGACCCGGCCGCCGCGCCGGGCCCGGCTGATCGCGCCGCTGTTCTGGTCCCGCTCCAGCTGCGGTGCGGACGACCAGGTGTTCGTCAGCCGCAAGGGCCTGGTCCGGCGGCGGACCGAGGTGATCCCGCACGCCAAGGTGCAGAGCCTGGAGCTCACCCAGAACCCGCTGACCGCCCGGCTCCGGCTGGCGAGCGTGCGGCTGCACTCCACCGACGGGCCGGTGAAGGTGGTCTCCCGGCTGCGCGACCTGGACCAGGCCGAGCAGTTGCTCGCCGCCCAGGCCGAACGCTCCAGGATCGGGCGCAGGACCGACATACCGGCGCGCTGGATCTCCGGCCGCCTCCCGGTGCCCGCGCCGTCGCCCACGCCAGAGCACGCGCCGCCGTCCGAGCCCGCGCCCGAGCCGCTGCCCACGCCGCTGCCCGCGCCCCACGGCGAGCCCTCCGGCTGAGCCGGGCAGTCCGGGTTCGCGGCCAAACCGGCTAGCCTGGGTCGGATGAGCAGCAGTCCGAGCAGCGCCACGCCCGCGCCCCGCGCACCGCGGACCACAGCCGCGCGGACCTCCGCTGCGCGGCGGCAGCCGCCCCCCGCACCGCGCACCCTCGCCGAGGAGCTGCGGGCGCGGTCCGACGACGGCCTGGCCGCGCTGCTCCGGGCCCGCCCGGACCTGCTGCACCCGGTTCCCAGCGACCTGACCCAGCTGTCCACCCGGCTGTCCACCCGCGCCTCGGTGGTCCGCGCGCTGGAGCGGCTGGACCAGTTCACCCTGCAGACCGCCGAGGCCCTCGCCGTCGCCCCGGACATCTGCCGCTACGACACCCTGCGCGACCTGCTCACCGGCACCGTCCCGCACGAGGACGTGGACGCCAGGGCGGTGGTCAAGGCCCTCCCCGGCGCGCTGGCCGCGCTGCGCACCCAGGCGCTGGTGTGGGGCGGCGACGACCAGCTGCGGCTGGTCCGCACCGCCCGCGACGTGCTGCAGCCGGTCAACGGCGCGCCGGGGCCGACCGGCCTCGGCCCGACCTACCCCGAGGCCGCGGCGATCGCCAAGCTCTCCCCGGGACGGCTCCAGGAGATGCTGGCCGACGCCGGGCTGCCGACCACCCACGACCCGGTCAGCGCCGTCGCCGCGCTGGCCGCGCTGTTCGAGGACCGGCCCCGCGCCACCGCCCTGCTGGCCGAGTCCCCGCCCGGGGTCAGGGACGTGCTGCGGCGGCTGATGTGGGGCCCGCCGTACGGGGCGTCGCCGCCGCGCGCGGTCCGCGCCGCCGAGGCCCGTACCCCGGTCGAGTGGCTCCAGGCGCGCGGCATCCTGCTGCCCGCGGGCCGGGAGAACGTGGTGCTGCCGCGCGAGGTGGCGCTGTACCTGCGCGGGGGGCGGGCGCACCAGCAGGTCGAGCCCCGGCCGCCGGCCGTCACCGCGGCCGCCGTCCACGAGCCGGAGCAGGTGGACCGCACCGCCGCCGCCCAGGCGTTCACCGCGGTCCGCACCGTCGAGGAGGCCCTCGACCTGTGGAGCACCGAGGCCCCGATCGTGCTGCGCACCGGCGGCCTCGGCGTCCGCGAGCTGCGCCGCACCGCCACCGCGCTGGACCTGCCGGAACCGGAGACCGCGTTCTGGCTGGAACTCGCCTACGGCGCCGGGCTGCTCGCCAGCGACGGGGAGACCACGGAGCGCTGGGCGCCCACCCCGCTGTTCGACGAGTGGCTGCGGCAGCCGGTCGGCGACCGCTGGCTGCTGCTGGTCCGCGGCTGGCTGGCGAACAGCCGGGTCGCCGCGCTGGTCGGCAGCAGGGACGCCAAGGACAAGGTGCTCGCCGCCCTCGGCAACGACCTGGACCGCCCGTCCGCCCCCGACCTGCGGCACAGCGTGCTGGCGCTGATCGCCGGGCTGCCCGCCGGCGGCGCCGCCGACAAGGACAGCCTGCTGGCGCACCTGCGCTGGCGCAGCCCGCTGCGCGGCGGCTCGATCCGGGACCGGCTGGTCGGCTGGACCCTGACCGAGGCCGAGCTGCTCGGCCTCACCGGCCGGGGCGCCCTGGCCCGGCACACCGGGCGGCTGCTGGACGGCACGGACCCGCTGCCGCTGCTGGAACCGCTGCTGCCCGAGCCGCTGGACCATGTCATCCTGCAGCCCGACCTGACCGCCATCGCGCCGGGCCCGCTGCACACCCCGCTGGCGCAGACCCTGGCCGTCGCCGCCGACATCGAGTCCAAGGGCGGCGCCACCGTCTACCGCTTCACCCCGGACTCGGTCCGCCGGGCCCTGGACGCCGGGCGCAGCGCCGACGAGCTGCACTCGTTCCTGGCCCGGCACTCGCGCACCCCGGTGCCGCAGCCCCTCAGCTATCTGATCGACGACGTGGCCCGGCGGCACGGGGTGCTCCGGGTCGGCGGCGCGTCCGCGTACCTGCGCTGCGACGACGACGCGCTGCTCGGCGAGCTGCTGGCGGACCGCCGGGCGGCCCAGCTGCGGCTGCGGCGGCTGGCGCCGACCGTACTGGCGGCGCAGGCCGACCCCAGCACCCTGCTGACCCTGCTCCGGGCGATGGGCTACGCGCCCGCGGCGGAGTCCCCGGACGGCGATGTGCTGATCTCCCGCCCGGACGCGCTGCGCACCCCGCCGCGCAGCGCCCCGGTCCCGGTCTCGGACGGCCCGCCCCCGGTCGGCGACGGCCTGCTGGCCGCAGCGGTGAAGGCGGTCAGGGCCGGCGACCGGGCGGCCACGGTGGCCCACCGCGACCCGGCCGCGGACCCGTCCGCCGCCCCGTCCAGGACCGCCCGCGCGCTGCCCAGGACCAGCGCCGCCGACACCCTGGCCGCGCTCCAGGCCGCCACCATGAGCGGCGAACCGGTCTGGATCGGCTACGTCAACGCCGACGGCGCGGCCAGCCAACGGGTGGTCGAGCCCAAACAGGTCGGCGGCGGCTTCGTCACCGCCTACGACCACCTCCGCGAGGAGGTCAGAACCTTCAGCCTGCACCGCATCACCGGCGTCGCCGAGCTGGCCGACTAGCCGTGTCCTTCGCACATGGGGAAACGTGTGTCGAGCCAGCGGGGGTGGGTTGGGTCGACTTCGAGTATGTCGAGGAGTCGGGCCTGGATGCCTTCGCTGACTAGGACGACCGGTGGGTTGGTGGCGGTGCCGCTGCGCATGCGCAGGTCGGACAGCGCGGTCAGGATCAGTTCGCCGGTGGGTCGCAGGGCCTGGTTGCTGCCGGGCTGGAGGCCGTGCATAGTGCGCTGGTCGCCCAGGGCCTGGCGGACCTGGCGCTCGATCAGGCAGAAGACGAGCAGGGCTAGGCAGATCACGGTGATCAGGGCGGCGATGCGGCGGTTGTTCTGCAGGAACATCGGCGCGATCGCGAAGGGGCCCTTGACGTGGCTGTAGCGGCGTTCGACGGTGCCCTGGCCCTTGTAGTGCAGTAGGACCTGGGCGGCGGTGGCCTGGTCGGCGGGCAGGTTGGTCAACAGCGCGTACCAGCCGTCGACGGCCGCTTCGGCGTCGATGGCAGCCTGGTCGAAGGACCAGGCCAGGGTGGGTTTCCCGTCCGGGCCGGTGCCGACGTCGGTGTGCAGGTAGGCGGTGACCCGGTGTTTGGTGGCGATCACCGCGACCGTGTCGGCGACCTTCTTGGCGTCGGGGTAGTGGCGGGTGCCCAGGTTGCGCTGGACCTTCTCCAGGTCCTCGCGGGCCCGGGCCAGCTTCTTGGTCCGGGCCTTGAGCTGGCCGGTCGCGTTGGCGCTGGAGTGGACCAGGATCCGGCGCATCGTCAGCGCGGGGTCCTTCTTGCGCCGGGGTTTCCAGGTGAACTCGTCCTCCAGGACCCGGTAGGCCGCGCGTTGGTCGGCCGGCTTGTCGGCGTCGCGTTCGGCGGTGTAGTCCACGGTTGCGGCCGATTCCAGGTCCAGGGCGGCGTAGACGGCGCTGTCGACGCTGGCGGCGGCGGCCGGGGCCAGGAAGTGGACGCCTTCGGCCGTCATCGCGGACACGTTGTCGTAGGTCAGCAGCTTGCTGTCGCCCACCAGCAGCAGGTCCGGGCGCTCGGCGATCTGCCGCAGGGCGGTCATCGCGCCGGTGACCTGGGAGACCTCGGCGGCTCCGCCGCTGAAGGCGCGGTGGGTGACGGGGATGCCGCCGTCGCCGGTGACCGCCATTCCGGCCTGGATCTGCTTCAGGTCGGTGCGCCGGTCCTTGGGGTGCCCGAACCTGACCACGGGGTAGTCACTGTCGGGGTTCTCGTAGGCGCCGTAGAGGGAGACGCTGGTCATGTCCCAGTGGCAGCGCGAGGCGTCGATGCCGAACTCGGTGATCGCCTTGGCCCCGATGGATCCGATGAGTTCGTCCAGATGCGGGGCGACGGCGTCCAGCGCGCGGGCGATGCGGTCGTCGTTGAGGAAGTCGGCGTGGATGCCGAAGACGTCCTCCACCGCCCACTGCTCGGCCCAGCGAGCCACCTTGAACAGCGGTGTGGGCGAGGACAGGCGGTTGGCGATCAGCGCCTCGATGACCTGTCCGTGGGTGAGGTGAGCGACGTCGCGCACCGGGCACAGTCCGTCGATGATGCCGGCGACGTCCAGCCGGCGCAGGAAGTGCGCACAGGCCGGCAGCGCCCCGAGCCGCTTCTCGACCACCGCAGTGATCAGAAGCTCGGCTCGGGGACGCTGCACACGGGAACGATCGCGACCGACGGAGACAGGCACGCCACCATCAACGCCCACAGCTCGATGACGACACCGCCCAAGGCTGCGAATCGCCACAAAGAGTCATGTGCGAAAGACAGGACTAGCCTCAGGCCGATTGCCGTGACGGCTTCGGACTCCGGGCTGGCACACTGGAGGGTCTGCCCTGTGCTCGACCCTCCGGAGGCTCCGCTCGTGAACGACGGCCCGCTCATCGTCCAGTCCGACAAGACCCTGCTCCTGGAGACCGGCCACCCGCAGGCCGGCGAGTGCCGCCGCGCCATCGCGCCGTTCGCGGAGCTGGAGCGCGCCCCCGAGCATGTGCACACCTACCGGGTGACCCCGCTGGGCCTGTGGAACGCCCGCGCCGCCGGGCACGACGCGGAGCAGGTGGTCGACGCGCTGGTGAAGTACTCCCGCTACCCGGTGCCGCACGCGCTGCTGGTGGACGTCGCCGACACCATGTCCCGCTACGGGCGGCTGACCCTCAGCAAGCACCCGGTGCACGGGCTGGTGCTGACCACCACCGATCGTCCGATCCTGGAGGAGATCCTCCGCTCCAAGAAGGTGATCCCGCTGGTCGGGGCCCGCCTGGACCCGGACACTGTCGCCGTCCACCCGTCCGAGCGCGGGCAGATCAAGCAGGTGCTGCTGAAGCTCGGCTGGCCGGCCGAGGACCTGGCCGGGTACGTGGACGGCGAGGCGCACCCGATCGAGCTGGACCAGGCCGACTGGCAGCTCCGCCCCTACCAGCAGCAGGCCGTGGAGGGCTTCTGGCACGGCGGCTCCGGAGTCGTGGTGCTGCCCTGCGGGGCCGGCAAGACCCTGGTCGGCGCGGCCGCGATGGCGACCGCCAAGGCCACCACGCTGATTCTGGTGACCAACACGGTCTCGGCCCGGCAGTGGAAGCACGAGCTGGTGAAGCGCACCTCGCTGACCGAGGAGGAAATCGGCGAGTACAGCGGCACCCGCAAGGAGATCCGCCCGGTCACCATCGCCACCTACCAGGTGATGACGACCAAGCGGAAGGGCGTCTACGCGCACCTGGAGCTGTTCGACTCCCGCGACTGGGGCCTGATTGTCTACGACGAGGTCCATCTGCTGCCCGCGCCGGTCTTCAAGTTCACCGCCGACCTGCAGGCCCGCCGCCGGCTCGGGCTGACCGCGACCCTGGTCCGCGAGGACGGCCGCGAGGGCGACGTCTTCTCGCTGATCGGGCCCAAGCGCTTCGACGCGCCGTGGAAGGAGATCGAGGCCCAGGGCTACATCGCCCCGGCCGACTGCTGCGAGGTCCGGGTCACCCTCACCGACACCGAGCGGCTCGCCTACGCCACCGCCGAGCCGGAGGACCGCTACCGCTACTGCGCGACCACGGCCAGCAAGCGCCGGGTCACCCAGGCCCTGGTGGAGAAGCACCGCGGCATCCCGACCCTGGTCATCGGCCAGTACATCGACCAGCTGGACGAGTTGGGCGAGGCGCTGGACGCTCCGGTGATCAAGGGCGAGACCACCAACCCGCAGCGCGAGAAGCTGTTCGACGCCTTCCGCAACGGCGAGATCACGGTGCTGGTGGTGTCCAAGGTCGCCAACTTCTCGATCGACCTGCCCGAGGCCACCGTCGCCATCCAGGTGTCAGGCACCTTCGGCTCGCGCCAGGAGGAGGCCCAGCGACTGGGCCGGGTGCTGCGTCCCAAGGCGGACGGCCACACCGCCCACTTCTACTCGGTGGTCGCCCGCGACACCATCGACCAGGACTTCGCCGCGCACCGCCAGCGCTTCCTGGCCGAACAGGGCTACGCCTACCGCATCGTCGACGCCGACGACATCCTCACCGGCGAGGACGTCTGACCGACGGTCCAGCGGTAGGCGGTCAGCGGCGGGGGTCGTCGACGCCGTCGCTGCCGAGCAGGACGACGCGCCAGGCGGTGTCGAGGAAGACGCCGGTGCCGCGCAGGGCGGTGCGGACGGGGTGGCGCCGACCGGAGTCGGCCTTGGTGCTGCCGTGGACGCTGCCCTGGCAGGCGCTCGCGCCGGCCACGGCCTTCGGGGAGATCTGTGCGGTAGCCATGGCTCCACCGTAGGTTTTCGGGCGGCCGAAAACGTCGCCCCGAAGACCGAGCCGACCGCCGCCGGGGTGTCCTACCTCGGAGGTACCCGCGCTCATCCCGGCTCAGGGTTTCCCCCGAGACGTGTCCCGAGGAAACCCGTTCGCGCTCGACCGGCTCGCAGGTCTAGGATGCTCGGTCTGCCGCCTTCCCCTCCGCCCGGAGCCGGGGAGTGCGCCGCCCGGCCGGTACCGGGCGGCTCTCAAACTCCATCGCAGACTTTTGAGACCGCTGCACGCCGGGCACCCCCGTGCCCGCGCAGCCGGGAAGGCTCCTCCATGCCCGCGCACGCCCCCGCCTCCGCCGACCCCGACGGCTCCGACGATGCCGCCGCCTCCACCGATCCGCTGCAGCGCGAACGCGCCCACCTCGCCGCCTCCCGGGCCGCGCTCCGCGCCATGCGCGCGGACGTCGAGTCGCTTGACCTCTCCGACGTCACCGGGAACTGGGTGAACGCCGCGATCCTGCAGCGCGAGATGTCCGACCGGATCAAGGCCCTGGCCGACCTGGCCCACACCCCGCTCTTCTTCGGCCGCCTCGACTACCTGCACGCCCCCGGCCTGGACGGGGCCGGGGACCGGGCCGAGGAGCAGTTCTACATCGGCCGCCGGCACGTCCACGACAACCACGGCGACCCCATGGTCATCGACTGGCGCGCACCCGTCTCCCAGCCCTTCTACCGGGCCAGCCGCAAGGACCCGCTGGACGTCGGCCTGCGCCGGCGCTTCGGTTACACCGCGGGCGAGTTGACCGCCTACGAGGACGAGCACCTGACCGACCCGGCCGAGCTGGACACCACCAGCGCCCTGCTCGCCGCCGAGATCGAGCGCCCGCGCGTCGGCCCGATGCGCGACATCGTCGCCACCATCCAGCCGGAGCAGGACGAGATCGTCCGCGCCGACATCCACGGCACGGTCTGCGTCCAGGGCGCGCCGGGCACCGGCAAGACCGCCGTCGGCCTGCACCGCGTCGCCTACCTGCTGTACGCGCACCGGGAGCGGCTGGCCCGCACCGGCACCCTGGTGATCGGGCCGAACCGCTCCTTCCTGCACTACATCGAGCAGGTGCTGCCCGCCCTGGGCGAGCTGGACGTGGCCCAGGCCACGGTCGAGGAGCTGGTCTCCCAGGTCGCGGTGACCGGCGCCGACCCGGCCGGCACCGCCGTGACCAAGGGCGACGCCCGGATGGCCGCGGTGCTGCAGCGCGCCGTCCGCTCCGGCATCCGGCTGCCGACCGAGCCCTGCGTGGTGGTCCGCGGCTCCCGCCGCTGGCGCGTTCCGGCGTACGAACTGGAGGAGCTGGCGCAGGAAACTGATGGACCGTGACATCCGCTACGGGGCGGCCCTGGCGGCGCTGCCGCAGCGGATCGCGCACGCCGTCCTGGTCAAGATGGAGAACGGCGGCGAGGCCCCGGACGACCGGGTCCAGGACGCGGTGGCCCGCAACCCCGCGGTGAAGGCCGCGGTCAAGGCGATCTGGCCGGTGGTCGACCCGGCCAAGCTGGTGTTCCGGCTGCTCACCGAGCCGGCCTTCCTGGCCGCCTGCGCCGAGGGCATCCTCACCCCGGCGGAGCAGACCGCCGTGCTCTGGGCCAAGCCCCCGCGCAGCTTCCGGGCCGCGCCCTGGTCGCTCGCCGACGCGGTGCTCATCGACGAGGCGCGGGACCTGGTGGAACGGACCCACTCGCTCGGCCATGTGGTGCTGGACGAGGCCCAGGACCTCTCGCCGATGCAGTACCGCGCGGTCGGCCGCCGCTGCACCACAGGATCGGCCACCGTCCTCGGCGACATCGCCCAGGGCACCACCCCGTGGGCCACCGCGACCTGGGCCGAGGCGCTGGAGCACCTCGGCAAGCCGGGCTCCAGGATCGAGGCGCTGACCAAGACCTTCCGGGTGCCCAGCGAGGTGATCGGCTACGCCTCCCGGCTGCTCCCCGGGATCGCCCCGGACCTGGCCCCGGCCGAGTCGGTCCGCGAGTCCGAGGGCGCGCTGACCGTGCGCCGGATCCAGGTCGACGGCCCGGCGACCGCCGCCGACCGGGCGCACGCCGCGGACGACTCCGCCGCCCTGGACGCCGCCTCGGCGCTGACCCCGCCCGCCGCCGCCCCGGCGGCCCCGACCGCGCTGACCGACGCCGTGGTCGCCGCCTGCCGGGAGACGCTGCGCCAGGAGGGCTCGATCGGCCTGATCGCCGCCGACGCCCGGATCCCGCTATTGGCCGCCGCGCTGGCCGCGGCGGGCCTGCCGCACCTGGAGCCGGGCACCGAGACCACCGCCGAGTCCCGGCTCACCCTCGTCCCGGCCTCGCTCGCCAAGGGCCTGGAGTACGACTACGTGGTGCTGGACGAGCCCGCCGCCATCGTCGACGGCGAGCCCGACCTCAGGACCGGCCTGCGCCGGCTGTACGTCTGCCTGACCCGCCCGGTCTCCGGCCTGACCGTGCTGCACTCCCGCGACCTGCCGACCGCGCTGGTGGCATGACGCCGGGGGCATAGACAAGTGAGGTGCGGGTGGCGGCTCCGGAGAGCCGCCACCCGCACCCTGCCTACAGAGAACTACGCCGCCGCGTGCACATCGGTGTCGACCAGCCGACGCCACTGCTGGACCAGACCGGTGTCCACCGGGCCGTCCCAGCCGGCCTTGCGGACCATCCCGCCGACATGGAAGCCGGCGATGCCCAGCGCGCGCAGCCCGGGCACCTGGTCGGCCTTGAGGCCGCCGCCGACCAGGATCTGCGGGCGGTAGCCCGGTTCGCCGGACCGGGCCGACTCGGCCGCGAGCACGTCTATCCCGGCCGCCACCCCCGCCGGCGAGCCGGCCGTCAGCACCGTGTCCAGGCCGGGCAGGCCGTCGATCGCGGCCCGGACCGAGGCCCGGTCCGCGGCGTTGTCCAGCGCCCGGTGGAAGGTCCAGCTGCAGCCGGGAATCGCCTCCAGGACGGTACGGACCGCCTCCAGGTCGACGGTGCCCTCCGGCGTGAGGAAGCCGAACACGAACTCCTCCGCGCCCTCGGCGCGCAGCGCCTGGGCGGTGGCGGAGAGCTGGTCCAGGTCGCGCGGCCGGAAGCCGTCGCGGTCGCGCAGCATCACCCGCAGCGGGATGTGCACGGCCGCGCGGATCCGGGCGAACTCCTCCACGGACGGGGTGAGCCCGTCGGCGCCCATGTCGACGGCCAGCTCCAGCCGGTCGGCACCACCGGCAGCTGCGGCCACCGCATCCTGGGCGGACGTGGCGATAACCTCGAAGATTGGTCTAGACATATTGCTTAGCCTGCCATATCCGGCCGCTTCGCGGCGAGTCCTGGACGTCCCTTGATCGCGTGAACTTCGGCGACCCTCAGGTCCACGATGGCGTCATCCCCAGGCCTCCGCATCCCGGGGCCGAGCCATCCGCCGCCCGGCAACCCCACGGGCGGGTCCCACCCACCGCGCCGTCCGGCCGCCGTCCCGGACCGGGCGGCAGCGCCGGCAGTGGCGGTGGCGTGCGAACTCAGCCCGAATCCACCGGCTGATCATTTCGGGGTTGCTCTCCTGCCCGTGGACGGTCGGCCGCTGGGGCAACAGGTTGAGGGTGTGCGGTAGCCGCCGTGCGCGGGTCGCGGCCTGTCCGAGGGGTTGTGCGGGTCGGGAGCGGTTGGTGGCGCTGTCGCCGGTGGCCGTCGGGCCGTCGCGGTGCGGGATCTTGTGGCGGTCAGGCCGCCGGGCGCGGCGGTGGGGAGTGGACGGCCTCGAACAGGGCGGTGAAGGCGTCGCGCCAGGGCCAGTGCTCGGCAGATGCACCGTCAATTTGGTGCGCGCGGTGCGCGCGAGCCGGGCCGGGACGTGGACCAGGTGGGCGCGCAGGGTCGCTGTGGTGGCCTTGGCGTGGAAGACCGAGGTCAGCGCACCGGCGGCCCGCAGCAGGTTGTGCGACATCGCCCACAGGGTCAGCCACGCGGCGTTGGCCTGGAAGTTCCCGGACGGCAGGTGGGCCAGAGGCCCGGACTTCCCGTCCGCGATCACCTGCTCCACCACGGCGTGCTGCCGGTGGTGCAGTTCCGCCTGCAGCACCGCGAAGGAGCTGTCGGTGAAGACGGGGTGGTAACGCCAGGCGGTGAACAACTCGCCCTGACCCTGGGCCACTTCGGCGTTCAATCGGCGGACCCGGCGCACGATCAGCCGGGCGGTGACGTGCTCGGACTTCCTTCGGCCGGTGAAGGCGGTGTAGGGGATCTCGGCGACCTCGGCGTCGGAGACCATCTCGCCGGTGTCGGGGTCGACGAAGGCGTCCGGGTAGCGGATCGCCGTCCAGGACTCCTGCGGGATGCGGGAGATCGCGCCCGCGATGGAGGGGTTCATGCCGGTGGTCAGGGAGAATCGGGCGCCGGCCCGGCGGCAGGCGGCGACCACGTCGGCGGTGTAGAACTTGCTGTCCGCGCGGACCAGGCGGATCCCGGTGCCGCCGGTCTCCTTCGCTATGGCCAGGGCCTCGCTCACGAAGCTCTCGGCTCCGCGGACGTCGGCGGCCTTGCCGCGGCGCAGGCGGACCGCGCCGATCACGGGCCGGGCGATCGGGGTGGACAGGGTGGCCAGGATCGGGTGCAGGGTGCGCTGGCCCTTGAGGCGGCCGACCTGCGCGCCCTGCTTGGCGTGGCCGTACACGCGGCGGTGGGTGGGGTCGATGTCGATGAACATCAGTGTGTCGGCGCCGGGCAGCAGTGGGGTGCTGCGGGCCAGTCGGGCCAGGAAGTCGCGGTGAACGCGGTGGAGCTGGCGGTTGTGGCCGTGGGTGAAGGAGCGCAGGAAGGTGCCCAGGGTGGAGGGCGCGCGGACCGAGGTGAAGGCGCGGTCCATCGCGCCGTGCCGCAGCCGCGCCGCGTCGTCGATGCTGTCCGCGCCCGCGCACATCGCGCTGATCAGCGACATCACTTTGGCGGCCGGGTTGGCTCCGCCGCTGTTGTCGGCGCCCTCGATGCGGAGCGCGGACGCGGCCAGTTGCCGCAGGCCGGCCCGCTCGGCCAGCCGGACCAGCGACAGCAGCCCGGCATCGGCGATCAGGTTCGGCTCGTCGAAGACGGCGGAAACCGCTGTGGCGGCATGGCAGGATTGCATCTCGCGGATGTTCTCTCGTTCTGGCGACTTGGTTCTGTAGGAAGTCCCATCGTCCCAGGTCAGAGGGCATCCGCGTCGTTATGTCCAGGCCTCGGACAGGTCATTCATCGGTGGATTCGGGCTCAGCGGTTCAGCACGCCACCGTGAAAAGCATGTTCAGACGATTGAATCGCCGCAGCTCACGAGCAGTTCTGCACAGCCGCTATTCGCACAGGTGTGGCCTGAATGAGAAAAGCGATGATCGACAACTGCGACCGGGTCGGGTCACCGAGCTTCCTCCGAATGTTTGAGATATGGAATTTGACGGTCCGCTCACTGATTCCCAGCAGCCCGGCCAGTACCGGCGAGGACTCCCCCTCGCTCATGGCCATGAGGACTTCGATCTCCCTGCTGGTCAACTCTACGGAGCGGGCTAACGCCACGCTCACTGGGTGGTCTGATCCATCGGACTGCTGCGGGATCTGCAAATTGAGCAAAGTCGACATACGGCGCGGCCTTCCCCCGGCTCGGCGTACATGCGCAAGGCAACGCTCACCACTGTAATCGACATCGCGTGAAACCTGTGTGAGTTGTTCGTGAAGCTGAACGGAATCCCGGCATTACCTTGTCAATGAATCGGCAAGCTTGATACGTTCGTCCATTTCCGTCCTAGCCTGTGCCAAGGTCTGCGCATTCTGTTCGACCACGCGCTTCTGGTAGGCGACCTCGACGGTGTACCAGATCCCCACCAGGTTGACCTTCTGCTTGCAGGCGACGTCCTTCTTGGCGGCGTCGATCGCCTTGGGGCTGGAGAAGGTGGCCTCGGTCAGCCCCAGGTCCTGCTGCGGACTGACCGGGTGGGTGCTGTGGTAGCCGCTGGCCGCCATGCAGCTGGACCAGTCGGCGATCGCCTTCACCACCCGGGAGTCCTGCTCCGCACGGGTGAAGGAGTCCATCGCCAGACCGGTGGCGAACTCGATGTCGACCGCGCCCTTCTTGGGCGCGTACAGCTGCAGGAAGGACTCCCGGGAGCAGCCGCCGACCGGGATGGCCGCGCCGTTCACCGAAGGGGATCCGGCCTTCGCCTTCGCGCTCGCCGCCGCCGCCTGCTCCTCCTCCAGGCTCATCGGCATGGCGCTGATGGCCACCGCCGGGCCGCTGAGGGCCAGCGTCTCGTTCGCACTCAGCGAGGGCTGGACCGGCTTCGCGGGCGCGGTCACCGGGTTGCGGTAGCCGTAGGTGGCGGCGGAGACCGCGTCGGTGAGGCCGTACTTTCTGCTGTTGGCCGATCCGGCGGGCTGGTTCCCGACGGTCAGCCCCTCCGGGGTGTAGTCGAACCCGAAGGTCTTCATGCACCGGCTGATCAGCAGGTTCTGCGCCTGGGTGAACTCGTCCACCTGACTGTTCGTCTCAAGGTAGGAGTCCAGCGGGTAGCTCAGCGTGGCCGTGCTCAGCAGGGTGGGGACGGCGCCGATGGCCGGCTCCCCGGAACTGCCCGACCCGCCGTGCGAGGAACTGGAGCAGCCGCTGAGGGCGACGGCCACGAGGAGCGCGAGGACGGGGGCGGCGTGGGTTCGACGCATGGCGGTACTCCAGGGGAGAGCGGCGGGTACGATACTGCGAAGCCGTCGCTCCGCCCGCTGATTCCGGGCGGAGCGACGGCATTTGTGTGTCAGTGCGAACTACCTGGCAGGCCTGGGTCAGCGGGCCTTGTAGTAGTACGCGGAGGAGATCTTGTTCTTGAAGCCGGACGAGGCGTTGCCGACGTAGCCGACCGGCAGGCTGCCCTCGGAGCCGCCCGCGCTGGCGTCCGTGTAGACCCACCAGACGTTGACGTCGTCGTTGCGGTACGAAGCGGTGTTGTCGTTGACACCGATCCCGTGGTTCGAGGGGAAGACCTCGCCCTGGAAGTTGGTGTCGGCGACGAACAGGTCGAACACCGGGCCGGCCTCGCCCGAGTTGTAGTACAGGCCGAACTCGCCGCTCTCCAGCACGCCGTTCTTGCCGGTGGCGGCCGAGGCCGAGCCGGCGGTGGCCAGCGCGCCCGCGCCGACGGCGACGAGGACGAGACTGGTCGCCGCGAGGCGACGGAGCGTCAAACGCTGAGACATGGTTGTCCTTCCGATTGGTTCCCGTAAACCCCGACCGGATTGCCGGGTGTTTACGGGTCGGAAGCGAACCATCGCCGACTCCTGCGCGTCTACTGTCCGGAAGGACAGTAGCAACTCTCAACCCAGGAGCCTAGATTGCGGTTACCCGGTGATCACGCAGACCTGCGCCCGGCCGAACCACAGCGAGCGGCGGACGGCCGCGGAGGAATCCCACTCATGATGCAGAGCACCGCCCGACGTCTTGCCGCGCCGATGCTGATGGTCGCCCTCGGCCTGACCGCCTGTTCGAGCAGTGGCGGCACTCCGACCGCAGCGGGCTCCGGCGGCACCGGAACCGCGGCCGCACCGGGGGTGAGTGCCTCCTCCGGGGCGACCACCTCCTCCGGAGCCGGCGGCGCCTCCGCGGCGGCCTACCTCAACTGCCTTGGCAGCAACGGCGTCAAGCTCACCGCGGACGGCAAGCAGATCGACAAGAACGCCAACACCCAGGCCCAGGAGGACGCGGGCTTCAAGGCCTGCAAGAGCCTGGAACCGGCCGTCCAGGCGGACCCGGCCAAGGTGAAGGCGGCCAAGAAGGTCACCGACTGCATGCGCTCGTCCGGGTTCAAGGACTACCCGGAGCCCGACGCGGCCGGGAACATCAACCCCAGCGGCGCGGTCGCCGACGAACTGAAGAGCAGCCCGAAGGCCATCGCGGCGCTGAAGAAGTGCGCTCCCTCCTCCGGCGGCGGAGGGACAACGGTCAACGGTGGCTGAGGACCCGGAGCAGACGATGGTGATGGACGTACCGGACCCCGACAACGAACCGCCGCAACCCCCGTCGCAGGAGTCACAGCAGACGCAGGAGCCGCAGCCGTCGCCGGAGGACTCGGCCACCGGGTCGGGCCTGTCCCGGAGGCGGCGGTGGGCGCTGGCCATCACCGTCGGCGCGGTCCTGCTCTCCGGCGCGGGGGTCGCCGCCACCGCGGTGATCAAGTCACCGGCCCAGGTCGCCGCGGAGACCGGGCCGCCGCCGCAGGACGTACTGATAGCCCGGGTGGAGAAGCGGGTGCTGCAGGAGACGGTGGTGCTCCGCGGCACCGTGGCGGCCGGACAGTCGGTGCAGGTCACCCCGACCGCCTCCGGCGGCGAGGGGGCCGGGCCCGCGGTGGTCACCAAGCTGTCCCTCAAGGCCGGCGCGCAGATCCACTCCGGCCAGGTGCTGGTGGAGGTCTCCGGCCGGCCGGTGTTCGTCCTGCCGGGGAGCGTGCCCTCCTACCGGGACCTCAAGCCGACCTCCACCGGCCAGGACGTGGCCCAGTTGCAGAAGGCGCTGCGCGGTCTCGGCCACGGCACCGGAGGGGACGCCTCGGGCACCTTCGGCTCCGGGACCAAGGCGGCGCTCAAGGCCTTCTACGCCTCGATCGGCTACGACCCCAAGCCGGCCGTGGACGACAACGGCGCCGCGTTGAAGAGCGCCCAGGACGCCGTGCTGTCGGCGAACCGGGCCGTGCAGGACGCCCAGTACGCGGTGGACCAGGCCCGTACCGCGGCCACCAGCGCGGGTGCGAGCACCGGCGGCGCCGCGGGCGGCACCGCGGGCACGGGCGGCGCCAAGACCGGCGGGACCAGCGCCGGAGCCGGCGCCGGCAGCAGCGACCAGCACATGCTGAACGAGACCCTGAGCCGGGCCAAGCAGGACCGGACCACCGCCCGGTCCACACTGGCCGCCGCCCAGGCCGCCTCGGGTCCGATGCTGCCCTCCGGCGAGGTGGTCTACCTGGACAGCTTCCCGGCCCGGGTGGACGCGGTGTCGGCGAAGGTCGGCTCGACCGTCAGCGGACCGGTGATGACGGTGTCCTCCGGCGCGCTGGTCGCCCAGGGCTATGTGCAGGACTACCAGAAGGGCCTGGTGCACCCGGGCCAGAAGGTGCAGATCCTCTCCGAGGGCACCGGCACCACGGCCACCGCCACGGTGGAGAGCGTCGCGGCCCAGGCCAGCGTCGCCGCCGGCACCACCCAGGGCTCGTCCACGGGTCAGAGCGGGACCGACGACTCGGGCGGGGGCTCGGCGGCCGGCGGCAGTCTCGGCTACCTCATCGTGATCAAGCCGGACCACAAGCTCCCGGCCGTCCTCTCCGGCGCGGACATCCGGCTCACCATCGAGGCGGCCTCCACCAACGGCAAGGCACTGGTCGTCCCGGTGACCGCGGTGTCGGCGGGGGCCGACAGCAGGACCGTGGTCACCAAGGTCGACGGCACCGGCCGGCAGACCAGGGTGGAGGTGAAGACCGGCACCACCGGCGACGGCTATGTCGAGGTCACCCCGGTCGTCGCGGGCAGCCTGTCCGAGGACGACAATGTGGTGACCGGCATCAACCCCGGTGCCCCCAAGGGGAATCCGTGACGGACACCACCGACCTGGTCGACATGCAGCCCCAACAGCCGGTCCCGGTCATCGAGTTCACCGGGATCGGCTTGACCTACCCCGGCCCGCCACCGGTCACCGCCCTGTCCCACTGCGATCTGACGGTCGGTCGGGGCGAGTTCATCACCGTGGTCGGCCCGTCCGGCTCAGGCAAGTCGACCTTCCTCAATGTGGTCGGCCTGCTGGACGCCCCCACCTCGGGGGTCTACCGGCTCGACGGCATCGACACCGGCGGCCTCAAGGACCGCGACCGCACCGCGCTGCGGGGCCGCCGGATCGGCTTTGTGTTCCAGTCCTTCCACCTGCTGCCGCACCGCAGCGCCCTGGAGAACGTGATGCTGGCGATGGTCTACACCGCGCAGCCGCGCGCGGAGCGGCGGGACCGGGCCCGGGCCGCGCTGGAGAGCGTACGGCTGGGCCACCGGCTCAGCGCCGTGCCCGGCAGGCTGTCCGGGGGCGAGCGGCAGCGCGTCGCCATCGCCCGGGCCCTGGTCGGCAACCCCTCGCTGCTGCTCTGCGACGAGCCGACCGGCAACCTGGACACCTCCAACGCCGCCTCGGTCCTCGACCTGCTGGACGACCTGCACGCGGCCGGCATGACCATCGTGGTGATCACCCATGACAACGAGGTGGCCGCGCGCGGCGAGCGCTCGGTGACCATCAGGGACGGGCTGCTCCGAGAGCAGGTGAGCAGCTGATGCGGACCCTGCGACGCACCCCCCGCTCCGAACGTCCGATCGAACCCACCCGGTTCGTGCTGCGGGACGTCCTGGACGAATCGCTCGCCGGGGTGCTCCAGCGCCCCGGCCGCTCCCTGCTCACCGCGCTCGGCACGGTGCTCGGAGTGGGCACCTTCGTGGCCATCCTCGGGCTGACCGCCACCACCTCCTCGCAGATCGACTCCCGGTTCTCGGTGCTCAGCGCGACCGAGGTGACCGTCACCGGGGTGTCGCCGGGCCAGGACTCGTTCGCCGGGTTCCCCTTCCCCGCCGACGCCGACCAGCGGGTCGGACGGCTGCACGGGGTGCGCGGCGCCGGGGTGTACTGGCCGGTCGCGCTCGCGGACGGGGTGACCGTACGGTCCGCCCCGGTCGGCGACGGGGCGGCGCCGGGCGACCAGATCAGCGTGATCGCGGCCTCCCCCGGGGTGTTCACCGCGGTCCTGCCCACCTTGGCGCAGGGACGGGTGTTCGACTCCTTCGCCGACAACGGTTCCCAGGCCGTCGCGGTGATCGGCGCCGGCACCGCCGCCAAGCTGGGCATCTCCACACTGACCGCGCACCCCGCCGTGTTCATCGGCGACCAGGCGTTCACCGTGGCCGGGATCATCTCGGACGTCCAGCGCGAGCCCGACCTGCTGTCGGCCGTGATCGTGCCGCGCCGGACCGCCGAGAAGCTCTGGGGGCCGCCGAAGGACCCGGGGGACGCGAAGATGGTGATCTCCACCGCGATCGGGGCGGCCCAGCAGCTCGCCGCCGAGGCCCCGACCGCGCTGCGGCCGGACCACCCGGAGTACCTCAAGGCCACCGCGCCGCCCGACCCCCGGACCCTGCGCACCGATGTCACCTCCGACCTCAACCAGCTGTTCCTGCTGCTCGCGGCGATCTGCCTGATCATCGGGGCGGTGGGCATCGCCAACACCACCCTGGTCGCGGTGCTGGAGCGGACCGGCGAGATCGGCCTGCGCCGGGCGCTGGGGGCGCGGGGCGGCCACATCACGCTCCAGTTCCTGGCCGAGTCGGGGGCCCTGGGGCGATGGGCGGTCTGATCGGCACGGCGCTGGGCGCGGCCACGGTGGTCCTGGTGGCACTCGCCCGGCAGTGGACCCCGGTCATGCACACCAGCACCGTCGCCGCGGCCCCCCTGGTCGGCCTGCTGACCGGCCTGGCGGCGGGCCTCTACCCGGCCTGGCGCGCGTCCCGGATCCAACCGGCGGAGGCGTTGCGGCGCTGACGGCCGCCTTGGCCGCCCGGGGGTGCCCCCTCTTGCTTCACAATGGCCTCATGCCCATGCCCCAGCATCCCGACGCCGAGCTCGCCGCCGCCCTCCTGGAGCGCTGGACGGCCCTGCTGGACCGCGTCGCAGCCCCCGGTTCGGCGCCCTCCGCCGGCTTCGGCGACGAACTGCTGCGCCGCTGGTCGGAGCCGCAGCGGCGGTACCACACGCTCAGCCATCTGGCCGCGGTCCTGGACGGGGTCGACGAGCTGGCCGAGCTGGCCGAGGACGCCGACGCGGTCCGGCTGGGGGCCTGGTTCCACGACGCCGTGTACGCGCCGGACCGCGCCGAGAACGAGGAGCGCAGCGCGAGGCTCGCCGAGCGGGTCCTGCCGGAGGCGGGGGTGCCGGCCGCGGTGACGGCCGAGGCGGCCCGGCTGGTGCGCCTGACGACCGGTCACGACCCCGCGCCGGGCGACCGCAACGGCGAGGTGCTGTGCGACGCGGACCTGGCCGTCCTGGGCCGCAGCCCGGCCGCGTACACCGCTTACGCGCTGTCGGTACGGGAGGAGTACGCCTTCGTCCCCGACGAGGACTTCCGGGCCGGACGCGCGGCCGTCCTGGAGCAGCTCCTGGCACTGCCGACGCTGTTCCGCACGCCTGTCGCCAAGAAGCGCTACGACGCAGCCGCCCGGAGCAACCTCACCAGGGAACTGGACACTCTGCGCCCGTAGTAGGCAGGTGGCCAGCCAGGCAGCTACCTGGGGGCGCGGGGAACTGCGCGAACAAGTGCCCCTACAGACGTGCACCTTTCCGCCGCCTCAGCCCTGCCGCGGTAAGCCTGGCGACGACCTCACGGCTCCGCACAGGCACCGCCCCCGCCGCCACCGCCGCCTCGTACAGACGTTCAGGAACGTCATAGTGGTCGCGTTCGAACCCCCGCTCGGGAATGTCCAGCCGCCGCGCGAACGCATGCAGCTCCTCGAAGGAGACGTCGCTGACGAGGTGCGACCACAGTCGCCCGTGCCCCGGCCAGGCCGGCGGGTCGATCAGGATCATGCCTCGAGCGCTCCGACCGCGGCGATCACAATGCCCTCCTTCTCGCACACCCAGTGCGGGTCAGGACCCAGCTCCGGATCCACGCTGAGCGCCTGCAGCTCCCCCTCGACCGCGCAGGACCCGCACAGCGGCCAGCGGCCGTAGGCCTCCAGCAGGGCGTCCTGGATGTCCTGGGCGACCAGCCCCAGCAGGAACCCGGCGCCGTCCGGCCACTGCTCCACCCACCAGCGGCGCTGCGCCACCGCGTCCTCCAGCAGCGAGACGACCGCGGCGTCGGCGATGTCGCGGGTGGTCAGGTCGCGGAGCACGCCCGCACGGGCGGTGTGGAGGGCGGATTCGATCCCGGGGTTCGAGCTTTCGGCGGAGTCCATCCCCCCATTGTCCCAAACCCGGCAAGCCCCAGGACATCGCCGGCCCCCGGGACACAGCAAAGCGGCCCTCCCCTCAACAGGGAGAGCCGCCTCGCACGCGGGTACTACTGATCCGACCGGCAGGTCAGGATCAGAAGTCCATGTCGCCGCCCGGCATGCCGCCGCCGCCGGCAGCGGCACCGGCCTTCTCGGGCTTGTCGGCGATGACCGCCTCGGTGGTGAGGAAGAGCGCGGCGATGGAGGCCGCGTTCTGCAGGGCGGAGCGGGTGACCTTGGCCGGGTCGATGATGCCGGCCGCGATCAGGTCCACGTACTCGCCGGTCGCGGCGTTCAGGCCGTGGCCGTAGGGCAGGTTGCGGACCTTCTCGACCACGACGCCGCCCTCGAGGCCGGCGTTGAAGGCGATCTGCTTGATCGGGGCCTCAAGGGCGACCTTGACGATGTTGGCGCCAGTGGCCTCGTCGCCCTCCAGCTCCAGCTTCTCGAAGACCACCGAGGCCTGCAGCAGCGCCACGCCGCCACCGGCGACGATGCCCTCCTCGACGGCCGCCTTCGCGTTGCGAACGGCGTCCTCGATGCGGTGCTTGCGCTCCTTGAGCTCGACCTCGGTCGCGGCGCCGGCCTTGATGACGGCCACGCCGCCCGCGAGCTTCGCCAGGCGCTCCTGGAGCTTCTCGCGGTCGTAGTCCGAGTCGCTGTTCTCGATCTCGGCGCGGATCTGGTTGACCCGGCCGGCGACCTGGTCGCTCTCGCCGCCACCGTCGACGATGGTGGTCTCGTCCTTGGTGATGACGACCTTGCGGGCGCGGCCGAGCAGCTCCAGACCGGCGTTCTCAAGCTTGAGGCCGACCTCCTCGGAGATGACCGTGCCACCGGTGAGGATGGCGATGTCGCCGAGCATGGCCTTGCGACGGTCACCGAAGCCCGGAGCCTTGACGGCGACGGACTTGAAGGTGCCGCGGATCTTGTTGACGACCAGGGTGGAGAGCGCCTCGCCCTCGACGTCCTCGGCGATGATCAGCAGCGGCTTGCCGGACTGCATGACCTTCTCCAGGATCGGGAGCAGGTCCTTGACCCCGCCGATCTTGGAGTTGGCGATCAGGATGTAGGGGTCCTCGAACGAGGTCTCCATACGCTCCAGGTCGGTGGCGAAGTACGCCGAGATGAAGCCCTTGTCGAAGCGCATGCCCTCGGTGAGCTCGAGCTCCAGACCGAAGGTCTGCGACTCCTCGACGGTGATGACGCCTTCCTTGCCGACCTTGTCCATCGCCTCGGCGATGAGCTCGCCGATCTGGGGGTCAGCGGCGGAGATGGAGGCGGTGGAGGCGATCTGCTCCTTGGTCTCCACGTCCTTCGCCTGCTCGAGGAGCTGGGCGGAGACGGCGGCGACGGCCTTCTCGATGCCGCGCTTCAGCGCCATCGGGTTGGCGCCGGCGGCGACGTTGCGGAGACCCTCGCGGACGAGCGCCTGGGCGAGCACGGTGGCGGTGGTGGTGCCGTCGCCCGCGACGTCGTCCGTCTTCTTGGCGACCTCCTTGACGAGCTCGGCACCGATCTTCTCGTACGGGTCCTCGAGCTCGATCTCCTTGGCGATGGAGACACCGTCGTTGGTGATCGTGGGGGCGCCCCACTTCTTCTCCAGGACGACGTTGCGGCCCTTGGGGCCGAGCGTGACCTTGACAGCGTCGGCGAGCTGGTTCATCCCGCGCTCAAGGCCGCGACGAGCTTCCTCGTTAAACGCAATGATCTTGGCCATGGAAGTGGTCCTCCCGGACAGGGTGGCTGCGTGTGGACCGCGCTGGCGCCCGCGACGGACGGCCCCGACCTACGACGGTCACTTCCCGTCGCGTCCGGAGCCTCACCTACCCGGCCCGTTGTCACTCTCTACCTCAGAGTGCTAACGCCAATGATTAGCACTCTCACCCCTTGAGTGCAAGGTGCGGCCCTTCAGGGCCTCGATGAGGGGTGGCGGTCGGGCGACGGGTGGGAGCAAGCAGATGTCTCACTCGGACCCCGGGAACGCCCGTGGGCCCGCCCTCCGAGAAGGAGTGCGGGCCCACCGAAAAGCGTCTCGACGATCGCTCGACCGAGCGGTCACACCACGCGGACCATGTCCGCCTGCGGACCCTTCTGACCCTGCGAGATCTCGAACTCGACCCGCTGGCCCTCCTCGAGCGACCGGTAGCCGTCCATCTGGATCGCGCTGTAGTGGACGAACACGTCCGCACCACCGTCGACCGCGATGAAGCCGTATCCCTTCTCCGCGTTGAACCACTTGACGGTGCCCTGAGCCATTCCGTACTCCCCTATTACTGGCCCTTTCACGGACCGCACTCCGCGGACCGGATCGAGCGCCCACGCTCTGCGCGACGCTTGACCGACGCTGAATGTATCCACTCAGATGCCCTCCGCAACAGGGCGCACGGCGGAGAATTCTCAGCCGGTATTAAGGGGCAGAGCAGTGCTTATGCCAACAAAGGGCAGCAAAGCGCTCCGGGCATAGCGGACCTGAAGGACAAATCGCTTCAGGATTTCTCGGCGAACCCGTGGGGGCGCGGCAGCCCCTTGGGCTGCAGGTGGTGGCAGATACCGGAAGAGAAGGGGTTTGAATACCGCGCGGACCGCGCGGCCTGCCTCAACCGGAAGCCACTCTACCGCTGTCCCGGGAAAGCAAGAACCGGGGTGCCCTCCTGATGGAGGAAGGCACCCCGGCTTTTGTCAGGCGGCGGAACGAATGAAATCAGCCACCGGCCACGGCGGGAATGATCGACACCGCGCCGCCGTCGGCGATCACGGTTTCCAGGCCGTCGGCGAAACGCACGTCGTCGTCGTTCACATACACATTGACGAAACGTCGCAGCTTGCCGCTGTCGTCGAGGATGCGGCCGCCGATCCCGGCGTGGTGGGCCTCCAGGTCGGCGATGACAGCGGCGAGGGTGGCGCCCTCGGCCTTCACCTCGGCGGCGCCGCCGGTGTAGGTGCGCAGGATGGTCGGGATGCGGACGGAGACGCTCATGCGAGGCCAGCCTCTCGGAAGGAGTCAAGGGTGGGGCGGATGGTGGCGGACAGGCCGGTGGTGGCTTCCACCGCGTCCAGGGTCTTCAGGCCGTCGCCGGTGTTGAGGACCACGGTCTCGACGGCCGGGTCGAGCAGGCCGTTCTTGATCAGCTTCTGCAGCACGCCCACGGTGACCCCGCCCGCCGTCTCGGCGAAGATCCCCTCGGTCCGGGCCAGCAGCTTGATCGCGTCCACGACCTCCTCGTCGTTGACGTCCTCGACCGCGCCGCCGGTGCGCCGGCAGATGTCCAGCACATAGGGGCCGTCCGCCGGGTTGCCGATCGCCAGCGACTTGGCGATGGTGTTCGGCTTCTGCGGGCGGATCACGTCGTGGCCGGCCTTGAAGGCCACCGAGACCGGGGAGCAGCCCTCGGCCTGGGCGCCGAAGATCTTGTAGGGCTTGTCCTCGACCAGGCCGAGCGCGATCAGCTCCTTGAGCCCCTTGTCGATCTTCGTCAGCTGGGAGCCGGAGGCGATCGGGATCACCAGCTGGTCCGGCAGCCGCCAGCCCAGCTGCTCGCAGATCTCGTACGCCAGGGTCTTCGAGCCCTCGCCGTAGTACGGCCGCAGATTGACGTTGACGAAGCCCCAGCCCTCACCGGCCGGGTCGCCGATCAGCTCCGAGCAGAAGCGGTTCACATCGTCGTAGTTGCCCTCGATGCCGACCAGCTCGCCGCCGTACACGGCAGCCATCACGATCTTGCCCTGCTCCAGGTCCTGCGGGATGAACACGCAGGAGCGGAGCCCGGTGCGGGCGGCGGCGGCGCCCACCGCTCCGGCCAGGTTGCCGGTGGAGGAGCAGGAGAGGGTGGTGAAGCCGAAGACCCGGGCGGCCTCGACGGCGATCGCGACGACCCGGTCCTTGAAGGAGTGGGTCGGGTTGCCGGAGTCGTCCTTGACGTACAGGCCGCCGGTGACGCCCAGCTCGCGGGCCAGGTTGTCGGCCTTGACCAGCTTGGTCCAGCCGGGGTTGATGTTGGGCCTGGTCGCCACGTCCGCGGAGACCGGCAGCAGCGGCGCGTAGCGCCAGATGTTCGCCGGGCCCGCCTCGATCCGCGCCCGGAGCGCCTCGGGGTCGCCGCTCGGCAGCTCGTAGGCCACCTCAAGGGGCCCGAAGCACTCGGTACAGGCGAAGTCGGGGGCGAGCGGGGTCCGCGCACCGCACTCCCTGCAGGACAGGGCGACGGCGGGACCGAAAGACTCGGGTGTGACAGTTACAGCAGCCATGATGGCGAGGCCCTCTCTCCTCATCTTCCCCGCGACGCGTTTCGCCGCAGGACGGAATTGGCACCTTCCCCACCAGGGCCTTGACGGCTGTAGCTGGCAGGAGGGTTGCCGGGACTTCAACGGGCCGTTCCCTCAGTCCCTCTGGATGAGCTCTATGGCGACCGGTCGCAGCCGGACCGCGTTTGTGCTCCGGCGCTTGGATACTGTGGTCGCACCGGAGTGGAGCTGACGACGTGTGTCCACCGTGCGGCGGACGCGTGTCATCCCCAAGACTGTAACCGAAGCGACGCCCGCGATCACTGGGCGTCCGCGAGACGAGACGCGCATCACGGCCCGTGTCACACCAGAGGAGTCCTGTGCTTGACGAGGTCGCGGACTGGCTGCGCCACCGCTCCTGGGCGGCCGCCGACCGCTCGCTGCCCGAGCTGCTCGCCGCCAAGCGGGCGAGCGGCAGCACCGTCAGCGTGGTGCTGCCCGCGCTGGACGAGGAGGCCACGGTCGGCGGGATCGTGTCCGCCATCCGCCGCGACCTGATGGACGCCGTGCCGCTGGTGGACGAACTGGTCGTGGTCGACTCCGGCTCCGGCGACCGCACCGCGCAGGTCGCCGCCGACGCCGGGGCCCGGGTGGTGCACCGCGACTCGATACTTCCCGAGCTGCCGGTGCTGCCCGGCAAGGGCGAGGTGCTGTGGCGCTCGCTCCTCGCCACCAGCGGCGACATCGTCTGCTTCATCGACGCCGACCTGCGCGAGTTCGACTCCGCCTTCGTCTCCGGCATCGTCGGGCCGCTGCTCACCGAGCCCGAGGTGGCCTTCGTCAAGGCCATGTACGACCGGCCGCTGGAGACCGAGGACGCGGTCATCCCGGCCGGCGGCGGACGGGTCACCGAGCTGGTCGCCCGCCCGCTGCTGAACCTCTACTGGCCGCGGCTGGCAGGTTTCGTCCAGCCGCTCGGCGGCGAGTACGCGGCCCGGCGCTCGCTGCTGGAGCGGCTGCCCTTCCCCACCGGCTACGGCGTGGAGCTGGGCCTGCTGGTGGACGCCCTGGAGCTGGCCGGGCTCGACGCCCTGGCCCAGGTGGACGTCGGCGTCCGGCACCACCGGCACCAGGACGCGCAGGCCCTCGGCCGGATGGCGGCCACCATCCAGCTCACCGCGCTGGACCGGCTGGTCCGCAGCAACCGGATCAAGGCCGCGGACGACCTGGCCACCCCGAGGCTCACCCAGTTCACCCGCACCGCGGCCGGATTCACCCCCACCACCGCGGACATCCCGGTCACCGACCGGCCACCCATCGTCACGCTGACCGCGAACGACGTTTGACCCGGTCACGAGTAGGCAAGGCTGAGCACCATGGTCACAGCTAGTCCGGCATCGATTCTGCTCGCCTCCAACCGGGGTCCGATCTCGTTCACCGTCGAGGACGACGGCACCCTCACCCCACGCCGGGGCGGCGGCGGGCTGGTCTCCGGGCTGAGCGCCATCGGCGACGAGGTCGACTCGGTCTGGGTCTGCGCCGCGCTGTCGGAGGGCGACCGCGCCGCGACCCGGCAGGGTCTGGACGACCCCTCGGTACGGATGCTGGACATCGACCCGGGCACCTTCGCCCGGGCCTACAACGGGATCGCCAACTCGACCCTCTGGTTCGTCCACCACCTGATCTTCAACACCCCGACCACCCCGGTCTTCGGCAGCTCCTTCCGGCGCGAGTGGGCCTCCTACGAGGCGTACAACACCGCCTTCGCCGAGGCCCTGGCCGAGAACGCGGCGCCGGGCGCCACCGTGCTGGTCCAGGACTACCACCTGTCACTGACCCCCCGGCTGCTCCGCGAGCTGCGGCCCGACCTGCGGATCGGGCACTTCTCGCACACCCCCTGGGCCCCGCCGGACTACTACCGGCTGCTGCCCGACGACGTGGCCCGGGACGTGCTGGCCGGGATCCTGGGCGCGGACCACGCCGGGTTCCTCACCCGGCGCTGGGCCGGCGCCTTCGCCGACTGCTGCGAGGCGATCCTCGGCGCCGACGTCGACCGGGACGCCCTCACCGTCACCTACAAGGGCCGGACCACCCAGCTCGGGGTGCACGCGCTGGGCGCGGACGGCGACTTCCTGCGCGAGCGGGCGCACCGTCCGGACGTGGACTCCCGGCTGGCCTCGCTGCGCGAGGCGGTCGGCGACCGGAAGACCGTGGTCCGGGTGGACCGGACCGAGCTGTCCAAGAACATCGTCCGCGGCCTGCACGCCTACCGGCACCTGCTGCGGACCCGCGACGAGTGGCTGGACCGGGTCGTCCACATCGCCTTCGCCTACCCCTCCCGGCACGACCTGCCGGAGTACCGCGAGTACACCGCCTCGGTGCTGCGGGTGGCCCAGGAGATCAACGACGAGTTCGGCACGCCGACCTGGCAGCCGGTGATGCTGCAGGTGGACGACGACTTCGCGCGCTCGCTGGCCGCGTACCGGCTGGCCGACGTGGCGTTGGTGAACCCGATCAGGGACGGCATGAACCTGGTCGCCAAGGAGGTCCCGGTGGTCTCCGACCAGGGCTGCGCCCTGGTCCTCTCCCGCGAGGCCGGCGCCTACGAGGAGCTGGGCCAGGACGCCATCGTGGTCAACCCCTACGACATCATCGCCACGGCGGAGGCCCTGCACACCGCCCTGACCATGCCGGAGCAGGAGCGCACGGCCCGCAGCCGGCGGCTGGCCGCGGCGAGCACGGCGCTGCCGCCGTCGGCCTGGTTCCTGGAGCAGTACCAGGCCCTGACGGAGGATCAGAAGGGCTGAGCTATTGCGAGGTTATTTCGAGCAGGAGTAGTTGAAGGTGGCGGAGGCGGAGTGGTCACCGGGCTCGGTGATCTCCACCGTCGCCGTCGCCTGCAGATTGCCGCGGCCCTGAACGGTCCAGTGGAACGGCAGCGACACCTGGTGCACCCCCGAGGGGACGGTCCTGGTCTGCATCCCGTCGTCCTCGCCGTCACTGCGGAGCCAGCGGTACTGGATCTTCCCGGAGCCGCCGTTGGTGTTGACCACGGCGTTGATCTGCTCGGTGCCGTCGCAGGCCAGGGCGGCCGGGCTGGTGGTGACCTTGACCGAGCTGATGGCCAGCGGGGTGGCGAAGTGGTTCCACAGCAGGAACGCGACCACCCCGAGGAAGACCAAGGCGGCCAGCAGGAAGCCGCCCAGCAGCCGCTTCTTCGGCTTCTTCTCCTCGGCGCCGGCAGCGGCGCCGGCCGGGCCGGCGCCTTGCCAGACGGCCATGGTCCGCGCGGTCTTGGGGTCGGGCACGCCCGGCCCGAACCTGATCAGACTCTCAGCGGGCGGCTCAGCGCCGGGCGCGGGCGTCGGCGAGAACACCGTCGGCGTCGCCTCATACGCCGGCATCGGCGCGCCGTACCCGTACCCGCCGCCCCCACCCAGCTGCACGGTCGAGGTGTCCGGCGGGGGCGCAGGCTCATACTGCGGCCGCAGCCGAAAAGTGCCGTCCTGCGGAACGGCGTCGTAGGGGGTGTCTTCCGGGGTGGTCATCCGATTACCTCGCAGTACAGAACGACGCTGGCGTTGGACCAGAGGAAGTTGGGATCATCGGGGATCGAGTGCGAGAAGACCTGCTGGCTGGCGCACCCGTTGGCCAAGGTGACAGCGGTGAAGCCGTCGGCCAGGAGGAGTTTCTGCGCCGAGGCGAGCGTGTAGCGCTCGGTCAGGACCGGGAACGCCAAGCAGGCGTAGGTGCGTGACGAGAAGCTCACCTTGCTGGTCTTGGGCACCGAGGTACCGGCACGCAGGCTCTGTGCGTAGACCCCGGCCGGGGCGGCGGCAGTGCACGTCTGAGCCAGGGTGTAGGTGATGTTGTCCTTGGCGAAGCCGACCCTGACCAGCGTCGCCTGGGCGGTGCCGGTGGCCAGACCGTTCAGGTTGGGAACGGTGACCTTGGGGACCGGGGGGACCGTGGTCGGCGGGGCCTTGGTCGGCGGCGTCGTGGGGGCCTTCGTTGGGGCCTTGGTGGTGGGGGCGACCGTCACCGGCCCCCCGCCGGCCGGCGCGGTGGTCGGGGGCACCACCGTGGGGCTCACCGAGGCGGTCGGGGTCGCCGAGGGGGTCGGGGTCGTACTCGGGGTGGGCGTCGGCACCGGGGTCGGGGTGCCGCTCGGGGTGAATGACGTGATCGCGGTGGGGACCGGGTCGGCGACGGTCTTGGTGTGGCCGTTGCCTATCGCGCCCGAGGCGTACCCCCCGCCGAGCAGGGCCAGCAGCAGGGTTCCGGCCACACTGCCGACCAGCACCCGCTTGCGGATCAGCCGACCGCCCGACTTGCCCACGGCTCCGACACCCCCCAGGACCGTCGTCGCCACCGCCGTGGAGCCGTCCGCAGCGACACCCCCCGCGGAGGGGAACAGCAGCGGCAGCAACGCCGCCAACGCGGCCAGCTTCCGCTGGCCGGTCTCCTCCCAGCCCTCGCCGTAGGCGACCCCCGCGACCGACTCCAGCTCCGCGACGAACGCCGCCGCACTGCTGGGCCGCTCCTCGGCGGTCTTCGCCAGGCCGTGCCGGATCAGCGGGCGGACCGCCTCCGGCGCCAGCTCGTCCGGGATCGGGGCAGTGGTGTGCTGCACCACCAGCTCGGCGAACTCGGTGCCCGGGTACGGGCGCTTCCCGGTCAGGCACTCGAAGAAGGTGGCCGTCGCGGCGTAGACGTCCGCCGCCGGCGTGGCCGGGTCACCGGCCCACTGCTCCGGGGCCATGTACGGCGGGGTGCCGGCGATGCCGACCGCGTCGCCGGTCTTCACCGCGATGCCGAAGTCCACCAGCTTGGACGAGCCGTCCGCCGCGACCAGCACGTTCTCCGGCTTGTAGTCGCGGTGCACCACGCCCATCGCATGCGCTGCCGCAAGACCCAGCAGCGAGCCCTTGAGGACCACCAGCGCGGCCTCGGGGCCGGTCGCCCCGGCCTGCCGCAGCAGCGCCCGCAGGGCGATGCCGTCGACCAGCTCCATCACGATGGCGGCGCCGAGCGGCCCTTCCACGTACTCCCAGAGCCGCACCACGTACGGCGTCTCCAGGTCTCCGAGCAGCCGTGCCTCGTCGCGGAACTCCGCCAGGAAGTCCGCGTCGGCGCGGAGTTCCTCGCCGAGGTACTTGATGGCGACCGCCATGCCGGTCTCATCGTGCAGCGCCAGCACCACGCGCCCGCTGGCGCCCGAGCCGAGTTCTCGCGTGTGCCGGTATCCGGGAACAACCCATTCCATGCTCCTACTACCCCCTGTTTGACTTCCGCCCCGCGCTACAGCGCGAGGATTCCGGCTGCGCCTACGGCACGGGGGCTTCGCCCCGCAGGTGTACGCGGCGCCGGTGGTTGGCGCTTCGCGGACCGGCTGACGCCGAAGTCTCCACGCCCTGACACCGCATGCCCTGCGGCGTTTTGGTACTTGTCGAGGATGTTCTTCGCCGCGTTCACGTCGGCGTGCGCCAGGTGGCCGCAGGACGTGCACTCGAAGGCCGCTTGGCTCTCGCGGTTCTTCGGGTCCACGTGCCCGCACGGATTGCACGTCTGCGACGTGTACGCGGGATTGACCAGTACGACTGTGGTCCCGGTGTACCGGGCGGCGTTGCGCAGGGCGAGTTCGAGCAGGTGCCACCCCTTGTCCAGGATGACCCGGTTCAGGCCCCGCTTGGCAGCGACGTTGACGCCAGGAGCGTTCACTGTCCCGGCCGCGCTGCGGGTCATACTCTTCGTTCGAAGGTCTTCCAGGACCACCACGGCATTGTCCGTGGCGAGGCGGTTCGCGGCGTACGCGCAGAAATCCGCGCGCCGGTCCCGCACACGACCGGTGATGGCGTTGATCGCCGCGACGTTGGCCCTACGCCGGTTACTGCCGCGCTGCTGCCGCGCCAGTCTCTGCTGCAGCCGTCGCAGCCTGCCACATTCGCCGACAGTGGTGAACTTCCGGTCAAGGAACCGGTTGTCGGACGTTGTCGCGGCGACCTTCACACCCCGGTCCACGCCCACGGCCGTGGAGGGCATCGCGTGCTCATCCGGCGTAGCGCGGCCGTCATCGACCAGAAATGAGACGTGCCAGTGCGCGCCCGACCGGGAGACGGTCGCCGACCGGACCTCACCTCCGAGCGGTCGGGAGCAGCGGAACCGAACCCAACCCAACTTCGGGAGTTTCGCCCGGCCCCACTTGCGGCCGATGCGTTCCACTGTGATCAGCTTGCCCATCGGAAATCGGAACGAGGGCGACCAGCGCGCCTTCGCACGCCAGCGAACCTTGAACGTCCCGTGGGTCCGGCACGCCCTGTCCAGATCCTTGAGGGTCTGCTGCAAAACATGGGACGGTGCCTCGGCGAGCCAGGGGAACTCACGCTTCGCGTCGGCCATCTCGGCGCACTGGGGCACATAGTCCATCCACGCATCGCGCCTGCGGTACATCCGGCGCTGTTCGAGCGCGGTGTTCCACACGCTGCGGCATACGTCACCGAACGTCTCGGCCTGAACAGCCTGAGCATCAGTCAGTTCAAGTCGGTACCTGCGGCCCGTCAGCATAGAAACACCCCCCTTCGGTCACCGTAGCGCAGGCCACTGACAACGCACGGACCTCCGCCGCTGCACAGCTCCGAGCCAAGGACGGGCCAATCCCGGCCGAGGCCGGGGCTTGCGCTCAGGAGTCCCGGCCATTGGGAAGGTAGCGCCTGGGAGGTCTCCACGGGGTCTTCGAAATGTCACCGTTATCCGACAGAACACGCTTCGTTGACGGATGGTCAGTCTACGTACTACTTCATCCGCCCAGTGCTTCGGCCAGGGCGTTGATCAGTGCCACCACACCCTCGGGCCCGGGGACGATCAGGTCGGCGCGGTCGGCCAGGGCGCGGACCGGGGGCTCTCCCGTGGTCGGGGCGCTGCACACCAGCAGGGCGTCCATCCCGGCCGAGGCCCGCAGCCCGTCCACCGCCGCGAAGGCGGCGAGATCGCCGAGGTCGTCGCCGGCGAAGAGAACGCTTCCCACCTCGTGCTCGCGCAGGAAACCGGTCAGGGCGACGCCCTTGTCCATGCCGGGGGGCCGCAGTTCCAGCACCATCCGTCCGGGCTCGACCGCCAGCCGATGCCGGGCGGCGGCCGCCCGCAGCGGGGCGTCCAGCGCCGCCAAGGCGGCGTCGGGCTCGGCGGCGCGGCGGGTGTGGACGGCGAGGGCATGGCCCTTGTCCTCCAGCCACACCCCCTCCGGCGCGGTGGCGAGCAGCCCCGGCAGCTCGGCCCGCAGCGCGGTGACGCCGGGGTGCTCGGCGGGGGCGTGCAGCTCGCCGGTCGCGGCGTCCCAGCGCTCCAGCCCGTAGTGGCCGAGGACGGTGAGGTGCTCCAGGCCCGGCGCCCCGGCGAAGCCGGCGTACTCCACCGCGGTGGCGGCGGGGCGTCCGGTGACCACCACCACCGCGGCCAGCCGCGGGGCCAGCCGGGCCAGCGCGGGGACCACGCCGGGGTGGGCCCTGGCCTGCTCGGGGTCGGCCACGATGGGCGCGAGCGTCCCGTCGAAGTCGAAGCCGGCGACGGCGCGGGCGGGGTCCTTGAGCAGCGCGGCGAGCCCGGCTGCGCCGGCGGTGGTGCTCGGTTCAATGACGGCCATGCGTTCGAGCCTATCGGCGCGAGCGCCGCGCCTCCCGCAACCTCCGCAGCCGGTTGACCAGCACCGGGTCGTGCACCAGCGCGGCCGGGCGGTCGAGCAGGCCGTTGAGCAGCTGGTAGTAGCGAACCGGGGCCAACCCCAGCTGCTCCCTTATCGCCGCCTCCTTCGCCCCGTCGGTGCGCCACTGCCGGGCCTCCAGCGCCAGCACAGCCCGGTCCCGGTCGGTGAGTTCGTCCACCTGCTCCAGCCCTCCTGCAGCCCTCCCGCGGCCCTCCCGCTCCCGGGCCCCGCTACGACCTGTCATTCTGCCGCGCGGGTACGACAGACTGTGCCGCTGCCCCGCCGCCGCCCCCAGCGGTTAGCGTCGAGGCCATGACCAGCATGAGCAGTTTCGCCGTACACATCCCGGACGCGGAGTTGGAAGCCGACCCGCTCGACCCGGAGCAGATCATCGAGGGCGCCCCCGAGGTCTCCGGCAAGGTGCTCTGGGAGTCCGAGGACGGCAGCCAGATCCGCGGAATCTGGCAGATCACCCCGGGCACCGTCACCGACACCGAGGCCAATGAGCTTTTCGTCGTGGTCAGCGGCCGGGCCACGATCGCGGTGCAGGGCGGCGACACCTTCGACGTCGGCCCCGGCGACGCCTGCGTCCTGCGCGAGGGCGACCGCACGGTCTGGACCGTGCACGAGACCCTGCGCAAGGCGTACCACATCAGCCTCTGAGCCGGAGAAGCAGAAGGAGGGGTCGCCCCCAGCGGGGTGCCCCTCCTCTGCTGTGCCGAGGTGCTACTTGACCGAGCCGGCCGTCAGGCCGGAGACGACCTTGCCCTCGATCAGGGCGAACAGGATGATCACCGGGATGGTGGCGATCACCGAGCTGGCGAACAGGTGCTGCCAGTCGGTCGAGTACTGGCCGATGTAGGTGGAGGTCTTGACCGTCAGCGGCTGGTGGTTGACCGAGGTGGTCAGCGTCAGCGCGACGACGAACTCGTTCCAGGCGGCGATGAAGGTGAAGATCAGCGCGGTGACCAGGCCGGGCATCGCCAGCGGGATGATCACCCGGAACATCGCGCCGACCCGGCTGCAGCCGTCCACGATCGCGGCCTCTTCGATCTCCTTGGGGATCGCGCTGAAGTAGGCGTTGAGGATCCACACCGCGAAGGCCATGTTGAACCCGGCGTTCACCAGGATCAGCGACCAGACCGAGTCAATCAGGTTGAACTGCAGGAACTCCCGGTAGATTCCGACGATCATGGCGGTGGGCTGGAACATCTGGGTGACCAGCACCAGCAGCAGGAAGAACCGCTTGCCGCGGAAGTTCCGCCGGGCGGTGTAGTACGCGGCGGGCACGGCCACCAGCAGCACCAGCAGCGTGGCGCCGATGGCGATCTCCAGGCTGACCCCGAGGTTGGTGCCGAGGCCGGTGTCGCCCTGCCCGGCGGACCAGACGTTGGTGAAGCTGGAGAAGCTGAAGTGGTGCGGCAGCAGGTCCCGGTCCTTGAGCTCATTGGACGGACGCAGCGCCGTGATGATCATTTCCAGGTACGGCAGCAGGAAGATGACACCGATCAGGTATGCGGTGCCGGCGATCAGCACGGTGCGCAGCTTCGGCGTCTTGCGCTTGCTGCCGTCGCTCTTCCGACCGGAGGGAACGGGCACCCGCGCGGGTGCGGTCTGGGTGGTCATCTGTCAGTCCTCCGCGGAGTTCCACTTGGACGCCCGCAGGAAGAGCAGGACGATCACGATGATGAAGCCGAAGTTGACGACCGACATCGCTGCGGCCTCGCCGATGTTCGACGACTTCAGGGTGTACATGAAGATCGTGGTGGTGGCCGTCTGGTCGCCGGGGCCGCCGCCGGTCATCTCCCAGATGATCGGGAACGAGTTGAAGACGTTCATCACGTTGATCAGGACCGCCACCAGCAGCGCGGGGCGCAGCAGCGGCAGGGTGACGGACCAGTAGGTCCGGAACGGGGAGGCGCCGTCCAGCTTCGCGGCCTCGTACACCTCGGCCGGGATCGACTGCAGGCCGGCCAGCAGCGCGTAGGTGGTGAAGGGGACCGAGACGAAGACGGCGACCAGGATCGCCCAGCCGAAGGCGTAGGTCGGGTTGCCGAGCCAGTCGGCGTTGCCGGCGTTGAAGCTCTTGAGCAGGCCCAGGTCGTGCAGCAGCACGTTGAAGGCGCCGTTGCTGGGGTCGAGCATCCAGCGGAAGACGATCGAGGTCATCACCACGGAGGCGGCCCAGGGGGCGATCAGCGCCCAGCGGGCCACCCGGCGTCCGGGGAACTCCTTGTTGAAGAGGTTCGAGACGGCCAGCGAGACCAGCAGGGTGATCGCGACCACGGCCACCACCCAGAGCACGGTGCGCAGCAGCACGCCGGGGAGGTCGGTCTCGTCGAACAGCTTGGTGAAGTTGGTCCAGCCCGCAGAGCCCATGTCGCCGCCCAGGGAGCCGAAATGCCTCCGGGAGGTCTGGAACATCGCGACGACCGGCCAGATCACCACAAAGAGGATGAGGCCGGTGGCCGGGGCGATCCAGGGCAGCGGTTCGAGCGCCCGCCCCAGCCGCCGCAGCGGGCTCATCGTGGTCCGCGACACCGAGGGGGCCTCCCCCGGACCGGGCGCCGCACCTGGCGCGTCGGCATGAGTCGTTTGGGTCATGGTCTTCTCCATCGGTGCGCGCCGGAGGCCGGCGCAGCGAACCTGCTCGCTGCGCCGGCCTTCAGCAGTGCGGATCAACTAGTTGCTGGTGGCGGACTTCTGGAGGTCGCCCAGAACCGTGGCCGGGTCGGTGCCCTGAGCAGCGGTACCGATGTCCTTCTTGACCAGCGCGGAGAGGCTGTTCCAGTTGGTCTGGTTCGGGTAGACCACGGCGTTGGGGACGGTGGCCAGGAAGCCGGCCGCGACCGGGTTGCTCGCGGAGATCGCGGTCGACGCGGAGGTGGTGGCCGGGAGCAGGTTGTACTCGTTGTCGAACTGGATCTGGTACTTGTCGGAGTACGCGAAGTCCAGGAACTTCTTGATCTCCGCGGCGTGGCCGCCGGCCTTGAACGCGGTGATGTCGTCGTGGACGGCGAGCGACTTGGTCAGCGGGCCGGACTTGCCGGGCATCGTGGTGACGCCCCAGTCCGCGGCCTGCAGCTTGCCGGCCTTGGTGATGCCGCCGATGAGCGAGCCGGAGCCGCCGGCCATGCCGACCTGGCCGGCCGCGAAGTCGTCCCAGATGGTCTGGCGGTTGGTGGTGGCCGGGCTGGGCTGGGTGTCCCCGGCCTTGACCAGACCGGTCAGGAACTTGAAGGTGTCGATGTTGGCGGGCGAGTTGATCGCGTACTTGTTGGAGTCGTCGACGTAGCCGCCGCCGTTGCCCAGCATCCAGATGTAGGACTCGGCCTGCGCCTCCTCCGAACCCAGCGGCAGACCGTAGCCGATGGTGCCGTTGCCGAGCGCCTTGATCTTCGCGGCGTCGGTCTGCAGCTCGGCCCAGGTGGTCGGCGGGGCGGCGATCTTCGCGGCGGCGAACAGCTTCTTGTTGTAGAAGAGGGCGCGGGCGCTGGTGGTGAACGGGGCGCCGTAGGCGGTGCCGGAGGCGTCGTCCTCCTGCTTGGCGAAGACCGGGATCAGGTTGCTGATGGTGCTGGCGGACATCACGTCGCTCAGCGGGTACAGCAGGCCGTTGGCGGCGAGCTCCTGGGGGGCGTCGCCCTCGAGGATGTCCGGGTACTGCTTGTTCTGGATCTGGGTGGCGACCTGGCTCCAGTTGTCCCAGGCGATCGTCTGCACCTTGACGGTGATCGTCGGGTTGGCCGCGTGGAAGGCGTCGGCGATGCCCTGCCAGTAGGTCTGCGAGCTGTCCGGGCCACCGGCGGTGCCGTAGTCGGCAGCAAGAAGCTTGATGGTGGTGGCGCCACCGCTTGCGGCGGGCTTGGAGGAGGAAGAGGAGCTGCTGCCGCAGGCCGTCAGGGCCATGGCGCCGACGACGCCGATTGCAGACAGGGCAAGCACACGACGCTTCACTAAAACTACCGCCTTCGCAGATGCGAACCCGGTCCTGGCCGGGTTCGAATGTGAGTCCCAGGTCGGCAGCAACCACCGGATGGCGTAAGAGAACCCGCCCCACTCCGACTGGAAGACCTGCCGTCCCCGCTATGGGCGTCAGTCTGTCCGCGTGGCGCTCAAGAGGTCTACACCATTTACCGAATAGCTGGACTTCGTTGCAGCCTGTGCAACGACTATTTGGACATATCGCTGTATTTTCCATCAGCTAAACCCATCCGACGAGGGCTCAGGTGTCGAAAAGTAACGACAGAAAAGGTTCTTGTGGTGAATTTTCTGGAACACCCTTGCGGAATCGAGGGGCCGATGACCTGCGGTTCCACTTGGTCTAGACCACAGCGCCCGGCAATTCGGCATCTCCGCAGCTCAGCGCATTGTCACAATCCGTAGTCGAGTGACGACAAATCTGTCCATTACCCCCGCCGAGCTGCCCTTCTGGGCCTGGACCAGACCAATCCGCAAACTGGACTAGACCTCTGATCCCTCGTACAGGGAGACTGTCCCCCGTGAAGCACGTCATCGCACTCGATGTCGGCGGGACCGGCATGAAAGCCGCACTCGTCGCCCAGGACGGCACCCTCCTGCATGTGGAGCGCCGTTCGACCGGCAGGGAGCACGGGACCGACGCGGTCGTCGCGACGATCCTGGACTTCGCCGCGCACCTGCGCGACGAGGGCCTGCGCCGCTACGGAACGGCCGCCTCGGCGGCCGGCGTCGCCGTGCCCGGCACCATCGACGCGGAGCACGGCATCGCCGTGTTCTCCGCGAACCTGGGCTGGCGCGACCTCCCGATGCGGCAGCTCCTGAGCGCACGGCTCTCCGACCACGGGGAGGAGGTGCCGGTCGCGCTCGGGCACGACGTCCGCACCGGCGCCCTGGCCGAGGCCAGGATCGGGGCGGGGCGGGGCATCGACCGCTTCCTCTTCATGGCCCTGGGCACCGGCATCGCCGGCGGCATCGGCATCGACGGGCGGATCGAGGCCGGGGCCCACGGCAACGGCGGGGAGATCGGCCACATCATCGTCCGTCCCGGCGGGGAGCTGTGCGGCTGCGGGGCGCGGGGCTGCCTGGAGACCGTGGCCTCGGCCGGCGCGGTCACCCGGGCCTGGGCCGCCGCCAGCGGCGACCCGGCCGCGGACGGGGCCGACTGCGCCCGGGCCGTGCAGGCCGGGGACAGGCGCGCGATCAGGGTCTGGTCCGAGGCGATCGCGGCGCTGGCCGACGGGATCGTCTTCGCCCAGAGCCTGCTCGACCCCCGAACAGTCATCATCGGTGGCGGCCTCGCCGAAGCCGGTGACACGCTGTTCACACCCCTGCGCGAGGCGGTCCAGGAACGGATCACGTTCCAGGTGCCGCCCGTGCTCGTACCGGCGATGCTCAAAGACACCGCCGGATGCCTGGGCGCAGGGCTGCTCGCCTGGGATCTGCTCTCACTGGAGGTGACCGCGTGAGCAACGCGGACCGCACTGTGCTGGCCGGGGCCAGGCTCGTCCTGCCCACCGGCGTCGTCGACAACGGACGGCTGACCATCGAGAACGGCCGGGTCGTCGAGGTCCGCAGCTCCGAGGTCGGCGGCGCCGGGACCGACGCGGCCGACGACGGCACCACTCCCCCGGTCGGAGCAGCCCCACCGCTCGACCTCACCGGCTACACCGTGGTCCCCGGCTTCGTGGACATGCACGTCCACGGCGGCGGCGGCGCGTCCTACGCCTCCGGCATCGCCGCCGAGGCCCTGGTCGCCGCCAGGACCCACCTGGAGCACGGCACCACCACCACCGTCGCCAGCACCGTCACCGGGGAGATCGACGAGGTCTGCCGGCAGGCATCGGTGCTCAGTGAGCTGGTCGAGGACGGGGTGCTGGCCGGGGTGCACTTCGAGGGCCCCTTCATCAGCATCAACCGCTGCGGCGCGCACCAGCCCGACCTGCTCCGCGACCCGGACCCGGCGCTGGTCCGCAAGCTGGTGGACGCCGCCCGCGGCACCGCCAAGATGGTCACCCTGGCCCCCGAGCTGGACGGCGGCATCGAGTCGATCCGGCTGCTCAAGGAGCTGGGCGTGATCGCGGCGATCGGCCACACCGACGCCCGCTACGACAAGGTGCTGGACGGCATCGAGGCCGGCGCCACCGTGGCCACCCACCTCTTCAACGCCATGCCCGGCATCGCCCACCGCGCGCCGGGCCCGATCGTGGCGCTGCTGGAGGACGAGCGGGTCACCGTCGAGCTGGTCGGCGACGGGGTGCACCTGCACCCCGCGGTGATCGACCTCGCCATCAAGGGTGCCGGCCTCGACCGGGTGGCGCTGATCACCGACGCCATGTCGGCGGCCGGCTTCGGCGACGGCCTCTACCCGCTGGGCCCGCTGCAGGTGCGGGTCGAGGACGGGGTGGCCCGGCTGGTCGAGGGCGGCTCCATCGCCGGCAGCACGCTCACCCTGGACGTGGCCTTCCGCCGCGCGGTGGCCCTGAACGGCCTCTCCCTGGTCCGCGCGGCCCAGGTGCTGTCGCTGAACCCGGCCCGGCTGCTCGGGGTGGACGACCGGGTCGGCTCGATCGAGGTCGGCAAGGACGCGGACCTGGTGGTCCTGGACGAGGCCAACGAGCTGGTCGCGGTGATGCGCAAGGGCGAGTGGATCGTCGGCGCGGACGTGTTCCAGGTCCCGGCCCGGGTCTGACCGCGAACGCAGCAGGGCCCGGTGACGCTGCTGCGTGACCGGGCCCTTGTGCGTCGCGGCGCTGCTTCCAGGCGCTGCTTCCAGGTGCTACTTCCAGGTACTGGGACGGCTGCTGGAGTCGGTGGGCGGGGTCAGCGCCAGCTGGTCCAGGTTGAAGTTGCAGGCCACCGGGGGGGTGCAGGTGATGGCGATGGTGTTCTGGCCCTTCTGCAGCGAGACCCCGCTGTAGGAGCTGAACCAGGAGTCCCAACTGCCCTTGCTGCCGTAGTCCTTGAGCCCGATGGACCGGCTGGAGGAGGCCTTCTGGTTGACCGTCACCATCGCGCCGGAGTCCTGGCCGGTCGCGTTGGCGTAGTGGACCCAGAGGAAGTAGCTGCCCTTGGCCGGTGCGTCGACGGTCCAGGTGACGGTGGCGCCGGGGGTGGTCATCCCGTCCACGAAGGTGCCGCCCGCGCTGAGGGCGTTCTTGTGGTCGGTGTTGGTCTTGGCCCCGCCGGACAGGGTCAGCGTCGCGGCGTCGACCGGGGCGACGATCCCGGTGGTCGGCGCCACCGAGGGGGTCGTCGAGGCGGAGGCGACCGGGGGCAGCGCGGCCGGGGCCGAGCTGCTGGCGGCACCGGTCTTGCCGGCATTGCCGGACTTGTCGGGACTGCCGCTGAACGCCACCACGCCGATGACCACCACGACCGCGACGCCCACGCCGATCGCGCCGAACATCACCCCGCGGCTGCTGCCCCGACCGCCGCCGGCGGCCCTGGTCCCGGCCCGGCCCCCGCCTGGCGGCGGGGTCGCCTTGGCCGGCGCGGCACCGGGCCCGGCCTGGTACGGCGAGGCCTGGTACGCCGAGGGCTCGCCTGCCGGGCGGTACTGCGCCGTCGGCTGGTCCTGGTGCGGCAGCTGCGGCTGCGGCTGATAGCCCTGCGGGGCCTGCTGCGGGGCCTGCTGCTGTGGCTGGCCGTACTGGGTCCGGCCGACCTGGGTCGCCTGGTGGTACGAGGTACGCGGCACACCGGGCAGCGGGGCAGTCTCCTGCACCGACGACCCGTCCGCACCGCCCTCGCCCCGGTAGAGGTAGGCGAACGGGTCGTCGTCCTCGGCACGCCGTGGTTCTCGGACGACATCGAGATCTCAACTCCCCAGGGGTGGCAGACCGTCCGCTCCCGCTCGGGCGGAGGAAGGTCAACGTACATGATCATTTGTCTGCGCCGCGCCCGGGTTGGCCTGATCCGGCGGACACACGTGTCAACGCACACTACCTGGCTCCGGTGACACTCAGGTAAGTACGGGATGAGCCGCCGGGGAACCCGGGTCAGCCCGCCCGGCGGTGCGAGCGGTTGCCGGTGCCGGGCTGGCGGCTGCCGCCGGCCGCGCCGGCCCTGGCCCGCTTCTCCAGGTACATCCGCTCGTCGGCGGTGTGCAGCACCTCGTCGATGGACATCCCGCAGCCGGCCCAGCCGATGCCCAGACTGACCCCGACCCGCACCGCGCGGCCGTCCACCCGCATCGGCGGGATGATCGCCGTCCGCAGCCGTCCGGCCAGGTCCTTGGCCTCGTCCCGGCCCACGCCGTCGGCCAGCACCACGAACTCGTCGCCGCCCAGCCGGGCCACCGTGTCACCCTCACGGACGACGTGCTGGAGCCGCCGGGCGACCTCGATCAGCACCGCGTCGCCCGCATTGTGGCCGAAACGGTCATTTATCGACTTGAAACCGTCCAGGTCGCAGAACAGCACCGCAAGCCCGCGCCCGCCGCGGCCCTCGGCGGCGGGGTCGTCCGGCAGCATCGCGTGCACGTGCTCGAAGCCGCCGTCGAAGGGGCCCCCGCCGTGCGGCACCGGCTGGTAGCCGTGGGCGCCGCTGCCGAAGGTCCCCAGCGCGCCGGGGCCACTGCCGGAGCCCGCGGTGACCGCCTGCCGCTCCTCGCCGCCCTGCGGCTGCTCGCAGAGCCGCAGCGTCAGCCGGGCCCTGAGCTCGGCCGCGTTGGGCAGCCCGGTCAGCGCGTCGTGGCTGGCCCGGTGCGCGAGCTGCAGCTCGTGGCGCTTGCGGTCCTCGATGTCCTCGATGTGGGTGAGCAGGAAGCGCGCGCCCTCCTCGGTGTCGGCGACCACCGAGTTCCGCAGGTAGACCCAGAGGTAGCCGCCGTCGCGGCGGGCCAGCCGCACCTCGGCCCGGCCGTTCTCGGCGGAGACCCGGCGCAGCAGCCCCTCGTCCTCGGGGTGCACCAGGTCCTCGAAGCTCTGCCGCTGCAGCGAGGTGCGGGGGCGGCCGAGCAGCCGGCACAGCGCGTCGTTGACCCGGGTGAGCTTGCCGCGCTGGGCGCCGTGCAGCTCGGTGATGGCCATCCCGCTGGGGGCGTACTCGAAGGCCTGCCGGAAGCTCTCCTCGCTGGCCCGCAGGGTGTGCTGCTCGCGCTCCAGCCGGACCAGGGCCCGCTGCATCTCGGCGCGCAGCCGGGCGTTGCCGATGGCTATCCCGGCCTGCTGGCTGAACATCTCCAGCGACTCGCGGGTCCACTGCCCGGGTCTGCGTCCGCTGCGCGGCCGGTCCACCGAGAGCACGCCGAGCAGTTCGCCGCCGAGGCTGTACATCGGGGCGAGCAGGACGTCGTCCGGGTGCCAGGGGTGACCTGGGGGCCGGCGGCCGGCGAGAGGCCGTCCCGGACTCCGCCACCCTCCCAGTTGGGCAGGTCGGCGGAACGGGCCCAGCTGCGCTCGTGCGGGACGAAGACCAGCGAGCCCCAGACCTCGCCGACGTTGAGCAGCCGGTTCCAGGAGTCGCGGGAGCCGATCTGGCCGAGCAGGGAGTCGATGCCGGACCCGTGCCCGGCCCCCTCGCCGTGCTCGGCCTCGGTGTCGTGCTCGCCCTCGCTCCAGACCGCGGCGACGACCAGATCCCCGTCCGGGCGGACCAGGTTGACGACGGCGCTCTCGAAGCCGAGGCCGGTGACCGCGCCCTCGACCACGGCCTGCAGCGTTCCGGCCAGGCTGCGGGCGGCATTGAGGTCCGCCACGACCCGGTGCAGTGTGCGCAGGGTCGCGAGACGGACGTACGGCTCCGACTCGGGGTCCATCACGCACTCCCTCCGTGACAGTGGCAGATTCGGGATTCCAGTCATGCCTATCGTCCGATTGCCAAGCAAACTGAATCACAGGGAGCACATCAATAGGCACGCTGGGTCAGCAAATGAACGTCACTTGTGACCCAACTCACACAACTGATCAGCCCTGATAAGCAGTTCATCTGGGGCAAACCCGGCCAATCCCCTTCTGGGACCCTCCCCCGATCCGGCTTCAGGCGCCAAGAACTGAAGTCATCATCGCGCCACCACGGCTCCCGCGTTCACCCCTGGGGGCGAAAATTCGCGTTTCGCCCACACATGAAGCCCACTTCCCCCACTTCCCGACGCCAAGCCCCGGCCCGACGCCCTCCTAGGACCATCGATGTGGGCAGGTATACACCGCTGGTCCGATGCGGTCGACGGGTGGGCGAAGATACCGTGCGTTACGTGTACAACGCCGCGCACCCTTCCCCGACCAGTCCCAGCACCGGCCCTGCCGCCGCCGCAGAGGCCCTCCAGGCGACCCCTGAGGAGTTCCGGACCGCCCTGAGCCACCTCGCCTCGGGGGTGGTGCTGCTGACCGCGCACGACCCCGAGGACGGCCCGCGCGGCGAGGACGTGGGAATGACCGCGACCGCGTTCCTGTCGGTGTCGCTGGATCCGCCGCTGGTGATGGTCTCGGTGCGGGAGGACTCCCGGATGGAGGAGACGCTGACCCGGATCGACCGCTGGGCGGTCTCGGTGCTCGGCGCCGACCAGCGCACCGCGGCGGCCCGCTTCGCGATGAAGGGCAGGGTCAGCGACCGGCTGCTGTTCGCCGACCTGCCGCACCGGCGCGGGGACGCCTCGGGGGCGCCGCTGGTGGACGGGGCGCTGGCGACCGTGGAGTGCCGCACCGAGCAGCGGATATCCGCCGGGGACCACGTGCTGCTGATCGGCCGGGTGCTCTCGGCCGAGGTCGCCGCGGCCGAGGGCAGCCCGCTGCTCTACTTCCGCGGCCAGTACCGGCAGCTGGGCTGAGGGCTCGGCAGCTGGGCTGAGGGCCCGGCAGCCGGGCTAGTCGAAGTTCTTGCCGGAGCGCCCGCGCTTCACGTCCGCGCGGCGCTTCTTGTCGGTGAGCCGGCGCTCCACCATGCCCCGACTCGGCTTGGTCGCCCGCCGGGTCCGCGGCGGCGGGGCCACCGCGTCGCTCAGCAGGGCCCCCAGCCGCACCGCGGCGGCCTCCCGGTTCCGCCACTGCGAGCGGTGCTCGGAGGAGCGGACCACCAGCACCCCGCCGTCGACCAGGCGTCCGGAGAGCCGCTCCAGGGCGCGGTCCTTCCAGACCTGGGGCAGCACCGCGGAGCCGACGATATCGAACATCAGCTCGACCTGGGTGTCGGAGGTGTTGACATGCTGACCGCCCGGGCCGGACGAGCGCGAGAAACGCCACAGCAGCTCGGCGTCGGGCACGACGACCGAGCCGCGGACGCGGACGGGAATGGACATACCCCCATGATCCCTGCTCCGGGGCCCCGCCCGCCAGAGGATTTCGCACGTACGAACGCCCGCACGACCGGCTCAGCCCGCCGTGGGACCATCGACCGGTGATCGACCTCGGCTACTCGCTGTCCAACCGCTTCCCCGACCCCCGCAGACCGACTACCGCAGCGTCGGCGCCCGCCCGCTGCGGCACGACCTGTTCTGCGGCGACATCCACCTGGAGGGCGAGGGGGTCGACCTGTCCACAGCCTGGGGATGGGTGCCGGTGCTGGACTTCGCCTGGGCGCTCTGCGACATCGTCGAGGAGATCGACCAGGACCCGGCCGGGGCCCGCGGCTCCCGGCTGCAGCAGGCCGACCTGGACTTCACCGAGTCCGCCGACCTGCTGCGGTTCAGCCGCCGATTCAACTGGGTCGAGATCCACGCCGAGTGGGTGGACCGGCCCCCGATCACCGTGCGCCACCCGGATCTGCGCCGGGAGGCCCGCGACTTCCTGCAGGACCTGATCGCCGACCTCGCGGACCTGCACGAGGGCTTCGCGGACAACGCGACGGTGTGGGAGGTCCAGGCCCGTTTCCCGCGCATCGGATAGCCCCCGAGAAACCGGACATTCCGGGGAACCGTAAGAGGTGCCTCCCGCGTTCTTACCGGCGAAGCACCTGAGCGGCAGACTGTGGCCGCAAGAATGCGCGTATCCGGAAGAGCAACGCAGGAACAGGAAGGGGCTCCACCATGCCGGTAAGCCTGTCCAAGGGCGGAAATGTCTCCCTCACCAAGGAGGCTCCCGGTCTCACGGCCATCATCGTGGGTCTGGGCTGGGATGTTCGCACCACCACCGGGACGGACTTCGACCTGGACGCCAGCGCCATCGTCCTGGACGCTTCGGGCAAGGTCCTCTCGGACAAGCACTTCGTGTTCTTCAACAACACCGCCACGCCGGACCAGACCGTGGTCCACACCGGTGACAACGTCACCGGCCAGGGTGACGGCGACGACGAGCAGATCAAGGTGAACCTGGCCGGTCTGCCGCCCGAGGCGGACAAGATCGTGTTCCCGGTCTCCATCTACGACGCCGAGAACCGCAGCCAGAACTTCGGCCAGGTCCGCAACGCCTTCATCCGCGTGCTGAACCAGGCCGGCGAGGCCGAGATCGCCCGCTACGACCTCACCGAGGACGCCGCGACCGAGACCGCGATGCTCTTCGGCGAGATCTACCGCAACGGCGCCGAGTGGAAGTTCCGCGCCACCGGCCAGGGCTACGCCTCCGGCCTGGCCGGCATCGCCGGCGACTTCGGCGTCCGCCTCTAGTCAGCCACCGGGACGGGCCGCCCGGGGACGCGTTCCCCGGGCGGCCCGTCCTGTCTGCGGTCAGGCCGCTGCGGTCAGGCCGTGCCGCGGCCCAGGGTGAGGCCGTGGCCGTCCGGCGAGCGCCCGAGCTCCTGGAAGCCCAGCCGGTCGTAGAAGGCCCTGGCGCCGGTGTTGGCCGTGCTCATGCCCAGGTGCACCCGGGCCACCCCGGCCGCCCGCAGCGCCGCCAGGAAGCGCTCGATCATGGCCCGTCCCGCGCCCTGGCCCTGGGCCTCCGGCAGCAGGTCGATGTGCAGGTGGGCCGGGTAGTCGACCAGGTCCTCGCGCCACATCCACTCCGGATGGTGCAGCTCCTGGATCCGCCCGGCTTCCAGGCCGGTCCCGCTGCCCTCCGGATAGCGGGCGGCCACGGTCGGCAGCCAGCGCTCCCGGTAGGCCGCGACGAAGGCCGGGGTGTCGGCGGTGCCGATGACGTACCCGATCGCCCGGTCCTCGGCATCGGCCAGCACGAAGGCCAGCTGCGGCTCCAGCGCGAGATAGGGCCCGGTGAAGATGTCCGGCAGGATCCGCGGGTCGGTGTAGAGGCCGCTGGCGTCCTTCCCGGCGTGCCCGGTACGGACGCAGATGTCGTACATGGCGTCGTGGTCGGCTGGGCGGTAGGGGCGAATCGTCGGCATCCCGCCAGCCTTTCACAGCCGACGGGACGCCTCGGAGGGACCTGCCCAGGACCTGCCTACCAGGCCGTGGCCACCCAGCTGGGGCTGAGCGCGAGGGCCTTGAGCTGACTCAGGGTCAGCACCGGCTCGGGGCGGTCCTTGGCGCTGGTGAAGGCGGCGGCGTTCAGCTCGCTGACCACGATCCGCCGGCCGTCCTTGTGCAGCACCTGCACGGTCCACTGGACCGCGCCGGCGCCGCCCTTCTCGGACGGGCCCTGGTCCACCACGATCCTGGTGCCGTCCGCCAGCACGGTCGCTCCGCCGAACACCTGGTCGACGGCGTCGCCGGTGGTGCCGAACCAGTCGGCGTTGACGCCGATGACGCCCGCGCCGTGGCCGTCGTTGATCCGGCCGGAGGCGTAGCCCTCCTCGTTGTCGCCGTCCATGGACAGGGTCAGCCCCTTCGGCAGCGCGGCCCGCAGGGTCCCGGTGATCCGGTCGGCCGAAAGGCTGTTGTGGGTCGGACCGGTGTGCAGCGCCGGGGGCGGCGGCGCGGGCAGCGACGAGGTGACCTTCGTCCAGAACGGGTCGGTCACCACGGCCTTGAGCTGCTTCACCGAGAGCACCGGCTCGGGCCGCGAGACCGGACCCTTCTCCAGGGCGGAGTTGGTCTCGTCCAGGGTGATCAGCGAGCCGTTGGCGGTGGCCAGGTACGCCGTCCAGTCCTTCTCCTTGCTGGTGCCGACCGGGCTCTCCAGCCCCTGCGTCACGGTGAGCACGGTCCCGTTGGGGAGGGTCTTGCGGGTGCATTGGATGTCCGGCCGGGCGCTGTGGCTCGGGCAGGCGAGGTACTGCTGCACCTGCTGGTCGTTGACGGTGGTCGCCAGCCGCTGGATGATGATCGAGATCGCCGACGGGCCCTTGCCGTCGTTGAGGACCAGGGAGAGCAGGGCCCGCTGGGCCCTGGAGCCGTTCTGCAGGCTGTCGAACCCTTCGGCCTCGACGGCGGAGAGATGGCCCTTGGGGAGCATCGCCTCAAAGCCGGTCAGCAGCTCCTGGGGGCCGAACTCCCGGACCACCACGCCCTTGGTCGCGCTCGCACCGGGGCTGCTCGGCAGCTGGGTCGGGACGGCCGCGGGGCCGACCGGCCTGGCGTCGGCCTGCAGCACGCCGGAGGCGACCGTCCCGCCGATCCCGACCAGGGCGAGCGCGGTGACGCTGCCGATCACACCGACGGTACGGCGCCGGCGCCGACGGCGCCCGTCCGCGATCCCGGCGTTGACCAGCCGGCTCGGATCGGTCTGGAAACTGTCCCCGGTGCTGCGCAGCGCGTCGGTCAGTTCGTCCTCAAAAGGCATGGCAGTGCCACCATCTCGGGTCAGTGGGCGGTTCCCGGAAGTCGGGGGAGGGGGAGGTGCGCACCGCTAGGGGTGTGCGAAGTCGCTGAGGCTGTCGCCGAGCACCAGCCGAAGCCTGGCCAGTGCGCGCGAGCTCTGGGTCCGGACCACTCCGGACCTGAGCCGGAGCAGGGTCGCGGTCTCCTCGACGCTGTGGTCCTCCCAGTAGCGCAGGACCACCACCGCCCGGTCCCGCACCGACAGCTCGCCCAGGGCGTGCAGCAGGGTGATCCGCAGGGCGGTGTCCGCCTCGGGGGCGACGCCGTCCGGCAGGTAGCCGGACGGGCGCTCGTCACTGCTGCGCCGGCGCCGGTGCGTGAGGAACGCCCTGACCAGCACGGTGTGCGCGTACGCGGCCGGATTGTCGGCCGCGGACACCTTGCGCCAGTGGACGTAGACCCGTCCCAGCGTCTCCTGGACCAGATCCTCGGCCAGGTGGCGGTCGCCCCCGGTGAGCAGGCAGGCCGTCCGGTAGAGCGGTGTACTTCGTGCGGTCGCGAACTCCAGGTACTCGTCCACGTCTTTCTGTTTCACTGGCCCCCGCAGGTGTTCCGGCTGTGCTTCCTTCTCTGCTCCCTATGACGCGGGACCGCAGGGCGCACGTTACAGGGAAGCCCCGGAATTTCTTCCGGGGCTTCCCTGGGGGGGGTGTGGCTCAGCGTGGGGTCGGCAATCGGTCCAGGAAGACCTTGAAGGCCGTGGGCTCGATCTTGGTCACCCCGTCGAAGGGGTAGTTCATCTCCTTGATCAGGATCAGCGACCCCACCACCAGCGCGGTCAGCGACAGCACCATCAGGGCGTGGGCCAGGGTGTTGGACAGGCCGAAGAGATAGGTGAAGCCGATGGTCAGCACCGCGCCGAGGATCAGCGCCCCCCAGAGGATCGGCGGCACCGAGTCCTCCACCTCGGTCAGCCGGGCCCTGCGCTCGGTGGCCAGCTCCTCCACATGGGACACCGCGTGCTCGAACAGCACCTGCTGGGCCGGGGTCGTCGGCTGGTAGGAGTTGACCGCGTTACGGATCGCATAGACCTCCTGGGTGGCCTGGGGACTGCTCTGGTGGCTCGCCATCAGCGGCCACTCGGTGTCCTCCACGGTGTGGGCGTAGTCGAGGGTGTCGTGTTCGATGGTCGCGCCGAGCGGCAGCGGCAGGTCCCGGGAGATCCAGTAGATCCCGGCCAGTGCGTCGGCCTCCTTGAAGGTGGTCTGCCGGGCCGCGTCGACGTTCTCCCAGACGGAGATGACGACAAAGGCCAGCAGGACCGCGTAGATGACTCCCACGCCGGCGAAGATGAAGCCGGCCACGTCATTGCTGCCCTCCCGGGCGGGTGCGGGACGAACCGCTGCACCGCCCAGAGCAGGAAGCCGGCGAAAGCCAGCGAGCCGAAGAAGATCAGTAGGTCCGACCAGCTCAATGGGCACGCTCCGTTCCTCGGTCAGTCGCGCTCCGTTCCTCGTCAGTCGCGCGGGTGCGCGACCTCGACGTTCTCCAGCACCCCGAGCGCGTCCGGGACCAGCACCGCGGCCGAGTAGTAGGCGCTGACCAGGTACTGGATCACGGCCTTCTCGTTGATCCCCATGAACCGGACCGACAGGCCGGGCTCGTACTCGTCCGGGAGACCGGTCTGGTGCAGCCCGACCACGCCCTGGTTGTCCTCGCCGGTGCGCAGCACCAGGATCGAGCTGGTGTGGCCGCCGTTCACCGGGATCTTGTTGCACGGGAAGATCGGCACCCCGCGCCAGGACGGGATCCGGTGCCCGCCGACGTCCACCGCGTCCGGGTAGAGCCCGCGCTTGCTGCACTCCCGGCCGAAGGCGGCGATCGCCCGCGGGTGGGCCAGGAAGAGGTTGGAGCCGCGCCGGCGGGAGAGCAGCTCGTCCAGGTCGTCGGGGGTGGGCGGGCCGCCGTGGGTGTGGATCCGCTGCTCGTGCTCGGCGTTGTGCAGCAGCCGAACTCGGGGTTGTTGACCAGCTCGTGCTCCTGCCGTTCGCGCAGCGCCTCGACGGTGAGCTTGAGCTGCTGCTCGATCTGGTTCATCGGCTGGTTGTAGAGGTCCGCGACCCGGCTGTGCACCTGGAGCACGGTCTGCGCGACGCTCAACTCGTACTCGCGCGGCGCGAGTTCGTAGTCCACATAGGTTCCGGGCAGCTCCTCCTCGCCCTCGTGCCCGGAAGCGAGCTCGATGGCGGCCTGGCCGTGCTTGTCCTTGGACAGCTCGGCCTCGGCCAGGTAGAGCTCGACCTGGACCCGGAGCTCCGGTGAGCGGTCGACCAGTCCGGCGAAGGCCTCCTTGGGCAGCGCCAGCAGGGTGCCGGCGGTCGCCGCCTTGGCGGTGTAGCCCCAGGTGGTGCCGGCCCCGGTGAGGACCTCGGTGAGCGCCTCGTCGCCGAAGTGGTCGCCGTTGGCGAGGGTGCCGAGGACGGCGTCGTGGTCGCCGAACTTGCCGTCCCCCAGCTTGCGGATCTTGCCGTGGGCGACCACCAGGACATGGTCCACCGGAGCGCCGAGGGCGGCGATCACCTCCCCGGCCTCGAACTCCGCTGGCTGAAGCGCCCGGCCAGCTCGGTGAGCAGTTCCTCGTCCTCGAAGCCCCTGAGCACCGGCAGTTCGCCGAGCGTGGGCGGGACGATTCGGACCTCCGAGCCGGTCTGCGCGATACTGAGCCGCCCCCGACCGGTCGCGTAGGTGAGCCGGCGGTTCACCCGGTAGGTGCCGCCCGACACCTGGACCCAGGGCAGCATCTTCAACAGCCACCGCGAGGTGATGCCCTGCATCTGCGGGGCGGTCTTGGTGGTGGTCGCGAGATTCTTTGCCGCTGCTGTGCCGAGAGCGGTCTGCTGGTCCGTCATCTGCTACTGCCTCCCCAGAACGTGTGACCTGCGGTTCCAGAGTGGCGGTCGGGGAGGCTCCGTTCCATTCCCTGAAAGAGTGCGCATGTTCGACACCCGTTCGGGGTAGTCCCAGCCGCTGTTCGCATATGCAGCGAGGCATATGACGTAGCGTCACCGAAATCTCAGCCGGCGTCACCCAGCGCATCCAGCAGGTGGGGCCAGGCCGCGGAGAGCGGGTCGATCAGACCGAAGTGCTCCATCCCCGCGAGCTCCACCAGCCGCACCGGATCACCGCTCCGCTCGGCCAGCCCGGCGTACTCGCGGCTCATCGCGGCCGGGACCACGTCGTCCTCGCTGCCGTGCAGCAGCGTCACCGGGACGCCCAGCGGCAGCAGCGCGCCGGGGTCGGCCAGGGCGTAGCGCTCGGGGACGGCGTCCACACTGCCGCCGAGCAGGGTCGCCGTCGCGCCCCGGCCCAGGTCCCAGATGTCGGAGAGGGCCAGCGAGGCGCAGCCGGCCAGCGACACCACCGCGTCCGGGCGCCACTCGGTCCGCCAGGGCGAGCCGACCGGCAGCCGGTGCCTGGCGGCGGCCCACAGCGCCAGGTGGCCGCCGGCGGAGTGGCCGACCAGCACGGTGCGCTTGAGGTGGATGCCGCGGGCGGCGGTGATCATCCGCAGCGATTCGGTGAAGATCGCCAGGTCGTCGAAGGTGCCCGGCCAGCCGCCGCCGGGCGAGCCGACCCGCCGGTACTCGGGCACCGCCACCGCGAACCCGGCCCGGGCCAGCGCGTCCGCGAGCGGCGCGGTGTGCGCCCGGTCGTAGGCGACCCGCCAGAAGCCGCCGTGCACCAGCACCACCAGGGTGCTCGGCGGCGGTCCTTCCGGCGGCAGCCGCAGGTCGACGATCTGCTCGGGGTGCGGCCCGTAGCGGGCGGTGTGGTCGGGCGGCGGGGCGGCGGGCCGCTCCTGGAGGGACTGGAGGACGGCGTCGTCGTCGCTCGGGCTCACGTCGGTGCTCCTGGTTTGTCGTCAGTGCGTCATCAGGTCGTCAGGTCGGCGGGTCGCCAGTCAGGTCGGCTGCACGGGGCGCCACTGGACCGGACTGGAAAGGATCATCGTGCTGGCGGGCTGCCCGTACTCCGACAGCCGGTCGATCAGCGCCTCGAACTCCGCCATCGACGCTACCGCCACCATGAGCACGCAGCAGGCGTCTCCGGTGACACGGTGCAGTTGCAGTACTTCCGGCCAGTCGGCGACGGCCGGATCCCGCAGTACGCAGTGCGGGCCGTAGCACTGCACCTGTACCAGGGCACTCACCGGCCGGCCGGCCCGGACCAGGTCCACCCGGGCGTGGTAGCCGGCCAGCACCCCGGTCGCCTCCAGCCGCCGCACCCGCTCGGCGACGGCGGGCGAGGACAGATTGACCCGCCGCGACAGCTCGTTGAAGGAGAGCCTGGCGTCCTGCTGCAACTCGGCCAGCAACCGCCGGTCCACCGCGTCCACAGGCTGTGCCTTTCGTTTGGAAACCCGACGGCATGATCTGCCTTTCCCATGGTAGGCAGCAGCGCCCAAGTGGCATCCGACGCCCATTCAGCGCAGGGTCGAAACAATCAAGAATGACGTGACCGCTTGAACCGTCGTCCAGAGACCCGAGGAGGCATGCCATGGAGCCCAAGCTCGACTTCGGCGAGCCCACCACCCGTACGCCGCCTACGCGGGCATCGACACCCTGCACTCGCTGCAGCACCCGCGCAGCAAGGAGCCGGCCGAGCGCACCTTCATCGTCGCCACCCAGGTGATGGAACTGCTGTTCGCCCAGCTCCGGCAGGAGTGGGTCGGCGCCCAGCACGCCCTGCGCGCCGACGACCTGACCGGCGCGACCGCCGCGCTGCGCCGCGGCCTCGGCGTCCAGGAGGTGCTGGTCGGCTCCTGGGAGCTGCTGGCGGCGATGACCCCGGTCGAGTTCAGCGCGTTCCGCCCGTACCTGGGCGAGGCCAGCGGCTTCCAGTCGTTCAGCTATCTGCACCTGGAGTTCCTGCTCGGCAACAAGAACGAGCGGCTGCTCGCGCTCTACGCCGGCCACCCCCAGGTGTACGACGAGCTGGCGGAGACCCTGCACGGCCCCTCCCTGTACGAGGACGCGGCGGCGGTGCTGGCCCGGCGCGGCCTGACCGGCCCCGAGCCCTGGGTGACCGTCTACGGCGACCCCGAGTACAGCGATCTGGCGCTGCTCGGCGAGCTGCTGCTGGACGTCGCGGAGCGGGTCACCCGATGGCGCCAGCGCCACCTCAGCTCGGTCAAGCGGACCATGGGCGCCAAGCCGGGGACCGGCGGCTCCAGCGGCCTGAGCTGGCTCCGCAAGGCCGCCGAGCAGGACGTCTTCCCCGAGCTGTGGAGCGCCCGCAATGCGCTCTGAGCCGCAGGCTGTCCCTTCGCAGCCGGTGGATGTCGAGGCGCTGGACGCCGCCGACCCGCTGCGTTCGTTCCGGGACCGCTTCACCCTGCCCGAGGGCGTGCTCTACCTGGACGGCAACTCCCTCGGCGCGCTCCCCGCGCACACCCCGGAGCGGATCGCCCGAATGGTCGAGCAGGAGTGGGGCCGCGGCCTGATCCGCAGCTGGAACGAGGCCGGCTGGTACGACCTGCCGCGCGGCCTCGGCGACCGGATCGGCCCGCTGGTCGGCGCGGCGGCCGGGCAGACCGTGGTCTGCGACTCGACCTCGGTCAACCTCTTCAAGGTGCTGACGGCGGCCCTGCGGCTGCGCCCGGACCGCCGGGTCATCGTCTCCGAGCTGGGCAGCTTCCCCACCGACCTCTATCTGACCGAGGGCGCCGGGCCCGGCCGCGACCGCCGGCTGCTCGGCCGCGACGGGGACACCCTGGAGCAACTGCTGGACCAGGACGTCGCCGTCGTCCTGCTCTCCCATGTCGACTACCGCAGCGGACGGCTCCAGGACATGGCCGCCGTCACCGAACTGGTGCACCGGCACGGCGCGCTGGTGGTCTGGGACCTGTGCCACTCGGCGGGCGCGCTGCCGGTCCGGCTCGACGCCTGCGCGGTCGACTTCGCCGTCGGCTGCACCTACAAGTACCTCAACGGCGGGCCCGGCTCCCCCGCCTTCCTCTACGCCGCCGCCCGGCACCACGAGGCCGCGGAGCAGCCGCTCACCGGCTGGTTCGGCCACGCCGACCCTTCGCCTTCGAGCCCGGCTACCGTCCGCCCCCGGCATCGGCCGCTTCCTCACCGGCACCCCGCCGCTGCTCAGCTTCGCCGGACTGCAGGCCGCGCTGGACCTCTGGGACGAGGTGGACCTCACCGCGCTGCGAGCCAAGAGCCTCGCCCTCAGCTCGCTGTTCCTGCGGCTCACCGAGCCGCTGGGGCTGCCCTCGCTGACCCCCGCCGAACCGGAGCAGCGCGGCAGCCAGGTCTCGCTGCAACACCCGCACGCCTACGCCGTCATGCAGACGCTGATCGAACGCGGGGTGATCGGCGACTTCCGGGCCCCGGACGTACTGCGCTTCGGCTTCACCCCGCTGTACCTGAGCCACGCCGACGTCCGCGACGCGGCGGCGGTGCTGACCGAGGTGCTGACCTCCGGCGTCTGGCGCGAGCCCCGCTTCGCGGCGGCGGCAGGGGCGGTGACCTGACGCAGGCGGTGACCTGACAGCAGCATCAGTTATGGACACCCCTGTCGCCGCAGGCCCTCGCGCTGCCAGACTGGGCCGATGCGCACCTCCACCCCCACCCCCGCTGCGACCCGGCGCCGAACCGGCCTCACCCTCGCCCTGCTCTCCGCCTGCGCCTTCGGCGGCTCAGGGACGGCCGCGAAGCCGCTGATCGAGGCCGGGCTGACGGCGATGCAGGTGGTGTGGCTGCGGATCGCGCTCTCCGCGCTGGTGCTGCTGCCGGTGGCGATCCGGCACCGCGACCTGCCCCGGCGGCACCCGGGGCTGCTGATCGGCTTCGGCCTGATCGGGGTGGCCTGCGTCCAGGGCTGCTACTTCTATGCGATCTCCCGGATCCCGGTCGGGGTCGCCCTGTTGATCGAGTACCTCGGCCCGGTACTGCTGCTGGGCTATGTCCGCTTCGTCCAGCGGCGCCGGGTGAGCCGGGCCGCGGTGGTCGGCGCGGCGGCGACCATGGCCGGGCTGGCCCTGGTGGTGCAGTTCTGGACGGCCTCGGCGGCCTGGACCCGATCGGGGTGGCCTCCGCGCTGGCGGCGGCCTGCGGGATGGTCGGCTACTTCATCCTGTCCGAGAAGTCCGGCACGGCCGGCTCCCCAGGCGCGGTCGCAGTCGACCCGATGGGCATGACCGCGTACGGGTTGATCATCGGCACCATCGTGCTGCTCCCGGTGGCCCGTCCCTGGGAGACGCACTGGCAGCTGCTCGGCCGGGACGCGTCCATGGGCGGCACCCCGGTCCCGGCGCTGCTGCTGCTCGGCTGGGTGGTGCTGATCGCCACGGTGCTGGCCTATCTCACCGGGGTCGCCTCGGTGAGCCGGCTCTCCGCTCCGGTGGCCGGCGTGGTGGCCTGCCTGGAGGCGGTCGTGGCGACGGTGCTGGCATGGGTGCTGCTGGGCGAGCACCTGGCGCTGCCGCAGATCCTCGGCGGCCTGCTGGTCCTGGCCGGGGCTTGCGTCGCGCAGACCTCGACGCCCTCCGCCCCGGCTGCTGTTGCCGCGGCCGAGGTGGTCATCGGTCCCGCTTCGTCGCCGCCACCTGCTCGACGGCCCAGCGTGCCCACTCCTCCCGCATCGCGGTGAAGCGCAGCCCGAACTCCAGCGCCAGCCTGCCGTTGGTGGACAGCATCCCGCCGTCCCATTCGATCGACTGCTCCAACTGCTCCAGCGCGCCGTGCTCGCCGGCCGCGGTCTCGGCCATGCCCCGCAGATAGGCCAGCGCCTGCTCGTCGGTCAGCACGCCCAGGAAGAACACCCGGAGCAGGGTGTCGCTGCGGCGCGGCGGCTCCGGCTGGGTGTCCACCAGCCAGCGGCGCAGTTCGGCCAGGCCCTCGTCGGTGAGCGCGTACTCCTTGCGCCCGCGCGGGCCCTCGGCCGAGACCTCCAGCAGCCCGGCGGCGGCCAGTTTGGCCAGCTCGCCGTAGACCTGGCTCTGGGTGGCGGGCCAGACATTGGCCAGTGAGGTGTCGAACAGCTTCATCAGGTCGTACCCGCTGGCCGTTTTGTCGACGAGAAGTCCGAGGAGTGCGTGGCGAAGGCTCATACGACCCACTCTACCTTCCACTGTTGACAGGTCATAGCTAGACCTTCTAGTTTTGACCTATCAGAGTTGGAACGTCGCAGTGGAACGTCACATCGAGGGGAACGACCACCATGAGCTACCTCCGAGGATTCATCCCGTGGATCGCCTTTGCCGCTCTCTCCTCAGCCGGCTGGCAGTGGGGCGCGCTGGCCGCGCTGGCCATCGGGGTCTGGCTGCTGCTGCAGGACCGCAGGGCCGGCGTCGCCGCCGACGCGCAGATGCTGGAGATCAGCACCGTCGGCTACTTCGCCCTGCTGACCGCACTCGCCTTCGCCGCCCCGCACTCGCCGCTCGAGCACTACGACGGCGCCCTCTCCTTCGCCTGGCTCGCCCTCACCGCCTGGGGCACCCTCGCCGCGGGCCGCCCGTTCACCCTGGGCATCGCCAAGCGGCAGACCCCGGAGGAGTTCTGGGACAGCCCGGTGTTCCTGCGGATCAACACGGTGCTCACCGCGGCCTGGGCCATCAGCTTCACGCTGACCGCTGTCGCCACCGCGGCCTGCAGCGCAGCCGACGCCGGCACCCTGGCCCGGGTCGCCTGCCAGGTGGTCGGGTTCGCTGCCCCGGCCGTCTTCACCTCCCGCTACCCCAAGGCGGTGCAGGCCCGACTGGCCAATGCCGCAACCGCTGCCGCCGCCGCCCCGGTCCGCTGACCCCCGCCACCGATCACCTCAGGAGCCCGTCATGAGCACTGCCACCGCCCCGCACCTGCTCGGCAACTACGCCCCGTCGCGGACGAGATGACCGTCACCCAACTCCCGGTCAGCGGTTCGATACCGCCCGAGCTCAGCGGCTGGTACCTGCGCAACGGGCCCAACCCGCGCGAGGCCGCTTCCGCCCACTGGTTCCTCGGCGACGGCATGGTGCACGGCGTCCGCCTCGACGGCGGCCGGGCCACCTCGTACCGCAACCGCTGGGTGCAGACCGACTCCTTCGCCCACGGCGCGGCGTTCCGCGACGAGCGGGGCGTGCCCAATCTGGCGGCCGGGGTCGCCAACACCCATGTGGTCCGGCACGCGGGCCGCACCCTGGCCCTGGTCGAGTCCTCCTATCCGTACGAGCTGGACTGCCGCCCCGGCCATGAGCTGGAGACGATCGGGGTCCATGACTTCGGCGGTCGGCTGCGGACCCCGATGACGGCCCACCCCAAGACCTGCCCCACCACCGGTGAGCTGCATTTCTTCGGCTACGGCGGGCTGTCCGCCCCGTATCTGACGTACCACCGGGCGGACGCGAGCGGGGAGCTGACGGTCAGTCGGCCGGTGGAGGTGCCGGCCCACACGATGATGCACGACTTCCAGCTCACCGCCGGGCACGTGGTCTTCCTGGACCTGCCGGTGGTCTTCGACCTGGAGCGGGCCAGGGCCGGGGTCGGCATGCCCTACGCCTGGACCCCTGACTACGGCGCCCGGCTCGGCGTACTGAAGCGGGACGACCCGTACGGCGCGGTGCGCTGGTTCGACATCGCCGCCTGCTATGTCTTCCACACCCTCAACGCCCATGAGGAGGGCGACAGCCTGGTCCTGCACGCCATGCGCTACGACTCGCTGGCCGACGGCGCCAGGGTCGACACTCCCGCCACGCTCTGGCGCTGGACCCTGGACCTCGCCACCGGGGCCGTCCGCGAGGAGCAACTGGACGACCGCGGCGCGGAGTTCCCGCGGATCGACGACCGGCTGGCCGGCCTCCCCAGCCGCTACGGCCACGCCGCGGCGACCAACGCCGTCCACCGCTACGACCTGCTGACCGGCGCCGGCAGCAGCCATCTCTTCGGCCCCGGCCGCACCCCCGGGGAGGCGTCCTTCGTGCCCAAGGACGGCGCCCCGGCGGCCCCGGCTGGCTGATGACCTTCGTCCACGACGCCGACACCGACCGCAGCGACCTGGTCGTTCTCGACGCGGACGACCTGGCGGCGGCGCCGGTGGCGACGGTGCACCTGCCCCGGCGGGTGCCGTTCGGCTTCCACGGCAACTGGCTGCCGGACGCCGAGGCCTAGGAGGGTGCTCTCGGCCCTGGGGTGCTACCGCCCCAGGGTCGGGGTCATCCGGGTCGACACCGCGATCCGGTTCCAGGAGTTGATGGTGAAGACGACCGCGATCAGATGGGCCAACTCCTCCTCCTCGAAGTGCTTCGCCGCGCGCTCATAGACCGCGTCCGGGACGAATCCGTCGGTCAGCACGGTGATCGCCTCGGTCAGGGCGAGGGCCGCCTGCTCCTTCTCGGTGAAGACCGGGCCGGCCTCCTCCCAGGCGCTGAGGAGGTGGATCCGCTCCTCCGACTCCCCCGCCTTCCGGGCGTCGCGGGTGTGCATGTCGAGGCAGAAGGCGCAGTGGTTGAGCTGCGAGGAGCGGATCCGCACCAGCTCAGCGAGCACCGGGTCCACCCCCTTCCTGGACGCCTGGTCGAGGGCGACCATCGCCCGGTAGACCTCGGGAGCGAGCTTGCCGAGGTTCATGCGCTGGGTGTGCGTCGTGGTGGTCATGGATCAAGCCTAGGTCGGCAGTGGCGCAGGAGTATGGTCCATTTCCATGGCAGAATCCTGGGCCAATTCCCAGCCCGAAACCCAGCCCGGCAGCGTCGACCTGCATCTCGACCTCGACCTGACCGGTCCCGGCGGGATCCGCGCGTCGCTGATCCGCGCCCTGCGCGAGGCGGTGCGGTCCGGGCGGCTCGCCCCCGGCACCCGGCTGCCGCCCTCGCGCTCGCTCGCGGTGGATCTGGGCGTGGCCCGCAACACTGTCGCCGATGCCTACGGGGAACTGGTCGCCGAGGGGTGGCTCTCGGCCCGCCAGGGGTCGGGGACCCGGGTGGCCCAGCGCGCCGGCAGCGGCGCGGCGGCCCGGCGGCGACCCCAGCGGGCCCGGCGTCCGAGCGACCCGCGTCCGAGCGACCCGCGTCCGGCCGACCCGCGTCCGCTCCGGGCCTTCGAGCCGTTCCACGGCCCCGGCAACGGCAGCCTCTTCGCCGGCATCCCCGACATCTCCGCCTTCCCCCGCGCGGCCTGGCTCGCCGCCGCCCGGCGGGCCCTGGCCGTCGCGCCCAACTCGGCCTTCGGGTACGGGGATCCGCGCGGCTGCGAGGAGCTGCGCCGGGCGCTCGCCGACTACCTGGCCCGGGCCCGCGGGGTGCGCACCGACCCGGACCGGATCGTGGTCTGCTCCGGCTTCACCCAGGGCCTCTCGCTGCTCAGCCGGACCCTGCGCGGCAGCGGTGCGCGGACCCTGGCCGTCGAGTCCTACGGCCTGGACCTGCACCGTGGTGTGATCACCGCCGCCGGACTGCGCACCCTTCCCCTGGAGGTCGACCATCATGGCGCAAGGACAAGCAGCTTGACGGTTCATCAGCGCGTGGGCGGGGTCCTGCTCACCCCCGCGCACCAGTTCCCCACCGGCGTCCCGCTGCACCCGGACCGCCGGACCGCGGCGGTGGACTGGGCCAGGAGCAGCGGCGGGCTGATCCTGGAGGACGACTACGACGGCGAGTTCCGCTACGACCGCCAGCCGGTGGGCGCGCTGCAGGGGCTCGACCCGGAGCGGGTGGCGTACCTCGGTACGGCGAGCAAGAGCCTCGCCCCCGCGCTGCGGCTCGGCTGGATGGCGCTGCCGGGTCATCTGGTGGACCAGGTGGTGGCGGCCAAGGGCGCGGGCGAGCGGCATCCGAGCGTGCTGGACCAGCTGACCCTGGCCGAGTTCCTCACCTCCGGCGGGTACGACCGGCATCTGCGCGCGATGCGGCTCCGCTACCGCCGCCGGCGCGACCGGCTGGTCGCCGCGCTGGCCGAGCGCGTCCCCTCGGTGCGGGTCAGCGGTATCGCCGCCGGGCTGCACGTGGTGCTGCGGCTGCCGCCGGGCACCGAACGCGAGGCGGTGCGGGCCGCGGACTGGCTCGGCCTCGCCGTCCAGGGCCTGGACGGCTTCCGCTACCCGGGCCAGGCGGCCCGGGGCACGGCCGCCAAGGGCCAGGCCGCGGAGGTGATGGACGGCCTGGTCGTCGGCTACGGCACCCCCGCCGAACACGCCTTCGGCGAGGCCCTGGACACCCTTTGCCAGGCCCTGGAGACGGTACAAAGGACCCTGTGACCACCAAAGCTCTGCGCGACGCCTGGGCCAGCCTCGTCCCCGACCGGCGGGACGACCCCGAGAACCGCCAGGGCCCGCTGCCGCCGCTGCTGCTGACGCTGACCCTGGTCACCGGGCTGGTCGACGCGTTCAGCTATCTGGTGCTCGGCCGGGTCTTCGTCGCCAATATGACCGGCAATGTCATCTTCATCGCCTTCTCCCTGGCCGGTTCGCCCGACTTCTCGCTGAGCGCCTCGGTGGTCGCCCTGCTCTCCTTCGCCGCGGGCGCGGTACTCGGCGGACGGCTCGGGGTGCGCTTCGCGGCCCACCGGGGCGGCTGCTGTTCGCCGCGGTGGTCGCCGAGGGCGTGCTGGTGCTGGCCTCGTACCTCTGCTGCCTGCTGGTCCCGCAGGCCGAGACCGGCGGCGGCCGCTATCTGCTGGTGGTACTGCTCGGGCTGGCCATGGGCGGGCAGAACGCGGCGGCCCGCAGGCTCGCCGTGCCCGATCTGACCACCACCGTGCTGACCCTCACCATCACCGGCCTCGCCGCCGACAGCCGACTGGCCGGGGGCCCGGACAGCAAGATCGGCCGACGTCTGCTGGCGACCCTCTCCATGTTCCTCGGCGCCCTGGTCGGCGGCCTGGTCGCGCTGCACGGCCACACCGCGCTGCCGCTGCTGCTGGCCGTGGTCCTGCTGGCGCTGGCCACCGCGGCGCTGGCCGGCCAGACCCGCTCCACCCTGCCCTGGACCCGACGGCCCTGACCCTGCAAACCCGCCGTCAGAAGCCGGGAGGCGTCAGTCGCCGGCCTCGAACCGCCTGCGCCCCGCGCCGGCCGAGGGGCCGGCCGGCGGCCCGGCCATGGGATCGACCCCGGGGGCGAGCCGCATCGAGAGCTGCACCGCCGAGCCGTCCGCGCTGCCCACGATCTCGTCGCAGAGCGCCCGGGCGATCCGCCAGCCCCGCCCCGGCCCCACCGCCGGATCGGTCAGCCGTGACACCGGGCGCGGCAGACCGGAGCCGGGGACGGCCGCGGTCTCCCGGATCTCGCAGACCACCCCGTCCGGGATGTCGCCGATCAGCAGCATGGCGGGCCTGTCGTCCACCGCGAAGGCGCAGACGGCGATCTCATGGACGGCCAGCACCAGGTCGTCGGTGCGCTCGTCGGAGAACCCGGCGAGCCGGGCGAGGCAGCGCACCAGATCCCGGACCTGGTACAGGTCGTTCAGGCCGAACAGCAGGACTTCCTCGGGATCCCTGCAGTCGTCCTGGCTCGATTGGCTCACGGGGCTCCTCCCGGCTCCGGGTCCGTCTCTGCTCTCAGCCCGCTCGCGCTGTCCCAGCCGAGGATCGTCAGCACCTTGCGGACGGTCGGCGTGGGCGAACGGACCACTATGCTGCGCTTCTTGTCCAGCCGCGACGCCGCCAGCAGCAGCGCCTCGACCGCACTGGCGTCGGCGAAGGCCAGCGAGGAGAGGTCGACGATGATGTCGGCGTCGTCCGCGGTACGCGCCGCCGCCTCGAAGAGCGCGGTGTCGAGAAGGTGCCTGACCGTCAGGTCGGCCTCGCCGATCAGCCGCAGGCCCCTGGCCGTCTCCAGGATCTGCAGGCTCGGCGCCCGCACCCGCCCCGGTCCGGCGACCAGCGAGTGGTGGTGCGCGCGTTCCTCGATCTCGGCCAGGGTGAACTCGCGGGGGTCGTAGATGCAGAGGCCCATCCCCGGCCGGTTCTTCAGCCCGTCCTCGATCAGCCGCTCCATCTCCACCAGCTCGGGGTGGCTGACAGAGTGTCGCGGGCCCCAGGACATGTTCGGAGCAGACCCGCAGGCCCCGGTAGCCGTCGGCGAGGGCCCCGTCGATGGCGTCGAACATGATCTGGGCCGAACCGGTGGACGAGAAGTCGCCCTGCCAGGTGGGGGTCAGGCTCATGTCGACGATCACCAGCGAGCCGTCGGCCTCGTGCTTCTCCACCGGAGTACGGGCCGCGACCAGCGCGTCCACCAGCCAGGAGCGCTCGCGCAGCCCCAGGACGCAGAGGATGCGGTCGTCGGCGGCCAGTCCGTCGCGGACGAAGCCGGTGAGCGCGAGCTGGGTGATGTCATCCTGGTCGGAGACGAAGCAGCAGTGGCTGCCGTACCTCATCGCCCCTACCGCCGCCACGGCGGCTCCCGCCTGGGATGTGTCCATCCTCGCGCACTCCCTGCCCCCGAAGGTATCCGGCCGACACTTCGCCCATGTAATGATTCGCCGCCGGGACATCACCGGATTGGCCACAATCAAACAGTATTGTCCCAGGGATCGGCCACCGCAGTCCCCGAACGACCCGAAAGATGACAGGAGTTCGGGAAGCCGGTCAGGTCGCGGCGGGGGTTTTTGCGAACTTTGCGGCAATTGACAAGATCCGCCCGGGGTGCGGGCGTACTGCGGGCGCAGTAGGCCGAAGTGTCGGCGGAGGGCCAATGACGAGAGAACGCCGGATCGCGAGGGTTGACGGGTCAGCCTTGCGTGTTCCCGTCCTCCCGGAGGCCCCTGATGTCCACGTTCGCCCGATGGTGCTACCGGCGCCGGCTTGTCGTCGTCCTGCTGTGGGTCGCCCTGTTCGTGGGCCTGTCGGTCGGTCTGTCCGCCCTGGGCAGCAACTTCAGCAGCATCACCACCGCGTCGAACACTGAGTCGAGCAAGGCCACCGCACTGCTGCGGCAGAAGTCGCCGGGCGAGGCCGGGGCCAGCGGCACCGTGGTCTGGCACACCGGCTCCGGCCGGGTCACCGATCCGGCCGTGCAGCAGCGGATGTCCGGTGCGCTGGCGCAGATCGCCCACTCGCCGGGCGTGGCCAGCGTGCTGAGCCCGTACGGCGCGCAGGGTGCGTCGGAGATCAGCAAGGACGGCAGCACCGCGTTCGCCACGGTGAAGTTCAATGACAACAAGCCGACCGACGCCATCACCGAGCCGATCGAGAAGATCGCCACGGATGCCCGGGCCAGTGGCCTCGACGTGCAGCTCGGCGGCTCCGCCTTCTCGGTCACCCCGTCCGGGTCACCGATCGGCGACGTCCTGGGCATCGCGGTGGCGGCCGTCATCCTGTTCCTGATGTTCCGTTCCGCCTGGGCGGCCGCGCTCCCCATCATCACCGCGATCGCCGGGGTGGGCAGCGGCCTGCTCAGCATCGTGCTGCTGAGCCATGTGACGTCCATCGCCGACACCGCGATCTCGCTGGGCACGCTGATCGGCCTGGGGGTGGGGATCGACTACGCCCTGTTCATCGTGAACCGGCACCGCAAGAACCTGATGACGGGGATGAGCGTCCCGGAATCGCTGGCCAAGGCACTGAACACGTCCGGGCGGGCGGTGCTCTTCGCCGGGCTCACCGTGATCATCGCCCTGCTGGGCATGTTCACCCTGGGGCTGACCCTGCTCAACGGCATGGCGCTGGGCGCGGCCGTCACCGTGGCGCTGACCGTGCTCTCGGCGGTCACCCTGCTGCCCGCGCTGCTCGGCTTCCTCGGGCTGCGGGTGCTCAGCCGCAAGCAGCGCCGCCGGCTGGCCGACCAGGGTCCGGACCGGTCGGTGCCGCGCGAGGGCTTCTGGGGACGCTGGGCCGGACGGATCCAGTCCCACCCCAAGCGGATGGGCCTGATCGCGCTCGTGCTGCTGGCCGGGATGGCGCTGCCCACCCTGTCCATCCGCCTCGGCTCGGCCGATGCCGGCAACCTCCCCACCAGCAGCACCAACCGGCAGGCCTACGACCTGCTGGCGCGGGGGTTCGGCCCCGGCTCCAACGGCCCGTTGGTGCTCGCCGCCGAAGCCTCCGCGCCCCGGGACCAGCAGGCGCTGACCGCGCTGGTGGCCGAGCTGCGGACGGTCCCCGGAGTGGCCGGCGTCAACGCGCTGCCGATGACCTCCGGCGAGACGGTCGGGGTGGTGAGCGTGGTGCCCACCACCTCGCCGCAGTCGCAGCAGACCGTCGACCTGATCAAGCACCTGCGCAAGGACGTGATCCCGCAGGCGGAGCAGGGCACCGGCCTGCGGGTGTACGTGGGCGGTGTGACCGCCTCCAACGCCGACTTCGCCTCGGTGCTGGTCGGCAAGATCCCGGTGTTCCTCGCGATCATCGTGGCGCTGGGCTTCCTCCTGCTCACGGTCGCCTTCCGGAGCCTGCTGATCCCGGCGCTGGGCGCGGTGCTGAACCTGCTGACCATCGGCGTGGCCTTCGGCGTGGTCACCCTGGTGTTCCAGTACGGCTTCGGGGTCAGCCTGCTGGGGGCGGGCTCGGCCGGGCCGATCGAGGCCTTTGTACCGATCCTGGTGGTCGGCATCATGTTCGGCCTGTCCATGGACTACCAGGTGTTCCTGGTCAGCCGGATGCGCGAGGAATGGGCCCACTCGGGTGACAACCACCGCGCGGTCCGGGTCGGCCAGCGCGAGACCGGCCAGGTGATCGCGGTCGCTGCCTGCATCATGTTCTCGGTGTTCTCCCCCTTCGCGGTGGGCGGGACCCGCGTGATCGCCGAGTTCGGCCTCGGCCTGGCGGTGGCGGTCCTCTTCGACGCCTTCCTGGCCCGGATGATCCTGGTCCCGGCGCTGATGCACCTGTTCGGCGACGCCAACTGGTGGCTGCCCAGGTGGCTGGACCGGGCGCTGCCGAACGTGTCCGTGGAGGGCCCGGCCGACGAGGACCCGGACGCGGTCGACTCCGCCCCGCGACAGGAGACCGCAGGCGTCCGCGGCTGACCGTGCAGGCCCGGGCCCCGGGGAGGGGTCGGCCGACCCCTCCCCGGGGCCCGGGCCGCGTACCGTGAGGGAGTGCAGCTGATGAACGCGGTTCGCGGATGGCTGGAGCGGCATGAGCGGGTGTCCGACCTCGCCCCCGCCCTGATCGTGCCGCTGATCCTGCTCATGATCAGCACCGTGCACGACGACGCGCACCCGCATCGGGCGGCCGGCTTCCTGCTGACGCTGCTCGCCTGCGTGCCGCTGCTGTTCCGCAGCCGCTGGCCGGTCCCGGTGGTGGCGGTGACGGTGGCCGTGGAGATCACGCACCTGCTGCTGGCCCGCACCGTCCCGCTGGTGCCGGCCGCGAGTCTGATCGCGATCTACTCCATGGCCGCCAGGACGCCCCGCCGGACCGCCTGGACCGTGGGCGGCGTCGCGACCGCGGCGATCACCCTGACCGCCGTCCTCACCCGTCCCTTGTCGGTCTCGCCCTGGGGCGATCCGATCGTGCTGGACCTGCTGCTCGCGGCAGCGGCGCTCGGCGTCACCATCCGCAGCCGCCGGCTCCACCTCGCCGCGGTGGAGGAACGGGCGGCGCACGCCGAACGCACCCGCGAGGAAGAGGCGCGGCGGCGGGTCGCCGACGAGCGCATCCGGATCGCCCGTGAGCTGCACGACGTGGTCGCCCACCACATGACCCTGGTCAACGCCCAGGCCGGGGTGGCCCACCACCTGCTGCGCACCGACCCCGAGGCGGCGTACCAGGCGCTGGCCCACCTCAAGGAGACCAGCCGGGCCGCGCTGGACGAACTGCGCGCCACGGTCGGGCTGCTGCGGCAGACCGAGGACCAGCCCGACTCCCGCGAACCCCTGCCGGGCCTGGGCGACCTCGACCGGCTGATCACCTCCTTCCGGCAGGCCGGACTCCCGGTGGAACTCCACCGGCAGGGCGAGCCGAGCACCCTCGCCCCCGCCACGGACCTGACGGCCTATCGGATCGTCCAGGAGGCACTGACCAACGCCCACAAGCACGCCGCGGGCCGGGCCGTCCGGCTGGACCTCGGCTACCGCGCCGACGCCCTGTCGATCACGGTGGCCAACGACGGCCCGTCCACCCGGGTGGACGCCCCCGGCACCGGGCACGGCCTGATCGGCATGCGCGAGCGCGCCACGATCGTCGGCGGCACCCTCAGCGCGGGCCCGCAGCCGCGCGGCGGCTTCCTGGTCAGCGCCGAACTGCCCCTTCCCGCCGTCCCGCCCGTTCCCGCCGTTCCCCCCGCCCCGCCCGTCTCCCCCGTTCCTCCCGTCTCCCCCGTTCCTCCCGTTCCGCCCGTTCCCTTCGGCACGAAGGATCCCCGATGACCATTCACGTCCTGCTCGCGGACGACCAGGCGCTGCTGCGCGGCACCTTCAGGCTGCTCATCGACGCCCAGGAGGACATGGAGGTCGTCGCCGAGGCCTGCAACGGCCGCGAGGCCGTCGAGCTGGCCCGCAGCCACCGCGCGGACGTGGTGCTGATGGACATCCGGATGCCCGAGCTCGACGGCATCGCCGCCACCCGGCTGATCGGCGCGGACGAGGACCTCGCCGGGGTCAAGGTCCTGGTGCTGACCACCTTCGAGGTGGACGAGTTCGTGGTGGAGGCGCTGCGGGCCGGGGCCAGCGGATTCCTCGGCAAGGGCATCGAGCCGGCCCAACTGCTGGACGCCATCCGCCTGGTGGCCTCCGGCGAGGCCCTGCTGTCCCCGGCCGCGACCAGGGGCCTGATCTCCCGGTTCCTGTCCCAGCCCAGCGTGGGCGGCCGCGCCGACTCCGGGCGCCTCGACGTGCTGACCCCCCGCGAACGCGAGGTGATGGGCCTGGTGGCGCTCGGGCTGTCCAACGACGAGATCGCCGAACGCCTCTTCGTCACCTCGGTCACCGCGAAGACCCACGCCAACCGGGCCATGCTCAAGCTGGGCGCCCGGGACCGCGCCCAACTGGTCGTCATCGCCTACGAGACCGGCCTGGTCCGCGCCGGCGGCTGAGTCAGCCGAGCCGGCGGCTGAGTCAGCCGAACTGGCCCGGCTGGTAGTCGCCGGCCGGCTGCTGGATGATCACGTTCAGCCGGTTGTAGGCGTTGATCAGGGCGATCAGGGACACCAGCGCGGCCAACTGGTCCTCGTCGTGGTGCTTGGCGGCGTTCGCCCAGGCCTCGTCGGTGACGCCGCCGGCGGCGTCGGCGATACGGGTGCCCTGTTCGGTCAGTTCCAGCGCGGCCCGCTCGGCCTCGGTGAAGACCTTGGCCTCCCGCCAGGCCGCGATCAGATTGAGCCGCAGCGAGGTCTCCCCGGCGTGCGCGGCGTCCTTGGTGTGCATGTCGGTGCAGAAGCCGCAGCCGTTGATCTGGCTGGCGCGGATCTTCACCAGCTCCTGCGTGGCGGCCGGCAGCGTCGAGTCCGCGACGGCCTTGCCGGCCGAGTTGATGTACTTGGTGAACTTGGCCGCGGTCGGGCTGCCGTAGAGGTTGAGTCGGGCGTCCATGGTGGCGTTCTCCTTGCCGTGTCGATGGTTACACCGCTCTGACACGCACCACCGACGACATGTGACAGCCGGCCCGACCCGGCGACTGTGACGTACGTCTCACCCCCGAGCCCGCGCTACTTCGGAGGGAGCAGGGTCGCCTTCCAGAGCCAGGTGCCTTCGCTTCCGTCCGGAGCGCCAGGTCCGTCCCCGGCGCTGAACACAGGGGCGTCAACCTCCTGGCCGGGCTCCGCCCTGGGTGGTACCAGAACCTCCGGCGGGTGGATCGCATCCGCCAGAGCCCCGGTCGGGGAGGGCTGGGGGGATCCGCCGTCGTCGCCGGGCTCCAGATCACGCCGCGTGGCCTCGGAGATCTCACAGCCAGGGGTGGTCGAATCCAGCGGGGTGACCATGCCGCCGCTCGAAAAAGTGGACCACCCAGGGGCCGCGTAGTACAAGAAATGCCCCGGGTTGTACCCGGTCCCGAGGCCACTGCTGGAACAGGACAACCCGATCAGGTACGCCTCACGCCGGCTCGTGGGGTTGTGGACGGTCAGCGCGCAGTGGAAGAAGTCCAGGGACACGCCCCCGACGTCCGTGGGCGTATCCGTCACGCAGGGTCCCGTGGTGACCTCAGCCATGGCGCCGTGCTCGACCGGAGCCGAACTGCCGCAGGCAGTGAGCAGCATCCCCACAGTCAGCGCAGCAGGTATCGCACGCAGAGCAAGGCGCATACGCGGGTCTGTCCCATCTGCTCAATGTCCTACACCAGCACCAGACGGGTCGAGGCAGCCTACTGGCCATGGGGCGCAAGCACGACAACTGCCCGCTGAGGCCGGACCGGACAACGACCTCGGGTTGAAACGGTGCGCGACCATGGCCGGGTGAACAAGGTAGAGGGCCAGACACTAATGCGAGTTGTGCAGACGTGTTCCACCTACCCATCTCAGTGGGACGCTTGGACGGTTGACGGCCAGTACCTGTATCTCCGCTACCGGCATGGCAAAGGCTGCGTCGCGCGGCATCCTGGCCCCAACTCCGCGCCGAATTGAACGCATTCGGGCACGGCATCGCGGACGTGGGCCGCACAACCCCGGAGGCAGCAACTCGACTCGCTGAACTCCTGGACCTGGCCGGCGGGCTGGTCGCTCACCATGACCCTGAGCTGCACCGGAATAGTGGATCGTTGTCAGCGCCGCGCCCCTTTGGCTGACCTCGCACGGCCCCAAGACGGCCCCAGCACCGCGCCTAGGTCTCGGCGCCCAAGACGAGTTGATATCGCCACGATCATGAAGTGACGCTGTCATCATCTGCTCATGGCCACGCCGAGAGAGTCTTTACCTTGGTCCGACGAGCCCAGGAGCCCACAGATCCGACATTTGCGATCTGCGATGTCCGAGGCGGCAGCGGAAGCCGCTGAGCAGGCAACCGCAGCCCGTCGATGGGGATCGATTTGGGGCGCTGCTCATCTCACCTTGGGATTGCCCAGTGCTGTGCTGGCCGTGCTGTCCGGAGCTACTGGGCTCGCCTCGGCTGATGCCCGGGTCCCTGCGGCCGTGCTTGCTCTGATCTCCGCCAGTTTGACTGCTGCCGCTGGATTCCTACGCAGCGATGCGAGGTCGCTTGAGAACGATCGCCGAAGCAGCGCCTGGTTGGCCTTCGAAACGGATCTGCGGCGGATAGCGGCGAGGGAAGGCTATATGGGCGCCGCGCCTTTGGGTGAGGCTTGGGCCAGTCTTCTTGAACAACGCAAGCTGATCCTCGCTGGAGACTACGAGGCAGCTCTCGGTGTCTTCAAGGGGGAGCCCATCAGGTTCAGGGGCGCTTACGGGGGTGATCTCCTCATCAGCCCGAATCCACCGGCTGATCATTTCGGGGTTGCTCTCCTGCCCGTGGACGGTCGGCCGCTGGGGGCAACAGGTTGAGGGGTGTGCGGTAGCCGCCGTGCGCGGGTCGCGGCCTGTCCGAGGGGTTGTGCGGGGTCGGGAGCGGTTGGTGGCGCTGTCGCCGGTGGCCGTCGGGCCGTCGCGGTGCGGGATCTTGTGGCGGTCAGGCCGCCGGGCGCGGCGGTGGGGAGTGGACGGCCTCGAACAGGGCGGTGAAGGCGTCGCGCCAGGGCCAGTGCTCGGGCAGATGCACCGTCAATTTGGTGCGCGCGGTGCGCGCGAGCCGGGCCGGGACGTGGACCAGGTGGGCGCGCAGGGTCGCTGTGGTGGCCTTGGCGTGGAAGACCGAGGTCAGCGCACCGGCGGCCCGCAGCAGGTTGTGCGACATCGCCCACAGGGTCAGCCACGCGGCGTTGGCCTGGAAGTTCCCGGACGGCAGGTGGGCCAGAGGCCCGGACTTCCCGTCCGCGATCACCTGCTCCACCACGGCGTGCTGCCGGTGGTGCAGTTCCGCCTGCAGCACCGCGAAGGAGCTGTCGGTGAAGACGGGGTGGTAACGCCAGGCGGTGAACAACTCGCCCTGACCCTGGGCCACTTCGGCGTTCAATCGGCGGACCCGGCGCACGATCAGCCGGGCGGTGACGTGCTCGGACTTCCTTCGGCCGGTGAAGGCGGTGTAGGGGATCTCGGCGACCTCGGCGTCGGAGACCATCTCGCCGGTGTCGGGGTCGACGAAGGCGTCCGGGTAGCGGATCGCCGTCCAGGACTCCTGCGGGATGCGGGAGATCGCGCCCGCGATGGAGGGGTTCATGCCGGTGGTCAGGGAGAATCGGGCGCCGGCCCGGCGGCAGGCGGCGACCACGTCGGCGGTGTAGAACTTGCTGTCCGCGCGGACCAGGCGGATCCCGGTGCCGCCGGTCTCCTTCGCTATGGCCAGGGCCTCGCTCACGAAGCTCTCGGCTCCGCGGACGTCGGCGGCCTTGCCGCGGCGCAGGCGGACCGCGCCGATCACGGGCCGGGCGATCGGGGTGGACAGGGTGGCCAGGATCGGGTGCAGGGTGCGCTGGCCCTTGAGGCGGCCGACCTGCGCGCCCTGCTTGGCGTGGCCGTACACGCGGCGGTGGGTGGGGTCGATGTCGATGAACATCAGTGTGTCGGCGCCGGGCAGCAGTGGGGTGCTGCGGGCCAGTCGGGCCAGGAAGTCGCGGTGAACGCGGTGGAGCTGGCGGTTGTGGCCGTGGGTGAAGGAGCGCAGGAAGGTGCCCAGGGTGGAGGGCGCGCGGACCGAGGTGAAGGCGCGGTCCATCGCGCCGTGCCGCAGCCGCGCCGCGTCGTCGATGCTGTCCGCGCCCGCGCACATCGCGCTGATCAGCGACATCACTTTGGCGGCCGGGTTGGCTCCGCCGCTGTTGTCGGCGCCCTCGATGCGGAGCGCGGACGCGGCCAGTTGCCGCAGGCCGGCCCGCTCGGCCAGCCGGACCAGCGACAGCAGCCCGGCATCGGCGATCAGGTTCGGCTCGTCGAAGACGGCGGAAACCGCTGTGGCGGCATGGCAGGATTGCATCTCGCGGATGTTCTCTCGTTCTGGCGACTTGGTTCTGTAGGAAGTCCCATCGTCCCAGGTCAGAGGGCATCCGCGTCGTTATGTCCAGGCCTCGGACAGGTCATTCATCGGTGGATTCGGGATCAGTGACGAAGATGACGAATATCCGTCGTAATCCGAGGTTCATCGACCTACAAGAGCGGCTCACGCTGCCATGAACAACCTGGGCGCGCCGCCGCACCGGTCGGCCAGGGCGACAGGGGCGTCTGTGCGGGTGGCGACGGGCTCTCCGGTGGTGGTCCAGCGGATGGCGTCGGCTTCGGTGTAGTGGCCGGTCTTGTCCCCATCCCGCCTCCGCTCATCCCCGTCTTTGAGGAGGCCTGGCAGCAGCAACAGCAGGAGCGGACTGCCGCCGGCGAGGCCCGGCAGGACAACGACCTCGTGTTCTGCCGCCCCGACGGTCGACCGATCGGCCCCCGTGACGACTGGGAGGAGTTCAAGGAGCTGCTCAACGATCATGGAGATCCTCGGCCACACCCACTCAGCATGACCCGCCGCTACGTGCACGCCACCACCCCGCTCACCGAGGAGGCCGCACGCCGCATGGGGGACGCGCTCTGGCCCCAGCCGAAAACTGAGACCAGAACTGAGACCAGCCCCACGAAGGACGCTCGGGCCCGACGCCGCAGACGGCTCCGGTAGACGAGAAAAGCCCCGGTCAGAGTGATCCGACCGGGGCTTCAGCTGGAGCCCCCTGTCGGATTCGAACCGACGACCTACGCATTACAAGTGCGTTGCTCTGGCCAACTGAGCTAAGGAGGCGCGGTACCTGTCCGCAGCGTGCCACGGCAGGACCAGGGTGGAGTCTACCGGGAGAGGGAGGCGTGCCGCGATCAGCTTTCGGGTGGGTCGTCGGCGCCGGAAGGGCCCCGGAAGGGCCCCGGAAGGGCCCCGGAAAGGCATGGCGCCGACCTCTTTCCGCCGCCACGACAGGCCCGCCGCCGACGTCGCGCACCGCGGTCGATCGGGGTCGCTGGATTTTGGTCCCGGGAAGGTACTGACAGGACGGGTTTGTGAAGGTAGCGTCACCAGGAGTTTACCGACAGGTGGACTAGACCTCTGGCACACCGTGCCGCTCCGGCGGGTTGGCACGGCAGGATGTCGGGGGATGCACCACCCCCGCACCATCCGCCTTTACTCGGATCGTCCGGCACGTTCCTGCCGGTGAAGGAGAGCAACAGCATGCCTACCGTGACTTTCGACAAGGCCACGCGCATCTACCCCGGCGGCACCAAGCCCGCTGTCGACGCCCTTGAGCTGGACATCGCCGACGGCGAGTTCCTCGTCCTGGTCGGTCCGTCCGGCTGTGGCAAGTCGACCAGCCTGCGGATGCTCGCGGGCCTGGAGGACGTGAACGGCGGCGCCATCCGCATCGGCGACCGCGACGTCACCCACCTCCCCCCCAAGGACCGGAACATCGCCATGGTGTTCCAGAACTACGCGCTCTACCCGCACATGACCGTCGCCGACAACATGGGCTTCGCCCTGAAGATCGCCGGCGTGAACAAGGCGGAGATCCGCGCGAAGGTCGAGGAGGCAGGCAAGATCCTCGACCTCACCGAGTACCTCGACCGCAAGCCGAAGGCGCTCTCCGGCGGTCAGCGCCAGCGTGTCGCGATGGGCCGCGCGATCGTCCGCGAGCCGCAGGTCTTCCTCATGGACGAGCCGCTGTCGAACCTGGACGCCAAGCTCCGCGTGCAGACCCGCACCCAGATCGCCTCGCTGCAGCGCCGCCTCGGCATCACGACCGTCTACGTCACCCACGACCAGGTCGAGGCCATGACCATGGGCGACCGGGTCGCGGTGCTGAAGGACGGCCTGCTGCAGCAGGTCGACTCCCCCCGCAACATGTACGACCGCCCGGCGAACCTGTTCGTGGCCGGCTTCATCGGCTCCCCCGCGATGAACCTGATCGAGGTCCCGCTCGCCGACGGCGGCGTGAAGTTCGGCAACTCGGTCATCCAGGTCTCCCGCGACGCCGTGGCCGAGGCCGCCAACGCGGGCGAGACCACCGTCACCATCGGCGTCCGTCCGGAGCACCTGGACCTGGTCACCGAGGGCGGCGCGGACGGCAAGGGCGACGGCCTGGCCGTCACCGTCAACGTGGTCGAGGAGCTCGGCGCCGACGGCTACGTCTACGGCACCGCGCACGTCGGCGGCGAGGACAAGGACCTGGTGGTCCGCGTGAGCGGCCGCGCCGTCCCGCAGAAGGGCGAGACCCTGCACGTGGTCCCGCGCGCCGGCGAGACCCACGTCTTCTCCACCGCGACGGGCGCCCGGCTCAGCGACTGACCCGGCTTGAACGACTGAACCTTCCCTGGTGGGCATTCGGCCCACCAGGGAAGGTTTATTCATGGAGATAACCAACACGCCATCACTCATTTGAGTGACTGAATGTCGCTGAGCCATTACTCATCGCTAGCATCACCAGCGTGAACCAGCTTGCGAGCCGACTCGGCAAAACCCTCGCCTTCGTCCTCCCCTTCGTCCTGGTGACGACAGGCACCCTCGCGGTGACCCGCGTCTCCTGGGCCCCAAGCGGCTCCGGGGACAAGCAGGTACTCGCCGCCTCCTCCCTCAGCGTGGACCGCGCGCCGGCGAAGGCGGCACCGGCGAAGGCCGCTCCGCAGGACGTCCTGCGCGACCGCCTGCTGCGCACGCTCCGCACCGAGAACCCGGGCACCGCCCTGGACGCGCTCGCGCAGGCGATGCAGCAGCAGCCCTCGCTCACCCGGTACTGCACCGACATCGCCCGCGACCTCGGCCAGGCCGCCGTCCGCAAGTACCACGGCGACGTGAAGCGGGCGCAGTCCTACGCCCGGCCGGTCTGCGACGGCTCCTTCGCGGTCGGGACGCTCACCCCGGCCGGCTGACCGCCCCGGCCGGCTGATCACCCCGCCCGCCTGATCACCCCGGCCGACTGATCGCCCCCGGCGGGCTGATCACGGCACGATCATGGGCGGCGTCTAGAGTTCTCCCCATGACCGCTGACCTCATCCCCTCCATCGAGCGCTCCCCGCTCTCCTCACCGCCGGTGACCCAAGCCGTGATCCTGGCCGGTGGACAGGGATCCAGGCTCCGTCCGCTCACCGACACGCGCCCCAAGCCGATGATCGAGATCCCGGGCACCGGGATCCCGATCATCGGCCACCAGCTGCAGTGGCTGGCCGAGGAGGGTGTCTCCGATGTCGTGATCTCCTGCGGATACCTGGCCGAGGTGCTCCAGGACTGGCTCAAGGCCGCCGACCTGCCGCTGAACGTCACCACCGTGATCGAGAGCGAGCCGCTCGGACGCGGCGGCGGTCTGAAGTTCGCGGCCTCCTCGCTCCCCCGCAAGGACGAGCCCTGGTACGCCACCAACGGCGACATCTGGACCCGCTTCAAGCTCAGTGAGATGGCCGACTTCCACGCCGAGCGCGATGCCCACGCCACGCTCGCCCTGGCCCGCCCCCGCCTCCCCTGGGGCACCGTCACCACCGACCAGTTCGGCAGCATCCTCGACTTCATCGAGTCCCCGCCCTCGCCCTACCTGATCAACGCCGGCGTGTACGTCTTCTCCGCCGAGTTCACCGCGATGCTGCCCGACCTGGGCGACCACGAGCGCAGCACCTTCCCCCGGCTGGCCCGCGAGCACCGGCTCTCCGGCTGGGAACTCCCCCAGGGCGTCTACTGGCGGGCCATCGACACCGCCAAGGACCTCACCGAGGCCGCCAAGGAGCTCGCCGCCACCCGCAGCGGCGAATAGTCGCCGCGGCGAATAGTCCGAACGAAGCGGCGAACAGTCCGCAGCAAGATGTGGCCGGTACCGACCATCGGTACCGGCCACACTGCTGTCCTGCTCCTCGGCCCCGAGGGCTCAGGTCACCGGCTGCTGGTGGCTGGCGCCACCGCTGGACATGCCCAGCAGCGGCAGCGGGGCCCCGCTGCCGAGCAGGCCGCCGATCACGCCGTTGCCCCCGGTCGGCTTGCCCGCGGGCGGGGTGTGCCGGGCCGGCGGCTTGCTGCTCTTGGGCGCGCTGCCGGTGGCCGGGGCCCCGCCGCCGGACGGCGTGCTGCCGCCGCTGTGGGTGGTGCCCGGGGTGTGCTTGGCGGGAGGCGCCGTGTGGTGCTTCGCCGCCGTGCTCGCCCCCGCGGTGGGCTTGGCCGGGTGCTTGTGCTTCCCGGTCGGCGCCTTGCCGGTCAGGGCGGCCCCGGTCGGGTAGATCGGGCTGGGGTACTGGGTCGGCACGCTGGTGGTGGTGGCCGGCTGCACCGTCTCGACCGGCTTGGCGCTGCGCACCGCCGCGCCGAACGCGGAGCCCAGCAGCAGGGTGCCGCCGATCACCATGGTCGCCACCACGAAGCCCCGGCGCAGCACCCGCCGCCGCAGCGCCGACACCGCCGCCCGCTCGCCCAGTCGGCGCCAGGCCTCGATGGCCAGCCGTCCGTCCAGTGAGAACAGCGGGGCGCCGGCCAGCAGCAGCGGGCTCCAGGCGGCCAGGTAGATGATCTCCGGCGCGTCGTACGCGGGGACCGCGCGCCAGCTGACGGTCAGCAGCAGCGCCAGCGCCAGCACCATTGCGGCGCCGGCCGCCAGCCGCTGCCACAGGCCGAGGATGGACAGCACGCCCACCACGATCTGGACGAAGGCCACCGCGAGCCCCGCCCCGACCGGGTGGGTCAGCGCGAACTGCAGCAGCGGCTGGGCCATCGGCCAGGGGTGCAGCGACTGCAGCCAGTGCATCATCGAGCCGCGGGCGCCGCCGTCGAAGTAGACCGGGTCGCAGAGCTTGACGAAGCCGGCGTAGATCGAGATGCCGCCCAGGAAGACCCGCAGCGGCAGCAGCACCAGCCCGAGGTCGACCCGGCGGCCCGGGTACCAGGCGTGCCGAACCGGTTCTCCGGAGTCGCGCTCCTCCAACTGGTACTCGGGCCCGGAGAACCGGGGCTCGCGCCCGTCCACGTACCGCGGCTCGTCGGCGAACGGGTCGGCGTAGCCGGCGCCGGGCCGGACGGCCTGTCCGGCCTGGGCGCCGACCAGCGGGAGCAGCTGGGTCTCCCCGGTCTCGCCGGAGCCGCCGGGGGAACCGGTCAGCTGGTTCGGCAGCGTGCCGCCCAGCCGTACCGCGTCGAGCAGCGGGGCGGCGCCGCCGGTCCAGGTGATCGGGGTGACCCGGGCCAGCCGGCGCGGCGCCGCCGAGGAGGCGTGCGCACCCGCGCCGACGAGGGCGGGCAGCACCACCATCGGCTGGGTCTCGTCGGGCGCGAGCCCCGGGTAGCGGGTCGAGGGGGCGGCGGCGAAGGCCGGCGCGGCCGTGGCCGCGTCGATCAGCGGGCGCGCCGACGTGCCGAGACGCACGCGGAAGCTGGCGGTGGTGCTGCTCAGCCGGGCCGGGTCGGTCGGTACCTTGACCGTGTAGAGCCCCGGTCCACCGTCGCTGTCCTCGGCGCCGCGCCCCCCCTGAAAGCGGTTTGGTGTTCTGGTGTCCACACCCCACTAACCGGTTGGGAGGCCGTTTGGACACCCTCCGGAGTGAACTCCGCTCAGCTCAGGTTTCGGAGCTTGCCTTTCGGGCCCCCGTCGCCCGCGCTTTCAGTGCCTGCCGCTCAGCGCCTGCCGCGCAGCCGTGCCGCCTCGTAGAGCACGATGCCGGCCGCGACGCCCGCGTTGAGCGACTCGGCGGTACCGGGCATCGGGATCCGGACGACCAGGTCACAGGTCTCGCTGACCAGCCGGGACAGCCCCTTGCCCTCCGAGCCGATGACGATGACCACAGGCCCGGTGAGCGCCTCCAGATCACTGATATCGCCCTCCCCGTCGGCGGCCAGGCCGACCACGAAGCAGCCGGCCTTCTGGTAGGCCTCCAGGGTCCGGGTCATATTGGTCATCCGGGCCACCGGCACCCGGGCCGCGGCACCCGAGGAGGTCTTCCAGGCGCCGGCGGTCATCCCGGCGGCGCGCCGCTCGGGGATCACCACGCCGTGGCCGTCGAAGGCCGCCACCGAGCGGACGATGGCGCCGAGGTTCCGCGAGTCGGTGATCCCGTCCAGGGCCACGATCAGCGGGTCCTCGCGGTTCTTGGCGGCCCGCGCCAGCAGGTCGTCCGGGTGCGCGTACTCGTACGGCGGCACCTGGAGGATCAGGCCCTGGTGGTTGTGGCCCTCGGCGAGGTTGTCGAGCTGCATCCGCGGGGCTTCCATCAGCGGGACGCCGCGCTCATTGGCGAGCTGCAGCGCCTCACGGACCCGCTCGTCGTTGTCGATGAACTGCTGGACGTAGAGCGCCGAGGCCGGCACGCCGCCCGCCAGCGCCTCCACCACGGAGTTGCGGCCGTAGACCAGCTCGGAGCTGGCCTTGCCGCCGCGCCGGGCGCTGCCGCGGGACTTGTTGCCCGCGGTGGCGCGCTTGGTGGCGGCGTTGGCCATCCGGTTCTTCTTGTGCCCCTTGCGCTCCGACGCCTTGGGCGTCGGGCCCTTGCCCTCGAGCGCCTTACGGCTGTGGCCACCGGTGCCTACCGAGGGACCCTTCTTCGAGCCGGGCTTGCGGGCGTTCCTGCGCTGGCTGTTGCCGGCCATCAGTTGAGTCCTGCTTCCATGAATCCACGAACAAAGAACAGCGATTTAGTTGAGCGTCCAGCGGGAGCCGTCGGCACGGTCCTCGATGGCGAGACCGGCTTGGGAGAGCCGGTCCCGGATGGCGTCGGAGGTCGCGTAGTCCTTGCGCTCGCGCGCCGCCTGCCGCTGCTCCAGCACCAGCTTGACCAGGGCGTCCACCACACCGTGCAGGTCCTCGCCCTGCGCCGGACCGGCCCACAGGGCGTCCAGCGGGTCGAGACCCAGCACACCGAGCATCGCACGGACCTCGGCCAGACGCGCTACCGCGTTCTCCTTGTCGTCCGCCGCGAGGGCCGCGTTCCCCTGCCGGACCGCGGTGTGGACGATGGCCAGGGCCTGCGGGACGCCGAAGTCGTCGTCCATCGCCTCGGCGAACGCCGGGGGCACCTGCGGGGCCGGCTCGACCGTCCCGTGCAGCTCGGTGACCCGCTGCGCGAAGCCCTCGATCCGGGCGAACCCGGTCTCGGCCTCCCGCAGCGCCTCCTCGCTGTACTCGATCATCGAGCGGTAGTGCGGGGTGCCCAGGTAGTAGCGGAGCACGATCGGACGCCACGCCCGCACCATCTCGGAGACCAGCACCGAGTTGCCCAGCGACTTGCTCATCTTCTCGCCGCTGAGGGTCACCCAGCCGTTGTGCATCCAGTAGCTGGCGAAGTCGTCGCCGAACGCCTTGGACTGCGCGATCTCGTTCTCGTGGTGCGGGAAGACCAGGTCGCGCCCGCCGCCGTGGATGTCGAAGGCGGAGCCGAAGTACTTGTGCACCATCGCCGAGCACTCCAGGTGCCAGCCCGGACGGCCGCGCCCCCACGGGGTCGGCCAGCTGGGCTCGCCCGGCTTCACGTTCTTCCACATCGCGAAGTCGCGCGGGTCCCGCTTGCCGGTCTCGCCGTCGCCCTCGGGCTGCCGCAGGTTCTCCAACTCCTGGTGCGACAGCGCCAGGTAGTCGGGGTACGAGGTGACGCTGAAGTAGACGTTGCCGTCCGCCTCGTAGGCGTGGCCGCGCCGGATCAGCTCCTCCATCATCTCGATCATCTCCGGGATGTGCCCGGTCGCCCTCGGCTCGCCGGCCGGCCGCAGGCAGCCCAGCGCGTCGTAACCGTCGCTGAAGGCGCGCTCGTTGGAGTAGCCGATCTGCCACCAGGGCAGGCCGGTCTCCCGCGACTTGGCGATGATCTTGTCGTCGATGTCGGTGACGTTCCGCACGAACGTGACGTCGTAGCCCCGGTAGGAGAACCAGCGACGGATGATGTCGAAGTTCAGATTGGACCGGACGTGCCCGATATGCGGAGGCGCCTGCACGGTCGGCCCGCACAGGTAGATCGAGACACAGCCCGGCACGATCGGGACGAAGTCGCGTACCTGGCTGGCGCTGGTGTCGTACAGGCGAATGCTCACAGCGTCAAGCGTAGTGGGAACGACGGGGTGCCCTGTGCCCATCCGGGCACAGGGTCTCGATACATTCACACCGACGCAATGATCGGCGGGCCTTCCGAAGCGGTCAGAGGCCCCGCTCGATCACCCGGCGCGGGGTCACCCGGATGACGGTGCGGACCGCCTCCGGCGGCTCGGCCGGGTACTCCTTGCCGTTGTACTTCCAGGACAGCTCGTTGATCAGCTCCGGGCCGCCCTCGGTGTCCAGCGTCGCCGTGCCGCGCACCTCGACATAGGAGAAGGGCGCGTCCGCCGGGTTGAGCAGCAGCGTCACCCGCGGGTCCTGGACCAGGTTGAGATGCTTGCGGCGGCCTTCGAGGGTGGAGATCAGGATGTCCTCACCGTCGGTCTTCGCCCACACCACCGACAACTGCGGCGTGCCGTCCGGCTGGATCGTCGCGACAGATACGTAGTTCTTGCCGTCGAAGAGCGCCTTGGCCTGGTCGGAGAGCTGGTCTGGCATTCCCGGTCCTTCCCGCGAGCGAGTACATCTGTCGCAGGGTCAACCACAGCCCCCGCCGGACTGTTCCCGGCTCTGCCCCGAAAGAGTGAGGACCGGTCAGTTCCCGGGAGACCGAGCGCCGGCCTCAGTAGACGAGCGCGGTCGCCAGGGCGACCAGCCCCTCCTCGCGTCCGGTGAACCCCAGCGCGTCGGAGGTCGCGGCGGAGACCGAGACCGGGGCGCCCAGCGCCTCGGAGAGCACCCGCTGCGCCTCCTCCCGCCGCTTGCCGATCTTCGGGCGGATGCCGATGACCTGCACCGCGACATTGCCGATCTCGAACCCGGCGGCCCGGACGATCCGGCCGGCCTCGCCTAGCAGCCGGACGCCGGAGGCCCCGGACCACTCCGGCCGGTCGACCCCGAAGTGCGCGCCCAGGTCGCCGAGGCCGGCCGCGGAGAACAGCGCGTTGCAGGCGGCATGGGCGACCACGTCGCCGTCGGAGTGGCCGGCCAGGCCCACGTCGTAGCCGTCCCAGCGCAGCCCGGCCACCCACAGCTCGCGGCCCTCGGCGAAGGCGTGGATGTCCGCGCCGATCCCCGTGCGGGGAAGCCTCATGGGCGGTGGTGCAGGAATCTCAGAACTCATCGAGCGACCTCCGTCGCGCCAGTACCGCCTCGGCCAGCACCAGGTCCAGCGGCCTGGTCACCTTGAACGCCTCCTCGTGGCCCGGGACCACCATCACGCTGCCGCCGTAGCGCTCGACCAGCCCGGCGTCGTCGGTCGCGTCCACGCCGTCGTGCAGCGCCTTGTCGTGCACCCGGAGCAGCAGCTCGCGGCGGAAGCCCTGCGGGGTCTGAACCGCGCGCAGGGTGCTGCGGTCGGGCGTGCCGACCACCGGCTCCGGGCCGCCGGGCACGGCGGCCGGGCCGACCTGCTTGACCGTGTCGGCCAGCGGCACGGCCGGGACCACGGCCTCGGCCCCGTCCGCGACGGCGCGGGCGACCGCGTCCACCACGTCCACCGGGACCAGCGGCCGGGCGGCGTCGTGCACCAGCACCACCTCGGCCGTCGCCGGGACGGCGGCGAGGCCGAGCCGGACCGACTCCTGCCGGGTCGCGCCGCCGGGGACCACGGTGACGGCGGTGCCGTCCTGGCCGTCCAGCCCGTAGCCGTCCAGCAGCGCCCGCACCCGGGCGGTGCCGTCGGCGGGCGCGACCACGACCACCAGGGTCACCACACGGGAGCGCGAGAGCGCGCGGACGGCGTGCACCAACAGCGGCACGCCCCCGAGGTCACGCAGGGCTTTGGGGGCACCGGGGCCCAGTCGTTCGCCCCGCCCTGCGGCGGGAACCACTGCTGCGGCGTTCAGGGTTTTGTTCCTTCGGGGAAGTGGGTATGGCCAAGGCGTGGAACATTACCGGGACGGCCCCGGTTTCCACGGGGGTCAGGACATGACTCAGCGCCCGCCGTCGGAACGGCGAGCGCTGGATCGTTGTGTACGCAGGCGTGGGGCCGGCGGCTCAGGAGGCGAGGACCTCGTCGAGCAGCGTTTCGGCCTTGTCCTCGTTGGTGTTCTCAGCGAGTGCCAGCTCGCTGACCAGAATCTGCCTGGCCTTGGCCAGCATCCGCTTCTCACCGGCGGACAGCCCGCGCTCGCGCTCACGTCGCCAAAGGTCGCGCACAACCTCCGCGACCTTGATAACGTCACCCGAAGCAAGCTTTTCCAGGTTCGCTTTGTAGCGGCGGGACCAGTTGGTGGGCTCTTCGGTGTACGGTGCCCGCAGCACCTCGAAAACCCGGTCCAACCCATCCTGGCCGACCACATCGCGGACGCCTACGAACTCTGCGTTCTCCGCAGGTACGCGAAGCGTCAGGTCACCCTGCTGCACCTTCAGCACCAGGTAGGTCTTGTCCACACCCTTGATCTGGCGAATTTCAATTGCCTCGATCAGCGCGGCCCCGTGATGGGGGTAGACCACGGTGTCGCCAACCTTGAACGTCATGTGACAGGTACCCCTTCCGTGGCTTTCCAGAATAACACGGTTGCGGCCATATCCGAAGGGCGTTTTCGCAGGTCAGAGCGGTTCTCAGGGCTTGACAACCACCCCTGTCGCGTGCTGCGACCCCAGTTCGAGACAGGCTTCCCGCAGGTCGGAGCGCTTGCGCACGAACCGACCGACCCCGCGAAAGCTGATGTCGATCTTACGCAAAAGGCGTAACCGAAACGTGATCTGATCTTGGCCCGGCCGGGTCGAGGGGCCGTCGGCGGCGGAAGTGGATCACGTAGTAGGTTGCGATCGGCGCTCGACACGGGGCCACCCCGTGCAGAGCCGACAAAGGGGCTCGGTAACCTGATCGCGGCCAGCCAGCCACATCTGTCGCACAACTGAGGAGAAGTCACCGCCGTGAGCCGCAGTCTTCGTCGCGGCGCAGTCGCCGCCGTCATCATCGCGACCGCTCCCATCCTCGCCGCCTGCTCCGCGGGGGACAACGCGGCGACCCTCCAGGTGAAGCCGGACAACGCGGCCACCTCGATCCCGCTCGCCGACGGCACCGCGCTCAAGCTGAACGGCATCGCCGTGGTGACCGACGCGACCGGCAAGGCCCCGGCCGGCGTCGTCGCGAACATCGCCAACGGCGGACCGACCGAGGACACCCTGACCGGGGTCACCGTGAACGGCGTGCCGGCGGTGCTCAGCGGCCCCGCGACGATCCCGTCGCTCGGCTCGCTGAAGCTCGGCGGCCCGGGCCAGCCCTCGGCCACGGTGCCGACGCTGACCCCCACGCCCGGCCAGAACACCACCGTGGCCTTCACCTTCACCACGGCCGGCTCGGTCCAGGTGCAGGCGCTGGTCACCACCGGCACCGGCGAATACGCCTCGTACGCGCCCTCGCCGTCCCCCACGCCGACGCCGACGCAGACCCCGACGGCGGTCGTGGCGGCGACCAAGAAGCCGGTCGGCTCGGCGACCGCCACCTCGACGGCCACCGCGACCAAAGAAGCCCTGACTCCTCACCCGATCGGGTACAGCTGTGCCCCCGGAAGGATGATCCTGCCGGGGGCACAGCCAATCAGGTACAGATACGGCTTACGGCTCGAACTTGTAGCCGAGGCCGCGGACGGTGACCAGGTAGCGCGGGGCGCCCGGGTCGGGCTCGATCTTCGCGCGCAGCCGCTTGACGTGGACGTCCAGGGTCTTGGTGTCGCCGACGTAGTCCGCGCCCCAGACCCGGTCAATCAGCTGCATCCGGGTGAGCACCCGGCCGGCGTTGCGGAGCAGCATCTCCAGCAGGTCGAACTCCTTGAGCGGGAGGTCGACCTTGGCGCCGTCCACGGTCACCACGTGCCGGTCGACGTCCATCCGCACCGGGCCCGCCTCCAGCGCGCCGGGGCCGCCGATGGTGGTCTCGGGCTCGCCGCGGCGGCGCAGCACCGCGCGGATCCGGGCCACCAGCTCGCGGGTGGAGTAGGGCTTGGTGACGTAGTCGTCGGCCCCTATCTCCAGGCCGACCACCTTGTCGATCTCGCTGTCCTTGGCAGTCACCATGATCACCGGGACGCTCGACTTGGCTCTGAGCTGGCGGCAGACCTCGGTGCCGGGCAGGCCCGGCAGCATCAGGTCGAGCAGGACCAGGTCGGCGCCGTTGCGCTCGAACTGGTCCAGGGCGTCGGGGCCGGTGGCGGCGATGGCCACCTCGAAGCCCTCCTTGCGGAGCATGTAGGAGAGGGCGTCGCTGAAGGACTCTTCGTCCTCGACAACAAGCACACGGGTCACGGCTGGACCTCCGGGGCAGGCGAATGGGCAGACAAGGGGACGGGGGCGGGCTCCGGGTCAGGTTCTGGCTCCGGGTCCGCGAAGGGGGCGCGGTCGCGGGCGGAGTCGCCCCTAGGCGCCGTGGGAAGGCGCAGGGTGAAGGTCGAGCCCTGGCCCTCGACGCTCCACACCGAGACCGTGCCGCCGTGCGAGGCGGCGACGTGCTTGACGATGGAGAGGCCGAGGCCGGTGCCGCCGGTGGCCCGGGAGCGGGCCGGGTCGACCCGGTAGAAGCGTTCGAAGATCCGCTCGCGGTCCCGCTCGGAGATCCCGGTGCCCTGGTCGGTCACCGATATCTCCACGGTCTCGACCTTGGTGCCCGGCACCTTGCGGGCCGCGATGGCGACCCGGGTGCGGGCGGGGCTGTAGTTGACGGCGTTCTCGACCAGGTTGCCGAGGGCCGCGGCCAGCTGGCCGCGGTTGCCGTGCAGGCGGAGTCCGGCGATGCCGCCGGCGGCCATGGTGATCTGCTTGGCCGCGGCCTGGTGCCGGCAGCGGTCCATGGCCTCGGCGACCAGTTCGTCCACCGCGACCGGCTCCGGGTCGGTCAGGCGTTCGTCGTCCTGGACCCGGGAGAGTTCGATGATCTCCTGGACCAGGCTGGTGAGCCGGGTGGCCTCGATCAGCATCCGCCCCGCGAAGCGGCGGACCGCCTCCGGGTCGTCGCTGGCGTCCTGTACCGCCTCGGAGAGCAGGGACAGGGCGCCGACCGGGGTCTTCAGCTCGTGCGACACATTGGCGACGAAGTCGCGGCGGACCGCCTCGATCCGGCGGGCCTCGGTGAGGTCCTCGACCAGCACCAGGACCAGCCGCGAGCCGAGCGGGGCGACCCGGACCGACACCGCGAGGGCGTCGGCCGGGAGCTTTCCGCCACCGCGGGGGATGTCCAGGTCGGCCTGGCGTATCTCCCCGTCGCGGCGGGTCATCCTGGCCATCGCCAGCATCTCGTCGACCGCGATGGCACCACCTCTGACCAGGCCCAGCGCATACGCGGCGGAGCTGGCCTTGATCACCTGGTCACTGTCGTCGAGCACCACCGCGCAGGAGCGCAGCACCGACAGCACCGTGTCCACTCCGGGTGGGAGTTCTGGTTCGGGCTGCACATCGATCCGTTTCACGGACTTCTTTCGGTCCTTCTCGCTCCAGCGGAAGGACAGCGCGGCGGTAAGGCCGACTCCGAGCCCGGCAAGCGCGCTCGCTGCGGCTTCAGCCACGTTCACGTCCATGCGTTCAGCGTAAGCGCAGAGTGATGACCTGCTGTAACCCCTGGACAAGGGCATCAGCCTGCGGTCGCCGAGAATTCACCTTGGCGTCGGCGCTGGTTCACTCCTTCTGGCCAAGAGGGACGTCCGGACAGCCCATGGTGGGGTTATACGTTCGGATCAGAGGCAGACCAGTCAGCAGGAGGAGCGGGACGATGCGCGACGCGTACCACGAGGAACTCGATTCGATCGGCGACGGCCTGGTCGAGATGGCCCGGCTGGTGGGCTCGGCGATGGGGCGGGCTACCACGGCGCTGCTCGACGCGGACCTCGCGCTTGCCGAGAGCGTCATCGCGGCCGACGAGAAGGTCGACGCACTGCACCACGACCTGGAGAACCGGGCGATCGCCCTGCTCGCCCGGCAGCAGCCGGTGGCCACCGACCTGCGCATCGTGGTGACGTCGCTGCGGATGAGCGCGGACCTGGAGCGCTCCGGCGACCTGGCCCGCCATGTGGCGAAGCTGGCCCGGCTGCGCTACCCCGAGTCCGCGGTCCCGGCCGACCTTCACCCGATCGTCCTGGAGATGGGCCAGCTGGCCCAGCGCCTGGTCGCCAAGGCCGGCCTGGTGATCGCGTCCAAGGACGTGGACGCCGCGCTGGAGCTGGAGCGGGACGACGACGAGATCGACGAGCTGCACCGCCAGCTGTTCTCGCACCTGCTGGACGACCGCTGGCAGCACGGCATCGAGACGGCCGTGGACGTCACCCTCTGCGGGCGCTACTACGAGCGCTTCGCGGACCACGCGGTGTCGGTGGCGAAGCGGGTGGTGTTCCTGGTGACCGGCGAGCACGCGGACGACTTCGTGGCCGACCCCAAGTAGACCGGCCCCACGTAGACGGGCCCCACGTAGGGGGCGCGCGAGCGGGCGTACGGGCGACTCCGTACGCCCGTTGACGCTGTGTACACGGGCGGCTTCACTGGGGCATAGGCATGACCGTCTGCAGAAGGGTCCACCCATGGCTCAGACTCCGAATCCGCCCACCGCGCCCGCTGCCGAACCGGCCGATCCCACCGCCCAGCAGACCCTGCGGATCCCGCTGCCCCTGCTGGCGGCCTGCGGCTGCGGTTCGGGCTGCGGCTGCGGCTGCCAGTCCGGCGGCACCTGCCAGTGCGGCGGCAAGCACTGACCTGATCCGCCCCGCGGCTGATCGAAAGGGCCCCCACCGGCGTGCTGGTGGGGGCCCTTGGGGGTTCGGCCTGGGGACTACTTCTTCTTGCCCTGGTTGGCCACGGCCTCGGCGGCGATGGCGGCGGCCTCCGGGTCGAGGTAGCGGCCGCCCTTGGTGAGCGGCTTGAAGTCGGCGTCCAGCTCGTAGAGCAGCGGGATGCCGGTGGGGATGTTGAGCGCGGCGATGTCCGCGTCGGAGATTCCGTCGAGGTGCTTGACCAGTGCCCGCAGCGAGTTGCCGTGCGCGGTGACCAGGACGGTGCGCCCGTCGGCGAGGTCCGGCACGATCGCGTCGTACCAGTAGGGCAGCATCCGGTCGACGACGTCCTTGAGGCACTCGGTCTGCGGCCGGACGTCGGCGGGGAGTTGGGCGTAGCGGGAGTCGTGCGCCTGCGAGTACTCGGCGTCGGCGGCGAGCACGGGCGGCGGGGTGTCGTACGAGCGGCGCCAGAGCATGAACTGCTCCTCGCCGAACTCGGCCAGGGTCTGGGCCTTGTCCTTGCCCTGGAGCGCACCGTAGTGACGCTCGTTCAGGCGCCAGGAGCGGCGGACCGGGATCCAGTGGCGGTCGGCCCGGTCGAGGGCGATCTGCGCGGTGCGGATGGCGCGGCGCAGCAGGGAGGTGTGCAGAACGTCGGGAAGGAAGCCCTCGGCGGCGAGGAGTTCACCGCCGCGCACGGCCTCCTTCTCGCCCTTCTCGTTGAGGTCGACGTCGACCCAACCGGTGAAGAGGTTCTTCTCGTTCCACTGGCTCTCGCCGTGGCGGAGCAGGACAAGACGGTAGGGAGCTTCAGCCATGGCCAGAAGCCTAGTCGAGTTGGCCGTATCGGAAACCCGGTGGCGGCGGGGGCGAGACAGTGAGTAATCTCCGAACTGCTTAAGTGACACTTACACCTGCCGCTCAGGAGCCCTGCCATGCCTCGGTACCCCCTACCCCGTCCGGGTCTCGCCGAGCGGCTGGGGGCGTCCTTCCGCGAGACGGCGGGCGGGCTGCCCAGCGCCTTCTGGTGGCTCTGGCTGAGCACCCTGGTCAACCGGATCGGCGGCTTCGTCGTCCCCTTCCTGGCCCTCTACCTGACCCTGGGCCGACACACCAGCCCCGCCTTCGCCGGGCTGGTCGCCTCGCTGTACGGGCTCGGCGGCAGCGTCGCGTCCGTGGTCGGCGGCGTCCTCGCGGACCGGGTCGGGCGGCGCCCCACCCTGCTCGCGGCGCAGTCGGGGACGGCCCTGGCCACGCTGGCGCTGGGGCTGGTCCACCCGCTCTGGGCCATCGCCGTCGCGGCCGCGGTGGTGGGCTTCACCAGCAACGCCGGACGGCCGGCCGTCTCCGCGATCATGGCGGACCTGGTCCCGGCGGCGGACCGGGTCCGCGCCTACTCGCTCAAACTACTGGGCCATCAACATCGGCTTCGCCTTCTCCTCGGCGGTGGCCGGGCTGATCGCGGCGCACGGCTACCTGCTGCTGTTCGTCGGCGACGCGGCGACGACGCTGCTCTGCGCGGTGGTGGTCTTCGCCAAGGTCCCGGAGACCAGGCCGGTGGGCCCGTCCACAGCGGTCCAAGTCAGCGCCGCCCCCAAGGCCGGCCTCGGCGCGGTGCTGCGCGACCCGGTCTTCATGGCCTTCGTCGGCCTCACCTTCCTGATCGCCTGCGTGGACGGCCAGGGCAGCATGGCGCTGCCGATCGTGATGGGCCGCAACGGCTTCTCCCCCACCGACTACGGCCTGGTGGTCAGCCTCAACGGGGTGCTGATCGTGCTGCTGCAGATCCCGCTGACCCGGCTGGTCCAGGGCCGGAACCGGGCCGCGATGCTGGGCGCGGCCGCGCTGCTCACCGGCTGCGGCTTCGGGCTGACCGCGTTCGCCGGGGCGGCCTGGGGCTACGCCCTCACCGTGACGGTGTGGACCGCGGGCGAGATGCTGCGGGTCCCGGCCGGGACGGCCATCGTCGCGGAACTCTCCCCGGCGCACGCCCGCGGCCGCTACCAGGGCGTCTACTCGCTGGCCTGGAGCGGCGCCTCGTTCCTCGCCCCGCTGACGGCGGGTCTGCTGCTCACCGCGGGCGGCGGTGACGCGGTCTGGATCAGCTGCACCGTGCTCGGCGCGATCACCGCGGCCGGGTTCGTCCGGCTGCTGCGCGGACGGACGCCGGGGCAGGTCAGGACGCTGCGGGCGGCGGTACCGACGGTTCCGCTAAATGCGGATGCCACGACGGGCGCGGCCTCGTAGGGTGCCAGGCATGGGACAGCAAGGCGAAGACAGCGAGCAGGACCAGATCCAGATCCGGGTGGTCGAGGAGGACGAGCTCCTCGACTGGGGCAGGGCCCTCCAGGCCGGCTTCATGGAGGCCATGGGCGACGGCAGCCTCGAGGTGCGCAAGGCCTACTTCGATCCCGGGCGGACCCTGGGCGCCTACCACCGGGGCCGCTGCGTGGGCACCTTCCGCAGCATGGAGCGCGAACTGACCGTCCCCGGCGGCGCCGTCCTGGTCACCGACGCGGTCACCAATGTCACCGTCTCCGCCACCCACCGCCGACGCGGGCTGCTCAGCCGGATGATGACGCGGGATCTGGCCGCCGCCGCCGAGCGCGGGGAGAGCCTGGCCATCCTGATCGCCGCCGAGCACCGGATCTACGGCCGCTACGGCTTCGGCCCGGCCACCCAGCGCAAGAACTACACCGTCGACAAGCTGCGCGCGGGCGGGGTCCGGGTTCCGACCGAGGCCGAGGGCGGCAGCTTCGAACTCCTGACCATGGAGGAGTGGCGCAAGATCGGCCCCGATCTCTACGACCGCTTCCGGCGCACCCAGCCCGGCGCGATCAACCGGGCGCCGACCACCTGGCGGCTGCTCACCGGGGAGCTCCAGGGCGCGGACAAGTCCTGGAAGGAGCCGCTGGTCGTACTGCACCGCGACGCGGCGGACCAGCCGGACGGGATGCTCGTCTACTCGGTGGCCGACGAGTGGCCCAACCTGGTCGCCAAGGGCGCGCTGACGGTCCAGGACATCTTCGGGCTGGACCGGGGCGCGACCGCCGCGCTGTGGCGCTACGCGCTGAGCGTGGACTGGGTCGACCGGATCCTGATCCCCACCATCGCCCCCGACGACCCGCTGCCGCTGCTGCTCGACGACCCCCGGGCCTGCGTGGACGGCGGCGACACCGGCGCCGACTTCATGTGGCTGCGCGTGCTGGACGGCCCCGCGGCCTTCGGGGCCCGCAGCTACGCGGCCCCCGGCCGGGTGGTGCTGCAGATCCACGACCGGCTCGGCTACGTGGACGGCCGCTGGGCGCTGGAGGCGGCGGCGGACGGCACCGGCAGCTTCACACGCCTGGACACCGCCGACGCCGCCGCGGCCGACGACCCCGCCGACCTCGCCGACCCCGCCGACCTCGCCATGGACGTACGCGAGTTGGGGACGCTCTACCTCGGCAGCGACTCGGTGGCCCGGCTGCACGCCGCCGGCCTGGTGCGGCAGCTGCGCGAGGGCGGGGCGGCCCGCGCGGACGCACTGCTGCGGACCGACTTCCGCCCGTGGTGCCCGGAGACCTTCTGACCGCCGAAAACAGCGGTCAGCCGGTCCGGGTCCGGGCGGTGGACCAGGTGGCCAGCGGTGGGCTCGACGCCGCCAGGACGGTGAAGCCCGCAGCCAGTGCCGCCCAGCCGGCCGGGCCGCCGGCGATCGCCCAGCCGACCGCCACCGGGCCCGCCACCTTGCTGGAGCCGTCAGCCAGGAACTGCCACATCCCCTGGTAGTGGCCGAGCAGGTGCTCCGGGGCCAGGTCGTAGGAGAGGGTCCAGCCGGCCGCCGCGCCCAGGATCTCGCCGAACGCCAGGGCGGCGCAGGCGAGCGCGAACAGCGGCCAGACCAGGGCGGCCGGGCGCGGGCCCTCGGCGAGGGCCAACGCCGCGCAGCCGAGCCCGGTCAGCCCTCCGGCCCACAGCAGCGACCGGCCGCACCCGGCGAGGTCGGCGGCCCGGCCGCTCAACGGGGTCTGCAGCAGCACCACGGTCAGCGTGTTGGCGATCATCGCCGCCGAGACCGCCCAGTGCGGCAGGTGCGTGCCGTAGACGACCCACAGCGGGAGGCCGATGGAGACCACCGACCGGTTGACCGCGTGCGCGGCGTTCAGCAGACCCGCGGTGAGGTAGCCGGGGTCCACCAGTGCCTCCCGGGCCAGGCCGCGGCGTCGGGCGCCGCGGCCGGTGCCGGGCAGCCTGGCGGTGGCGTACGCGCCGAAGCAGTACGTCGCCGCGTCCAGGGCGAGCAGGGTGGACAGCGCGGTCGTGCTGCCGTCCGCCAGGGCCAGGCCGGAGAGCAGCGCGCCGACCGAGAAGCCGGCGTTGGAGACCGATCGCTGGTAGGCGCGCAGGGCGGCCCGCTCGGCGGGCGGCACCAGGCCGCCCATCAGCGTCGCCCGGGCCGCCGTGTTGCTGCTGGTCGCCAACTGCCGTACGGCCAGGCACAGCGCGCACCACCAGGCGCTGTCCGCCGGAAGCAGCAGCAGGGTGGCCACGGCGCAGAGCAGTTCGGTGACGATCGCCATCGCTCTGGCGCCGAAGCGGTCGCTGAGCTGCCCGAGCGGCAGCGCGCCGAGCACCCCGGCCAGTCCGGCGGCGGCGAGCAGCCAGGTGGCCTGCGCCAGCGGGAACCGTTTGACCACGGCAAGGAAGACCACCAGCGCGGACATGGTCGCGCCGGTGCCGGTCATATTGACCAGGTTGCCGAGGGCCAGCAGGCGCTGGGTCCGGTCGTCGGGGACGAGGCGCACGGTCACTCCCCCAGGGACAGTCGGGCCAGCCGCTGGACCCGGCGGTCGGCGACGCCGAGGGTGCGGGTCCCGTCCGGCTCGGTGCGCAGGCCCACCGTGGAGGTCCCGCCGGGGTGCCGGACCGCGAGGTCCGCCGGGCCCGGGGTGGCGCCGGCCACCAGCGAGGCGACCGCGACCAGGCCGGTGAGCGCCAGGCCGGGATGCCAGTCGTCGGCGGACAGCGCCTTCGCGTACAGCCCGCCGTCGGCGGTGCGCAGCAGCAGCGCGGGCTTGGGCAGCACCTCGGAGTCGCCGAGGCCGAGCCGCGGCGCCAGCTGGGCGCGGACCTGCCGCAGCACCGCGCGGACGTCGTCGCCCGCCGCGAGCAGCGCCGCGCCGTCGCCGATGCCCAGGGCGGCGGCGTCCACGAAGGCGTACGGGTTGCCCCGGTCGACCACGGTCACCGGCACCGGCCTGCCGTCGATCCGGAGCAGGACCGGCTCGGCGCCGAGCGGGAGGGCGGTGCCGCGGTCGTCGTCGAGCGGGAACCCGAGCCCGGCGTCGTGGATCCCGCGCTCCCGGTCGAGAGTGCGGATGTCGCAGCTGACGATCCGGCGGACGCCGGAGCGCCGGGTGAGCAGCCGCAGCGGTCCCGGGCCGGGCGGGACCAGGCCCCGGGCATGCAGATGGGTGGCGGTGGCCAGCATGGAGTGCCCGCACTCGGGGGTGAGGTCCAGCACCTGTCGGCCGTCGCGCCGGACCACCTGCGCGAAGACGTACTCGGCGGCGACCTCGCTGCCGTCGTCGGCCGGGTGGGCCAGCGCGACCTTGTCGACCGGCCGTCCGATCGCGGCCACGGCGGTCTCCAGGACCGGCAGCGGGTCAGCGAGTCGCCGGGAGCTGGCGACGACCAGGGTGGGGGCGGCGGCGCCGCCGACGCTCCACAGCCCGATGTCGACCCCGACCGTGCGCACCCGGTCGGCGGTGAGCGCGGTCATCGGCTGCCTCCGGCGGTGTCGCGCAGCCACAGCTCCAGGACCAGCAGCGCCCACACGGTGTGCGCCAGCGGCTCGGTGCGCTGCTCCTCGAACTGCGCGAGCAGCTTCTCCACCTGGGCGGGTTCGAACAGGCCGCGCCGCGCGCCGGGGTCGGTGAGGACCTGCCGGGCCCAGTCGAGGGCCAGTCCGCCGTCGTCCAGCAGGTGGTCGCTGAGGCGGAAGGTGAACGGCTGCTTGGGCCGGTCGACCACCTGCGCGGGGGCCCAGCCGTAGCGGGCCGCCGCCCGGTTGAGGGTGACCTTGGCGGTGCCGTCGGCGCCGACCCTGTCGGCCGGGCCCAGGGTGCGGGCCAGGCCGGTGACGCCGTCGCGGCAGAACGGCACCCTGGCCTCGACCGAGTGGGCGGCGCTGAGGTGGTCCACCCGCTGCAGGTGGTACACCGGCAGCCGGTGGCGCAGCTCGAACGCGGTCGCCGCCTCGGCGGCCGTCCGGCCGGGGGCCGGTGGCCGGGCCCAGGGGCCGTCGTCGGGCCGCCGGGCGGTCCGCAGCCGCTCCCGGGCCTGGCCGGTGTAGAGGGCCGAGCGCCAGGACTCCGGCACCCCGGCCAGGGCTGAGCGGTACCCGGCGCTGTCGCCGTCGGCGACCAGCGCCCGGAACCGGTCGTATCCGCCGAAGTGCTCGTCGCTGGCGTCGCCGGTCAGCGCGACCGGGTAGCCGGCCTCCCGTACCGCCTGGAACAGCCGGTAGGTGCTGACGATGATGGGGTCGGAGTTGGGCTGGCCCAGGCTGCGCACCGCCGCCGGCAGCAGTTCCGGCAGGTCCCGGCCGCCGACCCGGACCTGTTCCAGCCGGGAGCCGGTGGACGCGGCGACCAGCTGGGCGAAGGGCAGTTCGTCGAACGCGGACGGGGATCTGGGCACCACCGTGAACGTCTGCAGCGGCCCCCCGGCGCGGGCGGCGAGGGTGGTGACCACCGAGGAGTCGAGTCCGCCGGACAGCACCGAGCAGTACGGCACGTCGGTCGGCAGCATGTCCGCGACCAGTCCCGGCAGCCTGCGGCCCAGCTCCGCCACCGGGTCCTCGATCTGTTCCGGAGCCGGCTCCGCGAGCGCGGTGACCTGCGGGGCGCCACCCGGGACGAGCGCCAGCAGATGGCCGGGCGGCAGCGTCCGCACCCCCTCGACCAGGGTCGGGTCGCCGAGGGCGCCGGGCTCGGGAGCCGCCCCGTAGACGGCCTTGAACCGCAGGTAGCGGTCCAGGCCGTCGGGGTCCAGCGCGGTGGCGCCGCCGCGCAGCCGCAGCAGCGCCGGGATCTCCGAGGCGAAGCCGAACCGGCCGCCCGCGGCGAAGAAGTACAGCGGCTTGATCCCGCTGCGGTCGCGGGCGAGCAGCAGCCGGCGGCTGCGGTGCTCGTAGACCGCGACCGTGAACATCCCGTCGAGCAGTTCGGCGGCGGCGGCCCCGTGGCGGGCGAAGAGCGGGGCGAGCACCTCGCCGTCGCAGTCGGTGCGGAACACCGCGCCCTCGGCGGCGAGTCGGCGTCGCAGCGCGGGCGCGTTGTAGATCTCCCCGTTGTAGAAGACCGTCACTCCCTCGGCGGTGAAGGGCTGCCACCCCGCCCCCGGGTCGGAGATCGCCAGTCTGGTCCCACCGAGCAGCGTCCCCTCGTGCACGCGGTGGGCGTGCCCGTCGGGGCCGCCGTGGTGCAGCAGCCGGGCCAGGTCGTCACCCTGCCGATGCAGTTCCTGTTCGCTGAGGCCGACGTCGATCAGGCCGAATATCCGGCACATGGCTCCTGCTCTCGCTTCCGTTCTGGCGGTGTTCGGCCCGTACGGAGCCTGGTCGGACCGGTGGTCAGTGGTGGGTGAGATCGGCGTGGGCCTCCAGGAAGGCGGGCCACTCCGGGTTGGCGTACCAGGTGTCGAGGGTGTCGTCGGCGGGGCAGCGCCGGCGGTCGGCGAGGTCCCTCAGGGCGTCCAGGGCGGCGGTGTCCAGGCCGTGGTCGGCGAGGCCCTTCTCGGCGCGGTCGAGGGCGTCGTCGACCAGCGCGCCGGCGTCCACCGGCTGGAAGTGCCGGTCGAGCAGCGGCGCCCGGTAGCCGTGCACGGCGGCCTGGCGCATGTTGCGGTCGGCGAAGGGACTGGCGACGCGGTCGAACTCGCCCTGTTCCAGCATCAGTCCGGCGACCAGGGAGGAGTAGCCGCGGATCAGGTCGAGCCGGTTGGTGATGTCGACACAGGTGACCTCCTTGCGGAAGTACTGGTCGTCGCGGAAGTACATCGGGCGGCGGGTGAAGCTGCGGCGGTAGGAGCGCTCGGACTTGCCGACCACCCCGTCCACCTGCCAGGGGCCGTCGCCGCGGACCGGGGTGTTGGCGCTGAGCAGGATCAGGGCCGGGCCGAACCAGTCCATCTTGGCGTAGAGGTAGTCGCGGTCCAGGCCGGCCTCGACCGCCTCCGGGAAGCTGACGTTGACGTGGATGCCCCAGGTCATCATGGCGGTCTCGGCCGCCGCCCAGCCCTCCACGCTGCGTCCGCCGCGCGGGCCCCGGTACTCCTCGGTCGAGGCGTGCGCGCCGTAGGCGCTGCCGCGCAGGCCGACCCCGGCCAGCAGGGTCTGCATCTCCTCGTAGTGCTGGACCAGGAAAGCCTGCTGCTGGTGCACGTCCTCGGCGATCGGCGTGCTGATCTCGATGCCCTTGACGTGCAGGTCGGTGATCTCGCCGCGCTCGTCGGTGAGGTCGTAGCCCTCCAGGTAGAAGCTGCGCTGGTCGGAGCCGGGGTACTTGACCGCCATGTAGTCGTTGGACGGCGCGTTGGACTTGCCGATGACCTCCTTCAGCACCGGGAAGGACAGCTCCTTCCAGTGCTGCGGGCGGCCGTGGGCGTCGACGACCTGGTACTCGAACTCGATGCCCATGCGGTAGGCGTCGGGGTTGTATCCGGGCATGGTGATGTCCTCTCGGAAGGGAACGAAGGGAAGGCAGGGAAGGAAGGGAAGGCAGGGGGGACGGTCAGCCGACGGTGGCGTGGTCCAGGAACCAGCGGTGCAGGGCGAGCAGCCGCTCGGTGGTCTGCGCGCGGTCGTCCCCCAGCGCGACCGCGCTGACCAGGTAGGAGGAGGAGGCGACCTCGGCCGCCGGTCCTTCGGCGGGCGGCAGCACGCTCTCGTAGTGGCTGATGCCGGGCACCGGGCAGTCGGCGGGTGCGGTGCCCCGGGCGCCGTCGGCGTCGTAGACCAGCAGGAAGCCGCCGGTCGGCGCGGCAGCCCTGGCCACCAGCTGCTCCGGGGAGGAGCCGGTCTGGTGCCGGGCGGCCAGCTCGACCAGGTCGATCCCGTGCAGTCGGCGCAGGGTCGGCTGGATCCGGCCGCCGCCGACCCGGCTGGCCGCCTCGTTCACCACGATGCCGTCGGCGGTGTCGAAGAACTCGATGTGGAAGGCGGTGACCCGGGGAGTGGGCAGCGCCCGCAGGGTCTCCTCGGCCAGCCGGACCACGGTGGCCCTCCGGGCGTCGTCCCGGTCCAGCGTGACGGCCATGGTCGGGGTGGGCTCGTCGCGCACGGCCAGCATGGTGCTGGACCAGGACCAGACCTCGGAGAAGACGGCCAGCCCGTCAACCAGTACCCCGTCGCAGTGCAGGAGTTCGTGCGGGGTGAACGCCTCGGCCAGGTAGTCGCCGAGCGAGTCGCCCTGTTCGGCGGCGAACCGGGCGGCGCCGGTGTCGTCCGCGATCCGCTCGATGCCCTGCGAACCGGTGCCGGTACGCGGTTTGGCGAGCACCGGGTAGCCGACCCGGGCAGCGAACCGCTCCAGGTCGCCGGGGTGCTCCAGGGCCGCGTAGGGCACCACCGGCAGCCCGGCCCGGTCCAGCAGCCGCTTCATCCGCAGCTTGTCCCGGTACGCCTCGGCGCTCTCGGTGTGCTGCCCGTCCAGGCCGAACTCCTCGCGCAGCCGTGCGGCGCGCAGCACGTCGTGCTCGGAGAAGGCGATGACGGTGTCGATGCCGTGGGCGCGGATCCACGCACGGGCGGTGGAGATCAGTTCCGGGTTGCCGATGTAGTCCTCGAACTCGGCGATCCTGGTGTAGCGCGCCCGGATCGCCTCGGCCTCGGGATGCCGGTCGACGGCCCTGGTGGCGCAGTTGAGCAGGAACAGCTCGTGCTCCGGGTCCAGCCAGCGGTGGAAGGCGGCGGACTGGAGGCGGTAGCGGTTGAGGATCAGCACCCGGCTCATGGCTGCTCCGTCCCGGTCGCGGCGGGCAGGGCGGTGGTGTGGATGACCACGTTCGCGGCCAGCGCGTCGGCGGCCTCGACCGCCCGCTGCCGTCCCTCGGCGAAGGCGACGACGACGGCACGCATCCCGTTGCCGTTCTCGATCGGTTCGAGCCGGTCGCCGGGGTGGACGAAGCAGCGGGTCAGCAGATGGTGCCCGCGCAGCTCGGGCGGCAGCTCGCCGATCTCCACCGACCGCACCAGCCCCTCGGCCTGGTCCAGGCAGCGCCGGACCGCGTACCCGCGCTGCTCCGGGACCAGCACCGGAGCAAGGCCGTGCAGCACGTCGTACCAGGCCCGGTAGAGGTCGACGCCGGTGACGGCGCGCACCATGTGGGCGATGAAGACCCCGCCGATCCGGCCGTTGACCTCGACGATGCGCGGCCCGTCCCGGGTCAGCCGGACCTCGGTGTGGGCGGGCCCGTCGTGCAGGCCGCAGGCCAGGACCGCGTCGGCGGCGACCCGCTGCACCGCCGAGCGGTCGGCGGCGTCGAGCCGGGCCGGCAGCTCCGCGTCCAGCTTGAGCACCCCGGTCCGGCCGCCGATGCCCTTGCCGGTGACCGCGACGGTGGTCACCACGCCGTCCGCGACCACGGCCTCGACGCTGTACTCGGGTCCGTCCAGGTACTCCTCGACGATCACGTCGGCGCCCCAGGACTCGGCCAGCGCGGCCCGCACGGCGATCTCCAGCTCCGGTTCGGAGGAGACCACCGAGACCGCGCAACTGGCCGCCCGGTCGGCCGGTTTGACCACCACCGGCCAGCCGGACTCCTTGGCGAAGTCCCGCGCCCGGGCCAGGTCGCGGCAGGCCGCCCAGCGCGGCTGCGGCACCCCGGCGCGGTCCAGCGCGGCCCGTTGCAGGCGCTTGTTGGAGCAGGTGAGTCCGGACCGCTCGGTGTGTCCGCGCAGCCCGAGCCGCTCGTTGAGCCGGCCCACCAGCGGCAGCAGGTAGTCGAAGTCCGCGAACACGGCGGTCAGCGGGTGGCGGGCGTGGAAGTCGCAGATCCGCTGCTCCAACTCGCCGACCCGGTCGGCCCGGAACGCCCCGGGGATGTTCGGCAGCAGCAGCTGCAGGTCGCCGAAGCCGACCAGGTCGTTGTCCGGGTGGTCGGCGACGACGATCTCGGCGCCGGTCCTGGCCAGCGTACGGAGCGCGGCCTCGCGTTCCTTGGACGGGCGGATCACCAGGACCCTGGGGGTCGGGGGATGTTCCATCTTCCTTCTCTCCTCTGCTTTCCTGCGCCTGCTTTCCTGCGCCTGCTTTCCTTCACCGCCGTCACAGCGACGGCAGTACCTCGCTGCTGAGCAGGGCCACCGATTCCAGGGCCTCCTCGATCGGGGCCCCCGACCAGTGCACCCGCAGGACCAGCTCGGTGGCGCCGGACCTCCGGATCCACTCGCGCAGGACCCGTCGGCAGTCGTCCGGGTCGCCGATCACGAAGCGGTCCCGGGACAGCTCGGTCAGGTCGGCGTCGAAGCGGTCGCCGTCCGGCAGCACCGCGTCCTGACCCCAGTCCTTGTAGACCGCGTACTTGGCGGCCAGGTGGCGCCGGGCCCGCGCGGCGGCGGTGTCCCGGTCGGGGGCGCAGACCACTTCCCGCATCAGCGGCACCTCCACCGGTCCGGAGCGCCCGGCCTCCGCCCTGGCGGTGTGGAACAGCTCCAACTGCCGCTCGACCGTGGCCATCGCCGCGTGCGGGTTGACCATCCAGGCGTCGCCCAGGCGCGCCGCCCTGGCCACCGCCCGGTCGCTGTTGGCGGCGAGCCAGACCGGCGGTCCCGGCCGCTGCACCGGCAGCACCGAGAGCCGGGCGCGGTCCAGCCGGCACCAGGGCAGGTCGGCGTCCACCTGCTCGCCCGCCCACAGCCGCCGGACCAGGTCCAGGTTGCGGGTGAACCGGCCGAGGCGGGCGCCCGCCGGAACCCCGAAGGCGTCGTACTCGAGGTCGCGGTAGCCGAGCCCGGCGCCGAAGACCAGGCGTCCGCCGGAGAGGATGTCCGCCGTGGCGTACGCCTCGGCCACGTCCACCGGATTCTGCAGGGCCAGCAGGCAGATCCCCGCGCCGAGGCGCATCCCGCCGGACAGCGCGGCCAGGCGGCCGAGCAGCGGCAGCGGTTGGAGGTGGGCCATCCCCTCGCTCAGGTAGTGCTGGGCCACGAACACGGAGTCCCAGCCGGCCGCCCTGACCGCGTCGACCAGCCGGAGGTGGTCGTCCAGCGCGCGGGCCGGATCCTCGCCGTGCGGGTACTGCAGGGTCAGGTTGAGCCCCACCCGCACGGTTCTCTCAAGGGTGTCCATCACTGTCCAGTACTCGGGTTCCGGTGGAGGGCCGCTGCTCGCGCAGTCGGCGCAGGTCGCGGGCGACCAGGATCTGTTTGAGCCACTCGCCCGGGTGGCGGCGGAGGTCGTGCACGGCCTGGTGGTTGTCGATGACCAGCACGCTGCCGGGCTCCAGCGTGACGGTCCGGCGGCACGCGTCCAGGCCGTCCAGCAGGGCCCGCAGAGCCGCCCCGGCGGCCCCGTCCCCCGCCGGGGCCCGGGCCCGGAACGGGTCGATCCGCAGGTAGGGGGCGGTGCGGCCACCGCAGAGCAGCGCTCCGACGTCGGCGCCGTCAGCCGGTTCGGCACAGCTGAAGCGGGGTTGCCGCAGCACCGCGCGGTTCCCCTCGGTCAGCGGGACGTCCCCGACCGCGGCGATGTCGATCCGCACCGGTCCGGCGCCCCGCGGCGCGAGGAGGCCGACGTAGTCGGCCCGCCCCGGCCCTGGCCCGTCGGCGGTGCCCCAGGCCGCCGCCAACTGCTTCGGCAGCAGGTCGCCGATGACGCGGGCGCCCTGGCGTCCGGCCCGGGCGAACGGCTCGCCCAGCCCCATCGACACCAGGGCCAGCAGCAGTTCCTCGTGGTGGGTCCGCCACGGCGGCGGGGCCGGGAATCCGGTGGCGGGCGGTTCGCCGAGCACCTGGTCGTCCAGTCGCAGGCCCTGAATCAGGAAGGCCGCCGGGGACTCGGCGGAACGGAACTCGTACAGTGCCTTGCGCAGTCCCGCCGGAAGCTCCGGCACCAGCTCCCAGGAGTGCTCGTACAGTTCGCCGTGAGCCGGGTCGAGCCGACTGTCCAGGAGGTCCTCGACCAGGGCCTCGATCCGACGGCAGTCCGCGATGCCCAGGCGGTGCACCAGCGGCAGGGCCACGCTTCGCACGGGAGGTCAGCCCCAGCCGAGGTCCAGCGGGGCGGCCTGGACCGCGCCCGCGGAGGCAGTGGCCGCGGTGGAGCCGGTAGCGACTGTCGGCCCGGCCGCCGTGGTGATGGTCGGTCCGGTGAGCTGGACGACCAGTGGCAGGGCCAGAGCGGCCAGCCCGAGCAGAAGGGATCCGACGACGGTGCGCTGCTTCATGGTGGTGTCCCCTGGGGTGGCAAGTGGTGAACCGAGCAGGTGGTAGCTCCTGCCGGCCTCTCCATCTTCACCGCGCCGTACTGGATAGGTATCCATTCCAGCGTATCCTTTTGTGCGATGGCGAATCGCGACAGGTGGACGGACATGCACGGAAGCGAAGAAACCAGACAGAGCGACCTGCCCCGGCTCAGCCCGGTCGAGGTGCGGGTGTACGAATGCGCGACCCGGGTGCTGCGCTTCTCGATCGCGGAGCTCGCCGAGGCGGCCGAGCTGCCGGACCAGGTCGCCGAAGAGGCGGTACGGCGTCTCACCGAGCTGCGGCTGCTGCGGCGCAGCACCGACTACCCGGAGCTGCTGACCGCCGTCTCACCGGAGAACGCCCGCGAACAGCTCACTCGGCCGGTGCTGCGCCGGATCTCGCAGTTGCAGGCCGCCGCCGACCGTCTCAGCGAGGACCTCGACCAGCTGGTACCCGCGTACAGCGCCGGCGCCGCCCACCAGGCCCGCCGGGAGGGAGTGGAGGTGATCCCCGAGCTCTCGACCGTCCGGCACCGGCTCGCCGACCTGGCGGCCGGGGTCCGCACCGAGGTGCTGACCTCGCAGCCCGGCGGCGCGCGCAGCGAGGAAGTACTCACCGAGGCCATGGACCGCACCAGGAAGGTCCTGGCCAGCGGCGTCCGGATGCGGACCCTCTACCAGCACACCGCCCAGTTCAGCCAGACGACGGTGGCGTACGTGGAGCAGGTGACCTCGCTCGGCGCGGAGATCCGCACCCTCGGTGACGGTTTCCACCAGGTCATCGTGCTGGACCGGGAGGTGGCCGTGATCCCGCTGCGCGGCAACCCGGTCGGCGCCGCACTGGTCCGCGACCCGCACATGGTCGACTTCGTCGTCGCAGCCTTCGAACGGGCCTGGTCGGCGGCGCTGCCGTTCCCGTCCGAGCACGGGCGGACCCAGGCCATCGCCGCCTCGGAGACGATCAAGGCGGACATCATCCGGCTGCTCCTGACCGGCGAGGACGACAAAGCGGTGGCCCGGCGGATGGGCATGTCCATCCGCACCTGTCAGCGCCACATCACTGAGATCATGAACCGGCTCGGCGCCCGCAACCGGGTCCACCTGGGGTTCCTCCTCAGCCGACAGAGTTGAGTTCGGCGATCGCCTCCTCGGGCAGTCGCAGGTCGGCCGCGGCGATGTTCTCCCGCAGGTGGGCGACGGAGGAGGTGCCGGGGATCAGCACCGTCGACGGCGAGCGCTGCAGCAGCCAGGCGAGCGCCACCTGGTGCTCGGAGGCGCCGAGGCGGCGGGCGACGTCGCGCAGGGCCCGTGACCGCAGCGGGTGGAATCCGCCGCCGAGGGGGAAGAACGCGGCGTAGGCGATGCCCTCCTCGGCGCAGCGATCGACCAGGTCGTCGTCGGCGCGGTCGACCAGGTTGTACTGGTTCTGCACGGTGACCACGGGGGCGATGGCCTGGGCCTGGGTGAGCTGGGCGGCGGTGATCCCGCTGAGGCCGAGGTGACGGATCAGGCCCTGCTCACGCAGGCCGGCCAAGGTGCTGAACGGCTCGGCGACGGAGGACCCGTCACCGTCGAACGCGGCCGTGCGCAGGTTGACCACGTCCAGGGTCTCCAGGCCGAGGTGCCGGAGGTTCTCGTGGACCTGGGCCTTGAGGTCGGCGGGGTCCAGGGCGGTGATCCAGCCGCCGGAGGCGCTGCGGCGGACGCCGACCTTGGTGACGATGTGCAGACCGGCCGGGTAGGGGTGCAGGGCCTCCTTGATCAGTTCATTGACGACAGCCGGCCCGTAGAAGTCGCTGGTGTCGATGTGGGTGATGCCGAGTTCGACCGCTGCGCGCAGCACGGCGATCGCCTGAGTGCGGTCCCTGGGCGGTCCGAAGACACCGGGACCGGTCAGCTGCATCGCTCCGTACCCCATCCGAGTCAAGCTCAGGTCGTCGGCGAGGGTCAGCGTCTGCAGGGCGGGGATACTCATCGGAAGGCCTTCCATAGGTGCGGCGGAGCCAGGAATGCGTTCGGGTGGCCAGGGGCGCGAGCCCCTGGCCACCCGACTTTTTCACACTGGCGGTTCAGGCGAGGGACGCTGCCGGACTGTTTCCGGCAGCCGCCCTGGCCGCGTCATCCTGCGGGGAAGTGCGAGCGACCGTCGCAAAGTTGAACGCCTTGTCGCGAATGCTGATGGTCCACGAGAGTCCGGACCTCGCGCCCACGGTGAGCCCCAGCACGATGAGCGGCATGTGCCACTCGTACCTCACCAGCGTGCCCTGGTCCGCATCGGTGTCCGAGCCGTCGTGCGCCGATACATTGCCGTAGTTGTTGACGGCAAAGACGTCGGGCGTGGCAATCATCTTCCCGATCCTGGCCTGGCCGGCCTCGATGAAGTCCTCTCGCCGCTCGATGCCGGACAGCAGGTCGATCTGCCGTTGCTCCTCGGCGCGGTAGTAGTCACGGATCTGGATTCCCGTGCTCTGCTCGATGACGCTCCGCGGCACCGTCAGAAACTGGAGCGAGTTGCCGAGGGGCAGCTTCGGCGAGTAAAGGCTGTTCTTGAGGACGAACATGTTCGCGCTGTCCCGGTCGAGGAAATCCGCCTTCATCCGCTCCAGGAAGGGGCCGATCCTGGTCGCCGGGTCAACGCTCTCGGTGAACGTGACCGGGAGTTCCTTGTTCGCACTGGCGGGCGAGGTCTCGGCGGGCGGCAGGAATTCCGCCAGCTCGTCGGCCCGGATCCCCAGCTCGGCGAGGCCCTGGGTGATCTGGAAGGCGTCCTCCCGGGTCTTCAGGGTCCTCATCAGCGCCTGATGGAATCGGAAGGTCTTGTATCCGTCCTGCAGCGGAAACGGCACGCAGGTGAAGATGCCCTGCCGGTGCGGGTCGGAGCGGTAGGTGACGGAAGCGAGCAGAAAGCTGTCGTAGTAGCTTTCGTACTTCTCCGCGAGAAGCCCCTGGAAGGACGAGAGGGGGAAATCCTCAGGAGTGTCGAAGGTCAGCTCCACCAGGTGGCACTTGGAGAAGAGCGGATTCCCCCGGAAGAAGTGCGCCATGGCCTCCTCGAACTCGGCGAGTTCGAAGGGCCTGTCCACCTTGTAGGTGGAGAGCGCCGGAAAGAACTGTGACGCGTCCAGGAACGAGAACGTGGTCAGGGAGAGCCGGAGGACTTTATCGGCGATAGAGAGGGGCATTTGGTTACCTCCATTAACTGGTGTGTGCCGGGAAGCGCCGTCGGCGATTTCCCGCGAAAACGCGCCACATGATGCCCGGGGTGGACAGTCTTGTCGGCGGTTCAAGCAAGTACTGGACTTTCAGGAATCTCTCGGCCACGACCATGTCCGTTTCGGCCGCGGCGAGCACCTTGTCCATGTAGGAGTTGATGAGCCGTACCGGAAGCGGCCTCGGGCCTTCGATCTGAGGGAGGGCCAGGTCACTGCCGGTCGCCATCTGCCAGGCGACGCCGATGGGTTTGGCGGCCTTGCGGAAGAATCGTTGCGCGACCTGGTCCAGGTCACCGCTCAGCGAGTCGCGCAGCGCCATCGCCTGGAGCGAGGCCACCGTCATCCCCTGGGCGTAGATGGGGTTGAAGCTGGATATCGCATCGCCTACCACCAGCAGCCTGCGCGGGAATCGGGTCAGCTTCTCGTAGCGACGGCGCACGCTCGCCGGGAACCGGTGCGCGGAAATCTCGCTGAGCGGCTCGGCGTCGCGGATCGCCGCGAAGACGTGCTCGGGGACCAACGGCCTGGCGAACTCCACCCATCCGGCCGGGTCGGTCGGCGGGTGGTGGTCGCGGTAGCCGATCAGCGTCAGGACCCAGCGGCCGTCCTCTTCCTCCAGGAACTCCGCGCCCATGGGGCTCCCCGGCGCGTGCCCGATGATCACGACCTTCTCGCGGCCCATCGAACCAGGGGCCGGCCGCAGATACCGGCTGGTGTACATGATGTCGACGTCGATACGCTCCTCGACCGGCGCCTCGTACCCCATCTCGACCAGCCACTTGGTGCTCCGTCCGGACCGGCCGGTCGCGTCCACCACCAGGTCGGCGGGGATCACGTCCTCGGAGCCGCCCTCGTACCTGACCCGCACGCCGGTGACGGCGGCGTTGTCCGGGGTGGTCTCGAGGCCGGTGACCTGGCACTGGTCGACCAGCTTGATCTGCGCAAGAGCCCCGATCCGGGCGCGGAGCTGACTCTCCAGATGCGGCCGGCTCGGCTGGTAGGTGCGGGACAGATCGGCGTACTCGCCGTCCATGCACAACAGGTGCCCGCCCAGGCGCATCCGCAGCTCGGCAGGTCCGTCGATGACGGGCGCGCCACCGGCGACGAATTCGTCGAGTATCCCGGGGAACAGCTCCTCGAAGATCTTCGCACCCTTGGAGAGCAGGCCGTGAGCGTGGCGGCCCTGCGGCACACCCCGCCGCTGAGTCCGCTGCCCGTCCGGCAGCTGGTCGCGCTCTATCACCGTTACCCGGTCGAATGCCTCGGAGAGCACCCGGGCGGCTAGCAGACCCGAGATACTCGCGCCCAGCACCACCGCATGTTCACCGATACGCTTCACTGGAATTCCTTCTAGTCGGGCGAGCGTCTTGTGTGGGGTATGCCGTGCCATATAGGGGTGATCGCGGCCCGCTCGGGCGATGGTTTCCCGAATCCTTCGATATGGATAAGCGAGGTTTTCGGTACGCACAGCGAATGTAAGTGCCCCCCAGGTTTCCCCACCGCGCGTGGCGCAGTATTGACTTGTTCGTTCCATCGAGCGCGGCCCGCGTGGCCGAAATTCACGTCGGATGCGAGGCTCCGGCGCGCCGGCGTCCCTCGCCCGGAGCGTTGATCAGGTGGTGTCCGCGCGCGTCCGCGGTCCCGGGGAGCGCTCCGGCCAGGGTGGCAGGACCGGCTCGATCAGCGCCCACAGCTCGTCATCGACCGTCCACGGTGCACGGGTGTTCGGGCAGAGTCGTGCCCGCCATGGAGCAGATCCTTCAGATCGGTGATACCCGTTGGAATCTTTTGACCAGACAGCGGTGATCGGCTTCCCGAACCAGCCAGGGTGTGAACAAAATCTGGCATACCCGTCGTGCACGGGATGGCGGGGTCGACAGAAATCTCCTGAACCAATGCATGATTATGCTCTTCAGCATGGTCGTGATGGTTGAGCCTGCCCTTGTGCGCGCGGTGATCCGGCTTTACTTCGGCACTACAGGAAGAGCCAATGGTCGACATCACCGGCACCGCTGAGACCACCGATACATTGTCGAAGTCCCGAAGCGACGCGGAACAGCGAACGAGCAACCGCGCGATCGTGGAACAGTACATGAATACCCGTGGGCAGGATCGCCTGCGTCGGCACCTCCTGTTCACCGAAGACGGCACCGGCGGTCTCTGGACAACGGAAACCGGGCAGCCGATCGTCATCAAGGGCAGGGACCGACTGGGCGACCACGGCCAGTGGTCGCTCCAGTGCTTCCCCGACTGGGCCTGGACGAACATCGAGATCTTCGACACGCAGGACCCCGACCGGTTCTGGGTCGAATGCGACGGCGAGGGAACGATCCGCTTCGCCGACTATCCCGACGGCCACTACCGCAACCACTTCCTGCACTCCTTCCTGTTCGAGAACGGGAAGATCAAGAGCCAGCGCGAGTTCATGAACCCCTGCGAGCAGTTCCGGGCTCTGGGCATCGCCGTCCCTCAGGTCAAGCGGGCTGACATACCGACCTGAACGCCGTTCGCCGGGCGTCTTCCTATCAAGCAATGGAGCAGGTCGTTATGGGAAACATCCTTGCCGACATCGAGAGGTCCCAGGCGCGCCATCAGCCCGAATGGGGCAATCCCTCACAGGTCGAGCTCGTACGAGCGATGCTGTCGTCCGTCACACCGCTGGTGACCGCGGTGCAGGTAGAGAACCTCCGCTCCCACCTGGCCCGGGTCGCCACCGGCGAGATGCAGGTGCTGCAGGCCGGCGATTGTGCGGAGGACCCGGCCGAGTGCACCGCCGGGCACATTCAAGGCAAGACCGGACTCATCGACCTGCTCGCCCGGAACCTGGAGACCGCCACCGGCAAGCAGACGCTGCGGGTCGGGCGGATCGCAGGGCAGTTCACCAAGCCCCGCTCCAGCCGGGTCGAAAAACTCGGAGACGGCGAACTGCCGTCCTTCTTCGGGCACATGATCAACGGGCCGGAGCCGACCCACGAGAGCAGACGTCCCGATCCCCTGCGCATGCTCACCGGCTACATGGCGGCGTGGGAGATCATGATGCAGCTCGGCTGGGTCGGGTCGACGCCCCGGCCTGACGGAGTTGTCGTCTGGACCAGCCACGAAGCGCTGCTCCTGGACTACGAGATGTCGATGCTCCGAGAGCTCGACGGCGGTCGGCACTGGCTCGGCTCCACCCACTGGCCGTGGATCGGCGAGCGGACCCGGCAGATCGACGGGCCGCACGTCGCCCTGCTCGCCGGGGTGGTCAACCCGGTTGCCTGCAAGGTCGGCCCGTCCATGACCGCCGGCGAGATCGTCGAGCTGTGCGACCGGTTGGACCCGGAGCGGGAGCCGGGCCGGCTTTCCCTGATCGTGCGCATGGGCGCCGACCTCGTCGCCGACCGGCTGCCCCGGCTCGTCGAGGCCGTGCAGTCGGCCGGGCACCCGGTGGTCTGGCTCAGCGACCCGATGCACGGGAACACCGAGAGCGCGGCTGACGGCACCAAGTACCGGCTGGTGGGAACCGTCGCCCGGGAAGTCCGCGGCTTCCGGCGGGTCCTGGACCTGGCGGGGGTGCCGGCCGGGGGGCTTCACCTCGAGGCGACCCCCGACCACGTGACCGAGTGCGTGCTGGACCCGGCCGAGCTGGGGTCGGGCCCCGTCACCAGCCTGTGCGATCCGCGGCTCAACACCCCCCAGGCCGTCGAGGTGGTCTCGGCGTGGTCCGAGTACTGAGATTCCTAGAGAGAAGGAGCCTTTGATGACGGGAATACCGCCGATCGCGCCTTACCGACTGCCGCCGAGGGATGCGCTGCCGGACAACACCGTGCGCTGGACCGTCGACCCGGACCGGGCGGTGCTCCTCATCCACGACATGCAGAGCTACTTCCTCGAACCCTTCGACGACGGCATGCGCAGCGAACTGGTGAGCAACATCGCCGACCTCAAGAAGCGCTGCGGAGCGCTGGGGGTGCCGGTGGCCTACACCGCCCAGCCCGGCGGGATGACGGACCGGCAACGCGGGCTCCTGAAGGACTTCTGGGGCCCCGGCATGCGCACGGACGAGGCCGAACGCGCGGTCGTGCCCGAGCTCGAACCCGACCCGGACGACTGGATGAGCACAAAATGGCGCTACAGCGCGTTCTTCGGGTCGGAGCTGCTGCAGCGTATGCGCGCGCTGCAGCGTGACCAGCTGATCATTTGCGGCGTCTACGCGCACATCGGTGTGCTGTCGACCGCTCTGGACGCGTTCTCCAACGACATCCAGCCCTTCCTGGTCGCCGACGCCCTCGGCGACTTCTCCGAAGCCCGCCACACCATGACCCTCGAATACGCGGCACGGTGCTGCGCCATGGTGGTCCGAACCGAGGACGTGCTCGCATGAGCGCCCTGCTCGAGCAGGTTCTCGCGCTGGAACTGCCCGCCTTCGCGATCATCCACCGTCCCGAAAGCGGCTCCCCCGGCACGCTGGACGTCCTGACCGGCCAGGTGAACGAGTACAAGTCGCTGGAAGACATCCCGTTGGCCGACGACTCCGGGCCGGGTCCCGCGCTCGACACGCTGGTGCTCGTCCCCTACCGGCAACTGGCCGATCGCGGCTTCGCGGCGCGGGACGACGCCGCACCCCTGCTCGCGATGAGCCTCACCGCGCGCGACACGGTGCCGGTTGCCGAAGCGCTTGCCCGCTTCCCGCAGGTCCCGACGGAACTGACCGGCGGACACTTCGACGTGGACGACGCCGCCTATGCGCAGATGGTGCGCCAGATCGTCACCGAGGAGATCGGCACCGGCGAGGGCGCCAACTTCGTGATGAAGCGCTCGTTCGTCGCCGACATCGGCGACTACTCTCCGACCAGCGCCCTGTCGTTCTTCCGGCGGCTGCTGGAGCGCGAGGAGAAGGCCTACTGGACCTTCATCATCCACACCGGCCGCCGCACTCTCGTCGGTGCGACACCGGAGCGCCACATCTCGCTCGCCGACGGCGCGGCCGTCATGAACCCGATCAGCGGCACGTACCGGTATCCGTCCGGCGGCCCCACCCTGCAGGGGGTCATGGAGTTCCTCGCCGACACCAAGGAGACCGACGAGCTCTACATGGTCCTCGACGAGGAACTGAAGATGATGGCCCGGCTGTGCGACGACGGGGGACGCGTCCACGGGCCGTACCTGAAGGAGATGGCGCGGCTGGCGCACACCGAGTACCTGATCGAGGGCAGGACCAGCCGCGATGTGCGTGAGGTCCTGCACGAGACGATGTTCGCCCCGACCGTCACCGGGAGCCCGCTGGAGAGCGCCGCCAGGGTCATCTGGCGCTACGAGCCGCAAGGACGCGGCTACTACAGCGGGGTCGCCGCGCTGATCGGACGGGACACGGCCGGACAGCAGACGCTTGACTCGGCGATCTTGATCCGGACCGCCGACATCGATCCCGGCGGCCGGATGAACATCTCCGTGGGGGCCACCCTGGTGCGCCACTCCGACCCGATGGCTGAAGTCGCCGAGACCCACAGCAAGTTGGCGACCCTGCTCAACGCGCTCAAGTCCGACCGTTCATCCGGCTACGCGGCCGACCCGGAGGTCCGCGCCGCCCTGGACCGCCGCAACGAGGGGATCGCGGAATTCTGGCTCCGGGACACCTATGACCGCCCGCCGGCCGGGGCCCGGCTGGACGGCATGACGGCACTGGTCGTGGACGCGGAGGACACCTTCACCGCGATGCTCGACCAGCAGTTGCGGTCACTGGGGTTGTCCGTGGAGGTCCGCCGCTTCGACGAGCCGTACGACGTGGCGGCCTACGACCTGACGGTCTTCGGTCCCGGTCCGGGAGATCCGCGGATGGCCTCCCACCCCAAGATCGCCAAGCTGCGGCAGTCGATCGACACCGCGCTGGCGAGTCGCCGGCCGATGCTGGCCGTGTGCCTGAGCCATCAGGTGCTCAGCTTGAGGCTCGGCTTCGACCTGCACCGCCGCGAGGTGCCCAACCAGGGTGTCCAGCGTGAGATCGACCTGTTCGGCGTGCGCGAACGCGTGGGCTTCTACAACACGTTCGCCGCGCACAGCGCGGTGAGCAAGCGAACCGTCGAAGGGATCGGTGTGGTCGAGGTGAACCGGGACGAGGAGACCGGCGAGGTGAACGCGCTCCGCGGGCCGGGCTTCGCCTCGGTTCAGTTCCACGCCGAGTCGGTGCTCACCGTCGACGGTCCGCGCATCATCAGCGAGGCGATACAGGGGGTGCTCAGCCGATGAGAGTGACTGTCGTCTGGTGGGACCTGGCCAGATCGCAGCAGACCGTCGAATCCCTGGAGCAGGATCTTCGTGACGGCTCCGTCGAGCCGTGGCGCGAGGTCGAGGGACTGCGCCTGAAGCTGTGGATCGCCGACCGCGAACGCGGCCGTTGGGGCGCGATCATGTGGTGGGATCCGGATGTTCCGGCAGATCAGCCGCTGCCCCCCAACCGGGCGGCCGAGCTGATCGGATACGCGCCCGACCACCGCGCCAGCTTCGACGTCGCAGCGGTGGCCGAGGGGATCGACTCGCTCGGCTTCGCCTTCTCCGCCCGGCCCTCGATACCGGCCCAAGCCGTGGAGCGCTGAACTCATGCACCGATACATGGTCGTAGACGCTTTTGCCAGCGAGCCGTTGCTGGGCAACCCGGTCGCCGTCTTCTTCGACAGCGAGGATCTGACCGGTGGGACGATGCAACGCATCGCGAAGGAGATGAACCTCTCCGAGGTCACCTTCGTGCTGCCGGCCGAGCAGGGCGGCGACGCACGGATCAGGATCTTCACCCCGGTGAACGAACTGCCGTTCGCCGGGCACCCGATGCTCGGCACAGCCTGTGCGCTCGGTCGGACCTGGAGCCGCGACAGGTTCCAGCTGGAGACCGCGATGGGTGTCATCCCGTTCGAGCTGGGCACCCGCGACGGCGCCGCGTGGGTCCGGATGGAGCAGCCGGTTCCCAGTTGGAAGCCCTACGATCTCGCCGCGGACCTCCTGGCCGCACTCGGGATCGGGTCATCGACGGCCCCGGTCGAGATCTACCACAACGGGCCGCGGCACGTGTTCGTGGGGTTGCCCGACGTCGAGGCGCTTTCCGCGCTCCACCCGGATCATCGCGCCCTCTCGCACTTCCCCGACATGGCCGCCAACTGCTTCGCCAGGGCGGACGGGGGCTGGCGGACCCGGATGTTCTCCCCCGCCTACGGGGTGGTCGAGGACGCGGCGACCGGTTCCGCTGCCGGGCCGCTCGCGATTCACCTGGCCAGACACGGGTTCGCCGAGTACGGGCAGGAGATCGAGATCACCCAGGGAGTGGAGATGGGACGCCCGTCGGTCATGAGGGCGACCGCCGAGGGGGCCGGCGAGTCGATCCGCTCGGTCCACGTCGGCGGGCACGCCGTCGTCGTCGCCGAAGGGACCATCCATGTCTAGCGTGGAGACTCCCGTGGACGCGAGTAAATTCGAGTCCCTCAGCGGGAAGGTCGACCTCCCCTTCCCCGAGTACGACCAGCCGCCGTCGGAGCCGCTCCAGCTGGTGCGCAGCTGGCTTTCCGAGGCACGGGACATCGGAGTCCGCGAGCCCGCCGCGCTGGCGCTGGCCACGGCGGACTCCCGCGGCCGCGCCTCCAACCGGGTGGTCGCCATCACCGAGGTCACCGACCTCGGTCTGGTGTTCACCAGCCACAGCTGCAGCCAGAAAGGACGCGAACTCGCTGCTACGGGGTGGGCGTCGGGATTGCTGTACTGGAGGGAGACCGGTCAGCAGATCATCCTCTCCGGTCCGGTCGTGCTGCTGCCCGACACCGAGTCGGACGCCCTGTGGTCCGCCCGGGCGATTCCGTTGCACGCCATGTCGACGGTCACTCAGCAGAGCGAGCCGCTGGGGGGGTTGGCGGACGTCGAGGCTCTGCGCGCCAGGGCCCGCAGCCTGGAACTGACCGGAGCGCCCCAGCCCCGGCCCGAGTTCTTCGTCGGCTACCGGCTGCAGCCCGACGTCGTCGAATTCTGGTCCGCGAGCTCGGACCGGCTGCACCGCAGGCTGCGCTACGACCGCGACGCGCCCGAGTGGCGCACGAGCCGCCTTCAACCGTAGGTCCCAGCCACACCCGACCCTTTCCACGAGGAAGAGACCATGCCTCTCACCGCAGAACAGATCCTGGATCTTCCGTTCGACGTCCAGCCCGATCCGGACGAATTCATCCGCGCCGCCATGGAGTGGCACTTCAATCCCGAGACCGGCTCCCCGTTCTGGCTGGACCGAGCCGCCACTCTCGGCTTCGATCCGCGGGCCGACGTCAAGTCCTACGAGGACCTCCGGCTCTTCCCGAACGTGGCGGCGGAGCTCCGTGACGTCCGCGGCGAGGACCTGATTCCCAAGGGCTACGGAAAGCAGCCCGACGTGATCGGGTTCTTCGAAAGCGGCGGCACCACCGGCGCCCCGAAGCGGGTCGTGCTGATGCGCGACTGGCTGGACCGCATGGTGGGCTGGAGCAACGCGAACCTCGACCGGCACGGTGTGCCGCGCGGAGCGAACTGGCTGGGAATCATCCCGACCGGGCCGCACGTCGTGGGCGCCCTGTTCCGGCAGCACGCCGTCACGCACGGCCGCCACGGCTTCACCATCGACCTCGACCCGCGCTGGGTGAAGCGGCTCATCGCCGAGGGTCAGTTCGGGCAGGTCGACGCCTACGCCCAGCACCTCATCGACCAGGCCGCCGAGGTCCTGCGGACGCAGGACGTCGGCCTGCTCACCATCACCCCCCCGCTGCTGGAACGGCTGTCCAGGGACGAGAAGTTGGTCGCCCTGGTGAACGAGCGGGTGAAGTGCATCAGGTGGGGAGGCACGCAGATGGACGCCGACTCCCGGCGCATCTTCAAGACCGAGGTGTTCCCCGAGGTCGCGCTGTGCGGCGAGTACGGAAGCACGATGATCATCGGGGTCGCGGGCGAGCGTGCCGGGATCTCCCTCGACGATCCGTGCATCTTCGACTCGTTCTCCCCGTACGTGACCTTCTCGGTCGTCGATTCGAAGAGCCTTGAGCCGGTGCCCTACGGAGAGCGGGGCCGGGTGCTGGTCAACCACGTCAGCAAGTCCTTCCTACTGCCCAGCAACCTGGAACGTGACCTCGTCACGCGCATTCCGCAGGTGAGCGGCCTGGTCGGGGACTCGGTCGCCGACGTCTCCACGGTCGCGGTGTTCGAGGACGAGGACGTCATCGAAGGGGTCTACTGATGATCGACCTACCCGCGCTCGGTGCAAAGGGCGCCTTCCGCGCCAGCAACAGGCAGACGGTCCCCGATGTGGCAGGCACTCCCCTCGCCGAGCTGAGCCTCGTGCCGCCGCTGTACGTGAACCGCACCATGGCGGCGCTGCGCCGGGGCGGCGTCATGCCGGCCGACGAACGGGCCGACGCGATGATCCGTGCGGCCGCCCTCTTCGCGACCGCGACGATCGACGGCCTGACCGTCGAGGAGTACCAGTACGCCGTCAGCAGGGTCGGTGGAGTCCCGATCTCCTCCGTCGTCACGGCGACCACGACGGTCGCCGAGCGGGTGGCGAAGGCTCATGCGAGCGTCCAGTACGCGCGCCCACGGGGGGCGGTCGACAACTGGCGCGATCCGCTGACGCGGACCGGGCGTTCGGTGTGGACCCGGCGCGGAGACGTGTTCGCCGTGCACGCCGCGGGCAACCATCCCGGCACCCACAGCATCTGGCCGGAGGCCCTGGCGCTGGGCTACCGCGTCGCGGTCCGCCCGTCCAGCCGCGATCCCTTCACCCCGCACCGGCTGGTGTCGGCACTGCGGAGCGCGGGATTCGCCGACGACCAGGTGGTGCTCCTGCCCACCGACCACGCCGGCGCCGACGCCGTTCTGCGCGGCGCCGACCTGGGGATGGTCTACGGCGGCGAGGAGGTGACCCTTAAGTACGGCGAGGCCGCGACGGTGCTGCCGCAAGGGCCGGGCCGGTCGAAGATCCTGATCACGGCCGATGTGGACTGGCGCGACCACCTGGACGTGATCGTGGCATCCGTGAGCGGCCACGGCGGGACCGGATGCGTGAACACGACAGCCGTCTTCGTGCAGGGCGACCCGACTCCGCTCGCCGAGGCTGTCGCGGCGCGGTTGTCCGCCGCGATGCCCTTGCCGCCCGAGGACGACAAGGCCGTCCTGCCCGTACAGCCGCTCGCGGTCGCCAGGGCGATCGAAACGCACCTGCTGAAGAAGGCGGCGGGCGCCCGGCCCTGGCTCGGCGGCGACGGCATCGTCGGTGAACTCGGGGACGGGAGCGCCGCGTTGCTGCCTGCCGTCCACCAACTCGACGATCCAGCCGATCCGCGGGCAGGTGTGGAACTGCCGTTCCCTTGCGTGTGGATCGCGCCGTGGACACCCGAGGCCGGTACGGGCCCGCTGAAGAACACGCTCGTGCTCAACGCGATGACCCATGACGCCCAGCTCATCGACCGTCTGCTCGACGAGCCGACCATCAGCAACGTGTACCTGGGAAGCCAGCCCACCCACTGGATGGATCCCTCGGTACCGCACGACGGCTACCTGGCCGACTTCCTCATGCGGAACAAGGGCGTCATCCGGAACTGACCTCCGGTGCCGGTCAGCCCGCTCCCACTCCAACAAGATCGAAAGGGTCATACCTTGTCCCACTCCGTCGAACCAGCCGACGTCCTGATAGTCGGCGGCGGGTCGGCCGGCGCAGTGCTCGCCGCTCGCCTGAGCGAGAACCCCGCCCGGCGCGTCGTGCTGCTCGAGGCAGGGCCGGACTACGGCCCCACCCGGTTCCCCGACGCGCTGCTCGACGCCAACCGCATCGCCGATCCCGATCACGACTGGGGATACACCTCACGGGGCGGGCGACTGAGCCCCGAGATCGCCACTCTGCGCGGCAAGGTGATGGGCGGGAGTTCCGCCGTCAACGCCGGTGCCGCCCTCCGCGCCCGGGTCCGCGACTTCGCCCGCTGGGCCGAGAACGGGCTCGACGACTGGAGCTTCACCGACGTCCTGCCGTACTTCCGCGCCCTGGAGAACACCCCCACCGGCGAGGACGAGTTCCACGGGCGAAGCGGGCCGATGCCGGTGCGCCAACTGGGCGAATCCGAGCTGACCCCCGCGCATCGCGGCTTCATCGACGCCGCGGTCGCCCGTGGCCACAAGCGGATCACCGACTTCAACGGCACCGAGCAGGACGGCGTCGGAGCCTTCGCGGTCAACGTCCTCGATGGGATCCGACAGAACACCGCACTGGTCTACCTCACCGCTGAGGTGCGCGCTCGCCGGAATCTCACCGTGCACGGCGCCGTCGACGTCGACCGGGTCCTGTTCGGCGGTGGCAGCGCGACCGGAGTGGTCACCGCCGACGGGGTCGTGCACCATGCCGACGAGGTGATCCTCTCTGCCGGGACCTACGGAAGCGCGGCGATCCTGCTGCGCTCCGGCATCGGCCCGGCCGGCGACCTGGCGTCGCTCGGCATCGAACTCCTCGCCGACCTACCCGTCGGACAACACCTGCAGGACCACCCCTTCTTCCACACGATCTATGCGCTCCCCCCCGAGCGGGCGGAGACGACTCCGGCCCTCGGCGCGCTGCTGTGGACCGCCTCCAGCGAGGCCGCGGACGGTGAACTCGACCTGAACGTCGTCGCCGTGCATCCCAACGGGCTTCCGTTCCTGCCCCCCGGCGGCGTCTTCGCCCTGTCCACGGCTCTCGTGCTCCCCGACGCGCAGGGCACGCTGCGCCTGGCCAGCCGCGATCCGCTTGCCCAGCCCTTGATCGACGACAACTACCTCGGCACCGAGCGCGACCGCCGACGCATGCTCGAAGGCGTACGAATCGCCCGTGAGCTGGCCCGTGACCCGGCCCTCGCGCCGTACCTCGCCGGGCCCCTGTTCCCGCGCGAACTGCCCGACGATGACCGGGAACTGATGCAGGTGATCGAATCCAACCTCTCCATCTACGGTCACCCCACCTCCACCGCCCCCATGGGTGCCGCCGACTCGCCTCAGGCCGTCGTCGACTCCCGCGGAGCCGTGCACGGACTCGCCGCCCTGCGGGTCGTGGACGCCTCGATCATCCCGTACGTGCCCTCCAGCGTCACCAACCTCACCACGATCATGCTCGCCGAACGCATCGCCCACCTCGTCTACAACCACTGACTGCCAGGGGCTTTCCCCGGCTGGACTCGACGGGAGTTCAGCCAGGGAAAGCCCGGCTCGCGTCAGGCTGAATGGCTGCGTCTGGGGGTGCTGTGCAGGAACGGACTGGAGGTTTTCAGGGTCCTCTGGACCGGACTTGTTTCGAGCATGCGGATGGAGTCCAGCGTGCTGAGCCGATGGGCCAGGTAGTCGTGCAGTTCGCTGGGACTCTTGCACAGGACGAGGGCCACCAGGTTGGTCGGGCCGGTGGTGGAGGCCAGGAAGGCCAGCTCGCTGTGTTTGACCAGGGTGCTCGCCACCTGGTTCAGGTGCGCGGGGGCGACCGACATCCACAGCAGGGCTTGCGTGGTGATGCCGTACACCTCCGCACTGATCTCGACGTCGAAGGTGAGCATGCCGCTGGCCTGCAACGCAGCGAGCCGGCGGGTAATGGTCGAGGAGGACTGGCCGGTCTCGGCGGCGAGGTCGGTGTAGCTGATGCGGCCGTTGTTCTGCAACGCGGCCAGCAGCTGCCAGTCCGCCTGGGTCAGGGATGAGCGCAACTTGGGCTCGTCAGCGCCTTCTGACGAGTCGATTGCTCGGCGCAGTTGTTCCTGCTGCTCGTCGGTGAGAGCGGCCGTGTGCCCCTGCCATGCGGTGGGGCCGCCCAGATAGGTGTGCAGCAGGCGGTGCGCAGACACCTCTATGATGTTGGCCACCCGAGGGATCTCGCGGAACAGCAGCGTGTGGTGCGCATCGGAGCTCATGACGAAGCACATTTCGGTTCCCCCGGACATGAGCCGCACCCAGGTGGTGTCGTCCCGCCGAGCCAGGCTCTGCGCGACACTCTGAGCGGTGTTCGGGCTGGCCGTGAGCCTCAGGATCCATTTCCCGCCCGACGGTCGCCGCGGGTTCACCACCCCGACGACGCGAAGCGAAAGCTCGCTGCTCAGCCGCCCGTAGCGACGGGCGACTGTTTGCGTGGAGACGCCCAGAACCTCGGCGATCCGGCTGAACGGCGCCCGACCGTCGATACGCAGGGCGTGAATAATACAGTGGTCCAATTCATCGACCACGGGGACCGTTGGCTCAGAAAAATCGCCCACTGACCGTCTAGGGCCAGGGGCGCTCAGCAAGGTTTACTCAGCACGGTTTGCGGCACCAGTTTTCCTCGGATAGCATGGAACAGGACCTCGGATGAACTTGGCTGTCGGCGACGGCGTTCCATGGTGGTGGTCAGCCAGTTCTCGTGATCGGTCATGCTCTGCCGAATTTGGCGCGCGGGCATGGAGTCGCAATAATCGTGGTTTAAGGAATACGTGTTCGGTACCGCCGGCCTGCCGGCCTCGGACGCGTTTCCCAGCGACCTGGCGGTCCGTCAACAGCTGCATTGATCCGCGGAGTACCGGCGCCAGGCCCGCACCGCGCGGCTGCCCGGGAACCCCTCCGCCCTGCCCGACCTGGCATTCCAAGCGGTGAAGGCCGACCGATTCGGCATTGTTCGCTGACACTGCACCAGCCCCCCGACCAGCTCCTGAACTACTCGGGCGAGTGTACATGTTCTTGCTCTTCGTGGCGGGGCTGGTCGAGAAGTTCGCAGGTTGCTGCCGCATCCGGATGGGCGACGTCGGCGTCTGGTATTCGACGCGGACGCGCGGGCGCTGGGACACAGCGGGATTCGTGTGGCGGCGGGTGCCACAGGGGTTTCGCCCTCGGGGCGCGTGCGTCGCCCGGCCGGGGCGGGGCGCAAGCAGCTGCGCGCGCACGACTTCCCGGAGAAGGGCGCGCAGCAGGCGCTGCCCTCTAAGGGATCTACGACCCGGCCGCGGACGCCGGGCGGGTCTCGGTGGGCTGCGACGGGGACACTGCGGCGTTCGCCGTGGCCACTCTGCGCCGCGCTGGTGGGAGTCGGAAGGACGGGCTCGAGGTATCAGAGCCTGAGCCGCCGCTTCCTTCGCTGAACTCTCGTCGAGTTCAGCGAAGGAAGCGGCGGTGCCGTGCGGGAACGCGCGGCCCGGGGCTCGGCCCCGGAGTGGACCTTGATTATTCGTGAAAATTCGAGGAATTCACGAATAATCGAGGTCCACGAATGCCCGAGGTCAGCCGACCGGCTTCTCACCGGCCGAGATGAGCCTGCGGTATTCCTTGGCGTCCAGGGCGAGGTCCTCGTCCGACGGGTCGAACATCACGCCGTAGACGGCGTGAAAACCCTGGTAGTCGAGCTGGCAGAACGCCAGCGTCTGGGCGACCGGGGCGAGGTACTCCTCGAGGGTCCGTCGGGCGAGGCCCTCCGCGGTGTAGGTCTCCAGGGTGGTGCCGGCCGTGATGGCCAGCCAAGCCTTCTTGCCGCGCAGTTCGGAGGCGGAACCGTCGAAGGTGAAGGCGAAACCGGGAACCAGGACCGCGTCGAACCAGGCCTTGACCATCGGGGTCACGTTGTACCAGAAGACCGGGAACTGGAGAACGACGGTGTCGTGCTCGCGCAGCAGCTGCTGCTCGCGGGCGACATCGATGTTGAAATCGGGGTAGGCCTCGTAGAGGTCGTGGACGGTGGCGTTTTCCAAGTCCTTGATCTCGGCGATCCGGGCGGCGTTGGCGCGGGATTCCGTGAGGTTCGGGTGGGCAACAATGACGAGGGTGCGATTGGTGGTCACTAACTGGTCCATTTCTCGTGTTAGGACGCGAACCGTGTGCGTCCTCACTGCCAATGTTGGCGAGCGGGTCGGCCGTGGCCGCAGCCATGCGCTCTTCTCGATCGCCTGCAAAGGGTGATCGCTTTCGGAACGAGCGGCTGCGTCTCTTCAAGTAAAGGCGGTCGGCGACCCGAGCGGCATTTATCACGCAATATTGAGGGACTCATTCCACCGGTGCCCGCCCAGGTGGTGGATATTCACGCGCACCCCCGGCGCCCCGGGGCCGCCGCAACGTCGGCCCTGCAGGTCAGTCCCGGGCGCCCAGCAGGAAGTCCGGGTACAGGTGCACCGTCTGCTCGACCAGCCCGTGCAGCCCGGCGACGTACCCGCCCACTCCCCCGGCCTCCTCGACACTCGCGTGCAGCCCGTCGATCAGCGGCCCGGCCGTCGCCGCGTAGGCCCGCAGGCGGCTCGGCTCGGTCAGTCGCGCCGCGAACTCGTCCCGGGCCGCCGCGGAGTCCGCGCACCCGGCCAGCAGCTTCTCCGCCACCGCGCGCTCCGGCTCGGACAGCGACTCCAGGTACTGCACCACCATAGAGGTGGCCGTGCCGTTGCGCAGGTCCTCGTACCGCCCCGAGGAGATGTCCCGCTGGTCGTTGACCATCTGCCGCAGCACCCCGAAGCGCACGCCGAAGTCGCGCCAGGCGTCCACCTGCGCCGCATCGCACCCGGCCAGCACCGCGCCCATCGCCGCGGCCATCCCGTACGGGGCACCGGTCTTGCCCCGGTAGCCGGCCGTGACCTCTTCGGCGGTCGCCGTCGCCGCGGTCGTCGTGAGGTCGGTGAGCTGCCCGGCTATCGCCCGGTGCCAGCAGCGCGAGAGCTCCTGACGCAGCCGCAGCGCCATCTCCGGGTCGTCGCGGCAGGCCTCGTCCAGCACCTCGGCCGACAGGTGGCAGGCGATCCCGACCACGGCGAGCAGCTCCCGGTCCGCACCGTCCGTGCCGTCCGCACCGACGGCCGACGGCCGGGGTTCGGCGTCGGACAGGTCGTCCAGGTAGCGTGCCGAGACCCACCACAGCACATGCGCCATCGCCGCGGGTTCGGCCGCGGCCGGGTCGCCGGAGTGCGTCCCGTGCACCAGGAACGGCAGCGCGACGATGCCGTCCACGGCCGGCCCCGAGCCGCGCCCGGCGATCCGGTCCAGGAAGCCGGTCAGGGCCCGTCCCATCGCCCGGTCGGCGGCTGCGCCGGGACCGTCGGAGACGGACAACTCCTCCCCCAGGCCGCGCAATCGCCGCAGCACGCCGTCCGAACTCCACAGGGGTGCATTCGCTGTCATGGTGCCCTCCACAGTCGACAATCAGGATGCTGAGACGCTAACTTGTGCCAGCCGAGCACATGGAACTCGCATGGTGCTGAAGGTAGTTGTGCCATTCATTTGTGACCGCCGTGTTTCGGCACGGGATCCGGCACGACCAGGGGGAGGGGAATACCGGTGGCCGACACGGACCGGCAATTAGTCTGGCGACAGACGATCACACCCGCACTGTTCGCTATTGGTCTGGTGGTGAACACCGTCGGATTGGCAATCGTCTGGAGCCGCCACGACCAGCCAGGACGCATATTCGCGCTGGCGTTCATCGGCCTCAACCTGCTGTGGCTGCTGGCCGAGGCACCGGTCAGCCTGGGCCGGCCGAGCGCCCCGCCGCGCGAGGTGTCCACGCTCGTCGTCTACGGCCTCACCCGGTTCGCGACCGTCGCCGCGGCCCTGTTCATCGTGCCGCTGGGCGCCGAGACGGTGCTGCGCGAGACCGCCGCGGTCGCGGTGTTCGCGGGCGGCGTGACGCTGCGCCTGGTGGCCATCAGGACGCTGGGGCGCTTCTACTCCCATCACGTGATCCGCCACGACGCGCACGCGATCGTCTCCACCGGCCCCTACCGCCTGATCCGGCACCCGGCCTACGCGGGCATGCTGCTGGGGCACGCGGGCCTGATCGTGTTCTTCTTCAACTGGCCGGCGCTGGTGCTGCTGACCGGGCTGGCCTGCGTGCTGTCCTGGCGCATCCGGGTCGAGGAGCGCACGCTGCTGGTACTCCCGGCCTACAGCACCTACGCGGCGCAGCACGCCCGCCTCGTGCCGGGAGTGTGGTGACCCTCCCGGCGGGGATACCCGGGCTGGACGCCGACGTCTGCGACCGACTGCTGAACACCACGCGGTCGGTCCGGCGCGGCCTGGACCTGGAACGTCCCGTCCCCCGGGCTGTCGTCGAGGACTGCATCCGCCTCTCGCTCCAGGCGCCCAACGGCGCCAACCGGCAGGACTGGCGCTGGATCCTGATCACTGATCCGCACCGCCGCGCGCAGGTCGCCGAGATCTACCGGCGTGCCTTCCGCGCGAGGCACGGCCCGACGGCTCCGCAGAACGGCGTCCTCCGCGACGCGAGCGACCTCGCCGAACGACTGCACCGGGTGCCGGTGCTGGTCCTGCCCTGTCTCCAGACCGGCGAGCCGCTCCCGGAGGGCAACCAGGCCGGCCTCTGGACCTCGCTGCTCCCGGCCGCGTGGAGCTATGCGCTGGCCGCCCGCAGCCGGGGCCTGGGGACCACCCTCACCACGGTCCACCTCGGCCTGGAGGCCGAGCTGGCCGAGCTGCTGGGCCTGCCCGAACACGTCCACCAGGGACCGCTCATCCCGACCGCTTACACGCTCCGGCGGACCTTCGGGCCCGGTCGGCGGCGTCCGCTGGAGGAGGTACTGCACGTGGACGGCTGGCAGTCGGAGACCGCGACGGCGGCCGCGGGACCGGGCCGATGACGGCGGCCGTCGAGGCCCCGAGCGGCGGCCTGGCGGAACGTCAGGGCCCGGTCGGCGAACCGGTTCCCGGTCTGCTCCGCGAGAAGCAACTGCTCGATCCGACCGCAGCGGGCCACAAGTTCTCCCGGCTGGCCGAACTGCGCGCCGCCGGGTTCGCCGTGCCCGACCTGTTCGCGGTGCCCGCCGCCGCCTTCGACCGGGCGCTCGCGCCGGTGCTGGCGGGCCTGGCCGCGCCGCCGACCGCCGCCGACCCGGAGGCCGTGCGGCGCTGGAGCGAGCAGGCGCGCGCCGCGGTGCTGTCGGTCGAGGTGGACGACGACCTCGCCCGCGCCGTCCGGCTCGCGTTCGACGAGGTCATCGGCCCCGACGGGCTTGCCGCCGTGCGCGCGTGCGTCGTGCCGGGCCGGGGCCAGCAGGGCGAGGACAGCGCGGCCGACCCGTTCGCCGGACTGAGCGACAGCTTCCTGTACGTACCGCGCGCCGACCTGCTCCGGCGGATCGTCGAATGCTGGGCCTCGGCCTACAACGCCGAAGGGGTCCTCTACCGGCTGCGGCGCGGCACCGATCCGGGTGCGGCCCGGGTCGCGGTGGGCGTCCAGCAGATGGTGCTCGGCGCCGGCTCGTTCGTCGCGTTCACCCGCGACCCGCGCGACGGCGCCGACCGGGTGGTCGTGGCGGCCGCCTACGGCATCGGCGAGGGCGTCGTCCAGGAACGCGCCGACGTCGACCACTACTTCGCCGAGCGGGCCACCGGCACGGTGCGGCAGGAGATCGCGGTCAAGCGCCGTATGGTCGGGGCGCCGGAACCGGGCGGCCCGGCCGGACCGACGCCCTGCGAGGTCCCCGCGGAGCTGGCCGAGCAGCCGGTCCTGAGCGAACACGCGCTGGCGCTGGTGGTCGGGACCGCCCGCAGGATCGAGGAGTTCTTCGGCTGCCCGCAGGACATCGAAGGGGCCCTCACCGCCGACGGAGAACTCCGGATCGTGCAGTCCCGGCCGCTCGCGCAGCTCCCGGCCCAGGTGCTGTGGAGCAACCACAACATCACCGAGAGCTATCCGGGGGTCTCCTGCGCGCTGACGTACTCGCTGGCGCGCGACTTCTACCGGACCGCCTTCACCGACCTCTACCGCCGGATGGGCGTTCCCGAGGAGCGTCTGCGGGAGAACGCGCAGCATCTGGAGCGCATGGTCGGCCTGCGCGAAGGCCGGGTCTACTACCGGCTCGACGCCTGGTACGCGCTGCACGGGATGATGCCCGAGTTCGAGTTCGTCCGGGGCTGGTGGGAGCACTCGATGGGCCTGCGCCCCGAGCCGGGGACGGACCTGTCCCCCGGCTGGCGCCGCCGGGCCCTGCGCACGGCGCCCGGCACCCTGCTCCGCAGCGCCCGGCACTTCCGTCAGGTACGGGAGTTCCTCGCCCGCTGGGACCGGACCGCCGCGGACGCGGGCGACCTCGAATCGCTGGACGCCGAGGCCCTGGTCGCGTTCTACCGCCGGCTGTGGGCCGAGGTCGGCACGCAGTGGGGCGTCACGCTCACCAACACGGTCCTGGGCATCCTCCCCGCGGCAGGCTACGAGAGCTCGCTGCGCCGTTGGACCGGCGCCCGGCACCGGGCCCTGTTCGGCGCGTTGCTGGCGGGCGGGCCGGAGAACCGCACCCTGGCCGGGCTCCGCGGCGCGCTGGAGCTGTCCGACCTGCTCCGCGCGCGGCCCGACGCCCGCGACCGGATCCTGAACGCCGCGACCGCCGCCGAGGGCGCCGCCGTGTGGCGGGAGCTCGTCGACGGCGTCCACGGGCCCGACATCGCCGAAGCAGCCCGGCGCCAGCTGCGCCTGTTCGGCGATCGGGCCGTCGGCGACCTGAAGCTGGAACAGCTCACCCCGCGCCAGCGGCCGGAGATGCTGCTCGACATGTTGCGCCCGCAGCTGCGGCAGGCCGCGGGCGCCGAGGCCAGCCGCGCCGACGAGCGGAAGATCCGCGCGGACGGCGAACGCGAACTGCGCGAGAGCTGCCGCAACCCCCTGCGACGCGCGGTCATCCGCGCCCTCGCCTCCCGGATGCGCGCACACGTCAAGGCGCGCGAGGACGCACGGCTCTGCCGCACCGAACTGTTCGGCCTGTCCCGGCGGGTGCTGCTGCGGCTGGGGGTGCTGCTGGCGGGCGCCGGACAGCTCGACGATCCGCGCGACGTCCTGGACCTGACCGTGGAGGAGGTCCTCGGCGCGTTCGACGGCACGTTCCCCGGCGGCGACCTGCGCGCGCCCGCGGCTCTGCGCCGTGCCGACCGCGAGCGCTGGGAGACGCTGCCCGCGCCGCCCTCGCAACTGGTGAGCCTGGCCGGGCGGCCGCTGGACCCGGCCCGGCCGGCGGCGGCCACGCATCCCGGCGACGGCGGCACCCCGGGCGATCCGGACGATCCGGACGTGCTGCGCGGCCTGGCGTCGAGCGCGGGCATCGTCCGGGCGCGGACCCGCGTGGTCCTGGACCCGAACGTTCCCGCCGACACCTGCCGGGACGCGATCCTGATAGCCAGGGAGACCGACCCCGGCTGGCTGTTCCTGATGACCGCGGCCCGGGGCCTGGTGGTCGAACGCGGGACGCTGCTGTCCCACACCGCCGTCACCGGCCGACTCCTCGGGATACCGACCGTGGTCGCGGTCGCGGACGCCACCACCCGAATACCGGACGGCGCCGAGGTCGAACTGGACGGCGGGGCCGGCACCGTACGCATCCTGGCGGTCCCGGCCGAGGACAGCGCACCGTGACGGTCCGGCTGCGCCGCTACCTGCGGGGCAGCTTCCCACCGGCGCTCTACCTGCCCTACGCCCTGGCCTGGGCGCTCGGCGGGACGGCCATGTTCGCGCTGGCCCGGCCCGGCGAGCACGGTCAGGGAACCTGGCGGCCCGGCTGGGCCACCCTCGCCACGCTGGCGTCGTTCACGGTGCTGCTGCTGCTGGTCCGCGCCGTCGACGACCTGCGCGACCTGGACTACGACCGCGAGCACAACCCGCGGCGACCGCTGGCCTCCGGCGCGGTCGCCGTCCGCGACGTCGGCGTGCTCATCACCGTCGGGGCCGTCGTCGTGCTGGGGCTGAACCTCCCGCGCGGCATCGCCTGGACCGGTGCGGCCGCCGCCCTCCTCTATCTGCTCGCCCTGCTGGCCGCCGACCGACTGGCGCACTGGCCCTCCGGCGACGCGATCGTCCTCAGCGCCCTGACCGGTCTGCCGGTGCAGCTGCTGCTCGGCGGCTACCTGTACGCCGCGCTGCTGCACGACACCCACCGGTCGGCCGGCCCCTCCGCGCTGCTGCCGCTGGCCACGATGCTGGCGATCTTCACGCACCTCGAACTCGCACGCAAGACCACCCGTGCGCCGAAGCCGGGCGAGCGGACCTATGTGGCCGTGTTCGGCGTGGCGGCGACGGCGCGCGCCGCACTGGCCGCCGCCGCCGTGGCGACCGTCCTCGCGTTGGCGCTGACCCGGCCCTGGAACCCGGGCGCCGAGGCCGGGTGGCTCGTCGTCGTCCCGGCCGTGCTGCCGGTGCGCGGCGCGCTGCGCTTCTTCCGCGGCGGCGCCGAGCGCTGGCCTCCGGCCGACTCTGGCTTCTACCTCCTCGCCGCCTTCACCGCGTTCCTCGTGGTCGACCTCCTGGAAGGCCGTACCCCATGACCGACGAGCTTCCGGAATTCCCGTTCCCGCATCCGCCCAGCGCGCGACCGCCCGCGCGGTTCGCCGAGCTCACCGCCGAGCCGGGGCTGCCCAGGGTGGTCCTGTCCAACGGCGCGTCGGCCCTGCTGGTCAGCCGGTACGCCGAGGTGCGGGCCGTGCTGTCGGACGACCGGTTCAGCCGCGCCTCGTTCGCCGGCCGGCCGATGTTCGCCCGCTCCAGCGGCTCCCTCGCGCTGGCCACCAGCGACCCCCCGGTGCACAGCCGTCGCCGGCAGGCCGTGGCCGCCGAGTTCACCGCCCGGCGGGCCCGCGAGACGGAGCCGCGGCTGCGCCGACTCGCCGCCGACTGCGCCGCGCGGCTGCGCACCCTGCCGCAACCGGCCGACCTGGTCGAGGAGTTCACCGTCCCGTTCGCGCTGCGCACCAGCACCGAACAGCTCGGCCTGCCGTACGACGACGCCCTCCGACTGCGCCCGGCCATGGCCGTGATGATGTCGTTCGGTCTCCACACCCCCGACGAGGTGGCCGCCGCGCACGCCGAGATGCACGGCTACTTCACGGCCCTGGTCTCACGACGCCTCAACGAGGCCGCCGCGGGCCGGCCCCACGACGACCTGATCACCCGGCTGCTCACCGGCAAGGGCTCCGACCGCCTCAGCCGTGAAGAGGTCGCGGTCTTCGGGTCCGGACTGCTGATGGCCGGATTCGACACCACCTCGCGGCAGCTGGCGATGGCGGTGCTGACGGTGCTGCGCGACCCGGCTCTGACCGCGCGCCTGCGCGAGCAGCCGGAGGCGCTGACGCCCGCGCTGGAGGAGGTGCTGCGCTGGAGCTCGCTCATCGGGACCGGCGGCGCGGCGCACGTGGCGCTGGAGGACGTGCGGCTCGGCGACGTGCTCATCCCGGCCGGAGAGGTGGTGGTCCCGCTGACCGCCGCCGCCAACCAGGACGCCGCGGTCTTCGCCGACCCCGACCGCTTCGACCCCGAGCGCAAGGACAACCCGCACGTCGCCTTCGGCCACGGCCGCCACTACTGCCTGGGCGCGCCGCTGGCCCGGCTGCAGCTGGACCTCGGGATGACCGCTCTGCTGGCGGAGTTCCCGGTGCTGCGCCTGGCCGTACCCGAAGACCAAGTCCGTTGGACCACGGGCCAGTTCATCCGCGGGCCGCTCGCGCTGCCGGTGCGCTGGGACGGCGGGGGGTGGCCCGGCGCGGGATGGCCCGGCGCCGCGCAGCCGACCGCCGCGCACCCTGCCGGGAACCGCGCTGGAGATCGGGCTGGAGATCGCGCCGAGGCGGCGTCCGGATGCCCGTGGTCTCCAGGGCCGACGAGAGGAACCGAGTAGCCATGAGTGGGATGCCGTCATCCGCCAGCACACCGATCGTCCTGGTCGGGGACCGCTTCGAGTACTTCATCGCCGCCGGGCTCGGGACGAGCGCCCACGGCCTCGCCGAGGCCGTGGGCCACGGCGCCTGGGACGGCCTCGCCGAGCCGATCCAGATCCACCTCGGGCAGGGCCTGGACGAGGCCGCGGTCGCCACCGTCGGCGAGGCCGTCGAGCGCCGCGGCCTGGGCGACCGGCTGCTCCTGGACCCGCGCGACCTGCCGGCTCCGGTTCCGCCGGACGCCGTGCACAAGCGCGACGCCCGCAACGTCCTGCTCGCCGACCTCGTCCACGACGGCGCGCACACGTTCGAGGCCTCGCTGCGCCTCCACAACGACAACGAGCTGGTCCTGGACCACCAGTCCGGCCCGCACCTGCAGGGCATGGTCCTGGTCGAGGCCGCACGCCAGCTGCTCCTGGCGGTGTGCGAGCTCGAATACCTGCGCCCGTGGCCCGACTGGACCTTCTCGTTCCTGCTGACCAAGCTCGACACCCGGTTCCACCGGCCGGTGTTCCCGCTCCCCCTGCGGATGCAGATGACCGCGCACCGCTCGGACACCGCCGACGTGAACCGGATGCGGCTCGACCTGGAGACCCGGTTCGTGCAGGGCGGCCGGGAGGCCGCCACCTCGACGGTGACCGCCTCGGTGCACCCGTCGGAACGGTTCCGTCCGATGGAGCGCAGGACCGCGGAGGCGGCCATCGCCGCTCTGCCGGCGGCCCGGCCGCTCGCTGTGCGCGCGAGTTCCGGCCCGCGGTCCGGCCCGTATTCCGGCCCGCATTCCGGCCCGCGTTCCGGCCCCGAGCCATCGCGCTCCTAGCCGACGGGCGTTCCCGTCGAGGCGTCCTCCAGCGTCCCGCGCAGCAGGGCGAGGGTGGACGCCAGCCGCTCCAGCGAGTCGGCCGTCAACGGATCGGCGAGCCAGCAGCGCAGCCCGTCCTCGAACGTGGGCGTGGCGGCGGTCAGCAGTCGGCTGCCGTCGGGGGTCAGCTCCAGCAGGGACGAGCGGCGGTTGCTGGGGTTGGGGCGCCGGACCACCCATCCTGCGGCCTCCAGGCGGTCCACCCCCTTGCTGGTCGCCCCGACCGTGATCGCGGCCTCCTCGGCCAGGTCGTTGACCCGGCAGTCGTCCCGGGTGTCGATGATGCGCAGGAACTCGTACTGGCCCAGCGTCAGACCGTGCTCGGCGCGCAGTCGTTCGCCCAGCGCGTTGTAGAGCCTGGTCTCGTAGCGGATGAGGTCCATGAACACCTGCGTGAGGTCGGTCACACTCTGCTCCAGATTCGCGGGAATGTTATTCCTAGGAATATAGTTCCTAGTGAAGAACTACGCGTCACCTGGAGGATCGCATGAGCAAGGCACAACGCGCGACAGTGGACGCCCTGATGCGGCAGGCCCCGTTCGACCACACCCGCCCGCCGGAGCAACTGCGCAAGGACTTCGAGATCCGGATGACCTCGGGCCCGGCTCCGACCGGGGTGACGGTCACCCCCTCCGTCCTCGGCGGGCGTCCCGCCCTGACCGTCGAGCCCGAGGGCGGCCCCGCCACCGGGACGATCCTCTTCTTCCACGGCGGATGCTGGGTCTTCGGCTCACCCGCCACGGGCCTGCGGCTCACCGCCGCGCTGGTGCGCCGCACCGGCGTCCGCGCCATCTCGGTGGACTACCGGCTCGCCCCGGAGGACCCCTTCCCCGCTGCCGTCGAGGACGGCCTCGCCGCCTACCGCGACCTGCTGGACCAGGGCGTCCCGGCCGAGCAGATCGTCCTGGCCGGGGAGTCGGCCGGCGGCGGCATCAGCATCACCACCCTGCTCACCGCCCGCGAGGCCGGACTGCCGTTGCCGGCCGCCGCGGTCACCTTCTCCGCCGCCCTGGACACCACCCGCTCGGGCGAGAGCATGACCACCAAACACGACGCCGACCCGATCCTGAACCACGCCGAACTGACCGCCGTCTTCGGCCACTACCTGGCCGGACAGGACCCCGAACAGCCGCTGCTGAGCCCGGCCCTGCACGCCGACCTGACCGGGCTGCCCCCGCTGCTGCTCCAGGCCGGCTCCAACGAGGTCCTGCTGGACGACTCCACCCGGCTGGCGGTCCGGGCGGCCGCGGCCGGGGTGGACGTCCAGCTCGACGTCACCGCCGACGTCCCCCATGTCTTCCAGGGCTTCGAGGGCCTGCTGGACGAGGCCGGCGCGGCCCTGTCCCGCGCCGCCGGCTTCATCACCGCCGCACTGGCCCGCACCGCCTGAACAGTTCCTCGACACTGCGCGACACCGAGCGCCACAACGCCCGGCCATGCCAGGCTCAGCACCTGCACTGACGGCCGGAACCACCGCGCCCACCCATTCACCTGGACCAAGCGACACCAGAGAAGGCGGCAACCAATGAAAATTCGGGACCTCCACAACGAATTCACCGCGGACCGCGCCGCCGCTGAGCGTGCCTACTACGGGAAATACCTCACTCTCGAGGGAATCTCGGTCCGAACGGGCAAAAGCCAGTACGGTACGCCGGTGGTGGAGGTGTCAGACGTCCCCGGAGGCACCTACCTGGCCATCTTCGTGCTGCCGTTCGACCAGCGGATCAAGGAATCATTCCGGATTGTGCGAAGCGTCCCCCTGGGCGTCACCGTCACCGTCAGGGGAGAATGTCGGGTCTTCAGCGAGGACGGAACAGTGCTGGTCATCAAGGAGTGCGAAATCCTCACCCCTTGAGCCCGAATCCACCGGCTGATCATTTCGGGGTTGCTCTCCTGCCCGTGGACGGTCGGCCGCTGGGGGCAACAGGTTGAGGGTGTGCGGTAGCCGCCGTGCGCGGGTCGCGGCCTGTCCGAGGGGTTGTGCGGGGTCGGGAGCGGTTGGTGGCGCTGTCGCCGGTGGCCGTCGGGCCGTCGCGGTGCGGGATCTTGTGGCGGTCAGGCCGCCGGGCGCGGCGGTGGGGAGTGGACGGCCTCGAACAGGGCGGTGAAGGCGTCGCGCCAGGGCCAGTGCTCGGGCAGATGCACCGTCAATTTGGTGCGCGCGGTGCGCGCGAGCCGGGCCGGGACGTGGACCAGGTGGGCGCGCAGGGTCGCTGTGGTGGCCTTGGCGTGGAAGACCGAGGTCAGCGCACCGGCGGCCCGCAGCAGGTTGTGCGACATCGCCCACAGGGTCAGCCACGCGGCGTTGGCCTGGAAGTTCCCGGACGGCAGGTGGGCCAGAGGCCCGGACTTCCCGTCCGCGATCACCTGCTCCACCACGGCGTGCTGCCGGTGGTGCAGTTCCGCCTGCAGCACCGCGAAGGAGCTGTCGGTGAAGACGGGGTGGTAACGCCAGGCGGTGAACAACTCGCCCTGACCCTGGGCCACTTCGGCGTTCAATCGGCGGACCCGGCGCACGATCAGCCGGGCGGTGACGTGCTCGGACTTCCTTCGGCCGGTGAAGGCGGTGTAGGGGATCTCGGCGACCTCGGCGTCGGAGACCATCTCGCCGGTGTCGGGGTCGACGAAGGCGTCCGGGTAGCGGATCGCCGTCCAGGACTCCTGCGGGATGCGGGAGATCGCGCCCGCGATGGAGGGGTTCATGCCGGTGGTCAGGGAGAATCGGGCGCCGGCCCGGCGGCAGGCGGCGACCACGTCGGCGGTGTAGAACTTGCTGTCCGCGCGGACCAGGCGGATCCCGGTGCCGCCGGTCTCCTTCGCTATGGCCAGGGCCTCGCTCACGAAGCTCTCGGCTCCGCGGACGTCGGCGGCCTTGCCGCGGCGCAGGCGGACCGCGCCGATCACGGGCCGGGCGATCGGGGTGGACAGGGTGGCCAGGATCGGGTGCAGGGTGCGCTGGCCCTTGAGGCGGCCGACCTGCGCGCCCTGCTTGGCGTGGCCGTACACGCGGCGGTGGGTGGGGTCGATGTCGATGAACATCAGTGTGTCGGCGCCGGGCAGCAGTGGGGTGCTGCGGGCCAGTCGGGCCAGGAAGTCGCGGTGAACGCGGTGGAGCTGGCGGTTGTGGCCGTGGGTGAAGGAGCGCAGGAAGGTGCCCAGGGTGGAGGGCGCGCGGACCGAGGTGAAGGCGCGGTCCATCGCGCCGTGCCGCAGCCGCGCCGCGTCGTCGATGCTGTCCGCGCCCGCGCACATCGCGCTGATCAGCGACATCACTTTGGCGGCCGGGTTGGCTCCGCCGCTGTTGTCGGCGCCCTCGATGCGGAGCGCGGACGCGGCCAGTTGCCGCAGGCCGGCCCGCTCGGCCAGCCGGACCAGCGACAGCAGCCCGGCATCGGCGATCAGGTTCGGCTCGTCGAAGACGGCGGAAACCGCTGTGGCGGCATGGCAGGATTGCATCTCGCGGATGTTCTCTCGTTCTGGCGACTTGGTTCTGTAGGAAGTCCCATCGTCCCAGGTCAGAGGGCATCCGCGTCGTTATGTCCAGGCCTCGGACAGGTCATTCATCGGTGGATTCGGGTTGAGTCCCCGCGGGCCATTTCCCCTTTCGTTCGCCCACCGCCGACTGCGGTGCCGCTGCGGGCGTGGAAGACTGCCGCGGTGATGGCTACGGCCAGGGGCAGCGTGCCGAGGGCGACCGCCGCAGCCGTCCCCGGCGTCACTTCGCCGTTGCCTCGCGGTAGGTGCAGGCAACGCCGGCGTCCGGGTCCCCGATGGTGACCACGATGACGAGGCCCTTGGCGTCCTGGCCGAAATCGGCTTCGTAGGCCGACGCATCGGCGCGGAGCGAGCCCGTGGATCAGGCTTCGTTCCGCCGCTTGCGCTTGGTCGTCCAGGTCGTGCTCTCGGGCGCGACCGCTGCGGTCGCCTTGGTGGGTGTGGCCTTGCCGATGGTGGGCAGGACGAATTCCTGGATCATGTCGACCGCGTCGCGGACCAGCGGGCGGAAGACCCGGTAGCGGGAGAGGGCGACCATCTTGGCGACGAACGGGGCGCAGCGCTTGACGAAGGCCTGGGTGCGCTCGGTGTCCTCGGTGCGGTCGAAGACCCATCCCGCGCCGGGTGCGACTCGTTGGAGAACGGGCTCAACGCACTGGGATGTGTGTGCAATCGTGTGTGAAATCCACCTGCCTGCGGTGCCGGAATCCGAGGAGACGCCGTCCGGCGTCGGTCTCGGGTGGGGTGATGCGAAGGTATTCTGTGCGATTGAAAAGCATGCGTGCGTCAATCGCCAGGCGATCACCAACGTGCTCCGGGGCGAGGTGTGGCCGGACATGCTCACCCTGATCGACCTGGAAGGCGCACTCGGGGTCGTCCTGTGGCCCACCGAACACGTCCACTGGAAGATCCCCGCGCCGGGTACGCCCGCGGGCGCGGAGCAGAGCGCCTCCTCGGACAAGGATCGCCGATCCGAACGCTGACGTCAGTCTCGGCTCCGCATCGGGCAGCGTGGACCCCTGCCCGATGCGGTGCCGACAGGTAAAGTCATGCCCATTCACGGAGCCTGGTCGGACCGTGGTTGGTCAAGGGACGGGGGAGTCTGTGACACGGGCATGGGTAGTGCGGGCTGGCTCCGAAGGAGAGCGGGAGCAACATGCCCTCGACGAGAACCTGGTCGCCGCCGGTTGGGAGGAGATCGAGACGGATCTCAGCACCTGCCGATCGATCGAGGAGCTCACAGGTGTGCTCAACGCCACCTACCCCGACGTGGCCGCCCCCACCCTCAACAACTGGAAGCACCAGTTGTGGCGGTTCAAGGAGGGGATGAGCGCCGGCGACTACGTCGTCATGCCGCGCAAGTTCCAGCCTTTCGTCGCAGTCGGCGAGCTGACCGGCCCCTACGAGTACCGAGCCGACGCAGAGCCGGGTCTTCGCCACATGCGACCCGTGAGCTGGCGACGCAAGGACGTCATGCGCTCCGCGATCGCCGGGGACCTGCGCGACAGCATGGGCGCCTTCTTGACCGTCAGTGAACTGAGCAGGCGCAATGCCGCGCTAAGGGTCCAGGAGCTGGCGAGGACGGGCATCGACCCAGGCTACGACGGCGACATCGAACCGCCAGCCGATGCCGATGCCCTGGCACAGGAGGTCGAACAGGCGGGCACTCGGCAGCTCACCGCCCGCGCACTGATCGGCCTGTGGGGCTGGCAGCGCCGCACCAGCGACGTCATCGACATCGTCGACGCCGAACTGGCCGACCGCGGTCTGCGCAGCACCCCGCATTTCACCGAGGTCCCACTCGACGGCCTGGTCACCGTCTCAGCCACGGACGCCACCCAGACTCCGGCCGGTACCCCTGCAGCGCAGGACACGGATCAGTCCGGCAGCAATGGGGCCGGGGTGGACCTGGGGCGCCATTGGCGCATCGGCAGCCTGCTCCCCATCGTTCGGAACGTGTCCACCGTCAGCTACGACGCGCCGCTGAGCGCCGCTCTGAGCTGCATGGTCGAGAACGATTTCTCCCAGCTCCCGGTCGTCAACCACAACAATGTGCTGCGCGGGGTCATCACCTGGGAGAGCATTGCCCGCGCCCAACTGGCAAAGCGCGAGCCCACCGTCGCGGCCGCCATCGACCCCCACCCGCACACCGCCCATGAACAGGAAGAGCTCCTGGTCCGCATCGGCGACATCCGGCAGCACGGATTCCTGATCGTCACGGACAGGTACAACCTCGTCATCGGCATCCTGACCGCTTCCGACCTCGCCGAGCAGCTCAGGCTCCGCGTCGAGCCGTTCATCCTGCTCGGTGAGGCAGAACGCCGACTGCGCCGGCTGACCCGCAGCATCGAGCCCGATCACCTGCCCGAAGCGTCCGGGATCCGTAGGAAGAAGCTCAGCCGGAACGAGGAACTCACCCTCGGGCAGTACCCCACCCTGCTGGCCGACACCGCCTGCTGGGCGGATCTGGACTGGCCCTACGACCAGCAGGAAATGGTCGACCGCGTCACCGTGGTCAAGAACTACCGCAACGAGCTCGCGCATTGGGACGTGGACGCCCCTGAGCAGAAGACCGAGCCGCTCGCTGCCACCAAGCGCCTTCTGAAGTTGCTGAAACTCTTGGACTATGACCCGCAGCCCTGAGGCCTCCTGACTGGCCGGCCACGGCGCTGGTCTACTCGGGGGTGGCCCGCCGGGTCGCCGGCGGGCCATGTCGTCGGGTCTATCGGTGGCGACCGCGTGCGGTCTTGGGCGGCCGTACGCGCGAGCGCCGCCGTAGTCGCCACTGGGTCCAGCGCTGCTGGGCGCGCCGCAGCGCGCGGGCTCCCTCGGTTCGGACATGGACCGCTACGGTCTGGGCACGGAGAAGAAAGTCCCGCAGCCGTTGCCTGCTCTCCTCACCCCACAGCGGGGCAGCGGCCGCCACGGCGGCCGAGACCAGGGTGACGGCGGCCACCCGGATTCGGGTCACAAGATCAAGCAACGAGTCCTGCCAGCCCTGCACGGGCACCTGCGACGGGGCATCCGTAGGCTGTGCCGGCACCACGGCTGCGGCGGGTGTCCTGTGCGGGCGCTCGCGCAGCCCGTCTGCGGCCCGGGCCGCAACCCGCGCGCGTAGAGCGTGGCCGAGGACTCTGTGCGCCTCGGCGGGCAGGTCCGTCAGGGCTCCTGCGGCTTTCTCCAACTGCCCCAGGAATCTCACCGCCCGGTCGTCATCGAGTGCTGCGTTGACCTGCCCGGTGGCCAGGGCCAGCAGGGCGGGGTCGGCCAGTACGACGGACGCAGTTCGTTCCACAAGGGCAGGGTGGCTCTCGCCAGCAGCGGCGACGAAGAGCAGGGTCCGTTCGCGTTGACGCGGTGCCAGGTCGGGCTCGACCAGCAGGCTGGGCAGCAGCATGTCGTTGTCCAGGTCAGCGGCGGCGACTACCTCCCGGCTAAGGATCATGGGCCCGATGTCCCCCCACCGAGCTCCGTCCAGCGGGGGATACAGCTCAGCCAGAGCCTGCTCCCACCGTTTGCGCTGCGCCGCCGACGGCAGCGGTGCGTCAGTACCCTCGTAGTGGGCGCGGATGCAGGTATCGACCACGCAACGGGCCTCGCCTCGCGATGTCGCGCCGGCCAGGCTCTGCGCGGCAACCATCGCGCGTATCAACTCGATGTCGAACTCGTCCTCGGACAGGTGGGTGTCGGCGACCATCTCCCAGTACACCTCTTCGCGGCGCACCAGAACTTTCACAGGGTCGTCCAGGCGGGCCAGGTCGGGGTAATGCTCGACCAGGACCTGCGCCAAGGCCGCAACGTGGACCGCCATGACCGTGGTGGTCCCTCCCACGGTCTCGGGGCTGTAGTGGCGACCTGGTGCTGCGGGCGGGTCGTTCGGCAGCTGTCCGAGGCCGAGGTCGGCGAGCAGGTGGAGCCGGTCGGTGAAGGCGTCACGTGCCTGGGCAGCAGCAACAACCTGGCCGTCCGGCAAGGCGTCCTCGGCTTCAAGGTGGACTGACGGGCCGAAGCCGGGCAGGTGGGTTGCGGTGCCCACCCGATCCCACCACTTCGCGATCAGTTCCTCCCACTTGCGGGCGTTCCCGCGGGCAAGCAGAAGGACCCGCACCTTCGCACCCTGCCGAGGCGCGGCCAGCACATCCAGGAGCCCCTCCAACTGCTCGGCGCGTGCCTCGGCGTAGTCGACCACGAGCAGGAGCGGGTGGGAGCAGTCGCCCAGAATCCGCTGGCCGGGTCTTGTTCGGCGGGGCTTCGCGGCAAGGAAGCCGGCCACCCACGGCAGGCCGTCATAGTCACCCTTGCCAGCCAGATGCCGGGCCAGCTCGGTGGCCAGTCGGTTCTTGCCGGTGCCACCGGAACCGGTGACCACGGCGAGGTCGACCGGCGCCGGACCGAGGCACCAGTCCTCCAGCTGGTCCAGCGCTCCGCCCTCCTCCTGGTAGGGCACCACCTGTGCCTGGGGGTCCAGGAGGTAGGAGCAGGACAGGCGGGGGTCCGGCTCGTCCACCAGCAGCGTGTCGAGATCTGCAGGCCGCACCTGGGCGGGGAGGCCGCTGTACTCGCGCACCGCTTCAGCGAAGTCCGGCTCCGCCAGCAGTCGGTACGCCGGCACGACACGCAGCATCCCCCCGTTCCATCCGGCTGCTGCGATCACGGCGAATCCGATCACCATCGGACCGCAGAACACCGCTGCCCCGGAGATGCCCGCCCATCCCTCGACCCCACCCGGCGAGGCATCGCCCACCTCGAGCGAGTACAGCCCCGACCGCAGTTCGCTGCTGGGCTTGATCCGCCCGTCGACGGACTTCGGGTCCTGCATGCCCTCGTACTCGGGATCGGACATGAGCATCGCGCGCGGGAATCCCGTCACGGTACACACCGGACGAGCCCAAGCGGTATCGCAGACCATCCGCCCCCACCGCACCGGCGAGAGGTCCGGTCCCACCAGGTCCGGATCGCACCAGAGCAGCACCGCGTCCAGGGATGCGTCCGCCCACACCACTGCTGCGTCCACCAGCACCCCGCCGTCCAGCGTGCGCACCACAATGCCCTCCTCCGAGCGCCCGAAGCACGCCACGTGATACGCCGTCAGCACCAACCCGGGTGCCACCACCGACCCCGAGCCGAACGTCTGCGCTCCCGGGTTGAAGACCTCGACCGCACGCTGTCCCGCAGATCCCCCCACGGCCGTGCGCCCTCAGCCCTGCAAACCCGGGCGCGCACTGGGCAACGGCGACAACCCCGGCCTATGGTCGCCCACTCGGGCGTCACGCCCCTGCAGGTCCTCCGCTCCCAACCGCACCGTCAGCCGGTGCCCGCGCGTCTGGGCCCGCTCCCCCTTGCCTTCCACGTTCACCACATACGCCTTGATCCCGCCGCCGCCCGAGACCGTGTGCCGCAACTCGATGTCCATCTCCAGCACCACCTCCCGGACGACCAGCGGAATCTGTGAACCCGAGCCCTCACGCTGTGCTTGCAGCAGTCCCTGCCGGATCGCAGCAACAGCCTGCGCCAACTCCGTCGGCTCAAGATCCATCTTCCGCACCATCCCCATGCTCGCTTGACGACGTTCCGTCAGTTTGCCTACTGCATGGGCTTGCCACGTGTGAAGCCGGAAATTCGATGCATCCTCCAGCAGGTTCGTGATCCAGACGATTGCTCCGGCAGCGCTGCTGACAGGTCAGGGGCGTCGGTGCGCGACAGGATAAGGTTCCTCATCTCGGTGATGGGGCGGTCCCAGCGCATCGGCCCCGCGGATCGGCGCAGGGCGGCGGGGTAGCTGTCGGGCGCGTAGTCGTTGGTCAGGTGGTGGAGGTGGAATCCGCGCCGGAGCAGCGGCTCCAGGACGTCGTCCACCGAGCGGCCCTGTTTGGCCAGCGAGCGCGGGGTCACCTCGATGACGATTTCCGCCTCCGGCCGTAGCCGGTCCAGTGCTGGTTCGAGCCCATGGATGACTGTGCCTCCCCTCGTAGCGTAGAGACCATGGTTGGAGGGGAAGCTGGGAGTCATGGCGGAGAAGAGGCGGAAGTTCGACGCGGAGTTCCGTGAGGGGGCTGTGCGGATCGTCGTCGACCTCCTCGGGACCGCCGCGCGCCCTGGGCTCCAGATCGCGCCGCGTACCGTCGCTGAGCGAAACTCCGGATGCATCGAATGCGCTGCGATATAGGGGCGAGGTAGAGCGCTCCCGCACCGAGCCGACCGTTCACTGGGTCATGACACTGACAGCGATCCGCGCAAGGCACACAAAGCAGGACTCGCCACTACGCGGCCCACGCATGCGGCCCTCAGAGAATGCAAAACGGAGGCTGGCTTAGCCGAGATCCTTGACTTAGGATCTCGTAGCGGGTCGGCACTGCAAGGCTTCCAGAGCGTACGTATGGCTCATCAGCACTCCCACAGCCCGGCATGGATATTCGAGTCGAAAATTTCCACCTGGAAGCCAACCGCCGAAATATCCATCCAGCAGAGGGATGATCCCTGACGGGAAGACCGATTGGCGATTCATCATCAATTCGTCCAACTCCCACCAAGCATGCGTCGCCATATTCGCTGCGTCGATCGGTGATGGGCTGGCTGCGGCAACACGGAGAATGAGAACCGACAGGGCCGACCTGCGACTGCGTTCCCACGTCGGCATCGGTGACGGCCACACGCACAGAGGTCGCCGACCAGCCGTCCTTTGGCCGCCAGGGCCTAGGCGACGATCAACAGCCGTGCCCACCGCCGTGGCCAATGCCAGCCCGGCGAGGATCCGCGCCGTGACAGGGACACCGAAGAGCTCCGTTTCGTTCATGTGCCGCTCACCTTCCACGCGTTCGGCCCGACCGGGGTGCACCGGCTGACCGGCACGGTCACGGCCTCGCCGTGCCGGTCCGGGGAGGGGTCGAAGATGTCGTCGTCCACGACGACCGAGAGGCGGGCGCAGGAGCCGGTGGAGGGTGGGGCAACGGTGACGACCGCGTCCTGGACCCCGTCGATGGTGCTGTCCTGGAAGAAGACGGTGGCGCGGACCCCTTAGGGGCCGGCCTCCAACGGGTTCTGCTCGCCTCCCGGCCAGTCGACCGCCTTGAGCAGGTCGCAGTCGATGCCGGGGTGCTCGCTTAACCAGGTACGGGCCAGGGTCGACAGGAACCCGGCCAGTCGGCGGCGGCCACCTGGGCCGCCAGGCCGACCCGTACCCGACCTGCCCCGTCGGCGCGACGCCGGGCACGCCTCGTGACCGCGCTCATCGCCCGCTCACCTCGGTGCCTGGCGGGTCCGATCGGTGCGCGAGGTAGGCGGCGACGGCGATGGCGGCGGCCAGGACGATGCCGTTGACGCCGACCAGGTGGAGGAAGACGGCACCGGGCCGGTCGTCCCAGGAGTTGTACGGGCCGAGGGCCATGGGAGTGGCGAGAAGCAGCGCCAGTGACGGGGGAACCAGGACGACGGCCTTGAGGGCGGCCCCGGTCATCAGGAACCGGGTGCGGCGCAGCAGCAGGGTGCCCAGCGGCTGGAGGAGCAGGGCGAGCGGCACCCAGCCGAAGAGGAGCGACGCATCGCCGCCGAGGAACCGCGCGAGGCCGAACAGCAGCACCGGCAGGAGCAGCAGCTGCCACCAACTGGCCGCACGGGCCAGGGCCACCATCCCGGCGCGGGCCCGCTCCCCGCGCTGGTGGCACACGCCGATCACCGAGAGCCCGAACAGCACGGACGCCACCACGACCAGGACGAAAAAGGCCGGCCGGGTCTGCAGCCAGGCATCCAGGAGCAGGAGGTACAGGAACAACACGTACAGCACGGGCGAACACACCACGGCACCCAGGACGACCACCAGCAGCGCCCACGGCGCCAGCCCCAGCAGTTCCCGTTCGCGGGCGTCACCCCGCTTCACGTGCCGCAGGCTGGAGTTGACAGTGTTCGGCAGTTCCATGGGTCCCCCTGGGCCGATGTCGGCGCAGGGGTGACGACGTGTCAGCCGTCCTTGCGCCGTTTGCGTTTGGTGGTGGCGGCGGTGCCGGCGGGCTTCGCCAGCGTGGTGCTACTGCCGATGGTGGGCAGGACGAACTCCTGGATCATGTCGACCGCGTCGCGGACCAGCGGGCGGAAGACCCGGTACCGGGAGAGGGCGACCATCTTGGCGACGAACGGGGCGCAGCGCTTGACGAAGGCCCGGGTCCGCTCGGTGTCCTCGGTGCGGTCGAAGACCCAGTACAGGACGATCACCATCAGGTGCAGCCAGAGCAGGTCCGGCAGCAGTTCCTCCAGCTCCGGGTCCAGCTTCGGGCCGAGGTCCGAGCCGTCGATGACCTCGCGGAAGATCTGCACCGCCGTCTCCCGGGCCGGGTGGGACTCGTTGGAGAACGGGCTCAGCGCACTGTTCGGGTCCGCCGCGGTCCGGAAGAACTGCGCCGCGAACTCGTGGTAGTCGGCCGCGCAGTCCACCCAGGAGTCCAGAGCGACCTGCAGCCGCTCCGCGAAGTCCGTCTTCCCCACCATCCGGGCCCGGGCCTCGGCCGCGTGCTCGTGCGTCATCCGGTCGTAGAACCCCTGGATCAGGAATTCCTTGCCCTCGTAGTAGTGGTAGGCATTTCCGACCGAGACGCCCGCTTCGGCCGCGATGGCCCGCATGGTGGTCTTGTCGTACCCGCGCTCCTCGAACAACCGCATGGCGGTCTCCAGGATCAGCGCTCTGGTCCGCTCCCCCTTGGGGAGCAGCTCGGGGGCGGGGGTCTCGGTCGGCGGCGTGGGCACAGCGTCGTTCACCCTCCTCAGGCTAGTCGTCGTGGGTGCCGCAGTGCCCCTCGCAGGGCGCGGGCAGCCGCTCGGCGGGCTGCGGCGGCCGTACCGGGGCCGGCAGCACCCGGTACTTGGACGGCTCCCACGACGTCCCGTTCCAGCTCCACGGGCCCTCCGGGGTGGAGGGGGACGTTCCCGGCCGACCGGCTCTCCCCTGTGCAGTCGGTCGACCGGTGGTCGCGGACCTCTGCCGCCACTTCGCGGCGCTGAGCACCATGCCCCGGGCGAGCTGGGCCCCGCTCGGCGTGGCGAAGCGGTGCGACATCGGCCGGTAGGCGCGCAGCGCCCACAGGCAGACCACCCAGGCCGCCGCGCCCTCGTAGACCTGGCCGGCGTCGGCGACGACGGTGATCTCGCGCAGCGTCCTGGAGTGGTCCAGCGCCGGGAAGCACTGCCGCGCCTGCGGCGTCCCGGCCGGCACGAAGTCCAGCGGGACGAGTTTGCTCTGCCGCTCCAGCCAGCCGCGGACATGGCGGCAGAGCGGGCAGTCCTGGTCGTAGAGAACGGTGAGGCGGCGGACCGGGGCGTCGCTGAAGCCCCGGTCGGCACCCTGTGTTGCTGCGGTCATCGTGGTTGTCGCCGTCGTTGCCACTGGCTCGGCTCAGGCCTGGAGCGGGGCGGCGGGCGGGGTCCAGCCCTGCGGCGGGACGGGCGGACGCTGCTCGCCGTCCATCAGGCCGCGGCGGCGGATCCGGTTGAGCACGTAGACGTTCATCAGGTGCAGCACACCGAGCACCAGCAGCACCGTGCCGACCTTGTAGGACAGCGCGGTGAAGATGCCGGGGACGTCGGTGATATCGGTGTCGCCGCCGCGCAGCCAGAGCGCCACAAAGCCCAGGTTGACCAGGTAGAAGCCGACCACCAGCAGGTGGTTCACGGCGTCGGCGAGCTTCTCGTTGCCCTGGAACACGTCGGCGAGGAAGACGTTGCCGCTGCGGCTGAGCGTCCGGGCCACCCAGATGGTGAGACCGATGCTGAGCACCAGGTAGATGACGTACGTGCTGACCGTGTCGTTCATGCTCCACCCCTTGTGGGAATTCTTGAACGCGTTCAACTTCTGCGTTGATCAGGACTGTAGCCATGTTTTTGAACATGTTCAAGTACGAGTTCCGGCGGCGCTGCGTAGGATCAGCGACCATGAGCGAGGACGGCAGCTCCACCCCTGGTCCCGGCATTCCGGCGAGCCTCGCGGCGGCCTGGGGGCTGCGCGAACAACCGACCAAGGGGCCCCGGCGCGGGCTCAGCCTGGAGCGGATCGTCCAGGCCGCGGTGGACGTCGCCGCGCGGGAGGGGCTGCCCGCCGTCTCCATGGGGCGGGTCGCCAAGGAGATCGGCTCCTCGCCGATGTCGCTCTACCGCTATGTGGCGACCAAGGACGAGCTGTACCCGCTGATGGTGGACGTGGCCTACGGGCGGCCCGAGCCCCTCCCGGCGGACGCCGCCGGCTGGCGCGAGGCCCTCACCCACTGGGCCCGGGGGCAGCACGACGCCCTCTACGCCAATCTGTGGGTGCTCTACATCCCGCTGGCCGGCCCCCCGCTCACCCCGGGCCAGCTGGCCTGGATGGAGGCCGGTCTCGCCGCCCTGCACGGCACCGGCTTCAGCGAGCAGGAGAAGCTCTCGACCATGCTGCTGGTCAGCGGCTTCGTCCGGAACGAGGCCCGGCAGATCGCCGACCTCACCACCGGAGCGGCGGCGGCCGGCCTCAGCCCGGAGCAGGCCATGCGCAACTACGGCGTGCTGCTGGCCCGGCTGATCGACCCGGAGCGGTTCCCCTTCGTCCACACCGCGATCAACTCCGGCTCGCTGGAGGACGAGGACGGGATGGACGGCGAGTTCCGCTTCGGCCTGGAACGGATCCTGGACGGGGTGGACGCGCTGGTCCGAGCCCGGGGAATGGCATAGCGTCGCAGTCGCTGTCTCAAAAACCTTCATGCACAGGGGAGTTGTCACCATGTCGGATACTTCGCCGTCTTCGCCGTCTTCGCCGCAGAACGTCGTCACCGAGTGGGTCGAGATCGCCGCCGGGTTCGCCGGCTACGCGGCCAGGCCGGCCGGACCGGAGGCCGCGGGGGCGGTGGTGGTGCTACCCGAGCTGTTCGGCCTGAACGCCGACATCCGCGGCGTGGTGGAACGGCTCGCCGCCGAGGGGTACGCGGTGGTCGCGCCCGACATCCACTGGCGCCGTGAGCCGCGTGCCGCGCTTCCGTACGGCGCGGCCGGGCGGGACCGCGGCTTCGAGCTGCTGCGCGCGATCGACCGCGCGGAGGTGCTGGCCGACATCGACGCCGCCCGGCTGGCCGCCGCGCGGCATGCGCCGAACGGCCGGGCGGCCGTGGTCGGGTTCAGCTTCGGCGGCCATCTGGCGGTGCTCGCCGCCACCACCCTTCCGTTCGCCCTCGCGGTCTCCGCCTACGGCGGGTGGACCGTCCACGGCGGCATCCCGGTCGCCGAGCCGCGCCCGCCGATGACCGACGCCCCGCTGATCGCCGCCAACGGCACCTTTGTGCTCGGCTTCTACGGCGACCAGGACCACGCCGTCCCGGTCTCCGAGGTGAAGGAGATCGAGGCGCTGCTCGGCGACGCCGAGGCGGCGCACGAGATCGTGCTGATCCCCGGCGTCCACCACGGCTTCCTCTGCGAGGCGCGTCCGGACGACTACGACGCCCGGGCGGCGGCCCTGACCTGGGCAAAGATCAACGAGACGCTCCACGGGCAGCTCGCCGCCGAGGCCGGTTGAGCCTGGCGGCGCCCCGGTTCAGACGAACAACAGGGCCAGTTGCGGGGGGTTGTCCTCCCGGGTCAGGACCAGGGCATGGCCCTGGCCGGTCGTGGCGACCCCACTGAGGACCGGGTCCGCCCAGTCCGCGCCCAGGGGCACCTCGCGTCCTTGGACGGTGTCGACATAGCGGTGCGGGCCGCCGACCCACCGTGCCACCAGGGTGGCGCCGTCCAGCACCAGCAGGCCGCTGCTGTGCTCCGTGGTGAAGCGCAGCGCGTGGTGTCCAGGGCCGCGGACCTGCCAGACGGAGAAGGGCGCGGCAGGCAGAGCACCGGCCGGGGTGGCAGACCGCACACCGTTGCGGTCGAGCCGGACCGCGGTGACGCGGCCGTCGTCGGCGACCGAGTACAGCAGCGCGGCGCCGTCCGGGGCGGCCTCGGCGAGCAGCAGGAACGCCTCGTCGGGGTCGCGTACGACCGGGAGTTCCCGGACCACGGCGAGGGTGTCGGGAGCGAGGACGCGCAGCATCGCGAGGCTTGTCGGCCCAGCCGTCTCCGGGCCGGCCATCTCCGGCCCAGCCCCCATCGGCTCGTCGTCCAGCGCGAGTACGGCCAGGTGCGTCCCGCCGGTGCAGACCACGGCGTCGCGTGACTGCGGCAGGGGCAGCCGCACCGGGCACCGGAACCGCAGCCGCGGACCCTTGGTGCCGGAGCTGAGGTCGGCGGCCTGGATCCGGGCCGGCCTGCGGGTGTCGAAGACGTCGTCCAGGTGCCAGAAGGCGCGGTTTCCGATCCAGCCGACGAAGTCTCCGGCGAAGGGGGACGTGCGCGGGGGCTGTTCCCAGCCGCTCCGCCCGCGCAGCGGCAGAACCGTGTCGGGCTCCTGGTCCGAGCCGTCCTCAAGCAGCGACATCCGCATCCACGGGGCGCCGTCCGGGCCGGCGCAGAGGGCAGGGGTGGCCGCCGTCACCTCTTCCACCAGCACCTCCCTGACGCCTTCGGGCCCCACCTCCAGATAGAGGAGCTCGCGGCCGCCCCCCGACCGGTTCCGGTCGGCGGCGATCACCACCGCGTCGCCGGTGCCACCACGGACGCTCCGGAACACCACGCTCTGCAGAGTGACCAGGCGAACGCCGGACGTGGTCTCCGACCACCACTCGATCGGCGACGGCGAAGCAGTCAGTTCACGCATACGGTCATCGTAGGGACCGGAAGATCAACGAGAATGCCGTGTCGCCCAATGATCCGCAGGAGCCCCGCCATGAGCACGTCCCAGCCCGCCGACACCGGCCCCGGCCCCGGCCCCGGCCCCGGCCCCAACGCCCACGCCCACGCCCACGCCCACGCCCACGCCAGTCTGGACGGGCTGGTCATGGGCGACGCCTTCGGTGACAGCTGGTTCACCCGCTCCGACGAGCCCGTCGAGGAACTGTGGGCCGCGCGGGAGCTGCGTCCCACACCCTGGCTGTGGACCGACGACTCCGCCATGGCCTTCGTCCTGCACGCCCATCTGATGACGCACGGGGAGGTCCGCCAGGACGGCCTGGCAGCGGAGTTCGCCGCCGAGTACGCCCGCGACCAGGGGCGCAAGTACGGCCCTTCGATGCACAGCGTGCTGCGCCGCATCGGTGCGGGCGAGGACTGGCGGACCGTCACCACCGGGCAGTTCGGCGGCCAGGGGTCCTACGGCAACGGCGCCGCGATGCGGGTCGCCCCGCTGGGCGCCTGGTTCCACGACGACCTGGCGGCAGCGGCCGCCCAGGCCCGGCTGTCCGCGCTGGCCACCCACGCCCACCCGGAGGCCGTCGCGGGCGCCGTGGCGGTGGCGGTCGCCGCGGCCCTGGCCGCCGCCGGCGCGGGCCAGGACGCCGCGCCGCGCGCCGAGTTCCTCCGGGAGACCGCCGCGCATGTGCCGGAGAGCGACGTCCGCTCCCGGCTACTGGTCGCCGCGGGCTTCTCCGAGCGCACCTCGGTCCGGCACGCGGCGTCGGTGCTGGGCTCGGGGACGCTGATCTCGGCCCCCGACACGGTGCCCTTCGCCCTGTGGTCCGCCGCCGGGCATCCGGACGACCTCACTGAGGCGCTGTGGCAGACCGTCTCCGGGTGGGGCGACCGCGACACCACCTGCGCGATCGCAGGCGGCGTCGTAGCCGCCCGCACCGGCGCCGACGGCCTGCCGCCGGCCTGGCGACAGGCCCGCGAGGCCATCCCCGACTGGAGCCGCTGGGCTCGCTGAGCCCGCTGAACGTCCCCCGTCAGCCGCCGACGCAGACGCAGACGGGTCGGCCTGCCGACACAGGCGGCTCAGCCGCCGACGTAGGCGGCGAGGTGCTCGCCGGTGAGGGTGGAGCGGGCGGCGACCAGGTCGGCCGGGGTGCCCTCGAAGACGATCCGGCCGCCGTCGTGCCCGGCGCCCGGGCCGAGGTCGATGATCCAGTCGGCGTGCGCCATCACCGCCTGGTGGTGCTCGATGACGACGACCGACTTGCCGGAGTCGACCAGCCGGTCGAGCAGCCCGAGCAGCTGCTCGACGTCGGCGAGGTGCAGCCCGGCGGTCGGCTCGTCCAGGACGTAGATGCCGCCCTTCTCGGCCATGTGCGTGGCCAGCTTGAGCCGTTGCCGCTCGCCGCCGGAGAGGGTGGTGAGCGGCTGGCCGATGCCGAGGTAGCCGAGTCCGACGTCGGCGAGCCGCTTGAGGATGGCGTGCGCGGCCGGGATGTGCGCCTCGCCGGCGCCGAAGAACTCCTCGGCCTCGGTCACCGGCATCGCCAGCACCTCGCTGATGTCGCGTCCGCCGAGGTGGTAGTCCAGCACCGACGCCTCGAACCGCTTCCCCTCGCACTCCTCGCAGACGGTGGCCACACCGGCCATCATCGCCAGGTCGGTGTAGATGACGCCGGCGCCGTTGCAGCCGGGGCAGGCGCCCTCGGAGTTGGCGCTGAACAGCGCCGGCTTGACGCCGTTGGCCTTGGCGAACGCCTTGCGGATCGGGTCGAGCAGCCCGGTGTACGTGGCCGGGTTGCTCCGCCGCGAGCCGCGGATCGCGCCCTGGTCGATCGACACCACCCCCTCGACGCCACCGCCTGCCACACCGCCGCTCCCGGCACCACCGCCCGACGACTGCCGCAGCGACCCCCGCGCCAACGACCCCTGCACCAGCGAGCTCTTGCCGGAGCCGGCCACGCCGGTGATCACCGCGAGCACCCCGAGCGGGATGTCCACGTCGACGTCGCGCAGATTGTGCGTGGTCGCGCCGCGGATCTCCAGCGTGCCGGTGGGCTTCCGCACCGACTCCTTGAGCGCGGCCCGGTCGTCGAAGTGCCGGCCGGTGAGGGTGCCGGCGGTCCGCAACCCCTCGACAGTGCCCTCGAAGCAGACCGCGCCGCCCGCCGTACCGGCCCCGGGGCCGAGGTCGACCACATGGTCGGCGATCGCGATCAGCTCCGGCTTGTGCTCCACCACCAGCACGGTGTTGCCCTTGTCCCGCAGCCGCAGCAGCAGCTCGTTCATCCGGCCGATGTCATGGGGGTGCAGGCCGATGGTGGGCTCGTCGAAGACGTAGGTGACATCGGTGAGCGAGGAGCCGAGGTGGCGGATCATCTTGACCCGCTGCGCCTCGCCGCCGGACAGCGTGCCCGAGGGCCGGTCCAGCGAGAGGTAGCCGAGGCCGATCCCGACGAAGGAGTCGAGCGTCTGCTGCAGTGTGGCGAGCAGCGGCGCCACCGAAGGCTCGTCCAGGCCGCGGATCCATTCCGCCAGGTCGCTGATCTGCATCGCGCAGGCGTCGGCGATGTTGACCTTGCCGATCCGCGAGGACCGGGCCGCCTCGGCCAGCCGGGTGCCGTCGCACTCGGGACAGGTGGTGAAGGTGACCGCGCGGTCCACGAACGCCCGGATGTGCGGCTGCATCCCCTCCCGGTCCTTGGCGAGGTAGGACTTCTGGATCCGCGGGATCAGACCCTCGTAGGTCATGTTGATGCCCGCGATCTTCATCCTGACCGGTTCGTGGTGCAGGAAGTCGTTCAGTTCCTTCTTGGTGTACTTGCGGATCGGCTTCGCCGGGTCGTAGAAGCCCGACTCGCTGTAGAGCCGGTAGTTCCAGCCGCCCGGGGTGTAGCCGGGGATGGTGAGCGCGCCCTCGGCCAGCGACTTGGAGTCGTCGTAGAGCTGGGTGAGGTCGATGTCGGAGACGGCGCCCCGGCCCTCGCAGCGCGGGCACATGCCGCCGGTGACGCTGAAGCTGCGCCGCTCCTTCACGGTCTTCCCGGCGCGCTGCACGGTGACCGCACCCGCCCCGCTGATGGAGGGGACGTTGAAGGAGAACGCCTTGGGCGAGCCGATGTGCGGCTTCCCGAGCCGGCTGAAGAGGATCCGCAGCATCGCGTAGGCGTCGGTGGCGGTGCCGACCGTGGAGCGGGGGTCGGCGCCCAGCCGCTGCTGGTCGACGATGATCGCGGTCGTCAGCCCTTCCAGGACGTCGACCTCGGGCCGGGCCAGCGTCGGCATGAAGCCCTGCACAAAGGCGCTGTAGGTCTCGTTGATCAGCCGCTGCGACTCCGCGGCGATGGTGCCGAACACCAGCGAGCTCTTGCCCGAGCCGGAGACCCCGGTGAACACCGTCAGCCGGCGCTTCGGGATGGCGATGCTGACGTCCTTGAGGTTGTTCACCCGCGCGCCGTGCACCCGGATCAGATCGTGGCTGTCGCCGACGTGCGAAAGGTTGGTCTCCATGGCTTCGACGCTACGGGGCGTCGGTGGATTTTGCTTCTCTGATCCTGACCGGTCGGGTGTGGATCTTGGCGAGGCAGGCCGGGACGTCGGCGCCGTCCTCGTGCGAGCGGGCCCGGTAGGCGCTGGGGCTCTCGCCGACCAGCTCGCTGAAGCGGGTGCTGAAGGTGCCCAGCGAGGTGCAGCCGACCGCGAAGCAGACGTCCGTGACGCTCATGTCGCCCCGCCGCAGCAGCGCCTTCGCCCGCTCGACCCGGCGGGTCATCAGATAGCTGTAGGGGTCTCCCCGAAGGCGGCCCGGAAACTGCGGGAGAAGTGCCCGGGCGACATCAGGGCGGCCGTCGCCAGCGCCGGAACGTCCAGCGGCTGGGCGTAGTCGCGGTCCATCCTGTCCCGGGCCCGACGCAGCCGAACCAGGTCCTCCAGATTCATGCTCCCCAGCATCGCACGGCAGCGGCAGCCCGCCCCGGCGTTCGGGGGAAGGTCCCGACGCGGTCACCAGTCCCGGCCGGGGCCGTGCCCGGGCCTGCGCCGCCGACGGCGCAGCACGGCGACGGGGACCGACCAGAGCCAGGCGACCGCGAGCACCCCCGCGATCGCCCCTACGGTCGCGTCGGCCCCCCGTCCCGGGCCGCCTCCTTCGACGAGGTCCGAACCCACCGTCACCAGGCTGCCGAAGATCATGAGTGGGGCGCAGGCCTTCCACAGGACGTGGTCGAGCAACTGCCGCCGCAGGGATCGGAGCAGAAACCGCCTGCTGCGGACCGCTGACGGCGGTTGGACGGTGAGGTCCCCCGCCAGTGTCCTGCCCGGGGCGACCTCAGCCATGACGGTGCGCAGCCGCTCGACGTCCAACGACCACATCCGTATCGTCCGACTGGCCCTGGCCTCCTGGCCGGTCACCCGACGGTTGAACCGTCCGTAGCCGAAGCCCCGCGGCAGTTCGGCGCCGCCCGGGTGACGCACGACGGCGATGCAGGGGATCCGGGCGCGACCGGCCGGGTGCTCCCACAGCCGCAGGCACATCACGTCCGGCCAGGGAATGAACGCCGTCGAGGATCGGTAGCGCGGCGGCAGGCCGCCCAGGGTGACCCCGTCGGCATCCACCCGGAACGCGACCCGGCCGCCCATCAGTGCCGCGGTCATCCGTCCGGTCGGCCGGTACCGCTCCTGGTACACCTGCTCGGCGAGATCCACGGCTGCATCATGCCACCGCTACCCGCGGCGTCCCCAGGCGGAGATCATCGGGGCGGTGGCCAGGTCGAGCCGCCCGGTGGCGACGTTCGCCAGGTGGCGGTCGATCTCCTCGTCGGTGGCCAGACCGGCCTCCAGCAGACGGTGCCGGATCTGCCGCACCGTCGCGTCCTCGAGCACGGCGCAGGCCGGCGAGGTGATCGGGAAGTACGCGTCGGCCTGCACCTCGTCAAGACCGGCTTCGCGGAGCACCCTGGGCAGGGTCCGCCCGTAGCCGAGATCCGCGCCGCGCGCCGCCATCAGGCTGCGGAAGCCGGACCGCAGCCGGTTGGCGAGCTGCTGCTCGGGACCCGACTCGTCCGGGCACAGCAGCGGCTGCAGCGCGGGGTCGGCGTCCTCCAGCAGCAGCCAGCCGCCGGGCCGCAGCGCCTGGACCATCCGGCGCAGCGCCTCGGCCCGGTCGGTGACGTGCACCAGGACCAGCCGGGCGTGCACCAGGTCGAAGCCGCCGGGCGGCGGCGGGTCGGCGGCCACATCATGGGAGACCACCTCGATCGCGCTGCCGGCGATGTCCCGGGTCCAGGACACGTCGATGTCGGTGGCGACCACCGTGCCCCCGGGGGCGACCCGTTCGGCCAGCCCGAGGGGGACCGAGGGACCGCCGGCGCCGACCTCCCAGCAGCGCATGCCGGCGCCGATCCCGAGCCGGTCGACATGACGAAACGTCACCGGGTCGAACAGCTCGGCCAGGGCGGCGAAGCGGACACCCGCCTCGGACTGCGCGTTGTCCAGCAGGTATCCGCGTTCGGTGCCGTGTTGGGTGCCATGTTCGGTGCCGTGCTCAGCCATGGCGCGATTCTGGCAGACCGGCGCGGGCCAGCCAGGCGCGCCGGGTGTCCGCCGCCGCGGCCGGTCAGTGCGGAAGCTCGACCGACAGGTACGGCGCCAGCGACCGCAGGAAGTCCGCCGCGTCGAACATCGCGCCGGCCGAGGCCACCCCCGTGGTGCGGGTCCGCCCGGCCAGGATCCGCTGGACGGCCTCCACCACCAGCGGCGCGGTGATCGCGTAGATGTCCTGGCCCCGGGCCGTGGCGCGGCGCTCGACGCCGTCCGCGCGGACCAGGACGTCGACCACGAAGGTCTGGTCCGACCGTCCCAGCTCGTCGACCGCCTCCGGGGCCGGCGTGTCCTCTCCCGCCAGGTCCCGGGCGGCTTCGACGCTCATATAGGTGCGGACCTCGGGCACCGCCACATGGCTGGGCACGGTGATGACATCGGCCATGGTGAACTCGGCGACCACCGTCCGGCGGCCCAGCGGCTCGGGGAAGATCCAGTCCTGTTCCCACGGCTGGTCGTCGTGGTACTGCAGCGCGCCGTCCGCGAACCGCACCCGCCGGCCGGCACGTCGCTGGTGGGAAACCTCACCGGCCTCCCGGGTGCCGGTCGTGGGGCGCCAACTGCTCAACCCGTACGCCACGTGCACCTCGTCCGCGGCGGTCCACTCCCCCATCGCCGCGGTGACCAGCAGATCGCCCAGTCCACCGTAGAAGGCCATGGCCGGCACCACGGGCGTCTCCGACTTCCGGGCGGCCTCCGCGTAGTCGGCGAACATCCCGGCATTCGCCTCCAGCTCCGCCGCGACGTCGAGGTACGGGATCCCCGCGCGCATCGCGGCCTCGACCACCGGGCCCGCCGTGACCGCGAACGGACCGGCGCAGTTGATCACGGCCGCCGCACCGGCCAGGGCCCGGTCCAGCGAGCCCGCGTCGTCCACCGTGGCCGGCCGCACCTCCACATCGCCCCACGCGGCCGCCAGCACCTGCAACCGGGCCGCGTTGCGGCCGGAGACGACAGGGGTGAAGCCGCGCCTCCGCAGTTCGGCGACGATGAAACGGCCGGTGTGCCCGGTCGCCCCGTAGACCACCACTGCTGCCGCTGTGCTCATGATTCCCCGTTTCTCCGGTGCTGATGAGTCCAGTGTGGCCGCGGACCGGAGCCGACGGTGATGGTCCGGAACGACATCATGCGTACACTTTCGGACATGCCCACCGCGCCCGTCGTGCCTGCGCCCGTTGTGCCCGCTGCACCCACCGTCGCCGTGCTGACGGCCGGTCACCTGCTGCACTTCGAGCTGGCGGTGGCCTATGAGATCTTCGGCAATCCCCCGCTCGAAGCCACCGGGGGCTGGTACGACGTCCAGCTCTGCGGGACCGGACCGGTACGGGTCGGCCCGTTCATGGTCGAGCCCGAGCACGGTCTCGACCGGCTGGTCGGCGCCGACACCGTGATCGTGCCCGCCTGCGCCGACGTCGACGATCCGCCGTCGGCCGAGCTGGTCGAAGCCGTGCGCGCGGCCCATGAGTCGGGCGCCCGGATCGCCTCCCTCTGCACCGGGGCGTTCCTGCTCGGCGCCGCGGGCCTGCTGGACGGCCGGCGGGCCACCACCCACTGGGCCCACGCCGCGGAGCTGAGCGCACGCCATCCGCTGGCCCTGGTCGACCCGGACGTGCTCTACACGGACAACGGCAGTGTGCTCACCGCCGCGGGCAAGGCCGCCGCCGTGGACCTCTGCCTCCACCTGGTCCACCTCGACCACGGCGCCGCCATCGCCAACTCCGTCGCCCGACGCCTGGTCACGCCGCCGCACCGGGCCGGCGGGCAGGCCCAGTTCGTGGCCACGCCGATGCAGGTCAAGGGCGACCACGTGCTCGCCCATCTGTTCGCCTGGGTCCAGCAACGGCTGGACCAGCCGTTGTCGGTGACCGACATGGCGCGGAAGGCGAACACCAGCCCGCGCAATCTCGGACGGCAGTTCCAGTCGGTGATCGGGCAGACGCCGATCCAGTGGCTGCTGACCCAACGCGTCCGCCGCGCGCAGGAGTTGCTGGAGGCCACCGACGAGAGCATCGAGGCGGTCGCCCTCGCCACCGGCATGGGCACCGCCACGACCCTGCGACGCCAGTTCAAGCGGATCGTCGGGGTCCCGCCCGACAGCTACCGCCGCTCGTTCCGCAGCGCGCGGCCGGCCTGACCGGCAGGGCGGTCAACCAGGCACGAGCCCACCACCCGCGACGATGACTACCTGGACGACTACCACAGGGTTTTCGGCGACGCGGGCGACGAGGTCTGGTATCTGGAACGGGGCCGGGGAGCGGTCCAGATCAGCGACAACGGCTGCGGAATGACCGGCTGGCTCATCATCGTCGGCCCGCACCGCGGCGAACTCCGGGACCGGGACTGTGCGGCCAACCCGCCCTTCGAGCCGTATGTCGACAAGCACGGAATACGCCATGGCTTCGGCAGCTGGTACCTCGAATGGCTTGAACAACGCGAGGCAGCGGCCAGGCCGGACACGTACGTCAGTCAGGCGCGATGAGTTCCGGGTTCCCCGCCGGTATGTACTGGTGGGCCTGTCGCAGGCCCTACGGAATCCGAGCAACGAGGAGCGAACGACGATGACTGTGACCCGATCGCACGACGAGGCCGCCATCAAGGGTGTCCTGGAAAACGTCTACCAGGCCTGGGACGCCGGCGACGCCGACGCCTTCGTCGCGGACTACCGGGAGGACGCCACCGCGATCCTGCCCGGCTCCTACCGCAGGTCCAAGGAGGTCGTCCGCGAGAACATGGCCGTCGGCTTCGCGTCCTTCCTCAAGGGCAGCACGAGCGTCGACAAGCTGGACAGCATCCGCTTCCTCGGCGAGAGTGCCGCGGTCGTGGTGAGCGAGACCGGCATCAGGTTCCCGGGCGAGACCGAGATCCCCGCCGAGCGCACCGTGTACGCCACCTGGGTGCTGGAGAAGCGTGACGGCGCCTGGCTGGTCGTGGCCTACCACAACAGCCCTGCCATCGTGCCGAACTGACGCTCGGGACTGCGCCCGGCGCAACCCGCGGGCGGCGCTGGGCGTGGGGCGGACGCGTGGCGGCTACCGCGCGTCCGTCCCGGCCAGCTCCTCCGGCAGCCCGAAGGCGGCGAACACCTCGGCGTCCTGGAACACCGTGTTGCGGCTGATCCCGGCCGCGGTGACGGTGAACACCTGCAGGGTGTGCAGGTGGTAGCCACCGCCCTCGACCCGCCAGTAGGCCGCCAGCGCGGGCTGGCCGTTGGCCGCGGTCCGCACCATCCGCCAGTCCTTGCACATCGAGAAGACCCAGTCCATGAACGTGCCGTAGTGCTCGCGGCCGATGAACCAGTTGACCATCGGCGGCATCTCCAACAGCACGTCATGGGTCAGCAGTTGCTTGATCGCGGCCACGTCGGCGCGCTCGAAGGCCTCGACGAACCGGTCGATCCGCGCGCGCACCTCCTGCTCGGACGGCTCGGCGACCTCCTCCTCGGGGACTCCGGCCTCGCGCAGTCGCCCCCGGGCACGCTGCAGGGCGCTGTTGACCGCCGGCGTCGACATACCGAGGATCTCTCCCGACTCCGCCGCCGAGAAGCCCAGGACGTCGCGCAGGATCAGCGCGGCCCGCTGACGAGCCGAAAGGTGCTGGACCGCCGCCACGAACGCCAGCCGCAGCGACCCGCGATCCACCGCGACCCTCCCCGGGTCCGCCCCGAGCAAACGCGCCTGCCCCGAGCAGCGTCTCCGCCCCGAGCAGCGCGTCCGGCAGGGGCTGCAGCCAGGTCACCTCACCGCGCACCAGCGGCGCGGCCGGGTCCTCGCTCGGAGCCACCAGTCCCGACGGCAGCGGACGCCGGCCCCGGCCCTCGATCGCGGTCAGGCAGGCGTTCGTCGCGATGCGGTACAGCCAGGTGCGGACCGACGCCCGGCCCTGGTCGTACTGGTCCCGGGCCCGCCACGCCCGCAGATAGGTCTCCTGGACCAGGTCCTCGGCGTCGTGGACCGATCCCAGCATCCGATAGCAGTGCGCCAGGAGCTCCGACCGGTACCCGTTGATCCGCTGCTCGAAGTCCCCCGCGACGGGCGCCATCGTCCCCTGCCTCTCCGGTGCCACAGCTGCGGCCGACCCTATCCCAAGGGTCCCAGGCACTCGGCCCTCAACCCTTGACGGACTCGGCGATCCGCAGGGCGACCTGGGCGGGCGTGAGGTGCGTGGTGTCGACGACCTCGGCCTCGCCGTGCAGCCAGCTGCGGGCCGCCTCGGCGTAGGGCTCCAGGTACTGGAGCCGGAAGGGGGAGTCGGGACCGAGGACGGTGTCCCCCGCGATGCGCCCGCGGAGGGTGTCCTGGTCGGCGTGGAGGACGAAGTGCCGTACCGGAATGCCGTAGTGAGCCAGGCCCGCGCTGATCTCGCGCCAGTACTCCTTGACCAGGACGGTCATGGGCATCACCAGAGTGCCCCCGGTGTAGTCCAGCACGCGGCGGGCGGTCTCGACGACGAGGGGCCGCCACGGCGGCCAGTGCTGGAAGTTGTCCGTCCCGGGCAGCCCCGGGGTGATGTCCATGAGCGTCTCACCGACCTTCTCGGCGTTGAACACCCTTGAATCCGGGAGCAGTTGCTGCACGAGGGCACTGGTCGTCGTCTTGCCCGCGCCGTGGGTGCCGTTCAGCCATACGATCATGGGACCCCACGCTAGCGCGACCGGGCCCGTGCGTCGGCGAGGACCTGTGCATCAAGGGTCAACTCGCCACGAAGCCAGGGCGATCCACCTCCTCGGCGACGTCCCTGGTGGTCTCGATGAACGCGGCCAGGGTCGGGGACGGCTCGCTCCGCCCCCACACCAGCCCGATCCGCCAGTGCGCGGCGGGATGGACGACGGGGATCAGGCGCAGGTCCGGGGCGATGGCGCCGGCACGGGCCGACACCAGCGTCGCGCCGACGCCCGCGGCCACCAGGGCGAGCACGGTCCGGATGTCGCGGGCACGCTGCAGGACGCGGGGCCGGAGCCCGACCGCGGCCAGGTAGCGGTCGACCTGCGCGCCCAGCCCGGGGCCTTCGACGTCCGTCACGGACACCAGCCCCAGCTCCCGGATCAGCGCTTCGGCCCCCGGCGACGGGTCGACGTCCCCCGGTACCGCCAGCACCAGCTCGTCCCCGCCGAGTTCGAGCACCGACAGTTCCCGGTCGACGGGGAGGCGCACGAATCCCGCGTCCAGCTCCCCGCGTCGCAGGCGTCCGATCTGGACCGGCGAGGCCATGTCGTCAAGCGTCACCCGGACCCGGGGACGCCGGCGGCGGAACTCCGCGACGGCGCGCGGTGCGACGTCGATCGTCGACAGGCCGAAGCCGAGGGTGAGCCGCTCGGTGCCTCCGGCGGCGAGGCGGCGGGCCCGCAGGGCGAACGCGTCCAGCCGCTCGACCGCGTCGCGGGCGTCCGGGAGCAGGGCTCTGCCGAGCGCGGTGGGCTCGGCGCCGTGCCGGCCGCGCCGGAACAGCGAGCCGCCGACACGTCCCTCCAGCGCTTGGATCTGCTTGCTGAGCGCGGGCTGGCTCAGGGCCAGCACCCGGGCGGCCGCGCCGTAGGTGCCGTGGTCGGCCACCGCGACGAACGCCCGCAACAGCCGGTCTTCCATTCCCTGAGGTTATCGGAAAGCCCAAAAGATTCATTGGACGCATGGAAACGGCACCGCTTCCATGGGGAACGGCGGCACGCGCCCCCTACCCGAAAGGGACTGATCCCTTGATCCCCGCACCACCGGCCCGGCCCCGGCTGGACACCCACGTGGGCTTCCTGGCCATCGCCATGGGACTGACCTGCGGTTACGACGCCACTGCCATGGCCGGCGCACTCCTGCTGGTCACCCACCGCTTCGCCCTGACGACGACTCAGCAAGGCCTGCTGTACGCCACGTCGGCAGCCGGAACGATCGTCGGCGCGCTGCTGAGCGGCAGACTCGTCAACGCGCTCGGCCGTCGTACGACGCTGCTCTGGATGACGTTCCTGTACCTGGCGGCCACCGTGCCGGCCGTGACGTCGAGGAATCCGGCCTGGCTGGACTCGAGCCGCTTCGCCCAGGGCACGGCGATAGGCATCGCCATCGTGGCGACCCCGATCCTCATCGCCGAATCAGCCTCGACCCGCGCTCGCGGACGCATCGCTGTCCTGTACCAGGTGGCCACCGCCTTCGGGTGCGCGCTGGGCTACTTCGGCGGCTACTTCCTCGCGGGCAGCGGGCAGTGGCGACTGATGCTCGCCGTCCCCGGCGCCCTCGCCCTCACCGGCGCCCTGACGCTGGTGCGGCTTCCCGAGACCAGCCGCTGGCGCCAACTCCGGCAGCAGCGGCAGCAGTTCCAGCAGCAGCCGCAGCCGCAGCCGCAGGCCCAGCAGCAGGCCGGCCCAGGAGCCGGGGCCGGGGTCCGACTCCAGGGTGTCCTGCGCGCCATGCTGAGCCCCCGCTACCGGACGCTGACGCTGTTCGTCGCCGCACTGGGCTTCTTCGTGCAGGCCACAGGCATCAACGCGATGGTGTACTTCAGTCCGCGGATCTTCCAGCAGATGGGCTACACCGACAGCTTCGGGCTGCTGATGCTGCCCGGTTTCGTCCAACTCGCGGGCGCTGTAGCAGCACTCTTCTGCGCCCTGACGATCGACCGGTTCGGCCGACGGCCCGCTCTGCTCACGGGCACCGCCCTCATGGGCCTGGGACACGCGGCGATGGTGCTCCTGTTCGCCACCGGAGCCCCCGAGACGGTGGGCTTCATCGGCTTCATCGGCCTCATCGTCTTCACCATCGGCTTCAACTCCGGCTTCGGAGCGCTGGTTTGGATCTTTGCGGCGGAAGGCTTCCCGGACCACCTCCGCGGCGCCGGAGCTTCGGTGATGCTGCTGACGAACCTCACCACGAACTTCTTCGTCGCCCGGTTCTTCCTCGACCTGCTCAATGCCGCCGGCGGCGCAACGACCTATTCGATCCTTCTCGGCGTCACCGTCCTGGCCTGGCTCTTTGTGCGCTTCCTCGCTCCCGAGACAAAGGGCCGTTCTCTGGACGAGGTCCAGTCCTACTGGGAGAACGGCAGACGCTGGCCTGCCCGGTCCACCGCGGCGACCGGGCCTGTCGTCACCGCTCGTCGCGCGCCGCGGAGCGTTCGGTGATTTCGGCCTTGACCGTCTCGCGCAGTTCGTCCGGGGTGAAGCCGAGGGTGCGCAGGATCTGCGCGGCCAGGCCCTGCTCGGTGCGGATCAGGCCCAGCAGCGAGTGCTCCGTGCCGACCCAGTCGTGGCCGAGGTCGGCCGAGGCGCGGAGTGCCTGCTCGATGGCCTCCTTGCCCTCCGGCCGGAACGCGATGTGACCACGCAGCGCCTTCTCGCCGGCCGGCGGCATCGCCTCCTCGATCACGTCGCGCACGCGCTGCTCCGACCCGGCTTTCGCCACCAGCAGCTCGTACGCCAGACCCCGCGGTTCGCCGAGCAGGCCGAGCAGCAGGTGTTCGGTGCCGATGAAGTCGTGCTTGTGCGTCCGGGCGGCCTCCTGCGCCAGCACGATGGTGTGCCGGTTCAGGTTGGTGAACTGCTCGAACGGGGCGGGGGTGTGGCGCTGCTGGGCGGCCTGCCTGGTCACCCCGATGGCGTCGCCGATCTCGCTCCAGGACGCGCCGCCCTGCTTGGCCTTGCTGACGTAGTGGTCGAGGAGCTGGTCCCCGAGGTCGGACAGGGTCTGGGCACGCAGGCGTGCCTCGCTGATGCGGGCCAGCTCGCCGGCGTCGGGGAGTTCCTCGTTGAGACGGGCGATCAGGTCGGCGAGGCTGATATCGAGTGGGCTCATGCGTCAATCGTAAATTGACGATCCTGCAATCGTCAAGATGAAATTGACACCCGTTCGGGGGATACGTGGCACAGGAACCGCCCCGTCCGCACGGGGAATATTGCCGACGGTTCGCCGTCCGGGTCGGCTAGGGTGCGGACATGTGCTGCTGCGCCGCCATGACCACCCGTACTACCGCCGCTTACGGCGCGGTGTACGAATAACGATCGTGGTATTGCCCGGACATGAAGCAGGCCGTGCGGTGGAGTGGTGTTGTGACGCATCACCCGGGCCGCACGGCCTTGTCCAAGCGTATCTTCACCGGCCTCCAGCCGCGGCGACTCGGCAAACTCGTCGCCGAACTCGCCGGCGTCTGGACTGCTGCCGAGGAATCCCGGCTGCGTGAACGCCGAGGCCACGAGCGGTTGCGTGCGGCCGGGGCCGGCCCCGACCACGATCTGGTGTTCGTGGACCGGATCATCGTGACCCTGGTGGCGCTGCGCTTCCAGCTCCCGCACGCGGCCCTGGCCGAGCTGTACCGAGTGGACCGCTCCACGGTCACCCGCGCGATCCGTGAGATCAGACCGCTGCTGGCCGCACGCGGATTCGCCGTCAAGGACCATCCCGAGCTGCGGCTTCGCACCCTGGCCGACGTCTTCGCCTACGCGGCGGCCGAGGGCGTCGAGCTGCGATTCGACGGGACCGAGGTCCAGGTCCGCCGCCCGCGCGCCAACAAGCCCGGCCGACGTGCGTTCGTCTCGGGCAAAAAGAAGATGAACACCAAGAAGGCCACCGTCGTCACCGACGGCCAGGGCCGGACTCTGTGGGCCGGGGCGTTCCGCCCCGGGCGGATGCACGACCAGACGGCGGTGCGCACCGAGGGAATCGCCGACCTGTTCAGGCAGTTCCCACAGGTCAAAGCCAAGGTCGACGCCGGATACCGGGGCCTGGCGAAGGAGTTTCCCGACCAGGTCCAGGCTCCGCCGCTCAAACCGAAGAAGGACGCGACACCCCAGGAACTCGCGGCCTGGAACGCGGAACGCCACCAGCAGTCGTCGGAGCGCATCTGCGTGGAGCACGCCAACGCCGAGCACAAGCAATGGCGCACCCTGCAACGCTTCCTCGGCCGCCGCGAAGACTTCGACGAGACCTACACAGCCGTAGCCGGCCTGGTCTCCGACCGCGCTGCCGAGAGGTGATCACCCATCAGACAACCCGCCAGGCCGACACGCCCTGACCTCAATCGCACACAGCGCCGTTAGCGGCGGTACCCGAGGCTGCGCTGTCACCGCGGCCTCATGGCTGCCCCCGGTCGGGGGCAGTGCCAGGACGTACCGCCCGATCAGAGTCCCGCCGGCAGCCGCTGCCCAGATCTGTGCTGCCGGGCCGTCCTGCCTGATCAGGGGAGCAATGTCGCAGTCGCAACGTTTCGATTCACCGGACGAAATCCCATTCCCGTGCCCGCAGCCGGCCGGACCTGTCGTCACGCAGGATCCGGGTGTCGCCACCCTGTTCCTGATGGTCGGGCTCCCCGGAGCCGGGAAGACCACCCGGGCCAAGGAGCTCGCCGCGACGCACCCGGCGCTGCGACTGACCCCGGATCACTGGATGGTCCCGCTCTTCGGCGATTCGATGGCCGACGGCAGGCGCTGGGTGCTCGAAGGACGGCTCATCTCGGTCGCCCTGCAGGCGCTGCGGCTGGGGACCAGCGTGGTGCTCGACTACGGGCTCTGGGGCCGCGACGAACGGTCGGCGCTGCGCTGGCTGGCACGGTCGGCCGGGGCAGCGTGCCAGGTGGTCTACGTGCCCGTGGACAAGGAGGTCCAACTCGCCCGCATCGCGCTCCGCCAGGCGACGGAACCGCATCAGACGTTCCCGATGAGCGAAGCCGACGTGGACCGATGGCGCGAGCAGTTCCAGGTGCCCGACGCCACCGAACTCAACGGCGGCGAACTCGACGGCGGCGAGATTCCCGCCCCACCGGCGGGCTGGCCGGGCTGGCCGGAGTGGGCGGTGGACCACTGGCCCACATGCACCGACAGCTGACCAGGCCGTCCGAACCATAGGAATGATCCATATGGCATCCACCTCCACATCCACCTCTCCCTCCACCCACTCCTCTCGTCCGCGGCAGGCCGGCGAGGCAAACACCACCTTTGTGCTCGTGCACGGCTCGTGCTCCAGTTCGTTGATGTGGGCTCCGGTCCAGCGTGAACTGGCGTTGCTCGGCCATCGCAGCTTCGCCGTCGATCTGCCGGGACACGGCTTCGACGCGCAGTACCCGGCCGCCTACCAGGCGCCGCAGGACCTCGACGCGTGGGCGGCCGAGCCTTCGACGCTGGCCGCGGTCACCCTGCAGGACAACGTCGACATGGTCGTCGACGTCGTCCGACGCCTGGCCGAGCACGGGCCGGTGGTACTCGTGGGCGCCAGCCTCGGCGGGACCACCATCACCGGGGTGGGCCACACCGTCCCCGACCTGGTGAGCCGACTCGTCTACATCTCCGCGTGGTCGTGCGTGCAGCGCGCGAACCCTATCGAGTACATGCAGGAGCCCGAGTTCGGCGACAACCTGATGGCGCCGCTGGCCTCTCTGAACGTCGGCAACCCCGCTGAACTCGGCGTCGGCCGGGCGAACTACCGCACCGCCGACCCAACCCTGCTCGCCGCCCTCAAGGCAGCGATCATGGCGGACGGCACCGATGAACAGTTCCGGGCCTTCCTCAACATCCTTCAGCCGGACGAATCCCTGGCGGTGATGATGTCCGATGCCCGTGGCCACGCCGACACCTGGGGCACCGTCGCCCGCACGTACATCCGCCTCACCGACGACCGGTCCCTTCCGCTGGCCATGCAGAACCGCCTGATCGCCGAAGCCGACGCCCTGACCCCCGACAATCCCTACGACGTGCACACCATCGCCACCAGCCACGTCGGATTCCTGCTCAAGCCGGCAAAGCTGGCCGGCCTCCTGGACCACCTGACGGGTGGCCACCGCCCTTAGAGGGTGTCTGCCGGCCCTGGTACGCGGGGTGGCGGCCGGCAGGCTAGTTTGGTCGGGTGAGTCTCCTTGATGATGTGGCCGAGCGCGACAACTGGCGCTGCTGGGTGTGCGACGAACCGGTCGACCCCGACATGTCGGTGAACGACCCGCGGGGGCCCAGCGTCGACAGCCGGACCGCCGACCGGAAGGCCAAGGTCGCCGAACGGCTCGCGCACCGCGGGTGCAACACCCGCAAGGGCGCGGTCAAGGTGGACATCGCCTGGCCGGACCGCCTGTACGTGGTCGAACCCGCGCCGCTGATCACCGTCGCCGGGAGGCTGGAGCGCAAGGGGGGCCGCGAGATGGTGGGCCGCTGTCCGACCCGGAAGGACGCCCAAGAGGCAGCGGACTGGCTGGTGGACCGCTTCTCGCGACTGGTACCGGGGCTGCCGGTGACCGCCGCCATCGAGCCGGGCGGCGGCCAGTTCCTCGTCATCCTGGCCACCGGCCGCCGCTGACCGGACGCGTCCGTCCTCGCTGCTTCGCCGCTGCTTCACTGCCGGTAGCGCTCGGGGATGGCCGCTGCGGGGCTACTTGAGGAGCCGAAAGTTCGGCGTCGCAGCGAAGGCACGCAGGAACGCGCCGGCTCCGAGGGCGAAGGGCCTGTAGTCGAGTGTCTTGGTGGCCAGGTGGAACAATCCGGGCAGCGTCCGGACGAGGTCGACCTGGCGGTCCAAGAGCTCGACATCGGCCGTGCCGCCGATGACATCCGTGATCGCAGCCGTCAGAAGCGCCGTGACCGCGTGGTCGACCGTGCCATTGCACATCGCGATGACGCTGATCATGTTGGCCGGTTTGAAGCCCAGCAGCGCCGGCAGATACTCGGACTCCGGTTCAGCGAACCGGCCTTGCTCGAAGTAGTCACCGTCCCCGTAGCCGGGGCCGTCCACCTCCAACAGGAAGGGACGGGGGCCTTCCCGGTCGCTTTCGGTGATCCCAAGGCGCAGCGGGTCCACCGAGAGATGCCAGTATCCGGGCCTCGGGTGCTCAAACGATTGCGTCACCAGCTCCACGAGGCAGGAGTTCAACCGGGCTTCGAGCTGGTCAGTGAAGGGTTGCGGAAGCGCGATGCTGATCACTGGTCCTGCCATGGCCAGGATCTTCGCACCGTCGATCGGCCCTGGCGACTCATATAGCCACAGTCCCGGGTGAAGAGGCGATCATCGCAGGGGGGACGGTGGTGGCCGGTGCACTACGCGACAGCGCCGGACCGAAGCCGAAGCCGTGCCCGCGCCCGTCGCCGCCCCGACCGGCGGTACAGGCGATGGCCGGTACCGCCGTGATCGGGGCGGGCGGTGGCTACCTCAGGTGCCGGGTGAAGAACTGCGCCGCGCTGTCCCCGGCGAACTGCGGGACGCCGGTGTGCCCGCCCATGTTGGCGTGCAGGGACTTCTCCTTGGAGCCGAAGGCGTCGAACAGGTCCAGGGCCGCCTGCCGGTCGTTCCCCTCGTCGTCCCACTGCAGCAGGACGTGCAGCGGAATGGTGACCCGCCGGGCCTCCTCGAACATGGCGCGGGGCACAAGACTCCCGGCGAACAGACCGGCGGCCGCGATGCGCGGCTCGACCACCGCCAGCCGGATGCCGCTGGAGATCACTCCCCCCGAGTACCCGACCGGGCCGCCGATCTCGGGCAGCGCGAGGAGTGCGTCCAGGGCGGCCTGCCATTCAGGGACCGCCTTTTCGACCAGCGGGAGGATGAGGGCATCGACGATCTCGTCGCTGACCGGCTCGCCGGCCGCCATCGCCCGGCGCAGGTCGGCGCGGGCCTGATCGACGGCGGGCCAACGGGGCCGGTCGCCGCTTCCGGGGAGTTCGATGGTGGCCGTGGCGAAGCCCTCCGCCGCGGAGTGCCGGGCCCGGTCCACCAGTCGGGGTACATCCTGCGCAGCCCGAGGGGAGGGTGGCCGAGCAGGATCAGCGGCGCCGGTGCGGATGCGGAAGCCGGTGCGGGTCCGGATGCGGATCCGGGCGTCCACAGGATGCCGGGGATCTCGCCGAGGGTGAACTCACGCTCGAGGACGCCGTCGTCGAGGCGCTGCTTCTGAAGTGAATCGCATGGTCATGCCTTTCGGGAGTGCTCGCGAACGGCGCTCCCGGACGACCTATCGCCCGACCATGACCCCTGAGGGGAGCGCCCATGTCGTTACTGCGTTCACGGGTACCACCTCCTCGTTCTGTCGCACGGTCTCCGGCAGATTAGCAGTGGCCGCCGTGGTCCGCTAACAGGTTTTCGCAAGGGCTCCCGGGGTGCCTCGCAGCGACAGTCCGTACGCAGCCAGCGGAGTCCGTGCTGACACCGGGTGATTCATGCCTGGTCGGCCGTTGTGGTACCGCTGGCCGCCATCGGCGTCGCGTTCGTCCCGCCGCCCTTTCAGAGCACGCCGGGGGCTGTGATCGGCATCCCCGCCGTGATGTGGATCCTGAGGCAGGACCAGCTCAGGCGGGTCCCGACACCGGCGAAGGACGATCCAGCCGAGGACTCCTGAGCCGAGCGCAGACCATGGCCGAAAAGCCTGTCCCGATTGGCCGAGTAGCCTGTCGTCTTTGGCCATCCAACGTGAGTGAGTGTTCCGGTGCCTGGCCGACAACGTCGCGCCCCCCGGGTCAGCCGATCGGAGTCGTCGAGCCCGCCCTGTCGGCTAAGGCCGGGCAGGTCTGCGGCCGTGTCTCAGACCTGTAGAACAGCCTCGATCAGGCGGGTCTCCTCGGCGGTCGTCCCGGAGACCTCCACGCGCTCGTCTCCCGGGCGCCGGCCCCACAGCAGCAGCAGGCGATCGGACGGAGAACAGGTCATGGTCGGCAGGACGTCGCTGTCCCGGCCTGGTTCCAGAAGCCGGAACTCCGGCTTCGGAGATACGCGCACGACGACGTCCTCGCAGTCGGGGCTGGCCAGTCGGAAGGCGAATCCGTCGGGCACGCCGGATGCCCGCGCGACGCGTGCTGCCAGGGATTCCTGAAGTGAGTCCATCGCAGCGAGGACCTTGACCGCGTGGGCGGTGAGTTCTGGCTGTGCGAGCAGGGTCTGGCCGAGGTCGTCGTCGCCGACGACGTCCCAGCGGTGAAGGGCCAGCTCCGACCGGCCGTGCATGCGGAACTCGGCGCCTGACAGGTGGGCGCCGGTGAATTCCACGGTCCCGCCGATATCTGTCAGGTCGGTGATGGCGGCGTCCAAGCGTGCGGCTTCGTGGGCCAGCGTGGCGAGCAGCCGCGGGTAGGGCAGGACACGCAAGGCGTCTTCCCGCTCAGCGAAGGGGCGCGTCGGCCGGCCCGGAGTCCCGGCCAACGCGGCCTCGATCAGCTCGGACTCCTCCCTGGCGCCGGCGGCGATGTGGACGACGAGGTCGCGCACCCGCCAGTCGCGGCATGCGGTGGGCCCGTCGGGCGATCGATCTGCCAGGGTGGTGAAGAAGGCCTGTGGTTCGTTCATGGCCCCATGTTCACGACCGGCCGGGCGGCACGCTGGCGGCCATCGGACGCCGCACTGGCCTGTCACTTGGCCACCTACGGAGTCCAGGCACAATCAGTCACACGCGACATGGGTCACAGTTGCAAGCGGTGTGCTTGCAATAGTTAGCACTCTGGGTGCAGAGTGGAGCCATGGCCTCACTGAACGTCGGCTCGCTCGGCGAGTACATCCGTGAGCAGAGGCGGCATGCGCAGTATTCGCTGCGTCAGCTGGCTGATGCCGCAGGGGTGTCCAACCCGTACCTCAGTCAGATCGAGCGCGGGTTGCGCAAGCCGAGTGCGGAGATTCTGCAGCAGATCGCCAAGGCGCTGCGGATCTCGGCGGAGACGCTGTACGTGCAGGCGGGGATCCTCGACGAACGCGAGGAGGTCGGCCTGGAGTTCCGGGCTGCGATCTTCGCGGACTCACTGATCAACGAGCGGCAGAAGCAGGTGCTGCTCGCCGTCTACGACTCCTTCCTCAAGGAGAACGCGAACGCCCAGGCGGACGCGGGCACCGAGGCCGGAGCGGGGACGAGTGCCGGCAGGACCCAGGAAGATCCCGACTAGGGGAGGAACTCCCATGCCCATCAACGATGATCTGCGCAAGACCCTTTCGGACCCCACCCCGCTGTACGCCCTGGCCGGTGTCGGCGATCTCGCGGTGGCCAAGCTCCGCGAGGTGCCCGAGAAGGCTGCGACCCTGGCCTCCACCGACCGCACGGTCGTGCAGGAGCGGGCGACCGCACGGCTGAAGGAGGCCCAGGTCCGGCTGACCGAGGCGCAGACCAAGGTCAGCGAGACGGTGTCCGGCCTGCCGAGCGACTTCAAGTCACTGCAGGAGAAGGCCCAGGACTTCGCCCTGCAGTCGGTCGGCCGCGCCGCCGAGCTGGCCGTCAAGGCCCGCGAGGTGTACGACGAGCTGGCCGAGCGCGGCAAGGTCGTCGTCGACCGGCAGCGCAAGGACGCGGCGGACGAGCTGGTCGGCATCGCCGGCCAGGCGGAGTCCAAGGCCGACGCCTTCGCGGCCGAGGTCGACAAGGTCGCCGACGTTGCTGCAAGCAAGGCGACCGACGTCGCCGCCGCGGTCGAGCCCGAGCCGGAGGCCCCCGCCGCCGCGCCGAAGCCCGCCGCCAAGCGGACCACGCCGCGGAAGAACACGCCCAAGGCGTGACGCCCCGCCGGTAGCACCGCACCACCGCGCGACAGAACACCGCACAGCAGAACACAGCAGAGGGACGCGCCGGGCACGCTCGGCGCGTCCCTTTCGTTCTCTCCCCGGGGAGCGGCCCCGTGGGACACTCCACATCCGAACAGGATTTCAGCGGGTCGAGGGAGAAGTGATGGTCGAGCAGCTGACTGCGAGCGCCACCCTGGTGGACGGGTTCAACACAGGGCTGTACTGGCTGACGCTCGCTCTGCTGGCGTTCAAGGCCATCGCCTTCATCGACGCGGCCATCCGCCGCCCGGCCGCGTACCCGGCGGTCGACAAGCAGACCAAGACCTTCTGGCTGCTGGTCCTGGCCTTCGCGGTGGCGGTGGACTTCCTGCCGATCCCGTTCATGGCCCAGATGCTCAGCCTGATCGGCCTGGTCGCGGCGATCGTCTACATGGTGGACGTCCGCCCCCGGGTGCGGGCGATCGCGCCGAAGCGCACCGGGAAGCTCGGCGCATTCGGCAAGATCGGGCGTTCGAAGAAGGACGGCGAGCGGAACCACATGGGTCCTTACGGGCCCTGGTAAAAAAACTAGAACCGGCCGGCTCAGCCCACCAGCGCTGCCGCCGCCGCGACCGCGCCGCGGGTGAGCAGCAGGACGGCGACGTCGTCGGCGAGCGCGCCGCCGTTGAGGTCCTCGACCTCGGACATCGCCGTGTCGATCAGCAGTTCGTCGCGCAGGCCGTTCTCCTGGTGGTCGCCGATCATGGCGATCAGCCCCTCCTGGCCGAGGCGGCGGGTGCCCGCCCCTATCCGGCCCTCGATCAGGCCGTCGGTGTAGAGCATCAGGCTCCACTCCTCGCCCAGCCGGACCTTCCGCGGCGGCCACTGCTCCTCGCCCGCGTCCGGCTCCAGCGGCAGCAGCCCCAGCGCCGGGCCGCCGAAGTCGTACGGCAGCAGTTCGGGGCGGCAGCCGTCCTGGAGCAGCAGCGGGGCCGGGTGTCCGGCGAGGTGCAGCTCGGCGTACTCGCTGTCGGGTTCGATGGCGAGCATGCACAGGGTTGCGAAGATCTCCTCGCTGCGGCGCTCGTGCTCCAGCACCCGCTGCAGGGTGCCGAGCAGCGCCTCGCCGTGCAGTCCGGCGAAGACCAGGGTGCGCCAGGCGATCCGCAGGGCCACGCCGAGCGCGGCCTCGTCAGGACCGTGTCCGCAGACGTCGCCGATCACCACATGGACGGTGCCGTCGGCGGTGCGCACCGCGTCGTAGAAGTCGCCGCCGAGCAGGGCGCGGCGGCGTCCGGGCCGGTAGCGGGCGTGGAAGGCCAGGCCGGAGCCGTCCAGCAGCGGGGTGGGCAGCAGATGGCGCTGCAGTCGGGCGTTCTCCTGGCCGCGCAGCTCGGCCTCGACCAGGCGGCGCTGGGACTCGTCGGCGCGCTTGCGTTCGACGGCGTAGCGGACGGCCCGGGTCAGCAGCCGACCGTCGATCTCCTGCTTGACCAGGAAGTCCTGCGCGCCGGCCGCGACCGCGGCGGCGCCGAGGTGGACGTCGACGGTGCCGGTGACGGCGAGGACCGCGGTGCGGGGCCAGCGGCGGAGCAGCCGGCGCAGGCCGTCGAGGCCGCCGCCGTCCGGGAGTTCGAGGTCGAGCAGGATGCAGGCGGTGTCGGCGTCGATCATCGTCGCGGCCTGGTCGAGGGTACGGGCCCAGCGGAGCCGCACCTCGGCGCCGACCTCGGCGAGGAGGTTGTGGAACGCCGCGGCGTCCTCGGTGCTGTCGTCGATCAGCAGGACCGAGAGCGGGGTGGCGGGGCGGGGGCGCGGGTGCGGTATCGGCGCAGCGGCACTGGACGTGCTGGGCTGCGGTTCGTGCGCGCGTTCAGTCGCGGGCATCAGCGGTACCTCCCTCTCCCCGACGGTGCAACGGTTGGGCGACGGTTGCAGTGCCCATCAGACACCACGTTCCTGGGGCATCCCCGTGACCCTAACGTGATCTCCACAGCCCCTCCGCACCTCGGGTCACCCCGATGGCCGTTTCCGCGATGATGGCCGTGGCCTGCGGGACTGCCCGTGAAGGCGAAGAAGTCCGGGCGGTTACCGGGCTGTGGCGGCCTCGGCGCACCGAGGGGGAAAAGGGGATCGTGATGGAGATCACGCTGGTGCGAGGTGACATCACCGAACAGCGGGTGGACGCGGTGGTGAACGCGGCGAACTCGTCGCTGTTGGGGGGTGGCGGTGTCGACGGCGCTATTCACCGCAGGGGCGGGCCCGAGGTGCTGGCGGCCTGCCGGGCGTTGCGGGCCTCGCACTACGGCAAGGGGCTGAAGGTGGGTCAGGCGGTGGCGACGACGGCCGGGCGGCTGCCGGCGACCTGGGTGATCCACACCGTGGGACCGGTGTACGCGGCGGACGATCCGGGGCGTGCCGAGCTGCTCGCCTCCTGCTACCGCGAGGCGCTGCGGGTCGCCGACGAGCTGGGCGTGCGGACGCTGGCGCTGCCGGCGGTCTCGGCCGGGATCTACGGCTGGCCGCTGGCGGATGCCGCGCGGATCGCGCTGGAGACGGTGCGGGGAGCGGTGAGCGGGGTCGAGGAGGCGCGGTTTGTGCTGTTCGGGGCCGATGCCTATCAGGCGTTCGATTCCGTACGCCAAGAGTGGGACGAGGGACGGGGGCTGGGCCATGGGTCCATGGTGGACTGAGTGAGCGCCGACACGCCATGAAAATTCGATAACTTGTTCGAATTATGTTTGTTCGTGTCACCTACGGACAACTACGGACAACGTGGAGCGATCGCCTCCCAACGCACCGTCAGCTCCCCCAGCCGCCACCGGCTCGGGCCGCCGACCAGGGGCCAGTCGGCCGCCACCGCGCGGGCGGTGGCGATCCAGCGCTGCCGGGCCCCGAAGTCGGCGTACGGGGCCGCCGCCGCCCAGGCCCGGTCCAGGTCGCGGAGGAAGGCGTGCACCGGCTCGCCGGGGACATTGCGGTGGATCAGCGCCTTGGGCAGCCGCTCGGCCAGCTCGGACGGCCGTTCGAGCCCGCCGAGCCGGGCGGCGAAGGTCACCGTGCGCGGGCCGGCCCGGTCCAGGGCCACCCAGACATGCCGTCGGCCGATCTCGTCGCAGGTGCCCTCGACCAGCAGCCCGTCCGGGGCCAGCCGGCTGCGGAGCAGCGCCCAGGCGTCCGCGACCTGGGCCTCGTCGTACTGGCGCAGCACGTTCGCCGCCCGGATCAGCAGCGGTCGGCCCGAGTCCAGCGGGACCTCGAAGCCGCCGCGGCGAAAGCTGAGCGCGGGCGGACGCGCATGGCGCTGCGCCAGCGCGACCCGCTCCGGCTCGATCTCGATGCCGACCACCTGGACGTCCGCCCGGACCGCCGCCAGCCGGCCGTGCAGTTCGACGGCGGTCCACGGCGCGGTGCCGTAGCCGAGGTCGACGGCGACCGGGGGCGCCTCCGCCCGGCGGAGGGCGGGGGCCAGTTCGGCGGCGATCCAGCGGTCCATACGACGCAGACGATTGGGATTAGTGGTGCCACGGGTCACCGCGCCGACCGGCCGACCCGCCGCTCGACCCGTCAGCCGTCCGGTCCCGGCACCCGCGCGCACACCCATGCCAGGCAGCGTATGCGAGCCGAGGACCGCCCCGAACGTGGCGGAATCGGCAGCGGAGCCCGACAAAGGCCCGGCAAACGGAAGACAAAGGGAATCAGTCGGGCTTTCCTGCTGTTGCTAGCTCTGTTGACGGGTCGCCGAGCGGCCGGAGCTGGACTGAGAGGACGAACCGGTGACCCAGCGCCCTGGCCGTGTCGCGATGCTGAGCGTGCACACCTCCCCCCTGCACCAGCCGGGGACCGGTGACGCCGGCGGGATGAACGTCTACATCGTCGAACTGTCCAAGCGCCTGGCCGATCTCGGTGTGGAGGTGGAGATCTTCACCCGCGCCACTTCCTCCGACCTGCCGCCGACCGTGGAGCTCGCCCCCGGCGTGCTGGTCCGGCATGTCACGGCGGGGCCGTTCGAGGGCCTGGTCAAGGAGGACCTGCCGGCCCAGCTGTGCGCCTTCACCCATGGCGTGCTGCGGGCCGAGGCCGGCTACCGTCCCGGGTACTACGACCTGGTCCACTCGCACTACTGGCTGTCCGGGCAGGTCGGCTGGCTCGCCGCCGAGCGCTGGGGCGTGCCGCTGGTGCACACCATGCACACCATGGCCAAGGTCAAGAACGCCGCGCTGGCCTTCGGCGACACCCCCGAGCCGGCCGCCCGGGTGATCGGCGAGACGCAGGTGGTGGCGGCCGCGGACCGGTTGATAGCCAACACCGCCGAGGAGGCCGAGGAGCTGGCGGTGCACTACGCCGCGCGGCCCGACCAGCTCTCGGTGGTCCACCCCGGGGTCAACCTCGAAGTGTTCCGCCCGGCCACGGCGACCCCGGTCGGCAGCGTCGGAGACGCGCTGAGCCATAGCGAGCGAGAATCCGCCCGGGCGGAGATCCGAGCCAGGCTCGGGCTGCCCCGGGACGCGACCGTCCTGCTCTTCGCCGGACGGATACAGCTGCTGAAGGCCCCGCACGTGCTGCTCCGTGCCGTCGCCGTGATGCTGCTGCAGGATCCCTCGCTGCGTGACCGGCTGGTCGTCCCGGTGGTCGGCGGTCCCAGCGGAAGCGGGATGGCGCGGCCCGAGAGCCTGCACAAGCTGGCCGCCCAGCTCGGCATATCCGATGTGGTCCGGTTCCACCCGCCGGTCAAGCAGGACGAGCTGGCCGACTGGTACCGGGCCGCGACGGCGCTGGTGATGCCGTCCTACAGCGAGTCCTTCGGCCTGGTCGCCCTGGAGGCCCAGGCCTGCGGCACCCCGGTGGTCGCCGCCGCCGTCGGCGGGCTGCCGGTGGCCGTCCGCGACGGCGAGACCGGCTTCCTGGTGGACGGCCATGAGCCGACCGACTGGGCCCACGTCCTGCGCCGCTTCGTCGACGACCCGGGTCTCGGCGCCCGGATGGGCGCGGCCGCCGCCCAGCACGCCGCCTGCTTCGGCTGGGCGAACGCCGCCGCCGCGACGGCGGAGGTGTACACCGGGGCGATGGGGCGGATGGCAGACAGGATGGCGGACCCGCTGGCAGACCCCTTGGCGGACCCGGACCGGCTGACCGGTACCGCGCGGTAACGTCGGAGCCATGGACTCACCCCGCACCGCGACCCGCGCCCAGGCGCTCGACGTCCTCCGTTCGGCGCTGGACGACGCCGGGGTGGCTTGGGAGCAGCCCGCCGACGACCCGTACACCTGTGTGGCGACCCTGCCGGGGACCCGGAAGCTGTCCACCACCTGCTCGCTCCGGGTCGGCGAGCACACGCTGAGCATCAACGCCTTCGTGGTCCGGCACCCCGACGAGAACCACGAGGCGTTCTACCGCTGGCTGCTGGAACGCAACACCCGGATGTACGGACTGGCGTACGCGATCGACCGCCTCGGTGACGTCTACCTGGCCGGACGGCTCCCGGTCGCGGCGGTGACGGCCGAGGAGGTGGACCGGCTGCTGGGCTCCGTGCTCAGCAACGCCGACGAGCCCTTCAACACCCTGCTGGAACTGGGCTTCGCCACCGCGATCCGGCGGGAGTGGGAGTGGCGCACCAAGCGCGGCGAGTCCACCCGCAACCTGGACGCCTTCACCCACCTGACCGGCCCGGCGGACGGCCGGGAACCCGGCTAGAAACCAGCTGGAGGGACCGTCAGAACGCCGCCCGGACCGCCCCCACCACCCGGCCCCCGCCGTACAGCGGCGCGGCGGCGATGCGGGAGAGGGTGTCCCCGTCCGCGGCCACGCCCATCCGCTCCAGGACGGCGGCCAGGACCGGGCCGACCGCGCGGTAGCCGCCGTCGTCGACCTTGAAGGCCAGGGCCCGGCCGTCGGCGAGGGCGACGGCCTGCACGGCCTCGGCCCCCATCTTGGACATCGCGCCGGGGACGCCGCGCATCAGCCAGGTGTCGATCCGGCGGGTGCCGGCGACGTACTCGGGGTGGGCCCGCATGGCGTCTGCCACGCGCCGCTCGGGGGTGCCCGGGTCGGCCAGGACGATGGCGCGGAAGGCGCGGGCCAGGCCGACCAGGCTGGTGGCCAGCAGCGGCGCGCCGCAGCCGTCGGTGCCGGTGGCGGCGGCGCTCCCCCCGGTGAGCTGCTGGAACGTGGCGAGCACCTGCTGCTGGACCGGGTGCTCCGGGTTCAGGTATCCGGCGGTGTCCCAGCCCCGGGCCACGCAGGCGGCGAGCATCGCGGCGTGCTTGCCGGAGCAGTCCATCAGGATCGGCTCGGGGTGGCCGCCGGCGCGGATCCAGGCCTCGGCCTCGGCCTCGTCCAGCGGCAGCGAGGGGGGCGTCTGCAGGTCGTCCGGGGTCAGTCCGGCGGAGGCGAGGAGCTTGCGCACCCCGTCCAGGTGAAACGTTTCCGCGGAGTGGCTGGCGGCGGTCAGCGCGAGCAGCTCGCCGTCCAGGTCGAGGCCGGTGCGCAGGATAGCCGCCGCCTGCATCGGCTTGTTGCTGGAGCGCGGGAAGACCGGGCGCGAGGGGTCGCCCAGGGTGAGCGCGGCGTCGACCGAGCCGTCGGCGGCGAGGACCACCAGCGAGCCGCGGTGCCGGCCCTCCACGAAACCGGACCTGACCACCTCGGCGAGGACCGCAGAACCGGGTATCGAGGAGGTGGTCTGGGTGGTCATGGTGGGTCAGCCTCCGGAGAGCAGATCGTCGACGCGCGCTTCCCCCTCACGGTACCTGCGGGTGATCTCCGCGCTGCATCCGTCGACGGTCCGCTGCAGGCCCTGGCGGCGCAGCGACAGCGTGCGCTCATGGGCGGTGAGCCTGATGCAGGCCGCCTGGAGCGCCGGGTCGGACTGGGAGCGCAGGTCGGCGAGGCCGACATCGTCCATGAGCTCGTCCGCGAGCGCCTGGTACTCCTCGCTGCGCGGCGTGTGCAGGGTCACATGCCGGGCGGAGTTGCGGACCTCCGAGGGCAGGTCGGTGAGGATCTCGGCGAGTTGCTCCAGAAGGGTGTCCGCCACCGGCGTCCGCCCGCTGCGACGGGTCAGCTCGGCCCGCAGGATGTCGACCCGGCCGTGCAGCAGCCGGCGGAGGTAGGAGAGGTCGGCCTCGTCCTCGGTGGCCCGGCGGCGCAGCTCGCGCAGCGCGTCCAGGCCGAGGGCGCCGAGCGCGCCGAGGCCCGGGGCCAGGGCCGTCGCCGTGGACTTGACGGGGCCCGGGGCCGGGGCCGGAACCCGGGCCGCCGGACGATCGGTCGTGCACTGTTCGGGCATCCGCTGCTCCCTCTGGTCGTGCCTGTCGCCCACCACGTTCGCCGTCCCGAGGTCGGATCCAGTTCGGCGTCGGCCGCGGGTTCCGCTCCGCGCCGCGCCCTCAGGCCGCATCGTGCCACCCGGTGCCTGCCCAGCGCAGGCGAGCTGCACCCAATCGGGCCCAATCCGACCCCTGGCGAATTCGGGTGGCTCATACGACCGGCGCATATTCCCAGCGCACAGCCACGGACCCGGTACTCCAGGGGCGTGCGGCGATCACCCTCACGCCCCCGCGCACAGCACCGCGCCGCGGTCCGCGAGAATGGGCCCATGCGTGCTGTGGCTCAGGTAGTGACCGAAGCGAAGGTGACCGTCGACGGGGAGGTGGTGGGCTCGATCCTCGGCCCGGGGCTGTGCGTCCTGGTCGGGGTGACCCATGAGGACACCCCGGAGCAGGCGGCGCTGCTGGCCCGCAAACTGTGGTCGCTGAGGGTGCTGGAGGGTGAGAAGTCCTGCTCCGACCTGGCCGCCCCGCTGCTGGTGATCAGCCAGTTCACCCTCTACGGCGACGCCCGCAAGGGCCGCCGCCCCACCTGGAACGCCGCCGCGCCGGGCCCGGTGGCCGAGCCGCTGGTGGACGAGGTGGTGGCGCAGCTGCGGGCGCTCGGCGCGACCGTGGAGACCGGCCGCTTCGGCGCGGACATGAAGGTGTCGCTGGTCAACGACGGCCCGTTCACCGTGCTGCTGGAGTTCTGACCACCGCACCCGACAACAACCCCTACTGCGGGACGATGACGTCCTGGGTCGCCGGGACGGTGCCGGCCACCAGCTCGGCGTCCACCGGCACATTGCGCTTGACCAGGGCCAGCGCCACCGGCCCCAGCTCGTAGTGCCGGACCGAGGAGGTCACGAAGCCCACCGGACGGCCGCCCGGACCGTCCGCCGCGACCCGCACCTCGGCACCGTGCGGAGGCAGCACCTCCATGCTGCCGTCCAGGTGCAGGAAGACCAGCCGGCGCGGGGGCCGGCCCAGGTTGTTCACCCGGGCCACCGTCTCCTGGCCCCGGTAGCAGCCCTTGTCCAGGTGCACGGCGGTGCCCAGCCAGCCCAGCTCGTGCGGAATGGTGCGGTGGTCGGTCTCGAAGCCGAGCCGCGGCCGGTGCCCCTCGATCCGCAGCGCCTCGTACGCCCAGAGCCCGGCCGGGGCTCCGTATCCGGCGGTGGCGGCGGCCAGCTCGGCCCGCGGCAGGAACAGGTCGCGCCCGTGCGCCAGCTCGCGGACGGCGGCGGCCTCGGCGGCGGTGGCGGTGTGGCCGGCCGGGAGGTGCACCACGGCGTAGTCGGCGGTCGCGTCGGCGATCTCGACCTGGCTGAAGAACTTCATCTTCTCCAGGTACGCCACCAGTTCCCCGGTAGTCCCCGGCTCGACGTGGATCCAGGTGGTCGCGCCGTCGTCCACCAGGTAGAGCGCGTGCTCGACATGGCCGTTCGGGCTGAGGACCAGCGCGTCCGCGGCCTGCTGCGGGGGCAGCTGGCTGACGTGCTGGGTCAGCAGCAGGTGCAGCCAGGTCAGCCGCTCCGGGCCGCTGACGGTGATCACACCGCGGTGCGACAGGTCCACGAAGCCGCGGCCCGCGGCCAGCTCGCGCTGCTCCCGGAACAGCTCGCCGTAGTGGGCGGCGACCGGGGCGTCGATCCCGTCCCCGGCGACCGCGCCGCGCAGGGAGAGCAGGGGGCTGGCGGATACGGTCGTCGTCGCGGTCACGTGGCGTCCTTGCTGGAGCAGTCGGCGCACCGGCCGAAGATGGCGAAGTGCTTCACATCAGTCTCGAAACCGTGCGCGGCCCTCAGGGATTCCACGAACGGGGCCGCGAGCCCCACATCGGTCTCGGTGACCTTGTCGCAGTCGCGGCAGACCAGGTGCATGTGCTGGTGCCGGTCGGCCAGGTGGTAGGTGGGCGCGCCGTGGCCGAGATGGGCGTGCGAGACCAGCTGGAGCTCCTCCAGCAGGTCGAGGGTCCGGTAGACCGTGGAGATGTTGACCCCGGTCGCGGTGCGGCGGACCTCGGTGAGGATGTCGTCGGGGGTCGCGTGCCCCAGCGCATCCACGGCCTGGAGCACCAGTTGGCGCTGCGGCGTGAGCCGGTAGCCGCGCGCCCTCAGATCGGTCTGCCAGTCGGTGTCGCTCACCACGCCGCCCCTCTGCACGCGGAAGTCCCGCACCCCCGAGTCTAGGGCGGTGCGGGACTCTTGCGGACTCCGGCCGGGTTCGGGCTTCGCCGGCTCAGCGGAAGAAGGCGATGCCGTCGTCCGGGAGGTCGTTGATGTCCTGAATGAGCTGGGCCGGGCTGAGCACCTTCTTCAGCTGCCCCGACATGTACGGACGCAGCGGAACCTCCGGGGCCGACTTCTCGCCGACCCACATCAGCTCGCCGCTGACCAGCCCGTACAGCCGCTTGCCGCCGCTGTACGGCGGTGCGCCCTCGATCCGGGCGACCGCGTCGGTGACCAGCTCGATCTGCGGCTTGCCGTCGGCCAGCTCGCCATACCAGATCTCGACGGTGCCGTCGTCGCGGACCGAGGAGACCTCGATCTCACGGGCGCCGGTGTTGCCGTGCGGGTTGCCGGTGACCCGCCAGAAGCCGGACTCGCTCTCCAGCGGGCGGACCTTCTCGCCCCCGGCGTCCAGCACCCAGCTGCGCGAGCGGAACTCGACGAACGGCCGGCCGTCGTGCCGGAAGACGATCTCCTGGCCGAAGTTGCACTTCTCCGAGCCCGGGAAGTCGTGCACGCCCGCGCCTTCCCAGGTGCCGAGCAGGAAGGCCAGCGAGATGACGTCCTTGTGCAGGCCCGACGGGATCTCGATCATCTCAGCGCTGGCCCTGGTAGAGCTTCTTCACCGAGAAGTAGGCGAACCAGAGAACGGCGACGGTCATGATGCCCAGCAGGACATCGAAGAATGTGACGAGCATGGAGCCTGCTCCTCTAGTGACGCGGACGGTGGGGCTGCTGCTGAGTCTAATCTGCGATCAGCGGCGGCTCATGGTGAGGCCCGCCACTGCCGCCGCTGCCGTCACCGCAAGGGCCGCGACTGCATAGGCTGACGGTATGTCGAAGAAGCTGGTCATCAAGGTCACCGCGGGGGCGGACGCGCCGGAGCGCTGCTCACAGGCTTTCACCGTGGCGGCGGTCGCGGTCGCGAGCGGGGTGGAGGTGTCGCTCTGGCTGACCGGGGAGTCCGCCTGGTTCGCGCTGCCGGGGCGCGCGGCGGAGTTCGAGCTCCCGCACGCCGCGCCGCTGCCGGAACTGCTGGACGCGCTGCTCGCCGGGGGGCAGGTCACCCTGTGCACCCAGTGCGCAGCCCGGCGCGGGATCGTCCAGGCGGACGTGCTGGACGGGGTCCGGATCGCCGGGGCCCAGGTGTTCGTCAGCGAGATCGTGGCAGACGGGGTGCAAGCGCTGGTCTACTGACTCACTGGTCTACTGACTTATTCGTCCCACCATCGGTCGTCCGGACCTTTTCGGTTGGCGACGATCGCGGCGACCGGCGGGATGAACATGGCCACCAGGCTCATCGCCACGGCGGCGGGGACGGACCAGAGCCGGACCACGTTCCACGCCAGCACGATGAGAACCAGGCAGATGCCCATCAGCACGAAGTAGGAACGCCGGCGTCTCGACTGCATACGTCGAGGGTAGTTCCGGCAGCGGTGGAACGACGAAGCCCCGCTCGGTGATCACCGGGCGGGGCTTCGAGGAAACGCTTGCCGATCAGACGGCGATGGCGACCTCGGCCACCGAGCCCTGCTGGGCGGAGACGACACGGTCCACCGTCGCGCCGGGCACGAGGGCGCGGAGCGTCCAGGTGCCGGGGGCGGCGAAGAAGCGGAACTGGCCGGTCGCCGAGGTGGGCACCTCGGCGGTGAACTCGCCGCCCTCGTCCAGCAGACGGACGTAGCCGTTGACCGGCTCGCCGTCGCGGGTCACCGAGCCCTGGATGATGGTCTCGCTCGCCACGTCAACTCCTGCCAGATCGGGGCCGCCGGCCTTCGCACCACACATGTGCGGTCTCCTTCGGGTCGGGCTGCCCTGGGTTCGGTACAGCCGGTTGTGCTGCTGGATGGGACGGTGGATCAGTTGGAGCCGAGCTCGATCGGCACGCCGACCAGGCTGCCGTACTCGGTCCACGAGCCGTCGTAGTTCTTGACGTTGGTCTGGCCGAGCAGCTGGTGCAGCACGAACCAGGTGAGCGCGGAGCGCTCGCCGATGCGGCAGTAGGCGATGGTGTCCTGGGCCAGGTCCACGCCCTCCTCCTCGTAGAGGGCCTTCAGGTCCTCGTCCGACTTGAAGGTGCCGTCGTCGTTGGCGTTCTTGGACCACGGGATGTTGCGGGCGCTCGGCACGTGGCCGGGACGCTGCGACTGCTCCTGCGGAAGGTGCGCCGGGGCGAGCAGGCGGCCGGAGAACTCGTCGGGCGAGCGGACGTCGACCAGGTTCTTGGCACCGATCGCGGCGACCACGTCGTCACGGAAGGCGCGGATGGACGCGTCCTGGGCCTTGGCCTTGTACTCGGTCGCGGCACGGGCCGGGACCTCGGCGCCGTCGACCAGGTCGCGGGAGTCGAGCTCCCACTTCTTGCGGCCGCCGTCGAGCAGGCGGACGTCCTGGTGGCCGTACAGCTTGAAGTACCAGAAGGCGTAGGAGGCGAACCAGTTGTTGTTGCCGCCGTAGAGGACGACGGTGTCGTCGTTGGCGATGCCCTTGGCGGACAGCAGCGCCTCGAAGCCGGCCTGGTCGATGAAGTCGCGGCGGACCGGGTCCTGGAGGTCCTTCTTCCAGTCGATCCGGACCGCGTTGCGGATGTGGTTCTTGTCGTACGCGGCGGTGTCCTCGTCGACCTCGACGATGACGACCTTCGGGGTGTCCAGGTTGTCCTGGACCCAGTCGGCGCTTACCAGGACGTCACTGCGGCTCATGGGGATTCTCCATCCGGGGCAGGTGCGGAAGGCGTGCCGCGCGGGCATGCGTCCAGAGGGGAGTCCGGATCGTGGGACGCGCGGCAGTGGTCTGCGAGAGGTGCAATGCGAGGGGGGTGGGCTACGACGAGCCCAGCGGCCTGCGGGCGAGATGCCGCCCTGTCAGCGCATTCGACAGAGGCAGGCAGACACACGGCACAGGTCTACCGCCCGCCGCTTGGTGAGATCCGCCTGTCGCTTCATGGTGTCGATGCTAGGGAACGATGGCGGCGCTGTCATTGATGTCTTGAATGGCGAGACGAAACCATCCGTATGGTGATACTTCGAGTATCGACACCCTGCGGGAGTGGTGCCTGGGCGACAGCGGGGGTGGCACGGAGTGACCGCGAACCGATCCGCGAGACGGGCGTGGACAGCCTGTCTCGCGGATCGGGACGGCGGGGTCGGGCGGCGGCGGTCGGCCGCCGGTCGGCCGCCGGTCGGCCGCCGTCAGTTGCTGTTGCTGAGCGAGACGTCGGTCCCCGAGACCTGCACGGTGACGCCGTCAGGACCGGCCTGCACGCTGTTGAGCTTCAGCCCCGCCGGCAGTCCGGCGATCTGCAGCTTGGGCTGCAGGAAGGAGGCGACCAGGTCGCCGACCCCCGGGGCGACGCCGGTGATCCCGCTGAGGTTGTTCAGGCTGATCTCGGTGCCGTCCACCACGCTCACATCGGCCCTGCCGGAGACGTTCTGCGCACCCAGGACCGGGAGGTCGACCTTCCCGGAGACCTTCACCTTGCCGGGGGCGCCGCCGTAGGCGACGACCGTGTGGTTGGGCAGGGCGTTGGTGAGGTCGCTGTAGGAGATCAGCGCGCTGCCGGTGCCGCTGCCGGCGACGATCCCGGTGTAGTTGCCGGTGACCCGCACGTCCTTGCCGTCGATGGCGAAGTTCTGCAGCCGGAGGTTGGGGCCGCCCTTGCCGTCGTTGACCGTCAGCTCCGGTGAGGTCACCTTCACCTCGTCGAACTTGGAGCTCAGCAGCTGGGTCAGGAAGGGGAACCCTTCGATGCTGACCTTGGGCTTCTCCGGCAGGTTCCGGGAGGTCTGCATCTTGGTCGCCGCCTCGCTCTCGGCGAAGTGGAGGGCGATCCGGTCCGCTGCCACGAACAGTCCGAACAGGACCAGTAGGACGATGAGCAGGCGACGTGCGGCGCGCATGGGGTTCCCCTCCGACGGTGACGGTTCCTCGCGGTAGCTGGGACTCCGGGAGGAGCCCGGCGGTTCTCCTGCCCGGACAAGTGTTCGTTCAGCCCGCGAGCAGGTGACCTACCAGGAAGACCGCCGGGGCGGCACAGGCGAGCGGCAGCACCACACCGGCGGTGAGGTGGACGAAGCGGGACGGGAAGTCGTACGCCGCGACCCGGCGCCCGACCAGCGCGCAGACGCCCGCGGCGAGCCCGAGCGCCAGTCCGCCGCCGAGGCCGACCCCGCTGAGCACCCCGAGCAGGGCCCCGACGACCAGTCCGGCGACCCCGCCCGCGGCGAAGTCGAGCTTCGCCGGGAGCATCGGCAGCGCCGACACCGCGGTGGCGACCCCGGCCGAGAGCGCACCGACCACGACCACCGCGCCGGTGGACCAGCCGTGGTGGCTGAGCGTCCCCGCCGCGAGGAAGCTGCCGGCCAGCACGGTCATCACCGTCGCCGAGGCACTGACGGTGAGGGCGTAGAAGCGCTCGTCGGGGTTGCTCGGCCGGAAGATCTGCAGGATCAGCACCAGCAGGAAGAACCCGCCGAGGGTTCCCGCCAGCACCGCCGGAGCGGTGCCGCCGGCCGCGGCCAGCGCGGCGGCGTCGGCGGTGAAGCCGCCCAGCGCGGCCAGCGCGATGCCCTGCCGGGCCGGCCACATCCCGTTCAGCCGGAACCAGCCGGCCGCGGTGACCGCCTGCAGCAGCAGCACCGGGACGACCAGCCCGAAGCGTCCCAGCAGCGCGGCGAGCGCGAGCAGGACCGCGAGGGCGAGGGTGGCGGCGGCGGGCTGGATGCCGGGGTCGATGATCGGCGAGCCGGTACGGGCCGCGGGGGCGGCGGGGGCCGCGAACGCCGCGGGTGCGCCGGGTGCGGCGGTAGCTGCGGTCGCGAAAGGCTGTGCGGGGGCCTGCTGGCCGGGTGCGACCGGGCCGGTGGGCCGGGCCGCGGCGAAGGCCTCGCGGAGCGAGCCGCCGGGGGGCTGCTGGTCCAGTTGCGGCGGGGGCGGGGGCGCGAAGGACCCGGCCGGGCCGGTGGGCTGCGCGGCGGCGAAGGTCTCCCGGAGGGAGGACGGCGCGGCGTAGGCGACCGGGGCGTCGGTCCAGCCGGTGGCCCCGGGCGCGAGGGGCTCCGCCTGGAGCTGCTGCTGGGGCTGGGCCTGGAGCTGCTGCTGCGGGGGGTAGGGCGGGTACGCCTGCGGCGGGGGTGCGGCGTAGCCGGAGGGGACCGGGGGGAGCATCGCGGTCTGCTCAGCATCGGCCCAGTTGGGCTGCGGCTGGGCCTGCTGGGCCGGGTACTGCGGTGCCTGCGGCTGAGCCGGGTACTGCTGCGCGGCGTACTGCGGGGCCTGCGGCTGCTGGCCCTGCTGCGGGGGTGTGGCGTAGCCGGGCTGCTCGGGGCCGGCCCAACCGGGCTGCGGCTGCTGCATCTGCTGCTGGGGCTGCCAGGCGGGGGGCGGGGCCGGGGTGCCGGCCTGGGCGGGCTGCTGGGTCCAGTGCTCGGGCCAGGCCGGGTCGGCAGGCTGGCCCTGGCCCTGCTGCGGCGGAAGCGGCGGGAGCGGGACCTCGGTGGTGGCGTACTTCTCATGGATCTGGCTGAAGTGGGAGCTCGGCGGCGGCTGCGCCTGGTCCCAACCCTGGCCCTGCGGCGGCTGCGTCTGGTCCCAGCCCTGGCCCTGCGGGGGAAGCGGCGGGACCGGGGGCAGCAGCGCCGTCGGCTCGGCATCCGCCCAACCGGGCTGCGGCTGCTGCGGATGGGGCTGCTGCTGTACCTGGTGCGGGTCCTCGGCCGGGAAGATCGGCGAACCCGAGTAGTTGTCGGACATGTTCCGGGTCACCCTCCAGCGAACGGCGGCAGGACCTCGACGGTGCCGCCCTGGGCCAGTTCCACCGTCGCGTGGTCGCGGGTGCCGACCGGGGCGCCGTCCACCAGGAACGAGCACAGGCCGAGCACCTGGGCGAAGCGCGGGCGGTCGGCGTGCAGCCGCCGGGCCGCGTCCAGCGCCTCGGCGAGCGTCGCCGCGCGGTAGGGCTCCTCACCGGTACCGGCCTCGGCCTTGGCCGCCGCCCAGTAGCGGATCACGCCCTCGTGCACCCGCGCTGTCTCTGTTTCCGTGGAACCTCGCATCGGCCCATCATGGCCTCCCCACCGCGGGTTCGTCACCGCGCCCTGGTCAGAGGGCCCTGCCAAGCCACTCGCCCACACGTTCGAGCAGGGCGTCGTCGGCGGCGTTCTCGGCGTGGCCGAAGCCCGGCTCGATCCACAGCTCGGCGGCGCCGTTCGGGGCGGCCGCCCGGTACAGCGAGCGCGGGTGGTCCAGCGGGAAGTAGGGGTCGCTGTCGCCGTGCACCACCAGCAGCGGGACCCGCAGCAGCGCCGCCGCCCGCACGGGCGGAAGCGGGACCTCCACCCAGTCGTTGGGGTCGATCCTGGTGTGCAGCCCGAGCCGGCCGACCACCCGTCCGAGCGGTTTCATCACCACCCAGTGCAGCCGCCGCATCGGCACCGTGCCCCGGTAGTACCAGCGGGCCGGGGCGCTGACCGAGGCCACCGCCCCTACGCCCCCGTAGAGCGCGGCGTGGCGGATCGCGACCGCGCCGCCCATGGAGAAGCCGACGGTGACGATCCGGCGGTAGCCCAGCGAACGGGCCCAGGACACCGCCGCCTCCAGGTCCAGCACCTCCAGATCGCCCACCGTGGAGCGGCCCTCGGAGCGTCCGTGGCCGCGGAAGGAGAAGGTCACCACGCCGGCCCTGGCGGACAGCACCTCGGCCGCGCGGCGCACCGCCGGACGCTCGACCGCGCCGCTGAAACCGTGTGCGACCACCACCGCCAGGGTCGCCCCGGCCTCGGCCGCAGGGCGGTGCTCGGCGTGGATCCCGACCCCGTCCCCGGTGATCAGCAGTGCCTCGGCGGGCGCACCCCACGGGCGCGCGCTCCCTCTGTTCCTGGTCAGACCCTTCGCGGCAGCGTCCATGTGGGCTATTCTCCTTCTCCAAGGGATCCGGGCAGAGTCGCCCCCGGATCCTTTTGTGCTTTGGAACGACCGGCACCACCACCAGCACGGTCCGCACAGCGTTGTGCGGCCGGCTGGATCAACGGGAGTCGCCGACCCCTCCGTCCCACCCGGAAAGGGGACCAACCGGGTATGAGTTCTCTGCTGCTGCTGACCAACGCCCTTCAGCCGTCCGCCGAAGTACTTCCCGCACTCGGGCTGCTGCTGCACAACGTGCGCGTGGCCCCCGCCGAGGGCTCCGCCCTGGTGGACACCCCCAGCGCCGACGTGATCCTGGTGGACGGACGCCGAGATCTTCCGCACATCCGCAGCCTCTGCCAGCTGCTGCGCTCGACCGGCCCCGGTGCGCCGGTGGTCCTGATCGTCACCGAGGGCGGCCTCGCCGCCGTCACCGCCGAGTGGGGCATCGACGACGTCCTGCTGGACACCGCGGGCCCGGCCGAGGTCGAGGCCAGGATCCGGCTCGCCACCGGCCGGATGCAGGTCATCCAGGACGACAGTCCGATGGAGATCCGCAACGGCGACCTCTCGGTCGACGAGGCCACCTACAGCGCCAAGCTCAAGGGCCGGGTCCTGGACCTGACCTTCAAGGAGTTCGAGCTGATCAAGTACCTCGCGCAGCACCCGGGCCGGGTCTTCACCCGGGCCCAGCTGCTGCAGGAGGTCTGGGGCTACGACTACTTCGGCGGCACCCGGACGGTGGACGTGCACGTCCGTCGGCTGCGCGCCAAGCTCGGCCCCGAGCACGAGCAGCTGATCGGCACCGTGCGCAACGTCGGCTACCGCTTCGTGGTGCCGGAGAAGGCCGAGAAGGGCGTCGTGCCCAGGCCCGGCGACAGCGCCGGGGCCACCACCGAGCCGGCCGAGGGCGACGCGGCCTCCAGTGCGGCCGCGGTCGAGGCGAACGTCGAGGTCTGAGGACCGGGCGCGGGGCAGGAGGCCGGGGGCTTCCGGGTTCCTGCCGCGCGCCCGGGCCGGTTCCGGCTGCCCGGTTCCGTGGTTTTGGACAGGTCCACCCCGCATCGTCTGTGCGCGTAGACTGCGGCCGTGCCCAAGGTGACCCGCGACGATGTGGCCAGGCTGGCAGGGACCTCGACCGCGGTCGTCAGCTACGTCATCAACAATGGCCCCCGCCCGGTCGCCCCGGCGACCCGCGAACGCGTGCTCGCGGCGATAGCCCAGCTCGGCTACCGCCCCAACAGCGTCGCCCAGGCGATGGCGAGCCGCCGTACCAACCTCATCGGCATGGTCGTGCCCGATGCCCGCCAGCCGTTCTTCGCGGAGCTCTCGCACGCGGTGGAACGGGTGGCCTCCGAGCGCGGCAAGATCGTGCTGATAGGGAACTCCGACTACGTCGGCGACCGCGAGATGCACTATGTGCGGGCCTTCCTCGGCATGCGGGTGGCCGGACTGATCCTGATCAGCCGCAGCGCCTCGCAGCAGGCCGCGCACGAGTTCGCCGCCCAGGACGACTCCCGTCTTGTGCTGCTGCACCTGCGCCCGGAGACCGCCGAGGACGTCGCGGTGGTCACCGACGACATCGGCGGCTCGGAGCTGGCCGTCACCCATCTGCTGGAACACGGCCACCCCTATGTGGCGTGCATCGGCGGCCCGGTCGAGGTGGCCGCGGCCGGCGACCCGGTGATCGACCACATCGAGGGCTGGCGCCGGGCCATGGCCGCGGCCGGCCTGTCCACCGAGGGCCGGCTGATCGACGCCCCCTTCGACCGCTACGGGGCGTACAACGTGGCGGTGGAGCTGCTGCGCTCCCCCGACCGCCCGCCGGCGATCTTCTGCTCCACCGACGACCAGGCGATCGGCGTGCTCAGGGCCGCCCGCGAGGTCGGCGTTCGGGTGCCGGAGGACCTGGCCGTGGCCGGCTTCGACGACATCCCCGAGGCCGCGTTCTGCGACCCGCCGCTGACCACCATCGCCTCCGACCGGGACGCGATGGCCCGGGCCGCGGTGGACCTGGTGCTGGACGACTCGCTGCTGGTGCCGGGCTCGGACACGCCGCGGGTGCGCCGATTCCCGAACCGCCTGGTCACCCGGCGTTCCTGCGGCTGCCCCGCAGACGGGTCAAAGCCGCTGTAGAGCGGCCGCTCATCTGCGGCTCCTGAGTCCGAAGATTCTTTCGTCGGGCTATGAGCTGGCTCTCAGTGGGCTCTCATGTTGCGGGCGGACCTTAATCACATGAGCGATACGCACCGGAATCCTGCAGGCGCCCCCGAGCCGGGCGCGTACCCCCACTACACCGAAGCGGCGGGCGCCGACAGCACCGCGCAGCTGCCCCCCATGCCGGGGCACGCCCCGACGGCGCACGAGCGGCCGATCGAGGGCACCGTCCTCCCCACGCCGTACCCGTACGGCAACGACCCCGGCTTCGGCGGCGGCGCGGGCGGCCCCGGCGAGCCCGGCGGCCCCGCGCACCACGCCGGTGAGCCCGCGCCGAAGAAGCGCAGCAAGCTGCGCCGCCCGATGGCGCTGGTCGCCGCGGTGGCCCTGGTCTCCGCGCTGGCCGGCGGGGTGGCCGGCGGCGTGATCAGCGCCGACCGGAGCACGCCCGGCAACTACAGCACCGCCGCCGTGGTCACCTCCGACTCCAAGAGCACCAGCAACACCGCCGCCATCGCCGCCGCGGTCTCCCCGGCCACCGTGCAGATCACGGTGACCTCGGGCAGCAGCGAGGACATCGGCACCGGCATCGTGCTGACCTCGACCGGCCAGATCCTGACCAACTTCCACGTGATCTCCTCCGCGGCCTCCGACAGCAGCGCCACCATCAAGGTGACCTTCAGCGACGGCAAGACCGCGACCGGCAGCATCGTCGGCACCGACTCCGGGCTCGACGTCGCGGTGATCAAGGCCGCCGGCGTCAGCGGGCTGAAGACCGCCTCGCTCGGCGACTCCGGCCAGGTGGCGATAGGCGACTCGGTCGTCGCCATCGGCAACCCCGACGGCCTCACCGGGACGGTCACCTCCGGCATCGTCAGCGCGCTGAACCGCAAGGTCACCGTGGACGTCAGCGAGAGCACCGTGCAGAGCAACGGCGGCTACGGCTACCCCAGCTGGCAGGGTGAGCAGGGCGGCGGCGGCCTGGGCGGCAGCGGCGGCTCCTCCAGCGGCTCGGGCGCGCAGACCGCGACCTACAGCGCGATCCAGACCGACGCCTCGCTCAACCCCGGCAACTCCGGCGGGCCGCTGCTCAACAGCTCCGGCCAGGTCATCGGCATCAACGCGTCGATGTACTCGTCCTCGGACTCCAGCAGCTCCGGCAGCCAGGCCGGAAGCGTGGGCCTTGGTTTCGCCATCCCGATCAACGCGGTGAAGGCGGTCCTGCCGCAGCTGCAGGCCGGGCACAGCGTCACCTCCTGACGCGTGGCGCGTCGTTGCCGGAGAATCGCGTAGGGATGCCATCGTGGCGTCCGTCCGCCACCGAGAAAAGCCGAGGAACATCCAGATGACTGCCGCAGCAGCCCAGCCAGGCGCCAATGAGCCCAATGGCACGGAGGAGGCGCTGGCCCGCGTGCTCGTCGTGGACGACGAGCCCGCCCTGCGGGACGCGCTGGAGAGCAGCCTCGCCTTCGAGGGCTACGAGGTGACCACCGCCTCCGACGGCCTGGAGGCGCTGGACGCGATCGCCGCGAACACCCCGGACCTGGTCCTGCTCGACATCATGATGCCGCGGCTGGACGGACTGACCACGGTCCGCCGGCTGCGGGCCCGGGGCGACTCCGTCCCGGTGCTGATGCTCACCGCCCGGGACGCGGTCGGCGACCGGGTCACCGGTCTCGACGTGGGCGCGGACGACTACCTCGCCAAGCCGTTCGAACTGGACGAGCTGCTGGCCCGGGTCCGGGCGCTGCTGCGGCGCAGCACGATCGTGGCGGCGGCCGGGCTCGGCAGCGCGGCCGAGGACGAGGTGCTCTCCTTCGAGGACCTCCGGATGAACACCACCACCCGCGAGGTCACCCGCGGCGGCCGGCAGGTCGAGCTGACCCGCACCGAGTACATGCTGCTGGAGATGTTCCTGGCGCACCCGCGCCAGGTGCTGACCCGGGAGCAGATCCTCAAGGCGGTCTGGGGCTTCGACTTCGAGCCGTCCTCCAACTCGCTGGACGTGTACGTGATGTACCTGCGCCGCAAGACCGAGGCCGGCGGGCAGTCCCGTCTGGTCCACACCGTGCGCGGCGTGGGCTACGCGCTCCGCGCGGGTGTGGGCACGTGAGCGGGGACGCTGCCCCCGCGGAGGTCAGACCGCAGCGGTTCGGCGGCTGGTTCAGCCGGATGTCGCTGCGCGGACGGCTGTCGATGCTCACCGCCGCGGCGGTGGCCGTGGTCATCGCGGCCTCGGCCCTGGCCTGCTTCTTCATCGTGAAGGACCAGCTCTACAGCCAGGTCGACAAGAGTCTGGCGAGCGTCCAGCCCCATGACATCGACTCGCAGGGGTACGTGTGCGCGACGACCCCGACCGCGGCCCTCGCTGAACTCACCGCCCGACAGAACTCCGCCGCCCAGCTCGGGGCCCAGAAGCAGTCGTCGCTGCGCTGGGACCTGCAGGTCTACCAGGGGCAGAGTTGTCTGCCCACCTCCGCGACCCGGGCCATCGTCGTCAATCAGTCCGACTACTCGCTGCAGGCCACCACCACCCGGTCCGGCAAGTACACCGACGGAACCTCTGCCCGGGTGCGCGTCGTGCCCATCGGAAACGGCAACGTCCTGTTCGTCGCCGTGCCGCTGAAGGCCACCGAGGACGCGCTGCGCGGGCTGCTGCTGGCGCTGGTGGCGGTCGCCGCCACCGGTGTGCTGGGCGCGGCCGGGGTCGGCCTGCTGGTGGCCCGGGCGGCGCTGAAGCCGGTGGACCGGCTCACCGAGGCGGTCGAGGAGATCGCCCGCACCCAGGAGCCCGGCACCACCATCGCCGTGTCCGGGAAGGACGAGATCGCCAGGCTGAGCGAGGCGTTCAACTCCATGAGCACTGCTCTCGCCAGCTCCCGGGACCGACAGTCGCAGCTGATCGCCGATGCCGGGCACGAGCTCCGCACCCCGCTGACCTCGCTGCGGACGAACGTCGACCTGCTGGTGCGCAGCGAGGAGACCGGACGGGCCCTGCCCGAGGCGACCCGGACTCGGATGATGGGCAATATGAAGGCCCAGATGGTGGAGCTCTCCACCCTCATCGTGGACCTGCTGGAGCTGTCCCGGCCGTCCCGTCCCAAGGGCTCCAAGCCCTTGGAGGTGCTGCCGCTGCACGACATCGTGGCCCGCGCGCTGGACCGGGCCCGGCTCCGCGGCCCGGGGCTGACCTTCGCCGTCGACCTGCGCCCCTGGTACGTCCGGGCGGACGCGCACGCGATGGAGCGGGCCGTGATCAACCTGCTCGACAACGCGGTGAAGTTCAGCCCGGCCGGCGGCGCCATCGACGTCCGGCTGCGGTTCGGCACGCTGACCGTGCGGGACCGGGGGCCCGGCATCCCGGCCGAGGACCTGCCGCATGTGTTCGACCGCTTCTGGCGCTCGCCGTCCGCCCGGCAGATGCCGGGTTCTGGCCTCGGCCTGGCGATCGTCGCGCAGACCGTCCGCGAGGCCGGCGGCGAGGTCTCGCTGGCCGCGGCCGAGCCGGGCCCGGACGGGGTGACCGGCGGGGCGCTGGCGACGGTGCAGCTGCCGGGCGCGCCCACGCCCCCGCCGCCGACGCCGCCGCAGGGCCCGCCGACGCCGACGCCCATGGTGACGCCGACCGAGACCGTGTCCAACATCTGACCGTGTCCGACATCTGATACGAACTGTCCCAACTGGCGGATGCCACGCCATCATGACCGCATCGTCCATCCGGATCTGCGGGGAGTCAGCCATGGGCAGCAGCAGTCAGCCGACAACAGGCACAGCACCGACGCCGGAGGCGACCGGCGGCAACCGGCGCTGGCTGATGCTGGCGCTCGGCACCGCCGCGCAGACCAGCTCCTTCGCCTTCGTCTACGGGCTGCCGTACCTGATCCCGACCCTGCGCCGGACCGAGGGCCTGGACCTGACCCGGGCCGGGGTGCTGGTCGCCTGCCCCACCGTGGGCCTGCTGCTGGCGCTGTACGCCTGGGGCGCCGCCACCGACCGCTACGGCGAGCGGGTGGTGCTGGCCACCGGGCTGGGGCTGTCGACGCTGGCCCTGGCCGGGGCGCTGCTGGTGCACGGGCTGGTGCCGCTGGGGCTGATGTTCGCGCTGGCGGGAGCAGCCGGGGCCTCGGTGTCCGCGGCGAGCGGGCGGGTGGTGCTGGGCTGGTTCGCCCCGGAGCAGCGCGGCCTGGCGATGGGCATCCGGCAGACCTCGACCCCGCTGGGACTACTGGTGGCGGCCGTCTCGATGCCCCCGCTGGCGGCGGCCTACGGGCTGCACGGCGCGCTGGTGTTCGTCACCGTGCTGAGCGGGGTGATGGCGGTCCTGGTGGCCGCGCTGGTGGTGGATCCGCCCCGGCGCCCGCGACCGGCCCCGGCGGCGCCAAGCCGGCCTCCCCGTACCGCGGCGCGTCCACGCTGTGGCGGATCCACGGCTCGGCCGCGCTGCTGGTCTGGCCGCAGTTCACGGTCGGGGCGTTCGGCCTGGTCTTCCTGACCGACGTACGGCACTGGTCGCCGGTCGCGGCCGGGCAGCTGATGGCCGTCGGCCAGGGGCTGGCCGCGGCCTGCCGGATCGGCGCGGGCCGCTGGTCCGACGCGGTCGGCAGCAGGCTGCGGCCGATGCGGGTGCTGGCGGTGGCGGTCGGCACGCTGTCGCTGCTACTGGCCGCATTCGCCCAGTGGTGGCCGTCCGCAGCCTCGGTGGTGGTGCTGATCGCCCTGTGCGGGCTCTCCGCCAGCACCAACGGGCTGTCCTTCACCTCCGTCGCCGAGCTGGCCGGACCGCACTGGGCCGGGCGGGCGCTGGGGGTCCAGAACATCGGCCAGAACCTCACCGCCTCGCTGGCCCCGCCGATCGTCGGCGCGATCATCACCTCGGCCGGCTACGGCACCGCCTTCGCCTGCGCGTCCGGCTGCGCCCTCGCCGCGATCGCCGTCATCCCCGCCGACGCCGCCTGACCCGCCCGCGCGCCGCCCGATACCCCTCGACGCCGCCTGAACGACCGCGCGTACGACCCTCGCTCGGACGTATCGTCGGTGCCATGGATGCAGTCGTGGTGGTGGGGTCGGTGGACGGCGGACAGCGGGCCGAGGTGGAGGCGCTGCTGGAGGCCTCGGCCAAGGCGGACGGCAAGAACGCCGTGTCGGAGCAGGGACGACTGGCCCTGCGCGGGCCGCGCGAGGGAGTGCATCATCTGCTGCAGTACGACGGCGGCGCACTCGTCGGCTACGGGCAGGTGGATGCCGGCGGGACGGCCGAGCTGGTGGTGGATCCGGCCCGGCGCGGCGAGGGCTTCGGGCGCGGCCTTGTCGGCGCGGTGGTCTCGACCGGCGCGGAGCGGGTCTGGGCGCACGGCGGCCACCCCGCCGCCCGGCACCTGGCCGGGGCGCTGGGGATGGAGCTGGTCCGCGAGCTGCGGCAGATGCGCCGCCCGCTGCCGGTCGAGGACGTCCGCGCGGAGCTGCCGGAGGGCGTCACCCTGCGCACCTTCGTGCCCGGCGCCGACGAGGCCGAGTGGCTGGCGCTGAACGCCGCCGCCTTCGCGCACCACCCCGAGCAGGGCGGCTGGACCAGGACCGACCTGGAGGACCGGCTCGCCGAGCCCTGGTTCGACCCGGAGGGCTTCTTCCTGGCCGAGCGGGCCGGAAAGGACGGCGCCAAGCTGGTCGGCTTCCACTGGACCAAGGTGGAGCGCGACCTCGGAGAGGTGTACGTGGTCGGGGTCGCCCCGTCCGAGCAGGGCAGCGGCCTGGGCCGGGCGCTGACCGCGGTCGGCCTGCGGTACCTCGGCGAGGAGCGCGGGCTGCACACCGTACTGCTCTACGTGGACGCCGATAACCCGGCGGCAGTCCGGGTATATGAACGACTGGGTTTCACGGTGTACGAGGTGGACCTGATGTATCGAACCGTGCACACAGGGTGACCTGCCCTGAGCCGTCCGCCTCAGCTTTCCTGCAGGCCACCCTGTATTTACCTTGAGTTCAGACGCCGTTGCAAAGATCACGAAATGCAACCCGCAGGGACCATGACAGCACCGGAAGACCCCCTGCAGGAGGAGCCGCCCGCCATGACCGCCGCACCCGTTCCCGGACCAGTCGCCGTACCCGTCCCCGTGCCCGCCAATGTCACCGTCCTGCTGCCCGACACCGGGGTCGAGGACGCCGCCGAGGAGGAGCTGCCGCAGGGCCGCTTCCTGGACCGCGAGCGCAGTTGGCTGGCCTTCAACGAGCGGGTGCTCGAACTCGCCGAGGATCCGGAGACCCCGCTGCTGGAGCGGGTCAAGTTCCTGGCGATCTTCGGCAGCAACCTGGACGAGTTCTTCATGGTCAGGGTGGCCGGGCTGAAGCGGCGGATCGCCACCGGCGTGGCCCAGCGCTCCGCCGCCGGGCTGCAGCCGCGCGAGGTGCTGGAGAAGATATGGACCCGTTCGCGTGAGCTGATGGCCCGCCACGCCGCCTGCTTCCATCAGGACCTGCTGCCCGAGCTGGCCGCCGAGGGGATCGAGCTGGTCCGCTGGAGCGAGCTCGGCGACAAGGAGCAGGGCCGGCTGCTGACCCTGTTCCGGCAGAAGATCTTCCCGGTGCTGACCCCGCTGGCGGTCGACCCGGCGCACCCGTTCCCGTACATCTCCGGCCTCTCGCTGAACCTGGCGGTGGTGGTCCGCAACCCGTCCAGCGGCCACAAGCACTTCGCCCGGGTGAAGGTGCCGCAGTCGCTGAGCCGCTTCCTGGAGGCCTCGCCCGAGCGCTACGTCCCGCTGGAGGACGTGATGGGCGCGCATCTGGAGGAGCTGTTCCCGGGCATGGAGGTGCTGGAGCACCATGCCTTCCGGGTGACCCGCAACGAGGACCTGGAGGTGGAGGAGGACGACACCGAGAACATCCTCAAGGCGCTGGAGAAGGAGCTGATGCGGCGCCGCTTCGGGCCGCCGGTGCGGCTGGAGGTCGAGGAGTCCATCGACCCGTACGTGCTGGACCTGCTGATCCGCGAGCTGAACATCACCGAGTCCGAGGTCTATCCGCTGCCCGGGCCGCTCGACCTGACCGGTCTGTTCGCCATCGCCGGTCTCGACCGTCCGGAGCTGAAGTACCCGCCGTTCGTGGCGAGCACCGCGCGCGGGCTCTCCGACGTGGAGTCGGCCTCGCAGCCGGACATCTTCGCCGCGGTCCGCGAGCGGGACGTGCTGCTGCACCACCCCTACGACAGCTTCTCCACCTCGGTCACCGCGTTCCTGGAGCAGGCCGCCAACGACCCCGACGTGCTCGCGATCAAGCAGACCCTCTACCGGACCTCGGGCGACTCGCCGATCGTGGACGCCCTGATCGACGCCGCCGAGTCCGGCAAGCAGGTGCTGGTGCTGGTCGAGATCAAGGCGCGGTTCGACGAGCAGGCCAACATCAAGTGGGCCCGCAAGCTGGAGGAGGCCGGCTGCCACGTGGTCTACGGCCTGGTCGGGCTGAAGACGCACAGCAAGCTGTCGCTGGTGGTCCGCCAGGAGGGCGACACCCTGCGCCGCTACGCCCATGTCGGCACCGGCAACTACCACCCCAAGACCGCGCGGATGTACGAGGACCTGGGCGTGCTCACCGCCGACCCGCAGGTCGGCGCGGACCTCTCCGACCTGTTCAACCGGCTCTCCGGCTACTCCCGCCGGGAGTCCTACCGCCGGCTGCTGGTCGCCCCGCGCTCGCTGCGGCAGGGCCTGGTCTCCCGGATCCACGACGAGATCGCGCACCACCGCGCCGGACGCCCGGCCCGGATCCAGTTCAAGGTCAACTCCATCGTGGACGAGGGCGTCATCGACGCCCTCTACCGGGCCTCCCAGGCGGGAGTCCCGGTGGACATCTGGGTCCGCGGCATCTGCGCGGTCCGGCCCGGCGTCCCCGGACTCTCCGAGAACATCAGGGTGCGCAGCATCCTCGGCCGCTTCCTGGAGCACTCCAGGATCTTCGCCTTCGGCAACGGCGGCGACCCCGAGGTGTGGATCGGCAGCGCCGACATGATGCACCGCAACCTGGACCGGCGGATCGAGGCGCTGCTCCGGGTCACCGACCCGGGCCACCGGGCCGAACTCGCCGGACTGCTGGAGCTCGGCACCGCCGACGACACCTCGTCCTGGCACCTGGGCCCCGACGGCGCCTGGACCAGGCACTCGCACGACGCCGAGGGCAGACCGCTGCGCAATGTGCAGGAGCTGCTGATCGAGTCGCGGCGCCGCAAGCGCAGCACCGGTGGCTGGAGCCAGAGTGGCTCGACCGCCTAGCAGGACCACCGGCCCCGCGGCCGGCACCGGCCTCGGGGCCACGACCGGCCTCGGAGCCAGGACCGCGGCGGCCGCCAACGACGACAACGGGGAATTACGCACCATGACCGACGCACCCCTCGCTACGCAGGCCCCGCCGGGCGGCGACGGGCTGCTCGACGACAGCAGGACTGCCGCCGAGGCGCTCGCGGCCCACCTCGCCACCGAGGCGGGCAGCTTCCTCCGCGAGCTGCCCTCGGTGGACCTGCACACCCTGCGCCGGGTCGGCGCGGCGCTGCACACCTTCGAGTCGCTGCTGGACCCCGGCTGGTCGCTGGAGCTGCGCGAGGAGCTGAGCCGCCTCGGCGGCCTGCTCGGCCAGGAACGGGCTTACGGACGCCGACTGGCCCGGCTGCTCGGCAGCCTGGACTCGCTCACCTGCGCGGACGCCGGGGGCGCGGGTACGGGCGCCGGAGCCGAGCACCGCACCGCGGGCCCGGTGCCGCAGCAGCGGGAGGCGGAGGGGCTGCTGGCCCGGCACCCCGGCGCGCCCAAGGCCCGGGCGCTGCTGGAGCGCCAGCTCACCCTGGGCCGCTCCCGGGCCCACACCACCGCACTGCAGGAACTCGGCTCGGCCCGGTTCCACGCCCTGGCCGACCGGATGACCCTGCTGGTCTCCGACCTGCCGCTGCGCCCCGGCGCCGAGCAGGTCCCGGCGGGCGCGCTGCTCCCCTGCGCGAGCGCGGAGGCCGACACCCTGGTCGCGGCGGTGACGGCGCTGCCGCTGGACCGCGCGGCCGTCGCGTACACCGGCGACATGCTGCACGACCCCGGCGACGACCAGCGCTGGCAGCAGGTCCGGGTGCTGGTGCTGCGCACCCAGTACGCGCTGGAGGTCTGCGCCCCGCTGGCCGGCGCCCGGGCCACCCGTCCGGCGGCGGCCCTGGCCGACCTGGCCCGGATCCTGGCCCGCCACCGCGACGCCGCCGAGGCCGCCGAGGCCGCCGCGCTGGCCGCCCTGACCCCGCGGATAACCCCCGCCACCGCCTACGTCCTCGGCGTGGTCCATGCTGATCAACGACTGGAGGTCGAAGCCGCACGCCACGCCTTCAGCAGCACCTGGCCCGACCTCGACCACTCCGGACGGCTGACCGACGCATGGCTGACGAATCGCTGAAGAACGACGACCTGATCCGCGCCGCCGGAGTGGTCTTGTGGCGGCCGGGGCGTTCCGGGGGGCCGGAGCTGGCGTTGATCCATCGGCCGAAGTGGGGCGACTGGACCTTTCCCAAGGGGAAGCTGGAGGTCGGCGAGCGGCATCGGGACGCGGCGCGGCGAGAGGCCTGGGAGGAGACCGGGATGCTGGTCGAGCTGCGCTTCAAGCTGCCGACCCAGCGCTACGAGGTCAAGGGGCGGCCCAAGCGGGTGCGCTACTGGGCCGCGGTCCGGGTCGGCGGGGCCTTCGCGGCCAACCGCGAGGTGGACCGGCTGGTCTGGCTGCCGGCCGCGGCCGCCCGCGAGCGGCTGAGCTACGGGCACGACCAGGAGCTGGTGGACGCCCTGCTCGCCGCGTCGGCCCAGCTCGCCGCCGACCCGTCCTGACGCCGCGTCAGCACGGTCCTTCTTAACCACGCCGTGTTGCCGCCGTGGCGAAACCGTTACTACCGCACGGCGTATCCCGACGTCCGTCCCAGGTTCACCCTCCGTTCATTTGTGCTGGCCCGTCACTTCACCTCCCCCGCCTAACGTCCTGTTTGTCGAAGGCCGCAGGGCCCTCGAACCACAGCGAAGCCCCAGGTCAGCGGTGCCCCTCACGGGAGCCCCGAACCGGCGGGCCCCCAGAAAGGGACACCAAGTGAAGCTCCAGCGGAACGGCCGCACCAAGGCCCTCGCCATCGGCGCCGTGGCGGTCGTCAGCTCGCTGACGCTCGCGGCGTGCGGCTCCGACAACAACACCCCGGCGGCCAGCACCAGCACCTCCGCCGCGGCCGGCACCAGCGCGAGCGCCGCCGGCGCCGACTGCGGCAGCGGCCAACTGCTGGGCGCGGGTTCCACCGCCCAGGCCAACGCGGTCACCCAGTGGGTCAAGGACTTCCAGGCCAAGTGCCCCGGCGTGACGGTCAACTACAACGCCAACGGCTCCGGCGCGGGCATCACCAGCTTCGAGTCCGGCAAGGTCGCCTTCGCCGGCTCCGACGCCGCGCTGAAGGACGCCGACGTGACGGCCACCAAGGCCGCCTGCCCCGGTGGCCAGGGCATCGACCTGCCGATGATCGGCGGCCCCATCGCCATCGGCTACAACCTCCCCGGCGTGACCGGCCTGATCCTCGACGCGCCCACCCTGGCGAAGATCTTCAACGGCAAGATCACCAAGTGGAACGACCCGGCCATCAAGGCGCTGAACCCGAGCGCCACGCTGCCCGGCCTGGCGATCCAGACCTTCCACCGCGTGGACGGCTCGGGCACCACCGCCAACTTCACCGCCTACCTGGCGGCCACCGCGGCCTCGGACTTCCCCTACGAGGCCAACAAGCTGTGGCCGGCCAAGTCGGGCCAGTCCGCGAACGGCTCCGCCGGTCTCGCCGCCCAGGTGAAGAAGGTGGCCGGCTCGATCTCCTACTTCGAGCTGTCCTACGCCACCGCCGGCAACATCTCCACCGCGAAGATCGCGACCGGCGCCACCGCCCCGGTCGACGCCACCGCCGCCAACGCCTCGGCCGCCGCGGCCGACGCCCCGGTCGTGGGCACCGGCGCCGACCTGGCGCTCAAGCTCAACTACGCCACCAAGGCCGACAACGCCTACCCGATCATCCTGGTGACCTACGAGATCGCCTGCGACAAGGGCAACAAGGCCGCCACGCTGCCCGCCCTGAAGGCCTTCCTCAACTACACCGTCAGCGACGCCGGACAGCAGTCCGTCTCCTCGCTCGGCTACTTCCCGCTGCCGGCCGCCCTGGCCACCAAGGTCAAGGCCGGCATCGCCGCCCTCGGCTAGGACCCACCGGTCCACCGCAGCAGCCAGCTGCAGAGCCGCACGACTCGGCGCCGTCCGGTCCCGCCCTCGGGGGGAGAGCGGGACCGGACGGCGCCGGTACTCCCCCCAGCCAGTCCGGTGCACCGCCGCCAGGCGACGTCCGTCCGACGCCGCCATCAGACCGGAGAAGTCATGGACATACCCGACACGGCACCTCCCCAGGACGTGCCAGCCGCCGAGGACCTCCTCGGCTCCCCCGCCGACGCTCCCCGCGAACCCCGGCGGGGCTCTGCCGCGTCCAAGCTCAGCGGAAAGGGCTCGTCCCGCCTCGGCGACCTGCTCTTCGCGGGCTCCTCGCGCGGGTCCGGCATCCTGCTGCTGGTGATCATGGCCGCGATCGCGGTCTTCCTCACCATCCGCGCGGTGGTCGCGATCCACGCCGACACCGGCAACTTCCTCACCACCTTCGACTGGAACACCCAGCTCGGCACGCCGCCGAGCTTCGGCATCGCACTGCTCGCCTTCGGCACGGTGGTGAGCGCGCTGATCGCCATGGTGCTCGCGGTGCCGGTGTCGATCGGGGTGGCCCTGTTCATCTCGCACTACGCGCCGCGCCGGATGGCCCAGGTGCTGGGCTACGTGGTGGACCTGCTGGCCGCCGTCCCCAGCATCGTCTACGGGCTCTGGGGCGCACTGTTCCTGGTGCCGCACATGCTCGGGGTGAACGCCTGGCTGAACCAGTACTTCGGCTGGACCTACATCTTCGGCGAGGGCGACCAGGTCGGCACCCAGCCGCGCAGCCTGTTCAGCGTGGGCGTGCTGCTGGCGATCATGATCCTGCCGATCGTCACCGCGGTGACCCGTGAGATCTTCCTCCAGGTCCCCCGGATGTACGAGGAGGCGGCCCTGGCGCTGGGCGCCACCCGCTGGGAGGTCATCCGCACCTCCGTTCTGCCCTTCGCCCGCTCCGGCATCGTCAGCGCCTCGATGCTCGGCCTCGGCCGGGCCCTCGGCGAGACCATGGCCGTGGCCACCGTGCTCTCCTCCAACCTGGTGTTCAGCCTGCACCTCACCAGCCCGGGCGGCAGCACCATCGCGCAGAACATCGCCACCCAGTTCGGCGAGGCGCAGGGCGTCGGCCGCGACGCGCTGATCGCCTCCGGGCTGGTGCTCTTCCTGATCACCCTGCTGGTCAACGGTGGTGCTCGACTGATCATCGCCCGTCGCAAGGAATACTCGGGGGCGAACGCCTGATGAGCACCACCACCTCCTCCCCGACCTGGCTCCGCGCCCCGCCCCGCTGTCGGGCTCGCTGGTCGAGCGCCGGCTGCCGCGCTGGGCGCCGGCCGCCACCGTCCTCGGCGCCGCGGTCCTGGCCGTGGCCCTGGGCCTGGGCTTCGACATCAGCAGCAAGCTGCAGTGGGCGCTGATGGCCGCGATCTTCTTCGTCGGCGGCCAGCACCTGCTCGCCCGGCTGGTCGAAGGACCCCGCCAGGCGAAGAACGGCCTGATCAGCAGCCTGGTCTGGGTGGCCTTCCTGCTGGCACTGCTGCCGTTGGTCGGCCTGCTGTACTACACCGTCTCCAAGGGCATCGGCGTCATCAATGTCGACTTCCTGACCCACTCGATGAACGGGATCGCCTCCAACCAGACCGGCGGCGGGCTCTACCACGCCCTGATCGCCACCCTGGAGCAGGTCGGCATCGCCACCCTGTTCGCCGCGCCGATCGGCATCCTCACCGCCGTCTACCTGGTCGAGTACGGGGCCGGACGGCCGCTGGCCAAGGCGGTCAGCTTCTTCGTCGACGTGATGACCGGCGTGCCCTCGATCGTGGCCGGCCTGTTCATCCTGACCTTCTGGATCGTGGTCCTGAACCAGAGCTACACCGGCTTCGCCGGCAGCCTGGCGCTGATGATCCTGATGCTGCCGGTCGTGGTCCGCTCCACCGAGGAGATGCTCAAGCTCGTCCCCAACGAGCTGCGCGAGGCCAGCCTGGCCCTGGGCGTGCCGAAGTGGCTGACCATCATCCGGATCGTGCTGCCGACCGCCATCGGCGGCATCACCACCGGCGTCATGCTGGCCATCGCCCGCATCATCGGCGAGACCGCACCGATGCTGATGCTGGTGTTCGGCACGGATCTGATCAACACCAACCCCTTCAAGGACCCGCAGTCCTCCCTGCCGCTGTACGTCTACCAGCAGTACGGGAACGGGACCGACGCCTCCGAGGCCCGGGCCTGGGGCGGCGCGCTGGTGCTGATCGCCCTGGTCATGCTGCTGAACCTGGTCGCCCGCGGGATCGCCCGCTGGAAGGCCCCGAAGGCTTCGCGCTGACGCGCACCGGCCACCCACAGACTTCACGACAGGAAACAGACATCATGGCCAAGCGCATCGACGTCAGCGGGCTGAACGCCTACTACGGAAGCTTCCGGGCGGTCGAGGACATCTCGATGACCGTCGAACCCCGCTCGGTGACGGCCTTCATCGGCCCCTCCGGCTGCGGCAAGTCCACCTTCCTCCGCACCCTCAACCGGATGCACGAGGTCGTCCCCGGCGCCCGGGTCGAGGGCAAGGTGCTGCTCGACAACGAGGACCTCTACGGCAGCGGGGTCGACCCGGTGGCCGTGCGCCGCACGGTCGGCATGGTCTTCCAGCGCCCCAACCCGTTCCCCACCATGTCCATCAAGGAGAACGTGGCGGCGGGCCTCAAGCTCAACGGGGTGCGCAACAAGAAGCTGATCGACGAGGCCGTGGAGCGCTCACTGGTCGGCGCCAACCTCTGGAACGAGGTCAAGGACCGGCTCGACCGTCCGGGGGCCGGCCTCTCCGGCGGCCAGCAGCAGCGGCTCTGCATCGCCCGCGCCATCGCGGTCGAGCCCCAGGTGCTGCTGATGGACGAGCCCTGCTCCGCGCTGGACCCGATCTCCACCCTCGCCATCGAGGACCTGATCGGCACCCTCAAGGAGCAGTTCACCATCGTCATCGTGACCCACAACATGCAGCAGGCGGCCCGGGTCAGCGACCGCACCGCGTTCTTCAACCTCTCGGCGGTGGGCCAGCCGGGCCGGCTGATCGAGATCGACGCCACCGAGAAGATCTTCTCCAACCCGTCGGTCCAGGCCACCGAGGACTACATCTCCGGCCGCTTCGGCTGAGCCGTCGAACCGGCCGCACGAACTGCTCCGCGGCGCTGCTAGGCGGTGCCGCCGCGGAGCAACAGGAAGGGCCCGCCCCGGTCTGGTACCGGGAGCGGGCCCTTCATCTGTCAGTAGCGGTCAGTACCCGTCAGCCGACGATCGCCCAGCTGATCCAGAAGACGACCGCGGCGACCAGTCCGGCCGCCGGCATGGTCAGGAACCAGCCGATCACGATGTTCTTGGCGACGCCCCAGCGGACCGCGCGGACCCGCTTGGTCGCGCCGACGCCCATGATCGCCGAGGTGATGATGTGGGTGGTGGACACCGGCACCTTGTAGGCGTAGGCGGTGACGTAGAGGATCGTCGCGCCCACCGACTCGGCCGCGAAGCCCTGCGGCGGGTCCAGCTCGATGATCTTGCGGCCCAGGGTGCGCATGATCCGCCAGCCGCCGGCCCAGGTGCCCAGCGACAGCGCCAGGGCGGTGCTGGCCTTCACCCAGACCGGGATGTCGGTCCCGGAGTAGTGGTGCGAGATGGTCAGCGCCATCACCACGATGCCCATGGTCTTCTGCGAGTCCTGCAGGCCGTGGCCCAGCGCCATCGCCGCCGCGGAGACGGTCTGCGCCATCCGGAAGTTGCGCTTGGCCCGGTGCGGATTGGCCCGGCGGAAGATCCACATGATGGCCAGCATCACCGCGAAGCCGAGCAGCAGGCCGACCACCGGCGAGGTGATCATCGGGATGACCACCTTCTCCCAGACCCCGGTCCAGTGCACCTCGGTGCCGCCGACCAGCGCCGCGCCCACCATGCCGCCGAACAGCGCATGGGTGGAGGAGGACGGCAGGCCGAAGTACCAGGTCACCAGGTTCCAGGTGATCGCGCCGAGCAGCGCGGCCCAGAGGATGACCATCCCCTTGGTGCCCTGCGGAGTGGCGATGATGCCCTTGCTGACGGTCTGCGCGACCCCGACCCCCAGGAAGGCGCCGGCCAGGTTCATCACCGCCGCCATCATCAGCGCGACCTTGGGGGTCAGCGCCCTGGTCGAGACCGAGGTCGCGATGGCATTGGCCGAGTCATGGAATCCATTGGTGTAGGCGAAGCCGAACGCCACGCCCACGACAAGGATCACTCCGAGCATGTTCAATTCGCTCAGGACTCCTTGACGGCAATGGTCTCCACGGTGTTCGCCACATGCTCGAACGCGTCGGCGGCCTCTTCGAGGACGTCCACGATCTGCTTGAGCTTCAGCACCTCGAGGGCCTCGTAGGTACCGCCGAACAGGTGGGCGAGCAGCTTGCGGTGGATCTGGTCGGCCTGGTTCTCCAGCCGGTTGACCTCGATCCAGTACTCCGCGAGGTTGTCCATGGTCCGCAGGCTGGGCATGGCGGCGGCGGTCAGCTCGGCCGCCCGGGCCAGCACCTCGATCTGCTGCTCCACCCCCTTGGGCAGGGCCTCGATCTCATAGAGGACGACCAGGTCGACGGCCTCCTCCATGTAGTCCATGACGTCGTCGAGGGACGAGGCCAGGTTGTAGATGTCCTCCCGGTCGAAGGGGGTGATGAAGGAGGAGTTCAGCTGGTGGAAGATCCCGTGGGTGATGTCGTCGCCCGCGTGCTCGGCCGCGCGCATGCGCTCGGCGAGCTCGGGTCGCGCTGCGACGTCCGCGCCGAGAAGTTCCAGCAGGAGCTTCGAGCCGGTGACAAGGTTGTCCGCAGAGGCGGCGAACATGTCATAGAAGCTCGTCTCCCGGGGGGTCAGACGAATACGCACAGAGGTCTCCGAAGTACAGGGTGCGGTCGAGGCGATGCTAAGCGCTGCGTGTGGTCGGTGCGCCCACCGGGGTGGCAGCGGCGGCACCCGTGCCCTGAAAGTCATCCTTGCCTACGGATCGTTACTGTGCCGCCCGGAGGTTGTGCACCATCAGTGTGACGGAAGGTCGGCCCTGACGCTGCCCCTCTGCGCACTGGTGTTCACCAGCGACTGTCGCAGCAGGGAAGGCCCTCGGGAGGGACGTACCGGCGCAACGCGCCCTACGATGGGCCGGTGGAGGCAGAAGAGACAGTCCCCGAGCACGCCGCGGCCGGGCCGCACGGCCCGCATGGTCCGCACGGCTACAGCGGGCAGCGCGACGCGCACGTCAAGCGGCTGCGCCGGATCGAGGGTCAGATCCGCGGGCTGCAGCGCATGGTGGAGGAGGACGTCTACTGCATCGACATCCTCACCCAGGTCTCGGCGAGCACCAAGGCGCTCCAGTCCTTCGCGCTGAGCCTGCTGGAGGAGCATCTGCGGCACTGCGTCGCGGAGGCGGTCCAGAGCGGGGAGCCGGACGGCGAGGACAAGGTGGCCGAGGCCACGGCGGCGATCGCGCGGCTGCTCAGGACGTAGTCGCCGGAGTGCCGGAGCCGTCGCGCTGGACCGGGACCCGGGCGTCCTCCTCGGGCTCGGACTCGTCCGGACGGACGCCGTCGGGGCGGACGCCGTCGGGGCGGACCTCTTCCGGACGGACGCCGTCGGGGCGGACCTGGAGCACCTGGTCGATCCTGGCCGCCGAGAGCCGGTCGAACGGGGTGGCCGCGGCAGCGATGATCAGATCGCCGTAGAGGTCGATCTCTGCGAGGGCCACCGGGTCGTGCGCAGCCACACGAACCACCTCCTCGTCAGGCCCCGGACGCCGACGGGATCAGCCCGGCGATCAGTCCGCTGGTGTCGTTGGGTAGTCGACTCTTTACAGAGTAGGGAGCGCACGGGGGGCGCGCATGGCACGTCTGGGTCATTTCCTGGACCCCCCGTTCGGGGCAGGCGCTCCCCCTGGCTCCCCCTCGGCTTCCCCCGCCGTTCACTTGGAGGGCTGGGCCCCGTACACGTCCGCGGCCGGGGGGAGGGCGACCGTGACCGGGGTGCCGTAGCCGGAGAAGACATTGCTGGAGGTGACCACGACCTGGTCCTTCTTGGCCGTGGAGCCGGCCACCTTGCTGAAGGTGAAGGTCTCGACGATGCGCTGGATCCGGCCGTGCTGGTCCAGCCAGACCTCGTAGGGGATCTGCTTGACGGTGAAGGTGTGCCCGGCCAGGGCAAGACCGGCCGAGGCCCCGCCGCCGGTCGCGCTCGCGGCCTTGGCCAGGTCCAGGGTGCCCTTGTAGTGCTTGAGCAGCACGCCGTCGACCGTCTTCGAGCCGAGCAGCACCGCCGTCGCCGCGCCGCGCAGGGCGTTCGCCGCGGTGGCCGGATCCGTCGCCCCGCTGCTGACCAGGTTGCCGTCGGCGAGCTGCTGCACGTCCACCTTGACCCACTTGCCGGCCGGGACCTTGGCGCCGCTGTTCTGCATGTAGACCACGCCGGGGCTGACCACCTCGACCAGCTCGCCCTTGGTGGCCCCGCCGGGCGGGACGGTGACCTGCACCCGGCCGAGCCGGGTGGTGTAGTCGTAGACCGCGCTGCCGCGCAGGATCTGCTTCTTGGTGTCGGAGGCGGTCTGCAGGCTGCTCACGGACTGGACCGAGCCGGTGCGCCCGGTGATGTCGGCGGCGGCGCGCACGGCCGCGAGCGGATCGGCGGCGAGCACGTCGAGGAGCTGCCGCGCAGCCCGGCGGAGGTGTCGGCGGCGCCACCGCCGCTGGCACAGCCGGCCAGCAGGCCCGCCGCCGCGGCGGCGACCAGGACGGTCAGGACGCGCGGAGCCGCGCCCTCTCGGCAACCGGACTGACGATTCACCACGCGCACGCAACTCCCTCGGAACACACCCGGTACCGGGCTTCCCACAGTCAACGAGAGAGCGTGGCGGAGGTTACGGCGTCCGGGGGGCGCTACGGCGTTCGACCATCCGGGTTACCGTGATGCACGTGGAAAGCGATCCGCCGGACTCCCAGGCCCCAGGCCCGGGAGCCGGTACCGAGACCGCTGCCACGCATCTGACGACGGTGGTGGAGAAGGGCTCGTTCAGCACCGCGCGCTGCAGCTGCGGCTGGTCCGCGCCGGCCCGGCGCTCCCGCGACAAGTCCCGCAAGGACGCGGCGCAGCACAGCGGCCAGTAGGGCACCGGCAGTAGGGCGTCGGCCGGTAGGACGTCGGCCAGTAGGACGTCGGCCAGTAGGGCTGGGACGCGAACCGGCGGGTACCGTTCCGCCGTCCCTAGTCTGTGGAGCGGGTCGCCCGCATCCCCCTGATTGGAGAGCCAGCGCATGGACGAACCGACCACCTCCCGCAGGACCGTACTCGGGGCCGGTGTGCTCACCGCCGCGAGCGTGGCCGGGCTGACCGCCTGCTCCCCGGTCAAGGGGAGCGCCGGTGCGTCCACCACCGTGCCCGCGGCGGCCGGCGGGAGCACCGGCTCGTCCCGCCCGGCGGTCGGCTCGGCCAGCGGCTCGGTCGCGCCGACTCCGCCGAAGGCCGCCGACTGGGCCGCGCTCAGCAAGGACCTGGACGGGCTGCTGATCCGTCCCGGCGACAGCCGCTACACCTCGGCCCGCAAGCTGTTCCAGCCCCAGTACGACTCGATCGCCCCCAGCGGCGTGGTGTACGTCGACGGCGCCCACGACGTGGCGACCTGCCTGGCGTTCGCGCGCCGGCACAACGTTCCGGTGACCGCCCGCAGCGGCGGGCACAGCTACGGCGGCTGGTCCTCGGGCAGCGGCCTGGTCCTGGACGTGAGTCGGCTGGCGACCGTCACCGCGGCCAAGGGCGCGGCCACGGTCGGCGCCGGGGCCCGGCTGATCGACGTCTACACCGGTCTGGCCGGACACGGGGTGACCATCCCGGCCGGCTCCTGCCCCACCGTCGGGGTGACCGGGCTCACCCTCGGCGGCGGAGTCGGCGTGACCGGCCGCGCCTACGGCCTGACCTGCGACAACCTCACCGGCGCGGAGATCGTCACGGCCGACGGCAAGACCCGCAGGGTCAGCGCGAGCAGCGACCCCGACCTGTTCTGGGCGCTGCGCGGCGGTGGCGGCGGCAACTTCGGCGTGGTCACCTCGCTCTCCTACCGCACCCACCCGGCGGCGGAGTGCGCGTACACCTTCCTCAGCTGGCCCTGGTCCCGGGCGGCGGCGGTGATCCGGGCCTGGCAGGCCTGGGCGCCGAGCGCGCCGGACAACCTGTGGGCCGATCTGCACCTGCTGGTCTGGGCGGACGGCCGGACCCAGCTCGGCAGCACCGTCAACTACCTGGGCCCGGCGCACGAGCTGTCCACCCAGATCGACCGGCTGACCGTGGCGCCCGCCGCCCACACCGTGCACACCCGCTCCTACCTGGAGACCATGCAGGTCATGGGCGGCGTGCTGGGCTGGACCCAGGCCGCCTCGCACCTGCCCGGCAGCCTGCCGGGGCAGCGTCCCACCGGGAAGGTCACCCGGGAGTCCTACGGGGCGAAGTCGGACGTCTTCACCCGCCCGATCAGCGCGGCCGGCGCGGCGGCCCTGGTCGCGGCGATCGAGCGCTATCCGAAGACCGGCCCGCAGGGCGGCAGCGCCGGCGTGGCCTTCGACGCCCTCGGCGGGGCGATCAACCGGGTCCGCCCGGCGGACACCGCCTTCGTGCACCGCAACGGCCTGTTCCTGGCCCAGTACACCGCCAACTACCCGGCGGGCGTGGTCGGCGGCACCGGGGCGGACCGCTCCTGGTCCTGGCTGAACGGCGTCTGGACCGCGATGCGGCCCTACTCCAGCGGGCAGGCGTACCAGAACTACATCGACCCCCGGCTCAGCGGCTGGGAGCAGGCGTACTACGGGGCGAACGCGGCGCGGCTGCGGACGGTGAAGCGGGAGTACGACCCGAGCGGCCTGTTCCACTTCCCGCAGTCGGTGCCGCTGGCCTGAGGGCTCTGACTGATCCGGGCTTCAGGCCGCGAGAGCTAGGCCGCGAGGACTAGGCGGTGAGGTCTAGGCCGCGAGGTCGCCGCGGGCGGCCACCCCGGTGTCGGGGTGGCCGGGACGGTCGGTGTGGTCGCCGCCGACCGGGGCCGGCACCGACCCGCGGCCGGTGCGGCCGCGGCGCGGGGCCAGCACCACCGGGGCGAAGGAGGTACGGGCCAGCGAGTGGGTCAGCGGCACCAGCACGGCCATCGCGATCGGCGCCAGCAGCAGCGTCGCGGCCGTGCCCAGGGCGAAGCCGCCGATCACGTCGGTCGGGTAGTGCACCCCATGAAGACCCGGAGGAAGCCCTCGAACCCGGCCAGGGCCATCGCCAGCAGGCCGTACTTCCGGTTGACCAGCAGGATGCCGACCGCGACCGCCATGGTGAAGGTGGCGTGGTCGCTGGCGAAGGAGCCATTGGCCTGATGCTTCGTCAACAGGTCCAGCCGGCCCGGATGCGCGACGAACGGCCGCGGCCGCTGCACCATCGCCCGGACCGGGACGTTGAGCACCAGCGCCACCCCGGCCGCGAGGCCGGCCCAGAGCACCCCGGCCACCGCGCCGGGCGCGTCGTCCGGACGGCGCCGGGCCCAGAGCCAGGTCGCCAGCAGCAGAACCACGGACAGCAGCGGCACGCCGTACTCGCCGAGGAAGCTGAGGATGCTGTCCACACCGGAGGGGAGATGGCGGGCCAGGCCGTTGACATGTGAGACGAGAGTCCAGTCGATGGACCCGTCACCCTCAATCGGCAGCGCCGTCACACCACACCTCCGCCATCTCTTCGCACACGCCCGAGCTGCTCAGGGTCGAGTCCGCCCAACGGGGTTCCGGTGCGGCACAGCCAAGTGTCCTCCCCCGCCATCAGGCACAACGGCATGAATCACCCATAGTGTTCCGATACCGGGGGAAGTTATGCGAACGTGACGCTATGATCACCGGTCCGCCACAAGACCGCTCCCGAGGCGTGACCCTGAGGGTCCGTGGCGGGCCCGTGGCGGGTCCGTGGCGGGTCCGCGCGGCGTCCGTCTCGCTGTCGTGTCCGTCAGCTGGACGCCGGGGCGCCGCCGTTGGCGATGGTCCCGCCGGGCTGGAGCGTCGGGAGGGCCTGGGCCCCGGCGGCGGTCACCCGGGTCGCCCCGAAGTAGTCGCCCTCGGAGTCGAGCGAGTCGTAGCGGATCACCGCGCCGGTGTGCGGGGCGTTGATCATCATGCCGCCGCCGACATAGATGCCGACGTGGTGGATCTGCGCCGGGTCGTGCGGGTCGTGCGAGAAGAACACCAGGTCGCCGGGCTGGAGCTGACTGCGGCTCGGATGCGGCCCGGCGTACCACTGGTCGGCGGCGACCCGGGGCAGGGTGATCCCGACGCTGGCGAACGCGGCCTGGGTCAGCCCGGAGCAGTCGAATCGGTAGCCCTGCGAGGCCAGCCCTTCGCCGCCCCAGAGATAAGGGGTGCCCAGTTTCTGCTGCGCGTAGTAGATGGCCCCGGCCGCCTGCGCGGAGAAGCTGATGACGGTGGTGCCGGTGAAGGACTGGGCGAGCTTGGTGATCGAGCTGACGTAGTTCTGGGTCTCCTTGAAGGAGGGGACGCCGCCCGCCTTGATCACCGCGTACGGGCCCGCGTTGTAGGCGGCGAGCATATTGGCGGTGTGGTTGCCGGGGACGCTGCTGGTGTCCTTGGCGAGCTGGCAGTCGTACGAGGCGGCGGAGGGGATGGCGTCCGCCGGGTTCCAGACATCGGGCACATGGGTATGAGTGGGGTCGATGCCGTAGATCGCCCAGGTCGCCGGCATGAACTGGGCCATGCCCTGTGCACCGACCGGACTGACCGCCTTCGGGTTGAACCCGCTCTCCTGGTACATCTGCGCCGCGAGCAGAGGGGGCGTCAGTTCCGGGCAGAGCGTGCCCCACTTCTGGATCAGCGGGGCATAGGAGGCGGGGACGGTGCCGGGCGCGAGCTGGACGGTGCCCTGCGCCTGGGCCTGATCGAGCGATCCCGAGGCCGAGTAGGTGCCGATGACCAGGAAGAGCAGTATCCCGGCAGCAGCCATACTGCCGCCGCCGAACAGGGTCCAGGCCCGACGGAGCGTCATGAGACCTGCCAGGGGTGGTAAATGGGGCGCAGCAGCGGAGAATGGATGCGCATGTGCCACCGTCCCATGCCTCGGGTGCCTGCCGATACCTCCACAGAGTCTGGACCAGGGCGTTGCTCTGCGCAATCACTAGTGATACACACAGTAAGCGATACGCTCATCCGAGCGGCTGCAGGACCCATGAGGCCCAATGCTGGCATCTGTGGCGCACAACTCAACGACGTTCCTCGAGAAAGTGGCCAAGTCGACTTCGGTTCTGGCCAACAATAGGGCCGGGCCCTACACCACGGCCGGGTGCAGGGCTTTGAATGATGATCAGGTAGGTGACTGCTATGTATCTCAGTGCGGGCAAGGGTGACATCAACACCATCATCGGAGGTATCGCCCCGAACTGGGGCCCCTTCGCCAGTCTTGGCAGCGAGGCCAAGACGATGGTGGAGGTCGTCATGGCCGTGGCCATCCTGGGCTGCCTCGCCATCGCCATCTGGGGCGCGGCGAAGCAGCGGATCGGTGCGACGGCGTTGCGCGACACCTTCAGCGCGGAGCAGGGGAAGGGACTGATCGTCGCCGGTTTGACCGGCGTGTTCATCATCGGATCGCTCGGTACGTTGTTCACCATTGTGTATGGGATGGCGATCTGATCATTCGCCTGATTGGCGTCCCATGATCGGCGTCCCATTCGAACGACGCGTACCGGTTCGGCCTGCCCTCCCCACGGGCGGCCGTCCGGGTGACACCCTGTCACGAGCGTTCCGCCATGCCAGTTCCCGCTGTCCTGTCCGCCTGCCCACCCTCGTCCCAAGGGGGCCGCTGTGTCCGTGCCCGACGACCAGCCGCATACGCGTACCCGCTATCCGGCGGGTGAGCAGCCGCCGGAGCCGGCGGCGCGGCGACCCCTGCGGACGCTGGCGGCGGTGCTGGTGGTGGTCGTGGTGCTGGTGGGGGCGGTCGCCGTGCTGAACCGCACGAGCGGCACCCCGACGGCGAACCCCGGCGGGGGCGGCGGGGCCGGGACCTCGGGCGACGGCGCCGGGACGTCCACCGCGGCGACGGGGACCCAGCCGGTGACGACCACCCGGAACGGGATCGCGGTCGGCTTTCCGCACACGGGCGAGGGGGCGCAGTCCGCCGCGGTCAACTACGCGGTGGCCCTGGGCTCCGCGGACATGTACGCGGCAGCGAGCCGCAGGAGCATTATGCAGACCGTCACGGATCCGGCGGTCACCTCGGGGATGCTTGCCCAGTCCGACAAGGCTTACTCCAGTCAGGGAGCAACCTTCGGGCTCACCGACGGACACGCACCGGCCGGACTGACCTTCGTGTCACGGACGATCCCGGTGGGAAGCAAGATCGACAAGCAGGCGGGCGACCAGGCGACTGTCGAGGTCTGGTGCGACGCCCTGGGCGGCCTGGCCGGACAGGGATCGACCCGACCGGTGACCGAGTACTGGTTCACCGAAGTCCTGCAACTGCACTGGATCAATGGGGACTGGAAGATCGCTGCCTACTCCCAGACCGACGGCCCGGTACCCATCAGCGGCAACCAGCCTGCCTCCAGCGCCAGCACCATCGCAGGCGCAGTCACCCAGTTCGGGGGTTTCCGCTATGCCCGCTAGCAAGCGAGTGGCTGGACTGAGTGTCGCTCTGGCATCCGTACAGCTGATGATCCTGACCCTGGCGAACTCCGCCTTCGGGGCCCCGAACCCCTCGCCCACTGCCACGGCGAACTGCAACGACCTCGTCGGACTCAGCAAATCCTTGTGCGAGCAGGGCCCCAACGGGAGTGGCGGCAACGTCACTTCCCCCCTCACCTCCTCGCTCGATCCCCTGCAGTCGTTGGCCAACGCCTGCGCCACCGCCGCGGCCTGGGTGGTGCGGAAGCTGTCGGACGGGATCAACTCCACCACCAACGTCGACTTCACCAACCCCTCCTTCCTCAAGCAGTACGGCGTCGTCTTCGGCGCCTCGACGTTTCTGACGCTGATCCTCTGGCTCCTCGCCGTGGCCAAGCGCGCCGCCCGAGGCGCCCCGCTGCAGCAGGCGATAGGGGAGGCCGTCGGCTTCCTCTGGCTGACCGTGATCGCCTCCGCGTTCACCCCGCTGATCCTGTACACCGTCGTCAGCGCCACCGACGGCATCACCGAGGCCATCGCCGCAGGCACCCGCACCGACACCACCAACTACCTGGGCACCTTCGCGGACACCCTCACCAAGGGCGACCTCGGCGGCGGCCCCATCATCCAGGTCCTGGTCTCGCTGCTGGCGATCCTCGCCGCCGCCGTGCTCTGGCTGGAGATGCTGATCCGGGCCGCGATGCTGTACGTCGGCGCGCTCCTCGGCACCGCCGTCTACGCGGGCCTGGTCGACAAGCAGCTCTGGAAGCACGTCCGCCGCTGGGCCGGCCTGATGGTCGCGGTGGACCTGATCAAACCGGTGATCGTGATCATCCTCGGCCTGGCCGGGGCGATCGCCTCCAACGCCGGGGCGAACGACGCCTTCTCGACCGTCCTCGCCGGGCTGGCGATCCTCACCCTCTCCATCTTCGCGAGCACCGCGATCTACCGCTTCATCCCCGGTTTCGGCGACGACATGGCGGCGATGCGGCAGGCCCGCGCCTCGGCCGTGAGCGCGGGCTCGGCCGTGGTGAACGGTCCGGCGAACTTCATGAAGCAGGGCATCAACACCCACGCCGGACGCGAGTCCGAGCAGGGCGGCGGCGGCAAACCCGGCGGCGGTGGCGCCGGCGGCGGCAGCGTCGCGCCCGGGATCGCCGCGCACGCGTCCCGTACGGGGGCAGCCACGCCCCCGCAGCAGGGCGGGGGCGGCGGCGGTAGCGGCAGCCGGGCTCCCGCAGGCACCGGTACCAGCAACAAGGGGGCTCGGCAGTAGTGACCACCCAACCCGTCGGTGGTTACCGGCGTACGTATCTCCTCGGCAAGGCCAAGCCCAATGCCGTGGTCGGCAAGAACCGCGAGAGCGGCGAGGTGTTCCTGATCATCTTCGGGGCGTTCCTGGGGATGATGTGGGGCATCACCGTCCCGGTGCTGCCGCTGCGGATCCTCGGGCTGCTGGCGTTCCCGCTGCTCGCCTTCGCGATCGTCTACCTGCCGTACCGCAAGCGGACGATCTACAAGTGGGCGGAGATCAACCGCACCTACCGGCGCACCGTCCGCGGCTCCACCGCGACGTACCACTCGTACGCCCCGGAGGCCGGGACCCGGCTGGACGGGCGGGAGGTCGAGGTCGGGCCGCCGCCCGGGATCGGGCGGATCCGCTGGCTGGCCGCGCCGTTCGGCCCTGACGAGGTGTCGGTGCTGCTGCACCTCACCCGGCGGACCGTCACCGCGGCGATCGAGATCGAGGGCCCCGGGGTCGGCCTGCGCGACTCCGAGGACCAGGAGACCCTGGTCGAGCGCTTCGGGACGCTGCTGAAGCACGTCGCCAACGGCGACGGCTTCGTGACCAGGATCCAGATGCTGGCCCGCACCCTCCCGGCCGACCCGGACGCGCACGCCAAGGACGTCGCCCGGCGCGGCGACCCGAACTCGCCGGAGTGGCTGAAGGACTCCTACGACCAGCTGCAGTCGATGGTGTCCACCTCCTCCGAGCAGCACCGCGCCTACCTGGTCGCCTGCATGCCGTACACCCGCGAACTGGCCGCCGAGGCGCACGCCATAGGGCGCACCGCGCAGACCAGGGCCCGCGGCGACGAGGGCCTGTCCGCGGTGATGGCCCGTGAGCTGACCGACATCTGCGCCCGGCTGGCCGAGGCGGACATCCGGGTGCGGCAGCCGCTGGGCCAGGCCCGGCTCGCGTCGCTGCTGCACTCCATGTACGACCCGGACCACCAGATCGACCACATCCAGGCGATGTCCCGGCGCAACGCCTGGCCGGCCGAGCTGGACGCCACCCACGCCAACTTCCTGCAGGCGAAGACCCGGGAGTCGGAGACCCGCGAGCCGTGGTGCCATGCCACCGCCTGGGTGAAGGAGTGGCCGCTGACCCCGGTGGGCGTCAACTTCCTGGCCCCGCTGCTGGTGCACACCCCGGATGTGATCCGCACCGTCGCGGTGACCATGGACCTGGAGCCGACCGATGTCGCCATCGAGCGGATGCTGACCGAGAAGACCAACGACGACGCGGACGCCAGCCGCGCCGCCAAGATGAACCGCACCGTGGACCCGCGCGACTCGGCCCACAGCGGCCGGGTGGACCAGCGCGGCGAGGACCTCGCCTCGGGCGCGGCCGGGGTCAACCTGGTCGGCTACATCACCGTCAGCTCCCGCTCGCCGGAGGCGCTGGCCCGCGACAAGCGGACCATCCGGGCCTCGGCCGGCAAGAGCTACCTCAAGCTGGAGTGGTGCGACCGCGAGCACCACCGGGCCTTTGTGAACACCCTCCCCTTCGCCACCGGCATCCGCCGCTAATCCACCGCCCCCTGGAGGTACCGCATGGCAGCACCCGTGGGCGGCCTGTCCGACGCCTTCACCAGCTTTCTGTTCGGCAAGATCGAGACCACCCGGCTCCCGGTCCGCACCTCCACCGGGCAGGCCCAGGCGGTCTACCTGCCGACGGCCGCGCCAGGACTGGGCGACTCCGGTGTGATCATCGGACGCGAGGTCTACAGCGGCAAGGGGTACGTCTACGACCCCTTCCAGCTGTACGGGCAGCAGCTGCCGGCCCCGCACTGGCTGGTGCTCGGCGAGTCGGGCAACGGCAAGTCGGCGCTGGAGAAGACCTACGTCCTGCGCCAACTGCGCTTCCGCGACCGGCAGGTGGTGGTGCTGGACGCCCAGGGCGAGGACGGCGTCGGCGAGTGGAACCTGATCGCCAGGGCGCTGGGGATAATGCCGGTGCGGCTGGACCCGCAGGCCGCCCTCAACGGCGGCGTCAAGCTCAACCCGCTGGACCCGGCGATCACCCTGACCGGGCAACTGGCGCTGCTGCGCACCATCATCGAGGTCGCCATGGGCCGCGGCCTGGACGAGCGGGCCGGCTTCGCGCTCAAGGCCGCGCACGCCCATGTCATCGCCACCAGGACGGCGCGCCAGCCGATCCTCGGCGACATCATCGACACCCTGCGCAACCCCAACACCGACTCGGTGGACGCCCTCGGCGTCTCGCTGGACGACATCCAGGTCTGGGGCCTGGACGTGGCCCTGGTCCTGGACCGGCTGGTGGACGGCGACCTGCGCGGCATGTTCGACGGCCCGACCACCACCGACATCGACCTCGACGCCCCGCTGATCGTCTTCGACCTGTCGCACATCGACCGCAACTCCATCGCGATGCCGATCCTGATGGCGATCGTCGGCGTCTGGCTGGAGCACACCTGGCTGCGACCCGACCGGAAGAAGCGGATCTTCCTGGTCGAGGAAGCCTGGCACATCATCAACTCCCCTTTCGTGGCCCAGCTGTTCCAGCGGCTGCTGAAATTCGGACGGCGGCTCGGGCTCTCCTTCGTGGCGGTGGTGCACCACCTCTCCGACGTGGTCGACGGGGCCGCCTCCAAGGAGGCCTCGGCGATCCTGAAGATGGCCTCCACCAGGACCATCTACATGCAGAAGGCGGACGAGGCCCGCGCCACCGGGCGGGTGCTCGGGCTGCCGCGCTGGGCGGTGGAGATCATCCCCACGCTGTCGCCTGGCATCGCGGTCTGGGATGTGAACGGCAATGTCCAGGTGGTGAAACACCTGATCACCGAGCATGAGCGACCACTTGTCTTCACCGACCGCGCCATGACCGAGGACGCGATCATCGAGCGCACGCGGGCGTCGAAACAGCTCGCGGACGACCCGGCGGCGTGACCCACGTGACCCGCGTGAGCCGGGTGAGCCGCGTGAGCCGCGTGAGCCGGGTGAGCCGCGTGAGAGGGGCGGGGCCATGTCGTCGATGAACGGGCGGCAGCAGCGCCCGTCCGGCCGGTACGGCCCTCCGGGGGGCTCGGGGGGTCCCGGTGCCTCGGGGCCTCCCGGCGCTCCCGGGTTTCCCGGCGGCGGCGGGGGTGGCGGGTTTCCCGGGGGCAGCGGGCCCTCGGGCCAGTACCGGCGGAGCGGGATACCGGACGGTGCGATCGTCGGGCTGCTGGCGACGCTGCTCGGCGCGACCGCCCTGGTCTGGTTCTCGACCGCGCTCGGCGCGCTGGTGACGCACCGAAAGCTGCCGCATCCGATGCCGTTCAGCGGCACCCCAGGAGCGATCCGCAGCCTGGCGCTGAAGCCGAACAGCATGGGTGCGGCCTGGCCGGGGACGCCGGTGGCCGAGCTCCCCTCGGCGACGACGTTCTGGGTGACCTTCTTCCTGATGCTGGCCCTGCTGATCGCCCTGGGGCTGACCATACTGACGGCCTGGATGCGGCTGCGGGCCGCACGGCGGACGGCCGGACAGGTGCCCGGGTACGAGAAGGGGCTGCCCGGTCCGAACGGGCACGACGGCGTACCTGCGCCCCGGGCCGACCCCGCACCGGGCCTCGCACCGGGCCAGGCCCCGGGCCCCGCACCGGCGGCGGCCCCGGTTGTCGCCACCGCGGCCACGGCCGCTCCCGCCCACCCACCCGAGCGCGTCGCTGAACCCGGGCCCGCGTCGGCGTCACCGCCACCGCCACCGCGTCGCGAGACCTTCGCGTTTCCGGTCGGGATGACCGCGCTGCTGGTGCCCGACCCCGCCGCCGCGTCGGCCAAGCGCAAGCTGCTGCAGCGGGCGGTGGAGACCGCCACCGGGCCGGTCCTGGTCGTCACCGACGACCTCGCGCTGTGGGAGGCCAGGCCCGCCCACCGGGACGCGCGGCTGTTCGATCCGCTGCGGCTCGTCAGCGAGGTGCCCGATGCCGACACCAGGGTCCGCTGGGCCCCGCACGACCACTGCGAGGACCCGGCCACCGCCACCTCCCGCGCCCGCGCCCTGCTCGCGCCCACCGTCCGCGGCGGCGCCGACGGCGCCCGCTCGCAGAGCGAACGGAGCGTCAGGGAGACCGCGCAGACGCTGCTCCGCTGCTGGCTGCACGCCGCGGCGCTGGACGGACGGCCGTTCCGGCACGTCCAGCGCTGGGCCTCGGGCACCGGCCGGGGCGAGGCGCCGGCCATCCTCCGCTCCGCCGATCCGCACCGGGCCGCCGACGGCTGGGACGGCGAGCTGCAGGCCCTGCTGACGCACTCCGACGAGCTGCGGGACGCCGCGATCGACCGGATCCTCGACGCCCTCGACGTCCTCTCCGAACTCCAGGTGCAGCAGGCCTGCGCCCCGTCCTCGGCCGCCGACGGGCTCGACCTGGACGCGCTGCTGCGCAACCGCGGCACCCTCTACCTGCTGGGACGCGCCACCGAGAGCAGGGTCGGCGGCTCGTCCGACCGGGCCGACGGGCCGCGCAGCGCGATGCCGCTGCTCACCGCCCTGGCCGAGGACCTGGTGGAACGGGCCCGGCGGACGGCCGGCCAGTCGTCCGCCGGTCGGCTCGACCCGCCGCTGCTGTGCGTGCTCGACAATGTGGCCGCCGTCGCCCCGATCCCCGGCCTGCCCGAGCTGATGGCCCGCGGCGAACCGCTCGGCCTCGGCGGCGTCGCGGTGTTCCGCTCCCCCGAGCAGGTCCGCTCGCGCTGGGACGAACGCGCCGTCCACAGCCTGTGGACGAAGGCGGACGCCCGCGCGGTGGTCGGACCGCTCGGCGCCACCGCGCTGGAGGCGATGCTCGGCGCCCTGCAGACCGCCCCGCCCGAGTTGGAGGGGGCGCTGGGCCCCGGGGCGCTGGGCGATGGGGAACTGCTCCTGCTCGCCGCCCGCCACCCGGCCCAGCGCTTCGGCGTCGGCGCGGGCGCGGGCGCGGGCTTCGGACCCGGCGCCGGTTTCGGCTCCGGCTCCGGCGCCGGGGGGAGTGCGGCGTCCGGGAGTGCTCCCGTACCCTCGGGAGGCCACACAGCGCCGCAGTAGCGGTGGCGGGGGACAAAGGGCGAGGAACAGCAGCGATGAGCGGCAACACGGGGTGGGGCGGACCTGGCACGCCGGGCGGCGGCTACGGTCCTGGCGGGCCCGGCGGCTACGGGCCCGGCGGGCCGGGGCCCTGGGCGCACCGGTACATACCCCCGGCGCCCAAGCCAGGCGTCATACCGCTCCAGCCGCTGAGCGTCGGAGAGATCATCAACGGGGTCTTCGGCACCCTCAAGCGCTACCTCAAGCCCGTCTACGTACCGCTGGCCGTCGTCGCCGCGGTCACGGCCGTACCGGCCTGCGTCCTCGCCGCCCTGGCCTACGGACCGCTGCACACCATCGCCACCAGCAGCCGGGACAACCCGGACTACTCCCCCAGCAACAGCCAGATCGCCCAGCTGCTCACCTTCGGCGGCCTGGCCTTCCTGCTGGCGGCGCTGATGTTCTTCAGCTGCTACGTGGTCGCCTCGACCGTCTGCACCACGGTGCTGCGCCACGCGGTGCTCGGCGAGAAGGTGACGACACGTCAGGTCTGGGCGGAGTCGCTCCCCCACCTCTGGCGGGTGGCCGGGGACAACCTGCTGCTCGGGCTGGCGAGCATGCTGAGCATCGCCGTCCCGATCGCCCTGGCCGCCGGGGTCGGTGCCGTCACCGGCAGCGCGGCGGCCTTCGGGCTGCTGGCCCTGCTGGTCTTCCCTGGCCTGGGTTTCGCGGTGTACGTCTCGGTGCGGCTGGTGCTGGTGGCCCCGGTCCTGGTGCTGGAGAACGAGCGGCCCATCGCCGCGCTGCGGCGGGCCTGGCGGCTCAACGAGGGCGCCTGGTGGCGCAGTCTGGGGATCCCCTACCTGGTCAACCTGATCGGCTCGTTCGCCGGCCAGGTCATCCTGATCCCCTTCGCCATCGTGGCCGTGCTCGCGGGGATGACCACCATGCCGACCGGGTCGACCTACCAGGACGGAACCGACCCGACCTTCCCGCTGGGTTCGATCATGGTGTTCTACCTGGTCATGTCGGTGGCCATCGCGGTAGTCAACCTGCTGACCACTCCGCTGGCCCCGCTGACCAACGGCCTGCTCTACATGGACCGGCGGATCCGCAGGGAGAGCCTGGACGTGGCGCTGGCGGCCCAGGTCGGGGTGGATCTGCACCGTGGCCCGATGCCGCCGATGCCGCCGGTGCCGCCGGTGCCGCCGATGCCCCAGGACAGCCCGGCCGAGGCCGAGGGCGAGAAGCCGGAGGACAGCGCGTCCGAGGACTCGTAGGCTCGGGCACATGCCCGCAGACAACGATCAGGAAGTGCTGCTCACCGGTGGCGGCGTCAACCGGGTCACCCGGCTCGGCGACACCGTCCTCCGCCCGGTCGGCCCGTGGACCCCCAGCGTGCACCGACTGCTGGCGCACCTCGCCGCCAGGGGTTTCACCGGGGCGCCCCAGGCCCATGGGCTGACCGGGGACGGGGCCAGGGAGATCCTGGACTTCGTGCCCGGCGAGGTCGGTCACTACCCGCTGCCGCCGTACGCCCGCACCGACGACTCGCTGCGGTCCGTCGGCCTGCTGCTGCGGGCCCTGCACGACGCCGGCGCGGACTTCCCGCACCTTCCTGACGAGGTGTGGATGCTGCCGCCGCGGGAGCCCGCCGAGGTCATCTGCCACGGCGACGCGGCGACGTACAACTGCGTGTTCCGGGACGGCGTCCCGGTGGCCTTCATCGACTTCGACACCGCCCACCCGGGGCCCCGGGTCTGGGACGTCGCCTACACCGCGTACCGCTTCGTCCCGCTGCACGCCCCCGGCAGCGACGAGGGCACCCTGCCGCCGACCGAGCAGGGCCGCCGGCTCCGGCTGATCGCCGACGCGTACGGGCTGACGGCGGACGAGCGCGGGGCGCTGGTGCGTACCGTGGTGGACCGGCTGCACGCCCTGGTCGGCTTCATGACCGAGCGGGCCGCCGCGGGCGACGCCGCGTTCGCCCGGCATCTCGCCGACGGGCACCACCGGCTCTACCTCGCCGACGCGGACTATGTCTCAGGCCATGCCGCCGACTGGACCGCCGAGCTGGGCCGGGCGCAGTAAGCGCCGTGGGAGCAGTGACGGTATGACAAATGTACTGGCGAAGACGGGAGGAGCGGCCCTGACGGCCGACCCGCCCGCTACGGGAAGCTGATGCATGTCGGCAGGGAGCCGGCGGCACAGTCCCAGGGGGCAGCAATGAGCAGCATCACCGCCACGTTCGAGAAGCAGGGCACCGAGCAGGCCACCGTCGCAGGCGCCGCTGATCTGCGGCAGATGAAGCCGCTGCCGGCCTGGTTCTTCGCCTTCGAGGGGATCTTCGGCGGGGCCTACGACATCCTCAAGGCCAACCCCGACGCCTGGACGGTGCTGGTCGGCTTCGCCCTGGTGAACATCACCATCAGCCTGACGGTGCTGGGAAAGCGCCGGAAGCTGGTCCGGGCGATGCTGAAGAACAGCCGGACCCGCGCCATCGCGATCGGGCTGATCGCCCTGCGCGTCGGCGTCCACCTGGCCCTCGGCGCCCTCGGTGCGGCGGTGTCGACGGCCACCGGCCATCTGGCGCTCGCTTTTGTGATGACCGGGATCACCGTCGGCCTGCTGTGGTTCGACCAGCGGGTCACCTTCCGCGCCCTCGGCATCCCGCTGAACCGCTGACCACTGAACCGCTGAGCCGCAGGGCAGTTGGGTTTCAGCCCGCCGCGCCTCTGCTCCGGATGCTGTTCTTCTTGGCCCGGTTGCCGCAGGCCCCCATCGAGCACCAACGACGGTTCCCTGGGCGCGAGTTGTCACTGAACAGCGCACCACAGGACTCGTCGGCGCACTCCCTGACCCGGTTCAGCCCGGCGGAAGTGACCAGGTCCACGGCGTCCCGCGCCACCAGTGAGAGAGTTGCCGACACAGCGTCAGATGCACTCCACAGCAGGGCTCCTGACGCATCGACACGTGGCGTCGGGGTCGGGAACTTGGCCGCCCGATTCACCAGCTCGCGCGACAGGAAGCTGGACGAGGCCACCCCGCCGGTGCTGCGGCCCACGGCGATCAGCTCATACACCGCCTCACGGAGGCTGCGCGCATCGCGCAGCTGGGCATCGTCGCCGGACACCGGCTGCCCGGCCAGATCGCACGGACCGCACTGCACCACCCAGGCCAACAGAGCGGCGGCGTCCGGCAGTTCCTCGATCGCGTCGAGCGTCCCGCGATGGCGGAGGGTGCGCAGGAAGTCCAGACACAACCTCCCCGCCCCGGTCCGGAAGCACGGGACGACCGTGGCGGTGTCGACAGTGGGGGCGGCGGTCATGGCGGACACCCTACTGCGCGAACCGGTTTAACTGATAGCGTGAGGAACCGGTTTAACTGGTTCCCATGTGAGGGAAGTCCCATGCCCGTGCCGGCCGCCAAGACCCTGACCGACAGCCACCCGATCACCTCGGGGCCACCGCGCCGACTGGTCCTGCTGCTCGCCGTCTCCTGCGGACTGACCGTCGCCAACCTCTACTACGCGCAGCCGCTGCTCAGCCACCTCCGCCAGGTCTTCCACATCGACGAGGCCACGGCCGGCGGCCTGGTCACCGCCACCCAGGTCGGCTACGCGTTCGGGCTGTTGCTGCTGGTCCCCTCGGCGACCGGGTGGAGAACCGCAGACTCGCCACCCTGCTGCTCGGCCTCACCGCCGCCGGCCTGGTCCTGGCCGGTCTGGCCCCCGGCTTCGGCGTGCTGCTCGCCGCCTCGCTGCTGTTCTCCACCACCCTGGTCGTGGTGCAGATCCTGGTCCCCTTCGCCGCCGACCTCGCCCCCGACCACAGCAGGGGACGCGTCGTCGGCCAGGTGATGAGCGGACTGCTGGCCGGCATCCTGCTCTCCCGCACCCTCGGCAGCCTGCTCGCCGAGGCCACCAGCTGGCGCGTGGTCTACCTCGCCTCGGCCGGCATGACTGCTCTGCTCGCCCTGGTCCTGCGCCGCGCGCTGCCGCAACGGCATCCGAGCAGTCGGCTCAGCTACGGCGAACTCCTGCGCTCCACCCTTCGGTTGGCGCGCGAGCATGAGCCGTTGCGGCGGCGGGCGCTCTACCAGGCGACCATGTTCGGGGCGTTCAGCGCCTTCTGGACCACCATCTCCTACGTCCTCACCAGCCCGCCGTTCCACTACAGCCAGGTCGGCGTGGGCCTGTTCGCGCTGGTCGGCGCGGGCGGGGTCGCGGTCGCCCCGCTGGTCGGACGCTGGGCCGACCACGGCCTGACCCGGCCGATGACCGCGGTGGGGCTGGCCGCCGCGGCAGCCGCCTTCGCCCTGGCCGGGTTCGGTCGGCACAGCATCGTCGCCCTCGGCGCCGCGGCGGTCCTGCTCGACATGGCGGTGCAGACCACGATGATCCTGGGGCAGCACGTCATCTTCCAGCTGGATCCGGCCTCCCGGGCCCGGCTGAACAGCGTCTACATGGCCACCTTCTTCCTCGGCGGGGCCCTCGGCTCGGAACTCGGCTCGCTGGCCTACCGGGCCGACGGCTGGGACGCGGTCGTGCTCCTCGGCGCGGGGCTGCCGCTGGCGGGGCTCGCGTACTGGGTCACGGAGCGGCGCTCTCGGTGAGCCACCAGGTGGGGAGCGGGTCAGGGGACCGGTCAGTGGGCTGGTCAGGGAGCCGGCCAGTGGCGCTCGGTGGGAGCCCAGCGGCGGACGGCTGCGGCGGCGAGCAGGGTCGTCAGGGCGAGGGAGCCCCAGAGCGCAGCTGAGCTCCAGGCCAGCAGGGCGGTGAGGATGGCCGGGGAGGCGGCGAGGCCGACGCCGCTGGAGAGTTGGAACCGCGAGAGCGCTGCTCCGAGTCGGTTCGGATCAGTGCTCGCAACGATGAGCGCTGTCGCACTGCCGGTGTACATGATCTCCCCGGCCGTATAGAGGACGGAGACCGCCGCGACCCCTGCCGCCGCGCCCAACCACCGAACGCCCCCGATGCCCAGAAGCCCAAATAGGACATCGCCAGTACGACCCCGGAGCAGGCCATCGCGGAACGGCGGGCGAAGCGGGACATCCACATCACCACCGCGATCTGGGTGGCGACGACCAGCACGGTATTGCCCACGAAGATGCCGGCCGACCAGGCCGGGGCCACGTGCAGCCGGGTGACCAGAAAGGCGGGCAGGGCGACCTCAAGGACGTTGAAGCAGAAGGCATAGGGCAGATTGGCGACGTCCAGCACGGTGAGCCTGCCGCTGGCGACCGCCCGGCGGCGGACCGACTGCTTCTTCCCGACCGGCTGTTCCTGCCCGGCCGGGTGCCCCTGCCCGGCCGGGTGCCCCTGCCCGGCCGGGTGCCCCTGCCCGGCCGGGTGCCCCTCCCCGGCCGGGTGCCCCTCCCCGGCCGGGTGCCCCTCCCCGGCCGGGTGCCCCTCCCCGGCCGGGTGCCCCTCCCCGGCCGACTGCTTTCCGACCGACTGCTCCGTCCCAGCCGGGTGCCCCGCCCGTACCCGCATCGGGAGCACCAGCGCCGCCGCGACCAGATAGCCGACCGCGGTCACCCCGGCCAGCGTCCGTAGCGCCCCCACCCCGCCCGCCGTGCTCACCGTCGCGATCAGTGCGCCGGCGCCCATCCCGGCGTTGCGCAGTGAACGCCCCATCGCCAGCGCGGCGTCCCGGTAGCGGGGTTCGGACAGGGTGGCGACCACTGCGGCGTGCGCGGGCGGCCAGCACTGGTTGCCGATGCCGAGGAACAGCGCGGCCAGAGTGAACCCCCAGAGCGGTGATCCGCCGAGCAGGGGTGCGGCCAGCAGGACCACCACCCCCAGCACCCGGACCAGCATCGCCGCGGCGACCGCCGCCGTCCGGGCACCGCGGTCGATCCAGCGCCCGGCGAAGGGCACCGCCACCAGTCCGGCCAGCATCCCCACCGACATCGCCGTACCGGACCGGACCACGCCCAGCCGGCACACCTCGATCCCGTAGAGCAGGAGGAAGGGCCGCAGCATGCCGGAGCCGAGGGAGTCCACGGTCACCGCCACGGCATAGCGCGGTCCGCCGGAAGCGCGGATGAGCGCGCGGACCTTCGGGCGCTCGGGGGCAGGTGGTGGCGGGAGCATGGGGGTGGGCGACTGATCCAGGGTGGTCATGGTCGCTACGGTGGTCCCGCACCCCGACAGTGGTCACGCGGATTGACGACAACCGTCAATCGTCGGCCTTCAGTGCACTGTGAGCTGCGACGATAGTTTCCATGAGCCTCACCGTCGACATCACCGGGGTACCGCCGGAACGGATGCTGTTCGCCGCCTCCCCGCTCGCGGAACTGACCGCGATGCTGCATGTGCTGGCAGCGCCGCCGCACCACCCGGCCACCGTGGCCTGGGCCGCCCGGGTACGGGCCGACCTCCGGCCGGAACTGGCCGAGCGGCTCGCCGAGGCCGAGTTCCTGTGGCGCTCGTCCCGCGCCGACTTCCTGCTCCCGGGCCGCCCGGCGCCGACCCTGGCGGGAGAACTGGACCAGCTCGACCAACTCGACGACAAGACCTATGTGTCAGCGGCCCTGGTGACGACCTGCGGCTCGGACCGGGTGCTCTTCAACACCCCCTCGCCGCTGGTCGATGCGGACTCGCACGGTCGGGCGATGGAGCTCGCCCAGGCTCGAGGACCACAGCAGGCCGCCTTCGCCGAGCGGCTACTGGCCGACCCGCCCCTGGTCAGAGCCCGGGTACGGGAAACCCTGGAAGCCTGCGGCCCGGCCTTCTTCGACCGGGCCTGGCAGCAGATCAAGCCCCAACTCGCCGCGGACCTAAGACTCAAGACCGATCTGCTGGCCCGCCACGGGCTGGCCGGGACGCTGGCCTCGGTCTCGCCCTCGCTCAGCCTGGACGAAGACCGGCAGCGGATCGTGATGGACAAGCTCCAGGACAACAGCACCACCGCGGCCGGCGACGGGGTGACCTTCATCCCCTCCGTCTTCGGCCATCCGCACCTGGTCTGCGTCCACGCACCCGGCTGGCGACCGGTGCTGCAGTACCCGATCACCGGGCGGTCGACGGAGACCCCCGGCCCCGTCCCGCTGGACCAGATCCAGCAGCGGCTGGACGCGCTGGCGCACCCGACCCGCATCCGCCTGGTCCGCACCCTCGCCCGCGGCCCCCACACCACGGGCGAACTGGCCAGCGCCTGGGAGTTGAGCGCACCCGAGGTCTCCCGCCACCTCGCCGTCCTCCGCAAGGCTGGACTCCTCACCACCCATCGCCGCGGCCGCTACGTCCACTACGAACTGGACGCCGCGACAGCAGCGTCACTGGGCACGGACCTGCTGGACGCGCTCCTCCGCTGAGCGCTGTCCGCTGCGCGGACGACCAGGAACGGAGGCAGCCCGGCCCGCTGCGGCTGGGCGGCGACGAGCGCCTCGGTAGGAGCTGGTTCCGCCACGGCGTCGACCGTGAAGCCGTGGCGGAACAGGGCGTTGAGGTAGGTGGCCATGGTCCGGTGCTGATTGCCGGCCCGGCGCGCGCCCTCGGGATTGCCTGATCGCCAGAAGCCTTCAGTCAGGTAGTCCCGACCACCCGGCGTACGGTCCCGTCCTCGGCATGTGTCCAGGTCGCATGCGGGGCCTCGAAGCAGGGGTGCGGGATCGTGAACACGCAGCCGCCGCCTGGCACCAGGACCCGTCGGATCGCCTGGAGGGCGGCGGCGAGGTCGGGGACATTGTTCAGCGAGAGGCCTGCGGTCACCCAATCGACGGAGCTGTCGGGGACGGTGGCCAGGGTGCAACCGTCATCGACGGCGTAGGCGACTGTGCCGGCGTCAACCTGGGTCGCGCGGGCGTGATCGATCATCCGAGGTGACGAGTCGATTCCGAGGACGGATGCACCGCGGGCGGCAAGGGCGCGGACCACGATCCCCTCCCCGCAGCCGAGGTCGAGAACGCGCTGTCCGGAAAGCTGGTCGGGCAGCTGCTCCAGGAGGATGTCCCGATTGAAGTCATGCATGGCGGAGCCGGCGGCGAGACGCTCCACGTACCAGTCAGCGATGGAGTCCCACGAGTCATCAGTCATCAAGAGGTAGAGGCTAGTTAGCCGGGTGCAAGCCCGCAACGCAGTAAAGCCCCGACCGGGAACCCAGTCGGGGCTTTACTGTAATGGTTGTTCGGCGGCGTCCTACTCTCCCACAGGGTCCCCCCTGCAGTACCATCGGCGCTATGAGGCTTAGCTTCCGGGTTCGGGATGTTACCGGGCGTTTCCCTCACGCTATGACCACCGAAACACTATGAAGTTGACACGCACCTGCCTAAGCAGGCGGGTCGTGACTTCAGAACTGCACAGTGGACGCGTAGCAACTATGGTCAAGCCCTCGGCCTATTAGTACCGGTCAGCTCCACCCCTTACAGGGCTTCCACATCCGGCCTATCAACCCAGTCGTCTACTGGGAGCCTTACCCACTCGATGGTGGTGGGAGTCCTCATCTCGAAGCAGGCTTCCCGCTTAGATGCTTTCAGCGGTTATCCTTTCCGAACGTAGCCAACCAGCCATGCCCTTGGCAGGACAACTGGCACACCAGAGGTTCGTCCGTCCCGGTCCTCTCGTACTAGGGACAGCCCTTCTCAAGACTCCTGCGCGCGCAGCGGATAGGGACCGAACTGTCTCACGACGTTCTAAACCCAGCTCGCGTACCGCTTTAATGGGCGAACAGCCCAACCCTTGGGACCTACTCCAGCCCAGGATGCGACGAGCCGACATCGAGGTGCCAAACCATCCCGTCGATATGGACTCTTGGGGAAGATCAGCCTGTTATCCCCGGGGTACCTTTTATCCGTTGAGCGACGGCGCTTCCACAAGCCACCGCCGGATCACTAGTCCCTGCTTTCGCACCTGCTCGACCCGTCGGTCTCACAGTCAAGCTCCCTTGTGCACTTACACTCAACACCTGATTGCCAACCAGGCTGAGGGAACCTTTGGGCGCCTCCGTTACATTTTAGGAGGCAACCGCCCCAGTTAAACTACCCACCAGACACTGTCCCTGATCCGGATCACGGACCCAGGTTAGACATCCAGCACGACCAGAGTGGTATTTCAACGACGACTCCACCCAAACTGGCGTCTGAGCTTCAAAGTCTCCCACCTATCCTACACAAGCCGAACCGAACACCAATATCAAGCTATAGTAAAGGTCCCGGGGTCTTTCCGTCCTGCTGCGCGAAACGAGCATCTTTACTCGTAATGCAATTTCACCGGGCCTATGGTTGAGACAGTCGAGAAGTCGTTACGCCATTCGTGCAGGTCGGAACTTACCCGACAAGGAATTTCGCTACCTTAGGATGGTTATAGTTACCACCGCCGTTTACTGGCGCTTAAGTTCTCAGCCTCGCCCCGTCGAAACAGAGCTAACCGGTCCCCTTAACGTTCCAGCACCGGGCAGGCGTCAGTCCGTATACATCGCCTTACGGCTTCGCACGGACCTGTGTTTTTAGTAAACAGTCGCTTCTCGCTGGTCTCTGCGGCCGGCCCCAGCTCAAGGAGCAAGTCCCATCACCAGTTCCGGCCCCCCTTCTCCCGAAGTTACGGGGGCATTTTGCCGAGTTCCTTAACCATAGTTCACCCGAACGCCTCGGTATTCTCTACCTGACCACCTGAGTCGGTTTGGGGTACGGGCCGCCATGAAACTCGCTAGAGGCTTTTCTCGACAGCATAGGATCATCCACTTCACCACAATCGGCTCGGCATCAGGTCTCAGACTATATGTGCGACGGATTTGCCTATCACACGTCCTACACCCTTACCCCGGGACAACCACCGCCCGGGCTGGACTACCTTCCTGCGTCACCCCATCGCTCACCTACTACCCTGTTGGGTCAGCGGCTCCACCACTCCCATCCATCCGAAGACTTCAGGGCGGCTTCGCGGCTTTAGCATTCAGAGGTTCGACGTTGGCGCTTCAAAGCGGGTACGGGAATATCAACCCGTTGTCCATCGACTACGCCTGTCGGCCTCGCCTTAGGTCCCGACTTACCCTGGGCAGATCAGCTTGACCCAGGAACCCTTGGTCAATCGGCGCAAGAGTTTCCCACTCTTGTATCGCTACTCATGCCTGCATTCTCACTCGTGAACCGTCCACGACTGGCTTCCGCCGCCGCTTCACCCGGCACACGACGCTCCCCTACCCATCACAACACCCGTTGGGGCTTCACGTTGCAATGACACGGCTTCGGCGGTGTACTTGAGCCCCGCTACATTGTCGGCGCGGAATCACTTGACCAGTGAGCTATTACGCACTCTTTAAAGGGTGGCTGCTTCTAAGCCAACCTCCTGGTTGTCTCTGCGACTCCACATCCTTTCCCACTTAGCACACGCTTAGGGGCCTTAGCCGGTGTTCTGGGCTGTTTCCCTCTCGACCATGGAGCTTATCCCCCACAGTCTCACTGCCGCGCTCTCACTTACCGGCATTCGGAGTTTGGCTAAGGTCAGTAACCCGGTGGGGCCCATCGCCTATCCAGTGCTCTACCTCCGGCAAGAAACACGCGACGCTGCACCTAAATGCATTTCGGGGAGAACCAGCTATCACGGAGTTTGATTGGCCTTTCACCCCTAACCACAGGTCATCCCCCAGGTTTTCAACCCTGGTGGGTTCGGTCCTCCACACGGTCTTACCCGCGCTTCAACCTGCCCATGGCTAGATCACTCCGCTTCGGGTCTTGGGCGCGCTACTCAATCGCCCTATTCGGACTCGCTTTCGCTACGGCTACCCCACACGGGTTAACCTCGCAACACACCGCAAACTCGCAGGCTCATTCTTCAAAAGGCACGCAGTCACGACAGATCATCACAAGTGACGTCTGCGACGCTCCCACGGCTTGTAGGCACACGGTTTCAGGTACTATTTCACTCCGCTCCCGCGGTACTTTTCACCATTCCCTCACGGTACTGTCCGCTATCGGTCACTAGGGAATATTTAGGCTTAGCGGGTGGTCCCGCCAGATTCACACGGAATTTCTCGGGCTCCGTGCTACTTGGGAACAATCCAAGAGAGCCGTACAAGTTTCGTCTACGGGGGTCTTACCCTCTACGCCGGACCTTTCGCATGTCCTTCGACTACCCATACGGTTTCTGACTCTCCGCTCGGCCGGCAGACCAAACAAGAACTGTCCCACGACCCCAACCACGCAACCCCTGCCGGGTATCACACGTGACTGGTTTAGCCTCATCCGATTTCGCTCGCCACTACTCTCGGAATCACGGTTGTTTTCTCTTCCTGCGGGTACTGAGATGTTTCACTTCCCCGCGTTCCCTCCACACCGCCTATGTGTTCAGCGGCGGGTGACAGCCCATGACGACTGCCGGGTTTCCCCATTCGGACACCCCCGGATCAAAGCTCGGTTGACAGCTCCCCGGGGCCTATCGTGGCCTCCCACGTCCTTCATCGGTTCCTAGTGCCAAGGCATCCACCGTGCGCCCTTAAAAACTTGGCCACAGATGCTCGCGTCCACTGTGCAGTTCTCAAGCAACGACCAACCACCCACCAGTACAAGCATGGGGCCGGCGTTCAGAGGGGACTTCCGTTCCCTCAGGACCCAACAGCGCGCCCGACCCGACCGCTCGAAGACTCAACGTTCCACGCACCGAGGTGCAGTACTTGCTTCGTCCCAAACGATCGTGCCGAATAGTCAACGTTCCACCCATGAGCTGGCCACCGTCAGACAGATGCTGACGCAGTGGCACTGTGCTCCTTAGAAAGGAGGTGATCCAGCCGCACCTTCCGGTACGGCTACCTTGTTACGACTTCGTCCCAATCGCTGGTCCCACCTTCGACAGCTCCTTCCCTTACGGGTTAGGCCACCGGCTTCGGGTGTTACCGACTTTCGTGACGTGACGGGCGGTGTGTACAAGGCCCGGGAACGTATTCACCGCAGCAATGCTGATCTGCGATTACTAGCAACTCCGACTTCATGGGGTCGAGTTGCAGACCCCAATCCGAACTGAGACCGGCTTTTTGAGATTCGCTCCACCTCGCGGTATCGCAGCTCATTGTACCGGCCATTGTAGCACGTGTGCAGCCCAAGACATAAGGGGCATGATGATTTGACGTCGTCCCCACCTTCCTCCGAGTTGACCCCGGCAGTCTCCTGTGAGTCCCCATCACCCCGAAAGGCATGCTGGCAACACAGAACGAGGGTTGCGCTCGTTGCGGGACTTAACCCAACATCTCACGACACGAGCTGACGACAACCATGCACCACCTGTATACCGACCACAAGGGGGCGTACATCTCTGCACGTTTCCGGTATATGTCAAGCCTTGGTAAGGTTCTTCGCGTTGCGTCGAATTAAGCCACATGCTCCGCTGCTTGTGCGGGCCCCGTCAATTCCTTTGAGTTTTAGCCTTGCGGCCGTACTCCCAGGCGGGGAACTTAATGCGTTAGCTGCGGCGCGGACCACGTGGAATGTGACCCACACCTAGTTCCCAACGTTTACGGCGTGGACTACCAGGGTATCTAATCCTGTTCGCTCCCCACGCTTTCGCTCCTCAGCGTCAGTAATGGCCCAGAGATCCGCCTTCGCCACCGGTGTTCCTCCTGATATCTGCGCATTTCACCGCTACACCAGGAATTCCGATCTCCCCTACCACACTCTAGCCTGCCCGTATCGAATGCAGACCCGGAGTTAAGCCCCGGGCTTTCACATCCGACGCGACAAGCCGCCTACGAGCTCTTTACGCCCAATAAATCCGGACAACGCTCGCACCCTACGTATTACCGCGGCTGCTGGCACGTAGTTAGCCGGTGCTTCTTCTGCAGGTACCGTCACTTGCGCTTCTTCCCTGCTGAAAGAGGTTTACAACCCGAAGGCCGTCATCCCTCACGCGGCGTCGCTGCATCAGGCTTTCGCCCATTGTGCAATATTCCCCACTGCTGCCTCCCGTAGGAGTCTGGGCCGTGTCTCAGTCCCAGTGTGGCCGGTCGCCCTCTCAGGCCGGCTACCCGTCGTCGCCTTGGTAGGCCATTACCCCACCAACAAGCTGATAGGCCGCGGGCTCATCCTGCATCGCCGGAGCTTTCCACGCACACCCCATGCGGAGATGCGTCGTATCCGGTATTAGACCTCGTTTCCAAGGCTTGTCCCAGAATGCAGGGCAGATTGCCCACGTGTTACTCACCCGTTCGCCACTGATCCACCCCGAAGGGCTTCACCGTTCGACTTGCATGTGTTAAGCACGCCGCCAGCGTTCGTCCTGAGCCAGGATCAAACTCTCCGTGAATGTCATCAGGTAATCCTGATAGCACCCGCGAAAGAGCGGCACGACGATCAGCGGAATAGCCGACCCCGTGCACTGCGTCCTCGCTAGTGTTTACTGCATTATCTTGCCAAATGAAACTTGGCGTTGACTTTTGGCACGCTGTTGAGTTCTCAAGGAACGGACACTTCCTTCAGGCGGCTTTCAGACCGACCCTCCGGGCGCTTCGTTCGTACTTCGTTTTCTACTCTAGCAGACCGTTTCCGCTCTGCTTTCCGTCCTCCCGGCCCGTTTCCGGCCCGTTCCGACGAGTGAAACTCTAGCGGAATTCCTCGATCCGAGCCAATTCCGCTATTCCTTCGAAAAGAGCGCATGCCAAAGAACAGCCCTGCGATTCTTGCGATGGAGTGGCTGCCCAGGACCGGCCGCGCTCAGCGCGTTCGGGGCTCCTGTTCAGGCAGCTCGACGTACATTAGGCGGCTGCCCGGACGATGTCAAACCGATTGCTGACGAGTCGTCTGACGCGCTGCCGGGAGCAGGAAGTCGCACCAGACGGCCTTGCCGCCGTCCGGAGTGCGGCGGGTTCCCCAGCTGCTGGCGATGGTCGCGACGATGGCGATGCCGCGGCCGGTCTCGTCGGCCGGCTCGGCGCTGCGGCGGCGCGGGAGGTGGTCGTCGGCGTCGGTGACCTCGATGGTGAGTCGGCGGTCGGTGCGGCGCAGCCGGAGGTGCATCGGGGGTGGCCGTGGGTGAAGGAGTTGGAAACCAGTTCGCTCACCGCGAGCACGCCCAGGTCGAGCAGTTCCTCCCCCAGCCGCCAGCTCGACAGCACCCCCGTGGTGAAGGCCCGGGCGCTGGAGACCGCCTCGGCGCCGCCGAGCAGGTCGAGCGACGCGCCGCGGAAGAGCTCGGCGGTGTCCGGGTCGTGCTCCGGCAGCTGGAAGACCAGGGCGGCCACGTCGTCGTCGTGGTCGGGGGTGACCCCCATGGCGCGGAGCAGCCGGGAGCAGATGACGTCCGGCATGCCGTTCGCCCCGGCGAAGGTGTGGGCCAGCGCGTCGAGCCCCTCGTCGATGTCCTGGCCCCGGCGCTCGACCAGGCCGTCGGTGTAGAGGACGCCGGTGGCGCCGGTACCGAAGGCGAGGGTGCCGGAGGTGTGCAGGTAGCCGCCGGTGCCGAGCGGGGGGCCGCAGGGCTCCTCGGGGCGGGTGACCGAGCCGTCGGTCTCCCTGATCATCATCGGCAGATGGCCGGCGAGGAGTAGGTGATGCGCTGCTCACTGGGGTCGTAGACCGCGTAGACGCAGGTGGCGATGAGCGTCGCGTCGATCTCCGAGGCCAGCCCGTCCAGCAGTTGCAGCACCTCGTGCGGGGGCAGGTCGAGCCGGGCGTAGGCGCGTACCGCCGTCCGCAGCTGGCCCATGACGGCGGCGGCGCGCATGCCGCGGCCCATGACGTCGCCGATGACCAGGGCGGTGCGTCCGCCGCCGAGGGTGATCACGTCGTACCAGTCCCCGCCGACGGCGGCGTCGGCGCCGCCGGGCTGGTAGGTGGCGGCGACGCGGAGGTCGTCCGGCTGTTCGAGCTTCTGCGGGAGCAGGCTGCGCTGCAGGGTGACCGCGGCCTCGCGGTGCCGGCGTTCGCTCTCCCGGAGCCGCTCGGTGACCTGGACCTGGTCGGTGACCTCGGCCCCGAAGACCAGCACGCCGCAGACGTCGGCGGCGTTGCTGCTGCGGCGCAGCGCGCCGAGGGTGGTGGTGATCCGCCCCTGCTGGTGCTGGTGGGTCGAGGCCAGGGCGGTGATCTGCCGGCCGAGGTCCTCGCTGTCGCGGACCGGGACGCAGATGAAGGTGTAGTAGCGCGGGCGCTCCGCAGCCGAGGCAGCCGAAGCCGCCGAAGACCCGGCAGGAGCAGCAGAAGGGGAACTGGTGAACGAGGAGTGGGTGACCTTGCGCGCCTTGACGGTACGGGGCCGCCCGGTGCGGAACGCCTGGTCCATCAGCGGCAGCAGGCCCAGCTCTTCCAGCTCGGGCATCACCTGGTGCGCGGGCACTCCCGTGGGCCGGGGGCCGAAGACCTCGGTGTAGGCACGGTTGAGGTAGCCGAGCCGGTGTCCGGGACCGTAGCTGACCACGACCAGCGCGGGCAGGTGGGCCAGCACGTCCTGGACCGTGGGCTGCTGGTCCGGCCTGCCGTCCCTGCTCCCGCCCGACCCGTCAGCGGACCCGGACGGCGATCCGGTGGCCGGGGCGTGGGCGTCGAGCAGTTCCCGGGCGGTGGGGAGCAGGGCTTCGCCGCCGACGGCGCCGCCAGCGGATGCTGTCACCTGGGGCGACGCCGAGGCTCGGCGCTGCCCTCCGGGGAGCCGGGCGCTCCAACGCGTGAGATTCACAGGACCTTTCCTGTATGTGTGTCCAGCAGGGTCCAGCCTGGATGTTCATCCTGACGGGCGGCTCGGTCGGCGGGCGGCCCGGCGGGACGGCGCGGGACGTCCGACCAGTGTGGCTGATGTCCCCGGCGAGCGACATCATGCCTGGGTTCCAGTGCCTGGGTTCCAGTGCCCGGGTTCCCCGTGCCCGGCTTCCCCGTGCCCGGCTTCCCGCGCGCTACTCCCGGTCCTGCTCCATCACCGTCTCGAAGCCGGCCCGCGGCTGCTCCATCGCGCCCATCGACACGATCTCCCGCTTGAGCACCCCGGCCAGGAACCAGTCGGCGAGCACCCGGGCCTTGCGGTCCAGCGTGGGCACCCGGCGCAGGTGCACCGCGCGGTGCAGCAGCCAGGCCGAACGGCCGTGCAGGGCGCGGCCGCGGAGCTGGGCGACGCCCTTGTGCAGCCCCAGCGAGGTGAGCGAGCCCCGGAGCTCGTGCCGGTACTCGGTGGTGGGCTCGCCTCGGAGCTGGGCGAGGATGTTGTCAGCGAGCACCCGGGCCTGCCGGACCGCGTGCTGGGCGTTGGGGGCGCAGCACTCCTCCCCTCCCCTGGCCAGGTCCGGCACCGCGGCGCCGTCGCCGGCCGCCCAGATGCCCTCCTGCCCGAGCACCCGCATGGCGGCGTCGCAGCGCAGCCGTCCCTGCGCGTCGACCGGCAGCCCGGTCGCCCGCAGCACCGGGCTGGCCCGGACCCCGGCCGTCCAGACCAGGGTGCGGGCGGCGAAGCGGCTGCCGTCGGAGAGGGTGACCACGCCGTCGGCGACGGATTCGAGCCTGGTGCCGACCCTGACCTCGATATTGCGTCCGCGCAGTTCGGCGGTGGTGCGCAGGCCGACGTCCGGTTCGGTCTCGGGCAGGATCCGCTTGCCTGCCTCGACCAGGACCCAGTGCAGGTCCTCGGCGTCGACGCCGGGGTAGTGCCTGGCCGCGTAGCGGGCCATGTCCTCCAGTTCGGCCAGCGCCCCGGTGCCGGCGTAGCCGCCGCCGATGAAGACGAAGGTCAGCGCGGCCTCGCGGAGCGCCGCGTCACGGGTGGAGGAGGCGAGGTCGAGCTGCGCCAGCACGTGGTTCCGCAGCGACACCGCCTCTTCCACGCTGTGGAAGCCGATGCCGTGCTCGGCCAGCCCCGGGACCGGGAGTATCCGCGGGATCGCGCCCGGCGCCAGCACCAGCAGGTCGTAGCCGAGTTGGAGGTCGCGTCCGGAGTGCCCGTGCACCGGCGCGGGGACGGTCACGGTGGCGGTGCGGCTGGACGGGTCCAGGCCGCTCAGCCGTCCGAGCACCACCTGGGCACGCGGCAGCACCCGCCGGAACGGGACGACGACATGCCGGGGGTCGACCGCGCCCGCGGCGGCCTCGGCCAGCAGCGGCTGGTACGTCATGTAGGACTTGGGGTCGACGAGGGTCAGTTCCGCTTCGCCGGGGCGCAGCCGCTGCTGCAGCCGCAGGGCGGTGTAGAGGCCGACGTGGCCCCCGCCGACGAGCAGGATCCGTGGGGGTGGGGCTGGTGGGGTGGTCACCGGTGTCACCGGTCCATTTCGCACCCTCGGCGGCCGGATGTACATAGTCCGCGCTTGAATCCGGTGAGACGGGTGGGTCGGGGGTGGTGAAATCCGGACAGCTGTGGGATGGGTGGTACACCCCGTATTGTCCGCCCGTGGCTCCGTGCTTCTGCCCATATGCCCTACGTTGCCCCCGGGTTGTGCGGTGCGCGTAGCGGAGGCGGAGCCGCCCAATCCTTGGCGAGGCCCCTGTTCTGTCCGATCGGCTCTCAACTATGGTCGTGGAGTCTGTGTGCCGGTCGCCGGCGCACTGCATCGTGTGCGTGTCGGGGGGGCATCGCTGAGGACGGGGTGCCCACGGGGGGAGGACGATCGTCATGGTTCAGCAGGAACATACAGTTCCGCACGGCTCGGAACGTGCGATTCCGGAACAGCGGAACGGACGGCTCGGCGGCGCGGAGGGTTCGGGAAGCGGGGGCGGCGGGGTGGGCAGCGGGAGCGGCTCGGGCACCGCTGCGGGTTCCGGCGGCCGGCTGCGGGTGGACGCCCGCCGCAATCTGGAGAGCGTGCTCCGCGCCGCCCGCGAGGTCTTCGGCGAACTCGGCTACGGCGCACCGATGGAGGAAGTCGCCCGGCGGGCCGGGGTCGGCGTCGGCACGGTGTACCGACGCTTCCCCAGCAAGGAGGTGCTGGTCCGCCGTATCGCCGCGGAGGAGGTCTCCTGGCTCACCGCGCAGGCCCTGGAAGCGCTGGAGTCGCTGAACGGCGAGGCGCAGCCCTGGGACGCCCTGGCCGGGTACCTGACCCGGGCGGTGGCCACCGGCGCGGGCCGGCTGCTGCCGCCGGAGGCCTTCCGCTACGCCGAGCGGATGGAGCGGATCCCGGTGCAGCGTGCGGCCGGTGGCGCTCCCTCACTCGAGGTCGCGGCGGTGGCCGGCGGGGAGGGCGGCGCGGACGCGGATCCGGCGCGGCTGCTGGAGCTGCTCGCGCAGCTGGTCGAGCGGGCCCGCTCGACCGGTGAGCTGCGGACCGGGGTGACCGTGTCGGACGTGGTGCTGGTGCTGACCGCGTCGGTGCCCGCCTACACCTCGCCGAGCGCCCCCGGGCCCACCGCGACGGGTACGGGGACGGCCGACGGCATCGAGGTGGGCCTGGGCTCGTCGACCAGGCTGCTGCGGATCCTGCTGGACGGCCTGCGGGCAAGCTGAGGACGCCAGGTGACGGCCCGGCGACTCGCGCCGACCCGCTGGGAGCGGTCCTGTGTACGGGTGTCGTACGCGGGACCAGTTCCGTCCGACCCGGAAGAGTGGTCAGTGGCCGAACCGGCCGTGTCGGCCCAACCACCGTGGCAGTGTGTGGCCGTGGATCGACACGGGGGCTGCCATGCGCGTTGACGGCCAGGACGACGAGCGGGGCGCGGACGACCCGGAGGCCCGGGTCGCTCCGCAGCTGCCGCAGATCCCGGCCCAGGGCCCCCGGCACCGCTCCGGGCCCGGAGCGGGCACCGGGCCGGCAACAGGTACCGGATCAGAATCGGGCGCGGGGACCGGAACGGGCACCGGCTCGGACCACGGACCGGGGTCGGCGAGCGGCCCTGCCGCCACCGTCCCGGCCCCCGGCGGCCCGGTCGACGCCGAGGACCTGCCCGCCTCCGACACCGCCCTCACGGCCGCGGTACGGGCCGGGGACGACTCCGCGTTCGAGGAGCTGTACCGGCGCCACGCCGACGCCGTCCGCCGCTACGCCCGTACCTGCTGCCGGGACGCGTTCACCGCGGAGGACCTGGCCGGCGAGGTCTTCGCCCGTACCCTGCAGGCGCTGCGGTCGGGAAAGGGGCCGGAGTTCGCGGTCCGCGCCTATCTGCTGACGGCGGTCCGCAACATCGCCGCGACCTGGAGCCGCAGCGACCGGCGCGAGCAACTGGTCGACGACTTCACCCTGTTCGCGGCGACCTCGGCGGTGGTCGCCGATGTCAGCGTCACCGATCCCGGCGCGGACGCCTGGGCGATGGTCGGCGTCGACCACTCGCTGGTGCTGCGGGCCTTCAGCAGGCTGGAACCCGACGACCAGCTGGTGCTCTGGCACACCGAGGTGCAGCAGGAACCGCCGCGCGAGGTGGCCGCGATCATCGGCAAGACCGCCAACGCGACCGCGGTGCAGGCGCACCGGGCCAGGGACCGGCTCGCCGCCGAGTTCCTGCAGGCGCACATCTCCGACTCCCAGGCCCGGCCCTGCGAGGAGCACGCGCGCCGGCTGGGCGCCTTCGCCCGCGGCTCGCTGGGCAAGCGGGCGGCCGGGGACATCCGCGGCCACATGAAGGAGTGCGACCGCTGCTCGGCGGCGTACCTGGAACTGGTGGACCTCAACCACGGCCTGCGCGAGCTGCTCCCGGTGGGCGTGCTGGTGTGGATCGGGTCGGGGTACTTCACGGTGCTGGCCGCGGGTGCGGCGGGCGCCGCCGGGATCGGCATCGGGGTGGGCGTCGCCGCCGGCGGGACCACCGGCACGGCCGCCGCGGGCACCGCGGCCGGAGCGACCGCGGGAGCGACTGCCGGGGCGGCCGCGGGCGGAGCAGCCGCGGGTGGCGGAAGCAGCGCGGCCGGCGGCGGCGCGGCGGTGAGCGAGGGGCTCGGAATTCCGGCGAAGGCCGGGATCGCCGCGGCCGTCACCGTGGTGGCGGTGGCCGGGGTGGTCTTCGCCCTCACCGGCAGCGAGCACAAGCCGCCGCCGCCCCGACCGCACGCGGTGAAGGTCATTCCCAGGCCGGTGGCCACCGTGCCGCCGGCCACGCCCGCGGCCACCGTGGCGCCCAGCCCGGCGCCCGCCGTGGTCCCCCCGGTGGTACGGCCCAGGCCGCGTCCCTCGGTCCGGCACACCACGGCGCCCCCGGTGAAGCCGCGTCCGGTGGCCAGCCCCAAGCCGGTGCCGAAACCCACGCCCAGGCCGACGCCGAAGCCGAAACCGCCGGTGCCGCCGCCCGCCCCGGCCGACTACTTCGTGGACGCGCTGCCCTTCACCGGGGTCGGCCCGGCCACCGGCCCCAGCGTGGACGGCAGCGTGTCCAGCTGGCTCTGGCAGCGCAGCCGCGGGGTGCGGATCGGCGGCCAGAACTTCGGGCGCGGGATCACCGTGCACGCGCCGTCCTCGGTGACCATCCAGCTGAACCGGCAGTGCAGCGAGTTCGACGCCTCCGCCGGGATCGACGACATGACCCTGGGCCTCGGCGCGGCCCGCTTCTCGGTGCTGGACGCGAACAGCGGGCGCACCCTGTGGAGCTCCGGGGTGATGCACGGCGGCGACACGGCCGTGCCGGTGGACGTCCCGCTGCGCGGGGTGACCGCGATCCGCCTGATCGCGACGGGCGGGCGGAGCGGCCCGTTCGGCTCGGTGGTGAATGTCGCGGACTGGGCGAACGCGCGCTTCCGCTGCCAGTGAGGCCAGAGCTGAGGCCAGGTCAGATGGGGTCAGGTCAGGTGGGTCAGACCGCGCAGCTGCCGTCCGCGCAGGCGCCCGCGTCACCGTGGTCCGAATGCGTCGCGGTCGCGGTCGCCGCTGCGGCCTGCTCCAGCGCGCGGAGGAAGGTTGAGGTCTCCTGGGCGCCCTGCACCGCCCAGGTCTCGTCGATGACGAAGGTGGGGACGGAGCTGATGCCGATGGCGCGGGCCTGCTCCAGCTCGGCGGTCAGCTCGGCCGCGCCCTCGTCGGAGCCGAGGTAGCCGGTGACCCGGTCCCGGTCCAGACCGGCCGCGACCGCGATGTCGGTCAGGGCGGCGTGGTCGCCGACGTCGACGCCGTCGCTGAAGTGGGCCGCGAGCAGCCGCTCCTTGAGGTCGTGCTGGACCGGCAGCCCGTACTCGGTGGCGGCCAGGCGGAGCAGCCGGTGGCCGTCGAAGGTGTTGGCGTGCAGCGCGGCGTCGAAGTCGTACGTGATGCCCTCGGTCGCGCCCAGCGCGGCCACCCGGTCGTCCATGGCCCGGGACTGCGGCCCGTAGCGCTCGGCCAGCCAGGCCCGGTGCGGGGTGGCCTCGGCGGGAGCGTCGGGGACCAGCTGGTACGGGCGGTAGACGACCTCGACCGGGTGCGGGAAAGCAGCCAGGGCGCGCTCGAAGCGGCGCTTGCCGATGTAGCACCACGGACAGGCGATGTCGCTGAACACGTCGATCTTCACGGCTGAACGCTCCCTTTGTCTGCTTGGTCAGGTGATGTCAACCGGTGTCGTGAGCGGGGTATTCCGGGCCGGGACCAGCAGCACCGGGCAGGCCGCGTGGTGCACCAGCGCCGAGGCCACCGAGCCGAGCAGCAGCCGGCTGAAGCCGCCGTTGCCGCGGGCGCCGACCACCATGGTGTGCTGCCGGGCGGAGGCCTCCAGCAGGATGTCGATCGGGTTGCCCAGGACGGCGAACAGCGCGGGCGTCGCGGCGTCGGGGTGGCGCTGGGCGACGGTGGCGATGGCCCGCTCGGCAACCTGGCACATGCCCTGGAGCAGCCGTTCGGCGCTCTCCTCGGCCAGCTCGGCCACGCCGGGGGCGTAGCCGGCCGGGGAGGGGTTGACCGCGGAGAGCACATGCAGCGGCAGGGCGAGCGCGGCGGCCTCGGTGAAGGCCCGGTCGAGCGCCCAGAGCGAGCCGTCCGAGCCGTCGACGCCGACGACGATGCCGGGGGGCGCGGTGCTGAACGGGCTCGCTGACGGGGAGGGTGCGGTGGGCATGGCACCCATGGTTGGCCCTGCCGGACGCCCGACGGCTACGGCACGCCGATCGGATCCCGCCCGGCCTCCCGCCCCGGATCCTGCTCCCCCGGCTCCCAGGGCGGCTGCCGCACTGGCTCCCGCACCGGCTCGCGGCTGCCGATCGCCCGCCGCTCGGCCAGCGGCAGGCCGGTCCAGCAGGAGCCCTGGCGGGCGTGCAGCCGGCGCAGCCACAGCTCGGTGGAGACCACGGCGGCCAGCCCGTCCAGCGGGACCGGGCGGTCGCCCGCGGCGGCATGCAGCGCGCGGCGGAAGACCCGGGCGTCCAGCAGGCCCAGGTCGGCGAGCAGCGGGGCGGCGAACATCCGGTCCAGCGCGGGCAGGGCGTGTCGCAGCCCGGCCCGGACGCTGGTGGCGGCGGCGTAGGGGTCGGGCTGGGTGGACGTCCCCCAGTCCGCGGGGAGCGCGGTCACCCCGGCGCCGGCCAGCACGCTGCGCAGGATCGCGTGCCGGGAGCCCGGCTGGACCCTGGCCGAGGCCGGGACCAGTCCGCAGGCGCGCACCACCTGGTTGTCGAGGAAGGGGGCGTGCAGCCGCTGGTCGTCCTCGACGATGTGGCTGAGCACCCGGAACTCGGCCGCCTGCCGTTGCAGCGCCAGCCGCGCCCGCCGCTCGCCGGGGCGCAGGTCGGGGACGGTGCGCCGGGTGGCCAGCCGCAGCCGCACGGCGACCGCGGACAGCGCGTCGTCGGTCAGCCAGCGGGCCGCCGGGGCGGGATCGCACCAGCTCAGCGACTGCACCGAGGCCGAGCCCGCGGAGTTCGCGGTGGGCCGGCGCCGGGCCATCAGCCAGGCCGCGGTGTCCTCCAGGCCCTCCGCGTAGCTGGTGCGGGCCAGCCGGCGGGCGGCGCGGAGCACGGTGATGGGGGTGCCGAAGGCCCCCTGCAGCGGGTGCGCGCCGCTGTCGGCCCGGGCCAGCGCGGTGATCGGGCGGAGCAGCGGCATCCGGTGGTGTTCCAGCAGCAGGTCGGCGAGCCGGGCCGGGTGCCCGTCCAGGACGTGCCGTCCGCCGTGCCCGCTGAGGTGGTCGGTGCCGGCCGCGGCCAGCCGGCGGCGGTGCCGGGCCCCGGCGATCAGGGCGGAGCCCGGCTCGTCGGTGAGCGGTCCGGCCAGGTCGGGGTCGAGCAGGTCGGCGTAGGGCAGGGTGTCAGGACCGCCGGCCACCAGCAGGTGGTCCAGCCGGGCGTCGGCGGTGCCGAGGGCCTGGGCCCGGAGCAGTTCGGCGGTGTGCGCCGGGTCGGCCGCCGCCTGCTCGGTCGCGGCGCTGCTGTCGGTCCAGGTGACCACCAGCAGCGGGTGGTCGGTGGCGGCCCCGGTCGTGCCGCCCCTGGCCCAGGAGCCGCGGACGGCGCCGGTACGGGCCGGTTCGTCGGCCGGGGCGATGCTGGGCGGCCCGTGGTGCAGGGTGCGGGAGCTGCGGGGGTCGCCCCAGCGCTCGTCGACGGACTGCCGGGGCACCTGGAGCCGGCCCGGCAGCTGACCCGGCTGCTGGCCCGCCAGCTGACCCGCCGCGGACGCGGGTCGGGGCGGGCTGCCGGCCGGTCGCGGTATCCCCGCCGCGAGCAGGGTGAGCACGGTGGAGGCGCTGCCGCCGGACAGGTCGGTGCTGATCCGGCGCGGCTGGTCGCTGCCGCTGCGGACCCGGCTGCGGACCGCCTCCAGCAGGCTGCGGGTGACCTCGCCGGTCGCGGTGGCCTCGGCCATCCCGGCCCGGTCCAGCGGGTTGCCGCCGCCGACGCTGCCGCCGACGCTGGCCTGGTGCGGCTCGTACGGCTGCTCCTGCGGCCGACCGGCGCGGATGCTGAGCGCGCGCGCCGGAGCGACCCGGTGCACGCCGGTGAACGCGCTGTGGTCGGCGACGATCTCCGGGGCGTCCGGGACGGCCAGCCTGGCGGCCAGGTACAGCGGGTCGACCCTGGCCCCGACCAGGTCGGCCAGCGGCAGCCCGGCGGTGGCGTACGCGGTCCCGCCGCACCAGGGGGTGTGGAACACCGGCCGGACCCCGACCAGGTCGCCGAGCAGGGTGGTCCTGGTGCCCTGCTGCAGCACCACGGTGTAGCTGCCGGGCCAGGCGGTGAGGTGGCGCAGCGCGCCGCCGCTGGCCGCGAGCAGCGCGCCGCGCAGGGCGGCGTCGCCGGCGCCGCAGCGGCCGACCACGGCGAGCCGGGCGACGGCCCCGTCCCCCGCGGCGGGGTCCTCGGGGTCCTCGGGCAGGTCGGGGAAGCCGGTGCGAACCGCGTCGGCGGTGGCCTGATGCTGCCGGTAGACGCTGACGGTGCGGATCTCCTCGGGACGCCAGTCGCCGACCGCCCAGAGCGGGTCCGGGCCGGGCCAGATCAGCCGCCCGCCGAGGGGGCGCAGCTCCCGCAGCCGGGGCTCGTTGACGGCGGACGCGCCGTTCCACCCCACCAACCACCGCATCGACGCCTCCTGGGCTCCGAGACGGGCGCAGCAGGCTGCTTGTCGCACCGTCAGGGGCTGTCAGAAGACATCGTGCCATCAGCGCGCCCGGACATCCGCAGCGTGCGCGCGATCAATTTCAGAAAACAACGGAACAGCGAAAACAAACGGAACAGCGAAAACATACGGAACCGCCCTGCGCCCGGGCCGCCCCCTCCCCGGTCCGGACGCAGTCGCGGAAGAGGCTCCGGGCCCGGGGGTGTCCGCACACCCCCCGGGCCGACCGGCCACCGCGCGGGGAGTGCGGCACCGTTCCCCCGACCTGCTCTCCTCGACCGCAGGCCGACCCACACCCGGAATCCAACTCCCGCCCCTCCCGCGCCGGGGGGGCACGGCAGGGCGCACTGCCACACACCGCGGGTGCATGCCCGTCGCCCGGGCCGGGGCCTGCGGCAGCCGTGCCGTGAGAGCGGTATCTCGCCATCCGGGACACAGGCTCTTAACCCTGGGCAGGCGGGGAACTACTCTGGGTGTACGTGCGGGTGCAGGACGAGGGAATACCCGGGCTGACCGGAAACCGGCGGGGAGGTGGCACAGGGCATGACCACCACTGGGCGCGAGCCCAACGAGAGGCTGGGCACGCTGCTGGCGCTCGCCGGCATCAGCAACGCCGGGCTGGCCCGGCGGGTCAACGACCTCGGTGCGCAACGGGGTCTGACCTTTCGTTATGACAAGACCTCGGTGGCCCGCTGGGTCGGCAAGGGATGGTTCCGCAGGGGGCGGTGCCGCAGCTGATCGCCACCGCGATCGGCGGGAAGCTGGGCCGCAGCGTCCCGCTGGAGGAGATAGGACTGGCCGGAAGCGACCCCGCGCCGGAGATCGGCCTGGCCTTTCCCCGGGACGTCCCCGAGGCGGTCCGGCATGTCACCGAGCTCTGGCGGCTGGACTCCGGTGCGGCGGCGCGGTCGGAGGGCCGCGGCCGCGGCTGGTGGGACAACCTGGCCGGGACCTTCTCGGTGACGGCGTACGCGACCCCGGTGTCCCGCTGGCTGATCACCCCGGTGGACAGCTCGGTCGCGCGCGAGGCCGCGGACCTGCAGGGCGCGGCGCAGCGGATCCGGTCGGTGAGCGGGGATCTCACCGAGGTGCGCGGCGAGGCCGCCCGGGTCCGGGCGGCGGCGGGGGACGGACGGACCTACCGGGTCGGCCACGCCGACGCGGCCAAGCTGCGGCAGGCGGCGGGCGAGGCCCGGCACTGGGACTCCCGCTACGGCGGCGGCGACTGGCGCTCCTCGATGGTGCCGGAGTGCCTGCGCCAGGACGCCACCCCGCTGCTGCTGGGCTCCTACAGCGACGAGGTGGGCCGGGCACTGTTCGGCGCGACCGCCGAACTGACCCGGTTGGCCGGCTGGATGGCCTTCGACACCGGCCAGCACGAGGCCGCCCAGCGCTACTACATCCAGGCGCTGCGGCTGGCCCGGGCAGCGGCGGACGTCCCCTTCGGCGGCTATGTGCTGGCCTCGATGAGCCTGCAGGCCACCTACCGGGGCGCGGCCGAGGAGGGGGTGGACCTCGCCCAGGCCGCGATCGAACGCAATCGGGGCCTGGCCACGGCCCGCACCATGAGCTTCTTCCACCTGGTGGAAGCGCGGGCGCACGCCCGCGCGGGCAGCGCGCACGCCTGCGCCCAGGCGCTCGCGGCGGCGGAGAGCCGGCTCGAACGCGCCCGCTCCGGCGACGCCGACCCGCCCTGGATCGACTTCTACTCCTACGACCGGCTCGCCGCCGACGCCGCCGAGTGCTACCGCGACCTCGGGGTGCCGCTGAAGGTCCGTCAGTTCACCGCGTACGCGCTGGCCAGCCCCACCGAGGAGTACGTCCGCTCGCACGGGCTGCGGCTGGTGGTGTCCGCGCTGGCGGAGCTGGACGACGGCGACCTGGAGGCCGCGGTGGCCGCCGGCACCAGGGCGGTGGAGGTGGCCGGACGCATCTCCTCCCAGCGGACCAGGGAGTACGTCCAGGAGATGCTGCGCCGCCTGGAGCACTTCAAGGGCGAGCGCGCGGCGGTGGAACTCGCCGAACGCGCCCGGCTGGTGCTCGCCGCCCCGGCCTGACCCGGCCGGCCGGGTGCTCGGATGCACCTGGCGTACCCGGTTGTCCTACCCCCATGGGACGATCCACCCGTCGGCGCGAAAGCGGGGCTCGGCGGAAGGAGCGGGGTGTGCGGTACGACTGCGAGGTCGTGGTGGTCGGCGGCGGGATCGTGGGGCTCTCCACCGCGTACGCCCTGAGCCGGGCCGCGCCCGGGGCCTCCGTCATCGTGCTGGAGAAGGAACCCGCGCTCGCGCAGCACCAGACCGGCCGCAACAGCAATGTGGTGCACAGCGGCCTCTACTACAAGCCGGGCTCGCTCAAGGCCGAGTACGCGGTCGGCGGCGGCCGGGAGCTCGCGGAGTTCTGCCGCGAGCAGGGGCTGCCGTACCGGGCCACCGGCAAGCTGGTGGTCGCCACGGCCGGCGAGGAGCTGCCGCGGCTGCACGCCCTGGCCCAGCGCGGGCGCGAACACGGGCTCGCGGTGCGGGAGCTGGGCGCGCTGGGCATCGGCGAGTACGAGCCGCAGGTGCGCGGGGTGGCCGCGCTGCACATCGGCGACACCGGCATCACCGACTACCCGGCGATCGCCCGGGCCTACGCCAAGCTCTCCGGCGCGGAGCTGCGCACCGGCGGCGAGGTGCTGCGGATCGCGCGCCGGGCGGACGGGGTGACCGTCACCACCGCGCTGGCCGAGGTACGCGCCAAGGTGCTGGTCAACTGCGCCGGCCTGTACAGCGACAAGATCGCCCGCCTGGCCGGGGACGAGCCCGGGGTGCGGATCATCCCGTTCCGCGGCGAGTACTTCGAGCTCTCCGAGCGCAGCAGCGGGCTGGTGAACGGCCTGGTCTACCCGGTACCCGACCCGCTGTTTCCCGTTCCTCGGGGTGCACCTCACCAAGGATCTGCACGGCGGCGTCCATGTCGGCCCCAACGCCGTCCCCGCGCTCGCCCGCGAGGGCTACCGCTGGGGCACGGTCAATCCGCGGGAGCTGGCCGGGACGCTCGGCTGGCCCGGCGCCTGGCGCCTGGCGGCGCGGCACTGGCGGGCCGAGGCGGTGGAGGTACGGCGCTCGCTGTCGCTCCGCGCCTTCACCCGCGACGTGCAACGGCTGCTGCCCGCCGTCACCGAGGCCGACCTGCTGCCGGTCGCGGCGGGGTGCGGGCCCAGGCGGTGAGCCGCGACGGCACCCTGCTCGACGACTTCGCCTTCGCCGAGGCCCCCGCACCGTCCACGTCCTCAACGCCCCCTCCCCGCGGCCACCGCTTCGCTCCCGATCGGCCGCGAGGTCGCCGCGCGAGCCTTGGCCGCACTGGCGCAGTAAGCGCCTGCAGCGGGAGGCCGCCGCAGGCGCAGGCCCCCGCGCAGCGCGAGGGCGCCAACCGCCCCGGAGGGGCCCTGCGGGGGGTCGTTAGACTGGGCGGCATTGTGACCAGCGAAATCGTGCCCCCCGCCGCCCCCGCCCCGACCCCTCCGGCCGACGACGACCAGCTGCGGGCCCGGCGCCACGCCCGGCTGCTGGCCCGTGAGGCGACCGCGCAGGCCCTGCACCGGGAGCAGCGGGTGCGCAGCTTCCACCCGCGCAAGGGCCGGATGAGCGACGCCCAGCGCGAAGCGCTCACGCGTCTCTGGCAGACCTACGGGATCAAGGTCGACGGCAGCCGGGTACTGGACCTCGACACCCTCTTCGGCATCGCCCCCGGCGACCGCCTCCCGATCGTGCTGGAGATCGGCTTCGGCATGGGCGACGCCACCGCGACGATGGCCGCCGCCGACCCGTCCACCGGGATCCTCGCCGTCGATGTGCACACCCCGGGACACGGCAACCTGCTGCGCCGGATCGAGTCGGACGGCCTGGCGAACGTGCGCCTCGCCGAGGGCGACGCAGTCGTCCTGCTGCGCGACCAGCTCGCACCCGCCTCGCTGGACGGCCTGCGGATCTACTTCCCCGACCCCTGGCCCAAGGTCCGGCACACCAAGCGCCGGCTGATCCAGCCGGAGTTCCTGGCGCTGGCGCTGTCCCGGCTGCGCCCCGGCGCCACCGTCCACTGCGCGACCGACTGGGAGCCCTACGCCGAGCAGATGCTCGAGGTGCTGGGCGCCTCGCCGGAGCTGGTCAACCTGCACCCGGACCAGGACGGCGGCTACGCCCCGCGCCCGGACTGGCGTCCGGTGACCAAGTTCGAACGGCAGGGCATCGACAAGGGACATGTCGTGCACGACCTCCTGTTCCGCCGCCGCTGAGCAACAGCTGGGCACCCACCGGGCCGCTCCGCGGAACCCCGCTGCTGAAACCGCTTACGGGCGGCTCCGAGCCCCCGCTATGGTCGTACGGTGAGCAGCCCGCAGCCCGACCCGTCCGCTCCCGAGGACACCGCCCCCGACGACCTGGCAGCCCTGGACGCCCTCCCCGTGCCGCAGGCCGAGGAGGGGGCGCAGTTCCAGCTGCCCGGAAGGCTCCGCTACAAGCCGCGCCGCAACCCGTTCGAGAGCAAGGCGCTGCGGCTGACCGCGCTGATCGTGCTGCTCGCGCTCTGCGCGGTGGCGATCCTGGCGCTGGTGCAGCGGCAGACCGGGACCTCCGGGCTGCTGATCGGGATCTCGCTGGCGGTGCTGCCGGTGCCGCTGGTGCTGGGCGCGTTCTACTGGCTGGACCGGATCGAGCCCAAGCCGCTGCGCAACCTGCTGTTCTGCTTCGCCTGGGGCGCCTTCGCGGCCACCCTGGTGGCGCTGCTCGCCAACACCTGGGCCACCTCGCTGCTGATCGAACACCAGATCGGCAGCGGTGAGACGGTCGGCGCCAGCGTGATCGCGCCGCTGGTGGAGGAGTCCGCCAAGGGCTCGGCGATCCTGCTGCTGTTCCTGTTCCGGCGCCGCGACTTCAGCGGCATCGTCGACGGCATGGTCTACGCGGGGTTCACCGCGACCGGCTTCGCCTTCACCGAGAACATCCTCTACATCGGCCGCTCGGTGACCGAGGGCGAGAAGGACGGCCACGGCTTCGCGCTGACCGTGATGACCTTCATCCTGCGCGAGGTGATGTCGCCCTTCGCGCACCCGCTGTTCACCGGGATGACCGGGGTCGGCTTCGGCCTGGCGGCGATGACCCGCAAGCGCTGGCTGATGGTGCTGGCCCCGATCGCCGGCTGGGTCTGCGCCATGTTCATGCACGGGACCTGGAACGGCTCCTCGGCGCTGGGCGGGCTCGGCTTCCTCGGCGTGTACTTCCTCTTCATGGTGCCGGTGTTCGGCCTGATGGTGTGGCTGGTGGTGTGGTCCAGGCGGAGCGAGCTGCTGGTGGTGGAGCGCCAGCTGCCGGTGTACGTGGCGGCGGGCTGGCTCGCGCCGCAGGTCCCGCTGGTGCTGTCGACGCTGCGGACCAGGCGGCAGTCCAAGGACCTGGCCCGCTTCATGCAGGGCAAGGACGGGGCCCGCACCATGGGCGAGTACCTCAGCTTCGCCACCTCGCTGGCGTTCCTGCGGCAGCGGGCCGAGCGCGGGCTGGCCGGGAACGACTTCACCGAGCGGGAGCAGGAGCTGCTGCACCACCTGTGGGAGCGGCGGGACCGGGTCGCCGAGGTGTTCGCCCGGGTCGGCGCGCAGGAGTGGTACCGCAAGCACCCGCAGCCCCGCCGCCCCTACGGCTACGGCCTCCCGCAGGCCCCGCGCCCCGGCTACGGGCCGGGCCCGTACCCCCAGGCAGGCCAGTACCAGCAGCCGGGCCCGTACCAGCAGCAGCCCGGCCCGTACCGCCAGCCCGGCCCCTACGCCCAGCCGGCCCCGTACGCCCAGCCCGGTCCGCACCCCCAGGCCGGCCCGTACCCCAGGCCGGCCCGTACCCCCAGCAGGGCCAGTACCAGCAGCCCGGCCAGTACCCGCAGCAGCCCGGCTACCAGCCGCAGCAGTTCCCGCAGCAGCAGCCCGACCCCTACGCCCGCCCCACCGGCTACCGGGCCACCGGCTACCCCCAGCCGCAGCCGCAGGCCCCCGCGCCGTACCTGCCGGCCCAGCCCCCGCCCGGGTTCCGCCCGGCGGCCTACCCCGGCCCGCAGCCGCTGCAGCCCCTGCCGCAGCAGTACCGCCCGGCCGAACCGGAGCCGGCCGAGGCCCCCGCACACCCCGGGCACGACAGCGCGCAGTAACGGCGCGCAGCACCCCGCTCACGCCTCCGGCTGATCGCACCGGAACCATCGGAGGCCCTCTCCACGTTGTTCTCTTGACACCCGCACGCAACGTGCAGTGACGCCGAGAACGCGTCAGGAGGCCAGCGGATGACAGACGGCATCTATCGCATGGCCGTGGCCAGTGGCCACGGCCACCGGGACACGGTTTCCCTCGCGGGCCAGCAGGTCAGACACTGGCTGAAGGCACAGCACTACGAGGATCCCGGCGCCGAGGACGGTCGGCACCGGGTCGGCCCCCAGGCCGTGCTCGACTGCGCGCTCAAGGAGCGGATCCGCGGTGCCACCGGCGCGAAGGAGTCGGTCGCGCGCTGGCGACTACGGGAGTTCACGCCCCAAGGAATCTGGCAGACCTCACTGACCGTCAGCACTCCCCCGACCGGTGCCACCTGGGTCAGACTCGACGCCGAGCAGCTGCCGGTCCGCGGCACCTCGGCCACCAAGGCCCCGGTCCCCACCCTGGCCAGGGGCCTGCTGGACGTCCTGGCCGCCACCGAGGGCGAGCACCAGGGCGCGGCCAGGATGCACGGCCTGCCCACCGTGATCGAACGCGGTGACGTGGACGAGGTGCTCGACGAGCTCTGCGACCCGGACCGGCGGATGCCCATCGTGGTCGCCAGCACCCCGCCCCGCACCGACTTCGACGACTGGCTGGCCGAGACCGTCGACCCGCTGCTGCGCGGCTGCGCCGGGCTCGCCGTCCTCTACGCGCTGGCCCCCGGCGCCGAGCGCGACTTCAACCGGGCCCTGGAGCACCACCGGGTGTACGGCGGCGCGGTCCGCACCTACCTGCCGGGACTCGACCCGGCCTGGGCCCCGGAGGCCCAGCGGCACCGGGTGATGGGCCGGCACACCCTGGACGCCGACCTGCGCCGCGCCAGCGGCCTGCTGGCCTGGCTGCCGCGCCGGCTCGCGGTGCAGTCCCCGCTGCCGGACGCGCTGGCCGGGCTGCCGCCGCTGCGCGCGGGCGGCCGGACCAGCGGGCCGATCGAGAGCAGCCCGGAGATCGACGGCGTCCAGCCGGGCTCGCTGCTGGTGGACCACCACGAGGAGGAGGTCCACGAGGAGCGCGCCCGCGCCGAGGAACTGCAGGAGGTACGCCGCTGGCTGCGCGCCGCCGAGGAGCGCGAGTCCCAGCTCGCGGCCGAGTACGACGAGCAGTACAGCGAGCTGCGCGAGGCCAGGACCCAGGTCCGCTCGCTGCGCGGACGGCTGGCCGAGGCCGACGGCGACGCCGCGCCCGCCACACTGCCGGAAAGCCTGCGGGTCGATCCGGTCTCCTTCGCCGAGCTGGTGGACCGGCTGGACGAGTTCCCGCTGCTGGCCTTCACCGGGGACCACCGGCTGGCCCGGGAGCTGGACGACCAGACCGACCACCCCACCTGGGTCAGGATGGCCTGGGACGCCCTGCTCGCGCTGCAGGACTACGCCGAGGCGGCGGTGCACGGCGAGTCCGGCGGCGACTTCCGCAGATGGTGCGAGAACACCCCGGCCGACTGCCATGTCTTCCCGCCCCGCAAGGTGATCAGGGACGAGTCCAGGACGGTGCGCACCAACGGCAAGTGGAAGGGCGAGCGCGAGCTGCCGGTCCCGGTCGAGGTGAACCCGGCCGGCAAGGTCTTCATGGGCGCCCACCTGCGGATAGGCGGTGGCGGCACGGCCCCGCGACTGCACTACCACGACGACTGCTCGGGCACCGGGCGGATCTACATCGGCTACATCGGCCTGCACCTGCACAACACCAGAACCAACTGACCCCCTGCCCGCCCGACCCGCCGCTCACCCGCTCACCCGCCGAAGGACTCGCTGTGCAGCCGGCCCCTCGGCACTCCGGCGCGCCGCAGCGCCACGACCGCCGCGGCCGTCATCCCCGGCGGTCCGGCCAGGTAGACCCGGTGCTCGGGCAGGTCGGGAATCGCGGCGCGCAGGGCGCGGCCGGTCAGCGGCAGCCGGTCGGGGCCGGCGTCGTCACTGGCGTAGATCACCCGGGCGCCCCGGGCCGCGGCGATCGCGTCGATCTCCTCGCGCAGCACGAACCGGCCGGCGTCGCGGGCGTAGTAGAGCAGGACGATCCGCCCCGGCAGCGTCTCCAGCAGGGCGCGCAGCGGCGCGATGCCGGTGCCGCCGGCGAGCAGCAGCACCTTCTCGTCGGGCCGCCGCGGACCGGTGAGCGAACCGTAGGGCCCTTGCAGGAGGAGCCGGGTGCCCGGACGCAGCCGGCCCAGGGCCCGGCTGTGCCGACCCGCGTCCTTGACCGTGATCCGCAGCAGCTCGGCGGTGGGCGGGGCCGACAGCGAGTAGGGGTTCGCGCTCCACCACAGTCCGGGGGCGAGGAAGCGCCAGCGGAAGAAGTGGCCGGACCGCGCGCCCAGCTGGTCCAGGTGCCGCCCGCTGATGTACACCGACACCACGTCCGGGCCCTCGCGGCGGACCGCGGCGACCCGGGGGCGGTGCCGGGACCAGCGCCGGATCGGGGCGAGCACCCGGTACCGGGCCACCAGCAGCGCACTGCCCAGGTAGAGCGCCCGCCACAGCAGCAGCATCAGCGGCGAGGCGATCAGGTCGGGACCGGAGAGCTGGTGGCCGATGGCCAGGTAGACGGCCGCATAGCTGGTCATGTGCAGGCCGTGGCTGACGGGGTGGCCCAGCCGGCGGCGCAGCGCCCCGGCGGAGGCCGCCGCCACCAGGCACAGCAGCACGGTGGCCAGCAGCGCCGCGACGAGCCGTCCGTCGGCGGCGAACGGGCCGAGCAGGCGGGCCGGCAGCGAACCCGGGCCGGACACCGCCCACTCGGTCAGCGCCGACCCGGCATGCAGCAGGGTCAGCAGGATGGTCCAGCGCCCGCCAGGGCGTGCCAGCGGACCAGGCGGGCGATGCCCACCCGCTGCTCCAGCAGCGGTACCCGGGCCATCAGCGCGATCAGCAGGATCGCCGCGAGCCCGGCCAGCAGCCCGCTCAGATGCGCGGTCGCCGCGGGAACGGCGGACAGCCTGGTGGGCGGTCCGGTTCCGCGCCACCAGGCCAGGACCACGGCGCCCAGGAGCACACCCAGGGCTGCGCGCAGGGCGGTCGCCACCGGTCAGGGCTTGTGCTGGTCGACGCCGTAGCCGTTGCACTGGCGACCGCCGTTGATGCAGTGCGCCACCAGCTGCTCCAGGCGGGGCTGCTGCCAGCCGTTCATGAAGTCGTAGTGGAACGAGTAGCTGGCCCCGGAGGAGTAGCGCAGTCCTGCCGTGCTGCCGCCGGGCAGCTGGTAGGGGACCTTGATCTCCAGCATCGGCAGCGGCACCGGGAACGCCGCCGGGCAGACGCCCTTGACCGGGTAGGCCATGTGCGAGCGGTGGTCGGCGGTGTCCAGGTGGATGCCGTCCCAGCAGCTCGGCGCCTGGAGGTGCACCACCAGCGAGGAGCCGGCCGGGCAGGAGCTCGGGAAGGTGTCGGAGACCTGGTTGCCGCAGCGCCAGTTGCCCTTGAAGTCCGCCGCCGAGGGGGTGTGCATGTCCCCGACGATCAGCCGGAAGCCCTGCGGGAACGGCATGACGGTGCGGTAGTCCTTGACGCCGGACTTGTAGTAGACGGTCACCGTGGTCGGGTTGACCACCTTGTCGTTCTGGTAGAGCGTCGGGAACCAGTAGCCGGAGGTGTCGCCCTGGTCCTGGCAGGAGGTGCCGCCGCCGGCCCGCAGCGAGGCCGGGGTGGAGTCGGCGTCCGTGCCGCGGTTGCCGATGAAGGTGTGGTTGTGCGAGGCGCCGGGCTGGCCCGGGTAGACGATCGGGTCGTCGGAGAGCTGGCGGGTGGCCGTGCAGTCCGCGTGGATCTCGTGGTACTGGGCCTGCGGCGGCGGGCCGCTGAAGGTCCGGGTCGGGACGACCTTCTGCGGCAGGGTGGCATCGGCCGGAAGCGTCGCCGGAGCGCCGCTGGGCGATGTCCCGGGCATGCCGGGCATGCTCGGCATGCCCGCCGCCGTGGACGGCTGCCCGGTCGCCGCGGCGGTACGGCCGCCCTCGGACGCCTGGGCGGCGTCGCCGAACACGGGAGCGACCACCACCCGGCCGGCCAGCACCAGACCGGCTGCCAGGGCGACCGCGAGCACCACGCGGCCCCGGCGGAGCCGGTGCCGGGCCGGACGCGGCGCCGGCTCGGCGGGGGGTGCGCCGGGCCGGCGCGGGGGCGGGTATTCGGTCATGGGGGTCCCTTCGAAGGATCGGGTCGGCGGCGGGTGCACGCCGGCGCCGGGCGCCCTGGGGCGGGCCGCGCCCTGCCCGGGGAAGGTGGGGGCAGGGCGGGTGCCGGCGCCGACTCGTGCTCGGCAGGAGCGGTTGCCGGCGCCGACTCGTGCACGGTAGGTGCCGCGGCGGGCCGCCCGATGGGTCGAAGGTCCCGGGTCGGCGGACGAACCGGCCCGGTTCACGGGACCTGAGCGGCCCGGGGCCGGGCCTCGGACCGACCGGCCGCGAACCGGTCGGGCCTCAGCCGGACCAGGTGACGATCGCCTCGGTGCGGCTGGCGACGCCGAGCTTCGCGTAGGCGTGGCTGAGGTGGTTCTTGACGGTCTTCTCGCTCAGCCCGAGCCGGGCCGCGATGGAGGCGTTGCCGAGACCCTGCGTCAGCAGGTCGAGGACCTGCCGCTCACGCCGGGTCAGCCCGTACTGCTGCTGGGCCGACCAGCGCCGGGTGGCCTGCTCGCGCTCGCGGTCCTGCCGGCCGGGCCGCTCGCGCAGCAGCGAGGTGGCCACCCCGACCGCGGTGGGCGAGAGCCAGCCCTGCCCCGAGGCCACGGCGGTGACCGCGCGCAGCAGCTCGTCCGGGTCGAACTGGCCGTGCACCAGGTAACCGCGGGCCCCGCCCTGGAGCATGCCGGTGACCACCGGGACGCTCTCGTCGCTGGTGGTGACCAGCACCGCCGCGTACTGGGACAACTGGCTGATCACCGAGAGGCCGTCGGCCAGCGGCATCCGGTAGTCGAGCAGGACCACGGCCGGCCGCAGCCGCCGGGCCAGGTCCAGGGCGTCGAGTCCATTGGCGGCCTCGCCCACCACCCGCACCCGCTCGCTGGCCGCCAGGAAGCCGCCGAGCGCGGCGCGGACGATCGGGTTGTCGTCCACGATCAGCACCTCGACCACCCCCGCCGCCTCGAACCAGCCGGTCATGGGCGCCGGCCCGAGCCACGGCCGCGGCCGCCGGGAACCGGCGACGGCGGTCCGGCCGGCGGCACCCGCAGGGTGACCCGGGTGCCGACCCACCGGCCGGGTTCGACCAGCACCGTGCCGCCGATCGCGGCGGCCCGCTCGGCCATGCCCATGATCCCGAAGTGGCCCGCCGCCTGCAGCTCGCGCGGATCCCTCGGCGCCCCGCAGCCGACGCCGTCGTCCACCACCGTCAACTCGGCGGTACCGGCGGTGTGGGCGAACCGGACCTCGACCCGGGCCGCCCGGGCATGCCGGTGCACGTTCTCCAGGGCCTCCTGGAGTATCCGGGCGCTCTGGTAGCGGACCTCCAGCGCCGGATCCGCGCCCTGGAGCGACACCGTCGCGGGCACCCCGGAAACGGCGGACCAGCTCCGGCAGACCCGCTCCAGGGTCTCCGCGAACGGCCGGTCCGGCTCGTCCTCGCGCAGCCCCTGCACCAGCAGCCTGGCCTCCCGCGAGGCCGCCTCGGCGCCGCGCGAGACGGTGTCCGCCAGTTGCTCGGCCAGGCCCTCGGAACGGCGCATCGAGGCCGGCAGGGCCAGCGCCGCGAAGGAGACCCCGCGCAGGGTCTTGGCCACCGAGTCGTGCAACTCCCGTGCCAGCAGGCTGCGTTCGGAGGCCGCCGCGGAGGCCTGGGCGGCGCCGACCGCCTCCACCACCAGATCCATGGAGCGGACCAGCGCGGATCTGGCCACCGCTCCGCCGATCCCGGCCAGCACCAGCGTCATCGGCAGCGCCATCACAAAGGCGACCACGTCCGGGGCCGGGTCGAAGCGCCGGGCCAGCTCCGCGGCCACCGCGAACCCGACCGCCGCGTGCAGCGCCCACCAGGGCAGCGCCCGCATCCCGGCCAGGGTCCCGGCCAGCGCCGTCGACCCGGCCGCGCAGCAGAAGTACGCCATCCCGCCGTTGCTCAGCAGCAGCACCGCCACGGCCGGCAGCGCGTCCACCGCCACCACCGGGACAGGTCGGCGCAGCACGCCCGGCCACCGGGTGAGCACGCTCAGCTCGGCCACCGTGGCCACGGCCGTGACCAGCAGCACCGCCACCACCCGCCAGCGCTGCTCGACCAGCAGCAGCCCGGCGCCGGCCGCGGTGAGCGCGAACGCCGCACGGCCCAGCAGCACGGCCCGGCACAGCGCGGCGGAGGCCACCACGGGATCGACCCCGGCGACCGCGCGCGCCGCGTCGGGCAGCTGCCGGCTCACGGCGCCAGCACCACGTCGTCGAGGAAGAAGTGGTAGGTCTGCGGGAGCTGGTCCTGGGCCACCACCAGGTCGATCCTGCGGATCGCGCGGAGGCCGAAGCCACCGAGGTCGACCACCACCTCGGACCACTGCTCCGGCCCGGACTGCGCGGTGACCCAGGTCCTGGCGTTGCGGACGGCGGGGTCGGCGGACGCCGAGATCCGCAGCACGGTCCCGTACTGCCGCCCGCCGTACAGGCGCAGCCGGAGCTTGGACCCCGGGGCGAGGGTGACTGGCGCGGCGGCGGTGAAGGTCACCGCGGCGTCCTCGTTCCTGCGGTCCACCCGGATCGACGGCTGCCCGGAGCCGGTGACCTGCTCGCCCGGCGCCACCTTGGCGCCGGTCCCGGTCAGCTGCCAGCCGGTGCCCAGCGCCGACGCGTACAGCAGGCAGGAGGGCCGCCCGGCGTTCTGCGCCAAGGCGCGCCCGGGGGTGGACGGCGCGCAGTTCAGCCGGGCCGGGGCGGTCGTCGGCACCGGCGCGGACGTCGTGGCCGCCGCGGTGGACGGCACGGGCGCGGGGACGGCGGCCGGCGCGGAAGCGGCCGGGACCGGCCGACGGGCAGCGGCCGACTTGTGCCCGGGTGCCAGCAGGGCCGGCAGCACCACCGTCAGCACGGCCGCCACCAGGGCGAGTCCCAGGTAGCCGCCGCGCCGCAGACCGGTCGGGGAGGAGGAGCCGCGCGCGCCGCGGGCGCGGGCCCGGGGCCGGGTCGCTCCCATCGCAACGGCCTCCTTCGACGAGCACCCCCGTGAACACGGCGACAATAGCCCAGATGCCCGCACCCACGGACCGGTCGGAGGCCCCGCTGCCCGGACCCTGCCCGGGCACACCGAAGGCCCCGCTGTCGGGGGGGTGTCAGCGGGACCCTCGGAATCCTTGGAGCCCTCGGTCAGAGGGCGAGACCGTGCCCGGCCAGCCAGGTCGACGGGTCGACCGGCTCGCCGCCCGCCGGACGCACCTCCAGGTGCAGGTGCGGGGCGGTGACATTGCTGCCGGTCGCGCCGACCCGGCCGATCGGCTGACCCGCCGTCACGGCGCCCGCGCCGACGCCGATCGCCGACAGGTGGCAGTACCAGAGCTCGGTGCCGTCGGCCAGGGTCTGCACGACCCGGTAGCCGTACGCCCCGGCCCAGCCGGCCGAGGTGATCCGGCCGGCGCCGACGGCCACCACCGGGGTCCCGGTGGGGGCGGCGAAGTCCTGGCCGGTGTGCAGATGCGCCCAGAACGAGTCGGCCTGGCCGAAGCCCACCCCGGGGGCGGAACCGGCGACCGGGGCCACCAGCGCGCCCACCGACCCACCGCTCGGCGCGGCCTGTACGGCGGTATCGGCAGCGGCGGCGGCCTGCGCGGCGCTCGCGGCGGCAGCGGCGGCCTCCGCGACCTCGGCGGCGGCCTGTGCGGCGGCCGCGGCCCGGGCCTGGTCCTCGGCCGCGATCTGCTGCGCCCTGGCCTGCTTGGCCGCGGCCGACTGCGCGGCCTGCCGGCGTGCGGCGTCCTCGGCGGTGGCGCGATGCTGGACCGACTGGGCCCGGATCCGCTGGGTCAGTGCCAGACCGGGGTCGGTGGCCGGCAGGGCCACGGACTCGCTCCGGTCGTGCTCCTGGGCGACCAGCAGGGTGCCGCCCCGGGCGGGTTCGTTCACCGCCGCCTGTGCGGGCACCCCGGCGAAACCGGTGGCTCCGACGGCCGCCATCGCCGCGAAGCCGAGCACGGCCGTGGACTGTGCGGGTGCCCAAGTGGGCTGGTGCGACGCCACGTTCGGCGTACTCCTTTCCTTCCCTCTCGCCGACCGGGTTAGCTGACGGGTTCGGAGAGGAAGGTCCCCTACAGCCAGGTTTCGGCTGATTCACCCCAGAAGTACGTGGTTCCCCGGTTCCCAACTGCAGGATTAGGCGATCGCATGCGACGCCGTCCGTCGAACGGCTGAACTTCGCTCTGCGTTATAGAAAGGTAATCCTAGTGACGGTTGAAACCAAGGGATTCCGGGGGGGCAGTTGGGGATGGAGCGTCAGTTCCCGGGATACAGCCAGTCCACCAGGATGTTCGCGGCCTGGTCCGGGTTGAGGGTCCTGGCGTCGGCGAAGCGGCCGGCGTCGCCGGGACGGCTCGGCGTCCCGTCCGGGCCGAGCGGCAGCAGCGCCGGGATGCCGCTGCTGCTGAGCGTCACATAGCGGCCGGCCAGGTCCATGTTGTGGTCGTAGTGCCCGACGTCGATCGTCACCAGGTGGTAGTTGCGGGCCAGGATCTGGTGCACCCCGGGGTTCTGCACCAGCGTGGACAGCGCCCGGCAGTCGTCGCACCAGGTCGAGCCGAAGTCCAGCAGCACCGGGCGCCCGTCGGCACGGGACGCGGCGAGGGCGGCGGCCACGTCGGCCGCGGCGTCGCGGGCCGGGTCGTAGCCGTCCGGGACGGCGGCCGGGGTGATCGCGGGCAGCGGCAGGAAGGGCCGGGCCAGGCCGAGCGAGTCGCTGGAGGCCGAGCCGGTCCGGTGCGCCGGGGGGAGCGCCCTGCCGCGGACCTCGACGCAGCCGCTGAGCCCCAGCAGGGCGAGCGCCACGGCCAGCGCCGCCCATCGCCGTCGACCGGTCATCGGGCCTGCCATTCCTCGCCGCCGGGTACGCCGGATATGTCGGGTACGTTCAGACGATCATTCGAGCAGAGGAACGAGCCGGAACCCGGCATACGCGCCGCTCGACCACCCGTACGAGGGACACCGGGCGAGCGAAGGGCGGTGGTCAGCTCAGGGTCAGGTACGCCAGGCTGCCGAGGCCGGCCACGGTGCAGTAGATCGCGAACGGGGTCAGCGTCCTGGTCTCGAAGTACTTGGTCAGGAAGCGCACCGCGACATAGCCGGCCACGAACGCGGCCACCCCGCCGGCCAGCACCTGCCCGCGGATGCCGTCGCCCTCGTGGCCGAGCAGCGAGGGCACCTTCAGCAGGGCCGCCGCGCCGATCACCGGGGTGGCCAGCAGGAAGGCGAAGCGGGCCGAGTCCTCGTGCCGCATGCCCTTGAAGATGCCGGTGCTGATGGTGACGCCCGAACGGCTGATGCCGGGCAGCAGGGCGAGGATCTGGGCCGCGCCGATGACCAGCGCCGAGGCCCAGCCGAGCTTGGTGATCCGGCGGTCGGACAGCACGTCGGGGTGGACGTCCTCGTCGCCGGGGAGCGGGACGGCCGGGTCGTCGCCGGCCCGGCGGCGTCCGGTGCCGCCGCGGCGCAGCCGCTCGGCCACATAGAGGACCACGCCGTTGAGGGTCAGGAAGATCGCCGCCGGGATCGGCTTGCCCAGGGACTCCCGGAACACCTTGTCCAGCGCCAGCCCGGCGATGCCGACCGGGATGGTCGCCACGATCAGCAGCCAGGCCAGCTTCTCGTCCACGGTCTCGATCCGCCGGTGCCGGACCGAGCTGACCAGCCCCGATATCACCCGGATCCAGTCCCGCCAGAAGTAGACCACCAGCGCCAGCGCGGTGGCCAGGTGCAGCCCGATCAGCACGTTCAGGTACGGGGAGTCGGCGGCGGAGACATTGAGGTCCGCCTTCCAGTGCCCGCCGAGCAGGGCCGGCACCAGGATGCTGTGGCCGAGACTGGAGACCGGGAACAGTTCGGTGACGCCCTGGAGCAGGCCGACGCTGATCGCTTCTGGATAGGTGAGGACGGACATCTGCGGCCTTCGGCAGGGGGGCGAATCGCTGGGCAGTCAGAAAGTACTACAGCGATGTAGACCCTCAATCCCCGTGCGACTCCTGTTCACCACCCTGCCGCCCAGCGTTCACCAGCAGCCCGCCCGGGCCGCCGATCCGGCCCTGATCGGGCCCCGCTCAGGCCGCCAACTGGGGCTCCATCGCGTCGCTGCGGCTGGAGCCCGCGACCACCCGCTGCCTCCGCACCGCGTTGTCCTGCACTCCGGTCAGCTGCTTCCGCAGCCGCAGCGCCAGCACCACGATCAGCACCGTGCTGCCGGCCATCACCAGCAGGTACAGCGGCGAGAGTCCGGCCCCGACCAGCAGCACCCCGGCCGCCGGGCCCATCGCCACGGCGACCTGCTTCACCAGCGAGAACGCCGCGTTGTAGCTGCCCAGCAGATGGGCCGGGGCCAGGTCGGCGACGATCGGGCCGAGGGTCGGCGCGAGCAGCGCCTCGCCGACGCCGAACAGCATGTAGACCGAGAGCATCGCGGCGGTCGCGACGGTGGCGTCGGACACCAGCCCGGCGATGGCCGCCGAGGCCCAGGCGCCCAGCCAGACCAGGCCGGTCGCGGCGATCGCGGTGCTGCGGCGGCGGCGCGCGGTGATCCGCACCACGATCATCTGCAGCACCACGATGGCCAGGGTGTTCACCCCGAGCGCCAGGCCGAGCACGGACGGCGAGGTGCCGACCACGTCGGTGGCGTAGGCCGCCACACCGGACTCGAACTGGCCGTAGCAGGTGAAGAAGATCAGCCCGGCGAGCACGCAGATCCGGACCATCGCCTTGTCGGCCAGCAGCGTCCGGAAGTCCGAGCGCGGCCGGCTCCCGGCCTTGGCGGCGGCTGCGCCGGAGAACGCCGGGGCGGCCGGGATCCGGACGCTGCCGGTCACCGCGGCCAGCACCAGGAACATCAGCGCCTCGACCGTGAACAGCAGGGTCAGGCTGGCCGGGCGGTCCACGTCGACGATCTGGCCGCCGATCATCGCGCCGATCCCCATTCCCAGGTTGACCAGGGTGAACTGCAGCGCGAAGGCATGCGCCCTGGTCTCCGCGGTGGAGCAGCGGACGATCATCGTGGCCAGGGCCGGCTGCACCGCGGCCACCCCGCCGCCGAAGAGGAAGGCGGACATCAGGATGTGTCCGGTGCCGGTGGCGTGCCCGAAGGCGAGCGCGCCGAGCGAGGCGGTGACCGCGCCGGCGATCAGCACCGGACGGGGGCCGTAGCGGTCGATCCCGCGCCCGGCCAGCGGCAGCGCGACCAGGGCGGCGAGGGCGAACAGGGTGAAGACCAGCCAGGCGGTCATCGAGCCGAGCCCGCGCACCTGGTTCACGTACACGAACATGTAGGGGACGGTGAAGCCGCTGCCGAACGCGCTGAGCGCGTTGCCGACCTGTACCTGCCGAATCGTGCGAGCCATGCTGCACCGCCCTTCTCTTCCCTGCCAACGTTTCCTCCGAAAGAGTACACTACTAAAGTCTTCGGCAAGAAACCCTGTAGCTCGGAAGCCTTTAGGCGCCCGTGAGACACTGGGGGCATGACCACAGAGCTGCAGATCGACGAACAGGTCGCGGCCTACCAGCGCGAGTTCCCGATGGTCGACCCCCAGGTCGAGACCATCGTCTCCACGCTGTCCCGGCTCGCCCGGCGGATGAGCGTCGCCTACGGGCGGCAGCTCACCGAGCTGGGCATCAGCTCGGCCGACTGGGAGGTGCTCAAGGCGCTGATCGTGGCCGGCAGCCCCTACCGGCTCGGCCCGGGCGAGCTGGCCCGGCGGCTCGGTCTCACCCCGGCCGCGATGACCCACCGGGTCGACCGGATGGCGGCGGCGGAGCTGGTCACCCGCACCAGGGACGAGAGCAACCGGGTCCGGGTGAACATCGAGCTGACCCGGCTCGGGCGGGAGAAGTGGCTGGAGTCGATGCGGATGGCCGCGGTCTTCGAGGAGGAGCTGCTGCGGGACGCCTCCACCGCGGAGAGAGCAGTGCTCTCGGGCCAGCTGGGGCAGATGCTGCGCCGGGTCGAGGAGCACCAGCCGGACGCCCTGGGCCGCTGCGACGACCTCGACCCCCAGCAGGCCTGACCGCCTGACCCTCAGCGCATGACGGAGGGCCGGCCACCGCGGGATGCGGTGACCGGCCCTCAGGTCGGTCGGGGTCGAACGGGATCAGCCGAGGCCGACCGAGGTCAGCCAGGTCTGCGCCACGGCCGCCGGGTCGGTGCCGCCGCCGACCTTGGTGTCCAGGTCGAGCAGGGTCGCCGTGTCCAGCTTCGCCGAGACCGCGTTGAGCGCGTCCGTGCCCGCCTGGGACAGCGCGCCCTTCTGCGCCACCGGGATCACGTTCTGGTAGCCGAAGAGGCCCTTGTCGTCGACCAGGGTGACCCACTTCTTGGCGCTGATGGTGCTGTCGGTGGTGAAGATGTCACCCACCTGGATGCTGTTCTTGCCCAGCGCGCCCTCGGTGAGCGGGCCGCCGGCGTCCAGCGCCTTGAAGCTCTTGAAGGTCAGGCCGTAGACGGACTTCAGCCCGAGCAGGCCCTCCTTGCGGGTCTGGAACTCCGGAGCCGCGCCGAGGGTCAGCTGGCCGGCGATACTGGTCAGGTCGGAGATCTTCGAGGCCGAGGTCAGCTTGTACTTGGCCGCCGTCTCCGCGTTGACCGTCAGCGAGTCCTTGTCCTCGGCCGGGGACGGGTTGAGCAGCGTCAGGTTGGTGGCCAGCTTGGCGCTGAGCTTGGCGTCGGTGTCGTCCGAGGAGGTCGGCACCGCGGACTGGTCCAGGAACGCCAGCAGCGCGCCGTTGTACTCCGGCATCACCGTGATGGTGCCGTTCTTCAGCAGGCCGTAGCTGATCTCACGGCTGCCGATCTGGTACTTGTAGCTGACCTTGACGCCCTTGGCCTTGAGCGCGCCGCCGTAGATGTCGGCGAGCAGGGTGCTCTCGGGGAAGTTGTTGCCGCCGATGACCACGGGTCCGCCCGCGGAGGCGGAGGCCGAGGGGGCAGCGGCCAGCGGGTTGCTGTCAGTGGTCTTCGTCGATGACGAGCAGGCGGCCATCGAGACAGCGGCCGCAGAGGCGATGAGGGCGGCGGCGATGCGACGGCCGTTGGTACTGGTGGAGGTCATGTTCCATTCCGGAGGTGAGAGGAGCGTGTGCACGGGCGTGAAGGCGTAGTCGGCATAACTCAGGGGCGATCAAATCCGTTCGCCTCGTGGCCAGTCAACCGCCATCCGACCTGTGGTCGTCGACGTTTGAGACCCCGCCCCCGGCCTGACCTGCGGCCTTGACACCCATGAGCCAGTGATACTGGGCTCCGAACTGGTCCCGGGGAAGGATTTTGGCGACTTCGTATCACAATGTTCACAACCCCCACTGACGATCTTGGCCTGTGAGCCGGTAGTCTCCGCGAGGTCAGATTTTCGATGCCGGCATTCCGGTTCGAGCAGACGTGCCGTCAGTTTCCAGGCTCCCGAGCCGATCGAGGAGATTCGCTTGTCCCGGCAGGACGCACGCCCGGCCATGCCGGACGCCCCCTCGGCCCTCCCGCTCACCGAGCCGTCACGGCTGTCCGAGAGAACGCCGTCGCGGGGGTTCCGGGCCGGCTTCGGGCTCGCCATCGAACGGGTCGCGTTCCGGCAGAAGCTCAACCTGCTGGTCGTGATCCCAGTGGTGGTGATGGCCATCCTGTTCGCGGTGATCGTCAACAGCGAGATCCAGACCGCCCGGTCGGCCGGCAACCAGGCCGATCTGTTCCGCGCCAGCGAGCAGGTCGCCCAGCTGGTGGACGACGTCCAGGCCGAGCACCAGCAGGCCAACATCCTGGCGGCCCGCTACGACCTGGCCCACCTCCAGCCGAGCAGCGCGCACCCCAGCACCGCGGCGTTCCAGCAGGCGACCCGGGCCACCCAGGCGCAGACCGCCGTCGTCCGGCAGGCCTTCGGCTCCTCGCTGCCCGCCGCCGAGGCCGAGGCGCTGCAGCAGGTCGACGCGCTCGACCAGATCCGCGTCCCGATCGTCTCCGGCCAGCTGGTCGCCAACAACATCGACGTCGGCTACGAGCTGGCCGCCGACAGCCTGATCGACGGCCTCGGCCTGGACACCGGCCACAACGGCAACCAGCTGCTGGGACAGCGGCTGGACGCCCTGCTGCGGACCGACAGCACCCACTCGGCCTACGAGACCAGCCTGCTGTCCGCGCAGACCAGCGGCAGCAACGCGCTGATCGAGTTCATGGCCGCGGTCGGCTTCCAGGACCAGTACACCGAGCAGAAGGCCCGCTTCGGCCGGCTGGCCACCCCGGCCCAGAACGGCGCGCTGAGCGGCATCGACTACAACACCAACGAGAAGTACCTGGACCAGCAGTTCTCGCAGCTGCAGGTCGACCCCTCGCCGCTGACCGGGATGATCACCGCCCGCAGCCTGCGCGACGCCGAGCGGGACGCCGTCGAGCCGACCTTCCTCCAGGTGGTCAAGGAGTCGGCGACCCGGCTGGCGATCACCCGCTCGCTGACCGAGCAGATCGCCGACGAGGCCGACAGCACCTCCAGCACCGCCTGGTGGCGGGCCGTCCTGCTGCTGCTGCTCGCACTGCTGTTCTCGGCCGCCTGGATCACCCTGTCGGTGCTGATCCGGCACTCGGTGGTGCGCCCGGTGCAGCGGCTCACCGCCGCCGCCCGCAAGGTCGCCACCGTCTCCGAGGCCGAGCTCTCCCGGGTCGCCGACGACGACGCCGTGGACGAGAGCCCGGCCCGGCTGGAGGCGCTCCCGGTCGTCTCCAGGGACGAACTCGGCTCGCTGGCCGAGGCGTTCAACCTGGTGCAGGTCACCGCGGCCGGGCTGCTGGAGCGCCAGGTCACCAGCCGCCGCAACATCGCCGAGATGTTCGGCAACATCGGCCGCCGGGTCAGCAACCTGACCACCCGTCAACTCGCGCTGATCGACGCGGTGGAGCGCGGCGAGACCGACCCGGAGCTGCTGGAGCAGCTGTACCGGATCGACCACATCGCGGTCCGGATGCAGCGCAACGCCGACAGCCTGATGCTGCTGGCCGGCATCCGCGAGTCCGAGCTGGACGGGCGCCCGGCCGCGGTCAGCCATGTGGTGCGGGCCGCCCTGGGGCAGATCGAGGGCTACCAGCGGGTGGTGCTGCAGGCGCAGACCGATCTGACGGTGTCCCCCGACATCGTCGGCGACCTGGTGCTGATGCTCGCCGAACTGCTGGAGAACGCCGCCTCCTTCTCCCCCGCGCACAGCAATGTCGAGGTGACCGTCCGCTCGGCGGCGGGCGGACAGGCCGCGATCGAGATCGTGGACCACGGACTGGGCATGGGCTCGGACCGGCTGGCCGAGGAGAACGCCCGGCTGGTCCGGCGCGAGCGGCTGGACCTGGTCCCGACCAAGGTGCTCGGCCTCTTCGTGGTCGGCACCCTGGCCCGGCGCTGGGGCATCACGGTCACCCTGGCCAGGACCCCCGGCGGCGGCGTGACCAGCCTGATCACCGTCCCGGCCGAGCTGCTCGCGGCGGCCCCGCCGGCCCCCGCGGTGCACCAGCCGCCCGCGCCGCCGGCCGCCCTGGCCGCGCCGGCCCCCGCCGCCGACCCGTACCCCGCCCCGGCCGACCCGTATGCCGACCCGGCCTACCCCTACGCCGCCCCGGCCGATCCCTACGCCGCCCCGGCCAGTGCCTACGCCGCCGCGCCGGCGCCCGAGCTGCCGGCCCCGCGGGCCGCGGCCGCCGCCGCGCCGGTGTCCACGGTGCTGGCGCCCGCCACCGACGGCGGCCTGCCCCGGCGCGCACCCCGGCGGACGGCGGAGGAGCCCGTGCACACCCACGCCCCCGAGCCGGCCCCGGCCGAGGCCAGCCGCCCCGAGGGGCTGCGCCGGAGGGTCCGCGGCGCGACGCTCAGCACGCCGAGCCCGGCGCCCCGGGTCGAGGTGGTCCCCTCCGCCCCGCTGCCGGTGCAGGACGCCGAGGAGGTCCGCTCCTCGCTGGAGGAGTTCGAGGCCGCCGTCAACCGCGCCGAGCGCGACAGCACGCTGACCAACCTCCATGCCCTTGATGTCCGCAGTACCGAGCACACCGCACCGCAGGAACTTCCGGAAGGAGTGGGACCGTGACCACGCCCACAGATGGCGCCGCCGCCCCCCACACAGGTACGTCCGATCCCGCAGCACCGGCGGACCTCCGCAGCGCGGCTGCCGACTTCACCTGGCTGCTGAACCGCTTCGCCACCGAGACGGCCGGGGTGGTGGACGCCATCGCGGTCTCCTCCGACGGCCTGCTGATAGCCGTCTCCCGGCTCCGCGACCCGGCCGACTCGGAGCGGCTGGCCGCGATCGTCTCCGGCATCACCAGCCTCGCCGCCGGGGCCTCCGGCAACTACGGCCTGGGCGCGCTGAACAAGGTCATCATCGACCTGGAGGGCGGGCACCTGCTGGTCTCCGCCATCGGCAACGGCTCGGTGCTGGGCGTGGTGGCCTCCAAGGAGGCCAAGCTCGGCAACATCGCCTACGAGATGACCCTCTTCGCGAACCGGGCCGGGGCGGCACTCAGCCCGCAGCTGATCATCGAGCTCAAGAACGGGGTCGGCACACCCATCGGTGGCTGACCCGCTCACGCACCATCACCGCACGGGGGCAAGGACCGAGGAGAGGACGACGACCATGGTGGGCAGCGCGGTCACCACCGAGGGCGGGTACGACACCCCGCCCCCAGGGGTCGTACGCCCCCTGCGCCCGTACGTCATGGCGGACGACGACCCGGAGCCCGGGCCGGCCCCGCGGCCGCAGCCACCGGCGCCCCCGCCCGCACCTCCGGCGCCTCCTGCGGTGCCCCCGCCGCCGGTGGCGCCGGTGGCGCCGGTGGAGGCCACCCGCAGCAGCCTCGCGGTACGGCCGTTCCTGCTCACCGCGGGCCGGGTGGCCGGCGCCGGCTTCGCGGCCGGCGGCGAGGACTCGGGGCCGCTGCCGCTGGAGACCCAGGTGGTCTCCACCTCCGAAGGCCTCTCCGCCCTGGCCGGACTGACCTTCGAGCACCATGCCATCGTCGACGCCTGCCGCGTCCCGCAGTCCCTGGCCGAGCTGGCCGCGAGGCTGCGACTGCACCTCAACGTGGTCCGGGTGATCGCCGGCGACCTGCGCGGAGCTGGGCAGTTGGCCGTCTACGTCCCCCAGGCCAGCACCGCCCAGGACGTCTCCGTACTGCGAAGGGTTATCGATGGTCTCCGCGCCGTCCCCGACTCCCGAGGGCTCCCGCGTGACAACCGCCCTGCCTGAGAGCGACCGTCCCAACCGATCGGTGGAAGCACCATGAGCACCGTGACCGCCCGTCCCCCGCTGCCCGTCAAGATGGTGATCGCGGGTGGGTTCGGCGTCGGCAAGACCACGACCGTCGCGGCGATCTCCGAGATCGAGCCGCTGACGACCGAGGCCAGCATCACCGAGGTCGCCGCAGGCGTGGACGACCTCACCCACACGCCGCACAAGACCACGACCACCGTGGCCATGGACTTCGGCTGCATCACCCTGGATCCCACGCTCAAGCTGTACCTCTTCGGCACGCCGGGGCAGGACCGCTTCGGCTTCATGTGGGACGACCTGGTGGAGGGCGCCCTCGGCGGCCTGGTCATCGTGGACACCCGGCGGCTGGACGACTGCTTCGCCGCCGTCGACTACTTCGAGAACAAGGGCCTGCCGTTCGCGGTCGGGGTGAACGTCTTCGACGGCAGCCTCGGCCACGACCTGGACGAGGTGCGCTGGGCGCTCGACATCGGCGAGAGCGTGCCGCTGGTGCTGTTCGACGCCCGCGAGCGCGGCTCGGTCAGGGACGCGCTGCTGGTGGTGCTGGAACTGGCCCTGGCCCGCGCCGAGCGCTGAGCTGAATACAACAAGCAGAGGAGGGAGGGGCCGCCACCGGTGGCGGCCCCTCCCTCCTCCTGTCTGCCTGTCCGCGGCGGCTACCGCTGCCGGCGGACCCCCGGCGAGACGAACACCCGTCCGGCGATCCAGAACAGGATCAGCGTCACCACCGCGAGCCCGGCGACCAGCACCGCGCCGCCGACCACCTGGTAGTAGTCCACCTGGTAGAGCCCGTCCACGATGTAGCGGCCGAGGCCGCCGAAGGAGACGTACGCGGCGATGGTCGCCGTGGAGACGATCTGGATCGCCGAGGAGCGGATCCCGCTGAGCACCAGCGGCAGCGCCACCGGCAGCTCGACCTGGAACAGCACCCGCACCGGGCCCATCCCCATCCCCCGCGCGGCGTCCACCAGCGAGCGGTCCACGGTGCGGATCGCCTCATAGGTGGTGACCAGCATCGGCGGGACGGCGAGGGCCACCAGCGGCACCATCACCGGAGTGAGGCCGAGGCCCATCAGGATGGTGAGCAGCACCAGCAGCCCGAAGCTCGGCAGCGCCCGGGCCGCCGTGGCGATCATCGCCAGGGCGTTGCCGCCGCGGCCCGTGTGCCCGGTGACCAGGCCGACCGGCAGCCCGATCACCGCGGCGATGCCGAGGGCCATCAGCGAGTACTGGACGTGCTCCCAGAGCCGGGTCGGGATGCCGTCGGGGCCGTGCCAGTGGGCGCTGTCGCTGAAGAAGACATTGGCGAAGTGGAAGATGTTCACCGCACCGCCCAGGGAGTGAGGAGCCGGCGCATCAGCACCAGCAGGCCGTCGATGACCATGGCCAGGACGGCGGTGGTGAGCACGGAGTTCCAGGCCAGCAGCGGCCGGTGGTACTGGCTGGCGTCCGCCAGCAGGTTGCCGAGCGCGCCCTGGTTGCCGATCAGCGCGCCGATGCTGACCATGCTGATGCTGGACACGGTCGCCACCCGCAGCCCGGCGACGATCGCCGGGACCGCGATCGGCAGCTCGACCTGGAGGTAGCGGCGGATCGGCCCGAAGCCCATCGCGGTGGCCGCGGCATGGGTCTCGACCGACACCGAACGGACGCCCTCGACGATGGCGGGGATCAGCACCACCAGGCTGTAGACCGTGAGCGGGATCTCCACGGTGGTGTCGCTCTGGCCGGTGTAGTCGATCAGGACCACGAAGAAGGCCAGCGAGGGCAGCGAGTAGAGGACGCTGCTGACCGCCAGCATCGGCCCGTACAGCCAGCGGTAGCGGGCGCAGAGCTGGCCCACCGGGAGCGCGATCAGCAGCCCGAACGCGACCGGGATCAGCGCGAGTTGGAGGTGCCAGAGGACCAGCCCGCCCCAGCTGTGCTGGAGGTCGCTGGGGAGGTCGAAGAAGCCCCCCATCAGGCGTCCGCCTGCCTCTCGGCGTGGGCGGACCGGATCGCGGCGGCGATGGTCTCCTGGGAGGCGACCCCGACCGCGCGTCCGTTCTCGTCCACCGCGACCGCCCACCCGGTGGGCGAGATCACCGCGGAGTCCAGCGCGGCCCGCAGCGAGTCCCGGCCGGCGATGAAGCTGTGGCCGTAGGGGATCAGCGCGTCGTCCCCGGAGGCCCGCTTCTTGGCGTCGGCCCAGCCCACCGGTCGGCCCTCGGTGTCGGTGACCAGCAGGTACGGCAGCTCCGGGATGGTCCGTTCGGCGATCTGCTCGGTGCTGCTGTCGACCGCGACGATCGGGCGCGGGTTGAGCTCGACCCCGGCCGCGGTGAAGAAGGACAGCCGGCGGACGCCGCGGTCCACGCCGAGGAAGTCCTCGACGAAGGGGTCGGCGGGCGCCGACAGCAGCTCGGACGGGGGCGCGTACTGGGCCAGCTTCCCGCCCTCGCGCAGCACCGCGACCATGTCGCCGAGCTTGATCGCCTCGTCGATGTCATGGGTGACGAAGACGATGGTCTTGCCCAGCTCGGACTGGATCCGCAGCAGTTCGTCCTGGAGGCCCTTGCGGACCACCGGGTCGACCGCGGAGAAGGGCTCGTCCATCAGCATCACCGGCGGGTCGGCCGCGAGCGCGCGGGCCACCCCGACCCGCTGCTGCTGGCCGCCGGAGAGCTGGTACGGGTAGCGCTTGGCCAGCGAGAGGTCGAGGCCGACCCGCTCCATCAGCTCCAGCGCGCTGGCCTTGGACTCGCGCCGGTCCCGGCCGAGCAGCCGGGGCACGGTGGAGATGTTGTCCACGATGGTGCGGTGCGGGAACAGCCCGGCGTTCTGGATCACATAGCCCATGGAGCGGCGCAGCGCGTTGACGGGTTGATCGCGGATGTCCGCGCCGTCGAGGGTGATCCGGCCCTCGGTGAGGTCGACCATCCTGTTGATCATGCGCAGGGTGGTGGTCTTGCCACAGCCCGACGGGCCGACCAGAACGGTGATGGAACCGTCCGGGATCTCGAGGGTGAGACGGTCCACCGCGGTGGTGCCGTCCGGGTACCGCTTCGTCACAGCATCAATCAGTATCAAAGCAGTACATAACCCTTCGGGCACACCTGAGTAACGGGCCCCCCATTTTCCGGGCGGGCGCAGTCACGAGTCAACGATCAAAAGTTCGGTCTTGCTCACATCCGTACGACCTTGGTACGACCTGTGCCGGGCCGGTGGGCCCGGGTGACCGACCCCCACATGGAGGTCCGACGGGGGCGGGTGGCAGAGTAGACCCTTACACCTGCGAGCCCCTGGCACGACTCGCAGTCCTTAGGTATTACTCACGATCGCTTGCTACATTGCGCAACCGTGGAACCGGACACCAGGAATGGACAGTCCTCCCTCCTGCACCGTTCTGACCCGAAGGATGTGACCATGACCGACACCAGCAGCGGCGGCAGGGCTGCCGCCCGACGCGGTGCCGGAAGCGCATCCCCCCAGGACGGCGGCGGCGAGAACGGCGGCGGCCGGAACGGCAGCGGCTCCACCACCTACGGCGGGCGCGCGGCGGCCCGGAAGAACCGCAAGCGCGGCAAGAGCCGTAAGAAAAAGGTCCTGCAGATCACCGCCCTGGTGGTGCTGGTCCCGCTGGTGGCCGGCGGCGGCTACCTCGGCTACACCGCCTACAAGCTCGACCACAACATCAAGAGCGACGCCCTCTTCAACGGCACCTCCGGCGACGCCGGCAAGGAGAAGCCGGACGCCTTCGGCAGGACCCCGATCAACCTGCTGGTGATCGGCTCCGACGGACGCGACAACGCGGCCGACTGCAAGATCGGCGGCGACTGCGGTCCCGGCGCGAACGCCGACGTCGAGATGGTGGTCCACATCTCCGCCGACCGTTCCAACGCGACGGTGATGAGCATCCCGCGCGACCTGGAGACCGAACTCCCGGCCTGCACCGACCAGAAGACCGGCGCCCACCGCAACGCGGGCACCGGCATGATCAACAGTGTGCTGACCTACGGCCCCGGCTGCAGCGTGGCGGCCGTGCACCAGCTGACCGGCATTCCGATCGACCACTTCGCCATGATCGACTTCAGTGGTGTGGTGAACATGTCCGACGCCGTCGGCGGGGTGACCGTCTGCGTCAACAACAACGTCTACGACCCCTACTCGCACCTGAAGCTCAAGAAGGGGACGCACACCCTCAAGGGCCTCGCCGCCCTGGAGTTCGTGCGGACCCGGCACGGCTTCGGCAACGGCGGCGACCTGGGCCGGGCCGACGCCCAGCACATCTTCCTGACCCAGACCATCAACGCGATGAAGAGCTCCAAGACCTTCACCAACCCCGGTCGGATGCTCAGCCTCGCCACCGCCGCGACCAAGGCGCTGACCGTCGACAGCGGGCTGAAGAGCATCACCAGCCTGCTCGGCCTGGCCGACGACCTGAACAAGGTCCCGACCGACCGGATGACCTTCACCACCATGCAGACCGGGGCCGACCCGGCGGACGCGAACCGGCTGGTGATAGCCACCGGCGCACAGACCCTGTTCAACACCATCAGCAACGACCAGTCGCTGACCACCGCCTCCGGCAGCACCTCGGCGGCGGGCAAGGCCACCGCGGCGCCGTCCGCGCCGGCCGCCCCGGCCTACAAGTCGGTGCCGGCCAGCCAGATCGCGATCCAGGTGGAGAACGGCAGCAGCACCAACGGCCGGGCCACCACCCTCCATGACGCACTGGTCAAGCAGGGCTACAGCAGCAACAGCACCATAGGCAACGCGCCCAGCAACAGCGTGAAGACCACCTCGCTGGAGTACGGCGCCGGGCGCCTGGACAACGCCAAGCAGGTCGCCGCGAGCCTCGGCCTCCCGGCCTCCGCGCTGAAGCAGGTCTCCGGCAGCAGGATCACCCTGGTGATCGGCGCCGACTGGCCGACCGGCACCGCCTTCCCCGGCGGCACCGTCAAGGCCCCGGCCGCCAACACCAAGGTCGCCCTGGACAACGCCAGTGCGAAGACCGGCAACCAGGTCAACAAGTGCGCGCAGGTGGGCACCCAGAACACCGTGTCGCTGCCCGGCTACGGCGGCATGACACCGATACGGGCATACTCACTGAGTCCGAAGGTGAAGGACTCCGCCCCGTAGCAGGGTGCTGAGGCCTCCACCCCGCAGCACCCGAGAACGCCGAGGTCGCCGCACGTGCCCGCAGCGCCCGCAGTGCCCGCGCCGCCCCCGTCCCCGGCGTCTCCCGCGGCGGAAGGCCACCGGGGCCAGCGCGACATCGTCGCCGTGATCGCCCTCGGCGGCGGTCTCGGCAGCCTCGCCCGGTACGGGCTGGCCCGGCTCTGGCCCACCGCGGCCGACGGCTTCCCCTGGGCGACCTTCGTCACCAACGCCCTCGGCAGCCTCGCCCTGGGCGCGCTGATGGTCTGTGTGCTGGACGTCTGGCCGGCCTCCCGCTATCGGCGGCCCTTCCTCGGCGTGGGGATCCTCGGCGGGTTCACCACCTTCTCCACCTACCTGGTGGAGACCAGGGGGCTGCTGGCGGCCCGGCAGTTCGCGCTCGCGGGGGGCTACGCGTTCGGCAGCCTGCTGACCGGGCTGCTCGCGGTCTGCCTCGGCGCGGCCCTGGCCCGCCGGCTGAGCCGGGCGGCGAGGTCCGGGGCGGCGACCTCCGGGCCCGCGCCGATCGATCCGGACCTGCCCGGCGACGGCTCGCCCGCCGCCAGCACGGAGCGTGCGCCCCGATGACCCCGATCACGGTCCTGATGGTCTTCCTCGGCGGCGCGGTCGGCGCCCCGACCCGCTACCTCACCGACCGCGCCGTGCAGTCCCGGCTGGCCGCGCGCGGCGGAGGCTTCCCCTGGGGCACCTTCACGGTCAACGTCAGCGGCTCACTGATCCTCGGCTGCCTCTCCGCCGCGGGCGCGGTCCACGGCCTGCCGGCCGACCTGGCGCTGCTGCTCGGCACCGGCTTCTGCGGCGGTCTCACCACCTTCTCCACCTTCAGCTACGAGACGGTGAAGCTGCTCGAACGAGGCGCGCCGACCTCGGCCGCCCTGAACGCCCTGACCAGTCTCGCCGTCGGCCTGGCTGCGGCGGCAGCCGGGTATGCGCTGGTCAGCGCGCTCTGACCGTCCCGCTTCCGGCGCCGACCGGGCCCCCTGAGCCTTCCGGGCCGCCCGGGGCGGACAGGTGCAGCAGCTGGAACCGGTCGCCGGGAACGCCCTCGGGGGCGTCGCCCGCCCAGAGGGTGGCGTGCAGCAGCTCCCAGTGGTGCGGGTCGAGCGCGACGGCGCTGGTGTGGACGCCGGCCGTACCGGCCCGGGCGGCGAGCTCGGCGGCGGCCGCGGCCATCGCCTCGACGGGATCGGCGCCGTCCGCGACCGGGGTCCGGCACAGGGTCGCGGTACGGGGTGCGAGCTGCGCGGACGGGCCGGTCGCCAGCCCCGCGCCGATCCAGTGCCGGACGGTCGGCCGGCCGAAGTCGGTGACGATCCGGCCGAAGCCCTGGCCGCCCCAGAGGAAGCGGCCGAGCGCCTCCGGGTCGTTCCAGAAGTAGAGCGGGGCATAGGCGTTGACCGGCGAGCCGTCGACCCCGCGCTCCCGGATCAGATACGCCTTGAGGCCGAGACCGGTGAAGTCGTCCAGCAGATGGCCGCCCAGCTTCACCCGGCGGCGGATGATCGCCATGTCGTAGTCGGCGGGCAGGCTGATCGTGTACTGCATCACATGCGTCAGCATGACGCCGACTGTACCTACTAGTATGTACTGCCAGCAAGCAGAAAAGCAGGCGAGGCACCGCAATGCCCCGCCCGCTTTCCCTTCCCCCTGTTCGACCCCCCCGCTCGCCCCCTGCCCCCCGGCTGGGCGGACCCCCGTTCGGGCGGGGCCGTCGTCAGGTAGCGCTGAACGGCACCAGTACCACCGGTGCGCTGGTCGGCTTCGGCGAGCCGCCCGCGGGCTCCACGGTCACACCGACCCCGGCGGCCCCGTCGGGGGTACCGGTGAGCATGGTCGCCCCGTTGCCCGCCCCCGACACCAGACCGGCCGGGACCAGGCCCGCCGGGACCATCTGCCCGTCCTTGCTGTACCAGAGTTCGTACACCTTGGTCGGGGGCAGCGCCGGCAGGCCCCGGTAGACGAAAGCGGTCTGCTGCAGCGAGGGCGAGGTGACGACCGTGCTGCTGCCGCCGCCCTTCACCGCCGCGGTGTGGAAGCTCGCGTCCGGCGCGGCCAGCAGCGAGCTCAGCACCGCCGCCTGCGACTGGGCCTGGACCACCTGCGAGCGCTGGTGCTGCACGTCGTGCTCCGCGTTGACCGCGAAGCCGCCCGCCACCAGCGCCGCCGCCAGGCAGGCGGCCAGCGCCAGTTGGGGCATCCGGTGCCGCCAGCGGCGCCAGCGCTGCGAGGCGGACCAGGACACGGCGTCCGTCCCCGGCACCCGCGGCGGCAGCTGCCGCACCTCCGGAATGGCCGCCATGACCCGTGCCCGGAACTCGCCGGACGGCGTCTCGGCCGCGGCGAGGGCCAGCCTGGCCGCGGTCTCCTGGAGTTCGCGCACCTCCTGGCCGCAGGCGGCGCAGGCCGCCAGATGCCGGGTGAACTCTTCGGATTCTCGATCGGACAGCGCGTGCAGCGCGTAGCGCGTAGGCTCCGGTCAGCGTATGCAGATCGGCACTGGTCACGAGGTCACCCCCAGGCAGTCGCGGAGCCGGATGAGTCCGTCCCGGAGTCGGGTCTTCACGGTCCCCAGGGCGGCGCCGAGCAGGTCGGCGGTCTCCTGGTAAGTGCAGCCGCGGTAGTAGGCAAGCATCACCGACTCGCGCTGCAGTTCGGTCAGCGAGCTGAGGCAGCGGCGCACCTGCTCGCGTTCGAGCCTGCGCTCCACCTGCTCACTGACCTCGTCGAAGGCTGGAGTGTGGTCGCGTACCGCCGCCCGGTGCTCCCGGTCGGTGGACGCCTGTGCCGAACGCACCCGGTCCACGGCCCGCCGATGCGCCAGGGTCATCACCCAGGACATGGCACTGCCCTTCTCGGGGTCGAACCTGGCGGCGCAGCGCCAGACCTCGATCAGTACCTCCTGCGCCACCTCCTCCGACTGCGCCGGATCGCGGAGCAGTCGCCGGACCAGGCCGAGCACCGGCCCGGCCACCGCGGAGTAGACGGTTTCGAAGGCTTGCTGGTCACCCCTGGAGACGCGGTCGAGCAGCAGCTCAAGAGCGCCGTAGCCACTGGCAGAGCCAGGGGCCACCGGCTGATCGCCGCGTGATGCCGCGTGCATACACGTACCTCCGGAGGTCTGGGTGCAATGGTGATTCGTGACTGGCACCCGAAAGGATTGGTCCGGGCGAAAAGATTTCCGCCCGGATCGCCTCACTGTCCGGCGACTACGCCAGGGGCATAAGCACGGTGTCAGGTCTGGGCCAACCTACCGCCGCGGACCCGCCCGCGGTCCCCGCGGCGGTTTCCGGGGCCGATCCCGCCAGCGGGCGACCGCCGAAGGGACCGCGATCCACAGCGTCACCGCGCAGCCGACGACAACGAGCAGCAGCAGCCAGTTCCGCAGGTACGGCAGCGGCAGCAGGGTCGGGTTCCCGTTGTGCTGGTCCTCCCTGAGCACCGCGGGCAACCCGATCGCGGTCAGCGCCGCCGCCGTGATCAGCCCGACCACGACCGGGCCGCGCACCCGGGCCGGCACCAGCCGGGCCACCACCGCGCCGACCAGCAGCAGCACCGGCACCCACACCCCGTCGTGCAGCACGATGCCGCCGCCGGCCCACAGCAGCACCTGGAGCCGGTGCCCGGTGAGGTACGGCTCCCCCAGGAACCCGGCGATCCCGAACCCGACCAGCGCCAGCCCGCCCGCCAGCACCAGGCCCCGCGCCACCGCCTGCGGCCGCAGCCGCGGCTTCGTGTTCAGCCTCATGCGATCACCTCCAGCCGGGAGACCCACTTGGTCTGCAGCACGCCGGGCCGGTTCGGCGCGATGATCCGCGCCGGGTAGCCGTGGTCGGCCGCCAGCACGTCCCCGTTGACCCGCAGCGCCAGCAGGGTCAGCGGATCGCGCGCGTAGGAGGCCTCCATCTCGGTCACCCCGTAGGCGCCGCCCCGGTCCAGCGAAACCACCCGCAGTCGCGCCGTACCGTCGGCACCGGCCCGTTCCACCAGGTCACGGATCCGGACCCCGGTCCAGTGCGCGGAAGCGCTCCACCCCTCCACGCAGGAGATCGGCAGCTGCGCGGTGTACTGCGGCAGCGCGCCCAGCTCGTCCAGGGTCAGCGTGTACGGGCGCGGTCCGGCGACGGCGAGCCGCCAGTCCGCCCCGGAGACATGCACCATGCCGGCCGCCTGCGCCGTGCGGTTGACCGGCAGGCCCTGCGGGCCGAGGTCGGGGCGACGCGGGGCCAGCAGGTCGAACCGGCGCAGCCAGGGCACCGTCTGCCCGGCGGTGACCAGGGTGACCGTCAGCACCGACAGCGCCACCCCGCTCAGGAACGCCCGCCGCCCGGGAACCGCGCCGACGCCGGCGGCGTCCCCGGGCTGCCCGTCGAGGGCTTGCTGCTCGGACCTGACCCTGCGCCAGTTGGCCGCGATCTCGGGCCACTTGGCCGCGATGTGCAGCAGCAGCCCGCCGATCGCGATCCAGGCCAGCCAGAAGTGCGTCTGCCGGAACGGGAACGGCCAGGGGTACCACTGGAGCGTGTTCAGCAGCCCGGTGAAGACCTCCAGCAGCGCCGACCCGACCAGCAGGACGATGCCGAGCCGCTCCAGCGCCTGCAGCACGCTCTTCGCGGGGGGCCAGGCGAAGAGCTTGGGGTAGACCGTCCACAGCTTGGCGCCGAGCAGCGGGATCGAGGCGATGCCGCTGATCACATGCAGGCCCTGGGTGACCCGGTAGCCGTTCACCGGTCGGCTGGGCAGATGGCCCCGCAGCCAGCCGGGCGGATCCTGCAGGCCGTGGCTGATCAGTCCGGTCGCGAAGCAGATCAGAAAGGTCGCGCCGAGCCAGCGCCCGATCACCACCGCCGTCCGCGGCTCATGCAGCTTCGAGCTGAAGGCCGCCTGCAGCTCCTCCGGCTTGGGCGGCTTCGGCAACGCGGACAGCTTCGAGACCACCGACGACTTCGGCAGCGTCGGCAACTTCGGCAACTTCGAGCGCAAGGACAAAAGCGGATGTCTGGGCACATCTCCATGAGACAGCCCGGACCCCCTCCGAACCCTGTTCGGCGTGCTTACGAAAGTCCTACACCCGGTCCGGGACCGGTCTGTCACAGCCGGGCAACAACACCCGGCCCGGGCCAACAAGACCGCTCCGGCGCGGGTCATTCCCTATGAGGGCAACCGCACGACCGAACCTGCCCCCGCCACGATCACCTCCCCAAGGAGCGGCACCATGGCACCCAAGGGCCCCCGCAAGGCCGTCGCGTTCGTCCTGCTGCTCGCCGCCGCCGTACTCGGCGGCGCGAGCGCCTGTACGCCCAGCCCGTCGCCGCCGGCCGCCCGGCCCGGCCAGAGCGGCCAGAGCGGCCAGAGCGGCCAGGGCGGCCAGGGCGCCGCTCCGAGCGCGTCCACGGCCGGCACCCACCCACCCGTGACCATCACCATCGATCTGGCGAAGAACGCCGCTGGGGACGTGCTGACCGACAAGCCGGTCCGGATCACCGTGCAGGGCGGCAGCCTGGCCTCGGTGACCGTGGCCGACTCCAAGGGCGACCCGGTGCCCGGCAGCACCAGCCTCAGCGCCGGCACCTGGACGCCGGCCTCGCCGTTCGGGGTGGGCGCGCGTTACACCCTGACCGCGGACGCCACCGCCCAGGGCGACCCGAGCGCCCAGCCGACCATCAACCGGGTCGGCTTCACCGCGGCCACCCCGGCGAAGACCATGACCCTGGACTCCATCACTCCCGCCAAGGGGGCGACGGTGGGCGTGGCCATGCCCATCTCGATCGTCTTCTCCGACCCGGTGGCCCAGGCGAACCGGGCCGGCGTCGAGAAGCAGCTCAAGGTCAGCGCGTCCCCCGCCGTCACCGGCAGCTGGCACTGGTTCAGCGACCGGCGGGTGGACTGGCGTCCCAAGGACTTCTGGAAGTCCGGCACCAAGGTCACCGTCGCCGCCGACCTGAACGGCGTCAACGGCGGCAACGGCCGCTATGGAAAGACCGACTACCAGCACTCCTTCACCATCGGCCGCGACGTGGAGGCCGTGGTCGACGCCCCGGGCCACACCATGAAGGTCTATCTGAACGGCGGCTTGGACCGCGTGCTCCGGGTGGACACCGGCAAGCCGGGCTATGAGACCTGGGGCGGCACGATGGCGGTGATCGACAAGCAGGCCTCGGTCGTCATGAACTCCTGCAGCGTCGGAATCCAGTGCAACCCCAACGGCCCGAACTACTACAACCAGCCGTTCCCCTGGGCCGTCCACCTGACCGGCAGCGGCACCTACGCCCACTTCTCCGACGGCGACTCGGACCCGGGCCTGGACAACAGTTCGCACGGCTGCATCCACCTCTCGCTCAGCGACGCCAAGTGGTTCTTCGACCTGGTCAAGCAGGGCGACCCGGTGACCGTCAAGGGTGAACCCAAGAACGTCGCGCCCGACAACGGATACGCCGACTTCACCCTCGGCTGGGCCCGGTGGACCGCCGGAAGCGCCCTACACAACGCCTGAATCCGGCCGCCGGACACCCGGCCGTCCCGCCGTCCCGTGCGACCGTTTCCACCGGTTTGCCGGGGCGGGATGTCCGTGTCCGGCGGCGGGGACGCCCGGGTGCCGGTACCGTTCTCTCCAGTAGCAGTCGTGGTTCCCGAGCTCGTCTCGCCCGTGATCGCGATCACGGGCGTTTTCACTGCCCTGGATCGCACACGGCGGACCGACCGAGGACATGGCGCCCGCACACCGCGAGCGCTGGTGCGACTGCCCTCGCGAGGAGATCCCAGTATGGCCAGTGGCACCGTTAAGTGGTTCAACGCCGAAAAGGGCTTCGGTTTCATCGAGCAGGACGGCGGCGGCCCGGACGTCTTCGCCCACTACTCCAACATCGCCGCCCAGGGCTTCCGTGAGCTCCAGGAAGGCCAGAAGGTGACCTACGACGTCACTCAGGGCCAGAAGGGCCCGCAGGCGGAGAACATCGTTCCGGCCTGACCCCCTCACGCACGAACCGTGCCCCGGTCCCAGCCACTCGGCTGGGCCCGGGGCACGGCCGTTTCCTGAGCCGTACGGGAGCAGCTCACCGGGCCCGCGGCGCCGCGTCGGTCACCTCTCCTCGGTGAGGAACGGCGGGCGGCCCTGGTCGGTGCGCGAGTCGCGACGGACCGCGGCGGCCTCGGCCAGTTCGGCGACAAAGGCCTCGAGTTCCGCGGCGAGCTCGCTGAACCTGCCGACGTCGCTCCAGCGCGACGGAAGGCGCTTCGCGACGTCGCGAAGTCTCTCTTGGGTCGCGGCAGCGTCCCCGGGGGTGTTCGTCACGGCGGTGACGCTACTGGCGGATTGCGTCGGAGGCCATGGGTTTGCTATGGCCAATGCGCAAACCTCTGGTGGAGTCCGGCCCCAACCCCAGAATCGCACCCCCGGAACGGGCGGCAGGGGGACGTGACGTCGGCGGGGGCGGGGCAGGAATGGGGACGTAACGTCGGCCGGGCCGGGGCCGGGGGCCGGGGCGGGACGGGTACGGGAGCGGGGGCCCTGCTCGACCTAGGCCAGGACCCCCACCCGCGCAGCCTACGGGCCGACCACGGGCCGGTGCACGGCTGCCCCCGTCCAGGACCGACCGGTCCACCGCAGGTTCAGCCCCGGAACCCCTCGGCCTGCAGGCCGTCGAGGATGCGTTCGAGCCCATAGCCGAAGCCGTCCTCCCGGCCGACCTCCGGATCCACCGCCCGGTAGGCCACGTACAACTCCCTGAGGTGCGGGTACGGCTGGGCGGCCCGCTCGGCGGTGGGCAGCAGGGCCGCCACCCACTCCTGCTCGCTCACGCCGCTCCGGGCGATGGTGGTGAGCATCGCGGCCTCACCGGTGGCCATGCCCAGGACGTAGGCGGTGACGGTGGTGATCGCGTCATTGGCCTTCAGCAGCGTGAAGCCGGCCGCCCGGTACAGGCCGAGCATGCCGTCGGACAGGCGCATCATGTTCGGTCCCAGATAGGACAGCCCCGACTCGCCGAGCAGGCCGCCGACCCAGGTGTGCCGCAGGACCATCGCCCGCACGCTGCGGGCGTACTCGACCGTGGCCGCCCGCCAGACCGCCGGGTCGGCGGCGTCGGCACCCTGGAGGTCCGGCGCGCGCAGTTCGCCGTAGACCTCGTCGACGACCAGCTCGACCAGCTCGTCCTTGCTGGGCACATGCCAGTAGATCGAGGTGGCTCCTGATCCCAGCCTGGCCCCGAGCTTGCGCATGCTCAGCGCGGCGATCCCCTCCTCGTCCAGCAGCGCCACCGCCTCGGCCACGATCTGCTCCCGGCCCAGCGCCGACGGCTGGCGCTGCGGACGGCGGGGTCGGGTCCAGACCGAGGCGATCGTCTGCTCCCCGGCGGGCGCTGCGGCGGTCTCTGCGGCGGTCTCTGCGGCCGGCATGGGGCCTCCCTCTGCTCCAGCGTGCTCCGGTTTTGCTCAAGGCCAGCATAGCGACTCTCCAGAACACCGTGCGAGCCACTTGCACACCGTGCGATATGACTCGTACAGTGTGCGAGTCAAAGAACTCGCACACTGTACGAGAATGGGGTGGGCCCGATGGAGACGGTGATGTCCAGCGCGAGGCGCTGGCTGGTGCTGACCGTGCTGTGCCTGAGCACGCTGGTCCTGGTGATCGACAACATGGCGCTGAACGTCGCGGTGCCGTCCCTGGCCCACGACCTGCACGCCGGGTCCGTCGGCATCCAGTGGATCCTGGACTCCTACATCCTGGTGTTCGCCGGACTGCTGCTGCCGGCCGGCAGCCTGGCCGACCGCTTCGGCCGCCGCCGGACGCTGATCACCGGTCTGGTGCTGTTCGGCGGCGCCTCACTGGTCGGCGCATACGCGACCACCGTGGCCGAACTCATCGGCGCGCGGGCGGTGATGGGGATCGGCGGCGCGGTGATGATGCCCAGCATGCTGTCCATCCTGATCACGGTGTTCACCGATCCGGTCGAGATGCGCAAGGCGATCGGCATCTGGAGCACCGTGTCGGTGGTCGGCCTGGTCACAGGACCGGTCGTGGCCGGCGCCCTGATCAGCGAGTTCCGGTGGGGCGCGGTGCTGCTGCTGAACGTCCCGGTCGCGATCGTCGCCGTGCTGGCGGCCCGGGCCTGGATGCCCGAGTCCCGCGGGCCCTGGGCCAAGGCCGATCCGATCGGCGCGGTGCTGTCGGTGGTCGGCATGACCGCCCTGGTCTGGGCGATCATCGAACTGCCGCACGGCGGCCTGTCGAACACGTCCACCCTGCTCGCACTGATCCTCGCCGTGGCGAGCCTGGTGTCGTTCGGGCTGTGGGAGCGCCGCTCCGCCTCCCCGATGGTCCCGCTGGCGCTGTTCCGGAACCGCGACTTCTCCGGCGCCTGCTTCTCGCTGGTGCTGCTGGAGTTCGCCCTCGGCGGCCTGCTGCTGATCCTCACCCAGTACACCCAGTCGGTCCTCGGCTACACCCCCACCGAGGCCGGCCTGGCGCTGATCCCGATGGCGGCCGCCATGATCGCGGTCTCCAGCCTGGCCACCACCCTCGGCAAGAGGATCGGCAACCGACCGATGATCGCCATCGGTCTGGCCGTGATGGCCGCCGGCCTCGGCGTCCTCGCGACGGCCACGGACACCAGCGGCTTCGCGGTGCTGGGCACCGCTCTGGCCCTGCTGGGCGCCGGCGGCGGCCTGGCGATGCCCGCGGCCAGCGCCGCGCTGATGGGCGCCGTCCCGGCCGAGCACGCCGGAGTCGGCTCCGCCCTCAACGACACCGTCCAGCAGACCGGCGCGGCCCTCGGCGTCGCCGCCCTGGGCAGCGTCCTGGCCGGGCGCTACCACGCGGCCATGCCCGGCACGGCGCCCACGGCGGCCAAGTCCTCGATCGGCGACGCCCTGAACGCCGCGGCCCGCCTCCACGACCCCGCCCTGGCCGCCGCCGCCCGCCACGCCTTCACCACGGCGATGAGCGCAGGCTTCCTGATCGGCGCCGCAGCGGTCATCATCGGGGCTGCCCTGGCCGTCATCCTGATCCGCGACCACAGGCCCGAGGCTGAGGCCGCGCCGGACGCCGAAGCCGCGCCCGCCCTCACCCCCGAAGCCATCAGCCACTGACCCCAACGCCCCGCATCCACAAGGCAGTTCAGCCTTCAGGCTTCAGGCTTCAGGCTTCAGGCTTCAGGCTTCAGTCGACGAAGCCGAACCCGAACGCCATGAACGGCATCAGGACCAGCGTCCCGGTGACAGTCACCGCGACGAGGATGTGGTTCCAGGGCCGCGCCCGCCGGGGCGCGGCCCAGGTCGCGATCTCGCCGATGAGTACAGCCGCCAAAAACCACAGCACGGTCTGCTGCCGTGCACTCGCCTCGAACGCGTATATGAAGCCCACCGGCCACCCCCTTGGTCAGGCGCCACACCCTAGCCGCGCAGGCCGGCGACCCAGAGAGGCGGGTCCCGCCTGCCGCCAGGCGGGTTGCGCATTCCGGCATACCTGTTGGGCCGCTGGAGTGACACCAGGTATCGACGTCGAGAGGAAGGGCACAGTCAGCTGATCATGCAGAAGGAGAAAACGATGGACGATGGTGCAGACAGTGCACAGCAGCGCCGGATCCCGCCGGTCGAGATGGGCCCGATGCTCGGCCGGGCGCGGATGCGCGCCGGGCTGCGCGGCCGGGAGTGCGCCCGGTTGCTGGGCATCCCGCCCGGCTACCTGGTCGGCCTGGAAACGGGACAGCGCTGCCCGTCCCTGACCATCGCGGAGCGCATCGCCGGCATCCTGGCCCTGGACGAGACGGAGCTCGGCATCCTCCTCTCCGGTTCGATCACCGACGCCGGCCCCGACCACGCAGGCCGCGACCACGCCGAACGCGGCCACCCGGCCAGACGCGCAGCCTGATCCCGACGCCCGCCGCGACGCCCGCCCCTCGATCACTCCCCGTCCCCGCTGGGGAGTGATCGGCAGTCGTCACCCCGGGGCACTCCCCATCCCCCTTGCGCGGACGTCTCGTACACCCCACGACCTACCGCCCGTCACAGTTCGTCCCCAACCCCGGCCCGGACCTCCTCGCCCCCGCCGTTCTCCCCCATCAGACCTCAGCTGACTTTGCATAAGCAGAGCTCTGCCCCGATGAACTCCTCACCGCGCTGAACACCGAGGCGGGCCACGAGAGCATCACCGCCCTCCTCAAGCAGCACAGAGCCATGAAGCGGTAGCGCCGTCCCCGCTCCGCCGCCGCCGCACGTTTCCTGCCGCGCCAATCGGGCAACCGCGCCACATGGCAGCCAACGAGAACACCAATGACGACCACCTGCTTCTCGCCGCCGACACCAACGGCGACGGCAAGCCCGACCTGTGGGCCACCGACACCACCGGCGACGGCAAAGCGGACCTGTTCCAGTTCGACACCACCGGCAGCGGCGAGCCCGACATCACCCTCACCGACGTCGACGAGGAGGGCCGCGCCAAGCACATCGTCGAGGGCGACGCCGGACACCCCGTCCAGGCGTGACCCCCACCAGCGGGCGCAGACTCAGCCGAGTCTGCGCCCGCTTTCTCCCCACTCCTGACGACTCCTCAGGACTTTTCGCATCTCCTCACATCTCCTCAGGACTCCTCCGGCGCACCAAGAAGTTCGGGCCCGTCATTCCGCACCGAATTGACCGCGCTGGACACCGCCCGCACGTCCAACTCCCCGCCGGCCGGGGCCTGGAGAAGCGCGCGCAGATCGTCGACATCCGTGTGCTCGGGGTTCAGCCAGTCGCCGTAGTGCTCCGTGCCGACGGTCAGCGGCATACGGGGGTGGACCCGCCCGGCGCTGTCGGTGGCCTCGGTGGTGATGATCGTGCAACTGACGACCCAGGGGCCGTCCTTCGGCCCGGCCGGGTCGCGCCAGAACTCGTACAGCCCGGCCATCGCCATCGCGGTGCCGTCGGCGGGGTGGATGAAGTACGGCTGCTTGCGCGCCTTGGTGCCCTTGCCGGCCGGGACGGCCTCCCACTCGTAGAACCCGTCGGCGGGCAGAAGGCACCTGCGGCTGCTGAAGGCACGACGGTAGGCGGGCTTCTCGTGGACGGTCTCCACCCGGGCGTTGATCATCCTCGCCCCGACGGACAGGTCCTTCGCCCAGGACGGAACCAACCCCCACCGCAGCGCCCGCACCTCACGTCCGCGCGGCTCGGCCCCGTCCTTCGCCGCACGCTCCAGCACCCCCCACACCAGATCAGTCGGCGCAACGTTCCACGACGGCGGCAGCACCACATCCGGACCCGGCGGCTGCGCCCGGAACTCGGTCGCCAGATCCAGCGGGCTCCGGGATGACACATATCGACCGCACATTTTCCCTCTACCGTCCGCGTGTTGAAGGGCTGTGGAAGTGGCGGCTCAACGCACCGCAGAACCCGGGCCGGAGCGGCGCGTCGAAGTCCAACCGGGAGCCGGCTGCGTTCGCGACCTTCTTCACGTGGGCGCATAGAAACCAGTATGTGCCGGTGTGCCCGGTTTCGACGCGCAAGGCCATCGGCCCGCGACATCGAGTCGTACACCGACTCCCCCCCGGGCCCGGTCCGTGATTCCGCCGCGACGCCCTACGTACAGCAGCCCCATCCGCGAGTAGCCCCGCGCTTGATCAGTCGGGTAGAGCGGGCCTCCAGGCCTGAGCAGCTGACTGGGACGGCCGCCGGTTGCGCCGTTGTAAGCGCACGCGATCAAGTCGAGGCCGTCGACAAAGAGAGACGTGTGTACGGCGCTGCACGTGGGTGGCCCAGGGCAGGCGGCAATCAGCAGCGTGCTGACTGAGTCGTGCCCCTGGCGATCCGCAAAAGCCGGCGCACACCAGGCGCGGGGACTTACGCGGCATCCGATCTTCGCGACATCACGGTCCTGATGGCAGGTGGCCCATGGTCCGTCCGGCAGTTCCATTGCCCGGCGGCGTGCGCGACACCGACCTCTGGCCAGGTCAAGTCCACCACTTTTGTGAGGAGTCCTAAGGCAGGGGTGCTTCGGGCAGACTGGGGTGATGAGCTTCGGGGCGGGGCATGGCGAGGGTGGCTGGGACGATGACGGGGCCCTCCGGGCTGCGTTGAAACATACGGCCGAGGAACTCGGGCTCCCCCTGCCTGAGTCGGACTCGAAATGGGGTCGCATCGCGGAGTACCGCGACGCGGGGAGCGGTCGGCGCGTGACGGTGTACCCGCCCGCCGAGGGGCGGCGGCGGACCTTCCAGGTGAACCTTCAGGGCAACGGCGCGCGCCTGGCGTGTGGGTCGACCGCGGACCTGACCGAGGTCGTCAGGGCGACGGCGGCATGGTCGGGCGGCGCGGGGCTTGAGGAGACGCGGGCGCGCGCCTCGTTCGTCCGGTTCAGGCCCTGGGCCCTCACCCACGAGCGGGAGCCGTTCGGTGCCGTCGAGTTGACGTGGCAGGCCAAGCTCGACCGTATTCACATGCCGCCCTATGACCGGCACCCGCGCGCCCACGCCCTGCTGGCGGCGGCGTACGCCCAGCCGGTGCTGCGCCGGCTGATGCCGGTCAACAGCCACTTCAACCTCTGGTTCTCCACCGGTGTCGAGGAGTTCTGGAAGAGTCGGGTCGGGTATGTCATCCACAACACCAGTGCGTTAAGCCTGTGACCTGCGGCGCAACCCCGGCGTGAACGTCGAACGGGACTCCTGATAGATCATCTTGCTGCCAAGCTCGGATGATCATCGGGAGTCCCGTTGCGCGATCAGTCTGCCACCACGCCCGCCATGCAGGTGATCCCGGGGGTCTACGCGCCGGGCCACTTGGGCGAGTTGACCCAGATCGTGGATTTTGCCCTGGTGGACGCCGTGCTGGAGGAGACCGGGGCGCGGGAGAAGCGGCTGCGGCTGCTGCCCGCCCGCGTGATGGTGTACTTCGTCCTGGCTCTCGCGCTGTTCGAGCACGCCTCGTACCGGGCGGTGTGGGGAAAGCTGACCGCGCACCTGCCCGCGGCCGTGATCGTCCGGCCAGCCGTCTCCTCGCTCGCCCGGGCGAGGCGCCGCCTGGGTGCCCGCCCCCTCAAGGTGCTGTTCGAGACGCTGGCGGGTCCTGTCGGCGAGCGCCACCGCCCCGGCTCCTTCTACCGGGGGCTGCGCACAGTGGCCGTCGACGGCACCAGTCTGCACGTGCCCGAAGACGCGCAGGTCACCTGGCTCTATCCCAAACGGGTCGGCGAGAAGAGGGAGTTCGGCTACCCGCTGCTACGCCTGCTGGTGATCGTCGAGTGCGGCACCCGGGCTCTGCTGGGCGCGGCCTTCGGCCCCGAGGCAACCGGTGAACTACCCTACGCCACACGCCTGTTGCACGTGCTAGACGCGTCGATGCTGCTGCTGGCCGACGCGGGCTTCGACGCCGTGCACTTCCTGGCCGACACCGCCGCGACCGGCGCCCACTTCCTGGTGCGCTCGGGCGCCAGCCGCTGCCCCACCGCCCTTCAACACCTCGCAGACGGCTCCTACCTGGCCCGCCTGCGCGCCCCCTACCGGGCCGGCCTGGGCTACTCGCCCCTGCCGGTGCGCGTGATCGAGGCCGAGGTCACCGTGACTCTGTCCGACGGCACCGTACGCACCGAGCAGTGGCGCCTGCTCACCAGCCTCCTCGACCACACCACCCACCCCGCAAGCGAACTCCTGCACCTCTACCACGAGCGATGGCAGGCGGAGACCGCCTATTTTTCGATCAAGGCCAGCATCCTGGACGGCCGCGTCCTACGCTCGCGCAGCATCGACGGCCTCGACCAGGAGGTCTGGGCACTGCTGACCGCCTACCAGGTGCTGATTCGCGCCGCTGCCGACGCGATCACCGACCAGCCCGCCCTGGATATGGACCGCCTCAGCTTCACCGTGCTGCTGCAGGCCGCCGCAGACACCGTCCTGACCGCCGCCGGCACCACGATCCAGGACAAGGCCGACCTGGTGGGAAGGATCGGCGCAGCGATCCTCGCCGACCTGTGGCCCGCGCACCGCCGACAGCGCGTCAAGGCCCGCAGCAAGAAGAACACCACCAGCAAATACGCCCCGAACGCGGGCAAGCACCCCCAGAGCGCACCCACCTACACCTTCAGCGCCAAGATCGGAATGCTGGAGAACGGACTCACTGCCCGCCCACGACGCTGACAGCCACGCAGGCCACGGTTGCACCGCAGGTCAACGCCCTAACGCACTGGTGTTGATGTCATCCACCCCTACGACCAGGGGCTCTACGGGGTGTGGAACCAAGGCGAGCCGGTCGCACGCACCGGGACGCCGGAGGAAGCCGTGGCCCTCATGGCGGCTGCCCTCCCAGAGGGGCTCGGGCCGGCCAGCTGAGGCGACGTGGTGGACCGTGGGCAGCACGCAGGGCTTCTGCAGCACGGGAAGTCGGACCGGCCGCGTTCCCGTGATGAGGGCGAGATCCGTAAAAATCAGGCCATAGCCAGCATCAACTACCCACCGTCTCGGATCTTTGGCCGGGTAATTGATCCTTCGTCTGGTGCGCGGCAGGCTGCTCCAGGCTGTGATCGTAGAGGTGGTCGTGGGGCGTCGCCCGGGAGTGTTCGTCCGGCCCCAGGCCGAGGAGCAACTTCGCCCCCCGACTCACCTATCCGCGGCTGGACCGGCTACCCGGCGAAGGCAGCAGAGCACCTCAGCCAGCGACCGGGAACGGATCACAAGGCCGAGAGGACCAGTCCACCGCCCAAGGCACTCCCCGAGCAGGGATTGAGGATCGCTGGGCAGGGGTTCCACAGCTCCACCCCGGCCCTGATCAACTCCACTACCGCGCATTGCTCGTCGGGAGTCCACGTGGCGACTTGCCTTCGAACAGTTTCTCGTAGGCGCTGTTGTGCGCTGTTCCCTGCTCCGGCAACCGGTGGACCGCATCGAGGCCTCGGGCCTGACAAGCTTCCGGCCACGTCGGCGCGCATATACCCGGGCCTGCCGGACAGTCACAAACACTGGCACGTGCCAGCGGCCCGCTTGCTACACCGCAAACACCCGTTCGAGTTCGTCACCCAGACCGCCGATCCACAGAACCACGGCACTGCGTCCGCGCCCACGCACCCGGTACGGATGGAGACCCCCACCTCCGCGGCGGCGTCCGGGCGCGAATACCTCTGCCCTCTCGACCTTTGTCACGCCCTCACACTGACAGGCCACGCAAGATCCGTCGCGGCATATCTCCGCAGCGTCTGGCGGTTGTACCCCGCGGGGCAGGCGCCGTCAGTGGCGGTGTCGGGTGAGCAGCCGTAGGACGGTTGCGCCGGCCATGCCACCGACGAGGATCGCAACGCCCTTGCCCACGGAGTCGACCCAGGAGTGCGGCGGGATCAGCACGTGGTCGATCACGGTCGCCACGCAGGCGCACACGGTCAGGCCCGCTGCTGCGGTCAGCCAGTACCACCACCGGTTCGTGCCAGCTACCCGATCGGGCTTCATGGGAGCTGCCGCTGGTGGCGGCGGACGATCCCGGCCAGCATCAGCCCAGCGGCGACAAAGCCGACCGCTCCCACCGCGATCCACCACCCACCGAGGATGCACGCCACGACGGCGATCACGAGGAGCGCTGCCACCCCGATCCAGTCCCCGCTCTTCTGGTAGAGCACGGAGTTCTTCAGGGCGGGGTCCTCGCGGCGTTGGCTGCGGTAGATCTGCATCAGGCGGTGGCGTGTGCCGGGTTCGGTCATGAATTGCCCCTGCCCCGAGCCGGCGAGTTTGCTCAGGGCGCAGTTGGGAGAATCCCGAGGGCATGGCCCCCTGGCGGCACAAGGCTGAGGAGTCGGCATCGCCGCAGACCGACTTCCGGCTGCCACTCCGAGGTGCTCGACCATCCGGAACGAGACGTCACAGGATGGCAAATCCGCCGCCTCGGTCAGGGTCGCCCTGCCACGGTGAATCCCCACCGACCAGCAAGGGGAACCACCATGGGCTTCATGAACGACTCCAAGGCCGCCGACGCCGCCAAGCAGGCTCAGAAGGCCTACGCCAACGGCGATCAGGTCCTCGTCTACAAGTTCATCGAAGCCAACGCGACCAGCAAGACCACCGCACCCATGACCGGAGTCGCCCCGCAGATCGAAGCCGTCGAAGCCGCCGGCTGGACGCTCTACAACCTGGCCGCCGCCGAAGGAAAGACCCTCACCGGCGAACGCATCGCCCTGGTCTGCCTCTTCCGTCGAAGGGTCTGACCTCTGACCACAAAGGTTGTCGCAATCAGCGGGCTGCGAGGGGTTCAAGTCCCCGGAGAGATCAATCCGACAGGTCCGCAGTTCCTCGGAGCAGGTCTGCGACGAACTCACCAGCCCGGAACTCTCCTGAGTGGGTTTGACCGACGAGTTCGTCGACGGGGTTCAGGAACCACCGAACGCATTCGGCGAAGACGTCCGGCTGGTCATGGTGGACGACGTGCCCGGCGGGCATTGCCACCATTGATGGAGAACGGCCCGCCTCCGAGGCGCCGGCCAGTACCGCCCGCCTGCGGCCACCCGCACGTCGATCAGCTGCGAAGATGCTGTTCCGTGTACGCCATGGCTCCCATCCTGCCCAGTACTTGTACCGATTCCCGGGGCAACTTCCCCAACCCCCCGCCCGGTTACTGCGGCAGAGCCTACGATCCCGGTGTGACTGAACCCTCGGACTACGAGCTCGAAGCGTGGCGTGACATCCAGCGCTTCAAAGGCCGCCCGCTGTCCCGCAAGATGGGCGAGGCCGGTGAGCACCTGGCCGTCAGCGCAGCGAAACTCGGCAGGCGCGCGGCCAAGCAATTGGAGAGCCACCCGCGGGCCCTGTCCGCGGTGACGCGCGGACAGGAGATCGTCGCCAAAGGCGCCCAGAAGGCGGGTACCGCCGCGCGCGGTGCCACCGACGCACTGCCCGACTGGAGCAGCACGGTCCTCCACTCCACCCGGCAGACGGTGGGGCGACTGTCACGAGCAGGGCTGACCCCCGCACGGGTGGTGAAGCGCCATCAGAAGCGCGGCCATGATGTGACGTCGCTGGCCGACCTTCGCCGACTCGATCTGGAGCAGATCGACGCCGCTCGGGGACGCGGGGCCAGTTGGTACTACCCGGCCGCCGCGGCGCTGTCGGGAGCGACGGCGGGGCTGGTGATCTCGGGCGGGGAGCTGGTCGTCGTCGCCTCCGCGGGGGCTGCGTCGGCGCCCTCGGGAGGGATGATCGTGGGTGCCCTCGCGGGCGACGCCGCGATCGTCCTCGGGCTGGCGTCCCGGGTGGTCGGACATGTGTCGCTGTTCTACGGCTACGACCCCGAATCGCCCGCCGAGAAGCTGTTCGTGATGTCCGTGGTCAACGCCGGTACGGCGGTGTCGGCCTCCGCCAAGACCGCTGCGATGGCTGACATATCCCGGCTCACCCAGGCACTCGTGCGCGGCAAGGCATGGAACGTCCTGAGCGATTCCGTGGTCGCCAGGGTCTCCGTGGAGTTCGCCAGGGCATTCGGCATACGCCTCACCAAGAAGGGCCTCGGCAAGGTCGTTCCCGGGGTCGGGATCCTCGTGGGCAGCACCCTCAACTGGTCCACGCTGGAGCAGATCGTCGACACCGCCGACATGGCCTACCGACGCCGGTTCCTCCTCGAGAAGTATCCGCACCTCAGCAACGAGGAGGCGACCGGTTCGTTCCTGGACGCCGACGAGGACGAGGACGACGTGGACTCCACCGACGAGCCGATCAGCGTCCTCACCGAACTCTCCAAGGCAGGCGGACCCGACCTTCCCTGATCAACCAGTTGGTCCTGCTGATCTCCCCCCGATCCGACTGCACGACCTGCGCCACGGTGCCGTCAGCCTCGCGATCGCCGCCGGCCTCGACTTCAAAACTATCTCCGTTCGAGTCGGGCACAGCAGAACAGTTACCACCGTCGACACCTACATGTCCGTACTCCCTGAGCTGGCCCGCAGTGGCTCAGAGGCCGTGGCACAGCTCCTCCTGGACGGTGTGAACGAGATCCCCCGCACCATCCGCCAGCAGCCCAAACGCGGCAGGCACCGCAGGAAGAACGCACCCGGCACCCAGGAATCCGCGCATTCCCGCAGTTCAGACTAGGGTTCCACCCCACGTTGCCGTGCCTCTGCGACCCACCCGGGTCCCACCCATGACTCACCACAGAGCCGAACATACGAAAGGGCGTCTCCCTCGTGAGGGAAACGCCCTGGTCAAGCATGCATTGATCTTGTGGGCCGTGTGGGACTCGAACCCACAACCTATGGATTAAAAGTCCACAGCTCTGCCAATTGAGCTAACGGCCCGTCAGCTTGGCGGGGACCCGTAGGCGGGTTGCCAGCCACCGTGATCCTACCCGGTGATGCGGGGGCTGTGGCCACTGCCTTTCCGTGCCTTCGCCCGGGCGGGCTACCGGGGCGCCGGCGGCGGGGCGAGGGCGGGCTGCCTCACCGCGTCCAGCTTGCCGGGAACGCGGGAGGGCCGCTGTTTCCACCCGACTTCTCGGGTGGAAACAGCGGCCCTCCGCGCTAAGTCAGCTCTCAGTCAGCGCTGAGTGCTTCACGTGCGTGCGTGCGTGCGTCAGTTCTTCCAGCGCGGCTTGTTGTCGCGGTCGCCGAACGAGCGGCTCGGGCCGCCCGAGGACGGGCGGTCGTCGCGGCGCTGGAAACCACCGGAGCGGTTGTCGCGGTCACCGAAGGAGCGGCTGCCGCCGGTCGAGGCCGGGCGGTGGTCGTCGCGGCGGCCGAAGGCCGGGCGGCTGCTGCCGGAGGCCGGACGGTCGCCGTAGGAGCGGCCGGCGCCCGAGGCGGGACGGTCGTCGCGGCTCTGGTACGGAGTGGACGGACGCCCGCTGCGCTCACCGAAGCTGCTGCCGCCGCCGTTGCTACGACCCTGGTAGCCGCCCGAGGAGCGGTTGTCGCGGTCGCCGAACGAGCGGCTCGCGCCACCCGAGGACGGACGGTCGTCGCGACGCTGGAAACCACCGGAGCGGTTGTCCCGGTCGCCGAACGAGCGGCTCGCGCCACCCGAGGAGGGACGGTCGTCCCGGCGCTGGAAACCACCGGAGCGGTTGTCCCGGTCACCGAACGAGCGGCTCGCGCCACCGGCGGCCGGACGGTCGTCGCGACGCTGGTAGCCACCGCGGTCGCCGCCGCGGTCACTGCCGCGCTCGCCACCACGGTCGTCACGGCGCTGGAACCCGCCGCGGTCGCCGCCGCGGTCATCCCGGCGCTGGTAGTTGCCGCGGTCGTCACGGCCACCGCGGTCGTCGCGCGAGGAGGTGCTGCGCGCCGGACGGGTGTCCTCCACCTCGGCGGAGGAGCCCTGCGCCGGGACGGTGGCCGCGATCGCGGTCCCGGCCTCGGCGCCCTCGACCGGAGCGGTCGTCTCGTCGTCCTCGATGCCCAGCTCGGCCCGCTCGCGGGCCGCACGGGCCTGCAGGCGGTCGGCGTCGGCCCGCAGGTCGGCGGCGTGCTTGGTGGCACGCTCCAGCTCGCGGGTCAGGTCCTGGACGTCACGCTCGGCCTGCTTGGCCTGGGTGGCGACCGACTCGGCCTGGACGTCGCTCAGCGAACGAGCGCCGGTGATCTTGATCAGGTCGGCGTCGAAAGCGCCGCCGACGATGTGGCGGGTGGCCTCGACCCCGGCGTCCTCAAGCAGGCGGAACAGCGGAACACGCCGCGGCGCTGGTGCGGAAGGATCAGGGTGACGACCGTGCCGGAGCGGCCGGCTCGCGCCGTACGGCCCGAGCGGTGCAGGTAGTCCTTGTGGTCCCCGGCCGGGTCGACGTTCAGCACCAGGTCGACGTCGTCGACGTGGATGCCGCGCGCCGCGACGTCCGTCGCGACCAGGACGTTGACGTAGCCGTCCTTGAAGTCGCCCAGGGTGGCGGTGCGCGCGCCCTGGGTCATGCCGCCGTGCAGGGCGTCGGCCAGCACGCCGGCGTCGCGCAGCTGCTCGGCGACGCGGTCGCAGCCCATCTGGGTGCGGACGAAGATGATCGTCCGGCCCTTGCGGGCGGCGATGGCGTTGGTGATCGGGGCCTTGTCCTTGGGCTTCACGACCAGGACGTGGTGGGTCATGGTGGTGACGGCGCCGGCCGACGGGTCGACCTCGTGCGTCACCGGGTTCTTGAGGTAGCGCTTGACCAGCGAGTCGATCTCGTTCTCCAGCGTGGCGGAGAACAGCATCCGCTGGCCGCCGGCCGGGACCTGGTCGAGGATCTCGGTGACCTCGGGCAGGAAGCCCATGTCGGCCATCTGGTCGGCCTCGTCCAGGACGATGACCTCGGTCTCGTCCAGCTTGCAGGCGCCGCGGTTGAGCAGGTCGCGCAGGCGGCCGGGGGTGGCGACGAGGACGTCGACGCCGCGCTCCAGCGCGTAGATCTGGTTGGACATCGAGGTACCGCCGCAGACGACCTTGAGCTTGAGGCCGAGCACCGAGCCGTACGGCTCCAGCGCGTCGGCGACCTGCATGGCCAACTCGCGGGTCGGCACCAGGATCAGGCCGCGCGGACGCTTGGCCTGGCTGCGGCTGCCGCCGAGGCGGGTGAGCAGCGGCAGGCCGAAGGCCAGCGTCTTGCCGGAGCCGGTGCGGCCACGGCCGAGGACGTCCTTGCCGTCCAGCGCGTCCGGGATGGTCGCGGCCTGGATCGGGAAGGGCTCGGTGACGCCGCGCTTGGCGAGCGTACGGACCAGGTCCTGGTGCAGGCCCAGGCTGCCGAAGGTGATCGTCGGCTCAGCGGGCTCGACGGGCTCAGCGGGCTCGATGGTGATGTCGGCCTCAGCGGCCTCGTCGGCCGGGGCGGTCTCGGCCTCGGTGGTGACGGTGGTGTCGGTTGCGGTGTCCACGGACTCGACGGAGTCCGTGATGACGGTGGCGGCGGGAGCCTCGATGCCGTTTTCGGGCATGGCGAAGCGGTCGTCGTCAACGAGAGACATGAAGAACCTTCCGGATGTTGGCACGCGCCAAGTCCGCGGGGTTCACCTACAACCGCCTCAATGCGGTCAGCCACGGAGTGCACGGTACGCGCCAGGGCGCCTGTTGGGAGTAAATAGCGGCGCCGGGCAAATGAAACAAACTAACGATCTACCAAGATAGCCTACGGTCGGCCTCAGCTGCAAACAGCCCAACCTGGGCCTGCGGCGCCGAGGGCCTCACCCCTTTCTCAGCAAGCGCGACGCCGCGGTTGTTCCCGTTCCGCTCCTGCTTTTCAGGAGGGCGGGTGCTTCAGGAGGACGGGCGCTTTCAGGAGGACGGGGTCGACGTGGCCGACGCGGGCGGCGGCTGGGACGCGGGCGGCGGGTCGCTGGGACCGGAGGAGGCGGGCGGAGCAGCCGTGGGGCTCGCGGACGCACTCGGCGCGCCGGTGGCACCGCCCGCGGACGTACCGCCGCCGCCGCCCGCCGCAGCGCCCTGAGTCGGCACGCCGCCGCCCGAACCGCCGGCCGGCGGCCGTACGCCCACACCGGCCACCACCCCGGGCGGAAGCGGCTTGACCCCGCCGTCGGCACCGCTGGCACCCGGGCTGGGCACCGCAGTTGACGAGGCGCCGGGAGACTGTCGGTGCTTGTCACCGGCCCGCGCGCGCACCGCTCCGTCCTGCGAGCCCGCGGTGGCGGAGGGACCGCCCACCACCGGGGTTCCGGCCGACCCCGGCTGACCGGAACCGCCCACGTCCATGCACCCGGACAACGCCCCCGCCGCGAGGACGCCCAGCACGGCGGCCGTCACTGCGGCCCGGCTGACCCCGACATCGAACTTGACCACCGTGCGCGGCCCCGCTTTCCCGATCGGTCCGGCGACCGCCCTCAGCGGTCCCCTCACCGGCCCAACGGCGGCACCAGGTGAAAAGACACGGCCGTTCGGCGCAACCGCGCCTCCTTTTCTTCGCGAGCCGTCTTCTTCGCGGGCTGCCGCGGGCTGCCGCGGGCTGCCGCGAGCCGCCGCGTGCCGTCGCGAACCTTCGCGTGCCGCCGTGAACCTTCGCGAACGTGCCGGGGCCGGGGGCCTTTTCGGGGTTCTGCCCGGAGAATGGCCGTGTGATGGAGATGACACGCGAGGCCTTCGAGGAACTGGTCGGCGATGCCCTGGACCAGATACCCGCCGATCTGACCCGGCTGATGGACAACGTGGTGATCTTCGTCGAGGACGAGCCCGAGGCCGGCGACCCGGAACTGCTGGGCCTGTACGAGGGGACGCCGCTGACCGAGCGGGGCGAGTGGTACGCGGGGGTGCTGCCGGACCGGATCACCGTCTACATGGCCCCCACCCTGCGCCTGTGCCGGACCCCGGACGAGGTGCGGCACGAGGTGACCACCACCGTGATCCACGAAGTGGCGCACCACTTCGGCATCGGCGACGCCCACCTGCACGACCTGGGCTGGGGCTGAACCACGGCCTGCAAACGGCCGGCCATGGGTCAGGACGAGTCCGGCCCGGCGGACGCCTCGAAACCATTTTGGCGATACCCGCTCCCATCCCATATGCTTCTGAACGTCCCCGACGGCCGCAAGGAAGCCGGGAGGGCCAGCGCCCTCATCGTCTAGTGGCCCAGGACGCCGCCCTTTCAAGGCGGTAGCACGGGTTCGAATCCCGTTGGGGGTACGCATTAACACCGCGTGCAGGTTCGCCTGTGCGAGGCCTCGTGGAGAAGTTGGTTATCTCGCCACCCTGTCAAGGTGGAGATCGCGGGTTCAAGTCCCGTCGAGGTCGCAGTGCTTCCCCTTTCGGGGGGAATCACGGCCAGGTAGCTCAGTTGGTACGAGCGACCGCCTGAAAAGCGGTAGGTCGGCGGTTCGACCCCGCCCCTGGCCACAGTGCCGGAAACAGAGCCCCCAGCGGATTCATCGCTGGGGGCTCTGCTGTTGGGGCCCTGCGGGAAGGGCCGGGGCGGGCGAGGATGATGGAGCCACCCCAGGCGGAGAAGGCCCAGGCGGAGAAGCCCCCAGCGGAGAAGCCCCAAGAGGAGATGTCCATGACCGAGACCGTGGGCCGCCAGGCCTCCCTCCGTACGTCGGCGGCCGCGCTGCAGCCCGAGCTGGTGGCCCTGCGCCGGGCGCTGCACCGCGAGCCGGAGGTCGGTCTGGAGTTGCCGTTGACACAGGCCAGGGTGCTCGCCGCGTTGGAGGGCCTGCCGCTGGAGATAACCCTGGGCAAGCTGCTCGGTTCGGTGACGGCGGTGCTGCGCGGGGCCCTGCCGGGGCCCGTGGTGCTGCTGCGCGCGGACATGGACGCACTGCCGGTGCAGGAGGCCCCGGGCCTGCCGTACGCCTCGGTGCTGCCGGGGGTGATGCATGCCTGCGGGCACGATCTGCACACGGCGGGGCTGGTCGGCGCGGTTCGGCTGCTCTGCGAGCGGCGGGAGACCCTGGCCGGGAGCGTGGTGTTCATGTTCCAGCCCGGCGAGGAGGGCCTGGGCGGGGCACGGCTGATGATCGAGGAGGGCGTGCTCGACGCCGCCGGGAGCACCCCGGTCGCCGGGTACGCGCTGCACGTCGCGGCCTCGGTGCTGCCGCACGGCTGGGTGGCCACCCGTCCCGGGCCGATCATGGCGGCGGCCGACGTGCTGACCGTGACCATGCGCGGTCGCGGGGGCCACGGTTCCAGTCCGCATCTGGCGCTGGACCCGGTCCCGGCCGCCTGTGAGGCGGTGACCGCGCTGCAGACCATGGTCACCCGCCGCTTCGACGCCTTCGACCCGGTCGTGGTCACCGTCGGCAGCTTCCACGCGGGCACCACCGACAATGTCATCCCCGAGGAGGCGGTCTTCGCCGCCACCGTCCGCTCCTTCTCCCCCGAGGCCAGGGACCGGGTGCTGGCGGAGGCCCCGCGCCTGGTCCGCGGCATCGGCGAGGCGCACGGGCTGACCGTGGACGCGGTCGTCACCGAGGGCTACCCGGTCACCGTCAACAACGCCGCCGAGGCGGCCTACGCGGCCGAGACGGCCCGCCAACTCCTGGGCGTGGACCGCTATGTGGAGATGCCGCGGCCGGTGGCCGGCTCCGAGGACTTCGCCGTCGTGGCCGAGGTGATCCCCGCCGCCTATCTGATGCTCGGCGCCTGCCCCACCGACCAGAACCCCGGCACCGCCCCCTACAACCACTCCCCCGAGGCCGCCTTCGACGACGCGGTGCTGGCCGACGCGGCGGCGCTGCTCGCGGAACTGGCCCTGGGACGGCTCGCCCGCGGCTGAACCCCGAGCGGCCCCGAAAGGCCCGAGCAGGCCCGAGCAGGCCCGAGCCGCCCCGACTGGCCGACGGCTGTCCGCGGGCGCAGCATCGAACTGACCGGTCAGCTGCCCGCGCTTTGTCCTGGAGGTGTCCGCCATGGCGGTCGGACCTGTGGAGTACCTGGTGGTCGCGTTCCCGGGATCCCGGTTCCGCGGCGACATCCTGCCCGAGCTGAGGAAGCTGGTGGACGACGGTGTCATCCGGATCCTCGACCTGACCTTCGTCAGACGCGACGACGACGGCCTCGTCCGCTTCCTCGAACTTCGACTCCCTGGACGCGGACGAGGCGGCGATGTTCGCCGACATCGACGGCGAGGTCGGCGGCCTGCTGAGCGAGGAGGACCTGGCGCTGATGGCCGAGGAGATCCCGCCGGGCTCCTCCGCCGCGCTGCTGGTCTGGGAGAACACCTGGGCGGCACCGATCGCGGCGGCGATCCGGACGGCCGGCGGCGTGCTGGTGGCCCATGAGCGGGTGCCCGAGGTACTGGTGGAGCTGGATCTGCAGGCGATCGCCCGGGAAGAGGCACTGTCATGATCGGTCGACGGCTCAGCCGGGGCGGACGCCCGGGGCTCATCGGAGTGGCGGCCAGGACCGCTGTGGTCGCCGGGACCGCCTCCGCGGTGAGCGGACGAGTGGCAGCGCGGCAGCAGCAGGCCCACGCACCCGCCGCCGCAGCGCCCGCACCCACGCCCGCGCCCGCACCCACGCCTGCCCCCGCGGCACCAGCGCCCGCACCGGTGCTCGACGACCATGCGCTGTCCGCGCTGGAGCGCCTCGGCAGCCTCTATGCGCAGGGCCTGCTGTCCGAAGCGGAGTTCGCTGCCGCCAAGCAACGCGTGCTGGCCCCTTGACCTCCCCGAACTCCGACGCCGACGCCGACGCCGACTCCGCAGCCGGCATCGACGTAGACGTCGGCGTCGGCATCGACGTCGTCAGTGAGGCCCTGGACGACCTCCACCGTCGCCATCGGGCGCTGGACGAGGGCGCCGTCGCCGACTACATCCCGCAGTTGGCCCTGGCGGACCGGGACTGCTTCGGTCTTGCGCTGGTGAGCCTGGACGGGCACCGCTACCAGGCCGGGCAGTCCGAGGTCCGGTTCACCCTGCAGTCGGTGACCAAGCCCTTTGTGCTCGCGCTCGCCCTGGCCGAACTGGGCACCGAGGAGGTCGGCCGCAGGGTCGGCGCGGAGCCCAGCGGGGAGGCCTTCAACGCGATCAGCCTGGACCCGGTGACCGGCCGTCCGGCGAACCCCATGATCAACGCCGGCGCCATCGCGGTCACCGCGCTGGTCCCGGCGGCCGATCCGGCCGAGCGCTTCACCCGGATCCTGGACTGCCTGGGCCGCTTCGCCGGCCGCGCCCTGGACGTGGACGAGGAGGTCTACCGGTCGGAGGCCGGGACCGGGCACCGCAACCGGGCGCTGGCCCACCTGATGCGCGGGAGCGGTGCGCTGCGGGGCGACCCCGACGAGGCGGTGGAGACCTACTTCCGCCAGTGCGCGGTCCGGGCCACCGTCGCCGACCTGGCGGTGATGGCGGCCACGCTGGCGAACGGCGGGGTCAACCCGGTGACCGGCGCGACCGTGGTGCCCGAGCCGGTGGCGGTGCAGGTGCTGTCGGTGATGGCCACCTGCGGGATGTACGACGCGGCCGGCGAGTGGATGGTGCGGGTGGGGCTGCCCGCGAAGAGCGGGGTGTCCGGCGGCCTGGTCGCCGTGAGCCCGGCCCGCTTCGGCGTCGCCGTCCACAGCCCGCCGCTGGACGGCTTCGGCAATCCGGTCCGGGGCGTCGCTGCGCTGCGCGAGCTGTCCGAGCGCTTCGGACTGCACCTGATGCACAACGCCGCTCCGGGCGCGGCCACGGTCACCCGGTCGACCACGGCCGAGGACGGCCGGACCGCGCTGGTCGCGGCCCAGGGCGCGCTGGACTTCACCGCGGCCGAACGGGTGCTGTTCGCACTGGGGCAGCAGGCCCCCGGCCCGGCCGGCCGGGTGCTGCTCGACCTCGAACAGGTGACCGCGATCGACGCCACCGCCACGGCGATGCTCGATCGCGCCCTGACCCTGCTGGCCGAGCGCGGTCACCGGGTGACGGTCACCGGGAACATCCTGCTCAGGGCAGATGGACCGGGGCGCCCGGGCCGAGCGGGATCCCGATCAGATACCAGGCGATGAAGAAGACCAGCCAGCCCGCAGCGACGATCAAGGTGTACGGCAGCATCATCGACACCACCGTGCCGACCCCGGCCTCCTTCTTGTACTTCTGGGTGAGCAGCACGATGAAGGGGATGTAGACCATGAGCGGGGTGACGATGTTCATCGGTCCGTCGCCGACCCGGTAGGCCGCGAGGATGGTCTGCGGGGCGACGCCGAGCCGGATGAACAGCGGGATGAAGATCGGTGCGAAGATCGCCCACTTGGGGATCACCCCGGGGATGATGATGTCCAGCAGCAGCGTGACCAGGATGAATCCGATCAGCAGCCAGACCGCCCCGACATTGGCCCGCTCAAGGGCGTCGGCCAGTTTCACCGCGATCACGGTCGCCATGTTGGTGTAGTTGAAGTAGGCGATGAACTGGGCGATGATCAACAGCAGGAAGATCAGGCCCCCCAGACCGGCGAAGGTCTTGGTGATGGCGGCCATGGCGGCGGCGCTGCCCTTGAGGGTCTTCGCGCCGGCCCCGTAGCAGAGCCCGGTGACCAGGAAGATCAGCATGATGATGAAGATCAGGCTGTCCATGAACGGAGAGTCGTCGAACAGGCTGCCGGTCTCCTGGTTCCGCAGCGGTGCGCTCGGGAACACGGACAGCAGCACCAGTAGCAGCAGGACGCCGAGCAGGCCGTAGAGCGCCCAGCGGAGTCCGCGGGCCTCGGCCTCCGGGCCGCCGGGCGTCTCCTCGGTGGCCTCGGCCGCCTCGTGCGGGATGTAGCGGCCCAGGCTGGGCTCGACGAACTTCTCGGTGATCACGGTGATCAGGATGGCCAGGAAGAACGTCGAGGCGATGCCGAAGTAGAGGTTGGAGGTCAGGTCGATGGTGAGGCTGGGATCAGCCAGCCGGACCGCCTCATTGGTGACCTCGGTGATGATGCCGTCGGTCGGGGTGATCAGGACGTTCACCCCGAAGGTGGCGCCGACCGCGGCGAACGCGGCGGCCAGCCCGGCCAGCGGATGGCGTCCCACGCTCTTGAAGGCGACCGCGCCCAGCGGGATCAGCACCAGGTAGCCCGCGTCCGAGGCGATGCTGGACAGGATGCCGAGCAGCACGATGATGAAGGTCAGCGTGGCCGGCGGGGACACCGCGACGAGTTTTCGGATCAGCGCCCCGATCAGCCCGGCCTCCTCGGCCAGGCCGACGCCGATCATGGCCACCAGGATCACCCCGACCACGCCGAAGCTGGTGAAGTTGTCCACCGCCGAGGTGAAGATGAAGCGGACGCCGTCCGCCGTCAGCAGGCTCTCGATCTTGGTGGTCTCGTGGGTCACCTGGACGTCGGGGTGGTGCAGCGCGTCCGGCGGGTAGCTGACCGAGGGCTCGGTGGTGCCCTGCGGGTAGTAGAGCTTCCCGGCCACCGGGGCCGGGGCGGCGGACTCGTAGGTGACATGGACGCCGACCGCGGACAGGATCGCGGACAGCACGATGACCAGCAGGATCAGCAGCAGGAAGATGACGGCGGGGTGCGGGACCTTGTTGCCCGCCTTCTCGATGCCGTCCAGCATCCGCTGGGTGAACGACCTCTTGCCGCTCTCGGCCGCGGCGACGGCACTGCTCATGCGGAGACTCCTGACGAACGGGTGAAGCCGAGCGCGAGCTCGGTCAGCAGGCGGGCGCCGAAGCCGGTGCAGCCGCGCGGGTGCCAGGAGTCGGCCGCGTCGTTCTGGGCCGGGCCGGCGATGTCGATGTGGGCCCAGTCCCGCCCGGCAACGAAGGCGTCCAGGAACAGGGCAGCGTGGATCGCCCCGCCGTTGGGGCCGCCCATGTTCTTGATGTCGGCGATGTCGGAGTCCAGTTCCTTGCGGTAGCGCCGCGCCAGCGGTAGCTGCCAGGCGGGCTCGTCGGTGAGCGCCGCGGCGGCCAGCACCTGGTCCACCAGCGGCTGGGCGTTGCCGAACACCCCGGCGATCTCCGCGCCCAGCGCACGCAGGCTCGCCCCGGTGAGGGTGGCGATGTCCACGATCGCGTCGCCGGGCTCCTCGGTGGCCAGGACCAGGGCGTCGGCCATCACCAGCCGGCCCTCGGCGTCGGTGTTGATGACCTCGACCGTGGTGCCGCCGCGGATGGTGAGCACGTCGCCGAGCTTGGTCGCGCTCCCCGAGGGCATGTTGTCGGTGCACATCAGCCAGCCGGTCACCACCGTGGGGCAGTCCAACGCCCGCAGCGCGGTCATCGCCGCGAGAATCGCCCCGGCGCCCGACATGTCGTTCTTCATCGTGGCGTGCACGGCGTCGGAGGGCTTGAGGCTGATGCCGCCCGAGTCGTACATGATGCCCTTGCCGACCAGGGCGAGCCGGCCCGCCGCAGCAGTGTCGGCAGGCCGGTGCACCACCTTGATCATCCGTGGTTCGTCGGTGCTGCCCGCGTTCACCCCGAGCAGCCCGCCGCAACCGAGCTGCCGCAGCGCCGCCCGGTCGAACACCTCGACCTCGAAGCCGCACTCGTCGGCCAACAGCACCGCGCAGTCGGCCATCACCTCCGCGGTCATCATGCTCGGCGGACAGTTCGCCAGGTCACGGGCCACCGCCTGGGTCCGGGCCAGGATCCGGCCCCGCTCGGCGCCACGGGCGACGGCGTCCAGGCCGTCCGCGGGCGCCAGCAGGACGAGTTCCTCCAGTGCCGGGCTGTTCGCGGACTCCGCCTTGAGGACCGGGTAGCGGTAGCGGGCCAGCAGCGCCCCCTCCACCAGCGCCTGCGCGGCCACCTCCGGGGACACCAGGGTGTGCTGAGGCAGCACCAGGGCGATCCGGCGGTGCCGGGCGGCGGCCCGGGCGAAGGCCGCAGCGGCGTCGCGCAGGGCGTGGGCGTCCGCTGCCCCCTCGGCGCCGACGCCGTAGAGGACCAAGGTGCGCCCGCCCGGGCCCGGGTGGGTCAGAGCCTGGCCCACCGCGCCGTCGAAGCCCGCCGCCCGCAGGGCGTCCGGGCCCAGATCGAGCCCGGCGGGGGGTCCGCCCGAGGTGGTGACCGGCACCCCCTGGGCGCTCAGCGGGTCCAGCGCCTGGTAGCCGCCCTCCGGCAGCGCCGCGGCCGACACCTGCGTCACCCCGGACCAGGAGGGGACCAGCTCACGTACGTCCTCAGCAGCCGTCACAGGCGGAACTCCTCATAGGGACATCACCGGGGGCGGGCAGTATGCCCTTGCGCATCCCCTCAGATATCCCATATGAGGCTTAAATAACTATTCAGGCACGCCGCCATGACGTCGTGTCAGTAGCGCTGGGCCTGGGCCACCCGGGGGATCAGGGCCTGCTCGGAGGGCTTGGTGCTGAAGCCGACCGGCTGCGCCTTCTGGCCGGCGGCCAGGTTCTCGGTTCCGACCACCGTGCTGTCGACCACCTTGCCGGTGCTGTCCTCGAAATTGATCTTCACGGCATAGGACGCGGTGGCGCCGCTGCGGTTGGTGATGTTGACGACCACCGCGTTCAGGCCCCCGGTCCGGCTGCGGTTCAGCCCGGTGAGCCCGACCTCCGCCACGGCGTTGCCCTGCCCCGACACCTTCGCCAGCTCGGCCTTCGCCGCCGCGGTGGCCCGGCCGGACTCCGCCGACACCGATGCCTCGAACGCCGACGCGGCGGCCGAGGCCGAGGCCGCCGCCGCCGAGGCGGCGGCCTGGCCCGAGCTGGCCAGGGAGGCCAGCGCGGAGGGCGGCTGCCCGGAGAAGGACTGCGGATTCGGCGAGAACGAGGGCGTCGAGGCCGAGGAGAGGTTCGCACTCGTCGAGGAGCTGCCGCACGCCGCCAGCCCGACCACACCGGCCATCCCGCCGGCCAGCAGGCCCCCCGCCAGCAGCAGCCGCCTCGCACCCGAGCCCACCTGTGAAGTTCGCACTGTCGCACCCATCGTCCAGGGCCGGGCTCCGGATCCCGCGCCTGTCCTCCAGCCTCACCCTGCCCCGTCCCGGCCGCGACCGCAGTCAGCCATCCAGTGCAGCGCCGTCGGGCATCCGATCGACTGTCCGACTGATCCCCGGGGGCGATCCGGGCGTGGTGTGCCGGGAACCGCGCCGGGAGGTGGATCCATGGAAGGTGATCACCCTGCCGTCCCTGCGTGCCCATGGTCGGCATGCGCCAGCCCGGAGGAACCATGGACACCGCACCAGCACGCCGGACGACCCGGACCGGCCTGCGGAGGAACCGGGCCGGCCGGCTGACCGTGCTGGCGGGGCTGGCCCTGACTCCCCTGGTCGGCGTCCTGGTGAGCGTCTCGGCCGCGCCGCTGGCACCGCCGCTGGGAGCCTGCAGCGGGCCGGACTGCCCCGGCACCTTCCCGCCGCCGAACAACGGCGACTTCGCCGGCCGCGACGCCAGCATCAACGTCTTCGTCGGCGGGAACTACACCGCCCAGGGCCGGGCCGCCGAGGCGGAGGGGAAGATCGTCACCCTGGGCAACCTGCTGATCGACAAGAACGGTGGCGGCAGTTTCAACATGGCCGTGGTCGGCGTGGGCTCACGGGTGCCGCCGCCCAACGGCACCGACTTCGTCACCGTCGGCGGCAGTCTCACCGTCCGGCCGGGCAACACCCTGCTCACCGGGGGCGTCGACAGCACCTCCACCGCCTGGGGCAACATCCGCCACGGGGGCACCAGCACCGGCACGGTGAGCGTCGTCGCCCCGGGGCAGCAGATCCACGATCCGGACGCGGCGACGCCGTTCCTCCCGGTGCGCACCCAGATCGAGGAGGCCTCCGCGTGCAGCGGCAAGGCCGCGGCGACCGGCACCGTCGACCTGAGCAGCTTTCAGGCGACCTTCACCGGCGACGGTACGAGCAGCCGCCAGGTCTTCAACGTCACCGGGAACCTGACCTCGCCCGGCGGCGGATCGATCGGCCTGGAGTTCACCGGAATCCCCAGCGGAGCCACCGTCCTGGTGAACATGCTGTCCGCCGATCCGGTGATCAACACTTACACCGGGACCGGTACGGATCCGATCAGCGCGCTGCGGCCCCGGCTGATGTGGAACTTCCCGAACGCCACCGGCCCCAGGATCACCGGCGGCGCCCAGTTCCAGGGCTCGGTGCTGGCAGGCAACCCGGCCGGCACCACCACCGTCGACGCCCCCGGGATCAACGGCCGGGTCTACCTGGCGGGCAACCTGGTCCAGCAGGGCGGCGGTGGCTACGAGATCCACAGCTACCCCTTCATCGGCGACCTGCCGGACTGCACGACCCCCACGCCCACACCCACCCCGACGACGACCACCACCCCGACCACCACGCCCACGGTGACCCCCACCAGGACCCGCACCCCGGACGCAACACCGAGCGACTCGCAGACGGCGACCACGACCCCGACGCCGACTACGACCCCGAGCCGAACGCCGACCCCCGGACCGAGCCCGACCAGTCCGACCAGTCCGACACCGGGCCGTCCCGGAGAGACCCTGGCCGACACCGGCAGCGCCGTCCTCCCCGCCCTCGGCGCGACCGTCGGCCTGCTGACCGCCGGCTACACCGCCTTCCGGTTGCAGCGCCGGACCAGGCGGCGGAGCTGAGCAAGCAGGCCGGCGCTACTCCGGACGCATGATCAGCAGGCTGCTGGTGGCCGTCGCGATGACCTTGCCGCCCGCATCGACGATGCGGCCCTCGGCGAGCGCCGTGCGGCGGCCGAGGTGGACCACGGTGCCCACGGCCGTGATCGGACCGGTGGCGATCGAGACCGGCCGCAGGAACTTCACCGAGAGATCCAGGCTGGTGTAGAAGACGCCCGCCGGAAGGCTGGTGTGCACGGCGCAGCCGAGGGCCGAGTCGAGCAGGGTCGCGAACACGCCGCCGTGCACCGAGCCGATCGGGTTGTAGTGGAACTCCTCGGGCGTCAGCCGGAACTCGACCCGGCCCTCCTCGAAGGTGATGCCTTCGAAGCCGAGGGTGCTCAGGATCGGCGGCGGTGACACCCGGCCCTCGGCCATCGCGGTGAAGAACTCCAGGCCGCTCAGCCCCGCCCCGAATCCGGCCGTCTCCAGCGGATCGGCCCAGGTGTACGTACGCTCCCGGACCACGGTCTGCTTCGTACCGGTCATCGGTCGCCCTCGTTCCACTCGTCGGACAGTGTCTGAGACGACGCTAGGACATCTGGGTTTCTATTCGCAACTCAGATCGTTAGAATCCTGCCATGACCCCGCCCCGTTCAACGCCTTCGACAGCGAGACCTGCTCGATCGCGCGCACGCTGGCCCTCGTCGGCGACCGGTGGACCCTGCTGGTGCTGCGCGACGTGGCGAACGGGGTGGGCCGGTTCGACGACCTGGCCGCCCACCTGGGCATCGCCCGCAATGTGCTGTCCCGGCGGCTGGCCGCGCTGGCCGAGGCGGAGCTGCTGGTGCGCTCCGCGTACCAGGTCGAGGGGGCCCGCGAGCGGCACGAGTACCGGCTCAGCCCGGCCGGGCGCGAGCTGATGCCGATCCTGCTGGCCTTCATGGGCTGGGGCGACCGGCACCTGGCCGGGCCCGAGGGGCCGCCCGCGGTGCCGGTGCACGCGGACTGCGGCGAGCCGGTCCAGGTCTCGGTGACCTGCGCGGCGGGGCACGAACTCGGCGCCAACCCCCGGCTGCGGCTCCACCCCGGCCCCGGCAGCCGCCGCCGCTGACCGCCCACCGAGGCCGAAGGGCCTACTCCTGCAGGTGCGGGTACTCCGCCGAGCGGTGCTGGAACGCCAGCACGGCCGGGTTGCGGATGACGCCCGCGTGGATCTCGATGGCGCGGCGGATGGTCTCGTCGGCCTCCCAGGCGTCGGGGCCGTCCAGCACCGATCGCAGGTACGGCATCAGCGCCTCGCTGTTCTCCCAGGTGGCGGAGTTCCACAGGTAGGAGGGGCTGTGGTCGACGCCGTAGTAGTGCACATTGTCACCGACGGTGAACATGGGCTCGGTGAAGGTGGTGGGACGCGCCCAGCTGAACCCCATCCCCTCGTCGCAGGAGACGTCGATGATCAGGGTTCCGGGGGCCAGCGTGTCCAGGTCTTCCTCTATCAGGAAGGTCAGCGGCGCGGCGGTGTCCTGGAGCACGCAGTTGACGATGATGTCGTGGCCCGCGAGGAACTCCGCGAGCGGCTGCCGGCCGTCCTCGGTGAGGGCGTGGCTGCGGCGCGGGTCCTTGGTGTCGTCCGCCTCGTCGTGGTCGAACTGGACGATCCGGGCGGAGTGGATCGGCGAGCTGACCGCGGTGACGCCACGCGCGGTGAGCACGTCCACGTCGTGCACGCCCAGCGAGTTGAGGGCGGTCACCGCGCCGCGGGCGGTGGCGCCGAAGCCGATCACCACGGCGCGCAGCCGGCGGCCGTAGTCGCCGGTGGAGCCGATCAGCTGCATCGCGTGCAGCACCGAGGAGTAGCCGGCCAGCTCGTTGTTCTTGTGGAACACATGCAGGTTGAACGAGCCGTCGCTGGTCCAGTGGTTCATCGCCTCGAAGGCGATCAGGGTCAGCCGGCGGTCGATGGCCGTCTGGGTGATCTTCTGGTCCTGGACGCAGTGCGGCCAGCCCCAGAGCACCTGTCCCTCGCGCAGCTCGGCGACGTCCTCGAGCATCGGCTTGCCCAGCAGGATGACGTCGCACCCGGCGATGAGCTCGGCCCGTGGCGCCAGCCCCGCGACGAGGGGGGCCAGCTGCTCGTCGGAGATCCCGAAGCGCCGGCCGTAGCCCTGCTCAAGGTGGATCCGTCCACGGAGGTCGCTGTCGATCCGCTCGAAATGCGCGGGGTGGATCGGCAGTCGATGCTCGTTCTCCTTGCGTGACTGCGCCATGATGCCGAGCTTGAGTTGGTGCAAAACGCCCCTTTGGTTACTCCCTGTTTACCACATGGTGGCCCGCCGGGAGCGGTGCGTACCGGGGCGGGCCCTATGCTGGCGGGCGACCGGGAACGGGGCCGGGGACGGGGAGGGACGGGCCGGATGACGCTGCTGATCGCGCATCGCGGGGATCCGCTGGTGCTGCGGGAGAACACGCTGCCTTCGGTGCTGTCCGCGATGACCGAGGGCGCGGACTGGGTCGAGATCGATGTGAAGCTGACCAGGGACGGAGTGGCCGTGCTGCTGCACGACGACACCCTGACCCGGCTGTGGGGCCACAACCGGCGGGTGGAGTCGCTGTCGTACGCCGAGCTGGGCGAGCTGACCCGGGACGACCGCTGCCGGATCCCGACCCTGCGGCAGGCGCTCGACCTGGCCCGGGAGACCCGGGTGCCGCTGATGATCGACGTGCCCAGGCTGCCCGAAGCGCTGGCCGCGGCGGAGCTGGTGCGCGCCGACGGCCGCTTCGCCGAGGCGGTGTTCACCGGACCGCCGTCCGCGCTGGCCGGGGTGCGCGCGGTCGCCGACCAGGCCTGCATCGCGATGAGCTGGGAGTCGCCGCTGCTGCCCAGGGCCGCGGTGCTGCGGCGGGTGCGGCCGGACTACTTCAATCCGCACCACCGCTGGCTGACCCCGGGCCGGATCGCCCGGCTGCAGCGCCGCGGGCTCAAGGTCAGCACCTGGACCGTGGACTGCCCTCGCCGTATGGCCGACCTGGCCGGCGCCGGGATCGACGCCATCATCTCCAATGACCTCAGGTCGCTGCGGCAGGTGCTCGCCATTCATTCCCCGAACCACCAGAAGTAATTATATTTCAATTACCTCGTATGCCACAGGAATGTGCGCCCGGCAATTGCCGACGTGTATATTTCCCCCATAAAGCTCGCACGGCAATCATGGGGATATCAAATGGGCGGCGACTCCAAGACCCTGCCGGAGCGCCTCCGGGCGTGGGACGTGCGGCAAGCGGGCTGGGGCGGGCCGATCTACCGTGGCCGGGCCCGGCCCGAGCCGGGCGATCTGGTGCTGATGTCCAATGACTACCTCTCCCTCGGCAGCGCCCCCGACGTGATCGAGGCCCAGGTCAACTCGCTTCTGCGGAACGGCAACGGGCTGATGATGTCGGGCGCCTTCACCGGCGACGCCGACCCGCAGCGGGCGCTGGAGCAGCGGCTGGCGGAGTTCATGCAGGCTCCCGCGACGATGCTCTGCCAATCCGGCTGGGCCGCGAACGTGGGATTGCTGCAGGCGATCGCGCCGACCGGTTCCTCCGTGTACGTCGATGCCACCGCTCATATGTCGCTGTGGGCCGGCATCGAAGCCGCCGAGGCCATTCCCAGGCCCTTTCCGCACAATGACCTGGAATACCTGGAACGGCTGGTCGGACGGCATGGCCCCGGGGTGATCGCGGTCGACGCCCTCTACAGCGTCACCGGGGACCTCTGCCCCTTGGCCGAGCTGGTCGCGGTGGCCGAGCGCACCGGCTGCGCGGTGATCGCGGACGAGTCGCACACCCTGGGCGTGCTCGGCCCGCAGGGCGCCGGGCTCACCGTCGCGCTGGGTCTCGCCGACCGGGTCGCCTACCGGACCGCCAGTCTGGCCAAGGCCTTCGCCGGACGGGCCGGCCTGGTCGCCTGCTCCCGGCGGACCGCCGACTACCTGCCGTTCCACTCGCACGGAGCGATCTTCAGCTCCACCCTGCTGCCGCACGATCTGGCCGGTCTCGGAGCGGTGCTGAATCGTATCCTCACCGCCGACGACCGGCGGGAGCGGCTGGTGCGGCAGTCCGCCGCGCTGCGCCGGGGGCTGACCGCGCTGGGCTACAACATCGCGCCCAGCGAGAGCTGGATCGTCCCGCTGCAGCCCGGCACCGAGCGGCAGATCTCCCTGCTGCAGCACCTGCTGGACGGCGAGGGGGTGTTCGCCGCGCCGTTCATCCCGCCGGCGGTGGGCAACAACCGCTGCGTGCACCGGATCTCGGTGCACTCCGAGGTCACCGACGCCGAGCTGGACCGGGTCCTGGACGCCTGCGCCCTGGTCCGCGACAAGGTCGGCGTGCGGGAGTGGAAATCCACCCGCCGTCTCAACGCGACCCTCTGACCTGAACGTTTTCGTCATACAAGGAGCACCGCCATGGACACTGTCACCCAGACCGACGACCGGATCACCAGGATCACCAGGATCGTCAGCGACCACCTGGAGATCGAACCGGACGAGATCGCCCCCACCGACCGCTTCGTGGAGGACCACGGCGCCGACTCGCTCGCCCTGATCGGCGTGCTGGCGGCGCTGGAGGCCGAGTTCAAGGTCGGCATCGACCAGTCCGAGCTGCCGCGGATGACCGACATCAGCAGCGTGGACCGGGTCATCGCCGAGATCAGCGCCAGGTAGGCGGCCGATGTCCCCCACCCTCCTCGACGGAGGAGAACGACGCGACCGCCGGCCGCCGGCCCGCCGCCGGGTCGTCGTCACCGGTCTCGGCGCGGTCTCCAGCATCGGGATCGGCCAGGCGGAGTTCTCCGCCGGGCTGCGCGCCGGCCGCAGCGGCGTCAGCCCGATCACCGCGTTCGACACCACCGGGTACGCCCACGCCAACGGCTGCCAGGTGCTCGGCTTCCGTCCTGAGGAGTGGATCCACCGGGTCCCGGTGGCCGACCTCGGCCGGGCCGGGCGGTTCTCCGCCGCGGCCGGGCGGATGGCGCTGGAGGACTCCGGGCTGACCGAGCAGGACCTGCGCGCGGTGCGCTGCCAGATCTCGGTCGGCACCACCGACGGTGAGTCCTTCGACCTGGACCGGCTCACCGCCGCCGAGGTGGCGGGCGGCCCGGAGGCGATGAGCCCCCGGCTGACCCGGCGGATCGCCTCCACCCGGCTCTCGGTCGCGGTGGCCCGCGAACTGGGCCTGACCGACGCCGAGGTGCTGACCGTGGGCACCGCCTGCTCGGCCGGCAACTACGCGATCGGCAACGGCCTGGACGCGATCCGGGCCGGCGAGGCCGACATCGCCCTGTGCGGCGGCGCGGACGCGGTCTGCCGCAAGACCTTCACCGCGTTCTACCGGCTCGGCACTATCGCCCCCGACTGCTGCCGTCCGTTCGACGCCGACCGGCAGGGCATCCTCACCGGCGAGGGCGCCGGGGTGCTGCTGCTGGAGAGCCTGGACTCGGCGCTGGCGCGCGGGGCCAGGATCTACGCCGAGGTGCTCGGCTACGGGCTGAACTGCGACGCCTCGCACCCGGTCGCCCCGAACCAGGCCAGCGTGGCCCGCTGCATGGACCTGGCGCTGGCCGACTCGGGGGTGAAGCCGGAGGAGGTGGATCTGATCTCGGCGCACGGCACCGGGACCAAGGCCAATGACATCACCGAGAGCCGGGCGATCCGCGACGTCTACGGCGACCGCCCGCCGCGCACCGTCTCGCTGAAGTCGATGCTGGGTCACACCATGGGCGCCGCAAGCGCGTTGGGCGCGATCGCCTGCTCGCTCGCGATCACCCACGGCTTCATCCCGCCGACCATCAACCACCGCAGCACCGACCCGGAGTGCGCGATCGACTGCGTGCCGAACCAGGCGGTGGCGGCGGATCTGCGGATCGTGCAGAACAACGGGCTGGCCTTCGGCGGCAACAACGCGGTGGTCGTCCTCGGCAGGCACGACCAACTCCCGGGACTGGAGCGATGAGCAGCACCATGCAGACCACCAGGCAGACCGCCGCACGGCCGGAGCTGCTGACCGTCACCGGCTGGTCCGCGGTCTCCCCGTACGGGCTGGGCCGGGCCGCGTACACCGAGGGGGTGCGCAGCCGCCGGCGGACCGACACCGCGCTGGATCCGGAGCAGTGGCGGGTGCCGGACGCCCGCGCCTGCCTGGTGCCGGGGTTCGACGTCCGGGCGACGCTGGGCAGGAAGGGCACCCGGGCGATGAACCGGGTCACCGGTCTTGCGGTGACCGCCGTCGGCGCGCTGGCGCAGAAAGCGGGCGAAGGACCGGGCGAGGGCCCTGACACCGCGCTGGTGCTGGGCACCACCACCGGCAGCCTGCAGTCGATGATGGACTTCACCCGGGACTCGCTCACCGGCGACCGCCCCTTCGACGTCGACCCCACCGTCATCCCCAACAGCGTGATGAACTGCGCCGCCGCCCAGTGCGCCATCTGGCACCGGATCGAGGGCCCCAACACCACCCTGGCCTGCGGGCGTCCCAGCGGCCTGCTGGCGCTGGCCTACGCCCGCCGGCTGCTGGTCAACGGCCGGGCGGTCACGGCGCTGTGCGGGGCGGCCGAGGAGTACACCGGCGCCCGCTCCTGGATCGAGCACCACAACCGGGACGCCGCGCCCGCCCTGCTCGGCGAGGGCGCGGCGGTGCTCCGGGTGGAGCTGGGCCCGGCCGGTCCGGACGGTCTCGGCGACCCCGGGCAGACCGTGGTGCTCGGGCTGCACTCCAGGATGCGGCTGCCGGACGCCCCCACCGCCGAGGTGGTGGCCGAGGTGGTCGCCGAGGCGATGCGGCGGGCGGGCGGCGACTGGTCCGCCCAGGACGTGTGGGCCGCGGTGCCGTCCGGGCTCTGCGCCGAGGAGACCGAGGCGCTGGAGGCGGCCTTCGGCGCGGAGGCGCTGCGGCAGCTGCCGCTGACCTCCGACCTGCTCGGCGACACCGGCGCGGCCTCGGCCGCGTTCCAGCTGAGCACCACCCTGGCGATGGCCGGGCAGGCCCCCGGACGGATCGCGGTGGTCACCTCGGTCGACGGCGACGGCATGGTCGCGGCAGCGGTGCTGCGGCTGGCCCACGAGCAGCAGGAGCAGCAGACGTGACAGGAATCGCGCTGGTCAGCGGTGGTTCGCGGGGCATCGGCGCGGCCACCGTGCGGCGCCTGGCCGAGGACGGCTGGGACGTCGGCTTCTGCTACCGCTCGGACGAGCAGTCCGCCCGGCTGGTCGAGAAGGCCGCCGGCGAGCTGGGGGTCCGGGTGCTCGCGGTGCGGGCGGACGTGGCCGACGCCGCCGAGTCCAAGGCCTTCGTGGCCCGGGTCGAGGACGAGCTGGGCCCGGTCACCGCGGCGGTGAGCTGCGCCGGGATCACCCGGGACCGGCCGCTGGCGCTGATGGACGACGCCGACTGGCACCAGGTCATCGACACCAATCTGGACGGGGTGTTCCACCTCTGCCGGGCCGCGGTGTTCTCGATGATGAAGCGCCGCACCGGCTCCGTGGTCACCCTCTCCTCGGTCTCCGGGGTCTACGGCAACGCCTCGCAGGTCAACTACGCCGCGTCCAAGGCCGGGATCATCGGCTTCACCAAGTCGCTGGCCAAGGAGGTCGGCCGCTACGGCATCCGGGCCAACTCCGTCGCCCCCGGCATGATCGACACCGATATGACGGCGGAGCTGCCGGAGCAGATCCGCGCGAAGATACTGGGCTCGGTGGCGCTGCGCCGCTTCGGCACCGCGGAGGAGGTGGCCGAGCTGGTGGCCTTCCTGGTCTCCGAGCGGGCGTCCTATGTCACCGGCAGCGTGCTGGAGGTGCACGGTGGCATCTCACTCTGACTCATCGTCAACTACCGCTTATGACGCGGTGATCGTCGGCGGCGGCATGGGCGGCCTGGTCTGCGCCGCCTACCTGGCCGTGGCCGGACGCCGGGTGCTGCTGGCCGAGCAGCACGACGTGGTGGGCGGCAACAGCCAGGTGTTCCGGCGCCGCCGCCGCTACGAGTTCGACGTCGGCGTGCACTACCTCGGCGACTGCGGTCCCGGCGGCATGATCCCGGCGATCCTGTCCGGCCTCGGCGCGGCCGGTCGGATCAGCTTCCGGCCGATGGACCCGGACGGCTTCGACCGGCTGCTGCTGCCCGGCCTCAGCGTGGACGTCCCCACCGGCTGGGACCGCTACACCGACCGGCTCACCGCCGCGCTCCCGGCCGAGGCCGCCGGGATCACCCGCTGCACCGCGGTGATCCGGGCGGCGGCCGACGATCTGCGGAAGCGGCTCACCGGGCAGTGGCAGCCGGCGCCCGCCGCCGAACGCGAGCTGCTGCTGCAGAGCTCGTGCACGCTGGGGCAGTTGTTCACCCGCTGCGGCCTGTCCAGCCGGGCGGCGACACTGCTCGCGGCCCAGTCAGGGAACTACGGCAGCCCTCCGTCCAGCACCCCGGTCAGCGTCCACGCGGCGATGCTGGACCACTATCTGCGCGGCGCCGCCTACCCGGTCGGCGGCGGGCAGATGCTGCCGGCCACCCTGGTCGAGGTGATCGAGGCGCACGGCGGGACGGTGCGCACCCGCTGCCCGGTCGAGCGGATCGAGGTCGGCCAGGACCACCGGGTCCAGGGGGTGCTGCTGGCGGACGGCGCGAGCGTCCGGGCCCCGGTCGTGGTCTCCAACGCCGACTACCGGCACACTGTGCTGACGCTCTGTCAACCAGGCGTCTTCCCGGCCTCGGTGGCCTCCCGGACCGAGGCCGCCAGTTCCCGCGCCGCGGTGGCCGTGGTGTATGTGGCGCTGGACCGCCCGTTGCAGCTGCCCAATGCCAATCTGTGGTGCTGGAACGGCGACGACATCGAGCGCTCCTACGCCCAGGCGCTGACCCCGGGCCTGCCCCGACAGAGAATGGCCGAAAACGATCGGGTCCCCTTTGCTTTTCTCTCCTTCGCTTCACTCAAGGACCCGGACAGCCGCACCGTCTGCCCGCCAGGACACAGCAACTTCCAGGTGATGACGCTGGTCCCGCCGGACTCCGGCCAGGAGTTGGGCGGCTACCGGCGCGGCGCCGACTACCTCGCCGCCAAGGCCAGGATCACCACCGCCATGCTGGACACCGCCGAGCAGGCCATCGGCCCGTTCCGGGACCGGATCACCCATCAGGAGTCGGCGACCGCGCTGACCAACCGCCGCTACATCGGCGGAAGTTCGGGCAGCCCCTACGGCTTCGCGGCCTGGGGCGGGGCCGGCCGCCGACCGGACGTCAGGACCAGCGTCGAGGGGCTGTACGTGACCGGGGCCAACACCCGGCACCAGTCCGGCATCGCGGGCACCGCCGTCAGCGGCATCACCGCCGCCGGGCACATCCTGGGCCGCCCCGGGCTGCTGCCCGAGGTGTACGCGGGCGCGGTGCTGGGCGATCCCGACCTGCTGCCGGAGCGCGGACCGGGATTCGACCCGCTGCGGGTCTCCCGCGGCCTGGCCCGCCGGGACGCGCGCGGGCTGGCGCTGGTCGACCTGCCCGGGCCGAACGCGCCGAACCGGGCCGACCGCAGGGCTGGGTCGGTCCTGTCGCCCGCCGACGACAGGACCTGACTCCTTAGAGACGCCCTGAGCCGGTCGGAATGTTGCACGCTATGTGCGGATACTTCCGGCAACTTCGGCGAGGACGCAGTCGCCGCAGAGAGCCGCCCCGGCTCCGACCCCGGTCGGGGCCGCCCGGTAGATCAGGCAGCAGCTGCGGCGCCGGAAGCCGCCGGGCGCACCGGGGCCCGGCTGCGCGCCGGTGCTCGCGCCGCGCAGCGCGGGCTGCTCCAGCAGCGCCGCCGCCAGCGCCCGCCCCCCGGCCGCGACCGGGCCCGGCGCGGTCGCGGCCAGCGCCGAGGCGGCGCCGTTGACCGCGGAGGCGACATTGCCCCAGAGCACCTGCCGGGAGACCGACAGCTCCGCCGCCGCCTCCACCAGGGCCCGTACCGGGCCGTCCAGCAGCCCCTGGCCCAGCAGCCCGCCGAGCTCTCGCGGATCCGCCTGCGGCAGCTCCAGCGCCGCCTGGACGGCCTCCTCCGGCAGCGAGAGCGGGAACCCGCCGCCGAGCAGCGGCTGCCAGCGCAGTCGGTCCAGGCCGACCACCAGCGGGCGGCCGTGCAGGGCCGCGAAGCCGAGGGCGGGCGACAGCAGCCGCGCCACCAGGCCCAGCTGCGCCACCGAGGCGCCCACGCGCAATTCCAGCGCTCCGGCGGGGCGTCCGCCGCCGGCCGCCAGGTAGGTCCGTACCGCCTCGGCCCGGTCCCGCAGCACGGCCGGGTCCTGGACCAGCTCGGCCATCGGCCGCCAGGCCCCGGTCAGGGGCGCCCGCGCCGGATGCGTCTCGAAGCCGAAGAACGGCCCCAGCGCCGCGACCTCCCGCAGCACGCCCATCCGCACACCCCTCCCGACAGCCAGACCGCCCCGGCGACCGAGCGTACGGGGTGTCAGCCGACGCCCCCTTGACCGAACCGGCAGACTCCGGGGGTGACCACAGATGTGACCGCGCCGGCCGAGCCGCACCACGAGGGCCTCGGCAGCAGGCTGAACTGGCTCCGCGCCGGAGTCCTCGGCGCCAACGACGGAGTGGTGTCCACGGCCGGCATCGTGCTGGGCGTCGCCGGGGCCACCAACGACACCCAGACCCTGCTCACCGCCGGGCTGGCCGGACTGCTGGCCGGATCGCTGTCGATGGCGGCCGGCGAGTACGTCTCGGTCAGCACCCAGCGCGACTCCGAGCAGGCCGCCCTGGACCTGGAGCGCCGCGAACTGCGGAACACCCCGGAGGCCGAGCTGGAAGAACTGGCCGGGCTCTACCGGGACAAGGGGCTCAGCGCCGAACTGGCGCACGAGGTCGCCGTGCAGCTGACCGCGTTCGACGCGCTGGGCGCCCACGCCGAGACCGAGCTGGGCATCGACCCGGACGAGCTCACCAACCCCTGGCACGCCGCCTGGGCCAGCCTGGTCTCCTTCACCGTGGGCGCGCTGCTGCCGCTGCTCGCCATCGTGCTGCCGCCGGCCCCGGTCCGGCTTGTACCTGACCGTGGGCACGGTGCTAGTGGCGCTGGCGCTGTGCGGCTGGATCAGCGCCCGGCTGGGGCGGGCCCCGGTCCGGGCCGCAGTGCTGCGCAACATGGCCGGCGGCGCGGTGGCCATGGGGGTCACCTACCTGGCCGGAAGCCTGCTGGGGGCGTCGTCCGGCGGTTAGACCTCGGCCCGGAGGATGCAGTACAGTCTCACGAGTCAGCACAGCCTGGCCTCGTGGAGAAGTTGGTTATCTCGCCACCCTGTCAAGGTGGAGATCGCGGGTTCAAGTCCCGTCGAGGTCGCAGTCGAGCAGCCCGAATCCTTCCGGATTCGGGCTGCTCTGTTTGTGCTGACCACCCGTCAGCGTCCAGGGCGGCCATGTGACACGCGTCACTTACCTTTTCTTGAGACTCCCTCACCTTGGCGGCCTCCCGCCAGGCATCCATTTTATATATGCAATTGCACCCTGGTCAGGGGCATTGCCCGGCCCTGTTCCGCAACTCCCCACAACACAGAAAGCCGCACCGAACCCGGCGGAGTTCGGTGCGGCTGACTGCTTTTCAAGATCCTCTATTTCTGCGTGCCGATGCAGAAACAAAAGGGGTTACTACGGTGATGCGAAGCCCCTCAGGCTTCGCTGCGCTGCTGAGGGATGCCTGCAAGCAGGGCACGTACCTCGGCCTCGCGGTAACGACGATGTCCACCCAGCGTCCGGATCGACGTGAGCTTGCCGGCCTTGGCCCAGCGAGTGACCGTCTTAGGGTCAACGCGGAACATGGTGGCAACCTCAGCCGGCGTGAGCAAGGGTTCGGCGTCAGGTGTACGAGCGGTCATGAGCGGCCTCCTCGGGAGAACCGAACCAACGCGGTTCTTTCCTTCAAATTCTGCACCTTGGTCTGCGATGCCCGAAATGGCGCACGCCTACCGAGTCGGTAATCGGACGAACGGCTTGCCTTCGGCACTACAACTACACCATCCGTCCAGTGCTAACGGCCAAACCGTCGGATTCAGCCCCTCGGGGCTCAAGCTCGACGGATGGACATGGACCATGCCATAGCGGACAGTCACAGGATCGTGACGATCAGTCATGACATGAACCAGACCCCCCGCATCCCCCGCGAAGTCTCTCGATCTCCCGTAGACCATCGTGCTGTGCACGACAAGCTACGGTGAGGCTGGTTGTCCTATTTTGACACCCTGAGGGCACTTCGCGTCAACGGTGAGTCACGTCACGTTCGTGGGGTATTGACCCGATCCAGGACGTTGGTCCCATGTGGGAGGGAGATAAGCCCTGGTGTGACGTATGAGGGAAGAATGCCATGGGGGTTCACCACTGGTCTGGTCCATAGCTGGCGCGATCTGTCGTGGCGGAACCCCGCCACCGCGGCGACAGCCCGGATCCGGCCCGCGGCCCCGTGACGGCCCGGCCCGGCGGAGCGGACGTCAGTTCGCGTACTGCAGCTCCTGGACCAGCCGCCAGCGCTCGGTGACCGCCCGGTACGAGCGCCCCGCGCCGGCCCCGTCGCCCTCGCGCAGGGCGGCGATCCCGTCGGCGACGTCCTGCACCGATGCGTCCCCGGCCAGGCCCTCCTCCGGGATCGCGTGCACCAGGCCGCCGTAGTCCAGCTCCACCAGCGAGCGCGGGTGGAACTCCTCCAGCCAGCGGCCGACCTCCTCCACCCCGGAGACCATCGGGCCCTCGTCCAGCGCCTCGCGCAGCACCCGGTAGCCGCGGGCGACCCGTCGCCGGGCCTGCGCCATGGGCGTGCGGTAGCGCAGCACCGGCGCGATGCGCCGCTTCACGCCCCCTGACTGCCCCTCAGCACCCGCCTCCGGTCCGGCAGCGCCGGTCGCGGGCCCATCGGCCCCCTCCGGGCCGTCAGCGCCCCCGGACCCGGACCCGGCCGGCTCCGCGGGCTCGTCCTGCTCCCAGCGGGACGGGGCGAACTCCCGGTCCTCCGGTCCGAACAGCAGGAACCAGCGCATCGGCACGTTCCAGGTGGTGGTCAGGATCCACGGCCGCCCGTCCGGGTTCTGCGCCCGCCAGCGGTCCCAGTCGGCCTCCGCCTGCTCCCGGACCACCGACGGCACCACCGCGTCCAGCAGCGTCGGCGGCAGCAGCTCCTGGAGCTGCTCCAGCGCCATCCAGCTGCGCAGCCGGGTGCGCCAGGGGCAGAGGTAGGTCACCCCGTCCGCCTCGTGCACGAAGGCGTCCCTGCTCTCCTGCTCGGGGACGGCGACCGGGGGGACCGCGATCAGGTCCGCCAGCCGCTGCCTGGCCTCCTCCAGGGCCGTCGGAGCGGCCACCGCGCCCGGCCCGCGCCGCTCGGCGGCGTAGCCCTGCCAGTACGAGCGCTCGGGCTCCCGGAAGGCAGCCAGCGGCTCGTACACACGCAAGTAGGCGGCGTAGGGAGGACGCACCGAGGTCCGCAAGGTAGGCACGTCCCGCATCGTCGCACGGAGGGCCCCCCGCGCGGCCCGGAAGCCGCAGCTCCGCACCGGGGGCAGCGGTAAGTCCTAGGCTTCAGGGACAACGTCCGCACCACAGCAGCGGGCGCGAGTCGACAATGGAGTCACCACCGTGACCGATGTCAGTGAGCACTCCGGCGTACTGCGCCGGATCTTTGCCTCGGAGTCAGCAGCAGCACCGGGCGACAGCCACGAGCAGGTCGTCCTCTGCCACGACCGCGACAGCGGCCTGAAGGCCGTCATCGCCATCCACTCCACCGCCCTGGGCCCGGCCCTGGGCGGCACCCGCTTCCACCCGTACGCCTCCGAGGAGGAGGCCGTGCAGGACGCGCTGAACCTGGCGCGCGGGATGTCCTACAAGAACGCCCTGGCCGGGCTCGACCTCGGCGGCGGCAAGGCCGTGATCATCGGCGATCCGGCCACCGTCAAGACCGAGGCGCTGCTCCGCGCCTACGGCCGCTTCGTCCAGTCCCTGGGCGGGCGCTACGTCACCGCCTGCGACGTCGGCACCTACGTGGCCGACATGGACGTCATCGCCCGCGAGTGCGACTACGTCACCGGCCGCTCCCCCGAGCACGGCGGCGCCGGGGACTCCTCGGTGCTGACCGCCTTCGGCGTGTTCCAGGCCATGCGCGCCTCGGCCCAGCACCAGTGGGGCGCCCCCAGCCTGGCCGGGCGCCGGGTCGGCGTGGCCGGCATCGGCAAGGTCGGCCACTACCTGGTCGAGCACCTGGTTGAGGAGGGCGCCCGGGTCGTGGTCACCGACGTCCGCCCGGAGGCCGTGGACCGGGTGCTGGCCGCCCACCACGGCGTGGAGATCGAGGTGGTCGCCGACGCCGAGGCGCTGATCCGCGCCGAGCTGGACGTCTACGCCCCCTGCGCCCTCGGCGGCGCCCTGAACGACCGCACCGTCCCGGCCCTGACCGCCACCGTCGTCTGCGGCGCCGCCAACAACCAGTTGGAGCACCCCGGTGTGGAGAAGGACCTCGCCGACCGCGGGATCCTCTACGCGCCCGACTACGTGGTCAACGCCGGCGGAGTGATCCAGGTCGCCGACGAGATCGACGGCTTCGTCTTCGAGCGGGCCAGGGCCAAGGCAGCGAAGATCTTCGACACCACCCTGGAGATCTTCGCCAGGGCCCAGGCCGACGGGGTGCCCCCGGCGGTCGCCGCCGACCGGCTCGCCGAGCGCCGGATGGCCGACGTCGGCCGGCTCCGCTCGATCCTGCTGCCCGGAGGCCGCCGCCGGTAGCCGGGCGACAAGAACCGCATTCTCACCTGATGCACCCATCCGGGCGATACCAGCTCCCCGGAAGGGGGACAATGGTCCCGGGGCGGCCCCTTCCGGCGCTCCGGGACGACTCCTGCGAAACCACTTATATCCCCTGTGACCTGCATCGATATGGTTACAACGGGGGTCAGGGTGCAGCATCTCGTACGGGCGGCGTACCGTACGGCGCTGTAAGCAGGTACCGTTATTGCTCTAAGGACCGACCCTCTCACTCCGGCGAGGGGTCGTTCCTCATCATGAACGCGTGTCAAGACTCGGGGCCATGAGCCCCGTCGTTGAGGGGGTCGAGCCATGGGGCGCGGCCGGGCCAAGGCCAAGCAGACAAAGGTCGCCCGCCAGCTGAAGTACGGCGACGTGGGTTTCGACCCGTCACGCCTGGCCAACGAGCTGGGCGCATCGCCATCGAGGGAACCGGTCACTCCGGAGCCCGTCGTGGACGATGAGGATGACGACGACGATCCGTACGCCTTGTACGCACAGCTGTACAACGGCGAGGACGACGACGAAGAGGACGAGCGCAAACACGCCTGACCTCTTCTGTTCCAGCCGATAGCCGATCCGGGTCCGCCCGGGTCGGCCATTCGGCGTTCCGCCCGCTGCGGGGAGGGGCAGCACTGGACGGAGGCGCCGCCGTCCTCGGCCGCGCCCCCGTACCGGACACTGTCCTACTCGGCGTACGTCCCGTACAGGGCTGCGCCGCCGTTGTTCCAGTCGCCCGTGCGGTCGACGATGTCGCCGAGCAGCCAGGCCTCGACGTCGCGGTCGGCCAGGATCGCCAGCACCGCGTCCACGGACTCCGGCGGGACCACGGCGACCATGCCGATGCCCATGTTCAGGGTCTTCTCGATCTCCAGGGTCTGCATCCGGCCGACCTCGGCCACGGTCTGGAAGATCGGAAGCGGGGTCCAGGTGCCCCGGTCGAGCCGGGCGTGCAGGCCCGCGGGGACCACCCGGGCCAGGTTGGCCGCCAGGCCGCCGCCGGTGACGTGGGAGAAGGCGTGGACCTCGGTGGCCCGGGTCAGCGCCAGGCAGTCCAGGGAGTAGATCCTGGTCGGCTCCAGCAGCTCCTCGCCGAGGGTCCGGCCGAACTCCTCGACCTGGCGGTCCAGCTTCCAGCCGGCCTCGTTCAGCAGCACATGGCGGACCAGCGAGTAGCCGTTGGAGTGCAGTCCGGACGCGGCCATGGCGATCACCACGTCGCCGGCCCGTACCCGCTCCGGGCCGAGCAGCGCGTCGGCCTCGACCACGCCGGTGCCCGCGCCGGCCACGTCGTACTCGTCCGGGCCGAGCAGCCCGGGGTGCTCGGCGGTCTCGCCGCCGACCAGGGCGCAGCCGGCCAGCACGCAGCCCTCGGCGATGCCCTTGACGATCTGGGCCACCCGCTCCGGGTGGACCTTGCCGACGCAGATGTAGTCGGTCATGAACAGCGGCTCGGCGCCGCAGACCACCAGGTCGTCCACGACCATGCCGACCAGGTCGTGGCCGATGGTGTCGTGCTTGTCCAGGGCGGCCGCGATGGCCACCTTGGTGCCCACCCCGTCGGTCGCCGAGGCCAGAAGCGGCCGCTCGTACCGCTTCAGCGCGCTGGCGTCGAACAGCCCGGCGAAGCCGCCGATGCCGCCGACCACCTCGGGCCGGGTGGCCTTGCGGACCCACTGCTTCATCAGCTCGACGGCGAGGTCCCCCGCCTCGATCGAGACGCCTGCCGCGGCGTAGGTGGCTCCGGTGGGAGTGGTCTGGTCGCTCACGGGAACGGCCCTCTCAGGGTTTGTCACAACTGAAGACTGAACTACGGGCGGCGCAGCGCGTCGGAGGCGCCGATGCCGCCGACCATGGACTGCACGCCGTCGGCGTCGGAGCGGTGCTTGGCCGCGTTGCTGCGGGTCGCCGGGGGCTTCCCGGCCGAGGCGATCTCGGCCTCCAGCAGGTACTTGCCGAGCAGCTCCGGGTCCGGCAGCTCCATCGGGTACTCGCCGGTGAAGCAGGCGGTGCAGAGCCGCTCCTGGGGCTGGTCGGTCGCTTCGACCATGCCCTCGGTGCTGATGAAGGCCAGCGAGTCCGCGCCCAGCGAGGCGCCGATCTCCTCGACCGACAGGCCGTTGGCGATCAGCTCGGCGCGGGTGGCGAAGTCGATCCCGAAGAAGCAGGGCCACTTGATCGGCGGCGAGGAGATCCGGATGTGGACCTCGGCGGCGCCGGCCTCGCGGAGCATCCGGACCAGCGCGCGCTGGGTGTTGCCGCGGACGATCGAGTCGTCCACCACGACCAGCCGCTTGCCTCGGATGACGTCCTTGAGCGGGTTCAGCTTCAGCCGGATGCCCAGCTGCCGGATGGTCTGGTTGGGCTGGATGAAGGTACGGCCGACGTAGGCGTTCTTCACCAGGCCCGAGCCGTAGGGGATCCCGCTGGCCTCGGCGTAGCCGATCGCGGCCGGGGTGCCCGACTCCGGTGTCGCTATCACCAGATCGGCCTCGGCCGGGGCCTCCTTGGCCAGCCGGCGGCCCATCTCCACCCGGGAGAGGTGCACGTTCCGCCCGGCGATGGTGGTGTCCGGGCGGGCCAGGTAGACGTACTCGAAGACGCAGCCCTTGGGCTTGGCCTCGGCGAAGCGGGAGGTGCGCAGGCCGTTCTCGTCCACGGCGATCAGCTCGCCGGGCTCGACCTCGCGGATGAAGGAGGCGCCGACGATGTCCAGCGCCGCGGTCTCCGAGGCGACCACCCAGCCGCGCTCCAGCCGGCCCAGCACCAGCGGGCGGATGCCCTGCGGGTCGCGGGCCGCGTAGAGGGTCTGCTCGTCCATGAAGACCAGCGAGAAGGCGCCCTTGACCTTGGGCAGGATCAGCCGGGCGGTCTCCTCGATCGACAGGTCCGGGTAGCCGGCCAGCAGGGCCGTCACCAGGTCGGTGTCATTGGTGACCGCGGAGCGGCCGGAGCGGGAGACGTGCAGCTCGCCCGGCAGCTCGGCGACCATCTCGGCCAGCTCGGCCGTGTTCACCAGGTTGCCGTTGTGGCCGAGCGCCAGCGAGCCGCGGGCGGTGGCCCGGAAGGTCGGCTGGGCGTTCTCCCACACCGAGGAGCCGGTGGTCGAGTAGCGGCAGTGCCCGACGGCGATGTGGCCGAGCAGGGAGCCGAGGGAGGTCTCGTCGAAGACCTGGGAGACCAGGCCCATGTCCTTGTAGACCAGGATCTGCGAGCCGTTGCTCACTGCGATGCCCGCGGACTCCTGTCCGCGGTGCTGCAGGGCATACAGCCCGAAATAGGAGAGCTTGGCGACCTCTTCGCCGGGGGCCCAGACACCGAAGACACCGCAGGCGTCCTGGGGGCCCTTCTCGCCGGGAAGGAGGTCATGGCTGAGTCGTCCGTCACCGCGTGGCACGGTACCGAGTCTAGGGCAGTCCGGCACCGGGAGCCGAATGGGCGACGAGCCGCAGGTCACCGCGGCCGGACCGGACGCGCGTAGACCAGCGTCGGATCCGGTCAGCCCATCACCGGGAGTAGCGGCGAGAGATCGCTGCGCTCACCGCTGGCCGTGAGTTCCGCCACGTCCAGCGCCTGGGCCCAGCTCCGGCGGCCGGTCGCCAGCCGGATCCACACCAGCGGGGCGGTCTCCACCACATTGGGCGGCGTCCCCCGGGTGTGCCGGGGCCCGGCGACGCACTGGACCACCGCGAACGGCGGGATCCGCAGCTCCACCGAGCCGCCGGGGGCCTGCGCGGCGAGGGTGTCGGCCAGCAGCCGGGTGGTCGCCGCCAGGGCCTGCCGGTCGTGCGGCAGCTCGGTCCCCAGCGCCGCGGCCAGGTCGTCGCCGTGCACCACGGTCTCCAGCACCCGGGTGACCAGGTAGTCGGTGAACAGCATCGGGCCGAAGCGGGTCGGGACGCGCAGCCCGGGCGCGAAGTCCGGGGCGTCGGCCAGGGTCCTCAGCATCCCGTCGACGGCGGCGTCGACCGCGGCCGCCACCTGGTCCGGAGTACCGCCGAACCGCTGGTCGGCGGCGGCCTCCCCGGCGGCGACGGCGGCGATGTCCGCGGCCTGGGTCCTGGTCGCGGTGGCCCAGCCGGTGAGGGTCAGCGGCTCCCCGGCCCCGCCGTCCAGACCGGCCTTGCGGGACACCGCGTCGAAGACCGTGCCCAGGTGCGCGACCAGCTCCCGCACCCGCCAGGCGCCCAGCCGGGTCGGCGCGGCCAGCAGCGCCTCCGCGGCCGGGTCCGTGCACAGGGTGTGGACGGCGGTGCGGAGCACCTCCGCCTGGGCAGCGAGGGCGGTGCGGGTCCGGCCCGGGTCGTAGGTACGGGCCCGGGGGGTGCGGGTGGCTGGCGGCATGTGAGCGACAGTAGGCACGAATCTCGCTTGTCGCCAGGACATAAGGCCAGCGACGCTGCTGTCATGAGCGCCGAACCCGTCCTTGCCCCGTCCCCGCCCGCCGCCACGCCCGTCCGTTCGCAGACCCTGCTCGCCTCCGCCGCCGCCGGGGTCACCGTGCTGCTGTGGGCCTCCGCCTTCGTCGGCATCAGGGCCGCCGGGCACGCGCTGCAGCCGGGGCCGCTGGCCCTGGCCCGGCTGCTGATCGGCAGCGTGGTGCTCGGCGGCTTCGTCGCGCTCCGGCGCGAGCCGTTCCCGGCCCGCCGGGACCTGCCCAAGATCGCCGCCTGCGGGGTGCTCTGGTTCGGCCTCTACAACGTGGGCCTGAACGCCGCCGAGCGGCTGGTGGACGCGGGGACGGCGGCGATGCTGATCGGGGTGGGCCCGGTGCTGATGGCGCTGATCGCCGGGGTGGTGCTGCGAGAGGGCTTCCCCAGGCCGCTGATGGCCGGAATCGTGCTCTCCTTCGGCGGCCTGGTGGTGATCGGCTTCTCCTCGGCCAAGGGCGGCGGCTCCTCAATGGGCTGGGCCGCGCTGCTCTGCTTCGTCGCGGCGCTGGCGTACGCCTGCGCGGTGGTGATCCAGAAGCCGCTGCTGACCCGGGTCTCGGCGCTCCAGGTGACCTGGCTGGCCTGCACCGTCGGCGCGGTCGCCTGCCTGCCGTTCGCGCCCGCCCTGGTCCGGGAGACCTCGCACGCCAGTGCGTCGCCGCTGCTCTGGGCGCTCTACCTGGGCGCGCTGCCGACCGCGGTCGCCTTCACCACCTGGGCCTACGCGCTGGCCCGGACCAGCGCCGGCCGGCTGGGCGTGACCACCTACCTGGTGCCGCCGATCTCGATCCTGCTGGGCTGGCTGATCCTCGGCGAGGTCCCGACCGCGGTGGCCCTCGGCGGCGGCGCGCTGTGCCTGGCCGGCGTGGCGGTCTCCCGGCTGCACGGGCGGCGCTGAACGGAGTCAGGCCTTCGGCACGGTGACGTGTCCGAGCTTGTCGGGGTTGCGGACCAGCCGGATGCCGGTGATCCCGGTCCGGTCGTCCAGCTCCAGCACCATCACCGAGTCGGTGGTCTCGCCCGAGCTGAACAGCAGCCCCGGCTGACCGTTGATGTCGACGTGGTGGATGCCGAAGTCGGGAATCCTGCGCTCGACGATGCCGAGGATCCAGCGGGCCGCCTTGTCCGCCCCGCTGATCGGCCGCAGCGCGGCCTTGACCTTGCCGCCGCCGTCGGACCACAGCGTCACGTCCGGCGCGAGCATCTCCATCATCCGGTTCAGGTCGCCGCCGACGCAGGCCGCCAGGAACTCGTCGGTGACCTGGCGGCGCAGCTCCGGCGGGGCCTCGTACCGGGGCCGCCCGGCGTGGACGTGGGCCCGGGCCCGGCTGCCGACCTGACGCACCGACACCTCGGTGCGGTCCAGCATCCCGGCGATCTCGGCGTAGGCGAAGCCGAAGACCTCCTTGAGCACGAAGACCGCCCGCTCCAGCGGCGAGAGCGCCTCCAGGACCACCAGCACGGCCAGTGAGACGTCCTCGGCCAGCTCCACCTCCCCGCCCGCGTCCGGGACGGTCACCAGCGGCTCCGGCAGCCAGGTGCCGACATAGGCCTCGCGCCGGACGGCGGCCGAGCCGAGGCGGTTCAGCGACAGGTTGGTGACCGTGCGGGCCAGGTAGGCGCGGGGCTCGGCGACGCCGGCCAGGTCGACCCTGCTCCAGTTGAGCCAGGCGTCCTGGAGGATGTCCTCCGCGTCGGCGGCGCTGCTGAGCATCCGGTAGGCGATGCCGAAGAGCACCGGGCGGTGCTCCTGGAACAGGGCGAGGGCGTCGTCGGTCATGCCCCGGAAACTACCGCAAGCACCGCCGCCCCCGACCGGCCGGGGAGGCCGTCGGGGGCAGCGGGTGATACGGGTGACGCGTGGTGACGGTGGGTCAGGGTCAGCCGATCAGGGCCTCGATGACGCCGGTGTGCGCCTCGCGGAGCTCGTCCAGGGACAGCGTGAACTGGCCCTGGATCTCGATCACCGCGCCGTCCAGCACCCCGATCCGGGTGGCCGGGAGGCCGCGGACCCCGCACATCTCGGTGAAGCGGAGCTCCTCGCTGCGCGGGACGGCCACGATCGCCCGCCCGGCCGACTCGCTGAAGAGGAACACAAACGGGTCGAGACCGTCCGGGACGACGATCCTGGCGCCCTGGCCGCCGCGCAGGCAGCTCTCGGTCAGCGCCTGGATCAGGCCGCCGTCGGAGAGGTCGTGCGCCGCGTCGACCATGCCGTCGCGGGAGCCGGAGATCAGGATCTCGGCCAGCAGCCGCTCCCGCTCCAGGTCCAGCCTGGGCGGCAGGCCGCCGAGGTGGTCGTGCGCGACCTGGGTCCAGGCCGAGCCGCCCAGCTCGTCCGCGGTGTCACCGAGCAGGTAGACCAGCTGGCCCTCCTCCGCGAAGGCCATCGGCGTCCGGCGGTTGACGTCGTCGATGACGCCGAGCACCGCGACCACCGGGGTCGGGTGGATGGCGACCGTCCCGGTCTGGTTGTAGAGCGAGACATTGCCGCCGGTGACCGGGGTGCCCAGGACCAGGCAGGCGTCCGCGAGACCACGGGTGGCCTCGGCGAACTGCCACATCACGTCCGGGTCCTCGGGGGAGCCGAAGTTGAGGCAGTCGGAGACCGCCAGCGGCTTGGCGCCGGTCGCGGCGACATTGCGGTACGCCTCGGCCAGGGCCAGTTGCGCGCCGGTGTACGGGTCCAGCTTGGCGAAGCGGCCGTTGCCGTCAGTGGCGATGGCCACGCCGAGGTCGGTGTCCTCGTCGACCCGGATCATGCCGGAGTCCTCGGGGGTGGCGAGAACCGTGTTGCCGAGCACGAAGCGGTCGTACTGCGAGGTGATCCAGGACTTGTCGGCCTGGTTCGGCGAGCCGACCAGCTGCAGCACGGCCGCGCGCAGCTCGTCGCCGCTCGCGGGCCGCTTCAGCCGCTCCGCGGTGGGGGCGTCGGCCTGCAGCGCGTCCTGCCAGGACGGGCGGGCGTAGGGGCGGTTGAGCACCGGGCCGTCGTGGGCGACGCTGCGCGGCGGCACGTCCACGATCTGCTCGCCGTGCCAGAAGATCTCCAGCCGCTCGCCCTCGGTGACCTCACCGATGACGGTGGCGATCACGTCCCACTTCTCGCAGATCTCCAGGAAGCGGGCGACGTTGCCGGGCTCGACGATGGCGCACATGCGCTCCTGCGACTCGCTCATGAGGATCTCCTCAGGAGTGAGCGTGTTGTCGCGCAGCGGCACGTCCTCGAGGTGGACCCGCATGCCGCCGGAACCGGCCGAGGCCAGCTCGCTGGTGGCGCAGGACAGGCCGGCCGCACCGAAGTCCTGGATGCCGGAGACCAGCTTCTCCTTGAAGATCTCCAGGGTGCACTCGATCAGCAGCTTCTCCTGGAACGGGTCGCCGACCTGGACCGCGGGACGCTTGGACGGCTTGGTCGCGTCGAAGGTCTCCGAGGCCAGGATCGAGGCGCCGCCGATGCCGTCGCCGCCGGTGCGGGCCCCGTACAGGACGACCTTGTTGCCGGGGCCGAAGGCCTGCGCGAGGTGGATGTCCTCGTGCTTCATCACGCCCACGCAGAGCGCGTTGACCAGCGGGTTGCCCTGGTAGCAGGGGTCGAAGACGACCTCGCCGCCGATGTTGGGCAGGCCCAGGCAGTTGCCGTAGCCGCCGATGCCCGCGACGATCCCGGGCAGCACCCGGCGGGTGTCGGGGTGGTCCGGCGCGCCGAAGCGCAGCGGGTCCATCACCGCGACCGGGCGGGCGCCCATGGCCAGGATGTCGCGGACGATGCCGCCGATCCCGGTGGCCGCGCCCTGGTAGGGCTCGATGTAGGACGGGTGGTTGTGCGACTCGATCTTGAAGGTGACCGCGTAGCCCTGGCCGACGTCGACCACACCGGCGTTCTCGCCGATGCCGACGAGCATGGCTTCCGTCTCGGGCTTCTTGTCGCCGAACTGCTTGAGGTGCACCTTGCTCGACTTGTACGAGCAGTGCTCCGACCACATCACCGAGTACATGGCCAGCTCGGCCCCGGTGGGGCGGCGGCCCAGGATCTCGCGGATCTGGGCGTACTCCTCGGCCTTGAGGCCGAGCGCGGCCCAGGGCAGCGGGGCGTCCGGGGTCCCGGTCGCGTGCTTGACGGTGTCGAGAGTCATCAGGCGCTCACCAGTCGCTTCAGGATCGAGGTGAAGAAGCCGAGACCGTCCGTGCCGCCGGTGCCGATCAGCGGCTCGACCGCGTGCTCGGGGTGCGGCATCAGGCCGACGACATTGCCGGCCGCGTTGGTGATCCCGGCGATGTCGTTGATCGACCCGTTGGGGTTGACGTCCAGGTAGCGGAAGGCCACCCGGCCCTCGGCCTCCAGCGCCTCGATGGTGCGCCGGTCCGCGGTGTAGCGGCCGTCCACGTTCTTCAGCGGGACGCTGATCTCCTGGCCGGCCGTGTAGTCGGCGGTCCAGGCGGTGTCGGCGTTCTCGACCCGCAGCTTCTGGTCCCGGCAGATGAAGTGCAGGTGGTTGTTGCGGAGCATGGCGCCCGGCAGCAGGTGGGACTCGGTCAGCACCTGGAAGCCGTTGCAGATGCCGAGCACCGGCATGCCGCCCTTGGCCTGCTCGATGACCGACTCCATCACCGGCGAGAACCGGGAGATCGCACCGGCCCGCAGGTAGTCGCCGTAGGAGAACCCGCCGGGCAGCACCACGGCGTCGACCTGGTGCAGGTCCTTGTCGCGGTGCCACAGCGCGACCGGCTCGGCGCCGGCCAGGCGCACGGCGCGCTGGGCGTCGCGGTCGTCCAGGGAGCCGGGGAAGGTGACGACGCCGATCCGAGCGGTCACGCGGCATCACCCGAGGACTGGGGCTCCTCCACCCTCACGGTGAAGTCCTCGATGACGGTGTTGGCGAGAAAGGTCTCGGCGGCTTCGCGGATGCGGGCCAGGGCGGCGTCGTCGACGGGCCCCTCCAGCTCCAGCTCGAAGCGCTTGCCCTGGCGGACGTCCGCGATCCCGGCGAAGCCGAGGCGCGGCAGCGCGCGCTGCACCGCCTGGCCCTGGGGGTCGAGGATCTCCGGCTTGAGCATGACGTCGACAACGACGCGTGCCACGGGTACTCCCGGTGAGGTGTGGTGCGGGGGGAGTCCCCACTCTACTGGGGGAACGGAGGGCTCCTGGATGATCCCACTGTGCAACGCGCGTAGAACCGGGGTGACGTGCGGAGGTTCACACAACTGGGCGCCGCCGAGTACCGGCGTAAATCATGCCGGAATTTGCCTCATTCTCCGCATTGTGAAGGTTTCCCCCAGGTGTCGGCGAGGTCTCGAACCGACACGGAATAGCAGACAGAAAAAGTTACCTCTTCGATTTTGGAGCACTTTAGGGGCAGAATGGCGGGCACCGGCAGCGGGCACACCCCGCGCCCGGCACAACACGTGGCGTCCGCACTCTCGCGAACGCCCAAAATGTACCTGCGACCTGCGGGTTTCAGCTGCTGCTACGGCCTCGGCGAAATCCGATGAGGATTGGCTTCCATGGCTCAGCGCGTAGTGGTAACTCTCTCCGACGACATCGACGGTGGGACGGCCGAGGAAACCGTCCACTTCGCCGTGGACGGGAAGTCGTACGAGATCGACCTGTCGGCCCAAAACGCGGGAAAACTGCGCGAAGCGCTCGCTCCCTATGTGGCGGCCGGCCGCAAGCAGGGCCGTGGCGGCAAGGCACTGCGCCGGACCGAGATCGCCCCGGACCCGGCGACCGTCCGCGCCTGGGCGCAGTCCCGCGGCATCGACCTGCCGGCCCGGGGCCGACTGCCGAAGCACGTCTACGAGGCGTTCGCCGAGGCGAGCTGACGTTCCGTGGGGCAAACCGGACTTTCATGACCATTGCTCTCTAATCACCCACCCTCGTGGATCGGTCCCGATCCATGGGCTAGTGTTCTCTTCAGCGGAACACGCCGGAGACGGAAGCCGAAAGGCCCAGGTCAACGGGGTGGGCTCGCAGGTGTAGCTCAGTAGTAGAGCGCTCCCTTCCAGGGGAGAGGCACAGTGTGCAATCCCTGTCACCTGCTCGACTCGTACCGTCCGAAATGCTGGCGCAGGCCAGGTTGCGGATCAGGTAGAGTAGTTCTCGCCGGAACACGGCGAACGCCATGCGGATGTGGCTCAGTGGTAGAGCATCACCTTGCCAAGGTGAGGGTCGCGGGTTCGAATCCCGTCATCCGCTCCATCGTTTGAGGGCCGACTCGAAAGAGTCGGCCCTCAAGTGTTTTCCGGGGTGCCTTCTCGCGGTCGGGCCCCCGCGGCGGGGGCCCGACCGGCCGGGTCAGGCCCAGTTCTGGCCGGTGAGGCGCTCAAAGGCCTCGACGTACTTGGCCCTGCTCTGGCTGATGATCTCCTCCGGGAGCGCCGGTGGCGGCTCCTCCGAGTGCCGGTCCCAGCCGGAGGCCGGGGAGGCCAGATAGTCGCGGATGAACTGCTTGTCGAAGGAGTTCTGGGCCCGGCCCGGCTCCCACTCGTCGGCCGGCCAGAAGCGGGACGAGTCCGGGGTCAGCACCTCGTCACCGATGATCAGCTCACCGTCGGCGAGGCCGAACTCGAACTTGGTGTCGGCCAGGATGATCCCCCGGTCCCGGGCGATGTCACGGGCGCGCCCGTAGACGGCCAGGGTGGTCTGCCGCAGCTGGGTGGCGGTCTCGGCGCCGATCCGGCGGGCGATCTCCTCGTAGGGGACGTTCTCGTCGTGGTCGCCGACCTCGGCCTTCAGCGCCGGGGTGAAGATCGGGGCGGGCAGCTCCGAGCCGTCGACCAGGCCCTCGGGAAGGGCGATGCCGCAGACCGTCCGGTGCTGGTCGTACTCCACCAGGCCCGATCCGGTGAGGTAGCCGCGGGCCACGCACTCGACCGGGAGCATCTCCAGGTTGCGGCAGACCAGGGTGCGCCCGGCCCAGTCCTCCGGCGCCCCGTCCGGGACGTCGGTCGAGATCACATGGTTGGGGACCAGGTCGGCCAGCTTGTCGAACCACCACAGCGAGAGCTGGGTGAGGATGCGGCCCTTGTCCGGGATCACCGTGGGCAGCACCCAGTCGAAGGCGGAGGTCCGGTCGCTGGCGACCATGACCAGCTCACCCGTGTCGTTCCGGTACAGGTCACGAACCTTGCCGGTGTGCAGATGGACCAGACCGGGCACCTGGACCGGCTGGGGCTTCTCGACGAATCCGCTCAAGACATGTCCCTCAGTGAAAGTTCTCGGGGGTAGGGGTGGCCGACCTGAGTCTTTCACAGAGGTTTCGAGGGGGATCTGCTCAGTGCACCCGGCAGATGCTCAGTGCACCTTGCAGATGCGGTCCAGGAGGTTGGCGGTGGCGCGTTGGACCCGTTCGTCGGTGTGGCCCGGGCGGTCCAGCGCGGGGGACCAGGCGAAGGTGCCGCTGGCGAAGACATAGGCGCCGCCGGGGGCCCGGTAGAGCGAGGTCTCCTGGTGCTGCGCGGCCCCCCTGGCGTCCCGGTAGGGGGAGTGCGCCAGCAGCGTGCGCTCGGTGTGGTCGGGCAGGGCCACCCGGGGGAAGTAGCGGTCGGACTCCCCCGCGACCAGGCCCGGGATCAGGTCGCCGTCGCGCAGCCCGGTCCCCTCCCAGAGCCAGTGGTCGGTGTTGTGGACCACCATCGGCACCGGCTCGGGCACCCGGCCCGCGTACTGGATGCCCAGCAGGTGCTGCTCGGGCCGGCCCAGGTCGCGCCACAGCACCGACCCGCTGCCGCCCTGGCCGCCCGCCGGGTGCTGGCGCTTGCGGCAGGTCAGCATCCGGTCCGGCTCGCCGTTGACCCCCGGCTCCAGCTCGACCTGCCAGTACATGGTGTTGGCGCTGAGGAAGACCAGCGAGGTGCCGCTGTCCCTGGCGTCCTCGACCGCGTCCCGCATCGGGGCGGACCAGTACTCGTCGTGGCCGGGGAAGACCAGGCCGCGGTAGTGCTGCGGGTCGATCCGGCCCCGGCCGCCGGCCGCGGCGGACCCGCTGGCGTGCAGGTCGGTGGCGTTGGCGTAGGCCAGGTCGTAGCCGTAGCGCTCGGCCCAGCGGATGAAGTCGTAGGCGTGGCCGATGTGCAGCGGCAGCCCGGCCCCGGCGTACGGGCGGTCGAAGGACACCGTGGTCGCGGCCTCCTCCTCGCCCAGCAGCTCGCCCTCGGCGTTCCAGGCGTGGTAGAGGCTGGCGCCGGTCCGGCCGTCCTCCGGGTACAGGTTGTACGCCTGCCAGGTCACGTCGGGGAGCAGCAGCAGCAGGTCGGCGGCCTTGTTGGAGCGGACCGTGAACGGGATGTGGCTGCGGTGCCCGTGGTCGGCGGTGGTGAGCACCGCGACATAGGCGCCGGGGCTCCAGTGCAGCGGGATCTGCAGCCGCCAGGACATCCACCAGTGGTGGCAGGAGACGGTCTTCCCGGCCACCAGCGGGGCCGGCTGGATCAGTCCGGAGACCCGGGGGCTCGCGGCGACATGGCGGGCGCCGGCACCGCCGTAGTGGCCGATCCGGTACACGTCGACGGTGAACTCCCGGGCCGAGCCGACGCTGACCCGCAGGTCCAGCGAGCCGCCAGGTCGGTGGCCGCGGCGGCGAAGCCCTTGAGCTGGCCGCCGACGTCGTCCGAGGTGCGGGGGCGGCCCAGCGCGGGGCGCTGGTCGGCCTCGGGCTGGGTCCTGGCCCGGGGCAGCTGGCCCTGGGTCTGACCGAGGTCGACGTACCAGGGGACCATCAGGCCGGTGTCGTCGAAGTACTGGTCCGTGCCGCGCAACCAGGGCAGCGGGCCCTGGCCGAACGGATCGGTGACGCCGTGGGCGAGCGCTCCTGACTCCCAGCGGCGGATCTGCTCCGCGCTCACGCTCCGCTCCCCCTGACTGCGTGTCCTGTTGCGCCTGTTGCTGTCGCCGGATGCGGCAGCATGGTCCTACGGTCGTGCGTGGCGCACATGGTGACGGACCGTCACCGATTGCGGTCGTCCGCTCCCCAGGTGTGCACTCATCGTACGTGCTGACGACCTGTCAACGTCAGGGCAGGCGCACAGGCTTCTCCACCGGGATGCCGATCTCGTCCAGCCAGGCGCACAGCGGCTTGTCGTCGCCGTGGTCCACGGCCAGCGCGATCGGGGCGGCCAGATCGGTCCGGCGGACCCCGCCGACCAGCAGCACCGGGCCGTCCAGCCAGTCCAGGCCGGCCTCGGCCGCGCCGCTCTCCACGGCCGCCGAGCAGACCAGCGCGGTGAGGTGCTCGCCGAGCAGGTCGCGGCCGGTGCGCGGGGGCTGCAGCTGGAACTCCGGCTGGTGCGGCCCGGCGGCCCGCAGCCGACGGCTGGTCAGCGCGCTCGCCAGCTCCTCGGCGTGGCCGCCGCGGAGCCGGCCGAGCAGCCGGTCGATGGGACGGCTGCCGGGACGGTCGCCCCCGTCGTCGTCCGGGCCCAGCAGGGCGGTGAGCTCGTCGGACTGGGAGCGCCAGATCCGCTCGACCACCTCGACCGGGTAGTCGGCCCAGTCCACCGGGGACCAGTGCGCGGTGTCGGCCCCCGCGCCGTGGAACAGCCGGGCGGCGAGCAGGGAGACGGCCTCGTCGATCCGGCCGGGCTCCTCCAGCAGGTCGCAGGCGGGGCGTTCGCCGAGCCGGGTCTCGAAGCCCTCGGCGAGGCGGTCGCGGCGGGAGAGCTCGGTGAGCGCGGCGACCACACCGGCGTCCAGGCGTCCGGGCCAGCGGCCGATCCGCCAGGCCGGCAGGGCGACCCTGGTCAGCAGCCGGTCCCAGCCCGCGTAGGCGAGGCCGACCTGTTCCTGGGCGGCGATCCGCAGCCCGTAGTCCACCTGCTTGGCCTGCTCGGAGGCCCAGGTGGCGACGGCGCGCTCCATCTCGGCGGCATGGCCCCGGCAGCGGCGCAGCAGCAGCAGGGCCACCCGGCCCTGCAGCACCAACCAGGGGCGCTGCCAGCCGGGCCGCTCGGCCCGGTCCGCGGCGAGGCCCAGGGTGGCGTCCAGCGCCCGGACGAAGCGGCGGGCCGCGGCTATGTCGGGGTCGGCGGAGCAGGCCGTGCCGGCCACCACCGGGGCGAGCAGGGCGCGCAGCTCGGCGACCCGCATCCACCACATGAACGGGGAGCCGACCACCAGGGTCGGCGCGGGCAGCGCGGCCGCCTCGCGGCCGAGGGCGTCACGGCCGAGGGCGTCGGCGGCCAACGGGCCGCGGGGGGCGCCGGCGGGCGCGGTCTCGGCCGGGACCCCCGGCAGGGGGTCCTCCAGCCAGCTGTCGCAGTCCGGGGTGAGCGCGACCCGGGCCGGGGCGGGGACGTCCATCCGCTCGGCGAGGTCACGGACCAGGCGGTAGAGCTCGGGCGCCTCGGTCTCGGCGATGAGGACGGCGGGGACCTGCGGGAGCTTCACCCGGCGCAGCACCAGCCCGAAGGCCAGCGCCGCGAGCAGCACCAGCAGGGCTATCGCGCAGACCACCCACCGCGCCACGTCCCAGCCGGCGGCGTCGGACGACCCGGCCGCACCGAGCCGACCGGTGATACCGCCCGCGACCAGGACCGCAGCGACGGCCGTCGGCAGCGCGGCGACCGCGAGGGCCGCCCCGCGAACGCGCAGCACCGCCTGGGCGCGGTCGCGTGCCGCTTCGACTCCGGCCATGTTCGGTCACCCCCAACCACCGACTCGACTGACTCCACTGGAGCCGGATCCGCCTGTCCACCATGACGACGAGCGGCCCGGCCCTGGCGTTCCAGAAACGGTCCGGAACCACTCGGACAAGTGATTCCCACTGACCGCAGCCTCCCCCCTCCGCGGCGGCAGCACCCTGAGGGGCCACCCGAGTCGCTTCGGTCCTGCGCACCATACGACCCGATGCGGCCGGGCGTCAGCCGGATGAGGTTCCCTTCACCCGAACGGTTGGGTCCTTGCGCCTCTTGCCTCCGGCGGGGTCACCGATAGGACATGGGGCGGGGATTGGGCCTGGCGAGTGGTGGTGGGTCCGCCCTGAGCGGGGTGGCTCAGGGCGGGGCAGTTCAGGGCGGGGCGGGTCAGAGCTTGGCGGCGATGTCGCCGCGGTGGTGCGCGCCCTTCAGGGTGATCCGGGCGGTGGCGGCGTAGGCGCGCTCACGGGCCTGCGGGATGTCCCGCCCGGTGGCGGTGACCGAGAGCACCCGGCCGCCGGCGCTGAGGACGGTCCCGTCCGCGTCAGCCCTGGTGCCTGCGTGCAGGACGTAGGCGGTGCCGTCCTCGGCCTCCGCCTCGGCCAGGCCGGAGATAGGGTCGCCGCTGCGCGGGGACTCGGGGTACCCCTCGGCGGCGATGACCACGGTCACCGCCGCACCGTCGCGCCAGCGCAGGTCGGGGAAGTCGGCGAGGCGGCCGGTGGCGGCGGCGTGCAGCAGGCCGTTCAGCGGGGTCTTCAGCCGGGCCAGCACGACCTGGGTCTCCGGGTCGCCGAAGCGGGCGTTGAACTCGATCACCCGGACCCCGCGGGTGGTCATCGCCAGACCGGCGTAGAGCAGTCCGGAGAAGGGGGTGCCGCGCCGGCGCAGCTCGTCCACGGTGGGCTGGAGCACGGTCTCCATGACCTCGTCGACCAGCTTGGGGTCGGCCCAGGGCAGCGGCGAGTAGGCGCCCATGCCGCCGGTGTTGGGGCCCTCGTCGTCGTCGTAGGCGCGCTTGAAGTCCTGGGCCGGCTGCAGCGGGACGACGGTGACGCCGTCGGTGACGGCGAAGAGGGAGACCTCGGGGCCGTCCAGGTACTCCTCGATGATCACGCGCTCGCAGGAGGCGGCGTGGGCCAGCGCGGCCTGCAGGTCGGCGGTGACCACGACGCCCTTGCCGGCGGCCAGGCCGTCGTCCTTGACCACGTAGGGGGCGCCGAAGGCGTCCAGCGCCTCGGCGGCCTCGGCCGGGGTGGTGCAGAGGTAGGAGCGCGCGGTGGGGACGCCGGCGGCGGCCATCACGTCCTTGGCGAAGGCCTTGGAGCCCTCCAGCTGGGCGGCCTCGCCGCTCGGGCCGAAGACCGGGATGCCGCGGGCCCGTACCGCGTCGGACACGCCCGCGACCAGCGGGGCCTCCGGGCCGACGATGACGAACTCCGCGCCGAGCGCGACCGCGAGGTCGGCCACCGCCGCGCCGTCCATCGGGTCGACCGGGTGGGTCCGGGCGGTCTGGGCGATCCCGGCGTTGCCGGGGGCGCAGTGCAGCTCGGTGACATCGGTGTCGAGGGAGAGTGCGCGGCACAGGGCGTGTTCGCGGGCACCGCCGCCGATTACAAGGACCTTCACAGGGGTGAGCTTAGTGCCTGCCGCCGGGGCCTCCGCCGGGGCGCCCGCCGAGGGCCCGGCCGGGGCCGGGTCAGGTACGCTCCAGCGGGCCACCCACCCGTACGGGTGAGAATCGGGTCGGCCGGAGCAGGGGTGCCTGTCAGCGGTTTCGTTGACAAATTCACGTCCGAATCCGAGCGGAACGGCCCCATGCTCAGCCATTTGGCGGTAAGAAGTGGCTTGGAACCAGGAGGGCTGAGGGCAGTGCTTGTGTCAGTGGCACCTGGGACGATCGGGTCCAATGGGCCGGAAGGACAGGGAGTTCCCACGGTGAGCCAGCCTGAAATGCAGCCCGAAGAGAGTCCGTGGGGCACGGACCCTGGGATCGACGAGCAGGTCGGCGCCGCCCCGGCGCAGCCGCAGCCGGTGGTGACCAGCAGTGGACGCGACCTCAGCATCCGGCAGTTCCCGCTGGGCGACTGGGGCGAACCCGCCGAGCGCCTCGAGGAGCTCTACCGCTGGTCCGAGGAGCGCGCGGTCGAGGCGATCGACTGGTACGCCCGCGACCGCCGCTGGAAACGCTTCGGCGCGCGGACGCTGCGCTACCTGGCGGCGCTGCTCGGCGTGGCCGGCGCGGTGCTGCCGCTGATCGACCTCACCCATGTCTGGCACGGCGCGGCGGCCTGGGGCTACGTCCTGCTGCTGCTGGCCGGCGCCTGCCTGGGCGCCGACCGGGGCTTCGGCCTGACCAGCGGCTGGATGCGGGACGTCAGCACCGGGCAGGCGCTGCAGCGCCGGCTGGAGGCGTTCCAGTTCGACTGGGCCTCGGAGTGCGTGCGCGAGGTGCTCGGCCCGACCGAGGGCACCGCGAGCGAGGCGGCCGAGCGCTGCCTCGGCGTGCTGCGCCGGTTCTGCGAGGACGTCTCGGACATGGTCAGGACGGAGACCTCGGAGTGGATGCTGGAGTTCCGCGCGCAGATGTCGCAGCTGCCGACGCAGACCCCGGGCGTCTGGGGCGGCCGGGCCGAGGGCTCGGGCGCGCAGGTACGGGTGCTGCCGCCGCTGGGCGGCCGCCCGACCATGCCGCGGCAGCGTCCCCCGGAGGGGCCGCTGCGGTAGGGCATTGAAGCAGTGAGGGGGGCCGCCGGTGGCGGCCCCCCTCACTGCTTCGCAGGCTTCAGGCGAAGACGACCATGGAGCCCTGGCCGAGGGCGCGGATGGTGGCCGCGTGCAGGCCGGTCCAGGCGTGGCGTTCGCGGGAGAACGGGCCGTCGTTGGCGGCCGGGGGGTGGGCCGGGCCTTCCAGCGTGGTGGGGGCGACCGGGCGGACCGGGACCGGCGGCAACTGGTGGTCGATGCCGATCCAGGGGGCCACCGCCTCCAGCTCGCGGAGCAGCCCGTGCAGGGAGCCCAGCGGGCCGCCGCTGGCGAGCAGGGCGTCGTCCACGATCGGCCGTTCGAACTCGATCGGGACGTAGGCCCCGGCGTGGTCGAAGTGCCAGACCAGGTGCGAGTGCTCGGCGGTCTCCTCGAACATCTCCAGCAGCTGCTCGTAGTCGCCGCCGAGGCCGTCGACCGGGGTGACCGGGAGGTTGGTGAGCTGCAGCAGGTAGGCGCGGCGCAGGTAGTGCAGTGACTCGTAGTCGAACGCGGCGATCGGCTCGACGTCACCGCTGAGGCCCGGCATGTACCGGAACACCGGCACCGGGGGCAGGCCGTGGGCGGCGAGCGAGCCGTTGTAGATCGCCAGATCCTCGGCGAAGGGGTTCTCCGGACTGTGGACGAGTACGTCGACGAGCGGGACGAGCCAGATGTCACAGGCCACGGGCACTCCTGGGTGCGGCTGCACCGGTTAGGGGCTTAGAGCTTCCGGTGCTGGTGGGCTGGCGTCGCGGGGCGATGGCCGTCGCCTGAACGGGTTGTCCTCAGTCGACCGATGCTCCGCATCGACTCCTTCGTCCGCCCCGCCCAGGCTCGGCCCTCGCCCCGCTCCTTCACCCAGCCCACCAGCACCGGAAGCTCTTAGTCTTCACACGATAACGCCCGGCGCGGCAGCCGTCAGGAGGTCCCGCGCTGTGCGGGGACGGCCGGGAGGTCGTCGTAGCCGCGGAGGTGGTCGTCGGGGCTCTCGCCGCAGAGTTCGGCCATCTGCCGCAGCGACTCGCGGTTGTAGTCGATCATCATCCGGTGCACCGCCCCGCGGTCCCGGGCGATCAGCCGCTCGGTCAGCTCCGCGTGCCCGGACCAGCAGTAGGCGGCGAGATCGGGACGGCCGCGCAGATGCGGGGCGGAGAAGATCCAGTACTGGATCCGGAGCCAGTCCAGGTAGTCGGTGAGCTTGCGGTTGCCGACCAGTCCGGCCAGCTCGGCCCAGAACCGCCGGTCGCAGCCCACGAGCACGTCCAGCTGCCCCGAGCGGGCGGCCTGCACGGCGGCGTCGGCGCGGCGCTGGACCGAGGGGATCCGCTCCCAGTCGATCTCGCCGAAGCGACCGCTCAGCCGGCGGAACATCCCGTCCGCGACCAGGGTCCTGGCCTCGACGATGTCGATGAAGTCGGACCAGGTCAGCTTGGGGACGGTGAAGCCGCGGTTGTGCTCCATCCAGAGCAGGTCCTGGCCGGCCAGGTCGACCAGGGCCTCCCGGACCGGGGTCGCGGACACCCCGTACAGGTCGGCGATCTCCTTGACGGTGAAGTGGGTGCCGGCCGGCATCCGCCCGGCCATCATCTCGTCCCGGAGCGCGCCGGCCACCTGCTCGCGCAGGCTGCTGCGCTTGAGCGCGGCGCGGACGGTGAAGGGGGGCGTGAGCCCACTGGGCGGCGGTGGCACAGTGGTTTCCTCCCCTTCTTCTCGGCGCGTTTTCCCAAGAGTAAGGCCCTCAATCCACCCGGAAGAGTGAATTAAGGGCCTTGATCGCTATTTTTGCGAGGATTACTCAGGTTTTTGTCACACCGTGTGCGCGTCGGCCAGGGTCAGCACGTCGTCCAGGATCGCCAGACCCTCCCTGACCTCGGCCTCGCTGCTGTTGCACGGCGGCACGACATGGAACCGGTTCATGTTCACAAAGGGCCACAGCCCGCGCTTCTTGCAGGCGGCGGCCAGCTCGGCCATCGGCGCGGCCGCGGCGCCCGCCGCGTTGTACGGGGTCAGCGGCTCACGGGTGGCGCGGTCCTTGACCAGCTCCAGGGCCCAGAACACGCCGAGCCCGCGGACCTCGCCGATCACCGGGTGGCGGTCGGCCAGCTCGCGCAGACCGGGGCCGATCACGGTCTCGCCGAGGTGCTTGGCGTGCTCGACGATGCCCTCCTCGGCCATGGCGTTGATCGTCGCCACCGCGGAGGCGCAGGCCAGCGGGTGGCCGGAGTAGGTGAGGCCGCCGGGGAAGGGGCGCTCGGCGAAGGTCTCGGCGATCGCGCCGCTGATGGCGACGCCGCCCAGCGGGACATAGCCGGAGTTGACGCCCTTGGCGAAGGTCAGCAGGTCGGGGGTGACCCCCCAGTGGTCGGCGGCGAACCAGGCGCCGGTACGGCCGAATCCGGCCATCACCTCGTCCAGGATGAAGACGATGCCGTAGCGGTCGCAGATCTCGCGGACCCCGGCCAGGTAGCCGGCCGGCGGGATCAGGATGCCGGCGGTGCCGACCACGGTCTCCAGGATGATCGCGGCGATGGTCTGCGGACCCTCGAAGGCGACGGTCTCCTCCAGGTGCGCCAGCGCCCGCTCGCACTCCTGCGCCTCGTTCTCGGCGTGGAAGTTGGAGCGGTAGGCGTAGGGGCCCCAGAAGTGCACGATGCCGGACACGCCGGTCTCGTTGGCCCAGCGGCGCGGGTCGCCGGTCATGGCGATCGCGTTGGCGGTGGCGCCGTGGTACGACCGGTAGGTCGACATGACCTTCTGTCGACCGGTGTGCAGCCGGGCCATCCGGATGGCGTTCTCGTTGGCCTCGGCGCCGCCGTTGGTGAAGAAGATCTTGTCCAGGTCACCGGGGGTGCGTTCGGCGATCAGCCGGGCGGCCTCGCTGCGCACGTCCACGGCGAAGGCCGGGGCGAAGGTGCACAGCTTGGCCGCCTGCTCCTGGATCGCGGCGACGACCTTGGGGTGCTGGTGGCCGATGTTGGTGTTCACCAGCTGGGAGGAGAAGTCGAGGAAGCGGTTGCCCTCGTAGTCCCAGAAGTACGAGCCCTCCGCGCCGGCGACGGCGAGGGGGTCGATCAGGGCCTGCGCGGACCACGAGTGGAAGACGTGGGCGCGGTCGGCAGCCTTGACGGCCTGCCCCGCTGCGGAGTCGACAGAGATGCTCATGGCCGCAGCCTACGGAGCGGAATCGGCCGTTGGCAGCGACACCCTGTTCGGGGAAACCGAGGGAGGGCTACAGGATGTCAATGGGCCGGGGTGAGCGGTTCGAGCCGGACGCGGTGACGCACATCGGCCCCACCGCGGCTGAGCGCGGTGGGGCCGATGACGAACGAGGGCGGCTAGGACAGGAACGAGTTGATCTGGATCGTCTCGGTCCGGCCCGGGCCGACGCCGATCGCGGAGATCGGGGCGCCGGACATGTCCTCCAGGGCCTTGACGTACGCCTGGGCGTTCCGCGGCAGGTCCTCGAAACTTTGGGCCTTGGTGATGTCCTCGGACCAGCCGGGCAGGTTCTCGTAGATCGGCGTCGCGTGGTGGAAGTCGGTCTGCGAGTAGGGGAGGTCCTCCACCCGCCTGCCGTCGATCTCGTACGCCACGCAGACCGGGATCTGCTCCCAGCCGGTGAGCACGTCCAGCTTGGTGAGGAAGAAGTCGGTCAGGCCGTTGACGCGGGTCGCGTAGCGGGCGATCGGGGCGTCGAACCAGCCGCAGCGGCGGTCACGGCCGGTGGTCACCCCGCGCTCCGCGCCGATCCGGCGCAGGGCCTCGCCGTCCTCGTCCAGCAGTTCGGTCGGGAACGGGCCCGAGCCGACGCGGGTGGTGTATGCCTTGAGGATGCCGATGACCCGGTCGATCTTCGTCGGGCCGATGCCGGAGCCGGTGCAGGCGCCGCCGGCGGTCGGGTTGGACGAGGTGACGAAGGGGTACGTGCCGTGGTCCACGTCCAGGAGGGTGCCCTGGCCGCCTTCCATCAGCACGACCTTGCCCTCTTCCAGGGCCTTGTTCAGGACCAGCACGGTGTCCGCGACGTACGGACGCAGCTTCTCGGCGTAGCCGAGGTACTCCTCGACCACCAGCTCGACCGGGACCGCGCGCCGGTTGTAGAGCTTGACCAGGATCTGGTTCTTGTCGTGCAGCGCGGCTTCGACCTTCTGCAGCAGGATGCTCTCGTCGAACAGGTCCTGGACCCGGATGCCGACCCGGTTGATCTTGTCGGCATAGGTCGGGCCGATGCCGCGACCGGTGGTGCCGATCTTGCGCTTGCCCAGGAACCGCTCGGAGACCTTGTCCAGGGTCCGGTGGTAGGGCGTGATCAGATGCGCGTTTCCGGAGACCAGGAGCTTGGAGGTGTCCACGCCGCGGTCCTGCAGGCCCACCAGCTCGGAGAACAGGACGCCGGGGTCGATGACCACGCCGTTGCCGATCACCGGTGTGCATGTCGGGCTGAGAATGCCCGAGGGAAGCAGGTGCAGTGCGTATTTCTGATCGCCTACGACCACCGTGTGACCGGCATTGTTGCCGCCTTGGAAGCGGACTACGTAGTCGACCGAGCCACCGAGGAGGTCGGTGGCCTTCCCCTTGCCCTCGTCGCCCCACTGAGCGCCGACCAGCACGAGTGCGGGCACAGGCGTACACCCCTTTCGGGCGGGGCACAACAGACGGCGGAAGGCCGCCGTTCTGGCCCCGGATAGACCAAGCCCCTGGCGCAACAGCGCAAGGGGCTCTTACACCGAGAGATTACCCGAGGAAGGAGTGCGGTGTCGGCTGCGCGATCGGCGGGAGTGGCACTCCTGGTGGTGGTCTCCCCCGCTGCCCTGGCCCTGGACGGGGAATCCGTGCGGGTGGCCAGGGACGTCCTGGGGGCCGCCTTCGAGGTGAAGCTGGTGGTGCCGCGCAACCTCTCCGAGCTTGAGCGAACGCTTTCGCGGAGGGGTGGAAGGCGACTGGTTGTGATCGGTGACGACCATGCCTTGCATCAGGTGGTGCAGCTGTTGCACGAGCACTCGGAACTGGCCTCCGGACCAGTCGGGATCATCCCGATCGGAAAGGGCGAAAAGGTGGCCCTGGCCAGGTCACTGGGGGCGGCCGGGCGTCCGGTGGAGGCGGCCAGGGCGGTCGTCCGGGGCAGCGTGAGAAGCCTGGGACTGCTGGTGGACGAGAGCGGCGGAGTGGTTCTCGGCGGGCTGCGGATCCCCGGCAGGGGCGGACCAGGACAGGGCCTCGGAGCAGCGGCGGAGCAGGTCCGCGGCGCGGCGTCAGGAAATGGCCGGGCCGCCGCGACGGGAGGTCGGGAGGTGCCGCCGCAGGTCCGCGGCGAGGCCGCCGAGCGTTCGCTCAGGGCGAACAAAGCTGCGGCCGGGCGAGGCGTTCCGCTGTCCTCCGCCTGCCTGGAATGGGGCGCGCAGCTCGGCCGGGCCGCCCGGACCGTCGCGGCCCAGCTGCTGCCGGCCCGGAACGGGCCGGGACAGGCGCTGCGGGTGGAGGCCGACGGAAGACTGCTGGCCGACCTGGACCACCCGGTCCGGCTGGTCGCCGCGTGGAACGCGGAGGCCCGGGGCAGTGCGGCGAACGGGGGCGGCGGAGGTTCCGGCGGTTCGGCGAACGGGGATGCCTGCCTGATGGAGGTGCTGGTGAGCGCGGCCTCGCTGTCGGGCGCGCCGGTGCGGATGCAGGCCCGGCGGATCACCGTCACCGGCGGCCCGTCCACCAGCTTCACCTACGAGGCCGACGACGCCCCCGGCGGCCCGGTCCAGCAGCGCACCTGGACCGCCGAGCCGGCCGCCTGGCAGCTCACCGTCCCCCCGGCCGCGTAGGGCTTTCGCGCCAGTCAGCCCGCCAGGTGCAGCTGGTCGCCGGAGCGGGTGAGGCCGACCCGGGCCAGGGCCCTGGTGGCCGGGCCCTGGAGCACCGCGCCGGTGGCGGCGTCGAAGCAGGAGTTGTGGCAGGGGCAGACGAACTTCCCGTCCTTGGGCGGGTTGACCGTGCAGCCGGAGTGGGTGCAGACGCCGGAGAAGGCCGCGTACGTCCCGGCCTCCGGCTGGACCACGTACACCGGGTCGCCGCTGCCGGGCGCGGTGGTGCGCACCGCGCCGCCGACCGGGACCGAGGCGGCGGGGACGGTCGGGCCGGCCGAGGCCGCGACCGTGGGTGCGGTGCTCGGGGCGGCTTTGCCGCGGGTGCGGGTGCGGGCCACGGCCGTGCCGGTGAGCAGGCCCGTTCCGGCCACGGCCAGGGCGGCGATGGCGCTGTCCACCAGCACCTGGCGGCGGCGGGTCCCATCGATGGCGACGGCGTTGCGGCGCAGGATCAGCGCGTCCAGCGACAGGGCGGGCGTCCCGGTCAGCACCAGCGGCGTCCAGGCCAGCAGATAAGCGAGGTCATTGCCCAGGTAGTACGGGTGCACGCCCCAGCTGACGCTGAGGAACAGCGACAGGCTGATCAGCGCACCGCCGACCGCCGCGATCCGTCCCCACAGGCCGACCAGGACGCCGAGCCCGACCGCCAGCTCGCCGAAGGCCATCGCCAGACCGGTCGGCGTCGGTGTACGGACCGCGAGGTCCAGCAGCGCGCCGATCGGGCTGTGCCCGGCGGCGGCGTGCGCCTGGGAGGCGAAGGAGGCCGGATCGGCCAGGCCGCCCAGGTAGTGCGGGTCGGCGAGCTTGTCCAGCCCGGCGTAGACGAAGGTGACCCCGAGGAACAGCCGCAGCGGGAGCAGGGCGTGCCGGAGGGCGGGCGTGGCTGTGGGCGCGGCTTCCGGCGTGACGGTCGGCGGGGCTGTCGGCGTGCTGGCTTCGATGCTCAACGGGTACTCACTTCTCGTTCTCCTGGCGGACAGTGACGAGGCATCAGTCGGCGGAACCGCTGCCGCCGGTCGCGAGGGAGCAGACCTGCCGGGCGTCGCCGCTCAGTTGCGGGCAGAGCTTTGAACCGGCCGAACCGTCGTGGTAATTGACGTTCCAGTAGCTGACCATCCCGCTGATGCAGTCGGGACGCTGCCCGGGCGACGCCTTCTCGCACTGCGCCGCTGTCCAGGCCGGGCGGTCGATGTTGTACTTCATCAGCCGTGAGCCGGTGCCGCGGGTGCAGTCCGCGCGGCCGGTCCTGCTCGGAGCCTTGAGGCACCAGGCCAGGGCCTGGACGTAGGCGCCGGGGTGGGTGGTGTAGTCGTGCGTCTGCAGGAAGTAGGAGGGCGCGTAGAAGTAGCAGGCGCTCTGGTAGCCGGTCGGCTGCTCCGGGCAGGGGTAGAGCGGCTCGGCGGCCAGCTTCTTCGCCGGGAGCTTCGCCATCGCCTTGGCATCGCTCACGTCCGGCTCGAACAGCTGCATGAACACGCCTTCGGCGCACGCCTCCAGCTGGTAGACCTGCGGAAAGCGGTCGCACAGCTGCTCGGCACCGCGGACGTCCAGATCGGCGACGAACATCGCGCCGTGCCCGATGCCATGGATGCAGGACCCGGTCTGGGCCGGCGCGCAGAGGGTGGTGACGGCGGTGGTCGGGTTGGGGCTCTCCGAGAGCTTCTCCTCCACCACCCCGTGCAGGAAGCCGGAGCCGCAGACGTCGTTGCGGTAGGAGACCGCCTTGGCGAAGTTCCCCTTGTACTTGGCCAGGGCGGCATGGCCGATCTCATGGGCCACCGGGTGGCAGAAGCCGTCCACGTAGGGGGAGGTCCGGGTGATCCGGTCGAGGTCGGCGAGGGCGACGCCCGGATCCTTGGCCTCGGTCACGGCCACCAGGTAGTTGCGCAGGGTACTGAGGGTCCAGGTGGTCGGGGTACCGGACGGGGAGGGGGTCGGCGCGGGTCCGGCAGTGGCCTTGGCCGTGGCGGCCGGGGTCGGCGCGGTGGCGGTGGTCAGGGCGTCGGCGCTCAGCGGCGCGACCCCCGCTGTGGCCATGGCCGTCCAGGGGGTCGTCGCGAAGGCCCACACACCGGCGACATAGAGGAAGAAGGCGAGGAGCAGCGCCAGTGGTCGGTACATCCGTGGCCCCCTGCGGATGGGTCTTTCGCGTGCCTGCAATCGGTACACGCATGGTCCGGGTCGCGTGGTTCCAGGTGGCAGACTGCACAGCATGAGCATCCACAAGAACCTTCTCGGCGGCCCCGAGCCGACCCTGCTTCCGGAGGACGAGCAGCCTTATCGCATGCTAGCTGAGGAGTCCGCCTCGCCCGTTCAGGTCGCGGCCGAGTTTCCGACGTTTTCGCTGGCCTGGGCCATGCTCGCCGACGACGCCTTTGCCGCGGGCCACGTCGTGGAGTCCTACGCCTACGCCCGTACCGGCTACCACCGCGGCCTGGACTCGCTGCGCCGCAGCGGCTGGAAGGGCCACGGCCCGGTGCCGTGGGAGCACCGCGCCAACCGCGGCTTCCTGCGCTGCCTCGCCGCGCTGGCCCGGGCGGCCGGGGCGATCGAGGAGACCGAGGAGTCGGTGCGCTGCTGGGAGTTCCTCAAGGACAGCAGCCCCGAGGGCTACGCCGAACTGAAGCAGTAGAGCCACCGCATACGAAGGGGCCCGGTACGCGTCACGCGTACCGGGCCCCTCCTTCGTTGCTGCCTACTTCAGGCGGGTACCGGCCGAGCGCAGGCTCTGCGCGGCCTCGGTGACCCGGGCGGCCATCCCGGCCTCGGCCAGCTTGCCCCAGGTGCGCGGGTCGTAGGTGTTCTTGGTGCCGACCTCGCCGTCGACCTTCAGCACGCCGTCGTAGTTGCGGAAGACGTGGTCCACGATCGGACGGGTGAAGGCGTACTGGGTGTCGGTGTCGAGGTTCATCTTCACGACGCCGTTCTCCAGCGCGGTGGCGATCTCCTCGGCGGAGGAGCCCGAGCCGCCGTGGAAGACGAAGTCGAACGGGTCCTTCTTGCCGTACTTCTTGCCGATCGCGTCCTGCAGCTCGCGCAGCAGCTCCGGCTTCAGCACGACGTTGCCCGGCTTGTAGACGCCGTGGACGTTGCCGAAGGAGGCGGCCAGCAGGTAGCGCCCCTTCTCGCCGAGCCCGAGCGCCTCGGCGGTGCGGACCACGTCGTTGACCGTGGTGTAGAGGTTGTCGTTGATCTCGTGCGAGACGCCGTCCTCCTCACCGCCGGTCGGGGTGATCTCGACCTCAAGGATGATCTTCGCGGCGGCGGCCTTGGCCAGCAGCTCCTGCGCGATGGTCAGGTTGTCGTTGAGGTTCTCGGCCGAGCCGTCCCACATGTGCGACTGGAACAGCGGGTTCTCGCCGCGGGCGACGCGCTCGGCGGAGACCGCGAGCAGCGGGCGGACGTAGCCGTCCAGCTTGTCCTTGGGGCAGTGGTCGGTGTGCAGCGCGACGGTGATGTCGTACTTGGTGGCCACGATGTGGGCGAACTCGGCCAGCGCGACCGCACCGGTGACCATGTCCTTGTTGTGCTGGCCGCCCAGGAACTCCGCACCACCGGTGGAGATCTGGATGATGCCGTCGCTCTCGGCCTCGGCGAAGCCGCGCAGTGCGGCGTGCAGGGTCTGGGTCGAGGTGACGTTGATGGCCGGGTAGGCGAACTTGCCTGCCTTGGCCCGGTCCAGCATCTCGGCGTAGACCTCGGGAGTTGCGATAGCCACGGGTGATCCGCTCCTGTCGGTGATGCATCTTCGGATACTGCGACCCCGACCAGGAGTCGGGCACCTGAGCCATTCTCCCATCCCCAGCCTCAGGGTTCACCCCCACGGGGGACAGGCATCACCTTCTGCGTCGGTAGTGGGTCCGAATGGATTAAAAAGGATCATCAGGGTGAATCGCCCTCCCCCGAACGGGAAGCGTCCCCCTTTGTTATGCTTTGCCGTGGTGATGAGATGAAGTCGGTGGCGTGTGATGGCGGTTCGTAGCGGATGGTTCGGCGCGGTGGTGGCAGCGGCCGGGGCGGCGGCGATGGTGCTGGTCGGCGCGGGGACGGCCGCGGTCGCCGACGCGCAGCCGGCCGCCGGCGCCGATGCCGTCGCGGCGCAGGACGCCTGCGGGGCGTACTCCTCCGAGCTGGTGGCCGCCGCCGCGCCGGTCGAGCCGGGGCCGGCCGCCGAGCAGCTCAGGGCCGTCGGGGCGGTCGCGCAGCCGCTGTCGTACCGCCAGGCCGACCAGCTGCCGATCGGGCTGTGGTCCGCCGCCTCGGTCACCCTGCGCGTCCCGGCCGGCCGCGGCACCGTCCGGCTCGCGCTGACCAGCAAGGGCTTCAGCACCGACTCCATGGAGGTCCAGCGCTGGGTGCCGACCGCCCACCGCTGGGTCGACCTGACCAGCAGCGTCAGCGACGCCGCCTTCCCGACCCGGGCGACCTTCAGCTTCACCCTCACCACCTCCGCCGATGCCACTGCCTCCGGTGCTACCGCCGCCGCCGCGCATCCGGAGACCGTCGCGCTGCGGCTGCAGGACCTGGACCGGCCCGGCAGCCTCAGCGTCGCGGCCTCGTACACCGACAGCCACGGCCACACCTCCCGCGCTCCGGCCCTCCGCTCCCCGGTCACCCGCCCGGAGAGCCGGTTCACCGGCTGGCCCGCCCACGCCTCGCTGACCCGGGGCGGCCCGGCGCACACGTTCACGCTCACCGTGCGGAACACCACCGACCGGGTCTACCCGGACGTGACCGCGCTGTTCTACGCCTACGGCATGGGCGGCGGGCAGACCCTCACCCCGCGCGACCTGGTGCTGCAGCAGTACCGGGCGGGGCGCGGCTGGACCGCGCTCCCGCTGGTGGCCAGCGGCTGCGACCCCGGCATGAGCGCGGTGCCGCGGCCCGCCGCCGGGGTGCGGCTGGCCCCCGGCGCGACCGAGACGGTACGGCTCCGGCTGGCCGTCGCCAGGACCGCCCCGCGGGGTGACCAGCGCGGAGGCCGGGCTCTCGGTGCAGAGCGGGGAGGCCTCGCTGGCGTCCAGGAGCCTGCCCTTCGCAGTACGGGGATAGCCGGGCGCGTTACTCTGCCCAGGTGACCGCGACTCTTGCGTTGAACGTCTCGAACGTCCTCGACGCCAAAGCCCTGATCGCCCAGGTGGGTACGGTCGGTCTGCTGGCGATCATCTTCGCCGAGACCGGGCTGCTCATCGGGTTCTTCTTTCCCGGCGACTCGCTGCTGATCCTCGGCGGGGTGGCCGCGTCCAGCGCCGGGCTCAAGGTGCTCGGCACCCAGATGCCGATCGGGGTGCTGCTCGTCGGCGCGCCGATCTGCGCCATCGCGGGGGCGCAGCTGGGGCATCTGATCGGCGCCAAGGCCGGCCCCCGGCTGTTCAACCGGCCGAACTCACGGCTGTTCCGCAGAGAGCATGTGGAGAAGGCCGAGCAGTACTTTGTGAAGTTCGGCCCGGCGAAGGCCGTGCTGATGGCCCGCTTCATCCCGGTGGTACGGACGTTCCTCAACCCGGTGGCCGGGACGCTGGAGATGCCCGCGCGGTCGTTCTTCCTGTGGAACGTCATCGGCGGGGTGGTCTGGACCGAGAGCATGCTGCTGATCGGCTATCAGTTCGGCGCGTCGCTGGCACCGGTGATCGACACCTATCTGATCCCGGCGATGGCGCTGATCGTGCTGCTCTCGGTGGCGCCGATCGTGTTCGAGGTGCTGCGGGAGCGGCGGCGCAAGGCGGCCGGGCTGCCGGAGCCGACGACGGGCGGGTCGCTGCTGCTGCCGGAGGACGAGAGCGCCGTCGTGGCCGGCGGCGGCAGTGGCGGGCGTCACCGCAAGCGCTGACGCCCGACCCGTGCTTCTTACCGGGCGTTCAGAGGCCGAGGTCGGCCAGCTGGTAGACCGCGAGGTAGGGCAGGCCCTGGGCCTCGACGGTCGGAGCCGCGCCGCGCTCGACGATCACCGCGACCGCGACCACCTCGCCGCCGGCCTCCCGTACCGCCTCGACGGCGGTCAGCGGCGAGCCGCCGGTGGTGGAGGTGTCCTCGACCACCAGCACCCGGCGGCCCTTGACCTCGGTGCCCTCGATCCGGCGCTGCATCCCGTGCGCCTTCTGGGCCTTGCGGACCACAAAGGCGTCCAGGCGCTGTCCGCGCGCGGCGGAGGCATGCAGCATCGAGGTGGCCACCGGGTCCGCGCCGAGGGTGAGCCCGCCGACGGCGTCGAAGTCGAGCTCGGCGGTGAGGTCCAGCATCACCTGGCCGACGAGCGGCGCGGCCTGCCCGTCCAGGGTGATCCGGCGCAGGTCGATGTAGTAGTCGGACTCCAGCCCCGAGGACAGGGTCACCTTGCCGTGGACCACGGCCTTGGTCTTGATCTGGTCGAGAAGCGCGTCGCGGTGGTTGCTCATGAGGCCCCAGCTTAGAGCTCTCAGGGCTTGCGCCGGGACGCCCGTTTCGGCCCGTCAGCGCTCTCGGTGCCAGGTCCAGGTGGTGCGGGTCTCCAGCGGGTCGATCATCGTGACCAGGCGGGGGCGGTGTTGAGGCCGTTCGGCGGGCCGGTCTGCGGCTCGACGCAGATGCCGTCGGCCTGCTCGTCGAAGACCACCAGCCACTCGCAGTCGGCGGTGATCTCCAGGCTCAGCTCGCCCTCCCAGACCAGGGTGGCGGCGACGCCGTCGGGCATCCCGAAGCAGTCGTCGAGCGGGCCCGAGACCCGCTCGATGCGGCGGCCGGTGGGGAGGTGGTCGGGGCCGCGTTCCTCCTGCCAGGCCGGGGCGAAGTCCAGCCGGGCCTGGGCGCCGCCCTCGCTGAGCTGCTTGCGGAACCAGGGGTGCCAGCCGGCCTGGGCCGGGAAGGAGTCGGCGGCGGTCTCCACCGAGAGCGTGGTCCGCAGCGAGTCCGCGGTCAGCTCGAACAGCTGGGTGACCCGGCCGCGGTAGGGCCAGGGGTCGGCCAGGTCGTAGTAGAACGCGGCGGAGGCCGTCCCGTCCTCGTGGATGACCGGGGCGGCCTGGCGCCAGGAGGTGCGGATGCCGGTGCCGTGGATGGCGTGCGGCGGCATGTCGATGGGCAGCTCGTGCCGCACCTGGCCGTTGCTCCAGCGGCCCTGGTCGACCCGGCCGGCCCAAGGCACCATCGGGAAGGACCCGTACGCGAACACGCCCTGGCCCTGCGCGGAAGGATCCTCGGCGGTGCGGAGCAGCTCGGTGCCGCCGAGGCGGAGGCTGCCGAGGCGGCAGCCGTCGGCGGGGAGGACGGTGAGCTCGACGTCACCGACGCTGAGGCGGACCGGGGCGGGGGCCTGGGCAGGGGCCTGAGCAGCCGGGGTGGTGGGCAGCGGGGCTGGGCGGGACACGGGGCCTCCTGGCGCGGTGGGTCTTCATGTGGGGCGGGTGACCCTGCGGGGAGGGTGGCCCTGCTGGGACGGGTCGCCCTGCGGGGGCGGGTCCCCCTGCGGGGCGGGTCCCCCTGCGGAACGGGTCACTCGGCCGGGGGCGGGTCCCTCTGCGGGGGCGGGTCGCGGCGTCAGCCGCGTCTGCGGAGGCCGCGGACCAGGATGACGGCGCCGCCGAGCAGGGCCACTCCCCCGCCGACCACCCAGGGCAGCAGGCTGTGCTCGGCCTCCGCGGACGGCGGCTCGCCCATCCGGCGCTCGGGCGAGCCCCAGCGCGCGGCCGCCCGGGAACGGGCGCTCCGCGGCGGGAGGGCGGGCCCGTACCTCCCGCTGGGCGGCGCGTGGTCGACCTCCTCGGCGGAGCGGCCGACGATGCTGCGGCGGTTGGCGGGGGCGTCCGGCCAGGGTTCGTTGAGGGCCGCGGCGGCGTTGAAGGAGGAGGGCTCCTCGATCAGGAACAGACCGGATTCGTCGGTGTCCCCGAGATCGGTGAGGTCCGACAGATCCGAGAGGTCGGCGAGATCCCCCAGATCGGTCAGGTCCGCGAGGTCGGCCAGATCCGCGGGGTCGACCGGGTCGACGGCGTCCTCAGGGTCGATGGGGTCCCCGAGGTCGACGGGGCCTTCGGCGATGTCGGGGTCGACGGCCAGCGCGGCGCAGAAACGGTCCAGCAGGCGCTGGGAGGCGAGCAGCAGCGCCTGCGGCTGAAGCTCCTCTATCCGGCCCTTGCCGCCCAGCTCGCTGCGGAAGACGATCCGGGTGCCGTGGCTGCCTTCGGCCGAACCGGTGACCCGCAGCGTGCCGGACACCTCGCCGTCGCCGACGGACTGCACCGCCCTGATCCCGAACACCAGCTCCTCTGGAGAGGCTGTCGCCGAGTCCGTCTCGAGCAGCCGCAGCTCACCGCGGTAGGTGATGGAGCTGCTGCCGACCCGCAGTTTCAGCCGTCCGGCCAGCAGTGGCAGGCCGTGCCCCTGCTGGTCGCCCGGCTCCTGCTCGGTCGCCGGCGTCGGCACGAAGCCCGGCAGGCAGCGTGCCAGCACGTCGGGGCGGCGCAGCGACCGGCGGACGGCCTGCGGCGGCAGCGGGACCAGAACCTCATGCTCCATGTCTCGGAAGCGTACAGACCGCTCGGTGGGTTCTGTGGAATATCGGACCGGCGCAGGCAGGATCCGGGGTCAGCGGGGGTGCAGCAGGGTGGACGGGGCCTCGTCCCGGACCGGGCGGTGGGTGTCGGCGAGGGTGGCGGCGAGCCGCAGCGCGGCGGCACTCAGGCTGCCCGGCGCGGGCGCGGTGTCGGTGGACGGGCCCAGCACCGGCTTCTCGGCGGAGGCCAGGATGAAGCCCCAGTCGGCAGGACCGCCGCAGACCCGGTCGGCCGGGACGGAGTACTCGACGGTCTGCAGCCCGGTGGAGCGCACGGTGTCGTCCGCATCCCAGTAGGTGCCGGCCGCGACCGAGCCGGCGTGCACGGCCAGCCGTCCGCCGGGGGCGAGCATCCGGCGGACCATGCCGTAGAACTCCTGGGTGTAGAGCTTGCGGCCGGCGTCCAGGTCCGGGTCGGGGAGGTCGGCGACGATCACGTCGTACTGCCGTTCCTGCCGGGGCGCGGTCCGCAGCCAGGCGAAGGCGTCGGCGGTCACCACGGTGACCCGGCGGTCGGTCAGCGCGCGCTGGTTGAGCCGGGTCAGCACCGGGTCGGTACGGGCCAGCCGCAGCACCTCGGGGTCGATCTCGACGATGGTGACGTTCTGGACATCGGGATGATGCAGCGCCTCGGCCGCGGCCAGGCCGTCCCCGCCGCCGAGGACCAGGACCCGGGCGTGCGGACCCGCCAGGGCGGGCTGCACCAGGGCGGCGTGGTAGCGGGACTCGTCGGCGCCGCAGACGGCGAGCCGGCCGCCGAGGTACATCCGCAGCGTCGGCACCGGCACCGGGTAGCCGTCGGCTGCGGTCCTGGGCGGCGGCACCCGGACCGCGCCCTGGTGCACCGTCCCGGCGCCGGGCCCGGTTGCCTGCTTGGCGCTCTGCTTGCTGCTCTGCCTGGCGCCCTGGCTGGCGCCCTGCTTGGCGCTCCCGGCCGCGAGGGCGTGCGGTAAGGGCGGGGGCGGGTCCCCGGCCGGCCCGGTGAGGACGATCTCCTGGAAGCGGCTCTGCGCGACAAAGCGGATCGGCGCCCCGTACAGCGCGTGCCGGGCCGCGCGTTCGAACGCCCCGGTGAGCGCGGCCGCGACCGCGAGCACCACCAGGACCGTGCCGCAGACCCCCCAGAGCAGCGCCCGCACCCGGCGGGTGGGCTCCCTGGGGAAGAGCCAGAGCACCACGATCGCCCCGGCCACGGCGTTGACCGCGCCGGTCACCAGCGCGCCGGTGGCCTGCCCGAGCAGCGGCAGCAGCAGGAACGGAAAGGCGAGACCGCCGACCAGCGCCCCCACGTAGTCGGCCGCGAAGAGGTCGGCGACGGCGCGGCCGGCCTCCTGCCGGCGGATCCGCTGGATCAGGGTCATCAGCAGCGGGATCTCCGCACCGATCAGCATCCCGATCAGCAGGGCGACCGCGACCAGCGCCACCCGGTAGTGGCCGAGCCAGACGAAGCAGCCGTACAGGCCGAGCACGGAGAGGCCGCCGACCAGCGCCAGACCGCTCTCCACCAGCGCGAACGAGGTCGCCGGGCGCCGGGTGAAGCGTTTGGCGAGCAGCGAGCCCACCCCCATGGCGAAGACCATGACCGAGAGCACCACGGAGGCCTGGGTCACCGAATCGCCGAGCAGATAGCTGCCGAGGGCCACCAGTTCCAACTCGTAGACCAGCCCGCAGGCGGCGCAGACGAACGCCGCAAGCAGCACCAGCAGCCGGGCGGCCCGGGTGCCGACCGGCGGCGGCTGCGAGGATCCCGCGGAATGGTTGATCACGAACAAACGCTAGGCGACTGCGGGGTGTGCCCACTTCCCCCGGAAGAGTGATAGTCATGTGCACGGCATTGACGGTTCGATCAGGTGGACGTATTCACCAGAAATCCCGCCTCGGCCGGATCCTCCGCAGAGTCGCTCAGTCCCGCACCTTCAGCGAGGACCTGGTGCACACCAGCCGCCCTTCCTGCGGATAGGCATGCCAGGTACGCCAGTGGATCTCCCGCTCGTCGCCGCCCGCGAGCAATGCCGTGAAGGCGGTGGGATCGCCGGGGAACACTCCGGCGAGACCGTACGGATGGTTCTCGACGAGCACCAGCAACTCCTGGGCGCGACCGGCGAAGCTCTGCTCCGGGAGGTTTTCCACGCGCGCGGCGAATTCGTACTCCCAGCCCTGGAGCCGCTCCGCGACCCGGGCCGGCAGCGGCGTGCGACGGCCGGGGAGGCAGGCCACCGTCTCGGAGCAGCGCGCGGCGCCGGCCCCCAGGACCACCTGGTGGGAGGCACCGAGCAGGCGGAGTTGGAGGTCGATGGGACCGATGCGCAGATCCAGCACGGCCAGCGCGGGCAGCTCTGCGCTGCCCAGGCACCAGGCCAGGTCACCGGCACGGGTATCGGTGTAGGAGGTCTCAAGGGTGGTGAGCATTCTTGGCTCCGCGTACTCGGGTCACTCAAGGGCACCGGGATCGGAACAGCCGCCCTGGGCATAGTCGCCCTTCAACGGCAGGTCATTCAGGGGGACTACGAAGCAGGGAAGCACGAATACACCGCGTTGGTAGAACATTTACCCAACTTCGGCGGCCTGACGTCATTCCCCGTTGGATTCCTTCTGCTTGTGACGGCGGCTGTGTCGGAGTCTGCGCGTTGACGTGGGGAAACCGGGCCCATGGGCCTTGCACAGGCATGCGGTCACATGCTTTTGGCAATCAAACCCGGCACATTCCACCATCGTTCGTCACTCCAACGAGGGTCACTCGGACGACACAAACGCCCGTCAACAGCCAGTGCCCGAATCACTCCCAGGGGTGACTGGACCGCGAGGCGCGGCGAGCTTGTCCTCAGGCACGGCCCGGCACCAGGATGATCCGGACCGCATCACCGCACCACCGCACAGGTCGCTGAGGAGCTGGAATGAGCGCGAGGCCGCTGTTGAACCGCAGGCTGGTCGGGCTGGGCACGACCATTTTCGCGGAGATGTCGGCGCTGGCCACGGCCACCGGGGCGATCAACCTGGGGCAGGGCTTCCCCGACACCGACGGCCCCGCCGAGATCGCCGAGGCCGCCGTACGGGCGATCCGCGAGGGCCGCGGCAACCAGTACCCGCCGGGCCCCGGCATCCCCGAGCTGCGCACCGCGATCGCCGAGCACCAGCAGCGGTTCTACGGCCTCGGCTACGACCCGGACCGCGAGGTACTGGTCACCGCCGGCGCCACCGAGGCCATCGCCGCGGCGATGCTCGCCCTGCTCGAACCCGGTGACGAGGTCATCGCGTTCGAGCCCTTCTACGACTCCTACGCCGCCTGCATCGCCATGGCCGGCACCAGCCGCGTCCCGCTCACCCTGCGCGCCCCCGACTTCCGCCCCGACCTGGACCTGCTCCGTTCCCTGGTCACCCTGCGGACCCGGCTGCTGCTGCTCAACTCCCCGCACAACCCGACCGGCATGGTGCTCACCCCGGACGAACTGGCGGCCATCGCCGCACTCGCCGTCGAACGGGACCTGCTGGTCGTCACCGACGAGGTCTACGAACACCTGGTCTTCGAAGGCGCCCACCACCCCATCGCCGCCCTGCCCGGCATGCGCGAGCGGACCGTGTCCATCTCCTCGGCCGGCAAGACCTTCTCCTTCACGGGATGGAAGGTCGGCTGGGTGACGGCTTCGGCCGATCTCGTCGCCGCCGTCCGTACCGCGAAGCAGTACCTGACGTACGTCAGCGCCGGCCCGTTCCAGTACGCCATCGCCGAGGCCCTGCGGCTGCCGGACACGTACTACGACGGCTTCCGCACCGACCTGCTGCGCAAGCGCGACCTGCTGGACGCCGGGCTGCGGGCCGCCGGCTTCGAGGTCTACGAGCCGCAGGGCACCTACTTCATCACCACCGACATCACCCCCTTCGGCGAGAAGGACGCCTATGCCTTCTGCCGAGCCCTGCCCGAGCGCTGCGGCGTCGTCGCCGTCCCCAACTCCGTCTTCTACGACGACCCCGACGCCGGCCGCACCCAAGTCCGCTTCACCTTCTGCAAGAAGGACGACGTCCTTGCTGACGCCGCCTCCCGCCTACGACGAAAAGGAGGGAGCTGACCCGTCCCCTGGCGTCGTCGCCCTGATCTTACGGATGAGGCTGCTGTCGCTGGCCGAGCTTCCTCTGGGCCCAGTGCTTCACATACTCATTGCCGTTCTCGGCGATGTCAGCGAGGGCTGCTGTCGCAGCGGGGGTGGTGATGGCGGCAATCGCCCACACAGCCTTCACCCCAATCTGGCTGAACTCGTCCCAATCGTGCTCGGTGGATGCGATACGCACGAGGAGATCGAGGTTGCTCGGATCCCCGAGGTCGACGAGGACCTCAAGCGCGTCCTCGTTGGGCACCGCAGGCGCTTGCAAGGCCAGCGCAGCAGCGATGGGCGGCACATAACTCACGTCGGGATGGGCAGCTGCCACCAGCAGAAAAAGCTCGAACTTTCCCCAGTCCCCAGCTTCCTGAGCCTGACGAAGTCCAATCGCCGTAGTTTCCGTGACGCCATGAAGCGTCTGGACGCGATCGCGACGCTGCTCGAACGGAACAGAGGGGTCACGCAGCAGCGCTTCAAGTTCATCCGGAGTGATGTCTCTCACCAGTCTTTCGTGCCAAAGCCAAGGATCTTGCCATTGAATATTCCCACGGACTTCTTGCGGAGGCCGAAGTTGAGATAACCCTTCTCAGCCTTCACGTGCACCTTGTCGGCCTGGCCCCTGCCGAGGACGGGAAGGTCACCCAGACCCATGTCCCTGACCGCCTGCGACGCTGGGTCATCCCGTGCCCCCGCCGCCAGCAGCGCGTCCCTTGTCCCGGATTCCATCTCGAACTTGACCAGGACCTCGTAGTCCTCCGGATGGCGAGCGGCCAACTGTCGGATATAGGCCTCGTCCCAACGTCGCTTGGCTAGGCCGCGGCGGTGAAGTGTTCGAGTGTTCGTGATTGTTCGTCAAGGTTGTTGTGGGTGCAGAGGGTGACGACGGTTGCCGGGTTGCCGGGTCGGTGTGCCTGGGGGAAGAGCTGCAGCTTGACGGTGTGTGTGACGCGGGTGGTGGCGGGCTCGTCGGGTTTCAGGGTGCGGTATCCGGTGCCGCTGCGCTTGGCGGCACGGGGTGCGGCGCGTCCGGGTCGGGGTGTGACGGCCTGGCGGATGAGGTCGGCGCGGACGTCACGGGCCTTGGCGGCCAGCTGGCGAGGGGGGAAAAGCCGTCCCGACGGTGCGTCGGACGGCGGCGAGGGTGTTCTTGAAGCTGATCTCCGCGGCGGGAACGTGGGCCTGCTCGGCGGAGTCGAGGGCCAGCTCGTGGACTGCCTGGTAGACGCAGAGCATCGCCCACAGTTCCTGCTCGACCATGGCGGGGCTGTTCGAGCGCAGGGTGGCGGTGCGCCCGCCGCGCTGTTCGATCTTGATGTGCTTGAAGATCGTCTCGCTGGTCCAGCGGGACGTGTAGAGCTCGGCCAGCTCCTGTGCGGGCGCGGTGACGGGGTCGAGCAGGGTTGTGATCAGGCAAAACAGCTCCGAGGTCTCCTCCGTGGTCCCGTCGGGGCCCCAGGTGGTCGTGGTCACGGTGTACTCGATGACCCGCACCGGCATCCGCTCGCCCTTGCGTCGCCCGCGCAGTTCGCTCAGGTAGGTGCCGTCGGGCAGCACCTGGACCAGCGGCAGGGCGAACGACTGCGAGACGCGCCACAGGAGTTGGGCCCCGGTGGCCGCGGTGTCGGTGCACAGGCCGTAGGCGGGGAAGCCCCGGTCTGCCAGCAGCAGCATCTCTGGCCCCAGCAGGGGCAGCAGCCGCAGCGCCAGGGTCCGCTCGCCGACCGCGAAGGAGTCGAAGACGGCCCCGATCATCGCCTTGGTGCCGCACTCCACCAGGGCCAGCAGTCGTACCTGCGGATACGGCCCCGGGCCGGCGGCGTTCGAGGAGCGCGTGTACGCGGCGGTGTTCTTCTCGCTGTCGGGGACGTCGACCAGGGTTCCGTCCATGGAGGCCAGGCGCAGTCCGCGCCAGAACGCCCCCGGTGTGGCGGGCGTCCCCCTGGCGCCGGCGACCCGGTCGAACAGCAGCCGCAGCGGACCGGGCCCCACCCGCGCCCGCGCCTCGGTCAGGGCTCCCGTGGTCGCCGGCCGCCAGGTCTCGCCCGCACGGCGCGGCCAGTTCTCCACCAGCTCGCGCAGCACCAGCCCGTAGCCGTAGCCGGTGAACAGCCACATCGTCAGAACGAAGTTGACCATCAGCGACGAGGGCAGGGACTTGGTCCGCTCCTCCCGCGCCCCGGCCTCATCGACGACGAAGTCGACCAACTCGGGCGTAAAGGTGCGCGACAGCAGCCCCATCCGCAGCCGCTCCGGGTAGCTCTCACCAGCTATGTGATCACGTGGCACAAGATCCAGACCTTAGCCGATCATGAGCTTCCCAAGCGACGTTGGGCCTCGTCCTGTGTCACAAAGGTCTCCCCGAATTTGGGGTACAAGCCGTTCGTGGCCTTGAGCTGATCCTCATACTCGCCTCGGGACATTCCTCGGTAGAAGGTCTCGTGGGGCGAGAGTCCCAGGGGGTCGGTCCAGGCATGCGGATTGTTGACGTAGGTGTCGGGGTTGGGTGCGGGGATGAGTCCGAGGGGGTCGGGGCTGGTGTAGCGGGCGGTCTCGGGGTCGTAGTAGCGGTTGAGGTTGTAGTGGAGGCGGGTTTCGGGGTCGAAGTACTGGCCGGGGAAGCGGAGGGGGGTGTAGGTGGTGCTGTCGGCGGGCCAGGTGGTGTTGCCCCACAGAGTGGGGGTGGCCTGCCAGGCGGTGGTTTCCGTTGCCGGGTCGATGAGTTCGGTGGGTGTGCCGACCAGGTCGGTGACGATGGCGAAGAAACGGCGGTCGATCTGGTCCTGGGTGGTGATGGTCTCGGACTGGGTCAGCGGGGTGAAGCCGTCGTGGTCCCAGGTGAGGGTGTGCGGGCCGGGGAGGTAGGGGGCGTGGGTGGTCTGCTCGGCGAGGGTAGGACCGTCCCAGGTGAACTCGGTGCGTTCGACGACGGTGGTGCCGTCGGCGTCCAGGCGCAGTTTCGCGGTGCGGCGGCCGAAGGGATCGTAGAGGTAGCGCCAGACGGTGCCGTCGGGGGTGGTGACGTGGGTGAGGTGGTCCTCGGCATCCCAGGTGTAGTGCCAGGTGTCAGGTTTGCGGGAGAGCCGGGTGACCTGGCGCAGGACGGTGCGGCCAGCCGGGTCGTACTCGTAGCGAACCCGTCCTGCGGTGGCGAGTTGAGTACCGGTGTAGGTGCGGGCGCCTAGGGCGGGGCGGGTGGCCCCGGTGGCGGGCCAGTGGGCATCGGTAAGATTGCCGGCCGGGTCGTAGGCGTAGGTCTCGGTCGAGTCGGCGGCGTGGACGGCGGTGACACGCCCCGCAGCGTCGAGCTCGAAGCGGCGCTGCCCGGTGCGTCCGTCGTCGACGCCGGTGAGGCTGCTGTCGGCTCGGTAGTGGTACGCGCGGTGAGTCAGCGGTGAGGTGCGGGTGCCCAGGCTCTGGCCGGTCAGTCGGTGTCGGGTGTCCCAGACACTGGTCAGGGTGAGCGTCTCGCCGATGGTGCGTTCGAGTTCGCGGCCGAGTGCGTCATGGGCGAAGTCGAGGCTGCCGCCGGAGGTCCGCAGCGCGGTGGGCAGTCCGGTAGCGCTGTAGGTCCATTCGCTGGTGTGTCCGCCCGGGGTAGTGCGGCGGGTACGCCGGCCCAGAGGGTCGAGGGTGTTGACCAGGGTGCGGCCGTTGCTGGTCTCGGTGAGCAGGGAGCCGAGCGGATCCACGGTGCGGACCAGGTCGGCGTCAGGGCCGGTGGCGCGCAGGAGGTGTCCGGCCGGGTCGTAGGAGTAGGCGGTGACCTGTCCGGCGGCGTCCTTGACGGTGGTCCGGCCGAGGTCGTCGTAGGTGTAACGGGTCTGCTGGCCCAGCGGGTTGGTGGCAGAGGTGAGCTGTCCGGCGGCGTCGTACTGGTAGCTGACGGTACGTCCGTTGAAGTCGCTCTCGGCTGTCAGACGTCCGGCCGGGTCGTAGGTGTAGTTCCAGGTACGGCCCAGGGCATCGGTGACGGTGGTCAGTTGCATGTGGGCGTCGTGGGTGAAGGTGATCCGCGCGCCGTCCGCGCCGGTGCGGGCGGCGAGGGTCTCGAAGTGGGTGTACTCGTAGCTCGTGGTCCGGCCGGTCTCATCGGTGCGGGCGAGCAGGTTGCCCTCGGCGTCGTAGGTCCAGTGTTGTTCGCTGCCGTCCGGTGCGGTGTGGGAGGCCGGGTAACCCTCGACGGTCCAGGTCAACCGGGCGGTGTTGCCCAGGGCATCGGTGACGGCAGCCGTGCGACCGAAGGCATCCCGCTGGTAGCGGGTGGCGGTCCCGGTCGGACCGGTCACCTCGACCGGGAGTCCGGCCGGGTTGCAGCGCACCAGGGTGGTGCTGCCCAGGGCGTCGGTGATCGAGGCGAGATGCCCGTGTTCGTCGTAGCCGTAGCGGGTGGTGGCACCTGTAGGGTCGGTGACCGAGGTGCGTCGGCCGGTTTCGTCGTAGGTCTGCTGCCAGACAGCGCCGCCTGCTTCCACGATCATCGAGGGCAGGCTCAGGGTGCCCTCGTAGGAGGCGGTGGCCTGGGTCCCGTCGGGGCGAATGACCGTGACCAGGTCGCCCGCGCCGTCGTACTGATAACGGGTGGTTCGGCCCAGCGGATCGGTCTGGGCCAGCAGGCGGTCGTAGTCGTCGCGTTCGTAGCGGGTGGTGTTGCCGAGCGGGTCGGTCTGGGCGGTGATCTGGGCGTGCTCGTTGACCTCGTAGCGGGTGGTGTGGCCCAAGGCGTTCGTCTCGGTGTGGATTTTGAGGCCGGTGGCGGGGTTGGCCTCGCCGTAGCTGAAGCGGAAGCGCAGCGAGCCGTCTGCGCCGCCCTCGTCCAGGACCCGGTTGAGGTGGTCGTAGGAGTAGGTGTAGTGGCTGTCGTTGCGGTCGGTCCAGGACACCACCCGGCCCTGGGGGTCGTTGGCGAAGGACATCGGCAGACCGGAGGAGTTGCACACCTCGCTCAGGTGCCCGTCGGTGTAGCCGTACCGCATGATCGTCCGGTCCGTGCCGTCGTCGCCCGCACCGGCCAGCAGCAGCTTGGTGACCCGGCCCGCGGTGGTGGTGACCTTGAGCCGGTAGCCGCCCGAGTGCTGGATCTCCAGCGGGGTGCCCTGGCCGTCGTATCGGTAGTCGATGCGGTGGCCGTGGCGGTCCCGTACCTGGGTGAGCAGCGCCTCGGTGCCGCCCGGTTGTGCGGTGAACTCACGCACCAGTCCGGTGGAGCGCTCGGTCAGGGTGTAGCAGCGGGCCTGGGCGTCGACGGCCAGGTCCAGGCGCTGTCCGGCGCTGGCCTGGACCGGGGGCTGTCCAGGTTCCGGGTGGGGGTAGGCCTGCGTGATCCGGTTGGGACGCAGGTGGACCACTCCCTGGTCGTCGACCTCCAGGCGCTCGTCGAAACTGCACACCCAACGGGGCCCCATCCAGCGACCGGCCTGGTAACCGGACTCGAAGCAGCGGGTGAACGCCAGTGGGAGGGAACCGGGCAGCGTGATGTCGGTCTGGTCGATGAACATCCGGCCCGTCGCCATGTCGACCGGCTCACCGCCGCCACACACCGCGTCGTCGGGACGCCCCGCCTCACGCGGGTCGGCCACCTGCTGACGGCCGGCCCCCCTACCCGGTTCGTCGCCACCGCCCGGCTTGCTACCGGTTCCTCCGTTGCCCTCGGCCGGATGCGGATCGGTGACCTCGGGCTTGCCGTGCTCGGCAGCCTTGCCCAGGTCATCGACGGTCTTCGCCTCGTTCTCCGCGACATGGTCCGCGACCTGACCGGTCTTCTGCTCGGTCTCCTTGAGGATGTCGTGGTAACCGGTGGCGAAGTCCTTGGCCAGCCCCTGTTCGGCCTTCTTCGCCGCATCTTCCAACGCGTGCGCGATCTGACCGCTCATTCGTACCCCCGTACGCCCCACGTCCCCGACGTTCCGTCACAAACACGCTACCAAGGACGACAAGCTCGTTCGAATGAGTGCACGAAAACGGAGTGGCCTGGGTGACCGCGTCAGCTCCGCTGGTGGCCGCCGTTCGAACGGCGAAGCAGTACCTGACGTACGTCAGCGCCGGCCCGTTCCAGTACGCGATCGCCGAGGCCCTACGGCTGCCCGACTCCTACTACGACGGCTTCCGCGCCGATCTGCTGCGCAAGCGCGACCTGCTGGACGCCGGGCTGCGGGCCGCCGGCTTCGAGGTCTACGAGCCGCAGGGCACCTACTTCATCACCACCGACATCACCCCCTTCGGCGAGAAGGACGCCTACGCCTTCTGCCGAGCCCTGCCCGAACGCTGCGGCGTCGTCGCCGTCCCCAACTCCGTCTTCTACGACGACCCCGAGGCGGGGCGCAGCCAAGTCCGCTTCACCTTCTGCAAGCAGGACGATGTCCTCACCGAGGCAGCGGCCCGGCTGCGGCGTCTGGGAGTGTGAACCCGGTTCACTGGACCGGGACCTCCAGCAGTCGGCCGTGTTTGTGCGCGGTCGTGGGCTAGCCCCGCTGCGCCCGAAGCGCGGCCGTGGCCCCGCGGAACTCCTGGAGGGCCGAGAGAAAGTCGACCCTGCCCGCGTCGGCCTCGGGAAGTCCTTCGGCATGGGACGCGGAGAACCGCTCCGCTGCTTCGAGCAGGGCGGCCAGGAGCTCCGACCGGGAACAGACCGCCACCAGACCCGCGCGGTTCAGGATGGAGATGCCGTTCCGGCCGGCTCGGAAGTCCAGGCTGTAGGACGAGTCCGCGCCGGTGAACGCCAGGTGCGACCTGTTGCTCCGCACGAAGTCGGATACCTGATCGAGGAGCAGGGCCACCGACAGGTAGATCATCATGCCCTGGTCCGGGACCTGCCCGGCCGAATGCGCCGAGCCATGCTGCCCCGAGCAGACCATGTCCCCCAGGTCGAACCCGCTGGCTTCGCCCTGTCCTGGTCGCACGGAGAATCGGAATTCAATCATGGGGTATGCGACTTTCCTACGGGGAAGAACGTGATGATGCGATTTCCGTCGGCCGAGTCGACGATGAGACGGTACCGCGCCCGCGTTCCATTGACGACCATGCGCTTCTCGAATGTCTGGACGGTTCGCGCGGGATCGCTGACACGTGTCCCCTTCTGCAGCACCTTCTTCGCCGCCGCGTCGACCTGGGCCCGCGTCGTGGTGGGTGGCATCAGATCGCCGTGGCCTCCAGCGCTCGTCCCGGAGATGTGGCGTTCGTCGATGTGCTGCCAGCCCTCTTTGGGTGTTCCGTCCTCCATCCGTGGAGAGTCATGGCAGAGGGTGAGTCCAAGGGGGTCGGTCCAGCTGAGGGGATTGGGTACATAGCTGTCCGGATTGGGGGCAGGAGCGAGGCCGAGCGGGTCCGGGCTGGCGTAGCGGGCCGTTTCGGGATCGTAGTAACGATGGACGTTGTCATGGAGACGGCTTTCCGGGTCGAAATACTGTCCCGGGAACCGGAGCGGCGTGTAGGTGGTGCTGTCGCCCGGCCAGAAGGTAGCCCCCCAGAGGCTGGAGGACGCCCGCCAAGCGACGGCCTCGGTCTCCGGATCGACGAGTTCGGTGGGGGTTCCCACCAGATCGGTGACAATCGCGAAGAACCGGCGATCGGTCCGCTCCTGGGTGGTGATCCTCTCCGTCCGGGCCAGCGGATGGAGTCCGTCGTGGTCCCAGCTCAGGGTGTGCGGGCCGGGAAGGTACGAGGCGTAGGTCGTCTGCTCGACGAGGGTGGAACCGTCCCAGACGAACTCGGTGCGCTCGGCCACCGTGCTGCCGTCCTCAGCCAGCCGAAGCTTGCTGGTGCGGCGACCGAACGGATCGTACAGATAGCGCCAGCGGGTGCCGTCAGGAGTGGTGACCTGGACCAGATTGTCCTCGGCGTCCCATCAGCTGGGTACCCGAGTAACGGCGGGCGCCCACCGCCGGGCTGGTCGCCCCGGCTGCCGGCCAATCCGCTTCGGTGACATTTCCGGCCCGGTCGTAGGCATAGCTCTCGGTCCAGTCCGCAGCCCGGACAGCGGTGACGCGACCGGCTGGATCGAGTTCGAACCGGCGTGGCCCGGTCAGTCTGTCGTCGACGGCGGAGAGCTGGCCGTCGGCTCGGTAGCGGTACTCACGATGGGTCAGCGCCGGAGTGCGACCGCTCAGCGTCTGGCTGGTCAGCCGTTGGTCCGCGTCCCAGGTGCTGCTGAGCGTCAGAGTCCCACTGATGGTGCGTTCGGTCTCACGGCCGAGGGCGTCGTAGCCGAAGCCCAGACTCCCGCCGGTGGTCAGAAGTCCCGAGGGCAGACCGGACGCATCGTAGGTCCACTGGCTGGCGTGCCCTCCGGGGGTGGCCCGATGGATGCGGCGGCCCACCAGGGCGAGGGTGTTGACCAGGGAACGGCCATTGCTGGTCTCGGAGAGCAGCGATCCGAGCGGATCCACCGCGGTCCCGTGGGAACGGTCAACCGTAGAAGGACCTCGACGGCGTGGCCGCCGATGATGTTCAGGATCAGCTCGAACAGGGTGGCCGGGTCGCCTTTCCGGATCAGCTCCCACACCCGATCGGAGCCGGGAAGCGCCGCTCATGTGAAGTTCAGCCCCGCTATGCCGCCCGAAAAGGTCTGGGCGTGGCCCTGGACGGTCTGGGCGTGCTGGGCGAAGACCTTCGCGTTGGCCCGCAGGTCGTCCGGGTGGACGGTGAAGCCGTCGCCGGGGCCGTTGCCGGAGACACCGAGCATGTCCTCCAGCGCCGAGTACGTCATGCCCGCGACGGCCTTGGTGATCACACCCAGCAGCGGCGTCAGCGCCGCCTCCACCACCTGCGCGATGATGTACTGGATCAGCTGCTGCTCAAGGAAGTCCACCGCCTTCTCGGCCGCCTCCACCACCAGCGCCTCGGCCGCCTCGGCCAGACCGAAGGTGGCCACCGCGGCGGCCTGGTCGGCGACGAAGGAGATCGCCAGCAGCGTCAGCTCACCGATGCACTCCAGCTTCATCGCCACGATGTAGTCCGCCGCCGCGTCCAGGGCGGTCGCCAGCGCATGGCACGCGGTGAGCAGGTCGTTCATATGGCCGTTCGACAGGTGCGCCCACTTGGACACCAGCAGGTCGTAGGAGTTCGCCTGGTACGAGGCGCCCATCGCCTTGACCGTGCCGGTCGCCTGCTCATGGGTGTCCTCGATGTTTGTCGCGAAAGCACGCACGTGCGTCGCGAAGGTACGCACCGAATCCTCGTTCACCTGGGGCCAGTTCACCCCGATGAACTGCAGGAACGACACCACCTCACCCGGCAGCTCGATCGCCATACGCACCCCCGCACGCCACAAGCACCCCGACATCCCGCCATGAGCACGCTACCAACAAGCACAAGCCCGTCCGCAGGGGTGGTGTGTCACCCTTGGGGGGTGAGTGCCAGTCCGGCCTTGACCGGCGACGCCCAGCCCTCGAAACTGCGGCAGTTGCGGCAGCTGCGGCTGTCCAAGGACGCCATGGACCGTGATTGGGCCGAGCCCATGGACCTCGACGTGGTCGCCGCGCACGCGGGCTATTCGCGCTATCACTTCGTCCGCGTCTTCAAGGCCGTGTACGGGCAGACGCCCGGGCAGTATCTGAGCCGCCGCCGCATCGAGCGTGCGGAGGACCTGCTGCGCACCGCGGATCTGTCGGTCACCGAGATCTGCACGCTGGTGGGTTTCACCAGTCTGGGATCCTTCTCGTCGAGTTTCCGGAAGCACACCGGCCTCACCCCGAGTGAGTACCGTGCCCGGCATGTCGGACAGGGGTCGGCGCTGATCCCCGGGTGCTATGCGCTGCTCTGGCACGGGAGTTTCAAGGGGCTGCTGCAGCGCAGCACCGAAGAACGCAGTACCGAGGAGCGCAGCACCGAAGAACGCAGCGCCGAAGAGCGCAATTCTGGAGAAGCCCCGTAAGGCGGCGGTAGCTACGGTTGGTCGCAGCTGGTTGGGGCGAACGGCGCCCGGCCGAATCCAGGGAGTCAGCCATGATCAAGGGCTTGTCCATTGCCAATGTCTGGGTTCTCGACCACGACCGGGCCAGGACGTTCTACACCGAGAAGCTGGGGCTTGAGGTCCGTACCGATATGACGATGGGCGAGGGCGGAATGCGCTGGCTCACCGTCGGCGCCAAGGACCAGCCGGATCTGGAGATCACGCTGATGGTCCCGGGGCCGCCGGCGCTCGATCCGGAGTCCGCCGAGGAGCTGAAGAAGCTGGTGGCCAAGGGCGTGCTGGGGGCCGGCGTCTTCGCCACGGACGACATCCAGGCCGACTACCGGGCGATGACGGCCCGCGGCGTGGAGTTCCTGCAGGAACCGCAGGAGCGGCCGTACGGAACCGAGGCGATCTTCCGCGACGACTCCGGCAACTGGTTCTCCTTCACCCAGCGCAACGAGCAGCTCGACCTCGACAAGGACTGGAGCTGACGGCCGTCGATCAACCGACCCGGGCGGCGATGGTCCGGGCAGCGATGGTCCGGGCGCACGCCACGGACTCCGCCTTCGACGTGTCCACCTCCGGCAGGACTGCCTGCAGACACCGGGCGATCCCGGACTTTCCCGAGCTGGATCCGCCGTTGAGAACGATCACTTGAGTCGTCATCGCGCCACAGTAGAGGGGTCACCGCGATGCGTGAAACGGAATTCCCGGGGTTGGCTGTCGCACCATGGAGACGTCGATCGGGTCCTGGGCCTCCACGGTGAAGCCGTGGCGTTCGTAGAGGCGGCGGGCGGCGCTGCCCTGCAGGACGTGCAGGCGGACCGGCGTGCCGGCGGTGTCGGCCCGTTGCAGCAGGGTGCGCAGGACGGCTGAGCCGAGGCCCCGGCCCTGGAGGCCGGGGTCGAGGTAGAAGTGCTCCAGCCACTGCCCGTTCTCGACCGGTCGCAGGGCGACGCAGCCCGCGAAGGCGTCGTCGGCCAGGATGACCGACGTGTGCGGCGGGGAGAAGGAGTCCCGGAACCGCTGCCGGACGCGGTGCTGGTCGAAACGGCCCAACCGCTCCAGATCCGGCCGCATCACCACGGCCCGCAGCTCCGCGATCAGCTCGACGTCGGCCGGGCTCGCGGAACGCAGCGCCCACTCCCGGGGGAAGCCGGTGATGTCGTTCGGCGGATCAAGGTCGACGTCCATGGCGGCATGGTACGTCGCGGATCCGGTCCGTACGTTCCGGGGTTCCAGGGGGCCCGCGGGGTGTCCGGGTGGCTTGCTAGGGTCGGCAGCGCACCGGGTCAGGGCGGTCCGGCTGGTTGGGGGAGGGCACCTGTGGGTCTGGTGGACCGCATTCGCGGAGAGTTCATCGACATCGTCGAGTGGACGGACGACAGTCGCGACACCATTGTCTGGCGCTTCCCGCGCTACGAGAACGAGATCAAGATGGGCGCCCGGCTGGTCGTCCGGGAGTCGCAGACCGCCGTCTTCGTCAACGAGGGCCGGATCGCGGACGTCTTCGCGCCCGGGACCTATGAGCTGGAGACGCAGAACCTGCCGCTGCTGGCGACCCTGAAGGGCTGGAAGTACGGCTTCCACTCGCCCTTCAAGGCCGAGGTCTACTTCGTCAGCACCCGCCAGTTCACCGACATGAAGTGGGGCACGCAGAACCCGGTGATCCTCAGGGATCCCGAGTTCGGGATGGTCCGGGTGCGGGCCTTCGGCGCGTTCGCCCTGCGGGTGAGCGACCCGGCCGCGCTGCTGCGTGAACTCGCGGGCACCGACCCGCAGTTCCGCACCGAGGAGGTGCAGGAGTACCTGCGCCAGCTGATCGTCGGACGGCTGGGCAACGCACTCTCGACCGCGCAGGTCCCGCTGCTGGACCTGGCCGGGCGCCAGGACGCCATCGGCGCTCAGCTCGCCGGGGTCCTCACCGCGGAACTCGCCTCCTCCGGCATCGCCATCCCCAGGTTCGTGATCGAGAACATCTCGGTTCCGCCGGAGGTCGAGCAGGCCATCGATACCCGCTCCAGGATGGGCATCGCTGGCAATCTGGATGATTTCACCCGGTTCCAGGCCGCCAACGCGATCGAGACCGCGGCGGCCAATCCGGGCGGGGCGGGCGAGGGCCTCGGGCTCGGCGTCGGCATGGCGATGGGCCAGCGGATCGCGGCGAGTCTCGCACCGGCTCCCGTACCTGCTGACGCGCCGGCACCGGCACAGGCCCCCGCACCGGCCCCCGCACCGACAACCGGCCCGCCGCCGCTGCCGGTGCAGGCCGAGTGGTATCTGGGCGCGGACGGACGGCAGTTGGGCCCGTTCGAGCCGTCCGGGCTGGCCGCCCAGGTCAGCGCCGGGGTGCTGAACCCCGGCACGCTGGTCTGGAAGGCCGGCATGGCCGCCTGGCTGCCGGCCGGGCAGGTCCCGGAGCTGGCGCAGCTGCTGGCCCGCACCCCACCGCCGCTGCCGCAGCCCTGAGGAGACCGAGACCATGAGCGACTACAACGGGACCTCTCCGGCTGCCCCCGACACCGCCTGGGCCTGCGAGTCCTGCGGCGCCGCGCTGCAGTTCGCGGCCGGCACGGCGGCGCTGGACTGCCCGTACTGCGGGCACCGGCAGGGCATCGCCGCGGTGCCGCGGCAGGTGCGCGAGCATCCCTTCGCGGAGCTGGCGCAGCTCCCGGCGAAGCCGATGGCGCTGCCGGGCGGGGTGAAGACCTTCGTCTGCCCCGGCTGCCGGGCGGTGACCGAGAGCGACGCGCTGTCCGACCGCTGCCAGTTCTGCGCGACTCCCCTGGTCGCCGACGCCTCGCTGACCGAGCGGGTGGTGCCGGAGGCCGTGGTGCCGTTCGCCCTGGACCGGAACGCGGCACGTGACGCGCTGCGGAAGTGGACCTCCTCGCGCTGGTTCGCGCCGTCCAGTCTGAAGAAGGTGAGCGAGGCCGAGACCTTCAAGGGGACCTACCTCCCGCACTGGACCTATGACTCCGACACCCGCTCCGACTACCGGGGTGAGCGCGGTGAGCACTACTACGTGACCGAGACGTACACGGTCACCGTCAACGGCCAGACCGAGAACAGGACCCGCCAGGTGCGGCACACCAGGTGGTGGCCGGCCGGCGGGACGGTCCAGCGGTTCTTCGACGACGTGCTGGTGGCGGGGACCACGACCGTGCCGGAGAAGCAGCTCGACAAGCTGACCCCCTGGCCCCTGGAGCAGGCCGTCCCGTACCAGCAGGAGTACCTGGCGGGTTTTCAGACCCTGCGCTACGACGTCGAGCCCGAGCCCGGTCTGGAGACCGCGAAGCAGCGGATGGCCACGGTCATCGAGCAGGACTGCCTCCAGGACATCGGCGGCGACGAGCAGCGGTTGCACCGGGTCGACACCAGCTACTACGCGACCGCCTTCAAACTGCTGCTGCTGCCGGTGTGGTTCCTGACGTATCTGCACGCGGGCAAGCCGCTGCAGGTGATGGTCAACGCCCGCACCGGCGAGGTCATCGGCGAGCGGCCCTACAGCGCGGCGAAGATCTCCGCGGCGGTGCTGGCGGCACTCGTCGTGATCGGCATCGTGGTGGCCGTGCTGAAGTTGAGGTCGCCACACTGACCAGTGCCCTCGCCGCCCGGCGGCGAATACCCGAACCGGCCGACGGCTCCGCCGGGGCCGCGGCCGCGCGCTCGGCCGTACTCGCAGCCGTACGGCGGGTCGGTGCGGCGGTGGGCGGGTACCTGGCCGCGCGGGCGGTCGGGCTGCTGGTGCTGCTGGTGTACGCGCACAGCCGGCACACCTCGCTGTTGGCCCGGCTGGGCGGCACCTGGGACGCGGGCTGGTACGTACGGATCGTCAGAACCGGTTACGCCGTCTCCAACGGGCTGATCGGCAGGGACGGGATCCCCTACTCGCCGCGGGCCTTCTTCCCGCTCTACCCGGGGCTCGCCGAACCCCTCTACCGGCTGCTGCCGGTCAGCGCCGGCACCGCGCTGGTGCTGGTGTCGGCGGTGTCCGGGGCCGCCGCCGCGGCCGGCGTCTACGCCTGCGCCGCGCACAGCCACGGGCACCGGGCCGGGGTCGTCGCGGCGGTGCTGTGGGGGGTGCTGCCGCTCGCGGCGGTCGAGAACATGGCCTACTCCGAGTCGCTGTTCACCGCCTTCGCCGCCTGGACCATGTACGCCGTGCTGACCCGCCGTTGGCTCTGGGCCGGGACACTGTGCGTGCTGGCCGGGCTGACCAGGCCGACCGCGATGGCGATCACCGCGGCGGTCGGGGTGGCCGCCCTGGTCGAACTGCGGCGGACGTACCTGCTGCGGCGTGACGGCGGCGCGGAGGACGGCGCGGAGGACGGCGCGGACGGAGGCGCGGTGGGCGGCGCGGCGCCGGACGGCTGGTGGCGTCCGCCGGCCGCCGGGCTGCTGGCTCCGCTGGGCTGGGTCGGCTACATGCTGTGGACCGGCTGGGTCGAGGGCTCCTGGGGCGCGTACTTCCACATCCAGGACGCCTGGGGGTCGAGCTTCGACGGCGGCCTGTCGGCCGTCCGCCGCCTGGTCCACCTGGGGTCGGGCGCGCCGCCGGGGCCGGCCGCCGGGGCGGGCCCGGCGGCGGCGTCCGGACCGGCCGGCGCGGCCGTGCAGCACGCCCCGCAGATCAGCACGGCGGTGACCGTGCTCACCGTGGTGGTCATGGTGGCGACGCTGCTGGTCTGCCTGGCGCTGTTCGCCGTCACCGCGGCCCGGCGCCAGCCGCTGGTGCTGCTGGTCTACAGCGCCGCGCTGCTGGTCATGGACCTGGGGAACGCCTCGTCCAGCCCGCCGCTGGCACGGTTCCTGCTGCCCGCCTTCGCCCTGCTGTTCCCGCTCGCGACCTGGCTGGCCGACCGGCGGCCGCGCTGGACCGCGGCCGCCGCGCTGGCCGCCTGCGCGCTGCTGTCCGGCGGGTACGGGATCGTGGTGGTCTTCGTCGGTGGCGCACCCGCGTGAGGCGCCCGCCCCGGGCGCTGGACTAGACCTTGAGGTACTTGCGGAGGGTCAGGAACGCGGCGATGGAGGCCATGCCCACGCCCAGGACCAGCATCAGCGGCATCACTTCGAACACCGGCCGCCAGCCGATGAAGGTGATCAGCTTGATCTGCGATCGGAGGAAGTGGTCGATCAGCAGGTACTTGCCGAGCGCCAGCATCCCCGACGCCAGGATCGCGCCGACCACCGCCGCGAACGCGGCCTCGGCGATGAACGGCATCTGCACGTAGTAGTTGGACGCGCCCACCAGGCGCATGATCCCGGTCTCGCGTTTACGGCTGAACGCCGAGACCCGGACCGTGTTGACGATCAGCAGCATGGTCACCGACAGCATGATGCCCATCACCACCAGGGCCACCACCTGGGCTCCGTTGAGCAGTTTGAACAGCGGTTTCAGCAGCTCGCTCTGGTCCTCGGCATAGGCCACCCCCGGTTGCCCGTCGACCAGGTCGGTGACCGCGACATACTGCGCGGGATCCTTGAGCTTGATCCGCAGCGCGCCGTTGAAGGCGTCGAGGTTCACATAGGCGGCGAGGCCGGTCTTTCCGTACTCCTGCTTGTACTCCGCCAGTTGCTGGTCCCCGGTCTGGGTGTAGATCTTCTCGATGATGCTGTCCTTGGCCAACTGGGCTTTCACAGCGTCGATCTGACTCTGCGTCGCCGGACCCGAGGCACAGTTCTTGTGCTGCGGGTTGGTCACGTCGTCCTTGGCGCAGAAGTACACCGAGACCTCGACCCGGCCGATCCAGAACTGCTGCATGCTGTTGACCTGGTCCCGCAGCAGCAGCGCCGCCCCGGCCAGGGACAGCGACAGCGCGACGCTGATGACGACTGCGATGGTCATGGTCAGATTTCGGCGCAGACCGATGCCTATCTCCGATATGACGAACTGTGCTCGCATGACGTCCTGTCAGGTCGGTCGGGTACGGATCAGCGCAGATCCAGTAAGGGGCATCCGGTCGCTCAGTGTAGGCGGAAGAATGTTCGGGCGGCCCGGCAATGCAGAACCTTCGCACACAGTTCTCATGATCGAACACAGCGCGACAGAAAGTGCGACAGAAGGAAGGGCCGGTACGCCCGAGGCGTACCGGCCCTTCCCTTGTGGTCATCTGCGGGACCCGACGGGTCCGGGTGCTCAGCCCTCGGCGGAGTCGCCCTCGGCCGAGTCGTCACCCTCGGTGTCGTCACCCTCGGTGTCGACGGCCTGGGCCAGGCCCAGCCGCTCGGCGAGCCAGGCGTCGAAGCTGACCGCGGCCTGGGTCCAGTTGGCCGTCATCGCCACGAAGTAGTTGACGTTGACGCCCATGCCGACGATCATCTGCGACTCGCCGATGACCCGGACCACGCCGTCGTCGTGGGTGTGGGTGTAGACCTTCGGCCAGAGGGTCTCCCGGTTCCACTCGTCCAGGGCTTCGAGCAGCTCGGCCTTGGAGTCGATCGAGTGCGGGCGGTCGTAGAAGGCACGGACCGCGAAGAGCTCCTTCTGCTCGCCACGGAACATGTAGTACACGCGGAAGCCGTCCCAGGGGGCGAGCAGGTCGCCTTCCTCGTCCACCGCGTGCTTGAGCTCCATCTGGTGCAGCAGCTGGGTGACCAGGTCCTGGTCAGGGATGATCACCGGCGGCGGGCCTTCGTCGCCCGTCGGCTGCGGCTGCTGCTGCGGCGCCCCGAAGAAAGGGATGGAAGACGGGTCGATGCTCATGTTGGCCGAGTTTCCCTTCGAATGGACTTACCACCACCATCCTGCCTCATGCCCGTGTGCCTGGCGAAGCCGTCACCCCTTCTTCACGAAGGACGCCGCCGCCGGCGCCGCGTCCGCCCGGTGGACGGTGAGGTGGTCCGCCCCCGGCTCGGCGTCGACCTCGACGGTGTCGCCGTCCCGGACCGTGCCGCCCAGGATCGCCCGGGCCAGCTGGTCGCCGATGGCCGACTGCACCAGCCGGCGCAGCGGACGGGCGCCGTACGCCGGGTCGTAACCGGTCAGCGCCAGCCAGTCGCGGGCGGCCGGGGTGACCGTCAGCGTGAGCCGGCGGTCGTCGAGCCGCTTGGCCAGCGAGGCGACCTGGAGGTCGACGATCCGGGCCAGCTCCTCCATGCCCAGCGGGTCGAACACCACGATGTCGTCGAGCCGGTTCAGGAACTCAGGCTTGAAGGCGCTGCGGACGGTCTCCAGCACCTGCTGCTTCTTGGTGGCGTCGTCCACGGACGGGTCGGTCAGCCACTGCGAGCCGAGGTTGGAGGTGAGGATCAGGATGGTGTTGCGGAAGTCCACCGTCCGGCCCTGGCCGTCGGTGAGCCGGCCGTCGTCCAGCACCTGGAGCAGGATGTCGAAGACCTCCGGGTGCGCCTTCTCCACCTCGTCCAGCAGCACCACCCCGTACGGGCGGCGGCGGACCGCCTCGGTCAGCTGGCCGCCCTCCTCGTAGCCGATGTAGCCGGGGGGCGCGCCGACCAGCCGGGCGACGCTGTGCTTCTCGCCGTACTCGCTCATGTCGATCCGGACCATGGCCCGCTCGTCGTCGAAGAGGAAGTCGGCGAGGGCCTTGGCCAGCTCGGTCTTGCCGACCCCGGTCGGGCCGAGGAACAGGAACGAGCCGGTGGGCCGGTCCGGGTCGGAGATGCCGGAGCGGGAGCGGCGGACCGCGTCGGAGACGACCTGAACCGCGGCGGTCTGGCCGATCAGCCGACGGCCCAGCTCCTGCTCCATCCGCAGCAGCTTGGCGGTCTCCCCCTCCAGCAGCCGGCCGGCCGGGATCCCGGTCCAGGAGGCCACCACGTCGGCCACGTCGTCCGGGCCGACCTCCTCCTTCACCATGGACGCGCTGGTGGCCTCGCTGCGGGCGTCGTCCTGGGCCTCGGCCAGCTCCTGCTCGGCGGCCGGGATGTCCGCGTACATCAACCGGGAGGCGGTGGTGAAGTCGCCGTCGCGCTGGGCCCGCTCGGCGGTGCCGCGCAGGTCGTCCAGGCGCTCCTTGAGCTCGCCGACCTTGTTCAGGGTGGCCTTCTCGGCCTGCCAGCGGGCGGTCAGCCCGGCCAGCTGCTCCTGCCGGTCGGCGAGGTCGCGGCGGAGCCGGTCAAGACGGTCGACGGAGGCCGCGTCGGACTCCTTGGCCAGCGCCATCTCCTCCATCCGCAGCCGGTCGACGGCGCGCTGCAGCTCGTCGATCTCCACCGGGGAGGAGTCGATCTCCATCCGCAGCCGGGACGCGGCCTCGTCGACCAGGTCGATGGCCTTGTCCGGCAGGAAGCGGGAGGTGATGTAGCGGTTGGACAGGGTCGCCGCGGCGACCAGGGCGGCGTCCGAGATCTGCACCTTGTGGTGCGCCTCGTAGCGGGACTTCAGGCCGCGGAGGATGGCGATGGAGTCCTCGACGGTCGGCTCGCCGACCATCACCTGCTGGAACCGGCGCTCCAGCGCGGCGTCCTTCTCGATCCGCTCGCGGTACTCGTCCAGGGTGGTCGCGCCGACCATCCGCAGCTCGCCGCGGGCCAGCATCGGCTTGAGCATATTGCCGGCGTCCATGGCGGAATCCCCGCCCGCGCCCGCGCCGACGAGCGTGTGCAGCTCGTCGATGAAAGTGATGACCTGGCCCTCGCTCTGCTTGATGTCCGCGAGCACGGCCTTCAGCCGCTCCTCGAACTCGCCGCGGTACTTCGCCCCGGCGACCATGGCGCTGAGGTCCAGCGAGACCAGGCGCTTGCCGCGCAGCGACTCGGGGACGTCCCCGGCCACGATGCGCTGGGCCAGGCCCTCGACCACGGCGGTCTTGCCGACGCCGGGCTCGCCGATCAGCACCGGGTTGTTCTTGGTCCGGCGGCTGAGCACCTGGACCACCCGGCGGATCTCCTGGTCCCGGCCGATGACCGGGTCCAGCTTGCCGTCGCGGGCGGCCTGGGTGAGGTCGGCGCCGTATTTCTCCAGCGCCTTGTAGGTGCCCTCGGGATCGGCCGAGGTGACCTTGGCACTGCCCCTGACCTCCTTGAACGCAGCCAGCAGGGTCTTCGCGGTGGCGCCCTCGGCCTTGAGCGCGTCGGCCACCGAGCCGCCCTCGGCGGCCAGGCCGACCAGCAGGTGCTCGGTGGAGACGAAGGCGTCGTCCAGGTCGGCGGCACGGGCGCCGGCCTCGTTGAGGGTGTTCACGATCTGCCGCGACAACTGCGGCGCGGAGACGGTGGACCCCTGCGCCGAGGGCAGCGCGGCGGCCTGCCGCTGGATCACGGAGCGCAGCCGGGCCGGATCGGCGCCGACGGCCTCCAGCAGCGGTCCGGCGATGCCCTCGGGCTGCTCCAGCAGGGCGAGCAGCAGGTGCACCGGGGTGACATCGGGATTGCCCGCGCTCGACGCCCGTCGGATCGCCGCCGACAGGGCTTCCTGTGCCTTGGTGGTGAGCTTGCTCGCGTCCACGCTGATGTGTCCTCCTGTGCTCGGCGGTCGTGCCTTGTCCTGCCAGTGTCAGCATGACGTAAGTTGAGTCTATTCCACTCAAGGCCGTTCCGGGGGCACAGCCCTCGAGCACAGGGGGACGGCAGCCGTCAGTCGTGGTGCTCGATCCGCTGCAGGTGGTCCACGCAGACCGCGACGCAGAGCAGCAGCGGCACGTCCTGGCCGTCCTCGATGTCGATCCCGTAGGTGTCGCGGAAGGAGAACCACTTCCTGGAGACCCGGGCGACCCGGTGGCCGCCCTCGTCGTCGATGTCGAACTCGTGGTCGAGGAAGTCGCCGTGCACCTCGAACTCACGGCCGTCGGCGAGCTGCGCCTCGTACTTGTCGCGGAACGGGGTGAACAGCTTCTTCTTCACCGTGGCGAGGGTCTCGCCGTCGCGCTCGATCCGCATGGCGTCGCGGACGCTGACGATCTTCTTCTTGATCACCGCGACCTTGACCCCGGCGGTGTCCTTCAGTTCGAAGGTGTCCGAGACCCGCAGCACCTTGCCGTCGACCAGGAATGCCTTGTCGCCGTGCTCGGTGGTGATCCAGTGATCGTCGCCGACCGAGAACATCCGATCCCGCATCAGGAACTTCATGACGTCTTCGCCTCCGGGTTTCGTCCTACACCGAATAGGACGCTTTCCCTCCGGAGGGAGTTCCTACCGCGTTCCGATCCCCGACCACACGTCAGGTCGCTTCGGCTCAGGTCCTGAAGGTGAAGTTCTGCCAGGGGCCGGCGGTGCTGAGGTTGGCGGTGTCGGCGGCGCTGTGCGCGTAGCGGGCCGAGAAGCGGTAGAGGTGGCCGGCGGCCCTGGGCAGGGTGAGCGTGCCGGCCGCGGTGCTGCCGGAGTTCAACTTCTGGCAGGAGGTGCTGATCACGGTGTGCCAGGCGCCGGCGGAGTACTCCTGCACCTGGAAGTAGACGCACTCGCCGGTCTTGTTCGGTGCGACCCCCACCGCGATCTTCGGGTGCGCGGTGTGGTGGTACACCCGGTACAGGGTCGAGCCGCGGTGGGTGCTGGTGTAGTAGCCGGCCTGGGCCTCGGCGAGCTGGGCGTAGGCGTAGCCGACCGCGCTCGCCGTCGCCGGGGCGGTCCGGTAGTCCCCGGCGAAGGAGACCGTGAACACGGTGCGACGGGTGATCCTGTAACTGGCCGTCAGCTTGCCGTGGGCATCCACCGTGCCGGTCCTCACCAGCACCTTGGCGCCGCCGTACGGCTGGGCGTAGATCGACAGGGTGCGCCCGTTGTAGCTGGTCCCGAGGTGTGCGGTCACGGTGGCCGTGGCGCCGTAGCCGTAGTCGGCCGCGTTGGTGGCGAGGGAGACCGCGGTGGCGGCGCGGGAGACCTGCACGGTGGTGGGCTCGGTCACCGCGCTGTGGGTGGCGTCGCCGGGGTAGGACACCGTGTAGACATTGGGGCCGCCGGTCTGCGGGGTGTCCTGGAACGACAGGCTCCCGTCGGCCGCCACCACGGCCGTACCGAGGCTGTACCCGTTGGGATGGGCCAAGTCGGTCTTGGTGATCTCGACGTTCTCGTCGGCCGCCGCGTACGGCTGATAGGGATCGTCGGTCAAGTTGCCGGTGATGGTCAGCTGGGCCGCGCGGTTCGCGGAGGACGGCGCGTGCAGGGTGAGCCCGGGGGTGTCCGGCTGGAAGCTCACCGAGGTGCTCGACGCCGAGGCCTCCAGGGTGGCGTTCCCGGCGAAGGTCAGGTCGTAGCGGAAGTGCAGGCCGGGGCCGGGCACATCGCTGACGGTGAAGGTGTGGGTGACCGGGTCGATCGGGGCGTCGGGCAGTTCGGTGGACTGCTGGGTGTCCGTGTCGACCCGGGTCACCTGGATCGTGCTGCCGGGCGGCACGATGCCGACGCCCAACTCGGTGAAGAGCGTGCCGCTGAAGACCACCCCGGACGGACCGACCTTGCTGAGGTCCGAGGCGGGGATGTCGGTGGACAGCTTGGACACGGCCAGGTGGAGCGAGGCCGTGGACGGCCGGTGCGTCGGGTCGCCCGGGTAGCTCACCTGGTAGCTGTACGAGCCCACCGCGTTCACGGTGTCATTGATGGAGTACGAGCCGTCCGCGCCGACCGTCGCGTCCGGCAGCGCGGTGCCGTCCCGGGTCACCTGCAGCGCGGCCCCGACCGGGGTGGCGCCCTTCGTCGTGAGCGTGCCGGAGAGCGTGAACTGCTGGGTGGGGACGGGCCAGCCGACGACGGCCAGGCTCAACGCGGTGTCGGTGAGCCGGGGGTTGCTCAGGACGTTGAGCGTGTAGCCGCCGGCGGAGTTCCTGGTCACGGCGTACAGCGACAGGCCGTCCCCGTTACCGCTGCCGCTTCCGTCCCCGCTCCCGCCCCAGGCCAGGCCGTCGGGGGCCAGCGTGCTCGGGGTGAAGGCGAAGCTGCTCATCGGCTGCTTGCCGCTGGCGGTGAGCCACACGTCCGGGCCGGAGGCGATCTGGCTGCCGGTGGCGATGGTGCCGTCGGCGGCGAGCGCCACCGCGTCCGGCCCGTAGGTCGCACCGCCGGCGTAGCCGCCGGGGGTGGCCGACAGCAGCGTCGACGTCAGGAAGGAGCCGACCTGGAACTGCTGCGGCGCGGCGAGCAGCACTCGGCTGCCGTCGGCGGTGACGGCCATGGAGGCGGCGGTGCCGCCGTAGACGAGGGTGTCCGCGACGGTACGCGGGGAGGTTGCGGTTGCGCCGGTACCGGTGGTGGTGCCGGTGGTGGTGCCGGTGACGTCGAAGGTCGCCACGTGGCTGAGGCTGTCGTCGGGCTCCTCGGCGGCGAGGATGCCGCCTCCGGTCGCGAGGACGGGCGCCTGGGTCCAGTGGGACATGGCCGGCTGCGGCGTCGCCACCGGAGCGGAGGCGGCGGTGTCGATGTCCCCGATGCCGCCCGCACCGGGCGAGGTGCCCGCCGGGGCCGCCTTGGTGTAGCCGTACCAGAGAGTGGTGCCACCGGTCAGGGCCAGGGACGTCGGCGCGCTGCCTGCACCGGTCGGGTAGCGGGTGGTCTCCGCGAGCGTCGTGGTGTCGATCGCCGCGATCGCGTCCCCGCCGGACAGGGCCGCGTACAGGGTGGCCCCGTCGGCGGAGAGGACGAGGCCGGTCGCCCCCGCCTCACCCGGGATGGTGCCGACCTGGTTCCCGGACAGGTCGGTGACCAGGATCGAACTGCTGCCCGCGCCCTGGCTGAAGAACAGGTGCTGATGGGCGGCGTCGACCACCAGATGGGAGTAGTTCGACACCGCTAGCACGGTCGAACCGTCGGCCTCCGCCGGAGCAGCGGTGATCCCGAGGGTGCTGACAGCCCCGGCGACAACGGATACGACCGTCGCGAGGGAGACCTGGCGGAGACGCATGGAGCTCCTGTGAAGTGCGTGACAGAACAAGCACGCGGAGACTAGCGCAACCCACCGACACCCACGCCACGGGCCCTACGGCCGCCCGGGCCGCCTGGGCCGCCCGGGCCGCCCGGGCCGGCACGTCAGACTCCCGGGGCCGTGCGGGATGCGATCTATTCGACCGCGAAGGGGGTGTACCCGGAGGGCACCTCGTTCACCTGGAGCTCGGAGAAGACCAGGGTGAGGTCTTGCGCGTTGGTCTGGATGCGGACCTCGTGGAAATCGACTCCGACTGCCTGGGACCAGGTCCGGGCGCTCTCCGAGTCGGGAACGACCTGGGCTCCCGGATAGAGCATGTGCCACTTCACGCCCCAGACGTAGCCGTCGAGGTCGACACCCGTCTCCTAGTCGGTGAGCCGATCGTCCAACGACTCGCGCCAGGAGGTCGCCCGGCGGGGGTCTAGCCGAGATGGGGCGCGGGCCGGTGCTCGAGGAAGTGTTGCAGCCTCAGCCGCTGGGTGTGGTGCATGGGCAACGTCGGCCATTCCTCGGCCGCGACAAAGCGGAGCTCTGTCGACTCGTCGGAGACGGCCGACTGCCCGCCGACGACGCGCGCCGTGAAGCAGATGTTGAACTGCCGGCGCACTTCCCCGTCGCTGTAGGCGATCACATGCCGAGGGTCGGTGTAGGTGCCGACCAGGCCGGTGTTTGCAGGCACCGGAGTACGCGCGGGCCGTGTTCGCCCGGAAGGGCCTCACCGAGGAGCAGTTGTCTCGGGCCGTCCCGCCTCGTCTCCGTCTCCAGGCTCCCGAACGTGGATGTACAGGTGGTGCCTCTCGCCGGCTGCCACGCCGATGTGCCAGGGCACTCGTTCGTCATCCGCGATGACCGCTCCGTGACCGTTGAGACAGTGCACGCCGAGCTGATCGTCACCGACCCTCGGGACATCGCCACCTACGTATCCAAGTTCGATGGATTCGCAGGTGAGGCGCTGTCCGGTGACGACATGCGGGTCATGGTGGAGAGCATCCGGGACGGCTTCTTGCGGGAACAGGAAACACCCTGGATTCGGCCGGCAATGCGCCCGGATGCTGAGCCCCACCACTGCATCCCGCAAGGAGGGCGACAGCCCATGGCCGATATTGAGAATGACCCGTACCGGCTGGCCATCGTCGCCGCTGAACGTCTGCGGGCGGCTCTGGCGATACACGGCCTTGGGATTCCTTCCCTGCGCGGCAGCCGCCCGGCGCGTGACGTCCCGTTCGTGGAGTTGGGCGGCTGCTCAGCTGGCGTGGCCGAAGCGCTTGCCGCCGTTCTGGAGAAGGTGGAGACCACATGACCGTCCCGGCACCGGCTCGCCGCTCCGGGGCGTGCAAGTACGACGATCACCCGGCCATGCACACCGTGTGCCCCGGGGTGTTCATCCACTACCCGCTGACGGCGAGTCCGGAGCAGCGCCGGTGCGCATGCCCGTGCCACACGCCAGAGGGGGTGCACATGCGACGGGACAGGACAGTGAAGGCAGGGCGCGCTGATGGGCACCACGACTTCTAGCCTTCTGCTGTCTGAGACTGGTCGCATCAGCACCGATCGTTCGCTGTTTCCACCACGCCGACTACGTTGCCTGTTCGAAATTTCAGTCGCCGACCACAAGCGGGACCGAGGACAGAACTCCCGCGACGAAGGCGATGCGCGCGTTGTCGGAGCCTTGGCTCCTGGCAAGGCGAAGCGCCTTCTGGGCCTGCTCACTGCGTCCGGCGCGCATGAGGGCCACAGCCAGGGTGCAGTAGGCCATGGAACGCCGAAGGGGCGCACTCCCGACCCGGACGGCAACCCTGGCCTCATCCACGGCCAACTCCGCATCGCCCGTGACCAGGTAGTACAGGCTTCGCAGATCACTGCCCGAGGTCACCTGAGCCCGAATCCACCGATGAATGACCTGTCCGAGGCCTGGACATAACGACGCGGATGCCCTCTGACCTGGGACGATGGGACTTCCTACAGAACCAAGTCGCCAGAACGAGAGAACATCCGCGAGATGCAATCCTGCCATGCCGCCACAGCGGTTTCCGCCGTCTTCGACGAGCCGAACCTGATCGCCGATGCCGGGCTGCTGTCGCTGGTCCGGCTGGCCGAGCGGGCCGGCCTGCGGCAACTGGCCGCGTCCGCGCTCCGCATCGAGGGCGCCGACAACAGCGGCGGAGCCAACCCGGCCGCCAAAGTGATGTCGCTGATCAGCGCGATGTGCGCGGGCGCGGACAGCATCGACGACGCGGCGCGGCTGCGGCACGGCGCGATGGACCGCGCCTTCACCTCGGTCCGCGCGCCCTCCACCCTGGGCACCTTCCTGCGCTCCTTCACCCACGGCCACAACCGCCAGCTCCACCGCGTTCACCGCGACTTCCTGGCCCGACTGGCCCGCAGCACCCCACTGCTGCCCGGCGCCGACACACTGATGTTCATCGACATCGACCCCACCCACCGCCGCGTGTACGGCCACGCCAAGCAGGGCGCGCAGGTCGGCCGCCTCAAGGGCCAGCGCACCCTGCACCCGATCCTGGCCACCCTGTCCACCCCGATCGCCCGGCCCGTGATCGGCGCGGTCCGCCTGCGCCGCGGCAAGGCCGCCGACGTCCGCGGAGCCGAGAGCTTCGTGAGCGAGGCCCTGGCCATAGCGAAGGAGACCGGCGGCACCGGGATCCGCCTGGTCCGCGCGGACAGCAAGTTCTACACCGCCGACGTGGTCGCCGCCTGCCGCCGGGCCGGCGCCCGATTCTCCCTGACCACCGGCATGAACCCCTCCATCGCGGGCGCGATCTCCCGCATCCCGCAGGAGTCCTGGACGGCGATCCGCTACCCGGACGCCTTCGTCGACCCCGACACCGGCGAGATGGTCTCCGACGCCGAGGTCGCCGAGATCCCCTACACCGCCTTCACCGGCCGAAGGAAGTCCGAGCACGTCACCGCCCGGCTGATCGTGCGCCGGGTCCGCCGATTGAACGCCGAAGTGGCCCAGGGTCAGGGCGAGTTGTTCACCGCCTGGCGTTACCACCCCGTCTTCACCGACAGCTCCTTCGCGGTGCTGCAGGCGGAACTGCACCACCGGCAGCACGCCGTGGTGGAGCAGGTGATCGCGGACGGGAAGTCCGGGCCTCTGGCCCACCTGCCGTCCGGGAACTTCCAGGCCAACGCCGCGTGGCTGACCCTGTGGGCGATGTCGCACAACCTGCTGCGGGCCGCCGGTGCGCTGACCTCGGTCTTCCACGCCAAGGCCACCACAGCGACCCTGCGCGCCCACCTGGTCCACGTCCCGGCCCGGCTCGCGCGCACCGCGCGCACCAAATTGACGGTGCATCTGCCCGAGCACTGGCCCTGGCGCGACGCCTTCACCGCCCTGTTCGAGGCCGTCCACTCCCCACCGCCGCGCCCGGCGGCCTGACCGCCACAAGATCCCGCACCGCGACGGCCCGACGGCCACCGGCGACAGCGCCACCAACCGCTCCCGACCCCGCACAACCCCTCGGACAGGCCGCGACCCGCGCACGGCGGCTACCGCACACCCTCAACCTGTTGCCCCCAGCGGCCGACCGTCCACGGGCAGGAGAGCAACCCCGAAATGATCAGCCGGTGGATTCGGGCTGAGCGGGCGCGTCACGCAGTTCTCGGCACAATTCGAGGAACCGCTCGCGATCGCCTGGCTCCGCTGACGTGCTCTCCATCGCATACGCAAGCGCCCGCGCAAGGCTCTGCTGGGCACCCGCACGTTCCAGCGCAGAGACCCCTGGCGCCTGCGCCACGCTCGCTGCGACCGTCGCGGCCTCGCGGTAGCGGCCTTCGCCCAAGAGCACCGGCAGTTCGACCTTCCTGCCCTCGGCAGAACCGCGCCACTCCGGGTCTGAGCAGTCCTCGATCAGCCGCCGCGCCTCCGTGACACTCCGCTGGAGAGCAGCCAACACCTGCAAGCCCTGATCCTCTCCACGGTTCTGGGAGCCGACGGAGAGGCTGCCCACTGCGGCACTCCGAAAGCTGCGAAACCCGCCCAGCCGAACCAGTGCCGTCCCGAGGCAAACAATGCCTGCCGCCACCCCGAAGGGGCCCGGAGCAAACAGCAGCCCCCAGCCCGTCAGCCCTTGAAAAGTCAGCGTGATCAGCACGAGAGCCACGAGGCGCGCCTTCGTCGTTCCCGCAGGCTGCACGGCCACCCGAGTCCTGAGCACAGGGACAGGGATTCGACGGACCACGAGGATCCGGCTGCTGCTGAGGGAGGTGCGGAGCGCAGGCCCCAATCCCCATGAGATGATCTTGGCCTCCACCCCGAGGCGTCGCCCGAGCGTAAGAACGATCAGCGACCACATCGTGACTGGCAGGGCTGCGCCCAGATAGGCGCCACCGAGCGAAGCGCCGATCCGCTCTGGAGTGACTGGCGCACCGAACAGTGCGAACTCGTATCCACCCAGGACAATCAGCCCTGAAAGCACGCGAATGACGGCCGTGGCGCCAGTGGAGGACGATCTTCGGTCAGCCATGGCGGAGATGCTCCCAGAAGCGCACCGGACGAGGGCCACCGGGTGTGCCCTTCAGCGGGGAGCAATGCCGGAATACGTCCACAGCCCGATGGGGTTGGATACGGGTATGGCTTCACGTGCACGGGTACGCGCCCCCGAACTTGTCGGCGCTGGCGGTTGGCTGAATACGGGCGGTCGGGAACTGACGCTGGGGGGTCTTCGGGGGAAGATCGTCCTGCTCGACTTCTGGACCTTCTGCTGCATCAACTGTCTGCATGTCCTGGACGAGCTCCGGGAGTTGGAGGAGAAGCACCGGGACACCCTGGTGATCGTCGGGGTGCACTCGCCCAAGTTCGTGCACGAGGCGGAGCACCAGTCCGTGGTGGACGCGGTGGCGCGGTACGACGTGCGGCATCCGGTGCTGGACGATCCGGAGCTGGTCACCTGGAAGCAGTACGCGGTGCGGGCCTGGCCGACCCTGGTGGTGGTGGATCCCGAGGGCTATGTGGTGGCCCAGCACGCCGGCGAGGGGCATGCGCACGCCATCGCCGCGCTGGTTCAGGAGCTGGAGACGGAGCACGCGGCCAAGGGCACGCTGCGGCGCGGGGACGGGCCCTATGTGCCGCCGGCGGCCGAGCCCGGGGCGCTGCGCTTCCCCGGGAAGGCGCTGCGACTGCCGGGCGGCAGCTACCTGGTCGCCGACTCGGGGCACCACTCGCTGGTGGAGCTGGCCGAGGACGGCCAGACCGTGCTGCGGCGGATCGGCGACGGCGAGCGCGGGCTGCTCGACGGCCCGGCGGAGCACGCGCGGTTCAGCGAGCCGCAGGGGCTGGCGCTGCTGCCGGACGGCGCGGTGATCGTCGCGGACACGGTGAACCATGCCCTGCGCCGGGTGGATCTGACATCGGGCCAGGTCAGCACGGTCGCCGGGACCGGCCGCCAGTGGTGGCAGAACTCCCCCACCGCAGGCCCGGCCCGCGAGGTGAGTCTGTCCTCGCCCTGGGACGTGGCCTGGTTCGACGGCCAGGTGTGGATCGCCATGGCCGGGACGCACCAGCTGTGGACCTACGATCCGGCGGCGGACACCGTGGCGGTCGCGGCCGGGACCACCAACGAGGGACTGGTGGACGGACCGGCAGCGGAGGCCTGGTTCGCCCAGCCGTCCGGACTGGCCGCGACCGAGGACCGGCTCTGGGTGGCCGACTCCGAGACGTCATCCATTCGCTCTGTTTCACGTGAAACACACCAGGTGAGCACGGCCGTGGGCACCGGCCTGTTCGACTTCGGCCACCGGGACGGGGACGCCGCGCAGGCACTGCTGCAGCACCCGCTCGGGGTGACCGTGCTCCCCGACGGCTCGGTCGCGATCGCCGACACCTACAACCACGCCCTGCGCCGCTTCGACCCGGCCACGGGTCAGGTCAGTACCCTGGCCACGGACCTGCGGGAGCCCAGCGGCGCGGTGGTCGTGGACGGGGACATCGTCGTGGTCGAGTCCGCCCGGCACCGGCTGACCCGGCTGCGGCTGCCCGAGGAGGCCGTCCGGGTCGAGGCCGCCGCGCACCGGACCAAGCGGCCCGCGACCGAGGTCAGCCCGGGACTGCTGCAGCTGGACGTGATCTTCACCCCGCCGGCCGGGCAGAAGCTGGACGAGTCGTACGGCCCGGCCACCCGGCTGCTGGTCAGCTCCACCCCGCCGGAACTGCTGCTGGACGGCACCGGCGCCGACCCGGCACTGAGCCGCGGGCTGCGGCTCAACCCGGAGGTCGGCGAGGGCGTGCTGCACATCAGCGCGATGGCGGCGAGCTGCGACGACGACCCGGCGATCGAGTACCCGACCTGCCACGTCCACCAGCAGGACTGGGGCGTCCCGGTACGGCTGGTGGCCGGCGCGACGGACCGGCTCCCGCTGGTCCTGGCCGGGATGGACGGATAGCCGAACCGGATGCCGGGGGGCGGGGCCCCGGGGGGCAGGTGCCCGGGGGGCAGGTGCCCGCAGCGAACGGGTGCCCGCCGCCGCGTCAGCCCGTCCCCGGCGTCACCCCTCCAGGAACGCCTTCAGCGCCGCCGCCAGCAGGAACGGGTCGTCCGCGCCGCACAGCTCCCGGGCCGAGTGCATCGACAGCGCGGCGACCCCGCAGTCGACCGTCGCGATCCCCAGCCGGGCCGCGGTGATCGGGCCGATGGTCGTGCCGCAGGGCATCGCGTTGTTGGAGACGAAGGCCTGCCACGGCACCCCGGCCCGCTCGCAGGCGGCGGCGAAGACGGCGCGGCCGACCCCGTTGCTGGCGTAGCGGTTGTTGACGTTGACCTTGAGGATGGGGCCGCCGTTGGGCATCGGACGGTGTCCCGGCTCGTGCCGCTCGCTGTAGTTGGGGTGCACCGCGTGGCCCATGTCGGAGGACAGGCAGACCGTCCCGGCCAGGGCCCGGGCGCGGTCCTCCAGCGTGCCGCCGCGGGCAAAGACCGAGCGCTCCAGCATCGTCCCGAGCAGCGGCCCCTGCGCGCCGGTGTCCGACTCGCTGCCGTTCTCCTCGTGGTCGAACGCGGCCAGCACCGGGATGTACGGGAGCTCCCGGCCGCCGGTGGCGACCGCCGCGAGGGCGGCCGTGCCGGCGTGCACCGAGAGCAGGTTGTCCAGCCGCGGCGCGGCCAGCAGCTCGCGGTCGCGGCCCAGGTAGGACGGCGGCTGGATGTCGTGGACCATCAGGTCCCAGCCGGACACCTGCTCCGGGTCGAGGTCGGCGGCCGCGGCGACGTAGTCGATCAGCGAGCCCTCGTCGACCTGGCCCAGGCCCCAGATCGGGGTGAGGTGCACCTGCCGGTCGAGCGTCATCCCCTCGTTGACGCCGCGGTCCAGGTGGATCGCCAGCTGGGGCACCCGGAGCAGCGGCTCGTCCAGCTGGACCAGCCGGGTGCTGCCGTCGCGCAGGGCCAGCCGCCCGGACAGGCCGAGGTCGCGATCCAGCCAGGTGTTCAGCGGAACCCCGCCGTAGATCTCGACCGCGACCTGGCGCCAGCCGGCCCGGCCGGTGTCGGGGATCGGCTTGACCCGGAGGTTGGGCGAGTCGGTGTGGGTGCCGACGATCCGGAAGGGCGTGGCCGGGGTGGTCCCCGCCGGGACGTACCAGGCGATCAGCGCGCCGCCGCGGATCAGATAGCGGCCGCCGGTGGTCCCCTCCCAGACCGCGGTCTCCTCGACCTGACGGAACCCAGCCTTCTCCAGCCGCTCCGCGGCGCTGGCGACCGCGTGGAACGGCGACGGGCTGGCCTGCAGAAAGGCGATGAGGTCGTCGGTGTGGCCGCGGTCGAAGGCGACGCGGCCCGCGCCGGCTGCGCTGGTCAATGCTGCTCCAGGGGTGAGGGGGTTCCCGGGACGGGGCCTGGGCCGGATGGGTCGTCGGCGCCGCATGGTGCCGTCCGAGCCTACGCCCGGGCCGGTGGCTCAATTGTCACGTGCCGCGGGAGCGCCGACGAGCCACCGCACGGAGCCCCGACGAGCCACCGGCCCGGACGCCGACGGCCCGGTCCACGCGGCAGGGCCCCGAGGCGGATGCCTCGGGGCCCTGGATGCGCTCAGCTCAGGCCCGTCCGGCCGGAGCCGGGGAGCCGGAAGGACTTCAGAAGGACTCGACCGGCAGGTCCATGATCGAGTTGTCGATGCCCTCGGCGATCAGCCGCTGCGCGTGGACGGTCGGCAGGATGGTCCGGCTGAAGAAGCGTGCCGCGGCGACCTTGCCCTGGTAGAACGCGGTGTCCTTGGCGGAGACGCCGCCCTCGGCCAGCTTGGCCTGGGCCACCGCGGCCTGGCGCAGCAGCAGCCAGCCGATCACCACGTCGCCGGAGACCAGCAGCAGCCGGCTGGTGTTCTGGCCGACCTTGTACATGTTGCGGGTGTCCTGCTCGACCGAGGCGAGCTGGTTCAGCATCGCGCCGACGATGGCCTCCAGGTCGCCGGCCGAGGCGGCCAGCTGCTCCCGCTCGTCGGCCAGGTCGTCGCCGCCCAGGCCGTTGGCGATGGACTTCTGGATCTGCTCGGAGAGCGAGGTCAGGGCCTGGCCCTGGTCCTTGACGATCTTCCGGAAGAAGAAGTCCTGGCCCTGGATCGCGGTGGTGCCCTCGTACAGGGTGTCGATCTTGGCGTCCCGGATGTACTGCTCGACCGGGTACTCCTGCAGGTAGCCGGAGCCGCCGAAGGTCTGCAGCGACTGGGCCAGCTGCTCGTAGGACTTCTCCGAGCCGTAGCCCTTGACGATCGGCAGCAGCAGGTCGTTCAGCCGCTCGGCGGCGTCCGCGGCCTCGCCGCGGGCCTTGAGCAGCTGGATCTCGTCCTGGACGCTCGCGGTGTAGAGCACCAGCGCGCGCATGCCCTCGGTGTACGCCTTCTGCGTGAGCAGCGAGCGGCGGACGTCGGGGTGGTGGGTGATGGTGACCCGGGGCGCGGCCTTGTCGAGGAACTCGGCGAGGTCCGGGCCCTGCACCCGCTCCTTGGCGTACTCCAGCGCGTTCAGGTAGCCGGTGGAGAGGGTGGCGATGGCCTTGGTGCCGACCATCATCCGGGCGAACTCGATGATCCGGAACATCTGCCGGATGCCGTCGTGCTTCTCGCCCAGCAGCCAGCCCTTGGCCGGGTGCCGGTCGCCGAAGGTCAGCTCGCAGGTGTTGGAGGCCTTGAGGCCCATCTTGTGCTCGACGTTGGTGGCGTAGACGCCGTTGCGCTCGCCCAGCTCGCCGCTCTCCCAGTCGAAGTCGAACTTCGGCACGATGAAGAGGGAGAGGCCCTTGGTGCCCGGGCCGTGGCCCTCGGGGCGGGCCAGCACCAGGTGGACGATGTTCTCGGACATGTCGTGCTCGCCCGAGGTGATGAAGCGCTTGACGCCCTCGATGTGCCAGCTGCCGTCGGCCTGCTGGACGGCCTTGGCCCGACCGGCGCCCACGTCCGAGCCCGCGTCGGGCTCGGTGAGCACCATGGTGGAGCCCCAGCCCTTGTCGGCCATCAGCCGGGCGACCTTGAGCTGCTCCTCGGTGCCCTCGTCGGCGATGACGCCGGCGAAGGCCGGCCCGGAGGAGTACATCCAGATCGCCGGGTTGGCGCCGAGCACCATCTCCGCGTACGCCCAGATCAGGCTGCTGGGGGTGGGGGTGCCACCGATGGACTCGGGGATGCCGAGGCGCCACCACTCCGCGTCCATGTAGGCCTGGTAGCTCTTCTTGAAGGTCTCCGGCACCGGAGCGGTGTTGGTCGCCGGGTCGAAGACCGGGGGGTTGCGGTCGGCGTCGGCAAAGGACGCGGCCAGCTCGTTCTCGGCCAGTCGGGATATCTCGGCGAGGATGCTCTTCGCCGTCTCCACATCCATGTCGGCGAAGGGACCGGTGCCGTAGACCTCGTCCCGGCCGAGCACCTCGAAGAGGTTGAACTCCAGGTCTCGCAGGTTGGATTTGTAGTGACCCATGAACGTTCTCCGGTCATCGCGTCGGTAGGTGCCGGGATCTGCGTGGCGCAGCAGACTACGCCCCCTACCCAGCGGTAAGTACCATGATGCTACCCGTAGGTAACTTAATTCAACCCCACCGGGCCGTTCGGGTGGCGGCGAACTCGATAACCTTGGGCATGTGTACGGCTACGAGCAGACGACGAGCGGCGCCGGACCCGGCTACCAGGGCGGCCCCTACCAGCAGCAGGCACCCCAGCCGGGGATGGGTCCCGGCATGGGCGGACCCGACCTCGGCGCCGGGATGGCCCCGGACATGAACATGGGCGGCTACGGGCCGCAGCAGCCCCAGCAGCCGCTCTACCCGGAACCGTCCCCGCCCTCGCTCAGCGACGCCGTCCGGGCCTTCACCACCGGCGGGCTGCCGGTGGAGGACTTCCAGTCGATCTTCATCACCTCCAAGGTGTACTGCCCGCGCGGCGAGCGCCCCGGCTTCCTGGCGCTGCACAACACCCCGCAGCCGGTGATCCCGATGTTCAGCTCGCTCAAGGAGCTGCGCCGCTACGCGGGCAAGGACTCCAAGTACTTCACGGTCACCGGGGCGGAGGTGCTCGACCTGCTGCCGACCGGCTACGGCTTCGCGATGGACATGGAGGGGGAGCACCGGATGGTGTTCGACGCCAAGGCGGTGGAGCAGATGGTCGACTTCACCATGCGGAGGATGTACGGCTAGCAGCGGGCGACTACCGGCCAGCGGGCGGCTTCGGCGGCTAGTTGAAGGTTCAACTTGCTTTCGGTTGACGCATCAACTAATCTCGTTGATGTCGGCACCGCTGGTGCCGTACGCATCGAGGAGGTTGCCATGCCCGCAGTGACTGTCGAGAATCCGCTGGTCCTGCCGCGAGTGGAGGCTCCGGACCCGACCACCGCCGTGGCCCGCCCGGTGCTCCAGGTCGCGACCGCTCCTGAGGGCTTCGAGGGCGAGGGCTTCCCCGTCCGCAGGGCCTTCGCCGGCATCGACTACAAGCGTCTCGACCCGTTCATCATGATGGATCAGATGGGCGAGGTGGACTACCAGGCGGGTGAGCCGAAGGGCACCCCGTGGCACCCGCACCGGGGCTTCGAGACGGTCACCTATCTGATGGACGGCACCTTCGTCCACCAGGACTCGCACGGCGGCGGCGGCGTGATCACCGACGGCGACACCCAGTGGATGACCGCGGGTTCGGGCCTGCTGCACATCGAGGCCCCGCCGGAGTCCCTGGTGCTGAGCGGCGGGCTGTTCCACGGCCTGCAGCTCTGGGTGAACCTCCCCGCCGCGGACAAGATGATCGCCCCCAAGTACCAGGACATCCGCGGCGCCAGCGTGAAGCTGCTCGCCTCCGGCGACGGCGGCGGACTGGTCCGGCTGATCGCCGGCGACATCGCGGGCTTCCAGGGCCCGGGCGCGACCCACACCCCGATCACCATGATCCACCTGTCGGTGAGCCCCGGCGCCGAGGTCGTGCTGCCGTGGCGGTCCGACTTCAACGCCCTGGCCTACGGCCTGGCCGGCAGCGGCTCCGCGGGCGCGGAGGGACGTCCGTTCCGGATGGGCCAGTCGGTCGTCTTCGGCCAGGGCGACTCGCTGACGATCCGGGCGGACGCCCACCAGGACTCCCGCAGCGAGAACTTCGAGGTGGTGCTGCTCGGCGGGCAGCCGATCCGCGAGCCGATGATGCAGTACGGGCCGTTCGTCATGAACACCCACGCCGAACTGGCGCAGGCCTTCGACGACTTCCAGGCGGGGCGGCTGGGCACGGTTCCGGCCGGCGCCTGAGGCCGGGGGCTGGGGCCTGGAGCTGAGGCCTCAGGCCTGGAGCTGAGGCCTGAGGCCGGGGTCGCCGGGCCGGTGCCGTAGTACGGTTCGGATCATGGACAGCACGTCGGCACGACCCGCGTTCGCCCGTCTCACCGACGGCATGAGCAGGACCGACGCCGTGGCGGAGTCGGTGGACCTGGGCCCGAGGATGAAGCGGCTGGGCTACTTCGTGAGCGTCCGGCGCTGGGGTACGGGCTGGGCCGTCTACGCCGTCCCGGCCCCGGACGACAGCGAGACGCCGACCAGCGCGGGTCAGCTCGTCTGACCGCCGAGTTCCATCGGGCGGCCGGCGGGCACTCGGCGAATGGGAGTTGATTGGCTTCCGAATCGCCGCTGATTGCCCACCGGGAAGGCACAGTTCGGACAAAGAGGGTCGACCTGGACGTCGGCCCTCTTTCCGTTATGCAACAGTGTTGTCACAGCCTCCCCTCAGCCTTCACATGTCGGACCCATGTCGTAATCTCAGTTCGTTGACCGCGGCAGCGAGGGAGCAGGGGGCTTCTCTGCCCGCGCCGCGGCACGTGCTCACGCACGCTCTACTGGGGGCTCAACTTGAAGCTTCGCATCTCCATCGGCACCGCTGTGGCCGCTGCCGCCAGCGTCCTGGCGCTGACCGCCGGCTCCGCCGTGGCCGCCACGCCGGTCGCGCACACCGCCGTCACCGCCAGCACGAAGGCCGCCGCCCGCGTCGCCACCCACCTGACGCTGAAGACCAGCACGGCGAACGCCAAGGCCGGCACCTGGATCACGCTGACCGCTCACCTCGACAAGCACGGCACCAACCGCACCGTGGTCGTCTACGGCCAGGCCTGGGGCAAGGGCGACAAGCCCTTCGTCGTCGGCAAGGGCGCCGTCGACAAGCACGGCAACCTGACCATCAAGTACCACAGCTACCAGAACCACACCTTCTGGGCCACGTTCAGCGGCGGCGCCACCTACGCCGCGTCCCACTCCAGCCAGCACATCGTGCGGGCCACCGCCGCCGTGAGCGCCAAGCTGAGCGGCTACTACAGCAGCTACACCTGGGCCGGCCACTCGGTCCACAAGTTCCACGCGAAGACCGCCCCGGTCGTCCGCGGCACGGTGTCGCCCAGCAAGGCCGGGCAGAACTTCACCATGTACGTCCAGGTCTTCTACAAGGGCAAGTGGATCGCGGCCAACACGCCCGTCGTGTTCAAGCTCGACAGCCACAGCAACTACGCGGTCAACTTCCCCAACTGGGAGAAGGGCTACGTCTTCCGTTCCGCCGCCTCGTTCCGTGGCGACGCTCGCGACCACGCGGGCAGCGCGGCCTGGTCCTACTGGACCATCACCGCGTAGTACGGCAGTACAGCACTGATGCCCGGGTGGGACGGTCCGTCGACCGTCCCACCCGGGCACAGTCAGATCAGGGCACAGTCGGATCAGGGCATCAGTCAGATCCGGGCGAAGAGGATGGTCGCGTCGTCGCGGATCTTGCCGCGGGGCCAGCGGGTGCAGTCGGCGTCGTCCGCCTCGACCTGGCGGACGCGGTGCAGCAGCTCGGCCGGCCCCTGGTCCTCCAGCAGGGCCAGCGCGTCCGGCCAGCTGCCCAGGTCAAAGCGTTCGACGTAGCGGGACGCCCCGTCGGTGAGCGCGGCGAGGGAGCGCAGCTCGGCCAGCGGGACCGACCCGGTCTCGGCGTACTCGGCGGCCTTCGGCAGGGCGGCGGCGATCCAGGGCCCGCGCCCGGTGTTCCTGGCGGCGCGCACGGCCAGGGCGTAGCGCATGTGCAGCACCGCGCGCTCCGGCGTGCCCGGCGGAGTGGCGTGCACCTGCTGCCGCAGCGGCTCCCCGGCCGGGAAGGGCTGGTTGTCGCCGACCACGGCCACCTCGCCGAAGCGGTCCAGCACCAGCAGCGAGTCGCCCAGGACCAGGTACTGCAGCGCGGGCCCGTGCAGCCGGACCGCCACCACCATCGCGGCGGGCGTATTGGGGTGCGCCAGATCGCAACGCGCCCCGTGCAGCGAGGCCGTCTCGGCGATCGCGTCGCTGAGGCACTGCGCCATCGTCCGGTCCGGCCGGTCCACCATTCGAGCGAGCAGATGTACGCCGAGCCGGCGCGCGTACCAGGCGGTGCCGTGCTCGCAGCCGGACTCCATCGCCGCGGGCGAACTCGATCCGTCCAGCAGTACCAGGGCCTCCGGCGTCGCCGCCACGTAGTCCTCACTCGCCCGGTCCGGGCGCTGCGACTCGCCTGACATCTCCACCCGCATAGCCATCAGTGTGCGGGAGAGCCCCATTCGGGGACAGAGTTTTGGCCGCGCGGTCCCCCGCAGTGATGATCACTGGCACGGCTGTGCGGGCTTTTGTTCGGGCCTCGATCTCATCTCAACTCAGCGGCGAACCTGCCAGCCGCTCCTTAACAAGCGCATACTGCTGGTAATGACCAGAACCGCCGCGACCCGGCGCCACATGCCCACCAGTCCCTTCAAGGCACCTGCCGAACCCCCGACCCCCGAGAGCTTCGCTGTCGGGGATCTGGTGACGGACGACCAGCACGGGCTCGGACGGATCATCGGAGTCGAGGGGGAGACCGCGGTAATGGTCGACTTCGGCTCTCGTCAGCTCCGCATCCCGACCCCCTTCACCAAGCTCAGCAAGCTCTGACGCACCACCCGGCTCCACCCCTGTTTTCTCTGTCATCCAGCTCCACCCCGCCCTGTCCCCCGTACGGCGCGGTAGGCCCGGCCCAGCACAGCTGACGGCCGGGCTTACGGTGTTCACCGCCACCTGCGTGTCAGCCGTAGATGTGGTCGCCGTAGTGGGGTCCGTAGTACTGCTCCAGCTCCTCCAGGGACTGCTCGGGGCGCTCCAGGCTCTTGGCGATGCGTGCGCGGGAAGGCGCTGCCTGCGGGTCCCAGGTCTCCGGCTTCCACATCGCGGAGCGCAGGAACGACTTGGAGCAGTGGTAGAAGACCTCCTCGATCTCCACGAGCAGGGCGAGCTGCGGCCGGTGGCCCTTCACCGTCATCCGGTCGAAGAACGGCGCCTCCCGGACCACCCGGGCCCGGCCGTTGATGCGCAGGGTGTCGCCGCGGCCGGGGACCAGGTAGAGCAGGCCGACGTGCGGATTGCTCAGCACGTTCAGATAGCCGTCCGCCCGTCGATTGCCCGGACGCTCCGGGATCGCGATCGTGCGGTCGTCCAGGACCAGGGTGAAGCCCGCCGGATCACCCTTCGGGGACGCGTCGCAGCTGCCGTCCGCCGCCGCCGTCGCCAGCAGGCAGAACGGTGACGCCGCCAGCCAGGCCTTGTCGTGCTCGTGCAGCACCGTCCGTACCTTGCCGGCGTCCCGCGGGTTCGGCGCACCGAGCAGCTCCCGTAGTTCGTCCGCCGACGTGACCTCCACCAGCCCAGCCGTCTCCGCCGTGTCCACTGACGAACCCTCCCCACCAGTCCGCGACCGCGTCGCAGCCGTCGCAGCCGTCGCAGCCGTCGCACCGAGCCTAGGTCACCGGGCCCGGGTCAGTGCAGGGTGCGCAGCGCCTCCGGGGAGAAGGGGGTCAGCTCGGCGATGCGGCCGGAGAGGACCTTGGCGGCCCAGGAGGGATCGGCCACCAGCGCGCGTCCGACCGCGACCAGGTCGAACTCGTCCCGCTCCAGGCGCTGCAGCAGGTCGTCGATGTCGGTCGCGGAGGCGGTCCTGCCCTGGAAGGAGCTGGTGAACTCGATGTCCAGGCCGACCGAGCCGACGGTGATGGTCGGCTTGCCGGAGAGCTTCTTGGCCCAGCCCGCGAGGTTGAGGTCGGAGCCGTCGAACTCGGGCAGCCAGTAGCGGCGGGTGGAGGCGTGGAAGGCGTCGGCGCCCGCCGCGGCGAGCGGGGCGAGCAGGGCTTCGAGCTCCGCGGGCGTCTCGGCGATCCTGGCGTCGTAGGTGTTCATCTTCCACTGGGACAGCCGGAAGATCACCGGGAAGTCCGGGGAGACCGCCTCGCGGACCGCGGCGATCACCTCGGCGGCGAAGCGGGCGCGGGAGCTGACGCTGCCGCCGTAGCCGTCGGTGCGGCTGTTGGTGCCCGACCAGAGGAACTGGTCGATCAGGTAGCCGTGGGCGCCGTGCAGCTCGACTCCGTCGAAGCCGAGGCGTTCGGCGTCGGCGGCGGCGGTGGCGAAGGCGCGGATGACCTCGTCCAGATCGCTGTGGGTCATCGCCCGGCCGGCGCCGGACGCGGTGCCGTCCAGGGCCAGGCCGGACGGGCCGAGGGCGGTCGCCCCGGGGAAGGACGTGGCCTCGGCGGTGCGGGTCATCCCCACGTGCCAGAGCTGCGGCACGATCTTGCCCCCGGCCTGGTGCACCGCCTCGGCGACCTTGGCCCACCCGGCCAGCGCGTCCGCTCCGTGGAAGTGCGGCACCCGGTCGCTCTGCCCCGCCGAGGGGTGGCCGACATAGGTGCCCTCGGTGATGATCAGGCCCACGCCGCCCGCCGCCCGCCGGGCGTAGTACGCGGCCACGTCCTCGCCGGGCACGCCGCCGGGCGACTGCTGCCGGGTCATCGGCGCCATCGCGATCCGGTTCGGCACCGTGAGCCCGCCCAGGGTGAAGGGACGGGACAGGGTCTGGGTCGCAAGGCTGGTCACGGAAGATCTCCTGAATCGGCTGAGCACAGAGCGGCGACGGTGCCCGACAGCACCGTCCGCCCTGAGCAACCACCAGGGATGCGGATCTCATTCCGCCGGTGCCGGCGTCGAGTCGGCCGGTGGTCAGGTGAAGCGGGAGCTCGGCACCGGGCCCATGGCGCGGACGCGGTCGCGGGGGCCCTGGAGCCAGGTGCCGGCCACGGCGGCGGCGAAGGACGTGAACGCGGCGTCCGGGTCGGGCGGAGTGGCGCCGTCACCGGCGTCCGTCTCGGGGCTCGCCGAGACGATCTCCGCGGCCAGCTCCGAGTCCGGCCGCTGGTCGGCCGGAAGACGGTCCACGCCCGAGTGGTCGGGGCTGCCCTGGAGCAGCTCGCCCCACGGCGGAGTGACCGACTGCGCCAGCAGACCCACCGAGTCGGCGGTGACCGGCGGGGTGTCCGTCCAGCAACTGGCGTGCTCGTGGAGGATCTGGCCAGGGGTGCGGGCCGCGAGAGCCTGTAGCGCCTCAACGCCCGCGTCGGGCGCCTCCGGCGCCAGCAACTCCCTCAGGTCGTAGGCCACCACGAGCGTGGCCTCGCGCTCCGGCTCGAAGGGCACCGCGGGCAGGCCCAGCAGCTCGGCCGCGGCCAGGCCCAGGATCCGGCTGCCCCGGTCCGGGAGCAGCGAGACGGTGGTGGGCCGCTGCCCGCTCGCCTCCAGGGCCAGGCGCAGCCGCTCGATCCCGGTGCGGCAGGCGGCGTAGGAGTCCTGCAGGTAGGCGTAGCGGCCGCGCATACCCGCGTCGAAGCCGTACGGCGAGAGGTGGCCGAGCAGCGAACCGCGCAGCACGTACTGCCAGCCGCGCAGGTCGGTGCGGTCCAGCGGTGCCGCACCCGTGGCGCGCACCGCGGCGGCGCGGGCCATGACCCGGCCCAGGCGCGCGTGGACCGGCTGCCACATCTCCTCGGACGGGGCGGCGAGCTTGCCGAACTGCTGCTCCGCGAGGTCCAGTCGGCCGGAGGTGACCGCGTTGAAGACCAGCAGGTAGCGGTCCGGCCAGTGGTCCAGGTCGTCCTCGTGCGGCAGCAGCAGGTCCGCGGCCTCGCCGTGGCGGTCCTGGCCCTCGTACGCGGACACCAGCTCGCGGCGTGGGCCTGCGGCCTGCGGGTGGGTCCGGACGACCTCGCGCAGCGCCGGGATCGCGAGGTAGCCGACGCCCCGCTCGACGCACGCGTAGCCGAAGTCGTAGAGGGCGCGCGCGTCCTCCGGGTCCCCGACGACCTTGGCCGCCGCGTCGCGCAGGTCGTCGAAGCCCGCTGCCGCTGCGGCCCGCCCGGCCACCTGGGCGATCTCACCGAGCGGAGCGCTTTCGGCGCAGGCCCGCAGCTTGCGCAGGGCGCCGGGCACGTCCCCCGCGTCGAGCTGCGCCCATGCCTCGGCCACCTCGGCGGTGCCGAAGGCGGGCCCGGTGGGCTGAGCGGCCTGGGTGGAGGATGCACGGCGATGACGTCGGGAGAACATGCGGCCGAGCGTCGCAGACCCGTCGGGCGTCGGGCAATCGAATACCCTGATCCACCTCGGACCACGGGAGAGTCAGATGGCGCGTCAGCATGAGATCAAGTTCCGGGCGGTCACGGCGTTCCAGCGGCGGATCCTCAATCCGGTGCTTCGGCGGGTGCCGATTCAGACGCTGTTGGAGACGACCGGGCGGACGTCCGGGCTGCCCCGGGCGACGCCGGTCGGGGGGCGGTTGGTCGGGGAGGAGTTCTGGCTGGTGTCGGAGTACGGCGAGAAGTCGCAGTACGTGCGGAACATCCAGGCCCACCCCGAGGTCCGGGTCCGGATCGGCGGGCGGTGGTACCCGGGCACCGCCCGGCTGCTGCCGGACGACGACGCCGCGGCGCGGCTGCGGAGCCTGCCGCGGCTCAACAGCACCGCGGTCCGGGCCTTCGGGACGAACCTGCTGACCGTGCGGGTCGACCTCCTCAGTGGAACCACTGGGAGTCGGTGAGCAGCAGCCTGCCGTGGGCGTCGTAGACCTTGATGAAGCGGTCGGACTGCCCGGGCTTCTTCGCCACGGCGAACCAGCGGACCGGGGAGTCGCCGACCTTGAGGACGGCGGGACGGGAGGTGCTGCCGTCCTGCCAGGTGACCACGACCTTGGCGGCGTCGCTGCCGACCTGTGCCAGCAGGACCGGGGTGGTGCCCATCTCGCCGCCCTTGAAGCCGAGCAGCGTGCCGATCAGTTCGTTCCCCTCGATCTGCTTGGTGCTGCTGGACCAGGGGCTGCCGGGCGCAGGAGTGGTCTGCACCGAGTCGTCCACCAGGCGCTTGCCGTCCACGGTCAGATAGAGGTTGACGAAGTCGTTGTCCTGCTGCCAGGACCGGTCGGCGTCGCTCTGCGTCGCCGGGGGCAGCTGCGGGATCGCCTTGACCCTGACCGCGTCCATGGCCTGCAGCTGCTGCAGGTCGTGCTGCTGGTCGACGGCCGGCCAGAGGTCGGCCCAGGCCTTCCAGTGCTTGCCGCCGGAGGTCCCCTGCGCCAGCAGGGCGGTGATCGGCTTCATCGGGTCGCGGGCGGGCGGGGCGGACGGATGGGCGGAGCCGGTCCGGGCGGTGGGCGCGGCGGTGCCGCCGGTGGCCGTCGAGGCGGTGGCGCCTTTCGCCGGGTTCGCCGGCAGGCCCAGGCCCAGGGTGGTGCCGAGCACGGCCGCGGTCGCCACCGCGGCGCCGGCCAGCGCCAGGGTCCGCCGCTGCCTGCGCCGGCGGCGTCCGCCGCGGAGCACCTCCTGGTAGGGGGCGGGGGTGATCTCCAGGCTGTCGGCGAGATCGGTCAGGCCGTCGGTGAGGCCCTCGGCGAGCCAGTCGCCGGGCCGGCCCGCGTCGTCGGTGCCGTATTTGCTGTTGTCGCTGCTGCTGCTGTCGGCAGTCATGCCGCTCCTCCCAGTCGGGTCACGCCGGCCGGCAGGAAGACGGCCCGCAGTTTGGCGACGCCCTTGGACGCCTGGCTCTTCACGGTGCCCACCGAGCAGCCCATGGCCGCGGCGACCTGGGACTCGCTGAGGTCCTCCCAGTAGCGCAGCACCACCGCCTGCCGCTGCCGGGGCGGCAGCCCGGCCAGGGCGGCGAGCAGCGCGGTACGGTCGTCGACCCGGCCGAAGCCGCCCTCGGCCGCGCGCTCCGGCACCGAGGTGACCAGGTGCTCCCGCAGCCGCCGACGGAAGCGGCGGGCGTGCTCGTTCACCAGGATCCGGCGGACGTACGCGTCCGGGTCGTCGGCCCGGCTGACCCGCCACCAGGCCACAAAGGCCCGCTCCAGGGTCGTCTGGACCAGGTCCTCGGCCGTGTGCCGCTCCCCCGCCAGCAGGAACGCCGTCCGCAGCAGTCTCGGCCAGGCGACCGTGACGAACTGGTGGAACTCGTCGTCCCGCTCCTCGTTCTGGGCTCCCATTGAGCACCTCCCTGCCCATAGGGAGTCCATGGGGGCTCAAACCGTTGCCCCGTCAAGGGGATCGGTCAAAGCATCGGTTAACCTGGCGCGTCGGCTGGTGGGCTTGGGGGGAAAACGCGTGGTGTCCGCTGGATGGACCGAGGTACTGGGCGAGGTCGCCGCGACCGGGCGGCGGCTGCGGCGCGAGGAGCTGGAGCAGCTGCGGGAGGTCGGGGACCAGGCCGCGGCGACCGGCCAGGGGCTGGCCGAGCTGATAGACGAGCAGTTGGCCGCGACCGGCACGGTCTGGGTGGGCCGGACCGTGGACGCCGCGTCGCTGTCCGCGCTGCGGGCCGGGGTGGCCGCGCTGGCGGCCGGGCACGGACGGGCCCACCGGCAGCGGCTGCACCAGGAGGAGGCCTCGCGCCGGGAGTTCCTGGCCGACCTGCTGAGCAGCCGCAGCGACCAGGGGCGGCTGGCCGAGCACGCCGAGCGGTTCGGGCTCAACCTGGCCTGCGCGCATGTGGTCGCGGTGGCCGAGGGGGACGGCTACGACCTGGAGGACCCGCTGGTGCGCGGGGTGGAGCGGCAGTTGCTGGGCCGCTTCGGCGACCAGGAGGTGCTGCTCGCGGTGAAGCACGGACGGCTGGTCTGCATCGTCCCGAGCGGGACCGGCGAGGCGCCGGCGGTGCAGGAGTTCGCGGCGCTGACGGAGGGCCGGCGGGTGGTGGTGGGCCGGCCGCACAGCGGGCCGGGCGGGGTGGTCCGCTCCTACGAGGAGGCCAGGAACGCGCTGGAGCAGGCGACCAGGCTGGGCCTCCCCGGGCGGCTGCTGCGGGCGGCGGACCTGCTGGTGCTGCCGGTGCTGCTGCGGGACCGGGAGGCGCTGGAGGATCTGGTGCACGGCGTGCTCGGGCCGCTGACCACGGCCAGGGGCGGCGCGAAGCCGCTGCTGGAGACGCTGGCCGCGTACGCCGAGTCCCGCTATGTGGCCGCGGAGGCGGCCAGGCGGCTGGGGCTGAGCGTACGGGCGCTGTCGTACCGGCTGGAGCGGATCACCCAGCTGAGCGGACTCGATCCGGACGACGCGCTGCAGCGGTACACGCTGGAGACGGCGGCGCTGGGGGCCCGGTTGATGGGGTGGCCGATGACGACGATGACGGGTCAGGAGCTTCGGTAGGGGGCGGTGAGTTCGGCCCAGCGGATATTCTGATCCGGCGTCAGTCCGCCTCGCAGCAAAGCGAGTTTGAGCAGGTTGGCCTCGGCGGCGGGGCCGAGGGTCTGCGCCTCGGCGAGGTAGTGGTCGTCGAGCAGGGCCTCGAGTTCGGTGTCGTCCAGCACCGGGTCGACCCGGGTGGCGAGCGCGGCCATGGTCCGGTAGGAGCCCTGGAGCAGGAACGGCGGTTCGGTGCGGGTGCCGTCCTGCTGGGCGGCGGAGGCGATGTAGGCGCGGTTGACGGCGAGCACCGTGCGCTGGATCCGGCGCAGCCGGGTGAGCACGGCCAGGGTCCGGTCCAGGTCGTGGACCGGACGGGACAGCTGGTCGGCCTGCGCGGCCGGATCGCCGGAGGCGAGCCGCACCAGCAGCCGCAGGTCGGCCGGGTCGCCGCCGGCCAGCGGGGCGAGCACCGGGTTGGCGGCGAGGGCGTTCTCCAGGAAGCTCAGCGCGAAGAGTTCGTCGCGGCCGGTGAGGACCTCGCCGAGGTTCCACACGTCCGCGCGGTTCGCCAGCATGTCGGGGATCTGGAAGCGGCGGCCCGAGGTGGTGTAGGGGTTGCCGGACAGGCACACCGCGAAGCGGCGTCCGCGCAGGTCGAAGCTGCGGGCGGCGCCCTCGCTGACCGCCTCGATCCGGCGCTGGGCGTCGCAGAGCGGGATGAACTTCTGCAGCAGCTCCGGTGAGAGGTGCTGGATGTCGTCGAGGTGGAGCAGCACGTTGCTGCCTGCCTCCAGCGCGAAGACGATCTTCTCCACCTCGCGGCGGGCGGCCGCGTCCGGGGCCCGGTCCGGGTCGAGCGAGGTGGTGCCGGCGCCGAGGGCCGGGCCGTCGACATGGACCATCAGCAGCCCGAGCCGGTCGGCGACGTACTCGAGCAGGGTGGTCTTGCCGTAGCCGGGCGGGGACAGCAGGAGCAGCAGGCCGCTGCGGTCCGGGGTGCGCGAGTCGGCCGCGCCGAGCTGCTTGGCGAGGTTGTCGCCGATCAGCGGGAGGTAGACCTCGTTGATCAGCTGGTTGCGGACGAAGCCGGCCAGTGGGCGGGGGCGGTAGTCGTCCAGGCGGATCCGGGAACGTTCTGCGCTGAGGGCGTCCGCACGCTGTCGCTGGAAGGCGCGGTGGGCCGGCACTCGACGTTCCCGGAACTCCTGGGCCCGGAAGGGCAGTTCGTCGACTCTGACGGTGAGTCGGCCGTGCTGGATCCGGGGGTGGCTGCCGAGCAGGCCCTCGACCGTCTCGGACAGCGGGGCGGTGAGGTCGTAGCGGGGCAGTTCCGGGGCGCAGAGCAGGGCGGCGGCCTCGGCCAGATCGGCCAGTTCGGCCGCGTGGCCCGGATCCTTCTGGTCATCGGGCGCGGTGGTGGTGGCCTGGGCATAGGAGCCGAGCCAGGCGCTGGCGAGCTGGTGCCGGGCGGCCAGGTCCTGGTCCAGGAACCGCAGGTCGTCGGTGAGTTGGGAGCTGCCGAGGGTGTGCTGGAACTTGTCGAGCAGGGTGCGGGCCGCGCTGCTGGTGGCGAAGCCCTCGGGCGCGGCGGCCAGCTCCTCCAGCAGATAGACGCCGGTGTCGGGTTGATCGGGGAGCCCCCTGATGGTGTTGAACTCGCTTACGGCGGTGGACAGTTCTGCGGCCAGCTCAGCCAGCGCGGCGACCGGGCCGAAGGTGCTGCGGGCCAGCGCGAGGGACCGCGCGCGGCGGGTCCAGGAGGCGCGGGCGGTGTCGTCCGCGCCGTGGGCCCAGAACAGTTGGGCCGCCGCGCGCTGGGCGGCGGGGTAGCGCAGCAGCCCGGCGCCGGCGCGCAGCCGCAGCAGTGCGCCGAGGATCAGCGCCGCGTCCTGGTCGTGCACGCCCCGCTCGTAGCCCTCGTCGTACGCCCCCTCGGCCGCCCGGCGGACCTGATTGAGCAGCGGTTCGTCCGACAGCGGTCCGTCCGACAGCGGTTCGTCGGACTCCTGCTCCAGCAGGGCGGTGGCCAGGTATTCCGAGCGGTAGAGCTCAGGGGATTCGCTGACCAGCGGCTGGGTCCAGAACGCCCGCCCGGCGAGCAGCCCGGGACTGATGGCGGCGCGGCGGTAGGCCGTCCCGGTGACGGTGAAGACCAGCCCGTCGGCCTCCGGCAGCAGGGTCAGTTCCAGCGGCTCGCGGCGGACCGCGAAGCGGTGCCGGCCCAGCCGGACGGTGGCGCCGCCGTCGGCGGAGAGGTCGGCCTGATCGCGCAGGGTGCGCACGGCGGACTGCGCGGCGGCGGTGAGCCCGTCCTCCAGCTCGGCCGCCCGGACCGGGTCGGCGAGCCGGCGCAGTTCGGCGGCGGCGGCGCGGACCCTGACCGCCATCGGGTCGGCGGCGAGGGCCGTGTGCACCTCCTCCGGGGCACGCAGCCCGGCCAGCCGGCGGCCCAGCGCGGTGAGCGCGCGGGCGGCCGAGGCGGCCAGCCGGTCGGCCCGGGCGGCGGCCTGGTCCAGCAGGGCCTGCCGGCGTCCGGCGAAGACCTGCTGGACCTGCTCGCGGTGCGCGGTCAGCTGCTCGGCGAGGTCCTCGGCCTCGGCGAAGCGGGCGTCCAGGCCGTCCAACCGCAGTAGCAGCCGGGCCAGTTGGTCGTCGGCCGCGGCCGGGGTGTCGGCGGCGGCCAGCGCGGCGGTGGTGGCCTGGGCGAGCAGCGCGGACTCGGCGGCGAAGCCGGCCCGGTGCTCGCTGTCGAGCAGCGCGCGACGGCGTCCGTCCAGGATCGCCCGGGCCCGGTTGACGGCGGCCAGGACCTCGCCGATGGCGAGCAGGACAGCCGTCGCGGCAGCGGCGGCCTCGGGATCGGCCGATTCACCCTCCGGGCCGGAGGCCTGGACGCCGTTGGTCTGGGTGCCGGTGACCAGGTCGGTGACCCCGGCCAGGGCGTCGGCCTGCTCGGCGAGCCGCTCCGCCAGCCGGGTCGCCTCGGCGGCGGTGCCGACCGCCGCGGCCTCGTCGGCGGCGGCCCTGGCGGCGGCGAGGGGCGCGGCGAAGGCGTCCGCGGCGGGGTCGGAGAGATAGGCCAGGGCGCGGACGGTGGCTGCGGTGAGCTCCTCGGCGAGCAGCGCCTCGACCGCCTCCAGTGCGGGCAGGTCCAGTTGCGGCAGCTCGCGCAGCAGCCTGGTGCCGCCCTGGGCCCGGCGCAGCTCGGTGAGCAGCTCGGTCCAGGCGTCCGCGCTGGTCGGGGGCTCGCCCTGGGAGCGGCGGAGCAGGGACGCCGCCTGCTCGCGGGCGCCGGCGACGGCCTCGGCGGCGCGGGCGGTGAGGGCTCCGATGCGGGCCTGCTCCGCGCCCAACTGCTCTGCGGCGGAGCGGAGTTCGGCCAGGGGTTCGAGCAGTCCGGTGTCGGCCAGCCAGTGGTGCCGGTCGGCGGCCTTGGCACAGGCGTCGAGCAGGACGGCGGCCTCAATGCCGGCCCCAAAGGCGGCGCCGCCGCCCGCGTCGGCGGTGCGGACCACGTCCAGGCAGTCGGCGATGCCCCGCACCAGGTCGGCGTTGCCGATCCGTTCCAGCGGGCCGCTGCCGGCCGGTTGCGCGGCGGCGTACTCGGCGGTGGTGAAGGGCGTGCGCCAGAGCTGGACGTCATGGCTGCGCACCGGCTCGGGCGCGGGCTTGAGCAGGACGAGCGCGCCGTCCGCGAGCAGCGTGTGCCCCGCCCCGTAGAGCGGCGCCGCGGCCTCCCGGCGCAGGGTGTTCCACGGCAGCAGCAGCACCTGGGAGCGGCCGGGACGGCGCAGCACGTAGAGCAGGTCCTCGCCGTTGGGCGAGGCGACCACGGCGTCGAAGCGCAGCCCCTCGATGTCGGTGCGAAAGCTGCGGTGGGTGCCGTCGGCCAGTTCGTAGCCGCCGGCGAAGATCAGGCCCTGTTCGGCGGGCAGCAGCCGGCAGCCCTGGGCGATGGCGTCCCGGCGGCGGACCCCGCCGGTCCTGGTGTTGACGACCAGGTAGCGGTCCTCCGCCTCGTTGTAGGGGCGGACCCGGAGCAGCAGCAGCGGCGCCAGCGGCGCGAAGGCGATCGCGGCGTCGGCGAGGCTCTGCAGCGGATCGTCGACCGGCTCCTGGTACAGCAGCCGGCCGTCGGCGGCCCGCACCGTGAGGCTGCCCCCGGTGGTGGCGACGGAGATGCCGTCCGGGCCGGTCAGCACCCGGTTGTCGTGGTGCTGCTCGCGGTCGGTCAGGGTCCAGTCGAGCTGCTCGAAGGCGGGCAGCTGCGGCAGGTCGCGCTCGCCGTAGTTGTCCAGGTAGCTGACCTGATCGTCCGTCACCTGCCAGCGCAGCACCCGGAGATCGGCCCCGGCCGGGTCGGTGGCGAAGACCGCGAGCAGCCGTCCGGCCGGCGTCCGGCAGAGGTCGACCAGCCGGGCGTCGCGGTAGTAGCGGAGCAGCTCGGCCAGGTCGTGCTGGAACCGCTCGTCGTCCAGCAGGCCGGGGACGGCGGCCGGGTCGACCGGCTCGCCGTCCGGGGTGTGCAGCGAGAGCATCCCGGCGGCAAGCGTCGGCGCGGAGCTGCCCAGCAGCAGCACGCCCGGCCGGACCACCACGATTCCGCAGGTCAGAGCCTCGCCGCTGGTGTGCAGTCGGGCGGAGCCGACGAGCTCCAGGGCGGCGGCGCCGAAGACCTCCTGCCGCTGGGCGTTCAGCGCCGCGATCCGCCGCCCCAACTCCCCGGCCCGGTCGGCGAGCCGTGCCCGCAGGACCTGGTAGGTGCCGTCCTCGACGCCCATGGCTTGACTGCTCCCCTTGCTGAAATCTGACGGACTGCCTGATCTGACGGATTGCTTGACGGACTAGTTGGTGGTGCCGTTGAGCAGCTTCTGCAGCGCGAGCAGGTTGAGCGGGCCGCCCTTGCCCAGCGCGGTCAGCACCTCGGTGGCGTCGGTGGCGAAGCTCTTCTCCCCGCTCAGCCACTCCCCGCCGAGCGCCTTCAGAGTGTCCGAGCTCTGCACCGCCCCGTCGATGCCCTTGCCGAAGGACACCGCAGCGACCAGCCGTTCCAGGAACATGCTGTCGCCGCCCACGATGTCGATGTCGGCGCTCTCCAGACCGGCCGCGAGCACCGAGGCCTGGGCCTCGGCGACCTGGCGCTGGACGTCAAGACCGGCCAGCCGGATCTCCTTCTCCGCCGCCAGCCGCAGCCGGAACTCCTCGTGGGTGCGCGAGGCCTCGTCCAGCGCGGCCATCGCCACGGCCTTCTCCTTCAGACCTGCGGCCTCGCCCAGCAGCCGCTCCCTGATCCCGGCGGCGTCCGCGAGCGCCTTGCTCTCGGTGACGGCGGCCTCGGCCAGGCCGACCTTCTCGATGCCCTGGGCCTTCCGCAGCAGTCCCTCGGCCTCGGCCTCCAGCTTGGACCTGATGCCGACCGCGTCGGCCAGCGCCTGACGCTCCGACACCTCGGCCGCCGCCAGCCCGGCCGCGCCCGCGGTGGCCCGCGCGCCCTCGGCCCGCCGCACCGCGGCGGTCGCCTCCAGCTCGGCGCTCTGCTGGCCGGCCTCGGCCAGGACCAGCTGCTCCCTGGCCCGGAAGGTGGCGGACTGCTCGGCGGCCTCGGCCGCCTTGATGTCCTTGACCAGCGACTCCTGTGCCTCCGCCTCGGCCGCGATGACCACGGCCTCGCGGGTGCGCTCGGCCTCCTGGACCACCCGGACCCGCTTGATCGCCTCCTCCTGCTCGGCGACGGTACGGTCCACCGCGATCCGCTCGCGGACCACCTCGGCGACGCCCCGGCGCTCCACCTCGACCTGCTTGTCCTTGCCGGCCCGGGAGAGTTCGACCTCCCGCTCGCGGTTGACGACCTCCAGCAGCCGGTCCTTCTCGATCCGCTCGGTCTCGATGGCGATGACCCGCTCGCGGTTCTTCTCGGCCACGGCGATCTCCCGGGCCTGGTTCTCCCGCTGCACGCCCAGCAGCTCCTCGGTGCGCAGCAGCGCGCTGTGCGACTTGAGCCGCTCCTCCTCCTGGACCTGGGCGGTGGTGGACTCCTCCTTGGCGCGCAGGGTGTCGACCTCGCGGCGCTGCCGGATCTCCGCCTCGGAGCGGCGGCGCTCCAGCTCCAGCACGGCCTCGCGGGCGTCCACGTTCTGCCGGGTGATCTCCTTCTCCTCGTTGCGCTGGAAGTCGTTGGTGCGGATGTGCTCCAGCGCGGTCAGTTCGGTGATCTTGCGGATGCCCTGGGCGTCCAGGATGTTCGCCGGGTCGAGCTGGGTCAGCGGGGTCTGCTCCAGGTGGTCGATCGCCGCGTCCTCGAGGTGGTAGCCGTTGAGGTCGGTGCCGATGGCGCCGATGATCCGGTCCCGGAACTCCTCGCGCTTGGTGTAGAGCTCGACGAAGTCCAGCTGCTTGCCCACGGTCCGCAGCGCCTCGGCGAACTTGGCGGCGAACAGGGTCTGCATCGTCTCCTGGTGGCTGGCCCGGTCGGTGCCGATGGCCTGGGCGACCTTGATGACGTCCTCGGCGGTCTTGTTGACCCGGACGAAGAAGGTGATCTGGATGTCGGCGCGGATGTTGTCCTGGCAGATCAGGCCCTCGCGGCCGGTCCTGGTGATCTCGATGGTCTTCACCGAGATGTCCATCACCTCGGAGCGGTGCAGCACCGGGATCACCAGCGCGCCGGTGAAGGTGACCTCCACGTGCTTGGGCTTGGAGATGATCAGCGCCTCGCCCTGGGTGACCTTCCGGAACAGCCGGCCGAAGAGCAGCAGCGTGCCCAGGCCGATGAGCAGGAGGACGGCGACGAGCACGCCGATTCCGATCGTGACAACAGACATGGCTGGTCCTTCTCCGGACTGGTACGAGATGGGTTGGAAGACCTGGTGGAAGATCTGGAGGTTCTGGAAGACCTAGAGGAGGGCCGGGAGGTCCGGGATGACCCGGAAGAACTCGCCCTCGGCGTCGTAGTCGTAGATGAGGGCGGACGCGCCCGAGGTCAGCACGCTCCCCGGCCCGGTGGCCTCGTCCGCGCTCTGCCTGACCTGCACCACGGCGGAGGACCCGTCCTCGGCGCGGACCTCGGCCTGGCCGAAGTCGGGGCCGACCCGGCCGGTGCGGATCACACAGCCGCGGCCGACGAAGTCCAGGCGGGACGGCGGGGGTCCGGGCGCCGGCATCAGCCGCCGCAACGGCCACACCAGCACCCGGGCCCCGAGCCATCCCCCGACCAGTGCGGCCGGCAGCAGGGCTCCCCCGTGCCTGCCGTCCAGCAGCACCGTCCCGGCCAGCGCGCTGAACCAGGCGAGGGCGATCAGCAGTGACACCGCCACCGTGATCGGCACCCCGCCCAGGCCCAGCGTGCGCCGCAGGCCCCCGTGGCCGTGGTGATGCCCCCCGTGGGTGCTCTGGTGTCCCCCGTGGTGCCCGCCGTGGAAGTGAACTCCCCCGAGCAGGACCACGAACCAGTACCCGACCACCACTACCAGAGCGAAGCTGAACACCACGGTGGGAAAGCCCGTCACCACCCTCAGGAAGCCGCCCACCGCGAGTCACTCCACCCCTGCAGCAACCGGTACGACCCCCACGGCCGTACCTGGCCGAGGACAGATTGACAGCGCGGGGCAGCGGGTCGCACTGCATGATCCCGGCAATCTTGACGGCTCCTTGACGTCCGGGATCTGACCCCGGCCGGAACCGGTACCGGCGCTGCCTGCAGCGGTTCCGTGTGACGATGCTCGGCATGACCAACGATCAGGCTGAGTACGACGAGTGGGAGACCGGCACGCTCGATCTGGACGGGTATCTGCTCCGGATCGGCCACCGCGGCGAGCTCCGTCCGGACCGGGCGACGCTGACCGCGCTGCACCGGGCGCACCTCGCCGCGATTCCGTTCGAGAACCTGGATCTGATGCTGGGGCGCGGGATCCGGGTGGATCTGGCGAGCGTCCAGCAGAAGCTGGTGGGACAGCGGCGCGGCGGCTACTGCTTCGAGCACGGCACGCTGTTCGCGGCGGTGCTGACCCGGCTCGGGTTCCGGGTGGACCGGCTGCTGGCGCGGACCGGGGACGATCCGACCCGGCCCCGGGCCCGCTCGCACCTGGTGCTGAAGGTGACCGGCGCGGGCGGGGAGCAGTGGCTCGCGGACGTCGGCTTCGGCTCGGGGCTGCTGGAGCCGCTGCCGTTCATCGCGGGGGAACCGAGCCGGCAGGGCGGCTGGAGCTACCGGCTGGTCCGCGACCAGGACGGAACCGGCTGGTGGCTGACGGAGCTGCAGGGCGCGCAGTGGACCAGGCTCTACCGGTTCACCGAGGAGCCGCAGCAGGCCATCGACATCGAGGTGGCCAACCACTACATCGCCACCTACCCCACCTCGCCGTTCCTGCGGCGCCCGGTGGTGATGCGCAAGGGCGACCGGGAGACCCGGGAGCTGCTGGGACGCCGCTTCTCGCTGGTCCGTCCGGACCGGGCGGCCACCGAGCGGGAGCTGGCCGACGGCGAGCTGGCGGGGGTGCTGCGGGAGGAGTTCGGTCTTGAGCTGTCGCCGGCGGAGGTCGAAGCGCTGGTCGCCGCCATCCCCGACTGAACCCCGATCAGATCAGGCTGTGCCGTTTCACGACACCCCGCGCGGGCGGAACTGGATGCTGATCCGAGGGCCGACCGGCCGCGCGGTCTTGGGCACCGCGTGGTCCCAGGTCCGCTGGCAGGAACCGCCCATGACCAGCAGGTCGCCGTGGCCCTGGGACAGCCGGACCGTGGCGGGGCCGCCGCCCCGGGGCCGCAGCAGCAGCGCGCGGGGTTCGCCGACCGAGAGGATGGCGACCATGGTGTCCTGGGTCCGGCCCCGGCCGGACCGGTCACCGTGCCAGGCCACGCTGTCCCGGCCGTCGCGGTAGTAGCACAGCCCGGCGGTGCGGAAGGGTTCGCCCAGCTCGGCGGCATAGTGCGCGTTCAGCGCGGTACGGGCCGCGGCCAGCAGCGGGTGCGGCAGCTCGGCCTGCTCGCCGTAGTGGGCCAGCAGCCGGGGGACCTCGACCATCCGTTCGTACATCTCGCGCTCTTCCGCCCGCCAGGGGGCGTTTTCCGCCAGATGTTCGAACAACGCATTGGAGTCGGGCAGCCAGCCCGGCAGCACGTCGACCCAGGCGCCGTGGGAGAGGACGGTTCTGCGCAGACCGCAGAGATCAGGCAGCCCGTCCGCCGACGGGCTGCCTGAGTCTGAAAAGAGCGAACCCTGGAACACCACTGTCATGGGTCCAGGGTAGACCCTGCTCGAATAAGCGTTCGATATTATGAACCCAGCGTGTCGAAGAAGGTCCGGACGTCGGCCACAAAGGCCTCCGGCTGCTCCAGCGCCAGGAAGTTGCCGCCCCGCTCCAGCTCGCTCCAGTGGGTGATGTTGTGGTCCCGCTCGGCGAAGCGGCGGATCGCGATGTCCGTGGTCAGCGCGACGGCCACGCCGGTCGGCACGGTGCCGCGCGGCTTGGGGGCCCAGGCGCTCGCGTCGTGTCCCGCCTCGTAGTACAGGTTCGCCGAGGAGCCGGCCGTCCCGGTGAACCAGTAGACGCTGATGTTGGTCAGCAGCCGGTCCAGGCCCACCGCGTCCTCCGGGAGGTCCGCCGCCGCGTCGGTCCACTCCTTGAACTTCTCGGCGATCCAGGCCGCCTGCCCGACCGGCGAGTCGTGCAGCCCGGCCGCCAGGGTGTGCGGGCGGGTGGACTGGATCGCGACGAAGCCCATCGCGTCCTGCTGGAAGGTCTCCAGACGGGCCAGCCGCCCCTGCTCGGCCCCGGTCAGCCCCTCGAACTCGGCCGGGTCTCCGGACGGGAACGTGACCAGGCCGTTGACGTGCACGCCGACCACCTTCTCCGGCGCCAGCCGGCCCATCTCGGCCGCGATCCAGGCGCCGCCGCCGGTCCCCTGCACCCCGTAGCGGGCGTAGCCGAGCCGGGCCATCAGCTCGGTGAAGGCCCCCGCGATCCGGCCGGTGTTCCAGCCGGCCTCGCCGAGCGGTCCGGAGAAGCCGGTGCCGGGGGTGGAGGTCACGATGACGTGGAAGTTCTCCGACAGCGGCCGGATCACATCGGCGAACTGGACGAAGGAGCAGGGCCAGTCGTGCATCAGCAGCAGCGGCAGCGCGTCCGGGTTCTCCGAGCGGACGTGCAGGAAGTGCACGTTCTGGCCGTCGATCTCGGTGGTGAACTGCGGGAACTCGTTCAGCTCGGCCTCAGCCTTGCGCCAGTCGAAGCCGTCGGCCCAGTAGCCGGCCAGGGCCTTGAGGTACTCGGTCGGGACGCCGCGGCCCCAGCCGGTGCCGGGGATGTCGCTGCCCCAGCGGGTGCGGGCCAGGCGGTCGCGCAGGTCGTCCAGCTCGGCCTGCGGCACATCGATCCGGAAGGCGTGGATCCTGGGGTCGGCGCCGGCTTCGGTGCTGGTGGCGGCGTTGCTGCGGCTGGTGTTCTCCGTGGTCTCCATAGGTAGAACTGTAGAATCGATATAGGCACGATAGCTTCCTAATGAACGGGCAGGCTGCAGACCATGTTGGATACCTCGGCACGCCTGCTGCGCCTGCTGTCCCTGCTGCAGACCCCCCGCGCATGGCCCGGCTCCGAGCTGGCCGAACGCCTCGGCGTCAGCGGCCGGACCGTGCGCAACGACATCGACCGGCTGCGCGAGCTCGGCTACCCGGTGGACGCGACCCGCGGCTCCACCGGCGGCTACCGGCTGGTCGCGGGGGCGGCGATGCCGCCGCTGCTGCTGGAGGACGACGAGGCGGTCGCGGTGGTGATCGCGCTGCGCACCGCCGTGCAGGGGGCCGTCCCCGGCACCGAGGAGACCGGGCTGCGGGCGCTGGCCAAGCTGGAGCAGGTGCTGCCGTCCCGGCTGCGGCGCCGGGTCCGGGCGCTGCAGGCGTACACCGTGGCGGTGCCGGCCGACCGGCCCGGGCCGACCGTCAGCGCGGAGCTGCTGACCACGCTGACCGCCGCCTGCCGGGACCGGGAGCGGCTGCGCTTCGACTACCGCAGCCACGACGGTACGGCCGGCCGCCGGCTGGTGGAGCCGTACCGGGCGGTGAACTGGGGGCAGCGCTGGTACCTGGTCGCCTGGGACGTGGACCGCGCGGACTGGCGGACGTTCCGGGTCGACCGGATCGAGCCCCGGCTGCCGGCCGGCCCCCGGTTCCCCCCGCGCGAGTTCCCCGGCGGGGACGTGGCGGCGTACGTCTCGCGGCGGGTGTCAGGGGCGGCCTGGCGCTACCGCGCCCGGGTGACCGTGCACGCCCCGGCGGAGGAGGTCACCGCCCGGATCAACCCGGCCGTGGGCACGGTGGAGCCGGTGGACGCGGACACCTGCGTACTGGACACCGGCGCGGATACGGTGCAGACGCTGGGGGTCTACCTGGGCATGCTGGGGCTGGACTTCGACGTCACCGAACCACCGGAACTCGTGGCCCACCTGCGGGAACTGGCGGTCCGTTACGGGCGCTCGGTCTAGCCCTGCCGGCAGCTACGGGTTGATCGCCAGGAAGACGAAGGCCGCGAGCAGCACCAGGTGCACGCCGCCCTGCAGCCGGGTGGCCCGGCCCGGGACGATGGTCAGGATGCTGACGAAGACGGTGATCGCCAGCAGCACCAGCTGGGTGGCCCCGAGCCCCAGCAGCAGCGGGCCCTTCAGCCAGATCGAGGCGACCGCGATGGCCGGGATGGTCAGCCCGATGCTGGCCATCGCCGATCCGTAGGCCAGGTTGAGGCTGATCTGCACCCGGCGCCGGCGGGCCGCGATCCCGGCGGCCAGCGTCTCGGGGGCCAGCACCAGCAGGGCGATCACCACGCCGACGAAGGAGGGCGGGAAGCCGACCGCGTGCACCGCGGACTCGATGGTGTGGGACTCGACCTTGGCCAGCCCGACCACGTCGATCAGCGCGACCAGCAGCAGGCCGAGGCTGATCAGCGCGGCCCTGCTGGTGGGCGGCGGCGAGTGCACCTCCTGGTCGGGCGGGGCCGCGCTCTCCACCGGCAGGAAGAAGTCGCGGTGCCGTCCGGTCTGGGTGAGGACGAACATCCCGTAGAGCGCCAGTGACGCCAGCGCCGCGAAGGTCAGCTGGCTGCCGGAGAACTCCGGGCCCCGGGCGCTGGTGGTGAAGGTCGGCAGCACCAGTGCCAGCCCGCTGAGGGTGGCCACCGTCGCCAGCGCCGCGCCGCTGCCCTCCGGATTGAACAGGGCGACGCCGTTGCGGATCGCGCCGAGCAGCAGGGAGACCCCGACGATGCCATTGGTCGTGATCATCACCGCGGCGAAGACGGTGTCCCTGGCCAGCGAGGAGGTGTCCGAATCCGAGGTGCCGGAGATCATCAGGGTGACGATCAGCGCCACCTCGATCACCGTCACCGCGACCGCGAGCACCAGCGACCCGAACGGCTCGCCGACCCGGTGCGCCACCACCTCCGCGTGGTGCACCGCGCAGAGCACCGCCGCGGCCAGCACCACCGCGATCACCACGGCCAACCAGGTGTCGATGTGGTGGCCCCAGGTCACCGCCAGCAGCAGCAGCGCGACCGGCGGGGTGAGCACCGTCCAGGACAGCAGCGGGGAGCGGCGGCGGGTGGCGTCTGACATGGGATCAGATTGACACAGCGAACCGGACAATCCCACCATTTCGACCGGGCGGGCCCGGTGTGGAACGGTCGTGGACGTCGCACTATGATCACGCTCCTCGCATCATCTTCCTGGGGGCCCGCTGTGCGGCGTATACCGCTTTCCCTTGCTCTGACCGCAGCTCTGCTGCCGGTCCTGCTCACCACCTCGGCCGGGCCCGCCTCGGCCGCCGGCAGCTCGCTGACGGTCACCACCCTCGGCCGGAACGGGACCAGGGTCGCCTCGTCGCTCATGGTGCTGGGGCTGAACGACGGCTCCCGCCGCACCCTCTCCGCCAACAAGCTGCACAGCCTGCCCAAGGGGCGCTACGGCGTGGTGGTGGACATCCAGAACCAGAAGGGGGTCTTCACCGACACCCTGGCCGCCCAGATCGTCACCGTCTCCGGCAGGACCTCGCTGACCCTGGACGCCCGCAAGGGCAAGGCGGTGAAGGTCTCCGTGGACGCCGCAGGCCGCCCGGCGGACTCGCTGACCGCCCAGGTGTGCGCCGGCGGATGGGCCAACGGCATCCAGGCGGGGAACGCGCCGGGGTCGCTCTTCGTCATCCCCAACTCCAACAAGGCGCTGAGCTTCGCCTACCTCGCCGGCTGGCACGGTGAGAAGAACTACGTGGTCAGCGGCGCCACCCGAGCCGGGATCCCCAGCAGCCCCGGCGGCCGCTACGCGGCCACGTCGCTGGCCAGGGCGACCTACCAGGTCCGGGCCAACGAGGAGAAGGGGTCGATGAACCTCACCGCGCTCCAGCCGGAGCCGGCGGTGAACAGCTGCCAGACCGACCTGTTCACCGAGTTGGCCTACGGCACCGCCCCCTACACCGTGAGCACCTATGTCTCACCAGGCCGCTGGATGGCCCGTGACGACATCGAGGCGCCGAACGGCGACTTCATCGACTTCACCTTCGCCAAGCCGCAGACCTACGCGGCCAGGGGCTCGTACTCCCGGGTCTTCAACCGTGCCGTCTGGGGACCGGTCCACGCACTTCCCGAGGTCGCGCAGCGGGCGATCCAGTTCAGCCCGGACAGCATGATCACCGACCCGACCCCGGTGCCGTCGTCGAGCGGGGGCATGCCGGCCACCGCGACGAACCGGGCCACGGTGCAGCTCACCAAGGGCGGCAAGCTCATCAAGAAGTCGACGCTGCACAGCTACGGCAACGGGCCGCAGGAGTTCACCGGCCGCATCAGCACCGCCGGCTGGTACCGGCTGACCGTGGACGCCAGCCGCTACCGGCCCGGGGTCGGCAACCCGGCCGGGCTGCTGTCCCAGCGGACCACGCTGAATCTGCACTTCTACGCCAACCCGGCGAAGTCGCAGACCGCGCCGGTCTTCCTGACCACCTTCACCCCCGCCGGGCTCAACGGCTACAACCACGCCGCGCCCGGCAGCACCACCGCCGTCGGTGTGGCCGCCGGCCGCGACAGCCAGGGCGACACCCCGCTGGGCAAGGACAAGGTCAAGACGCTCAAGGTCTGGGCCTCCACCAACAACGGGAAGACCTGGCACGCCGTGGCCGTCACCCGCACCGGCAGCACCTGGTCGGCGAAGGTCCACAACCCCGCCTCCGGCGAGGTGTCGCTGCGCTCGGTGGTCACCGACGCGAGCGGCAACTCCTCCACGGAGACGGTGTACGGGGCCTACGGCATCGGCTGAGGCAGCCCCCGGCACCCGGCCAGGTTTTTCTCCGGCCCTGGACCCCTCGTCGCCGACGCCGACGGCGGGGTTCAGGGCTGGAAGCGGTAGCCCATGCCGGGTTCGGTGACCAGGTGGCGCGGGTGGGCCGGGTCGGGTTCGAGCTTGCGGCGCAGGCCGGAGAGGTAGACCCGCAGGTAGTTGCCCCGGTTCTCGTGGCCCGGGCCCCAGACGCTGAGCAGGATCTCGCGGCCGGTGACCAGCCGTCCCGGGTGGTTGACCAGAATGGACAGGATCCGCAACTCGGTGGGGGTGAGCCGGAGCGGTTCCGCGACGCCCGGCGTGGTGGCCCGGACGGTGCAGCCGGCCAGGTCGACGGTCCAGTCGCCGATCACCGCGTGCACCCCGGCCGCCTCGTCCGTGGCCGGACGGCGCAGCGCGGCGCGGAGCCGGGCCAGCAGTTCGTTCATGGAGAAGGGCTTGGTGACGTAGTCGTCGGCCCCGGCGTCCAGCGCGGCTATCTTGTCGGCGGCGTCGGTGCGGCCGGACAGCACGATCACCGGCACCGAGCTCCACACCCGCAGCGCCCGGATCACGTCGATGCCATCCAGACCGGGCAGGCCGAGGTCGAGGATGATCGCGTCCGGGGGCAGCCTGGCCGCGTCGTCCAGAGCGCGGGGGCCGTCCGGGGCGGTGGCGACGGTGTACTGACGGATGTTCAGGTTGATCTCCAGCGCGCGCAGCAGCTGCGGCTCGTCGTCCACGATCAGGATCCTGGTCACGGCTGCGGCACCCCCGCCGAGGCCGCCGCTTCGGCCTCTACTGAGGCCCCTGCTGAGGTCGCTGCCGAGGTCGCTGGCAGGGTGAGCACCATGGTCAGGCCGCCGCCGGGGGCCGCACCGAGGAAGACCTTCAACCTGCCTCTCCGGCCGCTCGCGCGGGGGTGGAGCGGTGGTGGCGAGGGCTGCTGCGGTGCGGCCACCGGCGGTGGCTCCTTCCACTGGGTGTGCAGGGGGCTCAGCCGAGCTTGGTGAGGGCGATGTTGAGTTGCAGGACGTCGACTCTGGGTTCGCCGAGGAAGCCGAGGGTGCGGCTCTGGGTGTATTTGGCGACCAGGGACCGGACTTGACTGTTAGTCAGGCCGCGGGCTTGGGTGACCCGGTTGACCTGGATCGCGGCGTAGGCCGGGGTGATGTCGGGGTCCAGGCCCGAGCCGGACTTGGTGATGGCGTCCGGGGGGACCTGGCTCTGGCTGACTCCGTTGAACTTGGCGATGTCGGCTTTGAGTTGGGTGTAGGTGGTGGCCAGGTCGGGGTCGTTGGTGCCCTTGTTGCTGCCGGCCGAGGCGGTCGGATCGTAGCCGTCCGCTCCGGCTGCCGAGGGGCGGGACTGGAACAGTTTGGGGTCGGGGCTGACGGTCTTGCCGTCCTTGCTGGTGACGGTGAAGTTCTGGCCGATCAGCGAGGAGCCGACGGTCTTGCCGCTGGCGTCCTTCACGAGTGAGCCGTTGGCCTGCTTGCTGAAGGCGACCTGGGAGACTCCGGTGATCGCCAGGGGGTAGGCCAGACCGCAGATCAGGGTGAACAGCAGCAGGATCCGCAGACCCGTCAGGTGGTTCCGCACCGGGGTGGGAAGGGGTTTGGCCATGATGTGTGACACCACTTCTCTCAGTGCAGACCGGGGATGAACTGGATGATCAGGTCGATGACCTTGATCCCGACGAAGGGCAGGATCAGCCCGCCGACCCCGTAGATCCCCAGGTTGCGACGTAGCAGCGACTGGGCCGAGGAGGGCTTGTAGCGCACGCCGCGCAGGGCCAGCGGGATCAGGCCGATGATGATCAGCGCGTTGAAGATGATCGCCGAGGTGATCGCGGACTTGGGGCTGTGCAGACCCATCACATTGAGCTGGTCCAGCCCCGGATACACCGCGGCGAACATGGCCGGGATGATCGCGAAGTACTTGGCCACGTCGTTGGCGATCGAGAAGGTCGTCAACGCGCCGCGGGTGATCAGCAGTTGCTTGCCGATCTCGACGATCTCGATCAGTTTGGTGGGGTTGGAGTCCAGGTCCACCATGTTCCCGGCCTCCTTGGCGGCCGAGGTCCCGGTGTTCATGGCGACGCCCACGTCGGCCTGGGCCAGCGCCGGAGCGTCGTTGGTGCCGTCCCCGGTCATCGCGACCAGCTTGCCGCCGGCCTGCTCCTGCTTGATCAGGGCCATCTTGTCCTCGGGGGTGGCCTCGGCGAGGAAGTCGTCGACGCCGGCCTCCTCGGCGATGGCGGCGGCCGTCAGCGGGTTGTCCCCGGTGATCATGACGGTGCGGATGCCCATCGCCCGCAGGTCCTCGAAGCGCTGCTTGATCCCGGGCTTGACCACGTCCTTGAGGTAGATCACGCCCAGCGCCCGGGCCGGGTTGCTGCCACGCTGCTCGGCGACCACCAGCGGGGTCCCGCCGCGGTGGGAGATCCGCTCGACGGCGACATCCAACTCGGTGCCGGTGCTGCCGCCGTTGTCCCGCACCCAGGCGGCCACGGACCCGGCCGCGCCCTTGCGGATGCGGTGCACGCCGGAGGCCTCGTCCAGGTCCACGCCCGACATCCGGGTCTGGGCGGTGAACTCGATCCAGGTCGCATGGCCCAGTTCGCCCTGTGCGCGCTCGCGCAGCCCGTATCCCTCCTTGGCCAGCACGACGATGGAGCGGCCCTCGGGTGTTTCGTCGGCCAGGGAGGAGAGTTGCGCGGCGTCGGCGAGTTGACGGTCGGTCACCTGGTCCACCGGGAGGAACTCGGCGGCCTGGCGGTTGCCGAAGGTGATCGTGCCGGTCTTGTCCAGCAGCAGGGTGGAGACGTCGCCGGCCGCCTCGACCGCGCGCCCGGACATGGCCAGCACGTTGCGCTGCACCAGCCGGTCCATCCCGGCGATGCCGATCGCGGACAGCAGCGCCCCGATGGTGGTCGGGATCAGCGCGACCAGCAGCGCGACCAGGACCACGATGCTCTGCTCGGCGCCGGCGTACTTGGCCATCGGCTGCAGGGTGACCACGGCCAGCAGGAACACGATCGTCAGCGACGCCAGCAGGATGTTCAGGGCGATCTCGTTGGGCGTCTTCTGCCGGGAGGCGCCCTCGACCAGGGCGATCATCCGGTCGATGAAGGTCTTGCCGGGCTCGGAGGTGATCTTCACGACGATGCGGTCCGACAGCACCTTGGTGCCGCCGGTCACCGCGGAGCGGTCGCCGCCGGACTCGCGGATCACCGGTGCGGACTCGCCGGTGATCGCGGACTCGTCCACCGAGGCGACGCCTTCGACCACGTCGCCGTCGCCCGGGATGGTCTGCCCGGCCTCGACGATCACGAAGTCGCCCAGCTGCAGGTCGGCTGCCGCGACCTCTGCTTCGGCGACTCCGGCGGCGCCGGGGATCCAGTGGCCCTGGACCTTGCGGGCCACGGTGTCGGTCTTGGTGCGGCGCAGGGTGTCGGCCTGGGCCTTGCCGCGGCCCTCGGCGACGGCTTCGGCCAGGTTGGCGAAGACGACGGTCAGCCAGAGCCAGATGGTGATCACCCAGGCGAAGACGCTGGGCTTCTCGATCGCCGAGACCGTGGTCAGCAGCGAGCCGATCTCGACCACGAACATGACCGGGCTCTTGACCATGACCCGCGGGTCGAGCTTCCTGACCGCGTCGGGGAAGGAGGTGAGCAGTTGCCTGGGGTCGAGCAGTCCGGCCGAGAGCCGGTGTTCGACCTGTGCTGATGTCTGCTGCGGGTCCGGTTCCAGGACCGGGGTCTTGAGGGCGGGGGTGGACATCAGTGGAGGCCTTCCGCGAGCGGTCCCAGTGCCAGGGCCGGGAAGTAGGTGAGTCCGACGACGATGAGGATCACGCCGGAGAGCATGCCGACGAACAGCGGGCTCGTGGTCTTCAGGGTCCCTGCGCTCTCGGGGATGGGCTGCTGCTTGGCCAGCGAGCCGGCCAGGGCCAGCACGAACACCATCGGCAGGAAGCGGCCGAACGCCATCGCCAGCCCCAGGGCGGTCTGCCAGTGCGGCGAGGTGACGGTGATGCCCGCGAACGCGGAGCCGTTGTTGTTGGCCGCCGAGGTGAAGGCGTACAGCACCTCGGAGAAGCCGTGGGGTCCGGAGTTGTTCATCCCGCCGCCGTGGCCGGCCTTGAGCGCCATGGCCAGGCCGGTGCCGCAGAGCACGATCGCCGGGGTGGCCAGGATGTAGAGCGAGGCGAACTTCATCTCCCGGGCGCCCAGCTTCTTGCCCAGGTACTCCGGGGTGCGGCCGACCATCAGACCGGCCACGAAGACCGTCACGATCGCCAGCACCAGGATCCCGTACAGGCCCGAACCGGTCCCGCCCGGCGCGATCTCGCCGAACATCATGTTGAGGATCGCCATGCCGCCGCCCAGCGGGGTGAACGAGTCGTGCATGGAGTTCACCGCACCGGTCGACGTCAACGTGGTCGAGGCCGCGAACAGCGAGGAGCCGGGGATGCCGAAGCGGACTTCCTTGCCCTCCATCGCCGCGCCGGCGATGTGCGCGGCGACGCCGGAGTGCTGGTGCTCGAAGAAGGTGATCAGCGCCGCCGAGGCGGCCCAGTACAGGCCCATCACCGAGAGGATGGTGTAGCCCTGGCGGTGGTTGCCGACCATCTTGCCGAACGTGCGGCACAGCGCGAAGGAGACCACCAGCAGCAGGTAGATCGCCAGCAGGTTGGTGAACGGGTTGGGGTTCTCGAACGGGTGCGCGGAGTTGGCGTTGTAGAAGCCGCCGCCGTTGGTGCCCAGCTGCTTGATGACCTCCTGCGAGGCCACCGGGCCGCCCGGGATCGACTGCGAGCCGCCGGACAGGGTGGTGTAGAGGTGCGCGGCGTGCAGGTTCTGCACCACGCCGCCGGCCACCAGCACCAGCGCGAACACGACCGAGATCGGCAGCAGCACCCGCAGCACGATCCGGGTCAGGTCGACCCAGAAGTTGCCGAGGTGGTCGGTCTTGTTGCGGGTGAAGCCGCGGATCAGCGCCGCCACCACGGCGATGCCCACCGCGGCGGACAGGAAGTTCTGCACCGCCAGCCCGCCCATCTGCACCAGGTGGCCCATGGTCGACTCACCCGAGTACGACTGCCAGTTGGTGTTGGTCACGAACGAGACAGCGGTGTTCCACGCCATCGCCGGAGTAACCGCAGAGAAGCCCAGCGACAGCCACAGGTGCTCCTGCAACCGCTGGAACCCGTAGAGGAACAGCACCGACACGAAGGAGAACGCCAGCACACTGCGCAGATAGGACGCCCAGGTCTGCTCGGCGTCACCGTCCACCCCGATCACCTTGAAGATGCCGCGCTCCACCCGCAGGTGCCTGCGCGTGGTCAGGGTGTACGCGATGTAGTCACCCAGCGGCCGATAGGACAACGCCAGCGCCCCGACCAGCGCCAGGGCCTGCAGAAAACCCGCAAGAGTAGCGTTCATGGTCAGAACTTCTCCGGGAGGATCAGAGCCACGATCAGGTATCCGACGAGGGCGATCGAGACGATCAGGCCCACGATGTTGTCGGCGCTCACAGCTTCTCCACTCCCTTGACGATCAGAGCGAGGACGGCGAACACAAGGATCGTCACCCCGACGAAGAGCACGTCGAGCATGAGGGTTACACCCCAGAGGTCGAGTGGGTTGGGTACCGGCGAACACCGGCAACGCAAGGAAAGCGCACGTCAGGGGGTGGTTTGCGGCGCGTTGACGCGTCCCTTGCGGGTGCGTGGGGAACGTTGACGCGTCCTTGACGCGGGCTGCTGACCGGTGCCGATCGGCAACGGCAGGACCGGCGTTAGGGAGTCGCTAAGATCCGAGACGATTCCTTAACACTGGTCCCTTTTGTCCGATTATTCGGGTGCGCCGGAGGAGCAATCTTGGCTCCGACACACGCTGCACCTCTTGGATCGGACCCCCAGCCATGGAACTGCCGGAAAGCCTCGCCTACCGGGTGAAGAAACGGTTGCTCGGCAAGCCCCTGGTCACCGAGGAGCTCAGCCACGAGAAGCTGTCCAACCCGGTCGCCCTCGGCGTCCTCGCCTCCGACTGCATCTCCTCCTCGGCCTACGGTTCCGAGGCGATGCTGACGATCCTGATCCCGGTCATCGGCGTCGCCGCGTTCACCCTGCTGCTGCCGGTCACCCTGGCCATCCTCTGTGTGCTGACCCTGCTCACGCTCTCCTACCGGGACGTGGTGATGGCCTACACCCGGGCCGGCGGCTCCTACGTCGTCGCCCGGGAGAACTTCGGCCCCAATGTCGCCCAGGTCGCGGCGGTGGCGCTGCTGATCGACTACATCGTCACCGTGGCGGTGCAGACCGCGGCCGGCACCACCGCGCTGCTGTCACTGGTGCACCTGCTCGGCGGCGACGCCTACAACTGGGTGGACGGCTACCAACTGCCCATCTCGCTGGGCGTGGTGCTGCTGCTCTGCTGGGGCAATCTGCGCGGCATCCGCGAGGCGGGCAAGGCCTTCGCCGCCCCCGCGTACCTCTTCATCGGCGGGATGGCCCTGCTGTTCGGCGTGGCCGCGGTCCGGCTGGTCTTCGGCGACCTGCCGCACGCGAACGTCCACGCCGGCGGCGCGCTCGGGCTCGGCGGCGCCGGCAACCACACCAGCCTGCTGATGGGCGCCTCGGTGTTCCTGGTGCTCAAGGCCTTCGCCAACGGCGGCACCTCGCTGACCGGCCTTGAGGCGATCTCCAACGGCGTCAGCGCCTTCCGCAACCCGCAGGGGCCCAATGCCAGGAAGACCCTGGTGGCGATGTCGGTCACGCTGGGCACCCTGGTCCTCGGCGTCTCCGGACTGGCCTACCTGACCCACTCGATCCCCTTCCGCACCGGCAACCCCAGCGTGCTGTCCCAGGAGGCCAGCCTGGTCTTCGGCGGCAGCTGGCTCGGCCAGGCCGGCCTGGTGTTCCTGCAGCTGGCCACCGCGCTGATCCTCTACACCGGCGCCAACACCTCCTTCAACGGCTTCCCGTTCCTGGCCAGCTTCGTCGCCGAGGACTCCTTCCTGCCGCGCCAGCTCACCAGGCGCGGGCACCGGCTGGCGTTCTCCTCGGGCATCCTCACCCTCACCGCGGTCTCCATGGCACTGCTGATCGGCACGGACGCCAAGCTGGACAGCCTGCTCGGGCTGTACGCGATCGGCGTCTTCACCGGCTTCTTCATGGCCGGCACCGGCTTGGTGAAGCACCACTGGACCCGGCGCGAGCGCGGCCGCACCGCGAAGCTGGTGGTCAACGCGCTGGCGGCGATCGTGTCCCTGGGCATCGTGCTGACCTTCGCGGTCACCAAGTTCACCGAGGGCGCCTGGATGGTCGTGGTGCTCTTCCCGATCGGGGTCTGGGCGCTGATCCGGGTCAACCGCCGCTACCGCGAGGAGGCCGAGGCGCTGGCCGCCGCGCCGGCTGACACCACCACCCCGCTGCACCGCCGCCAGGTGATGTACATCCTGGTGGACCGGGTCGACCTGGCCGCGCTCAAGGCGATCCGCTACGCCCGCTCGATGCGTCCGCAGGAGATCCGGGCGGTGCACTTCATGATCGACAACCGGGAGGCCGAGAAGCTGGCCGCGCAGTGGACCGACGCCCAGGTCGGCGACCTGCCGCTGGAGATCGTCCAGTGCCCCGATCGTAGGATCACCCGCTCACTGCTGGAACTGATCACCCGCACCACCGCGGACCAGCGCAGCCAGATCACCCTGCTGATCCCCGAGCGCAACTACTCCCCGGTCCTGGGCCGGCTGCTGCACCGCCGCACCGCCGACCACATCGCCCGCGCGGTGGGGAAGCTGCCGCATGTGGTGGCGACCATCGTGCCCTTCGACGTGGTCGAGGCGCACGAGGAGTTGGAGGAGGCGGAGGCGGCGGGGGCGAGACTGAGCAAGGTCGCCGGCTGAGCCGGGTGGCCGGCTGAGCCGGGCCTTGCGCGCGTTGGTTAGTAGCACTAACTTATGGCTAGTGAGACTAACCAACTCCGAGGAGCCTGCCATGACCACCCTCTCCGCCACCCCCGTTCAGAGCCGCCGCGGCCTTCCGGCGCTGCCCGCCGTCGTCGGCACCGCCTTCTCGGTCTCCTGGATCGCCGCCCTGTCGGTCGGCCCAGGAAACCTCGACTCCGGCGCCACCGGCGCCGAGGTCGTCGCCGCCTACAGCGGCCGGGCGGCCTCGGGCGCCGCGCAGTACCTGCTCTCCGAGGGCCTGCCCGCGATCGGGCTGGCGGTGGTCGGGCTGGCCCTCGCCGCCGCCGCCCGCCGGGCCGGGCTGCTCCGCAGCGCCAGGATCACCGCCGTCAGCGCGGTCGCCGCCGCAGTGATCTCGGTGACCCAGTGCCTGCTCGGGCTGGTGATGGTGCTCGGCACCGTGCCGAGCGGCGCCACCGGCTCGACCCACCTGCTGTTCGAGCTGGTCAATAGGATGGACGGCGTGAAGATGTTCGCCCTCGCCGCACTCGCCCTGAGCGGGGCCGCCCTGGCCGGGGCCGGGGTGGCCGCCCGCTGGCTGCGGATCCCGGCGTACGCGCTGGCCGCCACCATCGCCGGCTCCGGCGTCGGCTACCTGCTGCTGCTGGACGGCCTCACCCCGCTCGCCTACCTGTCGCTCCCGCTGCTGCTGCTCTGGGTCACCGGCTCCGGCATCACCCTCTCCCGCAAGGCCCGGTGACCCGTGGTGCCCCGCCCAGGACTGACCCGCCCGCGCATCGTCACCGAGGCGGCGGCCGTCGCCGACGAGACCGGCCTGGAACGGCTCACCCTGGCCGCCGTCGCCAAGCGCTGCGGGGTGTCCCTGCCCGGCCTGTACAAGCACATCGACAGCCTGGAGGCGGTCAAGCGCGACCTCGCCGTCCAGGCCGTGCGCGAGCTGACCGCGGCGATGGCGATGGCGGCGGCCGGCCTGGCCGGACGGGACGCGCTGCACGCCGTGGCCGACGCCTACCGCGCCTTCGCCGCCGCGCACCCCGGCCTGGCCGCCGCCGGGATCAGGGCCCCGGCCCCCGGCGACGCCGAACACGCCGCCGCCGGGCTCGGCGCGGTCACCGTCCTCGGCTCGGTCCTCAAGGGCTACCGCATCGAGGGCGAGGACGCGACCGACGCCATCCGCGCCCTGCGCGCCGTGCTGCACGGCTTCACCAGCCTGGAGGCGGCCGGCGGATTCGGCCTCCCGCAGTCGGTCGACGCCAGTTTCGCCCGGCTGATCGACGGCCTGGACACCGCCTTCCAGCACTGGCCCGACCGCTGACCCCCGGGCCCACCGGGCCCCGGGCGCTGCTGGTTTCCTGGGAACCGCTTGCCCGTATCCGGATCGGATGCGAGGGTGCGGGTGCGGGAGGTACCACTCCTGGGATCGGGAGGGGACCGTGGAACCGAGGGGACTGGCCAGGCAGCCGCTTCTGGTCGGGCTGCCCTTCGTCATGATGGCGGGGGTCGCCGCGGTCGACGTGCTGACCGGACCCGACGCCGGCTACCTCGCGCTGTTCTCGCTGGGACCCGCCTTCGCCTGTGTCACCGGCTCGATCCGGCGGGCCCTGCTGGTCGGCGTGCTGGCCCTGCTGATGTGCCTGGGCACGTCCGGGTACGACCACCTGATAGGCACCCACCGGGCCGCCGTGGCCATGCTCTCCATCGGCGGGTCCACCGCGGCCGCCGCCCTCGCCGCGACGATCCGGCGCCGGCACGAGCGCGAGCTGGCCGACGTCCGCTCGGTGGCCGAGGCCGCCCAGCGGGTGCTGCTGCGCCCGGTGCCGCTGCGGGCCGGACGGATGCGGATCGCGGTGTCCTACACCTCCGCCGCGGCCTCGGCCCGGATCGGCGGCGACCTGTACGAGGTGGTCCCCACCTCGCGCGGGACCAGGGTGATCGTGGGGGACGTCCAGGGCAAGGGACTTGAGGCGGTGGAGACCGCCGCGCTGGTGCTCGGCGCCTTCCGCGAGGCCGCCCCGGACGAGAAGACCCTGCAGGAGGTCGGCGACCGGCTCGAACGCTCGCTCAACCGCAGGCTCAGCGGCGAGGAGTTCGTCACCGCCGTGCTGGCCGAGATCGACGCCGACCACACCATGACCCTGCTCAACTACGGCCACCCGGCCCCGCTGATCCTGCGCGACAACGGCGCCGTGGAGTTCGCCGAACCGGCCCTGACCGCGCCCCCGCTGGGCCTGGCCGTACTGGGCCCCGAGGGCCCGAGCCCGTACCAGGTCGAGCTGGGCTCCGGCGACCAGATGCTCTTCTACACCGACGGCGTCACCGAGGCCCGCGACAGCGAGCGGGTCTTCTACCCGCTCGCCGACCGCGCGTTCCTACTGGACCAGGAGGACCCGGACGAGGCCCTGGAGACCCTGCGCCAGGACCTGGTGATGCACACCGGCGGCCCGCTGCACGACGACGCCGCGATGCTGCTGCTCCGCTACCGCGCCGACCCGGGCGCCGCCTGAGCCCAGGCGCTCGCCGAGCCGGGCGCCGCCCGAGCCCAGTGCCGCCCGAGCCGGACAGCGGTGACGTTCAACGCACAGACCATGAGCGCCCACCGCGCCGACCAGCTGCCGGTCACTCCTATGCTGGGGGCATGGTCGAGTCGTTGCCTTCCCCCGTCGCGGGTCGGTGGCGGCCGGGTGCCGGGTTCACCGTTCGGGTCGGGCGGGTGGGCCGTCGCACCCTCGTGGAATCGCTGTATCTGCTCACCGCGCCGTTGAGCGCCGTGGTCGGCCTGTTGCTGGTGGTCGGCGGCCTGTGCCTCGGGACGGTCGGTTCACTGCTGCCGAGCGGGTCGCCCCTCGCCGCCGGAAGGGCCCTGGCGCTGGCGCGCCGGCCCGGTGATCTGGAGTGGTGGCGGATCGGCACGGTGCGTTCCTGGGCCGGCGGGGCAACGGGCTCGGACCCAGGCTCGGAAACGGGCCCGGGCCGACGACCGAGGTCGACGGCGACCGTCGACGCGGCCGATCCGGGTCTGTGGCTCGATCTGGCGCACGCGGTGCTGGTGCTCCCGGTAGTCGTGGTCACCTCGGTGCTGACGGCGCTGTGGTGGTGCCTCGGAGTCGCGATCGCCACGTACCCGCTGCGCAGCGGCCGGGTCACCCCAGGATCGCTGCGCCCGATGACCCTGTACGCGGGCAGCGACCGCTCCCACGTCGCGCTGAGCCTGGGGCTGACCTCGCCGGCCGACCGGCTGGCCTTCGCGATCACCGTCGCCGTGCTGCTGCTGTGCAGCCTGCCGCTGGTGACCCGGGTATGCGTGGCCGGTCAGGCCGGTCTCGGGCAGGCGCTGCTGTCCAACCTGTCCGCGCTGCACCGCAGGATCAGCGGCCTCGAGCAGGAGCGCGACACCGCCCGCGCCCAGGCCGTCGCGGCGGTGACGGCCGAGGCGGCCGCTCTGCGCCGACTCGAACGCGACCTCCACGACGGGCCGCAGCAGCAGTTGGTCCGGCTGGCGATGGAACTGGGCCGCGCCCAGCACCACTTCGACAGCAGGCCGGAGCTCGTCCGGGCCGCCCTCGCCGACGCGGTGGTGCAGACCCAGCAGGCGCTGGAGGAGCTGCGGGCGCTGTCCCGGGGCATCGCCCCGCCGATCCTCACCGACCGGGGACTGCGGGAGGCGCTGTCCGCTCTGGCCGCGCGCAGCGTCGTCCCGGCCGAGCTGGACGCCGCTCCGCTCAGCGGCGGTGTGGACGCCGCCGTCGAGACCGCCGCGTACTTCGTGGTCGCCGAGGCGCTGACCAACGTGGCCAAGCACAGCCACGCCCGCCACTGCACGGTCGGCATGCGCCACACCGAGGGAGTGCTTCGGGTCTGGGTGACGGACGACGGGGTGGGCGGCGCCGCGCTGGCCAAGGGACACGGGCTGCGGGGCCTGGCCGACCGGGTGCAGGCGGTCGGCGGCCGACTGCGGGTCAGCAGTCCCGAGGACGGCCCCACCACGGTCACCGCGGAGCTGCCATGTCACTGACCTCCCCCACCTCGGACGAAGACGAAACAGCTCCGGCCACCGCGGGCCGCCGTCCGCTGCGGATCGTCGTCGCCGATGACGCGGTGCTGCTGCGCGAGGGCCTGGTCCGGCTGCTCACCGAGGACGGCCACCAGGTGCTGGCGGCGGTCGGCGACGGCCCCGCCCTGGTCGAGGCGGTGCTCGCGCACCGCCCGGACGTGTCGGTGGTCGATGTGCGGATGCCCCCGACGCACACCGACGAGGGCCTGCGGGCGGCGATCACCGCCCGCGCCCAGCTGCCCGGCTCCCCCATGCTGGTGCTGAGCCAGTACGTCGAGGCCTCCTACGCCGCCGACCTGCTCGCGGACGGTTCCGGCGCCGTCGGCTATCTGCTGAAGGACCGGGTCGCCAAGGTCGAGGAGTTCCTGGACGCCTTGGACCGGGTGGCCCGTGGCGCGACGGTGCTCGACCCCCAGGTCGTCGCCCAACTGCTGGCCGGACAGCGCCGCAACGACCCGCTGGACACGCTGACCGCGCGGGAACGGCAGCTCCTGGGGCTGATGGCCGAGGGCCGTTCCAACACCGCCATCGCCCGCCGACTGGTGCTCTCCAACAGCGCGGTGGAGAAGCACATCGGCAATGTCTTCGCGAAACTCGGCCTACCCCCGACGACACCCAGCACCGCCGCGTACTCGCCGTCCTCGCCTACCTCAACGGCTGACGGCCGATCACTCCTCACCAGCCGCCCTGGAAAAAGGCCAACAGGGCCGGGGCCGGGTCGGCTGTGGTGCCGATGTTCGCTGCGGCGACGACCATGACGGACAGCGACAGCAGGGCCGCGAGCAGGCCGAACGACCTGAACACCCGCCTGGTGCGCCGGTCGGACGCCGCCGTGCCGGCGAACCGCCGCCATGACACCGCGGTCAGACCGACCAGGACGACCGCCACCATCGGCGCGGCCACGGCTATCACCGCGTGGTAGCGGGAGAAGTCGTCCACCATCACCGTGAGGGCGGCCGGAGTCCGGGCCCCGGTGTTCGGGTAGTGGGCCAGGCGCTGCCTGACCTGGTCGAGGGTGTCGGCGAGGGCCCCGTGGGACGGGAGGACCGGCAGCATCGACATCAGGGAGGAGAAAGGCGCGATCGCACCCTGGATGTTGGCCGCCACCACCGCCAGCGAGAACAGCGCGAGCGCCGTGACGACGGCCCCGGCCGAGCCGAGAGCGGCCCTGCTTCCCGCCCCGAGTCGGCCGGCCCGCAGGAACGCTTTCCAGAGGTGAACACCCAGCGTGATCAGCACGGCCAGCAGGATCGCCGCGATCACGGCCTTGACCTCGTGGTAGTGGCGCCAGTAGTCGACCACCCGCCCCAGGCTCGGGGGAAAGCTCCGGTCACCGGAGGCCCAGTAGTCGACGAACGAGGCGGAGAGGCTGTCGATCAGGCCGCGCTGACCGCCGAAGCCGCCGCCCGACATGCGCGCGGCCAAGGGGCCGGGGGCGAGGACGAAGGCGGGGAGCAGGGCCGCGGTGAGGGCGACGAGCGCAGCGGTGGAACGTGACGTTGTGGTCATGCGAACGACCCTGTCGCACCCGTACGTACCTGGTCACTGCGGTCGGCCACCCGGCTGGGGTGTGGCTGGCCACACCCCGGGACGGCGAACGGCGGCACCCGGTGTGTCGGGTGCCGCCGTTCGCCTCACCCGGACATGGGTCCGATACCGGCGGTCACTGCGGGTCGGCGGGCGGCTGGTTTCCGATCTGCTTGTTGATCTGGGACTGGGCCGCGTCGACCTGCGAACTGAACTTGCCCTGCGTCTTGGCGTCGAACATGTCACCGGCCTTCTCGACGGCCTGGTGGGCCTGGTCCTCGTGGCCCTTCAGCATGCCTTTGATCTTGTCGATAACGGACATGTGTTTCCTCCTTGCGCACATCGGACCCTTCCAGAGTCCCCGCAACCGGGCCCGCCCGCATCCTGACCGGCGCCCGATAGCGGCCCAAGCGGTCGGAGACCGTTTCGGCACGCCCACGAACGGCGGAATTCTCAGAGCTTTCTCACGCTCCGTGTTCGGATGATTATCCGATCTTGAGCGAACTGAGAGGATCCCGTGGACCACCGCATCGTAGGCACGCGCCCGTCGTCGAGCAGACTCCTCCGTCTGACCGCCGGTCTGGCGGTCGCGGCCATGGCCGTCGTGACGCAACTGGCACTGGCCCCCAGCTCGGGGGCGGCCGCGCCCGAGCGCCCCGGACCGGCGCACTCCCACTCGCTGCGCGCGGGCGACGACACCGGCCAGCACCCGCTGCCCCTGACCACCCGCTTCCACGAGGAGATGCACGGGTCGATCACTCGCATCGGCAACACGCTGATGACCTGCGACGAGACCAAGCCCGCGCTCACCAAGGGCGTGGCCTCCTGCGCGGACGCCCGCAAGGGCGTGGGCCAGGGGATCTTCAACAACAACTACCACATGCGGTACGTCAACCAGTACCCCGGCAAGTTCCCGCTCCCGCCGTCCGAGGGCGGCGGCTTCGAGACGCTGTACTCCTCCAGCGGCGCGGCGCTCAACCTGCTGCCGCAGTCCGAGGTGAAGTACGCGCGCCTCTACTGGGGCGGAACCCGCGGCCTGGGCAAGACCATCCTGCCGCTGTCCCAGGTCGACGGGGTGCTGTTCAAGACCCCGGACGGCAAGGAGTACCACGAGATCAACACCGACCCCTCGTACAAGGACCTCGGCTACATGACCGGGGTCGGCGAGGGCAACGCCCAGGAGCACGGCTACCAGGCCTCGGCCGACGTCACCGACCTGGTCAAGGCCTCCGGCAACGGCAACTACATCGTCGCCGACATGGACTCCGTGGTGGCCGACCACAGCTGGGGCGGCTGGTCGCTGGTGGTGGCCTACGAGAACTGCGCCAAGCCGCTGCGCAACATCCAGCTCTCCGACGGCTTCCAGATCGAGCTGCCCGACTCCCCGCCATCACCTCCACGGTGACCGGGATCAAGGTCCCGGACAGCGCCGACATCGCCGCCAACCTCGGCTTCATCGCCTACGACGCGGACCGCACCTACGTCGGCGACACGGTCACGGTGAAGTCCACCCACGGTCCGAGCACCGTCCTGTCCACCCCGGACAAGCCGGCCAACGACTTCATGAACTCCACCATCAGCGAGTCCATCCCCAGCGACCAGTTCGTCCGCGCGCCGAACTACGTGAACCAGCTGGGCTACGACTCGGACCGGATCGACATCTCGAAGCTGCTGCGCCCCGGTGACACCGACCTGAAGTTCACCTTCGACACCAAGAAGGACGGCTACCAGGTCGGCGCGATCTACTCCTGGGTCAACCTCGACCCCGGCGCCGACCAGAACGCCTGACCTGCGGCCAGGACCGCGCGTCCGCGTCCGCGGTGCCCACCCGTCCCGTACGGGAACGGCGCACCGCGGGCGCGGACCCCGGTCCCCCGAATGGCCCAGCACACGGCGCTCCCCAACGCGCCCTCCGCGTGCATCCGGGTGACCCTGAAGAAGGTCAACCGATGCTCGGATGTGAGGGAAGTGACTGGGATGAACGGTATCGACAAGCGTTCAATAATCAGCGAATTCCTGGGAACCCTGCTGCTGGTGCTGTTCGCGGTCGGGGCGGCGGTGGTGGCCGGCCAGTGGATCGGCGACCTCGGCATCGCCCTGTCCTTCGGCTTCACCCTGCTGGCCCTCGCCTACGCGTTGGGGCCGATCTCCGGCTGCCACGTCAACCCGGCCGTGACGCTGGGCTTCCTGGTCGCCAAGCGCATCGACGTGAAGACCGCGGTCGGGTACTGGGTGGCGCAGTTCGTCGGCGGCATCGCCGGGGCGGCGCTGGTCTTCGCCATCGCCAAGACGATCCCGGGGCTGCAGACGCACGGGAAGATGGGCAGCAACGGCTGGGGGGACCGGTCCCAGGTCCACATCAACCTGGGCGGCGCCTTCCTGGCCGAGGTCCTGCTGACCTTCCTGCTGGTCTTCGTGGTCCTCGCGGTCACCCACCGGGTGGCGGTGACCGGCTTCGACGGCCTGCCGATCGGTATGGCGCTGGTCGTCATCCACCTGATCGGCATCCCGCTGACCGGCACCTCGGTCAACCCGGCCCGCAGCCTGGGCCCGGCCCTGTTCGCCGGAGGCCCCGCGCTCTCCCAGCTGTGGCTTTTCATCGTCGCCCCCCTGGTCGGCGGAGCCGTCGCGGCGCTGGCGCACCTGTTCACACATCCGCAGCCGAACGTCCTCAGCACCGACCACACCGCCTGAGCGGTGCGGGCGGCCCGGTGGCCGGGGATCGTCGTCGCTACTCGCCCGGAGGGCACCAATGAAGTACCCCCGCTCGATCCCCGGACAGGGCGTCCTGGTCGTCGGAGCGGCTCTCGCCGCGATCGTGCTGGCGGCCGCGCCCGCGGCCGCCGCCTACCTGAGCTGCGACACGGTACGGCTGATCCTCAAGGACTGCCTCGGCTCCGACGGCGGGGCCGAGGAGGACAGCTGCCAGCCCGATGTCGACCAACTCGCGGCCGGGATCGGCCCGCAGGCGCTGCAGCGGGTCGCGGCCTGCGTCTGCGTCCACGACATCGAGGGCCAGGAACTGCACTACCACCCCAACCGCGACATCGCCGCCCTCAACCGGCGCCTCGCCGACAGCGGCCTCTACGCCTGGGACTGCGCCCTGCTGGTGACCCCGGCCGTGCCGAACTCCTGACCGCCTGCGGCGGGCTGCCCGGCAAGCTGACCGAGTTCCTCGAGTCCCCTTGAGCGTTCCTAGGCCGTGCGGGGCAGGGTGAGGACGAGTCTGGCGCCCTGCGGGCCTTCGGGGAGCGGGGGTCGGGCGGTCAGGGTGCCGCCGTGGGCGGTGGCGATGTCGCGGGCGATGGCCAGGCCGAGGCCGGTCCCCGCGGTGCCGGCGTGGTCGCGGGCACGGGCGTCGTCCAGGCGGGTGAAGCGGTCGAAGACCCGGTCGCGGTCCTCGGCGGCGATGCCGGGGCCGTCGTCGGCGACCTCGATCAGCACCGAGTCCGCGGTGGTCTCCAGCCGGATCCGGACCGTGCTCCTGGCGTGGCGGGCGGCGTTGTCCACCAGGTTGGCCAGCAGCCGGGTCAGGGCGGTCCCGCTGCCGAGGACCCAGGCGGGCCCGCCGGCTTCGTCGACGACGACCGGCAGGGGGGTGCGGGCTCCGGCCACCTGGTGGATCAGGTCGGCGGGGCTGATCCGGCCGTGGCCCGGCAGTTGACCGGCGTCCAGGCGGGCCAGCAGCAGCAGGTCCTCGACGATCTCCTGGAGCTGTTCGGCGTCGCGCAGCGCCTCGCGGCCGGTGTCCGGCCAGTCGGCGGCCTCGGGCCGGGCCACGGCCAGTTCCAACCGGGTGCGCAGGGTGGTCAGCGGGCTGCGGAGTTCATGGGAGGCGTCGGAGGTGAAGGTCCGCAGCCGGGCCACCGCGCGCTGCAACTGGTCCAGGGTGGTGTTCATGGTGCCGGCCAGCCGGGACACCTCGTCGCCCGCCTGCGGGTCGGGCACCCGGCGGTGCAGGTCATGGGTGGTGATCTCGGCGAACTCCGCGCGGATGGCCTCCACCGGCCGCATCGCCCTGCCCATCGCGACCCAGGTCAGCGCGGCGACCAGGAGCAGCACCAGCGGGATGCTGGGCAGCAGCAGCCAGAGCATGGTGGACAGCGCGCCGCTGACCGCGGTGAGGTCGGGGACGGCCTGGAGCAGGTAGGTGCCGTCGGAGGTGGGCACGGACACGCTGGCGGTCCCGGGGACGGCGGCGGTGACGGCCGCGGGGGCTGCGGCGGCGGTGCCTGCGCCGGAGGCGGTGCCGGTGGTCGGGGCGGTGCCGGTGGTTGCGGTGCTGGTGGGCGCGGTGGTGGGGCGCGGGGCGGTGCCGACCGGGATCGGGCTCGCTTCGGTGACGGTGACCTGGCCGGCCGAGGCCGCCGAGAGGTCGGCCGGGGTCAGGGCGCCGCTGCGGAGCTGGTCCGCGGCGGCGGTCACCTGCCTGGCGGCCGCGTTCTGGGCGGTGCCGACCAGATGGCCGTGCACCGCGTACAGCAGCAGGCCCGCACACAGCGACAGGGCCACCGCGGTGACCAGGGTGACCGCGGCGGTGGCCCGGCCCCGTACCGTGCGGGGGCGCAGCGGCAGGGAACGCAGTGAACGAAACCGCGGCGAACCGGACCGCGGCGGGCGAAACCGCGGCGGGCGGGGCCGGCGGCGCCGGTCCGGGCGGGCGGGGATCTCAGCCGCCGTCGGCGCGGAGGCGGTAGCCGGCCGCGTGGACGGTCTCGATGCAGGCCCGTCCGAACGGCTTGTCGATCTTCCGGCGCAGCGCACTGACGTAGACCTCCACGATGTTGAGCACCCCGTCGTAGGAGTCGCCCCAGATGGCGTCCACCATCTCGCCCTTGCCGACCACCTCGCCGACCCGCTGGGCGAGGTGCACCAGCACCGCGAACTCGCGGCCGGTGAGCGGGACGTCCTGCCCGGCGCGGCGGCAGCGGCGGGCCGCGGGGTCGATCTCCAGGTCGCCGAAGTGCCGTACCACCTGGCGGTCCGGACGGGTCCGCCGGACCAGCGCGCGGAGCCGGGCGATCAGCACCACGAAGGAGAAGGGCTTGGTCATGTAGTCGTCGGCGCCGGTCTCCAGGCCCTCCGCCTCGTCGTACTCGCCGTCCTTGGCGGAGAGCATCAGGATCGGGGTGCGGTCGCCGACCGAGCGGAGGTGGTCGCAGACCTTGTAGCCGTTCATCCCGGGCATCATCACGTCCAGGACGATCACGTCGTAGTCGCCCTCGGCGGCCAGCCGGATGTCCTCCAGGCCGTCGCCTGCGGCGTCCACCGCGCAGCCCTCGGCCCGCAGGCCCTGCCGCAGCAGTTCCACCAGGCGCGCGTCGTCGTCCACCACCAGTACCCGCATGCCTCCAGGGTGCCTCACCTGGCCCCGGAACCGCTGAAGGCGATCTTCAGGATCGACGGCAGCGGCAACCCGGCAGCGGCTCAGCGGCCGCGGTTCTTCATGGCCACGGCCAGCACCCGGCCGTATGAGCCGGGCAGCAGCCGGCCGAGCAGGTCGGGGATCCTGGCGCTCCAGCCGATCAGGACCCGGGTCCTGCGCCTGCGGACCCCCTCCAGGATCTGGGCGGCGGCGGCCGAGGGCTCGATGGTCAGCAGCTTCTCGAACTGCCGCTGCCCGGCGGACTGCTCGGCCGCGCTGACCCCGGCCGCGACCCGGGCGTTGGTGGCGATCGCGGTGCGGATGCCGCCCGGGTGGACGCCGGTCACCCCGACGCCCTTCTCCGGGAGCTCGTGGCGCAGCGCCTCGGTGAAGCCGCGGACCGCGAACTTGCTCGCCGCGTAGGCGGACTGGCCGGCCGGGGCGATCAGCCCGAACAGGCTGGAGACATTCACCAGATGGGCGCCGGGCGAGGCGTAGAGCATCGGCAGCAGGGCGTGGGTGAGCCGGACCTGGGCGTGGAAGTTGATGTCGACCACCCACTCGAACTCCTCGACCGACAGCTGGTCGAACCGTCCGGCCAGGGCCACCCCGGCGTTGTTGATCAGCAGGGTGATCCGCTCGTGGTCCGCGCGGACCGACTCGGCCGCGCGCAGGGTCGCCTCGGCGTCGCCCAGGTCGACCGTATAGCTGCGCACAGTGAGCTGCGGGTACTGGCCGCCGAGGTCCTTGACCAGGGCGTCGAGGCCGTCGGCGTCCCGGTCCAGCAGGGCGAGGTGGCTGCCGCGCTCGGCGAGGCCGTGGGCGAGCGCCGCGCCGATGCCGGAGGCGGCGCCGGTCACCACGGCCGTGCCGTGGGCGAACACATAGTCACGCATGGCTGGTCTCCGTCTCGTGTGTGCGAGTCTCTCGTTCACTGGTCTGCCGGGCGGTGGTGAGTCGGTAGAGCGAGGGGTCGAAGCGGCGCAGCAGCTGCCGGAACCGGGCCGCCCGGTGCGGCCACAGCGTGGTGTTCCGGCCCTCGGCGTCCAGGTAGAAGCTGGTGCAGCCGCCCTTGACCCAGACCGAGGTGCTGAGCGTCCGCTGTAGCCCGTCGTTGTACGCGGACTGGGCCTGCGGCAGCGCCTCGATGGCGGCGGCTCCCCGGCCGCGCATCAGCCGCAGCGCCTTCAGCACATAGTCGATCTGGGACTCGATGATGTAGACGATGCTGTTGTGGCCCAGCGCGGTGTTGGGCCCCACCAGCAGGAACAGATTGGGGAAGCCGGTCACGGTGGTGCCGTGCAGCGCCTCCATCCGGGTGCCCCAGTACTGCGCCAGGGGTATCCCGCCCCGGCCGTGGATCAGCTCGGCGACGGCCGGCTGGGTGGCGTTGAAGCCGGTGCCGCAGATCAGCACATCGACCTCGTGGTGGGCGCCGTCGGCGGTGACCACCCCGGTGGCGGTCACCCCGGTGATCTTCTCGGTGACCAGGTCGACGTTGGGGCGGTTCAGCGCCGGGTAGTACTCGTCGGAGACCAGCAGCCGCTTGCAGCCGATCCGGAAGTCCGGGGTGACCTTCGCCCGCAGCTCGGGATCGCGGACCTTGCGGGCCAGGTAGGAACGGCCCACGGCCTCGAAGCGGCGGCTGACCCAGGGGTACTTGAAGCCGGCGAACCTGCTCTCGGCCACCCCGAAGATCCAGGCCCGGGAGGCCTGTTGCAGCAGCGGCAGCCGGGCGAACCAGCGGCGCCTGGCGGCGCTGGTGGGGGCGTCGCCGCGCGGCATCACCCACGGCGCGCTGCGCTGAAAGACCGTCAACTGCCCGGCGGACTCCGCGATCCTGGGCACGAACTGGATCGCCGAGGCGCCGGTGCCGATGACCGCGATCCGCTTCCCGGCCAGCTCCACGCCGTGGTTCCAGGCGGCGGAGTGGAAGCTCTCCCCGGCGAAGTCCTCCAGACCGGGGATCTCCGGCCACTTGGGGGTGATCAGCGGGCCGTGGCCGGAGATCAGCACCCGGGCCAGGTACTCGCCCGCGCTGGTGGTGATCCGCCACAGCGCGGCCTCCTCGTCCCAGGCTGCGTGCTCCACCTCGTGCCCGAAGCGGATGTGCTCGCGGATCCCGAACCGGTCGGTGGTGTCCCGCAGATAGGCGTGGATCTCCTCCTGCCGGGCGTAGCGGGAGGTCCAGTCCGGGTTGGGGGCGAAGGAGAAGGAGTAGAGGTCGCTGCGGATGTCGCAGGCGCAGCCCGGGTAGGTGTTGTCGCGCCAGGTGCCGCCCACCTCCTGGGCCCGTTCGAAGACCACGAAGTCCTCGATGCCCTGCTGCTTGAGCCGGCAGGCCATGCCGAGGCCGGAGAAACCGGTGCCGATCACGGCGGCGTCCAGCACGTCCGGCCCGTCTGTTGCGTCCACTGCGGGGGTCATCTGAGTTCCTCCTTCAGGAACGCGGAGGCCAGTTCGTGGAACTCCTCGGCGCGCTCGATCTGCGGCATGTGGCCGGTGTCGGCGAACAGGTGGGTGCGGGCGTGCGGGAGGGACCGCCGGGCGTGGTCGAGGTGGGCGGCGGGCAGGATCAGGTCGTGGTCGCCCCAGACCACCAGCGTGGGCACCCGCAGCGGCGCGACCTGCGCCAGCAGCCGCTCGCGCCACTGCGGCCTGATGCCGCGCAGGGTGCCGAGACCGCGGACGGTCTCCAGGAAAACCTCGGCCGCGCCGGGCCGCTCGGCGGCGCGCAGGGCGTGCTCGACCCGCTCCTCGGTGGCGAAGCGGCGGTCGAAGAAGAGGGCCCGCTCGGTCCTGCGGGCGTTCCCCCGGTTCGGCCTGAGCAGGATCCGGCCCAGCGGGCGCAGCGCCAGCAGCCGCAGGACGAAGGCGACCTCCTGGCCGAACCCGGCGCTGTTGGCCAGCACCAGCGCGGACACCCGCTCGGGGGCGGCGGCCGCCACGGCGAGGGCGACCGCTCCGCCCAGCGAGTTGCCCATCACCACCACCCGACGGTGCTCCCCGACCGCGTCCAGGAAGCCGGTCACGAAGTCGGCGAACCCGGACAGGCTGCACGGCCCGTCCAGCCGCTGGGAGCTTCCGAAGCCGGCCAGATCCAGGCTGTAGACCCGGTAGCGGTCGCGCAGCCGGTGCTGCTGCTCGGTCCAGTCCTCCAGGGTCCGGCCGATCCCGTGCAGCAGCAGCACCGGTGGTCCTTCCCCGGTCACCCGGTAGTGCGCCCGCACTCCGCGCACCGGAACAAAGGCCTCGCCCTGTGTCGTCATACTGCCATTATCTGAAGGATTATTCATGTCTACAACTCGCGTTCGAATCGCCCGAACCCCCGGCTCCACCAGGGAGTTTCCGCTGTTGGGGGCAGGTGTTCCGGGCCGTTCGCCGACGTCATAAGTGAAGTGTTGCTCGCGTTCTCGGGCTGTGCGATGCTGCTCGAATGGCCAGAAACAGCCGCAGTGTGCGCGTGCCGCAGCAGGAGCGCAGCCGGCAGACCGTCGCCCGGCTGCTGGCAGCCGCGGGCCAGGTCTTCGTCGAGCAGGGGTTCGCCGCCACCACGACCAACCACATCGCCGAGCGGGCCGGCCTCTCGGTGGGATCGCTCTACCAGTTCTTCCCCGACAAGCACGCGGTGCTCTCCGCGCTGCAGGCCGAGTGGGCGGTGCGGCTGGGCGTCGCCCTGGACGAGGCGCTCGCGGACGCGGCCGAGCAGCCGCTGGAGGTCAGCGTGGACCGGGTGCTGCGGGTGCACGCCCGGCTCAACAGCGACCCGCCCGGGCTGCTCTGCTTCCTGCTGACGCTGCCCGAGCACCCGAGCCAGACCGAGGCCCTGCTGCGCACCATGGTGCAGCGGGTGGAGGAACTGCTCGCCGTCCTCGCGGTCCCGATGAGCCCGGTCCGCCGCCGGATGGTCGCCCTGATGGTGATCCACCTCAGCATGGGCCTGTACGCCCTGGGCGATGTCTCGGCGGCGAAGAACCCGGAGATCTTCCGGGAGACCAAGGACGCCATGCTCGGCTACCTCACCCCGCTCGGCCGCGCCGCTGGCTAGACAACGTTGTCAGAAGAGGCGACACTCGACCCGCCAGCCCCGACCGACCGAAGGCATCGCCATGAGCACGCAGCAGACCGACGTCCCGCAGTCGCGCACGCCCCTTCCCGGGCAGTTGGTCGCCGCCCTCGACATAGGCGGCACCAAGATCGCCGGGGGCTGGTGGACGCCGCCGGCACCCTCTGCCACCAGGTCCAACTCCCCACCCCGGCCGACGAACCGGGCGACTCCGTGCTCAGAACGGTGCACCGGGTGCTGGACCTGCTCGCCGCCGACCCGCGCTGGTCCCTGGTGCACATGCTCGGCATCGGCAGCGCCGGCCCGGTGGACATCTCCCGGGGCACGGTGAGCCCGGTCAACATCCCCGGCTGGCGCGACTACCCGCTGGTGGACCGGGTGGCCGCGCATCCGGCCGTGGCCGGGCTGCCGGTGGTGCTGGGCGGGGACGCGGTGGCGATGACGGCGGCCGAGCACTGGCGCGGGGCGGCCCGCGGCTGTGCCAACGCGCTGTGCCTGGTGGTGTCGACCGGGGTCGGCGCCGGGCTGGTGCTGAACGGCGCCGTGCACGCCGGGCCCACCGGGAACGCCGGACACCTGGGCCACATCAGCCTGGACCTGGACGGCGAGCCCTGCCCCTGCGGCTCGCGCGGCTGCGTGGAGGGCTTCGCCAGCGGCACCGCCATCGCCCGCCGCGCGCTGCGGGACGGCTGGCGGCCGCTCGGCGCCGACAGCTCGGCCGGTGCGGTCGCGGTCTCCGCGCGGGCGGGCGACCCGGTCGCGCTGGCCTCCTTCGACCGTGCCGCGCAGGCGCTGGCCGCGGGGATCGCGGCCACCGCGACCCTGGTGGAGATCGAGGTGGCCGTCGTCGGCGGCGGGGTGGCCCGGGCCGGCGAGACCCTGTTCGCCCCGCTGCGGCGGCATCTGCGCAGCTACGCGACGCTGCCGTTCACGGCCGGTCTGCGGGTCGAGCCGGCCCAGCTGGGCACCGACGCGGGGCTGGTCGGCGCGGCGGCGCTGGCGCTGGCAGGGGTGCGCTGAGCGCTTTCAGCCGACGGCCTCGACCGGTTCGCCGCGGAAGGTGGCGGAGAGCCGCTTGAGGTCGGCGACGATGTCGGTGGACGGGTCGCGGAGCCACTGGATCTGCAGGCCCTCCGCCGCCGCGAGCAGCACCCGGGCCTGCCAGGTCCGGCCGGGGCCGAGCAGAGCCTCAATCAACTCCGTTACCTGGACCGCGCGTTCGCGCATAAAGAGATGGGCCGGGTGCTCCGGCCGGGCCGAGGCGGCGGTCATGTCGACGAACAGCCGGAGCAGCCCCGGCGTCTCGGTGGTGTGCGCCATCAGCGCCCAGGCGCCGTCCAGCGTGGTCAGGTCGTAGGTGGCGGAGTACTCGGCGTCGCGGGCCGCGAGGATGGCGACGAGCAGCTCGTCCTTGCTCTCGAAGTAGTGCAGCACTCCGGCCTCGGTGAGTCCGACTGCGGCGGCGATGGACTTCAGCGAGGGCCCCTGCGGGCCTGAGGTTTCGTACGCGTCGAGGGCGACCTTGAGGATCTCGGCTCGGCGGGCGACCCCCTTCTGATAGGGACCGCGGCGTGCGTTGGTGGACATGCGGCCGAATGTACCCCGCCCCAGGTCGGCGACACTCACCCGGTTGAAAACCTAGTGTTACTTAGTTTTTAACGTCTACGGTGTTCGTATGACCACAGTCCAGAGCATCGTCGCCGTCGAGTCCGGCCCGGCCGCGGTGCCCGCCGCACCGGCCCGGCTGGGGCGGCTGGGGCCGCTGCTGTTCGCCGGGCACGCGGCCTGGGCGCTTCCGTCCACCGCCGCCGGGACGCTGCTGCAGGCCCTGCTCGCCGACGAGCGCCCCGGCTCCAAAGTGGCCTCCTACGCCGTGCTGACCACGGTCGGCGCGGGCTCGGCGGTGCTGACCACGATCGTGGCCGGCGCGCTCTCCGACCGGACCCGGAGCAGGTTCGGCCGGCGCAACCCCTGGATCCTCGGCGGCGCGGCGGTGGCCTCGGCCGCCCTCGCGCTGACCGGTCTCAGCTCGGTCTTCGCGCTGCAGGTGCTGTGCTTCGCGCTGTACCAGGTCGGCCTCAGCGCGATGCTGAGCGCGCTCTACGCACTGCTGCCGGACCGGGTGCCGCGCACCTCACTCGGCCGCGCCTCGGCGCTGAGCGGCGTCGGCTACCTGCTCGGCACCGGTCTGGGCGGGGTCGCCGCCTCGGCCGCCATCAACGTTCCCGCGGTCGGCATCAGGATCGTGCCGTGGACCATGCTCGCGGTCGCGCTGCTGGTGTTCTTCCTGGCCAGGGACGCGTCCAACCGGGACGAGCCGCGGCAGCGGCTGGACGCCAGGGCACTGCTGCGGTCGTTCATGCCGTCCAGGGACCGCGACTTCCTGTGGGCGTTCGCCGGCCGCTTCTGCGTGATCCTGGCCCTGTTCCTGGTCGTCTTCTACCAGCTCTACCTGCTCACCGACTACCTGCATCTGAGCGACAAGCGGGCGAGCGAGGTGATCGCGCTCGGCTCGGTGCTGCTCGCCCTGGCGGCGCTGCTGGCCACCACCGTGGGCGGGGTGCTCTCGGACCGCCTGGAACGGCGCAAGCCGCTGGTGGTCGCCGCCTCGGTGCTGGTCGGCGCGGCCGCGCTGCCCGCCCTGGTCAGCACCACCGTGCCGACCGTGCTGGCGTTCTACGTCATCTCCGGCTTCGGCTACGGGATGTACCTCTCGGTCGACCAGGCGCTGATGGTCGAGGTGCTGCCGACCAGCGGGACCGAGGCCAAGGGCCTGGGCTTCCTCAGCATCGCCAACACCGCCCCGCTGGTGCTCGGACCGCCGCTGTCCGCGCTGCTGGTGACGCTGGCCGGGTACCGCGCCCTGTTCGCCGTCACCCTGCTGCTGGCCCTGGCCGGCGGGGCCTGCATCGTCATGATCCGCCGCGTCCGCTAGCGGTCCTCCCCCAGCGGTCGTCCCCCCACACAGAAACTTTCAGAGAAGAGTGCTCCATGGACTCCGTGCAACGGCTTGACCGCTTCGAGCTGGCCGCCAGCGACCTCACCACACCCGAGGCGGTGCGGCAGGACCCCACCCTCACCTGGTATCCGGCCGTGGTCCCGGGGGGTGTGCACGAGAGCCTGATCGCCGCAGGGCGGATCGAGCACCCCTACTACGGCGACAACATGGAGGCGGCGCGCTGGATCGACGACGAGACCTGGTGGTACCGCACCGCGTTCGACTTCGACGCGCCGGACGGGCTGGACGGGGACGAGCGGCTGCGGCTGGTCTGCGAGAGCCTCGACACCGTCGCCGAGATCTGGCTCAACGGCGAGCTGGTCGGCAGCCATGAGTCGCAGTTCCGGCCGGCCGTGCTGGACGTCACCGGCCAGGTCCGCGCCCACAACGAACTGCTGATCCGCTTCACCCCGCCGCTGGCCGGTCTCACCACGCCGCCCGAGGTGGCGAACACCCTGGAGAAGATGAAGGCCCTGTTCGGCCTGCTGGTGCAGGACGGGCAGCCCGAGGACCCCGAGGCAGAGCAGCCGCCCGGGGTGATGTCGGCGAACCTGGCGCTGACCCTGCGCCGCAAGGGCACCTTCTCCTGGGGCTGGGACTTCGGCCCCCGGCTGCCGGCCATCGGTCTGGCGGGCGTGGTCCAGCTCCGTCGCGAGCGCGGCGCCGTGCTGAGCGGCCACCACATCCGGGCGACCTCGGTGGACGTGGCCGCCGCGACGGCCACCGTCGCCGTCGACGTCGAGGCGGACGCCTTCGGCCACAGCGGCGCGATGAACGCCCTGGTCACCCTGACCGCCCCGAACGGCCGGGTGCACCGCGCGGAGCTCGACCTCGGCGACGGCCGGGCCGGCGCCGTGCTCGACATCGACGACGCCCAGCTGTGGTGGAGCCACGACCTGGGCGAGCAGCCGCTCTACGACGTGGTGATCGAGCTGACCGGGAAGGACGGGCTGCTGCTGGACCGGGCCGAGGACCGGATCGGACTGCGCACCGTCACCCTGGACCGCTCCGCCGACGAGGAGGGCGGCCGGCTGTTCCGGTTCGTGCTGAACGGGGTCCCGCTGTTCGCCCGCGGCGCCAACTGGGTGCCGGTGAGCATGATGACCGGTTCGGTGACCGCCGAGACCGTCCGCGCCCTGGTGGAGGCGGCCAAGCGGGGCAATATGAACATGCTGCGGGTGTGGGGCGGCGGGGTCTACGAGCAGGACGGCTTCTACCGCTCCTGCGACGACCTGGGCGTGCTGGTCTGGCAGGACTTCATGTTCGCCTGCATCGACTACCCCAGCGACGACCCGGCCCTGCACGCCGAGGTGGTCCGCGAGGCGGAGTACCAGGTCAAGCGGCTGCGCAACCGCGCGTCCATGGCGCTGTGGGCGGGCAACAACGAGGTGACCGGCATCCACCAGCTGGTCTACCAGAACACCGACCCGGGCAACTGGGGCTGGTCCTTCTTCCACGAGGTGCTGCCCTCCGCCGTCACCCGGTTCAACCCCGAGGTCCCGTACTGGCCCGGCAGCCCCTGGGGCGAGGACGACCCGTACGGCATCAACGGCGTCCTCGACGGCGACCGGCACGCCTGGGAGGTCTGGCACGGCGTGGACCTCGGCGTCGGCGGCCCCACCGAGTTCGCGAGCAAGGGCGAGGAGGTGCACTTCGACCGCTACCGCTACGACAAGGGCAAGTTCATCAGCGAGTTCGGCATCCACGCCACGGCCGAGCTGGGCACCCTGGCCCGGTGGACCCCGCCGGGTTCGCTCGCCCTGCACAGCCCCGAGTTCGACAACCGCAACAAGGACGTGCCCAAGAACAAGGGCGACGACCTGATGTCGGTGGAGACCGGGCTGCCGACCGACCTGGAGCAGTACGTCGACTTCTCGATGGCCTGCCAGGCGGAGGGGCTGAAGTTCGGCATCGAGCACTACCGGCGCCGGCAGCCGCACTGCTCCGGCACCCTGCTCTGGCAGCTCAACGAGCCCTGGCCGGGCCTGTCCTGGTCGATCATCGACCACGACCTGATCGCCAAGGCCGGGTACTACTTCACCCAGCGCGCCTACCGCCCGGTGCTGGCCAGCTTCGTCAGGACCGACGACGGCGGGATCCAGCTGTGGGTCAGCAACAGCGGCCGGACCCCGGTGGAGCTGCGGCTCCGGGTCGAGGTGGCCGGCTTCGCCGGAGAGCAGTTCGTCGACGAGTACCTGGACCTGGTCGCCGCCCCGGGCAGCTCGCGCCCGGTGTGGTCGGCGCCCGCCGCCGCCTTCGGCCCCGGACCCGACCGCTTCGCCTGGGTCAGCGACGGGGCCGGCCGGATCGAGCCCAACCGGCTGTTCTTCGGGCCGCTCAAGGACCTCCCGCTGACCCTCGGCGAGGTCGAGACCAGGATCGAGCCCGGTGCCGCGGACGGCACCGCCGAGGTCGTGCTGACCTCGCACGGCTACAGCTACCTGACCCGGGTGCTGGCCCCCGCGCCCGGCGTCACCTTCGACCGCAACTACCTCGACCTGCGGGACGGTCAGCAGGCCCGGATCCTGGTCGGCGGCCTGCCGAAGGACTTCGACCCGGCCGATCTGCACATCGCCGGCTACGGCCGACCCTAAGGAGACGAAGAAGATGCTCTTCCAGACCGATTTCCCCGCCGACCGGGTGCGGATCGAGGGCGCGCTCGAACTCGAGCGGACCGGGCGCGGGCTGCGGCCGCGCCGGCTCCCCGCCTGGACCAGGCCCCAGATCAACGACCCCTTCTTCGAGCTGGCCGTCCAGGGCGCCGCGAACGTCCGGCTGGTGCTGCGCACCGAGGCGACCGAGCTGGAACTGGTCCTGCACGCCACCCGGGTCGGACTGCCCGGCGGCCCGGTGCCGGCCGTGGTCGACCTGGTCGTGGACGGCGAACGGCTGCGCCGGGTGCCCGTCCTGGGCGGCGACATCCTGCAGATCGTCTCGCTGGCGGGCGACACCCAGCTGATCCCGGGCAGCGCCGAGACGATCCGCTTCGCCGAGCTGCCGGCCGGCGACAAGAGGGTGGAGATCTGGCTGTCCCAGTCGGCCACCAGCGATCTGGTGTCCCTGGGCGGCAACGCGGAGCTCCGTCCGGCCGAGGAGTCGGCGAAGCCGCGCTGGGTCCACTACGGCTCGTCCATCAGCCACTGCCTGGAGGCGGACGGCCCCACCGGGACCTGGCCCGCGGTCGCGGCAGCGGCCACCGGGCTCGACCTGACCAGTCTCGCCTTCGCCGGCAACGCCATGCTCGACCCGTTCGTGGCCAGGACCATCAGGGAGCTGCCGGCCGACTTCATCAGCCTGAAGATCGGCATCAATGTGGTCGGCAGCGCCGGTATGCGCCGCCGCACCTTCCTGCCCGCCGTGCACGGCTTCCTCGACACCATCCGCGAGGGGCACCCGGACACGCCGATCCTGGTGGTCTCGCCGGTCTCCTGCCCGATGCTGGAGGACACCCCCGGGCCGTGCGCCACCGACCCGGCCACCGGCCGGCAGCAGCCGATCGGCGACCCGGCGGAGGCCGACGCCCTCGGCGCGCTGACCCTCGGCTGGGTCCGCGAGGCGCTGGAACTCCTGGTGCGGCAGCGGGCCGGGAGCGACCCCGCGCTGTCCTACCTGGACGGACGCCGACTGCTCGGCCCGGACGAGGCCGACTCGCTGGGGGACGGGCTGCACCCCGACGCCGCCGCCTACCACCGGATGGGGGCCCGCTTCGCCGACCACCTGCACACCGAGTACAAGGCGCTGACGGGCAACTGACGCACCGTCGGCCCGGGGCCCGACGGTCAGCCCTCGGGCCCCGGGCCCGGCCAGGGCGGCGGGGCCAGTCGCCGGCCCAGCCCGGTGGTGTCCAGCAGTCGGCGCAGCCGGGGCGGCATGTCGGTCAGATAGAGCGGGACGAACCGCTCGGTCGCGCACTGCTGGGCCTCCATCAGCGCCCCGAGCCCGGTGCTGTCGCAGAAGTCCAGCAGCGCGGCGTCGACCTCGATCCGGCGCACCCCCGGGATGTCGAGGATCCGGTTGACGGCGGACCGCAGACCGCGCACCCCGGAGAGGTCGAGCTCCCCCGCGAGCAGCATCCGGACGGTGCCGCCGGTGTCCAGCACGACGATGTCCAGCAGCGGGCGGCTGATCATGACGTATCCCGGGGGCCTGTGGGGGACGAGCCGGTGATGGTATCGGGCATGCGGCAGCAGCTCTCTGTGCCGTCCCTGGGCAGAGCTGGGGGAACGTGGGAGACCCGCCCGAAACACCGTCGGCTGCGCTTCCGAACCGTCTGCCCACCAGCATGCCAGAGAAGCCCCGGCCGCGGCACCGGCCCAGGATGATCCACCGCGTACGGTGGGAAGCCTAGGATGGCCGCGGCGGACCGGACGGTTGGGCGAGGCGGTGGGATGAAGGATCTGGCGCGGGTCGCGCAGGCGGTCGCGGCGGCGGCCCAGGGGCCGGCCGCCGGGCTGCTGAACCGGCTGTGCGCGGCCTGTTCCAGCACGCTGCCGGTGGAGGGGGTGGCCATCTCGATGATGGCCCAGGTCGGCCGCCCGATGGCCCGTTCGGCCAGTGACGAACGGGTGACCCGGCTGGAGGAGCTGCAGTTCACCCTCGGCGAGGGCCCCGGCATCGCCGCGTACACCAGCCGGGCGCCGGCCTGGACCACCGACCTGCTGCAGGTCGACAGCGACTGGCCGGTGTTCGCGGCCGAGGCCGCGGCCCTGGTCCTGGCGGCGGGGTGGGAGATCCGGTCGATGGTCGCCTTCCCGCTCCAGCTGGGCCGCGAGCCGCTGGGCATCGTGGACCTCTACCGGCGGCACAGCGGGGACGTGGACCCGGAGCTGATCGCCCAGGCCAGGATCGCGGTCGACGCGGTGGCGCTGGCGCTGCTGGCCGCCGTGGGGGACGGGGAGGGCGGCCCGGCCTGGCTCCCGCCGATGGTCACCGACGAGGTGACCGTCGACCAGGCGGTGGGCATGGTGATGGCGCAGCTCGACCTGGGGCCGGAGGCGGCGCTGGCCCGGCTCCGGGCGCACGCGTTCGCCCAGGGGCAGATGCTCGGCGACGTGGCCGCGGCGGTAGTCTCGCGGGCGCTTCGGTTGACCCGGGAGGACGGATGAGCGCGCGGAGAGGGAACGGGAGAGGGCGTAGCGTGGAGCCAGGAGGCCGTCATGGCGCATGACGCACAGTTGAACGGGATTCTCGCCGATCTGGCCGGGGTGCTGGTCAGCGACTTCGACCTCGGTGACCTGCTGCACCGTCTGGCCGACACCTGTATCGGCGTCTGCGGGGCGTCCGGCGCGGGGATCCTGGTGGCCGACCAGGACGGCGTGCTGCGCGACGTGGCGTACTCCAGTGAGAGCATCCGGCAGTTGGAGCGGGTGCAACTGGCGGCCGCCGAGGGCCCGTGCGTCGAGTGCTTCCAGATCGGCGCGCTGGTGCAGGAGCCGGATCTGGCCGCGGCCGCGGCCCGCTGGCCGAGTTTCGCCCCGGCGGCGCTCGGGCTCGGCATCGGTTCCGCGCTGGCGCTGCCGCTGCGGCTGCGCGGCCGGACGGTGGGCGCGCTCAACCTCTTCCACACCGCGCCGGGACTGTCCTCGGCGGACGTGCTCCGGGCCGCCCAGGCGCTGGCCGACCTGGCGATGGTCGGCATCGTCCAGTACGGGCACGGGCCCGACCTGGCCCAGTCGGTGGAGGACCACGTCAGGACGGCTCTGGTGGCCCGCTCGCTGATCGAACGGGCCAAGGGGTTCCTGGCCGAGCAGGGCAACATCTCGATGGACGCGGCGTTCCTCCGCATGCGCGACTACGCCGACGCCCAGGGGCTGGGGCTGACCCGGGTCGCCGAGGACCTGAGCAGCCGGGTGCTGCCCGCCGACGCGGTGCTGGGATCCGGCTGAACGGGCAGACTACTGTCAGCAGGACCGACGGCCGGGGGCGAGAGAGGAGTCAGCAGGTGGTGTCCGGGCGAACGGACGTGGCGATCGCCGCGCGGTTGGCACGCACCGCCCGTGAACTCCACGGCCATGGAAGCGTGCAGGAGACACTCCGGGCGATCGTGGACTCCGCCCGCGGGGTGATCGAGGGCTGTGACCACGCCGGGGTGACGGTGCTCGGCCGGGGCGGTGCGATCGAGAGCCCCGCCTGCACGGATCCGCTGGTGCTCGAACTGGACCGGCTGCAGGGCGCGCTCGACCAGGGCCCGTGCCTGGACGTGATGCGGGGTCAGGCGCTCCTGCGGATCGACGACACCGCCCGGGAGCAGCGCTGGCCCGCGTTCAGCCGCGGCGCCGAGGAACTGGGCGTCGGGAGCATGCTGGCCTGCCGGCTGGCCGGCAGCTGGGCCCCCACCGCCGCGTTGAACCTGCACTCGGGCCGCCGGTCGGCCTTCGACGACGGCACCGCGCAGATCGCCGTGGTCTACGCCGCCCATGCGACGCTGGCGCTGGCGAACGCGGGACTGGTCGCCTCGCTGCGGCAGTCGATGGACAACCGGCAGGCGATCGGCGAGGCCACCGGCATCCTGATGGAGCGTCACCGGATCACCTCCCGGCAGAGTTTCGAGCTGCTGGTCGCCGCCTCGCAGCGGCTGAACGTCAAACTCCGGGTGGTCGCCGCGCAGGTGGTCGACACCGGGGAGGACCCGCGCAGCATCCGGCGTGAGCAGCTTCCGCCCTTTCAGTGAGGGATCCGGTGGAATGGGTCGGCGGGAGCGGGGCAGGCGCTGTTCAGGAGGATGATAACTATGGGTCCTGTACTTCTGGTTCTGCTGCTCGCCCTGATCCTGGGCGGGGCCGGCTTCGCCATTCATATTCTGTGGTGGATCGCCATCGTGGTCCTGGTGCTCTGGGCACTCGGGTTCGTCTTCCGGGGCGCGGGCTCCGGCGGCAGCCGTGGCCGCTGGTACCGATGGTGAACGAGTGACGTGACGACGTGTACGACGTGTACGACGTGTACGGAGAGGCGGTCCCCGGTCGGGGACCGCCTCTCCGCATGTCATCGCCGCATGTCAGCGCCGCGTGTCGCCCGGCGGGGGGAGCAGGGGCTGTCCTGTCGTGACGGCGACATGGGCCGGGATTTCCTCGTGGCGGTCGCCGACGGTGGGGGTCCCGGTGGGCTCGAACATCAGGATCGCTGCGCCGTCCGGGGCGGACGGCCTGTGCTCGGTGCCCCGCGGGACGGTGAAGACCGAACCGGTCGGCAGCGTCACCACGCGTTCGCCGGCCGGCTCGCGCAGGGCGATCCGCAGTTCGCCTGCGAGCACCAGGAAGAACTCGTCGGTGTGCTCGTGGGCGTGCCAGACGTGCTCGCCCTCGACCTTGGCGATCCGTACGTCGTAGTCGTTGACGCCGGTGACGATACGAGGGCTCCACAGCTCGTCGAACGTGGCCAGGGCCTGGTGCAGGTCGATCGGATCGTTGCTCATGGGCCCCATCCTGCTCCGTGCGGCGGCGGGTCTGCGAGTGCTAGAAATCGCCTATGACGCAAGAATCCTCGCCGGCCCGCCCTCGGCGGCTGGTGCTCTGGGACGTGGACGGCACGCTGCTGGACCCGGCCGGCTTCGGACGGGAGGCGATGCACCAGGCGTTCGAGCAGCTCTTCGGCAGGCCGGTCACGGTCCGGGTGCCGTTCGCCGGGCGCACGGACCGGGCCATCGTGCGGGATCTCGTCGCCCAACTCGGTCCCCGACCGGGCTCGGCGGGGACGGACCTGGCCGATCCCGCCGCCGCGCTGCAGGACCTGGCCGGACGGGTCGCCGAGCAGCAGCGGCACAGGTTCCAGGCCGGCGGGGGCCGGGTGCTGCCCGGGGTCGAGGAGGCCCTCGCCGCCCTGGCCGACCGGCCGAACCTGGTCCAGTCGGTGCTCACCGGCAATATGCGCCGGATGGGCCTGGTCAAACTCGCCGCCGCCGGACTCGCCGGCCGGCTGGACCTGGAGGTGGCGGCCTTCGGCGACCACCACCTGGTGCGGGCCGATCTGGTCGACGTGGCCAGGGACCTGGCCGAACACAAGTACGGCATGGAATTCCCGGCGGCGTCGGTGGTGCTGGTCGGGGACACCCCGCTGGACGTCGAGGCCGCGCTGGCCCGCGGCGCCACGGCGGTGGCCGTCGCCACCGGCTCGTTCGGTGTGGCCGAACTGCGGGCCGCCGGAGCCCATGCGGTGCTGCCGGACCTGACCGACCTCCCCCGGCTGCTGGCCGCACTCGGTGCGAGCTGAACCGTCGCGGGCCGAGCCGGTGCGGGCCGAGCCGTCGCGGGCCGAGCCGGTGCAACGTTCCGGCACTGTCGTCCCGCCCCATACGCACCTCGTCTCGCTGACCGGCCCGCAGCTTCGGACCACCCTGGCCGAGGTGCTCGCGGAGCGGAACTGAGGCCGGTTTCTGAAGCGGGGCCATGAGCTTTCCAAGGGTCTGCCCGGAACCCTTGACAGCAGATTGGTCTAGTCCAAGTATTAGCGACGTTCAACTACCGCTGCTTGGGAGCCCAGATGCGACGATCGCCCAAACCCCTCCGCGCCGTACTCACCGGCATAGTCGCAACCGCCATCGCCTCGGCGGGGCTGCTCACCGCCGGCGCCGGCGCGGCCAGCGCCGCGGGCTTCCCCACGCACGGGAACACCGCCGTGAACCCCATCCCGGCCCATGTGTACGCGCCGTACTTCGAGGCGTACAACGGCGACGACCCGGCCGCCCTCGCCAAGGCGTCCGGCGCCAAGTACCTGACCATGGCGTTCATCCAGACCGCCGCGACCGGTTCCTGTACCGCGTACTGGAACGGCGCCACCACCACGCCGCTCACCTCGGCCACCTTCGGCAAGTCCATCGCCGCCATCCAGCGGACCGGCGGCACGGTCATCCCCTCCTTCGGCGGCTACACCGCCGACACCACCAACACCGACATCGCCGACAGCTGCACCAGCGTCGACGGCATCGCCAAGGTCTACGAGAACGTCTTCACCACCTACCACACCTCCCGGATCGACCTGGACGTCGAGGCCGACGCGCTGAGCAACACCGCCGGCATCGCCCGCCGCAACCAGGCCATCGCCAAGGTCGAGGCCTGGGCCGCCCGCACCGGACGCAACGTCAGCTTCTCCTACACCCTGCCGGTCACCACCACCGGACTCGGCGCCACCGGCATCGCCCTGCTGCAGAACGCCGCGCAGGAGCACGCCAGGATCGCCGTCGTCAACGCGATGACCTTCGACTACTACGACGGCACCGTCCACGAGATGGCGACCAACTCGGAGACCGCCGCGACCGGTGTGCACAGCCAGCTCGCCGCGATCTACCCGCACAAGTCCTCGGCCCAGCTGTGGAAGAGCATCGGGGTCACCCTGATGCCGGGCATCGACGACTTCGGCGCGGCCGAGACCACCACCCTGGCGGACACCGCCGCGGTCAAGGCCTGGGCCACCCGCCACAACCTCGCCAGCCTGTCCATCTGGGCGCTGCAGCGCGACAACGGCGGCTGCCCCGGCACCGTCGGCGCGGGCAGCTGCTCCGGCATCAACCAGACCACCTGGGCCGCCAGCCACATCCTGGAGCCGTTCACCAGCTGGAGCCGCAGCCCGTTCGACCGCTGACTTTCCGTCAAGTTGCTTGTCCATATTGGTCAAGTGACTTGTCCATAAAAGATTTCGGCGTCGCTCCCGCGGAACCTTCCGTGGGAGCGACGCCGAAGGTGCGTCCGGGTCAGGGGCCGGCCAGGGCCTCGCGCGGGGCGAGCCGGGCGGCGCGCATGGCCGGCCAGAGCCCGGCCAGGGCGCCGATCAGCATGGTGGCGCCGATGCCCAGGCCCAGCGACCAGGGCGGGATGACCACCTGCCAGTGCTTGGAGAGCGCGTAGCCGGCCGAGACGGCGGCGCCGATCGCGGCGCCCGCGGCCCCGCCGAGGGCCGAGAGCAGCACCGATTCGGTGAGGAACTGGGTCCGGATCTGGGCCCGGGTGGCGCCCAGCGAGCGGCGCAGCCCGATCTCGCCGCGCCGTTCCAGGACCGCGATGACCATGGTGTTGGCGACCCCGACGCCGCCGACCAGCAGGGCGATGGCGCCGATGCCCACCAGCAGGCCGGTGAAGGCCTGGTTGGCGGCCTGCTTGGCGGTGAGGGCGTCGGAGGGGCGGGAGATCGCCACGTCCGCGGGCGACTCGGGGTTGGCGGTGGCGGCCAGCACCTGGCGGACCTGGTCGACGGCGCTGTCGTCGGTGCGGGTGTAGACGGTGGTGGGGTGCCCGTCGTAGCCGAGCAGCCGCTGCGCGGCGGGTTCGCCGACCAGTGCGCTGGTGTCCAGTTCCGGTGCCAGCGCCGAGGGTTGGAGAATGCCGGTGACGGTGAACCACTGCCCGCCGAGCCAGATCTGCGAGCCCGGCCGGTCGATGCCCAACTGCTGGGCGGTCTGCGCGCCGAGGACGGTGGACGGGTAGGCGGCCTGGGCCGCGTTGAGCCAGCTGCCCGCGGCCAGGTCCAGGCCGACGGTGGCGGCCAGGTTCAGGTCGGTGGCGCTGACGGTGATGCCGCCGTTGGCGTTCGGGTCGATCCGGTCGTTGCGGTAGACCTTCACCTTGGGCAGCGCACCGGTCCCGGCCGCGTTCCGCACCGGGCCGATCCGCCGGACCATGCCGACCGCCTGCTTGGGGAGTTCGGTCTCCTTGCCGAAGACGTTCTTGCCCGGGGCGGCGGTCAGCAGATTGGTGCCGACCTTGGCGAGCTGGGCGTTGAACGCGGCCTGGCTGGAGGAGGAGATGGCGACCACGGCGACCATCGCGGCGATGCCGATCGCGATGCCGAGGGCGGACAGCAGCACCCGGGTGGGCCTGGTGCGCAGTCCCGAGCCTCCCACCCGCAGGGTGTCGGGCAGCGAGAGACGGCTGGGTACCAGCCTCGGGGCGGTACGGCGGGTCATATCAGCGTCCTCTGCGGGGCGGCGGGCCCTTCGGTGACGACGCCCTCGGTGACGACGCCGTCGTGGACATGGATGCGGCGCGGCAGGGTGGTGGCCAGTTCCGCGGCGTGGGTGATCACCAGGACCGTGGTGCCCGCGGCGTTGAGCTCGCGCAGCAGCTCCACCACCGCCGCTCCGGAGACGCTGTCCAGGGCGCCGGTCGGCTCGTCCGCCAGCAGCAGCGGCGGATTGCCGACCACGGCGCGGGCGATGGCGACCCGCTGCTTCTCGCCACCGGACAGCTCGTGCGGGCGGTGGTCAAGACGGTGCGCCAGACCGACCCTGGTCAGGGCGTGTTCGGCGCGTTCGCGGCGCTCCCCGCGCCCGATGCCCAGGTAGAGCAGCCCGTCCGCGACATTGTCGAGGGCGCTGACCCCCGGCGCGAGGAAGAAGTGCTGGAACACGAAGCCGATGGAGCGCGCGCGCAGGGCGGACAGCTGCTTCTCGCTGAGAGTCCGGATGTCGTGGCCGTCAATGGCGACGGTCCCGGTGGTCGGCACGTCCAGGGTGCCGATGAGGTTGAGCAGGGTGGACTTCCCCGAGCCGGACGGCCCGACGATGGCGCACAGTTCGCCGCGACCGATCCGGAAGGACACGTCGTGCAGCACCCGGGTGCCGCCGGGGTAGGTGTGGCCGACCCCGGCCAGCTCCACCAGCGGCGCGGGTCCGGTGCCGGCGCTCTCGGTCATGAGGCTGCCGGTCATGCGGCGACGCCCACGGTCTGGCCCTGGCGCAGGCCGGTGCCGCTGACCTCCACCCGGCCGTCGGCGAACATGCCGGTGGTGACCGGCACCACGGTGCTGGTGCCGTCGGGGCGGAGCACCTCGACCCCGTAGCCACCCTCGCTGAGGGCCAGCAGCGCGGTCAGCGGAACGGTGAGCACATTGTCCCGGTGGCCGTTCACCAGCGTGACGGTCACCGGAGCCTGGGTGAGCGCGCCCGCGGCCCCGCGGGCGAGGGTGATGTCGACGCCGACGGTGGACTTGTCGCCCTGGCCGTCCGGGCTGGGGGTGGTGGTCACGGTCTTGCTGATCGAGCCCACCGTGCCCTTGATCGTGCTGCCGTTCGGCAGGGTGACGGTGACCTGGGCGCCCTTGGCGACCAACTGCTGGTCCCCGACGTCGAGGTCGACATGGACGTGCTGGCGGTCGGAGCTGGCGGCGAGCACCGGCATCCCCGGCGCGGCGGGCGAACCGAGCGCGGACTTGGCCGCGGACACCATCAGCGGCCCTGCGGCGTAGACCACCCGGCCCCGCTCCACCACGCCGGTGACCGTCCAGCCCTGGTTCCGCTGCCAGCGGCGGACGGCCGCCGCGGTGTCCGCGTCGTAGCGGTCGTCGACGGTGAACCCGCCGTAGCCGAGCGCGCTGAGGTTCTGCTCGAACTGGCGCACGTCATTGCCGTGCTCACCGACCCGCAGGTCGCGGTAGGCGGGTTCGACCCCGTAGAACAGGACCACCCCCTGCCCGTCGACCTGGTACAGCTCCTTCCCCCGGGAGACGACGGCGCCGGGGGACGGCAGGTGGGTGATGGTGCCGGTGATCTGCCCGGTGATGGTGACCTGCCCGGAGTAGACGAGCTTTCCGTCGACCTGCTTGGTGTTGACCAGGTTCTGCCGGCGGACCAGGTCCGTGGCGGTCTTGGCCACGGGTGCGTGCTGCCCGGCGTCGGACGTCCGGGTGCTCAGGGCGTAGCCGCCGGCCCCGGCCGCGGCGGCCAGCACCACGGCGGCCGTCCACAGCGCCGTGCGCCGGGGGCGCTTCCTCCTGGGCGCCGGCCCGGCGCCCACCACCGGCTGGATGCCGGTATCGGCGCCGGTGCTGGTGTCGATGTCGGTGCGGCTCACTGGCCCGTCCCGGAGAACGTCATGCCGCAGGCCTTCATGGCGGCGTCGACGTTGGGCCCCTGGGGCATCTGCTGGGCCGTGCCGGGCTGCGGGTCGGGCATGTCGACGCCGTGCGCCCGCAGGCACTTGGCCTCGTCCAGCGCCTTCTTCTGCTGCGCCGGGTCGTTGGCGTTGCCCTGCTGAGCGGAGTCCAGGCTCTTGCAGGCGGCCAAGGCCTTGGTCATCTTCGCCTGGCCGTCGGCGTCGGAGGGCATCTGGATCGACAGGCCGCCCCCGGGGTTCTGGTCGGGCATCTCGACACCGTGGTCGCGCATGCACTTCGTGAAGGCGAGACGGGCCTGGGCGGGGTTCAGGCTGGCCGTGGCCGTCGGCTTCGCCGAACCGTTGCCGCTGCCGCCGCCCGCGCTGGCGACCTTCGTCCCACCCCCTCCGGAGCCGCACGCGCTCAGGGACAGGGCGGCGAGCAGCGCCGTGCAGGCGAGCACGGACGGGCGCGTCAGGGATCGGTAAGCCATGGTGGCGACACCTCGGGAGCAGCAGGGGACGTGGGAACGGCATCAGCGAAGCAGGGCGCCCCTTACAGGCGGATAAGACCGTCGGCGGCCGGGTCGGCGGTGTCGCTTATGCGGCTGCAATCGGCCCTGTGTTTGTCTGGCAGGACGCACCGGAGCAAAAACAGGCAAGGACCCCCCGTTGAGAGTGCTGATCGCCGAGGACCACCATGTGCTGGCCAGGACCATCGCCACCGGTCTGCGCCGGCAGGCCATGGCCGTCGACCTGGCCGCCTCCGGTGACGTGGCCGAGCGGATGTGCCTGTTCAACGACTACGACGTGCTCGTCCTCGACCGGGACCTGCCGGTGATGTCCGGTGACGAGGTGTGCCGACGGCTGGCCGAACTGGCCGACCCGCCCCGGATCCTGATGCTCACCGCGGCCGGCACCGTCGAGGACCGGGTGCACGGCCTGGACCTGGGCGCCGACGACTACCTCGCCAAGCCCTTCGAGTTCGCCGAGCTGGTCGCCAGGATCCGCGCGCTGTCCCGGCGCGTGCCCGGGCCGGCCCCGCAGATCCTGCGCCACCGCGGGATCACCCTGGACCGGGCCCGTCGGCAGGCGTCCGTCGACGGCACGCCGCTCGACCTCACCCCCAAGGAGTTCGCCGTGCTGCAGGCCCTGCTGGAGGCCCGCGGTGAGCCGGTCACCCACCGCGACCTGCTGCACCGGATCTGGGACGAGCACATGGACGCCCGCACCGGCGCGGTCCGGGCCACGGTCAGCCGGTTGCGCCGCAAGCTCGGCGACACCGACGCCGTGTCCGCCGACGACGGAAGCGGCTACCGGCTGTGCTGAGATCCCCGCTGGCCAGGCTCCCGTTCCGGGCCCGTCTCGCGGCCGCCATCTCGCTGTGGTTCACCCTGGCCACCGCCGCCCTGCTGGCCCTGGTGATCACCCTCGCCGCACACGGCACCGTGCAGACGCTGCACGCCATCGTCGGCGCCACCGACCTGGGCCGGTCCCAGCCCGCCACCTCGGCCGGCCCCGCCCAGCCCTGGTCCGGTACCACTGCCCCGGCCGCGAACGGCAGCCGGCAACCGATCGCGATCAGCCTCGCCGACCAGGTCAAGAACGCCGCCCTGCACCAGATGCTGCTCTGGTCCGGCCTCGGCCTCCTGGTGATGGCCCTGGCCGGCAGCGCGATGGGCTGGTGGCTCGCCGGACGCGCGGTGCGCCCGGTCCGCCGGGTCACCGAGACCGCGCGCCGGATCAGCGAGGAGAACCTGCACGAGCGGATGGCCAGCACCGGCCCCCACGACGAACTCCGCGAACTCGCCGACACCTTCGACACCATGCTGCAACGACTGGACCGGGCCTTCGACAGCCAGCGCCGGTTCGTGGCCAACGCCTCCCACGAGCTGCGCACGCCGCTGGCGGTCCAGCGCGCCAGCATCGAGGTCGGCCTCGCCGACCCGCTCCCGGCGAACCTGCACGAGGTCCGCGAGGACCTGCTGGCCGTCAACAGGGACGCCGAGCACCTCATCGCCGCCCTGCTGCTGCTGGCCCGCAGCGACCGGGGCCTGGACCGCACCGAGCCGGTGCGGCTGGACCTGGTCGCCGCCGCCGTGCTGGCCGAGCTGCGCCCGGTCGCCGAGGACCGCGGCATCGCCGTGCGCACCCTGCTCCAGCCGGCCGGCCTCGACGGGGATCCGGTCCTGCTCAAGCACCTGCTGTCCAACCTGGTGCGCAACGCGCTGCAGTACAACCATCCCGGCGGCGAGGTCGAGGTCACCGTCACGGCCGACCGCCTCAGCATCTGCAACAGCGGTCCGGTGGTGCTGCCGGAGCGCGTCCCCGACCTCTTCGAGCCCTTCCGCCGGCTGGACCGCGACCGGCTGCACGGCCCCGGCCACGGACTGGGCCTGTCCATCGCCCGCTCCATCGCCTCGGCGCACCAGGCCGCCCTCACCGCCGCCGCCAATCCCGACGGGGGCCTCACCGTCGAGATCCGCCTGCGCGCGGTGCCGGACGCCGGCTGAGCGGTCGGCGGCGTCGCGCGCGCTGCCGGCTACCAGGACCCGGCTACCGGGACTCCGGCCTGCGGCGGGCGTCCAGCCACTCGGCCCGGTTCCACATCACCGGCGTGCCACCGACCGGCTCGAAGCGGATGTCCGGGTCCTCGCTCTGGACCAGGCAGAGCATCCGCTGCCCGAAGATCGCCGCGCGCCGGGCATGGTCGGCCAGCAGGTCCAGCACGATCTGGGCGGATCTGGGGCTGGCCCGGGCGAACGCCTGGTAGCCGGTGAAGCCGAGGACAAAGCCCGCCGCGTCCTCGGGCACCCCGTAGTCGCGGGACCCCACGTCCCGCAGGCAGTCGTTGAGCGCGTCCAGATTGGCGCCGTAGTAGTCCGGGAAGTCCAGCGCGGCGGCGATGTCCCGGTGCAGGTCGGCGTCACCGGCCCAGCCGGAGGCGTCCAGCACCACCACCGCGTAGCGGTGCTCACGGAAGAGAGCGGTGCTCTCGTCGAAGAGCTCCCGTCGCCAGAACAGGGTGACGAAGGTGTTCGCCACCATCCGGTAGTACAGGTCGTCGTCGGGACGGGTCTGACGAGCGGCGTCGGAGGCGGTCACGTCGGCCGAGACTACTCCGCGGGCGGATGATGGGGGCATGGAGATCCGTGTCGAAGCCACCGAACTGCCCGGACGCTCATGCGCGGCCGGCCCCGACTTCCCCGGCGCCGACAACATCCACGTCGGCCTGCAGCGCAAGGACCGGCCCGGCGAACTGCTGGACCTGCACCCGGGTGACGCCCCGTCAGCCCGGTGGACGGTGCCGTGCACGGCCGTGGCCACACCCGCCGGCACCGAACTCAGCGGCCCCTACGTGCAGAACCGGCTCGGCGGACGCTTCCTCTACCTGTCCTGGGGATCGGTCGATCCCGCCGGGGAGTTCAGCATGTTCCGCCGCGCCAAGCTGATGCTCGACGCCGTCCCGGCCGACACCCTGGCCGCAGCGCTGCGCTCCGGCGGGCTGGTCGCCCGACTCCCGCTCACCGACGCCAAGGGCCGGCCGCTGTGCGGCCGGGTGCCCGCGACCCTGGTGCACTGGGCCGCGGCGCCGGCCCCGGCGCCGCAGCCCGAAATCTGACCTCACGTTCCGCCGCTGCCGCGCGTCTTCCCAGCAGCAGCAGAAACACTGCCGCAGAGGAGGGCTCCCGATCATGGACTCACGTCACGCGCTCGTCGACACCGTGCTGGGCGCGGTCACCGTGGTGGCCTCGGACCAGGCCGTCGTCGGCCTCTACTTCTCGCACCACTGGTACCTGCCTCCCGCCGACAGCATCGGCCCGAGGGTCGAGGTCCAGGGCGACGCCCTGCTGGAAGCGGTACGGACCCAGCTGACCGAGTACCTGGCCGGGGACCGGACCGCCTTCGACCTCCCCACCGCCACCCAGGGCAACCCGCTCCAGGAGCGGGTCTGGGCCATGCTGCGGGAGATCCCCTACGGCGAGACCACCACCTACGGTGAGCTCGCCGAACGGCTCGGCGACAAGGCCCTGGCCCAGGCGGTGGGCCAGGCCAACGGCCACAACCCGATCTCCATCATCGTGCCCTGCCACCGCGTGGTGGGAAAGAACGGCAAGCTGACCGGCTACGCCGGCGGGCTGGAACGCAAGCAGTTCCTGCTCGAGTTGGAGGAGCCCGAGTCGGCCAGGGCCGCCAAGCTGTTCTGACAGCCCGGTCGAACAGGAGGGTGATGAAGCAGCCTTTCGAACAGGTGGTGTCCGAGCACGGCGACACCGTGCTCCGGGTGTGCCGGGCGGTGGTCGGCGTCCACGACGCCGACGACGCCTGGTCGGAGACCTTCCTGGCCGCGATGCGCGCCTACCCGGACCTCCCGGCGGACGCCAATCTGCAGGCCTGGCTGGTGACCATCGCCCACCGCAAGGCCATCGACCTGGTCCGCGGCCAGCAGCGACGCCCGCTCCCGGTGGAGACCCTGCCCGAGCAGCCCTCGGCGATCGGCCTGCCGGAGTCCGCCGACCACGACCTGTGGGACGCCGTCAAGGCGCTGCCCACTAAGCAGCGGCAGGCCGTCGCGTACCACCACTTCGCCGGCCTGCCCTACAAGGACGTCGCCGAGATCATCGGCGGCACCGCGGAGGCGGCCCGCAGAGCCGCCTCCGACGGGATCAAAGCCCTGCGGACCACCGTCCCCGACGCATACGCGAAAGGAGCAACCCCATGAACGACGAAACTGCCCTGCTCGCCCGGGCCTCCGCCGAACCCGGCGCGCTCGAACGGCTGCACCGCAGGCTGGAGCAGGCCGCCGCCCGCGACGGGCTCCTCGACGTGGCGTACACCACCATCGACACCCCGGTCGGTCGGCTGCTGCTCGCCTCGACCCCCCGCGGACTCGTCCGCGTGGCCTACCAGGTCGAGGACCACGACAAGGTCCTGGAGACGCTGGCGACCAGGCTGAGCCCGCGCGTCCTGCGCGCTCCGCGGCGGCTGGAGCAGGCGGCCCGGGAGATCGACCAGTACTTCGCCCGGTCCAGGACCAGCTTCGACCTGGCGCTGGACCTGTCGCTCTCCAGCGGGTTCCGGCAGCTGGTGCAGCGCCACCTCCCCGAGATCGCTTACGGGCAGACCCAGAGCTACGGCGAGGTCGCCCGGCTGGTCGGCAACCCCAGGGCGGTCCGCGCCGTCGGCTCGGCCTGCGCGACCAACCCGCTGCCCGTCGTCGTCCCCTGCCACCGCGTCGTCCGCACCGACGGCACCCTCGGCGGCTACGCCGGCGGCCCCGCCGCGAAGTCACTGCTGCTGAACCTGGAGACGTCAAACCTGGAGACCCCGCAAGCAAGTTGACGCTGCGGCGGTGCCGTCACCGCCCCGCGCCCACCGGGTTCCAGAGCTGGCGCCTGCTGTAACGGGGCTGCCACAGCAGCCGGTTGAGGTAGCCGACCGGAGCCGGCAGGGCCTTGAGGAACTGTCGCCGCTCGGCCGCCGGAGCGCCGTCGAGGATCCAAGGAACGTAGACCGCCGCGCCCTTGACCCCCTGGCGGCGGCGCATCTCCCCGGCGAAGGCGCGCCAGTCCGCCCGGGTCAGCGCGGACTGGATCAGCGGGAGGGTGCTCGTCTCCTCGTGCTCCAGGTGGGCGACCAGCGCCACCGTGAGCTCCCGCAGCGGCCCGGCCAGAGCACCGGGGCCGGCGGGGCCGCTGGACCCGTCGGCCAGGGCCTTGTCGACGGCCGCCAGCAGCGGATCGATCTGCGCGTGCTCCGCCTCCATCTGCTCCAGCAGCACCAGGTCGCGCGGGTCGGTGACGGCGCCGAGCAGGCGGGGCCAGAGCACCGTGTCCTCGACGGTGTGGTGGAGGTGCAGCTGGGCCTTGAAGTTCTCCCAGCCGGCCCGTACCTCCGGGGTGTCCGCCCGGCCGGCGGCCGCGGCCTCGGCGAACCGGTCCAGGTCGCGCCGGAAGGCGTGGTGGGTCACGTACATCATGGTGAAGTCGATGGTGTCGGTCATGGCTGCTACTCCTACTGCTGGAAGGCGGCGGCCTGCTGGAAGGCGGCGGCGTGGTCGGCCGCCCAGTCGGCGAAGCCGAGCGCGGGACGGCCCAGGAGCCGCTCGACGGTGTCGGTGGAGGGCCCGGGGCGCCGTCGGCACTCGGCCAGGTAGCCGAGCAGCCGGTCCGGCACGTCCTCGCTGAGGCCCTGGGCCAGCATCGCCGCCCTGACCTGCTCCGGGGCGACCTCCTCCCAGCTCAGGTCCCTGCCGACGGCCGCGCCGATCAGCCGGACCTTGTCCCGCTGGTTCAGCGGGCGCGGGCCGGTGAGCGCATAGGCCCGCTCGGCGTGGGTGTCCTCGGTCAACGCCCGGACCGCGACGGCGGCGACGTCCCGTTCATGGATCGCCGAGGTGGCGGCGTCGCCGTAAGCGCCCCGGACCACTCCGGTCCCGCGGATCTGCGGAGCCCAGGCCAGGGCGTTGGCGCTGAAGTCGCTGCACCGCAGAAAGGTCCAGCGCAGTCCGGACGCCCTGGCCGCGTCCTCGACCGCCCGGAAGCCCTGGGCGAAGCGCTGGTACCCGCCGCCGTACTCCACGGTGACGGCCGACAGCACCACCACCCGCCGCACCCCGTTCGCGGCGGCCAGCGCCAGCAGCTCGGCGGTGGCGTCCCCGACCGCACGCGGGCTGAGCAGGATCGCCTCGACCCCGCGCAGGGCCGGCGCCAGCGTGGTCGGATCGGACGGATCGGCCCCCAGCACCTGGACGCCGTCCGGCAGCCGGGCCGCGGCCGCGGCCGGGTCCCGGGTCACCGCCGTCGCCCCGGTACCGCGCTCCAGCAGCAGTTTCAGGGCCTCGCGCCCCACGTTCCCCGTCGCACCGGTGATCAGCATCATGACGTGCCCTCTCCGGGATCCGGCTCGCGCCGGATACCCTGGCCTCGTAGGCCATAAGTTATGAGGACGATATCATATGAGTTTCGTAGTATCTGAAGACGGAGCGGATCCACGGCACCACCGGCGGCTGCAGACCTCGGTCCGGGAGTCGCTGCGTGAGCTGAGCGTTCAGCTCTCCCTGCTGAACAACCAGGTCGGCGCCAGGCTGAAGCTCAAGGAGGTCGACGTGGACTGCCTGGACCTGATCAGCCGGCACGGTCCGCTCAGCCCCAGCGCCCTCGCCCGCCGCGCCGGGCTGCACCCCGCCACCATGACCGGCATCCTGGACCGGCTGGAACGCGGCGGCTGGATCGCCCGCGACCGCGACCCCGCCGACCGCCGGGCCGTCCTGGTCCGCGCCCTCCGCGACCGCAGCGCCGAGCTGTTCCAGCTCTACGCGGGGATGACCGGCTCGATGGAGGCGATCTGCGACGACTACTCGGACGCCGAACTCACGCTGCTGGCCGATTTCCTGCGCCGCACCGTCGACGCGGGACGGCAGGCCACCGACGAATTGGCGGCCGACTGAGGCCGGGCGAAACCGAGGCCGGGCGAAATCGGTTGGCTCAGATCCCCAGCGAGGGTGCGGGGAAATGAATCTGCAACTGGTAGACGAGTTGGGCCCACCAGCCGGTGATGAGCAGAATTCCGACCATCACCAGCATTCCGCCGCCGATGCGCATCACCGCCTGGTAGTGGCCCTTGACCCAGCTGAACGCACCGAGCGCCCGCCGAAAGGCCACGGCCGCCACGATGAAGGGAACCCCGAGGCCGAGGCAGTAGACAGCGGTCAGCAGCGCGCCCCGGCCGGCACTGGCCTGATCGGCGGACAGGCTCAGGGCGGCGGAGAGCGTCGGCCCGATACAGGGCGTCCAGCCGATACCGAAGACGATGCCCAGGACCGGCGCGCCGATCAGTCCGACCATGGGCTTGCGGTGCGTGCGCAATTCACGCTGGGTGAAGCCGGGCACGAATCCCATGAACGCGAGGCCCATCAGAATCGTCAGACCGCCGGTCACCAGGTCGATCATGCGCTGGTGCGCCAGCAGTTGACGGCCGAAATACCCGAAAAGCGCGCCCTCGGAAACAAAGACCGCGGTGAAGCCGGCGATGAACAGCACGGCCCCCAGCAGCATCCGCCCGCGCCGGCGCCCCTCGGCGTCGGCCAGGTCGACGGCCGAGAACCCGGTGACATACGAGAGGTAGCCCGGCACCAGCGGCAGCACGCAGGGGGAGAAGAACGAGACCAGGCCGGCCAGCATCGCGATCGGGACGGCCAGCAGCAACGCACCCGAGGTCACCGTCTGGCCGTCGCCGAGCGCCAGCAGGATCGGCGCCGCAGCGGTCAGGCCGTGAGTCGGTGGAGGGAGCATACCCATGAGTCTCCCACGCCCCTTTTCAGCGACCGCAGGCCCCCGCCCCCCAGTCGTGGCCCGGTTCAGAACGCGTACCTCACCCGCAGCCACGGCGCGTGGGCCGCAATCAGCTCCCGCAGCCGGACCAGGGCGTCGTGCTTGATGCCACGGGCATAGCGGACATTGAGGGCGCCGTTCTCCGAGCGTTTGGCCTCCTGGGCGGCCGGCTGCCACAGCAGGTCCTCGGCCCGGGGATGCCAGCCGAGGTTGACCTCGTGGAGCTGCTGGTTGTGGGTCAGCATGATGATCTCGGCGGCTGCCTGCTGCTTCACCCGCGCCGGGAGGACGTCGTCGAGGTGGGCCAGCAGCCCGCCCCAGTCCCGCTGCCAGCCGGGGCGCAGCACCACCGGCGAGAGGTTGAAGTGGACCTCGTAGCCCGCGTCGAGGAAGTCGGCCGCGGCGGCGATACGGTCCGCGACCGGGCTGGTGCGGATGTCCAGCAGCCGGGAGTCGTCCGCGGGCATGAGCGAGAACCGCACCCTGGTGCGGCCCTGCGGGTCCAGCCCGAGCAGGTCGGGATTGACGAACTTGGTGGCGAACGAGGCCTTGGCGGTGCGGAGCAGGCGGAACGCGGCGATCAGGTCGGCGGTGTTGTCGCAGACCAGGGCGTCGACGGAGCAGTCGCCGTTCTCGCCGATGTCGTACACCCAGGACTGCGGGTCGCACTGGTTGGGCTCCCGCTTGGGGCCCTGCGCCCGGACATGGCGACCGATGTGCGCGGTGATCGCCTCGATGTTGGTGAACAGGGTGATCGGGTTGGCATAGCCCTTGCGGCGCGGGACGTAGCAGTAGGCGCAGGCCATGGCGCAGCCGTTGGCGGCGCCGGGGGCGATCCAGTCCGCCGACCTGCCGTTGGGCCGGGTGCTGAGGGACTGCCGGACGCCCAGCACCAGGATCTCGGTCTTGACCCGGGTCCAGCGGGCGACATTGCCCTCGTTGCCGTGCAGGGAGGGGATGCGCCAGTGGCTGGCCACCTCGGTGACCGGGACGCCCGGCAGCCCGGCCAGGATCTGCCGGCCGCGCGGGGAAGCGAGGGCGGCGGGTTCGGCGTACACCTCCCGCACGTCCAGCATCCGCCGCGCCTGCGGACTCCCCCGAAAC